>NZ_CP108193.1:0-70846 GCF_045160845.1 Streptomyces sp. NBC_00122 | reverse complement strand
CCGCCCTGGGCAAGGGAAGGTCGGGGCTCCGCCCCTCCCTCCGCTCCCGCTCCGCGTGAGCGGAGGCGGCTCACTCCGTTCACCGCCCGGCGGGCACGCTCCGCGAGCCCGCCAACCGCAGTGGAGCCGGGGTGCCTTCGGCCCCCCGGGGGCCGGCCTCCGGCCGACCCGTGGCCTCCGCTCCGCTCCAGCCACCGCCCGCGCTCCGCACGGGCACAGACCAAGCAGGCAGTAGACCGGCCATCAGGCCGGACGGGGGTGAGGCACAAACGGCAGCAAGGGGAGAGGGGGTGACGGGCCGTCGGAGAAGAAGCCGAAACACGGGGGTTGGGCTCCCATGCGGAGGGAAGCCATCCCCGCATGTAGCGGGAGTAGTGCGTCAAACTGAGAGCAAGATGGAATCTGGAATGAAGCACACCCACCGGAGGGACTTGGCTTTGACTCAGAACTACCGAGAGAATAACCAAAATAGGAAGGATGCCGAAAGGGTTCAGAGAATGCTGCATGGGGTGACCAAAGCCGGAAGATAAGCAAAGGAAATGCAGATCGGGAAGAAATTCCCGCTTGAGAGCTAGGGGGCCATTGCTGTGGGAGTTCGGGAGCGAGGCGGCGACACGCCGAGAGGCCCTGGCCGGGGGTGCCCGGCGGAAGGCGCTGGGAGCCTCGAGGGTGACGGAGCGGCAGGTCTAGGGGGGTGGGTGTAAGTACTTAGAGCGAAACGCCCTCAAAAGGCTCTGACCTGCAACGATGCCGACCCCTTTGTTTCAGCCCACTGAAACAAAGGCCCTCCGTTTGTTTCAGTGGCGTAGAACAAACACCCCTCCTAGCTGACGGTGAGTCAGGACTTTGGTCCCTCGCGGTTGTTTCAGTGGCTTGAGAACAAACGGTTTCGCCACTGCTACCGTTGACCCGCCACTGATCATCTCGGAGGGGCCCCTGATGCAACAGCTGCCAAAGATCGTGCCTGGTCAGAGAGTTGTAGCCCGGCCAGATGGCAGGGGCGGCATCCTCCTGACCGTTGAGACCGTCATGGGGCGCGAGTTCGCGGCTAGCGAGCAGCTGAGCGGCTACGTGCTGGCGGCACGGCTGCAGATGGACATCTTGGGGAGCCTCAAGCTCCCGCCGAGCTGGTACCAGGTCTGGCTCAAGCTCGTGGCCGCTCAGGACCCGACGCGCAAGGCGACGGCTCCGCAGGTCCGCGGCTACATCCCGATCACGCAGAGGCTCCTCCAGGAGCGCTGCATGCTCTCGTCCCCGAGCGTCAGCGAAGCGACCCAGTGGTGGTCGCACGTCGGGTGGATGCGCACCGCCCGACGCGGGGTGGTCCAGCTCAACCCCTGGCTGACTGTGGCCGGCACCAGCGAGGAACAGAAGCAGTGGCAGGCCGACTGGATCGAGGCCGGGGGGCCGGACTGCCTGATCCCGAACCCCGAGTACCCCGCCCAGTGGCGTGCTGAGCGCGCCCAGGTGAAGTTCGAGGCCAAGGCGGCACGAGACGCGGAGCGCAGGGCACAGAAGGTCGTGCCGCTGGCCCGTCGGCCCAAGCCGCCGGGTCGCAAGGCGGCAAGCGCATGACCGCGGCCACGGGCATACGCTCATCAAGGTCGCTGTCCACCACCGGCACCAAGGAGGCCCTCATGAGCACCCATGACGTCACCGGCGCGCCTACCGACCAGACCGTCACGATCTCCCGCGACATCTTGGCCGTCCTTGCCATGGTCGACATCACGCAGACCGCCCGCCGCGTCCTGGACTTCCTGTTGGCCATCCACGACGACGAGACCGGCGTTGGGCACATCAGCCAGGACGAGATGCGCCGCGCCCTCGGATCCAGCAAGCCGAACGTCAACCGGGCCTTCAAGGACCTAGCCGAGTGCGGACTGGCCTGGGGCGTCAAGCGCGCGCAGTACCAGCTACACCCCCTTCTCACCGGCGGGAAGGTCTCCGCCAACGTCATGGCCATCCCTGAGATCAAGGTGGCCAACGCCGAGATGATCGGCGCTGTAAGGCGGGCCCGCTACGCCGCGCAGTTGGCCAACCTCGCGCACGCTGCCTGACCGATCGTCCACGCTCATCTGCGGCGATGCCCCGGGATTCGTCCCGGGGCATCGCCGTTTTGGCTCGGTGCGAGAAGCGCCGGCCCCTTTGTTTCAGCACCCTGAAACAGAACGGTTTCGACAGTGCTACCGTCCGGGCCTCGCCAAGGGAGAACTTCCAGGTCAGTGCCGCCACCTAGGTCCCGCAGGTGTCGGCACCGACACACAAGGTCCACGCGAGCATGGACAAAGGTCCCTCCCTGCTTGGACAAATACGCTGCTGCTGCTGCTCGCCGCCGTCGATCGACGGTCTGACCTGCGCGGGACGGGTATGTCAGATCCGTGCACACCGTTCCCGCGGGCGGGAAACGCGCAGGTCACGCGGGCGAAGATGCAGCAAGCAAACGACCGTTTGCTACAAGTCCTGCTGCCTTCTGCAGCACCACCTGCTACCCGAGCAGCACCCGTGTGCCACCTGGACCGGCCGTGCAGTGTCATCGCTCTCCGGCTTCCCGAGCAGTGTCCGCGTACTCGCTTGAGTGCACCACCCCGTACGAAGTTGTGTGCGCCACTGGTCAGGCCACGTCGGTGTCCCGCTGGATTGCCTGAAGGCGGTTCTTGAGGCGGTAGCTATTGCCGTTGATGGAGACGACCTCGCAGTGGTGCAGGAGCCGGTCGAGGATTGCGGTGGCGAGGACTTCATCTCCGAAGACCTGGCCCCATTCGCCGAAGGTCTTGTTCGAGGTCAGGATGATCGAGCCCTTCTCATAGCGCTTGGAGATGACCTGGAAGACCAGGTTCGCCTCGGCCCGCTCGAGCGGCTGGTAGCCGACTTCGTCGACCACGAGGACCGCGGGTCGGAGGTAGCTGGTGAGCTTGCTCATCAGCCGGCCCTGGTCCTCGGCGGCTTTGAGGTGACGGACCATGTCGTCGAGGCTGGTGAAGTAGATCGAGTAGCCCGCTCGGCAAGCCGCGACCGCGAGAGCCACGGCGAGGTGGGTCTTGCCGACTCCCGGCGGCCCCAGCAGGGCGACGTTGGCCTTGTCTTCGACGAAGGACAAGGTGGCCAGGTCTTTGACCTTGCGCGGGTCGAGTTCGGGCTGGAAGGAGAAGTCGTAGTCCTCGAGCGTCTTGTGATGCGGCAGCTTCGAGAGCCTGAGGCCGTTGCGGAAGCGGCGGTCGTCACGGACCGCAAGTTCCTCGGAGAGGACCAGGTCGAGCAGGTCGAGGTAGCCCATCTTCGCCTCGTCGGCCCGTTGGATGTAGTGGCTCAGGGCTTCGGCAAGGTGCGGCAGCCCGAGGCGGGCGGCGGTGGTGCGGATGCGGTTGCTGGTCAGCTCGCTCAACGGGCGTCCTTGGTCGGGGAGGGCGAATTGAAGGGCCGGGTGCCGGTCAGCTCGTCATAGACCGACAGCGGGCGGCGGCCGACCTCGACGTGGGCGGCGGCAGACCTGCTGAGAAGAGCCTGTAGCGGGCCGGTCTGCGAGCCTGTCGGCCGGCCGCGGCGGGAAGAGGGCAGAGCATCGCCGGTGGTGACGCGGCGTCCGGAGCCGGTGGGCAGACCGTCCCAGTGCCTCTCGTCGACGACGCGGGCTCCGCGGCCGACCGCCCGCGAATGGATGGCCAGCAGCGTCGTCCCGTCGGAGCCGGGGACGGTGGAATGCAGGCTGACCTGGGATTTCGTAGCACGGACCTCGACCAGCTGGCGAGGGCGGACCTTGCGGGCGGGCACTGAGTAGAGGTTCGCATCGAAGGCGACCAGGCAGTCCTTGCCGACGTGCCGCAGGTGCCGCTGGGCAACCACATACGGAGTTTGCGGCAGCGGCCGGAGGGCTGAGTGATCGCGAGCGGCCCGGTGTCCGATGACCTCGCCGTGGGTGCCGTGGACCTTCGCCCGCCGCAACGGCACCCAGGCCGTGAAAGCGGCGTTCATCTCCTCGACCGAGGAGAAGGCCCGGCCGGCCAGGACGTGGTCGCGGACGATGTTCACCTGACGTTCGACCCTGCCCTTGCCTTGCGGCCGGTAGGCCGCCAGTACGTCGATGTCGTAGTCGTAGTGGCCTGCGAATGCGACCGCTTCAGGATGCAGCGGGACCGCCTCGCCCGGGGCGACGTGCCGGCGCACGACCGTCTTGGTGCGGTCATAGACGATGCTCAACGGCACCCCGGCGAAGTGCGCGAACGCCTGGCGGTGGCAGTCGAAGAACGTCGCGAGATCCTGGCTGGTGGTGAAGCAGCAGAACGGATCACGCGAGTACGACAGCGTCATGTGGAACGAGTAGACCTTCGGGATCCCGACATGAGCGAGGACTCTGCCCTCATCTCCCCAGTCCACCTGGGCCTGAGCGCCGGGCACCACCTCGAAACGCCGGTGGAGACCCGCCAGCTCGCCCGGGCTGATGCCCAGCTCCTGCGCGATCCGCGGCCTTGCCTCCTGTAGATAGATCTTCACCCGCTGGTAGTTGATCGCGACCCCGTACTCCGCGACCAGGCGCTCGTGGATCACCGACCCCTTCATCAGGACCTCGGCCCTGAGTATTGCGTCGATCAGGGGCGCGATCTCGTCCACGACCCGCCGCTGGGGCCGGCCAGCGGACTCCCGCCTGGGCAGCCCCGCCGATGCCGGGTCCTTCAGATACTTGCTGACGGTCCGACGGTTCAGCCCGGTTTCCTTCGCGACCTCCCGCAGGCTCATCGCACCAGACTCATACAGCGGACGAAATCGCCTCAACTCCAGCCACCGATGTGGGTCCAAGACCACCGTGAGCCGCCTCCCTGCCGCCCCGAACGGACAACAGCAGACTCACGGCGAGCACCCCATCACCGCCCCGAAAACGGAGCACCTTCATTCGTACGAGGTGGCGCACGTCCACTTGTACGCCGACAAGCAGCACCGCCCGCTGCCCCTCGCCCCGATCTGTTGCACCGCGCAGCGACCACACAGCAGCGCCCCGATCAGAGGGTGATCGAGGCGCTGCTCGGCGACGTCGGGTTACTGGCCGGGGTGGACGGCCTGGACTCCGGTGTTTTCGTACGCCTCGGGGGTCAAGGTCAGCAGGTACCGGCCGGAGGGGAAGTCCGCGGAGGGCCGGGCGGCGTGGATGGCGTGGACGGCCGACCATGAGTGTCCGGCGTGCAGCAGTTCGGTGGCGGCGAGCGCGGCCGTGGTGTCGAACGGCTCGATCTCGATGAACCGGAGGCCGTGGATGTAGGCCAGCAGGCCGGGGCGCTCGGTGTCGCCGGCGGTGAGCGAGAGCACCGGGGCGTAGAGGGTGCCGAGTCCGCCGGAGGCTTGGACGTAGAAGGCGGCGACGGCCTCGTTGAACGGGTCCTTGGGGTCGTGCAGGGCGGTGGCGGCCGTGTGGTCCAGGACGACGGCGATGGCCGGCACTACGCGGCCGCCGAGTCCTGGCTGGCGCCCAGGCGCTCCAGAAGGCCGCGCGCCTTCGCCTCGGCCTCCGGGCTGGGCACCGTGCCCAGGATGGAGGCGAGCTCGGCGCGGGCCTGGGCGGCGCGCTCCTCGAACTCGGACTGGGTGGGCCGGCTCTCGGCGAGGGCCTCGACCAGGTTGCGGATCGTGGTGTTGTTCTCGGCTGCCAGCAGGGCCAGGCGGTCACGTGTCGCAGCGCTGACCTTGATGCTCGTTTCGTCTGCCATACCTCGACTCTACTGCCAGTAGAGGACCGCTGGGAGGGGTTCGGCCCATCCCGCCGAACCGGTTGCGGACAGGGTGCAACGCCCCCGTGCAACACGCTCCACCTTCTCGTGGAGGAGTGACAAAACCCCAGGTGGAGACCGCAACGGAGGGCGTTGCGTGGATGCGTTGCACAGGACTGTTGCATTCTCTGCGGCCCGGTGTTGCACCGGTGCTTGCCGGCCTTCGTGCGTACTCTTCCAGAGCGCCCCCACGGACAGGGCGTGCGGTCGTTCCGCTCGCGATGGGAGCAGAGCGTGATGGACGGCGCGGGCTGCCGGGCGGGGTGTCACGCTCTCGGGCGTCACGCCGGACGAGCCCCTGGAGTCGGGTTTGGGCCCGCTCCGGCATCCCAAAAGATTTAATTCGGACATTCGGCGGTGTGGTCCCGTCGGCGCCCGGCGAGCGTGACAGGCGGGCGTGACACCTTCGGTGTGACGCTGGGTGAGCGTGACATGCTCTACGACCCCTCGCCTCACAACACCCTTCGCGGTCCTGGCCACCTGGGAAAACAGGCTGCCACCACATAGTGCCTGTTTCTGATGCCGCCCGCGCAGATCAGTGGGGTGAAGTGGAAGCACAGGTGAGAGTCGCCGTTCGTAGAACGGTCACGGTGACGGTCTCGCGAACGGAACCACCGGGGCTGGCGGGTGAGAGAGACCACAGTCAGGTTCACCCCAGTGAACCTGACTGTGGTGTGCCATTGACGGCCGCGAACGCGGCCAAGAGGGCCGTGGCCTTGCTGCGGTACTGCAACGAGGTGGCATTTCACCGCGTGGGGCGTGCCTCAACAATGGATCCGAGCCCCTTGCACCATCGTGATTCTGGTGGAGCCTGAGATTATCGTCGGTATCGTCGGCCTTGGAGGCACCTTGATTGGTGCTCTTGCCGCATTCGGGGGCGTTGTCTACCAGCAAGGCAAGCAGGCACAGCATGAGCGAGCGCGACGGCGCGACGAGCGGGCCGAGGGTGCCACAGACAGCCTGATGGCCGATGTGGAGACCGTGCGAAAACTTGTCATGGCTGGACACGGCAAGGATCTTTCGGACGACTCGGAAGAGGCTCGCTTATGGAGGGAAGAACTCGACGAGACCATCATTGGAATCCGTCTCGGCTCTCTGCGGATCCCAGACGAAGACCTGCGTAGGAACATCGTTGCGGCTTGTGCGTTCGGCTTCGGTCGGTACCACCTCTTGGAAGCGAGCGGTTTGAATTCCACCTCGGTGCTGATGGTTCGCATGTGTGTTGAGGTGCAGAACGTTCTGGGCGCCTACCTTCGAGGGGCGCCAGCCCCTCAACTTCAGTATCTGGCTCTCGCCCGTCACTTGTACGACGTTGAGTTCCCCACGACAGGTTCGTGAGCTGCTCAGGGGTTCAGACACAGGCACATAGACCAACAGGGCATACGGGGACACTCTGCCGCTCCCTCACAGCCGGGTGTGCGGCGGGCTGTGAGGGGTGTTGTTGTCGCTCCGGGTGACTCACAGCAGGCGCAGGAGGCTGCACGGGCACTGCCCGCAGTTGCTGCAGCCGGCGCACTCCAGACAGAAGGCGAGCGGCCACTGCCCGGGGCAGGAGCAGATCGGGTTGTAGTCGGGGTCGTTGTCGCCGGGGTACCGGGTCTCGCCGAAGGGAGGCTCCGTCCAGGCGTTGACCGTCCCGTCGGCGCGCAGTTCCTCGTAGTGGTGGCCGATGGCGGTGTGCTCCTCCCAGAGGGCGACGACCGTCTCGTGCTCCTGGCCGTGGTTCATGCGGGGCTCCCTGTGGTGACGGCGTGGGTGAGGAACGCGGCGAGATCGCCGACGGCCTCGGAGTCGGCGGCGGCGAGCCGGGCCGCGAACGGCAGCTGGTCGACGTCGGCGCCGGGGACGAGCTGGGTGAGGGCTGCGAGCAGCGCGGCGTGGGCGAGGACCGGCGGGTGCAACAGGCCGGCGGCGGCTTCGCGGGCGGCCGGGTCGGCGTAGTGGCCTCGGTGCGCGGCGAGGGCGCGGGCGAGCCAGGCATCGACGTCCGGCTGCACGTACGACCCGGCGCGGCGGGTGAGTTCGTCGCGGGCGGCTTCGTCGCCCTCGCGGGGTTCGGTCTGTTCGAGGGTGCCCCGGTCGCGGAGTGACTGGAGCTGGTCGGCGCGGGCGGCGACTCGGGCCGCCGCCCGCTGCTCGGCCTGCCGGGCTTCGGCGGCCGCGGCTTCGGCGGCGAGCTCCTCCTGGACGACGGCGTCGTCGTCCGGGTCGTACGGGCCGCCGGTCACCGCGAGGAGCTGCCCGATGCGCCGCCACTCGGCGAGCTCGGCTGCACGGCGGACGCTGTGGTCGGCCGCCTCTTCGTATCGGCGGTCCAGGTGCGCGTCGAGCTCGGCGTCGGCGAGCGCCTGGACCGCCTCGCCGTGCGTCATGCCCCGGGCGCGGCGCCGGACCGAGGACCGGCCGACCTTCGCCGAGTCGATGGGCGTGCGCGGGCCTTGGGCGCGGGCGTTGGGGACGCGGCGCGGCCGCCGCCAGCCATCGGTCATGCTCATCAAGGCGCTCGCTTTCACCACGGAAACGAAAAGGGAGCCCGCCGCCCGAGTACACGACGGCGGGCTGTCACTCCAGGTTTATAGCAGGACTGAATTCCTCGTGGCTAAAACGAAATATCCAACCGCTCGACTGCCTCGATTCGTACCTCCAGTCCCGCACGCCCGCCACCTTCGACCCGGAAATAGGCGTCCGCTATGGCCTCGGCGACGGCGTCATGCAGCTCGCTGTCCGTCGCGCCGGTGTCCCTGGCGGCGAGGATCGCGGCGGCGTGGGAGGGCGAAACGGCGACCTGGATGTCCCGCATCCGGCCCGCGTCAGAGCCTCCCGAACCGAACCCGAAGTAAGCGGTGGTCGATATGACGAGCCCCGCCGAGGTGGCCGCGCGCTGCCTCGCCTGCGCTTTGACCTGCGGTTGCCACTCGGCCTCGGTCTCCTGCGCCAGGGCGGCCTGGAGGCGCTTCTGCGGCTTCTTCGTGGCTCCGGAGAGGTAGCGGTCCACCGTCTTGCGTGAGACGCCCAGGCGCTCCGCCAGGGACTTCGAGGTGCCCTCGCGCGTGCGAAGGAATTTCATCTGGGCCCGCGCGGATTTCGGCGCGGGACGGGTGAACAGGGTGCGCTCCGCGCGCCGCAGGCCGTCGAGGATCTTGTCGCGCAGCAGGGCACGCGCTGCGGTGTTGTCGTTGCTCATGCCGGTATGAAAAGCGACCTGGCCTGTGGATGCGGGCTGGCGAGGCGCCAGTCCGCTGTCCCTCTGGACTCATCGGCCGGGTTGCCCATGGGCAACCGGAAGTACGGCACACGCCCACTGCGGTTGCCTGGAGGCAACCGGCGGAGGGTGCTCCCGCTGGCTGAGGTCCATGTCCCCGTGGGCGACGACCACGACAGGGGGGTACGGGCAGTTGAGCGTCGGCGCCCATGCGGTCAGCATGCCCCGTCGTCACCGGAGGGCCAAGGCCGCCGTGTCGGCCTCACCGCGCAGGGCGCCCTCGCCGGATCAGGCAGGTCTGAAAGGATCCTCGGCATGCTGATCAACCAGGGCTCGGCGGCTCGCCTCGACGATGCAACTCCGTGGAACGGCCTGTACGAGCAGGCCGCCGAGAAACAGAACGACCTCGTCTCGGAGGTTCGTACCGCGGTCGAATACGGCATGCACGATCCCGTGGACTCGGTGGAGATGGCCTGCACTGCGGCCGAGACCGCTGAAGCCACGGTTCAGGCCCTGTCGAGCCCGTGGTCCCTCTACACCCCGCAGGACGCCGCGACTGTCGCCTCGGCGCTCTTCGTCCAGCTCCAGTCCAGCGCCGACGCGCTCCAGGAACTCGGGCGCGCGGTCGGGCGGATCGTCGAACGTGGCGAGGCCGAACTGGTCGCCCCGGCCGGTGCCGGGCAGTCGGCAAACCTGGGGGACGCATTGCAGAGGCTGCGGTCGGTGTCCGACACGCTCCACGACCTGGTCGCCCGGCACGCCTCCACTACCGTACGCGCTCTGCACGCCGCACCGGGTTCGGCCCCGGTGCCTGCCGACGCCCACGAGACCGTGGTGGCCGTGGCGGCCCTGCTCACCGACCAGCACGACGGAGCGGTGACGCTGACCGCTGTCCACGAGGACGGCGAGTACGACCCGGAGGACGACGGCGGGTTCGGGTGCGGTTGCTACGTCACAATCCTCGGCGACGGCGAGGAGTACAACTTCGGCCGGGGCGACTCGGAATGGTCGCTTCACAAGGAGTCGGACGGCCACGAGCTGCCGGATGGCTCTACGGTGTTCGACCGCTGGGAGACCCTGGGCACGTCCCTGAAAACCGCCCACCCACAGCAGCTTGCCGATGCCGTCCTGCGCGTCATCACAGCCGACTGCGACTGACCACCGCCGGCCCCGGACAGAGTGGCGGTCCGGGGCCCCGACGGGAGAGGCGACGCCCGCGGACCGCCCCCTCTGCCGTGTGGGGCCGCTGAGACGAGGCGGTGCTGCTGACAAAAACCTATGCACCACGTTTGCCGGAATTGCCCGCTCCTTGTCACAGCCGTGTGCCGGAGACAACTGGGGGCCCGGCCCGGCCCCGCACTGGGCCCGCACTCGGCCCTCCGTCCCTTCTCGATCAGCTCGTCGAGGCCGGACCCGGCCGACGGCTGCGTGCAGCAGGCGGGTCGCCCACCGCCCCGGGCAATCCGATGGCGCCGACAGCCATCCGGCGACGAGACTGCTCCGGTGAACCCCCTGCCCCGCCGCCCGACCCGCTCCTCCTGCCGGCTCAGGACCCCCGCGCCCGTCACACCGTGCTCGACTACGCGGGCACGCACGCCCTGGTTGCCGACCTGGTCCTGCCCGGCGGAGCGTCGATGTACGTCATGAGCGCACTGGAAACCTCCCGCGAGCTCATCCGGCACTCCTACTACCGCTACGAGTTCGCCACCGTCGCCGTCACGCATTCCCTGTTCGCCCTGGAGCACGTCCTCGCCGAGCGTCTGGCCGCGAACGAGCCGGTCCACGACCTGATCGAGCGGGCCACCGGCGCAGGGCTCATCACGGCCGCACTCGCCGCCGAACTCCACCGCAGCCGACTGCTGCGCGACGGGCTCGCGCAGGGCGCCGAGTCGAGTGCCGCCCTCAGGCAGGCCCAAGCCGTCGCCATGGTGCGTGCCGTCTTCGATGCCGTCTCCCTGCTCCTCCGCCCACCGTCCGCGGCAGAGGCGACAGCCGCCGAGGCGGGCGGAGCACAGCCCGGAGGCGGACTCGCCCGGCTGTGGGAGGACCACCTGCGCGCCCTGTTCCCCGACGGCTTCCGCGGCGTGGACTTCGACGGCGTGGAGCTGGTCCTCCTGGACGCCGACGTCGCCGGCCTCGTGCAGAGGGAGCTGAAGGGCGGACTCGACGACACCGGCGTCGCCTGCCTCTGGGGCTGCATCGCCGACCTCGACAAGATCGTGCCCCTGATCAACGAGGAGTACTGCGCCTCCTACTTCACGAAACTCCGGACGATGGCCCGGGTCGCGGCAGCGCGCCACATCCCCGCGGCCCAGGGCGAATGAGACGGCTCCGGGCCGGTGGTCGATGACCACCGGCCCGGAGTGTCGTGCATGCCCCGAAGGGACCGGTCACCCCGGCCACCCTCCGACGGCCCACAGACGGCCCGGGTGAATCAGCTCGTTCGGCGGCGAGGTTGCACGCACCTCCGCGTCAGTGAGCGGCTTTGCTGGCAGGCGGCCCAATCTGAAGGAGCGCGGGCTCGTCACGGGCCATGCCTCCGTAAGGGCAGCCGATTGTGTCCCAATCACGGGCGGACCATCCACGCAGCCACGGCCTGAGGCGCCCATTGTCGATCTGCAGCGAGCCGTCAGGCAAAAGCTGCCCCACGGTATTGGAAGGATCGCTAAGGGCTACGGTGCATTTCCCGATTCGCCCATTGGCTCGGATCACTAGGGAATTGGGCCGGGACGCGTAACAGACCTTCGGTGCATCGAACAGACGCTGTGGCTCTCTCCCTGCAATCAGGATAGATTCCAACTCGGCAATGACTCCTGGTCGCTCAGTATCGTCAATGACCGCCATGGCGGCATCGTTTGGTCCACCCATACGCTCGATCGGTTTGAGATAGACCGAGAACCGCGCGTCGTGAAGAAACGTATCCCGGACCTGTACCAGGAATTCTGGCATACTGGGGAGATTGGCGGGAGTGAGATGCACCCGCAAGAGCACTCTTACGGGGTGTGCGCTGTCACGAATGGCGACAAGGTTTCGCCAGATTCGCTCGAAGGAGCCATTCCCGTCAGCACGTACGCGGGTGCGATTATGGAGGGCTTCTGGCCCGTCCAAGGACACCTGATGGAAACGAATGCCCAGGTCCGCCAGCCTGGCAGTCGTGTGACTGTCGAGCAGGTATCCATTGGTCGTCATATCTGCACTGTAGGACAGCTCTTCCCGGCTATCCACAGCATGCATAATATGAGTCGACACGTCTTCGATGATTTCCCGGGCAAGCAGGGGCTCGCCGCCGAACCAAGAGACGTTCAAGGCGCGCAGATCATCTCGGCGCCGGTCGATAAGGCGCTTGATACCGGTGACCGTCGCAGGGCTCATACGCCCGATCGCGAAATCCTCGTAACAGTACGTGCACCTGAAGTTGCACTGCTCAGTCGGGAGGATGATCAGGTGAAGGATTTCTGACGACATGGAAGCAAGCAGTTCTCCGTCGAACTCCTCATGTCGCGAGTCGGCAGGGCTGCTGTCGGTGAACTCAGTCTGCTTCATTGGGGTAGAGCTCCGCAATGGGTTGCCCCATTCGTCGTACACCCTGAAGTCGCGTTGCATCCGCTGCAGTTTCCGTTCGTAGGCGGCGTACCTCCAGCTAGGAGCACGCTCTTCACCAGCTCTGCGAGCTCCGGATCTTCAATTACCACTCTCCCTTCCGCGTCTACAGAAATCTGATCGCTTGTCAGGTCACCCAGCGACTTGGCCGTTCCTTCTCTTGTCATGACAGCTCCCTCCACGGCGAACGCCACCGCCTAAGCGTGGCGGACATCGCCCTCCGGCGATCTAACATCACACTGAAGGGATAGTGTCTTTCCCGCAAGATGGCGCACATACATTGGGCTGTCCGAGTGTGAAAGTCACCCGAGGGGAGCAGGCCCGGCTGCTTACTCAGTCGGCACCGCAACCACGTCCGAGGGCAGCGAGGCAGCCATCTCTCGATCGCATGCCTCCTCTCGGCATTGCGATGCTGATTCTGAGATAGCTGCGCTACTTTGAGCTATTGGGCACCGCAGAGAGTCAGCGAGTTGAGGGCGCACACGATTCCCGTATTGGACGGAGTGGGAGGGGGGCAGTGCATGTTGATAACCGCAGACGCGAGTGCAGCGTTCACAACAGCGTCCTGCACTCGCTTCGCGAATTCAGGGTCATCGATGATCACTCTGCCCTGTTCATCCACTGTGATTTTGCCGATCTCCCGGCCGGGGGGTTTTCCTGAGGTGTCACTCATTTCAAGGCTCCTTCCAGGCGCGCAGAACATTATCCGAGTATTTCAGGTGACCGTCGCCAGAAGCACGGCTCTGACTTCAGTCCGACAAGGCCCCTGAGGCACGACCATCGATCCTGATGTGTCAACCGCCGCAGATCTCGATGTCACCATGGCCCCGGAATGCGTGGCGTGAATTCGATCCGCGTAGCATACTTCGGACTTTACTGTAACCTATGGTTATCCGGGCTGCTGACTGACAGGACCTTATGGGTATCTGAATAGCCATATGGAGCAGTCGCGCCCTGCCCTGCCTGCTCGCGACCCCTTCCGGTGTGGTCCAGCGGCCGGTTCCGGAAGGCGGATAACTTTTCGTCGAGGCCGGCGCAGGTGCGGGCAGGGGCATTGCGTGAATGGGATTCGTCTGGTTCGTCGGTCTCATGAATGACGTGGTGTCATGTCCGTTGTGAGACAGGGGTGCCGGGGCAGCAGAGCAGGCACGGTGCTGGTGATCATGTGGTTGTCGAGACCCATGAGAACCGAGCGAGACCGTGCCTGCCCGAACATCATCGCCCATCCCTTCCGCCATGGAGCAACTGGGCTCCCAGACCACTTCCCTCACCCCGAGCGATGCTGTTGACCTCTGTCGTTTCCTGAGCCTGGTACCCGATCCCCGTGACGTCCGGGGGCGGAGGTATCCGGCGGCCGCATTGCTGTGCGCGGCCGCCGCGGCGGTGCTGACCGGGGCCCGCTCGCTCATCGCGATCAGTGAGTGGGTCGCGGATGCTCCGCAGCACGTCCTGGGCACTCTCGGCTTCGGGATCGACCCGTTCACCGGCCTGCGGCCCGTGCCGCACGCCGCCACGGTGCGGCGTCTGCTGCAACGCGTCGACGGCGACGCGCTGGACGCGGCGATCAGTGCGTACCTGCAGGCCAGAGTGCTGCCACCACCCTCGCCCGAGGGGAAGCGGCCGGTGCGGCGGGTGATCGCGGTCGACGGCAAGACAGTACGCGGCTCGCGTACCAAGACCGCCACGGCGATCCAGCTGCTGGCGGCGATCGACCATCAAGGCGTGGTCCTGGCCCAGCGGCAGGTCGCCTCCAAGAGCAACGAAATCCCCTCCTTCCAGCCACTGCTGGACACCCTGGACCTGGAGAGCACCGTGCTGACCGCCGACGCTCAGCACACTCAGCACGATCACGGCGCCTACCTGACCGGCCGTGGCGCCCACCACGTGGCTGTCGTCAAGAAGAACCACCCCGGCCTGTACGCCCAGGTCAAAGGGCTGCCCTGGCGGGAGATCCCGCTCGGGCACCGCACCCGCGACCACGCCCATCACCGCAACGAGATCCGCCGGCTCAAGGTCGCAGTGTTCCGCCGTATCGACTACCCCGGGGCCCGCCAGGCGATCCAAGTCGTGCGCCGGCGCCACGATCTGAGCACCGGGAAGCTGACCATCGAGCGTGTCTACCTGATCACCAGCCTGAGCGTCTTCGACGCCACCTGTGCCGAACTCGCCACCTGGATCAGGGGCCACTGGGGCATCGAGAACCTCCTGCACCACGTGCGTGACCGCACCTTCCGCGAGGACGACTCCAAGGTCCGCACCGGCACCCTGCCCCGGGTCATGGCCAGCCTGCGCAACCTCGCCATCAGCGTCTTCCGCCAGGACGGCGAGACGAACATCGCCGCCGCCCTCCGCCGCACCAGCCGCGACTACCACCGACCCCTACGAGCCCTCGGCCTCACGTGACGAACCCGGACAGATCCCGTTCACGCAATGCCCCTGGCAGGTGCGGGAGACCTCGCTCTTGGAGATGCCGGTGTCCGCGCCGCGAGCCTTGACCAGGTCGTCGACCGACCGGGTGGACACCCCGCGCACGTAGGCTTCCGTGAACACGGCGTAGAGGGCCTGGTCGATCCGGCGCCGACGCTCCAGCAGGCTGGGGAAGAAGGTGCCGGTGCTGACCTTGGGGATGGCCAACTCCAGGTCGCCAGCCTGCGTAGTGACGGTATTGTCGCGGCGTCCGTTGCGGAAGGCCGTCCGCGAGGTGGCGTGCTCGCCCCACTCAGCGCCGTGTGCAGGGGCCTCGGCCTCGATCAGCTCCTGCAGCAATCATTCGGCCACGCCGCGGACGAGCTCGATTCCGCCGGACGAGCGTAGTGACTCCAGTCAGCCGCATCAGGTCAGACTGGAACAGGGCCATCGCGCACTCCCTCCGTTGAACTAGCCTTTTATCACGGAGCGTTGCACGGTGGTCCGCCCAGTGCTCAGGGAGCGGCTACCGGGAACGGGTGTGCGCCCCAGCGGACAGTCGCGCACTCACAGAGCTTGATCCATGCCGAGCAGCGAGGGGCGGACCCGTACAGTCCGCAGCTCAGCGTGCTCCAGTCACACGTAGCTTCCGCACGTCGCCAACTCCGGTACAGGTGGTCTTTCCCTCTTTGTAGAGATCCTTGATGGCCGCGCGGATGTGCATCTCCCGGGCCTCGTGGAGCACCCCGGCCAGGACCTCGCCCAGGTGGTTACCCACGACGAAGCTGCCGTGCTTGTGCAGGAGGTCCTCCAGGTTCGCGCGGATCGTCTTGACCCACCCGAGGCGGCGGATCTCTTCCTCCTGGTCGAAGGTATCCGCCGGGTTGAAGAGCATGTCGGCGGTGTCCGGAGGGAGGCAAGCTCGGCGCCATTCGACCTGGGCGCGGCTGGCTGCTTCGTGGAAGAGCCAGAGGCCGTCCCTGTGACGGGTGAAGTAGACCAGCTTGTAGGCGACCTGGAGGTTCGCGCGGTTGCGGACGTCTACGGTCCAGGAGCCTGCGCCGACGGCTTCGCCGACCCGCTTGGCGAAGCCTTTCGTGATGCGGTCGACGGCTTCCGGGTTGTCTTCGGAATCCAGGAACTCCTGCTGCCACCAGTCTCCGCCGCAGGCGGCGTCCAGGACCTTCAAGGCGGCCGGCTTCCCGGGGGTGTCCTTCTTGCTGGTGAGCAGGCCACCGATGCGGCGTACGGCGTTGGCGTTGAAGTTCAGGAGGACCTCGGTGGGCTGGCCACCGGCGCGGCGGCTCCCGAAGATTCGCTGTGTGAGCGCCTCGAAGGTGATGCCGAGGCCGAAGGGGTCGAGGAAGGCGAATAGCGGTGACCCTTGGGCTGCTTCCAGGACGTGGTCCAGGTGCCTTTCGACGCGGCCCTGCAGAGCGTGGGCTGCGAGTCCCTGCTCGCGGGCTTCTGCGACGAGCGCCGACAGGGACTGGTAGTTCTTCCGGTTCTTCTCGATGAAGTAGCAGTCGAGCTTGCGGAAGGCCGAGATGGCGGCCGCGGACTCGAGGATGAGGGCCGGTGAGCCGGGGGTGCCGTCGTCGTACCGGCCTGGGCCGGCATAGCCGTCGAGGTAGACGACCCGGGCGTCCGGGGCGTACTTGCCGACCTTGCTGGCGAAGGGGACGACGTACTTGTCGAGGATCGCGTGCTTGAGGACGGCTGCCGCCTTCTTGCTGACGAAGAAGGGGCTGGCGACGTCGGTGGCGTGTTCGCCGGCGGTCTCACCGCTCAGGTCGAGTACGGCGTTGTCGAGCACCGCTTCATCGGGTTCTTCCAAGATTCCGCCCCTCATCTCAGAATGTCTGGGACAAGTTTGCGGTGGGTGAACCTGGTGTGTATTGGTATTGCCGAAACCGGATTGGACGGCTCAGACGGCGGCGGGGATCGGCATCTGGTCCCAGGTCCGTCCGTCGAGGGTTCGTCCGCCGGCCTTGGGCGTGTGGCCGCCCCACTGCTTGAAGAAGAACGCGACGTGCTCGTCAATGCACAGGTCGCGGATCTGGGCGGCCCAGGCGGGGTCCATCGGCCGGTGGCGAGGGCCTGACTCACCACCGGCGATTACCCAGTGGATGCCGTCGAGCCTCAGGCCGTCGAGCGGGCCCAGCAGGGGCTCGCAGGAGAGAAACCGGACCGCGGCAGGCACTTGGCGCAGGTCGTCGACTCGCGGGAGTTCCTTTGCGGTCTCCACCGAGACGCCCATCCACACGTTGGCCGGCCACTCCAGGCGGTCCGCGACCTGCCGCAGTCGGCGGGCCCGCTTGGTGAGGACTTGGTAGGTGTGCTGGGGGGTGTCCGCCATGACCTCGAAGACACGGCGTACGAAGTCCAGCGGCACTCGGGCGTGGAAGAGGTCCGACATGGAGTTCACGAACACTGTGCGGGGGCTCTTCCACCCGTAGGGAACGCCCAGGGCGTCCGGATGAACCGTGAGGTCGAAGCCTGGACCTGAGGTCCGCGGGTCACCGTCGTTCTGGTACTTGGCCGCTCCCATGGCCTTCAACCGCTTCGCCAGGGTCAGTGCGTAGCAGTTGTCACAGCCTGATGAGACGCGGTCGCAGCCCGTCGTCGGGTTCCAGGTCGCCTCGGTCCACTCGATCGAACTCCGGTCACTCACCGGTTGCCTCCTGTCTGGCCGCACCTCGGCTTCGGCGGGTCAACGAAGCGTCGCCGGGAGCGTGGCATCCGCCATCCAACCACCCTTATGCCCCTGGTTCTTGGCCAAAGTTCCTTTCTGGAGTAGGGCAGCGAACGAGAGACCGCCCGACCTGCGGTTCAGGTGTGACTGAGCGTCCGAGTTAGCTCCGGGAGGACGGATGAGTCGCACAAGTATTCGAACAGCTGATTCAATAAGTGGATGAAGTCCTTCCCCTTCCCCGACGACCTGGTCGACCTCAAGCGCCGGCAGATCGGTACTTACAACCAGCTCGCCCTCCGGCCCGCCCTCGGTGCGGCGGAGCTGCGGCGCGAGCTGATCCGGCTCTTCTGCTTGATCAGCTCGCATCCGTACTGGGAGGAGCGTGGCTGGAGCACGGCGGGAAGGGTGGAGCTGCACCGGGCGGCTGAGACAGGGCCGGACGGAGTGCGGGAGATGGTCGTCCGCTACATCGACGGGGAGTTCGTCGTGACCGAGCCCGAGGCGCGATCGTCGTGAGCGAGCTGGAGGCCCGCCTGGAGAGCTGGCGGGCCGTGCAGGCGTGGCTGGCCTGGCAGCAGCGGCAGGCCGGGCAGGCGATCCGCGCGCTGGAGGCAGAGCTCGCCGCCGAAGCGGCGCGCCGGCCCCCGCCTCCGCCGCCGGACTGGAAGCTGGAGTCGATCCGGACGGGGTCCGGTCCGAAGGCATTGCGGGTCCACGTTGGCGACTGCTCTATGGGCGGCGGCAAGCCGATCAGCCGCGAGGAAGCCCGCCGGACGCTCGCCGAGGGTGTCGAGCCGTGCCCGTACTGCAGCCCCGAGAACCTGCTTGGCATGACCAGCTGACCCGTCGGCGTACGCAGCTGCCCGCAGCGGCGGGTACGTTCGGCTGTACGGGGTGCGACTCAGGCCATCAGGGCCGCGACGGGGGCCGCACCCCGACACCGCTCTCTCCTGCGACGTGCGGCGTCAGGCTCTGGAGTGGGTCGGCTTCTGCTGCGACTCCAGAAGGCGGGCGCGGCACTCCTGGCAGAGCGGGTTCCCGCCGACCCCATATCGACAGCATGTTCGATGGCAGCGCACGCACGGTCCGGACTGGGACGGGGCCCAGGTCGCGAGGGCGGGGCGTGGGGTGGGGGTGCTCATCAGCAGGTCCTCTCGGCGGGCGGCACTGTAGTGAACCGTTTCGCCGACCCCGCATTCCCGCCGACACACAGCAGCACTCAGCCGCCACGAGCAGTGACCGATCCGCCCACCTCTGCTGCCGTCTCTCGCTCGTACGAGTGGGGCTAGGCCGTGTTTTAGGTAGCGCGGGCGGCCAGCCACTTGGTGAGGTCGCCCGCGATGCGGTCGGTGCTGGTCTCGACGGCGACATCGTGTTCGCGGCGGGTGGTGTCGCGGCGGACGACCTCGTATCCGCCCTCGTCCAGGACGGCGACGGAGGCGAACCAGACGGGGTCGTCCTGATCGGGCTGGATGACGACGAAGGTGTTGTCCAAGTCGTTCAGGTCGCCGATCAGCATGAACAGGGCGCCCTCGGACGGGTCGTCGACGTGGTCGCCGTTCTCGCTGTCGGCGCAGTAGTGTCTGGCGGCCACTGAACCCTCCCCAAAGATGTGCTGCCCAATACCGTGATCAGCATGGCACGGCCGTGCAGGCAGCCGCTGGTTCACAGCCACTGGTGGATCGCCGCGACCTGGACGGTCGCCTCGAAGCGGCAGGCGAGCTTTTCATACCGGGTCGCGACAGCCCGGTGCTGCTTGAGGCGGCTGATTCCGCACTCAACTGCGTGGCGGGCCTTGTAGTCCTCCCGGTCGAAGGCCGGCGGCCGGCCACCGGAACGGCCACGGCGCTTGCGGTTGCGGACCTGGTCGGCCGGCTCGGCAATGGTGCAGCGGATCCCGCGTCTGCGCAGGTAAGCACGGTTGGCGCGCGAAGAGTACGCCTTGTCACCACGCACCCGCAGTGGCTTGCGCCTCGGACGGCCCCCGCCGACCTTGGGCACCCTGATCGCTTCGAGGACCGGCTCGAACTGCGGACCATCACCCCGCTGACCCGCCGTGACCAGCAACGACAACGGCTTCTGACCCTGCTCGCAGGCCAGATGGATCTTCGTGCTGAACCCGCCCCGCGACCGGCCCAGCCCGTGATCGTCCGGCTCATTGCCCACACCGCCGGGCGGCTCCTTCTGCCCGGCCCCGTCCCGGCGGGCACCGGCCGCGTGCTGATGGGCCCTGCAGACCGTGGAGTCGACGTTCACCTCCCACGTGATCAGCCCAGCCGCATCCGCCCGGGCCTGCAACAAGGTGAGGATCCGGGCCCAGACACCCTCACGCCGCCAACGGCGAAAGAGCCCGTACACGGTCTGCCAAGGCCCGTACCCGCGCGGCAGATCACGCCACGGAACACCGGTCCGCACCCGCCACCGGACTCCATCGATCAACCGCCGCCGGTTCCCGGACCTGCGGCTCACACCCGCCGCAGGCAGCAACGACTCAAGCACCGACCACTGCTCGTCAGAAAGATCCCCACGCCCCACACCATGATCATCACGGCACGGGACGTGAACCGGAACCCCGACCTAAAACACGGCCTAGGGCCGCCGGCGAACCGCTCCCTTGTTTCTCACCGTCGGAAGGGAAATGGAGCGGATCGACGAGCAGCACATTGCCGAGCCCGGCCTGGTGGTTCTGGACATCACCGGCGGCGACGAGGACACCGTCCGGGCGGTCATGGTCACGCTGGAGGGGCGGTGGGCAACCTCGGGCATCGGCCCGGTGCGCCGGGTGCCCGGCGAGCCCGGGGTCCGGGCCCGCATCTACGCCGACGTCCTGCGCCCGGGACGAGACGGGCCGTAGGCGCGGGCCGCCACCGGCTGGCCCCGGCCGTGGCACGCACCAGGGCCCCGAACCGAGCCGGCAGTCCGAGGCCCTGGTGCGTGGCGGGTCAGAGGGTGATGTCGATCTCTTGGACGTCGGTGAACTCGACGTCCAGGTCGCGGGCGCGGCGGCCGTTGTCGCGGAAGTAGTGGTGGCCCAGGCCCTGCGCGGCGATGTCCAGGAGCTGCTGCTCGGTGGCGCCCTGGTCGCGGGCGTCGAACAGCTGCTGGGCCCACTGCGGGGACAGCGCCTGGGTGATGTGCCGCATTCGGCCGTCGTCGGTGGTGCCCGGGGCCGCGGTGAACCCGAAGCGCGCCTGGGTGGAGAGGACGATCCCGGTGCTCGTCGCGGCGGCCTTCTTCGCCTTCGCCCTCAGCTGCGGCTGCCACCGCTTCTTGACCTCGCGGTCTATGCGGGCGGAGAGGTCCTTGCGGGGGCGCTTCAGCTGTCCCTTGACGTACCGCTCCACGGTGCGCTGGGATACCCCGAGCGCCTCGGCAGCGGCCTTCGTGCTCTTGAGCTGCTTGACCAGGTACTTCATCTGCGCCTGGGCGCTTTTGGGGGCGGGGCGGGTGAACGCCTTCTCCAAGGCGCGGTCCAGGCTGTCCCCGAGCGAGCTGACCATCGTCTACTCCCCGTCGTCGTCGGCCGGGCGGCCGTTCTTGATGTTCCGGGCGATGTTGAACAGGCCCCCGTTTTTTTCGAATTCAGCTTCCGCCCAGAGGACGGTCTGGGTTCCCTCGTGCTTGACCATCCCCGGGGAGACGCCGAGCCGGAACGTGCCGCTCACCGGCTTGCCGTCGGGCGTGTACGGGAGGAAGTCGAGCGGGGAGGGCCCGTTGGAGGGGTAGACGAGGCAGTCGGTGGCGATGGCGACGGGGTAGACGTCGGCCGCGGCGGCGGTCTTCATCATCTTGCGGTGCATGATGACGCGGACGGTGGACAGGACGGCGGCCCGGATGTCGGGGCGCCACGTCTCACGCTCAAGGGCCGGCCACGGCTCGTAGAACGGGACCTCGCCGCGACTGTTGCGCTGGCGCAGCTTGCCGATGCCGCCCTTCGCGGTCGCCTTGATCGCCTTCAGCAGCAGCTTCAGCGCCGGGTCGCCGTCCTTGACACGGGCCATCACCTGAAGGAACTCCTCGTCGTCCATACCGGGGACGACGCCGAGGTCGGCCATCGTCGCCAGGTAGGCGTCGCGCAGCCGGTCGTACCAGGGGTCCAGGTAGCGGCCGGTCTCAGTGCGCACGTACGCCTCGATCGGCGCGACGTCGAAGCCGAGCTGGACCGCGTACGCGACGGAGGGCGTGGCGTACCAGGCCGGCCCGGTGGGGCGCTCCCCGGACGGGGTGAACGGGGAGGGGAGCCGGTCGCCGTCGACGGTGCGGCCGCCCACGCGGGCGCGGGAGAGGTCGACGTGGGAGAGGTCGACCAGCCAGGAGCCGGGCAGCGACTTGTCGAAGGCGGGGTTGCCGGTGAGGTGGGTGGGCCCGTTCAGGCCGACGACGAGGCTGTTGGCGGCGGCGGCGAACGCCATGTTGACGTCGATGCCGACCAGGTACGGCTTCAGGCACTCGTCGTCGGTCAGTTCCCGGCACCAGCTGAAGGGCTCCTCCATCAGCATCTCGGCCGGGGTCCGCTGGTGGTGGCGGGGCCACTTCCCCTTCAGGATGGGGTGCTCATCAGGCACCTCACACTCCACCACCGGGTACACGGCCGTCAGGGCGTCCGCGTTGAAGGCCCGCTCGAACGTGCCGGTCTCCTCGTCCTTCTCCGCGCGGGTCGGCGGCCGCAGCGCCGTCATCAGCGCCAGGCCGGTGGTCGCCGTGAAGCCGCGCGGCGTGATCACCCGCTCCGCATACGAGCCGAGGAACCGCGCGAGGTCCGCCGCCGACATCGTCGGCAGCTGCGGGTCCTTCTTGTCGTCCCACTCGCTCGTGGGCAGCGCACCCCAGGCCGGAATGCACAGCTGCACGCAGCGACGCTTGCCGTCCTCAGGCCGGTAAAAGATCCGCGTCCACGCCCCGAAGCCGCGCTTGGTGAGCTCCAGCCCGGCGCGCTCGACCTGCCTGATGACCTTGTGACGGTCGTTGAGACGTCCAGCGCTGCGCTCCTCCTGCGTGAGGGTGGTGGGCAGGCCGTAGCGCTCCAGCGCGGCTTCGGTGAGGACGAGCATGGGGTCGGCGTCGTAGCCGCTGCGGTGCAGGCGGGCCTGCCCGAGCTTCGCCTCGGTCAGCGTCCAGTCGACCAGGGCCGGCAAGGTTTTGGCGGGCACGTCCAGGACCAGGCCGCCGACGCAGTACGCCACGACCTGGCCGTCCTCGACGTCGAGGACGGCGAGCGGGCCGT
Organism: Streptomyces sp. NBC_00122; assembly: GCF_045160845.1. Classification (NCBI taxonomy): domain Bacteria; kingdom Bacillati; phylum Actinomycetota; class Actinomycetes; order Kitasatosporales; family Streptomycetaceae; genus Streptomyces; species Streptomyces sp. NBC_00122. The sequence goes on along the minus strand of NZ_CP108193.1, from coordinate 47,966 downwards.
TCTCGAATCGCGGGTCGGTGGCGGCCGCCGCAGGGGCGGCAGTCTTCACGGCCTTCTTCGCACCCGGGCGCCGCGAAGAAGTGGTCGGCTTGGCGGTGCTGCTCGACCCCGGGCGGGACGGCGGCACGACGGCGGGCGCCGGGACTGGCTGCGGGGCCGGGCCGGTGAATGCCTCCGGGACCGCGAGCGCCGGCGCAGCGTCGGGCGAGTCGGCGGCCGGGGCGGGGAAGCGTGCGGCGAGACCCTCTAGGAGCCGGGCGTAGGCGGCGCGCTTCGGCGGCCGCGGCTCACTCCGCCCGGCCTCCCAGTTCCCGACCGACTCACGTCGTGCCTGCAGGGCCTTCGCGATCTGGTCCTGGCTGAGTCCTGCGGCTTCCCGAAGTCGCTTGCGCTCTGCAGGCGGCGGCAGGGGGTCTTGAGCGACCTGTTCAAGGAGTGCGTCGATCGCGCTGAACAGGGCCTGTTCGTCGTTTGACACACAGATCACCTCCACTGCCGATCCTACCTGAAATGCGCGTGGATTCCTCGTGGTTTCCGCTTGAAATGCACATGGATTGCACATGGCTGCTATGTTGACCATGAACTGCCGGTTGGCGGGGCAGGGATGGCCGTCTAGGAGGTCGGGTGGGAGACACGGGCGTCGGCTCGGCCCTGTTGTCCGCGTTGGAGAGCGACGACGTCTTGCAGGGCGTGATCCTTCCAACTGCCACAAAGAACGCTGTCCGCCAGGACCAACCGGTCGTGGTGATCGTGGGCGGCCAGCCCGGTGCAGGGAAGACCTGGATTTCCGACCTCGTCCAGGCGGCGCTGGACCGGCGAGGGGGCGCCGTCCGGATCGGACGGGACCTATACAAGGCAGCGCACTCCCGGTACGCCGAGCTCCTGGCCGACGATGTCCGCACCGCCGGCGTGCTGGTACGGCCGGACACAAGCCGCTGGCAGGCCGCGGTCGAGGACCATGTCCGAACGCACGGGTTCGACGCGGTGGTCGAGTCCGCCCTCGCCGACTCCGAGGAGTTCCGCACCTCGGCGACCGCGTACCGGCAGACGCGCCACCGGATCGAGGTGGTGGCGGTGGCAACAGCGGAGGCCCTGAGCCAGCTTGGGCTCCTGGACCGGTTCCTCTCCGATCCGCGGTACGTGTCGTGGGAGAACCACGACGCCTGCGCGAAGGGCATGCTGCGGACCCTGGCGGTCATCGAGGCCGAGAAGCTGGCCGACCGCATCACCGTCGTGCGGCGCGACGGGACGGTGCTGTATGACAACGAGCTCGTCGACGGCGCCTGGCGCAGACGGCCGGCAGCGGACAGGGCCGTGACGTACGAGTGGAGGCGGCCGTGGACCGCGCGCGAGACGGTCACCTTCCGCCGGGAACTCGCGCGAACCGATCGGCGTCTGCACCGCGAAGTGCACTGCGAGGACCGGCGCCTGGCCGTCCAGCGGGACGCCGAGCGCGCCTCCGCCCTGGCCGAGCCGGTCCGCCGCATCGCGCAACCGCGACGGCAGGCGCCCGGCGTGGACTACCACCGGCTGTCGGCCACGGAACACCGGTGGATCTTCGACGAGCTGATCGCGCCGTCGTACCTGAACGGCATCATCCCCCGGGACGACCCGCGGGCGGTGTACGTCCTGGCGCAGCCCGGCGCGGGGAAGCTGCTGGCTGCCAGGATGGTCAGGCGGGCCATGCGACCGGGGACGACTCACCTGGTGGGCGACGACTTCAAGGCGTCGCACCCGGACTACTTCCAACTGCTGAGGGATGATCCCCGCAACGCCGGCGCAGCCATCCGGGCCGACTACCGCGCCTGGTTCGCCGAGGCCGAGGCGTACGTACGAGCCCGGCGCGGCGACGCCCTCATCGAGGCCGCACCGGGCAGCGTGGAGGAATTCCTGGCCAGCGCGTTGCCGTTCGCGGCCGACAGCTACCCGATCGAGCTGGTCATCCTGGCTGTGCGGGAAGCCGACAGCCGACTGGCTACGGCACTGCGCTATGCCCGTGCCCTGCAGATCGGCGGCAGTCCCCGATTCACCTCCCGCGCCGGGCACACCACGTGTTTCCACGCCCTCACCGACATCGCCGCGATCGCGCAGACGCATCCGGCGATCAAAGCCGTGACGGTGATCCGCCGGGACGGCCAGGCCCTGCTGCGCCAAGAAGCCGGCGGCGCAGCGCCCGTCGCGTGGGCCCTGACCGCGGAACAGATGCGCCCCTACACGGAACAGGAAGCCGCTCAGTTCCTGCGGCTCCACCAGGCGCTGCGCCGGGCGCTGCCGCGGCACCGTCGGGAACTGGACGAGATCGCCGCGCTCGCGCGCCCGCTGATGCCCGCGCGGGTGCAGCCGGCTCGGATCGGCCGGCCACACCCGCCGCTCTGGCCCCTGCCCGTGCCGAGGACCGCCTCGGGCTACGACTCCTTGAGCTCCTTCAGCCGGGCGGCGTAGAGCCACGCGATCCGCCCGGTCTCCTCCGGGTCGGCGGCCGTGAGCCGCTGCTGGTCCTCCAGCGCGGCCTGGCGGCCGGTCTTCAGCTCCTCGATCCGCTCCTCGTCAGGCACCGGGGCCCGATTCTCGGCGGCGATCTGGCTGCTGTACCAGGTCACTACGTCGCGGACGATGTCTGCGGCCTGCTGCTCGTCGCCGCCTTCCAGGCCGGAGAAGTCGGGGCTGGGGATGTCGGACACGGCTGCCACCTTCGTGTTGATCTTGTTGGGAAACGGTCATTGTCTCCCTGGCCGGTTCCGGTGGCACAGTGCCGCGACGCGCTGGCCGGACGTACGGAGCTCCTTCGCCCCTCGGGTCATCCGGGGGATGCTTCCCCAAGGGGCCGCGCACCGGCATAGGTTGGCCCGAGGTGATCATCGAATCGGGGGTTGGGCGTGGCAGGTCGGGATCTGAGGGCGCTGTTCAGCACGAACGACCGCAGCGTGGAGGCCGGGGAGGCGTTCACGAACCGCCATATGCAGTGGGAGCTCGTCGCGGCTGCGCTCAGCGAGCACCTGCGGCACACGGCCGGCCCGGCCTTCGACGTGGAGGACCTCGAGGCTCCGAGGGACAACGTCATGGTGTTCCACGGGGTCGGCGGCATCGGCAAGAGCACGCTGTCCCGCAAGCTGGAGGCCGCGCTCACCGGCTCCGAGCACCGGCCCGCGCAGTGGGGCGAGCCCACCTGGGCCGGCGAGCGGATCCTGCCCGTACGGATCGACTTGTCCCGCTCGGCCGGCACCGACTTCGAGCAGCTCGTGCTGACGATCCGGGCCGCGCTCAGTACGCTCGGCCGCCCGCTGCCCGCCTTCGACGTGGCATTGCGCCGGTACTGGGAGCAGCAGCACCCCGGCGAGAGTCTGGAGGAGTACCTGCGCCGCGGCGGGCTGGTCAGCCGGTTCGGCAAGGCGATGCCGCAGCAGATGCAAGCGGCCATGGCCGATGTCGCCCAGGCCCTCCTTCTACCCGGCAGCATCGGCAGCGCCGTCGGGCAGGTGACCGGCTCCCTCGTCCGCGCCCTGCGCGAACGCAGGCAGACCGTACGCGCGCTCGCCCGGTGCGCCCGGCTCGCCGACCTGCTGGAAGCCGAACCCGACCTGGACTCGCTCTCCTTCTATCCGCACCTGCTCGCGTGGGAGCTCGCCCAGCTCCCGGCCGACAAGCGCGTCACGCCGGTGATCCTGCTGGACACCTTCGAGGACGTCGGCGACCGCACCCACCGCGACCTGGAGCGCCTCATCCAAAGGGTGGCGTGGCTCATGCCCAACGCCTACTTCATCGTCACCGGCCGCTCCCGCCTGCAGTGGGCTGATCCCGCCCTGCAGGGACAGCTCGACTACACCGGCCCCACCGCCTGGCCCGGCCTGGCCGGCACCGCCATCGCCGTCCCCGCAGCACGTACGCCCGGAACGACGGTGGGAGGCCGCGGGCGGCAGGTACTGGTCGGGGACTTCTCCCCCGAGGACTGCGACGACTACCTCGCCCGCCGGCTCTCCCGCGACGGCCAGCCCCTCATCAACGCCGCCATCCGGCAGACCATTACCGACCGCTCCCACGGCCTGCCGCTCTACCTCGACCTGTCCGTACTCCGCTTCCTGGAGATCCGCCGTACCCGCGAGCCGGCTCCGGTCGACTTCGACCACGACTTCGGCGCCCTGATCGCCCGCACCCTCTCCGACCTCACCCACGACGAGCGGCACGTCCTGCGCTCCATCAGCCTGCTGGACGCCTTCGACCTCACCCTCGCCACCGCGGCCGCCGGCCTGGCGCACGAGGCCCCGGCCCAGCGGCTGATCGAGCGGCCTTTCATCCGCGAACAGCCCTTCGGGCTGTGGCCGTACCACCTGCACGGCCTGATCCGCTCCACCATCCGCAGCGCCGACGACGCCACCGACGACCGCTGGACCGAGCGCGACTGGCAGCAAGCCGCCGGCCGAGCCCTGGCCGCCCTCGGTGCCCAGTGGACCGCCTCCGACGCCACCGGCCGGGACCGGATGCTCCTGGTCGGCTGCCTGCGCCAGGGTCTTCCCCTGGCCCGGGACTTCCGTCTCGACCTCGGCTGGCTCGCGGACGCCGCCTGGGCCTATGTCAGCGACTCCGTGTGGGAGCCGCTCGCCCCACCCGCCCGACCCGGCGGCACCAGCGGCCTGGAGACGGCCGCCGACGCTCTCGTCGAACTCCTCGCCGCGCTCGCCCGCCGCCAGCACGAACACCGCTCCGTCACCGCCTCCCGCCTCACCAGCGTCACCAGCAGCGGACTGCTGCCAGCCGACCTGCAGCAGATGGCCGTGTACTACCTCGCCAAGGCCCACCGCGACCTCGGCCAGTCCGCCGCCTCCCGCCAAGGGATGCAGCTCGTCGCCGACGGCGGCGGCCGCCTCGCCCCCGCCGCTCGCCGGGGCCTGGTCCACCTCGCCCGCCTCGCCGGCGACTTCCCCACCGCCTACAACACCGCCCAGACCCTGGGATGGGCTGGGCGCCAGCACCGCGTCGAAGGCGACATCCTCTGGCCCCACGGATACATGGACCGCGCGGCCGCCGCCTACACCACCGCCCGCGACCAGGCCGAGCACCACGGCGTTGCCGGCGAACGCGCCACCAGCCAGGCCCAGCGCGCCTTCGTTGTCGCCTTCACCGACCCCGATACAGCCGACGACGAACTCGACCTCGCCGACCAGCTGCTGAACGGACTCGACCTGCGCGCCACCACCCTCACCACGAAGATCGCCGCGCTCGTCCGGGACGCCGGAGCCCTCAGCAGCCTCGATGCCGCACGCCTCCTTCGGGCCGACATCACCGAAGCCGGGGTCACCGCCGCACAGGCCGCGCTCGAGCTGGCCCTGTGCTTCCACCACGCCGTCCAGGACGACCACGCCAAGATCAGCGCGGCGATCTCCCGACTACGCGACCTCACCCGCGGCGGCGACTACGCCTACTACGTCGACATCGCCCAGTTCATGGCCGCCATGCCCCTCAACCGGGCTTCCGCAGCCCAGTGGCTCGACAGCGAACAACAGACCCGAAGCCGGTGGCGAAGCCTGGTCACCGCCCGGCAGGCATACCTGGACGCCAGGCACTGAACCATCGGCGACGACCGATCCGCCCCCGCCAACAGGCCGGGAGGTCCCAGGCCCGGCCGGCCATCAGTCCCTGCAGCACGACGCCGAACCCGGTGACCTCGCGCCCGTCGCGCCGTTAAGGCGGGCACTGCGCAACCTCTTCTGGGTTCCACTCGACGCGCCGCACGGTCCAGGCGCGGCAGGAACACTTGCCTACCGGACCCTGATCCTGGTCGGCAACCGTCGCCGACCCGAGGCAGGTCTGGCCGGGCGTCGGCTGCCGCAAGGGCATCGGTTCCGGGCGGAGAGGCTGGATGAGGAGCACGCTCGCGAAGATCGTCTGCTGCAGTAATCCGGCAAGCGTGTGTGTGTCAACTCTGGCGTCCAGCATGGACGTTGACGGAAGCCCCTGTGCGTCCCGTTCAAGAACCGCACAGGGGCTGATCGACAACGCCTTGGAGGCCCTGCCTTGTTCCACGGTATGCAATTCCCTCCTTCCCAGTCACGTACCCCGGCCGGTCTTCCGCCAGGGCGCCGCCCCCGGTGGCACCGGCTTCGCCCATATACCCGTACCGCAGCACACGGCCTCGTGCGCGGTGTGTCTACAGCGGTTGGGTCGGGATGCATCGCTGTAGCCCTCTGGTTCTTCCAGACCCGATAGCAGCTGGCGGTGCGGCCTGCCAGCAGGCCGCACCATTCAATAACCACCCACAGATCAGCATTGTGGAGGTAAACGTGCGTATCCTCGGGCTCACCATCGGCGACACGCCTTGGCGGCGCGGAGCAATTTCGGATCTCCCTACTCGCCAGGTACAGGAAGCCGCAATCCGCAAGTGGGCCGTCGGTAGCGGTCACGAACTTCTCAGGTTTCACGACTACGACGGCTCATCCGGTATCGTTGAGGAGGCATATTATGCGGGCGCAATTCAGGGTGCCGCAATCGTCACACAGCGGGTATTGGGTACCTATTTGTATGACTGGCCTCCGTGGCTTAGGAGCGAATCCAGCTCTGATTGGAAAGGCCAACGAGGGTGGGGGCGGCCCACCCTGATCGCCGTGGACACCGGACAGCCTGTCAACGTCGAAGAACTGCAGCTCGAAGCGGTTCGGCAACACGCTGTCGCCTATATTCGGGATTCAATTCCTGCCGATCAGAGCCGTCGAATGCAACAGGCCCGATTGGCCAAGCATGTCAGCGGGGGATACGCCTACGGCGCACCGCCATTCGGGTGGCTTGCCTACCAGGGCTGGCTCGTACCTGAACCCTTTGAGCAGCAGACGCGCAATCGTGCGCTGCTACTGAGAGAGGAAGGCAGGACCCTTCGTCATGTGTGTGAACTTCTCAATGCGGAGGGTCTTTTCGCGCGAAGTGGCGCAGCCTGGACCTCGGGCTCGCTCAGCCGCATTCTCGACCGCCCGCCTCCACCTGCGGAAAGCATCCACCCCTCCGCCAAGTCCGACACGAGTCTTTACGAAAAGGCCGTCGCTGCGAAGACCCGCAGACGGACTGGCGCACTTGCGCAGCGATAGCCCCGACCAGAGTGCTGATCGGAGCCGTCGCGCCGCTCTGGGCTTCGGGGCCGCGGTCCGGGTGCCCCGGTTACCTTGACGGCCGTGTGTCGTTTGCCCGAGCCCAGGCGGACCGCAAGCGCTCCTCTCCTGCACGGTGCCCGGCAGCACGGAACCTCGCGCGCATTTGACGGTAAGAGCCTGGCTCGTTCGTGGCTACGAGGCGACGCACGACGACGACGAGCTGCGCGTCAGTCAGCGGCCCGGTGGCATCGGGATCGTCCTCGGGCGCAGCAGGGAAGGGCGCTCCGCCCCGCTGAGCAAGCTGGGTGGCCAGTGCCTCTGCCTCATCCGGGGTGAGGGCCAGGCTCTCGGAGAGGGCTAGGACGACGGGTCCGACAAGCCTGGCACGGTCGTAGGCGCTGTTCATACGCAGCTCAACGAATATGAGCAGTCAACGTATCTCCGGCTTAGGCGGATGGGCTTTTTCGTCCAGAATTCTGATCTTCAGCATCCGGACGATCACCCCGGCCCGGCAGAACACCCGTCCTGATGCGGCTGCGCACCGATGTGATCAGCTGTCGAGGAGTCCCAATTCGCTGTCGGGCCGGCACAGCGGGCACGCGATGACCGACGGCACGGTCCGCAGCACCTCCAGGACCGACTCGCGAGTGGCCGCTCGACCCCGGCTGGTGACCTGGCAGCCCCCGGTGTGAACGCGTTCGGGGCGGCGCGTGGCACCTATGCCGTACTCGATCCACCAACAGGGTGGCTCCGGCGGCGGCCGGCGGCGAGTCCGTTCCTCGTCGGCGGCCCGGACGACGCCGATCTTCTCGTCGACGCGGGCAAGGGTGAGCTCCAGCCAGCGGCGTATGACCAGGAGCTGATCAAGGGCTGGCGGCAGGGGCAGGAGAGGTTCCGGCATGGCGGCTACGCCGCCTCGGCTGCTTCAGGGGCTTCGACTGGGCGGGCCTGCCGCTTCAGCTGCATACGGCTCGCCACCAGGATGTCGGTGGGGACGCTCTTCCAGTGGGGGTGGTCGACGACATCGATCGACAGCTGCCGAATCTCAGCCCACATCCGGTCGACCGTCGCCTTCTGCTCCTCGCTCCAGCCCGGGCTGTCGGGCACGTCCCCGCGATGGGAGTACCGCTCGCCGCGCGCCCATCCCGTCATGGGCTCCACGCTCCACGGCAGTCCGGCCAGGTAGGCGCGGTGCTCGGCGTGGGCGCGGTGGAGACGCTCCTGCAGCTGGAGGAGGTCGTCGGGGAAGGAGGTTTCGTCGGTCACCCCTTAATCGTAATTCTGTTCGATTTCTGAAGGGAAGTCGGCGCTCCGGCTAGTGACCCGTTCGGCGCTTCGGAGCGCAGCCGGCCTTCACCGTTCCCGTGCGGCCGTCCAGCCTCCTCCGCCGGGCCACGCCCTCTGAGCGCGGGCAGGCTGACGGTAGGGGGCGGGCGCGAGCACAGAAGAGGAGGACCCCATGGCGCTACGGCCTCCGGTTCAGCCGATGCTGGCGCAGGCCGTCGAGACGATCCCGCCTCCTGGGGTTCTGCGGGATCCGGCCTACGAGCAGAAATTCGACGGGCACCGGATGCTGGTGTTCACCCCCACCGGCCCTGGCGGGCGTGTGCTGCTGCAGACCCGCCGCGGCGCCTTGGTACAGGACCGCTTCCCCGACCTCGTCGCCGCTGCCCAGCAGCTGCCGGACGGCCTGGTCCTCGACGGCGAAGCCCTCGTCTGGGACCCCGAAGCCGGCGCCCTGTCCTTCGAGGGACTGCAACGCCGAGCCGCAGCCCGCGCCCGCACCGCCCCCGCTTTGGCCGCGCGCCTGCCGGCCTATTACGTCGCGTTCGACATCCTCCAGGCAGACGGCACCGAGCTGCTCACACTGCCGTACCGGGAGCGCCGCCGTCGGCTGGAGGTCTTGTTCTCGGCCCGCGCTCTGACCGCGCCGTGGTCGCTGTGTCCGATGACCACTGACGTGGTGAAGGCGCGGGAGTGGCTGGAGTCCTGGACGGATGTGTCCGGGGTGGAGGGCCTCGTGGTCAAGGGCATGAGCCAGCGCTACCTGCCCAACTATCGCGGGTGGAGCAAGATCCGACGCCGGGACACCACCGAAGCGGTCATCGGGGCCATCACCGGCACCCTCACCCGCCCCCAACTCCTCATCCTCGGCCGCCGTGATCACACCGGCCGGCTCCGCGCGGTCGGCCGCACCGTACCGCTGCGCCCGGAGCAGTCGCGCCAGGTTGCCGAGCAGCTGACGGCCGCAGAGCCCGGGCACCCCTGGGAAGGGGTCCGCTTCGCGGCCTCGTGGGGGTCCCGCGACGTGCTGGACGCGACCTTGGTCCGCCCGGACTCGGTCGCGGAGATCAGCGTCGACCGGTCCATCGACCGCGGCGGCGTCTACAGACATCCGCTCAGGTTCCAGCGGCTGCGCCTGGACGTGGAAGTAGTGGACGTTCCGGCGTTCGGTCAGGGCCCTGCTGCCGCAGCCGGCTGAAGCCGCCGTCCAGGGTCCTGCTCGAGAAGTGGCGGCCGACCCCCTGAAGGCATGGTGGAGCCCAGGACTCGTGGCGCGTGTTGCGGGTTCAACGAACGCGAGGTCGACCTGTGTCGTCGTAGGGGCGCTGGCCAAGGTAGTTCAACCCCTGGTCGTCCACGAAGCCCAATCCCTGGGCGCCGTGCATCCCGGGGTGGCCGCTGAAGAGGACGCAGGGATTGGTCCCCTCTTCCCCGAGCCCCCAGTTGCAGGTGCCCGGCTGGCGGATCTCGCGCGCCCCGGGCACGCTGGCCCGCCAGAACATCCACATGTCCGAGTCGCACAGGCCGTCATCGCTGATGCCGATCTCCGACGCGTGCTCCTCGTCGTGTCCAGGCTGCAGCGTGCACAGCAAAGTGGAACGGACCTCCGGAGTGATCATCTCGTCGTAACAGTTACCGAAGTGGGTGTTACGACCCTGGGGACAGCGCTCGGCCGAGTGCGGCGGGTCGATGACGAGCTCTTCCCAGAACAGGGACATGCCTGGCGTTTCCTGCACGTACGCGGTCTCACGGGGCAGGAGCCGCAGCCGCGCTGCGCAGTGCCTGCGGTCAGGAGCTACCTCAGCGTCGGTCTGCGTCGTCATGCCAGGCCAACGACGCGGACCGCTGCGCTGCATTCCACTCAATGGGTGAGGCGTCACCACTTCCTCCCGGTGCCCGGCTACCCGTTGCGGTGGTGCCGGAGCTCGCGACTGGCCCAGGCCCGCAGCTCCGGCCCCTTGCCGAGGGCCACCCGCGGGCAGGTCAGTGTTCTGCGTGCAGCTCGGAAGCCGACCTGCACGGCGAGTACCTGATCCTGCCGTCGGTCGAATCCGCCGGGGCCTACAGCAGCGTGCGGTCAGGCAGAGGGGCGCCGCCTGGTGCCGCCGCCGCTGCCGTTCAACGGAATCAGACTCTCCAGGTGAGCACCCTTGACCCAGGAACCCAGCAGGTCGCGGTGCAGGGCCACGATGTCCTGGCGCAGCGCCAGGCCCAGCGCCTCCCTCGTGAACGCGCTGCAGGTAGTGACGAACAAGGCGACGTCCGCCCCGTGCTCAAGCCGGGCGGTCCCGACGAACTTCTGCATGTCCTGCGAGGACACACTCCGATGCGCCGCGTACTTCTTGCACTGGATGACCAGCTTGCGGCCGTCGGCCAGGTAGCCGACCACGTCCGCGCCCAGGTCCCCGCTCTTGCCGCTGACGACGACGTCTCTGCAGCCGTCCCGCCGGCACAGCTCCGCGATGTATGTCTCGAACTCCTGCCACGTCAGGGCGTCGACCTGGGCCATGGACAGCTCACGGGCCCTGGCTTCCTCCTGCGCCCGCCATGCCCGGTCCTGGCCGACCGCGCGGCGGTGCGCCCGCAGCAGCGCCCAGCCGGCCCCGCCCAGCGCGGCCGCGGCGAGTACGGTCACCAGGACGGGCCATACCGTCGACCAGTTCCCGGCAACCCACGCCACGGCGATCACCGCCGCCACCGCACCCCAGACCTGCAACTGCTTGCGGGTCTGCTTCTTCAAGCGTCGGCGCCGTCGACGTGCTGCCATCACTCCCCCGCTCCCCCGACCCTTGGTCCGCAGTGTGGGCCGAGGGTCGCCGCCCGGCCCGTGCGGGTACGGCAGCTCATCGGTCGGCCTGCGTTGCGCCGCTCGCCAACTGGCCCAGGATGTTCACGATCCCCTCGCCGACCGGGGTGGGAGCGATCAGGACTCCCAGCGCCAGGACGATGACGACGACTACGAGCAGCACCGCCACGTTGATGGTCACCAACCGCCCTGGCCTCCCCACCGACTGGCCTTCACACCACGGACGGCTGGATGTCGCCGCCAACCCTCTTGTCTAGCGGCGCCTTGGTGATGTTGGAGGCGGGTTGCCGACGAATGGCACAAAGCCATCGGACCTGGCCGAATAGCACGCGACCGCGCCCGACGGCCGACTGGTCATCTCGCTGACACGGCCCCGACCAGCGTGGCAGGGTCGATCGTGATCGACAACGGCATCAGCGAGGGGGCTTCGCGTGGACGCACGGATGTGGAACGGCTTGGTCGGCGTACTGAAGGAGGCGTACACCGCCTCGCTGGGCGAGGGGACCGTGCCGCCACCGGTCATGATGCCGCTGGTGCGCGGCGAACTGGTCGGGCTGATCTGGGCACGCCCGCTCAAGGTCGGCCAGGACGCACTCGCCGGGATCGCAGAGCTTGCGAACATCGCCGCGGCGGCCGGCGCGGACGAGGTGGTCCTCGCCTGGGAGACGCACGACGTCGCTACCGCCTGCGAGCTGCCGATCGTCGGCCCGGCACCGTGCCTGAACATGGTGCTCGCCACCCGGGACGGGCACGTCCTACACCAGTTCCCCTATAGCGAGCAGCTTCTGTCCCGCAGCCCCGAGGGCTGGGCGTCGGTTGCCCCCGACTGGAGGCCGGCCCCCGCGGCGCAGCCAGGCGGTGAGCTGGTGCCGCCGATCCAGGCCGCGGTGAACTTCTCCTTCACCCCCATCGAGCTGGACCACCCCGACCCCTTCGGCGTCACCGTCGTGCTGATGGAGGAGGACGGCTACCGGATCAGCCTGACCGAAGCGTTCGCCCGCTGAGCCCGTGGTCCGCGACTTCGACGACGACGCGCCCCGCCGGATCGGGGACGCGAATGAACTGGTCCTCGCCCGCCAGCGGGACGCCGACGAACGGATCTACGTGGTGACCACCAACCTCGTCATCGACGCCCAAGAGAAGCTCGCCCGGCGCAAGCGGCTGGACCGCATCTGGCGCGCCGGCGCGGCCGTCAGCTGGCTGTCCTTACTCACTGCCGTCATCGGCACGGGCATTGCCGCGCTGACCGCGGGCGACCCGGCGCGGTTCGTCCTGGGCGACCTGATCTGCGGAAGCCTGCTCCTGATGTCCCTGCTGGCGCTGGTCGGCGTTCACTTCGCCGGGCGGGACCTGCCCACCCTCCAGCGCCTGGAGGCGCAGCTCGCCTCCGCGCAGGAATCGCTGTGGAAGCAGAAGGTCAAGAGCAATCCGGACCTGGACGACCGGCGCAAGCTCTACCGCGAGGAAGTCACGACCGCGGTCGAGCAGTACCAGGCCGACAGCCGCAAGTACCGGCGCATCCACAACGGCCTGCAGACCCTCATCATGATCGGCTCGGCATCCACGACCACGATCGCGGCCCTGGACACCGGCAAGGAGCTGACCTGGCAGAGCGTCACCCTGACCGTCAGCTTCGCCATCACGGTGGCCGCGATGTTCACCGGCTACTACAAGTTCCGCGAGCGCAGCTACTTCCTCCAGCAGACCGCCGACGCCATCGAGGAGGAGGCCAACGCCGTTCGACTCGGCATCGGCGCCTACAGCGAGTACGGCCGTGGCCAGGAGGGCGAGGCGCTGAAGCTGTTCACCCAGCGCGTCGAACAGCACCGCAACGAGCAGCGGCGCCGACAGCAGCAACTGGACCAGCCTGCCGATCAGGCCGTCTCCTCCAGCCAGCCGCCAGCATGAGGGGCCCCGCTGAGTCGGCTTGAAAGAGATGCTGAGTAGATGGCCGGAACCTCTCCTGCGCGTAAAGGGCGGTGATGGGATGGTCGCTCCTCGTGACCAACTTGGGGGGAGCTCGTGGCTAGCACACCGCGGCGCAGCTATAGCAACGCAACGATCGCAGGACTGATGACACTCGCCCGAGGCGGGTGCTACTGGTCCGACTGTGGCGTGCCAACCATTCGAATGATCAACGGCGCACCCCGTCTGAACCTGGAGATCGCGCATGTCCGGGCGTTCGAGGAAGGAGGTAAGCGCTACGACTCGGACTGGTCAGTCGGCGAGCGCAACAGCTTCGCCAACCTCATCCTGCTCTGCCACCCGCATCACTCCGAGATCGATGGAACGAACAGCGACCAGTACCCGGTGGAGCTGTTGGAGCGCTGGAAGCACGAGCGCGAAGCCGATGGACTCAGCGCTCTGGCAGGGCTGAGCAACCTGACCGAAGATCGACTCGGCGAGATGATCAGCGGAGCGCAAACGGCACTGGTCACCCGCCTCGAGCCGGCCTTGGACGAATTTGCAAAGACAGCTCCCGAGCTTGCGGCGTTGCTGAAGGTCACTGTCGAAGAGCTTGCCAACCCTCGCGTCCATGGGTTCGGGCTCTCCGCAGACGAGATCAACTCGCTGAGTCGCTCCTCTGACCAACTCGCTCACCTTCAGGACACTGCCTTCCTGCTGGTTGATGCGTCGCAGAAGCTGGCACATCTACAGGACACGGCGAGCACGCTGGCCGACGCCGCCAGCGACCTCGTAGGGCTGTCTGACGACGCGTCGACGTTGCATCAGGCCGCAGCCAAGGCCGAGCGAGCAGCAAGCCGACTGATGGACAGCCTTGGGGGTCTCCCCGACAGCACTCGGCTCCTTCAAGTAGCTGCAGACAAAGCTGCACGAGCTGCGGAGCGTATGGGAAACGGCTACTGAGCTTCCAGCGCCGCCGATCACACGACCTCGCCTACGTCGTCACGGCGTCGGCTCATGCCACTTCACCGGCTGCCTGCGGAGCGTGTGACAGATCGGGGACGGTTCGCCCGGCACGCTCGGCACGGGCACGGCGCAGGGCGGCGGCCTCGGTCGCCGCGGCCTGGCGGCGGCGCTGGAGACGGGCCTGCTCGATCGGGGCCGGCGCATCGTCTGGGACGACGTCGGCCTCGGGGAACGCGCGGCGGCTGAGTTCGCGCATCGCCCGGTTCTGCCGCTCGATCGCCTCGGTGACGCCCGAGCTGAGGTGCTGGGCGCGCGGGACGGCCTGGTGGGCGGTGAGTGCGCGGTGGAAGCCGGGCGGGGCCATGTCGCGGGTCTTCACCGGCGCCTCGGGCGCGGCCGGCATCGACGTCGCGGTGACCGCCTCGCGGGCCGGTGCGGCCGTGGCGCCTACGGCCAGGACCAGGATGGTGCGGACCGCCTGGGTGCCGACCGCGTCGTTCGCCGCGGCAACGATCCGGGAGGTGATCAGGCGCAGCTGCGTCGCGTAGGCGGGCGAGTCGGGGCGCAGGTCCAGTTGTCCCGTCTCCGCGTGGAAGGTGACCGCCTGGACGTGCGCGGCGAGCTTCGGGGAGAGGGCGGCCGCGATGGCCGGCCACTGGTCCAGGATGCTTCCGCCGGCGGCCGGAATGTCCCAGGCCCGGTCGGCCATCAGGCCCTGGAGCACGGCGGCGAACCCGGTCGGCTCCCGGCCGTCACGCCGCACCGTCGTCCGGAGGGGGCGCTTCGTCTTGCGGGTGCCGCCCTCGCCGCGGGTCTTGGCGGCCTCGCGCGCCTGGTGCAGCGCGACCCGGGCCAGGTCGACGCCGGACAGCTCCGGGGCCGGCTGCTCGCTGCTGCTGGTGGTGTTCAGGGTCTCGGTCATCACGGCCTCCTACCGGCGTCCGACGGTCATCAGCGAGCTGCTGCTCGCCAGCTTGCGAGCGCGGCGCACCAGGTCGGTGCCGAAGATGTGCACGGCGGCGGCCGGGCCGAGGGCGTCGTAGGTGGTCATGACGAGCGTGGTGTCGCCCGCCATGAACTCGCCCCAGCCCGTGGCCCGCATGTCCGCCACGTCTTCCGGGCTCAGGTCCTCGACACCGCTCAGCTCGGGCAGCGACTCGCCCTGGCAGGAGGGCTGCGTCTGCGGGGCGAACGCCTCAGCGACCATGCGGCGGACCGCCATGCTGCGCGGGGCCTGCCAGCCGCCCTCCCACTCCTGGTGGCGGGCCTTCTCCGCGCGGCGGGAGTCCCGGTATGCCTGGACGGCGCGCTCGCGGCCCTCCTCGGTCGGCCACAGCGTCACCGCGCCCTTCAGCCGCCCGGCGAGGAACCCGGACGGCCGGTGGACGATGCCCGGGGCGTCGCCGCAGTCCAGGAAGGCGATCACCTGGTCGGCCGTCCAGCCCGCGTCCGCGACCTCCTTGAGGATCCAGGCGATCCGGGGCACCGCAGCGCGGCCCATCCACGGCACCTGGCGGATCAGCTCCGAAGCCAGCTGGAAACGGCGCCCGACGCTGTTGAGCTTCCTGCGGCCGCGCTTGACCTTCTTCGGGGTGGGGGAATCGCTCTGCCCGCTTGCGAGCTTGCTCTCAGGGGGGAAGGAAGTAGTACCCGCAGAAGAAACACTGCGGGAACTACCCCCCATTGGGGTGCAACGGGCCTCATCCGAAACAGCCGCCACAACACCCTGGTCGGCACCCTTGCGGGCGCCCTTCGCCGGGGCTTTCGAGGACGACTTCGCCCGCCGCTTGCGGACCTTGCGGGCCGCCTTCTTCGACAGCGCCGCCATCAGCCCCCGGCCGGCCTCCGCGATCCCCGTCATGCGCCGCCCGGTGCCCTCACCGGCCGTACGGACGCCCAGCGCCACGTCGAACTCCACCGGCACCATCCGCGCGAACTCCGAAGCCTGCGCGGCCGCACCGCGGACCCGGGTGCCCCGCACGACGTACGCGAGCAGCCCGGCCTCGCGCAGCATCCCCAGGTGGTACTCCACCGACCGCTCCGACAGCCCGGTGCGGCGCACCAGGTACTCGATCCCCGGACGGCAGGGGAACAGCTCCGCGAGCTCCTGGGCCACGCGCACGGTCGTCGGCCCGAAGCTGCGCGGCCCGTGCGACCGGTAGCGGCGCGGCTCGTACAGCCCGGACCCGGCGACCCAGTGGACCGCCTGCATCCAGGAGTAGCCGTCCAGCGCGATCCGGCCCGTCGACGTCGTCAGCCACTGGGACGCCTCCGGCACGTACAGCGCGGGCAGTACGGAGACCGCGTCGCCGTCGACCGACGGACGCGGGGCAGGAATCAGCACGGCGACCGCTGCCGCCGTGCCGCTCATCGGCCCACCGTCCCGGCCGGGGTGGTGAAGATCGCCTGTGTCGTCATCAGGCCGGCGTACACGCCAAAGCGGACACCCCCCTCAGCAGGCAAAACACGCGCTTCGAGATCCATCCGCCGACCCTGCACCAGGCGGCCTGTGGACAGAGCCCGCTCAGCGCGGATCACCCCCCGCGCTCCCGCACGGCGGGCGGAAATCTTGGAACCCGTCCCGCCACACGGGAAGCCGCCCTCGCGGACGCCACCGCCGACGCAGTTGTGGACGACCTCCGCGAGCGGGTGCACGAGCCGGACGGCCGACGCCGCGACCGAGCCCGGCGAGACCGCTCCGAAACCGCTGCTCTTGTAGCGTCCTACCGGAAATCCAACTTCCGGTACGGAACGGGAAAAGAGGGATGAACCGTACGCCGATCCCGTCACGCGGGACGAACGCCGCGCCTGAACCGGGGTGAAACGGACAAGGTCAAGCTGACAGGGGACACCACTCTCGGGCACTATGAGAAACGACCTGCTCTCCATATAGCTGGACGACCGTGCCCCTCGGGGCCGGACGACCGGATGTGCGGATGTGCCGGGTAAGCCCCCCTTCGTGAGAAGCGGGGCAGACACCGATCGGGTGGGGGGAGATTTCTCTGTCCCTCCCGGTCCTGCTGAACCGCGTCGCCCCTGTGGTGGGGGCACCGCGGCTGAAGCGGGGCGGTACTGATCTGGCTGTGGTGGCCTTGGTTAGTGGCCGGTGGTGCGAGTGGCCCTGGTTAGGGGCCGTGGAAAAACAAGCGGCTGGTGAGCCGCAGCTCAGGACCAGCTACGAACTGGGACCTGAGCAGCCGACGCGGGTGGTTATTCCGGTCGGTAGACGGGCCGCGCGAGGCCAGCGGGTGGTAAATCCGCTTCTTGGCGCGCGCGGCCGATGACCTAGGTCATCCCGACCCCCCTTCGGAGGCCGGCGTCGGCATACCCTCATCCGCTTTCGCGGCCTCGGGAAAACGTGCCGCGAGGCCCTTGAGGAGACGCAAGTAGTTCTCGCGGTGCGGGCGTCGAGGGCTGGTCTGGCCCAACTCCCACCGTGTGACCGCGACCCTCTTCACGCCTACGGCATCCGCGACGTCCTGCTGGGTGAGGCCAGCCGCCAGGCGCAGCTTCACGCACACAGGCGGAGGCGGCAGAACCTCGGGCAGGCCGTTCAGCAGGGCGTCGACCTGCTGCGAGCGGTCGTCCGGGTCGGGCATAGTCGAGCCTTCCATGATCGTTGTAACCACGAAAGATACATGATCCGGGTGATCTTTGTCGCTCACGAATGACGTGCCGCTGGGGGAGTACGAGATGGTCGCCGTCATGCCAGCTTTCCGAGGTGCGTGTTGACGGCCTTCGCGGCCGCCGCCAGTTCGGGAAGCTCCACCACTGTCACCCCGGCCTCCACCAGCTGTTCGTAGCCGACGCAGTCGTCGACGAACAGGCTCGGCTCCCGCCAGGCGATGACGACGCGCGGGATGCCGGCCTCGAGGACCCGCTGCGCACAGGGCGTACGGGAGGCGCTGCGCTGGGAGCAGGGCTCCAGCGTGCTGTAGATCGTTGCCCCCGCGAGGCGCGGGTCGTCCTGCGGGAGTTGGGCGAGGGCGACCTCCTCCGCGTGCTCGCGGGGACCGGTCGCGCGGGAGTAGCCGGACGCCAGCTCGGTGCCGTCCTCGCCGACGATGACCGCCCCGACCGAGTAGGCGCCGGCAGCCGGAGGGCACAGGGCCGCAAGGTCGATTGCACGCTGCATCCAGCGCAGGTCCTGGTCTCGTGCGGGCGCGTACATCAGGCGGTGCGCTCCTTCGGGGCGTAGCGGACGAAGACGACGTCGTCGATCGCCCTGACTTCCAGCACCTTCATCCGGGCCGTCGATCCGCCGGGGTAGTCGGCGGTGCCCAGGAAGCGCGCTGCCTCCGGCTGACCCACCAACAGCGGCGCGATGGCCAGGTGAACTTCGTCGGCGAGGCCCGCAGCCATGAGCTGGGTGTGGATCGTGCCGCCGCCCTCCACCATGAGTCGGCCGATGCCGCGGCGCCCGAGCTCGTCGAGGACCAGGCCCCAGTCGAGGTCCGGCCCGACGCTGACGACGTCGGCGAGATCCCCGAGCGTGGCGCGCACCTTCTCCGCCGCGTCGTCGACGGTGACGACCAACTTCTTGTCGCCGTGGTGCCAGAAGTTCAGGTCGGCGGAGAGGTCCCCAGTCCTGGTGACTGTGACCTTGAGCGGATAGGCCGGCTTTCCGTCGGCGACGCGCTGAGCACGGCGCTCCTCGCTGTTGACCAGGAGGCGCGGGTTGTCTTTCCGCATGGTCGTCGCGCCGATCAGGATGGCGTCGGACTCCGCGCGGACCTGGTCGACGCGGTCGAAGTCGGCGGCGTTGGACAGGCGCAGTCGCTCGGGGTTGGCGTCGTCCAGGTAGCCGTCGACCGACATCGCGGCGGAGAGGATGACGTACGGACGCGTGGTCATAGGTGGTGTGATCCGTTCTGCTCAGGATTCGTGGGCGAGTGTGCCGTCGAAGTACGCGCGGAATTCTGCGACCTCGGGCTGGCGCTGCCAGGGCACCAGCGCCTTGTCGAGACGTGCGAGCTCCCGGACGATCCGGCCCGAGCCAGTGTCACTGGCGATGGTCAGGGCCTGGAGACCGACCGTGGCGGCCTGATCGGGCGCGCCAGCACCGGCGTGGGCTACGGCGGCCCGAGCCATGTAGACGCCGCGGTCGCGGTGGTAACCGTCGGGCAGTGCCTTGATGGCGCTGGTGAAGACCGCGGCGGCCTCCGCGTGCTTGCCCAGCGCCTCCAGGCCCTGCGCCCGGTGCACCTCCACGTACTGCTCGTTCAGCCACACGCCCCAGGGGGTCGTGTCGCCGGAGACACGATCGAGTGCGTTGCGTACGTCGTCGATCGCGCGCTCGCTGTCGGTCGACTCACCGCGCAACGCGTGCCCGTACGACTCGTAGGTCCGGGCGACGGCGGCAAGCCGGCTTCGGGGCCGGGCCATGCGCTGCGCAGCTTCGGCGAGGTCGACGACGTCGACCAAATCGCGCATCTCGCCGGCGAGCTGTGCCTTGCGGGCCATCACGTACGAGGTCAGGTCACCGTCGCCTACGGTGTGGCTCCACTGGAACGCTCGGTCGAGCCAGAACTGCGCACTGTCGAAGTCGCCCAGGTCCTGGTAGAGCCAGGATGCGAACTCCGCGTACTGGGTCTGGAGCTCCATGAGGGCGTGCCGGTCCGTGCCCTTGGCGTCCTGGCGCAGGCGCTTGATGTCCTCGATGTACTCGCGGGTGGCCGCGATGGCTCGGCCGGGTCCGAGGAGGTTGTCGTTGTCGATCAGCAGACGGCGCACACGCTGAAAGTGCTCCACCGGCGTGCTGCTGTAGGCAGCAGCCGACCGGGCGGGCCGGGTCAGGCCCGGCAGCGCGTTGGAGGCCGCAGCTGCTGGCGTTCCTACGCCCAGTGCAGCCGCTGCGCCGAGCCCCATCCCGCCACGCAGCATCGCGCGTCGATCGAGCGCCACGAAAACCACCATTCCATCCCGTAGACGAGCGGGGACAAAAATCCCCTCATGATCAGACGCTGCCTGCTGGGAGGCGGCCGTGGCCAGCCCAACCGACGCTTCGGATACATGGGGGGCGGAAACGGATACACGGGCTGATGGGGATACAGCTGCTCCGATCCGCTCCCACTGGTCGATCAGGATGCCGCCGGCGCGAAGCAGGGAATCGATCAGTTCGACCTCTGCGCGGTCCCTCGGGGCCCTGTCGCCGTTCTCCCATTTCTGCAGCTTGGAGTGCGACATGAAGGCTTTGTCGGCCAGCCCCCGCAGGGAGAGCCCGCGCACCGTCCGGAGTTCGCGAAGCGTGTAGCCGAAACGGTGCTGGGGCGACTGCTCCGGTGTTAACGCGTTCGGCTGCTGGCCCACTTGGTGCCCCTCTATGTCTCCACTCGGTGTATCCAGCGGCTGGATACACGGCTGCCCTGGAACTCGAACCCCGACCGGGCCTACAACTTTGCTAACGAAGTTGACCCCACCAGAGAGGGATGGCGATGCGCAACGAGACGCAGGAAAGGACGTCAGTCACCGCGCCCCTTCTCGATCTTTTCGAGGCGAGCGGCCAGGTCCGCGACCTGCTCCTCAAGAGCCCTGAGAGCGCGGGCAGTCGAGTCCTCGCTGGTCTCGGTAGCCGTGTCCGTGATGTACGAGCCGCGTCCTTGGTGGGAGTAGATGAGCCCGGCCGTACGCAGCTCGGTCAGGGCCCGTTGGACCGTGCCGGGCGCAACGCCGTACTCATCGGCCAGTTCCCGCGTGCTCGGCAGCTTCGCGCCGGCAGGCAGGCGTCCCGAGCGGATCTTGTCTCGCACGTCCTGGACGACTCGCTGGTAGGGCTGGGTGGCTTCGTTGCTCATGAGCGTCATCGTAGGTCGACCCCTTCGACTTAGCTAGCTTCCATAGCTTCCTCAACTAAGTGCTTGACACGCCCCCAACTGTATCAGCTAAGTTATGTATGTCGACAAGGTGAGGCGGTCGGCAAAAAGCCCCCACCTGCCATTTCTCGGGATCACACGAGCCCGTCAACCCGAAGGGAGCTCCATCCCATGAACGTCACCCGCCGCCCCGCCGCCAGCCTCCTCACCGAGCACTTCGACGCGGAGACGCTCGCGCTCCTGGAGGCGGTCGAGGTGCCGCTCCCCGACTTCGCCGACCTGGACCTGGACGTCGCCTTCGGTACGCCGCTGGAGATGTACGCCGCCGGCCCCCTGCCTCACGAGCAGCTGGACGGTCTGGACATCACCGCCGCCGTCGCCGCGATCGAGGCCCGCGAGAACCGAATGCTCGCCGCCCGCGACATCGCGGCCACCGACCCGACCGTCACCGACCTCGTCCGTGAGCGCCTGGTCGACGTGCTCCTCCCCTACGCCGCGCAGCTGCGCATCACGCGGCGCCCGGTCGCCGCGGCGCCCATGCCGCTCGCGGCCTGACCCTCCCCCGCACCGCCGGGTCTTCGGACCCGGCTCCTTCACCCGGAACCGCCAACTGGCGGCGCCGGATGTGGGAGCCGAAAGCGGCCCCGACACCATCCGCCCGGACCTGAACGCGAAAGCGGGAGGGAAAGGCAGCGGCCGGTCCTTGAGAACTCAACAGCGTGATCCACCACCGCAGTCCCGGCCGTGACGACACCGGCCGGGGGTGAGTGGAAACCCGTCGTGTGGCGCCATTACCGCTGGTGATGGCAGTCGGCACGTGCGATGACCCGTCAGGCGCTGCAGTTCCGGCGACCTGGAGGCGGTAACACCCGCCAGGTGCTCATTACTGATGGAGAGCCCGGAGGGCTGACATCCACGCGACGTAAAAGAACGACGCGACACGCTCCCAGACCCTCGGCACCCGGTCCCAGCCGAGGCGAGGAGCCGCGTCGGGACTGAGGGCACCTCGCCTCCCTCCAGCACGACAAGGCGAGCAGCGCGGCGGCAGAGGCCGCGCCCCTGTTCTTGCAGCCCCGCGCTGCCCAGTCGCCCGCCGCCCGGCTTTCGGGCCGGTCGGTGGGCGGTGGAGAGCGCGGTGGACACCGGCTCTACCAAACGCGACAGCCCCAGGGATGAGGCCCCCGGGGCTGTCCAGGACCTGTATGGAGGCCCTGATGCAGATCAGCATCGCACGGAACAACGGCGACTCCGACACGGACATGGACGAGGCCCTGCGCCGCGTCCGGCAGGGGAAGTGATCGTCGTGGACTGGCGCCATCAGGCGGTCTGTCGAGACGAGGACCCCGAGTTGTTCTTCCCCATCGGCAACACCGGCCCGGCGCTCCTCCAGATCGAGGAGGCCAAGGCGGTCTGCCGCCGCTGCCCGGTCATGGAGCACTGCCTCCAGTGGGCGCTGGAGTCCGGCCAGGGCGACGGCGTCTGGGGCGGCCTCTCCGAAGACGAGCGCCGCGCGATGAAGCGGCGGGCCGCCCGCAACCGGGCCCGCAACGCCGTCGCCTGATCCCAACTCCCCGCGATCCCCCGCGTTGCCCAGTCGCCACCGGCCCGCCCACGCGGTCCGGTGGCGGTGGAGAGCGCCGGAACCCGCGTTCCCCGCTCTGTTCGGCCCTCGTGGCTGGAGAGCTCCTCACCCCACTCCCCGTCCTTGGAGGACCCGTGATCGCCCTGCCCCTCTTCCTGCTCGCCGGTGGCGCCACGTACCTGTTCTGGCGCGCGGACATGCGAGCCGGAGTCCTGATCGCCGCGCTGATCTGCGGCTACGCCCTCGCCACGTCCCCGCTCGCCGGGGCCATCAACGGCATGGGCGCCGGAATCAGCACCGCCGTGCAGAACGCCGGCAACGACCAGGCCGCCAGCAGCAACCGGTGAATCTGCCGTCTGCCCGTGGCTCCGGGCCCCGGTCCGGAACCGCGGGGAGGTGACAGAGCCCCCGCCCGCACAACCCCTCATCCCTCTTCAGGAAGGAACCACCCGGCATGAGCGACGGCGACCCGGTCGGCTCGAACCTCGGACAGCTCATCAAGCAGCTGGACGCCATCGAGTTCAAGACCGACCGCGACCTCTACAACTACGCCAAGATCCTGCGCGCGATTGGCTTCGAGCTGTTCCTGCGCGTGGGGATGGACGCCGACATGATCAGCGCCATCCTCAGCCAGTACAAGGGCAAGTGGTACACCTTCGGCCTCCAGTCGAAGATCCGCGCCAAGCTGGTCAGCGGCCACCTCATGGCCGGAGCGATGGCCGCGAAGGTGCTCGGACTGTCCGGCGTGAAGATGTACGCCAGCTTCGTCAAGCACTTCATCAAGCCCGAGCAGGAGGCCGAGGCCGAGGCTCGCAAGGGCAAGGGCAAGTCGAAGCCCGGGTTCTCCATCGGCGACAAGCCGTCCGACGGTGCCGGGAAGCCCGGCGAAGGTGGAAGGGCAGCCTGACCATGGCACGTCGTTTCTCGAAGTCGAAGACGATCGACACCCGCAGCGAGGACGAGCAGCAGCAGGACCGCTCCCGGCGGCTCCGCATCGTCGGGCCCTGGGCGATCACCGCCCTGGGGCCCGTCCTGGTGGAGGGTGGCCACCTGATCGTCGCCGGAAATCCGGCCGCGCTCGCCCTGGCCACCCTGGGCATCGCGGGCACCGGCGCCGGCCTCTGCAAGTTCCTCGGTCACCTGGACACCAAGGCCAAGCGGGACAAGGACACCGTGAGGCTGCACCAGGTAAACACCATCACGGTCACCGCGGCCGCGACCCTGGGCACGATCACCGGCGTCGACACCGCCGCGACCGCCGGCGCCTGGGCGATCGGCGGCATCGGCCTCTCCCTGG
Organism: Streptomyces sp. NBC_00122; assembly: GCF_045160845.1. Taxonomy (NCBI): domain Bacteria; kingdom Bacillati; phylum Actinomycetota; class Actinomycetes; order Kitasatosporales; family Streptomycetaceae; genus Streptomyces; species Streptomyces sp. NBC_00122. The sequence goes on along the minus strand of NZ_CP108193.1, from coordinate 24,241 downwards.
CGAACAACCTCTGGAACTCCTTCCACAAGAAGGGGTCCGAGAAGGGCGCCAGCAAGTGGGAGAAGCTCGAGTCGGAGATCGGCCTGGCCAAGCACGAGCTTAAGGAGGCCCACTCCAACGGCAAGGGCACCGTGCTCGCCACCATCGAGGCGAAGGACGGCGCGACCGCCGAGGACCTGGCCCGCCGGATCCCCGCCATGGCCTCGGCCTTGAAGCTGGGCAAGGGCCGCATCACCCACACCGTGGACGATGACGACTCCTCCCTGATCACCATGCGCGTCCAGGTCGCCGACCTCCTCAAGGAGGGCTTCCCCTGGCGCGGCCCGTCCGCGTTCGGCGCGTCCATCGGCGACGTCCCGATCCGCACCGGCCGCTACGAGGACGGCGAGGACGTCCTGCTCAACATCACCGGGATGCTCCGCGACCCGGGCCCGCTGTCCAACGGCAACGTCGAACACGCCATCGCGATGGGCGTGAACGGCGCCGGAAAGACCCAGGGCAACCAGCTCATCATCACCGAGTGCGGCACCCGCACCGAGGTCAGCGTGATCGTGATCGACTGCTCGAAGTTCATGCAGGACTTCGGGCACGTCCGCCACGGCATCGAGTGGCCGATCGACAAGAAGGACGCCGCGAGGCGGTTCTTCAAGCTCCTGCCCAACGCGATCGAGAAGCGCACCGACCACCTCGCCGCCAAGGGCATGAGCAAGTGGGAGCCCGGCTGCGGCCTCAACTTCCTCGTCGTGATCGGCGAGGAGGCCGCGGACTTCGCCGCCGACAACGAGCACTACCAGAAGGTCCTGCGCACGGCGCGCGCCGCCGGCATCTGGATCCTGACCTCCATCCAGCGCGCCACGCACAACAACATGGACACCGACTCGCGGGCCAACTCGCCCGCGGGCCTGTGCTTCGGTCTCCGCGACGGCGCGGACGCGCAGTACTGCCTGCCGGACGAGGCGATCGACGCCGGCGCCTGGCCGCAGTGGGGCAACCGCAAGCCGGGCTACCACTACGCGGCGGGCCTGGGCATCCCGGAGGACCGGTGGCACATCACCGCCCGCACCGAGCTGGCCAGCAAGCGGGACCAGGCCGACGCCATCACGGCCGGGGCCGCGGTCCGCACCCCGCTGGACACCATCACCGCCGAAGCGTTCGGCGACCTGTACGTCAATCGCACCACGTACGACGCCCCCCTGCTGCCCAAGGAGGAGGGAGAGGACGACACCCCGCAGCAGGCGGCCCCGGCCCCCACCGCCCCGGCGACCGCCCCGGTCGCCCCGGCGGCACCGGCCTACTCCGGACCGCCGGACGAGGAGATGGACGGCGTGGACCCGGACACCATGGCGCGCGAAGTCGAGGAGCTCAACGAGATGCTGCAGAACGTGCTGGACGAGGACCCCGAACCCGGTGAGTACGACCACCTGCGCATCGAGGACGAGATCGAGCCCCCCGCCGACGACGCCCCGGTGTTCGAGCTGGGCAGCGACGACAGCGACAAGCTGACCAGCGAGCAGGGCCGCCAGGCCCTGTACGAGCGGCTCGACCAGTGGGTTCGCGAGGGCAAAAACTCCTTCGCTCCCCGCGACGTCACGGACATCGTCATCCGGGTCGGGCTCTCCGACACGAAGCGCTGGTTCTACCGCCAGCGCGACGCCCTCCTGGAGGCCGGAGTGATCTCCGAGGACGAGTCGGACGAGGGCTTCGGCAAGTACGACATCCTCCGCTCGCCCCTCTCCTGAAACAACGGAGAGTGACCAACGAGGAGTTCGCACGGTGCGCGGCTCCGCGCACCGTGCGCACCCGTCCCCGCCCCAGGTAGGGACCGCGCACCTTCGCCGCGCACCGTCTGATGCGCACCCATTTGTCCTACGCGCACGGTGCGCGCCGCACCCCCGCGCACCTTACGGAAGGTAACCGATATGGCAGACCGTACCGAGGCGCCGCCGCCCTTCACCAAGGCCCAGAAGTGGGCCATCGGCGTCGCCGGGGTCTTCTTCGCCGGCCTCGCCGGGCTCGGCGGATACGGCTCCTTCGCCGCCGTCGACGCCGTCGCCAAGGACTACGGCTTCGGCACCCACTCCTGGATCGTCCCCATCGGCGTTGACCTGGGCATTCTCGCCCTCCTGGTGGTCGACCTGGTCCTGGAGCAGCTCGACATGCCCCTCGCCCCTTTGCGGTGGCTCGCCTGGGCGTTCACAGCCGCAACAATCTGGTTCAACATGGCGGCCGTTGACGCCGATCTGCCCTGGCAGGACCGGGTGACCGGACAGGGCATGCACGCTGCGATGCCGCTCCTGTTCATCGCCTTCATGGAGGGCGTCAGGCACGCCGTACGGCGCCGCACCGGCATGGTCTCCAACCGGCGCATGGACGGCATCCGGCTCAGCCGCTGGTTCCTGGACCCGCCCGGCACCTTCGGCATCTGGCGCCGGATGGTCCTGTGGGAGGTCCGCTCCTACCGGATCGGCCTGGTCCTGGAGCGGCACCGCCGCAAGACGGTCGGGGACCTCCGCGCCCAGTACGGGCGCCGCTGGCGCAGCAAGGCCCCCGCGGAGAAGCTGTGGCCCCTGCGCGGCGGGATGCTGGACCTCGCCCTGGAGCTCACCGGGACCCCGGCGGGGACCACCCCGGCCGCCAGCGGGGACCACCCGGCGCTCCCGGCCCCCGCCGTGAACCCGGCGGTCCCCGCGTCCGGCGCGGTGGCCCCCGAACTGGCCCCCGCCCCGGGGACCATGGCCCCCGCCCTGGACCCCGCACCGGCCCAGCTGGTCCCCGCCCCGGCGGGGACCGCAGCACTGCCCGGCCCCGCCACCAGCGAGGAGACCGGTCCCCGCACCGCCGGGACCGCCGCCGCGCGCACCCACACGCCGGGGACCGTCACCGTGAAGGTCCCCGCCGAACCCGTCACCGAGGGGGACCACACCGCCCCGGAGGGGACCACCGGCGGGGACCACACGGGAACGGAGGGGACCACCGGCGAGTCGGCGGCCCCCACCACCGGCCCCGGCCCCCAGCGCGCGGACACCTTCGGCCCCCTCCCCGAGGGCCGCACCCCGGAGACCGACTTCGTCCAGGGGGCCAACGCCCGCGCCCGTGAGCACCAGGCCCCGCCCACGCGCCCGGACATCGACGACATCAAGCTCGCCGAAGCCCGGGACCTCGCGCGCGGCATCATCCGCGCCGGATCCGGCAAGGTCTCGCGCCGCTCGCTCAAGGCCGCCGGCCTCCCCGGCAAGACCGAGACGCTCCAGGCCATCGCCGATCTGCTCAACGAGGAGATCACCAACGGCGAGCTCGTCCTGGACGAGACGGCGTAACGCCCGATGGCACACAAGGAAGAAGAGGAGAGCGTCGTGGAGTTCACGTTCGACTTCACCGAGCGGCCGGCCGAACCGATCGAGCTGCCCGCGGCCGAACCCGGCCACCCGCCGACGATCCTGTCCCGCAGCGAACCGCTGCTGCCCACCCGGTACGGACGCGCCGCCGACTGAGTCGCTTCGACGGCTCCACTGGCCCCCGAGATGAATCAAGCACCTCGGGGGCCGGTGAAGAGGCCGAAGCCTCCCCGGGCGATCTCACGCCAAATGACATTCGCCCGAGCTCCCCATCGAGGAGAGGACCCATCATGCCGTCTTACGGCGAGCAGCCCCAGCCCACCTACTACCCCGAGCCGCTGCCGCCCCAGTACGGACAGCCGCCCGTCCCCGCGTACGGCCAGCACGTCGTTCCGCTCCCCCAGGGCGCGGTCGTCTACCCGCCGACCGCCGGCCTGGACGGCGTCGTGGTGATGCCCGGCCCGAACGGCCACCCGGTCGCGTACTACACGGCGCCGCCCGCCCCGGCCCCGCAGCCCTACGTCTCCCCGCTCCTGGTGAAGGCGGCGCTGGTCGCGGTCATCCTCGGAATCGCCGGTGTCGGCGTCTATTTCCTGGCCGCCGCTCTGCTGGAGCTCGCCAAGGCCCTCGCCATCCTGGCCGGCCTCGGCCTGGGCGGCTTCGTCGTGCTCAAGATGCTCGCCACCGGCCCCGGCAGCGGCAAGGCCAGCTCGATCAGCGTGAACGCCCGGGGCCGCGCCAAGGTGCAGGTCCACACCGGCCGCGGCCACAACCGAGGCCGTGGCCGCCGCTGAGGCGACGTCCCCGCCGGCCGTCCGGGACGTCGACATCTACGCCGACCCCACCGGCGCCCTCCCCGTGCACCGCTGGAGGCAGGCCCCGAAAGGGCTCGCGACCAGGCGGCAACTCAGGGAGCGGCGCTTACGGCCTGGCGGCCAGGGCCCGGTCGCCGTCATCGAGTGCCGGGGCGGCAAGCGCATGGCCTTCCTGTACGAGATCGCCAAGGCCAAGCCGATACGACCGATGACCTTCGCCAAGGAGGTCGCGCTCGACAAGGCGATGGCCGCCCGGCAGACCTGCCCGAAGTGCTCGCGGCGCTACTACCACTGCCTCCCTCTGCGCACCCTCGGCTCGTGCCTGGAGTGCTACGACGGCACCCCGGCCGCGCCCGGCAGCTACATGCACACCAGCAGCGGCCAGCTGGCCGCCGCAGCATGACCGTTCACTCCTGACGGCTGCCTGATCCACTCGTTCCGCGCCCCGCGGCCCGGGTGGTGAAGGGGAGCCGGGCAGTCCGGCCCCGCGCACATGACCTGTCCCCTGTGCCTGGGAGAGCCCACCCCCGATGGCGAAGAAGCCGTCCGCCGTGATCGGCGTCCTGACCGAGCCCGCCCCGCCCACCTGGTGGAAAGCCCACCGCCACCAGGTCGCCCTGATCGCCGGGATCTTCCTCGGCTGGCAGCTGTGCGGGGTGAGCACCGGTGCCGCCGACCACGACCCACAGGGCCCCATCAGCCCCGCACACAGCACCCCGTCCGCGACGCCGTCGAACACCGCGAAGGAGAACCACCGGTGACCGAGCCCAACCAGCCCCGCAAGCCCGACCCCGCCGTCCCGCCCCTGGAGACCATCGACGACAGCCAGCGCATCCCCCGCCCCCGAAAGCCGTCCGCGCCGCCGACCGAACCGATCCGCACGAGTGACGACCTCCCGCCCGGCGCCATCGCCGCCTTCGCCGTCGTCGGCATCATCGCGGTTGTCCTCACCCTCAAGTGGGGCGTGCCGAAGGTGATCGACTGGTACCACCACCAGGACTGGTCCTGGTTCACCCAGTGGACCGCCACCGTCGCCGACCCCGTCCACGCCTACCTCGCCGCGCACACCGCCGGCCTTCCGCTCACGGCTTCCAGCGCGTTCCTCATCTGGCTGGGCGTCGGCGCTGTCTCGCTGGCCCTGGCCTGGCTCACCGGAGCCGTCGGTGCCCGGCTGACCTGGATCGCGCACGGCGTCTGCTCGGTGCTGATGGTGTGGGACGCCGCCCCCGCCGCCGGCCGCCCGGTTGCCGCGGCCCTGGCCGTCCTCGCCTGGACGATCGGCAGCTTCTTAGCGCTGCGGGGCCTGTCCCTGCGTCCGCGCATCAACATCCACACCCACACCCACCCCGCCCGCTGACGGTCTGGCGGCTGCCTGATCCACCCACCCCGCGACCTGCGGGCCGGGTGGTGACGGGGAGCCGGACAGCCCGGCCGGAAAAGGGGAGGCGAACATGACCGTCAGCACCGAGCCCAACGCGACGGACAAGAACCTGGACGCGGCCTGCACCGCCGTCACCACGGAGATCGGCCGCACCGACAACAAGGCGTCCTTACTGCTCGCGTTCGACGGCGCGGTCCTTGCCGGACTCGCCAGCCTCGCCGACAAGGACCTGCCCCGCACCGCCCAGGTCGTCGGCGGCGCCGCCGGCCTCGCGCTCGCGGCCGCCGCCGTGCTGCTGCTCCTGGTCGTGCGCCCCAATCTCGGAGGCCGCACCCCAACGCCCGGGTCGTTCCCGCACTGGGCGCAGCTGGACGCCGACGCCATCCGGGCCTCCATGGACACCGACACCCGCGGCGCCCGCATCAAGGTCCTGTCGACCATCGCCGTCGCCAAGTACCAGCGCCTGGCTCGCGCGGTCGACACGATCCTCGCCGCGCTCGCCCTGCTCCTGGTCGCCGCCGTCCTCGCGGTCACCGGATGAGCAGCTGGCCGTACGCGCTCGTCCTGGTCCTCCTCGCCGTGGCCGCCATCGCGGCCCGGCGCGCTCACCCCGCCGCACGTCCCGACACCGACAAGGAGCAGTAGCCCATGGCACTCACCCTGTTCACCCGCCGCCCCGAGCCCGTCGATCTGCCGGCCGTCGAGCCCGAGCCGTGGCCCGAGATCGGCGAGACCTGGAAGCCCGAGGGCGTCACCATCGCCCAGCGCTACTACAACCAGGCGCACGCGGTCGTCCTCGTCTTCACCACCGACGACGGCAAGTACGGCACCTACTACTCGATCGCCTGCCTGGGCTGCCACTACGCCACCCGCGAGAACGGCGAGCGCACCTACAACACGCGCTACGGCCTTGCCGACGCCGCAACGGTCGCCAACGAGCACGCCACGACCTGCCGGGCCCTGCCCCGCGACATCCCCGCCCGCCCGGACGACGACACCGTCCGCGAGCGGCTGCACTCCTGGGTGCGCGGCGCCCGCCACAAGGACAAGGACGTCCAGCTCTACCTGTCCTACCTGGATCTGATCCGCCTCACCCTCCAGCGCAGCAACGACTGGATCGTGGACGTGCTCCAGCAGCTGGCGGCCGACGAGCCCGACGTCCTGCGCACCGAGCGCAGCGAGTACAGCGACTACGTCTCCTACTACGCCCGCCAACTCCCGGAGAACTGACCGGCGCTCTCCGCGCGTCCCCGCCCGCCGCACGACGGCGGCCGGGGGCGACGCGGTGTCCGCCCGGTCAGCCGAGACCGGACGACCGGCCCTCCCCCGGAGGTCACCGTGTCCCTCGCCCGCCGATCCCTGATGGAAGCCGCCGCCGCCCGCTTCGGGTGGCGCCGCGCCTACGGCGACACCACGCAGGTCGACGCGCTGCTCACGGAGCAGACCGAGACCGCGTACACCGAGGCCGCCGACCACGCGGCCCGCGCCACCGAGAAGAACACCGACGCCCGGCACGTGCAGCCCTGCGTCCTGGACGTCCGCGGCCGCGTCCTCGCCGACGTCCTCTACCTCGAGGGCCTGCTGACCGGCGCCCGCAACCGCGGCCTGCCCGCCGGGCTCATCGAGCGCCTGGAGGACGCCGTCGACCACGGCCACGAGCTCACCGTGCTGCTCGCCGACACCGTCCGCACCACCGCCGCCGTCCACACGACCGGCCGCTGAGCGCCCGGGGCGGCCGCTGGCGTCGGGCCCGGCCGCCCCGGAGCAGTACCCCTCCCCCTCCCAGAGCGCACTGACAGAAGAAGGAGCTCCGTCATCATGACCGCAACCCTGCGCCAGACGGCTAACAGCGTCGCCAACACGATGATCGAAGGCGTCAGCATGACGTCCGCGCTGATCGGCGGCGCGGCCGGTGCCTACCTCGGCTACCAGCTCGCCCCCGTCGCCTGGTCCGACGACTCCCGCATCGCGTTCGCCGGAGCGGTCGCCGTCGTCGGGGCCCTCGCCATCGACGGGCTCACCGAACTCGTCCTCGCCCCGCTGCGCCGCCTGATGCGGACCCGCAGCCCGCTGCCCTCCACCCGCCGGTCGGCCCCGGCTCCGGCCGCCACGCTGGACGAGGCCCTCGCCCAGGTCACCGCCGCGACCGAGGAGGACGCCGCACACCGCGCCGCTGGCGCTGCCATCCGCATCGACGAGAGCGACAACTTCCTGGGCGACGAGAACCGGTGGCGCGGCTACGAGGACGGTGAGGCCACCTTCTACCTCGCCCCCGGCGTCGTGCTCCACCACCGCGCCGAGAGGAGCGAGTACAAGCACCACTTCACGCTGCTGACCGGCGACGGCGAGCAGCCGGTGCGCATCACCGGCATGGAGCAGATCCGCCACCACCTCGCCGCCCGCGCCGCCGGCCTTCCCGCCATCCCGGCCACCGCCGACCGCAACGTCGACGGTGACAAGGACGAGGTCCTGGACGACGACCTCACCGGCATTCACGCGCTCTGACGGACTGCCCGTTCCGCCCCGGCCCGCGCGGCCGGGGCGGTGCGGTGGCCAATCAGACCCACCCGAGATCGAGCCGGAAGGCCCCCCCCGCATGTCGCAGCCCACGCAGATCACCGTCATCCGCGACGGCCTGTTCACCTCCCGCCGTCTGACCGCCGACATCAACGACACCGTCACCACCGCGCAGCGCCTGGTGAAGGAGCACTTCGGCCGGCGCCCGCTGACGGCCGTGGAACTGGTGGTCACCTCCCCCAAGAAGATCCCCGGCCTCGCCGCCGCAGCGCAGGGCGCGGCCGCAGGCATCCCGGAGAACGTCTACGCCGAGAAGCGCCTCAGCTGCACCGCCAAGCCCGATGACCTGTACTCCCTCACCGTGATCGCCCCGAAGAACACGATCCGGGTCCTGATCAACGCCAAGCGGCTGCGCCGCCGCCCGCGCGAGATCGGCGCCACGCTGGTCTGGGCGTTCGTCGAGGTCGACCAGCTGTGCCGCAAGGGCTCGCTGGAACGGCGCATCGCCCTGACCCGGCACGAGATGGGCACCCACGTCCTGCCCAAGGGCAAGGCCCGCAGCCTGTACCGGATCGAGGCCGAGATGGAAGACGAAGCCGCGAAGGTCACCGGGCAGATCGTCGGCAAGGTCATCCGGCAGAACCGGCAGGCCGAAGCTGCCGCCGCCCGCGAAGAGGCCGGCACCGCCGCCACCGCGCAGAACGCTGCTGCCTGACCGCGCACCGTGTCGTCCCGTCCTGGCCTCCCGGCCGGGGCGGCGCGGTGCCCCGTCAGCCCATCCTGCAAGGAGCATCCGTTGCCTCGTACTCCCACCGCGCTCCCGGCCGACGACCTGCTGAACCTCCCCGCGGGCGTCCTCTGCACCCTGGTTGGCCCGCCCGGCAGCGGCAAGTCGACCTTCGCCGCTCGCTACCCGGACAGCTGGCGCATCTGCCTGGACGTCTACCGGTGCCTGGCCACCGACTCCGAGGCCGACCAGTCCGCGACGCCGGTCGCCGCCGAGATCCAGAACCTGCTCCTGGACGCCCGCCTCTCCCGGGGCTTGAGCGCGCTGGTCGACTCCACCAACGTCCTCCCGCACGTCAGGGCCGGTCTGCTCGCCCGCGCCCGCTACTGGCAGCGGCCCGCCGTCGCCGTCCTGTTCGACGTCCCGCTGGCGACGGTGGAGGCACAGAACGCCGGCCGAGACCGCGTGGTCCCGCTGCACATCGTGCGCGAGCACCACCAGCTGCTGCCCGACGCCGACCAGCTCCACCGCGAGGGCTTCGCCGCCGTGTACCTGGCCTCCGAACTCCTCGCCACCTCCGGCGCCCTGTGCCGGGGCGCCCGCAACTGACCCGACCCCACGCGCACGTTCCGACTCGATCCGGAGGAATCCTCATGGCACGCAGCGCCCGGCCCGTCGTCCACTACATGGCGACCCGGCCCGACGGCACCGTCCCGCCCACCACCCCCCACCTCGCCGCGTACTACAGCGGCCTGGGCGAGACCATCCCGACCGTCAACATCGCCGACCACATCGGCGAGACCATCGACCACCCCAGCCCCGGCGAGAGGTGGTACACCGACAAGCCGTTCTCGTACTTCCACATGTACACCCGGCCCGGCGAGATCCTGGAGCGCCTGGAGGAGCGCTGGCCGGTGCGGTTGTGGGAGGTCGAGCCGCTCGGTGAGACCGGCAACTGGGGCAACGACTTCGCCCCGTACTGGCTGATGTCCCACCAGGTCCGCGTCGTCCGCGAGGTCGAGGCGTGGCGTGCGTTCGGGCATCGCGGCGCGCAGGTCCTGGCGGTCCTCGCGCAGCTGCCCGACCTCGCCCGGCAGTGGGCCACGGAGTGGGCCGCCGACCCCGAGGGCACGCGCCGCACGTACGAGGCGTGGGAGACGCGGGTGGACGAGACCCGGGCCCTGACCTCCTGGGCGTACTGGCGGGCGCGGTACTCCCGCCGTGAGGCCGGCCTGCAGACGGCCAACCAGCTCGCCGGTGACGCCGCCGCGCAGACCGCGACCGCCGCTGGCGCCGACCCGCACGCCGTCGCCCTGATCCAGCTGCGGGCCCGCTGCCTGGTCGCCGGTCAGCTCATGTTCGACCGGATCCGCACCGGCGAGTACGAGCAGTCGATCCGCGGCCTGCTGCTCGGTGCCGGACTCGACACCCCGGCCCCCGTCCCGGCCTGACCCCCCGCCGACGTTCCCGTGCCGCCCCGGCCCACCGGCCGGGGCGGCCTCCTTCATCTTCTTCGAGACCAGGAGACACACCTGATGAGCACCGACACCACCGACGAGACGATCCGCTACACCGCCGACGTCGTCCTGTTCGCCGCCGGGCACGTCCTGCTGATCGAGCGGGGCTGGGACCCGCACGCGGGCTGCTGGGCGCTGCCCGGCGGACACGTGGACAAGGGAGAGACCAGCCTGGACGCCTCCGTGCGCGAGCTGGAGGAAGAGGCCGGCATCATGATCCCGGCCGCCGACATGCGGCAGGTGGGCGCCTTCGACGCTGTCGGCCGTGACGCGCGCGGCCGGTACGTCAGCGTCGCCTACACGGCCACCCTGCCGTCGCTGGTGGAGCCGGCGGCCGGTGACGACGCCACCGCCGCCCGCTGGTGGCCCCTGGACGCGCTCCCCGACCTCGCGTTCGACCACGCCGAGATCGTGGCGGCCGCGAACCGCTGATCCTCCCGCGCGAGCGCGGCGTTCCTCCGTGCCGCCCCGGTCTCACGGCCGGGGTGGTCGCGGTGTTCCGCCACGACCAGCGACAGGAAGGAGAGGGCGTCATGCCGCAGCTGGAGTTCTACGAGGTTGACGTCCCTATACACAGCCTCGACCGGGCGCAGCGCGGTGTGCACGTCTTCACCGGCAGGGCGTCCTCGGTCACCGAGGCCCTGGCCCGCGCCCACCAGGTCTACGACGCGGCGTTCGCCGCGCGGCAGGCCGGGCTCGAGGTCCCCGGACAGCAGGACGGCGGCTGGGGAGCGCGCGGGGTGCGCGACGGCTGGGAGCTGGACTGGGCGGCGGCGAAGGCCGGCCGCTGGTCCAACCCGGACAGCTGGACCCGCAAGAAGCCCTACGAGCTGTAGATACGCCCCGAGGCAGGCGCACCAGGTGTGGAAACCGTCGCCTGCCTCGGGCCACTCATCCCGTACAAGACGAGAGAGGGAGCAACCAGTATGGCCTCCACCGTGCGCTTACAGGCCCCCATCGGGCAATGTGCCCTGCTCATCACCAGCCTCGCCGTGCCGCTGACCGGCTGGACCCTGCACGCGGTCAGCCTGCACCGCAAGCTCGCCGCCGCCCGCCGCGACCCGCTCACGGGTCTGCTCGGGCGCGACGGCTACACCGCCAAGGCCCGGCAGACCCTCGCCCGGTACGGCGACAGCACCCTGGTGGTCCTGGTCGACCTGGACCACTTCAAGCAGATCAACGACGGACCCGGCGGGCACGCCGCCGGCGACCGCGTCCTGGCCGCCACCGCGCAGCGCCTCACCGCCTGGGCGGGCAGCCGCGGCGCGGTCGGCAGGCTCGGGGGCGACGAGTTCGCCGTCGTGGTCCGAATCGGAGCCGCCCGCCGCGAGCTCCGCCTCACCCAGCTCACGCAGCTGCTCGCGCAGCCCGTCGAGGTCGACGACGGCACCCTGGTCGACGTCGCCGCGTCGGTCGGCGCGGCCTCCCCCGACGTCCTCGGCACGACGGACCTGAGCGCGCTCCAGCGGGCCGCCGACGCCGCGATGTACGCGGGCAAGCACACCGGCCGCGCCGTGCTCGCCGACCGTTCGCACGCCACGGTGCCCTCCATCAACGGCCGCCGCGCCGGACGGCCGGGCACCAGCACCCTGGGACGGGCGGCATGAGCGAGACCACCACCACCGCCGACCCGGGCACCTGGATCCGGGGCATCACGATCCGCCAGCCCTGGACGACCTGCATCCTCGCCGGGAAGGACGTGGAGAACCGCCCGGCCCTCTGGTCCTGGCGCGGCTGGCTGCTGCTGCACGCCGGGCAGGCCACCGAGCGGGCCCCGATGCGCGACCCGCTGGTCGCCACTGCGATCCGCGGCCGCGCCCTGCACACCCGGGCCGTCATCGGCGTCGCCCGCCTCACCGACTGCCACCAGGACGCCGCCGGCACCCCGCCGTGCTCGCGGTGGGCGCAGCCCGACGCCTTCCACCTGGTCCTCTCCGACGTCCACGAACTCGCGCTGCCGATCCCGTGGCTGCACGGACAGCTCGGACCGTGGCGCCCACCGGAGGACCTCGTGGACCAGGTCCTCCTCCAGCTCCCCCACCTCGCTCTGGAGGCCATCTCATGAGCCGCAACCGCACCGGCGTCCCGCAGCCGCCGGCCATCATCGTGGCCGACGACAGGGTCCCCTTCCCCGAGACCGACCAGGCCCTGCGCTGCCGTACGAGCCCGGCCCGGTTCTCGATCGAGGACATCCGCAACACCGACGAGGCCCCCCGCGCCCGGGAGAAGGCGCTCGCCAAGGCCAAGCACGCCTGCTCCGGCTGCCCGATCGTCAAGGACTGCCTGAAGTGGGCGCTGGCCAACCCCGGCCTGACCGAGACCGGGGTGTGGGCGGCGACCACCAAGCGCGACCGCACGCAGCTGCGCAAGCGACTCGTGGACCGGCTCGGTGAGGACTGGGTCGGCGTGGTGGCCGAAGAGGACCGGCGCTGGCGGGAGCGGGCGCGCGCGGCGCGCGTCGTGCCGCCGACCGCCCGCGAACTGGCCCTCGCCCGCCTGGAGCTGGAAGGCATCCCCACCCGGCCCGCGCCGTACAACCGCTGGAAGCAACCCATCACCCCGGCGCAGGCGGCGTCCAACCTGCGCGTGCTGACGCTGGTCGCCGGCGGCAAGGCCGCGTGATGTTCACCGACTGGACCGAGGCCCTCGAAGCCGAAGCGCTGCCCCTGGACCCGAACCCGGCGCAGCAGCTCGCCGCCGCGGCCCGGGTCACCGCCCGCAGCTCCCGCGACAAGGACGACATGGCGTTGCTCCTGGACGTCCTCGGGCTGCCCACCGACCCCGACACCCTCACCGCCCTGCTCCCCCTCATCCCGGAAACCGGAGACGCACCCACCATGACGAACACCCCGGCCGCCCCGGCCCTGTCCGCGCACGAGTCCGTGGCGATCTCCATGCACAACAACGGCGACAGTGAGCAGGCCATCCGCGAGGCCACCGGCCTGACCGAGACCGAGCTCAGCGACCTCATCGCCGACTGCGTCCTCGGGCTGCCCCGCCCGGCCGCCGCCTCCCCGGTCATCGACGTCCCGGTCGTCGCGCTGCCCGTCACCAACGCCGTGCAGAAGCTGCTCGACTGGGCGGCCGCGCACCCGGCCGCCGGAGTACGCGGCCGCGCCGCCCGCATCACCGCCGACCTTGCCGAGCTGTCCGAGCGCCGCGACAGCGAGGCCGCGCAGCGCGAGGCGGAGGAGAAGGTCGCCAAGGCGCGGGCCGAACTGGAGAAGGCGCAGGAGGAGCTGCGCACCGTGAAGGCCGGCACCCGCACCACCACCACGGCGGCCGCCGCGCCCACCCCGATCCGCGCGGGCGCGGGCAGCGGCCGCACCCGCGAGGAGCTCGCCACCATCAGGGCGTGGGCGCGCAAGCACGGCCACCAGGTCGCCGACCAGGGCATGGTGCCCAAGCGAGTCCTCGAGGCGTACGACGCCGCCCACCGGGCGCCGGTCCGGAAGGCCGGCTGACCGTGGCCGCCGACGACGCGATAGCCCTGGACGGCTTCCTGGACGAGGAGACCGTGCCCGGCGACCTGCACGGGTCGACGGCGCGGTTCCGCCTCACCGTCTCCCCGACGGACGAGCGTACGGACGAGATGATCCTGCCCTGCAGCGTCGCCGACCCGGCCATGGCACGTACGGTCATCCACGACCTGGTCCCCGGCGACAAGCTCCGCGTCACCGGCTACCTCCGGCTGCCCCGCACGCCGGACGAGCCGGTGTGGCTGGTCGTCACCACGCTCGCCGTGCTGGAGACCGCGCCGCAGCTGTCCGACCCGGCCGCCCTCTCTACGGCCGTCATCGAGCGCTACGGCCCGTACGTCTGCTGGTTCGACGCCGAGGACTCCGGTGAGATCCCGGTGTGGACCGAGGCCGGCGTCTGGGTCGGCACCGCCGGAGACCCGAGCACGCTGGACGAACTGATCGAGGCATTCGAGCAGCGCCAGGCCACCGGCGGCGAGTGAGGCCGCCGTGCCCATCCGTCCCGAGAACCTGCACCGCTACCCGCGCGACTGGAACGAGATCAGCGCGCGGATCCGGTTCGAGCGGGCCCGCGGCCGCTGCGAGTGCACGGCCCAATGCGGTCTGACGCACCCCGGCGGCCGCTGCCCCGCCGTCCACGAGGAGATCCACCCGGACACCGGGTCCGTGGTCGGCCTCACCACCGCCCACCTCAACCACACCCCCGAGGACGTGCGAGATGTTGGTAAGGCCGGCTATCAGAAGTTGTGGAATGGTCCTCCATCCCATGAAGATCCACGGACTTCACTTGGCTCCCAGTCCGCATAGAAGTCGTTTGGTGACTCATCCAGCTTGACCTCCTCCGCAAGCCCCTCCAACTCTTCAAGTTCCTCGTGCTCGACAAGCAGGTCGCAGGCCGGGCAGGTGAAGACGAAGGGGGTGAACATGACCGCCCACTCATCCTCGTCCACGTGCGTGTCACCACTAAGCCAGCCCTGCGAGTCGCATGCCGGGCAGGTGGCGGGCTCGTCGTGTTCGATGTGGCCGGGAGGGAAGACTCGCGCAATCGTGCCGAGGACGAGCTCGCGTTCCTTCTGGGGCAAGTGGCCGTAACGTTCCGAGAAGACATCTTTGGCCCGAGCAAGTTTGCTCTCCAGCCGGACACGGACAGCTTCCACGTTCTCTTCGAGAAGCCGGTCGTGCAGGGACTCGTAACGGCCCCAGTAGGAAGTGTTGATCTTGAGCTCGACGAGCAAGGGGTCGATCAGCCGGAGACACGTGGTGAAGACGGCATTGACCGCTGACCGGTCGTACATGCCACTGTGTGCGACGCCGTTACGAGCGTTGGCTAGCGGTCCAAGCGCCCGCTGATCGACCGGCATTTTCTTCCGCAAGATCTTCTGCGCTCGGGCATGGGCTTCGGCCAAGCCGATGGTCTTGACCTGCTCCGCGGGAACCGAAGCGTGTGACCCGTGACCCGTCGCGTGCAGCAAGGAGTTGAAGTCCTTGCCCTCCACTATGAGAGCCGGGTGGAGGCTGGCCAGGTATGACTTGAGGAGATGCTCGGCAGCGATCCCGGCGTGGTGGACCGCCAGGTCATGAGAAGACGGGCCTTCGGCGAGCGCGGTGAAGGCAGCGATCATCCATTTGCGCGAAGAGAGCTTGAGACGTTCAGAGTCCATGGCCAGGACACTAGGCGGCTGGAGCAGGCACATTGTCGGAATTTCGGTGGCACTCAATAGTGTCACCGGCGACATATGTCCGCTTCTGCCCCAGTGCCGAGCAAGTCGAGGTCGCCACGGCAGCTGTTGTCCCCGTCCGGACCGTGTTCGGGCAGGAGAACCAGGCCGCAGGTCGAGAACTTGTTCGCCGCCTGTCAGCTCTGCCATCTGCGGATTGATCACGGGCACCACCGGGTCACCCGCTCGATCACCCTCGCCGCGCGCGCGGCCGCCGCCGGACAGCTCGGACTCCTCCCCGAGACCACGCTCACCCGGACCGAGCCGCCCACCCCGCCGCGCCCCACCCGGGGCCGCACCCCCGCGGCCGCGCTCCACCAGGCCCTTCCCCGACCCCGAACAGGAGCCAAGCCCGTGGCCCGCATCAGCGTGAAGATCGCCCCGCTCCACCCGGACGGCACCGAATGCACCCACGCCGTCCGGCCCTCCGGCAAGCCCCGCGACGCCGACTCCGGCTGCACCGGCCGCCGCAACTACGCCGTGGTGTGCAGCTCCTGCGGGCCGGTCGGCGAGCCGCACGGCCTGCGCGTCCTCGCCGACCCGGCGCAGAGCGCGCACCGCGACTGCCACAAGGCCCCGCTCACCCCGGCCACCCGCTGACCCCACCCGCCCGGCCGCCGGGACCACCACGGTCCCGGCGGCCCCGTCCATGTGAGGGCCGATGCCCACTACCGTCTTCGACCAGTTCACCCGCCGCACCGCCGACGTCACCGCCCAGCTCACCACCCTGGGCATCCCGCTCACCGCGCCGGCCCCGCCGCCCGCCGACGTCGACCCTGCCGACCCGTGGGCGAGCAGCTACGCCGTGCCGGTCGACCGCTCCACCCTCGCCTGGTGCACCGCCGTCCAGATGCTCGCCGACCACCACGACACCGGCATCGACCGCCAGGTCCTCGCCGCCGACGCGCTGCTGCGCGAGCTCGGAGTCCGCGGCCTCGCCCAGCTCCACTCCGACCTCCACCACGGCGCCCCCGTCGACTACCGCTTCAGCCGCTGCCCGTACTGCTCCGGCATCGGCGAGGACCCCACCCGGCCGGACTGCCAGGACGTCGGCTGCGCGCCGTGGCACGAGTTCGACGGTCACGAGCACCTGTGCCCGGTCTGCCACGGCGACGACTACCAGCCCCAGTGGTTCGCCGAAGAGCACATGACCGAGCTCGAGGAACTGCTCGCCGACGCCGTCGAGAAGCGCGCAGAGCGCGCCTCGCTCCGCTACCGGATCCGGACGCGGCTGCACCGTCGGATAGTGCGCACGTGACGGCCCGCTTCCGCCGCTGCGGCCACGGCACCGGCCCCCTGCACCCCGGCGACCAGAAGGCCGTCGCGGAGGTCACCGCCATGCCCGCCGCCCGCCAAAGGCCGGCCCCCTGGACCGGCCGCGGCGACGTCGCCGTACGGATCGGCGAGCGCGGCCTGGAACGCGGGCGCCCTCTCCCCGAGCAGCAGCCCGACGCCGATCCCCTCGCCCTGGTCCTCATCCACCCCGACACCGGGACCGCCCTCACCGGCGCACTCCACTGCGCCAGGACCCGAATCCACGGCGCCTGGACGACGGCGGACCGACTCCTCACCCACACCCTTGCCGGACGCGACCTCCCAACCGGCATCGACTTAAGCGCCTGAGTACACAAAGCGGCCCCCGCCATCCGGACTTCGATCCGGGCGGCGGGGGCCGCTTTTTGCGTTTCTGGAGTCGTCGGATGCTGCGGCTGGAGGTTTACAGGTCCTTGAGGAGCAGCTCAGCCACCTGTGCTCGGAACGCCGGGTCGCTGGCTGCGGACAGGTCGTCCACGAATGCCTCCGCCGTGCCCAGCAGCTCGATGTAGCGGGCGATGGCCCGGCGACGCTCACCTTCTAGGAGTTTCGCAAAAATGATGTCCATGCTGGCCACGCCATCGGCCCATGGCATCTTCACGGGAGGCTTAGGAAGCTGAGCTGCTTCCGAGAACCCTCCGCGAGGGTCAGGCACACCAGGTGGGTCCGGCAGTACGTCGCCAGGCTGGGGGGAACCCAGGGCCTGCTCAGAGCCGGTTGTCCCTTCGTTCGGGAACGAGATCTGGTTTACCGCGGTAAACAAAGACTGCCCCGCGCCGACGGGAGCCAAGGCCAGATCGGACTGTGGAGCGGCTGGCGCGCTCTGGTTTACCGCGGTAAACCGAGTGACTTCTGGTGGCGATTGGGGGGACGGCTGCGCGACGGGTGTGGCTGTGGCCTTACGCGCCCGGGGGGCACGGGGAGCCCGCTCGGCTTCCGTTCGGCGCTGGACCTCGCGTGCCCAGGCGTCCGCCTGCTCGCCATGGGGCAGTCCAGCGATATCCCGAGCGACGCGCACGGGGATCTCGCCCTGGGAGACGAGGGCCTGAAGGTCAGGGGTGAGCTTCAGAAGCTTGCGCTGCTGGCTCACCCAGCCCTTCGTCTTTCCATAGTGTTCGGCGACCGGATCCGCTCCTCCGAGCTGTTCGACCATCGTCTCGATGCCGATGGCTCGCTCGATCGGATCCAGGTCCTCGCGGTCGACGTTCTCGGAGAGGACCGCGTCGAGGAAGTCGGCGCGAGACTTTGCGACGTCCTCGTTGTGGACAACGTTGAGCGTTGTTAGTCCGACAGCGAGGGAGGCGCGGAAGCGGCGCTCGCCGTTGGCGATGACGTACGGCGCCAACCCGACGCTCTCCGCTTCCTCAGGCCAAAGCTTGACGTAGGCGGCGCGCGAGACCACGACAGCTGGCTGCAGCTGGCGCTTCTTGAGTTTGAGGCCGAATTCCTTGAGGTCGTCTTCGGTGCCAAAGTTACGCCGCGGGTTGAAGCGGGTGGGCACCATCTTCGAAAGGGGCAGTGTCAGCAGGAGCGGATCGCTCCGGCCGGGGACGTCGTCGACCTTCTGGCCGGCGAGCGACGCAAGGCTAGTGCGGCGTCCGGCGGCCATCAGGCGCGACCTCCGTAACCCATCTCCAGGGCAAGGCGGAAGAAGTCCTCGCGTGCTTCCATGGCGACTCGGTTCTTCGCGTACTGGGTGACGACCTTGCCCTCCACCGAGGCCCGGGTGTGGACTTTGTACCGCCTTATGACGGTCTCGGCCCGCGGCCACCCTTGTGCGTCGATGTACTCCTGGGTGTCCACGAGGTCGGCGGTGCCGTCGCGCGGGTCCCAGTTGTTGATGACAACCTTGTACGGCAGACCCGTGGGCTCGATGACCTTGGCGATCGTGCGCGCCGTGGGATCGAACGCGAGGCCTTCGGGAGGCATCGGAACGATCACGTCGTGCGCGTACTTCAAGGCTTCCAGGAGAAGGTTCTCGTCCTGGAGGCTGCCCGGGGTGTCGATGAAGACGTGCTGCAGTCCGTCCTTGCTGTTCTTGAGGACATCGGCGACCACAGCGCCGAGGTTGAGTGTGGTGGTGGTCTTGCCCACGCCGCCCTTCTGGTTGGCGATCACGTGGACCCTGGCCCCGGTTTCCTGGAGGATCCGCAGGTTCTCGGGTGACTCGTGTTCCTGCGAGAAGTCGAAGGGCAGGTCCGTGATGCGGTTGGCCCACCACACCGTTGAGGCTTGAGGGTCGATGGATACGACGTACACACTTGCTGGCATTTGATGCTCGCTCCGTTTGCTTCCCGATGGTTCCGGTACTTCGGGCTGGACGGAATGATGCCAGACAGCGACTATCCGGTTTGCGTCGGCACCAGTAGGGATGGCGCCTGGTGTCGCTTTTGTGGAAGCGCTCTGGTTTACCGCGGTAAACCAACGGCGTGACACTCACTCAGCGCCAACCGCGCTGGGCGGCCTGCGGCAGAAGGCAGGTTCGGCGCTGAGGCCGGTGCCTACGGCTGGTACCCGTGGTGGAGTGCCAGCCCTGGCTTGCTGTTCGTTCGTCAGCTGCTGCCCGGGGACCGCGTGGGCCTATGGCTAGCTGCGACTCATGAAGAGGAGGCGGGCGTGGAGGGCAAGGGCTTCGAAGTAAGGCGGCAGGTAGAGGTCGGTGTGCTTCGACCAGTTGAAGTCGAGAACGGATTTGGCTTCGGGCCCCTGAGTACCTCCGGCTGCCAGCTGTTGCCGTGGCCCGACACAGGGGCTGAACGGCGCGAGTACGGGGCCCATTCCTTGGTGACATCAGAAGATGTCTCTGGTGTTGCTGGGTGGTGTGCCTGCTCAGCCTGACGGCCGACACGCCGGGGCTCTGATGCGTCGGCGCCGAGAGTTGGGCACGATGACCGGATGCCGTCCCGCTACTGGCGTCCCGGCTGCCCACCGCCGGAACCCACCGTCCCTGGGGCTTCGCCTGCACCGTCCCGCGAAGCGACGTGCCCCGCGGTTGGCCGCCGTTGGGTGTGGCAACCCAACAGGAAGGACACCCCTGATGCCAGCTACCACAGCCAATCCTGTCCGTCTGTACGCCATCGGCGCGGCCGGAACCATGCTGGTGAAGATCGGGATCAGCAAGGACGTTCGCAAGCGTCTGAGCACGCTCCAGACGGGATGCCCTCACCCTCTGGTGGTGCTCCTCGACATACCTGGAGGCGCGGATCTGGAAGCCCGGCTTCACAAGCACTTCGCAGCCCGCCGCCGTGTCGGCGAGTGGTTCGACTTCACCGGCGTCGACCCCGTGGCGGAGATCCGGGTGGCCGTCGCGCGGCGCAGGCAATCTGCGGCCGAGTGGACACCATCGCCCTCGCATGTCAAGGCAGACCCCCCGGCGCAGCACGTGACCCCGCCGCAGGACGTGCCGCCCCTTAAGCGAACGCGTCGACATGCCTGGCTGTGGGTCCTTCTCTGGACGGGGTTCCTTGCGGCGCTGTGCAAGGAGGCAGCTGACGCTGGGGCCAAGGAGCCCGGGCTCGCCGTGGGATACCTCACCGGGCTCGCCGACCGCCTCGCGCACAACCCATGGGGGAGTGCCGCACTGGACATGACCCGGAATGGGCTGATCGGCAGCGTCATGCTGCTCACCATCTGGGGTCTCGCGTACCTCGGGGACCGCAAGCTGAATAAGCCCAAACCCACTCTGGACAAGCCTGCCGAACCTCCGATGCCCAAGCCGCCGGTACTGGTGGCAAGTCAACCCAGCACGCTAATCCCGCAGCCACGGCCGCTGCAGGAGATCGCCCCGGTCGACATCGCAGCATTAGCGAACCAAGCCCTGACGCGGGATCTGCCGCCCTCTCCATGACCGTCGCCTCGGACTTCTCGCCCCGAACCGTGGGCAGAAACTCCGGGCGGCCGACCGGCCGACACCGCCACCAGAAAGGACCCCATGGGCCGCCAGAAGACCCGCCCCCGCCGTACCCGACCGCCGCAGTCCTCTACCCACTCCAGCCGCTTACCGGGCATCCGCATCCGCGACGCGCGTCCCGGAGAGGGCGATGCGTTCATCACCCTCACCGAACTCGCCTTCGCCGGGACGATGGACGACCCCACGCAGTACACAGACCGCGACGACATCCGCGTCGCCATCGACACCGGCCGGCCGCCCGCAGGTCCCGGCGGAGTCGGCCGCATCACCTTCCTCGTCGCCGAGGACACCGCCACCGCCGATATGGTCGGCGTGTTCCACTCGATGCCGCCTATCAGCACCATCTCCCAGATGGCGAGAGCCGGACTTCCCGTCCCGCTCCTGCGGGTCGCGACCCGCGCACACGTGAAGCTCAAAGCGCTCGCGGTCCTGCCCGACTACCGGCACCGCGGCATCGGCGAACACCTCCTCGCCACGGCCCTGCGCCTGCACGAGGAGGCGGGTGCCATCCACGCCCATGGCCACATCGACGCCGACAACATCGTGCTTGCGTCCTGGTACCAACGCATCGGGTTCACGGTCCTGCCGCCGAAGGATGAGCTGGAGTTGATGATGGGCCCCTTGTCCTCCGCCACTCTCGTACCCGAACCAGGCGAACAGCTGATCACCAAGGCTCTGGGATAGAGCCCGGATGCGAAGACGACCCGGAGAGGCGCCCCGGGTCGTCGCACTTCCATTACCGGTGTGTCTACGCCCCGGCCCGTTCAAGGTCCAGCCACGGCCACTCGGCCGGCGGCCACCCCGAGCGGCCACTCGTAGCTGCGCCCGGGGCTCAGATGCATGCGTCACTGGGTGACGGGCTGATCGCTGAGCCGGTGAATCCGGCAGTCCAGTCGGATGACTTGGCGCCCCCAGGCTTGTCGCTCGCGGTGTCGGGAATCGGTAGCATCGGGGATATGCCCACTGGACCTCTACACGACCGCGCAGTCAACAGCATCGTCAACGGTGAACTCACCCAGGAGGTCTTCCCCTGCCGTTGCATGGACGGCGAGGATCACATGGAGGGCCCGGACGGGGTTGACTACGAGGAAGAACCTGAGGGCTCCTCGGTCGCCGGAGCTGAGGAAATTTGGCTCTCCAGTGGCATGGATGAGGACTACGACTTCCGGTAAAAAGCACGGCGGTCGGCCGGTGGTGTGACACGCGACGGGGCTTCGCTGCTACGTGCGGTGAGCCGGGAGAGGCTGGGCAGGCCCAGGACAACGGGGGACTGCTTCTCCTCCTGCTGGGCTTCGATCTGGGCGATCTTTTCCTCGGTGGCTGGTGGACGGGCCTTCGACTTCGCCGAGTCATCCTTCGCGTTCGGCTTCGGCGATCCTGTCTTTGAGGTTGTCGCGGATTCGGCGCTGGGGCCGACAGCGAAAACCGGGAGCCGAGTGTCGGTGCGGCACGTCATCCTGAGCACATGAACGAGGTGAGCGAACCGGGCAGGACGCGCGATGAGTCGGACGTTACGGCGGCGGAGCCACGGCCTGTCCAGAGTGTCGCGGTGAACTTGCTCCTGGGGGAGACCCTCCGCGACTTTGACCCCCTCGCGCAGGTTCGCACCCAGATCGCCGAGCTGAGCGCGTCCCTGGCGCCGCAGAAATACCTGGGGCGCCTGTTTGCTGATGCTGTCGGCACCGTGAGCATTCTTCCGCAACTAGAGCGCAGCCTGGGCGCCGTCGGGGGGCTGGCCAGCGCGCAGGACGCGATCCGTCGGCTGGTCGACTCGGGCAACATGCCCGGGACGGTCGCCAGCTTCCAGAAGAGCATCGCCGCGCTTCCTAAGCCCGCGCCGCTCCCGTTTGAGCTGCCCAGGAGCGTCCTGGACAGCATCACCCGAAGCCAGGTAGAGCGGAACCGCGCCTTCGCCGACATAGCGGCCAAGGCCCTCGGCCCGTCGCTGGCCCGTCCGCTGTTCTCCGACCACCTCCAGGCAAGCCTCATCCAGTTGCAGCCGGTGTCGCTCGGCCTGTCAGGTCTGTTCGACTCAGCCCCGTGGCGGACCGTACTGGCGGAGATCGGCGAGCGGAACCGCCTGCTGCTGACCTCCGGGCTCCTCGAGACCTTCAGCAAGTTCGCCGTCGGCATCAAGGACCTGCTGCCGGAGAACCTGCAGGCTCTGCGTACCGCGGAGTGGGCGAAGCTCTTCGACATCTCCGAAGAGGACGGTGTCTGCCTGATCTGGGCACCGCGCACGGAACACATCGAAGGTCTGCTCGCCCTACCCGGCCGAACCGAGCGCCAGCAGTACCTCGTGGAACACCGTTCGGAGATCGTCGACGACGTGCTGGTTAGCCTCGATGCTGTCGATCACCCCGAGCTGCTTGACCTCGTGGAGCTAGCGCGGGACGCCGCCGACGCCGTACGGGGCGGCCACTACCGACCGGCTCAGGCCCTGCTCGGGAACGTCCTTGACACCGCGATGACCAGGCACGGCCACACGTGGCTGCGGGCTACGTTCCCCTGGGCCCAGTTCACGAGTCGTAGGAGGGGCCCCGGCAGTAACACGGTGCTCACGGAGGCACGGGCCGCGCTGCCTGCATGGGGCGAACTGCAGATGCTGCTGGTTGTCCCGGCTTTGATGGTGAGCGGCATGATGAAGGCGTTCGCGAAGACGGATCGAGAGCAGACGTTCAACCGGCACCTCGCCGCACACGAGGCTTCGACTGCCGCGTACCGGATCGAGTTCGCCCTGTCCTCGCTTCTGATCGTGCAGGCTCTTCTACGACAGATCGACCAGCACCTGTACGCCACCGAAGAGCGATGACACGGGCAGGCCAGCCAGGGTTGCTTTGCGCCTGGCTGGCGCCTTCGAGGAGCAAGGCGGCGGCCCCTAGCCTCTGCGGGTGGGTGCCGCCGCCGTATCTGCGGTCCTCCTGCGGCGGCCGGCGCGCCCGGCCGCCGCTCAGCTCTGGAACTCGGTGCTCTTCACGCCGTAGAACGTCGGCTTCGCGGGCCGGACCTCGGACTGCGCCATGCTGTCAGCGAGCGGGGCGAACGTCTCGCTGCGCCGGACGACGTCGAGGAACTTGCCCAGCGCGTCCTTGTCCTCCCACAGCGCCGAAGCGGTGCTGATGATCAACGACTTCAGGTTCTCCGACTCGGTCACGGTCTCGTTCGCTGCCACGCGGTGTCCCCTCCTGGTGATCCGGACGATCAGCCAACCAACTGGCGACCCGCGCCCGCAAGACGGCCTTCGGCCAGGGGCCGGTCCAGGATGGTGTGGGTCCCGATCCGGTGCCACACGATGTGGGGGAGTCCGGCGCCCTTCTCCCCGCCGTACGACCACGTCGCGCGCCCGTCCGGCGCCCAGGTGAGCTCGTAGACGCCGGGGGGTGCGGCGCACGCCCTTGATGCGTAAGCCGGGGCGGAACTGGCGGCCGGTGCGCAGGTCCGGCACGAAGGCGTCCAGGACGCCGCGGTGGAAGCGCCGGCGCTGGGCGGGGGTGAGGTGCTGGAGGTCGGCGGTGAAGCGAGGGCAGG
>NZ_CP108192.1:0-260100 GCF_045160845.1 Streptomyces sp. NBC_00122 | reverse complement strand
CACAGCGCTGCGCGCTGTGACAGAGAGTCGCCTCGCTGCGCTCGGCGAGGCCGGCCTTCGGCCGGGGCGGTCGCTTCGCTCCCTTGCCTCGCGGTGCTTGGCTGTTCCGAGTACTTCAGCGCTGCGCGCTGAGGAGAGACCGGCCTCGCTGAGCTCGGCCGAGGCTCCTTCGGAGCCTTGCTCCTCCGCTTCGCTCCGGAGCAATGAACCGCCTCGCTGCGCTCGGCGGGGCTCGGCTTCGCCGAGCCAGAGCCGGCCCTTCGGGCCGGTGTCCTCCGCTTCGCTGCGGACGGCTTTTGGGCTAGTGTCCTCTGTTTTGCTCTAGACGGTTTTAGTCCGGCTTCGCTTCATCAAACGACTTTGCTAAGGGCGGCTCAGCGCTGCGTGGTGAGGAGTGAGAGACCTTGCTTGGTTGGGCTTACAGGCGTTTGGGGAAGAGCCCCTCGTTCTTGGTGCGTGGTGGTTGTTAACGGCGTTAACGCCGTTAACGGGTAGGCGAGGGGGGTGGTTCAAAGTGATGCATGGATAAAGATGGGAATCGGTCAGATTGCCTGGGGGGTTGGGGGACTGGGTGGGGGTTCGATGGGAGTTCTGGGAAGTGATGGGGCGTCAGGAAGTTCGGGTGGCGGAGGGTTGGAGACGGGCTTCAGTGCGCGCAGCGCGGCAGGAGACGGCCTATATAAGGTACGGAGATGCGTTGCCGCAGGTCAGGGCGGGTGCGGGGGGAAAGTTATGTCCCCTCAGAAGGGACATAACTGGGGGGATGTGTCGCTGCTAGGGGGACAGAACGAGCGCAAAACGTCAGCGAGACTGACGGTATTTGCGCTAAAACGTCGGGGCGGCTGACGTTTTAGCGGGGATGTGTCGGCGAACTGCTGGGGGGATGGGTGGGGTTGGGTGAGGGCTGGCGTGAAGCCGACGGGGAGGGGGTGGCCGAGATGTGTCCCTGCTGGGGGGACATAAGACACGCCGAACGTCAATGAGCGTGACACTTGTGTCACCCTTGTTGACATACTCTCCCTGCAGATCAACGAAGTGGAGAGCAGCCTCGTGTCATCAGAGCCACAACGGCGTCGGCGGAGTCCGGCGGGTGCGCCGCGTCCTGATCTCCCCGTTGATGATGCGATCTCGGCGTGGAGTCAGCCGCTGGCTCCGGTCAAGGACCTGGACAGTCTGGCGAAGCGGTACCCGAGCCGGAAGCTGACGCTGGACGGCGAGCGCAAGCCGCTGGAGTTCTACGGGACGCAGAATCAGCCGAATGCGTTCTCGATGGACAGTCTCGAGTTCTTCCTGGTTATCGCCCAGTACTTCCGGGAAGCCTTGCCGCTGAGGCTGATCCTGCTGCTCATCGCGTGCCAGCGAGCGGGGGGGCGGATTCCTCTTACGCAGGAGGAGATGGCTACCATCCTTGACGTCAGTCGGACAAAGACGTCGGAGGCACTGCACACCGTCATGTCTCATGGGATCGTCTTCAAGGTGCGGCGGGGTGTGTACCAGTTCAACCCGCCCTACAGTTACCGGGTGGCCGAGTTCATCCCGGGGACGGAGATGACGGGTGAGTTCGTGAAGGTGGAGCAGCACAGCACCATCTCGCAGATCCGCAGCGACACGAGCCTGCCCGACCTGGTGCGGTTCCCGTCGCTGGACCACATGCGGCAGGCCATCGAGGAACTGCGGGCCGAACGGGCCAAAGAGCGCGCTGCGCGTCGGCTGAGCCGGGCGAAGCGCACGGAAGAAGGGACAGCTCAGTGAGCACCTTGCGATTCGCTGCGGTCAACGCCGACGGGCTTCTCTCCGACCTCGACCTTCCGCCTGCGGCCTACCGTGTGCTGCTGAAGCTGCGTTCGCTGAGCGAGCCGGGCGGGCGGATCCTCATCGACCAGGCCACCGTCGGTGGGCTGCTGGAGCTGAGCCGGCCGAGCGTCAACGCGGCTCTGCGGAGTCTGGAGCTCGCGAAGCTGGTGCGGAAGGTCCGCAACGGTGTGTACCAGATCAATCCCATGCTGGCCGGGTACAACTCCTTCGAGGACGCTGTCGCCGCCGTGAACGACATGGCGGCCGAGGAGCGGCTCGACGCGCGGGGGTATGTCGCCAGCTACCACCAGGCGGTGGCGGCGTATCAGGACCAGCTGGCCGAGCAGCGTCAGAAGCGGGCCGCGCAGGCCGCGGCGAAGAAGGCTGCGGAGTCGAAGCGGCGGAGGACGCTGCACGCCGTGGGGTGAAGCGCCTAGGCGGGCTTGTGAGGGGTGAATGAGGGTCCCGGGATATGCCCGGGACCCTTTGGGGTTTTGAGGGGTCAGGAGGGGCCGGGAAGGGCTTCTGAGGGCTGTTTGGGGCCCTGGGGTCTCCTGGCGCTTGGTCAGAAGGCGAAGTCCACGTAGTCGATGTCCGTGAACTCGACCAGGAGGCTCGTGGCGCGGGCGCCGTTGTCCTTGAAGTAGATCTCCTGGAGGGCTTCGGCCGCGATCTGCCGGAGTTGGGCCTCGGCGGCGCCGGCCTCCTGGGCGGCGAAGAGGCGGCCCGCGTACTCCGGCGGGAGGTGCTGGGTGATGCGGCGCATGCGGCCGTCGTCGGTGGTGCCGGGGGCCGCGGTGAAGCCGAAGCGGGCGCGGGTCTCGATGACCAGGCCGGTGGTCCTGGCCGCCTTGTCGCGGGCGCGCTTGCGCACCAGGGGCTGCCAGCGGCGGCGTACCTCGGCTTCGAGGCGGGCGGCGAGTTCGGGCTTGGGCTGCTTGATCTGGTTCTTGACGTAGCGCTCGACGGTGCGCTGGGAGATGCCGAGCGTCGTTGCCACGGCCTTTGTCGATTTGAGCTGTTTGAGCAGGAAACGGAATTGGGCGCCCGCGGATTTGGGGATCGGGCGTGTGAAGTGCTGTTCGTCGGCCTTGGTCAGGCTGTCGGAGATGTCGGACATGTGTTACTCGCCGTCTGCTGCTGCGTCGTGGCCCTTGATGTGGCGGGCGGGGTTGAGGCCTTCGTCGAGCATCCCGACGGCCCACAGGAGGGGCTGGGTGCCCTCGTGCTTGACCATGCCGGGGCTGACGCCGAGACGGAAGCCGCCGGGGAGGGGCTTGCCGTCGGGGGTGCGCGGGAGGAAGTCGAGGGGGCCGGGGCCGTCGGAGAGGTACACCGCGCAGTCGGAGAGGACCGCGATGGGGTGCAGGCCGGCTGTCGTGGCGAGCTTGTTCATCTTGCGGTGCATGTTCACGCGGGCCGTGGAGATGACGGCGGCGCGGATGTCGGGGCGCCAGGTGGGGCGTTCGAGGGCGGGCCAGCGCTCGCCGGGGCGGTAGCCGGCGCCCTGGGGGCGTTCGCGGAGCTTGCCGATGCCGCCCTTGACGGTGGATTTGATCGCCGAGAGCACCGCTGTGGGGATGGGGGCGTCCTGTTTGTGCGTCGTCATCGCCTTGAGGAACTCGGGTTCGGGCATGGCCGAGGTGACGCCGAGGTCCGCCATCGTGGCCATGTAGGCGTCGCGGAGGCGGGTGTACCAGGCGTCGAGGTACGGGCCGCACTCGGGGCGGAGCCAGGCCTCGGTGGGGTGGACCTCGTGGCCGAGTTCCTGAGCGTAGGCGAGGGTCGGGGTGGCGTACCAGGCGGGGCCGGTCGGGGGCTTGCCGTGGGGGGTGAAGGGGCTGGGCAGGCGGGGGTCGAGGGAGATCGAGGAGAGGTCCGCCAACCAGCAGCCGGGAGCCGTCGGGTCGAAGCGGGGGCTCTTGGTGTGGGTGGCGGGGCCCAGGCCGACGGTGAGGCGGTTCGCGGCTGCGGCGAAGGCCATGTTGACGTCGATGCCGACGGCGTGGGTGCGGGTGCACTCCTCGTCGGTGAGGAGCTCCGGGTCGCGGATCCAGTCGTAGGCCTCTTCGTCGAGGACCTGGTCCGGGGTGCGCTGGTGGGAGCGGGGGTAGAGCGAGGCGACCACGGGGTGTTCGTCGGGGGCCTCCGGGGGGGCCGGGTCGACGGGGCGGGTGAGGGAGCCGGGGACGGGGGCGGATTCCCAGGTGTTGGTCTCGGCGTTGCGGGCGGCACGGGTGGGGGGACGGAGGGCCGTCATGAGTTCGAGGCCGGTGACGGCCGTGGAGCCGCGGGGGGTGAGGACGCGGGAGGCGTAGGTGCTGAGCAGCTCGGCGAGTTCGGGGGCCGGGAGGTCGGCGGTGTCCTCGCCCCAGGCGCGGGGGTCGAGGGCGCCCCACGGGAGGACCGCGAGCTGGACGCACTGGCGGCCGGTGGTGGGGGTGGCCGGTCGGTAGACGCGGGCCCAGGGGCCGAAGCCGCGGCGGGTGAGCTGCCACTTGCTCTTCGCGAGCTGCTTGAGGGTGGGGTGGTTGTCGGGGAGGCGGAGGGCGCGGCGGTCTTCGAGGGTGAGGGGGAGGCCCAGGGCCTCGGTGGCGGCGGGGGTGAGGACGAGGAGGGGGTCGCCGTCCTTGCCGTTGCGGTGGAGGCGGGGGGAGCGGAGGTCGGCGGCGGGGCCCAGGGCCCAGGAGATGAGGGAGGGGAGGCCGCCGGTGGTGGGGTGGTCGAGGATGAGGCCGCCGGTGGTGTGGGCGTGGCCGGCGCCGTCCAGGACGGCGAGGGGGCCGTTCCCTGCCGGGGGCGTGGTCGGTGTGGGGGGCTGGGACTTCGGCCCGGGGCTCCGGTGGGGGGTGGGGGGTGCGGTGCGGGTACGCGTGGGGGCCTGCGGCGCTCTTCCGCTACCCGCCCCTTCCCGGAACTGGGGCTCCGCCCCGGACCCCGGGTGGGGGGTGGGGGGTTCGGGCTGCGCCACGGGCGCCGGGGTTTCGGGGGCGGGGGTGGGCAGCGCTGTGCTTTCGGCGTGGGCCATGGGGGTGGGCATGGGGGGCTGCGGCGCGGTGGCGTTAACGGCGTTAACGCCGTTAACGGGGTGGAGGGTGGAGAGGCCCTCCAGGAGGCGGGCGTAGGCCGCGCGTTTGGGAGGGCGGGGGGAGGTGCGGCCGGTTTCCCACGACGTCACCGTTTCGCGGCGGACCGTCAGGGCCTTGGCGATCTGGTCCTGGCTCAGGCCGGCGGCCTCGCGCAGGCGCTTGCGCTCGTCCGGGTGGGGGAGCGGGTCCTGGGCGACCTCTTCGAGCAGGGCGTCGACCGCGGCGAAGAGGCCTTCCTGCTCGTTGGCGTCGGGGTGGGTGTTTCGGTTGTTCGGCATCGGTACCTCCACCCAGAGCCTATGTGAATCGCACCGCTGAACGCACATGAAACGCACGTGGGGGCGTTAACGGCGTTAATGCCGTCAGCGCCCCCGGCGTGGGTGGTGCCTCAGATGCCCAGCTCAAATGCGCAGCATGAGGAGTTCCGTGACGGCCTTGAGGTCGTCCGGGGTGAGGTGCGCGGTGAGCGCGTCCGCGATCGTTTCCGGGGAGATCGTGGAAATCGAGATCCGGGGGGCGGGGGTAGGGGCCGGGGCGGGCGGGGCGGGCGGGGCGTTAACGGCGTTAACGCCGTTAACGGGGGCCGTTCGTTGGCGGGGGGGATTAACGGCGTTAATGCTCTCGTCCGCGGCGGCCTCCTGGGCCTCCTGGGGGAGGCGGCCGATGCGGCGGGCCGGTTCGACCTTGAGCTCGCCCGTCTCCACCTTCTCCTGGAGGGTGGGGGTGAGGTTCAGGAGGGTCAGCCGCTGCGAGACCCAGGCCGCCGTCTTGCCGAGGCGCTTGGCGACCTGGGCCTGGGAGCCGTGGACGTCGACGAGTTCCTGGAGGGCGCGGGCCTGGTCCATGGGGGCCACGTCCACGCGGTGGACGTTGGCGATCAGGGCCGATTCGAGGATGTCCGCCGCGGAGGTGGAGAGGGAGTCGTTGACGTGGATCTGGATGGTCTTCAGGCCTGCCAGGTGGGCTGCGGCCAGTCGGCGGTTGCCGTCGATCACGACGTACGGGGCGCGGCCCAGGCCGTCGGTGGTGCCCGGGTGGGCCTCCATGAAGGCCATGCGGGTGGCGACCGCGAGGGGTTGGAGCTGGCCCCGGGCGGTGAGGGATGCCGCCAGTTCTTCGAGCTCCGTGAGGTCTTCGCGGAGGTTGAACGGGTTGTGGGCGAGGGCGTCGATGGGTACCTCGGACGGCGGGACCACCCCCGAGGTGGGCGCGCCGGTGGCCTCCGCGATCGCCGCGCGGCGGGAGCTGACACCCGCCGGCTGAGCCCGGGCGAAGGAAGCCGAGACGCCGAGTTTGTCGGCCTTGCTGCTCATGAGATCTCCCGGGCGAGGGCGCGCAGGGCGACGGCTTGGTCGCCCTTGGGGGCGTAGACGAAGAGGGGCTGCTTCACGCGGACCGCTTCGCGCTGTTCCTTGAGGTCGGGGACGACGGCGACGACCCGGGGATCCTTTATGTCCATCCAGGCCTGGAGGGAGGAGGTCGCGATGTAGCCGCGGCGGCCGTCGTAGAGGTTGACGACGAGGCCGAGGTAGTCGATGTCGAGGCTGAGGTCGTCGCGCAGGTCGTTGATCTGGGAGGTGAGGAGGTCGTACGCGTCCGCCGAGGAGTCCTCCGCCTGTACGACGATCAGCGCGCCGGAGGCGCCCGGCTGTTCGGTGTCGCGGCGGCGGCCGTAGTAGATGGCCGCGTCCATGCTCAGGCCGAGGCTCGGGGGGCAGTCGACGAGGATGACGTCGTAGTCGGCCTCGACGGGGGCCAGGGCGCGTTCGAGGGCGGCCTCGCGGGCACGGACGGTGGAGAGGCGGACGTCGAGGAGGAAGGCGTCCGTGCAGGCGGGGAGGATGTGCAGCCGGTCGCCGAAGCGGTCGTCCGCGATGGGGACGATCAGGTCGGAGAGCGGTCCCTTGGCCTCGCCGGCCATGTGGCAGGTGAGGCTGTCGCCGCCGATCGGGAGCGGCTGCTGGCCGAGCTGCTTGGTGAGGTGGCCCTGGGGGTCGAAGTCGATGAGCAGGACGCGCATGCCCAGGCCCGGGAGGTCCTCCAGGTCCAGGGGGGCGGATGCCAGGTCCGGCTGGTGGTCCTCGTCCGCCGTGATGCGGGCCAGTTGGCGGGCGACGCGTACGGGGTGGAGGGTCGAGGTGTCCTCGGCGAGGGCCTCGGCGGTGCCGGCGGTGATGGCGGTCTTGCCGACTCCGCCCTTCTGGTTGCACACGATGATGCGGCGTACGACGGAGGGCCGCTTGACCGTGGGGGCCGGGTTCATCTCCAGCCAGAGGCTGACGGCCTGGGCGAGTCCCTGGATGAGGGAGACGCCACGGTCCTTGGAGTCGGTGCGGAAGGACTCCCACTGGCCGGCGGGCAGCCAGGTGGAGAACGATTCGGCGCCGGACGTGTCGACGGGGGAGGGGGCGGAGGCGAGCGCGCTCCAGTGGGCGATCCCCTGGTGGACGGCGTCCTGGATGTCCACCCGCAGTTGGGCGGTGCGGATTTTCAACTCCTGGCGCAGCCACGGGGGGAGTTTGGAGACGACCTTCTCTCGGTCGCTCTGAGACGAGGGCGAAGTCATGAGAGGGACTTTACTAACGTCTGTGGGTGCGCGTGGGCGCCACGCTTGAGTTTTGCTAACGAATTGGCGTGTTTCCGGTTCTG
This sequence comes from Streptomyces sp. NBC_00122, assembly GCF_045160845.1. Classification (NCBI taxonomy): domain Bacteria; kingdom Bacillati; phylum Actinomycetota; class Actinomycetes; order Kitasatosporales; family Streptomycetaceae; genus Streptomyces; species Streptomyces sp. NBC_00122. Next base: position 252,568 of record NZ_CP108192.1, on the reverse strand, counting down.
GATGCGCGACAGGGCGGCCTCGCACACGCCGTAGCGAGCACCCCCGTGGTTCGCCACGGCGTGTGCGAGGCCGCCCTGGATACGCAGTCAGGCGGGAAGAGAGAGTCCGGCCCGGCACTCGGGCGAACCCGCCGGGTCGAAGTGGGGGATCCGGTGCGCGGGCACGATCCCGGGAAGGAGGAGGTTCCACAGGTCGATGACCCGTGTGTGGAGGTCCTCGCGGCCGCTGCGGACGTGCGAGGTGACCTGGATCCCGGTGAACGAGCCGACCAGGAAGGTCGAGAGGTCGTACACGTCGAGCGACGGAACTATGTCGCCACGTTCCTGGGCCGGTGTCAGACAGCCGTGGCAGGTGTCGATCCAGGTGTTGTACGGGGTCGGGTCGGGGTTGGTGAAGGAGCCGAACTCGATGACCAGGCGGATGCCGGCGCGGATGCGGACGTCGGTGCGCAGCCCGAACGCCATCTGGTGGGTCAGGTCGATGACCGTCTGGAGTCCCGGGTTCTCGATGGCGGGCACGCCCTCGGAGACCTGGAACTGTTCGTCCATCAGGGTGCGGGCGAGGGCTTCCTTGGACGGGAAGTGGAAGTACAGGGCGCCCTTGGTGACTCCGGCGTGCTTGACCACGTCGCTGAGGCTGGTGCCGCCGAAGCCGGAGTGGTCGAAGGCGATCGCCGCGCCGTCCAGGATGGCCTGCCGGGTGATCTCGGCCCGTTCCTGCCTGACCCTCGCCACGTGTCCGTCTCCTGGTCGGTCGGTGTGCGGGCGGATCCCGCGGGGGGTCAATCTAGTCGGCGTCGGGTGAAGAAAACCAGTCACCCAGTACTTTTTGGTGGATGGGTGGGCGTGGGGCGTTAACGCCGTTAACGCCGTTAACGGTGGCGGACCGTTAACGCCGTTAATGGTCCCCGGGGCGGGGCGGGCGTCCCGGGTCAGGCCCAAGGGGTGCCCGCCTGCTGGTGGGTGGCGAGGTTGATGCGGTTCCAGACGTTGACCATGGAGATGGACAGGAGGAGCGCGGCGAGCTGCTGCTCGTCGTAGTGCTTGGCCGCCTCCTCATAGACGTCGTCGGGGACGGCGTTGCTGCGGTCGGCGACGCGGGTCACGGCCTCGGCGAGGGCGAGGGCGGCGCGTTCGGCGTCGGAGAAGTACGGGGTGTCGCGCCAGCCGGCGATGACGTGGATGCGGTCGTCGGTCTCGCCGTGCTTCTTGGCGATCTTGTGGTGCATGTCGAGGCACACGCCGCAGCCGTTGATCTGGCTGGCCCGTATGTGGACGAGTTCGAGGGTGCGCTCGCTGATGCCGGTGTCGGTGACGGTCTTGCCGACCGCGATGAGGGCGGCCATGGCGCCGGGGACGACGAGGGCCGGGTTTCCCATGCGTGCGTTCATTGCGATCTCCCTGGGTGGTGGCTGCGGTGCGGGGCTCCGGTGGAGCCCTTCAATGCACTGACGGAGCAGCGGGCGGGAATGTGACCGCTCCCGGGACATTTCTTTTTTCAGCGAGGCGTCGGGGTGGTTCCGGCGCCCTCGCGGGTGGTCGCGTAGGCAGGGAGGGGGAGCGTGGTGACGTCCGCGCCGGCCTTCAGCATCCGGTCGAGGATGCGGCGTCGGCTGAGCATGCCGTTGCGCAGGCGCAGGCCGAGCTTCGATGACGGGGCGAGGAAGGGGCCCGTACGGTCCCCGCTCTTCTGGCAGCCCTGGGAGTAGGCGCGGAGCAGGGATTCGTAGCGGGTGAAGGCGGCCCGGTGGTCCTCGGGCGAGCGGGAGAGCTCGCCCGCCAGGACGTACGCGGCCACGATTCCGGTGCCGGTACCCATGCCGCCGATGGTCGCGCCGCAGGCGGCGTCGCCGAGGAGGGCGATCCGGCCGGTGGACCAGGCGGGGACGTCGGCGCGGCTGATCGAGTCGAAGTAGAGGTCGTCGGCGGCGGTGAGGGAGGCGAGGAGGTGGTCCACCTGCCAGGGGAGGCCCGTGAAGCTCCGGCGGAGGAGAGCCTTCTGGGCTTCGGGGTCGTGGCGGTCGTAGGTGAGCTCAGGAGAGGCGAAGACGAAGAAGGCGCGGGCCCGGGTGGGGTCGGTGTGGTCGATGCCGACGCTCGCCAGGCGGCCGGGGGCGTTGTAGCCGATGGTGCCGGTGCCGGGGCGCAGGTCCAGGTGGTTGGGGAGGCTCCAGGTTGCGGCGTAGTGGCCGAGGTGGGTGACGTGGTCGGCCTCCGGGCCGAAGGCGAGGCGGCGGACGTTGGAGTGGAGGCCGTCGGCGCCGACGACGAGGTCGAAGGTGCGGGGCGGGGAGTTGCGGAAGGTGACGTCCACGCCGGTCGCGGTCTCGGTGAGGGAGGTGACGGAGTCTGCGAAGACGTACTCGGTGAAGGGGAGCGAGGCCTCGTAGAGGACGCGGGAGAGGTCTCCGCGCAGGACTTCGATGTCGCCGCCCGCGAACTCGGCGGGGAGGTGGAGGAGCTGCTTGCCGTCGTCGTCGACGAAGGTCATGGGGGAGCCACCGGTCTGGATGCGGCGGAGGTCTTCGAGGATGCCCATGCGGTGGAGGACGGAGAGATGGGTCTCGCCGCGGAAGTCGACGGCCTGGCCGCCGGGGCGGAGGGCGGAGGCGAGTTCAACGACGGTGGGGCGGAAGCCGTGGCGGCCGAGCCAGTGGGCGAGGGCGGGGCCGGCGATGCTCGCGCCGGAGATGAGGACGGTGCGGGCGTCGGCTGCGGGCTGGTGCGGGGGCTGGTGCTGGCGCATGGGACTCCATCGGTTAACTGTGTCCGGCGGACACGGAAGCGATACCGTGTACGGTAGACGCAGTTTTGGTGCGAGCACAAGGGGATCCGATGACGAACGACCAGTGGGGCGCGGCCGTGCGGTTGTTGTGGGGGCCGCCGGCCAAGCCCGCGCGGGGGCCGAAGCGGGGGCTCACGCTGGAGGGGATCGCTCTGGCGGGCATCGGGATCGCCGACGCGGAGGGGCTGGGCGCGGCCTCGATGCAGCGGGTGGCCGGGGAGTTGGCGGTCACGAAAATGGCGCTGTACCGGTATGTGCCGGGCAAGGCGGAGCTGGTCGCGCTGATGGTGGAGAGCGCGATGCCGGTGCCTGCGGCGCTGGGTACGGGTGCGGGTGCGGAACCCGCGGGCGGGGGGTGGCGGGAGCGGTTGGAGGCGTGGGCGCGTGAGTTGCTCGGGGGGTTCCGGCGGCATCCGTGGATGCTGGAGGCGACGGTCGGGGTGCGGGTGATGGGACCGCGGGAGCTGGGGTGGATGGAGCGGGCGCTCGCGGCGCTGGACGGGTGTGGGCTGACCGGTGCCGAGGCGATGGACGCGGTCGTGTTGCTGGCCGGGCACGTACGGGGGATCGCGGAGCAGGAGCGGGCGGCCGGTGCGGGTGGCGGGGACGGTGCGGGGGAGGGGCCCGATGCGCAGCTCGCGGGGATGCTGGGTGAGGTGATGCGGACGCACGGGGCGGAGTTCCCGGCGCTCGGAGCGGCGTTGGCCTCGGCGGCGGAGCATGGGGGGCGGGACCAGGCGCTGGAGTTCGGGCTGGAGCGGATCCTGGACGGGCTCGGGCTGCTGGTTGCCCGGCGGGCGGGTGGGGCGCAGGGCTGAGGGGGCGTTAACGGCGTTAACGCCGTTAACGGTGGCCGGGCGGAGCATCGGGTGAGCGGGTTGGCATTAACGGCGTTAACGGTCCCTGGCCGTCGGGCGAGCGTTAACGGCGTTAACGGCGTTAACGGTCCCGGCTCGTTCGGGCGAGGGGTGGTGGGGTGTGCGGCGGCAGCGTTAACGGCGTTAACGCCGTTAACGGCGGCGCGGGTGGAGCATCGGGTGGGCGGGGCGGCATTAACGGCGTTAACGGTCCCTGGTCGTTCGGGCGGCAGCGTTAACGGCATTAACGCCGTTAACGCCGTCGAGGGGTGCGGCCTAGCATGGCCGGTCTATGGGTGATCTTGGAGAAGGGCTGCGCGGGTTTCGGCTCGATGTGGCGCAGGCGGAGCTGGACGACCTCGACGAGCGGCTTCGTCGGGTGCGGTGGCCCGATGAGCTGCCCGGGGTGGGGTGGGCGTACGGGATGCCGCTCGGTGAAGTACGGGAGCTCGTACGGTATTGGCGCGAGGAGTACGACTGGCGTGCGGCCGAGGCACGGTTGAACGACTGGCCGCAGTTCACCACGGTCATCGACGGGGCTCGGGTGCACTTCGCGCATCTGCGTTCCCCCGAGCCGGATGCCAGGCCGCTGCTGATGACCCACGGCTGGCCGGGGTCCTTCGTGGAGTTCCAGCGGGTCGCGGGCCCGCTCACCGATCCGCGGGCGCACGGCGGTGACCCGGCCGACGCCTTCCACCTGGTGCTGCCGAGCATCCCCGGGTTCGGGCTGTCCGGGCCGACGACCGAGGCGGGCTGGGAGTTCAAGCGGGTCGCTCGGGCCTTCGGGGTGCTGATGGAGCGGCTCGGGTACGAGGCGTACGGGGTCCAGGGCGGCGACTGGGGGGCCGCCGTTTCGAGGGAGCTGGGGCGGTTGCGGCCCGGCAACGTGGTCGGGGTGCACCTGAACCTGCTGCCGGGGGGCGGGGCCACCGCCGAGCCGCGGCCCGAGGAGCTGGCCGCGCTGAGTCCCGCCGAGCGGGAGCGGACGCTGGCCTCCTGGGAGCGGTACCGGGTGTGGGCGCGCGAGCGGCAGGGGTACGCCGACATCCAGGCGACGCGGCCGCAGACCCTCGCGTACGGACTCAACGACTCGCCCGTCGGGCTGCTGGCCTGGATCGGTGAGAAGTTCGCCGAGTGGAGCGATGCCAGGTGTCCGATCGACCGGGACCAGATGCTCACCAATGTGATGCTCTACTGGCTGACCGGGACGGCCGGTTCCGCCGCGCGGATCTACTACGAGCGGGCGCACGCGGACTACGCAGGGCAGCCGCCGGAGGTGTCGGGGACGCCGACGGCCCTCGCCGACTTCCCACGGGACAACTTCATCCCGCTGAGGCACGTGGCCGCGCGTACCGATCGGGTCGTGCGCTGGACCTCGTACGACCGGGGCGGGCACTTCCCCGCCATGGAGGTGCCGGAACTGCTGGTGGCGGACGTACGGGAGTTCTTCCGGCAGCTCGGATGAGCCCCGCGGGCCGCTGTCCGGCATCATCACCCGATGATCGACGAACAGCGGACCCGGCCCGTACTGGTGGGCGACGAGCGCGCCACCTTGACCAGCATCCTGCAGTGGCAGCGCGACACCCTGATGATGAAGTGCGCGGGGCTGACCGCCGAGCAGCTCAGTCGGAAGGCGGTGGCGCCGTCCGGGCTGAGCCTGCTCGGGCTGGTGCGGCATCTGGCGGAGGTGGAGCGCGGGTGGTTCCGCAACGTCCTCGGCGGCGAGGACGTGCGCGGCTACTTCCCGAGGAACGAGGCCGGGGAGTGGACGGAGTTCCACGTGGAGGACGCGGATCCGGCGGAGTCGTTCAGGATCTGGGAGGAGACCTGCGCGCGCTCGCGGGCGATCGTGGAGGCCGCCGAGTCCCTGGACGTGACGGGGCACTTCGGCGACCAGCCGTATTCGCTGCACTACATCCTGGCCCACATGATCGAGGAGTACGCCCGGCACAACGGGCACGCGGACCTGCTGCGCGAGGCGATCGACGGGGCGACGGGGGAGTGAGGCCACGGAAGAGGGAGCACCCCGTCCGCTAGGCCGTGGTCGTGCCCGCGCGGTCCACGGCGTCCAGGGCGAGCTGCCACGGGAAGTGCGGGGACTCGTCCTGGCCGGCCGGGCCGGGTACGAAGCCGCCCTCGCCGTAGAGCAGTTCGACTCCGGTGCCGCGCAGGACGGCCAGGGACTGCTCGAACGCGGGGTGCGCGGCCAGGGCGGCATTGGTGCAGGGCATGGCGACGACGGGGGTGCCCTTGCCGATCGCCTCGGCGGCGACGCCGACGACGAACCGGTCGGTGAGGCCGAGGGCCCAGGCGTTGACCGAGTTGAAGGTGGCCGGGGCGAAGAGCAGGGCGTCGGCCGGCGGCCATACGTCGGGCTCGCCGGGCAACTTGTACTGCCAGCGGACGGGGTGGCCGGTCAGGGCGGCCAGCCCGTCGAGGCTCACGGCCAGCCAGTGCGCCGCGCTGGGAGTCAGCCCCAGGCACACGTCCCAGCCGCGGGTCTGGGCGTCCTCGATCGCATGGGCCACGTCGAAGACGGGCGGCGCGGCGGAGCAGAGCAGGTACAGAGTCCTCGTGGTCATGTCGCCATATGATCACACGCCTTGACCTCAACCATGCTTGAGGGAGCAGGGTTGGGTCCATGGGCACGGAATTCACGGCGGAAGCCGCAGCAGTCGAGGCGATCGCGCAGGTCGTCGCCACCGTCGAGCGCACGCAGCAGGCCAAGGACGCGGAGGGGTTCCTCGCCCTCTTCCATCCGGACGCGCTGTGGACCACCGCGCACGGGAAGGTCCTCATCGGCTTCGACGCGATCGCCGAGTTCACGCGGGCGGTGCTGCCGGCGGCGAATTGGGACGGCAAGGTCACCTACGAGGTGGTGCACACGCAGTTCCTGCGGCCGGACGTGGCGGCGGTCAAGGTGCGCCAGCGCTACCACGGAGCGGACGGCGACCACGGCGAGGGCGCTCCGCTGTACGTGATGACCCGGGAGCCGGACGGACGCTGGCTGCTGACGGCCTGCCAGAACACCCAGGTGGTGGCGGACCCCGCGTAGGGACTAGGGGAGGGTCTCCAGGAACGTGGAGACCAAGGCGTGCAGGGCCGTCGGGTCGTCGAGGTGGACGTCGTGGCCGGTGGCCGGGACGGAGGCAGCTGTGGTGGGCGCGCTCGCGCGGCGGAGCATCCGCGTCGACTCGGCCGGCGGGATGATGCCGCGTTCGCCGAGGACGAGCAGGGTGGGGCAGGTGACCCGCTCCCACTCCGGCCACCACGCACGGGTCGTGTTCTCGGTGATCGCGCAGACCATGACGTCCCGGTCGAAACGCGGGTACCAGCCGTCCGGCCGCTGTTCCAGGCCCGCGGCCCAGGCGTCGCTGCCCAGGAACTCCCGGGCCGCCGCGAGCGAGGGGAACGGCAGCGGCCAGGAGTCGAGCAGGTCGCCGATCTCCTGCGGGGTGCCGGGGTCGGCGGCGGCTGCGCCCGCCTCCACCAGGACCACGCCGCGGACCAGGTCCGGGTGGGCGGCCGCCGTCAGCATGGCGGTGTGGCCCCCGAGTGACTGGCCGACCAGGACCGGGCGGTCCAGCCCCAGTTGTGCGATGACGGCGACCACGTCCGCGACGTAGGCCGCGCGGGAGACGTCCGCCGGGCGGCGTTCGGAGGCGCCGTGGCCGCGCTGGTCGACGGCCACGACCCGGCGGCCGGGGGCGAGGGCGGCCGCGAGTGCGTCCCATTCGCCCGCGTGACCCGCGAGTCCGTGGAGCAGGACGACGGGGGTGCCGGGGCCGCCGCTGTCGAGGCAGTTGAGGCGTACGTCGTCCCGGGTGACGGTGCGTTCGGTCCACATCATCCGATGATCATCCGACTTTTCTTCGCGGTGGGCGATGAGTTTCGGTCGGGGTCCGTGTCTACCTCTGTGACCGAGGAGAAGAGATATGTGGACGGCGTCCACAATCTCGGTTAGGCCGCGGAACGTCCGATGTGGACGCCGTATACATACAAGGGGAATCGCCATGCGCAAGGTCATCGCCTCCGTGTTCATCTCGCTCGACGGCGTCATCGAGAACCCGAGCTGGTCCATGCCGTTCTGGAACGAGGCGGCGGAGAAGTTCGCGGGCGAGCAGCTCGCGGCCAGCGACGCCCTGCTGCTGGGCCGGATCACCTACGAAGGCATGGCGCCGGCCTGGACCGCCCGCGCCGAGGGCGCCGACGCCGGCACCGAGCGGATGAACGCCATGCCGAAGTACGTCGCCACCAGCACCCTCGACACCCCCGAGTGGAACGCCACCTTCCTGACGGGCGACCTCGCCGACGAGGTCGCGGCGCTCAAGCGCCAGGACGGCGGTGACCTCCTGGTCTACGGCAGCGGGCAGCTCGTCAACGCCCTGCTCGCCCATGACCTCATCGACGAACTGCGGCTGTGGACCCTCCCGGTGGTGGTGGGGAAGGGCAAGAAGCTCTTCGGGGAGGACTCCCCGGTCAAGACCTTCCGGCTGGTCGGGACCACCGACCTCGGCAGCGGCGCGCAGGTCCACGCGTACGCCCCCGCCACGCCGTCCGCCTGAGAGCGCGGCCGGAAGCGGCCGTCCGGACGACATCCGCGCATCCGCGCATCCGCACACAGAGACGGGAAACCACGACATGACCGAGCCGGTGAAGGGTCCCGCCAGCTACTTCCCTTCGATCGAGAAGAAGTACGGCCGTCCGATCGCGGAATGGAAGGACCTCATCAGGTCCTCGCCCCTGACCAAGCACATGGAGCTCGTCTCCTGGCTCAAGGCCGAACACGGGCTGGGGCACGGCCACGCCAACGCCCTCGTCGCGCACACCCTCGCCGAGACGGGCGATTAGACGCACGCGTATGCAGGTGAGCTCTTCAGCTATGTTCCGTCTCGTGTTGCGGGGCTTGACTGTACTCATGACGCAGACGACGAAGAACCCCACGCAGACCACCCTCGTCATCGGGGGCACCGGAAAGACCGGCCGGCGCGTCGCCGAGAAGCTCGCCGCACTGGGCCGCCCGGTCCGGGTCGGATCCCGCCACGGAGAGCCGGCCTTCGACTGGAACGAACCTGCCACCTGGCTCCCCGCGCTGGAGGCAGTGGACCGGGTGTACGTCACCTACTACCCCGACCTGGCCTTCCCCGGCGCCGTCGAGCAGGTCGGCGCCTTCGCCCAGCTGGCCGTGGCCGTCGGCGCGCGGCGCCTGGTGCTGCTGTCCGGGCGCGGCGAGGAAGCGGCGCAGCGCAGTGAGGAGGCGCTGAAGGCCTCCGGCGCCGACTGGACCGTCGTCAGGTCCAGCTGGTTCAACCAGAACTTCGACGAGAGCTTCTTCCTGGAGCCCGTACTGGCCGGCGAGATCGCCCTGCCCACGGCGGACGCCGTCGAGGCCTTCGTCGACACCGACGACGTCGCCGACGTGGTGGTCGCCGCCCTGACCGACGACCGGCACATCGGCAAGACCTACGAGCTGTCCGGCCCGCGCTTGCTCAGCTTCTCCGACGTCGCGGCCGAACTGTCGAAGGTGACCGGGCGCGAGATCGCGTACGTGCCGGTCTCGGACGCGGACTACCGCGCGGTGCTGCGGGAGAACGACCTGCCGGAGGACTTCGCCGAGCTGTTCACCCTGATCCTCGACGGGCGCAACGCGCACCTGGTGCACGGGGTCGAGGAGGTACTGGGCCGTCCGCCCCGGGACTTCGCCGACTTCGCCCGCGAGGCGGCGGCGACCGGCGTCTGGGACCCGCTGTCCTGACGGAGAAGGGAGGATGGCCGCATGGACACGCTGACCGGTCTCCTCGAAGGCCCCAAGGCCCGGAGCGCCTTCCTCCTCAAGTCCGTTCTCAACCCGCCGTGGTCCGTGCGCATCGAGGACCGCGCCCCGCTGTCGGTGGTGACGATGGTGCACGGCTCGGCGTGGCTGCTGCCCGACGAGGGGGAACGGGTGCGGATCAGCCCCGGGGACGTGGCCGTCGTACGGGGGCCCGAGCCGTACACGGTTGCCGACTCCCCGGACACCCCGGTGCAGATCACGGTCGGGCCGGACCAGCGGTGCAGCACGGAGGAGGGCGTGGACGTCACCGACTCCATGGCGCTGGGCGTCCGTACCTGGGGCGCTGCCTCCCAGGACGCCGGGTCGGCGGTGATGCTGAGCGGCACCTACCAGGCGCCGAGCGAGCTGGGCCGCAGGCTGCTGGGCGCGCTGCCCACGATCCTGGTCCGGTCGGCGGGGGTCGCGGACGCCACGCTCATCACCCTGCTCGCCTCAGAGATCTCCCGGGACGAGCCGGGCCAGGAGGTCGTCCTGGACCGGCTGCTGGACCTGCTGCTGATCGGCGTACTGCGCACCTGGCTGGCGGCCCCCGGCTCGGGTGCCCCGGCCTGGTACCGGGCGCAGAGCGATCCCGTGGTCGGCCCGGCGCTGCGGATGCTGCACGAGAACCCGGCGCACGGCTGGACGGTGGAGGAACTGGCCCTCAAGGTCGGTGTCTCCCGGGCCTCGCTGGCCCGGCGCTTCACGGAGGTCGTCGGCGAGCCGCCGGTCGGCTATCTGACCGGCTGGCGGCTCGCCCTGGCAGCCGACCTGCTGCGCGAGCCGGACGCCACGGTCGAGACGGTGGCCAGGCGGGTCGGCTACAGCAGCGCCTTCGCCCTGTCCACGGCGTTCAAACGGGTACGGGGAGTCAGTCCCCGGCAGTTCCGCTCGGGGGCGGTCCCGCCGTCGGCGGCGCCGATGCCTGCGGGGCCGCCGCGCACGGTGGTGCTCACGTAGTGCGCGTCCCGGCCGGCGCGTCCAGGGTCAGGACGCCGACCGGCTGGTCACCGCTGAGTTCGCCGGTGGGGCGGAAGCCCAGGCCCAGGTAGAAGGGCTCGGGGCTGCCCTCGCCGGCGTGCCAGCAGACGTACGCCGGGCCGAGGCCGCGGCGGCGGATCTCCTCGACGACGGCGTCGACCGCGAAGCGGCCGTAGCCCTTGCCCTGCCGGCCGGCGGAGATGTTCAGGCGCCAGATGCCGGAGCGGCGGCCGGTCGGGTCCTTCGCCGGGTCCCAGACGATGTCCAGGAAGGCCATGACGAAGCCGACCACCTCGTCGCCGTCGACGATGGCCCGGGGCCAGGCGACGTCGCCGTGGACGTACGCCTCTGCCAGGGACTTCATCACCGGGGAGACGAGGTGCCCCTGGTCGGGGCGGACCTGTACCGCGCAGACCGCGTCGAAATTCTCGGCGTTGACGGGTTCCAGGCGGAGAGAAGAGCTGATCATGTGGTCAGCGTAGGACCTGCCGGGTGCACCGCGAAGGTCGGCCGGATGTTCGCCGTTTCGATCCTTCGAACCTTCGAACCTTCAGACAAGGAAGCATCATGAGCCCCAGTCCGATCGCCGGGAGCACCCGGAACGCCACCGCTCTGGTCATCGTCTCGACGGTCCTCGTCGGCCTGATGGCCGGGCTGTTCCTCGCCTTCGACCTCTCGGTGATGCCGGGCCTGGCGGCCGGCGACGAGGGGACCTACGTGACCGCGATGCGGAACTTCAACGCCGCCATCGACGGGAACGCCCTCTTCGGCGCGGTCTTCCTGCTCGCCCTGGCGGCCCCCGTCGCGTCGGCGGTCGTCGAGTACCGCGCGGGACGGCGCGGGACCGCCCTGTGGGCGGCGGTGGCCGCCTCGGCGTACCTGGTCGCCCTCGTCATCACCTTCACCGTGAACATCCCGCTCAACAACGAGCTCGCCGGCGGGGGACCGGTGGCGGGCATGACGGACTTCTCGATCGTGGAGAAGTTCAAGACCACCTGGGTCGCCACGAACATCGTCCGCACGCTGCTCTGCACGGCGGCCCTCGTCGCGCTCGCCCGCACCCTGGTCCACTACGGGCGCGCCACCGCCGCGGTGTCCCACCGGCCTTCCTGACGTCCTAACTGCCCTGACCGTGCAGGACCAGCGCCCAGGCGAGCAGTGCGAACGCCACCGTGCACAGCACCGTCCGCCACACGTTGGCCCGTACCCAGGGCTGCTCGAAGGCGCTGCGGACGGCGGCCGGGTCGGGGATCCGGTCGACCGGTCCGGCCTTCTCCAGGGCGTTGTTCAGCGGGATGTTCACCCTGGCGGTGAGCCCCAGCGCGAGCACGTAGCAGACGAACGCGCCGATCAGCTGGGGCAGTGCCGCGCGGCCGTCGGACGGCACGGACAGCGCCAGCGCCAGACCGGTGAAGACGAGGGCGCCGAGGTAGCCCAGCATGAACCAGCCGTTGAGGATGGCCACGTTGATGCGCTGCATCACCTCGATGACCGTCCGGTCGCCGGTGCGCCGCAGGCCCGGCATCACGGATACGGAGAACCCGTAGAAGAGGCCGCTGACCAGGCCCGTGGTGATGGTCGCTGCGAGCAAGGACATGAACCGTGCCGTTTCCACGTCGGTCTCCCCCGAGGTCGGCGAACCTGTCAAGTCCCGCCGATCATAGGGGGAGAACGGTCGTAGGCTGGCTGAAGCGTGCGGGCAGTCCGGGCGCTTACGGGCGTGTACGGGGCGCAAGGGCCGTACGGCCATCCGGGAAGGGGAGCTGGCGAACCAATGCTGACCGCGCTCGACGGGGTGTACGGGGACCGGCCGGACGCCGTCACCGTCGCCGGCCGTTCCACTTCCTACGAGGACCTGCTCGGCGCAGCCGGCGCGGTCGCGGCCGACATCGCAGGGGCGCCCGCCTTCGCGGTGACCGCGACGGCCTCCCTGGAGACCGTGGCCGCGGTGGTCGGCGGGCTGCTGGCCGGGGTGGCCTGCGTACCGCTGCCGCCCGACGCGGGGCCCGCCGAGCGCGAGCACATCCTGCGGGACTCCGGGGCGGCCCCGGTCGAGGTGGACTTCGCCCGGCGCTCCTCCACCTGGCCGGGGAAGGCCGCGGTGCCCGAGGACCCGGCGCTGATCCTGTACACGTCCGGCACCACGGGCGCTCCCAAGGGCGTGGTGCTCAGCGGCGCGGCGATCGCCGCCGACCTGGACGCGCTGGCCGAGGCCTGGCAGTGGACCGCCGAGGACACCCTGGTGCACGGCCTGCCGCTGTTCCACGTGCACGGGCTCGTGCTCGGTGTGCTCGGCGCCCTGCGCACGGGCAGCCCCCTCGTGCACACCGGGCGGCCCACGCCGGAGGCCTACGCCGGGGCGGGCGGCAGCCTGTACTTCGGGGTGCCGACCGTGTGGTCCCGTATCGCCCGCGAACCGCAGGCCGCTGCCGCGCTGACCGGGGCCCGGCTGCTGGTGTCCGGGAGCGCCGCCCTGCCCGCGCCGGTCTTCCGGGACCTGGAACGGCTCACCGGACACCGGCCCGTCGAGCGGTACGGGATGACCGAGACCCTGATCACCATCAGCGGCCGCGCCGGCGGCGAGGTCCGCCCCGGTACGGTCGGCACCGCGCTGCCCGGCATCCGTACGCGCGTGGCCGCCGAGCCGGGCGCCGAGATCGGGGAACTCCAGCTCACCGGACCCACGTTGTTCTCGGGGTACCTGGGCCGACCGGAGGCCACCGCCGCCGCGTACACCGAGGACGGCTGGTTCCGCACGGGCGACATCGCCGCCGTCGACGAGTCGGACGGCGTCCACCGGATCGTGGGCCGCGCCTCCATCGACATGATCAAGTCGGGCGGCTACCGGATCGGCGCGGGCGAGATCGAGAACGCGCTGCTGGACCATCCCAAGGTGAGCGAGGCGGCGGTGGTCGGCGTCCCGGACGCGGACCTCGGCCAGCGGATCGTCGCCTTCGTCGTCGCCGAGGGGGTCACCGGCGCCGAGCTCACCGACTTCGTCGCCGCGCACCTTTCGGTGCACAAGCGCCCGCGCGAGGTCCGCTTCGTCGCCGCCGTGCCGCGCAACGCCATGGGCAAGCCCCAGAAGAAGCTGCTGCTGGCGGACGAGCCCGGAGAGCCGGGGGAGGGGCGATGACGCGCGGCCTCACGGCGGGTGTCCGGCCCGACCCCTGGTTGCGGCGCTTCCACCCCGCGCCGGCGGGACCCGCCCCCGTGCTGGTGGTGCTGCCGCACGCGGGTGGGAACGCCTCCTTCTACTTCCCCTGGTCCCAGGCCCTCGCCGCGCACGCCGAGGTGCTGACGGTGCAGTACCCGGGCCGTCACGACCGGTTCGGGGAACCCGTGCCGGACACGATCGACGCGCTGGTCGAGGGGGTGCGGGCGGCGCTGCGGCCCTGGAGGGACCGGCCGTTGGTGCTCTTCGGGCACAGCATGGGAGCGGTGGTCGCCTTCGAGCTGGCGCGGCGGCTGGAGGCGGCCGGGGGACCGGACGGCGAATCCGGCGGTGGCCCGGCGAGGGGCGGGCTGCGCGGGCTGATCCTGTCCGGGCGGCGGTCCCCGCTGACCCACCGCGAGGAGGAACACCACCACACGCGGGGCGACGAGGCGCTGCTCGCCCAGCTCGGCGCGCTGGCCGGCACCGACCCGCGGCTGCTGGCGGACGAGGGGCTGCGGGCACTGATCCTGCCGGCGCTGCGCGGGGACTACCGGACCGTCGAGACGTACCGCTACGAGCCCGGGCCGGTGCTGCGCGTTCCGGTGAGTGTGCTGACCGGCGAGGCGGACCCGCGGGTGAGTCCGTCCGAGGCCATGGCCTGGCGGGAGCTGACCGACGGTGCGTTCACCTTCCGTGGATTTCCCGGCGGGCACTTCTACCTGACCGACCACCAGGAGGCCGTGGCATGGGCCATCGCGGAGGACCTGGTGTCCTTCGGGGCGGCCGTTCGCTGAGTGGCCGAACGGCGTCAGCGGCCGTCGCGCACCAGGTGGCGGGCCAGTACCTCCAGTGCCTCGGTGACCTCGGGCAGCCGCTGCGCCTCCGTCTCGCCCAAGACCCGCACGAGGGCCTCCTCGACCTTGGAGGAGCCGGCGGCCCGTACGGCGGCCACGCGCGCGGAGACCGCGGGGGCCTGGCGGACCAGCGTGCGGCGGCGGTCGGCGGGGTCGGGCGCCGTCTCGACGGACCCGGCCTCGCGCAGGCGGGCGACGGCGCCCGAGACCTGACTCTGCGGCAGGCCCGTGCGCAGGGCGGTCTCGCCCACGGTGGTGTCCGGGTGCGTGGCGATGTCGCCCGCCACGATCACCACGGCGCGGGTGCTGCCGGCGTACTGGCCGGAGCCGCCCGGGGGTTCGGGCAGGGCCTCTTCGCCGAGCTTCATCAGGGCCCGGCCGAGCAGGAACAGTTCGATGCCATCCACCCCGACAAGGTACATCAGCGAAGATGTATCGCTGGAGATACATCTTTCTTGATGTATCTGTTTCGATGGATTAGGCTGGTCGCAGAGCAGCGGACGAAGGGTCCGCGCCGGCCGTACGAAGGAGTTCGCCATGTCCGCAGCCGTTACCGCCGCCGCCCTCCCGGTTCCCGGGGCGACGCTGCACTACCGACTTCAGGGCTCCGGCCCGCTGCTGCTCATCTCGCAGAGCGGTGAGGGCGACGCGGACCGCACGGTGGACATGGTTCCGCACCTCACCGACGCCTACACCGTCCTGACCTACGACCGGCGCGGTCTCTCGCGGAGCCGGGCGGATGAGCCCGGGCGGACCACGACGCTCGCCGAGCACGCCGAAGACGTGCACCACCTGCTGCGAGCCGTCACCGACGAGCCGGTCCTGATGCTCGGCTGCAGCCTGGGCGCGGTGATAGGCCTCCACCTGGCGGCCAGGCACCCGGAGCAGGTCGCCGCCCTGGTCGCCCACGAGCCGGTCGCCCCGAGGCTGCTCCCTGCGGCCGCCCGCGCCCACCACGAGGCGGAGCTCGCCGCCCTCCAGGCCACCTACCGGACGGGCGGACTGTCCGCGGCCTTCCCGGAGATGGCCCGGGTGCTCGGCATAGACCTCTCCCGGCGGGACGCGGAGCCCGGTCTCACCGCCCAGCCCCTGGACGACCGGCGGCGCGCCAACTTCGGCTACTTCATCGAGCACGACTTCTCGGCGATCATCCACGACACCCTCGACCCGGCCGAGCTCACCCGCACCACGACCCGGATCCTCCCGGCGCTGGGCGCGACCACCGCGGCGACCGTCTTCGACCACCAGTGCGCCACAGCTCTGGCGGACCTGCTGGACACCGAGATACACACCTTCCCCGGCGGACACAATGGCAACACCACCCACCCGAGGGCCTACGCGGCCACGCTTCGGGCCGTGCTCGAAACCGTGTGAGGGGTGGTTGCCCGGCTCTGCCGCTCTGAGCAGGAAGGGGGTAATTCCCCGCCGGTCACCGGCGCGCCGATGAGTTTGCCCGGCCCGGTCGGTCTCATCGTTGTCGACAACGCGGGAGGAAGCACGTGGAACAGCTGCTGAGAGTCCAGAACTTCAGCGTCTCGAGTGACGGATTCGGGGCCGGCGAGCACCAGAGCCTGGAGAGACCGTTCGGCGACGCCGATCCCGGGGACCTGTTCGCCTGGGCCGGCGCCACGGCGAGCTGGCCCATGCGCACCGACCCCGGGGGGAGTCGCGGCCTCGACGACTACTTCACGCGGGATTTCGCACGCAACATCGGCGCCGAGATCATGGGCCGCAACAAGTTCGGACCTCAGCGCGGGCCCTGGCACGACCATGACTGGCGCGGCTGGTGGGGTGACGAGCCGCCGTTCCACACCCCGGTGTTCGTCATGACCCACCACAAGCGTCCCTCGTTCACGCTCTCCGACACCACGTTCCACTTCGTCGACGGCGACCCGGCCACGGTGCTCGGACAAGCGCGGGACGCGGCGCAGGGCAAGGACGTACGACTCGGCGGCGGGGCCACCACGATCCGGGAGTTTCTCGACGCCGGCCTCGTCGACACCATGCATGTGGCGGTCTCGCAGGTGCGGATCGGAGCCGGAGTGCGACTCTGGGAGTCACCCGAGGAGCTGCTCGACCGGTTCCACCTCGATGTCGTGCCCAGCCCGAGTGGTGTGACGCACCACCTGTTCTGGCGAAGATGACACGAGGGTGCAGTCGGCGGACCTCCCCGGTCAGAGCGCTAGCGGGTGGTCCAGCCGCCGTCCACCGCCAGGGTCGTCCCCACGACGAATGACGCGCGGTCGCTGCACAGCCAGGCGGCGGCCTCCGCGATCTCGTGGGGGTCGGCGATGTGCGGGAGCAGTGCCGAGTCGAGGAGCACCTTCTCCATCTCGGGGTGCCGGCCGAGCCAGTCGTCGACCATCTCGCTGCGGGTCGAGCCGGGCGCGATGGCGTTGACCCGGATGCCGTGGGCGGCGTACTCGGCCGCGGCCGCCTTGGTCAGACCGATCACCGCGTGCTTCGAGGCGATGTAGACCGAGGACACGGGGGTGGCGACCAGCCCGCCGGTGCTGCTGTTGTTGACGATGGCACCGCCGCGGCCGATCATCGCCTTCACCTGGGCGCGCATGCAGTTCCACACGCCGCGCACATTGGTGTCCATGACGGAGTCGTAGACGTCCTCGTCCAGCAGGTGCATGGGCTTGGGCTCCGTGCCGACGCCCGCGTTGTTGAAGGCGGCGTCCAGGGCTCCGTACGTGTCGACGGCGGCGGAGACGGCGCCGGCCATGGCTGCGGGGTCCGTCACGTCGGCGACGACGTACTGGGCCCGGTGTCCCGCGGCCACGAGTTCGGCGGTGAGCTCGGCCAACGGGCGCTCCCGGCGGGCGACCAGCGTGACGGCGGCCCCCTCACGGCAGAAGACCCGGGCGGCGGCAGAGCCGATGCCCGCGCTGGCGCCTGTGATCAGAGTCGACTTTCCCTCAAGGAGGCCTCTACCAGCAGTCATGGTGTACGACAGTATCAGCACCGTTTTCTCATGATCGTTTTGGCAAGGCTCGGGTGAGAGGCAGTAGTTGACCACCGAACGGATACTCGTGACCGGAGCCACCGGCTTCGTCGGCTCCCACGTCGTGAAGCGGCTGCTGGCCGAGACCCGGCGGGGTGCGTCCCCCGCGTCGCTGCGGCTGCTGACCCACCGGACGTCGGCGCCCGCCGAGTGGGCCGGCGCTGAGGTCGCCGGGGGAAGCCTCACCGACCCCGCGTCCCTGCGCGGGATCTGCGACGGCGTCACGACCGTGCTGCATCTCGCGGCGCGGATCGGGGGCACCGAGGAGGAGTGCCGCGAGGTCAACGCCGAGGGCACCCGGGCGCTGCTGGCCGAGGCCCGGCGGGCGGGTGTGGGGCGGGTCGTGCAGCTCGGCACCGCCGCCGTCTACAAGGACGTCGCCCACAGGGGCGAGGCCGAGGGCGTGCTCACCGAGGCGCCCACGTCGCCTACCAGCGTCACCCGGCTGGAGGGGGAGCGGCTCGTGCTCGCCGCGGGCGGGACCGTGCTGCGTCCGCACTTGATCTACGGCGACGGCGACACGTGGATGATCCCGGCCCTGGTCCAGCTGCTGGACAAGCTGCCGTACTGGCTGGACGGCGGTCGTGCGCGGATCTCCCTGGTGTCGGTGGACGCCCTGGCCGGGGCGTTGGCGGCGCTCGTCCGGCTGCCTGTCGGCGCCGTCGGCGGGCAGGTGCTGCACGCGAGCCACCCGGAGCCGGTCTCCGCGCGCGAGCTGGTCACGACGGTGACCCGGGAGCTGGGGCTGGAGGCGCCGCGCGGGGAACTCACCGTCGCTCAGGCGCTGGAACTGCTCGGCGCGGCCGACGACCCGGTCACCCGACGCCGCATCTCGCTGCTGGCCGTGGACCACTGGTACGACAGCACGCGCCTGTGGTCCCTCGTCCCGGCCGAACCCGGGCCGGTCTTCGCCGAGGCGTTCGCGCGCCACGCTCCCTGGTACCGGGCACTGCTGAGCCGCTGATCCCCGCACAGCGGCTCAGCAGCGCCCGACGGCAAGGGCCGGCGCGGTGTCACACCCGGCGTCGGCCGCCGTGCTCCGCACCGACGGTGCCCGTGACGGTCGCCGCGAATATCTTGCGGCCGTCCTGGTGGCCGGTCACCTCCACCATGCGGACCCCGGAACCTTCGGCGGCCGGGATCTCCCGGGCGTCGATCCAGCAGGGGGCGTCGAGTTCGGCGTAGCTGTGGAACGCGGTCTCGATGCCCGACGGGGTGAAGGCGGCGTCGGGCAGCAGGCTGTAGGCGGCCTGGCGGGCGGCTTCGACCAGGACCATGCCCGGGTGGTGGTCATTGGCGTGCTCGAAGAGGATCGGGTGGCCCAGGTCGGGGTTCAGCAGCCAGCGGTCCGGCCGGTCCGACGGGGCGAGCACGACGTCGAACGGCAGCAGCCGTCCCGCGGTCGCCGCGGGGACCGGGGTCTCGCGGGCCAGCGGTTCGAGCAGGGCGCCGGGGCCGCGCTCACCGCGGACCCTGCGGTACACCGCCGGGGGGACGCAGCTGAAGAGCGCCGTCCCCGAGGCCGCGACCTCGCCGTTGCGGCGGATGGTCACGCGCAGGAAGCCGGAGAACCTGTTGCCCTTCCAGGCGAAGTCCGTGCAGGTCGCGATGAGTTCGAGTTCGGTGGGGCTGGAGCCGATGTGCAGCTGGGAGAGGTCGGACTCGAAGCCGAGGGTCCACAGCAGCACGTTGTGCCCCAGCGGGACCCCGTACTCCGCGTGGCAGAGGAAGAGGCCGACCTGGCGGATCGTTTCCCCGGCCTGGACCGGGTCGTGGCTGGTGCCGTCGGCGCTGGTGAAGAACGTGTGGGCACGGGGCCACTGGCCGGTGAGCGAGAAGACGTTGTCGTCGATCTTCGTGCAGCCGGTCAGGAAGACCTCCGCGAGGGAGCTGCGGTGCACGTACTCCCTCGGGACGGTGGTGGTCAGTTGGGGAAGTTCGTTACAGCGCGTCCATGGTGCTCCGGCGGTCTGGTCGGCCAGCACGGGGGCGTTCTTCTGGAACGTCAGCAGGGTCATGGACCTCTCCACAGAGCCGGGTTGACGGATGGGATGAGCACTCCCAAACGCAAGATACGTACTCTCCGGTTTTGTTTGCAAGGTGGTACTTGGGATCGTCCGTCGCACACGTCACCCCGGTTAGGGGTGGAACAGGGGTGTACCGATCGCCCCGATCCAGCCCCCACCAGGGAAGTCACCGTCGGATCACGCTGCGTGGAGATCGCTGGCTCCACCCCAAGTGGGAACTGGTATTCCGGTCGGAAGGCGAGCGTGTCGCAGGGGAGGGATTGCGCCGTCGGCTGCTTTCGGTACCCCTCTCGGCGGGGCTCGCGGCCTGCAGGGAGCCCGCTTGGCGGTGTGGTCGTGGAGGTGCCACACTTGGGCCCGCCACCGGGTGTATACGAACCGGACAGGCGGTTTTGAAAATGCGGAGTCGAGGCCACTCGACTCCCGGACCGCCGACCCCAGGAGGCACCGCAATGCTTCGTCAATGCCCTTTCGCCATCGACCCGTCGGGCCGCGACATCCACGCCGAGGCCGCACGGCTGCGGGAGTTGGGTCCGGCGGTCAGGGTGACCCTTCCGGGCGGGGTGCAGGGGTGGGCCGTGGCCGGCCACCACGCGCTCAGGAAACTGCTCGCCGATCCGCGCGTCTCGAAGGACGCCTACCGGCACTGGCCCGCCTGGATCAGCGGAGAGGTCGGCCCCGAGTGGCCGCTGGCGATCTGGGTGTCGGTGCAGAACATGATCACCGCGCACGGAGCCGAGCACACCCGGCTGCGCCGGATGGCGCTGAAGGCGTTCACGCTGCGCCGGGTCGCCGCGATGCGCCCGCGGATCGACGAGGTCGTCGCCGAGGTCCTGGACGAACTCGCCCGATGGTCCGGGGACGAGCCGGTCGACCTGCGGGCCCACTTCGCGCACGAGGTCCCCACGCGCATCATGTTCGAGCTCTTCGGCATCCCCGAGTGGGCGCGGGCCAGGCTCTACAAGATCATCAGTGGCTTCTTCGACACCGCGATATCGGCCGAGGACGCGCACCGCAACGGGGTCGACCTCTACGAGACCATGGGCAAGCTGGTCTCCCACAAGCGCGCCCACCCCGCGGAAGACCTGACCAGCGGTCTGATCGCCGCCCGGGACGACGAGGACGGCGCCCAGCTGACGGAGAAGGAGCTCGTCGACAACCTGATCCTGCTCTTCACCGCGGGCTACGAGACCTCGGTGAACCTGATCTCCAGCGCGGTGCACGAACTGCTGGCGCACCCGTCCCAGCTGGAACTGATCCGGTCGGGACTGGCCTCGTGGGAGGACGCGGTCGAGGAGACGCTGCGCAGGCAGCCGCCCGCCGCCAACGCCATCCTGCGGTACGCCGTCGAGGACATCGACGTCGAGGGAACGGTGATCCCCAAGGGCGACCCGATCATCGTCTCCCTGGCCTCGGCCGGGCGTGACCCGCAGGTCCACGGCGCCGACGCGGACGACTTCGACATCACCCGGGCCACCCGCAGCGACCACATGGCGTTCGGGTTCGGGCCCCACTACTGCATGGGCGCGACGCTGTCCCGACTGGAGGCAGCGGTGGCCGTTTCCGCTCTCTTCGGCCGCTTTCCCGGGATGTCCCTCGCCGTCCCGCCGCAGGGGCTGGGGCGCGTGGAGTCGTTCATCTCGAACGGACTTCGGGAACTGCCCGTACGGCTCGGGCCGGACACTGTACAGGAATCCGAGGTCCAACACTCGTGACTTTGTGCTTGATAAAGTAAGGACCTTCTGGTTGGTTTTATATGGGAGATGGATCCTGTACGGGACCGTTCCGCAGGGACGCACGGACATTCGGAGGCACTGTGGCACGGCAGGAGCGTGCGGTACGTACGCGTCGCGCGATCTTGGAAGCGGCCGCGGCGGTCTTCGACGAACGTGGATACGAGGCCGCGACGATCGCGGACATCCTGTCCAGGGCGGGTGTCACCAAGGGCGCGCTGTACTTCCACTTCTCGTCGAAACAGGAGCTGGCCCAGGGCGTACTGGACGAGCAGTTCGCCGAGGGCGGCGTGCCGCCCCGCGAGAGCAAGCTGCAGGAGCTGTTCGACGTCGCCCTGGTCCTCGCGCACCGGATGAAGTACCAGCCCATGCTCAGCGCCGGTGCCCGGCTCTCGCTGGGACCGGACATGCGCGAGATCTTCGGCGGCGGGTCGGTGCCCGGATGGATCCAGTTCACCGAGGAACGCCTCGCCCAGGCCAAGGCGCAGGGTGAACTGCTGCCGCACGTGGACCCGGCGGAGACGGCTTGGATCATCTCGGCCTGCTGGACCGGGGCGCAGGTCTACTCGCAGACCCTCACCGACCGCGAGGACATCGAGTACCGCATCTCGGGTGTCTACCAGCACCTTTACCCCAGCATCGCGACGCCCGCCGTGCTGGCCCGCCTCGACATGGCCGCGGACCGCGGCGCCCGGGTCGTGGCGGAGATCGAGGCGCTGGAGTCCGCGGAGCCGCGGGAGCCGGCCCTCCCCTGACACAGCTCGCACGAGTGGTCTTCGAGTGATCCTTCAGTGCTCTCGCCGACCATGATCGCGAACTCTGTCATCCCCTGGGCAAACCGCGTCAGCGGTTTGTGGAGAACTCATGGTCAAGCAGGAACGTGCCGCCCGCACGCGTGAAGCCCTGATCCGCGCCGCTGCCGAGATCTTCGCGGAGGAGGGCTTCGTCACCGCCTCCATCGCGACCATCAGCCGGAAGGCGGGGGTCAGCGCGGGAGGGCTGCACTTCCACTTCGGCAGCAAGACGGAGCTGGCCGAGGCCGTCGAGGGCCGCGCGGTGGAAGCCGTACGGCGGATCACCGCGGCCGTGCCGGGCCGTTCCGGCGGCGCCCTGCAACTGCTCATCGACGGGGCGCACAGGCTGGCGGCGCTGCTGGCGCACGACGTCGTCGTGCGGGCCGGGTTCGGTCTGTGTGCGGACTGGCGCCGCGACACCGGCTGCGATCTGCGGCGGATCTGGCAGGGGTGGGTGCAGGACGTGTTCCGCGCCGCGGAGCGGGACAGGCAGCTGGCCGACGGGGTTTCACCCGAGGACGGGGCACTGGCCGTCGTGGCGGCGACCGTGGGCTTCGAGGTGCTGGGCGCCGGCGAGCCCGACTGGGTGTCGCACAGGTCGCTCACCCGCTTCTGGGCGCTGCTGCTGCCGAGGCTCGCCGCACAGCACGTACTCGCAGTGCTGGTGGCCGAGGGATCCGGCACGGGACCGGTGGCCGAGCCGCAGGCAGCCGACGACCACCAATAAGCGGACCGGATGGTCTCTTTTTAGGGGAGTCCGCGCGGCCTTGAGGTCGGCGCGAGGGATGCCTGGCACATTGGGGACCGCTTCCCCGGCGCCCCGGAATGCCGATGAATGCGCAGGTCAGAGCCGATCTGAAGCGACGTCTGCCGACGGGTGCCCGTCCTCTCGAACAGTGAAACAGCGCAACCGGTTTGATATTGACAAACCGTCGGTCCTGTTTTTTACTGACTGCGGCGAGAGTCGATCCCTCAACCCACCGACCAGGCAGGGGAGTACGGCGTGGACATCGATGTACTGGGCGCACTGGCGGTGCGTGAGAACGGAATATCCATCACACCCACCGCTCCCAAGCCGCGCCAGGTCCTGGCGCTGCTGGCCCTTCACGCGGACCAGGTGGTGCCCGTGTCCGCCCTCATCGAGGAACTGTGGGCCGGCGCACCGCCCCGCAGCGCGCGCACCACGCTCCAGACCTACGTACTGCAGCTGCGCGCCCTGATCGCGAACGCCCTGGAACAGGGCGCCCGCGCCGACACCGGATCCGAGAACGGGACCCCCGGCGCCGGACGCGGCCGGCGCACCGCCAAGGACGTGCTGGTCACGCTGCCGGGCGGCTACCTGCTCGACAGCGGCGGCGGCGTCAGTGACGTCCGCGAGTTCGAGCGGCTCTCCGGCATGGGCTACCGGGCGATGGACGCGGGCGACTTCCCGGGCGCGGCCCGCCAGCTGCGCGACGCCCTGTCGCTGTGGTCCGGCCCCGCCTTCGCCGACGTGCACGGCGGCATCCAGCTGGACATGGAGACCAGGCGGCTGGAGGAGACCCGGCTGTGCGCGCTCGACCAGCGCATCGAGGCAGACCTGCGGCTCGGCCGACACCGTGAGCTGCTCGCCGAACTGACCGTGCTCGCGAGCCGGTACCGCACCCACGAGAACCTGCACGGCCAGTTCATGCTCGCGCTGCACCGCTCCGGCCGCCGCAGCGAGGCCCTCGACGTCTACCAGCGGCTGCGCGCCACGCTCGTACGGGAACTGGGCCTGGAGCCGTCGGCCGCACTGCGCCGGCTGCAGCGGTCCATTCTGATGGCAGGCCCCGAGAGCCCGCTGGAGGCGCCGGAGGCCAACGGCGAGCGTCTCGTGCGCGTGGGCTGACATGGGTGCTCTCACGACGACCCAGACCACGCGCCGGCCGCGGGGCCGGGCAACGGGCCGAGGAGGCATGGCGGTGCAGGAGAGGTCGGAGCGGACCCGCCGCAAGCTCGTCCACGCCGGGGCCGACTTGTTCAACCGCAACGGCTACGCGAACGCGACGCTCAGCGGCATCGCCGCGTCGGCCGGCGTGACCAAGGGGGCGCTGTACTTCCACTTCGCCTCCAAGGACGAACTCGCCGATGCCGTCCAGCAATGCGGCTGCGCCCTGCTCCACGCGCACATGCGCACGCTGCGCGAATCCGGGCTCTCCCCCTTGCAGGCGCTGGTCGACACGACGCACTGGCTGGCCCGAGCCCTGCACGAGGAGCCGGCGGTCCCCGCCAGCTTCCGGATCACCAAGGAGTGCACGGGCACGCAGCCGCCCGTCACCGACTTCCACCGCGTCTGGGTCGCGGCGGTCTGCGGTCTGCTGCGCCAGGCCCGGGACTCGGGCGAACTGCGCGAGGGGAGCTCCTGGGAGAGCGTCGAGTCGCTCGTCGCCGCGGCCGCATGCGGGATCGAGGTGATGGCGGGCACCGGGATGCCCTCCGCGGAACTGCGGCGCAGGGTGGCCGCGCTGTGGTCGATGCTCCTGCCGGTCCTCGTCCCCGAGGGCAGGGCGAAGGACTTCCGGACGGCGGCGCCGGACACCGCGTACCCGCGCGAGTTCTCGGCCAGCGCCGTCTGACCCGCGCCACCGACGGTTCGGAGGAGCCACCGATGACGAACGATCGCGCCGAGGTGTTGTCCGACCTCATCGGGGTGCTCGGCGACGTGCTGCGGGTCGACCCGGAGCGGATCGACCCCGAGCAGACCTTCCAGTTCCTCGGCCTCGACTCGCTGCTGACCACGGAGTTCGTGGCCGTGGTCAGCGCCCGCTACGGGATTCGGGTGCCCGCCACCGACCTCTACGACCACCCCACCCCGGCGGCCTTCGCCCGGGAGGTCGCACGGGCGGCCGCGGCGGCCGGAGCCACGGAACCGGGGCACGGACGCGAAACGACCGCCCCGGCCCCCGTCCCCGTCGCCGTCCCCACCGCCGTCCCCGCCGGGGAGATCGTCGAGGTGCTGCGCGAACAGCTCACCGCGATCCTGTGCTGTGACAGCTGGGCCCTCGACACGGCCGCCCCCTTCGCGACGCTCGGGGTGGACTCGCTCCTCGGGGCGGAGTTCGTCGCGGTCGTCAACCGCATCTTCGGCCTGGACGAACGCGCCGTCGTCCTGCACGAGTACCCGAACCTGGACGCGCTCGCGGCGTACGTCGCCCGGCGCAGCGGGGCACGGGCCACGCCCCCGGCCGTACGGGAACTCGAACTGCTGCTGGACGCCCTGCGCGACGGACGGCTCAGCGTCGCCGAGGCGCTCGTGCTGCTGCCGCGCCGGGCACAGGTCTGACGGGAGACGAACCGGGATGGACGAGCGGGAGATCCTGACCCGTTTCAAGGACGGGACCCTGGACCGCAGGCAGGCGGTCGCGCTGCTGACGCCCGCCGTGGCCGCCGCCCCCGCGCTCGCGGGCGGCTCGCCGCAGATGCCCGCACTGCCCTCGGTGCCGTACGCACCGGCCGCGCGGGACCTGGCGGCGGCGCAGGCCCCCGTGGCCGTCGTCGGGATGGCCGGCCGCTTTCCGCAGGCCCCGGACCTCGCGGCGTACTGGCGGCTGCTGTGCACCGGCCGCGGCGCGGCCGCCGCGCCGCCGCCCGGCCGGCCCGGCACGGAGCCCGGCCACTACCTGGAGCGGGTCGCGGACTTCGACGCGGAGTTCTTCGGGCTCGACCCGCGGGAGGCCGCGCTGACCGACCCGCGCGCACGCCTGCTGCTGGAGACGGCCTGGGAGGCGTTCGAGGACGCCGGATGCACCGGCACCCGGCTCGACGCGCTGCGCGCCCCCGACGGCACCGCGCGCGGCGTCGGGGTGTTCGTCGGCGCGGGGGAGGGCGACTGGCCGCTGCTCGCCGCCGAGGCGGGCGTGGAACCGGGCGGCGGGCACTGGGACATGGCCAACAGTGTGTCCCGGGTGCTCGGCCTGACGGGACCCAGCCAGTGCGTGGACACCGCCGAGGCCTCCGTGCCGACGGCGCTGCACCTCGCGCTCGCGGCCCTGGAGCGCGGGGAGTGCGCGGCAGCCCTCGTCGGAGGCGTCCACCTGCTGCTGCACCGGTGGAGCCTGCGGCCCGGGGCGGGCGAGGCGGTGGGGGCGCTACTGCTGAAGCCGCTGGAACGGGCCCTCGCGGACGGCGACACCGTCCACGCCGTCGTGCGCGGCAGCGCCGCCGCGCACGCGGAGTCCGGGATGCTCGGGGCGGCCCTGGAGCGGGCCTCGGTCACCGAGGAGGGCCTCGGCCTGCGCGAGACGGCGGCCTGCGCGCAGCCCTCGGTGGGCCGCAGCGGGCCGGCCACCGGACTGGCGCTGCTCGTGCGCGCCGTCCTCCAGCTGCGCCACGGCGTCCTGGTCCCCGCACCCGGCCGCGCCGTCGCCGAGCCCTGGACGCATCCGGACCCGTCGGAGCCCCGCCGCGCGGTCGCGGGCCTGCGGGGTGCGGGCGGAGTCGACGCCCAGGTGGTGCTGGAGGAGTACCTGCCGGCGCCGTCGCAGTACGACGGCGCCGCGCGCGCGGCCGGACGCGCGGAGCTGGTGGTGCTGTCCGGTCCGACACCACGCCATGTGAAGGCCACCGCACAGCGGTTGGCGGAGTGGCTGCGGGCGGGGTACGAGGTACCGGGCATCGCGGCGGTGGCGCGCGGGCTGCGGGCCGGGCGCGCGGCCATGGACTGCCGGATCGCCGTCGTCGTGCACGGCGCGGAGGAACTGGTACGGGTGCTGGGGGACGCCTCGTGCGTGGACCTGCGCGGCGGGCAGCGGGATCCGATGGGACTCGGCGAGGCCGCCGAGACCGTCGGCTACCTCGCCGCCCTGTGGCACGGCGGCAGACTGGGACAGCTGCGCGACCTGTGGCTGTCCGGGGTGGACGTGGACTGGGCCGCGCTGGAGGCCGTACCCGGCGCGGGGGCCGTCTCGGTGCCCATGCCGCCGTCCGCGCTGCTGCGCACCCCCCTGTGGCTGCCGGCACGGTGAGCGTCAGCCTCTGGTTCTGCCCCGAGGCCGATCTCGCCCCGGGGCTCGCCGCCACCCTCGCCGCGCACTGGCTCGACGCCCACGAGCAGGAGACCGCCACCCGGTTCCACTTCGAACGGGACCGGCGCCGGTACCTCGTGGCGCACACGCTCCTGCGCCGGGTCCTGGCCCTGGAGACCGGAATCCCCGAGGCGGAGGCCGACCTGCGGCGCTCCGCGCACGGACGGCCCTTCCTGCGGCCCCCGGCGGAAGGACTGCCGCGCGGCGGCGGGGCGCTGGACTTCAGCCTGTCCCGCACCCACGCCCACACGCTCGTGGGCGTGGCCCGCGGCCACCGCATCGGCGTGGACGTCGAGCACACGGGCCGCGGCGCGGCCGCCCTGGAGAGCATCGCCGAGGGCTTCGCGCGGGCGGAGCGGGACTGGATCGCCCGCGCGCCCGCCGGGCCTTCGCGCACCCGCCGCGCGCTGCGGCTGTGGACGCTCAGGCAGGCGTACGCGAAAGCGCGCGGCCTCGGCCTCGGCCCGGGCCCGGCCCAGGAGGAGTACGCCTTCACGCGGGCGGACGAAGACGGTCCGCCGGTCCTCACCGTGGCCGGGGACGGCCGGCCGGACCGCTGGCGCTTCCTGGAGTTCGAGCCGGCGGCGGAGACCGTCGCCGCGGTCGCGGTCGAGACCGGCACGCCGGCCGGGGCGGGGTCGCCCGCCGCGGACCTGCGCACCGGATTCCCCTGGGGGCGCGCCACGCCCCGCGTCCTCGCCCTGACCTGAAACACCCCCCGCCTCTCAGCCAGTTCTCGACTTCCCCCGAAAATTCGAGGAGATATCGAGTACCGGTTGAATCGGAGGTGATAACCGGAATGCCGGGCCGACTCCCTGAATTAGGCATTCCGCCGGGTCGGAAGGGGTCCGGAATTCAATGGGTTGGAAGGCCGCTCGACGGCTGCTCAAGGTTTTGGCGGCTATTCCCTGGGTCCCGCTACCGTGCACGAGTCGAAGGCTGGAAATCGACGGGAACTCGACGTTAGTGACGGAGGAGACCATGAAGATTCAGGTTCTGGGTCCGTTGAGTGCCGAGGTCAACGGGGGCTCGATTGTTCCGACCGCCAGGAAGCCGCGCCAGATCCTGGCGCTGCTCGCGCTCTACCCTGGCCGGGTCATGCCCGTACCGACGCTTATGGAAGAAATATGGGGGACGCAGCTTCCGCACAGCGCGCTGACCACCCTCCAGACGTACATACTTCAACTTCGCCGGCGGCTCGGCACGGCCATGGGTCCGGGGGCCCCGGGAAATGCCAAGGAGCTGCTGGCGACCCGCCACGGGGGCTACCTCCTGCAAATGCCGCCGGAGTCCGTGGACGTCCACGAATACGAGCAGCTGGTCGCGAGCGGCCAGAGTGCCTTCGACAAGGGGGACGACGAGACCGCAGCCGTGCTGCTGCGCCGGGCCCTCGGCCTGTGGCAGGGGCACGCGCTGGTCGACGTACGGGTGGGGCCGATCCTGGAGATCGAGGTCATGCGTCTGGAGGAGAGCCGGCTCGTGACCACCGAGCGGCGCATCGACGTGGACCTGCGGCTGGGCCGGCACACCGAACTCCTCGCCGAACTGAAGGAGATGATCGCCCGCCACCCGCAGCACGAGGGGCTGCACTCGCAGGCGATGGTGGCCTTCTACCGCTCGGGCCGCCAGGCCACCGCCCTCGACATCTACCGCAGGCTCCGCGCCCGGCTGATCGAGGAGCTCGGCGTCGAGCCCTCGCCGCAGCTGCAGCGGCTGCACCATGCGATGCTCGCCGTCGACCCGGCCCTGGACGTGCCCGCGGGACCGCGCCGCGGCTCGACCTTCAACCTGTACGCGGCGTAAGGCGCGACAGGCCGACGACGGACCGGATTTCGACACAGAAGGGCATGGGGATGGGCGTACGGGTGCTGTGCTTCGCACACGCGGGGGCCGGGGTCTCGGCCTTCCACCGCTGGCCGAGGCTGGTCGGGCCGGGAGTGGAGACGAAGGCGTGGCTGCTGCCCGGGCGGGACGGGCGGCGCGGCGAGGCACGGGTGACCGACCGGGACGCCCTCCTGGCGGACCTGGCCCCGCTGGTGGAAACGGCCGTACGGGCGGGGGAGCCGTACGTGCTGTACGGCCACAGCCTCGGCGGCATGGTCGCCTACACCCTGGCCCGGCACCTGCACGCGTGCGGGCTGCCGCTGCCCGCCCTGCTCGCGATCGGGGCCCTGCCGCCGCCCGACGCGCCTGCCGCGCTCGCGACCTGCGCGGACCTGCCCGACGCCGAACTGCTCCAAGTCCTGGACACCCTCGACGCGGTGCCGGCCGGAACCGCCCCCGGTGACCTGTGGCACCGATCCGTCTTCCCCGTCCTGCGTGACGACCTCAGGCTCGCCGGAGCGCTGCGCGCCGCGGCCCGGGAACCCGGGGACGCGGGCCCGCTCCCGGTGCCGGTCCTGGCCGTCGCCGGACGCGAGGACACGCTGGGCACCCCCGAGGCACTGGCCGGCTGGGCGCGCTGGACCACCGGCCCGTTCGCCCACCGCACCGTCCCGGGCGGGCACTTCTTCGTACGCGACAAGGCCCTGCCCCGGCTGATCGGGCGGGCCGCGCGTGTCGTGGAGCGGGCGGCGACGCCCGCGCCGGCCGTGGCGCGGGGCCGGTGAGGCGGGCCGTCGTCACCGGCCTGGGCGTGGTCGCGCCGGGCGGGGTCGGTGTGCCGGGCTTCTGGGATCTGCTCACCTCCGGGCGGACCGCCACCCGCGCCCTGACCCGCTTCGACGCCTCCGGGTTCCGCTCCCGGGTCGCCGCCGAGGCCGACTTCGACGAGCTGGGCTGCGGGCTCAGCCTGGCCGAGGCCCTGCGGCTCGACCGCGGTGCCCAGTTCGCGGTGGCGGGAGCCCGGGAGGCTCTGGCCGACAGCGGGCTGGGCGGGCCGGGCGGGCCGCAGGGACTCGACCCGCTGCGCTGCGGGGTCACCCTGGGCAGCGCGCTCGGCTGCGCGAGCTCCCTCGACCGGGAGTTCGCCGCCGCCGCGGGCCGCGCCACCGGCTGCCCTGCGTCGCAGCCGGGGCGGGTGGCGGAGCGGCTGTACGACTACTTCGTGCCCTCCTCCATGGCCGCCGAGGTGGCCCGTACCGTCGGCTCCCAGGGCCCGGTGTCCTTGCTGTCCAGCGGCTGCACCTCGGGCCTGGACGCGATCGGGCACGCCGTCGACCTGATCCGCGAGGGCGGCGCCGACGTGATGGTCGCCGGGGGGAGCGAGGCGCCGATCTCGCCGATGACGCTGGCTTCCTTCGACGCCGTCCGCATCGCCTCCCACCAGCGCAACGAGGATCCGCAGGGCGCCGCCCGGCCCTTCGACCGCACCCGTGACGGGTTCGTCCTGGGCGAGGGCGCGGCCATGCTCGTGGTGGAAGAGCTGGAGCACGCGCGGCGCCGCGGCGCCCACGTGTACGCGGAGATCGCCGGGTTCGGTTCGCGCAGCAGCGCCTACCACATGACCGGGCTGCGGGCCGGCGGCGCCGATCTCGCCGAGGCCGTCCGCGCCGCGCTGGACGAGGCACGCCTGGACCCCGGGGCGGTGGGCCACGTGGCCGCGCACGGCTCGGGGACCCGCAGCGGCGACGTCCACGAGACGGTGGCCCTCAAGCGGGCCCTGGGCGCGCACGCGCACCACGTGCCGGTCAGCGCCGTCGCCTCCATGATCGGGTATTCGCTGGGGGCGCTCGGCGCCCTCGCCGTGGCCGCCTGCCTGCTCGCCGTCGAACACGGCGTGGTGCCGCCGACCGCGAACCTGCACGAGCCCGACCCGGCCTGCGACCTCGACTACACGCCGCTCACCGCGCGCGAGCAGCGCGTGCGGACCGCCCTCACGGTGGGCAGCGGCTTCGGCGGCACGCACAGCGCGCTGGTGGTGACCCGCGTCTGACGCCGGTCGTCCTCAACGCAGGTCGTCGCGGGAGACCACGCGGTGGGCGGTGCGCCAGTGGCCGCGGCGGCGCACCAGCGTGTCCTCCATGACGCACACCCGGTGCACCGTGGGCTCCCCGCCGGTCGGGGTCAAGTACACCAGCGCGTAGGCGCGGGTGTGCACCGTGCCGTCGGGCCGCGGCTGTACGTCGAGCATGCCGAGCCAGTGCCGCAGCCGCTCGCCGGTCCGCCGCGCCGCCTCCTCGTTGTGCCGCACGCAGGCGACCAGCCCGGCCCGCCCGCGCACCGGGTGCGGCAGCGTCGGCACGTCGAAGACGGCCTCCTCGGTGAACGTACCGGCCCACGACTCGGCCAGGAACGAGTCGAAGAGCTGCATCTGGTGCGCGTAGAACTGCTGGATCTCGGCGTACAGCACACCGAACTCGGGCTGCTCGTGGGCGGACCGGTCCGTCGCTTCGGTGGGTGTGGTCATGGTGTACAGCCTCTGCACGGCACATCGAGCACTCTTCGAACCCTCCTCAAGCGCCCGGACCGACCGTAGGGACTCATCCGGTCAGTCCGATCAGGAGGAGCGTGCCGTGCCGAGATTCGCGTACCCTCAGCTGCCCCTGGACGGCCTGCTGCGCCGCGCCGCCGAGCGCGACCCGGACGGCTGCGCCGTGCGCACGGCCTCCGCCGCGGCCACCTTCGCGGAACTCGACGCCCTCACCGACCGGTTCGCCGCGTGCGTCACCCACCTCGCCGGCGGCCCCGGAGCCCGGATCGGCGTGGCGGGCGTCCTCGGCCCGGAGTTCCCCGCCGCGTACTACGGAGCCATGCGCGGCGGCGGTACGGCCGTGCTGGTCAACCCGCTGATCAGGGAGGCGGGGCTGGTGCACGTCTTCACGGCCGCCGCCGTCGAGGTCGCCTTCGTGCCGTCGGCCACCGCCGAGGTGCTCACGAAGCTGCGCGACCGGCTGCCGGCGCTGCGCGCGGTCGTGGTGACCGACGCGGACGACGGCGTGGTGCCCGGGGACTGCGTCCCGCTCGCCGTGGCCCTCGCCGTCCCGTCGGCTGCGGTTCCCGCCGGGCTCACCGGGCCCGGCCCCGATCTCGACGCCGACGCCTGCGTCCAGTTCACGACCGGCACCACCGGGCGGCCCCGCGGGGTCCGGCTCACCCACCGCAACCTGGTCGCCAACGCCGCGCAGACGGCCGCCGCCCACCACCTGGACAGCCGCTCCGTCACCCTCAACCACCTGCCGCTCTACCACACCATGCACCTGAACTCGGCCGTGTTCGCGGGCGCCTGCCAGGTCCTGTGCGCCGACCCCGACCCGCTGGCCTCGCTCGCGCTGGCCGCTCGCAGCGGCGCCACGCACTACTACGGGCTGCCCGCCCGGCTGCAACGGCTGGCCGGGATGCTCGCGGGCACCGGCCCACGGCCCGAGGGCGTGCCCGCCGGGCCCGAGCTGACCGCGGTCCTCTCCGGCGGCACCGCGCTCGCCCCCGCCACGGCCCACGCGCTCTCCTCCCGGCTCGGCGTGCCCGTCATCCAGGGCTACGGGATGGCCGAACTCTCCCCGCTCTCGCACTGCCAGAGCCCCGGCGACGGCGGCCACCGCGGCTCGGTCGGCCGGACCGTGCCCGGCACCGAATGCCGCATCGTGCACCTGGACACCCGCCGCCCGATGGACGTGTACGCCACCGGCGAGGTCCAGGTGCGCGGGCCCCAGCTGATGGCCGGCTACCTGGACGGCCCGGACGGCTCCGGGGCCGGCCCGGACGGCTGGTTCTCCACCGGCGACGTCGGCTACCTCAACGAGGACGGCGAACTGTTCCTGGTGGACCGGCTCGGGGACGTCTTCAAGCACGACAACGAACTCGTCTCGCCCACCGCCGTCGAGAGCGTGCTAGCCGAGGACCCGCGGGTGGCCGACTGCGTGGTCGTCGGCTGGCCCGACCCCGTGCACGGGGCCGTCACCTGGGCCGGGATCGTCCTGCGCGACCCCACCGCACCCGGCCTGCTCGACACCCTCGACTCGATCGTGGACGGCGCCAACCGGCGCCTCGCCCGCTTCGAGCGGATCCGCCGCGTCGAGGTCGTCGACGCCGTGCCCCGCACGCCCGTGGGCAAGCCCGAACGGCGCGCCCTGCGCCAGGCCCTGCGCGGCCGCGCGGCCGCCGAAGCCGCCGTCTGACGCCCGGACATCTGCACCCCGACACCTGCCCCGGCCTTTCCGCCCCTCGACCCCCGGAAGAGAGCGACCACCATGGTGACCTTCGTCGGACGGCAGCCGGTGCCGGACCCGGCCTCGGTGCTCGTCGTGGGCGCGGGCCCCGTCGGCCTGACCGCCGCCCACGAACTGGCCCGCCGCGGAGTGCGCGTACGCCTCGTCGACGCGGCGCCCGGACCCGCCCGCACCAGCCGCGCGGTCGCCGTCCACCCGCGGACCCTCGAGACCTTCGACCAGATGGGAGTGGCCGAACCGGTCCTCGCGAGCGGGCGGCACAACAAGGCCTTCACGATGTACGCCGGCGGGCGGCGCCTGGTGCGGCTGGAGGCCGACTACTCCTCGATGCCCACCCGCTTCCCCTTCACCGTCGTCATCGAGCAGACCCGCACCGAGGAACTGCTGCGCGAGGCCTGCGGCCGGCTCGGCGTCACGGTCGAATGGGACGTGCGGCTGACCGGCTTCAGCCAGGACCCGGGCGGCGTACGGGCCCGCCTGGAGCACGGCGACGGCCGCGCGGAGGAGTACCGGGCGGCCTGGCTGGTCGGCTGCGACGGCGGCCACAGCACCGTGCGCAAGGAGCTCGGGCTGCCGCTGATCGGCGAGTCCAGCGAGACCTGGGAGCTGGCCGACGCCCAGGTGGCCATGGACCTGCCGCCCGACACCATCTACTGGGTGCACACCGGCGGTCAGGCCCTGATGATGGTTCCCTACCAGCGCGAGGGCCACTGGCGGCTGCTCGACACCGCCCCCGTCGCGGGCCCCGGCATCGCGAGCCCCGCCCAGGCGCGCGAGAGCGCCGCCCGCCTCTCGCAGCGGCTCAGCGCGGGACTCGGCCGCGAGGTGCTGGTCGGCGAACCCGAGTGGAGCTCCGTCTTCACCTTCCAGCAGCGCATGGTGCCCGCCATGCACCAGGGCCGGGTCTTCGTGGCGGGCGACGCGGCGCACGTGCACAGCCCGGCCTCCGGCCAGGGCATGAACACCGGCATCCAGGAGGCGTACAACCTCGCCTGGAAGCTCGCCATGGTCGCCCGCGGCCAGGCGGGGCGGCCGCTGCTCGCCACGTACGGGCAGGAGCGGGTGCCCGTCGGCCGCAAGCTGCTCGGCTC
Source organism: Streptomyces sp. NBC_00122 (assembly GCF_045160845.1). Taxonomy (NCBI): domain Bacteria; kingdom Bacillati; phylum Actinomycetota; class Actinomycetes; order Kitasatosporales; family Streptomycetaceae; genus Streptomyces; species Streptomyces sp. NBC_00122. The sequence goes on along the minus strand of NZ_CP108192.1, from coordinate 218,315 downwards.
CACCCGGCAGGCCACCTTCCTGGTGCAGTTCAAGAACGCGCTGGCCGGGGTGATGCTCCCGGCCGTCTTCTCCGTCGTGCGGGGCGCCCCGCCGCTGCGCCGCGCCATCCAGCGCAAGGTGCTCGGCGGCATGTCCGGGCTGCTGCTGGGCTACCCCGACTCCCCGCTGACCAGCACGGACGGTGGGCTGCGGCAGCCGACCGGTTCGCGCGCCGCCGCGATCGCGGCCGGCCTGCCCGCGGGCCCTGCCGCGACGGCGCTCCACGCCGAACTGCGCGACCCCCGCTGGACGCTGTTGTACGCGCCCGACGGCGACGAGGCGAGCCTGGCCGCCGAGGCCGCCGCCGGCGTGGCCGGGGACTGGCTCTCGGTCCGGGCCGTCGGCGCCCGCCCGGGCACCGCGCCGGCGCCGCTGCCCGACCCGGACGGACTGCTGCGCGACGCGCTGGGCCTCGCCTCCGGCGGCTGGGTGCTCATCCGCCCCGACGGCTATCTGGCCGCGAGCGGCCCCGAGCTGACCGGGCGACGGCTGGAGCGGGCCCTGTCCGTGCTCGGCCCGGTGCTTCTCCAGCGCTCCTCCGTCGGCTCCCCAGCGCCTGCCGACACGGTCGAGGCAACCACCCGAGTCCTGGAGGGACGACGATGACGGCGACGACTGAACAGACGGTGCCCGCCACTTCCGTGGCACTGGTCACGGGCGCGACCAGCGGGATCGGCCTGGCCGTGGCCCGGGACCTGGGCCGGCGCGGCCACAAGGTGTTCATCTGCGCCCGCACCGAGACGGCCGTCAAGCAGGCCGTCGAGGACCTGCGGGAAGAGGGCCTGGAGGTCGAGGGCAAGGCGGCCGACGTGCGGAACAAGGAGGACGTCGTCGCGCTCGTCGCGGCGGCCGTCGAGACCTTCGGCCCCATCGGCATCCTGGTCAACAACGCCGGGCGCAGCGGCGGCGGCCGGACCGCCGAACTCTCCGACGAGCTGTGGCACGAGGTCATCGACACCAACCTCAACAGCGTGTTCCTGGTGACCCGCGAGGTGCTCCGCAACGGCGGGATCGGCGAGGGCCCGTACGGCCGCATCATCAACATCGCCTCCACCGCGGGCAAGCAGGGCGTGGTGCTCGCCGCGCCGTACACGGCCTCCAAGCACGCCGTCGTCGGCTTCACCAAGTCGCTCGGCAAGGAGCTCGCGACGACCGGGACCACCGTCAACGCGGTCTGCCCGGGGTACGTCGAGACGCCGATGGCCGCCCGGGTGCGCGCCGCGTACGCCAACGTGTGGGACAAGTCCGTGGACGAGGTGCTGGAGGAGTTCGAGGCGAAGATCCCGCTGGGCCGCTACTCGACCCCGGAGGAGGTCGCCGGTCTCGTCGGCTACCTGACCACGCCGTTCGCGGCCTCGATCACGGCCCAGGCGCTGAACGTCTGCGGCGGTCTGGGGAACTTCTGATGACGTCCCTGGCACCGGAGACCGGGCGCGTCCACCGCACGGTCCACACGACCGAGGTCGCCGCCCCCGCGGGCGTGGTCTACGGGCTGATCGCGGACGCGGCGAAGTGGCCGCTGTACTTCCCGCCCAACGTCCACGTGGAGCGGCTCGCCTTCGACGGCGTGCACGAGCACCTGGCGGTGTGGGCCACGGCCAACGGCGAGGCGAAGTCCTGGACCTCGCGCCGCCGACTGGACGCGGCCGCCCGGCGGATCGAGTTCCGCCAGGAGATACCCGCGGCCCCGCTGTCGGCGATGGCCGGCACCTGGATCGTGGAGCCGCTGGGCGCCGCGCGCTCGAAGCTGACCCTGCTGCACGAGTTCTCGGTGGCCGGCGACCGGGCCGAGGACGTGGAGTGGGTGAACCGGGCCACCGACACCAACAGCCGGGCCGAACTGGGCAACCTCGCCCGGCTCGGGGAACGCTGGGGGCAGCTGGACGCCCTGGTGATGTCCTTCGAGGACACCGTGCACATCGCCGCGCCCCCGGAGGCGGTCTACGCCTTCCTGGAACGGGTCGGCGACTGGCCGCGGCTGCTGCCGCACGTCTCGCGGCTCGACGTGACCGAGCGGGGGGCGGTGCAGGTGATGTCGATGGACACCCTGACGGCGGACGGGTCCGCGCACACCACCGAATCGGTGCGGGTCTGCTTCCCCGGGTCCGGCCGCATCGTCTACAAGCAGACGCGCACCCCGGCCCTGATGGAGGCCCACACCGGCTCCTGGACGGTGACCGGGGACGAGCACGGGACCACCGCCATCTCGCAGCACCGGGTGGTGGTGCGCGAGGAGGCCATCACCCGCGTGCTGGGGGAGGGCGCCGACCTGCGCTCGGCCCGCGACTACATCCGTACGGCGCTGGGGCGCAACAGCACCGCCACGCTCACGTACGCCAAGCGGCACGCGGAGAGCCTCGCCGCGCCGCCGCGCTGACGGTCCGGCCCACGGACCGGGACACGCATCGGGACACGGATCGGGCCGGGGCGGCGGCTCCAGCAGGCCTCCAGCGCGGTCGTCGAGGCTCGGGAGGAGCGTCAGCGGAAACTACTCGTGGGGGCAAGGCGATGAGACGTGTGGTCATCACCGGCATCGGGGTCGTCGCCCCGGGGAAGCCCGGGACCAAGGAGTTCTGGTCCCTGCTGACCTCCGGGCGGACCGCCACCCGTGCCATCACGCTCCTCGACCCCGCGCCGTACCGCTCCCGGGTCGCCGCCGAGGCGGACTTCGACCCGCTGGAGCACGGGCTGGGCCCCGCCGAAGCCGAACGCCTGGACCGCGCCGCTCAGTTCGCCGTCGTCAGCGCCCGCGAGGCGCTGGCCGACAGCGGGCTGGCGGGATCCTTCGACCCCGCCCGGTGCGGGGTCACCCTGGGCAGCGCGCTCGGCTGCACCACCGCCCTGGAGCGCGAGTACGCCGTCATCAGCGACCGGGGCGGACGGTGGCTGGTCGACCACGGCCGGGCCGCCCGGCACCTGTACGACTACTTCGTGCCGTCCTCGATGGCGGCCGAGGTCGCCCGCACCGCCGGGGCCCAGGGGCCCGTCTCCCTGGTGTCCACCGGCTGCACCTCCGGTCTGGACGCGATCGGGCACGCCGTCGACCTGGTCCGCGAGGGCAGCGCCGACGCCATGGTCACGGGCGCCGGCGAGGCGCCGATCTCGCCCATCAGCCTGGCCTGCTTCGACGCGATCAAGGCGACCACCCCGCGCAACGACGATCCGGCCAGTGCCTCGCGCCCCTTCGACCGCACCCGCAACGGGTTCGTACTCGGCGAGGGCGCGGCCGTCCTGGTCATCGAGGAGTTCGAGCACGCCCGGCGGCGCGGCGCGCACGTCTACGCCGAGATCTCCGGCTTCGCCTCGCGCAGCAACGCCTACCACATGACGGGGCTGCGGGCCGACGGAGCGGAGATGGCCGAGGCCATCCGCGCCGCGCTCGACGAGGCGCGGCTGGACCCCGGCGCGGTCGACTACATCAACGCGCACGGCTCCGGCACCAAGCAGAACGACCGGCACGAGACCGAGGCGTTCAAGAAGAGCCTGGGTGCCCGCGCCCACGAGGTGCCCGTCAGCTCGATCAAGTCGATGATCGGCCACTCCCTCGGCGCCGTCGGCGCCCTGGAGGTGGCGGCCTGCGCGCTCACCATCGAGCACGGCGTGGTGCCGCCGACCGCCAACCTGCACGAGCCCGACCCGGCCTGCGACCTCGACTACACCCCGCTCACCGCCCGCGAACAGCGCACGGACACCGCCCTGACGGTCGGCAGCGGTTTCGGCGGCTTCCAGAGCGCCATGATCCTCACCCGTCCGAGCCTGAAGGCAGCAGCCGCATGAACGCCGTCGCAGCCCCCGCATCCCCCGCAGACACCGACACCGCCGCGGCCCCCGTGACCACCGCCGTCTTCACCGGGATCGGGGTGGCGGCCCCGGGCGGGCTCGGCACCGAGACCTGGTGGGCCGCCGTGCTCCGCGGCGAGAGCGGCATCGGGCCCGTCACCCGCTTCGACGCCTCCCCCTACCCGGCCGGGCTGGCCGGTGAGGTGCCCGGCTTCGTCGACGAGGACCACGTCTCCAGCCGCCTGCTGCCGCAGACCGACCGGGTGACCCGGCTGTCGCTGGCCGCCGCCCAGGAGGCCCTCGACGACGCGGGCGCCGACGCCCGGGAACTGCCCGCCTACGGGGCGGGCGTGGTCACCGCGAACTCCTCCGGCGGATTCGAGTTCGGCCACCGCGAACTGCAGGCCCTGTGGAGCCAGGGCCCGCAGCACGTCAGCGCGTACCAGTCCTTCGCCTGGTTCTACGCCGTCAACAGCGGCCAGATCTCCATCAAGCACGGGCTGCGCGGCGCCTCGGGCGTCGTCGTCTCCGAACAGGCCGGCGGTCTCGACGCGGTGGCGCACGCCCGCCGCCAGCTCCGCAAGGGCGCACAGCTCGTGGTGACCGGCGGCCTCGACTCGGCCCTGTGTCCCTGGGGCTGGGCCGCGCACCTCGCCGGCGGCTCCATGACCACCGTCGACGACCCGGCCAGGGCCTACCTGCCGTTCGCCGAGGACGCCTCGGGCCATGTGGTGGGGGAGGGCGGGGCCCTGCTCGTCCTGGAGGACGCGCGGAGCGCGGAGCGCCGCGGGGCCCACGTGTACGGGAGCCTGGCCGGGCACGCGGCCACCTTCGACGCCTCGCCGGAGCGGCCGCGGCTGGCCGACGCCGCGCGCCTGGCGCTCGCCGACGCCGGGCTGGAACCGGCCGACGTCGACCTCGTGTTCGCCGACGCCGCCGGGGAGCGGGCAGCCGACCGGGCCGAGGCCGAGGCCATCGCCTCCGTGTTCGGACCGTACGGGGTGCCGGTGACCGCGCCCAAGAGCATGGCCGGGCGGCTGTCCGCGGGCGGCGCCGCACTCGACCTGGCGGCGGCCCTGCTCGCCCTGCGCGACCAGGTGATCCCGCCGACCACCGGCACCGAGCGGCCCGCCGCCGACTGCCCCGTGGACCTGGTCACCACCGCCCCGCGCACGGGCGTGGCGCTGCGCACCGTCCTGGTACTCGCGCGGGGCCGGGGCGGCTTCAACGCTGCGGCCGTCGTCCGGGCCGCCTGACACCACCACCGACACAGAGGAGAGACGTCCATGGGACAGGAGCAGATCGAACTGGCGGACCTGGTCAGGCTGGTGCGCGAGTGCGCGGGCCAGGCCGAGGGGACCGACCTCGACGGCGACATCCTGGACTGCGATTTCGGGGACCTCGGCTACGACTCGCTGGCCCTGCTGGAGATCACCGGCCGGGTCGAGCGCGATTACGCGGTCATGCTCGACGAGGAGGAGCTCGACGAGGCCTACACCCCGCGCCGCTACCTCGACATGGTCAACCGGGCGCTGTCCGCCTCCCGGGCCGCGGTCTGACATGGACGTGCGGGCCATGCGCGGAACGGAGGTACGGGAGAGCGACGTGTGCGTCGTCGGCGCGGGCCCCGCGGGCCTCGCCCTGACCCTCATGCTGCTGCGCTCGGGGGTGCGCACCACGCTGGTCGAGCGGGCCACCGCCTTCCGCCGGGACTTCCACGGCGAGATCCTGCAGCCCGGAGGGCAGCGCGTCCTCGACGACCTCGGGGTGCTGGCACCGGCCCGGCGCCGCGGCTCGCGCGTCCTGGACGGGTTCCAGGTCGTCCAGGACGAGCGGCGGCTGCTGCTCGACATCGACTACCGGCGCCTGCCCGCCCCGTACGACCACCTGCTGGCCCTGCCGCAGCCCTTCCTGCTCGGCGAACTCCTCGATGCCTGCCGTGCGCTGCCCGGGTTCACGTACCTGGAGGGCCACCGGCTCGCGTCGCTCGTCGAGAAGCGCCCCGGCGCCCCGGTCACCGGAGTGGTCACGCGCGGACCCGACCACGCTCCCACCGAGGTCCGCGCCCGCGTGGTCGTCGGCGCAGACGGGCGGTACTCCAAGACCCGCGCGCTCGCCGGTATCGCCGCCGGGCGCTCGGAGGCCTTCGCCCAGGACGCGGTGTGGTTCTCGCTGCACGCGCCCGGGCGCACGACGGGCAGGGTCAGGGTGCACCGGGCCGGCGGCAGCGTCGTGCTCGTCCACGAGTCCCATCCCGACCGGCTGCGGGTGGGCTGGACCCTGCCGCACGGCAGCTGGCGGGACGTCGTCGCGCGGGGCATGACCGACGTACGCCGGGAACTGACCCGGACGCTCCCGCAGTTCGCCGATCTGCTGCACGAACAGCTGTCCTCGCCGGCCCAGCTGACCCTGCTCGACGTGTTCGCCTCGCACGCCGAGGACTGGGCCCGCGACGGCCTCGTCCTGCTCGGGGACGCCGCGCACACGCACGGGCCCGTCGGCGCCCAGGGCGTCAACCTGGCCCTTCAGGACGCCGCCGCCCTGCATCCCGTCCTGGTCGACGCGCTGAACGCGGGCCAGGTCTCCCGGGAGCGGCTCGCCCCCTACCAGCGGCGGCGCTCGCCCGTCGCGCAGGCGGTGCACCGGATGCAGCGGGTCCAGACCGGCGCGGTGTTCGGCGCGGGCGGCGGCCCGCTCGCGGACTTCGCGCGCACCTGGGCGGCCGCGGCCGTCGGCCGCACCCCGGTCGGCGCCCGGATCGCCCGCAGGGTCGCCCACGGCACCGATCCGCTCGGGGTCCGGACCGACCTGTTCACCGTCCGCCCCGCTGCCGCGAAGGTCTAAGCGGCCGCTTAGGCGGGCGGCTGTCTGTCCGTCTGTCTGTCAGCGGTCCGGGTCTGGCGTGGCAGCGCTGTCCGTGGTCGTTCCGGGTTTCGTGTGGAGGATGTCGCGCGCCTGGTCCGCGGCGCGGATGGTGCTCTCGGCGACGAAGTCGAGGAAGCGGGCGACGTTCTCGAGGCGGGTGGCGGCCGGGGTGCCGGGGCCGAGGACGTCGACGCCCTGCCGTGCGGTGTCGACGAGTTGGGCGATGCCGCGGGCGCTGGCCAGCATCGACTGGTACCAGACGTCGGCGTCGACGACGTAGCGCTCGCGGCGGCGTTCGTCGCGTTCCCGGCGGATGAGGCCCTGGCTCTCCAGGAACGTGATCGCTTTGGAGACGGACGCCGGGCTGACCTGGAGGCGCTGGACGAGTTCGGACGCGGTGAGGCTGCCCGAGTCGGTGGTGAAGAGGCAGGCCAGCACCCGGGACATCATCTTGGGCGCGCCCGTTTGTGTGACGACGGTGGTGAACACCTCCTCGTACTCGCGCACGGCCTCGGCGTCGCGCCCGTGGGCCTGCGGGGCCGCCTCCGACTCCCGGGATACGGCCTGCCGGCGGTGGGCGCGGCGTTCGGTGGCGCGGTGGGCGAGGTCGGCGCGGTAGACGGTGGGGCCGCCGTTGCGCATCACCTCGCGCGTGATGGTCGAGGTGGGGCGGTCGAGGCGTCTGGCGATCTCCGCGTAGGCGAGGCCGTCGGCCAGTCCCAGCGCGATCTGCTGACGTTCCTGCTGGGTGAGTCTGCCTCCCGGCATCGCGGTCTCCTTCGTGGTCCTTGGTGTCTCCAGTATAGCGTTCACCTTCAATTCATTGCAACGAATGGGGTGGGGTTTGTTGCGTTAGGCGTTAGACCGTTGCAACGATTTCCTGGCCTTCACCTGCGGTAATGGCATTTCTGCGCAACGAATGTGTTGCCCAGTCTTTGAACGCAACGTAGCTTTTCCCTCATCGGAAACAGCGAGTCAAAGGAAAACGCCATGCTGAAGTTCGACACCGCCGTCCCGGTCGCCGCCGTCCTGGACATTCCCGCGGGGCGCATCCGGTTCATCGCCGCGGACCGGGCCGACACCACGGTCGAGGTCCTGCCCGCGGACGCCTCCAAGGGCCGTGACGTGAAGGCGGCGGAGCAGATCGAGGTCGGATACGCCGACGGCGTCCTGCGGATCGCGGCCCCGGCGGCGAAGAACCGGATCCTGGGCAACTCCGGTTCCGTCGAGGTGACGGTCCAGCTGCCGGCCGGCTCCCGCGTCGAGGCGAAGGCGGCCAGCGCGGAACTGCGGGGCGTCGGCCGGCTCGGCGACGTCACCTTCGAGGCCGCGCAGGCCACCGTCAAGCTCGACGAGACCGACAGCGCCCGCCTCACCCTCCAGGCCGGTGACATCACGGTCGGCCGCCTGGGCGGCCCCGCGCAGATCAGCACCCAGAAGGGCGACCTGCGCATCACCGAGGCCCTGCGCGGCACGGTCGAACTGCGCACCGAGGCAGGCGAGATCTCGGTCGGCGCCGCCCGCGGAGTCTCCGCCTCCCTGGACGCCGGCACCTCCTACGGCCGCATCCACAACGCACTGAACAACACCGACGGCGCCGCCGCCGGCCTGAACATCCACGCGACCACCACCTACGGCGACATCACCGCCCGCAGCCTCTGAAACCGCCCGCAGCCTGTAGAAGGAGCACCCCTCATGACCAACTTGGCCATCGCGGCGAACGGGCTGCGCAAGTCCTACGGCGACAAGACCGTCCTCGACGGCGTCGACCTGGCCGTCCCCGAAGGAACGATCTTCTCCCTGCTCGGCCCCAACGGCGCCGGCAAGACCACCGCCGTGAAGATCCTCTCCACCCTCATCTCCCCCGACCCCGCCGGTGGCCGGATCCACGTCGGCGGCCACGACGTCGCCACCGACCCGCAGGCCGTGCGTGCCGGGATCGGTGTCACCGGGCAGTTCTCCGCCGTGGACGGTCTGATCACCGGCGAGGAGAACATGCTGCTGATGGCGGACCTGCACCACCTGTCCAGGAGCGAGGGGCGGCGGGTCACCGCCGAGCTGCTGGAGCGGTTCGACCTCACGGAGGCCGCGAAGAAGCCCGCTTCCACCTACTCCGGCGGCATGAAGCGCCGCCTGGACATCGCCATGACGCTGGTCGGCAGCCCGCGGATCATCTTCCTCGACGAGCCGACCACCGGCCTCGACCCGCGCTCCCGGCACAACATGTGGCAGATCATCCGCGAGCTCGTCACGGGCGGGGTCACCGTCTTCCTCACCACCCAGTACCTGGAGGAGGCCGACGAGCTCGCCGACCGCATCGCCGTGCTCCACGACGGCAGGATCGCCGCCGAGGGCACCGCCGAAGAGCTGAAGCGGCTCGTCCCCGGCGGGCACGTCCGGCTCCGCTTCACCGACCCGGCCGCCTACCGGCGCGCCGCGTCCGCACTGCGCGAGGCCTCCCGGGACGACGAATCACTCGCCCTGCAGCTCCCCAGCGACGGCAGCCAGCGCGAACTGCGCTCCATCCTCGACCTGCTGGACTCGGCCGGCATCGAGGCCGACGAGCTGACCGTGCACACCCCCGACCTCGACGACGTCTTCTTCGCCCTGACCGGCTCCACCGTGCCCGGCCAGAACAACCAGCCCAAGGAGGCTGTCCGATGAGTTCCTTCTCCCTCGCCGTGCGCGACTCGTCCACGATGCTGCGCCGCAACCTCCTGCACGCCCGGCGCTACCCGTCGCTCACCCTGAACCTGCTGCTCACCCCGGTGATGCTGCTGCTGCTCTTCGTCTACATCTTCGGCGACACCATGAGCGCGGGCATCGGCGGAGGCGCCGCCGGCCGCGCCGGGTACATCGCCTACGTCGTTCCGGGCATCCTGCTGATGACCATCGGCAGCACCGTCATCGGAGCCGCGGTGTCCGTCTCCACCGACATGTCCGAGGGCATCATCGCCCGCTTCCGTACGATGGCGATCCACCGCGGCTCCGTGCTCATCGGGCACGTCGTCGGCAGCGTCCTGCAGTCGCTCGCCAGCGTGGTCCTCGTCGGGGCCGTCGGCGTGGCCATCGGCTTCCGGTCCAAGGACGCCACGGCCCTGGAGTGGCTGGCGGCGTTCGGGCTGCTCGCCCTCTTCGCCCTGGCTCTCACTTGGATCGCGGTCGGGATGGGCATGGCCAGCCCGAACGCGGAGGCGGCCAGCAACAGCGCCATGCCGCTGATCCTCCTGCCGCTCATCTCCAGCGCGTTCACCCCGATCGAGGGGATGCCGGGCTGGTTCCAGCCGATCGCCGAATACCAGCCGTTCACGCCCGTCATCGAGACCCTGCGCGGGCTGCTGCTCGGCACCGAGATCGGCCACAACGGGTGGCTCGCGGTCGCCTGGTCCATCGGCCTGGCCGTGCTCGGCTACCGCTGGTCGACCTCGAAGTTCAACCACGACCCGAAATAACCGCCATGACCACGCGGGCGCTTCCCGCAACTCGTGCCACCCGAGGGCGGCGTACACCGACACCCCGTCGACGTACGCCGCCCCGTTCGTGTGCGGGGAGGACATGGTCCCGGCCGTCCCTGACCGGCTCTCAAGCGGCCTTCCACCCCGCTTCCGGCGGCCTCGGGCACATTCGTGAGTCCAGGGCGAGAGAGGCGGGCCGATGTCAGGTGAGCGAGTGCACCACAAGACGTACACGGTGGACGTGACCGCACCCGCGGGCGTGGTGTACGGGCTGATCGCCGACACCACCCAGTGGCCGCTGATCGTGCCGCCCAGCGTGCACGTGGAGCGGCTCGACTTCGACGGGACCGAGGACCGGTTCCAGATGTGGGTCACCGCCAACGGCCAGGTGAAGTCCTGGTTCTCCCGCCGCGCCATGGACCCGGTGGCCCGCCGCGTCGACTTCCGGCAGGAGACCCCGGCGGCCCCGGCGCTGGCCATGGGCGGGCGCTGGAGCGTGGACGAGCTCGGCGCCACGCGGTCCCGGCTCACGCTCGACCACGACTTCACCGTGGCCGAGGACCGGCCCGACGACGCGGCCTGGCTGGCGCGCGCCACCGACACCAACAGCAGGGCCGAACTCGACCGGATCAAGGAGACCGCCGAGAACTGGGCGAGCCTGGACGACCTCCTCCTCACCTTCGAGGACCGCGTCACGGTCAAGGCGCCGCCGGAGCTCGTCTACTCCTTCCTCTACGGAGTCGACGACTGGCCCGCCCACCTCCCGCACGTCAGCCGCGTCAATCTGACCGAGGACGTGCCCGGCATCCAGCTGCTGAGCATGGACACCCTCACGGGCGACGGCTCGCGGCACACCACGGAGTCCGTCCGGATCTGCTTCCCGCACGCCTACCGGATCGTCTACAAGCAGACGGCGACACCGCGCCTGCTCGCCGCGCACACCGGCGAATGGTCGCTGTTCCCCGACGAGACCGGCGTCACCGCCGTCTCGCGGCACAGCGTCCTGCTGCGCGAGGAGGCGATCGCCGAGGTGCTGGGCCCGGACGCCGACATCGCCCAGGCCCGTGCATACGTACGCGAGGCGCTCGGCCGCAACAGCGTCGCCACCCTCGGCCGCGCCGCCCAGCACGCGGAATCCGCCGTCCGTACCCTCTGAAACGGGGAGTTGAGCACCACGATGACGATCTCCCTGGAACCCCGGCTGCCCACGGCCGCGCCCCCAGCGCCCCATGCATCCCACGCGGCCGATGCCGCCGCCCGCGCCGCCCGCCTGGAAAGCCTCCTCGGGGACCCGCACGACCCCGCCAATCCGCACGGCATCGCCGCCCTCGCCGCTGCCGACGCCCGGCGCGAACCGCCCGCCGCCACCGAGGAACTCCTCGCCGCGGCCGGGCTCGGAGCCGAGTTCGTGCCCGTCGGCTCAGGCGGCCGGCTGACCCGCGCCGACCTGCTCGCGCAGGTGCTGCGCCCCGTCTTCCGCCGCGACGTCGCCCTCGGCTTCGGTTACGGGATCACCTCGCTGTTCGCCACCGCCGCCGTCTGGGCCGCGGGCAACCCGGGGCAGCGGGCCACGGCCGCCGCGCCGCTGCTCGCCGGAGGCCGGGCCTCGATCGTCCACCACGAGATCGCCCACGCGAACGGCATCCTGCGCGACGAGTTCACCGCCGATCCCGATCCCGGCGGCTACCGGCTCAGCGGCCGCAAGGACGTCATCATGAACGCCGCCCGGTCCGGCGCGTACGCGGTCTACGCCCGGACCGCGTCCGCCCGCGGCCCGCGCAGCCACTCGGTCTTCCTGCTCGACGCCGACGTACTCGCCGCCGCCCGCGCCCGCGGACACCTCGCCCACCTGCCCCGCGTCACCACGCCCGGCATGCGCGGCGGCCTCTTCTCCGGGCTGGAGTTCAGCGACTGCCTGCTGCCCCGGCACACCCTGGTCGGACGCGAGGGCGAGGGCGTCGCCCTGGCCCTGCGCACCTTCCAGGTCAACCGGTGCCTGATCCCGGCCGTCGCCGTCGCCGCGGCGGACACCGTCCTGCACTCCGCCGTACGGGCCGTCACCGCGGGACGCACCGCTCCGGTCGCCCGGCGCTGGCACAAGCCGCTCGCCGGGGTCTTCGCCGACCTGCTGGCCGCCGACAGCATGGCGACCGTGTCGCTGCGCGCGCTGAGCCTGCTGCCCGAGCACGTCAACGTGCTGGCCGCGGCCGTCAAGTACGTCGTACCGGACATGCTCCGCGAGAACCTGGAGGAGCTCGCCGGAGTGCTCGGCGGCCACGGCTACGCGCACGGTGACGCGCAGTACGGCGCCCTCGACAAGCTGGTCCGCGACCTGCCGGTGGCCGGCCTCGGGCACGCCGGAACGGCCGCCTGCCAGGCCGTCATCGTCCCGCAGCTGCGCTCGCTGGCCTCCCGTTCCTGGTTCAGCGTGCCCGAGCCACCGCCCGGCCTGTTCCGCGGCGGGGCGCGCCTGCCCGACCTGGACTACCGGCTGCTGGGCATAGCCGGGGGCGACGACTTCCTCACCGCCTCACTGGTGGGCGCGGCCGACCGGCTCGCCACGATCCGCCGGGTCGGCGGGCAGATGGCCGCGCTCAGTGACCTCGCCGACGGCTTCGTGAACGAACTGCGGGCCCTGCGCGCGGACTGCGTGGCGCTGCCCGCCGAACGGGCCGCGCTGGCCGGCCCCGGGGTGGCCGTGCTCACCGACCGGTACGCGCTGATCCTGGCGGCCGCCTCGGTCCTCGGCGTCTGGGAGGCGCAGGACGGCACGGACGCCTTCCTCGCCGACCCCGCCTGGGCCGTACTCGCGCTGACGCGCATCGGCAGCCGTCTCGGCATCGCCGTGCCCGACCTGCCCGAGGGCTGCCTGGCGCAGGTGCTCGACGAGCTGATCCGCCGGCACCGCACCGGCCGCAGCTGCGACCTCGAAGGTACGGAGCTCACCCGATGAACCGCGCGGGCGCGCCGCCCATCCACGTCACCGGCCCCGACGGGCCCTGGGAAGCGGTCTCCGCGGCACTGGAACGTCGCGGCAGCGTCGTCGTGTACGCGACGTGGGGGGAGTGGCTGACCGCGGCGCTCGCCGACACCTCGCTGCGACCGCTGCTGGGCCGCGACTGGCAGCGCTACCGGCGCACCCCGGACGCCGCGGTCCGCTACCGCTTCGTCACCTCGCGCATGGTCGTCAAGTACACCGCGGCGGCGGCGCTGCGGACCGATCCGGCCGCGCTGGACCTGTCGTACCGGATCGGCGGACGCCCGTACATCCGCGGCATGAGCCAGATCGACGTCAGCCTCAGCCACACCGAGGACCTCATCGCCGTCGGTGTCAGCAGGACCGGACGGATCGGCGTGGACGTGGAGCCGGCCGGCCGGCGGATGTCCTTCGAGCTGCTGCGGGACCGGGTGTGCATCCCCGCCGAGGCCGCCGAACTGGACCGGATGCCCCCGGAGCGGCAGGTCGCCGAGATGCTCCGGCTGTGGACCCTCAAGGAGGCCTACACCAAGGCCCTGGGACAAGGGCTGAGGCTGGGGTTCACGGAATTCGGCTTCGGCCTGGCCGACGGCGGACTCCTGGGGCCCGACGGCAGCCCGGCCGGGGGCGGCGCGTGGTCGTTCGCCACGCACCGGGTGCTCAGGCGGTACCTGCTCAGCACGGCCTGTCATGACACCGGGCTGGACTCCGCGCGGGACACCGCGGTCGAAACGATGCTCGACGAAGGGTTCATGGGTGCCGTGGAGGAGGAACTGGGGGCCCGCTGACCTCACCGGACGGCTCCGTGACACCGGACACCGGACACCAGACAGCGACGTCAGACACGCAGAAGAAAAAGGAGGGAGGAATCCGATGAGCGCGGCCATGGCGGTCGTCCTCGTGCCCGGCCCGCCGCCCTCGCTGGAGCTGCACGGGCCGCTGGAGGCGGCACACCTGGAGGCGGCCCTCGCACTCCTCCCGGCCTGCGAGCCCACCCTGGAACGGCACTCGGACACCCACCACACCCTGACGGTGGCGCCCCACCCGTACCCCGTCGGGCTGCTGTCCGACCTGCTCAGCGCGGCGCCCGCGCGCCCGCGTCCGCGCCCCCGGACCCGCTCCACCGGCCCGGCCAGCCGCCCCCGGGCCGCCGGCTGCGGCCGCGGCCCGCGCCCGCCGGCCGTACCCGCGTCCCCGCTCCAGCGGGACCTGCTGCTCGACACGCTCGTGCGCCCCGGCGCCGGACTCCACGTCGAGCAGCTGCTGGCCCGCTGGTACGGGCCGCTGGACCTGCCCCGCTTCACCGCCGCATGGCGGACGCTGTACGACGGTGACGCGGCCCTGCGCACCGCGCTGGCCGACTCCGCGGGAGCACCGCCGTCGATGGTCGTCCACCCGCGGGTGGATCCGCGGATCGAGCACCACGGCCCCGGCGGCGCCGACTGGCACTCCCTCGTCCTGCGCGAGCGGCTGCGCGAGTTCGACCTGCGCGACCCGGGCCAGCTGCGCATCGTGCTGCTGGACGAGGACGCGCCGCCCGGGTCGGGGAGCCCGTCCGGGCCCACCCGCATCCTGTTCACCTACCACCGCGCCTTCCTCGACGAGCGCAGCGTGCGCGGCCTGCTGCGGGCCTTCCTGCGCGCCTACCTCGCCGACGGCAGGCCGCTGGGCGGCGAGCGCCGCCCCGACGTCCGCGACCACGCGCACTGGCTGGCCCGCCAGGACACCTCGGCCGCACGGGAGTTCTGGTGGCGGGCCGCCCCGCCGCCGGACGCCGTCACCCTGCCCGCCGTGCGGTCCGACGATCAAGGCACCCGGGCGGGCGAGGCACAGGAAGGTCCCGGCCACGGGCGCAACCGCGCGCGGCTCACCCCGCTGGAGGCGGCGCGGCTGCGGGCCTGGGCAGCCGCGCAGGGGGCGACCGAGTCGACCGCCCTGCACGCGGTGTGGGCGCTGCTGCTGTACCGGGCCGCCGCTCGCGCGCGGCGCCCCGACCCGGTCGCCGTCGCGTTCTCGGTGGCCGTCTCGGGCCGCGGCATCACCCTCGCCGGCGCCGAGCTGCTCTCCGGCGCGCTGGGCAACTCCCTTCCGCTGGACGTGGCCGTACGGGCCCACATGCCGGTGGCCCTGCTGCTGGACACGCTCAGCGGCCACGCGCTGGACCGCGCGGCCTACGAGTGGGTGTCCGCCGGGCAGATCGAGGACTGGACCGGCCGCCGCGGCACGGCGGCCGCGCCCTTCGAGTCCCTCGTCGTCTTCGAACCGCAGGCCGCCGCCGCCCACACCGGCTGGGGCTCCTCCGGTACGGGACCGGGGCGCGACGCCGTCGTGGACGAACTCGCCGAAGCGGGCGTACAGCTGGACCCGCCGGAGGTGCTCGCGGCGCACACCGCCCTGCCGTTCACCCTCTTCGCCCACCACGACACCTCGGGCGGACTGGTCCTGACCTCGGTCCACGACCGGGCCAGGTTCCAGGACGCCGACGCGGCCGGCCTGCTCTCCCAGGCGGCCCTGCTGCTGCGCACCCTGCCCGACGGCCGGGGCGCCCTGGACGTGTCCGGGGCCCTGGAACTGCTCGACGGCATCCCCGTACCGCGGGTGCGGCCCCGCCCGGCAGCCGCGGCGCGCGTCCTGCGCGCGGCCGCCCGTCCCGGGGCGGGCACGATCTGCCTGCTGCCGGCGCCGGGCTCGCCGCCCGGGTGTTACGACGGCCTCCCCGAGTTCTACGACGGTCCGCAGGCCCTGGTCACCCTGCCCGCCGGGGACGACCCGGCCCTGTACCTGCAGGCCCTGCGCCCCGCGCTCGCCCGCGGGGAGCCGGTGTGGCTCGGCGGGGCCTCCGGTGCGGGCGACGCCGCCTGGCGGGCCGCCGAGCGGATCGCCGCGCACGGCTGGCAACCGCCGCTGGTCGCCGTCGCCGGCGCCGCGGACGGCGGGACCGGCCTGCTGCGGTCGCTGGCCCGGGCGCTGACGGCCGCGGCGCGCCGCCCGCGGCTGGGCACCGTATGACGTCCACGTCCCTTCCGTCTCCTCCGTGCTCTCTGTCCCAACCCATCAGGAGTGACATGTCCCGCCGTCTGTTCACCTCGGAATCCGTGACCGAGGGCCACCCCGACAAGATCGCCGACCAGATCAGCGACACGATCCTCGACGCGCTCCTCACCGAGGACCCGGCCTCTCGCGTGGCCGTGGAGACCCTCATCACCACGGGTCTGGTGCACATCGCGGGAGAGGTGACGACGAAGGCGTACGCGCCGATCGCGCAGCTCGTCCGCGACAGGATCCTGGAGATCGGCTACGACTCCTCGGCCAAGGGCTTCGACGGCGCCTCCTGCGGTGTGTCCGTCTCGATCGGCGCGCAGTCCCCGGACATCGCGCAGGGGGTGGACACCGCGTACGAGCAGCGGGTCGAGGGCGCCGCCGCAGGTGAGGACGGCGACGAGCTCGACAAGCAGGGCGCCGGCGACCAGGGCCTGATGTTCGGCTACGCCTGCGACGAGACCCCGGAACTGATGCCGCTGCCGATCCACCTCGCGCACCGGCTCTCGCGCCGGCTCTCGGAGGTCCGCAAGAACGGCACGCTCCCGTACCTGCGCCCGGACGGCAAGACGCAGGTCACCATCGAGTACGACGGCGACAGGGCCGTGCGCCTGGACACCGTGGTCGTGTCCTCGCAGCACGCCTCCGACATCGACCTGGTGGGGCTGCTGACCCCCGACATCCAGGAGCACGTGGTCGACCACGTGCTGGCCCAGCTGGCGCAGGACGGCATCAAGCTGGAGACCGAGGGCTACCGGCTGCTGGTCAACCCGACCGGCCGCTTCGAGATCGGCGGCCCGATGGGCGACGCCGGCCTGACCGGCCGCAAGATCATCATCGACACGTACGGCGGCATGGCCCGCCACGGCGGCGGCGCCTTCTCGGGCAAGGACCCGTCCAAGGTCGACCGCTCCGCCGCGTACGCGATGCGCTGGGTCGCGAAGAACGTCGTCGCCGCCGGGCTCGCCTCGCGCTGCGAGGTCCAGGTCGCGTACGCGATCGGCAAGGCCGAGCCCGTCGGTCTCTTCGTCGAGACCTTCGGCACGGAGACGGTCGCCACCGACCGGATCGAGGACGCCATCGGCGAGGTCTTCGACCTGCGCCCGGCCGCGATCATCCGCGACCTGGACCTGCTGCGCCCGATCTACGCCCAGACCGCCGCCTACGGCCACTTCGGCCGCGAGCTGCCCGACTTCACCTGGGAGCGCACCGACCGGGCCGAGGCGCTCAAGGCCGCCGCCGCCCGCTGACAGCGCCCCGCCCCGCCCGCGCCCCGCCCCGGCGAGAGTCCGGCCCCCACCTGCCTTCAGGAGAGAACGTGCGTATAGCGGTGACAGGATCCATCGCCACGGATCACCTCATGGCCTTTCCGGGCCGGTTCGTCGACCAGCTGCTCCCCGACCAGCTGGAGCACGTCTCCCTGTCCTTCCTGGTCGATTCCCTGGAGATCCGGCGGGGCGGGGTGGCGGCCAACATCGCCTACGGGCTCGGCGTACTGGGGCTGGACCCGGTACTCGTCGGCGCCGTCGGCCCCGACTTCGGCGAGTACGAGGTGTGGCTGAAGGAGCACGGCGTGGACACCGGCGGAGTGCGCGTCTCCGCCGGGCACCAGACCGCCCGCTTCATGTGCATGACCGACCAGGACTCCAACCAGATCGCCTCCTTCTACGCGGGCGCGATGGCGGAGGCCGCCGAGATCGACCTGCGCGAGGTCATCGCCCGCGGCGGCCCCCTGGACCTGGTCCTCGTCTCGCCCAACGACCCGGCCGCGATGGTCCGTCACACCGAGGACTGCCGCCGGCTCGGCATCCCCTTCGCGGCCGACCCCTCCCAGCAGCTGGCCCGCCTCTCCCGGGACGAGGTGCGGGGCCTGATCGACGGGGCCCGCTGGCTCTTCACGAACGAGTACGAGTCCGCGCTGCTGCGCGAGCGGGCCGAGTGGAGCGTCGAGGACGTACTCGCCCGGGTCGGCACCTGGGTGACCACCCTCGGCTCGAAGGGCGTGCGCATCGACAGCGAAGGCGTTCCCGTCCTCACGGTGCGAGCCGTACCGGACGTGCCCGCCGAGGACCCGACGGGCGTCGGAGACGCCTTCCGCTCCGGCTTCCTCGCCGCGGTGAGCAAGGGGCTGCCGCTGGAGGCCGCCGGCCAGCTCGGCTGCGCGATGGCGGCACTGGTGCTGCGGGCCGTCGGCTCGCAGGCGTACGAGGTCGAGCCCGCCGGACTGCTCGGCACGGTCCGGGCGGTGTACGGGCCCGCGGCGGAGCAGCGGCTGGACGGCGTGCTGGGGTCCCTGGGAGGTGCGTCGTGAACCGGGCCGACGAGTTGCGCGAGGCGCTGGCCACCCGGGTGGTCGTCGCCGACGGAGCCATGGGGACGATGCTCCAGGCGCAGGACCCCACGATGGAGGACTTCCAGCAGCTGGAGGGCTGCAACGAGGTCCTCAACGTCACCCGCCCCGACATCGTCCGGTCGGTGCACGAGGCGTACTTCGCCGTCGGCGTGGACTGCGTCGAGACGAACACCTTCGGCGCGAACTTCGCGGCGCTCGCCGAGTACGACATCGCGGAGCGGGTGCACGAGCTGTCGGAGTCCGGTGCCCGCATCGCCCGTGAGGTCGCCGACGAGTTCACCGCCTCCACCGGGCAGCAGCGCTGGGTCCTCGGCTCGATGGGCCCGGGCACCAAGCTGCCCACCCTCGGCCACGCCCCGTACGTCACGCTGCGGGACGCGTACCAGGCGAACGCGGAAGGTCTCCTTTCCGGCGGCGCCGACGCGCTGCTCGTGGAAACCACCCAGGACCTCCTGCAGACCAAGTCCTCGGTGATCGGTGCCCGCCGCGCCATGGAGGCGCTCGGTGTCACCGTCCCGCTGATCTGTTCGGTGACCGTGGAGACGACCGGCACGATGCTGCTGGGTTCGGAGATCGGTGCGGCGCTGACGGCGCTGGAGCCGCTGGGCATCGACATGATCGGCCTGAACTGCGCGACCGGTCCGGCCGAGATGAGCGAGCACCTGCGCTATCTGGCGCGCAACGCCCGCATCCCGCTCTCCTGCATGCCGAACGCCGGGCTGCCCGTGCTCACGAGTGAGGGGGCGCATTACCCCCTGTCGGCGGCCGAGCTCGCCGACGCGCAGGAGACCTTCGTCCGTGAGTACGGGCTGTCGCTGGTGGGCGGCTGCTGCGGTACGACGCCGGAGCACTTGCGGCAGGTGGTGGAGCGGGTGCGGGGTGCGGCCGTCACCGGGCGGAAGCCGCAGCCGGAGCCGGGTGCGGCTTCGCTGTACCAGACGGTGCCGTTCCGGCAGGACACCTCGTACATGGCGATCGGGGAGCGGACGAACGCGAACGGGTCGAAGAAGTTCCGTGAGGCGATGCTGGAGGCCCGTTGGGACGACTGTGTGGAGATGGCGCGGGACCAGATCCGTGAGGGTGCGCACATGCTCGACCTGTGCGTGGACTACGTGGGCCGTGACGGCGTCGCGGACATGGAGGAGCTGGCCGGGCGGTTCGCGACGGCTTCGACGCTGCCGATCGTGCTGGACTCGACGGAGGTTCCCGTCATCCGGGCGGGTCTGGAGAAGCTGGGCGGCCGCGCGGTCATCAACTCCGTCAACTACGAGGACGGTGACGGTCCCGAGTCCCGGTTCGCGAAGGTCACCCGGCTGGCGCAGGAGCACGGCGCGGCGCTGATCGCGCTGACCATCGACGAGGACGGCCAGGCCCGTACCGCCGAGCACAAGGTCGCCATCGCCGAGCGCCTGATCACGGACCTGACCTCCAACTGGGGGATCCGTGAGTCGGACGTCCTCATCGACACGCTGACCTTCACGATCTGCACGGGCCAGGAGGAGTCGCGGGGCGACGGCATCGCGACGATCGCAGCGATCCGCGAGCTCAAGCGCCGCCACCCGGACGTCCAGACCACCCTCGGTCTGTCGAACATCTCCTTCGGCCTCAACCCGGCCGCGCGCGTCCTGCTGAACTCGGTGTTCCTGGACGAGTGCGTCAAGGCCGGCCTGGACTCGGCGATCGTCCACGCGTCGAAGATCCTGCCGATCGCCCGGTTCGAGGAGGAGCAGGTCACGGTCGCCCTGGATCTCATCTACGACCGGCGGGCCGAGGGCTACGACCCCCTGCAGAAGCTGATGGCCCTCTTCGAGGGCGTCAACATGAAGTCGTTGAAGGACGGGCGGGCGGAGGAGCTCCTCGCGCTGCCGCTGGACGAGCGTCTGCAGCGGCGCATCATCGACGGCGAGAAGAACGGCCTGGAGGCCGACCTCGACGAGGCCCTGCGGACCCGTCCCGCCCTGGACATCGTCAACGACACCCTCCTGGAGGGGATGAAGGTCGTCGGCGAGCTCTTCGGCTCCGGCCAGATGCAGCTGCCCTTCGTGCTCCAGTCCGCGGAGGTCATGAAGACGGCCGTTGCCCATCTCGAACCGCACATGGAGAAGACCGATGCCGACGGCAAGGGCACGATCGTGCTGGCCACCGTCCGCGGTGACGTCCACGACATCGGCAAGAACCTCGTCGACATCATCCTGACCAACAACGGCTACAACGTCGTCAACATCGGCATCAAGCAGCCGGTCTCGGCGATCCTGGAGGCCGCGGCCGAGCACAAGGCCGACGTGATCGGGATGTCCGGGCTCCTGGTGAAGTCGACGGTCATCATGAAGGAGAACCTTCAGGAGCTGAACCAGCGCAAGCTGGCCGCCGACTACCCGGTGATCCTCGGCGGCGCCGCGCTGACCCGCGCCTACGTCGAACAGGACCTCCACGAGATCTACGAGGGCGAAGTCCGCTACGCCCGCGACGCCTTCGAAGGCCTGCGCCTGATGGACGCCCTCATGGGCGTCAAACGCGGCGTCCCCGGCGTCGAACTGCCGCCCCTCAAACAGCGCCGCGTGCCCAAGCGGGACACTCCCTTCCTGGTGGCGGAGCCCGAGCCCGGCGGGCGTTCGGACGTGGCCGTCGACAACGCCGTGCCCACGCCGCCGTTCTGGGGCACGCGCGTCATCAAGGGCGTCCCGCTCAAGGACTACGCCTCCTGGCTGGACGAGACCGCCCTGTTCAAGGGCCAGTGGGGCCTCAAGGACGCCGAGACCATCGAGACGGACGGCCGGCCCCGGCTGCGCGGCTGGCTGGACCGGCTGCACACCGACGGGCTGCTCGAAGCGGCCGTCGTGCACGGCTACTTCCCCTGCGTGTCCAAGGGCGACGACCTGATCATCCTCGACGAGAACGGATCCGAACGGACCCGTTTCACCTTCCCGCGCCAGGGCCGCGGCCGCCGCCTGTGCCTCGCCGACTTCTTCCGGCCCGAGGAATCCGGCGAGACCGACGTCGTCGGCCTCCAGGTCGTCACCGTCGGCTCGAAGATCGGCGAGGAGACGGCCCGGCTGTTCGCCGCCGACGCCTACCGCGAGTACATGGAGCTGCACGGGCTCTCCGTGCAGCTCGCCGAGGCCCTCGCCGAGTACTGGCACGCCCGGGTCCGCGGCGAACTGGGCATCACCGGATCCGACCCGGCGTCCATGGACGGCATGTTCCGCACCGAGTACCAGGGCTGCCGCTATTCCCTCGGCTACCCGGCCTGCCCCGACCTGGAGGACCGCGCGAAGATCGCCGACCTGCTCCGGCCGGAGCGCATCGGTGTCCACCTCTCGGAGGAGTTCCAGCTCCACCCCGAGCAGTCCACCGACGCGATCGTCATCCACCACCCCGAAGCCTCGTACTTCAACGCGCGCTGACCTCTCCGGACGCCGAAGGGAACCGAGTCATGGCAGCAGTCCTCACCGAGCGCCCCGCGCTCCCGTCCCCCGAGCCCGCACCCGCGCGCCCCCGCCCCGACGTACGCGAACTGCTGGCCAGTGGCCGGCGCTCCTTCTCGTTCGAGTTCTTCCCGCCGAAGACCGAAGCGGGGGAGCGCACGCTCTGGGACGCGATCCGGCGGATCGAGGCCCTCGCGCCGTCCTTCGTCTCCGTCACGTACGGGGCGGGAGGTTCCTCCCGCGACCGTACGGTCGAGGTCACCAAGCGGATCGCGACCGAGACCACGCTGCGCCCGGTGGCCCATCTGACGGCGGTCGGGCACTCGGTCGCCGAGCTGCGGCACATCATCGGCCAGTACGCGGACGCGGGGATCCGGGACGTGCTCGCCCTGCGCGGGGACCCGCCGGGAGACCCGAAGGGGGTGTGGACCCCGCACCCGCAGGGCTTCACGCACGCGCACGAACTGGTCAGCCTGATCCGCCGACTGGGCGACTTCACCGTCGGCGTGGCCGCGTTCCCCGAGCGCCACCCGCGGTCCCCGGGCTGGACCGAGGACATCCGGCACTTCGCGGCCAAGTGCCAGGCGGGCGCCGACTACGCGATCACGCAGATGTTCTTCCAGGTGGAGGACTACCTGCGGCTGCGCGACCGGCTGGCCGCCGTCGGCTGCCTCACACCGGTGATCCCCGAAATCATGCCCGCCACCGACGTACGGCAGATCCGCCGGTTCGCCGAGCTGAGCGACGCCCGCTTCCCCGAGCACCTCGCCCGGCGCCTGGACGCGGTGCGCGACGACCCGGCCGCGGGCCACGCCGTCGGGGTGGAGTACGCGACCGCGATGGCCGAACGGCTGCTTGCCGAGGGCGCCCCGGGCCTGCACTACATCACCCTCAACCGTTCCACGGCGACCCGAGAGATCCACCAGAACCTGAACGTCAACTGACCCTGAACCTCGACGTCCACACACCGGAGTAGTCCATGCCCAGCCAGCCCACAGCCGAGTTCACCGACTTCAAGGTCGCCGACCTCTCCCTCGCCGCGTTCGGCCGCAAGGAGATCACGCTCGCCGAGCACGAGATGCCGGGCCTGATGTCGATCCGCGCCGAGTACGCGGCCGCCCAGCCGCTGGCCGGGGCGCGCATCACCGGCTCCCTGCACATGACCGTGCAGACGGCCGTGCTCATCGAGACGCTGGTGGCTCTCGGCGCGGAGGTCCGCTGGGTGTCGTGCAACATCTACTCGACGCAGGACCACGCGGCGGCGGCGATCGCGGCGGCCGGCATCCCCGTCTTCGCCTGGAAGGGCGAGACGCTGGAGGAGTACTGGTGGTGCACGGAGCAGGCGCTGACCTGGCCGAACACCCCCACCGGCGGCCCGAACATGATCCTCGACGACGGCGGTGACGCCACCCTCCTCGTCCACAAGGGCGTCGAGTACCAGAAGGCCGGCGCCGTTCCCGACCCGTCCACCGCGGACAACGAGGAGATGGCGCTGGTCCTGGACCTGCTGGGGAAGACCACCCTCGACTGGACGGCGCTGGCGGCGGAGATCCGCGGCGTGACCGAGGAGACCACCACCGGTGTCCACCGCCTCTACGAGATGCACCAGGCGGGCTCGCTGCTCTTCCCGGCGATCAACGTGAACGACGCCGTCACCAAGTCGAAGTTCGACAACAAGTACGGCTGCCGCCACTCGCTGATCGACGGCATCAACCGCGCCACCGACGTCCTCATCGGCGGCAAGACCGCCGTGGTCTTCGGCTACGGCGACGTCGGCAAGGGCTGCGCGGAGTCGCTGCGCGGCCAGGGCGCGCGCGTCATCGTCACCGAGATCGACCCGATCTGCGCGCTGCAGGCGGCGATGGACGGCTACCAGGTCGCGACGCTGGACGACGTGGTGGAGACGGCGGACATCTTCATCACGACCACGGGCAACAAGGACATCATCATGGCCTCGGACATGGTCAAGATGAAGCACCAGGCGATCGTGGGCAACATCGGCCACTTCGACAACGAGATCGACATGGCCGGTCTGGCCAAGGTCGAGGGCATCGTCAAGGACGAGGTCAAGCCGCAGGTCCACACGTGGAAGTTCCCCGACGGCAAGGTCCTGATCGTGCTGTCCGAGGGCCGTCTGCTGAACCTGGGCAACGCGACCGGCCACCCCTCCTTCGTGATGTCGAACTCCTTCGCGGACCAGACGCTGGCCCAGATCGAGCTCTTCACCAAGCCGGCCGAGTACCCGACCGACGTCTACGTGCTCCCCAAGCACCTCGACGAGAAGGTCGCCCGCCTCCACCTCGACGCCCTCGGCGTCAGGCTGACGACGCTCCGCCAGGAGCAGGCCGACTACATCGGCGTCCCCGTCGAGGGCCCGTACAAGCCGGACCACTACCGCTACTGACGTGTTCCAGTCCCTGTCCGTACGCAACTTCCGGCTCTTCGCCACCGGCCAGCTGCTGTCCGTGATGTGCACCTGGATGATGTTCATCGCCCAGGACTGGCTGGTGCTGTCGCTCAGCGGCGACTCGGCCACCGCCCTCGGGCTCGTCACGGCCGTGCAGTTCACCCCGACGCTGCTCCTGACCCTGTACGGGGGACGGCTCGCCGACCGGTACGACAAGCGCAAGCTGCTGATCCTCGCGAACCTCGCGGCCGGGCTGCTCGCCCTCCTCCTCGCCCTCGTGGTGCTGGCGGGGCGGGCGAGCCTGCCGGTCATCCTCGTCTTCGCCGGCTCCCTGGGCGCCGTGTCCGCCGTCGAGTCGCCCACCCGGATGTCCTTCGTCAGCGAGCTCGTCGGCAGCGATCTGCTGCCCAACGCCTCCGCGCTCAGCGCCGCGTACTTCAACACCGCGCGCATCCTCGGCCCCGCCCTCGCCGGGCTCCTGATCAGCGGATCCGACTCCACCGGACCGGTGATGCTGCTCAACGCGCTCAGCTACCTGGCCACCGTCGCCAGTCTGATGATGATGCGCACGAAGGAGCTGCAGCGCACCGGAGCCGCCCCGGGCGGCGCCAGGATCGCCGACGCCCTGCGCTACATCAGGGGCAGGCCCGACCTCGTCATGCCGCTCGGCCTCGTCGCCGCCGTCGGCATGTTCGGCTTCAACTTCGCGCTCACCCTGCCGCTGCTCGCCAAGACCGTCTTCCACTCCGGATCGGCCAGCTTCGGGCTGCTGACCACCGCCATGGCGGCCGGCTCCCTGCTCGGCGCCTTCGCCGGCACCGCCCGCCGCGGCCGGCCCGGCCCCGGACTGGTCATCGGCGCAGCCCTCGCCTTCGGCGTCCTGGAGACCGCCAGCGGCCTCGCGCCCAGCTACGCCCTCGCGATCCCCCTGCTGGCGGCCACCGGCTTCGCCACCATCTCCTTCGCCCAGGCCGCCAACCACCGCATCCAACTGGGCAGCGACCCGCGCTACCGAGGCCGCGTACTGGCCCTCTACACCATGATCCTTCAGGGGTCCACCCCGCTCGGCGCCCTGCTCGTCGGCTGGCTCTGCGAGCACTACGGGGCACGCTCCGGCCTGTACACGGGCGGCCTGGTCACCGTGGCGGCGGCCCTCACGGCCCTGTACGCGCACCGGCGCACCCGAGACCGGTCCTCAAGCGGACTTCCACGGGACGTCGAGGGCGCCGGGCGAGGGTTGGCTGGTTCCGAAGTGCGTTCCCGGCCCACAGAACGGAGGCCGCGCGTATGAGACCGCACCGAGTGCTCCACGCCGTCTACAAGATGCTGGTCGCGGCGGGCAGCATCTGGGTCTGGTTCCCGCCGGACGAGACGAGCGTCCCGCAGGGGCCGCCTCCCCGGCACCCGGAGAGGCTCCGCCCGGATCTCCCGTTCGACGAGACCGAGACGGCCCTGTTCCGGCAGCTGATCGGCCTGTGGCAGTGAACCCCGGCCGCACCCCGCGGGCCAGCCGCCCGGTCGCACCCGCACACCTCCCCCTCCCTACAGTCCCGGAGGAAACCCGTGAGCATCACTGACGTCGCCCCCGCCCGCATCCAGGACCGTGCCGCGGAACTGGCCGACATCAAGGCCCAGGCCGTGGCCGGGCCCGACCCGAAGGCCACCGAACGCCAGCACGCCAAGGGCAAGCTGACGGCGCGGGAGCGCATCGAGCTGCTGCTCGACGAGGGCTCGTTCCACGAGATCGAGGCCCTGCGCCGGCACCGGGCCACCGGATTCGGGCTGGAGGACAAGAAGCCGTACACCGACGGGGTCGTCACCGGCTGGGGCACGGTCCACGGGCGGACCGTCTTCGTGTACGCCCACGACTTCCGCATCTTCGGCGGCGCCCTCGGCGAGGCCCACGCGCAGAAGATCCACAAGGTGATGGACCTCGCGCAGTCCGCCGGCGCCCCCCTGGTCAGCCTCAACGACGGCGCGGGAGCCCGTATCCAGGAAGGCGTCACCGCCCTCGCCGGCTACGGCGGCATCTTCCAGCGCAACACCCGGGCCTCGGGCGTCATCCCGCAGATCTCGGTGATGCTGGGCCCGTGCGCCGGCGGCGCCGCGTACTCCCCGGCGCTGACCGACTTCGTGTTCATGGTCCGCGAGACCTCGCAGATGTTTATCACCGGCCCGGACGTGGTCCGCGCGGTGACCGGCGAGGAGATCACCCAGAACGGCCTCGGCGGCGCGGACGTCCACGCGGCGGTCTCGGGCGTTGCGGCCTTCGCCTACGACGACGAGGAGAGCTGCCTCGCCGACGTACGGTTCCTGCTGTCGCTGCTGCCCTCCAACAACCGCGAGACCGCGCCCCGCGAAGAGTCCGACGACCCCACCGACCGGCGCACCGACGCCCTCGCCGACCTTGTCCCGGCCAACCCCAACCAGGCCTACGACATCCGCAAGGTCATCGAGGAGATCGTCGACGACGGCGAGTACTTCGAGACCCAGCCGGCCTGGGCGCAGAACGTCGTGTGCGCGCTGGCCCGCTTCGACGGACACGTCACCGGGATCGTCGCGAACCAGCCTTCCGCGATGGCCGGGGTCCTCGACATCCACGCGAGCGAAAAGGCCGCCCGCTTCGTGCAGTTCTGCGACGCCTTCAGCATCCCGCTGGTCACCCTCGTCGACGTACCCGGCTTCCTGCCCGGCGTCGACCAGGAGCACAACGGCATCATCCGGCACGGCGCGAAGCTGCTGTACGCCTACTGCAACGCCACTGTCCCGCGGATCCAGCTGATCCTGCGCAAGGCCTATGGCGGCGCCTACATCGTCATGGACTCGCGCTCCATCGGCGCCGACGTCTCCCTGGCCTGGCCCAGCAACGAGATCGCCGTGATGGGCGCCGAGGGCGCGGCCAACGTCATCTTCCGGCGGGAGATCGCGGCGGCCGAGGACCCGGACGCCGAGCGGGCGCAGAAGATCAAGGAGTACCAGACCGAGCTGATGCACCCCTACTACGCCGCCGAGCGCGGCCTGGTGGACGACGTCATCGACCCGGCCGAGACCCGCTCCGCGCTCATCGGCTCGCTCGCGATGCTCCGCTCCAAGTACGCCGACATCCCGTCCCGCAAGCACGGCAACCCGCCGGTGTGAGCCGCTGCTCCGGGACACGAGGAGGCAGACGCATGACCACCACCTGGAAGATCACCGGCGGCAACCCCTCCGCGGAGGAGACCGCCGCCCTCACCGCCGTCCTGACGTCCCTGCTGGCCCGGCGGGCCGCCGCCGCGCAGGCGCCCGCCGCGGACGCCGGGGTCACCGGCAGCGGCTGGCACCGCACCCACCGCAACCCGCACGCCTGCGCCGGGATGTGGCGCGGCAGATGACCGGGCCCGCCCGCTGAAGGGCCGTTCAAGTACGGCTCCAGCCCGGGGCGGCACCGTATCGACGGCACACCACGCAAACCGAAACCCATGTCAGGAGAATCGCCATGACCGACGCGAGGCTGGTCGGAACCTGGACCACGGAGCTGGAGGACGACGGTAAGTCCGTGTTCGGACTGGCGTCCTTCACCGGTGACGGCGGCGTCACCTGCTACCAGGTCAACGCCAAGAACATCGGCCTGGGCAACTGGGAGTCCACCGGACCGGACTCCTTCCACTACAACTTCCACATCCTCGCCGTCAGCCCCGAGGGCGAGCACGTCGGCGAGGCGCACGTCTTCGTCACCGGCGAGTTCGTCTCCGACGACGAGTGGGTCGGCACCGGCGGCGCCAACTTCTACTCGCCCAAGGGCGACCTGCTGCGCGGCCACGAGGGCTCCAAGGTCAGCGCCCGCAAGTTCGGCATCGACAAGTAGCCGGACGGGCCGACCCGTCTCGTACCCCGGACCGGGAACTCACGGAGGAAAGAACCCCCATGCTGCGCGACGAACTCAAGGGTGAGCTGGTTCTCCCGTCCGATCCGGGGTACCGGCTCGCCAGGCAGCTGCAGAACACCGAGTACGACTCGGTGACCCCGTACGCGGTCGCCTACTGCGAGTCCCACGAGGACGTCCTCGCCTGCGTACGGCACGCCCAGGACACCGGCGTACGGGCGCACGTGCGCGGCTCCGGCCACAGCTTCAACGGCTGGTCCACCGGCACCGGCCTGGTCATCGACCTGTCCCGGATGAACCACGCCGTCGCCGACGGCCCCGCCGTGCGCATCGGCGCCGGCGTGCAGTCCCTCGACGCGCTCGACACCCTCAAGGCACAGGGACGCCAGATCGTCACCGGCACCTTCCCCACCGTCAGCCAGGGCGGCTTCCTGACCGGCGGCGGACTGGGCTGGCAGACCCGCAAGTTCGGCGTCGCCAGCGACCGGATCCTCTCCGCCCGGGTCGTCCTCGCCGACGGGCGGACCGTCCGCGCCTGCGCCGACGAGCACCCCGACCTGTACTGGGCGCTGCGCGGTGGCGGCGGCGGGAACTTCGGCATCGTCACCGAGTTCGAGCTGCGGCCCGTCGACGCCCCGCTGCTGACCGCCTTCGAGACCCTGTGGTCCTACGAGGACGCCCCCGGCGTACTGGCCGCCTGGCAGGCCTGGGCCGCCGCGGCCTGCGAGGACCTCGGCACCTCCCTGGTCGTACTGCCCGGCATGTTCGGGCCCGGCGGCAAGCCGATCGTCAAGATCTGGGGCGTGCACCACGGGGCGCCCGAGGAACTGGAGCGGGCCCTCGACGAACTCACCGAGGCCGCCGGCACCAAGCCCGTGCACCGCGAGGTCGGCGCGCCCGGAGCGTACGCCGAGGTCATGCACGAGGCGCTGTGCGGATCCAAGACCGTCCAGCAGTGCCACCGCACCGGCACCCACCCGGACGCGATCGGCCACCGTCACCCGTACACCCGGCAGGCCTACCGGCTCACCGGCCGGCCCGTGACGCACACCGAGGCCGAGTCCCTGCTGGGGGCCTGGAACCCGGACCTCGACAACGAGCGCTACCTGCTGTGTATCGCGCTCGGCGGCGCGGCCAACCGGGTCGGCCGCACCGAGACCGCGTACGTCCACCGCGACGCCCAGTTCCTGACGGGCTTCCAGATCGCCACGCGCGACGAGGAGTCGGCGGCCCGGGGCCCGGCCGAGCTCGACGAGTGGGCCGACCGCTGCGGCGCGGCCCTCGCCCCGCTGGCCACTGGCTCGTACATCAACTTCCCCAGCTCGCGGGTGCCGGCGGACTGGGAGGGCGACCACTACGCGGAGAACGCCCCCCGGCTGCGCGACATCAAGCGCGCCTACGACCCCGAAGGCTTCTTCCGGCACGGGCAGAGCATCGGCGCCGGACCGGACACCGCCCACAGCGCCCACCAGACCACGAAGGCAGGACGATGAAGACGGATCTCACGGACAAGGTGGTGCTCGTCACCGGCGCCTCCCGGGGCATCGGCCGGGCCACCGCCGTCGCCTACGCGGCGGAGGGCGCGCGCGTCGCGATCACCTACCACTCCGACGAGGCGGGCGCGAAGGAGACGGCCGAGCAGGTCGCCGCCGCCGGCGGCACGCCCTACGTGGTCCGCTACGACCTCGCCAACGAGGACTCGATCCGCGCCGCCGTCGCCGCGGTCGGCGCCGAGTGGGGCGGCATCGACGTGCTCGTCGCCAGCGCGGTGGAGTGGGGCGACGCGATCCCGCGGCCCGGCCGGCAGATGCCCGCCTTCGAGGAGGTCCCGGTCGAGCAGTGGCAGCGGGTCCTGCGCACCTCGGTCGACGCCGTCTTCCACACCATCCAGGCCGTCCTGCCGCACATGCGCGGCCGCGACTGGGGCCGCATCGTGCTCGTCGGCGCCGGGCTCGCGAACTCCGGGATGATCGGCGCGGGCGCGTACGGCGCCGCCAAGTCGGGGCTGTTCGGGCTGGTCCGCAGCCTCGCCTGGGAACTGGGCCCCGCGGGGATCCTGGTCAACGAGGTCGTCCCCGGCCAGACCCTCACCGAGAACGTGCTCACCCACGCCTCGCCCGCCTTCCTGGAGAACAAGGCCAAGTCCCTGCCGTCGGGCCGGATGAACACCCCCGAGGACGTCGCGCGCACGATCGTCTTCCTCGGCTCCGCCGCCAACGGGAACGTCCACGGCGAGGCCCTGCGCGTCACCGGCGGACTCTGAACCCCGCCCCCTCCCAGCCGGACCCCACGCACGGCCGCCGCCGGCCACACACCCAGGAGAACCCATGACCGACACACTCGACGCGCCGAAGACGCTGGCGGACGGGGCCGAGGACGCTCCTGCGTACCCGATCCAGCGCAAGTGCCCCTACCAGATGCCGCCCGGGTACGAGGGGCTGCGCGAGAAGGGCCCGATCTCCCGGGTCACCCTCTGGAACGGCCGGGTGGCCTGGCTGGTGACGGGCAACGAGCTCGGCCGCAAGCTGTTCCCGGACGCCCGGCTCTCCTCCGACGTCCTCGACCCGAACTTCCCGCTGCTCGCGCCGCGCATCGAGGCCCAGCGCCAGCAGGCCGCCGCGCCCCCGCTGGTCGGCGTCGACGACCCGGTGCACGCCCGCCAGCGCCGCATGGTGCTGCCGAGCTTCGGCGTCCGCCAGGTCAACGCGCTGCGCCCGGTGATCCAGCAGTACGCCGACGACCTCCTCGACAAGATGCTGGCGGGCGGCCCGGGCCGGACCGTGGACCTGCTCACCGAGTACGCCCTGCCGATGCCGTCCGCCGTCATCTGCCAGCTGCTCGGCGTCCCGTACGAGGACCACCACTACTTCGACGAGCGCTCCCGGCACGTGCTGTCCTCCTCCGGGCCCGAGCAGGCCGCGCAGGCGCAGCAGGCGTTCACCGAGATCCTCGCCTACCTGGACGACCTGATCAGCCGCAAGCAGGCGGAGCCCGGCGACACCCTGCTCGACGAGCTGATCGCCCGCCAGCTGGAGGACGGCAAGGTCGACCGCAACGAGCTGGCGATGATCGCCACCGTCCTGCTGGTCTCGGGACACGAGACCACCTCCAACATGATCGCCCTGTCCACGATGGCGCTGCTGGCACACCCGGAGCAGATGGAGGCGCTGCGCGCCGACGAGTCCCTGATGCCGAGGGCCGTGGACGAGCTGATGCGCTACGCCTCCATCGGCGACATGCTGATGCGCGTCGCCAAGGAGGACATCGAGGTCGAGGGGCACGTGATCAAGGCCGGCGACGGGGTGATCCTGTCGACGATGCTGATGAACCGCGACGCGCAGTCCTTCGAGAAGGCCGACGACCTGGACATCTTCCGGCCCTCCGGCCGCCACGTCGCCTTCGGTTACGGCATCCACCAGTGCATCGGCCAGAACCTGGCCCGCGCCGAGATGGAGATCGCCCTCGCCACCCTGCTGCGCCGGGTGCCGAGCCTGCGCCTCGCGGTCCCGGCCGACCAGGTGCCGGTCAACGCCCCGTTCGTCCTGCAGGGAGTCTCCGAACTCCCCGTCACCTGGTAGGCCGCCGTGCGCATCTCGATCGACACCGACCGGTGCATCGGCTCCGCCCAGTGCGCCGTCTCCGTTCCCTTCGTGTTCGAGCAGGACGACGACGGGTTCTCCACCGTCATCGCCGGCCGTGAGGACGGCGCCGGGCATCCGATGGTGCGCGAGGCCGTACGGGCCTGCCCGGTGCAGGCCATCACGCTCGCGGAGACGCAGGAGGCGTGAACGCGTGCCGGCCGGGCCCTGACGGGCCCGGCCGGCCTTCCGCAGCTCGGGGCCCGGACGGTGCGGCGTCCGGGCCCCGAGCCGTTCTCGAACGGATCTCAAGCGCCGTCGTGGACGATGGTGGCCATGGACATCCGCAGCCTCGACGGTGACGACCCGGCGACGATCACCCTGCTCGTTCCGGGCTTCCAGGAGACGATGAGTCTCGAACTGCCCGCCGACCCCCCGGTGTCACAGGCCCTGCTCGCCAGGCTGCTGCAACGCCGGCACGGAGCCGACCGGATCGTCCTGGCCGCCTTCGACGGCGACACGCCCGTCGGCGTCACCAAGCTCGGCCTCGACCTCGGCGACCCGGCCGGACCCGGCCACGGCTCGCTGTGGGTCTTCCCGTCCTTCCGCCGTCGCGGCGCGGGCACCGCCCTGGTCGACGCCGCCCGCGCCGAACTGCGCGCCCGCGGCCGCGGCCACCTGATGGTCGACGCCCCGCACACCCCCGCCGCCGAGGCCTTCGCCTCCGGCTGCGGCGCCGAACTGCGCGGCACCAACCTGCGCAACCGCCTCTTCCTGAAGGGCCCGGCCGCCGCCGGACTCGACGAGCTCGCCGCCCGGGCGGTACCCGGCCACCACCTCGTGAACTGGACCGACCGCTGCCCGGACGGGCTCGTCGGTTCCTACGCCCGCGCCTGGGGCACCCTGGACGCGCCCGTCAACGGGCAGGCGCAGGTGCGCACCCCCACCGCCGACGACGTCCGCGCGCGCGAGGCCGAGGCGGAGCGGGCAGGACACCGCCAGCACGTGACCGCCGCCGTCGACGACGCGACCGGCGAAGTCGTCGGGTACGCCACCGTCTTCGTCCGCGACAGCCCGATGGCCGACGCGGGGGAGACCCTGGTCCTCGCCGACCGGCGCCGCCGGGGCCTGGGTTCCTGGCTCAAGGCGGACCTGCTGGCCCGTACCGCCCGCGAGAACGGGCAGGTGGCCCTCGTGCAGGCCTGGAACGACGTCGACAACGGCGCCGTCGTCGCCCTCAACCGCCGCCTCGGGTTCACGGCGGACAGCTCCTGGTCGACGTACTCCGTCAAGGCCTGAGACGCCGACTCCCTGCTGCTGCGAGCGGAGTTCGAGTTCAGGTCCACCGGCCGCTGCCACGATCCGCACAGACCGGTATCCGCGAGAGGGGTTCTTTGTGAGTAAGAGCGGCACGCATGTACTGATCGTCGGTGGCAGCCTCGTCGGCCTCTCCACCGCGGTGTTCCTCGCCCATCACAACGTGCCCTGCACCCTGGTCGAGCGGCACCCCAGCACCTCCATCCACCCGCGCGCGGTCGGCTACTACCCGCGTACGGCCGAGATCCTTGGCACGGTGGGCGTCGAGGCGGCCGCCAAGGCCGCCGCGTCCGGCTTCGAGAAGCACAAGACCCGCGCGGGCGTGGTCTCCCTGGCCGGCGAGGTCCTCTTCAGCAAGGAGGAGCTGGAGGGCGGCGACGAGCTCGCGGACCTGACCCCCTCCAAGCTGCTGCTGCTGCCCCAGGACCGGCTGGAGCCGATCCTGCGCGCCCGGGCCGAGAAGCTCGGCGCCGACCTGCGGTTCAGCACGGAACTGGTCTCCTTCACGCAGGACGGGAGCGGCGTCACCGCCGTCGTCAAGGACGCCGAGGGCACCGAGACCACCCTGACCGCCGACTACCTGGTGGCCGCCGACGGGCCGCGCAGCACCGTACGGGAGTCGCTGGGCCTGGTGCGCGAAGGGCGCGGCGTGCTCTCCCGGCACGTGAGCATCGCGTTCGGCGCCGACTTCGGCGCGGTCCTCGGGGACCGCCGCTACAGCGTCGTCCACGTCAAGAACGACACGGTCATGGGCATCCTGGTGCACGACGACACCCTCACCGAGGGCACCCTGATCGTGGGCTACGACCCCGAGAAGGGCGAGGGCCTCGACGACTTCACCGACGCCCGCTGCGCCGAGCTGGTCTCCGCCGCGATCGGTTCGGACGAGGTCGAGGTCACGGTCCGCTCCCGCTTCCCGTGGGACATGGCCGAACTCGTCACCGGGAACTTCGTCCAGGGCCGGGTCCTGATCGCGGGCGACGCCGCCCACCAGATCCCGCCCACCGGCGGCTACGGGGCCAACACCGGCATCGCCGACGCCTTCAACCTGGCCTGGAAGCTGGCCCTGGTGACCAAGGGCGCCGCGGGCACCGGCCTGCTCGACACCTACCAGGAGGAGCGCCACCCGGTCGGCTCCTACACCGCGCGCCAGGGCTCGCTCCAGCTCGCCCTGCGCTCGGGCACCGCGACCGAGGAGGAGAAGGCAGCCACCGACGACGCGATGACCGTCACGATGGGCCAGGCCTACCCCTCCGGCGCGTTCATCACCGAGGCGGGCGTGGAGCGGCCGCCGCTGACCTCCGACCCGCGCACCCTGCAGGGCGAGCCCGGCACCCGCGCTCCGTACGTGGTGCTGGAGCGCGACGGCGCCCCGCTGTCCACGCTGGAGCTGTTCGGCACCGGCTTCGTCCTGCTGGCCGGGGCGGACGGCGGCTCGTGGGCCGAGGCGGCAGGTAGCGCCGCCACGGCGCTCGGCGTCGACCTGGCCTTCCACCGCATCGCGCCGGCCGCCGACGGCGGGGCGCTCGCGGACCCGGAGGGCCGGTGGGCCGCCGCCTACGGCGTGGCCGCCGCGGGCGCCGTCCTGGTGCGACCGGACGGAATCGTCGCGTGGCGCACCCCGGCCGCCGTCCCCGCCGGTGAGCAGGGCGCGGCGCTGACGGCGGCGCTGCGCCGGATCCTGGCGCGCTGAGCGATGGGGGACCGGCGGTTATCCGTCGGCCTGGGCGCCGCGCATCTCGGCGACCGAGTCGACGTACTTGATCAGCAGGCGGGCGAACTGCAGGCGCTCGTCGTCGGGCCACTCCCGGGTGATGAACTCGAAAGCGGCCCGCTGGTGGCGGCGGAACGCCGCCAGCATCGCCAGTCCCTCGTCCGACATCTGCAGGATCGTCCGGCGCCCGTCCTGCTGGGACGCGGCGCGGATCAGGTAGCCGGCGGAGATGCAGTCGGTGACCATGCGGCTGGCCACGGAGGGGTCCACCGCGAGGCGCTCGGCCACGACTCCGACGGTGATCTCCTGGCCGTCGTGCTCGGGCCCCTCTTCCACGATGTTGAGCACCAGCGTCCGGGTCATGTCCTTGCGGGACACCGGGTTTTCCACGTTCAGCGCCGATGCGCGGCGCAGCCGCGAAAAGGCCGGGCCGACCGCGTCCAGCGGGTCGGCGGCGGCCAGCGCGCCGTGCGCGGAGGGGAGCTGCGCGGTCTTCTGCCTGGTGGTCGAAGTCTCCATGGCGAACATCCTAGGCGTGGTAATCGAGGACAGCGAGCATGTGTATGCTCACAAGCGTTTGCATGACAGCAAGCATATAATTTTTCCTCGTCATAGAAACCCCCAACCCCCCTCTGGAAGGACTGCAATGCCGGACACCAAGGACTTCGACTTCGACGTCCTCATCGTCGGCGGAGGTCCGGTGGGCATGCTGCTCGCCTCCGAACTCCGCATCGCCCGCGCCAAGCCCGTCGTGCTGGAGCGCCTCGCCGAGCGGACCCCCCACTCCAAGGCCTTCGGACTGCACGCCCGCTCGCTGGAGTCGCTCGACCGCCGCGGCCTCGCCGACCGCTTCCGCGACGGCGCCCACTCGTGGAGCAACGGCCACTTCGCCGGCCTCGACGTCTGGGTCGACTTCTCCCTGCTCGACAGCGCCCACAACTACGCGCTGCTCTCCGAGCAGACCCGCACCGAGCGGCTGCTGGAGGAGCGCGCCGAGGAGTTCGGCGTCGAGATCCGCCGCGGCCACGAGGTGACCGCCGTCCGTCAGGACGAGGACGGCGCCGAGGTCGACGTCACCGGCCCCGAAGGCTCGTACACCCTGCGCGGCCGCTACGTCGTCGGCACCGACGGCGGCCGCAGCCTGGTCCGCAAGTCCGCGGGCATCGGCTTCCCCGGCACCGGCGGCCGCGTCACCGCGCGCCTGGCCGACGTCGTCCTCGCCGACCGCGAGAAGGCGCCGATGGGCATGGAGCGCACCGAGCGCGGCCTGCTCTTCTGCGTCCCGCTCGACGACACCTACCACCGCGTCGCCACCTTCGACTTCGAGACGACGAAGGAAGCGGGCTCCGAGCTGACGCTGGAGGAGTTCACCGCCAGCCTGCGCGAGATCTGGGGCGACGACCTCGGCGCGAGCGAGCCGCGCTGGCTGTCCTGGTTCACCGACTCCGCCTGCCAGGCCGAGACCTACCGCTCCGGTCGCGTCCTGCTCGCCGGCGACGCCGCGCACACCCACTTCCCCGTCGGCGGCCAGGGCGTCAACCTCGGCCTGCAGGACGCCCTCAACCTCGGCTGGAAGCTCGCCGCCACCATCAACGGCTGGGGCTCCGAGGGTCTGCTCGACACGTACGACAAGGAGCGCCAGGAGCCGGCCCGCGCCGTACTGGCCAACACCCGCGCCCAGATCGCGCTGATGAACCCCGACCCGTACGTCACCCAGCTGCGCGAGCTCTTCCAGACCCTGATGACCAAGGATCAGGTCAACCGCCACATCGCCGAGATGCTCAGCGGTGTCCGGGTCCGCTACGACATCGAGGGCCCCGAGCACCGGCTGCTCGGCGACTTCGCCCGCGACCTGACGCTGAAGACCGAGGAGGGCACCCGGACCCTTCCGAAGTACCTGCGCCGGGGCAATTTCGCGCTGCTCGACCTCGCCGGCCGCCCGGAGATCTCCGAGGTCTACAACGAGTGGGCCGCGCCGCTGAAGTGGGCCGGCCGCGTCGGCCACATCGTCGCCGAGTGCGCCGAAGAGCCGGAGCTCGCCGGTGTGCTGGTCCGTCCCGACGGATACGTCGCCTGGGCCGCGGACAAGAGCGCTTCGGCCGAGGAGGTCGCCGAGGGCCTGCGTACGGCCCTGGAGACCTGGGCCGGGGTCACCGACCCCACCCGCGCCGTCTTTAAGTAATCGGTAAAGAAACGCCCCGCGAGGCCATCACGTGTGGACTCGCAATCAAATGCATGACAACATGCACATGTATCCGGCCCCCCGGACGGAGCCGCGGCCCAGCGCGACGGCTCGACGGAAATACCGTTTGGAGAAATCATGCGAATCATCCGCCACTACGAGCACGGCGCTCCGTCTGTCCTGCGCCTCGAAGAGGTGGAGAAGCCGCAGCCCGGTCCGGGTCAGGTTCTGATCCGCGCCGAGGCCATCGGCGTCACCTTCGCCGAGGTCCAGCGCCGCCAGGGCATCCCGATCGGCGGCCACGCCGGTCTGCCCGGCGCCCCCGGCGGCGACGTCGCCGGCACGATCGAGGCCGTCGGCGAAGGCGTTACCGACCTCGCCGTCGGCGACCGCGTCGTCGGCGACATCGACCACAGCGCCTACGCGGAGTACGTCGTCGCGGACACCGGCTGGCTCATCAAGATCCCGCAGGACCTCGACGCCGCCGCCGCGACCCTCCTGCCGAGCCCGGCCCAGACCGCGTACCACGCGATCAAGGAGGCCGGCCGCCTCCAGCCCGGCCAGACCATCGTGATCGACGCGGCCTCCGGCGGCGTCGGCCACCTCGCCGTGCAGATCGCCAAGGCGATGGGCGCCGGCAAGGTCATCGCGACCGCCAGCACCCAGGCCAAGTGCGACTTCGCCCGCGAGCTCGGTGCCGACGTCACCGTCAACTACAGCGACGAGGACTGGGTCGACCAGGTCCTCGCCGCCACCGACGGCCGCGGCGCCGACGTGGTCCTGGAAACCGTCGGCGGCGACGTCCTGCTGAAGTCCCTGGGCATCACCGCCCAGTTCGGCACCCTCGTCTTCTACGGCTCGGCCTCCGGCGACATCCCGGACCTGCCCACCCTGGCCCTGTCCCGCATGAAGAACGTCGCGGGCTTCAGCCTCTACGCGATGCTCTACAACAAGCCCGAGGCGATCGCCGAAGGCCAGCGCCACCTCTTCGAGCTCATCAGCTCCGGCCAGGTCAAGCCGGTCGTCCACGAGCGCCTGCCGCTCGACGAGGCCGCCAAGGCCCACGAGCTCATGGAAGCCCGTGCCCAGCTCGGCAAGGTCGTCCTCGTTCCCTGAGGCTGCGCCGAGAACCGGCCGGCCCGTCCACCCCCGGGACGGGCCGGCCGCACCCCCCCCAACAGCATCCGCATCACCACACACAACCATCGTGACCTTCCCCAGCCCCTTTCGGGCGGAACAGCCAGGTGACGCCGGCCGTAGCTCAGCAGCCGGTGCGACGGGGATCGCGCACACCGATTCGAAAGGCGGCACCACCTTGTCCGCTCCCACCGCTCAGGCATCCGGCGGGCTGCACCCCTCCGGGACCAAAGTCACCCCGGTCATGGTCGCCTGCATGCTCTCCGCGTTCGTGGCCATCCTCGACATGCAGATCGTCGCCACCGCCCTTCCCCGCATCGCGGGCGACCTCGGCGGCATCGACCTCTTCGCGTGGGTGACCACCGCGTACGTCATCGCCAGCAGCGTGACCACGCCCATCTACGGCAAGCTCGGAGACCTCTTCGGCCGCAAGGTCGTCTACCTCTCCGCGATGGCCCTGTTCCTCCTCGGCTCCGCCCTGTCCGGCCTGGCCGGCTCGATGGAGCTGCTCATCGTCTTCCGTATCGTGCAGGGACTGGGCGCCGGAGGCCTCTTCGTCTCCGTCCTCGCCATCATCGGCGAGCTGTTCACCCCGCGCGAAGGCGCCAAGTACTACGGCATGTTCGGCATGGTCTTCGCCGGTGCCTCCCTCGCCGGCCCCGCCGTCGGCGGCCTGCTCACCGACGCCCTCAGCTGGCACTGGGTCTTCCTGGTCAACCTGCCCGTCGGCGCCGTGATCGTCGCCCTGCTCGCCAAGTACCTGCACCTGCCGCGCAAGGTCCGCGAGTCCAAGCTCGACTACGCCGGCATCGTCACCCTCTCCGGCGCCATCGTCGCCGTGACGCTCCTGACCTCGTGGGGCGGCGTCGAGTACTCCTGGACCTCCCCGCAGATCATCGGCCTCGGCCTCGCCACGCTGCTGCTCCTCGGCCTGTTCGTGAAGGCCGAGTCCGCCGCCGCCGAGCCGATCGTCCCGCTGCGGCTGTTCAAGGACTCCACCTTCACCATCTCGCTGCTCGGCACCATGATCTGCGGCATCGTCTTCGTCGGCACGGTCAACTTCCTCGCCCTGTACGTCCAGGTCGCCACCGGTGCCAGCCCCACCACCTCCGGCTTCGTCCTGCTGCCGATGATGCTGGGCCTCGTGCTCACCTCCGTGGTCTCCAGCAAGATCATCGGCAAGACCGGCAAGTACAAGATCTTCCCGATCCTGAGCATGGCGCTCGGCATCGTCGGCGCCGTCCTGCTGTCCACCATGGACGCCGACACCCCGCGCGCCCTGGCCATCGCCTACATGCTGGTCTTCGGCCTCGCCTCGGGCCTCTCCGCCCAGGTCTTCACGCAGGCCGCCCAGAACACCGCGCCTCCGCAGGACATGGGCGCCGTCTCCGGCACCGTGACCTTCGGACGCTCCTTCGGCACCTCGATCGGCATCTCGCTCTTCGCCGCGATCTTCTACGGCCGCCTCACCGACGAGATCGCCGACCGCGTCCCGGCCGGCGCCCTGAACGGCGTCGACCACAACTCGCTCTCCTCGGACACGGTCCTGAACTCGCTCGACGCCACGGTGCGCACCGCCATCGAGCAGGCCTACGCCGCCGCCCTCACCCCGGTGTTCATCGCCGCGGTGCCGGTCCTGGTGGTCGGCCTCGTCCTCACCCTGCTGATGAAGAACAGCACGCTCCGCTCCCGCCACCACGGTGGCGGCGGCGACGGAGCGCCCGCCGACTCCGCCGCCAAGGAGACTGCCCCGGTCACGGCCGACAGCTCCCCCGAAACGGCCTGATCACACCATCCCCCGCGTGTGACATGGCCGAAGTGCCGCCCGCCCCCGCGACCCGCGGTGGGAGGGCGGCACTTCGCCATGTCCGCTGCCCCGTACGCCCGCACCCCTCGCGCTGCCCCGCCCCGCGGCTTCAGGCCGCTTCGAGTGGGACTCCACGCGAACCGGCCATTGTCGGGAGAAGGACCGAAGCGGTCCCCCACGGTTTGCTAGGAGGCTCGCGTGACAACGACCGATGACCGTACGACGGCCGCGGCGGTCGACCCCGGTCCGCTGATCAAGCTGACCATCGCGGACTGCGCGGCCAAGGTGCTGCACAGCGCCGTGACGCTCGGCGTGTTCGGCGCCCTCGCCGAGGGACCGGCCGGCGCGGACCACATCGCCGCCGCGTCCGGCCTGCACCCGCGCATGGCCGCCGACTTCCTGGACGCGCTGGCCGGTCTCGGCCTGCTGGAGCGTACCGGCGACCAGTACAGCAACGGGCCGCTGGCCCAGGCGTACCTGGTGCCCGGCACCTCCACCTACCTCGGCGGCTTCGTCGAGCTGACCAACGAGACCCTGTACGGCACCTGGGGCCGGCTCACCGAGGCGCTGACCACCGGCGCCCCGCAGCACCTCGACCCCGACAAGGGCGGCTTCGTCGGGAACACGCACAACGACCCCGAGAAGATGAAGCGCTTCTTCGCCGGTCTCGACGCGTACAGCGACCGGATGGGCATCGAGCTCGCCGGCAGCATCGACTGGAGCCGGCACTCCTCCTTCATCGACCTCGGCGGCGCGCGCGGCAACCTCGCCTCCGTCCTGGTCAAGGAGCACCCGCACCTGAAGGCCGGCGTGTTCGACCTGGAGCGCACCCGCCCGCTGTTCACCGAGCACACCACCCGCCTCGGCCTCGGCGACCGGGTCGAGTTCACCGGCGGCGACTTCTTCGCGGACGACATCCCGAAGGCCGACGTCATCGTGCTCGGCCACATCCTGCACGGCTTCGACACCGACCGCAGGCAGGAACTGCTGCGCCGCGTCTTCGCCTCCGTCAACCCCGGCGGCCAGGTCCTCATCTACGACCGGATGATCGACGACGAGCGCCGCAACGCCGAGCGCCTGCTCTCCAGCCTCCACATGCGCCTCGTCAGCCAGGACGGCTCGGAGTACCGCATCGACGACGTCCGCACCTGGCTCACCGAGGCCGGATTCACCGCCGTCGCCGCCGAGCCGCTGCTCGGCACGCACACGCTGGTGACCGCGACCCGATGACCGCCCACACGGAGCCGTCCGCCGCCCCGACCACCCAAGGAATCACCATGAGCCAGGAGAAGGTGCCCGTACTCATCGTCGGCGGCGGCCTCGCGGGCCTGTCCGCCGCCGTGTTCCTCGCCCACCACGGGGTGAAGGCCACGCTGGTGGAGCGCCACCCCGGCACCTCCACGCACCCCAAGGCCCGTGCCATCAACCCGCGCACCATGGAGCTGTACCGCGCGGTGGGCATGGAGGACCGGGTCAAGGCCGGACGTTCGCCGATCTCCGGCAACACCGACCTGATCCACGTCGAGACCCTCGCGGGCAACGAGCGGGTCCGGATGCCCAACGCCTCCATCGAGGACATCAGCCGCATCAGCCCCGCCCAGTGGACGCTGATCGACCAGAACCAGCTCGAGCCCATCCTGCGCAAGCGGGCCGAGGAGGTCGGCGTCGACCTGCGCTTCCACACCCGCCTCGACGCCGTCACCGAGGAGGCCGACGGGGTGAGCGCCACGCTCACCGACGCCGGCACCGGCGAGAGCTACACGCTGCGCGCCGAGTACCTCGTCGCCGCCGACGGCAGCCGCAGCCCCGTCCGCGAACTGCTGGACATCGGATCCCACGGCCGCGGCACCCTCACCAACCTGGTCAGCTTCTTCTTCGACGCCGACCTGGAAGAGGCCCTGCGCGGCCGGAAGATCATCGCCGCCTACGTCAACAACCCCGAGGTGCGCGGCACGATCATCCCGATCGACAACGACCGCAAGTGGGTCATCAACGTCTCCTTCTTCCCCGACAAGGGGCAGAGCGCCGACGACTTCACCCCCGAGCGCTGCGTCGAACTGGTCCGGGC
This sequence comes from Streptomyces sp. NBC_00122, assembly GCF_045160845.1. NCBI lineage: Bacteria > Bacillati > Actinomycetota > Actinomycetes > Kitasatosporales > Streptomycetaceae > Streptomyces > Streptomyces sp. NBC_00122. The sequence goes on along the minus strand of NZ_CP108192.1, from coordinate 176,309 downwards.
CGCCGTCGGCGTCCCCGACCTGGAACTGACCATCGAGTCGGTCAACATGCCCGCCTGGGACATCTCGGCGCGCGTCGCCGACACGTTCACCGCGGGCCGCTTCCTCATAGCCGGTGACGCCGCGCACGTCATGCCGCCCACCGGCGCCTTCGGCGCCAGCACCGGCATCCAGGACGCGTACAACCTGGCCTGGAAGCTGGCCCTGGTGCTGGCGGGCAAGGCCGGTCAGGGGCTGCTGGCCTCGTACGACTCCGAGCGACGCGCGGTCGCCGAGGAGACCGTGCGCCAGGCCATGCTGCGCTTCGCGGTCCGCGAGGGCAAGCAGTTCCAGGACGTCGCCAAGGACCTGGTCGACGAGACCACGATGACCTTCGGCTACGCCTACCCGGCGGGCGCGTTCGCTGGCGAGGACCCGGATCTGTGGACCGTCACCGAGGACCCGGACAAGCCCAGCGGCCGCCCCGGCTCGCGCGCCCCGCACGTGCTCGTCACCGGTGAGCACGGCCCGTTCTCGACCGTCGACCTCTTCCCGGTCGGCTTCACCCTGCTGACCGCCGGCCCCACCGCCCCGTGGGCCGCCGCCACCGCGGCCGGACGCGAGCTCGGCCTGGTGCTGACGGTCCGCGGCATCGGCGAGGGCGGCGACTACGCCGACACCGAGGACACCTTCAAGGAGCGGTACGGGGTCTCCGAGGGCGGCGCCGTCCTCGTCCGCCCCGACGGCTTCGTCGCCTGGCGCTCCCAGGCCGGCCCCGAAGGAGACGTAGCGCAGACCGTGACCGGCCTGCTGCGCCAGATCCTGTCGCTGGACTGACCCCGGGCTCTGCCCGCAACGACTCGGCGCGCCTCCCGGATCCGGGAGGCGCGCCGAGTCGTCTTCCGCTGTGAGCGCTGCTGTCAGACCGTGCGCGACAGCACCCGGTGGACGACCGCCGACAGTTCGACCGCCGGGTCCGCGGGCTCCTCGGCCGCCCGCCAGGCCACGAACCCGTCCGGGCGGACCAGCGCGGCGCCGGTGGCCGTGATCCCGTACTTCTTCAGGAACTCCTCGACGACCTCGGCCGGCTCCTCGCCGCCCACCCGGTGGAAGGCGACGTCGATGCCGGTGAGCCGGGAGACCTGGCCCGCCGCCCGCTCCCACAGCCCGCTGTCGGGCCCGGCCAGCAGCCGCCAGCCGCCCGTCAGCGTGTCGTGCAGCGGCGCGTCGCCGCCGCCGGAGCGCAGCTCGAAGTGCGGGGCCCGGGTGCCGGGGCGGCCCGACGGCTGGGTCGGGTCCTCGACCGGGGCGCCGTCGTCGTCGCCCGGCTCGGACAGCACCGCGCCCGAGCGGTAGACGTGGCCGAACAGCACCGTGGTCTCCGGGCGGTGGCGGGCCGCGGCCTCCTCGTCCAGGCCGCTGCGCTGCAGGTAGCGGATGACGCCCTGCTCGGTGGTGAACTCGGCGACCGGGACCCGCTCCTCCTCGTAGCTGTCCAGCAGCTCAGGGCCGGCCTGCCCGCGCAGCACCAGAGCCAGCTTCCACGCCAGGTTGTGCGCGTCCTGCACGCCCATGTTGCCGCCGAAACCGCCGGTGGGCGGCATGATGTGGGCCGCGTCGCCGGCCAGCAGCACCCGGCCGGAGCGGAACCGGTCGGCGATCCGCGCCGCGATCTCCCAGCTGGTGCTCGACTCCACCGCCACGTCCAGGTCAGGCACGCCGACCGCGGCGCGCACCATCGCGATGCAGTCCTCCTCGGAGTACTCGGCGTGGGTCTCCTCCGGCGGCAGGCTCGGCGCCAGCACCCAGCGGTCCGCGTTGTCGAGCCGGCCGAGCACGCCCTTGACCTTGTCGTTGCTGACGAAGCAGAGGAAGAACTCGCGGCCCGCGACGTACTCGTCGAGCGCGGCGTGGAAGATGACGTTCATCTGGCGGCCGAAGACGCCCTGGCCGTGCGTGCCGATGCCCAGGCCCTCGCGGATCTCGCTGCGGACCCCGTCCGCCGCGACCAGGTACTTGGCGCGGACCTCGGTCTCGGTGCCGTGCCGCACGTCCCGCAGGACCGCGCTGACCCCGTCCTCGTCCTGCTCGTAGCTCACCAGCTCGGTGGCGAAGCGGATGTCCGCCCCCAGCTCCTCGGCCTTCGCGCGCAGCACCGGCTCGAAGCGGTCCTGGCCGATCAGGGTCCAGCCGGTCGTGCTGACCTCGTTCGGGTCGTGGCGGAAGGGACCGTCGAACCGGCCCAGTTCGGCGCCCGTCAGCGACTGCACCTGCAGGATGTCGCCGTACTGCGCGTGCGGGTTCTCCTGCGCGCGCACGGCTTGCTCCAGGCCCAGCGCGCGCATCAGCTCCATCGTGCGGGGGCTGGCCGCCTGGGCCCGGGGGTGCGCCGAGATGTGCGTGTGCCGCTCGACGAGGACCGGCCGTATGCCCTGCTGCGCGAGGAACAGCGCCTGGGCCAGCCCCACCATGCTGCCGCCCACGATCAGTACGTCGGTTTGCTCCGCCATCGGATGTGCTCCTTGTTCTCGATGCCGCTGCCGTCTCCATGCGGTTCCGGACACTCCCGGCCAGCCAACACGGCCCGGCTAGAGGACCGCTCGGACCTCGAACGCACCCGCCACCACCCGTGACGCCGGGCGCCGGCCGCGTCCAGACCGCTTCAAGCGGCGCGCGAGCCCCGGCTGAAAACCTTCGTACCGCTGTTGACGATCCATGCTGGACGGGAGGCCTCGGGCCGTGCTGGAAACCCTGAGTGTGCTGGTGCTGCTGGGCACCGGGCTGGTGGCGGGCGTGCTCTTCGCCGTGGCGGTCAGCGTCATGCCCGCCCTGATCGCGATGACCCCGGACCGTTACGTCGACACCCACAAACTGCTCGGCAAGCGGTACGACCGCTTCATGCCGTTCATCGTGACCGGCTCCGTCGTCGTCGACGTGGTCTTCGCCGTGCGTGCCGACGAGACCGGTCCGCGGGCCCTGTTCATCGCCGCGGCCCTGGCCATGACCGGCGTCGCCATCGTCTCGCAGACCCGCAACGTACCCATCAACAACCGGGTCAAGAAGACGCAGCCCGAGGACCTGGGTCCCGACTGGCAGGACCCGCGCACCCAGTGGCGCGACTGGCACCTGGTGCGCACCTGCTTCGCCATCGCCGGCTGCACCCTGACGGCCGCCGCGGTGGTGCTCTCATGACGGCCGCCCCCGGGCAGGCGCTCGAAGGCGCCCCCCGCGTCGCCCGGGCCCTGCCCGGCGCCGAGGACCGCGCCGCCGCCAACGCCCGCATGATCGCGATCCTCTCCCGGCCCGACCCGGGCCCGGTCGCCGAACACCTCGCCCTGCTGCATTTCACCGGCCGGCGCAGCGGCGGCGCGCACACGGTGCCCGCGGGCGTGCACCGCCTCGCCGACGGCCTCGTCATCGCCACCGGCAGCGCCTGGCGCCACAACTTCGCCGGCGGCGCCGACGGCGAGCTCACCTGGCGCGGCCGCCGCGAGCCGGTCCGCTTCGAGCTCGTCACCGACCCCGAGCGCACGGCCCGCGGCTACCTGGAGCTGTACGAGCGCTACGGCGCCGAGGCCGCCCACCGCCGCCTCGGCATCCTCGTCGCCGAGGACGGCCCCGCGCCCACCCTGGACGACTTCCGGGCCGCCGTCGCCGGCATTCCGCTCGCCCTGGTCGCCGTGACGGCCACCACCAGCGACACCACCGAACTCGCCATGAATGAGAGGACCTCCCGATGAGCGCAATCGCTGGCTGGGTCGACTTCGAGCGGGACCTGTCCCCGGAGGCCGCCGTCGTCGAGACCATGGCGGCCACCCTCGCCCACCGCGGCCCCGACGGCCAGGGCATCTGGGCCGAGGGCCATGCCGCGCTCGCCCACCGGCGCCTGGCCCTCCTCGACGTGACGGAGACCGGCGGGCAGCCGGCCGTCTTCGCCACCGAAGGCGGCACCACCGTCGCCGTCCTCACCCTCGACGGGACCGTCACCAACCACCCCGAGCTGCGTGCCGAACTGGCCTCCAAGGGCCACCGGTTCACCGGCGGCGGCGACGGCGAGACCGCCCTGCACGCCTACCTGGAGTGGGGCACCGACTTCCTCACCCACCTCGAGGGCCTCTTCGCGATCGCCCTGTGGGACGTGCGCAGCCAGGAGCTCCTGCTGGCCCGCGACCGCCTCGGCGTGAAGCCGCTCAGCTACTACCCGACCCCCACCGGCGTGCTGTTCGGCTCCGAGCCCAAGGCGATCCTCGCCCACCCGTACGTGGCCCCGATCGTCGACGCCGACGGCCTGCGCGAGCTGTTCGCGCACAGCCGCAAGCCCGGCACCTCCGTCTACCGCGGCATGCGCGAGGTCGTCCCCGGCCACGTGCTCGTCGTGCGCCGCCCCGGCAGCCAGGAGCAGCGCTACTGGTCGCTGCCCGCCCGGCAGCACACCGACAGCCTCGAAGACACCATCACCACCGTCCGCGGGCTGCTCGCCGACGCCGTCGCCTCGCACCTGCGCGCCGACGTCCCCGTCGGCGCCATGCTCTCCGGCGGCATCGACTCCAGCGCCCTGACCGCGCTCGCCCACAAGACGCTCACCGGCGCCGGCGGCGGCCCGCTGCAGAGCTTCTCGGTGAACTTCACCGGCTACACCGAGAACTTCGAGCCGCACCCCACGATGCGCTCCACGCCCGACGCCCCCTACGCGGCGCTCGCCTCGCAGCACATCGGCTCGCAGCACCGCGAGATCCTCCTCGACACGGCCGCCCTCACCGACCCCGAGGTGCACGCCGCGGCCCTGCGCGGCCAGGACGCCCCGTCCCCGCTCGGCGACATGGACGTCTCGCTCATCCAGTTCTTCGCCCGGCTGCGCGAGGCGGGCTTCGCCGCCGTGCTCTCCGGCGAGACCGCCGACGAGGTCTTCAACGGCTACTTCTGGGCCTACGACCCCCAGCACAGCAACTCGCAGACCTTCCCGTGGGTCAACTTCGAACGCAGCCACGACGCCGCGGCGGGCGGCCTGGGCACCTCCATGATCGACCGGCAGCTGCGCAAGGAGCTCGACTTCCTCGGCTACGCCGACCAGCACTACCGCGACGCCCTCACCGAGGTCCCGCACGTCGAGGGCGACTCCCCCGAGGAGCGCCGGGCGCGCGAGGTCACCTACCTCGCCCTGACCCGCTGGGCGCCCACCCACCTCGACCGCGCCGACCGCATGAGCATGGCGCACGGCGTGCAGCTGCGGCCGCCGTTCTGCGACCGGGCGCTCGTCGAGTACGTCTACAACGTGCCGGCCGCCCTCAAGCGGGTGGACGGCGTGGAGAAGAGCCTGCTGCGCTCCGCGGTGGCCGACCTGCTCCCCGACGCGGTGCTGCACCGCAAGAAGAGCGCCTACCCGACCACCCAGGAAGCGGCCTACGGGGACTTCGTGCGCCGCCGGTTCGTCGAACTGGCCACCGACCGCAGCGCCGCCGTCGCGGGCCTGCTCGACACCTCGGCGTCCGCCGACGCCCTGACCGCCGACGGCTCCCCGCAGGGCGCCTTCGCCTGGGTGGAGCGGGCCAGCATGGAAATGGTGCTGCAGCTCGAGACCTGGCTGACCGAGTACCGGATCGACCTGCGGCTCTGACCGTGCGGGCCGCCGGTCCAGATCGTTTCAAGACAGCTTCGAGACGCACCCGCGAGGGTGAGTCAACGACCGAGGAAGCCAGGAGGGCAACGTGCACCGCACACTGATCGTGGCGAGGATGGGACTCGCCGACGCCGAAGGCGTCGCCAAGGTCTTCGCGGATTCGGACAACACCGACCTGCCGCACATGGTGGGCGTCTCCAGGCGGACCCTGTTCGCCTTCCACGACCTGTACTTCCACCTCGTCGAGGCGGAGCAGGACATCGGCCCGAACCTCTACAAGGCGCGCAGCCACCCGCTGTACAACGACATCAACACCCGGCTGCAGGAGTTCATCTCCCCGTACGACCCGAACTGGCGCGAGCCGCGCGACGCGATGGCCGTCCCGTTCTACTCCTGGACCCCGGAGAGCGGCGTCGCCATCACCCCGCCGTCCGCCCCGAACCTGGGCGGCGCCCGATGACCACCTCCGCCACCCCCACCAAGGTCAACCTGGAAGAGGTCGTCTCCAACCGCAAGCGCGGCGGCGACATCCGGATCACCCTCAGCCCGCGCACGGTCGGCTGCACCTCCGGCTTCGGCGGCACGCTGCGCCTGGGAGGCGGCGAGTACGTCACCGAGCACCTGCACCCGTACTCCGAGGAGTTCCTGCACGTCGTCTCCGGCGAGCTGGAGATCACCCTCGACGGGGAGCCGGTGCGCATCGGCCCCGGCGACTCGCTGCTCGTCCCGATCGGTGTCCGCCACCGCCTGGTCAACAACGGCCAGGAGACGGCGCAGGTGGTCTTCCACCTGTCCCCGCTGGCGCCGCGTCCGGAGCTCGGCCACGTCGACACCGAGGCCCCGCTCGTAGAGGGCGGCGCCAACCCGGACGTCGGAGGGGCCCGATGAGCCGTCGAGCCGTCATCACCGGGGTCGGCGCCGTCGCCCCCGGCGGCATCGGCCGGGACGCCTACTGGGACCTCCTCTCCAACGGCCGCACGGCCACCCGGGAGATCAGCCTGTTCGACGCGTCGAAGTTCCGCTCCCGGGTCGCCGCCGAGTGCGACTTCGACCCGGTGGCCGCGGGCCTGAGCGCCCAGGAGATCCGCCGGATGGACCGGGCCGCCCAGTTCGCGGTCGTCGCCGCCCGCGAGGCGATCGAGGACAGCGGCATCGACCTCGGAGCCGGCGACCCGGGCCGGATCGGCGTCAGCATCGGCAGCGCCGTCGGCTGCACCACCGGCCTGGAGGACGAGTACGTCGTCCTGTCGGACGGCGGCAAGAACTGGCTCGTCGACCACAGCTACGGCGTCCCGCACCTGTACGGCTACATGGTCCCCAGCACGCTGGCCGCCGAAGTGGCCTGGCAGGCCGGGGCCGAGGGCCCCGTCGCGCTGATCTCCACCGGCTGCACCTCGGGCCTCGACGCGGTCGCCCACGGCGTGCAGCTCATCGAGGAGGGCACCGCCGACATCGTCATCGCCGGCGCCACCGACGCCCCGCTGTCGCCCATCACCCTCGCCTGCTTCGACGCCATCAAGGCGACGACGCCCAACACCGCCGAACCCGGCGCCGCCTCCCGGCCCTTCGACGGCCGCCGCGACGGCTTCGTGCTCGGCGAGGGCTCCGCCGTCCTGGTCATCGAGAGCGAGGAGTCGGCCCGGCTGCGCGGCGCCACCGTCTACGCCGAGGTGGCGGGCTTCGCCAGCCGCTCCAACGCCTTCCACATGACCGGGCTCAAGCCCGAGGGCCGCGAGATGGCCGAGGCCATCTCGGTGGCCCTGGACCGGGCGCAGCTCAACCCGGAGGACATCGACTACATCAACGCGCACGGCTCGGGCACCAAGCAGAACGACCGGCACGAGACCGCCGCGTTCAAGCGGAGCCTGGGACAGCGCGCGTACGAGATCCCGGTCAGCTCCATCAAGTCGATGATCGGGCACTCGCTGGGTGCGATCGGTTCGCTGGAGGTGGCCGCCTGTGCTCTGGCTCTGCGTCATCAAGTGGTGCCGCCGACCGCGAATCTCTCGGTCCCCGACCCCCAGTGCGACCTCGACTACGTCCCCGTGACCGCCCGCGAGCACCGCATGGACCACGTGCTCAGCGTCGGCAGCGGATTCGGCGGCTTCCAGAGCGCCCTGATTCTCGGCCGCCCCGGAAGCGGCCACGGAAGGGAGGCGGCATGAGCGCGCTCGGCATACCCGAGGGTCGGCGGCGCCCCGCGGTCGTCACCGGCCTGGGTGTGGTCGCCCCCACCGGCATCGGGGTCCGCCAGCACTGGGAGTCGGTGCTGGCTGGCAAGAGCGGCCTCGGCCGCATCACCCGCTTCGACCCGTCCTCGTACCCGGTCAAGGTGGCCGGGGAGGTGCCCGGATGGGAGACGCGCGAGCAGGTCCCCAAGGGCCTGATCGCCCGCACCGACCGGTTCACCCACTTCGCCCTGGCCGCGGCCGAGGCGGCGCTCGCCGACGCGGCCGTCGACCCGGAGCAGCTGCCCGAGTACGAGATGGCCGTGGTCACGGCGAGCTCGTCGGGCGGCACCGAGTTCGGCCAGCGCGAGATGGAGCAGCTGTACCAGCAGGGACCGGCCTGGGTCGGCGCCTACCAGTCGATCGCCTGGTTCTACGCGGCCACCACCGGCCAGGTCTCCATCCGGCACGGCATGCGCGGGCCCTGCGGGGTCATCTGCGCCGAACAGGCCGGCGGCCTGGACGCCCTGGGCCAGTCCCGGCGGCTGCTCGACACCGGCTCCCGGCTGGTGCTGTCCGGCGGTACGGACGCCTCGCTGTGCCCGTACGGCCTGACCGCCCAGCTGCCCACCGGCGCGCTGTCCACCGAGGACGACCCGGCCCGCGCCTACCTGCCCTTCGACGAGGCCGCCGCCGGCTACGCACCCGGCGAGGGCGGCGCCATCCTGGTCGTCGAGACCGAGGAGGGCGCCCGCGAGCGGGGCGCGAAGCACTACGGCCGGATCCTCGGCTACGCCGCCGGGTTCGACCCGCCGGCCGGGTCCGAGCGCCCGCCCGTGCTCGCCTCGGTGATCCGCCGGGCCCTGGTGGACGCCGGGGTCGGCGCGGACGACGTGGACGTCGTCTTCGCGGACGCCGTCGGCACCCCGGACCTCGACCGCGCCGAAGCCGCCGCGATCAACGAGGTGTTCGGCGCCGGCCGCGTCCCGGTGACCGCGCCCAAGACGCTCACCGGCCGCCTGTACGCGGGCGGCGCGGCCCTGGACGTGGCGACCGCCCTGCTCAGCCTGAGCGCCGGAGTGATCCCGCACACCGCCGGCCCCGGCCGCGCCGCCTCCGGGCTGGGCATCGACCTGGTCGTCGACCGTCCGCGGCACACCGCGCCCAGGACGGCGGTGGTCCTGGCCCGCGGCCACGGCGGCTTCGCCTCCGCGCTGGTCGTGGACGCCGGGGACCGCACCGACCACACCAACTGACCTCATACGCGAAAGGGCAGGAAGCCATGAGCGATTTCACCGTAGCTGACTTGAAGCGGATCCTGCAGGCGGGCGACGGCATCGACTGCGAGGTGGACCTGGAGTCCGAACTGGACCCCAACACCTCCTTCGCCGAACACGGCTTCGACTCCCTCGCCGTGCTGGAGCTGACCAACCGGATCGAGCGCGAGTACGGCATCTCCGTCGAGGACGGCGGCCTGGAGTACGAGAACACGCCGCGCGAGGTCGTGGACTACGTCAACGCACTGCTCGCGGAGGCCCGAGTCTGATGGCAGGCCACACCTGCAACTCCATCGTCATCGACGCTCCGATGGACCTGGTCTGGGAGCGCACCAACGACGTGCCGTCCTGGACCGAGCTGTTCAGCGAGTACTCCGTCGCCGAGATCCTGGAGCAGGACGGCCCGACCGTCACCTTCCGGCTCGCCCTGCACCCGGACGAGAACGGCAAGGTGTGGAGCTGGGTCTCCCAGCGCACCACCGACGAGGCCACCCGCACCGTCCGCGCCCACCGCGTGGAGACGGGCCCCTTCGAGTACATGAACATCCACTGGGAGTACACGCAGACGGACGAGGGCGTCCGGATGCAGTGGACCCAGGACTTCCACATGAAGGACGGGGCGCCCCTCGACGACGAGGGCATGACCGAACGCCTCAACCGCAACACCCCCGTCCAGATGAACCTCATCAAACGCAAGCTCGAGGCCGCGGCCCGTGCCCGGCTCACGCCGCTCGCGGACCTCGCGGGCAAGCGGATCCTGGTCACCGGCGGGTCCCGGGGCATCGGGCGCGGCATCGTGCTCGCCGCCGCCCGCGCCGGCGCCGACGTCGTGACCTGCTACCGCCAGGAGAACGACTACGTCACCTCGCTGGAGAAGGAGCTCGCCCCGCTTCCCGGCACGCACCACGTGCTGCGCGCCGACGTCAGCGTCGCCGCCGACGCGCGCCGGCTGGCCGAGCGGGCGAAGGAGCTGCTCGGCGGACTCGACGCGGTCGTCAACAACGCGGGCGACTTCGCGCCGACCCCGTACGCGGAGCTGACCGACGCCGCGTGGGCCACCGCGCTGCAGTCGAACCTGAACAGCACCCACCAGGTCACCCAGACCGTGCTGCCGCTGCTCGGCGCGGGCGCCTCGATCGTCAACTTCGGCTCCACGGTGGCCCGTATCGGCATGGCCGGCGGCGTCCACTACACGGCCGTCAAGCAGGCGCTCGTGGGCCTGACCCGCTCCCTGGCCCGGGAACTGGGTCCGCAGGGCATCCGCGTGAACACGGTCTCGCCCGGCCGGATCGCCACCGAGGCGCTCGACGAGCTGCCCCCGGAGGTCGCCGCCCAGCAGCGCGCGATGTTCTCGAAGTTCAACGCGCTGGGCCGCCTCGGCACCCCGCAGGAGATCGCCAACGTCGTGCTGTTCCTGATCAGCGACCAGGCCTCCTACATCACCGGACAGAACATTCACGTCGACGGCTGCGTGTAGCCACCGTCGCACCTCGGAAGGGACACACCACGTGGAACTCGGACTGCAGGGCAAGAAGCTCCTCGTCACCGGCGGGTCCCGGGGCATCGGGCGCGGCATCGTGCTCGCCGCCGCCCGCGCCGGTGCCGACGTCATCACCTGCTACGTGCAGGAGAGCGAGTACGTCGAGAGCCTGCGCCGGGAGCTGAAGGAGACCGGCGGCGACCACTACGTCGTCCGCGCCGACGTCGGCGACCTGGAGCAGGTCGACGCGCTCGTCGAGACGGCCAAGGAGAAGTACGGCAAGCTCGACGGCATCGTCAACAACGCCGGTGTCATCAGCCACATCCCGTTCGCCGAGCTCGCCCCGGCCGAGTGGTCGCGTGTCCTGGACACGAACCTGACCGCCACCTACCGGATCATCCAGCAGTCGCTGCCGCTGCTGGGCGAGGGCGCCTCGGTCGTCAACATCGGCTCGCGCGGCGCGGCCGCCGGCATCCCGCTGCGCGCCCACTACACCGCGGCCAAGGCCGCGATGATCGGCCTGACCCGCTCGCTCTCCAAGGAGCTGGGCGGCAAGGGCATACGGGTCAACGTGGTCGCCCCGGGCGTCATCGAGACCGAGGCGTTCGACGACATGCCGGCCGAGCGTGCCGCGGGCCTGCGCGCGACGTACTCGCAGAAGACCGCCCTGGCGCGCCTTGGCCGGGTCGACGAGCTGGCCGCGCCGGTGCTGTTCCTGCTCAGCGACCTGTCGGCGTACGTCACGGGCGAGACCCTCAACGTCGACGGAGGCATCTGACCATGTCCGACGCAACCTTCCGGGTCATGCTCCGCATGCAGATCAAGCCGGGCGTGGAGGCCGACTTCGAGCGCGTGTGGAAGGAGGTCGGCGGCTCGGTCACCAGCCACCCGGCCAACCGCGGCCAGTGGCTGTCCAAGAGCACGACCGAGAACGAGGACGGCATCTACTACATCGTCAGCGACTGGGTCGACGAGCCGCTCTTCCGCGAGTTCGAGACCAGCGACACCCACCTGGAGCACCGCACCAAGCTGCACCCGTACCGCAGCGGCGGCTCCATGACGACGATGGACATCGTGGCGAGCCTGTCGAGGGCGGCCGCGTGAGTGCCGCTCCCGCAGTGGAAGTGGTGCTCTACCACCTCTCCGACCGGGGCGAGGACGTCCTGGCGGCCTACCACGAGGCCAGCCGCCGCATGTCCGGCACCCCGGGCCTGCTCGGCAACCAGCTCATGAGCGAGCTGGGCCGCTCCGACAGCTACGTCGTGGTCAGTCACTGGGACAGCTGGGAGTCCTTCGAGAAGTGGGAGGGCGGCGCGGACCACAAGGACCAGACGGCCCCCCTGCGCGAGTTCCGCGACACCGAACGGGCCCGCCCGTTCGAGATCTACAAGGTTCTCGCGAGCTACTGAACCTCGTGGGGGACGCGCGGAGCGTCCCCCACGAGCAGCGGTCCGTTAGCATCGGGAACACGTTCGACCGAAACGACAGCAGGGAGCCCGCACAGGGAGCTGCACACCGAAGGACCGCGATCGCCACGTCCGTTCAGGACCGATCGACGGTTGAGAGGGCCGAAGTCAGGCCGGAGTCGGGCACAGGATCCGACCGCACCCATCCTCTCCGCTGCCCCCGCTCAGCAGCAGGCAGCGTCCTTCGTGACAAGGACATCCCATGATTCTGATTACCGGCGCCACCGGTAACGTCGGCTCCGAACTCGTCGTCCAGCTGGCCGCCGCGGGCATTGCGGTCCGGGCTATGACCCGTTCGCCCGAGAAGGCCGGCTTCCCCGCCGGCGTCGAGGTCGTCGTCGGCGACTTCGACAAGCCCGAGACCCTGCCCGCCGCCCTCGCCAGTGTTGAGAGCGTCTTCGTCGTCCCGCCGGGCTACGGCCCCGAGGGCCCGGTCCAGGAGACCGCCCTCGTCGCCGCCGCCCGCGAGGCCGGCGTCAAGCACCTCGTCAAGATGTCCACCAGCGGCGTGCACTTCGGGGCCACCGACCCGCTCAGCAACGGGCACCGCCTCGGTGAGCAGGTCATCCGGGAGTCCGGCCTCCCGTGGACCGTCCTGCGCCCCGGCACCTTCATGGTCTACCTCTACGGCTACGCCCGGACCATCGCCGCGGACAGGACGATGTACGTCACCGAAGGCGACCCGGTCTCCGCGATGATCCACCCCCGCGACATCGCCTCCGTCGCCGCCAGGGTCCTGACCACGCCCGGCCACGAAGGCCGGACGTACACCCTGACCGGCGCCGAGGCATACTCCCCGCAGCGCCAGGGCGAGATCATCGGCGAGGCCCTCGGCCGGCCGGTCGACGTCGTCGAGCGCACCACCGCCGAAGCCCGGGCGGAGTACGAACGCCTCGGCTGGGGCGGCCCGCGCCTCGAAGGCCTGCTCGAACTCAAGCGCCAGTCGGCTGCCTGGGACTTCGAGGTTTTCGACGACGTGCAGAAGATCACCGGCGCCGCACCGCTCACCCTGCGCGACTGGGTCGACGAGCACATCCGCATCTTCGACTGACCCGGCACGCCCTGCCCGGTACCGGACGGCCCCGCTGGATCGTTCCGGTACCGGGCAGCTCACTGGACGGCCTGGGCGGCCTCGGCGGCCTCGGCGGCCTCGGCGGCCTCGGCGAGTCGAGCGGATCCGATGCGTACGAGGAGCGCCACGGACGCGGGGTCGCAGTAGGCGGGCTGTGGTCCGACGGCCGCCCAGTAGACCGGGTGGGTGGGGCCGTACTCGTGGACGTCGAGGGCCGGTACGCCCAGATGCGTGCCGAGGCCGAGGCACTCGGCTCCGGCCGCGGGTCGCCATGCGGAAACGGTGCCCGCCGGGACCAGGGCGTAGTAGTTCCGACCGTGGCCGTCGTGGATGACAGGTCCGTCGAGGTGCACTTCGAGGGCGAAGTCCGTGTACGCCTGGCCGAGGGCGCGATCCCCGACCGCCGCGTGCACGAGCTGCTCCGGAAGGCGAACGGCATCGAACGTGCTGCCGATCGGGAGCACGGCGACGCCCCGCTCGCGCCATTCGGCGCGGACCTGTTCGGGGCGGGCGTGGCTGCCGGCAAGCCAATCCGCCATGGTGCGCCTGGTCACGGGTGACACTCCCTACCGTCATCGGCTGGTGCTACGACGACGGTAGGAGCGACCGGAACTGATGGGAGGTAAGGTCCCTACCCCCTCGTCGGGGGACAGGATTCCTACCCGCTAGGCGATCACGCGGAGATGCCCAGCTCCAGTGCCAGCTCCCGGGCGTCCTCACGCACCATCCGAGGCCCGGCCTTGGCCAGTTCCGGCAACACCATCCGCGTGTACGTGTTGTACCTGGCGGTCTCGGGCGACGCCCGATGCGCCTTCTGGAGCAACGCCACGGCGGCCACACCCTCGTCGTGCATGCCGTATGCGCGCGCTGCCTCGATCAGGTGGAAGGAGCGCCGGGTGGCCGACGGGACCGCGCTGTGGTCGAGGCCTGCCGCCACCTCGACGGCCTGGCCAGGCTGCACCAGGGACAGGTGCATGGTGAGCGCGTAGGCGTCGACCACGCCCCGCCCGAAGATGAGCCACGGGTGGGCGTAGTCGTCGCCCAGTCTGCCGGCGGCGTCCTTGGCCCTGTCCCAGTATCGCCATGCCAGCCCGGCCTTGCCGACCTTGGCGAACGACAGGGCAACCGCGAGCTGCAACAGGCCCCAGCGCGCCAGGTCCTCCGGCTCCTCCTGCCGTAGCAGCGACGCCGCCTGCTCGGCCAGTTCCACGCGGGCGTCGGCGGCCTCGTTGGCGTCTCGATAGACGTGGTTCACGTACCAGGCGGCGCCCGCCATCGCGCGGGGGCTATCGGCATCCTGCGCTGCGGTCATCGACCGGTCCCCTGACAGCGTGATCAGTTCCGGCTCGGGCTGGAACGCCAAGAACAGCTGCGTGAGGTGGTACACCTGCGCCTGCACGACGAGCGCCCGGCGGCGCTCGGTGCCCTCCAGAGCGCGCGCAGAGTGCTGGGTGTCGGCCAGTAGATCCGGCAGCAACGATGCGATGCGGGAGCGGTGGTCGCCCTCGCTGTGCCACAGCTTCCAGGCCTGCCGTACGCGGGCCGTCAATACTTCTGCCGATTCCGGCTCGGCGTCGGACGAGGTGAGCCGGTACGTGGTCAAGGCCCGCTTGATGGCGGGCAAGGACGCGTGTGCTGCCTTGGTGTAGGTGGCGGCCGAGATCCGCTCGTCGCCGGTCAGGTCCGCGATGTCGCACTCGTAGATCGTGGCCATGCGGATCAGCATGGGGAGGCGGGGCATTCCGATGGCGCCCGTCTCGATTCCCTTGACCCACTCTGCGGAGCGACCTACGAGACCGGCGGCCACAGGCCGCGTGAGGCCCGCCCGATCTCGGGCCGCTCTGGCACGGTGGGCGAACGTCTGGAAGGCGGGCTCGGTGTCGTACTGCTCGGGCATACGGGACACTCCGTTTCTGGCCTCGACACCCAGAACGCTACTCCCGTTCGGTGACGGGGGAATGACGAAAGCAACCTTCCCGCCCGCAGGCGAGAGGGTGGTGAAGTGCCTTGCCCGTACCGGGGGTGAAAGGCTCCTGGACCGGGTTTCCAGGGCGGCACCAGCGGGCGGCTGCGATGCGTACGAGGAGTGCGAGTGCGACGGATGCGGGGTCGCAGCACCAATGCCTCCGGTGCGGAGTCAGCGGATTCCGAGGACGACCGCGGCCAGGAGCCCGACGGTCATCACGACGTACAGGGCCTGGCGGCAGGCTTCGCTCACTGCACGGCCTCGGCGGCCTCGGCGAGTCGAGCGGCTCCGATGCGGACGAGGAGCGCCACGGACGCGGGGTCGCAGTAGGCGGGCTGCGGTCCGACGGCCGCCCAGTAGACCGGGTGGGTGGGGCCGTACTCGTGGACGTCGAGGGCCGGTACGCCCAGGTGCGTGCCGAGGCCGAGGCATTCGACTCCGGCGGCGGCGGACCGCCATGCGGATACCGTGCCCGCCGGGACCAGGGCGTAGTAGTTCCGACCGTGGCCGTCGTGGATGACAGGTCCGTCGAGGTGCACTTCGAGGGCGAAATCGGTGTACGCCTGGCCCAGGGCGCGATCCCCGACCGCCGCGTGTACGAGCTGCTCCGGAAGGCGAACGGCGTCGAACGCGCTCCCGATCGGGAGGACGGCGACGCCCCGCTCGCGCCATTCAGTGCGGACCTGTTCGGGGCGGGCGTGGCTGCCGGCCAGCCAATCCGCCATGGTGCGCCTGGTCACGGGTGACTCCCTACCGTCATCGGCTGGTGCTACGACGACGGTAGGAGCGAGGCCGCCCGGGGAAGCGCACAAATCGTGCGTCCTCGTCAGGCCGCCAGGATGCCCACCTTCACGGCCAGTTCGGAAGCTCGCCGCCGGCGCTGGGACACCCGCGACTCGGCCTCCTCCAGGATGATCGTCTTCGCGTAGCCGTTGTAGGCGATGGTGTCCGGGGCGGCCGCGTGCGCCTTCTCCAGCGTCGCCAGAGCAACCTCGGGCTGCCCGTCCAGCTGGTAGGCGCGGGCCTCCTCGATCCGGTGCCGGGCACGTCGCGGGCGGGAGGGAATCGTCCCCGCGTCGGCGGCCGATGCCTGTCGGACCGATTCGCCGCCGGCCCGCAGCTCTACGGCGATCGTCACCGCGTGCGCGCCCATGATGGCCTGGCCGAAGCTGGTGATGGGGTGGAAGTATCCGGGCGCGAGACGGCTCGCGATCTCGCGGGCCTGGTCCCAGTACCGCCAGGCGGTGCCGGTCCGAGCCCGGCGGGCGGCTGTGTAGCCGGCCTCGTAGGTGAGGGCTCCGGCGATGGCGACGACGCCCTCGGCGGCGTCCGGCAGGAGGGGCCGCAAGAACGCCAGCGCTTCCCCGGTGACCGCGTCGGCCGCATCGAAGTGCGCGCGCTCGCGGTGGGCCTGCGCGGCCATCCACGCGGCCACGCCGATCGCGTGCGGGTCCTCCGAGTCCTGCGCGGCCACCATGCCGCGATCGGCCACCCGCCAGAGCAGCGGGGCATCCGGCTGGTAGGCGACGAAGAACTGGGTGAGCGCGAACACTTCGCCGAGCAGGGCCTGCGCGGCCCGTCGGTCGGCCCCCGTGTCCGCTTGCCGTACCGCGAGCTGCGCGTCCCGGATCAGGTCCGGAAGCAGGTCGCCGATCACCGTCCGGTGGTCGGGCGCGCAGTGACGGGCCGCCCATGCCTGGTCGAGGCGTGCCCGCAAGTGGGCTGTGGGCGGCGCCGCGCGGGTCGGAGCAAGGGCCAGCGCGTCCACCGAGGCCTTCACAGCGGCCAGGCGGGCATGCCCAGGTCCGGTGAAGAGCGCGACGCGTACCGATTGATCTCCTGTGAGGTCGGAGAGGTCCCGGACGTGCAGGAGGTCGGCCATCCTCAGAACCGTCTCCAGACCAGGCGTCTTGAGCCGTCCTTCCTCGATCGCCCTGGTCCACGAGCCCGACTTGCCGAGGAGGCCGCCGAACTGCTCGCGGGTGAGCCCGCGGCGCGTGCGGAGGATCTTGACTCTCTGGCCGAACGCCACCGAGGTGGCGGGTGGCTCCGGGCTAGCGTCACGTGACACGGCCTTGCCCCTCTCGTTGCAGCTCGACACCGACAGGTTAGGGGGCGCGGGCGCGGCGGGCCCAGCCTGGACCGGGTCTCCAGGGCGGCACGACCCGCCGCCGAGTGCGGCTCCGCAGGATGGGGAGCCAGCGCCCGAGCCGCCCGAAGGAGACTGCCGTGGCAAGCCCGACCCGGTCGCACGACCTCAGCGGCGCCCCGACCGCCGAGCGGATCTACGTGCCGCCCATGGCGGCGCAAGGCGGCGCCCCGCCGGGGCCGAGGGCGCGGCGGGCGTTCGTCACGCTGCTCGGCGTCGACCTGTGGGAGCGGTTCAGCTTCTTCGGGATGGCCGCGATCCTGGTCCTCTACCTCACCGCGACCCCCGCCGACGGCGGCCTGGGCATGGCCTCGCAAACCGCCACCGCGGTCTTCGCCGCGTACATGTCCCTGAACTTCATGGCCGGACTGCCCGGCGGCTGGCTGGCCGACCGGGTGCTCGGCGCCCGCCGGGCCGTGCTCCTGGGCGGCGCCCTCATCGCCACCGGGCACGCCGTCCTGTCCATCACCACCGCACCCGCGCTGTACGCCGGACTCGCCCTCATCGTCGCCGGTACGGGCCTGGCCAAGCCCTCGCTCGCCGCGATGGTCGCCGCCGTCAGCGGCGCCGAGAAGCGCGAAGCGGCCTTCTCCCGCTTCTACATGTGCATCCAGGTCTCCGCGCTGCTCGCCCCCGTCGTCACCGGACTGCTCGCCGAGAAGGTCGCCTGGCACCTCGGATTCGCCGCGGCCGCCTTCGGCATGGCGGCGGGCCTGGCCCAGTTCGGCATCGGGCTGCGGGCCTTCGACGACGTCGGCCGCTCCCCGGTGCGCCCCGTCTCGCGCGAGGAGGCCCGTACGGCCCTGCGGCGCGCGGCCGTCGGCCTGGCCGTCGCCGCGGCCGCCGTGACCGCGGTCGCCGCCGGCGCGCTGCCGCTGACCGCCGTGCTGGCGCTGCTGGGCCTGTCCACCCTGTCCCTGCCGTTCCTCTACCTGCGCACGCTGCGCCGTCGGACCCCCGTCGACGGCAAGCGGCTCTCGGCGTTCACCGGGGTGATGGGGGCCTCCGCCGCCTTCTGGATGATCTTCGCGCAGAGCGGTTCGGTGCTCGCCCTCTTCGCGGAGCGCCACACCGACCGCGCCGTCCTCGGCTTCGACGTTCCCGCCAGCTGGTTCCAGTCGGTCCACCCGCTGTTCGTACTGCTGCTGGCCCCGTTCGTGACGCGGCTGCGCGGGCCGGTGACCACGAAGTTCGCCGCGGCGCTGGGCGCGGCCGGCCTCAGCTTCGTCGTCATGGCGGCGGCCGCCCTGCTGGCCCAGGACGGAACGGTCTCCGCGGCCTGGCTGATCGGCGTCTACCTGCTCTACTCCTTCGGCGAGATCGTCCTCGCCCCGGCCGGACTCGCGCTCGCCGCGGCCGTCGCCCCGCCCGGCTTCACCAGCCGCTTCCTCGCCCTCAACGGCATGTTCGCCGCGGTCGGCGTGGTGCTCGGCGGCCAGCTCTTCCGGCTGACCGCGGTACTCCCGCTGTCCGTCTACTTCCTGCTGATGGGCAGCGCCGTGCTCGCCGTCGGCGCCGCCGTGGCCGCCACCGCCCGCCGGGTGCGCCCGTACCTTCCCGCCTGACACCTGAAAGGGGTATCCCGTGCATGTCACCGAGGTGGCCGAAGGCGTCCACGCGTACGTGCAGCCCGACGGCGGCTGGTGCCTGAACAACGCGGGCATCCTCACCGACGGGGCCCGGAGCGTACTGATCGACACCGCCGCCACCGAGGCCCGGGCCCGTACACTGCGCCGGGCCGCCCTGCGGCTGGCGCCGCGGGCGCCGCACGCCGTGGTCAACACCCACTTCCACGGCGACCACACCTACGGCAACTTCGTCTTCCCCGAGGCACTGACCATCGGCCACGAGCGGACCCGCGCCATGGTCGGGACGGCGGGGCTGCACATGGCCGGCCTGTGGCCGGACGTCTGCTGGGGCGACATCGAGATCACCCCGCCGGAACTGACCTTCCAGGACCGCATGACGCTCCACGTCGGCCCGATCCGTGCCGAGATCGTCCACATCGGCCCGGCCGCGCACTCCATCGACGACACCGTCGTCTGGCTGCCCGACCAGGGCGTGCTGTTCACCGGCGACCTCGCGATGAACGGCGTCATGCCCTTCTGCGTCATGGGTTCGGTCGCGGGCTCCCTGCGCGCCCTGGACCGGCTGCGCGCCCTCGGCGCCACCACGCTCGTCCCCGGCCACGGCCCGGTCGGCGGCCCCGAGATCCTCGACGCCAACGAGGCGTACCTGCGCTGGATCCAGGGGCTGGCCAAGGAGGGCGTCGCCGCCGGTGCGAGCCCGATCGAGCTGGCGCGCGCCACCGACCTGGGCCCGTACGCCGGACTGCTGGACACCGAGCGCCTGCTCCCCAACCTGCACCGCGGGTA
The DNA here is from genome assembly GCF_045160845.1 of Streptomyces sp. NBC_00122. Classification (NCBI taxonomy): domain Bacteria; kingdom Bacillati; phylum Actinomycetota; class Actinomycetes; order Kitasatosporales; family Streptomycetaceae; genus Streptomyces; species Streptomyces sp. NBC_00122. Next base: position 156,762 of record NZ_CP108192.1, on the reverse strand, counting down.
CGCGGAGGAGCAGGGGCTGCCCGAAGGGGTCCCGCTCGACATCGGCGCCCTGTTCGAGGAGATGGCCGTCTACCACGGCCGCCGTCCGCGGTGCCTCGCCTGAAGCCGTCGGCCCCCCTGGCAGGGGGGCCGACGCGGATCAGCTCTCGATCAGCTGCTGGAAGGCCACCGTGTCGAAGACGTCCTCCATCCGTACGGCCATCCCGTCCCGCAGGGTCCAGGAGTGGATGAAGGGCAGGGTCCGTGTCGTCCCGCGGACCGAGGTCACCTGCCGGACGCCGAACACCACGATCCGGTCGTCGGCCGCCACGAACTCCTGCGGCTCCAGGCGCATCCCGCCCAGGACGGACGGTACCCGCGACAGGAACTCCCGGACGCCCGCGTGGCCGTGCTTGGTGCCGCCGAGGCCGTAGACGGCCATGCCGTCGGGGTGCACCCACTCCACCTGCGGGTCCAAGGTGTCGAGCAGGCCCGCCACATCGCGGTCGTGGAAGGCGCGGTAGGCGCGCCGGACCAGGGCCAGATTGCCGTCGATACCGGTCTTCACGCCGTCCTCGTCCCTTCTCGGTGACCCATGTGCTGCGGATACAGGGCCCGCAGGGTGCGCTCGATGCCGTCCCGCCAGTCGACACGGCACGGGCCGGTCAGCCGGCGGCGCAGCGCGGGGTCGAACCGGTAGGTCTCCCGGGTGACCTCGCTCGGTACGAGCACGGCCCGGACGCCCGTCAGCGCCTCGATGTGGCGGATGCAGTCGCTGACGCCGACCGACTGGTCGCCGCCCCAGTTGACCAGCGTCGACGGGACCGACGCGGCCCGCCACAGCGGCGGGACCTGCGCCACCAGATCGTCGGTGTGCAGGAGGGAGCACCAGTTCTGGCCCTCCAGCGGCACGGCGATCGGATGGCCGGCCAGCATCCGCTCGAAGTAGAGCATCGGGACGCCGCCGTAGCTCCCCGGCCCGTACGCGATGTTGAGGCGCGCGATGGTGGTGGGCAGGCCCAGCACCCGGGCGAAGGCGCGCACCGCGCCCTCGGTGGCGAGCTTGCCCATCGGGTAGGCGGGCAGCCATGCCGCGGAGGCGTCGACCGGGTCGTCCTCGGTGTACGGGTGATCCAGGGTCCGGCGCGCGTACAGGGCGCCCGTCGAGACGAACAGGAACGCCTCGGCGGTGCGGGAGTGGACCATCAGGCGGCCGGTGGCCACCGCGTTCATCTCGGCCGTGGCGTTGAAGTCGCCGTCCTCGCCGCGGTGCACGGCGCTGTGCAGTACGTGGGTGAAGTCCTCGGGAACGCCCTTGAGGGCTTCCTCCGAGTGGTCGGCCATGTCCCACTGCCGGGTGGTGATGCCCCGGTCGTTCAGCTCGCGCTCCACGCCCGGCGCGCCGAACCGGCCGATGCACCAGACCTCGTTGTGCTCGGCGAGCGCCTCGGCGACCGGCCGGGCGACCTGCCCGGTGCCGCCGGTGATCAGGATCTTCTTGCCCTTCATGGTGTCGTCCCCCGTCATTGGTTCTCTTCCTACCGTCGGGCCGCGATCGCGTCGGCCTCGGCCAGCGAGCGGTCGAGTTCCCGCCGCAGAATCGCCTGGAAGGCCGCCACGTGGCGCGGGCTCATCAGGGTGTAGTGCTCGCCCGGTACCTCCAGGTACCGGTTGGGGCCGTCGGTGTGCTCGTCCCAGCGGCGCAGCTCGTTGTCGAGCCAGTCCCGCCTCGTGCCGCGCAGCGGTATCGCGTGGAAGACGCTCATCGACCGCACCCGGCCGCTCGGCTCGTAGTCTCGCCCCAGATCGGTCAGCGTGTTGGCCACGTCCGCCCACGCGCCGAACTTGTCTTCGTCCAGGTCGAGTTCGGCGATCCGGTCCGCAGGAGCCAGCCCGATCAGACGGGCCACCTGGGCCTCGCGGGACAGGTGGCGCAGGGCGTCTGGCAGCTCGGCGGACTGCTTCTTGTCGATCAGCTCCAGGAAGAACGCCAGATTGACCGCGGTGTCCACGAAGTCCAGCTCGTCCATCCGGTACTTGATGTGCGGCGGCAGGTTGAAGCTGCCCACGAAGTCGACGCGCTCGCCCTGGGATTCGAGGATCTTGGCGATCTCGAAGGCCACGGCGCCGCCGTACGAGTAGCCGGCCACCGCGTACGGCCCGTGCGGCTGCCGGGCCCGGATGGCGTCCACGTAGGCGTCGACCATCTGCTCGAAGGAGACGAAGGGCTTCTCCCCCTGGTTGAAGCCGCGGGCGCGCAGGGCGTAGAACGGCCGGTCGCCCGTGAAGTACCGGGCGAGGTTGACGAAGACGAGGACCTCGCCGACTCCGGGGTGCACGCAGAACAGGGGGGTCTTGGCACCGCTGGTCTGCATGGGCACCAGCGGGTCGTACGGGCGGTCGGCGGGCGCGGTGCGCGCGGCGAGCCGGGCCGCCAGCGCGCGTACCGTCGGCGCGGTCAGTACGGTGATGACCTCCAGGCCGGTGACACCGAGCCGCTGCGCCACCTTGGCGCGCAGCCGCAGGATGTCGAGCGAGGTGCCGCCGAGGTCGAAGAAGCTCGCCGTGGCGCTGACGGTGGACGGGTCGGCGTCGAACATCTCGCCGAAGATCTCCGCGATCACCTGCTCCGTGGCGCCCTCGGGCGCGCTGTAGCCGCCGAGCATGCGCAGGGTCAGGTCGGCCACGGCCCGCCGCGGGGCCTCGTAGTCACCCGCTTCCAGGCGGGCGCGCATGAGCGAGCGCTGGATCTTGCCGAGGCTGGTCTTGGGGAAGTCCTCGCCGGCCAGCGGCAGGACCAGGGCGGGGCGGAAGCCCCACCGCATCACCACGGTGCTGCGGACGGCGGCGAGCACCCGGTGCAGGCCGGCCTCGTCCCCGTCGGGCAGATCGGGACGGAAGGCGATGACGAGCTGCTCGGTGTCGCTGCCGGCCGGCCGGGTGGGGAAGGCCGCGACGTAGGAGCGGGAGACATCGTCGAGCTGTTCGAGGGCGGCCTCGATGTCGTGGCTGAAGTAGTTGACGCCGTTGACGATGACACTGTCCTTGGTCCTGCCGGACAGGCTCAGGCGCCCCCCGTCGATGCGGCCCAGGTCGCCGCTGCGGAACCAGCCGTCGGCGGTGAAGGCGGCCGCGGTGGCCCCCGGGTCGCCGTAGTAGCCGGGGGTGACCATGGGACCGGTGAACTGGACCTCGCCCTCCTCACCCTCGGGCAGCGGCCGGCCCTCCCCGTCCGCGACGCGCATGCCCAGGCCCGTGACGGCGGTGCCCAGGTTCGCGAACTCCGCGCCGCGGTCGGCTTCGGGGAAGGCCTTGCGGGAGTAGACACTGCCCGCGCAGGTCTCCGTCATGCCGAACGCCGGCCACAGCACGTCCCGGGCGAGACCGTACGGCGCGAACTGGTCCAGAAACGTTTCCCCGGTGGCGACGACCACCGCCTCACCGCCGCTGATGATCTGCCGCAGCCGGCCGAGGCCGAGCGGTTCCCCGGAGGCGGTGAGCCGGTCGGCGGCCGTGTTGATCAGGCCCAGCAGGAAGTTGGGCGTGAAGGTCATGGTCACGCCGTGCCGGGAGACCAGCCGCAGGAACTCCAGCGGATCGGCGAGCACCACGGGGGCGGGGGCGTGCAGTTGCCGGCTTCCGGTGTACAGCGGCAGCAGGTGGCACTCCAGGAGCGCGGCCACGTGGTCGAAGGAGACCCAGTTCAGCGTGGTGTCGTCCGGGCCGAGCCGGTGGTGCCCGTTCTTGGCGGCCATGGACGCGATCAGGTTGCCGTGAGTGAGCATCACCGCCTTGGAACTGCCGGTCGATCCCGAGGTCAGCATCAGGAGGGCGGTGTCCTCGGGGGCCGCGTGGTGCAGGTCGGCGGCGGGCTCCCCGTACAGCTCATCGAGCGCGGCCACCCGCAGGCCGCCGGCCTCGCGCAGGTGCCCGGCGAGGGCGGCGCCGGTGACCGTCAGCGGCTTTCCGAGGAGCGCGTCGACATGGCCGAGCCGGCCTGCCCAGTCCTGCGGGTCGCCGCCCGGCGGCGCCACCGGGCACGGGATGAAGCCGCCGAGTACGGCTGCCCAGAATGTGGTCAGGAACTCTTCGGAGCGTTCCAGGACCAGTACGATCCTGTCCTGCGGGCGCAGGCCCCGGGCGCGCAGCCCGGTCAGGATCCGGCGGGCGCGGTCCAGCAGTTCGGGGTAGCTCTGGTCGGTGAACCCGGCGTCTGCCGTGCCGGTGCAGTGGCGCAGACCCGAGCCGGGGTGGCGGGCGGCGGCGGTGAGCAGCAGGTCGGTCAGGCTCGTCGGGCTCGTCGCGTGGGACGGGCCGGTGGGGCTGGTTGGGCTCTGCAGGGCGTTCACGGTCGTGTGTCTCCTGCCTCGAAGGGCGTGCCGCGGCCGGGCCTCGGCGACGCCTGGAAAGGGTGGGGGGAAGGGACTGCTCCGGTGGCACGGGACGTGGTCCGGTGACGGGGACTGCGTGAGCGGCCGGGCGGCAGCGCCGCCGCCGGTGTGCCGGACAGGATCTAGCCGAGCCGGCGTACCGACGGAGGCCGGTCGGCGCCCGCGGGCAGCGCGAGCGAGGCCGTCCAGCCCTCCGGAACCGGTACGTCCGCCATCCGCCAGGTGCGCACGGAGTCGAGGGCCGTCGTGGTGGTGTGCGCGGGCCCAGGGGTCCAGCCGTGACTCTCCAGCGCGGTCAGATCGGTGGTGATGCCGATCCCGAGGGCCTTGCACACGGCTTCCTTGCGGGTCCAGCAGCGCAGGAAGGCCGCGGTGCGCGACGGCCCTTCGGGCAGCGCGCGTACGGCCAGGCGCTCGGCCGCCGTGAGGACGGGGGCCTCGACCTCGGCGACGTCCAGTGCGCGGACCCGCTCGACGTCGATGCCCACCCGGAAGGGGGAGAGGGCCAGCATGCCCAGGCCCTGGGTGTGCGCGATGCTAATCCGCGCGGACGTCGCCGGGTGCAGCACGGCGGGCGGTCCGTGTTCCTCGCTGCCGCATCCCGGACAGGGGGTCCGGCCCAGCACTATCTCAGCGGCGGATGGCCGAAACACACCGGAAAGCGCCCGGCGTACGGCTGCGCGACAGGTGATGAACTCAGCTCGCGCCCGCTCGGATTTCATCTTGTGAACTCGTGTCAACTCGCTGCCGTCAAGTAGTTCCAAGTCGGTCGTCCGGTACTGCCCGGCAGGTACCGGCCACCACCACACCACCGCGTCGGTGGATTCGAAGAGCGGCGTGTCGGTGAATTCGATCATCCCCGTGTGGCTTGTTGTCACGGGCTTCACAGTAGGCTCGAAGGCCACTTGAGGCCGCCTCGCGCTGCGCACAGTTGGCCGCAACCGGACATCGTCGCCACGGACGGTGATGGCGAAATCGCGTCCGGTAGTGGAAGCGGAAGGGGCGGATTTCCTTCCGGGTCACGGGGGCAGCTTGTTGCCAGCGCGCTGGATAATTCCCTCCCGGGGGGCGGAATAAATGAGGGGTTGACATATGCCGGGACTGTCTGATGTTTCGCCGGGGATCTTGTTGACCGGTTCCGAACCGGCGAACTAGGGTCGGGTCCTGCGCGCTGCTCGAAAGACGCCTGAGATTTCTCGACTAAATAGTTGAAACTTGGGGTTCGGCGGCGGCAGATCATGGTGAGTCAAGGGGGAAGTCGGTGATCGGTGCCGTGATCGGGTCGTTTGGGCGAAAGAAGTGGTGAAAGAACTGGACGAGACGCCGCCGACGGACCACGCCGCGCATGTGGAACAGACCCTGCTCCAGGCCCGGGCCCTGATCGAGTCCACCGTCTCCCTCAACCGGAGGCGCCCGGCCAAGGGCCCCGCGGCCCCGCACACGGACGTGGCCGTGGTCGCGGAAGCGGTCGAGGAACTCGTCCGCGGCGCCCGCCACGCGGTCTGCGTCGCGGTCACCAGCGCAGACGCCTTCCACCGGATCGCCCGCAAGGCGCTGACCACACTCGAACCGGGCCTGGCGGTACGCCTGCTGTGCGCGCCCGACGTCGCGGACGAGTCGCTCGCCGCGCTCACCCGGGACTGCGCCGGACAGTTAGAGGTCCGGGTGTCCGGAGCCGACCTGCGCGACATCGTGGTGGTCGACGGAGCGGCGGCGCTGGTGCGGGCGGCCGCCGGCAACGCAACGGGCCAGGCGACCCTGGTCCACGACCCCGCGGCGGTACGCGCCCTCGAACTGCTCTTCGCCGGTGCCTGGTCCCGCAGCCGCAGGCTCGAAGACCACCTGGCGCTCAGCCCCAAGCTGCGCAGCGACCTCACCCGCCGGATCCTGGAGCGGCTGCGCGACGGCCAGACCGACGAAGCCGCCTCCCGCGAGCTCAACGTGTCGCTGCGCACCTACCGGCGCCATGTCGCCGAGATCATGCGCGAACTGGGCGCCACCTCCCGCTTCCAGGCCGGAGTGCGGGCAGTGGAACTGAGACTGCTGACGGAGTAGCCGGGCAGCGACACGGGGAAGACTGCGGCCCGCTGCGGCGGGCCGCAGGGCGATATGAACACCAACGGGGAATGGTGAGCGAGACATGCCCAACGGGGCTGAGGACGAACTGGAACAAGCGCTCCTGGAAGTACGGGCCCTGATCGAGTCGACCGTGGCGATCCACCGGGACCGCAGTCTGCGGGCCCAGCAGATCACCACGGTCGACGGCGGTTACGGGCCGGTACTGCGGGCCGCGGGGGACATCATCCGGGATGCCGTGCGGAGCATCGACATCGTGGACTCCCGGCTCCCGGGAGCGGACGAGGAGTCGCCGCGCCGGGAGCAGGCCGAACGGCGCCTGATCTACACCGCGGGCGAAGGGGTGTCGGTCCGGCTGCTGACCAGCCCGGCCATGATCGACGAGGACTTCGTGCGCGAACAGCTCGCGCTCGAGCGGCCGGTGGCGATCCGGGTGGCCCGGGTCCCGCCGCTCCAGGCGCTGCTGGTCGACGGCACCGCGGCCCTGGTGATGGCCGAGTCGGCGGCCGGCGTACGGGCGTCGATGATCAGGGCGCCCGAGATCCTGAACACCCTCGGCACCCTCTACGAGAGCATCTGGCGCAACGCCGTGCCGGCCGGAGAGCGGATCGTCTTCGGCGACCGCGACCGGGCCGCGCTGGCCCGGCAGATCCTGGGCGCGCTGCGGGCGGGCGTCACCGACGAGGTGGCCGCCCGGGAGCTCACCGTCTCGGTGCGCACCTACCGGCGCCATGTCGCGGAGATCATGGCGCTGCTCGGCGCCCAGTCCCGCTTCCAGGCGGGAGTGCGGGCCGCCGAGCTCGGACTCCTGCCAGCGGCGGGGCCGCCCGGCGCCGGCCCCCGGGCCTGACCCCTTCCCGGGGCCGTACCGTCACCTGACATGCAGACACCTTCCGTGCCGTCTCCTGCCGTGGCGCCGCCCGCGCGAGGTCCGCTGGCAGCTTCCTGAAACCCCTGTTGCCGCCCGCCGGGTGCCCCCCGTTGTATGGCGCCAGGAAAGGGATTCGGGCTCCGGCGAGCTCTCGAACTCCTTCCCGGTGGCATGGAGACACCCCCGACCTGCATGCCACCGGCGCGCGGGGATCCGTACGTCGCGGGAAACGCGCGACGGCGGATCCCCGGGCACCCGGTGAATTCGGTGCGGAAGGCGGATCCATGGATCAGAGGCAGACCGGTCTGGTGTTTCCAGGGCAGGGAACGCAGCGGGAGGGAATGGGCGAGCCCTGGCGGGACACCCCTTCGTGGAAAATCACCGAGGAGATATCCGACGTCACCGGGGAAGACCTCCCGCGCCTGCTGCTGCACACGTCCGACGCCCGGCTGCGGCGCACCGACCTGGCCCAGCTCGCCGTGTTCACCGTCGCCGTCGTCGCCCACGCCGAGGCGGTCCGCCGGGACGCGCTCGGCGGCCCGGTGGCCGCCTGCGCCGGCCACAGCCTCGGGGAGTACGCGGCCCTGACCGCCGCCGGCGCGCTGACCGTCGGGGCCGCGGCCGCGCTGGTCGCCGTCCGCGGCCGGGCCATGCGGCACGCCGCCGAGGAGCGGCCGGGCACCATGGGCGTCCTGGTCGCCGCCCCGCTCGACGAGGTCGCCGCACTCGCCAGCCGCGTCCGCGCCGAGGGCCCCGACGTATGGGTCGCCAACGTCAACGCGCCCGGCCAGACGGTGGTCTCCGGATCCGCCGAGGGCATCGACCGCATCGAGGCCGAAGCCCCCTCGATCGGCGCCAAGATGATCCGCCTCACGGTGGGCGGCGCCTTCCACAGCCCCTACATGGCCGCGGCGGCCGACAGCCTGCGGACCGCCCTTGAACACACCCCGTTCGCCCCCGCGCACCTGCCGGTCGTGGCCAACGCCGACGCCGAGGCGTACGGCGGCGGGGCCGACTGGCCCGGCCTCGCCACCCGCCAGCTCACCTCGCCGGTGCTGTGGGAGCCCAGCGTGCGCACCCTCGTCGGCCCGCTCGGCTGCCGCCGCCTGGTCGAGCTCGGCCCCGGACGCACCCTGGCCGGGCTGATCCGCCGGATCGCCCCGGGCACCGAGGTGGTGTCCCTGGACAGCCCGGCCGCCGCGGCCTGACCACCGCCCGCCACGCCCACAAGGAGACCACGCACCATGCCACTTGGCACCGAGAGCAGATGGCTGCGCAGATTCGCCACCGGGGCCGCGCCCCGGATGCGGCTGCTCTGCCTGCCGCACGCCGGCGGCTCCGCCAGCTTCTACCACGACTGGGGACACGCCTTCGGCGACGACGTCGAGGTGCTCGCCGTACGCTACCCAGGCCGTCAGGAGCGCATCGCCGAGGAACCCTGGACGGAGCTGGAGCGGCTCGCCGCCGCCATCGCCGACGAACTCCCGCCCTACCTGGACGCCCCGCTGGCGATCTTCGGCCACAGCATGGGCGCCACCCTCGGGTACGAGATCACCCTGCGCCTCGCGGAGCGGTACGAGGCCGCGCCCGCCCTGCTCATGGTCTCCTGCCGCAAGGCCCCGCACCTGCTCACCCCGCGCACCGCCGCCTTCGGCACCGACGACGAGCTCGTCGCCGAGATCAGGCGGATGGGCGGCACCGACTCCGCCCTCCTCGACGACCCGGCCCTGCGCGAGCTGGTGCTGCCCGCGATCCGCGGCGACTTCACCGCCGTCGCCCGCTACACCGCGCGGCCCGGCACCGCCCTGCCCTGCCCGGTCGTCGGCTACGTCGGCGACGGCGACCCGGACGTCGCGCCCCACGAGGTCGCCGCGTGGTCCGGACTCGCCCCGCGCGGATTCGAGCTGAAGGTGCTGCCCGGCGGCCACTTCTACCTGGTGGACCAGCGGGCGGCGCTCATCGGGGACATCCGCGCACGGCTGGTGGCGCAGCGGTGAGCACCGCGGCAAGGCCCAGGCCGATGTGCGGGGTGGGCGTGCTGGACAAGGCGTCCGTCCTGCTGGAGATCGTGGAGAAGGGGCCGGCCACCCTGGTCGAGCTGGTCGCGCACAGCGGTCTCTCGCGCCCCACCACCTACCGGATCGCGATCGCCATGGACCGGCTCGGCCTGCTCACCCGCGATCTGAGGGGCCGCTTCGTGCTCGGCCCGCGGCTCGGCACGCTCGCCGTCGAGGCCCGCCACGACCGCCTCGCGGCGGCCGCCGGCCCGGTGCTGGCCGAACTGCACGCCGACACCGGACTGGACGCCCGGCTCTACCGCCGGCGCGGCGGCCTGCAGGTCTGCGTCGCCTCCTCCGTGGACGGCACGGCGGTGGCCGACGCGGCTCCCGTCGGCGCCGCCCGCCCGGCCTCCGCCGGGCCCGCCGCGCAGGTGCTGTACGCATGGGAGGAGCCCGAGGAGCTGTACAAGGCGCTGCTGCGCGCCCGCTTCTCCGCCGTGCACCTTTCCGGCGTACGGCGCCGGGGCTGGGCGTACGGACCCGACCCCATGGCGCCCGGCGCCATCTCCTACGCCGTGCCCGTCCGCTCCGGGGCCGGGCCGTCGGCCGCGGCCCTCGTGCTGACCGGCCGGGCGGCCCGCATGCCCACGACTCCCGACCGGCTGCTGGGCTCCTCGGCGGCGGACGCGGCCGCCTCCCTCGCCGAGGCGTTGCTGCGGGTTCCGGGGGAGCTCCACCCGGCGGAATACGCCGGATCCTGAATTCAGCGGCGGCGATGGCAGGTTGTTGCACCCGTCGTTGTGAGAAAAGAACCCGCCACCGCACCATTCCAGTGCGAGTAACTGTGCCGCGCGAATGCGCAGGCACATCCGAGAAGGAGAAAAAGCGTGACGACTGCTACGCGCGACGAGCGTCTCGAAACCATCAAGGAAATCGTCTGCGACATTCTCGAGATCGAGGAGGACGAGGTCACCGAGGTCAGCCTTTTCAAGGAGGACCACGACGCCGACTCGCTCCGCGCCATCGAGATCCTGGCCGCCCTGGAGAAGGAGTTCGGCATCGTCATCAACCAGAGCGAGCTGCCCCGCATGGTGAACCTCAAGGGCGTCTACGAGGTCGTGTCGGAGCCGGCCAACTGGTAGTCGATCCCGCTGCGGCGGTTGGGAGGTTGCCATGACGGCGGCAGAGCGTGGCACCGGCCGGATCCGGCCGGAGCGGCACCGGGTGGTTCTCACCGGACTGGGAGTGGTGTCCAGCATAGGACTCGGCGCGAAGGAGTTCCTCCAGGGACTCCGCGAGGGCCGCAGCGGTGCCCGGCCCATCACCGTGTTTGACACAGAGGGCTTCGCCCACGCGAACGGGTGCGAGATCACGGATTTCGACCCGCGGGACTGGATCAGCACGCTTGACGTGGAACAGCTCGGCAGGGCCGCGCAGTTCTCGGCGGCGGCCGCCCGGATGGCCCTGGAGGACTCGGGACTCGATCTGACGCAGCTGCGCACCCGGCGCGGGCTGATCTCCATCGGCACCACGGACGGCGAGAGCTACGACCTCGACCAGCTGGTCGCGGGGGAGCTCGCCGAAGGAGTGGGCACCTTCGACCCCACGGCCGCCCGGCGCGTGCCGGCCGGGCGGCTGTCGGTCGCCATCGCCCAGGAACTGGGCCTGACCGACGTGGAGGCGCTCACCATCCCGACCGCCTGCTCGGCGGGCAACTACGCCATCGGCTACGGCTTCGACGCCGTCAGCTCGGGCGAGGCCGAGTTCGCCTTCTGCGGCGGCGCGGACGCGATGTGCCGCAAGACCTTCACGGGCTTCTACCGGCTGGGCACCATCGCCCCCGACCGGTGCCAGCCCTTCGACATCGACCGCAAGGGCATCCTCACCGGAGAGGGCGCGGGCGTACTGGTCCTGGAGCGCCTGGACTCCGCCCTGGAACGCGGCGCCACCATCTACGCCGAGGTCCTCGGCTACGGGCTCAACTGCGACGCCCACCACCAGGTCGCGCCCGACCGCGACAGCGTCGCCGAACTGATGCGGCTCGCCCTGGACAACGCGGGCGTGAAACCGCACGAGGTGGACCTCATCTCGGCGCACGGCACGGGCACCAAGGCCAACGACATCACCGAGGCGGGCGCCATCCGCCAGGTCTTCGGAGACACGCCTCCCCGCACCGTCTCCATGAAGTCGATGCTCGGCCACAGCATGGGCGCCGCCAGCGCCCTCGGCGCGATCGGCTGCGCCCTGGCCATCCAGAACCGCTTCATCCCCCCCACCATCAACCATGTCACCACCGACCCCGAGTGCGATGTCGACTGCGTGCCGAACCAGGCCGTCGAGGCCGACCTGCGGATCGTCCAGAACAACGGTCTCGCCTTCGGAGGCAACAACGCGGCGGTCCTGCTCGGCCGGTACGACGCGATCAAGGAGGCGTCATGATGAGCCGTCCCATCATCGGGATGGGCGTCGTCGCCGCCACCGGCTCCGGTGTCGGTGAACTCTTCGAGAACCTGTGCCGGGGCGTCAGCGGACGCGCCGAGCTGCGCGGCTTCGACCGCACCCGGTTCCGTGCCCAGCACGCCTACGAGGTCGACGACCGACCAGCCGTCGGCGAGGACGTCCCGGCCCGCGCCAGCCGCCTGCTGCACGAGGCGATCGCCCAGGCCGCCGCCGACGCCGGGCTCGGCGAGGACCTCAGCGGGATCCCCATCCTGGTCGGCACCGGCCTGCGCGAACTGCGCTCCTTCGAGCTGTGGTGGCGCGACGGTTCCCCGTTCGCCGACTCCGGGCTGCACTTCGGCACCGGCCTGCGCGAGCGCTTCAACGCCGATGTCACGCACACCTTCTCCAACGCCTGCTCGGCCTCGCTGTACGCGCTCGCCCTCGGCTCCGACCTGCTGAGCCAGGAGGGCGAGGACGCGCCCGACACCGTCATCGTCGCCGGTGTCGACGTGCTGACCGAGTCCATGTACGGGCTGCTGGAGCGCGTCCACCCGACGCCGCCCGACCGGGTGCGCCCCTTCGACCGCAACCGTACGGGCGTCCTGATGGGCGACGGCGCGGCCGCGATCGTGCTGCGCCGCAGCGACGACGGCGCGCCCCAGGTCCACGGCCGGCTGCGCGGCGTCGCCGTCAACTGCGACGCCTTCCACGTCACCGCGCCCTCTCCGCAGGGCATAGCCGAGGCCATGCGCGCCGCCCACCGGATGGCCGGCGTCAAGCCGTCCGACATCGACCTGGTGATGCTGCACGGCACCGGCACCCTGCTCAACGACGAGGCGGAGGCCGCAGCGCTGGCCGACGTGCTCGGCGAGGACGCCTCCGGCCCGCTGATGACGGCCGTCAAGTCCATGACCGGGCACACCTCCGGTGCGTCCGGCCTGATCAACCTGATCATGGGCGTACAGGCCCTGAACGAAGGGCGGGTGCCGCCGACCGTGGGCCTGGACGAACCGGTCGAGGAGGCCGCGCCGTTCCGCTTCGTCACGGGGCAGGCCGCGACCGGCCGGCCGCTGAAGGTGGCGCAGCTCAATGCCTTCGGATTCGGCGGCATCAACGCCGTTGCCATGGTGGAGGGATCCCGATGACGACACAGACCGCCCGGAGCACCGACACCAGCGTGGTCGTCACCGGAGCCGCCGTACTGCTGCCCGGCACCGACAGCGCGCGGGCCCTGGCCGACGGACCGGCCGAGGGCGGCGCACCCGTCGACCCGGCCGCCCACGTCGGGAAGAAGGGCCTGCGCTACAAGGACCGGGCCACCCAGCTCGGCTACGCGCTGACCGCCGCCGCGCTGCGCGACGCAGGCCTGCTCGGCGAGGAGAAGGACGGGCTCACGGTGCCCGCCGCGAGCGTCGGCGTGGTCGCCAGCTCCAACTTCGGCAACCTGGACACCGTCGCCCGGGCCCTGGACACCATCCGGGAGGAGACCGTCACGGCGACCAGCCCGATGGACCTGCCCAACGCCTCCAGCAACGTCATCGCCTCCTCGGCGGCCATCCGCTACGGGCTGCGCGGCCCCAACCTGATGGTCTGCAACGGCGAGACCTCGGGCCTGGACGCCGTCCACTGGGCGGCCACCGTCATCACGGCGGGCCGGGCCGAGCGGGTCCTGGTGCTCGGCGTCGAGCCCGACAACGAGGTGGTGCGCCGCCTGCTCGGCGGCGGCCGCGCGGTCGACGGCGGCGCGGCCCTCGTGGTCGAGTCCCGGGCCGCGGCCGCCGAGCGCGCCGCGACCGTACGGGCCGTGCTCGGCCCCTACCACCGGGGCGCGGGCGAGCCGGGCCCGCGCGGGCGCCGCTGGGCGCTGCCCGCGCACTTCGGCACGGCCTCCGGGGCGTCCGGTCTGCTCCAGGTCGCCGCCGCCGTCGGCTGGTTCGACGCCGGCGAGCGCGGACCCGTACAGGCCGTGACCGGTACCTCCACCGACGACGCACGCGCCGATCTGCTGCTGTTCGCGCCCGAAGCGGCGTGAGCGGCCGGGAGGAACCCTTCATGAACACCCACATCGACCTGCGTCCGGTCGCCGTCGAACGGCGCACCGAGGGCACGGGTCCGCGCGTCCTGCTGCTGCACGGTCTCGCCGCCAACGACACCGTCTGGGAGCGCACGCTCCCGGAGCTGCCGCAGAACTACCAGCTGTGGACCGCGCGGCTGCCGTGGCGCACCGAGACCATCGCCGAGTGGAACGAGCAGCCCAACCTGCGGGGCTGGCTCGCCAAGGCGCTGGAGGCGGTGCCGGGCGGGGCCGAGGTGGTGGTCGCCCACTCCATGGCGGCCAACGTGCTGCTCGACCTGCTCGACCAGAAGATGCGCGGCGGTGTCGACGCCCTGCGCCAGTTCGGCATCCGGGCCCTGGTCCTGGTGTCGCCCTTCTACCGGGGCCGGGCCGACCAGTTCGACTGGAACACCATCAGCTACTACCTCAACGACTTCCACCTGATCATGGAGGAAGGGATCCGGGCCCACTCGGGCGGCCGGGTTCCGGCCGACATCCAGCAGGCCATGGGCGAACGGGTCCGCGACCGGGTCGGCCCGTACGGCTGGTTCCGCTTCTTCGACCTGTACCTGCGCACGCCCACCCTGGAAACGGGCCGGATCACGGTCCCCACCCTGGTGGTCGTCGGCGAGAGCGACTTCGCCGCCCGCCCGGAGGAGGGCGTGGCGCTCGCCGGGGCCCTCCCCGACGCGGTGTCGCACGTCATGCCCGGCAGCGGGCACTTCCCCATGCTCGACGCGGCCGGCGACTTCGCCGCCGTGGTGAGCGGCTTCGTCCACACGACCCTGGGCCCCGCCCCGCAGCGCGGGATGGCCCTTCCCAACGCCCTGGAGCTCCAGCGATGACCCTCGTCACGGACACCGCCGTCAAGGCGCTGCTGACCACCAACACCACCACCCTGGTGCGCCCCCGCTACGAGGGGTCCAACATCTGCACCTGGATCGGCTTCAAGCACGTCAACTACCTCGTCGAGGAAGCCGTCCTGGACCACTTCCGGCAGTCCGGGCTCGCCGCCCGCGCCCTGTACGAGGAGCACGGCCTGGGCCTGGACCTGGTCTCCATCGACTCCCGCATCCTGCACGCCTTCCACATGGACGACGTCGCCGAGGCGGAGGTCGTGCCCTGGACGAAGGACGAGGACGGGACCATCGGCTTCAAGGTCACCATCCGGTTCGAGCGCGGCGGCGAGACCCTCAAGGCCGTCACCTCCAAGGTCCGCGTCTCGCTGCGCGTCGACACCTACCTGGAGGCCGCCGGCGAGGTCCCGGAGCAGCTCGCCCGCTTCGCCGTCGCCACCCTCGGCGACGACCTGGAGCGCGAGCCTGGCAGCGCCGCCCCGGCCGAGGAGGAGATCCTCGCCTCGCTGACCGCCGGGCAGAACGCGTACGCCTGGAAGTGGAACATCCCGTACCCGTACTGCCACTTCACCGAGCGCATCCAGATGTCGGGCTACCTGCGCCTGATGGAGGAGGGCAAGGACCGCTTCGTCGCCGACCGCGGCATCTCCATCAAGACGCTGCTCGACGACCGCCGCTGGATCCCGGTCGTGCCCCGCTCCGACATCCGCATCCTCGACGAGGCGCTGATGGAGGAGGACCTCTACACGGTCTACACCGTCGAGGAGGTCTTCAAGGACTTCACCTACACCTCGCGCATGGACTTCTACGTGCTGCGCGACGGCAAGCTCGTCAAGACCGCCACCGGCCGGATCGTCCACGGCTACGCCGTCATCGAGAACCGCCGCGACTGGAGCCTGGTCAACTTCGACCAGCGCGTCGTCGACGCGATCAGCGGAGCGCCGCAGGCGTGAGCGAGATCTGGGACAGCGGCACCCCCCGGCTGCTGCTCATCGAGAGCCAGGGCCGCGTGACGCGGGACGCCGGTTTCCGGCGCGACGCCGTCACGCAGGTGCTCACCGGACAGTCGGCGCTCCTCTTCCTGGTCCAGGACGGGGTCGTGCTCGCCGTCCCCGGCAGCGACAGCGACCTGGACCGGTTCCAGAAGGAGGGCGGGGTGCTGGCCGCGGACAGTTTCTCGCTGGCCCAGCACGGCCTCGACACGGCGGACCTGCGCCCCGAACTGTCGGTCGTCGGCATGGACGTGGTGGCGGGCTGGATCCTCGATCCGGCCGTCCGGGTGGTGTGGCACTAGATGGCCAGGAAGATTCCGCACACTGACGTGCTCATCACCCTGATGGGTGCCCCCCACGCGTCGGACCAGGTCACCAGCGCCCTGCGGCTGACCCAGGCCCTTCTGGAGCGCGGCGCCACCGTACAGGTGTGGACGTGCGGCTACGCCACCCTGCTCACCCAGCGCGTCCTCGGACCCGACAAGCCGCGCAACATGGCGGACTGGAACCGGGACTACCCCTCCACGGCCGCGCTGGCCGAGGAACTGCTCGCCGCGTACCCGGACCGGCTGTACTGGTACGGATGCCGGTTCTGCAGCGACGACCGGGGTGCGGCGGAGCACCTGCCCCAGGTGGTGCTCCGGCCGCCGGCCGGATACGCGGCCAACGTCGCGGCCGCCGACAAGACCCTGCACCTGGGGGTGCTCTGATGGACGACCGGGTGCTGGCCATCGTGGAGCGCGGCTACCGCGGCGCGCTCGAGAAGCAGTTCTTCGACGAGCTCTACCTGGCCACCGAACTGCACCGGCAGCTCGGCGGCCTCGACATCCTGCTGCGCGGCTCGGCCGTGTCCTACGCCGTGGACGCGGGCCCCGTGCCCGCCCTGCGCATCGGCAACCGCACGGTGGAGACCCTCAGCGACCCCCGCGAGGGGCTGCGCACCCTGCTCGGCGTGGGCGTCCGGGTCTGGGTGGAGGAACCCGACATCGAGGCCCTCGGCTCGGCCCACCCGCTGATCGAGGGCATCGGACTCACCCGCCCGGGAGAGACGGCCGAGCGGTGGACCGACTACCGGATGGTCCTCTTCCTCTGAACCCGGCGCCGCTGCGCCGCGTTCGTCACGTACATCCGACAACGGAAAGGAACAGGTGACGGTCATGACCACCCTCACCACGGGCGCCGGACGTCCGGTGATCACCGCTTGGTCGGCCGTGTCGCCGTACGGCATCGGCAGGGCCGCGTTCACCGAGGGACTGCGGGAACGGCGCGCCACCGTCACCGAACTCGGCCCCGAGCACGGCACCGTTCCGGACGGCGTGGGCTGTGTCGTGCCCGCGTTCGGCATCCGGGAGGTGCTCGGCAAGAAGGGCACCCGCTCGATGGACCGGGTCACCGGCCTCGCGGTCACCGCCGTCGGATCCCTCCTGGACGACGCCGAGCGCAACCGCGCCGTCGGCACCGGCGAGGGCGCGGCGTTCGCGCTCGGCACCACCACGGGCAGCGCCCAGTCCATGATGGACTTCACCCGCGACTCCCTCACCGGCGAGCAGCCCTTCTTCGTCGACCCGGCGCGGTTCCCCAACACCGTCATGAACTGCGCGGCCGGCCAGAGCGCCATCTGGTACCAGCTCAAGGGCCCCAACGCCACCATCGCGGGCGGCCGCACCGCCGGCCTGCACGCCCTCAACTACTCGCGCCGGCTGCTCGGTGCGGGCCGGGCCCGCACCGTCCTGTGCGGCGCCGCCGAGGAGTTCTCCCAGGCCCGCGCCTGGCTGGAGCACCACAGCGCGGACCCGGGCACCGAGGACGCCCCCGCGCTCGGCGAGGGCTGCGCCATGCTGCTCGTCGAACCGCACACCCCCGAGGACCCCGGCCAGCCCGTGCTCGCCGAACTCCTCGCGGTGGAACTCGGCGTCGTCCTCGACGGCGACACCCGCCCCGCCCTCGTCTCCTGCCTGCGCTCGGCGCTGCGCCGGGCCGGCGTCGAACCCGGCCAGGTCGCCGCCGTCGCCCGGTCCGGGGCCCCCGGCCGCGAGGGCCGCGGCGAAGCCGACGCGGTACGGGAGGTGTTCGGCGAGCCCGGGCCCGCCGACCTGACGCCGAGCGGCCTGATCGGCGACACCGGCGCCGCCGCGGCCGCCTTCCAGGCCGCCGCCCTGCTCTCGTACGCCGAGGACCGTCCCGCCGAAACGGCCGGCCGGATCGGCGTCATCACCTCCGTGGACCGCACCGGCACCGTCGGCTGCGCCCTGCTCGGCCTGCGCTGAGCCCGCCCTCCCGAAAGGACCCGAACCCGTGCTGGAGAAGGAAGAACTGCGCGCCATCGTGGCGCAGGTGCTGGACGTCGACATCGCCGAGGTGACCGACCACGCGCGCTTCGTCGACGACCTGGAGGTCGACTCGCTGATGGCGCTGGAGATCGTCGTCGTGCTGGAGAAGAAGTACGCCGTCAAGCTGCCGGAGTCCGACCTCAAGCAGATCGCCACCTTGCAGGGCGCCTACGACGTCCTGCTCGGCAGGCTCGACGCCGCGCAGGCCGCCTGATGCCCGCCGCGAGCCCACTTCGCGGCGCGGTCGACGTGCTGCCGGCCGACGGCGGGCCGAGCCTCGCGGCCCGCTTCACGGTGGCCGACACCGAGACCGTGCTGCCCGGCCACTACCCGGGCTTCCCGATCTTCCCCGGGGTCTGCCTGGTGGAGTGCGCCTGCCAGGGCGCCCAGGCCACCCTGCCCGCCGAGGCCAAGGGCGCGTCGCTCGCCGCCGTGGAGTCCACCCGCTTCACCGGGCCCGTCTTCCCCGGGGACCGGGTGGACATCGCCATGGAGTGGAAGCCGACCGCGGCCGGCGACTGGCAGTGCCGGGCCAAGCTGACCACCGGCCGCGGCCCCGCCGCCGCCGTCCGGCTGCGCTACGCCCTGCCCGCGACCGGCCGGGAGGCGGCGGCATGATCGGCCAGCGCGACATCCGAGCCCGGCTGCCGCACCGCTTCCCGATGCTGCTGGTGGACCGCGTCGTCGACGTCGTCCCCGGCGAGCGGCTGATCGCCCTCAAGGCGGTCACCTGCAACGAGCCCTGGTACGAGCGGTTCGGCGCGGACACCCCCGACGAGGACTTCGCCTACCCGGCGACGCTGCTCGTGGAGTCCTGGTGCCAGTCCGCGGGAGCCCTCGCCACCTGGGACGACCCCAACCCGGACGTCCTCGACGGGCAGGTGATGCTCTTCGGCGGCATGACCGGCGTCGAGTTCCACCGGCCGGTGCTGCCCGGAGAGGTCCTGGAGCACCGGGTGCGCCTCGACCGCAAGGTCGACGACACCCTGCTGTTCGAGGGCGAGACCCGCTCGGCCGGCGAGACGGTCATGACCGTGGGCCGCATCGTCATGGCCTTCCGCCCCGCCGCGGCCCTGCGCCCGGCAAGCGTCTGAGGAGACAGATCATGTCGGACAGCACGAGCCGGGTGGCTCTCGTCAGCGGCGGCTCGCGCGGCATCGGCCGCGCCACGGTCCGCGCGCTGGCCCGCGACGGCTTCGACGTCGCCTTCTGCTACCGCTCGGACGAGGACGCCGCGCGCAGCCTGGAGAAGACCGGCCAGGAGTTGGGCGTACGCGTGGTCGGCACCCGTGCCGACGTCGCCGACGGCGACGCCGTACGGGCCTGGATCGAGGCCACCGAGGACGGGCTCGGCCCGGTCGACGCGGCGGTCACCGCGGCCGGCATCACCCGGGACAACCCGCTCGTCCTCATGGACGACGAGCAGTGGCGCCAGGTCATCGACACCAACCTGGACGGCGTCTACCACGTCTGCCGCGCCGTGGTCTTCGGCATGATGAAGCGCCGTGGCGGCGCCATCGTCAACATCTCCTCGGTCGCCGGGGTCTACGGCCACCGCACCCAGACCAACTACTCCGCCTCCAAGGCGGGGATCATCGGCTTCTCCCGCGCGCTGGCCAAGGAGAGCGGCCGCGCCGGCATCCGCGTCAACGCGGTCGCCCCGGGCTTCATCGAGACCGACATGGTCGCCGAGATGAACGACAAGGCCCGCAAGGAGGCACTCACCTCCATCCCGCTGGGCCGCATGGGCACCGCGGAGGAGGTCGCCGACCTGGTCGCCTACCTCGTCTCGGACCGGGCCGCCTACGTCACCGGCGCCGTCCTGCAGATCGACGGCGGCATCACCATCTGACCCACCACGCACGACCGAGACCGTCTTGAACACCCGCACGAAACCGTTGGAGGCGTGATGGCACGACGCGGACCACGCTGGTACTTCTCCTTCCGCAGCCCCTACTCCTGGATGGCCTACCGGGACCTGGTGGACCGGCACCCGGACGTGGCCGGCCGGATCGACTGGCTGCCGTTCTGGGAGCCGGACGAGCCGGCCCTGGACGAACTGGAGCGCAGCAACATCACGCTGCCGTACGTCCCGATGTCCAAGGAGAAACACCTCTACATCCTCCAGGACGTCCGCCGCCTCGCCCGGGCCCGCGGCCTGGACATGGTGTGGCCGGTGGATCCCGCCCCGCGCTGGGAGGTCTCCCACCTGGCCTACCTCGCGGCCGACCGGCTCGGCGCCGGACCCGAGTTCATCGCCGAGACCTACCGCGCCCGCTGGGAGCTCGGCGAGGACATCTCCGACCCGGACACCATGCGCCGCATCGCCAGGACCCTGGGCCTGGACCCGCAGGTGCTCGCCCTGGCCCACGAGGACCCCGCGATCCGCGAGCTCGGCATCACCGCGCTGAACTCCCTGCACCGCGACGGGGTCTTCGGCGTCCCCTTCTTCATCAGCGGATTCGACAAGTTCTGGGGCGTCGACCGGCTGTCCGCCTTCGTCGAGCAGCTGAACGCCCGCGCCGCCTGACCCCTCCGATACCCGTACACCCACCGAAGGAAGAACCGGCCATGGCCACGAACCCGTTCGAGAACGACGACGCCCGCTACCTGGTCCTCGTCAACGAGGAGAACCAGCACTCCCTCTGGCCCGCCTTCGCCGAGGTCCCGGTCGGCTGGACCGTGGCGCACGGCGAGGACAGCCGCCAGGCCTGCCTCGACCACATCAACGAGAGCTGGACGGACATGCGCCCGAAGTCCCTGGCCGACGCCATGAACGCCGCCTGACCATCCCCCGCCGGGCGGCGGGCAACGGGCGTTGGCAGCAATCTGCAACGCCCGTTGCCCATGTCCGGAGCCGATGAAAGCGTGGCTCTCACGCAGCTTCCCAGAAAGCGATGCCGCTCATGACCCACTCCCTGGTGTGCCTTCCCTTCGCGGGGGGCGGCGCCGGTTTCTACCGCGCCTGGAAAGACCTCCCCGCCGACGCGCCGCGCATCGTGCCGGTCCAGTTGCCCGGCCGCGAGGAGCTCTTCCTCGACGAGCCGTTCCACGACGCCCACGACGCGGCCGACGCCCTCGCCCCGCGCGTCGCCGAACTGGCCGGTGACGGGCCCGTCGCGCTCTTCGGCCACAGCCTGGGCGCGGTGCTCGCCTACGAGGTCGCCCGCCGCCTGGAGCAGGACCCGGCCGTCGAGTTCACCCACCTCTTCGTCAGCGGCTCGCCCGGCCCCTGGACCGGCCGGACCCGCCGCGCGACGGGCCTGGACGACGACGGCTTCCTCGCCCGGGTGCAGGAGTTCGCCGGCTACGAGCACGACGCGCTGGCCGACCCCGACATGCGGGAGCTGCTGCTGCCGATCCTGCGGGCGGACGTGGAGATGCACGAGAACTACAAGCCCGTCTCCGACGCGCCGCTGCGCACCCCCGTCACCTCGCTGCGCGCCACGGACGACCACCTGGTGACCCGGGAGCAGGCCGAGGAGTGGCGCCGGGCCACCACCGCCGCCTTCCGGCTCGTCGAACCGCGGGGCGGCCACATGTACCTCACCGAGTCGCCGCTGCCGCTGCTCGAAGCCGTCGCCGCGGACCTGCGGTCATGACCGCCGCCTCCGCCCGCCTCGGGCGCAAGACGGCAGTGGTGACCGGCGCGGCCCGCGGCCTCGGCCGCTCCTGCGCCGTCCGCTTCGCCGCGGAAGGAGCCGACCTCGTCCTGGTCGACGTCGCGGGGGACCTGGCCGGAGTGCCGTACCCGCTGGGCTCCGGGAGCCAGCTGGAGCACACCGCGCAGCTCTGCCGGGCGCACGGCGCCGCCGTGCACACCGCCGTCGCGGACGTCCGCGACCCGCGCGCCGTGGACGCCGTCGCCGAACAGGCGCTGGACCGCTTCGGCACCGTGGACGTCCTGCTCAACAACGCCGGCATCGCCGCGCCGTCGGGCAAGGCCGTACACGAGATCGCCGAGGACGAGTGGGAGCTGATGGTCGGCATCGACCTCACCGGCGCCTGGCGCATGATGAAGGCCCTCGTCCCCGCCATGGTCGAACAGCGCTCCGGCAGCGTCGTCAACGTCGCCTCCACCGCCGGACTCGTCGGCTACCGCCACTTCGCCGGTTACGTCGCCGCCAAGCACGGCCTGATCGGGCTGACCAAGGCCGCCGCCCTCGACTACGCGCCCTTCCGGGTCCGGGTCAACGCCCTGTGCCCCGGATCGGTGCGCGACGACCCGCTGCACGAGGGCCGGATGCTGGCCGAGATCGCCCGCTCGCTCGACGTCGCCGTCGACGAGCACGAGGAGATATTCGTCCAGTCCCAGCCGATGAACGCCCTCATCGAACCCCAGGACATCGCCGGCGCCGCCCTCTGGCTCGCCGGGGACGACTCCCGGCAGGTCACCGGGACCACCCTCACCGTCGACGGCGGCTTCAGCGCCCGCTGACCCTCCTCTCCCCCTCGTACGTCAGGAGTCCGACCATGTCGAGAAGTCAGGCCGCGTCCTGCCACAGCCTGGTGGTCCGGATGCCGGGCCCGGTCGATGCCGCGGAGCTGGAGCGGCGCCTGCGCGCCGGAGCCGCACCGGCCTGGCCCGAACTGGCCGACCTGCGCCTGTGGGAGGAGCAGCTCTCCCTGGACGCCGCCCACCCCGCCGCCGCGGCCCGGGCCCGGCGGGAGGCCGAGCGCCCGCTGCGCGGCGCCGGACTGCCGCTGCGCGCCGTACTGCTGCGCTACCGCGACGGCGACGGCGACCTGGTGCTGGTGGCACGCCACGGCCTCACCCTCGACGGGACCTCACTGACCTTCGGGCGGGACGGCGCCGCCGCCGGGCTCCCGGCCGGCGACCGGCCCGCCCTCGAATGGGGTCTGGGCGACGCGGCCGAGGTGGGGCGCACCGCCGAGGTGCCCGTCCCGCTGCCGGAGCGCCTGCCCGCCGACCCCGCCCTGCTCGCCGCCGCGACCGCGCTGGTCCTGGCCCGGTACGGCGCGGGCGAGGCCCTCGACGAGACGCTGGACGCCGCCGCGCTCCAGGCCCGCTGGGAGACCTACGACGGCGCCCCGCTGACCCTCGCCGGCATCGGCGTCCTGGTCGAGGACGGCCGACCAGGACAGCGGCGCCTGCCGCACCTGGCCCCCGTACTGCCGGCGGTGCTGCACTTCGTGCGCCACCCGGACGGCACGGCCACCGGCACCCTGCGCCACGACCGCGGCGACCTCGCGCCCCACGTCGCCGAACGGTTCGCCGCCCACGTCGCCCACGTCGCGGACCAACTGGCCCAGGCCCCGGACCGGCCGCTGGAGACGATCGAGCTGCTCACGCCCGAGGAGACCGCGCAGGTGCTGCGCCTCGGCGTCACACCCGCCGTCGGCAGCGCCGAGGCCGCCGGGCGCACCCTGGACGGACTCTTCGCCGACGTGGTGCGCGCCCGCCCCGGGGCGACCGCCCTGACCGCCGGCGGCACCAGCCTCAGCTACGCCGAACTCGACGCCCGCGCCGAGCGCACCGCCGCCGGGCTGCGGGCCCTGGGCGTGGCCCCCGGCGCCATGGTCGGCGTCGCCCTCGAACGCGACGCCGACCTGGTGGTGACCCTCCTCGGCGTCCTCAAGGCCGGCTGCGCCTACGTGCCCATGGACCTGCGCTACCCCGAGGAGCGGCTGCGCTACACCGCCCTGAACGCGGGCGCCGCCGTGGTCGTCGCCAACGGCGACGGCTTCCCTTCCATCGAGGGCGTCCGCGTGATCGGCCCCGACGCGCTGCGCGCCCTGGCCGCTGGCGGGCCCACGGCCGCCGACGGTCCCACGGCCGCCCCGCGCCCCGAGGACGGCTCCGCGCCCGCGTACGTCATCTACACCTCCGGCTCCACCGGCCGCCCCAAGGGCGTCGTGGTCCCGCACCGCAACGTCGCCGCCCTGATCGAGGCGACCCGCGAGGACTTCCGGCTCGGCCCCGACGACGTGTGGACCCTCTTCCACTCCAGCGCCTTCGACTTCTCCGTCTGGGAGATCTGGGGCTGCCTGCTCACCGGCGGCCGCCTGGTCGTCGTCGACTACTGGACGACCCGCGACACCGAGCTGTTCCACGGCCTGCTCGTCCGCGAGGGCGTCACCGTGCTCAACCAGACTCCCTCCGCCTTCGCCCAGGTCGTCGAGGCCGACCGGCGCACGTCCGCCGGCCTCGCCGTGCGCCTGGTGGTCTTCGGCGGCGAACCGCTCGACGTACGGATGCTCGCCCCCTGGTTCGCCCGGCACTCGCCCACCGACTGCCGCCTGGTGAACATGTTCGGCATCACCGAGACCACCGTGCACGTCACCGCCCACACCGTGACCCCGGCCGACGTCCTCGCCGCCGGCCGCAAGGTCGGCCGCGCGCTGCCCGGCTGGACCCTCTCCGTCCGCGACCCGCGCGGCCGGCTGCTGCCGGTCGGCGCCGCGGGCGAGATCTGCGTGGGCGGCGCCGGAGTCGCCGACCGCTACCTGGGCCAGCCCGAACTGACCGCCGAGCGCTTCGTCACCGACCCGTACGGCGGCGGCCGCCTCTACCGCAGCGGTGACCGGGGCCGGCTGCGCCCCGACGGCAGCCTCGACCACCTCGGCCGGCTCGACAGCCAGGTCAAGGTCCGCGGCCACCGCATCGAGCTGGACGAGATCCGCAACGTGCTGCTCAGCCACCCCGACGTCGCGGGCGCGGCCACCATCCTCAACCACGACACCCCCGGCGACGCGGCGACCGCCCGCATCGACGCGTACGTGGCCCTGCGCGGACCCGCCGCCACGGCGGACGTACTGGCCCACGCGCGGGGGGTGCTGCCCGCCTACATGGTCCCCTCGTCGCTGACCGAGGTGGCCGCGATCCCGTTGACCATCAACGGCAAGGTGGACACGGCGGCCCTGCCGGCCCCGGCCGCGGCCCCCGCCGGACAGCGCGCCGCTTCGGCCGGGGACGGCAGCGCCGACGGCCATGACCCGCTGACCGCGCAGATCCTGAAACTCTGGGGCCACGCCCTGAACGCGGACGTCACACCGAAGGACAATTTCTTCGAACTCGGCGGGAACTCGCTGCTGGTCATCCGGGTGCTCCGCGAAATGCGGGAACAGGGCCTGCCGAAGGTGACCACCCAGGACTTCTACCGCAACTCGACGGCGGGCCGATTCATCGAAGTCGTACGGGACGCTCAGGGCTGACGCGACTCGCCCGCCGGGCGGACGTCGACCCGGCGCTTGATGGCGGAAAGCAAAGCGATACGTATCATTCCGCTGGGAATTCGGATCACCTTCCAGTAGTGTCCGAAACGGCGTCGGGTCTCCTCGTCAGTGGCCCATATCCGGGTCTCCGTGGAGAGAATTCCACCGGCGAGGTGCAGTGTGAAGACCACCTTGGTGCAGCCCGGTGCGGCGTAGTCGCGGAACACCTCGGCCATGGGCCGGTCCGGGCGCACCGGGCCGGCCTGCGAACCGATCCCCCCGTACACCAACTCGGCTTCGGCCAGCTCCAGTACGGTGTCCCCGCCCATCGCGAAGTCGTCGAGCACCCGGCCCTCGGGTCGCAGTTTGTTCCGGGTGAACGCGAGGAGGAAGCGGGCCACAGGCGCCTCGCGCCACGTCATCTCGCGGGCCGCCCGAAGCACCTCTTCCGGCGGCGCGCTCACCTTCACCCAATGCCGCTCCCGGAAATGCCAGTCCGGCATGTAGTGGTCGATGACGAGACCCTGCGGAGCCTTCATGTCGGTCATGTTCCGACGCTAGCACGCGGCTGATCTGCCGCCGGGGCCGTGTGGCAGCTTTCTGCAACCACCGTTGTCCTGGCCGAAAGTCCGCTGTTAGACATGCTCCGTTGCCTTGATTTCCATCAATTACATTTGAGGGTGAGTGGCTGTGTCCGATCTTCGGGGTCCCCTGCTGCCGCTGACCGCCGCCCAGTCGGGTGTCTGGTACGCGCAGCAGCTGAATCCGCAGAACACAATCTTCAACACCGGCGAATTCCTGGAAATCAACGGGCCGGTGGACGCGGAGCTCTTCGAGGCGTCACTGCGGCGCGTCGTCACCGAGGCCGAGACGCTGCGCCTGCGCTTCCTGGAGGCCGAGGGCGGCCCCGCCGCACGGCTCGTGCCCGCCGCGGACCTCGACTGGTCGCTGCACGTCGTCGACGTCAGCGACGCCCCGAACCCGTGGACGGCCGCCCGCGCCTGGATGGCCGAGGACTTCGCCACGCCCCTGGACACCGAGCACGACCAGCTCTTCCTCTTCGCCCTCTTCAAGGTCGCCGAAGACCGGCACCTGTGGCTGCACCGCTACCACCACCTGCTGGTCGACGGCTTCACCGTCAACATGGTCGTCCAGCGCACCGCGGCCGTGTACTCCGCACTGGTGGCCGGCGAGCCCGTCCCGGACACCCCCTTCGCCCCGCTGGCCCGGCTGCTCGACGAGAAGGCCGCCTACCGGGAGTCGGAGCGCTTCGGCACCGACCGCGCCTACTGGATCGACCGGCTCAAGGAAGCCCCCGAGCCCGTCAGCCTCTCCGGCGAGCAGCCGGCCCTGGCACGCTCGCTGGCCCGCCGCACCGCCTACCTCGGCCGGACCGAGACCGAGCGGCTGCGCACTTTGGCCTCCGACGCCGCCGTCACCTGGCCGCCCGCGCTGATCGCCGCCGTCGCCCTGTGGCTGCAGCGGCTCACCGGAGCCCCCGAGATCGTGCTCGGCCTGCCCGTCTCCACCCGGCTCGGCAAGAACGCCCGCAGCGTCCCCGGCATGGTCTCCAACGTGCTGCCGCTGCGCATCGCCGTCCGTCCGGACAGCACCGTCGAGGAACTGCTGCACCAGGTCTCCGGCGAGATGCGCGCCGCCATGAAGCACCAGCGCTACCAGTTCGAGGACCTGCGCCGCGACCTCGGCATGCTCGCCGACGACCGCCGCCTGGTCGGCCCGCACGTCAACATCATGATGTTCGACTACGACCTGAGCTTCGGCGGCCACACCGCGCGCCCCCACAACCTGTCCATCGGCCCCGCCGACGACATCTCCTTCATCGTCTACGACCGCGGCACCGCCTCCGGCCTCCAGATCGACTTCGACGCCAACCCCGACCTGTACGGCGACGAGGACCTGCGCGCCTACCAGCTGACCTTCCTCGACTTCCTGCACCGGCTCGGCGCCGCCGCCCCCGACGCGACCGTCGGCTCCCTCGAACTCGACACCTCGGCCCTGCCGCCGCGCGCGCTCGCCGCCGACGTACCCGCCGACGTACCCGCCTCCGCGTCCACGTCCGCCTCCGCGTCCGCGCCGAAGACTGAGGCCCCCGCCACCGCCTCCCGGGCGCCGCGCACCGACGCCGAGGAGACCCTGTGCCGGCTGTTCACCGAGGTCCTCGGTGAGCAGGTCGTCTCCGTCGACGACAACTTCTTCCTCCTCGGCGGCAGTTCCCTCCAGGTGACCCGGCTGGTCGGCCGGATCCGCAAGGAGCTGCGGGCCGAGCTGACCCTGCGTACGGTCTTCGAGAACGCCACGGTCGCCACCCTCGCCCAGGCCCTGGGCCTCGCCGCCCAGGCCGCCCGGCCCGCGCTCACCGCACGCCCGCGGCCCGAGCTGCTGCCGCTGTCGGCGGCGCAGAACCGGCTGTGGTTCCTCAACCAGATGGAGAACGGCAGCGGCCAGGCCGCCTACAACGACGGGCTCACCGTCGAGCTGACCGGCCGCCCCGACACCGAGGCCCTGCGCGCCGCCCTGAGCGACGTCGTGGCCCGCCACGAAAGCCTGCGGACCGTCTTCCCCGTCCGCGACGGCGCCCCCCACCAGAACGTCCTGGCCCCCGCCGACGCCCGTCCCGAGCTGCTCGTCACCGAGGTCGCCGACGAAGCCGCTCTGGAGGACGGCCTCGTGCGCGCCGCCGCCCGCGGCTTCGACCTGTCCGCCGAGATTCCCGTCCGCGCCCACCTGTTCACCCTCGCCCCCGAACGCCACTGCCTGTTGCTGGTGGTCCACCACATCGCCGGCGACGGCTGGTCCGTGGCCCCCTTCACCCGCGACCTCAGTCAGGCGTACGCGGCCCGGCTGCGCGGCGGCGCCCCCCAGTACCCGCCGCTCCCCGTCCAGTACGCCGACTACACCCTGTGGCAGCGGGACCTCCTCGGCGACGAGAACAACCCGCAAGACGTCCTCGCCCGGCAGATCGCGCACTGGAAGGACACCCTCGGCGGACTGCCCGAGGAGCTCGCCCTGCCCACCGACCGGCCCCGCCCCGCCGTCGCAGGCCACCAGGGCGGCCGGGTCGCCTTCGCCCTCGCCCCCGAGGTCCACGAACGGCTGCTCACCCTCGCCCGGGACAGCAAGGCCAGCGTCTTCATGGTGGCGCAGGCCGCCCTCGCCGCCCTGCTGCACCGCCTCGGCGCCGGCGACGACATCCCCGTCGGCACCGTCATCGCCGGCCGCACCGACGAGGCCCTCGGCGACCTGGTCGGCTTCTTCGTCAACACCCTCGTGCTGCGCACCGACGTCTCCGGCAGCCCGACCTTCCGCCAACTCCTCGACCGCGTCCGCGAGTACGACCTCACCGCCTACGCGAACCAGGACGTGCCCTTCGAGCGGCTGGTGGAGATCCTCAACCCGGTGCGCTCGCTGGCCCGCCACCCGCTGGTCCAGGTCACCCTCGCCCTGGAGGACAACGCCGCGCCCGTCCTCGAGCTGCCCGGCCTGACCGCGACGGTGCGCCACCTGGAGACCGACACCGCCAAGTTCGACCTGTCGTTCCGGCTCGGCGAGCGCTTCACCGACGACGGCCGGCCCGCGGGCGTCGAGGGCACCGTCGAGTTCGCCCGCGACCTCTTCGACGACGAGACCGCCGCCGGCCTGGGGATGCGCTTCCGGCGCCTGATCGAGGCCGTCACCGCCGACCCCGCCCTCCCCGTCGGAGCCGTCGACCTCCTCGGCGCCGACGAACGCGCCCGCGTCCTTCAGGAGTGGAACGACACCGGCGTACCGCTCCCGTCCGCGACCACGCCCGAGCTCTTCGCCGCCCAGGTCGCCCGCACCCCCGACGCGGCCGCTCTCGTCCACGAGGACACCACCCTCACCTACCGCGAGCTCGACGGGCGGGCCGCCCGGCTGGCCCGGCTGCTCACCGAGCACGGCGCCGGCCGCGGCCGCCTCGTCGCCGTCGCCCTGGGCCGCGGTGTCGACACGCTCGTCAGCCTCCTCGCCACGATGAAGGCCGGCGCGGCCTACGTCCCCGTCGACCCGGCGTACCCGGCCGAGCGCATCGCGTACATCCTCGACGACGCCCGGCCCGCCCTCGTCGTCACCACCACCGCCCTCCAGGACACCCTGCCCGCCGACGGCACCCGACGGCTTCTGCTGGACCGGACCCCGCTGCCCGCCGAACCCCTCGCGGACGTCCCGCTCACCCAAGAGGACGCGGCGTACGTCATCTACACCTCCGGCTCCACCGGCCGCCCCAAGGGCGTCGTCGTCAGCCACACCGGCGTCGCCAGCATGGCCGCCGCCCACCGGCGCTGGTTCGGCGGCGGCCCCGGCCACCGTGTGCTGCAATTCTCCTCGCCCAGCTTCGACGCCTCCGTCTGGGAGATGCTCACCACCCTGACGACCGGCTCGGCCCTGGTCCTCGCGCCCGCCGAACGGCTGGCCGCGGGCGAGCCGCTGGCCACGCTCCTCGCCGAGCAGCGGGTCACGCACGCCACCCTGCCGCCCGTCGTCCTCGCCGCCATGGGCGAGGCCCGGCTCCCCGAGGGCATGACCCTCGTCACCGCCGGCGAGGCCTGCTCCGCCGAGCTCGTCGCCCGCTGGTCGCACGGCCGCACGATGGTCAACGCCTACGGACCCACCGAGTCCACGGTCTGCGCCACCATGAGCGGCGCCCTCAGCCCGCACACCGGCGCCCCCACCATCGGCCGCCCCATCACCAACACCCGCGTCTACGTCCTGGACCGCGACCTCAACCCCGTCCCGCCCGGCGTCCCCGGCGAGCTCTACCTCACCGGCCACGGCCTCGCCCGCGGTTACCTGGGCCGCCCCGGCCTGACCGCCGAACGCTTCACCGCCGACCCCCACGGCGCGCCGGGCGCCCGCATGTACCGCACCGGCGACCTCGCCCGCTGGACCGCCGACGGCGAACTCGACTACCTCGGCCGCGCCGACGACCAGGTCAAGATCCGCGGCTTCCGCATCGAACCCGGCGAGATCGAGGCCGCCCTCACCGGCCACCCCGCCGTCGCCCAGGCCGCCGTCCTCGTCCGCGAGGACCGCCCCGGCGACAAGCGCCTCGTCGGCTACGTCGTCCCCGCCGACACCCGGACCGGCGCCGACCCGGCGGCACTGCGCGCGCACGTCGGCGCCACCCTGCCCGACTACATGGTGCCCGCCGCCGTCCTCGTCCTGGACGCCCTGCCCGTCACCACCAACGGCAAGCTCGACCGGCGTGCCCTGCCCGCCCCCGACTTCGCCGGCCTCAGCGAGGGCCGCGCCCCCCGCACCCGCCGGGAAACCCTCCTCGCCACCCTGTTCGCCGAAGTCCTCGATCTGGAGCGGGTCTCCATCGACGACAGCTTCTTCGACCTCGGCGGCCACTCCCTCCTCGCCACCCGCCTCATCAGCCGCATCCGCACCGAAGCCGACGCCGAACTCACCGTCCGCGCCCTCTTCGAGAACCCGACCGTCGCGGCCCTCGCCGCCACCCTCGACGGGGCCGCCGCAGGCCGCGCGGCCGTCCTGCCACAGGCCCGACCAGCGCAGATCCCCCTCTCCCACGCCCAGCGCCGGCTCTGGTTCCTCGGCCACTTCGACGGCCCCAGCGGCACCTACAACCTCGGCCTGTCCCTGCGCCTGCGCGGCCCGGTCGACGCGGACGCGCTCGAAGCCGCGCTCGCCGACCTCACCACCCGCCACGAGGCCCTGCGCACCGTCTTCCCCGACACCGACGGCCACCCGCGCCAGCACGTCCTGGACCCGGCCGACCCGGCCTCCCGGCCCCTGCTGCACCGCACCTCCGTCGCCGCCGAAGCCCTGGACGACGCGCTCGCACGGGCGGCGGGCGACGGCTTCGACGTCACCCGCGACATCCCGGTCCGCGCCCACCTGCTCACCCTCGCCGACGACGACCACGCGCTGCTCGTCGTCGTCCACCACATCGCCGGCGACGGCTGGTCCCTCGCCCCGCTCGCCCGCGACCTGTCCACCGCCTACGCCGCCCGACTGGGCGGAACGGCACCGGAGTTCACCCCGCTGCCGGTCCAGTACGCGGACTACACCCTCTGGCAGCGCGAGGTCCTCGGCGACGAGCAGGACCCGGCGAGCGAGCTCGCCCGCCAGGTCGACCACTGGCGCGGCGCTCTCGCCGGCCTCCCCGAGGAGCTGGCCCTCCCCACGGACCGCCCGCGCCCGGCCCACATGAGCTACCGCGGCGACACCCTCGCCTTCACCGTCCCGGCCGAGCTCCACGCCGGACTCGACCGGCTCGCCCGCACCAGCGGCATCAGCCTCTTCATGGTCGTCCAGGCCGCGCTGGCCACCTTGCTGCACCGCCTCGGCGCGGGCACCGACATCCCGCTCGGCTCGCCCGTCGCGGGCCGCACCGACGAGGCCCTCGACGACCTCGTGGGCTTCTTCATCAACACGCTGGTGCTGCGCACCGACCTGTCCGGGGACCCGACGTTCCGGGAGCTGCTGGAGCGGGTCCGGGAGACGGACCTGGCGGCGTACGCGAACCAGGACGTGCCCTTCGAGCGGCTGGTGGAGGTCCTGAACCCCGAGCGGTCCATGGCCCGCCACCCGCTGTTCCAAGTCTCCTTCCAGCTCCAGAACATCCCCTCCGACGAGCTCGCCCTGCCCGGGGTCGAGGTGACCCGCCAGCCGGTCCGCCTGGACACCGCCAAGTTCGACCTCTCGTTCACCCTCGCCGAGCGCGAGTCGGGCCTGGAGGGGAGCGTCGAGTACGCGGTCGATCTGTTCGACCGGGCGACGGTGGAGGCCCTGGCGGCCCGGTTGGTGGCGGTGCTGGAGGCGGTCGCGGCAGATCCGGACGTCCGGGTCGGTGCCGTCGAGGTGCTGAGCGATGCCGAGCGCGCGCTGGCGGTGGGGGAGTGGGCCGGCTTTGGGTGTGAGCTGGAGCCGGTGACCTTCCACGGCCTGTTCGAGGCCGCGGTGGAGCGGACGCCCGAGGCGCCGGCGGTGGTCAGTGGTGACCTCGTCCTGTCGTACGCGCAGGTGGAGGCGCGGGCGAACCGTCTGGCGCGCTGGCTTGCGGGTCAGGGCGCGGGTCCGGAGGGCGTGGTGGCCTTGGTGCTGCCCCGGTCGGTGGACATCGTGGTCGCACAGCTCGCGGTGCTGAAGGCGGGCGCCGCCTATCTGCCGGTGGACCCGCAGTACCCGGCCGAGCGCATCGCCTACATGCTCGACGACGCGCGTCCGGTCCTGGTCCTGCGTGAACTGCCCGATGTGGCAGAGGAGTTCGCGACGTCCCGGCCCTCCGTCGCGGTCCTGCCGGAAAATCCGGCGTACGTGATCTACACGTCCGGGTCGACGGGCCGTCCCAAGGGCGTGGTGGTCTCGCACGCGGGTCTGGCGAGCTTCGCGGCGGCCGAGGTCGAGCGTTTCGACGTGGACGCGGACAGCCGTGTGCTGCAGTTCGCGTCGCCGAGCTTCGACGCCTCCGTCCTGGAACTGGTGATGACCTTCGCCGCGGGCGCGACGCTCGTGGTGCCGCCGGCGGGTCCGCTGGCCGGTGAGGTGCTGGCCCAGGTCCTGGACGAGGAGCGGGTGACGCACGCGTTGATTCCGCCGGCTGCGCTCGCCAGCGTTCCGGCGGGCCGGTTCCCGCAGTTCCGTTCGCTGATCGTGGGCGGTGACGCCACCTCGGCGGAGCTGGTGGACCGGTGGGCGCCGGGCCGCCGCATGGTCAACGCGTACGGGCCGACCGAATCCACCGTCGTGGCGACCACCTCGACGCCCCTCGCGGCGGGTTCGGGCGTGCCGTCCATGGGCACGCCCATCGAGGGCACGCGCACGTACGTGCTCGACGCCACCCTGCGGCCCGTCGCCCCGGGTGTCGCGGGAGAGCTCTATCTCGCGGGCGCCGGCCTGGCCCGCGGCTACCTGGGCCGTCCCGGTCTGACGGCGGAGCGTTTCACCGCCGACCCGCACGGCCCGTCCGGCAGCCGCATGTACCGCACGGGTGACCTGGCCCGCCGGACGCGCACGGGTGAGCTGGAGTACCTGGGCCGCTCGGACGACCAGGTCAAGGTGCGTGGTTTCCGGATCGAGCTCGGCGAGATCGAGACCGTCCTGGGCTCGCACGCTTCGGTGGCACAGAACGCGGTGATCGTCCGCGAGGACCAGCCGGGCATCAAGCGCCTCGTCGCCTACCTCACCCCCGCCGACGGCACATCCGTCGACACCGAGGCGCTCCGTGCCCACGTCGGCGCGGCCCTGCCCGAGTACATGGTCCCGTCCGCCTTCATGGAGCTGGACGCCCTCCCGCTGACCGTCAACGGCAAGCTCGACCGCAAGGCCCTGCCCGCCCCGGAGTACACCGGCGCCGGCCAGGGCCGTAAGCCCCGCACGGCCCCGGAGGAGATCCTCTGCGGCATCTACGCCGAGCTGCTGGGTCTGGACACCGTTTCGGTGGAGGACAGCTTCTTCGAGTTGGGTGGCGACAGCATCGTGTCGATCCAGCTGGTGAGCCGGGCGCGTAGGGCGGGTCTGGTGTTCACGGCGCGTGAGGTGTTCCAGTACCGGACGCCGGAGGCGCTGGCGGCGGTGGCGCAGGCGGTGTCGGGTTCGGTGGCGGAGGATCCGTCGGCGGGTCTGGGCCTGGTCGCGCAGACTCCGATCGTGGGGTGGCTGCGTGAGCTGGGCGGGCCGGTGGACGGGTTCAACCAGGCGATGCTGGTGCAGACTCCGGCCGGTGCCACGTACGAGCGGCTGGAGTCGGCGCTGCAGAGCGTTCTCGACCGGCATGACGTGCTGCGTGCGCGTCTGGTGCGGGGCGAGTCGGTGTGGAACCTCGATGTCGCCGAGCCGGGTTCGGTGCGGGCGGCGGATGTGCTGCGGGTGGCCGGGGGTGAGGTCGCGGGGGAGGCGCGTGCCGCGCAGCTGCGGCTCGCTCCCGAGGCGGGTGTGATGGTGCAGGCGGTGTGGTTCGAGGAGGCGGGCCGGCTGCTGGTGATGGCTCACCACCTGGTGGTCGACGGCGTTTCGTGGCGTGTGCTCCTGCCCGACCTGGCGCAGGCGTACGCGGGTGTGGAGCTGGAGCCCGTGGGGACGTCCTTCCGCCGCTGGGCCGAGCAGCTGACCGCGCTCGACCGCTCCACCGAACTCCCCCTCTGGATCGAGCAGTTGACCGGTGAAGACCCACGCCTGGGTGCCCGGGCCCTCGATCCGGCCCAGGACACCGCCGGGACCGTCCGGCACCTCTCCCTCACCCTCCCCACCGAGGTCACGGCTCTGCTGCTGACCGAGGTCGCGGCGAAGTACCGGGCGGGTGTGAACGACGTCCTGCTGGCCGCGTTCGCCCTGGCGGTCTCCACCTGGCGCGGCGCCGGCTCCACCGAGGTGCTGGTCGATCTGGAGGGCCACGGGCGTGAGCCGGTGGTCGAGGGCGCGGACACCTCGCGCACGGCCGGATGGTTCACCAGCATGTTCCCGGTGCGTTTGGACGCAGGTGCCGACGCCGATCCGGGCCGGGCGCTGAAGCGGGTCAAGGAGCAGTTGCACGCGCTGCCGGACAACGGCATCGGCTACGGCCTGCTGCGATACACCGACCCCGAGGCGGCCGCGGTCCTGGCGGAACTGCCCGCCCCGCAGCTCGGCTTCAACTACCTGGGCCGCTTCGACGCCACCGCCGGCGACGGCGACGGCGCCGACTGGGCCCTGCGCGCCGACGCCGACCTCGGCGACGGCCGCGAGCCCGGCATGCGACTCACGCACGCCCTCGACCTCAACGCGGTCACGCAGGACCACACCGACGGCCCGCGCCTCGTCGCCGACTGGTCCTGGCCGGGCGCCCTCTTCACCGAGGATGAGGTACGGGCACTGGCCGAAGGCTGGTTCGAGGCCCTGCGCTCCCTGGCCGCCCACGCCGCGACCCCCGAGGCCGGCGGGCTGACCCCCTCCGACGTCCGTCCGCTCGTCTCCGTCACCCAGGAGCAGATCGAGCGCCTCGAAGCCGAACACGGCCGCCTCACCGACCTCCTGCCCCTGTCACCTCTCCAGCAGGGCCTGTTCTTCCACGCCGTCTACGACACCCAGGGCGAGGACGTCTACACCGTCCAGCTCGCCCTCGACATCGAAGGCCCCCTGCGGCCCCGGTCGCTGCGCGACGCCGCCGGGACCCTGCTGTCCCGCCACGGCGCCCTGCGCGCCGCGTTCCGCCACGACGGCGGCCTCGACACGCCCGTGCAGGTCGTCCCCGAGAGCGTCGACCTGCCTTGGACCGACCTCGACCTCACCACGCTCCCCGAGGCCGACCGCGACCGTGCCGTCCACGCCTGGATGGCCGAGGACCGGGCCGTGCGCTTCGACCCCGCCCGGGCTCCTCTGATGCGCTTCGCCCTGCTCAAGACGGGGGTGCAGCAGTACCGCCTGGTCGTGACGAACCATCACATTCTGCTCGACGGCTGGTCCATGCCCGTCCTGGTCAAGGAACTCCTCACGCTCTACGGCCGCTCCGGCGACGGCTCCGCCCTGCCCCGCGTCACGCCCCACCGCGACTACCTCGTCTGGCTCGCAGGCCAGGACCGCGGCGCCGCCGAGGCCGCCTGGCGCGAGGTCCTCGACGGCCTCGACGAGCCCACCCTGGTCGCCCCGGCCGGCCGCGGCGGCAGCCCGGCCGCCCCCGACCGGGTCACCGTCGACCTGCCGGCCGCGCTCACCGCGCGGCTCACCGAGCTCACCCGCTCCGGAGGCGTCACCCTCAACACCCTCTTCCAGGCGGCCTGGGCGATGGTGGTGGGCCAGCTCACCGGCCGCGACGACGTGGTCTTCGGCGGCACCGTATCCGGCCGTCCCCCGCAGGTCCCCGGCATCGAGTCCATGGTCGGCCTGTTCATCAACACCCTCCCCGTCCGCGTCGCCCTCGACCCGGCCGAAGCGCTCGGCGCCCTCCTGGACCGGCTCCAGGCACAGCAGGCCGCCCTCATGGACCACCAGTACCTGGGCCTGACCGACCTCCAGCAGGCCACCGGGCTCGGCGAGCTCTTCGACACCCTCGTCGTCTTCGAGAACTACCCGCTCGACGCCGACGTCCTGGAGATCGGCGGCGGGCTGAGCGTCACCGGCATCGAGGGCCACGACGCCACCCACTACCCGCTGATCCTCACCGCCGTCCCCGGTGAACGCCTCCAGCTGCGGCTGGACTTCCGCACCGACCTCTTCGACGCCCCCTCCGCCCACGCCCTCATGGACCGGCTCGTCCGCGTCCTGGAGAGCGCACCGGACCACCGTGCCACTCCCGTCGGCCGGATCCCGCTGCTCGCCGCCGACGAGCGGCAGCGGCTGCTGGTCGCCTTCAACGACACCGAGCACGAAGACGCGCCGTCCGACCGGAGCGTGCCCCGGCTCTTCGCCGACCTCGTCTCCTGGGCCTCCGCCACCGAGGCCGTCGTCTCCGACGGGGCCACCCTCTCCTACGGCGAACTCGACGCCCGCGCCAACCGCCTCGCCCACCGGCTGCTCGCCGCGGGCGTGCGCCCCGAGGACCGGGTGGCGCTGCTCATGGACCGCTCGCCCGACCTGGTGGCGGCCGTGCTCGCCGTCCTGAAGGCCGGCGGCGCCTACGTCCCGCTCGACCCGCGCTTCCCCGAACCCCGCATGCGGCACATCCTCGCCGAGACCGGCGCGAGCGTCCTGATCGCCGACTCGGCCGCCGCCGCCGAGGCGTTCGCCGACGGCGCGACCGTGATCGAGGCCGGGCCCGCGCTCGCCGACGGCCCGGCCCACGACCCGGACGTCGCCGTCGACCCGGGCGGGCTGGCGTACGTCATGTTCACCTCCGGATCCACCGGCGTGCCCAAGGGAGTCGGCGTCACCCACCGCGACATCGTCGCGCTGGCCGAGGACCGCCGCTTCGAGTCCGGGCACGAGCGGGTGCTGCTGCACTCGCCGACCGCCTTCGACGCCTCCACGTACGAGCTGTGGGTGCCGCTCCTCGGCGGCGGCCAGGTCGTCGTGGCGCCGGCCGGCGACCTCGACGCGGTCCGGCTGCGCGAGACCGTCACCCGGCACGGCGTCACCGCCCTGTGGCTCACCGCCGGCCTCTTCCGCCTGATCGCCGAGGACGGGCCGGGCTGCCTGGCCCGCGTGAGCCAGGTGTGGACCGGAGGCGACGTCGTCCCCGCCGCCGCGGTCCGCCGCGTCCTGGACGCCTGCCCCGGCCTGACCGTCGTCGACGGCTACGGGCCCACCGAGACGACCACCTTCGCCACCACCCACCGCATGGACTCCACTGCCGAGGTGCCGCACAGCGTGCCCATCGGCCGCCCCCTCGACGGCATGCGCGTCTACGTCCTCGACGCGGCGCTGCGCCCCGTCCCGCAGGGCGTCGCAGGCGAGCTCTACCTCGCGGGCGCGGGACTCGCCCGCGGCTACCTCGGGCGCCCGGACCTGACCGCGGAGCGGTTCACCGCCGACCCGTACGGCCCGGCCGCGAGCCGCATGTACCGCACCGGCGACCTGGTGCGCTGGAACGCCGACGGCCACGTCGAGTACCTGGGCCGCACCGACGACCAGGTCAAGGTCCGCGGCTTCCGCATCGAGCTCGGCGAGATCGAGGCCGCCCTGGCCCGCCATCCCGGCGTCGCCCAGGTGGCCGTGATGGTCCGCGAGGACACCCCTGGAGACCAGCGCATCGTCGCCTACACCGTCGCCGCGCCGGGCGCCCAGGCCTCCCCGGCCGAGCTGCGCGAGCACGCCGCCGAAGGGCTGCCCGCCTTCATGGTGCCCTCCGCGTACGTGTCCCTGGACACGCTGCCGCTGACCGGCAACGGCAAGGTCGACCGCCGGGCGCTGCCCGCCCCCGACCTCGCCGCGGGCGCCGGCGGCCGGGCGCCGCGGACCCCGCAGGAGGAGATCCTCGCCGGCCTGTTCGCCGAGATCCTGGGCCTGCCCGCAGTCTCCGTCGACGACAGCTTCTTCGACCTCGGCGGCCACTCGCTGCTCGCGACCCGGCTGGTCAGCCGGATCCGGCCGGTCTTCGGCGTCGAACTCGCCGTCCGCACCCTCTTCGAGGCCCCGACCGTCGCCGCCCTCGCGACCCGGATCGCGGGCGCCGGCCGGGCCCGTACCGCGCTGACCGCGCGGCCGCGGCCCGAGGAGGTCCCGCTCTCGCCCGCCCAGCGGCGGCTGTGGTTCCTCAACCGGTTCGAGGGCCCGAGCGCCTCGTACAACCTGCCGCTCGCCCTCCGCCTCGACGGTGACCTCGACCCGGACGCGCTGCGCGCGGCCCTGGGCGACGTCACCGACCGGCACGAGAGCCTGCGTACGGTCTTCCCCGAGCTGGACGGCCGACCACGCCAGTGGGTGCTGCCGGCCGGAATGTCCGCGCCCGCACTGCCCGTCACCGACACGGCCGCCGGCGACCTGGATGCGGCGCTGGCCGCCGCGGTCGCCGAGGGCTTCGACCTGACCGCCCAGGCCCCGCTGCGGGCCCGGCTGTTGCGGATCTCCGCCACCGAGCACGTCCTGCTCGTGGTGCTGCACCACATCGCCGGCGACGGCTGGTCGCTGGCTCCCTTCGCCCGTGACCTGGGCACCGCCTACGACGCCCGGCGCGCCGGCCATGCCCCCGCCTTCGAGCCACTGCCGGTCCAGTACGCCGACTACACCCTGTGGCAGCGCGAGGTCGTCGGCGACGAGAACGACCCCGACAGCCCGCTCGCCCGCCAGATCGACCACTGGCGCACCACCCTGGCCGGCCTGCCGGAGGAACTGGCACTGCCCGCCGACCGGCCCCGCCCCGCCGAGGCCGGCTACCGCGGCGGGTCCGCCGCCCTGGAACTCCCCGCCGACGTGCACGAGCGGATCACCGCCGTCGCCCGCGCGCACAACGCCAGCGTCTTCATGGTCGTCCAGGCGGCGCTGGCCGCCCTGCTCGGCCGGCTCGGGGCCGGCGAGGACATCCCCATCGGCAGCGTCATCGCGGGCCGTACCGACGAGGCCCTCGACGACTTGGTGGGCTTCTTCGTCAACACCCTCGTGCTGCGCACCGACCTGTCGGGCGACCCCACCTTCGCCGAACTCCTCGGCCGGGTCCGGGACTGCGACCTCGCCGCCTACGCGAACCAGGACGTACCCTTCGAGCGGCTGGTCGAGGTGCTCAACCC
Organism: Streptomyces sp. NBC_00122; assembly: GCF_045160845.1. Classification (NCBI taxonomy): domain Bacteria; kingdom Bacillati; phylum Actinomycetota; class Actinomycetes; order Kitasatosporales; family Streptomycetaceae; genus Streptomyces; species Streptomyces sp. NBC_00122. The sequence continues at coordinate 117,454 of NZ_CP108192.1, read as the reverse complement.
GGTGCGCTCGCTGGCCCGCCACCCGTTGTTCCAGGTGATGCTGGCCTTCCAGAACAACGCCGAGGCCACCCTCGACCTCGACGCCCTGCACGCCACCGCGCTGCCGGTGCGCCTGGACGCCGCCAAGTTCGACCTGCTGTTCTCGCTGGAGGAGACCTTCACCGCCGAGGGCGGCCCGGCCGGCCTGCGCGGTGTCGTGGAGTACTCCGCGGACCTGTTCGACCACGCCACCGCCGAGGCGATCGGCGCCCGCCTGGGCCGGCTGCTGGACGCCGTCACCGCCGACCCGGACCTGCCGGTCTCCGCCGTCGACGTCCTCACCGACGCCGAACGCGCCCGCGTCCTGGGCGAGTGGAACGACACCGGCCGTGAGGTCGCCGACGCCACCGTGCCCGAGCTGTTCCGGGCCCAGGCCGTCCGCACCCCCGATGCCCCCGCCGTCCTGCACGCGGGCGTCGAGCTGTCCTACGGCGAGCTCGACGCCCGCGCCAACCGGCTCGCCCGGCTGCTGATCGCCGAGGGGGCCGGACCCGAGCGGTTCGTCGCGCTGACCCTGCCCCGCACCGCCGACATGATCGTCGCGCTGCTGGCCGTGCTGAAGTCCGGCGCCGCCTACCTGCCCGTCGACCCCGGCTACCCGGCCGACCGCATCGCGTACATGCTGGCCGACGCCCGGCCCGCGCTCGTCGTTACCACCGCCGAGGCCGCGGCCGTCCTGCCCGAGGGCGTCCGCACCCTGCTCCTGGACGACGGCGCGGTGCGCGAGCGCCTGGCCGCCCAGGGCGACGGCGACGTGACCGACGCCGAGCGGGCCCGCCCCCTCGACGTGCGCCATCCCGCCTACGTCATCTACACCTCCGGCTCCACCGGCCGGCCCAAGGGCGTCGTGGTCGCCCACCGCAACGTCGCCGACTTCGCCGCCTGGGCGGCGGCCGACATCGGCGCCGAACGGCTCTCGGACGTGCTCGCCGCGACCTCGCTCAACTTCGACGTCTCCGTCTTCGAGATGTTCGGCCCGCTGCTGACCGGCGGCCGCATCGAGATCGTCCGCGACGTGCTCGCCCTGCTCGACGCCACCCCGGGCCGCCACTACAGCCTGGTCAGCGCCGTGCCCTCGGCACTCGCCCACACCCTCGCCCAGTCCGACGCCCCCCGCTTCGGCGCCGACCTGGTCGTCCTGGCCGGCGAGGGCCTGTCCGCCCACACCGCGAACGCCATCCGCGCGGCCGTGCCCGGCGCGGCACTCGCCAACATCTACGGACCCACCGAGGCCACCGTCTACGCGACCGCCTGGTACGGCGAACCGGGCCGGACCCGCGACGACCGCACCCCGCCCATCGGCAGGCCCCGGCACAACACCCGCGCCCTGGTGCTCGACGAGGGCCTGCGCCCGGTGCCGCCGGGCGTCGCTGGCGAGCTGTACCTCGCCGGCGCCGGCCTGGCGCGCGGCTACCTGGGCCGCCCCGGCCTGACCGCCGAGCGCTTCGTGGCCGACCCGTACGGTCCGGCCGGCAGCCGGATGTACCGCACCGGCGACCTGGTCCGCTGGAGCGCCGACGGCCAGATCGAGTACCTGGGCCGGACCGACTTCCAGGTCAAGGTGCGCGGCTTCCGCATCGAGCTGGGAGAGATCGAAGCAGTCCTGGCCCGGCACTCCGGCATCGGCCAGGTAGCCGTGGTGGTCCGCGAGGACACCCCAGGTGACCAGCGCATCGTCGCCTACACCGTGCCCGCGGCCGGCGCAGGTGCGACGGACGCGGCCCAGCTGCGCGCCCATGTGGCCGCCGCCCTGCCCGAGTACATGGTCCCGTCCGCCTTCGTCACGCTCGCCGCGCTGCCGCTCAACCCCAACGGCAAGCTCGACCGGCGTGCCCTGCCCGCCCCCGACTTCGGGGCCGCGGCCGGCGCCGGGCGGGCCCCGCGCACCCCGCAGGAGGAGCAGCTGACCGCGCTCTTCGCCGAGGTCCTCGGCGTCGACACGGTCTCCGTCGACGACAGCTTCTTCGACCTCGGCGGCCACTCCCTGCTCGCCACCCGTGTCGTCAGCCGCATCCGCACCCTGTTCGGTGCCGAACTCGCCGTGCGCGCCCTCTTCGAGACCCCGACCGTCGCCGCGCTCTGCGAGCGGCTCGGCGACGCGGAGGGCGAGTCCGCCCGTCCCGCCCTGGTGGCCCGGGTCCGACCGGAGTCCGTACCGCTCTCGCCCGCCCAGCGCCGGCTGTGGTTCCTCAACCGCTTCGAGGAGCGCAACGGCACCTACAACCTGCCGCTGGCCGTCCGGCTCACCGGAGCCCTGGACACCGCCGCCCTGACCGCCGCCCTGGGCGACGTCGTGGCCCGTCACGAGGCGCTGCGCACCGTCTTCCCCGACACCGACGGCCGCCCCCGCCAGCAGGTCCTCGCCGCCGACACCGTACGGCCGGTCCTGCACAGGGCCCCGTACACGGCGCGGGCGCTCGCCGACGCGGCCGCCCACGACTTCGACCTCGCCACAGAAGTCCCGCTGCGCGCCCACCTGTTCACGGTGGACGCGGAGACGGATATCCTGCTCCTGGTCGTCCACCACATCGCCGCCGACGGCTGGTCCATGGCGCCGCTGGCCCGCGACCTCGCCGAGGCGTACGCGGCCCGCCGCGCCGGCCGGGAAGCCGCCTTCGAGCCGCTGCCGGTCCAGTACGCCGACTACACCCTGTGGCAGCGCGACGTCCTCGGTGACGAGGACGACCCGGGCAGTGAACTCGCCCGCCAGATCGGCTACTGGCAGCAGACCCTGGACCGGCTCCCCGAGGAGCTGGCCCTGCCCGCCGACCGCCCGCGGCCCGCGGAGATGAGCTTCCGCGGCGACACCGTGCCCCTGCACCTTCCCGCGGAGGCCCACGCCTCGCTCGCCGACCTCGCCCGTGCGTCCCGCGCCAGCGTCTTCATGGTCGTCCAGGCGGCGCTGGCCGCCCTCCTCGGCCGGCTCGGCGCCGGCCCGGAGATTCCGATCGGCTCCCCGATCGCGGGCCGCACTGACGAGGCCCTCGACGACCTGGTGGGCTTCTTCGTCAACACCCTGGTGCTGCGCACCGACGTCTCCGGCGACCCCACCTTCCGAGAGCTGCTGGACCGGGTGCGGGAGTCCGACCTTGCCGCCTACGCCCACCAGGACGTGCCGTTCGAGCGGCTCGTGGAGCTGCTCAACCCCGAGCGCTCCCTGGCCCGCCACCCGCTGTTCCAGGTCATGCTCTCCCTGCAGAACAACGCCGCCGCCGCCCTGGACCTCGATGGACTGGCCGTCGAACCGCACCAGGTCACCGTCGACGGCGCCAAGTTCGACCTGTCCTTCCAGCTCGCCGAGGAGTTCACCGCCGACGGCCGCGCCGCCGGCATCGGCGGCCGCATCGAGTACGCCACCGACCTCTTCGACCGGGAGACCGCCCTGGACCTCGCGGGCCGCTTCACCCGCACGGTCACCGCCCTGGTCACCCGGCCCGACCGGCCGCTGTCCCAGCTCGACGTCCTCACCGACGACGAGCGCCGCAAGGTGCTGGCCGAGTGGAACGACACCGCCCGCCCGGTGCCCGCCGCCACCCTGCCTGCCCTCTTCGAGCGGCAGGCGGCCGGCACCCCGGACGCGACCGCCCTGGTCGCCGGCGCCGAGCGGCTGACCTTCGCCGAACTCGACGCCCGCGCCAACCGGCTGGCCCGCTTGCTCGCCGGGCACGGCATCGGCGCCGAGGACTACGTGGCCGTCGCCCTGCCACGCACCGCGGACCTCGTCGTCGCCGTCCTCGCGGTCGCCAAGGCGGGCGCCGCGTACGTACCCGTCGACCCCTCCCACCCCGCCGACCGCATCGCCCAGGTGCTCCAGGACGCCGGCACGGCGGCCGTCATTACCGCGGCCGGTGCCCGTGAGACGCTTCCCCAGGACCGCGGCGGCATCCGGATCGACCTGGAGTCCCGGGCCGTCACACACGCCCTGCGTGCCCTGCCGGACACCGCCCCGGCCGACGCTGACCGGGTCCGCCCGCTGGACCCGCGTCACCCGGCGTACGTCATCCACACCTCCGGCTCCACCGGCCGGCCCAAGGGCGTCGTCGTCCCGCACACGGGCCTGGTGAACCTCTTCCACCACCACTTCGACGAGCTCTTCGCGGCCGAGACGGCGGCCGCCGGCCGCCCCCTGCGGGCCGCGCTCACCGCCGCCGTCTCCTTCGACGCCTCACTCGACCCGCTGCTGTGGCTGGTCGCCGGGCACGAACTCCACCTCGTGGACGACGGCACCCGCCGCGACGCGCCCGCGCTCATCGACTACGTCCGGGCGCACGGCATCGACTTCATGGAGCTCACCCCGTCCTACGCCGAACAGCTCATCGAGGACGGCCTGGTCCGCGACGAGCAGGCCCGGCCGCGCATCCTCGCCCTCGGCGGAGAAGCCGTCGGCCCCGCCCTGTGGCAGGAGCTCGCGCGGACTCCGGGCATCACCGGCTACAACCTGTACGGGCCGACCGAGGCCACCGTCGATACCCTCTCCGCCCGCACCACCGACGTCTCCCGCCCGCTGGTCGGCCGGCCCGTCGGCAACGCCCGCACCTACGTCCTGGACGAGCGGCTGCGGCCGGTCGCCCCGGGTGTGGCCGGCGAGCTGTACATCGCGGGCGCCGGTCTGGCGCGCGGCTACCTCGGCCGCGCCGACCTGACCGCCGAGCGGTTCACCGCCGACCCGTACGGGCCCGCCGGCACCCGGATGTACCGGACCGGCGACGTGGTCCGCTGGACCCGGGACGGGCAGCTCGACTACCTGGGCCGCTCCGACGACCAGGTCAAGGTGCGCGGCTTCCGGATCGAGCTCGGCGAGATCGAGACCGTCCTGGCCCGCTACGAGGGTGCCGCCCGGTCCGCCGTGGTCGTCCGCGAGGACATCCCCGGCATCAAGCGCCTCGTCGCGTACGTCGTCCCGCGGCGCGGCGTCGCCTTCGACGCCGCCGTGGTCCGCTCCCACCTGGCCGCCGCCCTGCCGGACTACATGGTCCCGGCCGCGTTCGTCTCCCTCGACGCCCTCCCGCTCACCGTCAACGGCAAGCTCGACCGCAAGCGGCTCCCGGCACCCGAGTACCGGGGCACGACGGCGGGCCGGGCCCCGCGCACCGAGCGCGAGGCGCTGCTGTGCCGGCTGTACGCCGAGCTGCTGGGTCTGGACACCGTTTCGGTGGAGGACAGCTTCTTCGAGTTGGGTGGCGACAGCATCGTGTCGATCCAGCTGGTGAGCCGGGCGCGTAGGGCGGGTCTGGTGTTCACGGCGCGTGAGGTGTTCCAGTACCGGACGCCGGAGGCGCTGGCGGCGGTGGCGCAGGCGGTGTCGGGTTCGGTGGCGGAGGATCCGTCGGCGGGTCTGGGCCTGGTCGCGCAGACTCCGATCGTGGGGTGGCTGCGTGAGCTGGGCGGGCCGGTGGACGGGTTCAACCAGGCGATGCTGGTGCAGACTCCGGCCGGTGCCACGTACGAGCGGCTGGAGTCGGCGCTGCAGAGCGTTCTCGACCGGCATGACGTGCTGCGTGCGCGTCTGGTGCGGGGCGAGTCGGTGTGGAACCTCGATGTCGCCGAGCCGGGTTCGGTGCGGGCGGCGGATGTGCTGCGGGTGGCCGGGGGTGAGGTCGCGGTGGAGGCGCGTGCCGCGCAGCTGCGGCTCGCTCCCGAGGCGGGTGTGATGGTGCAGGCGGTGTGGTTCGAGGAGGCGGGCCGGCTGCTGGTGATGGCTCACCACCTGGTGGTCGACGGCGTTTCGTGGCGTGTGCTCCTGCCCGACCTGGCGCAGGCGTACGCGGGTGTGGAGCTGGAGCCCGTGGGGACGTCCTTCCGCCGCTGGGCCGAGCAGCTGACCGCGCTCGACCGCTCCACCGAACTCCCCCTCTGGATCGAGCAGTCGGCCGGCCACGACGCCCTGATCGGCGCCCGTCCGCTCGACCCCGAAGCGGACACGGCGTCCACTCTCCGGCACCTGTCGCTGTCCCTGCCGACCGAGGTGACGGCTCCGCTGCTGACCGAGGTCGCGGCGAAGTACCGGGCCACGGTCAACGACGTCCTGCTCACCGGATTCGCGCAGGCGGTCTCCGCCTGGCGCGGCGCCGGCTCCACCGAGGTCCTGGTGCACCTGGAGGGCCACGGCCGTGAGGCCGTCGTGGACGGGGTGGACATCTCCCGCACGGTGGGCTGGTTCACCAGCATGTTCCCGGTCCGCCTCGACGCCGGCGGCGGCACCGACCCGGGCCGGGCACTGAGGGCGGTCAAGGAGCAGCTGCACGCGCTGCCGGACAACGGCATCGGCTACGGCCTGCTGCGCCACGGCGACGCCGAGGCGGCCGCCGTCCTGGCGGAACTGCCCTCCCCGCAGATCGGGTTCAACTACCTGGGCCGCTTCGACGCCACCGCCGGCGACGGCGACGGCGCCGACTGGGCCCTGCGCGCCGACGCCGACCTCGGCGACGGCCGCGAGCCCGGCATGCCGCTCGCCCACGCGCTGGACGTCAACGCGGTCACCCTCGACCACGCCGACGGCCCGCGCCTGACCGCCGACTGGTCCTGGCCGGCCGCCCTCTTCACCGAGGACGAGGTACGGGCGCTGGCCGAAGGCTGGTTCGAGGCCCTGCGCTCCCTGGCCGCCCACGCCGCGGCCATCGGGGCGGTCGGCCTGACACCGTCCGACGTGCGCCCGCTGGTGTCCGTCACGCAGCAGCAGATCGACGACCTAGAGGCCGACCACGGGCACCTCGCCGACCTGCTCCCGCTCTCCCCGCTCCAGCAGGGCCTGTTCTTCCACGCCGTCTACGACACCCAGGGCGAGGACGTCTACACCGTCCAGCTCGCCCTCGACATCGAAGGCACCGTCGACCGGCCCGCCCTGCGCGCTGCTCTGCACACCCTGCTGACCCGGCACGCCAACCTCCGCGCGGCCTTCCGCCACGAGGGCCTGGAAGCCCCCGTCCAGGCGGTGCCCGCCGACTTCGAGCTGCCGTACACCGAGGTGGACCTGACCGGCCTGCCCGCCGAGGAGCGGGCCGCCGCGGCCGACCGCCTGGTGGCGCAGGACCGCACCCGGCGCTTCGACCTGGCGCGGCCCCCGCTGATGCGGTTCACCCTCGCCTCCACCGGCCCCGACCGGCACCGGCTGATCGTCAGCCACCACCACCTGCTGCTCGACGGCTGGTCCATGCCGGTCTTCCTCGGCGAGCTGTTCACCCTGTACGCCGAGGGGGGCGACGCCTCCGCGCTGCCCCGCGTCACTCCCTACCGCGACTACCTCGGCTGGATCGCCGGCCAGGACCGCGGCGCCGCCGAGGCCGCCTGGCGCGAGGTCCTCGACGGCCTGGAGGAGCCCACCCTGGTCGCCGCGCCCGATCCGTCCCGCGCCCCGGTCCGGGCGGTACGCACCCGCCTGGAGCTGCCGGAGGCCGAGACCGCCTCGCTCGCCCGCTGGGCGCGTGAGCGCGGGGTGACCGTCAACACCGTCGTCCAGGCCGCCTGGGCGATGGTCGTGGGCCAGCTCACCGGCCGCACCGATGTGGTGTTCGGCGGTACGGTCTCGGGCCGTCCCCCGCAGGTCGCGGGCGTCGAGTCGATGGTCGGCCTGTTCATCAACACCCTCCCCGTCCGCGTCGCGCTCGACCCGGCCGAGACGCTCGGCGACCTGCTGGGCCGTCTCCAGTCCCAGCAGGCAGGGCTGATGGACCACCAGTTCCTGCCGCTCGCCGACATCCAGCGGGTCACCGGTCTCGGCGAGCTCTTCGACACCCTCGTCGTCTTCGAGAACTACCCCCTCGACGCCGACGGGCTGCGCAGCGCCGCCGGCGGCCTGGGCATCGTGGGCGGTGACAACCACGAGAGCACCCACTACCCGCTCAGCCTCACCGTGAGCCTCGGCCGCTCCCTCGGCCTCGACCTCGCCCACCGCCCCGACCTGATCGGCCGAGGCCGCGTCGACGACCTCGCCGCCACGCTGGTGCGGCTGCTCGGCGAGGCTGCCGGCCAGGCCGGCGTACCCGTCGGCCGGCTTCAGCTGCTGTCCGCCGACGAGCGGCGGGTGCTGGCCGGCTGGGCCGGCCGGGCGGAGGCCGAGCCGGGCCTGGAGCCGCTGACCGCGCGGTTCGCCCGCCAGGCGGCCGCGACCCCCGGGGCCGCCGCGGTGATCTGCGGCCCCGGCCGGCTGACGTACGCCGAACTGGACGAGCGCTCCACGCGCCTGGCCCACCTGCTCACCGACCGCGGCGCCGGCCCCGAGCGTTACGTCGCCGTCGCCCTGCCCCGCGGCGCCGACCTGCTGGTCGCCCTCCTCGCGGTGCTCAAGTCCGGCGCCGGCTACGTGCCGCTGGACCCCGAGCACCCGGCCGACCGGCTGGGCTACGTCCTCGCCGACGCCCGCCCCTCGCTCCTGCTGACCACGACCGCGACCGCGGCGGCCCTGCCCCCCACCGACACCCCGGCGCTGCTGCTGGACGACCCGGCCACCGGCGCGGCCCTCGCCGCGTACCCGGCCGGCACCCCGGTCGCGGAGCGGGCCGACGGCCGGACCCCGGCCTACGCCATCTACACCTCCGGCTCGACCGGCCGCCCCAAGGGCGTGGTCATCCCGCGCGCGGCCCTGGACAACTTCCTGGCCGACATGGCCGAACGGGTGCCGATGGACGGCACGGACCGGCTGGTCGCCGTCACCACCGTCTCCTTCGACATCGCCGCCCTGGAGCTGTACCTGCCGCTGCTGGCCGGCGCCGCAGTCGTCGTCGCGACCAAGGACGAGGTCCACGACCCCGACGCCCTCGCCGCGCTCATCACCGGGCACGGCGGCACCGTCCTCCAGGCGACCCCGTCGCTGTGGCAGACCCTGACCGGCCAGGTGCCGCACGCCCTCGCGGGCCTGCGGATGCTGGTCGGCGGCGAGGCCGTACCGGGTGCGCTGGCCGAGGCGATGGCCGCGGCCGGCCGGTCGGTGCTCAACGTGTACGGGCCCACCGAGACGACGATCTGGTCCACCACCGCCGAGCTCGACGGCACGGCGGCCAGCCCGTCCATCGGCCGCCCCATCCGGGGCACCCGGGCGTACGTGCTCGACGGGGCGCTGCGCCCGGCCGCTCCCGGTGTGCCGGGCGAGCTGTACCTCGCGGGCGCGGGCCTGGCCCGCGGCTATCTGGGCCGCCCCGGCCTGACCGCCGAACGCTTCACCGCGGACCCGTACGGCGCCCCGGGGGTCCGGATGTACCGCACCGGCGACCTGGTGCGCTGGAGCGAGGACGGGACCATCGAGTACCTGGGCCGCACCGACTTCCAGGTCAAGGTGCGCGGCTTCCGCATCGAGCTCGGCGAGATCGAGGCCGTTCTCGCCCGGCACCCGCGGGTGTCCCGGGTCGCGGTCGTCGTCCGCGAGGACCGCCCCGGTACCAAGCTGCTGGCCGGGTACGTCGTCCCCGCCGCCGACGGCCCCGCCCCCGAAGCGGAGGACCTGCGCGCCCACGCCGCCGCCGATCTGCCCGACTACATGGTTCCGGCCGTGTTCGTCACGCTGGACGCGCTGCCGCTGAACACCAACGGCAAGCTCGACCGCAAGGCACTTCCCGCACCCGAATTCGCCGACCGCCCCGTGGGCCGCGCCCCGTCCGGCCCGCGCGAGGAACTGCTGGCCGGCCTGTTCGCGGAAGTCCTCGCACTGCCCGCGGTCGGCGTCGAGGACAGCTTCTTCACCCTCGGCGGCGACAGCATCACCTCCGTGCAGCTGGTGGGCCGTGCCCGCCTGGCCGGCCTGGTGCTGACCCCGCGCGAGGTGTTCGAGCACAAGACGGTCCAGGCGCTCGCCGCCGCCTTGCCGCAGTCCCCGGCCGAGCTGCTGCTCGCGCCGGACCCGGACGGCGCGGACCCGGCGATCGGCGCCCTGCCCGCCACCCCGATCGTCCGCTGGCTGCGTGAACTGGGCGGCCGCATCGACGGGTTCAACCAGTCGGTGATGGCACCCGTCCCCGGCGGCCTCACCGAGGACACGCTGCGCGCGGTCGTCCAGGCCGTGCTCGACCACCACGACGCGCTGCGCGCCCGCCTGGTGCGCGACCCCGCCGACTGGAGCCTGCACATCCCGCCGAAGGGCGCGCTGCGGGCCGCCGACGTGGTCCACCGGATCGACGTGGCGGACCTGGACGAGGCGGCGGTCGCGGACCGCATCGACGCCGAGGGCCGGGCCGCCCAGGACCGGCTGGACCCCGACGCCGGGCTGATGGTGCAGGCGGTCTGGTTCGACGCCGGACCGCAGGCGCCGGGCCGGCTGCTGCTGATCGTCCACCACCTGGTGGTCGACGGAGTGTCGTGGCGGATCCTGATGCCCGACTTCATGGCCGCGTACGAGGCCGTCGTCGCGGGCCGGGAACCCGTACTGGAACCGGTGTGGACCTCCTTCCGGGCCTGGGCCCGGGGCCTGGCCCGGGCGGCGCTCGCCCCCGAGCGGGCCGCCGAACTCCCGGTGTGGACCGGCATGCTCGGCGGCTACCAGGAGCCCGCGCTGGGCGCCCGGCCGCTGGACCCGGCCCGCGACGTGGCCGCCTCGGGCCGGCAGTACAGCCTGACGCTGCCCGCCGAGGTCACCGGACCGCTGCTGACCACCGTGCCCACGGCGCTCGGCACCGGCGTCAACGAGGTGCTGCTCACCGCGTTCGCGCTGGCCGTCACCGACTGGGACCGCGGCCGCGGACGGCGGCGCGAGCAGGGCGTCCTGCTCGACCTGGAGGGCCACGGCCGCGAGGAGCTGCTCATCGGCGTCCTGCCGGACGCCGATGTCTCCCGCACCGTCGGCTGGTTCACCAGCCTCTTCCCGGTCCGCCTCGACCCCGCCGTCCCCGACGGCGACTGGGAGGCGCTCTACGCGGGCGGTCCCGCCGCCGGCCGGGCCCTGGCCCACGTGGCCGGACAGCTCGCCGAGCTGCCCGACAACGGAGCCGGGTACGGGCTGCTGCGCCACCTCAACCCGGACACCGCCGGAGTACTGGCCGCACTTCCCGTCCCGCAGATCGGCTTCAACTACCTGGGACGGTTCGGCGCCGGGGACGGTGACGGCGGTGACGGCGGCCTCGGCGGCAGCGACGCCGCGATGCCCGCCGCGCACGCCCTGGAGCTGAACTCGCTGGCCCAGGACGGTCCCGGCGGCCCCCGCATGGTGGCCTCCTGGACATGGCCCGACGGACTGTTCACCGAGGCCGAGGTGGCCGCGCTCGCCGAGGGCTGGTTCCGGGCGCTGCGCGCCCTGGTGTCCCACGCCGCGGACCCCGCGGCCCGGCCGGTGCAGGTGGTGGCCCCGCGCCCCGCGGCTGCCGGACCGGCGCCGTTGCTCGATCTCGACCAGGACGAGATCGACGCGTTCGAAGAAGACTTCGAGTTCTGAGTGGAGAGAAGCGACATGACCAAGCAGAAGCCGCGCCTGGAGGGCATCCTCCCGCTCTCCCCGCTCCAGCAGGGCCTGCTGTTCCACGCGCAGTACGACGAGCAGGGCCCCGACGTCTACACCATGCAGTTCGTCCTCGACATCGAGGGCGGGGTCGACGTCGGGCACCTGCGCTCGGCCTGTGCCGCCCTGCTGCGCCGGCACTCGGGGCTGCGGGCCTCGTTCCGCCACCGCAAGAACGGCGAGCCGGTCCAGCTCATCCCCTTCGAGGTGGCCCTCGACTTCACCGTCACCGACCTGACCGGGCGACCAGCCGACGAGCGGGCCGCGGCGGCCGGGGAGATCGCCGCCGCCGACCGCGCGCGCCGCTTCGACCTGGCGCGCCCGCCGCTGATCCGCTTCACCCTCGTGGAGCTGGGCGGGGGCCGCTTCCAGTTCCTCGTCACCGCCCACCACATCCTGCTCGACGGCTGGTCCCGGGCCCTGCTCATCGGGGAGCTCTTCGAGCTGTACGGGCTCGTGCGGTCCGGCTCAGACGAGCGGGCGCTGCCCGCCGTGACTCCGTACCGCGACTACCTCGCCTGGGTGGCCGCCCAGGACCGCACCGCCGCCGAGGAGGCCTGGCGCCGTGCTCTGGACGGCGTGGAGGAGCCGACCCTGCTCGCCGCCCCCGACGCGGGCCGCGAACCGCTCGCCCCCACGCTGACCCGCGTGGAGCTGCCCGCCGCGGCGACCGCGGAGCTGATCCGCTGGGCGCGCGGGCGCGGCATCACCGTCAACACCGTCGTGCAGGCCGCCTGGGCGGTCGTCCTGGGGCGGCTGACCGGCCGCGACGACGTCGTGTTCGGCGGCACCGTCTCCGGCCGTCCCCCGCAGCTGCCCGGCGTCGAGTCCATGATCGGCCTGTTCATCAACACCCTGCCGGTCCGGGTCGCCCTGGACCCGGCCGAGCCGGTCGGCGCCCTCCTGGAGCGCCTCCAGGACCAGCAGGCGGCACTGATGGACCACCAGTTCCTGGGCCTGGGCGACATCCAGCGCCTCACCCCGGCCGACGGCGAACTCTTCGACACCCTCCTGGTGTTCGAGAACTACCCGGTCGACACCGAGGGCCTGCGCCGCTCCGCCGGCGGCCTCGGCGTGGTCGACGGCCGCAGCCACGAGGGCACCCACTATCCGTTGAGCCTGCTGGTGAACGCCGACGAGACCCTCGCCCTGGAACTCAGCCACCGCGCCGACCTCCTCGACACCGCCGCCGCCGAGGCCGTCGGCGCCCGTGTGCTGCGCCTGCTCGCCGCCCTGCCCGGCGCCGAGGACACCCCCGTCGGCCGGCTCGACCTGCTCACCGGCGACGAGCGCGACCGCGTCCTCGGCACCTGGAACGACACCGCCCACGAGGGCCCGCTGCTCCCGCTGCCCGCACTCTTCCGGCAGACCGCCGACCGCCACCCCGACGCCGTCGCCGTCGAGTACGCCGACACCGCGCTGACCTACCGCGAGCTCGACGCCCGCGCCAACCGCCTGGCCCGCCTGCTCATCGCCCGCGGCGCCGGCCCCGAGCGGACCGTCGCCCTGGCCCTGCCCCGCTCGGTCGACCTCGTCGTCGCCCTGTGGGCCGTACTGAAGTCCGGCGCCGCCTACCTGCCCGTCGACGCCGGATACCCGGCCGACCGCATCGTGCACATGCTCGGCGATGCCCGGCCCGCCCTCGTCGTCACCGACCGGGCCACCCGGCCGGGCATCGCGGCCGCGGCGGGCGACGGCGCCGCCACCCCGCTCCTGCTCCTGGACGACGAGGCCACGGCCGCCGAACTCGCGGCCTCGGCCGACGGCGAGATCATCGACGCCGAGCGCACCGCGCCGCTGACCCCGCTCACCCCCGCGTACGTCATCTACACCTCCGGCTCCACCGGCCGTCCCAAGGGCGTCGCGATGCCCGGCGCGCCGCTCGCCAACCTGATCGGCTGGCACGAGGAGGAGCTCCCCGGCGGACCGGGCGTGCGCACCGCCCAGTTCACCGCCATCAGCTTCGACGTCTCTGCCCAGGAGATCCTCTCCACCACCCTCTCGGGCCGCACCCTGGTCATCCCCGACGAGGACACCCGCCGCGACCCGGCCGCCTTCGTCCACTGGCTCGCCGCGCAGCGCATCAACGAGGTGTACGCGCCCAACCTGGTCATCGACGCCCTCTGCGAGGAAGCCGTCGGCCAGGGCCTGGACCTCCCGGAGCTGCGCCACCTCGCCCAGGCCGGCGAGGCCCTCGTCCTGAGCAAGCGGATCCGCGACTTCCACCACGGCACCGGCCGTGTCCTGCACAACCACTACGGGCCCACCGAGACCCACGTGGTCACCGCCGCCACGCTCCCCGCCGACACCGACGACTGGCCGGCCCGCCCCACCATCGGCCGCCCCATCCGGGGCACCCGCACCTACGTGCTCGACAGCGCGCTGCGCCCGGTCCAGCCCGGCGTCCCCGGCGAGCTCTACCTCGCGGGCGCGGGCCTGGCCCGCGGCTACCTGGGCCGCCCCGGCCTGACCGCCGAGCGATTCGTGGCCGACCCCTACGGCCCGTCCGGCACCCGCATGTACCGCACCGGCGACGTGGTCCGCTGGACCGCCGACGGCGAACTCGACTACCTCGGCCGCTCCGACCACCAGGTCAAGATCCGCGGCTTCCGCATCGAACTCGGCGAGATCGAGGCCGCGCTCACCACCCACCCCGAGATCGCGCAGGCCGCCGTCATCGCCCGCGAGGACCGCCCCGGCATCAAGACCATCGCCGCCTACCTGGTCCCCGCCGACGGCCGTACGGTGCCCGCCGCCGACGAACTGCGGGCCCACCTCGACGGCACCCTGCCCGACTACATGGTGCCCTCCGCCTACGTCGCCCTGCCCGAGCTTCCGCTCACCCCGAACCGCAAGCTCGACCGCCGCGCCCTGCCCGCCCCCGACGGTGCGGCGGCCGCCGGCCGCGCCCCGCGCACCGTCCGCGAGATCCGGCTGTGCGACCTGTTCGCCGCGGTGCTGGGCCTGGAGCAGGTCTCCGTCGACGACAGCTTCTTCGACCTCGGCGGGCACTCCCTGCTCGCCACCCGCCTGGTCAGCCGCATCCGGGCCGACCTCGGCGCGGAGATCTCCGTCCGCACCCTCTTCGAGGCTCCCACCGTCGTCGCACTGGACGCGCGGATCGCCGCCGCCGGCCGTGCCCGCCAGGCCCTGACCGCCAGGCCGCGCCCCGAGGCGGTGCCGCTTTCGCCCGCCCAGCGGCGGCTGTGGTTCCTCGGCCGCTTCGAGGACGCCGGAGGCAATTACAACCTGCCCATGGCCGTGCGGATCTCCGGCGAGCTGAGCGTCCCCGCCCTGCGCGCCGCGCTCGCCGACGTCGTGGCCCGCCACGAGGCGCTGCGCACCGTCTTCCCCGACACCGACGGCCGCCCCCGCCAGTACGTGCTCGACCCCGCCGACGCCGTCCCCGCCCTGCCGGTCATCGGCGTCGCCGACGACGAGCTGGACCGGGCCCTGGCCGCCGCCTCCGGCAAGGAGTTCGACCTCACCCGGGACCTCCCGCTGCGCGCCCGGCTCTTCGCGCTCGGGGGGACCGAGTACGTCCTGCTGCTCGTCGTCCACCACATCGCCGCCGACGGCTGGTCCATGGCGCCGCTGGCCCGCGACCTCGGCGAGGCGTACCGCGCCCGCCGCGCCCGGCAGGCCCCCGACCGGGAGCCGCTGCCCGTCCAGTACGCCGACTACACGCTGTGGCGCGAGGAGGTCCTCGGCGACGAGCACACCGCCGGCAGCGAACTCGCCCGCCAGATCGACTTCTGGCGCACCACCCTCGCGGACCTCCCCGAGGAGCTGGCGCTGCCCGCCGACCGCCCCCGCCCCGCCGAGACGAGCTACCGCGGCGACACCGTGGACCTCACCATCGACGCCGCCACCCACCTGGCGCTCGCCGGCCTCGCCCGCGACTCCGGCGCCAGCGTCTTCATGGCCGCCCAGGCCGCGCTGGCCGCCCTGCTGCACCGCCTCGGCGCCGGCGAGGACATCCCCCTGGGCACCCCGGTCGCCGGTCGCACCGACCAGGCGCTGGACGAACTCGTCGGCTTCTTCGTCAACACCCTGGTGCTGCGCACCGACGTCTCCGGCGACCCCACCTTCCGCGAACTCCTCGCCCGGGTACGGGAGTCCGACCTCGCCGCGTACGCCCACCAGGACGTCCCCTTCGAGCAACTGGTCGAGATCCTCAACCCCGGACGCTCCCTGGCCCGGCACCCGCTGTTCCAGGTCATGCTGTCCTTCCAGAACAACGCCGAGGCCGCGCTCGACCTCGACGGGGCCCGCACCGCGGCGCGGCCCGTGGGCCTGAAGACCTCCAACTTCGACCTGTCGGTCGTCCTCGCCGAACGCTTCACCGCCGACGGCACCCCCGACGGCATCGAAGGCGGCATCGAGTTCGCCACCGACCTGTTCGACCGCGAGAGCGCCCAGGCGCTCGCCGACCGCCTGGTCCGCCTGGTCGCCGACCTCGTCGCCGCCCCCGACCGGGCCCTGTCCACCGTGGACGTCCTCACCGCCGGGGAACGCCACCAGGTCCTCGAGACCTGGAACGACACCACCCGGGAACACCCCACCGGCACCCTGCACCGGCTCTTCGAGGCGCAGGCCGCCCGTACGCCCGACGCCACCGCCCTGGTCTTCCGCGACGTCCGCCTGAGCTACGCCGCCCTCAACGCCTGGGCCAACCGCCTCGCCCGCCAGCTCGTCGCGGACGGCGTCCGCCCCGAACAGGCCGTCGCCGTACGGCTGCCGCGCTCCGCCGAGCACATCGTGGCGCTGCTCGCCGTCATGAAGGCCGGCGCCGTGTACGTGCCCGTCGACCCGGCCTACCCGGCCGAGCGCATCGCGTACGTCCTCGAGGACGCCCGGCCCGTCGCCGAACTGGCCTCCGTCGCCGACCTGTACGCCCTCGACCGCGACCGCACCTGGCCGGACCACGACCTCGGTCCCGACGAGGCGCCGGGCGCCGGACACCCCGACAACGCCGCGTACGTCATCTACACCTCCGGCTCCACCGGCCGCCCCAAGGGCGTCACCGTCCAGCACCGCAGCGTCGTCAACCTCTTCCACGACCACTTCGGCCGGCTGTACGCCGACGTGATCGCCGCCGCCGACGAGCGGCGCCTCAAAGTCGCCCTCGCCGCCTCGTTCTCCTTCGACGCCGCCGTCGACCCGCTCCTGTGGATGCTCGCCGGCCACGAACTGCACATCCTGGACGACGAGGCCCGTCAGGACCCCGCCGCCCTGCTCGCCTACGCCCGCCGGGTCGGCGGCATCGACCACTTCGACACCACCCCCGGCCACTTCCAGCAGCTCCACGAACTGGGTCTGACCACGGACGAGAGCATCCGCCCGCTGCTGGTCAGCCTCGGCGGCGAGGCGCTCGGCGAGGCCCTGCGCGGCGAACTCGCCCGCACCCCGGGCCTGGTGGCGTACAACCTGTACGGCCCCACCGAGACCACCGTCGACGCCCTCGGCCAGCGCGTCACCGACAGCGACCGCGTCCGGGTCGGCCGCCCGCTCGACAACTACCGCGCCTACGTCCTCGACACCGCCCTGCGCCCCGTACCGCCCGGCGTCGCCGGCGAGCTGTACCTCGCCGGCGCCGGCCTGGCCCGCGGCTACCTGCGCCGCCCGGGCATGACCGCCGAGCGCTTCGTGGCCGACCCGTACGGCGTGAGCGGCACCCGCATGTACCGCACCGGCGACCGGGCCCGCTGGACCCGCGACGGCCGCATCGACTGCCTCGGCCGAGCCGACGACCAGGTGAAGATCCGCGGCTTCCGCATCGAGCTCGGCGAGATCGAGTCCGCCCTGGAGACCCACCACGGCGTCGCCCAGGCCGCCGTCGTCGTCCGCGAGGACCGCCCCGGCATCCAGGAACTCGTCGCCTACCTCGTCGCGGCCCAGGGCGGCGCCGCCCCCGAGTCCGAGCAGCTCCGCAAGGCCCTCGGCGAGCGGCTGCCCGACTACATGGTCCCCACCGCGTACGTCGCCCTGCCCAAGCTGCCGCTGACCGTCAACGGCAAGCTCGACCGCAAGGCCCTGCCCGCGCCCGGACCGCGCACCGGCCCCGGGGGCCGCACCCCGCGCACCGCGCCGGAGAAGGCCCTGTGCGAGATCTACGCCGAGATCCTGGGCCTGGAGCAGGTCTCCATCGACGACAGCTTCTTCGACCTCGGCGGCCACTCGCTCCTCGCGATCCGCGTCACCGGCCGCATCCGCTCCCGTCTCGGCGCGGAGGTCGCCGTCCGCACCCTCTTCGAGGCGCCGACGGTGGCCGCGCTCGCCGAGCGCCTCGGCGAGGAGGGAACCGGCCGCGCCGCCCTGACCGTACGGGAGCGCCCCGCCGAGATCCCGCTGTCGCCCGCCCAGCGGCGGCTGTGGTTCCTCGACCGCTTCGAGGGGCCCAGCGCGACCTACAACATGCCGCTCGCCGTCCGCCTCACCGGCGCCCTCGACGCGGGAGCCCTCGAAGCCGCACTCGGCGACGTCGTGGCCCGCCACGAGAGCCTGCGCACGGTCTTCCCCGACACCGACGGCCGCCCGCACCAGCGGATCCTGCCGCCCGAGGAAGCCCGCCCGGTCCTGGCGAAGGCGCCGTACGACGCCGAGGCGCTGGCCGCCGAGGTCTCCCGGGGCTTCGACCTGGCCGCCGACCTGCCCGTGCGCGCCCACCTGTTCACGGTGGACGCGACCACGCACGTCCTGCTGGTCGTCGTGCACCACATCGCGGGCGACGGCTGGTCCATGGGCCCGCTGGCCCGCGACCTCGGCGAAGCGTACGCCGCCCGCACGGCGGGCTCGGCTCCGTCCCGGGCGCCGCTGCCGGTCCAGTACGCGGACTACACGCTGTGGCAGCGGGAGGTCCTCGGTGACGAGGACGACCCGGTGAGCGAGCTGTCCCGGCAGGTCGACTATTGGCGCGAGGCCCTGGCCGGCCTGCCCGAGGAGCTGAGCCTGCCCGCGGACCGCCCGCGCCCGGCCCGGATGAGCTACCGCGGTGACACCGTCCCCTTCCTGGTCTCCCAGGCCACCCGCGCCCGCCTGGACGAGCTGGCCCGCACCACGGGCACGAGCCTGTTCATGGTGGTCCAGGCGGCCCTGGCGACCCTGCTGCACCGCCTGGGCGGCGGGACCGACATCCCGATCGGCTCCCCGATCGCGGGCCGCGGCGACGAGGCCCTCGACGACCTCGTCGGCTTCTTCGTCAACACCCTGGTCCTGCGCACGGACGTGTCGGGCGAGCCGACCTTCCGTGAGCTGGTGGGACGGGTCCGGGAGACGGACCTGGCGGCGTACGCGAACCAGGACGTGCCCTTCGAGCGGCTGGTGGAGGTGCTCAACCCCGAGCGGTCCATGGCCCGCCACCCGCTCTTCCAGGTGATGCTCGCCTTCCAGAACACCGGCGAGGCCACCTTGGACCTCGGGGACCTGGGCATCGCCCCGGAGCGGATCGGCTTCGACGCGGCGAAGTTCGACCTGACCTTCCAGCTGGCGGAGGCCCAGTCGGGTCTGGAAGGCAGCGTCGAGTACGCGGTCGACCTGCTCGACCGGGTGACGGCGCAGGCGCTGGCGGGGCGTCTGGTGGCGGTCCTGGACGCGGTCGCGGCCGATCCGGAGGTCCGGGTCGGGGCGCTGCAGGTCCTGACCGGGGCCGAACGCGGCCGGGTGCTGGGGGAGTGGGCGGGTGCCGCGGACGCGGCGGCGCCGGTCACGTTCCACGGTCTGTTCGAAGCCGCGGTGGACGCGACGCCGGACGCTCCGGCGGTCGTCTCGGGCGACGTCGTGCTGTCGTACGCGGAGCTGGAGGCGCGGGCGAACCGGCTGGCGCACTGGCTGTCGGGTCAGGGCGTGGGGCCGGAGCAGGTGGTGGCGCTGGTGCTGCCGCGTTCGGTGGACATCGTGATCGCGCAGCTGGCGGTGCTGAAGGCGGGCGGCGCGTACCTTCCGGTCGACCCGGACTACCCGGCCGAGCGCGTCTCGTACATGCTCGACGACGCTCGCCCGGTGCTCGTCCTGAGCGAACTGCCGGTGCCGGGGGAGGAGCCCGTCTCCCGCCCGCAGACCGCGGTGGCGCCGCAGAACCCGGCGTACGTGATCTACACCTCGGGTTCGACGGGTCGCCCGAAGGGTGTCGTCGTCTCCCACGCGGGTCTGGCGAGCTTCGCGGCGGCGGAGGTCGAGCGGTTCGCGGTGGATGCCGACAGCCGGGTGCTGCAGTTCGCTTCGCCGAGTTTCGACGCTTCGGTGCTGGAGCTGGTGATGATCTTCGCCGCGGGTGCCGCGCTGGTGGTGCCGCCGACGGGTCCGCTGGCCGGTGAGGTGCTGGCCGAGGTGCTGACCGCCGAGCGGATCACGCACGCCCTGATCCCGCCGGCCGCGCTCGCCAGCGTCCCGGCGGCCGAGTACGCGCACTTGCGTTCGCTCGTCGTGGGCGGTGACGCCACGTCCGCCGAGCTGGTCGACCGCTGGGCCCCGGGACGGCGGATGGTCAACGCCTACGGCCCGACCGAGTCCACGGTCATGGCCACCACCTCGACGCCGCTCACCGCCGGCTCCGGCGTGCCGGCCATCGGCACCCCCGTCCCCGGCACCCGCACCTACGTGCTCGACGCCGCCCTGCGCCCGGTCGCCCCGGGCGTGGCCGGCGAGCTGTACATCGCGGGCGCCGGCCTGGCACGCGGCTACCTGGGCCGCCCCGGCCTGACGGCCGAGCGGTTCCTTGCCGACCCGTACGGTGCGCCGGGCACGCGGATGTACCGGACCGGTGACGTGGCGCGGTGGACGCGGGACGGCGAACTGGAGTACCTGGGCCGGTCCGACGACCAGGTCAAGGTGCGCGGCTTCCGGATCGAGCTCGGTGAGATCGAGACGGCCCTGGCCACGCACCCCTCGGTCGCGCAGAACGCCGTGATCGTCCGCGAGGACAGCCCGGGCATCAAGCGCCTGGTGGCCTACGTGGTCCCGGCCGAGGGCGCCACCCCGGACCCCGCCGCGCTGCGCGCCCACATCGGCGCGGCCCTGCCCGACTACATGGTCCCGGCCGCGTTCGTCTCCCTCGACGCCCTCCCGCTCACCGTCAACGGCAAGCTCGACCGCAAGCAGCTCCCGGCACCCGGCGCCGACACCGCGGTCGGCGGCCGCGGTCCGCGCTCGGCCCAGGAGGAGGTCCTCTGCGGCCTGTTCGCGCAGGTGCTGGGGGTCGACCGGGTCGGCATCGACGACAGCTTCTTCGAACTGGGCGGCGACAGCATCACGTCCATCCAGCTGGTCAGCCGCATCCGCTCCGTCCTCGGCGTCAAGCTCAGCAACCGCGGCATCTTCGAGACCCCGACCGTCGCCCGGCTCATCGACAAGCTCGGCACGGGCCAGGACGGCGACGGCTTCGAGGTGCTGCTGCCGCTGCGCACGGGCGGCGAGCGGCCCCCCCTGTTCTGCGTCCACGGCGCGGGCGGCCTCAGCTGGCCGTATTCGACCCTGCTGGCGCACATCGCGGCCGATTACCCCGTCTACGGCCTTCAGGCGCGCGGTCTGAACGGTGAGGGTCCGATCGCCACCGGTGTCACGGAGATGGCGGCGGACTACGTCGAGCAGATCCGCTCGGTCCAGCCCGCCGGCCCCTACCACCTCATCGGCTGGTCCTTCGGCGGCCTCGTCGCCCACGAGATCGCCACGCAGCTCACCGAGGCGGGGGAGCGGGTGGCCCTGCTGGCCAACCTCGACCAGACCCCGTACGACGAGTCCTGGAAGGACGACGACTACACCCTGCCCACGGAGCGGGACGTCCTGGAGACCCTCCTGGACTTCGTCGGATACGACCTCGCCGAGCTGCGCGCCCAGCCCCTGGACCACCAGCGGGCGATGGAGCTGATCCGGGGCCGGGACAGCGCGCTCGGCAGCCTGGAGGAACACCACATCTCGGCCTTCGTGAAGGTCGGCATCAACAACCACGTGCTCAGCGCCGCCTACCGGCCGCGCCGCTTCGACGGCGAGCTGCTGCTCTTCGTCTCCACGGCCGGCACGGACGACCCGGCGGCCAAGACGGTGGACTCCGTCGCCGCCTGGGAGCCGTACGTGGCCGGCACCATCACCACCCACCCGGTGCACGCGCACCACGGACACCTGCTCCAGCCGCAGCCGGCGGCCGAGATCGGCCGGGTCGTCCTCGACAAGCTCGCCGGCCAGCTGACCTCCGTCAACTGACCCCCGCACGACCAGACGTAAAGGAGTGGCCGTCATGGAAACGGCAATCTCGGCGGAGGGCCTCCGCAAGCGCTACGGCGACCACCAGGCGCTGAACGGCATCGACCTCGAAGTGCCCGCGGGCACCATCCTGGGCGTACTCGGTCCCAACGGTGCGGGCAAAACCACCACCGTGCGCATCCTGGCGACCCTGCTGGACCCGGACGAGGGCCGCGCCACCGTGGCGGGCTACGACCTGGCCACGCAGGCCAAGCTGATCCGCGCCAACGTGGGTCTCACCGGCCAGTACGCGGCCGTCGACGAGCGGCTCACCGGCCGGGAGAACCTCCAGCTCATAGGCACCCTGTTGCGCCTGGGCCGCAAGGGCGCGCGGGCCCGCGCCGACGAACTCCTGGAGAAGTTCGGCCTGGTGGACGCCGCCGACCGCATGGCCAAGACGTACTCGGGCGGCATGCGCCGCCGCCTCGACCTTGCCGCCAGCCTCGTGGCCCGCCCACCCGTGCTCTTCCTGGACGAGCCCACCACGGGTCTGGACCTCACGAGCCGGCTCGCCCTCTGGGAGATGATCAAGGAGCAGGTGGACGGCGGTGTGACCGTGCTGCTGACCACCCAGTACCTGGAGGAGGCCGACCAGCTCGCCGACCGGATCGCGGTCATCGACAAGGGCGTGGTCATCGCCGACGGCACCCCCGACGAGCTCAAGCGCAAGGTCGGCGGCGAGCGCCTGGAGGTCTCGGTCGCCTCGGTCGCCGACCTGGCCGCCGCGACCCGGGTGCTGGCCGACGTCTCCCCGGGCGAGCCCGTCGTCGACCGCGCGGCCCGCACCGTCTCGGTGCCGCTGACCGGCGGGGTGAACACCATCGCCGCCGCCGCGTCGGGCCTGGAGCGCCTGGGCATCGAGCCGCAGGACTTCGCCGTTCGCCGCTCCTCGCTCGACGACGTCTTCCTCTCCCTCACCGGCCAGAAGGGCGGCGGCCGCGCCGCGGAGGCCGAGGACGGCAACACGCACACGGACACGGACACGGACACGAAGGAGATGCAGGCGGCATGACCGAGGTGATCAGCGACTCGTTCGCACTCGCGGGCCGCCAGATGCGGCACATCCGGCGGATGCCGGAGCAGCTCCTCGGCATCACCATCATGCCGGTGGCGTTCGTGCTCGTCTTCGGCTACCTCTTCGGCAGCGCCATGCAGGCGCCGGGCCAGGGCGGCTACAAGGAATACATCATGGCCGGCATCTTCGCGCAGGTGATGCTCGCCAACCTCACCACCACGGCGATCGGTGTGGTCGAGGACCTCAACAACGGCCTGGTGGACCGCTTCCGCGCGCTGCCCATCTCCCGCTCCTCGGTCCTTCTCGGCCGGACCACCGCCGACCTCGTCCTCGTCGGCTGGACCAGCGCCGTGATGGCCGTCGTCGGCTACTTCATGGGCTGGCGTGCGCACAACGGCGTGCTCCAGACGCTCGCCGGCTTCGGGCTGCTGCTCCTGATGGGCTTCGCGATGTCCTGGCTGGGCGCCCTGGTGGGCCTGAGCCTGCGCAGCCCGGAGGCGGTCAGCGCGCTCTCCGGTGTGGTGATGATGCCGCTGGCCTTCCTCTCCAACGCCTTCGTGCCGCCGGAAGGCCTGCCCGGCTGGATGCGCGTGGTCGTCGAGTGGAACCCGGTCAGTGCGGTGGTCTCCGCCGCCCGCGACCTGTTCGGCAACGAGCGCGGCCCCTCCAGCGGCGCCTTCCCCTCCGAACACCCCGTCACCGCCGCGCTCGTGGTGCTGCTCGTCCTGCTTGCGGTGGTCGTGCCGCTCGCCGGCCGGGCGTACCAGCGGGCCGCCGCCAAGCGCTGAACACCCCGTACGCGCGACGGGGCCCGGCCCCCTCGGGAGGAGCCGGGCCCCGTCGGCCCCACCGCACGGTCAGCGTCTGTGCCCGGGCCCGATCATCATGAACAGCACCCGCAGGACCAGCACCGAGCTGATCACCAGCAGGTTGTAGCCGAACAGCTCGAACAGCCCGAGGCCCTCGCTGAGCATCGGGCCGCCGCTGATGCGCAGCAGCTGTACGCCGACCAGGCCGATGACCCCGCCCAGGAAGGCCAGCAGCACCTCGTGTACGAGCGAGCGCAGGAACCGGCGGTCGTTCGGGTCGGCGAACATCCGTACGCCGACCGTGAGCTGGCCGTTCTCCACGGCCGAGCCGATGCGCTCGATGCGGCGCGGGAGCCTGCGCAGCATCGGCACCAGCCCCAGCAGCTCCTCGGTCAGCGAACGACCGAGCGCCTCCGGCTTCAGCTTGCGCAGGTGCTGGGTGACGGCGAAGGAGCGGGCCTCGGTGACGATGTCGAAGCCGGGCACCAGCCGGTCCAGTGAGCCCTCCATCGTGGCCAGCGCCCGGAAGACGGCAGCTATCTCCGGCGGCACGCTGATCCCGTGCCGGGAGACGATCGAGAAGAGGTCGGCGAACATCTCCCGGTCCGGCTTGATGCCGGGCGCGAAGTGCCGGGCCAGGAACTGCCCCAGGGCCCGCTCCAGTTTCCGCTCGTCTATGTGCTCCGGATGCACGACCAGGGCGATCAGCGCGTCGCACAGGCCGGCCGGGTCGCCGCGGTGCAGGGCCAGCAGCATCCCGCGCAGGGTCGCCCGCAGCGACCGGTCGATGCGGCCCACCGAACCGAAGTCGAGCATGCCGAGCTGCCCGTCGTCGAGCAGCAGCAGATTGCCGGGGTGCGGATCGGCGTGGAACACCCCCGTCGTCATGATCTGCCCCAGCAGGCACTCCAGCATCGCGGTGGCCAGCGCCTTCCGGTCCAGGCCCCGTTCGTCCAGCACCCGCGAGACGCTGTGCAGCGGTATGCCGGACATCCACTCGGTGACCAGGACGCGCTTGCCGGTGAGCTTCTCGTGCACCTCGGGCACCCGGATCACCGAGCCGCCGCCGGCCTCCTCGATGGCCGCCGCCACGGACAGGGTGTTGCGGGCCTCGATGCGGAAGTCGAGCTCCTCCTGGACCGACACGGCGAAGCCCTGGGCCAGCGCCAGCGCGCCGACGCTGCGCCCCCACTCCGTGTGCTGCTCCAGCCGGGCCGCGAACCGGTACAGGATGTCCAGGTCGTCCACGACGATGTCGCGGGCGCTCGGCCGCTGCACCTTCACCGCGACCTGCCGACCGTCCTGCAGCCGCGCCCGGTGCACCTGGGCGATCGAACCCGCCGCGAGCGGCTTCGGGTCGAACTCGGCGAACACCTCGTCCGGCGGCGCCCCCAGCTCCTCGTGCAGCACCTGCTCGACCGCCTCCCACGGCTCGGGCGACGCCTGGTCCTGCAGGGTGCTCAGCTCCGCGATGAACTCCGCCGGCAGCAGGTCGTACCGGGTGGACATCACCTGCCCCAGCTTGACGAAGGTGACCCCGGCCTCCTCCAGCGCCAGCCGCAGCGAGGGGGCCAGTACGGCGCGTTCGGCGGCCGCGCCCGGACCGCGCCGCGATCTGCCGCTGAGGAACCGGCCCAGACCGTGCCGTACGAAGATCCGGCTGAGCCGGACGTAGCGCCGGGTCCGGGCGAACTGGCGGCGCAGCGAACCCGGCAGCCGCACCAGCCCGCGCACCGCGCCCGAGGGAACCAGCACTTCGGTGGCCGCCAGGAACAGCATGGCGACCACCAGCGACACCCCGATCTCCAGGGTGATCAGCGCCAGCGGCTGCACGTTCCGCAGCGGATAACTGACCAGCGTGCCGGAAGCGAGCCCGACGCAGCCCGTGATCACCGCGCGCCCCTTGCCCAGCCGGACGCCGAGCAGCCGCCTGGCCCCGGAGGCGAGCCCGGCGACGAAGACGGTCAGGGAGAGCGCGGCCAGCAGGACGAGGACGGCCGTGTTCATCGCTGCCGTCGGCGCCGCAGGGCGTACGAGAGCGTCACCAGCGCCAGCAGCGGCCCCCACAGCAGCAGCGGCGCGTACAGCCAGCCCATGACGGCTCGGTGAGTGCCCGTCAGGTTGCCGTCGTCGACGGTGTCCCAGAGCATCAGCTGGCTGACCGTCACCGCGGTCATCACCAATGCCCCGAGCAGCGCCGCGGTCACGGCCGCCCCGGTGCGCACCGGGCGTCCGCCGATGAACGGCAGCCGGCGCGGCGCCACCAGCCCCCAGTCCCGCACCAGACCGAGCGTCAGCAGTGCCGCGCCCTCCTGCGCCAGCGAGATCGCCGGCAGGATCAGATACCCGGTGCCGGGCAGCCCGTAGTCGGTGCGCAGCACCTCCTCGCTGAACCCGACGGGGACGCCGACGGTCATGGCCAGGCGCCACAGGGTGGACGGCAACGCGATCAGGGGGACGGCATGGGCGGCCCAGACCGCCCACCTCGGTGGCGGCGGCGTGGCCAGGGCCGCCGAACGGGCCGGGGAGCTGACGTGTGTCGTCATGTCTGTAAGGCTGCCAATCTGATCGTAACGTGCGCAACCGGACCCGGAATTCTATGGAACGAAGCGGTCCATTCCCCCCCGCGCTGTCAGCTTGCTGCCACCACGGCCCGAACCGGACAAGTGCGTTGAGTTGGCGGTCTCCCGCTGTGAAGGTTTTGGGGCAAGCACAAAGGCTGCCGGAATTGTTTCCGGCCCACCGAAAGGAAAAAGGTCATGATGAAGAAGGCTTACACAGCCCCCGTTTTCGCCGCCGCCGGCTCCTTCCGCGCCGACACCGGAATGGGTCTCCCGGTCGGCAGCTGGGACTGGAACCACCGCGGCGGCTGGTTCTAAATTTCCGGTTCTCTGCGCAGGAGCTGACAATGCCGGACCGCGGCGCACCGTTCTTCTTCGTATTCCCTGACAACGAGGCGGGGTCCGCCGCGGCCCGGCACCTGCGCGAGGACGTGCCCGGCCTGTCGTCCGCGGCCCATGCCTCCGGGCGGGACTGGATCGTCGGCCGGTGGGAGCCGGCCGATCTCCTCGTGGCGCGGGCGGGCCGTAACGCCATCGCCCTGATCGGCACCTTCTCGCAGTCCGCCGCCGGCGCGCTCACGCGCCGCGCCGGCGTCCTGCGCGACCCCGCCGAGCTGGACGACCTGGCGCTCACCCTGTCCGGCCAGTTCCACCTGCTCGCCTCCGTGGACGGAGCCCTGCGCGTACAGGGTTCCGCGTACGGAGCCCGGCGCGTCTTCCACACCCGCACCGGCGGGACCCTGGTGGCCGGCGACCGGGCCGCCGAACTGGCCCGGCTGGCGGGCCTGGAACCCGACCCGGCC
The DNA here is from genome assembly GCF_045160845.1 of Streptomyces sp. NBC_00122. NCBI lineage: Bacteria > Bacillati > Actinomycetota > Actinomycetes > Kitasatosporales > Streptomycetaceae > Streptomyces > Streptomyces sp. NBC_00122. Next base: position 90,575 of record NZ_CP108192.1, on the reverse strand, counting down.
GCCGTGGCGCTCCGCCTTCTGGGCGCGGCGCCCGCCCCGCTCGACGAGCGCCCGATGTGGTCGGCCGTCACCGCCGTCCCTCCGGGCGCGGCCCTGCTGGCCTCCCCCGACGGCGTCTTGTCCGAGCGGCGCTGGCACCGGCCACCGGAGCCCGTCACACCTCTGGACCGCGGCGCCGCCGCCGTCCGGGATGCACTGCTGGACGCGGTGGAGGTCCGTACCGCCCCCGGCGGGCTGATCAGCTCCGACCTCTCCGGCGGCCTGGACTCCACCACCGTGTGCTTCCTCGCCGCCCGTGACTCCCGCGCACGGCTCATCGCGGCCACCTCCACCGGCGACGAGGCCTTCAACGAGGACGGCCGGTGGGCACGCTGGGCCGCCGAGGACCTGCCCGGTGTCGAGCACTACATCCTGCCCAACGAGGAACTGCCGAAGTTCTACGACGGGTTCGACGACCCGGGCCTGAGGCTCGACGCCCCCACCCCGCTGGTCGCCTCCCGCCGCCGCGTGACCGTCCTCACCGCCAAGATGGCCGCCCGCGGCTCCCGGCTCCACCTGACCGGGAACGGCGGGGACAACCTGTTCGTCGGTCTCCCCCACCACCTGCACACACTTCTCGTCCGCCACCCGCTGCCCGCCCTGCGCCGCCTCAGCGGCTTCCGCGCGCTGCTCTCCTGGCCGCTGGCCCCCGTCGCCCGCCAGCTCGCCGACCGCCGCGGCTACCGTGCGGCCCTGGCGGCCGTTTCACTGCGCGACGTACCCGAGCCGGTGCCCGGCAGTCCGGCTCTCGGCTGGCTGGGGCAGCCCTCCGTGGCCTCCTGGCTGACCGAGGACTGCCTGCGCCTGCTGGAGCGGGAGCTGGCCGCCGCCGCCCCCACCGCCGTGCCGTACGGGCGAACGCCCGGCCGCCACACGGAACTGGCGGCCCTGCGCGGGCTGGTCCGCGGCAACCAGGACATCGAGGACGCTGGCCGGGCGGCCGGAGTGCCGATGTCCGCCCCCTTCCTGGACGACCGGGTGGTGGACGCGGCCTTCTCGGTCCGCGCCCTGGACCGGGTCGACCCCTGGGCGTACAAGCCGCTGCTGGTCCGCGCGATGGACGGGCTAGTGCCCCGCCGCTCCCTCTCCCGCACCACCAAGGGCGAGGGCACCCAGGACGTGGCAGCCGGCCTCTACCGCAACCGCGAGGCGCTGACCGGACTGTGGGAGGACAGCATGCTCGGCCGCGCCGGCCTCGTGGACGAGGCCGAGCTGCGCCGCCTGTGCGCCGTGCCCTCCTCACCGCAGCTGCGCGACGACCGCTTCCTGTCCACCCTCGCCGCCGAGATGTGGCTGCGTACGACCGTGAACGCCCAAGGAGCCCTGGCATGAAACTCGTCCACCGCGAGTACCTCAAGCTCGCCACCACCGAGTACGGCGCCGTGCTGCTCGACACCAAGTCGGGCGCCTACTGGGAGCTGAACCCCACCTCCGCGACGATCGTGGGCGCCCTGCTCGACGGCGGGCAGGCCGAGGACGCCACCCGCCGCCTCACCGAGGAGTACGACGTCGACGCGGAACGCGCCGCGGCGGACGTCCACGCGGTGCTGGCGGCCATGGCCGAGGCGGGAGTGGTGGCGGCGTGAGCGTCACCACCGCCCTGCCGGCCGACCGCGGCAGCTTCCCGCTGCGCCGTCGGCTGGCGGCCCGTACGGCGGTCGGAGCCGCCCGGCTGCTCGCCCGCCTCGCCCCGCACCGGCTCGAACGGGCCCTGACCCGGCTCGCGCGCGGCGCGGTCCCGGCGACCGAGGCGCAGGCGACGCGGGCGCGGGAACTGGTGCTGACCTCCAGCCTGCGGATGAACGGGCAGCGCAGCTGTCTGCCCCGGTCCGTGGCCGTCGCGCTGACCTGCCGGCTGGGCGGCACCTGGCCCACGTGGTGCGTGGGCACGCTGATGATCCCGCCGTTCAGCCCCCACGCGTGGGTGGAGGCCGAAGGCAGGCTCATCGGTGAGAAGGGTGATCACGCGAACTGGGCGCGGCTGATCTCGGTGGCCGCGCCGGGCCCGGTCACCGGAAGCCGCGCCGCCGGTTCCACCCGCTGAAGGCGCCGCGCAGCCGACCGTCGAAACGGCAGGTCCGGTTCCGTGAGTACGGCGCCGAGCATGAATGGCCCGGCAATTCACAGCCTTTCCCCGTGGTTTCGGGACGGAGTGGAGCGCCGGGTATTCGCCGTCGGCCGATCGGCTGCACCGTTGGCAGGAAGCTGCCAAAACACTGGTCGCAGCGGGTCATGGCGTCGTAGGGGCACCCGCGCGCCCACCGGCCGTCGTGCCGGTGGGCGCGCCGCCCGGACTCCCGTACTGCCTTCCGGCGCGGCCGAGGGCCGCGCCGGAAGGGTGTCTACCTGCTGCCGGCCGACTCTCGCTCCGGCGCCCGCACGGTGACGCCGTCGGCGGCCGGCTCCCCGTGGCCGCTCTTCGGGCGGCCCGGCAGCCAGGCCCGGTGGCCCAGCAGCGTGGTCACCGCCGGCACCAGCAGCACCGCCATCACGAAGGCGGTGAGCAGTATGCCGAAGGAGACGGCGAAGCCCATCTGCTGCAGCATCGAGTTCTGCGCCAGCATCAGCACGCCGAAGGTGCCCGCCAGGATGAGGCCGGCGGTGGCGACGGTCGGCATCGAGTGGGCGACCGCGAGCCGGGTGGCCTCCTTCGGGTCCCGGCCCCGGGCGGCCTCCTCCCGCAGCCGGGCCACCATCAGGATGTTGTAGTCGGTGCCGATGGCCACCACGAACAGGTAGACCATCACCGGCAGCATGAACAGCAGGCCGTGCTGGCCCTGCACGTTCTGGAAGAGCACCACCGTCGCACCGAGGGTGGCGCTGAACCCGAGGCCGACCGCGGCCATCAGGTACCAGGGCGCCACCGCGCTGCGCAGCAGCAGACCCAGGATGATCATGATGGCGATGCCGGCCGCCGGGAACACCACGGAGTAGTCGCGGTTGACGGCGTCCCTGATGTCGGCGAGCAGCGCGGTCGAACCGCCGACCAGAGCCCTGGTGCCCTCGGGCGCCGCACTGTGGGCGGCGTCCCGGAGCGGCCCCTCGACCAGGGCGAGCGCCTCGTCCGCGGCCGGCTTGTGGTCGAGCACCACGCTGAACTGGGCCACCGAGCCGTCCGGGCTTACCCGGGGCGGGGAGACCGGCCCGACACCCTCGACCTGCCCGATCCGCTCACCGAAGGTCTTCAGCGCCGCCTCGGGGATCGCCTTGCCGGCCCGGTCCTCCACGTAGACCAGCGTCGGCTCGGTGGCACCCGCGGCGAAACCGCGCGCGAGGTCGTCCTGGGCCCGCACGGACTCCAGGTGCTTGGGCAGCGAGCTGTTGGAGTCGTACTCGGCCCGGAAGCCGAACAGGCCGACGGTCAGGGCGATCAGGATGCCGCCGGACACCGCCGCGACCACGCCGGGACGCTGGGAGACGAGCCGGGCGGTGCGGTGCGACAGGGCGTTCTTCGGCTCGCGCTGCCACGCCTTGGACGGCCAGAACGCCTTGGTGCCCAGCAGGGCGAACACCGCGGGCACGAGGGTGAGCGAGGCGACCGCGGTGACGCCCACGGAGATGGCGAGCGCCGGGCCCATGGTCCGCAGCATGCCCATGGACGAGAGCAGCAGCGCGAGGAAGGCCACGATCACCGCGCCCGCGGCGGAGGCGATGGTCTCGCCGACCCGTTCCACGGCCTGCGCCATGGCCTGTCGCGCCGGCACGCCGGTGCGCAGCTGTTCCCGGTAACGGAAGAGCAGGAACAGCATGTAGTCGGTGCCGACGCCGAACAGCACCACGATGAGGATCGAGGTGACGGAGGCGTCGGCCTTCAGCCCGCCGATCTTGCTCGCGGTGGCGATCAGCCCGGTGGCCACGGCGAAGACCAGGCTGATGATGACCACCGGCATCAGGGCGATCAGCGGGCTGCGGAAGATGATCAGGAGCAGTACGACGATGAGGCCCAGCGTGGCCATCATGATCATGGAGTCGGTGTCACCGGCCGACTCCATCGAATCCACCGCCGAGGCCGCCTGCCCGGTGATGCCCATCGACAGCGCTCCGCCGGAGAGCTGCTCCTTGGCGTCGACGCGCATCTGCCTGACGGACTCGTACACGTCCTCGGTGAAGACGTTCTCCGCCGAGGTACTGACCGAGGCCAGCATGATCGTGCCGTTCGGCGAGAGCATCTGCGGACCGGTTAGGACCTCCTTGATCTCCTTGTATTTCCTTCCCGTCAGATCGGCCGCCACTTTCGAGACGGTGGCCTGATCCTCCGCCGAAAGACTTCCGCCGTCGGTACGTTTGAAGACGATGGTGGCCGCCGGCTGCTCCTCGCGCGGGAAAGCGCGCTCCTCCACCTTCATGACCTGCACCGTCTCGTAATGCGACGGGAGGAACTCGGCCTGATCGGTCGTCGACGGTAGTTGCGGAGCCAGCATCACCGTGGCCAATGTGGCGACGATCCAGGCGGCGATGGTGAGCCATGGGCGGCGTACGGCAAGCCGCCCAATCCCTCGTAACATTGCGGACTCCTTCAGCGGACTCGGATGGGGGAATCCCGGCGAGTTTAGAAAACCCGGACTCCGGAATTCCTTCCGATGACAGCTTGTTGACAGCGCACGCCCTTGACGTGGCGCCGCACGTCACACGGCACCCCCGCGGTTGGTCAAAAGCTGCCAGACGCCGTTTTGCGGGGCCGCCTCACGCGCAGCCGCGCTGCCAGTTCCACCCGATGAAGGTGTTCCGCAGCGACACGTCGAAACGGCAGGTGGCGGAGCCGTCGGCGTTCAGGTCCACGGAGGAGTGGTGCGTGTTCGCGTACACGTTCCCGGAAATGTCGAAGATTCCCTTGTACGTGAAGTCGGCGTGCGCCTCGGTCCGCGAGACACCGCAGTCGCTGAAGCAGTCGGTGTTCTTCGTGGCGGACTTCAGTGACCAGCCGGCATTCCAGGGCTCCCGGTTCCACGCCTGCGTCGCGTCGGTGGCCGCCGTCGTGATCCGGCCGCCGTCCGTCGTCCACTGCGACGTCGTGTAGAGGCCGGTCATCCGGATGTTGCAGCAGTCGTACATCTCGTTCCAGCTCTTGAACTGGCGAACGGCGGCGACACCGGCCGCCGGCGCGGCGGCCGGGCTCACGGCGGTCTTCGCCGCGCCCTCGGACGCCACCGGTACCAGCCGCGCTTCCCCGAGCCGGGGCTCGCAGTCCGCCCCGATCGTGATCTGCTGCTGGACGGCCATACCGGCCGGCGGCGCGGGGAGCGACCCGGTCAGCCGTATCTCACCGCAGGTCTGCGCGGCCGGTGCGGCAGGCGTCGCGGTGGTCTCGGCCGCCGTGGCCGGAACGACCGTCAGGGACAGTGCGACGGCGACGAGTACAGCGGCGAGCGTGATTCGGTTTCGCAATTCCTTGAGCCTTCCCTCGAAGATTTCGTGAGGGAGCGTAACGGCGGCCATTCGGGGCCGACCGGACCGCCGAAAACTTGGCAGGAAGCTGACGATCTCCTGGTCGGCCGTGCGCTGAGGTCGTAGTGGCACCTTCATGTCAGCGCTGTTGTAGGGCAGTCCGCCGGGGCTGAAAGCTGTCGTGCGAATAGGTGAAATCGATAGGTTCGCCGTGTCGCGGAGGGGATTCCCCATGGGTGCTGGACAAACGTACGGAGCCGGGACGGCATCCGTGTCGACTGATCTGCCCGCCGCCCGGCTGCTCACCCAACTCGCCCTTGAAGAACCGGAGTTCGAGGTCCGAATGCGGGAATCCCTTTCCCGCGCCGAGAAATGGCTCCAGGCCAGCGCCCACGACGCCCTCGACCCGCGGGTCGCCGCGCTCACCGGCCACCTCGCCGACGCAGGCGGCAAACGCCTGCGCCCCCTCCTCGTCCTCCTCGGCGCCGAATTCGGCGACCCCTGGGCCCACGGCGTCACCCAGGCCGCCGCCATCGCCGAACTCGTGCACATCGCCTCCCTCTACCACGACGACGTGATGGACGGCGCCGCCACCCGGCACGGCGTCCCCAGCGCCCACGCCCGCTGGGGCGAGCGCGCCGCCGTCCTCGGCGGGGACTGGCTGCTCGCCCGTGCCGCCCAGCTCGCCGCCGAACTCGGCCCCGCCGCCGTCCACCTCAACGCCCAGGCGGCCGGCCGCCTGGTCGCGGGCCAGCTGCGCGAACTGACCGGCCCCGGCCCCGACGAGGACCCGGTCACCCACTACTTCAAGGTGGCCGAGGGCAAGACGGCGGCCCTGCTCTCGATGTCTCTGGGCATCGGAGCCATCCAGGCCGCGGCCCGGACGGGCGACGTGGCCGCCCTCACCGAGTGCGGCCGAGAGCTCGGCATCGCCTTCCAGATAGCCGACGACCTCCTCGACCTGCGCTCCCCGGCCGACGTCACCGGCAAGGAACGCGGCAAGGACCTGCTGGCCGGAGTCCAGAGCCTGCCCGTCCTGCTCGCCCGCGAAGGCGGCGACCCCGCCGACGCCGAACTGCGCGGCCTCCTCGCCGCCGGCCCCGTCCCGGCCGCCGACGTGCCGCGCGCCCTGGAACTCTTCGAGCGCTCCACCGCGCTCGAAGAGACCGAGGCCGTGATGCACCGCCGCCTCGACCGGGCCCGCGCGGCCCTCGCCGGGCTGCCCCCGCTGCCGGCCCGCCGCGCCCTGCTCGCCCTCTGCGACTACATCGCCCTCCGCACCAGCTGACACCGGCACAACCGGTAGACCGGCAAGGGAGCCCCCATGACCATGGCCGAACGCGTCGCCGAACTCGTCCGCATCCGGCAGGACGTCCTCGACGGCATGCCCGCCGCGACCGAGGCGCAGCACGCCAAGGGCAAGCTGACCGCCCGTGAGCGCATAGCCCTCCTGCTCGACGAGGGTTCCTTCAAGGAGGTCGAGCAGCTGCGCCGCCACCGGGCGACGGGCTTCGGCCTGGAGGCCAAGAAGCCCTACACCGACGGTGTCATCACCGGCTGGGGCACGGTCGAGGGCCGTACGGTCTTCGTCTACGCGCACGACTTCCGCATCTTCGGCGGTGCCCTGGGCGAGGCCCACGCCACGAAGATCCACAAGATCATGGACATGGCCATCGCGGCCGGCGCTCCGCTGGTCTCCCTCAACGACGGCGCCGGCGCCCGTATCCAGGAGGGCGTCTCCGCCCTCGCCGGCTACGGCGGCATCTTCCAGCGCAACACCCGGGCCTCGGGCGTCATCCCGCAGATCTCGGTGATGCTGGGCCCGTGCGCGGGCGGCGCCGCGTACTCCCCGGCGCTGACGGACTTCGTGTTCATGGTCCGCGAGACCTCGCAGATGTTCATCACCGGCCCGGACGTGGTCCGCGCGGTGACCGGCGAGGAGATCACCCAGAACGGGCTCGGCGGCGCGGACGTGCACGCCGAGACCTCGGGCGTCGCGCACTTCGCGTACGACGACGAGGAGACCTGCATCTCCGAGGTCCGCTACCTGCTGTCGATGCTGCCCGCCAACAACCGGGCCACCCCGCCCGCCGTCTCCTGCGACGACCCCGTCGACCGCCGCTGCGAGCGCCTCCTCGACCTCGTCCCCCTCGACGGCAGCCGCCCGTACGACATGCGCGAGGTCATCACGGAGATCGTCGACGACGGCGAGCACATGGAGGTCCACGAGCGCTGGGCCACCAGCGTCATCACCACCCTCGCCCGGATCGGCGGCCAGGTCGTCGGCATCGTCGCCAGCCAGCCCCAGTCCCTGGCCGGTGTCCTGGACATCCACTCCTCGGAGAAGGCGGCGCGCTTCGTCCAGCTCTGCGACGCGTTCTCCGTCCCGCTCGTCACGCTGGTCGACGTACCCGGCTTCCTCCCGGGCGTCGACCAGGAACACGGTGGCATCATCCGGCACGGCGCCAAACTCCTCTACGCCTACTGCAACGCCACCGTCCCGCGGATCTCCCTCATCCTGCGCAAGGCCTACGGCGGCGCCTACATCGTCATGGACTCCCAGTCCATCGGCGCCGACCTCACCTTCGCCTGGCCGGCCAACGAGATCGCCGTCATGGGCGCCGAGGGCGCGGCCAACGTGGTCTTCCGCCGCCAGATCGCCGCCTCCGAGGACCCCGAGGCCACCCGGCAGCAGCTCGTCAAGGAGTACAAGGCCGAGCTGATGCACCCGTACTACGCGGCCGAGCGCGGCCTCGTCGACGACGTCATCGACCCCGCCGACACCCGCGCCACCCTGATCGGCGCCCTCGCCATGCTCCGCACCAAGCACGCCGCGACGCCCGCCCGCAAGCACGGCAACCCCCCGATGTAAGGAGTGAGAGCCATGTCCGGCACCACCGCACCCGCCCTCGACGGACCCCTGGCACCGTCCCTGTTCAAGATCATCAATGGCCGTCCCACCCCGGAGGAACTCGCCGTCGTCGCGGCCCTCGTGACGGTCCTCACCGCCCGCGCCCCCGAACCCGCCCCGACCGAGCAGGCCGCCCGCTGGGACCGCAGCGAGCTGCTGCCCCCCTCCTCGTGGGCGGCCCGTACCTGATCAGCGGCCCGTCTGGCAGTTTGCTGCCGCCTTCGTTGCGGGGCCCCACCACGGCCTGTAACCCAGAGTGAAGGCGAACCGGTCGTTCGGGTACGACCGTGGCCGGAGCAAGGGAGGGCAGTCGTGCTTCAGGTGGTGTTCCGGATCCTGGGGCCATTGGACATCAGCGCCGACGGGCGCCCGGTCGCCCTCCAGGGCGCCCGGCAGCGCACCATCATGTCGATGCTGCTGCTCGCGCCCGGCCGGGTCGTCTCCGTCGACACCCTCGCCGACGCCGTCTGGCACGGCAACCCGCCCGCCACCGCGCGCAACCAGATCGCCATCTGCGTCTCCGCGCTGCGCAAGACCCTCAAGACCGCCGTCGGCATCGACGACCTGCTCGTCACCAGCCACCCCGGCTACATGCTCTACGCCGGCGAACACCGCATCGACGCCGTCGAGTTCGAGGAACGGGCCGCCGAAGGACGCGAGGCCGCGCGCCGCGGTCGTACCGAGGAGGCCTGTGCACACTTCGAGGAAGCCCTCGCGATGTGGCGCGGCCCCGCCCTCGCCGGCATCACCGCCGAACGGGTCGAAGCGGAGGCCGAGCGCCTGACCGAGCTCCGCCTCGACGTGTACGAACAGCTCACCGCCCTGCGCCTGGATCGCGGCCAGCACCGCGAACTGATCGGGGAGCTCACCGGCTTCGTACGGACGAACCCGCTGCGCGAACAGGCCCTCGCCCAGCTGATGCTGGCCCACTACCGCTCCGGCCGCCGCGCCGAGGCCCTGGAGGCGTACCGCGACGGCGCACGCCTGCTCTCCGAGGAGCTCGGCATCGACCCCGGGCCCGCGGTCCAGGAACTGCACGGAGACATCCTCGCCGACTCCCCGAAGCTCACCCTCCCCACCGCAAACCCCCTGCCCGCCCAGGTCACCACGGTGCCCGCCCATCTCCCCCCGGCCGCCGCGTCCTTCACCGGCCGCAACCAGGACCTGGCCACCCTCGACCGGCTGCTGGACCTCCTCGACGGTGCCTCCCCGCCCGTCGGCTCCATCACCGGCACCGGCGGCGTCGGCAAGACCGCGCTCGCCGTGCACTGGTCCCACCAGGTCGCCTCCCGCTTCCCCGACGGGCAGCTCTTCGCCGACCTGCGCGGCTACGACGAGGAGGAGGAACCCCGCAGGCCCGCCGCCGTCCTCGACCGCTTCCTGCGCGCCCTCGGCGTGCCCGGCCCGCAGATCCCCGCCGACCAGGTCGAACGGACCGCGCTCTTCCGCAGCGTCCTGGACGGCCGCCGGGTCCTGATCGTCCTCGACAACGCCCGCTCCTTCCAGCAGATACGCCCCCTCCTGCCCGGCACGTCCGGCTGCTGCGTCCTGGTCACCAGCCGCGACAGCATGAGCAGCCGGCTCGCCGGCGACTACGCCCTCGTACCGCTGAACCTCGGTTCCCTCGAACAGGACGAGTCGATCACCCTGCTCTCCCGGGTGGCCGGCGACGACCGGCTGGCCGGCGACCCGGTGGCCGCCGCCCGGCTCAGCGAACTGTGCGACCGCCTTCCCCTCGCGCTGCGCATCGCGGCCGCCCGGCTCGCGGCGAAACCGCACTGGACCGTCCGCACACTCGTCTCCCGCCTGGAGGACCAGCACCGCAGGCTCGACGAACTGAGCCTGGACGCGCGCGGGGTGCGGGCCGGTCTGCGGCTGAGCTACCGTGACCTGCCGGCCGACACCGCCCGCATGTTCCGGCTGCTCGGTTCGCTGAACGTCACCGAGTTCTCCGCGTGGGCCGGCGCCGCCCTGCTCGACATCGGCCCGGTCGACGCCGAGGACCTCATCGAACAGCTCGTCGACGCCCAGCTCCTCGAACCCCTCAGCGCCAGCGCCGGCCACGTCCGCTACCGGTTTCAGGACCTTCTCCGCCTCTTCGCTCGCGAATGCGCGCTTGCCGAGGACGGAGAAGGGGAACTGAGGGCGGCCTTGCGGCGCGCCTGCGGGGTGTGGCTGGGGCTCGCCAAGGTGGCACACCGGCGGCTCTACGGCGGCGACTACACCGTCGTCCCCGGGGCCGCTCCCCTGCGGGACCTCCCCGCCCACCTGGTGGACTCCCTCGTGGAGAACCCCATGGAGTGGTTCGAGGCCGAGCGCTCCTCCATCACGGGCCTCGTGCAGCAGGCGGCCCGCGAGGGCGAGTCCGGCTACGCGTGGGAGCTGACGATGACCAGCGTCACCCTCTTCCAGAGCCGCAACTACCTGGAGGACTGGCGGGAATGCGGCGAAGCGGCCCTGGACGCGGCCCGCCGCACCGGCGACCGGCTGGGCGAGGCGGCCATGCTGCAGTCGCTCGGCACCCTGGAGATCATCCAGTACGAGCACGACAGCGCGTACGAGCGCCTCGGCCTGGCCCTGGCCCTGTTCGAGGAGCAGGGCCAGGACCAGGGGCGAGCCCTGGTGCTGCGCAACCTGGCGATGTGCGAGCGCCATCGCGGAGACACGGGCCGGGCGGTGGAGACGGGCCGCCGTTCGCTGGAGATCTTCCGCGCGGTCGACGACCCCTACGCCGAGGCCCATGTACTGGGTCTGCTGGCGCAGATCGAACTGGAACGGGGGGACGCCCAGGCGAGCCTGGTGCTGTCTTCGGAGGCCGTGGCCAGGAGCAGAGGGCTCGGGTCGGTGCGGGGCGAGGCGCAGAGCATGCTCCGGCTGGCGAAGGCGCTGCTCCACCAGGGCGACGCGGCGCGCGCCGAGGAGGCCTGCCGGCGTGCGCTGGAGCTGGTGCTCGGCAGTGGTGACCGCAGGGGCGAGACGCATGTGCTGCGTGCTCTGGGAGAGGCGCTGTGGCGCCAGGGAAAGCTCGAGGAGGCCGAGGCGGTCGCCCGCAGTGCCCTGCAGGCCGCGGAACAGGTGACGGACGCCTACCTCCGGGCGCGGGCAGCGGTCGTCCTCGGATGTGCGCAGGCACTGCGCTCGGACGTGAGCGGCGCCGCGGGTACGTTCAAGAGCGCGGTGGACCTCTTCACCGAGGTCGGCGCACGGGCGTGGCGGGAGCGTGTGGAGCAGTTCCTGGTGGCGCTCGCGGGAGGCGAACCGGCCGGCTTGCGGCAGCTGTTCGCGAGCGGCCAGCCCTGACGGCGGTCCCCGCGGGGACCGGGTTCACACCCACGGGTCGTCCGCCGTGGCGGCCTGGGAGACGGAGAGGTCCGAGGCCGCGCTGTCGACGAATGGCGTCACACCCTGGTTCGCGGCGATCCCCCCGACCGCCGCGAGCAGCAGGGCCGCCGTCGCCGCCAGCTGTCCCAGCGGGGCGGCCGTCGCGGTCCGGGCGGTCTTGCGAGCGGAGAGAATGGCGCGGTTCATGGTGTCCTCCTGGACCCTCGTCGTCCGCCGTGGGCCGGTGCCCTGCGGTACGCCATGAACGCTACGGAGCCCCCGTTTTCGTGCGCTTTCAAAACCCTTTCGGCTCACCAAAATCGATCCGAGAGCGATGGAAAACCCCAGGTCACTAGCGTTTCGCGGTGGTTGGCCCGCGAGCAGACGCGGGCTCGCGAAACGGAGGGGACTCCATGGACTTCAAGATCCTCGGGCCCGTGTCCGCCGAGCTCGACGGCAGCCCGGTTCCCCTCGACGGCTCCAAACAGCGCACCGCGCTCGCCGCCCTGCTCCTCGCCCACGGCCAGGTCATCACCGACGAGCGGCTCACCACCCTGCTCTGGGGCTGGAACCCGCCCGCCACGAGCACCCACCAGCTCTACACGTACGTCTCGCGGCTGCGCACCCGGCTGGGCCCGGGCCACGGCCTGGAACGCCACGGCGCCGGCTACCGCATGGACATCACCCCAGCCGCCCTCGACTGGGACCGCTTCCGCGAACTCGCCGAAACCGGCCGCGCCGACCTCCTGGCGGGCCGCTACGCCGACGCCGAACGCCGCCTCGGCCAGGCGCTCGCCCTGTGGAGCGGCCCGGCGCTCAGCGGCGTCACCGAACAGCTCGCCGCCGCCGAGGGTCCGCGCCTGACCGAGGCACACCTCGCCGCGACCGAACACCACACCGAGGCAGCCCTCGCCCTGGGCCGCCACGGCGAACTCGTCCCGGGCCTCACCCGGCAGGTCACCCAGCACCCCCTACGGGAGCGCCTGCGCGGCCAGCTGATGACCGCACTGTTCCGCTGCGGCCGGCAGGCCGATGCCCTCTGCCTGTACGAGGAGGGCCGCCGGGTCCTCGCCGACGAACTCGGCATCGACCCGGGCCCCGAGCTGCGCGCCCTGCACCAGGAGATCCTCACCGGCACCCTGCCCGCCCCCGCCGCCCCCGAACACCGGACGGCCGCCCTCACGGCCGAGCCGCCCGCGCCGGGTCCGGCCCCGGCCGGCCGGGCGCCGGCCGCCCGGACCGTCACCGCCCCGGCCCCGGCCGGTCAGGCCCCCGCCGTCCCCGGCTCCGCCGCCGGCCCGGTCCCGGCCCTGCTGCCGGCCGCGCCGGGCGACTTCACGGGCAGGGAGGCCCCGTGCCGTGAGGTGCTGGACGCCCTCGACGGCCGCCAGGACGTCGTCATCACCGGAGCCCACGGCACCGGAAAGTCCGCACTCGCCCTCAGGGCCGCCGAACACGCCCGCCCCGACTTCCCCGACGGCCAGCTGTACGCCGATCTGCGCACCCCCGACGGCGCGTCCCGCGCCCCCGCCCAGGTCCTGGGCTGGTTCCTGCACGCCCTGGGTACCGCCCCCGGCCGGATCCCCGACGGCCTCGACGAGCGCGCCCAGCTCTACCGCACGCTCCTCGCCGGCCGCCGCATGCTGGTCGTCCTCGACAACGCGGCCGACGACGCCCAGGTACGGCCCCTGCTTCCCGGCGGCGGCGCCACCCGCACCCTCGTCACCGGCATCCGCCCGGCCCTCGCCTCTCTCGAAGGCACCCGCCTGGTCCGCCTGGGCCCGATGACCCCCGCCGAGGCGACCCGTCTCCTCGCCCGGATCGCCGGCCCCGACCGGCTGGCCGCCGACCCCGAAGCGGTCGCCCGCATCGCCGAATACTGCGATCGCCTCCCGCTCGCCCTGCGCATCGCCGCGGCCCGCCTCGCCGACCGCCCCGACCGGCCGCCCGCCCGCCTCGCCGCCCGGCTCGCCGCGGAGGACCGCCGGCTCGGCGAACTGCGCATCGGCAGCCTCGACGTCACCACCGGACTGCGGCACGCCCTGACCGACCTCGACCCGTCCACCGCCACGGCGTTCGCCGCCCTCACCGCCACCGACCTCTCCCACTTCACGCCCCTGGACGCGGCCGCCCTCCTCGACCTGCCGCTCCACGAGGCCGAGGACGTCCTGGACCAGCTGGCCGACGCCCGCCTTCTGGAACCCCGGCCCACCGACAACCTCGTCCCGCACTACCGCCTGATGCCGCTGGTCAGGCTGTTCAGCCGGACCAGCGTCCTCACGGCGGTCTGAACTCCCGCTCCCCGGCGGCCCGGTGGTTCCCGCCACCGGGCCGCTTCCCCGTGCGCGGACTCACCCGCAGCCGCCGGCGTGCCCCTCGTCCAGGCCGTAGGTGGCGATGTACCCGTTGTCCGCGGTGCCCCGAGTGGCCAGCTCGTTCAAAGCGTCGACGTATTCCGAGAGGATCTCCGCCCACGGCGTTCCGCTGTCCCGTAGCAGCAGTTCCTGATCCACCGCCGCACTGCGCTCGATCTCCGTCAGAATTTCCAGAGGGTGCTGGACCTGGGGGTTCTTGAACATCATTCCTCCTATTGGTGTCGGGCCCCGTTCAGGTCCCGCACCAACAGATTCGGCTCGCCCCCTGTACGCGTTCTCCGGTCCCCTCGGATACCTCGATACAGACGTCGTACACACCCGGTACAGAGGTGGCGGCGAAACTCCCCCCATGGACACGAACACGGCCGAGGCCGCACCCGGCGACATCAGGAAAGCGGTGATCGTCGGCGGCACCCTCACCGCCTGGATCGCCGCCGCCCGGCTGGCCTCGGCCTGCCGCGGGACGGTCCGTGTCACGGTTCTCGAAACCCCCCACCGCCCCGCGAGCCGGGTCACCGCCCTCGCGCCCACGGTGCAGCGCGATCTCTTCGACCGCCTGGGAATTTCCGAGAACGAATGGATGCACGCGAGTTCGGCGTCCTTCAGCGCGGCCGTCAAATATGTGAACTGGGGCGAACACCATTTCTACATTCCGCAGGACGGGACGCCGCCGGACTGCGAGGGATTCCCCCTGTCCGATTTCTGGCTCCTCCGCCGCCGGACCGGCCGGACGGTCGAACCCGCCGACCACGCCTGTTTCCGCGAGCCGCCGCTCATGGACGCCCGGAAATCCCCCCGCTGGCTGGACGGCCGGGCGGCGATCGCGTACGGCTGGCACGCGGACACCGCCATGCTGACCCATTTCCTGCGCAGAAAGGCGATGGAGACCTGCGGCGTGCGCATGGTGACCGGCGAGCTCCTCGGCGCCCACCGCGACGCGAGCGGCATGCTGACGGCCGTGCACACCACCCGCGGAGACCTGACGGCCGACTTCTTCCTGGACTGCACCGGCCACGAGAGCGGCCTCCTGGCCGGCCTCCTCGGCGAACCCTTCCTCAGCGCGGCCGACCGCCTCCTCGCCGACAGCATGATGTCGCTCACCGTCCCGCACGACAGCGGCCCGCACGGCGTCGAGCCGTACACCACGGCCACCGCCCTCGCGCACGGCTGGACCTGGCGCCGCCCCCTGCTCGGCCGCTACGGCGCGGGCCTCGTCTACGCGAGCGCCCTGACCACCCCGGACGAAGCCGCCCGGAGCCTGCGCAGGGCCCTGGGCCTGCCCCGCGACCCCACGGAGCTCACCCACACCCCCCTCCGCGCCGGCCGTACCAGGCGCGCCTGGGTCAAGAACTGCGTGGCCCTCGGCGCGGCCGCCTGGTCCACCGACCCCTTGGCCGACGACCAGCGCGCGACGCTCGACCTGCTCGACCGGCTGATCCGGGACCTCCCGTCCCTCGGCACCCGTGAAGTCCCCGCGCCCCGCTTCAACCGGGCGGCCGCCGCCCACTACCGCGATGCCCTCGACCTCGCCCAGCTCCGCTACGCGGCTTCACAGGGCACGGACGGCCCGTTCTGGACACAGCAGCGCACCCTGCCCCTCTCCGACGCCCTGCACGAAACCGTGGAAGCCCACCGGGCCGGCCTGTCCGTCACGCCCGCGGAGGCTCCGCTGCGCGCCCTCCTGACCGCCCTCACCCCGCACACCGCGTCCCCGCCCCCGGCCCTCTCCCACCACCCCCACGCCGTCCGTACGGCCGAGGACCACTTCACCCGGATCAAGCGGCAGCAGCGGATCCTGCTGGAGACTCTGCCCCCGGCCCACACCTACCTGGACCGTCTCCACGGCCGGATCCCCCAGGGGGACGACTCGCTCGCGGCGGTCTGAGGGGTCCACCGCGCCAAGTGGGGTGAAACCGGCCGCAGATGAGTACGTTGAGCCGAGCGCCCCCGGCCGGAGCCGGAGCCGGGCCGACGCCGACGGACCGCAGCGAGGAACCCATGGACCACCGCACCGCCGACGCCCGCCACCGGCGGGCCGTCGCCTTCCGGGACCTGCACCACGGCCCCCGGCCCTTCGTCGTCCCCAACCCCTGGGACGCGGGCAGCGCGCGCATCCTGGCCGGCTTCGGCTTCGCCGCCCTCGCCACCACCGGCGCCGGCCTCGCCCACAGTTTCGGCCGCCCCGACGGCCGGGCCGGCCGCGCCGAGATCCTCGACAACGCCCGCCGGATCGTGGAGGCCTGCACCCTGCCCGTCACCGCCGACCTGGAGAGCGGCTTCGGGGACGAGCCCGAGGACGTCGCCGAGACCATCCGCCTCGCCGCCGCCACGGGACTGGTCGGCGGCTCGATCGAGGACTCCACCGGACGCGACGAGGAGCCGGTGCGCCCGCTCGCCGAAGCCGTGGAGCGGGTGGCCGCGGCCGTGGAGGCCGCCGAGCGCCTGGACTTCCCGTTCACCGTCACGGCCCGCGCCGAGAACTTCTTCCTGGGCCGGCCCGACCTCGACGACACCATCCGCCGCCTCCAGGCGTACGAGGCGGCCGGCGCCCACGTGCTCTACGCCCCGGCCCTGCCCGACGCCGACGCCATCCGGGCCGTCTGCTCCTCGGTGACCCGGCCCGTCAACGTCCTGATGGGCGGCGCCCTCAAGCTGTCCGTCACCGAGCTCGGCGCCCTCGGGGTGCGCCGGATCAGCACCGGATCGGCCCTGTCCCGCGCGGCGCTCGGCGCCCTCACCCGGGCCGCCCGTGAGATCGCCGAGTACGGCACCTTCGGCTTCGGCGCGGACGCCCTCCCCTATGCCGAGGCCAACGCGCTCCTCGCCGAAGGTGCGGCCGCCGGTGACCACCACCCGTCTCACTGACGGGGGCAGGCAGCGGGCTCCGCGGCCGGTTCCGGTTCGGCCTCCAGCTGCGCCAGGTGCTCGGCCACCCGCTGCGCGGTCGGCCCGTGCATCTCGTCGGTCACGCGGCCGTCGACGAGGAAGATGACGCGGTCCGCGTACGAGGCCGCCACCGGGTCGTGAGTGACCATGATCGTGGTCTGCCCCTGCTCGTCGACCAGACCGCGCAGCAGCCTCAGCACGGTCCGGCTGGAGCCGCTGTCCAGGGCCCCGGTCGGTTCGTCGGCGAACAGCACCTTCGGGCGGCTGATCAGGGCCCGGGCGACGGCCACACGCTGCTGCTGGCCGCCGGACAGCTGGGAGGGCAGGTGCCCGCCCCGCTCGCCGAGCCCGACCTGCGCGAGCGCTGCCCGTACCTGGGCGGGGTCCGGCCGGCGGCCGGCCAGCCGCAGCGGCAGCCCCACGTTCTGCTCCGCGGTGAGCGCGCCGATCAGGTTGGACGCCTGGAAGATGAATCCGATCCGGTCCCGGCGCAGTTCGGTGAGGGCCTTCTCACCGAGCGGGCCCAGATCGACGCCGTCCACGACGACCCGGCCCGAGTCGGGCCGGTCGATCCCCGCCGCGCACTGCAGCAGGGTGCTCTTGCCCGAGCCCGAGGGGCCCATCACGGCGGTGAAGGTGCTGCGTTCGAAGGTCACGGAGATCCCGTCGAGGGCGCGCACCTGCGCCGACGACCCGGCCGCGTAGCACCGGCTGACGTCTTCGAGCCTGACTACCTGGTTGTCATGCATGCCCAACACCTATCAAGCCGCAGGGCGATGACGTCCAGGCCCTCCGCCAGGCCTGGCCGGACAACACACCTAGGCCGCCGCCTGCGCCCGGTACCGCCCCGGCGTGATGCCGAACTCGCGGCTGAAGGCGTGCGACAGGGCGTACGGGGTGCCGTACCCGACCCGGCGGGCCACCGCCGACAGCGGGTCCCCGGTGTCCCTGAGCAAGGTGGCGGCGAGGTTCAGCCGCCACCAGGTGAGGTACGCCATCGGCGGACGGCCGACCAGAGCGGTGAACCGCCGGGCCAGGGTCGGCCGCGACACCCCCGCCTCGGCCGCCAGGAGCTGGTTGGTCCACGGGGCCGCCGGGTCCGAGTGCAGCGCGCGCAGGGCGGCGGCCGCCACCGGATCGCCCAGTACGGCCGGCCACGCCCCGGTGCGGCCCTCGGCCATCCAGGAGCGGATCATGTAGACGAGCAGGAGGTCGAGCAGGCTGGGCACCGCGATGCAGGCGCCCGGCCGCCGCCCGTCCAGCTCCCGGCCCAGCAGGTCGATGGCGGCGCGGAGTTCTGGATGGGTGCCCGCCCGGTTCGGCAGGTGCACGACCTGCGGCAGCTCCGCCATCAGCGGGTGCACCCGGCTGCGGTCGAGCCGGTACTTCCCGCACAGCACCTCCACCGCACCGGAGCCGTCCTGCGGCAGCCCCGCCGCCCCGCCGGCCACCCGCTCGAAGGGCACGGCCCGTTCCACTGCCGCCGCGTCCGCGGGGCGGTCGGCCATCACGTGCCCCGTCCCGTGCGGCAGCAGCACCGCGTCACCGGGCCCCAGCAGGACGGGGGAGCCCCCGTCGGGCAGCAGCCAGCAGCTTCCCTCCAGTACGACATGGAAGCCGGCGCCGTCGTACGGGGCGAGCCGCGTGCACCAGCGGCCCCCCGCCCGGATCCGGTCCGAGGAGGGCCGCCCGATCCGCACGGCCGAGATCGCATCGCTCACCACGTCCATCGGGCCAGACTAGATGAGACGCCCTCGTATTCCGGTGAGCCGAGCAGGCATTGAGAGCCTCACCGGCTCTTTCTAGGGTCGAAGCCATGAACAGTGAGAACGTACAGCGCACCGTGCTGGGAGACGTAGAGGTCATCCGGATCGTCGAATGGGCGGGTCCGTTCGTCCCCGCCCGCGACCTCGTCCCGCAGTCCGGGACGGACGTGTGGAAGGACAACGAGGACTGGCTGGCCCCGGACCACTGGCAACCGGACGAGGACCTGACGGTGGTGGCCCTGCAGACCTGGGTCCTGCGCAGCGCCGGACGGACGGTCCTCGTCGACACCGGAGTGGGCAACGGGCGCGAACGTCCGGGCTCGCCGCAGTTCCACCACTGGCAGGGTGAGTTCCTCGAACGACTGGCCCGGGCCGGAATCCGCCCGCAGGACGTCGACACCGTCGTCAACACCCACGTCCACGGCGACCACGTCGGCTGGAACACCCACGACGTCGACGGGCAGTGGATACCCACCTTCCCGGGCGCCCAGTACCTCATCCCGGCGGCCGACGACTTCCACTTCGGACCCGGCAACGCCTACGGCAAGGGGCTGAACCAGGACGACCGGCTCATCTACGAGGACAGCATCGCGCCCGTCCACCGCTCCGGGCAGGCCGTGCTCTGGGAGGGCACGCACCGCATCGACGAACACCTCACCCTGGAGTCCGCACCCGGCCACACCCCCGGCTCCAGCGTCCTGCGCCTCGACTCCGGCGACGACCGGGCGGTCTTCGTCGGCGACATCCTGCACAGCCCCGTACAGATCCTGCGGCCCTCCTGCAACAGCTGTTTCTGCCTGGACGCGGACCAGGCCGTGGCCACCCGCCGGCGGATCCTCGAACGGGCCGCGGACACCTGCGAGCTGGTGGTCCCCGCGCACTTCGGCGGGGCGGGCGCGGTGGAGGTCCGCAGGGAGGGCGAGTCCTTCGCCGTCACCCGTCGAGACCGGTGGTGAGCGGCCCGAAGACGTGAGCCGCCGCCGGGTCCGGGCCGCCCCCCAGCGGAGTGGCTGTCCAGCTGGTCGAACGGACCACCTCCGCCTAACGGGCGGCGGGGGCCCCTTCGGTGTCGAAGGTGTAGAACTTGCGGTGGTCCAGCATGTCGGCCGGGGTCACGTTGTTCCACGGCCGCATGGTGCCGCGCAGGTCGACCACGTTCGGCGTCGGGGTGGCGGGCACGTAGGTGGACTGCGGGTGCCGGGACTGCCACTCGGCCCAGAGCATGTCGATGAAGGCGTGGTGCATCCAGAAGACCGGGTCGTTGGGAGACGCCGCGGTGGCCATGTGGCCGCCGATCCACACGTGGACGCGGTTGTGGAGATTGGCCCCGCGCCATCCCTCCAGGTGATTGCGGAAGCCGCCGGAGGAGCTGTTCCAGGGGGCCATGTCGTACTCGGGCATGGCGAGGACGGCGTTCACCTCGGCCTTGGTCGGCAGCTCGGGTGTGCCCGTGCCGAGGGTGCGCCGCAGGTACTGGCGCTGGTCCACCCCCACGGTGATGGCCCACTTGCCCGCCGGGTAGGCGAAGGGCCCGTCCAGTACCTGCCCGTCCCGGGCGCGGCTGGTGCCGCCCATGAAGTCCGCGGCCCAGAGGGAGGATCCGGGGGTCCGGTCGGCGGTCCAGTCCCAGTACGGGAGCGAGACCTTCGGATCCACCTTCTGCAACGCCGCTTCGAAGTCCAGCAGGAAGCGGCGGTGCCAGGGGAGGAAGGAGGGGGCGCGGTGGCCGACCCGGTCGCCGAAGTCGGAGTCGCTCATGAGGAACGCGTTGTGGGCGTTGACGTACCGGTCGTAGACGCCCGTCCGCTTGAGTTCGAGCACCGCGTTGGTGAAGGCGCGCTTCTCGTCGGCGGTGAGCTTGGCCTGATTCTTGCGGACGGTCACAGCGTGTCGCCCTTCGGCGTGAACGGGACGAGGGCGGCGCCCTGGAGGTCGCGGATGGCGGCGCGGGCGGCCGAGATGGGGTCCGGAAACGTCTCGTAGTGGTTGACGACGGTGACCCAGCTGTTGTCGGCGTTGGCCATCAGGTGCAGCTCGTTGCCGTCGATCTTGATGACCGGCATGCCGACGCCGTGGTGGCCGCCCGCGCCGAGGGTGATCTGGATGCGGCGGCCTTCGTAGACCTCGTCGATGGTGCCGGTGGGTATGGAAGCGGGGGACCCGGAGGAGCCCGCCGCGGGTTTGGCGCCCGACGACGAGCAGGCGGTCAGCCCGAAGGCGGTGGCTGCGCCGGCGGTGATGCCCAAGGCATGACGGCGAGTGATCTTCTTCATGGCTTGAAGTGGTATCAGAAGCCGTTGAACGGTTGATCAGCGCCCCGGACTTCCACGGACCGGTCCGCTCGCGGGAGAGCGGCCGGCCCCGGCCGCGCGACACCCCTCGACGGGTGCCGCGCGGCGTACCGGACTCCGCGGCGAGAGGACCGGAATCGCTGTGTGGCCAGCTGGGCGCCTCGGAGCGGGCGAATGCCCCCGCCATACCGGAGGCTCCGTGATCGGACGCCCAGGGCCCCGTTCTGTGCGTCGTATTTATGGCATATGGAGAAAATTTACCGAATTGCCCCTTGGGGCGCTGGTGCCGCGGACGCCGGGGCGGGAGGTCACGCGGCTGCCGGTAAGTGGTCGTGCGTCTCAAGGGTCACGATGCAGGAAAAGGCGACCGTCCCCCGCTGCAGCGCGACCACGTCGACGCGCGGCCGGCCCTGTTCGTCGGGCAGCGTCGGCTCCGCCGCGATCGAGCACGGGGCATGGAACTCGACGTACTGGAAGAACGTCGAGTCGAAGGCGACCGCCCTCGCGTGGGCCGGGGAAACCCGGGCCAGCGCCGACTGGCGGGCGGCTTCCAGCAGCAGCATGCCCGGCACGTGGTCCACCGGGTGGTCGAAGAGGATCGGGTGCGAGGTGTCGGTGCGCAGCAGCCAGCGGGCGGGTTCGTCGCAGGCGGACAGCACCACGTCCGCGTGCCGCTCGCGCGCCACGACGGCTGCCGGTATCGGGAGGGCGGCCGGCCCGGCCGCGGCCATGGCGGCCACGGGGTCCGCGTAGCCGGCGCGCAGCCGCTTGTAGATCGCGGGCGGGTTGCTGGTGAAGCGGGCGCGGGCCGTACCGATCGGCGCGCCGTTCGCGAACGCCTCGACGTCCATGGTGATCGCGGCCATGCGTGCGGCGCGCCGCACGATGTCCGAGCAGGTGATGCGCAGTTCGACGACGGCCGGGCGGTGCTGGACCCGCATCGCCGCCGGCTCGACCGCGTACGTGAAGTACTCCCAGATCAGCTGGTGTCCGAGCGGGACGTCGTAGGCGGCGTGCGAGAGGAGCGGGATGCTCTGCCGCACGGTCTCCGCGAACAGCAGCGGATCGAAGACGCCGCAGCGCGGCTCGTAGAAGGTGTGCGCCACGGGCCAGTGGGCTCTCACGGTGAAGGTGTTCGATCCGCGTCGCTCCCAGCCGGTCAGGAGTACCTCCGCCGGTCTCCGCTTGTGCACGAGCAGTTGGAGCAGGTCTGCCGAGGCGAGTCGGCGTGACTGCTGTTCAGGAACGGCGGGAACGGCGGGAACGGTAGAACGGAGAGGAAGGACGGGACGGTCGAGCCGGTCAGGTAAGGCACTGGAACGGACATGCGCAGACTGGATGCTGATCATCGATTCACTCCAGATACGGCCGAGCAAGCCTCGTAGTGACCTCAGTCGCTGGCGGTGGGGGGACCGAGGGCCGTAACATAACGTGTGTTCTTTTTGTTTGTCGAGGGAGTTGAGGGCCGGTGCACGAACCGAAGCAGGAACGCGCAGCCAGGACGCGGGAGCAGATCCTGCGAGCAGCAGCAACTCTGATCGAGGAGTACGGGTACCGCGGCACCTCGATGCGGGCGCTGGCTCAGCAGGCCGGAGTCACGCTGGGAGCCGTGTACTTCCACTTCCCCAACAAGGAAGAGCTCGCGCGTGCCGTCATCAACGCGCAGCCCGACACGATCGTGCCGTACCTGGGATCCGCGGGCCTCCAGCGCCTGGTCGACATCACGCTGGTGTGGTCCTGGCGCCTTCGGACGGACCTGCTCCTGCGCGCCGGCGTCCAGCTCGCCGTCGAGCAGCGGGCCCTCGGCGTCCAGGACGACACCTCGTTCCGCGACTGGGAGGAGATCATGGAGGCCTGCCTGAAGGACGCGCAGGCGGGTGGCGAGCTCCTGGACGGGATCGACCCGGCCGAAGTGGCCCAGTTCATCGTCGGTACGTGTACCGGCACCCAGTTGCACTCGCAGCTGATGTGCGGGCGGGCGGACCTCACCGACCGCGTGGTCAGGATGTGGCGGTTCCTGCTCCCGGGCCTGGCCCCGGCCGCGGTCGCGGCCTCCATCGACCTCGACCCGAACCGTGGGAAGGGGGAGTCGATCGCGTGCTGAGCGCCGGCGCCCCCACCGGCGGCGACAGACGCCGGCGCATCGTGGTGGCGGGCGCGACCGGCACCGTCGGAAGACGGACCGTCAGCCTGCTGGCCGCCCGCCACGAGGTCTCGGCATTGACGAGGGATCCCGCCCGGGCGGCGCGGGCGGGCCTGGCGGGCCGGATCGTGGGCGCCGACAACGACGACCGCCCGGGTCTCGTCCGGGCCTGCGTGGGAGCGGACGCCCTGTTCGTGATCACCGGCGATCCGCTCCGGCTGTCCCACGACGAGAACCTCCTGGCGGCGGCGCGCACCGCCGGCGTCCGCCACGTCGTCAAACTGTCCGCGCTCGCCGTCACCGACCCGCGGGCCACGGACGCGATGACGCGGCGGCAGCGCGAGTGCGAGGAGATGGTGCGGACTTCGGGCATGGACTGGACCCTGCTGCGCCCGCGCGCGTTCATGTCCAACGCGCTCGGCTGGGCGCCGGGCGTCCGGCGCGACGGGGCGGTGCGGGCGCTGTACGGAACATCGCGCAACGCCTGCGTCGATCCCGAGGACGTGGCGAAGGCGGCCGCGGTGGTGCTGACCACACCCGGACACCACCGGGGTGCCTACGCCCTGACCGGCCCGGAGGCACTCTCCGCACGGGATCAGACCGACCGGCTGGCATCCGCGCTGGAGCTGCCCCTGCGATTCGTGGAGCTGACGCTCGACCAGGCGCGCGAGGCATGGAGGCGACGCTTTTCCGAGCAGATGGTGCAGGCCCTGACCGAGAGCGCCGCCCGGCAGGCGGCCGGTGCCAAACTCCAGGTCACCCATGACCTGGAGCGCCTGGTCTCCCGCCCGGCGCGCACGTTCGGGCAGTGGGCCAAGAGCCACGTGGCCGACTTCCGGCGGTCCGTCAGGCCGTGAGGAGGATCACCGGGTTCGGCAACCCCAGCCGGGATTGAATGAGGTCCATGCGATACGAGGGGTTGCTCCAGGGCAAGGCCGTCATGATCACAGGTGCGTCGAGCGGAATCGGGGCCGCTGCGGCGCGACTGTTCGCTCAAGAGGGCGCCGACGTCGTCCTGATGGCGCGCAGGGAAGACCAACTGACCTTATTGGCAAAGGAGATCGAGGAAGGGGGAGGACGGGCGACGGCGGTCGTCGGCGATGTCACCGACCCCGGGGACGTCGAGCGCGCCGTGGCCGCCACGGTCGGGGCGTACGGCCGTCTGGACGGAGCGTTCAACAACGCGGGCTGGGCCACGGCGGGGACCCCGCTGCACGAGACCGACGACGAGGTGTTCGACCGTGTCATCGACGTGAACCTGCGCGGGGTCTGGAACTGTCTCAAGCATCAGATACGCGCCATGCTGGCCGCCGGCTCCGGCGGCTCCATCGTGAACACGGCCAGTGTGGCGGGAGTGCTCGCGACGGGAGCCACCGCCTCCTACATCGCGGCCAAGCACGGGGTGGTCGGTCTGACGAAGGCCGCGGCCGACGAATACGGCGACCAGGGCATTCGAGTGAACTCGCTGGTGGTGGGGAGCACGCTCACCGAACTCATGCAGCAGGTGCTCCACGACACCCCCGCATTGGAGGAGCCCTTCGTCTCCCGTTCCGCGCAGAAGCGGATGGCCCGGCCCGTGGAGATCGCCCAGGCCGCGGCCTGGCTCCTCAGCGGCCGGTCCTCCTTCCTCACGGGCGCCGCGGTGCCCGTCGACGGCGGCTGGACCGCCAGGTAACCGCAGGACCCGCATGGCGGCCGGACGCCCACCAGGGCGGCGTCCGGCCGCCCCTTTTTTGCCCGAAGAAGAAAAACGAACGCTAGCTATATAATCTTGCCGAGGACGTAACCCCACAGTCGTCCCGCGGATCTGACGGACCATCCGAGGTGCGGCGGGCGGTACAGGAGCGCGGAAACACTCATGACGGACACGACTGCGGTCCTCCTCGCCGCGGAGACGGACGAGCAGCGCTCGGCCCGCTTCGAGCGGGACGCCGCCTGCCACCGAACCCTGCTGAACGCCCGCGCCATCCGGCTGACCTGCAACTTCGCCGACGCGGAGGATCTGGTCCAGGAGACGTACGCCAGGGCCTACCGCAGCTTCCACCAGTTCCGCCCCGGCACCAACCTGAGGGCCTGGCTGCTGCGGATCCTCACCAACGCCTTCCTCACGGACTACCGGAAGCAGCAGGCGGAGCCGCGCGTCACGCACACCTCGGACATCGAGGACTGGCAGCTCGCCGGCGCCGCCTCCCACACGTCCGTGGGTCTGCCCACGCCGGAGTCCCAGGTCATGGACCGGATCCCCGACCCCGTGATCGTCGAGGCGTTCCGGGCGATACCGGGCGACTTCCGGACCGTCGTCTACCTCGCCGATGTCGAAGGCCTGGCGTACGAGGAGATCGCCGAGCGGGTCGGCATTCCGTACGGCACCGTCAACTCCCGTCTGCACCGTGGGCGCAGGCGCCTGCGGAGCCTGCTCGACGGACACCTCGGCTACCGAGCCGGATGACGTCGGCGGCGCGGCGGGCGCTCTGGCGTTCACCTTCAATTCATTGCAACGAATGGGGTGGGGTTTGTTGCGTTAGGCGTTAGACCGTTGCAACGATTTCCTGGCGTTGACCTGTGGTGATGGCATTTCTGCGCAACGAGTGTGTTGCCCAGTCTTTGAACGCAACGTAGCTTTTCCTTCATCGGAAACGGCGGGCCGACGGAGCGCCCGCCACGATGTAGGAGAAACGCCATGCTGAAGTTCGACACCGCCGTCCCGGTCGCCGCCGTCCTGGACATTCCCGCGGGGCGCATCCGGTTCATCGCCGCGGACCGGGCCGACACCACGGTCGAGGTCCTGCCCGCGGACGCCTCCAAGGGCCGTGACGTGAAGGCGGCGGAGCAGATCGAGGTCGGATACGCCGACGGCGTCCTGCGGATCGCGGCCCCGGCGGCGAAGAACCGGATCCTGGGCAACTCCGGTTCCGTCGAGGTGACGGTCCAGCTGCCGGCCGGCTCCCGCGTCGAGGCGAAGGCGGCCAGCGCGGAACTGCGGGGCGTCGGCCGGCTCGGCGACGTCACCTTCGAGGCCGCGCAGGCCACCGTCAAGCTCGACGAGACCGACAGCGCCCGCCTCACCCTCCAGGCCGGTGACATCACGGTCGGCCGCCTGGGCGGCCCCGCGCAGATCAGCACCCAGAAGGGCGACCTGCGCATCACCGAGGCCGTGCGCGGCACGGTCGAACTGCGCACCGAGGCCGGCGGGATCTCGGTCGGCGCCGCCCGCGGAGTCTCCGCGTCCCTGGACGCCGGCACCTCCTACGGCCGCATCCACAACGCACTGAACAACACCGACGGCGCCGCCGCCGGCCTGAACATCCACGCGACCACCGCCTACGGCGACATCACCGCCCGCAGCCTCTGAAACGCCTGGCCCCGACGCGGCACCGACCGTGCCCACCTCGCCGGCGCCTTCGCATGACCTTCATGAAGATCACGATGCCCCAAGACCAACACCGAGGTAGGACACCAAGAATGACCACCACTCAGGACTACCAGGCCGCAGAGCTGCTCTTCCGCCGCCCCACCCGTCCTGGCGAGCTCGTCATCGGCGACAAGGTCAAGCCGCAGTGGATCGATGGGGGCGCCCGGTTCTGGTACGCGGTGAGCAACGGCGCCGGCAGACGGTTCGTACGGGTCGACCCGGCGGCGGGAACCCGGGAGCCGGCTTTCGACCACACCCTGCTCGCCGCCGCGCTGGCCGCCGCCTCCGGGCACCCGGTCGACCCCGAGGCCTTGCCGTTCATGGCCATCGAACTGGGCCAGAACGCCGTGGAGTTCGCCGCGCTCGGTGAGTACTGGCGCTGCGACCTGGAGGGCTACGTCTGTGAGCGGGCCGAGTTCACGCCGCCGGGCAGCCCCCTGGACGTGCCGTCGCCCGACGGGAAGGCCGCCGTGTCCCAGCGGGGGCACGACCTGTGGGCGCGCTCGCTGTCCGACGGCCGCGAGTGGGCGCTGACCACCGACGGAGAGCCCGACCACCGGTACGGATCCGGCCCGGACTGCACGGGCAACGGCACCCTGCTGCGCAAGATCGGCCTGCCGCACCTGCCGCCCGCGGTGGCCTGGTCACCCGACTCGACGAAGGTGCTGGCGCATCGGACCGACGAGCGCAGCGTCCGGCAGACCCACCTCGTGGAGGCCAGGCCCGCCGACGGCGGCGCGCCCCTCCTGCACACCCAGCGGTACGCCTACGCCGGGGACGAGAACATGCCGCTGGCCGAGCTGGTCGTACTGGACGTCGCCGAGGGCACCGTGGTCCGCGCGCAGGCCGAGCCGCTGCTCATGCCGCAGTTGTCGCCGATCACGACCAAGTGGGCGTGGTGGGCTCCGGACGGCTCGGCGGTGTACTACCTCGGCCGGCCCCGCGACCTGCGCACGCTCACCCTGTACCGGCTGGACCCGGCCACCGGCGAGGTCACCACCGTGCTCAGCGAGACCGGGACCACCCGTGTGGAGCCCAACCAGTGGATGTACGAGCCGCCGATCGTGCGGGTGCTGGCCGACGAGGTGCTGTGGTACTCGCAGCGGGACGGCTGGGGCCACCTGTACCGGTACGACCTGCGCACCGGCGCGCTGCTCGGGCAGGTCACCTCCGGGCAGTGGGCGGTGCGGCAGATCCTGCGCGTCGACGAGGCCGAGCGGGTGGTGTACTTCACCGCCTCCGGGCTGGTCGATAAGGATCCGTACCGGCGCACGGTGTGCCGTGCCGGTCTGGACGGCTCCGGCTTCGCCAAGGTCACGGACGACGAGCTGGACCACGTCGTCACCGTGCCCGAGGACCAGGAGTACTTCATCGACTCCGCGTCCACCGTCGACACCCCGCCGGTGACCCGCGTCCGCGACTGGGCCGGGCGGGTGCTGGCCGAGCTGGAGAGCGCCGACACAGCCAAGCTCACCGCCACCGGCTGGACGGCGCCGGAACGGTTCTGCGTCAAGGCGGCCGACGGAGAGACGGAGATCTACGGGGTGCTGTACCGGCCGCGGGGGTTCGACCCCGCCCAGCGCTACCCGGTGGTGGACAACGTCTACCCCGGCCCGCAGGTCAACCGGGTCGCCCCCTGCTTCGACCCCGGCGGGTTGGGCCTCGACGCGGAACCCCTCGCGGCGCTGGGCTTCGTGGTGGTGGCGCTGGACGGACGGGGCACCCCGGGGCGGAGCAAGTCCTTCCACGACGCCTCGTACGGCCACCTGGCCGACGCGGGCTGCCTGGCCGACCATGTCGCGGCGCTGGAGCAGCTGGCCCGGACCCGGCCGTGGATGGACCTGGACCGGGTGGGCACGTTCGGCCACTCCGGAGGCGGGTTCGCCGCGGCCCGGGCGCTGCTGGACTTCCCCGAGGTGTACAAGGCCGGCGTCGCCCTCTCCGGCTCGCACGACGCCCGCCACTTCAACCTGGGCTTTGTGGAGACCTACGACGGCGCGGACAACCCCGAGGCCTGGGCGCGTGCTTCCAACGTGGACCTCGCGGACCGGCTGGCGGGCAAGCTGCTGCTCATCCACGGCGAAATGGACGACCAGGTCCACCCGGACCACACGCTGCGGCTGGCCGACCGGCTCATCGCCGCCGACAAGGACTTCGAGCTGCTCATCGTCCCCGGGGCCGAGCACACGCTCCTCGACTGCCTGGCCTACGTTCGGGGGCGCAGCTGGGACTTCCTGGTGCGGGAGCTGACGGGCACGCAGCCCCCCGCCTACCGCCCCGCCCCCATCGCCATCGGCCCCGAGCTGCTCGGCGAGCTGTTCGCCTGAGCTCGGGCCGCCTCCCGCGACTCGTCCCGCCCGAGGGCGGCGTACTCCGACACCGCGTCGGCGTACGCCGCCCTATCGGCGTTCGCCGGGGACCGACGCCCCCCGTGCACCGTGCGTCACGGACGGGACAGCAGGGCCGGGGCCGGGTCAGGGCGCCCGGTCGCCGTCCGAGATGCCCGGCAGGACCACGTCCCAGATCCGGGTGAGCTGCTCTTCGGCGCTGTCGCCCCGGGCTCCGGGGGACTTGGCGCGGTTGCGGGCGTGCGCCTCGGCGCCGGTGACGAGGTAGGCCACCAGGGCGAGGACCGCCTTGTGGTCCGCGCCCGGGCGCAGTTCGCCCTCCGCCGCCTGCGTGAGGAGGCAGTCGAGGGTGGGCAGCCACAGGGAGGGCCACAGGGCCGGGCCGTCCACGCGCTCACGCGCGAGCCGTGCCGCGGCGCGCACGGTGGCATCCGTCTCCAGCAGCCTCGCGATCTCCAGGCTCAGGGCGACCACGGACCGCAGGGGCGGCTCCCGGCGCGCGGCGGTCCGCTCCGCCGCGGCCCGCACGGCGGATGCGCCGCGTGCGAGGACGGCGTCCGCCAGGTCGTCCTTCGCCGGGAAGTGAAAGGTCAGGGCTCCGGTGGAGATGCCGACCGTCTTGCTGATCCGGGCCAGCGTGGTGGCCTCGTATCCCGTGCAGTCGAACGCCGCCGCGGCGGCCTGCACCAGGGCCTCCCGGGTACGGGCGGCCCTCTCCTGTTTCACCATGGGCTGTCTCCGGATTCCACCCACCCGGGTCGATGGCCGGACCGGCGGGGCCGCACGGTTGCTGAGCAGGCGCACCGTGGGTGGGGCCGGTGCGCGCGTGTGTCTCTTCGGCCGGTGGTGGGCCGGCGGCGGCATGGGGGGCCGGAGACCGGCGATTTCTCGCCAGGGGCGCACGCGGGCCCCGGGCTGGACGCGCGAGAGCGGCCACATGTCACCTCCGGTGCCGACGCATTCGGTTCCGCTCGGTCAGTTGTGCCGGTCGTTCCGGCACAAGGTCAACTGGTGAAAGGGCCTTCGCCTTCCCGGATTGCCACCGATTGAACCGAAACTGGCGGGTTCCCGACCACCCCGCGCGGCGACGTCGGCCCGGCGAAACCCGCGGCGGTCGGCGGCGAAGAACCCGCGGAACGGCAGGCCGGGGCCGGTCGAGGACAGAGTGGATATCGCCGCTCAAAAAAAAGAGAACGTTCGTTATGATATGGCGAGCAGTCACGCCAGGGGGAGTGCAGCATGGCGAAATGCCGGGCACCTCGCGCCGCCCCAGCCGGTTATGAGGGGGAGTCATGACTCAGGGAGTCACCTTGTGGACCGAGCAGGCCGGCCGGCCGCGGACCGCGCCCGCCGGCCGGCGGGCAGGCGCACCGCCGGCCGCCTCACGCTTCCACCCGAAGAAGGCCGACGCGCCCCTCACCCGGGTGCTCGTGGTCGAGGACGACGCGGCCGAAGCCGAGACGAGGGTGCGCGACCTGCGCCGGCAGGGGTACAACGCGAGCAGCGTCGACACCGGGGCGGAAGCGCTGAGGACGCATCAGCACTCCGACCTGGTCCTGCTCGACCTCGACCTGCCCGACATCGACGGCTTGGAGGTCTGCCGGCTGATCCGCGAGGCGGGCGACAAGCCCATCATCTCCGTCACCGCCCGCGACACCGAACTGGACCGGGTCCTCGCCCTGCAGGCCGGCGCGGACGACTGCGTCGTCACCTCCTGCGGCGTACGCGAGATGACGGCGCGCATCGAGGCGGTACTGCGGCGCTCCCATCCGCAGCCGGAGCCGACCCGCAGCATCTCCCTCGACCCGCTCCACATCGACGTCGGGACCCGTGAAGCCCGCCTGCACGGCGAGCCGGTCAACCTCACCGGCAAGGAGTTCGAGCTGTTGCACATCCTGGCCGCGAACCCCGAGAGCGTCATCTCCCGCAGGGAGCTGATGGCCCGGGTGTGGGACACCAACTGGGCGGATTCCAGCCGCACCATCGACACGCACGTCAGCAGCCTGCGGGCGAAACTCGGCGCCAGCAGATGGATCATCACGGTCCGCGGTGTCGGCTACCGCATGGGCCGCGGCTGACGTGCCGCCGACCCGCGGCCGACCACGGAATCCGGGCACACGGACGCGGCCCCTGCGTGGTCAAGGCTTCGGACGCCTTGGTCACGCAGGGGCCGCCTCTCGCTGCGGCGCAGCCGCGCCGCGGCCCCGGTCCGGGGTCGCGGCCGACCGCCTGCTGCGCCGTCCGCCGGTACGTCAGGCCGAGTCCGGCCGCTTGGCGGGGAAGCCGTGCGCTCGGGCGCCGACCACGACCAGCAGCACGGGCACGAGGAGCACCAGGACGCTCCACGGGAAGGACGTCGGGCTGAGCGAGTCGAGCAGGATGCCGCCGACGGCTCCGCCGCCGGCCATGAACGAGTTCCACGTGGTGACCAGCAGGGCCTGCCCGCGGTCGCCGCCCGCGTCGGTGACCGCGGTCTGCAGGAGCGTGGCGACGCCGCCCCAGCCGAGCCCCCACAGCACCATGGCCGCGTAGACCACGACGGGGCTGCTCGCCAGCAGTGCCAGCAGGACGGAAGCGACGATGAACAGGGCGGTGCTGCCGATGGTCAGGGCGCGTAGCCGGCGGTCGACCAGGGCTCCGGTGATGAAGATGCTCACCATGGAGGCGATGCCGAAGACCAGCAGCACGACGTCGCGCGAGGCGCCCATGCCGTACTCGTCGAGGAACGTGGCGATGTACGTGTAGAGGATGTTGTGGGCCAGCACGTAGGCCGCGACCACGAACAGGACCGCCACCACGCCGGGAAGGCGCAGGGCCTTCAGGATCGGCTCCCGGCTCTCCCGCCGCTGCCCCGGGGAGTCCGGCACCGACGCGAGGATCCACACCACCAGCAGGACGGAGACCACGGTCACCAGGCCGAAGGTCAGCCGCCAGCCGAACAGTCCGCCGAGGAACGTGCCGACCGGAATGCCCAGTGACAGGGCCAGCGGGATGCCGGCCATGGTGATCGCGATGGCCCTGCCCTGGAGGTGGGGCGGTGCCAGGCGGCGTGCGTACCCGACCAGTTCGGCCCACACCACGGCTGCCGCCACGCCGGCCACCAGGCGGAACGCCATGGTCAGGGCGTAGCTGGACGAGACGGCCGTGACCAGGTTGGCGACGGCGAACACCACCACGGCGAGCAGCAGCAGCTTCTTGCGCCGCCACCCCGCCGTGGCCACGGAGACGGGAATGGCCGACAGGCCCGTGGCCAGCGCGTAGATCGTCAGCGACTGCCCCGCCGCCGACTCGCTGACCGACAGGTCGCGGGCCATCTCGGGCAGCACGCCCGCCGGCAGCGCCTCGGTCAGGATCCCCATGAAAGCGGCCGTACCCAGCGCCAGCAGTGGCGACATGGGAAGTTTCCGGGTGTCAGGTGCTGGTGGAGAGACGTTCAGTGACTGTGACTCAGTGTGGGAAGTCGTCATGGCTTGTATCCTCAAACCCTTACATAGATGTGAAGGTCAAGATGATCCGATGTGAGGTGGGTCACATGTTGATCGGGCAGTTGTCAGAGCGCACCGGCGCCTCCCGCCGGCTGCTGCGCTACTACGAGGAGCAGGGGCTGATCTCCTCGGGCCGCTCCCTGAACGGGTACCGGGAGTACGGCGAGGACTGCGTGGACCGGGTCCTGCAGATCAGAGGACTGCTCGCCGCCGGGTTGCCGACCCGGGTCATCAAGCACGTCCTCCCGTGCATCGACACGCCCCGAACCATCCACGTCTCCGGCGCCACCCCGGAGACGATCGCCGCGCTCGAACTCGAACGCGACCGGATGACCGAGCGCATCCGGTGCCTGGAACGCAACAGGGACGCCATCTCCCGCTACGTCGCGGCCGTGCGCGGCGCCGCCTGCGAGAGCGCGCCCGGCCAGGCGGCCGCGACGGCCTGACCGGCGTCGGCGCGCGCCGCCCGGGCCGGCCCCGGCCGCCCCGCCCGTCAGGCGGCCTCGGCCCGGCGGGCGTACTCGATGACGTTGGACAGCACGACGCCGTGGCTGGCCACGTCGATCGTCACGCGGTCGCCGTCGGCGATCCGGAACCCGTCGTGATAGCTGGCCTTGTCGGCCCCGAGCAGGACGTAGCTCACCAGTCCCGGCCGGCGCATCACCGGATACGAGAACAGGTGGTCCACCATGTCCTCCACCTGGTGGTACAGGGCGTCCGCGCCGCACGAGAAGTCGCCCTTCCAGGCCGCCGCCCCGTCGCGTTCGATGGTGATCTGGCCGGTGACCGTACGGGGCGGCTCGCCGAGGAACAGCCACGGCGTCATGGAGGTCTCGCAGAGCTTGGAGTACGGGGTCCAGCCCCACGGGTTCTTCAGGTGGTAGCCGATGTCGTTCAGGTCGTTGGCGAAGGTGTAGCCGGCGTAGCGCGGGGTGCCCTCCTCGTCGTTGACGTAGACCAGGGCCACCTCCGGCTCCTCCAGCAGGGCGACGGTCGACGCGGCTGCGGCCAGCGGCTCGTCCGGCATGCGCACCCAGGAACCGAAGCCCTTGATCAGCCAGTTCGGCGGCGTGAACTCCTTGTCCGGGTCCGGGTCGTCGGCGTACTTGGACCGGTGGGTCCCCATGAAACCGGTCAGCAGGGCGTCCCCGGCCGTGGGCAGCAGCGGCGGGAGGAAGCGGACCTCCGGGTCGCCGGCGGTCACCGTGACCGTCTCGGCCCCCTCGGTGACCGCGGCGGCCACCGCCTCCGGGCCGCCGCCCGCGAGGAACGCGGCCCGCAGCTGCCCGTCGGCCACCCGGTACAGGGTCAGGCTCTCGCCGGCGGCCGCCTTGCCGAGGCCCGCGTACCGCAGGCCCTGGTACTCGCATTCGAAGAGGATGGTGGACATGGTGGTCAGGGACCTCCTGAGTCGTGGGCTGACCCGCGCCGGGGCGGTCCCCTGCGCGTGGCGGTGGTGAGTGGTCACGGCCGGCCGGCCTCCGGGTGCCGGGCGGCGAACGGTTCGGTGAGGTCGGTCAGGACCTCCTGGACGCGGTCCAAGGACGCGCTGATCCACGGAAGCCGCAGCGGGTCCGCGGCGGTCAGGGCGGCGGTGCGCTCGGAGTCGGTCTCGCCGTACAGCCGGCTCGTGGCGGCCCGGATCCGCAGCGAGTGCGCGGGCTCTCCGAAGGCGGTGCCCGGCAGCAGCCCGACCCCGTACCGCTCCGCGAACAGGGCGGCGAGCCGGCCGCCGTCGTGTACCCCGTGGACGCGGGCGAGTTCGCCGCGCAGCGGCTCGAAGTCGGGGTACAGGTAGGAGGTCGCCCGTACCGGCGTCAGCTCGGCGCCGGCGGCGGCGAACCGGCGGGCCACCGCGCGGACCACCACCTCGTGCAGCCGCAGGCAGGCGGCGACGTGCGCGACCACCTCGGGCGGCTCCTCGAAGGCGTACGCCGCGGCGGCCTGCACGGGAGCCGCGGTACTCGACCAGATCTGGCTGGCGACGCCGACCAGCCGGGTGTGCACCTCGCGCCCGAGCGGGCTGTCGGGCAGCCGGGCGACCCCCGTCCGCCAGCCGCCGAGCGCCAGGTTCTTGGTCAGGCCGGTGGTGACCACGGTCCGCTCGGGCGCGAACGAGGCGGGCGAGAGCGCCCGGTGGGCGGAGTCGAAGACCAGGTCGCAGTAGATCTCGTCGGAGACGATGACCAGGTCGAGGTCGCGCGCCGCCCGGGCCAGGCGCCGCAGGGTCTGCGGCGTCGCGATGGTGCCGGTCGGGTTGTCGGGCAGGGTCACCACCACGCACCGCGGGTCGCGTCCGGCGGCCCGGGCGAGGGCCACCGCCTCCCGCAGCGCCGCCGGGTCGGGCACCCCGCCCTCGCCCGGCGGGGTGGGAACGGGGACCGGCCGGACCCCGGCCAGTTCGGCCTGCGCCGCGTAACTGACCCAGCTCGGCACCGGCACCACCACGTCGCCGCCGACGGCCAGCATCAGGGCGAACAGGAGCGGTTTGCTCCCCGGCCCGCAGACCACCAGGCCGGGATCGGTGGGAAGACCCCGCCGGCCCCAGTAGCCGGCGGCGGCGGTGCGCAGCGCCGCGCTTCCGGCGACGGGCCCGTAGGCGTTGCGGTCCGCCGCCGCGGCGAGCCGCTCCCGCAGCGCCGGGAGGACCGGGAGGCCGATCTCGCCGCTGGCCAGCGAGAGGACCCGTTCCCCGGCACGGCGCCGGCGGTCCAGCTCCTCGTCGGCGGCGAGGGTCGCCGACATGGTCACCGGCGCGGGTGCGGGCATGGCGTACCTCCAACTGATCGGGCTACGGCGGGTGGGAAGCGGGGGGTGGGGGGCGGGGGTGGGGATGGGGGTGACGAGGGAGGCGGGAAGGAGGGAGGGGATCCGGGGGGTGACGCGGGGGCGGGCCACCCCCCGGAAGGGGTACCGGAGGGTGAACGGGGGACAGGGTCACCCCCCGGGGCATCGCTGCCGGAAGGGCGGATCACCCCCCGGCGTACAGCTCCCGCAGCTCGACCTTGCGGACCTTGCCCGTGAGGGTCTTGGGCAGGGCCTCCACGACCTCGAGGCGCTCCGGGAAGAACCGGGGGTCCTGGCCGGCGTCGCGCAGGTGGTCGCGGAGCTCGGCCAGCGTGGGGTGGTTGCGGCCGCGGGGGACGGCCACGGCCAGGATCGGGTCGTCGACCAGGCCGTTGGGACCGAGGAGGGTCGCCTCGACCACCTTGGGGTGCCGGGAGATGATCGCCTCGAGCTCGGCCATCGGGACGACGATCCCGTCGCGCAGGACGGTGTCCCTGGAGCGCCCGAGGATGCGGATGCCGCCGCGCCCGTCCTCGCGCGCCACGTCACCGGTGTCGAACCAGCCGTCGGCGGTGAGCTCGGAGTCGAAGGCGTCCTGCTGCTTGTAGTAGCCGAGCGCCTGCGACGCGCCGCGCGCCCGCAGCCGGCCCACCGTGGCCCGCTTGCTCGGGTCGTGGCACACGTCGATACGGATCTCCATCGAGTCGATCGGCCGTCCGTGGCTGTGCGCCGCCCAGTCCTGGTTGTAGTCGAGCCGGCTGATGGTGACGGGACCGAACTCGGACATGCCCCACACCGAGTACGTGCGGGCACCGAACGTCTCGCGCAGCTCGTCCACCAGCTGCTGCAGCACCGGAGCCGCACCCGTGACCGTGTGGCGCAGGCTGGACACGTCGTGCGGATCGATCTGCTGGGCCCGCGCCACGCCGGAGAGCGTGGGCGGCGGCCCGTACAGCAGGGTGGCACGGTAGCGCTCGACCAGGTCCAGCAGGCCGGTGTGGTCCTCGCCGTCCTGGAAGACGATCGTCCCGCCGAGCATCACCCCGGCCAGGACGCCCTGGCCGAAGCCGGAGTAGTGCACCAGCGGAGTGGTGACCGCGATGACCAGGTCGTCGCGGAGCAGGAAGGTGTCCACGTAGCCGCGGACGCCCGAATGGACGGTGTTCTGGCTGTGCACCACTCCTTTGGAGAAGCCGGTGGTGCCGGAGGTGAACAGCACCACGAACGGCTCGTCGGGCCTGAGCTGACGGCCCTCCAGATCGCTCGACCGCTCCTTCTCCCAGTGCACGGCGACGAAGTGGTCGTGGAAGTCGACCACGTCCTCGCGGGCGCGCCCGCCGACCACCACCACGTGCTCCAGGGGCAGTTCGGACCGCAGCGCCCCGATGGTGTCGGCGAGCGGGTAACCCTCCCACTCCGGCACGGTGACGCACACCCTGGCCTCGGTCAGCGCGAGGCGGTGGCGCAGCTCGTCCTCCTGGCAGACCGGGGCGATGG
This sequence comes from Streptomyces sp. NBC_00122, assembly GCF_045160845.1. Taxonomy (NCBI): domain Bacteria; kingdom Bacillati; phylum Actinomycetota; class Actinomycetes; order Kitasatosporales; family Streptomycetaceae; genus Streptomyces; species Streptomyces sp. NBC_00122. The sequence goes on along the minus strand of NZ_CP108192.1, from coordinate 53,929 downwards.
GGCAGATGACCGCGCCGACCGCCATGCAGGCGAACATCAGCGGCACCATCTCCCACCGGTTGGGGAGCTGCACGGCCACGACGTCGCCGCGCTGCACACCCAGTTCGAGCAGGGCCCCGGCGAACCGGTCGGTCAGCCTCGTCAGCTCGGCGTAGTCGAGGGTGTCGGTGCGGGCCTCGTCGAGGCGGCGCCCCGCGACGGCCAGCTTGCGCGGCCGCTCGCGGGCCTGCCGGCGCAGGTCGTCGAGGAAGGTCCCGTCCCGCCACCAGCCGCGCCGGCGGTACTCGGCCATGCGGTCCGCGGCCGACGCCGACGCCAGGATGGCGGACGTGGTCGAGGTCATCGGCGTTCCTCGCGTCGGGCGGCGAGCAGTTCGGGCAGCGGGTCGCCCGCACCGGCCGCGGCGATCTCCAGCAGGTCGCGGGTGTTGCGGCGCACGCGGTCGCCGACCCAGTCGAAGACCCACGCCTTGCGTGCCTCGGCCTCCAGGCCGAAGGGGACCACCCGGGTGACGGCCAGGGCGGCCGAGGCGGCCCCGCCGATGTTGGCGATCACGCCCGGTACCAGGACGGCGCCCGAGGCCCGTGCCTTCTCCTTCCCCTCCGCACTGGAGCTGAGATTGCCGCCCTCGACCACCAGGCCGGCGCGCAGCCGGTGCGCGTTCTCGGTGTTCAGCGCGTTCTTCTGCGCCGCGAGGATCAGCAGGTCGGCGTCGACGTCGAGCCAGGCGTCGGGCTCGCCGGAGACGGTGGCGTGCTGCGGAAGCCGGGAGCGGTCGATCCGCCCGAACTCGTCGGTGATCGCGACGAGGTCGGCCACCGGCAGCCGGTCCGCGCTGATGGTGCCTTCGACGTCGGCGACGCCCACGATCACGTGCCCGCGGTCCTCCAGGAACCGGGCGACCGCCCGGCCCACCGCCCCGAAGCCTTGCACGACGACCCGGGCCGGCCCGGTGCGGCCGCTCGCCTCCAGCGCGGTGACGGCCGCCACGCCCACGCCGTGCCCGGTGCAGTCGATCAGCGGCTCGTAGTACGTGCGCCAATCGATCGGCATGTCGGGCGCGCCCAGCCGGTAGCGCGGGTCGTAGCCGGCCTCGGCGAAGAAGACCGCCCGGTCGGCGGGGGTGACGCCCATGTCGATGCCGAGGTGGATGCCGCCGTGCAGCAGCGGCTTGACGGTCCGGCCGAAGGTACGGAAGGTCTCCTCGCGGTCGCTGCCGTCGGAGACGATGCCGGCCTTGGCACCGCCGATGGGCAGGCCGGCGAGCGTGAACTTGTGCGTCATGTCGCGGGCCAGGCCGGCCACCTCGGCCTCGGTGACCCCGGTGGTCATCCGCGTGCCGCCCATGGCCAGGCCGTCGTACAGCGAGTCGACGACGACCCAGCCCTCGACCGCGCCGCCGCTGCCGTTCAGATGGACCGTGAACGCGGGGTCCTGCGGGTTTTGAAGAACACTCATTGCCAAGTCCTCGCATACGTAGAAGAGGTCAGGGGACTGCGGGCGCCCGGGCGCCCGGCGGCGACGCTCACCGGTACAGCTGCGCGAAACCGCGCAGGATCTCCAGGCCGTCGCTGCGGAATTCCAGGTGGGCCTGCGAGCCGAAGATCCGGCCGTCCTCGGAGCGCAGGAACTCCACCGGCGCGTGCTCGGAGCGGCCGATCGAGCGGAAGCCCTCCGGAGCCTCCTGGAGGTACAGGGTGTGGCGGTGGAAGACCGTCACCGTCGGCTTCACGTACGTGAAGAGCGGCTCCTCCTTGTCGACCTGCACCTCGTAGCCGCCGACCCGCTGCGGTCCCTCGGCGAGTCGGCCGCCGGCCGCGACCGCCAGGATCTGCATGCCGCCGCAGATCCCGAAGACGGGGACGTCGGCACCCATGACGAGGTCGATGAGCGGTGTGTAGAAGTCACGGTCGTACGCCCGCACCTTGGTGCCGCTCAGGACGATCGCCTGGTGGCGGCCGTCGAGCCGGGCGGGCACGGACGCCGCGTCGACCACCTCGGTTTCCGAGCCCAACTCCTCGAAAGTCTTGCGGAGTTGCTTCAGGGACAGCGTTCCGTTGTTGACGACGAGTACACGGGACTGCGCCACGTTCTTGCTCCTCACGTTCGCGTGATGACGGTGCCGGTGCGGGCCGCCAGCAGATCCGTGACGGGCGCGCTGCCGATGACGACCCGCTCCGCGCCCCGCTCCAGGGCCTCGCCCGCGGCCCGCAGCTTCTTGCGCATGCCGCCGGTGGCGCCCTTGTCGCGGAACCTGGCCGCGGCCTGCGCGGTGATGCTGCGCACCGGCTCCCCGTCGACCAGCAGGTGCGCGACGTCGGTGACGAGGACCAGGTCGGTGGCGCCCAGCGCGCCGGCGATGGCGGCGGCCGCCCGGTCGGCGTCGGTGTTGACCTCCTGGCCGCTCGCGTTCCGGGCCAGCGGCGTGACCAGGCAGGCGTGGCCCGCCCGCAGGTCCTTCAGCGGCGCCGGGTCCACACCGGTGATCGGCCCGACCAGGTTCTCCAGTTCGACCAGCTGCTTGCCCTGCCACCACCAGCGCTCGCCCTCGCCCGCGCTGACCAGGCCGTCACTGCCGAGCAGCCGTTCCGCGGTGATGCCGCGGGACTCCAGCCGGCCGAAGACCTGCCCGCTCAGCTCGCCGCTGACGGTCTTGATGTCCTCGATGACCTCGGGCGTGGTCCAGCGGCTCTGGTTGCCGTACCGGTCGCGCAGGATCGCCGACGGCTCGCTGTAGCGGGGACTCAGCCGCTTCAGCGGCTTGGACCAGCCGTGCACCAGGATCAGGGGCCGGTCCTTGCCGTGCTCGGCCAGGTCGTCCCACCAGGCGCCGTCGAGGTCGTCGAGGCAGCTGCCGCCGAGCTTCACCACGGTCGGGGCCGGATACCGCGTCCTGTCGTCCTTCGGAATCCCGCTCATGCGGGCATCACCGGCTGCATGGTCAGGCCCGTCTCCTCGGGCAGTGCGCATCGGATGTTCGCGGCCTGAACGGCCTGGCCCGCGGCCCCCTTGACGAGGTTGTCGAGGGCGGCGAGGACGACGATGCGGCCGCCCTCCTCGTCGTGCAGGACGGTCACGTCGCAGTAGTTGGAACCCAGGACGGCCTGCGGGTCGGGCACCGGGATCAGCGTCTCGGTGTTGCGCCGCACCCGGACGAAGCGGTGCTCCTTGTAGAAGCGCAGGTACGCCCGCTGCAGCTCGCGCCCGTCCACCTCGTCGTCGGTGAACACGTAGGCGCTGGCGAGCAGGCCGCGCACGTGCGACACCCCGTACGCCGACATCGTCAGCCTGCCGACACTGCCGGGCTTGCTGCGCTCCAGGAAGTCGCCGACCTCCGCGGCGTGCCGGTGCCCGGTGGGCGCGTAGGGCGCGATGGCGCCGTTGCGCAGCGGGTGCAGGTCCGGGACGCGCAGCTGTACGCCGCCACCGCTGGAGCCGCTCTTGCCGTCGATGACCACTGTCTTCAGGTCCAGGCCGAGGCCGAGGGCCAGCGGGGCGAGCCCCAGCGTGATCGCGGTGGCGTAGCAGCCGGGGACCGAGATCAGCGGCGCGTCGACCAGCTGGTCGCCGACCAGCTCCGGCACCCCGTAGACGAAACGGTCGGCCAGTGCGGTGGCCCGCTCGGCCTTGGGGTACCAGCGCTCGTGCAGCTCGGGGGTGCGGATACGGAAGGCCCCGCTCAGGTCGATCACGCAGGCGACGCGGTCGGCCAGGAGCGCGGCGAGCTCGGCCGAGACGGGTGCGGGCGTGGCGAGGAACACCACGTCGCACCGCTCGGCGACGACATCGGCGTCGACGGGCTCGATGGTCAGGCCCAGGTCGAGGCGGAGTCCCGGGTGCAGCTGGGCCGGGCGCTTGCCGGCGCTGGCGTTGCCGCCCAGGAAGGTCAGCTCGAATTCGGGATGCTGGTTCACCAGCCGGATCAGTTCACCGCCGCTGAACCCGGAGGCGCCGACGATTCCCACGCGGATCATGCGAGTATCTCCTGCACGTGACGGGCGACGGCCGACGGGATGTCCACTCCCGTGGTCGACGCCACCCCCCGCCAGGCGGGGGCGTGGTTGACCTCGTTGACGAGGTAGCCCGAAGGCGTCTTGAAGAGGTCGACCCCGTAGATGCCGGCGCCGAGCCGGTCCACGACGCCGTCCACGACCTTCTGCACCTCGGGGTCGTGGGCCAGGGCCCGGCTCTGGTTGCCGAGCGCGGCATTGCTGCGCCAGTCGGCCCCCGCGCTCTCGAATTCGGCGGCGGCGACGATCTCCCGGCCGACGACCAGGCAGCGGATCGAGCCGCCGCCGAGGTACGGCTCCACCAGGCAGGCCTGCTCGAAGGCGTGGCCGAGGTCCTCGACGTAGTCGTACACGCTGTGCGCCAGGTCGGGGTCGCGGATCAGCGTGACGCGCTTGCCCATGCCGCCGTAGATCGGCTTGAGCACCACCGGCAGGCCCAGCTCGTCGAGCGCCTTCTCGAAGTCCTTGCGGGAGAGGGCGAGCCGGTAGTCCGGCACGGGGACGCCGGCGGCGGACAGCACGGCGCGCAGCACCAGCTTGTTCTCGCAGGCGTGGATGGCGGTGGCCGAATTGAGGGCGGTCACGCCGGTCGACTCGGCCAGCGTGGCGAGCAGCCCGCCGCGGGTGTAGCTGCGGCTGCGGACCAGCAGGGCGTCGTAGCCCTCGATCGACGGGGCCTTGGGGTCGCCCAGGCACAGCGACTCGTCGTTGATCCAGTCGATGTGCAGGCCGAAGTCCGGTGCCGACTGCATGAGCTGGCGCTCTTCCCAGCCGACCCGGTCGGCGACGATGGCGACTCTGCTGCCCATCTCACTGGCCCCAGTCGCGGAGCTGTACTTCGACCATCTGCAGGCTCAGCACACCGTCCTGGATGTCCTCGACGCGCAGGGTGAGCATGCACTCGGGGCAGGCGAAGGTCTCGCCCTGGACGACCGGCGGCACGGTCAGGTCGGTCTCGCACTCGGGGCAGACGCCGGTGAGGGTGGCGGTGGACATGGAGCAACTCCGTTTGCCGTAGGTGGTGTGGACGTGAAGAGGGACCGGGCAGGCCCCGGCGGGCGGGGCGGGGTTCAGGCGGCCTGGAAGTCGATCGCGGCCTTGCGGATCGCGTCCCGGTCGAGCAGCGGACGCCCGCCCTGCTCCTGCCGTTCGACGAGCCACGGCGTGAAGGCCTCAACGTCGACGAGGACGCCCGACCCGGCGAGCGCCCATGTGACGAGGGCAGGGGTGAGGCGCGTGCGCACGCACAGCTCCCGGCTGTTGCCGACCAGCTCGGCGGGCAGCGTCTCGTAAGCCTCCGGGTTGTTCAGCTGACCCGGCAGCTCGTAGGCGAAGGCGTGCGGTGTGGTCGGCCCCGACTGGAAGGCGGTGCCGAGGCCGGCGCCCTTGAGCGCGACCCGGGACAGCTCCGTGAGGTGGGTCAGGTCGAAGCGCGTGTCACCGTGGATGACGCGCAGGGAAGTGAGCAGCTCGGCCAGCGGGGCGTTGCCGCCGCGCTCACCGATCCCGCCGACGGTCGCCGAGATCCACTGCGCGCCCGCGCGGATCGCGGCGAGGGAGTTGGCCACGGCCATGCCCAGCATGTTGTGCGAGTGGATCTCGATCTCGGAGCCGTCGATCGCGGCGAGGTCGGTGATCACCTCCTCCATCTGCCAGGGCGACAGGAAGGCGACGGTCTCCGCGAGACGGAACCGGTCGGCCCCGGCCTCGAAGCCCGCCGTGACGTAGGGGACGAGCCGCTCCCTGGGGGTACGGGCGCCGTCCTCGCCGCTGAACGTGACGTGGAAGCCGCGCTCCTTGGCCTGCGAGATCGCCGAACGGGCCAGAACGTGAAGGAACTTCGCGCTGGGCGAGCCGAGCTTCAGCCTGGCGTGCTGTTCGGAGGTCGGTATGGAGTACATGATGTGGCGCACGCCCAGTCGCTCGGCCTCGTCGAGGGCCTTCGTGACCTGCTGGCGGTCCTGCACCACCACGAGCGTCATGCTGCGCTCGGGACCGATGGCCTCGTGCGTGGAGAGGACGAGGTCGGCGTCCTTCGAGTCCGGGCCGGAGACCATGCCCACCTCGACCAGGTCGATGCCGGTCTTCACCAGCAGGTCCGCGATGACCGCGGCGTCCTTGGGGCCGAACTCGACGCCCGCCATGTGCGCGGAGTCCCGCAGGGTCGCGTCGGACAGACGGGGAAGTCCCTTCGGAAGACTTCCCTCGTGCTCTGCTGTTGCCATTGCGTTCCCTCCTTTAAGAACCGGATTCCTGATGGGCGGCCGGCTCTGCACTGAATTCTCGCGGCATGGTGCGGGTGAACGGATAAGGCCAAGAACGGGGCGATGTGGAGCGTGCCGATGAATAGGTTGGCCGATGCGGCGGTGCAGGCACAACGGCTCCCATGTCAGAGCTTTGTCAAGGACTGTGATGGAACGTCGTGGCAGGTCAGCTATGCGAGGTCTGCGCAGGCCGGATGCCAAATCTTGGGCCGGACCCGCCGAGCCGAGTGAAATGCGGGATACGTTGTTCGGGTCCATTTTCGAAAGAGGGGGTGGAGTAATTGTTCCGAGTTTCGAAATCCCTTCGAGCGTTCCGACGTCGATGAGACGTCCCCGCACCGCCGCCTGCCGGCGGTCTGAGGCCGGACCCTGTTCCAAGGGGAGAGAAAGGGAATCCGATGGTGTTTGTGCATTCCCCCGTCGGCGCCGGCGCCGACGGTGTCGAGCCGATGCTCGCCGAGCGGGCCCGGGAGCTCGCCGCCCGCGTGGCGCGGCCGACCGCCGCCGGCCGCGACCGTGACCGGAGGTGGGACCCCGCGCTCTTCGCCGAACTCGCCGACGCCCGGACCGGGCCCGGCCTCGCCGGGCCGCTGGTCCCGCGCGCCCTGGGCGGCGGCGGCCTGTCCGCCACACAGACCTGCGCCCTCCTGGAAGGGCTCGGCGAGGGCGCCCGCGACCCGGGCCTCGCCCTCGCCGTCGGGGTGCACGCGGTCCTCGCCACCGTGCCGCTGCGGGCGTTCGGCAGCCCCCGGCAGCGCGAGCGCTACCTGCCGCGCATGGCCGCGGGCGACTGGATGGGCGCCGTGTCGCTGCGCCAGACGCAGGGCGCCGCCCACGCCCCCGCCCTCACGGCCCGGCCCGCCCCGGCCGCGGCGGGCGGCTGGCAGCTCAGCGGCGAACTGGACCTGGTCGCGTGCGGCCCCGTGGCCCACCACTTCCTCGTCATCGCCGCGCACGAGGACGGCGGCCGGACGGCGTTCGTCCTGGACCGCGACACCCCCGGACTGCTGATCACCGAGGACGGCCCGGCGGCCATGGCCACCTGCCCGTGGGGCCGGCTGGTCCTGGACGCCTGCCCGGCCGCGGACCACGCGGTACTGGGAACGGTCGGCGGCGCCGCGACCGAGGTGGAGCCGCTGCTCGCGGCGCTGGACTGGGTGTTCTCCAGCGCGCCCTGGCTCGGCGTCATCCGCGCACTGACCCGCGACGCCGTCGACGACGCCCGCGAACGCCGTCTCTTCGGCCGGCCCCTGGCCCACGGCCAGTCCGCCCGGTTCACCCTCGCGGACCTGGGCACGCGCTACGAGCTGGCCTCCGGGCTGCTGCTGCGGGCCGCCGGGCAGTTCGACGCGGGCGGCCGGCCCTCGCACCAGGACGCGGCCGCCGCCCGGCTCTTCGTGGCCCGCGCCCTGCGGGCGGTCACCGAGGGGGCGGCGAGCCTGTCCGGGCCGCTCGCCCCCGCGGGCGACCACCTGGTCGAACGGGCCCACCGCGACGCGCTGTTCTTCGCCGGGACCGGAGGTGGCACCGAGGTGCTGCGGCCGGTCATCGCGGCCTCCCTGCTAGGACTCGGCTGACGTGAGGACTTCACACATGAACGGCGACCAACGCGGCACCGACACCGCGCCGAGCTTCCCGGGCATCGCCGCCCGGGCCACCGAGACCGACGCCACGGGCGACATACCGCCCCAGAACTGGAAGGACCTCGTCGACAGCGGCTACCTGCGGCTGTTCCACCCGCCTGAGTTCGGCGGCACCGGCGCCGACGGTCCCGCCCAGACCGAGGCCATGGAGGCCCTGGCCCGGGCCTGCTCGGGCACCTACTGGTCGGCGACCGTGTCCGCACTGCTGTGCGGCAAGCTGATCTCCACCTACGGCGATCCGGACAAACACCGGCGGCTGCTCGACCCCCTGCTCTCCGGGGAACAGCGCGCGGCCTTCGCCATCGTCGAGCCCGCCGCGGGCAGCGACGCCGGCACCTACCGCACCACGGTGCGCCCGGCCGGGCCGCCCGGCGGCGGCTTCGTCATCAACGGCGAGAAGGCCCGCATCACCAACGCGCCCAACGCCGACCTGGCCGTGACCCTCGCCCGGCGGGAGAAGCCCGCCGGGGACGACGGCCCCGACTGGTGCCTGGCCTTCGTCGACCTGCGCGGGCCGGGCGTGCGCCGGTACGAGACCCCGCACATGGGGCTGCGCGGCATGCCCTGGGGCGGCATCGTCTTCACCGACGCCCACGTCGCCGAGGACGACGTGGTGCCCGTGCCCTTCACCGAGCTCGCCGAGGGGATGACGTGGGGGTGGCTGCTGGTGTCGGTCGCGGCCATCGCCACCGCCGAGTCCGCGCTGGCCGCCTCGGTGCGCCACGCCCGGGAACGGGTCTCCTTCGGGCGGCCCCTCGCGCACATGGAAGGCGTACAGGCCCAGCTCGCCGAGTCCCGCGCCCAGATCGACGCGGCCAGGCTGCTCGCCCGCCGGGCGGCACGCGAGCGCGCCGCCGGCCGGTCGGCCAGGGACCTGATCGGCATGCTCAAGATCTACGCCACCGAGATGGCCGTCGAGGTCACCGCGCGCGCCGTGCAGATCCACGGCGCGGCCGGCGTGACCCAGGGCCACGAAGTGGAGCGCCACTACAGGGACGCGCAGATGAACGTCATCGGCGCGTTCGCCACCAACCGGCTGCGCGAACAGGTGGCCGAGGGCATGGGCCTGGGCCCGGCGGTCTACCGCGCATTCGACTGGCTGGCACCCACCGGCCTGGCCCACGCCCCGTCAGGCCTCGACGGCCTCCCCCGCCCCGCCGAAGCCGCCTCCTGACCGGGTGACCCCACGACAACCGAGGCTCCTGGCAACGCGCCCCCGCCTGCCAGGAGCCTCGTCGTACGCGCCCGCGCCCGCGCCGCTCACCGGAGCCGGGCCCGCCGCCATTCCTCGGCCGCCCGGACCATGGTCCGCCCGACGTGCTCGAAGAAGTCGCCGATGTCCTCCATGCGGGTACCGGCAGGTGTGGCCGCACCGAGGGTCCGGGCGCTCTGTCGGGCGAAGTCGGCCAGCATGGTGTTCTGGCGGGCGCTGGCCATCCAGCCGCGGAACCAGGCGTCGGCGTCGATGACGTACCGGTCGCGCCGCCGGCCGGGCTCGCGTTCGCGCCTGATGAGCTCCTGCTGTTCGAGTTCCCCGACGGCCTTGGAGACGGAGGCGGGGCTGACCTTCAGTCGCTGGGCGAGCTCGGTGGCGGTCAGGCTGCCGTCGTCGGTGACGTACAGGCAGGTCAGTACCCGGGCCGTCATCCGCGGCAGGCCCGTGCCGACCATCAGCGCGGTGAACTGTTCCTCCAGTTCGTGGACGGCCTCGGGGTCGCGCCCGTGTGCGCCGTCCACGGCCGGATCGGCCGAAGCGGCCGAAGCAGCCGGACCCGGGGCCTGCTTGCGGCGCCGTGCGCGCCCGGCGGTCGACTGCTGCGCCGCGTCGGCCCGGTAGGCACCGGCGCCGCCGTTGCGGGCCACTTCCCGGGTGACGGTGGAGACGGGCCGGTCCAGACGGCCGGCGATCTCGGTGAAGGTGAGCCCGTCCCCCAACCCCTCGGCGATCTCCCGGCGCTCCTGGTGGGTCAGTCTGCCTCCGGGCATCGGCCGTACCTCCGCGTCGTGTCGTCACCTGTGCCCAGTATTGCTTTCAAGGCCATCCCATTGCAAACAGACTGCGGCTGATTTTGCATTCACCGTCACTCTCATTGCAATTCATGACCTCTATGACCAGCAAGTTCATAATCCGCACCACTTTCTCAATTGACGAATATCTGAAGGCAATTTAGCTTTCAGTCATTCGCGAACGAGCGATGCGAACTGGGCCGGCCCGGACGAGGGCCGCTCGTCGCCGTGATTCGGAGCCCCCCATGACGTCCTTCCTCACCCCGCCCCGCACCTGGCACCGGCCGCTCGTGGTCTGCTCCGCCCTCATGCTCGGCCTGGTGCTCGTCTCCGGCGTGGGGCTCGTGGTGGACAGCCGGACGCTGCTGGACGAGTCGGTGTGGGTGAAGCCGCTCAAGTTCGGCTTCGCCTTCGCCCTCTACGCCGGCACGCTCGCGTGGCTGCTGACCGAGCTCACCAAGGGCAGGCGGCTGGGACGGTGGCTGGGCACCGTGTTCGCGGTGGCCGCGACCGTCGAGGTGGGCGCCATCACCGCTCAGGCGGCACGCGGCACCTTCAGTCACTTCAACGCCGACCAGGCCGACCCCGTCACCCTGGCCCTGGTCCCCCTCCTCACCTTCGGCGTGATGGTCATCGTCATCGCGCAGCTGATCCTGGCGGTCGTCGTGCTGATCCAGCGCACCGGCGGGGCGGCACTGAACCGGGCCATCCGCGCCGGGCTCGCGCTGGCCACCTTCGGCATGGTCGTGCCGGTCTACTGGATGGTCACCGAGATCCACTCCCGTACGTTGACCGACGCCAACGGCCACCCCGTGCAGATGTACCAGGGCCACGGCATCGGCGACCCCGACGGCCACGGCATGCCCCTCACCAACTGGAGCGTGACCGGCGGCGACTTCCGGGTACCCCACTTCTTCGCCCTGCACGGCATCCAGGTGCTCCTCCTCATCGCTGCGGTACTGGCCGCCCTGGCCACCGAGCACGTCTGGCTGCGCGACGAGAAGGTGCGTGCCCGCCTGGTCGGCAGCGCCGCACTCGGCTACACCGGGCTGGTCGCGGTGGTGACCTGGCAGGCCTGGCGCGGCCAGTCCCTGATCCACCCGGACAAGGCCACCCTCCTCGCCCTCGCCGCGGTCCTGCTGCTCACGGCGGCGACCACCGCAGGAGCGGTCGTCACCGCCAGGCGCGCCGCCGCCGCTCCGGCCAGGACCCCCGAGCTCTCCCGGACGGCGCGCTGAAAACCCTCACCGAACCACCGCCCCGACCACAGGCCCCGTCCCGTGGATCCCCGGCACCCGCTACGGCCTGGGCATCTTCTCCCAGGCACTGCCGTGCGGCGTCACGGTCTGGGGCAACGCGGGCGCGACCTACGGCTCATGGACGTAGGCAGTGGGGACCCGCGACGGCAAGCACCTGCTCACCAGCCAGGTCAACGGCGACTGGAGCGGCCTCGGCGTCTTCGACGACCTGCTCAGCACCGAGTTCGGCCTTTGACGGCAACTCCCCTCCCGTTGTTCACCGTTGAAACTGCAGAGCATCGGCCCCCGCGGCGATGACCTCGGCGAGCCGGTTGGCGAAGGACGCGTTGCATCCTCCGAGCCGGACGAAACCGTGGCCGGCCACCGGACCGTCGTTGCACAGGGAGGGAAGGGTCATGCCGGCGAGCGCGAGCGCCGCCTGAAGGTTGGTGACAGCGTCTTCGCCTGCCTGGTAGGCGGCGTCCTGGCGCCGCTTGTACTGGACTCGCTCGGCGTGGGTCATTTCGTACACCATGCTTTAGACCATTCGTGTAGGCGTGGGAGGTGCGGCGCCGGAGCGCGTCGTGGATGCGTTCGGTTCGGTCCGTCGGGAAGCGGCCGTCATGGGCGCCGCAGCGGTGATCAACTTCGCCCGGCGCGTTGCGCCGGCCGGGCATGGGCATGCCGAACGTGGTGCGTCACCCGGATTGCCGGAGCAACCGCATGGCGACGCGGCGAAGTACGGTCTGAGCTGCGGCCCAGTGCGCGGGGCTAGGTCTGGGGGGCGCGACGGCACATGGGCGTAGACCGTCGGGTTGAGTCTGCGCACGGCCCGTGACTATCGGTTTCGATCTTCGTTTCAAAGGTGCAGGCGAGCACCCTTTTGACGTGTGGGAAGGACCGGGTTGTCCAGGAAGTTAGCGGCTGTCACCGACCTCGCTCTTCGCGGTCGCCGCCCACGGGACGCTCGGCCCTCCTGCCCCGTGGTCCCGCAGTGCCGTACCCGCCCGGGCGTCCGCTCAGGAAACCCGCGGGTGCGGGAAGCTCCTTGCCCCAGCGGCGGACACCGCGTCTCGTCGGTACCAGGACTGCCGGCCGGTCGGATTCCACTGATGGTACGGACTTGAGCGCCCGGCCCTCCCGCGGGAGCTCACCGGCTCTCGCCGAGCGGACAACTGAAGAATGCCGTGTACGACCGTCATGCGCCGTACCCGAAGCTGCGGCCGTTCGACGGCGGGCGGACAACGCCTTTGTCCGCCACGGAGTAGCCGGGACGGACACCGTCCGCCGTGCGCCGGGCCGCGGCCGTCTGTCCGGATCCGAGCGGGGAGGGCTGCGGGTTCCGGTGTCGTGGAGCGGCTTGGCGGGGCGGCCGCGTGAGTGTGATCTGGCGGACCAGCTGCTGGAAGCAGGCCAGCGCCGCGACGGCGGGAAGCGCGGACGACGTCCCGGCCGCGAGCGTTCTGGGCGCCTGGGCTACGCACAGAAGCGTGGCCAGGGTGGAGAACAGCAGCACGATCGACCAGGAATGCAGCGCGCGGCGCTGGTGCAGCGCGGATCTGAGGATGGACAGGGAAGCGACCATCCACGGGCCGTAGATCAGCAGGGGCCACCAGCTCACCACTTCGCGGGCCGTGTGGACTCCGGCGCTGTGGCGCAGGGCGTCGCAGATGGCCAGCCCGCTGAGGACGCTCACCAGGGCGGCGATGACGGCGACCAGCACGGCGGTGAACAGACTGCCCGTCTGCAGGAGGGTCGTCACCGGCGACTTCGACCCGTTCCGGCGATGCCCGCTGGAGTTCTGCTTGCGCGGCCGCTCGGCAGGGGTGTGCTTCAGCCCTGCGACGAGGCCGATGGCGCTGACACTCTCGCCGGGGTCGTCGTAGCCGCCGCGGGTGAACGGCTCCGGCTGCCCGGGTGCGGGGTTCTCCTGGAGGAGACTTGCGAGTTCCTCCGCCGGATCCCACGGTTGATGCGCGTCACCGTGCCCGCCGAGCGTGTCCCCGGGCACGTGGTCCGGCCGGAGCCAGAACATGGTGGTGTCCGGCTGGGGGCCGTGGATGTCTGGGTATCCGTACGGCTCATACACGGCAGCTGCCGCCCAAGTGCTCGTCGACAGGTGTCGTCGTGGACCGTGCGGTGCTCCCCGACCTCCGGTCGAACTCGACCTGGATCATGCTCATCGTATGGAGGAAGTCCTCAAACACCGAGGAAGAGTAACTCAGATCGATTTCCAGGCTCTCGTGTTCCAGCGTTGCGTTCCTGATCTCGCTACAGCTGGCTGAGCGCGGAGTGAAAGTCCACTTTCCGATCCGAGTAGCCCCGGTGTGAAAACCGCCTCCCCGCCCGTCTTCTTCTGGAGTCCTGCGGAAGAAGGAGGGGGGCTTTGCTGTCGTCATATTCCATAAACGCTGTCGATGTTGGTCAGGGTATGCGCCATCCGGGTGATGGTGGCGGATGGATAAGTGTTGACCCTGTCCCTTGTGGGTTCTGCGCGACCAAATCTTCATCCCTGATACCCCGTACGGCCCTGCGCACACTTCGCCGCGATGGCTCTGCCGCGCGCCCCGCGCGCCCCGTCTGACGGCGTCCCCGTGCGCGGCGGGATACGTCTGCGCATGTCGCCACACCACCCCGCATGAGCACGCCGATCGCCGGCCTGGTCCCGGTCCCGTCGGCGGATCATCAGCTAAAAGACTGAGATGCCAAGACCGGTGGATTGCTGCGCATGGCTGCAATCGGAAAGAAGGGCGCAACTCTGCATATGCCTCTGCGTTATGCCGGAGGATCGCCGGGGGTTCGGTCGTGCGCGCCCCCTCGAACATCCGCCTTCGAAAGGACCAGCTGTGGGAGACCTCCTCCTGTGGATCGTGCTGATTTCCGCCGCATTGGGCACAGGTTGCACCGCTTTGACGTCGTCAGGGACCGGTCGCCTGTGGCACGTGGACGCCCTCGAACTGAGGCGCCAGCAACGCTTCAAGCACGTCCTGTCCTGCCATGTCGACTCCATCAGGCTGTCTCGCCAGCAAGCCGCGGCACGGGTGGAGAAACCCGCCGACGTCGCGGCCTGCCCGGGTGCGGAGCCACTCGGGGTCGTCCAGGAGCCGTGTTGGCCACCCTTCACGCGAGACCTCTACCCCTTCACACCGCCGGCCGACTCCACTCCCTGAACGACCGTGCAGCTCTGACGCCGCGTCCCCGGGCTCCGCGGCAAGGCCTGTGATGCAGGCGCCCCGAGTGCAGCCGGAATATCACGCAATTCCACATACGATTAGATCGCCCGTCGAGTCGGAATTCATGATCAATTGCGGCCGACCGGAAGCGCGGCCAATGTCGCCGATTCCTTAAAAACCCCGGCAATCCATGCATTGCTGGTCGGTAAAAACCCCGGCAATCCGTACATTGCCGGATCTCGCCGCCATAGCGGACCGTGCTGAATCGGCGGCAGTCTGTCTAATTCCCGTTCGACGCACCTCCGTGCTAGGCGTAGGAGGAAATGATGAGAAGTGTCCAAAACAAAAAAATTATCATCCGCCTGTTTGTTTGAGGCCCTCGGAAGGGATGCGTGAGCATGGCCCCCTGCGGTGAACTACCCGATCGCGGCCCGAGGCCGGCTGCCAGGCGGCGTGTCTGGCTGGCAGCGGCACGCGCGGTGAGCACCGCGCGGGCAGCACTGATACGGATGACGCGCCGCGTCGCTGAAGCGGGCCTGGCCGACGCGGTCGCCCCGCCCCGGACGAAATTAGATGCGATACAGGTACTCCAGGACGAATACAGGGCAGGCTTCCCCTTGCCCGTGCCACATCAAGCGAGCGCCGCGAGCGACCTTCACGAATGTCAGTGGTGCATTTCCCTCGGACACCCCGACACCCTGGGCCGGTCCACCCCGCCGCACACTGACGGTGACGACACCTGAACGGCTGCGATGCGCACGCCGGCGCCAGCGATGACGCCCGGTCAGGCCTGCCGGCTCGTGGCCTGTCCCTCGGAGTCTATTCACGCCCCAGGTTGAAGCACCTTTCGACACGCTCGGCAGGTCGGCGACAGGACCGTGCGGGGGGAGGAAAGGTACGTTTCGCTGTCCGTCGGGCACTGCACACGGGGCTAGGCTCGGGCCGTGGGACAGCCTGAGCAGCGCGCCGAAGGCGCAGGACCGTTCACCAGCCGGCTCACCTGGCACCGCCCCGAAGGGGAAACGGTGGTGTGGGAGTCGCGGCTCGCGCGCAGGCGCGGGGCGCTGTCCGTCCGGGGTCCGGGAGACACGCTCACCACGTCCCCGACTGCCGACGCCGAGGCCCTCGGCCGCCTTCGAAGGCTCAACGCCCTCGCGTCGGGCGCGTTCGTCATCGGCGGAGCACTCTTCGCACTCGGCGCCGCCGTAGCCCAGTTCGGCTCGGGCGACGCGTTCGAGAGTGCCTCGATCTACTTCGCGGGCGGCCTGTTCTTCAACACCGGCGGCTACACCTCGCTCTTGCAGGTGCTGAACGCGCCTCGCCACTCCCCAGGGGGCGGTCCACTGGTCACGGCCGCCTGGAAGTGGTGGGGTTACGAGCCGATGCACCTGGACTGGCTGAGCGCGTTCGCGCTGTTCGCGGGGACGCTCGTGTTCGGCGTCAATCTCCTCGACTCCTTCCTGCAGGGGCTCACCGTCCAGCAGACCAACCGGCTGATCTGGACTCCCGACGTGGTCGGATGCGTACTGTTCCTCGTTTCGGGGCATCTCGCGTTCGCCGAGATCTGCCACCGTTCCCGGCCCTGCGTCCGCTCGCGCAGCCTCGGCTGGTGGGTCGTCGCGGTGAACCAGCTCGGGTCGGTGCTCTTCATGATCTCGGCACTGGCCGCGTTCACCCGGCCCAGCACCGGAAGCCTGGTCAACACCGACATCGCCAACTGGGGGACGCTGACCGGCGCGCTGTGCTTCTCGCTCGGCGGCGTACTCCAGGCCTTCGAACGACCTTGAGAAGTGGCCGCAGCGGCTGCTTAATTGCTTCGTTGTGCGGTGATCGTTTGATTAGGCTCGCCCCCTGGTTTCTTGTGGCGAGGGCGGGGGCGGCGTGATCGAGCTAGGTGTGTTCTTCGGTGTGCTGGGGCTGGCGGCGCTGTGGATGGTGTGGACTCTGCTGCGCCGGGGGAAACGGCGTCCGGAGACCGCGGAGGGTCTGCTGATCGAGCAGGCTCGCGCAAAGCAGGCCGCCAGCGACCGGACGTCCTACAGTTCGACGGCCGTGCACAACTCGTTGACGTACGGGACAGCACACAAGCCGTAACCCGAGAGCCGCCGGCGCGGACACCAAAGACATCCACGGCGGCCCCCGTCAAGACTGAGTCTGCCCCGACGGCCAGGTGGTGCTTGCGCTGGAAGTCCTGGACGGCGGCCTTGGTGAGGTGCTGGCTGGGCCTGGCCGTGTCGGCGTGTGCCGAGCCGTTGCTGTTGCCGTTGCCGCCGAGCGAGGCGAAGGCGACGATCGTGGCCGGCTGGGCTGAGGCCTACCGGTAGTGCGGAGGAGACTCCGGCCCGCGCTTCCCGGAGCTGCAGCCGGACCCGGCACCAGTGTTCCTCGTCGAACCCGAACCCGAACCCGAACCCGAACCTGAGCCCGAGTCCGAGCCCGGGTCCAACGCGGCGACGGATCCGGTCTCCGGACCCGTCCCGGACCCCGGGCTCGATGCGATGCCAGCAGCGCGACCACAGGATGCCCCGCCGCCGCGCGGCACCAGCCCGCTCCCCCTGCGGACCCGGCGCCAGCCTGCCCGACCGGTTCCGTTCGCAGGTCGCGAGGCCTGAGCCAGGACCTTGGCCTATCTCCTACACCCCGTCATGAGCCGCGTCGAGCTGCCCGGCCCGAGGACCCGCCGGCCCTGCGGCTGCACCACCGCCTGGTCCTCGCCGCCGACGTCCACCAGGCCGTCGCCCCCTGCCTGTTCGGCGGGCAGGAGACGCTGCGCTGTGCTGTCCAAGGGGGCGGGCCGGCGACGTCGCCGGCCCGAGGCCGATAGGCCGGCGTGCGGTGCTCATGACGAAGTCTGCCCTTCGGACCACGGCAGCCGATTCGCGTCCTCACCAGACGAACAACCTCTGGTGCGGCGGGGGCGCGCGGATGTCCCGGGAGCAGGCCGCCGCGGTGGCCGGAGTTGGGCTGCTGCCGCCTGGGCCTGATTGCCGCTGGCGGGTGGGGCGTTCGGGGTGCGGAGCGGGGTCACGGGGACACGGGACACGGGGGTGCGGGAGCGGGAAAATGTCACTGTCGGTGAGGGTGCGAGCCGGACAGGATTGAGATCAGTCAAGGGGAAACGCCCCGGGACACGAACTCACTGGAGATTGACATGGACTTCTCGCAGAACACCGACGCTCCCGCCAAGACCGGTCTGAGCCTCTCCCGCAAGGCCGCGCTGGGTGTGGCGGCCGCCGCGGTCGTCAGCGGGGCGCTCTTCGCGCCGAGCGCCTTCGCCGCCGACGCCGCGCCGACCGGCGGCTCCGTCGTGGCCGGGTGCGCGGAGTGCTACCCCGACGTCATCTGATCCCGCCGACCGACTGACCGTCTGCTGCTGGGGCCCGCCCACCGCATGGGCGGCGGGCCCCGCAGCCGGGCCGGAACAAGGAGAGTGAGCCGTGGACTGGCTCGAACGCTGTGTGACCGACGCGGACCGCTTCCTGCACACGCAGTGGCGCCGAGGGCCCGCTCTGCTGCGGCCGGCCGATCCGCCGACCGAGGTTCTCGGGCTCGCGGATCTGGACAAGCTGCTGGACTCGGGCACCCTGAGGGTGCCGTACGCCGGCCTGTTCACCATGGCGGGCGCGGTGCCCGAGGCGGCCTACTGTCCGCCCAGGGTGGTGGCCGGCCGGTACCTGGAGGGGTGGCTCGACGCGGAGCGCGTGCGCGCCCTGATCCGGGACGAGCAGGCCACCTTGCAGCTGCGCTACGTCAACCACTGGTATCCGCCGGTGCGCGAGCTCACCGCGGGACTGGCACGGGAGCTCGACCGGCTCGTCGAGGCATTCCTCTTCTATTCGCAACCCGGGCGCTTCGGTGCGGTGCACCGCGACGACGGCGACATCCTGGTGCTCCAGCTGAGCGGTGCCAAGCACTGGAAGGTCTACGGGGGGCCGACGGACGGGCACTGGCAGCCCGTGCGGGAGGACGACCCGGGTGAGGTGCTGCTGGACACCGTCGTACGGCCCGGCGAGGTGTTGTACGTGCCCAACGGGTACGCCCATACCGCCCAGGCCACGGCGGACGGCCCCTCGCTGCACCTGACGATCGTGCTGCGCGAGGCCGGGGCCGACCACCTGCGGGCGGAGCTGAGCTCCTTCCTCGCCGAAGGCCTCGCCCTGCCCGCCCGTCCCCTCGGCGACGACGACCTGACGGCGACGGCCGCCGCCCTGCTGGCCCACGTACACGACCGGCTCGACGCCGCCGATGCCCCTTCCCTCGTGCACAGCGCCCGCCTGCACGCCTACAGCAGCCGCCCCACGGCCTGAGCGAGAGTGAGACCGACGATGGACTGGCTGACCCGATGCGTGGGCGACGAGCAGGAGTTCTTCGCCGCGCACTGGCGCCGCGCACCCGCTGTGCTGCGTCCCGAATACCCCCCGGTGGACGTGATCGGCGCCGCCGAGCCGGATGCTCTTCTCGATGCGGGGCTGCTCAAAGTTCCGTACATCGGGCTGGTCCACGCGGACAGCCACGTGCCCGTCGAGCGGTTCTGCACCCCGCGGGTGGTGCTCGGTGAGCTCGTCGAGGACTACGCGGACGGGGACCTCGTACGGCGCCTGGTCGAGGAGGAGCGGGCCACCGTACTCCTGCGGTACGTCGACCAGTGGCACCAGGGCGTGCGGGAGCTGACCGCGGGGCTGGGCGAGCAACTCGGCCGGCAGGTGGAGGCGTTCCTCTTCCGCACCCCGGCCGGCACCCAGGGCCGCCCCCTGCACCGCGACGACGCCGACGTCCTCGCGATCCAGATCAGCGGCGAGAAGCGCTGGCACATCCACGCCGGCCCGCGCGACGGCAACTGGGAGCCGGCCCGGGAGGACGGCGACCCGGGTGACGTGCTCCTGGAGACCGTGCTGCGGCCGGGCGAGGTGCTGTACGTACCGCGGGGGTTCGCGCACCGCGCCGACGCCGTGGGGGACGCGCCGTCCGTGCATCTGTCGCTGACCGTGCGCGAGGCGGGCACCGCGAACCTGTACGCCCTGTTGCAGGCGATCCTCGCCGACGGGGCGCACATCCCGGGGCGGCCGCTGGACGACCGGGAGCTGACCGAGGCCGCCGCGACGCTGATCGAGCACCAGCGCCGTGCGGTGGACGCCCTGACTCCCCGGACGCTGGTCGCCCTCGCCCGTGACGCCATGCGCGCTGCGTGACGTCTCCTCGTACTCCTCCTCCTATCCCTACGGACGGATGCGGACAGCCCCCGATGCCCTGTGCTCGGGGGCTGTCCGTCTGCCGTCCGGTGATCTCTTCTGCCTATCCTGGCCCGGGCATCCAATGCGCCGGCGGCCGGCACGACCTGTCGGGCCGGCGGCGACGGGCAAGGGGTGGCAGTGCAGGGGGAATCGGGACTGTTCGAAGCGGCCCAGGGGCTGGGGGAGACCGACCTGGCCGTGTACGGCTGGGTGCTGGAGCAGCGGACGGGCGAGCCGGAGGCCGTTGCCGAGGGCGTGGGGATCACCGCCGAGGAGGCCGGGGCGAGCCTGGAGCGGCTGCGGCGGGCCCGGCTGCTGCACGCGCAGACCGGTCCCGGCGGGTCGCAGGCGGTGTTCGCGGTGGCACCCGAGACGGCGCTGGCGCAGCTCGCCGCGCCCGTGGAGGCACGGATACGGGAGCAGCAGGCCGGGCTCGCCGGGATGCGCGAGGACCTCGGCCCGTTCGTCGCCCGCTACCACCAGCGGCGCACGCGCGGTGAGGGGTTGGAGCTCCTGGAGAACGTGCAGGACGTCCGTAACACCCTCAACCAGGCCTCGGACCGCTGCCGCATGGAGGTCCTGACCAGCCAGCCCGGGGGCGGGGCGCGGGTCCCGGAGGCGATGCAGGAGGCGCTGGTGCGGGACCGGGCGATGCTGGCACGCGGGATCCGGCTGCGTACGCTCTACCACCACACGGCCCGCTTCAACGGGCCCAGCCAGGCGTACGTGGCCGCCGCGTCGGCGCTGGGCGGCCAGTACCGCACCGCGCACGAGCTGTTCGGCCGGCTCATCGTGTTCGACCGCGAGGTGGCGTTCATCCCGGTCAGGGACGACAGCTGGGGTGCCGTCGTCATACGGGAGCCGTCCACGGTCGCCTACCTCTGCGAGATCTTCGAGCAGACCTGGGACCGGGCCACACCCTTCGCCGACGCCGCCGACCAGGGGCTCGAAGAGGTCTCCCGGGAGATCCACGAGACGATCGTCCGGCTGCTCGCGGCCGGGCTCAAGGACGAGGCCATCGCCCGGCGGCTCGGGATGTCGCTGCGCACGGCACGCCGTCACATCGCCGACATCATGGAGGAGCTGGGCGCCGCCAGCCGCTTCCAGGCGGGTGCCCACGCGGCTGCTCAGGGGCTGCTGGCGGCAGGCGGCGGTTTCGAGGGGCAGCCGCCGTCCGGAGCGGACGCGGGCTGAGCACCGCCGTCGCGTCGCGTGTTCTCGGGAGCGGACTTTCGCGGCTGGTCGGAGGGCGCCAGGTGCCCGATGCTGGTCGTACCGCCCGGGCAGGACGTCTGACGGGCGGCGTCTCGAACGAGGAGCGGGGGCGGGGCATGGACGGCGGCGGGACCATCGCGCCCTGGGCGGCGGCAGAGCGCGCGGCCCATCTCACGGAGCTGGTGCTGTTCCTGTCGGTCCATCTGGACCGGGCGCCGGGTGTGCTGTGGCCCGAGTACGAGCATCCGGCCCTGGGCGCCCCGGAGTGGTCGCAGGTGCTCGACGGGCTGGCCCTCGAACTCGGCCCGGGTACGGACCTGGTGGCCCGGAGCGGCGGGACGGGCGGTCCCGCCGCGCACCGAGTGGTCCATCAGATCGAGGGGGCGGGGACGTGGCGCCTGTCCGGTGACCGGGGCGGCGTGGGCGCGGACGGCTTCCAGTGCCGGCTGCGCTCGGGGGAGGTGCTGTACATCCCGGCCCGTTGGTCCTGGTCGGTGGAGCTGACGCCCGGGGGACGGTACGTGCTCACCGACCTGGCGCCGGCCTAGCGTCCCCAGCGGGGATCAGCCGCCCCAGGAGGTGTCGCACGGCTCCATCCGGCCATCGCCGCCCGCCTGGAACTCCGTTTCGGAGAGGGACGTGCCGGTCGACTGGAGCACGATGTGGCCGCAGTCGACGTCGTCGGCGTACGCGGGGGAAGCGGGCTGGAAGGCCAGCAGGGCGGCGGCGGCGACGGCGGTGAGGAGCAGGGCGAGGCGCTTCGGCATGGTTTCCCCAGGGACGTGGCGGGGCCCGCCCGCTGAGCGGGCCCGGTGCGGTGTGTGGTGCGGCTGCGGTGCGTGGACAACACTGGCGCGGACCGGTGGCGTACGTACGGGAGCGGGCCCTTCACCAACGTGCGTGACCGCAAAGTGAAGGGTGCTCAGATTCCCGCAAATGCCAGCAGAGTCGGGCAAAATCAAGCGCGCCTGGTGGGGCTCAGGAGACGTAACCGCGCTGGAGGGCGAAAACCACGAGCTGGGTGCGGTTGGCCGTGCCGGTCTTGTCGCGCAGCCGGCGCAGGTGCGTGTCGACGGTGTGCGGGCTGATGCCCAGCATCCGGCCGATGCCGCAGTACGTCTCGCCGCCCACGAGCAGCGCCACGACCTGGCGCTCGCGGGGGGTCAGGCTGGGCTCGCAGACGGCGGCCTTCAGGGTGTCCGGCATGGCTGGCTCCTCCTCGTCGACGGGTCCGCAGGCGAGCCGTCGGGCCCGTCCGGGACACCTCTCACCCTGGGACAGGCCGGGGGTGCGCGGCGACGGGGGAACACCTCAGCAACCTGCGTGGCAGCAAAGCGAGGAGTCGGCAAAGCCGACAAAACGGACAAGGGGTGAACGGCTGCCCAGCATGCAGACGATCCGCGGGCGACTGCTCGGTCGATTCCATCTCGGAGGACGTCCTTTCAACGGGCCTCTGCGCGCAGCCGGCCCCGCCCGTCTGGCCCCAGCACTCCACTCACCAGGCCCTGCGCACCTCGGGCCCGTTCTGCGGGACGCGGCTGCCGGCGCAGACCCTGGCCCGGCCGCTGCGCGCCGGAGCCGCGCAAGGCAGGCGGCGGTCTGGTCCGGCCTCGTGGAGCGTGACGATGAGCGGGACGCGGCCCAGGCTGAGAAGGAGTCCTTCTTTGACATCGCGATGATGCGAGCATTCGCAGGTGTGGTGGTGGTGTCATTCGGCGTGCTCAGTTACCTGATCGGCCAGAGCCGGGTCGTCTTCCTTCAAGGCGGTAGCGCAGGGTTGAGGTTCCCCCGAGATGCGGGGATGGGTGACAGAGGGTCAGATGGGTCTCATGAGAGGAGCCCAGACGATGCCTGCCCCGAGGAAGTACCCGCTGGAGTTGCGTGAGCGTGCGGTCCGGATGTACCGCACGGCCGAGCCGAAGCCCGTGATCCGCCGCATGGCCGAGGAACTCGGCGTGCACCACGAGGCCCTGCGCAACTGGATCCGCCAGGCCGAGGCCGACGCCGGCGAGCGAGGCGACATGCTCACCACCGCCGAGCGTGAGGAGCTGGCCGCCTTGCGCAGGGAGAATGCCCAGCTCAAGCGGGCGAACGAGGTCCTGCGGACGGCCTCGGCTTTTTTCGCGGCCCAGCTCGACCCGACCCGGCCCAGGTGACCGCGCTCGTCGACGAGCACCCGCACCTGGGGGTCGAGCCCGTACTCCGGGAACTGAACATCCCCTCCTCCACCTACTACCGCTGGCGCCAGGCCGAGACCGAGCCGTGCGAACGGCACCGCCGAGACGCCGAGCTGACCAGCAGGATCCGTCAGGTCCACGACGAGTCCGGCGGGGTCTATGGCTCACCCCGTGTGCACGCCGTCCTCAAGCGCGAGGGTGTCCATGTCGGCCGCAAACGCATCGAACGGCTCATGCGCCAGGCCGGCCTCGCCGGAATCAGCCCACGCCGGGGCAAGAGCTTCACCCGACGTGACCCAGACGCGGATCCGGCCCCTGACCTGGTGCAACGCGACTTCACCGCGAACCGGCCGAACCGGCTGTGGGTCACCGACCTGACCATGATCCCCACCGGGGAGGGCCCACTGTGGCTCTCCGCGATCCGCGACGCGTTCTCCCGCCGCGTAGTGGCCTGGGAAGCCTCCGCCCGCGCCGACGCCGACCTGGTCCTCACCTCGCTGGAATACGCCCTGGCCAGCCGCGAAGTCACCCCCGGCCAGCTCATTCACCACGCCGATCACGGCTGTCAATACACGTCCGTGAAGCTCACAACACGCCTGGTCAGGGCCGGGATCCAGGCGTCCATGGGCTCGGTCGGCGACTCGTACGACAACGCCCTCGCCGAGAACCTGTGGATGGTGATCAAGACCGAGTGCATCCGCGGACGGGCCTTCGCCACCAGAGCCGAAGCGAACCTCGCGCTCTTTGAGTACATCGACGGCTTCTACAACCCCCGCCGCATCCAGAAACAGCTCGGCTATCTCAGCCCCATCGAGTACGAGGAAAAGCACTACGCCAACCAGGCAACGACCGAACAAGTGAACCTGAAACCACGTCAACCCGCCCTGACCAGCTAGTCAGCCACTCCCGCACTGCGGGGGAACCTCAGGTTTGGTGACGTGTTCGCGGGAACTCTCATCGGCCTTCTGCCCGTGTACGGGGGGCTCAGGATTGCACGCGTACCGAAGTTGCCCGCCCGCATTCTGGCGGTCGCCATCTACCTGGCCTGGGTGGCTCTGGTGGTCTTCGACCTCTCCCCGTGGCCAGTGCACGACTTCACAAAGCGCTAGACGTAAACGGCATCATGACCGCCCGGGAGCCTCCAGCCTCCACGCCGGGCAGAGCCTGGGGAAGGAACGGACGGGCGGTCTGCGGGAGAGCCGGATGAGCTGTTCGATCCTTCACGGGTTCAGTGGCGCATGCGCCAGGTGCCGTAGAGGCCGGCGACGGCGCTGATGACGCCTGCGAAGCCGGCTTCCCCGACGGCGAGGTAGACGCCTGCGCAGGTGCCGAGGAGGGCGATCAGCACGAAGGTGTCGTGGGTTCCGTTCCGGGGCGCTGCCGGGGGTGCGGGCGGCTCCGGCTGGGTGGGGGGCCGTACGGGGTCGGGTGTCTGGGGTGTCGCGTCGTTGTGGGTCATGTCTCCAGGAGAGCGGTCACCGGGGCGGGTTCCTAGTGATCCGTACGGGCCCGCATGGACCCGGACACCGCTGGTCACAGCCCTGGGGAACGGGCCTGATCTCGAACGCCGTCAGGCGTTCAGCATCGTTCGACAGATTCCGTGTACGTACGGCGTCGGGGCCCTCTAGCGTTGCTTTCCGGACAAGGGGGGTGATCCGGTGACAGAAGAAGATCCCGGGATCGAACCGCACGACGCCACCGCCATCACCGCGTTCGAGAACGCGCTGCGGGAGTTCACGCATGAGCTGAACCGGCTGCACATCACCAATGGCGCTCCGTCCTACGCGACGATTGCCGCTGCCGCGGTGAGGCCGAGGCTGACCAAGGCCGGTCTCAACGAGATGCTGGCCGGCACGCGCTTCACCTCGCGGGAGGCACTGCTCGAGTTCGTCCGGGTCGTCACCACTCCCGGGGACCTGGATCCGGCCGCTGCGGCCGGGTTCCGGGTCGATCCCGAACTCGCGGATGCCTGGCGCGGCCGCTGGCAGGACGTGAAGCTGCTCCAGCGCCAGGCCCAGCCTGCAAGTAGACGGGTCCGCGCTACCGTGCGGCAGACCCTCGACGATGCCACCCTGGAAGCCGAAGCCGTCCGCAAGGACGCCCACGCGGAGGCGGACCGCATCCGCACGACCGCGGAAGCCGACGCCGCCCAAGTACGCGCCCAGGCCCGGCACGACGCCGACGAGCTCATAGAGCGCGCCCGCCGCACGGCCGCCCAAGCACACGGGTCGCCACCGCGAGAAGGCGACGGCCCGCACACTCGGGCTGGCGCCGCCGGCTCCGCTGGCTCCGGCGTGCTGTTGTGGCGCCAGGGGAAAGCCCTCGTCCTGCGCCCCGCGTTACGTCCGTTGGCCGCGGCGACCGCGGTGGCCGGTCTGGCCCTGGCCGCGGTCCTGGCGGGGGACTCCCTCACCGGGACCCCTGGCACCTGTCAGCCCAACCAGGCCCAAGCCGCCGACCAGCTCATGCCCCGAGCTGGTCTCGAAGGCCGGGGACAGGTGCAGCAGGCGGCGTTCGCCTACGAGCCGGCGGCCATCATCTGGCCTTCCGGCACGCCCCCCTCTGGCTTCTTTCAGAACGTGCCGTCCTCCAGCGCTTCAACGAACCCCTCTCCCACACCGAGCAGCTCACCCACACCGAGCCCTACCCCCACGCCCAGCACCTCACCGACGCCAACCACATCACCGGCCCAGACCAAACCCGACCCCTGCGCCCTGCGGGCTCGCGGCCATTAGCGCGCCCGGTACGACCAGACGTACGACTACCCCCCCCGGATGGATGAGCGGCACAGGGACCGGGCAGATCGCCACCCGTCCGCGTTCCGGCCGTGCAGGAAGCGCTGATCACGGCACGGCGGAGGGGAGCCACCCAAATTTGGGTGGCTCCCCTCCGCCGCGTTCGGAGCTTCACTCACAGCTTCCGCAGGGCCCCCTCACCCGGACTCGCTCACTTCTCGCGGGCATCCGGGGTCCAGACGGCTGGCCCGCCGCCGCGCCACTCGGTCAGGCGTGCGTCATCGAGGCGGACGTCGCCCGGGTCCAGGCCAGCCCGTCGCAGGAACTCCAGGAGATCGCCGGGTCCGATGGCTCGGCCGCGGATCTCGCCGTCGCAGCGGACCCGGCGCCCGTTTTCGGCGTCCGGCGGACCTCATGCAGGAAGCGCTGGTGGTCACGTATTCGAATGATCGTCTGAGGCGGCTCGTTGTGCACTGGGGGGTGCAGGAGCGCGTGTCGCGCCATGTGTTGCATGCCGGCGGTAGCGAACCGCGCGGAAGACCCGGGCTCCCGCAGCCAATGTGATCGCGGCGGCCAGGCTTCCGAGAAACTCGGGCACCGCGGCGGTGAGCAGGCTCATCGGAGGCCCCACTCGGTCTTGTATGCCGCTGAGGCTGCAGTCCGTTCGGCCTGTAGCTTCCCTAGCCGCTTGAGTTTGCGTCGTACTCGTTCGCCGAGAGCCATTGAATCGGCTTCGGCAACGGCCGCGGCCGCGGCTGCCTCCGTCCAGGTGGCTACTTCCGGTCGCGCCCAGGCCAAGGCGACCTTCCGTTCCTCCGGTGAGAGAGCGTTGAGGACGGCACGCAATCGGGCGTCGTCTGGCTCGGCTCCAAGCGCCAACTCTTGGGTGGATGGACTCCCGATGATCAGGTCGTACAGCGTGATCCCGTCTCCGAGGGGAGTATCCAAGAGCAGCACTCGCGAGCCTCCGGTCCTCCGTCGCCAGAGCGGTGTCAGTTGTCGGTGAAGCACCAGCGCCTCAGTGCGCAGGTCGGCGACTGCTGACGTGTAGGGGAGGCCATCAGGAGTATCGAGCGCGAGTGCCCAGTCCCCCAGGAGGGCCGTCGATACAGCCTCCCGCCACTGGCCGCCCTGCCGCAGGACCAGCACCCGGGCGGTGAAGCGGTCTATGGCGTTACTGTCTCCTGTCACCGCTGCCTCCCGTGCCCAGACGGCCTCCATCACGTCAGGCGCCGGGCCGTCATATTTCGGCGAAGGGCCTGCGAACTCGGCAGGAAGACTGGCGACGCTCAGTTTGTAGAGCCGCCCATCGGCACAGATCTTGTACCTGTGAGGAGCTGACGAGGTGGTTTCAAGCCCATCGGCTGGGCCTATGGGCGAAGCGTGAGGCTTTGGTAGCTGTTCGGAGGCCATGCAGGGCTCCCTTCACTGACGGCATCAGCATCACCCTTCGGTCCCGGGAGGACAGCCCAACGGCAATAGATCTTGAACCGCACTCGTATTGGCACGCGGTGCTTGCCTCACCATCACCCTGCTCTGGCCAACTAGGCCGCTCAACGACCCATTCGCCTGTAGCTGAGCAGCCCCGGTAGGTCCTGTGGCGTTCTGTCGGCGCCGGAGACGGGCAGCGGCGCTCGGGATCCTCCCTGAAACGGAGGTCGCCGAGCGCCGACGCGTGGGCGGTCAGAGGCGGTCAATCCTTCTGGCCTTCCCCGGCGGGGGTGGGCGAGGTCTCGGGCGATTCCCGTTGTGTGCGGGTGGGGCGGTGGTGGTAGGCGGCGTAGAGGCCGGCGAGAGCGGAGGCGTACCCGGCAAGGGCTTCGGGGGAGACGTGACCGACGAGGACGAGGATGACGCCGGTGGCCAGGATCGCCAGGAATACGGCGAGATCGACGGGAAAGCTGCGACGCGGGGCAGGACGGCTCGGCATGATGGTTCTCCTCAGTACATAGAAGGTCGCGGAACGTCACCCCCTGCCGGGCTGCCATCGAGGCTGCACTCCTCGGGGTGTGGTTAGAGAGTTGCGTCCCGCAAGCGGGTGCGCCAAGGGAAACGATCTTCTTTCCGTAGCTGTCAACTGGGGGAACAGACATGACGGGTGTTGCCGAGGAGGGAACTGGCGACGGAGGAACCCCCGGCGGCGGACCGCCCCGGCCGGCGCGTCGGCCGCTGAAGAAGCTGAATCCGAAAGTCTTCGAGAATCGTCCGCACAAGCTGGCGCTCGTGCAGCACCTCCGGTCCCTGATCGCGGCCGCGGACCTGGCGAGTAAGAACGTCGCCCCAGGTGCGGAGACGAGCACTTCGACCCTGTCGAGGAACCTCTCAGGAGACCGGCTTCCCCAGCGCTCCACCGTCGAGGCGATCATCCAGCTCTGCGGGGTGACCGACGAGGTGAGGGCCCAGTTGCTGCGCATGCACACCGCCGCCCTGGGGGAGGCGCACCCGGCTTTCGCCGACCGCCTGGTGATGGCCGACGCGTACGAGGAGACCGTCCTCCTGCACGACCGTGTGCAGGCCCGTCTGGAAACCGTGACCGGAGAGCACCGCCGACAGCAGGCGGACTACGACGACCTCCTGGCCCGCCACGAGACCACCAGCCAGGCCCTCACCGCCGCCGAGGACGAACTCTGTACCCGGCAACAGCACCATCAGCAGGAGACCGCCCGCCTGCGCACCCTGCTCCAGGAGGAACAGGACGCCCGCCGACGCGACCGCACCGACTTCGACGACCAGTTCCACCAGGCCCGAGTCGAGGGCGAGGAGCAGTTGCGGGGCCGGGAAGAGGAGGAAGCCCGCCTGCGCCAGGACCTGCTCGCGCAGGAGAACAAGATCCAGGCCGTCCGCAGCCTGCTGGAGGACTCGGCCGCAGAGGCGAGCGCCCTACGACAGGAACGCGACCAGCTGCGCGTGGAGTCGGCCCGGCTGCGCGAGGACCTGGTGGGCCTGCAGGTGGAACTGGCGGCGGCCGAAGCCGAACAGGAGAAGCAGGGCCGGCACGATGAGGACACGATGTTCGCCCCGGCGCTGCAGGCGGTCGGGCAGGTCCTCGACCGGCATCCCGCCGCGCGGGAGGACGGCGAAGCCGCAGGCAAGTCGCGTGTTGCCGGGGCGGCAACGCAGGCCACCGCCGGTGCCGGTAACCCGGTGCCGCCCCCCGCTGCGGCCGGTCCCGCGACGCCTCCGGAGTCCACGGAGGCCGGCTTCGCCGGGCTGGCGCGGGTGGCCGTGGGCACCGTCGTGGTCAGTTTGGTGCTCTTCGTCATCGGGCAGTTCCAGCAAGCCCCCGGCTCCTCCGACCTGACGACCGCCGGATGGTGGTTCACCGGCAGCGGTTTCTTCCTGTTCGTGACCTCTCTCATTCCCCTGGTCGTGCGCGAAATGAGGAACAATCCCGTCGTCCCGGGGGAGACGGACGATCAGACGTACGGCTACCCCCCGATGGGGTGAGCGGGTCAGAACCCGGGATCGTCAGCCGTCCGGGGCTCCATCTCCTTACGTCCCGGCGGGCAGATGGTGCGGCCCTTGGGCGCACTTCGGCGTTGCTCTCAGTGCTGTGTCGGAACGGCAGCGCGCTGGTGCGCGGCACGACGGAGCTGTTGCACGCGGCGGATGCGGGGCACGGGGGCTCCGCCCGACCCGGGACTGCGTCTGCCCGGCCAGCTGGGTGCTGGCCGGGCAGGTGGGTAGTGCTCGGTCCTTGGAGGTCCCGATTAAGTCGTCTTCCAAGACCACGTCGATGTGGTTGTGGCCGTCGTCGTTGTTCTGGAAGGCCTTGCGGCTGTATTCACCGCGGGTCGTTCAGATCCTTGACGAAGGCAGGCCTCTCCGCGCGTGACGGGTCGGGTCATCGCATCCACGGGGGCCCGGCGAATCCCTCGGCGAGTTCCTTGAACCACCCCTTCGGGTTGAAGCTGTCGGGGATGGCCGAGACATCTGCCACAACTGTGTAGTACGTCCAGGCAGTGCCCTCGCACGACTGCTTCACAACGGGGGCCCTGTCCTTGCAGGTGTCGCGCATGTCCTCCCGCAGAATGGTGTCGATGTGCCTCTGGCCGTCGGGGTTGTTGCTGAAGGCCTTCTCCCCGTACATGTCGCGGTAGTTGCGGGACAGGAAGTCGTGCCGGGCGCACGCGTCCCGGAAGTCGAACTCCTTGAAGGGAATGTCGCGGGAGAGGTTGCAATAGTTCGTGGACCACCGGAATCCGTAGGGGTCGGGTACGCCACGAAGGTGTTCGTCGCGGGCGGTCGTCCAGGCCTTGCGGCTTTCGTCGCCGAGCTGGTTCCAGCTCTTGTAGAGGGCGGTCTTCGCCTCGGCGGACGGGGCGGGGCCTGCGGCCGGCGCTCCGAGGGTGGCCCACTCCTCCGTCGCACCGTTGCCGTCGTACTTCTGGACGGAGCGGTGGTCGGGGGCGAGGCGGTAGAGGTGGTCTCCGCTGGTCGCGAAGGCAGCCGCGGGACCGCTGATGCGGTTCCACAGGTTGGGGCGGCCGTTGTACTTGAAGAGGTCGCCAGTGCCGAGGCTGGTGGCGTAGAGGGTGTTGCTGGCGAAGATGTTTCCGGCGGGCCCGCCGACCTTGTTCCACTTCTTCTTACCCGTGTCGTACTCGACCACCGAGGTGCGGTCGGGGGTCAGCCCGTAGAGGTTGTTGTCGGTGACGGCGAACGTGGCGCCGGGGCCGCCGACGGCGCTCCACTGACCGTTGTACTTGTAGAGGTTGCCGGTGTCCGGGTTGGTCGCGTACAGGGTGCTGTCCGGGCCGGTGTAGAGGTTCTTGGCTCGGCCGCCGACCTTGTTCCACGTCTCGCCCCGGCCGGTGTACTCCCGGACCTCGGAGCCGTCGGGGCTGATGCCGTAGAGGTGCTTGCTGGTGGCGGCGAAGGTGGCGCCGGGGCCGCCGATGCGGTTCCACTGGCCAGGATTGCCGCCGTACTTGCTGATGTCGCCGCGGCCCGGTTCGATCGCGTACACGCTGCCACCGCCTGCATAGAGCTTCTGCGCGGCGCCCTTCACCTTCTGCCAGTTGTCCTGGTGCTTGGACCATTCGTAGACGCCCTGGTGGTCGGCGGCCAGAGCGAAGACCGAGTCCCCGGCGGCGACGATCTGCTCCAGTGCGACCGGGCCGGAGGCTTGTGCGACCTGCCTTTTGGCGGGGGCGGCGTTCGCGGCGACGCCGAGGGCCACGACTCCGACGGCCAGCAGGCACAGCATGCGGAACGCTCCGTGGAACCTGCGCCACAGGGTGCCGGCCCGCCGGGGGGCCTGCCATGTGTGCGTGGGCATGATGGGGTTCATTGCGATCCCTTTCTGGGATGTTCGACGCAAAGTGGTGTGAGGGAGTCCAGCGGCGCGATGCCGGTCAGGGTGCGACCGGGCTGCCGATGCGGATCCACACCCCGGGGCGGCCGGTGTACTCCCAGACCCCGCTGTGGTCGGGGCTGGCGCCGTAGAGCCGGTCGCGGGTGGCGGCGAAGTCCGCGCCGGGCCCGCCGATCGCGGTCCAGGTCTTCCGGGACCGGTCGTACTGGTGGATCGCGGCCGCGCCCGCGCCGTCGGTGGCGTAGAGGGTGCTGCCCTTGGTGTAGATGTGGCCGGTGGCACCGCGGACCTTCGTCCACGTGCCTGCCTTGCCCGTGTACTCGTACAGGCCCTGGTGGTCGGGGCTGATGCCGTAGAGGCGGTCGCCGGCGACGGCGAACTCCGCTCCGGGGCCGCCGATGACGGTCCAGGTCTTCTTCGTGCCGTCGTACTGGTGGATGCTGCCGCCGCGGGGGCCGGTGGCGTAGAGGGTGCCGCCGGCGGCGTAGATGCGGTCGGCGGGGCCGCCGATCCGGATCCACCTACCGGCCTTGCCGGTGTACTCGTAGACGGCGGAGCGGTCGGGGCTGATGCCGTACAGGCGCCCGTTCGTGGCGGCGAACTCCGCGCCGGGGCCGCCGATGCGGGTCCACGTCTTGCGGGCGCGGTCGTACTGGTGGATGTCGCCGTTGCCGAGGTCGGTGGCGTAGAGGGTGCTGCCGCTGGTGTAGATACGGCCCGTGGTACCGCGGACCCTCGTCCACGTACCGGCCTTGCCGGTGTACTCGTAGACGGCGGAGTGGTTGGGGGAGACGGCGTACAGCTGGTCGTCGGTGGCGGCGAAGCTCGTTCCCGTCTCGCTGGCTGCGGCGGCCGGGGCCTTGGCGGCGGGCGCCGGCGCGGTCGCGTCCGGCGCGGTCGGCTTCCCCGTGG
The DNA here is from genome assembly GCF_045160845.1 of Streptomyces sp. NBC_00122. Taxonomy (NCBI): domain Bacteria; kingdom Bacillati; phylum Actinomycetota; class Actinomycetes; order Kitasatosporales; family Streptomycetaceae; genus Streptomyces; species Streptomyces sp. NBC_00122. The sequence continues at coordinate 22,007 of NZ_CP108192.1, read as the reverse complement.
GGCCCGGCGGTACAGGAACGGCGGGCGACGCCGTGCCCGACGGCGCGGTCGCTGCCGGGGCGGGCGCCGGGGTGGTGACGAGCTTCTTGTACCGCAGCGGGACGTACACGGTGCGGGGGTGGCCGGCGATGCGGCTGTCGTGGATGTTGGCGCTCTCCTTGAGTGCGGGCCGCCCGCCACGGCTCTCGCTGTAGTAGACGAAGTCGCCCTTGGCCTTGTCGGTCCAGCCGCCGAAGAGCAGGGCGTGGGCGGCCGGGTAGTCGAGGGCGTCACCCGCCTCCAGCTCGGAGAAGCCGGCGAGCTTGTCTGCGACGTCGGGCAGCGACTGGGTCGTGAGGCTGTCCTTCAGCTGCCAGGCCATGGAGACGAACCCCGAGCAGTCCTGCCGGTAGCGGCCGCCGGTCGCGTCGTCCTTCCACCAGTGCGACTGGCTGTAGGGAACGGTCTTCTCCACCCAGTGCCTGGCGCGGGCGATGACCTGGTCACGGGTGACCGGCCCGCCCGGGGCCGCACCCTGGCCGGTGGTCCCCGTCGAGACGGGGGACTCGTAGCTGGGCCTGCTGTCGGCCTGGGCGGGTACGACGGCCAGGCCGACGGCGATGGCCAGCCCCGTCACTGCCGCGAGGCGCTTGGGCCTGCGGATGAACCCTCGGTACACGGTGGTCCCTTCGCTGTGGTGATCCCGCTGTCCTGGTTGGCGGAAGCGGTGGAACACCACGCTGGAACCTGATCTGATTATCCGTTGGGGCGTTGAGGGATCAGCGCAGGTCAGCGGGGTGAGGGACACCGGACAACCGCGAACTTGCGCGAACTTGACCGAACACGCCGGACGTCGAAGGGGGAGAGATGAACCGACCGGGGCGCCTTCCGGGGCCGTTAAAGGGCCGCACGGCCGAGGCGAACGCCCTCGCGCGGTTCCTGCGGGAGCTGATCGCGCAGGACACGGTGAGCCGGCTGGAGGAGCAGTACCAGCTGAGCAGGAGCGTGTGGAGCGAGTACCGCTCCGGCCTGAAGATCATTCCGCTGCCCCGCCTCAACCAGATCATCGAGGACCGCTTCCCCCGCGACGCCCGCACCAGAGGTGCCAAGCTCCAGGAGGCACGCCGCCTCCACGCCGCCGCCATGGCAGCAACCCCTGCCCCGCCCGCCGCCGCACCGGCTCCGGGCCCCGCCCCCACGTCGGTCCCGGCCCCGGGCAGCCCTGCTCCCGACCCTGACCAGGCTCCGGCTTCGGCGATCGTCCGCGACGACACGGCCGGGTTGTTCGCGGACAGCCCGCCGGCCTCGGACGACGCCGCGCCGAACCGCCCGGGCGAGGCCGCGCAGAGCGCCCCGGACCAACCGCCGGCGGCCCCGGCGGACCCGAGTTCCCGCACCGACGCGGCGGAAGCGGCCCCACCGACCGGCCTTGTCCCGCGCGCGGCCCGGCTGAGGCGCTGGAGGACACCTGCGCAGTGGGCGGCGCTCGCGGCGCTGGTCGCGGTCCTCGTCATCGCCAACCAGGTCCAGCGCTCGAAGGACCAGCCCGACACCGCGTCCTCGCTGGGCGACCCCGGGCAGGGCCGGCAGAGCACGGCGCCCGTGGAACCGGGCTCGTTATCCACCGGTCCGACGGCCCCGGAGGAATCCCGGCCCACGCCCCCGACGTCATCCGCCCAGGCATCGCCGGCGCCGACCCGGCCCCAGGGCGGCGGGGCCAGCGCAGTGGCCGCGACCTCCAGCCGCCTCTACCGCATCACCGCCGACGCACAGGTCGAGGAGTACACCGGCAAGGCCGGCGCCTGGACCGTCATCCGTAACCACGCGACCAACCGGATCATCACGAGCCCCACGACGCTCTACGCCACCGACAGCGGCACCGGCAACATCGAGGAGTACGACGGGTCGAAGAAGACCTGGACGGTCATCGGTGGCCCGGGCAGCTCCTTCGCGGCGACCGCCAGCCACCTCTACGGCGTCGGCACCCTGGGCACGATGGAGTACAGCGGCACGCCGGGTGTCTGGCACCCGGTGCGAGGCGCGACCGACCGGATCTTCACGAGCCCCACGACGCTGTACGCCACCGACAGCGGAACCGGCAACATCGAGGAGTACGACGGGTCGAAGAAGACCTGGACGGTCATCGGTGGCCCGGGCAGCTCCTTCGCGGCGACCGCCAGCCACCTCTACGGCGTCGGCCCCGACCACCAGGGCACCTTCGAATACAGCGGCACGCCGGGTGTCTGGCACCCGGTGCGAGGCGCGACCGACCGGATCTTCACCAGCCCCACGACCCTCTACACGACCGACACCACCGGCGGGAAGCTCCAGGAGTACGACCGGTCCAAGAAGATCTGGACTGTCATCGGTGATTCCGTCAGTTCCTTCGTCGCGACCAAGGACCGCCTCTACAGCGTCAGCGCAGACCTCTCCAACATCTACGAATACTCCAGCACACCAGGATCCTGGTCTCCCATCGGCAGCCCCTGACAGGAGAGCAACCCGGGCAGGCGGCAGGCGCTATGGCCTGCCGTGCCCCCATACCTGCTTCCACCGTCCCGGGCCGCCTGGCCTGGCAGGACGGCCGCGGCCAGCGCGGTCGCCGGTGGCGCTGCCCCGTGCCGTTGCCCGGTGCTTGCGGCAGCAAGATCGGTAGATTTCGTCCGGCCGCGCGACGGACGGTGGCCGGCCCGGCGGTAGGTCGACGTGGAAGGGCGCCATGGCAGCCGCGGCGTCGACCAGGGCAACAGATAGATCCAGAAGAACTCCCCGACCTCCCCGTCCGCGTCCTGCCCGAACTCGCCCAGCGCCTCGACATCAGCCCCGCCGGCCTGATGCCCGGCTCCGACGAACTCTTCGAGCGCCCCTGCCACCGTCAGGTCGTCGACCGCCGGCCGGTCGGCGCCGACCATGACGCCCTCACGTCGTCACGGCGCTCGCATCCGTGTACGGCCGCCAAACCGACGACGGCCTTGCGGCAGCCCTGTCCTGGAACCGCCCCCGGCTGGAAGCTGCCCTCTACCACCTTCGTGCCCACCCCGACATCGGCGGCCCGCTCGTTCTACTGCACATCCCACCCGACGCGTACACCGTCACCCCGCGCCTCGACGTGCTCGCCCCGCACCAGGTCGACGCCCTCACCGGACGGAAGAACACCCAGCCGGCCATACGCTGCCCCATCCAGCCCGCCGATGCCGAGGTCCTACTCCGCGTCTGGGCCGACGGCGGAATCGATACCAACGACGCCGCCCAGCGCCAAGCCCTCGAAGACCTCGCCGCCGCCGAGATGGTCACCCGCGGCGACATCATCGACCGCTTCCACGACAACGTGCTCTACAGGTGGCGGCAGCGGCACCCGCATCAGCTGGGACAGGACGGCGACCCGCGAGAGCCTGATATTCAAGATCCGCAGCATCCGGGATCCGCCCCGGCCGGCCAGCACCACGCCGATGTCCTCCACCAGGCACTGCAGTCGTGGTGTCCGCCGCTGGTAGCGCACGGTCAGGCCTGGTACTTGCTCGGCGAAGGTCGCCTTCGGGCAGGTCGTGTTCTCGCAGTACAGGCGGCGTACGGACAAGTCGATGCGCGGAGGCCGGCCTGCGAGCGTGACGTCGGCGAGGCGCCGTGCGTAGCGGCTGTGGCACCACTCGCTGAGCTGGCCACATCCCGTGCATCCCGCTGGTTCACCGGATCTCGTGCGGGCCCGGACCGCCACCACAGCATCGGAAACCTCAACCGAGACCACCTGCACATCAGACAACTGCGGTAACAGGCTGACCAGTTCAACAGAGCACAATCACAGGCTGCCCGTCATACAGACCGGCCGACCGTGGCACCGAGATGATCTTCGCCTACGAAAATCTTGCCAGAGCCACTTTCAGGAGTACGCCGACAGGCGTTGTCGCAGATAACGGGGGCTGCTTTGCGCAGGCGGAGCCGAGTAGCAAGATCGACCACGTCGAGAAGGGGTACGTCGCACGTCGCCGCGTTCCAGGATGGTGAACTCGGCAGGGGTCTGGAGGTACCCGCATCCGCAACAGACAACTCGGCATCTCGTCTAGTCGATCGGTACCGAACAGCCGACCGCCGAGGCCCGTCACTGTTCTTCATCAAGCACCGCCCCGGCGGGGGTGCGGAAACCCGGATCACGGCGCGGGCCTCGGTGTAAGTCAGCTGCTCGCCGGACTCCCGCCTGTGGCGGCTTGCGGCGCGCTGAACGGCAGGGGCTCGTCCGCGTTTCCGAACCACCATTCACCTTGGCCGACGCTGAGAGACCAAGCCTCCGACCGCTTCGAACTCCTTGGTCAGTTCCGCCACAGCCTCAGACGTGAAGAGGCCACTCTGCGGGATGGCCTGGACACAGAGGTTCCGGCCCACCTGCCGTATCTCGAACTGTCCGTCGTCGGAGACGCGTAGAACGTCTCCAGCTGCACAGCCCAGGACAAGCCCCTGGCTGCCAGCAAGCTCGAAGAGGCCCGAATCGAGACTACGAGCAGGCAACACTTCGAAGACGGGGTTCCCGCTGCTGGCATGGCCAGCCAGGAGCCTCACGTGGGTGTCAGCGACCGGGATGGATGCAGACGTCATGAGCGCGATCGTGCCACACCGACTCTCAGGCAAGCTCCGGAAGAGACGGCTTAGTCGGCTTTACCCGCGTGCTGCTGTAGGTCGCGGAGCATGACTGCGTAGAGGGGGGAGTCGGGGAAGGGCTGGCGTTCGCCTACCTTGCGGTAGTGCCAGCTCTCGTAGAGGGCTTGGACGCGGGGGTGGGTGTTGTCGACGAGGAGCACGGCGAGGGCCTCGTCGCGGTCTGCGAGAAGGGCTTCGTGGAGGCGCTGCGCTATGCCGGTCTTGCGCCATTTGGGGATGACCATCAGTTCGGAGACGGCGAACGTGGTGCTCGGGTTGGGGGCGGGGTCGAGGTAATCGCGCCACCACTCGCGTCCCGGGTTGGACGGGGCACCGTAGGAGAAACCGGCAGGCTCGTCGCCGTCGTAGGCGATCACACACACGAAGCCGGGATGGCCACCCCAGTGGTCGACGAACCACGCGAACCGCTGGTGGAACTCGTCGTCCATCTCCGCTGCGTACGCGTCGTCATGGACATCGAGCAAGGTCTGGCGGATCTGGGCGAGGTCAGCGTGGACGAAGCGGTTGAGGCGGTACTCGCTCATGCGGGGCAGCTCCATTCGGTGCGGTACCGGTCGGCCCAGTCACGGGCCGCGGTGGCGGACGGGGCGAGAGTGAACAGGTCGCGGTAGAAGTCACCAAGGAGGGTCCGCATTCGGCCCGGCAGCGGTGCGCCGCGCATCAGCTGGAACGCGGCATTGGTGGTGGCACAGGCCTGGTCGAGGTCGCCCTGGTGGAGCTGGGCCAGGGCCAGGCGGGAAGTGGCGAGCGCCCGGTTGCGGCGAAACGGGCGGCCCAGGACGGACAGCGCCTGATGTGAGGCGGCCTCCGCCTCTGCCGCGTCACCGAGACGGTCGCGGACGATGGCAGTCAGGGCATGGAGTTCGGCGGGACCGTAGAAGGCGATCCAGCTCGGCCTGATCGCAGCGGGGGCCTTGGCGAGTGCCTCGCCCGCGTAGCCGAGAGAGCGCAGGGCGCTCTGGCGCTCGCCGCGGTTGGCGTAGGCGACTGCGGTCCGGGCGTGCGCGAGTGAGGCGTAGAGGGGATCGCGACGGCTGACAGCGGTCGACTGTGCCGCCTGAGCGGCTGCGACGGCCTCGCCGTGGCGGCCGCGCTGGTGGGCGAGCATGGCGTTCGAGTTCCACACCCGCATCGCGGTCTCCGCATCCCGGGCCAGGCCCGCCAGGCGCAAAGCTGTGTTCAGATGCGCCTCGGCCTGGTCGAGCCGACGCGAGTCGACGCACGACCAGGCGGCGGTTGCGGTGTAGTTCGCGGCGATGGAGAACAGACGCTGTCGAGTCCGCTCGGTGGCCACCCCCTGCTGCAGAGCAAGGGCGTCGCGGGCACCGGCAAGGGCAGCCCGTTCCAGGTCGGCGCTGCCACCTCGCGCGTCGTCGGCTGCCATCAGGGTGTCCAGGCCACCACGCATGCGGATCACATCGGCGGATCCAACCGACGGGCGTGCCCCGGCAGAGGCGCCGGTGGCGGCTGCGCCGGCCACAGAGGTCGCGGCGGTCAGGAAGGTTCGGCGCAACACGGTTTGCTCCTGCTCGTCTGCGGCCCCGCAGATCTGGCCTCGGGGAACGAATCCGAGTGCGGTGACGGGGACTCCCGCAACGGATTCCAGGGCACGGCGTAACCGGGCGTGGGGCCACCGGTTCTCGCACGACAACCAACGGAACACTGTGCGCTCGCTCGTGGCCCCTCGGCGTCCGGTGATGCCGGTCAGGGCGTCGTTGACCAGCTCGGCCAGCACGGCGGCGGACATCTCGTGCTCGCGCATCCATGCCGCAAGTGCTTCATTCCTCGACCGTGCCATACACGCCACGGTAGAGGCGGCCTGCCCCGACCGTCAGTTAAAGCAACAGTCAAGTTGTCAGTACCGGCATGAGAGGCCCGGCAGGTGTTTGACATGGCTGTCACCAGCCTTGCACGGGTTACTGGTCATACACCCCCGACTCCACGCCGAGGAGACCAGACCGTGGCTGATATCCAAGACCCCGCAGCGCCCGGGGAAGGGCCCGAGTCAACCGGGCAACCCGCCTACGGCGTCCCGAGCCCGGCCCTGATCGCCCGCGCCGCGAATGGTCTCGCCCACTTCCTCGCACACACCTGCGACGACGACATGGAAGAGACCGACCAATGAGCGCGAACCACAGACTCGGCTTCGGGCACGACGAGCATCCCCTGCTCGGCCGCCGCGTCCGAGACATCGCGTCCGGCACCGAGGGCGAGCTGATGGCCGTCACCAACGAAAACGTGTCGGACAACGTCCTCTACGAGCGATGGGTGGAGCTGGCCTACATCCGCGGCTCCGACGGCATCGAGTTGTCGACCGCAGCCACCAACCTCAAGGCCGCCGAATGATCGAGTACCTTGGCTCCAGTGCCCCCGTGATCGCCATGCAGGCTGCCCTATCGGTGCGGTGCCAGGACGCACCCCTTCCGGAGCTCAGCGAACTGACATGGGAACAGGCCCAGGGCCGGGCGTGCTGGCCCTGCGGCAAGTTTCTTCCACCCGGTGCCGTGGCCCGTGGCGGGGTGAGTGCTCGGCACGGCACCAGCTTCCTCGACACGCCTGTGTGGTCGTGCCCTGCCCCGGAGGCGACCCCCTGAGCGCCAAGACCCGATGCCGCACCCCGGGTTCGGACACGGCGTTCGGCAGGACGAAGGGCTCTGCCTTCGGGCACGCCGTGTCCGAGGCCCTGCTGAGGCGGGCTCCAGGCGCTGCTGCTCTCGGCGCCTAGGGCTCGCACGCTCTTTCCCCGGCCCTCTTGGCGCCGGGAACCTGCCCCGCATTCGCCGACTACATACACCTGGGAGTGTTCGATCCCCCTCGCAGCCGAGGATGTCGACGGCGGAAGCTCGCTGTCCTCGGATTCGGTTGGTGCCGCAGTGTTGCAAGGGACGAGCCTGGAGGGAGGCGTTACCGACCTGGCCACGTAGTGGGCACATCAGTCTGTCTGTTTTCAGCCGGCCAGCAGGAGTGTGGGGTGAGGCTTGTCCTCACGAGCTTCCTCGCCGCCGTCGGGGTCCGGGTCGAAACCGGTTCCGGTCCGGGGGTCGCTGCGGCGTGGCGGGCGGATTTCGCCGGTGGGGAAGTTCAGCGGCCAGATGTGCGTGGCGGGGTCCTGGATGTGATTGACCATGTGAGCCAGTGACACGTAGCCGGCGAGCAGAGGGTGAATCAGCATGCGGCCGCGACGGACTCGGCCTTCGATGATGCCCTTGTCCTTGAGTTGGCCGACTGCGCGGGACACGGTGGCCTGGGGGATGCCGAGACGCTCGGCGATCTGGTCCTGGCGGATGTGTACGGTGCCGCCGGGTTCCTGGCGGGCGGTGAGGATGTCGAAGACGTCGCGGGCGGTAGGGCTCAGCCCGGCGTTCGGCAGGTGTTCCCAGATCTCAGGGTTGTGGAAGCCGGGGACGGCGTTCATGAGGACGACCTCGTCTCTGGCGCAGGAGGGATCACGATCTTGTGGGCTTTCAGCGTTGCCGCGCCGATCCTGCGGAGCAGGGCTTGGTGCTTGGTGCTGCTGAACCGGTAGGAGTATGTCGGGTTGAGCTGGTACTCGCCCCGCTTCACCTTCCAAGTGAAGTGGTGCTTCGATAACTCGGTCAGGGCCCGGCTGATCTTGGACTGCGAACACCCGAAGTGGGCTGCCAGTGCTGTCTGCTTCGCTGCCACGACTCCCTCCTCGTTGTGAGTCACCGACATGTGGTCCAGAAGGTTGCGGGCTGGGCCCGAGAGGTTGAACCTCCACAGATTCTCCTGCAGCACTTGGGACACATTCGTGTGGGTACCGCCTTCGAAGCCGTAGCGCTTCGGGGGCGGGTCGGCAGTGAAGTGCCCGCCATTACGGCTGATCTTTTCCAGCGACTTGAGGATCTGATGCGCGCTGCGGGTGTCATCGAACGCCGACGCCTGCCGGGGAACGGGAACAAGCCTGGCGCTCTGCTGGGGCAGGGGTGTTGCCGGGCGCCTAGCTGGCTGTGCCACTAGAGATGCTCCTTCGTTCGAATCACCTCACTTATATATCAAGTACGTCATCTAATTCATGGTTCCATGCATCGGCGCGTTGCGGTCTCTTGACGTGTGACCTCCATGCGTGAGCGTGCATGCAACTCGGGTCCTGAGAGCACCTTTCCATGCAGGCATCTGCATGGATCGCGAGTGTTTATACAGGTCAGGGAGATGCCGCTATCTACAAAGACACCTCCCCGCCCCCGGCTGAGTTTCATGCATCGTCGGCTGATCTCCGGCATGCCAGTGCGGACCCCACGGGTTGGCTGCGCCCTGCGCTTCGCTCCGGTACTCGCGTCGTCGGTACAGCACGCTCGACTTGTGGCGGGAAGTCTGTGGTTGTGGTTGGAGGCCAGCAGCACAGTGGCTGATGCCGTCGATGGTGCGGAGTAGCTCCCTTGTGCCGCATGACGCGTGCGGGAATCGCTGGGGCGCACCTTCTGTGGCTGAGCAGTCGCTGAGCGGGTCCGTTGCAGTTCCTCGTGTGTGCAGGGTGCTAGTCGGCACGTTGCGACGGCAGGTCCGCGTTATCCGTCACCGGTGGTTGAAGCCCTGCCTGAAAACGGCGCCTGCGCCTCTTCTGCTGATTATTGCGGCGTCCTGTGCCTGGCGATGGGAATGTGAACGATGATCAGGACAGGGACTGATGGAGGGGTAGGAGCACGTGACTCAGCTTCAGCTGTCTCGTACGCACCGGATACTCATCGGCGTCGTGGTCGCCGGAGCCGTCGTCATCGCGGCGATAGGTTTCGCGGGCTCGTACTCCGCGGTGCGCGCGCTCGCCCTGCAAAAAGGCTTCGGTAACTTCTCGCTCGTCTTCCCCATCGGCATCGACGCGGGCATCTGCGTGCTGCTCGCGCTGGACCTGCTGCTGACGTGGATCCGGATCCCCTTCCCGCTGCTGCGCCAGACGGCGTGGCTGCTGACGATCGCGACGATCGCCTTCAACGGTGCCGCGGCCTGGCCGGACCCGCTGGGCGTCGGTATGCACGCCGTGATCCCGGTCCTGTTCGTGGTGACGGTGGAGGCGGCCCGGCACGCGGTGGGCCGGATCGCGGACATCACCGCGGACCGGCACATGGAGGGCGTGCGCATCACCCGGTGGCTGCTGTCGCCGGTGCCCACGTTCAAGCTGTGGCGCCGGATGAAGCTGTGGGAGCTGCGCTCCTACGAGCAGGCGGTCGGCATGGAGCAGGACCGGCTGATATACCAGGCCCGGCTGCAGGCGCGGTACGGGCGGGCCTGGCGGCGCAAGGCCCCGGTGGAGGCGCTGATGCCGCTGCGGCTCGCCCGCATCGGTGTGCCGCTGTCGCGGACGGCGCCGGAGGCGCTGGCGGTGACGGGGATAGAGCCGGCCGTATTGCCGTCGGCGCCGGAGACTGCCGATCACCAGACGGTAGAGCGGGCTGATACACCTCGGCGCGTTTCGGTGGCTGCTCCAGGCACGGTGGGGGAGCGGTCTGTAGCGGGTCCCACAGGTACGGATGCGGGCTTCACTCACGCGTTGGAGCCGGCTGCCGATCAGGACGGGTTCGGTCCCGCCCACCTTTACGGTCGCGACGAGTCAGCGGCGAGCGGGCCACAGCCAATCGCTCCCAGGGCCGCCGAGCCCGGTCATTTGACGGAGATGGAGCTCTGGGAGGCATACCGCTCTTACGCGGCGCGTATTGGCGAGTTCCCTGACGCCGCTGCGTTCGTCTCGCACCTGGCCGAGGCCTACGGAGTGGTGGACCCGATGTCGGGCGGGCCTCTGCCCGCCAGAGAGGTGGAGGAACTGCTGGCCGGGTTCCCCGGAAGCCGGAAGGCCCTGACCGATGAGGGTTCGGTGACCGGTCACCGTACGGGCGGCGGTCCCCACCCCTTCTTTGAGCCCTCGGCGGCCCGAAGTGACGTCCGCGCACCCGCCGAAACGGCACCTGAGTCCGGCCAGGTACCGGCGCCGTCGGCAGATGATCGACTGTCGGCTGTAGCAAGTCACCAGCAGACCTCCTTCGACGTCCTGACCGATCATCTGGGCCCCGCAGCATCAGGGGAGACCGGGCACTGGCAGGCCACTGCCACCGATACTGGTGCGGCCGCTGCTCGGCTGCCCGAGCAGCAGACCGAGGAGGCTGACCTGGGCCCGGTCCAGCAGCAGATTCTTACCGTCGCCGGATGGCTGGTCGAGGCAGAGGAAACCGGTGCGAGGCTGTCCGGGGCAGAGGCTGCCCGCCGCTTGGGGGTGTCGCCGAAGACCGGTCAGCGCCGCGTGATCGACGCAGGCAAGCACCTCGCCGAGCAACGCCGGCAGCACGGGCGCGCGCACCTTCGCTCGGTCTGAAGCTGATCACACCCTCATGACCGATGACCGGTGACCCTGAAGTCCGGCGTCTGGTGACCGGCGAGCGACACCGGTGACCGACGCTGGTGACCGACGCTGGTGACTGGTGACTGGTGACTGGTGACTGGTGACTGGTGACAGGCGCTGGTGACTGCTGAGGCATGCCCGGTCCCCCGATCGACTCGCTCACCAGCAGCCACGACCGATCCGAAGCCCAGCCAACGGCCATTCCTGAGAGACGGATGACTGGGCGGGGCCAGGGGTCCGCCGTCACGTTCACCCGGTCGACGGTGAACCGGTCCCCGCAGCGCCAAGTGCCTCTGACCTGTGCTTTGACCGATGGCCGATGGTCAAGTGACCGCCTTCGCCCCTATGACCGGTGACCGGCCCGGCCTCCATCGGTCACCGGTCATGACCGATCTCCGCGAACCCAGCCAGCCCACCAGCTGCGCGCCCGCTTGCTCGCTCACCGGTGATGGGCAGAGAGCTCAGCCAGGTCGGCTGGGAGGCCCCGCTCGGATCCAAGGACCCTATCCAGCCTGTCGTTCGAGAGACGGACGAGGTCCTGCAAGCGCCGCTTCTTAGGGCGGTCTGGGTCTCACTGAGCGCTGGCACTGCCTCGTCGTGCTGCGAAGGGCGTCCAGGCCGGCACCCGGTTCTCGGCCGAGCAGGCCGCCGCGGTGGCCATGGTGGAGGCTGCCTGGCCCGAGGCCCTGACCGTCCTGCTGCCGAAGTACCGGCCGGTGGTCATCCGGGACACGATCCTGGCCGCCCTGGCCGGTGGCCGGTCCGCTGAGCAGCTGGCAGCGCGGGTGCGGCGCCGGTGGTGGAACCACGGCTACGCCACGGACGCCTTGCCGGGCGGCAAGGGGATCGGCTCAGCGGTCGGTGTCGCGGTGGGCCTGGTGCGCCCGCCCACGGATTGCCCGGACCCGATGTGCGAGGACGGCGCCCGGATCCAACTGGGCCCGCAGGACGTCTGCCCGAAGTGCGAGAAGCGCAGGGCGGAACGCCTTGCCGCGCGGCGGCAGGGCATCGTGGGCCCCGTGGGGAGACCGGGCCGACCCCGGTGTGGTGGGACTGCGAGGGCAAGGGCTGCACAGCGACCGGCAAGGGCACCCGGCCGACCGATGGCCTGTGCTGGCAGTGCCACGACCGGACCGAGGCCGAGCTGATCGAGCACGCCACGGCGGACCTGCTCGCCGAGCGGGACGCGGCGTACGCCGCCCAGGCCGAGAGGGCCAAGGCGGCCGCCCAGTGGAACGCGATGCTGGCCGACGCCTACGCCGAGCACGCCGGGCGCGAAGCGGCCAAGAGCGCGGAGGTCCGCGCCCGCCGGGCGGCGGAGGCTGAGGAGGTCCGGCGGCTGCGTGAGCAGCTGGTCCGGGAGCACCCCGAGTTGGCCGCCTACGCCCAGCAGACCGAACCGCAGGCCGCAGTAACCCTGTTCTAGCCGCTATGCGCCCCGCTGAGCGTCTCACAGCCCGTTCCGGCCCCTCCGGTCGCAGCGGTTCCCGAAAGGCGCTCAGCGGGGCGCCTGTAGCTTCCTGGTGCGGACGGTGGCCTGGTGACGGTCCCTCACGGCCCCGCCGGCACCGACCCCGAGGCTGATTTTGTGTGTGCCCCGGCCGGAGCGGCCGATCCCAAGGCGCGCACGCGTGCGCGTGCACCCGCGTGCGCGGGAAGCCCACCGGAGCTGTCGTGGGGGGCCTGTCGTGCGGGTCGGCCTGTCGGCGCGACACGAGCGGTGTGTCCTGCGGTGGGGAGGTCTGAACCGTGGGTCTGGGATGGGTGCGACAGCCTCGGGGCGGAACCGGAGTGCGGCCGACTGCTGAAGCCCTGCGAGGAGAGGATCCGGCCTCTCCGGCCGGAGTGGGGACCGCGACAGGCCCGGCACGGGCTCTGCGTGGCCGCGTGAGGGTCGAACGGCGAGACCCCGGGTCCTTTGTTGGAGAGGGCCCTGAAAGGCCCTCAGGTGGTGTTGTGCGGGTTTTGGTCCGCTGGTTGCCTCGGGTACGGCAAAGGCCGATGTCCGCACCATGGGTACGCTCATCGGCCGCCGTGCGGGCCACGCGCCAACGTGACCCGCAATGTCCCTGGTGTGTGCCTTGGTTGGAGCCAGTAGCAGACAGGGCGCCTGTAAACGCGCATGACTCGCCATCGGGGATAGCGCGCGTAACGAGGTTGAGGCTACGGCCGCCGTGGCTGAGGTATCACTTACCTTGCTGGGACAAAAGTCGGGCCAATGAATTTCGGACGCCCAGGAAGCAGCATTTTCGCAGGTCAGAGGTCATGCGGGTGCGTTGGGCTCGGGGCCAACAATTGGGACATCTTCGGGGCCAATACAGGGCTCTTGGCGTAGAGGGGCTACGGGCTGGGATTCTTGGTCGGCAGTGCTTCGTTCCGCTGCTCAGGTGACGCCAATCACCTAGCGGAATTCGGCCTGTTGGAGCCAGTAGCAGCCGGTCGGCGGCCCTAGAGAGGGCCGTCGACCCCTACCCGTGAAGGGTGTCTGAATTGAACACGATCGACGGGGCCTCGGCCCCGGCCTCCGGCGTGCGCTTCGGCATGGCCCACGCCTTCGTCATCGCCGCCTATCTGGCGGCCGCCGTGCTCCTCAGCCTCATCGCGCACATGCCCGTGCAGGACATCCTCGTCCTGCTGGGCGGCGCTGGCGCGGTCAGCGTCGCCGTCCTGGTCGCCTCCAACGTCAGGAACGGCAAGGGCGGCGGGGGCGGCCTGCTGCGGCGGCTGCTGAACGCCGCCCTCGGGGGCCCCGGCAACGGGAGCGTGAACTAGTGGGCCGGGTGGGGCGCCCCGAAGCCCCTGTCGACCACACGGTCCCCGCGCTGGGGGAGCTGGCCCAGTTCCTCCGCGACGTGCGAGGCGGTATCCCCTACAGCACGCTGGCGGAGCGCAGCCAGCGGGGAGCCTCCCCCCTCAAGCGCGCCGCGTCTGGGAAGACGCTGCCCACCTGGGAGTGCGTTGAGGGGTATCTGGGCGCCTGTGGCATCAGCAGCGGCACCCCCCACCACGAGCGCGCGCGGCAACTCCACTCCCGCGCGCAGGAGGCCTGGCGCCGGCCCAGCGGCTCTACGGCCGTACCGCGGCCCGACCTCGCCTCCAGCGAAGCCGACCTGAGCCGTGCCCTGCGGGACGCCTACGCTGCCGCCGGTCGCCCGTCGCTTCGAGTGCTGTCCGAGCGGGCCGAAGGCTGGAACCTGTCCCGAAGCACGGCCCACCGCATCGTCAACGGGCAGGCCATGCCCGTCGACATCCTGCAGTACCTGAGCTTCCTTCAGGGCTGCCAGGTGTCGCGCGACAGGCTGCCGGCCTGGTTCGCCGCCTGGTCCCGGGTTCGGGATGTGAGCCCGTTCGCCGTGTTCTGGCTCGTTCAGTTCCACTCCTCCCAGTTCGGTCCCCAGTACAACGAATGGGCCAGGAAGCAGCAGGTGTACCCGAAGCCCAGTTGGTTCGACGCGGCGGAAGCGGCCATAGCTCGACGCGCCGCCAACTCGCCGATCGACGCCCGGCGCTTTGTAGAGAGCCTCGCAGCCTGAGCGAGGAACCGACGGCGGGGCGGCCCTCTCCAGGGCGGCCCCGCCGTTCGCGCGTGCACTGCACCCGCGTGCACATGGGCTGCGACCACGTCCCGGCCGGGTGTCACACCGGCCTGTCACACGCCCTGTCACACCGGGGCCGTGTCACGGGTCTGACCATGGCGCTAGCCCGTCAACCCCCGTGGGAGTCCTTGTGTGACACACGCTCGGCCCCGATCCGCCCTGGCGTACATGGGGGTACCCATCGGGGGAGCCCAAGGGGGTACGCGAGGGGGTACGCGAGGGGGGAACGTGCGCGCGGACTCACCGCGCATCGTCCCTGGGCAGGCGCCATTTTTCGACCGGTGACTGGCCAGACTTTAGGTCTGGGCGGGGCGAAGGGGCGGGTTGTGGGGGGATCGGGGTGGAGGTTGGCGGGTGGGGATGAGGTGGGTGTGGAGGCTGGCTGGTTTCTCGGGTGATTGCGGGGGTTGTGGTCGTTAGCGTGGCGTGATCACGAGAGCGGGAGGCATGGTGCGGCGGGTTACGGGTTACGGGTTGCGGGTGTTGGGGTGGCGGCTGTGATCCTGGCGGGCTGCGGGGGTTCGGGGACGGACGCGAAGGGGCCTGCAGGGCCGTCTGTGGCGTCGGTGCCGGCGTCTGGGACGGCTGACCCTCAGGCGGCGGAGAAGGCCGCTGTGCTGGCCGTGTACGCGGGTATGGGGGCGGCTGAGGTCCGCCGCGGGAGCGCTGGACCCGGAGCTGGAGCGCTACGCGACCGACACGGCGCTTGCGGACATCAAGGCGACGCTGTTCTGGTACCAGCAGAAGAACACCGTGTTGGCGGGGCAGCCGGCCCGCTCCGCGGTGGTCGACTCGATCGACACCGCCAGCGATCCGCGGCGCGCGGTCATCACCGACTGCGTCGACTCCAGCGGCTACGACAAGGTGAGCAAGGACGGCACGCCGGTGGCGGTGCCGTCCGGGCCGCGCACGTGGTGAAGTCGACCGCGCAGCGCACGGGCACGGGGCCGTGGCTGGTCTACAGCTCGACGATCGAGCGGGAGCGCACGTGCTGAGCTGGCCCCGGCTCGGGGCGGCGGCCGTGGCGGCCGGCCTGCTCTGGGCGGCCGCCGTGCCGCTCGCGGTCGCGGACGGGCCTGGGGGCGGGGTGGTGTGCCCGCCGCGGGATCTGGACATCACAGCTCAGGACCCGGGCCAGCCCGCCCCGGGCAAGCCTGGCGGCAAGCCGGGCAAGCCCCCTGGGGAGGTGGGCAGGCCCTCGTGCGCGATCGACGGCCAGGAGGTGCCCTGCTCCACCCCGGAGATGGGCACGTTCAACTCGGCGGACTCCTGCTACTGGAAGCCGACCGACGGCCCTGCCGGGGGCCTGCCGCCGGGGTTCGACACGGGTGCACCGGAGGGCTGGAAGCCGGGGGATCCGGGCGGGCGGCTGTACCTGGTCACCTGCCCCAGCGCGAACGGTGACGTCCGCGGCGGGATCCGCGGGTCCGCGACCGGTCCGGCCAGCGGCGGTGTCGATGTCCAGGCGCTCGCGCAGCAGGCGGTCGAGCGCCTGCGCCTGGAAGGGCGGGACATCGGAATCGTTCCGAAGCCTGAAGGCAAGGGCCTGGTCGGGATGCCGGTGTGGATGTGGAACCGGCCGGGCCCGACCCGCACCGGCCCGGCCACCGCGTCCGCCTCGGCCGGGTCGGTGACGGTCACCGCGACCGCCACGGTCCGCACGATCGTGTGGTCGATGGGCGACGGCGCGACCATCACCTGCACCGGGCCGGGCACCCCGTACTCACCGGAGTTCGGGAACATCTCCTGGGCCGGCGCTGGGCAGACCGGCACACTCACTACCACCCGCGAGAGTGCCACCAGCCTTGCGATCGGTGAGCTCCAGGTCCTCAACGTGCCCTGAACTGGGCAGAAAGAACTCACCGCTTGCCTAGTGGTGACTACAGATATGGCCGGTGACGGCCGGTCAGTGGTCGGCCGCCGCAGTTCCGGGGCCCAGGTGGCGGCGGCCGGGCGCGGCGGCGGACCGGTCGGCGGGGCTCGTGGCCGAGGTGGCCTCGGCGGCCGGGGCCACCTCGACCGCCTCGGCCGCGAGGAGTGCCCGGGGGCCGGCTGCGGCCGGGGTGTCGGTGGCGGGACGGGGGCCCGTGCCCAGCGGGCGGCGCGTGATCACCCCGCCAGTGTGGCCCGGGCTGTTCCCCAGGGGAACGCGGGGCTCTCCGTCGTGGTGTGTCAGAGCAGTCCGAGTAGGTCTGCGATCCAGTGGCCCCAGGTGTCGGTGCCGGTGGCGAACGGGACGATGACGCTGGCGATCAGGGTGATCGGGGCACAGCAGAAGATCAGGGTGTAGGGCCACTCCGCGTGGGGAGAGGGCTTGTCGGGGTTCGGAGCGATCAGTGTCGCGCCTGTTCCCCCGATGATCGCGGAGGCCAGTAGCGCTCCGAGGGCGGTGAGGGTCTTCGAGGTCCCCGATTCGGTATCGCTTTGGAGGACGGCGGTGGCGCCGAGGTAGATCACGGCCATCGCGGCCAGGACAAGGACCGCCGTCATCACGTCCGACGTCCTGGCCGTGCGCCCTTTCCCGATCCTGTCGTAGGAGGCGGCGAAGGTTTTGACCTCTAAAGAGGTTGCGCCCAGCCCGCGCAGGACCGGCCTAAGCCGGCGCCAGTCGTGCGGGAACTCGCCATTGGCGAACCATCGGTCCATCAGGGCAGTGTCCTCTTGCGTGGAGCTGTTGCCGTAGGGCCTGCTGGGGCTCAGGCCGGCGAGTTTTTCGGCTGGCCAGACCCTCTTGCCGCCGGCCCGGGCGCGTAGCGCCCGCAGCTGCCCTGTGAACTGTTCTTTGGTGTCCGCACGACCCAGGAGCGGCCTGCGCTCCGGCGGAGGCGCGGGGGTTGGCATCAGCGGCTTGAAGGTGCTGGTGGAAAGATCCCGTGGCGGGAGGGGAGCCGGGGCTTCCCGCTCCGCCTTCCCGCTGGTGGCCTGCGTTGACACGGCGGGAACGGCGCCTTCGAGCGTTCCGCCGGACATGGTGGTGGCGGTGCTCTCGTCGAGGAGGGTCTTGTTCTGGCGGCGCAGGACTTCGACTTCTCGCTGTACGAGGACGACCTGGTCGTGCTGCGCGGTGAGTTCCGCCTCCAGCCGGCGGGTGTAGGCCTGGGCGTCCTGGAGCTTCTTGTCCTGCTCGGTGACACGCTGTTCGAGGACGCCTAGTCCCGTCTCCGCGTGGCGGGCCTGCTCCAGCGCCTGCTCCAGCTCACCGGCCAGCTGGTCCGCATGCTCCTTGAGCGCGGCCAGTTCCGCCTCACCGGCCTGTTTCTCTCCCTGTACCCGGGCGAGTTCCTGCTTGAGGATTACCAGCTGGACGGCCGGTGACCGGCTGGCCTCATGGGCCCGGGCGCACAGCTCGTCAAGCCGCTCCCGCACTCCGGCGTCCAGGGGCCGGCCCCGCTCCGCGAGGAACGAGTCCAGGCGCGCGACGAAGGTGGGCGGGGCGACCCTGTCGCCGCTGAGGTAGCGCGAGAGGGTGGCCGGGGCGACATGCGCGGCGACCGCGATCTCCTTCTGCGTGCCGCCCTGCATCGTGAAGCCGTGCACCGCGGCGCGCAGCGCGGCCGCGTAGGCGGCGGCCGCCAGCCCGACCGCCTTCGGTTCACCCATCCCCGTGCCCCCTCGTCGACCGCCCCGCGCGTGCGGTCTGGCGCAGGCCGGATCCACGATTGTCACGCACACGCGCAGCAGGGTGAAAGTCCCCTGAGTCCAAGGGCGTTGACCTGCTGTTACCGGTTGAGCGGGAACCGCCGTTCCCTCTGCCGCACCAATCCGCCGCGCTCGACGCTTGATCCGTGGCCGCACCCAGCGCCACACGGATAAGCGGAAGTGAGGCACAACGGTGAACATGATTCGGAACCTGGTAACCGGCGCCCTATCGGCAGCGGCCGGCCTGGTCGCCACTCTGTACCCGGCGGTGGAGGTCCCCGCGCTGCTCCTGGGCTTGGCCACTCTCACGGTTCCCGCACTGCGCGCGGTGCTGCGCTACCGGCTCCATGCCAAGGCCGTCGACAAGGCCGCCGCGGGTGACCTTCCCGCGCTTTTCCAGGCCTTCGGCGCCACCGAGACCGGTCAGACCGGTGAGGAACCGGCGCTACCTGCTACCGGGCCGTAGCCATACGAGCCGGTATCTCCAAGGGCGTGCGGCCGGTCCTGCGGCCAGGGTCCGGCCTGAGCGTCACCGTGCACCCGTGATCACCTGCGGGTCTACAGGAGGCCTGCGGTGGTGGCGATCCAGGTGCCGGCTGTCACCAGGGGCTGGTAGGTGATGAAGTTCCCGGCGGTGAGCGCGATGGGCATGGTGATCAGGGTGGTGGCGGTCACGTAGGGCAGGGCGTCGGTGCCGCCCAGCTGGTGATCGCGATGGTGGCGCCGGCGATTGCGGCGAGGACGCACCGAGGTCGATGTTCACGAGAAGCGACAGCACCCGCTGGCGGGGTTACGCAGTGGAGCGCCATTCCCCTTCGAGGCTGCTGAAGATCATGGAGTCTCGCCAGCCGTCGTGGAGCAGCGCGGTGTCGCGCAGGCGTCCCTCATGCGTCATACCGATCTTGGATAGTACTCGGGAGGAGCCGAGATTCCTCGGGTCACAGGTGGCATGGATCCGATGGAGCCCCAGCTCGCCGAACCCGTGCGCGAGCAGCTGCCGGCCTATTTCCGTGCCGATGCCCTGCCCCCATACCCGGGGATGCACGATGTATGAGATCTCGCCCTGGCGCTGCTTATGGCTGCGGACATGCAGCTCACCCATGCCCACCACATCCCGCCCGACGCGGGCGACGTAGGGGAACCGGCGCTGAGGGGTGCCCGACCAGGCCTTGACCGCGGAGTCCACGAAGTCCTGTGTCTGGACCTCTGTGTTCGGCCCCCAGGACTGATAGCGGCATACCTCCGGGAGGCACGCCCAGGAGTGAACGGCCGGCCAGTCCTCCAAAACGATCTCGTCCAAGGTTACCGAGTGCTGACTCATACGACGATCATGAACGGGTCGCCGCGGGAAGATCAAGGTCAAGGAGCCCATCACGCTTCGCCGACGGCTATGCGGGAGAGGCCTGGTGCTGTCAGTTCTCGTGAACATTGCGACGCGCTCCCTGGCCGAGTGTGCCTCCCCAACCGACGTCGAATCGCTGCTCCTTCTCGTGGACAGAGCCACCCGTAGGCGGGTCAAGACCCAGGCTGGCCTGCGGCCAGTGAGTATCTCGGTGTCGTGCGTAGCGTAGATGCCAGTTCGGCGCAGGGTTGGGTCGGTGTGCAAGCCATGTGGGCTCGCTCTATCTGTACGTGATCGCGGTCCCGTAGGCCACCAGACTCGTGTAGGAGATGCCCGGAATGGCGGTCACGCGCGCTCCGATGACCTCGTGGGCCCCGAGCTCCGCCGCGCTCACGCTCAGGGAGGAGAGCGCTCCGCCGGCCTCGAAGCATCTACCGCCCCAAACTATCCAACTGCTGGCGACGGTGCGGGCCTGTTGAGGGCTGTCGACGGTGACGACCGCGACCGGAAAGGGAAGTTTCTGTTTCTTCGCCATAGACAGGGCATGCTGCCAGGGGCCCGATCCGTCCGGCAACGGGCAGGATGCACCGCGCGCGGCCAGCTGATGCCTGGGCGCCTCGGATGCCGTTGTCGTCCTGGCTGGGTGTCAGGGACTCAGGTTCCTCAGGGTAGGCGCGGGGGCAATGTGGAGGAGGACCCGGGCTGATGCCCCTTGCTGTGGAGCTCAGGCGAGCGGACCATATGGGGTTGATCCGACGGACGGGGAATCCATGACATGTCAGACGTGTTCAAACAGCGGGAACTGCCACAACTGTGGTGGAACGGGACAGCGAGGCGGTTCCGGGGCTGACAAGTGCTCTAGCTGCAACGGTTCTGGCGACTGCCGGGGGTGTGGCGGGCGCGGTTGACCGGCCGGGCTGGGGGCTCATCGTTAGAACGCGGAGGGTCGCCCACCTGGTGGGCGGCTCTCCGCGTGCCGCCTCTCAGTTCCGTGGCGTACGCCCTCCGGTCGCTGCTTGACGCCGCCGGTCCGGGTGTTCCGACTGGGAACACCCGGACCGGCCGTCTGCCCTGTGTGGGCCCGGCTGTCCCTCCCGATGGCCGGGCCCGCGCGTCGTGTGGTGTTACTGGCGCCACAGGTGCCGCAGGGCGGGCAGCGCGAGGGTCAGGAACACGGCGAAGGTGGCGGCGCCGACCGCGAAGGGGTCGGCCCAGGCCGGCGCCCACCGGACGAAGAGCGCTGCGCCGATGGCGAGCACGGTGCCGAGCATCGTGAGGGCGAAGGTGATCACCAGGAGGAGGACGGGTCGCTCGCGCCGCAGCCGCGCCAGCTCTGCGTCTGTCTCGGCGGCCTGGGCGGCCGTGGTCTCGTTGGTCTGGGTCGTGGTGGTGGTCATGGTGGTCCTTTGGTTGGGCCGGCACGGTGCCGGGCTGTGGGTGGTGCGAGGGCAACTGTGTGAGTCCGGCTGTCGGGGTGCGAGTTCTCGCGAATTTGCGTTCCGTGCCTGGTCAGAGGCCGCCGAGTGCGTCCGTGACGCGGATTCGCGAAGGCTTGACACGGAGCCGTCCGCCATCGCCGGTTGAGGTTGCACCGGGGGCGGGTTAGGCCCGCAAGTCCCGTCTCCGGCGTCCCGCTGTGGACTGTCCGTCACGCTGGCGATCGTGGAGATGAGACTGAGCAGGATTTGTCTGCGGGACCTAGTGATACGGAATTCGTGGCGTTATTCAATGTTTCTCCGGAGACCTGCATGAATTTTCTTTGTGCGACGCCCTGAATTCTCAGATCACTCCTGACGGACCATCAGTTTGGTGTGTTTTCGTGGTTGGTGGGGCCCCGGACGGCGGGCTGGGGGGTTAGCGCTCGCGTGTGGGCCGTTCCTGTCCTCGGACACCCCTGAGGTATCTGTGCAGTTCAGGAGCCTGGAGACGCCCAGTCAGGGGCGTTCAGGGACACGGTTCTTGGGTCCGGGTCGGGTACCGTGCCCACGGTGCCCGGCCGGCCAGGCGCTGTATGGGCATCGTGGGGTGGATCCCAGATGCTATCCGCTACTCAGAGTGATGCACGCGAGGTCCAGGCGGGCCCGGATGGGGGAGCTCCCTGAGCACCAGGCCGTGGTGCATCAGGCCCCGCGGCCGGCCTCCTGCCCAAGCCACGCAACCCGCCCGGGGTCACCCGGGCCCGCAGCGCGGGCCGTTCGGGGTGGAGCGCAGCGGAACCCCGAACCCGTCCGGAGCGAAGCGCAGGACTCCGGCCCAAAGGGCCGGCCCTGGCTCGGCGAAGCCGAGCCCCGTCGAGCGCAGCGAGGCGGTTCTCTCCTGAGCGCGCAGCGCTCAGGAACTTCGGAGCAGCCGAGCACCGCGAGGCAAGGGAGCGAAGCGACCGCACCCGGCCGAAGGCCGGGCCTCGCCGAGCGCAGCGAGGCGACTCTCTGTCACAGCGCGCAGCGCTGTG
>NZ_CP108191.1:3567500-7404623 GCF_045160845.1 Streptomyces sp. NBC_00122 | reverse complement strand
CCCACAGCGCTGCGCGCTGTGCCAACGAACGGCCCCGCTTCGCGGGGCCGTGGCCCTTCGGGCCGGTGTCCTTCGCTTCGCTGCGGACTGCTCCGGTTCCGCTTCGCTTCACCGGAGCTGACCTCGTTTCACTCGGTCTGCGCCTTCGGCGTGTTGGGGCCTGCGGGCGCTGCGCGCCCTTGGCGGACAGATCCGCTTCGCTCCTCTGCCTGGCCTTGCGGCTTCGCCTCCAGGCCTGCCCGCTTCGCGGGCGGCTGGCAACAGAGCCGCTGGCTGCGGGGCTTGGGTCGGGTCCGGCCGAAGATGCGCTGGCCCCGGCCGGGGGCCTTGGGCCGGCGTGAGTATCCGGTTCACTCCCCATTGAAATGGCTGGGACTGATCTCCCAAGCTCTGGCCATACGAACACCAAGCCTCAACAATCAGCCCATGGCAGACAACGAAGGCGGATGGCGCCCCCCGGACAGCAAGCACCCCTGGTTACCCCCGCAAAACGGGGGTGAACAGCTCCCACCCCGGAACAACGGCAGTCCCGGCGGGTGGCGACCCCCACAAAACCTCGCCACCTACGTTGCAGTCATCCTCTTCGCCATCTGGACCCTCGGTGCCATCCAATGGAAGAACCAAGACTGTGACCTCATCCCCACCTCCTACCGCCTCGTGATCACCCACGGATACCCAGACATCATGGAGGGATGCGGCACCCAGCACGGAAGCAACGTCGACAACGACTGACCAGCCGCAAGCCGACACCCCGCCAACAACATCCCGCCCCTGCCGAGGCTCCCCCACAAGGGCGCAGCAACCGCAGGGGAGATGACCCCGTGTCACCGGTCCGCGCGTGCGGCCCGTTGGGCGGTCCCGCTCCGCTGCCGCCCTTTCAGTCCTTCCGGCTTCGCCTCCAGGACCACAGCCCGCTCCACGGGCAGCAGCAGCTGAGGTGAGCCGGTCTATCAGCCGGTAGGCAATGTCATGACCGTAGTAACCGGCCAGACGGACCGCGCTCATCCGAGGCCCGGCCGGCAGGTGCAGCAGACTAATGCCGCAGTGGTCACCGCCGACCTGCTTCGCCGACGCTTAAACCAACGAGGAACGGCTGACCAGGCGCCCATTGAGGACGACCTCCAGCCAGGTGTAGCAGTCACCGATCCACAGCCCGACCTCCGCCCCGCATCCCGCGCAAGCCAGGTTCGGCCCCTGGTGCCCGCCTGGCCCGCAGCAGCCGCCCCAGCGGCTCAGGATCTTCGTGGTACCGACCAGGTCGCCTGGGCTCAACAGCAAGTCCACCCCCGGCCCGTGCCCCGCCCGGGACATTCCGAAGCCCTTGGGCAGCGAGCCCCAGGTGATGCGTCCCGGCTGCGGGTCGCGGGCGAACGTGCCTGCCGCCATCCTGGGCGGGCAGGGGGCCACAGGAGAGTCGAGCGGCGTCCAGACCTCGTCCTCCGCCGGCGGATGCACCTCGCGCACCGGCGCGGACAACCGGGCGCCGCACACAGCGCAAGAGAAGACCTCGGCACCAGCGATCTGCATGTCATCCCCCTTGTCCTTCAGTGCCGGTGAAGCTACCCCACGCCGCTGACCCACCCCAGCCGCTACCGATCCCATTGCAAAGAGGAACGGGGTGAGCTACTCCCCCGAAGTCTTTGAAGCTGTCCATAGCGGTCCACGGTTCAGGCGGGTAGGCATCCCGAGGCCTGGGATCCGTCGACGCTACGAGCTCAGCCATACGGAAGAGCCGGTCCCAGTACGCCGGGCAGTCACCATCCCCGAGCACGGTAAGGATCTCGCCGAGCTGGTCCCCACGCCGATGCAGGACCCTGTATCGCCACTCATCCAAAGTGCCGGCATTACTCAGCCACGTATGCACACACCCAGTGATGTCCGAGTCGACCAGGACAAGGTCAAAACCCGCCCGATCAGCACCGGCAAGACCAGGCGGGAAGGGCGCAGAGCGATGCTCCTCCCACAACAAGGTCACAGCGGTTACGGGATCAGTGTCGTGGCTCATCCCCCTGATCCTGACCGAAACCCGCCGAAGAAACACCCGTCTTTCCCTGTTCCCGCAGACCGGCCTCCCTCTGGGGCCTACCCGCTCCGCCTCCAGGACCGCAGCCCGCTCCGCGGGCGGCCGATACCAGAAGGGGTGGCCGTCGTGAACCGGTCCAGCAGTCTGACGGCCATGTCGTGGTTGTAGTAGCGGGCCAGTTCGAGAGGCGTCTCGCCATCGGGCGTAGCCGTCGGGTCTGCACCGTAGGCCAGGAGGATCGCCGTAAGAGCCGAGTCGATCGGCCCGCCCGACTGGAGTGCCCCATCCCCTTCCACATCGATAGCGTGAAGGAGCAGTGTCAGCCCGCAACAGACCTCTTCAGGATCCGCCCCCTCGTCCAGGAGACGGGTCAGCGCCGCATGGTCACCCGACTCGACCGCCTGATGCGCTGGAGTCCACGGGCTCTCGATCATCCAGACTCCCAATCAGAACAGACATGCGAGCAGAAACAGCATGGCAGGGTGTGGGCCATCAAAATCCAGCGCCCAGCCCGGCAGCGTTTCCTGACGCATCCTGTCAGTCAGTTCACCGTCGTCGCCATCCTGATACTCGCTCTCTTCGCGCTGGTCAGCCTCGGAGTGATCTACATGCTCCATGCCATCTTCGGAAGCGCCCGGATGGCACCAACCCTCCGAAGATGACCCCGCTTCACGGAAACGCCGGCTATGGCGTCTTAAGGGGGCGCCTGCTGTACTCCCTGGCCGTCCGGCTTCGCCTCCAGGCCGTGGCCCCGCTGACGCGGGGCCACGCTGGCAGTAGCTAGAGCGCCCTCACCTTGTCGGCCTGAGGGCCGCGCTGCCCCGCGGTGACCTCGAACTCCACCCGCTGGTTCTCCTCCAGGTTCCTGAACCCCGAGCCCTGGATCGCACTGAAGTGAACGAAGACATCCGCACCGCCCTCATCCGGGGAGATGAACCCGAAGCCCTTCTCACCGTTGAACCACTTCACAGTCCCCTGAGCCATACACAACCCCTCGTACGACGGTGCCGAGAACGTGATCCGCATCGGCTGTACGCGCATCCTCCCCGAGCCTCGGGAGGATGAAACCCGGTGTGCATCATTCTATAGTTGATAGACAGCTACTGGCGTCCGGGCTCTCTAGCGCTGCGGCCATCAGGCCGGGACCGGAATCAGGGCCAGCGCCCGGAGCCATGAGAGGCCACGCTTCCAGCGTGCGTGCGTCAGGCTCTGCTGCGCGGAGTCCGGATGGAGATCACCCGCGTGGGTGACCGGAAGGCAGGACGGGACATGGTCCGGATGGAGTTGCGGCCACATCAGCGTGAGGCCGTGGACGCGGTGCTGAAAGCACTGGAGATGCCCGCTTCGGGCCGGGTCCCGGAACAAGGGCTGCGCACCCAGGTGGTCATGGCCACCGGCTCGGGCAAGTCCCTGGTAGCAGCCAGGAGCGCGGCGGAACTGCGGGCCCGCCGGGTACTTGTCCTGGTGCCGTCGCTGGACCTGCTGACCCAGACAGAGGCCGCCTGGCGATCGGGCGGACGCACTGGCGCAGTGCTGGGGGTGTCGTCACTGCGCGAGTCGGAGGCCGGATTCGCGAACACCACCGCCCCGGACGAGCTCGTTCGGTGGACCGCGCACCTGGAACAGACCACGGTCTTCTCCACCTACGCCTCGCTCGGACTCGGCACGCTGGAACGCGCACACTCCGCAGGCCTCCCCGGCTGGGACCTGATCGTGATCGACGAAGCGCACCGTACGTCCGGGCGGATCGGGAAGCCCTGGGCCGTGGTCCACGACAACACCCGCATCCCGGCCGTCCGGCGTCTGTACATGACCGCCACCCCGCGCCTGTGGCAGGACGGGGAGGACGAGCAGGAGCAGGGCGCGCCCGGCGGGCTCGTCGCGTCGATGGAAGACGACGAGAACGAGCCGTTCGGTGCCCGCTGCTACACATTGACGCTGTCGGAGGCCATCGACCGGAAGACCGTCGCCCCTTACCAGGTCATCGCCGTCGACGTCAGCGACCCCGGACTCCAGGTGGCGCAGTTGCTCGGCGTCGAGCAGCGCTCCGACCGGGTCCGCGGAGCCCGGCTCGCCGCCCTGCAGACCGCACTGGTCAAAGCCGCCGCCACGGGAAGATTCCGACGCACCCTGGTCTTCCACCACCAGGTCAAAGAAGCCGAAGCCTTCGCCAGCGGCCTGCCCGACGTCGCCGCCCAGCTCCACACCCTCGACTCCGGGCTGTACCCGGCGTCGGTGTGGGCGGACTGGGTATGCGGCGAACACCCGCCCGCCTACCGGCGGCGAGTCCTGGACGACTTCGCCGCCGGCGTCGCGGCTGATGGCACTGAGGTCGGCAAGACGTTTCTCAGCTCCGTACGCGTCCTCGGCGAAGGCGTCGACACCGCCAACTGCGACTCCGTGTTCTTCGCGGACCTGCGCGGATCGATGCCCGACCTCGTCCAAGCCGTCGGCCGGGCACTACGCATGCAGCCCGGCGAAGGAAAGACCGCATCCCTTGTCGTCCCCGTCCTCCTCGGGCCCGGGGAGACGCCGGACGACATGCTCACGTCTCGCTCCTACGCGGACCTCGTGAAGCTGCTCGAAGCCCTCCGCGCACACGACACCCGCATCGTCGAACGACTCGCCGAACCCCAAGCCCCCAGCCGTTACACCCCCCTCTCCCAGGCGCAGCAGCCCGGTGAGTGGCATCCCGACGCCGATGGCATCAGCGGGCCAGCACACGCCCTCCTGCGGTTCTCCACGCCCCGCAATCCCGCGAAGCTCGCCGCGTTCATCAAGCTGAGGGTGCTGGAGCCGGAGACCACGCACTGGCTGCGGGGGCTGGAAGCCGCCATGGTCTACCGCCACCAGCACGGCGACCTCCGCGTCCCCTTCACCTACCGCGTCCCCACACCCGAACAACAAGACCAGGATCAGGCTCAGGAGCAGCCGGACCGTCGGCGCATCCGCCAGGAGCGGATCGGGCAGGAGCGCATCGAGACGGCACTCGACACACTCGAACAGGCCGTCGCCGACGAGGACCATGACACCGTCGACGACACCCTGCTCGACGCGGCAGAAGACGCCGAGGAACACCCAGTACGGTGGCCGGCCTCACTCGCCCGCTTCCCCCTCGGACAATGGATCGCCGACGCACGCCGCAACCACACCACAGGCCGACTGACCGCAGAGCGGGTCAAGCAGCTCAACGAACTCGACATGGTCTGGTCCGCACGCGACACCGCCTGGGAAGAAGGCCTCACCGCCGCCCACGGCTGGGCCCAGGAACACGGACACCTCCTCGCACCTACCGACGCCACCTGGCACGGCCAGCCCATCGGAATCTGGCTCAAAAACGCGAGAGCCGCCGCACGCCGCACCATCGACAACGAACAACGGGAGGCCGACGGACTGGAGCCGCTGCCGTCGGCGTGGTCGATGCCCCAGGAGCGGCGCGACCAGCTGGAAGAGATCGACCCGGCCTGGTGCCCCGCATGGCCCGTCACCTGGCAACGCTGCTTCACCCTCGTACGCCGCCACATCGAAGCAGGCGGACAGCTACCCGCGGTACCCGGTGACGCCGTAGTCCAAGGCGAAGACCTCGGACAGTGGGTACGCGCGCAGCGCTTCGGCTGGGACAACCTCGCCACCGGGCAGCAGTGGATGCTCGCGAACATCCTCGGACTGGAGCCGGCGAGCGAACGGGAGAAAGCCAAGGCCGTGGGGCACACCAGCCAAGCAGACAAATGGACCATCAACCTCGCCGCCGCTGCCCAGTTCCACCAGCGGGAAGGCCACCTCACCGTCCCCCGCAAACACGTCGAGCCTGTAACCCTCAACGAAGATGGACTACCCGCCGACGAACACGAGCAGGGACGGGTAGAACGCCCGATCAAACTCGGCGCATTCATCGCCAACAGCCGGGCGAGAAGGGCCTCGCTAAGTGACGAACGCGTCGCGCAGCTCGATGCGATCGGCATGAGATGGGCCGGCTGAACCACCCGGAACCTCGGGTCCGCCGTTGCTCCACGGCCCGCGGCCGGATCCTCTCGCCTACCCTCCCTCCCCACGCCTTACGCACTATCGTGGACGGCGCCAACCGGAAGAGGATGCGACCATGACCACCGCCCCGGGGCCCTCCCAAGGAGTCCCTCCGATGCCCGAGCGCAGCATTCCCGCACTGCGCGCAGCAATCGCCGTGCACGCGCCGCAGCTGCTGGCCGACTTCGAGGCCAACTGGCAGGCGAAGATCGCCGACACCTACGACATCGGAGCGGCGCCAGCGTTCCTGGCGCGCTGGTGGGGTGAGTACGCCCTCGCCCGCGATCCCGGGCTCGACCACCACGTTCGTGATCTTGAGCAGCGGGCCGCCGA
Organism: Streptomyces sp. NBC_00122; assembly: GCF_045160845.1. Taxonomy (NCBI): domain Bacteria; kingdom Bacillati; phylum Actinomycetota; class Actinomycetes; order Kitasatosporales; family Streptomycetaceae; genus Streptomyces; species Streptomyces sp. NBC_00122. Next base: position 7,398,244 of record NZ_CP108191.1, on the reverse strand, counting down.
GAGCGCCGATCCCGACAAGGCCAAGGATCTCCTCGAAGAGGCATCCCGGATCCACCACCAGGTCGCTTCGCTCGGGCCCGGCGAGTGAGCGCAGAGTTCACCGGCCCGCCCTGGGCTGCGGACTGGACCAAGCTGGCCGCCGAGTACCGCGACGCTTTGCCGACCTGCGTGCGAGACCTGATCATCGATGCGGTCACCTAGCTGAAGACCTCCCGCCATCCCTACCGTGACGACCACCTCGACACAGCGAAGGTCAGCATCGAACCGGTCCGCTCCACCGAACCCCGCGGCCCGCACATCCTCTACTTCGACCACGGTCACGGCTGGCTCCGCTACACCTTCACCCACCGCACCACCGACCCACAGATCGTCATCGAACAGATCTTCTGGCAATAACACCCGGCCGCGCTGCCACGCCCCCGCAACCGCTGCGGCCGCCCCGGCGGCACCCGGGCAGCCAGCGCCCCGAGGCCAACCGCCCGGCGGCATTAGGCAGCGAAATACTGGCCGAACCAAGGGACCCCTACACCTCCCGCCCACTTCCTCGGGATCGTTGGCACCCGTACCCCCGGCTCCACCGACGGGGGCACGCTCAGCGGGTCATGACGTAGATGACCAAGGCCAGGGGCCCGGGGCAGGCCAGAGCACCCAGCAGAGTGAAACGGGCCTCGCGCGACAGACGCCGGATGCCAGGAGCGAAGTAGAGCAGAGTGAAGACCGTGCCCGCTCCACCGACGATGCACACCGGCCAGAGCAACAGTTCAGTCATGTCCCCACCCGTCGCCGCACCCAACAGACTGAGCGCGGCCACGACGAAAAAGATCAACCCCACTGCCGACCCGGTGACCGCCCAAAGGACCGCTGCAGCCACCACGAGGGTGCGGTTCGGCACAGCCGTCCTCTGGCGTGCGGATACTGCGAACATGACGGACTCCCTGGCGCTGACCTGTGGTAACGCACCAAGTCTGGAAGGCCGGCGGCGCCACGGGATGAGTGCGGGTACTCAGAACGCGACGGCCGGATGCTCAGCACACCGAGATAAGTACGCCCTCCTCAGCAGGAGACCAACAGCACCTGACACGACGTCACTGCCATCCCTCACTGACACGAACACGGCACATCGCAGTCACACCTTGTAGGGAAACGGGGGGCGGCGGCTACCAGCTCTGCCAGGCCGGGGCGGGGTAGCGGGGTGCGCGCCGCTTGCGGGCTTCGAGCCCGAGGAACATGGCTCCCGAGGCGAGGGTCGCGAGGAACGACACCAGCATGGCTGGCGGCAGCAGGACGCTGGCGGGTTCCCCCAGGCCCAGCCACAGCGCCACCGTACCCATCGCCAGGGCCACCAGCAACGAAACCCTCGCGGTGAGCGACAGCTTGCCGCTCACCGCGACGAAGGCATACCCGACGAGCAGGCCCGGCACGACGGCCGCTATCAGGCCCAGGAACAACAGGAACAAGAAGACGAGCAAGGCGATGAGCGAGACGATGAGCATGTCGTACCGACCTCCGGATCTCACGGCCAACTCGTGCCGAGAGCAGACGGATCCACGTCCCCCTGGTCTGACAGGCCTTTCCGCACGCCATGCTGCCAGATTTTCTGAACACGTTCAACGCCTTCGTGCTCGCCGCGATCCGCAGCACGCCGCTCTCCACCACCACGCGTTCCACCAGCACCGTCACCAGGTGCGGGAACACCAACTCCAGCAAGGTCTCACACGACTGAAGAAGGATCCCCAGGATGACGGAGCGTCACCGGCGCACGGCAGCACGCTCCACTTCACGGAATCCGTGCCTGAACCAAAACACACAGTCGAAAACAGACAGCCCTTAGCAAGCACATGCACCACCCATCGCAGGGGCCATGAAGACGCCGAGCGAGTCATTCCCTTGAGTTCTTAGCGCGGCCGCCCTGCCTCCCTGTAATTCCGCGTCCAGGTGCCAGGCGAGGCGGTCAGGACGCTGCTGGCCATCTCCCGACCAGGTCTGGCAGCCCTCGGGCTCCCGGCACCTGCGGGGATGACCCCCAGTTGTCAGTGCCGGGCAGCTCCACGGTGGCCCGGAACGCGGCCCGTGGGCCGCCCCATGGGTCGGGACCGGTGCCGAGGTAGGCCTGGTCCAGGTCAACGACCCGGGCCGTGTTCGTTTCCTGACCGCCGACCCCGACGCGGAGGCCGCCGGCCCGGCACGCACGCCACGGGTGGTGGCGTTGCTGCCGGGCCGTCAGCCACTCATGTGGTCTCACTTGCCGTGCAAAGCCCTGCGGCGACGTCCGCGAAGCACCAGTGCGACGCCGGCGGCGATGCCCAGCAGGCCACCGAGGGCGCTGTACGTGACGGCTTTGCTCGCCCCGGTGGTAGCCAGGCCGCCGGGCGTGCTGCTCGGGGTCGGCTGGCCGACGCGTGCGCCGATCTCCGCCTGCGCACGGGTGCCGGTCGTGCCGGAGGCAACCGGCGTGGTGGCGGTCGGTGTGGGGACGGGCGTCGGCTTGTCAGCGCCGGCGGTCCCTGACGCGGGCTTCAGCTGAAGGGTCGTGATCGAGTACGGCGGCAGCGTCTGTGCGGCCGCCGTGCCCCGCTCCGCCGTCGTCAGGGCGGTGCCTCCCGTGGCATACGAAACGGTCGTGACCGCCCCTGCGGCCGGGGTAAATCCGGCGTACGAGAGGGACACCTGCGCCGCGTTCTGCGGGTTCTTGTTGATCAGCATGACGTTCAGAGCGCCGTTGGCGCTGCGCACCGCGTGCACGGCAACCGACGGGTCGCCCGAGGACGACTTGACCATGGTGTCGCCGGGCTGCGCCAGTGCGGTCAGCGAGTGGATGCCCCAGTAGGTGGGGAAGGGTGTGTCGCGCGGCGGCTGGCATTTCCCTCCGGCGCAGGTTCCAGCGGAGAGCACGCCCCCGTCCTGGTAGTCGGTCTGGCCGTTGACGGTGGTGGGTGCCTGGTCCGTGCCGTTGTGCAGGTTCCACCAGTCCACGTGGGTGGTGCCGTGCTCGAACCAGCTCATGTAGGTGTCCGGCGCGTACAGGGCTGCGGCCTGGCTGGTCAGGGCTGGCGAGCCGACGGCGTCGGTCTCGGTGACGGCGATCTCCACCGAAGCGGCGCGGGAGCCCGCGTAGGTGGTGATCAGAGAGCGCAGTGAGGACGTGACACCGGCGATCCGGGAGGGGGTGTTCAGCAGGTCGGCCGTGGTGGTGCCGCCCGGATACCAGTGGACGATGACGAAGTCGATCGAGCCTCCCGCGATGGAGAGCACCGTGTGGTTCCAGTCGGCGCTGTCACCGGGAGCCTTCTCCTTGTCCGGCCAGTAGCCTGGGGTGGTGAGCACCGCTCCGATCTTCACCTTCGGGTCCACGGCCTTCATCGCGTTCGCGTAGGCGACCAGGTTCTTCGCGTACGCCGTGGGGCTCTTGTCGGCATGCGTGTCGGTTTCCCAGCCCTTGCCGGTGCCGTAGTGCCCGTTGCCGTAGACCTCGTTGCCGATCTCCCAGTACTTCACGCCGTAGCCTTTTTCGACGTTGGCATACTTGACCCAGTCGGCGGCCTCCTGCGGGGTGCCGGAGCCGTAGTTCGCGGTCAGGATCGGCTGGGCGCCGACCGTCCTCGCGGTGGCCATGAAGTGGTCGAAGTCGGTGTTGGAGGGGATCCAGCCCTTGCCGTCGCCGTAGGTGTGGGTCTTCCAGTGGTACTCGTCCGCGCCGGAGCCGCCGGGAAACCGCAGCTGCCGGACTCCCGCGGCGTTCATCAGCGAGGTGACCTTGGCGTCCCCCATGTGCTCGTCGCCGAAGCCCGTGTTGAGGCCGACACCACTGCTGGGCACCGTGCCCAGGGAGGCACCGGCGTTCACACTGATGTCGACTGTCGGCGCGGCGCCCGCGCTGGGCGCCAGGGCGCCGAGGCCGACCGAGGCGGCGAGCACCGCCACCGCCCCCGCGACGAAGCGCCGGCGCATCCGGCTACAGCGGGGCGTGCGACCGCAGGGCATCGGCTGCTCGGCGGATCTCGGGTCGTCTGGTGACACGTGGGGCTCCGATCGGGTGTTGACACAGAGGGCGCAGCGCCGCTGACCACGGCTCGCCCTCGTCGGTACATCCCTCAGTGGTCGTTAAGTCCGACTTCTCTTCGTTCGTGATCGCTCGATCGTGGTACTGATCGCGGTCCGGCCTGCCCGATGGTCATGTCCATGTTGAGATGCGGGGCGTGAAGAGAGAGCCGTATCTCAGCGACTTGTCGGACGGGCAGTGGGCGTTGATCGAGCCGATGATCACGGCCTGGAAACAGGGCCGGGTGGCGCGGTCGGCGACCGGGGATCCCGGGTCTTGTGACCTGAGGGAGGTCGTGAACGCGATCTTCTATCAGAACCGGACGGGCTGTCAGTGGCGCATGCTGCCGCATGACCTGCCGGCCTGGTCGGCGGTGTTCTACTACTTCGGTTTGTGGCGCGAGGATGGGCTCGACCAGCGGATTCAGGAACTCCTGCGCTGCCAGGTCCGGGAGAAAGCCCGCCGATTAGAGGACCCGTCCCTCGTGATCATCGACACCCAGTCCGTCCGCGCCGCGGCGGGTGTCCCCAGGACCACGACGGGGCTGGACGCGAACAAGAAGGTGTCGGGGCGCAAGCGGGGACTGGCCGTCGACGTGCTGGGGCTGATCATCGGCGTCGTCGTCATGGCCGCCTCGGCGCACGACAACGCCGCCGGCACCGCCCTGCTCGACCAGGCCGCCGAGCGGTGCGGAATGCGCCTGGAGAAAGCCCTGGTCGACCAAGGCTTCAAGGAAGCGGTCATCGTTCACGGCGCACTGCTGGACATCGGCGTCGAGGTCGTCCGCCGCAACCCTGCCGACCAGGGCAAAGGGTTCGTCCCGCAGCCCAAGCGGTGGGTGGTCGAGCAGACGAATGGCACGCTGATGCTCCACCGGCGCCTGACCCGTGAGTACGACCACCGGCCTGACACCTCCGCCTCGCGCGTCTACTGGGCCTCCACCGCGAACATGGCCCGGCGCCTCACCAACCCCGCCCAGGCCTGGCGCGACACCATCGGGCTGGCCGCGTGAACATCACCGAACTCCTGGTGGACCTTCACATCCGGGAGAACGAGGCCACGGCCCGGGCGGACGAACTCCGCAATCAGATCGCGCACTTCACTGCCATTCTCACCGAGACCGAAGCGCATCTTGCGGACCTGGCCACCACCCGCAAGATCATCGCCGAACTCGCACCGACCGGGACCGAACCCGATCCACCTGAGTCGAGCACTGCCTACCAAACCATCGTGAACACTTTCAACCAGCACCCCGACCAGGTGTTCCGGGCCCGCGAGCTGCACGAACTCCTCGGCATGCCCACCGACGAGGCATCCGTCAACATCACCCGCAGCCGCCTCGGACGCCTCACCCGTCAAGGCTTCCTCACCCAACCCGGACGAGGCCGCTACCAGAAACGGACTTAACGCCCACTCAGTGGCCACTCAGAGCGGAAAGGTTGCCGTCTCAATTACTTTTCGCCGAGGCGCGGTCGCACCGTCTCACCGGACCCCGTGACGCGGTGCCCCGGTGACACGCCCGCGCTCCCGGCCAGCCGCTGACCCTGGAACAACTCGCGGCCTCCCCGGGACCCAAGCCGTGGCCGACCTCTCCACCTACCCGGCCGGCTGACGGGCTGCCGCCTGCGTCCCGACCTCGAGAAGCTACGGCTCGCTATGGCCTTACCAACTCCTGTGCAGAGTCCTACCTTTGAGTCATGGACACTCGGCATCCCGGCCCGCTGGCGGAAGTGGTGTTACCTGTGACAGCCGGATGGCGGCTGCTGTTCGTGCCCAACCGGGCCCGCGAGCTGGCCCGCGCGCTCGGCGGGAGCATCGTGATCCCGCCAGTGGTCGCAGCCCCACTTCTGCTGCCCGTTCTAGTCTTCTGAGTCGGGAATTCTGTTCAGATAGCTGGCGAGGCGTTCGAGGATCTCGTCTGCGGTCTTGGTCCAGACGTAGGGCTTGGGGTCGGTGTTCCAGGCGGCGATCCAGTCACGGATGTCCTTCTCGAGGGCCTGGACTGACTTGTGGACGCCTCGCCGTATCTGCTTGTTGGTGAGTTCGGCGAACCATCGCTCGACCAGGTTCAGCCAGGACGACCCGGTCGGGGTGAAGTGCAGGTGGAACCGGGGGTGGCCGAGCAGCCACTTCTTGATGTCCGGGGTCTTGTGGGTGGCGTAGTTGTCGCAGATCAGATGGACGTCCAGGCCTGCCGGCACTTCCTTGTCGAGCTTGACCAGGAACTTCTTGAACTCCTCGGCCCGATGGCGGCGGTGCAGGGAGCCGATCACCTTGCCGGTGGCCACGTTGAGTGCGGCGAACAGGGTGGTCGTGCCGGCCCGGACGTAGTCGTGCGTTGACCGCTCCGGGACCCCGGGCATCATCGGCAGCACCGGCTGGGACCGGTCCAGGGCCTGGATCTGCGACTTCTCGTCCACGCAGAACACCAGCGCCCGCTCGGGCGGGTCCAGATAGAGGCCGACGACATCGTGGACCTTGTCGACGAAGTACGGGTCGGTCGACAGCTTGAAGGTCTCCGAGCGGTGCGGCTGCAGGCCGAACGCCCGCCAGATCCGTGAGACCGAGGACTGGGACAGGCCCATTTCCTTCGCCATCGACCGCGTCGACCAGTGCGTCGCGTTCTTCGGCTTGGACTCCAAGGTCCTGGTGACCACCGCGGCAACCTGCCCGTCCGTCACCGATCTGGGGCCGCCGGAACGCGGCATGTCTCCCAGGCCCGCGATCCGGTACTGCACGAAACGGGCCCGCCAACGGCCGACCGCCTGAGGCGTTGATCCGAGACGGACGGCCACGTCCTTGTTCGAGACACCCTCGGCGCAGGCCAGGATGATCCGGCACCGCAAAGCCCACGCCTGCGGCGTGGAACGACGCCGCACCCACCCCTCCAGTGCGACCCGTTCCTCGTCCGACAGCGTCAACTCGGCCTTCGGCCGCCCCATCCGCGCCATAGGCCAACCCTACACATCTGAACAGAACTCAAGACTCAGAACACTAGGGAGTGTCGTCAAAGTAGCGTCAGCCGCCCAAAGACCAGGCGGGATTTTGACGACACGACCAAGACCGCCCCTTTCGGATCTTGTCGGCTGAGCCCGCGGTGCCGGGCACCGCGAGCCCGCCAAGATCTGTTGGAGACGGCCTCAGGTTCGGGTGCCTCTTCCGGGACCTGCTGATACTGCTGTACCACGGCCACCCCTGCGCCTCGGCGGCGCCCTTGTCTCGCTGGCGATCGGGTGATCCGTACACCACGGTCGTAATCCGGCCGGCGCTCACGCGTTCTTGTTGGGACACGGGATGGGTGTGCCTTCGCCTGTCGGCGCTGCGGCATCCCTCACGACAAGCAGCAGGGAGACGAAGGACTTATGGCAACGCAGCGATGGAGAGGCGTGTTGGCCGCTCTGGTAACCGTCGGAACGAGTGTGGTCCTGCCCATGTCGAGCGGGGCGACGCCGGCGTTCGCCGATCCGGCGCTGAGTGTCTCGAAGACCCACGCGGGAGCGTTCGTCAAAGGTGAGACTGGCACGTGGAACATTTTTGTGCGGAACGTCGGCACTGACCCGACCGTGGGCCCCATCACGCTGACAGACGTCTTTCCCGAGGGGTCCCACTTGGACTTCATCAACAGCCCTGCTGGCTGGGAATGCACCAACCCCCCCACCGGCGAATCGGTGACCTGTACGTACCTGAATCCCGTGGCCCCTGGCGAAGTCCTCGGGCCGCTCCTGTTCGGCGTCCTCATCGAGGAAGACGCACCGTGCACCCTCACCAACACCGTCACCGTCTCCGGCGGCGGCAGCTCCCTCGGCACCGCCACCGACCCAACGCCCGTCACCGGTGGTGACTGCACGCCCGCCGACGGGGATGGCGACGGGGGCTCGATCCTGCCCATCAACCTCAACGGCGTCTTCACGATGTTCAACAACATCAACACCAACAACAACATCGGCAGCCCGGGCGCCAGCAACAACGCCAACCAAAGCGCAGAAGTGACCGCGCCATGAGAAACGGCATCGCGTACGCCAACTGCCCCGGACGGCCGGGCGGGCAACCGCGGCTCTAGGGGCCGTGCGGAGTCTCCGTGCGGCCTCTCGCCGTATTCGGGGTCAAGGTGTGTCGCCGGCCCAGTCCCAGCGGTTCCGCTCGCCGGGGCGCGGGTCGTACAGGGCCCGGCCGGCTGCCGACGCCGAACTGGCCGAGCTCGGTCATCAGCGCGGCGCCGGTCTGGACCTCGTCCGGTGTCCAACCGGTGATGTCGAGCAGCAGCCCGTCGAGCAGGCCGCCGACGAGCTCGGCGTAGGTACGGCCGGGCCGTGGGCACGGGTTCGGGTCGTCGTGGTCCGTACCGTAGACCCGGCCGCGCAGCAGCTCCTCATCCCTGTCCATGCGTCCCAGCCGCCACCGACAGCGAGGCGCCCTGTGGCCGTACGGCCAGCAAGGCTCCGGGCGCTGAGAGGGTGACTTGCCTCGCGCGGCTTCTCACCCGCCTTTTCCCTCCACCTTGCGAACCGGTGGTCTTTAGCCTGGGAAGCATGCCACAGCCCGAGTTTCGTGCCGATGACTTCGTCAACCCCGAGGCCCCCGAGGAGGAGCGCCGTCTCCGGCCGTACCACCCTCGTGTCCGTGACCACTCCTACGACTGTTCGCGCCGCACTCAGGAGTTTGACCTGTGGAAAGGGTCGCTCATCGCCACCGTGATGGAGCCCTGGGACGCCTACACCGACCTGGCAGAGATTCCCCAGGACGCCGTGCCGGGCCCCTCCCTCACCCTGTTCGTCAAAGATCGAGTGCGTGGGCCTGGCTACGTCGCCGACTTCGTCTACAAGGCGGCCGATCTGCCGGTGACCGTGCACGGCGTCCTGGCGAACCAGGGGTCCAGCCTCGGCGTGATCGAGCTTGAGCTCTGGCGCCCGGGCTGGGGGTACTGGGACGACTTCGGGGACTTCGTGGGACCCTCCGAGGACGATGCGCCGGCGGCCGTTTCTGCTCCGATCACGAGTGAAGTGCTTCGCCGCATCCCACTGGGCCAGATTGTCGCCCGTGCCCAAGCCGAACTTGCTGACCAGTCGTGGAAAGACGAGGGCGTTATCACTCTTGGGCTCGGGCGGCCTCAGGATGACTCCGCCGCAGATCTCGCCCCAGCGTCCGTACGAGCTCTGGAGAACGCCGGGGCACTCGCGCAGCCCGCGCAGCGCGGCCGGCCGCCGCTCGATGGAGAACTCCTTCACCGCTTGGCTCACGCCTATCTCCGTGAAGCCGTCAACGGTCCGGGGCTCCACCGGCGCCTGGCCAACCTGTTCGACCGTCCGGAGCCGACCATCAAAGACTGGATCAAAGCAGCCCGCGAGCGCGGCTACCTCTCCCCTGCGGTCCCCGGGCGCCGCGCGGCCGGCCCGGGTCCTCTTCTTGGCCGCCCCGAGAGCGGACCCGGAGTTCCGTCAGCTTGAGCTCTACAACGCGCAGCGGGGGGCTTGCCCAGGGCGACCTAAGGCTTGCCCACGCTGAACGGCGGGAGGGCTTGCCCAACCATCAGGGGGTTTGCCCGGGGCGGAAGCGGGAGCGCCAGCCGCGGGCCTTCTCGGCGGTCTCGGCGGCCTCCGCCTCCAGGCGGTCGCGCTCGGCCTGGTCCGCTGCCGCGACGGTCTTGTCCTCGCACGGCTCGCACAGCGTCGGGTGCCACCGGTTGCCCGGCGTCGGAGAGAGGCGGGTGTTCTCCCATCGGTCGTTGTCGAACTTCGTCCCGCAGCCGGCGCAGGCAGGGCGGGCGGCCTCGCGCTCGGCCCTCTTCTGCTCCGCTGCACGGCGCAGCTGCTCCTGGTACTCCTCCTGCTGTGCTCGCGCCCGCTCTGCCCGGCGGGCGAGGACGCCGTCCCGGCGGGGGTTGCCGATCGCGTCGCGTAGCGGCTGCATGTGGGTGCGGCCGAAGCGGAGGAAGACCGGGCCGTTGGGGCCGTGCTCGCGCAGGTTGCGCAGGCCGGTCGCGATGATCGGGATCTTCCTGTCGTAGCTGCTGTACCCGTCGGCCGGTTCGCCCGCCCACAGCGGCCGGGTCAGCTCCTGGAGCCGCGGGAGGGTGCGGTTGGGGTCGCGGGCGCCGATGTGGTTGAAGACGATCAGGACCGGCGGGTGCGGTGCCTCTCCTCTCTCCGCGACGCGGGCCATCCAGCGGGTGCGCCACATCGGCTTGTCCTTGCCGTCGGTGTCCTTGATCTGCCGCTTGAAGAACCTGGAGTACTTCAACAGCTTTGCCGCGATCTCCTCGGCGGTCTCGTGGCAGTTGTCGACCTCGATGAACAACAGCGGGATCTGGTCCTGCGGGGCGGTGAGCACGATGTCGGCCTGGGCGCCGCCCTTGCCCGGCGCACCCCACGTCCCGGTGGCGGGCAGCGGGACCTCGGTCGCGTACGAGGCGATCGTGCCGATGCCGGCCGGGGCGTCGACGGCGGCCTGCGCGGCCGCCTTGGCCTCGGCCGGCTCCCGGGTCAACAGCCGGAGGTCGGGCTTGGGGCGGAGCATCGCGATGACGGTCTCGTTGACGGCCATGGGGTGGGTGGCCCCACTGGAGCCCGCACCGCGAGCGGTGGAGCCCATCTCCGTCAGCGGGCGCCCGAGCTCGTAGGAGGCGGCTTCCAGGCCCTTGGTGGTCAGGTTCCGCAGCGACTCCCCCGCCCGGGTGGTGCCGCCGTTCTCGGCGAGACCGTGCTTGCGCAGGTCCGAGAGCGCACCCGCGTGCGAGGCGGTACGTGCGGTCTTCCGCTCGGAGGCGGTCGCCTTCATGGTGTGCCGGTAGGTCAGGTGCGGTGCGGCGATCCGCTGGATCTGGTCGGCCGTGGCCACCTTCAAAACCCCCAGCACACGCAGCACATCGCCCCGCAGGTCATTCGAGGACCCCGCCGGATTCGTCAGCCGTCTGCCTGCCATCAGCTCCACCCCTTCACCGCTCGCGACCAGCTGCACCGGTCGGCCGCAAGCCGGACCTGCCTGGTCGGGAAGGGCGCCGGGCCCCCCTGGAACCCGATGATCTCCTCCCATACGGACAACAAGAGGGGAGAAGAGGGGTGTGACGGCGCGGCTTTCACGCTGATTCGCGCGCTGACCTGCATGTTTGCCGCCTTACCGGGTGTCGGGCACCCAAGTGGGTACCGAAGGAGGGCCCGAAGTGCCCCCTCAAGGAGCCCAATTCGGCTTGCCCAACCAGTGCGGGGCTTGCCCGCGTCCAGCTCGGCGCCCGGCGGGGCCGGCGGCCGCGGGCCGTCTGCCGGGTGGCAGTGGATCGTCGCCATCGTCGTGTCTCCTTCTCGTCATTGACCGCCCCACACCGGGGCCGAGGAGGGAGAGCGTGCACAGGTACCCCTTGACCGTTGTCTGACGGTCGCCCGTCGCAGAGCGGGTCAAGGGGAGATGTGGCGTTCGCGGCCGTGCGGTCGACCTGGTCAGGGGGGGCAGCGGGGGGAGCCAGCGTCGAGTGGGGCGCTGGTCAAGGGGGTCCGGTAAGGCCCCTTGTCCGCAGGGTTTGTCCGTTTCGGAGGGAGGAGAGATCTCCGGCCGCTGTCCACAGGCCGCCGACCGGAAGCTGTCGGGACGTCACCGTGATCGGCAGGGCGACCGTTCGTCAGGAGCTCCACATGTTCCCGATCATCGGCGCCCTCGTCATAGCCCAGTGCCTCTGGCGCCGCACCCACCAAACCCGCGCCCGCCAAAGCCATCACGCCGCCCGCGACCGAAGAGACCGCGACTCACGGCTGTAGTACCTGCGGAAACACTCCGGCCGGTTCGAGTGTCCGCAGACCCTCGTTTCCGGCACTTGCCCCTTGCGGCTGGTGACACCGGTTCTTACTTCACAGCCGGACGAACCGCTGACCAGCGGAGACATGCCTATTTTGCGCTTGGTGTCCGAGATAGGAGTCCGGGGCATGTAAGAAGGCGCGCGCGACGGCTCACGTACGGGCCGCACGAACACAAGGAGCAGGCAGAATGTCGACGAGCCAGAAGCCCCTCCTCCGCCAGGTGGCCTTGATCAACGGAAGCTTCGAAGAGCCGTCCGTCCCCGATGCCCAACACCAGTTGCTGCCCGACGCCTCGCAGGAGGCACCCAATCGGGTCCCGGGCTGGCTGACCACCGCCACCGACCACAAAATCGAAATCTGGCATACCAACTTCCTAGGCGTGCCCGCGGCCGTGGGCACCCAGTTCGCCGAATTGAACGCGAACCAGGTCTCGACGCTGTACCAGGACCTGGAGACCATCCCGGGCGTGACGCTGTACTGGAGCCTGTACCACCGAGGCCGCAACGGCGTGGATGTCATGGCCCTCGACATCGGTGCGCCGGGCGAGGTGATCGAGCAGGAGCTGATGTCCGACGACAACACGGCATGGCGCCGCTACAGCGGTACCTACACGGTCCCGGATGGCCAGACCCTCACCAGGTTCGCCTTCCGCTCTGTCTCGGCGGCCGGTGGCAACCGAACCGTCGGGAACTTCCTGGACGGGGTCGCGTCCGGCGTCGCCCCGCAACTCGTGCTGTCCAAGACCGTCACTCCCGAAGAGACGGTGGAGGCGGGTGAGCCCCTCGTCTACCGGGTCACGGCGCTGAACCAGGGTGGTGCGGAAGCGGAAAACGTGGTCCTCACCGACACCGTCCCGCCCGGGACCACCTACGTGCCCGGCTCACTGGTCATCGTCGACGGCCCCAACGCGGGCGCCATGTCCGACCTGCCCGGCGATGATCAGGCGCACTACGACTCCGACAAGAACCGGGTGGTGTTCCGACTCGGCAACGGCGCCACCGCGACCCAAGGCGGCAGCCTGCCCAACACGGACACTCTGCCCCAGGGCACCACCATCGAGTTCCAGGTCCGGGCCGATCTGGACGCCGCCGACACGGATGTCACCAACCAGGCCTTTGCCAGTTATGAGAACCGACTGGGCACGGTCCCCGAAGAGCTCACGGCCGTGTCGGGCACCGTCCTCACACGCGTCACCAGGCCTCCTGTCGAAGGTGAATACACGAAGCTCGCGTGCTATCCGCAGCCGTGGCCCAGCACCGGCCATATCTGCAACTATCGCTTCACGGTAACGTCGCACGAAGCCCCGGTGGACCGGTGGGAGATCTCCTTCCGTCTGCACAGCAAGGATGAGCCGGCCCCGCAGGCCTACCTGTACGTGAACCCCGGCGAAAGCGTCTGGTACGACAGCGTAGATCCGGACGAGACGGACTTCGTCACGTCGACGAGCGACTTCAGGGAAACCGAGAACGGCTTCCGGGTGACCCGGGACCCCAGCAACAGGTTCGTCCTGCGCGCGAAGCCCGGGCACAGGATCGAGGCAGGCCAGCAGATCCTCGTCGACGTGCGGCTTCTCCACCCGACCAGGGCGCAGGCCGACGCGACGGAGCTCGTCGATGTCCGCGTGACCGAGCACGCGCCCTGAGACGGTCGTCGACCCGCTCGACCCGCACGTACAGGACACCGTGACGACGCTGTCCTCCGGACCCGATGCCCTCGCCCGCGTCCGCCCGCCCATCGAGACGAAGTCGTGCACGCCGAGCGGGCGCGCGGCGGCGGCCGCATCACGGTCCTGGGCCTGCCGGTGGAGGCTTGGCGCACCGCCCTGGACCCGAAGATCCAGTCCGGGAATGGTGTGCACCGGGTGGACTCGGTGCGGTGGAGGCCGGGCATTTCTCCTTGACCTGAGCCGAGGTCAAGGAGAAATGCGGCGGGTGCGCACCAGGTAGATGCGCGGCATCGCCCCCGTCGATGTCGTCCACTCCACCCAGTGGGCTCCACTCTGTGGGGTGGATGCCGAGCACGGCGGCGTCCACTCCCGGCCGTTGGATTCCACTCGGTGGAGTGGACGCCGAACATCGTCGGTGCGGTGCGCAACATCGAGGTGTGCTCAGTGGCCGGTCTCCCGGCCGCGGTACGGTCCGGGTTCCTGCGTTCGGTTCTCCTGCTGATCGTCCCGGCGCACCGGGTCGGCGTCGTCCTGTTCGGTGTAGCGGGTCGCGCGGGTGCGTGAGTCGTTGGCCGCCTGGGTGAACGCCTCCGTGAGATGGCGCAGCCGATCGGCAGTGAGATCGAGAGCTTCCACGTCCGTGCGGGACTCCCTCAGGGCCCGCAGCGCCGTCATGTCGATCGCCTCCCGGGGTCCGGTCTCCGGCTCCTGGTCGTCGTCCTCGGGGTCGGCGGCCGCGGGCCCGAGCAGCTGCTCAGGCATCGCCGCCTGCTGGTGTCGGGCGACGTCGTACGCCCGGCCCCGCACGGCGGTGGCGGTGGCGGTGGCGGTGGTGGCGGTGGCGGTGCGCAGCTTCTCTCGCACCACCACACCGGCGAGGACAGCCCGCTCGTACTGCAACGGAACACGGGGTATCTCCCACTCCCCCGCCTCCTGGGCCGGCGGTCGGGGCGCAGCCGGCTCGCCGGGATCGGCCGGGGGCTGCCGGTCCGGATCGGGCACGGTGGGTGGGCGGCGGCGGGCGGGGAGGTCGGACAGGGACCACCGGGCGGTGTAGAGGCGGTAGTCCGACAGCAGGCCGATCGTGGTCTTCGGCTCGCTGATGTCCAGGCAGTGGGTGGAGATGGCGGTGGCCACGATCCGGTCGTCCAGGCCCCGCTCGCGGCGGCGGCCGCGTAGGACGAGGGCGAGGTGGCGGCGGGCTTCGGCGAGCAGGTGTCGGCGGTGGAAGCGGCCGCCGTCGTTCATCACGAACACGGTCGCGGCGACGTCGACGGCCGCCAGGGAGACGTCGACCACGGTGGCGACCCGGGCCCGGATCGCCGCGGCTGCGGCGCGGGCGTACTCGAGGAGGGAGTTGATGACGTCGGTGGCGACACCGGAGGTGAGGATCGCGCTCGTCTTCCACCAGACGCGCAGCTGTGCGAGCGGCCCGGTCTTCTGCTTGGGCGGGCGGGTCTTGCGGGCGGCGATCTGGTTCAGCTTGGCGCGGGCGGTCTCGGAGACCACGGGCAGGAACTTCAGGGTGCCGTCGTCTTTGACGGCGGTGACGTACTCGTGCTCCAGCTCGGCCAGGCAGGCGGCGATCTGGTCGCTGCGCCGGGAGGTCCAGCGGATCAGCTCGTGCGGCACCCCGGCAATCTCCATCACGGGCCGGCGCCCCGGGGTGACGGTGCGCGGCTCGGTCGCCAGCCCCAGCGCCTCGCAGACCTCAGCGGCCACGAGCTCGTTGTAGAGCGCGGAGGCGGCCACGGTGTTCTCGTGCAGGGCCAGGGTGTGGATCGAGCCCCACTTCCCGTCCAGGCGCTGCCCCTTCACGGACAGCAGCAGATGGTCATGCAGCAAGGGCATCCCGGAGCGCGCCTCGTAGTGGCGGAAGCGGGCGGCAACCAGACCGCCGGGCGGCCGGACCCGGTAGACGCCGTCCTTGCCGTAGCGGATCACCGCGACCTCGTCCTCGATCCACTCCAGCACCCGCTCGATCGCGCGCTCGTGCGCGGCCTCGATCACCTGCCGGGTCTCCTCATCCCCCAGCGCCCACAGGAGGTAGATCGTCGGCTGCGGCCGGAAGACGAAGTCGACACCGGTCACCATCACCCGGCGTCCGAGTGCGCCAGCTTTGAACGCCTTCTTCGGGGAGGCGCCCTGGGCGAGGAGGTCGGCCTCGATCCGGTCCGCGTACGGGCGCCGGCCCCGCTCGCCGAAGAGGTTCCGCAGCTGCGCCTCGGTGACCTCCTCACCCGGCGCGAGTCCGAGCACGGCCAGGCCGCGGCCCATCCATCGCCCGGCCGGGACACCGGCCTGCTCCTGGGCCTCGCGCAGCGGCGTGCGCGCAGGGCGGAGGCCGTCGCCGACGACGGTCTGGCGCAGGTAGTAGCGGTACATCTGACCGGCCTTGATGACCCTGATATCCGCTGTCATGGAGACCACAGCACACGGCTCTGACCTGCAAGAAAAGGCCGATCAGCGGGACGTCCCGCCAGACGGGAGGAACGGCCGAACTTTCTTCCCGAGTGCCCGCCAGGCGGGAAGCGGCCCCGGGCCGGACGCGAGTGTCATCGCTCTCCGGCAGTCCTCACACCACAGCCCGGACAACACCGTCCAGCACCACTTGTCCTGTGCAGGTGGACCTTGCACATTCCAACTTCACCTTGCATCGAACACCGCACATTCCAGTTGGATCTTGCCTCGTGTCCGGTATCGGTTAGGTCTGCCGTTCTCAGGCAAGTTGACATCTCACCGTGGCTGGTCTGGGTCTTACTCGGTCAACGGTGGATCTTCGAACGGGAAGGGACAAGGACGTCATGCCGGGCGGCGGAGGGGTGCGGGGCCGCGCATCCACGGCGCAGTGCGGTTCAAGCCACTGGCCGAAGTGATCTCTGTCGGCACGCCTGCCGCTGCAGGAAGCTGACGATCAGTAGGGTCGGTCGCACATGCGGCACGCATCAGGCGAAGGAGTCACCTATGGGAGCCCTGCCCAACGGCATCTACCGCATCCGCCTCGACGACGAGACACGCCTCACCTCGACGGACGAGAGGACCGTCACCCTTCTGCCTGCCCAACATGGTGCACGGCAGGAGTTTGCGGTGCGGTGCACCAGCGGGGACAACTACTCCATCGCTGAGCCGACCCCCTACTGGCCCGTCCCGTTCGTGTGCCACGACGGGGACCCGAGGGAAGGCGCGAGGGTGATCCTGCGGGTGAGTGACTTCCCTCCCATCGAGTGGAAGATCACCCAAGGTGCGGGGCCGAAAACCTTCACCATCGTTGCTGCCGATGTGGGGGGACCGTCCCTGACGATCGGATCCGCCCCGATCCCGGTGTTCCCGCCCATCCTGGAGCTGACGTCCAGTTCCAACGGGGACCACAGCTGGACTTTCGAGTTCGTCCGGGAGTCGTAGTCGCGTGACGTGCCTCGGCCGCGATGGGTACGGCCGAGGCGGCGTCACTCTCCGATGGCACTCATCCCTCGCTTACATCCCCGTGAGGCTGACCAAACTGCGCCGCGACAGGACAATACGGCTGGGGTTCGCGAGCTGAAACGGCGATCGGCGGCGCGGTCCGTCGCCGAAGATGCAAGGTAAGTCTGCGCAACTGGCGCCGGTCATACAGACGAACTCTTCACCTCGCTGGGCACGACCGTCGGCGGGTGCAACCTCCGGCCGCACCGGACACCACTGAGCAGCATTCAGCACCACGGAACGAACACCACCAACGAGCACCGCCTACAGCAGCCCCCGGCACCCGCCGGGGGCTTCGTCGTGCTGCCCGGAGGAGACCACCGTGCCCACCTTCGAGACGGGAGCTGCACCACGGCCACCACATCGTGTGGCGCCGGATCGGCACCCACTCGATCGGCCCGTAAAGACGGGGATGCCGATCGTCGACCAGCCGGGCGTCCCTAGCCCATGGTCGGCCGGGAGTCGAGGACTTTGTCCACGCGACGCCTGATCGCCCGGCCCATCTCAGCGAACCGGACAGGATCTCCCCACGGCGGCCGTCCCTCCAGGGATCGGTAAGCGATCTCGCTGGAGCGCAGCTCAATCAGGGCAGTGTCGGCCTCATCGCCGATCCGCGCATAGTGGGGCAGGTTGTCGTAGAAGGGGATGTGGAACGGCACCCTGCGGAGCGGAAGCCCGAAGTCGGGATCGGTGAGCGCCGTGATGAGCGTCTGCTGACTGTCGGGGAGGCCGGGACGGCGGTCGAGCTCAAACGCCCACCGAACCGGCCCTAGTCCTGGATATCCGATGATGCACGGCGCAGCCCTCATGCAAGTGACCAGGTCTGCCGTGGTCACCGTGTGGAACAGAGCAACGCGGCGCAGCAGGCCGCTCGCGCACCAGGCCCCGTGGTTCACGTAGGCATCCCAGCGCCTGTTTCTCTCCGCGTCGGCCGGATCCAGATCGATGGCCCGTTCCGCTTCGGCCGTCCAAGAGGGCTCCTGCCAGAGTGGGCGGTAGCCGGTTTCGGAGCACTCTTCTGCGATGTCCGCCTCCGCACGGGTCCACTCAGCGGATGACAGCCCAGTCAGCCACACCGACGCCTGCCCATGGACTCCAGCAATCTCGATCCCACGGCGAGTGCGTTGTCGGATCCGCGAGCCAGCAAGCCCCTGGCGGCCGTCTTCGTCGCTGTAAGAGGGGAGAACCAAGCGGAGAAGGTCGGTTGCCCGCTCAGCGCTCTCGAGTCGAAGGGTGACGGATGCCTTCCCAGGCCGCACAGAGCAGATGCCGAAGGGGCGCTCGGTGAAGTCGCGCGCGGAGTCAACGACGGCCTCGAACAGGCGGGCTTCGTAGTGCTGCTGGGGTCCGACAGCCGCCGGGATGAGTGTGCGGTCAGACTGCTGGGCCTCAAGAGCCTGCTGATAGCTCTCGGCGGTGTACAGGCACCGTCGCTCGGCCTGCCTGCTGCTCTGGCTGTGTCGCATGGGTGCTCAGACCCTGTCCTGCCGGCCACCAGCCCGTGCCGGCATCGCTGTGTGCAAGGCGTGCGAAGACAGGCGCTCCTTCACCGCTTGTAAGACGCGATCGGAGGCTGGGCGTCTCAGCGGCACGGCTCACCAGCCGATTGAACTTGGACGGTACACCCCACCATCTTCCGAACCAGCCCATCGGCGCGCCGGTCACCCTGAAGAGGCAACTCACAGGCAATCAGCACCGACAGCCTGGTGCAACGCAAGGTCCGGCCTCTGCGATCTGCAGCCTGGAGATCACTGAGTTTCAATGCCGACGGCATGCGGGCCTCCACTGCGGCGGCCCCTACTGGTGGGACCGTCGCCGAGTTCCGCGCACGCGGCTCGGTCGCTGCTCGCTATGACCTCTATCCCGTGTCAGTGAGGCGTCGTACCTTGAAAGCGCGGCCTTCTTCGCATTGCTACCGGGTGGGAGACATCTGTGGCGAATGGCGTTTGGCATTCTGGATTGGGCACTGTTCTCGAACTTGACAAGGATGACCTCGGCCTGCCGAACGGGAGCTTGCTCAGCGTGCCGGAGGTGGTCACCCAGCTGCTCCTACCCGCAGCGGAGCGGGACCGTGAGCTGCTCGTCTGTGTGGAGAGCAGCAAGGGGCGCCGCTGCAAGGCGGAATTGAGCGGGGTGAAGAGCCCCTACATGTACATACGTAAGCACCGTGGTCCCGACGGTGCTCTTCGGCTGCGCGCGGTGCACCTTCCCACAGTTCATGAGATGACGGCGGAGGAGAGTGACCGGCACAAGGCCATGAAGGATTTCCTGGCCCGTACCGCACAAGCAGCCGGGCTCGAGTTCCGTGTGGAGAAGACCACCAAGCTGCGGTCCTCACGTCCTGACGTGACCATCGTCGGGGACGGGGGCCTGGATCTGGGTTGTGAGGCGCAGTACTACAACGCGAGCGCCGGCCGTGTGCTGCGCCGGTCGAAGGCCCACGCCGCGGCTGGACTCAGTCCGAACTGGATCACTCACGACGACACATTCCATCTGGTCGACCGGTCTAACTGGATGCTGACCAACCAGGTCACGTGGCGAGAAATCAGCAACGCCGCCGACCTGGCCCTGGTCGGCGGATACCGCGTCCTTGCTGAATGGCACTGCGTCGCCGCCGCCCAGCGCCCCTGCCCGGACGGCAAGGCCAAGACAGGGTGCGGCAAGGTGCACCTGCAGTGGGACACCCCGCGCCGCATGGACGACGAGGCTTCCGGGTGGACCAGCCACGACGGCGACGTTGCCAGCGTCACCGTCGGCCGCACGCTGATCGGCGCGGCCATCGGTCACATCGCACCGCTCTTCGTGCCCTCCCGCAAGGACTCCCGCGCGGGCAGCCACCTGTGGGTCCCCCTCAAGGACCGGAACAAGTGGGCCGACTACCGCAGCGTGGACAGCCCGGACCTCACCGAAGACATGCTGGACGACGAGATCCACTACTCGGGCAGGGAAGCGGACACGACCTGCCGGTTCGGCGAGGACACCTGGAAGCCCAGCGCCCCGCTGAAGCCGCGCGGCATTGCCAGCGTGGAACTCTCCATCACGATCGACAAGCTGATCCCGGCACCCAGGACGGAGTCGGCTCCCGATCCGCAGGTCCATGACGATGCCCCTGCCCCTGCGGCCCCTGCAACACCGCAGGCTGCTTCTTCCCTGCACCGCGGTGCGTGCGAGACCGGCAACCCGACATGCGGCCAGCCCGCCCGCTTCTACGCAGCCGGATGGCGATGCGACCCGCACCGACCCCGCAGCTTCTGGGGATCCCAGGCACTCCCGCACCCTCAAGCCGTCGATCCGAGTCAGTAGTAGGCGCCGTACGGGCTCCAGCCGCGGAGGAACGGCTTCAGATCGTCGGCGCGGGGTTCGGGGATTTCTGGGAACCGAAGCTGCCGAAACATCGGATGGGCGCGCGCCACGTGTTCCGTGGCCCACAGCATCCACTCTTCAGCCGCCGTTCTTTCCGGTCCAGGCGGAAGCGTCGCCACGTGCGCGCGGGCGGCTTCCAGATAGTCGCCCAGGCGTGTCGCGCGGCGCCAAGCAGCCTCCTGCGATTCCAGCTGTCGGGCGCGGTAGTCCTCGGCGTACTGGTCGCGGGCCTCGGCCATCGCGGCTTCCCAGCGCAAGTGCTTCTGTCGTGCCTGCTCAAGATCGGCCAGGCGCTTACGCTCGGCCGCCTCACCGCGCAGTCCGATCTCGTGGACGATCTCTGAGAGCTGCTCCTCCAGGAGACGCTCCATGCTGTCGACCCACTCGGACCCATGATGCGAATGGCCGCCGCTGAGGTCGAACCGCAGCCGATCGGAGGGTGTGTAGTCGTACCGGGGGATCCTGACCCAGGAGGACTCCTTGGCTTCCGCGAGCTCCTTGTCCGTCGCAACGTGCTCGCTTCGGTCCTTCTCCTGCACCACTCGGAATTCGACCGTCTGCCCCTGGGCTTTGATCGTGAAGTGCGGATCATACGGAAGACGTCGGTTGTGCCGCGGTCCCGCCCCCACGGTGCCGGCGGCACAGGTATGGCCGTTGCGTTCGACGGCGGTGAGGAGCGCGTGCACGATCCGTAGAGCGCGTTGCTGGACCGGACGTGTCAGCCCGAGCGGTTGTTTCGCCTTCTGCATCGCCTGGACGACAGCATGCGGGCGGGTCAGCCGTGCTGGCACGGCTACCGGTTCCAGGACGGCCAGGCGCCACGCGGGAATGTCCACGAGCTTGATCTCGAGGCCCTCACGGAGCCGCTGCCAGTGCAGCTCCATGGTCTTCGGGATCCGTCCGGATCTACTCGCCGAGGCGGCACGGCTCCACCAGGCATCGGCGTCGGGACCCGACTTCAGAATCCTGCCGCCAGCTGCCTCCAGCTCCTCCAGGAGCTGGTCGGTGTACGTCTTACGCGGCTGCTGCGGAACACCGGACGACGAACGTGGGGCAGTGGCTTTGGGCAGCCGGGGGATGGGAAGCGCTCGCACCGGGGCCTTCGGCGCCGGGTAGGTGCCATGCGCCAGGTAATGGCGCCCTGCGTCAGTCAGCACCGCATTCCACACCCCACCCCGCCTGGCCACTTTGACCAGCCGACGGTTCTGCAGAGCCTGACAGCTGGCCTTGTAGGTGGCGGAGGCCCCCTCGGGGCATCCCTTTCCGACCCACTCCAGCACCTCCAGCTGCCGTTCGTTGAGTGTCTGCTTCATGCCGCGCGCCCTCTACCTGTCGACAACTTCGGCCCGGATGCTGCCAGGGACAGAACCAGCCGGTGCGCCCTACCGGAGCTGATTAGCCCGAAAGGATGTGCTCGCGGGTGATAGGGCGGGACTTAGCTGACCTGACATCGGAAGTCACCCTGCGGCGTCCCTCGGGCCCTCGCCGAAGCGGGGCACGTCATCGACGGACGCGTCCAGGCGCAGGCGTACGTAGCGGATCGGATGCCGGTAGACGCCGCCCCGGTCGATGGAGGTGTCGGCGCTGATCTCTGCGACGAGGCCGGGCTGGACGAAGGTGGTGTCGAGGACGTCGCGGGTGCCCCATGCCGAGGAGAACTTCGCGCCGGTCCAGGGGTGGCCGGAGCTGGCGGGGGTCAGGTGCTCGGCGAGCTGGCGGGCGGCGTCGGGGCGCAGCGGGACCGTGCGGCCGATGGGGCGGAGGCGTCCGGTGAGGTCGTGACGGCCGAGGATGAGGAGTTGGGGGCGGGTGAGGGTGCCGGTGATGGCGCCGATGATCGCTTCGGTGGTGTTGCGGCGGCGGATCTTGGTCCAGGCGTGGCCACGGGTTCCGGGCCGGTAGCGCTGGTTGAGGGCTTTGACGACCAGGCCCTCGACGCCGGAGACGTCCGTCCAGTCCTCCAGCCACTCCCTGGCCTTGTCCGGGTCGGTGGTCATCGGGCACAGGGTCCACGGGGCGGTCAGTGCGCGAGCCGCGAAGAGGACCTCCAGGCGTCGGCGGCGCTCGGCGTAGGCCAGCGCCAGCAGCTCGATGCCGTCGATCTGCAAGGCGTCGAAGGCGATGAAGAACGCCGGGGTCTTCACGGCGAGCGCGGTAGCGGTGCGGCCGCAGGCGGCAGCCCGGCGCTGGAGGGCTTCGAAAGACAGTCGGCCGGCTGCGGTGTCCCAGACGACGAGCTCGCCATCGAGGACCAGACCCTCAGGCAGCTGCTCAGCGGCCGAGACCAAGTCGGGGAACCGATCCTGAACCAGGGAGCCGCGCCGGGTCTGCAGGAGCAGCCGGCCGCCCGAACTGGCGGGGGTGAAGAGGATCGCGCGGTGGCCGTCGAACTTCTGCTCCGCCACGAAGCCGCTCGCCAGGACGCCGGAGCCGGGGACGTACTCGGCGGCCTGGGCGAGCATCGGCTCGAAGGGCGGGGTGAGAACCACTCGGGATGGCCTCCTTACCGGCGCTCCGGGCCTGGCACCCGACAGCCTCCCCCGGCCAGGCATGTATGGCGCGTGGATAGGGCCAGAGAGCCCTGCCGAGTCAGGCTCCGGGGTGGGCCGGCTTCTGCTGTGACTCCACAAGCCGGGCCCGGCACTCCTGGCAGAGCGGATTCCCACCGACCCCATATCGGCAGCATGTTCGATGGCTTCTCTGCACCGACAGCGAGATCGAGGCCGTCATCGAAGCGCCGGCCGAAGACCTTCACGTTTCGACAAGTCCTCACCCAGGTGCTCGGCTACGGACGTGCGGACGCCGTACCCGAGCGTGTAGGCATCTGATCGGCCTCTCCTTGAGGCTCGGAAGCGCCCTGCCCAACGAGCCAGAGATGATGCAGTTGACACCCCAGCATCTCGCGGCTGGCCGGCCGCGCAGCCACACACTTGACCTTCACCACCCGCCTGCGCTTTCTATTTGTATCGCCAGCCACACGAGCGGTGCCGCTGCCAGAACGATCAGCACCAGACAGCACGGAACCTGGGACGGCCCCTTGAGTGGCTCGGCTGCTACCTGCGGGGCCACTCGGCGCACGTCGTCGGCGTTATACCACTCCTTGTGGGCGTACCCCGTAGTGGTCAGCCAGCTCTCCGTTCCCATCCGCACCCCATGGGCCAGCGCATTCACATGCACCGAGTGAGTACGGACGCCCGGCCACAAGTAGCTCACCTCGCGAGCCGTCAGCATGTCCTTCTCTTCGTGCGCCATATTCCGCCCTTCCCCCCGGCAGTCGGTGGCACGACATCATGAACTGTCCCATAGTCAGGCGCAGTTCGTCCCCCTATCGATCCTCGGCGTTCCGACGCGGCGATATCCGCTTCCTGGGCCCCGAACGCCTGGCGCGAGCGGGTTGGCCCTCGTCATCGAGAACGGGCGGTCAGGGTCTGACCGCCGCCCTACTCCGAATCACGGCGCCGGGGCGTGAACACCGTCAGTGCAGTCAACAAGCCAGCGCACGCACGGTCCGGACTGGGAAGGAGCCCAGGTCGCGACCGAGGGGCGGGGTGCTGGGGTGCTCATGGGCGGGTTCCTCTCGGCGGGCGGCACTGTAGTGAACCGTTTCGCCGACCCTGCATTCCCGCCGACACACAGCAGCACACGGACGCCACAAGCAGTCACCAGATAGCCCTGCGGCCTGGGCAGCGAGGGTCCCGGAAGGATGCGGCACGGCACCCTGCTGCAAGGCGCTCGCGCAACAACGGGTCGCCTACGTGGCGCCAGTCAGTACATGTACCCGTCGCGTCGCCGCTGGCCCCCAACTCGAAGCAGACCTCTTCCCTCGGCTATCGCGAGGAAAGACACCTCATGCAGTTAAGGCGTCAAGCCGCCGCCCCATCGCGCCCGCAGAACCTCGGCCCAGTCTCCGGCTTCCGGACCCGGATCCTCCCACTGTGGCACCGGACTGGGAGCCGTCTCGATCAGGTGCACGAGCGCCCAGGCGACGCCGTAGCAGTCGTCGGGGCCGAAGCAGGTGGCCAGGGCAGCGGCCTCTTCGGACGTGACAGGGCGGGAGATCGCCGCCAGCTGGCGTTCACGCCGGTCGATCTCTTCCTCGCTCGCGTCCCAGTCGGGAAGCGGTCCGTCGGCAACGAACGTCTGCACTTCGGGTCTCATGACCGAATGATCGTCTCCCCCACCGCCCCTGAACAAGCTGCCCCGTCCCGTTCACGCAGTGGCTGTTCCTGCTGGCTGGGGCTCTGCGGGGAAGGCGATCGCTTCATTGAACGGGACCCGCGCCAAGAGGCAGTGATGGAGTTGGCCGAGCATCCGGTTGAACAGGTGCCGCAGAGCCTGCATGTGCCAGTCCCCTCCTGCTCGGCGGCGTCGGTAGTGGGCGTCCGCACCGCTTGAACCGCTGAGGGAGGCGAAGGCCCACAGGTGACCGACGTGGTTGAGCCGGTTGTTCTTCACGAACCGACGTCCAACGTAGCGGCGCTTGCCAGAGGCACGCGTGATCGGAGCCGAGCCGGCGTACGCCTTCAGCCCTCCAGCCGTGGCGAACCGGGTCCGGTCGTCGCCGATCTCGCCCAGAATGCGGGCACCGACCTGGGGGCCGATCCCGGGGAAGCTCAGCATGATCGCCGCGTCAGGGTGTGCCCGAAAGGCCTCCTCGGTAGCCCGCGCCAGGGCATCGACCGCCTCGCAGGCCGCGTCCAGCTGCAGCAGCAGGGCCAGTGCCTGCTTGCCCATGGCGTCCTCGACAAGGGGCAGCTGCCGCGGGGCCTCCTCGCGGAAAAGCTGCTGGATTCGTTCCGCGTCCGTCTCGATGCCCCGGCGGCGGCCGGCCCGCCGGAGCATGGCGGTCAGCCTCCACATCTGCAGCTTGGCGGCCAGGGCAGGTGTGGGCGCAATGGCCAGGATGCGGCGGGCATCAGGGCGGGTCAGGGTTCCCGGCTTGTCCCTGAACGCCTCGATCATCGCCGGGAAGTACTCCCTCAGTAGGGACCGGAGCTGATTGGCGACCTGCTGGCGGTTCCAGACCGCGTCCTGCTGTGCGCGGGCCAGGACAGCGACCGCTTGGGCCAGGTCGGTGTCGGCGGGCAGCGGCCGGTGCATCGGTGCGTCGGTGCGGATGATGTTCGCCAGGACCAGGGCGTCGCCGGGGTCGGACTTCTTACGGCTGACCCCGTGCCTGTCTCGGTAGCGGGAGGCGGCCATGGGGTTGACGGCGTAGATCTTCCGGGGGCCCTGCCGCAACGTGGCGACGAGCAGGCCGCGGCTGGTCTCGATGGCCACCGGGATCGGCGTCTCCGCAGTGTCGCCGTGTTCCGCCAGCAGGTCGAGCAGCAGCCGGTAGCCGTCCAGGTCGTCGTTGATCCGGCACTTGGCCAGCAGCCTGCCGGTGTCATCGACCAGCGCGACGTCGTGGTGTCCCTCCGCCCAGTCGATCCCGCAGAACATGTCCATGGATCCCGCCCCTTCGCCGGTGCCGTTCTCGAAGACGAGCACGCGGGGCCGCACGGCGCACTAATTCCAGGACTCTGTGGTCCGCCACCTCATCAGCCGTGCGCGGCACCGCCAAACCGCACGGGCGCACGCCGTGTCCAGAGCTCGAAGCTCGTGAGGAGAAACGCGTCACCGTGCGGCAGCTCATCCATCGAGGATCCCGAACCCGACGGGCCCGCGGGGGCAGAACGTGCGAGGACCGGCCGGCGCCCAGCGCCACCAGTCTTTTCAAAGACCTCGCACGGTCGGAGGTGTCGTAGGGGTCACCACGGCACCGACCGGACCACACACGTCCTGCCCTGGGCTGGACAACGCCACCCCGGCCCCTCAGAGATCCAGAACCTCTAATTACTAACGAATTAGAGGTGTCCTCCTCGCCAGGGGGCTTGCCCACCGGGTCTGATCTGCAAGAACAGACCATGTCCGATTTAGGAGGGTCTCACCTCCGGTCACACCCTCGGTCCCCCGCTGAAAGCAACCCTCCAAGCAACGGTCCAGCCTCCTCCCGGTGCAACCCCGGTCCCGGCCTCTACGCGCGCCTCAGCGCGCCGCACACCAGCCCCAAGCCGTACGGGCCACGATGGGGCCCCGTAGGTCCTGAGCCTTCGGGTGACGGGAGCAGAAATTGATCAACGTGGACGTCCGGCACTGTGGCAGCTCGATTCTGATCAGCGCCACCGGGGAGCTCGACGAGGGTGCGGGAGAAGTCCTCCAGCGCGCGCTGGACCACGCGACCATGGACGAGCGAGATCTCCTGGTGGACCTGCACGCTGTTGCGGCCATGGACGTCGACGGCCTGCTCCACCTCCTGAACCTGCACCGGCGCGCCGAGCGCATGCGCCTACGGGTGCTGGTCACCGGCTGGCAGCCCCAGCCCCAGCAGTGCATGGCCACCGTGGCCGGCATCCCCGGGCCCCGAGCGGGCACCGGGGAACGCTACGCCCTGGCAGGCTTCCGCCGACTCCTCGAGGAGAAGGCGCAGCGCGCACGGGAGCGATCCGACTTCGCCGACGGCTGGCTGCCCCGCGTCTAGCACCGCCCTGGCGTCGCTGCGGCTCGGCACGGAGGAGCATTTCCGCCGGTGTGGAGGGTGCTTCAGGCGGAGGGGTCCCACGCCTCGGGGCCTGCGCCGCGCCATTCCACGAAGTCGGGGTCGGTGAGGTCGACGTCCTCGGCGTTCTCCAGCCCGGCGTCGGCGAGGAAGACCCGGATGTCGGACGGGCGGTGCGCGACGCCGATGGCGACGCCGTCGTAGCGCACCCGGCGCCAGCCCTGCTCGTCGGGCGGGTAGACGATCAGCTTGGCAGCCATGCGCCCGGCCTGTTCCCGTCACTCCCCACCGGCACCCGGCCGCGCGCGAACGGGTGACGCACGCCGAAGGCAGCAGCTCGCGGACAGCCGCACTGGCGTCTCCGGCCGCGAGGTACGTTCAGTAGTACGGGGTGCGGCCCTGGCCACAGGAGCCGCGACGGGGGCCGCACCCCGACAGCACGAGAGCGTCCTACCGGACGATGCCCGCGGCCGGAGCCAGATTCCACTCCCTCGTGCGAGTGGAGCCGAAGCCGCCGGCGAACCGCCCCGGTTCCACCGCCGTCGCAGCGGTCGTGAAGCCGATCGACGAGCAGCACATCGCGGAGCCCGGCCTGGTGGTGCTGGACATCACCGGCGGGGACGAGGACACCGTCCGAGCCGTCATGGTCACGCTGGAAGAGCGCTGGGCAACCTCAGGCATCGCCCCCGTACGCCGGGATCCCGGCGAGCCCGGTGTCCGGGCCCGGATCTACGCCGACGTCCTGCGCCCGGGACGGGAGCCCATGACCACAGGCCCTGGGCAAGCCGCCCTCGCGAAGGGCTTGCCCAGGGTCACCTTGGGCCTGCCCAGGCGCTCAGGATTGGCTGGCGGCCGGCTCCCACAGCGGGTGGGCACGGCCGGTGCTGGCGCAGTGGAAGCACTGGCCGCCCCCGGCCGTTCTGCGGGCCCCGATGGTGCCGACGGCCTGGCGCAGGAGCTGGGTGAGCCCGTGAACGTGGGCCGGGTGCAGGACGAGTTCGTGACGCGTGCCCACCACGATTTCCAACGTCTCCCCGGGAAGAGCACGCCTGTCGTCCGTATCCAGGGCAGGCACCAAATCCGCTACCAGGTCGTGCAGGTCGGCCATGGTCTCCCCGCCTGCCAGCTCCACCCGCACCCTCCAGAGGAGTTCCGGCCGTGTGAGAGACAGCAGCGCCTCCGGCCTCAGAAAGGGAAGAGAGCGGTCGGGCGCTTCGGGGTGGGATGCGTGAAGTCGGGTCAGTGCGCGCCACATGGCGCTGGGATCGTGGAACTCAGGTCCGGACGGATTCTCCTGCTTGTCTTCGCTCATGAATCTGGTCTACGGCTGGCGAGGTGGCGTCGGCCGGCTCCGGGCCGGCGCGTCCCAGACGGTGACGCCACGACCTCGGGAATCATCCCGCCACGCGATCCGAACGCTGGGCAAGCCCTCCGCGCCAAGGGCTTGCCCAGCAGAACGCGTGACCGGTCGGCGGGCCTGCCGTGACCGATCCGTCCCCGGCAATCGGTCAAACAGCACGTCAGCGCCGTGACCGACCCGTGCAACTCCCGACCGAGGCGGTGACCGGTCATCGGTCACCCGTGACCTGTGACAGCGAAGCTGGACCACTTGTCATCGAAGTTGGACGGACGGCTGTTTACGCCAGCGAAGATGGATCACTGCATGGTTGGTGACAGCGAAGCTGGACCGGCAGGGGCTTGAGCTGCGCGATCCCGGAGTCCGGCTCGCCGGAGGACCGCTCTTTGCCGGCACGTGCCCGAGCACCACTGGCGGGCGCGGGACGGCTCGAGGTGGGCCGTGGAGGTTCCGCATGCCGCACATTCCCGCTGGTCACAGCCTCTGGTGAACTCCTGCTCGAAGGAGTGATCCGAGCACCAGGGGTTCCGCCTGAGGGGCTCGAAGGGGCAACGGCAGGTCAGCCAGGACGAACAGGCACACCCAGAAGATCTGCACCCGACTAGGTTCACGTCGAGAGCGTCAGCACTTCTCCTTCCGCGCCTGCTGGATCAGCGGCTCGGCCTCGTCCAGCGTGAAGGTGACCTGCCAGGTCTCGGCCGCCCGGTGCAGGGTGTCGGCGAACTCCTGGTAGCCGTGGTCCTGTTGAGCCGCGTCGGCGGCGCGGTTGGTCGCCGTGTTCAGGTACTGCTCGGCGGCCTGGTAGTAGGGGTCGGTCAGATTTGACGGCCGGGGGCGGGCGAGTTGGTCGGTCAGCTGCTGCAGGGAGGCGCAGGCGGACTTGGCAAACTCGCGCGCCGCCACCGTCGCCTTGGAGGGCGTCGAGCTGCAGGCCGCCAGGGAGAGCGTGGACGCCAACAGCAGGGGCAGGGGCAGTGACAGGCGAAGTATCAGCTGACGTCGACTAGTCATGGGTCAATCCTAGTTAGCATGACGGCCTGACCGCCCGGAAATCCGGTGGGCCCGCAGCCACCGTCCCGCCCGGCCCACATCTGGGCCTTGTCTGCTCTGGCCTGCAACGCGGCCATCAACGACGGCACCGCTTCCGCCCACTCTCGCCTCAACGCCCGCGCACCTCGGCGGGCTCGTCACCTGCGACGGTAGAAGCCAGCCACACGATCACATACCAAAACCCCGCGAAGCACCCCAGCGAGGCACCCGCACCGAGCATGCACACACCCCAATCGGTCCAACTTTCTCGTCGCTAAACAGCGTTGGTCCAACTTCGGTGGCAATCCGTCCAACTTCGCTGTCACAGGTCAACCCGGCATCGGCCAGCCGCGGCTCGCCGGGAAGCCCAGGGGGCCGTGACCGACGCCGCCTGGCCGGAGCGCCTCCGGCCGGGGTGGGCAAGCCGCCCTCACGGGTGACTTGCCCAGGCTCGCCTGGGGCTTGCCCTCAGCTCGCAGGGCCTGGCCTCACCGTGCCTTCGGCAGTGCGGCCAGGGCGCGGCGTTCCTCGCCGTGGCCGTTCCCGACGACCCGCCACACAGGCCCGTCGGCTCTGTCGCGGGTCAGGATGGGCAGGGTCGTGGTCGCCACGGTGAGCCGGTAGTTCACGCTCCCCACCCGGCGGGCCCGCTCGTGGAAGGCGGCCTCCCTCGTGGCCGGCGCCGCGCGGCGTGGGGCCGGGGCGAAGACGAACAGCACCGACGGGAACGGCCGCTCCAGGGACGGGCCGGCGTAGGTCTCCTGCCAGTGGGAGCGCGGTGCGCGGGCGGCGTTGCCGCGGCCGGATGCCGGGGCGTTGCGGTAGGCGTCGTAGCGCTCCAGTTTGGCGACCAGGCGGGCGTAGGACATCGTGCGGTCGATCTCCACGAACGCGCTGGAGCCGCTCGCCAGGAGCACCACGCCGTCGGGGATCAGGTTCCCGGCCGGGGTGGGGTGGGCGACTTCCACCTGCCAGTCCGCGTGGTCGGCTACCTGCGCTTGGTGGAAGGCGACGACGATGTCGACCAGGGCGAGGCCGTGCTCGCGCAGGCCGGTCTTGCTGGCCGCGCGTCTGCCCGTGGTCCGGCCGACCGTCGGCGCGAGTTCCCCGGAAGCCGCGGCTTCAGCGAGACCCGCTGGCGTGCAGTACCAGTAGCTCTGCTGGGCGCGGTGGGTCCGGCCGACCAGAGCCGGGGATTCGTCCTGGAGGTTGCGCAGCGCCCGGCGTACATGGTCGGTGCCCTGCTGGTGCGGCAGCAGGAGCTCCTGCAGCTGGCGGGGGGTGGCCAAGCGCAGCTGGGCGAGGGTCAGCAAAACCTCGCCGCGGATGTCCGCGCCGGCCTTCGCCACCGCCTTCCGGGCCCGGGACGCTTCTCCAGGTACATCAGTACTGGGAGAAGAGGAGTTGCAACCGGCCGGGGCAGGCGAATCCGGGGCCTGATCAGCCACAACGCTCAGGCGGCGGCCGACGGCTGCGGGGCTGGGAGCGGGGCTCGCCGCAGGGCTCACAGCGGGGCCCGCCGTCGCAGCTGTGCCAGCCGCAGCCAGCGGAGTGTGCGGGTGGGGTCGGTGGTCATCGGATCCTCGCAGTTCTCCGGCAGTCGCAGCCGGATCGGTGACAGGTCCGGCCCACACGCTGAAGTGCGCGCGGGCCGGGGCCACCGTGCGAAGCCACCCCTTGACCGCGGTCTGACCATCACCGACGACGGGTGTCCGTTTTCGCCTTGACTACCCCTAGACCGGGACGATTTGTCCGTGGCCGACACCACACCGCGCGGCCAACCGCTCAGCCGTGCCTGCCCTCACTCTTCCGTCACGCCGCCCCGTCGGCGCCGCGCTCCTGGAGCCGATCCGGGGCGGAGACTTCTCCCCCTCCGGCACCGGACTCTGTCCACAGGGCCCCGAACCGATGCTCGGTTTCGAGGCCGCCGCGAACAGCGAGGCGGCCCGTACATAAGGAGCCGACATGCCCGACACCACCGCGCCGTTCGCCCCGATGACCCCGCACGCGGCGATCAGCGCGTTCAGCTACCTGCGCGCCGTCCAGGCCGTTGAATTCGAAGCCGCCGACGAGTTCGCCGGCGCCGAGCCGCGGATGGCCGAGCTACTCGTCGACGTCCTCGAGCGGATCGTCGTCCCCGTCACCGCTCTGGCCGACGATGAGCCGTGCGACGCGGCCTTCGCCCTCGAAGCCGTCGGGCGCGTCCTGGTGAAATCCCTGCGCATCTGGGAGCAGACCGGCCCCGGGGCGGCGGAGGGCATCGCTCACGCCGTCATCGAGTTCGTGTTCCACGTCCTCACCGAGGACCACGAGGACGTCGCCGATGTCCTGCGCCAGCTGGAGGCGGTCGGAGTGGGCCAGGCCCTCAATGCCCATCCCGCACCGGATCGTGCCCACCCGGTGCGCCTCTCCATCGTGTAGTCCGCACCGGGAACGGCGACGGTGCGCACCGCGCCCATCGGGTGGACTCCACCGCCGAGCACCGCACCGCACCGCACCGCACCGCACCGCACCGCACCGCACCGCACCGCACCGCACCGCACCGCACCGCACCGCACCGCACCGCACCGGGGCCATGATGCGCACCACCGTGAGCCTCCGCCAACTTGAAGTCGCAGGTCAAAGGGCTGGTGTGAACGGTCCTCGGGGTGCTCATGCTGGTCGTGGACGGGAGTCCGCGGAGAAGATCATCCGTCAGCGGTTGACTTCGAGGTTCGTCAGGACGAGCAGAGCGCGCAGAAGCCGGGTGGCGCGGGCGGGATCGGAACGGAGCTTGGCGAGGATCCGCCAGTTCTTGAGGTGGGCGAAGCCGTGCTCGACCGGTGCACGTCCGACGGCGAGGACGCGGTTGGCGTCCTTCTGACCCGGGGTGAGCTTGTGGGTGCGGCTGGCGGCGTAGCCGGTGACGATCACGGGGTCGCGGATGTCGTTGTCCAGGCCGCGGAAGCCGAGGTCGGCCAACGCTCCGAGGCCGGCCGCGCGCAGGTGGGCCAGGATGTGGTCGTGGCGGGCGGCGGTGTTGTCGTGGGTGCGGCCGGGCCGGGCGGCGGATATCCAGATCAGACGGCCTCTCTCGTCGGTCAGGGCGAGGAAGTGCAGGCCATGGCTGTGGTGCTTGCCGGAATAGTTCCGCCGATCGGCCTTCCGGTGCGACGTTGGGTGCGGATGAGGGTGCCGTCGATCAGGACCACCTCCCCGCCCTGCCGGGCGACCGTCTTCAAGGCGCGGTCCAGGCGCGGCGCCTGGGCGGCGAGCAGTCCTATCAGCTCGTCGCGCCAGCGGCGGACGGTGGACTCGGACACGTTGTTGCCGCCGGCCATGTCGGCCAGGCGCTGATCGTGGCGCAGTACGGCCAGGACGATCACCGCGATCTTCCCCGGTGGCAGGATCCGCCACCGGGACCGAATCGCCTTCAGATGGCGCCGCAGTAGATCGGCGAGGTGGTTGACGGTGCGCGTGGACAGCGGCAGGCGACACTGGTAGACAAACGAGCAGGTGTTCTCGGCGCGCTTTTTGACATTCTTCACACAATTCCAACGGCCGCCGGGGGCACCCCGGTTACGCCTGTGCCGAGCCGTTCCGAGTAGCGGCGTTCCTGGTCACAGGCGGGTGGTGAACCGACCGTCGGGCAGTTTCCGGAGCCAGCCGCGATCGACGAGTCTGACCAGCTTGCTGCGTAGTGGTTCCAGCTTGGCCCGCACGCTGACGTCCACCCCCACCACTTCGCCGACCCCGCGGGCCATGACTGGTCCGGCGGCCTGCCGCACGGCGGCGAGGATGCGCTGGTAGTCCGGCGGGAGCATGCTTTCGTCCGCGCCCGGCTCGCGGTGCGGGATCAGCATCACCGCCCGGCCGCCCACCTGGCCAGGTATCGGCACAGCCTGGGCGCGTTCGTCGGCGAGCTGCTCACTCACCCGCTCAAGGACACGTTCGGCGACAGCGAGTTCGTCACGCTCAGCCCGTACTTCCGCCAGCTGCTTGGCCAGCCGTTCTTCGAGTTCGTCCAGTTCCGCACGCCGTGCAGTGATCCGTTCCACCAGTTCGGGATCCAGCATGCGTCGGATCGTAGAAGGCATCCGGGCGACACCGAGGAGAAACCGACCAGCTGGCTGAGAACGGCTGCTCACACCGTGGCCAGCCGTTCTCGCCTGTCCATGCCGCTCTATTGCAGTGGGCCCGCGATCGCCGTCAGCGCGGCAAGGTGGCGCCGGTAAGCATCTGCTCCGTCCTCGGTCAGACGCAGCCAGGTCCGCGGCCGACGTCCGACCTGCCCTTTCTCGACTGTCACCCAGTCCGCTTGTTCCAGGCGCGAGACCTGTTTCGACAAGGCGGAGTCGGTGATCTCCACGAGATCCCGCACGTAGGCGAACTCGGCCTTCTCCACAGCAGCGAGAGCTGCGACGATCGACAGACGCACAGCCGAGGCCAGAAGAGGAGCGAGGTCGTGTCGCGGGTGAGGGGCCTGCCCTGCACCGACCGAGGCTTCCGGCATCATGCGGCGCGCGCTTCCCGCCAGGCCGCCGCGGAAGCCGGCAGCGCGCATACGAGAGCAGCCACGGCGGCGAAGGCGACGCTGCTCACGAAGACCGTGAAGCCGAGCACGAGGGCCAAGACGTAGGCAGCCGCCCAGGCACCCACCACTTTGAGGTGCAGGCCGCCGTAGCCGCGCGGAATCACAGGCTGTCGTACGGCGAACAAAGACAACCCCATGACCACGAGGGCATTTGCAAGTGCGCTGACCAGTGCCCCCGTCGCCCCGTGCCACAGCAGCACGGCAGGAACCAGGACCAGCTGCCAGACAGCGAACAGCCACAGGTAGCCCACGTACCAGCGGCTTCGCACCCGCGCGGTTGTCTCGATCCGCGCAGTCCCCTTCAATGCTGCGGCTGCAGCAGCCTGTTCACCCATGGCACACCCCTCCCGTTGCCGCCGAGGGGCCCTTGTTTACGCCCCGGCATCTACTTTCCACAGTAGCAACTACTTGACGGGATGGAGACTCGGCAGCGTGTATGCGGGACCTATCGGCTCGAGTTGGCGAGCGTCACCCCGTGCTGTCCGGTCCGGGTCTACTGGATCACTCTCCATGGCGCGGCCACGTGGCCAAACAAGCCGCCCGACTGACAGACGATCTTCTCCTCAGACTCCCGCCTACGACCAGCACGAGTACCCCGAGGACCGTTCACACCAGCCCTTTGACCTGCGACTTCAAGTTGGCGGAGGCTCCGTGCACCGCACCAGGTGCGCAGCTGCGGTGGCGGGCCCTAGACGAGCAAGTCCTATGTGCTCAGTGATCAAATGCGATGAGGGAGCGCATGATGGGTGCTCCGGTCTTGTGGTTGTGCCAGATCGTGGCGGCCATGGCGAGAATGCGCTGGGCGACGCGGACGGCAACACCCTCGCGAGTGCGGCCGCCGTGCTGTTCCAGGCCCAACTGTCCCTTGAGCGTGTCGTTCACAGACTCGATCAGCTGGCGTACGGACTTGAGCAGTCTCTCGCCCTTGCGCTTCTCCTCCCGCTTGAACGACGGCCTCAGCAGCTCGATCCCCCGCATCGCGAGATCGTTCTCGAACTCCTTGGAGGCGAAGCCCTTGTCGGAGATCAGGAGGAGTCTGGGCCTGTCTGTGACCAGGCCGGCCTCGACGTCAAGCATGGACTGCAGTACTTCGCGCTTATCCATCTTCGGGTTCGCAAGGGCCCACAGGATCGGGATGCCAACCGGCGTGCAAACCAGTTACAGGCGTAGGCCCCAGAAGAACCGGGAGTGGGACGCGCAATACCCATATCCGGCCCAGCCCACCATCTCTGAACGTTTCGCTGTCGGCCGGGACATCCCACACGGCACTGGTGTCGAGTCGACGATCCAGTGATTGTCGAACCAGAAGTCCGTGTCCACGGCGAGCATCCGTATCGCCTTCTTCACCAGTGGCAATGCCGCCTTGAGGCGCTTATTGTACCCGGACTGCTGCGGCAGGTACGGGAACATCGCGGCCAAGTGCGTGTGCGCGTACCGCAACCAACGCGTCTCGGAATGGAGGCCGAGCAGCGCCTAACGCGACCGCGAGGGTGACCAGCTCGGCATCGGTCAGCTGCGGCGGCCTACCCATCCAACGGCTGGCTTCCAGCTCATCATCGACCTTCACGTACAGCGCGGTCAGCAGAGTGTCCAGGTCATTCGTCACGCAACGATCTTGGACACCCTCTGTGTGTTCCCGAACGCACCGCCAACCTGATATGGGGCGGACTCAATGCCTGACCAGCCACAAGACCCGGTCCCACGACAGAAGGTGGTACACGACCAGCACACCGGCGAGCATCACGGCGAGAGTGCGGGATCCCGCCGCGTGCAACGCCGCGGCACCGCCGAAGAACACAGCCAGCTCCAGCAGGAACCGCAGCGGACCAGGTGTCGCAATCACGGTCTTCCCGGACCGGGATGCATCGTCTGGGGTGGCGAAGACTCCCCACAGCACGGCCACGATCAGGGGAACGGCAACCACGCAGACATACCGCAGGGAACCAGGCACGACAGCCCATGCCCAGAGCCCGAAGCACACCAGAGCCACCAGCTCCAACACGAACCTCACACCGAGAGACAACGGGTGAAAGCCATACCCGGACGACATACGCGCAGTTCCCTCCGTCGTAGTCCCTCCAGGATCACAGACCGCCGCACGGGAAGTTCAAGAACCACCAGATCAGACATCGGACTTATTCGTCTAGTAGGTGAGCCGCTTCTCCGTCACCAGGTAGGCGGTCCTCATCGCCCCTCCGAGGGGGGTCACAAAAAGGCGCACAGGGCGTGGTGCAGTTCGGTGGGGCTGCTGTCCTGATCGACCCTCTGAGGGGTCCCAACGGGAACGTCGGTACGGCCCGCAGCAGCGGACGGCCGCGTCGTCATGGATCCTCCGAGGGGTCACAATAGGGCGTCGTCGGCCGCTATGGCGGTCATGGTGGCGGGCCCTCATCATCCCTTCGAGGGGTCACAACACGATACGGATCGTCTGCGGGGCGCCGTCGCGCGGCATCTTCATCGCTCTCCAAGGGGTCACAACCGACAGCCGCCAGCTCCCCGCCAGCCGCGGCACCTGCCGTCCTCATCGCCCCTCCGAGGGATCACAACTGGCAGGCGGCAGCGCGACCCAGGCGGCTCGATGCCGTCTTCATCGACCCTCCAAGGGGCCACACCGTCGCAGAGGTGCTTACATGGCGAACATCCTCATCGGCCTTCCGAGGGGTCACAACCAGCGCACCCACACTGGGAACACGTCGACACCGATCGGTCCTTATCGCCCCTCCGAGGGGTCACAACGAGCGGTGCCGTCCGGGTGGGCGGCCATGGTCAGCCGGTCCACATGGACCCTTCGAGGCGTCACAACGTGGAGCGCTTGCCGATGCCGCGGCTGGTCAGGCCGTCCTCATCGCCCTCCGAGGGGTCACAACCCTCCGAGGACCGGCGCCCGGAGCGGGGATGCCCCCCTGCCACTCCGACGATCGCCGCCCAGACGGACTGCTTCCCGTGCACGCGGGGGTGAACCGGCCATGCCCAGGAGGGCGATGCGGTGCTCGATCCCCCTGCGTCGGCGGGCGTTGTTCAGCGATTGGTAGACGCGGTATCCGAAGGCGTCTGCGCTTCGGAGCTCGTGTCTCAGGTCCGCGCACGCGCAGAACAGTTCGCGCAGGGCCTCCACCTTGTCGGAAGTCAGCCGGTCCAACTCGGTGAACTGCGGAAGCGAAGTCATCCCTCCCAGGAAGTCGCTGCTCACGATCGGTGCCCGCGCCGCCACGACGCCGGCTCATGCCACCTCACCGGCCGCCCGCCGGGGGTGAGGTGCCGAGGGCAGGGTTGCTCCGGCTCGTTCGGCGCGGGCCCGGCGCAGGGCGGCGGCCTCGGTCGCCGCGGCCTGGCGGCAGCGCTGGAGGCGAACCTGCTCGATCGGGGCCGGTGCGTCGTCCGCGACGACGTCGGGCTCGGGGAACGCCCGGGAGAACAGCTCCCGCATCGCGGCGGTCTGCCGCTCCACCGCTTCCGCGATGTGCGGGTCCACCCGGGAGGTCCGGGCGGCCTGGCGGTGCGCCTCGATCGCGAGGCGGTAGCCGTCCGGCGGGGTGGGGCGCTCCACCGGCGCGGCGGGCGCGGTCGGCTGCGGGGCCGGGGCGGCGGCCGCCACCGTGGTGGGGCCGGCCTTCATGGGTGCGGGCGCCAGGACCTGCAGGGCGCGGACATCCACTGTGGCCACGGTCTCGTTCACCGTCGCGATCAGCTTCGGCGCGCTCCAGCGCAGCTTCGTGCCGACGGCCGGAGCGTCGGGGATGACGTCCAGGCGGCCGGTGTCCGCGTCGAACTTCACGGCCTGGACCCGCCCGGCGAGCTCGGGCACGGCCGTGGCGAGGATGGTGCCGAACTAGGCGAGGACGCTGCCGCCAGCAGCCGGGGCGACCATGCCGCGCTCGGTCATCATCATGCCGATCGCCGCGCCGAGCCCGAGCGGCTCGCGCCCGTCACGCCGTACGACCGTGCCGGTGCGCCGCTTCACCTTTTTCGTCTGGCTGGTGCCGTTCTTCTTCGCCCCTTCCCGGGCCGCGACCAGGGCCTGGCGCGCGAGGTCGACGCCGCTCAGCTCGGTCATGCGATCACCGCCCCGGCCGTGCGTGGGGCGAGCTCGCGCAGCTGCTCCATCCGTGCCGTGAGCAGGTACTCAGCTACGCGCTCGCGGGCCGTGTCGGCGGCCTTGGTCGCGGCGGCGATGGCGTCGGCGCCGTTGGGGTTGTGCTTGAACCAGTGGCGGCCCTGCTCGGTCTTGTACGCCCGCCGGGCCCCCGCTTCGGCTCCTTCGGTCCGGCCCAGCATTGCCAGGGCGGTGTCCTGGTACTCCTGAACGGCCTGTTGCGCGGTTTGGAGCGCGGCGAAGGCGTACGCGTCCTGCGCTGCCTCGGGGTTGGCCTTCAGGGCGGCTACGTCGGTGATCTGCAGGAACTCCTGCCACGCGGCGGCGACGCTGTCGCCGATGGCCGTCCGGGCCCCAGCGGCGACGGCCGCGACGTTGCCCGGGTCGGTCACGTCGGCGGACCAGGCCGCGGCGAGGAGCCCGGCCTCACCGATCAGGGCCTCGGTCTGACGGCGGTGGTCGCAGCGCTCGCACAGCCCGGCCGCCCGCTGCTGCCCGCAGTCCTCGCACGGCAGGGCTTGGCGCACCGCGTCGTCGGCGGTCGCAGCCGCGCGGTCGGCCTCCGCCTGCTCCGCGGCTGCCGCACGGGCGGCGGCCCAGCCTCTCCTCCGGCACGCCGGAGCCCTCGGCGACGCTCACTGCGCTTCCTCCGCCCGCTCCGCCGAGGCCCGCTGCTCCGCCTCCCACTCGGCGTCCGCTGCCTCTTCCTCGGCCCGCTTCTGCCACTCCTCGTACTCGGGGTACTCAGGCTCCTCGTACGGCAGGGGATCGGTGACCCAGCCCGCTGCGAGCACCAGGCGGGAGGTGCGGTGGACGGCGAGGAAGCCGAAGGGGCGGTCGAAGCAGACCTCGGCCTGCCGGGTGCGGTAGCGGAACCGGGGCGGTGCGGCCGCGCCGGCGTACGCCGCGACGGCCGTCACGGCCGCGGCCTCGAAGCCCTCGGCGTGGAAGCGGGCCATCGCCGACTGGCGTGCCGAGCCCACGGCCAGGGGGCGGGGGCTGATCCCCGGGAAGTGGCCGGCGCCGGTGTCCGAGGCGGAGGCGAGGCCGAACAGGCCGGGATGGTCGAGGAGATCGTGCTCGGTGGTCACGTCGAAAGCCGTCGTCTGGATGTGGAGATACGGCTCCGGATCCAGCGACAGGACTGTCCCGATGCGCAGGCCGGGACCCGGGTTCCCCTCGGGCAGCAGGCTCGCGCCGGTGGCCGCGAGCGCGCGGGTCACCACGTCCACCCCTGCGGACAGCACCCGACGCGGCGACGCACCGGGTGCGCCCAGCACCAGGTGGACGTCCACGCCGCCGTCGCCGACCACCTCGAGCACGGTGACCGGACCCGCCGGGGTCTGCGCCACGCGGACCCGGTCCAGGAGGGTGGTGCTGCGGCGCAGCGCGGTGAGGCCCCGTCCGGCCCAGGGGCCTTCGGACGGCTCGACGATCCCGGAGCGGAACGGCTGGATCCAGCGCAGCCGCTGGGCCAGCGCCGAGGCGAGCACCAGCTGGGTGTGCCCGGGGGGCGGCGGGAAGTCGACCGGCATCCGCTCGACCAGGCCGCCCGTGCGTTCGGCGGCCCAGGCGTGGAGGGTCTTGGCGTCGGTGTCGGGGTCGCCGGTCAGCAGCCCGTGCGCGCCGTCCGGGAGCGCGTCCAGCCACCGCTGCTCCAGGGGCAGCTCCTGCAGGGCCCACAGCCCCGTGGCCGTCTGGAGGCCCCGTACGCCGGACAGGTCGGCGAGGAGTTCGCGTGCGGCTGCGGCCGCCGAGTCGGCGGATATGCCGAGGGCTTCGGAGAGTTCCCCGCGGGCGGGGCCGGCCGCGCCGTCGGCCAGGAGGGCGAGCAGGGGCCAGACCCCCACGGCCATGAGGACCGTGCCGGTGTCGCCGGCGACGGCTTGTTCGGCCCAGCGTGCGGTGAGCCGGTTGACCGCACGGATCGTCGAGTTGCGCATGATCGGGAGGGTAAGGGACGAACGCCGCCGGGCCGCAGCCGATTTCCCCGGTCGCCGCTACGGCAGGCTCCGGTGGCCGACGTCGTCGGCGAGGCCGCCGTTCAGCGCGAACTGCACGGCGGCGGGACGGGGCTAGGGAGTGTGGCATGTCCGACCGTGCGGGCAGCCTCGTGGGGCTACCCGCACAGGCACGGAAGGGGGCCGCCGGTGAGTAGCCGCTGGCATCGGGCGATCGCCGAACTGAGCGCCCAGGGTGGTCGCCGGTACGCGAGCATCCACTTCGAAGACGCCCTCGCACTGCGCAAGCCCGGCTTCGACCGGGTACGCGTCATGGACCGCATCGGGCTCGCCGCCGCCCTCTTCGACGAGGGCGAGGCCGAAGCCGGGGCCGAGGCCGCCCAGCAGGCACTCGATGACGCGGCCCGCGTCGACTCCACCCTCGTGACCTCCCGACTCAACACGCTGCTGCACGCGGCCCGCCTGTACGAGACCAGCGCCGTGGACGACGTACGGAACCGTGCCAGGGATCTCGCCGCCACGCGTCCGACCACTGTCGCGGCCTGAGAACATCGAGCACATGGCCAAGCACCGCCGACCGGGACCACCCAACCAGCCCTCCCGCGCCGTCCCCCGCGTCGATGCCGACAACCCACTCGCCCCGTACAACAAGCGGCGCCGCCCGCCGATGGACATCTACCGGCGCCACCGGCCCGTACACGGCGGCGCCAGCCACCTCCGCCCCGACGAGCCTCGCGTCCTGGAAGAGTGGGACGGCTTCGCGTACCAAGCGATCGGCACCGCCCCCAACCTCGCGGCGGCCCAAGAGTGGATGAACGAACTGCCGGGACTCTGTCCCTGACTGTTCCTGGACGGCCATTGACCTGGGGCGAGCCCCAGGGGCAGAACGGCCTGGGCGTGCGTTCCAGAATCCGGAACACACGTCAGTGAACTGCGAGCCGATGTGGGCGATTGTCCCGCGACACCCTGGGAGCTCGACCGCTGGCCGACCTGCGGCACGAACTCTTCGGAGACCACGGACGGTTCGGTCTCGTTGCCGGTGGGTGGCGGGTGTGGGATCTTCGGTGTGGTCTCGCGAGGCGGGTCCGGCCTGATGGGCCATACGGGGGAGATATCCGTGACTGTGCGGGTTTTGGGTGGTCGCTACGAATTACTGAGTTTTTCAGGGTGGGGTCGGTTGGGTGAGGCCGGTGGCGGTGAGGCAGCCGTCTATGAGGTGGGGTCTGAGTTGGATTCTGCGTAACTCGCGGCGGAGGACACGGTCGAGGTCGTCGGGTGTGTCGAAGGCGGTGTTGGCCATTGCTCTGCGCACGAGTGACCAAACGGCCTCGACGGGGTTCAGGTCGGGCGCGTAGGGCGGGAGACGGATGGTGGTGAGCCAGTCGTGCTCGGCCTCGTACCGCTTCAGCCCGGCGGCCAGGTGGGTGTTGAGATTGTCCCAGACCACCACGATCGGGCCGCCGAGCTGGATATGGGCCCGCACCAGCAGGTCCCGGTAGTCCTTCCAGGAGAAGCTCTTCCGGGCGCCTTTGAGGAGGAGGTGGTTGCGGGGCCGGTGGATGAGGCGGCTCTTTTCGCCGGGTTTGTAGCAGCACAAGGCGGCGACCGAGGTCCGGCGGCGGGACCTGCCCCTCACCCGGATGACGGGGGTGTGTCCGCGCCGGCCCCAGGTGCGGGCGCGGGGCGGCGTCATGGAGAATCCGGCCTCGTCCTCGAAGACGATCCAGCCCCCGTGGGCCGCCGCGAGGCTTTTACCCGCGGCCACACCTCCTTCTTCCACAGTTCGATGGCGTGCTCGTCACGTTCGAGGGCTCTGCGGGCGGGTGCCTGCCAGGACCAGCCGTGCCGCTTCAGCAGCCGCCACACCGTCGCCACCGACAGGCACAGCCCGAACCGGCGGCGGATCACCGTCCGCACCCGCATCAGAGTCCACCGCTGATCCTCGAAGCCGTGCCCGGCCGGGCCCTTGCCGAGTTCCTCCTCGAGCACGGCGAACTGGGCATCTGTGACAGTCGGCTCGTTGGCCGGACCCGCCGATCGCAAGCCCTCAAGCCCGCCCTCGCGCCAGGCACGGCGCCAGCGTTCCACCGACCGCACGCTCACCCGCAGATCCTTCGCGATCACCGCGGTCTTCTCACCCGTCGCGAACCGGTCCCCGGCCTGGAGCCGGATCCCCTCCCGAAACGCCCGACGCTCAGCGGTCAGGCCCCCACCCTCCGGATAACGCATACCACCGGCATACCGCAGGGATCATCAAGTGTCACTACCCGACGACAACCCGAAAAGCTCAGTAGTCGCGCTCGTCGGACGGGGCGGCATGGGTGAGGTGTGGGAGGGCCGTGACCAGCTGATCGAGCGCCGAGTGGCGGTCAAGTTGTTGCCGCACGACCGGCGGAACACTTCCGGCGCGGAGTTGTTCTTTCGTGAGGCCAAGACCGCTGGCGGGTTGAACCACGCGGGTGTGGTGACGGTGTTCGACCTGGGTCGGGACCCCGACGACGGCACCCTGTACCTGGTGATGGAGTTCCTGACCGGGCGGGACCTCGACACGGCGCTCCGTCAGGACGGTCCACCCGAGGTGGCGACAGCGGTGGAGTGGGCGGCGCAGACCGCCGCGGCGCTACAGGCGGCACACGCGGCCGGGGTCGTGCACCGGGACCTGAAACCCGCAAACCTGTTCCTCTCTCCGCACGGTCGGGTGAAGATCCTCGACTTCGGCATAGCCCGGTACATGGCGTCCACGAACCGGTCAAGCAAGGTCGTCGGCACCTTGGCGTACATGCCTCCCGAACGGTTCGGCGAGCTCCCCGGGGACACTCGGTCCGACCTGTACTCCCTAGGCTGCGTCCTCCACGAACTCCTCACCGGACACATCCCCTTCCCAGTCGGCGACATGGCCGCGATGATCGCCGCTCACCTCCACGCGACCCCGACACCACCAGGCGACATCCGGCCCGAGGTTCCCGCCGCCCTGGACGACCTCGTCCTGGCCCTCCTCGCCAAGGACCCCGACGACCGGCCCTCATCCGCCGCCGAGGTCCACCACCGGCTCCGCGAACTCCCCACCACCACCCCGACACACGGACCCGACACCCACCCGCCCGGCCCGCACACGAACATCGTGAACGCGAGCCCACCCACAGGCACCGGACCCGACACCCCCGAAGGACGCACCACCGTCCCCCGGACCCACCCCCTGCACCAGGCACCCACCGCCACGGCCCCCACACCGGAACGCGTCCCGGGACCGGCCGCAGGCACCCCGCCAGCGCCCCGGCGCATCACCCGCCGCACCGCGCTGTGGCTCGGCGCCGACGCGGCCGCGGCCGCCTGCATCCCCGCCGCCCTCACCCTGTTCGACCACACCACCCGCGACCCGCGGCTTCCCCCCGACCCGCGGCTTCGGTGGCGCTACGCCATCAAATTCGCAACGTCGCTCGCGGTGGTTGACGGAGTGGTGTACGTCGTCAGCGCTGCCCTCAACGAGGTGTACGCCCTGAACGCCGACACAGGTGCCGAGAAATGGGACTTCACCGCCGGCAAGAACGTCCGTTCGCTGGCGGTGGCCGCTGGAGAGGTGTACGTCGGCAGTGAGTCGTACCTGTACACCCTGGACGCGGCTACGGGCGAAAGGAAAGGGTCCCACCCCACCGACTACGCCGTCGAATTGTCGCCCACGGTGACTGGCGAGATCGTGTACACCGGCGGCCCGAAAGTGCACGCCCTGGACGCCACCACCGGCACCGAAAAGTGGGCCTTCGACTTCGCCAACCAGTATCCCACCGGGTCGCCGACGGTAACCGCCGGGATCGTGTACATCGCCAGCGACACCAAGGTGCACGCCCTGGACGCCGCCACCGGCACCGAGAAATGGGCCTCCGACACCGGCGGTCCGATCCACTCGTCGCCTACGGTGGCCGACGGAATCGTGTTCATCGGCAGCGGCACAAAGGTGCACGCCCTGGACACGGCCACCGGCACCGAGAAATGGGCGTTCACCGCCACCGAAAGTCCCACCGCGTCCCCTACAGTCGCCGACGGAATCGTGTTCATCGGCAGCGGCACAAAGGTGCACGCCCTGGACACGGCCACCGGCACCGAGAAATGGGCCTTCACCACCGGCGGTCGGATCCGCACATCGCAAGCGGTGGCCAACGGAATCGTGTACATCGGCAGCGAGGACCACAACGTGTACGCCGTCGACGCTGCCACCGGCGCCAAGGAATGGGCTTTCACCACCGGCGGTCTCATCCACACGTCGCCAGCGGTGGCCAACGGAATCGTGTACATCGGCAGCGGCGACGACATATACGCCCTGAACGCCGCCACTGGGAAGGGCCCGGCCTAGCCTTCCCCGCCCCACTCTCAACAGGCGTGCAGCCCTGATCGTCCAAGGTCGACCAACTGGGGAACTGAATCGAGCGGAGGGTGGGTAGGCCGGCCACCTCCCAACCCTCGCCGAGGAAGGAGGAGGTGCCGAACCGGCTCGACACCGGGCAGCTCGCCCAGCTGGGCGTGGACTGGGCGTAGGACTGAGGCAGGGAGCGGGGGGCGGGAGGGAGACCTCGATGGCCTCCGTCAGCCGGCCCGCAACCCGCGCTACACGAGCGACACCGGAACTTCTGTGGGAAACGACAGCGGCCTTCACCAAAAGAACGACACCCCACACCCCAACCCGGACCTACCAGCAGGACCGATGCCATCAGAGTCCAGTGCAGACGGCTGTCGCCAACCACTGAAAATCACACGTCGCTCATCAGTCTCACTGACCGAGACGCCCCGGCGCGCAACTCACCGGGCCGGTGGCGGTTTCGGCCCTGTACGAACCTG
The DNA here is from genome assembly GCF_045160845.1 of Streptomyces sp. NBC_00122. Lineage (NCBI taxonomy): Bacteria > Bacillati > Actinomycetota > Actinomycetes > Kitasatosporales > Streptomycetaceae > Streptomyces > Streptomyces sp. NBC_00122. Next base: position 7,353,546 of record NZ_CP108191.1, on the reverse strand, counting down.
CTGGTGACCGCTTCAATTGACCGGACATGACGTACCAGGGGCGGGGGCTTCAAGGTGCTGGCACGGGAGTACGGCTATCAGATCTCTCTCCAACCTTCAGGTGAGGTCACACCACGCCTGTTAGAAGTCCACGACGACGCCGTCACGGACCACGACAGAACCAGACACCACATCAGCTGGGCTCCGTTCGCGATCGCGGTCCCCGGAGCCCTCATGGGTTCGGTATTCGCCGCGCAGCCGTTCGCGATGATGGTGGGTGCCGCTCTCAGCGGCGGGCTGTCACACCTGATGCTCGCCGCCCTCGACCGAAGGGAACTGGCGAACTTCCAGGCGCAGCGCAAGGTCTACACGGAGCAGCCCTGGCAGGTATGGCCATGCCGCATCGAGGCAGTGTGGGGGGAATCAGAACGCCGCCTGCTGCTCCTGGCCCCCGACGGGACAGCGGCCGCGGCATACAAAGGTCTGGTCCCGGAAACGGCGTGGCTGAACATGACAGACGGACGCGGGCTCGTCTGGCTGGCCGGAGACCTCCGCTTCGGCGCGCTACTCGCCACGCCCGGCGGCGAGCCCTTCTGGTGGATGCACCCAGCCCCCTACCCGCCACAGCCGGCCTGTCCGACGACGTCCAAGCAGCACTCACCCACGGTGCCATGCAATTCACCTTCGACCAGTGGCTGCAATAACCACCACGTGATCACACCTCGCCAGCCTCAACGCCGGAAACGGAACCGGCTGAAGCAGGAGCAGCGGCGGCGTCTCGGCGAGCCGGGCGTGAAAGCGGCCGTCCGCCCCCCGCCCAAGCGAGTGCGAGGACCATGTCCGGCCGAGGTGAGATCTACCGGTTTCGTGTCAGTACACGACCTGCACGTCTACCACCCCGTGTCACTACCCCCACCCCACCGTCCCATGTCAGTACGCCAAATCCGATCACTGCCTCCACCAGCACAAACAGCAGCACCTGACGCAATGTCACTGCCGTCACCCACTGACATGAAAGCGGCGCATCGCAGCCGACGTGCACTGCTCACCGCGCCGACGTCCAATGAAGCGTCGGCGCCTCACCAAACCGTTGGGGCAAGTCTGCGGTCAGCTTCCACTGCTTGTGGCCCTCGACAAAGCAATCGACCCAGAGACGGACTTCCTTGTTGCGGTAGTCCCTCTCCCACTGTTCCGAGCCGCCGCCGTACAGCCGATGGGGATGGGTCGGGTCGAGGGCCAGGCGGTACTCCTCGCCCGGCAAGAGCGAGAGCGGTTCGATACTCCGCCCGGTCTCATCAGCGCTGTTTGTGGAGTGCCGAAACCGGTAGGGGCCCCAGATCGTGGCGTCGCGCTCCTCCGCGGTCAGCCCGCCGCCCAAGATCGGGTCGTTGCTGCGGTCCCGGTCGTCGCGTACACGCAGCTCCACCGAGGTCAGCCTGCCGAGCGACGAGGGCCCGCCGTACAGCACAAGCAGCTCCACGTACCCGCGTTCCTTGGTCACCCGGAATGCGATCTTGGGCGTCAGCTCACGGTGCCAGCGGTCGCGTTCGATCTGCGCCACGGACTCGGCAGTCTGATAGGCGAGCTCGGCAGTTCGGTTCGCAGTCCGGGAATTACGATCCGCCGACCTCGCGGCCTTCATGGCGCTGTACGCGGCCCAGCCACTGAACGCGGCGGCGACGGCGGCGATACTGCCCTCAACTATGTCCATGCTGGCATTCAACCGCTGCACTGACACCGCCAAGGCCTGGTTTGGCGATCTCAGAAGCCGTTGTCTTTCCGAGCGTGATGGGTGTGTTTGCGCTGGTCAGGCATGTGGCTGGTCTTTCGGTGGGAGGGACGAGGTGTTGTGTCGTCTCTTCGGTGGAGGTGCTGGATGCCGTCGGTGATGGGGCTGCTGGAGGAGCGTGAACGAGCCGCTCGGCAGCGAGTGGACGTTCTTCAGGCCGAGCTGCGGGAGGCGGAGGCCGCGTGGGAGCGGTTCGTGATCGCCCGGGAGACGGTGGCCGAGGTCCTGGCGGAACCGTGCGGAGGCGAGGAGGTGCCACCGGTCGTGGTGGCCGGCGGGCGGCCGGCGCGGGTTGTGGGTGCGGTGGCCGGCTCGGTGGTGCCGGTGTGGCGAGAAGGCCTCGGCGCTGCGGTGCTGGCGCCGGATTACCAGCAGCTCGTGGACGTTCTGGCTGGTGGGATCGGGTCGGGTGTCGGGGCGATGGACTGCCGGCAACTCGCAGTGGCGGTCGGGCTGGAGCCGGTGCCTGCGAAGGTGGAGGGAGTGCGGTCGAAGGTGAAGCGCCTGGCCGCGCGGGGATGGCTGGCAGAGGAACGCCCGGGGATGTTCAGTGCCGTCGCCGGGCGAGGCGACGGCTCATGAGCATGCTCATCGACCACAGGATCATCGCCACGGCGCTGTCGGTGCGGGCTTCGTAGTCGCGGGCCAGGCGGCGTGAGCGCATCAGCCATGCGAACGTGCGCTCCACCAGCCATCTTTTCGGCAGGACGACGAAGCCTGTGGTGTCGTCGCTGCGTTTGACCACCGTCAGCGCGATCCGCAGCACGTTGCGGGCGAGGTCGACGAGTTGGCCGGTGTAGCCGCCGTCGGCCCAGACCAGCGTGATGCGCCAGTGCCGCTCGCGCAGCCGGGCCAGCAGTGTCTGTCCCGCGTCCCGGTCAGTGACGGATGCCGCCGTGACCACGACGGTCAGCAGCAGACCGAGGGTGTCCACCACGATGTGGCGCTTGCGGCCGTTGACCTTCTTGCCGCCGTCGAAGCCCCTGGTCGCGGCCGGCACCGATGCGGCGCCTTTCACCGACTGGGCGTCGATGATGCCCGCCGTCGGTTCCAGGTCGCGGCCGGCCGCTTCACGGATCCGGTCGCGGAGCCGGTCGTGGAACTCGGCCGTCAGGCCTTTGTCGCGCCAGCGTCGGAAGAAGGCGTAGACGCGGTCCCACGCGGGGAAGTCCGCGGGCATCGCCCGCCAGGTGACGCCGCCCGCGACCAGGTAGCGGACCGCGTCGACCATCTGCCGGTGGCAATAGCCCTCCGGCTGTCCGCCGCGGCCCTCCAGCCAGCCCGGCACCGGAAGTGCGGCACGGACCTCGGCCCATTCCGCGTCCGTCATGTCCGACGGATATCGGGGCTCCCGGCTCGGACGATCGCTCGCGTTCCCGTACATGTGGGCGAGGCAGTCACACGACCGGGAAGGCGAGTTGGACGACGCGGGGGACAGCACGAAAGACTGCGGCACCAGGGTCTCCTGACGCTCGGATGGATTCGACACCCACGAGCTGTTCGGGAGGCCCTGCCTTCATGCCCAGACCGGCCGAAGATCACCCGGCCGGGCAACCACACTCGAACTCACGACCACCTTGATCGATAGAGCAACGGCTACTCAGCCTGGTGGGCTCACCAGGCTGGGGGGAGGCAGTGAGTTACGCCTCCGGGCGCCCTGGAGTCACCTTCGGGATCGACCAGCCGGAGCGGCTCCAGCGGTACAAGCCCGCCAGAGCCTGTGGGCTGGCCCCGCAACTACAGGCGGTGCAACACGCACCCGGCTCGACTCCTTCTCGGGCATATTCGCAGTTCAGGGGTGCAACGCCGGTCCGTTGCACCCCGGATTTGCCGGGCCGTGTTGCAGGGCGTGTCTGGGGCGGCGGGTGTCGATGCACGTCGCCCCTGGGCGACGGAGAGGTCCAGGTCGTGGACGGCTTCGACGTCTTCGTTGGCTGCGGTGCAGGATCAGGGTGACGATTGCCCGTGACGTGGGGGTGGGCCGGGTCATCAGCGGGCCGGGACGGACATCACCAGATGAAAGTCAGTGATGGCGTCGGGATCTTCGCCAACCGGGTTACCGTCCACAACGATCCAGGCGTGGGCAGTGAAGGGTTGAGTGGTCACGCCAGTGCACCATTGTGGCCAGGTGCCGCCCAGGCGGCACAGCAGCGCAGTGGCGATGGATCGCTCCAGGCAGCGGGGCCCGGCGATGGCGACGCTGACGGACACAACGGCGTTGCGTGCTTGCAGTGCCTGGGGCAGGTCGGCTGGACGAGCGCCGTGGCTCGCGAGTTCGAGGACCTGGCGTAGGCGTCGCGGCGATAGGTGCGCCATCAGCCGGGCGGTGGCCACGGTGACCAGGGCGGCGGGGCGCTGGTGCCACGGAACGGTGGTGGACGGTTCGAGAGTCAGCTGGCCGCTCATGACGCGGCCACCTTGGCGGCGCGCAGGGCATGCAGTAGGTCGTCGACGTCCTGTTTGACCTGGGCTGTTTCGGCGTCGGGGAAACGTTGGCACAGGCTGGTGACGACGCCTTGCAGGGACGTACCGTCGAGCAGGGCGCGTAAGGCCAGGGCGCCCGTGCCGTTGAGCAACCAGTAGCGGCCGGTGCGCTCGTCGAGTAGGACCGTACCGTGCTCGGTGTCGGTGACGGACACTTCAGGTGCCAGGGCGAAGGTCATTGTATTTCCTTGACGATTCGAGGAGAGGGAACGGGCACGGCGGTGGTCCGGGCGGTATCAGCCGGGGACAGGCTGCGCAGCCACAGTTCGCAGGCGAGGGTGGAGTCCAAGGGCATCAGGGGCCGGGTGTCGGCGTGCAGGCCTCGCAGGACGGTGCGCAGGATGGAGGCGTCGACGAGGCCCATGCGAACCAGATGGGAGTCGTCCATGAGCTTGAGGAGCTCTCCGCGGCGACGGCGCACTCCCGCGTAGAGCTCGGCACTGGCGTCGGCCTTGGTCGTGCGGCTGAGCAGGCCGGCGGGAACAATGCCGCGCAAGGCCGTGCCGAGCATGGGCTTGAACTGGCCCAGGGCCACCCGGTCCTCCAGCCGTACCGAAAGAATGGCCTCCAGGACACGATCGTCGGTGAAGGGTGCGTGGAAGGTGACACCGGTGTGGGCACCGATATGGGAGCTGCGGCGGGTGGCGTTGCCGTTAACGCGGTTGAGCCGGATCATCTCGTGCTGGACGGGCAGGGCAGCCAATGGCTGCGGTGTCGCGGCGAGGGCGTCGAGGATGTGACGCCGGACGGTCGCCGCGGCATGCGGAGTAGCCCATGGCGGGAGCTTCGGTAACGGCTCCCAGTCTGCTCCGGTGCCGCGGTCGTGCCCTTCGGTAAGGGTGTTGCTGCAGGCGGCCAGCCACTGCGCGTAGGAGGGTGACGAGGCGAAGGTACGGCCGGTGGTGGTCAGTGACCAGCGGCGCATGGAGCGCAAGGCGCGCAAGTGCGGCAGGGCGGTCAGGGGTTGCCGTCGGGCGAGGGCGTGCAGGGCCATCAGGCTGGGGTGGAAGAGCTCGTCACCGTTGAGGCCTTGGAGGTGGCGTCGCGAGCCGTGGGCTGCGGCAAGCCGGGCCGAGTGCTCGATGGTTGCGCGGGTCCGCACGAACGTCAGGGGGCCTTCTCGGTCATGGACGGCATGAGTGAGGGGCGCGTACCAGTCTGGGGCCTGACCGGCGCCGACCAGGAGGTGCCGGGCGCCTGGCAAAGCAGCCTCGGCTTGGGTCCAGTACCGGTCATCATCAGACCGGCCCAGCGCCTGGTAGTGGACCGTCACCAGGTGGGCGTCGTGGCGGTCGGCGTCGGCCAGGAAGCACAGGCTGGTGGAGTCGAGGCCGCCGGACATGTCGGCACTCACGACCTCTTGGCCTGCGGTACAGCTAGCCACTGCCTCGGTCAGTGCCTGCCGGATCGTGTCGCCGTTGCCCAGTGGGCGGTACGGTTCCGGCGCAGTCCACCACTGACGGGTGCGCCCTGTGCCGTCACGACCGATCTCAAGGCAGTGCCCGGCCGCAGGGGAGCACACGCCACGCCACAGGCTCCGCTCGCTCAGTGGCCACGGCGGCCCGAAGGGAGAGAGCAGAGCCAGCGCCACCTGATCCTCGTCGATGCTGGCCCCGATCCGGTCGGCCAGTGCCTGGGGGCGGTCGGCGGCCAGGGTGACTCCGGCGACCGTGGCGTAGTAGGTCTGACACGCCGTCGACACCGTGCCCTGGACGCGCACCTCTCCGTCTATTGACGCCACGAGGTGGAAGCTTCCAGCGGCCGTTGCGGCTAGGTGGTCGAGGTCGCGCACCGACCGGACGTCGCGCACCTGCCGGGTGAGGAGGGCTGCGTCCGCAGTGGTGCGGCCGAGTAGGGCCACGCGATGCGGGCCCACGGCGGTGACCACGAGGTCCTCTTCGTTCCAGCAGCCCACGATCCAGGGCCGTCCCGAGTGGTGCTCTATCACCTGTGTCGTCGGTGGTCCTGCAGCTGGCGTGAGCGCCAGGGCCGCAGCGCCGCTCGGGTGATCGGGAAGTACCAAGAATTCCATGCCGGCCCCTTCCACAGGGGTTGAGTTAAGAGGTGGGGAAGACGCACGGCTGGCACGGATCGTCTCCGTGCCAGCCGGCGCTCAGGAGTGGTCAGAGCAGGTGCTCAGCTCCGCCGAAGGCGGATCAGAACCACCAGCCGCCGAAGAAGTCCACCCAGAATCCGCGGTAGGTGGCGCGGGTGACGTCCGCGAAGTCACCGATCTCAGCGAGCATGGGGGTCTCGTACGAGGTCTCTGTGGTCATGGAAGATCAACTCCTTGAGTTGGATTCTGCGAACGGGTTGGGTTTTGCGTGAGCCAGCACGGGCAGTGCCGGCGGAACATGGGCGGATCTCCATCCGCGTGCCTCGATCCGCTGGGGCGGTCGACGGCCAGCGCTGCTGGAATGATCCGAGCAGGTGTCAGCTCTGCAAGGCGGCTCAGAAGAAATCGAACCAGCCGATGACATCCACCCAGCGGCCGCGCCAGTTGCCGCGGGTGAGGTCGGCGAACTCGCCCACGTCCACCATCGCGGGCGTCTCGTACGAGGTCTCCATGGTCATGGAAGATCAACTCCTTGAGTTGGGGTCTAGGAACAGTTGGGTTCTCCGTGAGCCAGCACGACAGTGGTCGCGTGACTCGACCCGCTCGGGCCGGTCGGCGGCCAGAGTCACCGGACTCGTCAGAGCAGGTGCTCAGCTCTGCCGTAGATGGATCAGAACCACCACATGCCGATGAAATCCAGGTAGTAGCCGAGATGGCTGCCGCGGGTGACGTCGGAAAACTCACCCATGTCCACCATCGCGGGCGCCTCGTACTCCACGATCTCCGTGTTCATGGAAACCTCTTCTCGTTGAGTGACGTCCAGCATGTGCCACGGAATTTGGGCAATGCTGACCCGCTGCAAACGAACTGCCTCCCGACCGCACGTCGACGTGCAGCTACACCCCGGAAGATCGGCTTTGCGATCCCGTTCGAATCAGGTGATGAAGAGACTTCCACTGCGTGCCTGAAGGCATCCTGAAGGTTCCTGAAAGAGCGTCCTACCAGCGAAGCGATGGATGATTACAGGAGCGTTGGTGCATGACCCTCTCTCGCAGCGTGGAGTTATTGCCAGACGGGAATCTGAGGGGTTGGCTTTGTACGCGTCGAAGAGCAGCGTTTTGACAGCAGTTCGGGAGTCACCCTGGCCGTCGGCGCTGAGCCGTTGTTCGTGACCTCGGACGGCACCGCCCAACGCCAGGAATCGGTGCCGGCGGTCTGGGCGTCCTCGGAAGCCAGGTCGCTGAGGACAAAAGCGCTGGCTACGGAGCCAGGTGACCGGTTGCGCGGCTCCGACGTCGTCTCACGGCCCGCTGCGGCGCACTGCCCCCTTCTCGTGAAGATTGACCTCCCGCCTCGGCGGGTGCCTCCCGAAGCCGTGACGAACGGGCTTCACAACCCGTGAACAAAGCCAGAGGGGTCATGGCGGGGAAGAGGTCGTCATACAATGTGGGGTTCCTCGCGGGTGCGGTGCGGATCGTGACAGGGATGGCCGCAGAGGTTGCACGGGACCTGGATGTCCCGGCGAGCACGCTGTAGAACTGGGTCCACCGTGCCGGGGCTAGCGGACACGAAGGCGGCTGGGACGTCCGAACGCTACGACCGACTACGCGAGGAGAGCGCCGGCGGCGCAGCTCGGCGGGCGACCTGCCACTCATGGAGTTCGAAGGGATCGTCAGGAGAGCCAAAGTCGAGGCGCATCTGATGGTCCAGGCCGTACAACCGAGGACTTCACGATTACTTGGGAATTCACACCTTTCAGGTTCTCTTCAGCTGCAGTACGCGATGCTGTCGCCATGCGGATTCTCGTGGTCGAGGACGACCGGCGGCTGGCGGAGCTGTTACGCCGTGGGCTCGTGGGTGAGGGTTTTGCGGTGGACGTCGCGCACACCGGAACCGCCGGCCTGGAGCTGGCGACGGTGAACGGCTACGACGTGATCGTGCTGGATGTGATGCTGCCGGGGCTGAACGGCTTCCGGGTGTGCGCGGGGCTGCGTGAGGCGGGCGTGTGGACGCCCGTGCTGATGCTGACGGCGAAGGACGGTGAGTACGACGAGGCCGAGGGACTGGACACCGGTGCGGACGACTACGTCACCAAGCCCTTCTCCTACGTGGCGCTGGTGGCGCGGCTGAGGGCCCTGGTCCGGCGCGGCCGGCCGGAACGCCCGGCGGTGTTACAGCTCGGCGACCTCCGGGTCGATCCCGCCGCACGGCGCTGCCTGCGCGGGAACACTCCGGTGCCTTTGACGGCCCGCGAGTTCGCCGTCCTGGAGTACCTCGCCGGCCGCAGCGGAGAGGTCGTCTCCAAGAGCGAGGTGATCGAGCACGTCTGGGACCACGCCTATGACGGAGACGTCAACATCGTCGAGGTCTACATAAGTGCACTGCGCCGCAAGATCGACACCCCCTTCGGCTGCCGAACCATCCACACGGTCCGGGGCGCCGGGTACCGCCTCGAAGCCGCGACCGCCGGGCGGGTAGGCAGTGGTCAGCCGTGACTCGTCGGCGATGGCAGCTGTCGATCCGGGCGCGTGTCGCCCTCCTTGCGGCGGCACTGGTGGCCGTGCCGCTCATCTTGGCCGCTGGGGCAGGGGTCGTTCTGTTGCGGGAGTCCCTGCTGCGCGATGCCCGCGAGGATACCTACCAAGTCGGCGCGCACCCGGAGGACGACGCGTACAGCAAGCCTGTCGCCGACTGCGCCTCGTTCCCGTTCGACCGGAACCAGCAGGGCGTCGCCGTGATCACACAGCGAACCTGTGACCCCCGTCTTGGCGGCTGGCCCGAATGGCTCGGCAAACCCGATGGCGGATCGCTGTCGCTGACAGCTTGGGCCGCTCCCTCAAGAGAGCCGGGCGTGATCCGGATAGCGGCCTTCGGCGGGCCGAAGCCGGACTTATCGCGCCTGGTGGTCACCGTCAACCCTCTGGAGCGCGAACAGGCCGAACTCAATAGCACAACAAGTCTCCTGACCTCCGCCGTTGTCGCCATGACCGCCATCGTGGCAGCCAGCGCGTGGTTCGCCGCAGGACGCGTCCTTCGACCTATGGAGGCGATCCGGCTGAAGTTCGCCGACCTCAGCGCACACCACCTCGACCAGCGCGTCCCCCTGCCTCAGGGCAACAACGAGATCACCCGCCTGGCGCACACCATGAACTCCACCCTGGACCGGCTCCAGACCACGGTCGAGGAGCAGCGGCGGTTTACCGCGGACGCCTCCCATGAACTACGCACCCCCCTCGCCTCGTTGCGCGCCGAATTGGAGATCGCCCTCGCTCAGCCGCGCAACGCCGACTGGCCCGAGGTCGTCCGCGGTGCCCTTGGCGACACCGTCAGACTCCAGCACCTGACCACCGACCTGCTGCTCCTCGCCCGCCTCGATCCCCAGGACGCGGCCCGGCTCTCGTTCCAGCCGGTCGACCTCGCCGGTGTGGTCCGCCAGGAGGCCGTACGCCGCCGGCCGCCCTCCCGCCTCACGCTGGCCGTCCACACCGCGCCCGAACCGCTGAGGGTCCACGGCGCCCCCATGCTCCTCACCCGCGTACTGGCCAACCTCCTCGACAACGCCGAACGCCATGCCACGAGCACGGTCACCATCCGCCTGGCCCCCAACGCCGACGGCGACCGCGCCGTACTGAACGTCCTCGACGACGGTCCCGGCATCCCGGTCGAGCACCGCAGCAGGGTCTTCGACCGCTTCACCCGCCTCGACGCCGCGCGCACCCGCGATGCCGGCGGCTCCGGCCTCGGTCTGCCCATCGCCCACCGCATCGCCACCGCCCACCACGGCACCCTCGGCATCGTCGACAGCCCGCACGGCGCGCACTTCCGCGCAACCTTCCCCCTCCACCGCAACAGCGACTGACCACGCACACCGCTCGTGAAGCAGTACTTCCAGGCGAAGGCCCCCACCGTGCCGCACCAGGGGGCGTGCCGGTGTCGTTTTGGCCCAGCGGCACATGCGTGACTCAACCCCCAACACGGCATTGGCCGGACCTGTACGCGCACTCGCTGTGGGCGCTGCTGGCCGCCTTCCCTTGTGCGATCTCCCGCGTTCCTGTCAGTACGCGACCTGCACGTGTACCGCCCCATGACAGCGACAACGGCTCTGAACACCACCCCCGTGTCAGTGGCGAGCATGCCTCCTGGTCACACGACCAGCACGGACACACCTGACTGACGACCTGTCACTGCCACCACCCCACTGACACCAAACCGGCACATCGAATGGAAGGCGAGGCCGCCCCGGTGCCGGTGAAGCTCGGCGTGTGGATCACCAACACCAAGACCCGCCGCCACAAACTCACCCAGGAGCAGCGCACCGCACTCGTCGAACTGGGCGTGGAGTGGGCGTGACACCGCGTCCGACTGGTCGTTGAGCCAGGCGGTCAGCGAAGTGACACAGCCAGGCCCCGGGACGTGCGTCCCGGGGCCTGGCTGTCGGCAGTCGCCCTGGCCACGGCCCTCGCCCGTCGACGCCGCAACGAAGTCGAGCGGACCATCAACCGGATCAAGAACTTCCGGGCGTGGCAAGCACCGTCACCGTCGCCGCGATCCGGCTATGGCTTCGGACGTGATCCGCCGGACAGAACTCGATTGCTACTCGACAGTCATGTCTTCATAGGTGATCGTCACCTGCTCCGTCGCGGGCCCGGATTCGGAGTCCCCCAGCGATGGTCCCTCCCAGCGGGACGCCCAGGCGTTGCTGAGGTGAATGCGGCGGACGGTCTGCTTCTGCGCATCCTTCAAAGCGATCGTGATGCTCTGGCGGGCAGCATCGAGGTCGGCATTGACCAGAGTGGCCTTGATCCAGTCGGTGAACGCAGTGCTCTTGTCCATGCCACGGGTGATCGTGATCTCGCCGGTCTTGCGCGCCTCCGGCTGCTTGCGAGTGAGCAGCTCACCGCTCGGTGAGACCTGCCGGACTTCGACGACGTCCTGCCCAAGTTGCAGCCCCGACACGCTTTGGACGGTCTCGACCTGAAACTTGCCCAACTCGATGGCGAAGGTGCTGCTGCTGAACGAGTCACCGGTCAACACGATGTACGCCTCCCACTGCTCATGACTGGATGGCCGGTGGTCGTTTCCTCCGGCCCGCTACATACGTGCCTAACGCAACTAACGCAAAGAGGTCACATGATCCACCGCAAGCTTTGGCGGGACCGCGCTCTGTTCCACCGGCCATCGCGTGGAACAGAGCGCAGGCAGAAAGAGGAGTTACAAGGGGCGGACCATTTCCGCTTGCGGACCCTAGCCATGGCCCGTCCGCGGTGCCTCGCAGGCCGGCCGGCCACGCCAGCGTCACCCGCAGGCCGCCCGATCCCGACCGGAACCGCTCGATCACCCGAACCTCGCCCAGCACCGCCAACGGCGCCGTTCCCGACGCAGTCAGCTGGCTCACCGATGCCCCGAACGCCCCCGCCCTGAGGGCGGCCAGCTCGTCGGCGTCCGCATCGGTGGACCAGCCGGACAGCTGGTCCCCCCCTCGGCATCGTCGGCCAGGACCAGCCACGGGTCATCGAGCCGGAACCGGGACGTACGGCGCCCGGCGCCGGCCACGACCAGCGAGGCCGATGGCATGGCCACGGGCACCCCGATCTTGTCGTGGGCAAGCAGCCAGGCAACGATCGTCGGCCGGTCGAACTGCGGATGCACCTCCGTGCCGCCGGCCGGGCGGGGGAAGTCGGGGTGTCGGCGGCGCCAGTTCACCACCGGGCCCCACCCACCCGAGCCATCCGCCCCACCTCCGCCAGCAGCACCCTGTCCCGGCCCGGGACAACCGGGTCGAGAGCGGCGAGCGGGGAGCGGCGGCCAGCCGGGGCGGTGCGCACCGCCCGCCAGTCGACCAGGAGACGGACGACCGGGAGCAGGGCGACGTCCTCGGCGCAGTACAGCGGGACCACGGTGACGCCGCCGTGGCGCTTGTAGTCGATCTCCACCGATCCGGCCGGGGCGACCCAACCGAGCCGCACGACACGGTCGGTAAAGTCGACGCGGCGGACCCCGAGTCGGCGCGCGGCCTGGTCCGGGCCCAGGGGGACGTGCCGGTCGAGGAGGGCGGGCAGGTCCCGGCGGCGGGCAAGCGCGGCCACCTGATCCGGATGGACATCGGGGAACTGGATGTCCCCGCCGAGGTCCGTGCGTCGCCGCCCCAGAGACGCTGGCCCCAATGGGCGGTACGACGACTCGATATGCCGAATCCGTCGCGGCGACGGATACAGCGGTGCAACGATATCTACGGGCGAGCGGTGCACCAGGGACTGGAGCTCGTCAAAGGCGAGATTCTGTGGGTCCTAGGCCGACGCCCGGTGTACTGCGTGCCCGTCTCGATCCGCAAGCGCACGGATTCGGTGCACTGCTTGCTGAAGTGCCGGGCCACGGGCATGGCGAATGTGAATGTCTTTAGTCGTGTGCACGGGTGGGCTGGGGGTTCACTGTGGTGGAGGGGAGGCGCCCGCGATCGGGGCGAGGGCGTGGGAGGGGTCCGAGTGATCCGCAGCAAGGGGAACTTCAGTGAGCGATTTCCAGAAGAGGTTCTCGGTGCATCAGGTTGCCTTCCATTGGGACGGCAACCATGGCCGCGAGGGCACTGGCGTCAACGCCGTCGCTCACTCCTGCTCGGCCCAGCGTGCCGAGGAACTGGGGCGGGAGCTGGGCCCCTTGCTGTTTTCCCGTGCGGCGACGGCAGGTCCGAGCGTCGTGCGCACGCAGTCGCGCGACGGGGACATCATGCTCGTCCAGCGCTGGCCCACCGTTGACCGGGGCGGACGACCCATGACGATCAGCCACGTCCTGATCGGCGCCCCAGAGATCATGAAGACCCGGTGGTGCCTTGGCCTGTCGTACGGCGGCTGGCACAGTCAGGAGAAGGCCGAGCTGGCGCGTGGGCATCTCGCGGAGGTCAATCGCGAGGCACTCGACGAGCTGGCGATCCGTCGGCTGCCTGAGATGATGGAACTGCTACCCACGGTCCAGCAGGCGTTGGTCTTGGTCACCGCGGAGCTGCTGCGCGATCCAACGCAGCGGGTGTCGCTGCTCCTGGAGGAGCAGACACCGGTCGGCTGGCCGGACCGGGACGCGGTGCCGCTGGTCTATCTCGGGCTGTTCATGATCTTCCATGACTGGTTGGACGGGCAGTGGACGTTCGCCACCTACGACACGGTGGACACCCATCCCTTGCGGCTGATGTCCGTGCCGCGCTGGGAGCCGGACACGGGCGTTGCTGGCCCTCTTCGGGTCATGGGCCGTCGGCCGGACGTCCCCCGCTTCGAGCACATGGCGGCGGCACGGTTGGTGAAGCACCTCCTCACGCAGCGGCAGGAGTTTGCCGGCGTGCCACAGCTGGTCGTAGGACTCGCCGACGGGGCGGTCTTGGGTTGGGAGCAACGGCGCGAACGACTGCGGGAGATTCTCGGCATCGCCCGCCCGAACGGCGCGAGGGCCGTAGCGCCCGCGCCCCTCCCGGCGGAACTGGGCCCGACTTGGGAATGGGACCGGGATCGAGACCAGGAGCGGGAAAGCGGCGGGGAAGAGAAGGCCCAGGATCGGGAACGGGCCCGAGCCACCCGCCGACCAGCAGCAAGCGAGACAGGCCGCCTGCACCACGCCTTGCGCACCCGGCATGAGGCACCCACCGTCTCAGCCGCGAGACACCTGGCCGGACACGAAGGGCTGCTGGTCGATGACCGCTACCTGCTCACCGCACTGATCGGCCAGGGCGGAATGGCACGTGTGTGGCGCGGCCACGATCAGCGGCTTAAGCGGCCCGTCGCCGTCAAGGAGATCCTTTTCGAGTCCGCAATGACCCTCTCGGAACGCGCGTCGCTGACTGCGCGGATGCAGATTGAGGCGCAGGCCGCGGCGCGGATGCGCCATCAGAACATCGTCGCGGTCCACGACGCCTTCCACTTCCAAGGCACTCCCTGGATCGTCATGGAGTATGTCCCCGGCACCGGCCTGGATGTGCTGATGCGCGACGAAGGCCCGCTCCCCTGGAAGCATGCCGCCGCTTTGGGCGCCCAGGTGGCCGATGCCCTTGCACACGTGCACGCTGCCGGGGTGATCCACCGCGATCTGAAACCTGGCAACATCCTTGTCTGCGACGCCCGGGTGATACTCACCGACTTCGGCATCTCCCGAATGCTGGACGTCCCCGGCGTGACCACCGCCGGCAAAGTCATCGGAACGCTCCCCTACATGTCACCCGAACAGCTGTACAACAAGCCGGTGCCGGCCAGCGACCTGTGGGCCCTGGGCGTCACCATGTACGAGGCAGTCGAAGGACACCGGCCGTTCCAAGGGGATACGCAACCCGAGCTGTTCGATGCGATCCGCCAGCACCCCTTCCCGCCGCCCCGGCGCGCCGGGGCGCTGACGGCCCTGCTCACAGCCTTGCTGGACAAGGACGCGGCGCGCCGCCCGCATGCGCAAGACACGACCCGCACTCTGCGCGGTGCCGCAGGTGAAGCACGCGCCTAGTACTCCAGCAGTACTTTGTGGCTTGACCTGGGGAAACGTCGAGCGGTGGGAGTGTAGCGGGCAGGCTGCCGTCACGGACGGCTTCTGCCCGCCTGCCCCTCGAAGGAGTGCCCACGACGGTGGTAGTGGCAGCGGCGGGCCACCGCTTGGCGTCGTCGGCGCCAGTGCGACCAGCTCAACGCATGGGTGTAAGCGCAGGGTTCGCGGGGTGTACGAGCTGCCAGGAGTCGCCGCACTTCCGCCACAGTGAGCTCGATGGCCACGACCTCCTCACCGGTGGACCCCCCTTTTCGGCTGCTCGCGTGCTCATCACGGCGAGGAAGGCGTGGGCGAGCATGGCCAGGGTGATGTGCCGGTACCAGCCGACATAGCGGCGAACCTCGTACTCATCCAGGCCGCACCGTTCTTCGCCGCCTGGAAACACTCCTCGATCGCCCACCGGGCGCCCGCGACGCGCACCAGTTGGTCCACTGTGGCATCCAGCGGCGCACAGCCGAGGTACTGAGATTTTCAGGGTGGGGTCGGTGGGGCGAGGGTCAGGCCTGTTGCGGTGAGGCACCCGTTGATCAGGTGGGGCCGGAGCTGGATCCTTCGTAACTCTCGGCGGAGTGTGCGGTCGAGGCCGTCGGGTGTGTCGAAAGCGGTGTTGGCCATCGCTCTGCGCACGAGTGACCAGACGGCCTCAACGGGATTCAGGTCGGGTGCATACGGCGGGAGGCGGATGGTGGTGAGCCAGTCGTGCTCGGCTTCATACCGTTTCAGCCCGGCTGTCAGATGGGTGCTGAGATTGTCCCAGACGACCACGATGGGTCCGCCGAGCTGGATGTGTGCCCGAACGAGCAGGTCGCGGTAGTCCTGCCAGGAGAAGCTCCTGCGGGCGCCCTTGAGCAGGAGATGGGTGCGGGGCCGGTGGATGAGACGGCTCTTCTCACCAGCTTTGTAGCAGCACAGGGCGGCGACCGAGGTCCGGCGGCGGGACCTGCCTCTCACCCGGATGACGGGGGTGTGTCCGCGCCGGCCCCAGGTGCGGGCCCGAGGCGGTGTCATCGAGAAGCCGGCCTCGTCCTCGAAGACGATCCAGCCGTCACACGCCGCCGCGAGCCTTTTACCTGGGGCCACACCTCCTTCTTCCACAGCTCCACCGCGTGCTCGTCGCGTTCGAGGGCTCTGCGGGCGGGTGCCTGCCAGGTCCAGCCGTGCCGTTTCAGCAACCGCCACACTGTCGCCACCGACAGGCTCAGCTTCAGACGACGGCGGATCACCGTCTGGACCCGGGTCAGGGTCCACCGCTGATCGTCGAAGCCGTGCACGGCCGGTCCCTTGCCGAGTTCTTCCTCGAGTACGGCGAACTGGGCGTCGGTGACTGTCGGGGAGTTCGCCGGACCCGCGGAGCGCAAGGCCTCCATGCCGCCCTCGCGCCAGGCGCGGCGCCAGCGTTCCACCGACCGCACACTCACCCGCAGATCCTTCGCGATCACCGCGGTCTTCTCACCCGCCGCGAACCTGTCGCCGGCCTGAAGCCGGATCCCCTCGCGAAACGCCCGACGCTCAGCGGTCAGGCCCCCACCCTCTGGATACCTCACCTCACCGGCATACCGCAGGGATCACCAACCGTCACTACCCGACGACAACCCGAGAACCTCAGTAGGCCGGACTGTATGCCTGAGTTCGCAAACGAATTCGCCTCTCTCGCTTAGTAGTGGCTCCAGGCTCGGCCGCCACAGCTTGTTCCACTTCGCCTTCAGGAGCCCTTTCAGGACCAGGTGGTCCTACGGCAGACACAGCGACCGGCCCGGCGTCACCGGCATGGAGCGGCCGACATCGCCCACGTCCTCGGTACTTACGCGCCCCGGGTCAAACCCCAGTGCAAGAACCTGTCGCCACCCACTGCAAAAACTCTCCTCGTTACTGCGCTGAGCCGCCGGAAGGGGACCTCTCCGGCACCCGTTGGTCGGAAAACCTGGCAAGACTCGCCGATCTGAGGAGACAGAGGGACATTGGTGAGGAGGAGTACCAGCAGGCGAAGGCCAAGATGCTTGCGACCTGGACAGCCAGCCCGGGACGCCGGGACGCCGTGTGGGCCGGCGGCTGAATCAGAATCGAGGCGGTCATGCGTGCTGTGACGGTGGCACCCGGGAACCGCGGCTCACTGGAGCTGAGTGAGATCGCCGATCCGGGGGCCGAGTCCGGGTCCGTGGTCATGGAGTCGCTCGCCGTCGGTATCTGCGGCACAGACGCGGAGATCGCCGACGGCCAGTACGGGTGGGCGCCGCCAGGGAATGACCGGCTGGTTCTCGGACACGAATCCCTCGGCCGCGTGATCCACGGCGGCGCTCGAGGTCCCGCCGTCGGCGACCACGTGGTGGGAATCGTCCGCATGCCCGACCCGGAACCGTGTCCGAACTGCGCCGTGGGCGAATGGGACATGTGCTCCAACGGCCGCTACACGGAGCGCGGAATCAAGGAACGCGATGGGTTCATGGCCGACCGCTGGCGCAGCGATCCCGACTACCTGGTCAAGGTGGACCCGGAGCTCGGCGTGCTGGGCGTGCTGGGCGTGCTGCTGGAGCCCGCCTCGGTGGTCGCCAAGGCGTGGGAGCACCTTGTCGCGATCGGCCATCGGACGTTCTGGGACCCTCAGTTGGTCCTTGTCGTCGGTGCCGGGCCGATCGGGCTCCTCGCGGCGCTCCTGGGTCGGCAGCGAGGGTTCGAGGTGCATGTCCTGGACCGCGTCACAGCAGGCTCGAAGCCCGAGCTTGTCGAGGCGCTCGGGGCGCAGTACCACACGGGAGCGGTCACAGACCTGGGGCTGAGCCCCGACATCGTCGTCGAGTGCACCGGGGTGCCCGCCCTGATCCGGCAGTCCGCCGAGGTGGTCGCCGCGGGCGGGCTTGTCTGCCTTACCGGCGTCGGCTCGCTGACGGGCGGGTCCGCAGGCGGCATCGAGGGCGGGCTCGCCGCGTCGGCCGTTCTGCGGAACCTCGCGGTATTCGGCTCCGTCAACGCCAACCGCCGGCACTACTACCTGGCCGCCAGGGCGCTCGCCCGAGCCGACCGGGGCTGGTTGGAGGGCCTTGTGACACGGCGAGTGGCCCCGCGCGACATCGATCAGGCGCTGGAGCGGGACCAGAACGACATCAAGGTGATCGTGGACTTCATGTCCTGAGGGAGTTGAACGCCATGGCCCAGACCGACTACCCGCCGATCGCTGACTATGCCTTCCTCAGCGACTGCCACTCCGTGGCGCTGGTGAGCCGGGATGCATCGGTGGAATGGGCGTGCTTCCACCGCTTCGACGGGCGATCGGTTTTCGCCCGCATACTGGACCGGGGCCGGGGCGGGTACTTCCGCATCGCCCCGGTGGCACAGTTCACCACCACACGTCGCTACCTGCCGGACACCAACGTGCTGGAGACCCGCTTCGACACGGGCGCCGGAGTCGTGACGGTGACGGACTGCCTGGTGGTGCGTGACGACCTCACTCGCCCCGGCCGGGTCGAGCGGCGGCCACCAGAAGGACTGCTGCTGCGCGTGGTGCGCGGCGAGTCGGGTACTGTCGACGTGGAGTTGCAGTTCGCCCCCAGATTCGAGTACGGGATGACCGTCCCGTACATGGAACTCGCCGGCGAAGATCTGGCCGTGGTCACCGGCGGCCCGGACTCCCTTCTTCTGCAGAGCGGGCTGGCACCGCTCATCGTCGACAACCTCGGCAATTGCACCGCTCGGGGGACCCTGGCGGAGGGGCAGGTCGCCTATGTGGCTCTTTCCTATGCGCAGGCCGGGGCCCTGACCGTCGAGCGCCTTTCCCCCGTCGAACTGAATGGCAGGCTGGCGGAAACCGTGGGGTTCTGGAGTAACTGGGCTGCGCGGTGCACCTACCAGGGCCCTCACCGGGACGCCGTGGTACGTAGCGCGCTCGTGCTCAAGGGACTCATCTACGACGAGACCGGTGCTCTGGCCGCGGCCCCTACCACCTCGCTCCCCGAGGAGATCGGTGGAGAACGCAACTGGGACTACCGCTACACCTGGCTGCGCGACTCCGCGGCGATGTTGGGCTCTTTGGGCGCCCTCGGATATCTAGAGGAGGCGGATCGATTCGGTGAATGGCTGCTGCGCACGACCGCCGGCCGGGCCGAGGACCTGCAGATCATGTACGGCCTCGGAGGTGAGCGGCTGCTGCACGAGGTGGACCTGGACCATCTGGAAGGCTACCGCGCTTCTCGTCCGGTCCGGGTGGGAAACGGCGCGTGGGACCAGTTCCAGCTCGATACCTACGGCGAATTGATGGAAGCTACGCTGCTCGTCCTGAAGCTGCGCGGCCAACAGACCGTCGCCCCGCGCGGCGGGCGGTTCCTGCGCGACGTGGTGGAGCTGAACATCAAGCGCTGGGAGGAGGCCGACGAGGGTATCTGGGAGATCCGGGGCGGGCGCCGGCATTTCGTCTTTTCCAAACTGATGGCATGGGCGGCTGTCGACTGCGGCATCCGCCTCCTCGATATTTCCCCCGAGCTGGCTCAGGAGCCGGGGTTGCGGGAGCGTTGGGAGGAAGCCCGCCAGGAGATCCGGACGGCTCTGGAGACCAGGGGTGTTGACGCCAAGACCGGTGCCTTTCTCCAGGCGTTCGACCACGACGAACTCGACGCGTCCTCGCTGCAGGTCAGCCTGCGGGGGTTCCTGCCGGGGAACGATCCCAGAATCCTTGCCACGATCGAACGTACGGAAGCCGAGCTGACCCGCAACGGCCACGTCTACCGCTACCTTGGGGCGGACGGCCTGTCGGGCGAGGAGGGCTCGTTCGTCTTCTGCACCCTGTGGCTGGCGTCCGCCCTGGCACGTGCCGGCCGCACCGAAGCAGCAGAGAAGTACCTCGCCGGCGTCCTGGACTGCGCCAACGACCTCGGCCTGCTGGCGGAGGAGATCGACCCTGACACCGGGGAGCTGCTCGGCAACTTCCCTCAGGGGTTCAGCCATCTTGGAGTCATCGCGGCCGCCCTGAACCTGGCCTATGCCCAAGCCGGGGCAGACGCGCCCTGGCCTCCCCGGCGAGTGGGCTGAGACGAGGGCTGGACAAGGCCAGGGCGGACCGCAGTCGGCGCGGTGCGTCTGCTCCCTCACCGAGGCCCGGCGGCACCCCTGGACCCGTCCGCATAAGGACCCGTCCGCATAACCGGAGCTCAGCGGCCGGCCCTCACCGCGCGGGCATTCGCAGCGTTCGGCGACCGCGTAGCAGTTCCGCGCGCACGAAGGACACCACCGAGGCAACGACGCAACGATGAGGACGGGCATCTGCGACGCAGCATCAGGCCCCAGGAGTGTCGCCAGGATCATGGCCGCGATCGGAAGGCGTAGTACCGCCGCACCTGCTGCTGCCAGTCCCACAGCCAGCCCGGATGCCAGGCCGAAGCCGGGTAGCGGCGCGGAGCACGGCCGCCGCCGGCACCGATCATCAGCCGGAAAGACCGGGCTCTGGGAACCCCGCGGCCTGCGGCCTCGCCTGTTCGCCGCCGCTCAGATCGTCACCATCGCCCGCAGACAACCAGTGAGAGCGCCTCCCCTGACGTTCCTGGTGAGAGAAGCGGCAGAGCCCAGACCAAACGCGTTGGCCGGCGATTCGCGTTGCACCCGCCGGGTCAGGTGGTCGGCAGCTCGGCGGGCAGCCGGCCCGCGCGCACCGCGTCGATCAGGGACTGGTGGTCACGTTCGTTCTGGTCGGCGTATGCTTCCGCGAACGCCGCGAGCGCCCGGTCGAACGAGTCGCCGCTGCCGAGGTATGCGGCGATCGCGATCTGGTCCCCGGAGCGTGCATGCGCGCGAGCCAGCGTGCGCCCGCACAGCTCACCGAACGCCTGCATGGCCGTTGGCCACATCCTCTCCGCAATGGCGACCCCCTTCCAGTCACGCAGTTGGCGGACGTAGAAGTCGCGCTGTTTGCCGTCGATCCCTTCCACCCGCTCCCAGCCGAGGAAGATGTCGCTGGCGGCTTGCATCAATCGCTGGCCCGAGACCACTCGCTCTCCCTGATGGCTGTACTGGCTTGCGCCGACGTGGGCGGCGAGCACGGAGGTGTCGGCCTCCTTGGCCTGCAGGAAGAGCGGGTCACGGCCGTCCCGGCCGAGGAGCAGGAAGATCCAGCAGCGTGTGCCGACGCTCCCGACGCCGACCACCTTGCGGGCGACGTCC
Organism: Streptomyces sp. NBC_00122; assembly: GCF_045160845.1. NCBI lineage: Bacteria > Bacillati > Actinomycetota > Actinomycetes > Kitasatosporales > Streptomycetaceae > Streptomyces > Streptomyces sp. NBC_00122. The sequence continues at coordinate 7,332,586 of NZ_CP108191.1, read as the reverse complement.
GCCAGCTTGTAGTCCGCCAGGAGCGTGCGCCGGTCGGAGGGAAGAGTACGGCCGTAGCGCTCCACGAGGCCCTGGAACTGGCGCTCCAGCGCGCTGCGCTCAACCTCCGGCAGCAGGTCGCCGATCGGCACGAGAAGCGGCGGGTCGGCCGCGATCCTGGGCCGGCCGTCGACCATCTCGGAGAGTTTGTCGAAGGCCTGCAGGCTGTCACGAGTGCGGGCTTTGGCCAGCGCCTTGCCCAGCTTCTTCCGGCCGCGCTTGTGGAGTTGGTCCGCGGTCAGGGCCTGGAGGCGTTCTGCGTCGATCTTCGCGTACCAGACGTCGAGGTTGCCCATGCGCGCGAAGAGCCTCATCGCCTCGCGGTACGAACGGACTGCGCAGGTCACGATGTCGGCGCGCTCGGCATCGTCGAAGCCGTTCGCCCGGCCCGCGATGACGAGACTGGCCGCCAGCCTCTTGACGTCCCACTCCCAGGGGCCCGGCAGTGTCTCGTCGAAGTCGTTGATGTCGAACATCAAGTCGCGCTCCGGCGACGCGAGCAGCCGGAAGTTCAGCATGTGCGCGTCCCCGCACAGCTGGGCACTGATCCCCGAGTCCGGGCTGCCGGCCAGGTCGGACGCCATGATCGCGGCTGCGCCACGGTAGAAACGGAAGGGGGACTCGATCATCCGGCTGTAGCGGATCGGCACGAGCTCGGGCACCCGTGCCGCGGACTGCTCCTCCAGGATCGCCAGCGGGTCCGGGCGGCCCTGCGACGGCTGGAACACGGCGTGTCCCGATCGGGGCGAGCGGCGCCTGGCCCGCTTGCCGAAGGCCGCGCGCTCCTCGGGCGTGGAGTCGGGAGCCACTCTCATCGCTGTCTTCGGGGTCGAGTCCTCGCGCATTGAAGGCCCTCCTGTCTGGCCCTGCGGGTATCGGGGCACCCGCCGTAGCGCCGTTGGCACCGGCGGTCCTGCGCAGGCGAGCCAAGGCGGCCGCTACCGGGTAAGGCTGTTCTCAGCCCCGGGCCTGGGCCTCGGCCTCCGTGATGGCGATGCCGAGTGCTCTGGCGATATCGCCCGCCGCCGTCATGACGCGGGCAGTGCCCACGATGGCGGCGAAGGGGACCAGGACATCCTGGAACTGTTCGGCGGTTGACCGCCATCGCGGCCAGAGTGTCCAGAACAACGGATCCAGAAGCCGTGGCGATGGCGGATGGACCATCTCCTTCCGCCGGCGCGTAAGGGGCGCAAGCAGTTGCTCCGCGTCGGTCCAGCGCCCCCTGCTCGACCGTAAGTCCGTCCCGAGCAGTCCGCCTATCGAGCGGGACCACCCAACGCACAGGGTGTGCTCGTGTCAGCAGCCGGGATCACCACCCGGAACCGCGACCACGACAGCCACGCGCAGAACAGCCCGGTCTGCTGGCCGCCGATGCGCGGGCCCACGCCCCAGCCGAACTGCAGACACCGGCCGGGCTGGTTTCCCGCTCGGGCAGTGGATCGCCGGAAAGCGGCGCTTCAACGCCCGCGGGGACATGGACGCCGACCGCGTGCGGCAGCTGGAGAAGGCGGGCATCCCGGAGCACCGTCGAGGTCTTCCACCGCGGCACCGAGCACCTCACCGGCTCTGGATCGGGAACGAGAAGGCCCGCCGCGACAAGCGCGACAGCCACCAGCTGCACGCGCTCGCCGAGCTGGGGTGGAGTGGGCGCCCGGCTCGATCGGAACCCCGTACTTCGCAGACTGTGGCTGTCCTGCCACAGCTCACTGTCGGCCTTGGCTCACCTGCCCGTCGTTCTCCTCTCGCCGTAGAATGGTGTGGCAATCACGGAGCCTCGTCGCCAACCGCGAGACGGGCGTCGTGCTTGGGCCGGACTGTATGCCTGAGTTCGCATACCAGTACGCCTCTCTCTCGCTTAGGTTGACGGCGGATCGACGCCGGTCGGCCAAGGCCGGCTGGACTATTTGAGCTACTCCCACCATATTGATCAGCAGGAGAAGCCATGGCTGCACAACAGGCAGAGGCCACGCAAGGATCCGCGGCGCCTTCCACGACGGCGTTCCTCCTCGCAGCCAAGATCAAGCCGGGACAGGCGGACGCGCTTCGCGAAGCAGCGGCCGCGAACGCCAATAACATTGAGGACCCAAATGGTTCGCTTGCACAGGTCGGCACCGTGCATTTCTGGCGCATTGCGATCCTCAATGATGATACCTTCCTTTTCGCCAGTCATTTCGACGGCGACATCGAGCCCTACCTCGACGACTTCTATACTGTCACTCTCGGCGGACTGGGATTTGATGCAGTCTTGCGCTACTGCGAAGGCTGGCCGGGTCCGAATGACCGTGAGGGGTTCATAGAATTCTGGAAGTCTCACAGGGTCCCGGACCTTCTCACGTACGCATATTACCCCGGAGTGACCTGCAAGGAAATCGAAAAGGCGCTGCGTATCCGGACCAACATGGAGGCCGTGCTGGAGGACTTCCAGTAGCCGGCTGCGGCTGACGGAAGCTCTTTGCGCAGCGTCTCTTGTGTTTCCTGGACAAGAGCCAGCGCCGGGAGGAGGGTTGGTCGCGGGCTTCGCCGCATGCCCCCTCTCGCGCTGCCGTGTGGATTCAGACTGCCGAGCGAGGCGTTCGTCCTGTGTTGAAGAATACGTCATTCGTTCTTGAGCTCGACGACATCCAGGGCTTGCTGCTGGGGTCGGTGCCCATGCCCTGCGGCCAATACTTCTTCCTCACATTCCGCCACCCTGACCAAGCACGGGCATTCCTCGCGCGGGTCGTCGACAAGCTCTGCTCGGCCGAGCCCGTGATCGTACCGCCCACGTCGCGCGTACACCTGGCACTCACGTGCAGCGGGTTGCGCGCGCTGGGCGTCGACGAGGCATCGCTCCAGAGCTTTCCGGAAGCGTTCCGGGTAGGCATGCCAGCCCGTGCGGAAGAACTTGGCGACCATGGAGAAAGCCATCCCGATCACTGGGTTGGCGGCCTGGCAAGCTCCGATCTCCATGCACTGCTTCTGCTCTTCGGCGCGGACCTCACTGAACGCACTCAGCAGATCGAGGAAATCCACTCGCTTATAGCGTCAAGCGGCGTCCGCATCCTGTCCGAACTCGATGTCGCGCTACCGGAGACAAGGCGCGAGCACTTCGGCTATCAGGACGGGATCTCCAGGATTTATGTCGAGGGAACCGGAATCGAGCCACCCCCCGGCAGCGGTCCTGCCGTCAAGCCCGGCGAGTTCGTGCTCGGCTATCCCGACGAAACCAGCTCCATTCCATCCCTCCCGCAGCCGGAATGGCTCAGCCGCAACGGCAGCTTCCTCGCCTATCGGCAACTCTACGAGGATGTCATCGCCTTCCGGGAATTCCTGAGGCGCCACGCTGCCACGCGTGACGAGCAGGAACTACTGGCCGCAAAACTGTTGGGGCGCTGGCGCAGTGGCGCCCCACTGGTATTGGCGCCCCACCACGATGACCCGGAGCTGGTCGCGGACCCGGAGCGCAACAACAACTTCAACTACGGGCAGATGGACCCGCGGGGACTCGCCTGTCCCATCGGCGCCCACATCCGACGCGTCAACCCACGAGACACGATCGGCAACATCCAGCGACGTCGGCTGATCCGCTGGGGACTCCCGTACGGACCGCTGCTCCCAGAAGGGTCACCCGATGACGGAATGGATCGCGGGCTGGCCCTCTTCTTCGGTTGCGCAGATATCGAGCGGCAGTTCGAGTTTGTGCAGAGGGAATGGATCAACGCCCCCAAGTTTCTTGGCCTGGACCACGACAAAGATCCGATCACGGGCGATCACGACGGCTCCTACAACATGACCATCCAGAAAAGGCCGATCAGGAAAACACTGCGTGGCCTGCCCCGGTTTACCCGGGTCAGAGGAGGGGCCTACGCCTTCTTGCCCGGCCTGCGAGCACTTCGCCTGCTCGCCGAAGGCTAACCGGCGATCCACCTAGCTCACTGCCATCGCAACAACTCCAGCAGAACCCTGGAGGCCCATATGCTGATCGCACTGCTCGCTCTGCTCGGCGTCGACCTCATCGTCATCGTGTTCTACGCAGTGGTTGTGTACGGCCGAAAACGCTGGGTGACAAAGCGACCCGGCGCTTTCCGCGGCGCCATCCGGGTCGCAAGCGGGGAGATCGACGGCCTGCGGCCCAAGTGGAGCCGGGGTTACGGACGCTGGGTCCGTGACATTCTCATCTGGACCAAGCGCCCGTTCCTTTTCCGCAACACACTTGTCCCCGCCGACGGACTGGATCAGCAACGACCAGCCCGTGACGATGAAATAAAACGGCTCGGCAAGCAACCCACCGTCATCCGGCTCAAAGCAGATGACGCAATCGCCGAGGTAGCAGCCAAGGAAGAAGACACGGCACTGCTCCTGGGCCCGTACCGGCAGCCCTTGGACCCCGACGCTCGACACCCTGCCGCGCCCACCACCACATGACTATGCGCAGCACCCCCAAAACACGGTCAGCGTCCGCCTCGTCAGCGGATCGCCACGCGTGTACACCGGCCGCGGCCTGCGCCAGGCGCTACTCAATGCCGTATGCATCCGCCGTCGCAACTCGCGTAGAAGTCCCTCACTTGGCCGAGTGACCGCACGCGAGGCCGTCAGCTCGTCGAGGACGTCGAGGGTGGTCAGCGCCAGACGTCGCAGGAGCCCGAGAAGGGGTGTGAAGTCGGCTTATCAGTGGCACCAGTTGTCGCGGGATAGTGGTGTTGAGGCTTTGGCCTCCCGGGGTCCGGGCGGGTCACGGTGCCGTCTGTCCCCGCGGTGTCTGGAGAAGCTGGCCGGGTATCTGGAGCAGGGCCCGGCCGCGCATGGCTGGGTGGAGGACCAGGTGTGGACCGCATCGAGGGTGGCCACGCTGATCGGCAGGAAGTTCCACGTCTCCTACAGCGTCTCGGGTGCCACCCGGTTGATGCACCCGCTCGGCTTCAGCCCGCAGGTCCCCGCCCGGCGGGTCGCTGAGCGCGATGAGCAGGCCGTGACCGCGTGGAAGGTGGCGACCTGGGCGGAGGTAAAAGAGTCTGGGCGGCCTGCGGGGGCTACGTCTGTTTCGAGGACGAAGCCACCAGGCGTCCGAGAATCCCAGTCTCCTGACCCACGCCGCCGAAGAACGGCGGTGCCCAGGGCGGGCGTGATGCGCAGATTGACGAGGGGGCCATCCGGAGCCGCGAACTCCCAGTAGGCCATGTGGTTTGGTGCAGTCGGTGACGGGCCCGACCGCGGAGCGGTCAACATGCGTCTGCGCATCTATCCTCGTCCTCTGGAGGCCGGACATCAGTGAGCCCTGAGTGGCTCACCACCGCGGTGCGCCCGGCTCGGGTCCGTACGGCCGTGCTCTGCCGCAACGAAGGCTCCAGCTACCCGCTCGACAGCTGGGGCTACAGCGTTGCCGACTGGGTCCGCTTCCCGTGGGAGCCCGAGCCGGCACCCGGCCATGTCACAGAGCCACTCCCCCCGCTCACCGGCCTGAACCGCCGTCCGGAGCCGTCCCGGCCCCGCACCTGACCATGCTTCCCGCACACACCCGTACCCCTTCCACGGATCAAGAGGAGGCAGGCCATGTTCGGCCTGAACCCAGGCGACAGCGTCCTGGCCGTCGCCCCGCATCCCGACGACGAGACCCTCGGCGCCGGAGGCACCATCGCCCGCCTGACCGCCGCCGGAATCGCCGTGCACGTCCTGGCTGTTGCCTGCGTGACGCAGCCCCGATGGGGAACCCCCACCGACAGCCGTCTGCGGCGTGAGGAGTTCAACGCGGCCTGCGACGTCCTAGGCGTCAGCGGCCGAGCAATCGCCTGGAGCGACGACGCTCCGGCCCTCGACCTCGCCAGTCACAGCGCTGAACTGGTCCGCCTCATAGAGTCCGGCCCGGAGCTCTCACTGGCCGCCCTTCAGCCGGCCACGCTCCTCATCCCGGCCGCCGGTGCCGTCCACCAGGACCACCAGGTCGTCCACCACGCCGCCTACGCGGCGGCACGGCCCAGCGGCTCGCTGCGGCACTAGCCCCGGACGGTCCTCGGCTTCCACGGGCCCGAGGACCACATCTGGAGTCCGGCGCCTCCTCGCCCCACCGTCTGGGTAGACGTCACCGGCACCGCAGCGGTCAAGGACAAGGCTCTCGGCTGCTACGCCCGCGAACTGCGCGATCCCGATCACCCGCGGTCGCTGGAGCGGATCCGGGCGATCGACTCCACGACCGGGGCGGCGTGCGGCACGCAGCGGGCAGAGGCGTTCGTGGCCTACCGGATGGCCTGCTGATGGGCGGACACGTACTGGTCGCGCACCAGCCGGCCTACCTGCCCTGGCCCGGATATTTCTCGCGGCTGACCGATGCCGAGGAACTGGTGCTCCTGGACCACGTCCAGTTCACCGAACGCGGCTGGCAAAACCGCAACCACATCCGCGGCCCCGCCGGTCCGGTCTGGCTGACCGTGCCGGTGCGCCGGCGCTTCGGGCAGCGCATCACGGACACCCGAATCGCCGACGGTACCTGGGCCGGGCGGCACTGGCGCAGCCTCGCCCAGACCTACGCCCATGCCCCGTACTGGCCCGAGCACCAGGACGCTCTCGAAGCTGTCTACGGGATGTCGTGGACGCACCTCGCGGGCCTGAACGAGGCCCTGTTGCGGGTGATGCTCGACGCGTTCGGGCTGTCCCTGCCGATGGTCCGCACCAGCGAACTGGCTCCGGTCGGACGGCAGACCGACATGCTCATCGACCTCTGCCACCAGCGGAACGCAACACGCCTGCGCGTGAATTCGCCCGGATCATCGGCTAGCAGCACCCGGATGGGGACCGGCACCGGATCGGGGGCGGAGGACGACGTCATGCCTCCACCGTAGGCGCCGCCTGTGACTTTGATCGGTGGTTGGCGGCTGCGTGAGGAATCGGCGCCGGTAGCTTGCGCGCGTTGATTGGTAGTTGGCGGAGTTGTTGATCGCTGGTTGGCGGCTCGTGGCCGTTGTGGTCACGGTTCGTGTTCTCCAAGAGTCAGTGGTCACGGATGCGCTCACTAAGCGTTTTCAGCTTCGTCCCTCCAGGGTGAGGGCGGCACGGACGACTGACGTCATGGCGTGGGGGTGAGCTGGCTCCGGTCAACTGGCTCGGAGGGTCCGAGAGGAGGTCGGGAAGGAAGCGCAGGAGCAGGGCGGCTCGGTCTGTGTACCCGACGGCCTGGGCCTGCGGCCGTTTGACGGATGGCCACCGCGTTGAGGAGCCGGCACTGTGCTCTGGGTCGGAAGATAGTCGTGGGGAGGGGTGGGAGGCACGCTCGAAGTAGCATCTCTGCAAGGTTCTCCGGTCGGCACTTCGCAACCTCCGTCGTGGAGCAGTCGGACAGAGGCATCCATGCAGAGAGGGCAGAGGACGATGAGTGTGGCTGAGAGTTGGTCCCGCGTGATGACTCTTCTTCGGCAGCACGCGTCGGCTGATCACGCGGACCTGCCAGGGCCCGCTACTGAGCAGGCGCTCGCGGCCGCCGAGGAACGGATGGGGATCTCGCTCCCTGAGGATCTGCGGACGTGGCTGTTGCAGAACAATCTGGATCTACCTGAGGAAGATTTCGACGACGACGTGGCATGCTGCGGCTTCGACGGCTTCCCGGACGAGGGAAGCTTCTTTCTGGGCATCCGAGCGATAGAGAGGCTGTACGCGAACCGCTCCACGGCCTGTGGATTCGACCCCCCGGACCAGCCGGACAACCCGTTCTGGCGCAATGAGTGGATCCCGTTCCTGTCGGACCAGGACGGCTGGATGGGCAAGTTCATCGATGTGCGGGACGGGCGTGTCGGCAGATGGTTCGTGGGTGACCCCACGGTCACGGGCGAGTACGAATCGATGGCCCAGTATTTCGACTCCGTAGCGGAGATGCTGACGAAGATCGCTGATGGACACTCCCCGGTCTGTAAATTTTCCGAAGGGCGGCTCGTCTGGTCGTGAGGCGCTTCCCCACCGCATGACGGCCGCGGCGATGGCCGTCATGCGATTGGGGCTGCAGCGGGCTCTGCGGAGGATCCGCCAGGACTTGAGTTGCGCGATGCTGCGTTCGACCGGTGCTCGTGCCGCTGACAGGGCCCGGTTGACCGTTCGCTGGGTTGTGGTGAGTCCCGGTTCGGGAGCCGTCTGATGGGTGTGGTGACCCAGGGGCCGGCGCCGATGTAGGCGCGGTCGGCGAGGATCGGAACGCCCTGGCGTTCGCAGATCCGGATGATGCGGTGGGTGCGGGCCGCGGTCAGGTCATGGGTACGGCCGGGCAGCGCGGGCGAGATCCACAGCAGCTTGCCCGAGGGGTCGGCTACGACCTGTACGTTCACGCCGTGACGGCGGTGCTTCTGGGAGAAGTCGGCCCGGCTGTCGCCGACGCGGTCGCACTCGGCGAGCGTCCCGTCGAGCAGGACGTAATCAGGATCCGTCTCGCGCAGGACACGCAGAAGGCCGGGTGCCCGGCCGGACAGGTGCTGGACGACGGCTTTGACGGGGGCGTGGGCGGTGCCGACGGATATACCGAAGCCGGCGGCGATCTGCAGAGGCTGGATGTCTCCGAGCTGACTCGCGCGGGAAGACGCCCCAGGCCAGCACTCCGGATGACCGACCAGCCACCGGAACGACCGGCTCTCCACCTCTCCGCCCGGTCCGGTCACGACAACATGCCCGGACTGGGGCCGCACCTCCGCGACCCTCCAGGCAGCGCCGCCGATCTGAAGCTCCAGGCCCGCGGCCAAGTCCAACAGCGCCATCAAGACCCCTCCTGGGTCCGGTCGTTCAACGACACCACGGACGTGTCTCCGAGCGGTCGGCCGAGGTCGACGCCAAGACGACGCCGCCAGAGCAGGTGCAGGGCCTGGGCCCGAGCGACAGCCGGAAGTGATGTCGCCTCGACCAGATCCACGAACGGAAGCGGCCCCGCCGTCACGGCCGCCACCAGCTCCTCCTGGAGGCCGAGAGGATCCTGCAAGGGCCGCCGCTGAGCGGACAGCGCGTCCAGAACGGAAAGGACGTGCGGGTGCCAGCCGGTCGCGACCGTGTAGCGCCAGCCGCAGGCCGCCGCCGCCTCACTGGTCGCCGCGAACTTGAGCGCGTCCTCGTCCCCGATCAGCCTTTGAGGGCGAACGTCGAACAGCCATCTCCCGCCGAAGCTCGGCCAGGAGTTCGACGGCCTCAGTGACGTACCGGTAGACGGTGGTGATTGCCGACCCCGAACCCGGCGGCGAGCTTGGCATAGGGGTGTCCCTACGGAGATAGGCCAGGGTGAGTAGGGCCTGCCGGCCGGCACCCAGGCGCCGCCATCGGGTGCCGAGAACTCGTCGGCGCTCCCGCAGGCGGGCGGACAGGAAGCGAAGGGCGAAGGTGGAAACGTCGATGCCGGACGGGCAGACAAGCGCATGAAGCTCTGGTGGAGCGGGTTCTCTTGGGCGAAACCTTTCCACCAGGGGATTTCCTCGTCCGGCAGGACAACTGCCCAGCTTCACCGACAGGCTGGAAAGGCTCACTGAAGGCACGAGGGTGGACAGGCTGTGTTCGCGCGAATACAGTGAGTTCGGGGCCTGCGAGAGCAGGAAATAGGGGGCGGGGTGACATGAATGGCGGCTGCAATGCCGCCTTATCTGCGATTCGGCGGGCTTCCTTTCTGCGGGAAGTTGCCCATAGCCCATGAGGCCGAGCGGTTCATCTCGATGCAATCCTCTATCTCGGTATTCAGCGCCGCAAAGGCTGCCGCCATCGGCGCTGAATTCGGCTCGCCCAAGAGACACTCACACCGAAGGAGAGGCGATCATGCCTTTATCGGCAGCTGACCTCGGAAAGCTCGGGGACACGCCCATCACGATCCAGTCGACGTTCTTCCCGAATATCTACCTGCGCATGGACGGGACCGGGGTGACCTCCTTCACCGGCTCCGGCGGCGGGACAGTCAACTGCCAGTACGGCACCGGCCCCTGGACGGGGTACAAGGTCCGGCCGCAGACAGATGGGTCGTACGCCTTCGAGTCGGCGGCCTTCCCGAACGTGTTCCTGCGCATGGACGGCACCGAGGTCCCCGCCACCATGGCCGGCGGGGGGCAGGTCAACTGTCAATACGGCGCCCACCCCTACGAAAAGTACCACCTTCGCGCCCAGGCGGATGGTTCGTTCTCCTTCGAGTCGGCGGCCTTCCCGGGTATTTACCTGCGCATGGTGACCGGCAGCGGGGTGACCACCGCCACCGGCCCCGGCGGAACGGTGAACTGTCAGGTCAACGCCAACGGTGGCGAGCACGAGAAGTTCTATCTCGACAGGGCCTGATGACCGGGTCGCCCGGGAGAATCTCACCCCTGGTTTCTCGCGTGGTTTCTCGCGAAATCGTACGTGACGTGGGGTAGACCACCCCGGAAACGCGAAAGTGCCTTCTCCACCGGGAAGCGGAGAAGGCGCTTTCTGTCAGATCGTCCTTGAGCCCTTTCCAACCTGGCCTGTGGCATCGGGGTGTTGGTGGGCATGGGTTGTACGGAACGACGAAGCTCCTGGTAGACGGGTTCTCGACCAAGATCACCTGTGTCCGCCAGGAGCTTCGCGTGCTTGTCTACCCGTCGTCGATCGATCTGTCCAGCCGCACACTGCGGCACCTGACGAGGCAACGGGCCGCTCACCGGCGGGAGATCGGCACGCGATGGCGGCGTCTGCCCGTCGGCCGTCAGGCCCTGCTCGCCCTGGCCCACCTGCGATGCGGCGACACGTACGCCCAACTCGCCGCAGGTTTCGAGATCGGCATCGCGACCGTCTACCGCTACATACGCGAGGCCGTCGAAGTGCTGGCCGCCCAGGCGCAGACCCTGGCCGAGGCAATGACGACCGTCCGGACGAAGGCGTACGTGATCCTGGACAGCACCCTCCTGCCCATCGACCGGATCGCCGCCGACACCCCGTACTACTCCGGAAAACACAAGCGCCACGGCATGAACGTCCAGGTCATCACGGATCCGTTCAGCCGACTGCTGTGGGCTTCCGCGGCCCTGCCCGGCTCCACCCACGACCTGACCGCCGCGCGCGAACACGGCATCATCGACGCGCTCGCAACGGCAGGGCTGAAGTGCTGGGCGGACAAGGCGTACCAAGAAGCCGGCCGCCATGTCCGCGTACCTTTCCGGGGCCGCCGGCTCAAGCGCTGGAAGCGACAGCACAACAGCACCCACGCCAAAATCCGGTGCCTCGGCGAGCAGGCCATGGCCGTCCTGAAGGGCTGGCGCCTGCTACGCAAGCTCCGCTGCAGCACCAACCGGATCACCGACATCGTGAAGGCCGTCGTCGTCCTTCACCACGCCTCAACCTGAGGTTGGAAAGGGCTCATTCATGCGCTGGAACCGCTGGGCCTTCGGCTGTCACCGGCCAAGACCCGAATCGTGCACATGACTGATGGGTTCGACTTCTTGGGGTTCCGCATCCAGTGGCGCCGCAAACGGGGAACCAGCGACAAGTGGTACGTCTACACCTTCATCGCCGACCGGCCCCTCCGGTCGTTGAAGGAGAAGATACGTGCCCTGACACACAGGACGTCGCAACACCCTCCCAGGGACGTGCTGATCCGTCTCAACCAGATCATGCGCGGCTGGGCCAACTACTTCAAGCACGCAGTGGCCAAACACACCTTCAGCATGCTGGAACACTTCGTCTGGTGGCGGGTGGTCCGGTGGCTGAGGGCCCTGCACCGCTGGAGGTGGAAGGACGTCCGCCGGTGGCTCGCCGACCCCCACGGGGGCTGGCGTCGTCCACACGCGGACGGGATCGAACTATTCGACCTCCAAACGGTGACGGCCACCCGCTATCGCTACCGGGCGTCGAGGATCCCCAACCCCTGGACCGGCATCAACCACGCCTGACGGCAGGGACCGTGGAGAGCCCGTTGCGTTGAGAGGCGCACGGCGGGTTCGGCGAGAGGTCCGGAGAAACGGACCGGGAGTAATCCTGGCACCGCGCTCCGGGCCTACTCAGCGATGTCAGGTCTGATAGGGGCGAAGGGCGACGCTGCCTGCTTCGACGCTGATCTCCACCCAGGCGCCATCGGCGCTGTCGGGAATCGGTGACGCGACATCGAACAGGACCGGCCAGTAGCCCATCTGCAGATAGGCCGCGCCATCTTCGGTGAGCTGGAGGCGACCACGCAGGACCAGCCGGTCGCCGTCCTGCCGGATGCCCGGCTCGGCGCAAGAGGCTGAATGCGTGTTCTGCCCCCAGTGGATATCGTCGTCGATGGTCCATTCGACGAGGTGGTGGCCGTCTGCTTCCTGCGGATCACCACGCCAGAGGACCACGGCGGATCCGATGGGTGTGTGAACCCGAACTGCCGTGGGCCGGTGGGGGATCTTCTCCGCGTGGACCAACATTGCTCCATCATCCCTGCCTCGTCCGCGCAGCTGAGAGTGGCCTCGGAAAGATCACGGACTGTGGAGTACCCGTTGGCGGAGGGGCCCGAGGTTGGCTCGGCCGAAGCCCATGTGCTTGAGGAGCTTGACGCGTGTGACCTGGCCTTCGACCTGGCCCGATCTCCATGAGGTGGTCAGGGCAGCGCTGACCGCGTCGTGATCACGGCGCAAGCCGTTGACCAGGCCCTGCAGGGCAGGCAGGTCGTCCGCGAGGACGCGTTCCTTCCATGAGGGCAGTAGCTCGCCTCGGAGGTCACGCATCATGTCGGCGAAGTCGCGGACGTGCCGTGCGGCGGCGTCGAGTTCGGGGCAAGCGGCCCCGGATCTCCTCGAGTTCGGTCGCACGGTCTCGGTGAGATGTGCGATGTTCGGCATGATCCAGCGGACGACACGGCGGGGCTTCGGTGCCGGCCGGGGCTCGGGATCGGGCGCTGGCGGGTGCTTGGGCCGGGGGCTGTGGGGCTTCTTGAACGGGCGGAAGCAGTGGCGGACGCACTGGACGTCTCCGGTGAAGCCTGGTTCGGGCAGTTCACGGTGGAGCTGGGGAATGTCGTGGCATCCAGCATTCCACCGCTGATGCAGGTAGGTCTTGTCCTCGTCCACGGTGGTTGCCCGGTTGGTGGCCTTGACCAGGAGTTCGTCGAGGCTGCGGGCTCGGGCGAAGCGGCGCACCGTGGAATGGTCGAGCCGCCGGCAACAGCCGAGCCCAGCCAGCCGGCAGGGGGCCACACCCTGATCTGCACGCAGGCACCACTGCCTCGGCGTACGGACTGGCATGGGACCAGCAGCAGGGCCGCGCCTGCATCATCTGCGCCCGCCCACGCGCGGGAACCCGGGCCTCGGCGGGCCCCGGAGCGGAAGCCGGAGCCGCAGCCGCAGCCGCAGCCGCAGCCGGGGTGCTCGGGGCGGGAGCGGGTATCGCGGCGGCGGTGACGCCAACCCCCGCCGCGTGGGCGTCGGTCAGGATCCGGGCGACATCAATGTTCTTGGCGTCGAGGCTCCCCATCGCGGCCGCGATGTCCGGCCAGGCCGGGGAGGCGAGGATCGCGTCGCGCACCAGGCTCTCCGGCATCGTGGTCCGCAGCAAGTCGGCCCACCGGTCGGTGCCCTCCACCTTCGTCCGAGCGATGTTCGCGGCGACGGCCTGATGGACGGCGGCGGTCATGCGGCCCAACCGCGGGAGGAACTGCGCGACATCACCAAGCGGCCCGTCATCACCACGGTGCGAAGAAGGGACAACACCCCTTACCCGCCACCGTCATGCGCATGCTGCGCACGTACGACGACAGGCCGCAGCGGCAGCGAGCGCATGACCCCAATCACCAGGCCCCCGGCTCCTACCTTGGGGCTGGTGTCTGAGCCAGGGCTCCTGGGCCTGTCCGGGTCGAACGACTGTCAGCCCGCAGGGGTTCCCGAACGCGGCCGTGATCAGATCCAGAGTGTCACTGACCGACGTCCAGGCTCCCTCAAGCTTGCCGCCCGCTCCGGTCCGCACCCACGGGCACACCATGCGCGGCGTTCCCCCAAGGTCCCTGATCATTTGTAGCCGGGTACCAGGTCGGCTGCGTTCACGTGCGCTCGGAAGCCGGGGTGAGTGCCGAGTCGGAACGGGAGCCGCGCGTTGCCTCCGGGCGCCGTGAGGGGGGAACAGGTAGGAGACGAGGCGACCGTTCTCGTCGCCGCAGCCCTGCAGCTCGGGGTGAAGCGGCTCACCTGCCGTGGCAGACCCGGTTGAAGGCGCGATTGGCTGCCTGGGTCCAGGCCTGCCAGTAGGCGTCGCTGTGCTGCTGGCCGGACTTGTCCGCCACCGGCTTGGTCTTGCAGCTGTTGCCGGCCGCCGCGGCGCCCGCCTGGGTGCCGGCCTCGCGGCCCTGGGCAATGTCCCGCCGGGAACCCGGCTGGACCGGGGTCGTGTTCTGCGGGTTCTGGGGCTTCGGTGTCGCCGCCGAGCCCACCTTCTTGCAATTCACGAAGACGAAGTTCTGGTCCTCGTTGGCCGCGAGGACCGTGTAGTCGACGTTCTTCTGGAACCGCTGCACGCGGAAGGTTCCGTCCGGGCCTATCGCCAGGTCCACGGTGCTCTCGCCGTCGTTGAGCTTGCGGGGTCCCGTGAACCCCTCGCCGGTGATCGTGACGTACGTGTCGTTCGGCCCCGGCGTGACCGTACAGCTGGCGGCCGGGACTGCCCCGCCAGCGGCCGGTGCGAAGACGACGGCGCCGCCGCATACGACCGAGGAGACGAGCAGGGACGTAACCACGGCGCGTCGGGTGCGTCGGTACATGAGGAATCTCCCATCGGGGAGGGGGAGGGGCCACATGACAGGGCAGCCCTCGTGTTCATTCATGCTCCCCCGCCCGTCACGGGGTGTCGACCGGAGGCCCGCGCGGCAGCCTCGGCAGCCGAGCCGACGTAGCACCGGCGGCCGCCGCCCGGCCCGAACAGCTCCCGTCGCGCTCGCCTTGAAGCGGGTCTTCCTCGCGGCGCCGATTGTTCTCGTCGGGGCGCTGGCCGCTGCGGGAGGGGCGGTGGGCCCGGGGTGGACCGGGTTCCTGGCCGGGCCGCCGCGGACGCCGCTGCTCCTCGCGGCCCTTGCCCGGCCCCTGGCGCTTGTCCTGCTGACCGCCCATGACGGCGACTCCTCGATGCGTGGGGATGCTGATTCCTCCCACTCAAGCCGACATGAAACATCACATTGCGCACATTTTCTGCTACGCAGTGTGTCGAGAGGGTGGTGCCCGGGCGGGCGCTGATGCGCCGGCATGCGGGCCGCGGGTCCGGTGCCGAAGATGAACGCAACCGGCCCGCCCGCGTCGTCAGGAGCCGATTGCCATGCCGGAGCGCACCCTGCGCAAGGACCGCACCGAGGTCGCCTTCATCCTTCCCGCGGACACCCCGCCCGGGCAGGTCAGCGTGGTGGGTGACTTCAACGGCTGGCAGCCCGGCGTGCACAACATCGCGCCGCGCAAGGACGGGAAGAGGGCTGTCACGGTCGAGCGGCCCTCCGAGAGCGCTCACTCCTTCCGGTATCTGGCGGCTGGTGACTACTGGTTCAACGACGAGAGTGCCGGCGACCGGGACGGCATCAACAGCCGTCTGCACACCTAATGGCCCAACCGGCGTGACGTGCGGCGGCCGTGGGCGCTGAGTGCGGTGACACGTGTGCCCGCCGGCCCACCACCCCGGGCCGGTATCCGTGTAACGGCCCTACCATCCCGACCGGCGGCGGGGCCGTCTTCGCCTTCCGGACCGCTCTGCCCTGGTTCACGACGGAACGGTCTGACGTCCCTCTCAAGGGATGGCGTGGGGGCCGGTTCGGCGAGACAGAGCCGTCCGCGCGAGCCGGGAGGTCGCAGTGGCTGGTCGACGGGCGATGCTCACCACCTCTCCCCCTCCCCGGCCACCGCCACGTACCGGTCAGCCTTCACGGCTCAGTACGGCCGGGCCCGCTTCGCGAAGGCCGGAGACAGCTCGTTCTGCGAGGCGCTCGGGAAGGCTACGGTGTTCGGGTCCCCGTCCGAGACGTACCGGTTCTTCCCGGCGGCGAGCTTGTCCAGCCAGCGCGACGAACCGAACTCGGCGTCCTCGTCCTTGGGCCCCGCCGAGCGGATCCGAGGGATCGCGCCGGGCGTGAACGCCTTCGCGAACGGCGAGACCGAGGGGTTGGCCCCCACGAGATACACCCCGTCGTAGCGGTAGTCCGTTCCCCGCGTGGCGACGCCGGCCGGCTGAGGCATGGCACCGAAGGGCAGGGCGAGCGAGGTGACCTGCGTCCCGGGCACTGCCTTCTCGATCGCCTGCTGTCCGGCGGAGATCGCCCGCGCGGCCCCCGCCTGGTCCAAGGAGCGCAGGTTCTCGTGGCGGCCGGTGTGGTTGGCGACCTCGTGGCCGTGCTCCTTCAGCCAGGTCAGGGCCTTGGCGGAACCTGTCGCCGAGAAGGCGTCCGCGTTGACGAAGAAGGTCGCCACCGCCTTGAACGCCGGATATTTCTTCGCCGTCTCTGTCAGGATGGCGACGGCGGTCTCAGGCGCCGGCATGCCGTCAGGGGTGAGGCGCACCTGGCTGTTGGTCGAGTCGTCGAAGGTGAGGACGACCGGGTGCATGCCGGCCGGGATGCCGATGCGGCCCGTCTGGAAGTCCCGGGCAGTCACCGGCACGTAGTTCTCCCGCGCGAGGCGCTCCAGTTCGGCCCGGAAATCGGCCGGGGTGCGGTCGTAGACGCTGGCCGGGCTCTCGGTGAGCTGGTGGTACATCAACACCGGCACCTGGCCAAGTTCATTGGCGCCGACATCCGCCGGCGCTTTCGCGGCGACGGGACTGGCCGCCGCGCGTGAGGCGGCCGCGTGGAGTTCCCCGGCAGCCGGTGACGGCCCCGTGGAACAGCCGGAGGCGAGCAGGGCGGCGCCGGCCAGGGCGCCGAGCGGGACGAGTGGGTGGCGCATGAGAAGCCCCTCCAAGGCGAACGTGTCGCGCCATGCCTACCTCTGAGGAGAACCCCCGTACCGCACTCCCCCTGCATGGCGTAGAAGCCGCGCCGGGGCCGAACGCGCCATTCGTGTGAAATGCGACCAGATCGTGACGACTCGGACACCGTGCGGCAATGAATGGAGGCAGCATCCGGACCCGCCCACGGCACGAAGGACGTCATCATGTCCCCCAAACGCATATCCCACTCGGCCCCTTCCCTCCGTCTCCGCCGCCCGGCCCGTCGGGGCGCCCTGATAGCTACGACCGGGGCGCTCGCACTGGCCGGAGCGGGTGTCGGAGCCTGGACGTTCCTCGCGCCGGGTCCCGGCATCCAGGGTCTGGGCGACGGCGCCGTTCTCGACGGGCGCAAGGCCGCACAGGTCAGGGCCTACCTCGCCGCCGAGGAGGCCGGCGGTCGGGACAAGCTGCGCGCCACCCTGGACGGCACGGCGGTCCCCGTCACAGCTGAGGGCGCTCGCCTGAAACTCGCCCTCCCTCACCTCACCGAGGGCCGGCACACCTTGGCGGTGGCGGGCGACAGCAGGTTCCCCTTCGCCTCGTACCGCACGGTCGTGGGCTTCAGGGTGGACGCCACCGCTCCCGAGCTGGAGGTGGCCAACCCCGAGATCAAGAACGTCGCCGCCCCCGTGGCCATCACCGGCAAAGCCTCCACAGACGCCGAGGTGACCGTCAACGGCAAGAAGGTCCCCGTCGACAAGGCCGGGATCTTCAAGATCACGGTACCCCAGGGCACACCCATCGCGACGGTCACCGCGGTGGACCGCGCCGGAAACACCACCACCAAGGACGTGTCCGCCCGGGGGCGTCGCCCCATGATCCGAGCCGCGCACATCACCGCCATCGGGTGGGGCGACGACACCCTGCGCGGCAACATCCTCGCCCTGGTCCGCAGCGGCAAGCTCAACGCCGTCGAGCTGGACGTCAAGGACGAGGACGGGGAGGTCGGGTACGCGTCCCAGGTGCCGCTGGCCCGCCAGATCGGCGCGGCCAAGGGCTACTACGACGCCCGCAAGGCGATCGCCGAGATCCACGCCGCCGGCGCCCAGGTCATCGGCCGCATCGTAGCCTTCCGCGACCCCAAGCTCGCCTCGGCCTCCTGGAAGTCCGGCAAGCGCGACCAGCTCGTCCTGACCCCTGCCGGAGAGCCCTACGACGGCGGCCACTACGGAGCCCTCTCCTTCACCAACTTCGCCAGCCCCGCGGTCCGCAAGTACAACCAGGACCTCGCCGTCGAAGCGGCTCGGCTCGGCTTCGACGACATCCTCTACGACTACGTGCGCCGCCCGGACGGCCCGCTGTCGCACATGCGCTTCCCGGGCATCGGTACCGCCACACCCGAGCAGTCCATCACCTCGTTCGTCGCTGGCACCCGGACCGCGCTTCGTCCGCACGCCAAGTACCTCGGCGTCTCCGTCTTCGGTATCGCCGCCACCCGGCCCACCGAGATCGCGCAGGACATCGGGGCCCTGGTCAAGGTCACCGACTACATCGCACCCATGGTCTACCCGTCCCACTGGGGGCCTGGGGAATACGGCGTCACGCAGCCCGACACCGCCCCGTATGCGATCGTGCAGCGTTCGCTCGCCGACTTCGCCCGCCAGGCGAAGGGCACCCAGACCGAAATCGTCCCGTGGCTCCAGGACTTCTCGATGGGCAGCACCTACGGCCCGGCCGAGGTGGCCGAACAGATCAAGGCCGCAGCGGCCAACAAGATGAATTCATTCATCCTGTGGAACGCCGGTGCCCGTTACCAGGGCGCGGCGCTCCAGCAGATCAACACGCGCTGACGCGGCCAGCCGTGCGTGTCTGAGTGACCGTCGGCCGTGTGGGAGGCGGGGCGCCCGCTCGTGATCGTCGGCCGGGCGTCACTCTCGGCGGTCCTCGCGGCCCTCGCGGTCCTCACTGGTGCGGGACCTGTACGCTCGACGCCCACTGAGCCCTGCTCGCGGAAGGTGTGGCAGCAACCGCGCGTGGGACACACCAGACGCCGCACCCCGTACGCGGATCACCACCCGTCGGCCGTCGACCGGCACGTCAGCCACCGTCCGCCAGTGATAGCCGTGGCTCGGCCGACGCGGAGCTCCCGGGCTACGACGACGAGGAGGCCGCCGAACGGACCCGGATGACCGAGCTCGGCTTCACGGGCTCGCTGCAGTGGCTCCCGTCATGCATGCCGGCAGCGGCCGCCGGGTGA
This sequence comes from Streptomyces sp. NBC_00122, assembly GCF_045160845.1. Classification (NCBI taxonomy): domain Bacteria; kingdom Bacillati; phylum Actinomycetota; class Actinomycetes; order Kitasatosporales; family Streptomycetaceae; genus Streptomyces; species Streptomyces sp. NBC_00122. Next base: position 7,313,505 of record NZ_CP108191.1, on the reverse strand, counting down.
GTCGGCTGGCGGGGTGCACTGGTATGCGTAGTCGTCCTGGTCGTCACTGAGGTAGCGGCCGATGCACTCATTGGCGGTGGCCCGGCCCTTCTGCGCGCAGAAGGTGACGGCCGCCCGGCCGTCGGCGAACGGGCCGGGTGCGTAGACCACCCAGTAACCGGGGTTGAGGGAGGCGTAGTCCCGGCTGCGCAGCACCCGGGCCTCCGGGACCGTGGCGTGGATCGCCGCCAGCCGCTGATCGCGGGCGGCGGTGCCGGTGCCCTCGGGCTCGGAGTAGAGCTGGGCAATCCAGCGGCCGGCGCCGGGTGCCGGGTCGTCACCGCCGGGCGCGGTGGCTGTCGGGGGGCTCGGCGGCATACCAGCGGCCGGGGTGTCCGTCGTGCCCGGCGCGCTGGCGGTACCTGCGGTCGTGCCCGGAGTCGGGGCGGGGCCTGTCGGCGACGTGCCGGTGGAGCCCGGTGCGGGTGTCGCCGAGGGTGAACCCGGGCCCGTGGAGACCACAGAGACTGTCGGCGAGGCCGTGCCCTTACCGTCCGTGTGGCCGCCCGCGCCCGGCTTGAACAGGGCGTACCCGCCGAAGCCGAGCAGCGCCAGGGCCGTCACTGCGGCCGCTGCGGCGAGCGGGGTGGCCTTCCGTCGGCGGTCCGGTCCGGTCCCGTGCGGGCCGCCGCCGTTCATGGGACCGATGGTGGGCAGTGCGTCCCGGGGCGTGGCCTCGTGTGGCGGGAAGGGTACGGGAGTGGGCGGTGGTGTGGTTGTCGGTGCAGGCGCGGGCTGGTCCGGCCGAGGGGTCGGGCCTGGCGGCGGCGGGCCGTACCGGCTGGCGGACGGCGGTCGGCTGGACACGGGGGAGATATCGGGTGGGGAGGCAGACGCCTGGTCGAGGTGGGTGGGCTCCGGCGGTACGGCGCTGCCGGTGCCCTCGGCGATGGCGGCCAGGAGCCGGTCCAGCCGTTCCGCGGTGGGCCGTGCGGCCGGGTCGCGGACCAGCAGCTCGGCCAGTACGGGGGCCAGCGGCCCGGCCCGGCGCGGTGCGGGCACCGGCTCGTCGAGGACCGCAGCCAGTGTGGCCAGGGTGGTGGCGCGGCGCATCGGGCTGACACCTTCCACGCACACATACAGCATCATGCCCAGCGACCACAGGTCGGAGGCGGGCAGGTCGGCGCCGCGGATCCGCTCGGGCGCCAGGTACTCCGGGGTCCCGATGACCTCCCCGGTCATTGTGAGGGAGGCGGCGTCCTGGAGGGCGGCGATGCCGAAGTCGGTGAGCACGGCCGAACCATCGGCCCGCATCAGCACGTTGGCGGGTTTCACGTCCCGGTGGCGGATGCCGGCCGCGTGCGCGGCCCGCAGCCCGGCGAGCACCTCGCGGCCGATCCGGGCGGCCTCGGCGGGCGGCAGCGGACCCTGCTCCAGTCGCTGGGCGAGGGAGTGGCCGGGCAGCAGCTCCATCACCAGCCAGGGGTGCTCGCCCTCGTCGACGATGTGGTGGATGGTGACCACGTTCGGATGGCTGATCCGGGCCTGGGCGCGGGCCTCGCGCAACACCCGTTCGCGCAGCACCCGCCGGAATTCCGGGTCGTCCCGCCCGGCCGCCGACCGTACTTCCTTGACGGCCACTTGACGATGAAGGGCACGGTCCAGCGCCCGCCAGACCGTGCCCATCCCCCCGCTGCCGAGCCGGTCAACCAGCTCGAACCGTCCGTCGATCACGTCCCCTGGCGCGCTCATGGCGCAAGGCTAGGGCAGCGGTGGACGCGCTGCCCCGGGCTCCGCGGAATGCCCGTCCATTGGGTGTTCCCACCGGCCAGGTGGCCCGTAGTCCGCGTGGTCGCATGGGCCCCACCATTCGCCAGCGGTTCTTCTAGGTGTCGGTCACGTGGCGCTGCCACTGCGCTGCTTGCTCGTCCCAATAGATGGTCACCACTTGACCGTTTTCCGCAGGAGCCGCCAGGGCTTCGAGGTCGGTGGCGGCCAAGGTTGCCAGCGCCCCGTCGGACAGATCCGGCGGCACGATAAAGTTCAGGCCCGCAGCGGTCTCTTCGATGACGACTTGCTTGAGCCTGTGGATCCGACCGAGTTCGTCGTTCCCGTGGCGGCCCATCACGCGGCGTGCAGTGGCTCGAGCTGCCTCGAACGCTCGCAGGCCGGCCTGAGTGGCGAGCGACTGCACGAAGGCAGAACGACGGCGGTCACTGTCACGATCGCCGCGGCGGCCGCCGCCGTCATCACTATTCCGGTGTTTCCCGCTCCGCCCACGAGACGAATGCGGAAGACAGGGCGCGTAGCGACGTCATGCCAAGCCGGGTCCATACTAAGTGGTCGGCTCTGGAAGTACTTCGGGGGTTGACGTGGTGGTGCGGCTGGGCCGTTTCGTTCGGATCAATTTTGGCAGCGGATCTATACTCCCTCTGCTCAGTCCGCAGGGGGAGGCACAGGGGGACGCATGGCGGAATCTGTGGGGAATTTGCTGGAGCCGAGCGTCCTAGCCGTGGCTGGGCCGGTGCTGGGGGCGCGGTTGGCGTCACTGCCGCTGCTGTTGCGCGTTCAGGAACGCGTGCGTCAGCGGGGGTCAGCTGCCCGGGGCGGGACCGCGCCGCCGCAGGGGATGCCTGCGGCGCTCATCGGGGAGCTGGCGGTAGGACTCGTGGGCGCTGCCGCCCTGGTGTGGTTACTGATGGCTTCCCGTCTCATCCCCGGCTTCGGCCTCAGAGTGGCGCCGATTGGGTCCTTGATCATCGTGCTGGACGGCCCGGACGGGCGCGCCCAGGCCGACGGGATCTTGTTCCTCGCCGAGGTGTTCGCGACGCTGGTGGCCTGGCTGCTGCTGTGGCTCCGCACGCAGCACAACCTAATGGCCTCCGGAGGGCCTGCGGGGGCTTGGACCACCCTGTCGGACCGCCGTCGGCTGGCCGCCCTGTTCGCCCTCCGTGCCGTGCTCGGCCTGTTTGCACCTGCCGGTCTGCTCCTGGCGGCCCTACTGTTCCAGGCCGTCGCCTTCGTGACGAGCCGCAGGGTCCGGTCCGGCGCCAGTTCCGCTGCACGACCACTGCCGCCCGCGACCCAGCCCGCACAGCTGGCCCCGTATGCGCCGACGCAGGCAGATCGGGGGGCCAGTGCCGGTGCAGCGCCGCAGGTCGCGTACCAGGAGCTTCGGCCGCACGAGCCGCGGACGATCGGCGGGTACCACCTGCTCGGGCGCATAGGAGCCGGCGGGATGGGGACGGTGTACCTCGCCCGGAGGGAGGGGGCAGCAACGCAGGTGGCGCTGAAGACCATAAATCCCGAACTGCTGGACCATAACGAGCTGTTGCGCCGTTTCGAGCGCGAGGCGGAGGTGCTGGCCATGGTGTCCGGTGCCTACACCGCCCGGGTGCTCGACTCCGGAGTGGACGCCGGACGCCCCTACCTGGTCATGGAGTTGCTGGACGGGCGGCCCCTCGACGTCCATCTGCGGGAGCAGGGGCCGATCCGTTCCCCCGAGGCGCTGCGGGCCCTGGCGCTGGCACTGGCCGTGGCCCTCTCCGGGGTGCATCGGCTCGGCCTGGTCCACAGGGACCTCAAGCCGGCCAACATCATGCTGACCACCGCCGGGCCGCGTCTGCTCGATTTCGGCATCGCGTCGATCGTGGACGGCACCAGGCTCACCCGCACCGGCGGTGGACCGGGGACCCTGACGTACATGGCGCCGGAGCAGTTCGGCGACGAGCGCGTCAGCACGGCCGCCGACATCTGGGCGTGGGCGTGCTGTGTGGTGTGCGCGGCGCACGGCACCAGCCCGTTCACAGCGACCAGTGCGGGAGCTGTGATCCGTCGGATCGTCGACACCGGACCCGAACCGGCCGCGCTGGCGGCGGTACAGGCACTCGACCCAGCTCTCGCGGCCGCCGTCGCCCGCGCGCTGACCGTCGACCCAACGGGCCGCCCGACGCACGGTACGGCGTTGATAGAGCTACTGACGGCCCACCAGGGCCCGAACCACACCCCGACGGAGGCGGCGGCAGCTCTCCGCGACCAGATCACCCAGGGCTGGCGCACGCTGGCGCTCTGAACGAGGAGGTAGCGTGCGCTCAGGCCGCCCGAGTGCGGAACGCCTACGTCGGATGGTGTGGGTGTTCGTGGCAATGGTTCCCACTGTATGTAGGTGCTGACCAGCCGTCTCGCAAAGTGAAGTGCCGCTCCCGGCGAGCTCTGGTCTGGAAGCTCGGCCACCGGTCCGTGCCGCCCACGCTGATCGTCGGTGCCTCGGTGAGGTACGGGCTCCCGGCAAAGTAGCTGGTCAAGCAGCACCTGGTGGACGCCAGGGTGAAGGTCATCGCGTCCGGAAGACTAGTGCCGCATCAGGCAACGTTTGCCCTGGTGACGACTTCGCGTAGGTGGTGGTCGCCGGCGTTTTTGTTCCGCCAGATGATGTAGCGGCGGATCATGCTGCCCTGGGCCTTGTGGCTGGGGTGGTCGGTGCCGTCGAGGGCGAAGTAGCGCAAGGCTGTGAACTGGGCCTCGATGCGGTTGAGCCAGGAGCTGTTGGTGGGTGTGTAGGCGATCTCGACGTTGTTCGCCGCTGCCCACGTCCCGACTCGCTGGCACCGCTTCGTCGTCAGGTGCGGCGAGTAGTTGTCACAGACGATCGCAATGCGCACGTCCGCCGGGTGCAGGGAGCGTAGGTAGCGGCAGAACTCCAGGAACTTCGATCGGTTCTTGGTCTTCTTGATGTGGCCGTAGAGCTGGTCCTTGGCGAGGTCGTAGGCGGCGAACAGGTGCCGCACCCCGTGCGGGCGGGTGTAGGTCGCCCGGCGGCGGGGCCGGGGATCCCGGCCGGGATCCTTGTGTCGGCCCCCGCGCTCCGCCCACTGCCTCCCGGGGTGGGGCTGGAGGTTGAGCGGCCCGAACTCGTCCATGCAGAAGACGACTTCGGGTTCGCCTTCCTCGGGTATGACCTCGCCGTCGGCGATCGCATAGAGGTGCTCGACTCTGGCCTTCTTGGCGGCGTAGTCGGGGTCGCGGGAGGTCTTCCAGGTCTTCACGCGTTGAAACGAGACGCCTTCCTCGCGGAGCAGGACCCGAAGTCCCTCGTGGCTGATGTCGTCGACCACCCCCTCGGCGACCAGGAAGTCGGCCAGCTTGGCCAGGCTCCAGGTCGAGAACGGCAGGCCGTGCTCGGCCGGCTTGGACTTGGCGATCTTCTTGATCTCCCGGCGTTCGGGCAGTGTGAAAGTCCTGGGCCGGCCGCCTTTGTACTTGGGATAGAGCGAGTCGAAGCCGTCGGAGTTGAAGTTGTGGATCACGTCGCGAACCCGGTCCGCGCTGGTGAACGTCACTTCCGCGATCTTCGCCACGGGCATGCTCTGCGCTGATAACAGCACCATCTGGGCCCGCCGCCAGGTCACCACCGACCCAGTTCCTCTGCGGACAATCCGCAGCAACCGTCTGCCCTCGTCATCGTCAATCTCCCGGACCCGCACACGCTCAGCCACGTGATCATTCTGACCGTCCAGTGCCCTCCAGCGCAGCAAACCGAACGATGCTTCACTCGGGGCGAACGTTGCCTGAAGCGGCACTAGGTTGCGGCCTGCCGTGATCCTTCTCTCCCGATTGGGCCGTCTGTCGTGCCTGTTGCCACCGCCTGTCCGATATCTCTGACCGCCACCGACCGCAAGCGGCTGAAGAAAATGGCCTGGGGCCACAAGAGCGAGTACCGGCAGCGGGTGCGGGCGCAGATCGTGCTGCACGCCGCGCGTGGGCGCCCCAAGGCCCGCATCGCGCGTGCGACGGGACTGCACCTCGACACGGTGCGCCGCTGGCGGCACCGTTTCGCCGAGCAGGGGCTTGCCGGGCTCCAGGACCGTCAACGATCCGGCCGTCCACCGGTGTTCACGTCCTTGCAGGCCGCCGAGGTCACTGCGCTGGCCTGTCGGCTGCCCGCCGAGAGCGGAGTGCCGCTGTCGCGTTGGTCATGCCCGGAGCTGGCCCGTGAGGCCATCACGCGGGGCATCGCCACCTTCGTATCGGCCTCCACCGTGCGCCGCTGGCTCAAGACCGACGCCCTCAAGCCGTAGCAGCACCAGTCCTGGATCTTCATCACCGACCCGGTCTTCCGCCCCAAGGCCCAGCGCGTCCTTGAACTGTATGCCCGCACCTTCGAGGGCGCCGTGCTGGGCCACGACGAGTACGTCATCAGCGCGGACGAGAAGACCTCCGTCCAGGCCCGCTGCCGCTGCCACCCCACCCTCGCCCCCGGCCAGGCCAGAGCGATGCGGGTCAACCACACCTACCGGCGCGGCGGAGCCCTGGCCTACCTCGCCGCCTACGACGTCCACCAGGCGACGGTGTTCGGCCGCTGCGAGGCGACCACCGGCATCGTGCCGTTCATGGCCCTGGTCACCCAGGTCATGAGCCAGGCGCCCTACGCCAGCGCGAAACGCGTGTTCTGGATCGTGGACAACGGTTCCTCCCACCGCGGGAAGAAGGCCGCCGACCGGCTGAGAGCGGCGTTCCCGAACGCGGTCATGGTCCACACCCCCGTCCACGCCTCCTGGCTGAACCAGGTGGAGATCTACTTCTCCGTCGTCCAGCGCAAAGTCGTGACACCCAACGACTTCACCGACCTGGCCCAAGTCAGGGACCAGCTCCGGGACTTCGAGAACCACTACAACGCCACAGCACAGCCGTTCCAGTGGAAGTTCACCACCACCAACTTGGACGATCTGCTGGCCAGGCTCGACCGGCACACCGCCGATCACCCACAACAATCCTCCGTCGTGCTGACAGCATGATCAACCCCCGAAGGACTTCGGGAGCCGACCACTAAGGTCCATCAAACGGCCACGGAACTCCTCTAGGAGCATGCTGCCCTCATTCGTACGGGGCTCTCCGGCAGCGTCTGCTTGGCGGCAGCGGCCACCTGGGCCGGGACCCGGGCCGGCATGACGACGGTCGGGAGCCCTTGGCCACCGGCCGTTCCGGTCACGGCCGACGGTCCCGGCGCCGGCACGGCCGGGCTCGGCACGGCCAAGCTCGGCGCGGCGATACTCGGCGCGCCCAGGCTCGGCGCGGCGACGCTCGGTGCGGCGGCCAGAGCGCCGGCGGCCAGGGCGAGAACGCTCCCGGCGGCCAGGGCGCGCAGCCGTCTGCGCTGCGGTGACGTGCGGTGCGATGTAGTCAAGATCCCCCCTGAGGATCGAGCCGTGGGGCTCTGCCCTGGCACACGTCATATGTATGTCCGGGATCACGCGTCCGTGCGTGAACGACCCCCCGCTTCCGTCCGTGCACGCTAAGCCCCGTCACCGACGTTCACGTCGGCACGATCACTCCGGTTCCCGTTCCCGGCACATCAGTTGGGCTTCCTGCACCGGGCGGGTGAGGACGACGTGCCGGCGCGTCCCCTGCTCCGGGGCCAGCGGTCAGACGCACGTGGACGGTCTTGCCGCCCTCTGGGACCGGCCGGACCCCCACCGCGTCGGCCAGCCGGGTGATCAGCAGCCAGCCGTACCCCTCCCCGCCGTCGGTGCCGCCGTCGGCCGGCCGGCGCCGGCGCGGCGGGTCGGGCTGGCGTCCCTGGCGTCGACGCCGCGCAAGACCAGGCCTTCTTCACCACCCACTTCACCGGCGCCCGAGCCGCCGCCGACGAACCCGACCAGGCCGCCACCACCGCTTCGGCGAACGGATCAACTGCGGGCGGCACGACTTGCCCGTGCCCGGCTTGGACGGTACGGGCGGCATACGCGGTACCCCGGTAACGGCCGCCGGCCCGGCGCGGGCCACGGGCCGCCGCCCGCGGCGCTGCGGTGCGTGCGGTGCGCGCCGGGCCCGGCCCAGGCGACGGTGCGCCGGCCGCAAGGGCCACCTGGCGCAGCAGCGCAGATCAGCTGCACACCAGCCCACCGGGACCAGGCCGCCGCAGTCGTGCCGCTTGCACACGCAGTTCTCGCCCGCCCGGGCGTGCGGGACCCCGTGGCGGACCGCCCCGCCCGCCGGCTTCTCCGAGGCGGTGCCCCGCAGCCGGGCGGGCCACTCCAGCGTGATGCGCAGGCCGCCCGACCCCGACCGGAACCGGTCGGTCACCCGGACCTCGCCCAGCACCGCGAGCGGACCCGCACCCGGTGCGGTCAGCCGGGTCAGTGCGGCCCCGAACTCTCCGGCCGCCAGGGCGGCCAGAGCGTCGGCGTCTGCCCGCGTCGGTGGACCAGCCCGACAGCTGGTCGGTGTCCTCGATGTCGTCGGTAAGGCCCAGCCACGGGGCATCCAGGCGGAACCGTCGTGTCCCGCCGCCCACACAACGCACCAGCAGCGTGGCCGCCGCTGCCCCGGCGGGGACCTCGATCTTGTCGTTGGCGAGCAGCCAGGCGACAATGTCGGCCCGGTCGAACTCCGGATGCACGCCCGTCCCGCCGGTCGGGGCGGGGAAGTCGGTGTGGCGGCGGCGCCAGTTGACCACCGCCGCCCGCCCCACACGTGCGATCTGGCCCACCTCGGCGAGCAGGAACCGGTCCGTGTCCGGGTGACCGGGGTGAGGCCGGCAAGCAGGGAGCGGCGGCCCGGACGGGTCTCCCGCACCGCCCGCCAGTCCACCCCAGGACGGGCGACGTCCAGGAGCGCAATGGCCTCGGCGCTTTCCCTGTCAAGTCCTGCGCGTTGAGGTGAGTGAGTGTTCGAGTGCGCTGTGCGGGCTGGTGGTACTAGCGTCGGCTTTGTTCGGTGCTCTACGTTGTGGGGATGACTACCGGGACGGCATCGCGCCACACACGGATTGGTGACCCGGTGCTCTTCTGAGCACCGCGCGGGCAGATTTCGGCCCGCTGATCGATCGAGGATCTTGCGTTGCTGCGCGAGCTCCGCCTTCGTCGTGTTGATCACAGGTTCGACACATCAACCACGACAGGAGGATCCATGCCCATCAAGACGCTGCAGATTCCCACCGCGGACGGTCAGGCCGACGCGTTCGCCGCCTTTCCCGACCGCGGCGAGCAGCACCCAGGGGTGCTGATGTACGCAGACGGCTTCGGCATCCGGCCCGCACTGCGGGAGTTGGCCCGCGAGCTGGCCAGGCACGGGTACTACGTGCTCGTCCCCAACCTCTTCTACCGGAACGGCTCGGCACCGGTGCTCGAACTGCCCGAGCACATCGGCGAAGAGGTCCGCCCCCAAGTCATGGCCCAGCTGATGCCCCTGATCCAGGCGCACACAGTCGAACGTGCCCTGAGCGACGCCGATGCCTACCTCAAGTTCCTCGCCACCCAGCCCGAAGTCGGCGCCGGTCCGGTCGCGGTGACCGGCTACTGCATCGGCGGCCTCCTCGCGATGCGCACCGCCGCGGCGCACCCGGACCGGGTGGCCGCCGTCGCCGCGTTCCACGGCCCCGTGGGCGCCGATGGGCCCGACCTCTTCTCCAGGATCACCGCAAAAGTCCACCTCGGCCATGCCGAGGGCGACCTGACCCCCCAGGCCCTTGAGGAGCTCAACCAGGCCCTGGATGCCGCACGTGTCCGCTACACATCCGAGATCTACCCCCACACCATCCACGGCTTCACCATGTCCGACACCGACGCTTTCAGCGCCTCCGGGTTGAAGCGCCACTGGGACCGCCTGCTCCCCCTCCTGGACCGCACCCTGATCAGCAGTTGAGGCAGGGGTCAGTACATCGACCTGGGGCCGAACCAGCCCTGTTGCATCAGCTTCAACACGCCCATGCAACAGGGAGGGCGCTGTAAAGCGGGACGGTCGTCACCCCGCCCTGGTGCTTGAAGTCGACCTCCACCGGGCCCACGGGGGCGACGTACCCGAGGCGGACCACCTCGTCAAAGTCCCGGCGCCGCACGCCAAGCCTCACCGCGGCCTGGTCCGGGCCTAGGGGGACGTGCCGGTCCAGGGGCGCGCGAAAGCGCGGGCCGCCACCGGGTGGGGTGGCGGCCCGCGCTGAGGGTCGTCAGGTTCGCTTGGGTCAGTTGTGCCGGGCGACCTTGACCGCCGAGACCAGCAGCATCACCGCGAGTGCAGGGATCAGGACCAGGTCCGGAATCACGCCCAGCAGGAACCCACCGAGGAGCGCGCCGGCGATCGAGCCCGTCGCCATGAGGGCGGCGAAGCTGCCGTCGCGGCTGTAGCGGGCGAACGCGACGAGCATCGTGGGCAGGGACACCAGCAGGGACAGGTTCCCGCGAGCTTGATGTCCGTTCCGAACAGCAGCACGATCGTGGGGATCAGCAGCTCCCCGCCGGCGACGCCCATGATGGCCGCGACCACGCCGATCCCGAACCCGGCCACCACCCCGGCCACGACCTGGACCGGGCCCGGCAGATCCAGGGATCCAACGGCGGTGGTGCGGGTGACCACCAAAGCCGCGGCCATGGCAACCATGAGGACCGCTAGGACCTTGTAGAAGGTCGCGGAGCGCATGCGCACCGCCCACGAGGCCCCGGCCCACGCGCCGAGCAGGCTGCCTGCCAGCAGGTTTACCGCGATCGCCCAGTGGGCGCCGAGGTCGCCGAAGGAGACCGCGGCGAGCCGGGCGGGCAGGGCCCACCATCGCGCCGGCCCCGAACACCAACGGGGCCGACCACAGCCGTTCAGCGGCGGCCAGGCCCTTGTCCGGCGACACCTCGACCACACCCTTCACCTACGCCACCAGCCAGCAGCCAGCAGCCGCGTGGCCTCTCAGGGTGGTGGGGACATCGTGGCCGACGACTGTCGACGCAGCAGCCATCGAGGGCGGGTGGAAATCAGACATGCTCGACATGTCTGCACAATCCCTACAACGGATAGGCAGTGAAGGATCACCCGTGCAGACTCTGCAGCACCACCGCCGCGGCCAGAACCTGCGGCGGCAGACTCGGACGGCCATTGGACGAGGGAAACATGTCCGCGAACATCCCCGGCGGGAACAGCACCTCGCGATGCTCAGCCAGGAACGCGAAGACACTCCCCGCCGGGATCAACTCCCGGCACGTCTCCCACACATCCGGCCCGACCGTCTCCCCGGCCCATTCCCCCTGCATGCCAACAAGACTGGACCGAGCCGGGGCCAGAACCCGAGATTTTCTGCAGCCTTCTAGCTAGACGCCAGCGACCCCTCGCCGCGTACACGGCTCTGTTCTCGTATGGCTGCGGCGAACGGACATGTAGCCCCGCGTGATGCTCGGGGCCGGACCCCGCGCGAGGGGCAGCGGTACAGCGGATGGCGGTAGAAGCCGTTCCACTTCCGGGTCGGCTTATCGGACTTCCAGCCGATGATGGACCGTCAGTGTGGTGCCGCAGTAAACGCCGGAACTGCGGCGGAGCCCCTATCGTGACCATCGCGACCTGCGGCGGACGGTTCCGGCAGCCGGGGTGAGGTGTACGCATTTACTGCGGCGGCGCCGGGAGGGCGGAGCGAGCGTGACCATCGAACCGGTGACCGCAGCCCGCTGTTCCTCACCGGCCGCAGGGCCCCGGCCGGGATCGCGACGCTGGACGTGTGCGAGGAGACTGGCCGGGCCCGGCTCTCCTATCGCCGGGCCGAGGAGATCTTCGAGGAGCACACCCGGTTGCTGGCCAACCCGCTCGCCTCGCCTGAGGGCATCGAGCACCTGGACGGCTGGACCCTGCACCGGCTCCGCCGCAGTGCCCTCAGGCACGACGCCGAGGAGGGCACCTCTACCCGGATGCTGCTCGCGCGGTCCCGGCGCGCATCCGTCCGCTCGTTGGAGCGGTACGCCCGCCCCGGTGTCGATTCGGTAGCCCGGCACGTCGCCGAGCGAGACCCCGCCGCCCGCCACAACGGTTCAGCTTCCGGAACCTACCGGCGGGTTGCATGGGCCCTGGTGTCCGAGCCAGGACCACTGGACCGTGATCCCGGTCTTGTCGGGGCATGACCCAGATACGCCAGAAACCCGCCACGGCACCTCACGGTGCCAGGGCTCCGCGGAGCCCTGGCACCGCGTCCGAGGGCTGATCCCGGGGACCGCGTCGAGGTCACAGCAATCGGTCGACCAGCCGGTCGACGTAGTCCGGGGTGAGCGGGACCATGCCGAACAAGACGCGGATATACATCGGGGCCAGGATGTGGTCCAGCACGTCGAACGCGTCGGGTGCGTGCTCGCCGCGCTCGCGGGCGCGATCGAGCATGGACTGCAGTTGCCGCATGCGTTCGGCGCGGAGGTCGTCACCCGCCTGCAGGCCCTGCTGACCGCTGCTCGACAGGGCGACGGCCAGGCGCACCACCGCCAGACCGTCGGGTCCGGTGATCTCGCGGGCCACGTTGGCCGCGTAAGTGCGCAGGTCGCCGGCGAGGCTCCCGGTGTCGGGCATCGGCGACTGCGCATTGAGGCGGGTGAGCGCCACGTCGGTGAGCAGGGTTTCCAGGCTGCCCCACCGGCGGTAGATGCTGCTGTCGGCCACGCCCGCGCGGGCTGCGACCTCGCCGACGGTGAAGTTGCCGTAGCCGCGCTCACTGATCAGGTCGGTGACGGCCTGGCGCACCTGCGCGCCGACGCGGGCGCTGCGTCCGCCGGGCCGCCGGGCTTGCTGTCGCTCGTTCATCGCCCCACCTTAATGCAGTCACGACTTGCGTTTGAGCGGCAACCCTCCTTACAGTCTCCTAACGCATCCGCTGACTGCTTTAGGGCGCTCAGAGGCTGACCACGTTGGTCGTGAAGAAGCGCAACTGACGATTGAGAGGAATCCCCATGGCGGTATCGCATGCGGCCGTAGGCAGCCGACCGAACCGGGCCGTGCTGCTCGCGGTGACCTGCCTGGGCCAGTTCATGGTCCTGCTCGACAACACGATTGTCGGAGCAGCGCTGCCCGACATGCAGCACCGGCTGCACACTCAGCTGACCGGTCTGCAATGGATCGTCGACGCGTACGTACTGCTGGTCGCCATGCTGCTGCTGTCCGGCGGTGTCTTCGCCGACCGGTTCGGCCGCAAGCGGGTGTACCTGACCGGCGTGGCGGTGTTCACCGCCGCGTCGGTGCTGTGCAGCCTCGCACCCTCGCTCGGCTGGCTGGTCGTCGGCCGGGTGCTGCAGGGCATCGGGGCCGCGGCGCTGAGCCCTGCCTCGCTCGCCCTGCTCGCCGCCGCCTGTCCCGCGCCGCAAGAACGAATCAAGGCGATCGGCCTGTGGGCCGGATTCAGCGGAATCGGTCTGGCCGCAGGCCCCGTGGCCGGCGGAGTGCTGACAGATACCCTCGGCTGGCCCGCCATCTTCCTGGTCAATCTGCCCATCGGCGTGGTCCTTCTGCTGGTCGGTCTGCGCAGCCTTGAAGAGACCCGCAATCCGAGCGCCCCCGCGATCGACATCCCGGGGACGGTGCTGTCCGTTCTGGGGGTGGGGGCACTGACCTACGGGCTGATCGAGGGTGGTGCCCGCGGCTGGACGTCTCCGGTGATCCTGGGCAGCTTCACCGCCGCGGTGATCCTCCTCGCCGCCTTCGTCGCCGTCGAAGCGCGTCGTTCCGCTCCGATGCTGCCGCTGCCGCTGTTCCGGCAGCGCCTGTTCACCGTGTCCAACACCGCCATGGTCGTGGTGGGGTTCGCGCTCATGGGTTCGTCGTTCTTCTTCTCCCAGTTCTTCGTGTACGTCCAGGGCAGCTCGATCCTGCGCGCCGGCCTGCAGACCCTGCCGGTATCCCTCGCCATGGTGATCGTCAGCCCGTACGCGGGCCGGCTCGCCGCCCGGTACGGCTTCCGCATCGTGGTCACCACCGGCCTGGCCCTGGCCGGCCTGGGACTGCTGGCGCTCGGCACGGTGCACGCCGACACCGGCTACGGGAACGTGTGGTGGCGACTGGGAGTCGTCGGCATCGGCTTCGCCCTGACCATGTCCCCCCTGACGGGAGCCGCCATCCAAGCAGTCAGCCCGCAGGAAGGCGGCCTCGCATCAGGCATCAGCAGCACCACCCGGCAGATCGGCGCGGTGCTCGGCGTGGCGGTACTCGGAGCCATCGTCCGCACCCGGCAGTCTGGCGGCGCCTCCTTCGAGACTGGCCTCAACAGCGCCTTCCTCGCTGCCGGCGCCGTCACTTTGGCCACCGCCGTGTTCACCGGCCTGTGGCTGGCGAGGTCCAAGCCCGCGGAAGGCTCCGCGGCGCCGCAACGTTCCACCGATCCAGATGCGGTCACCACCTCGAACAAGGCATCCGCGAACAGCCGTTGACGGCGTACAGCTACGGCGAACGAACATGTAGCGCTGGGTAACACCCGGGGCTGTGTTCACCGTGAGGACCAGCGGGGCGGAGCGACCGAGTGGATTCACCGGCAGTCCGGAACCGCCCAGCTGCTGCCCCGGCTCATCGCCCGGCGCACCCGCGGCCCCCTGTTCCTCACGGACCGCAGGGCCGAGGAGATCTTCGCGAAGAACACCCGACCGCCGGCCAACCCCCTCGCCTCACCTGGAAAGGAACCGCCTCCGCGATGCCGCCCGTATTCAGGGGCAGGGAGCGTCGAAAACGGGCGGTGTAGGGCGGTTCAGCCGCCAGACCACGTTGATCCCGCTGCCTGAGGGAGCTGCGGGCGGCGTTGCCGGTTCACGCAGGACTTCCGTGAAGCCCAAACGGCGTGGTATCGCGGCGCTGGAAGTGTTGGCCAGGTCGTGCGCGATTTCCAGGTACTCCACGTCCGGCAGGGTGAACATCTCGGTGACCAAGGCCGCCGTCGCTCTCGTGGCGATGCCCCGGCCCGTGGCGGCAGGGTGCAGCCAATACCCCATGCGCCAGCCCTGAGGTTCGGACCCGTGGTAGCTCTGGCACATGCCGATGAGAATGCCGTCTTTGGCTATGGCGTAGTCGTACACCTCACCGCTTGCCCACTTTGACTCGGACTTCGCGAGGAAGTCTCGGGTGCCCTTCTCGCTGTGACGGGCGACCCACGGCTCCCAGGGGCGCAAGTGGTCCAGAGACTCCTCGATCAACTTGAATGCCGGAGCGAAGTCGCTCTGCCCCCGCCAACGTCGCAAGACGAAGTCTCCGCAGTCAATAATCTGCCCCGGTTGTCGCTCCATGACGGCCATGGTTGTTCGCAAAACGGCTCGCTGCAACGGAATACGGAAGAACTGGTGGGCCGTCTGCCTGGCAGAGGCGGCGACGGCATCGAAGGCCAGGAAGCGTGCGGTCTTGCGCTCGTAGCGACAGTGCAGGCGGCGGCACCCGCCGGCCACGCCACCGTGCGGTCCACGCTCCAACGATGCCGGACCACCCGCTGGGAGGGCTCTACGCCCTTGCGGGCGATGCGCGGGCTGCTCGGTTTCGCGCCTACGCCACAGACCGTCACCCGGGGATCGGCACGAGGCGCCCTGTCGTCTGCAGCCGCAGGAGCATCGCCTCTCGCACCATGCGCAACCCACAGATTTGCCACGAACGAGTCGCACGGGGCGAACGCAGGCGGCGGGATGAGAACTCGCCTCGGGTCCCTGCAAGCTCTGAAGAACGCGAACGCATCGCACAGCCCCGAGCAGCGGGGGCGGCCACGTTCGATGTTCTTCACGGAATGGCCCGAGCAATTGTCAAATCCTGTGGATGCGGTGTGGCCGGATAAGCGGTGAGGTTCTTGTCCGTCCTGGAGAGCCAGTCGCTGACCCGTCGGTCGTGCGAGGGTGTGGTCATGTTGATCGCGATGGCCGAGCTGCCCGGTGCGGGGTCTGTACGGTCAACGGCTCTGGCTCACATTCGGTGGTATCCGAGAGTGACGGCGGGGCGTCGACGGTGAAGTCGCAGCTCCGCACCATGGGACGGGCGCTCTGTATCGTCGGCACGCCTGCGAGTCCCCGCCACTGACATGAGCACTACCTGCTTGGCCTGCTTGCGCACTGCAGCGCCGACTGCACATCAAACACCCAGGTCAGAAGCTTGACCGCTGTCGGCAGCCAACACTCAGCCTCCTTTACACTCCGTCACCACCGAATGTGAGCCAGAGCCCGGTCAACGGTGGTTCTTCGGACAGGAAGTGACACCTGATGAGAGGTTTGACCGTATCGGCTGAGGCCGTACTGGAAGTGCAGCCTGCCGGGCTGGCACCGGATGTCCTGGACGACCAGCTGATCAGTCAGCTGGTGGGCCGGGCCCAGGCGGACGGGATCAAGCTGACCGGCCAGGGTGGTCCTGCGCTCAGTGCCTGATTGAGAACCGGGAAGTCTAGGTCGGAGGCGGTTCCGGAACGGCCCATCCGTCCGGTTCAAGCGCTATGTCGGGTAGGTCGATGATCACGGTGAAGCCCGCGCTCCTCAGGGCGATCCCAAGTACGAGCACAGCCGTCTCGCCCGATCCTGGGCAACCCCACGACGGTGATGCGCCGCAGGTTCGCACTCAGGCACTCGGTGAAAACGCGTCCATGGAGTCGGCGACATTCTTCGGTTACTGAGGTTGTAGGTGTGGTGTCGTCAGTGTGAGTCCGGTCGCTGTGAGGCATCCGTCGACGACGTCGCTGCGGTATTGGATCTGGCGGAGGCCATGTCGTAGCTGGCGGATGAGGTGGTCCGGGTCGGTGAAGGCGGTGTTGGCCTGGCTTGTTCGGCGGAGGACCGACCAGATCCCTTCCACGGGGTTGAGGTCGGGGGCGTAGGGCGGCAGGTGGTAGACGGTGAGCCAGTCTGTGGCGTCGATGAAGGCCCGCATCCGGTGGTCTTTGTGGACGTTGAGGTTGTCCCAGATGAGGACGATGGGGCCGTCGAGCTGCTGGTGGGCGGCGATGAGGAGGTCGCGGTACTCGGTCCAGGCGAAGCTCTTGCGGCCGCCGCTCTTGTGGTCGGTATGCCGTCTGGGCCGGTAGATGAGGCGGGAGCGTTCGCCGGGTTTGTAGCAGCACAGGGCTGCGATGGAGAAGCGTCGCTGGGAACGGCCGCGGACCCGGATGACCGGAGTGGTTCCGCGTCGGCTCCAGGTGCGTGAGGCCGGCGGCGTCATCGAAAACCCGGCTTCGTCTTCGAACACGAGCCAGGCCTTGAGCGCCGCCGCGGTGGTTCCACGTGCGGCCACACGTCTTTCACCCAGCCGGCCACGGCCGCCTCGTCACGCTCGACGGCCCGACGGGCCGGAACCTGGTGACTCCAGCCGTGCCGCCGCAGCATCTGGGAAATGCCCGACAACGTCATGGACTTGTGGAACCGGCGGCCGATCAAGGTCTTGATCCTGGCCAGCGTCCACCGCTGATCAGGCCACCCATGAGCGACCGGCCCCTTGGCCAACTCCTCCTCGAGCACCGCGAACAGCATTTTGTTGAGCTTCGGTCGGGATGCCGGACCGCGGGAACGAACCGCGTCCTGACCAGCCTCCCGCCAGGCTCGCCGCCACCGCTGAACCGACCGGACGCTGACCCGTAACTCCTTCGCGATCTCCATACTGCCCCGCCCATCGGCGAACATACCGACCGCTTCCATCCGGACCCGCTCACGGAACGCTTGCCTCTCCGCGGTCAGACCCCCACCCTGCGGATACCTCATACAACCGGCATACCGCAACGATCACCAACCGTCAGCCCCCTACGACAACCCGCCTTCAAGTTCAGTAGGTCTACCAGCACGGCGACGAGCGGAAGTTGCGAACCGTTGGCCCGGGGGGATGTGTCAGGGCTGCGAGGCGTCGCTCTAGACTTCAGGGTCAACGTTTCGTAAAGCCATGTACGGCGCGGGGAGCCCCGTACACGACGATTGGGTAGCCCGTGCTTCTGAAAACGTTCGGCTGGTCGTTCGCGGTCACCGCGCTCGGCCTGATCGCGGCAGTGTTATACGGGGGGTGGGCCGGCTTCGGGATCGTGGCGATCCTGTCCATCCTCGAAATCTCGGTGTCCTTCGACAATGCCGTGGTCAACGCCGGGATCCTGAAGAAGATGAATGCCTTCTGGCAGAAGATCTTCCTCACCATCGGTGTCCTGATCGCGGTTTTCGGCATGCGCCTGGTCTTCCCCGTCGTGATCGTCGCCGTCAGTGCCAAGATCAGTCCGATCGAAGCGGTACAGCTCGCGCTGGACGACAAGGACAAGTACCAGCAGCTGGTGACCGACGCCCACCCGTCCATCGCCGCCTTCGGTGGCATGTTCCTGCTGATGATCTTCCTCGACTTCATCTTCGAGGACCGTGACATCAAGTGGCTGGCCTGGCTGGAGCGTCCGCTGGCCAAGCTCGGCAAGATCGACATGCTGTCGGCGTGCGTCGCCCTGATCGTCCTGGTCATCACCTCGATGACCTTCGCCACCCAGGCCCACCAGCACGGTGGCGTCCACGTGGACAAGGCGCAGACCGTCCTGGTCTCCGGCATCCTGGGCCTGATCACCTACATGATCGTCGGCGGCCTCTCCGGCTACTTCGAGAACAAGCTGGAGGAAGAGGAGGAAGCCGAACACGAGGCGGAGGAAGAGGCCAAGAAGAGCGGCAAGCCCGTCTCGGTCGTCGCCATGGCCGGCAAGGCCGCGTTCTTCATGTTCCTCTACCTCGAAGTCCTCGACGCCTCCTTCTCCTTCGACGGAGTCATCGGCGCCTTCGCCATCACCAACGACATCGTGCTCATGGCGCTCGGCCTCGGTATCGGTGCCATGTACGTCCGGTCGCTGACCGTCTACCTGGTCCGCCAGGGCACCCTCGACGACTACGTCTACCTGGAGCACGGCGCGCACTACGCCATCGGCGCCCTCGCCGTGCTCCTGCTCGTCACCATCCAGTACGAGATCAACGAGGTCATCACCGGCCTCGTCGGCGTCATCCTGATCGCCTGGTCCTTCTGGTCCTCGGTCCGCCGGAACCGCAGGCTAGCGGCGGCCGAGGCGAAGGGCACGGGGTCCGACGAGAAGGCCGAGGTCTCCTCCAGCGTCTGAGCCGGGCCGCCGACGCGGATGGATTGTGCAGGAGCGTGCCCACGGCCGGGAAACCGACCGTCTCACGCCGACCGTCTACGCGTTCGTCAGCCCCTGTCCCACTTGGCATGGCTCCAGCAGGTGAGCCTACGGGTCATGACGGTGATGAGTGCCCAGGTCAGATGGGCTTCGGAGTGCTGGGGCAGGCACCTGCGCAAGATCCGCGAGCAGTGACCGGACATGCTGCGCGTGGCTGGGTCGCTGATCACCAACCAGGTCCGCGCCTACGACCTGCTGCGGGTGTTCGGCCGCGATGGCCACCCCACCCCGTTGGGCCGGGCGTTCGCCGAGTACGGTCGGATCGAGAAGACCTTCCACCTGTTCGACCTGGTGGACCCGGTGGACGACGCCTACCGGCGCCGGATGAACCGCCGGCTCACCGTGCAGGAGTCCCGCCACATCCTGGCCCGCGCGATCTGCTATGGCAGGCGCGGCCACATCCAGCAGGCGTACAAGGACGGCCAGGAGGACCAGTTGGCCAGTATGGGGCTGGTGCTGAACGCCGTGGTGCTGTGCATGCAACACGCGCTACCTGGACGCCGCCATCGCCAAGCTCCGGGCGCTGCCCACCGACCAGCGCGAGCACGGCGTCCTGGACGAGGACGTGGCATGCCTGTCCCCGCTGAGGGCCGGCCGTGTGAACGTGCTCGGCCGGTACGCCCTCACCTCCTCCCAGCCAGAAAACGGACTGCGCCCGCTGCGCGACCCGGCCGCGGTGGACGGCGAACAGGACGACGAGTATCCCGCCGGGGCGCACGCCCCGGGGCGTCAGTACGCCGAAGGGCGGCACCGGACCTCCAGGCCGGTGCCGCCCTTCGGCGCGCTGTGGTGCTGTGGCCTGGGGTGCGGAGGGCGGTCTTTTTCACACGGCAGGGGCTTTGTGGAGTTGATCGGCGATGGCATGGGCGATCGAGTCCGTGATCGAGGCGGGCTGCCATGCCCATTGCCCGTTGGGGTTGCATTCGAGGAAGTACCAGTGCCCGGCGGCTGTTACGGCGAAGTCAAATGCGCCGAAGGTGAGTTGGAAGTTGGCGAGGTAAGCGCGAACCGAGCGCGCGACCTGCGGGGGGATGGCGATCGGTGCGCACTCCATCAGGGATTGCCGTCGCCGCCAATCAAGGTCAGGACTGTCGATCCGAACCGCGAACAGTCGGTTGCCAACAGCAGTGAGGCGTACGTCGCACACCTTGTCCACCTTGGCTTGAAAAAGATGGGGGCAGGAGGCGACGGCGGTGGTGATCTCGTGCGCGTGGACCTCTCGTACCCACACTTGGCTCGCTTGGCCGTGAACCTTGTACGGCGTGTTCCACAGCGGCTTGTAGACGACTCCGCCGATCTGGCAGGCAACGAACTCCCGTGCGGCGTCGGGGTCGTTGGTGATCAGCGTGCTCGGGACCGAGAAGCCGCTGCGCTGCGCGGCGGCGAGCTGGGCCGGCTTGTACTCCGCTGCCCGGTTGTTCCATGGATGGTTCACGTAGTGGGCACCAGGGAGGGACGCCAGGATACCGCCGGCGCCCCACAGGGACTGTGACGCGGCGAACTTGCGTTCTGCTAAGTCCGGTCCGGCAGGGCCTTCGAAGGGTGAGGGGCGGCGCGTCCAGACGGAGCGAACCCTGGTGAGGTCGAGCTCGCGGCTCGGCGTGCGCAGCGTGCCGCTCTGATCGCCTGTGCGGTACGAGGCGGTCAGAGCGGCGCCCGCAAGCAGATCGGGACCTGGATCAAGACGGACCACCGGAACCTGGCGCTCCGCGAGGATTCGCAGAACCAAGTCGGTGGTCACATCATGTGGGCTGGTCAGCACCAGCACTGACCCGCTCGGAGCAGTCGCCATCAGTGTTAGTGGTGGTCCGAGTCCGAATCCGAGTCCGAATTGTCGTCGGAGTCCGACGAGCCCTCGTAGCCGCTGGTGCTTGTGGAGCTGTTGGTGCTGCTGCTGGTGGACGTGGATTTCGAGGAGCTGATGCTGACCAGGTGGTCGCCGAGCTGGACGGTGCGGCCGTGTTCGTCGATGATGACGGCGATCTGGGTTTCAGGGTCGATCACCGGGGTGAGCAGCGGAGTCGGGTCAGTCTCCGCGTACGGCGCCATGCGCGTGATGCCCCAGGGCGCGTCGTGGTTTCGTGTATGCATCGTTCGATCCCCCAACCTTGAGCCTATCCGTCGAGATGACTCTCCCCTTGCTCGAACGGGTTTTCAAGACCGCCTGCCGTGCTGTTCGACCAGGAGTGCATCACTTGAGGGTGCCATTGTTTGCCGACACTCCCGAGCCGGTCGGTTAGCTCGGGCAGATTGCGGCCTTGATGTGGGCGAGTTGGGCGGCGAGGATCTCTTCGAACGCGGCGCGGCGATCCACCCCGAGGAGGCGGACGTCGCGGGCGAAGTGAGCCTGGGTCGGGAAGGGTTCGGGGTCGGCGCCCAGAACCGCCACGCGAAACAGCTCCATGCCCTGTTCGTGCTCTTCCGGGGTGACCGCGCTGACCCCTGCCTCGGAGGCGATCAGCGCGGCGAGGAGGACCGTGATCCGGTGGTAGCGCGCCGGGATCTCCTCGTCGGGCAGTCCCGACGCGCGCAGCGCCTCCAGCACCGCTTCCATGACGAGCCGGGAACCGGTGCCGCTTGATGCGTAGCGTCCCCAGACCGCGGCGAGCTCGGGCTGCTGCCCGAAGGCCTCTCTCACGCGCAGCGCCAAGGACGTGATGCGCTGCTTCCAGTCGCCCCTCGGGGCGGTAGCTGTCCACCGCGGCCAGGAGAATCCGGTCGGCGCCCGCGCGCAGTAGTTCGGTCTTGCTGCGGAAGTGCCGGTAGAGGCTGGAGGAATCGGTCCCGAGGGCCGCGGCCAGCTTGCGCACACCCGACTGCACGGTGAGCTGGTCGCCGAGCACGCCCCTGTCACCTACGGCATGGTTCGCGCGCACTTCTCCGCAAGATGATCCAGCTCCAGTAACACTCCGTGACGACTCCCCAAGATCTGTGCCAGCACCGGGTTTTGGTGCAGCGGCTGGCGTGCCGGTCTTCGCCCGCAGGTTCCTGAACCCGCGACGGACCTGGGAAGGGGTGAGTCTGTTCGGATCCGCCGGCCACTCCCAGGGCCGGCGCAGATCCGCAGGCGTGTTTCCACCAGCGCACGGGGCGCACATCCGCCGAGGGGCTGGGCGGCGGCGCTTCTGTCATCGCCGGCCGTTACGGTGGCCCGCATGAACGAGAACACCTACTGGACCTCTGCGCCGGACCGGATCGTGCGCGGCTCGATGAGTCTGTGCCACCTGACAGCGTTCGAGGCGCCATTCAACGTCGACGCCCGCAACCTGCCCCCCAACGACCCTGAGCGCGCACGCGCGTTCGTCGAGTCGTTCGAGGGCATCGAGGCTGTCCTGGAGGACCTCGGGCCGCGCTCCGCGCAGACCCCGCTCCCATCGGCAGCACGGTCGGATCTGGACATCGTGCATGCTGCCGCGTGGGGCGGCATGTTGAGCATCGTGACTCCCGCGTTCGCGACCGACGGCAACGACGAGCCGCTCCGGTCGGCGGCGAAGGAGTTGCGGGAGCGGTTCCCGGATGCGCGGATCGTGGGACGGGTCTCCTACCACGGGGGGATGGAGCACACCGAGAACATGGTGTGGTTGCCGGACGGAGCGATGTTCCACGCATCGGGATGGCCGGATGATGAGCCGTTCGTCGTCTCGGGCGATCCGCGTGCGGTGATCGCGTCCCTGGATCTCAGGGGGTGGATGGTGGACAACGCCGGCGTCGACCTGGACGTGCCCGCGAACGAGGTCTACTGGGCGGGCCTGGGGGGCTTGGCGCTCGGGCACTCGGATCCGTGGGGGTGGGAGGAGATGGAGACGACGGCGTTCCGTGTGCGGCACTCCGAGGACGCTGTTAGGGACATGGAGAGCTTGTACTTCGTCTAGGCGCAAGTCGGCGGGTGACCCTGGGGCCGAGGGTCGCGATGTGTGAACTCGCAGCCCGCGCAGTGGCGTTGATGCTTCGCCGACACGCCTTAACTCATCTTTACCCGTGGCGGGTGGGAGTTATGGTGGTCGGGTGGCGCGTACATGTCACGGGGGCCCACGCGCCGCCCACACCCCCTCAAGGCCCCACCGGAGAGGGAAAGACGAGCTCTTGAACAAACACATTCGTATACCGTCCAAGTGGCGGTTAGCAGCCAGGTTCACGGCCGCTGTAGGCCTGACGGCCGCGATCGTCACAACCGGGCTCCAGGCCGTCGAGGCCGCACCACCGAAGCTGCCGCCGGTCTCGGCGAAGATGAAGGCGGGATCCGGGAAGCGCTGCGACACCCGCAACGGCCTCCCGACCGCCCCGACGACACCGCCGGACTCCGGGTTCCCCGACAACCCGACCGGGAACCTGCACAAGGACACCGCCCTCCCCAAGAACTTCGAATTCGACCTTCCGGGACAGGCGTACGACGGCCTTCAGACACCGACAGCCGCCCAGAAGACCGAGGCCCTGTCGAAGGTCCCCGGGGACCTGGACAAGAACGTCGAGGCATGGAAGAAGATCGCCAACGCGTCGGGGAAGCCTGCGGACCGGGCGATGGAGATTTACGCCCGGTACTTCGCGAACAAGGAGAACCTGGGGTTCAAGCACTGGTTCGACAAGCGGTACATCCGCAACCAGATCAACAACCACAAGGGCTCGGGCTTCGAACGGCAGCTCGTCAAGGACTACAAGCTGATCGGCCCGGACTGGCTGTGTGAGGTCACCGTCGAGCTGTTCGACAAGAACGGCGACAAGGTCGGCGAGCGCCGGTACGACGCCTACAACCAGAAGAGCAAAGAGTTCAACGAGTTCAAGTCGAACTCGAAGCTGACGGCGAAGCAGCTTGCGAATGACCGCGTCGTCGCCAAGTCGATGCCCGACCACAAGTTCCGCTTCACCGGCGCGAAGCCCTTCACCAAGGGCCAGGTCAAGCTCATCGACGACCTGGAGCGCGACGTACGCAACATGCGGAACGGGAAGACCGGGCAGGTGCGCGGAAACCAGCGCATGTACAACCCGGTGTCCAAAACCACCCCGATCAAGGGGTATTCGGACCATCAGCGGTGGTTCGCGCCCGCCTGCCAGACCGGCACAACGCAGCTCTCGGCCGTCGGCGCCAACACGTGCGGCACCCGCGGACCCGCCAACGACCGGGCCCTGTCCTCCGGGAAGACCCTGGAAGAGGCGAAGCGCTACCAGCGGGACGCCAACCGCCTCGACCCGAGGGGCACCCTCCCCAGGGGCGGCCCGGGCGGCGTCGACTTCACCACCATGGAACTCCGGTACGTCGGCGGCCTCGAAAAGGGCAAGGGCATGAGCTACTCCATGCGCGCCGACCAGATGCCCGACCCGGACAACAACCCCGGCTTCGGCGGCGAAGCCCGGATGCAGCTCTCCTCCGACGCCCTGTTCACCTGGCTCGCCCTGACCCCCGAAAAGTTCTGGGTCAACCTGAACCCGGACCAGCCGGACAAGGTCATGGACGCCACGTTCGGCAAGACCGACGCCGGCCGCGTCCTCCTCGACGCCGACCTGGTCATGAAGCACGACTTCTCCGAGGCCCTGAACCCCGACAAGCATCCGGGGGGCAAGCTGTACTGGGACACCGCGCCGCGCCGCAACGGCATCCCCTGCTTCCCCGGTACCCGCTTTTGGATCGAGCCCGACGAGGCCAAGGTCCGCGAGCAGGACGGCGGGATCTACATCCTCGAATCGCCAATGGACGTCTCCGCCGAGTGGCTGGACGTCGACTACACCGTCCCCGGATCCACCGAATGCACCGACCTCTCGGACGCCGAGAAGAAGGCCATCGAACGGTCGGTCAACGCCAACATCGTCCCGGTCATCCAGGAGCGGGTGAACAAGGACCCCAAGTACGCCGAGCTGCGCGCCGTCTACAACGCCCGCGTCGCCGCCGAGTACATCCGTCAGCAGGACGCCAAGTCCCCGACGGACTTCCACGACATCATCAACTCCAACGACGCCTCGGCCTGGCCGATCCGCGCTCCCCATGAGGACTGGACCCGTGAAAAGGTCTGGGACAAGTACATGCAGTCCATCAAGGAGGGCATCGAGTGGTTCGAGCTAGAGTACGGCGGCAAGCTGTATAAGCAGGGCGTCGGCGGCGTCGACTTCTCCGAGCAGCCCAAGCAGAACATCCCCAAGGCCCAGTTCGACGCCCAGAACCGGGACCTGGACAACACCACCGTCAACTCCGGCAAGTCCGATGACGCCTCCTACCGGGACCTCGACACCCTGTACCTCGGCGCAGGCCCGGCCACAGACGGCAGCGGCGAGGACCCGGGCGGCGAAGATCCCGGCGACGACCCCACCCCGACACCGACCCCGTCGGGCACCGGCAAGCCGACCAACCCCCCGACGACCCCGGCCCCGGAGCCCACCAACCCCGGCGGCGGTGACAACACGCCGCCCACACGGGAGGACCCCGACGGCGACCTCGCCGACACCGGCTCCAACACACCGGTGGGCCTCATCGCCGGTGTCGCCGCGGCCCTCGCAGCGGCCGGCGTCACCCTGACGTGGTGGATGCGGCGCCGCCGCACCGCGCAGGAGTAGCCTGACCAGGCAGTCACGTCTCACAGTGAAGGGCTCCACCCGTAAGTACGCGCCGGGTGGGGCCCTTCGCCGTCCCCGCCCAGGATCCAGACGGGTCCTCTTGAGGTCACACGGCGGCCAGCCGATCATCCATACATCCAACGAACCGTAGAGAGGGGTCCTCGCGAGCCCACACCAACGCGGCGCCCAAGGCGCCGACTTACCACCTTGAAGGCGACCCTGGTCGCGTTCGTGTCGCTCGCCGCACTCACCGTCCAGACCTCGCCGGCCGCCGCCGCCGACGTCTGCGGCAGGCAGGTCGGCGGCGACATCCTCGCCAAGTACATCGAGACCGGCAGCGAGACCGGCCCGCTCGGCTGCCCCACCACCGACGAGGAGATCAGCCCCGACGGCCGCGGCCGGTACAACCACTTCGCCGGAGGCTCCATCTACTGGACCCCCGAACGCGGCGCGCACCCCGTATGGGGCGCGATCCGCGGTAAGTGGGAGGCGATGGGCTGGGAGAAATCCCGGCTCGGCTACCCGGTCGGCGATGAACTCACCAACGCCGACGGAGCGGGCAAGCGCCAGCAGTTCGAGGGCGGCACCCTCTACTGGCCCCCTCTCCCTGGCGCGCACCCGGTGTGGGGCCGCGTCGGGGAGCTGTGGGGGCAGTTCGGATGGGAAGGCGGCTACTTCGGGTATCCGACGTCGGACGAGATCCCCACACCGGAGACCAAGGGCATCATGCAGTCGTTCTCAGGTCGTAACGCCGTGCTGTGGTGGTCGCCCGGCTTCGATCAGGGCGACACCAATCACCCCGTATGCAAGAGCGAGTGCGTCGGCTACACGTCGGTCACGAACACCGAGTGGGTCAAGCGGACCGAGATCGCCCGCGCCATCAAGGACGGCCAGATAGGCGGGAACGTCGACATCTCCGTCATCCCCACCGCCGAAGGCTTCGACAACGCCGACACCAGCTATGACCGGCTGTGGGACCAGTCGTTCTCCCAGGCCCCCTACCCGGACCGGTGGCTGACCGCCGAACAGGGATCCTCCCTGTACAAGCAGCTCGCCTGCCACGCCCGCTACTCCATAGACCTCGGCGGCGGCCCCCAGGGAGGCAACTCCTGGGACCTCGAAGGCTGGGCCCCTGACGTGTCCTGGGACTACGCCATGAACCCGCTCCTGGTCTGGACCCACCTGTGCAACTGGTACGAACCGGCCTGACGTACACCCGGCACCCTGAACATGGGAAGATCCCCGCCCCCAGGCGGGGGTCTGTCTTCCCATGTCTGAGAGGAGAGGTCACCAAACCTCCCAGGAGTCCGCGCGCCGCACAAGCCATGGCAGCAGCACCTCCACCGCCGCGTCCTCGGCCACCTCGACAGCATCGACTTCGTCGCGGTCCACGGGCCGCACGTTCCAGTACTTCACCGCGTGCCGCAGACCATTCCGCTCGCGGGCCCGCTGCCTACACTCGATCAGATTGACGTACGAGTCGGACACCTGCTGACGATGCTTCCAACGCTCCATGCAGTACACCGCAAGGGTCCGGGTCACCTTCTGCGGTCGCAGCCGGCAGCCTTCCTCCCCGGCGAGCGCCAGAGCCTGACGCGAGTAGCGAAGCGTGCGGATACGGTGCGCCCGCCACACACGGGTGCCGCGGAGTTCCGCCCACCGTGCACGGTAGTTCAGATCAGCGTCGACCTCGGGTTCCAGGCGCCTAGTGGTGTTTTGTTAGGTGGTTTCGTAGGGCTGCCATGGGATGGCCTGTCGGCAGGTGGGGCAGGTGCCGGTCCAGGTGGCGACGAGGTGTTGGGGCTTCACCCCGATCCGAAACGCTGGGCAGTCGAACGGACCTACGGCTGGCTCATGCTCCACCGCCGCCTGGCCCGCGACTACGAGACCCGTCCAGCCCGCTCCGAAGCCGTGATCCACGTTGCCATGACCGCCTGATGGCACGCCGCCTCACCGGCGAGCACCATCACCTGGCGCGATCCGACACCACAGGCCAAAGACCTGATTCCGCGATAAAGCACTGGGAGAAAGCGACCCCTCACTCCTCGACGTACAGGAACTCCGGCCCGTAGGTCTTCCCGCTGCCGTCAGGCAGCTCCAGCTGAACGAGCTTCCGCGCCTCGGTCCGCATCCCGCCCATGTGGCCGATCGCCGGGAACATCATGTCCGAGTCACCCGTCAGCCAGGCCGTCTCCAGCGCCCGCAGCATTGCGCTGAAATGTGTGTTGAACGCTGCGAGCACCTGCTGAACCTCGGGCGTGGGCGCGTTCAGCCCGCCGTTGGCCCAACCGCCCTCGGGCACCCGCCCCATGGGGAAGGCCGGGGGCAGCGGAACATCGTCGCCCTTGAAGTCCCAGACGGCCGGATTCTCCGACACCTTGATCAGCTTCTTGCCGCGGAACATCTCCCGGAACACATAGAAGTGGGCCAGCTCGCCGGGCTTGCCGGGGAAGGGGTTCTCGGGTGAGGCGGAGGTGCCCTCGCCCTGCTCCTTGATGATCTCGATCGCGGCTCGCACCTTCTCGATGCTGTCGAGCGGAACGATCTTGTTGCCCTGGCCGTGGCTCTCAAGGGAGAAGTCGATCTGCCGGTCGCCCCTGATCAGGTGCTGGTGCATCTCGAACGCCTCTTCGATCGCGGTGTAGAAGGCCCCGATGGTGGCGAAGGTCCCGAACTGGGCGACCGGGTGATCCGGGCGCTCGATCTCGGAGAACATCTCGACCGAGTCCTTGGTCAGCCCCTCCAGGAAGACGATGAGTTCGGGCCGCACGCCCCCCGGCAGCGCGTGCTCGTACTTCGGCACCACCTTGGGATCGGCGAGGACCGGCGTCCCTCCAATGGTGGTGAGCATGTTGCACACCAGTCCCATATGGGTCATCTCATCGAAGATGATCTCCCGGATGTTCTTGGCAACCGCCGCGTTCGATTCTTTGATCGACCACAGGGCACTCGCGTACGGACCGATGGTCGCGATCTCCACCATGATCGCCTGCTGAAGGGAGTTCTTCAGCCACTCCGCATCGCGGTCCGCGGGGAGAACGCCCAGCAGCTCGACGATGGCGTTGCTCTCATACTCAAGGACCTGGGTCATCCCACACCTGCCTCATTCGTATACAGACAGCATGAAACGCTATCCGTCCGGCAGGCTGGGCGAGCGACGTGCGGGCGAGCCCTCGGACGGTTCACCCGATCGGGGCAGGCCGCCTCGAAGCCCGCGACCACGAACCCACCTTGGCACCGGCTTGTTCGCAGGTCGGAGGCTTTTCGTAGTACGGAAGTGGAGATCGGGGCTGTGGGTGAGGCGGGCGAAAGCGCGACCAGAGGACGCATGTGATCCACACCGGCGACGTCGACGCCTACCTCGGCCTGGACGTCGGCAAGGGCGAACACCATGCCCCCGCCGTCACACCGGCGGGCAAAAGGGCGTTCGGCAAACTCCTGCCCAGCACCGAGCCCAAACTCCGTGAGCTCTTCGCGAAGTTGCGGGCCAAGCACGGAACCGTACTGGTCGTCGTCGACCAGCCGGCCTCGATCGGGGCCCTGCCCCTGACAGTGGCCCGGGACTTGGGCTGCCCGGTCGCCTACCTGCCCGGATCAACGAGGTCCAGATCGCCGACCTCTACCCCGGCGAGGCCAAGACTGATAGGCAGGCATCCTCACCGAAGGTGGCGTCGACCTGCTCTGGGCCGAATGGCAGCGGCGCCACGCGATGCCCGCCCCCACCTCTCCACAGAGCAAGCTGCGCGGCTTCCTGACGCAGCCCAAACACAAGGTCGCGGACTTCGCCGACGCGCTGGCGCTGGGCTACCAGTACGAGTACACCGATCAGCTCAACGCCGCGTTCGACGTACTCGCTCCGCCCACCCCGCTCCCCTCCCGCCTCCGATCCTGGAGACGGTCCCGCTCACTCCGGTGTCCGACGCCGGGCTCGTAACGGAGCTGCGCGAGAAGGGACACGTGCAGTTCGGCGTCGCTGCGGCGGCGTCGCACGCGGCACAGGGCAGGCGCGTGGGCCTGCGCCTGGAGGGGGTGAAGATCCCCCTGACGGGGAGCTATGTGCTACGGGCGTTCTTCCACCGGTCGACATCCCATACCGGCGCGACGACGAGGAGTTCTCAAAGCGCTTCGACATCGGGTACCTGGCGATGTGGCAGGCCCACCCGCACGGCGCAGGCACCGGACACCCCGGACACGACCACAGCCACCCCGGGACGGACACGCACGACCACGGCCACCTGGGACACGGAACGGAGCCGCACGACCACACGACCGTGGTCACCGCACGCTCCTGCTGACGCTCCAGTACATGGCCTCCCCCACGCCGCAGGGTGAGCCACAGCAGCCACCCGAGCTGATCGGCGAGATCACACTCAACAGCGTTCTGATGGAGGTGTACGGCTAGCATGCGCACTCCCGTGTTCGAGCTCCACATCCGGCCGATGTTCCGCGCCACCGACAAGGCCCACATGGGCTTCGCATTCGATCTGTGGGACTACAACGACGTCGTGGCGAATGCCGACGCCGTCCTGGCGCGGCTGCAGAGCGACATGCCGCCCACAGCGACCGGCGGCCCATGGCCGGAGGAGTGGATCACGCTCTTCCAGCGCTGGAAGGACGGCGCCCGCAAGCGTCTGGACCTCGGCACGGCCGCCTTCACCCTCCAGCAGGGCACCACGAAGACCACCATCACCGCGACCGGTACCTTTCCGGCTGCCGGCGTCGTGGGCTGGCTGCAGCTGGAGAGCGAGACGGCCACCTCCAAGACCTACGTCCTGCACTTCGAAGCCCCGGACGCCCCCGCGGGCGGGCGGCACGCCCCAGGCCTTCGCCCTGAAGGAGAGCTACCCTTCCACCGACGCCCGGTCCGTCTTCGTCCATGACAGCGTCGGCACCCAGCAGCTTCACTGAGAGCGCCGCCCGAGCCTGCTGAGCGACCACGGATCACCGCTTGGACCCACCCCCGCTGATCATGCCGCCATTGTGCGCGGTCTCGATATCCCGCCGGGCGGCATTCCTTTCAATGGCCTGCACGGGCAGGTACACGCCGCGTGCGGAACGGGAAAGACCATCATCGCGGCGGCATCGGCAAAAGCGGATTGTGCCCAAGGGCCGCATTCTCGTGCTGGTGCCGACGCTTGATCTATGGCCGAGCAGTTCACTGCCTCCGACCCGGACTGCGGATTCGTCTACGACCGGGGCGACGTGCATGCCATCCCTGCCCTGCTCGACTACGACGACCCGGCGGACGGCCCGATCACCTATCACTAGCGAGCTCGTACGAGCGTAGGGAGACGTGGGCCGGGCCGCCGGCCAGCGCACTGCGTGGGGCGGGCCCAGAGCTCAGAATGGGACAGGCACCGGGCTGCCTCGCGTGATCTGTGCTCAGGACGAGGGTCGGGGTTGGCTTCCCCATTGGGAAGCCAGTTTGGCCAACTACAGGGCTCAGGACATGGAGCACCTGTCGGCTACCTGGATCGTCCGCGTCCGGCCGAACTGGAAGCTCGAGGGCGCGAGCGGTTCAGGAGAGCCAGTCGGCGTAGCGGGTGGGGGCGAGGTGGGCGTCCTTGTCGGTGAGGACGTCACCCTTGACGGCGGCGAACATGCCGGCGGTGGGGTCGGTGACGACGGTGCGGCTGTCGGACTTGTGGGACAGGGTGAGCCGGCCCAACTCGTCCAGGGAGAAGACCTCGGGTCCGGCGATGCTGCGAATGCCCCCCAGCGGGGCGCCCGCAGCGACTTCTGCCACCGCGTCGGCCACGTCCTTGGAGGCGATCGGCTGGATCGGCGTGGCGGGCAGCCGGACGGTGTCACTGTCGGCGGTCCAGGACAGGATCGCGTCGATGAATTCCATGAACTGCGTCGCGCGGACGATCGAGTAGGGAATCGGTCCGGCCGTGAGGATGTCCTCCTGGAGCACCTTGGCCCGGTAGTAGTCCAGCTCCGGCACCTGGTCCGCGCCGACGATCGAGAGAATAACGAAGTGACGGACGCCGCCCTCCTGGCCCGCGGCCAGAAGGTTGTCCATCGAGGTCTGGAAGAAGGCCAGGGAGGCTTCGTCGAAGGTCGGGGAGTTCGTCAGGTTGACCATGACGTCGGCCCCCGCCACCGCCTCGCCCAGTCCCTGGCCGCTGATGACGTCGATTCCGGTGGACTGCGCGTGCGGAACCGCCTCGTGCCCGGCGGCGTTCAGATTCTTGACGACCTGCGACCCGATCAGCCCGGTACCGCCGATGACCGCGAACTTCATGACAAGCCTTCCGCCGGGAGATGTGTCCGAAATATGACACATGATCCCTACGTGGGCGTTTGATGTGAGGCCAGGGTCGCATATCCGGCCAATATGTTGCTTAACTGGCCAACTCTCGCACTCAATGGCCAACCAGAACGCCCAGTCGCAATTCGAATCGACGTGGCCACACGCCGCGCTCGCTCCGAAAATCGAACAGATGATTCAATCAAGCCATGGCGCAAACCCGTTTCCCGGAGGATCTGATCCAGCTCAAGCGGCAGGAGATTCGTTCCTTCAACCGCCTGGTCCGGCGGCCGGAGACGGAGACGACCGAGCTCCGGAGCGAGCTGACCCGGCTCTCCTGCCTGATCGGTTCCCACCCCCATTGGCAGAGCGAGCCCCTCAACGGCCGGGCGCGCTCCGACCTGCACCACCAGGCCGTCGCTACGCCCGGCGGGGAGCCCGAGCTCGTCGTGGAGTACCGCGACGGGAAGTTCGTGGTGCACGCGCCCGAGACCTGCCCGCACTCATCCTGACGCCGGTGGCCACGACTGCTGAGGGGGCCGGGGTGGAGCACTGGTCGATCAACATGACTCTCCCGGACGGGCGCGCCTGACCGTGCGGCTGTACGAGCGGGCCAAGGACCGCGAGGGCCCCTGGATGTACCGGATCGGGGCCCCGATGTGGCAGTGCGCCGACGGCCCCCACATCGAGGCGAAGGAGTACGCGACCTGGGTCACCGCCGAAGTTCTGGAGCCGATCGACGGCGTCGGCCTGACCCGAGTTCCCACCCACCGGATCCTCCCCGACCTCCTGCGAGGTTGCGCTGGACCGATACGCCCCGGCGACCGTTGCCGCCGTGGCATACGCCAGCAGCCAGGTCAGCGGGAGAGCGGTATCAGCACGAGCAGCGGCACGAACAGGGTCCACTGGGGCAGGGTGAACACCGCGCCGCCGAAGGCTGCCAGATCGACGGCGAAGAACACGCAGGTGAATGCGGCGGCAATGAACCAGGCGAAGGCCAGGACCGGCCGTGCGGCCGTACGCTCAGCGCGTGCGGCCCAGGTCAGGGCGACCGCGAGGGCCGCGAGCAACAGTGAGCACACGTGCCACAGCACGCGGAAGAGCTGGACGACGGAGGCGTCGAGGTCGGCTCCGAGCAGCGGATCGACGAACTCCGGGGTGCCGAGCAGGTGGAGCCCGGCGATTCCCGCGGCGAGAGCGGCGGCTGTCCACAGCGGCCAGCGGCGGCCGGCCGGGGACGCTGGGGTGGTGATGGCGGCGTCAGACACGGAAACCTCCGGGGCGAGGGTGGCGGGCGTTCATCGGATCTCGATGCCGCGCGAGATCATCGCGGCCAGTTGGCCGGCCAGCTGCGGCGTCGGGGATTCCCCGACCAGTGCGACATGGAAGAACACAGCTCCGGCCAATGTGTCCAGGACCAGGTTGACCGGAGTGTCAGCCGCGATCTCGCCGCGCTGCGCGGCCCGGTCGAAGATGACCGCCAGTCGGTCCTTCGACGGAGCCAGGAAGTGCGTACGGATACGTGCCTTCAGGGCCGGATCGGCGGCGAAGTCAGCGAGCAGCCCCGGCAGCGCCGCAGTGCCGGCCGGTGTGCGGTACTCATCGACCAGGGATTCGAGCAGTACGGCCAGGTCCCCGGTGAGCGTGCCGGTGTCCGGGATCGGGGCATCGTCGGTGGTCGTGAAAACAGCCTCGAAGACCAGCTCCGCCTTCCCCGACCACCGCCGGTAGACGGTGTCCTTGCCGACCCCGGCGCGGGCGGCCACGGCCCCGATTGAGGTCGCCGCGTAGCCGACCTCGGCCACCAGAGCGGAGGTCGCGCTGACGATCGCCTCGTGCGACCGGGGATCCCTGGGACGCCCCCTGGGGGGCGGAGAGGAACTCATGCCCATACTTTACGGGTCGACCCGTTTGATAAACAAGTGGTCGGCAACCGGGGGTCTCCTCCGACCCGGGCGGGTTCGATCACCGTTGACGGGGGACCTTGCTGAGGTGGCGGTAGACGGTGGGGCGGGTGACGCCGAACTCGTCGGCGATCTGCTGGACGGTGTAGTCGCAGGAGTCGTACATATCCCAAGCGAGCCGGACCTGTCGGGGCCCGAACTTGGGCTTCTGCCCTCCGGTCCGACCGCGGGCGCGGGCGGCTTCCAGACCATCCATCGTCCGCTCCTTTTCGGGGCCGGCTCCGTCGTCCTTGGGCTGGTGTCCTTGGGGCTGCGCTCGCTCGACGTTGGCGCGCAGGGCTTTCATGAGGTCGACGGCGCCGGTGGCCTTGGCCGCCGGTTCGGCCTGCTCGATGCTTTTGCTGGCCTTCTTCACCTCGACGAGCGGGTGACCCTCTTGCGGGACGTGTCGTGACACTCGGCGGGATTTCGGTCCACGGCCAGGGTTCCGACCCGTCCTTCATCTCGATACCCCGGTCAGTACGTGTCCGATGCGCCACGTTTCGCGCAGGCCCTGAGGGGGCTCGCGGACGCGGGTGCGGAGTGCGTTTGCCCGCGCTGCGAACGCGTGGGGCGGCTCCGGCGTGCGGTGTCCGGCGCCCGGGTCTCCGTCGGACACGCTCGCGGCCAGGTCACCGTCACTCAGGCCGCCAACAGCCCAGCAACCTTGCGGATCACCATCGGGGATCCCCAGACGCGAATGGCGCGACGCCTGTCGCAGCGGCCAGCGTTCACCGCACCGTCGCTGAGCCGCGCAAACGACCGTCACCGCGGCCCTCGCCGCCAGCAAGCGGCAGCCGAAGGAGCCGCCCGCGTCGTGGCTGGTCGAGCGCGGGATCGGCAACGGCCGCACCCGGTGCACAGCAGGGACTCCCCTTGCGCGCGCCCCGGCTCGCGCGGACCAATGCGGCGGCTGCTGGCCGAAAGCGTGCCCGCCTGCATCCACTGCCGCTCCGCGGTCGGAGTACTGGAGTGACGGGCACCCGGCGGGGGTGCGGGTGAGCCCGAGCGGTCTGCGCGTGATCGTCTACCCACCCGATGACCGGGGCTGGCCGCCGGCTGCGCCGCAGCCCTCGACGCCGCGGACAGGCTGCAGCGGCCCGGGGGTCACCAGTGCAGGAGCATCACGGCGCCGCTGGCTCCGCTGGCCAGGCCGAAGAGGGCGACCGTGTCGCCGGGAGCCAGACGGCGGTGGCGCACTGCGTGCGCGAGCTGGAGGGGCAAGGTCGCGGCGGCCGCGTTCCCGATGTGGGGGAAGGTGGGGATGACCTGCGCGGGGTCAATGCCCATGCGGGCGCGGAAGGTGTCCACGAAGGGCACGGACGGCTGGTGGACGCAGACAAGATCGAGTTCACGGACGTCGACGTGCTGTTCCTTGAGCCACTGTGCGCCCTGGGCGTCGAGGTCGATGAAGGATCCCAGCAGGGCGTCGGAGTCGACGTGGAGGCCCTGCGGGTGGTCGGGGGCGTGGTGGGGGTCGTAGAGGGTAGCGGCGGGCCATCCTCGGGAGTTGGCCAGGAACACCGATCCGGTGATGCCCGGGACCGGTGAGGCCTCCACCAGGAGGGCAGCGCCCAGGTCGGCACCGGTCAGGGAGGTGAGTCCGGTGCGCAGCTGGTCGCGGGTGAGGTTCCAGCGGGAGAGGCGGGTGAGGGTTTCCCCACAGGTGATCAGGACGCGGCGGTGCTGGCCGGTGCGGATGAGGGCGTCGGCGACCTGGAGGGCGTTGATGACGCCGTTGCAGGCGTTGCCGATGTCGAAGGCAGGACAGGTCATGCCCGTCTTCGCCGCGACGATGTGGGCGTTGGCGGGTTCGCGGACGTCGGCGCTGACCGCCGCGAAGAGGAGCAGGTCGATGTCGGCCGGGCCGAGGCGGGCGGCGTGCAGGAGACGGGTGGCGGCCCGGGCCGCGAGGTCGGAGGGCAGGTCACCGGGATCGGCGAGGGTGCGTTCGTGCAGGCCGAAGGTGCGCCGCAGGAGGCCGGCGGGGAGTTTGAGGGAGGGGCTGTGGCGGTGCAGGCGTTGTTCGATCTCGGTGACGTGTTGGCGTCGGGTGGGCAGGTGGACTGCGGTGTGGGTGATGCGGCTGTAGGGGTTCACGCCGACTCCTTCACGTGTCCGGGCCTTTCGACAGGTTCAGGTTTTGGTGGTGTGGGCGGTGCTGGGGTGCGGGGCAGGCCGGTGACCGTGTGCTTGAGACGGTCGGTGACGGCTAGTGGCAGCAGCGTGTGGAGGGGGATCAGGAAGCGTGCGTCGCGGCCGACGACGTAGCGGGGACGCGGCCTGCGTGCCGTCAGGCACGTCTCGACGGTGCGTGCCACCGGTTCGGGGCCGGGCACGCGGCGGTCCACGGAGGTGAACAGGCTTGTGGTGGTGTCGTATCCGGGGTTCGCGGGGTCGCGAAGGGTGTCAAGGTCGGTCAGGGCGCGGCTGAGCATCGGGGTGGCGAACGCGCCGGGTTCGACCAGGCTGACGCGGATGCCGAGATGGGCGGCCTCTACACGCAGGCAGTGGGTGAGGGCGGAGAGGGCGTGCTTGCCGGCGCTGTACCAGGCGCCCATGGGCCAGGGGACCCGGCCCAGGCCCGAGGAGATGTTCACGATCCGGCCGCCGCCGCGGGCTGCCATGGCGGGCAGGACGAGCCGGCACAGCCGGGCCGGACCCAGCAGATTCACCTCCAGCAGCCGGCGGGCCTGTTCGTCGTCCACGTCGGCGACCGCGCCTGCCTGCGGGATGCCGGCGTTGTTTACCAGGGCCCACGGGCCGCCACCGGTCATCTCAGCCGACTCCTGCAGCGCCTGGCGGCAGGACTCCTCGCTGGCGACGTCCAGTTGCACGGTCCGCAGGGCCAGGCCCCGCTCGCCGGCCTCCGCCACGAGGTCCCGGGCCTTGGCCTGGTCGCGTGCGCCGGCGATCACGTCCCAGCCCCCGCCCGCCAGACGGAACACGATCACCCGGCCGAAACCTCCCGTCGCCCCCGTCACCAGCACACTCCGCCCGCCCGACCCCGCCACCAACTCCCCACGACCTTCCGTGACTCACTGTGCCGCGGATGCCCGGCCGCACCCCGCAAGGACAACGACATGGCCTCGTAGAGGTAGTGGCCCCGGGGCACCACGACGGCCAGCCCCGGGGGCGGGCCGTCGCAGCCGCACGGCACGCATGCGGTGCGCTCCCCCAGCGGCATCCCGACCAGGGCTCGGTGCCAGGGTGGCGGTCGGGCCAGCCGGCATCGGAACCGGCGCACCGGCCGGGATGTTCAGTGGCCGGGGGTGTCGAGCGGCCGCAGGAAGCGACGCTCGTACCGTTTGATGCAGCGGGTTTCGCGCGCCAGATCGAAAGCCGCCTGGCACTCCGGATCGGACATGCTGTCCGTGCGGTACTGCTCATAGGCGGCGAAGCCGGGGAAGGAGAAGAGGGCGTAGGCGATATCGCTGTCGCCCTCGCTGGGCAGGAAGTAGCCGTGGTGGGTGCCGCCGAACCTGTTGACCAGCCTGACCCAACGGCGCCCGTACTCCTCGAAGTCCTCAAGCTTGTCGACATCGATCTCGTACTTCAGATGAATGGTGATCACCTCCCCATCATCGGGCCTGGGACCCGGTGACCGCGCCGATGATGACCCGGGTGGTGTCCCGGCGGCGGAGTTCGTGCCTTCTCTACACCGACCTTGGCTCGCCGGCCTGGGCCGGGCCGGTAACCCGGTCCGTACTGGTGGAGGCGCTTCCGGCAGTCGGCAGGCGTCGTCGCCGGCGGCGAGGATCCGGGTCTTGGGCCGGGTGGGGTTCTTGCCCGGACGCACCGGACGGCTGTAGCGGCGCCCCCATTCCTCGTTGACCAGGCCGGTCAGCAGGTGGGAAGCGGTGCGGGCCACTTCTTCCAGCACGGCACGGACGGCCTCGGTGACCAGTTCCAGCCGGGTCAGGTCGCACGCTGCGGCCAGGACGTGAGTGGAGTCGGTGTGCTGCGTGGTGCGCTCGCGCACGAGTCCGGCCTTCTTCAGGCGCGCGAGCGCCAGATCGAGAAGACGGTCGGCGCGGTCGTCCTGGGCGAGGCGCTCGCGGAAGTCGGCCAGCACGCTGTGGTGGAAGCCGGGATCGTCCAGCTCCATGGCCAGGGCGTACGTGAAATCGATGCGGCAGCGGACCGCTTCCGCTGCCTGACGGTCCGACAGGCCGGGTAGGAACTGCAGCACACAGACAGTGGCCAATTGGGCGGACGAGATGCCGGGGCGTCCGTCGCGCGGGTACCAGCCCGCGAAGTCCTCACCGCACCACAGCCCGTCCAGCCGGTCTCTCACCCACATCGCCGTCGTACCGCCCGGGTTGCTCGCCCGTGCGATCTGCACGGTCAGAGAGGGGACTTGCTCACCGGAACGGGGACGGAGCGACAACGGACACCTCGACAACTGCATCGGCCTTCGAAACAGCCCCGAGCATGCCCGCTGACCATGCCGGCGCACTGGAACCACCAAGTCCCCCGGGAAAGAGTCAAGCTCAGACCCTGAACGGGCGGGGGCCAGAAGGCTGAGTAGTCCTCATCGGTGCGGCCAGTGTTGCGGTCAGGGATGTACGGACTCCGAATTCGGTGTGGAGCGGCGGGGCAGACATGCAGCTGCATCGGGTGACCTCTCCACCAAGGATGCGGCGGAATCCTCCGGTGGGGCATAACCGGTGGGCAGCTGATATCTGTTCGTGACCTGCCGGATTGAAGAAAAGTCAGTATGACGCTGCCCAACCTCGGTCAGGGTCCTGTCACTTGACGCGCTTTGCGTTTCGCCTGCACTCTTCATCTCCCCAAGAGGCCAAGGGAGAGTGCACCCGTCCCTGTCCGGACCACGGCTTACAGGTTGTTGAGGTTCCCCCATGGGAGCGGATTCATCTGTGCGCGCCGCGTCAGGCCGGCTCATGACTCCCCTCTTCGCACATCGCGGCCTCTTGCGTATTTGCACAAGGAGCACCTTGACCCAGACGGCCGCCGGCGAGGACCCTTTGGTCCTGCGAGCCTTCCGCACACTGTCCCCGGCATCGCAGCAGTCCCTGTGCCCCGAACTGGCCGAAGTCCCCGGACCCGCCGGGCTCCGCCAGGCCCAGCATCCTGACGGCGACATATCCGTCGCCCCCTCGGCTCGCACACAGCTGTGCGAGGCATATCTGCGAACCTACGTCGCCCAGGCCCCAAGCCGGACCTGCCGGCATCTGACCGCCGTGATGGATGACACGGTCCAGGGCGGTAGTTCCAACGCATCCGATGCTCTCGACCAGCACACCGCGGCCTGCTCCAGCTGCTCAGGCATCCGGGCCGAGCTCGCCGTCCTCCGCAATGGAAGCCAGGCAGTCCTCACCGGCCTTCTCCTGGACGCGGCAAAGAACTCGGCCACCGCCCGCGGGGACACCCCCGGCGCCGACTCGAGGGCACCCACGCAGGCGGGCGCATGCGACATGACCACCGCTGCCGGCCCAGGCTCCCCATCCCCGGGGCCGCGCCCGGGCAGCTGGTTTGCCGCGGTACCACGCTCCCACGCCTCGCTCCTCGTGGCGGCCTCCATCGCCGTAGTGGTGGCCACGGTCATCGTCGCCGTCAGCGAGACGACCAGCCAGAGTGGCACCACTCCCGCACCCCTGGCTCGCGCCACCCTCGTGCCCCCCATATCCATACCCGCCGCCACCACAGCCTCCCCCACCCCATCCCCCGAGACCCCTCCTCCGACCTCCCCTCCTCCGACCTCCCCTGTTCCGGCCTCCCCTGCTCCGTCCCGCACGCCGCCAGACCCGGAGCCGGATGACGCCGCCACCAGCACAGAGAACGCCCATCCCACCGGCTTCCAGCTCGTCAACAAAAAGACCGGGCTGTGCGTCGGCGCGCAGAGCAGCGCCGCAGGGGCCGCACTGCACCTCGAGGAGTGCCGGGAAGGGGCGTTGCAGCGGTGGGAGACGCTCAAGGACGCGTCCGGCGCGTACCGGCTCCGCAACACGGGCAGCCAGAGGTGCCTCGACGGTACCGACGGTGGCGGGAACATCGTCCGGGTCGTCCTGAACAACTGCGGTGACAGCTCCTCAGCCCATTCCTCCGTACAGCTCTGGACGATCCACCTGGAGAAGGGATCAGACGCGTTCCGACTGCAGTTCGTACCCCGTGTCGCATCCAGCGACTACTCCTCACACCTGCTCGGTCCAGCAGACTGGTGGAACGAGAATCCACCCCACGAGGGCTCCTACCTCGCACACCTGCCCAACTACTACAACTCGGAGAGCTTCGTCTTCACCATGAACCATGGCGCCTGAGTGGCCCCCTTAGCTTGATCTTTAACCTCGT
Source organism: Streptomyces sp. NBC_00122 (assembly GCF_045160845.1). Taxonomy (NCBI): domain Bacteria; kingdom Bacillati; phylum Actinomycetota; class Actinomycetes; order Kitasatosporales; family Streptomycetaceae; genus Streptomyces; species Streptomyces sp. NBC_00122. The sequence continues at coordinate 7,273,607 of NZ_CP108191.1, read as the reverse complement.
TGTTGTTTCAAGCGGACGTGTTCGGTGAGGGTCTCGGCTCGTTTCGCTGTCTTTCCAGGTGCGTGCCGTGGTGGTGGCCTGCGGTTTTTCGAGCCGGGTGGCCGTCCGGGTCCTGGCCGGTTAGGTCTGGGCACAGTTGCGGGACGGGTGGTCTTCGCGCGGAGGTGGCGGAACCCCCGGCGGACGCGGGCGGGGGCGAGCCGACGGGGCTCTGCGGGTCGTTCCCAGGGGCGGCGGAGGTCTTCGGCCAGCGGTTGGGCGAGGCGGACCGCTGACCGTGGTCACCGTCTTCACCCGGTCGCGCAGCGTCCGCCCCGCCCTGGAGAACACCTTCGGCAGCGTGGACGCCGTCTCCGAACTCCGCGAACGGGAGGCCGTCCATTCTCTGTTACCCCTGGGCGCTGCCCGCATCGGGCTTGGGCGCAAGGATGCGGAGAAGCCCTACCGGGCGCCCCGGCCGGCACAGGTGGCGCAGATCGCCTCCGAGCTCGCGGAGGTGCTGGACGGGATGGAGGACGCCGAGCTGATCGCACCGGCCGCCGTGACCCGTCATCCCGACCACCTCGCCGTCCGCGAGGCGGCCCGATGCCTGGGATGCCGCTGGTTCTGGGAGGATGTCGCGTTCTGGCCCACCTACGCGTTCTCCGGCTGCGACCGGCACGGCGTGAGGAAGGCGGCCGGGGAGGTCCGGTACCTGTGGAACGGCGTCTGGTGCAGGGCTGTGCCCCAGGACCGGGTGGACAAGGTGCTGACGGGCATCCTGAAGGAGGCGCAGCCGGAGTTGGTGGTGACCTCGCAGGAGGGTGCGGCGGACATCGCCGCAATCACCCGACGCTCGTGCACGGTTGCCGGGTGGCTGCACTCCGTCTCCGCCTCCGGCATGGGCGTCCTTGAGGCGGACTTCACGTCGCGCTCGCCACGTCGAAGTTCGTCGCCGGGCGGGTGACAGCCCCGGCGGGACACAGCCGGTCGTCTTCTACCCCCCCGTTCGCCCCGGCCCAAGGTGAGCGGCGCCTGCCCGCCGGCCGCGGTGAGGCACCCCCCTTCTCCGGGGGCCTACTGATGGTCAACCCCATCCCCGCCGAGGGCACCGCCCTCCTGCACCAGCTGATCCACCGGCTCCCCGGCCACCGCTTCACCCCTCGTGGAAGGCTGGTGGGACACCGCCCACGAGTTCACCGGATACCCCAACGTCCAATGGGTGCCCCGCACCTACGCGATGGGGCCGCTGTACGCCGCGAACGATCTGCTGCTGGTCCCCTCCCAGGTCGAGGACCCCTTCCCCCGAGTGATCGCGGAGGCCGGATTCCACGGCGTCGCCACTCTCGGCTCCGACAGGGGCGGCATCCCGGAGGCTGTCGGGGACGGCGGGCTGATCCTGGACCCAGACGACGTGGACGCCCGGGTGCAGGCAGTCGGGTCCGCCGACCGGGCGGGCCTGGGAGCGAAAGCACGGGCTCGGGCCGTCCCGCTGGCCCGGCCGTGCCTGCCCGAACTGGCCGCCGCCGGGCTGATCCCGGCGGCAGCTGCCATCTAGCCAGCCGCGTAGGCGGCCTGGACCTCCTCGGCTCGGTCGGTCCACCAGTGCAGCAGTGCCTCGTCCGCCAGGAACATCTCCCCGAAGGTGGGGTCCTGGCGGTCGAGGTGGAACTCCAGCTGCCAGAAGTCGGTCATGCGCTTCCACCACAGCCGTCGCACGGCGTCGGCGAGGTCTGCCTGAGGCAGGTCGATCACCGACCGGTACCCGGTGGTGAAGGCGGCGACGCGGTCGAGGTCGAAGACTCCGCCCACCCCGAACTGGACCTGCGCGGTCCGCGCGACCTCCTCCCCGTACGGGCGGACACCGAGCCGGTCCCAGTCCAGGACCGCCACAACCCGGCCGCCCTGCCGTATCAGGTTGCGGTACTGGAAGTCGCCGTGTGTCCACCCGTACGGCCCGGCCGGGACCTCGCCCAGCGGCCGCGCGCCGACGTGCCGGGCGAGCAGGTCACGCCGCTCGTGCAGGGCCTCGGCAGCGGCCTTGCCGAAGTCGGCCGCCGCCTCGGCCGGGAGGCGTTCCAGGAGGACGACAGCGGTGCGGTCGGCAGCGGCCGGGTCTCCGACCTTCGACAGCGGAGCCTGCTCCGGGAGCGGGCCTGGGGCGTGACGGCGCAGGCCCTCGTGGAGACGGGCCAGGACCGCGCCGAGCTCGCGGGCCTGAGTAAGGGTGAGTTCATTCCCGGGCACGTGGTCGCCGTCCACCCAGGGCAGAACGCAGTAGCCGTGGCCGCCGATCTCCGCCACGAGGTCTCCGCCGTCGGCAGCCAGCGGTGCCGGGACCGGGATGCCGTCGCTCGCGAGGCCGGACAGCACCGCGAGGTTTCTGCGGACCGTGGGCAGGGGGACGTCGGTGATCTCCTTCACCGCGTACGCACCGGAGGCCGTGTCCAGGCGCCAGTTGCGGTTCATCAGCCCATGGGCGAGAAACTGCCGGGCGCGCACTTCGCCCAGTCCGAACGTGCGGGCCAGGGCCGACAGGGCCGCCGACAGGCCGTCTTCTCGGGTCGTATCCGTCACCTCCGGCACGGTACGCCGACCCCACGGACCGCACCGCCATTCGCCACCCGTGCACCGCGGCCGGCGAGGCACACTCGGATCGTCGGCTGCGACGCGACGATGCCGGGGCACAGGCCGGATGAGCCACGGGCGTGACTCGCGGTGTAGCCGAGGTGGCGGTGTGCCGCGTCTGCGGTACCGGGGGACGGGCGGGACGCGGGAAAACAAAGACGCGGAGGCCGAAGATCGGCGGATCCAGGTTGGGCGGGGCCGGGTCGGATGGTCCGGGCACGGACGGGCCTGCCGCCGGGCGTCGCGGCGGCGAACGGGGTGAGAGTTCACCGATCCGTCCGGGTTGGCCGCGGCCAACGGCGGCGTGGTGCTGCGGTCCTGAGATGGGGCCGTCGGTACGGGTCGGGCAGTGGTGGACCGGTCGAGGGCCTAACCCATTCTGTGCTCGTCTCCTCGGTCGGGTCGCCAGACGAAGCGACCAGATGCCCCCTGGCAGTGAGCTCGATGGCGCCGGTCGCCTCGCCGGATCTTCCCCCTATTTCCCGAGCGCGGCAAAACATCGCCCGCATCCAAGGGCGGGCTCACCCATGAGGCAGGCGGGCATCGGGAGTGCAACTAGCGATATACAGAACGGCGGAACGCATGATGCGCCATGCGGTCAGCCGTCATGGATTCCGTCGTAGGGCCATAGCTTCACCAAGTAAGTCAAGACTTACCTTTAGGGAACTTTGACCGTATGGTGTGGCTCGAATCAAAGGAGCCCCCCTGTTGTCGCAAATGAATGATCCCGTTGTGCGTGCGGTTGAATCGGAGCGGGATTATGTGTCCTCCTTATACGAGTTGCTCACCGAGCGGCTTTCCGAGGCGCGAGTACACCGAGCGAGTGTGCTGAAGGCCCCGGCGGAAAGCGCCGGTGAGGCATACGAGAGAGAAATCGCCGCCGAGCGTCTGGCCAAGGAGATCGGCAGGCTGGAGGGCGCCGAAAAGGGGCTGGTCTTCGGCCGCATCGACTGGACGGATGGCACGGCCCTGCGCATCGGGCGGATCGGCCTGCATACGGAGGACGACGAGCTGCCTCTGCTCGTGGACTGGCGCGCGAACGCGGCGCGGCCCTTCTACGAGGCGACACCGGTCCACCCGATGAATCTGCGCCGCCGCCGACACCTGCGCCTTGAGGAGCGCACGGTCATCTCGGTGAGCGACGAACTGCTCGACGGTACCGCCCCGACTGACGAAGACGTCGTGGGTGACGGCCCGTTGACCGAGGCTCTGTCGGCACGGCGTACGGGCAGGATGCACGCGGCCGTCGCGACGCTGCAGGCCGAGCAGGACGAGATCGTCCGCTCCGCCCACCGCGGGGTGACCGTGGTGCAGGGCGGGCCCGGCACCGGCAAGACGGTGGTTGCCCTGCACCGGGCGGCCTATGTCCTGTACGCGTTCCCGCGCGCCGCCGAGGAGGGTGTCCTGGTGGTGGGCCCGAACGCCCGGTTCCTCGACTACATCTCCCAGGTCCTTCCCTCCCTCGGAGAAAACGACGTCGCCTTGGCGACCTGCCACGAACTGGCCGGAGTGTCCACGGACACGGTGGACCCGTTCGATACGGCGCGTCTCAAGGGCAGGTCCGACCTCGCCGACGCCTTGGCCGGCCTGCTGCGCGACCACCAAGCTCCCCGCGGCGACTTCACCGTGCGGGTCGGACAGGAACTGGTTCACCTCTCCGGCGAGGAAGTCGCCACGGCACGCGACGCCGCCGTGGCAGCCGCACCGGGGCACAGCCCCGCGCGCCAGGTGTTCAAAGAGCTCTTGGTCGACGCCGTCACCGACGCGATGCAACGAGACATGGGCGACCTCCTGGAGCAGATCGACGCCGACGCCGAAAGGATGACGGGCATCAACCTCGACCGGTTCACGGGAGCCGCCCAGCGCCGTACCGAAGGTGCGGCCGACCCGGGTCCGGTCCACGAGCTGGACCTGGACGCCATCCGAGCCGATCTCCTCGACGACGCCGGTGTCGACCGAGCGGTCGAGGTGTTGTGGCCGCGGCTGGTACCCGGTGACCTCGTGAAGGCGCTCCTGACGAACGCCGACGCTCTCGCCGAGCGCCTGCCCCGCCTGACCGCGCAGGAGCGGTCCCTTCTGCTGCGCGGTCAGGACGACCCGTGGACCGATGCCGATGTGCCGTTGCTGGACGAGGCGGCGAGCCTGGTCGACGGCCCCCCCGAGCGGACGTACGGGCACGTCGTCGTCGACGAAGCGCAGGAGCTGACCGCCATGCAGTGGCGGATGATCATCCGCCGCTGCCCGGCAAGGGCGATGACGCTGGTGGGCGACTTCGCCCAGGCCGGCCCGGTCGCGACAGCACGCGACTGGAAGGAAGCGCTGAGCCCCCACGTCGGACCGCGGTTCAAACTGCACAACCTGACCGTCAGCTACCGCACCACGCAGGAGATCCTGGAGAGCGTCCGGGACCTGCTCGCGCGGATCGCTCCGGACCAGAAGCCGACACGGTCACTGCGAAGCGGTGAGAGCCCTCGCACCGTGACCACGCCTCCGGACGGGTTGGTCACCGCCGTCGCGCAGGAGCTCCGAGCCCAGAGCACCGCGCACCCGGGCGAGCTTCTGGGAGTGATCTGCGCCGACACCAGGGTGCGCGAGCTGACGGCCCAGGGCATCGCTCACCACGCACGCATCGTGCCGGCGTCCGAAGCACGCGGCCTGGAGTTCGACGGGGTCGTCGTCATGAACCCCGAGGAGATCATCACGGCCCGCCCCGGTGGGGAAAGGGACTTGTACGTAGCCCTGACCCGGGCCACCAAGCGCCTCTGCACAATCACCGTCCAGCCCGCCTGACGGATCAGCGCCCGCGGCGTCGCCGCGGGCGCACCCGGCGCGGTACAGACACCGGCCCGCGCGCGCGGGGCTGCTCGCCGCCTCACCGCTCGCGGCCGCACCCGGCATCACGCGGCCTGGTCCAAGCCGACGACGTTCAGATCCCCTTCGCGCAGCAGGGTGAAGTCGACGTCGAGCTTCGGGTCGTACGCGTCGGGTTCGATGCCGAGTTCGTGCGCGCTGTACTCGCCGAACCGTTTGATGCGCTCGGTCAGGTACGGCGAGATGTGGGCCAGGTCCTCAGCTTGTTCTTTAACCTCACGTCACTGCGGAATGCTTGCCGGTGGAGAAAATGCGGTGCGTGCTGGCACCACGCTGGTCAGACTCGCTGACATGACTGAGAAGATCACCCGCATCAACCCCGAGCAGCTGCATGAGACACCCGGCTACCACCACATCACCGTGGTGGAGGCAGGCCGTACCGCCTATCTGGCGGGGCAGTGCCCGCTTGATCGGAATGGTGACCTCGTCGGTTCCGGTTCCCTCGAGACGCAGGTCGACCAGGTTGTCGCGAACGCGCTCGCTGCCCTGGCAGCGGTGAGTGCCCAGCCTGAACATGTGGTGCGGTCAGTGATCTACGTGCGGAGCGATGAGAGGGACATTCTCGGAGCCGCATGGCGTCGGCTCACCGAGTCTGCCCTGGGTCCGGCGTTCACCACCGCCAGCACGCTCTTGGGCGTCGCCCAGCTGGGCTTTCCGGGACAGCTCGTCGAGGTGGATCTCACCGTGGCGCTGCCTGACTGACTTCGAACGGCGTATCGAACTGGGTAGCCCAGCTGGGCATTCGCGGGCCGCTGGGGCGGCCTTCGTCTGATCACGTGCTCCGACCAAGGTGCACCGATCAAGACGAAGGCCGTGAAGGTGAGTCTGCTGCCTGACGCCGGTCCCGGGGAAGCGTTCGCGCAAGCGTCACGCTTCCGGGAGGACCTATTCGACTGCCCGCTCTGGCTGTGGTCGTCCGCCACCGGCCTGAACTGCGAGGACGTCGACGTGCGCTGGCAGGCATTCCTGAGGCGCTTCGACCTGGAGCACACCTTCCGGCTGATGAAACAGACCCTCGGGTGGACCCGCCCGAAGCTGCGAACCCCCAAGGCCGGCGAGCGCTGGACCTGGCTGATCATCGCCGCCCACACCCAGATCCGCCTTCTGCGCGAGGCCGCCGCCGACTTGCGGCGGCCGTGGGAGAAGCCCGCCGAGCCCGGCCGACTCACCCCGGCCCGAGTCCGCCGGGGGTTTCGGAACCTCCGCCCGCACCTGCACTGCCCGACCCGCGCGCCAAAACCCCCAACCCCCGGACCTGGCAGGCCACTTTGCTCGAAAATCCGGCGGCCCGCCACCCGTTACGACGTGGGTAAAACCGTGAAACGACCAGAGAGCATCACCGAACGAAACCGACTCAAACCATAAAGAACAAGCTCAGACGTTGCAGCGCCTGGGGCGGGAGCTGGATGCCCTTGGGATTCGACGGGCGTCCATGGCCCAGCCTGAGTACCTGATTCCGGCGGAGCGTGATCAGCCGGGCGAGCTCGACGACCATTTTCACGGGAATTTCCACTTCGAGGTGCGGGACAAGCCCATCGCCGCCCCCGTACGGGAGGCGTCGGGCGCCGTCGCACTGTCGCCGACCGCGGCTGAGGCCCGGGGCGCGTGTGGCCGGTACGCGCAGTACCTGAGCTTCACGGCTCCGAACGAAGTACCCGAGAGCGAGCACTTCACTCCGGGCAAGCTCACGAGTGAGGTCGTCGCGTCCTACAACAACGAGGACAAGAGGCAGGAGTGGAAGGGCCTCATCCGCCAGAGCTACGCCTTCGAGGTCGCGGGAGCCGAGCTCCCGGTCCTGCGGCTGGCGGACGGAAAGTCCCTGGTCACCTGTACGTTCGTACGGACCGACCACTGGGAGGGCAAGGCAGGGCCGAGCAGCTGGTTCAAATACGGAAACACGACTGGCGGTGTCCGCGCTGACTTCGGCGACCTGTTCAGGAACGACGAGGATGAGGTCGAGGGGTTCATCGCTGCCCCAGGTGGGCGGTGAACCGTACGCCGGTCCAGGGGTGTTCGGGGCCGGCGGCGGCGAGGTGGTCGGCGAGCCGTCGGGCGGCGTCCGGTTTCAGGGGCGTGGTGCGGCCGACCGCGCGTAGCCGGCCATCGGCGTCGTACCGTCCCAGAAGGAGCAGCTGCGGACGCCGGAGCGTGCCGGTGATGCCGCCGATGATCGCTTCGGTGGTCTGACGGCGACGGCCTTGAACCTTCTCTTCACCACGGACGTGCCTGCCGATGCCAGGGGGATCATCCGGCAGCTGGCTTGAGGTCGATCACGACCATCTTGTCCATCCGGTAGCTGTCGAGGTCTGGGTGGCTCCATGACTCGCCCGCACGGATCTGGTGGAACCTGAACGTCGCGTTGGTTTCGTTGGCGCTGACGATGCAGCGCACCGGGCTTGGATGGTCCAGCCTGGTGATGAGCTGACGGAACTCCAGGGCGAATGCGATCCCGTGAAGGAGCAGGATTCGCTGATCGTCCTGCGAGACCTGCGGGGCGTCGTCGATGATCCGGACGTCGACGGGGACGTGGTCCTCCAGGTGGAAGGAGCTGTCAGCGCACTCCCAGCCGGTGAGATCTCCGAAGAACGAGGGAGCGTCGTTGGCGTTGCCTGCCGAGTTGGCCCAGGTGAGCACCTCTCCTCGGCGGGTGATCCCTTCCGCAAGCCGGTCACGCAGGCCGGGGGCAAGGCCGCCGGGCGGCGTCAGGTCGACCCGGCTGGCAAGCACTCCGAGTATCCCGGCCGCGGCGTCGTTCATCGTCAGCGACAGCATGCGGCTCATGATCGCAGTCAACGGCTGACCACATTGCCGGACAGGCGACCCGTGATCTCGCCCACCGCTGCCATGCCCGGTGGCGCCCAATGATGACGGTCGAGCAGGTAGCAACGCCGGCGACGATCGGTGCAGCCTGAGCCGTGCCGGCTGCCGGGCACAACGTCGCGGACCACGTTTTCGGCGAGAGCGACCATCACGCGCCCGAAAGACGGCGCAGAGCCGACCCAGTCGTACGCACCGGGCCCAATTGCCAATCAGAGGCCCCGAGCAGCCGCTGAGCACAATTGGCCACTGAAGTACTCACTGGCCGACTGACGCTCTCCGTCACAACGGCGGGGGCCGACACGGCACGTCGGCCCCCGGGTCGGAAACGTCCCGCCGCCGGGCCTCTGGACGTGTGAGGGGTGAGCGGCCGGGGTACGGCTCCCTGCGTCGGGCCGCGGGTCCGGCCGGGCCGGGCCGGGCCGGGCCGGTCAGCCAGTCAGTCAGTCAGTTGGGGGTGGGTATGGCCGAGAGTGATGTTGTGATCGGTTTTGCGGGGGTGGAGCGGGCGCAGGCCAATGTGCTGGCCGCCGAGCTGCGCGAGCATCTCTTCGACCGCGAGCCCGCGCTGGCGGTGGAACAGGTCAAGGACGACGGGCTAACCCAGGACGCGGGCGTGATCCTGGAAGTAATCCTGGGCTCGACCGCCACCTCCGTGCTGGCGACAGGCCTGGCCATGTGGCTGCGGCGCCGCCATGAGGTCCGCCTGACGATGAAGCGGCGCAATCGCGCCGGCGAGACCGTCGACGTGACGCTGCAGGGCAGGCCGGACGCTCGCCTGGAAGCCGTCATCAAAGACTTCCTCCAGAAGTAGCCCCGATGGCCCTCGTCCCCCGGCGGACCCTGGCGGTCGTGGCGGGAGCCAGCGCATGGCCGTCCATGGACGGCTTCCCCGCCGCTGCCGCCTTCGCCCGGTCCAGCCGGCACATCGTGAAATACCTGACCGGCTCGGATCACTTGGCGCTCCCGACGGAGAACCTCCTCGACCTGTTCGACCTGCCGAACTCACGCGAGCAGTACGCGAGCATTGACGCGTTCTTCTCCCGCCGGCAGAAGGACCTCGGGGCGGAGCACGGCAAGGGGCTGCTCGTCCTCTTCTTCTACCTCGGCCACGGCGCCTTCTTCGGGCCGGCCCGGGACTACTGCCTGCTCGTGCACGACACCCAGGGCCCGCTGGAGGACGAGACGAGCCTGCGCGTCGCCTCGCTGGGACGGCTGATGAAGGCCCGGATGCCGCTCAGCGCCAGGATCCTCGTCCTCGACTGCTGCTTCGCCGCGGAAGCCGCCCGGACCCTCCAGGGCCCCCTCGACGAAGTCGTCACCCGCAAGACCGAGGAACTGCTCACGTACTTCCCAGCCGACCGGGGGGTGGCTTTGCTGTGCGCGGCCAGCGCGCATGCCCCGGCCCGGCTGGAGAACCTGGACACGCGCACCCTGTTCAACCGGGCGCTCGTCGACACCCTCAAGGCCGGCGACCCCGAAGCCCCGGGCCCCCTGACCCTGCGCCGGGTCTGCACGCTCACCGGCCAGCGGCTGGCGGCCGTCCCCGACGCCCCCCGGCCCGAGGTCCACGTGCCGGACCAGGCCAGCGGCGACCTCGCGTCCGTCCCGCTCTTCCCGAACCCGGCCGCCCCGACGGCCGCGGCTCCAGCCGAGCCTGCCGAACGCCCCGCGCCGGTATACCCGGTACCCGCTGACTTCGGGCAGCATCTGCGCGAGGCCCTGGAGGAGCTCGGCCCGGTCCGTAACTTCCACCTCGTCCGCCAGGGCATCTCGCAGCCCGCGGTGGACAAAGCCGTGGCCTTCCACGGCCTGGCTTCCAGCGAGGAGGTCTTGGCGGTCTGGCAGACCCATTGGCGAATCTTCGGCGGGCCCGAGAGCCTCGTCTTCACCCGGGCCGGAATCCTCGCCAAAGACCCGTCGGGCACCCTGGACCTGGGTTACGACTCCTTCCCGGACTCCCGCTTCTCGGCCGGCCACGACTACTTCCCCGACATCGGCACCCTCATACCCGGCGGCCACTACTACCGTCTGGAGGTGGAGCACCCGGGCGGGAGGTGGCACAGCCGGTGGCTCGACGGCCGGAAGGACGTCAAGAACACCGTCAACCTCCTCAAGCTCATCCAACGCCTGAAGTCCTAACCGGCCCGATGGCGATGACCCGCCTGCGCACGCAACAACGGACCGGAAACCCCACCACACCGACTGGGCCAGTCGGTGGCTGCCGGTGCGCGATCGACCGACGTGCAACCTCGCCCGAAAGCACAGCCAGACAGGAGTCGTCTTCTCCGGGCGCAGCCATGCGCTTCGGCCGGCCGTCGTATCGGCCCACAGTGTGGTCGCGACCGAGGACGAGGAGTTGCGGGCGCATGAGGATGGCGGCTTCGGCTGCAGCTCACCTGCCGGTGGTAGGTATCACGCAGCGAGGGCAGTGGTGCCGAACACCGTGTGAAACGGGTGGGCCCCGCTCGTGGAGACCAGGACCCAGGCGCCGCTGTACGGCTTCACCGAAGGGTGGGTCGCAGCTGGTCCCGTCGGGCGGGTCGCTGCCCGCGTGTGGAGCACCTCGCCGTGGTCCTTCGTCCAGTTGCGCAAGCGGCGCCGGATGCCGTCCGTCTCGGCCCACAAAATGATGGTCACGTCGTCCGAGCCGTGCGTCCCGATGAAGCCGCGCAACCGCTTCACCACCGACGCCTCGGCTTCCCATGTCCTCTCGACCTTCGGTCCCCCCGGGGGTGAAGGTCATCGACACGTGGACCCGGACCGCGCCTCGCGGGGGTGTGCTCAGCACGGTGTCGTCTACCGCCGGTGGGTGGTCTCGAAGATCTCTACAGTCGTGGCTCCGGACTGCACCGTTTAAGTCCGACCTCGCCGGAAATCTAGAGTTCGGGGTCTTTCGCGCAGACCAGACAGCTGATCCGCCATCAGGCATGTGAGTCACATGCTGGGAATGCGACAGAGATCTAGCGGAGGGACGCGGCAGCCCGCGGGCTCCGTTCAGCTTTGCCCCTTTCGGCTGCGCCCGCTTGAGGAGCGCGCCGGTAAAGTCGGCCTTCGTCAGGTCGGCGTCATACGCACGGCGTGGCGGGGTCGGGGGCGCCTGGGGGCTGGGTCATGATCGGCTGCGTGAAGATTTCCGGACGTCTGGCAGCCTTAGCGGTCGCGGGCCTACTCGCCGCACTCCCCGCGTGCTCGGAGTCCGACGGCCGTGGCGGCGGCGTGGCGGGTGCCCGTACCGGCGCGGACACTGCTCGGAGGGGGGCTGCCAGCACGGTGTTCCGGGGCGGGCACGCCGCTGCCGCAGGCGCCGGTGACCCGTACTTCCCGGAGCTCGGCAACGGCGGCTACGACGTCACCCACTACGCCCTGACTCTGGCCTACGACCCGGGCAACGGCCGCCTCGAGGGCACTGCGGAGATCACAGCGAAGGCCACCGAGGACCTCAGCGCCTTCAATCTCGACCTCCTCGGCATGGAGGTGCTGAGCGCCACCGTCGACGGCCGCGAGGCGCGGGTTCGGCGGGACGGGCAGGAGCTGACCCTGCAGCTGCGCGATCACCTCAGGAAGGGCGCCGCCTTCCGCGGCGTCGTGCACTACGCGGGCACGCCGGAGTCGATCACCCATGACCACGGGTGGCGCGAAGGCTGGTTGAGGACGGACAACGGAGCGGTCGCGTTCGGTGAGCCGACGGGCTCTATGTCCTGGTTCCCGGGCAACCATCACCCCTCGGACAAGGCCTCGTACGACATCACCGTCACGGTCCCCAAGGGGGTGCAGGCGATCTCCAACGGGCGGCTGCTTGCCCGGCGAACCAGCGGCGACCGCGCCACCTTCCACTGGCACCAGGCCGAGGCCATGGCCAGCTATGTGGCGACCGTGGCCATCGGCAGCTACGACATCAGGACCTCCCGGACCCGATCGGGCGTCCCGGTCGTATCGGCGATGGACACGACCGCGAGCGTGGACGAGGACGGAGCGGTCCTCGCCCGGTTCCCCGAGATCATGGAATGGGCCGAGGGGAGGTTCGGCCCCTACCCCTTCTCCGCCGCCGGGGTGATCGTCGATCAGGCGGCCGATGTGCCCTACGCCCTGGAGACCCAGACCAGGCCGACCATTCCGGCCGACATCTTCCACACCACCAACGTGGTGCACGAACTGGCCCACCAGTGGTTCGGCAACTCCGTCACCCCGCGGACCTGGCGGGACATGTGGCTCAGCGAGGGCTTCGCGACCTATGCGGAGTGGCTGTGGACCGAGGACCACGGCGGCGCCAGCGCCCAGGAGCACTTCGACCGCAACCATGCCAAGGCTGCGGATGACGACGAGTGGGACTTCCCGCCCGCCGAGCCGCCGAGCGCCTCGGACATCTCCGGCCAGCCGGTGTACGTGCGCGGCGCGATGGTGATCCACAGGATCCGCCAGACCGTGGGCGACGAGGCCTTCCGTACCCTGGTGCGGGGCTGGACCCTGCGCCACCGTCACGGCCACGCCTCCACGGACGACTTCACCGCGTACGCGGAGGCCAAGACCGGCCGGGACCTCGACTCGATCTGGGACTCGTGGCTCTACGGCGACGGCAAGCCCGCGTGATGGGGTCGACGCGGTGTCAGGTCCTGATGCGCCGGTGGGCGGCCTCGACGAGCTTCATGTACTTGCTCCAGTTCCACACGTCCCCGGGGTCCTCGTGAGTGGACTCCGGGATTTCGACGTGGCCCAGGACGTGGTCCCGGTCGACCGGCACGTTGTACTTCGCGCAGATCGTGGCCGTGAGCACGGCGGATGCCTCGTACATCTTGTCGGTGTAAACAGGCTGGTCGATCCAGCCTTCGTGCTCGATACCAATGCTCCGGTGGTTGTACCAGACGTTGTTGGAATGCCAGGCGACGTCGCGCTCGCGCACGCACTGGGCGATCCGCGTGCCGGTTGCGCTGACCACGTAGTGCGCGGACACCCTCTCGGCGGGGTCCTGGAACATGCCGAGCATGATCGGCAAGCGGTCCGTTGTCAGATGAATGACGACGTATTCGATGGGATAGGCCTCGGGACGGTCGGAGGGCGTGTAGTTGGACTCGGAGGCCTCGACCCAGACGGCGGGGGCGTAGTCCAACAGGGCCTCCCGCCGCCGGGTCGCAGGCGGCCCGGCGGCGGCGACTGGGGCCTTGCGCACGGGGCTCGGCAGCGCAGCCTTCACCTTCTGCTCGGGCCCCATCAGCCGGGGCAGCCCGACAGCGGCCAGAGCCGTACCCGCCGCGCCCGCAGCACCCCACAACAGCGCTCGACGGCTGAGCGGACTGTCTTCCATGGCCACACCTCATGAGGTCGAGTAGGGACGGGACGACACGCCATGAATCGTGACATCACGATAAATAGGCCGCACATCCCGTAATCTGATCCTTCACCAGTGCCCGCACTCCAGCAAGCCCATCCCCCACCAATCGGCGCACACCCTCACCCTCGACCGGGCCCGTCCCTGCCGGCAGGTGCCACCCCGTTCCTATGCCATACGGTCCTCAACGGCCTTTGAGGGTCTTCTGAGGACCCCGCCCGCAACCCGGCCGTGGGGCACCCGATTCCGGCGACAGCCCGAGGTGAGGCCGTTCTCATGGGGCGGGAAGGACGGTCCACGGGGCTCGGACCTGTGAGTTCGCCCCATTTTGCGGCCGTACGTGTGCGGAGTCCAGGACCGCGCGGGACAAGTCGAGCAGGCCGGCACGCCGGGTTCCCGGCCGCTGTCGCCGGGACACCACCGCAGCCAGTCCCACCCCGGGCAATCCGGGCCGCCGCGCCGAGGCCATCGAACGCGACCTGGGCGGGCCCAGGACCCGGTTCTTCGCCGCCGCCGATGAATTCATGACCCGCTTCCGCACCGACTTCGACCGCGACGTCCCGCCCACCGGTGGCGGCTCCCTGTGATCCTGCGCATCGACGAACGATGGCTCCTGGAAATCCAGGAGCAGCAGATCCCCGAAGAGTCCCATCTGCGTGACTACACCGCGCTCGTGGCCGCCGTCGCCCGCCACCGCGCTGAACTCCCACAAGTCGGCTACCAGATCGATGCGGCCTGGCTCGCCGCCGCCCTCGCGCACACCAAAACCAAGCTACGCCCCATGGAATCCCGCAACCCCTCTTCGCCGCCGCCACCATCACCGCCTACATGGCAGCGACCGGCCGGCCCGTCGACCCCAAATACGCTGACCTCAAAGAACTCATGTTCGACCCAGCCCGGTTCGGTGGCCCGGCTGGCAACGCCGGCCAGGCGCCAGGACGGCAGATCAATGGAAGACCACGTGGTACTGGTCGGCCTTCCCGGCCACCGGCTCGAAGTGAGCCGTGCGGTGAAGCCCTCGTACTGTCCGGTCCCGCCCGTCACGAAACCGTCGAAGCCCTTCCGCTCGACCGCGCTGGTGCTTCACGTCCCCCCGTGGCCGTCGAAGCGGTCCAGTGGACCCGGACGCCGAGGCGCTCAAGGGGGCCGGCGCCGCATCTGCGACCCGTCCACCCACAGTCGATGCACAGCATCGAGCGACTGTACCCGGGCCGCTCCGCCGACCGGCCGTCGGCCGCCGGCACGGGCTCGCTCCCGTCAACGCCTCCGACCAGCGCAACGAGCAATCCGGCTGGGAGGTCGATCGAGGAGGGATCGAACAATGCCTCCGGGCAGCCTGTTCGGGCGGCGCCGACGGTGATCACGGCGCCGTCGGGCAGGGTGTGGTCCCAGGTGCCGGCCTCGGCCCGCGGAGCGCGTGAGCAGGAGTAGGCCCGGCGGATATGCGCCAGCGCCGACTGGGGTCAGCGGCCCCAGCGCAGCGCTGCCGTCTGCACCGGCGCGTCCCACAGCCGCAGCATTTCCTCGTCGGCCCGGCACAGCGTCACCGAGCACCCCGCCATGTCCAGCGAGGTGACGTAGTTCCCCACGAGGGTCCGGGCCACCGGGACGCCCCGAGCCGCCAGCACCCGGGCCACCTCCGCGTGGAAGCCGTACAGCTCCAGCAGCGGCGTCGCGCCCATCCCGTTCACCAGGGCCAGCACCGGCCCGTCGACAGGGGCCGCGTTCGCCATGTCCTCCAGCACGGAACCCACCGCGACCTCAGCGATCTCCCCCGCCGGCATCATCGGGCGCCGCTCCCGGCCCGGCTCCCCGTGGATCCCGATGCCCAGCTCCAGCTCGCCGTCCGGCAGGTCGAAGGTGGGACCGCCCTTTGCGGGGGTGGTGCAGGCGCTCAGCGCCACGCCGAAGCTGCCCGAGGCCTCGTTGACCTGCCGGGCGAGTGCGGCGACCTGCTCCAGCGGCGCGCCCTCCTCGGCCGCCGCCCCGGCGATCTTCTCGACGAAGAGCGTGGCCCCGGTGCCGCGGCGCCCAGCGGTGTAGAGGCTGTCGGTCACGGCGACGTCGTCGTTGACCAGCACCCGCTCGACCCGGATGCCGTCCTCCTCGGCGAGCTCGGCGGCCATGTCGAAGTTCAGGACGTCCCCGGTGTAATTCTTGACGACGAACAGCACCCCCTGCCCGGAGTCCACGGCCTTGGCCGCCCGCACCATCTGGTCGGGCACGGGGGAAGTGAACACCTCGCCCGGACAGGCGGCGGACAGCATTCCGTGTCCGACGAAGCCGGCGTGCAAGGGCTCGTGTCCGGAGCCGCCACCGGAGACGAGACCGACCCGCCCGCCCTGCCGCGCGTCCCGCCGTACGACGACCCGGGCCTCGGCGTCCACGTCCAGCTCGGGGTGGGCGGCGGCCAGCCCCCGCAGGGCGTCCGCGACCACGGTCTGGGGACTGTTGATCAGCATCTTCATCGTGTGCCTCCCGGTCGGAGCCGACGGGTGAGCGGTCCGGCGCCGTCACGGAGCACCGATCACCGGACGCCGGGCAGGCGCGTCCGCGAGGGCACGCCATACGAACAGTGTGCTGCCATGCCGCGGACATCCGCGAGAACTGGGACGACCGCCTCGGAGAAGGACCGGGAAACCCGAAGCGGGCACCGGCCTCCACGGGACGGACCGCCCTCGCCTTTCCGGTTCGGGCGACCCGTCTTACGCTGAACCGGGGGCTCGGGGCAGTCGAATGCCGGTCTTCGGACCGGCGGGAAGCGGGCACCCATGAAGGAGCGCCTCAAAGCATCAGGGCTGGTCGGCGAACTCTCGGCAGAATTCGCAGGCACCATGATTCTCATCCTCTTCGGCTGTGGTGTCGTGGCCCAGGTGGTAGCCGGCGGAGCCCTGACGGACCCGGCAGGCGGCCTCGGAAACCACGACAGCATCGCCTGGGCCTGGGGTCTCGGCGTGACCCTGGGCGTCTACGTCGCGGCACGGCTGAGCGGCGCCCACCTCAATCCCGCGGTGACCGTCGCCCTGGCCACTTTCAAGGGCTTCCCGTGGAGCAGGGTGGCCCCCTACGCACTGGCCCAGCTCGCCGGAGCCTTCGTTGCCGCCCTGATCGTCCGCTGGAACTACACCGAGGCACTGGCGAAGGCCGACCCCGGCCACACCATCAAGACCCAGGGTGTCTTCTCCACGCTCCCGGCCAACGGAAACCCGAACCTGCCGGTGACCGAGTGGGGCGCACTGCGGGACCAGATCATCGGCACCGCGATCCTGCTCCTGCTGATCTTCGCGGTCACGGACCTGCTGGGCACACCTCCCGGCGCCAACCTGGCCCCGTTCATCGTCGGCCTGATCGTCGTGGCGATCGGCATGGCTTGGGGTACGAACGCCGGGTACGCGATCAACCCGGCCCGTGACCTCGGCCCCCGTCTGGCCAGCTTCCTCACCGGATACGGCACGGCATGGAGAGATCAGTACGGCAACTTCTACTTCTGGGTGCCGATCATCGGCCCGTTCATCGGCGGTGTGCTGGGAGCGGGTATCTACAAGTTGCTCATCGGCCGGTTCCTGCCGACCGCCGAACCGGAGCCTCCCGGACGCGTCCCGGCACCGGACGAGAGCTGACCTGATCCGGGGCGGGCGGACACCGCCCGTCCCGTCCCGGACGACAGCCCCACACACGGCATCCCAAGAGGAGGCGGCACCCCATGGCTGACTTCGTCGGCGCAGTGGACCAGGGGACCACGAGCACCCGTTTCATGATCTTCGACCACTCCGGCAACGAGGTGGCGCGGCACCAGCTGGAGCACTCCCAGATCCTCCCGCGCTCGGGGTGGGTCGAACACGACCCGGTGGAGATCTGGGAACGCACCAACTCGGTGATCCAGAACGCCCTCCGGCACGGAAACCTCGACGCCTCCGACCTGGCGGCCGTCGGCATCACCAACCAGCGCGAGACGACCGTTGTCTGGGACCCCCGCACCGGCCGCCCGTACTACAACGCCATCGTCTGGCAGGACACCCGTACCGACTCCATCGCCGCTGCACTGGAACGCGGCGGCCAGGGCGACGTCATCCGCCGTAAAGCGGGGCTGCCGCCGGCCACCTACTTCTCCGGCGGCAAGATCCAATGGATCCTGGAGAACGTCGACGGCGTGCGCGAGGCCGCCGAGCAGGGCCACGCCCTCTTCGGCAACACCGACTGCTGGGTGCTGTGGAACCTCACCGGCGGACCCGATGGCGGTGTCCACGCCACCGACGTCACCAACGCCAGCCGCACCATGCTCATGGACCTGGAGACCCTCGACTGGGACGACGAACTGCTCGGCTTCTTCGGCGTACCCCGGGCCATGCTGCCCACCATCAACCCGTCCTCCCACCCGGAGGCGTACGGACACACCCGCACCTCCCGGCCGCTGCGCGAGGCCATTCCCATCACCGGTGTCCTCGGCGACCAGCAGGCGGCCACCGTCGGGCAGGTCTGCTACGCGCCCGGCGAGGCGAAGAACACGTACGGAACCGGCAACTTCCTGGTGCTCAACACCGGGACGGAACTGGTCCGCTCGCAGCACGGCCTCCTGACCACCGTGGCGTACCAGTTCGGCGACAACCCCGCGATCTACGCCCTCGAAGGATCCATCGCGGTCACCGGCTCCGCCGTGCAATGGCTGCGCGACCAGCTGAAGATCATCAGCGACGCCGCCGAGAGCGAGCGCCTGGCGAGCACCGTCGAGGACAGCGGCGGCATCTACTTCGTCCCCGCCTTCTCCGGCCTGTTCGCCCCGTACTGGCGCTCCGACGCCCGCGGCGCGATCGTCGGCCTGGCCCGCTATCACGACAACGGCCACCTGGCGCGAGCCACCCTGGAGGCGATCTGCTACCAGACCCGCGACGTGGTGGAAGCCATGGAGCAGGACTCCGGCGTCCACCTCGACGTGCTCAAGGTCGACGGCGGAGTGACGGCCAACGACCTCTGCATGCAGACCCAGGCCGATGTCCTCGGCGTACCGGTCAGCCGTCCGGTAGTCGCCGAGACGACCGCGCTCGGCGCCGCCTACGCGGCCGGGCTCGCCACCGGCTTCTGGCGGGACACGGACGAACTGCGCACCCACTGGCAGGAGTCCAAGCGCTGGAACCCCGAGTGGTCGGAGGAACGGCGCACCGAAGGGTACGAGGGCTGGAAGCGGGCGGTGGAGCGCACGCTCGACTGGGCCAAGGTCGAATAGGTTCCGGCCGCGCGCGCCCGCAGCACTGAGGAGGAGACCATGGTCGATCCGGTGGCCCTCTCGCCCCAAGCCCGCACGCAGGCCCTCGCCGGCATGGGACAGGGCGAGCTCGACGTCCTCGTCGTCGGAGGCGGCGTCGTCGGCAGCGGGGCTGCCCTGGACGCCGCCACCCGGGGCCTGAGCGTCGGTCTCGTCGAAGCCCGCGACTGGGCCTCGGGTACGTCCAGCCGCTCCAGCAAACTCATCCACGGCGGCCTGCGCTACCTGGAGATGCTCGACTTCCGCCTCGTCGCCGAAGCCCTCAAGGAACGGGGCCTCATGCTCCGGTTCCTCGCCCCCCACCTGGTACGTCCGGTGCCATTCCTCTACCCCCTGCAACACCGCGTCACGGAGCGCCCGTACGTCGGCAGCGGCGTGCTGCTGTACGACGCGATGGCCCGGGCCTCCGGCACCTCCGGAGGCCTGCCCCACCACCGCCACCTGAGCAGGCACCGGGCCCTGCGCGAGGCGCCTGCCCTGCGCTCCGACGCCCTGGTGGGCGCCATCCAGTACTGGGACGCCCAGGTCGACGACGCCCGGCACACCCTGTTCCTCGCCCGCACGGCCGCCTCGTACGGGGCGCTGACCGCCAACCGCACCCGCGTCAGCCGCTTCCTGCGACAGGGCGAGCGGGTGGTCGGCGCCGTCGTCACGGACCTGGAGAGCGGCGACGAGACGGAAGTGCGGGCCAAGCAGGTCATCAACGCGACCGGGGTGTGGACGGACGACACCCAGGCCATGGCCGGCACCCGCGGCCAGTTCCACGTCCGCGCCTCCAAGGGCGTCCACCTGCTCGTCCCCCGTGACCGCATCAACTCCCGCACCGGTCTGATCCTGCGCACCGAGAAGAGCGTGCTGTTCGTCATCCCCTGGGGCCGGCACTGGATCATCGGGACCACCGACACGGACTGGACACTCGACAAGGCCCACCCCGCCCTCAGCTCCAAGGACGTCACCTACCTGCTGGAACACGTCAACAGCGTCCTGGCCACCCCCCTGGTCCCCGAGGACGTCGAGGGCGTCTACGCCGGCCTGCGCCCCCTGCTGTCGGGCGAGGCGGCGGAGACCAGCAAGCTGTCCCGGGAGCACCTCGTCGCCCATCCTGTGCCCGGACTCGTCGTGGTGGCGGGCGGCAAGTACACCACGTACCGGGTGATGGCCAAGGACGCGGTCGACGAGGCCGCCCGCGCCCTGGACGAGAAGGTCCCCGACTGCGTCACGCACCGCGTTCCGCTGCTGGGCGCCGACGGCTACCCGGCGCTGTGGAACTCGCGGCACCGGCTTGCCGAGGGCTCCGGGCTCCATGTCGCCCGCATCGAGCACCTCCTGAACCGCTACGGCTCCCTGGCGCCCGAGCTGCTCGCCCTGGTGGCGGCCGACCCCGCGCTCGGCGAGGCACTGCCGAGCTCCGACGACTACCTGAGGGTCGAGGCCGTGTACGCGGTGACCCACGAGGGAGCCCGCCACCTGGAGGACGTCCTCGCCCGGCGCACCCGGATCTCCATCGAGTCCTGGGACCGCGGGGTGGACGCGGCGCCGACCGTGGCCCAGCTGATGGCGCCCCACCTGGGATGGGACCGGGCGCACCAGGACCGCGAGGTCGACCACTACCTCAAGCGCGTGGCCGCCGAGCGCGAGGCCCAGCAGCAGCCGGACGACCGGACCGCCGACGCGGTGCGGCTCGGCGCGCCCGACATCATCCCGGTGAACTGAACGGCCGCACGCGGGTGCCCCTATCTCTGGGACCATCAGTGGCGAACACGCGGCCGAGCTGGAAGAGCTCGGGATCGTGGGACACCGCCGACGCCGGCTTCAAAACCGACATCGTCGCCGCCCGCGCGTATCACGAGCTGCACGGGACCCTGGCCGTACCGCGGGGGCAGCCGTCCTCGACCTCGCCCTCGGGCAATGGCTCACCAACGTCCGCCGCCCCGGCGGGCTGGGCGAGGACCCGGGCCGCGCCCGCCGCCGGGCCGCCGAGCTCGCCGCGATCGACCCGCCTGGAACCCCCGCGAGCACGCCCAGTCGGCTTCGCGCCGCGGGGCACGACCATGTCGGTCAGCCGGGCAGCACCTGCTTCGAGGGACGCCCAGTGCCCTGACACGTGCAGCACCGCGATTGCGGACGTCGGGGACTTCGTACGGGTCTGCTCCAGCACGTAGCCGTCCGCCTCACAGGCAAGCATCAGAACCAGCTCCTGTACGCCGGGGTTGTGCCCGATCAGCATCAGCGTCCGCACCTGCGCGGGGACCTCCCGTACGACCCCGAGCAACTCCCCGGCGCTCGCCCCGTAGAGGCGTGCCTCGTAGATGACCGGCGCGGGGCGGCCCCGAGCTCGGCCGCGACGAGGTCCCATGTCTCGCGCGTGCGGCGGGTGGAGGAACACACGACCAAGTCGGGAACGCAGTCGGCCTCGCGCAGCCAGCGGCCGACCGCAGGGGCGTGTCCCAGCGTCCGCGCGGGGCGAGTGGCCGCTCGGAGTCGGGCACGTCCGGCCAGGCGGACTTGGCGTGCCGCAGGACGACCAGGCGCCGGGAGTCGCGTGAAGTCATGGCGTCGCCCGGTGCTGGCGGCCGACCTCACGCACGAGGTCCAGCCCGAGGACGCGGTCGAGAAAGGCGAACGTCTCGAATTTGGCTCCGGCCGGCACGTCGGCGCGCCCCGCCACGCCGACCAGCATGTCCAGGACGGCGTGAACGCCGAGATCATCGGCGAGTGCGGCATGCGCCTGCCGCAGGACGTCGGCAGGGATCGGCCTGGACGGCTCCTGCGCCCACTCGGCCACCTGTTGCCGCCAGTGCCCCAGCGTCCGCCGGGCCTCGGCGAGCGCGGAGCTGGTCACCGTGACCGGCGTGCGGTAGGCGTGGCCGAGCAGCAGCATCCGCACAGCCAGCGGATCGGTCCCCTCCGGGGCGAAAGCCTCCAAGAGACCGGAGGCGAGGAGACCTCCACGGACGGGGACGCCCTCGTCCGGGGGTGCTGGGCTGAGCCGGCCCACGTAGATCCAGACCCCGTCGGCGGTGTCCTGTCTGGGGGTGCCGTGAGCGAGCACGTGCACATCGGCAGCGTCGCAAAGCGAGTCGGTCAGATCGTGAACCCCGACGGTGGCGGGCGGGTGGATACCGAGATCGGACATAGCGCGATCGAGCGCCTGGGCTTGCTCATGCGGCAGGTCTGGCGTGGTGAGGACCGTCTGGGACGCCAGACCGTGCAGTTCCGCGGTACGTGCCAGGACGTCGCCGAGCAGGGGCGC
The DNA here is from genome assembly GCF_045160845.1 of Streptomyces sp. NBC_00122. Classification (NCBI taxonomy): domain Bacteria; kingdom Bacillati; phylum Actinomycetota; class Actinomycetes; order Kitasatosporales; family Streptomycetaceae; genus Streptomyces; species Streptomyces sp. NBC_00122. The sequence continues at coordinate 7,251,473 of NZ_CP108191.1, read as the reverse complement.
CCGCAGGTGCACCGTGCCGATCCGGGTGTCGGTGACCGGCAGGTGGACGCAGATGCGCAACAGGTGACGGTGTGCGGAAGGAATTTCCACGAGGCGGCCGGTGCCTGTGTCAGCGATACGCAGCATGATGCGGAGGCTAGTCGCGCAAACCCCCGGAACTGGGGAGGACCTGACCACGACGCCAATGTTGTGGCATACCCCGCGTCACGCGGTCACGTGGCTCCTCCGCGAGCAACGTGGGCTACAAGCCCCATCCCGGACCTCGGCCACCACGAGAAGAGCCTCGGCGAACCCTCCCGCCGGGGCCCCTCTACTCGTGCGCCCCTGACGGGCCGGGCCGGGCGCCGGGTGGGTGACCGACCAGTCCGTGGCGGGCCAGGAGCCGACGTCCAGGGCATGCACGCTGGTGAATGGGACGGCTGCTTCGGCGAGGCGCAGGCGTGCGGCCACTGCGTGGTCAGCCCTGAATCCCATCCGCCGGCTTCGGGGTCGAGGCGGTGGGCGTCCAACAGGGACGCGGGCGCGGTGATCGGCAGCAGTGTCGTACCGGCATCCTCTCCCCTGCCACCGACAGTGCCCCAAGCGCAGCGGACGGAGCGCGCTGCCGCTTGGGCCGAGTCAACGTGTCAGAGCCGTCCATCCGCGCACACGGCGCTGCAAGCAAGCGTTCCTTCTGTGGGCGGCAAACGGGCATCGCCCGGGAAGTACTCCGCTACCTCACCACCACGGTCACCACCCCGGAGATCGCAGACCTGCGACCCGCTCGCCAGACCAAGAACATCACCCTCGCTGCCGGCCTGTCGACGGCGCTCGTGGGCGATACAGCCAGCGCACCCGTGACCGCGCGAAGCAGGGTTCACTCTTTCGACATACGCATATACGTTTCCTCTTGACCTGAACGAGTTACCGGGTGGATCACCGGGCGGGATGTGGAAGCCCAAGGCTGTCCCGAACATCGAGTGCCCGGAGAACGCCAGCATGAAATCCATCCACCCCCTCGCCCTGGCCGCCACGGCCGCCATCGTGCTCCTCGCCAGCGGCGTGACCGCCGCCAATGCACTGGGCTCCAGGAACGATCCGCCCAAGCCCGCTTTCCCCGCCAGCACCGGTGCCGCGGCGGCAATGGGCCCCCACCCCCAGTCCCGGGGCCCGACCGTGTCCATCCCCCCGGGAGGTTTCAGCTACGCCCAGGTGGACTGTCCGTCGGGCGTGCCCACCGGGGGAGGCGGCCGCACCAGCAGCTCACTCACCTTCATCACCGACTCGGCCCCGACCGACCGGGGCTGGGTGATCGGTGTGAAGAACACCGGCACCGCCACAGCAACCGCGACGCCGTTGGTCGTCTGCACCCTTCCCTAGATGCCCGCGCGATGCAGCGAGCGGCCCGCCGCCCCCTCCACCGGAGGGCGCGGCGGGCCGCCGGTTGCACCGGCACTGATCCCCTTCGCCTGCATCTGGCCCGGCTCCGGCTCCCGCTCCGGGGACTACCCGATCGCAGTCACCCCGCCGCTTTCTACTGCGCGAGGGCATGTGGACGGTCGTGGTCGGCGCGATCGCGGACCGCAGTGAAACCGAGGGACCACGAGCAGCCCGTCGACAGCGGTGGCAGGGCCAGTGGTCCAGTACTTCGCGGTGTCCATCGCAGGTGAGGGCAGCGACAAGAGCCGGTTCACCATGCTGGGTGCTCCGGCGGAGGTCGATGCCCCGGACAGCACGGGCAGGTCCCGGCGGCGGGCCAGCGTGGGCACCTGGCCCACCCACCCTCCTGATACTCCCCCGCCCGGTCGGCCGCAATGGCACGCAGCCGTTGCGCCCACTGCCGGAGTGACCATCATCACAGCCCGAACAGCGAAAAGGGGCCTTTCGGCTGAGAGGGACAAACCGTCGGCCGCCTAGCCTGGACGAGCAACGAGAGTCCGAAGCGCGAGGGCAAGGGAAGAACGCATCCATGAGCACCACCACCTCCGGAGGCCGCCGCCGGGCGCGCTTCAGCGTGACGGCGGCCGTACTGGGCCTGCTGGCCTCAGCCGGCGCACCAGCGCTCGCCGCGACCGGCGGCAACGGAGGCCAGTCCGCCGCTTCGCGCTCCGGGTCCGCACAGGCGCGGCCGCAGGCGCCGGAGGCGGCGATCGCGCAGGTGCCGGCCGGGATATCCCGCCTCGCTCAGGGAGCGGGCCACGACATCGCCATCACGATCGACGACGGCCCCGACCCCCGCTGGACCCCGCAGGTGCTGGAGGTGCTGCGGCGCAACAAGGTCAAGGCCACCTTCTGCATGATCGGCACCAAGGCCCAGGCTCACCCGGAGCTGGTCCGCCAGGTCGCCGCCGCCGGACACCGGCTGTGCGACCACTCCGTGGACCACGACGTCACGATGGATCACAAACCCGTCGCCTACCAGAGCCGGCAGATCCTCGCGGCCAAGGAGATGATCGAGAAAGCGGCCCCTGGCGTTCCCGTCGACTACTACCGGGCGCCGGGCGGTGCCTTCACCCCCGCGAGCCGTGAGATCGCGGCCGCGAGCGGGATGCGGCCCCTCGGCTGGAGCGTCGACCCCAAAGACTGGAGCAGGCCCGGCCTGCCCTCCATCCTCTCCGCCGTCGAGAAGGAGTTGCCCGCCCAGCCGACCGTGCTGTTCCACGACGGAGGCGGCGACCGTTCACAGACCGTCGCCGCGCTGACCCGCTACCTGCCCTGGCTCTCAGCCCAGGGCTACACCTTCACCTTCCCGGCCCGTACCCCGTAACCCCCTCAAGCTGGCCTGCTGCCTCATCGCCTCCCGACAGATCCAAACACTGTGTCGACCGCTATAGGCGCTTTCTGACTCTTGCACGAGCGGTTCGTGCACCGTTTCTCCAGGTCGGAGCCGCGTGAGGCGGCGTTGGCGTACGTGCGCGGGCTGATCGCCCCGCTGGAGCGGAAGAACGGCTGGGCGCTGGCCGAGGAGGCCGGGATTGCGGTCCGGACCGGATCCACCGGCTGTTGAACCGGATCGACTTGGACGCCGATCAGGTCCTGGACGACGTGAGGGACTACGTAATCGAGCACCTCGGGACAACTCCCAGATCGGAGTTTTCCTCGCCTATGCCGACAGTCACGGCCGCACGTTGATCGACCGGCGTCTGCATCTGCATCTGCCCACCTCGTGGACGGACGACCGCGACCGGTTCCGGGCCGCCGGTATCGAGGACACGGTCCGCTTCGAGACGAAAGTGGTGATGGCCAAGGCCCTGATCCGCCGGGCGAGCGCGGACCGGATCTCGTTCGGGTGGGTGACCGCGGACGCCGACTACGGTTTCTCCAAAGGCATCACTGGACGAGCTGATCCACATCGCGGGCAGCCGGTGGGCGGTCGAGGAATGGAATGCTTCCAGACCGCGAAGCAGGAGTGCGGCCTGGACGACTACCAGGTCCGCCGCTACGACGGCTGGCACCGCCGCATGGCCCTCGCCATCGGCGCCCACGCCCGAGCATCGACCACATCCTGCACTGGTCACACTGGCGCCGCAGACGACAACACCAAGCCCGCATCAGCCACTACAAACGACGCGGCCACACCCCACCAGAAACCAACAAACCACCACGACAAAGACCGTTGCAGTACTAGCCCGAACCTCGGGCTCGCCGAGCTGGCAGCTGATACTCGGCACCGGCAAGAGCGGACGTCCGGGCTGCGCTGATGACGGTCAACCAGACTCGCACGGCAGGCGCACCGAGCGGCCCGGCACCTCCGTTCGCGCTTCCGTGACTGTGCCTGTTCCGCGAACGGGAGGGGTTCGCCGGACTCCCGGCTCAACGCCGCTGACCTCGATAGACAGGTTGAAACAGTCTCGTACGGCGGCGGCCAGGACGCGGATTGCCTGCCGGTGAGCGCGCCGGGGCGCTGCCGCGGCGACGCGGTGTTCCGAAGGGAACGGCGCCGTCTCCGTCGGGCGGCGCAGCGGCACGCCGTCGCGCGGCGGAAGTCAGCGCTGGGCGAGTTCTCTGCAGCGGATCCCGCCGCCGGGGTGCCACTCCATGACCGGCTCGGCCGCGGTCCTGTGCTCACTCCACCAGAAGATGGAGCCGATGCCGACGCAGGCGTGCCGCTTGCACACGCACGCCTCCCCCGGGCCGGCGTATGCCACCCCGTCACGGACCACCCTGCTGGCGGACGACGTCAGAACGGGCTCTGGCACGGGAAGCGTGAAGAGGTGACTGACGGTGGCCGCGTGACCGGTCTGGTCGGCGGGTCGCGGAAGGCGGCCCAGTGCCGCGGCGGATCGGTGGCGCACGTGCATGCAGTCGGCCGGTGTCCCGGCAGGAGGGCTCCACGGCCTGGGTGAGGAACCCCTCGGGTTCTCGCCTTACGGGATGCGGATGTACGTGCAGGTCGGCCCGCGCTGGGTGCGTGCGTTACACACGTCGTCGGTTCCGTCGCCCGCGTTGAGGGCGACGATGCTGATGCCCCCCGCCTGTGGTGGCAGTGCCATTGGCATGCTGACGCGTTGCTCGACCGCGCCTTCGTCGTCAGGTCTGAGCTCACTTGAATAGTCGTCGACCGAGTCTTGGACGGGCGTACTCAGGTCAGCCCGCATGGGGGTCACGAACACCTGGATGGTGGCCCATGTCTCCACGCCGTTGGCGTGGACATCGAAGGTCACTCGCAGATGGGACCGCGGGCCTTCGATCTTGACGTTGGTGATGGTGGGCCGTCCGTTCCCGCCGGCGGCCTTGGCCGCGCCGATCACTGCCACGCTGAGAGCCACCATGTAGAAGATGACTCCGAGGACGAGAACGCCGGTCTCCCACAGATTGCCCCGCCGCGTGGGGTGGACGAGCAGGGCGACGATGCTGCAGACGATGGCGAGGATGGCGCAGAGCGAGGCCACGTAGATCGGCCATGACTCGTTGTTGAGGGCGACGAACACGATGTCGCTGGACAGCCCGAGAGTTGTCATGATCCCGGCAACGGTGATCAGCGCACCGGCCAGGATCTTGGCGACGTCATCCAGACGCTTTCCGACCTTGGCTTGGATTTCGTCGGGTGTCGGCGGAGCCTGTTGCTCGTCGCCCATGGTCGGCACCCTCATTGTGGCCCTCCGCGGCGTAGGCCCACGCAGCCGAGGTCATACATGGCCGGGCGTCCCTGATGGATACGGCTCCCTCGGGAATGTACCGGGACGTTTCCCGCGGACAGCGAGGTTGGGCCACTTGGTGGCGAGCCGTGGTTCGCTCAGGTGCCGGTGTGCAACTTGAGGGTGTGGTTGATGAAGCGGCGGCTGTGGTCGGGGCGGCTCTGTCAGCGCTCGTTGCTCAGCCGACGTCTGTGTGGTGCGCCGGGGCGCAATGCCCGGACGGGAGCGGCCCCGCTGGCCTGGGACAGGGCAGCGGCCGGCCCTCTTCCGCGGAATGTCCGCCCTCGCTCGGCACCTGCATGGATCAGCGACGCAGGAGCAGGGCTCCCCACATCGCCCGCGCGCCGTGGGAGCGGTAGGAGAGCCTCGGAAACGCCAGGGCAGTTCCGGGTGGCCCTCGGCCGCAGCGGCGTCCTCCAGCGCGGCGTCGACCAGGGCAACAGATCGATCTCGAAGAACTCCCCGACCTCCCCGTCCTGCCCGAACTCGCCCAGCGCCTCGACATCAGCCCCGCCGGCCTGATGCCCGGCTCCGACGAACTCTTCGAGCGCCCCTGCCACCGCCAGGTCGTCGACCGCCGGCCGGTCGGCGCCGACCACCGCACGACACCGTCAGTCACCGCTTCACGCTTCCCGTGCCAGAACCTCAGAACGTCAGTGGGAGACGACGCGAGATGCGGTCGATGACATGAGGCGTTGTTGATCGTCGGGGCATGCCGGGAGTCGCTGATCCGGTCGGATCAACGACTCCCGGCTGGAAGGTGTGTCAGCTGTCGAGGGTGGCCTGGAGGGTGATGGTCTGGCCTGCGCGTTGGATGGTGGAGGGAACGGTGGCACCGGCGCGGAGGTTGTTGATGACCTGGCAGTAGGAGCCGATGTTCGGGGTGGGCTGGCCGTCGACGGCGGTGATGGCCCGAGGGCCTGGCCGTCTCCTTCGCCGCGGGGTACGCAGACACGGTCATGGTGCGGTGGGCCCGACGGGGGCGCACACCCGCACGTCCGGGCCCACACATCCGCCCCGGCCAGTCGAACCAGGGCCGACGCCGGGTGTCAAGCCACGTATTCCGGTGACATGACGGCAGCCTTGCGGAGGGGCTCATTGGAAGCAGGCCCCACCGGGGAAAGCCCCGGACGATACGGGTCCGAAAAACAGCCCACCCTGCAATATTCCGCGGAGAACTCCGATGAACAGCATTTCCTGGAACCGTCGTATCGTGCTCGCCGCACATCCGTGACGCTGTTCGGCGCCGGCGTGGCCCTCCCCGCCACCGCCATGGCCGCACCGACCGCCCCACAGCACCACGTCACCCAGACCCCCCCACAACGACGGCCACGACCCCGACCTCCAGGACAGCGACCACAGCGTCCCCGGCGTCATGGGCGGCGACCTCATGGACCCCGACTACCAGCAGGGCCTCGAAGACGACGACCAGGACACCCCCAACAGCAACGGCGGCCACAGCCGCCGCGGCCCCACATCACTGAGCTCGGAGGCGACGCGGTGTCCGGCGACGACATGGGGCACGGCGGCAACGACGAGCCCGACGTCGACCTCACGCCCGACAGCGACATCGACTTCGACTGATGAGGACCGGCCCCCTGCCGCCATACCTGCGCGGACGTGCGCCGCCACCGCGATGCGCCGACCCGGGCCCGCCCCGGCGCAGCCCAGACCGGCGGCCAGAGCATCATGCGTCCGGCCCACTCGGGATGGGCGGCCACCGGACTCCGTCGGTTCATCAACGGTCCAGAACACGGGCCCGCCCCGGGTCGGCGCAGGCATGCACGGCGGCCGCGACCCGCACGCCACAAACCCGAACGGCGACCGCCCCGGGATGGGCCTACACAAGCGACAGCAGACCTTCACCGGGAAACGACACCGGCCCTCACCAACAGACGACACCCATCACCCAGCCCCGTCACCACGAACGATGCCACTCACACCCAGCGCAAAAGACCGTCGCCACCCACTGCCACACGTCGCTCATCACGACCACACCACCCGGCAGGACAACGCAGCAGGCCAGGCGGCTGATGAAGCCAGACTCTGCGCAGATCCAGTGGGCCGACACGGCACCTCCCGTACGTTCCGGTCGCGCGGCACCAGCCACTCGTCGAAGTCGGGCACGTGCGTCAGTCCCTCGGCGCGGCGGGCGCGGTCGTAGAGCGGGTACGGGTCGCGGTACAGCTCGTCACGCCGTGCCTGGTCGTCGTGCGACGTCACTGGGACCTCCGGATCACGGTCGGAACCGGGCGCCACCGCCGCGGGTGACCTCCGGTGCGCCGGATCATCCTGCCCGAACCCCGCCCGGGCCGGTGGGGCACAGGCAGCCTTTGAGGGCGTCCAGGTGTCGACGGAGTACCTGCCGGAGCAGCGTCGGCGGATAGCGGTCCGGCAGTAGCGTTGCCTGGAGGGTGAGTCCGTCGAGGAGGGCGGCCAGTCGCGTGCTTTCCAGTTCGACGTCCATGGCGGCGGGCAGCCCGCCGGCGCACACCTGTCCGGCAGTCGCAGGGGCCTCGCGTCCGCACCTCTGACCGCGCGCCGGCCCCGGCAGCAGGCCGATGACTCCTGAACGAGCCCACTTCCCGGACCAGACAGACCCCAGCAGTCGCGACCTCGGCGAATCCAGGCGGTCGGCCCTTGGCAGAGCGCGGGGACCTGGTACTGACGGCCGTACCGTCCCCGCCGACAGCCCCAGCGCCCCAGATGTCTACGTACTCGTCTGTTCACGTGTACGCCGACATGGCGCCCGAGCAAGCCGCCGGACTGGATAGCTGTTGGGTAGGTGCCCGGCGGCGTCAGATGTCGCCGGTCCACACCTCGGGGCCGCCCCCCTCCCAGCGGATCGGCCCGTCCTCGGACAGGTCCACATCCTCCAGGCCGGCCCGGCGCAGGAATTCCGACACGTCCCCGGGCGTGAACGCCCGGCCCAGGTCCGCGTCCACGCCGAGCGCGTGCACGGTGACCTTGCGGCCGCCCTGCGGTGACACGGGATGGATCACGATCTCCGTCTGGTCCGCCATGCATCCACAGTGCGGCGGGCAGGCCCATACTGCATCCGGAGTGGCCCACGTAGCTGCGTTCGCGTGCCGCGAGAGCACAGCAGCCCTTGACGTCCCCTCAGAATCTCTGGAGGGGAAGGCGTTTGGGGGAGGGCGGCCGGGACAGACGCGTGGTAACCGGAAGCGAACACCTCGCAGGTGGGTCGCTTTCGGGAGCGGGCCCCGCCGCATGCCGCCCTTCCCCCGGCGTCATGCGGCAGGCCCGCCCGCACGACGGGCTGCCGCCCGGATCCGTACGGCACCCGGACACCCCACGGTCTCGGCCCCCTCCCCGGCCGGGACGGGTGTCCGGCGAACCCCCGGCGTCGGCGCTCAGACCGCCGGCCCCGGGCAACGGACCCGACGGCAGCAGCCCGCCACATGATCAAAATCGATGAGTTCGGGAGTCACCGGCCGCCGCCGCCACGACTACCTGCCAGTGCCCGCCAGGCGGCCCAGGGCCAGATCCATGATGGGAGTCAGTGCCCTGCCGCTCTGCGGAACGAACGCCGTCCGCCCATGCCCGGAGTCGGCAGCGGCCGGGCGCTCAGCCCGGCTATGACGACGGTCGAGTGGGGACGCGGTGCGTACCGGAGTGCAGCGGGATGTGGAGTTCGAGCAGCCGGGCGAGGCGGATGCGCTCTCCGGGGCTGCCCCAGGCCTGACGTCTGTCGAGGAGCCGGACGGTGGCGGTGTCGAAGGCAATCCCAGTCCGGCGGGCGCGGGTGATGGCGCTGAGGTAGAAGTCCAGGTTCGCGTTGCCCGGCACTGATGTCGGGTCGGTTCCCGTGCCTCCATCGGGGGTGAGGCCGAGGAAGGCCGCGGCGAAGCTGGGCAGCGGGGTGGCTGCGCCGGGCAGCACGTTTCCGGTGGAATGAATCAACCGCTGTCGGCCGCGGTCGTCCCGCGTGTTCAACAGGGCCATCAGCCCGGTGCTGAGCCTTCGGGACAGCTCCGTGCGGGAGGTCGCCAGCTGCGGCTGCTGGAGGAGCAACTGCGCGTAGTAGGCGGTATGCAGGGTTGTGTTGGGTGAGCTCTTCGTTGGCGTTGACGTTCCGGTCCTGGTGGAGGGTCTCGTGCGAGAAGACGACCCGGAGGAGCCGGAAGTCCTCGTAACGGAACCGCTGGTTGAAGACGATGAAGGGCAGCGGATCAGCAGCGATGACCTGAGCGGTCGCGTCCGGATTCGGAGTGGTGCCGAAGACGACCCGCGAGAAGGCATCGCCGCGGATCGCCTGGATACTGGCCCGGGCGGGGCTTCCGGCCAGCGAGGCCAGGGCGGCGCGCAGGTTCGGATCCGGCACCACGGCGGTGATCTGCTCGCTGTGGAATACCGCAAGTCCCTCCTCGACTGCCCGGCTGCCGCGAGGCTTGAGTGTGGCCTTGAGCTGCTCGGTAAGCTCCCGAACGGTGATGCCGCGGGGCAGTGCGGGCTCCATCGGAGGCGCATCGGGATACGCCCCCGTGGTCAGCAAGCCGAGGTCAGTGGGCGGGAACGGCGGCTGAGCCAGGAGCCGCAGCGCCTCACGACCCGGATCTGCGACTTCCACATGAGCGCTGGCGGGGCCCTGATCAGCTGCTGCAGACGTGGCTGCCGCCAAGGGGGGGAAGAAAACAGCAGCGTCACCGCGGCCAGCGTCAGGACGGCAGCGTAGCGACGGGAGCTGAGTACAGTCATGCGATCTGCCTATCGCAGCCACAGTCACCAGCCGGGACCACCGCGCCTGCCTCGATCGTCCATTCACCTCCTGGCGTTGCCACCGGGCGGGCACGGTGCGCAATGGCGTTGGCAGGGCCGAGTGAGGAATAGTCAAATCCTGTGGGTCGGGGTGCCGGTCACGAATGCCACAGACCCCGGAGTTTCGGATGGTGGAGGCGTCATCCCTTGACGTCGGCGTACTCGTCAAGGACCCCACCGCAGCTTCGTCGCGGTCCACTCCGCGCCGTACCGGCACAGTGCCTCCAGCGACGGCGGCAGCCGATCGCGCACAGCAGGTGGCGTCCGCTCGATGTCGGGGGTTCACACTTCCGGCAGCACCTCCGGTCCCCCGCGGAGAGCAACCGTCCAGCCCCCGCTGCGAGCAATCGCCAGCACAACCCCCGAAGAGCCGCACCTGTGCGGTCCGAAGTCGTTACCTCCGCGGCGTTCGGGGGGGGCTGGCTACTGCACGGTTTGTCGGGCTTCGTATGATCCAGGGGAGTCACGGCCGCCCCCACACCGGGCCTCTGCAGTGTCCCCCCGTCCCTGCCGATCGCAGTGGCTGTCACAGCGGTACAAGCCGAAGAGACTCCTGCCCCTGCCAATCACCGCCATCGGGTCCCTGCCCGTCGGCCAATCCTCTGAAGACGTCATTTCCTTGAGCACCGACCGGACCACCACAATCCCGCCGTCACCACCCCCGCCCGACCGGCCATCCGCCCGGGCGCTGCCCCGCTTGGCGGGCCGCGCCCCCGCCCCGCCGACGCCGCGCGATGCCCTGCACAGCATCAGCGGCGCCACCGCCGTCATGCTGGCGCTGACGGCCATCGGCGCTGTGATCCACGAACCCGTCCTCATCCCCCCACTGGCCGCATCCGCCGCGATCGTGCACAGCGTCCCAAACCTGCCCCTAGCCCAACCCCGCAGCGTGATCGCAGGCCACCTGATCTGCGCCGCCGTCGGATACGGAACCCTCGCCGCCCTGGGTAGTGCCTCATGGGCGGCTGCCCTCGCGGCCGGACTCGGCTTGGCCCTGATGACCATGGCCCGCACCCCGCACTCCCCGGCCTGCGCGACCGCCGTCGTCATCGTCCTGAGAACACCCGACCCCAGAACCTTCGTGCCGCTCCTCGCCGGCTCGGCAGTCCTCCTCGTCCTCGCCGGCTGCGCCCTCTCCCGCGCCCGCTCCGCCAGCTCCCGCTACCCCGTCTACTGGTGGTGACGCTAGTACTCCAGCAGGATTTCGCTGTCTGAGCTGCGGGTTTGGTTGGGCGGCTGGGGTGTAGCGGGCTGCGGAGTGGTCAGGGGCGGTCTTCGACGAGCCGCCCCTCGATCGTGCGACAGCGCCGCAGGTAGTGGCAGCGTAGGGGGCAGCTTCCCCACGTGATCAGCGCACGTGTTGGCGAGCAGTCGAACCTGGAACTGGACGACCTCTTCGTGAACATCGGCCATCGCTTCGGCCGGGTGGAACTACGCCGCCGCATGCGTGACTACGTACGCGGCCTGCTCGCACCAGTAGCCCGAAAGAACCGCTGGCAGCTGGCCGAGCAGGCAGGCCACGCAACCCCCGATGGCCTGCAGCACCTGCTCGCCGGAGCGAAGTGGAACCCTGCCGACATCCGCGACGACCTGCAAGAACACGCCGCTGACAAGGTCGGCGAGAACGATGGCGTCCTCACGTGGCGCTCCGGCTCGGCCGAGGCCGGCTCGACCGTCTTGGGTCCGCCGCTGGCTCCGGCCCCAGTCGCCCAGCCCTACGGTCTCCCTACCCTCTGGCACCCGATCGTCCAGGTCCGTCCACACCCGACTTGCTTCCCGTGGCCGCGACCAGGCACCGTGGGGTGCAGAACCGACCGGGCAACCGGCGGACCCCTCGAATGCTGGTGACTTCGCAGACGGGGACACAGCAGCACCGCGTTGCGGCGCGCGTGCCGCACACCTCAGGGCAGACCCGCACCCGCCGGGCCGGCCCTGACGTCTTCCCGGCCCAGACCGCCCACCCGAGCAGCTCCGTAAGCGCACTCACACACCGCGCTGCCGGCCCCGCCGGGGCGGGCCTGCTCCATCAGCTCGGCATCGGCGACATCCAGAGACCGCAAGACGGAGGGCGGTCGCCGTCGGGGGCCTCGCGCGTCCGTGGGGTCCATCCGGGTGAACCGACTCCTGATCGGCGGCAGTCCCACCGGACTCCCTCGCCAGATGCCCCTAGCGGAATTCCGGGACACACCCACGCAGGCCGGCCGCACGGCGCAAGTCCTCGTTTGCCCGAAAACCAACAGCTTCCCCAGGATGTCCCTGCCGCTTAACCAGGAGCAGAACCCCAGGAAGGGAAGCCGACCATGCCCGCTACTCTCTCCGACGACCTGAAGAGGATCATCGACGACTCCCCGGTCTTCGCCTCCATCGCCACGATCCAGCCCGACGGCAGTCCGCAGGTCACCGTCACATGGCTCGCCCGGGACGGCAACGACCTGCTCATCTCCACCACCGTCGGACGCCGCAAGGAAGAAAACCTGCGCCGCGACCCGCGCATCACCGTCCTCATCAACCCCCACGATGCCCCGTACACCTACGCCGAAGTCCGCGGCACCGCAGGCCTCACCACTGAAGGCGGCCAAGACCTGATCAACCAGCTCTCCCGCAAGTACACCGGCAAGGACTACGCCGACTTCAACCCCCGCGCCGGCGACGACAGCGAACGCGTCGTCATCCGCGTCACCCCCCACAAGATCGTCGGCTCCATCTGAACCCACCCCACCGCCCCGACCATTCGGGGCGGTGGCCCCACCTCCACCCCATCCACCCCGGACAGCATGTCGGCGTCCGGCGCTGCAACCCCGTCAAAACCCGCATCGGGAGGCGACTGCTGGTCCCTGACCCTCCTGGGCTACGGAACCCTCCGCCCGCCGGCCGAGCCTGGGGCGCCCGCAGCCTGGCCCGCGCCCTGCTGCCCGCGGACGTCGCTTCGGTGATCGAGAGCGCCGAAGGGGCAGGCAGCAGCCACCGGCTGAGCAGACGCGCGCGGCGCTCGCCTGGCAGCGCGCCGCGAGCCTCGGCGGTAACGGCCTGAGCGACGGCCGCGCCAGCCGCGCCCTCGTTACTCAGGCGCGAAGTCCTCCACCACGGTGGGGGCCTTCTCCTTGCTCGCAACGGACCAGCGATCAGCCGCACCTACACAACAGTGGGTGCGGAGGGTCTTGGGAGCTGGGCCTGTTCGAGCTCCGTGAGGGTTACCGGACGTCTGAGGACCCGTCCGGGGGCGGCGGCCGGGCATCTCCCCGGCACCCGCGGGGCCATCTTTGCCTGCCCGATGCTGGGCCGGCGGGGCCCGCGTGCCATGCAAACGAAAACGGTCTCGTCTCCTTCCACTACGAGGAAGGAGACGAGACCCGGTTGAGCGCTGGGCAGGCCTTGCACCTGCATCCCCCCACAGGAAGTGGGGTGCCTTTCCTTGGACCACCAACGCCAGACCGACCACCCGGGCAGGGCGTCGAGCTCAAGATCGATGATACGCCACGATCCACCGCAACCGAGACCGCCCCGGCCCCGGTTGTGGCCAGGCAACCACTGCAGCCAGAGCTGCCTGGCCTGCTCCGGGCGCAGCGGTACCGCGGTTCCGGAAGGTCTCGCCCCGCCCGAGCAGTGGGTGCCCCGTTCGGCTGCCGAGTCGGCCACAGTGTGTGGGCGGCAAGCGCTCGGCAGCACTGACAAAATGGCAATGCGCGGCGGCGGTGTGGCCGGGGTGGACGTCCCCGGCGTCCAGCAGCGCACCGACGTGGTGCAGGCCGGCCTGTCGGGCGACGAACGGGCGCCCGTCGACGGTGGCCGTACCGGCTGTGGGCCGGTTCAGACCGAGGATCATACGCATGGTGCTGCTTTTGCCGGCTCCGTTCGGGCCGAGAAACCCGGTGACCGTGCCGGGCCGCACGGTGAAGCTCAGGTTGTCGACGGCGAGGACGTCGTCGTGGCGTTTGGTCAGTCCCTTGACTTCGATCATGCGACCCACCGTGCCTGGGCACCGTGCCGGGCCGCATCGACCCACCGGCGGTGATCGGCGCCGCCGTCTCTGCCCCCGGGCATACGCCTGTGGTCTGACGACCGGGGACACTGGCTTCTCTACGCTCGACTTGTGCCCGTGACCACACCCCACCCGCCCGCCGCGCCCGCGCCGCCCCTGCTGCAACGGCTGCCGCGCGCCGCGCGGGCGGCGCTCGCCACGTGCGCCGTCGCGGCGACGGCGCTGCTGCTGTACGCGGCTCTGGGCAGTGCTCCCGTGCCGGGCGACCCGGCCGGCGAGGGCGCTGTCCTGGCGGCCGCTTCGCTCGTGGTAGCCGCGCCGCTCGCGTGGGCCCGGCGATGGCCCGTCGCTGTGCTCGGGACATTGCTCGTCGAGGCCGTCACGGCATCGGCGCTCCGGCTGCGGGCCGAGCAGACCTGGCCCCTCCTCGCGGCCACCGTCCTGCTCGTCGCCGCAGTCGCGGCCGCCCGCCCCGCGCGCACCGCGCTCGTGGCGGCACTCGCCGCCCTCGCCGTCCAGGAGACCGTCCTGCAAGTTGATTTCCACCGCGACGGCGGATGGTCCCGCGTACTCGCCCCCGGATTCCTCGGGCTGACGGCCTGCCTGGCCCTGCTCGTCCTACTGGCCTGGCCGGCGGGAACGTACGTACACCAGCGGCGCGCGTACGACGAGGCGCTACGGGCGCACGCCGCCGAGCAGGCGGTCACGGCGGAGCGGCTGCGCATCGCCCGCGAACTCCACGACATGGTCGCCCACGGCATCGGCGTCGTCTCCATCCAGGCCGGGGCGGCGAGACGCGTCCTGGACAGCGAGCCGGAGCAGGCGCGGGACGCGCTCACCGCTATCGAATCCACCGGCCGCGAAACGCTGCGCGGCCTGCGTACCATGCTCGACATCCTGCGCCGGACCGATCAGGAACCGTCGTCCGAGGGCCCGGAAGCCGCGCTCGGCGCAGAGCCGTTCGCGGGCCTCGGCGACCTCGACCGCCTGGTCGCGGCAACGGCCCGCGCCGGGGTCCGCGTGGGCCTGCGCCGCACTGGGCCGTCAGTCGACGACCTGCCGGAGGCCGTCGACCGTTCCGCGTTCCGCATCGTCCAGGAGTCGGTGACGATCGGCCGGAAGCCGCACGAGCTGTCCGTCGAGATTCTCGACGAAGGCGGGGCCGCGAAGTCCGGCACCGATGCGGGGGCCTACACCAGCGGGTACGGGATCCAGGGCATGAGGGAACGGGTCGCATTGCTGCACGGGGCGTTCCACGCCGGTCCCCGCGAGGGGGGTGGCTTCCGCGTCGCCGCCCGGTTCCCGCTGGACGTCGATCCGACAAAGGGAGATGAGGCCACATGACGATCCGTGTCCTGCTCGCCGACGACCAGCCGCTGGTCCGCACCGGACTGCGGATGGTCATCGACGCCGCGCCCGGCGTCGAGGTCGTGGGCGAGGCGGCGACCGGCTCCCAGGCCGTGTCCCTGACCAGGCGACTCGCACCCGACGTCGTCGTCATGGACATCCGGATGCCCGGCATGGACGGCATCGAGGCGACTCGGATGATCACGCAGGAGTCCCCACACGTCCGAGTGGCCGTCCTCACCACCTTCGACACCGACCAGCATGTCCACGCCGCACTGCGCGCCGGAGCGAGCGGGTTCCTCGTCAAGGACATGGACCTGGACGGCTTCCTGACCGCCCTGCGCGTGGTCGCCGCCGGCGACGCGCTGATCGCCCCCGGCGTCACCCGCCGTCTGATCGCCCGTTACGCCGCTCGTACCGCACCCGTGCCCGCGCCGACCAGGCGGGAACTCGCAGGTATCACCGCACGCGAACGGGAGGTCCTCACCCTCGTCGGACGTGGCCTGTCCAACCGCGAGCTCGCCGACGACCTCAGCATCAGCCCCGGTACTGCCAAGGCACATGTCGCAAACCTGCTCACCAAACTCGGCGTCCGCGACCGGGTCCACCTCGTCATCGCCGCGTATGACGCGGGCCTGGTGACCCCAGAGTGATGGATCTCGCGACTTCGGCTCGGCCCTGCCACACAACCACGCCTCAACAGCCGGCATCCGGCTCACCCACCAAGTCGGTGCAGTTGACAAGCCATCCCCGGTATCCAGTCAGGTACCGGGTTGACATGCCCTTGACCGCGATGCCTTCGACCCCGGACACGTTTGTCCAGGACTCCAGCCACTCCCGCGCCTTCGCGGAATCTCGCAGCCGATCGGCCGGGAACCCGCGCGTTCTATCGGCATTCTGGCCGGTGGCGGGCGGGTTTACGGGTGCAGCGATCACTGCATGGGGGCGACGGCCCTCACCCTGACTGCCGAGATGAGAAGGACATGAAGCGGCGGGTGGCGGGGTGGCCGGACTCTGATGGGACTCCATGGAAGCGACCGGATCTGCTCCTCGCGCCAGTCGCTCGGGTTTTCAACGGTCACCGAAGAGCAGCAGAAGGTGGTGGACGACGCCACGGCGAGTATCGCCGACGCCTACGCCGATGCGCGGTCCCGGGTGTCCGAGGCAGGTGTGGACCTCGGCGGGGAGCCCGAGGGGACTCCGTGCCGCAAGTGCGGCTGCAAGTCCTTCGTGCTCGGTACTGGAGGCGGCCTCATTTGCACGCGCACCCACCCAGCCCCCTGCGGCCATCACTTCACGAGCCACGACGTGTTCTGACCGTCGTCGGCGGCGGTTTGGCCGCCCCTCACACTACGTTGCGTAAGGGCCCTGGGCCCTCTGATGACCTCCTTGGCGGCAGTGCCACTGCCTCGAAACGCCACACCCCCGTCAACACACTCAGATTGGACCAACAGCACTTGACACAACGTCACTGCCATCCCTCACTGACACGAACACGGCACATCGCACTTAACAGGCGACACGCCTCCCAACCCAGTGAAATCCCAATCTGAGCGTCGTGCGATGGGCCGAGTTGAGTGCGGTGGGGTCACAGCCCGTGGGCGACCGGGTGCAGCGGTTCGTATAGCGGAAGTTCGGCGCCGCTGGGGAGCCGGATCGCAGTCAGTTTGCCCCAGCGTTGTTCGCTGACCGGGCGGGTGATCCCAACACCCTTGGCGCGGAACTCGCCGAGCTGGGCATCAAGGTCGTCGCACATCAGGTAGAACTCGTGCTGGGGCGGGCCATCGGTCGGGTGCACCGCGACTTCGGCCGGGGGCAGCTTGAAGATGAGCCAGCCGCCGCCCGCGTCGACGCCGGGAAAGTCGAGGACGTCACGGATGAAGGCACGGTCCGCCTCAGCATCCTGGCTGTAGAGGATGACATGCGCACCGCTGATCATGGCTAGCTCCGCTCCATCGACGTGCTGGCGGTCGTGTCCCCGGCATCCTGGCACGCCAAGGTCAAGAAGATCTTCGGCTGGGTTCGATGACACGGCGACTGACTTGAAAGCCAACGGACAAATGGGTTTCTGTGCTGGTCACGGCGGTGCGGGGGATCTTGAGCTGACCTGGTCAACAAGATGCTTGGTGGCCAGGGCTCGCCGCACGGCAGTGCCGTACGCGCGTCAGCGGGTGAGGAAGCGGGTGGCGCCCACGTAGACGCGGCCGGTGGAACCGATGGGCTCCTCCTTGACCGGGTCACCGGTCCGAGGCGAGTTGATCATCATGGGTTCGCCGTTCCTCGTCCCCGAATAGATGCCGACGTGGGTGACATCGGTGCCGGTGGTGGGGCGGAAGGCGACGATGTCGCCGGGCCTGAGGTCCTCCGTACCGGTGATCCGCACCCCCGCGGCCGAGCCGGCGGGTACCTGCCCGCCGCCCGCGTCGAACTGCGGCTGGGCGTCCCGGGGGATCGTCACACCGAGGGCGGAATAGACCTGGCCGGTGAGACCGGAGCAGTCGTAGCCGAATCCGGAGGTGCCCGACCACAGGTAGGGCAGACCCAGGAAGGCGCGTGCGGCGGCGACCACGTCCGCGCCGCTCGGTGCGGCCGGCACCCTCGCCAGGTCGTCAGCCCGGAAGAACAGCCGGCCACCGCTGGGGGAGTAGGCGGTGACGACTCCGGGCAGCGGACCGGCCTTCACCGGAAAGGAGGTGTTGTACGAGTACTCGCCCGCCTGCCCGGATCCGCGGCCGGCCAGCGCGGCCTGGGCGGTGGCGAAGCCCCGGGCCGTGGGGCGGGCAACGCGTTCCTCGTGCGTAGCGCCGGGCGGGCGCCGGTGCTCCGAGGTCAGTTGCCGGTCGGGAATCCAGCCGGGGTAGGCGCCTCGTCCTGCCTGGTCCCTGGGGGTGGGCTGGCCGTGCACCCATACGTGGTCCCAGAGCAGACCGCCGTGCCACTCGGTGCGGTCGACGGTCACCCGAACGCCGTGGAGAGCCTGCGTCTCCCCGGCGACCTCACGCCGCTCGTCCAGGGACATGGTTGTCAACCAGCCGCGGATGTCAGCGGGATTGGTGGTCGCCGGGGCGTCCACGGGCCGGACCTGTCCGGGGCTCACCCAGACCTGAGCGACCGTCACGTCGACGTAGCAGGTCGCGGCGCCGTCGCAGGGACGTGGCGCGGCGGACACGGAGGGGCGGGCCGGGGCGGTGGGAGCCGCGGGGACTGCGGCGGCCGGAGCGGCGAGGGCGAGGAGGACTGCGGCGGTGGCCGTCAGGATGGTCTTCACGGAGTACATGCGTCGATCCTGTCCAGGGCAGCGCGCCTGCGAACCCCTCCGGCCAGGCCGGCCCATCGGGTCGTGGGATCGACTTGACGCCGCCAACCGGTCCCCGGGGTCGTGGACCGCGTGCTCCGCCGCGCCGTCCGGGTCATCGACGGCGCCGGCTCGACGACTCCTGGACGAGCTGCCTGACCATCGTTCCCCTGTTTCTTGTTCTCCTGATCGTTCTGGTGCGCTCGTGTTCGTCGCGGCGAAGCGGGTACCAGTAGTGCCGTGACTCTGATGATGCTGGTGGTTGTCGCGCCAGCGCATGCGGCGAAGTGACGGGTTTCGCTTTGGGACGTTCCTTGAGCCATTGGGCGGAGTGCCCGTCGGGACTTCGACAGCAGCTGCCCTTCTTTGCCAGCGCCCAGCTGTCTCGCACGAGCCCGCTACTGATTTGGTCTGAACCCGGTCTTGACGGGTCAGCGGGCGAGGGAGACGGCGAAGGGCTTGAAGCCGTGTCGGCGCAGGATGTGGGGAACCACCAGGATCATGGCCTCGGTGGCGCGGGCTGTGGTGATGCCTCCGAGGTCCTCGATCCATGCGGGCTGCCAGCCCAGGTCGCCGAGCAGGCCGGTGACGGTCTTCTTCGCGTTCTGGTCATCGCCCGAGAGATAGGCGGTCGGTGGGGTGGCCAGGGTTTCGGGAGCGGTCATGACCATGAACAGCATGGTGTTGAGGGTCTTGACCACATGGGTATCGGGGAGGGCGGCCTGGAGTTGCTCGGCGAGGCTGCTGCCGGGATAGCACAGGTCGCCGGGCAGGCCGTCATCGGCGTCGCGGGTGGCGTTGGAGACATCGACGAGGAGTTTTCCGGAGAGCTCGGTGCGCAGGCCGGCCAGGCGGTCCAGGGCGCTGTCGCCGGGCGTCGCGTTGATCACGATGTCCGCGGTGCGGGCGGTGGTGCGCTGGTCGGCGAAGGCGATCTGCGGGGCGATGCTGGCGGCAAGGGCTGCGGTCTCTTCCGGGTTCCGGACACCGAGGGTGACACGGTGTCCGGCTGCGGAGAGCTTGCCGGCGAGGTTGGCGCCGACGCGGCCGGCGCCCAGGATGCCGATGCTGGTCATGAGGTGATGCTCCTTGCGGTGTGAGGTGGGTAGAGCGGAGGTGTCCGGTCAGGCGATCGGCGACAGGACGTTGAGGGCGGCGGTGTGGATGCCGGGGGCGGCGGCCAGGAAGTCACGGCTGCCCGTGTTCCAGGGTTCGCCCGCCAGGTCGGTGACGGCGCCTCCGGCCTCGGAGACCAGCAGCGCACCGGCGACCAGACCGGAGCGAACGTCGGAGAACTGCCAGAAGGCGTCCGTGCGTCCGGCCGCGACGTGGATGAGCTGCATCGTGGCGGGAACGGACACGCGCACGACCAGGCCGTTGATGAGCATGGCGGTGACCGAGTCACCGATCCGCCGGAAGGTGCGCTCGTCCTCGCCGGGCCTGGCCTGGCCGGTGCCGATGAGAGCGGCGCCCAGATCGGTCTTGGCGGACACCTTCAGGGGCCGGTCGTTGAGGCGGGCACCGCCGCCGGCGACAGCGGTGTAGGTGTCGCCGGTCAGTGGCAGGTGGACGACGGTGAGCACCGGCAGGTTGTCGCTGACCAGGGTGGCGGTTACGGCCCATTCGTCCATGCCGTGAACGTGGTTGATGTTGCCCTCGGCGGGGTCGACGACCCACCACTCCCCGGGCGGGAGCGCGCCGCCGGCCAGCTCGTCCTCGGCCCACTGCGATCCCCGCCGGGCCCGCAGCAGCGGTTCCCGCAGCACGTCCAGCACCGCGTCGTCGTTGGCGTGGATCTCAGCGACGACCTCGTCCAGACTCACGCCCCGGGCGTGCGAGGTGTAGCGCTCGCGCAGCGTGACGCCGGCGGTCTTCACCGCGGCGGTCACCTCGGACAGGAGCGTCGTGTCGGCGGCGAAAGGCATGGCTGTGCTCATGGCGGGCTCCCTGAGTTCGATGTGTGCGGGCGGCTTGTCTCGCGCCTGCACTTCGAAGGTAGGTCCCCCGATCATTAACAACAAGTGCATGCTATTCACTTATAGAGTTACTGGCATGCAATTGGATCTGAACCTGCTCACGGCCCTGGACGCACTGCTGGAAGAGGGCAGCGTTGCCGGCGCCGCAGCACGCCTCCACGTCACCGCACCGGCGATGAGCCGCTCCCTGGGCCGCATCCGCAAGGCCACCGGTGACCAGATCCTGGTCCGCACCGGCCGCAGCATGGTTCCCACCACCCGCGCGCTGGCCATGCGCGCCCAGGTCCACGCCCTCGTGCAGCAGGCCCACCAACTCCTGTCCGCTCAGCAGGAACTCGACCTGGCAGCCCTGGACCAGGTGTTCACCGTGCGCTGGCGACGCCCTGACCGCTGCCTGCGGCACCGCCCTGATCACCGCCGTCCACCGCCAGGCCCCCGGCGTCCGGCTGCGCCTGTCGGCCGAACCCGGGACGGGCGACGCCGAGCTGCGCCGGGGTGAGGTCGACCTCGAATCGAGCTCCAGCGCTCCGACGCTCCCCGACATCCGCCACCGCCTCGTCGGCAGCGACCGGCTGGTCGTCGCCGTACGACCGGGCCACCCCCTCACCGAAGGCCCGCTGAGCATCGAACGCTACGCAGCCGCCGAACACCTCACCGTTTCGCGACGTGGAAGCCTGCACGACCCGATCGACGACGCCCTGACCACCCGCGGCCTCGAACGACACGTCGTGGCCGCCGGGCCCACCGCCGCCTTCGCACTGCAACTCGCCCTCGACACCGACCTGGTCGTCACCCTCCCCAACGCGGTCACCCGCGCAGCCCGGGAACAACTCGGCCTCGCCACACTGCCGCCGCCACTCCCGCTGCCCGAGGTCCCCCAGTACCTGTTGTGATACCAGCGCTACGACGACGACCGCGCCCACACGTGGCTGCGAGAGACGGCCACCGAAACCGTCCAGGCACTATTTGCACCACCGACCGCCTCTCAACAGCCCCTCACCAGTGAGCCTGAAGCTCGTCGATCCGAAGGCTCGATCCCGACTCGCGACTGCGGATCGACTCACCTCGATTCCTCACTCCGCAGCTCGCCGGCCTGCCACTTCCGGATCTGGCAATCACGAACCTCTGGGCATCCAGGGCCGATAGACCGGGGCCGCCGTCACTTTGCGATCACCCCCGCGGTGATCAGCCGCAGACCGGTGCTGAAGGCGGTCTCCCGGTCGGGGATGCCTGCTGCCAACAGTTCTGCCAGATGCGGGAGCCCGGACAGTTCGAGGGCTTTGTCAGCGCCTGATGCGGTTGCGCCGGGGGGCTGTTGCTGCTCCTGCAGCACGAATCCGGTCGTGTAGCTGAGGAGTGCGTCGCATGCGTGGGCGGCGAGGGGAAGAGGTACCTCAGCGGTGCGCGCGATACCGATGAGCCGGTCTGCTAGGGCGAGGCTGTTCGATCCCGGTACGGCGTATCCGGCGACGAGGCGGGCGCCGTCTCGGTGATCGAGCATGGCCCGGCGCAGAGCCATGGCCGTGGTCTCCAGCTGGTCCGTCGTACTCATGTCGGGGAGCGGCTCGGCCAGCGCCTCGCCGACGATGCGGTCGGCCAGTTCGGCAAGGAGCTCGTCCTTGTTCTTGACGTGCCAATAGATGGCGCCGACCCGCAAGCCGAGCCGCTCGGCGAGCTTGCGAGTGGTCAGCTCATCCAGGCCGGCTTCGTCGAGCAGGGTCATGGCTGCATCGATCACGTCAGGGCGTCGTACGGCCAACGGGGGCTCCCATGGGAAGAAGAGGTTGACACCTGAACACCGCTCAAGTTAGAACTTGAACATCGCTCGGGTTGAGCGGTGTTCAGGATAGCTGTTGAGGGGACTGCGATGACCGACGTCCAGGCACGCGTACAGAAGGCCATCGACCGGCTGGTGGAGACGGGTCAGGAAACCGGAATTCAGACTGCGGCCTATCTGCACGGCTTCCAGATCGTCGATGCGTGGGCGGGCACCGCCGATCCCGGCTCAGGCCGCCGCGTCGACGGGGATTCCCTGTTCCACAGCTTCTCCACCGGCAAAGGCGTCACCGCGACCGTCGTGCACGTTCTCGCCGAGCAGGGACTCATCGACTACGACACCCCGATCGCTTACTACTGGCCGGAATTCGCTGCCCGCGGCAAGCAGAACACGACGGTGCGGCACGCGCTCACGCATTCCGTGGGCGTGCCTCAGATGCCTGTTGACGTCACGGCCGAGGACCTCTGCGATTGGGATGCCATGTGCACCGCCGTCGCGGACCGGGAACCCCTATGGGAGCCGGGCACGGCCACCGGCTACCACGCGTGGACCTTCGGCTGGATCCTCGGGGAGACCATCCGCCGCGCCACCGGCAGGACCATTTCCCAGGTGCTGCGCGAGGACATCGCCCGGCCACTGGGCGTCGCCGACTCCCTCTTCTTCGGTGTTTCCGAGGACGCGGCACCCCGTCTTGCGACCCTGCTGGAGGGCAACTGGGAGACCATGCTCTCCACCCTGCCGACCTCCTGGCCCTTCTTCCGCGCCATACCGAACCGGGACGTGTGGCCCACCGCCACCCTCGGAAACCGCCCCGACTACCTGCGCGCCGACATCCCGGCGGGCGGCACCATGACCGCACGCGCGGCCGCGCGCATGTACGCAGCCCTGATCGGCGAGGCGGACGGAGTACGGCTGATCTCCCCCGAACGGCTGACCCAGGTCTCCGCCGTGGCCACAGAGCAGAGCGACCGGATGTTCGGCCACCCCGTGCCCAAGGGCCTGGGCTACTTCCTCGGCCTCCCCGAGATGGGCGGCCACCGCACCGCATTCGGCATGCACGGCTCCGGTGGCAGCATCGCCTTCGCCGACCCCGAGCACGGCCTGGCCTTCGCCCTCACTCACAACCGGCTCACGGGCGGCCCCGACGACGTGGCCGCCCAAACGGTGGCCGACGAAATCCGCGCGGCTTTGGGGATCGCCAGACGCTGAACCTCGCGGCGCGCCCGCTGCAGGTGTCGCTGTCGCCAGATGTCTTCATCCGCAAGCGGCCACGCCCCACACGTGGGCACCGACGCCGGCTCCCGACTGAGCAAGCAACTAAGTGGGGAGCGAGAGCGGGCTCACGGATTCTCCGGGCTGTGGCGGATGTTTCGTGACGCACACGATGGCGGGGGGACCGATGGTTGGCTCATGCTTGATCGCTAGCGCCGGGGCCCGGGGCCCGGTATGCCTTGAGGGGGCCGCGGTGGTGGTCGGCGAACTGGTACGCGCTGATCTGCGACCATCAAGGTAGTACCCCCCGCCAGCTGAACCGCCGTTGGCCGTCGTTCTCCAGACTTCCTGATGTCTCTGAGACATCAGGCGCCGACGCATGACACCCCGCCGCCGCGATGTCGCCAGAGGTGAGGTCATCCCGAATACGCAGGTAGCGCACCGAGGGCCGGTGCTGGCCGCGGTCTACCGCTGTGTCAGCGCGTACCTCGGCGAAGAGGTTCGGGTGGACGGTGACGTACGGGAGCTTGTTCCCAGAGCCCATCCATTGCTGATCTGTACTCCCGTCCACGGATGCTCGGGCCCGCCGGGGTGAGCGCGGCCCCCAGCTCGCGCCGGGTGGCGGCGGGCAGGGGTGTGGTGCGGCGTTGGCGAGCGGCACAGGAAACTCCACCCGCCAAGGGTGACCCGTCACCGTGAATCAATTGGGGAGGCGCAATGCTCAAGCGCGCACGCTGCGAATCGTCGAGTAAGCATGGAAAAGCGGGGACGGCACGCTGCGGCTGATCGTCTGCATGGGAGCGGCCACCTGCGCCGCACTCACCCTCGGTGGTGGCGCCTGGTTCGCGGGTCTCCGTAGCGGTGCTGCGGTGCGATCCAGATTTTTCGGAGTCCGGCGGTCTGCGGATGTCGAGAACGTGCCACCGGCTCCGTCCCAGGGACATCAGCGGCCACCACCGGCCGCACGAGGAAGAGGGAGAAACCAGCATGGCGATTCAGCGGATGGACAACGTCGGCATCGTCGTCGAGGACCTGGATGCCGCCATCGCGTTCTTCGTGGAACTCGGTATGGAGCTGGAGGGCAGGGCGGAGGTCGAGGGCCTCTTCGCCGACCAGTGCACCGGACTTGACGGCGTCCGCTGTGACATCGCGATGGTCCGGACCCCGGACGGTCACAGCCGGCTCGAGCTGGCGAAGTACCGCAGCCCCGCGGTGATCAGCGCGGGGCCGCGCAACCGGCCGCACAACATTCTGGGCACGCACCGCGTCATGTTCGCCGTCGACGACATCGAGGACACCGTTACCCGCCTGCGCCCTCACGGCGCCGAACTCGTCGGCGAGATCGCCCGGTTCGAGGACAGCTATCTGCTCTGCTACCTCCGCGGCCCGGAGGGCATCATCGTCGGACTGGCCGAGCAACTGCGCTGAGAAGGAGGAACCCAACCATGCAACCGAACGAGATCATCGAGGTTCTGAACCGCCCCTCCAGCCAGGAGCTGCCGGCCCGTGACGTGACCCGCCTGGCCCGGCCTCTACCGTCATCACCATGAGTCCCGTTCAGCCCAGTACCAGTGCAGTACCGTCCCGCTCGAGTTCGCGCTTCGTTCGCTCGGCAGTGGTGTTCGGCGGCGTCATGTTCCTCGTGGCCGTGTCCTGGACCGGGTACCGCTTGTGGAACGGCGAACCGTACCCGGAGGTCGACCCGAACGTGGTCGCCATGCGGCTCAACGAGGAGGCCCAGCGCGTAGAAGAAGACCTGGCCCTGCCCGGGCGGACCGACTCTGGCTCCAGCTCCCACCGCGTGGACACGGGTGCCTGCTACTACCACGGGCTACGGTCCGTCGCCCACATCGACGAGGCCCGCCAGGATGTGCGCAGCTTCGCGCTCGACTGGAGTACCACGGGCGTTCCGCGGACCACGGCCCGTGCCGGCCAGGAACGCGTCCGCAGCCGGCTTTCACAGCAGGGCTGGAAGCTCACCAGCGAGAACATCTCCGACATGGGTTTCCGCTTCGAGCGCCCGGGAACTGGCGACAAGGTCGATGTGGACTGGTACGAGCCCACTGGGACGCTCGCCGTCACAATCCACGCGCCCTGCGGGAAGGTCCCCGGCGGTTTCGACGAGTAAGCCGTCCACCCGCCGGGGCAGGCACTGGAGCCCCGAGCGTTACTGACATCGGCTTGTCACGGTGAGGGGGGTGTGTCGAGGGTGAGGCCGGTGCCGGCTATGAAGCCGTCGAGGGTGTGGGGCCGGTATTGAAGGCGTTTAAGTCGGTTTTCGGACCAGGGTTTCGAGTCGGTCGAGCGCCATGACAGCGAGGCTGCGTTTGACGTGGGCCCAAGCCCGCAGCCCTGACTCCCTCCGGCGCGGCGGGACCCCCGGAGCCCAAGCGCGTCATCGACGCCGCCCCGCGCGTCGGTGCGTACCAGCTGCTCACCGGCGCGGAGGCCGCTAAATACGATGAGCTGACCTCCGGGAAGGCTCCCTCGGGCAAGCGCTGGTTCTACGACGGTCCCGGTGGGAGGCCGGTGGGCGCCGTGCTCCAGATCAACGCCGTCGAGTGGGACGCGCGGCTGGCCGAGGCGAAGCGCTCGGACACCATGACGCAAAAGCTGCGCAACTTCTTCGCAGGGGCGCGGGCGACCGAGGTCACCGAATTCGAGGCGGGGCCCTGGGGCGGCCGGCTGAGCTGTGGCTTCGTGGCTTCGGCCGCCGGACGCCCGATCGTGTGCGCATGGACCGACTCCGGCACGTCCGGGCAAGTGATGCTGGCGGACGAGAAGAGTCTCTCCGAGGCCGCCAAGGTCGCCCTGCAGTTCCGCGCCAGCTCAGAGAAGCGCACCTGACGGAACGCGGCACGGTGGGGCCAGTGACCTGGTTCGGAGATCCCGCTTCTGATAACCGGAGTTACCAACAGTTGGCATGCCCTTGACCGCGACGCCTTCGACTCCGGACACGTCGGTCCAGGACTCCGGCCGCTCCCGCGCCTGCGCGAGGTCGGTGGTCATCGGGCACAGTGTCCACGGCACGGTCAGGGCGTGATCGGCGAACAGCATCTCCGACGGGTCCGCCGGTACCTGTAGGGCGCGCGGAGCAGCTCCTGGCCGTCCATCTGCAAGACGTCGAACGCGATGAAGTAGGCGGGGTGCGGACCGCGAGGGTGGCGGCGCTGCGGGCGCGGGCGGGGTGAACAGCAGGGCGCGGTGACCGTCGAACTTCTGCACGCCACACCCGCCCGCAGCACACCCGCAGGCGGGACCGCCTCGGCCGCCTGCGCCAGCATCGGCTCCACCGGAGGCCGCAGCACCACTACGGATCCTCCTCGCGCCAGGACCAGCCCCCGCGCCCAGCCTGCCGCGCACCGGGAGCCATGGCCTGGCGGAGGGCGCCGGACAAGCGCAGCGCGACCGGTGTGACCGGGCGCGATACCTGGCTCGGATGGACAACACCAACGCTCGGAATCTGGGCGCAGCCCGAAGCACGGGCGTTCCCACGGGGCCGCGGGCGTTCTTACGGGGTGGGAGTCGCGGATTCCTGCGGGACATGCGGGTGGCATGCGGCGCGGGTGTCGTCGTCCTCCGTGCGCGGCCAGTACCGTCCTTCGAGGGCCTCGGCGCTGCGGTTGAGCCGGACCAGGACGTCCTCCAGCTCCCGTACCTCCTCAGGGGACCAGTCGGCGACCACCCGGGCCAGGCAGGACCGGTTGGCCTCGCGGTCTCCGGCGAGCCGACGCCCGCCTTCAAGGGTGATGCACAGCTTGCGGGCCATGCCGCCGTCCGGGTCCGCGACGCGCTCGGCCAGTCCGCAGCGCAGCAGTGCGGCCGTCTGGCGGTTCACGGTCGAGGTGTCCAGCCCGAAGGCCTCTGCCAACTGTCCGATGGACATGGGCCCTTGTGTATCGATCCGGCTGAGCAGCAGGTAAGCCGACCGCTCCAGGCGTTCGGGGTCGCGCTCG
Organism: Streptomyces sp. NBC_00122; assembly: GCF_045160845.1. Lineage (NCBI taxonomy): Bacteria > Bacillati > Actinomycetota > Actinomycetes > Kitasatosporales > Streptomycetaceae > Streptomyces > Streptomyces sp. NBC_00122. The sequence continues at coordinate 7,224,035 of NZ_CP108191.1, read as the reverse complement.
CGCCGGGCAAGCACCTGGTGCCGCGAGAGCAGCATCAGCTCCCGTTCCAGTTTCTCCAGCACTGCGCCTCCCGCCCTTTCCGGCGCTCCATTATCGCCGACCCGTGGACCGGCCGACTTCTGCCCCCCGGGGTGGTCCGCGGACGGCTCCGCGCGAGGGCCGCGGCGCGGCAATATGCATGATACACAGTGTGTGTACTATGCACTTCTCGTTGCCATCCCGACGAGCCACAGCCTCAATCCGGAGGACCCGCATGACCGTCACCACGTCCACCGCATCCCGCGCGGCCGAGATCCTGTCCCGGCCCGTCACGCTGAACGGCCTGACCGTCCCCAACCGCATCGCGATGGCTCCGATGACGCGGATGTTCTCCCCCGGCGGCGTGCCCGGCGAGGACGTGCAGACGTATTACGCCAGCCGGGCCGCCGCGGGTGTGGGCTTGATCGTCACCGAGGGCACCTACGTCGGTCACGAGTCCGCCGGGCAGAGCGATCGGGTACCGCGGTTCCACGGCGAGGACCAGCTGGCGGGGTGGGCGAAGGTCGCCGCGGCCGTGCACGAGGCGGGCGGCACGATCGTGCCCCAGCTGTGGCACATAGGCATGGTGCGCAAGCAGGGCGAGGCACCGTACGCCGACGCGCCCGCCGTCGGCCCCTCCGGCATCCGCGTCGACGGGACCGAGGGGACCGGCAAGGCGATGACCCGTGCCGACCTCGACGACGTCATCGGCGCGTTCGCCGACGCCGCCGCGGAGGCCGAGCGGATCGGCTTCGACGGCGTGGAACTGCACGGCGCCCACGGCTACTTGCTCGACCAGTTCCTGTGGGAGCGGACCAACCGCCGCACCGACGCGTACGGCGGCGACGCGGTGGCCCGTACGAAGTTCGCCGCGGAGATCGTGGCAGCGGTCCGCGAGCGCGTCCCGGCCGCCTTCCCGGTGATCTTCCGCTACTCGCAGTGGAAGCAGGAGGCCTACGACGCCCGGCTCGCGCAGACCCCGGAGGAGCTGGAGGCGATCCTGGCCCCGCTCGCGGCGGCGGGCGTCGACGCGTTCCACGCCTCCACCCGGCGCTACTGGCTCCCGGAGTTCGAGGGCTCGGACCTGAACCTGGCGGGCTGGACCAAGAAGCTCACCGGCCGACCGACCATCACCGTCGGCTCGGTCGGCCTCGACGGCGACTTCATCCGCGCCTTCGTCGGCGAAGGCGCAGCGCTCGGCGACATCGACAACCTCCTGGACCGCATGGAACGCGACGAGTTCGACATGGTCGCCGTCGGCCGGGCCCTGCTCCAGGACCCGCAGTGGGCGGCGAAGGTCCTCGGCAACCGCTTCGACGAGCTGAAGCCGTACGACGCGGCGGCCCTCAAGTCGCTCAGCCGGTAGCCGGCAGCCGTCCGGACGGCCGGTCCGAGGACGCCCCGTGACATCGGTCCCCCCCGACGTCACGGGGCGTTCGCGCTCCGGTCAAAGATCGCCGAGCCTCGGGTGCTCACGCTGGCCGTGGGCGACTGTCTGCGGGAGAGATCGTCTGGCAGCGCAGCGCGGTTGGCTCGAAGAGAACACGATGCAGCCGCATCGGCGGATGTGCGAGCCTTCTTCTTCCATACGCCGACCGAGAACACTCTGATGACCCGCGACGACGCCCTCAAGCGACTCAGCCACATCGCGCGCGAGAGGGCATTCGATAGGCACGTTGGGTCAGACCGACTGATCCAGGCAGGGCTGGACGCGCTGATGGCCGGGGTTGGGAGTCCTTCCCTCGCAATGCTGGCTGGCCTCCTGCGGAGCGAAGAGCCCGAAGCGCCAGCGCTCTTCGACCAGGTACTGGAGGAGCTGGGGCTGCTCTTCCACCCACCCGCCGGCCCTCGGGCTGCAAAGTGGGCGATGGCCTACTGGATCGTCGGTCGGATCGCCGACGGATCCCTGGATCCCGTCACCGGCACCCACCTCATTGACGTGTACTCAGCTGAGCTGATTCGCGGCACTGGACCCACCGCAGTGGGTCGACGTGGCCGACTGCGGCGAGGGTCGCACCGGCGCCCGCAGCGGCGATCAGGTCGCCGCACCGAACGATGAACGTCATGCCGTTCTTCCCCTGTCTGCTCTGATCGGATGTGCCGCCGGTCTGGGGCAACGGGAATACGCCGTGTTCACCCTCAAGGGCGACAGCCTCGCCGCCATCGGTGCGATCACGCCGCGGCAGAAGTCCGCCAAGTACATCACCGCGCTCGCCGGACTGGAGTTCGCGCCCGGCCGGATCACCGCGTACGAGAAGTGGTACCGCCAGACCGACCCCCATTGCTGTACGACTGGGGACGCCACAGCAGTCTGGACACGGGAGGGGGACCGCCTGACGCCGGGCGAACCCCGTGTCGTCTCCTGACGCGGCCTTGGTACGGGTGGGCTGGCCGCTACGGGCGTCCGAGGAGTTGGCTGCCGGCCGTGTTGTCTGTGCGGGCGGTGAAGTAGTCGGTGAAGGCCTGAACGAATTCGTCTTCGGTGATGCGGCCGTCTCCATCGTGGTCGAGCTGGCGGAAGCCGTGGTTGAGTTCGGCGGGGTGGACCCGGGAGCCGCCGAAGACCGTTCGGTACTCATCGGCGCAGAGGTGTCCGCTGCCGTCGATGTCCGCAGCGTGGAAGATTGCCCGAACCGCGACCTGAAGACCCTGCTCGAGATAGGCCGGCCCGGAGTCGATCCCGGTGAGCATGGCGGTGACGAACTCCTCGCAGGTCACCTGTCCGTCGTCGTCAGCATCCATGCCGGTGCGCAGGTGCTGCCACCAGGTCTCGAAGGCGGCGTAGACGCGGGCTTCGCGATCAGGGGCGAGTTCGAGCGGCCAGCACACGTTGTGCGCCATGGCCTGCAGATCGGCCGAGCTGATGCGACCGTCGCCCGTCTGGTCCAGGACCTGGCGGAAGAAGGTCCGCAGACGCGCCGGGCGGCAATCGGCACCCTTGCGGCGGCGTGGTGCGGGAAGCCGGACGAGGCTAGCCTCCGACGGGGAAGAATGGCCGCTGGAGGCGGTGGGAGGCTGCGGCGTCGAGGGGATGCCGGCCACTGGGGTGCGGTAGCGGCGGTGCTCGGGCAGCGCATTCATCAGCATGCGCATACTGCGGTGCAGGATGAAGGACAGCAGGGCCGCGCGGCGGGTGCGGGGAAGGCCGAAGCGCTCGCGGAAGGCTTCCGGCAGGTCCGCGATGGTCAGCGCACCGATGACGTGGGCGGTCAGCGTCCGCACAAGCGGCCAGGCCGGCTTCAGGTAGCCGAGGCGGCGAGGTGCGGGTGCTTGACGGAGCATGTCGAAGAGCAGGTAGCGCACGGGTTCGCTGTATTCGAGGCGCTCGCGGATCGTGCGTTCCATATACGCGGGCACGTCGCCGGCCGTGGCCGGGAACAGGTCGTCGGACAGGCCGAACTCGGAACAGACCGCACGGAATTCTCCGTACATCTGCTCCAATTCAGGCGGCGTCAGCGGGCGTCCGGACAGTTCCCTCATCGCCGTCATGCACTCGTACAGGGTTACCAGCACCCACACCCGCACCGCCGGGTCCAGCGCCGTGAAAGGCCTGCCCTGCTCGTCGGTCCCGGCCAGACGGCGGTGCGTGCGCTCCAGACGGGCGACCTCACGGCGCAGCCCCTCACGGTCGGAGAAGAACAGCCGCTTCCCGCTGTCCATGGTGTGCTCGATACGCCGCCACGGGTGCGCGCGGTAGGTGGAGAAGTTGGCCATGCCTGCGGCGACCGCCGGATCCGCGCTCTGCAGAACCAGCAGCCGCCACGCCACCAACCCGATCCGCCACTCCCCCAGCGTGCGGCGCAGCAGTGAATCAGGGCCGGGAAGGTCAACAGCGGTAGTCAAGGGGACGTCTCCTCAAGCACGTGGACAGGAATGGGCAGGGGACGACCGAAGAGCGATCATCCGGCTATCCGCCCAACCCAACGGACCTACCGGCATCCGGGAGCGGCCAGATTCCCGAATTCACCCATCCGGGACACGCTCAAGGGCTCTCGGCGACGGTTGATCTCGGACCCTCCGACGTACACCCGTACGCCCTCCGCACCAACGGCCGCACGGCCGCGGGCCGGACCGGCGGCGGGCCCTGCGCGAGACGGCGCTCCTGTTTCAGCACATGGGTGCCGGGCTTGTCCCCCGGTCGGATGGATACCGTGCCGCACAGGCTATGTGCCAGACAGTGACGGGCAAAGGTCAGGTGATCCGGATTCCTGCGAAAGGGTGCTAGCCGTGAACCGTGCGCTGGTGGTCGTCGATGTGCAGAAGGACTTCTGCGAGGGAGGCAGTGTCCCGGTGCGGGGCGGCGCAGACCGGGCCGGCGCCATCGCCGAACTGGTGCGCCAACCCCCAGAAGGGGGCTACGACTGTGTCGTGGCCACGCGGGACCACCACATCGACCCCGGCTCCCACTTTTCCGACACCCCCGACTTCAACCACAGCTTCCCCGTGCACTGCCTGGCCGGGAGCGAGGGCAGCGAATTCCACCCGGCCTTCGCGTCCGTCGCCGACACCCCCGCCGTCAACGAAGTCGTCTACAAAGGTGCCCATTCGGCGTCCAAGAGCGGATTTGAAGGCAGCACCAAGGACGGAGTACGCCTGGCGGACTGGCTCCGCGCACGGAATGTCACCGAAGTCGACATCGTCGGCATCGCAACCGACCACTGCGTGCGTGCCACCGCGCTCGACGCGGTCCGGGAAGGCTTCGGGACCCGCGTCCTGCTCGACTACACCGCCGGCGTCGCCGCCGACACCACCCGCGCCGCCATGGACGACCTCCGCGCCGCCGGGGTCGACCTCACCGGCGAACCCGTTGTGCTGACCTGACGGGGCCATCTCCCCCGCCCCATTGGGGAATCGGCGCGGATTTCGACGCCGATCTCCGCTGGTCACTGGCATCTCGGTGACCGAGGCCTGGAGCCCTTTGCCTCTCGCCGGCGTGTGAAGTCTCCTCCGGCCGTGGGGGTCGAGTCGGCACCCGCCGAGTCCCTCGCCGTAGCCGTCCCACAGCTCCGGTCGGTCGGTGGGCAGGGCGTGACGACCAGAACGGAGCCGGTGCGGAGCAACCCCCGACGAGACGGCCGCCGTGGACCTGGTGCGCGCTACCTCGCTAAGGATCCGGACGCCGTCGCGGCCGCCACTGCGGCCAGGGCGTGGCGCTGCTCTTGCGCGTGGGCGATCTGTTGTGCGAGCAAGCCTGTGGGACGCCATCATTCCCGAGCTGGCCCGCCGCCACGCCGTGATCCGCTACGACGCCCGCGGGCTGGGACGCTCCACAGCACCAGGCAAGCCGTTCAGCGACGTCGACGATCTGCGCGCCATCCTTGACCACTTCGTCTCCGTCAAGCCGCGCTGGTCGGGTTGAGCATGGGCGGGGAGACCGCGCTGGACTTCGCCCTCGCCCAGCCGGAGCGCGTCACCGCACTGGCCCTGGTCGGTGCCTCGGTCAGCGGCCATACCTGGCCGCAAAGTCCCGAATTGTCCGCCTATGCCGCAGCCCGGCGCAAGCGTGACACGGCCACCCTGGCCGAGCTGGAACTGACGATCTGGGCAGCCATGGGCCGCACGGCCCCTGGAGGAGAACTCATCGAGACGATGGTCACCTCGAACGCCATGCGGCGAGTTGTGAGCGAACAGCACTGTGTCGTCTCCACGGGCCGCGATGCCGAACCACACCTCGGTGAAATCGCCGCGCCGACGCTGGTCATCCACGGCGACCGCGACCACCCAGAGATCGCGGTGATCGCCGGACGACTTGTCGCCGACATCCCCGGCGCGTGCGGCGAGATGATCCCGGACGCCGACCACTACCTGCCACTCCGTACACCCGCACGTCTGGCCGAACTACTACTGACGCACCTTCCCTGACAGCGGCCCGCCCACGACCGAACACAACGATGGACAACTTCTCCCGACCGCGCGGACCACGCCTCCCCGGCCGTCACGGGGAGTAAACGCCCAGAGGTGCGGCGCAGCACAGCCCACGGCCGGCTGCCAGGTCCGTCTCGCCGCCGAAGCGACCAAGGCACCCCGAACGCACGCCGAGGCGCCCGCGGCAATGTTTCACGGGGCCCGGGCCTGCGGCCCGTTGGGGTTTCCGCTCCGGTCAGGGCCAGTCACCGCCCGGAGCCCTGGCTCCGGGGCCATGCGAGGAGGCCCCGACCTACACGCACCCCACACCGCAGCCACATACCGGGGCACCCGCCGACAACCAGCCGAAGCCACCACACCACCCAGTCACACACAGCCTGCCGTAGACAACCAGGACGAAACGGTACATCGAAGGATGTACGCGCATATCACCTGCCATGTCGATTCGGTGATCTTGGCCGGTGCCTACGGTTTTTCGTATGGCATCACTGAACGGTCAGACCGGAACACACAACATCCCGACGTGGCGGGCAGCGGCCACTGCGATGCTGGTCGCCGTGGTTCTCCCGCTGGCCGTGTTCTACGTTCTGCGGGCACAGGGGATCAGCCAATGGCTGGCACTGACGCTCAGCGGGGCGGTCCCCGCGGTGCACATGGCTGTCCAGGCCGCCACGCAGCGTCGTGTGAACAGCTTCGAGGCGTTCATGATCGGCATGCTGGCGGTACGCATCGTGACGTCGCTGCTCACCGGCAGTCCACGGGTCATCCTCGTCAAGGACGCCGGACTCGGGGCGGCCGCCGGGTTCTGGATCCTGGGCTCGCTTCTCGTGGCGAAGCCCTTCGCCTTCCAGGCCGGCCAGTCCTGGCACGCGCCCACCAGCGCAGCCGCCAGGGAAGCAGCCTGGCACGCCTCGCCCGCGCTGCGCAGCGGACTGACCCGGCTGACGGTGCTGTGGGGCTGCGCCCAGCTCCTGGACGGCGCTGCCGGAGCGCTCCTCGCCCTGCTGCTGCCGGTCGAGACGGTTCCGGCACTCAACCGGGCCAAGGGGCTGGCGATGCTGGGCGCTGTCCTCCTCGCCACCGTCTCCTGCAGCCGCCGCTACCGGCGCCGACACGCCCTGTCCCTCTTCGGGTCAACACCCCTGATCACCAGAAAGGAAGGCCGATCACCATGACCATCCACCGCACCACGGCCAAGGAGCCTGCCACCCCCGCGTCCGCCCCCGGGGCCCTGCGTGAGACGCTCGCGGAGCTGCGGCGTCTGGCCGCGCTCCCGCTCGAACGCGGCCAGACGTTGCCACCCCACGCTTACACCTCCCCCGAGATGTACGAATGGGAGGTCGAACGGATCTTCCGGCGCGAGTGGCTCTGCGTGGCACGAGCCGAGGACATTCCGGAGCCGGGAAGCTATCTGCGGCTGGACCTCCTCGGCACGCCACTGGTGATCACCCGGGACGAGGAGGGCGAGCTGCATGCCCTGTCCCGGGTGTGCCGCCACCGGTTCATGGACCTCCTGCCACCGGAGAACACGCCTGAGCGCGGCTGCCTGCCACGGCTGACCTGCCCTTACCACACCTGGACGTACCGGCTGAACGGCCACTACGCGGGACAGCTCGCCGGTGCTCCATTGATGCAGCGTGTCGACTTCGACCGGGCCACCTGCCGGCTCCCGGCCCATCGCGTCGAGGTCTGGAACGGCTTCGTCATGCTCAACCTCGACCCCGACGCGGCACCGGCAGCAGCCGCATTGCGCGGGCTGGACCTGCGGCTGAACAGCCACGGCATCGCGGACTGGGTGAGTGTCCACTCCCAGACCTGGGAAGGCGTACCCGCCAACTGGAAAGTGGCGGTGGAGAACGGTTCGGAGAACTACCACCACATGGGCACGCATGCGGCGACCCTGGATCCGGTACTGCCGGGCCGGCACACGGAAGTCGACGAATGCGACGGCCGCTGGTTCACCATGTTCACGCCGCTCGCCGACCCCGAGCAGGGCGGCACCGGCCTCGGGAAGCCTTCTTCTCGGTCCCGTGGGGAATCGCAGCCGGGCATGCTCATCGCCGGCATCTTCCCGCAGTTCGTCCTGGCGGTCCTGCCCAACAGCGCAGTCAGCATCCGCTGGCTGCCCACCGGTCCCACCACCCACGACACACAGATCACGGCCATGGTCCCACCCGGAGCGCACAGCGCGCCCGGCTTCGCGGAGACGCTGGCCGCCATGCGCGCCCAGATCTCGCAGATCCAGGAAGAGGATCTCGTGGCCGTCCGCGGCGTCCAGCGGGGCCTGGCCTCCCACCCGGAGCCGTCCAACGGCCGGTTCTCACATCTGGAGCGCCCGTTGTGGCAATTCCAGCGCTACCTCGCGGAGCGACTGCTGTGACCGCCGTCAGTCATCGACGTCAGAGGTTGAGGATTCAAGCCAGAGAAGTTGACTATCTGCAACAGGTCGGGCCCCGGCGGGCGGGTGGAACGCCGGGGCCCTCGCCGGTCAAGCCCAAGCGGGCCCGCTCACCAGTCGCGATTTCGACGGCCAGGCCTCGGGGAGAAAAGCCCGCCCGTCGGTGCCCTCGGCTCCTCGCCGGCCACAACACGCCCCCAGCGCCGGGGCGAGGAGACATGCCGAGCACCGGCCCACGGCCTGCGCGTCGTGAGCGAACACGCAACTGTGCCTGGGCGCGTACCTGTGAGCGAGAGGTTGCTGTTCCGAGGGACTAATCCGACTCCGCTAGCTTAAGTGCCAGTTGCCTACTAGAGCTTGAACGACTGGGAAGAGAACATCGTGACAACCGTCCTCATCGCCGGAGGAGCCGGCTACATCGGCAGCACTGTCGCCTCGGCCTGTCTGGACGCGGGCATCACCCCCGTGATCCTCGACAACCTCGTCCGAGGCCGCCGCGAGTTCACCAAAGGCCGCACCTTCTACGACGGCGACATCTCGGACGGCGCGCTGATCGACCGGATTTTTTCTGAGCACCCGGACATCTCCGCCGTGGTGCACTGTGCGGCGCTGATCGTGGTGCCGGAGTCCGTCGCGGACCCGATCGGCTACTACGAGGCGAACGTGGCCAAGAGCCTGGCCTTCGTCCGTCACCTGCACCGCAATGGCTGCGACCGCATCGTCTTCAGCTCCTCGGCTTCCATCTAGCAGGCCGAGGACGGCTCCCCCGTCAACGAGAACTCGCCGCTGGCGCCGCAGAGCCCCTACGCGCGTACGAAGGCCGTGTGCGAGGAGATGTTCGCCGACATTGCCGCGGCCGGGCAGATGCGCGTGCTGTCGCTGCGGTACTTCAATCCGATCGGTGCCGACCCCGAACTGCGGACCGGCCTTCAGCTCACGCGGCCCAGCCACGCCCTGGGCGTGCTCATCCAGGCACACCAGGAAGGCCGCCCGTTCCCGATCACCGGCACGAACTACCCGACGCGCGACGGCACGGGCATCCGCGACTACGTGCACGTCTGGGACCTCGCCGCAGCCCACGTAGCGGCGATCGACCGGTTCGACTCCATCCTCACGAAGTCGAAGCCCTCGATCGCGATCAACCTGGGCACCGGCTCCGGCACCACCGTCCGGGAGCTGTGCGCGGCGTTCAACAACGTCGTCAGCACGCCCCTGGCCACCGTCGACACCGACCCGCGCCCCGGCGACGTCGCTGGCGGCTACACCAAGAGCGACCGGGCGGCCGAACTGCTGGGGTGGACGCCGAAGCTGTCCGTGGAAGAGGGCATCCGGTCCGCCCTGGACTGGATTCCGGTGCGCGACGAGCTGCTGAAGGACTGATCCTTCCTTCCCGCCTTCCCGCCTGTCTGGCGCTCGCCGCGAGGTTCGACACCCTCGTCCTTGACGGCGCCGCAGCGCTGGCCACCGCCTCCCCCGACGGGAACGGCAGGGGCCGCATCCGCTCCGATGGCGCCGCCATCGGAGCGGCCCACCGGCCGGGCGGCATCACCGTGTTCCTCACCGCGGCCGGGATGGACAACGCCGAGGACGGTGGACCCCTGGTCCCGGGCTGGCACGTCGAGCGGCTGATGCTGTGTCTCTTGAAGCGGCCGATGGAGGAGTGCGGCCGTCATCAGCAGCCAGAGCGTGTACATGATCCACGAGCCGGGGACAGTGGCCTGGCATGGGCGAGCACCGCGGGGCACGGCATAACCGATCGACACCCTGAACTTGATCGGGTTGGGTGGGGGGATGCCAGAGCTGCGAACCGATCGTCTCCTGCTCCGCCGGTGGCGGGAGTCCGACCTCGTACCGTGGGCGGCCATGAACGCCGATCCCGAAGTCAGAGAACACCTGGGGGAACTGCTGACGCGGGAGCAGAGCGATGCCGCGGTGGCAGTCATGCGGGCCGAGTTCGACGAGCGCGGTTTTGGGTGGTGGGCGCTGGAAGCACGGGAGACCGGTGAGTTCATCGGCCGCGCCGGATTGGACGAGGTGGGGAAGGACATGCCGTTCACGGGGGTGGATATCGGTTGGCGGTTGGTGCGGTCGGCGTGGGGTCACGGTTACGCTACCGAGGCCGCCCTGGCCTGTCTGGCCTTCGGCTTCGAGGCCCTCGGGCTGCGGGAAGTGGTCGCGTCGACGACCGTCAGCAACCTTCGTTCCCAGGCAGTGATGCGCCGGATCGGCATGACCCGCGACCCGGCCGACGACTTCGAGGATCCGAGCATGCCCGAAGGGCCGCTCCGCCGGTGTGTGCTGTACCGGACCCGCGCAGAGATGCTCACGGCCCACACCACGCGGCGGGGCACGACCCGGACACTCCACGGGCTTACGACCCCGACCCCTCGTTGATCGCGAAACGGTCTTGGTGATGACGAGCGGGCCTTTCAAGAATTGAGCAGCCGGCACACGGATCATGAGCGGGCGTACTCAACTTCCCGCCCCACCTCAGGCTGGGCCTGCAGGCAGCCGGGCTGAGCAGGAAGAACCACCCCCTCAGGCGCTGGGGGCGGCTTCCTTCTGCCGTACAGGCAGCCGGTGTTGGGGTAGCCGCTGCGGCTGCGGGAAGCATCACGGGTGTGCGTCGAACCCCTGCCTCCCTGGCCGTCCTCGCCGTCTCCGCCGCCGCGTTCTGTGCCCTCGTCCCGCCTGGACCGTCCGCTGCCGCGGCCCCTGCCACCGAAGCCGTCACCGCTGCCGGGACGATCCGGCTGACCAGCTACAACATCTGCGGCAACATGTGCAGCCTTCCCCCGTACGACCCGGCACGCCGGATCGCCGCCGTGGTCGCCGAGGCCGATCCCGGAGGCTGGGGTGCCGACCAGCTCTTCCTCCAGGAGGTGTGCGAACACCAGTACCTTGCCCTCCTCGACCGGCTGGGCCCGCTCGGCTACACCGGGTTCCACTCCGCCACCCTCCCGGCCGGGAACCCGGCCATCTGCGAGGGCCACGCCTACGGGAACGCGGTGCTCGTACGCGGACCGGTCTCGGAGACGGCCGATCTCGACCTGACGGTAGGAGGCGAACGCGAGCCGATCACGGTGCCCTGCGCCCTGAACTTCCTGGCCAACCGGCCCACCTGGTCCTGCTCCGTACACCTCTACTGGGACGACGGCACCCTCGCGGTGCCCGAAGCAGACCGGCTCGCGGCGCAGACCCGCCAGTGGCTCGACGAAGGATTCACCGTCGTTCTGGGCGGGGACTTCAACCACTCCCCACGCACCGCCACCCTGTCGCGCTTCTACCGGCCGGAGCGAGGGGACGGCGCCGACGGGTCCTTCACAGAGGCCGACGAGAGCGACCCGGAGTACTTCGAGCGCGCGGTCTGCCCACCCGCCACCACGTCCGCATGCCGGTCGGGCGAGGCGACCTTCGGCACGAAGAAGCTCGACTACCTCTTCCTCAGCACCCCCCACTTCCAAGCGCCGAGCGCCGACGCCCTCCCCCTCGACACGGCAGTCTCCGACCACAACCTGCTGCGCGTCTCGGCCACCACCTGACCCCACCAGCTGACGGGCGCGGAGCAGGTACACATGCTCTTCACCTACGCCTGGCGTGGACCGAGTTCGAGTGGTGCGGGCCGCTCACCGGGACTCCGTGCCTCAGGGCTCGCGCAGGCGTACGGCGAGGGCGGCGATGTCGTCGTCAAGGCGTCCTCTGCTGTAGTGGAGGAGATCGCGGTGAAGAGCCGTGAGCAGTTCGCGGGGCGGTGTCGGGGGCTGGCGGCGCATCCAAGCTGCCAGCGGGAAGAACTCGCCGTCGCGGTCGCGGGCCTCGGCGATCCCATCGGTATAGAGGAGCAGCAGGTCGCCGGGAGCGAAGTCGAAGGTGTCGACGTTGTAGTGATCGCCGATCAGCTCCGCGAGGCTGAGGAGTGGCGATGGGGTGGCTGACCCGAGGACACGGAGTTTCCTGCGGTTCAGGAGCAGCGGCGGGGGGTGTCCGCAGTTGAGGATGTTGATACGTCTGCCCTCGTGCGGGATCTCGACGAGAAGAGCGGTGGCGAAGCGCTCCATCGGCCCCTCGGGGGGAAACGCGGCGTTGTAACGGGTGCTGCTGGCGTCCAGCCGGCGTGCGACGTTGACCATGTCGGCCTCGCCGTAGGCCGCCTCCCTGAAGGCGTTGACGATCGCCGCGGCCGCCCCCACTGCCGGCAGGCCCTTGCCCCGCACGTCACCGATGAGCAGCCTGACCCCGTATGGCGTGTCGACCACCTCGTAGAAGTCCCCGCCGATGCGGGCCTCCGCCGCGGCCGCGAGATACAGGGACTCGATCTCGATGCTGCCGAAGCGGCGTGGCATGGGGCTCAGCACCACCTGCTGCGCCGCGTCGGCGACGAGCCGCACCTGAAAGAGGGTGCGCTCGCGCTGGAGCCGGACATGGCTTCCGTACGCGGCGGCCACGGTGACCGCGATGATCCCCGCCGCCGTCCACCACGTCCCCAGATCGGGGAAGACGAGGCTGAGGCCGATCATCAGCATGAGGCAGACCGTCCCGAGCAGGACGGTGGGGAGTACCGGCCACATGGCAGCGGCGAGGGCCGGCGCCGCGGGCAGGAGGCGACTGAAGGCCAGTTCCGGCGGAGTGGAGTATGCCAGGCTGGCGATGACGACGGTCAGGATGACCGGCGACAGCCGCACAAGTCTTCCCGGGCCGGGGCGCCGACGGAGCCGCGGCCGTCCAGACTGGATCACACTTCACAGAATATCTACGCAACGAGGGCATGGCGCTCTGGCGAATCAGAGTGGCCGCCTACCCGTAATCGAACATATAGACCAAAACGTGCGAGTGCGGCCGTCCCGGTATCGGGCGGTCGAAAGTCGGCTCGACTGGCAGCTTTCCCAGGTCCGCAAGGCGATCGAGCGCTTGGAACAGGAGGAAGCCGCAGTCACGGCCCGACGCCCTCCGGTGGCGCAGGGCCTCGGCAGAGCCGCTGGCGTCGGGCGGGTTGGCACCGTCGTCGGTCAGGTGGCTGTAGAAGCTCTCGGCGATGCCCCGGGTGGCGTCCTCGACGACGCGCCACAGGGCGCCGATCAGGTAGGGGTGGCCTGCGAGGTGGAAGGCGCCGGTGATGTGGACGGCTTCGTCCGCGAGCCAAGGGCTGCCGACGGCGGTGTCACAGGCCGACAGGAAGGCCAGGCCGCCCTTCAGGCGCACGGCGCCGATGTCGATAACGGTCAGCAGAGCCATCAGGTGGTCGTGGAGGGCCAGGCGGCTGCGGGCCTGGTCGGTCCGCAGTGCCCAGCCGTGGCAGGCAAAGTGCGCCACCTGGTGGTGGGGCAGCGCGGCGAGCGCGGTCTCCCGTATGGGGCGGGGCAGCACGTGGGCGGCCGGAATCAGTGCCTCCAGGGTCGCGGCCTCTTCGCCCGGCCGGCCCCGCCGACGCGCGCGGACAGCATCCGCAGGCCGATTGCATGGTCGGACAGGAGCACGGTACGGCCGGGGTGGTCGAACGGGGTGGCGGCGATCACGGGCCGCCAGGTCGACCGATCCCGGCACGGGAAACCCCGACCACCTCGTCGAGAACGTGGCGGCGGGGGCGGACCGGCTCGCGGATGCGGAGGTGAGGCGGCTCGACGTGCTCGCACGCTCCACGGTCACCCGCCGTGTTCGGGTTGACACACAGGGGCATACGCCGCGTACTGGGCATAAGGGACTATTCCCCCCGGAGCCCGGTCGGTGGTGCATCCACCGCCTCTCGGCTCCCCCCTTCTCCCCTGGAGCGGCAATGACCGTGCAGCAGCACGCGACGACCCAGACAGTTCTGGTGTACGAGGACGATCCCGGAGCTCCTCTGCAGGAAAATGTGCCGGTGCGACACCCGGTGCCCCAGCTCGACACACAGCCCTTTCCGACGGCCATCGCCGAGGCCGCGCCGCACCCGGACAGTGCCGGGCCGGGCACGCCGGCCTTCCGCTACTGGGTGGCGGCCCACGCGTTGAGCACGGGTTGCCAAACCTGGGGTCCGCTGGTTCCCACGGGAACTCAGTGGGTCCCGTCGGTCGGACGTGTCCTGACCGTGCATCTCGACGAGGGAGTCGACCTCAACGCCTTCTACGACCGGCGAGGCCTGAAGTTCTTTCACCAGAGGGTGGAAGGAGTGGACGTCTTCTCGGGCCAGAGCCCCGAGATCGTCCGGCACGAGTTGGGCCACGCGGTCCTGGACGCCCTGCGCCCCCAACTGTTCAACGCGGCGATGCACGAGTCCGACGCCCTCCACGAGGCGTTCGGTGACATCAGCGCGCTGCTGACCGCACTCCAGCTGGAGTCGCTGCGGATCACCGTCCTGACCCAGACGCAGGGCAGCCTCGAGCAGTCCTCTCGCGTGTCGCGGCTGGCCGAGCAACTGGGCTGGGCGGTACGCAAGGTCCAACCGGACGCGGCCGAACCGGACTGCCTGCGCAACATGTCCAACCACTTCTTCTACCGCGACCCGGTGCACCTGCCACCGCTCGGACCCGGGAACATGCTCACCAGCGAGACCCACTCGTTCTCCCGGGTGTTCAGCGGCGCGTTCCTGAAGATCGTCGCGGGGATCTTCCGTCAGCAGGACAGCCAGGACCAGGCCGCTCTGGCCGAGGCGGCCCGGATCGCCGGCCAGCTGCTGGTGGACGCCGTCGTGGCCGCGCCGGTGGTGTCCGGCTACTACGCGCAGGTCGCGGGCCACATGATCGCTGCGGACCAGCGTCGCAACGGCGGCAAGTACGGTCCGTCCCTGCGCTCGGCGTTCACCCGCCACGGAATTCTCTCCTTGGGCGCTGCCACGTCCCTCACCGCAACGGAGTTGACACGCCGAGGCGCCGCCGTGGCCGAGGCGACGCCGGGCGGTCGTGACGAGGAAGGCCTGACGACGGTCACGGTCCAAGGGATGGCGTACGGCATCAAGGGACCGCTCACCCTCTACGCCCCCGGGGAGACTCGCCGGTTCGGCATCGCCAGCTCCGACCCCGCGGGCGGCTCGGTGCGGCCCGCAGACCCCGAGCAGGTCGCCACGTCGTACCTGGAGGACCTCCTCCGCCGCGGCCGGGTCGAGATCCCCGCCGAGCACCGTACCGACGTGGCGGTCGTGGACGACAGCCCCACCCGGCTCAAGACCCACGAGATCGCCCGGAGCGAGACCACCGAGGGCCTCGCTCTGGTCCGGCGCTGCTTCGACTGAGAGGTCAGCTGAAAAAGCGCAGACGGCGGACGGTGAGCCGTCCGTCGTCCTCGCGCTTGATGACGTGGGTCGTCCGGGACGTCGGCTCATCGCCCTCGAACACCGCCTGGCCCCGTGCCAGCAGATCGCTGACGTACTTCTCGGTCGCCGGGCGCTCGGCCTCGTCGTTCTGCTCGTGCCCGTCCTCGCCCGAGGCCGGGTTCGTGTCATTGTCCGTGCCCATATGTGACCTCCATTCCGTCGGTGTCTACAGCCCGGCGAATGTCAGAGCGGTCGCGGTGACCGAGCCGGCGATCGTGGCGGCGAAATCGGTGTCGTGGTCCTGGTCGAGGAGCGTGTCCCCCGGGGTGTGGTACTGCCGGGTGCCGGTCCCCGGCGCGCCGTCGGGGGTGGAGAAGAGGTCCTCGGACACGGCGACGGCCGCCCATCCCCGCTCATGGAAGCTCGCGTGGTCGCTGCGTCCCACTGCCGGGTCGTCGGGGCCCGTGAGGTGCTGGACGGTCACCGCGGGATCGAAGGCGGGTACGGTGCGTGCGACGAGGTGGCCGAGCGCGTCGGAAGCCCCCACGACCGGGCCCGGTACGGAGGATCCCGCGTGGATCTCGACCTTGGGCGTGCTGCCCCGCTGCAGTCCCGCGATCATGTCCATCTGGAAGACCCCGGCGATACGGTCGCCCTCCGCGGCGGCGGCCCGTGCGTAGAACTTGCTGCCGACGAGGCCCTGTTCCTCGGCGTTGAAGAGCACGAAGCGCACGTTGCGGGTCGGCTGCCTGCCGTCCGCGAGCAGGGCGGCCAGACATTCGGCCGCGGCCATGACCCCCGCCGTCCCGCTTCCGTCGTCATCGGCTCCCGGTGCGGGGTCCACCGCCGGGTCGTAGGGGCGGGGTTCGCCGTTCGCGTCCTCGAAGTCACCGCTGGACGCGGTCGAATCCAGGTGGGCCGTGATGAGGACGGTGGAGTCCGCCCCGGCGACCCGGTGCTCGGCTTCCAGGTTGAACAGCTGTCGTCCCCGCCACCGGAACGGGTGCCGCCGGACGTGCAGCCCGAGTTCCCGGAACCGGCGGGCCAGCGCCTCGACGACCCGCGCGTTGTCCTCGGCCGCCGCGTCCCTGCTGCGGACCGTCAGTGACTCGCCCTCGACCAGTGGCTTCACGCCGGAGATACGCGCCACATGGCCCAGCAGGGCCTCGGAGGTCACCGTCGCCCGCACCGCGGCGATCGTCTCGGGGGACGGGAGGCCGTTGCCGGACGCCGCGCCGAGCCGGCCCGGGCGCGGGTTTCCGGCCGCTGCGCCGGTGAGCACGTCCGACTGAGCCTCGCCGGGCCGCGAGAGGAGCGTCGGGTCCGGCAGCAGGCGTTCCGTGTGTCCGGGCTTGGCACCCGGCCGGTGCACCTCCTCGACCGGCGCTCCGGCGGGCACGGCGAGATACACACCACCCGGTGCGGGCCCGAGCAGGGCGGCCGGCGGGGCACCCCTCCCGGCCAGGGCGTCGGCGATGAAGCCGTATGCGGCCGTGGCGCGCCGCGCCGCTACGGTCGCCGACCCCGCGGTGTCGGCGGAGTCCGCGAGCGACTCGGACTCCGTGACCGGACGGTCGTCGCGGATCAGGAAGGCCGCCCTGTCCTCCACCGGTTCGCGCCGGTCCACGGTGAACCCGGCGCGTTCGAGCGCTTCGGCACCGAGTGCGCTCGCCATGACGAGCACGAGCCGGTCCGAGGCCACATGCACGGGAACGACCTCGGTCGTCTCCGCCGCCGCGGCCAGCTCCGGCAGGCCCCGGCCGTCCGGCAGCCCGATCCGCGCGAAGAGCACGGGACGGTTCTCCACCGCGGCGAGGGCGAACACCGGATGCGGAGCCGTACGCATTCCCGCCTCCCGCGCGAACGCCCTCTCCTGGGCATCCTCGCCCACGAACACACAGTCGTCGGCCGGCGCACCCCCGGTGCTCGCGACCGCCAGATCGAAGAGCCTGCGGCTGTCCTTCACACCCCAGTGCACAAGACTCGCGTCCGTGAACCGGCCGGGGAACGCCTCCTCGAGGGCCGCCGCCGCCCGTTCGTCCGCACCGTCGCCCGGCCCCGGGTTGGAAATGATGCCCTTGCGTACGTCACGGAAGGCATCGAGGACGGCGACCACCCGGGGCCGGGGCCTCAGCGTCAGTGAGCCGTCGGGCTCCACGCGGGCATCCGCCAGAGTGGCCCCGATGTCGAAGAAGAGCACGGACATGTGAAGCGCCTCCGAAGTGTGGGGGTTCCCTCCCCCGTCCTCTGCCCGTGACTCGTCCGTCCACTGCGCGAGACCCTCCGCCTGTACCCGATTGGCGTAAGTGACTTTCTCCGGTCGAGAGCTCGGTCCAGGCCCCTGGTGAAGGCGTGCAGATGGGGCAGACCGGCTCCGCGGACCTGAACGATCCAGTGGGAGAGTCCGTCGGAGTTTCCTGCACGAGGCGTCAGGAGTTCAGCGAAGTCCACGATCCTGGGAGCCAGTTGGGTCGTCTCGGGGCGCGAACGCCAGCGACTCCTGACGACACTGCGTCACCACCGGGTATGAGGCAGGGCCGTTAACTTTACGGACCCCACCCGCGAGGTGTCGGGTCGCCGGCTGGCGGTGGCCCACGGCCGCCGCCTGCCGGTTGACCAGCCTCGCGAGCTCTCCCTTCGACCAGCCAGCCAGGCCGAACAGGTCCGAAAGGCGGTGTTGGGCCCTCTGCTCACGTCAGGAGCCCAAATTCTCGGCGGCGGCAGCTGGGCACCCGCCACGACACCGCCGCCCGCCTACCGGTCGGGCGTGGCCTGGCTCTCGTACGCGCGCACCGCGCCGGCAGCGGGCCGACCGGCACGGACATCACGTACGACGCCGGCCGCACGTGGCGGGCGCTGGACGCCGGCTCCTTCGGCACCGTGGACTGCGCGGGCCCGGGCGCCTGCTGGGCCGCGGGGGTGAACGGCCTCTTGGCCCAGCTGGAGAGGTGGCGCCTCAGCTGCCGGTGAACACGATCCAGGTCTGACCGGGGGCGAAGTTCAGTCGGCCGGCAGCGGTGGTGAAGGAGGTGCCGGACTCGGCAGTGGGGCGGGACCAGCGGGCGTCGTACCCCTTGCCGTCCCGCAGGACCAGCGCCGAGCCGCTGCCGACGGTCTCGGTGTACGGCGAGACGGCGCCCAGCCGGTCCTTGAACCGCGAGGGATGCACCATCACGTGTTGGACCACCACGGTGGACGCGGTCAGGCGCCCGGCGTCGGTGCTCCGGGCCGAGGCGCCGTCCATCGACACGAGCCAGTGGTGACCGGTGCCGGACCAGGTGAAGGTGAAGCGGGCGGCGGGGTAGCGGACCGTCTGCTCGTTCACCTGCCGGCCGCCCGCCGGGGCCGGGCCGAAGCGGAAGCCGATGTCCTTGGCGATGCTCGCCCGCGGGGCCGCGGCCAGTGCCGCGCGCGGATTCAGGTACAGGTTGTGCGGGGCCGGCCGGGAGGGGGCGCGCGTATACGCCCGAGGTGCTGTTTCCGGCGGCAGCGGGTACAGCGGGGCCGCGCGGATCAGCGGCTTGAGCGCCGTCTGCGCACCGGAGTAGGCGAGCGCGGGCCGACCGAACTGCCGCAGCAGCTCCAGGTCGGACTGGCGCGCACTGCGCACCGGGCCGACCTCGGGCGGCTCCCGGGAGGAGAACACGGCCAGGATCCGGCTCTGGCCGCCCTCGACCTGCTCGACGTAGACGAGGTCCGCCGCGGCCAGACCCGTGTGGGGGCGGGCGGGTCCCACATTGTCGATCTTCACGGCGAGCACGGGGGCCGTCCGGCCCGGGCGCCCGGTGAACGGAGAGACGGCGGCCGGCGCCGTCGTCGGGGTCGGGGTCGGGGTCGGCTGCGGCGTCGGCGTAGCCGTCGGTGGCTTCGCTGACTCCGGCTCGCGCCCGCACGACGGCAGGACGAACAGTGCGACCGCCGTGGCCGCCCCCGCCACCACGGCCACCGGCCCGACGACCCTTCCCCACCTGCGCGAATCCCATGTCATCGGTCCGACTCCGGTTTCCACGTCATGAGCGGTCGGCGGCCGGGAACCGCGCTGTGGCTAGGACGGATCCGTCGGCGGCGAGGACCCGGGCTCCGGTCAGCGTCGAGGGGTCCACGGGGGCGGGGGCGCCCCAGGAGCCGTAGCCGTCCTTGAGGGAGAACGCGCCCACCGCAACGGTGCCGCCGTCGGAGCGTTCGAGCAGGCATCGGACCGCTCCGGCGCCCGCCCCGCCGCCCGGGGCGCCGGCCGCGTCGAGGTCCACGGACATGTACACCCAGCCCGGCCCACCGGGGTACGCGAAGATCCGGCCTACCTCCTGGCCGCCCGACACCAGCGCCGCCTGGAGCAGAGCCGGCCGCGGGGTCCCGTCCTGCGTCTGTGATCCGGATCCGGCACTGTCGTCGACGGCCGTACCCACGGCCCAGCCGCCGAAGCCGCACGCGACGGCCAGAGCGGCGGCAGCGGCGGCCAGGCGCAGCCGGTTGCGGCGCCGGGTCGGCGGCGCGGTCGGCAGCAGCCGGTCCAGTACCCGGGTCTCGAAGCCGACCGGCGGCTCGCCGGCCGGGATCAGCCCGAGCAGGCCGTCCCCGGCCAGCGTCAGCTGCTCGACGTGCTCCCGGCAGCCGGGGCAGCGGTCCAGGTGGGCCTCCGCCTGCGCCCGCTCGCGGGCGGGCAGGACGCCCAGCGCAAGCTCGGCACCGAGCTCCCGCAGCCGTTCGCAGCTCATCCCGTTCATCGCCGCCGCTCCTCGGTCTCCGTACGCCGCTCCCCGGCCATCAGACGCCGTTCTCCAGCCCCCAGGGCCGTCCGCAGCTTGCCCATCGCAGTCCTGATCCGGGTCTTGGCCGTGCCCAGCGGGATCCCCTCGAACTCGGAGACCTGCTGGGCCGTCATCCCGTAGATCCCCGCCATCACCAGGGCCCGGCCCTGCTCCCGGGGCAGCGCCGCCACTTCCGCCCGCACCCGCGCCGAGGTGTCGTCCGCCAGCGCCCGCAGCTCAGGGGTCTCGGTCACGACGTCGAGCAGCGCCTCCAGGTCCTCGGGCGCGACCGGCCGGGCCCGGCGGGCGCGCACCGCGTCGATGGCCAGGTTGTGCGCGATGGTCGTGAGCCAGGTCCGCACCGAACCGCGCCGCGAGTCGTAGACCTGCGCGTGCCGCCAGGCCCGCTCGAAGGTCTGCTGCGCGATGTCCTCGGCCAGCTGCGGATCGCCGACGACCGCGACGGCCACACCGAAAACGGTGCGCTGGAAGCGGCGCACGAAGGCCACGGCGATCTCGGGATCGCCGGTCGTCAGACCGGACAGCAATGCCTCGTCCGGCACCTGTCCGAGGGGGAGGCCCATTGTGTGCACACCAGTTCATACGGCCGGCCCACGCCAAGGGATTGCCCTCGGCTCATGCCCCGCGCCGGAGGTCACCGTCCCAGTCTGCGCCCCGTTCCTGGGTCCTCCCATCCCTGGAGGCGGTTCGTCCGTATCACTTGCGGAACGACCGGTCCGGGACGACCGATCGGGGACGACCGGTCCCGCGGAGGCCTTACGGAGGGCCGAGCCATGACAACCACACTCACCCGACCGCGAGCACGCCGCCGCGTGGCGCTGGGCCTGGCAGCCGGCGCGTTGGCGAGCGTACTCGCCGCCTGCGGAGACGGGAACGGCGGCGGGGGCGGTACATCGACCGCCAAACCCCCCGAGCCGGCCAAGGAGGCGGGCGTCACCCAGGTCACGGCGGATCTGACCGACTTCCGCATCGCGCTGTCACAGCAGACCTTCAAGGCCGGCGACTACAGCTTCGCCGTGAAGAACAGCGGACAGCACGACCACGCCCTGGAGATCGAGGGGCCGACGGACGAGAAGGCCACCAAGACGCTGGAGCCCGGCGCGTCCGAGACGCTCAAGGTCACCCTCGCGTCCGGCACGTACGAGATCTACTGCCCCGTCGACGGGCACAAGGACAAGGGCATGAAGACGGAGATCACCGTGGCTGGCGGTAGCGAGGCGCCGGTGAACCAGACCCCGTCGTCGAGCGATGGCTACTGACCGCCATGACCGTCCGCCACCCCGCAGCCCGGCCCGAGGCCCCGCCCGCCGGCCGGTCCATGACCGCGGCCCTGCTCGCCCTGCGCCTGGTCGGCGCGGGGCTGACGGCGGCGATGGCCGCCATCCACCTGCACCTCTGGGCGGGCGGCTACCAGGACCTGGCCACCATCGGCGTGCTCTTCCTGCTCAACGCCATCGGGGGCGGCCTGCTCGCGCTGGCGCTGCTGGCCGCCCCCCGGCGATACCTGGGTGCCGTGGCCGCGCTCGGCGCGCTGTTCACGGCGGGGACCCTGGGCGCGCTGGTGCTCAGCCTGACGCCCTCGGGGGTGTTCGGTTTCCACGAGACCCTTGATGCCGAACTGGTCGGGGCCACCCTCGTCGTCGAGTCGGTGGGGACCCTGACCCTGACCCTGCTGGCCCCGCTCGCCCTGGGCCCGCGTCTTCGACTGAGCCGCCGATCGCGCCGCCGCGCCCGCTGAAGGACGCCCCGCGAACCCCCTCCCCCGGTTCAGGCCAGCAGCTGCTCGCGCACCGAGGGCAGCTCCGGGTCCGTCTTGGTAGCCGTGAACTCCGTGATTCGGAACGCGCAGACCCCGGCGGGCGTGAACGGCTCCTCCAATCGCATGCACAGATGGTGTCACGCCAACGCAACGACCTCTGACGACCTGCCGGTTCGCCGATCAGGTCGACCAGCTGCCCATTCGCTGAGAAGGCCTCACTCACCGCACGTTCGGAGACGACGCCCGGCAGGACCACGCGGCGGGCACTAATTCTGCAGCGCCCGTACCGCCTGCCGCTCCAGGTCCAGGCAGCGGTCCACACGCTCCGCACACGCGTCGAACAGCGCTCGCAGCCCCTGGGCACCGGCATCCGGGGCGGCGTCCCGGGCGAGCACGGCCAGCTCCGACCAGTGCCGGGCGGACTCTCTGAACAGTCCGGCGGCCTCTGGGCGCCCGACGAGGTCGAGGAAGTCCGCGTACAGCGGCCGGGTCGCGCCCGGCGCGGTCCACTCCTCCTCCAAGCAGGCGTGCAGCCGCCCTGTGCCGGCACGGAAGGCCTCGGGTGAGCTGCCGAACCGGCGCTCCCAACCCGTCTTGGTGGTGCTGTCGCGCAGCTGTGCGGCGAGCTTCTCCATCCCGGTGAAGCCGAAGTTCACGTCGAACTTGTTCCCCAGAACCGGCCCGGTGAGGTGCATGACGGTGGAGGCGATCGCCCCTGCCACGTCCGGCTCCCCCTCGGCCGGCCCAGTGGGCACGATCAGCTGGTGGCGGCCGTTGCGGTGCGCGGTCCAGGCAGCACCGAACTCTTCGCGGTCGATCCGGTACGGAGTATCGGCACCGTCCTCGATCAGCAGGTCGTCGCCGTCGTACCCGGCGATGACGACGGTGTACGGGTCGGTGCCGGTCATCTCGGCGTCCGGATCGGCCCCATGCCAGGGCAGAGAGGAGCGGTCGACCACGCAGAAGGCGGGCTGCCCCTCGTCGAGCGCGGCACGGACCCGGCCCCAGCGGGGCTTCATCGCGCGCGTGGCGTCGTACGGAATTCCCAGGCGGCCGAGGGCGACCTGGACCCACGGCTCCGGATGGGCCTGGGCCACAATCGTGACGATGGGCAGCCGGCCCTCGTATTCGAAGACGAAGTACATGAAGCCGATCCCCCCGGCCAGGCCGGCAACGAGCTCCTCGTCGTGGACACTGCCCAGAGCGTGCCGGATCAGGGAGGCCTCGCGGTGGCGTCCGTTACCGAAGTCTTCGTACACGAGCACAGTCATGCGATCAGCCTAACCACGCAAACAGCGGGAACCGCACGGCCCCCCGTCAGCCGCTCCGCCGTCCCCACTTGCACGAGCGACACCAGAACATCGCTGGGAAACGGCCCTTCCGACCAGGAACGCCATTCGAATCCAGTGCGGACGACAGTCGCCAGCCACTGCACATCACACGTCGCTCATCACTCCTCGCTCGGCGAACCCTACAACCCCAGGTCACAAGCGTCACGACTACGCAGTCTCACTGACCGGCCACCAGGCACATCGCCCAGACCCCCCGCAACGACGGCCCAGGGCTTGGCC
Source organism: Streptomyces sp. NBC_00122 (assembly GCF_045160845.1). Classification (NCBI taxonomy): domain Bacteria; kingdom Bacillati; phylum Actinomycetota; class Actinomycetes; order Kitasatosporales; family Streptomycetaceae; genus Streptomyces; species Streptomyces sp. NBC_00122. The sequence continues at coordinate 7,200,433 of NZ_CP108191.1, read as the reverse complement.
AGATCCTGGACGAACCGTCGATTCGTCCCCATTTCCCCGTAGTCAAGAGACCTAGACTGGAAGAAATCGCGTCGTGCTCGTCACGAGCCCGACGGAAGGCGCGGGCATGACCCCATGGCCAATTCCAAGCGGGCCCGGTGCGACGGCCTGGACACCGGAGCAGGTCACGGCCGACCCGTACAACGCCCAGACGCCGGCGGCCGCCCTCGCCGAGCCGGTCACGCCCGTGGGTGCCTTCTTCGTACGCGATCACTTCGGCACCCCGCGAACAACCCCCAGCCGGTGGCGGCTGCGTGTCGGCGGGGCCGTGGCGGCCCCGTTGGACATCGGCTACGAGGAGCTGGCCGCTCTGCAGCGCCGGGAGCTCGACGTGGTGCTGGAGTGCGCCGGAAACGGCCGCAGTCTGATGACACCCCGTCCACCGGGCCTGCCCTGGGGCCAGCGGGCGGTCGGCTGTGCACATTTCGCGGGAGTGCCGTTCCGCGCCCTCGCCGCCCGGGCCGGGATCGAGCCGGGAGCAGTGGAGGTCGTCTTCGCCGGGGCCGACTCCGGCACGGTGCACGGGCTCCCGACGGCCTTCGAGCGCAGCCTGCCGCTGGAGGCGGCCCTGCACCCCGACACCCTCCTCGCCACTCATATGAACGGCGAGCCGCTCGCCCCCGAGCACGGGGCGCCGGTACGCCTGGTGGTTCCTGGCCGGTACGCGGTAGCCGACGTGAAATGGCTGGTCGAGGCACGGGCCGTGACAGAGCCGTTCACCGGTGTCTTCCAGGCCGAGGAGTACGTCTACGCCGCCTCGCGCGGCATTCCCGAGGGCCCCGTGACGACCGTGCGGATCAAGTCGCACATCACCGAACCCGAGCCCGACGCCGCCATCCGCCGAGGTCACGAGGCCGTCGTACGCGGCCACGCCTGGTCGGGCGGCGGGGTGCCCGTGCGGCGGGTGGAAGTCCGGGCCGAGAACGAGGAAGGCGAAGGAAACGGCGAAGGCGAAGGCGAAGACTGCGGCCGGGAGTGGCACGACGCCGTGCTCGAGCCGTCGGCCGGGCCGTACGGCTGGACCGGCTGGTCGTACCGGTGGACGCCGCAGCGGCCCGGCCCGTACCGGCTGCTGTCCCGCGCGACCGACGCGCTCGGCGACACCCAGCCGCCGCGGGCACCGTGGAACGCCCATGGCTACGGCTGCAACCCTGTGGCATCCGTGGAGGTGGTCGTCGTATGAACGAGACCGAGATCATGACCACGGCTTCGCTCGGTGACACCAGCCATCTCCTGGTGAGCGGTGACGAGGCCGCGCTGGTCGACCCCCAGCGGGACAGCTGGGGCCTGATGGAGTCGTGTCCCGCCAAGGGGGTGCGCATCCGCTACGTCCTGGAGACGCACGTGCACAACGACTACGTCTCCGGCGCTCTGGAGGTCCGCGCCGCGACCGGAGCCACGGTGGCAGGCCCGGCCCGCGCGCCGTACGCGTTCGACCACCTGCCCCTGGCGGAGGACGACGAGATCACCGTCGGCGATCTGACCGTACGGGCGATGGAGACCCCCGGTCATACCGCCGAACACACCTCGTACCTCGTCTTCGACGACCTGCGGGAGAGGCGCCGACGGCCGTCTTCACCGGGGGCAGCCTCCTCGTCGGCGGCGTCGGCCGCACCGACCTGTCCGGCGAGGACGGGCGCAGTTCCGCACGCTCCGGCGACTGGCGCGGCTGCCCGACGTGGCGATGCTGCAATTGCTGCGGATCGGCTACGAGAACGTCCCTGGGTATCTGGCCGGCGGCATCAACATCTGGGTCGCAGCCGGCCGCCCGCTGCGCGCCTTCCGCACCGCGGACGCGTCCGAGCTGGCCGGGCACATCGCGCCGGGAAGCGGGTACTCGACGTACGGCCGGAGCGCCCGGAGGGCGGAATCCCGGGCACGCTCGCCGTACCGCTCGCCGAGACACCCCGGGGCCGGGAAATCTGGACGGTGTGCGGGAGCGGCCGCCGGGCGGCCATCGCGGCGAGCCCGCTCGACCGGGCGGGCATCCCCGTCACGGCGGTGACGAGGGGAGGCGTACAGGACCTGATGGCACACGCATGACAGCGGGAAGAGGAGGAGAGGAGTGGAGGACCATGGGCAGCAACGGCTACGCCCATCCGGAGACACTGGTGGACACCGACTGGCTCGCCGCCCACCTCGACGACCCGACCGTCCGCATCATCGACGTCGACGAGGACACCACCGCATACGAGCAGGGCCACATCCGGGGCTCCGTGGGATGGAACTGGACCAAGGACCTGCACACCGCCGTGGGGCGCGACTATCTGGACCGCGACGCGCTCGGGCAGCTGCTGGCCGAGGGCGGCGTCGAGTACGACAGCACCCTCATCCTGTACGGAGGCAACAACAACTGGTTCGCCGCGTACGCCTACTGGATCCTGCGGCTGCGCGGCTTCAACAAGGTGAAGCTGCTCGACGGCGGCCGCAAGAAGTGGGAGCTGGAAGGCCGCGAGATGACTGCGGAGGTCAAGACGCGCCCGCGCACCGACTTCACTGTGACGGGTCAGGAGAACCCGCAGTTCCGCGCAATGCGCAGTGAAGTGCTGGAAAGCCTGGGGTCCGGCGTCCGCATGGTCGACGTCCGGTCCCCGGAGGAGTACCGCGGCGAGAAGCTGGCACCACCTCACCTGCCGCAGGAGCAGGCCCAGGTGCCCGGCCACATCCCGGGCGCGGCCAACATCCCCTGGGCGCAGGCGGCCAACGACGACGGGACGTTCAAGTCGGCCGGCGAGCTGAAGGCGCTCTACACGGGGAAGGGCATCACCCCCGACCGCGAAGTGATCGCCTACTGCCGTATCGGTGAGCGCTCCTCGCACACCTGGTTCGCACTCCACGAACTGCTCGGCTACCCGGACGTCAAGAACTACGACGGCTCCTGGACCGAGTACGGCTCCCTGGTGCGTGCCCCCGTCGAGATGGGCTGACGTGAAGGCCCGCGGCCGCAAGGAGAGGTCCGGGGAGCCGGCCTGCGCGGACCACCTGGCCGAGGTGCCCTGGATCCTGGTCGAGCAGGGCGCGGACATCTACTGCCGAGCCAGAGGCTCCGCCCCGGCCGAAAGGACACCGCGACCGACCAGATGCTCCCTCCCGGCTCCGGGCGCTTGCCGCGCCAAGGGTGATGGTTACGGGCTGCCGGTCAGGGGATGTGCCCGGAGAATGGAACCAGCGCGATGGTCGTGACCTGCGACGGAACCGCTCCCACACGCCGAAGGCACGGGGGGTGGGCCGCCGGTCACGCAGGATGCGTCAGGCCCGAGGAGGCGGTCGTCATGACCAGCATCACCGCCCGCATCACCGCCTTGTTCCGGGTCAAGGCGAACAAGGCCCTGGACCGGGCCGAGGATCCGCGTGAAGTCCTGGACCACTCCTACGAACAGCAGCGGGAGATGCTGCAACGGGTACGGCGCGGGGTGGCCGATGTCGCGACCAGCCGCAAACGCGTCGAGCTCCAGGTCAACCAGCTCCAGCAGTCCGGAGACAAGCTCCAGGCTCAGGCCCAGCAGGCTCTGGCGGCCGGCCGGGAGGACCCGGCCCGCGAGGCCCTGACCCGCCGTACGGCCGTCGCCTCGCAGATCACCGACCTGGAGGGGCAGCTGCTGTCACTGCGGCAGCAGGAGGAGAAGCTGGCCCTGGCCGCACAGCGCCTTCAGGCGAAGGTGGACGCCTTCCGTACCCGCAAGGAGACGATCAAAGCCGCCTACACCGCGGCCGAGGCCCAGACGCGGATCACCGAGGCGGTCACCGGCATCGGCGAGGAGCTGGGCGATGTCGGGCTGGCCATGCAGCGGGCCCAGGACAAGACCGAGCAGATGCAGGCCCGCGCCGGCGCACTCGATGAGCTGATGGCCTCCGGGGCGTTGGAGGACGCCACCGTGCCGGCCGGGCACGACGACATCCTTGCCGAGCTCGAGCGCATGTCCGCAGGCCAGGACGTGGACAGGGAGCTGGCCCGGATGAAGGCCGAGCTGCCTGCCGCCTCCGGCCCGGCGGCGGTGGAGGCGCCGGAACGGTCGAAGGGGCCGTCGGACCCGGAGGCGACGTCATGATCATGCGGATTCTCGGCGAGGGCCAGTACGAGATCGCCGAAGGGCACCTGGTCCGACTCGACGAGCTGGACACCGCCCTGCAGTCGGCTGCCGACGCGGGCAACGAAGCGGCGTTCACGGCCGCGCTGTCGGCCCTGCTGGACGCCGTGCGCACGCTGGGCACACCGCTGCCGGACGAGGCGATCACGCCGTCCGACCTGGTACTTCCCGATGCGGACACCAGCCTCGCCCAAGTGCGCGAACCGCTGTCCGACGAGGGCCTGATCCCGGGGTGATGGCGATGCGCAGCCGTTTCGAGCCCGACCGGCAGCTTACCGCCCGAATGGCGGTCACGATGTTCCTGCTGGGGCTGGTGTACGTGGCGTTCATCGCCGCGCTGATCGTGCTGCTCAAGTCCACCGTCCTGGTCGTCGTCATCGCCGCCGCACTGCTCGGCGCGCAGTACTGGTACTCGGACCGGATCGCCCTGTACGCCATGCGCGGGCAGATCGTCACGTCCGAGGAGCAGCCCGAGCTGCACGGGATCATCGACCGGTTGTGCGCGACGGCCGACATGCCCAAGCCGCGGGTCGCGGTCTCGCGCATGGACCTGCCCAACGCGTTCGCGACCGGACGCAACGCCAACCACGCCGTGGTGTGCGTCACCACCGGGCTCCAGCGCCGCCTGACCGTGGAAGAACTCGAAGGCGTCCTCGCGCACGAACTCTCCCACATCGCGCACCGGGACGTCGCGGTGATCACCATCGCCTCGTTCCTGGGCGTGATCGCCGGACTCATCGTCCGCTTCGCGTTCTACTCCCAGCTGTTCGGCGGACGCGGACGCGACCAGAACACCGCCGTCGTCTTCATGGCCGTGATGGTGGTCTCCGCCCTCGTCTACGCGCTCAGCTTCCTGCTGATCCGGGCGCTTTCCCGCTACCGCGAACTGGCCGCCGACCGCGCCGGAGCCATGCTCACGGGCAAGCCGTCCGCCCTCGCCTCGGCCCTGACCAAGGTCACCGGGGACATCGCCCGCATCCCGACGGAGGACCTGCGTACCGCGCAGGCGTTCAACGCGTTCTTCTTCACCCCCGCCCTCGGCCCCGGCACGGCGGTGGCCAACCTGTTCTCCACCCACCCCAGCCTCGAACGCCGGCTCGCGGCCCTCGCGGAGCTTGCCGCCGAGCTGGGCGGACCGGGCGGCGGAACACCGTGAGAGGGAGCTGAGGCCCCGTGGGTTTCTGGGACACGCTGCTCGGGCGGTCCAAGCCGGTCAGACCCGACCTGGACCAGCTCTTCGGCCTGCCCTCGGCGGCCATCACCCTCCAGGCGGCCATCGGCTTCACCCCGACCGGAGCGGGCTCGGTCTGCTTCGCCTCCATCGAGGGCGGCGCCTTCACCCAGGTACAGCAAGAGGTACGGGCCCTGCTGGACGCGGACTCCGAGCGCGGCGGCGCACCGGTGGAGTTCAGCCGTGACAGTTACGGCTACTCGTGGCTGCTCTCCCACCGCGCCCCCGACGACCTGCCCGCGCTGGTGGGGGACCTGCACGCGGTCAACACCGCGTTGCAGGACAGCGGCTTCGGCCCGCAGCTCCTGTGTTCCCTCGTCTCCTTCCGCGACGCCGAGCTGCGCTCCCTCGCCCTGGTCTACCTGTACAAGCGCGGCACCTTCTACCCCTTCGCTCCGCTGCCCGGTCACAAGCGCGACAACCCCCTGGAACTCCAGGTCAAGGCGGTGATCAAGGACGATCTGCGCATCGAACCGGAGTTGAGCCGATGGTTCCCCCTCTGGGGAGCCCCCGGCCTGTGAGAAGGCCGACGCTCAGAGCACGGTCACCCGGGCGAGGGCCCAGGAGGTGTGGTCGAACGCCGTGCTGGCGTTGGCGTCCTCGACGACCAGGTGCAGCAGCTTCACCCCTCGTACGTCGAGATCCACCTGTACGGGACCGCCCGCGCCGGTCAGCTTGCCGCTGGTGAACAGCACTTTCCCGTCGCCCCGCACCGAGGCCTTCGTCGCGCCGGTGGCGGCCTGGTTGGTCGAGAAGTCGTCGATGCCGACGAGCGCGGTGAAGCGGTCCGCCGCGCCGCCGAGGTGGTAGACGATCTCGGAGGGAGCATGCACGCCGAGGCCCTTCGCGTACGTCACGCCGCCGAACGAGATCGGCGTGACGTCCCCGGCCGCCTGTCGCCCGTTGGACCGGTCGCGTTCCACCGGACCCCAGCCGTTGGTGGCCGACACCCATTCGAGATCGCTCAGATAGGAGTCGGCGACCGGCGCCGCCGGCACCGTGGAGACCCGTTCCGTGGCGGAGTAGCGCAGGGGCCCTGTCGGTGACTCCGCGGTGCCGTCGACGGTCAGCGGCCACTGCGTGCCGGCGGTGGCCTTCGCGGGCGGGGTGACCCGCCAGGTCGTGGTCAGCGTGGCGCCGGCGGTCAGCTGGTCCTTGCCGGTCGCGGTGGTGGCCTGGACCTGCCAGCCCGCCGGGGCGTGCAGCGTGAGGAGTGCGCGGGTCCAGGGCTTGCCCGACCCGTTGCCCAGGGTCGCGGTGACCGTGAAGGCCTCACCGGGAACGGCCGGCCCCTGGATCTCCGCGCGGACTCCGAAGGGCTTGCGGAGGTACGTGTCCACCCACGAGGAACGCATGAGGGCGACCAGGCCGGTCACCACGGACGGGTTGACGTCGGCGACATTGCGTTGCTCACCGAGGTCGGAGGCGAGGTCGTACAGCTCGACCTGCCACTGTGCATCGGGCAGTGCGTGGTCCCTGACGGGCGCGAACCGCACCGCCTTCCAGTGGCCCTTGCGTACCGCCTCGGCGAGCCAGGTGGCGCGGCCGTCGTCCTCGGTGTTGGCCCGGCTGGTGACGCCGCGTTCGTCCCGGTACCAGTACAGGTGATTGTGACGTGCGGCGTCCGGGCTTCCGGCGAGCAGCGGGGCGGCCGACAGTCCGTCGATGTCCGTGGGTGCGGGTGCGCCGCCGAGTTCCGCCAGGGTGGGCAGCACATCGGTGAGCGAGGTGGGGCGGTCGCTGGTCCCCGCGCCGATCCGGCCCGGGGACCATGCGATCAGCGGGACGCGGATGCCGCCCTCGTAGAGGTTGCGCTTGTAGCCGCGCAGCGGGCCGTTCGCGTCGAACAGGTCGGGGTTGACCCCGCCTTCCTCGTGCGGGCCGTTGTCGCTGGTGACGAGGAGGACAGTGTCGTCGGCGATGCCGAGCGCGCGCAGCCGGTCGGTGACCTTCCCGACGAGCGTGTCGAAGTAGGTGATCTGGGCGGCGTGGCCCTTGTTCTGCTGGGTCCAGGTACGGGAGGCGTACGCGCCGACGTCGGGGATGTCGCTCGGTGCGTGCGGCACGGTCGGCGTGAGGAAGAGCAGGAAGGGCTCGGCGGCGTGGTCGCCGATGAAGTCCAGCGCGCGCTGCTCGATGAGCTGGGGGGCGTAGGCCCCCTTCGCGCCGCCCGCGTTGGCGGCGATCGTCTCCTTCGCGCCGTTGTGCCACAGGTACTGCGGGTAGTATTCGTGCGCGTGCCCGTGGTCGATGTAGCCGTAGAACTCCTCGAATCCGCGGGAGTTGGGGTGGCTGGGCTGGTCGCCTTCCTCCGGCCCGAAGCCCCATTTCCCGATGACCGCGGTCCGGTAGCCACGGGCGCGCAGCACTTCGGCGAAGGTGGTGTCACCGGCCTTCAGCGCGCCCTGGGCGCCGCTGGGGTTGGCCCGGACGGTGGAGTGGCCGGTGTGCAGGCCGGTCAGCAGCGAGCAGCGGGACGGCGCGCAGACCGCGGCCGTCGAGTAGGCGTCGGTGAACCTCAGGCCCTCGGCGGCGAGCTGGTCTATCCGCGGTGTGGTGATCAGCTTCTGGCCGTACGCGCCGAGGTCGCCGTAGCCGAGGTCGTCGGCGAGGATCACGACGAGGTTGGGAGTCGCCGTGCCGGCGGTCGTTGCGGCCTGGGCCTCCGGTGCGGCGGGGAGGGAGGCGAGGCCGAGGGCGGCCGCGGACCCGGCGAGGAAGTGGCGGCGGGTGGGCATCGGGGGCTCCTTGGCTCTCGCGGACGGAATTCGATCATGCGGAGAACGCCGGTCTGATGGCTATGCACATGGCATTAAGAGCGTGTGACAGCTCGGCCGGCGCCTGAGCGGCGCCGCCACTCCTCGGCCAGCAGACGGTAGGAGCGGACCCGGTCCGCATGGTCGTGCGTGATGGTGGTGATCAGCAACTCGTCCGCCCCCGTGGCTCCTTGGAGCCGCTCCAGGTGATCGGCGACGGTCCGTGCCGAGCCGACGAACTGGGTGTCCACCCGATCGGCGACGAGTTCCCGGTCCGCCTCCGTCCAGGGCAGGGCGCGCGCCTCGGCGGGCGTGGGGAAGGGGATGGCGCCCTCGGCGGTACGGATGCTGCGCACCCAGGATGCGTATCCGGTGGCCAGTTCGCGGGCGGTCGCGTCGTCCTCGGCGACGACGACATCGGCGGACACCGTCACGTACGGCCGGTCCAGCTCGGCGGACGGCTTGAAGGCGGCCCGGTAGCCCTCGGCCGCCTCCAGCACCGAAGCGGGGCTGACGTGGTAATTGGCCGCGAACCGCAGCCCGTTGCGGCCCGCGGTCTCCGCGCTGACTCCGCCGCTGCTGCCCAGGATCCATACCTGTACGTCGGCCCCCTCCCCCGGGACGGCGTGCGCCTCCACCCCCTCCGGTGAGCGGTAGTCGCCGCGCAGTAGCGCGAGTACGTCGTCGACCTGCTCGGCGTAGTCCTGCGGCTGGGCACCGGGCAGGTTCAGGAGCCTCTGCTGGAGGGCGACCCGCGGATGGCCCAGCAGATGGGCGAAGGAGAACCGGGCCGGGATGCGCAGTCCGTTCGGGGTGTACCCCTCGAACGGAGGGTCGTGCGAGGTCCGCTGTTGCGGACGGCCGGCCGAGCGGCCCAGGCCCAGGTCCAGGCGCCCGGGGTGCAGCGCGTCGATCAGGCCGAACTCCTCGACCGTGGACAGCGCGGTGCGGTGTCCGAGCTGGACGGCGCCGGAGCCGAGCCGGATGGTCGAGGTCGCGGAGGCGGTGAGCGCGAGGACGACCGCCGGCGAGGTCCCGGCGACCCCCGGATTGAGGTGGTGCTCGGCGAACCAGTAACGGGCGTAGCCGAACGCCTCCGTCTGCCGGGCGAGGTCGATGCTGTGGTGCAGGGCCTCGGCGGCGGTGGAGCCGGAGGAGACGGGGACGAGGTCGAGGACCCCGAGGGGGATGCCGGACATGCAGGGCTCCTTACAGGTCGGGGAAGGCGGGGTCGGGGATCTCGCGGCGCAACACCGGGGCGATCTGTGACTGGAAGAGTTCGAGGGAGGCGCGGTGCTCCGCAGGGGCGAGCCCGCCCGGCTCCGCCTGGAGGTGCAGGGCCGTGTGGCCGAACGCCTCGTGGTAGCGGTGGACCTTTTCGATCACCTGCTGGGGGCTGCCGATCAGCGCCGAGCTCCGCTCGACGAAGTCCTCCAGTGTCGGGAAGACGGGATCCACACCCTGCTGCTTGTGGGAAGCGAGGTACCGGGCGAACGCGGGCCGGTACGCCGCCACCGCCTGCTGCGAGGTGGGGGCCGCGTGGTAGCCGGCCGTGCCCGCGCCGACGACAGCGTGCGCCGGATCGTGTCCGTAGTGCTCCCAGCGCTCGCGGTAGTGGCGGATCAGTTCGGCGTACGGGCCGATCGGGTGGGTGACGTTCGCCGAGAAGAGCGGGTCTCCGTAGTGCGCCGCGAGATCGACTGAGTCCCGGCTGGTCGCACTGCCGTGCCAGACGCGCAGGGCCGGCTGGAAGGGCCTCGGCAGCACCTCGGCGCCGGCCAGCGCGGGGCGGAAGCGCGGCTCGGCGCTCACCTTGTCCTCGCGCCAGATCCGCCGGAACAGCTCGTAGCCCTCGGCGTTGCGCTCCCACTGGTCTTCCGGAGTCACGTGGAACAGCTCGCGCTGGGCCGTGCCGTTGCCCTTGCCGATCATCAGCTCCAGGCGGCCGTCGCAGAGGTGGTCGAGCGTCGCGTAGTCCTCGTACGCCCGCACCGGGTCCAGCAGGCTCAGCGTGGTCACGGCAGTGAACAGCCGGATCCTGCGGGTCAGTGCGGCGATGTGGCTGAGCACCACGGGCGGCGAGGACGACAGGAACGGCCGCTCGTGGCGCTCGCCGACCCCGAAGCCGTCGAAGCCGAGCTCCTCCGCGAAAAGCGCGGCGGCAACCACCTCGCGGAACCGCTCACGGGTGGGTGTGAGGGCACCCGTCACCGGATCCGCGGAGTCCGTGATCAGGGTGATGGCCAGGAACTTCACGAGGTCGCGGCCTGCCGGGCAACCGCTTCGGCGCCGGGCACGGCGAGCCCGAGGTGCTCGCGCAGGGTGGCGCCCTCGTACTCGGTGCGGAAGACGCCGCGCTCCTGGAGCAGCGGGACGACGGTGTCCGCGAATGCGTCCAGGCCGCCCGGCGTGATGTGGGGGACGAGGATGAACCCGTCGGCCGCGTCCGCCTGCACCAGGTCGTTGATCTGCTCGGCGACCGTGGCGGCGGAGCCTACGAAGGTCTGGCGGGACGTGGTGGCGATGACGAGTTCGCGGATCGACAGCTTCTTGGCCCCGGCGAGCTCGCGCCACTGCCGGGCGGTTTCGAGCGGGTCGTGGAACTGGCGGACGCTCGCCCGGCCGAGGGCGATCGTGTTCTCACCGGCCTCGGGGTCGACGGCAGGCAGCGGGCCGTCCGGGTCATAGGCGGACAGGTCGCGGTTCCAGACGTGCTCCAGGTACTTGATCGCGGTCTGCCCGCTGACCTGGAGGCGGCGGACCTCGTGCGCGGCCTCGTGTGCCTCGGCGTCGGTGTCGCCGAGTACGAAGGTGGCCGCGGGCAGGATCTTCAACTGGTCCGGGGAGCGCCCGTACCGGGGAAGGCGGCCCTTGACGTCGGCGTAGAACTCCCGGCCCTCGTCGAGCGTCCCGTAGCGGCCGAAGATCGCGTCGGCGGAGGAGGCTGCGAACTCGCGGCCCTCGTCGGAGTCGCCCGCCTGGAAGACCACCGGCCGGCCTTGCGGGCTGCGCGGCACGTTGAAGTGGCCTTCGATGTCGAAATGCCGCCCGTGGTGGGCGAAGGCCCCGGCCCGCGCGTCCCACAGGAAGGCGCCCGACGCGGGGTCGGCGACGACCTCGGAGCCGTCCCAGGAGTCGAACAGCTCGGTCGCGGTGGCCAGGAACTCCTTCGCGCGGGAGTAGCGCTCCTCGCGCGGCAGGAACCCGCCGCGCCGGAAGTTCTCGCCGGTGAAGGCGTCCCAGGAGGTGACGACGTTCCACGCGGCCCGGCCCCCGGAAAGGTGGTCGAGCGAGGCGAACTGGCGGGCCACCTCGTAGGGCTCGTTGAAGGTGGAGTTGATCGTCCCGGTCAGGCCGAGGCGCTCGGTGACGGCCGCCAGGGCGGCGAGCACCGTGAAGGTGTCGGGCCGTCCGACCACGTCCAAGTCATAGATCTTTCCGCCCTGTTCGCGCAGCCGCAGCCCCTCGGCGAGGAAGAGGAAGTCGAACTTGGCGCGTTCGGCGGTCTGCGCGAAGTGGACGAACGAGGCGAAGTCGATGTGGCTGCCGGCCACCGGGTCGCTCCACACGGTGGTGTTGTTGACGCCGGGAAAGTGGGCCGCGAGATGGATCTGCTTGAGCCGCTTGCTGCTCATGATGGGGCCTTCCGGGTCCGGGATCAGGCGGCGGGGTGGGCGGCATAACGGCCGACCGGGCGCTCCAGGCCCAGCAGTCCGCGCAGGGTGTCCGCCTCATACGCGCGGCGGAAGACCCCGCGCCGCTGGAGCTCCGGCACCAGCCCCCGGGTGATCGCGGGCAGGTCGTGGGCGAGTACGCCCGGCCGCAGCCGGAAACCCGACAGGCCGACCGTCCGCCAGTCCTGGAGCAGGTCCGCCAGCTGCGCGGACGTGCCGGTGAAGATCGCCGTGTCACTGGTGTACGCGGCGCCCGCGAGCGCGTCGAGGCGGCTGCGGCGGGCCTCGGCCGCCGGAGCGTCCTCGTCCAGGAACACGGTGATGTCCGCGAAGAGGTGCAACGGCTGCGCCGGGAGCCCGGCGGATCCCCGGGCCTGCCGGATCTCCGTGACCGCCGCGCGCGCCCCGTCGGCGTCGCGCACGGCGACGTATCCGACATCGGTGGACCGGGCGATGAGGCCGTACGCGGCATTGCCGTCACCGAGGGCGCCGGCAACGCCCGCCGCGGTGACAACGGGCTGCCCCTGCGGCGGGCGCGGGGTGATCGACGGCCCGCGGACGCTGAAGTGACGGCCCTCGAAGTCGATGTAGTGCAGCCTGTCGCGGTCGACGAACCGGCCGGTGGCCACGTCCCGGATCTCGGCGTCGTCGTCCCAGCTGTCCCACAGCCGCCGGATCACCTCGATGTGGTCGGCAGCCTCCTCGTAGGACTCCGCATCGGGGAGCGGGACCGCCCGGCGTCCGAAGTGTTGGTCCTCGTAGGCCAGTTGTGACACCTGGACGCGCAGGCCCGCACGTCCGCGGCTGACGTGGTCCAGGGTGGCGATCGCCTTGGATATGTGGAAGGGCTCGGTGTGGGTGGCGGTCACGGTCGGGACCAGTCCGATGTGCCGGGTCAGCGGCGCGACGCGGGCTGCGGTGAGTACCGCGTCCAGCCGCCCGCGGACCTGGTCCGTGCGCCCGTCGGGCCCGTCCGCCGAGGACGACTGGAGGGCGAGGGCGTCCTCGAAGGTGACGAAGTCGAGCAGTCCGGCTTCGGCCTCGGCCACGGCATCGGCCCAGTAGCGGGCCGTGAAGAGTTCGCCGGGCCGGGCACCCGGCTCGCGCCAGGCGGCAGGGTGCCAGCCCGCGCCGTCGAGCGCGACGGCGAGGTGCAGCGGTTCGGAGAATGCTGATGTCGATGCGGATTCCGGCGGGAATGCGGACACGTCGAATTACGCCTTCCTGATCGGCCGTGCGAAAAGAAGGCCGATGCGCGTCGCGGATTTGAGGGCGTACGAGGGGGCGGAGAAAAGGCCCGTCACCCATATCCCTTGGAAACTACCCCCGATAGCGGTGCCATACAATGACCGGAATATTAAGAGAAGTTGGCAGCGGTATTGCCGGGCGCGCGGACCGCCACGAAGGAGGGGCGGCGACGCACGGTGAAGCCGATCGACTCGTACAGTCGGATCGCCGTCGTGTTGCTCGCGGCGGTGTGGAGGAACGGGACGTCGCCACGCTCCCGGATGCCCGCGGCGACGGCACAGACCGGCCGGGTCGCCAGCCCCCCGCCCCGGTGGTCGGGATGGGTGCACACCGCGCTGATCTCGGTCCAGCCGGGCGGCCGCAGCCGCTCTCCGGCCATCGCGATCAGCCGGCCTCGGTGCCGGACCCCGAGGTACGTGCCCAGCTCGACGGTGCGGGGCAGGAACGGACCCGGCCTCGTGAGCCCGATCAGACCGAGGATCTCCGGTACGTCACAGGGGCCGAGCCGAACCGCCTCCGGGGCGGGTTCTGCGCGCAGCGAGGTGTCGACCAGCTGGACGCCGGGGACCGAGCCGACGGTCTCCCAGCCGTCGGGCGGGGTCAGCACGCCTGCGAGCGCGGCGATCCCGCCGTCGCCGACCAGCCTGCGCAAGTCGGCCCAGGAGTCCGGGTCGGCCGGGTCCGCAAGGGCGGCGAACGGCCAGACGTCCGACGGATAGCGGGCGGCGCGGGAGGTAGAGGGGTCGGCCCCGGGCCGGTCGCCCGCTCCGCGAAGGCGGCGTGCGCGCCGGACAACGAGGCCCAGGCGGGGTTGTCCAGGACATGCGGGGACACCACGGTGCCCAGGCTCGCACTCGCACTCGCACTCGCACGCGTACCCGTACTGGTGCTGGGACCTGCGTTCGTGCTCATGGGGCGGGCTCTCCCTCCGTGGCGCGGCCCGGGGGCCGGGGGTTCAGGAGTTGGTCACCGGCAGGCCCGGAGGGTTGACCTCCGAGGTGGTGACGGCCTCGTTGGCCAGGTTCCAGGCGGTGAGCAGCTGCGCGTACTGGCCGTTCTTGATCAGGTGGTTGATCGCCTCTGCCACCGGCTTGGCGAGCCCGCTGTCCTTCTTCGCGGTCGCGGCGATCAGGCCCTGGAGCGACTCACCGGCCCCGGAGAACGAACCCGCACTGCGCGTGGGAGCGTTGCCGCTCGCCGTCTGGGTGATGTGGTAGGCGATGGACGGGTTCGGGCCGAAACTGAGGTCGATCTTCCTGCCGCTCAGGGCCAGGTAGGTGCTGTTGGCGTCGGGGAAGTACTTGACGGTGATGTCCTTGCCCTCCGCCTGGAGCTTCTTCTGCCACTCCAGCAGGATCTTCTCCTGGTTGGTGCCCGAGCTGACCGCGACCGTCTTTCCCGCGAGATCGCGGTAGTCGCCGCCGAAGTTCCAGGGGTTGTCCTTCAGCGTCTCGAAGGCCAGGTTGTCCTGCCGGTAGGAGGCGAACTCGTATTTCTTCTTGCGCTCCTCCGTGACCGTGACGTTCGTGAAGGCCACGTCCACCTTGCCGCTGTCGATGCCGACGAAGAGGTTCTCCCAGGTGGAGTTCTTCACCACCGGTTTGAGCCCGAGCACGGCGGCCACCAGACGGCCGAGGTCCGGTTCCGCCCCGGTCAGGGTCTTCTGGTCGGTGCCGACGTACGCCAGTGGCGGGAAGCCGGCGGGCAGCGCGCCGACCCCGATGACGAGTTCGCCGCGCTCGCGGACCTCAGCGGGCAGCTGAGCGCGCAGGGACTCGACCACCGGGACGGACAGCTCGGCCTGCTGGGCGGCGCCGTTGGACACAGCGCCGACGGTGACCTTGCCGGAGCCCGGTCCGGTGGCCTCGGCGTCGCCCCCGCACGCGGTGAGGCCGGAGGCGAGCGCCACGGTGGCGGTGGCGGCGCCGAGGCCGCGGACGAATCTGGTGCGCAGGGAGCGTCGGCGTTGCATGGTGTTCCTTTTCGGTTCGGAAGGGTTGGTGGGGCGGGGTGGGGCGCGGCGGAGTCAGAGCACCTTGCTCAGGAACTCCCGCGTACGGGGATGGACGGGCCGGTCCAGTACTTGCTCGGGCGGGCCCTGTTCGACGATGCGGCCACCATCGAGGAAGACGACCTCGTCGGCCACCTCGCGGGCGAAGCCGATCTCGTGCGTGACGATGACCAGCGTGGTTCCGCCGGTGGCCAGGTCCTTGATCACGGAGAGCACCTCGCCGACGAGTTCGGGGTCGAGCGCGGAGGTGGGTTCATCGAAGAGGATGACGCCGGGCCGGAGCGCGAGGGCGCGGGCGATGGCCACGCGCTGCTGCTGGCCGCCGGACAACTGCCGCGGGTAGGCTCCGGTCCGGTCGCCGAGCCCGACGCGCTCCAGGAGTTCGCGCGCCAGGGCCCGGGCCTTCGGACGCGGCAGCCTGCCGGTGGCCACCGGGGCCGCGGCGACGTTGTCCAGCACGGTCAGGTGCGGGAAGAGGTTGAAGTTCTGGAAGACGAAGCCGATCCGCCCGCGCTGGGCGAGGATCGCCCGCTCGCTCCGCTCCTTCAGCCTCCCGCCGTTCCGCTGCACCCCGATCAGCTCGCCGCCGACGCTTACGTATCCGGCCTCGGGCTTCTCCAGGTGGTTGATGACCCGCAGCAGGGTGGACTTGCCGGAGCCGGAGCGGCCCAGGATCGCGGTGACCGTGCCCGGCCGCAGCGTCAGGCTCACCCCGTCCAGTACCTGCTGTCGGCCGTACCACTTGTGCACGTCGTGGACCTCGATCGCGGCGGCCCGCGCGATGGCGGTCATCGCGCCGTCCCCTTACGGAAGCGGTCCCGGAGATCGCGCAGGCCCGTCCGGGCCCGCTGCAGGGGGGTGGGCGGGACGGTGCGCAGCGCGCCGCGCGCGTAGTACCGCTCGACGTAGAACTGGACGACCGAGAGGACGCTGGTGAGCACCACGTACCAGGAGGTGGCCACCAGCAGTAGCGGCACGACGTCGCCGGAGTAGGTGCTGCCGAGGCTCTGCACCGTGCCGAACAGGTCGAGCAGCGATACGTAGAAGACCAGCGAGGTGGCCTTGACCAGCCCGATCAGCTGGTTGACGTAGGCGGGGACGATGGAGCGCAGCGCCTGGGGGAAGACGATCCGGGCGAACTGGTACCGCCTGGGCAGTCCCAGCGCGGCCGCCGCCTCGTGCTGGCCCTGGTCGACGGAGAGCACACCGGCCCGTACCACCTCGGCCGCGTACGCCGCTTCGCTCAGGCTCAGTCCCACGACCGCCACGACGATGTCGGTGGCCAGCCGCGACTCGTCGAAGGTGAAGAAGGCGGGCCCGAAGGGCACCCCGATGCTCAGGGTGGGGTAGAGGGCGCTCAGGTTGTAGAGAAAGAGCAGGACCACGATCAGCGGCACCGAGCGCAGCAGCCAGATGTACGTCCAGCTCACCGACCGCAGTACGGGGTTCGTCGAGAGCCTGCCGAGGGCGAGCAGGATGCCGCCCGCGAGGCCCAGGACCGCGCTGTACGCGGCCACCTGGAGGGTGATGAACAGGCCCTCCAGGATGACCGGCCGGACGGACCAGTACCCGAACCGGTCCCATTGGTAGAAGGGATTGGTCAGCAGCCCGTGGGCGGCCTGGGAGACCAGCACCAGCACGAGGGCGGTGGCGACCCACCGCCCGGGCCGGCGGAGCGGGAGGACCCGCTCGGCCGGCGCCGGCGGTCCCGGGGGCGCGGTGAGGACGAGAGATTCAGTCAAGGGCACTCCAGCAGCATTCGATAAATCGAAGAATCGAAAAGCAGCCGTCATGCCGGACAGAAGAGGCCGCTGATGTCGTTATCTGCGGCGTAAGTTAGGCAGCCTGGAGAAGGGCTGTCAACGGTCCTGATATCGGTATTGGCGGAAGCGTGCGGCAATTTCATCCGCCGTACACACAACGCCTTCCGGTGAAATGAACCGGACTGTCGTTCACAGCCAGGGGAACTGGTCGGCGGAGTACCGGTAGGCGCGGAAGACGGAGTTCTGGGCGCCGGCCGAGGACTCCAGGCCCACGCCCTCGCCGAAGGACCGGAACTGCGGGACCACGAACTCCCACACCACGTCACCGGCGGGCGTCACCTCGAAGAGCCGGCCGAAGGAGCCCTCCGCGATGAAGGTGTTCCCGTTCGGCAGGCGCTGCGCGCTGGACATGTACGGGCTGTAGAAGTTCTGCGGCGGGTTGTCCTCGTACGACCACACCTCCTTGCCCGTCCGCGGGTCGAGCTCCAGCACCCGCGAGTACGGAACGGACGTGGTGTCGCGGTAGGTGCCGTTGTCGAAGACCAGGATGTTGCCGCCCGCCAGCTCGTGCGGGTGGTGCTGCTGCGCCAGGACGTCGGGGCCGATGTGCCACAGCACGGACCCGTCGGCGCGGTCGACGGCCACGGTGGAGGACGCGCTGCGGAAGCCCAGGACGATCGAGCCGTCGGCGCGTTCGTTGACGGTGTTGGCCATGGGCCAGTGCTCACGGGCGAAGTGCGTGTCCAGCGGGAACTCCTCGGGGTCGAGGTGCTCGATGGCGGCCCAGCGCCACACCTCTTCCCCGCCCCAGGTCAGCTCGTACACCACGTCCCCGTAGATCACCCCGCCCGCGGCTTCGGAGCCGGGGATGCCGCCCCGGATGCGGGCCGCGTCGGCCGGGTCCAGGGGTTCGACGACGGTGACGATGAGGTTGCCGTTGCGCAGGATCGAGGCGTCGTGGTGGTGGAAGGGGTGGCGGACCTCGCGCAGGACCGTGGAGTCGGGGGCCAGTTCCTGGAAGATGCCGCCGTGGTAGACGTCCCAGATGGGGAAGAGGGTGGGGCTGCTGGTGTCCTTGGCCGCGTAGAAGAGGTTGCCGCCCGGGAGGAGCTGCGCCTGGCGGCCGGGCGGGTGCGGGGAGTTCCAGGTGTGGACGGGCCGGCCCTCGATGTCGACGAGGTGGATCTCGCCGGTGCTGGTGATGGGCGTGTAGAGGGTGTAGCCGCCGTAACTGCGGGCGGGGTCATGGGCGATCAGGCCGACGCCGCGGCGGCGCAGGGTGTTCTGGTCGACGGTCATGGGGATCTCCTGTCTCGGGGGCGGGTTCAGCGGACGGTGACGGCGGCCGGGTCGACGGCCGTCAGGGGCGCGGGGTGCAGATGCTTCAGCAGCGCGGCGCGGTCGGCGGAGCCCGGCAGGCTCTGGGCGGCCTTCGCCCAGCCGGCCTCCTGCTCCAACTGGGCCAGCAGCTCGGGCGAGAGGGTCGCGCCGTAGCCGTAGCGGGGCTGGAAGGCGTCCACATAGCCGGCCTGGAGCGCGCCCTTGGACTGGGCGAGTACGGCCTTTCGCGCGGCGGCCGGGTCGGCGGCGATCTCGCCCTGGGCCTTCAGCAGCGCCCGAAGCACGGCCGTGGTGGTCCCCTCGGTCGCCGCCGGACCCGCGACGAGCAGGGTCCGGGCCGTGTAGCCGGTGAAGGGGAGCTCGGCGTAGCGGTCACCGAGGGTGGTGCGGGCGGCGTCGTAGAAGCTGGGGAAGGTGACCCCGGCGTCGATGTCGCCTCGGGCCAGCGCCGAAGTGACCTGGTTCGGGGCGAGGTTGACCACGGTCACGTCAGCGGCCGTCAGCTGCGCGGAGGCGAGCATCCGTGACAGGGCGTACTCGACGTTCGTACCCTGCGGGACTCCGACCGTGCGGCCCTTCAG
Source organism: Streptomyces sp. NBC_00122 (assembly GCF_045160845.1). Taxonomy (NCBI): domain Bacteria; kingdom Bacillati; phylum Actinomycetota; class Actinomycetes; order Kitasatosporales; family Streptomycetaceae; genus Streptomyces; species Streptomyces sp. NBC_00122. Next base: position 7,181,701 of record NZ_CP108191.1, on the reverse strand, counting down.
CGCGGCGAACCCGGTGATCTGCCGGTCGGTCCGGGTCAGCAGGCGCCAGTCGGAGAACCGGGACAGGTCGGCGACGATCCGCAGCTCGCGCCCACTCAGCGCGGCCGTCACCGCGGGCAGATCACCCACGACGCCGAGCTGCGCCTGACCGCCGAGCACGGCGTTCAGGGCGTCCCGCCCGCTGGGCTGGGCGGTCACGGTGGCGTCGATGCCCTCGGCGGACCACAGCCCGTGCTCCTGGGCGACGTAGACGGGCGCCCCGCCGAGGTGGTCGCTCCCGGCGAGGGAGACGGCGGGGCGGCCGCCGGCCGCGGGGCCGGTGCCGCCGGCGCAGGCCGAGGTGAGCACGGCCGCCGTCAACAGTGCGGCCACTGCACGGGGTCTGAGCATGGGGAAGTCCTTCCGGGGACGGAGGTGGGAGCAGGGGAGGGAGCCGAGGGAACTTCAATCGGAGCCGAGATGACGGGCGATCAGTGAGCGCAGGTCCAGGTCGGGCGGCCCGGCGGGCACGGTGTGGTCGGCCAGCACCCGCCCAGGGGTTCCGCCGAGGACGACGACCCGTTCGGCGAGGGCCAGTGCCTCGTCAATGTCGTGCGTGACGAACAGGACGGTGGTTCCGCGGCGCTGCCACAGCTCCCGCAGCAGGGTCTGCATCCGGGTCCGGGTCAGTGCGTCCAGCGCTCCGAACGGCTCGTCCATCAGCAGCACTTCGGGCTCGGCGGCCAGGGCGCGGGCCAGTGCCACACGCTGCTGCATGCCGCCGGACAGCTGCGCCGGGTACTTCTCGGCGCCGTCCGCCAGCCCTACCTCGGCCAGTGCCGCGAGGGCGCGCCGGCGGCGCTCCGGACGCGGCAGGCCGAGCCGCTTGAGGGCGAATTCGACGTTGCCGCGGGCGGTGCGCCAGGGGAACAGCGCGTAGTGCTGGAAGACCACGCCCCGCTCCGGGCCCGGCCCGCGCATGGGGGCGGAACCCACCGTCACCCGCCCTTCGGCGGGCCGCACGAACCCGGCCACCAGGTTGAGAACCGTGGACTTGCCGCACCCGCTGGGCCCCAGCAGCGCCGTGAACGAGCCCGCCGGGAGCTCCAGATCGGTGCGCTCCAGCACCGGGGCGGCCCCGTAGTGGACCGATAGCCCCTCCAGTCGTACTCCCAGGCTCATGAGGCGCTCCAGTGCACGAACCGGCGGCCGACCGCGGCCAGTACGAGGTCGACGGCCACGCCGAGCAGCCCGAGCACGAACAGCCCGGCGAACATCCGGTCCACGCGCAGGAACTGGCCGTCCACCTGGAGCCGGTACGCCAACCCGCTGTCCGCGCCGCCCAGTTCCGCCGCCACCAGGGCGAGCAGCGCCACCGAGGCCCCGTACCGCAACGCGGCGAGCAGTGCGGGCGCGGCGGCGGGCAGCAGCACCTCGGTGAACCGCCGGTGCAGCGGCGCGCCCAGCGACCGAGCCGCCCTCAGATGGGACGCCGGCACCCGGGAGACCCCGTCGTGTACGTACAGCCAGACGGCGAGCAGCACGGCGTACGCGATGAGCAGGCGCTTGGCGGTCTCCCCGATGCCGAACCAGGCGGTCGCGAGCGGCACCAGCGCGATGGCCGGGATCGGGCGCAGGAAGGAGACGAGCGGGGTGACGGCGGCGGACAGCCTCGGCAGATGGCCGGTGGCGAAGCCCAGCGCGCTGCCCACGAGGGCACCGAGCACGAAACCCTGCCCGGCGCGGGCCAGGCTGGCGCCGAGATCAGCGGCCAGGATGCCGCTGCGGGCGCTGTCCGCGAGCGCGGCCGCGGTCTCGCCGGGGGTGGGCAGCAGCCCCTGGGCCACCGCACCGGACCAGGCGAGCAGGGACCACAGCGCGAGCAGGGCACCTGCCGCGCCCAGGGCCGGCCCGAGCCGGCTGAGGCTCCGGCCGGGCGGTGAGGGGGTGGCGTGCACGGGGCGGCTCCTCGTTCGGTTCCTCGTCGTCAATAAGTGAGGTCAATAATTGACCACGCTTATGACGGGAGTGTTGCGGCAGTACGAAACCTCGTCGGGACCCCCGGTGCTTGATCGGTGATGAGGTACGTTCACCTGCGTGTCTCGACCTGAACCCACGCCCGAGGCGATCGAGGTCGGACGGGTGATCCGGAGCTGCCGCAAACAGCGCGGCGTCTCCATGGCCGTCCTCGCCACCCGCTCGGGCCTCTCCCAGCCGTTCCTCAGCCAGCTCGAACGCGGCCTCGCCACGCCCAGCCTCAGCTCGATCTACCGGATCGCGGAGGCGCTGGACGTCACCCCGGGAACCTTCCTGCGACCGCCCGCCCGACCGGGTGCGGTCAGCCACGAGAGCGACCCGCAGGTGATCCGCGTCAGCGAGGCGGCCGGGCAGATCGCCCAGGTCCTCATCCCCGGCGGGCGCAGCGCGCTGATGGAGGCCTACGAGCACCACTTCGAGCCCGGCCAGGGCGAGCGCGGCTGGTTCGAGCACCCCGGCGAGGACTTCCTCTACGTACTGGAGGGCGAGATCATCCTCGAAGTCGAGGGCGAGGAACCGCTGACCCTGCGCGCCGGACAGAGCGCCCACCACCGGGGCGAAGTCCCGCACCGCTGCCGCCTGGCGGGCCCCGCCGCCGCCCGAACTCTGCTGGTCATCGCGAGCGCCTGAGAAACCGGCGGCGGTGGCGACAGAAGTTCCGCCTGACCGGCGTGGGGCTACTGGTGGTCGGGGGCGTACTTGTAGCCGACGCGGCGCACGGTGGAGATGCGGTCCCGGTAGGCGGGGCCGAGCTTGCGGCGCAGCCGGGCTATGTGGACATCGACCGTACGGCCGTCACCGATGTGCCCGTAACCCCAGATGCCCGAGATGAGGGCATCACGCGTGTGGACCGTGTACGGATGGGACACGAGGTGGGCCAGGAGGTCGAACTCCAGGTAGGTGAGCTCCAGTTCGCGTCCGTCGACCTCGACCAGCCGACGTGCGCGGTCGACCCGGATGGCGTCGTGCTCGACGGGGTCGGGGTACGGGGCCGGTTCCGGCTCGGGAACCGGAAGCGTCCCGGGCTCCAGGGAGCGGATCTCCGGGCGTATACCGTGCGCTTTCATCAGCGCCACCGGGTCGACGTCCGCCGGCAGGAACACGAGGTATCCGACACGGCCGCCATAGGTACCGTCGGCGAAGACGGCGGGCGGACGGTCGCCGACCAGCTGGAGGCGCGGGGCCGGGTAACGGCGGACGGCGGGTGCGGGAATTGCGGTGGTCACGATGAGCCCCTTCGGCTGCGCGGATCGAGGTACGGATGCCGGGTGTTCGGGCACGACAGGGCGTGGGGTCTCCGCGACGGAGTCGACCGGGAGAGCCGTCGCGTCGCACGCCGGGCGGATCCGTACGACCCAAAGGGCCGGGGTCACGAAAGGCGCGGAGCACAGCGAGAAGCGGCAGCCGGAACACCGGCGCGCTTCGAGCAAATGCCCTGTCGAAAGCCCTAAAAGGGTCGGCAGATGGCGCTGGCGACGAGACGGAAGTCAACGTGCCTGCGGCGTACGAGCAACGGCTGCGACGGGGACATGACCACATCGTGAAGTGCGTGGCGGGCACGCGTCAATACTTCCCTACTGATTGCATAGGAAATGTGTGGGCGAAGGGGGCCTGGCTACCCCTGTCGCCGCAGCGGATCTCCGCCTGGGCGAAGGCTCACCGGCAGGTATCCCATCGGGCGAACTCCATGGGTTCACACACTCCCTGACGGAGGATCCGGCGACGACCCAGCCCGCAAGCCGGCCGCTGACCTGCGCCGTCCTTCATCCCGAGATCGAAGTGTCCACCATTCGGTCACGCCTTGCCGGGAAGGCCGCTCCAGGGCGAGTATCCCTATCAATCCGATGGGAAAGGTGGGGATCCGGCAGCCGGCCGACGCCACCCAACAACGTTCCGGAGTAGCCGACATGACCACCGCCATCCCCCATGGCACCGCTGTCCGCCCAGCCCCCGCCGCGCCACACAGCGGCACCGGGGCCTGCCGGTGACGCCCATGCGGACGACACCCGGCCCCGCCGGCCTCCGGTCCGCCGACGAGCGGCGCCGCGCGCTGCTGCGTACCGCCCGTGACGTGGCGGACGACCTCGCCGCGGACGCCATCGTCCGCGATCAGGCGGGCAGGCCGCCGACCGACGAGGCGGCCCGGCTGCGCGAGGCCGGCCTGCCGGCGGCCCTCACCCCGCCCGGGCCCGGCCGCGGGGCGGACTGGCGTACCGGATGCGCCGTCATACGGGAGATCGCCGCAGCGGACAGCTCTGTCGGCGACGTACTCGCCCGCCACTACGTACACGCTTGGAGCGGACGCTTCTACGCGAGTCACGAGCACGCGACCGCCCTCGAAGAGGAGTCGGTGCGCGAGCGGTGGCTGTGGACCGGGGCGGTCCGCACTCCCGCGCCCAACGGCGACACCGAGGGACCGGACCTCACACTGAGGCCGCGCGTCACCGGCTACCTGTTGAACGGGCGCCGGTCCGTGGACACGGCGGTGGCCGCGGCCGACCAGATCGTGGTGGACGCCGTCTGCGCCGCGACCGGTGACGTCCTGGTCGTACGGATCCCATCCGGCGCACAGGGCGTGACCGTCGAACCCGCCCACGACCGCCTCGGTCAGCGGGTCGCCGGCGCGGGCGAGGTCGTCCTGGACCGGGTCACCGTCACGCCCGGGCAGGTGCTGGGCCGCCGGCCGCACGACGAGGAGTCGACCGCGCCCTTCACCGCGCTCGCGGAGCCGGCGCTCCGGCTCGCCCTGTGCCACGTCGGCCTCGGCATCGCCGAGGGCGCTCTCACCGAAGCGCGCGACCTCAGCAGGGGCGGCCGCGCACACCGGCTGCCCGGCGAGGACCCGGACCTCTTCCTGACGTACGGGGAACTCGCCTCTGCCGCTCAGACGGCCACCGCCGTGGTCGACCGGGCGACGGAGGTGATGGCGCAGGCCCTCGCCGCGGGTGCGCAGCTCGATGCCGAGGTACCCGCGGGCGTCGCCGCCCTGGTCGCCACCGCCGAGGCCGTGACGTCGAAGGCCACCCTGCACATCACCGCCCGGGTGCTGGAACTCGCCGACGCCCCCGGCCTGGACCGGTTCTGGCGCAACGCCCGGGTCCTGACAGCCCATCGCCCGGTCGCGCACCGCCTGCGCTCCATCGGCGAGCACTATCTCAACGGCTCCCACCGCGCGGTGACGGCAGCCTTCCATTGACCCGCAGGGCACCGCTCAGGACGCGGATCCGGACCTGATCCCCTCGGCTGCCGGGCATGACCACCTGCCCGGCAGCCTGCGGCCACCCTCGACCGACGCCGGCCGAGTCCATGCCGGATAATGTCCCTATGCGGATCTCAGCCAGGGCGGACTATGCGGTACGTGCCGCGCTGCAGCTTGCCGCGTCACAGGGTGACGGGCCAGTGAAGGCCGAAGCCATCGCCGACGCCCAGGACATCCCGCACAAGTTCCTCGAGGGCATCCTGAACGACATGCGCCGAGGCGGTCTCGTGCTCAGCCAGCGCGGCGGCAACGGCGGCTACCGGCTGGCCAAGCCCGCCCAGTCCATCAGCATCGCGGATGTCATCCGCATCGTGGACGGACCGCTCGTCTCGGTGCGCGGGGTCCGCCCACCGGACCTGTCCTACACCGGCCCCGCCGAGTCGCTGCTCCCCCTGTGGATCGCACTGCGGGCCAACGTGCGCGAGATCCTCGACGGCGTGTCACTGGCCGATGTCGCATCGTCCGCCCTGCCCTCTGGCGTATCGGCGCTGGCCGATACCCCCGGGGCCTGGTCCAATCCCTGACCCCCCGCCCCACCTGCACCGTCTCGCATCGCGAGATCTAGGCGTCCACCATGCGGTCACCCTCTTGGGACGGGTGCCCGCCTCTGCCAAGATGCCTACCAACCAGGTGGGAAAACTAGGAATCAGGGAGGTGGCCATGCGAACACTGCACCACGCAGGCCGGATGCTGCCTCTGACCTCCCGCCGACACATTGACCTGGTCCGTACGTCCAGCGCCATCTGTCAGCCCTGTTGACACCCTTCGCCGGGCCGGGCTCCGCGTAGTACGACATCGGGCGCTGCCCCAGTCCGCTCACCGGCGGCCGTGCGGGCCCCTCGGCCGACCTCACCGACCGCGCGCCTTCGAGCGCGGGCGTCCGACACCTCTCCGTTCCTCAGCCTGCGCCCGCGATCCCGCCGCCGACGGCCGGGAGCGGGTGCCGTGTGTGCCGAAGGCTTCGCGTCGCCCATCTCCGCACCTCCCTGAACACCATCCCGTGAAAGGACACCCCCGTGTCTGCCGCAAGACCGCTCACCACCCTGCGCGCCATCGCCGTCACAGCGGCGCTCCCCCTGCTGCTCACCGCCTGCGGCTACGGTTCCGAGGCGCAGAAGACGGAGGACAAGACGGCCAACGCCGCCGCGACCGGCGGCAAGAAGCTGTCGGCTGCCGAGGTGCGTATCGGGTACTTCCCGAATCTGACGCACGCCACCGCGCTGGTCGGCCTCCAGGAGGGCCTGATCCAGAAGGAGCTGGGCGGCACCGCGATCAAGCCGCAGTCCTTCAACGCCGGTCCGTCCGAGATCGAGGCCCTCAACGGCGGCTCTCTCGACATCGGCTTCATCGGCCCCTCGCCGTCGATCAACGCCTACGTGAAGTCCAGGGGCACCAACCTGCGGATCATCTCCGGCTCCGCCTCCGGCGGCGTCAAGCTGGTCGTGAACCCGGACAAGATCAAGACCCTGGACGACCTCAGGGGCAAGAAGATCGCCACCCCGCAGAAGGGGAACACCCAGGACGTCGCGTTCCTCAACTGGATCTCCGAGAAGGGCTGGTCGGTCGACCCGGAGTCCGGCAAGGGTGACGTCTCCGTCGTCCGCACGGACAACAAGGTCACCCCGGACGCCTTCAAGCAGGGCTCGATCGACGGCGCCTGGGTGCCCGAGCCCACGGCCTCCAAGCTCGTCTCCGACGGCGGCTCCGTACTCCTCGACGAGACCGCCCTGTGGCCCGACAAGAAGTTCGTGATCACGAACGTCATCGTGTCGCAGAAGTTCCTCAAGGAGCACCCGGACGTCGTCGAGGCCGTCCTGGCGGGCACGGTGAAGACCAACGAGTGGATCAACGCGAACCCGGACAAGGCGAAGGCCTCCGCCAACGCGAAGCTGCAGGCGGAGAGCGGCAAGGCACTCGACGCCAAGGTCATCGACCCGGCGTGGCCGTCCATCCTGGTCACCGACGACCCGCTGGCGACGACGCTGAAGACCGAGTCCGAGTGGGCCGTCAAGGCCAAGCTCATCGAGCAGCCCGACCTGGCCGGGATCTACGACCTGACGCTGCTGAACAAGGTCCTCAAGGCCGCCGGCAAGCCCGAGGTCTCCGACGCCGGTCTCGGCGCCAAGTAACCCCGAAATCCAGCAACCCCAGGAGGTGACGACCATGGCCACCACGCTCGCCAAGGCTGCCGAGGGCATCGCAGCGGAGCACACGCACGCCGCGCGCATCGAGCACGTCTCGAAGTCCTTCTCCGGCCCGGCCGGATCGCAGCTCGTCCTGGACGACATCAGCCTCGATGTCGCTCCCGGCGAGTTCGTCACCATCCTGGGGGCCTCCGGATGCGGCAAGTCCACCCTGCTGAACCTGGTCGCCGGTCTCGACAAGCCCAGCGCGGGCACCATCGAAACCCCCGGCGGCCGTCCCGCCCTGATGTTCCAGGAGCACGCCCTGTTCCCGTGGCTGACCGCGGGCAAGAACATCGAACTCGCCCTGCGCCTGCGCGGGCTGCCCAAGACCGACCGCAAGCCCGAAGCCGAACGCCTCCTGGAGCTGGTCCGCCTCGGCGGCGCCTACGGCAAGCGCGTCCACGAACTGTCCGGCGGCATGCGCCAGCGCGTCGCCCTGGCCCGCGCGCTCGCCCAGGACAGCCAGCTCCTGCTGATGGACGAGCCGTTCGCCGCGCTCGACGCCATCACCCGGGACGTACTGCACGGCGAACTCACCCGCATCTGGGCCGAGACCTCGCTGTCCGTCCTGTTCGTCACCCACAACGTCCGCGAGGCCGTGCGCCTCGCCCAGCGGGTGGTCCTGCTCTCCTCGCGGCCCGGCCGGGTCGCCAAGGAATGGACCGTGGACATCGCCCAGCCGCGCCGCATCGAGGACGCGGACGTCGCGGAACTGTCCCTTGAGATCACTGAACACCTGCGTGGGGAGATCCGCCGCCATGGCCAGCACTGACACGAAGGCGAAGACGGACGACCTGGCGGGCCTGGAGGCCGGCCTCGACGCCCTGGACGCGGTCCAGACCCACCGCACCCCCGTCCGCGAACTCCTCGTCAAGAAGGTCCTGCCGCCGTTCCTGGCCGTCGGCCTCGTCCTGCTGGTCTGGCAGATCCTCGTCGCGGCCAAGGTCACCGAGGAGACCAAACTCCCCGCCCTGTCCGCCGTATGGGACAGCCTGTCCGGCATGTGGCTCAAGGGCACGCTCCTGGACATCATCTGGACCAGCGTCTCCCGCGGCCTGCTCGGCTTCCTCCTCGCCCTGGCCATCGGCACCCCGCTCGGCCTCCTCGTCGCCCGGGTGAAGTTCGTCCGCGCCGCGATCGGCCCGATCCTGCAGGGCCTGCAGTCCCTGCCCTCGGTCGCCTGGGTGCCACCGGCGGTACTCTGGTTCGGCCTCAACGACGCCATGATGTACACGGTGATCCTGCTGGGCGCCGTCCCGTCCATCGCCAACGGCCTCGTCTCCGGCATCGACCAGATCCCGCCCCTCTACCTGCGGGCCGGCCGCACCCTGGGCGCCACCGGGCTGAGCGGTGCCCGGCACGTGGTCATGCCGGCCGCACTGCCCGGCTACCTGGCCGGCCTCAAGCAGGGCTGGGCCTTCTCCTGGCGCTCCCTCATGGCCGCCGAGATCATCGCCAGCTCCCCCGACCTCGGCCTGGGCCTGGGCCAGCTGCTGGAGAACGGCCGCAACAACATCGACCTGCCCGGCGTCTTCCTCGCGATCATCCTCATCCTCGTCGTCGGCATCGCCATCGACCTGCTGATCTTCAGCCCAGTCGAGCGCTGGGTGCTGCGCAGCCGCGGCCTGCTGGTCAAGAGCTGATCAGCGGTCACGCTCGACACTGACCAGCCGCGACACCGGTCCGGCAGGCGCCGGACCTGCCGCGCCGAGCAGAGTTCCACTTTTCACATGCCGTACATGGACCGGCCTCACCCCCGCCCCTAACCTCATCCGCATGGCAGCTGGAAGCCCTCTCACTGCACGCCGCCACGTCGATCTGGGCAGGCTGGCGAGCGCTCTGTGTCCGATCGCCTGGGCGCGACGGTAATCACGCATCGCCTCTTCGCACGGGATCCCCACCTGGCATCTCACCCCTGTCCGCCCCCGAAGGGGCCGACCGGTCGATGCCTGATCCTCGTCTCTCTTCCACCCCTCCACGGCAGTTGATCTGCCGTACCCGTACGAGCTGCGGAACCAGGAGAAGACATCCCATGAGCGACAACAGCAGACCCCGGGTGAGCCGCCGCGGATTCCTCGCCGGCACGGCGGCTGCCGCGGCCGCCGCGGCGGTTCCCGCGATCGCCCAGGTGGCGGCCGCCAGTCCCGCCGCTGCCGCGACCCGTCCCAACATCCTGCTCATCGTCATGGACGACCAGCCCAAGCACACCGAATGGGCACTGCCGAAGACCACGGCCTGGCTGGCCGACCAGGGCGTCAAGTTCACCAACGGGCACGTCACCACCCCGCTCTGCTCGCCCTCCCGTTCGTCGGTCCTCACCGGCCGCTACGCCCACCACCACGGCGTCCGCAACAACAAGGCCTCGTACCAGCTCGACCAGAGCACCACCCTGCCCCGGTACCTGAAGCAAGCCGACTACCGCACGGGCCTGTTCGGCAAGTGGCTCAACTCCTGGACCCTGTCGGACAACCCGCCGCACTTCGAGGACTTCGCCCTCCTCCAGCCCGGCTACGTGGACGCGCAGTGGAACGTCAACGGCACGGTCCAGACGATCAACGGCTACACCACCAACATCATCAAGAACCGCACGCTGAGCTTCCTCGACAAGGCGGCGGCCGACTCCCGGCCCTGGTTCGCGTACGTCACCCCGTACGCCTCCCACGGTCCGCGCACCCCCGAGGCGAAGTACGCCGGCACGGCCGTCCCGGACTGGGACGGCCGACCCTCCGTCCCGGAGAACGACCGCAGCGACAAACCGGCCTACATCCGGAACGCGACCGGGACCCTGGCCGACGGGCAGCAGATCCGAGCGGAACAGCTGCGCACCCTGCTCACCGTCGACGACACGGTCCAGGCGTTCAAGAACAAGCTCCAGGCGCTCGGACAGCTCGACAACACCCTGGTCATCTACATCGCCGACAACGGCTTCACCTGGGCCGACCACGGATGGACCAAGAAGTCGGTCCCCTACCGCCCGGCGCACGAGGTGCCGTGCTACCTCTCCTGGCCGGCGGGCGGCCTGAGCTCGGGGACCACCGACAGCCGCATCACCGCGAACATCGACATCGCCCCCACGGTCCTCGACGCGGCCGGCATCACGCCCACCCACTCGGTGGACGGCAGGTCCCTGCTCTCCTCGTACAGCCGCGACCACCTGCTCGTCGAGTGGTGGCAGCAGGGCACGAACGCGGGCGGCCCGCCCACCTGGGCGTCGTACGTAGGCCAGAACAAGCAGTACACGGAGTACTACGACCTCACCACCGACGGCAACGGCACCGTGTCCGGGACGGGGCAGGTGAAGTTCCGCGAGTACTACGACCTGGCGGGCGACCCCTACCAGCTGACGAACAAGCTGTACCAGGCCACCCCGGCGGAAGAGCAGAACCTGGGCATCCCCGCCCTGGCAGCACAACTCGCGGCTGACCGCGCCGCGTAGCGGTACCCGGCCGGGTGCCCCGCGGCATCACCCGCGGGGCACCCGCCCCCGCAACTCACACCGACGGAGCCGCCATGCTTTCCTGCTGCACCCCCGGACAGGGCGACGCCGCCCCCGTCGCGCTCTCCCTCGCGCCGCGGCCACCTGCCGCGGCCGGCCAGCGGGCCGCCCGGCGGCTCGTCGACCTGCCGGGCGGGCACTTCCTCATGGGCACCGACGACCCGGACTCCTTCCCGGCCGACGGCGAAGGGCCGGTACGCGAGGTCGCCGTCGACCCGTTCCGCATCGCGCCCACGACGGTGACCAACGCCCAGTTCGCCACCTTCGTCAAAGCCGCCGGCCACGTCACCGAAGCCGAACACTTCGGTTTCTCCTTCGTCTTCGGCGGCTTCCTGGCCGAGGACGTCGCCGCCGTCTCCCAACCCGTGGCGGCCGTCCCCTGGTGGCGGGCCGTCCCGGGCGCGAGCTGGCGGCACCCCGAGGGCGCCGGATCGTCCGTCACCGCACGCCAGAACCACCCCGTCATCCACGTCTCCTGGAACGACGCCCAGGCGTACTGCGCCTGGTCCGGCACCCGCCTGCCCACCGAGGCCGAATGGGAGTACGCGGCCCGCGGCGGGCTCGAGCAGCGGCGCTACCCGTGGGGTGACGACCTCACCCCCGGCGGCCGGCACATGTGCAACATCTGGCAGGGCGACTTCCCCACCCTGAACACCGCGGAGGACGGCTACGAGGGCACGGCACCGGCGAAGTCCTTCCGCCCCAACGGCTTCGGGCTCTACAACGTCGTCGGCAACGTATGGGAATGGTGCGCCGACTGGTTCGCACCCGGAGCCGGCCGCGTGATGCGCGGCGGCTCCTACCTCTGCCACGACTCGTACTGCAACCGCTACCGCGTCGCGGCCCGCAGCTCCAACACGCCCGACAGCTCCACCGGCAACATCGGCTTCCGAGTGGCCGCGGACAGCGGCGCGGCCGCCGGCACAATACGGCCGTCCTGACGGCGCCCGCACACCCGTCGAGACACCTCCGCCCAGGCCCTCCCCCTTCTGCCAAGGACCACGATCCGCCATGAGTGTTTCATCCGCCCTGAGCGTGAGCGAGGCGTTCTCCCGCCGCCACGAGCTGACCGTCGTCGATGTCCGTACTCCGGGCGAGTTCGCGTCCGGCCACCTGCCGAACGCCGTCAACGTCCCCCTCGACCGCATCGGGCGGGCGCTGCCGGATCTCCGGCAGGCCGCCGAGCACAGGACCCTGCTGGTGGTGTGCGCCTCCGGCGCCCGGGCGGAGAACGCCGTTGCCACCCTGGCCTCCCACGGCATCGACGCGTCGAACCTCACCGGCGGCACCGCCGCCTGGGCGGCCGCGGGGCACGGGCTCGACCGCCCCGAAGGCCGTACGCGGAACGTCTGGTCCATGGAGCGCCAAGTCCGTTTCACGGCGGGCTCCGTCGTGCTTCTCGGCCTGGCCCTCGGCTTCCTCGTCCACCCGGCCTTCCGGTGGCTGTCCGCGGGGATCGCGGCCGGCCTGGTCTTCTCCGCCCTCAGCAACACCTGCGGCATGGCGGTCGTGCTCGGCGGACTTCCCTTCAACCGGCGGAGGGAAGCGCCCCTGGACACCTCGTTCCCCTCGGTTTCCCCCAGGGAACCTCGCGCGTGACCACTCCCGCTCCTTCGCCGAGTAGAAGCCCGCCTGGCCACCGCTGCGCACACCGGACGGCCGCACCCCGAACGTCGTCGTGGTCCTCAAGGAGCAGGCTGCGGCCCGGGAGTCGACGGCCTGGCGCAACGGCGTCTGGCCCCTCACCCTGCTGGCGGGCACACCCGAGCCGGAGCGCTACAGCTCCTCCCGGCGTCAAGCCTGTGGCAAGGTTCGCGTCAAGTGCCCGGCCTTGGGCGATGGCCGCAGTGATGTCCTTCGCAAGGACCCGGGCGATCACACCGTCGGGAAGCTTGCGATGCCGGGGTGGATGAACGTCGGGAAGGTCCAGGACCGGGGCAACCACCGAGGCTTCCCGGCACGTCTCAGCAAGCTTCCGAAGAGCCGCGTGCAAGTTCTCGATGCTGTTGTCGGCTTTGCCTGACCTGATCTGCCCATGCAGCCAATCCGAACGCCTCCTCGGATAGCGGTCGAGGTCAAGAGGGGCATACGTGGGACGAGGGCCAGACCTGCTCGCCTTGGCCCCCGATCGACGGCGCGCTGGCTTTCGGTCGGATGCCACAGCGTGGGGGCCGCCCGTCAGGCGGCCCGGTCCCGACGCGGTGGGAAAGGGCGGGCGTCCCGCCGCAGCACCGGTTCTGCTGGGCGGCCGTCACTGATGTGGGATGTCGATGCCGGCTGCGCGCAGGTTCGCCTCGACCAACGTGTTCAAGCGGGCGATGGATGGTGCCTGGTCTTCGCGGTGGTGGTTGACCAGTCCGTACCGGGAGGCGGCGTCGGACTGGTTCTGGAACCCGGTCGGCATCGCCAGCAGCGCGCGGTTGGCCAGCAGCTTGTCGGCCAGCGTCTGCGCCAGCTCCTCGATCCGCGGGTCGTCCGGATCCCAGGACATCGCATCCAAGCCGCGCTTGGTCAGCTCAACGTGCTCGGGATCGTCCAGCAAATGTCCGAGCCGTGCCAAGAAGCTGTCGAAGATCTCCGGAACCAGCGCCCGGGCCAGCACCAGAGCCTCGCGTTGGCCGGCCACGTAGTCGGGACTGAAGCCGAGACCGGGGAGCCGGTCCAAGACCGCGCAGGCCTGGTCGGGCAGCAGGGCCCGGTCACCATGGTCGAGACGGTGCAGCCTGTCGCGGCGCGCGATCAGGTCCTCGATCTGTTCGGTGAGCCGACGATGAACGTCGTCCAGGGTGGCGGCGAACTGTTCGGGATCGGCATCGAGCAGGTCACCGATCTCGGCCAGCGGCACGCCGGCCCCGGCCAAGGTCCGGACCCGGACCAGCCGGAACAGGTCGGCCGATCGGTAACGACGGTAGCCGGAACCGTCGCGTTCCGGCTCGGCGACCAAGCCGAGTCGGTGATAGTGCCGCACCGTCTTGATCGTGACGCCGACGAACGCGGCCGCCTGACCGATCGTGAGCCCGTCTGTCATCGGCTCAGCGCACCTCCGGATCGTGGGCGGCCGCAGTCTCGCGAACCGCGTCGGCGACGTTCGGAGTCCTTGCGCAGGATCGAGCCGCGAGCGCCGGCGACCTTCGCGCTCACCTTGAGGTAGGGGTTGCGGACGATCACACGGGCGAGGATAGCGCGCATCTGCTCCAGCCCATCCCCCTGCTGCCGGGACCGGCAGCTGAGGCGACCACGTGCCTCACCGGGACGGTCAACGGGTCGAGGACCGGGCCGAGCGCGGCGTGGATCACGTGGGCCTCGATGGCGATCTCGGCGTGCCGGCCGGCGCGGACCGCGGCCGACACCTGGTCCAGAACCAGGGTGCTTGCGATCGTTGCCGTCACCCCATCGTCTCGATGCAGGTTGACCTTGACCCTAGGTCAAGGGTGCAGGCTCTTCGCATGGCCACCCGAAGGGGCCAGGTACCCACCAGGGCCGGCCGTGAGCTCCAACACTGTGGACAAGGAGATTCATGATGGGAACAAGCAACGGCGGCTTCTCCGAAGCAGGACTGCGCAAACTGCGCAAGGTGCTGGCACAGCATGTCGAGTCCAAGAAGATTCCCGGGCTCGTTGCCCTGGTCAGCCGCGGCGGCCGGACCCACGTCGAAGCGATCGGGACGATGCGTCACGACGGTGGCGCGCCGATACGCCGGGACACGATCTTCCGGATGGCGTCCACGTCCAAGCCGGTCACGATGGCAGCGGCAATGGTTCTGCTTGATGAGTGCAGGCTGCGGCTGGATGACCCGGTGGATCCGTGGCTGCCCGAACTCGGCGGCCGCCGGGTGCTGAAGCGGCCCGACGGCCCGCTGGAGGACACTGTGCCGGCGCGACGGCCGATCACCGTACGGGACCTGCTGACCTCCACGTTCGGGCTGGGAATGGATTTCGAGTTGCTGGACTCCCCGATCAGGGCCGCGACCTTCGAGCGTCTCGACTACAGCGTGGCATCCGGCCCGGCACCCGACCCGGGCGAGTGGATGCGCCGCCTCGGCGAGCTGCCGCTGTCCTACCAGCCCGGCGAGCGGTGGCAGTACGACCTCAGCAACGAAGTACTCGGCGTGCTGGTCGCCAGGGTCACGGGCCAGCCGTTGGAAACGTTCCTGCGCGAACGCATCCTCGCTCCGCTGGGGATGAAGGACACCGGGTTCCACGTGCCCGCCGACAAGATCGACCGGCTGCCGCCCCTGTACGGGCCCGACCCGCAGACGGGAGAGTTCCTCGTGTGGGACGAGGCAGCCGGCGGAAGGTCCAGCCGGCCTCCGGCGTTCCAGGGCGCCGGCGGCGGGCTGGTCTCCACCGCCGACGACTACCACGCCTACTTCCAGATGCTGCTGAACCACGGCATGCACGGCAGCGAACGGATCCTGTCCCGGCCTGCCGTCGAGCTGATGACCACCAACCGCCTCACGCCCGGGCAACAAGCCGCCCGTGACGCCACGTACAGGAACATCGCCCACATCACGGTCGGCCAAGGGCAGCACGGAGGCTGGGGTTTGGGAATGGCGGTGCGCACCTATCGTGGCGACTACGCGCCCATCGGCCAGTTCGGCTGGGACGGCGGTACCGGCACCACGGCCTACGCCGACCCGGACAACCGGCTCACCGGAATCCTGCTCACCCAGGTCGGGATGTCCACCCCGGACTCGGCGCGCCTCATCCACGACTTCTGGACCACGCTCTACCAGGCCATCGACTGACATCGAGCTTGCTGGGCTCGGCCTGCCCGGTCCACATGCGCAGAAAACGGCTCGCCCAAGGTGGCGGCCCGGCATGCCAACCTGAGAGGCGCTCACTTCCGCTCCCCACTCGGTTCAGGACAGGAAAGGAGCGAGGCCGATGTCAGTGGTGCGCATCGACTCCCCCTCCCCCTTGACCAACGTTGCGGCAGTCACAGCAGTCGCTCCGCGAGGTAGCGCTGGAATTGCCACAACGGGCGCTCCAGATGGGAGAACCGGCCGTTGGACGGCGCCGACTGGGAGGCCAGGTGCAGTAACAGCGGGGGGTCCGACTGGCTCCCCCTCGCCGGAAGCCCCGTCCCGTGCCCCAGCGAAGAGGCGAGCCGGGCCCTGCATGACGCGGTCATCCATTCCGTACGTGCCGGAGCGACCCTTCCCCTGAGCACTGGCCGTCCCTGATCCTGCCCGGCGGCACATCGGGTCTGCACCAGCAGCCGGCCACCCGCCTCGGTACCGGGCAGCGTCGCGCTTGTCCCGCTGCCTGGCCACGCCGGCCCGGCCGCCGAACGAGCTCTCCGATGTGCTCGCCGAGCACACGGACGGCCCGATCCGGATCAGCGGGTACGGATGATCCCGCCGCTGATCCACCGGACGCCGCCAGAGCTGCTCCTGCTCAGGGCGCGCCCGGCGCCCGAGCCTGCGCGGTCGCGGGGCCGAATATCGCGTGCGCTGCCGTCGGTGGACGTAGCAGACTCCCCGGCATGGTCGACATGAGCATGTTCCGGGACGAGGTCACAGGCTGGGCGGGCGGTGGGTCCGGCGGGGCGGCGAGGGAGCTGGTGGAGCTCCTGGGGGTGCACACGGCGGTCCTGCTGGAAGGACCGAGCGACCTGGCGGCCGTCGAGGCGCTGGCCGCAGGGCGAGGCCGTGACCTGGCGGCCGAGGGGGTGTGCGTGGTGCCGATGGGCGGGGCGATGAGCGTCGGCCGCTACGCAGGGCTCCTCGGGCCGTCCGGTCTCGGTCTGCGCCTGATCGGTCTGTGCGACGAGCACGAGAAACCCTTCTTCGACCGGGGCCTCAACCCGGCCTGGGCACCGCGCCCGGACGTCTTCGTCTGTACGGCGGACCTGGAGGACGAGCTCATCCGTGCGCTGGGCCCGGCGCGGGTCGAGCAGATCGTCCAGACCGAGGACGAATTGCGCGCCTGGCAGACCTTCGTACAGCAGCCCGCCCAGCACGGTCGGCCCCGCCACCAGCAGTTGCGGCGCTTCATCGGCACGAAGAAGGGCCGCAAGATCCGCTACGGCCGCCTCCTGGTCGAAGCCCTGGCCCCTGACCAGGTGCCCGCCCCGCTGGACGACCTCTTCGCCGGCCTGTGATGGTCGGTCCCCGCAGGCAGGCACGCCGGGGCCAAGCGGGCCAGCCGAAGTTCCGCGAGAAACGGATCGTCGGGGCTTCGCCCCCACGATCCGTGGGGAAGAGTGGCTGATACGTGCGGTGAGGGATCGGACCGGACCGGCGCCGGACTTCGCCGACACCGCTTGGTAACGGATACCGGACCAACCCGACCAGGTCCAGGAGCACCTGCCGCCTCCGTTGCCAGGGGCAGCCGGCCCCCGGGGCCAGCGGCACCGAGTCGTGAAAGAGAACCGGTGGGTCCTCCACTCCGCAGCCGGTGGCCGACCGCCGGCCAGGACGCGGGTAGGAGGCGATCGGTGATGACGCTGAACTGCTCGGGCGTCAGGACGGCCTCGGCAATGGCCCGAGGCTTTGGGCTCGGACCGGGAGTAGCGGCCAGCGGGTGGCGATCGCGGCGTTTGTGTCCCCGTGGTGGGCGGCCAGATTGTCCTGGGCGGGCTTGGCCCGCCCCGTTGCCCCGCGCGCGAACGCCCGTAGGACATTGGCGGTGACCGTGCGCGTGAAGTGCCCAGCGCGTGCGTCCAGGCCGTGGTTGCCCCTGCCGCCACCGGGCCCGCTCGCGTCGAGGGCCTCGACCCAGCGCATGGTGCCCGTCGCGAACACCGCGGCACCCCCAGGCAGGGACAGGTAGGCCGTATCCGCGTACGAGGGCCGGCCCTTGCACACCACCGGCGAGTGCGCGAGCACCTCGATCGGCCGCGGCGTCGGGAAGGCCGGGTTCACCCGGTCGTACTCGACCCCTACCAGGTGGGGGAAGGAGTCGCCGGCCCGCGCCCCGGTACCCTCCAGGAGCCAGTGGTCCGGGTGGGAGACGACGTAGGGGGCGTCGACCGGATAGCCGTCGTAGATCACGCCGAGCAGCGAGCTCTCGGGGTCGGAGGCGGGCTCGCGCCGGAATTCGTTCGTGGGCGCGGAGCCCTGCTGGAAGCCGGGGTCCTGGGCGTAGTCGTTCTTGTAGCAGACCACGATGCGGTCCTGCCCGGCCGGGGAGGCCGCGAAGCGGATCCTTCGGTAGCAGCAGTTGGCACCGAGCACGGCCAGGTTCATCCCCGCATCGCGCGCCCGGGTCACGTGGCGGCGCTGCTCGGGACTCCAGTATTCGTCGTGGCCCGGCGAGACCATGGCGGCCGCCCCGTGGAGCAGATGCAGATCGCGGGCCACGTCCAGGCCCGTCGCGTACGCCAGGGGAATTCCCAGGCGCTCGGCGAGCGCGATCACTGGCGCCTCGAACACGAGGAACTGGCCGGCGCCTTGTCTGTTGGCGTACGGGCGGTCGAAGGAGACCTGGAGGGACCGCGACCCGCCCTTGCCCGTCGGGCCCCTGTAGAGGTCCGCGCCGCCCCACCGGTTGTACGCCTGCCAGGTGGCCACCGCGTTGACCACGACCGTACGGCCGGCGGTCGAGGAGGACCGGACGGTGAGTGGCACGTAGCGCTGGGCCCGCCCGTCCTGGGTGTCCAGCCGCAGGAGGTAACAGCCCTCCGGCCACGCCGAGGTGTCCACTTGCGCCGTCGGCTCCCACTCGGTGCGCGCCATCCGCGTGCCGGGATCGGTCCTGGCCGGCGGCTGGAGGACACCCGGCAGAGCGGCCGACTTCCAGACCAGACGGGCCCTGGCGCCGCCGTACCAGCCCATCCGGTACGCGGAGACGGTGTAGAACGCGGACGTCGTCGAAACCCGCAATCCGAACGACTCTCCCGGGCAGACACTGACCCGGTCGGCGAAACCCTCGACAGCACGCGCCGGCCCGGCCCGGGTGATCCGCCATTCAGGGGAGCCGGGCAGCGCGTTCTCAGCCTTCACATCGAGTCCACGCCCCCTCTGGACGCGGTCCGCGGTGTCCTCGAGACCGACGGCCGCACTCGCGGATGTCGTCATACCGGCAGGCCACGAAGCGAGCGCGGCAGCGGCAAAGCCCAAAAGCAGCCGACGCCCGGGCCCCTTTCGGGATTCCACCGCCCCGCCCGGCACCCCCGTTTGCTCCACCACATCACTCCGGATCCGCGCACCGCATGGGAATCCTGTTCTAGCCCATGGCGGCCGCCACTCCCCTGCGCGCCACGAAAGCAAACGGTCTCCACTGGGTCCGCAGGCCCGGTTCGCCGCCCGCTCGGTCTCGGCAGATGCCCCTGACTGACGCCGCAGCCGTAGTCCTTGGGGTCGAGGACGCCCTGTGTCATGAATCCGGGGTGGGAGGGTTCGCCGCCTGCGCCGTTGTCGGGGGTGTCCCCCGTGCGCCACCCGGACCCCTGGCCCCGGTTGTCCATCACGAAGTGGGCGTATCCGGCGGCGGCCCACAGCAGCCATTCGTGGGGCAGTCCGCGGCCCGCGTTGTAGCTGCTCGGCGGTGACTGGGCCCCGCTCGTGGTGGTACCGGCCCGCCGTGCCGCGTACGAGGGCTACCGGGCACTCCCGGTCTACCCGACCCTGATCCGGGGCGAGTTCGATCCGGCTGCCTGGGCCGCCGACCCTAACCGCCGGGCCGACCTGTTCGACGCGCACCGGACGGCGCCCGCCGCGGACACGGTCGTGGGCTCGCCTGCTTCCGGAGGCGTGGTGGAGGGCATCGCCCGGATCGTCGCCACCGTCGAGGAGGGCGAGGTGATCCGGCCGGGCGAGATCCTGGTGACCACGGTGACGAACATCGGCTGGACACCGCTGTTCACACGGATCTCCGCGATCGTGACGGACGTCCCGAACCTCTCGCACGCGTCGATCGTGGCACGGGAGCTCGGCATTCCGGCGGTCGTCGGCTGCGGCAACGCCACGACGCGGATCCGGACGGGCGACATGGGTGGACGGCGGCCGGGGGACGGTGGACGTCCTCGAACCGGCCGATGCATCGTCCCCCGCCCCCTCCTGACCTCCAGGCGGTGCGGGCGCGCCGGGGACGGCGTACCGCACCCGGGGCCGACGACCTTATGCCTACCGACGTACGAACGGGTGAGATGCACAGTGCACAAGCAAGAGGAGGTCATGCGCGCCCATTTCCACGAGGCGGCGGCCCGGCTCAGATTCGCCATCGCCCTCCCGCCCAGAGGCCGGCTGTGGAACGGCTGTCCCGGCTGGCGGGTGAACTCGCCCGGCCTGCCTGGACCTTCCCCAAGCCGCCGCGTGACCTGTACGTGTGGGGGCCGGTGGGCCGTGGCAAGAGCCGGCTCGTGGACACCGTCTACGAGGGTCTCGCTCCGGGCCGAAAGCGGCGCCCGCACTTCCACGACTTCTTCCGGCGGCTGCATGACGGAGTGGACCCGCGCGGGCAGCGTTGTGTCGTGGGCGTCGCCGGGTCGGGCCCGCTCGATGTACGGGCCGACCCTGGTGGTTGGGTCGGGACGGTTGTGGGTGTCGCCGTGGAGCAGGACGTCACGGAATGGGTCGGGCAGGGCCTGGTCTCAGTCGGTGGCGGAGGCCGGGTCGTCGAGTTCGTGCAGCCCCGCCGGGTCCTCGTCGGTCAGCACCTCCCCGGTCGCGGTGACGAACCGCTGGGCGTGGCCCCGGTGGACGCACAGGAGTTGGTCGCGGGTGCCGGTCCGGTTCCGGTGCACGGCCAGTGCCGGACCGTACTTGCTGCTGTGCCCCGACATCTCGGTGTCCGTGCTCCACGCGGTGCCGTCGAAGGCGGACCACCACAGCTGCTGGCGGGCGGGGTCGCGGTGGACGCACATCAGCTTGCCGTCGAAGACGGCGAGGCCGATGTTGCTCCGAGTACGGTGTCCGGGTAGCGCGCCCTCGAGGGTCCAGGTGGTGCCGCGCAGCCGGCTCCAGTGGATCGCCCCGTCCTTGGGGTTGCCGTGCAGCAGGTGCAGGGCGCCGTCGTACACGGCGAGCGCCGGTGACCTCGTGGTGGCGCAGCCGGGGACGGGTTCGGGGGCTGTCCAGCTGCGGCCGTCCCGGCTGGTGGTGACCATGATCCGCTGGGCGGCGTCGGCGTAGGCGAGGTGGAGTGCGTCGCGGAAGACGGCCAGTGCCGGGCCGTAGACGCTCTCGGCGTTCGGGACCGGCCTGTCCGGCCTCCAGGTACCGCCGTCGTACGAGCTCAGCGCGATGCTCCAGTCGCCCGAGCCGCCGCGGTGCGCGCAGTACAGCCGGTCCTGGAACACGGCCAGGGCCGGGCTGCCCAGGGTGTGGTGGGCGGGGAACGGCAGGTCCTCGGACCAGCTGCCGTCCGCGCGGTGCGCGGTCCACCACAGGTCGGGGTCGTCGCCCCGGCCCTGGTAGACGCAGTACAGGTCATCGCGGAAGACGGCCAGGGCGGGGGTTTCGGAGGCGTAGCGGGCCGTGAACTGCACGTCGGGTCCCCAGCCCGCGCCCGCTTCGAACACGCTGAACCACAGGCCGGTCTCGCGCGGCGGCGCGTCGAGGGCCATGGGGGCGAGGAGAGTGGGCGCGGCCCACGGAGAGAGCAGATCGCACCCGGCGCCCCGGGCGGCCGACCGGATCCGGTCGGCGCGTCCGGCAAGCTCCGCGCCGACGGCTTCGGCCATGGCTTCGGGCAGGGATCCCGCGAGCACCTCCGACACCAGGCTGCGGAAGCCGCTGACGGGCCCGCCGTCCGAGGGGGCTAGGCGGTCAGCGGCCCGCTGGTCGAGGCGGAGGGCGAAGCCCCATCCCAGCAGGCGGACCGAAACGGCCGCCCCCTCCGTGGCGAGCTCCTCGCCCGCCCGTTCCGCCCGCTCCACGGCTTTGGCTGACGGGGTGTCCGTGCCGAACTCCGGTGCCGTGCCGCTCGCCCGCCAGGGGGCGGTGCCTTCGATCGCCATGCTGTCTTCCTGCCTGCAGGGCCACGGGCCGGACAGCGTGCCCTCCGCGCGGTGCGCGGGCGAACCGTCCGGACCCGCGGACATGGACGCTTGCGGCCCGGTCCCGCGGGTGCGTGCCGGGCTTGCGGGCTCCCCACGATTCATCGGGAGCGCCGGTGCGGACAAGTAGCCGTTCGGCCGGCCGCCGTCAGCGAACGCGCCACTGGGTCGCGGGCGCGCGCTGCGAACGCGGGAGTGGCCGCGCGTCGTGCGGCAGCGGGAGGATCCGGTCGCCAGCCCGGATCGTCCCGCCGCGGACTACCTCGGCCCGCAGCCCGCCGCGGTGCAGCAGACCGCGGATCAGGCCGGGGCGGACCAGCTGTTCTAGGCGGGCGCAGGGCTCGCTGAGTTTGAGGCCGCGCAGGATCACCGCGCCGATCTGGAATTCTTGGTCCACCAGCGGGTTGAGCCGGATGTCGCGGCAGACGAGGTTGCGGCGGCATTCGGCGGGAGTGAGCGAGATGCCGTGTTCGCGGGCCAGGGCGTCGAGGGCCTCGGCCTCGATGAGGGTGACGTCGCAGACCCCGGATGCCCGGCCGGTCCCCCGGCGCCGGGGCCGGGGGCCCTCGCCCGCCCAGTAGTTGCGGTCCCCCGCCAGGCCGCGGCCGGTCACCGCGCGGGCCTGCGCGACGCGGAAGGTGGGTTCGCCGGTGCGCACGGCGAGGTGCAGGGAGGTGACCCGGCCGGGTCCGGGCGGCGGCGGATCCTGCGCCATGGGCTGCTCACCCCTTCAGGAAGTTGTCCGTGAGGGAGCGCAGGGTGCGGAACTGGTTCACGTCGATCTGGTCGAGCTGCAGTTCCCGGCCGATCAGGTCCTCCAGCAGCAGGATGAACTCCATGAAGCCGAGCGAGTCGATCAGCCGGTTCTCGATCAGGTCGAGGTCCTCCGGGATCTCATCGACGGTGGGGTTGCGTTCGCGCAGCCAGTCCACGACCGGCTTGATGGTGTCGTCCATGGTCACCTCTTCTGGATCCGGTGCAGTTCTTCGGTCTTGCTCGTGCGCGACCCTGATGGCATTCGGGGGCCCCCGCCGGTCCGCAGCGCGCTCTCGTACTCCTGGCGGACCCGGGCGACGGTCGCGGCGGCCGGGTGCAGGGCGGTGACGCGGGTGCAGGACCGGCCGCAGTACATGGCCATCTCCTCGATGCGGCCGGTGGTCCCGTCCCCCGGAGCCGCCGTGCTGTAGCGCGGTACCGGGTACTCCCGCCCGTCCACCCGGGTGGTGGCGATGAAGGTGGCCGGGGCGCGGTCCGCGGTGTCGGTGAGGGGGTTGCGCAGGACGCGGTGCGGGCGGTGCGGCCAGCCGATGTCGAAGAGGGAGGTGATGAGGGTGTCCTCGGCCACGGCTTCGACCACTCGCCGTTTGAACTCCGGGTGCGCGGTGGATTCTGCGGCAGGAACGAACAGGGTTCCGGCCATGGCCCCGTCCGCGCCGCGCGCCAGGGCGCCCGCGATGTCCCTCCCCGTCGCGATCCCGCCCGCGACGGCCAGGACGGCGTGCGGGTGGCGGGACCGGACGCCGGCCAGCAGGGCGTCCACGGGCAGCCCGCCGAGCAGGTGGCCGCCGGCTTCGGTGCCCTGGAGGACGAGGACGGCCGCACCCAGTCCGAGGGCGGTGTCGGCGTCCTCGAGGGTGCCGACCTGGACCACCAGCGGGTGTCCGGCGCCCTGCACGGCCCGGGCCGCGTCGGCGTCGGGCAGCCCGAAGGAGGTGACGAAGCCGCCCCGGGGCAGTTCGGGCAGGACGGCCCGAAGCTGGTTCAGGCAGGCGGCCGGGCCGGCGACCTCGGGAACCACGTTCACCCCGAACGGGCGGGACGTCGCGGCCGCCACCTCCTGAACCAGCCGGGCGGCCCGCGCGGGCGGTTCCTTGAACAGCGCGAGGGTGCCGCCCGCTCCGGCCCGGGACACCTCGGCGCACAGCGCGGCCCCGGCTACGGCGCCCATCCCCGCTTGAAGCAGCGGCAGTTCGAGACCCAGCCGAGCGGCCAGCCGGGTCACGAGCCCTCCCCCGCCTGCCGTACCGCGCGGTGCGCGGCGGCCAGGTCCCCCTCGAAGCGGTCGCCGAGGGCGTGCACCCAGCGCTCCAGGCCGAAGGCGACGCAGCCGGTGAAGGCCGGGCGGCCCGCGTGGCGGATGGCGCGGCGTTCGCCGAAGAAGTTGCGGTGGTTGTTGGTGGAGGCGACGGCGGTGCCGTCGGTGTGCAGGTACTCGTCCTTGACCGGGGCGAGCAGTTGCATGACGGTGCGGGCGCCGTCCTTCTCGAAGAAGGGGTCGGTGGCGGGCTGCCGGTCCAGGGAGAGGCCGAGGGCCGCGCCGAAGGCGGCGATCCGCTCCTGGTGCCGGTCGAGGTGGGCCCGTACCGCTTCGGCGGAGCCGACACACACGATCTCCCGCATGGTGAACCCCCAGAGCCTGCGCAGCCCGTCGTGGTGGTCCTCGTTACGGAAGCACTGCGCGACGGTGGTGATCAGGACGGGGGTGTCGGCACTGCTGCCGGTGAGGTGCAGGAAGCAGCCGTAGCAGGCCGCGGAGGGCAGCAGGTGGGTGGCGTCGGCCAGGTCGGCCGCGGGCAGCGCGGTGGCTCCGGGCGGGTCCGCGGCGACGGCGGCCAGCCGGTCGGGGCGGATCCGGGCGACCGGGCTGCCCAGGTGCGGGAAGTTGCGGAAGTAGTCGAGGGTGCGCAGGTCCTCGGCCCTCAGCAGCGGCGGGTAGCTCTGCTGCCGGGCTCCGGCGTCGGCGCCCCAGCGGGTGAACACCGCGTCGAGTGCGCCCTTCAGCAGGACGGCGGGTTCGTCGAGGGTGGCCAGTCCGTCCCGGACCGACCAGGTGGCCGCGGTGTTCCCGGTGGCCGTGGGGTCAGTGACGGGCATCGAACACCCCGATCCGGTGGAGGAAATCGGTGGTCTTGTGCAGGACCTTGGCGTGGGCGGCCTGCCGGGCGGGGTGGGCGAGCAGCCGCCGGCGCAGCGCGAAGCCGTCCGCGAGGCCCGCGTCCCGGTAGACGGCCGGGTTGTAGAAGGACTCCATGCTGGTGGTGAGGTAGCGGCCGAGGTAGCTGCGCAGTTCGAGCCGCGCCACCTCGTCCAGGCCGCTGTCGAGGAGCCGCTTCCACATCAGTTGCACCAGGCGGCGGCCGAAGGCGATGTGGCGGGACTCGTCCTGATGGTGCAGCCGGTTGATGTGCCGGACGGTCGGGTGCAGGCGCTGGTCAGCGGCCAGCTGGACGTTGTAATGGTCCACGATCTGCTCGAAGATCAGGATCCGGGCGAAGACCAGGAAACTCTCGACGTCCGGGTCGCGCGGAGCCTCGGGCAGCTTGACCGACTTGTCGGGGTAGATCTTGTCGGCGTACTTGAGGCAGAAGGTGGCGAAGAACCACATGTGGTCGTTCTCCTCACCGATGAAGTGGTGGAAGAACTCGGAGGGGAGCTCGAAACCGGGCGTGTGGATGCGGCGGGTGACCTCGATGAGCAGTTCGCGGATGCCGTGCACGTTGAGGCTGTAGAAGTTGACGCTCTCCCACCGGCTCAGGGCCTGGAGCTGGGCCGGGCTCAGTTCGTCGATCAGCTCGGTGCCGTGGACGGAGAGCAGTTCGGGGGACATCCAGAGCCCGTCGGTGGGGATCGCGGGCGGCCAGTCGAAGGTGGTGAACGGGTTGTAGTAGTCCGCGGTGGCCTTGTCGGAGAGCCGGTCGAGCAGGGCCCGGAACTCGGTGTCGTCCGCTGTCGCGGTGCCGGCTGATCCGGTGGGCTGGGTGTTCTGGGGGCGCATGGTCGTCACTCCTTCCATCGGACGGCCGACAGCAGGGCCCGGTGGAGCTCGGGGGTGGATGCGGCTACACAGGACCGCTGGTTGGTGATGGTCAGATCGGTCAGGACCGTCTCGCCGAGCGGCTGTCCGTAGCCGTCGGTGATGACCGCCCCGGCCCGCTCTGCGAGGAAGACGGCCGCGGCGATGTCGTACGGGAACAGGTGCAGGACCCGGCCGTTGCCGACGCGTTCGAACTCGGGCAGCAGTGCCGGGTCGTCGCGCAGCAGCCGGTTGCCGATGTCCACGTAGGCGTCGAGCTGGCCGGTGAGCAGCCGGGAGATGGACCAGGTGGCGCTGTTGAAGACGAAGACCCCGCCGGTGTTGGCCGAGCGGTCGATGAGGTGGCCGTAGGCCTCGGCCATCAGGCGGGCCGGGTGGCCGTTGAACTCCAGCGACCAGAACATCCGCGCGGGGTCGGTGGTGCGGGTCAGCGCCGGGACGGGGTGGTCGTAGCCGTGCGCGGTGATGCCGGGCGTCGCCAGGTCCCCGTAGAGGTAGGCGCCCGTGCGCAGCTCCATCAGCAGCGCGTGCTCGACGTCGGCGATGCGCGGGCGGTGCGACATGCGGGCGACGGCCACCGAGACGGTGGCCGACTCCAGGCCGGCGACGGCGGGCCGGGTGCCGTCGATCGGGTCGACGACCAGCAGGTGGGCCGGGTCCGTGCCGTGGTACTTCAGGCCCCGGTCCTCGGAGTAGACCGCGACGGGCAGGTCGTGTCCGACGACGTACTCCCAGACAGCGGCCTCCGCGACCTCGTCGAGGCCGAACTGGGCGTCCCCGCCCGGCGAGTGGCCGCGTACCGGCCGGCTGCCGCGCTGGTGCTGGGCGGCCAGTACGGCCTCGCGGACGGCGCCGGCGAGGCCGGTCACGTACAGCCGCACGGCCGCGGCGGGTGGAGGGCCGCCGTACGCGGAGGCGGTCACGCGGCGGCCTCGGCGGCGAAGAGGGCTTCGAGCCGGTCGCAGAGCAGATCGGCCTGCGCACGGGTGAGGATCAGTGGCGGGCGAATCTTGATCACGTTGCCCCGGCCGTAGCGGGAGGTGCGCAGGATCAGGCCGTGGTCCATGCCGCGCCGGGCGAGGGCCTGGGCCCGTTCGCTGTGCGGGCGGCCCTGGTCGTCACCGATCTCGATCCCGATCATCAGGCCGAGGCCTCGCACGTCCACGACGGCGGGGTGCAGGGCGGCCAGCACGCGCAGCCGTTCCATGACGTGGGCGCCGACCTCCCGGACGTTCTCCAGGAAGCCGGGGCGGCCGATCACGTCGAGGGTGGTGGCCGCCGCGGCGGCGGCGAGGACGTTGCCGCCGTAGGTGAAGGAGTGGTGGTCGCTGCTGAGCCCGGACATCCGCTCGTCGGCGACGATGGCCGCGATCTGGGCGCCGGAGCCGCCGAGGCCCTTGGCGGTCGTCAGGATGTCGGGCCGGACCCCGTAGTGCTCTGCGGCGAACATCCGGCCGACCCGGCCTATGCCGGTCTGGATCTCGTCGAAGACGAGGACGATGCCCCGTTCGTCGCACAGGGCGCGCAGCGCGGGCAGGTAGCCCTCGG
This sequence comes from Streptomyces sp. NBC_00122, assembly GCF_045160845.1. NCBI lineage: Bacteria > Bacillati > Actinomycetota > Actinomycetes > Kitasatosporales > Streptomycetaceae > Streptomyces > Streptomyces sp. NBC_00122. The sequence goes on along the minus strand of NZ_CP108191.1, from coordinate 7,154,438 downwards.
GGGGCACGATGTTGCCGCCGCTGCCGGAGACCGGTTCGACGACCACGCAGGCGACGCTGCCGGAACTGGCGTGGTCGAGGAAGTCGTTGATGCGTTCGACGCACAGCATGCCGCAGCTGTCGGGCCCCGCCTGGCGGTAGAAGCAGCGCAGGCAGTAGGGGTCGGGCACCTGGAGGACGCCCGGCATCAGGTGCGGGAAGGGTGCCTTGCGGAACGACTCGCCCGACATGGTGGTCGTCATCATGGTCTGGCCGTGGTGGCTGCGGAACAGGGTGATGACGTCGCGGCGGCCGGTGGCGAGCTGCGCCATCTTGACGGCACCCTCGTTGGCGGTGGAACCGCCCGACACCTTGAGGTGCACCTTCGTCAGGTTCGGCGGGGTGACCTCGACCAGCCGCCGGACCAGCTCGTTGACGGGGGCGGTCTGGAAGGTCGAGGTGGTGTGCACCAGCCGTTCGGCCTGGTCGCGCATGGCCTTGACCACTTCGGGGTGCCCGTAGCCGAGGCTCAGGTTGAAGGTGCCGGACGCGCAGTCGAGGTACTCGTTGCCGTCGGTGTCGTACAGGTGGATGCCCTCGCCGTGGTCCATCTCGTACGCGCTGACCGGGTAGTACAGATGGTTCTGGGCGTAGCTCAGGGCATCACCGCGGACGTCACTCCGGGCACCGCTCTTCGTATCGCGCTGGTCGCGCATGAGGTCGGCCATGAATCTCCTGTCGGCTTCCGTCCCGCGGACACGACGGTCGACGGATATCAATATCTCCGGGCAGCGAAATAAAAGACTCCCCGGGATTACGGACAGCGGGAGTTCACACGTCCAGAATGAAGGTGAACGCGGCGTCCCAACCCTCGGGGGTCTCCCGCACATCCATCAGACATTCTGGCCGGAAATACTTGTCAAGGTGGTTTCGGCGTTCGCCGGGAAAATACAGCATCGTGGTCAGTACGGATCCGCCGGGCGGCTGCACCTTCACGTGCACATGCCGCGTCCGCCCGGGGTACACGGCGGGCAGCACCGTTTCCAGCCGCCACTGCCCCTCGGCGTCCGCGAACTGGTGGCCGCGCAGCCGAAAACCGTCGTCGTCGTAGACCCCGGAGTCCCCGACCTGCCAGAAGTCGAGCAGGGCGCCTGCTATCGGCTCGCCTTCGGGGGTGCGCACGCCGCCGTGCAGCAGCATCGGGACGCCGTCTTCCACATCGCCCCGGAAGCTGGTCCTGAAGGGGGTGTCGGGCTTGTAGTACGGCCCTTCGCGCAGGGCGGGCGTGGGAGGCGTCCCGTTGCAGCGAACGGTCGGCGTGAGCGTCTTCAGGACATTCTGCGGACTTCCGTTCTCCACGGCGGAATTCCCCCTCGGTCAAGTATCTTTCGCTTCGGTCCAGGCAGACTAACCGGCGTTCTCGATGTTGAGAAGAAGGCCATGCGTCACCTCTCCGCCATTTATTCGACACTTATTGCCAGGACTTCCGCGAACCGCACGGACAGCAGTTGTCTCCTGGGAATGGAGCGGCGCACGGGCCGGATGGGAAGGTGACGACCGGTGGCGTGCACTCGTCCGGCCGCGATCAGTACCGGTGGGCGGTGGACCGGCGCAGCACGGTACGGGCGCGGGCGAAGTAGGCCGGGGCGGGCGGTGCGGTGAGGATGTCCGCGAGCGCGAAGAGGTCGAGCGTCCGGCTGAGCCCCAGCCAGTCCCCGGGCAGTCGGCCGTTCCCGCCCCGGAAGCCCTTGAGGAAGCCCGCCGTGAAGGCGGGCGGGTATTCGTGGGCGAAGCGCAGCATGTTCCCGACGTCGAAGAGCGGGGAGCCGCTGAACGCCAGCTCCCAGTCGAGCACGGCGGCCACCGTCCACTGTCCGGCGCGTCGTTGGACCAGGACGTTCTTCGGGTTGAAGTCGCAGTGCACCAGGCTGCGTTCACCCGCCACGGCGGCGAGTGCCCGCGGCCCTCGGCGGGCCAGGGCGCGCAGTACGGCCGCGTCCGTCCCGCTCAGCGGACCGTCCGCGGCCGCGGTGGCCAGACAGCGCTCGACGAAACCGGGCAGGTCACCCAGCGGGGCTGCGCCGTCCGGGGCCGGGACCAGCGAAGAGTCGCCGAAGACGCCCGGGCGGGGCAGCCTGACCCGGCCGATCCGCGCCAGCACCCCGCCGACGGCCCGGCCCAGGGCCCGCGCCTCGCCGCTCACCGGGCCGTCCGCGAGCACCTGGCTGAGCGGGGTCCCGTCCACGAACCGGTAGAGCAGGGTGGGGCGGCCGGTGGCCCGGCCGTGCGGATCGGCCGCGACCACCGCGGTCACCGGGACGGTACGGGCCGCCGCCCGGCCGAGGACGGCGACCTCGACCGCACAGGTGTTGCGCGGGACCCGGCTGCCGCTGGGCCGGTAGCGGCGCAGCACGTAGCGCTCCACGCCCGGCGCGTCGGCGGACCGGGTCGTGAGCAGGGCCATGTCGTTGGTGAACCCGCCGGGCAGCGGGTCCACCTCGTGCAGCCGGGCGCCGGGCAGGGCGTGCCGGGTCAGCCAGGCGCGGGTGGCCGGGTCCAGGAGGCCCACCGGGTCGGGGCGCGTCACACCGGCCAGCCTGCCCGGTCCGGGGCCGTCCTCATGCGTCCGGTCCCCCCGATGGCCCAGCGCCGGGCCGCGCCCGTGCGGCGGCGGCCGCCCCGGCCGCCAGGACCAGTCCGCCGGCCGGTCCGGCGAGCCGGCCGAGCCGTGCCGGGACCACGAAGTCCTCGGCCGTGTGCTCGGGCAGCCCGGGGTATCCGCCCAGTGCCGAGGTCAGTTCGGCGCGGAGCAGCGGGAACAGCCCGGGGAGTTCCGCGACGCCGCCGCCGATCACGATCCGCTGGGGCGCGGCCGTGTAGACGATGTTGCGCAGCCCCGCGGCAAGGTAGGACGCCTCCAGTCGCAGCGCCTCGCGCAGTGCGTCGCCGGTCAGTTCTTCGGCCGGGGTCCCCCATCGGGCGCCCATCGCCTCGCCGCCCGCCAGCCCCTCCCAGCAGTCGCCGTGGAAGGGGCAGGAGCCGGGGAAGGCGTCGTCCGCGACCCGGGGCACCGCGAGGTGGCCCATCTCGGTGTGGACCAGCCCGCTGACCACCCTGCCGCCGATCACCGCGCCGCCGCCGATCCCGGTGCCGACGGTGAGGTAGACGTAGGTGTCCAGGCCCCGGGCCGCGCCCCAGCGGCCCTCGCCGAGGGCCGCGCCGTTGACGTCGGTGTCGATGCCCACCGGTACGCCGAGCGCTGCGGCGACCGGACCGGCGACGTCCACCCCGGACCAGCCGGGTTTGGGGGTGGCGGCGAGGCGGCCGAACCGGGCATGGCCCGGGCGCAGTTCGAGGGGCCCGAAGGAGGCGATGCCGATCGCGTCCAGCGGACCGGTCTCGGCGGCCGTCTCCTGGAAGAAGGCGATGGCCCGGGCCAGGGTGGGGCCCGGTTCGCCGGTCGGGAACCGGGTCTCGGCCTCGATCCGGTCGGGGGCCGAGCCGACCAGGCAGACGAATTTGGTCCCGCCCGACTCGATCGACCCGAGGCGCGGCGCGCTCACGCGCCCACCGGCCAGCCGTCGGCGCCGACCGGGCCGGGGTGCGAGCGGATGACGACCTTGAGCGCGTCGTAGCGCGGTGGCCGCCCGGTGCCGCCGGTGCCGCCTGCCCCGTCGCCCCGGGTGAGCCCGCCGAGCGCGGTGAAGGCTTCCGCGTACCGTTCGAGCGGGAACTCGTGCGTCACCAGCCGCTCCAGGACCGGTCCGGTGCCGGAGCCAGGTCGTCGGAGGCCGTCGAGCTCTGCGGCCAGGTCCACGGCGACCGGGAAGATGTCGGCCCGGTAGTCCCCGGCGCCGATCAGCTGGATGCCCCGGTTGGTGAGCTGGAGCGGGCGCAACGGCACAGTGTAGGTGTCGTCGAAGCCCATCACCACCACCCGGCCGCCGTCGTCGATCAGCCGCAGCGCCGCGTCCAGGCCGGTGCCCGTGGTGTCGAAGACGACGGAGGGACGCTCGCCGCCCGTGGCCTTCACCACGGCTTCGGCCGGGTCCGTTCCGGCCACGTCCACCACGTGCGCGCACCGTTCGCGGGCCCGCTCCAGCCGGTAGCCGTCCGGTTCGGCGACGGTGACCCGGCGCGCCCGGCGGGCGGCGACGAGTGCGGTCAGCATCCCGATCGGGCCTGCGCCGAGCACCACCACGGTGTCGTCGAAGGTTACGGACGCGGCCTTGACGTTGTTCAGGACGCAGGCGAGCGGCTCGATCAGGACCGCGCTGCGGAAGGGCAGACCGGCGGGAACCCGTTCGACGAAACGTTCCGGCAGAGTCACGGCCTCCGCGTACGTGCCGTCGCGGTCGACACCGACCTCGGTCCCGGCCTTGTGACGGCAGAAGTTGGTCGCTCCCCGGCGGCACGGGACGCACCAGCCGCAGTACAGCGTGGGGTTGACCACCACCCGGTCCCCCACCCCGACCGAACGAACCTGCGGCCCCGCCTCTCGCACCACACCTACCGACTCGTGCCCGAGCACCACGCCCGGCCGGGCGGGGAACCGCCCGAGCAGGATCTTGCGGTCCGTTCCGCAGACCCCCGTACCGACGATCTCCACCACGACGTCATCGTGGTTCACGAGCTGTGCGGCGGGCCGGTCCTGCAGTTCGGCGGAGCTTGGACCCAGATAGACGAGAGCGCGCACGAGACCTCCCCATCGGTTTCCTGCGGGCGACGCTAACTCAGCCGAACGCGGCCGGACACGACGCCTCTGAGCCACTTCGCGGCCGCGCCCGGCCTGGCCTGGGCCCCACAACTTCCGGGCTGGCCGAAATGGGAGAGGAAGACGCTCCGGCGGCCCCCGGGGCGTTCCCAACTCGGAGGCCGCTGAGGTTGGTTGGCGGCCCCGCAGTCGGCAGTTGACAACGTTTCAGTTGCGGTGGCCGGAAATCTGGCCAGAAGCCTTCCAGCGCGATACGACATGTGAAATTTTACATGTCACACATCAGCGGCCCGTGTCCCCAGCGCGCGGCCACAACGGCCCCGGAGGCCCCCACAGATGCTTCCCTTCCGCATAACGAAGGCCGGCGCGCGCAGACTTCCTGCGCTCGGCGCAGCCGTCTTCATTGCGCTCGGCCTGCTCACGCCACAGAGCCAGGCCGCCACCGCCCGCGCCACGGCCCAGGCCGGTACGAACGCGAGCAGAACCGCGGCCTCGGCACCGCGGTCGATCCCGGTCCCCAAGTCGCCCGATGCGATGACCAACAGCTCGCGCTTCCGGATCTCCTCGCAGGACAGTCCCCTGGAGTCCACCCCGGCCCCCGCCCCCACCGTCAAGGCCGGCAAGCAGTCCTCGGCCGCCGCCGGGGACGAGTGCGGCGACCTCTCCGGCGTGATCAAGGCCACGGGCAGCGCGTTGGTCCAGCAGCTCAAGGCCCTCCCCCGGGTCAACTGTACGTACCCCCTGTTCAGCCTCACCGGGGAGGACGCGCGGAAGGCCTTCCGTGAACCCCAGATGGTGACCGTCGCCAACGCGCTGCGCGACGCCTCCGCCACCTACTCGGGCAACAACAGCGCCGCCGTCGGGCAGTTGGTGCTGTTCCTGCGCGCCGGCTACTACGTGCAGGACAACCACGCGGACGTCGTCGGCGACTACGGCACGGCGCTGGACAGCGCGGCGCTCGGCGCGCTGGACGCCTTCTTCGCCTCCCCGCGCAGCAAGGACGTCACCGACGCCAACGGCGAGATCTTCAACGAGGTCGTCACGCTGATCGACAGCACCCACGCGGCCGGCCGGTACGCCGGCGTCGTCAAGTGGATGCTCGGCAGCTACGACGCCACGTGGCCCGGCCAGATGAACCTCGCCATGCAGCACGTCGAGTGGGTCGTCGAGAACGGCTTCAAGGCCAAGAACGACGCCCGCGGCTGGCGCTCCGCCCTCAAGGCCGACCCCGCCATCCTCAACACCTGGGCCGGCTTCATCACGCGCAACGGCGCGCAGCTGAACCGCCTGGACGTCGTCAGCAACGTCGGCCGCTACCTCGGCTTCGCCCTCGACGTCCCCGAGCTCAAGGACCGGCTCCGGCCGCTGCTGAAGGACCTGATCAACCGCTACCCGAACGTCGGCCCCACCGCGCCGATCACCATGAACCTGGGCTGGTACACGCGCCAGTACGACAGGGGCAGCTGCGCGGCCTACGCCATCTGCGACCTGGGCGACCGCGTGCTCCCGGCGGTCCTGCCGATCCAGCACACGTGCACCCCGGGCCTGAAGATCCGCGCCCAGGACATGTCCCCCGGCCAGCTGGAGAGCACCTGCACCAGCCTGGTCAACCAGGACGCCTACTTCCACCGGATCATCGGCGACAAGGGCGCGATCCCCGGTGACCTGAACACCAACCTCGAGGTCGTCGTCTTCGACGACTACACCCAGTACTCGCTGTACGCCTGGGCCATCTACAACATCGACGTCGACAACGGCGGCATGTACGAGGAGGGCAACCCGGCCGCCGCCGGCAACCAGGCCCGCTTCATCGCCCACGAGGCCCATTGGCTGCGCCCGGACTTCCAGATCTGGAACCTCAACCACGAGTACACCCACTACCTCGACGGCCGCTACAACATGGCCGGCGACTTCGAGGCCGGCATCACCACGCCGACCATCTGGTGGGTCGAGGGCATCGCCGAGAACATCTCGTTCGGCTACCGGGGTGAGCGCAACGCCGACGCGATCGCCGAGGCCCGCAAGAACACGTACAAGCTCAGCGACCTGTTCGACACCGTCTACGGCCAGGACGAGGACCCCCAGGTCAACTCGAACCGGGTCTACCGTTGGGGCTTCCTCGCGGTCCGCTACATGCTCCAGGCGCACCCCGCCGACGTCCAGACCGTGCTGGGCAAGTACCGCACCGGTGACTGGAACGGTGCCCGCACCTTCCTGAAGCAGACCATCGGCACGAGCTACGACGCGGGGTTCGCCACCTGGCTGACGACCACCTGCGCGACCAACGACTGCGGCCCGCTGCCGGAGGCCCCGTCCACGCTCTGCACCGCCAGCGACCCCCGTCAGTTCGACGCGAACTGCCGCCGGGACAACCTCGCGGCCTCCACCGGCAACTACAGCTACCACTTCGTCTACCTGCCGGCCGGCGTCAAGCAGCTGACCATCACGAGCAGCGGCGGCACCGGCAACGCCGACCTGTACTACGGCGGCAGCAGCTGGGCCACCACCAGCGGCTACCAGGCGAAGTCCACCAACGCCGGCAACGGCGAGACCCTGACGATCGACAACCCGCCCTCCGGCTGGGTCTACTTCAGCCTCGCCGCCGCGCAGGACTTCAGCGGTGTGAGCGTCTCCACGCAGTCCAAGTGAGCCGGTCCGCCGGGGCCGACTGGGTCCCACTGAACAGGCATCCGCTCGGCAAGGAGGACCCCGCCTCGCCGGCACTGCCGGCCACCGGGGCCTGAACGTAACGGCGGTCCTTGCCCTCCGATCGCGGAGGGCAAGGACCGCCTTTCGTATGCAGGCGACGGGGTGGACACAGACGGCCCGCCGCGCCGGCCGCCGGGTCCTGGCCACCGCCACCCTCGACCGCCTCCTGCACCACTGCGATGTGATCTCCAGCAACGGCCCCCAGCTACCGGCTCAAGAACCGGCTCGCTGCCATCGAGCGAGACCAGGGATGCGCAGCCTGGTAGCTCACGTGGTCGACAATGAGAGCATGGGCGTACCTGAGCTGCTCGAATCAGCTTCCTTGCTGGTTCCGGAAGATACCGCCACCGAGAACGACATCACGGTGCGAGACATCTGGGACTACCTCGTCCACGACGAGTGGGAGATCGCCCTGGGCCTGCTGGAGGAGCTCGGGGACGCTCACTCGCTCCCTCTGGCGTTCTGGGAGCAGCTCGCCGAAGCGGCTGAGCAGCTCCGGCTGGAGCGGAGCGCGACTTGGTGCCATTGGCGATGCTCCGAGATCCGCAACGGCGTGATCCGGGCGGATCTGACGCTCCGCCCTGCCACCGAGGCGCGACGCACGACACCGATCGGCTCCGGTGTTCTGCGACCCATGTGGGACATCGGACACCTCTCACCCACCGGCGGACGTGCGGTCAGCATCGCCCGGCTCTGGATTGAGAACATGACCTTGCTGGAGCCCGGCGGGCAAGCCACGGTTCGCCTCGTGCCCCTCACCCCCTCCCACTGGACGCACGTCCAGCCCGGCCAGCAGATCACCATGCACGAGGACAGAACCGTGGCCGGTACCGCAGTCATCCTGGAGGTTCATCGCCCTGCCACCGCCATGCCCGCGCGATGATGAGCTCCCAGGTCGTCCGCACGGTTTCCCGGTGTGGGAAGCCCGGGCCGCCGTGTGGGGGAACACGGCGGCCCGGGCGGCTGGGGTGGGTCAGGCAGGCAGTTCGGCGTCGGGGATCCAGTGGCCGTGGATGCCGGCGGGGACCCTGCGGGGCAGTTCGACGGCGGCCACGGTGCTCAGGTCGCCCGCGTCCAGGACGAGCAGCTCCGAGGCGTCGGCCTTGAGGTCGCTGACGATGGTGAGCAGGTAGCCGTCGTCCTCGGCGGTGCCGCCCTCGGCGGGTGCGAAGACGGCCTCGCCGGGCATCCGGCCCTCGCCGTGGGCCCGGAGCTTCTGCCCGCCGGTGCGGGTGTCGAACTTGACGGTGTGGAAGCCGGACAGGCCCGCGCCGGGGAACGCGATCGCGTAGCTGTAGCGGTAGTCCGAGCCGGTGTAGGCGTCGTTGATCGACGGGAACTCGGTGACCAGGTCGCCCAGGGGCTCGGTGGTGACCTTGCCCGTGGCCGGGTCCATGATCCACCGGTAGAGGGTCGAGCCGGTGGCGGGGCTGGTGCCGTAGCCGGGCGAGCCGACCCACCACTTCCACGAGCTCTCCCAGGCGGAACGGTCGAAACGCGGTGCTTCGAGGACGATCCGGCCCCGCGCGTCGGTGTAGGCGTTGGTCACGTGCAGCAGCACGGCCTGGTCGGGCACCTCGAACCAGGTGGTCTTGCCCCCGGCGCGGGGCATCACGCCGATGCGCAGCGGGACGTCGTCGTGCCAGCGGTAGGGAATGCCGGACTGCTCGGCGTGATCGAAGACCACCGGCGAGTCGATGAAGACGACGTGCTCGCGGGTGATGGCGAAGTCGTGCATGAGCGACGGGCCGGCGCCGTCGACGATCTGCGACCTGACGATGTCGCCGGAGGCGTCGGCCACGTAGTAGGTCAGGTGCGGCGGGAAGGGGCTGTAGCTGAAGAAGTGCAGCTCGCCGGTCTCCGGGTCTTCCTTGGGGTGGGCGGTCATCGCGCTGGTGAGTTTGCCGCCGAAGTCGTGGACGCCGATGGTGTCGAGGTCGGCGCTGACCTCCCAGGGCAGGTTGGCTTCCTGCAGGGCCAGGTAGCGGCCCCCGTGGAAGATGATGTTGGTTGCGGCGGCGCTGACTTCGAGCTCGGTTCCGGTGAACGGCACGCCGTCGAGGAAGGGGGTGCGCACCCAGCGGTTGCGGTACCACTCGGCCCGGCCGTCCTTGAGGCGGATGCCGTGGATCATTCCTTCGCCGCGGAACCAGTGGGTGGGGGTGATGCCCGGCTTGGGGTTGTGGCCGTTGCGGAAGTAGCGGCCGTTCAGCTCGGGCGGGAGGGTGCCGCGCACCTTCAGTTCGCGGCCGGTGATCTCGTCGGTGACGGGGGTGAAGTGGCCGGTGACGTACGGCTTGTCCAGGGTCATGATCAGGCCTTTCGGGTGGAGAGAGTCGAGAGAGCGGAGATGAGCAGAGTCAGGGCGGCGCAGGCCAGGAATGCCGCGCCGGTGGAGGGGAGCAGGGTCAGGAAGGACAGGCCGACGGCTCCGCCGATCTGCCGGGCGGCGTTGACCAGCCCGCCGGCCAGGCCGTTGTCGGCGGCCGGGACGCCCGTGGAAGACATCGCGGTGAGCCGTACGAAGGCCACCCCCAGCCCGGTGCCGATGAGGAGCATCGGACCGATCAGGTCCACGGGGAAGGTGCCGTCGGCCGGAGTCCTGGACAGCCAGGCCAGTCCGGCCGCGAGGACCAGCAGGCCCACGGGGAGCACGTGACGGCCGGAGACCTTGCCCGTGACCCACGAAGCGAGGGTGATCATGAGGGCGAGGGGAAGCTGGGTCAGCCCGGCCTCCAGGGGCGAGTAGCCGAGGGCGTGCTGCTGGTAGAGGGGCAGGAAGTAGAACAGTCCGAGCCAGACCGCGCCCAGCAGGGCCATCAGCACGTTGGGCACCGCCACCACCCTCATCCGCGCCGGCAGCAGCGGCTCGGCGCCCCGGCGCTGGAGCACGACGAACAGGGCGAGCAGCGCCAGACCGAGCACGGCCAGCGGCCAAGACCCTGACAGGCCGTAGGTGAGCGCGACCAGCCCCGCCGTCACCGTCACCGTGCCCGGGACGTCCAGGCTTCCGCCGCGTGGGCGGTCCGCGCCGACCAGCCACACGGTGGCCACCAACACCGCCAGGGCGAAGGGCACCATCACGACGAACACCGCGCGCCAGCCGAACACGCTGGTGAGCAGCCCGCTCAGCAGCACGCCCGCCGCCCCGCCGGCCCCGGAGACCGCGCCCCACACACCGAGTGCGGTGCCACGGTGCTCCTTGCCGGAGTAGAGCGTCAGCACCAGGGCGAGCGCCGTGGGCGCCAGCAGCGCGGCCCCGATTCCCATCACCGCCCTGCAGGCGATCAGCGCGATCGCCGTGGGCGCCAGAGCGGCGCCCAGGGAGGAGAGGGCGAACAGGCCGGTGCCGAGCAGGAACACGCGACGGAGGCCGTATACGTCGCCGGCCCGCCCGCCCGGCAGCAACAGGGCGCCGAAGGCCAGTACATAGGCGTTGACCGTCCATGCCTGGCCCGTGTCCGACAGTTCGAGCCCGGCCCGGATCTGCGGCAGGGCGACGTTCACGATCGACGTGCTCAGTACGACCAGGAACTGGGCCGTGGCCAGAACCACCAGCGGTGTCCAGCCGGTTGTCGTCCGTTGCGGTGCGGTGCGGGTCATGTCTCGACACTCGCAGCGGGAGCCTCCCGCTCGCGTCGGTAGTCATCGCCTATACGACCGCCCGCGGTAGGCACTTAGGTGACGCCGGTCGGCCTCGGATTCCCCTAAGGCCCATGACCGCATAGGTTTTCGACCATGCCCGAGACACACACGGATGCGCTGGTCGGCCGTCAGGACGAGATACGACGGCTCGATGCCCTGCTTCAAGCGGCGCGGGAGAGCCGGGGCGGCGCCCTGGTCCTGCGCGGTGAGGCGGGCATCGGCAAGAGCGTGCTGCTGCGCCACCTGGACGAGGCCGCGGCCGGGTTCCTCGTCATGCGGGCGTCCGGCGCGGAATTCGAGACGGAGCTGCCGTTCGCCGCGCTGCACCAGTTGCTCGCGCCCGTCACCGACGGGCTGACGGCGTTGCCCGCGCCGCACCGCAAGGCGCTGGAGATCGCTTTCGGCCTCGACACCGGCACACCCGATCCGTTCCTGGTCGGCGTCGCGTCGCTGGGACTCCTGGTGGAGACCGTGCGGGAACGCCCGCTCCTGTGCGTCGTCGACGACGCACAGTGGCTGGATCAGGCGTCGGCCAAGGCGCTGGCCTTCCTGGCCCGCCGGGTCTCGGCCGAGTCGATCGCCCTCGTGTTCGCGGTGCGCGAGCCGAGCCGCCTGCCCGAGCTGGACGAGCTGCCCAGCCGTTCGCTTCAGGGGCTCGGCGAAAAGGATGCGCGCGCGCTGCTGGCCGCGGCGATCCGCGCCCCGCTGGACGAGCGGGTGCGGGACCGCATCCTGGCCGAGGCGCGCGGCAATCCGCTCGCGCTGGTGGAACTTCCCAGGACCGCCGGACTTGCCGGGATGGCGGGCGGATTCGCCCAGCCCGACTCGGTACCCGCAGTGATCGAGCAGAGCTTCCGTTCCCGGCTGGAACTCCTGCCGCCGGCGGCCCGGCTGCTGGTGACGGTCGCCGCCGCCGACCCGATCGGCGACCCCGGCCTGCTGTGGCGCGCGGCCGAACTCCTGGGCATCGACGCGGCCGCCGCCGCGGAGTCCGCGCCGCTGGTCGAGTTCGGCACCCGGATCCGGTTCAGCCACCCCCTCGCCCGCTCGGCCGCCTACCGCGCCGCGGCGCCGGAGGAGCGGCGCAGGGCGCACGAGGCGCTGGCCGCCGTGACCGACCCGGTCACCGACCCCGACCGGCGGGCCTGGCATCGCGCCCAGGCCAGTGCCGGTCCGGACGAGCAGGTCGCCGCCGAGCTCGAAGCCTCCGCCACACGCGCCCGCGAACGGGGCGGCGTCGCGGCGGCGGCGGCCTTCCTCGAACGCTCGGCCGCGCTCACGATCGGTCCGGTCCAACGCACCGAGCGGGTCCTCGCCGCGGTAGAGGCCAAGCTCTCGGTGGGCGACTTCGACACGGCGGCCGAACTGCTCACCACCGTGGCGACCGACGATCCGGGCCAGGACGCCAGGGCCGACCTGCTCCGCGGCAGGCTGTCGTTCGTCCGTCGCCGCGGAGACGAAGGCCCCACGAAGTACCTCCTGCGGGCCGCCGCCCGGCTGGCGGCCACCAACCCCGCCTGGTCACGGGAGTGCTATCTGGACGCCATCGAGATGGGCGTCCTGCTCGGCGGCCTCGACCACGTGGTGGACGCCGTCAGGCAGGCTCCGCCGACGGGCGGGCCGGTGGCGGGCGGGCCGGTGGCCGGCGCGGCGGCGGTCCTGGCCGGCCTCACCAGCCTGGTCGGCGACGGGCACCGGGCGGCCGGGGAGATCCTGAGGCCGGTCGTCGGCGACGCCGGCCACGAGGTGTGGGCCAGACGGCCGTCACTGGGGTTCATGGTGGCCACCGAACTGTGGAACCGCGACACCATGTACGGCATCGCCACCCGTGCCGTCGCGGCCGGCCGGGAGTCGGGTTCCTTCCACGCCCTGCCCATCGGACTGGCCATGCAGGCCGCCGCGACCGCGCACGCCGGCGACTTCGGCACCGCGATGGAGCTGATCTCCGAGGAGGAGGCGATCGCCGACGCCACCGGCGCGGCACCGCTGGTCTACCCGCGCCTCCACCTGGCCGCGTTGCGCGGGCGGCGCGAGGAGGCCGCCGAACTGTTCGCGTCGGTGGATCATCGGATGACCCTGAGCGTGCAGTGGGCGACGGCCGTGCTCGGCAACGGCCTTGCCGACTACCCGGCCGCACTGAAGGCGGCGAAGCAAGCGGTCGAGTACGGCGCCGTCGGCACGTCGAGCCTCGCCCTGCCCGAGCTGGTCGAGGCGGCGGTGCGATGCGGTGAGAGCGAGGTCGCCGCCGCGGCCTTCGCGTCCCTCCAGGAGCGCACGCAGGCGGGCCGGCATGCGTGGGGCCTTGGCGTCGAGGCCTATGCGCGGGCTCTGGTGACCGAGGACGAATCCGCGTACGAGGAGGCGATCGGCCTGCTCGACGACAGCGCGCTGATCGTCTACCGCGCCCGCGCACAGCTGCTGTACGGGGAGTGGCTGCGCCGCCAGGGCCGACGGCGTGACGCCCGGTCCGAGCTGCGGGCGGCGCACGAGGTGCTGTCCGATCTCGGCCTGGAGGCGTTCGCCGAGCGCGCCGCGGGCGAACTCCGTGCCACGGGCGAGCAGGCCCGCAGCCGCACGTCGAAGGCATCGGACCAGCTGACGATGCAGGAGGTGCACATCGCGCGCCTGGTCGCGGACGGCGCCACTTCCAAGGAGGTGGCGGCGAAGCTGTTCCTCAGTCCGCGGACGGTCGACGCGCACCTGCGCAACATCTTCCGCAAGCTCGGGCTCACCTCACGCAGACAGCTGCGTGACCTGCCCGATATCCGTTAGCCACATGGTGGTGGCCGCGGCCTCGGGCCCGTTCATCGACTCCACCGGGCCGGGCCAGCTCGAACCGTACTTGGCCCGGTAGGCACCGGAGACGCGCTCGACGAGTTCGAGGTCGTCCACCGGCCGGAGGGTGACGGGCATCCGGACCCCGGCCACCTCCACCGCTGTGTCCGCACCCCGCAGTACCCGGAGGTACCAGGCACTGCGCCGGCCGAAGGCCGAGCGGACATACGCCTGCCCGTAGCGCCCGTTGAGTCCGTTGAGTCCGTTGAGCACCACCACCCAGACCGTCCTGGCCGACCACCGGCCGTCCTCATGCCGTACCCACAAAACGATCTCCGCGCGATCCGTGTAAGCGTTCATGGACCAACCTTCACCGTGGCGGCTCTACGTACGCGTCGGTGGTCTTCACCTAGATAGGTGGGCTTCACCGACGCGACAGCGGTGTACCCGCGACGAAGCTGAGCGTCATGACGAACATCGACATGAAGCCCGAAACCGCAATCGACACCGACATCGACATCGACACGCAGACCTTTGAGGTGGTCTCCGGCGCGGAGGCGGAGGCGCCGCACCACAAGGGCTCGAAGAAGAACAAGGGCCGGAAGAGCAAGGCCCGGCGCCGCGTCGCCAAAGCACTGGCGTACTTCTCCCTGGTCTTCAGCGGGCTCCTGGTCCTGGCCGAGCCGTGGCTGCTGATCCCGGTCATCGCCCTGGTCCTGGCGGTCTCCCTCTGGGACTGATGTCCGTGAGGCCGGAGCGGCCCGACCCGAACGCCGCTCCAGCACCTCAGCAGGTCCTGAAGGTCCTCCACGAGAGCGGGTCGTCAGCGGGCGCTTCCGATGTTGCGGTCGGCGTCGGTGCCGCTGAGCATGAGGGTGGTTTCCTCGATGCGGTCGAAGCGGCCGTCGGGGGCGAGGTCGGCGAAGACGTAGACCTCCATGGTGACGGTGGTGCCGTCCTTCTTGGTGATGTGGCAGGTGTGGCGATCGGCGTACTTGGTGCCGTCGTAGAGCTCGTCGTGGACCTCGACCGTGCCGCCGGCGACGATGGTGCGCAGGTGGCTGATGTGGTCGAGGAACTCGGCGCGGTCGGCCCACTCGCCGTCGGTGCGCTGGCGGTACGCGGGGGTGAAGTGGCGGTCGGCGGCCTCCTCCAGGGATATGTCGCGGTTGAAGAGCAGGTCGCCCAGAGCAGCTGCGATACCGGTGCGGTTCATCGGGGTTCCTTGAGGGTGTGAGGCGGTCCGTACGGACCGGGAGTGGCTGGTCGTGGTGTGCCGACGGTGGCCGGCCGTTCAGACTGCGGTGGTGAGGGTGGTGTCGAGCCAGTCGTAGATGCGGGCGAGGGCGAGGCGCATGGCGCCGGGGTGGCAGTGCGCGCCGGCGCCCTCTTCGGCTGTGAACACCATGAGGGTCTTGGGGCAGGTGAGGTGCTCGTAGAGCTGCTCGGGCTGGCCCTTGAAGAACTCGTCCTCGGCGGCGTCGCACACGAGGGTGGGGCACTGGATCCGTTCGGCGATGCCGCCGTCGAGGGTGTAGTCGAGGTAGGAGGCGCTGAAGCCCCGGGGGGTGTCCACGCCCATGACGTACATGCCGTGGTTGATGGCCCACCGGGCGGTGGCGTCCTTGGACATGATCTCTTCGAAGTTCGCGTCGAGTTCGGGGGCGGAGTCCGAGCGCAGGAGCCGTTCGGCCTGGCCCCGGTCGCCGGGGATGTTGCGGGTGGATATCTGGCCGAGGTCGTAGACGCCGTCGACGGCGATCAGGGCGGCGAGGCGGTGCTCGAAGGCGGCGGCTCTGGGGGCGAGTACGCCGCCCATGCTGCTCCCGAGGAGTGCGATGCGGCTGTTGTCGACCTCGGGCAGGGTTTCGGCGAAGTCGACGACGGGGGTGATGACGTTCTCCCAGTCGGGGCGGAAGACCAGGCCCTGGTGGTGGCGGGGGCCGGGCTGTCCGGGGCCGTCGAAGGTCAGGACGGTGTAGCCGCGTTCGACGGCGGCCAGTGCGCCGCTGAAGTGGAGTTCCTCGGCGGTGCCGTCGAAGCCGCCGTGCATGATCAGGGTCGGGCGGGGAGTGCCGGAGTCGTCGGCCCGGTAGAGGTAGCCGGGCAGGGTGGTGTCCTCGTAGGGGATGCGGACCGGCTCGATGACGGGGGTGAACAGTGCCGCCGCCGCTCGGAAGCAGGCCACGCTGCGGTCGTAGGCGTGGTCGTGGCGGGGGTCGCACGGGTGGCCGTGCAGGAAGAACTCGGCCGACCGGTAGTAGTTCGAGGCGCGCAGGAACCCGTCCCGGGCGCTGATCGTGTGGCCGGCGGCCAGGGCCCTCTGGGCCTCGGCGGAGACGCGGTCTGCGGTGGCGAGCCACTCCTGGTGCCAGCTGTCGTAGTCGCCTTCCTTGATGCGCTCGCTGGTGGCCACGACCTCGCCGAAGTCCGCTCCGCCGTAGGCGATGTGGCTCATCGAGCGCAGGGTCTCGTACCAGAACTGGGGGTTGTCGGGGAACAGCAGCTGCTTCATCACACCCTCCTTAAGCACAGATCTGTGCGTACGGCAGGACTGTAGACCTCCATGCGCCGCAAAGCAAATAAATGTGCTTACGATGTTGGCGTGACTTCGAAACAACCGACCCCGCGCATCCGCAAGAGCCCCGAACAGGTCCGCTCCGCCGTCCACCAGGCGGTCGTCGACCTGCTGTCCGACCCCGAGGGCAGCGACCTCACCATCCCCGCGATCGCCCAGCGTGCCGGGGTGAACCACACCAGCGTCTACCGGCGGTGGGGCAGCCGTGAGGCGCTCCTGGCCGACGTGGTCGTCACCCGGCTCGAACGGGACTGGCCGCTGGCGGACACCGGCACCCTGCGCGGCGACCTGACGGCGTGGGCCGAAGCGGGGGTCGCCTCCATCCGCAAGCCCGAAGGCCGGCTCCTCGTGCGAGCCGTTGCCCTGTCCATGCCGGGCAGCGCCAAGGCCCAGGGGGAACGCACGCAGCACTTCGAGCGCCGCATCCACTCCATCGAGCGCATCCGCGACCGGGCCGCAGCCCGCGGCGAGAACCCACCGCCCCTCGACCAGATCCTCGACCAGCTCATCGCTCCGCTCTACCTACGGGCGATCTTCGGCATCGACCCGCCGGCCTCCGGCTACCCCGAACTCCTCGTGGACCGCCTGCTCGGCGGCAGTGGACCGTCGCCGGGCGCCGGCGTTTCGTGATCATGTCACCGCTCTGCCACAGCGGTGTCCTGGAACGAAGACGTCGGCATCCCCTCGGCCCACCGCTCCCTCATAGTGATCAAGTAAGCACCAAGGAGCCGAAACCGCTTCGGCCACGACCACTGAACACCAAGGGGCTCTGTCATGTTAGGCAACCGTCGCAAGGCCTTTCTCGTCTCCGCAGCCCTCATCGGCGGTGCAGTGCTGCTGACGGCGTGCCAGGACTCGGACGCGGCCAAGGACACCGGCGCCGCGCAGAGCTCTCCCTCCGCCGCTCCGGCCGACAAGACGGGTACGGGTACTCCGTCCGGCTCGGCGACGGCGGGCGGCAACCAGGGCAATGGCAAGGGCGCCGAGGCGACGGGCAAGGGAACCGCGGACGGATCCGGTTCCGGCGCCGACACCGGCGACGGCGAGCGGAAGCCGGTGGGGCAGACCTGCGGCGCAGGCGACATCGCCTGGAGCACCAAGTCCGAGAGCCAGGCCGGCGGATACATCCTGATCACCGCGAAGGCGAAGCCCGGGATCACCTGCTATCTGCCCGCCGCGCTGCCGACCGTGGCGTTCGGCTCCGACGGCACCGAGGCGGGCCCCGCGGAGCAGTCCGTCGGCAAGCAGATCAAGCTGAGCGGGAGCACCGCCGCCTACGCCGGGGTGAACCCGAAGACCACCGGGGAGAACGGCGGCAAGGAACTGGACAGCATCATCGTCGCCGTCGGCAACAACGACCCCGACCCGGTTTCCCTGCCGGTCGGCACCATCACGGTCGACCGCCCGATCGTCACCAACTGGCACACCTCCGCGAAGGACGCCGTCCCCGTCAAGTGAACGGACCCGCAGTCCATGGTCCGCGCCCGGCGCACCCCCTGACAAAGCCGATGCTCCTTTGACGTTTCGGGACATTACGACTGAGGAGTGTCGGGCAGGAATCCTGCCGACCCGTGGTTCCGTGGGAATGGCTCGCGGAACCGGTCGGGCAAGGCAGGGAGAGTCCAGCATGCGAACGAACCGCACGTCCGCCATCGTCGCCGTCGTCGCCGCCGTCGCTCTGACGGCCGTCGCGAGCGCGGGCACCGCGCGGGCAGCGACACCAGGCGGCGGCGCCCCGTCGGCCTGTCGGCCGGCCAACCATCTCGCGAAGATCGCACAGGACCAGGCCAGTTCCGGGCACATCCACTTCCGCGTCACACTGACCGCGCCGAAGGGGTTCGCGGCGTGCAGGCTGGCCGGTTCCCCGACCGGCGTGGCCTTCGCGCACCACGGAGCGACGCTCGGTGTCACGGCCGGCCGGTACGGCGACCAGACCGCCGTCGTGACGTTCGGGCCGGGCCGACCCGTCCACTTCGACATCCAGGTCCCCAACCAGGGTCACGGCACTCCGGCGGACGAGGCGTCGTTCACCCTCCGTGCCCCGGGCGGCGAGATCCCGGGCACCTCCGTCGCCGCAGGCCGCTTCGAGGTGGCCTCCGGCACCGTCATCGGCCCGGTCCAACCGGGAGCCTGACACGGCCTCGTGTGTTGCTGTTGTTGCAGATCGGGATCAGGCCGCTACTGGCGCGAGGACGTGGCACCTGGCCAACGCTTCGCTCCCTGGGTGCTGCCCCCGGGCCCGTGAAAGTGCCCGGCTACGCCGCCGCGGTGCGCTTCTCGTCCGGCGAGGACGGGAAGGCAATTGCCTCGTGCGTGGTGTGGCTTGCACCGAGGGTCGGTGGGCCGGTCCGGACGACGTGACGGGCTTTGAGCGCATCGGATTCCGGCGTGTTCTCGGCAATGACCGTCACGCCCTCCTCGACGTTCTCTTCCCACAGCGACAGCGGGCCGAACACCGGATTGATCGGCAGTTCGTACCCGGGCGGAGCCTGAGTCTCCACCCAGTAGTACGTGCCGAGTTCCACGGTACGGGAGCACACACCGTTGGCCCCGGTGGTGCAGGGGCCGCCGATGTCGGTGTCCGGCTCGGCGCCGGTGGTCTGGAGACCCGGGATGCGGTTGGTCTCCTCCCACATCTGGAAGACGGCGCCGGCCAGCGGGTTGCCCGTGTTCTGGTCCTCCTTGATCACGGTGACCGCACCGGTGACGGGCAGGCCGGGACCGTCGCAGCCGGGCGAACCGTCGGGGCAGTGGTGCGGGGGGCGGCAAGGGCCGCTACGGAAGGCCAGATCGCTGTGGGGGGTCACCCAGCCGCCGTAACCCGGTGGGCACACGGCGCCCGCGCCGCCGCCGCTGACCGGAGCCTTGTTCGGGAACGGCTCTGTCGCCGCAGCGTACGAAGGGGTCGACGCCAGCAGCGCAGCCGTCGCCATCCCGAAGATCCAGGGGCGCCACGAAGCCCATGTCCAGCGCAGTTCACGAGGTGCCATGGCACGACATGATCGAGCCGGGTGGGTGGGGCGGGACGACGACACTCCCTTACCACGGCATTCCGTCCGTACGACCACTCGTACGGGTCCGGGGCGAACGCGATGGAATGCAACGGCCGGTACCGGGGAGACCGGTCCCGGCCATCGCCGTACACGCACCCGCCAGGCGCGGGGCGGCTTCAGTCGTCGCTTCCGACACCGCGATCGGGTGCGCTCATGTCCCCCGTCGCGGGCGTGCCGTCGGCGAGCCCGTAGCGCAGGTACACGGTGCCCTTCGGGCTGGCTGCCGGGGGTGCGAGGAGGGTGACGTTCGTAGGCACCGCGCCATCGTCGAACACCTTCTTCCCGACACCGAGCACGATCGGGTGCAGCCAGAGGTCGAGACGGTCGAAGAGCTTCTCGCGCAGGAGGGTCTGCACGAGGTTCAGGCTCCCGACGACCTTCACGTGCTCGTGGCGGTCACGGATCTCGCGCACCGCGTCGGCCAGGTCCGGGCCGAGCTGCGTGGACCCGGCCCACGAGAGGTCGGGCCTGCCGCGAGAGGCCACGTACTTCGGGACGCGGTTGAAGAGCGTGGCGATCTCGTTGTCCTCGCCTCCCTCCTGGTGAGGCCAGTAGGCGGCGAAGATGTCGTACGTCCGTCGGCCGAGCAGGAGGGCGTCCGTGCCTTCGTACGCGGCACCGACCTGTGCCCCGGCGACCTCGTCCAGCAGGGGCGCCTGCCAGCCGCCGAACGGGAACCCCACCGGGTCCTCGTCGGGGCCGCCGGGCGCCTGCCCGACGAGGTCGAGGGTCGCGAACAGCTCGATGTGGATGAGGCCCATGGCTTACTCCCGATGAGTCGGTTGTCTCCGTCAAGAGATAGACCTGCGGGTGCCCGCAGACTCATCGGCGCGCCGGAACCCGGCTTCACCACACAGCACGACAAGTCCCGTACTCATGGGACAGGCCTGGTGCTCGGTCACAGGGTCGCGCCGTTCGCCGGAGCGCGGATTTCACAGGCTCGCAGCCCTCGGCGCCACTTGCCCACGTCCTGCCCTCCCCGGCCGGGCAGGCGGGGGCGTCGGGAGCCTAGACGCACTCCCATACGGCTGCCTGCGTGCCGGAGGAGGTGCTGGCACCGGGCATGTCCAGGCACATCCAGGCGGGGGCACCGCTCGGGGTGGTACCACTGATCCAGTAGCCGGGGTTGCCGTCGATGCCGTCCGTGTCCCACCACTTCTGGTTCAGGCCGCCGCTGCAGTCCCACTGGATGATCTTGGCGCCCTTGCGCGCCGAACCCCCGGAGATGTCGAGGCACTTGCCGGAGTTGGCGTTGCGCAGCTGGATGAACGTACCGCCGTCGGTGACCTCCGACTTCCACAACTGCTCGCTCGCGGTGCCGCATTCGGCCTGAACCACCGGGGCCCCGTTGTCGTTCGAGGCGCCCTTCACCTTCAGACACATGCCGCTGTGGGCGTTGGCGATCTCGTAGCGGCTGCCCCGCTTGCGCAGCTGCCACAGCTCGTTGGGGGCCAGCAGGGCCCCCAGATCCGAGGCGGTCTGCGCAGTGGGAACGGTGGCGGGGCGGGCCTCGGCGGCGGTCGCGGGGAGGGTCGTCCCCGCGACCGCGATCAGGGCGACCAGGGCCGAACGGGCGGACGTGCGCATCGTGGAGATCATGCTCAGTGCCTTTCGTACGCGGCCCCGTTGAGGGTGCGACGGCGCCGGTCGGATGGAGGTGGCGCCGGTCCGTGGGGGCCGGACCGGCGCGGTGCCCACTCTGTCCGGCGGCGGTGTCCGCACACATCGTGGAAGACCACGAACACGACGCTCCCCTCGTTCTCGTGGTCAGCCCGGTGGCCCTCCCCCGGTGATGTCCGTTTCGGCCAGGCCGACCGCGAGCTGGGTGCGGCGGGTCACGTTCAATTTCCGGTAGCTGCTGGTGAGGTGAGACTCCACCGTGCGCCGGGTCAGGTGGAGCGCCTCGCCGATCTGTGCGTTCGTGTGGCCCAGGGCGGCGAGGTCGACGACCCGTCGTTCCGCTCCGGTCAGTGCGCTCGGGCCGGACCGGGCCCGCGTCGTGGTACGGGCGTTCGCGGAGCGCAGCGCCGCCCGAGCAGCCCGCAAGAGCCGGCCCGTCGGTGGTGCTGCCGGGTCGGGGCCGCCGTTGCCCGAGCCTTGCCCGAGGCGGTCGTCCGGGCCTTGCCCGACGTGGTCCTCCGGGCCGTCGTCGGCACCCGTCGGGGACAGCAGGCGGACCGCCTCGGCCTCGGCGGCGCGCAGATCGTCGCGGCCCCTGCGGCCGAGACCCGCCTCGATGCGTGCTCGGCCGAGGTCGATCAGGGTCTCGATGCGTTCCACCGGGGCGGGTGCTTCATCCAGTAGGGCGGCCGCCTCGACGAGCGAGTCCAGGCCCCGTCGGCCGCCGACGGCCGCGGCGTGGGCCCGGAGTGCCCTGCCGACCGTACGAGGGGTTCCCCAGCGGCGCGCGTGGTGCAGTTCCTCTTCCGCCAGCTCTCGGGCCCGGGCCGCCCGGCCGAGGCGGGCCAGAACGAGGGCCGCGCCGGAGCGCCACGGTGTGGCCACGGGGCTGACGAAGTCGCGAGCGCTCTGGCCGGTACCGCAGGCGAGGTAGTCGTCGAGGGCGGCCTGCCAGCGTCCTTCGTAGCCGTGGAGCAGGGCGCGTGCGTAGCGCAGTTCGTTCCACTCCCAGGAACTGTCCGCGGTGGTCGCGTCGGGTGCGGAGAGGAGCTGCCAGGCCTGGTCGCGCTGCCCGAGTTCGTACCGGGCGAGCGCCACCATCGAGACCAGGTGGGGCGCGCGGATGCCGCGTCCGGTGCAGGTGTGCGCCAGGAGTGTGTTCTCCGCGATGACACGCCGGAAGTCGCCGGCCCAGAGCGTGGCTTCCGCCCGGGCGCTCAGCAGGCATTGCAGGCCCGCGTCGGTCAGGTCCGGCGATGCGGGCGGCATGGGCAGTCCCTGCTCGGCAAGGGTCCGGGCGTCCTGCAGCTGGTCCGCCCACTGCAGCAGGGTGGCAGCGCTGCCCATCCAGGCGGTGCGCAGCAGCGGGTGGACCGGTGCCGCGGCGAGCCGGGGCCGGATCCGGGCGAGGACCTCGGCTGCGGAGAGGAGCCCGGCACCGGTCTCGTACTCGGTGATCAGACCGCAGACCAGCGGTTCGACGGTGGCCGGGGCGGCGGGTCCGAGGGCGCGCAGGCCTGCCACGGCATTGCGCCAGGCGACCGCGTCGTGCGAGGAGATGAGGGCGGCGACGGTCCGCAGGATGTGCACGAGCTCGCCGTCGTCCGTGCCGCTGCTCGCCCGGTGCAGGACGCTCAGCGCGCTGTCCGTACGGCCGCTGGCGGCGAGGGCCGCGCCGAGGGCGGGTGCGGCGGCGGCGCGCTCGTGGCCGTCGGGGTGCAGGTCGAGGCCCGCGCGGAGCCTGCGGATGCCGGCCTCCGCGCTGTGCGGGAACTCGAGTGATCCCAAGCGCAGGGTGAGGTCGGCGTGCCGGTGCCGGGCCAGTGGCGGCTGCGCGCGCAGGGCGTGGCGCAGCAGACCCGCGGCTTCTCCGATACGCCCGGCCCGCACGGCCTCGTCGGCCGCATCCTCGAGGCAGCGGGCCATCCATGCCTCGCACGGGCGGTCCAGGTGCAGCAGCCGGGCGGCGACGGTCGCGGCGGGAGCGCCGCGGTCGTGGAGCAGCCGGGCGGCGTGGGTGTGCAGGACGGCCAGTTCGGCGGGGTCGGCGGCCTCCAGTACGGCTTCCAGGGCGAGCGGATGGGAGAGCAGCCGGGCCAGCCGCGGAGCGCTCGGCGCGGCCGCGTGACGGGCGGGGCACAACGCCAGTGCCTCCTGGAGCAGGGCGGACCCTGTGGCGGGAGAACACTGGGCGGTGGCGGCGAGGGCAAGGCCCGTGTGACGGGTTTCGTCGTCGGCACGGTGTCGGATCCAGCGCGCGAGCGCGTCGCGGTAGCGGGTGAGCGGGGCGCCGTCCGGGTGGTGCGGGGGCCGGCCGGCTCCGGGATCGGTGGGGTCGGACGGAGAAGCGAGGGCAGTGGGGCCGGTGGAGTCGGCGAGGTCGGCGAGGTCGGCGAGGTCGGCGAGGTCGGCGAGGTCGGCGAGGAGCGCCTGTACGAGGGCCGGGTTGCCTCCGGTCGCGTCCCGGCACATCGCATGCCGCTCGGGGGCCAGCCCGCGATCGCGCGCGAGCTGCGTGACGGCGTCCGGCCCGAGCGGGGGAAGCGGGTGGCACGCGCCCGTGGTCCGGGGCAGCCAGGTGACGTCGGCGTGCTCACGGCATTCGGTGGCCAGCAGGAGGACCGGAAGCCGGGCGATCCGGCGCGCCAGGTACCCGGTCCAGCGGCGTGACACCGGGTCCGCGCAGTGCAGGTCGTCGACGGCCAGCAGCACGGGACGGGCCTCGGCGGTCCGGGAAAGCAGGTCCAGCAGCTGGTGGAAGACCTGTTGCTCCTGCTCGGCGGCGAGGTCGCTGAAGGGTATGCCGTCGGCGGTCGGGAAGACCTGGCGTACGAGGGCGAAGGGGAAGGCCGTCTCCTCGGGTGCGCAGCGCGCCGACAGCACCCGTATGCCGTCGTCGGCGCTTGCCCGGCGGACGACGGCGTCGAGCGTGGCGGTGCGGCCCCGGCCGGGCGGCGCGGCCAGCATCAGCCAGCTGCCCCTCCCGGTGCGTGCCTGGGCCAGGGCGGCAGCCGTGGCCTGGAGTACGTCGTCGCGTTCGACCAGTACGTGTGTCATTTCCGCCCTCCCACACTGCTGCCGACGGCTGCGTGCCGCCCGTGGCGGCCCGGGTGGGCGCCCGTAAGGAATCATGAAGGGACGGAGCGCGGGAAGTGGGATGATCTTCGGTCAGATTTCCCTGAAAGGGCATCAGTCGGGCCATACCAGCCAAAGCAGCAGCAGATTGACCGAATCCGAATCCGAATCCGGGAAAGCCGAGCCGAACCCCTGTCCGGGCCGGTGGCTGGGGCTCTCGATCGACTGCAGCGCGCTGCCGATGGGGGTATCAGGAGCACTGGCGCTGCTCCTGACACGGGCTGATGTCGGGGCGCGAGTCTCTGACCGTTCCCGTGTCCTCCACCTCCACAGACTTCGGATCGAGCGGTGAGCCTGGGTGCGCTGTACCGGGGCTAACGGCGGCCTGGTTGCCGCTGTCGGATGGGCCGAGGCTGGGGTCGTCACCCACCCCGTACCGGCCCACCGCGCTGGCATGAAGGACAGGACCTCCCCTTGCTTCCCACCGACACCACCAGCCCTGCCGTACTCGAACGGCTTCAGCGCCGGTCCGCCGACCCGAAGCGGCGCATCCTGTTCACCGGCGCGACCATCGTCACCATGGACCCCGGCCTCGGTGTCCTTCACGGCGCCGATCTGCTCGTCGAGGGCGAGATCATCGCCGCGATCGGTTCTGACCTGAACCGGGACGGCGCTGTGGTCGTCGAGGCCTCCGGCACCGTCCTCACGCCGGGCTTCGTCGACACGCACCGGCACGCCTGGGAGACCCAGCTCCGCCGGATCATGCCGGACGTCGATGACCTCGGCGCTTATGTGATGTCCACCCTCGCCGGCTACGCCACCGTCTACCGGCCCGAAGACATGTACGTCGGCACCAAGCTGGCCGCCCTGACGGCGATCGACAGCGGCATCACGTGCATGCTCGATTTCTCCCACAACTCCCGTACTCCCGAGCATTCCGACGCCGCCGTCCTGGGCCTCATCGACGCCGGCGTTCGCGGCGTGCACGCCTCCATGGGCCCGCACTTCGGTGACTGGGACAAGCAGTGGCCCGGCGACCTGGCCCGCCTCAAGGAGAAGTACTTCGCCAGCGACGACCAGCTGCTGAGCCTGCGCCTGGCCGCCCTGGCCACCGACGAGATCGCCGGACCCACCCTCGCCTACGGCACCGAACTCGCCCGCACAGCCAAGGACCTGGGCATCGGTGTGAGCGTCGACGCCGTCTTCGGCACCTCCTCCTCCCAGGCCATAGGGGGGTGGGAGAAGGACGGCCTTCTCGGCGCGGACCTCACCCTCATCCACGCCACCGGTCTGACCGAGGCGGCGTGGAAGGCGATCGCGGAGAGCGGCACGACCATCGCCCTGGCCCCGACCTCGGACGCCCAGATCGGGCTGGAGACCGCGATCCCCGCGATCGACGAGGCCCTGGCGGTCGGGGTCCGGCCCGGTCTGAGCATCGACGTCGAGGTGGCGCTGGTCAGCGACATGTTCACGCAGATGCGGGCCCTGCACGCCATCCAGCGGATGCGGGCGGTCAACGCCGTCTACCGCACCGACCAGCAGCCGGTTCGCATCACCACCCACGACGTACTGGACTTCGCCACCCTCCAGGGCGCCCGCACCAACGGGCTGGCAGGCGTTACCGGCTCGCTCACCCCGGGCAAGAAGGCCGACCTGCTGGTGATCCAGGCCGAGGACCTCAACAACATGCCGCTCAACGACCCGATCGGCACCGTCGTGTTGGGCTCGGACGCCCGCAACATCAGCGCTGTCCTCATCAACGGCGAGCCCCGCAAGTGGAACGGCCAGGTCCTCGATGTGGACCTGGCCGCCCTGCGCGAGCAGGTCCACGCCTCCCGCGAGTACGTGCTCAACACTCCCGCGGCCTGACCCCCGCCGGCCCCTTCTTGGCCTCGACGGCGCGCTCCTCCTGCGGCACGGCTCATCTTGCCGTCGGCCCGCAGGGGGCGCTGCCCTTCACCCATCTCGCCGTGATCACCGGCAATCCGCTGCTGGGCTACTTGGCAGGAAGCCGACGTGGCCATCGCCTCGAACGGATCGTTCGGCGGCTGGACCAAGACGTTCTCCAAGCGCGAACGACGCCCGTTCCTGCCACTTCGTGCCGTCGTACACCATGAGTTCAACCGACGAGACGTGAGACGTAAACGGGAGCCTGACGGCGAGCTCGGCCTCGATCTCCTCCAAGACGGCGTCTTCCTGACCTTGAGCGATGGTCAGGTGCGGCACGATCTCGGCGAATCGGCCGCCATACGGCGGAGCCTCAGGCCAACGATCAGCGATCGCCTCGGTGAGCTGCCGCAACTGCGTGTCAGGCCCGGGGACGAGATGGAGCACTTCCGGAAACCGTCCGCATCTCTCGAACCGCAGGTCAAAGGCCGGATGGCTGCCCAGCACGTCCGCGAGAGCGGAGTAGACGAGCGCGTCTATTCGGCTCTCGTCGAGGAACGGGAAGAGCACGGTGACGTGGGCTGGGACCCCGGCCCGGGCTGAGGGGTCGAGCCGTTCACGCCACCCGCGGACGGCCGGCTCCGCCTCCGGGATCCGGACGATCAGTCCCGTCTGGCCCGCCTGAAACGCATGGGTGCTGTCATCTGTCATGACACCGCATGGTGTCAGCCCTGCCGCAGACAGCACGGCTCCCTTTCCGCGGAACGATCACGTCGATCTGCGCAGCAGGTCGACGAGCGGGATGGGCGAGAGGGTGACGCTGCCGCTGTTTCCCATGAATGTCCAGAGTGGGGCCAGCTGGTAGCCCTGTACGCGGCCACCGTGACCTTGACGCCCGGATTCGTCGCCGTCTACACGGCCACTGCCCCGCACACGCGCGACACGGCCGTCGTCCTCTACGCGTGCAGGCCCGCAACTGGTCGGCGCCCTCACCGGCCAGCGCTTCGGCAGCACCATCCTGCGCGGCGCCGCCGGGCTTGCCCTACTGCTCCGCGGCGGACTCCTGGTGGTGTGTGGCGTGGAGGCTGCCGAGCAGGGACAGCGCCTGATCGCTGGGGCTTCCCGGTTCGGCGTGGTAGATCACCAACTGCTGGCCCGTCGCTCCGCGGACGTCAAAGGTCTGGAAGGTGAGCGCGAGAGGCCCGACGTCGGGGTGGAGGAGTTCCTTGCCGTCACGGGTCTTCCCGTACACGGTGTGCGAGGACCACAGGGCTGCGAACTCCTCGCTCGCCCCGGTCAGGGAGTCGACGAGGTCGTGCAGCCGCCGATAGTGCGGGTCGAGGCCCGTGGCGTGACGCAGTCCGGCGACCACTGCCTCGGCCGCCCGCCCCCACTGCGTGAAGAAGCTCCGGGCGGCCGGGTCGAGGAAGGTCATGCGGGCCAGGTTGCCCACGTTCTCGAACGGCGCGAACAGTGCGTCGGCCAGAGCGTTCGAGGCCAGGAAGTCGGTGGCCGGGTTCAGGACGAACGCCGCGGCGTTCGGGTATCCGTCCAGCAGCTGCCGCAGCGCAGGATTGACCGTCTCCCTAGGCTGCGGCCGCTCACCGTCAGGGGCGGTGCCTGCCAGCCGGAACATGTGCTCCCGCGCTTCGTCATCCATCCGCAGCGCGCTGCTGATGGCCTCGAGGATCTGCGGGGAAGGACTGCGCTCGCGGCCCTGTTCCAGGCGGGCGTAGTAGTCGCTGTTCATGCCGGCCAGGACGGCGACCTCCTCGCGTCGCAGCCCCGCCACCCGGCGGGCGCCGTATGAGGCGAGCCCGACGTCGTCGGGTCTCAGGCGTGCGCGGTGGGCGCGTAGGAAATCTCCGAGATCGTTGCTGGTCACCCCTTCAGACTATGGCGCTCCACACCCGCGTACCTGGGTGCCCCATACCCAGGCACGACCCGTCCTGGCTCCCTTCCCCCGGGGCCGCCCAGGCTGGTGATCAGTACCCGCGAACGAGGAGGAACACATGGTGAGGAACCAATCGAGCCCGCCGGAGGAAACCGCCGGGCGAAGGGCTGGTGACGCGAACGTGGTCGGGATGTGGGTGACCGGAGACGGTCAGATCCGGCAGGAGCTCCGTGCCGACGGCCGCTACGACGAGGCACGCGGCAACCGCAGCAGTGCCTACACCGGCCGCTACACGGTCACCGGCAGCCACATCGACTACGTCGACGACACCGGCTTCACCGCAACCGGCGACATCCGCGACGGTGTGCTCTTCCACGAGCACCTCGTCCTCTACAAGGAGGAGCAGGCGTGACTCACAGGCCAAGACCTTACGGACGCGGACGGATGTCGGACACCATGACGGCTTGCTCCGTGCGGCAGTTGACAGGCCCAACGCAGCACGTCAGAGTCCCTGCGTGAGCGAGACCAACGATCTGACACCGGCCGAGTTACGTATATGGCGGGCCTTTCCGCGAGGCGAGTCCGTGGACTTCGGTGCCGCCGAGAACGAGAATCCGGCGCGCGGCAACACCTGGGGCGCCGAGCGGACCGTACGGGCGCGTGTACTGCGGGCGCTACTGCTCAAGGCTCCACAGGAGGAGGGGGAGATCGCCGCGCTCGAGATCACGGGGGCGCGGATCACCGGCGTACTGGACCTGAAGCACGCCACCGTCGACGCCGCCATCCGGCTGAGCCACTGCCGGTTCGACGGCGTCCCGGACCTGTACGGTGCCCAGCTGCGCCAGCTCGATCTGAGCTGGTCCGTACTGCCGGGCCTGACCTCGGAGACCTTGCGCGTCGAGGGGGTGCTGCGGATGACGGACTGCCGTACGCGGGGGCCGGTACGGCTCGGCGGGGCACAGATCTCCGGGGCGCTGTTCATGGAGCGGGCGGAGTTCACGGCGCCGGACGACTCCGAGCCGGTACTGCAGCTCAACCAGGCGGTGATCGGGGGCGACCTGTGGGCGCCGGAGATGCGCGCGCACGGGCAGGTACGGCTCACCGGCGCCTCCGTCGCCGGGCGGATCAACGTCCAGGAGGCCGAGTTCCACCAGCCCGATGGCACCGCGCTGGACGCGCAGAACCTCAACGTGGGCGCCCACGTACGGGCGCGGCGCATACGTGCACGGGGCCGGATCGAGCTCCGAGGCTCGCGCATATCGGGCCGTCTCGACCTGCTCCACGCCCACTTGTCGCATCCGGGAGACACGGCACTGCGGGCGAGCAGTTGTGTACTCGGTGAACTATGGCTGCGCGGTGGCGATCGTATCGAGGGAGCCCTGAATCTCCGGCGCTCTCAGATAGAGATCCTGGCCCTTGAACCGGAGATGCTGCCGGACCAAGTGTATCTCACCAATCTCACGTACACCGTACTCACCCCGCACGAGCCGGCCGAGCGCCGCCTGCCGATGCTGGAGCGGGACGGCGACCGGTACGAACCACACGGATACGAGCAGTTGATGGCGGCCTACCGCCACGTCGGCGACGACGACGCGGCCCGGCTCGTCCAACTCGCCAAGCAGCGCCGCCGACGCACCACGCTCACCTGGTACGGACGGCTGTGGGGGTACGTCCAGGACGCCACCGTCGGCTACGGCTTCCGCCCGGTGCGCGCCGCTGCCTGGCTGCTGTCCCTGATGGCCATCGGATCGATCGCGTACGGCCTGCACCACCCACGCCCCGTCAAGGCGGACGAGGCCCCTGGCTTCAACCCCGTCTTCTACACCCTCGACCTGCTCCTCCCGGTCATCAACTTCGGCCAGGAGTCGGCGTTCGCCCCTGACGGCTGGCACCAGTGGCTGTCGTACGTCTTGATCATCACCGGCTGGATCCTGGCGACGACGATCGTCGCGGGGGTGACCCGTACGGTCAGCCGCCAATGACCCCCTCCAGCACTCGCGCACGACTCAGCACGGGCGGCAAGGTCGGCCGTGGGGCTCAGCCGAGGGCGCGGTCGAGGTTGAAGGCGGCGCTGATCAGTGAGAGGTGGGTGAACGCCTGCGGGAAGTTGCCGAGTTGTTCTCCGGTCCGGCCGATCTCCTCGGCGTAGAGGCCGAGGTGGTTGCCATAGGTGAGCATCTTCTCGAAGGCCAGCCGGGCCTCCTCCAGCCGTCCGGCGCGGGCGAGCGCCTCGACGTACCAGAAGGAGCAGATCGAGAACGTGCCCTCGGAACCCCGCACGCCGTCCGGGCTGGCCTCCGGGTCGTAGCGGTAGACCAGCGAGTCGGAGACCAGATCCGTGGTGAGCGCGTCCAAGGTCGACAGCCACTTGGGGTCGGTGGGCGAGATGAACTTGGCCATCGGCATCATCAGCACGGACGCGTCGAGTACGTCGTCGCCCAACCCTTGGGCGAACGCCCCGCGCTCGGCCGACCAGCCCTCCCGCATGATCTGCCGGTAGATCGCGTCCCGGCTCTGCTGCCAGCGGGGAAGATCGGCCGGCAGGCCGCGCCGGTTGGCCATCCGGATGGCCCGTTCGATCGCCACCCAGCACATCAGCCGCGAGTAGACGAAGTTCTTCCGGCCGCCCCGCGTCTCCCAGACTCCCTCGTCGGGCTGGTCCCAGTGGTCGCAGAGCCACTCCACCACGGCGCCGACCTCGTCCCAGTGATCGCTGCTGATGGGCTGCCCCCACTTGTCGTACAGGTAGATGGAATCGATCAGCGCTCCGTAGATGTCCAGTTGGAGCTGCTTGGTGGCGGCGTTCCCCACCCGCACCGGGGCGGATCCAAGGTGCCCCTCCAGGTGGGACAGCTCGGATTCGGGCAGGTCAGTGCGCCCGTCGATGCCGTACATGATCTGCAGCGGACCGGTGGGGCCGACGCCGCGCAGGATGCCCCTGTCGGACAGGAAGCCCATGAACGCCTCGGCCTCGGAGGTGAAGCCCAGACGGAGCATGGCGTAGATGCAGAAGGCGGCGTCGCGGACCCACACGTAGCGGTAGTCCCAGTTGCGCTCACCACCGATCCGTTCGGGCAGGCTGGTCGTGGGCGCGGCCACGATCGCACCGGTCGGTACGTAGGTGAGCAGCTTCAGCACCAGCGCGGAGCGGTGCACCATCTCCCGCCACCGGCCGCGGTAGCGCGAGCGGCCCAGCCAGTGGCGCCAGAACCGGACCGTCGCCTCGAACTGCACCTCCGCCTCGGCGTGCGGACAGGCCCGCGGGCGGATGTCGTCGCCGATCTGGTCGAGGGCGAACACCACGGACTCGCCTTCGAGGAGCTTGAAGTGCGACCACACGTCGGTGCCGTCGGTTTCGAGCGGCGCGGTGGAGGACAGCGCCAGTGAGATCGACGGGGACTCGAAGACGGCCTCGTGGGCCTGCACGCGTACGGTGTGCGCTTCGGCGCCGTAGCCGAAGCGGGGAGCTATCCGCGCTCCGAACGGGAGGGTTCCCCGCACGCATATCACCCGCCGGATCAGCCGGTGCCGGGCCGCCTCGCGCGACTCGTCGACGACCGGCATGAAGTCCTGGATCTCCGCCACCCCGTCGGCGGCGTAGAACCGCGTGATCAGCACGTTGGTGTCGGGGAAGTAGAACTGCCGCGTACGCGTCGGCACCTCGGCGGCCAGCTCCCACGATCCGCCCCGGTCGGCGTCGAGGATGGACGCGAACACGCTCGGTGCGTCGAAGCGCGGGCAGCAGTACCAGTCGATCGTGCCATTGGTCCCGACGAGCGCGGCGGTGCGAAGATCACCGATCAGGCCGTGCTCGGAGATCGGCAGATAGCGTGAGCCGTCCACTCCCCCGGGTCCGATCCCGAATTCCATGCCGGCCTCCCTACCGTTTCGCCGTGGGCAGGTGCGGAGATCAAGAAGACCTTGTCTTTCATGGTAGATCGCCCCCGGATGTCGGCGCAGCGAGCCGGGGTCGGCCCGGACCGACAGCTGTCTGCACTCGACCTCGTACTCCGCGTGACCACCGGTTCGCTCGCCGGCGCCCCTGCGCCGCCCGGTTCGACCGCCTCCGGGTCCCGAACGACCGGCCTCGCCCTGGGAGCCACGGCGGATGCGGCGAGGGCCGCCACGTGGCCGGCCGACTGGTCCAGGTCTTCCCGTCCCAGGCGGGCTCCGGCCCCGTTGCGTCGCGGAGGCGCGGGGGGCGGGGGGCGGCCGCACCGAAATTGCACGGCCGCTGTCGGTGCCGGATGGCAGGATCGGCGGCGTGTCGGGTATCGACCACAACGGGGGGACGGACATGGACAGCGAGAACCGGTACGAGTGGCCGCGCGGGGCGACACAGTCGGACATGATCCGGCTGGAGGCGTGGCTCGCCGAGCACGGCTGGGAGGTCGACCCCACCGTCTACATGGCCGGCGCGGGTGGCGCCGCCGTCCAGGTACGGCGGATCGACGCGGCTTGGGCCGACGGGGAGGCAGGGCTGCTGGTCCTGCCCGCGGAGACCGTGCTGTGGGACGGCCTGCGGATGCGAATCGCACCCCGGGCCGCCGCAGCCGCGCGGTGCCCGGCCTCGTAGGCGGCGCACGAAGGGTACCGGCCGCCGGGGCCGGCGGGTATCACCTGACCGGTTTCGTGTGGCCGGAGCTGCCGGATGTTCTGGCGCTGGCCGTTGTCGTGGCGCCCCGGGGCGGAGCCGGCACGCTTGCAGGCTGGCCTACGATCGGCGTTCCTGTCCCGAGGAAGAACAGGCCGGCGATGCTGCCGTCCTTGTGGAAGGTCAGACGGAACTCCCCGGGCTGGCGTTCCATGCGCAACGGCACGTTGACCACGGTGAACTCGCCGAATGCGAGGTCCTTGGGATCCCCGTGTGACTTGTAGCGTCCGAACCCGTCCTGGTAGGTCTCCCAGGCCGACGCGAGGGCGTCTGGGGGCAGCAGTTTACGTACCGTCGTATCAAAGTGGGCCGTGGCCGCGGTGAAGTTGCCGTTCACGATGTCGTCGAGCGTCTGAGTGGAGATCCGGTCGTACTTGGTCTGAGCCGGGGATGCTGCCGCGGCCGGGCCCGCAACCGTCGTGGTGGCGTGGGCCCGCATCGCGGCCAGCGCGAAATCGTTGGCCGGCAACAGCGCGCAAGCGGTGAGCGCGACAGTGGCTGCCGCCTGCACCAGTTGCCGCTTGCCGCTGAGCGCTGTGCCTTCATCGGGCATCAGGACCACGGCTTTCTCGGCTTGACAGGTCCGGACACGTCCATCTTGCTCTGCTCGCTCTCCCCTCGCCTGCCGAGGAGCGGGACCTCCAGCCATCCGCTTCGACCGTGTCCTACGAGCGGACCTGTCCACGCCGCCATGATCCGACCATCCGACGAACCCCGTGTGCCGCCGGCCGTGGAGGCACGGCCCGGGCCGGTGTGAACGTGCCGGTGCCGTCGGCATGTGAAGACGCCTGGACCAGGCGGGTGCCGCGTACGGTCGAGCGGTGGGCCGTGGCCTGCTGTCACGGCTGTCGTGCCTCACCCGGTTGGAGACCGGTCTTGTCCGTTGATGTCGCCGGAACAGGAGCACGCCGATGCGCCTTTACGCCCAGACCCGAGCACGTCGTTGCCGACAGGTGCTCGCCGACTTGATCGCCGTGGTCCTGGTGATTGCCTCGGTGAGGTTCGCGCTGGCCGTCCACGATGGGATCATGCTGCTGGCCGAGCCGGGGCGGAAGGTAGAGGACGCGGGCGGCAGTCTTGCCTCCGGCCTCGGCGATGCGGGGGATGCCGCCTCGAACGTGCCGCTGGTCGGGGGCATCCTGAAGAAGCCGCTGCAATCCGCCGCCGAGGCCAGCAACGGGCTCTCCGATGCCGGGCAGTCGATGCAGGACGTGGTGGGCCGTGTGGCCAACCTCACCGCATTCGCTCTGATCGTCACCTCGGTGGCGTTCGTGCTGGCACTCTGGCTTCCCCCGCGCGTGCGCTGGATCCGGCGCAGTGCTCTGGTCCGAGGCCTTCTCGACACTCCCGGCAGTGCTGATCTCCTCGCCCTGCGTGCCCTGACCGGGCCGGTACGAGACCTCGCCGCGGTCCCCGTTCCGCCAGGTGGGCTCGCCGATGCCTGGCGCCGAGCAGACGAACAGGTCATCGGTGACCTGTCCCGGGTGGCGCTCAGGCAAGCCGGTCTGCGCCCCTGATGACCGCCTTTGATGCCCGCGTCGGCTTCCGGAGCAGGCGGCGGGTCGTGATCGTCGTGGACAGCGGGCCGGGCGTTCTTCGTATCCGGCCAGTGCAAAGTGCGGAACAACGTCGAACGCTGCATCAACCGCCTCAAGCCCGACCAGTGGCGCGGCCTGGCCACACGAACCGAGGAACTCTCCCCTCGCCTGCCAGGCCGCACCCCAGCTCGTCGCGGCCCTCATCTGGTCCCGCAACTGGTCAAACGGAGAGGTCTAGCGGTAGAAGGTTCGACCGCCGACACCGGAGGAAACCGACCAGACCTCGCTTATGAAGCCGTTGGAGACCCTGAGGGTGTCGGTCCCGCTCCTGGCGACGGTCTGGCCCTCCTCGGTCGTGTAGCTCGCGAGATAGGGGCGGGCCACCAATCCGGCCGGTACGCCGCCGACCAGTGCCAGGTCCACTACCGCCACGCCCTCGGCCGCGAAGCGGAGCTCGCGGCGGCTCTGGCGCCAGGCCGCGATGATGTCGGCGAGCTGCGCCGGAGTGCGGGCATCGTCAAATGCCTCCGTACCCGCCTGTGCATAGCGCAGGGTGAACTCCGGAGCCATGATCTCTTCGGCGAGGTGCACATCGCCGTTCCACATCGCCGTCCATTGGTCGTAGATACGGACGCCGAGCTTCCGCACGTCATTGTCGCTCATCAGGGGCTCCCTCTCCCTTTTGGATCACGGAGTGCGTGACCCTAACAAGGGGGACTGACAACCTGGCCGCCGTCCGGCCCGGCAGCCTCAACCTGAGCTGCTCGTCCGGGGGCTGCTGCGGCAACGGCTCAGGCCGGGGCCGACTGGCTGTTCGTCAGATCCCCACGTTCCCGCCCGGGGCCCGGGGCCCGGATGGCGAGTCGGCGCGGCGGCTGGCAGCCTGGAGGAGAAGCCGTAGCGGCGGGCCATGCCACGTGCCGCGACGTGAGCGACGTGGCGCCTCCACTGCTGGAAACCACTGTTCGTATTCACGGGAGGTGGACCTCCTTGAGCAGGCACGCTTCGCTCACCAAAACCGCACGGAGCCTCGCTGTCGCCGGAGTCCTGTCGGCCGCACTGATCCCGGTCTCGGCAGCACCGGCGACGGCCGTCGCGTGCGACATGGCGGCCGCTGCCCGAGCCCCGAGCAGCAGCAACGACAGTGCCGTCCGAAATGCGTTGATCTGCCTCATCAACGCCCAGCGCACGCAGAGGGGGCTGCCGGCCCTCACCACGAACCAGGCCCTGACGACTGCGGCGCAGCAGCACTCCGCCGCCGCCGTGCAGCTGAAGTGGTGGGGCCCGGGCAAGGATTCGCACCGCAACCCGCAGACCGGTTCGACACCGCTGAGCCGGATCAAGGCCGCGGGCTACTGCCCGAACCCCAGGTCATGGGCCGTCGCCGAGATCACGTACACCGGCTGGGGCGGCTCGGGGACCCCGAACGCCGCGGTCAACTGGTGGATGAACGTCAGCACGTGGGGCCACCGCCAGATCATCCTCGACCCGTCGATGCGAGAGATCGGTGCCTGGGCACAGCCGGGCGCGGCGGACCCGGCCGGGGCCGGCGCGAGCCAGGCCGGAACCTACGTAGTGACCTTCGGGCGCTGCCAGCAGTGAACACCACGGCCCTTCCGCCGCCCGTCGTGGCGGTACGGGCCCCGCCCCCACTCGGGCGGATTGCCTTCTGTTCGCTGTCGGCTCGTGGACGAACCGACGTCTCGGCCAAGTCCTTCTCCTAGGCGATCTCGATGCTGAGTTGCGAACCCAGTTCCTCGAACCCCAGTGATGCCGCGACACGCCGGGAGGCCGCCACGCGGGCACGCCACTGCGGCAGCCGTTCTGCCGCGAGCGCGTGTGCCACCGCCGCCGAGCCCGTCAACCGGGCCAGTCCTTGCCCCCGCGACTCCGGCGCGGTCAGCACACTGATGTGGGCGGTCCAGCCCGGCCAAGCCCGGTATCCGGCAACGGCAACTACCTGACCGCGCTCGCGGACCACGAAGGCGGGAGAGGTGATCTCGTCCAGAGCGGCCTCGCCCGCGTCTTCACGGCTTGCCAGCTTCTCCAGCTTGCGAAGGTCCGGATGACCACTCGGTAGTTGTTCCACCGCCGGCGCACCAGGCCCTGCAGGGCGGAAGCCCGCTGGGGACACGTACGACAGTGCCGCCGGACCGAGGACCCGAGCCACCGGCAGGACCTCGCGGAGCGCGTCGGGATCCGCGACCGCCTCCACCGGCAGCATCGCCAGCGCGTCCCGAATGATCGCAGCCGTAATCGCGCTCGGCGCGGTCACGATCGCCGACCCTCCCAGAGTCACCACGCCGACCCAGCCCGCCGGGCTCAACCCTGATTCCGGCGAGACGACGACGCTCACCCCACCTACCGGGGCGAAGGACACCGGCACCCGGGCCAGCCCTTCCCACATCCCCCGGGTTCTGACCAGCAACGGATCTCTCGACATGGTCGTAACCCTGCCGGTCCGAGCACGCTACCGACATGCGGAACGGGCCGACGAGTTCACCATCGGGGACCACCAAACCGCCGAGAGCACAGATCCTGAGCATCGAAACCTCAGATGTGGCCGGCATTCGGTCAAACCATGGGATCAGAACGCGTTGCTACGCGGATCAGGTCGGCGACGGCGCGAAGTCGGCTCTGCGAAGGCCAGGCGAGCACCGTTGTCACGGGCGGAGCATCCAGGACCGGCGCGGCGGCGAGATCGCGGCGCAGGTCGGTGCCGGCGGACTCGGGGATGATCACGGTGGTACGGCCGAGCGCGATCAGCTGGAAGAGCTGCGTCAGGTTCCGTACCTCTGGCCCTGGTCCCTTCGGGTAGCTGCCGTCAGGACCGGGCCAGCGAGCCATCGGGAGTTCCGCCAATGCGGTGACCTCGGCCACCCGGAGCTGAGAGCGGGCGGCAAGTGGGTGAGAGGCGGGCAGGACCGCCACCTGGCCCTCGGTGTACAGGGTTTCGGTGTCGAGCCCGACCGTCGAATCGAACGGCAAGTGCAGCAGGGCCACGTCGGCTTGCCCGTCCTGCAGCAATTTCTGCTGCTGATGCGCCTCACAGAGCAACAGATCGACGGTGGCCGCGCCGGGCTCCGCACGGTAGGCATCGAGCAGTGCGGCCAACAACTCCCCTGCCGTGCCGGATTTGACGGCGAGGGCGAGGCGGGGGCTCCTTTGCGCAGCCTGCTGGGTACGCCGCTCAGCTGCGGCTACCGCGCCGACGATCGCGCGCCCCTCGGACAGCAGCACGGCTCCGGCCTCGGTGAGCGTGACCTTGCGGCTGGTGCGCTCCAGCAGCGTGACCCCGAGCTGTCGTTCGAGTCGGGCGATCGCGCGGGACAGCGGCGGCTGGGCCATCTCCAGGCGCTGGGCGGCCCTGCCGAAGTGCAGCTCCTCGGCGATGGCGACGAAGTAGCGCAGCTCGCGTATTTCCATGCGTGCACAGTAACTTCGGCGGACGGTCGATCGATGTCGCTCAGGCATTGCTGCATGACCGAGATGGTGTTGGTGCCTGGTCGAAGCACAGCCATGCTCGCTGTCATGAGTGAGAAGAAGATCGCGCTGGTCACCGGCGCGAACAAGGGAATCGGCTACGAGATCGCTGCCGGGCTCGGCGCATTGGGCTGGAGCGTCGGTGTCGGCGCCCGAGACGAGCAGCGCAGGAAGAACGCCGTGGCGAAACTGCGCGCGGCAGGTGCCGACGCGTTCGGCGTGCCCTTGGACGTGACCGATGACGAGAGCGTCACGGCGGCGGCGCAGCTGATCGAGGAGCGGGCGGGACGCCTCGACGTACTGGTCAACAACGCAGGCACTGCGGGTGATTGGCCCGAAGAGCCTACGACCCTCGACCTCGCGACCGTGCGGCGGCTGGTGGAGACCAACGTCATCGGCGTCATCCGGGTCACCAACGCGATGCTGCCGCTGCTGCGCCGCTCGGCGCACCCGCGGATCGTCAACCAGTCCAGCCATGTCGGCTCTCTGGCCCTGCAGACCACGCCCGGTGTCGACCTGGGAGGGATCAGCGGGGCGTACGCGCCGACGAAGACCTACCTCAACGCCGTGACCATCCAGTACGCCAAGGAGCTGAGCGGCACCAACATCTTGATCAACAACGCCTGCCCCGGCTACGTGGCCACCGACCTCAATGGATTCAGCGGTACCCGGACCCCTGAGCAGGGCGCGGTGATCGCCATCCGGTTGGCTGCTCTGCCGGACGACGGCCCTACCGGCCAGATGTTCGACGACAACGGGGTCGTGCCATGGTGATCTTCTGATCCGTTCCTGCCATCAGCGCCTGGCCCGGCCGCGGGACCGCTGCCGGTGCCGCCCCGCCCCGCCCCGCCCCGCGACAGCATTCCGCACCGTCTTCACCGGCACCCCATACGGACCGCCCGGGTGATGCCACTGCAGAGGCCCGGGCCTATCGTCCTCTTATGGGCGATATTCGCCCAAAGGTCGGGTGAGCGATCGTGCGGCACACGGGCGGGACGGACTGGACGGCCGACCGGGGTCGAGACCGGCTGGACGGGCCCTTGGCCGCCCTCATGGAGGAGACGGGCGCCTCTGTGGGCATGGTGTACCTGCTGGGGTCGGGCGAGCGGGTCCTGCGGCTCGGGTTCGTGGCGGGGGTACCCCCGCCCATCACCGCTCCGTGGGCACGCGTCTCCCTCGACGAGGCCATTCCCGTGTCCGACGCGATCCGCGAGCGGCGGCTCGTCTGGCTGGGCGGCGGCCAGGAGGAGATCGCCCGCCGGTACCCGCGGCTGGGGCTGGTACTCCCGTACGAGTTCCTCCTCGCCGCGACTGCGCTCGCCGACCGCGACGACGAGGTGCGGGGCGGCATCGTCCTCCTGTGGCCGGTCTGGCACCCGCCGCGGCTCAGCGAGCGGGAGCGGGAGGCGATCGACACCTTCGCCCGCCACGCGGGGCAGCGTCTGCGGGAGGCCGCGGTGGAGGGTGGCGCGGAATGGCCGCCCGAAGGTGAGCCGCGCCTCCTCCCGGCACCGGTGCGGCGGCAGGAGGATCCCGCCCGGGCGGCGGCCGCCCTCGACTTCGCCGAACGGATGCCCCTGGGCTGCTGCGCACTGGACCTCGACGGCCAGATCACCTTCATCAACGCGGCAGGCGCCGACCTGGTCGGCAGCGAAGCGTCCCAGCTCCTGGGCAGGCGCCCCTGGGAGGTGCTGCCGTGGCTGCGCGATCCCCTCGTGGAGGACCGCTACCGGGCCGCCGTGGTGGCCCGCCAGCCGACGGCCTTCACCGCGGTCCGCCCACCTGACGTACGCTTGTTCTTCCAGCTCTATCCGGACGAGCACGGCATCAGCCTGCACATCTCCCCCGCCAGATCGGTCACCTCCGGCAAGGCCGACCCCGCCGCTCTCGCCCCCGCCCCGGCTGCGGCGCGGGTGTCGCACGTGGCGCAGGAGCCGGTGGGCGCCCTGGGTCTCTACCACCTGACGCACCTGGCCGCCGCCCTTGCCGAGGCCATCGGTGTCCGCGACGTGATGGAACGGCTGGCCGATCAGATCGTTCCGGCACTCGGCCCGCAGGGCCTGGTACTCATGGCGGTCGAGGAAGGACGGCTGCGGATCATCGGCCACCGCGGCTACGAGCCCGGGTTCATCGAACGGTTCGACGGCGCGCCGCTGACGTCGAGCGTCACCAACGCACAGGTGCTCGCCACCGGTGCCCCGGTCTTCTTCCCCAGCTACGAGGAGTTCCGCCGCGCCCACCCCACCGCGCCGCGCCAAGAGGGACGCAACGCCTGGGCGTTCCTGCCGCTGACCGCCTCCGGCCACCCGGTGGGCTCGCTGGTCCTCTCGTACGACCGGCCCCGGCCCTTCCCGGCGGCGGAACGGGCCCTGCTGACCTCGCTGGCCGGGCTGATCGCCCAGGCACTGGACCGGGCCCGGCTCTACGACGCCAAGCACGCCCTGGCCCACACCCTGCAGACCGGCCTGCTCCCCCACACCCTGCCGGGCGTCCCGAATCTGGAGGTCACCGCTCGCTACCGGCCGGCCGGGCACGGCATGGACATCGGAGGCGACTTCTACGACCTGATCCGACCCACCCCGTCGACAGTCCTCGCTGCCATCGGCGACGTCCAGGGCCACAACGTCAACGCCGCCGCGCTGATGGGTCAGGTCCGCACCGCCGTCCACGCCCACGGCACCGCCGGCGCACCGCCCTCGGAACTCCTCGCCCGGACCAACCGTCTGCTGACCGACCTCGACCCGGGCCTGTTCACCAGCTGCCTGATCGCCCAGATCGACCTCGCGCACGGACGGGCCCGGCTCGCCAGCGCCGGCCATCCGCCGCCCCTGCTGCGGTACCCGGGCGGATCCACCGACGTACTGGAGGTGCCACCCGGACTGCTGCTCGGCATCGAGCCATCCGCCGAGTACCCCACGCGTGAGATCTCCTTCCCGCCGGGCGCGCTCATGGTCCTCTACACCGACGGGCTGGTCGAAACACCCGGCGCCGACATCGAAGCGGCCACCGTGAGCCTTGCCCGGCACCTCGACGGGTCCGGAATGCAGAACCTGGACGATGTGGCCGACACCCTGCTGCGGCACGCCCAACACACCGCGCCCCGCACGGACGACATCGCCCTGCTCCTCATGCGGGCGGCCCGGCAGCCCGAGGCATGAATGGCTCCCCAACGGGCGCGCGAGTCGGTGGAGCTCGCCGCCCCTCTGGCCGTTCCGGCGTTCACCTGCTCCGGGCCGCTACAGGTCGGGCGCTTCGGCGGTCTTCGCGGTGGTAGTGCTCAGCGAGGCGGGCCAGGGCGACGGCACCGAGCATCAGGCCGAAGTCGCGCAGCGCGATGTCGTAGTAGCCGGGGATGGTCAGCAGGTTGACGATGATGCCTGCCAGCCAGCCGGCCACCAGCCAGCCTCCGAAGCGCGGGGCGATGGCCACGACGATGCCCGCGACGATCTCGACCACGCCGACGGCATACATGGCGGCCTGCGCGCTGCCGGGGACGACATCGTCGATCCAGGGCGCGAGGTAGGACGGCCAGTCGACGAGCAGGTTCGTGAACTTGTCGAGTCCGAAGAGGAACGGGGCCGCCGTGAAGCCGGTGCGCAGGATCCAGAACGCTTGGCGTCCGGCTCGGAGAGCTCGGTGCGTCGGCGGGAGACGGGCGTGATGTTCGAGGCTGTCATGACACCCTCCTTCTATCAACAAGCTTCATTAACGATAGAAAGCTCGACGTCGTCTACGAGCGGCGCACCGGACGCACGGGACCCGGCGCAGGCAGGCCGGCCAAGCTCTACCTGCGCTCGGACCGGCACATCGCCGTCAGCCTGCCCGACCGGCGGTACGAGCT
This sequence comes from Streptomyces sp. NBC_00122, assembly GCF_045160845.1. NCBI lineage: Bacteria > Bacillati > Actinomycetota > Actinomycetes > Kitasatosporales > Streptomycetaceae > Streptomyces > Streptomyces sp. NBC_00122. The sequence continues at coordinate 7,112,994 of NZ_CP108191.1, read as the reverse complement.
GGCCGGGAGACTGCTCGCGCAGGCGATGGAGGAATCGGAGGCCACCGGGGATCCGGTTCGGGCCGTTCTCCACCACAAGGCCGAGGAACTGGGCGAACAACTGGGCCGAGACGCGTCGGAGGGAATCGTCGAGACGCTGGAGCAGCACGGCTTCGAGCCGCGGCGCGAGGGCGACGCCATAGACCTGGCCAACTGCCCCTTCCAAGCTCGGCCCGGCAGCACACTCAGACCGTCTGCGGCATGAACCTCCACCTGCTGCACGGCATCCTCGCCGGACTCGGCGAGGATCGCCTCGAGGCGATCCTGACAGCGGAGCCCGGTCGGTGCTGCGTCCGATTGGAACCGGCCGCCTGAACCCTCACCGATCCACGGTCGGGCCCCGCCACGTCGACAACGGGCAACGCCGCCCCGTTCAGGGGACCGGTGCGGCGGGGTTCGGTGCCGGAGGGGCCGCTTCACGCTGGGTTCGGTGGCCGCGTACGCGAAGACGCCCGGCCGGGATGGTCCCGGCCGGGCGTCTTCGTTGCGTCTGCTGCTGTCCGCTGGTGGCTTAGTACCAGTGGTGGGTCTGCCAGAAGTTCCAGGCACCGACGGGGCTGCCGTAACGGGAGTTCATGTAGTCCAGGCCCCACTTGATCTGGGTGGCCGGGTTGGTCTTCCAGTCGGCGCCCGCGGAGGCCATCTTCGAGGCCGGCAGGGCCTGCACCAGGCCGTACGCGCCCGAGGAGGCGTTCGTGGCGGTGTGGTTCCAGCCGCTCTCACGGGAAACGATGTTGTTGAACGCCGCGAACTGCGCCGGGTCCTTGATCATCTGCTGGGCGATCGCCTTGGCGCTCGTCGGGGCCGCCTGAGCGGGAACCGTGGCGAGCATGGAACCGGCGACACCCACGGCGACGACGGCACCCGCGAGGGTCTTCTTCGAAGCGGCGATACGGCGGATGACGGACTTGGACACAGACAGACCTTCCGAAGACAACAAGGACAGTCGCGGCATGCCGAAGACATGCGTGAGCCACTCACGCAAAGGAGAGGGATTCACCAGCGGCGGAGGTAAGCACCCGTGCCGCCCGGCGACTCATCCAGTTCTACAGACGCCCCCGCCCCCTGGCAACGACCCCACCTACTACGCACCCCCGGAGTCCGGGACCGGCGCCGCCTAAGCACACCGGAAGGGATCCGTGCAGGTGAGAGACGGTACGAGGAAGCGGAATCGCGCCGTGTGAAGGCTACTAGCCCGGTTCGTATGTGACGTGGGCCCTATGGGGCGGGTCACCACCGGGGACCCCGAATCTCACGCCGCGTGACCACACATACCCCCTTCTGCGGAGTGGCCGAACCCGGCCCAAACCCCTGAATCAAAGGAAACTGGCCCGCACCGCCCGGAGCCAGGAGGCCCGCGACAGCACCGAGCGCCGCAGCCGCCCGCGGAGGTCGACTACGGCGCCCGGCGCGAGGTCAGGAGGTGCGCTTCAGGGTCCAGGTGTTGGGGTTGAAGCTGGGGACCGCTGAGTAGCTGCAGCCGCTCGAGTAGTAGGTGCTGGTGATGGTCCAGCCGGCGGGCGGCCACGTGGACGCGCAGGCGTTGACCTGGGTGCCGACCGGGTAGCCTCTGAGGTCCTTGATCTGCTTGGTGTTGGGCGTGAAGCCGGAGCCGCAGCCGCCGCTGTTCCACCACTGGACGTCCACCCAGCCGTCCGGGGTGAGCGTGCTGGAGCACATGTTGAGTGTGTCGCCGGGTGCCGCCGAGGCGGGGCTCGCGGTGATCGCGAGGGCGGTAAGGGCCAAGGTGGCCAGAGCGGCGGCGTAACGGGTGCGGATCACGAGACGTTCCTTTCAGCGCGCTGGGATCGCCGCCGACGGTCGGCAGGCCGTGCCAGGCGCCGTGTCATTGCTATCCGACAAGATCAAGCTACAGAAAGTCACCTTTTGGGCATAACTCTGCGGCGGTTTAAAGCCGTTGCCGATGATTGGCGCGGTTCCCACCGGTTTGGCGACCACGGCACGAACCCCGGCGGCGTACTGGAGGGCATGCCGGTCGACGTCGCAATCCGGCCACAGGGCATGCCCGACGAACCAGAGTCCATCAGGCAAGTCGCTTGTCGGGGGAAGGGCCTCTGTCGGGCTCTGTGACGGAGGTCTTCAGCCGACTGCTGTCGCGGTCAGTGGCTGTGGGATGTTCCGTGCGCCGGTACATCCTGGCGATGGCTGCGCACTGAAGCGCCATGGACAGCGCCATGGCCAGGCAGATGCCGGGCAGCCCCGAACCCGACAGGCCGTACGCAAGCGCGAGTTGGAGTGCCACGCCGCATGAGGTGATCCGCGCGAGGGCCGGGCTGCCGCCGCTGCCCTCGAACACCCCGCCCAGCGCGATGAAGCAAGCGAGAAGCACCAAGTACGGACCCAGGCAGCGCAGATAGAGTGCCCCCGCCTCGGCCACCTCTCCCTCGCCGCCGAAGGCAAGCATGATCCACGGTCCGGCGGCGAGCAGCGTGAGCATGGCCGTGAGTCCGAGTGTTCCGGCAAGGAGCAGTACCTGTCGTCCGATGGCCCGACGCTCGTCATGTCCGGTACCGAGCAGGTGGGCGGTGCGAATGGCGGCAGCCTGGCGTACCGCGTAGAAGGCCATCGTCGCGACGTACGTCGCCTTCGTCGCGACCCCGTATGCGGCGACCTCGCTGACGCCGATCCGGGCGACGATGGCGACGAGTGCGAGCGCCCCCGCCATCCGTGCGACGAAGTCGGCCGACATGGGAAGCCCGGTCGCCGCCGTTCTGCGCGCATCGGCGCCCAGCGAACCGGCCCGGTTCGGGGCCGCGTGGGCTGCCTGCCGCAGTACGCCGTTGCGGTGCAGCGCCACGAAACCGCAAATGAGCGCGACCGTCCGGCCCAGCACGGTGGCGATCGCCGCCCCACGCACCCCGAGGCCGAACCCCAGGATGAACAAGGGATCCAGCCCGAGGATCAGTCCGTTCGCGAGGATCGCGAGCTTCATCGGGGTGCGGGTGTCGCCCGCGCCCTTGAGAATGCCGTCGACGACGTTGGTGGCGAAGAACACCGCGATTCCCGGCAATGCGATCGAGAAATAGCCGGTGGTGAGGGGCAGCGAGTCGCCGCCGCTGCCGCCGAGCACGAGGTGGGCGAGCGGTTCACGGCACAGGTATCCGCCGATGGCGACCAAGGGTGTGACGAGCGCCCACAGGACCCACCCGCCGCGCACGGCGGAGCGCATCGCTGCCGGATCCTCCGCTCCTCTGGCTCGCGCGACGAGCACCGTCGTGCCCGAGCCGGCGACGAGGATGACGCCGAGCAGCAGGTTCTCGACATTCGTGGCGACAGCCACCGCGGCGACGGCGTCCGCGCCGAGCCGTGCCACCCAGACCATGTTGATGATCGCGGCCGTGACCCCCGCGAGAAGCTCGAAGTAGACCGGATACGCGAGCGACACCAGCGTGCGCCGGTGTTCTGCTGCCCCCATGACTGCACCCCTCTTTTCGCTGTACCTCTAATCGAGGTACAGCGAGAAGAGGTAGCATGACGGCGCGGGACGGGCAAGCGCGCCGACAGACGCAGGAAGGGGCACGGGGCATGCTGGAGCTGTCGATTCTGGGTTTCCTCTTCGAGGAGTCCCTGCACGGATACGAGGTGAAAGCCCGTATCCAGGGCCTCAGTGGCCACATCCGCCCGGTCAGTGACGGGGCGCTCTATCCGGCCATCTCCCGGCTGGTGAAAGCGGGTCTGGCCGAGCAGCGCACCGAGCCTGGAAGCGGTGCCGCGCCCCGCCGGATCCTGTCCCTCACCGAGGCGGGCCGCACCGAACTGCTGGCCCGGTTGCGGCACCCCAAGGAAGCCGAAATCACCGATGGGCAGCGCTTCTTCACCCTGCTCGCGTTCCTGCACCATCTCCCGGACCGTGCCGAGCAGGCCGCGGTCCTGCGCCGCAGGCAGACCTTCCTCGACATCCCGGCGAGCTTCTTCTACCGCGACGGCGAGCCCGTACGGGCCGAGGAGGCGCCGGATCTCTTCCGGCAGGGCATGCTGCGCATCGCTCGCGCCACCAGCACCGAGGAGAAGAAGTGGCTGGCCGAGGCAATCGGCAGCCTGGAGAGCTGAGCACAGGCCGGTGGCGGCGCCGATCCCGCCAGGGGTAGCCAGCGGGCCTCGGCGTCGCATCCGAGCGCTCTCTGTCCTTGCGCGCGGCCAGACTTCGGATCCAACTCGTTCAGCAATCGACGGTGGGATGGGCTATGGGGATGGTCGAGGAGCTGTGGCGGGCGGGGGAGATGCCGCTCCGCGACGGGCTGTACCGTCCGGACGACACCGGCTTGGAATTGCATGTCGACGGTCCGGGGGCTTACCACCCGGATGCCGGGCAGCCGATTCCTTTCCGTATCGGAGGGCCGTTCGACGTGGCCGAGGCCATTGAGGAGCACGGCATCGACGAGGTGGACACCTGTTTCGAGAGCCCGCTACCGGACGGATCCGGGTGGATGTCCGGCGGGGGCGGCGGGATGGGCAACATCGGCTACCTCGCCCGCCTCGACGCCAGCCGTTCTTTGCAGTGGGTCGCCGTCATGTTCCGCTCCAACCCGTTCGTCAGGGTGCGCTACGTAGGCATGCGTGCCGTCTTGACCAACGACTGGGGGAACCGGCTGGTGCTTGATCTTGCGAGCCCTGCTCTCGGCTGACCCGCCCCTGCCCAAAACGGCACGCCGAGCTCCGAGCTTCGCCGGCTCATGCCGGTGGCGGGCTGCACGGGCGTCACTTGCGATCACGCAGGAAGGTGGGGATCCCCTCGCGAGTGGGGAAGTTCGGCAGAGGTTCCGGTTCACCTCGGAGGAACGCGGTGACAACGGCGGCGGCTCGGTCGTTGTTGTCGTCCAGGCCGTTCCACATGTGGTGCCCGACTCCGGGCATGTACTGCGTGCGCTGAATGGCGGGGTCGTTGGCGAGGATGGTGGTCGCCCATTGGCGAACCTGCGAAGAACACTCGGCGATCATCAGCATGGCGGGCGTCTCCGAGCGGCTCAGCTGCGGGGCAATGGAGGAGGAGTCCTTCACCGTCTGCTGGATGCGGAGGCTGGCAGCGGGGCTGAAGGAGAAGTTCTGCGGCGTGTCTTCGGACGGGATGCGATGCGCGTCGCGCGCGCAGTAGGCAGATGCGGTGTCGCTGCCGAGGTCGGCGGCGGTGAATGCGTTGTCGCCTTCGGCCTGTCCGATCAGTCCGGTGTCAGGGGCGAGGAGTCCGAGTCGCATGAGGCCGAATGCCACGGCGTACCGGGGGGTGCGCGTTGATCGCGGTCCGGTCATGCTCGGTGCGAGATCGCGTGCGGACGGGCGTCCCTTGTGCCCGGTGATTCCCGATGTGGGGGCGTCCATCGGACCGGGCTCGGCGATGATCGCCCGGTGCAGCTGTGCGGCGACGGAAGGATCAGCCAGGGCGCGGGTGAGCACAACCGCGCCTGACGAGAAGCCGAGGACGTCAGCCTCGCCCTTGCCCAGACGGTGAATGAAGGCGTTGAGATCACGGACCGATCTGGAGATCGCGTACTGGTCCATGGGGAGCAGGTCGCTGCGCCCGCCGCCGGCCTGTTCGTAGGTGTAGACGTCGTAGCCCTGGCCTGCCAGGAGTCGCAGGAACCGGTGGTCGAGTACCGATATGCCGCGGACCGGTCCCCCGTTGAGGTACACGAGCGGGATCGGGTGCCGGGTGCCGGGGTCTGCGGGCGGGTAGTGGTACACGGCGACCCTGCTGCCGGTGTCCAGGCTCCAGTGCTCGGTGGCCACGAAGGGCAGGGCGGGCGGGTACTGACGGGTCGTGGGAACGGTCGGAACGCAGACCGTCGCCGTCAACGCCGCCGCGAGAACCACCGGCACGAACGGCACGAGTCGCCCCGCCCGGACACGACGCCGGCTCCGCCACAGTGCGGCGACAGAAGCAACTCCGAGGGCCGTCAGCCAAGCGGCGAGTCCCGAGCCGGCCCCGTCCGTGAGGACGATCAACACGAGAAAGACAACAACCAGCGCCGCGACGGCAGTCAGCGCCAGCAGTAAGCGTCCGGTGAAGCGGACAAGACGTATGGCGGATGTGGCCATGGCGAGCCCCCCAAGTTTCAGAACATTGTTTCAAAACGACGTTATCAGAAGGAGTAGGCTTCTCGTCATGGGCAGACCGAGGACGAACGACGAGGTGGTCAAAGACCGCCTCGTGGCATGTGCGACCGAGTTGCTGGCGACGGGTTCGCGGGAGTCGGTGACGGTCCGCGCCGTCGCGGCTGCCGCCGGCACGTCGACGACGGCGGTGTACTCCCTGTTCGGCGGCAAGGATGGACTGATCGGAGCGGTACGCGACGGGGCTGTCGCCGGCCTGTTCCAGGACTTGTCGGCGGTGCCGACCACTGAGGATCCCCTCGCCGACCTCTATGCCCTGGCCATCGCATACCGGCTATGGGGATGCGGACACAGCCACCTGTACACGGTGCTGTTCGGAAGGACGCAATCCTTCGATCCATCGGGCGCAGTCGGCACCCGTGACCCCATCCGGCCGCTCATCGCGGCGATCGACCGGGCTGTGACGGGTTCCGTCCTCGCCGGTGAAGCGACGCCGATCGCCCTCTCGCTGTGGGTCACCCTGCACGGACTGGTGACGCTCGAACTGGCTGGGGCCCTCGACGCCCACACGGCCGAGGCCGCCTTCCGATCGGCGATTCCCGCTGCCCTGCGCGGCTGGGCGACCCCCGCGGTGTTCGCCGGCCTTCGCCAAGCCGAATGTGAAGACACCACGTCATCCGAGGCCCGCGGCCCGGCCGCGGGCCCGCCTCGTCGGCGATGAAAATCCCTCTCCGATCGCCGGAGCACAGTGCTGGACAACCGGAGTGGAAAACAATCGGGAATTCCCCGACCTGCTGCGGCTGATCGACGAACGGTCGACCGCCTTCCGCGCCGCGGTCGCCTCCGCGCCCAGCCTCGACGTGCAGGTGCCGACCTGCCCCGAGTGGACGCTGCTCGATCTGGTCCAGCACCTGGGTGGAGGGGACCGCTTCTGGGCCGCCATCGTCGGCCCGGGGCCCGCCGACGCTCCCCCGGCCGAGGCCGCTGCCGCGCGCGCCGCCGTGGCTGCGCCGCGGGAGCGCGAGGCCCTGGTGGCCTGGTCGGCCGAATCGACGCAGCTGCTGCTGAGCGCGCTGCGGGAGGCGGGCCCGGATCACGGCTGCTGGACGTGGTGGGGTAGGTCGCAGTCGCCGCAGGACTCCGGTGGCGTCGCCCGGCACCGGGTCCAGGAGACCGCGGTGCACACCTACGACGACCAGCGCCTGGCCGCACAAGCCCGCCGCCTTCGACTTCCACGCCGCCGAGGGCCACTCCTGGTGCGTCACGGTCGACGGCAATGGCGCACGGCCCACCCGTCTGCCCACAACCGCTACGGGCGAGGGCCCGGACACGGCCGGCGCCTCTGTCCGGGGCACGGCCAGTGAGCCGGTCCTCTTCATCTACGACCGCATCCCGGCGGACTCCGTGCAGATCGACGGAGACGCAGGGCTGATCGACCTGCTCCGCGCCTGGGACCCGGAGGAGTAGGACGTAACGGGGCGCCACCCGCCGCGCCCCACACGGTGGTCATTCCCGAAGTTGTCGTCGTGGCTCAGCAGTTCGTGGCCGCCGTGACGTCCCAGCGGGTGACGTCGCCGCTCTCCTGGGCGACGTAGAGCGTGCCGTCGGCTCCGAAGGCGAGGCCGTGCGGTTCGCAGGCGGGGTCCGGCAGGGGGATTTCGGTGATCCGGCCGTCCGTGGTGACGCGGCCGATGCGGCCGGTAGCCCATTCGGTGAACCAGCACGAGCCGTCCGGTGCCACCGCCACCGCGTGCGGCCGGCACTGCGCGTCCGGCAGTGGGTACTCGGCGAACTCGATGCCGTGCGGGTCCAGTCGGCCGATGCTGCCGCTCCCGATCTGGGCGAACCACAGGGCTCCGTCCGGCGCCGCCGCCAGTCCGACCGGCGCGGCGCCGACCGTGGGCAGCGGGTACAGGCTGACCTCGCCGGTCACGGTGATCCGCGCCAGGGTGTGCGCCTGGTTGAGCGTGCACCACAGCGCGCCGTCGGGGGCGGTGGTGAGAAAGGACGGGTAGGAGTCCCTGCTGGGCAGCGGGTACTCGGTGATTTCGCCGTCACGGGTGATGCGGCCGACTGTTGCGGTGTGCAGCGTGGCGAACCAGAGGGCGCCGTCCGGCCCGGGGGTGATGCCGAATGGTCCGGGGTCAGAGCCCGGCAGGGCGTAGGAGCGGGCTTGGCCGTCGGTGGTGATGTGGCCGATGCGGTGGTCTCGGTTCCGGGTGAACCACAGGGCCCCGTCGGGGCCGGAGGTGATCAGGGTCGGGCCGCAGTCGGATGAGTCGAGCGGGAACTCGTCGATCTGCCCGTGCGGGGTGAGGCGGGCGATGCGTCCGGCGTGCACCAAGGTGCACCAGATGTTGCCGTCGGGGCCGGTGGTCAGTGCGTAGGGGCCGGAACCTGTGGTGGGGAGGGTGTAGGTGTGGATCAGGCGTGCGGGGGTGTGGGGGGTCAAGTGGGGCCTTTCCGGAGGGATTGGGGATGGCTTACGCCGCTGTTGCGGCGGCCGGTTCGGGGGCGCGCAGGACCAGGCGGTCACCCTGCCAGCGGGCGCACAGCCGGCGGTCGTGGCTGACCACGACCACGGCACCCGGGAACGAGGCGAGCGCCTCCTCCAGTTCCTCGGCCAGTGCGGGCGAGAGGTGGTTGGTCGGCTCGTCGAGCAGGAGTACGTCGGCCGGTTCGGTGACCAGCCGGGCCAGTGCCAGCCGCTGCCGCTGGCCGGCCGACAGGGTGGCGACCGCAGCGGTGAGCCGTTCGGGGACGAACAAGCCGAGCGACAGCAGTTGCTCGGTGTGTTCTTCGGGCGTTCCGGGGCGGCCTGCGGCAAAGGCCTCGAGGAGCGATCGGCGGGGCTCTTCCGTGTCGGTGTGCTGGGCCAGCAGTCCGGTTCGGGCGCGCCGTACGACGTGGCCCCGGTCGGGCGCGACGGTGCCGGCGAGGACGCCCAGCAGGGTGCTCTTGCCGGCTCCGTTCGGGCCGGTGACCAGGAGCCGACCGTCGGCCGGCACGGCCAGGTCCAGCGGCGCGAGCCGCCCCGCGACCGCCACGCCGTCCGCCGCGAGGACCACGCCGCGCGGGCCGTCGGTGCCGGCGGTGCCGGCGGTGCGCGGCACGGCGGTGAACCGCAGCGGCTCGGCCGGCGCGGGCACCGGCCGGGCCACCAGCCGGCCCAGCCGTTCCTCGGCGTTGCGCACCCTGCTCGCCAGGGACTGCTGTACCCGGCCTGCCGCACGGTCGTAGGCCATCTTGTTGCCGTCCTTCATCGCCCGGCCGGGAGCCACCCGGCGGGCAGTGACGGCGGCGGACTCCCGCAGCCTGTCCACCTCCGCGCACCACGCGGCGTGGGCCTGGGCGCGGCGCTGCCGTTCGGCGGCGCGCCCGGCGAGGTAGCCGGCGTAGCCGTTGCCGTAGCGGACCGCGCGGTGCAGGTCGCCGTCTACCTCCAGCAAGGACGTGGCTACGCGTTCGAGGAACTGCCGGTCGTGGGAGACGGCGACGGTGATGCCGCGGCGGGCGCGGAGATGGTCCTCCAGCCAGCTCAGGGCCGCGTGGTCGAGGTGGTTCGTGGGCTCGTCGAGGAGCAGCACCTCGGGGGCGGAGGCCAGGAGCGCGGCCAGCCGGAGCCGGACCTGTTCGCCGCCGGAGAGGTCGCCGACGGTGCGGTCGCGGGGCAGTCCGAGCAGTCCCAGGCCGTGCAGGGCGCGCTCGACCCGGGCGTCGGCGTCGTAGCCGCCGCGCAGTTCGAAGGCGGTGAGCAGGTCGGCGTAGGAGGTGAGGACCTCGGCCGTGGTGTCGCCGTCCGCCATACGGGCCTCCAGTCGGCGCATCCCGCCTTCCATGGCGCGGAGTGCGGCGAGGGAGCGGTCGACGACCTGCTGGACGGTCAGGTGGGCGGGCAGGGTCTCTTCCTGGGCGAGGTACCCGATGCCGCCGTCCGCGCGGACGGTGACCGTACCGCGGTCGGGGCGCTCGGTCCCGGCGAGCAGCCGGAGCAGGGTGGACTTGCCCGATCCGTTCTCACCGACGATGCCGAGGCGGGTGCCGGCGGGGACGGAGCAGTCGACGGAGTCGAGGACGGTGCGGCCGTCGTAGGACTTGCAGAGGTCAAGCGCGGTCAGTTGTGCGGTCACGGAGCGGCTCCAGGGGTTCGGACGCGAGCAGGAGGGTGGCGGAGGTGGAGAAGTGGGTGAGAACCATCGGAGGACTCCCTATAGCGACGAATGTTGCTTTAAGATCGTTCCATGGATGCCACTGAGCACGCAAGCGAAGAATCCGGCCATGCGCACAACTCGGATCCGGCCACGCCGCGGCGGCGGACGGGCGGCCGCAGCGCCCGGGTCCGCGCGCAGGTCCTGGCGGCGGTGGGCGACCTGCTGGTGGCGGGCGGGTACGACGGGCTGACCGTCGACACGGTCGCCGAACGCGCGGGCGTGCACCGCACCACGGTCTACCGGCGCTGGCGCGACGTCGGCGGCCTGCTGGCGGACGTGCTCGACGCCGCGTCCGACGACACGTGGAGCCCGCCCGACACCGGATCGCTGGAGGGGGACCTCACCTCGCTCAACCGGGAGGTCTACGAGGCCCTGGCGGGCAGCGGGCCCAGCCTGACCACGGCACTGATCGCCGCGGGCTTCCGCTCGGCCGAGGCGGCCGGCGCCCTGGCCCGCTTCTGGGAGGACCGTTACGCACGCTGCGCGGTGGTCGTCACCCGCGCCACCGCACGGGGCGAACTGCCCGGCCCGGTCGACGCGCGCACGCTACTGGTGGCGGCGACCGCTCCGCTCTACCACGAGCTGCTGCTCCTGCGGGCCGCCCCGGACCCGGACCTCCCCCGCCGGGCCGCGGCGGGTGCCGCGGCCGCGGGGCGAGCGGGCGCCTTCGACACGACCCGGTGAACACCGGCAGCAGAGTCCGGGGGCGCGGCCCGCGCCCTCGGCTCGCGCGGGCCGGTGAACCGCGGTTTCGTGGTTACAGGGGCTGCTCGTCCCACCACGGCCGCGGCGTCGCGGCCGTGCAGGCCCCCGACGCGACGGAGGAGGGCGGACGATGCCCCTACCCGGACCGGCAGGCGGCCGTCGCCACCGCGCGGCGGCGCTCGTCGCCGCGGCGGTCTGCTCGACCGTACTCAGCTGCCCCGGACCCGCCGCCGCCCAGGACGCGCCGTCGCCCTCGCCAGGCGTCCCCCGCCTGGACTGGAGCCCCTGCACGCCCGGCAGCCCGTACGACTGTGCCACCGCCCGTGTCCCCCTCGACCACGCCGACCCCGCCGGCCGGAGCATCGACCTGGCCGTGGTCCGCAGGAAGGCGACCGACGGCGCGCGGCGCATGGGAACCGTCTTCGTGAACCCCGGCGGGCCCGGCGGCCCCGGGACGGTGCAGGTCCCGCAGAACTACGACTCCTTCCCGAAGGAGCTGCGGGAGCGGTTCGACATCGTCAGCTGGGATCCCCGCGGCATCGGCAACAGCACGGCGGTGAACTGCTTCGACAGCACCGACGACGCCGAGGCGTGGGGGCGGGCCAAGCCGGTCGGGTTCCCCGTGGGAGACAAGGAGCGCAAGACCTGGATCGACGCCTACGAGGACCTCGGCCGGCGCTGCGAGAAGCATGACTCCGAGCTCCTGCGCCACGTGTCGACCGCCGACACCGCCCGAGACCTCGACCTGCTCCGGCAGGCCGTGGGCGAACCGCAGCTCAACTACTTCGGCGTCTCCTACGGCACGATCCTCGGCGCCACCTACGCAAACCTGTTCCCCGACAAGGTCCGCGCCATGGTCCTGGACAGCAACATCGCGCCCTCCGCATGGACGAACGGCGGCCGACCGGACGCCCGGACCACCACGCTCCTGCGCATGGGTTCCGACCGCACCGCCGCGGCCACCCTGGACCGGTTCCTCGACCTGTGCGGATCCGCCACCACGGACCGCTGCGCCTTCTCGGCCGGCAGCCCGAAGGCGACCCGCGCGAAGTTCGACCAGCTGATGCAGCGCCTCAGGGAACGCCCGGTGGACACGTGGACGTACGCCCGGACGGTCGCCGACACGGTGAGCAGCCTCTACATCGTCGACCCGGGCTGGGCGGACCTCGCCCGGCGCCTCCAGGACCTGTGGCAGGGCCGGGTCCCGAAGCCGCCCGTGTTCCCGCCCCCGCCCCCCGTCGCGCACCCCGCCCCGTACCTCGGCGAAGAACAGGCGGCGGCCGTGTGGTGCGGCGACAGCCCCAACCTCCGCGATCCCGCCGCCTACCACCGTCTGGCGGAGGACAGCGCCCAGCGGGCGGGCGACGCCGGCCGCTACTGGACCTGGTCCGGAGAGCCGTGCGCCACCTGGCCGGCCCAGGCCGCAGACCTCTACACCGGACCGTGGAACAAGCCCACCGCGCACCCCGTCCTCGTGGTCGGCACCAGGTACGACCCCTCCACGCCGTACGCGGACTCCGAGGTCATGGCGAAGGAACTGGCCGACGCCCGCCTGCTCACCCATGACGGGTACGGCCATACCGCCCTGTTCAACAACGCCAGCAGCTGCGTGAAGACGTACGAGAGCCGCTACTTCGTCGACGGCACGCTGCCACCCCCCGGGACCACCTGCCGACCGGACAAGCAGCCCTTCTCCTGAACGCTCGGGCCCGGGCCTGACCGACGCCCTCGGCGTCCCCGGCACGTCCGGCCGGGCACGGGCGGTCCACCACGGGGCCGGCTACTGTTTCAGACCGATTTCCGCGCATGCGGCCTTGAGCGCGTCGGTGCAGATCTCCTCGGCGGTGTAGACGCCGTCGAGGACCACGGTGGTCCTGATGTTGTCGCGGGTCACGGGCACGCTGGGAATGAGGACGGCGGGCACGCGCTTGACGGTGGGGCTGCTGACCACGTCGTTGATGACCCCGTCGGTCTTCTCGCCGTGGGCGAGGATGACGGCGAGTTCGGCTGCGGCCTCGGCCTCGCGGGCGTAGGACTTGTAGATGCTCGTGAACTGCTCGCCCGCCACGATGCGCCGCACGGCGGCGAGTTCGATGTCCTGGCCGGTGACCGGGGGCAGCGGGAAGAAGCCTGCGGCCTTGAGGGCGGCGATGACGCCGCCCGCCATGCCGTCGTTGGCGGAGTAGACGCCGACGATCTTGTCCTTGCCGAGTGCCGAGAGCGCGGCCGTCATGTTGGTGCTCGCGTTCTCCGGCTTCCACTCGGCGGTGTCGTACTCCTTGCCGATGTTCACCTTGCCGTCGAGGACGGAGTGGGCGCCGGCCTTGTAGCGGGCGGCGTTGGGGTCGGTGAGCGCTCCGTGCATCATGACGATCTTCCCGTTCCTGGCATTGCTGCCCAGCGCCTCCAGCAGGGACTTTCCCTGGATCCGGCCGATGTCCTCGTTGTCGAAGGAGGTGTACGCGTCGATCGGGCCTTCGGCCAGGCGGTCGTAGGCGACGACCGCGATGCCCGCGGCCTTGGCCTTCGCCACCGCCCCCGCGATCGCCTTGGAGTCCACCGCGTCGATGACCAGGACGTCGACCTTGTTCTCGATCATCGTGTCGGCCTGGGCGTTCTGCTTGGCCGCGTCCCCCATGGCGTTTGCGTAGATCACCTTGCCCTTGCCGAAGGTCAGGAGGGCGACCTTCTTCTCCATCAGCGGCTTGTCGAACTTCTCGTAACGCGCAGTCACGTTCTCGGGGAGCAGCAGGCCGATCCTGACCTTGTCACCGCCGCGCCCGTCGCCCTCGTCGATACTGCCGCAGGCGGCGAGGGTGACGGTGAGCGCCAGAGCGGCCAGAGCAGCAGAAGCACGCGGATACGGGTTCACGGGGTGGGACCTCCCTGACGGGGCCGTGTCCGTACGGCCGAGGTGGCGCGGAACACCTTTCCCTCTCCGCTGAGCCGGAGCGTGTCGCCGGCGGGTGCGTAGACGGCGCGGCCGGGACCGAGCGGCACCGAGCGTCCTTCCGAGGCGACGGTCGCTTCACCGCGGACACACAGCACGATCTGGGGTGCGTCGGCCATGAGCGTGCGCGGCGCGTCCGTTCGTACGAGGTCGAACCGCGAGAGGCTGAAGTCGTCGACAGGGGCCGGGTAGACGTGCTCCCCGGTCGCCGCGTCCCACCGCGCGGCGAGGGCTCGGACCGGGAACGCGGTGAAACGGACGATCTCCAGCAGTTCGGCCGCATCCACGTGTTTCGACGTCAGGCCGCAGCGCAGGACGTTGTCGGAACTGGCCATGATTTCCACGCCGAGGCCGGACAGATACGCGTGCGCGATGCCCGCGCCGAGGAACAGCGCCTGCCCCGGTTCCAGCTCCACGTGATTCAGCATCAGGGCGGGCAGCAGGCCGGGATCGTCGGGATGGGCGTAGGTGATGGCTGCATACGCGGCGAGGTCCGCCTCGTACGGTCCACCGTCCGCGGAGGTGCGCCGGACGGCCTCGGTGACGGCGGTGAGGAGAGCGGTCGGCGCTGTCAGGAAGGCGGTGAAGACCTCCCGGAGGGCGGCGTCGCCCGGGCGGGCGCGAAGCGCCGCGGCATACGGCGTGAGGTCAGGGACGTCGAGGAGTTCCAGGAGGCCGGCGCACCGCTCGGGAGCGCGGAAGCCGCACAGGGCCTGGAACCGGGTCAGGGCGACGATCATCTCGGGCTTGTGCTGGTCGTCGCGGTACGTACGGTGCGGAGCGTCGAGCGGGATCCCCAGGGCGTTCTCCCGCGCGAAACCGGCGGCGGCCTGGGCGAGGTCGGGATGGACCTGGACCGACAGGGGGGTGTCGACGGCCAGCACCTTCAGCAGGAACGGCAGTCGCGGGCCGAACCGGCGCGCGAGGGCGGGTCCCAGTTCGGCCATCGGGCTGGCGGCGAGCAGCTCATCGAGGGCGATCGGCCCTTGTCCCCGGTCGACGTGGGACGGGGCGGCGGGGTGGGCGCCCAGCCACAGTTCGGCCTGGGGTTCGCCGGTGGGCGGTATGCCCATCAACTCGGCGAGGGCGGTGGTGGAGCCCCAGTCATAGGGCTGGATGGTGGTGGTGAGCAGGTCCACGGTCGCTTGGCTCCCGTCGGTTACGGGTGGGCGGTGGGTAGCTGATACGTTCCGCGCCCCGAGTGCGACAGCCCGGCTACGGCGGCGGCTCCGATGAGTCCGGCGTCCGTCGCGAACTTGGCGGGCACGACGGGCAGGTCGCGGGTGAAGTCGAGGACGGCGTAATCGGCGAGGTGGCGCCGGAGGGGCGCGAGCAGTGTCGCGCCGGCCTGGGCGACACCGCCGCCGATGACGACCAGGTCGAGTTCGACGAGTGCCGCCGTCGCGGCGATCGCGGCGGCGAGGGCCCGTCCTGCACGGTCATATGCCGCAGCGGCTCGCGGATCACCTGCGCGGGCGGCGTCCGCGACCGCTGCGGCCGTCGGCTGGACACCGGCGGGCGGCACCCAGCCGGATTCCACGGCGTGGGCGGCGATGGCGGTGCCGCTGGCGAGCCGCTCCACACAGCCGCGCGCTCCGCACGGGCACTCGGGCCCCCCGGCGTGGTCGACGGTGAGATGGCCGATGTGCCCGGCGTTGCCCGACGGGCCGGCATACAGCGCCCCGCCCAGGATCAGGCCGCCGCCGATGCCGGTGGAGACCACCATGCCCAGGACGTTGTCCACTCCTCTGGCGGCGCCCGCCCAGTGCTCGGCGGCGGTCATCGCGACCGCGTCCCCCACCACAACGGGCTCGACGCCGCGCGGGACGCGGGGAAGCGCCCGTATCCGCTCGGCCAGTGGAAAGGCGCGCCAGGCCGGGATGTTGACCGGGCTGACCGTCCCGGCCACGGTGTCGACCGGGCCCGCGCTGCCGATGCCCAGGTGGGAGATCGCGTTCCACTCCGGGTGGACGGCTATGTCGTCCAGGACCGCCGCGACCGCGGCCATCATCTCCTCGGCCGTGCCGTGGGCCGGGGTGGCGCACTGCGACCGGGCCACCAGGTGGCCGTCGGCGTCGACGAGCCCTCCGGCGATCTTGGTACCACCGATGTCGAGTGCTCCGTACACGAGCGCATCCATTCTTTCTCTCGGGACTTCTCGCGGGCAGGCGTCACCGCGTCGCCGGGGTCGATCGCGTTGTCTCACGCCTGTCCGCATGGCCTGCCGGGTCGTCGCGCCCCGGAGCACTGCCGGGGCGCGACGTCGCAGGGTGGTGTGTTACTTGGTGAGCGGGGACAGCTTGGGGTCGTTGGCGTAGGCCTCGGCCGCGTTCTGCTTGGTCACGATGACCGGCTGGAGGAGGTAGGCCGGGACGACCTTGGAGCCGTTGTCGTACGACTTGGTGTCGTTGATCTGCGGCTGGTCGCCCTTCTGCAGGGCTGTGACCATGCTGATCGTCTCGGCGACGAGCTTGCGCGTGTCCTTGTTGATGGTGGAGTACTGCGCGCCAGCCATGATCGACTTCACCGACTCGACCTCGGAGTCCTGACCGGTGACGACCGGGACCGGCTTGCCGGCGCCCTTCACGGAGGTGAGGATCGCGCGGGCGAGGGTGTCGTTCGGCGACAGGACGCCGTCGAGCTCCTTGCCGCCGTTGTAGGTCGAGGTCAGCAGCGAGTCCATGCGCTGCTGGGCGTTCTCGGCCTTCCAGCCCTGGATCGCGGTCTGCTTGATGTCCTTCTGATCGGATCCGACAACGATGTCACCCTTGTCGATCAAGGGCTTGAGGACAGACAGCGCGCCGTCGAAGAAGACCTTCGAGTTGTTGTCGTCCGGCGAGCCGGAGAACAGCTCGATCGTCCACGGGCCCTGCGCCTTCTTGGCCTTCATGCCGTCGACGAGGGCCTGCCCCTGCAGCTGGCCGACCTTGAAGTTGTCGAAGGCGATGTAGTAGTCGACGTCGCGTGTGTTGGTGATGAGGCGGTCGTAGGCGATGACGGCCGCGCCGGCCTGCTTGGCCTGTGCCACCTGCGTGGCGAGCTGCGAGGCGTCGGTGGCGCCGACGACGATCACCTTGGCGCCCTTGGTGACCATGGCGGAGATCTGCGACTGCTGGTCCGCGACGGTGGTGGAGGCACCCGCGTACTGCACGTCGACCTTGAAGCCCGCCGCCTTCAGGCCGTCGGTGAACAGGTCACCGGCGAGCACCCAGTTCTCCGAGGTCTTGGACGGCAGCGCGACACCGACGAGGGAGTCCTTCGCGAAGCCCTTGGCGTCGGCGCTCCCGGTGCCGGTGGACCCTTCGCGTTCGTTGGAGCAAGCCGTGCCCATGGTGAGCAGGGCGACGGCGCCGACCGCGGCGATGCCTCTGGTGATGATTCTGCGCATGGTGAGTCGAGCCCTTCGTGCAGTGTTGTTGTGTTGCCGGGGTGACGTGCCACGGGCGGTGGCCCGCGAGTGAGTGGCGGTCAGCCTGTGACCAGCGTTTTGTCGGCTTCGGAAGCCGGGGCGGCCGTTTTCTCCCGGCGGAAGGGGCGCATGAGCGAGCCGATGATCGAGAAGCGGCCCTGGCGCTTGTTGTAGACGTCGAGCGCGACGGCGAAGAGGAGGACCAGCCCCTTGATGATCTGGACCATGTCGGAGCCGACGCCCTCCAGTTGGAGGCCGTTGTTGAGCAGTGCCATGACCAGGCCGCCGACGATCGAGCCGCTGATGGTGCCGAGGCCGCCGGAGACCGCCGCGCCACCGATGAAGACGGCCGCGATGGCGTCGAGCTCCCAGCTCAGGCCGTCCTGCGGGCCGGATGCGGCGGACCGCGCCACGAAGATCATGCCGGCCAGGGCGGCCAGTACGGACATGTTCATCATGACGACGAAGTTGACCCGCCTGAGCTTCACACCGGACAGCTCAGCCGCGCGGGCGTTGCCGCCGACGGCGTAGATGTGCCGGCCGCCGATGGTGTTGCGGGTGTAGTACGAGTACGCGAGCACCAGGACGATCAGGATGATGCCGGAGATCGGGAGGCTGGTGCCGACGCGGCCGCCCGCGAAGCGCAGCGTCGCGAAGACGATGACCCCCAGCATCACCGCGAGGCGGATGCCCGTGATCCACAGGGGAGCCACGTCGGCGTTCATCTCGCGGCGGGTCTGCCTCGCCTTCCACTCGCGCCACACCATGCCCGCGCAGGCCGCAAGGCCCAGCAGCAGGGTCAGGTTGTTGTATCCGGTGTCCGGCCCGACCTCGGGCAGGAAGCCCGCTCCGATCTCGCGGAAGTCCTCGGGGACCGGCACGGTGTCGGCGTTGCCGATGTACTGGTTGCCGCCGCGGAACAGCATCATCCCGGCCAGGGTGACGATGAACGCGGGCACTCCCACGTAGGCGACCCAGAAGCCCTGCCAAGCGCCGATCAACGCGCCGACGAGAAGGCCGAGTGCGATGCCGAGGGGCCACGGGAGCGAGTACGCCTCCATCGCCTTGGCGACCACGATGCCGGTGAACGCCGCGACCGAGCCGACCGAGAGGTCGATGTGCCCGGCGACGATCACCATGAGCATGCCGATGGCGAGAATCAGGATGTAGGAGTACTGGCTGACGACCGCGATGAGGTTGCCGGAGGTCAGGGTCAGTCCCCCGGTCCAGATCTGGAACAGCAGGACGATCGCCACGAGGGTGAAGATCATCCCGAACTGGCGGGCGTTGGAGGTCGTGCCTCCGAAGAGGTTCTTGTGCAGGTCTTTGATTTTGATTCGGTTCATGAGGTCGGGCTCTTCTTCATCGCGGTCATCTGCTTCATCAGCACTTCGGGGTCGGCGTCGCGGCGTGGGACCTCGCCGGTGATGGTGCCTTCGAACGCCGTGTAGATGCGGTCGCACAGTCCGATGAGTTCGGGCAGCTCCGAGGAGATGACGATGACGCCCTTGCCCTGGCCCACGAGCCGCTGGATGATCCCGTAGATCTCGTACTTGGCACCCACGTCGATGCCGCGGGTCGGCTCGTCGAGGATCAGCAGGTCCGGGTCGGTGAACATCCACTTCGCCAGGACGACCTTCTGCTGGTTGCCGCCGGAGAGCTTGACGACGCCCTCGTCGACGCCGGGCGCCTTGATCCTCAAGCTCGTGCGGTAGTCCTCGGCGACGCGGTACTCACGCACCGGATCGACGACACCGCGCTTGGCGATCTTCGATGGTTTGGCTGCCACCACCGAGGTCTTGATGTCGTCCAGCAGGTTGAGGCCGATGGACTTGCGGTCCTCGCTGACGTACGCGAGTCCGTGGCGGATGGCGTCCGACACCGACTTCAGCTGGATCTCCTCGCCGTCCTTGAAGATCCGGCCGGACAGGTAGGTGCCGTACGAGCGCCCGAACAGGCTCATCGCGAGTTCGGTGCGCCCGGCGCCCATGAGGCCGGCGAAACCGACGACCTCGCCGCGCCGGACGTGGAAGGTCGACCCCTTGCACACGAGCCGTTCGCCGGAGCTCGGGTGCTGCACCGTCCAGTCACGGACCTCGAAGAAGACCTCGCCGATGTCGGGCGTGTGGTCGGGGAACCGACTGCTGAGCTCACGGCCGACCATGCCGCGCACGATGCGGTCCTCGTTGACGCCGTCCGCCTTGACGTCGAGCGTCTCGATGGTGCGGCCGTCGCGCAGGATCGTGATGCTGTCGGCGATCGCCTCGATCTCGCCCAGCTTGTGCGAAATGATGATCGAGGTGATGCCCTGCTGCCGGAAGCCGCGCAGCAGGTCGAGCAGGTGCCGGGAGTCGTCCTCGTTGAGAGCCGCGGTCGGCTCGTCGAGGATGAGCAGCTTCACGTCCTTCGCGAACGCCTTGGCGATCTCCACGAGCTGCTGCTTGCCGACGCCGATGTCCTTGATCAGCGTGTCGGGATCCTCCCGGAGCCCGACCTGCTCCATCAGCTCCAGCGCCCGGCGCCGGGAGGCCTTCCAGTCGATCGCGCCCCGCCTGCGCGGCTCGTTGCCGAGGAAGATGTTCTCGGCGATCGACATGCCCGGCACCAGCGCGAGCTCCTGGTGGATGATCACGATCCCGGCCTGCTCACTGGCCCGGATGTCATGGAACCGCATCTGCTCGCCGCGGTAGACGATCTCGCCCGAGTAGCTGCCGTGCGGGTGAACGGCGCTCAGCACCTTCATGAGGGTGGACTTGCCGGCGCCGTTCTCCCCGCAGATCGCGTGGATCTCGCCCTCTCGGACGATCAGGTTGACGTCGGCGAGCGCCGTGACGCCGGGGAAGGTCTTGGTGATCGACCGCATCTCCAGCACGGTCGGAACCGTGGTCATGGGCAGGCCTCCGCACTGCTCGGGCCGCGCAGAGTGCTCGGGGCCGAGCCTCGACGGATGCGGGGTTTCGTGGACATCAGCTTGCCTCCGATGGCACTCCGTGGTGCCTCGAGTCGGGGTTGCGACGACTGCGTGGCGAGACAGTAAATCCATTTGTTTTATTAAGTCAATGCCCCGGAGAATGTTGATACGGAGCCACAGAGAGGACCGGCGCGTGCGGCAGGCAGGAACCAACCTCCCCAAGGTGGGGCGGTACAACCAAGCGGTGGTGTTGGACCAGATCCAGCTGGCCGACGGCATCAGCCGGGTGGAGATCGCCCAGCAGACGGGCCTCACGCCGCAGACGGTCTCCGGCATCGTGCGCCGCCTGCTGGACGAGGGCATCGTCCGGGAGGACGGGGCCAGCAGGGTCGCCAGCGGCGGGAAGCCCCGCACCACGCTGCGGCTCAACGCGGAGTCGGGCAGTGCGGTCGGACTGCACTTCGACCCGATCGAACTGACCTGCTCCGTGGTCGACCTGCGCGGACGTCCTCTGGTCGTCAAGAGGCGCCCCACCCCGCCCAGCATCGACCCGTCCCATGTGGTGACGGCCATGGCCGAGCTGGTCTCGGAAGTACTGGACGAAGCGGATGTCCCGCGCGACAAGGTGCTGGGTCTGGGCCTCGCCGCCCCGGGGCCGATCGACCAGGAGCTCGGCATGATCGTCACTCCGCCTCAGCTCGCGCGCTGGACCCGGGTGCCGATGAAGAGAATGCTGAGCGAGGCCACCGGACTGCCGGTGACGCTGGACAACGACGCCACCGCCGCCGCGGTCGGTGAACGCTGGTCCGGCGCGGGCAAGGGCGTGGCGAACTTCGCGTACTTCCTCTTCGGCACCGGCATCGGTGGTGGCCTGATCCTCAACCACCAGGTGTACAGAGGCGGTTCGCTCAACGCGGGAGAGTTCGGGCACTCGTCCGTGCTCCCCGACGGGCCGGAATGCTACTGCGGCAACCGGGGCTGTCTGGAGCGGCTGGCGAATCCCTCGGCAATCGTGGCCGAGGTACACCGTCGGCTCGCCGACCGGCCTCGGGGCGACAGTGAACTGTCGCGTGCCTTCGACCGGGATCCGGCTTCGGTCGACCATGCCTCGATCCGGCTCGCCGCCGCGGCCGGCGACCCCGTCGCCGCCGCTGTCATCGACGAGACCGCCGAACACGTCGCGTCGGTCGCCGTCAGCATCGCCAACTTCATCGACGTGGATCTCATCGTTCTCGGCGGTCACGGCATCCAGCACGTGGAATCGCGCTACGTCGACGTCGTCGCCTCGGCACTGGCAACCAGAGCGCTGTCCCGCAGCATCCGGGTCGTCGAGGTCAAGGCGTCCCCCCTCGGCACGGACGCCGCCGTGGTGGGTGGCGCCTCCCTCGTACTGCACTCGACGTACTCGCCCCAGCTGTCCGCTCTTCTCGCTGACTGAGCACACCCGGAACGCCCGGCCTGACGGGACGCGGCGTCGTGCAGGGCGGCGCCGGGGACGGCGTCGGACGCCCTGGCCCCGGCCGGGACGAGGACGTCGTCGGCTGGCCGGATCGTGGCCGTTGCAACAGGCCACGACCCCATCGCCGCCTGTTCCCTGATCCTCAGGGGCCTGCGGCCGAAGGTGAAGGACCGCCCCCGCGCGGCCGCCCGCAACAGCTGGCGCGAAGGCTGGCAGGCCTTCTCGGCCCGCCCGTGGATGTGGGGGTACGCGCTCGCCGGAACCTTCGCCGTGCCCCTCTGGCTCGCGGGCGACCAGCGCCTCGGGCCGCTCATCCTCTCCGGCACGTCCGGCGGGGCGTCCCATTGGGGCTGGGCGGTCTCGCCGTTCTGGCCACTGCACCGCAGCTCCCCTGGCTGCTCGTCTCGATGCTGCTCAGCGGCATGAGCCTGGAACTGGCGGTCGTCTTCTTCGAGACCGCGAAGCAGCAGCAGGTTCCCGAACACCTCATCGGCCGAGTCACCTCGCTGACCATGCTCGGCGAGAACGCCCTCGTTCCACTCGGGTACGTCCTGGCGGGCAGCGTCGCCGACCGGCTGGGCGCATCCACCGTCATGTGGACCTGCGCCTTGGGAATCCTTCTGACGAATGTGATCCTGCTGTTCGTCCCCAGCGTCGTCAATCTTCAGGCCATCTCCCCGTCGGAGCCTGCCCGGGAGGGCGAGGTCCCGCCGGCAACCGGTGAACTCAAGCGGCAGGGCGAGCCGCTGAGCGTGTCGGCGTCCGCCGTGGCGCTGCTGGAGGACCTGGAGGTGGCGGGCGCGCGCGGGTCTTCGTGAGCGACGACCACATGGACTGTGATCGACCGCTAGGTGTGGTGGGTGTCGCCTGGGCGGAGGGCGGTGCGGACGCCGGTGATGACCACGGCGATCAGGCAGAGAGCGATGATGGTCTCGGCCCACAGGAAGGCGAACCAGTCCAGCACGCAGCCGATCGGGGGTGTGCCGGGGGCGGTGTTGCGGAAGGCCGAGAGGGCGAACAGGGTGGCGGCCATCCAGGCGAGGGCGGGCCAGACCAGGCCCTCGCGGCGGGTCGTCAGGTACCAGGTCCCGATGAGCACGGACGACGCCAGCGCCCACATCACGAGCATCATGAAGACCGCGAAGACGAGCAGGCTGCCCGATCGGGACAGCTCCAGCCACACGACGGCCGCCTGCCCGGACGGGATGGGTGTCGGGGAGATCGAGAAGAGCGTGTCGTTGTTGGAGAACTGCATCCGCACCGGCACCTGCTTGCCACCCACCGATGCCCAGAACCCGATGTCGGTCTCGTAGGTGTCGAACGGGTAGTCGCTGACCGATCCACCTGCGATCGCGACCTTCATGTCCCTGGTTGTGATCCGCTCGTGCGCCGTGAATTCCAGGTCGCCGAGTGTCGCCGTGGAGGTCTGGAGGCTGAGATCGGCCACCGAGGCGATTCCCTCCTGTTCGCCGAGGGCCCCTCGCGGGGTGACCCGGACCCTCAGTACGAGCTCTCTGGCCGCGGGGGCGACGCGTTGGACGGTGGCCTCCACGTCCACCCGGTCGGGGGCTGCGGATCCGACCGGGTGGACCGTGTCGATCGCCTGCTGCTCGGTGAACTGCAGCCACGACCCCACGGACACCGCCACCACGATCAGGACCGCGACGAGGAGCAGGACGGGCAGCATCGACGCCCCGAAGCGGCGTGGGCGAGGTGATTCCGAGGGTGGGGCCATGGGGACTCCGACGGGGTGGGAAGGGCCACGGGCCCGTCCGGCCCGACACCGGGAGCAGACCTCGCCGCCCACGCGGCGCGGTCTGCCGAAGCCGGGCGCGATCGTCGCGGGCGGCCGTCTTCTCCGAGGCGCGGGGCGGTGGCCGCGGTGCGATCCTCGTCCACCGGGCCGGTGATCCACCGCATCCGGGCAGGCGTGTCGGCGTGAGCCACCGCTGCTCCGGCTCAAGCCGCTCGCCCTTCCTCAGGGACCGACGGTTCGGGCATCGGAGTCTGACCGACCCGGACGGCCGGACCGTCGTCCTGACGATCCCGGAGCGAAGCAGCATGACCGACGAACTGACCGCGCGCGAAGCCGTGCGCCGCATCCTCGGGGACGCCGCGCAGACCGACGTACGGGTCCACCCCGGCGGCAACATGTCGATCACCATCACTGTCGGAAGACGCGCCGCGATGATCGACGGAGAGGACGCGACGGGTTGGGGCTGGAGCCTGGACCCAGGCCCCGCCGAGGGGTTCACCGGGCACGACCACACCGCGGAAGGAATCGAGGAAGCCCTCCGGGGCGTACGCGGGAAGATCGGTTCCAGCAGCTCCTGACAGCTCCGGGCGCCGGCCGGCGAGATCCTGCTCCACGTCCTCTGGTGCCCGCGCAAGCACAGCGACTGTCGCCGGGTTCTGTGCGGCACCGCAATCGGCGCCCGCCCCTGATCTTCGAGGCGGGCGCCGCCGTTGTAGGGGCGCGGGGCGGGCGACGGGCGAGGTCCGCAGCATCTTCCCGGGCCTACAGGCCCGCGTCAGGTTGGGCGTGGTTTCAGGCGCCGATTCCTCGGCGTACACCGATCAGGGCGTCGTCGAGGGTTTCCGCGATGTCCTCGTGCCCGGTGAATCCGTCGTCGGTTCCGGGGTCGACGGTCCAACCCCATCCGCTGCTGTCGTCGCCGTCGATGGTGGCCGTGTGGTCACCGCTGTGCACGCTGATGGACAGGTTTCCGCCGGGGAGGGTGGTCACGTCGGCATGGGCGGTGTCCCCCAGGACGCGGCGTACGGCGTCACGGGCAATCTGCTCTGTGGTGGTCATGATGGTGCTCTCTCCTTGGACGGCCGGAACGACGGTCCCCATCAGACAGGGCCGCTGAGAAGCTGCGGCACGGCACGCCGAGGTTGCGCGCCGCCCGAGGGCTATCGGGGGCGCCGCGTACGAGGAGGCCTTGGCGCGGGGCGGCCGCCAGGGAGCCGTCCGCCGTGCTGGTGGAGGCCCTGGGGAATGGGCCGGGCCAAGGGACGGAACCCATCGGAATGACGCCCGGGCGCCGGTCGTGGCGGGCCCCGCACGCCTTCGGCTCCCTGGCGGGAATCGGCCTTACCGTGCGAGCAACCCGTCCGGATTACCGGACGACGTCCCGCCACTCCGGCGTTCCCTTGGAGGCATGATGCCCAGTCCACCCCGGCCGTTCGGCACCGTTGTCAGCACCATCGGCGTCAACCTGCGGAAGTATCCGAGTACTGACTCCTCCATCATCGGCAACCTGAGCCACGGCGCCGAGGTCGGTCTGGGCAGCAAGGTGCACGCCCAGACCATCGACGGCAACAGCATGTGGTACCTGCTGCGCGACGAGGCCGCGTGGGTCGCCGCCCGGCACGTCGACAACACCGGAGATGTACCGCTGTCCAAGGACGTCGAACCGGCATCTCCGCAGGGCTAACGGCGGAACCGCCCCTTCAGGGCCGTCCAGAGCCGTCCCGGGGGCAGCCCCGTGGCTGTCCCCGGGCCCGGTGCGCGGCGGTGACCGGCGGGCCGGTCGGACGGGCGTCTTCAGGCCGGATGGGTACGTCCAGCCCTGTCCCGCGCCCAGGAGCGTTTCGTGCCACTTGTGGTCGTGGGTATCGAAGGCGAATCCCTGTTCGCTGTCCGTCTGGTGGCCTTCGGCCGCAGGCTCCGCCCGGCCGGCTCCGGGGCGAGGCGAGCGGCCGCTTCACGCGGAGCCGAAACCCGGGGCGCGTCGCGCGGGGCCGCACCCGCCTCCCCCGCTAGCGTCGGGGCATGGCGCTGCTCGACAAGATCTACTACGTCGACCGCTCGGACATCCTGCCGGGCCGGCTCGACGAGGCGAAGGCCGCCATGCGCGAGCGGGTGGCCTTCGTCGAGATGATGGAACCGCAGCTGCTCGCCTACCACTTCTGCGTCGACGACGCCGGATCCACCATGACGCTGGTGGCGGTCCACCCCGACACGGCCTCGCTGGAGCTCCACCTCGAACTCGGCGGGCCCAAGTTCCGCGCCTTCGTCCCCCTGATCCGCATGCGCTCCATCGACGTGTACGGCGACCCGGGACCCGCGGTCATGGACCGCCTCCGCGCCAAAGCCGTCCTCCTCGGCGGCGGCAACGTCACGGTCCACACCGCCGTCGCCGGCTTCACCCGCTGACGCCGACCGCGATCTCCCGGCAGCCGTCTTCGCTTTCGGCGGCTGCACCCTCCACCGGGTCGCCGTCGACGTGAGCGGGGATCCCTACGTGGACCTCGAACGCGAAGCCGAGGCCATGCTCGCGCGCGAGTAGGCGCCGGGACGTCAGAGCGGCCTCCCCGTTCGTGCCTCCAGGTGGTTGCAGGTGCCGGGGCCTCCCGGTCGCGGTACGAGTACTTCATGACGAAGGACAAGGACACGACGGGCGACGGGGCGGGCAACGAGCGGCGGGGGCAGCGCGGGCAGCGGGGTACCACCGTCGCCGTGCTCGCGGGAGCGCTGATCGGTGCCCTGGCCGGGCTGACGGGGAGCACGCTCGCCTACTTCGAGGCGAAGGACACGCACAGCCAGGAAGCCGACGCCCGACGGGCGGACATCCGGCGTGCCGCCTATGTCGAGCTCGCGGCGAGTACGAACAAGTACGTGCAGCAGGCCACCCAACTACTGGCGGTGAGCCTCGACCCCGCGAAGAGCGCCGAGCAGAGGCAGCGTCAGTTCGACGACAGATACGCCCCGGCCAACACGGACCTCGCGCGAGCCGTCACGACCGCGCGGCTCGTTACGACACCGGAACGCAGGCGCGACCTGGAGAAGATCGGCGTCCTCTCCGCTCGCCTGGGGGAGCTGGCGACTGCCAGGTACGTGCGGGGCCCGGAAGGCGCCGACCTGAAGAAGACCGGAGCCGAATTCGACGAGACGGTACGGCGCCAGCAGGCTGCGCTCCAGACGTTCATGGACCGAGCCGCCGACGAATCGCTGTGACGGCACTACCGTTCGGCCCACGAGGCTCGACTGTTCGCGTGCTGATCCAGACGCGGAAGGCCGGAACGCGTCCTCTCTCAGCTGGAGTGAAGGATCCGAAAGCGATCGGGTTCCGCCGGATCTCGATCAACGACTTGGATCGGCGTCCGAGCCCATTGCCACACGCTGATGCCTGGCGTGCGGGAGAACTGGATCTGCCCGCGGGTGCCTTCGACGGCAACGCGCGGCCAGGATGCGGCAATGCCCGCCCGGTCCGCCCCGTGAGAACGCAGCACATCGGCGAGGACGGCGACCGTGTCGTAGCCCTCGAAGGCGACGAAGGAGGGAGCTTCCGCCAGCCGCTCGCGCAGGGCCGTCTCGACTCGTGCACCGAGTGGGGTGAGGTGCTCGGGCAGGTAGCGCAGGAACGGGATCGCGGCGCTGTCGTCGCCCAGCAACGTCGCCCATTCGGCGAACTCCGGTTGCCCGGCCGGAGCACCGATCGTGATCTCGGCGAGGCGTTGGTCGCGGCGGACAGACTTGACGATCGGCACTGCCGGCTCCGGGTGGCCGACCAGAAGGAGGAGGGCTGTCGCGCGATGGTCGACGAGTTCGTCGCACACGGCGTCGGGCGTGAGCGCGCGCATGTCGAGTTCGATGACGCTGCCGCCGCGTGGAGCGAGGTGGTCCCGCAGAATGCGGGCACCGGATGCCCAGTAGACGCTCGGCTGGGTCGCTACGGCGATGCGGCTGTGGCCCGCGCCGAGGAGGAAGTCCGCGTACGTCTGCCAGCCGCGGGACTGCGGCGGGGAGAGGCGTGCGACCCATTGCGTCGGCAGTTCGGTGAGCGCGTCGAGAACGGCTGACGAGCAGAGGAACGGCAGGCCGAGGGCATCGGCCCTGGCGGCAGCGGCGCGGGCGACGACGCTGTGGTACTCCCCCGCCAAGGCGGCCACGCCCAGACGAGCCAGTTCGTCTACGGCCGCCGCGGCCCTCTCGGGATCAGCCGCGGTGTCTCGGACCACCAGCTCGAGTGGTCTTCCCGCGATCCCGCCGGCGTCATTGATTTCGCGAACGGCCAGCTCGAGTCCGGCGAGCAGGTGTCGGCCTGCCTCCACCCAGCCAGGCCGAGTCAGCGGAACAAGGGCGCCGATCTGGACGGACGGTCCGTCAGTCCGCTTCGCTCCAGGTGGCGATGGTGGCGTATTCATCCGTCGGCGTCTCCCGTGTGACGATTCGCTTGCAGTTCGCCCGGATCGCAGAGTGGCAAGGCCCGGCGGTAGGCGTTCATCCCATCTCGCCGTGGCGGGCGTACCTCGGTGACCGTGCCGGACATTGCATCCACCGCCATCGCCGACAGGCAACCGATTATTTGTTCGCCGGGCTGCCGGGCTTCAAGAACCTTGGCGGGCTCAAGGGATCAACGCACCACACGCGGATGATCACGTGGCTGTGGACCCGGCAGCTCCTCGTCGATGATCTCGCGGCTACGCCGGAGCCCGCCCGGCGCCGGTCTGGTCGGTGGGGTGCCCGGCGGGCACCGAGGACCCCTTCTTCGGTCGGTCGGCCGCCGACATGCCGATGGGGGCGGGGCTTTCACCCGGCCGGGCCAAGCGAAGGCGGTCGGCTGGTGCGAATGGCCCAGCGTCGGGACCTCGGACAGGCCATGAGTCGGATGAGATGCCTAACGTCGCTGACAGCAGATCGGTTCACGAGGCTTGTGGAGGCAGCATGTCCCATCGACGCCGCTGGCTGGCGGGCGCCTGCACAAGTACGGTCGCTGTCGGCCTGCTCGTCACCGGGGGCGCCCTCGCCACGCCGCCACGAGACAGGTCAGGCAGAGAGGTCGAGAGCGAGGTCGCAGTGGGCGCCTATCTCCACTACGACACGCCCGGCGTCGAGAAGATGAAGGACCTCTCGCGCTGGCTCGGCGGTACCGAGGTGCGCGCCGGGCACACCTACCTCCCCGGCGACACCTGGTCGAACATCGAGGGGGCACCCGATTTCCTGCCCAGCTGGGCACGGTGGCGCAAGGCGAGAGCCGATCGGCTGTTCGTCCTGAACGTGCCCATGCTGGCACGCAACGAGGCCGACGTCCCCGACGGCCCGGTCGCCGAGCTGCTCCGCTCCGGCGCGCAGGGTGAGTACGACCACCACTTCCAGCGCCTGGCCGAGCGTCTGGTCGGGCTCGGAGTGCCGGACACGGTCATCGTGCTCGGCTGGGAGATGAACGGCTTCGACTACACCCACCGATGCCGGCCCGACCCCGAGAGCTGGAAGAGGTACTGGCGGCGCATCGTGGCTGCCATGCGCTCTGTGGAGGGACAGCGGTTCCTCTTCGACTTCGCCCCCAACCGCGGCAGTGACGCGATCGCCTGGACCCAGTGCTACCCAGGCGACGACGTGGTCGACATCGTCGGCATGGACACCTACGACCAGCCGCCCGGCCACACCTTCGACGAGCAGGTCACCCAGCCGTACGGACTCCAGGCGCAGGTCGACTTCGCGGAGGCGCACGGCAAGCCGATCTCGTACCCCGAATGGGGGCTGTTCCGGAACGGCGACAACCCCGAGTACATGCGGGGCATGCTGGCATGGATCGCCGAGCACAAGCCGCTCTACCACAGCATCACCGACTACTGCCCGCACGGTGTGTGGCAGTGCAGCCAGAACCCGCGCTCCGCACAGGTGTTCCGGGAGTTCCTGTCCACCGAGCAGGGCGGCGGCCGGCCTCCCGGATTCGACCGTGAGGATCGCAGGTCCCGGCCGAGGGACTGAGCCCCACCGGGCTGCGGCCCACCGGTAGGCGCGCCGGCCTGCACCGATAGGGTGCGAGCCGGACGGCCGGGAGGGGCTGAGGATGAGACCAGGGCGAAGACTGTGGATCACGGGGCTGGTGCTGGTGCCCCTGGGAATGCTGCTGATGACGGGGACGTGGCGGCTCGGCGACTCCGCCTTCGGCGGCCACAGCGTCGGTTCCGATGCCATGCGGCCGACGTACGAGCAGGGCGATACCGTCTTCACGAAGAAGATCGGCGGCACCGAGGTCCATCGCGGCGACGCGGTCTTCTACTACCTGCCCGGTCGCTACACGGACACCGCTCTCGTCTTCCAGCGCGTCATCGGGGTCGGCGGCGACCGGGTGAGCTGCGACGGGCACCAGGTGCTGGTGAACGGCGAGCCGTTGCGCGAGACGTACGTCGCCGGGGGCGACCCCGTAGGTGACGGCAAGAGCTATGACGTGAAGGTGCCGGAAGGCCGGCTGTTCGTGATGGGCGACAACCGGGTCAACTCCCGGGACTCCCGCTACTTCCTGTCGGACGGACAGAGCGGCACGATCCCCGCGGACGCGGTCCGCGAGCAGGCGCTCGACGGTGCGGGCGTCGCCCTCACGATGGTCGGCCTCCTGATCGGCGGGTTCGTCCTCGTGCTCATCGGGTTCGGCTGCGGTCTCGCCGGACATCTGACCATGCGACGGGCCCCGCGGACGGAACCGACGCCCGCGGCGCCCTACGTCTTCCGGTGACGTCAGGCCCCGGACCTGACGTCCGGGGCTTCGCCCGCGAACGGCCGTGAGGACGGCGCTCCGCCCCCTCGGACTCGGACCGGATCCCGTCTCCCCTGACCGGGTCCCCCACCGCAGGGGGGTCACAGCCGCCAGTACGTACCCGCACGGGAATCGACGTGCACCACGTGTCGCCCGACGCGCACCACGTGGTGGTCCGGACCGGACCAGGAGCCGGTGGCACCGTCGGCGCCGGGCAGTGGGGTCCAGATCTCCAGGAAGGTGCTGCCGTCCGGGTTGGTGCCCCGCTCGACGAGATGCGCACCCTCCCACCGGAAGGCGCCGGCGTCTTCGCCGGGCTCGCCCGTGAGGTGGTGGAAGCGCACCTGGGAGCCGTCGAAGGACGTCGTACCGGCGAAGCCGCGGCTGTCGGCGTAGTACGGGCCGGCCTGCAGCCACACCACTTCGCGGTCCTCGATCAGGGGTCCGCCGTTGCGGCTGATGCCGCGCCGCAGCCAGGCGCCGTGCTCGGGTACCGGGACGCCGGGGCCGCCCGGGAAGTCGCCCGCCGGCTCCGGCTCCGGCTCCGGCCCGGTCATCGGTGGCGGGCTCGTCCACGGCCAGGAGCGTCAGCGGTACGTTGCCGCGTACCGCCTGGGAGTACGGGCACACCGCGTCCGCCCGGTGCAGCAGGGGCTGGAGGTCCGCCGCCCGCCACCCCGGCAGGCTGACGGTGAGGGCCACCGCGAGGCCGTAGCCCGCGGGCGTGTCCGTGGTGCCGAGCTGCACTTCGCAGGCCACGCGCGCGGCGGAGGCATCCGCTCCGAACTCGGCGGCGACCTCCGCGAGCGCGGAGGTGAAGCAGGCGGCGAAACCGGCCGCGAACAGCTGCTCGGGGTTGGTGGTGCCGGGCACCTTCTTGCGCGGCGGGGCGAGGCGGACGTCCAGGCGCCCGTCGTCCGTGCGGACGGACCCGGTACGGCCCCCGGCGGCATGCGCGGTCGTCCGGTACAGGCTGCGGGTGAGTGGCACGGTCATGGCGTTCGGCCCATCTTGCTCGACGAGGACGCTGCCCGGGTGCGGACAGCGGACGGCGCTGCTGGTGCAGCACCTCGCGTCGTCGTGCGTAACCGGGTACGGCGCATCTCGTCCGGGGCCTTGGATCCGGCCGCCGGACAATCTAGCAACGGAGGCGGCGGGCCGGGGCCCCGCCCGCGGTGAAGTTCCTCACCCGCTGCCGGTCCCGCCGCGATCCGGGGACGCGG
The DNA here is from genome assembly GCF_045160845.1 of Streptomyces sp. NBC_00122. Classification (NCBI taxonomy): domain Bacteria; kingdom Bacillati; phylum Actinomycetota; class Actinomycetes; order Kitasatosporales; family Streptomycetaceae; genus Streptomyces; species Streptomyces sp. NBC_00122. The sequence continues at coordinate 7,081,529 of NZ_CP108191.1, read as the reverse complement.
GCCGGTGTCGGCTGCCGTACGCCCGGCGCATGCCCTCCCACCGGGTGACGGCACGGACCAGGGCGCTCTCGCCGCTCTCTCGGTCCTCGACCGGCAGGTCACCGGCTCGCGCACCGCGCGTCCGCGCGGGCCCGGGGAGCTCAGGGCACATCGCGCCCTGCCCGGAAAGATGCGTCCCAGAACGTCCGATTATCGATCCTCGGGGCGGAACACAGCGCGCCTTCCCGTCAGTTCACAGGAGGGAACCGGGGCGAGCCCGCACGACTCGGCCTCGACCGGCAGAACAACGGCAAGGAGAACCCGTGCGCATACTCTTCACCGGACCGGCCGCGGCCGGCCACCTCTTCCCGATGATCCCGACCGCGCAGGCCCTGCGCGCCGCCGGCCACGAGGTGCTGTTCGCGAGCTCGCAGCCGCTGGACCGGCTCCGCGAGGCCGGTTTTCCGATAGTCGAGATCGGCGACGGCCGCACCATCCGGGACGTGTTCGAGCAGTCCACCGGCGAGGAGGTGCGCTACGTCAACCCCGACATGACTCAGGACCAGATCCTCGACATGGCGGCCCGCGCCTTCGCGCTCGTCTCCCGACCCACCGTGGACGGCTTGCTGGAGGCCGCCGACAACTGGGGCGCCGACTTGCTCGTCTACGACTCCTTCCAGGCCTCCGCCCCGCTGGTCGCGGCCAAGCTCAAGATCCCGTCGGTGATCCAGAACTTCGGCGTCACCTCCGGCCTCGACATGGTCGGCCGGCTCGCCGCCAACTTCACCGAAGCGTACGAGACGTACAAGGTGGCCGGCCCCGCCGAGCCCACCGCGCTGAACATCGTCCCCGCCTCGCTCGGCGGCGACCCGGGCGGCTTGCGGATGCGCTACCTCTCCTACAACGGCGGCGGCACCGTCCCCGCCGAGCTGCTGCGCCGCGGCACCCGCCCGCGGGTCGCCGTCACCCTGGGCACCGTGCTCACCGAGCTGGACGGCGTCCGCGCCATCGTCCGCCTGATCGAGGCCGCCGCCTCGGTGGACGCCGAGTTCCTGCTCGCCGTCGGCGACGCCGACCTCACTCCGCTCGGCACCCTCCCGGACAACGTCCGCCCGCTGCCCTGGATCCCGCTCGCCGAGCTGCTGACCGCCTCCGATGCGCTGATCCACCACGGCGGCTCCGGCACCCTGCTCACCGCCCTGCAGGCCGGCCTGCCCCAGCTCCTGCTCCCCCAGGGCGCCGATCACTTCACCAACGCCGATGCCCTGACCGCGACCGGCGCCGCCCTGCGCTCCGCCTCCGACGACGTCGACGCCCCGCTCCTCACCCGCCTCATCACCGACCCGGCCCTGCGCGAGGCAGCTACCCGCCTCCGCGCGGAGAACGCCGCACTACCGACCCCGGCCGAAACGGTCCCCGCCCTGGAAGCCCTGGCCGCCTAGGGCTCGACACAGGCGCTGGTGGCGGGGTGTCGACCAGCCCTGAGCGTCACTTCTGCGCCATCCCGAGCATGGCCCGGAACCGCCGCCGCGGGGTAGCGGCGGTTCCGGGGCCGGGTCAGGCGGCGTGCTGGGTGGCCGGGCGCTGCTTCTGGCCGTTCACCACACCCCGCTCCAGGACGGCCGTCCGCTCGATCACCGTTCCGGGCGCGGGAAAGGCGGGCGACGAGCTCGTCGGCGAAGTCGGGCACCGTGTCCCTGACGGGCAGCCGGCCCAGCGCGCGCTGATGCCGCGGTGCGGCGCGCGTGGTGTTGCGCAGTACGTTCACGGCGATGCCCATCAGCCAGGGGCGCGGGCTGTCTCCCTCGTCTCCCCGGCTCGGATCCGGGCGTGCATTGAATGGTCCACGTCGGGTTCTTGTCTGCCGGTCCCGAGGCAGTTCCCGTCTCCCATGTCACATCACGGTGCTCAGGCAGGTACGCCTCAGTCGTCCTCGTCGGCTACGGCGTACTTCATGCGTTCCCTCGGCGTCCACGGTCCTCTGCCCGCCCGCGGCCGAGCTCAGCTCCGGCGCGACTCTCTCGAAGATCGCGATCGAGCCGGAATCCGAGGCGGAACTGGGCTAGAAAGGTCGGTATGGAACTCGCACAGATACGCCTGTTGGTATCCGACTTCCCCGCCGTCTACCGCTTCTACCGGGACGTGCTCGGGCTCAAGCCGCAGTTCGAGGCCGAGAGCGGCCCGTACGCCAAACTCAGCCCCGACACCGGGCACGCCTCGATCGCGCTGCAGGACCGCGCGCAGATGGCGGGCGTGCTGGGGCAGTTGGGGGCGGAGCCCGGGGGGTACCGCGCGCTGGTCGTGCTCCGGGTGGAGGACCTGGACACCGCCCACGCCGAGCTCATCTCGCGGGGGGCGGAGTTCACCAGGGACCCGGGCCCGATGGGCGAGCGGATGCGGGTCGCCTACCTGGAGGATCCCGAGGGGAATCTGATCGAGCTGCAGGAGTGGCTGACGCTCCGCGAGCAGGCCGGCAACGCACCGGCGTAGGCGGTCCGTCCGCGCCGAGCGGTGCTCGACGCGATCACGGGTACGTGCCTGACCAGTGGCGGTCAGGCACGTACGAGACGGGGGAAGAGGAGCTCGGCGTTGCCTCGGTTGATCGACTGGAGCTGCCCGTCCTCCCAGTGCGGGTAGCGGTCCAGCCCGTCGTCGAAGCCGCTGCACCACTCCTCGGGCACCATGGGGAAGTCGCTGCCGTACAGGACGTGTCCGGGCGCGGCGAAGGCCAGGAGCGAGGGCAGCGATGCGGGGCCGCGCAGAACGCGGTGTCGAAGTAGAAGCGCCGCAGCTCGGCCAGGAGGTCCTCGGGAGCGGTGCCCGGACGCAGCCGGGCGGCGGCCGCGAAGCGGTGCGCGGCGTACGGCAGGAAGCCGCCCGCGCGTCCAGCTCGGCCCAGAGCGGCTCGAACTCCGCGTCTCCGAGGTAGCGCCCGTGGGCGTTGGACAAGACCATCACGCCGTCGGCACCCAGCTCGTCCAGGGCGTGGGCGGCTTCGGCGAGCGCTCCGTCCACGTCCGGCAGGGGGAGGACGGCGAAGTTGCCGAACCAGTCGGGCCGGTCCTTCACCAGCTCTGCGGTGAACTCGTTCACGTTCCGGGCCGTGGCGCGGGCTCCCTCCAGGTCGTCAGGAGCCCCGAGCGGAGCGGCGTACGAGAGGATGCCGGTGGCGATCGAGCGGCGGTCCATCATCGCGATCGCGCTCCGCCGGTCCCAGGCCGGTACCGGCCAGCCGAGGGCAGCGGCCCGGTCGGCGATCGCGCGGCGGCGGTCGGGCGGGATCACATGGTGGTGGACGTCGATGCGTGCGTGTTCGTTCATGCCGGTCCTCGTCTCCGCCCGCCGGTCTCAGGGGCGGCCGGTGCGTGGTGGACGGGAACGCGGCGGGCCGACCGCCGTCCATGACACTCCACGGACGCCGACCGACGCCAGCACAGGCGTACGCCGCCACAGCCGGTCCACCCGTCCGGCCCACGCATCCCGCGTCTGCAGGGTGACGCAGAGCGTTTCCGACCTTTTGCCGCGCGTTGGCGGGGAAGGCATCCGTCGGCCCAGAAGATCAGCGGCGACCCGCGCGGGTGCCGCGTGTCAGAAGTGGAGTCGGCCTTGGCGTCCGTACCGAACGGCACTTACATGATCACCCGTCCTCCCGAGCAGTTGCTCACGATGGAGGGAGGGGCGTCGGAACCCAAGACCCCCGTTGTCCTGCTACCACCCACCGGCAACCCGGGCGAGCAGGAATGGCAGGTGGAGGTACTCAGCAACGGCAACTGCACGATCCGCAATCTCCGGAGCGAGACCTATCTCTCCTACGACGGCGACCCGGAGATGAACAAGCCGGTCGTCGGGTTCCCCGAGCCGCGCGAGTGGGCGCTCTACCAGAGCGCTAGGCCGCAGACCTTCCACGTCGTCGTCCCTGGAGGCCCCGTCGAGGGCGTGGAGCTGGCCCTGGACCTCAGCCTGCTGCGGATCTTCCCTCCCCGCATCGCCCTGAGGCCGCTGGAGGTCGGCGACCAACGCCAGGCATGGACCTTCCAGTTCATGGAGTAGAAGTCCGGAGCTGAGTGCCCGGGCCGACGGTCGGCCCGGGCACCGCCCCCAAGGCGCGGCCCTGTCCGCCGGAGCAGTCGGGCGCTGCGCTTCAGACCGCCGCCGAGTTCCCGGCCGGCGCCGGCCGCGCGCTCCGGGCGGACAGCTCAGTTTGCGCCGACGGCCCGGCCTGAAGGTGCTGGGCGGCCTCGACTACGGCCTCGGCCGCGGTGTAGGAGGAGGCGAAGGTGAACGCGCGTGGGGACGGCCCGTGCGCCCGCAGATCCGCCAGTCGCTCCAGGGCCTCGCCGACGGTCGGGAGGTGCCCGGCCGGGACCCACCAGAGCACGAGGTGGGCCTCGACGTTCCGCTCGAACCATTCGCGGCGCCGCCGCATCACCTCCAAGTGCCCGCTGCGGTAGGCGAAGTCCCACAGAGCCTCCTGGGTCTCCCACACCGACAGGTTGACGATGACGTTCTCGCCTGCCGGGCGCAGGCCGGTGGCATCCGCCTCCCCGTCCTCCACGAGCCGCCACACGAAGCCGGGCGCGCCGTCGGCGGCGGCGTTGACCGGATCGAGCATCTCGACGAACGGCGCCACGCGCGGGTCGTCGAGGGAGTGGCGGAGCGTGGCGACGTTGAGCTGGGCGAGGTGGGCGGCATGCGTGGATGCGGGCATGGCCTCATCCCAGCACGGCGGGCTTTTCTATGTCAATCATCATTGTCTTTAGAAGCTTCGATCACCACGCAGCACTCCCCCGGCCGGGCGTCCATGCGGGCGCGAACGGGACCGTCCGCGCCGAGCAGCCCCTCCAGCAGCGCGAAATTCATGCCGCAGACGAGCGGCGGGAAGCGTTCGGCGACGGCATGGAAGGGGCAGTTGCGCATACGGACGACGCGTGCGGCCGCCCCCGCCGTCCCCTCGGCACCTTCGGCGCCCTGGACGCCCTCTGCGCTCTCGATGCCTTCCAGGTGCGGTTCGTAGCCGCGGGCGGCCAGCATCTCCATGGCTTCTTCGAGGCCGCCGCAGGGCGCCGCCGACCCACGCAGGGCCTCACCCCGGCGGCGCGCGGCCGCACAGAGCCCGGCGTCGAGCCCGGCCTCCTCGGCGGCCTCGGCGAGCAGCTCGGCGGCGGTGCGGTAGTCGCGGGCGGGCAGCGACACCGAGCGCTCGGCCGGCGCCCGCGTGTACACCTTGGCGGGACGGCCCGCCCCCGGCCCCGAGCGGCCCGTCAGGCGGCGGCTGCCGCTCTCCAGCAGCCCGGCCTCGGTCAGCCTGTCCAGATGGTGCGCGGCGAGCGTGCGCGCCACCCCGGCCGCCTCGGCGGCCTCGTTGCGGCCGACCTCGCGGCCCTGTGCCACCACGTACTCGTACAGGCGGCGCCGCACGGAATCCTGCAACATTGCGATCGCTTCGATGTCCTCCACCTGGCCATTCTAGAAACAACACAGGTTGGAGATAGATTGGCGGGCTGTCCTGCCCGTCGAAGTGGCCGTGACGCAGGAAGGCGGCGTCGAGCGCGGAATCCCGGACGTGCCAGCCGGCCATCCCAGCAGCCTTTCGCAGCCGTGTACCGCTCCTCTCATCATCCCGGCCACCGTGCCGGCCCCGCACGTCCAGACCTGGGTGCCGGCGTCCAGCGCGGGGCCGGGTGGCGGCGGCTCTGGCTGGCAGGCAATTGTTCGCTGTTTACCGAAATCATGGGGCATCCTGGGGCCATGAACGAGTTGTATCCCGAGCCCCCCGCGGACGGCCCCGCCCCCGCCGCCCGCCTGGCGGCCTTCGCTGCCGCCCTGGCTGACGAGACGCGGGCCGCCATCTGCATGACGCTGCTGGAGGGACGCGCCTGGACCGCGGGCGAGCTGGCCCGGATCACTGCGGTGGCGCCCTCCACCGTCAGCGGCCACCTGACCCGGCTGCTCGATGCGGGCATCTGCGTGACCGAGCGGCAGGGCCGCCACAGTTACGTGCGCATCGCCGACGCCGCGACCGCCCGCCTGATCGACGAGCTCGCCTCGTACGCGATTCCGGACCGGGACGCGGCGCACGCGGTACCCGTGGTCGCCGCACCGGACCCGCTGGCTCGTGCCCGGACCTGTTACGACCACTTCGCAGGGCGGTTCGGCATGGCGGTGACCGACGCGATGGAGCGGCGGGGGCTGCTGCGCACGGAGGGCGTCTTCGAGCTGACGGAGGACGGCCGGGCCTGGTGCGCCGAGGCCGGCATCAGCCTCGCCCACGAGGGGCGCAGGCCGCTGGCGAGCTCCTGCCTGGACTGGACCGAGCGGCGCCGCCACCTGGGCGGCGTCACCGGGGCGCGGCTGTGCGCGCACGCGTTGCACGAGGAATGGGTGGTACGCCCGGCAGGCGGCGGGCGGGCGCTGGAGGTGACCGGGGCCGGGGAGCGGGCCTTCGGCGACCTGCTGGGCATCACGCCGGAGGCATGGAGCTGAGCCCTGAGCTCCGGGACCGGCCCGCGATCCGCCATCCGCCATCCGCCGCGCACCGCCCGCCGCCCACCGTTCTGGAGTTAATATTTCGGTAGACGCCGAAATGTTGCCGTCGTAGGGTGAGCCCATGACGTTCCGCACGGGTCGAATCCCGCCCCACGTACTCACGGTCGGCGCCGTCTCCTTCACGGTGTTCGCCTGGGCCTCCGCCTTCGTCTCCATCCGCAGCGCGGGCGCCGCCTACTCACCCGGAGCCCTGGCTCTCGGCAGGCTGCTGGCCGGCTCGCTGGTGCTCGCCGTCCTGCTCCTGATACGCCGCCAGGGGCTGCCGCCCCGCGAGGCCTGGCGCGGAATCCTGCTGTCCGGTGTGGTGTGGTTCTGCGGCTACACGATCGCGCTGAACTGGGGTGAACGTCTGGTCGACGCGGGCACGGCGTCCCTGCTCGTGAACACCGGGCCGATCCTCATGGCACTTCTCGCGGCCCGCCTCCTCGGCGAGTCCCTGCCACCGCGGCTGCTGGTGGGCATGGCCGTCTCCTTCGCCGGAGCGGTGGTCGTGGGCCTGTCCATGTCGTCCGGCGACGGCGGCTCCACCTCGGTACTCGGGGTCGCGCTCTGCCTGCTCGCGGCGGTGGCTTACGCGACCGGCGTCGTCGCGCAGAAGCCCGCGCTCTCCTACGGAACGCCCCTGCAGATCACCGCTTACAGCTGCCTGACGGGAGCCGTGGCCTGCCTGCCCTTCACGGGGCAGCTTTTCGCGGAACTCCCGAAGGCGCCGGCGTCCGCGACCCTGAACATGGTCTACCTGGGCGTGGTGCCGACCGCCCTCGCCTTCACCACGTGGACCTACGCCCTGGCACGCATGCCCGCCGGGAAGCTGGGCGCGACGACCTACGCCGTCCCGGCCATCGTCGTCCTGCTGAGCTGGGCCCTCCTGGGCGAGGTACCCGCATGGCTGGCCCTGCTCGGCGGCGTGCTCTGCCTGGCCGGAGTCGCGGTGTCCCGGTACACACCGCGCTCCCCGCGAACTCCCGACCGGGACAGTCGACTTCCTGCCGTCCGGACCTGACCGGCTGCGGACCACCCGCTGGGCTGTCGGCGCCCTACCGGCCCGGGCGGGGTTCGGGCAGGATGATCCGGCGCACCGGAGGTCACCCGCGGCGGTGGCACCTGCCCGGCCCCGACCGTGATCCGGAGGTCCCAGTGACGTCGCACGACGACCAGGCACGGCGGGACGAGCTGTACCGCGACCCGTACCCGCTCTACGACCGCGCCCGCCGGGCCGAGGGGCTGACGTACGTGCCCGAGTTCGACGCCTGGCTGGTGGCGCGCGACCGGGACGTACGGGAGGTTCTGCTGCGCGCGGAGGACTTCTCCTCGGTCAACGCCCTTCTGCCGGACGTCGCGCTGTCGGAGGCGGCGCTCGGCGTCCTGCCACGGGGGTTCGGCCCCCGGCCGACCGTCGTGTCCACGGACGGCGCGGCCCACCGTCGGCACCGGGCCCCGCTGAACCGGGGGCTGTCCGCCGCCCGGGTGGCGGCGCTGGTTCCGTACGCCCGCGCGTGCGCGCGGGAGCTGGTGGACGACTTCGCCGCGGACGGGTCCGCGGAGTTGGTGGAGGCCTACGCCCGGCGGTTACCCGGGATGGTGGTCGGGCGGCTGATCGGGCTGGACCCCGCCGACGTGCCCGCGGCCGTGTACGGCGGCTACCGGGCCGAGGAACTGCTGTTCCGGCCACTGTCGCCGGAGGAACAAGCGGCTGCCGCCGAGGACGTGGTGGCACTCCAGCACCTGCTGGACGGGTACGTCCGCGACCGGCGCGCCGAGCCCCGGGACGACATGTGCTCGATCACGGTGGCCGCCCTCGCCCCCGGCGACGCCGAGCTCACCCTCGAACAGCGCCACGAATCGGTGACGAGCCTGCAGAACCTCCTGATCGCCGGATTCCTCACAACGAGCGCCCTCATCAGCACCACGCTGCTGCATCTGCTCAGCGACCGGCGGCAGTGGCGGATGCTCCTCGCCGATCCGTCACTCGTCCCGGCTGCGGTGGAGGAGGCCGCCCGCCATGACACCGCCATCCAGGCCTTCCGGCGGACCACCACCCGCCCGGTGACCCTCGCCGGGACGAAACTGCCGGCGGGAGCCACCGTGCTGGTCGCGTACGGTTCGGCCAACCGCGACGAGGAGCGGTACGAGCGGGCCGGGGAGTTCGACATCGCCCGGCCCGGGAACCCTCACCACCTCGCCTTCGGGCACGGACTCCACGGCTGCCCCGGTTCCCAACTGGCGCGCGAGCAACTCCGCCTGACACTGGACCTGTTCACGCGCCGCCTGCCGGAGCTGCGACTCGACGAGGGCCGTCCACGACCGCGGATCCGGCCCACGCTGATCCACCGCTCGCCGCAGGCCCTGCACGTCACCTGGTGAGGCGGTCCGGGAAAGGAGTCCGTTCAGCCGCTGTGGGGCTCTGCGGCTGACGGACGTCTTCCCGGCCCACGGGCCTGGCTACGCGGCACCCGTCATGCGGGCGAACACCACGACGTTGCTGTCGTAGTAGTGCTTCTTCGCGTCGAAGTCACCGCCGCAGGTGACCAGTCGAAGACCCGCGTGGTCGAGGTTCTTGTAGACCTCCAGCGTGGGGAACTCGGCCTTCGGGTACTCGGCGACACGGTCCACCGTGAACGTGACCGTCTTGTTGTCCTGTCGGGTCACCTTGATGGTGTCACCGGTCTTCATCGTCTTCAGCTTCTCGAACACTGCGGATGCTCCGTTCCACGTGACATGCCCGGCGATCACGGCTGGTCCCTGGGAGCCGGGGGTCGGCCCCGGCTCGTACCAGCCCGCGAGCGCGGGGTCCTTGGGGGTCTGCATGGTGCCGTCCGCGTTCTGCCGCAGCGTCTCCAGGGAGCTGGACACACCGAGGGAGGGGATCGTGATCTTCTGCGGTTCCGACCGGGCGAGGGCGGGCTCGGCCCGGCTCTCCCCCGCACCCGTACCGCTGTGCGATCCGTGCGTGGGTGACGCGGAGCCACCGCCGGCCGGCGTCTTTCCGGTGGGTGCGGCGCCGGCTGCGGCCGGCGCCTCGCCCTGAAGTGCTTGCCCCTGTGGGGCGGGGTGCACCGCGTTCTGGCCTCCGCATCCCGCGAGGAGCAGCCCGGCGAGGGCGGCGGCCGCCAGGGAGCCTGCCGTCCGGCGGCGGAGCCGCATGGCGGTCGCGACGGCTGCGGAGTGCGCGGGGGCCGGCTTCACGCGCCGCCCCCGGTGGTCTGCCTGCCGGTGGGTACGGCAGCGGCCCGCTTCCGCCCGATGGCCACCGCACCGGCCACCACCGCCAGTACGGTGATCGCCGCACCGTCACGGACCGTCACCGGCACCGTCGCACGCTGCGGAGAACCGCCGCCGGTCTCGATACCACCGACCGGAACGGACCCCACGGCCGCGCCCTTGACCTCCCCGCAGTTGGTCGGAGCCGTGGCCTCCTGGGGCAGCTTGGGGTCGAGCTCGCTCTTGCCGGCCCCCTCGAAGTCGTATTTGCCGTTCTTGTTGCGGTCGATGCCGTGCTGCACGACGTGCAGGTCCTTGATGTGGTCGACCACGTCCTGGCCGACGGCGATCGTCCGCTTGTAGGAGACCTTGCCCTGCTTGTCGGCGACGGGCATGCGGTCCACGGCGAGACCGCTCGTGGCCTTGGTGTCCCCGGACGTGGTGAGTGAGATGTTGATGTCGCCGTAGTCGTGCGTGGCCTCGGTGTTGCTGAGGACCCCGTCGCCGTCGGTGTCATCGCTGGCGTCCGGGCAGTGGAAGTCGTGCCCCTTCGTCGATCCGTGCAGATGCTGCGCCGACGGTGACCCGGGCACCATGCCCTCGGACGCGATTTGCACGGTGAGTTGGTTTCCCTTGAGGCTGAGCATGACCGTACCGCTGGAGCCTGATTCGTTCAGCTGCGCCAGATCGATCTGGTACGCCTTTCCGCCCTCCGCGAGAGCTGGTCCGGAAAGGCCGAGGGTCAGGAACGCAGCGGCGGGTACGGCGGCAAGTACCACGAGGCGACCGGCGCGCTTGACTATCACATTCGCTCCTGTTCCGTGGATCCCAGGACGGGAATCGCACTTCGTACGGGGTTGAGATGAGCTCATGGAGAGGTCTCGCCCCTTCTTCGGTGCCCCAACGCCTGCGGATGGGTGCCTATACAAGAAATTTCAGGCGGCTGCCATGGTCGACAGCCGACCACCGGTCATCCAGATGCGTGATATCGCATCGGCCAGGGCGGGGTATCGAGCAGCCTCGCAGAGCATTTCCGAGAGCACGAGAATTCCGTGCGCGGTGCACTTCGGATCGCGGTTCCGATGCAGCCAGATGACCGCGTTGCCCAGGGGGCGGCGCCCCAGGAAGATCCCCGAACGCCGCACGTCGGCAGCCGCCTCCAGGTCGGAGCGGCCTCCGCCGAAGGGCAGGGCCTCCGCTCGGCGAATCCCCGGTGGCGCGGCCGAGTCCCGCACGTGGCGGACATACGCCTCCGGCGGAGCCTGACCGTTCTCGAAGGTGTTTCGGAACCCGACGATACGAAGGTCCGCATTCTGCGGCCGGAGCTCGATGTAAAGCTCGATGAACAAACCCCGAAGTTGAATGCGCACGGGGAGGTAGGGCGTTCCTCCCTCCCCGCGCCCGGCCCTGCTGAAATCTCCCTGAGCCTCTCCCGCTCTCGACCGGATGGCCGACGTCAGGAGCCGGTACTCGTCCACCGATGCGTACGCCGAAGAGAACGCCACGGGTTTCAGCATGGCCGCCCGCATCAGCTGAAGGAGCCGGAACTCGGACCCCTCAGAAGTAATCTGGCCGCAATCGATTCGGTCCTGCTTCTGCACTCACACACGCGCATCCACCGCCTTCGACATCGTCCCGAGCGTCGACGGATGACATCATCCTCGCCGCCGGATTCGGTTCGGTGCGGTCCTTTGTAGTCGTCCTGAGAGCGACCGGGTGAATAGTTGGCCTCTGATGCTAAGAAATCAGCGCGTGGTCCCGGCGGCCGGACGGCTGCCGGTAGGCGTCAACGGCCTTGGAGGCGTTGCGGATTGGCGCCCCCTGCTCCGTGTCCAGGTCCTGCGACACCGCCGACGGCAGGCCGGCCCGACCGGTCAGATGCAAGGTCAGGGCGGTGCGACGTCTCGTCCGCCGCCGCAGGGCCTCGAAGCCGTCCGGCGTCAGATTCCGGCGTCCTGCAGTTGGGCGAAGGTGCCGACCGTCGCCGACCATGCCTGCTGGCCCGGTACCGGACGCCAGCCGATCAACGAGTCGGGAGTGACGCTGTCAGGCCAGATCATGTAGCCGAGCAAGACGAGTTCGCACCCCGCCGCGTGGGCGGCGTCGAAGGGAAATATCGGCCAGTCGGGCCAGTGGGAGAGGTCCTTCTCGGCAAGGGGCTCGCAGCTGCCTTCGCGGACCACTTGAAGGAGATAGCCGCTGTCCGCGGACTTGCAGACGGCGGTGAGATCACGGCGGCAGTTCTCGGTTGTCATGGCAGGACGCTAAGGGAAAGGCCGCGGAGGCACCGACGCCCGCAAGCGCCCCGGCGCCTACTGCGGCTTTGTCGCGATCTGGATCAAGTTGCCGCAGGTGTCGTCGAAGACGGCGGTGGTCACTGGTCCCATCGCCAGGGGCTCCTGGGTGAAGCGGACGCCGAGGTCGCGCAGGCGGTCGTACTCCGCCTCCACGTCGTCGACGGCGAACTGGGCGAGCGGGATACCGTCCGATACGAGCGTGTCCCGGTACGTTTTGGCGGCTGGGTGGCCGGCGGGCTCCAGGAGGAGTTCGGTGCCGCCGGGCTCATCGGGCGAGACGACGGTCAGCCACCGGTCTTTCTCACCCAGCGGGACGTCGTGCTTCTTCACGAAACCGAGGATCTCGGTGTAGAAGCGCAGGGCCTTGGCCTGGTCGTCGACGAAGACGCTGGTCAGGTGGATCTTCATGGGGTGCTCTCCTGCGATCCGGATGTGTCGGGCACGAGCCATCGCTCGGCGATCTGCCGCAGCGGGGCTGTGTTCAGGTCGTGGAACTTGCAGCGGCCCTCCCGCCTGGTCTCGACGAGCCCGGCGGCCTCCAGTACGGCGAGGTGATGAGACACCGCCTGTCGCGAGATGCCGAGCTGATGCTTCATGCTCAGTCGCGCGCACAGCTCGAACAGTGTCTGTCCGGACTTGTCCGCGAGCTCGTCGAGGATGATCCGGCGGGTGGAGTCGGCCAAGGCCTTGAAAACGTCGTCGGCGGCCACGACCACAGGATAGGCAAACGCTCACTTGCCTATCAAGTCGAGGTGGGCGCGAACCGGGTGGCACTGAAGCAGCCGGCCGTATCCGGCTGCCCAGCCGGCGTCCCGGCCGTGCAGACAGAAGCCCCTGCGTGACCCGACCGGGCCGGACAGGGGCTGATCAGCTGTTCAAAGGCTTCACGGGCTCCCGGCACGGTACGGGGAGCCGCATCACCGAGCCTCAGTCTCAGTCCGAGGCGGCCGAGGAATTCTCCGCGGGAGCCCGGCCGGTCTCCGGAGTGGGAACCCGGTCCGGGTTCTCCCGGTCCGAAGCTGCGGAGTCCGCCGCGTCCGGGGCCGGGGCGGGGGCCGGCTTGTCGGACTTGTGCTCGCAGTAGACCTTGCCCTGGTAGGACTTGCAGCCCGGCATGTTCTCCACGTCCTTGATCTTGCCGTGCTCCTTGTCCTCGTTGTTCCTGTGCTTCCTGGCGGCGTCCTCGTGACCGCTCTTCGCATGGCCGAAGTGACCGGCTTCCAGCGTGGCCGCCTCAACGCTCTGCGGCGCGGCCGGAGCGGCGATTGCACTGGTGGGCAGCAGCGCGCCTCCTCCGAGAAACGCGGCCGAAACGGCGATCATCGCAAAACGCTGCTTCCGGGACGTGCGGGCCATGAGGGCTTTCTCCAGTTCAGAGGCGGTGAGGGGGCGATTCCAGTAAGCCCTCCGGTGCCGGGGCGCGTCATGACCCTGCTTCTCGGGACTTGACGCGCGGCGACAGGGAGCCTCATCCTGCGCCTCCGCGAGACGGCCTTGCGGGTCTCATCGGCAGTTCGGTGGCCGCGTACGCGAAGACGCCCGGCCGGGATGGTCCCGGCCGGGCGTTTTCGTTGCGTCTGCTGTCCGCTGGTGGCTTAGTACCAGTGGTGGGTCTGCCAGAAGTTCCAGGCACCGACGGGGCTGCCGTAACGGGAGTTCATGTAGTCCAGGCCCCACTTGATCTGGGTGGCCGGGTTGGTCTTCCAGTCGGCGCCCGCGGAGGCCATCTTCGAGGCCGGCAGGGCCTGCACCAGGCCGTACGCGCCCGAGGAGGCGTTCGTGGCGGTGTGGTTCCAGCCGCTCTCACGGGAAACGATGTTGTTGAACGCCGCGAACTGCGCCGGGTCCTTGATCATCTGCTGGGCGATCGCCTTGGCGCTCGTCGGGGCCGCCTGAGCGGGAACCGTGGCGAGCATGGAACCGGCGACACCCACGGCGACGACGGCACCCGCGAGGGTCTTCTTCGAAGCGGCGATGCGGCGGATGACGGACTTGGACACAGACAGACCTTCCGAAGGCAACAAGGACAGTCGCGGCATGCCGAAGACATGCGTGAGCCACTCACGCAAAGGAGAGGGATTCACCAGCGGCGGGGGTAAGCACCCGTGCCGCCCGGCGACTCATCCAGTTCTACAGACGCCCCCGCCCCCTGGCAACGACCCCACCTACTAGGCACCCCCGGAGTCCGGGACCGGCGCCGCCTAAGCGCACCGGAAGGGATCCGTGCAGGTGAGAGACGGTACGAGGAAGCGGAATCGCGCCGTGTGAAGGCTACTAGCCCGGTTCGTATGTGACGTGGGCCCTATGGGGCGGGTCACCACCGGGGACCCCGAATCTCACGCCGCGTGACCACACATACCCCCTTCTGCGGAGTGGCCGAACCCGGCCCAAACCCCTGAGGTTCAGTGGTTGGCCCATCGCGCAGCCAGTTCGGTTCGGTTCGCGTAGCCGAGCTTGGCGAGGATGTTGCGGACGTGGCTTTCCACCGTTCGTTCGGAAATGAACAAATCGGCGGCGATCTGCCGGTTCGTACGGGCCCGGGCCGCGAGCTCGGCGATCTGGCGTTCGCGCGGCGTGAGCGGGTCGGTGCTGTCTCGCTGGGCGGCGATTTCACCGATGAGGCGCACCGCGGCGGCGGAGGTTCCGGGCAGGTCGAGCTGGTCGGCGGTCGACAGGGCCTCCCCGGCGAGTGCGGCCGCGTCCACGAGGGCTCCCTTGTCGCGTTCGACTGCGGCGAGGTCCAGGCAGGTCAGCGCCACGTACGGTCGCGCGCCGAGGGCCCGGTTACGGATCAGCGCCTCGCGGAGCCGTTCCTCGGCCTGTGGCAGCCGGCCGGCTGCCAGGGCGAGACGGCCGAGGTCGCGGCTGACCGTACCGGAGAAGTACGCCGTGGGTGTGCCGAGCGCTCCCGGGTACGGCTGGAACACCGCGAGCTGGCCGTACGCCAGCCGCGCGGCCTCCGCATCGCCGGTCAGGCCGATCAGGTCGACCAGGTTCAGCAGCACCGCAGGCCACGGCGGGCTCGTCATCGGGAAGGGAAACAGCGGGCGCAGCCGGTCATAGGCCTCCAGCGCCTCGTCCCGCCGCCCGGCGAGGAACAACGCCCGTGCCCGCAGCGGGTGCCTCGGCGCCCGGTCGAGGTCACGCCACATGTCCTCGGACATTTCTGCCGCGTCGCCGCGCACCACGGCCAGCTGTTGCTGCAGTACGTAGCTCAGGGCGGTCGCGGACTGGTCTCCGCCGGCCCGGGCGAGCTCGGTGGCCTCCTCGTTCCAGCGGCGGGCCTCGGCGAACCGTCCTTCCTGTACGGCCCGGGCCGCGCTGACGCGCAGCAGGTGCCAGCGGGTCAGTGGCAGCGGGGAACGGGCCACGACGGCCTCGATGCCGCGGATCGCGTCATCCACCAGGTCCAGCCGGCCCAGCAGGTATCCGGCCTGGACGCGCCACTGGTGGCCCAGAACGCTGGCGAGCGGGTCGCCGAGTCGCTCGGCGTGGGACACGGTCAGTTCGCCCAGGCGCAGGCGTTCGGCGGTGTCGTCGGGATGCGCCAGGGTCATCTGCACCGCCCGGGCGGCGTCGAGTTCGGACCGCAGGTCACCAGCGGCCTCGGCCAGTTCGAGGGCGGCGCGGGCCTGCTCGGCCGCATCCTCGGGTGCGTCGAGTTCGGCGGAGGCGGTGGCGAGCTGGGCGAGGAGCCGCGCGCGCATCGCGTCCGGCAGGTCCTTGACTGCCAGGGCCGCCCTGCACAGCCGGGTGATGGCTTGTGCGGCCTGGGGGAACGTGACCCCCTGCAGTACCAGGGCGACCTCGGCGAGCAGGGCCGGCCGGCCGTTCGCCCTCGCCGCGTCGGACGCCTCGTCGCAGTGGCGCAGGCTGGCGTCGTAGCGCCCGGCAAGGTACTCGGCGCGGGCCAGGTCGATGAGCGCCGGGGCGCGCTGCGGGTCCGCCGCATCGAGTACGGCGGCGGCGTCCGCCAGGTGGCGGGCGGCATCCGCGTAGGCGTGCCGTTCGCGGGCCAGGTCCGCGGCGATCCGGGACCAGTGCGCGGCGGCGGCTCGGTGCCCGGGCTCCGTGCCGGCCCGTCGCCAGTGTGCCGCGATACGGGCCGCCTCGGCGGGGTTCCCAGCCTGCTCCAGCGCCCGCGCGGCGGCCCGGTGCAGGGCACGGGCCGTCGCGGGGGTGGTCCGGCCCAGCACCTCATCGCGTACCAGATCATGGGTGAAGCGGTAGGTGCGTCCGGCGTCGGTGGCCCTCGCCGCGGTGAGGACGCCGGCGTGCCATGCCGCTTCCAGTGCCTGCGCGACCGCTGTCTCGCCGGGTTCCGGCAGGACGGCGGCGAGCTGCGCGGCGTCCAGTCGCGCGCCGAGCACGGCCACGGCCCGTATGACGTCGCGCTGCTCGGCGGTGAGCCCGGCCAGCAGGCCGCTGACGACCGTGCCGAGGTTGCTCGCGTGTGTGCGCAGCGCGGTGACGAGCAGGGGCAGCCCACCGGTCCGCCGGTATGACTCCGCCGCGTCCGCCTCGCCGACGCACCGTGCGACTTCCTCTCGTGTGAAGGGCGCCAGGCGCAGTGTGGCCGCCCCGTAGCGGCCCAGGTCCGCTAGTGCCCCGGCGTTTCCCCCGGGCACCGGTTCCCGGAAGGTGCCGAGTACGAACAGTCCCGACTCGGCGATCTCGCCGGTCAGCTGTCGCAGCAGGTCGAGGCTGGCGGCGTCGGCCCAGTGCAGGTCCTCCAGCAGGACGGCCAGGCAGCGTTCGGCGGCTGCCGCGGTCAGCGCCTCACTCATCCGGGCCAGCTCCAGGAACCGCACCGCCATCGTCGCGGCAGCCGTCACGGCCCTCGTCCTGGCCGTGGCCGGATGTCAGATCACGGTCGAGGACGACAAGGCCCCGAAGGACCCGGCCCCCTCCGTCCCTCGCCCCGAAGTCCCGAAGAACCCCGTCCCCAAAGTCCCCACCACCAAGCCGCCGTCCCCGCGGCCGTGGGTCCCGAAGGGGCCGGCCACCCTCATCGGGTGCGGCACCCACGCCTCGGGCTACCAGTGCTCGTTCCACGGGTACAACTTCAAGCCCGGCGAGAAGGTCCGCCTCACCCGGGGTTCCGGAAACGTCGGAGGTAACGTCTTCACCGCCGACGAGGACGGCGAGTTCAGCAGCAACCTGGTCTCCAACACCCACTCGGGCACCTACACGTACGTCGCCCTGGGCCAGCAGTCCAACCGGCAGGCCAGCACCACGGTCCGAATCACCCCGGGCCTGTGGGGCTGAGCCCCGGCAGGCAGCGGGCGGGCGGGGCCCTGCCGCCCGTCCGTCCGGGCGGGCGGCAGGTACCGGCATCCGGCAGGCCCACGGGGCGCTGACCGTACTTCCGCAGTGCCCGTCATGCGCAGTCCGGCTGTCGAGGGCGGGATGTGAGGTACGGTCAGCTGCCTCTCGCGGCCATGTCCCGAAACCGAGTCCTCGCAGATCCTGCGTAGCACCATGTCCGGAAAGTATGATCCAGCAATGTCTGACACGACCGAGACCACGCCCGGCTGGCTATCCACGGATGAGTTGGAGACGGCCCGGGCCCGGATGCCGATCCTGTACGTGGAGGCCGTGCCCGTACGCGTGGATGACAGCGGCCAAGTCATCAGCATCGGACTGCTGCTGCGCATCGGTCCGGACGGAACGGTCAGCCGGACCCTGGTGTCCGGCCGCGTCCTGCATCACGAGCGGATCCGTGACGCGTTGCTGCGGCACCTGGAGAAGGATCTCGGTCCGGTCGCCCTGCCCCGCGTTCCCCCCTCCCTCCAGCCGTTCACCGTCGCCGAGTACTTCCCCACAGTGGGTGTCAGCTCGTACCACGATCCGCGCCAGCACGCCGTGTCCCTCGCCTACATCGTGCCCGTGGCCGGCGACTGCCAGCCCCGGCAGGACGCGCTCGACCTGGTCTGGTTCAGCCCGCAGGAGGCGGCCTCCCAAGCCGTGCAGAGCGAAATGCCCGGCGGGCACGGGGTGCTGCTGAAGCAGGCACTCGGGCACGTGGGACATACGTACTGAGGAATCGACGGTCCGGGGGCTCTTCCGGAGTCCCCGGACAGCGGGTCGGCGACCACCTGGGCGGCGTCGGCGGGTCGCGGGCACTTGGCGCGTGGCCCCGCCGTTGTGACGTGGGGCGACGGTAGGGTGCCGCCGTGTCCGAGCATCAGCGCGACCTCGTCGGCTACGGCGCCCAGCCGCCGCATGCCGCCTGGCCCGGCGGCGCCCGCGTCGCCGTCAGCCTCGTCCTCAACTACGAGGAAGGCGGCGAGCAGAACGTCCTCCAGGGCGACCCGGCCTCCGAGGGCTTCCTGCACGAACTCGTCGGCGCGCCTCCCGTGGTGGGGGGCCGCGACCTGAACGTCGAATCGATGTTCGCCTACGGCTCGCGCGCCGGGTTCTGGCGCATCCATCGCACGCTCGCGGCGCACGGAGCGCCGCTCACCGTCTACGCCGTGGGGCAGGCGCTCGAGCGCAACCCGGACGCGGCGCGAGCGATGGCCGCCGCCGACTGGGAGGTGGCGAGCCACGGCTGGCGCTGGATCGACTACCGCCACGTA
The DNA here is from genome assembly GCF_045160845.1 of Streptomyces sp. NBC_00122. NCBI lineage: Bacteria > Bacillati > Actinomycetota > Actinomycetes > Kitasatosporales > Streptomycetaceae > Streptomyces > Streptomyces sp. NBC_00122. The sequence continues at coordinate 7,062,925 of NZ_CP108191.1, read as the reverse complement.
CCCGAGGAGGCCGAGCGTGCCGACATCACGCGCTCGATCACGACGATCCAGCGGCTCGTCGGACGTCGGCCCGTCGGCTGGTACACCGGTCGGACGAGTCCCAACACGCGGCGCCTCGTCGCCGAGGAAGGCGGCTTCCTCTACGACTCCGACGACTACTCGGACGACCTGCCGTTCTACGTCCAAGCAGTCGGCCGGCCGCACCTGGTGCTGCCGTACAGCCTCGACGCGAACGACTTCAAGTTCCTGATCGTCCACGGCTTCACGACCGCCGACGACATGCTCGCCTACCTCGTGGACACGTTCGACGCGCTCCACGCCGAGGGCGCCGACCGGCCCCGCATGATGAGCCTCGGCATGCACTGCCGGATCATCGGACGGCCCGGCCGCATCCGCGCGCTCGACGGTTTCTTGAGGCACGTGGCGCAGCGCGGCGGGGCGTGGGTCGCCACGCGCGAACAGATCGCGCGTCACTGGCTCGCCACGCACCCGCCGCTGCGCTGAGCCCTGGCCGTACTCACGTCACCGGGCTGTCAGAGGCCGCGTTCCGGTCCGTCCGGCCGATAGGGGCTGTGCATGGTGAGAAAGCGGACGTCGAGGTCGGTTTCCAGGTAGTCCATGCGCTGCTCCCAGAAGGCTCGCATGTGGGGCAGGGCAAGGTGGGCGTCGAGATCGGCCTGGGAGCGCCAGGCCTCGTAGAAGACGAAGACACCGGGGTCGTTGCGATCCTCATGGAAGTGGTACTCCAGGCAGCCGGACTCCCGCCGGGTCGGCTCGACGAAGGAGAGCAGAAGCTGCTTCAGCTCCTCGGCTCGTTCGGGCTTGGGTCGAGCGGTGCCGACGAGTGCGAATGGCTGGGTCATACAGGTTCTCTCCCCGATAGGTACAATCAATCTCGTACCTGCCGGACGCTACCGAACTCGTAGGTACGATGCAATCCATACCTACAGGAAGGTGTCCCGTATGCCCGACGGCGAAGGCCACCCGGAGGTCGAGGAGATCGAGCTCGGCCCGGTACTCTCCGCGCTGGCAGATCCGCTGCGCCGCCGAGTGGTGCGTGAGCTGGCCGCCGAACCCGACGGCACAGCGCGGACGTGCAGCTCCTTCGGGCTGCCGGTCTCCAAGGCGACCGTCACGCACCACTTCCGTGCACTCCGCGAGGCCGGGCTGATCAGGCAGGTCGACCGGGGCAACAGCCGGATGGCCAGCCTGCGCCGGGCTGACATCGAGCAGCGATTTCCTGGACTGCTGGGCATCGTGGCAGCCGAGCCGGAAACGTGACGAACAGCCTGGCACCCGCTCAACGCCGGGTGAGGTTCTGGTAGTCGCGCAGAGTGATGTTCTCGGCGGCCTTGCGGGCGATGTTGGCGGCCATGTTCCTTCCCGGCAGGTAGGGCATGACCTTGTAGTAGCGGTTGAGGAGCGCAGCGAGGAAGCGGTTCCCGGGGACCATGAGCGTGGCGATGCCGTCGCCCATCTTCTGGCAGCCTTCCGCGTACTCACGCATCTCCTGCTCGTATCGGGCGAAGGCGACCCGGTGGTCGCCGCGCGCGGCGGCGAGTTCTCCGGCGAGGACGTACGCACCCACCAGAGCGAGTCCCGAGCCCATGCCCGAGAGGGACGAAGGGCAGTAGGCGGCGTCGCCGACCAGGGTGACGCGGCCGTGCGACCAGGTGTCCATGTGGACCTGGCCGACCGAATCGAAGTAGAAGTCGGGGGCGTAGCGCATGTCGTGGAGCAGGCGGTCGCTCTGCCAGCCGCTCCCGCCGAAGTGCTCGGTGAGCACGTCCTGCTGCCGCGTCACGTCGCGGCGGTTGAGGTCCAGCTGCGGCGAGCCGAAGTAGAAGACCGCCTTGGCCTGGGTGTTGTGACGAGCGCTGTACATCGCGACGAGCTTGCCCGCCGTGCGGTACGCGTGCCCGGTGTGGTCGAGCCCGAGATGGTTGGCCGTGGTGAAGATCGCGCAGTAGACGCCGAGGTGCTTCACGTACTGTTCCTCCGGCCCGAACGCCAGGCTCCGGGTGCGGGAGTGCAGCCCGTCCGCGCCGATCACCAGGTCGAACCTGCGCGGCGCACCGCGTTCGAAGGTGACGCTCACGCCGTCGGCGTCCTCGGTGAGGGAGGTGATGGAGTCTCCGAAGACGTACTCGGTGTGTTCCTTCGTCGCGTCGTAGAGGACCCGGGCCAGGTCGCCCCGGAGGATCTCGATGTCTCCCGCGAACAGGTCGGCGGGGAGCTTGGCCTGCGGCTTGCCCGCACTGTTCACGTACGACATGGAGCCCATTCCGGTGCGGACGCGTTCGAGATCGTCCAGGATGCCCATGCGGCGGAGCACCGACAGGTGTGCGTCGCCCCTGAAGTCGACGGCGTAGCCGCCTTCGCGCAGGGCGGGAGCGCGTTCCACGATCGTCGCGGTGAAGCCGTGACGGTGGAGCCAGAAGGCGAGCGCGGGGCCGGCGACGGAAGCGCCGGAGATCAAGACCGTGTTGTTCTTCATGGGTGAGAGCATCGTGGGAAGCGCTCACCACGCACTCACGGCCGGCTCACCACGTCGATGACGGTCTCGGGCAGCCCCATCATGCGCAGCGCGCCCGCGGTGGCGTTGCCCATCACGGACGCCGCGTACTCGGCGGCTTCCCGGTATCGGACCACGGCCGCGGCGTGGCGGCCGCGTGCCTCGGCGACGCGGCCGAGCCCGGCGAGGGTGCGTACGCGGTTGCCGGCGCTCTTGATCCAGTGCGGATCGATCCGTTCCAGGGCCTCGGTGTACAGGCGTTCCGCCTCGTTCAGGTCCTGTTTCAGCAGGGCTATGTCGCCGAGCCCGCGCAGGGCCGACGCGAGGCAGGTGGGGCTTCCGGCGCGGCGGGCGAGGGCGGCGGCCCGGGCGTAATCGGCGGCGGCGGTCCCGGGGTCGTCGGCGAAGACGTGATCGCCCCGGTTGGTCAGCTGGTCGGCGCTGTCTTCCAGGGCTCCGAGCTGCTCGGTGAGTGCATGGGCCTCATCGGTCAGTGTGATCGCCCTGGTGCGGTCGCCTCGTGCCCCCGCCAGGGTGGCGAGTGCGTCCAGCGCCAACGCGCTGCCCCAGCGGTCACCGGCCGAGCGGAACTCCTCGATGGCCTCGGCGAAGGCCTGTTCGGCGCCTGTCGTATCCCCTTCGGCGAGGGGGCCGAACCCCGACACGTACTGGGCGGCCGCCCGAACCCACGGCTCGGAGCAGTCACGCCGGCGGGACACGAGCGCGAACGCGCGCCGGGGGTCCGCCTCGGTCGCGTTCCGCATCATCCACAGCAGCAGGACGGCCGGGTAGCGGCCCTGCCGGGCGTCCGACCACGCGTCAGCCAGCTCCTGCTCGGCCCGGGTACGGTGTCGCCGCCAGACGGCGGGCCCGGCGGCACCGGCCGCCGCCAGCAGGAGGCACGCCACGTACTCCTCGCCGAGGCCGGCCGGAGGCGCGTCGCCGAGGGCATCGAGCAGCGCCGTCGCGTGTGGCGAGGCCGAGTGGGACACGCCGCGGATCCACAGATAGGTCGCGGCCGACGCGAGCAGCTTCAGGGAGGTCTCCACCTGCGCGGCCTCGACCGCCCATCGCACGGCTGCCAGGAGGTTGCCGTGCTCGGCGGCCAGGATTTCCAGCCATCGCAGCTGCTCGGCCCGCCGCAGGTACGGATCGGCGGTACGCACCAGTTCGAGGAAATGCTGGGCGTGCGCGCGCCGTACCGTCTCGCCTTCGTCAGCCGCTTCCAGCCGTTCGGCGGCGTAGGCGCGGATCGTCTCCAGCATCCGGAGGCGGCCACCCGACATCTCGAGGAGCGACTTGTCGATCAGTGACTCCAGGGTCTCCCCGTCGGCCCCGCATACCGATATGGCCGAATCGGTCGTCGCGCCTGCCGCGAAGACGCTGAACCGTCGCGCGGCCCGCTGCTCGGATTCGGAGAGCAGCCCCCAGCTCCAGGCGACCACCGCGCGCAGGGTGCGGTGCCGCTCATCGGCCGTACGGCTGCCGCGGGCGGCGGCCACGCCGAGCCGGTCGTCCAGCCGTCCCGCCAGGTCTTCGATGTCCAGCGTGCGCAACCGCGCCGAAGCCAGCTCGATGGCCAGCGGCAGGTTGTCCAGCGCCGAGCAGATCCGCCGCACCGTCTCGGGGTCGTCGGCCGAACCGCGCCGGACCGCGCCCGCCCGGTCGGTGAGCAACCGTGCGGCCGCCTCGTCGCCGAGCGGTCGGACCTGCCAGAGGTTCTCCCCCATGACGGCCAGCGGCTCCCGGCTGGTGGCCAGGACGCGCAGCCGCGGGCAGGCCGCCAGCAGCCGCGCCGACAGGGCCGCGACCTGTTCGACGACGTGCTCGCAGTTGTCCAGGACGAGGAGGATCACCCGGTCGGACAATGCCGCGACGAGGCGCTCGGTGGGCGTCTGGGCGCTGCTCCCGAGCTGGAGCCCGTTCTCGCGCAGCCCCAGTGCTCCCAGCAACAAGTGCGGCAGGCCGTCACCGTCGCTCAGAGGGGCGAGCTCCACGAAACACACGTCGCCGCCGACCCTTCCGGCGACCTCGACCGACAGCCGGGTCTTACCGACGCCTCCGGGGCCGACCAGGGTGACCAGTCGGGCCACGCGCAGCAGATCGGCGACCTCGCCCATCTCCGCGGCGCGGCCGACGAATGAGGTCAGCTGAGCGGGAGGCACCGCGTGGGAGGGCGACGGATCGGCGCTCAGCAACTCCCGGTGGAGCGAGACCAGCTCGGCCGAGGGATCAGCGCCCAGCTCATCGGCCAGGCGCCGCCTCGTCTCCTCGAACACCACCAGCGCTTCGGCCTGCCCGCCCTCGGCGAACAGCGCGCGCATCAACAGCCCCGCCGGCCGTTCCCGCAGGGGATGGCTGTCCACCAGCTCGCGCAACTCGGGCACGGCCGCCCGGTGCCTTCGCAGCCGCAGCTCGCCCTCGATCCGGTCCTCCAGCGCTCCGAGCCGGCACTCCTCCAGCCGGGCGGCGGCAGCCTGAGCCGTCCGGCTGTCCGCGAGATCGGCCAACGCCGGCCCTCGCCACAGCGCCAGTGCCTCCCGCAGGAGTGCCACCGACCGTTCGACGTCGCCGTCGGCCAGCGCGGACCTGCCTTCCTGCGCCAGCCGCTCGAACCGGCAGGCGTCCACGTCTTCCGGATCCACCACGACCCGGTACCCCGTCCCGGCCCGCTCGATCGTTGCCGGACCCAGCACCGCGCGCAGCCGGGACACCTGGGACTGCAGTGCGTGTGACGCCGACGTCGCCGTGTCCGGGGCGATCTCGTCCGCCAGCCGGTCGGCCGACACCACGTCGCCGGGACGCAACAGCAACAGGGCCAGCAGCGCTCGGCGGGCCGGACCGCCCAGCGCGATCTCGGCCCCGTCGTCGTGCCGTGCCCGGGTCTCGCCCAGGATGAAGAACTGCATGCCGGTGATTATCCACCGGAAATGATCACGCGAGGGGGCCGAGGTAGGTCCCACCGGAGACGTCGACGGTCTGGCCGGTCACCCACCGACCCGCCGGCTCCGCCAGGAAGCCGATGACGTCGGCGACGTCCTCCGGCTCACCGATCCGCCCGAGTGCGGTCATCGCCTCCAGCCCCGCGACCACTTCGGGGATCGAGGTGTAGCCGGCGGTCATGTCGGTCCGGATCGCGCCGGGCGCGACGGTGTTCACCGTGATACCGCGCCTGCCGAGCTCGTTGGCCAGCGACGGGGCCATCGCCTCCAGCGCCGCCTTGCTGACGGTGTAGCCGATCTGCGTGGCCACCGCGAACCGGCTGGCCGTCGACCCCATGTTGATGACGCGTCCGCCGTCGTTGAGCAGGGGCAGTGCACGCTGGATCACGAAGAACGGCGTGACGACGTTGACCGTGAGCAGCCTGGTGAACTCTTCCGGAGTGACCTGTGAGATCGAGCTGCCCGAGCTGATTCCCGCGTTGTTGACCAGGATGTCCAGACCCCGGCCGGCCAGCCCCTCTGTCAGCTGCTCGAACAGCCGGTCCACGGCTCCGTCTTCCCCGAACCGTGCACGTACGGCGAACCCCTGCCCGCCCGCCTTCTCGATCAGCGCGAGGGTCTCCCGCGCAGCCCCGTCGTCACCGCCGTAGTGGACGGCGACCAGGGCCCCCTCGGCTGCCAGTCGCAAAGCGGTCGCCCGCCCGATCCCCCGCGAACCACCCGTGACCAGCGCCGTCTTACCGCTCAGCATGCCCATCGCCTGCTCCTCGTCCCCTGACCGGGTCTCGACCGACCCGGTGACAGACCCCACCATCACGCCGACCGCTCACCGCACGCTCACCACGCCCTCACCGCGCACGCGGCCTCCCGTACGACGGCCGGGGTTCGCCGCGAGGGCGGCAGCTGAAACCACGAGTCGGCGACGCGTCAAGCGCCGGGGGCCGACCGGGGAGTCCTCGGCCCGAAAGGGGCTCAACGAGCGAAGGTCTCGCGCGGTTTCACCCTCTGTGCGCAAAGCGCACCCATTCCGCCACGTTGAGTGAGCATGTATCCAATGTCCGCGCCTGTGCCCGTCACGAGGGAGCCGCTCGTCATGCCCACGCTGCTGATCAAGGGTTCGTACCCTCTCATCGGAGGCCGCTTGGACGGGGACACCGTCCACTTCCAGCCGGACAAGAAGGAGGAGTGGCAGCTCGTCCCCGGCCCCCACAACGTTCAACACAACGGCTCCGGTCAGGCCAAGCTGCGGCTGGACGCCATCGACGCGCTGGAGACCCACTCCTCGCGCACCGGCCCCGAGGTCCACCAGCCGTTGCTCCACGCCCACGCCGCCCGGGACGAGTTGACGCGGTGGCTCGGCTTCACCGACGTGCAGCTCCCCGACCCCGCCAACCGGGTCACGCTCTCCGACCAGCGCGACGGTCTCGACGTACCGCGGCCCAAGATCGCGCACAAGATCGACGACCACTCCAAGCGGGCCCTGGCGTACCGCCATGCCCTTGCCCGCCGCATCTGGCAGCATCTGGAGGACACCGCCGGTGCCACGGAAGTCGAACCGCTGCAGCCGACGCTGAAGTTCAACGGCGGCCGCGGTCGCCCTGCGTACGGCCGACAGACTGGCCGCAGTGCTCTGAGCCGCACCGTGACCGTCACCACCCGGCTGGTCATCGCCCGGCACGGCGAGGCCCGGTGCAACACCGCCGGGCGCGTCGGCGGCCCGAAGACCTGCACCGGACTCACCGATGCCGGGCGCTTCCAGATCGAACGACTGGCCGCCCGGCTCGCCGCCGAGCAGGACGCCGGGAACCCTGTCGGCGCCGTGTACGCGGGGCCCCGCCGACGCCTCCAGGAGAGCGGCCGCCTCCTGGCGGACGGCCTCGGCCTGCCCCTCCTCACCGATCCCGGCCTCGACGGCCCCCGGCACGGCCAGGCGGACGGGATGCTCTGGCGTGAGGTCGAAGCCTCGTTCCGGGGAGCCCCGTACGCCCACCCGAACCGGCCGTGCGCCCCGGACGCCGAACCCTGGAACAGCTATCTGACCCGAGTCACCCGCCACCTGGCCGGTCTCCTCGAACGCCACGACGGCGGGCACGTCCTCCTGGCCGCGCACGGCGAAACCCTCCACGCGGTCTGCCGTCTCCTCCTCGGGATCCCTGTCAGCCGGAGCCCGGTCATGGGCTTCGGCGCCACCCACGCCGGTCTCACCCGCTTCGAACTGCGTCGCGACGATTTCGGCGATACCCGCTGGATCCTCGCTGTCCTCAACGACACGGCGCACCTGCGCGGGCCTGGCTGACTGACGGTGTGGTGGTGGCCGGTGCGGACTGGTCCCGCGTCGCGGTGGTCCGAGCCTAGAAGGCCGAGTGCGCGAACCAGTGGTCGAGCAGGTCCTGGTCGCCGAGCAGGTGGAAGGCGTCGCTCCGGTGGTCCAGGCGGCCGTAGAGGAGCAGCAGGAGGTCGGCGGGCGTTCCCCGGACCGTGGCGTCCGCCGCGCGGGCTTCGGCGCCGTCAGCCAGCAGGCCGAAGCCGTCGGGGCGCAAGCCGACCTTCCAGTCGCCGTCAACCACGCCGTCGCCGTCACTGTCGCCGTCGGTGCAAGTGAAGCGAATGGTCCGGTCAGGGGCGCGCAGTTGGGCGGTCAGCGGCGCGAAGGAGGATGCGAACGGCAGGTTGGTGAGGAACTCGTCGATGCCGTCGACCGCCAGTACGCGGTCGACGTGCGGTGAGACCCCGAGTGCGAGTTGGGCGTCGACCCGGTGGACGAGGGTCTCGAAGAGCATGCGCCGGACCCAGAACCGGGCGTGCTGGTCGACTCCCCAGGCCCACATGGGCGCGTCCAGGTCGGTGCCGGCGAACACCTCGGCGGCCTGCGCTGCGCTCGCGGAAAGCCAGTCCGGGAGCCCTCCGGGGTGCTCCGGCAGGCGCAGGTCGACCTCACGGCTGGTCGGCGGTTGCTGGATGCCCCGGCGAAGCAGCTCGGTGAACCACCGGTGCACGCTGCCGACGTGCTGCGTGAGGTCCCCGAGAGTCCAGCCGGGGCAGGTCGGCACCGGGGTGGTGAGGTCGGCTGCCGTGACCGTGGCGACGAATGCGGCGGTCTCGGCTGCGACGGCAGCTCCGTGCTGGGCGGGGTTCATGTCGGTGCCCTTCCTCTGATGGTCTGCCCCAGGCGGCGAGAATACTTAAGCAAATAGATGGTTTACATCCTTAAGTAATGGCGAAGGTAATTCGCGAGCGCCGAGGATGTCAACTTCCCGGGCGATTGGGCGAGCGGGATCACGCCGAGCGCGCGGGCGCGCAGCAGCGCGTCCCAAGTGGCGAGCCGAGCTCGACGGAGTCCGCGCAGGAGGCGGTTGAGCAGTACCGCACCGGCCGCGCCGGGGAGGGCGTAGGCAGCTGCCGCGAGCGCCACCCACATACCGCGGTCGTCAGCGGGTGCCGGCTCCACCGCCAGCCGGCCGACGTCGACCACGGCCATGCCGTCGACCAGGGACGAGACCGTGTACCCCGACAGCGGACGCCGCACCACCGGCAACCCCAGCCGGGGTCATCACGGTCCGGAGCCGGCCAGGTCCTCTCAAACGGATCACCGCGCGGCACGATTCCACCCTGCGCGTCGGTCAACGGCGCCGCTGGGCCGACGTTCTGATGATCTGAAAGATTTCGCCCACGCATTGTCATGGCGCATTCGAGCGAAATCATTACCGAAGCCGGAGCCACGATATCCGACCCGACATCCCTTGTGCTGGTCTATGTCCGTCACATCCGGCACACACGGGTCCTCCGTCTTGGGGCCCTGTCTGCCATGAGCAGCGAAAGGTGCATCTTCGTGATTCGAGGAACAAACGCGAACGGCGGAAAGCGGCGGCTGCGTACGCTTTCCGCGCTGGGCGCAGTGGGGATCGTCGCCGGGCTCGCTTCCAGCCTGCCGGCGTCACCGGCCGGTGCCGTCCCGGCTCCTGCGGCGGCTGTCGCGCAGCAGCGTCCCGATCGAGACGGCGTTGCGTGCGACGGACAGGTCTACGTCTCGTTCGGTGACCCGGACCAGCTCTACACCGCCGACAGAGGGCCCGGAACCGTCCAGTTCACGCCGCTGGGCGACCCGACACCGTTCCTCTACAACGCCATCGGCGTGAACCCGCACGATCGGTACCTCTACGGGACCACGTTCGGCAACGCGAACAACGACCTGGTCCGCTTCGACCGCAATGGAGACTTCACCAACCTCGGTGCCATTGCCGGCCTGCCGCCCGCCCTCTACATCTCGGGAACGTTCGACGACGAGGGCAACTACTACGTCCTGGCCGACAACACGGGCCAGATCTACCGGATCGACGTCACCTCCCGCTCCGTCACGGGTGTCATCGATGTCCCGGAGCTGGCCGACCCGGAACTCGACGTCTTCGACATCGCGTTCCGTGACGGATTCCTGTGGGGCTCAACCGACGACGGTGCCATCACGCGGATCGACATCGCCAATGAGAGCGTGGACTTCTTCCCGGGTGTTCTTCCGGGCGGCGAGGACTTCGGCGGCGTCTTCACGTACGGCAACGGCGACCTCGGATTCTTCCGCAATTCCGGACAGCTCATCCGAGTCCACGTGAAGAATGCGACCGGTTCCAACCCCTGGTTCACCGTGCTGTCGACGCAGACCACGACCCCGGCGACGAACCTCGACGCCACCTCCTGCTTCCTCGACTCGTCCGCCGACCTGGCTGTGCACAAGCACGGCCCCAAGAGCGTCGAGGCGGGCAGCGAAGTCAGCTACCGCATCACCGTGAAGAACCTGGGGAAGCACGACTCCTCCGGCTGGTCGCTGATCGACGACATCCCCGCGAAGATCCTGACGCCCACCACGCCGACCGAAGGGTGCGAGATCACCGACGGCATCCTCTCCTGCACGGGTGGTCCGCTGCCGAAGGGCGACCGTGTGGAGGTCGAGGTGACCGGCACCGCGGCCAACGTCTCGAAGCCCACCACCGTGAAGAACACCGCCAGGGTGTTCGGCGACGACGCGGACCCAAACAAGGAGAACAACAAGGACACGACGGCCACCCGCATCACGCCGAAGGACGACGCCTAGGCTTTCGGTTCACCTCGCTGACCGGATGAAGATGGTGGCGGTCCAGTCGTAGCCGACGGCCAGACCGCACCATCCGCCTCGCCTGCCACCCCGGCGGCAGGACCTTCCGGTCGTCGTACCTCCGAGGCAGCAGTACGTAGGTGCGCAGTGCCACCTGCTGCACGTGCCGCTGCTGATCAGCGGGTTGGCCAGTGGGCTTCAGCGGCGGCTTCCGCTTCGGCCTTCCACACGGGGCGCAGCCGTTCGACGGTGGCGGTCGCTTGGCCAAGACCCGCCCGGTACGCCGGTTCCCAGTTCGCCCTGTCCTGCAGGTCGGAACCGAAAGCCCGCACCGCATCCGGATCCGGACCGACGGTCACAACAGCCCGCGCCCCGACGGCTGCCAGCTGCTGCTCAAGCTGCTCCCGGGGAAATACGTGTGCCAACGGCTCTACGACGACCAACGTGTGGGCACCGGCCGCGAGATCCGCGTTCGTCCCCGCGCGCAGGGCGCCGTCCATGTACCGCCGCCCCTGGACGGCGACAGGCGGCTCGGCCCCGGGAAAGGCGCTGCTCGCGGCCACCGCGTGCACCAGCGGCACGCCGCTCGTGCGGTCCCACACAACGGGCTCACCCGTGGCCGCGTCCACCGCGGTGAGCATCAGCTGCCGGTCCGGCCAGGTGGTCGAGCCGATCAGGGCGCCCCGCGCCGCGAGCAGCGCCCGTTCGTCGTCGGAACCGGCGTGGTCGAGCGCGATCCGGCCGACCCGGCGCCGGGCCTCCCCGGGATCCAGCCCCTCTTCACCGAGCACGGCGAACACGGAACCCATCACGGCGGCATCCACCTCACGCCGTGGCGCCGCCGGACCCGGCCGGCGCGCCGGGGCGGCAAGCCGGTCGAGGTCCTGACCGGTGGCCAGCAGCGCGCCGACAATCGCACCGGCCGACGTGCCGATGGTCAGGTCGGCTTCGCCGAGATCCACCCCACCGCGGCGCAGTCCGGCGGCCAGCCCGGCCATCCATGCCGTACCGACCAGGCCTCCTGGGCCCAGTACGAGTGCCCGGCCGAAAGTGGCTCCAGTACCGAGATGCACGAGCTCGTCCCCCTGTCATCAGACGGTGATCAACGTCGTCGACGGTAGGACCTCAACCCGACTTCAGGTCAAGCAGGCGGCGGGGACACCGCCTTTACCGGCTGACTGCGTCGAGCAGCAGTTTCGCGGCCACCGTCGCGCCGTCGGCGCGGATCATGCCGGCCACGCCCCTCGCCCGTACTCGGGTCTCGGGGGCCAGGGCCGTGGTGAGCGCGGCGGACAGGGACTCGAAGGTCGGCGTCGGGCCTTCGTGCGCCGCACCGATGCCCAGCTCGGCCACCCGGGCGGCCCAGTAGGGCTGGTCCGCGATCCGGGGGACGACCAGCTGAGGCGCGCCGGCCCGGGCCGCCGTCGTCGTGGTGCCCGCGCCGCCGTGGTGCACCACGGCGGCCACCCGGCGGAACAGTTCCTGCTGGTTGACCTCGCCGACGACGAAGCAGTCGTCGGCGTCGTCGATCGGGGCCAGGTCCGCCCAGCCGCGGGCGAGGAGTACGCGGCGGCCTTGCGCGCGGCTCGCTTCGATGGCCACCCGGGCGATGCCCTTCGGGGCATGTGCGGCCATGCTGCCGAAACCCACGTACACCGGTGGTGCGCCCGCGCCCAGGAACGCCTCCAGCCCCTCCGGGAGCGGACGGCCGTCGGGCAGGATCCACGCCCCGGTCTGCACGATGTCGAGGTCGGTCATGCCCTGCGACGGGCACAGCCTCGCGTCGGCCGCCAGCCACGGCCGGCCGGTGAAGACGTGGTCGCGGACGCTGTCCACCGGCGGCAGGCCGATCGCCGCCCGATGACTGCCCAGCGCCTCGCCGTACAACGCGTTCACCCTCTGGGCGTCCTGCTCCCACAGCACGCGGTTGTCGGTCTCGTCCTGCGGGGACTGCATGCCCGGTCGTGCCCCCGGACGGAAGTGCCGCGACGGCAGTCCGAAGATGTGGAAGCACGCGAACACGTAGGGGATGCCCAGCTTCTCGGCCACGTCCCGTGCGCCAGCCGGCATCAGGCCGGTCGCCAGCACCGCGTCACACCCTTCCGCCGCCCCGGTGAGCGTGTTGAACCGCGCGGCGACCAGCTCGGGAGCGAGCCGGAACGCGTCTTCCGCAGTCGGCGGCTTCGTACCGGCGACCACCGAGCGCACCGTCGGGCCGAGCGGCACCAGCGGCACGCCGACCCGCGCCAGCAGCTCCGCGAACTCCTCGTCCGGCGGCGCGCACACCAGCGCATCCGCACCGAACTCCCGCAACGCCACGGCCAGTCCCGCCAGCGGTTCGACGTCCCCGCGCGACCCCCACGTCGACAACAGCACACGCACTGCACATCTCCCCATTTCTGCAGATTCCGGCTCTGGGCCGACGATTCTGCGGTACGACCCGGGTCTTGCCGCAAGCCCCCCTGTGCGCTATAGGTTGATAGTGGCGAGGAGTTGGAGCTCCTTGCCTTTTGTTTTTGTCGTCCTCTGTGGACTGACAACCTCCTCGCGCAGCGACGACGGCCCGTCGCTGCGTGCCCGGGCCGGAGCCGTGTCCGCTGTGGGTGTGGGATCCGGGCGGCGATGCCACCACCAGCCGGCTGGGGTCGTATCCGCGGGCGCGCCGGTCAGTTCCCTGCGCAGGCTCCCCGACGGGTCTTCCCCTGTTGCTGCGGCGAACCGCCTGTCCAATTCCTCCAGTGCTCCGTCGAGCAGCTCGGTGACGTTGCCTGGCAGGCGGGCACCGATGGCGGCGAGTTCGTCGCGGGCTTCCAGCCGTTCTCGATAGAGGTCGGGTTACGGAGGCCGGGGGCGCCGTCAGAATCGGCCACGTCCACATCACCGACCGCGACACCGAGGCTGCCGGCAATGGCGATGGCGATGGCGATGGCCATGGTCTCGGGGCTGACGGCCGCGACGGTAAGCAAGTTGTATGTCACTGATACGTCCCACTGCTCCCCCGAAGGGACATCCGGGCAGATGCCCCGGCCCGCGAGACGGCTCCCCCAGGATCGTCGACGAGCGCCAAAAAAGATGCGGCCGACCATGTCGAGAAACCGTGGCTGGCTCCGTCCCAGCAGTGAACGCGACCACAATGGGTCGCACCAGCACCGAGGAGAACCACCATGGCCAAGTACTTGCTGCTCAAGCACTACCGCGGCGCCCCGGCTCCGGTCAACGACGTGCCCATGGACCAGTGGACGCCTGAGGAGATCTCGGCGCACGTGCAGTACATGAACGACTTCGCGGCACGGCTCGAGGGGACCGGCGAGTTCGTCGACGGCCAGGCGCTCGCTCCTGAGGGGCGCTGGGTCCGGTACGACGGTGAGGGCCGCCCGCCGGTCACCGACGGCCCGTTCGCCGAGACGAAGGACCTCATCGCCGGCTGGATGGTGATCGACGTCGACGGCTACGAGCGCGCCGTCGAGCTGGCCGGGGAGCTGTCGGCCGCCCCCGGGGCGGGCGGGAAGCCGATCCACGAGTGGCTCGAGTTGCGCCCCTTCCTCGCCGAGCCGCCCACCATCACGGAGTGACCTCTCCGATGAACGAGGCCCTGCTCCGGAGCCTCACGCCGAGCGTGCTCGGGATCCTCGTCCGCCGCGGAGCCGACTTCGCGGCGGCCGAGGACGCCGTACAGGACGCGCTGGTCGAGGCGGTCCGCGTCTGGCCCGCCGATCCGCCGCGGGACCCGAAGGGCTGGCTGGTGACCGTGGCCTGGCGCCGGTTCCTCGACGCGAGCCGGGCGGACACGGCGCGCCGCCGCCGGGAGGATCTCGTCGACGAGGAGCCGGCGCCCGGGCTCGCGCCCGCAGTGGACGACACGCTCCAGCTCTACTTCCTGTGCGCCCACCCGTCGCTGACACCGTCGTCCGCCGTGGCGCTCACGCTGCGCGCCGTCGGCGGGCTGACCACCCGCCAGATCGCCCAGGCCTACCTGGTGCCCGAGACGACCATGGCGCAGCGCATCAGCCGGGCCAAGCGCACCGTCTCCGGCGTGCGGTTCGACCGGCCCGGCGACGTCGCCACCGTGCTGCGCGTCCTCTACCTGGTCTTCAACGAGGGCTACTCCGGCGACGTCGACCTCGCCGCCGAGGCCATCCGGCTCACCCGGCAGCTCGCGACCGCGATCGACCACCCCGAGGTGTCGGGGCTGCTCGCCCTCATGCTGCTCCACAACGCCCGGCGCGCCACCCGGATCGCGCCCGACGGCAGCCTGGTGCCGCTCGCCGAGCAGGACCGCACCCGGTGGGACACCGAATCGATCACCGGGGGTGTCGACATCCTGCGGACCGCCCTCGCCCGCGACCGGCTGGGCGAGTTCCAGGCCCAGGCCGCCATCGCGGCACTCCACGCCGACGCGCCCACCGCCGAGGAGACCGACTGGGTGCAGATCGTCGAGTGGTACGACGAGCTCGCGCGCCTGACCGACAGCCCGGTCGTCCGGCTCAACCGCGCGGTGGCCGTCGGCGAGGCCGACGGACCGCGCGCGGGCCTGGCGGCGCTCGCGGAGCTGGACGACTCACTGCCCCGCCACGCCGCGGTGGCCGCATACCTCCACGAACGCGACGGCGACCTGGCGACGGCGGCGCGGCTCTATGCGGAGGCTGCCCGACAGGCGCCCAACCTCGCCGAGCGCGACCACCTGACGCGCCAGGCCGCCCGGCTCAACGCCCGCCGGCGTCCCTGACGGGTCCCGCTCGGATTCTCCCCGCCGATGCTCCGCCGCTGTTCCCTGCTGCGCGCCGCGCCGCGCCGCTCGGGCTCGGGCTCGGGGGCACCCTTCAGCCGATGGCCGCGCGAAGGTCGTCGGCCAGGACTGTGGCCGTGGCGTTCGCGGGGTCGACCAGGCGGGTGCGGGTGAGGGCGAAGGACAGGCCGCGCTCGCGGTCGGCGAACGCGATGCTGCCGCCGCTGCCGTGGTGGCCGAAGGAGGTCGGCAGGCCGGCCATCGCCGGCATCCCCAGGAAGTAGCCGAGCCCCTTCATGTGGTGCCTGACCAGCATCCGGTCCTTGCCATCCACCGCGATCGCCGCGGCTTGCGCCAGCCGCTCCGGCGACAGCAACCGGACCCCGTCGACCTCGCCCAGCAGCGCCGCGTACATGCGGGCGGCGGCCCGGGCGGTCATGGTCCCGCAGGCGAGGAGGTCGGCCCGCAGGTAGGCGGGGCGGTTGGCGAGGGCGGCGGTGGTCCACACTCCCCGGTTCGGTGCCACGAGCCGGGTGAAGGGCGCGCCCAGCGGGAGGCGGGCCAGATGCACCTCCCAGCCGCCCTCCACCAGCGGTGCGACGCGGGGCAGTTCGGACTCCGGGAGGCCGAAGTACACCTCGTCGGCGATCCCGAGGGGCTCGGCGATGTACTGGCGCAGTGCTCGCCCGGGGGTCAGGCCTGTGACACGGCGGATGGTCTCCCCGAGGATCCACCCGAAGGTCCAGCCGTGGTAGCCGCTGCCGGAGCCCGGCTCCCACAGAGGACGCGCCCCGGCAACGATCCCGCACATGGTGTCCCAGTCGCACAGCTCGGTGACGGTGAGCGAGCGCGGGAGCTGGGGGATCCCGGCGGTGTGGGTCAGGGCGTGGCGGACGGTGATCCCCGTCTTTCCGTGCGCCCCGAACTCCGGCCAGTAGCGCGCGACCGGGGTGTCGTAGTCGATCAGACCGCGCTCCGCGAGCACGTGCACCAGGGTCGCCGTGCAGCCCTTGCCGGTGGAGAAGCTGTGGATCAGCGTCCCGGGCCCTGGCACGCCCGCGTACGCCTCGGCGAGCGGCTCGCCGTGCAGGTACGCGGCGACCTGGAGCCCGCTCTCGGCGCCGGACGCGACGAGCGCGTCGACCGCCTTCTGAAGATCCATGCGGGCTCCCTTCCGGCGGATCGCCCACGCTAACTGCCACTCCACCCTGCGCATTCGAACGGCGCGGCGGAACAGGGAGGGAGGGCGGCAGGTTCCGCCCTTCGGCGGGTACGCGCAGCCGAGGTGCCCGGGTCGCCGGGGGTCAGGGCGCCCACTCGCGTGAGATCACCCAGCCCGCGAAGGCCTCGACCCCATCCACGACCGCCTCGAAGCGCAGCGAGTGGAAGAGGTCGAAGGCGTGCTGGGCGCCGGGGAGTTCCGCGTACACCACGGTGCCGACGGAGGCTTCCCGCAGGTCTGCGACGAAGCGTCGGGCGATGTCGACGTGCACCATGGTGTCCCGATCGCCGTGCACCAGGAAGAAGGGCGGCGCGTCCGCGGTGATGTGCGCCGAAGGCGAGGACTCCGGTCCCTGGCCGTAGTAGGGGCCGTAGTAGCCGTTCAGTCCGATCACCGCGGTGACCGAGGTGTCGGCGGTCTCGAAGCCCGGCTGGAGAGCCGGGTCGCCGGGGGTGAGGGCGGCCAGCGCCGCCATGTGGCCACCGGCCGAACTGCCCGCCATGAAGAGTGTCGCGGGGTCGGCTCCGTAAGCGTGGCCGTGCTCGCGAACCCAGGCGATCACGCGCTTGGCGTCGATCAGGTGCTCGGGGTGCCGGACCTCCGGCCGTAGGCGGTAGTTGGCGCTGACGCACACCCAGCCGCGGCTCGCGAGCCGGTGCAGCAGCGGCAGGGACTGGGTGCTCTTGCGGCCCCCGCGGTAACTGCCGCCGTGCAGGTGGATCAGGACGGGGGCACCCGACGGCCGCGCGCGGTGGTGGTAGACGTCCAGTTGGTGACGCCGGCCGCCGGGACCGTACCGCAGGTCCGCCACCCGAACCACGGCGCGCGGGCGGCCGGCGAACGGCCGGAACAGGATGCGGGCCAGCGTCCTGTGACCGCGTAGCCCGACAGTCGCGTCGGGGGCGATCGCGGCCCGCCAGTCGATGCCCAAGCCCTCGGCCAAGGCACGCTCGACCTCGGTCCGAGCCCGCAACCCGCGCCGTACGACGAGCACGAGCCCTGCCGCGGTGATCACGGCCAGCGCGACAGCCGCCCAGCTGCCGGGCCCGTCAACGTCTCCCTGGGCGAAGGCCACCGCTGTCCAGAGCAGGAGCCAGGCCAGGGCGACGAACGGCAGCTCGCCGATCACCAGGCCGATGCGGAAGCTCAGGTCGGTGAGCGGCCGCGGCCGGCGCACCGGGGCGAGGGCGAACAGCGTTCCCGCGGCAACGAACACCACGGTCCACAGGTAGCCGAGAGGCACAGGGCTCCTCCTCCGCATCACAGCCGCCACGGCCTCACGCCCGCGGCAGCGGCACCCCATCCGTGGTACCCCAACTGTGGTACCACGGATGGGGTATCACGGGCAACGCGAGCGGGGACCCAAGGCATTCGCGGCGTATCCGCCGCATCCCAGGCCGTCCGGGACGCGCACACACCGTCCTGGTCCGCCGCAGCGCGTTTGGCCCAGGCCGGGACCCGGAAGTGTCAGTGCCGGGTGCAACGATCTCCCGTATGAACAGCGGACCCCTCGACCTACGACAGGTCACAGCCCCAGGTCACGTCACTCCGGAGCTGAGGCAAGCACTCATCGAATGCTGGATCGAGATCACCAATGCCGGCGGGGCAGCGGGATTCCCCTTCCCTCCCATCGACGCGAGCCAGGCCACCCCTGCGGTCGACTCCCTCGTCTCGGGCCTTGCTCCCGAGACGAGTCGCCTCGTGGTCGCATCGATCGACGGCCACCTCGTCGGGTGGCTGAATGTTCGGCGTGACCCCTTCGAGCTCATCGCGCACTGGGGAACGCTCCACCATGTCCAAACGCGGACCGGCCTGCGCGGCCGGGGCATCGGGGCTGCGCTCATGCATCACGTTCGTGAGATCGCCCGAGACGAGATGGGGCTGGAGCAACTCCGCTTGGCCGCACGCGGCGGCGTGGGGCTGGAGGACTTCTACCGACGCCTCGGCTGGAAGGAAATCGGCCGCTGGCCGGGCGCCCTTCGCCTCGCCCCCGGAGACGATCGCGACGAAGTCCTGATGATCCTGGCTCCGCTCTGACGACGGGAGAGTGACCATCTGCGCCGTACGCGCAGCCACGGGACCGCCAGACCCAGCACCGCCTGGAGAGCGGAAAGAAAGTAGCGGCGGGTCCCCGTGGTGCCGGAGGATCAGCATCGTGGAAAGAGTGATGCAGCGGGTTCGCACGTCTTGGACCAAACAGTCCGTAGCGGGCTTGAATCCTCCCGCCGCAACGCGGCCCCCGTCGCTTTCCCCCTGCCGTTCGCCTCACCTCCGTTCGTACACGAGGTCCTGATGCACGAAGCTGACGGATTCAGGCCGCGGTTCGAGACCCACAGTGTCCTGCCCGACTCCGATGCGGACACCTCCGTACTCCTCCAGGAAGGAGACGGGCTGGTACGGATCCAACTGACGCTGACGCCACCACTACGCACCGAAACAGCTCCCAGAACTCGTCCGGAGAACCGACAACCAGACACCGCACATGCCTGGATCCAACCGGACGGGGCATGCGCGGAAGACGGGTCTAGAAGTGCGGGAGGACGAAGTCGTAGTCAGCCCTGGCCTGGCGGCTGTGGGCGCCGCCGACGGGACAGCGGCCGCTGTCTTGGAAGCCGTAGAAGAACATGCCGTAGCACTTCACGCAGGAGCGCCAATTACCAACTGAACTCCCACCCCGCCGCCGGGCAGGCCCGCTCCGCCGCTACCCCTGCCGTCATGCCAATGCAGCCAGAACGGCTGCGAAGCGATCCCCACAACACCGGATCCCGGTCCAGCAGATTCAGCCGGTCCCGCTCAAGCCACGACTCGTAACCGACGTGGCCGCCCGAGGTATCGGCGCAGTACCAGCCCGCGAAGCTGACGCTGTCTTGTCCCCAGCGAAAACCGCGAACCGGTTCACCAAGCTCGAACCGCACGCCCCGGACCTGCCCACAAACTCAGCGATCGTGCTGTCGGCGCACCATCTCGGTGATCCAGATGGGCGCGTAGGGAGACGTGCAGCCCGGGGAGGTCGGGTAGTCCTTGAGCACCTCCAGGCGCTCACCGATCTCGATCGCACGGGCGCGGAACTCGGCGTGCTCGATGCCGATCTGAGCCAGGCAGTGGTTCATCGCCCACTGCAGGCGGTCCGGGGCGTCTTTCATCTCCGCCTCGATGACGTCGAGCAGCCCCGCGAGGTCGAGGCCCTCGGGCTTCTTCGTCACGCGTTCGGTGGTCAGCGCCCAGCCGGCGCCTGCGACCACTGGATCCGGATCCGCGGACCAGGCCACGCGCAGCTCTTCGGAGTGCGGGCTCTTCTTCACCACGTAGTTCACGAGCCAGTCGTGCACCTTGGGCGTGCGTGCCTCGCGCACCATGGAGTCCAACTCGTCACGCTCGAACGCCTTGGGGCGGCAGATCAGGATCGCCAGGAGTCTCGCCGCGGTGTCGTCCGTCTCCCAGAGCCGGCACGCGAGTTCCTGCTGCGTCTTCAGCCGCTTCGCGAGGGCGCGCAGCTTGCCGAGGTTCACACCGTGATCGTCACCGTGCTTCTCGTTCACCTCGCGTGCCTTCGGGTCCTCGAGTTCGGCGAGCTCGGCCATCACCTCGGCCACCGTCGTCTCGGCCACCTCAGCCTCCTGTCCATCACGTGCGGGATTCAGCCTACGACGGGCGTCAGCCTCCCGCCGCACACGCCGGTTCGACGGCAGCCGCCGATACGAAATCCCGCGTCTCCACGCATTGGCTCAGCCGCGTACCGCCAGTTCGTCCGGGAGATCGGGGCCGCACCACATACGTTCCAGCGCGATGTCCACTCACTCGTGGTGGTGCGGCTCCAACTCATCACCCGGCCATGCCCCCTGGAACTGCTCAGCCCCTGCCCTCGTGGGCGCCGACCTTCTGGGAGACCGCGTCCTGGAGCGGTTTCATGCGGTCCACGAGCTGCTGGAAGTCGGCGGTCCGGCCATCGGACCACTGGCCCATGGCGACCACCATGACCCGGCCGTGGCCCGTGAAAGCCTGCACCAACCCGCTGTCCGCGGGCAGACGCGGCAGGCCGGATCCGGCAGGCGGGGCCTGCACAGCGACCTGGTAGTCGTTGAAGGCCATCGCCAGCTCGGTCACCAGCCTCACCGTGTCCTGCGGGTCCTTCATCGTGAAGACGGCCACGTTGAACTGGTTGTTCCGGTCATCCTCGTAGAGGGCGATCTGCTCGCCGACGCAGCCCGCGCTGTCCTCGATCATGGCAGCCAGCCGGGGTCCGACCCCGTCCGGCTCCGTGCAGGACTCCATCACGGTCGAGCCCAGCCGGGTGAAGGCGGCGCCGGAGGCACCCTTGACCTCGGCCGGGAAGAGTTCGGCGAGCGGCGCCATCGGCCGCGTGCCGCCGGCCGCGGCCACCGTGCCCCGCGACGGCGCGGTCGACGGCGCGGCGGAGGTAGCCCTGGCGGGCACGGACGCGGCCGGAGCAGGCGCGGCGGTGCTGTCGTCGGCTGACACTCCGGTGTACTTCAGCACGGCGAAGGCCGCGCCCGCCGCCACCAGCGCCAGCCCCAGGTTCAGCGGCCGCACCCGCCGGGGCCGTGGCCGTGGCGCGGACTGCAGACCGGATCCTTCCGCTTCGAAACGCCGGACGAAGTCATTCCACTCATCGTCGTCCGGGCCGCTCCGACCCGCGGGTATCTCATTGTTGTTCGGCACGACCGAACCCTAGTGATCAACGCGGGTCAACTGAATAGCCGCAGGTCACAGCCTTATTACTCTGTCGGTCAAAGGGCGGTTCGGGCCGGGGCGCCCGGGCATGTGGAGGCTTTCAGCGGGCACGCCTGGGGCCGCCGCGGTGCGGGCGGCGCCGGGAGACAGCTTCGGGAGCGGCCTCGGGGGACGAAAAGCCGCCGGCCACGGCCGCACGCGCCGGGACCGGTGAAGCGGGGACCTGCGAAGCGGGACCCGATGCCTCAGCGGTACGAGGAGCCGTCGGCCGCTCGGCGCGACCGAGGACGGCGGTGTGGGAGATGAGGGGTGCGCAGGCCTGGCAGATCTCGGCGAGGGTCCAGACCTGGCCGATGGCCGGGTTGTGGATGAGGACCAGCAGCGGAGCACCGGTGCAGGAGGCTCTCGTGTCCTCGTGGAATCCGCATTCGGCGGCGCGGCAGGCGCACGCGGCGTGGGGGCGGACAGTGGCGAGCCGGGCGTGTGCGCGGGCGTGCTCGGCTGCGAACCGCCGCATGGCGGCTGTGTCCTTGGACCGGGGCGGCATGCGGCACGCCTCGGTGCTGCAGGTGACGGAGACGGTGTGGTCGCCGTGGCCGGTCAGACGGACCGTCCAGGTCCGCCCCGGAACACGGGATCCGGGAATCATGGTCAAAGGAGAGTTGTCCGTTCGCGTGTGCGGTGATGTGCCTACTGTTCGACAGTCTCACGTGTGGCGACAGTGAATTTCACGCGGCCAAGCGCCGGCGCGGGCACGCGCTGGACGGCCGGTCACGAGGAGAACCGCACCTCAGACGAGGCGACAGTGGCCGAACACGCCCTGTAGCTCTTTTTCGCACGCCGTTCGGCAAGTGTCAACGACATGGCGCCACACCCAGGCCGTCGAAACAATCCCGGGCCCATACGCCCCACTGCGGATGGACTGCGACGCGCGCCATCCACCCTTTACGCGTTTCGGGTTGAAAGCGGACTTTCCGGGATGGCTGCCGCGTGTAGAGGCGATGCCACGCCCGGAATCGGCAGGCGTGGGCGGGGCGAGCGGCGGGAGTCCGGCAGTATGACCCCGTGGCCCTGATACCCGGAACCTCTGACCGTGCCGCAGCCGCCGATCCGGTACGGACCCGTCTGGCGGCAGCGGGTGCCGCTGCGGTGATCGTCGGCGTGGGGCTGGGTCTCAGGGCCGTGGCGGCGGGGAGCGTGGCCAAGTACGGCGGAGACGCGCTGTACACCGCACTGCTCCTCGCTCTTGTCGTTGTCGCCGCGCCACGGGTGACACCCCTGAGAGCCGCCGCAAGTGCACTGACCATGAGCTGGGTGATCGAGTTCTTCCAGGTCAGCGGAGTCCCGGCGGAGCTCGCCCAGCGCAGTACCGTCGCCCGCCTCGTACTCGGTTCCACCTTCAACCCACCCGACCTGTTCTGGTACGCAGTCGGCGCGGCCGCCGGATGGCTCATCCACGCCACGGTCACGACCCGACATGGCCGAGGAAGCGGGTCCTCCAGCCGACACGCGACCGGGCACCCTACGCCGAGTGCCACCTCCGCCCGTCGGCGAGGCACAGCCGATCCGGCCCGCGCACCGCACGACGAACAGCACCAGAACCTCAGCTGACCTGACATCACCGCCCTGCGAGATGCATTCCGGTTCGAGGCGAACACACGGGGCAGATTCCGAGCGGGGCCGCACCCCGGGCATTCTCCTTGCGAACGGTGCTGGCATCGTACGGGTCATGGGAGAGGCAGGAACGACACCGGAACGGGAAACCGCGACGCAGAGCGGCGGCATGTCCCTGCGTGAGGCGGCCTGGCGCTATCAGGCGGATGAGATCTACCCGGAAGACCTGCCGATGATCGCCGCTGAGGCGCTCGCCGCCGGGCTGGACACCCCGGTGCTGTGCGAGCTCGCCGGTCTGCCGCGCAACGCGGATGCCCGCGATATCCACGAGGCGTTCGAGGAGGCTCTCGCCGAGTCAGGAATGGAGTTGCCCGATCCCGTCCTGGCGCGGCGCCACGCTCTGCGCCGGCTGGCGGCGAAGTTCATTGACGGGGAAATCGCTCTCGCCGAACTGGCTGCGGGCGACTGGTGGGAGACGGAGGTCGAAACCGAGGAGGAGCGATCCTTCGTGTCGCTGATCCCGCAATGCGAGTGCTGCATCGAGTACACGTTGGGGTTCGACCAGCGGACCTGGGCACCACAGCTGCGGGTCGCCGCACTCGCCCTGACATCATCTCCACCACTCGGACCCAGCTGGTGACCCGGCCACGACGGCATGACGGCCGGCTGGGGCGGCCTGCGGCACACGACCCCGATCAGGAACGCGGGCGCATCGAGCGCAGCCGGTCGGCCACGTCATAGACGGTCAGGCGCAGGGCGCGGATGTCGGTGATCAGGTCGCGCCACGGCTCGAACGCCGTGTCCACGTCCTTGCCGGAGGCCTTGATGTAGGCCACGGCTACGCCGTAGCCGAAGTACTCGTTCCTGGCGGGCAGTGGGCGCAGCAGGACGATCTGTTCCAGCAGCGCCGCTGCCCGCCAGTACGCATCGGGTTCGCCGGTCGCCAGCGCCGAGGTGTTGACGCGGTGGCGGGCGACCGCGGCGACCAGACCCGAGTAGTCCAGGACCCCCAGCTCTTTGCCGAGCAGTTCCTCCTGGCGGTCCAGGAGCCACCGGATGTCGATGTGCAGCTCCAAGGTCAGGCCGCCCGGTTCGTGCTCGCAGACGTCGGCAGCCCGCCGAACTCACGGTCGAAGGCCTCCGCGATACCCGGCTGGGCGACGACCTCACGGAACGCGGCGGTCGCCCTGCCCAGGGCGAGCTGGTTCTCTTCTTCGATGGCCAGCTCCGCCAGATAGGCGCGCACGCTCTTGCCCCGGGCCCGGGCCACCGCGGCGAACCGGTCCCGGGTCTCCGAGTCGATCTTCACAGTCGTATCTGCCATGCCTCCGAGTATGCACTCATGAATACCTTCACGAATACCTTTCGGGAATCCGCCGATCGGGACCTCAGTGGCTGTCGTCGTGGGCGAAGTCGGGCAGCTCGGTGGACAACAGCTGCTCGGCTCCACCGTCGAGAAGCCGTGCCATCTCCGCCGAGCGGGGCAGCATCGTCTTCTCATAGGCGTGGATCGCGTCTTCGACGGTGTCCCGGTGGGCGATGGCGAGGGCGAGCTCGCAGGCATCCAGCATGGCCAGGTTCACGCCGACGCCGAGCGGGGGCATGAGGTGGGCGGCGTCGCCGAGCAGCGTCACCCTGGGGTTGCGCTCCCAGGTGTGCGGGACGGGCAGGGCGTAGATCGGGCGGTCGACGTAGAGGCCGTCGTTGTCGGCGATCAGCCGGCGCAGGCGGGGTGACCAGTCGCGGTAGCGGTCCAGGAGGAGGGCACGGATGCCGTCGGTGTCGTGGAGCGTGAGGCCGCTCGCGGTGATCCAGTCGGCCGGGACGCGCTGGATGGCGTAGACGCGGATGCGGTCGCCGCTGTTGCGCTGGGCGAACAGGCCGCGCTCCCCGTCAGCTGCGGCCGCGCCGCCCTGTCCGACGAGTGCGGCGATGTCGGGGTGCCGGCGGTCGACGTCGTGGAACCGGGCTTCCAGGAAGCTCACGCCGCTGTACCGGGGGGCGGCCGGGGAGAGGGCGCGGCGGACCTTGGACCAGGCGCCGTCGGCGCCGATGACGAGGTCGGCTTCGATGGTGGCGCCGTCGGCGAAGTGCAGTCGCCGGGGACCATCGGTCGGGCCGCTGATCGCCTGCAGGGCGTGGCCCCAGCGCAGGGTACCCGGGTTGAGGGAGTTGAGCAGCAGGTCGCGCAGCTGGCTGCGGTCGATCTCCGGCTTGAACCGCTCGGCCTTGTCCGGGACGTGGTGGAAGAGCATGGCTCCGGTCGAGTCCATCTGGCGCATCTCCTGCCCCTCGGGGCGTGCCAGCCGGAAGAACTCGTCGAGCAGGCCTGCTTCGCGTAGGGCGATCTGGCCGTTGTCGGCGTGCAGGTCGAGGGTTCCGCCCTGGTCACGGGCGTCGGGGCCGGCGTCACGGTCGTGGACGGTGGCGGTGATGCCGTACTGCTGGAGGATACGGGCGCAGGTCAGGCCGCCGGGCCCGGCTCCGATGATGGCGATGCGGGGTGCGGGATTGGTCTTCAAGGTGAGGCTCCGTTCATGTCGCACAGCGGTGGTGCGGCTGAGGGGAGAAATCCGTGCGCGGGCATGCCTGATCACCCTTCTCGGGGCAGAGGGAAAGGGATGACGAAGGGACCGCAGCGCCTCAGGGCCGCCATTTCAGAAAAGCACACCGGATGAATAAGTGCAACGACTGCACTTTTGAATCTGGGCAACCATGGCGATAGGGTTGGGGCATGCCCGACACCACGACCGACGCCTCGGTCCACTCGGCGGCTCCGCAAGGACGCCGTGAGCGGAAGAAGGCCGCCACCCGTCAGGCCATCGCCGACGCGGCCCTGCGCCTGTTCTTGGAGCGCGGATACGACAACGTCGGCATCCGCGAGATCGCCGACGCCGCCGACGTGTCCACCACCACGCTCTTCAAGCACTTCCCGGTCAAGGAAGCCCTCGTCTTCGACGAGGACGCCGACCAGGAAGCCCGCCTCCTCGCGGCCGTCCGCGAGCGGCCCGAGGACCAGTCCGTCCCCGCGGCCCTGCGGGAACACGCCCTGCGCACCCGGCTGGCCTCCGTCGACGACGACGCCGGTTTCACCGCCTTCACCAACCTGGTGAACAGCACCCCCGCCCTGCGCGACTACGTCCAGAGCATGTGGCTGCGCCACACCGCCGCACTCGCCCAGGTCATCGCCGAGGAGAGCGGCCTCGCCCCGGACGATCCCGCCTGCACCGCCTTCGCGCACTTCGCCCTCGAAGCCCCCCGCGCGGTGCACTCCCACGACGACCGCCGGGGGGCCATCACCCGCGCCTTCGACCTGCTGGAGCACGGCTGGAGCGCACTCACCCAGGCCGGTCGATGAGGTAGTGGCCGGCCCCGGGCAGCTCGCCCACCTGCTGCACTCCGGCCGCCGGAGCGCCAGGTGCCCGGCCCGCGGGAAGTACGCCGCCAGGGCCCGGCATACTCCCGGGCCCGCCGTTGTGAGAGGGTCGGGCGCGGTTCAGGGCGTCCGGCCGGGACCGGGGCCACGAGGAGGGCAGTGTGGGAGGCAGCACGACCACGGCAGTGGTGCTGGTCGCGGACGACGACGCCGCCATCCGGCGCTCGCTGGAGCGCGGGCTGCGGCTGAGCGGTTTCACCGTGGTCCTCGCCGAGGACGGACCCGGCGCTCTCGCCGCGCTCGCCGCACGCATACCCGACGTTCTCGTCCTGGACGTGTCCATGCCGGGGCTGACGGGTACGGAAGTGTGCCGGCGCCTGCGGGAACGCGGGGACGAGACCCCCGTCCTGATGCTGTCGGCCCTGGACGAAGTGGCCGACAGGGTCGCCGGGCTCCAGGCCGGCGCAGACGACTACCTCGTGAAACCCTTCGCGCTGGAGGAGCTGGTGCTGCGCCTGCACGCCCTGCTGCGGCGCAGCCCGGCGCGCAGCGCGCAGGACGTGCTGCGCGCCGGACCGCTGGAGGTGGATCAGGCGACCCGCCAGGTGCGCCACGGCGGGACGGAGGTCCATCTCACCCGGCGGGAGTTCGAGCTGCTGGCCACGCTGGTGCGCAACGCGGGCATCGTCCTGACCCGGGACCAGCTGCTGGACCGGGTGTGGGGCTATGACTTCGAGGTGCGCACCGACGCCGTCGACACCTTCGTCAGCTACCTGCGCCGCAAGCTGGAGGAGGGCGGGCGCCCCCGGCTGATCCACACGGTGCGCGGGGTCGGCTTCGTACTGCGCGTGCCCGACGGGAGCGCTGCGTGAAGCTCGCCACCCGGATCGCGCTCTCGGTCACGGTGGTCACGCCCCTGCTGGTGCTGGCCGCGGGCCTGCTGGTGCTCGGGCTCGTCGGCCGCGACCTGCGCCAGCAGCAGGACGTACGGCTGAACGACCGGGCCTCGGCCGTCCTGCCCGACGTAAGGGCCCTGCTCACCGCCGACCGCAACGGCCGGCCGAAAGCGGAGCAGAACCAGCAGCGCAAGGTGCTCGGCGACGTCCTCGACGCCGGGATCCGCGTACAGAGCGCGGACGGGGCGACCGTCCTGCAGGGCGGGCCGCAGCCGGCCGAAGGGACGCAGCTGCCCGAACGGACCCCGGACGGCCCGGTCACGGTCCACGTGAAGGGCCATGCCTGGCGGGTGCTGAGCGTGCCCGTGACCGGCCCCGCGCCCGGGAACCTGTGGATCCACACCCCGGCCTCGGCCACCGACCCGCAGCTCGCCGCCGTGCGGCGCCGGGTGCTGCTGGTGGCCCTGCTGGCCGCCCCGGTCTCCGGGCTCCTCGCGTACGGGCTGGCGGGGCGCGCCACCGCTTCCGTGCGGCGGCTGAGCCGCCGGGCCGCCGAACTCGACCCGGCAGCCGGGGCCGCGGCCTTCGTCGGCACGCCGGTGAACATCGCCGAGGTGG
This sequence comes from Streptomyces sp. NBC_00122, assembly GCF_045160845.1. Taxonomy (NCBI): domain Bacteria; kingdom Bacillati; phylum Actinomycetota; class Actinomycetes; order Kitasatosporales; family Streptomycetaceae; genus Streptomyces; species Streptomyces sp. NBC_00122. Next base: position 7,035,241 of record NZ_CP108191.1, on the reverse strand, counting down.
ACGAACTGTCCGCGGCGATCGGCCAGCTCCTCGCCCGCTACGACGAGCAGGCCGCCCGGACCGCGCAGGCGCTGGACACCGCCCGCTCCTTCTCCTCCGCCGCCTCGCACGAGCTGCGTACGCCGCTGATGAGCATGCAGACCGACCTGGACGTACTCGCCGCCCACCCCGACCTCTCCCCCGCTGAAAGGGCCGAGGTGGTGCGGGACCTGCGCAGCGACCACGCCCGGCTGCTCGAACTGCTGACGGCGCTGCGGATGCTCGGGCTCGGTGACCTGGTGGAGGTGTCCGCGTTCGCGCCGCTCGACCTCTGCGAGCTGGTGGACGCGGCCGTCGGGGAGGCGGCGCGCCGGCACGGCGAGGCGGAGCTGGACGTGGAGCTGCCGGCGGAACTGCGGGTGTTCGGCTGGGACTCCGGGCTGAAGATCATGCTCGCCAATCTGCTGCGCAATGCCGTGGTGCACGGCCACCTGCCGGGAGCGCCGCCTCGGATCGCGGTCCGGCTGCGCACGCAGGGCGCTTTCGCGGTGCTCACCGTGGACGACGAGGGGCCCGGCGTGCCGCCCGCCGAACGCGCGGCCGTCTTCCGGCGGTTCCACCACCGGGCCGGCAGCCCGGGCTCCGGCCTCGGGCTCACGCTGGTGGCCCAGCAGGCGGCACTGCACCGGGGCACGGTCACGCTCGGCGACGCCCCCGGCGGGGCGGGTGCGCGTTTCGAGGTGCGCCTGCCGCTGGCCTCGGCGGACGAGCCGACGCTGCGCCTGCCCGCACGGCGCGACTGGATCTCCCGGGGCGACTGAGCGGGGCCCGGAGCCGGGATCGGGACCGGCGGCCGGGCGGCGGGGGTGCGGCGACCGGGCGGCGGAGTGCGGCGGCCGGGCGGCGGGGCGGGGTGCGGCGGGTCCCACGGTCACAAGGAATCCACAAAATCGCTCCCTAGCGTCCTGTCCGGCCGGTACGCCGACGCACCGGCCCGTCGCACCGAAGGGGATACCACCATGTTCCGCAACCGCAGGACCGCCGCTGCGATCGGCGCCGTCGCCCTGGCCGGCGCACTGCTGTCCGCCGGCCCCGCGCAGGCCGACAGCTCTTCGCCGAGCCCCACCACCGCACCGGCCAAGTCAGCGCCGAAGGGCGACGGCGCGAAGGCGATCTGCAAGCGCCTGCCGAAGACCGAGACCAGGATCAGCACCGCCCTCACCCGGCTGAACGGCGACGCCACCGTCGCGGGCTCGGTCGCCCGGCTCGAGCAGCGCGTCGCCGAAGCCAAGAGCGCCGGCCACACCGAGATCCACGCGTACCTCAATGACCGCCTGGCCTTCCGCAAGAACCTGGTGCCGACCCTGCAGCAGCGCCAGACGGACCTGAAGGCCGTCTCCACCTGGTGCTCCGCGCAGGGGTCCAAGTGATGTCCACCCGCCGCAGCGCCACCGTGCTCGCCGCCGTGGCCGCGGGAGCGGTCCTGCTGCTGACCGGATGTGGGGGCGGCGCGGACGCCCACCCCAAGGCGGAGCAGTCGGCGGGCGCCGACGGCCAGGCCGCGGAGATGCAGGCGAAGCTGGACGCCGCTGACAACGCGGCCTCGCAGGCGGACGCGGACGCCTCGCAGAACAACTGACCGGCCCGTTGTCCCGACGGCCCGCCCCGGCATGCCGGGGCGGGCCGTCGCCGCGTGCGCGTCAGCGGCTCAGGTCAGTCCCACTGCTGGTCCGCGAGGGAGCTGACCGGCTGCGGCTTGCCGATGACGGCCAGGGCGATGAAGAAGTTGATCTGGCCGATCGCGATGGTGAGGGTGGCCAGCGCCTTCTCGTCATAGTGCTTCGCCACCTCGGCGTACAGCGCGTCCGAGACCCGCTCCTCGCCGCGCGGGGCGGGCTGGAGGGTGGCCTCCACCAGGGCGAGCGCGGCACGCTCGGCACCGGTGAAGTACGGGGCGTCCTGCCAGGAAGAGACAGCGGTGATGCGCTCCTCGGACTCCCCCGCCTTGCGCAGGAAGCCCGTGTTCAGAATGGTCAGATAGGTGTTGCCGACGATCTGCCCCGCACGCAGGTGGACGAGGCTCATCGTGGTACGCGGCACCGAACGGTTGCCCGTGGCCCGGAACAGGGCGGCACTGATGTCCCTCAACTCGGGCACGAACTCGCCCGGGTCGGACATCCGGGAGATCGAGGGGTTCGTCATGACTGCACTCCTTCACATCGGCCAGATCGGCGTCTTCACAGCACTGACGGATGGGCTCACGAAGATGTGACAGGAACCGGGAAGAATTTCCTCCGGCGCTCTCCGGGAACGGCGCAGGACCGTCAGTGCGGCTCCGTCCAGCCGTGCCGGACGGCGTAACCGCCGAGCTGCATACGGGTTCGGACCCCGGCCAGGTCCATGAGGTGGCGCAGGCGCCGGTGCAGCGTCCGTGGTGACAGACCGAGTTGTGTCGCGGCCGAAAGGTCGGTCAGGCCGGCCAGGAGGAGCGCGAGGATCCTCCGGTCGAGGTCGGTCGGGCCGTTCGTACCGAGCTCGACGGCAGGTTCGGCCCCTCCGCCGAGGCCCGCCAGTTCGAGCGGGTGGGCGGTTCGCCATACCGTCTCGAACAGCGCGTCCAGCGCGTCCAGCAGGCCGCTGCGGTGCAGCAGCACGGCGCCGGGCTCGCCGTCCGGAGTGACCGCGAGCGGGACGAGGCCGAGGTCGGCGTCGGCCAGTACGAGTTTCATCGGCAGCTGGTCGGCGACACGCAGTTGCACGCCCTTGCGCAGCGAATCGATCGCATCGTCGATGATGCCCGGCTCTCCCAGCACGGCCCGGTCCAGTACCGCCCGGAATTGCACACCGCGGCCGATGGCCACGGGCTCGGCCGTGTTCTCGTCGGGCGCCAGGGCGACGAACGGTGCGGTGATGAAGCTTCGGACCTGTGTGCGGGCCGCCTGCTGCACCTGGAGGAAGCGATGACGGATGGCGTCGACACCCGTGACGACCTCGATCAGATCGCTGATGCTGCTCCCGGTCATCGCCGCCCGGTGTTCCTCGGCGAAGGTCACCAGTGCCTGCTCCGCCATGCGCAGCCCGTCCCGGCGCTGGGTGATGAGAGCGCCGAGGGCCACGGCCGGCGGTGCGGCGGTGAACTGTTCGTCCGCCGACCTGGTCACGAGGCCCCACCCGACCAGGCGGGACAACGTCTTGTCGACGTGGGCCTGCGGCAGGGCGAGCACGTCCGCGAGCAGGGTCGCTGTGGAGTGCGGCCGTCCGAGCAGCGCCCGGTAGACGCGCTCGTCATCGGGTTCGAGGCCCAGCACATCCAGCATCGGCGACCGATCCTCCTTCCCTTGCCGCGGCGGGGAGAGTATGCGCCATGGCGGGAGACCCTGAATAGTGCCTGCTGGGAGCACGTATGACGGGAAAGGCCCCGGGGAGTCGCCTCCCCGGGGCCCGACGCTGCGGTTCATCGCAGTCCGTACGCCCGGATGATCTCGTTCTTGACGCTGAAGCCGCTGTCCGTCTCGGCGCTCGCGCGCACGGAGACGAAGCCGCCGGGCTTCGCGGCCGTCGTGAACGAGCCCGTCCAGGAGCCGTCGGTGCCCTTGGCCAGGGTCACCTTCTGCCAGGTGGCGCCGTCGTCGTAGGAGACGTCCAGCGCCACCGTGGTGACGGTGCCCGGCACGGTGCCGAGGTCCATGGACACCGGCTTGAGCGCGATCTGCTGCCTCGCACCGGCCTTGAGGTCGCCGTGCAGGTCCGACTCGAGCTTGTAGTCCAGGTTGAGCACCGAGAACGGCTCGAAGGAGTCCGAGTCGACTGTGTCGGACATGAAGGTCCACGCGGTGTGGGTGCGCGTCGACAGCCGGAAGACGTCACCGGGCCGCTCCACGTCGAGGACGGCGCGGTAGGGCAGGTTGCCCGCCGGTACCTCCTGCCACTGCATGTCTCCGCCGACCGGGTTGTCGTGGATCAGCCTGTCACCCTGGAACACCTGCAGGTGGGACGGAGTCTCACCCCACGGCAGGTAGCCGCCCAGCCGCATGGTGTCGCTGGCCGAGGCCCACGCCTGCACGTTCCAGGTCATGTGGTTCTGCCAGCGGGAGTTGTACACGCCGAAGGACTCGCTCTGGCCGGGCCTGGTCGCCGGGGCGAACCAGTCCAGCCGGGTGGCGCTGCCCTTGGCGTACGTGTTGTCGCCCGACACCATCGACCACGGCAGGACTCCGTCGACGCCCTGCGTGTGGAACTCCCGCCAGACCTGGCCCGGAGTCACCCACTCGGTGCGGGTGCCCGGGTGCCATTCGCGCTCGGGAAGGTTGAAGGACGGGCTGAGCGTGAAGTCGGACCGGTAGCCTTCCGCGGACCGGCCTCCCGCGGCGGAGTAGTAGCGGGCGTCGATCCGGGCGAGGTCACCCTTGGCCGGCTTGTAGACCAGAGCCCGGTCCGGCACCTGACCGGGGTAGTCCCGGGTGAGGTCGTAGACGAACGGCGTGTACCGGGTCTGCTTGACGGTCAGCTTGTGGGTGGCGGCTCTGGCCATCGCGACAAGGGCCTTGCCGGCGTCGCGGTGCACGGTGGCGACCGGGATGGCCGACTCTCCGACGTACTCCATCAGGGCTCCGACCCCGTCATTGACCACGATCAGCGCCTTCGCACCGGCCGCGACCGCGGCCTCGGTGCGCTCCTGCGGCGGAACCTCGTCGCTGCGTTCGATGACGACCGCCCTGCCCTTGGCCTTGACCTTCTTGTACGCGGCCGCCGCGCCGTTGCCCGCGTAGACGGCGTCCAGCCTGTCCGTGGCCGTGCCCAGGGAGCTGCCCGCCTGCACCAGCGTGTCGAGCTGGAGCCGACCGTCCGAGGTGCTCAGGCCGAGCTGCGGCTCACCCTTGCGCCAACGGGTGGTCAGCATGAACTCGCCCTGCTCCATCGGCTCCGTGGGTGCGACGTAGACGTCGTCGTACGTCGGCGGCAGCACGTACGCGCCGCGGTAGTCCGTGTACGGGTCGCGGCCCTTGTAGTGGACGTTGAAGTCGACCTTGCGCTGGCGGTCCTCGGTGCGCTCCGGCGCCTCGGTCTGCAGCAGGTGTGCGCGGCTCGCGTCCAGCACCACGTCGGCGGAGCCGTCCTTGAGTACGGTCTCCGGGTCGACCAGCACGGCCAGACCCGAGCGGTCCGCCTTCTCGCCGGCCACGTCGAGGTACCCCGCGACGGTGTACGTGCCCGGCGCCATGCGCATGGTGGTCGATCCGTCGACGTAGACCGACCACGGTGAGACGTCGCCGGCGAGGTTGATTCCGACCCAGCCGGCGGCGGGCTTGCCGTCCCTGCCGACCAGCTTGATGTTCAGGTCGTAGCGCTCCTCCTCCTTGAGGAGCGCCACGGAGGTGCGGGTCACCGGCTGTCCGGTGGCCGCGTCGGTGGCTGTCACGTAGTCGGCGTGCCGGCCTGCCGGGGCGGTTCGGGGGTCACCGGTCACGGGGACGGCGGCGGTGCCGCCCGCCGGGACGCTCACCGTGGTGGCTCCCAGCGTGAACGGGCCGCCGCCGGTCAGCGCCAGGTTCAGCGTGACGGCGGCGGGGCCGGGGTTGGTGAAGGTCAGGTTCTTCGTGACGGCGGCGTCGCTCGGCTCGTGCGGCCACGTGTGGTTGCCGAAGAAGAGCGATCCGGTACCGCGGATGGTGGTGTGCACGGCGGCGGCCACGTCGAGACGGCCGGTACCGACCTCGTAGGGCGAGTACCCGCCGTCCAGACCCTTCGCAGTGCTCATCAGGTGTTCCTTGAGCTGCGCGCCGGTCCAGTCCGGGTGCTGCTGGGCCAGGATCGCCGCAGCGCCTGCCACGTGCGGGGTGGCCATCGAGGTGCCGCTGAGGGTGCGGTAGGAGCCCTCTCCACCGCCGGTCATCTGCGACGAGCGGGGCGCGGTGATGTCCACGCCGGGAGCGGCGATGTCCGGCTTCATGCCGCCGGAGTGCGCCAGCGGACCGGTGCTGGAGAAACCGGCGAGCCGGTCCTGCTTGTCCGTGGCGGCCACGGTCAGCGCCGAGGCGGCCGCGCCCGGAGCGGAGATGCTCTCCGGGCCCGCGTTGCCGGCGGCTATGACGAACAGCGTGCCGTACCGCGCGGACAGCGCGTCGACCGTCTGCGACATCGGGTCGCTGCCGTCCGTCGGGTAGGAGTCGCCGAGACTCATGTTGACGACGTCCGCACCGGACTCGGCGGCCCACTGCATGCCGGCCATGACCCAGGAGTCCTGGCCGTAGCCCTCCGCGCCGCCGAGCACCTTGCCGACGAACAGGTCGGCGCCGGGGGCGACGCCCTTGTTGTCGCCTCCGGAGGCTGCGCCGGAGCCGACGATCGTGCCGGCCACGTGGGTACCGTGTCCGTTGACGTCGGTGACGGCCTCATCCGGTACGAAGCTGGCCGTGCCGTCGATCAGGCCGGCGAAGTCGGGGTGGTTGACGTCGATGCCGGTGTCGAGCACCGCGACCTTGACGCCCTTGCCGGTGTAGCCGGCCGCCCATGCCTCGGTGGCGCCGATCAACGGCACGCTCTCCTTCAGGTTGGCCTTCACCCGACCGTCGAGCCACAGCTTCGCCACACCGGCGCCCAACGTCGCGCTGCCCTGCGGCGCGACGGAACTCCAGAAGGTACGGGCCTGCTTCTTCTCGGTGCTGAGCACGGCGCCGTGGATGTCCTTGAGCTTGCGGGTCAGCCGGCTGCCCTGGGGAGCTGTCGGCTCGACCGCCGCGCCGGACCTCGGCTGGGTGTACGTCGCGATCAGCGGGACCGCGGCCGACTTCGCGTCGTCGTAGCCCATCTCGATCAGGTCGGTGACGTTGAACAGCCGTCGGTCCAGTCTGTCCGTGCCCAGCAACGGCACGGCCTCGTCCGGGACGACGAACAGGTCGCCCTTGATCTGCTGGATCTTCACACCGCCGACGGCACTGTCCGGCCGGTCGACGTCGGCGATCTGCTTGCCGTCGGCCGTCGTGGTGACCGTGACGACGTCGCCGGTGACCAGGGTGACCTTGTGGGTCGCCGAGGGCTTGGCGGTAGCGGTGGGCTTGCTCGGAGCGGCTTGTGCGGGCGCTTGCAGAACTGCGAGCCCCGACGCCAGCAGCGGCACCGCGGTAGCGGCCGAGAGCAGCTGCCAGCGCCTGCGCCGGAAGGCGGAGGACTGAGAGGAGGAGGACATGCCATGGGTCTATCGGCCGAGTAGCGCCGACGTGAAGGCCAGGGGGCGGCAAGTCCTCGCCATGGCAAGCATTTGTCAGCCGTGAACCGCCGGACACCGTGGCGTCCGACGGCGGGCGGCGAACGCGGCAGGCGGCACCCGCCTGCCGTCGCGCGCGGTGGCTCACGTAGCCTCCTGATCCTCCCACCCCTTCAGATCCGGACGGCCCAACAGTTGTGAGCGCACCCCTCAGCACCGAGTACGGAACGGAACGGCCGCAGGGCACTGGGGCCGTCACGGACCAGGTCGACATGCAAGGCGCCCGCCGCCGCATCGCGCCACGGGGAATCGTCGATCTGCGGGGGCGGAGCGACCAGGACATCGAGCTGTCCTATCCGTCCCACGCAGCGGTCATCGTCGCCGGCCTTCCCGGCAGCGGGAAGAGCACGCTCCTGCGTGCCTGGTCCCCGGCCGCCACCGTCGTGGATCCCCGCGCCACCCGCACCGCGTACGAGGCGTGGATGCCCGTGTGGCTTCCCTACGCGGTCTACCGGCCGTGGGCGCGGCTGAGACACATGCAGTGGACGCGTTCCGAGATCCGGCGCGGTCGGCCCCTGCTCATCCACGACTGCGGCGGCCGGGCATGGATGCGTCGATGGCTTGCGCACACGGCCCGCCGAGCCGGACGCCCCCTGCACATGGTGGTGCTCGATGTCGGCCCCCAGGAGGCACTGTCCGGCCAACACGCCCGCCGTCGGCTGGCTTCGCGTCTGGCCTTCGAAACCCACCGGCGGGGCCTTGCCGAACTGCTCTCGCACATCGAGGACGACGGCCTCACCGCCCGTACGGGCATCCGCTCCCTGGTTCTCCTCGACCGCGGCCTCCGAGACCGTGTCACGTCGGTACGGTTCGGCCTCCCCCAGGACTGATGGCATCACCCCGGCCGGGAACCCAGGTGGCGGGCGGGGCCCAGGCGCGGGTGGTCAGAGTTTGGCGGCTTCGTGCACCTGGTTCAGGTGGATGAGGATGTCGTAGGCCTGGCCGATTGCGAGGGTGGGGAGCGGGTCGTTCTTGAAGGACGAACCGGCGTTGTAGACGGGGCGGGGGGTGTTCAGCCAGTTGCGGCCCGCGACCGGCAGCGTGCGCAGGTCGAGGTAGTAGTCGCGGTGGCGGACCAGGTCGAGGGTGTACTCGTGCATGTCGGGGGCGGCCGCGGGGACGGTGACCTTGTCCCAGGCCCCGCCGAAGGTGGTCGCCGTGAGGAATGACCCCTGGGCAAAGGTGAATCCGATGGCTGCGTAGTCGCGGCCGAGGGCGTTGCGCAGGAAGACGCCTTGCGTGGTGGGGTACATCACGGGGTCGGTGGACAGGTAGCCGACGTGGCCGTTGTGCGCCGACAGCAGCATCTTGTCGCCGGTGCGGCGGTGCCACCAGGCGGTGTTGTCGGCCATGGCCTGGTCGCGAAGGAGCTCCGCGGCGGACACCGACTGCGGATCGGCCAGGTCGAGGGAGGTGAAGGCGAAGGTCTGGGCGATGTTGCGGGCGTGCTGTTCGGCCCATTCGTAGGCGTCACCGCCGGTGCCCTTGTTCGCGGTGACCAGGTCGAGTGCCTGCTGGGCGGTGGTGGCGTTGTGGCGTCGTTCCGCGAGGGGCTTGCGCAGATAGGCGAAGACATCGTCGAGGGGGCGCAGGCCCGCATACAGCTCTTCGAGGCGCGCGAGGTCCTGGGGGTGGCTCGCCCGGACGTGGGAGGTGACCCGGTCGAAGACGGCGTCGCCGAGCTTGGGCGCTCCCACGTCGTTGCCCATGAAGTGGACCTTCCGGCCGGGGTGACGGTCGTTGTACCGCCGCATCCAGTCGATGAGGCTGACGAACTCCTCGCGTTCCCAGGGGGATCCGGTCAACGTCTCCTTGGCGATCTGCCGGGCGTCGCCGGCGCCGCCCTGGAGGTACTCATCGATCCGCAGGCCGGCCGTCCAGCTCATCTCCAGGGCGAAGGTGGTGAAGCCCTCGTCCTCGACGAGGTGGCGGAATACGCGTTGCTTCATGGCGAAGAACTCGTGCGAACCGTGGGTGGCCTCTCCCAGTCCGACCACCTTGGCGTCGCCGACCATGGCTCCCAGGGCCCGCAGGTCGCCGGTGTTGCCGCCGGGTTCCGTCGACCGCAGCGGGTGGGCGGCGCGCTCCAGCGCGCGGAGCGCGTCGGCCTGTCGGCCGTCCGTCGCCGTGGTGGCGGGTGTGGCAGAGGCTGCCGGGGCCAGCAGGACGGTGGCCACGATGCCGGCCGTCGCGGCGAGCAGCCCACGTCGGCCGATCACCCGCTTGTGCGCGGTCATGCTGATCACTCCTCGGTTCGGTGTTCCACTGGGGTGAAACGATCATGACCCGGGGTGTGCGCGGGTCGCGCTGCGGTCCGCCTCCGACTTGACCGGGGGATATCCCCCTGCCCCACACGGTGGCCGGCCACCGGGAGCCAACCATCTCCGAGCACCCAGGAGCGTCCCGATTGCTGCCAATAGCCCTGGCCTCGGGACGAGTTACCGGGTCGGCGCCGCTGCAACAGGACTGTGACGGGGACGTGGCAAACCATGATCATCCGGCGGGATAGGGTCGCCGTACCGGTCGGCGCAGGGGCGCGGACCGGACATCAAGAACCTCGGGGGATTCACATCATGCCGACCAACCGCCTGCTCCGAACTGCCGCGCCGATAGCGCTGGCCGCCTTCGCGCTCACCGCCTGCGGGCCGGAGAACAGCGCCCCGGCCGCCGCGGCGAAGGGGACGTTCGCCGAGCCCCTCGCCCTGAAGACGTCGGCGGACGTGTCCGAGACGCACTTCCCGGACAACGCGAAGACCCAGCTGAGCGTCACCCCGGCCTCGGTCGTCAAGGGCGACAAGGCCGCGGTGGACAAGCTCGGCGTCGGGCTGCTGGACGGCAAGACGCCCTACTACGTCACGACCACCTACACCCACAAGGGTGGTGCGCAGGACGGCGTCGTCAGCTTCAACCACAAGCTGCTGCTGCACGGCACCGACCCGCAGCGCGCGTACTCCTTCGCCCCCTCCTGGGGAGCCAAGTTCGAGCCATGCCAGGAGGCTTCCGACAATGACCTGAAGCTGGCCGAAGGCAAGTCCGTCACCACCTGCGAGATCTACCTGGTTCCGGAAAACGTGCAGCCCCTGTTCGTCGGCTTCCAGGGCGAGCGCGACACCAGCTCCCCGAGCAACGAGACCGGCACCGCGCCCGAGGTCGTCTGGAAGGTGGGCTGAGCGGCCATCCGGGCGGCCGGCAGCGGCCACTGGGGGCTCTGACCAGCAGTCCCGCCTTCCGCTCCGGCACAACCAGGGGCGCTCCGTTTCGGTTACCTGGCCTCGCCTACTGACATCGATGCCTTGACGGCATCGGCCAAGTCTGTCGCCGGTGTTATCGAGGACCGCCTGGGCGGGCAGGCCGTCTTCATCGAGAGCGATACTGGGCCGCACGTCCACTGGTCCGCCGGTGGCGACCCCAAGGTACTGATCCTCGGACACCACGACACGGCGTTTTCGCTCGGCACCCTCGAACGCCGCCCGTTCACGGTCGAGGACGGGCACGCCACCGGCCCCGGGGTCTACGACATGCTCGGTGGTCTCGTGGCACGCGGGCCTTGAGCCCGAAGCCGGCGTCAACGCCCTGATCGAGGCCTCCCACCAGGTGTTGGACATCGCGGCGCTCGGGCGACCCGACCTCGGCACGACCGTCATCCCTACCGTCGCGTCGGCGGGCACCATGGACACCGTCGTGCCCGCCGGGGCGACGGTTCTCGTCGACGTCCGTGTCGCGACGTCCGACGAGAAGGACCGCATCGAATCGGCATTCGCGTCTCTATCCCCGCACCTCGACGGGGCGCAGATTTCGGTCCGAGGAGCCATCAGCCGGCCCCCGATGCCCGAGTCCGCCTCGGCCGAACTCTTCGCGGTGGCGCGGCGGCTGCTTCCCGATTTCGAAGGAAAGGCAGTCGGTGGCGGAAGCGACGGCAACTTCACGGCCGCTCTCGGCGTGCCGACACTCGACGGCCTGGGAGCAGTCGGCGGCGGTGCGCACGCCGACCACGAGTACCTGGTGATTGACGCCATGGCCGAGCGAGCACATCTCGTCGCCGGCCTCGTGAACACGATCCAGAACGCGCAGAAGGGCGGCTGACGCTGCCCAGGCGGGTTGATGCCCTGAGCATTGCTCTTCGCCGCGCCGGTGGAATACAGCGGATCTCGCCAGGAGGGAACTACGGGCGGGTGTTGGTGGGTAACATCCGGCAGCAACACCGTGAGGTATGAGGAGAGTGAGCCGCAAGTGGCCAACGACCCGGACACCACGCCCATCCACAACGTGTACGCGCAGCGGTTCGCCGCAGATCTCGAGACCAACCGCAAGGAACAGGATCAGGTCTCCGCGCAGATCACGGAACTCGAAGAACGCCTGAAGCAGTTGAAGGCCGACGAAAGCTGGCTTCACGGCATGCAGGGTTCACTGCCCCCGGCCGCGGACGGGGCTGTGGCCTCCGGCGGCCAGGTGGCGCCGCAGCCCGGCCAGTCCCCCGCACATGACACCGCGACCGTTCCCCCGCCCCGGAAGGCGAGGAAGGCCACCGGCCGCGCAGCAGGAAGGAAGGCAGCACAGCCCAGGAAGACCTCGGGGGTCGCATCCAGCGCGAAGGCCAAGACCACCGCAGCCACCGCAGCCACCGCAGCCACCGCGAAGAAGACCACCGAGGCGAAGACGGGCAAGACGGCGGAGCCCCCGCTGCGCGAACTCGTCCTGGCCCTCCTCGTCAGCGCCGCCGAACCCCGCATGGTCAGCGAGGTCACCACCGAACTGGCCCAGGCACACCCCGGTCGGCCCGCATCCGGCCAGGTCGTCCGTAACGCCCTCGAAGCACTGGCCAGGAAGAACCTCATCGAAAAGGAACACAAGCAGGGCTCGGTCATGTACTCCGCGCCCGTCCAGCCCGCGGTGGGCGAGCAGCTGTCCACGGCGGCTCCGGCCACCGACACGACGGACGAGAGGGAAGCGGTAGTGGCCTGACCCGTCACCCCCACTCCGTAGGCCACCCAACCCCCGCCTGCTCCGGCCCTGTCCGCGGCCACCTGCCCCGTGGATGGCCCGGCCGGGCCTCATGGAGGGGGCGGGTGGCCCCGAGTTCTGCACGGCGTTACTGATCGAACCGGCCGCACTCGGGCCGGCCTACGTGCACTTCGAAGGCACCGCCGACGCATTCGACCGGCCTGCGCCGCGGCCGGGCCAAGCCAGGCCAGGCCAGGCCAGGCCAGGCCAGGCCAGGCCACGCTGAGCCTCGGCGTACGGCGGACGGACCGCGACGAAAACCGGATCGTCAGATTTCGACGGCAGGGTAGGTCTCGACGTAGCTCTCGCCGTGGGCGCCGTAGTAGGTGCAGTTCCGCGCGTTGAGGTCGACGTCGTACCAGACGATGCCGGCGTTCCAGCAGCCCTGGACGAACTCGGCGAAGGTGGTCTGGCCGGCCTGGTCGGCACGCAGCGCTGTGACGAGTGCCTGGCGGTCGAACGGCATGACGTCGAGCATGCCGGTGGCCAGCGGTTCGCCCTGGACGGCGACGGGTCCTGCGTCGGTGAGGTAGAGCATGGCGTTCGACGGCACGGCCATCCGGCAGCGGGTGACTCCGGCCCGGCGCAGGGCCTCGGCCTCACGGCCCGGGCCACAGATGCCCACCGCGCGCTGACCACCGGCATCCCCGGCGACGAGATCGCCGCAGCGCGCGCCCTGCTGCGCCGCCTCATCGATCAGGTGCACCGCCATGAGGCCGACGGGCAGACTCCACCCGGGTGAACCGGCTGCGGGCTGCCGTCGATCAGGACGTGCTGTCGCTCTCGCCCGGGCCCGCAGACAGACCTTGGCGTTGCCGGCCCCGCTGAACTGCGCTGGCCAGGAGTCGGGCCGCCACACTGAGCAGCAGCAGATTCAGCGTGATCTGCCCCGTTGTCAGCAGGCGGGCCGACTCGCTGCGCGCAGTAATGTCCCCGAATCCGACCGTACTGAACACGGTCATCGCGAAGTACAACGCGTCCGTGCGCGACAGAGGTTCACTGAAGCTGCCCGACGCGCTGTGCTCCAACAGGAAGCATGCCGTGGCGTACAGCAGGACGAAGAGCGGCGCGGTGACCGCCATGGCCTCCATGGCCTTCAACCCGGGCCGCGGAGACAGTGTGATCGTGTAGATCTGCCAGGACAGGAGCACGGCCACGGCCACGACGCCACCGACGAGCACGATGACGGTCGTGACCGTGAAGGCCGAGTCCATGGGCAGCAGGTAGTAGGCGGCCACAAGGAGCGTCGCCGTCATCAGCGAACGCACGGAGGCAAGCAGTACTTGCCGACGGTGACCACCCACATTCCCGTTCACGACTCCACCCCGACTCAGCGCATGCCCTGACCCCAACCTCTCCGGTGAAACGGGCGCTGCGCGGCAGGCGCACCAGGAAATCACCGGCATGGCCCCACGCGTGGGTCGTGCCTTCCCGGTCCGGCCGGGCCGCGCGGCGCAACCGGACATGCCGGGGCCCAACTCGGCCATATGGGCCATGCAGTCCATAACAGGCCGTGACAGATGACCCGGGATGCTCATTGCTCGCTGCGGAGCTTGTCGATCTGCTTCCCCAGGGCTTCCGTCTCCGCGATCAGTTGGTCGTGCGCGTTCTCCTGCGACGTGTCGCCCTGCGCCTTGAACGCCTCGGTGAAATGCGGCTGGAGTTGGGTCCACCAGCCGTAGTCCAGCATCGCCCAGGCCTGCGGACACAGTGGGGCGCGGGACTTCGGCAGGTATCCCGCATCGACCAGGGGCCCGTAGAACTTCTTCGGGTCGCTTCCCTCGAGGTAGCAAAGGTAGTTGAAGACCCTTTGCTGGGTGACGGGGTGATCGCTCGCGAACCCCTCCAGCGTCAGCTTGCCCTCCGCGCGGGCGAGCTCGTCGAAAAGGATCGCGGTCGCCAGCGTCGGGCCCGGCCCTACCTCGTTGATGGTGTAGAACGACGCGAACCCGTCTGCGGCGTCCTCCTCGAGGCCGAGGTTCGCGAGCTGAAGCTGGCGCTGCAGAGCATGGCCCAGCTCGTGGCCGAAGATGAACTGGGTCGACAGCGCGGTCAGGTCGTCAACGTTGAACTTGGCCTCGGGCAACAGGGCGGGCCGTTTGACGGTCTTGACCACGCCACTGAGGGTCTCTTCGATCTGGGTCAGGAACGCCGGAGGCACGTAGATCGTCCTGCCGTCGGGCTGGGTGACCGCATCCGTGACACCCGGTGGGACCTTGTCGGTGACTTTCACGACCATGTCGTGCGGGAGGTCGACCGACTTGTTCACCCAGTCGGCGGCCTGCTCGAGCACGCCGGACTTCCGGATCACCTCTACGGCATGCCGGTTCTTCGGCTTGATCGCGTCGTCCTCGTAGACGACCGTGACCTCGCCACTCGCGCCGACCGCGTCGCCGCCGCACGAGACGACGGCGAAGCCGGCAAGGAACAGCGCCACCGCGAAAGCCGCCTTCCGCTTGGCCGAGTACCCACTACTACTCAGCACCCCGGCTCCTTTCCTCGGTCAAGGCGTTGCGGCGGGCGGTTGCACCGGCGGCCGCCGGAGCCGTTTCCCGATGCCGGAGCGGAACTCGAACCTGACACGCGGATTATGATCGACGAGCCCTTTGTCTACAAGAACCCTTTTTTGGTGATTCCTCCCCGCTACTTCAGGCCGGTCGCGCTCGTGCATCACGGCGCCTGGGGCGACGTGCACCGCTGCACCGCGTCGGCCGCCTCCTGGTACGGGAAACTCCGGCTCACCCTGCACCCTGCGCATCACCCAGATTTCGGGAGTCGCTGACGGGGGCGCGTGCCGCCGGAACCGGCCCGGGAGGCGGCCGTCGTGAGGGGCGGCCGGCTCAGTGGAACAGCATGGACCCGTCCCCGGCCGGGGTGGTGACCGAGCCCGGACACAGGAAGCTGCCCGAGGTCTTGGCGGCGGTGAAGGCCCGGTTGATGTACTTCCGGCTCACGCCGTCGCGGTCCCACACGATGTTCGTCGCCTTGTAGCGGCAGGAGATGAAGCTCTGCCTGCCGGTGATGTCGATCAGATCCGTCCGCGCCGTCCCGGCGGCGTCGTCGAAGGTGAAGGCGGGGTTGTTGTTGAGGGTGGCGGCTATGCCGCCACCACAGGCCAGGTTGCCGCCGGGGGCGTTGATCGTGGTGCGGTCGACGGTGAGGGCGTCCGGGGCAGCGGCGCTGGTACTCGCGTTGGTCCAGCTGCAGCTGTTGCCGGCGACCACCATCACGCCGTCGACCTTCTGTTCGGCGGCCGAGGCGCCGGAGCCCTGCGCGAGGGCGGTGCCGGTACCGGTGAAGGCCGCGGCGACGACCAGCGTCGCGATCCCGACGATGCGTGTGACGCGGGTGCTGCGGGTCCTGCGGGTGCTGTGCCCCGCGTGAATTCCGTGCGTGATGGGCGCGATGTGCCTCATGATTCGCTCCTCCATGCCACGTACTGGTGGGGGTGGGCGAGGCGCTGGGCCTCTCAGGGGGTGCGGAGTGCGTGCCGGGAGCGTCCCACAGCCGCCCTGAAGTGTCAGGAGCCTGTCAGGGGCATGGCAACAATTGGCTGGAATTACCGGTCGGTACAAGATGGCGCCGGGAGGTGACGGCCGGGCGCCGTACGGCCCGCCACCCCGCGAAGCCTACGGCGTCTGCGTCGGGGTGAACTTCGTGAGGATCAGCAGGGTGTCGACGAGGTCCTCGGCCGGGGCGCCGGTCGCCAGCCGACGCAGCTGCTGCCCGAAAACCAGGGCGACGGCCACGCCGGCCAGGCGTTCGGGGTCCGGCACGCCGAGGTGGGTCAGGATCCGGGTGGCCAGCAGGTCGTACGCGGCGAAGCACTCGGCCGCGGCGGCACGCAGCCGTTCGTCGCGGCCGGCCTGGACGTAGAGCTCGAAGGGCGCGATGTGGCGGCTGTCGAAGGCGTTGCCGCCCGCGACCTGCGCCACCACCTCGGCCGCCTGCCCGATGTCGAAGCGCTCGTCGGTGCACGCGTCGGCGAGCTCCGTGAAGTGCCGGGTCTCCTCCGCCACGAAGTGCAGCAGGCTCTCGCGCAGCAGCTCGTGCTGGGTGGCGAAGTGGTAGGTGACGGAGCCGAGGGAGACTCCGGCCTCCTTGGCGATCCGCCGGTTGGTGACGGCGGCGATGCCGTCCTGCCCGATGATCCGCAGTACGGCGTCGATGATGCTCTGGCGGGTGTCGGAAGCATGGGGCATGTCGATATTCTGCCCCATCGTCCTACGTGGTCGCCCAGGCAGGGCTGGGGAGTTGGGGGCAACGGAGGTGTGGACAGGGGGCGGAGCGATCTCTACTGTTCGTTCGAACGAACAGTAGAGGGACGCCACAGGGGAGTCGTAGTGGACATATCCGGATCAACCGTTGTGCTCACCGGGGCTACCGGAGGTATCGGTTCCGCCCTGGCCGCGCGCCTGACCGCGGAGGGAGCCCGCCTCACCGTCACCGGGCGGCGGGAGGAAGCCCTCAAGGTCACCGCGGACGCGTGCGGCGCCCGCGCCGTGGTCGCCGATCTGGCCGCCCGGGCCGACGTCGTCCGCCTCGCCGAGACCTGCGCCGAGGCCGACATCCTCGTCGCGAACGCAGCCCTGCCCGCCAGCGGCGACCTCCTGGACTACACCGAGGAGCAGCTCGACCGCGCCCTCGACGTCAACCTGCGGGCACCCGTCTTTCTCTCCCGACTGCTCGCGGCGCACATGGTCGCCCGCGGCCGCGGCCACATCGTGCTGGTCGGTTCCATTTCCGGCAAGGCGGCGACCAAGTCGACCTCCCTGTACAACGCGACGAAGTTCGGGCTGCGCGGATTCGCCCTCGCCCTGCGCCAGGAACTCAGGGGCACGGGGGTGGGGGTGTCCCTGGTCCAGCCCGGCTTCGTCCGCGACGCCGGGATGTTCGCGGCCACCGGTGCCGCCACGCCGAACGGCATCAGGACCGTCACGCCCGGCCAAGTCGCCGACGGCGTCGTACGAGCCGTCCGCCGCGACCGGTGCGAGGTCAACGTGGCGCCGCTGGAGCTGCGGCTGCTGAGTGCCATCGCCGGGCAGTTCCCCGGATTCGCCGAGCGGGTCCAGGCTCGGGCGGACGTCGACGGCTCCGTGCGACAGATCGTCGAGTCCCAGCGCTCACGCCGTTAGGGGGCGGCGGTCCCGCACCCCCGGTCGGGACCACCGCTCGCGCTGGTTTCGCCCGTCGCCCGTAACAGCTACGCCGCGCTCCCTGCCTCCCTCCGTGACGCCTTCGACGTCGTCGGGTACGACATGCGCGGCGTGGCGCGCAGCGGTCAGGTGCAGTGCTGGAACGACAAGGAGTACTCCGCCGCCGCCGACGCCGCACGCGGCGTACCCGGCCCGGGAGCCCTGCGGGGCGCCATCCGGCAGGGCCTCGACTTCGCCACCGCCTGTCAGCAACGGTCGACAGACCTCGTGCCGTTCATCGGCACCGGCTCGAACGCCAAGGACATCGACCTGCTCCGGCAGGCCCCCGGCGAGGAGGCGCTCACCTTCTACGGCCGTTCCTTCGGCAGCTACGTCGGCACCGTCCCGCGCCATGGTCCTGGACGGGGCCTACGAACCGCGGCACTACGCCGAGTCACGGACTACCTCGCCACCCTGGCGCTGCACCTTCGAGCACCGTGTCACGTCCGAGGCCGCTGAGGGCCTGATGTGGGAGAGGTCCTGGTCCGCGAGGTCCGGTCGGGCGGTGAGCGTGGCGTGCACCGCCTCCAGGATCGGGAGCGGGGCGTGGCCGGTGGCCAGGGCCACGTCCTTCGCGGCCAAGGCCACCGGGAAGTGGGAGGCGTCGGCGTACGTACGGGCCACCGCGCCGGCCAGCGGTCCGCGGGCCAGTTCGGCGCGGACCAGCTCCTGCGGCAGGCCCAGGACCTGGCCCAGCCTCAGGGCCTCCGCCACCAGTCCGACTCCGCCGACCACCGCGTTGATCAGCACCAGCTTGAGGGCGGCGCCGGAGCCCGCAGGGCCGCACACGGTGACCTCGCCGAGGGTGTTCAGCAGCTCGCGGACCGGGCCGGGCAGCGGGTCGCCGCCCGCCAGCACCCACAGCTTTCCCGTGGCGGCCCGGTCCACGCTTCCCATCACCGGCGCGTCGGTCAGCGTCACGCCCTCCGGCAGCCGCGCCGCGAGCGCCCTCACCGTGTCCGGCCCGACCGTCGAGGTATCGATCCAGTGGACGCCGGGCCGCAGGGCCGCCGAGTCCGACAGGAGGGCGTCGGAGACGGCCCGCAGGGCCGCCTGATCGGCCAGCATCGTGACGACGAGGTCCGCGTCGCGGACCGCACCGGCGGGTGTGGCGGCGACCGTCGCACCGGCCGCCGCCAGTGCTTCCGCCTTGTCCGGCGTCCGGTTCCACACCGTCAATGCGTGCCCCTGGGCGAGCAGGTGACGGGCCATAGGTGCACCCATGTGGCCGAGGCCGAGGAATGCGATCTTCTTCGCCGTGTCCATGCGACGACGCTAGGCCCGCCCCCTGGCATGCGACAAGCGAATGTCTAGCATGGCTGCCATGCCCACACCGCATGAGTTGTACGAGGTCTTCCTCCGCGTGGCCCGCCTGGCCTCCTTCACCGCCGCCGCCCGCTCCCTCGGCTACACCCAGTCCGCGGTCTCCCGGCAGATACAGGTCCTGGAGGACGAGTGGGGCACCCCGCTTTTCGACCGCCTTCCGCGTGGGGTCCGCCTCACCGAGGCCGGCCGGATCCTGCTCCCGCACGCCGAGGCCGTCGGCGAACGGCTGCGTACCGCCCGAGCCGAACTCGACGCCCTGCGCACCGTCGGCGCCGGGCGGCTGCGGATCGGTGCCTTCTCCACCGCCGACGCCGCGCTGCTGCCTCGCGCGCTCGCGGCTTTCCGGACCCGCCACCCCGCCGTCGCCGTCACCCGCACCGAGGGCCCCTCCGCCAAGCACCTGGCCCTCCTCGCCGCCGGGGACCTCGACCTCGCCGTCGTCGCCGACACCTCCGGGCGGCCCCCGCAGGGCTGCACCCCCCACCACCTGCTCGACGAGCGGATGTACGTGGCCCTGCCGCGCGGCCACCGGCTCGCCGGGCGCGCCGACGTGAGGCTGGCCGAACTGGCCGACGAGGAGTGGATCGCGGGCGGCACCCGCCCCGAGGACACGCTGATGCGCTCCGCACTGGAGGGGGGTTTCCACCCGCGGACGGGCTTCGTCGCAGCCGACTGGATCGCCAAGCAGGGCTTCGTCGCGGCCGGGCTCGGCGTCACCCTGATCCCGGCGCTCGCCGCCTCCTCCGCGCGACCCGACCTCGCGCTCGTCCCTCTGCACCCGGACGACACCCCGCGCCGCCAGGTCTACGCGGCCACCGCGCGCGGGGGCGTCCCCTCCCCCGCGGCCCTGGCCTTCCTGGCCCTCCTGAAGGAGGCCGCGCACGGGCTGGCATCCTGAGCCGGGTGCGGACCGCCTAGCGCGGGTAGCGGGCAGCGGCCTCGACGAAACCCGCGGCGTTTCGGGGTACCGAGGCGACGAGGGCGACCCAGGAGCCGTCCGTGAACTCGATGTCCATGCGCCCCTTCTGGAGCACGCCCGTCGGGTTGGCGCGCACGGCGGAGACGGCCGATCGGGGCGCTTCCCAGCACTGCTTCATCACCGGTGTCATCTGCCACAGCTGTGAGACGTCGCTCAGGCCGAACCAGCGCCTGTCCGTGACGGCCAGTACCCCCGCGACCGAGCCGCGCGCGTTGGCCCGGCCGATGACGAAGTGCCCGGCCGCACTCTGCCAGCCGCCCTCCATGCTCTTGCCGTGCATCAACCGGGTGCCGAGGTTGTCCACCGCGTCCGGCATCCGGTCGATCGCGCCCGCCGCGGCAGCCGGCCTCGACCTGCGGGGGTCGAGCACGCGGGACTTGGCCAGCTGCCTCAGCGGCCCGGGCAGCCTCTCCTCGATCCGCCGCTGGAGCGCAGACGGCTCCGGCGGGGCGAGCAGAGACTCGGGAGGAGCCGGCACTCCCGGACCGAGTTCGAAGGAGCACCAGGCCATGAGCCGCTCCCCCGGTTGCAGGAACTCCTGGGCCTGTTCGCGCCCCTCGTCGGTCAACGGATCTGCTCCTGTTCGTCGTCGGGCCGGCCTGTCCGGCCATCCGGATTCTCCCTCACGTGCCGACCTTCATGATCACCGGGGGCGGCGGTCCGGCGGGAGGGGTTCCGGTTCCGTTTGGCCGTCCGGTTGCCTGTCGGGCCGACGGTTCGGCGCCGGCGGTAGGCGCCGACGGTTCCCGGCGATCAGGATGCGGGCGCTGCCCGGCACGTCGATGCGGTAGCCCCGGCCCGTGCAGTACGCGGTGGCGAACATCCGGCTCCGCTTGCCGACGACGACGATCGGCTCGGCCCCGCCGCAAGTGGCCTGAAGATCACGCCACTTGAGGCGATCGCCTATCGTCTGACGAGCAGTGCCGAGACGAGGGGGATCCCGGAATGTTCGCAGTGATCTATCGATGGCGCCTCCAGGAGGGCAAGGAGCAACTGTTCGTCGATGGTTGGCACCGGGTGACGGCGGCGATCCACTCCCAGTGCGGCAGTTACGGCTCCCGCCTGCATCAGGCGGACGACGGCACGTGGGTGGCCTACGCACGGTGGCCCGATGCGGAAGCCCGCGAACAGTGCGCGATGCCGGATCCGCAGGGAGCGGCGATGATGACCGAGGCGATCGCGGAGCGCCTCCCGGAAACGCGGCTGCACATCGTCGACGACATGCTCGCGGAGCCGACCGGCCTCTGAAGGGCGCTGCAGAGCGTCGTGTCGGGCAACCAGCCCGGCCCCGCCGGTTCTCGGCGAACGTGCAGGTCGTCATCGAACCGGACACGCGACTGGTGGCCGCATCGCCGTGTCCGGCCAGACACGGCTGACGCTCCCCCGGCCCCGTGCCCCGAGCCGGCCCGAGCTCGCGGACACGGAGGGGGAACACACCACCGTCAGTGCCGATTCGGCCACTGTCCGCACTATGAGGCAGTCCGCAGGTGCCAGGTGATGCAGAAAGTCCGATCGTGCCCGGCGGACGGGCACGGACCGGAACGTTCGACCGTTTCCGGCATACGGGAGGTACGTGGTCCAGCGTGCGGGAGTCCGGGCGCCCTTCCGGATGGCCCCGGCCGGCCTGAAGTGCGTGCACCGGTGCCGTGCTCTAGCGTCGGAAGGGCGAGGGTGGCGGATGCGTCGAGCCGGTCGCCTCTCGGACTGCCTGCTCCGCGCCGCCCCCGCCCGTGGTCCGGCGCACTCGCGGATCGCGTGACCGACCGAGAGAGCAGGTGCATCCGCATGCGTCCGTCGGCTCGTGTCCCCAGCATCCTCGCCGGCCTGGCCCTCGCCGTCGGCGGCATCGCCCTCGCCGCCCCGGCCGCCACAGCCGCCCACGCGAACTCCCAGCAGTGCGAGCAATACGTCGCGCAACACAACTCGCAGGTCACGAACGACGTCCGGCAGGCGTGCTACGAGGGTCAGATCGGTAACCAGACCAGCTGCACCGCCAGCCTCGACGAGGCCGGCATCTCCAAGGACGTCGCGGACCAGGCCTGTCGGGTGGCTCCGAAGTAGCAACCACGAGGGCTCCGGGGACGGTTGGCGTCGGGGCCATCGGTCCGGCCGCGGCCGCCTGGTGGCGGGCCGCCCGGAGGCAGAACGCGGACGGGCCCGCCGCACGTATGCGGCGGGCCCGTCCTTCTGGTGGCCGGGGCGGGATGTGAACCCGCAACCTCTGGGATATGAGCCCAGCGAGCTGCCGCCCCGCTCCGCCCGGCGACCTCCACCGTAGGACGCTGCGGCGCGCGGAGGCGGACCTCCGGGCTGCGCTGCGTTGCGCCTCAGCCTCCGGTCGGCGGCTCGGTGCCGCCCCGGGTGCGGGGACCGCCCGCCGCAAGGGCGCTCGTCAGTGCCTGCCGCAATTGGTCGAGAGTGGGCAGGCCAGAGAGCCCGGCCGGTGTCCGGTACAGCCGGCACGACATCCCTGGCGGACGGCCGGGCTCGGTGAACGGGTCAAGGCCGTCGATCAGGAAGGTCGGTGAGCCTGTGAAACCGGACCGCTCGGCCTCGGCTTGACCAGGGATCACTCGCGTGACCACCGGAGCGCCATACGGTCCGACCTCATCGAGGGCCTGCCGCAGCAGGTCGACCGCAGGCTCCGTGTGAGGGCAGTCCGGGACGACGAGAAGCTCGATCCTCATGTCCCCATGGTCGCGCACCGACCGTGGTCATCGCCGGGATCCCGAGCGGCCCAGGCTTGCAGGCCGCTCAGGGCCATGGTTGCGTGCGGCTCTCCGCGGCCGGAGGGACCCTGGAGACATGACCCGGGTCAACGACAAGGTCGAGGCGTTGCTCCAGGAGTACGCCGACCTGATCGCGATCAGCGGCGGGGACGCCTTCAAGGCGCGCGCCTACGAGAAGGCCGCCCGTTCCATCGGGGGCAGTCCACTGGATGTCGCGAAACTCGACGCGAAGGGGCTCAAGGAGATCCCGAACGTCGGCGCGTCGATCGCCGAGAAGGTACTGGACTACCTTCGCACCGGCCGCGTCCCGGCCATCGACGAGGTCAGGGCGGCCGTCCCGGCGGGGGTGCGGGAGCTGACCCGGATCCCGGGGCTCGGCCCGAAGCGCGCCATGCTGCTCCACGAGCGGCTCGGGGTTTCCACGGTGGACCAGCTGCTCGACGCGATCCACGCGGAGCGGCTGCGCGACCTGCGGGGCTTCGGGGAGAAGAGCGAGGAGAACATACTCGCCGGCATCTCGCTGATGCAGAAGGCGGGCAGCCGCATCCTCATCGGCGCCGCGACCGAGATCGCCGAGCAGATCACCGGTGAGCTCTCGTCGGTGCCGGGCGTCGTACGGTGCGCGTACGCCGGGTCGCTGCGGCGGATGCGCGAAACCATCGGCGACATCGACGTGCTGGTGGCGTCGGAGCGGCCCGTCCCGGTGATGGAAGCCCTCGTGCGGCTGCCCGGTACGGCGGAGGTCCTGGCGCACGGCGCGAAGAAGACCTCCGTCCGCACGACGAGCGGACTCCAGGTGGACCTGCGGGTGCTGCCGCCCGAGTCCTGGGGAGCGGGCATGCAGTACTTCACAGGGTCGAAGGCGCACAACGTACGCACCCGGGAGCTGGCCGTACGGCACGGGCTCAAGCTCTCCGAGTACGGGCTCTTCGACGCCGACAGCGGTGAACGGCTGGCCTCCGGGACGGAGGAGGAGATCTACGCCCGGCTCGGCCTGCCGTGGATCGCGCCGACGCTGCGCGAGGACCGCGGGGAGGTCGCGGCCGGGCTGCGCGACGAGCTGCCCGTAGTACTGGAGGAGGGCGACCTGCGGGGTGACCTGCACACGCACACCGACCTCACCGACGGGCTGGCACCGCTCGAGGAGATGGTGGCGGCCGCGGCCGCGCGTGGATACGCGTACTACGCCGTCACCGACCACGCCCCGAACCTCTTCATGCAGCGAATGACCGACGAGAAGGTCCTCGCCCAGCGGGAGCAGGTGCGCGCGCTGGAAGGGGCGCACCACGGGATGCGGTTGCTGCACGGCACGGAGCTCAACATCGGGCCCGACGGGGAGCTGGACTGGCCCGATGCGTTCCTGGCCGGGTTCGACCTGTGCGTGGCCTCGGTGCATTCGCATTTCGGGCTGGACCCGCGCGCGCAGACCCGTCGCCTGGTGCGGGCCTGCGAGAACCCGTACGTGCAGGTCATCGGGCACCCCACCACGCGCCGGATCGGCCGCAGGCCGGGCATCGAGGCCGACTTCGACGAGGTGTTCCGGGCCTGCGCGCGGACCGGCACCGCCCTGGAGGTCAACTCGCACCCGGAGCGGCTCGATCTGTGCGACGAGGACATCCTGCGGGCCAAGCGCTTCGGGGTGCGTTTCGCGGTGGACTCCGACGCGCACTCCCCCACCCACCTGCCGTACGTGCGCTACGGGGTGGGCACCGCCCAGCGGGGCTGGCTGACGAAGGACGACGTCATCAACGCGTGGCCGCTGGCCCGGCTGCGCCGGTTCCTGCGCCCCTGAGCGGGGAACCGGTCGGCGCCGACCCCCTCTCGGTGAGTCGCCCGCGCCGTCGGTCGACAGCGCGGAGCCGGCGCTCACCCCCGCGGGGGCTCGGGCCCGGTCCCCGCGACCGCCCGGCCGTGGCGGACCAGCACGGTCACGGTGGCCGCGAGGAAGAGGGCCTGCATGGCCGTCCGGGGGCCGAGCCGGTCCCACCAGGGCACGTCGCCGCCGGAGGCGTAGACGTTCGCGGGGAACATCGCGACCAGCAGTGCGGTGAGTACGGCGGCCGAGGCCCGGGCGGTCCGCGACCACAGCAGCCCCAGCGCGCAGGCGAGTTCGGCGAGGCCGGTCAGCGTGACGAGCAGCTCGGGGGCCGGCAGGGCCGGTGGCACCATGGCGACCATCTCCTCGCGCATCCCGACGAAATGCGCGGCCCCGGTGAGCGCGAACATGGCCGCCAGGCCGCCCCTCAGGGCGGCGGTCGGCCGCCGGAACCGGACGGCGCCGAGCGCCCCGGCGAGCAGCAGCAGGCCTGCGACGGTGACGAGTGTGATGAGCGGTTCCACGTCAGGACCTCCCTTGCGTGACGCCCGGGTCAGGCGTGGTCGCCGGTCATAGCCTCGGCCGACCTACGGACGGTGTCCGGGTCGATCTGCTGGATCTGCACGACGACCCCGTCCGGGTCGGTGACCCGGATGCTGCGGCCGAAGTTCTCCTCGACGAGCTCGTACGGGTAGCCGCTCCGTCGGAGCCGCTGCGCGACCTCCTCCAGCGGCTCATCCGTCGCAAAGCCCAGTTCGGTGGCGCCGGGCGGCCGCCCCTGCGAGACGGCGGCGGCATGGACGCCGACGGCGCCCGCGGCTGCGGTCAGCCGGACCCAGACGGCCGCACCGGGCTCCTGCCGGACAGTGAGCCCCAGCCCGGCGTAGAAGTCCCGGGACGCCTCGACGTCGGCCACGTACCTGATGGGAAGGACGGTCAACATGATCTGCCTCTCTCGTTCGGTCATCCCCAGCGTCCTGTCCGGTACTCCCGTGGGCGCTGTACAGTCGCCGCAATGGACGCAATCAGACGCATCGGTGCGATGTCATGACGCAATCCGTCACGCTCGACGCGCTGGACCGCCGTTTGATCCATGCTCTGCAGATCGACGGACGCGTCTCGTTCAGCAGGATCGCCACCGTGCTCGGGGTCGCGGAGCGCACCGTCGCACGCCGCTACCACCGGCTGCGGTCGGCCCTCGTGGTCCGAGTCGTCGGGCTCGTCGACAGCCGGCGGATCGGCATGCTCGACTGGTTCGTCCGCATCGACTGCACACCTGACGCCGCCGACGCGCTCACCGCCGCCCTCGCGCAGCGGGACGACACCTCGTGGATCGCTCCGCTCGTCGGCGGAACGCGGCTGACCTGCATGGTCCGCACTCCGGCCTCGGGTACGGACAGCGGGCGCGCGCTCTTCGACCATCTGCTGCGAACCCCGGGGGTACGGGATGTAGAGGCAGGCTGCGTGCTGCGCCAGGTTGCCGGTGTCGGCGGCTGGGCAGGGCGGACGAGCGCGCTGGAGGCGTTCGAGCAGGCGGCTCTGCTCGGTCCCGCGCCGGAGCCACCGGGCGACGGGGAAGCGCCCGATGAAGCGTCCGGCTGGGGCGAGGCGGAGGCACGGCTCGCCGGCGAACTGGCCCGGGACGGCCGGGCGGACGTGGCACGGCTGGCCGCCGTCACCGGCTGGTCGGCCTCGACCGTGCGCCGCCGCGTCGCCGGACTGCGGGCCGCCGGGGTGCTCCACTTCGAGGTGAACGTGGACCCGTCCCACTTCGGCTTCCCCCTGGAGGCGCTGCTGTGGCTGGAGGTGGCGCCGGCCTCGCTGGTCGAGGTGACGCAGGCGCTGTCACGGCACGACGCGGTCGCCTTCGCCGCCGTCACCACGGGCCGGGCGGCGGTCTTCGCCATGGTGCAGTGCCGTGACACCGATGCCCTCTACGACTACCTGGCCGACGAGTTGGCCGCGCTGCCGGGCATCGGCCGGATGGAGACCGCGCTGGTCCAGCGCCGCGCAAAACGGGCGGGCCCGCTCCTCGTGCCGGCGATGGCGGAACGGCCGGAACGGCGCGGTGCGGGACGGTACGGTCCGGGACGGGAACAGCGGCGCTGACCGGCCGACCCCTAACGGACGCCTCGGGCATCCCCGACGAAGGCTGCAGGACCCTGGCCGCGGGGCCGCTACGCCACCCGGTCGCGGGCAGCGCCGGGCCGGGCTGCACCCCTTGGCCCGGGGTGCAGCGCGCGCCCTTCGGCTGCACCTCCGGTTCCACGCGAAACAGTGACATGCATCACAGCGGCTTGAAGGGTCACGGAACCATTACGTCCACCACGGGCTCACCGACATGTCGAGATTTGTCCAACCGGGGTCGACATTCCCCCTGTCCACCGTAATGAGCACCTCAGGTTATGGGACGACCCGCTCCAACTTGCCACGTCACAGGTGTTTCTGATGGCCGTCACCTGCTTCACGCAGGCCGCCGAGCGCACGTCGAGCACGACTGTCCGCCCATTTCAAGTCCGCCGCACGGCGCCGCCGCGTGTGCCGGCGGCGAGACTTGCCAGCCCGTTCCAGGGCTTTTAAGAATGGCGGCCCGCCCGGCGTTCAGACAGCTCAGGCGCAGGACGCTTCGCAGAAACCAAGTGAGGCCCGTATGCAGAAGCACCGCAAGAGGAAGCAATACAAGAAGATATCGATCGCCGCCGTCACCCTGGGCATCGTGGGCATACCCACCGCCGCGATCGCATGCTGGGACACCCAGGAGACGGGTACGACGAGGGCCTCCGAGAGGCAGAGCGCACCCGCCTCGCCCAGCGCACCTTCGCCCGTCGCGTCGATCCAGAACCAGGCGGCACCCGTGGCCACCCCGACCGGGACGCCCGAGCCGACCGGGCAGCCGACGCAGGATCCGCAGACGGCGCAGCCCTCCACCGCGGCGACCCAGCCGCCCCGGGAGACACAGTCCGCCAAGCCGGCCCCGGCCCCGGCCCGGCCGAAGCCTCCGGTCACCTCGAAGCCCCCGAGCCCCCCGACCGCCGCGCCCTCCGGCCCTGCCGCCGAGGTGGTGGCCCTCGTGAACAAGGAGCGCGCCAAGGCCGGGTGCTCGGCCCTCACCGTCAATGACAAGCTGACGGCTGCCGCGCTGAACCACAGCAAGGACATGGCCGCGCACTCCAACATGTCGCACACCGGATCCGACGGCTCGGACCCGGGCGCGCGCATCACCCGCGCCGGCTACGCCTGGATGACCTACGGCGAGAACGTCGCGTACGGCTACAGCACGCCCGAGCAGGTCATGATCGGCTGGATGAACAGCCCTGGGCACAGGGAGAACATCCTCAACTGCGCGTTCAAGGAGATCGGCGTCGGCCTCGCACAGCCGAACTCCTACTGGACCCAGGACTTCGGCGCGGCCCGCTGACATCGACGACCCGGCCCGAGTGAGACCCGGGCGCCGGCAGCGACACGGAGGGGACGCCGGTTCACGGATGACGGGGCCCCGTACAGCAGATACCGGAGAGGCTGTGGGCCTCTCCGGCATCTGCTGTACGGGCGGCTCGCCGGGACGGAATCCCGGGGGCCGCGGGGCTGTCGGTGTCGTCACTTACCGAGCTTCTGCTTCAGGTCCTGCTTGAGCTGGTTCTTGATGACCTGCTTGTTGACCTTGTTCACGGTGCCGCCCTTGCCGGTGCCGTCACCGCCGACGGCCGTGGCGTCGCCGAGGTTGGTGGCGTCGGCGCTGGCGTTGCCGCCTGTGGCGTTACCAGTGGTGATTTCGCACTTGCCCTTGCAGTTGCCGACACCGGAGTTCGCGGCGCCGCCGGTGGCCTCACCGCCGACCGTGGTGTTCTCGGCGTTGGCGTCGCCGCCTGTACCGATGCCGTCGGCGCTGTCGTCGCTATGCGCGAGGGTGACGGCCTGCTGCGGGGCGGCGGCCGGGGCGGCCATCGCGGTCGCCGGAAGGGCGATACCGCCACCCACCAGCGCCAGGGAAGCTCCGGCCAGAACGACACGACGGGTCGAGAAGAGCTCGAACATGGGAATTCTCCATTCGGTATAAAAAAGAGGGGTTCTGTACCGCCCCGGGGAAACGGGCCGGGATGATATTTCGACCTCATTTCCTCCGGGGATTCCCCGGTAAGGGCGTACTTCAAATAAACCCTGCCGGGGGACGTGCGTCACGCCACTCGAACACGTGACTGGACGTCCAGAACCGATCTTGGTATAAGCTGCCGCAGCGCCGGCGGAGGACCCGGCAAGGAAGGTCCCGCCGGCCTTCGCGGCCTCGATGCGGGCGATTCCCGCCGGTCTCCCAAAATGCCGGCTTCAGACGCTTCCCACATCATGAGTGCTGTGTATGACGCACACAGGAGATCGATCGCTCTGTCGATCGTGGTTCCCATCTTCAACGAGGAAGAGGTCCTGCCTGTTCTGACGGCCCGGCTCCGGCCGGTCCTGGACGGGTCCGGCGAACCGTACGAGGTCCTCGCCGTCGATGACGGCTCGACCGACAAGCCCCCCGCCTGCTGGAAGATCTGCGCACCGTCTGGCCCCAGCTGCGCATCGTGACCCTCCGGCGAAACAGCGGCCACCAAGCCGCCCTTACCGCCGGATTGCGCCGCGCCCGCGGCGCCTACGTGATCAGCATCGACGCGGACCTCCAGGATCCGCCGGACGTCATCCCCGAAATGCTCGCCCTGGCCCGGGCAGACGGTCTGGACATCGTCTACGCCGTCCGTGTCGACCGCTCCGCCGACACCGGATTCAAACGCCTGACAGCCGCCGCGTACTACTGGCTCATGCGCCGTCTGGCCGGCTCCTTCGTCCCCGCCAAGGCCGGCGACTTCCGCCTGCTGTCCCGCCCTGTCGTGGAAACCCTGAAGACCCTTCCCGACCAGCAGCAGATCTATCGTCTGCTCATCCCTTCGCTCGGCTTCCCCTCCGGCCAGGTCACGTACGAGCGCGGAGAGCGAGTGGCCGGCACCACCAAATACCCGCTGCACAAAATGACCCTCTTGGCGTTGGACAGCATCACCAGCTTCTCGGCAGCCCCACTGCGCCTGGCCACGGCAGTCGGCGCCCTCAGCATCCTCGTCTGCCTCGCGTTCCTCGCCTGGACCCTCACCGTCTACGCCACGGGCAGCACCCCGCCCGGCGTCTCGTACGCGTCCCAGCGGCCCGTCGCCTGCCACATCAGCCATTTCGCCCAGAGCACGCCGCAGCCGGCGAGGGTTGCGGCGTCAGGCATCAGCCACCATGCCGATCACCGCTTGTCACCAGCAGCGCTCGCCGACCCGGCCTCGCTTTCGATACAGGAGCGCACGGACATGGGAATTCGCTCATCTCCAGCTCCGCGCTCGTCTCCCGGACCACAGCCGACGGCAGGGTCCCGACGGCTGCGGGCTTGCCGACGACCTCCGGTACGGTGCCCAGCTTCACGATCACTCTGGCGAACGCCTCGGGGAGCTGCATCTGGAGGTGCTCCTCCGGCCGGGCTGCGGGGCCCGCTGACGTACCCGGCCCTTACGGTGGCAGGATGGAACAGCGGATCAGTTTGGTCACCCTGGGCGTCGCGGACCTCACCCGCGCCAAGGGCTTCTACTCGGCGCTGGACTGGCGCGGCACCGAAGTCGAAGAGACGGTCTTCCACCAGGCGGGCGGTCTGGCCCTGGTTCTCTGGGACCGCCGGAAACTGGCTGCCGACTGCGGTCTCGCCGACGCCCCGGCGACCGGCTTCGGCGGCATCGCCCTGGCTCACAACGTGCGTACGGACGCCGAGGTCGACGCCCTCCTCGACGCCGCCGCCCGGGCCGGCGGCACCGTCACCCGGCCCGCCGCCGTCAACGCGATCGGTTTCTACTCGGGTGTCTTCACCGACCCCGACGGCCACGCCTGGGAGATCGCCCACAACCCCGGCTTCACCCTGGCCGAGGACGGCTCCCTGATCCTGCCCGACTTCGGCCGCTAGCGGACAGCGACGCCCGCCGCTCCCTTTGTGAACCGGTCGCCGAGGGGGTGCGGGGCCGGACACAGGGGGCCATCTCTACAGTTGTGGAGTGAGGGCGCGTCAGCTGTAGGGACGGCCCGAACCGGACGGAGAGGCGTTTCATGACACAACGTCACGCGGTGGTGGTCGGGGCCGGAATCGGCGGCCTCACGGCCGCCATCGCACTGCACCGGCGCGGCTGGCACGTCACCGTCTGCGAGCGCGCCTCCGAACCCCCGATCACCGGCGCCGGCATCGGCCTCGCCCCCAACGCCCTGCGCGCACTCGACGCCATAGGCGTCGACGCCGCCCGCGCCGCAGGCAGCGCCGTGCCCACAACGATGGGCGTACGGCGCTCCAACGGCCAGTGGCTCACCCGGACCGACACCGCGGACATGGCGGCCCGCTACGGCATGGCCCCGATCGCCGTCCCACGCCCGGCGCTCACCGCCGCTCTGGCCGCCTCCCTTCCGCCGGAGGCCCTTCGCTACGGCACCGAGGTGACCGCCGTCGACGACGCCGCGGGCCGCCCGACCGTCCGTACGACGGCCGGCCCGGACCTTCCCGCCGATCTGGTCGTCGCCGCCGACGGCATCCACAGCCCGCTGCGCCGCGCGTACTTCCCCGCCCACCCCGGCCTGCACTACATCGGCGAGACGGCCTGGCGGACCATCGTGGATGCCCCGGACCTGCGGATACCGGCCATGAGTGAGACCTGGGGGCGGGGCGACCGGTTCGGCGTGACACCGCTCTCCGACGGCCGGTTGTACCTCTACGCCACCGCGATGGTCCCGGCCGGCACCCGGTCGGCCGACCCTCGCGCCGAACTCCTACGCCGCTTCGGCTCGTGGCACGACCCGATTCCGGCCCTGCTGGACCGTGTCGGCCGCCTCGACCTCGCCGATGTGCTCCGGAACGACCTCTACGACCTGGCTGCCCCGCTCCCACGCCTGCACCACGGCCGGATCGCCTGGCTCGGCGATGCCGCCCACGCCATGGCCCCCAACCTCGGCCAGGGCGGCTGCCAGGCCATCGAGGACGCGGTGATCCTCGCCCACCTGCTCCCCGCCGGAGACGGCGGAGGAAGCGACGGGGGCGACGGGGACAGCACAGACCTCGTGCCGGCCGCCCTCGACGCGTACACCGCCGCCCGCCGCGACCGCACCGACGCCGTGCGCGTCCGTGCCCGCCGGGTCGGCCGCCTGGGCGCCCTCCGCAACCCGCTCGCGGTGGCGGCGCGCGACCTCGCGGTCCGCGCCACACCCGCCCGCCTTGCCCTGCGCGGCATGGACGACCTCTTCAACGGCTTCCGGCTCCCCGGGTAGCCGGGACCCGCTGAGGTCGGGGTGTCGTCGTCACCTCGTGAAGGCTGCCGGGGCTCTCGGGACGGCGTCACCCACTTCCGGCATCGGCGGTGTCGGGTGGCTGCGCCGTCGGCGCAGCCAGACGTAGAGCATCAGGCACGGCAGCAGCAGTCCGACGACGGTGAGCGTGAGGAACGCCGTGAAGCTGCTGATGTGGCTGATGAGCCACGCGAAGTTCTGCCCGAAGAAGCCGACCACGAAGGACAGCGGGAGGAACACGCTCGCGAGGATCGTGAGTCTCTCCATCGTGGCGCTCTGCCGAAGGTTGATCTTGTTCTGCTCGACGGAGATCACCGCGATGTTCGCTTCCAGGACGGTGGTCAGAAGGTCGCGTTGGGCAGCGACCTCCTCATTGACCAGCAGCAGGTGGTCGTGCACGTCTCGGAAGTACGGCAGGAGCGCGGGCGGTGACTTGCCGGACTGCAGCCGCCGGGCGAGCACGGCGAGCAGCGGGTGTACGGCACGGTAGAAGTCCGTGGCCTCACGGCGCAGGAAGTAGATCCGTTCGGTCGGGGCGATCGCCCCGGAGAACACCGTGGCCTCGATCTGCTCGATGTCGCGTTCGAGTTCCCCGACGACTGGGGCGTAGCTGTCGACGACCTGGTCGAGGATCGCCCACAGCGTGGCGGCACTGCCGGTCTTGAGCAGTTCGGGGCGACCTTCGAGTCGGCTTCGGGCACCGTGCAGCTCGCTCGCGATGCCCTGGCGGACGGTGATCACGAAGTGCTCGGCGAGGAAGATGCTGATCTCGCCGGTGTCGATCTCCTCGCGCTCGTCGTCGTAACGTGCCGTGCGCAGGATGATCAGTTCGGTGCCGTCCTCGTACTGCTCGGCCTTCGGCCGCAGGTGGAAGGTACGGGCGTCCTCGACGGCGAGCTCGTGCAGCCCGAAGATTTCCCGGACCCGGGCCAGCTCCTCCGGCCCCGGTTCGAAGATGCCCAGCCACACGAATCCGCCCTGCCTGCACTGGGCGGCGGCCTGCTCCAGGGGCATCGCGCCCTCGTGCTGCCGACGCCCGTCCCGGTAGTGTGCGCAGTCGACGATCATGGCCATCCTCCTCACGGTCGGCCGGGGTGCGCCACTCTTGCCCACCGGCGGCGTAGCGCGCCGTACAGGCCTCACATCAATAGATGCTCCTCCGACTCATACGGAATGTCCTCGCGTGCCGGAGCCGTCCCCCTCCGGCCCACCGAGAGCGGGACGGCGTCACCGTCGGCCTCGACAGACCACCGGAGAGTCACGCCGCTTCGGCAGGATGGAGGCGACATCCGTCGTCCGGCCGTCCTCGTACGAGCGGGCACGCCGTCATCCACCGCCGACGGCGCCGGTCAGAGGTCCCAGGACTTCGGGCGTTCCAATGCCTCCCACTCGGCACGGAGCAGGGACAGGACGGCGACGTCGTGGCGGCGCCCCCGGTGCAGGCAGGCTGAGCGGCGCACTCCCTCGTGGACGAATCCCGCCTTGCCCAGGACGTTGAGCGCGGCTGTGTTGCTGGTGTGGGTGACGGCCTGGAGGCGCTGCATGGGCAGTTCACCGAAGGCGAGGTCGGTCAGGGCGTCCACGGCGTCGGTGCCGTGACTCTTCCCCCGGTACTGCGGATCCATCACCAGGAAGACCTCTGCCGTACCGTCGACGATGTCCTGGTTGATCAGGGCGGTGTGGCCGATCGGCGTACCGTCGGGCAGCAGGACCATGAAGTCGTCCCGCTCGTGATCATCCCTGTCTCGCTCCATGCGCTCGCGGAGCGAGGACAGGGAGCGCGGCCAGAAGCCGATCTCATGGGCAGCGACCGGGTCGGACCTCCAGCCGTGGACCAGATCGGCGTCTTCGGCGTCGAGTGGTGCGAGGCTGACCGTCCGTCCGCGCCAGCACGTCACTCGGTCCGATGCCACGGCCGCGTCTTCCAACTCGTTCTCAGTCACGGGCGGATGCTACGGGCCGACGGAGCGGGAGAACCAGCGAATTGAAGCGTTCGCCCGTCGACGGCCAAGGACCCAGCTGAAGCCGGGATCGGGCACATCATGCCGAGTGCAGGGAGCGTTGACCGTCGTAAATCGGGCGGCTCTGTCGGTGCCGCTGCCTAGGGTGGGCGGATGAACGAGATACAGATCGTGTCCGGCCACGGTGCCTGGCGAGGTGGGTTCGAGGAGCGGGTACTGGCCGGGTACCGGGCTGCGGGGTGCTCGGAACCACTGGCCCAGGCCCTGCTGGAGCGGGCGCTGAAGGGAATCGACGACTGGACGGTGGCCACGGACGGCACCGGGTGGATCGCGGTCGAGGTGGCGGAGGACAACGGGGCGACCGTGGGCCGGATCCACGACCTGACGGTTCCCCAGGGGCGCGAGTGGGCCGAGCGGTGGTGCGCCGAGCACGGCGCCCAGCGGGTGGAGGTCCGGCTCAGCGGCGCAGCGGGAGCGTTCGCCGACTACCCGGTACGGGGACAGATCCGGATGCGTGCCGCGGCCGAGCGGCCCGAGCTGCCGCCGGGCCTGACGGTTCGCCGGCTCACCGAGGATGAGTACCCGGGCTGGTATGCCGGTGAGGAGGCCGCGTACGTCGCGGACATCGTCCGGGCCGGAGCCCTGACCCCGGAGCAGGCCAAGGAGAAGTCCGACCGGGACTTCGCGCGCTACCTCCCGCAGGGATACCTGACCCCGGGGCACGCGTTCTACGCGCTGGAGGCCGACGGCGGGGTGGTCGGCACCGGCTGGGTGAACCACGGCTTCCTGCCGGGCGCGACCTTCGGCTTCTCGCTGGAGGTGTACGAGGAGCACCGCGGCAAGGGCTACGGCCGCGCCGCGATGGCCGTCGGCGAGTGGGCCACCCGGCAGGGCGGCGACGAGGCGATGATGTTCAACGTCTTCGGCGGCAACGAGGTCGCGATGAGCCTGTACGACAGCACCGGCTTCGCCGTGCTGGACGAGTTCCGCTCGATCGAGCTCTAGCTCCGGCTCTCTGCAGTGCGGGACCGCCCGGCCCCGCACTGCACCCGCCCCCACCAGGCGTTCCGTCTGCCCGTGTGCGCGCGTTCGAGGCTCCCGGTATCGTCCAGTAAGTGCGATCCGCCCGAAATACAGCCCGGCCGGTCGGGCAGCCGTGGATGCCGGCAGAGGGACGCGATCACATGGCACACCACAGCATCAGCCCGAAGGGCCGAAGCCCGGACGACGGCCGGTCATCCGCAGCGCAGTCGGGGGACCCCGGGCGGCGGTCCGTCGGCACGTTCTCCGGAATCAACAGGGCCGCAGCAGCAGCTGCCTTGGTCCTCCTGGCAGGGGTCGGCCCGGTACCGAGCAACGCAGCGGCACAGGATGCCCGCGGAGCCGCGGCGCGGAGCGACGCGACCTCCGCGGCGCGGTTCGTGCCCGGTCCCTGCCCCAAGACGTCCGAGCCGGTCGCCGCACTGGACGACGCACGGTGCGGCTTCCTGGAGGTCCCCGAGAACCGCGCTCGCCCAGCCGGACGCACCATCCGGCTGGCCGTCGCGGCCATTCCCGGCACGTCGGCGAAACCGGCCGAGGACCCGGTCGTGTTCATGGCAGGCGGTCCCGGAGGCGACGCGTTCGGCGACATCCCCTTGCTCGTCGACGCCGGTCTGAACCACGACCGCGAGCTGATCATCATGGCCCAGCGCGGGAACCTCCACTCACAGCCGAACCTCGCCTGCCCGGAGATCGACCGGTCCTCCGCGCAGGCTGTCGGCCTCCGCTACGACGATCCGTCCGCGCAGCGGATCCTGCTGCGCGCGACGAAGGAGTGCCGGGACCGCCTCACGGCCGACGGCACCGACCTGAGCGCCTACAACACCGCCGAGAACGCCGCGGACTTCGCCGACCTGCGCACCGCGCTCGGTATCGGCGGGTGGAACGTCTATGCGTACTCCTACGGCACCGACCTCGCCCTCACCTACCTGCGTCAGCACCCTCAGGGAATCCGTTCGATGGCACTCGACTCGGTCACGCCACCGCAGAACGTGAGCCTGCCGTGGACGTGGATCAGCGCCCGGGAAGGCATCGGCACCATCCTGCGGGCGTGCCAGGCACAGCCCGGCTGCAAGAGCCGCTATCCCGAAGTCGCCCGTACGCTCACGGAGCAGGTGCGCCGACTGGAGGCGCGGCCCCTGACGATCAACGCCGCTCCACCGCGTGGCGGGAAGCCGGTGAAGGTCGTCCTCGACGGCGGGGCGCTGGTGAACCTGCTGGTCGGCAACGCCGTCCCGGCCGCCGACGTCCCGGCGGCCCTCGACGAGCTCGCCCGCGGACATCCGGAGCGCTTCGCGCGGGCACGCGCCGCCGGGGCGAACCCCGTCGTCGGCGAGACCGCGTTCGGCCTGACGGAGTCGGTGGCATGCAGCGAATGGGTGCCGGGGCACGGGAAGTCCGACCTGTTGGAGGCCGGCCGCATGGCCTTCCCCGGCTGGCCGGACACGGTCCTCGCACAGGCACCGCAGCTCCCCTTCCAGCACGAGGTGTGCCGTGTCTGGAACGTTCCCGACCGGACCGCCACCCAACGGGTGGCGGCCGTCAGCTCGGTGCCGACGCTCATCGTCTCGGGGACCTTCGACGGGAAGACCGGGGCGAGTTGGGGGACCCGTACGGCGCGTGACCTGTCCCGCTCGACCGTCGTGCAGATCCCCGGGACCGGTCACTTCGTCGTTCCCCAGTCGCCGTGCGCGCAACGCGTGCTGGCCTCGTTCCTCGCCCGTCCCACCGCGCCCGACACCAGCTGCGCGGCCGACGTCAAGCCGAAGCCGTTCACGATCGTCCCGAAGTGACCGGGAGGCCTGATGGCAACGAGGGCGTGCGGACGGCTCCGCCGACGGTGTTAGCGTGCGGGCATGCGCGCTCCCATCGGGCCATTCGACAACGCCGTACCCGCCCCCGACTGTCTCGCCGAGCTCACCCCACCCGTGGCGCGAGCGGTCGCCGGCTGGCGGGGAGACGTACCCGCCGGGCAGATCCTCTACGTCGACACCGACCCGGCCATCGCCGACACCGCCGCCTTCGTGGCGCACTTCGGGCAGGAGCTGATGGATCAGTCCGCGAACTGCGTGGTGGTGGCCGCCAAGCGCGGTGGCCAGACCACCCTCGCGGCCTGCCTCGTGCCCTCCGCGGGCCGGGTCGACGTGAACGGCGCCGTCCGGCGTCACCTGGGGGCGCGCAAGGCATCCTTCGCCCCGATCGAGGCGGCCGTGGAGCTGACGGGCATGGAGTACGGCGGCATCACCCCGCTGGGGCTGCCCGACGACTGGCCGCTGCTCGTGGACGCGGCAGTCCGTGACATGCCGTACGTACTGATCGGCAGCGGGCGCCGCCGCGGGAAGCTCATCGCGCCCGGGAAGCTGCTCACGGAGATCCCCGGCGTCGAACTGATCGAAGGCCTCGCCCTCTGACGCGCCGGCCGGCGCTCCGCAGGGCGGGAACTGCCGTACTCGGGCTGTCGTGCCGGGGAAGCAGGAAGGGGGTGGTCAGGATGAGAAGGCCGGCGATGGCGATCGCGGTGCGGAGGCCGGTGGTGCCGGCCAGCAGGCCCCACAGCCCGGTCATGGCGGCGACAGTTGCCTTGCTGGTGACCGACCACGCGGACAGGGTGCGGGCGATCCGGTCCGTAGTCGTCTGTTCGAGCCGGTAGGTCGCGAACACCGGATTGAACACGCCCATGCAGGTGATCAGTCCGAGCTCGACGGCCACGACGAGCACGAGTCCGCCCACGCCGGGCCGGATGAAGGCCAGCCCGAGCGGCCAGCACGCGCGCAGTGTCCCGGCGGTGAGCATGACCTTGTGCCGTCCGAACCGTGCGACGAGTCGGCGGGCCAGCCGCGAGCCGATGATGCCGCCGACACAGGGCAGGCCGAACGCGAGGCCGTACTGCCAGGGGGCGAACCCGAGGTCGCCGAGCATGAGGACGGCGAGCAGCGGCGAGGTTGCCAGGATCAGGCCGTTGACCAGGACCGTGTTGAAGAACAGGGGGCGCAGGGTCGGGTGGGTCAGGATGTACCGCCACCCTTCGAGCAGGTCGCCGGGCCGGAGACGCGCCCCGTGCGCACCGGTGCGCACGGGGCGCGTCTCGCTGCCGCTGATCGCCCGGATCCCCGCGGCTGAGAGCAGATAGCTGACCGCATCGGCAAATACGGTCATCACCGGGCCGAACAGCCCGATCGCGGCCGTGCCGACCGGTGGTCCGAGCACGGTTGCGGTCCAGGTCGTGGACTCGAACCGGCCGTTCGCGACGAGCAGGTCCTCCGGCCGCACGAGCGCCTTCAGGTACGCGCCACTGGCCGCGCTGAACGCGATGCCGGCCGCACCGACGACGACGGACACGACGAGGAGCTGGACGAAGCCGAGCAGACCCAGCGCGTAGGCGGCGGGGACGCTCATCAGCGTCACGAACCGGGTCAGGTCCATCGCGACCATCACCGGCCGCTTGCGGCGGAACTCCACCCACGGGCCGAGTGGCACCGCGACCGCCGCCCCGACCGCCAGCCCCGTTGCGGCCAGCAGCGACACCTGGGCCGGCCCCGCGTCCAGCACGAGGATCGCGATCAGGGAGAACGCGTCGAACGCGAGCCACGTGCCGAACGTGCTGACCGCGTAGGCCGCCCACAGCCACCCGAACTGCCGGCCGGGCGGTCTCCTGTCCACCATGCTCAGCCCACCCCTTGATGTCCCACCTGAACAAACCGACGTTGACAGGTAGGAGCAAAGCCACCAGCACAACAGCAGGTCAAACAACCAATCTGCCAGCGATCCACAACCAAGCGTTGTGCTCTAGGGTGGATCGGCATGGACCTCGACACCGTCCGGACCTTCGTCGCCGCCGCCGACGCGGGGCAGTTCCAGGAGGCCGCCGCCGAGCTGGCGGTCACCCAGCAGGCCGTCTCCAAGCGCATCGCCGCGCTGGAGCGCGGCCTCGGCGTGCGGCTGTTCACGCGCACCGCGCGCGGCGCCGAGCTCACCATCGACGGGCAGGCGTTCCTGCCCCACGCGCGCGAGCTGCTGCGCGTCGCCGAGCGCGCGGTCGCGTCCGTACGCCCCGGCCGCCGTCCGCTGCGCGTCGACGTCATCGCCTCGCGCGTCGCGCCGTCGGGCCTGATGCGCGGCTTCCACCGCGCCCACCCCGAGATCGACCTCGACGTGGTGATGCTGTTCGACATCGAGACGGCCGTCGCCGCCGTCCTGTCCGGTGCCATCGACGCGTCCTTCCGCGCCGTCGCCGTGCCCGGCCGGCCCCTTCCGGAGGACATCGAGTCCGTCCGGGTGCTCGACGAGCCGCTCCAGCTCCTCACCGGCCCCGCCCACGCGCTGGCGGGCGCCCGGTCGGTGACCGTCGCCCAGCTCGCCGGGCACCGGATCTGGATGCCCGGGATCGTCCCCGGTACCGAGTGGGCCGCCTACTACGACGACCTCGTCGACGAGTTCGGCCTCACCATCGAGGCGACCGGCCCCAACTTCGGCTCCGACGCACTCCTCGACACCATCGCCGACACTCCGGCCCTGGCCACCTTCATGGGTGAACAGACCCGACTCGTCTGGCCCGCCGGCCACGGCCTGCGCCGCATCCCGGTGACCGACCCGACGCCCGTCTACCCGCACTCACTGATCTGGCGCCGCGACAACCCCCACCCCGCGCTCGCCGCGCTCCGCAGCTATCTCGGCTCCGCACAGCCCGGCCACCGCCCCGACGGCGAGACGTGGGCACCCACGTGGACACAGCGGTGAGCAGGTTCGTGCCCGGAAGGCTCACACCCGGGTAACTGCCGGGAAATGACGCGCAGACGGCACCTTCGACTCAGGAGCCCGTGCTGCTGCCCCGCGGCTCCGGTGTCAGTTCCGCAGTGAGTTCATCCAGTGCTTCAAGTCGTCGAGCCGAGTCGGCCATGAGCGCGGCCGCCGCGACGAGGATGAGTTCCGTGACGGCGACTTCGTGGG
Source organism: Streptomyces sp. NBC_00122 (assembly GCF_045160845.1). Lineage (NCBI taxonomy): Bacteria > Bacillati > Actinomycetota > Actinomycetes > Kitasatosporales > Streptomycetaceae > Streptomyces > Streptomyces sp. NBC_00122. The sequence continues at coordinate 6,995,677 of NZ_CP108191.1, read as the reverse complement.
TGAGCGGCGCGATGGGGCCGGCCGCCTCGCGGGGCAACCGGACCAGGACCTCGGCCTGTTCGGCGAGTGGGGACTCCCAGGCATCGGTGACGAGGATCAGCCGGGCACCACGTGAGCGGGCCGCGTGGACGAACCTGGCCGTGCTGTCCGCGTAGCGGCGGAAGTCGTAGGCCACGATCAGGTCCGATGGGCCCAGATCGACGAGCACCCGGGCTCGGGCCGCCGGGGTGTCCGGAACGCGGGCCACGCCTGGCCGAAGGGCCGCCAGCTGACGGACCAGGTAGTCGGCCGCCAGTTCGCTGAGCGAGCCGCCCAGCCCCCACACCCGTTCGCCGTCGGCCAGGAGACCCGCGATGAGGGAGAGCAGCGGCTCGTTCACCACCGACAACGGCTGGCGGTGCCACCTCTACCGACTGGCCGTTCACCCCGCGTACCGCCGTCAGGGCGTCGCCACGACACTGCTGGCAGCTGCGGAGGCGCGGTTCGCGGCGCTGGGCGGGCGGCGCGGCGCGGCGCGGCGACGCGATGGTGCTGGACGGCAACGAACTCGCCCACCGCGCTTGGCACGCGATGGGATACGAGCCGCAGCCACGCTGGACCCGATGGGTCAAGCCGCTGACCACCTAAGCGGCCTCGGGGAAGTAGCGCACGTGCCCGAGGCCGCTCAACCGTGGGCAGGTGCCGAGGAGTGGGCGTGCTGCTCGTAGAGGCGGTCGGCGAGCAGTGCGTGAGCGAGTGTGCCGCCCGCGCGGACGGAGGCGGTGACGAAGGCGGTCTCGGCGAGCTCCTCGGCGGTGACGCCGTGCCGGCGGGCGGCGGCGGTGTGGACGTCCAGGCAGTAGGAGCACTGGGTGACCAGCGCGACCGCCACCGAGATCAGCTCGCGGTAGCGGCGCGGCACCGCCCCGTCCTCCCGGTCCACGGCCTTCTGGAAGGCGATCCAGGCGGCGAACTCCGCCGGGGCGTTGCCGCCGACCGAGCGGGCGCGGTGGAGGTCTTCGGGGTGTGCGTACACGGGCGGACTCCTGCAACGGTGGGTGGGGGCGGCGGGCCTGTTGCCCGGCTCCTGGCACCACCTCACCGCGGGTGCCGCGGTGCTGTCCAAGACCGGTTTCGGGTGGGTGGGTTCGTTCTCGGTATCGTGGCCGGTCATGGACCTGCGGGCATTGCACTGTTTCATCGCCGTGGCCGAGGAGGGCCACTTCGGCCGCGCGGCGGTACGCCTGCATTTGGCCCAGCCGCCGCTGAGCCGCCGGATCCGGGAGCTTGAGGCCGACCTCGGGTGCCGGCTGTTCGACCGGATCCCCTCCGGGGCACGGCTCACCCCTGCCGGTGAAGTGCTGCTTGCCGAGGCGCGGGACCTCCTGGAGCGCGCCGAACGCGCCCGCGAGCGGGTCCGCGGCGCCGAGGCCGACCGAGTCCTCGTGCTGGGTACGGTCGCGGGCGCGGGCCTGGAGGTCGGCCCGGCGGCGCTGGCTGCCTTGCGGCGGAACCGCCCCGGAGTACGGGTGCGGCTGCGCGAGGCGCCGGTCACCGATCCGACGGCCGGCCTGCGCGAGGGCCGGGTGGACCTCGCGCTGACCCGCCTGCCCTTCGACACCACGGGTCTGACGGTTCGGCAGCTCGGCGAGGAACCGGTGGTCGCGGCCGTCCCGACGGACGATCCTCTGGCGACCCTCCCGAGCCTGCGCGTCACGGAGCTGGCCGACCGCCCGCGTTTCCGCCTGCCAACGGGCACCGACACCCGGTGGCGCGCCTACTGGCTCGCCGCCGAAAAGGACGCACCGGAGGACGCACCCGGCCCGGTGGTGGCGTCCGTCGAGGAGTGCTTGCACGCCGTTCTGTGGGAGGGCGCGGTCGGCCTCCTCCCGGCAGGGGCCGTGCTGCGGCACGCGCGTCCCGGCATCGCTTTCGTCCCCGTCGACGACTACCCGCCGAGTCGCGTCGTCATAGCCCGGCGGGCGGCCGTCACCGACCCGCTCGTCGATGCCCTCGCAGACGCCCTCGCCGCCGCCGGGGAGGCACGGGTGCGACAGGGGCGGCGCGCGTGACTCCCGGGGCCTCGCGATGTCATGCCACGGGGCCGAGGTCTCCTTCGAGGAGCGTCTGGATGATCTGGGGCCGGTCCCAGAGGGCCAGGATCTCGTTGGCGACGGCCACGGCGGGCAGGTGGTCCTGGCCCTGCACCTTGATGCCGGCGGCCAACAGGGTGCGCGGGACGGCTCCGGCGTCCAGGAGAACGCGCCATTCCTGCAAGCCGAGTTCCAGGAACTCCGGTCCGGCAAGCTCGGCGATCTCCAAGGGGTCGTCCAGCGCGCCGGGACAGGCTGTGAGCGTGCGCAGGCGGGGCAGTCCGGTGACGGGGGCGAGGCCGAACGGCGTCCCGTTGCACTCGCCGATGGACAGGACTTCCAGGGCGGGGTGGGCGGCGGCCTGGATGCTCTGCAGGCCTCCGCTGCCGACCGAGGCCACGACCGGGAGCTGATCCTCGCAACGGTCACGGCCTTCCTCCCGCGCCCCGTTCAGAACCAGGTCGGTGAGGGAGTCGGCCACGAGTTCGGCACCGAGGCTCTGTTCGTGGTCGACCAGGATGACCTGGCCGACGTGTCCGCGCGGGCCGGGTGTCAGGTCGACCGCGATCTCGTCGCCGCCGTTGCTCCCGAAGACGATCCAGCCGGGTGATCCGGCCAGGCCCTGTACTGCGGCATCGGGCGGGGTGATGACCGCCTTCGTGGCCCCGAACTGCCAGCGGGGGTGACGGCTCGCCCCGTCGACGCTGTACAGGCCGTCCAAGGCCGAGAGTTCGTAGCCGACCGCGTCGGTGACACGATCCGCCGCTGCGTAGTCGTCGCCCCAGTCCTCCCGCCGTGCCCGGGTCACCCGGTAGAGGACCTTGAGCTCGTCGGGCAGCGTGACGCCCAGACGCTCTTCCGCCGCGGTGATCTCCTCTTCCGTCGCACCGATGGCGTCGGGCAACCGTTCGCGGAGCGTCCGCTCCAGCAACTCCAGGTCCGCCGAGGGAGCCGGTACCGCCCCTGGGGTCGGATCGGGCAGTCGGCGCCAGGGCTCGGGAAGAGATCCGTCGACCAGGACGAGCACTCCCAGGCCCGGGTAACCGATGGCGGCTTGCACGGCCGGGCTGGGCTCGACCAGGCCGAGCGTGGTCCTTCCGGTCGGCCGGATCTCCGCCGTGAACGCGACCTCGTCGCCACCGCCGCGCACGAGCGCCCGTTGTACGTGCTCCACCGTGGCTCGCTCCGCCGGCGACATCCGCCCCCGGAGCGCCAGACTCCAGCCATGTCGCCCGACGCGTCCCGCCACACGGGCGGGCCGCCCCGCACGCCTCTCCGTGTCTTCGCCCAGCATGAGCCGCAGCACGGGCTCCCACGTGGCGAAGTCGCGCACCGATGACCATTGCGGTTTCTGATCAACCATGCGCAGACGGTACTCGGAACCACTGACACTCAGGATCGGCGAGTTCGTCCGGGGCGGCCGCCGGGACTGGCCGGCGGCGGACCGAGGAGTACGCTCCGGTGGCGCTCCTACTTGGACACCCGGCAGGCGCTCACCGCGGTCCCGTTGGTCACACCGCCCGCTGTCAAGCCGGACACGCACTTGGCGTTGTCGCCGCCCAGCCCGACGTAACACGCCGTCCTGACGTACTCCGGGGCCTCGCCACCTCGTAGCTCCCGCTCGACCTGGTTGATGCAGGCTCTGACGTCCGCGTGGGCGGTGGGGGCCGCGAGGGCCGCGCCACCGAGCACGAGGGTCAGGCCGGTGAGGACACCTGCGATACGGGTCGTCGTGCGCATGGGACGTACCTGCTCTCGGGATCGTCGCGCGGCCCCGGACCTGGGTGTTGCCGGAACCCGCGGGAACGGCGCCGAGCGCACACGGCCGACGTAAAGCCACTGGGCCCGGCGCCCCCGCACCGGACCGGCTCGGCAGGGCCTCCCTCCCTCTTTCGACGCTAGAGCAACCCCCTGCCGCGCGCACCCGCTGCCCCGCGGGCCATCTCAGGCACTCCCCGGGCCGAACGGAGAAACAGGTCGCCGACCAGCTCATCACACTGCGCCACGGCGCCGGATGACGCTGCGTCACCACGACAGGCATGGGTTGCACAGCCGCCGCCTCGCACCGGCGCCGATGAGCCGCCGACGGCAGGCAAGGGCGCTCCCGCGGTCGGCTGGAGATGCGGATGGCCCGGCGGCGGATCATCCTGGCATGGCTGGAAACCCACGCCTAAGGAGAGAGCCATGTCCGCACTGGACAAGCTCAAGAAGATGCTGAAAGGCCACGAGGATCAGTCGAGCCAGGCCATCGACAAATCCGGCGACTTCGTCGACGAGAAGACCCAAAGCAAGTACAGCTCCCAGGTGGACACCGCCCAGGAGGCCCTGAAGCAGCAGCTCAACCAGGACCGAGAGGAACGGCCCCCGCAGACCTGACAAAGGCAAGGTGACCGCCGTTCATCGGGCGGCCGGGCGAAACGAGCCCCCTGGCGCCCGTACGGCGCCAGGGGGCCCGCCCTATCCGTCTCCGCCCCGGAGCTTCGTGTCCGGGGCGGAGCGGTGTCAGCTGCCGGGTCAGGCGGCGGTGATGTTCTCCGCCTGCGGGCCCTTCTGGCCCTGCGTGATGTCGAAGGTCACGGCCTGGCCTTCCTGGAGCTCGCGGTAGCCGGTGGAGTTGATGTTGGAGTAGTGGGCGAAGACGTCCGGACCGCCGCCGTCCTGCGCGATGAAGCCGAAGCCCTTTTCGGAGTTGAACCACTTCACGGTTCCGCTGGCCATGATCATGCCCTCTCAGTCGATGTCGGATCCGCACCGCGCGGACCCGGAGGTGATCGCCCTGGTCCGGCACTGCACAGCAAAACGCCCACGCCAGGGCGCGGGCAGGAACTGCGAACCACGACAGCTGGAGCTGAAACTACACGCCGGAACGGTCTGTCACCAGAGAGCAACGATCCTCAGGTCGATGTGACCTTCTCCTGGGCCGCTTCACGGTGCCCGAAGAGCCCGAAGAGGGCGTATTTGGTGGGGCTCACCGTGGACGATCACGATGGGTCGCCCGTCGGGGTGGCTTGCAGGTCGAGGGTCCAGTTCTGGCCGACGAGGTCGCGGCCGAAGCTGTGGTGGGGCTCCTCGTCGGCGAGTGTGAATCCGAGGCCCTGGTAGATCTTGCGCGCGGACACCAACACGTCGTTGGTCCACAGCGCCACCTGCCGGTAGCCGGCCTGTCGCGCGAAAGCGAGGCACTCCTCGACAAGGCGGGTGCCCAGGCCGAGACCCCTGGCCTTCGGGGTGACCAGCAGGATGCGCAGCTTGGCCACCCCTGGTTCGTCGCCGGCGACGAGGAAGACACAGCCCGCGCGCTCGCCGTCGACCTCGGCGATCCACGCCGCCTCCGTCGACGGGTCGTGATCGGCGCCGTAGTCGGCGACGATCTTGGCCACCAGGGCCTCGAAATCGGTGTTCCAGCCGAATTGCCGATCGTAGATCTCACCGTGGGCCATCACCGCCCAGCCCAGATCCCCCGGACGGTCGGCGCGGCGCACGACGACGTGCGGCTGACGTTCCTGGTGCGACATGGCTTCTTCTCCTGGACCTTTCGACCGCATCCCTGCCACTGACACGACTGTTTCAGTAGCGCTAGGCTAGCCCCCGTGCCCCAGGAAGCGACAGTCCCGTCCGCCCGGCAGGCCGAGCTGCTGGAAGCCGCCTACCGGTACGCGCTCGCCCACGGCCTGGCCGACCTCTCCCTGCGTCCGCTGGCCACGGCCATCGGCTCCAGCCCCCGCGTCCTGATGTTCCTGTTCGGCAACAAGGACGGCCTGGTCAGAGCACTGCTGGCGCGAGCCCGGACCGACGAACTGATGGTCCTCGAACATCTTGAACAAGCCGACCAGCCCATCGGCCTGACCCCTGCGGCGGAGCAGATCTGGTCCTGGCTCGCCGCCGAGGCGCATCGTCCGCTGCTGCGGCTGTGGGCCGAGGCGTACGCGCGGTCCCTCGTCGAGCCCGACGGCGCCTGGGCCGGCTTCGCCCGCGCCACCGTGAACGACTGGCTCGGCGTACTGGCCACCTGCCAGCCGGAGCCGGAACGCGGCAGCCAGGACGGCGCCACCCGCCGCACCCTGGCCCTGGCCGTGCTCCGCGGCGCCCTGCTCGACCTCCTCGCCACCGACGACGAGTCCCGCACCACCGCCGCCGTCCACCACCAACTCGCCCTGCTCCGGGGCGAAGACACAGGCGACGCCAAGGACGGCGGACCCTCATGACGGACCCGACTAGTCAGCTCGTGCTGCGGGGCGCGGCCTCTTCGGCGTCGAGCTGGTGGTCGGCCCAGACGTAGCTTTCGGGAAGCAGGTTCGTGTCGAGCTCGTACACGCCCTGGGCGGCCGCGGCGCCGATGAGGACCAGTTCGGCGCAGGGGCCTCCGGTGAAGTGGTAGGCGTTCACCGCGGTCGCGATCCGGCCGTCACGGCTTCGGGCCGCGGCTGCCATGGTGTGGTTGTCACCCCGGCACCGAGTGCGTGCGATGTGGGTCGCCGCCTGGATGAGTTCGTGGTCTACGTGTTCGGCGTGCGTGGTCATCTTCTCCGCCTTCTTGAGCTGCCAGGCGGCGGTGCCCCGGACGACGGTGGCATGCAAGCGGATATCGGGGCCGCACGACATGTGGCATCCGCTTCCGCTTGCCACAATGGCCACATGGCCGGTACAGGGCCCCCGATCGAGGGCCGTTACGGTGAGCGGGTCTTCCGTTCCGAGGACCGGGGTGAGGACGACCGTATCGACCTCGGGGCCCTCACCTACGACGAGACGACCATGGCACGGCTGCGGCAGCTGGGCGTGGGTCCCGGCTGGACCTGCCTGGAGGTGGGCGCGGGAACGGGCACGGTGGCGCGGCGGCTGCTCGGTGAGGCGGGAGTGGCACAGGTCCTCGCGGTGGACCGCGACGTACGTTTCCTCGCGGCGCACCCCGTACCCGGACTGACAGCTCTCCAGGCGGACATCACCTCCGAGGACTTCTCCCCCGGGCTGTTCCGGCTGGTCCACGCCCGGTTCGTGCTCATGCACCTGCCCTCGGCGCAGCAGATGGTCCCCAGGCTCGCCGGACTGCTCGCACCGGGCGGGGTCCTGGTGGTCAGCGACGCGGTCGACCTGACCACGGACTCGGCGCCCCTGACCCCGTACACCCGCGCCATGCGGGCCATGTGGCAGGGGCTGCGCGACAGCATCGGGACCGATGTCTCCCAGGTGCCCCACCGTACCGAGCTGATGCGTGCGGCCGGGCTGGAACCGGTGGCGGCCGAGATCCATGTGCCGCCGCTCCTGCCGGGGAGCGCGATCAGCCGGTTCTGGGCGGACACCTGGGGCCGGGCGCGGGCGGCCATGGTGGCGACGGGGCTGGTCGACGACGCCCAGCTCGACGAGGCCGTGCGCTACCTGGACTCCCCGCGGTGCACCGGATTGTCGCCGGGGATGCTCACGGCCTGGGGGTGGAAGCCCGAAGACGCGTCGTCCCCCTGACCCCCTCCCTCCCAGGGCATGTCGGCGTGTGACATGCCGCTTTCGGTGTAATGGCGGTGTTGGGCGGCCCGGCCGCTGCACGCTGTCGCCGACGAAGCAACGGCGTACGGTCGCGCGGACCGCGGAGCGTGCGACGGGCGAGCACGGACGCCTCACCGAAAGGCGCGGATGACAGACCTCGCCGATGCCCGAGCACCCCGGGCTCCCCGGACACCCCGGGCCTCCCGAGCGCGCCGGGCCCGGGACCGGTTCCGGGAAATCGCGCGGGCCGAAGGCCCGGCAGCGGCACGGATCGTGGTCACCGTCGCCGTCGCCTGGCAGGTCGCGCTGTGGCTGGGAGCCGACCAGCCACCGGTCTTCGCGGCAATCGTCCCGCTGGTGGCCCTGCGCGGCGACCCGATGACGGCCCTGGGCACATCGCTGCAGCGGGCCCTGGGTGTGGTGGCGGGCGTGCTGATCGGGCTCGCCGTACTGAACGTACTGCGGCCCTCGACCGCCACGCTGGCCCTGGTGGTGGCCCTGGGCCTGGGCGTCGGAATGGTCCTGCGGGCCGGCGGTGGACTGAACATCCAGGTCGCGGCGTCGTCGCTCCTGGTCTTCGCCAACACCTCACCCGATGCCTACGCGCTGGACCGCGTGTGGGAGACCGTTGAGGGAGCGGCGGTGACGATCCTGCTCGCCCCGCTGCTGTGGCCACCCGCCCCGCACCGCGTCCTGGCCGTCATCACCGACGACTGCCGTGCGCGCCTGAGCCGGTCCCTCACCGGCACCGTGGCGGCCCTGGGCACCGGCCCGGCCGCCGCCCGCGAGAACCTCACCCTGGTGGATGCCGAGGTCGAAGCGGTACACGCGAACGCCGCACGCGCCCGCGAAGCCGAACGCGCCATGAGGTTCAATCCCCTGCGCCGACGTCACCGCGACACCGTACGGCTCCAGGCGCGGCACGTCGCCACCGCCGACAGGCTCACCGCACCCCTGGCGACCCTCGCCAGGGAGGTCGCCGCGCTCACCGGCCGGGAGGACCTCGCTGCGGACCTAGCCCGGGCTCGCCGTCGACTTCCCGAACTGGCCGCGCTCACCGCGCGGGCGATCGGACACACGCTGTCCGGGGAGGATCCCCGCCCCGCCGTGGCCACCGCCCGGAGCCGGCTGACCGCCTACGATCGCGCGGACTCCCGGCCCCTCGCCGTCGCCCTCCGCCGGCCCTTCCACCAGATCCTCGACGACCTCGACCAGGGATCCGTCCCCGGCGGGGAAGCGCCGTCGCCGAGGTGACGACGAGCCGACCGTCAGGGGCAGTAGGAGGGCGCGGGTGTGGTGGGTCAGCGGTCGGTGCCCGCCCGCGTCAGTCCCGCAGCAGCAGCACGAGGGCCGCCAGTACGATCCCCAGCGCGAGCGCCAGGACGCCGTAGACAGGCCGGTAGTCCCGGAGCACCGGCAGGAAGTGGTCCAGGGCGAAGCGGCCCGGGCCGGCCAGGGCCAGGGTGACGGCCGCTGCAATGATCAGGGCCTCGAATTCGACGCCCGTAAGGCCGAGCACGGCGCCGGTCCACTTGACGCAGATGGCGTTGATCATGATGCCGACGATCCCGGCGGCGGCGAGCGGTGTGAGCAGGCCGAGGATCACGCCGAGCCCGCCCAGCGTCTCGGTCAGGCCCGCGATCGCCGCCATGGTCTCGCCCGCCGGGTAGCCGGCCTTGCTGAAGAACATGCCCGTGCTTTTGATACCGAGGCCGTCGAACCACCCGAACAGCTTCTGGGTTCCAGGAATGAACATGATCACGCCGAGCACGACGCGCAGCACGGGCAGGCCGATGTCACTGGGGGTGATGCTGCCGGTCATGGTGCGGGGAGCGGTGAGGAGAGAGCTCTCAGCCATCATGGCGCTTTCTGTCGGAGGTGAAAGACAGGTACTTCACCCAGGGTGACGAAGAGCGAGGCGACATGCCCGGCATGCGGATACGCGAGTCGGCCGGTCGGGGACGCGCGTTCGAAATCGAGCAGGACGTCCGCACCGCCGTCGGCGCCACGGCCCCGGGCCGCTCCCCGGCCGGACCGGCCGCGCTCCGGCGGGGCGTCGGCGCCGACGACGAGGCCGCTCAGTCGGCGGCAGTGCCGAACCACTCGGTCAGCCGGCTGAGCAGCTCCTGCTGGTCTTCGCCGACCCACGCCACGTGGCCGTCCGGCCGCAGCAGTACCGCGGGCACGTCCAGTTCCTCGCTGACGTCGACGACGTGGTCGACCCGGTCCGCCCAGCCCTCCACCGACAGCCGGCCGGTCTGGTCGAGCAGGAGCCCGCGACCGCCGTGCATCAACGCGTAGAGACGGCCCCGCTTCAGCACCACGTCCCGCATCCGCCGGCCGAGCAACTCGTGGCCCTCACCGAAGTCGTAGCGGACCCCGACCGCGGTGACCGTCTCGGTCATGTACCGGTTCACCTCCTCGAAGTCCAGCAGCTTCGAGAACAGCTCCCGCAGCGCCTTCGCACCGGGATCCGCTTCCAGCAGCGGGCCCTGCGCGCGGGCTTCGGCCAGTACGAGGGCGCCCACCGGGTGGCGTTCGGCGTGGTAGCTGTCCAGCAGTCCCTCCGGCGCCCGACCGCCCACCTCGGCGCCCAGTTTCCACCCGAGGTTGAAGGCGTCCTGGACGCCGAGGCCGAGCCCCTGTCCCGCGGTCGGCGGGTGGATGTGGGCCGCGTCGCCGGCCAGGAGCACCCGGCCGACCCGGTAGCGCTCGGCCTGCCGGGTGGCGTCGCCGACCCGGGACACCCAGCGCGGTGAGTGCGCGCCGAAGTCGGTGCCCGCGAACACCCGCAGCCGCTGCTTGAACTCCTCGAAGGTCGGGGCGGTCTCACGGTCCTCGGCCAGCCCTTCGGCGGGCACGATGATGCGGTACACCCCGTCCCCCATGGGCACGGCACCGAACCGTACGTGGGTCTTGCGGATCTCGGCCGTGACGGCGGCCAGTGTCGCCGGGTCCTCGGTCACCTCCACATCCGCCAACAGCGTCTCGGCCTTGGCAGGTTCACCGGGGAAGCCGACACCGAGCAGCTTGCGCACCAGACTGCGGCCGCCGTCGCAGCCGACCATGTAGCGGGCCTGCAGCCGCGTGCCGTCGGCCAGTTCGGCGGTCACGCCGCGGTCGTCCTGGCTCAGCCCGACCAGTTCGCATCCGCGCCGGATATCGGCCCCGAGTTCGACGGCGCGCTCGGTCAGCAGGCGCTCGGTGACCGGCTGCGAGACGGCGATGCCGTAGGGGTGTGCGGTGTCCACCCCGTCGGGCCACGGCTTGACGATGCCGGCGAAGAAACCACCGGCCTGGAACTTCTCGCTGACGTCGAGGAACCGGTCGAGCAGCCCTCGCTGGTCCAGTATCTCGACGGTGCGCGCATGCAGGCCTCGCCCGCGGGACTGCCCGGTCGGCTCCGTCAGCTTCTCCAGTACGACCACGTGCACACCATGCAGCCGCAACTCGCCGGCCAGCATCAGCCCGGTCGGTCCACCACCGGCGACGATCACGTCAATCAACACAACCCCCATGTATTTCCGCAGGTTCTGGCTTCGACTGACAATTCTGCGGCAGGCTTCGGGTCTTGCCGCAAGCCGGGGGGTGCGCTATGCGGTGGGAGAGGGAAGCCCGAAGTGCGCGGCGATGATCCGCAACGTCCGGGAACCGTCGGCGTTGAAGCCGGGATCGATGTCGTACGCCGGGGTGTCCCGGCCGATGATCCCGGCGTCCAGCAGCTCGCGTACGAGCAGGTCGGCCGTGCCTCCGGCGCGCCGTGATTCGCGGCGCCGGCCGATGTTGAAGTAGGTGCGCTCGAACCCGCCGTGGCTGTAGGCGAACTGGAACGGGTGCTCGGCGCAATGGGGGACCATGTAGTTCTGCCCATGGGGACATTCACATGCGGGCGTGGACGCCAGGAACACGGTTTCCACGCGATCCGGAACGTCGGCGCGGTCCGCGTAGCGGTAGCCCGTGATGTCGCGTGCCAGCTCCCAGGCGCCCGTCCCCTGCTCGGCGGCGTAGGCGTCGTGCGTCACCCAGGCCCAACCGGACGATTCACCGCTGGAGTCGGCGGGGTGCCCCGCCTCGGTGAAGATGCCGGACAAGGTCTGCTCACGCATGCCCTTGCAGAAGGTGACGAACGTGTTCCGGGGCATCGGGGGCAGCCAGATCACCTCGCCCTCCCCTGTCGGAGAGGGCGAGGGCAACGCGAAATGGTCGGCGATCACTGTCACGAGGCGCTCGTGGTCGTCGTAGTGGTGGTCGAAGCAGTCATGACCGTCGTCGCCCTGTCGGCCGCAGCCCGCGTCGGGGCCTATGAGGTTGGCGGCCAGGAGCTCCGGGGAGAGGTGGTCCGGGTTCTCGCCCATGCGCTGCTGGACGTCTTCGAAGCTGAACCACAGGACCGTGCGGCCGTCCCGGTAGTACTCGAACGCGGGAGGGAAGCCCTTCGCGCTGCAGGGCTCGGTCACGAACACGACGATCTCGGCGCCGTCCGGACACATGCCGCCGTAGTCGACGTCGTCGTAGTCCTCGGCTTCCCAGTTGTGCATGTCGTGCACCGCCCATGCCCAGCCGTTCGCCTGACCGGCTGCGAGGGGTTCTCGCAGCCGGTCGCGAAGGCCTCGGGTGACCGCGTCGAGCGGTACTCCCCGTGCGAAGACGACATTCACCTCGTGGTCCGGGAAGGACCCATGTATCCAGCTCGTCATGCGAGCACCCTAGACACGGCCACTGACATTGATACTCGTAGCGGGTTCTGGTGGTCGTGGCTCTGCCACTGACTGACACCCTGCTGGGTTGTCTTCCCGCTGTACAGCGGGACGTCGGCCAGGGCAGCCTCGGGCGACGACAGTGGTGCGGCCCGTGGTGTCAGTCGCCTCCGCCGCCACCACAGGGCGAGCCGCAGGACGAGCCGCTACCGTTGCCGAACCCACCGCGCCGGGCCGCGGCCGTTACAGCTTGCGGCACAACAGGGCGTCCGGCGTCTTGCCCTTGGCCCATGCCCCGGTGAAGGCGATGCCCGCGGCGTACTCATCCGTGCCGCACTGCCCCTTGTAGTTGCCGGACGCGAACTCTCCCCCGGGGCCTGCGGCCGGCCGGTTGTCGCCCCGGTCGAACCAGACGGTACGGCCGTTCGCCCCCAGGTTCCTGCCCGCCTGGGCGCAGAGGACCGCGGAGACCGCCTGACCGCGCACGCTGTAGCCGATCATGAACTGGTTGGGCCCGCACTGGTACTTGGTGTAGCCGCCCGCCCAGTCTCCCTGCTGTACGTACCGCTCGTCGCTCACGACGGTCGGCACCAAGCTGGTGGCCGGCAGACCGGAGGACCCGGCATCGGTGCACAGCCCGCGCCCGTCACGGTGCGCCAGGCCGACGAGCCGCTGTCCGTCGGGGCACGTCCCCTTGCGGGCGCCCGAGTCCCAGTCCGCGAGCGTACGCATGTGTGCCGACTGGACCGCATCGGCGTGGTCGAGGTTGAGCATGTCCCACGTGTCGGAGACGGCGACCTGGCCGGTCTTCTGGGGCGAGGAGACGAGCCGGTTCCAGTTGGCGGCGCGCCAGTCGCCGTTGTCCAGGATGCCGGAACGGTGGCCCGCCGAGTCGAAGTTGAGGATCGACCAGGTGCCGTGTCCGGCCCATCCGACCAGGGGCCAGTAGGCGAAATCAGCGTCGTTGGCGATCAGATAGTCCACGAAATTGCCGAACCAGGCGCGCGCCTGCGGGTTGGTCTCGTCGCTGCCGATGCCGAACTCGCTGATCCACAGGGGTGCTGTGAAGTGGCGGCCGGATTCGGCGGTGACGTAGAACGCCTGGCGCTGCAGGGTCGCGAACAGGTCTTCGCGGGAGAGTTCCTGGTAGCGCGGGTCGTGGGTCTCACCCATGCCGGTCGCGCCGGTGTGGTTCGGCCCGGTGTAGCCGTAGAAGTGCGCCGCGTGCACCAGCTTGTTCGAGGCGACGAGGGTGTGCGAGAGGGTACGTACCGGTTCGAGTGTGGGGCGCCAGTGGGGCAGCCCGTCGGCCGGGATGCCTTGCCAGTTGATGCCTTCGACGATCACCAGCAGGTCGGGGTTGGCCTCGGTGAGGAGCCGGTCGCCGAGGCGCTGGGAGGCGGCCCACCAGTCGTGGTCGTTGCCCCAGTTCCAGTTGGCGTCGTCGGTGATGGTGCGGCGGACCTCGTTGTAGAGGTCGGCGCCGACGACGCGCTTGTTGTCCTTGTAGCGGCGGGCGAGGCTGATCCAGTCGTTCTCCCACTGCGCGGTGGACTGGCTGGTGTTCCAGCGTTCGTTGCCGTCCAGGCCGCAGCAGAAGCGTGAGGTGTTGGTGTGGTTGTTGAGGACCACCGCGAAGCCTTCGGCCGTGGTGGCGGCGATGACCGCGTCGAAGACCTGGAGCGGGGTCTTGCCGCGCAGTTGGGGGTTGGCGGCGACCGAGGCGTCGGAGACCGGGCGCTGATCGTGCAGCATCTCGTTCGAGAACGGCAGCCGGATGCTGTTGATGCCGAGTTCGTGGAATCCGGCGAGGATCTGCGGGATCGGCGCGCGGTCCAGGCCCAGCGGCATCTGGTCGGCCTTCTCACCGTCGTGGTGGCTGGCCGGGTCGTTGATGTCGGCGGAGCCGCTCCAGGATCCCTGGGCCCCGTGCCAGTTCGCGGACTTGAGCTTGAAGCGGTTGCCCTCGGCATCGACGATGTAGCGGCCCCGGGTACTGAGGGGCGGGCGCCAGGAGTCGGACAGGACGGCCGGGGTGCCGGCCGTCACAGGAGTCGCGGCGGTTGCGGCAGTCGCGGACTCGGCCGTGGACGCGGTCCCGGCCGCGACGGCCGGGGAGGCGCCGAGCGCTCCGAAGAGTAGTGCGGCGGCGAGTACCGCCGGTTGCAGGGGTCTTCTCACAGTGTCCTCCGATAGGGCATGGGGGGTGGACGTGCGTGGTGGAGCGGTTTCGGGCGACGGATCGGGGGCTCGCTCAGCTGCCGCCGCTGCCGAGGACCGCGACGCCTCGTGGTTCGAGGGTCACGTGGCGGACGAGAGGCCTGCGATCGTCGAGGAGGTCCCGGCGGTCGGCCGGCAGCGTCACCTCGTGTTTGTCCTCGGTGTGGTTGAGCAGGATGAGGACGTCGTGATCCGCGCCGTGCCGGATCGTCGCCTGGATGCCCGTGTGCAGTCCGGGCACAACGGGGTTGACCCCCGCGTCGGCGAGTGAGCGGTCGACGATGGCCCGCATCGTGACGGGATCGGGCCGGGTCGCGACGTAGCGGGCAGTCCCGGTGCCGTGGGTGTGCACCGTGGCCGCCGCGCGGTTCTCGTCCCAGTCGGGTCCGGCGAAGAAGAGTTCGGGGCGGGCGCCGGTGAGCTTCACGTCCTCGCGCCACAGCGACGCCGGCGCGGGCGCCGCGGCGTCCGCTTCCGGGGCGCGGAGCGGGACGGCCTCGCCTGCTGCGGCCGGCCAGAACTCCTCGACCCGTACACCCAGTACGTCACCCAGCGGAGCCGGATAGCCGCCCGTGTGCACGCGGTCGTGCTCGTCGACGATCCCGGTGAAGAACGAGGCGAGCAGGGATCCCCCGTCCGCCACGAAGGTGCGGATCCGCACGGCGGTCTCGGCCGACAGCAGGTAGTGGCTGGGCAGCACGAGCAACTTGTACGGGCCGAGGTCCGCGGAGGGATGGACGACGTCGATGCCGACGCCCGCTTCGAACAGGGGTGCGTAGTGGTCGAGGACGCGGTCGAGGCAGCGCACGCCGTCCGAAGGATGTGAGTCGAGTTCGAGGGCCCACCAGTTGTCCCAGTCGAACATGATCGCGACCTCGTTGCGGATGCGCGTGCCGGCCAGCTCGGGCACCCGGGCCAGTTCGCGGCCCAGCTCGCGCACCTCGGTGTGCACCCGGGTCCCGGCCCCCGCGTGGGGGACCATGCCTGAGTGGAACTTCTCCGCGCCGCCGCGGGACTGCCTCCATTGGAAGTACATGACGGCGTCCGCGCCCTGCGCGACGGCCTGCCAGCTCCACAAGCGCATCCGGCCGGGGCTCTTGGCACCGTTGCGGCCCCGCCAGTTGACGGCGGACGGGGCTTGTTCGGTGAGCAGCCACGGCTTCCCGCCGGCCGCACCGCGCAGGAGGTCGTACGACAGCGCCGCGCCGATGTGGGCCGCCTCCCCGTGCGGGTCCGGGTAGCTGTCGAGGGCGAGGACGTCCATCTCGGGTGCCCAGGCGTGGACGTCGACCGACTTGTGTCCGGCGAGGAAGTTCGTGGTCACCGGTGTGCCGGGGGTGATGCGGCGCAGCACGTCGCGTTCGAGGGTGAAGCAGGTGCGCAGGGCGTCGCTGCTGAACCGCTTGAAGTCGAGCTGCTGGGAGGGGTTGGGGTACGTCGGTGCGGTGCGCGGCGGCAGGATCTGGTCGAAGGAGGTGTAGCGCTGCGACCAGAAGTCCGTGGACCACGCTTCGTTGAGCGCGCCGACCTCGCCGTACCGGGCCGCGAGCCAGCGCCGGAAGTCCGCGGCGGAGGTGTCGCAGAAGCATTCGGCGACATGGATCCCGTACTCGTTGCCGACGTGCCACAGGCCGAGCGCCGGATGGCCGCGGTAGTGGGTGGCGACGGCTTCGATCAGGCGGACGGCCCGGTCGCGGAAGACCGGGCTGGAGGGGCAGAAGTGCTGGCGGCCCCCTGGGGACAGGACGGTCCCGGAGGCGGTGACCGGCAGGATCTCGGGATGCTCGACGGCGAGCCACGGGGGTGGCGACGCGGTCATGGTGGCCAGGTCGGCGGTGATGCCGTGCGCGGCCAGGTCGTCCATGACGGTGTCGAAGAAGCCGAAGTCGTAGGCGTCGCGGGCGGGCTCGACGCGGCCCCAGGCGAAGATGGCGAGGTTGACGAGGTTGACGCCTGCCTCGTTCATCAGGCGCAGGTCCTCGGCGCGGGTGGCCGCGTCCCACTGCTCGGGGTTGTAGTCGCCGCCGAAACCGAGGCCGCCCAGTCGCGTGCCGAGGGCTCGGGCGCGGTCGTGTGCCGGAGAGTTCATCTTCCTTACCCCTTCAGGTACTTCAGCAGGGCGTTACGTCTCATGTGGGTGTAGCGGGAGGCCGCGTTCGCCTGACCCCTCAGACCCGTGGCGGCGCCGCGCTGTCCCGCTCCACCAGGGTCGGCATGACCGACACGAGGGACGAGTCCGTCGACGCGGCGCCCTCGATCTGGCTCAGGAGCCGGTCCACGCAGGCCGCGCCGACCTGGGAGAGGTCCTGGTCCACGGTGGTCAGGGGCGGGAGGAAGTAGGCGGATTCGGCGATGTTGTCGAAACCGACCACGCTCACGTCCTGCGGAACCGAGCGTCCGACGTCGCGGAGCGCACGGACCATCCCGAGCGCCATCTGATCGTTGGCGGCGAACACCGCGGTGACCTCCGGGAGGCCGGCGAGTTCCCGGCCTGCCCGATAGCCGCTCTCGGCGCTCCAGTCTCCGTGGACGGCCGGCGGGATCGGGGCGCCCGCCGCCCGGAGGGCACGCTGCCATGCCTCGGCGCGGCGGCGCGCGGGGTGGGAGTCCTGCGGGCCGGCCAGGTGCCACACCGTGGTGTGGCCGAGTCCCAGCAGGTGGGTCACGGCGATCTCCGCACCGGCCGCGTGGTCGGTGTGGACGCCGGGGTAGCGGTGGTCGTCGCCACCGTCGACGACCACGACCGGCAGCCCCGAGGGGAGCACCAGCGAACCGGTCAGGATCTGCGCCTCGTTCACGATGACCCCGTCGACCGCATGCCCACTCAGCCTCCGGAAGGCATCCAGCACCGCCTCCTGGGTCTGTGCCTGCGGGACGACGACGTTGACCGAGTACTCGGTGGACTGCACGGCGGAGACGATCGACTCCAGTGTGCGCGCGTTTCCGTGCGCCGTGAGATCGAAGCTGATGACACCGATCGTCCGGAACTTGCCGGTGGCCAGCGCCCGGGCAGCGGTGTTGGGGCGGTACCCGAGCATGCGTACGGCTCGGACGACCCGGTCCCGGGTCGCGTCGTCGACGCGGGCAGTCGCGTTGACCACGCGGGAGACGGTCTGTGCCGAGACTCCGGCCATGGCCGCGACATCGGCCATCGACGGGGGCCTGGGGCGGTCCGCAGCCGGGGAACGGGGCTTGCGTGGCCGCTGCCCATCCTTCGCCATGGTGCAGTTCCTCTCGCAACTGTGACGCCCGGGCGTCTCCTGACCGTCATCATGTTTGCGCAAACATGCCGCGTTGGTCAACAGGTTGCTGCGCGGCTCCGGGTGACCGGCTGACCGCCGAGGCCTTTCCGAAGCTCGAAACCCCCTGAAAAACATGACAACTGACGGAGCGACAGATGAGTCTGTCAAAACCCTTGACACTCTCCGAGAGCGATCGACACACTTCCGAACCGCGCCACCATGTTGGCGCTAACATGCATCGGAGGTCATATCCGTGAGAGTCGTCCAAGCCCCGGTCCGCGATGGGGACATCGCCGGCCGCCGCCACCGGGGACCGCGGTGAAACGGCGCGCTGTTCGGCGCAACCTCACCGCGCATGCGTTTCTCCTGCCGTTCCTCTGCGTCTTCGTCGTCGGAGTCCTCGCCCCACTGATGTACTCGGTCAACCTGAGCCTCTATCAGGAGCGCATGATCGGCGGGATGGTCTTCACGGGGCTGGACAACTACACCAAGGCGTTCAAGGACAACCTGTTCCACGCCGGCCTCGGCCGCGTCGCACTCTTCTTCGCGATCCAGGTACCGCTCATGCTCGGCCTCGCACTGTTGGCCGCCCTCGCGATCGACAGTGGCCGGCTGCGCGCGCCGGGGCTCTTCCGGATCGGCATCTTCGTCCCCTACGCCGTTCCCGGTGTGGTCGCGGCACTGATGTGGGGCTACCTGTACGGGGACCGCTTCGGCCTGGCCGGCGAGATCGGCGACCTCTTGCACACCGAGGTGCCCGACCTGCTCTCCGAGAGCTGGATGCTCGCTTCGATCGGCAACATCGTCACGTGGTCGTACGTCGGCTACAACATGCTGATCTTCTACGCGGCACTGCGATCGGTGCCCGAGGAGCTGTACGAGGCGGCCGAGGTCGACGGCGCCGGCGCCCTCCGCAAGGCGTTCAGCATCAAACTGCCGGCCCTGCGCCCTGCCCTGCTGATGGCCACGACGTTCTCGGTGATCGGCAGCTTCCAGCTCTTCAACGAGCCGAGCGTGCTCCAGTCCCTGGCGCCCGCCGCCGTCTCCACGAACTACACGCCCAACATGTACGCCTACAGCCTCGCCTTCGACGGGCGCCAGTTCAACTACTCGGCCGCCGTCGCGGTGCTGCTCGGCCTGGTGACCGTGATCGTCGCGTACGCAGTGCAGCGTACGACCGCCCGAAGGGAGCGCATGCTGTGACCACTGCCGCGCCCGGGACCGTCAGCAGGTCCGCCGAGGCCTTCACCGAAGGGGCACCGCGCCGTACCCCCTCCCGGCGCCGGGGCTCCCGGGGCCGGCCCGCCCGGCGCCGTCCGGGCAGGTCCACCTCCTTGACCGTGGCGATGGGCCTGATGCTCGCGTACACGCTGATCCCCCTGCTCTGGCTCGCCATCAGCGCGACGAAGTCCAACCAGACCCTTTTCGACTCGCCGGGCCTGTGGTTCGGGGACGGCTTCCACCTGTTCGAGAACATCCAGGACGTCTTCACCTACGACCACGGGATCTACCTGCGCTGGTTCGGCAACACCCTGCTCTATTCGGTGGTCGGGGCTGGCGGAGCCTCCATCATCGCGACGATGGGCGGTTACGCCCTGGCCACGTACGAATTCGTGGGACGTCGGGTGCTGTCGGCCGTCGTCATCGGTGCGATCTCGATCCCGGCGTCCGCCCTCGCGGTCCCCACGTACCTGCTGTTCAGCGACATGGGCATCGTCAACACACCGTGGGCGGTCCTGCTGCCTTCCCTCGCGAGTCCTTTCGGGCTCTACCTGATGCGTGTGTACGCGACCGAAGCCGTTCCCGACGCGATGCTGGAGGCCGCACGCATCGACGGCGCCGGAGAACTGCGCATCTTCCTCACCATCTCGCTGCGCCTGCTGGCACCCGGTTTCGTCACCGTGCTGCTGTTCACCCTCGTCGCCACCTGGAACAACTACTTCCTGCCGCTCATCGTGCTCAACGACCCGGAGCTGTTCCCCCTCACGGTGGGGCTGCGCCAGTGGGACTCCCTCGCGCAGGGCGGCGCCGGCGCCGGCGCCACACCCATCCTCCCTCTGGTGATCACCGGCAGTCTTCTGGCGATCGTCCCGCTGATCGTCGCGTTCCTCTTCCTCCAGCGGTTCTGGCAGTCAGGTCTGGCCGCCGGCGGCGTCAAGCAGTAGCCCACGCCCACCCCTCTCCTCGCCTCGCCTCGCCCGGATGAAAAGGATTCGAAATGAGCAGATTCCGACGGCTGTCGGCTCTCACCCGCACACTCACCGCGGCCACCGTCGCGACCCTCTCCCTCGCCGCATGCGGCGGCTCCGGCACGCCCGACAGCGGCAAGAAGGGCGACCCTGCGGCCGTGCAGGCCGCGCTGGACAAGCCCGCCGAGATCACCTTCTGGACCTGGGTCCCGAACATCGACAAGACGGTCGCACTGTTCGAGAAGAAGTACCCGAAGGTCAAGGTCCACCTCGTCAACGCCGGCCGGTCCAAGGACGAGTACACCAAGCTGACCACCGTGCTCAAGGCGGGCAACGGCGCCCCCGACGTCGCGCAGATCGAATACTTCGCACTCCCCCAGTTCGCGATGAGCAAATCGCTGGTCAACCTCGCCGACTACGGTGCGGCCGGCCTGAAGGAGAAGTTCGCCGACTCGGCTTGGTCCCAGGTCAGCGTCGCGAACGGGATCTACGGCATACCCCAGGACTCCGGGCCGATGGCGATGTTCTACCGCAAGGACATCCTCGACAGGTTCGGTGCCGCGCCGCCGAGCACGTGGGAGGAGTACAGCGCACTGGCCCAGAAGATCCGCGACGCCGATCCGAGCGTCCGCATCACGTACGTGGACCCCGGGGACGCGGGTACGTCCAACAGCCTGATCTGGGACTTCGGCGGCAAGCCGTACACCGTGGGCGCCGCCACGGACGTCGCCATCGACCTCAAGGACGACACCGGCGCCAAAGCCTACGCCGACACCTGGGGCCCGCTGATCGAGAACAAGCTGGTCGACTCCACCGCGAGCTGGAACGAGGAGTGGTGGAAGTCGATGGCCTCCGGTAAGTACGCGACCTGGCTGGCCGGCGCGTGGGCACCGGCGGTTCTGGAGCAGAACATCCCGCAGAGCAGGGGCCAGTGGTCGGTCGCGCCCATGCCGGGCGGTGTCAGCGCGGAGAACGGCGGCTCGTCGGTCGCGGTCACCACGCAGGCGAAGAACAAGGAGGCCTCGGTCGCCTTCGCCCAGTGGCTGAACTCCGACCCGGAGGCGGTCAGGTCGCTCAACTCCGAAGTCGGCCTGTTCCCCGCGACCAAGCTGCTGCTCGACAACCCCGGCTTCCGCAGCGCCGAAGTTCCCTTCTTCCCCGGCAGCAAGCCGAACGAGACCTTCGCCGACATGTCGAAGGCCGTGCGGCCGGGCTGGCAGTACCTGCCGTTCCAGGTCTACGCGAACAGCGTCTTCAAGGACTCGGTCGGCCAGGCCCTGCAGCCCGGCGGAAACCTGCCCGGCGCGCTGGCCACCTGGCAGGAACGACTGAAGGCGTACGGCAAGGAACAAGGTTTCACCATGAAGTAGTCCAAGGCTGCCCCTTTCGCTCAGCGGCGGGCCGCCGGGACCCGAGACCGTCCGGCCCGCTCGTCCACCAGACCGGGAGAGACCCCCCAGGTATGACGACATTCGAACTCCCCCTCCTCGACGGGGAACACTGGTGGGGCGGAGCTGTCGCCGAAGGGCGGCACATGCCGTACCCCGACGGCTACACCTTCGACCTGCGTGACGTGCTGGCCAACCAGGGCATGCCGCTCCTGCTCTCCGACCGCGGCCGCTGGGTGCACAGCGAACGCACCTTCACCTTCACGATCTCCGACGGCCGGCTGACCGTGCACACACACGAACCGGACGCGGTCATCGAGCACGGCGAGGGGCACGGCGGTCTGCGCGAGGCGTACCGCCACGCGATCACCCACCGCTACCCTCCGTCCGGCACGATGCCGGACCCCCTGCTCTTCGCCGCGCCGCAGTACAACCTGTGGATCGAGACGGTGTTCGAACCGACCCAGGCGAAGGTGCTGGCGTACGCGGAGCGCCTGCTCGCGGAAGGCTTCCCGCCCGGCGTGCTCATGATCGACGACCGGTGGAGCAACGACTACGGGGACTGGACCTTCCATCCCGGCCGCTTCCCCGATCCGGCGGGCATGGTCTCCCGGCTCCACCAGCTCGGCTTCAAGGTGATGCTGTGGCTCGTGCCGTACGTGACCCCGGACTCCCCCACCGCGCGACAGCTGGGCGACCAGGGCCTGCTGATCCGCGACACCGGCAGCGGCGCGGACGGGCGGGCCAAGGTCGCTTGGTGGTGGAACGGCTGGAGCGCCGGACTCGATCTGCTCGATCCGCGGGCACGGGCGTGGCTCACCGGCCGTCTGGAAGCCCTGCGTGACGACATCGGCATCGACGGGTTCAAGTTCGACGGCGGCGACGCGCCCTGGTGGCGCTCGCTCGGGTGCGCGGACCCGGAGGCGTACACCCACGCGTGGAACCGCTTCGGTGCCGACTGGCCGCTCAACGAGTTCCGTGACGCGTGGCGCGCCGCCGGCCTGCCGCTCGCACAGCGCCAGCAGGACAAGTACCACCTGTGGGAGGGACGCTTCGGGCTGGACAGCCTGATCCCGAACGCCCTGGCCCAGGCAGTGACCGGCCACGCGTTCACCTGTCCCGACATGATCGGCGGCGGCGAGTTCCGCTTCGTCCCGGGCGAGGACGGCGAAGGTTTCGACGAGGAGCTCTTCGTCCGCTACTCCCAGATCGCCGCACTGTTCCCCATGATGCAGTTCTCGGCAGCGCCGTGGCGCGTGCTCTCCGCCGACGGCCTCGCCGTCGTCCGCGCGGCCGCCCGCCTGCACACCGAGCTGGGCCCGGAGATCCTCGCTCTCGCCGCGCACGCCGCGGCCACGGGCGAACCGATCCAGCGCCCCCTCGAATGGGCCTTCCCCCACCAGGGCTACGCGGCGGTCACCGACCAGTTCATGCTGGGCGACACCCTGATGGTGGCTCCGGTGGTGACCAAGGGCTCGGTCGGACGTGAGGTACTCATCCCGCCGGGCACGTGGCTGGCCGACGACGGCCGGTCGTACGTGGGCCCGGCCACGGTATGGATCGACGCGCCCTTGGCCCGGCTGCCGTATCTGCGGAACACGGCCGCGCCCGAGGGGTGAAGCGCCTGCCGGACGGCGCCGTGGCCGCCGCCCGGATCAGGCTCCGGGACCCGGTTCCCCCGGAGCCGGTCCGGTGGTGGCCCGGATGACCAGCTCGGGATCGAACAGCAGTTCCCCGACCGGTACGTCCCGGTTGCTGACCAGTGCCAGCACGCTGCGGCCCACCTCCAGTGCCAGCCTGTCGGCCGGCTGCCGGACCGTGGTCAGGGGCGGGTCCGTGAACTCGGTGATGGCCGAACCGTCGTAGCCCACCACCGACACGTCGCCGGGCACGGAGCGCCCCTGGCGCCGGACGCCCCGGATCGCTCCGAGAGCCATGTAGTCGCTGGCCGCCACGATCGCGGTCGCGCCCAGTGCGAGCAGCGGGCCGACGGCCGCCTGGCCGCCCTCCACCGTGTAGGACTGCCGTACCACCCAGCGCTCCGGGTCCTCGATGCCCCGCTTGGCCATGGCTTCCAGGAATCCCCGAACCCGGCGGTCGGCGGGCTGGTTGCCCGCCGGCCCCGAGGCCATCCCGATGCTCCGGTGACCCAGCCGGTGGAGGTGGTCGACGGCCAGTTCGGCGGCGAGCGCGTCGTCCGTGGAGAAGACCGGGGTGGGCACTCCGTCCGCGAACTCGCCGTTGATCCCGACATAAGGGACCCGGCGCTGGCGCAGCAGTTCGTACGTCTCGGTGTCGGCGCCCTCGACGGTGTTGGAGGCGGACAGGAAGACGACGGCCGCGACACCCTTGTCGACGAGCGCGGAGATGAAGTCCCGCTCCTGCACACCGCCCGGGAAGGCGGGGCACAGGACCGTCTTCAGTCCGTGCGGGGCGAGTGCCGACTCGATGCGCTCGGCCACATCGGCGAAGAACGGATTGGAGACGAACTCGGTGATCACCGCCACCAGTTGGCCCTGCGTCTGCCGTTCGTAGCCGAGCTCCGCCATGGCCTGTTCGACCGCGTCCCGGGTCTTCTTCGACACGCCCTGGCGTCGGTTGATCACCCGGCTGACGGTCGCCTCGCTGACCTGGGCGCGAGCTGCGACCTCGGTGATCCCGACCTTCATCGCGGTCCTTCCGTGATCGTGAGCGATGCCAGGCCGCCGCGCGGCACGGCCAGCGAGCGTGCTCCCGCAGGCAGATACGCCGGCGGACCGTCCATGATACGGCCGTCGGGCCCGTGGACCGTGCCCTGGATCCGGGCCCCGCCGCCCTGCACCTCGACCATCACCCGGTCCCGGTCCGAGCCGTTGACCAGGTGGAAGTGCCGGTGTGCGGAGAAGTCCAGCGGGACGACCCGGTCGCCGTGCACGCTCAGCAGGCAGTGGTCCCCGGCGCTGGCCCGCACCAGCGGGTAGAGCTCGTCGGGCCGGCCGGGCTCGACCTCCCCGTCCAGCAGCAGCTCGCGGCGCAGCCGCCACTGCCGCAGCCAGAAGCCGACCGTCTCCCGGTGCGCCGCCGGTACGCGGTCCAGCCGTACGGAGATCTGCGGCACCGCGTGCAGGGCCCCGATCAGCTGCCGGGCCACCGCGGTCACGGGCGCGTCCGGCGACCACAGGAGCATGTCGGAGTGGACGGCGCCGCCGACGGCGAGCAGTGCGGTGTCGAGCGTGCGGACCCGGTTCGCGGTCGCGTCCGCCGGGCAGTCGAAAGAGCGCAGCATGTTGCCGAAGGGAGCCATGCCGGGTCCCGTGTAGGGCTGCCGCAGTTCCAGCAGCAGGCCCGGACGTACGGCTTCCAGGGCCGCGCGCAGCTCCGTCAGCAGGATCACCATGGCCTGTCCGACATCGCCCGCGCCGTCCTGCGCGTACACCATGGCCTGGTCGAGGAAGTCGAGCTTCAGTCCGTCGAGCCCGTACGCCCGGACCAGCCGGACGCAGTGCCCGACGACGTGGGCGCGTACCTCGGGGCGGCGCGGGTCGAGCACGTGCGCGCCGGGCACGGTGGCGGCGGCGGGCGCGCAGGGCGCCCACCGGTCGTGGCAGGCGGCGTCGGAGCCGAGCAGCAGGGGCGCCACCCAGGCCAGGTAGCGCAGTCCGTGGGCCCGGACCCGGGCCACGTGCCCGGCGAAGTCCGGGAACTTGGCCCGGTCGGGACGCCAGTCCCCGCAGCCCGCGTATCCGCGCCCGTGGCCCAGTTCCTGCCAGCCGTCGTCCAGGATCAGCGCACCGCAGCCGAGGCCCGCGGCCAGTTCGGCCTGGGTCTCGACGGCGTCCGCACTGACGTCCTGGTTGAAGGCGTACCAGGTGGAGTAGACGGGGGTGCGGGCCGCGTCGGGCACCGGCATGGGGGTGAGCGCGGCGGCGAACCAGGCGCGCAGTACCCGCGCGGCCGCGGCCACGGACGGTGAGCGGGGAACGAGCAGGAGCCGGTGGGGCTGCCGTGAGGCGGGCAGGCGGAGGTGGACGACGTGGGTGTCGTTCTCCTCGGACACGCCGAAGCGCAGGGCCGCCTCGGGGACCGGGTCGGCGGCGGCGAAGGTCAGGAGGGTGGCGCCGGTGTGGTCGTACAGGCATCCCGCGGCGTGTCCGTCGACCAGGGAGACCCGGGAGCGGCCTTCCCAGTCCGCGAGGAGGGTGCGCCGCCAGCCGCCCTGGGGATGCCAGTATCCGGCGGCGTCGCCCAGGGGCACGGAGAAGCGGATCTCGACGGGGGCGCCGTCGGCCCGCACCTCCAGCACGTGCAGTCCTGCCGTGAGTTCGCCGAGGGACCAGGCGGGGCGGACGCCGGGGGTGTGGGAGAGGACGGCGACCGACACCCCGTCGAGCAGCGGCTCGTGGCGGGCGGGCGCGAGCCCCGCGGTGGTCACGGCCTCGGTGCCGTCCGCCGGGGCGGTGGTGGTCTGCACGGTCACTCCTTCACGGCGCCGGCGAGCAGGCCGGACACGAACTGGCGCTGGAGCGCCAGGAATACGAGGGCCATCGGGATCGCGGCGGCCGCTGTTCCCGCGAGGATCGCGCCGTAGTCGGTGTCGTCGAGGCCCTGGAGGGAGGCCAGGGCCACCGGGATGGTGTACGAGGCGCTGTCGCGCAGGACGATCAGCGGCCAGACGAAGTCGTTCCACTGGTAGAGGAAGAGGAAGATCGCCAGGGCGGCCAGCGCGGGCTTCATCGGTGGGAGCACGACCTTCCAGAACAGTCGCAGTTCACCGCAGCCGTCGATGCGGCCCGAGTCGAGGAGTTCGTCGGGGAGCGCGGCCATCGACTGGCGCATCAGGAAGATGCCGAAGGGCAGGGCCAGGTTGGGCATGATCACGGCCTGGTAGGTGTTCAGCCAGCGCAGTTCGGCCATCATCTGGAAGAGCGGTACGAGGGTGACCTGGGCGGGGATGACGAGCCCGAGCATGAGCAGCCCGAACAGTGCCTCGCGGCCCCGGAAGCGGTACTTGGCGAAGCCGTATCCGGCCAGGGCGCAGACGGCTCCCGCGCACAGCGTGTAGATGACCGCGATGAGAAGGGAGTTGAGGACCACCCGGCCGAACTGGGCGGTGTCCTGGAGCGTTCGGAGGTTGGCGGCGAGGTGTCCGCCGGGCAGCAGCGGCGGCGGGCTGTCGAAGATCTCCGAGGAGCTGTGGGTGGCGGCGACCACGAGCCAGTAGAAGGGGAGCGCGAAGGCGGCGAGCGCTATGGCGAGTCCGGAGGTCAGCAGGATGCTCCTGCCCCGGTGGCGGGCGGCGGTCATGGCTTCTCCCCCAGGAGGCGGAACTGGATCACGCCGAGGATGCCGATGAGGACGGCCAGGGCGTAGGCGATCGCGGACGCGTACCCGAAGTCGAAGTATTTGAAGGCGTTCTGGTACAGGTACACGCCGATGGTCAGGGTGGCGTTGTCCGGGCCGCCGCCGGTCAGCACGTACGGCTCGTCGAAGACCTGCAGGGTGCCGATGGTGGAGAGCACCGTGGTGAGCAGGAGCGCGGGGCGCAGACCCGGCAGGGTGACATGACGGAAGGACGTCCAGGCGCCGGCCCCGTCCACGGCCGCCGCGTCGTACAGCTCGGCGGGAACGGCCTGCAGGCGGGCGAGCAGGATCACCGCGTTGTATCCGGTGTAGTGCCAGGTCAGGGCGAGACCGAGGGAGGCCTTCGCCCACAGGGGGTCGGTCAGCCACGGCACGGGGTCCGCGCCGAAGAGGTCCAGCAGCCAGTTGAGCAGCCCGTAGTCCTTGCTCAGCAGCACGGAGAACAAGATGCCGTAGGCGACCAGGCCGGTGACCATCGGCAGGAAGAAGCCGAGCCGGAAGACCGCGCGGCCGCGCAGCAGGGTGGAGTTCAGGGCGACGGCGAGCCCGGTGGCGAGGGCCAGCATCAGCGGTACCTGGACGGCGAGGATCACCGAGGTGTTCTTCAGGGCGGTCCAGAACAGCGGATCGCCCAGCAGCCGGGTGTAGTTGTCGACGCCGACGAACCGCTCGGTCCCGCCGACGGTCTTGTGGAGGCTGATCACGAAGGACCGGCCGATGGGGTAGATCTTGAAGGCGGCGAAGAGCAGCAGCGCGGGCAGTACGAAGAGGTACGGGGCGACGCGGCGACGCGGCCGGGACCTCGGGGCCGCCCCCCGGGAGGGGGCGGCCGGGGCCGTGCGGCCGGTGAGCGTCGCGGTCATCGGGAGACCTTGCGTCCGGTCTGCCGGGCGAGCTGGTCGGCGGCCTCCCCCAGCACCTTCGCCGGGTCCGCGCCCCCCAGGAGCACCTTGGACTGGGCGTCGGTGACCAGCTTGAGGGCGCGGGCGTAGTCGGCGGTGTAGTTGAAGGCGGACGAGGGTGCCTTGAGGGCGTCCAGGAAGACCTCGCCCTTCTTCTGGCCGCTGAAGAACGGCGAGGGCTCGTGGAAGACCGCGTCGTCGTACGCCTGCATCAGGGCGGGGGCGATGCCCTTGCCCTTGTAGATCTGCACCTGGGAGGACGGGCGGGTGAGGACGAACTCGACGAAGGACCAGGCGGCCGCCTGGTGCTTGCTGCTGCCCGCGACGGCGAGGTGGGTGGAGTTGACCATGGCTGCGGTGGAGCCGCCCCGGCGTACGGCCGGGGGAAGCCGGACCTTCCACTTCCCCGCTTCCTCGGGCACCTGCTCCTCGACGACGCCGCCGAACCAGGTGGGCATGGGGAGGACGGCCGCGGTCCCTTGTTTCAGGGAGGTCATCAGGGTGTTCCAGCCCCCGGAGAGGTCACTGACCAGGCCGGCGTCGTTCATCGTCTTGATGAGCGTCATGGCCTTCACGGCCTCCGGAGAGTCGAGGGTGATGTCCCCGGCGAGGTTGAAGTAGAAGGTGCCCTGCAACTGCAGGAGCATCTGGAAGAAGTTGGCGGCGTCGGCCTGCGAGGCGGGCTTGTCTATGCCCAGCAGGTGGGCGCCGGTCTTCTGCTTGATCTCCTTGCCGGCCTCGATGGTTTCCTCCCAGGTCTGGAGGGCGCCGGCGTCGACCCCGGCCTTCTCGAAGAGGTCGGCGCGGTAGTAGAAGCCCGCCGAGTTCGCCTCCCAGGGAAGGGCGTTGACGCGCTTGCCGTCGGGGGACACGGTCTGCCACAGGCCCTGGGCGAAGGCGTCCCGGTAGGCGTTCGCACCCAGCGGGCCGAGGTCGGCGAGGCCGCCGGGGAACTTCTCCACGTAGCCCGGCAGGTAGTCGACGCCGATGTGCAGGACGTCGGCGAGGCCCTGGCCTCCGGCTGCCAGACCAGTGGTGATCTTGTCCCAGATCGCCGGGTTGCCGATGTCCTCGATCGTCACCTCGATCTCCGGGTACTTCTTGTTGAACTCCGGGACGAGGGCCTTCATCTCGGCGGCCGGCCCTTGCCAGGACCAGACCGAGATCCTGCCCTTGTGCTTCTCGCCGGTGGTTCCGCCTTGGCCCGTGTCGCCGGTGCCGGAGCAGGCGGTCAGGCCGGTGAGCCCGGCTCCCGCGGCGATCGCGCCGCCGATCCGCAGCACTCTTCGACGTTCCAGTTCCATTGCTGACCACCCCTGCTCGCACCGTTGCGGAAGCCCGACTGGCCGGGACTGTAACAACGTCAACTCTCGACTTGCAATAGAAAGATGAAAACTTTCAGTTTGATCCAGCAAGCAATTCTGGTGAGATCCATTGCAAACCTTCAAGAGTGGTTGCTAGCGTGCCGCGCGCCCAGCTCACCGCAGACCGGTCGCCCCACCTCAACCCGGGAGAACCCGATGACGCGTTCCCGTGTGTCGCTGCTGTCCGCACTCGCCCTGCTCGCCCCGCTCACCCCGCTCGTCCTCGGCAGCCCCGCCACGGCGGCGCCGGCGCCCGCCCCGCTCACCGTCGCCAACCCCGGCTTCGAACAGGGCGGTACGGGATGGCAGTTCACCTCCGGCACCGGAGTCGCCACGAACTACCCGCACGGCGGGGCGCGGCTCGCCTACCTCGACGCCGGGCCCGGAATGAAGGTGTCCCAGACCGTGACGGCCACGGGCCAGGGCGTGTACGACATATCCGCCTGGATCGCGACGGGCGGGCCGAACGGCCGGTACGTCGCCCGCGTCAACGGCGTGGTCGCCGCCGCGCAGACGCTGCCCAGCGCCTCCAACTACCGCCGCTACACGCTCAGCCGGATCTCCCTCACCCGCGGCGACAGGCTGGAGATCGCCTTCGAGTCGGGGGACGCCTGGGTCAACGCCGACGACGTGATGCTCTCCCCCGCCTCCCCGGCGGACCCCCGGATCAGCTCCTCCGACCCGAAGATCGTCGAGATGTTCGACTGGTCCAAGCGGAAGGCCAACAGCTGGGTCCACCTGCCCGGCACCCAGGGCCCGCTCAACGTCGACGAGAACAACACCGGCGGCAGCGGCACCGGCACCTACGCCGCCTCGTACTGGGCCGGGTACGCGAACCGCAGCGGCTACTACTCGCGCGACATGGCCCACCAGCTGGCCGGCGCCGGGGTCCTCGGCCTGCACGCGGAGAACAAGACGATGCTCCGCTCCTTCGCCGCGTCCGCCACTCCCGCGCACAAGTACTACCCGGCGTGGGCGCTCAACTTCGACGCGAAGACCTACCTCTCGATCGACTACAAGAGCCCCACGAACTTCGTCCGCGAGGTGCCCGCCACCTTCGAGCTGGTGCAGAAGTCCGAGGAGGCGTACCGCTGGAGCGGGGACCGCTCGTACGTCGAGGACCCGGCCCTGTGGGACTTCTACCGGCACGCCACCGACGAGTTCGTCACGCTGCACGACGGGCTCAAGGACAACGGCGCCGTCAAGGTGGCGGAGGGCACCGGCAAGGGCATCTTCCAGGGCACGGCGAGCTACAACGAGCAGAGCGGCGAGCCGCTCGCCGAGGCCGGCGACGCGATCGGCTCCCAGTACCAGGCGTACCTGGCGATGGCCTCGTTCGCCCGGGCCAAGGGGGACTGCACGCTCGCGGACCGGTACGAGTCCAAGGCCCGGGACCTGAAGGCGTACTTCAACTCGACCTGGAGCGGGACCGGTTCGGGCGCGGACATGGTGCGCGGCTACACCACGGACGGCCGCGCCCTGACCGGGTGGGGCAAGGAGAACAGCTGGTTCATGCCGATGAAGCAGATCGTCGAACCCGGCGCCCGCCGGGAGGCCTACCTGGACTACATCGACCAGCAGGCCTCGGGCGCGGGCCGGCCCTCCAACGTCGAAGCCCTCACCTACCTCCCGGACACCTTCTTCCGGAACAACCGCAACGACACCGCCTGGAAGTGGATGAAGGACGTCTACGACCGCAAGGACATCCAGCACGTGAACACCAAGCAGGGCACCAACGGGGACTACCCCGAGGTCTCCTTCACCCTGCTCGGCCAGACCGTCGAGGGCCTGATGGGTGTCACCCCCAACGCGCCCGCACGCACCCTGAGCACCCAGTCCAGGCTGCCGTCGGGCATGGACTGGCTGCGGATCGACGACCTCCGGGTGGGGGGCTCGGCCTTCTCCCTCCGCCACGACGGGGCGACGAAGTCGTCGCTCACGCACAGTTCGGGCAGCTCCTCGTACACCTGGGAGGCCCGCTTCACCGGCACGTTCGCCACGGTCACGGTCGACGGGGTGGCCCGGCCCGCCCGCACCAAGATGATCGACGGGGTGACCTACACCTACGTGACCCCGGTCGTGGCCCCGGGCCGCACGGTCACGGTCCAGGTCGGCTGAGGCGCCCGGGGCGGGCCGGTCGCGGCATGCGGCCGGCCCACGCCCGGCGGGACACCGGCCCAGCGGCCTAGCCTGGAGAGATGGGCGGTGAACTCGTGACGCTGTTCCTCGCCGGTGACGTGATGCTCGGCCGCGGCGTCGACCAGATCCTTCCGCACCCCGGCGACCCGGCCCTGCCGGAGGCGTACGTCACCGATGCCCGCACGTACGTCGAGCTGGCGGAGGCGGTGAACGGCACGATTCCGCGCCGGGCGCCCTTCACCTGGCCCTGGGGAGAGGCCCTGGACCTCCTCGACGCGGCCGCGCCCGACGCCCGGATCCTCAACCTGGAGACATCCGTCACCCAGAGTGACGATGTCGCCCCCGGCAAGGCGGTGCACTACCGGATGCACCCCGCCAACCTGCCCTGTCTGGCCGCCGCCCGTCCCGATGCCTCCGTCCTCGCCAACAATCACGTCCTGGACTACGGCCGCCCCGGGCTGGCCGAGACCCTCGACTCGCTCGCCGCCGCGGGACTGCGGACGGCGGGGGCGGGCCAGGACCTGGAGGAGGCGCGGCGGCCCGCGGCCCTCTCCCTCTCCGGGAACCGGCGCCTGCTGGTCCACTCCCTGGGCATGGCGTCGAGCGGTATCCCCCACAGCTGGGCAGCCACCGCGGACCGGAGCGGGATCGACCTCTCGGACGAGGCCTCGGACGCGGCCGCGGCCGAGGTGACCGGCCGCATCCGGCAGGCGAAACGGTCCGGCGACCTCGTGGTCGTGTCGGTCCATTGGGGTTCCAATTGGGGCTACGCCGTCCCGCGCGATCAGATCCGCTTCGCGCACGCACTCGTCGACGGTGGCGCGGACGTCGTCCACGGACACTCCTCGCACCATCCGCGCCCGTTCGAGGTGTACCGGGGCCATCCGGTCCTCTACGGCTGCGGGGACCTGATCGACGACTACGAGGGCATCGGCGGCCACGAGCAGTACAGGGACGATCTGCGGCTGCTGTACCTCATCTCGCTGGAGCCGGACACGGGCCGGCTCGACCACGCCCGCCTCGTCCCCCTGCAGGCCCACCGGATGCGCCTGCGGCACGCCTCACGTGAGGACACCGGCTGGCTCCACGAGGTTCTCGCCCGCACCAGCCGGGCTTTCGCCACCCACATCACCCACGACCCGGAGGGGACCCTCACCGTCCGCCCGCCGCAAGGACCCTGACGGCCGCACGGCGGCACGGTCGCGCGGCCGCACGGATCACCGTGCCGGCACGGCGAGTTCGCCTCCGACGTAGAAGCCCTCCCGTTCGTCCTCGACGTACGGGCCCATGGCCTCACGCCGTCGCTTCTCCGCGTCGGAGGACCGCCACGCGTCGCACGCCTGCCGGGAGTCCCAAAGGGACACTCCGGTGATCTCCTGCCCGTCCTCGGACCAGTACGCAAAGGCGCGGCGCATGCCATCAGGGTGGGAACCGGGGCGCCACGCCCTCTCGAACTCCTCCAAGGCGCCGGCCTTGATGCGGCGCGTCGTCACCCAGACGAAGTGTTCCTCCACGGCAGCCTCCTCAAGAGCAGGGAACGGCCCGCCCCCTCTTTGACCACAGTAGGTCCGCGGACCCGCTTCCGCCTCCCGGCTCGCTGCCGACCGACCCTGTCGTGCACCTCCCACCGCGGGCTCCCCTGGTGGCACGACGCGCGGCTCGGCTTCCACCACCCGGTCCCGGCGGGTGCCAACTCTCCGCACGCGGACGTAGAGGAGAGGAATTGGTCGCGGGTCGTCACCCGTGCATGATGGGGCCGCAGACATGGATCATCCGTTGATCACAAGGCGTAGTGACGTCCGTGATCGGGTGAACCGTGCCTGCTCTGCTCCCACATAGCAGGTGGCGTGCTCGGCGCGCCGCCGTTTCATGCGCAAGGAATTTCCCTGATGACTGTCAACTCCTCGTCCCCTCAGCCAAACGGGTCGTGGCCGGCCGGTCCGGCCATGGGCCAGACCCCTCCCGGCTACGGTCCCCAGCCGCCCACGGGGTGGCCGGCGTCCGGTCCCGGCCCGGGCCATCCGGGGGCGGCGGCGATGGTCTGCCGCCATTGCGGGGCGTTCCCGGCGGTCCCGGTGACCTTCCGTCTCCACCAGGGCTTCCTGGTGCTGATGCGATTCCACAAGATGGAAGGCCCCTTCTGCCGTGGGTGCGGGACCTCGTACTTCCGCGAGATGACCGCGCGGACGCTGTGGCAGGGATGGTGGTCGCCGCTGTCGCTGGTGCTGTTCACGCCGTTCACGCTCATAGCCAACCGGGTGGCGCTGGGGAAGGTGAACCGGCTGCCCGAGCCGTCCGGAGGCCATGCGCGGCTGCAGACCGGGGCGCCGGTGCTGAAGCGTGCGACGAGCCTTGCCGTGCTGCTGCCCGTGGCCTGGGTGATCTGGGTGATCGCCAACATCATCAACGACGTCACTTCCTGAGCCGACCGGCCCGGGGCGGCGGTGCCGTCACGGTGTCGCCGCCCTCGCCCGTGCCGGCCAAGTCCGTTGCTTCACGGAGGACTTGATCTATTGGGTTGCCGCCGGCCACCAGAGTCGGATAGGAAACTTGCATGCTAAAAGGCAGCAAGGTCGGGCTCAGGGCCCGGCACGAGGACGACATCCCGATCCTGCGGACCGAGCTCTACGACGACGTGGTCAACTCCTCGCGGGCCGAAAGCGGGCCGTGGCGGCCGATCACGCCCGGGTCGAAGGATCCGCGGCTCGTGGTGGACGACAAGGAGCAGGGTCACGTCCAGTTCTCGGTGGTGGAACTGGAGGGCGGCACGCTGGTCGGCAGCGCGGTGCTGTGGGGCATCGACAACCACAACCGCTGCGCTCACATCGGGCTGGGGCTCCTGCCGTCCTGCCGCGGCAAGGGCTACGGCACCGACGTGGTCGCGGCGCTGTGCCACTACGGCTTCGTCGTGCGCGGCCTGCAGCGGCTGCAGATCGAGACGCTGTCGGACAACGCCGCGATGCTGCGCTCCGCCGAGCGCAACGGCTTCGTCCGCGAGGGCGTGCTGCGCTCCTCGGCCTGGGTGATGGGCGAGTTCCTGGACGAGGTGCTGCTCGGGCTCCTCGTCCAGGACTGGAAGCAGGACTCGAAGGACTAAGCGGCCTCGGGGACGTGCCCTACTTCCCCGAGGCCGCTGAGACAGCCGGGGGAGCAAGATCCGGAAGGGGCGGCTCGGCCGCGTCCTCCGAATCGGGCCGGTCGGCGATCTCCATCGCCCAGGCGCGAAAGGCCGCCCGGTCCTGCGGCCGGATGCGCAGTTCGGCGGGGACGAGATCGGAGGCGGCCGCGTCGAGGAGGTCGGCGAGGCCGAGGTGGAACCAGTCCCAGTGCACGCCGTTGTAGGCGGCCATGAGGGGACCGACCCGCTCGCGGATCCGGTCCGCTTCGGCCCGCCCGACCCCGTTGCGCGCCAGCCAGTCCAGGGTCTCCGCCTGGTGCCGACCGTCGAACCGGGTGTCGAGGAACGGTTCGAGCAGGTCGCCCCAGATGTCGGGGCGGCGGCGTACCGGGATCCGGTTCTCGGCGCAGAACCGTTCCAGCCTGGCGGTGTCCCGGGAGGACACGAAGACCTTGTCACCCGGGACGGTACGCAGCTCCGGCGGGCTCGCGGCGGGGTCGGCGTCCCTGACGGCCGCCGCAGGCAGGACCTTTCGCGGCGTGGCGGCGTCCGCGGCGGGCACGGAGTCCGGAAAGCCGCCCCAGTCGGCGAAGACGTACATGCTCACCGAGCCATCCTGCCCTACGGCATGCCTTGGGCAAGGGCGTTCAGGCGTCCACGGGCTGCCAGGCCGGGCCGTCCCCGTCGTGCCGGACGTGTCCGAACACCACATCGGCGAAGTGGACGCCGAAGCCGATCGTGCCGGGCTCCGCCAGCTCGGCGACGAGGCGGTGGCGGTGGTCGGCGGTCCGGGTGCCGTCGTGGTCGAAGGCCGAGGACCAGCCGGGGTGGTCGATCTGGATCGGTGAGTGCACGGCGTCACCGAAGGCGATCAGACGCCGTCCGCCCCCGGTGATGACGTACTCGGCGTGCCCGACGGTGTGGCCGGGGGTGATCCGCACCCGTACGCCGGGGAAGATCTCCTCCCCGTCCGTGATCGTACGTACCCGCGGCGCGAGGGCCGCGACCTGCTCGGTCATGCCCTGGGCCTCCAGGAGGTCGCGCCGTTCCCACTCCGGCTCGGAGATCAAGTAGTCGGCGTGGGCGAACACGGGCCGCACGCCGCCGGGAGCGGGATGGCAGGCCCAGCCGAGGTGGTCGGCGTGGAGGTGGGTGAAGGCCACCGCCTCGATGTCCTCGGGGCGCCGGCCGAGCCCGGCAAGGCTGCGCGGGAGTGCGCCGCCGTGGATCGTACCGAGGGGGCCGTCCGGCTCCTCGTGCGTCTGCGGGCCGAAGCCGGCGTCGATCAGCAGCGCGCGGTCGCCGTGCTCCACCAGCAGACCGCCGACGCTCCCCACGAGGTGGCCCGTGGCGTCCAGGTACTCCGGGTGTGCGGCCCACACCTCGTCGGTGGTGTCCTGGAGCAGTTGCAGCGGACGGAGCCGCACGTCGCCGTCCGGCACGTACGACACCTTCGTGTCGCCCAGCCGTATCGAGCGGATCCCCGCCGGCCGGCGCAGTCGTACGTCCTGATCCACCGTCAAGTCAGCCATGAGTGCTCTCCCATGAGTCGTCATCACGTCGCCGCGGGGCGTTTCCCGCGGCGACGACGGCAACCATAAACATCAAGCTTGAATCATTCAAGTTGTAAATATGTTGTCTTGACGGACTTGCTAGGGTGGTGCCATGACGACGCCCCCCGAGTCGCAGGTCCTCGCCGAGCGGCAGCTGTGCGGTCTGGTGAACGGACTGGCCCAGCGGATCGCCGAGCACGTACGGGAGCGCGCCGCCACCCTGGGCCTCACCGCGTCCCAGGCGACCGCGCTGCGGGAGATGAGCGGGCCGATGACCATGCGGGAGCTCGCCGAGCGCATGAGCTGCGAGCCCTCCAACACCACCTTCGTCGTCGACAAGCTCGAGAAGCAGAGCCTGATCGAGCGCCACCCGCACCCCACCGACCGCCGCGCCAAGCACCTCGTCCTCACCGACGAGGGCACCGCACTGCGGACACGCCTCCTCGCACTCCTCGCCGTGGACTCCCCGCTGTCCGGCCTCACGCCGCAGGAGCAGCGCGTCCTGCACGGCCTGCTGGAGCAGGCCGTCACCTCTCCGTGAGCCGGCGTCAGCGCGAAATGCACGGCGAGGCCCCGGGACGGACGTCCCGGGGCCTCGTGCTGTCACCGTTCACCGTTCACCGCTCACCCGCTGCCAGGCGGGCGGGTGCGGCTATTTCACCGAGCCCGCCATCACGCCCTGGACGAAGTGCCGCTGGAAGGCGAAGAAGACGATCAGCGGGACGACCAGGGACAGGAAGGCCCCCGGTGCGAGGACGCCGATGTTGCTTCCGAACTGCCGCATCTGGGACTGCAGCGCGACCGTGAGCGGCTGGGACCCGCTGTCCGCGAAGAGCAGCGCCACGAGCATGTCGTTCCAGACCCAGAGGAACTGGAAGATGGCCAGGCTCGCGATGGCCGGGCGGCCGAGCGGCAGCACGAGCCGGGAGAAGATCCGCCACTCGCTGCCGCCGTCCATCCGGGCGGCTTCCAGCATTTCTCTCGGTATCTCGGCGAAGTAGTTGCGCAGCAGGAAGATCGCGAACGGCAGCCCGTAGGCGACGTGGAAGAGGACGACGCCCGCGATCGAGCCGAACAGTCCCACCGCGCCGAAGAGTTTGGCCACGGGCAGCAACCCGATCTGCACGGGTACGACCAGCAGCCCGACGACCACCAGGAAGATGCCGTCCCGGCCGGGGAAGTCCAGCCACGCGAAGGCGTATCCGGCGAGTGCCGCGATGGTGACCACCAGGAAGGTGGTGGGTACGGAAATCAGGACGGTGTTCCCGAAGGCCGCCGCGATGCCTGAGTCCTTCAGCAGGGCGCTGTAGTTGTCCAGGGACAGCTGGGACGGATCGGTGAGCGCGGTCCACCAGCCGTCGGAGGCGTTGTCCCGCTCGGAGCGCATCGAGGACAGGAACAGGCCCGCCAGCGGCGTGATCCAGACGAGGGCGACAAGGATCAGCGCACCCTGGACGACGGAGTTGCTCAGCAGGCGCGACAGCCGGTTCCCGCGCCGCGGCCCGGGCACGGGCGGTGCGGGCACGGGCCGGACCGTCGCCGCCCGCCGGGTGGCCGCCCGCCGGGGCGGTCGGCGCTCGATGGTGCTGTGGCCGCTCATGCTCCACTCCTTCGGAAACGCCGGATGTTGAAGACCATCGCCGGGACGACCAGCAGGAGGAGCACCACGCTGAGCGCGCTGCCGAGCCCCTGGTCGTTGCCGCCACCGAAGGAGACCAGCCACATCCGGGTGGCCAGCACGTTCGCCTCTTCCAGGACCGGTCCGGGCGCGATGATGTAGACGAGGTCGAAGACCTTCATCACGTTGATCACCAGGGTCACGAAGACGACGGTGAGTACCGGTGCGAGCAGCGGCACGGTGATCTTGCGGAAGATCTGGCCCTCGGTGGCGCCGTCCATCCGCGCGGCTTCCAGCGCGTCGCGTGGGATGGCCGCGAGGCCGGCGCCGATCAGGACCATCGCGAAGCCGGTCCACACCCACAGGTAAGCGCCGATGATGGCCGGCGTCACCAGCGTCGGACCGAGCCAGTTCACCCCCTGGTAGGGGGCCGCGAAGTTGGCCGCGGGCAGTCTGACGGTGTACTCGCCGTCTGCCAGCCCGGTGAAGCGGAACGACCCGTCGTCGGCGCTGGTGGCGGTCGCTGCCACCCGGCCGTCCCGTACGGCCTCGACCGTCATGCCGGGCAGCCCCTTCTCGCCCGGGTCGACCTTGCCCGGCGTGCCGGCACCGCCGGGGGCGAAGTCGAGGTAGACCACTCCGCCGATGCCGTCCGTGCCCGGCGCCGGGGCGGCCGCGGCCTTCGCGCCGACGGGCATCGCGTCGGGTGCCACCCCGACGAAGCCGAGGCTGACCGAACGGCCGGGACGTACGGCCTCCTCGGTGCTGTACGGGCCGCCCGCCCCGCCCGTGAGGCCCTGGCCCTCCCGGGCACGGGCGGTCGGATAGGCGGCGGCGTCGTCGAAGGTGTCGTGGACGCCGACGACGGCTGCGTTGAGCACGCCCCGGCCCGGGTCCTGTTCGTAGGCGAGCCGGAAGATGATGCCCGCGGCGAGGAACGACACGGCCATCGGCAGGAAGAGCACCAGCTTGAACGCGGTCGCCCAGCGCACCTTCTCGGTGAGCACTGCGAGCATCAGCCCGAGTCCGGTCAGCAGGGTGGGAGCGACGACGACCCAGATGGTGCTGTTGCGGATCGCCTTGAGGGTGGCCGGGTCGCGGATGATCGCCGCGTAGTTGCCGGCTCCGACGAAGCGGTCGCCGCTCGCGTCGAAGAAGCTGCGGCCGAGGGAGAAGAGGACCGGGTAGACGACCAGCGCGCCGAGCAGCAGCAGGGCCGGCAGTACGAAGACGACCGCGAGGCGGCGCTTCCTTCGCTGGGCCAGCCGTCGCCCGTCGGCCGGGGCGCGGGCGGTCACGGTGTCAGCCATGGGAGCCGCCTCAGTTCCCGTAGGCCTTGGCGGCCTCGGCTTCGAGCTTCGCGGCCGTGCCCTGCGGGTCCGACGGGTCGCGCAGGAAGTCCTGGAGGAGCTTCCACTCGCCCGCGCCCTTGGTGCCGCCGAACGCGGCCGGGGCCTGGTCCGACATGTCGAAGCGGATCGAGTCGCCCGCCGCGATGAGCGACTCGGCGGTGCTGCGGGTGACGGAGTCGCCGTACGCGGCCATGTCGACCTGGATGTTCGGGGACAGGAAGCCGCCCGCGCCGGCCCAGACCTCCGCCGCCTCGTGGCCGGCCAGGAATTCGAGCAGCTTCATGCCCGCCTTGCTGTTCTTCCCCTGCTTGAGGACGACGGCCGCGTCACCACCGCTGACGACCGGTGCCTTGCCGCCGTCGACCGCGGGGAACGGGAAGAACTTGGCGTCCTTGCCGGGCTGCTTGCCGAACTGGTCCTTGGCGACGCCGCCGACGAAGTCGCCCTCGTAGACCATGCCCGCCTTGGGCTCGGGGCCGAAGACCTGCTCGACCGACGAGGGGAAGTCGGTACCCAGCGCCGTCTGGGCGCCGCCGGCGACGAGCTGCTTGTCCTTGAACAGGTCCCCGAGGGTGGTCAGCGCCCTGACGACGCTCTCGTCGGTCCACTTGAGCTTGTGCTGGGCGAGCTGGTCGTACTTCTCCGGCCCTGCCTGGGAGAGGTAGATGTTCTCGAACCAGTCGGTGAGGGTCCAGCCGTCCTCCCCGGCTATGGCGAAGGCCGGACGGCCGGAGTCGGCGAGCGTGCGGCCGGCCTTCAGCAGGTCGGTGTAGCTCTTGGGCTCGCTGACGCCGGCCTGGGTGAACGCCTGCGGGGCGTACCAGACGGTGGACTTGTGGGCGGCCTTGAAGTAGAGGCCGTAGTACGTGCCGTCGACGGTGCCGTAGTTCTTCCACACCGGGGCGAGGGTGGAGCCGGCCGTGTTGGCGGCCTGGTCGGACAGGGGCTGGAGCCAGCCCTCCTTGGCGAACTGCCGGAGCACACCCACCTGGGGAACCATCACCACGTCGGGGGCGTTGCCGCCCTCGATCTTGCTTCCGACGAAGGTGGAGACGTTGTCGCCGGAGGGGACGAAGACCGTCGTGGCGCCGGTCTTCTCGGTGAAGGCGTCCAGGACCTTCTTGAAGTTCTTCTGCTCGCTGCCGGTCCAGACGCCTGCCACGGTCACGGTCTGGCCGCTGAGTTCACCGCCGCTCGCGGGGCCGGTGGTGCCGCCGCAGGCGGTGGCACCGAGGGCGAGGGCGAGGGCGGCCGCCCCGGTGGCAGCGGTCCGTCGGGTCGTCTTGCTGGGTCGTCGCATGATGAGGTCCTTTTCGAGGAAGGCCGGGGCCACGGGGTGGGTCATGGCTTCACTTGGAGGGGTTTCGCGCGGGGAGGGGGAGGTCAGGGTCAGGGGGCCGGGCACTCGCCCGTCCACCAGGCGGCGGTCGCCGCGGGGAGCACGCCGTCGGGACAGGGGCCGCTGGCGAGCAGCGGAGTGCCGGGGACCGGGGCGGGCACCGGCTCCGTGCCGAAGTTCACCGCGCAGACCAGGCCCTCGCCGCGGGCGATCGCCAGCACCTGCGCCGGCGCGTCCAGCCAGCGCAGGGTGCCGTCGCCGAGCTGCGGCAGGGTCCGGCGCAGTTGGAGTCCGTCGCGGTAGAGGTGCCAGAAGGAGCGGGTGTCGGCCAGGGCGCGGTCGGTGGCGTGCTCGGCGAACCACTCGGGCTGCGGCAGCCACGGCTTGGCTCCGACCGCTTCCCGGCTGAAGCCGAACGGGGAGGCGTGCCCGGACCAGGGCAGTGGCACGCGGCAGCCGTCCCGGACGTGCTTGCGGCTGCCGGTGCGGTGGAAGATCGGGTCGGTGAGGACCTCGTCGGGCAGGTCGAGGACCTCGGGGAGGCCGAGCTCCTCGCCCTGGTAGACGTACGCGGCGCCGGGCAGGGCGAGCATCAGGAGGGCGGCGGCGCGGGCGCGGGCGGATCCCAGTCCGCTGCCTTCCACCCCGGGCTCCCCCGCGTAGCGGGTGACCGTGCGGACCTGGTCGTGGTTGTTGAGGACCCAGGTGACGGTGGAGCCGGTGCCGGCGATGTCGCGTATCGCCTCGGTGATCGTCGCGCGGAAGGCGTCGGCGTCCCAGGGCGCGCTGAGCAGGTCGAAGAAGAACGCTTGGTGCAGTTCGTCGGGGCGGACGTACTCGGCGTGCTCGCGTGCGGTCGGCACGGACACCTCGCCGACCAGCAGCCGCTCGTGACCGTCCCGGGCGGTGTACTCCTCGCACACCGAGCGCCAGCGGCGCCACACGCCGTGGACCTCGGGCTGGTTCCAGGCCAGCTGGTTGACGGCGTCACGGGCCCGCTCGTCGGCTTCCGGGTCGTCCGAGTCGGGCAGTTCGGGGTGCTTGAAGAGTCCGGCGGCGACGTCGATGCGGAAGCCGTCGACACCGCGGTCCAGCCAGAAGCGCAGCACCCGCTCGAAGTCGTCGCCCACGGCCGGGTCGCGCCAGTTCAGGTCCGGCTGCTCGGGCGTGAAGAGGTGCAGGTACCACTCTCCGGCGGTGCCGTCGGGCTCGGTGATCCGGCTCCAGGCGGGACCGCCGAACATGGCGCGCCAGTTGTTGGGCGGCTCCGCCCCGTCCGGGCCGCGGCCGGGCGCGAAGTGGAAGCGGGAGCGCGGTGCGCTGCCCGGGCCGGCGGCGAGCGCCTCGCGGAACCACGGGTGCTCGCTGGAGCAGTGGTTGGGGACGATGTCGAGCAGCAGCTTGAACCCGAGCCGACGGGCGTCGGACACCAGCCGGTCGAACTCGGCGAGGTCGCCGTAGACGGGGTCGACGCCGCAGTAGTCGGCGACGTCGTAGCCGTGGTCGTGCTGCGGCGACGGGTAGAAGGGGCTGAGCCAGATGCCGTCGACACCGAGCTTCCTGAGGTAGGGAAGCCCGGCCCGTACGCCGGCCAGGTCGCCGACGCCGTCCCCGGTGCTGTCGAGGAAGCTGCGGACGTAGACCTGGTAGATCACCGCGTCGCGCCACCAGGGGGCAGCCGGGGCGGCGGTGCGGGAGGGGTGGCCGGTGTCGGCCGGAAGGGTGCTGAGCATCTCGCGTCGACCTGTTTCTGCTGAATGCGAGAGCGCCCTGGATCAGGTGCGCTGTTATGCATGCATGTTAAGTAGCAGGGACGGGAAGGTGTCAACGATGTGTCCAGAAACAGCCGAAAGCTGGGATGATTTGTGCGAGATGTCCGCATGCACGACTGAGGGCCTCTACTTAACATGTAAGTAGAGGCCCTCAGGGGAGGCGGAGGAGAGTGCGATCAGCCCTTGCGGGAGATGGTCCCGAGTTCGCGCGCGAGCCGCGCCACTGCCTGGTCGGGAGTCTGGCGCTGCGCCATCAGGTCCTGCGCCACGGCCTGCACGGCGAGGGTCACCTGGTCGTAGCGCGGACTCTTGGGGCGCGGCACCGCCGACAGCACGCTCTGGCGAAGCGTGGGCAGGTACGGATACGCGCGGATCAGCTCGGGATCCTCGTACAGCGCGGCGCGCACCGGTGGCAGCGAGCCCTCGGCGAGAACCTGCCGCTGGACCCGTTCACTGGTGAGGTAGGAGATCAGATCGGCCGCCGACGCCGGATGCCGCGACGTGCTGCTGACGGCGAGGTTGGAGCCGCCCAGCACGCTGGTGCCGGGCCCGTCGGGTCCGGGCAGCGGTACGGCGCCGAACCTGCCCGCGACCTTCGATCCCTCCGCGCTCGCGTCCGCGTACACATAGGGCCAGTTCCGCAGGAAGAGCAGCCGGCCGTCCTGGAACGCCCGCCGCGACTCCTCCTCCTTGTAGCCGAGCGCGTCGCGGGAGATCCAGCCGTCCCGCACACCGTCCGCGAGGAACCGCAGTCCGGCGCGCGCCGCGCCGGAGTCCACGCTCACCCGGGTGCCGTCGCCCTGCAGGATCGAACCGCCCGCCGAGTGCACCGCCTCGGTGACGTTGACGGTGAGCCCTTCGTAGGGCAGGAACTGGCCGGCATAGCCGTCCAGTCCGTACTTCGGGGCGATCGTGCGCGCCTGGCGCACCAGCTCGGCCCAGGTGCGCGGCGGTTGCTCGCCCTCCCGGTCCAGGACGTCCTTGCGGTAGTAGAGCAGGCCCGCATTGGTGACGTACGGGACCGCGTACAGCCTGCCGTCGAAGGTCGCGGTGTCGACGACCGGCCGCAGGAAGGTGTCCAGCGGGAAGCGGTCGCGCTCCAGGGGGGAGATCCATCCGGCCGCCGCGAACTCGGACGTCCACGCGACGTCGATGTTCAGTACGTCGAACCGGTCGCGGCCCGATCGCAGTTCGCTGATCATCTGGGCCCGGGTCTCGTCGGCCGAGTCGGGCAGTTCGACGAGCGTGACGTGCTCGCCGGGGTGGCCCTGGTTCCAGTCGTCGAGCAGCGGGGAGAGGTAGTCGGTCAGGTCGCCCGCCGTCACGAGCGTCAGGGGGCCGCGTCCCCCGGCGGCCACGCCCGTGTCGGCGCGCACGCCGAAACCCGCGTATCCCGCCAGCACCACCGCCGCGACCAGGAGAGCTCTACCCGCGGCACGCATCCACCGCATAGATTCCTCCCAGTGCACGATCCGGCTGCGCCGCCGACCATCGCGGCCTATATATACCCGTTAGGCATGGGCGATACTAGACGTCCAGGCAGACGAGACGGACGGCGGCGCCACTCGGTCCGTTGCCGGGTGAACTGTTGACTACGGAGCGGGAAGGAGGGGGAGCGAGTGCGGCTGGCGCTCCTTGCACTCCTCACCCGTAGCCCGGCGCACGGTTACGAGCTGAAGCAGGACCTTGAGAAGCTCCTGGGCGCCGCGTACCCTCAGCCGAACGTCGGCCAGATCTACGTCACCCTCGGCCGGCTGGAGAAGAGCGGCCTGATCGAAGGCGAGGACGTCGAGCAGTCGGGCCGGCCCAACAAACGTACGTACAAGCTGACGGACGCCGGGCGCGAGGCCGTGCTGGCCTGGTTCGAGGACACCGCGGAGGAGCCCCGGGTACGGGACGAGTTCTTCATGAAGCTCGCGCTCGCACCGCAGTCGGGTCTGGCCGATCCGGTGGCGCTGATCAACAAGCAGCGGCGGCAGTACCTCAACACCATGCGGGACCTGTCCAAGCTGGCCGCAGCGGAGGACCGCGACAACAAGATCTCCCAACTGCTGATCGAGGGCGCCATGCTGCATCTGCAGGCCGACCTCGACTGGCTGGAACGCTGCCAGGAGGAGCTGGAATGAGCG
The DNA here is from genome assembly GCF_045160845.1 of Streptomyces sp. NBC_00122. Lineage (NCBI taxonomy): Bacteria > Bacillati > Actinomycetota > Actinomycetes > Kitasatosporales > Streptomycetaceae > Streptomyces > Streptomyces sp. NBC_00122. The sequence continues at coordinate 6,951,765 of NZ_CP108191.1, read as the reverse complement.
ACGACGCCATCGCTCCTGCCGTGCCCATCGTGCGCGCCGAGGGCCTGACCAAGACGCACCACGGCGAGGGCGCGGCGGTACATGCCGTGCGCGGGGTGGACCTGTCCGTCCAGCCGGGCGAGTTCGTCGCGGTCACCGGGCCGTCCGGAGCCGGCAAGTCCACGCTGCTGCATCTGATCGGCGGCCTCCAGCGGCCCGACAGCGGGAAGCTGTGGCTCGGCGGAGAGCGGGTCGACGAGTACCGCGAGGCCCGCTGGGCGGTACTGCGGCGCCGCAGCATCGGCGTCGTCTTCCAGTTCTTCAACCTGGTCTCCAACCTCACCGTCGCCGACAACGTCGAACTGCCCGCCCTGCTCGCCGGCGCCTCTCCGAAGGCCGCCCGCGAGTCCCGCGCGGAACTGCTCGCCGAACTCGGCCTCGAAGGCCGCGAGCGGTCGATGCCCGGCGAGCTGTCCGGCGGCGAACAGCAGCGGGTCGCGCTCGCCCGCGCGCTGGTCAACCACCCCACGCTGCTGCTCGCCGACGAACCGGCCGGCAGCCTCGACAGCAAGGGCACCCGCGAGGTGCTGCGGCTGCTCTCCCGCTTCCACCAGCGCGGCCAGACGATCCTGATGGTCACCCATGACGCCCGGATGGCCAGCGCCGCCGACCGTGTCATCAGCTTCTTCGACGGGCGCATAGCCGACGACGCCCAGCTCGGCGCCGGGCGCCGCGAGCCGGCCGGTGGCGTCCGCGGCGTACTCGAACTGAAGGAGTGAGCGTGCGGGCCACGCTGCGCTGGGCGCACGCCGACTTCCGCGCACACCGCGGCGAAGCCCTCTTCGTCGTGCTGGCCAGCGCCGGGATCATCGCCTCGCTCCTGCTGGCCGGCGCGCTGTTCAGCTACGCCGCGAACCCGTGGCAGCGGATCTTCAACCAGTCCCAGGGCGCGCACATCTGGCTGCACACCCGCGCCGGGGCGGACATGAAGGCCCTGTCCGGCGTGGACGGGATCGCCGCCCTCTCCGGGCCCTACCGCACGGCGGCGACGACGGTCGAGTCGCGTGGCGCGCGGGCCGGGGTGACGCTCCGCGCTGCCGAGGCGCTGCCTCCGGCAACCGGGCGGCCGCTCGTCACCGCCGGCAGCTGGCTCGCCCGGCCGGACGGCGGAGCCCAGGCCGAGGCCGGGGCCGGCACCGTCGTGCTGGAGACCTCGGTCGCGCGGACGCTCTGGGCGGAGCCGGGCGACACGGTGCGGGTCACCGGACCGGACGGTGCCCCGCACACGCTGCGGGTGAGCGGGATCGCCGAGGTGGCCGAGCCCCGCTACCAGCCGGGCGGCGGACCCGGCATCGGCTGGGTACTGTCCGGCACCCTCGACGAGATCGCCCGTGGAGACACGGGGCAGAGCGTGGGGCTGCGCCTGGAGGATCCGGACGACACCGACTTCATGGTCCAGCGCGCCGTGACCGTCCTCGGTGCCGACCGGGTGGCCCAGGTCACCAAGTGGCAGCAGGCCCGGGCCGAGGCAGGCGGCGACGACCGGCTCCTCGGGCAGATGTTCGCCGTCTTCGGGCTCGGCGCGCTGCTCACGGCGGCGCTCGCCGCGTCGGGAGCGATCGGCGCCCGGGTCCGCGGCCAGCTGAGGGACATCGCCGTCCTCAAAGCCGTCGGCTTCACCCCCGGCCAGGTGGCACGCGGCTTCCTCGTACAGCATCTGGCCTTCGCGCTCCTCGGTGTGACCCTCGGCACGGCGGCGATCGCCCTGCTGGGTGCCCGGATACCGGGGCGGATCGGGGACGCGGCGGCGATGTGGCAGGACCTGCCCGGCCACACCGCGCTGATGATCGGCATCCCCTGCGGCGCGGTGCTGCTGATCGCGGCCGCCACCGGGCTCTCGGCCTGGCGGGCCGGACGGGTGCCACCGGTTCCGGTGGCCCGGGCTGCGCTGCCGTCGGCCGCGCCGATGACCGCGCTCGGCAGACGGGCGCTCGGCATGCGGGTGCCCCCCGCCATGGTCCTGGGGTGGCGTGCGGCGTTCCCGCGGCGCGGCCGGACGCTCGCACCGGTGGCCCGGCTCGCCCTGCCGATGGTGCTCATCACGGTCGCGCTCGTCGCGTGGTCGACGCTCGACCAGTTCCGCAGCCGGCCCGCGCAGATGGGTCTGCCCGCGGCGCTGACCGTACGGGCGGAGCAGCCCGCCGGGCCGTCGGACGCGGAGCTGGAGAAGACCCTCGCGACGATCCCGGACATCGCCGCGGTCCATCCGGGCGCGGAGATGGCGGCGCTCGTGCCCGGGCAGACCGGCACCATCACGCTCCGCGGGCTGGGCACGGCCCGGCACCCGTATCCCTCCGCGGTGGTGGAAGGGCGAGCGGTCGGCGGTCCGGACGAGGCAGTGGCCGGGCAGGGGCTGCTCGACCTCCTCGGGGTGCGGGTCGGCGACTGGGTGCGGATGACCGTCGAGGGGCGGCCGCAGATCCTGCACCTCGTCGGCCGCACCATCGAACCCGAATCCGGCGGCCGGGTGATCACCACGACCATCGACGCACTGCGGGAGCGTGATCCGCAGCTGCGGCCCGAGTTCCATGCCCTGGTGCTGCGCGAGGGGGCGGACCCCCGGGCGGTGAGCGGCACGCTCGCCGTGGCGGCAGGTGGAACGCTGGAGATCCGGGAGACGCCCAATCCGGCCGACCGGCTGGAACCGGCACGCGGAGTGATCGCCGCACTGATCGCGGTGCTGGCACTGATCGGGCTGACCGAACTGCTGACGCTGATCGGCACGGGCGTACGCGACCGGGGCCGGGACCTGCTCGCGCTGAAGGCGATCGGGCTGACCCCCCGGCAGATCGGGTCGATGATCGTGACGGCCGCCGGTCTGACCGCGCTCGTATCCGCGGTGGTGGGGACGACGGTGGGTGCGCTGTCCGGCAGCTGGCTGGTTAACGCTCAGGGCGCGTCGAGCGGGATCGGCGCGGGGATCGCCCAGCTGCCGCCGTTGCCAGTGCTGTTGACGGTGATCGTCGGGGCGGTGCTGGGTGCGGTGGCGGCGGCGGCGCTGCCTGCGGCGCGGGCGGCTCGGCGGCGGCTGGCGGACTCGCTGAGCGAGACGCTCTGACCCCCAGGACCCGGAGGGCGTCGGGTCCTTGTCCTCGGCCCTGACGGCACCTCGCCCGCCCGTCCCGCCTTCGTATCCGGCTGCCGGGCCGCCCGCCGGGCCGGCCTCCGTGTCGCAGTCACCAGGCGGGTGTCAGGCGCCCGTCGCGCGCAAGCCGCGGGTGTGCGAATCGCCACGTCCCACGCCATGAAGGCCACCTCTTTGTCCCGTTATGTCCACAATTCAAGGGGTGGCAAATAGGGCAAGAAGGATATGCATCGCATTCAGCTTGATTTCTCGTCATATGCCCCTTGATGGTGTGTCAGTTGCGAACGCCCGAGACATAATCGGGCCCGGTCGTCTCCGGAAGCGGTGGAGCCATCGGGACGCCGAATCACCCCCTCGGCAGAGTTCCGCACCGGACCGATCCTCAAGGCGTTGCAGATGTCCCTGGCCAGCCGCACCCGCATCGCTGCCCTGCTCGCCGCGCTCACCGTCGGCGCCGCCGGGGTGACGACCTGGGCCTACGGATACGGGACCACACAGGAGCCGGGCGCCCTCGAGGTGGTCCTCCGCCCGAGTGTGACCGAAGGCACGGCCCTCCAGGTCGTCGCGCACCCCGACGACGACCTCTTCTTCATGAACCCCGACCTGAGCCGCTCCATATCCACCGGCGTCAAGGTCACCACCGTCTACCTGACCTCCGGCGAGTCCGACGGCAGGAACGAGGCCCACAGCCCGCACCTGGAAGACCCGGCGGGCCCCGCCGACCGCGCCGCCTACGCGGAGGCCCGGCAGAACGGCATACGGGCCGCCTACGCGGAGATGGCCACGGGCGAGCGCACCAGCGTCTGGCAGCGCACGTCCGTACCCACCGCCGGCGGCGGGAGCGCCGAGGTGGACGTCCTCGTCGCCAGGCCCGAGGTCAACCTGGTGTGGATGCAGCTGCGCGAGGCGCGCAGCATCTCCGGCGACAATCCGGACAGCCTCCGCGGACTGTGGGACGGCAGGGTTCCCGCGCTGGGCGCCCAGCTGACCTCCGGAACGCCGGTCAAGCCCTGGTTCTCGTACACCAAGGACCAGGCCGTGGAGGCCATCGCATCCGTCTTCGCGATGTACCGGCCGACCACGATACGGACGCAGGACCCGACGCCCGGCCGGATGCAGGGCGGCGGCGTCTTCCTCGACCACCAGGACCACATCTACGGCGCCCGGTTCGTGCAGGCCGCGGCCGAGCGCTACGCGAAGACCACGGACCGGCCGCACTTCTCGGTCCAGAACTATGTGAGCTACCCCAACAGCTCGCTGCCCCCGACGCTCGACCCGCAGGCGGCCGCGGAGAAGCTCGGGTACCTCAAGACCTACGCCTGGACGGACCACCAGGACTGGTGCGGCAGCCCCGCCGGCTGCGGCGACCGCAAGACCGCCACCCGGCCCACTGGCGCCGGATGGAACCAGACGATCCGCTACAGCCGGGGCGACGGCACCTCCTGGATGGCCGAGGGCGCCTCCGGCCGGCTGTGGGCCTTCGCCGCCCTGGACGGCCGGATGGCGTACTGGACGCGCAGCGGCCCCAAGGCCCCCTGGCAGGGGCCCCAGTTCCTCCCCGGTGACGGGATCGACGCGGGCGCGACGACGGTGCGGCTCCCCGACGGCAGGATCGCGGTCTTCGGCACCCGCACCACCCTGGGCACCACGCCCCAGGAGTACGGGCGCGACCTCGTGTACGCCGTCCAGGCCGCGCCCGACGGCGCCTTCGGCCCGTGGCAGTCGCTGGGCACCCCGGACAAGGTCGACATATCCGGCACCTCGGCGATCAGCGCGCCGTCCGTCGCCGTCGACCCCGCGGGCCGGATGACCGTGTACGTACGCGACTCCCTGCGCACCCTGCACGCCCGCGCACAAGCGGCCCCGGACGGCACCTTCGAAGCGTGGCAGGCCCTGGGCGGCGCCGGCCTGCAGGGCGACCCGGTCACCGCGACCGACGGGGCGGGGCGGCGCCACGTGTACGCGGCCACGGACCGGACCGTGCTGGCCTGGGTCCAGCCGGCCCCGGACGCCCCGCTCAGCGGCCCCTTCCCGACGGGGCTGCCGGCGACGACCGGTCCGCTCTCGGCGAGCCCGCAGGGCGACGGCGTCCGCCTGTACTTCCGCCACCCCGGGACGGGCACCGTCGGTACGAGCCTGGCCACCGCGGGCTCGCCCGCGCCGACGTTCTCCCCGGTCAGCGAGGTGGGCGGCGAGGGCGGCTACGGCGCCGTCGGCGTCGCGGGCCAGGTACTCGCGGGCCGCGCGGGCGTGGGCACGGTCGGTATCTCGGGCCCGGACGACGCGCCGTCCTGGTACGAGTCACAGATGCTCTACACGGGCGCACCGGCGGCCGTGGCCGAGCCGGACGGCACGGCCGTCGCCGCAGCGCTCGGCCTGGACGCCGGTCTGCACGTGACGACCGCTCCCCCGGCCGGGTCCGCGCCGCCCGGCAGCCGCCCGCCCTCCTCCCCGTGGCACCGGGCGGTCCGGCCTCCGGCGATCGCGCAGGCCGCGCGCGCGGCGGCCGTGTGGCAGCCCTGACCGGTGTGGGCGAGGATGGCCGCCGGACCACGTCGGGGCCCGGCCGAGGCCGCCTCCTGACCAGCTGACCACCTGACCAGCGGCGATCGGGGCTCCCATGACCCCTTGCTCCACCGTTCGCGGGCGCGCGGGACCGGGAACGCTGCGCGCCGTGGCTTCCGCCGCCGTACTGGTCGCCCTCGCCGCCGGGTGCCGGAACGACGCCGCTCCGTCGTGGGGGTACCCGGAGCTCGGGGCGACCCTGCGATCGATGTCCCGGACCCTGGAAGAAGGCTGTGCCGGGACGGTCCCCGAGAGTTGTGCCGACGCACTCGACCGGCTCGACGCCCTGGCGGAGCGCGCCTTCGCCGAGGTCCTCGACCACCGGCTCCTCGACGACGCGTACGTCGGGGCCAGGCACGAGGTGGACCGGGCGAGGCGGCTACGCCTCGCCGCCGCGGCACAGGCCCGGTCACGCCGTGATCCGCACTACCTTCCGCTCGGGCGGGCGGTGGCGGCCGAAAGGCTCGCCTATCGGCACCTCCTGGCCGCACTGGAGCGGGTCCGCACCGCGCCGCCGCCGGGTGACGGGACGGAGCCCGTCTGAGTCCCTGACCCGCAAGGCGCGTACTACGGCCGCAGGGGCGGGGTCGGAAGCGCCGTGCCGTCGAGCGCCACGAGGGACAGGACGGCGATCGAACCCGTCCACGCGAGGGGAGCGACCGAAACGGCCCTGCCCTCCTTGTCCACCTTCTCCGGCAGCTCCCCGAGCGAGTTCCTCTTGGAGAGGACCCAGTCCAGGACCTGTCCGGCCTTCGCCGGCTCGCCCGTCCCGGCCCATGCGAGCGCGAACAACGCCGTACTGGGCGTCCAGGCGTTTCCTCCCCAGGGCGCGGCGGGGTCGTTTCCCGGGGTCAGCCCGCCGTTGGGCAGGAGCAGCGCCCGGTACGTGGCGTCCAGTGCCCCGGGCAGGCCGACGGGGGCCGTGTTGAACGGAGGTGCCATGAAGGTCACCGCGCTGTCGTGCCCGTGCCGTCCGTCGGTGGTGCGCTGGTACCTCAGGGGAAGGAAGTTCGCGGAGATCGCGGCGGAGAGCCGCCGCGCGGCCCGGGCCCAGCGCGCCGCGTCGTCCGGCCGGTTCGCCTCCCGGGCGAGGTCCGCGGAGGCGTTGAGCCCGGCGAGCAGCGGCGCGGCCGTACCGATGTTCGCGGTGGTCGTCATCAGCTCCCAGTAGTCGGGGGAGGCCGGGGGCAGCCCGTCCCCCCGCAGGGAGCCCGCCGCGTGGTCGGCCGCCTTGCGGATCATCGGGTAAAGGGATATGAGCCGGGCGTGGCGGGTGGCCCCGGGGGCGGTCCGGTACCACTGCCAGGTCGCCCAGGGGACCCAGCCGTTGGCGTCCAGCTGCCACCGTCTGCCGTCGGGCGGGCCGGACCCGTCGAGTTCCGTGCGCGCCTCCCAGGTGCCGTCGCTGCGCTGGGTCGCGGCGCTGTAGCGCAGGATCCGGTAGGCCTCGGCGTCGTGGCCGGTGTGCGCGAACGCGGCGGAGGCGAAGCTGGAGTCGCGCGGCCAGGAGTACTTCCAGCCGGGGCTCCACCCCGCCGCCATGGCGCCGTTCGGCCGGAGCAGGGCGCGCATGGCCAGGAGGGCCCGCTCGGCCGCCGCGCGCTGCACGGGCGACCGGCCCGGGACCCGGCCGGAGGCCAGCCAGGCGCGGCTCTGCTCGATCTGCTGCATCGCCGGCGGGTGGTCGGCGGGGACCACGGCCGACGTCGTCATGGCGGCGGGAAGGTACATCCACCGGCCGGACGCGAGCCGCAGGACGTTGCTCCCGTCGACGTACCGCGCGCCCCTGGCGACGGCAGGCGGAACGCCTTCGGCGGCGGTCGTGTTGGACAGCACACCGACGGTGCGGGCGGCGAGCATCGCCACGGGCGCGTAACTGCGCTCGACCTCACCGCCGCTCCCGTGGCTCCCGGTACACACGGGAACGGTGACCCCCGCCAAGGCCGCTGTGACGACCGCCCAACAACCGAGCAGGACACCGGGCATCGTCACTCCCTCCGCCGGGCGTGCGTACGCGCGGACCCGGATTCCCCATCCTGGAAGAGCCGTGCGGAGGCTGCCACGGAACACCCGCCGCCCGGGTGAACGAGGGGTGCCGAGGGCTTCGTGGCCGCGTGCCCGTCCTGGCCCGCCCGGGATGCCGGTGGCCGCGAACCGTGCCCATCATGGGTGTTCGCGGGCCGTGCGGTCGCCGCAGTCGGCGGGCGCATCGGCCGACTCACCGGCCGGCCCCGCTGCGAAGGGGTGGTGAATGAACGCTGCTGCGGCCCGGGGCGAGGACGTCCGGACCCCTTCCTCCGCGGTGGGCCAGGGAACCGGCCGCCGCCCCCTCCCGCGCGGGCTCCTCCCGGCGGCCGGGGCGACGCTCGTCGCGGCGGCCGGAGCCCTGGTCGCCGTCGGATGCTTCCTCGGTCTCTACGTACGGCCCGCTTCCGACGACTGGTGTGCCGCGTGGAAGGCCCGCGATCTGGGGATCCTCGGCATCACGTCCGATTTCTACATGACCCAGAACGGCAGGATCGCCAACGCCTTCCTGAGCGGTGTCGTCTACGGCGACGGACTGGCCGGGACCAAGATCCTGCCGACGGTCATAGCCGTCGCCTTCACCGCCGGGCTGGTCCTGCTGGGGTGTCATTTCATCCGGTTCCTCGGCGGCAGGCCCCCTGTGCTGGTGCTGACCGCTTGCGCCCTGGCCGTCCAGGCGCTGCTCTACTTCGCGGGCACCCGCAGCTATCAGGTACTGCTGTGGGCCCCCGCCACGATCTCCCACACCCTTCCGAGCGTCATCGGCCTGTGGGCGTTCCTGCTGGCCGTCCGGACCGTCCGCCATCCCCGTGCCGCCGTCCGGGTGGCCGGCTTCACCTCGGCGTTCCTCATCGGCTTCGCGCTCGGCACCCTGAGCGAGCCGTTCGCGCTCGTCAGCGGGCTGCTCGCCGCCGCGGTCGGGCTGCTGTCCGTGCCCCGCCTCGGCCTGGCGCGGAGCTGGCATCCGTTCACCTGGTGCCTGCTCTGGTGCTCCGGCCTCCTCTGCGGTCTGGTCGTGCTCTACACCTCCCCCGGCGCCCGGTGGCGCCGGGCGCAGCAGCCCGACAAGGAGTCCGTGCTCTCCGCGGCAGAACTCGGGGGCGCCTACGAGGACTGGCTGCGCATGTGGGACTCCGTCACCGGCCAGTGGGCCTACCTGGGAGCCGCCGCGGTCGGCGTCCTGCTGGGCCTGGCGACCGGGCTGCGCGGGCCCACGCCCGGGAGGCGGGAGCCGCGGCGGACCGTCCCGCGCAAGGTGCTGATCGCCCTGCTCCTGCTCCCGGTGCCCGTGGTGGTGCTGGGTTCGTTCGCGGTGGTGGTGGGCCTGCGCAGCGGCTACGGCCCGAGCGGGTGGACGTACGCCCGCAGCTGGACGAGCTTTCTCGTGCCGATGGAACTGGCGCTCTGCGGGTACGGCGCACTGCTGGGCGCGTGGGGCGGCCGGTGGCTCTCGGGCCGCCGCGCCGCCGGCCCGGTCCTCGCGGCCGGCGCCGTGGCGGCGGGCTGCCTGACGCTGGCCTCGGTGGCCGCGCTCGTCCCGAACGTCCAGCAGCTCACGACCACGACGGTCGCCCGTTCCGTGGCCTGGGACGCCCAGAACTCCCGCATCCGGAGCGAGGCCGCACGGGGCGCCACGGACGTGGGCTACCGGCCCCTGTACATCGGCGGTCTCGCCGAGCCCTTCTTCACCGGCAGCTACGAGCGGGACTGGGTCGCCGCCTGCGTGTCGAAGTGGTACGGCGTCGACCGGATCCACCGCCGCTGAGCCGCGACCCGTGCGGCCCGCCGGAGTCACCGTCTGCTCATCCGTACCGTGTCTCCCATCCGTCCGCCCGCGAGGACGTCGATGCGCACGCCGGTCGCGGGATCGGTGAAGGTCTGTCCGGGTGCGTACGCGGCCAGGTCCGTCGGGGTGCAGCCGGTGGTCGGGGTCGTGGTTCGGGCCGGGGGCGCGTTCATGACCCGCACCGGGCCCTCACCGGTCCGGACGGCGGAGTCGACCTTGTAAATGAGGACGCCGGCGGAGCAGGCGGTCGCGTCGTTTCCCTGGGCGCGGCGTGACTCCGCCACGTAGGCCGTCGTCTCACCGGTCCGCAGCACGGCGATCCTGGTTCCGCCGGGACGTTCCACCGGGGTCAGCGACACCGTACGGCGGCCGGAGCCGGGCAGGCAGGCCACCTGGTCGTCTCGGGTCCAGCCGAGCTTCCAGGAGTGCCAGCCGAGGTACTGCGGGGCGTGGCCCGCGATGTCGCCCATGACGTCCCAGCCGCCCACGTACTGGTGGGTGGCTCCGGTGAACGAGTACAGGTCGGGCAGCCCGAAGGTGTGGGCGGTCTCGTGGGCAGCGACCTTGTGGCCCCAGCGCCACATGTCCTGTCCGAAGGTGACGGCCCATTTGAGGCGGGTGCCGTCGGCGGTGATGCCGGGGCCCGCCGGGTCGTACAGGTAGGTCGGCGAGAAGGGGATGGCGGTCGCCGTCCTGGCGGGGACGACGTAGACCATGTCGTAGCGGGAGAAGTCCGCGTAAGGGTCGGCGGCCGTGATCGCGTCGCGCAGGTACTTCTCGTGGGCCTCGAAGGTGAGGCCGCGCGCGAAGCCGTAGGAGGTGGAGTCGGCGGGCATCCGGATCCAGCGGTGCAGCGGGGTGTTGTCGACTCGCAGACGACCGTGGCTCGCGCGGCCCATCCAGTCGGCGGCCGGGGCGAGCGCAGCGGCGTACGGCTCGGTGGAGTCGGCGGCCGGGGCGTCGGGGAAGTCCACGTACAGCGTCAGGACGCGGCGGGTTCCGGTGGCGGGCTGGAACTGGGTCCGGTCGGTGTCGTGGCCCTCGTCCGTCCAGCCGGTCCGGCCGGGGAGGGCGCAGCGGGCGGCGGGGGGCGGTGAGCCGGGGGCCGCGGCCGCGGTGGGGGCGGCCAGGCAGGAGACGAGAACGACGGTCGCGGCGAGCGGCCGCAGGCGGCGGAGCGGGGTGGTCATGTCTCTCCCGTCGGAGGCAGGTTGAGGGGTACGGGGTCCTTGGCGCGCGTCGCTACGCGCGGCCCGCGGCCAGGTCCATCAGGCGGGAGAGCACGCGGCCGCCGGAGGCGGTGACGCCGTCGTGCTCCCATTCGTTGGTGACCCACACCCGGGTGGCGCCGACCTCTCTCGCGGTGCCCAGGGAGAGCCCGGCGTCCACGTACATGTCGTCGTGGTAGACGACCGCGGCGAGCGGGACCCGGTTGGCGGCGAGGCGGTCGGGGTCGTACAGCGGTGGCCAGTCGGGGCGTTCGGCGAGCAGTTCGGCGGCCTCGGCGAAGGGGCGCAGGCCCCGGATCTCGCGGAACATCCAGGGGTAGATCATTTCTCCGGTGAGCAGGAGGGGGTCGGCGTCCTCGGCGAACTCGGGGAAGGCCGACAGGGCTCTGGACGCCGCCCAGCCCGTCGGCCCCGCGCCCTGGCCGTACAGGGTCTCCTGCATGACGGCGAAGAGCGGATTGTCGGTGAAGCCGGTCAGTGCCATCACCTGGTGCAGGAACGTGTCGGTCGGCTTCGCCTCCTCGTCGAGGGATTCGTCGAGAAGCCAGTGGAGCCGCTCGAAGCCGTCGCCCATGCCGAGGGCGAGGCCGAGCGTGCGCAGGCGGTTGGGGGTGAGCCGGTCCCCGTCGGGCAGGCGCACCTCGGTGGCGGTCAGGAGGCGGGCGATCTCGCGCAGCCGGGCGGCGTCGTCGGGGTAGCGGGCGTAGAAGTCGAGGACGCGGTCCCGCACCCGGGGGTAGGTGCGGGCGTAGACGTCGTCGGCGGTGGCCGAGAGGCCGGGCAGGCCGCCGGTCACGTAGCACGCCCGTAGTCCGTCGGGGGCCCGGGAGAGGTAGGTGAGGGTGATGAAGCCGCCGTAGCTCTGGCCGAGGGTCTCCCAGGGTTCGTCGCCGCACAGCTGTCGGCGGATCAGTTCGGCGTCCGCGACGACCGAGTCGGCGCGGAAGTGGCCGAGATGGCCGGCCAGCCCGGCCGGTGAGGCGAAGCGGGAGGCCGCCCGGGCGGTGAGGGGGGTGGAGCGGCCCGTGCCGCGCTGATCGAGGAGGAGGACGCGGTGGGTCTTCAGGGCCTGGGGCAGCCAGCCCGGTGAACCCGCCGACGGCCTGGGCGACTTGCCGCCGGGGCCGCCCTGCAGATAGAGCAGCCAGGGCAGCCGCCCGCCTGCCCGGCGCGCATCGGCGACCTCGCGGGCGAAGATCTGGATGGTGGGACCGTGTGGGGCCGCGTGGTCCAGGGGGACGGTGAAGAGGTGGTCGACGGTCGCGTACGCAGGGTTCATGGGTCCCTTTCGCGGCCCCGTGGCTGCCTGACCACCTGGCCGCACAGTGACGTGTGACATTGCGCTACAGCATGGCGCGGCCAACGACGGCCGTGGAGCCCCCGGTTGTCCATAACTCCGTGCTATGGAGGACCGACAGTTGTGGGTGCCATTTCACATAACTATGTTATCGGTCACATTGCAGCCAGCCTCCTTCGGCCGCCCGACTGTTCACGGAGTGACCATTGATGAACAAGCGCACTCTCCACGCCGTCGCCACCGCCCTGGCGGCGACCGTCGCCCTCGGCATGGCCGGCTGTTCCAACGGCGGCCACTCCGGCGGCGGCCAGCAGGGCAAGGACTCGAAGAGCCCCGCACTCGCCAACGCGGGGGCCACGGTCGGCGGCACCCCGCGCAAGGGCGGCACGCTGACGGTCCTGTCCAACCAGGACTTCACCCACCTCGACCCGGCCCGCAACTGGGTGATCGGCGATCTCGACTTCGGCACCCGGCTGCTCTACCGCACGCTGGTGACGTACAAGGCGCAACCGGGCGCGGCGGGCGGAGAGCTCGTCCCCGACCTCGCCGAGGACCTCGGCGTCTCCTCCAACGACGCCAGCACATGGACCTTCACGCTCAAGAGGGGCCTCACCTATGAGGACGGCACCCCGATCACCGCCCAGGACGTGAAGTACAACGTGGAGCGGTCCTTCTCCCCCGACCTGCCCGGCGGCCCGGACTACGCCGCCCGCTACCTGGCCGGCGCCGAGGGCTACCGGGGCCCCGCCCAGGGGCAGCACCTTGACTCCGTGAAGACCCCCGACGACCGCACGATCGTCTTCGAACTCCGCAAGCCCTTCGCGGAATTCCCCAACGCCACCGTCCTGCCCACCTTCGCCCCGGTGCCCAGCGCCCAGGACAAGGGCCCCCAGTACGACAGCCGCCCGTTCTCCTCGGGCCCCTACAAGATCGAGTCGTACGACCGGGACAAGCGGCTGGTGCTGGTCCGCAACCCCCACTGGGACCCGGCGACGGACACCGTGCGCAAGGCCTACCCGGACAAGCTGGTCGTGGTGATGGGGCTCAGGGCCAACCAGATCGACGACCGGCTCATCGCCTCGGAGGGCGCGGACGCCTCGGCCGTCCCCTGGGGCAAGCTGCGTCCGGAGAGCACCCCCAAGGTGCTGACCAAGGCCGACGTCAGGGCGCGACTGCTGGCCGAGTCCACCAACTGCACCAAGATGGTGCAGATGCACACCGGTCGCGCCCCCTTCGACAACGTCAAGGTGCGGCAGGCCGTGCAGTACGCCCTGGACCGCGAAGCGGTACTGACCGCCTCGGGCGGCCCGGCCCTCAACGACCCCGCCACGGCGCTCATGCCCGGCTCCCTCTTCGGCGGCAAGCAGCCCGACACCCTGGGGATCCCGGCCACGGGTGACGTGGAGAAGGCGAAACAGCTCCTGAAGGAGGCCGGCAAGCCGGACGGGCTCACGACCACCATCACCGTCTCCAACGGGGACAAGGGCGTTGCCGAAGCGATCCAGCAGTCCCTGGGCCGGGCGGGGATCAAGGTCACGATCGACGCCGTCGACCCGTCGGCCTTCTACGACACCATCGGTGACACCAAGAACCGCACCGACCTCGTCTACACCGGCTGGTGCCCCGACTACCCCTCCGGCTCCACCTTCCTGCCCTTCCTCTTCGACGGCCGCTACATCAAGGAGAAGGGGAACTCCGGCAATCACTCGCTCTTCCGCGACGAGCCGACGATGAAGCGGATGGACGAGATCGCCGACATGACCGACGCCGCGCAGGCCAACACGGCGTGGCGGCAGTTGGACGGGGAGATCCTCGCCAAGGCCCCTACGGCGCCCGCCGTCATCGAGCGCATGCCGTTGCTCCTCGGCACCAACATCGCCGGCGCCTTCGGCCACACGTCCTTCGGCGGGCAGCTCGACTACGCCACGATCGGGCTCAAGGACCCGGCGAAGGACGGAAATTGACCCCACATCACACGGCGCCACCCATCACCATGTGTGACATTTCACATAGGACTGCCAGAGGTCAGCTCCTGTCCGAAAGCCGTCGTCGCTCCATAACATGCGCGGCATGGAACTGGAGGTACGGCACCTGCGTGTGGTGTGTGCGATCGCCGAGGCAGGCAGCCTCACCCGGGCCGCCGCCGCGCTGTCCATGACACAGCCGGGCCTCAGCACACAGTTGCGCCGCATCGAGTCGATGCTCGGCGGTGTCCTCTTCGACCGGCGGCGTTCCGGAGCCACGCCCACGGCCTTCGGTGAGCTGGTGCTGGCCCGGGCCCACGCCGTCCTACCGGGTGTCGACGCGCTGCTCGCCGATACCGCCCGCGCGGCCCGCCACCTGGCGTCCCCGGACCGGGTCCGCGTCGGATCGGTCGGTGCTCCCCTGATCGGCCACCTCGTCCTGGCCATAGGGTCGTTGCTGCCCGAGGCCGAGGTGACGTCCCGGTGCCACTACTCCCCCGTCACGCTCCTGGACGACCTATCCGCCGGCCGCCTGGAGGCGGCGGTCCTCGGCGACCACCCGGAGCAGGTCCTGCCGCCGCGCGACGGGGTGATCCTCACACCTCTGGTCACCGAGCCCGTCTTCGCCCTGCTGCCCGCGACCCACCCGCTGGCCGGCCAGGAGGCCGTGTCCCTGACCGAACTCGCCGACCACGACTGGGCGATGCCCCGGCCCGACGGCGACCGCACCCGCGAATACTGGTCCTCCGTGTGCGCGCTGACCGGCCGCCGCCCCTCCGCCCCGCACGAGGCCGAGGGACGCCAGCTGGTCGAACTGGTCCGCGCGGGCCTGGCCGTCAGCCTCTGCCAGGCCACCTTCGCGCAGACCCCCGGTGTCGCCGTCCGTCCCCTCGCGGGAAACCCGCTCTGGTACCGCCACGTCCTGGCCTGGCACCGCGACGGCCCGCTGGCCCCCCACGGCGACGACATCCTGCACACGGTGGCGGCCGGTTACCTGGACGCGTGCGCCGCCGCCCCGGTCTACGCGGACTGGCGCCGACGAAACCCGGACATGGCCCAGCTCCCGCCCACCGGCCCCCGGCGGCCCCAGCTGCCCGGCGGGCCTTTGCGTCTCAGGGGGCAGGCGGCGTGGAGCGGGCGTAGCGGTCGGCCAGCCGGCGGAGGTGGGTGACCAGTTCCTCGGGTTCGGTGACGTCGAAGTCGAAGTCGAGCACGCCCAGGTAGGCGGCGAGGGTCTGCACCGTATCGGCACCGGTGACCAGGACGCAGCTGTCGGCGTCGAGGGCTTCGACCGTGCCGACCGCGGGGTTG
Organism: Streptomyces sp. NBC_00122; assembly: GCF_045160845.1. Taxonomy (NCBI): domain Bacteria; kingdom Bacillati; phylum Actinomycetota; class Actinomycetes; order Kitasatosporales; family Streptomycetaceae; genus Streptomyces; species Streptomyces sp. NBC_00122. Next base: position 6,936,464 of record NZ_CP108191.1, on the reverse strand, counting down.
ATCCGCTCGATCACCGCCGTCGCCGGGGCATGGACGGTCACCCGCGCGCAGTAGCGCCAGGCCGCGCTGGACACGCGTCGGGAGACGTATGCGGAGATGTCGCCGCCGGGCAGTTCGCGTGGGGTGAAACGCGGTCCGGTCGGGGTACGGGGCTGGATCCGGTCGACCCTGAAGGTACGCCAGTCCTCGCGCTCGACGTCCCACGCCACCAGGTACCAGCGCCGCCCCCAGTTCACCGCCCGGTACGGCTCCACCACCCGGCGGGTCGGCGAGCCTGTGTGGTCCAGGTAGTCGAAGCGCAGTCGTTCCTGGTCGCGGCAGGCGGATACCAAGGTGGTCAGCACGTCGGCGGAGACGGTCGGCACCGGACGGTCCGCGGGCACGGCCACGGTGTACGCCGTGAGGGTCCGCACTCGGCGGCGCAGCCGCGAGGGCAGCACCTGCTCCAGCTTGGCCAGCGCCCGCAGCGAGGTTTCCTCGGCGCCGGGAACGGCGCCCTGCGCGGCGGTGCGCAGCGCGATCGTCACCGCGACGGCCTCCTCGTCGTCGAGCAGCAGCGGGGGCATCGCCGCCCCGGCGCCGAGCCGGTAGCCGCCGGTGGCTCCCCGCGTGGCGTCCACGGGATAGCCGAGCTCGCGCAGTCGTTCGACGTCGTTGCGGACGGTACGGCCGCTCACCCCGAGGCGCTCGGCGAGTTCGGATCCCGGCCAGGCCTTCGGGGTCTGCAACAGAGAGAGCAGGCGCAGCAACCGTGCGGAGGTATCGAGCATGAGGACCAGCCTGTTGTGCCATTAGGAACGCAGCGTGCCTATATCGAGAATACTGTCTTACCCATGGAGAGCAGCAGCAACGCCGACGCCCGGATCCACCCGTTCCGCATCGATGTCCCGCAGGACGTGCTCGACGACCTGCGCCACCGGCTGGCGCGTACCCGCTGGGGCAGCGAGATCCCCGGCGCCGGCTGGAGCCGGGGTGTTCCCACCGACTACCTCAAGGCCCTGGCCGCGTACTGGGCCGACGGTTTCGACTGGCGCAAGGCGGAGGCGGAGCTCAACGAGTTCCCCCAGTTCACCACCGGGATCGACGGCCAGAACATCCACTTCCTCCACGTCCGCTCGCAGAACCCGGCAGCCGTCCCACTGCTCCTGCTGCACGACTGGCCCTGCTCGTTCGTGCAGTTCGTCGAGGTCATCCGGCCGCTCGCGGAGGACTTCCACGTCATCGTGACCTCCACGCCCGGTACCGGCTTCTCCGGGCCGCTCGGCGAGGCCGGCTGGAACACCGGCCGCATCGCGGGCGCGTTCGTCGAGCTGATGGGCCGGCTCGGCTACGGCTCCTACGGTGTCCAGGGAACGGGCGGCGGCGCCTGGATCGCCGCCGAGATGGGGCGCCAGGCGCCCGACCGGGTCGTCGGCGTCCACGTCAACGGCCTGATCACCTTCCCCTCCGGGGATCCTGCCGAGTTCGAGGGGCTGACCGCGTCCGAGCAGGAGCGGCTGGCCCGGCTGGAGGATTTCCAGCAGGACAAGATGGGCTTCAACGCCATCCAGTCCACTCGCCCCCAGACCCTCGCCTACGGGCTGCACGACTCGCCGGTCGGCCAGCTCGCGTGGATCGCGGAGAAGTTCAAGGAATGGACCGACCCCGCCGCCGAGCTCCCCGAGGACGCCGTGGGCCGCGACCGCCTGCTGACCAACATCAGCGTCTACTGGTTCACCGGCACGGCCGGCTCCTCGGCGAACCTGTACTACGAGGCGGGCCACGACCCGGCCGCCTGGGCCCCGAAAGCCCGCGGCACCGTCCCGACCGGCGTGGCCGTCGCCCTGCACACCGACATCGCCATCCGCCGCTTCGCCGAGCGGGACCACAACATCACCCACTGGAGCGAGCTGGAGCGCGGCGGCAACTTCCTCGCACTGGAACAGCCCGAGGCGTTCGTCACCGACGTCCGCACCTTCTTCGCCGCGCTCGGCGCCTGACACCTGCGAGCGCCCGGGCAGCCCACGGCTTTGAAGATCCAGGACCGTGGACCGCCCGGGCCGTGCGCCTAGGGTGTGGATCACGTCCACGATCGGCCTGGAGGTGCCGTGTTCCCGGAGATGAAATTGAGTGCGATAACACTCGACTGCCCTGATCCGCTGGCTCTGGCGGCGTTCTACCAGCAGGCCACGGGCCTGGAACCGCACCCGAAGTCGGACGCGGACTTCGCTGGCCTCCAACGTGGGGACGGACTCCTCATCGGCTTCCAACGGGTCGACGGCCACCGGGCTCCGACCTGGCCCGATCAGACCGTTCCCCAGCAGCTGCACCTCTGCTTCGACGTCGCGGACCTGGACGAGGCCCAGGCCCGCCTGCTGGAGCTGGGCGCGGGCAAGCCGGACCATCAACCCCACGAGGACAGGTGGCGGGTCCTCACCGATCCTGCCGGGCACCCCTTCTGCCTCACCAGAGGCTGATCGGGGGTACGCGGGCGGGGCGACGAGGTGTGACGACGACGGGCGTGGGTGTGTCGGTGCCGACCCGGAACTCTGCCGTCCGGCACGGTGGGGCGCAGTGTGCAGCCGTCCGCGCGTGACGGCTCCCAGGGCACCTGTGAGGGGTTCGCATGTCCGAGAAAGACGCCTCCCGGACCAGCCGTCGTACTGTTCTGCTGGCTGCAGGATCCGCCGGGGCCGCGCTACTGACCGCGGGCTGCTCCGGCCCGGCCGGGACCCGGGGTGCGGCGGGACAACCGTCGGCCTCGCCCCCCCGGCCGTCGGGCAGCGGCAGCAGCGGCCCGGCCTGCGTCCTCACCACCGAAGCGGGCGCGGGCCCGTACTACGTGGACCTGGACCGGGTCCGGTCGGACATCACCGAGGGCCGGAGCGGGGTGCCGTTCCGGCTGGACCTGACGGTGGTCCGGGTGTCAGCGGGCTGCCGACCGCTCGCCGCCGCCGGCGTCGATGTGTGGCATGCCGACGCCTCCGGCGCCTACTCCACCGGCGGGTCCACGTTCCTGCGCGGCACGCAAGTCACCGACGGCGCCGGCCGATGCGTGTTCCGGACGATCGTGCCCGGCTGGTACGCGGGACTGGCGCCGCACATCCACTTCAAGGTACACCCAGACACCCGTACCGAGACGACCTCTCAGTTCTTCTTCCCCGAGGACCTCCTGCTGAAGGTGTACGCGCTCCAGCCCTACGCGCGCCGCCCCGCACCGGAGCACCCCAACCGTCGGGACAGCCGCTACAGGGCCGCCGGCGCCGCCATGACGCTGGCCCTCTCACCCGACGGCGACGGCTACCGTGCCGCGTACACCGTGGGAATCGCCTGAGCCTTACCCACCCTCAGGTCGGCTCTGGGTTCTGTCTCTTTGGTCAGCGTCGGGTCCGGATGAGGATGCCGGCGAGGCGGAGTGCGGTCTGGTAGGCGATGGCGAGCTGGTCGGTTCGTGTGGCCAGGCCGCGCCACTGCTTGAGCCGGTTGATGCACCGCTCGACGGTGTTCCGCTGGTATACGCAGCCCGGCCAACGGGTCGGCGGCGCAGTCGTTGTTGTCGGAGCAGGGCGCCGTTGTGCCCTGGGTGAGATTGCCCAGGGTGCGGCCGGTGCGGCCGGTGTAGACGGAGTCGTCGTAGGCGGCCCGGTGGACGGTGCGCCGTTCGGTCAGTCTGAGCGTGAGCCTCACGTAGCCCTCCGCTCCGGAGCCCTAACGTGGCCCCATGACGAGGAATCAGGACATGGGGCGGCGAGCAGCCGTGGTGCTCTGTGTGACAGCGGCGCTGATGGGACCGGGAAACCCGGCCGGCGCATCCGCCGGGACGACGGCGCCCGATCTGTCCCCGCGGCCCGATGCCCTCGTTTACGTCGCCAACCTCCACTCCGACACGGTGTCGGTCGTCGACACCGGCACCGGCACGGTCGTGATGCACCCTGTACGTCGCCAACGCCGCGTCCGGCACCGTCTCAGTGGTCCGGACCGCCACCGGAACGGTCACCGGCACCATCCCTGTCGGCAGCGGACCGACCGCTCTGGTGCTCACCCCCGCCTGATTCCAGGGGCGTGCTACGCGGTCCACGGCCGGAGCTTCTCGGGGTTGCGCACCGCCCAGATGTGCGTGATCCGGCCGTCCGCGAGGCCGAACGCGGCCACCGTCACGGTGACGCCGCCGCGCTGGGCCACCAGGCCGGGCCGACCGTTGACCGAACGCTCCAGGAGCGTCATGCCGGGTGCCCTGCTGCCGATCTCGACGATGTAGCGGGCGATCCGCTCGCTGCCCGCCACCGGGTGGAGCACCGCGCCGACCCGGCCGCCGCCGTCGGCGATCATCGTGGCATCGGGGTCGAGCAGGCCGACGAGGGCGGCGATGTCCTTGGCCTCCCACGCCTGCTTGAAGTCCCTGATGACGCCGGCCTGTCGGGTCGTCGGAGCCACGGGGGTCCGGGCCGCACGGATGCGACGGCGGGCCGACGACGCAAGCTGCCTGCACGCCGCCGGGGTGCGGCCGACGATCCCGGCGACTTCGGCGAAGGGGTACCGGAAGACGTCGTGCAGGATGAACGCGACCCGTTCGGCCGGGGTCATCGATTCGAGCACCACGAGGAAGGCCATGTCGACCGACTCGTCCAGGGTGACCCGGTCGGCCGGGTCTGCCGGGGCACCCCTGCTGTCACCCGGCCGCCCGCCCATCCATTCCGCACGGTCGGGCAGCGGCTCCGGGATCCACTGGCCCACGTAGCTCTCGCGCCGCGCCCGCGCCGAGCCGAGCAGGTCGAGGCAGATGCGACCGGCCACCTTCGTCAGCCAGGCCCCTGGGGACTCGATGGCCTCCTGCCGCTCCTGGGACATGGCGTACCAGCGCACGTATGTCTCCTGAACGGCGTCCTCCGCCTCGGCCAGGGAGCCGAGGAGCCGGTAGGCGAGATTGATCAGCTGCCGGCGCTCGCTCATGATCGCGCTCAGACTCGGATCGGGGTGGCCCTGTCCTGACGCGGCATCGGACTCGGACACGGGCTCGGACTCGGGTTCGGACACGGGCTCGGATCTGGTGGTCATGGTCTCGACGACTCCCTTGTTGGCTTGTCCGGATCTTCCTCTCACCATGATCGACGAGACACCGCGACGAAATGTGAGGCCGGTGAGCCGTCTCACCCGGCACGGGCGAGCCGCCGCCTGGCCTGCAAGAGCACGCGGCCGCCGCCGGGGCCGCCGCCTCTTGATGGAAGGCACGGCGGACACCAGAAATACTGGTGAATATGGCCGCGCTGACCGAAAATCCTTGGCCAATTTGGTGACAAGCACGCCAATGTTTCATGATTGTGACTGCACGTCACCTTTCGGCGTGCATCGAGGAGGCGGGGGCGCCGGGGGGTCCCCCGTTCACACCGGTCGATCCCGCGGCTGAGTTCTCACTCGCCGCGCCCCGCCGTGGCTCCCGTCCCATTTCCCGTCACCAAGGCAAAGGCCCATGTCCGCCCAGCAACTCTCGGACCTCATACGTTTCGCCCGCCACAACTCGCCCTTCTACCAAGACCTTTACGCGCCCCTTTCGCCGCACGCCGACCGCCTCACCGACCTGCCGGTGGTCGACCAGCAGGAGTTCTGGGAGGCCAACACCCTTCATGGCAGCCGGGTACTGACCGGCCCGCTCAGCGAGGCCACGGTCTACAAGACCGGCGGCACCACGGGGGCCCCCAAGTTCTCCGTCTACACGCGCGACGAGTGGCGCACCTTCGTCACCTCCTTCGGCCAGGGACTCGTGGACACGGGTCTGCGCCCGGGACACCGCGTCGCCGACCTCTTCTACGCCGGGGAGCTGTACGCCAGCTTCCTCTTCGTCCTCGACTCGCTCACCCACGCGCCCGTGGACAACGTCCGCCTGCCCATCGGCGGCGGCGCGCCGCTGGAGTCGACGATCCCCACACTGCGCGATCTCGCCGCCCAGGTACTGGCCGGCACGCCCACCACCCTGTGCAGGCTCGCCGAACAAGCCGTCGCGTCCGGTGCCCGGCTCGACTCGGTGGAGTTGCTCCTCTTCGGCGGCGAGGCCCTCTTCGACGACCAACGGCGCTTGCTGGCCGCCGCGTTCCCCCGCGCCGAGGCGCGTTCCATCGGATACGCAAGCGTCGACGCCGGCCTCCTCGGCCGCCCCGTACCCGGCACCGACACCCGCGTGCACCGGGCCTTCACCCCGTACTCGGTCGTCGAGATCCTCGACGACTCCACCGATGAGCCCATCACCGAACCGGGTCGGCCCGGCCGGGTCGTCGTCACCAGCCTCTTCCGCCGCCTCATGCCGATCATCCGGTACCCCGCCGGCGACCGGGCCGAGTGGACCGGAACCGGGCCCGGACACTTCCGGATCCTCGGCCGCGCCGAGGAGGGCGTACGGGTCGGCCCCGTCTCCCTCTACACCCAGGACGCCCAGGACGCCGTGGCTTCCGCGGACACCGCGGGGCACGTGGTCGGCATGCAGCTCGTCGTCCGCCGGTGGGACGGCCGCGACGGGCTCGTCCTGCGGCTGGCGACGGCCCCCGGCGACGACACCTCCGGTGCGGTCGACGGTGGCCGGGAGGCACTGGCCAAGGCGGTCCTCACGGAGCTGGAGACCGTACGGCCGCTGTATCCGGACAGCGTGCGCGCCGGATTCGTGCACCCGCTGTCCGTGGAGTGGGCGCGCCACCGCGACCTCACCGTCAACCCGCGCTCGGGCAAGCTCGTCCGGGTCCTCGACGAGAGGCCGACCGCGTGACCGCCTCACCCGTTTCCGTACATGAGACCGAGACCGGGACCGGCGCGGAGACCCGCGCCGAGGCCGGCGGGCGGCGCGCTCCGCTGATCCTGCGCAACCGCGCCTTCGGCGCCGTGTGGCTCGGCCAGGTCCTCGCCCAGGCCGCCATCCGCATGTTCCAGGTCGGTGTCTCCTGGTGGATCGTCGCGTACGCCGTGCACGACTCCCGTGGTCTGGCCTCCGGGCTGTTCATGGCCGCCTGCACGCTGCCCGCCGTGGCGCTGGCGCCCGCCGTGGCCGGGGCCGTCGCCCGGTTCGCCCACCGCTCGGTGCTGCGGACCGCCGCCGGGCTGGCCGGGGCCGCCTCGGGCGTCCTCGCGCTGTGGGCGTACGGCGGCGGCCTGCCGCTCCCCGCCGTCTACGCCGCGGCTCTCGCCCTGGCCACCTGCCAGGCGTTCTTCGACCCCTGCCTGACCACCTCGGTGCCGGAACTCGTCGACGACGCCGACATCGAGACGGCCACCGGCTTCGAGCTGTCCACCCAGTCCCTGGCCGGTCTCGGAGGAGCGCTGCTCGGAGCCCTCACCGTCGACCGGGCTGGCGTGGCCGGGCTGGCCGTCGGCTGCGCGGCCGCCTACCTCGGCGCCGCCGTCCTCGTCGCGAGCGCCCGCTTCCGCGCGGCCCCGACCGCCGCATCCGACCCGACGGCAGCCGTGCCCCGGCGGCGGGGGCTCCGCCGCATCCTGGACGAACTGCCCTACGTGCGGCGGATCCTGATCTGCTTCACCGCGGCGAACCTCTTCACCACCGCCGTGTTCGTCGTCATCCCCCTCTACACCCGCTCGGTCCTCCAGGGCGGTGGCGGCACCGTGGCACTGCTGGAGGCCTCCCTGGGGGCCGGCACCCTCATCGGCGCCTTCACCGGCACCCGCGTGCCGGGACGGCCCACGGTCGCCGGCGCCTACTGCCTGGGCCTGATGGCCCTCGCCCTGGCACTGCCCGGGCTGGTCGCGCACCGTGCGGTCGTCGCGGGCTGCCTGGCCGTGGCCGGCTGGTGCGCCGGGGCCGTCGGCGTCCGCTTCGTGGCCCTCTTCCAGCGGCTGGTGCCTACGGCGGACAAGCCCGGGTTCTTCGCCGTGATGCAGGCCGTACTGGGCGCCTCCCTGCCGGTGGCATCCCTGGTGTTCGGCTCCGCCGGCGACTTCTTCTCGCCCCGGACGCTGTGCCTGGTGCAGGGCGTCGGCCTGGTCCCCGCCGCCTGCGCGCTGGCCCTGCTCGGGTCCCGTACGGCCGCGCCGCCCACAGCGGATGCGGGTACGGATACAGACCGCGGCCCGGAACCCGTCGGAGGCGAGCGGTGAATCCCGTCATCACCCCGGCCGCCTGCGCGGACATCGCCGAATTGCGCCAGCTCTACTACGCCGTCTACGGGCCCCACTACCCCGTGGCCCTCGGCACGGACCCGGCCGAAATGGCCCGGCTCATCGAGGACCCGCACTCCCTGTGGCTCGTCGGCCGCTGCGCCGACACCGGGGCCCTGACCGCGTCCGCCGCCATCCACGGTGAGGCGGGCAGTCGCATCGGCCGCCTGGAAGGCATCGCCGTACATCCCGAGCACCGTTCCGCCGGCCTGGCCGCAGCCCTGACCGAGGCACTGTGCGCCGGAATGCTGGACACGGGCCGACTGGACTCGGTGTACGCGACCGTACGCACCGTCAGCGCCGGTCCGCAGCGCGTCGTGGCGCGCAACGGCTTCCGTCCGCTGGGCATCCTGCCCAACGCGGTCGATCTCCGCAGCCGCGAGAGCCTCGCACTCTACGCGCGTCACTCCACCGGTGTGCTCGATCGCCGGATGCCCGTCACCGAAGTGCCCGCCCCGCTGCTGCCGTTGCTGCGCACCGCCGAAGCCACGCTCGGCATCGGCTACCCCGGGGTCCGGGCCGCCGCCGACCCGCTCCCGGAACCCGCGCCGCAAGGGGCCGTCGAACAACTGGAGATGATCGAGGCGCCGGCCTTCGTACGCCGCCGCTTCCGCGAGCAGTTCCCGGGCGCCGAGGGCTGGTTCTACCCGCTGCACACCCCGAACGTGCTGCTCACTCCCGAAGACGGCCGGTTCGAGGTCTACGCCTACCTCAACCGCGCCGGAGGGTACTGCTCCCTGTTGACCGCCCACCCCGACCCGGCCGCCGCGGCCGCGTACCTCGAACCCGTCACCCGGGCCCTGGCCCGCGCGGGCGCCGGCTACGTCGAGGCCCTGGTGCCGCTCGCGCACCAGGAGGCCCTCTCGGCCTTCCTGGCCCAGGGGTTCGTCGCCGGGGCTCTCTACCCGGCGATGCGCGCGGACGGCGACGGCTTCCACGACTACGCCGTCCTGTCCCGTTCCAGCGAGCGGATCGACTTCCGCGGCGTCGCCGTCGAACCGCCCCTCCAGCCCTATCTGGACTGCTACGTGTCGGCCTGGGCGTCGGCACACCTGCCCACATCATCCGAGGTTGCCCTGTGAACCCCCATCTCGCGCCGGTCGCCGTACCCGACCCGGCCCTCCTGCCGCACGTACAACAGCTGTGCGACCTGACCGACCCGTACGCCTGCGGGCCCGCGGAGGACGAACTGTTCGCCGCCGCCATGGCGGAGACCAACGCCTGGCACACCGAGCGTTCCTCCTTCTTCCGCTCCCTGTACGAGGCCACTCCCCCGGCGGAGCCGTACCGGGCGCCCCTGGTCCACGCGAACTTCTTCAAGTGCCACGAGGTGCTCTCCATCCCCCGCGAGGAGGTCGAGCTGCACCTCACCTCCTCCGGCACCACAGGCCAGAAGTCGCAGATGTTCTTCGACCACTGGACCATCCGATCCGCCCAGCGCATGGTCGCCCGGATCTTCGAGCGCAACGGCTGGATCACCCCCGACCAGGAGGTCAACTACCTCCTGTACAGCTATGAGCCGGCCCCCTCCCTGAACCTGGGGACCGCCTTCACCGACAACTACCTGTGCGATTTCGCCCCGGCGCGCAGCGTCGAGTACGCGCTGCGCAACACCGGCGGCGACCACGAGTTCGACCCCTTCGGCTGCATCGCCGCGCTGCGCCGCTTCGAGCGGGAGGACGCCCCGGTCCGCATCCTCGGCTTCCCGGCCTTCCTCTTCTTCACCCTGGAACGGATGCGGGCCATGGGGCTGCCTCCGCTGCGCCTGCCCGAGGGCTCCCTCGTCGTACTCGGCGGAGGCTGGAAGGGGCACGCCGACCGGCGGATCGGCAAGGAGGAGCTGTACGCCCGCGTCACCGAGCAGCTCGGCATCCCGGGTGAGCGGATCCGGGACACCTTCGGGTCGGTGGAGCACTGCATCCCGTACATCGAGTGCGACCACCACCGGCTGCACGCCCCCGTCTGGTCCCGGGTGACGATCCGCTCCACCCGCACGCTCGAACCCGTGCCGTACGGGGAGCGGGGCTATCTGCACCTCGTGTCGCCGTACATCACCTCGGTGCCGGCGCAGAGCGTGGTCATGGGCGACCTCGCCTCCCTCCAGCCGGGGGACGCCTGCGGGTGCGAGCTGGAGACCCCCTGGTTCACCGTCCACGGCCGTGCCGGGGTGAGCCGCAACCGCAGCTGCGCGGTGGCCGCAGCGGAACTGATGAAGGGCATGGCGTGACCGTGACGGAGACCAAGGCCGCGAACGACCGGCACGGCAGCGGCGACGGCGCCGCACCCCACTACTGGCAGGGCACCTTCATCGGCGACGAGGAGGCCGGGCGCCACCTGGCCGACCTGCCGGCGGCCGTCGAGGCCGCGCTGGCCACGGTCCTGGAGACCGAGACCGTCCTGGCCGCCTGCGACGCCCTCGCCACCGCCCTGCGCGACCCGGCCCATCCGGTACGCGCCCGGCTCGCCGCGCACCTGCCCGAGGGCGAGGACCCGGCCGTCCTGGCCGAGCTCGGCAGCCTCCTCGGCCGGCGCGAGCTGACGCGCAAGCTGCGCCGGGAACTCGGCAGCGCCACTCCCGGGCGGCTGAACCGGGCCGATCCGCGCGAGACGGTCTACGAGGCGTGGGCGCCCGTGGGCCTGGTCGCCCACATCGCCCCGGGCAACGCCGCGACGGTCGCGCCGCTGAGCATCGTCGAGGGCCTGCTCGCCGGAAACGTCAACATCCTCAAGACCAGCAGCGCCGACACCCTCCTGACCCAGCATCTGATGGCCGAGCTCGCGGCCCTGGACCCCAGCGGCGCACTGGCCGGGCGGATCGTCGTCCTGCGCTTCCCCTCGTCCCGGCAGGAGTGGCTGCGACTGATGTGCGCGCCCGCCGACGCCGTCGCCGTATGGGGCGGAGAAGGCGCGGTCGAAGGGGTGGCGGCCCATGTGCCGTCCGGATGCCGACTGGTGGAGTGGGGGCACCGGATCTCCTTCGCGTACCTGACGGGCGACGCCTGGTCCGATGCCGGCACCCTCGACGCCCTCGCGGACGATGTGTGCCTGCACGAGCAGCAGGCGTGTTCCAGCCCCCAGGTGGTCTACCTCGACACCGAGGACGAGGGCGAGGTGTTCGCCTTCGCCGAGCGTCTCGCCGCGGTCCTCGCGGCCCGGCCGCCGGCCGTGACCACCGCGTCGGCGGGCGGGGCGGGCGGGCCTGATCCCGCCGAGGAGGCCGAGCTGACCACCACCGAGCTGGTGGCCCGGCTGGAGGAACACCTGGGCCTGACCCGGGTGTTCGCCGCGCCCGACGGGTCGTGGCGGGTCATGGCCGACACGCGCTCCCCGCTCACCGCCTCGCCGCTGCACCGCAGCGTGTGGGTCAAGCCGCTGCCCCGCAAGCGGCTGATCGCCACCCTGCGCCCGATGCGCCGCTATCTGCAGACGGCGGGCCTCGCGGGCAGCCGGACCGACATCGCAGAGCTCTCCCGCACCGCGCTGGCCGCGGGCGTCACCCGCGTCACGCCGGTCGGCGCCATGCTGGAAAGCTACGCGGGCGAGCCGCACGACGGCGTCTACGCCCTGCAGCGCTACAGCCGCCGTGTCGCGGTCCAGGCCGACCCGGCCCGCTTCGCCACCACCTCCTGCCTCGACGACCTGGCCCGGCCCGTCGTGCTGCCGCAGCCCGCCGGTCCGCTGCTGGGCAAGGAGGACGTGCAGGAGTCGGCCCGACAGGTGGCGCGGGCCGATGCCGAGCTGTACTTCCGCAGCGGCGGCAGCACCGGCGCGCCGGCCCTGTCGATCTTCAGTTACGACGACTACGACACCCAGATGCACGCCGCCGCCCGCGGCCTGCTCGCCGCCGGCTACGACCCGGTCGGGGACCGCACCGCCAACCTCTTCTACTGCGGCGGCATGTACGGCAGCTTCATCAGCTTCTTCTCCGTACTGGAACGGCTCGGCGGGGTGCAGCTGCCGCTGTCCGCGGGACCGGACCACCGGGCGACGGCCCGGGCCATCATCGACCACGGGGCCGACACCCTCTTCGGCATGCCCTCCTACCTGTGGCAGCTGCTGCACGCGGAGGCGGACGCACTGCGCGCGTACGGAGGTCTGCGCAAGGTCTTCTACGGCGGCGAGCACTTCACGCAGGAGCAGCAGCGCACGCTGAAGGACACGTTCGGCATCGAGGCCGTCCGCTCGATCACGTACGGCAGTACGGACCTCGGCCCGCTGGGCTACCAGTGCACCGAAAGCTCCGGCGGTGTCCACCACCTGCACGCCGACCTCCACACGATGGAGATCCTGGACCTGGCCGAGGACCGGCCGGTGGCCCCGGGCGAGACGGGCCGGCTGGTCTTCACCACGCACGCCCGGCGCGGCCAGCACCTGGGCCGGTACGTGATAGGCGACCTCGGCCGGGAGGTCCCGGGCCGCTGCCCGTGCGGCCGGCACGCGCCCCGCTTCGAGCTGCGGGGGCGCACCGGTGACGTGATGCGGGTGGCGACGTACTTCCTCAATCACCGCCGCTTCCTGGCGCTGGCGGAGGAACGCGGCGGGCACCGCGGCGAGCTGCAGATCCGGCTGGACGCCGCGGACGCACGCGAGCGGCTGACCGTACGGGTGGAGCGGGCCGGGGCGACGGACCCGGAGCGGCTGCGGGAGGTCTTCCTGGCCGGCTACCCGGAGCTCCGCTCGGCGGTGACGGAGCGTCTGCTGGACCTGGTGGTCGAGGCCGTGGACGGCGCGTCCCTGGACCGCAGCCCGACCAGTGGGAAGCTCCTCGCGGTGGTGGACGCGCGCCGCTAGAAGGCTGATGAAGATCTTGTTGTGGGGCTGTCCGGCCGTAGGCCGGGTGGCCCCTGGGTCTATGTGGTGGCGGGGGTGAGGGCCCAGGTGGTGCCGGTGTGGGTGAGTCCGAGGTTGATGAGGCGGCGGAGGTTTAGGGCGGCTGCCCGATTGTGGAGCCAGGTGTTGTTCTTGAGGACGCCGCGGTAGGGGACGCGGCGGTTGCCTCTGGCGACGAGCCAGGCGATGGCGCGTTCGACGGGTGGTCGCCAGCGGCGGTATTCGTCCTGCCATTCCTGGCTGGTGGCGGCCTGGTCCCGGGCGGCTTTGAGGAGGTCGTACTGGGGATGGACACTGAAGACGCGTCCGGTCTTGGACCTGGTGCAGCGGTCGCGCAAAGGGCAATCGAGGCAGAGCTTCTTGAACTGGGCCTGGCGGTTGCCTCCTGCGAGGGGGCGGCCGAGGGGCTTGGTGTGGCCGGCCGGGCAGGTGACGGTCCCGGCCTGGGTATCGGCCTGGAAATCGTCCGTGCTGAATCCGCCGGGGACTGCCTGCCGCAGTGGCGGCGGCTTGATCACCAGGGTGTGGCCGTCGGCTTCGAGGCTCTGGCGGAGGTCGCCGGTGCCGTAGGCCGTGTCGCCGAGGACGGTCAGTTCCTGGTCCTCGTCGGCAAGGAGGTCTGGGGCGACGGCGGCCTCGTGGTTGTCGGCTCCGCTGCCGGCGGTGAGAGCGACCTCGGTGAACAGTCCCGCCTCGGGCTCGAACACGGCATGCGCACGGAAGCCCTCCTGATGGCGGGTTCGGTTCTTGTGGATGTGCCGGGCCTCGGGATCAATCGTGGACACCACGCGGTCGGGTGCGGTCCCCCGGGTGATGCGCCAGCGTCCGTCACGGCCGTCGGACTCCTGGGCCGGTTCGACGTCCTGGCCTGCGACCAGGGCCAGCAGGCCGGCCGCGTTCGCGGCCTTCTCGCCGAGTTCTTGTTCGGGCAGGTGGCCCAGCAGCCGCAGCGCGTCACCAACGAGGGCGTCCACCAGATCCGCCCTGGCCTGCTGGTCGTTCCAGGCGATCCTCGGTTTGCCCGGGTCGCCGTAGTCGTGGGCGGTGCACTGCACGGCCGCGACAGGTCCGGCGCCGGGGACCTCACGGATCACTGCCCGCACGGCGGAAATCAGCTGGGTGACGGTGTCCTGGGTGGCCACCGCATCGTCGAGGACGGTGGAGTCCAGTGCCCGCCGGTGCTTTCCCTTCAGCACGCCGGTGGCCTTCACGACCTCGCGCACCGCCTCGAAGACCCGGTTCGGGCGGGCCGAGCGGGCCAGGCGGCGGCGGAAGTAGGCCAGCAGCGAAGGATCGAACGCCATATCGTGCAAGCCGAGCCCACACGCGGCCTTCCACCGCAGGTCACAGCGTAATTCCTGGACCGTCTCGAAGTCCGACATCCCATGCAGGGCCTGCAAAGTGATCGCCGCGGCCAGAACCTGCGGAGGCATTGACGGACGGCCGTTCGCCGACGGATACATGTCCTCGAACATCACCGCGGGAAATAGCTGCCCACGGTGCTCGGCCAGGAACGCGAACACGCTCCCGACCGGGATTAACTCCCGGCACGTAGCCCACACATCCGGCCCGACCGTCTCCCCGACCCACTCCCCTTGAACCACGAAAACGAGTCTGCCCCGCCGCTCCCGCGGCGGGGCCAGAACCCAACATTTTCATCAGCCTTCTAGGGCCTGTCGTCACGGAGAGCCGCCGGCTCTGGTCGGTCGACCGGGGCCGGCGGCTCTCCGCTGCCGGGCACGCGCCGGGACCCAGTCGGCCAGCCCGGCCTCGGTCACCGGCAGGAGGTACGGGCGAGTGCGGCGAGCAGGTGACGCAGCACGGGGCCGGGCGGGCCCGGCGGTACGGCGAGCGAGGTGGTGAGGGCGGGCTCGGCCAGCGGGCGCAGGGCCACCTGGTGGACGGCGGGCAGCCCGACCACGTCGTAGAACACGGTCCAGGAGGGTGTGCCGGCGCCGATGGCGGTGAGCGTCTCCTGGAAGGTGGTGAACGAAGGACCCAGGAGCGGCTCGGCTCCGACGGCACGCACAGCGTCGGTGATCAGGTCGTGGAACGGCGGGTTGTGCTCCCGTGGAGCGAGCCGCAGGGGCAGGCCGGCCAGCTCCTCCACGTGCAGGACGGGGCTGTTCGCGAGCGGATGCCCCTCGGGCATGGCCACGTACAGCGGGTCGCTCCACACCGGCAGGACCTCCAGTCCCGGTGCCGCGTCCAGGCCCCGTACGAGAGCCGCGTCCAGCTCGCCGGAACGCAGGGCGGCCAGCCGTTCCGCTACGGGCAGGCGCCGCGGCCGGACCTGGAGCCGGGGACTGGTGGCCGTCAGCTCGTGCAGGAGGCGGTAGACCCGGTCGCCGGGGCCGTGGACGGTGCCCAGCCGCAGGACCCCGTCGTGGCCCGAGGCGATCTCGGCGGCCACCTGGCGCGTGCGGTGCGCGGCCTCGAGTACGGCGCGCGCCTCCGGCAGCAACCGCTCGCCGGCACCCGAGAGGTGCACGCGCCGGGTGGACCGCTCGAAGAGCACGATCCCGAGTTCGCGTTCGAGGCGGCGGATCTGCCCGCTCACCGCCGACTGGACGATGCTGAGCCGCTCGGCGGCACGGCTGAAGCCGCCCTCCTCGGCGACGGCCACGAAGTACTGCAGCTGCCGCAGCTCCACGCGCCCCTCCGATTGATCTCGATCGGTGATTTCTGCAGGTGACAACCGCCTGTGGTGCACCGCTTCTTCCCGGGATCGAATGGGACCCGAACCGAGCGGTTCGCGAGAGGAGACCAGCAGATGTCCGAGGAAGTCCCGGATGCCGCGCCCGCGCTGATCGTGCGGTGCGAGGAGGCCGAACACGTCCCCCTGCCGCACGGCGGAGGCTTCCGCCTGCTGGCGGACGCCGGAGCGACGGGCGGCGCGCTGGGAGCCAACCGACTGACCCTCGGTGAAGGGGCCGACGGAGCCAGGCCACACCGTCACGACCTGTCGTCCGAGCTGTTCTACGTCCTGGACGGCACGGTGGAGTTCTTCCTGGACGGGGAGACGGCGTCGGTGGGGCAGGGCGGACTGGTCGTCGTCCCGCCGGGGATGCCGCACGCGTTCGGCGCGGCCCGGGGCTCCACGGCCGACCTGATCGCCGTACTGACGCCCGGCGTCGACCGCTTCGGCTACTTCCGCGCGCTCGGCCGCATCCAGCACGGCCAGGACTCCTTCGAGAGCCTTCTGCCCGAACAGGACCGCTACGACGTGCACTTCCTCGACGACACGGCCTGGCGGTCCCTGCGGGCAGCCTGCTGACGGGCGCCCTCGGTCGGCGACGGTGCACACGCACGGCCGCCGCCGGGACCGAAGTCCCGGCGGCGGCCGGCCACATGGGTTCAGGAGGGCTTGGTCGACGAGAACGCGGTGACGGTCACCTTGTTGTCGCACTCGGCGAAGACGCCGTCATCCATGGCGATCTGATGCGAGCCCGCGCCCGGCACACCGAGGACGAGGGTCGGGAAGCTGGCGGGCGTGGCGCCGGATACGCAGTAGCCGTCCGCCTCGCCTTGGACATTGACGAACGTGAG
Source organism: Streptomyces sp. NBC_00122 (assembly GCF_045160845.1). Classification (NCBI taxonomy): domain Bacteria; kingdom Bacillati; phylum Actinomycetota; class Actinomycetes; order Kitasatosporales; family Streptomycetaceae; genus Streptomyces; species Streptomyces sp. NBC_00122. The sequence continues at coordinate 6,919,955 of NZ_CP108191.1, read as the reverse complement.
CTTCGTCCAGGCTCGGGCCCCCGGGGCCAGGGTCACCGTCGAGGCCGAGCCGCTCTGGGTGACGGCCAGCGGCAGGTTCTTGCCGGGCGAGCCGTTCCCGGCTCCTGCGACCGTCGGGAATCCGTTGAGTGTGCAGGGAGCCTTCGAGGTGTTGGTGACGGACACGATGGCAGCTCCCGTTCCCGTACCCGGCGGCCGGTCGTCGGCCTGGTGAGCATCCGAGGCCTTGATCTGGTCGATCTTGCACGCCTTCGTCCCGCCACCCGTACCGCCCGTACCGCCTGTACCGCCTGTACTGCCCGTACCGCCGGTACCGCCCGTGCCGCCCCCGGTGGAGGACGAGCCCCCGGTGGGCGTCGGCTTCGCCGGCTCCGAGCCCGCGGGCGGCGTCGACGGCTTGGCCGTCGCGCCGTCGTCGCCGGTGGGCGTGCAGCCCGCCGTCAAGGCTGTGACAGCCGCCGCCGTCACCAGCGCTGCCGCGATCCGGCAGACACCTGCTGTGTACTGCATTGGGCGCTCCCCGAGGTTCACGACCGGTCCCACACCGGCACTCGCGCATGGACACGGCACTGCGCCCCTCCCGGGTTCCCAGGCTGCGGCGCTGTGGCGGTTCCGTGACGCGACCATGACGAATGTCGCCGACCCGCCGGTGCCGGCTCCTCAGACGACCGGTTCGCCGATGCCCAGCAGGTTGCCCTCGCTGTCCCGGAACCAGACGGCGCGTTCACCCCGGGCGCCCTTGCTCGGGTAGTTCCCTTCGATATCGGCGATCCCGCCCCTCGTGCGGAAACCGGGCACGTCGACCTCCTCGAACACCACGCCGCGCCGTTCGAGCTCCGACACGACCGCCTCGATGTCGTCGACCTCCCACCCCATCTGGGTGAAGGTGCCGGGCGAGGATCCCGTCGACTTGAACACCGCGAATTCCGCGCTTCCGCACCGGTACAGCAGTCCACCGGGCCGTTCGTCGACGGGCTCCAGACCGAGCTTCTCGGAGTAGAAGCGCCGCGCGCGGTCCAGGTCCCCGGCGGGAAGCCTGGTCGCCGCGCGTGCCCGGGCCAGTGCGCTCCTGTCGTCTGCGTTCATGTCTCCACTGTGCCGTGAGCGGCGGCCGACGGGCGGGTGGCGGAGCGCAGTGCGAAGGCCATCACCACTTCGAACACGCCGAGCAGGACGAGCCACAGTCCCAGCAGCCGTGTCAGAGCGACGGCCGAGTCCACCGGGAAGCAGAGTACGACGATGCCGGCGACGGTGCCGAGGGCGCCCAGGCCGAAGAGCAGGCCGCGATGCACGAGCGTGCGGTCGGCGATCGCGACGTACGCCGTGAGCACTCCCGTCAGCAGCCAGAACACGCCGACGATCAGGGACAGCGCGCCGATCGTCTGCATCGGATGCCGCAGTACCAGGACGCCCGCCAGGAACGCCAGCATCGCGATCAGGACGCCCGCCAGTCTGCTGCCGCCCCCGTCGCTGCTGTGCGAGAAGGCCGTGACGAAACGGAAGACACCCGCGACCAGGAGCTGCAGACCGATGATCACGGCCAGGATGTGCAGCGTCTCGTCGGGCCAGACGAGCACCAGGATGCCTGGGATCAGGGTCGCGAGGGCGAAGCCGAGCGCCCAGCGCCAGGAGCTGCCGACCTGCTTGAGCGCGTCCTCGGGATCGTTCTGCGTGTGCTGCGGTGCCGCGTCGGGGGGTACGGTCATCACGCCTCCCAGGCCAGCCGCACGGCCCATAGGGGCACCTCGGAGCCGCCGGAATACCTTGTGTACCTTTCCGGGTCATTTTAGGTCGTTGTAGTACGACTCGCCGCTCCGGCGGGTGAGGCCATGCGCCGAGGCCGGGGCGGGGCGGTGGCGGCCGCCACCGCCCGGCCGGCCGGCGTCAGGAGCTCGTGAGGATGACGAGTTGCCGGGTCGCGCGGGTCATCGCGACGTAGCGGTCGACCGCTCCCCCGACGCCCTCGCCGAACGCCTCCGGGTCGATGAGGACGACCAGGTCGAACTCGAGCCCCTTCGACAGTGCCGGGGTCAGCGACCGGACCCGGGACGTAGCCGGGAAGGTGCCACCCCCGATGTCACCGGTACCGATGACGCAGGCGACCCCGTCGGCATGTGCGGCGAGCCAGGCGTCGAGGACCGAGTCCAGATCCGAGACGGATCCGTGGACGACGGGGACGCCGCTGCTGCGGATGGAGGCCGGCACGTTGGCGTCCGGGAGCACGGCTCGGATGACCGGCTCGGCTTCCGCCATGACCTCTTCCGGGGTCCGGTAGTTGATGCTCAGGGAAGCCATGTCGATCCGGTCGAGCCCGACCCGTTCGAGCCGTTCCCGCCACGACTCCGTGAACCCGTGCCTGGTCTGGGCCCGGTCCCCGACGATGGTGAAGCTCCGGGACGGGCAGCGGAGCAGCAGCATCTGCCACTCCGCGTCGGTCAGTTCCTGAGCCTCGTCCACGACGATGTGCGCGAACGGGCCTGCGAGCAGGTCCCGGTCGGCGCCGGGCAGTGCGGTCTCGTCGATCAGGCTGTCCTGCAGGTCCTTCCCCCGCAGCATCGTCACCGCGCCCTCACCGTCGGCATCGGCCGCGAGCACGCTGTCGATGACGCCGGCCATGCGCTCGCGTTCGGCCGCGACAGAGGCGTCCCGGCGACGCTTTCGCGCCGACGCCTCCGAATCACCGAGCCGCTGCCGGGCCGCGTCCAGGAGCGGCAGGTCGGACACCGTCCAGGCCTGGGCTTCCTCACGCTGCAGCTTGCGGACCTCGTCGCGGCTGAGCCAGGGAGCGCACTTGCGCAGGTAGGCGGGTACGGTCCAGAGGTCTCCGACGAGGTCGGTCGCTTCGAGCATCGGCCATGCGCGGTCGAGGGTCGTGACCAGCTCCCGGTTCTGCCGTAGCGACCTGTGGAACAGCTCGGGCGAGACCTCGTCGCCGTCGTGCTTGTCCAGCAGGATCGCGACCAGTTCCTCCCAGATCTGGTCGCGCGCCTCATTGTGCGGAGTACCGGGTTCCGGCGCTTCGAACGCCGCCGCCCAGTCGTCGGCGCTCAGCCAGATGTCGGACCAGTGGGTCGAGACCGTCATCCCCTTGGTGGGCGGCTCTTCGTAGATGCCGACGGCCGGCTCGATCGCCTTCACCATGTCCGCGGACGACTTCAGCGAGGCCACGTCCGGGTCGCGCTCGATCGCCGCTCCGGCTCCCTCGGCGACGAGGTCGCGCAGGATGCAGGTCTGCACGCCCTCCTCACCGAGGCTGGGGAGGACATCGGCGACGTAGTCCAGGTAGGGCCGGTGCGGACCGACGAACAGCACGCCGCCGCGACGGTGACCGAGGCGAGGATCGGAGTAGAGGAGGTGGGCGGTGCGGTGCAGAGCGACGACGGTCTTGCCCGTACCCGGACCGCCGTCGACGACGAGGGCGCCGCGGGATCCCGCCCGGATGATGGCGTCCTGATCGGCCTGGATGGTGCCGAGCACGTCCCGCATCCGGGACGACCGGTTGCTGCCCAGACTGGCGATGAAGGCGGACTGGTCGTCGAGCGCGGCGTGCCCTTCGAGCCCGTCCGAAGTGAACACCTCGTCCCAGTAGTCGCCGATCCGGCCGCGGGTCCAGCGGTACCGTCGGCGGCTTGCCAGACCCATCGGGTTGGCGTGGGTCGCCGCGAAGAACGGCTCGGCCGCGGGTGAACGCCAGTCGAGCAGCAGCCGGCGACCCGCGCTGTCGGTGAGGCCGAGTCGTCCGATGTACACGGGCTCGGAGCTGTCCGTGCCGACGATGCGTCCGAGGCACAGGTCCAGACCGAAGCGGCGCAAGGCACGCAGACGACCGGTCAGCCGGTGGATCTCCACGTCCCGGTCCATCGCTTCCCGGCCGATGCCGCCGGGCGCCAGGCGCGCGGCATCGAGACGGTCGGACACTTCGGCGATCGACTGCTCAAGGCACTCGGCGATGGCCGCGAAGTGCTGCTCGTCGCCGTCGATCAGCGTCGGGGCGGCCTTGGGTGAGAGGTGGTCGGGAAGGTCGAACGCGCTGGTGGTCAGGTGGTTCATGCCATCAGCCCCGATCCGGGGACGCGCCCGTGAAGCCCGGCAGCGCGCCCACCCGCGCCTCGGCGCCCCGGTGCCCGGTGCCTCAACCGCGACGCGAGTCCCGCCACCGGCTCGGCCTCGCCGCGCACCCCATAGAACGACAACAACAAATGCACTTCGTGAATCCCCCGTTTTCGCAGGTCCTGGCCTCGGTCCGCGATTCTGCCCCACGGCCGGGGCCTTGCCGCAAGCCCCCTGGTGCGCTATAAGTTGAGAGTGGCAAGGAGTGGTTACACCTCCTTGCCTTTCGTCTTCTCCACCCGCGATCGCGACCAACTCATCGGCGTCGCACGGACGTCCGGATCACCTTCGAACCCGAGTCGGTGCCCTTCTCGCTGGTCCGGCCCTTGGCCTCGCAGATCAATCGCTCGTCGCCGCGCACGGCTTCAAGGTCGGTCCAGCGGTCCGGTCGGGGCAACCGGCGTCCAGCCTTGGGCCAGTAGTCAGGTCCGGAACGCATCCGTGACCCGGCACTCGTCGCTGCCCCGTGCCAGGATCTTCGTCAGTACGGACAGATCCGCTTTCTGGTTGCGGCGCAGACGCCCGCGGGCGTCCGCGTCAAGGTCGGCCGGGCGGAGCACGACGAGCCGCAGACCGTGAGCGGGAATCTCCGCATCGCGCCTGGCGTCGTACAGCGCCCGCTGCTCACCCCGATGGACCCCGCTGATCGTGAGCCTGTCAGGCTTGTCGAAATGGGGCGTCGGCTGATCGTGCTGCAACTCGCGGTACTCGACCACGAGTTGATGCCCGGGCCAGTAGGCATCGACCGGCAGCCTGGCCCGCCGCCCGCCGGATCCAGGATCCCCGACCAGCCAGTCGAACCTGTGCTGCGCAACGGCCGTCTCGCCAAGCACCTGGTCGCACAGGCCGACTACGTACGCCTCATCGCTGTCATCCCTCGTTCCCATGACTCCGCATCATGACACCTGCCCCTGACGGCGACAGGCGAACGTACTCGGGAGGTCACGGCGCGCTGGGCGGCAGCCGGCCCGTGTCGCCGCCAGGGCCGGGCTGCCCGGGGCGGAGCCCGTCCATGACGACGGTGATGTAGGCGGCGGCAAGTCCCTCGGACGCGGGCTGGGCCTGCGCCCGGGCGATCGCATAGGCGGTCTGGCCGATCAGGGTGGTGATGACGGCGGGATCGAGGTCGGCGCGGATCGCGCCGTCGCGCTGCGCCCTGGCGACCATTTCCTCCACGGCCCGCACCAGTTCCTTCCGCAGGGCCGTGGTGGCGGGAAGTTCCAGGCTGCCCAGCTGGTCGCCGATGGCGTGGTGCGCGGACTGGAAGGCGATCAGTTCGGTCAGGAAGGTGCGCAGGGCCCGTTCCGGGCGGGTCTCGTCCAGCAGTTGCCCAGCGCGGTGGACCACCGGTTCGAGCAGGCCGGAGACCGCGGCGTCGAGCAGCGCGTCCTTGCCGCCGAAGGCGCGAACCACGGTCGCCGCGCCCAGGCCGGCCTTCTTGGCGATGGCCTCGACCGTGAGGGGGGCGCCCGGCTCGGCCAGAAGTTCGTCGACGCCGACGACCGCGGCCTCGCCCGCATCGACACCCGGGACGCCGACGCGGTCGAGATCATGCGCGGCGACCTGGTGGCGCTGCTCCACCAGGCGACCGACGCGGGCGTGGAACACCTCTGGGGCGACTCCGTCAGCCGACTGGAGCAGGACGACGACGGAGTGACGGTCGCCTTCGAGCACGCGGACACCCGCCGCTTCGACCTGGTCATCGGCGCCGACGGCATGCACTCCACGGTCCGCCGCCTGGCCTTCGGCCCCGAAGCGAAGTTCATCCGGCACAAGGACCACCACTTCGCCTTCGCCGACACCGACGCGGCCCTGGGCGAGGACCGTTGGGTGACGATGTTCAACCTGCCGGGCAAGATGGCCGGGGTCTACCGCTCCGGCAACCACGCCCGAGCCAAGGCGTACTTCATCTTCCGCTCCGGCCGCCTGGCCTACGACCACCGGGACGTCGAACAGCACAAGCGTCTGGTGCGCGCGGCGTTCGAGGGCGAGTCCCCCTGGCGGATCAAGGAGTTGCTCTCCACGGCGCTGGACGATCCCGACTTCTACTTCGACGCGCTCAGCCAGGTCCACATGGAGTCATGGTCCACGGGCCGGGTGGCCCTGGTGGGCGATGCCGCCTGGTGCGCCTCCCCGGCCTCGGGCGCCGGCACGGAACTGTCCCTCGTCGGCGCCTACCGGCTGGCCGGGGAACTCGCCGCGGCACGCGGTGACCACCGGGCCGCCTTCCTCCGCTACGAAGCCACCCACCGCGACCTGGTCCGCAAGAAGCAGCGGATCGGAGTCAACGTCCGCCTCATGGTCCCCAAGACCGCCGCCGGCAGGCGCGTCCGCGACACGTTCGCCCGTCTGCCGCTGCTGCGCGCCCTCGCCGCAGCAGAACGTCTCATGCGCCCCAAGGACGCCCTCCCGCTTCCGCAGTTCACCCCAACCCTCTGACTCCCGGGGCGCGCGATGCATATTCGATGCACAACAGCACGCTTCTGGTGCAGACTCGGTGCACATTCGGCCGACAGAAAGGCATTGCCATGGATCAGCTCCCTTCCCACCCCGACAGCGAGCGGTACTCCGTGACCCTGTGCCCTCCCGCCGTCACCGTGGTCGGCGACCTGACCGCCGCGACGGGAGTCAGCAAATCCGACGTGATCAACCGGGCCGTACTCCTGCTCGGCTTCATCGAGCAGGAACGCGCCAAGGGCCACGACCTGATGGTCCGCGACACCGCCGGATCCCTGGAGCGCATCCACATCATCTGAGCCGGGAGCCGATCGGCGAGCTGCTTCCGTCGGCGGGGACGACGTGGCCGGTCCAGGTCCAGGGCTCCTGACGCGGATCCCAGGTCACTTCGACGGCGGAGTCGTGGAAGTCGCGCGCGAGTTCCTTCAGCATCGTCGTGGCGGCGGCCAGGGCAGCCTCGGGGTCGAGCAGCTCGTCGCTGAGGCGGCCGCAGAGCATGCCGTCTTCCACCGTGAGGACGCTGTGGCGCCAGCCGTCCGGCGTCGCAAGCAAGACGATTCCCTTCGGCATGCCGAAGGGAGGCCGCTTGTCCTTCTCCCTCTTCCGTCTCACCATGCCACCATCCAACATCGCCGGATCCATGGCGGTGACGTCGGGTCGAGGCCTGCCCCGAGCCCGGCAGCCGTCGGGGGCCGGGCTCGGGTCAGCAGCCTGGGACGCTAGCGCCAGGTCTGGAACGGGCTCCTGGCGCTGTGGGTACCGCATGGGAAGGTGCGGAGGTGGTGTTCGAAGCTGTCGTCCAGGCACAGCCCGGTTGCCTGGTTCTTCAGCTCGACGGCTCCGTCCGGGTAGCGGTGGACGATCCAGCTCTCGTCCTTGTCCTTGTCACAGGGATGGACCGAGACGCTGCCTCGCGGGAAGTCGGTGAGGCAGCGTCCGGTCTTGAGGTTCCTGAGCTCACGGGTACCGTCGGCCCACCGGTGCACGTTCCACTTCTGGTGGTCGTTACCCAGGCAGGTGTAAGTGCGGACGCCGGCATCGCTGTCGTCCAGGCAGACCGATGTCGCGCCGTTGCGGAAGGTCTGGACGCTGTCGAGTGCGCCGGCCGGCACCGCCGCACCGGCCGTCGTGGTGGCCGCGGCCAGTCCGATGGCGAGCAGGATGCCCGTCAGGGCTGCTCGGGACTTGATCGTGAACGCAGTGGTGTTCATGTGTGCTCCTTGGTCCGCGGTGACCGGGGGGTGATCCGGTGCGGGTGAGGGCCCCACCCCCCGCCCGCGGTGGTGCGGGCGGGGGGTGGGGCGCGGGAGTGGGATGGCTGCGACTGCGACTGCGGGAGGTCAGCCCACGATGTTGACGGGGCGGTAGGCGTGGTAGCCGTCGCGCCCGTTGACTCCGTAGGAGTGCTGCTTCCAGCGGGTTCCGACGCCGCCGGCCTGCTCGTAGGACTTGTAGACGGTGTGGGCGCTGTTGGCCCAGCCGTCGAAGATGACGACGTGGCGCTTGTCGGCGCTGTTGCTGTCGGCCTTGATGACCAGGTCACCGGGGGCGAGCTGGCTCATCGAGATCCGGCGCGTGAAAGCGCCCTTCTTCAGGGCGACGGTGTTGGGTCCGGGCTTGGACAGGCCCAAGGCCATGGAGACGAAACCGGAGCAGTCCTGCCGGTAGCCGTCCTTCCACCGCTTGTTCTGGCTGTACGGCACGGGACGGCCGTTGTCGGCGGTCAGCCAGGTCTTCGCCCGCGCCAGTACCTGCGCACGGCTGGTGCGGGGAGCAGCCTGGACGGCCTCGCCGTACCGGCTCTCGAAGGAGGCGGTCGGCGTCCGGGGCGTCGTGGGCTGCGCCGCGGGTGCCGATGGGGCGGTCAGCGCGGCCGAGCCTGCGCAGACGACGGCGGTCAACGCCGCCATGCTCCAGCGACGGGTGGTGTTCTTGGACATCTCGGTTCTCCGATTGCTCGTAGGGAATGACACCGGCCCGCGTGAGGGAGGGCGACGGGGCACGGCTCCGCAGACCCCTGATGGGGTCGAAAGAGCCCTGGTGGCCGAGGAAAGGCGTTCCGTCGGCCTCACCCGTCATCCCTCCCGGGTCACCGTGTGCGACGCAGGTGTTCCTGCCTCTGCACGGGCTGCGGAGCGGGGTGATGACGAGTTTGTGGGGGCGCGTCGGGGCGTCGCAAGGCTGTCCCGTTTGCTTCACCGATGTCGGGATCCCTAGGGTTCTGACCTGCTGGGACATGACCATCCCGGGACAAGCGCGGCCTGCCGGGGCAGCACATGTGGCGCCGGCCGGAAGGGGCGAACATGGCAGGCGTCGACGGGCAGCACGCCGGGGCGGGAAAGCAACTGGCGGATGCGCTCAAGGAACTGCAGCAGCGCTCGGGGCGCACACTGCGTTCCCTCGAATCGGAAGTGATGATCAGCGACTCGTCGCTGTCGCGTTACCTACTGGGCCAGACGGTCCCGCCTTGGGACACCGTCCGCGATCTGTGCCGTGCGCTGGACGCGGATCCGGCGGACTACCTGGTGCTGTGGAAAGCGGCGGACCGGTGCCAGCCCAAACCGCCTGGCGGCGGCAGCAGCAGCAAGCCCGCAGCCGAACAGGGGCCCCCGTCATGGTGGCGCCCATGGCAGCGGTTGGGCGTCGGCCGGATCCGTGGCCGACACGCGGGGGCCGTCGGCGGCGTGTTCGTCGGCCTGGTCCTCGGAGCCGCGCTGACCTGGGCCGTTCTACTGCCGGGCAGCCCGGCGTCCACGCGGGATCCGGCGGCGGCACCGGCGGACGGCGAGAACGCCCAGGACCACCGTCCGTCATCGCACGACGAGGTCCGGAACTTCGTCAACCGGGCCACCGGCAACTGCCTGGACCACAGCCTCGACAAGGGACTGCGCTCGTTCGCGCCCAACGGGATGAGCTACCAGCGGTGGACCGTTCACCCGAACCCCGACGGCACCAGCGAACTGCGCAACCACGCCACGGGGGCATGCCTGGACAGCAGCGGCTCCGGGCTGCACGCCGCGGCCTGCGGCAGGACCTCGTCCCAGAAGTGGTCCCTCACGTCGTGGGCCGACGAGTCGGTCCAGGTCAGGAGCCAGACCACCGGGACTTGCCTGGACGACGGCGGCACCGCCGGGCTGCGCGCCGTGCCCTGCAACCGCTCGGACCAGCAGAAGTGGGGCTGACGCGGCTCAGGCCACCGCCACGCAGTCCAGCTCGGCATAGCGCTCGCCCTTGGACAGACGAACGGCGTTCCAGCCCTTGCGCAAGGTGACGGACACCGCCGACTCGTCCCAGCGGTCCCAGCCGGTGTGCGGATAGTTCACGGCGCCCGCGGCCCGGCCGTTGACCGTCAGGAGGTGCGAGGCCGGTGCCGGGCCGTCGGCGCTGTTCCGGGAGCCGTTGGCGAATCGCGCCCAGAGGGTGTGGGGGCCTTCCGAGGCGGCGAAGACGGTGAATTCGGCGAAGCTGTCTTCGTGGTCGATGTAGCCGACCGCCCTCCCGTCGAGGGCGCCGACGGCGTCGCGGACGACCGCGCGGTTCACCCGTGCGCTCTCTGCCTGGTAGACCACTCTGCTGCCCCGGACCACCGGAAGGCCGTCGGCGAACCCCAGGTCGGCCGCATACATGACGCGTCGTCGGACACCGCCGTCGCGCCAGCCGTGGAAGACGATCCGGTCCCGTCCGTCGGGTCCCGTCACCACGTCCTGACCCCCCGGACCGTGCACCGCACCGCTGAAGGACGCCGTGGTCATCAGCGGTGCGGCCGCCTTGGTGTACGGGCCCGTGAGGCTGGCCGCCACCGCATAGCCGGTCTTGTACCCGTCGCCGTCGTAGAAGTCGGCCGAGTAGAACAGCACGTAGCGGCCGTCCCGCTTGACGAGGGTGGGGGCTTCGACCACTCGCCCCTCCCACTCCCGGTCCTGCTTGATGAGTCGGAGAGGCTCACCCGTGGTCCGGGTACCGTCCCAGGAGACGGCCTGGAGATGGAGCCACGTGTCCATCTCGCAGCAGTTGCCATCGTTCTTCCACAGCAGGTACCGCTCGCCGTTCTCCGTGTAGCTCGCGGCATCGATGGCGCCGCCCTGGGCGGCCGGGCAGACCAGCGGCCCGACGCCGACGGGCCGGAACGGTCCGTCCGGGGAGGAGGAGAGGGCGACGCCGATGCACTGCCTGCCGCTCGCGCGGTCGAGGGCGGTGTAGTGCATGGTGAAGCCGCGGCCGTTGTCGAACACCTCGGGCGCCCATACCTGCCGGTGGTCCGGATCCGCCCAACCCCCGACTTCGGGCAAGGCGTCGGAGCCGGCCATCGACCAATGCGCCAGGTCCTGGGACGTCGTGTGCTGAATGTACTTGCTGCCCTCATTCGTCGCGTACGCGTGGTAGGTACTCCCCACCTTCACGATGTCCGGGTCCGCGAACTCCCGGTCGAAGACCGGGCCCGCCACATCGGCCCCGGCCGGAGCGGCGGCGAGGGCCCCGATGGCGCACACGACGGTGGCCGCGACCGCGAGACTCCGTCCGATCCGGTGCACAGCCGCACGAAGCACGTCGTCTCCTCCAAGTGGTCGGGGGCCCGATCGCCGGTGCCGCGGGAGCAAGGGCGCACGCGCCCGCCGCATGGATTTCTGCCGTACGCCACTGATGAACGACGGAGCGGGGCACGGGTTGCGCCGCCACCGGCGGCCACGCCGAGGCCGGCGTCACGGGGTGGCGGGTTCCAGGAGGTGGGGCCCGTTGTTGCGGACGCTGTTGACCGCGGTCGAGACCGCGGTCACCGCGAGACGGCCTCCGGCCGGGGTGTGGAGGAGAGCACGGAGATCGGCTGTGTCCTGGTGGGCGGGATCGAGCCAGGTGTCGTAGTCCCCCGGGTCGAGGGCCAGCGGCATGCGGGGGTGGACGCGGCCGGCCAGATCGGTGGCCTCGGTGGTGATGATCGTCGCCGTGGTCAGCCACGCGGACGGGTCGTCGTCGTCCTTGACGCCCGGATCGCGCCAGAACTCGTACAGCCCGGCCATGGCCATCACCCCCGCGTCCTCGGGGCGGATGAAGTACGGCTGCTTGTAGGCCTTGGCCGAGCCGGTGGCGGGCACCGCGACCCACTCGTAGAAGCCGTCCGCGGGCAGCAGACACCGCCGCCGGGTGAACGCGCGCCGGTACGCCGGCTTCTCGTGCACGGTCTCCACCCTCGCGTTGATCATCCGCGAGCCGACGGCCGGGTCCTTGGCCCACGACGGCACCAGGCCCCAGCGCACCGGCCGCAGCTGCCGCGCCACCTCTCCGGTACCGCGGTCGGCGCGCTCCAGAACCGCCCACACGTCATCGGTCGGGGCCACGTTCCACGAGGGCCCGAGTTCCCCGGCGCCGGGATCCCGCTCGGCGTCGAAGAGGCCCGCGAGGTCCTCCGGGGCCCGGGAGGAGGCATAGCGACCACACATACCCCCACCCTGCCACCCCGCCGAGGGGAACGGGCCGAACCACACCCGGCCGGGACCCGCGTACCGCCGAACTCAACTGTCGCCCTCGACGTTTCCCGTCACCGGCTTGAAGTCGTCGGAGGTGGTCAGCGTGAAGTCCATGCCGTTGGGGTACGTGTCGGTCACGGTGAGTACCCCTAGCCCAGCTCATCTCGGCACTCGGTCACCGCCGCGATGCGCCTCGGGGGCCACTGCGCCGCCGAACACCCTGCCGCCCGTTCCTCCGTGACAGCGGCCGACACCGCTGCCGTGCCAGTCCCGCCTCTTCCGTCTCACACCCGAGGAGCCCTCGTGGCCGTCCTCACCACGATCGTCGTGGTCCTCGGCGCCTGGTGCGCCACCAGCGTCATCACCGCCGCGCTGTACACCGCCGTACGCACCCGCCACATCCGCCGCCAGCGGGCGACGGGGTCCGTGCTGGACGGCGCAGCCCGCCCGTGCACGGCGGCCGCGGAGCCCGCCGACCTCGGTATCTCCGCCCAGTCGCTGGCGGGTTCGGACGCAAGACCGGGCTGACGGAACGGAAAGCCGTTGAGCGGTCCTGGACTTCGTCCAGCGGGGGCACCCGCCATCTTCCCTCGGCCCGCTACGAGGATGCGGTCGGCGAGCCGTCCGGGCCGTCGCCGCTGCGGTGTACGCGGGAGCCGCCGACGGGAAGGTCCCAGAGGTCCGCGGCGGGGCGTCCCGCCTCCGCCCACGCGGCCCGCACCCGGTGCAGGGGCTCCAGCGGCGGCTCGGCCGAGAGCAGGAACGTCGCCCAGTGCATCGGCGACATGATCCGCGCGCCGAGATCGGCGCAGGCGCGGACGGCCTCCTCCGGAGACGTGTGGACGGGCGACAGCATCCAGCGCGGCTCGTACGCGCCGATCGGCAGGAGTGCGACGTCGATCCCGGGGTAGCGGGCGCCGATCTCCCCGAACCAGTGTCCGTATCCGGTGTCCCCCGCGAAGTAGAGGCGCCGGCCGTCGGGCGCGGTCAGGACCCAGCCGCCCCACAGGCTCCGGCAGGTGTCGGTCAGGCCGCGTCGGCTCCAGTGGTGGGAGGGTACGAAGTCGAAGCGGACCGGGCCTGCTTCGCCGATCAGTTCCGCCGCTTCCCACCAGTCGAGTTCGGTGACCCGTTCGAAGCCCCGGCCGCGCACCCAGCGGGCGAGACCGGCCGGCACGAACACCGGGGTGTCGCGCGGCAGTCGGTCCAGGGTGGGAGCGTCGAGGTGGTCGTAGTGGTTGTGGCTGATGACCGCGGCGTCGACCGGCGGAAGGTCTTCCCAGGCAACGCCGACGGGCGTCACCCGGTCCGGGGTTCCCACGATCCGCCGCGACCAGACCGGGTCGGTGAGGACGGTGAGGCCTCCGATCCGCAGGACGTAACTCGCGTGTCCCACCCAGGTCAGGGCCAGGTCCGCGGGCCCGGCCTCGGGCAGCGGGCCGGGCTGGAAGGGCAGGTCGGGGATCTGGGCCCGGTTTTCGGCTGACGGGCGCAGGCGTTCGCCCCGCAGGGCGAGGCGGACGAAATCGGCGATCCCCGGCAAGGGAGAGGTCAGCCGGTCCGTGAAACCGCCGGGCCAGCTTCGGAGTTCACCGAGCGGTCGGGGCTCGGACAGCGGAGGGTGCGCTCGGGTGGTCACTGCTGCTCAGGCTCACCGTCGAGATCGGGACGGCTGCGCTCCCGCAGTCCCTGGAGGAGCAGTTCGACCAATCGACGGGGGTCGTAGCGGGGATCGTCGCCACGCCCGATGCAGAGGTTGCCGATGCCTCGCATCAGTTCGTAGGCGTGCGTACCGGGCCTGATCTCGCCGGCGTCCTCTGCGGCTTCGAGCAGCTGCGCACAGACGGGCACCAGGCGGTCGAGGAAGTACCTGTGCAGCGCGTCGAAGCCGCTGCTGTCCGATTGCATCGCGTTGGCGAGTCCGTGCTTCGTGACCAGGAAATCAACGAAGAGGTCGACCCACTGACGGAGCGCCGCGAGCGGAGAGTCGGCGCCGGCCAGCAGGGCCGGGCCCGCCTCGGCGCAGGCATCGACCTGGTGGCGGTAGACGGCGACGACGAGATCGGCCCGATTGGGGAAGTGTCGGTAGATCGTCCCCATCCCGACGCCGGCCCTGGCCGCGATCTCACGGATCGGCGCGTCGACGCCTGAGGTCACGAACACCGCAGCGGCGGCGTCGAGCAGCGTCTGCTGGTTGCGCCGCGCGTCGGCCCGTTTGCTTCGGGCCGGCACCTCCCCGGAGTGGCTCGTACTGGGCACCACGCTCTCCTTCCGACGGCCGTTGACAAAGCGGAACAGTGCTCCGTATATTAAACGGAACGACGCTCCGCTTTGAGTGTAGCTGAAGCGGGCCTCCCCCAACCGCCTCACCCGCTGCCGGCCACATGAGACCGGCACGGAGGCCATGAAAGGGACATGCGAATCATGAGCGAATCGACTCGCGCAGCCGACGCCGTCACCTCACCCGCTCCCGTCCTCTCGGTCGCTCCGGTTGTCCTGCCGGCTCCCGGCCGAGCCGTGGACCTGCAGGTACGGGTCTCCGCGCCGGTGACCGGGAGCGAGCTGCCGATCATCCTCCTCTCGCACGGCCAGGGCTACTCGAACAACCTCTCCTCGCTGAACGGCTACGCACCACTCGTCAACTTCTGGGCGGCGCACGGCTTCGTCGTGATCCAGCCCACCCATCTGAGTTCGACGACGCTGAGCCTGGATCCCGATACCTCCGGGGCGCCCCTGTACTGGCGATCGAGGGCCGAGGACATGAAGCACATCCTCGACCGGCTCGACGTGATCGAGGCCGCCGTCCCGCAGCTCCTCGGGCGCCTGGACCGAAGCAGGGTCGCGGTAGCCGGGCACTCGATGGGCGGGCACACCGCGAGCCTGCTGCTGGGCGCCCGGCTCACCGATCCGCACGACGGAACGGAAGTGGACCTCGCCGAGCCCCGGATCAAGGCGGGTGTGCTGCTTGCCGCGCCGGGCAGAGGGGGCGACTCCCTCACCAAGTTCGTGGCCGAGACCTACCCGTTCTTCTCGACCACGGATTTCTCCCGGATGACGACGCCCACGCTCGTGGTGGCCGGCGACAAGGACACCTCTGCCCACCTGACGGTCCAGGGCCCGGAGTGGCATACCGATCCGTACGTCCTCTCACCGGGCCGCAAGGCCCTGCTCACCCTGTTCGACGCGGAGCACGGGCTGGGCGGGGTCTCTGGATACGACGTCGCCGAGACCACGGACGAGAACCCCGAGCGGGTGTCCGCGGTCCAGCGGCTCACCTGGGCCTACCTCCGCAGCGAGCTCTACCCCGAAGACCCCGCTTGGCAGGCGGCGCGTGACGCTCTCACGGCCGGCTCCGACCCGCTGGGACGGGTCGAATCCAAGCAAGCCCGGGCGGCCCTGTCCCTGTAGCGGACCGAGTCCCTGTAGCGGAGCGACGGCACGGCCGGCTGCGGCGCGGGCTCCCGGGTCGGATCCCCGGCCTGGGAGCTCCGGCGTCATCCGGCGCTGCCTCGCCAGATGTTGTCGAAGGCCGCCTCTTCGATGGCTCGGCGTTGCCGCACGGACTCCAGTTCCAGCAACGCGTCGTTGACCGCGGCCAGCACCGTCGCGACGGCGTCGTCGGTCACCTCCGGAACGTCTCCGGTCCGCTCGCCGCCGATCCCGGCGGCCTCCGCGAGGGCGGCGAGGACGGGTTCGTCCGATGCCCAGCGGTCGGCGGCCCGGCGGCGTGCGGGCGAATCCGCCAGCACCGGCTGACCGGCCCCGAAGGCAATCCCGCGGCGGCGTTGCCGGATGAGGTCTCCGTCTGCTTCGAGCGCGGCCTGGTAGGTCGCGGACAGCCCGCGGCCCCTGCGCCACAGCCAGTCGTCGACCGACTCGTAGGGCGCCTCCCGGACGAGCGACGCGGCGGCCTCGTCCAGCAGGCGGTCCGCCGGTACCGGCTGCCGGCCCGGCACGATGTCATCGCCGTCCAGTCCGACGGCTTGGGCGGCGAGGAGGTCGATGATCTCGGCGCCCGCGAGAGCGAGCGACAGGGTGCCCTGTTCGGCAGGGCGACCGGCCTCCGTGTCCATGGCGACGATCAGCAGGTCCCTCGGTGTGGTCATGAAGGGCTCCACGTCCCATGCATCCGCAGCACATCCGATCCCTGAGCAGCTGGTCCGGCGATCGCCACCGCACGGGGTGGGCGAGGTCGGCCGCCGGGCTCTCCCGCGCCCGAGCATACGGAGCGAGGGCGGCGGCCGCATCCGCTTCGGCGGACACGGCCCGGTCGGACCGACCTCACGGCGTCGCCGCGCCCGGCGCGTCTGCTCCCTTCGGTACGGTCGACGTACACGGAAACGGACACGCCCCTCGCTGATCCCCACAGGCCGGGGCGGGCTGGTGGAATGCCTTCCTCGGCCCGGCTGCCCGGGGCGGACGAGCGAGGGAGGCCAGATGGCGGAGCGGGACGGCTCGGCAGCACGCCTGCACGCCATGGAAGAGGCCCTCGAAAGTATCGGAACGTCCCGGGACGAGCGGGAGACCTGCCGGGAGCTGGCCGGGTTCCTCGTCCGTACGCTGAGCGGCGCCGCGGCCGTGGACGTGACCGGCCGGGGCGGCAGGAGCGAGCGCGTGGCCACCGCGGGCGCGACGGACCTGCTGGAAGGCCCCGCCGCCGACAGCGCACCCGCGGTACGGGCGCTGGACCAGGGCCGGCCGTTGCGGGTGTGGACCGGGCGCTCCGCGCAGGGGCCCGTCCACTTCGTCTCGGTTCCCCTGGTCGGCCGGGACGAGACCTACGGACGGCTCCTCGCGGCCCGGGCCCCCACCGGCTTCGACGACCACGAGACGGCGACGATGCACTTCGCCGCCCGGCTCGCCGGCCTGCACATCGGCCTCGCCCGGCGCCTGGCGGCCGCGGAGAAGACCGCGCTGGACCTGCAGCGGGCGCTCGTCGCCGAACCGGGCCGCCCCCACCCGAACCTGGAGATCGCCAGCCGCTACCTGCCGGTCGGATCCCGCGCCATCGTCGGCGGCGACTGGTTCGAGACCGTGCGCCTGCACTTCGGCCGCACCCTGCTGGTGGTCGGGGACGTCATGGGACACGGTCTGGACGCCGCCGTCGACATGAACGCCTACCGTTCCGTCCTGCGCGAGGTCGCCTCCACCGACCTCGCCCCGCACCGGGTGCTGCGGCAGCTCGACGCCCTGTCCGCGGCGGACGAGTCCCGTCGGCCCGCGACCTGCCTGCTCGTGCGGATCGATCCGGCCCGCGGCATGGCCGTGTACGCCAGCGCGGGTCACCTCCCGCCCGCCGTGTTCACGCGCGACGGCCCGGGCGAGCTCCTGGAGGTACCGGTCGGCCCGCCGCTGGGCACGGGTGTCGGAGGGTACGAGGCACTCGCCCGGCCCATCACGGCGGAGCAGACGCTGCTGCTCTACACGGACGGCCTGGTGGAACGCCGGGGCGAGGACATCGACACCTCACTCGCCCGCCTCGCCGCCCTCCGCCCGCCCACCACCGGGCCCCTCACGGACGTGGTGGACGCGGTCTGCGGCGCACTCGACGCCGCCCACGCCGAGGACGACGTCGCCATCCTCGCCGCGCGGCTGCGCCTGCGGGCTCCGTACGACGACGCCGACGCCGACGCCGGAAGCGGCACCGGCACCGGCACCGGCTCTGCCGCGTACTGATACGGGCAGCGCGGCCGAGCGGGCGAGTTCACGGCGGGCACGCAGGAAGGGCCTCGGCCGGTCGACGGCCAGCACCGCCGTCGTACGGCCCTCACGCTCGTACACGCACAGGAAGCTCCCCTCGTCCGTGGAGCCTTCGACGACGCGGACCGTGTCGCCCTCGCCCCGTCGCCCCGCGAACTGGATGCGTGCGCCGTACTGGTCCGACCAGAAGTAGGGCAGCGGGCGGGCACTGTCCACCGTCCGGCCCGCCAGCAGGTTGCGCACCGCGACGGCGGGTTGCTCGGTCGCGCTGGTCCAGTGCTCGGCGCGCAGCCCTCCCACGCGGGCGACGTCGCCGACCGCGACGACCTGCGGCAGCGCGGTGACGCAGCCGTCGTCGCAGAGCACACCGTCGCCGAGCGGGAGGGTGGAGCCCGCGAGCCAGCCCGTGTTGGGTACGGCTCCGATGCCCACGACGACGAGGTCGGCGGGGACCCTGCGCCCGTCGGTCAGCTCCACGGCGGTGACGGCCCCCTGCCCCAGCAGCCGGGAGACGCCGGTGCCGGTGATCAGCTCCGCTCCGCCGCGCCGGTGCAGCGTGGCGCACACGGCGGCCATCTCCGGGCCGAGTTGCGGGACGAGCGGCAGCGGCGCCGCCTCCACGACGGTGACCTCATGGCCGAGCGAGACGCAGGTGGACGCGGTCTCGGCGCCGATGAATCCGCCGCCGATCACGACGACCCTCCGGGTGCCGCCGCTCAGGTCGTCCCGCAGCGCCGTCGCGTCGTCGAGCGTACGGAGCGATCGGACGCCCGCGAGTCCCGAGGTGCCCGGCAGGCGCCGGGCACAGGCCCCTGTGGCGATGACGAGTCCGTCGGTGAGCAGCGTCCTGCCGTTGTCGAGGAGCAGGGTGCGGCCACCCGCGTCGAGCCCCCGGGCGCGCGTGGCGAGCAGCCACTGCGCGGCGAGTCCTGTCTCCTCCTCCGTGTCGCAGAGGGCGAGTTGGTCCTCGTCCGCCCTGCCGGCGAGGAAGTCCTTGGACAGGGGCGGGCGGTCGTAGGGGCGGTGACGTTCCTCGCCCACGATCACCAGCCGTCCGTCGAAGCCCTGGGCACGCAGCTCGCGGGCGGCGTACAGGCCGGCGAGCGAGGCGCCGACGACGGTGACGGTCCTCATGCGGCGGTGTCCTCCTGAGCGGCCGGGCGGACGTGGATGACGCCGTCGGCGACGACGACTTCGTGGGTGCGGACGGGACGACGGGCGGGCAGACCGGTCGGCTGCCCGGTACGGACGTCGAACGAGGCGGCGTGGAGCGGGCATTCGACGAGACAGCCTTCGAGCCACCCCTCGGAGAGCGAGGCGTCCTGATGGCTGCAGGTGTCGTCGATGGCGTACAGCTCTCCGTCGGCGTTGAACACCGCGATGGGCGGTGTGGTGTCGATGCGGACGGATTCGCCCGCGGGGAGGTCTTCAAGGCGGCAGACGGGAATCACGGGCCCCCCTCGGTCCAGGACTCTTCGGCAGGACTCTTCGCTAGCATGAGGTTGCGTATGGCGCATGATGGAGCGTGATGCGCAACAGAATCCGGTCGGGGTGCCCGCCGCGTCAAGGGCTTCCCGAAGATGGGTGCCCACCTGTGTACCCAATGGACCGCACGATGGCGAGAGTTGAGCTATGACCGGCGACCAGGCAGTGGCTGAACAGAACGAGGAAGCGCAGGACCGGGCGCCCAAGACGGGGGCGGGGGCGATCCAGTCCGTGGACCGCGCCGTGAGCGTGCTGGAGATCCTCGCCCGGCGCGGCGAGGCGGGCGTCACCGACATCGCCGACGAGCTGGACGTGCACAAGTCCACGGCGTTCCGGCTGCTCTGCGTGCTGGAGAACCGGGGCCTGGTCTCGCAGGCCCAGGACCGCGGCAAGTACTTCCTCGGGGCGGGCATCCTGCGCCTGGCGGGGGCGGCGGCCGTACGCCTGGACATCTCCCAGGAGGGCGCCCCGGTGTGCCGGGAACTCGCCGACGAACTGGGCGAGACGGTGAACATCGCGGTCCTGGACGACGATGCCGCCGTCAACATCATGCAGGCGCGCGGCCCCGCCTCGGTCACCGCGCAGAACTGGCTGGGCCGTCGCACTCCGCTGCACGCCACCTCCAGCGGGAAGGTGCTCCTGGCCCATCTGCCGGCGACGCTGCGCGAAGGACTCCTCGCCCGGGCCCTGCCGCGGTTCACGGAGCACACGGTGACCAGCGCCGGCATGCTGCGGGCCGAGCTGGACGCGGCGTACGCGCAGGGCTTCGCGATCGTCGCGGAGGAACTGGAACTCGGCCTGAACGCGGTCGCCGCGCCGGTGCGCGCGCACGACGGCAGGGTGCTCGGCGCGCTCAGCGTCTCGGGCCCCGCCTACCGCCTCGGACGGGACCGGCTGCCGGAGCTCGCCGCGCGGACGGTCGTCGCGGCCGACGAGCTGTCACGACGGATGGGTTACGGCTTCTGAGCCATTCCGCCGAGCGGTGCCCACTCGACGCGGGGCCGGGGAGACCCGGCCCCGCGTCGTCGTATGCGGGGAGGACGCGCGTGGAGCTCGTGCCGAGGGCGTTTCCGCGGGCCCGCACGGATTTGCCAGTCGTTAACACCCGCCCCTTGACGGCGGGTTGTCGCCGTTCCCACTATGTTCCCCATCGCGCAACACATCGTGCACTCCGCAACAGCTGAGGAGCCCATCGTGCCGCATGAGGTCCGTGCCGTCGTTGCCGTGAAGAAGGGGGCACCCGTCGAGGTGCAGACGATCGTCGTCCCTGATCCCGGGCCCGGCGAGGTTCTCGTCTCCGTACAGGCCTGCGGTGTCTGCCACACGGATCTGCACTACCGGGAAGGCGCCGTCAACGACGACTTCCCCTTCCTGCTCGGCCACGAGGCCGCGGGCACCGTCGAAGCGGTCGGGGAGGGCGTCACCGATCTGACACCGGGCGACTACGTGGTCCTCGCCTGGCGCGCTCCCTGCGGCAACTGCCGTTCCTGTCGCCGCGGCCGCCCCTGGTACTGCTTCGACTCCCGCAACGCCGCACAGCCGATGACGCTGCTGGACGGCACGCCCCTCTCCCCCGCCCTCGGTATCGGCGCCTTCGCCGAGAAGACCCTGGTCGCAGCCGGGCAGGCAGTGAAGGTCGACCCGGCCGCCCCGCCCGAGGCCGCCGGGCTCATCGGCTGTGGAGTGATGGCCGGCTACGGGGCCGCGGTGAACACCGGGAACGTCGGCCGGGGCGACACCGTCGCGGTGATCGGCTGCGGCGGCGTCGGGAACGCGGCGATCGCGGGAGCCTCGCTGGCCGGGGCCCGGCGCGTCATCGCCGTCGACATCGACGACCGCAAACTCGACGCCGCGACCCGCTTCGGCGCGACCCACACGGTCAACTCCCGCGGGACGGACGCCGTCGAGGCCGTACGCGGACTCACCGGCGGGCTCGGGGTGGACGTCGCCATCGACGCGGTGGGCCGGCCCGAGACCTACCGCCAGGCCTTCTACATGCGCGACCACGCGGGCGTTCTCGTGCAGGTCGGGGTGCCCGACCCGGACATGCGGATCGATCTGCCGCTCATCGACCTGTTCTCGCGCGGAGGCGCGCTGCGGTCCTCCTGGTACGGGGACTGTCTGCCCAGCCGTGACTTCCCCGTCCTCATCGACCAGTACCTGTCGGGCCGGCTCGACCTGAACGCCTTCGTCTCCGAGACGATCGCACTCGACGAGGTGGAGAGGGCCTTCGCCAAGATGCACCGGGGCGAGGTCCTGCGTTCGGTCGTGGTGCTGTGACGAACCGGCAGAGCGGCCGCCTGCGCGCCGAACGGGTCGTCACCTCGGGCACGTTCACCCTCGACGGCGAGACCTTCGACGTCGACAACAACGTCTGGCTCATCGGCGACGACGAGGAGGTCCTCGTCGTCGACGCGGCCCACGACGCCCGTGCGATCCTGGCCGCCGTCGCGGGACGCCGGGTCACCGCCGTCGTGTGCACCCACGGCCACGACGACCACATCGGCGCGGCCGCCGCGCTGGCCGAGGCGACCGGTGCTCCGGTCCTGCTGCACCCGGCCGACCGCGAACTGTGGGACCACGTCCACGCGTCACGTGCTCCGGACGGTGAACTCTCCGACGGGCAGCGGCTGCTCGTCGCGGCGACCGAGGTGCGCGTTCTGCACACCCCCGGCCACACCTGGGGCAGCTGCAGCCTCCACGCGCCCTTCCTCGACGCCGTGTTCACGGGCGACACCCTCTTCCGCGGCGGTCCGGGCGCGACCGGCCGCTCGTACTCCGACCGGCCGACGATCCTGGCGTCCGTACGGCGCCGCCTGCTCACGCTCCCCGGCGCGACCGTCGTCCACACCGGGCACGGCGAGGACACCACCGTCGCCGCCGAGCGCACCACCCTGCCGGCCGTCCGCTAGGCCGTCCGTCCCCACCCGACTCAAGGAGGGGCATGTCCCACGCGCCCGCACCCAGTCCCCGTGTCGTGGTCATCGGCGCCGGCATCGTCGGCTGCTCGCTCGCCGACGAACTGACCGCCCGCGGCTGGAGCGACGTCACGGTCCTCGAACAAGGCCCGCTCCCCGCCCCCGGGGGTTCCACCTCGCACGCCCCTGGTCTCGTCTTCCGGACCAACCCGTCGAAGACGCTGAGCGCGTTCGCCGGGTACACCATCGAGAAGTTCGGCGCACTCGAAGTCGACGGTCTGCCCTGCTTCAACCCGGTGGGCGGTCTGGAACTGGCCACCACCGAGGAGCGTCTGGCCGACCTCCACCGCAGGGCCGGATACGCCGCGTCCTGGGGCATCCGCGGCGAGCTGGTCTCCGCCGAGCGGTGCAAGGAGCTGTGGCCGCTGCTGGACACGAGCAAGGTCCTCGGCGGGTTCTTCACCCCGGACGACGGCCTCGCCCGCGCCGTCCTCGCCTGCCGCGCCCAGATGGAGCGCGCCGAGGGCCGCGGCGCCCGGTTCCTGGAGCGGCACACCGTCACCGGCATCGAGCGGGAGGACGGCCGGGTGACAGGGGTCGTCACCGACCGGGGTGTCTTCTCCGCCGACCACGTCGTATCGGCGGCCGGCTTCTGGGGTCCGGTCGTCGGCCGGATGGCGGGCGTCGACGTGCCCCTGCAGCCGCTCGCCCACCAGTACGCGAAGACCCGCCCCCTGCCGGAGCTCGCGGGCGCGGGCGACCCGCGCACCGAGGCGTCCCGGCCGATCCTGCGGTTCCAGGACCGCGACCTGTACTTCCGCGAGCACACCGACAGGATCGGCATCGGCAGCTACGCCCACCGGCCGCTGCCCGTCGACCCCTTCACCGTCCCGGCCTACGACGAGGCACCGGTCATGCCGTCCTCGTACCCCTTCACACCGGAGGACTTCGCACCGAGCTGGCAGGACTGCCGGGAACTGCTGCCCGCGCTCGCCGGAAGCGAGGTCGAAGAGGGATTCAACGGCGTCTTCTCCTTCACACCGGACGGCATGCCGCTGCTCGGCGAGTCCCGCGCCCTGCGCGGGTTCTGGCTCGCCGAGGCCGTGTGGGTCACCCATTCGGCGGGGGTTGCGAGGGCCGTCGCGGAGTGGATGGTGGAGGGCCGGCCCCGGATCGACGTCCACGAGTGCGATCTCACCCGCTTCGAGGACGCCCAGCGCTCCCCCGCGTACGTCGCCGACCGCGGGGCCCGGCAGTTCGTCGAGGTGTACGACGTCCTGCACCCGCTGCAGCCCATGGAGCAGCCGCGCCCCCTGCGGGTGAGCCCCTTCCACCCCCGCCAGGAGCAACTCGGGGCCCGCTTCCTGGAGGGCGGCGGCTGGGAGCGACCGCACTGGTACGAGGCGAACGCCCCGCTCGCCGAGTCCATCGACCTGCCGGGGCGGGACTCCTGGTCGGCCCGCTACTGGTCGCCGGTCGCCGCCGCCGAGGCACGGGCGACCCGTGAGAAGGTCGCCCTGTACGACATGACCCCGCTGCGCAGGCTGGAGGTCACCGGCCCCGGCGCCCTGGCCTTCCTGCAGCGCATGACCACCAACGACCTCGCCAAGAAGCCAGGCGCGGTGACCTACACCCTGCTGCTCGACGAGACCGGTGGCATCCGCTCGGACCTCACCGTGGCCCGCCTGGCCGCCGACCGCTTCCAGATCGGCGCCAACAGCCGCGCCGACGAGGACTGGCTGCTGCGCCACGCGCCCGACGACGTGCGGATACGCGACATCACCTCCGGCACCTGCTGCATCGGGGTGTGGGGCCCTCTCGCCCGCGCGCTGGTGCAGCCGCTGACCCGGGACGACTTCTCCCACCAGGGCTTCGGCTACTTCCGCGCCAAACAGACCTACCTCGGCCACGTACCCGTGACGGCGATGCGGCTGAGCTACGTCGGCGAGCTCGGCTGGGAGCTGTACACCGGCGCCGACCTCGGGCTGCGGCTCTGGGACACGCTCTGGGAGGCCGGGCGGGAGCACGGCGTGATCGCCGCGGGCCGCTCCGCCTTCAACAGCCTGCGCCTGGAGAAGGGCTACCGCTCATGGGGCCACGACATGACCGACGAGGACACCCCGTACGAGGCCGGGCTCGGTTTCGCCGTACGCATGGACAAGGGCGACTTCGTCGGACGGGCTGCTCTGAAGCAAGCGGGCGAGCCCCGGCGCAAGCTCACCGCACTGCTGCTCGACGACCCCGCGGCCGTCGTCCTCGGCAAGGAACCGGTGTATGCCGGCGGTCTGCCCGCGGGGTACGTGACCAGCGCCTCGTACGGCTACACACTGGGCCGCTGCGTCGCGTACGCGTGGCTGCCCCCACTCACCGCGGGCACCCCGGTACACATCGAGTACTTCGGCGAGAAGGTCCCCGCGACCGTCGCCGACGAGCCGCTGTTCGACCCCGGCATGAGCCGCATCCGCCGCTAGGGAGCGTCCGAGGAGGACCCCACCGTGTCACCCACCTATGACGTGATCGTCGTCGGCCTGGGCGGAATGGGCAGTGCCGCCGCCCACCACCTGTCCGCGCGCGGTGTGCGCGTGCTCGGCCTGGAGAAGTTCGGACCGGTCCACAACCGCGGTTCGAGCCACGGCGGTTCGCGCATCACGCGGCAGTCGTACTTCGAGGACCCCGCGTACGTGCCGCTGCTGCTGCGCTCCTACGAGCTGTTCGACGCACTGGAGCGAGACACCGGCCGGGACATCGCCACGCTGTGCGGCGGCGTGATGGTCGGCCGTCCCGATTCCCGGACGGTGTCCGGTTCGCTGCTCTCGGCCCTGCGGTGGGACCTGCCGCACGAGATGCTCGACGCGAAGGAGATCCGCCGCCGCTTCCCCACCCTCACCCCGGCCGAGGACGAGGTGGCGCTGTACGAGGCGCGGGCCGGGCTCGTCCGGCCGGAGAACACGGTTGCCGCCCACCTCCAGCTCGCGACGCGTTCTGGCGCGGATCTGCACTTCGAGGAGCCGATGGTGCGCTGGGAGCCGTACCGCGACGGGGTACGGGTCCACACCGCCGAGGACACCTACACCGCGGGCCAGCTGGTGATCTGCCCGGGTGCCTGGGCGCCGCAGCTGCTCACCGACCTGGGCGTGCCGTTCACCATCGAGCGGCAGGTCATGTACTGGTTCCAGCCCGAGGGCGGCACCGGTCCCTTCCTCCCCGAGAACCATCCGATCTACATCTGGGAGGACGCGGACGACGTCCAGTTCTACGGCTTCCCCGCGATCGACGGTCCCGGCCTCGGCGCGAAGGTGGCGTTCTTCCGCAAGGGCACGGTGTGCACGCCGGAGACCATCGACCGGATCGTGCGCGAGGAGGAGGTCGCGGCGATGGCGGAGCAGCTCTCCCGGCGCATCCCGTCCCTGCCCGGCCGTTTCCTGAAGGCCGCCACCTGCATGTACTCCAACACCCCCGATGAGCATTTCGTGATCGCCCGCCATCCGGAGCACCCCGGCTCGGTGACCGTGGCGTGCGGGTTCTCCGGCCACGGCTTCAAGTTCGTGCCCGTCGTCGGCGAAATCGTCGCCGACCTGGCGCTGAACGGCGTCACCGAGCACCCCATCGAACTCTTCGACCCGCGCCGGCTGTCCGCGACGACCACGCCCGCGCCTTCCGCCTGAGGAGTCCGCCTTGACGGCCACCGACCTCCCGCCCAGCCTGATCGCCACGCTCCCCGGCCGCTTCTACACCGACCCGGACGTCTTCCGGCGGGAGCAGGAGCGGCTCTTCGAATCGATGTGGTTCTGCGCCGTACGCGGCTCCGACCTCGCCGGACCCGGTGCGTTCCGTACCGTCCAGGTCGGCCGCGAGAGCGTGATCGTGACCCGTAACCGGGCCGGAGAGCTGCGCGCCTTCCTCAACGTCTGCCGGCACCGCGGCGCCCGGCTGTGCACCGAGGAGTCCGGCGAGGTGCGGCGCGCGCTCCAATGCCCGTACCACGCCTGGACGTACGACCTCGACGGCAAGCTGATCGCCGCTCCCAACCTGGTGAAGATGCCCGACGTCGACCGCACCACCTACGGCCTGGTGACGGTGCAGCTGCGCGAATGGCTGGGCTACGCGTGGGTGTGCCTGGCCGACGAGGCGCCGTCCTTCGAGGAGACCGTGATCGGCGCGGCCGTGGAGCGGCTCGGCGACACGGCGTCCATCGAGCGGTACGGCACGGAGGATCTCGCGCTCGGCCGAAGGATCACGTACGACGTGAAGGCGAACTGGAAGCTGATCGTCGAGAACTTCATGGAGTGCTACCACTGCGCGACGATCCATCCCGAACTCACCGATGTGCTCCCGGAGTTCGCGGAGGGCTACGCGGCGCAGTACTACGTGGGGCACGGCGCGGCGTTCGCCGAGGAGGTCGAGGGCTTCACCGTCGACGGCAGCGCGGGGTTCGCCAAGCTGCCCGAGGTGGCCGAGGAGCAGGACCGGCGCTACTACGCCATCACGGTCAAGCCGACCGTGTTCATCAACCTCGTCCCCGACCATGTGATCCTGCACCGGATGTTCCCGCTCGCCGAGGACCGCACGATCGTCGAGTGCGACTGGCTGTACGCGCCGGAGGTCGTCGAGTCGGGCACGGACGTGTCGAAGTCCGTGGAGCTGTTCCACCGGGTCAACGTCCAGGACTTCGACGCCTGCGAGCGCACCCAGCCCGCGATGGCGTCGCGCGCGTACCGGGCGGGCGGCGTGCTGGTGCCGGCCGAGCACCACATCGGGATCTTCCACGCCTGGCTGACCGAGAGGCTGGGAGGCACCGGTGCCTGATCTGTTCATCGGCGGCGTGTGGACGGCTGCCCGCGACGGGCGCACGCGGGAGATCCGCTGTCCCGCCGACGGCACTCTCGTCGCGGAGGTCGACGAGGCGGACGGCAAGGACACGTCCGACGCGATCGCCGCGGCCCGCCGGGCGTTCGACGAGGGCCCGTGGCCGGGTACTTCCGCCGCCGACCGCGGCGACCTGCTGCTGCGCGTCGCCGATCTGATCGCCCGCGACATGGACGCGCTGGCCCGCGCCGAGTCCCTCGACACCGGCAAGCGGCTGGTGGAGAGCGCGTACGACATCGGCGACGTCGTGAAGTGCTTCCGGTACTTCGGGCGGCTCGCCCCCGTCGAGACCGGACGGGTGATCGACACGGGCACGGCGAACGCCGACAGCCGGGTGGTGCACGAGCCGGTCGGGGTCTGCGGGCTCGTCACGCCGTGGAACTATCCGCTGCTCCAGACGGCGTGGAAGGTCGCGCCGGCCCTCGCCGCGGGCAACACCTTCGTCCTGAAACCGAGCGAGCTCACCCCGCACACCGCGATCCACCTGATGCGTCTGCTCGCCGAGGCGGGACTGCCCGACGGGGTCGCCAACCTCGTGCTCGGCGCGGGCCCCGAGGTGGGTGCGCCGCTCGCCGACCACCCGGGCGTCGACCTGCTCTCCTTCACCGGTGGTCTGCAGACCGGCCGCCGGCTGATGGCGGCGGCCGCCGGGACGGTGAAGAAGGTCGCGCTCGAACTGGGCGGCAAGAACCCGAACATCGTGTTCGCGGACGCCGACTTCGAGACGGCGGTGGACATGGCGCTGACCGCGGTGTTCCTGCATTCGGGGCAGGTCTGTTCCGCGGGGGCGCGGCTGCTCGTCGAGGACGCGCTGCACGACCGGTTCGTCGACGAGATCGTGCGCAGGGCCGGCGAGATCCGCCTGGGAGGTCCCTTCGACGAGCGGGCCCGGACCGGGCCGCTGATCTCGGCCGCGCATCGCGCCAAGGTCGAGGCCTACGTCACGCGGGGCGTCACCGAGGGCGCGGTGCTGCGCTGCGGCGGCGCCCGGCCCGAGGGGCCCGCGTACAACCGGGGCTTCTACTACCTGCCGACGGTCCTCGACGAGTGTCACGCGGGGATGTCGGTGGTACGGGAGGAGTCCTTCGGCCCGGTCCTGACGGTGGAGCGGTTCCGCGACGGCGACGAGGACGAGGCCGTGCGGCTCGCGAACGACACGGTCTACGGTCTCGCGGGCGCGGTGTGGACGGGCGACGAGGGCAGGGCCCGGCGCGTCGCGGGACGGCTGCGCCTGGGCACCGTATGGATCAACGACTACCACCCCTATCTGCCGCAGGCGGAGTGGGGCGGGTTCAAGCAGTCAGGCACGGGGCGGGAGCTCGGTCCGACCGGTCTCGCGGAGTACCGCGAGACGAAGCACATCTGGCGCAACACCGCACCCGAGCCGCAGGGCTGGTTCGCCTGAAACAACCTCTACTGTCCAGGAGTTGACCCATGGAAACTGCTCCACCCTCCCCGCCGGGCGACGACGCGGAACTCGCCGAGTTCGGCTACCGTCCCGAACTCAAGCGGACGCTCGGCAACTTCCACACCTTCGCAGCCGGCATCTCCTACATCTCGATCCTCACGGGCACCTTCCAGCTCTTCTACTTCGGATACGCCAGCGGCGGTCCCGCCTATTGGTGGTCCTGGCCGATGGTCTTCGCCGGCCAGTTCATGGTCGCGCTCTGCTTCGCCGAACTGGCCGCCCGCTATCCCGTGGCCGGGTCCATCTACAACTGGGCTAAGAAGGTGGGGAACGGACACGTCGGCTGGCTCGCCGGCTGGATGATGCTCATCGCCTCGATCGTCTCCATCGCCGCAGTGGCCCTCGCCTACCAGCTCACGCTTCCTCAGATCTCGTCCGTCTTCCAGTTCGTCGGAGACGGGACCGGGACGTACGACGTGGCGACCAACGCGGTGGTCCTCGCCTCCGTCCTGATCCTCTTCACCACGGTCGTGAGCGCCTTCGGCGTCAAGCTGATGGCGCGGATCAACACCGCGGGTGTCTTCCTCGAACTCATCGCGACCGTGGTCCTGATCGTGCTGCTCGCGGTGAACGTCGTACGCGGCCCGCAGGTCGTCACCGACACGGCCGGCACCGGCTCCGGCCAGCCCCTGGGCTATTTCGGGGCGTTCCTGATCGCCTCGCTCGCCTCGGCCTACGTGATGTACGGATTCGACACCGCGGCCTCGCTCGGCGAGGAGTCCCTCGACCCCTCGCGCAACGCGCCGCGCGCCATCATCCGCGCGATCGTCGCCTCGTTCGTCCTGGGCGGCCTCGTCCTGATCCTCGCGCTGATGAGCGTGTCGAGTCTGCGCGGCGAGAAGCTCTCCACCGACGGGTTGCAGTACGTCGTCCTCGACGTCCTCGGCCCGACGGCGGGCAAGGCGATGCTGTGGTGCGTGCTGATCGCCGTCACCGTCTGCGCGCTCGCGGTGCACACGGCGGCCGTCCGGCTCGCCTTCGCCATGGCCCGGGACAACAATCTCCCCGCCTCCTCCCGGCTCGCGAAGGTCAGCCCGCGGTTCGGCACCCCGATCCTGCCGACCGTGATCATCGGGGTGCTCGCCCTCGCGATCCTGCTGGTCAACATCCGCCAGCCGCAGATCTTCACCGTGGTCACCAGCATCGGCATCGTGCTGATCTACGTCGCCTATCTCCTGGTCACCGGGCCGATGCTGGTGGCGCGGCTGCGCGGCCGGTGGCAGCCCGCCGAGGGCAAGTTCTCACTCGGCCGCTGGGGACTGCCCGTC
Source organism: Streptomyces sp. NBC_00122 (assembly GCF_045160845.1). Taxonomy (NCBI): domain Bacteria; kingdom Bacillati; phylum Actinomycetota; class Actinomycetes; order Kitasatosporales; family Streptomycetaceae; genus Streptomyces; species Streptomyces sp. NBC_00122. Next base: position 6,890,221 of record NZ_CP108191.1, on the reverse strand, counting down.
AACATCGTCGCCGTGGTGTGGGGGGCGGCGATGACCCTCAACCTCATCTGGCCGCGGTCGGCCGTGTACAACGCGGCGGCCCCGTACCACTGGTACCTGCGCTGGGGCGCGGTGCTGTTCGTCGGCGCGATCGCGCTGGGCGGCTTCGCCTACTACTGGTTCGTCCAACGGCACCGTACGGGCGTCCTCGCCGAACACGCCGCCGTGGCCCGCCCCGAGCCCGTCGCACTGGAGGAGGTCACCCCCTCATGAGCGGAGAGGCCGGAGAGTTCGACTACGTCGTGGTCGGCGGCGGAACCGCGGGCAACGTCGTCGCGGCGCGGCTGAGCGAGGACCCGTCCGTCACCGTGTGCGTCCTGGAGGCGGGTCCGAGCGACGTCGGGGACGACAGCGTCCTGAAGCTGGAACGGTGGATGGGCCTGCTGGAGTCCGGCTACGACTGGGACTACCCGGTCGAGCCGCAGGCCAGGGGCAACAGCTTCATGCGGCACGCGCGCGCCAAGGTGCTCGGTGGCTGCTCCTCGCACAACTCCTGCATCGCCTTCTGGGCGCCCGCCGAGGACCTGGACGACTGGGCGGCGGCCGGCTGTGCGGGCTGGAGCGCGGCGGACCTGTTCCCGCTGTACCGGAGGCTGGAGAACAACGACGCTCCGGGGGACCACCACGGCCGGTCGGGACCGGTGAAGCTGCGTACGCTCAAGGGCGAGGACCCGTGCGGCGCCGCCCTCCTCCAGGCGTGTGCGCAGGCGGGCATACCGACGACCCCGTTCAACACCGGCTCGACGGTGGTGCGGGGTGCCAACTGGTTCCAGATCAACGCCGACGAGAACAACATCCGCCAGTCCTCCTCGGTGGCCTACCTCCACCCGGTGCTGGGCAAGCGCCCCAACCTGGAGGTACGCACCGGGGTGCGGGCGAAGAAGCTGGCGTTCGACGGGCCGCGGTGCGTCGGCGCCGAGTACCTGGACCCGGATCTCGTCCACACCCGTACGGTCCGCGCGCGCCGCGAGGTGGTCGTCTCCTGCGGCTCGATCGACACTCCGAAGCTGCTGATGCTGTCGGGCATCGGCCCGGCGGAGCATCTGCGCGAGGTGGGCGTGGAGGTGCTCGTGGACTCCGCGGGGGTCGGCGAGAACCTCCAGGACCACCCCGAGGGCGTCGTCATGTGGGAGGCGAGGCAGCCGATGACCACCAGGTCGAGCCAGTGGTGGGAGGCGGGCATCTTCTACGACACCGAGCCGGGTCTGGACCGGCCGGACCTGATGTTCCACTACGGCTCGGTGCCCTTCGACATGAACACCGCGCGGCACGGCTATCCGACGTCCGAGAACGCCTTCTGTCTGACGCCGAACGTGACGCGTGCCAGGTCGCGCGGGACGGTGCGGCTACGGACGCGCGACTACCGCGACAAGCCCAGGGTCGACCCCAGGTACTTCACGCACGAGCACGACACGCGGGTGATGAGAGCCGGCATCGGGCTGGCCCGCCGGATCGCCGCGCAGCCGGCGCTCGCCGGGTGGGCGGGGGCCGAGCTCGCCCCGGGCCCCGACGTCCGCACCGCCGACGAGCTGTTCGACTACGTCCGCAAGACGCACAACACCGTCTACCACCCGTCCTGCACGGTGAAGATGGGGGCCGACGGCGATCCCATGGCGCCGCTCGACGCCCGGCTGCGGGTCAAAGGGGTCGACGGGCTGCGGGTCGCGGACGGATCGGTCATGCCGGATCTCGTCACCGTCAACCCGTGCATCACGACGATGGTGATCGGCGAGAAGTGCGCCGATCTCCTGCGCGCGGACGCGTGACGACCGGCCCCGTGGCCGAACGCGGAGGACCCCGGCCTCGGGCCGGGGTCTTCCGCGCGAGGTGCCTCGCCGGTGGAGCGGTCGCTACGCCGCCGTCGCGGCGGGAATGTCCACGCGGGCGGCCCGGCGGGCCGGCCAGAGCGAGGCGACCAGCGCGCCCGCCAGGGCGATGAGCACGCCGAGAGCGAGGCGACCCCAGGGAAGGACCAACGTGTAGCCGGCGACGCTCTCCTGCAGCGTGCGCCCGAGCGCCCAGCCCAGGAAGACGCCCAGGACCGTGCCGACGGTCGCGCCGAGCGCGCCGACGAGCAGGGCCTCCAGGCGGACCATCCGGGTCACTCCGGCACGGTCCAGGCCGAGGGCGCGCAGCGTGCCGATCTCCTTGCGGCGTTCGAGGACGGACATAGCGAGGGTGTTGGCGATGCCCAGCGCGGCGATCACCAGGGCCATGCTCAGCAGGGCGTAGAAGACGTTGAGCTGGTCGCCGATGGTTCCGCTGTCCTCGGCTCGAATGGCGGCCCGGTCGAGGACGGCCAGGGCGGGGTTGTCGCCGAGGGCGTGGGTGATCTTGCCGAGCGCGGCCCGGCCGGGTCCGCCGTCCGTGGCGACGAGGATCCCGGCGGTGTGCGGGGTGGAGTCGTAGCGGGCGACGAGGGAGTCGGGTGCGGTGATGCTGGGCAGCAGGTTGCTCTGCTCGTCCGCCCGGTAGACGGCGCCGATGGTGACGCTGCCGCGCTGGTCGTCCTGACGCTCCAGGGGGAGCGTCTGACCGACGTGCCAGCCGGCCTTCCTGGCCTTGAAATCGGCCACGGCGATCTGGCCCTTGGCGAGGCAGTCGAGAGAGCCCTCGGCCACGTCGTAGCGCAGCAGTCGGCCGATGGCGGCGGGGTCGACGCCGGTCAGCACGGAGGAAGTGCCGGCCAGGCGGTATTCGGTGGACTGGTTGAGCGGGCTGACCGTGGCGCCGGGCAGCTTCCGCAGCGCCTCCGCGGTGGCGGGGGTCATCCGCATGCCGCCCTCGGCGGCCTTCACCAGGTAGTCGGCCGTGAAGTCGTGGGTGGTCGCGCGGTCGAGGTACTGGGCGGCGGAGGCCCCGAGGACCGACAGGCCCGAGGCGAGGGTGAGGGCGATGGCGAGCGCGGCGGCGGTGGCGCCGGTGCGGCGCGGGTCGCGGACGGTGTTGCGGGCGGCGAGGTTTCCGTGCACCGGGTGGAGACGGTTCAGCAGCGGCTGGAGCAGGGCGACGAACGGCCGGGACAGCAGCGGGATGAGGCCGATCGCGCCGGCCAGGGTGAGGGCCGCGCCGAGGCCGATGACGGTGCGGGCGTCCTTCCCGGTGGTGAGGGCCCCGTACACCACGGCGGCGGTGCCGGTGAGCACCAGCGCGGCACTGATGCCGCCCCGCAGGGAGCCGGCGCGCGCGGGCGCCGTGGGCTCGGCCGCGCCGAGCGCGGCGACGGGCGGGATGGCCATGGCCCGGCGGATCGGAAGCCACGCGGCGACCATGGGCAGGGCCGTGCCGGCCAGCATGGACGTGATCACGGTGCCCGGGGTGAGGACGAGCGGGCCGGCCGGGGTGTCGGCGGCGGCGAAGAGCGTCCGGAGCAGGGCGGCGACCCCGGTGCCGACGGCGAGTCCGGCCGCGGAGGCGACCGCGCCGACGAGCAGGGACTCGGTCAGCAGGATGCGGCGCACCTGCCCCCGCGAGGCGCCGACGGCCCGCATCAGGGCCAGCTCCCTGGTGCGTCGGGCGATGAGCATGGTGAAGGTGTTGGAGATGAGGAAGGTGGCGACGAACAGGGCTACGGCGGCGAAACCCAACAGGATCTGGCTCATGGTGTCGCTGTCGCCGGTGGCGAGGTTCGCCTGGATCCGGGCGAGCTGGGCACCGGTGGCTGCGCCGGCGTCCTGGGGCAGCACCGACTCGACGCGGCGCAGGAGCTGCTGCGCGTCCGTGCCGGGAGCGGCCGTGAGCTCGACGATCTGGTAGCGGCCGGGCTGGAGGAAGAGCCGCTGGGCGGCGGCGTCGGTGAACAGTGTCAGGCTGCCCCCGGAGGATCGCGTGGTCCCGTCGGTACGGAAGACCCCGCTGAGGGTGTAGGAGGAGGCGCCCTCGTCCGTGCCGACGCGCACGGTGTCACCGACGCGGTAGCCGCCCCGCGCGGCGGTCGTCTCGTCGAGGGCGACCCTGTCGTCGCCGGTCGGCCCGGAACCCTGGGTGAACCGGTAGGCGGGGTCCGTGCCGTCGGCTCCCGGGGAGAAGTTCCCGCCCTTGTGGGACGATCCGTGGCCGAGCAGCTGGCCGTCGCGGCCCGCGACCGCGGCGAAGCCGTCGACCCGGCCCGCGGCGACGGCGACGCCGGGGACCCGGGACAGGGTGGTGACGGTACTGGCGTCGAGCCCGGCCGGGCGGCCGCCGCCGGTGGCGGAGGACTCGGGGAAGACGCTGACGGCGATGCGCTCGTAGCCGTCGGTCGCCCGGGCGGTGAGGGCACGGTTCAGGCTGTCGCCGAAGACGAGGCTGCCGGAGATGAAGGTGACGCCGAGCATGACCGCGAACGCGGTCATCAGGAGGCGGGCCTTGTGCGCGGACACGTTGCGCAGGGCGGTACGGAACATGGGATGCGGATCCTGGGGGGCTGGCTCGGCGGATGCGAGCGGGTGGCTGCTTCGATGCGCGTTCGGTGCTGGGTCAGCTGGTGCGCGAGCGGGTGTCGAATGCCTTCATCCGGTCCAGCACCCGGTCCGCGGTGGGACGTGTCATCTCGTCGACCAGGCGGCCGTCGGCGAGGAAGACCACGCGGTCGGAGTAGCCCGCGGCGACGGGGTCGTGGGTGACCATGACCACGGTCTGGCCCAGCTCGCGCACGGAGTCGCGCAGGAAGCCGAGGACCTCCGCCCCGGCACGGGAGTCGAGGTTGCCGGTGGGCTCGTCGCCGAAGACGATCGCGGGGCGGGAGACCAGGGCGCGGGCGACCGCGACGCGCTGCTGCTGCCCGCCGGACAGCTGTCCGGGACGGTGGTCGAGGCGCTGGGAGAGGCCCACCATGGAGACCACGTGGTCCAGCCACTGCTGGTCGGGCCGGCGGCCGGCGATGGTCAGCGGCAGCGTGATGTTCTCCAGCGCGGTCAGTGTCGGCAGCAGGTTGAACGCCTGGAAGATGAAGCCGATCCGGTCCCGGCGCAGCTCGGTGAGCCGGCGGTCGTCGAGCGTGCCCAGTTCGGTGGTGCCGATGCGGACGGAGCCGGAGCTGAACGAGTCGAGTCCGGCGGCGCAGTGCATCAGGGTGGACTTGCCGCAGCCGGAGGGACCCATGATCGTCGTGAACTCGCCCACCCGGAAGGAGATGCTGACACGGTCCAGGGCGACGACGCGGGTGTCTCCGCTGCCGTAGACCTTCGACAGGTCGGTGGTGGCGGCCGCGGTCCCGGTCGTCGGGTGCGGCGTGAGCGTGGCGATCACGTCACGGGGGTCGGCGGTCACGGGGACTCCTCTTCGGGTGCGGTCTTCGGGTGCGGAAGGGTGCATGCCAAAGGGTGTCCGGGGGACGTATCAGGAACTCAGCAGCCGTGTATCGGCGTCCGCTCCGCTTCGTAGCGGTTCTGCGGGGCCGGGCGGTCAGGCCGGCAGGCGCAGGGTGGCGACGGCGCCGCCGTCCGGGGCGTTGTCCAGGCGCAGTTCGGCGCCGAGGAGCCGGGCCTGGCCCTGGGCGATGGTCAGGCCCAGGCCGTGGCCCGAACCGCGCTCCGGCCTGCCCGTGTGGAACCGGCGCGGGCCGTCGCGCAGCAGATCGGGCGGGAAACCGGGACCGTGGTCGCGCACGACGACGGTACGGCCCTCGACGGTGACCTGCACCGGGGTGCTCCCGTGCCGGTGGGCGTTGACGACGAGGTTGCTGACGATCCGTTCGAGACGGCGCGGATCGGTCTCCACGGTCTGCGCGGTCTCCGCCTCGGCGACGGCGACCTCCGCGTCGAGGCCGGTACGCGCCACGGCCTCGGAGACGACCGCGTCGAGCGGGACATGGGCGCGCACCGGCTGTTCGGCGCCGGCGTCCAGCCGGGAGATCTCCAGCAGGTCCTCGACCAGACCGCGCAGATCGCGCACCCGGGCACGGAGCAGGTCCTCCGTCTCACCGGGCGGCAGCAGATCGGCGGCGGCCAGCAGACCGCCGACCGGAGTACGCAGCTCGTGGGCCACGTCCGCGGTGAACTGGCGCTCGGTGCGCAGCCTTCGGCTCAGGCTGTCCGCCATGCGGTCGACGGTGGCGGCGATGTCGGACACCTCGTCGCGGCCCTTGGTGGGCCCGGTTCGGGCATCCAGGTCCCCGGCGGAGATCCGGCCCGCGGTCTCGGAGACCCGCCCCAGCCGGCGGCCGAGCAGCCCGGCTCCGTAGACGGCCAGCGGCGTGGCCGCCGCGAGCGCGACCAGCGAGGCCACGGCCATGATCACGTCGAGCCGGCGCAGTTCGTGGAGTTCCGAGCTCATGTTGACGTGGACGGCCAGCACCCGGCTGCCCGGGCCGTCGACCCGCTGGGCGCCCCAGACGCTCGGGCCCAGATTCCCGAGGACCTGTGCGTCGTAGGCCGTGTGCCGGGCGTCGTCGGCCGGGCGCCGCAGTGTGGCGGGCAGCTCGGCCGGATCGAGCTCGGCGCCGTCCGCCAGGATTCCGGTACGACGGTAGGTGTCCATGGCCGAGTACAGGCTGTTGAAGGCCTGCCCTTCGGCCCGGCTCCGGATGTCCTGTGCGGTCCACAGGTGCACGAGCACGCCCACGGCCGCCGCGACCAGGCAAGCGGTGGACGCGGCCAGCGCGGCGATCTTCCAGCGCAGGGGCACGCGGGCGGACCGCGGCCGGTGGAACGGGCGCACCGGGCTCAGCGCCTGAGCTTGTAGCCGAAACCGCGGACCGTCTCGATCCGGTCGCGGCCCAGCTTGCTGCGCAGCCGCTGCACGCACAGGTCCACGACCCGGCTGTCGCCGTCCCAGCCGTACTCCCACACGTCCCGCAGCAGGGTGTGCCGTTCCAGCACGATGCCCGGGTGGGCGGCGAACTCCAGCAGCAGCTTCAGTTCGGTCGGGGTCAGCGCCACCGGGCTTCCCGAGACGAACACCTCCAGGCCGCCGGTGTCGATGGTCAGGTCCCCGAAGACCAACAGCTCACGCCCGGACGGTGACGGCCCGTCGCCCGTGGCCCGCTCAGGTTCCGGGGAGGGCGCGTAGGTCGCCCGCCGCAGCAGCGAACGGATGCGTGCCACGAGCACGTAGGTGTCCACGGGTTTGACCACGTAGTCGTCCGCCCCGGCCTCCAGACCGGCGACGACGTCGAGTCCGTCGCCGCGGGCGGACATCATCAAAACCGGCACCAGGCTGGTCTCCCGGACCCTGCGGCACAGGCCGATCCCGTCCAGGCCGGGCAGCATCACGTCCAGAATCAGCAGGTCGAAGCTTTCGTCGCGGAAGAGCTCCAGCCCCGCCAGCCCGTCGGCCGCGGCCTTCATCCGGTATCCGTAGCGCTCGAGGGCGACGGTGAAGGACCGGCGCATCAGGTCGTCGTCCTCCACCAGCAGTACGCGCACGGGGCGCGGAGAGGCCGGGGCCGGGACGGACGAGGGCACGGGCAGATCACTCCTGTTCGGACGAACGGACGGACGGACGGATGGTCGGGAGGTACGCGCCGCGCGTGCGCTCACGCGCGGCCGATGACCTGAACGAACGATAGGGCAGACACCGGGCGTGGCCGTTGCGTCGCATACCGGACACGCGTCACAGCCGTGGCAGCACCTTCCATCCGCTGACGCCCAGGTCAGGCCGGTCGGCACGGCTCAGTCGGGGGCCAGGTCCACGACACTCCGGCTCCGGGCGGCCCCCTTCGGCACTGCCCGGCACACCGATTCGATGGACAACCAAGCGCTCCCTGATACCTGCCCGATACGAAAGCCGTCCGGGGCGGTGCGCCGCTCCGAGATCACGGCACCGGTCGGGCGCGGGATGTCGCGCTCATGGAGAATCCCGCCCGATCTGAGCGATCGGACGGGATTCTCACGATGGAACGGGGAGCCTCGCCTGTGCGGCTACTTGCCGGTGGGCCCACCCTGATGCGGCGCGGGCGCGGGCGCCGGTGCGGGTGCGGGTGCGGGCGCGGGCGCGGGGTCGACCGGCTTCGGGTCGATGGCCTTCGGCTTCTCGGGCTTGAACTCGCAGTACACCTTGCCGCTGACGAACTTGCAGCCGGGCATGTTCTCGATGTCGCGAGCCCTGTTGCCCTTCTTGCCCTTCTTGTTCTTGGTACCGCTGTTGTGGCTCTTGTTCTTGCCCTTCGGGTCGCCGTGCGCCGGCTTGCCCTGGACAGCTGTCGTGGTGACACCGGCGTGCGTCGTCGCGGGGGCGGCGAAGGCACTCGAGGGGAGCAGGGCGCCTCCGGCGGCCAGGGCCGTCGACAGGCCGAGCATCACGAAACGCTGCTTGCGGGTAGTGCGGATCACGGTGGTTCTCCTTCGGGAAAGGGTTCGTGGTGTGTGGTGTGCGGTGCGGGCTGAGGGGGTCATCCGTCCTCGGTGAACCCGCATCTCCAGTAAGCCCCGCCGAGCAGACAAGGTCATGTCCCCACATTTCGTACCTTGACAGACGGGGACACCTCTGGGCCGCGGATTCCCGGCCCTCCGTACACGGCAGGCGCGCCCGGGGCACGTCACATGGCTCTCTGACTCCCCTGCGCAAGCTGGCCCTCGTAGCGGTCTCCGCCGCCGCGCTTCTCGGTGCCGGATCGGCGTACGCCGCATCGAGCTCCGCCCCTCTGTCAGACGATCCCTCAGGGGCGAGGGCCCTGCGCCAGAGTTCGGTGAGGAGCGCGTTCAGCTCCTCCACTCCACACAGCGCGTATTACTACTACTACGTACAGGAGCGCTGACCCGTGTCGTCGATCTCCGTGCCTCCCGGTCCCCTCGGGACCGGGAGGCACGGCAGCAGACGCGCATTCGACCGGGACCGGCTCGGCTTCCTGCTCCACCAGCGGGAGTACGGCGACCTGGTGCGCTTCGACGACGAGCTGTACGTAGTGAACTCGCCGGGCCTGGCGGAGGAGGTGCGCAAGCACACCAACAGCACCTACACCATCACGCGGGACCTGCTGGGCGAGGAGGCCGACGGAGGCCGCGCCTCGGAGGACCTGGCCCGGTGGATGCGTGCCCGCAGCCTGGCGGGGCGCGGCCTGAACCGGAGCGGATTGCGCGCCGCCGGGGACGGCCTCGCGGCGACGGCGGCCCGTCACGCGGAATCCTGGCGGGCCCGGGGCAGGATCGAGGCGATCCCCGCGCTGGAGGAGCCCAGCGCCCGGCTCATCGCCGAGTTCTGTCTGGGGCCCGAGGTCGGCCAGGTCCCCGCCTTGGTGGCCCGTCTGCAGGATGCGCGACTGCCCGGCACCGTGCCCCTGCCCCTGCCCGCCCGCTGGCCGTCGCCGCGCAGGCGGCGCCTGCACCGTGTCGGACGGGAGCTGACCTCGGAGGTGTCCCGGCTGCTCGACCTGCGCAGAAGGCGGCAGGAGGACTCCCCCGGAGTCGTCGCGGACCTCCTCAACACCGCGTGCGACGAGGACGCGATCACGCGCGAGGAGGCGGTCAGCATCGTCGTCGCCAACCTGTTCGCCGCCCACGAGACCACCGCCGCCGCGCTGGCCTGGCTCTTCCTCCTCCTCGACCAGAACCCGCAGGTGCGTCGGCGGGTGCTGGCCGAGGTCGACCGGGAGCTGGCGGGCCGGCTGCCGACCGCGGCCGGCCTGCCCCGCCTGGTCGTCACCGAGGCGGTCGTGAAGGAGACGCTCCGGCTCTACCCGCCGCTCTGGTTGCTGGAAAGGACGGTGGACCAGCCCACCGAACTCGCCGGCTACCCACTGCGCCCCGGCCAGCGGGTCGCGGTCAGCCCCTTCGTGCTCCACCGGGACCCGCGCAACGTGTCGGCGACGTCGCGGGCCATGGCCACCGCCCGTGCGACCGGCAGCGGGCCCGTGCGCAGGATGTCGGCCAGGGTCCGGCCGTCGATGTACTCCATGACCAGGAACGGGACGGCCTCGGCGCCGTCGACGTCCTCGCCGACGTCGTACGGCGTCGCCACGCCCTGGTGGGAGAGGGCCGCGCCGGTCCGTGCCTCGCGGCGGAACCGTTGGCGGAACTTCTCCGGACGGGTGAGTTCGACGGGTAACACGTTCACGGCCACGGTACGGCCGAGCTCGCGGTCGACGCCCTTCCAGACCTCGCCCATGCCCCCTCAGCCCACCAGCCGCAGCAGTTCGTACCGCCCCGCCAGAACGCGCATACCCGAGTGCTCCCCCGCCGCTCGACGGCCATTGCCGCGGCCACCGTACCCAGCGGCGTCCCGGGTGGACAGGGCGTGCGCCCGCCGGGCTCGAACGCCGCTCTCCCTTTCCGCGGCGCAGCGGACGCGGTCAGCACATCTGGACGCCCACCTCGGCCGCGTACCGCTTCGCTCCTTCGGCCGTCTCGCCCGCCCACCCGACGTAACCGTCGGGCCGGACGAGGAACACCCCGTCCCCGTACAGCTCGTACGACGGGATCCGCGCGGTACGGCAGGTGGGGAGCTCCGGCAGGTCCGGGCCCGTGCCGACCGCCAGCAGTGTCCAGTGCGGCCCCTGGAACACGTCGAAGAGCCGTACGCCGCCGCGGATCCCGTCCGGCGCCCGGTCGCCCGCCCGCAGGACATCCTCGGACAGGCCGGTGCGGGTCTCCACCGCGAGGGATGAGCCCCGGTAGCCCAGGCCAAGCTGGTTGGTGGCTTCGCCGCGCCGGACCTCGCCCCGGTGGACCCGGGTGGACAGGCCGAGCATTTCCGCGGCGATGGGCAGCCGCTCCTCCTCGTAGGAGTCGAGGAGGGACTCGGGAGCCGCGCCGCTCAGCACCGCGCCCAGCTTCCAGCCCAGGTTGTACGCGTCCTGGACGCTGGTGTTGAGCCCCTGGCCGCCCGCGGGCGAGTGGACGTGCGCGGCGTCCCCGACGAGGAAGACGCGGCCCTCGCGGAACCGGTCGGCCATCGCGGCCCGCGGCCGGAAGTCCGAGGCCCAGCGCACCTCGGTCACGGCGTCGGGCGCGAGGTGCGAGTACGCGGCGACGAGCTCACGGATGCCGTCGAGGGAGAGGTCTGTCTCCGAGCCCGCCGGGAGCTGCGCCGCGACCTGGAAGTCCTCCGTGCCGGCCAGCGGGCAGATCGCGAGGAAGCCCCTGCCGTCGGCGGGCGGGAAGACGTGCCAGTTGTCACGGTCGAGCCCCGTGATCCGGACGTCGGCCACCAGCATCGGATTCGGGTCCACGGTCTCGCCGGTCATGCCGATCCCGAGGGCGCGCCGCACGGTGGAACGGCCGCCGTCGGCGGCGACGGCGTAGCGTGCGCGGACGGGGGCGCCGGAGGCGAACTCGGCCGTCACGCCGCCCCGGTCCTGCGTGATCCCGACCAGCTCCCGGCCGAAGGCGACGTCCGCGCCCAGCTCCGTCAGCCGCGCGAAGAGGATCTCCTGGGTGCGCCACTGCGGCACCATCCAGGTTTCGCTGTACGGCGAGCCCTCGCTCGACCCGCTCTCGTCGAACATCCGGTGCTCGCCCTGGCGGTTGCCGTCCTGCCAGATCATCCCGACCGGGTAGGACGCGCCCGCGGCCCGGATCGCGTGGTGCAGGCCGAGGTCGTCGAGGACCTCCAGCGTGCGGGGCTGAAGACCCTTGCCCCGCGATCCGGGGAAGAGCCCGACCGCCCGTTCCACGAGGAGGGCCCGCACCCCGCGCCGGGCGAGGTCGACGGCGAGCGCGAGGCCGGCGGGGCCCGCTCCGACGATCAGTACGTCCGTGTCCACGACATTCTCCTTAACAGCGTTAAGTTCCATGCCCCAGAGAGTGCCCTTAACGGTGTTAAGCTGTCAAGCGTGGTTACCCGGAAATCCCCCAAGATGGACAAGAAGCAGGCCGTCGCGACCGGCCTGAGGCTGCTGAACGACGCCGGACTCGACGGGCTCACCCTGCGGGCCATCGCCAAGGAGCTGAACGTCCAGGCGCCGGCCCTGTACTGGCACTTCAAGAACAAGCAGGAACTGCTCGACGAGATGGCGACGGAGATGTACCGCCGGATGGTCGCCGACTCGCGGCTCACCCCGGGCGCCACCTGGCAGCAGCGGCTCCTGGACGTCAATCGAGGCCTGCGCACCGCGCTGCTCGGCTACCGCGACGGCGCGAAGGTCTTCAGCGGATCGCGCTTCACCGGCACCGAGCACGCGGTCCAGATGGAAGAGAACCTCCGCGCCCTGGTGGAGGCCGGCTTCGAACTGTCCGCCGCCGTCCGGGCCACTTCCACGGCCTACTTCTTCACCCTCGGCTTCGTCACCGAGGAACAGGGCGTCGAGTCGCTCCCGGGCGAGCGCAGGGAGGGCTACGACGTCGACGAACGCGCCGCACGCATGGGCGACTTCCCCCTCGCCGCAGCCGCGGGCGCCGACCTCTTCCAGGACTTCGACGCGGGCTTCGAGGAAGGCCTGCGCCTGGTGATCGCGGGCATCGAGGCGCGGTACGGGGTCGGCTGACCACCGCCGCACCAGGCACCGGCGGCCGACCCGGGTCTTGCGCTGTGCGTCCAATGGACTCATTATGTGCGTCCAACGGACGCACATCGGAGTGAGGCGGGGCGTGGACGAGGCGACGGGCATGCAAGGGCACGACGGGACGGACGCGAAGCCGGACACGGCGACGGACGCGAGGACGGGCCCGGCGACGGGAGCCGCTCCGGGGGACGGCGGCGGGCAAGGGCTGCGCGGCAGCGCGTTCCTCCCGCGGCAGGAGAACCTCGAACTGCCCCTGCCGCCCGTGTTCACCGATCCCGCGCGGGAGCGCGAGCACCGCAAACAGCGGCTCGCCGGCGCCTGCCGCGTCTTCGGTCGCCTCGGCTTCTCCGAAGGGGTCGCCGGGCACATCACCGTGCGCGACCCCGAGTACCCGGACATGTTCTGGGTCAACCCGTTCGGCATGTCCTTCCGGCACGTCCGGGTCTCCGACCTGATCCTCGTCGACCACGAGGGACAGGTCCGCCACGGCAGGCGCCCGGTCAACCGGGCCGGATTCGTGATCCATTCCGCCATCCACGCCGCCCGTCCCGACGTGGTCGCCGCCTGTCACGCCCACGCCCTCCACGGGAAGGCCTTCTCCAGCCTGGGACGCCTGCTGGACCCGATCACCCAGGACGCGTGCGCCCTGTACGAGCAGCACACCGTCCACCGGGACGGCGCCGGTGCCGTGGTGGTCGAGGAGGAGGCCGGCCGGCAGCTCGCCGCCGGGCTGGGGCCGCACAGGGCCGTCATCCACCAGAACCACGGCATCTTCACCGTCGGCGAATCCGTCGACGAAGCGGCCTGGTGGTTCATCTCCATGGAGCGCAGCGCCCAGGCGCAGCTCCTGGCGGAAGCCGCGGGCACTCCGCACCTGATCGACCCCGAGGCCGCCCGGCACACCCGGGACCAGACCGGGTTCCCGCTCGCGGGCTGGTTCTCCTTCCAGCCCCTCTGGGACGAGATCGTCCGCACGGAACCCGACCTCTTCGAGTAGGCGCCATCCATGACACCCCAGGCCGAAGCCGAAGCCACCGCCGCCCGCCAGGAGCCCGGATCCCCCGCGTGGTGGCAGGCCCGCTACGCGGAACGCGAGCGCCGCAGGCCCCGCGAGGGCGGGCTGACGCTCGACCGGATCACCGCGGGAGCGCTCGAACTGGCCGACCGTGAGGGCCTGGAGGCGCTCACGATGCGCCGGCTCGGCGACCACCTCCAGGTCCGCCACACCTCCCTGTACCGGCACGTCGCGAGCCGGGAGGAGCTGTTGATCGCGACCGTCGACCACATGCTGGGCGAGATCCGGCTGCCCTCGCTCGACGGGGACTGGCGGGCCGGTCTGGAAGGCGGGGCCCGGGAGTTCCGCCGGGTCCTCGCGGCGCACCCTGCGGTCGTCCCGCTGCTGACCACCGGTCAGTTGCTGGGTCCCCATGCCCTGCGAGCCCGTGAGCACGCCCTCGAGCAGCTCCTCGCCCACGGGTGGTCGCCCCGGTCGGCCGTCCACGTCTACCTCACGGTCACCCACTTCGTGATCGGTGCCGCGGTCCTCGACTCCGGCGGCGCGGCGCGCACCGCCGGACAGCGTGCCGCGATGGCCGACCTGTTCGCCTCCCTTTCCCCGCGCACCCACCCGGTGGTCCACCGCCACGCCGAACTGCTCAACTCACTCGACTCCGAGGCCGAGTTCGAGTTCGGCCTGCGGACACTGCTGCACGGGCTGAGCCACCTGCACGCCGAGGAGGCCTCTGGATGACCGGCGACCGGGTCCTGCCGCCGCTGCGCCGCTGGACCGAGGGCGGCGGCACCGTGCGGATCGGCGGTCACTCGGTCTTCGTACGCCAGGACGGGCTCGCGCACGGCGCGCCCGTCACCCTCGTCCACGGCTTCCCGACCTCCTCCCACGACTGGGCGGCCGTGGTCCCGGCCCTCGTCGCGGCCGGACTCCGGGTCACCACGCTGGACCTGCTCGGCTTCGGGGAGAGCGACAAGCCCCGACGCCACCGCTACTCGGTGCTCGACCAGGCCTCTCTCGTCGAGGAGGTCTGGCGCCGGTACGGGATCGGCAGCACCGCCCTGGTCGCGCACGACTACGGGGTGAGCGTCGGCCAGGAACTGCTGGCCCGCGACCCGGCCCGGATCGCCCGCATGGCCTGGCTGAACGGCGGGCTCTATCCCGATCTGCACCGCCCCGTGCCGATCCAGCGCCTGCTGCACGGCCCGCTGGGGCCGCTGCTCGCGCCCCTCACCACGGAGCGGCGGTTCGCCGCGACCCTGCGCGGGGTGCTGGGACGGCCGGTCCACGACGAGGACGTGCGCGACCTGTGGGCGGCGGCGTCCCGCGCCGGCGGCCACCGCCTCGCCCCGAGACTGCTGCGGTACATCGACGAGCGCCGTCGGCTCGCCGCGCGCTGGACCTCGGCCCTGGAGGGCTTTTCCGGGCCCACGCTGTTCGTGTGGGGGCCTGCCGACCCGATCAGCGGCGCGCACGTACTCGCCCGGGTCCGGGCGCGCATGCCGCGGGCCCACGTCGTGGAGCTCGCCGGGCCTCCGGCCGTCGGACACTACCCGCAACTGGAGGATCCGGAGGCGGTCGCAACAGCGCTCACCGGGTTCCTGGCGCCCTGAGGCGAACCCGCTGGGCCTCGGCGCGCAGGCCCGGGTGACCGGCGGACGGGGTCCGGCGCTCGACGTCAGCGGCGCCGGTCGGGGTCGTCGAAGCGGAGTACGGTGTTGACGCCCCGGCGCAGGGCGCGCGCCGTGGGCGGTGGGGCGTAGGAGAGCCGGAACAGGAGCAGTTCGGTCTCGCCCGGGTGCCGCGGGACGAGGGCGGAAAGCCGCTTGCGCAGCTGTGCAGGGTGGCGGTTTCCGTCGCGTCGAGTCCGCCGCCGTCGCCGCGCTCGACGCGGGCCAAGAGGTACAGGGTGTCCCGCACCGCCGTCGCCTCACCGCGGGCCAGTATCCCGGTCAGATCCGACCGTTGCCCGGGGTCGCCCGCGGCGAACAGCCGCGGACGCCAGTGGCTCGCGCCGTCGGCCGCCCGGGCGGCGGAGTTGATCTGCGCTTCCAGACTCATCGTGCACCTTCGGCAGGTCGTGGTCGGGGGCGTCGGCCAGGGTGCCGACTGTACCGACGAGTACGCGGCCACCGCGTGCGGTTACCTCACTCGGTGTCGTCCCGGGCGAGTTCGAGCGCCACTTCTTGGAGGACCTGCTCGGTGGGCCGCTCCGGGTCCATCTCGTCGTAGGCGTCGGCCACCGACTCGAAGGCGAGGATGAATCCGCTGATCAGTGCGCTGAGGGGCTCGGAGAGCTGGCTCAGCACCGACAGCCCGGCCTCCTCGGGTCCCGCGGAAGCCGGAACGATGAACTCGTCGGGGATCACCTCGCCGAGCAGATCGGACACGAATCCTTCCTCGGCGCCGCCGCGCAGGGCTGTGAGGGCGGCGATGGCCTTGAGCTTGATCTCGTTCTCGGTCACGTTTCGAGCGTAGGAGCAAGGCGGCCGGGAGGCCGCCCGACCCACGGTTCGGACTGCGGAGACCGGGAGCGTTTGGAGGGGCCCGAACGGGTTAGGCGCAGCGGAGTAAGAGGTTCCAAACGATGGGAGTGGATCGTGTCGGGCGAAGAGAAGATGAAGGCCAAGAAGGAACAGGCAAAGGGCAAGGCCAAGGAGACCGTGGGCCGCACCGTCGGCAACGAGAGCCTCACCGCGAAAGGTCGTGGGGAGCAGGCCAAGGGCGACGCCCGCGCGGCCAAGGAGAAGATCAAGGACACCTTGGAGGACTAGCGGGTGTGGCAGGCGGGTGCGCAAGCCCGCTCCTCCCTCACGACGGCGCCCCCGGGCCGATGCCCGGGGGCGGCCTCATGACGCGGGAGGGCGACCTGAGCAGCCCCGGGCCGGCCGTCATGGGCCCGTGCGGCGGTGGTCACGAGCCCGTGTAACGGAGGGCCACCGCGACGCCGTCTTCGAGCGGCAGCTCTTCGTCCGGTACGGAGATCAGGTCGGCCTGGGTTCCCGCCGCCGCGCGGATCAAGGCCGCGCCGGGTGCGGGCTCCTCCCAGTAGTAGTGCAGGCCGAAGGCGCTCAGCTCCTCGCCCGTCAGAGCCAGGTGGACGGGGGCGGCGCCGACCCACAAGTGCCGGTCGAGCCGTACGGGCCGGCTGAGGATCAGGGTCTGGGCCTGCCCGCGCTGGAGGGCGGCCACCACGGCGGCGAGTCCTTCGACGTACTCCGGGTGGCGGGCGCGTTGCGCGAGGAAGGTGTCCACCTGGTGCCTGTCGCGATCGCAGAGCCTGCCGTCGAGCAGGATGGCGAGCTCCTCCTCCAGGAGGGCCCGGCCGGTCTCCCGTCGGCGGTGCTGCCCGTCCTTGAGCTTCACGAGCGCGCCGTGCAGCCGGCTCGGTGCGGCCCTCATGAGGCTGTTGACGGCCCACGGGTCCCCGGCCACCACGACCATCTCGGTACCCGCCTCGTCCATCCCGGTCACCAGTTCCCCGACGAGCCGCTCGACCTCCCCGGGCCAGCCGTCCACCGGTATCCGCCGGCGGGAGCGCGCCCCCGGCGCGACGCGGCTCGTCGGCCACCGGCCGCTCTCGCAGTCGATCTCGAGCTCCTCGTCCGCGCCGGGGTGCCCGCCGGTGTGCTCGGGGACGTGCACGCGGTGCAGGATGACCACCGCGTACGGGATGTCCGGGGTGTGCTGAAGGGCGAGCGACAGCGTGTCGGGCAGCATGCCGTACAGCGCCGTGTCACGGGCCGGGGGCTCCGGGAGGCACTCGGCGAGGACGAGCTCCCCGTGGGCGGCGAAGACGGCCTGGCCGTGCCGTCCGGCCACCTCGCGGCCCGTGCCGACGGCGCCGCCGATCGCGTCGACCGTGGCCCGGTCGGCGTCGTGGGCCAGCAGGCTCTTGCGGAGGTCGTGCCATCGCAGTTCCACGGCCCGGTCGGCGTCGTCCAGGTCACGGGAGGTGTCGAGATACACCGAGGCGACGGGGCCGGGATGGGCGTAGAGCGGATCGAGGAACTGCAGCTTCACGGCTTCCTCCCGCGGAGAAGGAGTGCGCGTCGGCGCATCGGCCGCCTCCCCTACAGCGACGGCGGCCGCGGGCTCCCGGGTGCCGGTTCGGCGTCCGGGGCGGGGTTCGGTGCGGGGCGCGGGGCCTGCGGATCACCGGGCCGCGGATGCGTGGGAGGCGCCGGGCTGGGCTCCGACGGATCACGCGGGTGGGGATGCGTGGGCGGGCCGGTCTTCTGATGCCTCATGCTGCGCCCCTACCCCCGTCGGGGAGCCGTAGACGCGACGGGAAAGGGCACCTGCCGGCGGGAGGCGGAACGCGCCCGCTCAGACCGCGTCCCGGGGAGTGGACCGTACTTCGAAGCCGAAGAGTTCCTCCGGCGTGCCGGTCACCTCGCGGACCTCGACGGCGCGGACCTCGGCCGCCGCAGGCCCCGTACGCGCCCACCGCACCATCGCCGCGACGGCGTCCTCGCCCCCTTCGAACCATGCCTCGACATCGCCGTCGGGCAGGTTCCGCACCCACCCCGACACACCGTGCGCCAGCGCCTCACGGCGGCACGTGTCCCGGAAGAACACCCCTTGCACGATCCCCGACACGATCACGCGCTTGCGTACCATGCTCCGACCATAAGGCCGGCCGCGTCCACATTCCGGGCCGCGGGCCCGGGTCGTGCCACAGGTGTGTCGGGAACACCCGACGGGACGCCGCGTGGGCCAAGGTGGGGACATGGTGCATGTATTGGGCAGCAGGATTCTGCTGCGTCCCACGGATCCCGAGCGCTCACGCGCCTTCTACGGCGACACCCTGGAGCTGGCCGTCTACCGCGAGTTCGGCACCGGCCCCGACCGGGGCACGGTCTACTTCCTGGGCGGCGGGTTCCTGGAGGTGTCGGGACGCGCCGAGGCGCCGCCCGCGCCCGGGCTGCAGCTGTGGCTCCAAGTCGCGGACGTGCAGGCGGCGTACGAGGAGCTGAGCGGCCGGGGTGCCGAGGTGCTGCGGCCTCCACGGCGCGAGCCCTGGGGCCTGATCGAGATGTGGATCGCCGACCCCGACGGCGTGCGCATCGCCGTCGTGGAGGTGCCGGCGGACCACCCGCTGCGCTTTCGTCCCTGATCGGGCAGCCCCCTACCCGGGGAACGACACCCCGGTGAGATCCTCCGACACCCGCCACAGGCGGCGGGCCCGCGCGTCGTCCCGGGCCTGGGGGCTCAGGACGGCCGGGCCGGGGTGCCCCCGCAGTTCGCCGCGGCCCTGCGGGCCCGTGTAGCTGCCGCCGGGCAGCGGCTGGGTGGCGGCGTACAGGATGGGCAGGGCGCCCATGGCATCGGACTGGGCAATGAACCGGTTGGTGACCTTCATGATCGCCCGCTGGACGGGGCTGCCGCTGCCGCCCTGGAGGTTCGTCGCCGCGTACCCGGGGTGGGCGGCATGCGCCGTGACGGGTGAGCCCGCTTCGGTGAGGCGGCGCTGGAGTTCGCGGATGAAGAGCAGGTCGGCCAGCTTCGACTGCTGGTACGCGCGCCAGGGACTGTAGTTCCGATGCGAGTTGATGTCGTCGAAGTCGATGTCGACGCCCTTCCTGCGGTGGGCGTTGGAGGCGACGGAGACGACACGGCCGGTGATCCACGGCAGCAGCAGGTTGGTGAGCGCGAACGGTCCCAGGTGATTGGTGCCCAGCTGCATCTCGAAGCCGTCGGCCGTGCGGCGCTCCGGGACGGCCATGACCCCGGCGTTGTTGATCAAGGTGTCGAGCGGCCCGTCCCACTGCGCGGCGAAGGCCCGGACGGAGGCGAGGTCGGCCAGGTCGAGCCTGCGGACCTCGGCGTGCCTGCCGCAGCCGGCCGCCACGGCGTCGCCCCGGGCGGTGTCCCGGACGGCGAGTACGACGTGGGCGCCCACCCGCCCGAGCTCACGGGCCGTGACGGCGCCCAGGCCGCTGCTGGCGCCCGTCACCACGATCGTGCGGCCCGTGAGGTCCGGCAGGTCGGCCGCCGACCAAGCCGCGGGGTACGCGCTCATGGTCACCAGTATCCCGGCGCGGCTGCGATGTGCGCGCCCGAGTGGAGTGCGGCGCGCTCAGCCCGGATGATGGGAGAGGGCGAGGTGAGCCGAGGAGGTGAGCTCCATGACCATGCAGACCTCCTACCCGCCGGTCACTGTGACGGCCAGGCTGGACGCTCCGCTCTCTCGCTGGCTGTGGCTGGTCAAGTGGATCCTGGCCATTCCGCACTACATCGTGCTGACCTTCCTCTGGATCGCCTTCTTCGTGGTCGGCGTGATCGCGTTCTTCGCCATCCTCTTCACCGAGCGTTACCCCCGGGCCCTCTTCGACTTCAACCTCGGGGTGCTCCGCTGGTCCTGGCGGGTCTCGTACTACTCGTACGCCGTGCTGGGGACCGACCGGTACCCGCCGTTCAGCCTCGGCCCCGAGCCCGACTATCCGGCCCGCCTGGACATCGCCTACCCCGAGCGGCTCTCGCGGGGCCTGGTCCTGGTCAAGTGGTGGCTGCTCGCCATCCCGCAGTACCTCGTGGTCGCCATCCTCACCGGGACGGCGCAAAGGGGCTGTTGGAGCGGTGGCCTGATCAGCCTGCTCGCACTGTTCGCGGTCGTCGCGCTGGCCTTCACCCGGAAGTACCCCCGCGATCTGTTCGACCTGCTGATCGGACTCAACCGCTGGGTGCTCCGCGTCACGGCGTACGCCGCGCTGATGACGGACGAGTACCCCCCGTTCCGTCTCGACATGGGCGGCGACGAGCACCCGGCCGCCGCAGCGCAGGACTGAAGCGCCGCACAGACAGGATCCGACCGTGTCCGCACCACCGCTCGACGCCACCGCGGTGCTCGCCCTCATCGAGGACGCCGTCACCGCACCGTCCATGCACAACGCCCAGCCGTGGAAATTCGTCCTGTGGCCCCACGACCGGAGGATCGAGCTGCACGGTGACCCCGAACGTGCCATGCCCCACACCGACCCGGATCTGCGGGCCCTGCATCTCGGCTGCGCCGCGGCCCTGTTCAACCTCCGGGTGGCCGCGGCGGAGCGCGGCTGGGAGGCGGCCGTCACGCTCCTGCCCGACAACGACAGACCGTGGCACCTGGCGGACGCGGTGCTGCGTGAGACCACGGCCGCGGACCCCGCCCTCACGTCCCTGTACCCCGCCGTGCGGCGCCGCCACACCAGCCGCTTCCCCTTCACCGATGAGGAGATCCCGCCCGCCGTACAGGACGGCCTGTGCGCGGCGGCCCTCCTCGAAGGGGCGCGGCTGTTCCTCCCCGACGTCTGGCACACCGAAGCCGTACTGGAGCTCGTACACGACTCCGAGCACCGCGAGGCGATGGACCCGGCGGCACAGGAGGAAACCGCCCGGTGGACCCGTACGGACGCGGCGCCCGACGGGCCGACCGACGCGGGCATCCCCGCGTACGCGTTCGGCCCCCGCCAGTCGGGATCCCGTGCGCCGGTACGGGACTTCGGCAGCTGGCGCCCTGTTCCGGGGCGTGAGTCGGCCGTCTTCGAGCAGAACCCCCGCATCGCGCTGCTCGGTACGTCGGAGGACACTCCGGCGGACTGGCTCCGCGCCGGCCAGGCGCTGCAGCGCGTCCTCCTGCGGGCCACGGCGGACGGGCTCGTCGCCTCGATGACCTCGCAGCCCCTCGAATGGCCCGAACTGCGCTGGGCCGTCCGCGACCCGGTAGCGCCGATGGGCCACGTCCACATGGTGCTGCGCCTCGGCTACGGCCCCCAGGGCCCCGCCACGCCGCGACGCCGGGCGGCCGATGTGCTCGACGTACGGTAGCCGCAGCGAAGCGGTGTCAGCGGCGCGGGGCGGGGAGCGGCAGGGAGAACCAGACGGCCTTGCCCTCGGCCGTCGGGAGGGTGCCCCAGGACGTGGCGAGGGAGTCGACGAGGAGCAGACCGCGGCCGGATTCGGCCTCGGGTGCGGCGAAACGGGCCTGGGGCAGGACGGGGCTGCCGTCGCAGACCTCGACGCTCAGTTCCCGGCCGGCTTGACGCAGTCGGAGGCGGACGGGGCCGCGGCTGTACCTCACCGCGTTGGAGAGCAGCTCGGAGGCGAGCAGGCAGGCCGTCTCGCGGAGCTGCTCGTCGTCCGTGCCCCACGACGCGAGGGTGGAGCGCAGGAAGCGTCGTCCCTCGCCGACGCTGCTCGGGTCGGCGGCCAGGACCACGGTCTGCGCGGTCACCGGGGTGTCGGGGATGCGGGCGAGCAGCAGGGTGACGTCGTCGGGGTTGTCATCGGCGTCCGGCAGCAGATCGGCCAGCAGTCGGTCGGCGGCGCCCTCCAGGCCGTCGGCCGTCGCGAGGGCCTTCTCCAGCGCCGCGGCGAGCCCGTCCACCTGTCCTTCGATGTCGCTCCCCGGAGTTTCCACCAGCCCGTCGGTGTAGAGGGCGAGCACGGAGCCGGGTTCGACCGTGTGACGGCTTTCGTGGTGGGGCACCTCGCCCACGCCGAGCGGCACGCTCACCTCGGCCGGCAGCCGGCTCACCTCCCCGCTCGCGGCGACCAGCAGGACCGGCAGGTGCCCGGCCGAGCAGACCGTTATTTCGGCGGCGTCGGCGTCGACGACCAGGTAGCAGCAGGTGACGAACTGGTCCGGGAGTTCACTGACCACGGCGTCGAGGGCGCGCATGAGCTGCCAGGGAGCCATCCCGGTCTTGGCCAGGGCGTGGGAGGCGGATCTGAGCTGTCCCATGACGGCGGCGGCGTCCAGGCCGCGTCCCATCACGTCGCCGATCATGACGCCGACCCGGCCGCCGCCCAGGGGGATCAGGTCGAACCAGTCGCCGCCCACTCCGGCGCCCTGCCGGGCGGGGAAGTAGCGGCTCGCCGTCGGCATGCCCGGCACGTCCGGCGGTGACCCCATGAGGCTCCGCTGGAGGGTGAGGGCGACGTGGCGCTGCTGTTCGTAGAGCTGGGCGAGCATCTCCTCGGCGGCCTTGCGGTCCGTGACGTCGCGGATGGCCGCGGAGACGAGGGTGCCGTCCGGCGTCTCCAGGGGGCTGAGGCTGATCTCGACGGGGAACTCGCGCCCGTCGCGGCACAGTCCGTACAGCTCCAGCCCCGCACCCATGGGCCGGACCTGGCGGTTGACGAAGTAGCTGTGCCGGAAGTCGGAGTGGTGTCCGCGGAACCGCTGCGGGACGAGCACTTCGACCGGCCGCCCCAGCAGGTCCTCGCGGGCGTAGCCGAAGAGCGCCTCCGTCTGGGCGTTGACGAGCTGGATGATGCCGCTCTCGTCGACGATCACCATCGCGTCGGGCGCCGCCTCCAGCAGCGCCCGGAAGCGCTCCTCGGCGACCCTGCGTTCGCTGACGTCCCGCACGGCCGCCGAGATAAGCAGTCCCTCCGGGGTCTCCAGGGGGCTGAGACTGATCTCCACGGGGAACTCGCGCCCGTCGCGGCACAGTCCGTACAGCTCCAGGCCCGCGCCCATGGGGCGGACCTGGCGGCTCGCCGCGTATCCGAGCCGGTGGGCCGGATGGTGGCCGCGGAACCTCTCGGGCACCAGCACGTCGATGAGGTGCCCCAGGAGTTCCTCCCGGGGGTAGCCGAACAAGGCCTCCGTCTGTGCGTTCACGAGCCGGATCACGCCGGCGTCGTCCACGATCACCATCGCGTCCGGTGCCGCTTCCAGCAGAGCCCGGAACAGCTCTTCGGTCGTCGCTGTCACGCTGCGCCTCGCACTCGTCGAATCCCGCAGAAGCAGAAGGGGACATCCGACCACGTGGCCGAAAATCGCACCCCCGATTGACCGGCATGCGCAGGCAATTGACCAGTTCTGCTCGACGCCGTCGCCGACTCTGCACGACATCCGCGGTGCGCGGCGGCCTCGCCGGTGTGACACCGGCGAGGCCGTGATCCCGCTCAGGGCACCGGCGAGGCCGGGACTCCGTGCGTCAGAGGGCGCTCTTCGTCGCGCTCCCGACGACGCACTCCTTGAACTCGCTGCCGTCGCCCTTCCCGGTGTAGGCCGTCGTGGCCTCGGCCTGCTGGGACGCACCCGCCTTGACCTTGAGCGCGGTCACGTTGGCCTGGGCCAGGTCCGCGGTCGAGGTGGCGCCCCGGAACTTCATGGTGATGTTGTAGGTGTAGTCCACCGAACCGCTGTTGGTGACGGTGAGCCGGGCGACCATCTTCTTGCTCGCGGCGTCCATCTTGCAGTTGTCTATCTTGATGTCGCGCTCGGCCTTGTTGTTGCTGCTGGAACCGCCGCTGACGGTTCCACTGCTGGTGCTGCCGCTGGTGCTGTTGCTGTCGTGGCTGCCACCGCTGGTGCCCCCGCTGGAGCTGCTGTGGCTCGAGCCGTGACTGCCGCCGCAGCTCCCGCCGTGGGAGCCGCGGGCTCCGGTGAGTGCGACGATCGCGATTCCGAACACGGCAATGGCGCGGACATGGCGAAGCTTCACGTTCAACCCCGTTGAAATATCAGTGACTGAGACAGCCCGTCTTGACGGGCGCACGTCACCCTAACAGCGGGCTCGGACAATCTTGTCCGAGCGCCGCCGCGGGGCGGGAGTTCGCCCCGCAGGCCACGCGAACGGGCCGCCCACCAGGTGGTTTCGGAGCAGCCCCGGCCTTCACCGGCGGGTGCGAGGGAGCCGTCGGCGCATTGTTCGGGGAATGTACGGGTGGCGGCGCGTCCAGCGGAAGGCCGGATCGACGCGGTTAGCATCGACGGTGTTCACCGTATGCGAAAGGCAGTGATGACGGAGTCCAGGGGCCTCGTGCTGATCGTCGAGGACGAGCGCCACATCTCCGATGTGCAAAGGCTCTACTTGGCGCGCGAGGGATTCGGTGTCCACGTCGAGGCCGACGGGACCGCCGGGCTCGCGGCCGCGCGGCGGATGCGCCCGGTGGCGATCGTGCTGGACATCGGCCTGCCGGGCATGGACGGCATCGCCTTCTGCCGCGCCCTGCGCGACGCGGGCGACTGGACGCCGGTACTGCTGGTCACCGCGCGCGGTGAGGAGGCCGACCGGATCCTCGGCCTCGAACTGGGCGCCGACGACTACCTGACCAAGCCGTTCTCGCCGCGCGAGCTGGTCGCCCGGGTCAAGACCGTACTGCGCCGGGCGGCGGGGCCGCCCGGCCGGCCGCCCGAGAGCGTCGGCCGGCTCAGCGTGGACCCGGTCAGCCGCACCGTGCGCTGCGACGGTCAGCCGGTCGAGCTCACCGCCACCGAGTTCAATCTGCTCGCACACCTGCTCCAGCACGTGGGGCAGGTCTTCACCCGTGAGCAGTTGCTCGCCCAGGTATGGGGGTACCCGGGCTACCGAGACACCCGGATGGTCGACGTCTTCGTCTCGCAGCTGCGCGCCAAGCTCGGCGACGCCAGCCCGATCCGCACGGTCCGCGGCGTCGGGTACAGCGCGACGGCTCCCCGCACGTGAACCGCCCCCGTTCCGGCCCCCGTCGTGGCTCCCTGGCACGCAACATCGTGGTGCTGACCACCGTGGTGGCGGCGCTCGCCGTGGCGCTGACCGGGCTGGTCGCCTGGCAGACCGCCTCGCACGGCGCGGAGCAGCGCGAACGCGACCAGCTGACGCGTCAGGCAACGGTGCTCAGCCGCCTGCCGGCCCTGTCCGAAACGCTCTTCAACGGCGCCCAGGTACTGGCGGGGCCGAACGGTGTGCAGCTCGCGGTCATCGCCCCGGACGGCACGGTGAGCGGAACCGCCACCCCGGCCGTCGACCGGACCTCGAAGTCGGCTCTGCTGTCGGGGGAGCCGGTGTCCACCGACGGCATCCTGGGCGGCCAGGACGTGCTGCTGGTGGGGCAGCCCGGCGTGCGCGGCGGGGCGGTGGTGCTGGCCGAGCCGTACACGGTCGTCACCCGGAACACGAACCAGATCCGTCGCAACGTGATCGCGCCGCTGATCGTCGGCATGCTCGGCGCGGCCCTGGCCGGAGCGCTCCTGGCCCGCCGCATCGCGCGTCCGCTCGTGAAGGCCGCGCAGATCTCGCACCGGCTCGCCGACGGCGAACGCGGCGTACCGGCCCCGGTCGACGGTCCCCGGGAGACCGCGGACATCGGGCGCGCCCTCAACGTCCTGGACGAGGCGCTGGCGCGCAGCGAGAACCGGCAGCGGGAGTTCCTGCTCTCCGTCTCCCACGACTTGCGCACGCCGCTGACCGCGCTGCAGGGGTACGCGGAGGCGCTCGCCGACGGTCTGATCGAGCCGGAGCGGCTGGCCGAGGTCGGCGGCATCCTGGCCGACGAGACCCGCCGCCTGGACCGGTTCCTGGGAGACCTGCTGGACCTGGCCCGGCTGGAGGCGGACGACTTCCGCCTCGACGTGGCACCGTCCGACCTCTGCGCGGTCGTCGGCGAGGCCGCCGCCTTCTGGACCGGCCTCTGCGCACGCCACGGTGTCGATCTCCGGCTTGAGCAGCCGGGGCAGCCCGTCGTCGTCGAGACGGACGCCTTCCGGGTCCGGCAGCTGATCGACGGCCTGGTGCAGAATGCCCTGCGGGTCACGCCCCAGGGCGCACCCCTGGTCCTCGCCGTCCGCGCGGCCGCGGGCGGCGGGGCCGAGCTGCAGGTCCGCGACGGCGGACCCGGCCTCACCGACGACGACGTGCGCATCGCCTTCGACCACGGTGCCCTCAACGAGCGCTACCGGGGCACCCGCCCGGTCGGCAGCGGCCTGGGGCTGGCCATCGCCCACCGCCTGACCGGCCGCCTCGGCGGCGCCATCCGCGTCGACGGGCACGGCCCGGAAGGCGGCGCCTGCTTCACCGTCGCCCTGCCGCCGGCACCCGACGCGGCTTGAGGACGCGCGGGCCCTCGTCCCGGCCCTGATCCCGGCCCTCGTCCCGGCGGGCGCGCCCTCACCCGTACATTCCCCGAACAATGCGCCCACAGACGCCTTACACGCACCGCGCACAGTGAGCCCCATGAACACTCAATCGGCCGAGGGGCGCGGACTCCTCCACCGCAGCGGGCACTGGTGCGCACGGCATGCCTGGCGGGTCGTGGCCCTGTGGGTGCTGCTCCTGATCGGCCTCGGGCTGGCCAACCACACGTGGGGCGGCACCTTCGCGGACAGCTTCTCCCTGCCCGGTACCCCTACCCAGACCGGCGCCGACCTGCTCACGGCCCACACGAGCGGTTCCGGTGGCACAGCCGCCCCCATCGTGATCACCACCGACCAGGGTTCGCTCACCAGTCACCGGGCCGCGATCGATTCGGCCGTCGGCAACCTGAGCCGCCTGCCGAACGTCCTGTCGGTGGCCGACCCGCTCACCACACCCGGGGCGGTCTCCGCCAACGGCGGCATCGCCCAGATGACCGTCCGCTTCAACGGCAACCCGGCGACCTTCGACCCGTCCTACCTCGCCGAGGTCGAGACCGCCGTCCAGCCGCTGCGCGCCGACCAGGTCACCGTCGAGTACGGGGCCCCGCTGGGGCAGCTGGCCACGCCCAAGTCCGCCGACCGCACCTCAGAGGCCATCGGTCTGGCCGTCGCCGTGCTCGTGCTGCTGATCGGCTTCGGCAGCGTCGCCGCCACCGGGCTGCCGCTGCTGACGGCCGTGACCGGCCTGGCCGTCAGCCTGGCCGGTCTCGGACTGCTCGCCCGGCAGTTCGACTTCGCCCAGGCGTCCCCGACCCTGGCCGCGATGATGGGTCTCGGCGTCGGCATCGACTACGCGCTCTTCCTGGCCACCCGCTACCGGGCTCTGCTGCACTCCGGAACGGAACCCGCCGAGGCGGTCGGGCGTACGGTCGCCACCAGCGGCCGTGCCGTGCTGGTCGCCGCCGCCACGGTCGCCATGGCCCTGGCCGGGCTCTGCGTCAGCGGCGTGAGCTTCATCGGCACCCTCGGCGTCGCGGCCGGGCTCAGTGTCGTCGTGGCCGCTGCCGCGTCCGTGACGCTGACTCCCGCGCTGCTGGGTCTGCTCGGCCGCCGGATCGACCGCCTGCACGTGCGTACGCCGGTCGCCGAACCCACCGGCGAGTCGGACGTCTGGCACCGCTGGGCCGTCAAGGTCAGCCGGCGCCCCTGGCTCTTCCTGGTGAGCGGCCTGCTCCTGCTCGGCGTCCTCTCCATCCCCGTCGCTTCCATGCGGCTCGGCCACGTCGACGCCGGAGCGCAGCCCACCAGCCGGACCGACCGCCGCGCCTACGACCTGATCACGGAGGGCTTCGGCCCCGGAGCCAACGGCACCGTCACCGTCGTCACCCACCTCGACAGCCGGCAGGTCGCCGACCAGGGCGAGCGCGGGGCCCTCGCCGACTCGATCCAGCAGGCGCTGGCCGGCGTACCCGGCGTCGCCTCCGTGACGCCCCCGGCCCCCAGCCCCGACCACGCCCTGCTCATCACCACGGTCACTCCCACCACCGGCCCGCAGGAGCGGGCCACCACCGACCTGATCCACACCTTGCAGAACGACACGGTGCCGACCACGCTGTCGGGCACCGGCGCCACCGGCTACGTCACCGGCACCGCCGCCGCCACCCAGACCTTCACCGACACGCTCACCACCCAACTGCCCCTGATCATCGCCGTGGTGGTCGCCGCCGCGTTCCTGCTGCTGCTCACCGTGTTCCGCAGCCCGCTGATCGCGCTCAAGGCCGCCGTGCTCAATCTGTTCTCCATCGCCGCCGCCTACGGCGTGGTCGTCGCGGTCTTCCAATGGGGCTGGGGCGGCGCGCTGTTCGGCGTCACCGAGAAGGTGCCCGTCGAGTCCTACGTGCCGATGATGATGTTCGCGATCGTCTTCGGACTCTCCATGGACTACGAGGTCTTCCTGCTCTCCCGGATCCGCGAGACGTGGCTGCACCGCAAGGACAACCACCTGGCCGTCGCGACCGGCCTCGCCGCCACGGCCCGCGTCATCACCTGCGCGGCCCTGATCATGACCAGCGTCTTCCTGGCGTTCCTGCTCTCCACGAACGTCGCCGTCAAGATGCTCGCCCTCGGCCTCGGGGTCAGCGTCATCATCGACGCCACCGTGGTGCGCCTGCTCCTGGTGCCCGCGTGCATGTACCTCTTCGGGCGGGCCAACTGGTGGCTCCCCGGCTGGCTCGACCGGCTCCTGCCGCATCTCGACCCCGAAGGGCCCCCCGCCGCACCCAGCTCCCCGCCCGCCTCCCTGCCCGCCCCCGCCCTCGCGCCCGCCCGGGGAGAGCGCCGATGAACCAGCGGGTGACGAAGACCCGGGCAGCCATGCGCCGCCACCTCGTCCTCACGGTCACGACCGCCGTGCTCCTGGTGGCCGTCGTCGCCACGGGCGCGGCCGAGTACACGGCCCGCAACAGGATCCGTGACCACATCGCGCAAGCGGCACCCGGCCTCGGCGACGACGTCGCGGTCAGCGCGTCCGGCGACTGGGTCCTGTGGGACCTGGCGCAGGAGAGCATCCCCCGGCTGGACATCAGCAGCGACGACGCCCGCCTCGGACCGCTCTCCCAAGTCTGCGTACGCGCACGGCTCGACGACGTCCGCCTCGGCGAGAAGACCACCGTCGGCAGCACCCACGTCCAGGTGACCGCCTCCCCGCAGTCCATCGCCACCGCGATCCGGACCGCCGCACCGTCCGTTCCGGTGACCACGGTCACCACGGACCCGGCGAACGGAACCGTCCTCGCCGCCGTCGGCCCAGGCGGCGTCGGACAGCTGACACTGCGTCCCGTGCTCGCGGACGGGAAGGTCACGCTCGCCGTGGACGGGCTCACCGTGTTCGGCCGCTCCGTCCCCACCAGCCGGTTCGGGATGGGCGACGGCGCTCTCGGAACTGAGCGGGGCGCGCTGAAGGAATACCCGCTCGGGCTCAAGGCAACGTCCGTACACGTCCGGCCGGACGGCCTGCACGTCACCCTGACGGGCGGCTCCAGCACCCTGGTCGGCGCTTGACGTCCGCACTCCGCTTCCCGGCCCGTCCGGACATGCGAAGCCTACGACCGGATGCTGCAATGACCGAGGAGGATTCCGCGATTCAGCAGGCCAGGCTCCTCGCCTGAAACGGACGGCCAGAACCGAGACGGGACACATCCCATGACGGCATCGGATCCGCGCCCCTCGGAGCAGCCTGCCGGAGGGGCACAGCCCGAAGAGGCGGACCGGCTGCGTGCGCTGTTGCGCAGTCCCGGTTATCTCAAGGCGCTCGTGTTCTGCGCCCTCATGGGTATTCCGGTATCGCTGGTGGCGTTCTGGTTCCTGGTCGCCCTCCACGAGCTGGAGCACCTGATGTGGGCCGGTCTGCCGGAGGCTCTGGGCTGGGACGCCCCGCCGTGGTGGTGGCCGTTGCCGCTGCTGCTCGTGGCCGGCGTGGCCGTCGGGCTCGTGGTCACCCGTCTGCCCGGCGCCGGGGGCCACATCCCCGCCGGGGGACTGCACACGGGCGGTCTGTCGGCGAAAGCCCTGCCCAGTGTGATCCTCGCCGCCATGATCAGCCTTCCCCTCGGCGCCACGCTCGGCCCGGAGGCCCCGTTGATCGCCCTCGGTGGCGGCTTGGCGCTGCTCTTCAGGGATCTGGCGCGGGTGCCGGCGACCGCCCAGAGCACGGCACTCCTGGGCGCGGCCGGGGCAGCGGCGGCGGTCGCGGTGATCTTCGGGAGCCCGCTGATCGCGGGGGTGCTGCTCATCGAAGTGGCCGGGGTGGGCGGGCCACAGCTGTTCGCGGTCATGCTGCCCGCGCTGCTGTCGAGCGGGGTGGGCTCGCTCGTGTTCACCGGCTTCGGCCGCTGGACCGGTCTCGATGCGCCCAGCCTCTCCGTGAAGGTGGGCGTGCCGGTTCCGCACATCGATGCCGGGGACGTGCTCTGGGCGGTCCCGATGGCAGTGGCCATCGGCGCCCTCCTGCATCTGATCATGCGAGGAGGGCGACTGACCGCGCGGTTCGTCGCGAAGCGCACCGTCGCCCGTACGACCCTGTGCGCCCTGGCAGCGGGCGTCTGCTCCGCCGTGTACGCACTCACCACCGGCCTGTCGCCCGCTGACGTGTCGTCCTCCGGCCAGGGGACGCTGAGCCGGATGGCCGCCGATCCGCATGCCTGGGGGGTCGGGGCCCTGATCGCGGTGGTGCTCTGCACGGGCGCCGCCTACGCCCTGTGCCTGGGCAGCCTGCGGGGCGGCCCCGTGTTCCCGTCGCTGTTCCTGGGCTGTGCGATCGGTGTGCTGCTCGCGCCCCTGCCGGGGCTGGGGGTCGTACCGGGAATGGCCGCGGGCATGGCGGCCGCGACGACCAGTGCCTTGCGGCTACCGGTCAGCAGCATCGTGCTCGTCGTCGTGGTGCTCGGCAGCGTCGCCATGACACCCGTGGTGATGCTGGCGGCCGTCGTGTCCTTCGTGACGACCCAGTTGCTGCCACCCGGGCCCGTCATTCCACCCGTGGGCAAATCCGCGGAACCGCCGGCCGCCCATGCCCCCGCCCCCGCCCCCGGCGCGTCCGGCTCCGCCTGAGGCCACCGCCGTACCCCCGTTTCGCCCCATCTCCGCCGCACGGTCGCCGAGGTGCGCCGCGGACGGCGCGCGCCGAGAGTGGAAGTACCCGGCCGGAACCGGACGGGCCGGTCGTACCGCACCGTCACCGCACCGCACCGAGGAGGCCGTATGGCACGCCACCACGTGCCCGCAGCCGTGGTGCTCGTGACGGGCGTGGCGGGGTCGGGGAAGTCCACGGTGGTGCGGCTGATGGCCGACCGGCTCGGCTGGGCGCAGGAGGACGCCGACGACTTCCACTCTCCGGCGAACCGGGCCAAGATGGCGGCCGGCGAACCCCTGACCGACGAGGACAGACGCCCGTGGCTGGCCGACGTCGAGGCATGGATCGACCGGCGGATCGCAGCGCGGGAACCCGCTGTCGTCGCCGTATCCGCCCTCAAGCGAGCCTATCGGGACCAACTGGCCCAGGGACGGCCCGAAGTACGTCTGGTCTATCTGCACGGTTCACGGCAGCTCATCCGCTCCCGGCTGATGTCCCGGCACGGCCACTTCTTCCCCGCACGGCTGCTGGACAGCCAGTTCGCCGACCTCCAGGAGCCGGAGCCCGACGAGCACGCCTGCATGGTGGACATCGACCAGCCCCCGGAGGCCGTCGTCGATGCCGCCATCGCCCTGCTCGACGCCGGCGCCCGCACGGCGCCCTCCCCCGCCGCACCGACCGAGGAGCCGCACATGCCCCCCACCGCATCGGGAGAACAGTGGCGGCTGCGTCACGCCGCCCACGAGGCGGTGGTGGTCGAGCTGGGCGGCGCGCTGCGCCACTACGAGGTGGGCGGGCGGGCCCTGCTCGACGGGTTCGCCGCCGACGAGCGGATCACCGGCGGACGGGGGCAGCTTCTCGTGCCCTGGCCGAACCGGGTGGCAGGCGGGCAGTACCACTTCGGTGGCGAGGACCTGCAACTCCCGCTGACCGAACCGGAGAACGACAACGCGATCCACGGGCTCCTGAGGTGGGTACCGTGGCGGCTGCTCGGCCGCAGCGACGACGCGGTCACGGTGGGCACCACCCTCTTCCCGCAGCCCGGATACCCGTACCAGCTGGAGGTCCACGCCGAGTACCGGCTGGGCCCGGAGGGGCTTGAGACCACTGTCACCGCCACCAACGCGGGGGACGCCGCCGCGCCCTACGGCGTGGGCCAGCACCCCTATCTGACCGTGGGCACCGGCCTGGTGGACACCGCGCTGCTGACCGTGCCGGCCCGCTCCCGGCTCGTCACCGACGAACACGGCCTGCCGACCGGCGAGGAACCGGTCGAGGGCACGGCGTACGACTTCCGCACCGCCCGGCCCATCGGCGAGGAGCGACTGGACACCGCGTACACGGGTCTCGACCA
Source organism: Streptomyces sp. NBC_00122 (assembly GCF_045160845.1). Classification (NCBI taxonomy): domain Bacteria; kingdom Bacillati; phylum Actinomycetota; class Actinomycetes; order Kitasatosporales; family Streptomycetaceae; genus Streptomyces; species Streptomyces sp. NBC_00122. The sequence continues at coordinate 6,858,005 of NZ_CP108191.1, read as the reverse complement.
CGACCCCGCAGGCCACTGCGCGGTCCGGCTGGCGCACCCTTCGGGGAGGTACGGCATCGACGTACGGCTCATCGAGGGCGTCCGGTACGTGCAGGTGTACACCGGGGACACGCTGCCGGAGCCCGGGCGGCGCCGGCGCGGTGTCGCCATCGAGCCGATGTCGTGCCCGGCCGACGCGTTGCGCAGCGGCACGGGGCTCACCGTCCTGGAACCGGGCGGCAGCCACGTGTTCCGCTGGGGCCTGGTTCCGTGGGGGGCCTGGTGACCGCGGCGGCCGGGCCGTCGACGCCGCGGCCCATGACCGGTGACGCCTTTCGCGCGTTGTACGAGGAGCTGCGCGGCATGTGCCCGCGCGCCCCCGACGACCGCCGCGGCACACTCGGCCACCTGACGCCCGAGCGCGTGGTGGCCGCCACCGCCGAGGTCCGCTCCGGACTCACGGTGTCCCTCGCCGCGCCCATCGAAACCCTGTCCGGCCCGGACAATCCCGAACCCGCACGTCACAGGATGATCGCGCCGTCCGCCGGTGAGGCCGTCGCCGACGGGTTGCACTTCGCGCGCGACCGGTTCTCGATGAACGTGCACGGGGACGCGGACAGTCATCTCGACGCGCTGTGCCACGTGCTGTTCGACGGGGAGCTCTACAACGGCGTGCCGGCGAGCAGTGTGACGCCCGAGGGCGCCGGCGCGCTCTCCGTCGAAACCGTCCGGAACGGCATCGTCGGCCGTGGCGTGCTCCTGGACGTTCCGCGGCTGCGGGGCGTGCCCTGGCTGGAGCCCGGGGATCACGTGACCGCTGACGATCTGACCGCGGCGGAGGCGGCCCAAGGCGTCCGGGTCGGCCCGGGAGACATGCTCTTCGTACGAGTGGGGCATCGCCTGCGGCGCCTGGAGCACGGGGCGTGGGACGCGGAGCGGGCCCGGGCCGGACTTCATCCCACGGCCGTGCGGTTCCTGGCCGAGCGGCAGGTCGCCGTGCTGGGCGCGGACGGCAACCACGACACCGCCCCGAGCGCGGTGGCCGGGATCGGCTTTCCCGTGCACGTACTGGCGATGCACGCCATGGGACTGCACCTGATGGACTACCTGCAGTTCGAGGACTTGACCGAGGCGTGCACACGCGCGGGCCGGTGGTCCTTCCTGTGCGCGGTCGCGCCGCTGCGGCTTCCGTCGGCCACCGGCTCGCCCGTGAACCCGATCGCCGTTCTGTGACGGCCGCGTGCGGGGCCCCGTCCGGTCGCCACGCACGGCAAGGGGGGATACGTTCGAAGAGGTGGGGTGGCTGCCGTGTCCCGGCAGAGCGCAGAGAGAGGGCCCGGTAACAGGGCGGGCCCACGAGCGCAAGGAGTGTGGTCGCCGTGGGCGACTCCCCGCACTACGACGTCGTCATCATCGGTACCGGCGCCGGCGGCGGTACGCTCGCCCACCGGCTCGCTCCGTCCGGCAAACGCGTACTCATCCTCGAACGCGGCGACTACCTCCCCCGCGAGCGGGACAACTGGGACTCCACCGCCGTGTTCGTGAAGGGCAAGTACCGTGCCCCGGAGTTCTGGCTGGACAAGCACGGCGACGAGTTCCCGCCCGAGGTCAACTACTACGTCGGGGGAAACACCAAGTTCTACGGCGCCGCCCTCTTCCGGCTGCGGCCCGAGGACTTCGGGGAGCTCCGCCACCACGACGGGCTGTCGCCCGCCTGGCCGATCAGGTACGAGGACCTGGAGCCCTACTACACCGAGGCCGAGCACCTCTACAAGGTCCACGGACGGCACGGAGAGGACCCGTGGGAAGGGCCGTACAGCGACCAGTACGCCTACCCGCCGGTCGAACACGAGCCGCGCATCCAGCAACTGAGCGACGACCTGGAGAAGCGCGGCCTGCACCCGTTCCACCTGCCCATCGGCGTCGACCTGCGACAGGACGAGAACGGGCGGGCGACCCGCTCCAGCGTCTGCATCCGCTGCGACCGCGTGGACGGCTTCCCCTGCCTGGTACGCGGTAAGTCGGACGCCCAGGTGATCTGCGTGGAGCCCGCGCTGCGGCACCCGAACGTAGAAATGATCACCAACGCCCGGGTGGTCCGGCTGGAGACCGACCCGGCCGGACGGAGCGTCAGCACGGTCGTGACCCGGGGCGAGGACGGGGTGGAGGCCTCCTACTCCGCGGACATCGTGGTCGTCGCCTGCGGGGCGGTCAACTCGGCGGTGCTCCTTCTGGCCTCGGCCAACGACCGCCACCCCCGCGGGCTGGCGAACAGCTCCGACGTGGTCGGCCGCCACTACATGCGTCACAACAACCTCGCCCTGATGGCCATTTCGAAGGAACCCAACGACACCAAGTTCCAGAAGACCCTGGCCCTGCACGACTGGTACCTCGGCGCCGACGACTGGGAGTACCCGCTGGGCGGCATCCAGATGCTCGGCAAGTCGGACGCCGACCAGATCCACGGCGAGGCGCCCCGCTGGGCGGGCAAGGTGACCCCCGACATGCCCTTCGAGGTCATGGCCCACCACGCGGTCGACTTCTGGCTGTGCGGCGAGGACCTTCCCCTCCCCGACAACCGGGTCACGGTCGACGGCGACGGCACCATCCGTCTCGTGCTCGACGAGAAGAACAACATCGCGGGGCTGAAACGCCTGCGGCACAAGCTCCAGGGCATGCTCGGCCATCTGGGGATGCAGGAGCACCATCTCCTGTCGCGCAGCCTCTACCTCCACAAGGGCATGCCGATCGGCGCCACGGCCCACCAGGCCGGCACCGTCCGGTTCGGCGACGACCCGGCCACATCCGCACTGGACGTGGACTGCAAGGCCCACGATCTCGACAACCTGTACGTGGTCGACACGAGCTTCTTCCCGAGCATCGGCGCGGTCAATCCGTCCCTCACTGCGATCGCGAACGCCCTGCGCGTGGGCGACCACCTCGTGGAACGGCTGAGCTGACCGCGGAGCTTGCTCCGACCGGGGGTTGGTGCTCGGCCGCGTGGCCCAAGAGCACCCCGCCCGGGCTGCCGATCCGCGAAGAGGGTGCTTCCGTGGCGTTCGGAGCCTGTCGGGCCGCGGTCCGGCGGACCGGATCCGGACCGGGCAGTCGAGGAGGCAGTCGATCGTGAGTTCCACCGAGGGCGTACCGCAGGACGTGTTCCCCGCTCACCTGCTCAAGGGCCAGAAAGCGCTGGTCACCGGCGCCAACAGCGGAATCGGCAAGGCGACGGCCATCGGCCTGGGCCGAGCCGGCGCCGACGTGGTCGTGAACTACGTGGCCGGCAAGGAAGAGGCCGAGAAGGTGGTCGAGGAGATCGCCTCGTTCGGCGTGCGCGCCGCCGCGTACGAGGCGGACGTGTCCCAGGAGGACCAGGTCGTGGCCATGATGGACCGGATGGTCCAGGAATTCGGCACGATCGACATCCTGGTCGCCAACGCCGGGCTGCAGCGCGACGCCGCGTTCGAGGAGATGACGCTCGCCCAGTGGCAGAAGGTGCTGGACGTCAACCTCACGGGCCAGTTCCTCTGCGCGCGGGAGGCGACGAAGGAGTTCCTGCGGCGCGGCGTCGTCCCTGAGGTGTCCCGGGCGGCCGGAAAGATCATCTGCATGAGTTCCGTCCACCAGATCATTCCCTGGGCGGGTCACGCCAACTACGCCTCCTCCAAGGGGGGCGTGCACATGCTGATGACGACCCTGGCCCAGGAACTCGCGCCCAAGAAGATCCGCGTGAACGCGATCGCTCCGGGAGCCATCAAGACTCCGATCAACCGCGACGCGTGGGAGACGGAGGCGGCGCGCGAGGATCTGCTCCGGCTGATCCCCTACGTGCGCATCGGCGACCCCGAGGACATCGCCCACGCGGCGGTGGCCCTCGCCTCCGACCTCATGGACTACGTCGTGGGCACCACGCTCTACGTGGACGGCGGGATGACCCTCTTCCCCGGTTTCGCCACCGGCGGCTGACCCCCGCCCACCAGTCATCCCGAGCGGCAAAGGAACGTATGCACACCACGGTCCACCTGCTGGCGGCAGACGCCCCCGCCCAAATGCTCCCGGCCAGGGAACTCATGGCGTTCACCCTCGCCTCCCACATCCTCCTGGTGCCGATGGGAGTGGCACTGCCGCTCATCACCCTCGTCATGCACTACCGCGGCCTGCGCCGGAACGACGCCACAGCCCTGCTGCTGGCCCGGCGCTGGTCGGCCGTGATGGCGGTGCAGTTCGCGATCGGCGTCGTCACCGGCACCGTACTGTCGTTCGAGTTCGGCCTGCTCTGGCCGGGACTGATGGGCCGGTGGGGCGATGTCTTCGGCGTCGGGTTCGGCGTCGAGGCCTGGGCGTTCTTCCTCGAAGCGGTGCTCATCGCCATCTACCTGTACGGCTGGCGCAGGCTCAAGCCACGCACCCACTTCCTGCTCGGGCTGCCGCTGCCGGCCACCGCGCTGCTCGGGGCCTTCGGCATCCTGGCCGCCAACTCGTGGATGAACACCCCACAGGGCTTCTCGCTCGACTCCGAGGGCAACCCGGTCGACGTGGACGTCTGGAAGGCCATCTTCACCCCGATGTTCGGGCCCCAGTACTGGCACTTCGTGATGGCGATGCTGGTGACGGCGGGCTACGTCGTGGCAGGCGTCTACGCCGTCGGATGGCTGCGCGGCCGCCGGGACCGCTACCACAGGCTCGGCTTCACGGTCCCCTTCACCATTGCCGCGGTGGCCACTCCGGTGCAGTTCATGCTGGGCGACTCGATCGCCCGGCAGGTGTTCCACAAGCAGCCGGTGAAGTTCGCGGCGATGGAGATCGTCTGGAACACCGACACCCACGTTCCGGAGTACCTCTTCGGCCGGCTCCACCCGGACGGGTCGGTATCCGGCGGCATCAAGATCCCCCAGCTCGACTCCATCCTGGCCGGTTTCAAACCGGACACCCAGGTGACCGGGCTGACCTCCGTACCGGCGAGCGACCGGCCGAACGCCACGCAGGCCACGATCGCGCACTGGGCCTTCGACGTCATGGTCGTCATCGGCTCCCTGCTGGTGCTCCTCGCCCTCTGGTACGGCCTGATCTGGCTGCGCCACCGCCGGTTGCCCCGCTCCAAGTGGTTCTACCTCAGTGCTGCCTGCGCCGGCGCCGCCTCCCTCGTCGCCGTCGAATGCGGCTGGATCACGACCGAGGTGGGCCGCCAGCCTTGGATCGTCTACCAGAACATGCGCGTCGCCGAGGCCGTGACCTCGACCCGCTCCTCCACCCTCTGGATCATGTTCGGCCTGGTGATCGTCGTGTACGTGTTCGTCTTCGGGTCGTTCGTCGCCATCCTGCTGAAGATGCGTGACCGCTGGCGCCTGGCCGACGAACAGGCAGGTGGGCAGCACGTCGAGACACCGGAGTCGGTCACCCCCTACGGTCCGCGACCTCCGGTCCCGGCCGGCGACGCCCGGTCCTCGGAAGACGGCGGCTCCAGCGGCTCCGGGGGCGATGGAGCGTGATGGCCGACTTCGTCGCTTTCGTGATGCTGCTCGCCGTGACCGCCTACGCCTGCGCCGGCGGGACCGACTACGGGGCGGGCTTCTGGGACCTGACGGCCGGCGGAGCCGAGCGCGGCAAGCGCCCCCGATGGCTGATCGACCACGCCATGGCTCCCGTGTGGGAGGTCAACAACGTCTGGCTGATCTTCGTCCTCGTCCTCATGTGGACCGGGTTCCCCGTGATGTTCCAGACCGTGTTCACCGCGATGTGGCTCCCCCTGGCGCTGGCGGTCCTGGGCACGGTCCTGCGCGGCGCCGGATTCGCCCTGCGCAAACCCTCCCGCCGGCTGGCCCGCCGGCGCCTCTACGGCGCCGTGTTCGCCGTCGCCTCCCTGCTCACCCCGTTCTTCCTCGGGGCGGCCGTCGGCGGCATCGCCTCCGGCCGGGTCGCGCCCGGTACCAAGGCCTCGGCGGACGCGTGGGCCAACCCCACGTCCCTCCTGTTCGGGCTGCTCACCGTCGCCGCGACCGCGCTCCTCGGCGCCGTGTTCCTGACCGCCGACGCCGTACGCTTCGACGCACCCGACCTCGTCGGCTACTTCCGGCTCCGCGCCCTCATCGGTCTCGTCGCGGTCGCCCTGACGGCCGTGGGCGTGCTCCTCGTCACCCACGGCGACGCCCCCTACGTCTGGCACGGGCTCACCCACGGTGCGGGGCTCGCCCTCGTGATCGTGTCCGCGGTGTTCTTCGCCGCCACGGCGCTGTTCGTGCTGCGGGGCGAGGTCCACCGGGCCCGTTTCAGCGCCGTCGGCATCGTCGGCGCGGCCATCTTCGCCTGGGGGTTCGCCCAGCGCCCTTACCTCATCCCCACGTCCCTGACCATCGCGGACGCCGCGGGCGATTCCCAGACGCTGGCCTGGCTCCTGGTGGTCAGCCTCGTCGCGCTGCTGCTCGTCGCCCCGGCCGTCTTCTTCCTCTACTGGATGGACACCCACGGCGAGCTGGAAGCCCTCACCGAGTCCGACCTGCGCCGGACCCGGACCTCGCGGGGCGACGCGGCCGACGGCGACTGACCTCGCGGGGCCACACCGGCCCGGTGGCCGCGGCCCTGTGCACCCGATCGGGGCCGGCGGCCTCCGGAACCCTGTCGAGCCCCCATCACGCCCGTGCAGCGAGGAAGGAAGCCGCTGTGAGCGAGAACGACATCCTCCTCGGCATCGCCCTGATCGTGGCCCTGGCCACCACCTGCCAGATCCTCGCGAGCAAACTGCGCGTCCCCTCGCTGATCCTGCTTCTGCCGGCCGGTTTCATCGCGGGCGCCCTGACCGACATCATCCATCCGGACCAGCTGATCGGGGAGTCGTTCTCCGCTCTGGTGTCCTTGTCCGTGGCAGTGATCCTCTACGACGCCGGACTCGGCCTCGACCTGCGCAACCTCACCGGCCACACCCGCACGATCGTGGGCAGGCTGCTGCTCTTCGGAGTGACCTTCACCTTCCTGGCCGTCGGGGCCGTCGGCCCGGCCCTGTTCAGCATGTCGCTGCGGGTGGCCGCGATGGTGGGCATGATCCTCGTCGTGTCCGGGCCCACGGTCGTGGGGCCCCTGCTCCAGTACGTGCGGCCGACCGACAAGGTGCGACGCCTGCTGATCTGGGAAGGGACGCTGACCGACCCGATCGGCGCCATCCTCGGGGCCATCGTCTTCCACGCCGTCGCGACGACGCACCAGATCGACATCGGTCGCGGGTACCAGATCGGCCAGTTCCTCATCAGCATGGCCGTCGGCCTCGTCGGCGGATCCGTGGGGGTCGCGCTGCTCTGGCTGACCCTGCGCGTGCTCCGGCTCGGCGAAGCGCTCGGAACGCTGGCGCAACTGGCCACGGTGATCGCAGTGTCGGCAGGATGCGACATCGTCCGCGACGACACCGGGCTCATCGCCGCGATCGTCACCGGTATGGCCGCGGCCAACATCCGGGGCTTCGACATGCCCGCTCGCCGGCCCTTCTTCGAGACACTGGTCCAGCTGATCATCGGGCTGCTGTTCATCTCCATCTCGTCCAGCGTCACCCCGGCCTCCCTGACACCCGTGCTCCTTCCCACGCTCGTCCTCGTCGCGTTCCTCGTCCTCATCGTGAGGCCGCTCGTGGCCTTCACCGCCACCACGGGCAAGGACATGAGCGTGGGGGAACGGGCGTTCGCGGGATGGATGGCCCCGCGCGGCATCGTCGCGGCCTCCACCGCGGCGGCCTTCTCCGCGAGCCTCGTCGAACTGGGGCTGCGCGGCGCTTCCAAGATCCTTCCCATCACCTTCCTGGTGATCGTCTCGACGGTCGTGCTGTACGCACTGACCGCAGGCCCCGTGGCCCGGCGGCTCGGCGTCGCCACGCCGAACCTCACGCGGCCCCTCCTGGTGGGCGGCGCTCCGTGGGCGATCGCACTCGGAAGGGCCCTGCGGTCCGCGGGGCTCGACGTGCAGATGTGGGCGGGCGCGGACGAGGAGCGCGCACGGATCAAGGACGCCGGGATCACACTGGCCAGAGGGGACCTGCTGGCGACGGCCACCAACCCCAGGGCGCGGCTGGAGGGGGTCAACGCCGTCTTCCTGCTCACCGATGACGACGACTTCAACGCGCTCGCCTCGGTGCTGGTCGAGGACAACGTCGAGGGCCCCGTCTACCGTGTGGGACCGCCCCATGAGAGCCATGGTGTCGTCGCGCCGTACACGGGCGGCGCCGTCCTCTTCGGCGGTTCGCTCGTCCGTCACGTCCTGGCGGCACGGTACGAGCAGGGCGCGCGGTTCCTGGTACAGCCGGCCTCCGATCCACTCCCGCCAGGACACGAAACGCTGTTCGTGGTACGTGCCGACGGCCGACTGGAGCCGGTCGACGAGAGCCAGGCCGTCATCCCGGAAGAGGGCGACCTCGTCGTGCTGCTCGGCCCCGTGCCACTGGGGCGGCAGCACCTTCCCGAGGACTCCTAGCCGCCGCCCTGCCGCATGCGGTTGAGGGTCTCATCGAGGGTGATGGCCGCATCGATGAGCGCCAGGTGGGTGAACGCCTGGGGAAAGTTGCCGAGCTGCCGGCCCGTCAGGGCGATCTCCTCGGAGAACAGACCCAGGTGATTGGCGTACGTCATCATCTTCTCGAGCACGAGCCTGGCCTGATCGGCCCGCCCGGCCCGTGCCAGGGCGTCGACGTACATGAAGGTGCACAGGGAGAACGTTCCTTCGGAGCCGCGCAGACCGTCGGGCGAGGCCTCGGGGTTGTAGCGGTAGACCAGGCTGTCGGTGACCAGCTCCCGGTCCATCGCGTCCAGGGTGGTCGTCCACATCGGGTCGTCGGGCGTGATGAAACCCACCGTCGGCATCCGCAGCAGCGACGAGTCGAGCACGTCGCTGCCGTAGTGCTGGACGAATGCCTTGCGCGTCGGGTCCCAGCCCTTGGCCAGGACCTGCTCGTAGATGTTGTCGCGCTCGGCGGCCCAGCGGCCGCTCTCGGCAGGCCGACCGTGGGCGACCGCCAGCCGCAGCGCGCGGTCGAAGGCGACCCAGGACATGACGCGGCCGTAGGTGAAGTGCTTGCGCCCACCGCGGGTCTCCCACAGTCCCTCACCGGCCTGGTCCCAGTGGTCCACGAGCCAGTCGAGCAGCGTGCGCAGCGATGTCCAGCCCTGGATGTCCAGGTGGATGCCGTGCTGGTGGGCGAAGGAGATGCTGTCGAGTGCCTCGCCGTAGATGTCCAGCTGCAACTGGGTCGCCGCGCCGTTGCCTACGCGCACCGGGGCGGATCCCTGGTACCCCTCCCAGTGTTCCAGGGTCTCCTCGTAGAGGTCGGAGGAACCGTCCACCCGGTACATGATGTTCAGCGGTCCCGTGTCGGTGTCGCTGCCGGCCTTCTCCTTCACCCGGTCGCTCAGCCAGCCGATGAAGGCCCTCGCCTCCTCCGTGAACCCCAGCCCCAGCAGGGCGTACACGGAGAAGGACGCGTCACGGATCCAGGTGAAGCGGTAGTCCCAGTTGCGCTCGCCGCCCAGCTGCTCCGGCAGGCCCGCCGTGGGGGCCGCGACCAGGGCGCCGGTGGGTGCGTACGTCATCAACTTCAGCGTCACGGCGGAGCGCTCCACCGTCTCGCGCCATCGGCCCGTGTACCGGGACTGGCGGAGCCACGACCGCCAGTACTGCCTGGTGTCGTCGAAGAGCTCCTGGAACTCGGCGACGCGGATCTCGCGCGGCGGCCCTTCCGCGGCCGACTCGATGACCAGGCCCCGCTGCTGTCCCGCCTCCAGCGCGAGCGAGACGCGCAGGTCGTGCTCGCCGGTGAGCCTGTGCACCACCCGTTCGTCCTCCGGCTCCCGCACCACGCTGAGGGTGAGTTCCAGATCGTCCGAGGCGAACACCGCTCCGTTCTCGGTGACGTGCAGCGTGTGGGGCGCCCGCCCGTAGTCGAACCGTGGGGCGATGTCGATCTGGAAGGTCATGCTGCCGCGTACGCACCGGAGCATACGGACCAGGCGATGGCGGTCCGTGGCCGTTCCTCCGGTCACCGGCATGAAGTCGACCACCTCGCCGGCACCGGACTCGGTCATGTACCGCGTCACGAGGATCGCCGTGTCCGGCAGGTACAACTGCTTCGTGGTGTACGTCTCTTCCGTCGGTCTGACCGAGAAATGCCCGCCCTTCTCCCAGTCGAGAAGAGCCCCGAACACGCTGGGGGAATCGAAACGCGGGCAGCAGAACCAGTCGATCGTTCCGTCCGTGGTCACCAATGCCGCGGTCTGCAGATCACCGATCAGGCCGTGATCTTCGATCAGCGGGTAGTCAGCCATGGGAGAACCCCTTCCGACGCCACCCAGTCAGCTTAAGCACGGAATACCGGGCCAGCCCGCCGAGCGGGCTGCACCTGCACCCCCCGGGAAACGGCTCTAGCATGGAACGGCACGAACGGGATGTTCAGGCCGCATCGCACCGCCGGATCCGGAGGCTGCCCGTGCCGTCGACCCTTGCACCGGCTCCCGAAACCTCCGGCGGTCCGCGGTGGGGACCGCACGGGAGCGGACGATGATGTCCTGGGCGGCGCGCTTCCGGTTGAGGCAGTACGCCAAGGCGAGCCTGTGGATCATCCCGCTGATCGGACTCGTCCTGGGCGCGTTGCTCGCCGAGTGGCTCGCAGACGTGGAGCCGGCGGGCTGGGTGCCGGACAACTGGCAGTACTCCGCGACGACCGCGAGCAATGTGCTCAGCTCGGTCGTCGGATCCATGGTCGCGCTGCTGGGGTTCGTCGTGACCATCGGTGTGCTCGTCGTCCAGCAGGCCACGGGAACGCTGTCCCCGCGCTACATGCGCCTCTGGTACCGCGACCGGCTGCAGAAACTCGTGCTGGCCACGTTCACCGGCACGTTCGCGTACGCCTTCTCCCTGCTGCGCAAGATCGAGTCGGACAACGTACCCGACCTCGGGGTGACCCTGTCCGGTGTGGCCGTCTCCGTCAGCCTCGTACTGCTGCTGATCTACCTCAACCGGTTCACCCACAACCTCCGGCCCGTGGCCATCGCCGACCTGGTGGGGCGCTTGGGCGGGAAAGTGCTCGTCCGCGCGACGGAACGCATCCATGGCGCCGAAGCACGCGACGGGTCTCCCCTGCCGCCGACCGGTCCGGTGACCCGCATCCGGTCCGAGCGGGGCGGAGTCATCCAGGCGTTCGACGCGACGGGGATGATCGCCGCCGCCGTCCGCCTCGACTGCGTCCTCGTACTGGCCCACCAGGTCGGCGACTTCGTGCCGCCCGGCACCACCCTCGTCGAGGCCCACGGCTCCGCGCGGACGCCCGACCCGCGGCAGGTGACCGGGCTCGTCGCCCTCGGGACCGAACGCACCATCGAGCAGGACCCCGCCTTCGCCCTGCGCATCCTCGTCGACATCGCCATCCGCGCCCTGTCGCCCGCCGTGAACGACCCGACGACCGCCGTGCAGGTGCTCAACCACATCGACACGTTCCTGCACGCCGTCGGCCGGGCCGGGCTCCGGAGCCGGTACGTGCTCGCCGACGGCCAGGGCCGGCCGCGGCTGGTGGTGCCGGGCCGCGGCTGGGAGGACTACCTACAGCTCGGCGTCACCGAGATCCGCGAGTACGGAGCCACGTCCTTCCAGGTGTGCAGGCGGCTGCGCGCACTGCTGGAGGACCTGCTGGAGACCCAGTCGGCCGAACGTCTGCCGGCGGTACGGGCGGAACTCGTCCTCCTCGACGAAGCCGTCCAGCGGTCGTTCACCGACCCCGCCCGCCGCGCGAGCGCGCGGACGGCCGACCGGCAGGGCATCGGCGGTGCGCGGCGTCCTCGGAGCGAGCCCTCCCCCTGAGCCGTCCGCCCGTCCACTCACCTGCTCGCCCACTCGTTCACCCACTCGGACGCGGTTCACTCGCGTCCGCCCGCCCGGCGCGGTCCCCTGCAAGGTGAACCCCCATCGCCGGGAAAGGACGCGCCATGACGGACGAAGGTGCAACGGGACGCCCTGGCGCGGACCCCGAGCGCGCTGAACTCGAACACCTGCGCTCCCGGGTGGCGGCACTGGAGGCGGCGAAGGCGGCCCGGGAGCCCCATCACCGGTGGAAGTCCTTCTTCGCCGCCGTGCTCATCATCATCGGCTGTGTCCTCGCCCCGCTCGCGGCCGTCGCGGCATGGGCGTCGAGCGAGATCGGCGACACGAACCGGTACGTGCAGACGGTCGCCCCGCTCGCCTCCGACCCGGACATCCAGGCGGCAGCGGCCAACCGGGTCACCAACGCGGTGATGGAGCACATCGATATCCCGGCGCTGCTGGAAGGCGTGGCGCCCACCGACCGGCCGCTTCTGGAGAAGGCACTCGGCAAGCTCGGCAACTCGCTCGAGAGCGCGGTCCGCAGCTTCGTCCACGACAAGGCGCAGGACGTCATCGCCTCCGACACCTTCGCGCGGATCTGGACGGACGCCAACCGTCGCATCCACACCGCGGTGGTGAAGGCCCTCACGGGCAGCGGCGACGCCGCGGTGAAGATCAAGAACGACTCGGTGACCGTCGACCTCGGCCCGGTCGTCGATCAGGTCAAGCAGCGTCTCGTCGACGAAGGCATGACGGTGGCCTCGAAGATCCCCGAGGTGCACACCGATTTCACGGTCCTGCGGTCGGACGACATCGGCAAGGTCAAGACCTACTTCCGCCTCCTGCAGCTCGCCGGCACCTGGCTGCCGGTGCTCTCGGTGCTGCTGGTCGCCGCCGGCGTGCTCCTCTCCCGACACCGCCGCCGCGTTCTCGTGACGGCCGCACTGGCCTTCGCCTTCGCCACGCTCATGCTCGGCGTGGGCCTGACCGTCTTCCGCGTGATGTACCTGAACGGGCTGCCGGACAGCGTCTCGCAGCCCGCGGCGGAGAGCGTCTACGACGCGTTGACGCGCTACCTGCGTACGACGGTCCGGATGACCGTGGTGCTCGGCGTGGTGATCGCGCTGGCCGCCTGGCTGAGCGGCCCCGGCCGCTGGGCCACGCTCGTACGACAGGTGTGGCACTCGGGCATCAGCGCCGTCCGCTCCACGGCGGACCGGGCGGGCATGCGCACCGGCCCGGTCGGCCCGTTCGTCCAGCGCCACCGCGGCTGGATCACCTGGGTCCTGGTCGCCGCGGCCGTGCTGACCTTCGTCCTGTGGAGCTACCCGACGGGCCTGGTCATCCTCGTCATCGCACTGGTGCTCCTCTTCGCGATGGCCGTGGCGGAATTCCTCGCGGAGGACGGGAGCGGCGCGAGCGCCGGGAGCACGGCGCGCGCAGGAGGGCACGAACCGCCGGCACGGTGACGTGAGCCGCCGGCCGCCCACACCGGCAGCCGGTGGCCGTCCGTCTACAGGTACGGGTCGAAGGCGATGCCCGCGGGCTTGGCCTCCGCCAGGTGGGACGCGAAGGCGCCGTCCTTCAGGCCGAAGTGCGCGCTGCCGAAATCGGCCGCGCTGAGCTTGTCCCGCAGTGTCGCCGGGTAGCCCGACCACCCGACGAGCGCGGGGAACTGCCAGGTGCGGCGGTGGTTCTCGGGCGGTTCGTCGTTGGTGTTCGCCGCGCGGAAGCAGTGCGTGCTGATGCCGTCCTTGTGGTAGACGATCTTGGGGTGGGTGCCGTCCCAGCGGATCTGGTCGCGCGTGTGGATGTTGAAGTCGCCGTGGGCGGAGGTCGAGACGTACTTGGCTTCGTTGCCCTGGATCCACACCACCACGTGTTCCCAGTCGTGGCGGTGGCCTCCGAGGCTGCTGCCCGGGAGGGCCTGGTCCTTCTCGAAGTACAGCGCGTACATCACGGCGCACCAGCCGTTGTTGCAGGTCCAGCGGGAGTAGCCGTTGGTGTTGTCGAGGTCCGAGGCGTCCCGGCAGCTGCCGTTGAGGGCGCCGGTGGGTTTGAGCCCGCCGTTCAGGACACCGTTCGAGCCTATGGCGGGTGTCGGGTAGCAGCCGTCGGTGTCGTAGTCGTAGGCCGGCTGGAAGGTCATCTCGATCGCTTCGGCCTGGGCGGGCAGGGCCGGCGGTGGCGCCGCGAAGGCCACTTGGGTAACGCCGACGACCAGCGCGAGGGTGGCGCCGGCGACCACGATGGATCTCCGGATGTGACGGTTCGTCCGCAAAACAGGCCTCCCGGGCCGGTCGGAATCAGGTGGCGGGACGGACCACGACCACCGTCGGCCGACACGCCGGAAGCATCATTCGCGAACCGGGGCGGCACAGCAAGGGTCCGGGCACCCCTTCTTCCTGGCACGGGTGCCCATGAACAGCCTTCGATCGAAAGAGAGTTGACAGAGAGTCAGTGATGAGCGCAGGCCGCGACGCAGCTCGGGCCACGGCTCCTACGGCGCAGGGCCCGGCGCACGAGGCACGGCGCACGGCGCACGGCACGGGGCAGCTCGTCACGGCCACGTTACGGCGGGCAGGTGCGGCACCGGTCCTGGGCGGGGGCGGACCCGTCGGCCACCGGGGACACCTCGCCGCGCGGCGCGGGAGGCCGAGCGGGGTGTGAGCCGAAGACGGCCTCAGCCGTAGAGGCGGGTCACCGTCTCGCGGTGATCACCAGACGGTGTTCATCAGGATGATGACCAAGAGGTCCAGGAGGATGACGGCGACGACACCGCCGACCATGCACCAGGCTCTGCGTGATTCGTCCATGCGTACGACTCACCTTCCGGCTCGGACGTGCCGCCACGTGCAGGTCCGGCGGCCGCACGAAAGCCCCGCCGGTCTCCGGCCATGATGACCCGGTTCCACGCGGAGCGCTCGCGACCGCGGAGCCGTTTGCCGGGGGGCCGGCGAGGAGCCCGGCTTCAGCCGAAGCGACTGTCCGAGGTGAGGGTGGCGGCGGCCGCGAAGAGGCGGGCGCAGCGCTGCGTCATGGCCTCCGGGGTCTGCTCCGGGTGCTTGACCCACCAGCGGACGAGGGTGGCGACCAGGTCCCGCCAGACGTACTTGAGCGCGTCGGCGTCCAGCGGGTCGGCGGATCCGGCCGCGCGCATCAGTTCGGCGGTGCCCCCGGCGGCGAGCCGGTCGATGGCCGACCAGTACTCCGCCGCCCGGCGCGCGGCGTCCCCGCCGGGCGGCAGGGTGGTGTCGTACAGCACGAACCACGCCTCCCGCTGCCCCTCCAGGGCGGTGAAGATGCCGCGGAGTACGCGCAGCGGCGTGTGCGGCCCCGTCCCGTCCGGGCTCATCGCGGTACGGATCGCGTCCAGGAGCCGGTCCCCGACAGGGACCAGGCAGGCGATGTACAGCTCCTCCTTGGTGCCGCAGTACTGGTGCAGCAGCGTCTTGGTGACGCCCACGCGCGCGGCGATCGCGGGAAGCGACGCGGCCGCATAGCCACGGATGCCGAACTCCTCCGTGGCGGCGTCCAGCATCTGCTGCCGACGGTGGTGCTTCGGGACTCCCTTGGTGCCGGCTTTCGAAGAAGGGGTTGCCATGAGCGCATATTATCAGTAGGTAATTTACCACTAGGTAAATTATTTGACCTCTGGAGCGCACCCATGGCCGGCACCACCCCGCAGCCGACGTCCCGCACCCGCTCCTGGTGGGGCTGGGGTTGGACGGACGCACATCCCGACGACGACGAATGCGCCGCGATGGGCGCCCTGCTCCCCGGCACGCTCGGCCACCCGCTCCCCGTGCCACGCGTCCGCGACCTGGGCATTGGGAGCCCCGCCGTCGAACCCCCGCGGAGCCTCGACCACCTGGTCACCGCCGATCCCGGGGACCGCGCCGCCCACGCCATGGGAAAGGCGTACCGCGACGTGGTGCGCGCCCTGCGCGGGCGACCCGGCCGCATCCCCGATCTCGTCGCCCGCCCGACGGACGAACGGGGCGTGAGCGACCTGCTGGACTGGGCCGGTGACCGGCAGGTCGCCGTCGTCCCGTACGGAGGGGGTTCCTCGGTCACCGGGGGCGTGGAGTACCGCGGCGACGCCCACCGGGCGGTGATGTCCCTCGACCTGACCGCCATGGGCCGCGTCCTGGAGGTCGACACCGAGGGCCGGGCCGCGCGCATCCAGGCCGGCACCCTCGGGCCGAGCCTGGAGGACCAGCTGCGGCCCCACGGCCTCACCCTGCGGCACTTCCCGCAGAGCTTCGAGTTCTCCACCCTGGGCGGCTGGCTCGCCACCCGCGCCGGCGGCCACTACGCCACCGGCCGCACGCACATCGACGACTTCGTGCAGTCGCTGCGCGTCGTCACCCCGGCCGGTACGAGCAGCTCCTGGCGACTGCCCGCCTCGGGGGCGGGCCCCTCCCCCGACCGCCTGTTCCTGGGCTCCGAGGGGGCCCTCGGCGTCATCACCGAGGCATGGGTCCGCCTGCAGCTACGCCCCCGCCACAAGGCGTCCGCCGCAGTCGCCTTCGCGAACTTCCACGACGCGCTCCGGGCGGTGCGCGCCATCGCGCAGTCCGGCCTCTCCCCCGCCAACTGCCGTCTGCTGGACGCCGGTGAAGCCGCGCTGTCGGGCGCTGCGCGGGACGGCTGCGCCGTGCTGGTCCTGGGGTTCGAGTCGGCGGACGAACCGGTGGCCGCCCGGCTCGAACAGGCCGTCGGCCTGGCCCGCTCGTACGGCGGCCGGTACGACGCGACCACCGGCCCGGACGGGACCTCCGGCGGGGCCCCGGCCGGCGACGCGGCCGTGAGCGCCTGGCGCTCGGCCTTCCTGCGGATGCCGTACCTCCGTGACGGCCTGGCCAGGATGGGCGCCGTCGCGGAGACCTTCGAGACGGCGGCCACCTGGGACCGGATCCCCGGGCTGATCGACGCGGTGCGTACCGAGGTGGGCGAGGCGGCCCTCAAGGCCACCGGACATCCCGCGACCGTCAACTGTCGCCTGACGCACGTGTATCCGGACGGCGCGGCCCCGTACTTCACCGTCCTCGCCGCGGGCCGCGCCGGTGACGAGGTCGCCCTCTGGGACGACCTCAAGGCCGTCGCGAGCGAGGTCCTGCACCGCCACCGGGCCACCATCACCCACCACCACGCCGTCGGCCGGGACCACCGTCCTGGCTACGACCGCCAGCGCCCCGAGCCCTTCGCCCTCGCGCTGCGGGCCGCGAAGGGGGCGCTCGATCCGCGGGGCATCCTCAATCCGGGCGTGCTCGTGGACTGAACGGGGCGGTGCAGACCCTGCCGGCCACGGCAGGGCGCCGCCCCGGACCGGCCGATTCCGCAGCGCTCAGGCGCCCTGCACTCGGCGCGGTCCGGACATCGGACGTGGGGTGGTGGCCGACTGCAGGACATATCCGAACAGCCCGTGGTCACCACCGACGTAGAGCGACCGGCCGTCGGGACCGAACGCGAGGGTGTGGAGCCGGCTGCGGGTGCGCATGAGCGTCAACGCCGCCTCCTGGCCGGGGTCCCAGATCCGCACCGTCATGTCCGCGCCGACGGTGGCGATCCTGGTGCCGTCGGGGCTGATGGCCACCGCGTTCACCGGGCCGGTGTGGCCGCTCAGTGTCCGGATCCGTATCCGGTTGCGGACGTCCCAGATGTGGACCGTCCCGTACGCGTAGGAAGCCGCCAGCCAGGTGCCGTCGGGGCTGATGGCCACGCCGGTGACCGCTCCGGAAGCGTCGTGGAGCTTGTGGTGGTCCTCCCTCCACCAGGTGGCCCCGGCCCACACCTCGATCGCGCCGCTCGAACTGGCGATCGCGAACCAGGCCCCGTCGGAGCTGACGGCCACGTCGTTGGCCTCGCCGGTGTGCTGTGCGATTTCGTAGGCCATCGACAGCCGCCGGCATCCTGCCGAGCCGTCCCGGTTGAGCGTGATGACCGTCTCGTTGTCCGTCATGACGGCCAGCGCTCGTACACCGCCTCGCCGGCTCGACATCGACTCCCCTCCGGTGATGCGGTCGAAGAGCCGGACGGATCCGTCTCTCGCACTCGTCGCGATCGTGGTGCCGTCCGGGCTGATCGCCACCGCGTCGAGGATGCCTCGATGACCGGTCAGCGTTCCCGTCTCCTCACCTGTCGCCGGGCTCCACGTGCGGACCAGCCCGTCCGTGCCGGTCGTCGCCAGCCAGGTGCCGTCCGGGCTGATCGCGAGGGTACGGACGGCGACGGCCGGGCGTGATCCGCCGGTCGGCTCCGTACCGGAGGACGTATCCCAGGTGCGTACCGCGCCGTCCCGCGTGATGGAGGCCAGCCACGTGCGATCGGGACTGATGACGATGCTCCGCACGTGGTCGATTCCAGTCAGGGTGCGGAGTTCGGCTCCGTTCGCGGCGTCCCACAGCCGCACCGTGCCCTCACTGCCACTCGTGGCCAGCCACGCGCCGTCCGGGCTGACGGACAACGCGTCGACGGTGCGCGGGTGGGCAGTCAGCCTCCGGAGTTCGGCGCCCGAGTCCATGGCGCGCAGACTCACGGTGCCGTCGCCGTCGGCGATGGCGAGCCACCCGCCGTCCGGGCTGACGCATGCGGCGCGCACGGGGCCCGCACCGCATGTCACCGTGGCGGCCAGGGTCCCGTCGGCGGTGTTCCAGGTCCGCACGACACCCGCCGAGTCGATCGTGGTGAGCCGTGCGCCGTCAGAGGTCGCGCCGACCGCCCGTACGGCGTACGGGGACCAGGTCGCCGGTGTGCCGCTCGGCAGGGCGAGGGTACGCAGCGGGCGCCAGGAGGCGGTGTCCCACAGTCGCGTGGTGCCGTCACGGTTGACGGTGGCGAGCCATGCGGCGTTCGGGTCGGCGACGAGTTCCGTCACCCAGCTGGTGTCGCCCGCGAGCGTGTGTACCTGGGCCCCGGACGCCGTGTCCCACACGCGTACGGTTCCGTCTACACCGGCGGTGGCCAGCCACGTGTCCGTCGGGCTGATCGTCAGGGCGGCCAGGGGGCCGCTGTGGGCTCCTCCCAGCGTCCGGACGTCCGCTCCGGTGCTGACGCTCCGGATGCGCACGGCGCCGTCCCGGCCGGCGCTGGCCAGCCACGTGCCATGGGAGTTGACGGCCAGAGCGGTCGCGTCGTGGGTCGTGTCGACGTGGCTGCGCATCAGCAGGGGATCGGGCAGGTCGGGCGGCGCCCACATGTTGACCAGCGTGGGAAGGGAGCCGGTGAGGGGGACGTGGCGGGTGCGCCAGTGAGGGAGCGGCCCGAGACGGCTGCGGAGCACCGCGTCGAGGGCGTCGGGCGGGTCGGTCGGCGTGAGGAGGTGGGCCGCGCGGGCCAGGTCCCGCGCCATGGTGCGCGTGGCAGGGGTCCGGACGCGGTCGAGGTCGCGGATGGCGGCGTTGGGACCCAGCCGCTCCAGGTGCGCCCGTATCCAGCGCAGGTCGCCGGCCAGCGCCTCTGCCAGGTCTCTGCGATCGGCGTCCATGAAGTGCTCGACGAGGTGGTCGTGCAGGTACCGGCTCTCGGTCCGCCACCATGCCCTGACCACAGGCGTCGCGATTGCCGAGGAGGAGGAGGAGGAGGAGGAGGAGGCGTACGGAAGCTGCGGGGCCAGGGAATCGACGAACACACCGTTCACCGCGGCCAGTTCGCCCGCCAGCTCGGCGCGCAGATAGTCCCGGACGACGTCGTGGACGCTCACGACGCCGTCGGTCACGGTGGTGTCGAGGGTGAGCAGGGACAAGTCCGCCATCTGCTTGCACAGGTCTCGCGCCCGCGCCTCTTCCAGATTCCCGGTGGCCTCCCAGAGCCGCAGCACCAGCGGTACGGGGATGGCGTCGTCCTCGGCGAAGATGCCCAGCTCGGCGAAGCGGCGGGCGCCGTCCGGCGGCAGCAGCGTGGTGGCGGCCTGGATGCTCGCCCGCACGGCGGCGTTGCGCCGCTTGGGGTCGTTCAGGTCCAGCGGGACGTCGGGGTCGTCCGCGCCGGTCGGTCCCTGGGCGCGCAGCCGGTTGAGGAGCTGGTAGGCGGCCGCGGCGGCGTCGGCGCCGGTGGCGGCCTGGGCGGCAAGGCGCTGATTGGCCATGCGCAGGAGCAGCGCCCACCGGCCCGTGGCGTCGACCAGGGCGCGTGAGATCGCCTCGGGCAGATCGAGGCCGTGCGTCAGGACGGCGAGCGCTTGATGCGACGACATCCGGTCGACCGTGACCGGCGTCGATCCCGGGGGCAGCACACCCGGGTTCCGCGTGGTGACCAGCCTGACGCAGGTGCGGTGGGCACCTTGCAGGAACGGCGCCAGTTGCTCGGCCTCCCAGACGTCGTCCAGGACCAGCAGCATGCGGGGCCGCCGTGCGAGGAGGCCCCCGAGGTGCTGCCCTGCCAGGTCGGGGTCCTGGCCGGTCTCGCGCGCGTCACCTGTGAGGTACCGGGTCACCTCGGCCACCTTCGCCGCGATCGCCGCCCGTCCGCGCACGTCGCGGCCGATGGTGACGACGTAGACGTGGTCGCGGAAATGGCGGCGGACCTTCGGATCCGCGCACACCACGTTGGCCAGCGTGGTCTTCCCGAAGCCGCCGGCCCCGTGCAGGCCGGTGGTGATGCCCACCGCCGAGCCGCCCCGCCCACGGCACACGGCCGCGACGACCTCCCTCGCTTCGGACCTGTCCACCACCCAGTCCGGCACCGGCGGCGCCGTGGACAGGGGGAGCCCCGCCTCTGAGGTGCTGCCGGTGCCGGCGCCGGCGCCGGACGTACGCAACGTCACGATGAGGGCGGCGATCCCCGCGGTGGCTCCCAGGACACTGGCGACCGGGTCCGCCTCGCCCCAGCCGTCCCGCACCGCCATCGTGCCCAGCCAGACCGCGGCGGCCACGCAGCAGACCACTCCCGTACTGATGCCCCAGTTCCTTCCCCGACCCATGGGGATGATCCTCGCTGCCCACCCGGGCGGCGCGCCATCCCTTCGCCGCACTTGCCGCTCGTGACCCTGATTCATAATCAATTTTGTTTGCTATCAAGCAAGTTCGCGTCATGGGGCGTGGCCCTGTGCGGCGGAACACAGCTCGGCATCGCCGGAGACGGCTGGTACCAGGACCTGGACCTGCGGCCGGAGGAAATGGTGAAGGCGTTGTGCTCGGCGGTGGGCCGGGCGTTCACGGCCGACGAACGCGCGCTGGTGCCCTCGGGAGCACCCACGACCCCGCCCTGCGAGGGGACGTGGGACCGGACCGGCGGGCTACACGGACCGGCCTCAGCCCGCGGCTAGCCCGATGAGCTCGCCGATGCGTGCCTCGTCCGCGGCGGTCAGCTTCGTCAGGGCGTAGCTGGTCGGCCACATGGCGCCGTCATCGAGATCCGCGAGGTCGCTGAAGCCGAGCGTGGCGTACCTCGCCTTGAACTTCTGCGCGCTCTGGAAGAAGCAGACCACCTTGCCGTTCCTGGCGTACGCGGGCATCCCGTACCAGAGCTTCGGCGAGAGGTCCGGCGCACTGGCCTTGACTATGCGGTGGATCCGCTCGGCGAGGACGCCGTCAGCCTCCGGCATCTCGGCGATCTTCGCGAGCACCTCGCTCTCCGTGTCCGGCTTGGCCGCGCGCGGGCCGCGGCGCGCGGCCGTCCTCAGCTCCTGCGCGCGCTCCTTCATCGCGCCGCGTTCCTCGTCCGTGAATCCGTCGTGCTCCTTGTCGACCGCGCTGGTGCTGGTGCTCTTGGCGGACGTCTGCGTGACCTTCATGGCAGGTTTCCTCTCTCTTGCGCGACGTGACCGGAAGGCATGTCCGTCACGCTGGTTGCGGCTCGGTCGCCGACGCTTCTCGATTCCTGACCTGTCCGGTCGGCTCTTCCGGCACGCACGGCGGCGTCCCCGCAGCCGCCGCCGCGAGGCGCCGGTAGGTGCTGGGCGGGACGCCGACACTCTCGGTGAAGCGGGTGCCGAAGATGCCCATGGACGGGCAGCCGACCGCGGAGCAGACCTCGGTGACACCGAGGTCACCGCGGCGCAGCAGCGCCGTCGCACGCTCGATGCGGCGTGTCATGAGATAGGAGTACGGGGACTCGCCGTAGGCGAGCCGGAACTGCCGGCTGAGGTGCCCGGCCGGCATGTTCGCGCCGAGGGCGAGCGCTTCGACGTTCAGCGGCCGCGCGTACTCCCGGTCGATCCGGTCGCGGACGCGGCGCAGTCGCGTCAGGTCGCTCAGGTGCTGCGCGGCGGTGAGCGCGCGCCCCCACGCGGGATGGCACATGGAAGAACTCCTTTCTTCGTGTTCGAGGAGCAGCCGGGTGCCGATGCCCGAGCGGCCGGCGGCGAGGTGGGCGCCGGCCACCGAGGGCGGACCGGTAGCCGAACGGCTCAGCGAAGCTCTTGGATGCGGATCAGGTTGCCCGCGGGATCGCGGAAGGCGCAGTCACGCACGCCGTACGGCTGATCGGTCGGCTCCTGGACGACCTCGGCGTCGGCGGCCTGGACCTTCTCGAACGTGGCGTCGAGGTCCCGGGTCGCCAGCAGGATCCAGCCGAAGGTGCCCTTGGCCATCATCTCGACGATGGTCCGGCGCTCGTCCTCGGTGATCCCGGGGTCGGCGGCCGGCGGTGCCAGGAGGATGGACGTGCCGGGTTGGTCGACGGGGCCGACCGTGACCCAGCGCATCTTGCCCTGTCCGACGTCGCTGCGGACCTCGAAGCCGAGGATGTCGCGGTAGAACGCCACGGAGGCGTCCGGGTCGTCGTGCGGGAGGGAGGTCGTGTGAATGGTGATGTCCATGGCTGTCACGGTAGTTGGGTCCGGGGACCGGCGCTTCTCGATTCCTGATCTGTCCGGCCGCCGGTCGCGCGCGCCCGCACCAGGTCCCGGCAGCTACTCCGTGCCGGTCCGCCGCGTCCCCGCGTACACCGGCCCCGGCGCGGAGGTCTGCGACCCGGAACCGTTCCTCGCCCTGCTCCGGTCGAGGGACCACGCGCCCGCACCGACCAGCACGGCTGCCCCGAATCCGTACACCGGCAGCCACAGGGTCGTCGTGGCCGCCAGGCATTCGGCAACGGCCTTGCGGCTCTGGGTCTCTTGGGCGTACGCCACAGCAGCGCCGTCGCCGCCGGCCAGGTCCGCCACCGCGGCCTTCGTCCGGATGGCCTCGTACCTGCCCAGCCCGCCGCACCCGCTACGAGTGCCCGGCATCGGGAACAGCCAATCCCAGCGCTGCATCATGGGGGCCAGGGCGATCGCCAAGCACAGGCCGACGACCATCGCGTACGCGACAAGACCACGCATGTACGCCGACCGGAAGCCGGGGGTCCACGTCCTCCGTCCCTGAAAGGCAAAGATCACCGCGAAGAGCGTCATACCGATGAATGTGGCGAACCACTGCCAGGAACCCTGGGCGAGTGCGAACGTCAGCACAGCGGCGAGTCCGATGCCGATGACCCCGGCCTGGTCGGCGGTTCCTGCACCTGTTCCGGTGGATGCCGACTTTGGGGTTCCCCGAGGGCTGGACTCGTTCACGGGCCTCTCCTCCAGGGTCGGAGGCATCAGCATCCGCCGTGCGGCGCGGCAGGCCCTGGCGCCATGCCGGACGGGTTCGCTGCCCCGCCCGGTTGGGGGAGCCGGATGGCGGGGCCTGCGCCCACACCTTTCGGATCGGTGCCACACGAGATCACGGGTTACGCGACGAACGCCAGGACCCGATCGAGAGCCGCCCGGCCCGCGGGGCCCCATGTCGGCTGGCCACCGGGGAGACCTCGTTCCCCGGCCCGGCCGATGTCGATGAGGGAAAGGCTGCGCAGGACCGCCCACCCCCGCGCCCGAAGGATCAGGGCCTCGTCCCTGTCCACGTGTCCGCACGCGTCTGCGTACGCGTCGAGGAACCGTGAAGCCGCGCCTTCCGGAAGGAGCAACCACGCGGCCGCGAGGTCCGCCGCCGGATCCCCGGCGCAGAGTTCCCCGAAGTCGATCACGCCGGTCAGCGTCGCGCCCGTGACCACGACGTTCGCGGGATGGAGATCGCCGTGCAGCCACAGCGGCGGCCCCTGCCAACGGGGAGCGGCGACGGCCTCGTCCCAGATGCCTCGAACCTCGGTGGCAACGCTCCCGGAGACGGCGGCCTGGAGCTTCCGGTCGAACTCGGAGGCGAGCCCCTTGAGGGGAACGCCCCGGTTCGAACTGGCCGGCGCCTCGATGGGCGCGGGCCGGTGAAGGGCTCCGAGAAAGCCCGCCAGGGTGTCGGCCGCGTGCTCGCCACGGCGGACAGGCGAGCGGTCAGCCGGCTCGCCGGGAACCCATGCCGCGACGGTCCACGGCTTCGTGAAGCGGGCGCACGGTTCACCGGCCCGCACGGGAACCGGCACCGGGAGCGGAAGCCGCGGGGCGAGGACCGGCAGCCACCGGCGCTCCTTGAGCAGGAGGGACGGGGCGCGTCGCGTGCGCGGCAGGCGTACGGCCATCTCCTCCCCCAGACGCCACAGCTGATTGTCCCAGCCCGCGGCCACCGGACGCAGGTCGCCTCCCGCGAGGTCCGGATGCTGTTCGCGCAGCAGGAACCGCACCAAGCTCTCGTCGATCTCGACGCCGTCCATCTGCAGAACCCCCCGTGGTGTCGGCCGCCAGCCGGCTTCGTTCATGATCGCCCGAGCGAGCCCGCGGGGTCGGCCGGCGTCGTCGGCGGCGCCCCGCGGATAATGGCACCACCCTGGACCGATCCGAGAGATGAAGAACCCATGACCCTGAAAGAAGGCCAGCGGGTCAAGCTGGCGGCGGACACCCGGCTCACCGATTGGGCCGCGATGACGGAGGACTCCTCGACGTCGACGGGAACCGTCGCCGGATCCCTGTCCCTGGCAGCGGGCACCGAGGGCACCGTCGAGCGCGTGGTCGAGCACGACCATCAGAGCCAGGAGGTCCGCGAGTACGAGCGTCTCAAGTCGCTCCTCGACGCCTTCGGCCACGAGATGCCCACGGAGAGCAGGAGGCAGCTCGAAGAGAAGGTCGGCTCCTTGGAGCCCGAGTGGATCGCCTACCAGGAGCAGGGGCGCCGCGCAACGGTCCGGGTCCGCTTCGACAACGGGTTCATCCTCGACGACACGCCCGAAGACGTGTTCACTCCCGCCTGATTCGGGGTTGTCCCACATTTCCCGGCCCCGGCGAGGACGATGAGAGAAGCGACGCGGCGAGGAGGAACGGATGAGCACACGTCACTTACGCGCTTTGCTGGTTTCCGGGGCGGTGGTCCTGACCACGCTCGGCACCTCCACGCCGGCCCAAGCACTGCCGGCGTGTCCGAGCAACGCGATCTGCCTGTGGAGGTTCCAGGACGGGACCGGGGACGTCTACGTCTGGCGAGGCGGGTACGTGGACCTGCCCAGCAGGTTCGTCGACCACGTGTATTCGTTCCGGGCCAACAGGAGCGGCGCCTTCATCGACTGGGCGCACGGCAAGGAATGCCACACGGTCAGGAAGGGTGACTACGCCAGCAACTACGGGGCCCGCTTCGGTTCCAAGATGGACGCGGTCGGGGACAACTGCTGACCCTGAACCGGCCCGGCGGCGGCGGTGCCTAAGCTTCCAGCATGAACGACACCACGCATGGCATACGGATCAGACCGGGCGGCCCGGCCGACGTACCGGCCATTCTGGGCATGCTCGACTCCGCGGTGGTCTGGATGAACAACCGCGGCAACACCGAGCAATGGGGCACGACACCGTTTTCGCAGAACCCCGCACGTGTGGCTCGGGTCGAGCGGTACGCGACCGAGCATGACCCGTACATCGCGGAGTTGGACGGAACACCCGTCGGAACCCTGGTGTTGGACTCCGGGCCCAGCCCGCAGATGCCGATCGCGCCGGCCGGGGAACCCGAGCGGTACGTGCGGCTGCTGGTCTCCGACCGACGGCACGCCGGTCTGGGCATCGGAGCGGCGCTGCTGGCCCGTGCCGTCGAGGAGACCCGGCGGGCCGGGGTGGCACTGCTGCGGGTCGACTGCTGGGCGGGCGGCGGGGGCGAACTGGTCGCGTTCTACGAGCGCAACGGTTTCACCCCCACCGACCGGTTCCTGTCCCAGGCCTGGCCGGGGCAGGTGCTGGCCCAGCGGGTCAGCTGACGCCGCGGGCGGCGGTGACCAGCCAAGAGCTGCTGCGCAGCCACACCGCGCCCTCCTTCCCGAACGGGCACAGCGTGTCGGTCAGCGTCCGGCGGGCATCCTCCCGTACGTCGGGCCCGACCTGGCTCAGCAGGTGGCGGCCGGGGCCGGAGTCGAGGAGGAAGGCGGCCGCGTCTTCGGCGCTCCTCCCCCAGTTCCCGGCCGCTTCCACGCCCTGCGCGCGGGCGTCCTCGAAGCCGGCCTCGGCCAGGAGGGCACGGGTGCGGTCGGGGTCGGCGAGCTCGGCGCCCCTCGGCAGCCGCCGGCCGCCTGACCCATCGGTGACGACGGGCGGCCCCGAGGAGCGGGCGGCGACCGAGGGGCGGCATGCGCACCCGCCCCTCGGTCCCCGCCGTGCGGGTCAGACGCTCGCCGGCTCTGCGCGCCCCCCGGCCGCCACGGGAGCCAGGCGGCCGCTGCGGTGCAGCCCGTACAGCGCGGTGGTGCAGGCGAGGCCGAGCGCGAGGAGCGCCAGCCAGGGCAGCGCGGACATTCCGGCGTCGCGCGCCGCGTCCAGTACCACTCCGGTGAGCAGGTTGCCGAGCGTGATACCGACTCCGCAGATGGTGTTGTACAGGCCGTAGTGCGTGGCCACGAGCCGGTCGCCGGCCAGGCGGACGATCGTGTCCATCTCGAACGGGTACGCGATCATCGTGCCGAGCGCCAGCAACAGGGCCGACAGCGCGGGCGGTACTGCGGCCAGCACCCACAGCCCCGCTCCGCCGCCCGGCACCGGCACGGCCGAGGCCAGGAGCAGCGGTACGAACGCCGCCGCCATCGTCAGCAGACCCCAGGTCAGGGCGCGGCCCGGTTCCCTCCTGGCCTTGCACCAGGCGGTCACCTTCGTCTGGAAGAGGATCGTGCTCAGCCCGGAGACGGCGAACAGGAGCGCCACCGCGGCCGTGCCGAAGCGCCCCTCCCCGCTCAGGCGCCGGACCTCCAGGGGGAGGGCGAGGTAGACCTGGAAGGACATGACGTACGACCCGATCATGGCCACGGAGAAGAGGAGGAACGGGCGGTTGGCGAAGATCCCGCGCCACTGGGTGAGTACGCCCTCGCGTCCGCCGTCCCCGGCAGCCTTCCTGGCGTCCCCCCGGCGGGCGGGCAGGGCCCGGATCTGCACGAGGCCGAGCAGGGCGAAGATGCCCGCCGCCACCAGGCAGGTGACGCTGAAGTCCACCCCCGTCAACACCATCCCCACGAGCGGCCCGAGGAGGATTCCCGCCTGGTAGAAGACGTTGAACAGTGCGAACGCCTCCACCCTGCGCTCCCCCGCGTCGGCGGCCAGGTAGGCACGGGTGGCGGGGTTGAACAGGGCTCCGGCCAGCCCCGTCGCCGCGGATGCCGCGAGCAGGGCGGGTACGGAATCCACGAGGCCCAGTGTCGCGAAGCCGGCCGTACGCAGCACCAGCCCGGCGATGATCAAGGGCTTGTAGCCGAGGCGGTCGGCCAGGGTTCCGCCGATCAGGAACATCCCCTGCTGGCTGAAGTTGCGTACGCCGAGGATCAGTCCGACCAGCCAGCCGGTCAGCCCCAGCGGGCCCGCCAGGTACGTGGCCAGATAGGGCATCAGCATGTAGAAGCCCAGATTGATGGTGAACTGGTTCACCATCAGCAGCTGCACGCTGCGCTCGTACGAACGGACCTGCGCGAGGGTCCCCTTCATCACGCCTGCTCCCCGGAGCCGTCCCGGGCCGTCTCGCCGCCGAGGGTGAGCGGGTCGACCACCGTCGCGCAGCGCGTCCAGCGGGTGACCTCCTTCTCGTCCAGGCTGCCGATGAGGTCCGGTTCGGGGGCCGGCGGGGCGTCGAGCAGGCCGTGCGCGGCGCAGTAGTCGTCGTCGTAGACGGTGCCGAGGTAGCGCTGGGGGCCATCCGGGAAGACGGCCGCGATCCGGGTCCCCCCGGGCAGCGTGCGGGCCTTCCAGCCCGCGACCAGCGCGACGGCGCCGACGCTCCATCCGCCGCTGGCGTAGTGCGACCCGGCCAGCTGACGGCAGGTCCAGACCGCCTCCGCCGGGGAGACCCAGTGGACCTCGCCGAAGTTCTCGTACGCCACGTTCCGCGGGTAGATGCTCGATCCCAGGCCGCGCATCAGCCGGGGCCGGGCGGGCTGCCCGAAGATCGTCGAGCCGATGGTGTCCACGCCCACCAGCGTCAGGTCGGGATACAGCTGCCGCAGTACGCGGGAGATGCCCGCGGAGTGCCCACCGGTGCCCACGCTGCACACGAGGACGTCGATGTGCCCCAGCTCGGTGGCGAGTTCGAGGGCGAGCGGCGTGTAGGCGGTGGTGTTGTCCGGGTTGTTGTACTGGTCGGGGCACCAGCTGTCCGGGTGCTGCGTCAGCAGCTGGGTGACGCGGTCGCGGCGGGCCTGCTGCCAGCCGCCGGTCGGGTGGGGCTCGGAGACGACGTTGACCTGGGCTCCGTAGGCGGCGAGGAGCCGGGTCATGGAGGCTTCCAGGCCCGGGTCGGTGACCAGGGTGACGGGATGGCCGTGGACCATGCCCGCGAGGGCGAGGCCGAGCCCGAGGGTTCCACTGGTGGACTCGATGATGCGGCCGCCCGGCTTGAGGTCGCCGCGGGCGCGGGCACGTTCGACCATGTGCAGGCCGGGGCGGTCCTTGATGCCCCCGGGATTGAAGCCTTCCAGCTTGGCCCAGAAGCCGCGGCCGGCCGGCGCGAGGGGCTCGGAGATCCGCAGCAGCGGCGTGTTGCCGACGAGCCCGGACAGGGTGGAGCGGATGGGTGATGACGTGTCGGTGGCAGAGGAATGCATGACTGCGCTTTCGCTCGGTGATACGCGTCGAGTACTCGTTCACGTGGCATGCCGACGCGCACGGGAGGCGGAGAGCCGACCCGGTGGTGGGCATGCGGCAGCCGGTGGGCACGACTGCGTGACGAGTGGCCTAGATGCGCCACCGGCAGACGCTGGTGAGCGTGCTGCGGCCCGTTCGGGCTATGCGGGTTCCTCCCGCGTCGGGAGGCACGTGCGGCGCGCCTGCGACCGGCCGCTCGGAGAGGAGGGCGGGGAGCAGGACGTTCGCCGGGTCGGCCGGGCGCTGCAGGGCTCCCCCGGCCAGGAAGGGCAAGGCCGGGAGGGAGCAGGAGGCGCCGTGATCGTGCTGGGGCCGCTCAGGAGCGTGGGACTCGCCCGGCGAGTGCCGCGGGGCGTCCTCGGAGACCGACGCGACGAGCGAGAGATGCCTGTGGTCGTCGCCGGAGAGGTACGAGGAGCAGTGGACCGCCGCGAAGAGCAGCCCGCTCAGCAGGCAGGCGAGCACGGTGCGCAGCCAGGACGAGTGCCGTGGGGCGAGGCGCGCGGGGTGTGGGCGAGGCACAGTTCCTCCGTGCAACAGTCACCTTCCGGAGCCCGGTGGGCGTGTCGTGGAAGTGTCGTCAGCCGTTCTCGTCTGCGCGCGATCGCGGGGTGTCCGAGGGATCAGAACCTGATGGGCTCCGAACATATCGCCATCTTGTGGACAAAACCCGCAATGCATCGAGTGTCGTCGGAACCGCCCGAGGGCGGGCAGGCCGACCGGCCACCGGAACCCGACCAAGCTGTCACCATGCCGTGATCGTAACTGCTCCTGCGTGCCCGTCGAGCGCACCTTCGAGAAGTAGGGGCGAACAACTCACCCGCGAAGGCGGCGACTTGGAGAAAGCGCCAATCGCGGGCCTCAGAGCGTCAGAGCAGGGGTGCGACGTCCTCGCCCCAGGCGAAGAGGGTGTCGACGGCCCGGAAGCGGTGGGGGCCGTCGCCGAGGGCCGCGGCGCGGACCTGGTCGCGAAAGGCGGGGGCCCGGTCGGCGAGCGCGGGCAGGCGGAGCAGGGGCAGGAGCGCGCCGAGGGCGGCCTCGCGGACCTCGGGCGAGCCGGCGGCGAGGAACGGGCGCACGGCCTCGCACAGCTCCGGGGCGAGGTCGAGGAACGCGTCGAGGTCCTCCTCGTCCCCGAGGGGCCGATCCTGCTGGCCGATCGCCTCCACGGCCGTGTCGCCCAGCCAGGCCAGGAGGCCGACGCGCAGCGGGAACGGGGTCTGCGGACCGAGGTCGTACTCCTCGTGCGTGCTGCGGTCGGTGACCGGCGCCAGGGTTCTGGGGTCCCCCAGGATCGCGGCGACGTACCGGGCCGCGGGAGCGGTGGCGGTGTAGAAGACGTTCCCGCGGGTGAGGGCTTCGGCTAGATCCCGGAAGGCGGAGCCCTGAACGCGCGGGTCCTCGTCCAGCAGCTCCCGAAGGATCACGGGCGTCGCCGGCGCCACGTCCGGGCAGCAGTGCTCCACGGCGTTCCAGTCCGTCCGCAGCAGCAGGTCCTGCGGGTCCACACGGTCGTCGAGCTCACCATCGTTCTTCATCGCGCCAGTGTCGCAGCCGCCTCTGACACCGCTCACACCGTCCGCGAAACGCCCTCCGTCAGCTGCTGGTACGCGTCCGTGACGTCGGCCGTGTGCAGCGTGGTGATCTCGTCCTGCGACGGCACCCCGGAGTTGCCGTGGAGGTCGTAGACGCGCAGGTCCCGTACGGCGGCGACCTTCCGCGAGAGCTCACGTGCGAAACGGCCGTTGCCCAGCGTGTCGATCAGCCCGTCGCCGACGGCGAGTTCGCACGAGGCTCGCAGCGCGGCCTCGGCTTCCTCCGTGAGGACATCGCCCTGCGCGGCGAGGAAGGAGTGGGCGATGAGCACGAGTTCGTCCGGGGAGTAGGCGGGGAAGTCCACGCGGGTGGTGAACCGGGACGCGAGTCCCGGGTTGGTGGCCAGCAGCTCCGCGATCTCGTCGGAGTACCCCGCGAGCACGACGACCAGGCGGTGCCGGTCGTCCTCGGCCCGCTTGAGGAGGACCTGGAGGGCTTCCTGGCCGAAGGCGTCACCCCCCGAGTAGCCGGAGTTGGACAGCGCGTACGCCTCGTCGATGAAGAGGACCCCGTCGATGGCGCCGTCGACGGCCTTGCTGGTCTTGATCGCGGTCTCTCCGAGGTGCTGTCCCACCAGATCGACGCGCTGCGCCTCCACGACGTGTCCGCGTTCCAGCAACCCGAGTCCGGCGAAGATCTTTCCGACGATCCGGGCGACTGTCGTCTTGCCGGTGCCCGGCGGCCCCGCGAAGACGAAGTGCTGAGGCGCCGCGGAAGCCGCCAGCCCCTGACTGCGGCGGACGGCCGCCATCCGCAGCTGCGCCGACATGGTGCGCACCTGACGCTTCACCGGGCCCAGGCCCACCATGGCGTCGAGCTCGGCCATCGCCTCGTCCAGGAGCGCCCCTCGGGACTCGTCGGTGAGCGCGGTCTCGCCCGCCGTACTCGCGGAAGGCGCGGGCCCCACCCGGGAGTCGGGGACCGCCTGAGCCGGTACGGAAACGGGCGTCGGCGCCGGGACCACCTTCGCCCGCTGGGCCACGTCGGCGAGGCGTGGGCTGTAGCGGTAGGCGGCCTGGAACTGCTTCAGCCCTTCCACGGCGTCGCCGAGCCCCTCGTGAGCACGCCCACGCAGGTAGGCGACCTCGCCGAGGAACCCGGTCTCGCTTCCCAGAGCCTGCGGCAGCGGTCTGAGTACGTTGAGGGCCTCGTGGAAGACTCCTTGCACGACCAGCGCGGAGGCGACGTAGAGCTGCGACTCGTCGCGCAGGAACCGATCGCCTATTCCCTCGGCGAAGGTCAGGACGAGTGGCCAGTCCTTCTTCAGGAAGGCATACCGCGTACAGACGAACCGGGTCTCGTCACAGTCGAGCGTCGCGGACGACAGCATGCGCCACGCCTCGTCGAGCCGGCCGTCGTCGAGCAGCTTGGCCGCCGACGCGAGCCACAGGTCGCGCGGCCACTCCAGACGGAAGCGTACGTAGCCACCGATCTGGAACTGGGACGCCAACCGGGTCTGGAACTGCGCGCGCAAGGCTCCGAAGGAGCCCTGGTACCGGGTCATGGCCTCCAAGGCCTCGTCCTGGAGCCGACCCGTCGAGTGGAGTCCCAGCCAGGCATCGGCTGCGAGCGGATTGTGTGAGACGGCCGCCTGGAAGGCATGGGCCGCCGCCGTCCGGTCCCCCTGCCTGATCAGCGCGACACCGTGAAGCCACGCTTCCTCACACATCCTCATCGAGCGTCGCGAAACCGACGGCTCCGGCACTGCTGTCTCCTCTTGTCGTGTCTGATGTACGTGCGCGCCGGCGGCGGGCGTGTCGCTGGGAGGCCCTAGCTCCAGCCGTGAAGGGCCACTTGAACCGTGCCGTCCAGGTACGCGCGGAGGGCCCTGTTCGTGGAGGGGACGAAGGCCTCGGGGATGGCCTCGGCGTCGCTCCAGCGGACCTGGGAATGCTTGCCGGGTTCGCGGTTCTCGGGTTCGCCCGTCCATTCGTGGGTGGCGAAGACGACGGTGAGGAAGCCGTTGGGGGATTCGACGCCCCACGCGGCGTGGATGATGTGGGCGACGGTGAGGGACTCCGGCTTCACCACGAGCCCGGTCTCCTCGTACAGCTCGCGCACCGCGGTTCGCGTGATCGGCTCGCCCGGCTCGCTCTTGCCCACGGGGAGGTCCCACAGCCCTTGGCCGAACTTGGCGTTCTCGCCGCGCTGGAGGAGCACGACCCGGTGGGTGGCCCTGTCGTGCACGATGACCGCCGCGACCAGCAGCGTCATCGATTCGAGCGCCGGCGCGAGCGCTGGGGAACGGCGGTCGCCGATGGGCTGGCTCACGGGGTTTCCTTCGTCTGACGGGTTGTTGGGCATGTTAGGCGAGAGTCTCACGGCCGACGCCCCCGGGCGGCCGGGGATCCGCTGGCGACCATGCCGTTTTGCGCCAACTCTCCCGCATTATGGGCGAGTTACTACCGCTCTGACCTATGTTCTACGGGGCATACCAGCTCGCCCCAGGAGGTCAGATTGCAGTCCAGGCGCTTCCTCGCCTCAACCCGCCTGATACGCCGTTCCCACCTGCTCATCGCCTTCGGCATAGGCGCGCTGCTGATCGGCGCGATCCCGTGGCTCGGGATCGCGAGCCCGGCAGTGGCCGGCCGCGTCCCGGCCCCCCGAACCGCACCCGTGCCCTTCGAGCAGCAGCCGGCGACGCAGTCACCGCACCACGGCATCGCCCCGGCGAACGCCATGGAACCCGCGGCTCCCGTTCTCGACCGGACCGGATGGACGGCCACGGCGAGCGACGAGGAGACCGGGGGTGAGAACGGCCGCGCGGCCAACGTGCTCGACGGCAACACCAACACCATCTGGCACAGCAAATGGACGGGCACACCCACCCCCCTGCCGCACAACATCACCATAGACATGCAACGCACGACACTCGTCTCCGCGCTCGTCTACCGCCCCCGTGCCGACGGGGCCAACGGGCGCGTCGGTGAGTACAGCATCAGTCTCAGCGCGGACGGACGGAGCTGGGCGAGCCCGGTCGCTTCCGGCACGCTCGCGGACGACGGCACCGCCAAGACGCTCGGGTTCGCCCCGCAGGGGGCTCGGTTCGTACGGCTGACGGCCCTCACCGAGGCGGGCGGGCGCGGGCCCTGGACCTCCGCCGCCGAGATCAACCTGCTGGGCGACCCCGGCACCCCGGAAGCCACCGTCGACCTGTCCCGGACCGGATGGACGGCCACGGCCAGCGACGAGGAGACCAGTAGCGAGGACGGCCGCGCGGCCAACGTGCTCGACGGCAACACCAACACCATCTGGCACAGCAAATGGACGGGCACACCCACCCCCCTGCCGCACAGCATCACCATAGACATGCACCGCACGACACCCGTCTCCGCACTCGTCTACCACCCCCGCGTGGGCGGAGCCAACGGCCGGGCGGGCGCGTACACCATCACCACCAGCACCGACGGCACCGCCTTCGGCGCGCCGGTCGCCGCCGGCACCTGGCGGGACGACGACACGGTCAAGACCGCCACCTTCACCCGGGCCGAGAGCGCGCGCTTCGTACGTCTGACCGTGACCACCGAGGCCGGCGGCCGCGGTCCGTGGACCTCTGCCGGTGAGATACGCCTGAGCGGACCGGCCAGCCCGGCCGTCCACGGGGCCTGGGACCGGATCACCGGCTTCCCCCTGGTGCCCGTGGCCACCGCCGCCCTGCCGGGCGACAAGCTGCTGGCGTGGTCCGCCTACGCGGTCGACCGCTTCGGCGGCAGCAACGGCTACACCCAGACCGCGATCCTGGACCTGAAGACGGGCAAGGTGACCCAGCGGCGTATCGACAACACCGGCCACGACATGTTCTGTCCGGGCATCGCGATGCTGGCCGACGGCCGGGTGCTGGTCACCGGCGGCAGCAACGCGGAAAAGGCCAGCATCTACGACCCGGCCACCGACGAATGGTCCGCCACCACGAGCATGAACATCGCCCGCGGCTACCAGGCCATGACCCTTCTCTCCACCGGTGAGGCCTTCGTCCTGGGCGGATCCTGGAGCGGGCCCGCGGGCGACAAGGCCGGCGAGGTGTGGTCGCCGGACACCCGTACCTGGCGCAAGCTCCCGGGCGTCTCCGCCACCCCGGCGCTGACGGCCGACCCGGCCGGACCCTACCGCGCCGACAACCACATGTGGCTCCACGCCACTTCGGGCGGCAAAGTACTGCAACTGGGTCCGAGCAAGCAGATGAACTGGATCACGACCAGCGGCACGGGCAGCATCACCCCCGCAGGCCCCCGGGCCGACAGCGGGGACGCCATGACCGGCAACGCCGTCGCCTACGACATCGGCAAGCTCCTCACACTGGGCGGCTCGCCCGCCTACGAGAAGACCCCCGCCACCCGGCGTGCCTACACGGTGAACGTCTCGGGCAGCCAGGTCCAGGCCGCCCGTACGGGCGACATGGAGCACGCCCGCGGTTTCAGCAACAGCGTCGTCCTGCCCGACGGCAAGGTGGCCGTCTTCGGCGGGCAGTCCTATCCGGTGCCGTTCAGCGACGCGACCTCGGTCCTGACCCCCGAGTTGTGGGACCCGTCGACCGGCAGCTTCACACCGCTCGCCACCATGGCCATTCCGCGCAACTACCACAGCGTGGCCAACCTGTTGCCGGACGGGCGGGTCTTCTCCGGCGGCGGGGGCCTGTGCGGTGACTGCGCGACCAACCACCCGGACGGGGCCGTCTTCACGCCGCCGTACCTGCTCAACGCGGACGGCTCGCCGAAGCCGCGTCCCGTCATCACCGGGGGCGTGCCCTCCCGGACCGCCCCCGGAGCGTCCCTCACGGTGAGCACCCAGAGCCCGGTGGCGTCCTTCGTCCTCATGCGGGCCGCGGCCGCCACCCACTCCACGGACAACGACCAGCGCCGGATCCCCCTCGTGTCCACGGCCACGGGAACGGGCGCGTACACGGTGACCGTACCGGCCGACACCGGAGTGGTCCTGCCGGGGAACTACATGCTCTTCGCCCTCGACGCCCAGGGGGTACCGAGCATCGCCCAGTTCGTCACCATCTCCTGACCTCACGGGTGGTGTCCCGGCCCTCGAACCGGCCGGACACCACCCGTCAGGCGGGCCGACGCTACCGGCCGGTCAGCGGCAGCACGGGGATGGTGTGGTTCCGCCAGATCAGGCGGGAGGTCTCCTCCGGATAGGCGGTGACAGCCGCTCGGGCGTCGAAGACCTGCACGAGGCGTCGTCCGGAATCGTACGCGGGCCAGCCGGGGTCGCCGTGAGCGGCGAACGCCGTCCACGCGGCACGCATGCGGGCGGACAGCGCCTCGGCCTCCGGGGACGGGCCGTCGCCGATCAGCAGGGCGGGCTGGCCGCCGTCCAGGTTGCCCAAGACGAGCGGCACGTCGAGACCGCGGCAGGCGCCGAGTACACCGCCCATGCCCGGGGCGGGCCAAGTCAGCTCGTAGACGTGGGCGCGGCCGCCCGCGGCGCGCGTAACGGCGTGCGCCGTCCGGGCCGGGCCGAAGACGTCCAGGGCGCTCGCCGCCTGCTGCGGTGTCACCTGCCCGCGCAGGCCGTCGAGCGCGGTGAGCAGCCGCTGTTCGTCGCGGGTGTGGCCGACGAGGAGTTCGACGTCCCGGCCGGCGCCGTCGGCCAGGGCCCGCCACGGGGTGACCGGCAGGGCGTCACCGTCGACGACCGGTGAGAACGGGATCGACGTGTGCGCGGCCTGCCCCCAGCGTTCCGCCCGCCGGCCCATCGCGGCGCCGACCGCATCACCGGCGGTGGACAGCCGGGCGGGGGCCACCGTGGACAGGCCGGCCACCGTGGGCTTGCGCCCCAGCTCGGCGGCGCAGGCGGCGGCGATGTCGGAGGCGAGCTCCGGCGAGAAGAACGTGCCCTGGACGCTCTGCGCGACGGCGCGGCCGAAGAGTCCGGCCGCACGCGGCATCGCCAGCAGCGCGGCCACCTATCCGGCGCCCGCCGACTGGCCGAAGACCGTGACGCGGGCCGGATCGCCGCCGAAGGCCCGGACCCGCGTATCAGCCCGGCGTGGCCACGAAGCGATCGCGCGGTTCGCCGTGCAGGCGTCCCGGCGGCAGCTTTCGGCCGTATGCGAGCAGGAGGAGGTCCTGTGCGGCGCCGGCCAGCGGCTCTCCGGAGCCGAATGTCCAGTCGAGATCGGTGGCACGGAGTTCGATTCCCTTGAGGTCGGCTCCGAAGAACTTCAAGGTCCTGGCGTTGACGCTCCTCAAGAGGATGCGCACGCGGTCCTCGGGAACCCGGCGGTCGAGGCCCAGGGCGACCGTGATGTCCAGGCCGTGGATCACATCGTGGCCCAGGGCCGCCTCGATCCCGCCGACCGGCGGCTTCCAGGGATGGTCCGCGTTGTCACCGAGGAACGCGGCGAGCTCGCGCGTCGTATGGGCGGCCGCGTCCTTGCGGGCGCATCGATCGGTCATCCGGTGGAGGTTGCCCCGTGCTCTGAGGAGTTCCCGCACCGTGGTGGAGAGGGAGTACCGGAACCCCATCGTCATGTGCGCCGCGACCTCCCGTACCCGCCATCCCCCGCACAGGGTCGGAGCGTCCCAGTCCTGCGCCGGCAATCCGTCGAGCACGGCAGCCAGTTCCCGGCGCTCGGCCGCTATCGCCGCTCTGGTGTCCGCCGCTGATCTCCGGTAGGTCGTGTTCTCCATGTCGTCAAGGATCCCGGCAACCCCTGCCACAGGTCCAAGAGTTTGCACGTCTCGCAGCTAGCATGATCAGTTATGGACATCAGGCAGTTGCGGTATTTCGTCACGGTGGCGGAGGAAGCCAACTTCACCCGTGCCGCCGCCCGCCTGCACCTGGCGCAGCCGGGCGTGAGCGCCCAGGTACGGCAGCTCGAAAGGGAGCTCGGGCAACCGCTGTTGGACCGTTCCGGCCGGTCGGTGACCCTGACCGAGGTGGGCTTGGCCGTACTGCCGTACGCGCGGGCCGCCCTGAGCGCGGTCGAAGCGGTACGGCAGACCGTGGACGAGTTCACGGGGCTGCTGCGTGGCCACGTCACGATCGGCTTCCTCTCGGGAGCCGCCGCCCACACGTTCGACCTGGCTTCCTTCCTGGCCGGCTTCCACCGCGACCACCCCCAGGTCGAGGTCACCCTGACCGAGAACACGTCCGAGCGGATGCTCGCCGCGCTGCATCGCGGCGAGCTCGATGTCGCGGTGGTCGGACTCGCGGACGAGGAACCCCCACCGGGCATCTCGCTCCAGGTCCTGATCGACGAACCCCTGGTCGCCGCCGTCGCCCCGGACGACCCCGGCCTCACGCACACGGGCCGCACGGGCATTCCGTTGGCCGAGCTCCGCGACCGCCCGCTGATCAGCCTGCCGCGCGGCACAGGCACCCGCGGGGTACTCGAGCGCGCTTGCGCGCGGGCCGGGTTCCAGCCCCGTATCGCCTTCGAAGCGGCCGCGCCCCTGTTCCTCGCGCAGCTCGCCGCCCGCGGGCTCGGCGTGGCGGTGGTGCCGGCGCTCCAGGCCCACGAGGCATCAGCCTTCGGGGTGCGCACCCTGGAGATCACCCACCCCCGGCTACGCGGCCGCGTGGCGCTGGCCTGGCGGACGGACGGACCGGCAAGCCCGGCCGCAACGGCCTTCCTGGGCTTGCTCCGCGCGACCCTCACCGCGTCGGGAACCGTCTCGACACATCCCGGGGAGGTGTCGTAGGGCCCGACGGGTGCGGGCCCGGATCATGCTGGACGGAACACGGACCACTGACCTCGCGCGCCACGGCGAAGGAGACTCCATGCAGACCGTCACCCTGAACAACGGTGTCCGGATGCCCGTCCTCGGATTCGGCGTCTACCAGATCCCGCCGGGGCAGACCGAGCAGGCCGTCACCCACGCCCTGGTCGCCGGCTACCGGCTCCTCGACACCGCCGCCGCGTACGGAAACGAGGAGGCCGTCGGCCGCGCCGTCAAAAGCAGCGGCATCCCCCGCGAGGAGCTGTTCATCACCACCAAGGTGTGGATCCAGGACGCCGGCGAGGAGAACGCCCGCCGCGCCTTCGACACGTCGCTGCGCAAGCTCGGTCTCGACTACCTCGACCTGTACCTGATCCACCAGCCCTACGGCGACGTCTACGGCTCCTGGCGCGCCATGGAGGGGCTGAACCGCGAGGGCCGCGCCAAGGCGATCGGTGTCTCCAACTTCTACCCCGACCGGCTCGTCGACCTCATCGACCACAACGAGGTCACGCCCGCGGTCAACCAGATCGAGACCCACCCGTTCTTCCAGCGCACCGCCGACCAGGACCTGATGCGCGGGCGCCGCGTCCAGATCGAGTCCTGGGGGCCGTTCGCCGAGGGCAGGAACAACCTCTTCTCCCACCCCGTCCTCGGTGAGATCGGTGCCCGGCACGGCAAGTCGGTGGCGCAGGTCGTGCTCCGCTGGCTCGTCCAGCGGCAGGTCGTCGTCCTCTCCAAGTCGGTCCGCGCCGAGCGCATGGCGGAGAACATCGACGTCTTCGACTTCGAACTCACCGACGGTCAGATGGCGTCCATCGCCGCCCTGGACACCGGCCGCTCGCTGTTCTTCGACCACTGGGACCCGGCCGCCGTCAGCCAGCTCGGCAACGCCCGCATCCACGACTGACGGCCTCGGCCTCAGGCGCGGAGGGATGCGCGCCTGATCGCGTCGAGTGCGCGCGCCACGTCGTCGTCGGTCGTCGACCAGTTGCTCACCGAGATGCGCATGACGCGCCGACCGTGCCAGGTGGATCCGCTGATCCACGCCGTGCCGTCGTCCAGCAGCCGGGCGAGTACGCGTTCCGTGCGTTCGTCGTTGCCGAACTCGGCGCAAACCTGGGTGAACACCACGTCGTTGAGGACCGTCGCGCCGTCGATCCCGGCGATGCCGGTGGCGAACGCGGAGGCGTGCCGGCACAGACGGTCGACGAGGTCGGCCACACCTGATCGGCCGAGGGACCTGAGTGCGGCCCACACGGTGAAGGCCCGGCCGCGCCGGGAGAGCTCGGGGACCTTGTCGACCGGGTCGCCGTGTTCGTGCTGGATGAGGTAGTCGCCGCGCTGGCCCATCGCCGCCCGGAGCGCGGACGGATCGCGCACGATGGCGAGGCCGCAGTCGTAGGGGACGTTCAGCGTCTTGTGGGCGTCCGTCGCCCAGGAGTCGGCGTCTCGGCAGCCCGCCGTCAGGTGCGCGTACGTCGGGGAAGCGGCCGCCCACAGACCGAAGGCGCCGTCGATGTGCACCCACGCGTCCGCCTCGCGGGCCGCCCTGATCGCCTCGGCGAAGGGATCGAAGGCTCCGGAGTGGATGTCTCCGGCCTGGAGGATCACGATCGTGGGGCGCTGCCCGCCGGCGGCCAGGGCGCGGCGCAGGGCCTCGGGCTCGACGCGTCCTTGATCGTCCGCTTGCACCAGTTCGGGCTCGCCGAGCCCCAGGTAGCGCAGCGCCAGGTCGACGGCCATGTGGCGGTCCTCGCCGGCGATGACGTGTACGTCCGGCCCACGTGCCAGTCCGTCGCGGGCGACGTTCCAGCCGGTGCGTCGCAGCGCCGCGTCGCGTCCGGCGGCGAGGCAGGTGAAGTTCGCCATCGTGGCACCCGTGGCGAAGCCGACGGCGCTGTCGCCCGGCAGGTCGAGCAGATCGAGCAACCACGCGCCGGCGACCTCTTCCGCCGCCGCGTACGCGGGCGAGGCGGCGCGCATCACGCAGTTCTGGTCCCAGGCGCTGACCAGCCAGTCCGCGGCCAGCGCGGCGGGTTCGGTGCCGCCGACCACGAATCCGTAGAAGCGGCCGCTGGGAAACGCGGTGAGCCCCGGCTCACAGGCCGTGGCCAGCAGGTCGACGACATCGGGGGGTGCGCTGGGACCGTCGGGCAGTTCGCCGCCGAGCTCACGCACGATCTCCTCGACCGAAGCGCGGGCGGGAACCCTGCGGTCGGACAGGCTCGCCAGCCAGCGCACGGCATGGCCGTACGCCTGTCGCAGCGCCATCTCGCGCGCGTCCATACCTTGGACTATGGGACAGCCGCCGCCACGACGCAAGCCACACCATTCATGCCTACACTGCTCGAATGATCTTCATCGTGGTGAAATTCGCCGTCAAGCCCGAATACGTGGAGCAGTGGCCCGACAAGGTCGCGGAGTTCACCCGCGCCACCCGCGCCGAGCCCGGCAATCTGTGGTTCGAGTGGTCGCGCAGCCTGGAGGAGCCCGACACCTACGTCCTGGTCGAGGCGTTCCAGGACGGGGCGGCGGAGGCGCACGTCACCTCTGAGCACTTCCGCACCGCCCTGGAAACCATGCGCCCCCTGGTCACCCGTACGCCCGACATCGTCAGCACCACCATCGAGGGCGCCACCGGCTGGAGCCGGATGGGCGAACTGCAGGTCGACTGAGCGCGGCCTGCTCCTCGGCCGACCGCAGACGGGCCAGCAGCGCCGGGTCACCCGTCACCTGGCTGCTGAGGGACAAGAACCCCGGCCGTCGTGGCCGCGGCCACGACGGCGATGGCCGCCCGCCGGGCTCCGACCCGGAATGGGGCCGGCGGCCGGGCGGGGGCGGCGACGGAGCGTTCGGGGTGCTGTACGGGCACGTTGATACCCCCTCAGGAGCGGTTCGGGCGGCCGGACCTGACCGGACGCCGGACGCCGGGTTCCGGGACCAGCATCCGGTCGCACCGGCACCACCGCCCTCCGCCTGCTCCATCCGGCCCCAACTCCTCACGGCCACTGTCGTCCGCGTCGGTCGCCCCGTCGGCCGGGCGTCCGATCAGCGGCCCGAAGGGGGCGTTTCGATGGGGGCGGCGGCGCCCGTCGTGCGCGACGGTGGTCCCCCGGCGTTTCTGAGGAGGCTTTCCATGAAGTGGACGCTCGAAGTCGTGCTGGTCCCCGTCACCGACCTGGACCGGGCGAAGGAGTTCTATGCCGGCTGGCTCGGCTTCACGGTGGACGTCGACGCCGAGGTCTCCCCCGGTGTGCGCGTCATCCAGATGACTCCGCCCGGCTCGCGGTGTTCGATCGCGATGGAACGCGGGTTGCCCCCGGCGCCCGGTACGAAAGCGATGGCGCCGGGCGCGCTGCAAGGCCTTCAACTCTGTGTCACGGACATCGAGGCGGCACGCGCGGAGCTGGTCGAGCGGGGCGTGGACGTCTCCCCGGTCCGCCACGTCGGCGCGTCGGGCTGGATGGACGGCAAGGGCGGGACCTGGAACTCGTTCATGTCCTTCCAGGACCCGGACGGCAACGGCTGGGTGGTCCAGGAGGCCCCGTCGGAGCTGTCGGAACGCTGACGGCTGCGGTCCGGACCGCAGCCGTAAGAACTTCGTCACCAGGGCGGATATGGTGCCCGGATCCCTCGCCGCATTGAATGCAGGTGGTATACGGACAGACCGGCGAGGAAGAGGCTATGACGGTGACAGCGACACAGGCGAAGCGGCGGGGACGGATACGGGCCGGGGCACTGATCGCGGTGGTGGTGCTCGGCGCCGGGCTCTACTGGTTCCAGCCGTGGAAGCTGTGGCAGGACCAGACGGTCAAGGAGACCTTGCCGACCGCCACCGCCACCGCGGCGCCGCGATCCTCCGGACCGGCACCGTCCGGCCCGCAGGTCATCGCCGAGGGCACCCTGATCAGCCACGAGCACGCCACCACCGGGACGGTGAAACTGATCCGGCTGCCCGACGGCTCCCGCACTCTGCGCCTGGAGAACCTCGACACCAGCAATGGTCCCGACCTGCGGGTATGGCTGACCGATGCGCCGGTGAAGGAGGGCACGGCCGGCTGGCGGGTGTTCGACGACGGCAAGTACGTGAGCCTGGGCAAGCTCAAGGGCAACAAGGGCGACCAGAACTACGAGATCCCGGCCGATGTGAACCTGGCCGACTACACCAGCGTCACCATCTGGTGCGACCGCTTCGACGTCTCCTTCGGCGCGGCGGCTCTGACCTCGGCCTGAAGCCGGCCGCACACGGACGAGGGCCTGCGGCGCGCGTGCGACCGCGCGGCGTAGAAGAGTGGGTCCATGACGTTCGACGAGGGACTCGCCCAGCGGATCCGGGAACAGCTGGGCGAGGGGCCTGCGGCACTCACCGAGAAGCGGATGTTCGGCGGCCTCGCCTTCCTGCTGCACGGAAACATGACGGTGGGGGTGGTCGGTGACGAGCTCATCGCCCGCGTGGGTCCGGACCGCACCGCCCAGGCCCTCGCCCGGCCGGAGGCCCGCCCCATGGATTTCACCGGCCGTCCGATGCGGGGCTGGGTGACGGTCGGCGGACCGGCTCTGGCAGAGGACGAGGTCCTGCGCCACTGGATCACGGCGGCGACGGAATTCGCCCGCACGCTCCCGGCCAAGTGACCTCCGGCGCGACCGCATGACGGAAGTCTTACGGGCCGCGTGGGAGACCCCTCGGTCGACGCGGACTGCGTAACGTCCGCGGCATGCGCGTACTCGTCACAGGAGGAGCCGGGTTCATCGGCTCCCACATCGTCACCGCCCTGAAGGGCCGGGGGCACGACCCCCTCGTCCTCGATGCCCTGCTGCCCGCCGCCCATCCCGAGAAACCGCCCCTGCCGGACGCCGAGTTCCTCCGGGCGGACGTACGGGACGCGGACGCCGTGCGGGCCGCGCTGCGCGGGGTGGACGCCGTGTGCCACCAGGCGGCCATGGTCGGGCTCGGCAAGGACTTCGCGGACGCCCCGGCCTACGTCGGCGCCAACGACCTCGGGACGGCGGTGCTGCTGGCGGAGATGGCCGCGGCCGGAGTCCACCAGCTCGTCCTGGCCGGGTCGATGGTGGTGTACGGGGAGGGCCGGTACGAGTGCCCGCGCCACGGGGTGGTGCGGCCCGGGCCCAGGCAAGCGGCGGATCTGACGGCCGGCCGGTTCGAACCCCGCTGCCCCAGCTGCGGAGCCGAGCTCGCACCGGGCCTGGTCGGCGAGGACGCGCCGGCGGATCCGCGCAACGTGTACGCCACGACGAAGCTCGCGCAGGAGCACCTGGCCGCGGCCTGGGCCCGGTGCGTGGACGGCCGGGCGGTGGCCCTGCGGTACCACAACGTGTACGGGCCGGGCATGCCGCGCGACACCCCGTACGCCGGGGTCGCGTCGTTCTTCCGCTCCTCGCTGGCCCGGGGCGAGGCTCCGCAGGTCTTCGAGGACGGCGCGCAGCGGCGGGACTTCGTCCATGTCGGGGACGTGGCCGCGGCGAACGTGGTGGCCTTGGAGGCCGCCTGTGCAGGGCCCGCGGGCACCCTGACCGCGTACAACACGGGAAGCGGGGAACCGCACACGGTCGGGGAGATGGCAGCGGCGCTGGCCTCGGCGCACGGGGGGCCCGCTCCCGTCGTCACGGGCGAGTTCCGCCTCGGCGACGTCCGGCACATCACGGCAGACTCCGGCCGGCTGCGCCGTGAGCTGGGGTGGCGCCCGGCGGTCGGCTTCGCGGAGGGGATGACCGAGTTCGCTCTGGCCGGGCAGCGCGCCTCGGCGGGCGCCGTCCGCTGACGCCCCTCGCCGCTCGCCCCTCGCCCTTCGCCCTTCGCCCT
Organism: Streptomyces sp. NBC_00122; assembly: GCF_045160845.1. Taxonomy (NCBI): domain Bacteria; kingdom Bacillati; phylum Actinomycetota; class Actinomycetes; order Kitasatosporales; family Streptomycetaceae; genus Streptomyces; species Streptomyces sp. NBC_00122. The sequence goes on along the minus strand of NZ_CP108191.1, from coordinate 6,814,168 downwards.
TCGCCCCGGAGGCGAGCCTCGTGACCGGCTCCGGCGGCGTCGGAGCCGGTCGGGCGGAACAGCTCAGGCGGGTGCCGCCACCGGGAGGGTGACCTCGAAGCGGCAGCCGCCCGGGACGTTGCGTACGTGGGTCCGGCCGGCGTGCGCCTCGACGATGCCGCGGACGATCGCCAGACCCAGTCCCGCCCCGGCGGGCGGTGTACGGGCCTCGCTGCCGCGCCAGCCGGTGTCGAAGACCCGCGCGAGATCCTCCTCCGGAATGCCGCCGCAGCCGTCGGTCACGGACAGGACGACCCCGTCCGCCCGGCCCTCCGCCGTGACGGCGACGGTGCCGTCGGCCGGCGTGTGGCGGATTGCGTTGACCAGGAGGTTGGCGATGACCCGGGCCATCTCCTTGCCGTCGACGTCAACCGGTACGGCGGCCACCCCTTCCCCCACCAGCCGCACGCCGTGTTCCCGGGCGAGCGGATCGGCCCCGGAGAGGGCGTCGTCCACGAGGTCGTAGAGCGAGATCCGGCTGGGGTTGAGGCTGAGCGCTCCGGCGTGGATGCGGGAGAGTTCGAAGAGGTCGGTGACCATGGAGTTGAGCCGGTCGACCTCCGTGCGGATCTGCCGGTGGTAGCGGGCGGGGTCGGCGGCCACGCCGTCCTCCAGGGCCTCGGCCATCGCCCGTAGTCCGGCGAGCGGGGTCCGGAGGTCGTGCGAGATCCAGGCGACGAGCTCGCGCCGTGAGGCCTCCAGGGCCTGCTCCCGCTTCCGGGACGCGTCGAGCTTGGCGCTGGTCGCGGCCAGTTCCCGGGAGAGCGCGGCCAGTTCGGCGGTGGCTCCGGTCCGGGGGGCCGCGAACCGGCCACCGTCACCGAAGTCGCGGGCGGCGACGGCCAGTTCGCGGCTGCGGGCGACGACCCAGCGGCCGAGCAGCATGGCGGTGGCCAGTGCGACGACGGCAGCCACGGCCACGACCACGGTGACCACCCACAGGTCGTGCCGGGACAGGAACATCGCCTCGGCGACGGCCAGCGTGCCGGCCAGCATCGCGGTGACCGTGACCGCGGCGACCACGAAGAGGGACACCGCGACCGAACGGTGGCGGACCAGGCGCAGGGCGAGCGCACCGACGAGCCCCGCGCCGCCCGCGCCGCCGAGCGCGAAGAGGGCGATGAGCAGGACGTCCTTCACGACACGGTCTCCTTTTCCCCGGTCTCGAAGCGGTATCCGACGCCCCATACGGTCTGGATCAGCCGGGGCTGGGCGGGGTCGTCCTCGATCTTCGCCCGGAGTCGGCGCACGTGAACGGTGACCGTGGACAGGTCGCCGAAGTCCCAGCCCCACACCTCGCGCATCAGTTCCTCGCGTCCGTGTGCCCGTCCAGGGTGCGACAGGAAGTGGGCGAGGAGGTCGAACTCCCTGAGCGTCAAAGCCAGTTCGCGCCCCTGCTTGGCCGCGCGCCGGGTCGCGGGGTCGAGCACCACGTCGCCCGCCCGGAGGACCTGCCGGGACGGGGCGGGGTCCTGCCGCCGGCTGCCGAGGCTGCGGCGCAGGACGGATTCGACCCGCAGGACGAGTTCCCTCGGGCTGAAGGGTTTGGTGACGTAGTCGTCGGCCCCGAGCTCCAGGCCCGCGATCCGGTCGTCCTCGTCGCCGAGCGCCGTCAGCATGATCACGGGAACCGGAGCTGTCGCCCGCAGCCGCCGGCACACCTCCAGGCCGTCGAGACCGGGCAGCATCAGGTCGAGGAGCACCAGGTCCGGCCACCGGGCGGCGGCACGGCGCAGGGCGTCGGGGCCGTCGGGTGCGTGCTCGACGGTGCAGCCGGCCCGTGCGAGGTAGCCGGAGACGACTTCCGCGACCGTCGGGTCGTCTTCGACCACCAGGACATGGGGGCACGGTTCGGTATGGCTCATGGGTCCAGGGTCGCATCAGCCCGGCGCCGGCAGCGGAGCCAGAGGGCCGGTGAGGGTGACGTCCGCGTTTCGTAAGGAGTGGAAAGCCCTTTTGTGCCGCGCGGATTCCTACGGTGAGTCACGTGACCGTAGATGTTGTACTCCCCTGTCTGAACGAGGCCGAGGCCCTGCCCTGGGTCCTCGCCCGCATCCCGTCCGGCTGGCGGCCGCTCGTCGTGGACAACGGATCCACCGACGGCTCCGCCGCCCTCGCCCGCGAGCTCGGCGCGACCGTGGTCGAGGAGACCCGCCGCGGCTTCGGCGCCGCCTGCCACGCCGGGCTGCTGGCCGCCGAGGCCGACGTGGTCTGCTTCTGCGACTGCGACGCCTCGCTCGACCCCGGCCTCCTCGCCGGTTTCGTCCGGGCGGTGTCGGACGGTGAGGCGGATCTGGTCCTCGGGCGGCGCCGCCCCCAGGGGCGGGGCGCCTGGCCCGCGCACGCCCGGGCCGGAAACCTCGCCCTGTCCCACATGCTGCGCCGGCGCACCGGACTGCGCCTGCGGGACCTCGGGCCGATGCGGGCCGCCCGCCGCGAGGCCCTGCTCGGGCTCGACCTGACCGACCGGCGCAGCGGATATCCGCTCCAGATGGTCGTCCGGGCCGCCGACGCGGGCTGGCGGGTGCGCGAAGTGGACGTCCCGTACCTCCCCCGGTCCGGGAAGTCCAAGGTGACCGGCACCTGGCGGGGCACCTGGCAGGCCGTGCACGACATGCGGCGCGTACTGGCGGAAGCCCCTCGCAAGCCGGCCGCGGACGGTGTCCGGTGACCCCTCCCACGACCACATCCACATCCACGACCGCGCCCTCGACCACCTTGCTCGTCATCGCCAAGGAGCCCGTTCCGGGCCGGGTCAAGACCCGGTTGACCCCGCCGTTCACACCGCGCCAGGCGGCAGCGCTGGCGGCGGCCGCCCTGGCCGACACCCTGTCCGCCGTGGCCGCGGTACCCGCCGCGCGGCGCGTACTCGTACTGGACGGGCGGCCCGGCCCGTGGCTCCCGCCGGGCTTCGAGGTACTGCCGCAGTGCGCGGGCGGCCTGGACGAGCGGCTCGCCGCCGCCTTCGCCTCGTGTACGGGCCCGGCACTCCTCCTCGGCATGGACACGCCCCAGGTGTCCCCCGCCCTCCTCGCGCCCGCCCTCGCCTGGGACGCGTACGACGCCTGGTTCGGCCCCGCCACCGACGGCGGCTTCTGGGCGCTCGGCCTGGCCGAGCCCGACCCGGCCCTGCTGCGCGGGGTGCCGATGTCCCAGCCGTACACGGGTTCCGCGCAGTACGAGCGGCTGCGCGCGGCCGGGCTGCGGATCGGGCACTTGCCGGAGCTGTGCGATGTGGACACCGCCGAGGACGCGCTGCGGGTGGCCGCCGAGGCGCCGGCCGGACGGTTCGCGACGCTCCACGCCGAGCTTGCTTCCACCATCGAGGTGCGTTCGTGACCGCGCCGACCGCCTGGCGGGCGGATCCCTACAACGACGCGCTCCGGTCCGGCCAGGGGCCGCTGTTCCTGCGGCGTGGGGACGGCTGGCTGCTTCCCCTGGAGGTGGAGCGCTGGTGCGAGGCTCCGGACGAGGCCGACTGGTCCGTGCTGCGGCGCTGCCGAGGCGCCGTACTCGACGTCGGCTGCGGCCCCGGCCGGCTGGTGGCGGCCCTCGCGGCCCGTGGGCGCCGGGCGCTGGGCATCGACCTCAGCCCCGAGGCGGTGGCCCGCACCGAGCGGATGGGCGGACCGGCGCTGTGCCGCTCGGTCTTCGACCCCCTGCCCGGGGAAGGCCGCTGGGGCAGCGTGCTGCTGATCGACGGGAACATCGGCATCGGCGGTGATCCGGTCGTGCTGCTGCGCCGGATGGGAGAGGTGACGAGCCCCGGCGGGAAGATCATCGTCGAATGCGCCGTCGCCGATGTGGACGAGCGGTGCGAGGTGCGCGTCGCCGACGGCCGCGGCGCACTGGGCTCCCCGTTCCAGTGGGCCCGGGTCGGGGTCGACGCCCTGTGCGCGTACGCCGAGCGGACCGGCTGGCGGCCGGCGCACCGGTGGAGCGCGGCGGGCCGGCCCTTCGTGGAGCTGGGCCGTCGGTCTTCCCCGCCGTTCTCCCGCGGCGCGGAGATCTGGGCCGCATGAACCACCCTCGCCCCGCCCATCCGGTCCGCGCCACTCTCACCACGGCCGTACTGCTGACGGCACTGACCGCCGTGCTGGTCCCGACGGTGCGCAAGGACGGCTACTTCGCCGACCCCATAGGTCTGACCTGGTGGTACGCGTCATCGTGGGCGCTGTTCGCCGTTGCCGTGGTGAGCCTGCGCAGGGTTCCGGCCCGGGCCGTCATCCCGCTGGTGCTGGCGGGTTCGGCCGCCGTCGCCCTCACCGGGCTGACCGCCGCGCCCCGGACGAGCACCGACTCGTTCCGTTACGCCTGGGACGGGCGGGTCCAGGCCGCCGGGATCTCGCCGTACGACCACTCCCCCGCCGATCCTGCGCTCACGGGGCTGCGTGACGCCTGGCTGTTCCCCGAGGGACCGGCCTGCACGGGGCGGCCCGACCTCGCGCCCGTCACGGCGGGAGTGTGCACCCGCATCAACCGCCCGCAGGTGCACACCATCTATCCCCCGGTCGCCGAGGGGTACTTCCTCCTCGTCCACGCCCTCTCCCCCGACGGCGTACGGCACAAGGCCCTCCAAGTGGGCGGCGTGGCCGTGTCCGTCGGGGTGACGGGCGTTCTGCTGCTGATCCTGCGTCGCCGACGGGGCGATCCGCGCCACGCGGCGTACTGGGCCTGGTGCCCGGCCGTGGCCGTGGAGGCCGTCAACAACGCCCATGTCGACGCCCTCGCGGTGCTCCTGTCGGTCGCCGCCCTCGGGATGGTCAGCCGCCGTCGGGTGGCGGGCGGGGTGCTCTTCGGCTTCGCCGTCGCGGCGAAGCTGCTGCCCGCCGTCCTGCTGCCGGGAGCACTGGCCGGGGTGCGCACGTGGCGGCGCGCGGCCGCCGTGCTGCTGCCCGCCGCGGCGACCGTGGGCCTGCTGTACCTGCCGTACGTACTGGTGTCCCGGTCCTCCGTCCTCGGCTACCTGGGCGGGTACGCCGAAGAGGAGGGGTACGAGGACGCCGGGGCCCACGGCCGGTACGCACTGCTGCGGCTGGTGCTCCCGGACGACTGGGCGCTGCCCGCCGTGGCCGCCGTGATGCTCGCCGTGACCGTCTACGTATGGCGCCGGGGCGACCCCGAACGCCCTTGGAGCGCTGCGCTGTTGGTGACGGGCACGGCCTTCCTCCTGATGACTCCCGGCTACTCCTGGTACGCGCTGCTGCTGATCGCCCTCGTGGCCCTTGACGGCCGCTGGGAGTGGTTCGGCGTCGCGATGGCCGGCGCCGCCGTGTACATCGCCGGGCGCTCACTGGGCCCGGACACCGGCACCGTCGCGTACGCCCTCGCGGGCGCCGCCGTCGTCGCGGGGTGGCTGCTCCGCCGCCGGCGCCCGACGGGCCCAGATGCAACCCTGAGGTTGCACCCGGGGCACCGACGTGCAACCCTGTAGTTGCATTCAATGGGTCACAGCGAAGGAGTCTCCTCATGAGCATGGACCGGATCGAACGCGAAACCCTGATCGCGGCATCCCTGGACCGGGTCTGGTCGCTGGTGGCCGAGCCCGGCTTCTGGGTGGCCGACCAGGGGACCCTGACCGGCAGCACGGCCAGGGAAGGCGAGTCGCTGGTGGCGAAGAACGCCGAGTACGGGAACTTCCCGGTGCGTGTGGAGAAGGTCGAGCCGCAGACCTACCTGGCGTACCGCTGGGCCAGCGCCTTCCCCGGGGAGGAACTGCGCGAGGACAACAGCACGCTCGTGGAGTTCACGCTGACGCCGGAAGGCGACAAGACGCGGCTCCGCGTCGTCGAGAGCGGGTTCGCGGCCCTGGCCGGCCCCGAGGCGCTGCGCGACAAGGCGGTGAAGGACAACACCGGCGGCTGGCCCCAGGTGCTCGACGCGCTCCGGACGCGCGCCGAACAGCCGTCCGCGTGACCGACGGACGCCGCGGCGCCGCCGAGGCGGTCGACGGCGTCCTCGCGGCGCTGGCCGACCCGACACGCCGCCGGCTGCTCGACCTGCTCGCCGCGCAGGGCGAGGCCACCGCGACGACGCTCGCCGAAGGCGTGCCCGTGTCGCGCCAGGCCGTGGTCAAGCACCTCACCGTCCTCGACGCCGCCGGGCTGGTCTCGGGCAGCCGGGTCGGACGCGAGGTGCGGTACGCGGTACGGCCCGCGGCCCTCGACGCGACAGCGCGGTGGATGTCCGCGCTCGCCGCCGACTGGGACAGGCGGCTGGCGCACATCAAGCGCGTCGCCGAGGCCGCGGAGCGGGACGCGGGCTGAGGCACACGCCTCGCGCGCACCTGCCGCTCCCACCACGACGCCGGCCGACGGCCCCGCCGCCGTCAGCCGGCGTCGTGGTGACCGCGGCCGTGACCGCGCTCGCGGTCGACCGCTCAGGACACGGGGGCGTCCGGTTCGGGTCCGGCGGACCATGCGACGCGCGGCGGCCTCAACGGCGGCACACAGGAGCTGCCCCTTGGCGTCGGTCAGGCCGAGCGGGGCGAGCGGGAGTCCGGACCGTACGGCGCTGCGGACGGTGGCCGGGTCCAGGTGAGGCCCCCTGAAGTCGAAGCCCGTGGGGGGTGGTGGCGACGTCGCACTCCAGCGTCCAGGAGACGGCCGAGGCGTCACCCGGCTGCGGACCCAGCAGTTCGCCACGCGGTGACCGGAGTTGGACCGCGACGTGGACATCGGCATAACCGGGGAACCCGGGGCCCGCGGCGCACGTGCGGCCGGGCAGGTCGAAGGCCTCGATGCGGATCTGCACGGGGCCATCATCCCCGGTGCGCCCGCCGTCCGGGGCGGGCAGAACCTTGGCCGATTTCACCGGCGGCGCCCGGCGCTGTGGGATGGTTGTCGTGTGAATCTTGAGGATCTCGTCCGGCTGCGCCGGGCCCGTGACCTGATGGACCGCGAGTACGCGGAGCCGCTCGACGTTCCGGCGCTGGCGCGTTTCGCCCTCATGTCGCCGGGCCATTTCTCCCGCAGCTTCCGCGCGGCCTTCGGGGAGACGCCGTACAGCTACCTGATGACGCGCCGCATCGAGCGGGCCAAGGCGCTGCTCCGGCGGGGGGACCTGACGGTGACGGAAGTCTGCTTCGCCGTCGGCTGTACCTCGCTGGGATCGTTCAGCTCGCGGTTCACCGAGCTGGTCGGCGAGAGTCCGAGCGCGTACCGGGCCCGCCCGCATGACGAGGGCGCCGCCATCCCGGCCTGCATCTCCAAGATCCACACGCGACCGGTCAGGAACGGAGAAGCGAAGGCCGCCCCCCGCCCCTAGCGTGGAGCGCATGGACATCAAGCTTTCGCAGTGCTTCATCGCCGTCGACGACCACGACAAGGCGCTCGCCTTCTACCGGGACGTGCTCGGCCTGGAGGTGCGCAACGACGTCGGGTTCGAGGGGATGCGCTGGGTGACCGTCGGGTCGCCCTCCCAGCCCGATGTGAACATCGTCCTCGAACCGCCCCTCGCGGACCCGAACGCCTCACCCGCCGACAAGCGGGCCATGGCGGAACTGCTGGCGAAGGGCCTGCTGCGCGGCGTCATCTTCTCGACCGAAGACTGCGACGCCACCTTCGAGCGCATCAGCACGGCGGGCGGCGAGGTGCTGCAGGAGCCGGTCGACCAACCGTACGGCGTGCGCGACTGCGCCTTCCGCGACCCCTCCGGCAACCTGCTGCGCTTCACCCAGCCCCGCAAGCAGTGAGCTCGAACGACGTCGACCACCGGCGGCGGATCGGACCGGTGACGGTCCGTAGCCGACGGAGCGCGGAGCGGCGTGGCGATCGAGCGCGTGGCGGCTCCCCTGGGGGCCCTTGCCTGGGCGGCGTAATCTGGTCAGAACATCACATGTAGCCCAGATGGCGCATGCGGTACGGGCTGACCCAGGGAGGCGGCGCGTGACCGATCCGTTCGGCTTCCTCAGGATCCCCCGCAAGCCCGTCCCGGCCCGGCCCGTCGAGGAGCGGCTCGGCGACTGGCGCGAGGTCCACGCGGGGCAGGCGCTGCTCCCCCTCGTCTCGGAGCAGGCGGACCGTTGCATGGACTGCGGCATCCCGTTCTGCCACAGCGGCTGCCCCCTGGGGAACCTCATACCCGAGTGGAACGCGTACGCGGCACACGGCGACTGGCGTGCCGCGTACGAGCGGCTGCACGCGACCAACAACTTCCCCGAGGCCACCGGCCGGCTCTGCCCGGCCCCCTGCGAGGACGCCTGTGTCCTGACGATCAACGCGGATCCGGTGACCATCAAGAACGTCGAGCAGGCGATAGCGGACGAGGGCCTGCGGCGCGGCTACATGGTGCCGCTGCCGCCGGAGCGGCAGAGCGGCAGGTCCGTGGCCGTCATCGGCTCGGGACCGGCCGGACTGGCCGCGGCGCAGCAGCTGACCCGGGCCGGGCACGGCGTCACCGTCCACGAACGGGCCGACCGGATCGGGGGCCTGCTGCGCTACGGCATCCCGGCCTTCAAGATGGAGAAGGCGTACCTGGACCGCCGGATCGAGCAGATGCGGGCCGAGGGCACCACGTTCGTGACGGGCGCGGACATCGGCGGCGCGCCCGGCGTGGCCGGCGCGGTCGGCGCGGCCGAGCTGCGCAGCCGGTACGACGCGGTCGTCGTCGCGGTCGGCGCCGAGGAGCGCAGGGAGCTTCCGGTCCCGGGGCGCGACCTGCGTGGCATCCACCAGGCCATGGACTACCTGACCTTCGCCAACCGGGTGCGGGAGGGCGACTACGCCGTGCCGCCCGTCACCGCCGAGGGCCGGCACGTGGTGATCGTCGGAGGCGGCGACACGGGCTCGGACTGCCTCGGTACGGCCCTGCGGCAGGGCGCGCTCTCCGTGGTCCAGCTCGACATCAATCCGGAACCCGGCCCCGACCGGGCCGACGGCGAGCCGTGGCCGGTGTACCCGAAGGTGTACCGGATCTCCCACGCCCACGAAGAGGCCCGCGGGCGCGAGGGCTCCGACCCGCGGCTGTTCGCCAGCGCCACCCTGCGCTTCGAGGGGGACTCCGCGGGCCGGGTACGGGCGCTGCACCTGACCGCGGTCGAGCCCCGGGCCCGTACGCCCCTCACCGGCACCGAGCGCGTGATCCCGGCCGGTCTGGTCCTGCTCGCCCTGGGCTTCTCCGGCCCCGAGCGGGCGGGCGGCCTGCGCGAGCAGCTGGGACTGGAGCTCGACGACCGCGGCAATTTCGCCCGCGGCGTGGACTTCGCGGCCTCCGGCGGGCGGGGGCGCGGAGTGTTCGTCGCGGGCGACGCCGGCCGGGGCCAGTCGCTGGTGGTGTGGGCCATCGCCGAGGGCCGGGCGGCGGCCGCCTCCGTGGACCGCTACCTGACCGGGTCCACCGCCCTCCCGGCCCCCGTCGCCGCCCACGACCGCCCCATGACGGCGCTGGGACGGCTGCGCTACGGGATCTACTAGGAGCTGTCCGGTCGATCATGTGACCGTCGGTTGATCGGCTCGTTCTGGGCATGGGGTGGGTTGAGCGTGGTGATCTGTCGGATGCGGAGTGGGAACGGCTGCGGCCGTTCCTGCCGGTGAGTAATGGTCGGTGCGGCCGGTGGCGCGATCACCGGCAGGTGATCGACGGGATCCTGCACCGGGTACGGACTGGCATCCAATGGCGGGACCTGCCAGATCGGTTCGGACCATGGAAGACGGTCTACGAGCGCCATCGGCAGTGGTCGGCGGACGGCACCTGGGAACATCTTCTTCAGCAGGTTCAGGCCGCAGCCGATGCAGCGGGTGAGATCGACTGGGACGTGGCGGTGGACTCCACCATCGTGCGCGCACATCAGCATGCGGCTGGCGCCCGAACCGACCCGCCGCCCGCGTCGGCCGCCTCAAAGGGGGACGAAGCGCCAGAACGTCAGAACGAAACGCCGTGGCAGAGCCTGGTCGGCCGCCTGGCGGAGGTGGTGCGGGAGGTGAGGGCCTGGGCCGCTCGCGTGGCGGCTTCACCAGCAAGATCCACCTGAGTGCGGACGGGTGCTGCCGCCCGCGTCCCTGCTCATCACCGCAGGACAGCGGGCAGACTGCACCCAGTTCGTGCCGGTGCTGGAGAAGATCCGCGTTCCGCGCCTCGGCCCGGGCAGGCCCCGCAAGAAGCCCGACAGCGTCGCGGCGGACAAGGCCTACAGCAACGGCCCCTGCCGCGAATATCTGCGACGCCGGGGCATCGGCACACGATCCCGGAGAAGGCCGACAGCCGGGCGGCCCGCTTACGCAAGGGATCGCGAGGCGGACGGCCACCGGCCTTCGACGAGGAGCGGTATAAGAAACGCAACACCGTCGAACGGGCCATCAACAGACTCAAGAACTCCCGGGCCGTTGCGACCCGTTACGACAAGCGCGGCTACATCTTCCTGGGCACCGTGACCGCAGCCTCGCTGGTCATCTGGCTGCGGTCATGACGGCTGAAGCTACTGGCCGGCGCGGCGGTTGAGCCAGGACTTCTCCAGTTCCGACAGCGGTGGCGGTGGCACCGGGCCGGTGTCGTTGTAGAGGGCGATGGGGTCGTTCGGATCGGACCATGAGCCGACCGTCACCAGCCGGTAGACGAACTCGCCGCTGTCTGGAAGCGGAACCGTGATGGTCGCAGGCGCCGGCGGGCCGGGGATGCAGCGGCCGACGTCCTCGCCATAGGGCCCTCCGCCGAAGATGGCGTGCATCCAGCCGCTCGGTGGCCGTCCAGTCAGATCGAATACGTCTTCCATGCCCTCCCCCTCAACTGCCGAGATCGTACGGCAACAGATACTGCAGACGGTCTATCAAGATCGGCCGGACAGCTCCTAAGCGGCCTCGGGGACGTGCCCTACTTCCCCGAGGCCGCTTAGAGCCGACGCACTTCGCCGGTGCCCAGGGTGATCGCGACGCGGGGTCGCATGGGCTCCTCGCCCCGGCGGGAGAGCAGCACGATCTCGTGGACCTGCGCCGACATGGCGCCCAGGCGGGCCTCGCACTCCGGAGCCAGCCGCCGCGGGTCATGGGTGCGCCCGAGTGAGAGGTGTGGTGTGAAGCCCGGGAACCGGCTGCGGCACAGCGGGAACGGCTCCGCCAGGGCGCTCTGGAGCGCCGTCCACGGAGCCAGACCGGCCGCGGCGGGGTCCAGCCACACGGTGGCGTACGCGCGGTGGCGGAAGGCGTGCACTCCGCTGAGGCGGATGGCGAAGGGCTCCCGCTCGGCGGCTGCGGCCGCCAGCAGTGGGGCAGCCGACGCGAAGTCGGCCTCCGGGACGAAGCCGAAGACGAGGTTCACGTGCGGTGGCCAGCGGCGGATCTGGGGGTCGTGTTCGGCTCGGATGCTCTGGATGGGAGGCCACAGCCCTTCCGGCGGGAGCCATACGACAGCGGTCCGGGGTGTGGGAGCGACCTCGAGGAATGCGGGGACGCCGGCTCCGCCGCCGGCTGTCGGGGGGACGTTCACCCGCCCATGATGCCCTTGGCCACCCCGCGAGCCACCGCAACGTCCGCGCGGCGACCGACACGCCCGTTGGGCCGACCGAGCCGAGCTGGGCGCGTTGGGAGCAGGGGTTCCCGTGGCCCGTCGGCCCGAGACGTAGGGTCGGCCTTCGCGTCTGGGACACCCGGTGTGAGGAGTGCGGATGAACGGCTGGGCCGTCGTGATCGCCGGGAGTGTGATCGTCGGCTACGGGGTGCTCTCGCGGCGCCTGTCGACCACGGTGGTCTCAGGACCGTTGGTGTTCATGCTGGTCGGTCTGGGGATCGGCCCGCTGGGCCTGGACCTGTTGGACCGGGCGCGGGATCCCGAGGTCACGCGGACGCTGCTGGAGAGCGCCCTGGTCCTGACGCTGTTCACGGACGCGGCCGGGATCAGGGCCCGGGACCTGCGCCGGGAGGAGTTCCTGCCGCTGCGGCTGCTCGCGGTGGGTCTGCCGGTCACGATGGCTCTGGGGTGGCTCGCCGCCTGGCCCCTGCTGACCGGTCTGAGCGTGTGGGAGCTGGCCCTGGTCGGCATCATCCTGGCGCCGACGGACGCCGCGCTCGGGAAGCAGGCCGTCTCCGACAAGCGGGTGCCGGCCCTGGTCCGCGGCGGCCTGACCGTCGAGTCCGGTCTGAACGACGGTCTGGCGCTTCCGTTCTTCGTGCTGACCCTTGCGGCGGCGGGCGGGGGCCATGGCCATCCGGGCGTTGCCGAGACCTTCCTGCGCGCGCTGCTGCTGAGCGGCGCCATCGGAATCGCGGCGGGCTGGACCGGGGCGAGCCTGTTGCGCTGGTCGCTCGCCCGAGGGTGGAGCAGTTCCGACTGGCGCCAGTTCCTGGCGCTCGCCGTTCCGGTCATCGCGTACGCGCTGTGTGTCCTGACCGAGGGCAGCGGCTTCATCGGCGCGTGGGTCGCCGGCCTGGCCTTCGGCGTCCTTCTGCGCCGGATGCCCACCGACCGGGGCCTGCGTACCGAGGACGGGGATCCCGCGCAGAGCACGAGGTTCACCGAACGCCTCGGGCTGCTGCTCGCCTCGCTGAGCTTCCTCGTCTTCGGCGCGGTCATCCTGGGGCCGGTACTCCAGCACCTGACGTGGCGCATCGTGGTCTACGCGCTGATCAGCCTGACCGTCGCCCGGATGCTGCCGGTCGCTCTCTCGCTGCTCGGCACCGGTCTGCGCCCCGCTTCCGTGGCCTACATCGGCTGGTTCGGTCCGCGCGGTCTGGCCTCCCTCGTGTTCGGCCTGCTGGCCTTCGAAGAGCACCTGCCCGGGGGAGCCTCGCTGGGTGACGCCGTCGCCGTGACCGTGGGCCTGAGCATCCTTCTTCACGGGGCCACGGCTCCCTTCCTGGGGGGCCGCTACGGCGACTGGTTCGCCAGGACACTCCGCGTCGAGCCGGACATGCGGGAGAACGCACTCGCGCACGACGACGCGCCCCGCTGATGCTTCGGCAGGCCCGATCTGCCCTGACGGGGCACAACAAGGGAAAGGCCGGCCCGGCGTCAACGACGCCGGGCCGGCCTTTCCGGTGGTTCCTGGTCAGTCCGTGCCGAACTCCATCGCGGCGCGGTCCAGCATCTCCTCGTCGTCGGACACCTCGCCGCGGGAGGCGATCGCCTCGGCGCCGCCCTCCTGCAGGGTGCCGATCAGCCCGGTCGCGGCCGCCTGGGCGGCACCGATCGCAGGGTGGTCGGTGCCGATCAGGCCGAGGCCGGCGTACTGCTCCAGCTTGGCGCGCGAGTCGGCGATGTCGAGGTTGCGCATGGTGAGCTGGCCGATCCGGTCCACCGGGCCGAACGCCGAGTCCTCGGTGCGCTCCATGGACAGCTTGTCCGGGTGGTAGCTGAACGCCGGACCCGTGGTGTCGAGGATCGAGTAGTCCTCACCGCGCCGCAGCCGCAGCGTCACCTCGCCCGTGACGGCCGTGCCGACCCAGCGCTGCAGCGACTCGCGCACCATCAGCGCCTGCGGGTCCAGCCAGCGGCCCTCGTACATCAGCCGGCCGAGGCGCCGTCCCTCGTTGTGGTACTGGGCGACGGTGTCCTCGTTGTGGATCGCGTTGACCAGGCGCTCGTACGCCGCGTGCAGCAGGGCCATGCCCGGCGCCTCGTAGATGCCGCGGCTCTTGGCCTCGATGATCCGGTTCTCGATCTGGTCCGACATGCCCATGCCGTGCCGGCCGCCGATGGCGTTGGCCTCCATCACCAGGTCGACGGGGGAGGCGAACTGCTTGCCGTTGATCGTCACCGGGCGGCCCTGGTCGAAGCCGATCGTCACGTCCTCGGCGGCGATCTCGACCGAGGGGTCCCAGAACCGGACGCCCATGATCGGCTCGACGGTCTCCACGCCGGTGTCGAGGTGCTCCAGCGTCTTGGCCTCGTGGGTGGCACCCCAGATGTTGGCGTCGGTGGAGTACGCCTTCTCCGTGCTGTCGCGGTAGGGCAGGTCGTGGGCGAGCAGCCACTCCGACATTTCCTTGCGGCCGCCGAGCTCGGTCACGAAGTCCGCGTCCAGCCAGGGCTTGTAGATCCGCAGGTGCGGGTTGGCGAGCAGGCCGTACCGGTAGAACCGCTCGATGTCGTTGCCCTTGAAGGTCGAGCCGTCGCCCCAGATCTGTACGTCGTCCTCGAGCATCGCCCGGACCAGGAGGGTGCCCGTGACGGCGCGGCCGAGCGGCGTGGTGTTGAAGTAGGAACGCCCGCCCGAGCGGATGTGGAACGCCCCGCAGGTGAGCGCCGCCAGACCCTCCTCGACCAGTGCCGCGCGGCAGTCGACCAGGCGCGCGATCTCGGCACCGTAGGTCTTCGCGCGGCCGGGCACCGAGGCGATGTCGGGCTCGTCGTACTGGCCGATGTCGGCCGTGTAGGTGCAGGGGATGGCGCCCTTGTCGCGCATCCACGCGACCGCGACCGAAGTGTCGAGGCCGCCCGAGAAGGCGATGCCGACGCGTTCGCCGGCGGGGAGGGAGGTGAGGACCTTGGACATGGAAAGAGTATGCACCATCTCGCATATCCATGCAACGTCGCTCGTCACTGGCCGATGCGCACGACCATGAGCGCGATGTCGTCGTCGGCGGCCGCCGGAACGAGGTGGGTGATCAGCGAGTCGCACACATGGTCCAGCTGACTCTGACGATCGGCGAGCAGCCTCATCAGCTCGGCCAGCCGCTCGTCGAGGTCGTGTCCGCGGGCTTCGATCAGTCCGTCGGTGTAGAGCACGAGCACGCCGCCGGCGGGCACGTCGAACTCGGTGGGGGTGAAGGGGACGCCCCCGACCCCCAGGGGGACCCCGGGCGGGGTGTCCACGAGCCGGACCGTTCCGTCGGGCAGTGCGAGTACGGGCGGCGGATGTCCGGCCCGGGTGACGGTGCAGTGTCCCGTGGCCGGATCGCAGACGACGTACAGGAGCGTGGCCAGCATCGGCTCGGCGAGGTCGCAGAGGGCGGCTTCCAGCTGGTGCAGCAGCCGGACGGGCGAGAGGTCCAGGCGTGCCAGGGCCCGTACGGAGGCGGACAGCCGGCCCATGACCGCGCCCGCGGCGATGCCGTGCCCCATGACGTCGCCGATGATCAGGCCCGCCCTGCCGCCCGTCAGGGGCAGGACGTCGTACCAGTCCCCGCCGACCTCGTTGACGTCACTCGCGGGCAGGTAGCGGTGACTGACCTCGATGCCGGGGGGCGGGGAGATGTGCTGGGGGAGCATGCTGCGCTGGAGGATCACCGCGGTCTCGTGCTCACGGTGGTAGAGCCGCGCGTTGTCCATGCTGAGTGCGGCGCGTGCGGCGAGTTCGGCGGCGAGGGTGACGTCCTCGGAGCCGAAGGGTTCGCTCGGGCGGGTGCGGTAGAAGGTGGCGACGCCGAGCACCGAATCCCGCGCCACGAGGGGGGCCATGAGGAACGAGTGCACACCCATGGCGAGCAGTTCCGCGGGTTTGGCCGAATGCGGGGCGGCGGGGGCCACGGCCCGTTCGTCGAGGCGGGCGATCAGGAAGGGCTGCCGGCCCGCGAGGGCCTGGGTGTAGGGGGCGGCCGCGGGAAAGACGAGCTTCCCGCCGAGGCGGGCGAGGACCTCGGTCACCCTGGATCCGGCCAGCGGAGCCTTGCCCAGCCTCCGCAGGACGACCCCGCCGGCCAGCCCCGTGCCGGGCTCGTCACCGCGGGCGAGGGCGTCCAGGATGTCCACGGTGGCGGTGTCGGCGAGGCGCGGCACGGCCAGGTCGGCGAGTGCCTGCGCGGTGCGCTCCAGATCCAGGCTGGACCCGACGCGCATGCTGGCCTCGTTGAGCAGGGCGAGCCTGCGCCGGCCAGCTTCGGCTTCCTCGTGGTCGCGCTGCTGCTCGGTGATGTCGACGAGCGAGGCGATGACACCGATCGGCATGCCGGCGGGATCCTCCACCCGCACGTAGGAGCACGACCACACCCGGTCGCGGTCGGATGCGGTCGGTGTCCGGCCGACGCGGCGGCGATCCAGAACCGGCTCCCCGGTCTCCATCACCTGCCGCATCGCCTCCTCCATCTCCAGGGCGTTCACCTCAGGGAGGATCTCGGCCAGGCGACGGCCCACGTGCACCGATTCGGGCAGCCCGTTCATCGCTTCGAGTGCGGCGTTGACCTGCAGGAACCGCAGCTGCGTGTCGAGGATGGCGATGCCGACGGGTGAGCGGGCGAACAGGCCGTCCCATACCGCCGACGACCCCCGGATGCGGCGTGCCGCGTGGGCATCGGCGGCGAAGACCAGCACCGTGGCCGCCTCGTGCCGGCGGTCGGACACCGGAGAGGCCCAGATCTCCAGCTCCAGCGGGTGCCCGTCGCGGTGCCAGGCGGTCACCGTGCCCATGACGCCCCGACCGGAGGCGGCGGCCTCCCAGAGTGAGCGCCCGAGGCTGCGATCGGCTCCTGGGTGAACGAGCTCGGCGATGTTGTGCCCCAGCATTTGCGGTGGGGTGTAGCCCAGCAGCTCCTGCGCGACCTGGTTCCAACGCACGATCGTCCCGTCGGCGCTGGTGGCCACCAGTGCGACCGGCAGCGAGCCCAGCCAGCCGCCGGCGGCCTGTGCGGCGCCGCTGATCAGCTCGTCGACCGGGATGTGCTCGTTCATGTGGCACCTGCACCCTACGCCGTGCCGCCCTGGCCCTACCTGCGGGGATCCGCGTCTCCACGAGTCCATCGTCTGCCGTCCGGCGCGGCGGCGCCTCCCGGCCGTATTCGGCGACGCCGCTTCGCCGGAGGTACCGGACGCCGGAAGCCGACGCGATACGGAAGCCGCCGGGCGCGGAGGGTGTGCCCACGGGTCCGGGGCGGCACCCCTGACGATCGGTCAAGTGCGCTCGCTACGCCTGCTCAGCGAAGTGGTCGAGGAGCTTTTGCTGGAGGTCCTGGAGCACCCGGGTGTGCTGTTTGAGCATCGCAAGGCGCTTCACCGCCGTGTCCGCGTACTGCGCGTCCCCCTCGACGTCACTCGATGCCGCGGCGATCAGATATCCGCTCAGCGCGTCCATGGCCGACACCGCGTCGGAATCATGACCTCGTCGAACCAGGTACCGGTCCGAGGGAGTGTCGTCGCTGGCAACGACGTTCGCGACCACCGACGGCTGCCAATCCTCCGCGTTGTTGAGCGAGTGATGCGTGTCGAACCGCACGGTGACCGTCGCGCCCGCGGGAATTTCCACGTCGTATCGGCCCTCGTCGTTGGTGAAGACGTGGTCGATGGCCGTCAGATCACCGCGATAGACGCTGACCTTGATCATGAGGATCGGATCTTTGTCATGGAGTGATCGCACATGTCCGAACATCGGAGTCTCCTCCCGCCCCTGACACCCCCAACCAGTCTGTCCGAGCCCTACCGATGCCGCCAGTTGCGGCCATTGTGGGTCGCCACCGCCCCGGTGGCGGCCCGACGCCGGCTCGCCTGACGCCGTACGGCCCTTGGGGTGCGATGCGGCGGTGGCCGCCGACCAGGGGCGAAGGCGGCGCTAGAAGGCTGATGAAGATCTTGTTGTGGGGCTGTCCGGCCGTAGGCCGGGTGGCCCCTGGGTCTATGTGGTGGCGGGGGTGAGGGCCCAGGTGGTGCCGGTGTGGGTGAGTCCGAGGTTGATGAGGCGGCGGAGGTTTAGGGCGGCTGCCCGATTGTGGAGCCAGGTGTTGTTCTTGAGGACGCCGCGGTAGGGGACGCGGCGGTTGCCTCTGGCGACGAGCCAGGCGATGGCGCGTTCGACGGGTGGTCGCCAGCGGCGGTATTCGTCCTGCCATTCCTGGCTGGTGGCGGCCTGGTCCCGGGCGGCTTTGAGGAGGTCGTACTGGGGATGGACACTGAAGACGCGTCCGGTCTTGGACCTGGTGCAGCGGTCGCGCAAAGGGCAATCGAGGCAGAGCTTCTTGAACTGGGCCTGGCGGTTGCCTCCTGCGAGGGGGCGGCCGAGGGGCTTGGTGTGGCCGGCCGGGCAGGTGACGGTCCCGGCCTGGGTATCGGCCTGGAAATCGTCCGTGCTGAATCCGCCGGGGACTGCCTGCCGCAGTGGCGGCGGCTTGATCACCAGGGTGTGGCCGTCGGCTTCGAGGCTCTGGCGGAGGTCGCCGGTGCCGTAGGCCGTGTCGCCGAGGACGGTCAGTTCCTGGTCCTCCTCGGCGAGGAGGTCTGGGGCGACGGCGGCCTCGTGGTTGTCGGCTCCGCTGCCGGCGGTGAGAGCGACCTCGGTGAACAGTCCCGCCTCGGGCTCGAACACGGCATGCGCACGGAAGCCCTCCTGATGGCGGGTTCGGTTCTTGTGGATGTGCCGGGCCTCGGGATCAATCGTGGACACCACGCGGTCGGGTGCGGTCCCCCGGGTGATGCGCCAGCGTCCGTCACGGCCGTCGGACTCCTGGGCCGGTTCGACGTCCTGGCCTGCGACCAGGGCCAGCAGGCCGGCCGCGTTCGCGGCCTTCTCGCCGAGTTCTTGTTCGGGCAGGTGGCCCAGCAGCCGCAGCGCGTCACCAACGAGGGCGTCCACCAGATCCGCCCTGGCCTGCTGGTCGTTCCAGGCGATCCTCGGTTTGCCCGGGTCGCCGTAGTCGTGGGCGGTGCACTGCACGGCCGCGACAGGTCCGGCGCCGGGGACCTCACGGATCACTGCCCGCACGGCGGAAATCAGCTGGGTGACGGTGTCCTGGGTGGCCACCGCATCGTCGAGGACGGTGGAGTCCAGTGCCCGCCGGTGCTTTCCCTTCAGCACGCCGGTGGCCTTCACGACCTCGCGCACCGCCTCGAAGACCCGGTTCGGGCGGGCCGAGCGGGCCAGGCGGCGGCGGAAGTAGGCCAGCAGCGAAGGATCGAACGCCATATCGTGCAAGCCGAGCCCACACGCGGCCTTCCACCGCAGGTCACAGCGTAATTCCTGGACCGTCTCGAAGTCCGACATCCCATGCAGGGCCTGCAAAGTGATCGCCGCGGCCAGAACCTGCGGAGGCATTGACGGACGGCCGTTCGCCGACGGATACATGTCCTCGAACATCACCGCGGGAAATAGCTGCCCACGGTGCTCGGCCAGGAACGCGAACACGCTCCCGACCGGGATTAACTCCCGGCACGTAGCCCACACATCCGGCCCGACCGTCTCCCCGACCCACTCCCCTTGAACCACGAAAACGAGTCTGCCCCGCCGCTCCCGCGGCGGGGCCAGAACCCAACATTTTCATCAGCCTTCTAGAGCGGCACCCCCTCCCCCGCCGGGAAGGCGCCCCCGTGGCCCGGGACGATCACGTCGGCCGCCGCCACGACACGGAGGCGGGAGGTGCGCAGGTCGTCCCGGTCCGGGGCCACCGGGTCTTCGGCCGGGCCGTCCGGGCGCCACCAGAGGTCACCGGCGAAGGCGACCACGCCGTCGGCGGTGCCGGCGAGGAGGGTGATGTCCTCGGGGCTGTGGCCCGGAGTGCGGATCAGACGCAGGGACTCGGTGAGCTGATGGCCCTCGGCGTCCCGGTCGGTCCACTGGTCGTTCCGGTACTCCGCCTTGTGGTCGTGGACCCACGCTTCGGGGAACAGGCCCACGTTCATGGTGTTGTCGGGGTGGTGGTGGCTGAGCACGACATCGGTGATGTCGTCCGGTCCCAGGCCCAGTTCCGCGAGCGGGCCGAGGATGCGGTCACGGTGGGCCACCATGCCCGGGTCCACGATCACGTGCCGGTCGCGGTCGGACACGTACGAGACGGTGGCGGCGACCCCCGGTCCGGTGGAGGTGGTGTAGCCGGTGGTCAGGACGGTGTACACGGCGCTGCGGCCGAGGGGCTTGTCTGTCATGGCTCTAGCTTCGCGCCACGGCCGACGGGCCACGAGTGGCTCTTCTGCCGATGATCGCAGGTTTCGTGCCATGCCCCTCTGCCACGCGCCACGCCGCCGCCCTCGGCTACGGCATCAGGCGAGCGGCACCGACCCGGTGAAGATGGATGACGATGTCGTACGACTGCCCGAGTGCGATGTCGGCCTCCGGCCCGTAGGGCCCCGGATAGGCCCCGCCGATACTCCTGGCGGGACGGGCCGTGGCCAGCCAGGTACGGGCCGCGGGCGGGGCGGTGCGCAGGTCCAGTACGTAGTCGCGGTGGCGCACCTTGTCCAGCGTGTGCTCGTTGCTGCCGGGTTTCGCGGGCCCCACGGCGAAGCCCTTCAGCTGCCCGTCGTCTCCGACGGCGTTGAACGAGCCCTGGTCGAAGGTGGAGCCGATGCTCAGGTAGTTCTTGCCCAACTTGTCGCGCAGATGGCTCCCTTGCACCTCGGGATAGTGCTCCGGGTCGTGGGTCCGCAGGGCGACGTGCCCGTTGTGGGCCGCCAGCACCACCTTGTTCCCGGTGTGCCTCTGCCACCAGTCCACGTTGTCCGCCATGATCGCGTCCCGGTAGCTCATGGCCTGGGCGCCCTGCTGCTGGTCGTCGAAGTCGAAGGCGTATCCCCTGGCCGTCTGGTCGATGGCGGTGGCGTGCTGTACCGCCCAGTCGTACGCCTCGGTGTCGGTCCCCGCGCCGGGCCCCTGCCGCTTGAGCAGTTCCAGGGCGCGCCCGGTCCTGTCGGCGATCTCCTTGCGTTCGGCGAGCGGCCGCCCGGGATATTCCTTCATGTGGGCTTCGGGGGTGGTCGCGGGCCGCAGGCCGCGGTACAGCTCGGTGAAGCGTGCCATCAGTGCCGGGTGGGCCTGGGCCACGTAACCGGTGACCTTGTCGTAGAGCTCCGGACCGGCGTACCCGAAGTCGTCGCCCATGAACTGCACCGGGTCGTGAGGATGCCGGAGGTTGTAACCGCGCATCCAGCGCAGCAGGTTCAGGTATTCGGCACTGTTCCAGAAGACGTAGCTGCTCTGGAACTCCGCGCGCATGATCAGCTCCGGATCGCCCTCGCCGCGCAGCACGTAGTCGTTGAGCCGCAGTCCGGTGCTCCAGCTCCCCTCCAGGGCGAAGGTGCGGAAGCCCTTCTCCTCGACGAGGTAGCGGAAGACCCGGTGCTTCATGGTGAGGAATTCGTGCGAACTGTGGGTGGCCTCGCCCAGACCCACCACCCGGGCGTCCTTCACCATGCGGCCGACCGGGCGCAGATCGGCCAGGTCCGCCTGGGGGTCGGTGGTGCGCAGAGCGTGCGCGTCGCGTTCCAGGGCAGGCACCGGCGGCTGTGCCGAGGCGACGGGCGCGGCGGCGACCAGCCCACCGAGGGAGAGGAGCAGTACGGCCAGGTTTGCCTTGTTTCGTTTCATGATCCGAGACTTCCCGCCGAGCGGGACGGCCGCCATGGGCCCAGCCCCAGTCCGGAACTGGAGCTGTCCCCACCGCCCCTGCGGCAGTTGGCTGCCGGGGCGGCCGCGGAGGCGCGGCGGGTGAGGCCCGCCCCGTGCGCCGTACCGCCCGGGTACGGCGCACGGGGGTGGGCCGGGCTACTTCGGGGTGACCCAGACCTGGCGCTTGTTGGTGTTCGCCGTGTAGAGCTGGACCACGGTGCCGTTGGCGGTCGCGCCGCCGGTCACGTCGAGGACCTTGCCGGACGCCACGTGGACGATCTGGCCCTTGGCGTTGACGGACCAGCGCTGCGCCGCGGAGCCGTTGCAGTCGTAGAGGCTGATCTTGTTGCCGTTGGTGCTCGCGTTGCGCGCGTTGTCCAGGCACTTGCCGAACGCGCGGAACGTACCGTCCTTGCCGAGGATCCACGACTGCGCCGCGGAGCCGTTGCACGTGTAGAGCTGGATCTGCGTGCCGTTGGCCGCCTTTCCGCCCTTGACGTCGAGGCACTTGCCGCCGAGTCCGCTCACCTTGCCCTGCGGGGACAGCGCGGCGCCGGCACCGGCGGCGAGGAGGCGCAGGCCTTGCACGTCGAACTGCTGGACGTAGGTGCCCGCGCGCTTGTCCTGGTAGGCGTACGTGGGTGAGCACATGACCGGGAACTGGCCGGAGTCGGTGCCCTTGACGCAGTCGCTCTTGGTCAGGCTGCGGTTGGCGTGCGTCAGGCCCAGCGTGTGCCCGAGTTCGTGGCTGACGTGGTTGCGCATGTACGTCTCGCCCATGGCGGCCGTCGGCTTGCCGGCCGAGGTGAAGAACTCGTCGTCGATGTAGGCGTGTCCGCTGGTCACGGTGTCGGCCAGCGAGGACGCGGTGAAGCCGCAGCTGAGGTTCGCGCTGCCCGATCCGTCGCGGACCACCTTCCAGCCGGTACTGCCCATGCTGCCTTCCCCTGCGGGCGGGAGGCACGGGCGGTGCAGGACCCCGATGACCACTTCGCCCCTGGGCCTGACGTAGTCCCAGCCGACCGGCCTGGTGTCGACGGAGACCGGCAGGTTCGTGATCCGCCGCAGGTCCGCGGCGGATGCCTGTACGTACGGGGCCAGCCAGTCGGCGGACTTCTGGTCGTAGAACTTGATCGTGTAGCCGGTCTGCAGCCACTTGGTCGCGCCGCTCAGCTTCCACCCTTCACCCTGGGGCGGTGCGGGCGCGGCGGCCGCGGCCGACCTCGCCGCGGGCCGGGCTGCCTGTGCGCTGAGCGACATGACGCCGTCCTTGAAGGCCGTGGTGTCGCTGACCTGGGTGGCGGAGTCCTCCGCGTGCGAGTCGGGTGCCTCCGTGTGGGCGTCGGGTGCCTCCGCGGCCGGCGGCGCCGACTCGGAACGCGCCGCCTCAGGCGCGGTGCTCTCCGTGGTCCCGGTGTCCTCGGTGCCGAACGCGCTGGAGGGGAGTTGCAGACTTCCCACGATCGCCGCCGCGGCCGCCGCGGCGACGATGGATATCCGGTGCTTGCCTGTCAATCGCAAGTGCTCGTTGCCCTCTCATCGAGAATCTCTTCCCGCCTGCCCGCGCTGGCACGGGCGGCGGAAATCGGATCGATGATAGGCCAGCGCGCCAAAGGCCCACGCAGCCAGCCGAGTTGGCGGCCACGCGGGCCTCACCCCCTGTCAGGCGGGCCCGCTTCCGAGGCCGTGGCGTCCGGCTCCGGAAGCGAACCGGGCTGCCCCGGTCACGGCTTCGGCGGCGAGCGGGACGGTGCCGTGCCCGAATTCGATGGCAAGGGCGGTGCTCTCGTCGAGGCCTTCCTGTTCGAGGACCGACATGCGGTCGTGGCGCATGCAGGTCTGCGGGAACTGCGCCAGCTGCGCGGCGAGTTCCTGGGCCTTCTCCAACGCCTCTCCGGCGGGGACCACGCGGTTGGCGAGGCCGATGTGCAGGGCCTCGGCGGCATCGACCGCCCGGCCGGTGAGGATCATGTCCATCGCCCTGCTCGTGCCGATCAGGCGGGGCAGCCGTACGGTTCCGCCGTCGATCAGCGGTACACCCCAACGGCGGCAGAACACCCCGAACACCGCGCTTTCGTCGGCCACCCGGAGGTCGGCCCAGAGCGCCAGTTCCAGGCCGCCGGCAACCGCGTGTCCGCTGACGGCGGCGATGACCGGCTTGGAGAGCCGCATCCGGGAGACGCCCATGGGTCCGTCGCCGTCCGCGGCGACCCGGTTGCCCCTTCCGTCACTGATGGCCTTCAGGTCAGCACCGGCGCAGAAGGTCCCTCCCTCACCGTGGAGGACGGCCACGGCCGCTTCCGGGTCGGCGTCGAAGGCGCGGAACGCCTCGGCCAGCGCCGTCGCGGTGGTCCGGTCCACCGCGTTGCGGACGTGCGGCCGGTTCAGGCTGATCGTCGTCACCGCCCCCTGACGACTGACGCGTACGGGCTCGGAGGTCGTGCCGTGCGGTTCGTCGGTCGCACCGCCGGTCTTGGCCGTATTCATGACCGGCAGCCTAAGCGGCCTCGAGGAGCCCGGGGAGTTCGCCCATGTCGTGGAAGACCGTGGTGTCGGGTCCCTCAAGCCGCTCCGCGGGGGTCAGCCCGCCCGCGTAGCCGAAGGCGCGCATTCCGGCAGCGCGTGCGGCCTGTACTCCCGGGCGGCTGTCCTCGACCACCACGCAGGCAGCGGGGTCGACGCCCATCTGCCGGGCGGCGTACAGGAAGAGGTCCGGGGCCGGCTTGCCCTGCGAGACCTCCGTGGCGCTGTAGATGCGGCCGGCGAAGCGTTCGTAGAGACCGGTCCGCCCGAGGGTGTGGCGCATCTTGTCGTGCGAACCGCTGGAAGCGACGCAGGTGGGCAGGGTGATCGCGTCGAGTGCCCCGGGCAGCCCCTCCACGGGCGACAACTCCGCGTCGACCGCCTCCCGGTGGAGTTCCGTGAACCGCTCCGTCCAGGTCACGGCTGCTTCCCGACCGAGCCGGGCGGCCACCTGCTCGGCGACGGACGCGTTGGAACGGCCGATGAACCGGTCGATGACCTCGTCCTCGGTGATGGGCCAGCCGAGTTCCGCTCCCAAGGCCACCTGGACGCGCGCGGCGATGCGCTCGCTGTCCACGAGCACTCCGTCGCAGTCGAATATCACCAGCTCTATGGGCTTGATCATCCCCGCAGCGTAGGCGGTTCCGTGCGGAGCGCACCACCGAGGTGCCTCAGAGCGGGCGCGGGACGGTCGCCGTGTCCCAGAGGCCGCTCAAGTGCGCGTGCAGGACGTCCTGGGCCTCCTGCGGGGTGAGGTGACCGATGAGGACGTGCGCGGTGAGGCCGTCCGCGAGCGCGAGGACGGCGCGGGCCTCCCGTCGCGCGTCGAGGGGGACGGCGCGTACCGCGCCCTCGCAGGCTTCGGAGATGAGACTGGTGAACGCTTCCTGCAGGGCCGCGTAGTTCGCCTTCAGCGTCTCGGCGAGCGCCCTGCTCACGGCGGCCTGCGCGACGAAGGCGAGCCAGACCCTGGCCTCGGCACGGTGCTCCTCCCCGAGCAGTGCGATCTCGGTGGCCGCGTGGCCCAGGGCTGAGGCTGCCGACTGGGCCGGGCTCCTGACGAGGCGGGCCTGTACGCGCTCGCCGATCCGTTCGCCGATGGACCCGAGAGCGAAGACGAGCATCTCTTCCTTGGTGCGGAAGCACCGCTGGACGGCGCCCATCGACACCTGTGCGCGGGCGGCGACGTCGCGCAGGGTCACGCCCTCCAGCCCGCGTTCGTCGGCGAGACGGCAGACGGCCTCGGCGATCAGCCGGCGTCGGCCCTCGTGGTCCACCTGCCTGGGCATGCCCGGTCGTCTCCCTGTTCCACCGCGGACTGTCGTGCGGCCACTCTATTCGATGCGAGCGCATCGGATCCCGGGCTATTGTTTCCGTTGTTCCGATGCGAGCGCATCGGAACAGTCGAGTGGGGAGCGTACGAGTCATGCAAGAGGGGTTGTGGCAGAGGCCGGCCGCCGCGCAGGCGGAGGCCGTCCGCAGCGGAGAGGTATCGGCGGCGGAACTGGTGGAGAGCCACCTGGAGCGCATCGCCGCGGTCAACCCGCGGGTGAACGCGGTCACACAGCTCCTGGCGGAGCGGGCGCGCGAGGCGGCGGCGGACACCGACCGCAGGCGGGCCGCCGGTGAGGTGCTGGGGCCGCTCGCGGGCGTGCCGTTCACGGTGAAGGAGACCACCGCGGTCGAAGGCGCGGCGACCACGTTCGGCGTGGCGCGCTTCCGCGATCTGGTCGCGACGGCGGACGCGCCCCCGGTGGCCCGGCTGCGCGCCGCCGGGGCCATCGTGATCGGGCACAGCAACGTACCCACCCTGATCCTGGCCGGGATGCACACGCGCAGCGAGCTGTTCGGCGACACGGCCAACCCGTGGGACCCGGCCCGGACGCCGGGCGGCAGCAGCGGGGGCGACGCGGTGGCCGTCGCCACGGGCATGGCGGCGCTCGGCCTCGGCAACGACTCCGGTGGCTCGATCCGCGTCCCGGCCCAGTTCTGCGGAGTGGCGGGGCTGAAGCCGACCACCGGGCGGTTCCCCGCCGACCACCGCGTCCTCGGCCCGGACGACCCCGGCCCGGCGTCCCAGATGCTGGTCACCGACGGCCCGTTGGCCCGGACCGTGGGCGATCTGAGGCTGGCGTACGAGGTGCTGGCGGGGACCGATCCGCGCGACCCGCGGGCCGTACCGGTGCCGGCGTACGGCGAACCCCTCCGCGGCCCGGTGAAGGTCGCGGTCGTGGCCGACCCGGGTGGGCACGGCGTCCATCCCACGGTGCGCGCGGCCGTCGAAGCCGCGGCCGGGGCACTGAGTGCCGCCGGATACGACGTGCGGGAGGTGGCGGACGTACCGAGGCTGGACGAGGCGCTGGACGCCTACGGCCGGATCACGGTGACCGAGTTCGCCCCGACCTGGCCGGCGGTGCGCGGGCTGCTCGGCGAAGGCGGGGACCGCTACATCGGGATGGCGATGGAGCGGACCCCGCCCGCGAGCGCGGACGAGCTGGTGAAGCTGATGGGAACCTGGATGAGCATCCGCCGCTCGTGGGCCGAATTCCTGCACGAGTACCCGCTCCTGCTCGGCCCGTCCTTCACCGAGCCACCGGTGGAGCCGGGGCTGGAGTCGCGGGACAGGGCGGGGCGGGACCGGGTCGCTTCGGGAATGCGGCTGTGCACGGCGACCAGTTTCGCGGGCGTGCCCGCCGTGGCCGTGCCGACGGGTCCGGCCGACGGGCTCCCCTGCGGAGTGCAGATCGTCGGACGCGCCTTCCGGGAGGACCTGTGCCTGGACGCGGCCCAGGCGGTCGAGGACCGGCTGGGAGTCCTCACACCGATCGACCCGCGGGGGGCCGGTCCGGCGGATTGAGCCCGCCGGTCACGCCCCGCGTCAGGCGCCGTCCCGGCTCTCCGTCGGCACGTCGTCGAACGCCGCCAGGGCTCCCCTCAGCGTGCCGATCGTCTCGGACGCCAGCTCGCGCAGGAACGCGGGACACACCCACGCGTCCAGCGGCTCGTCCTCGCCGGGCCCGTCGCCCCCTTCGCCGTCCTCGCCGTCCTCGCCGTCCTCGTCCCACCCGTCATACTCGGCGATCTCGGCACGGCCGCCCGGGCTGCGCAGCAGGTAGCCGACCTGGCTCGCGTAGTCCGGGTCGCCGGTATCGGGATGCTCACCGGGGCCGTGGGCGCACGGACCGTCCTCCAGCAGCGCGACGGCGGCCTCGACCCCCTTGACCATCGAGGCCGGTACCGAGCGGTCGGTGATCCTCTCCGACGCCGCGTACCAGCAGGTCGCGTTCATGGTCACGAGGTAGCCCGCGAGCACTCCGCGGGTCGGCCGGGCAGGAAGGCAGGCGGCCTCGTCGATCAGCACGTCGTGCGGATCGCAGTACGGGTAGTCGTTCACGATCCCCGACAGGGTGCTGATGGAACTCTGGTGGTCCGCCGGCGCGCCCACGGGGATCCGGCGGACGGTGAGCGGCGCGATCACGTCCACGGCGAGGCGCGCCCAGCCCGCCACGTTGCCCGGGCACAGCACCTTGCCGGCGTCGACGTCGGCGTCCTGTCCCGGGAGTTCGCCGGTCAGCAGCCCGTTGTCACCCAGCCAGATCTCGTCCTCGATCCAGTCCATCTCCGACTCGTACGGGTGGTCTTCGTGCGAGCAGGCCCGGCGACCCAGCTCCTTGACCGCGGCGCGCAGGGCGTCGAGGGCGGCGCGCTCGGCCTCCCGCACCGGACGCCGGGCGAGGTGGCCCGACATCGCCAACAGCCCGGACACCCACACGTGGGCCTGTTCCCCGCCCGGGTCGGCGGAGAGCCTGCGGGCGCAGTCCAGGACGAAGGGGTCCGCTTCGTCCGCGGGGGACGTGTCACGGATGCGCTGCCAGGCTTCGGCGAGCTGCTCGACGGTGAGGTCGGTAATGTCAGTCACGACCGACACGACGAAGATCGCTCCCCGCGCGGTTCCCACGCGCCGGGTGCGGACCCGCCCGAAACCCGCACAGCTGATGAAGTGTTCACGTCAACTCCACCCCGGGATGGGGCACCGGCTACGAACCGTGCCGAACCTGGTCACGATCTGTTCCGACGTGAAGGAGCCGCTTCGTGCCCCTCTCCCGCATTCGACGGCCGGGCGTGATCGCCGGCGTCGTCGCCCTCGCGGCGCTCGCCGCGGCCGTGCCCGCGCAGGCCCACACCTCTCGGACCGGGCCCGCCCCGTTGCCGGCGGTCACCGCCCGGGCCGAGACCGCCGCCCTGTACGACGACGAGGCCGGCGGCAACGCGAACGCCGACGACCCGGCGATCTGGCGCAACGCGGCCGACCCCGGCCGCAGCCTCGTCGTGGCCACGGCCAAGGAGGGAGGGCTGCGGGTCTACGACCTCGACGCCCAGCAGATCCAGTCCGTGCCCGCGCCGAGCAGCCCCGCACCCGGCGACGCACCCGGCCGCTTCAACAATGTGGACCTCGTCCAC
The DNA here is from genome assembly GCF_045160845.1 of Streptomyces sp. NBC_00122. NCBI lineage: Bacteria > Bacillati > Actinomycetota > Actinomycetes > Kitasatosporales > Streptomycetaceae > Streptomyces > Streptomyces sp. NBC_00122. Next base: position 6,785,976 of record NZ_CP108191.1, on the reverse strand, counting down.
GGGCTGCGGCTTTCGACGGGACGCGCCGACCTGGCCGTGACCAGCGACCGCGGAAACGACCGGCTGCGCTTCTACCGCATCGACCCCGCCCGGCCCGGCGGGCCGCTCACCGACGTCACCGATCCGGCGGTCCGGCCCGTCTTCTCCGCCGACCAGCACGAGGTCAACGAGCAGCGGACGGCCTACGGCCTCGCCACCTGGACCGACCGGGCCACCGGCCGCGCCTACGCACTCGTCAGCCGGCGCAAGACCACCACCGTCGCCCTGCTCGAACTCGTGGCCACCGGCTCCGGCACCGTCGACTACCGCAAGGTCCGCACCCTCGACCTGCCTTCCTCCTTCCGCCTGCCGGACGGCGCTTCCTGGTCCCCGTGCGCGGAACCCGGTGAACTGCCCCAGGTCGAAGGCATGGTGGTCGACCCGGACGACGGCACGCTCTACGCGGGCCAGGAGGACATCGGCATCTGGCGCCTGCGGGCCGACCTCACGGCGGCCCCGCAACTGGTCGACAAGGTCCGCGAGTACGGAAGGCCCGGCACCTACGACGCGGAGACCGAGGAGTGCACTCCGGGGCCCGATCCCGGTTTCGGCGGCCGCCGGCTCGCGGCCGACGTCGAAGGGCTCACCTTGATCACGCAGCCTGACGGCGACGGTTACCTGCTCGCGTCGAGCCAGGGCGACAACACCTTCGCGGCCTACGACCGTGAGAGCGACGAGGGCAACGAGTACGAGGGCGGCTTCCGCGTCACCGCGTCCCGCACCCTGGACGGCTCCGAGGAGTGCGACGGCGCCGCGGCCCTGGGCGCCCCTCTCGGGAGCAAGTACCCGAAGGGCCTCCTCGTCGTCCAGGACGGACACGAGACGCCCCAGGCCGCGGAGCGCACCGCCACCGGCTTCAAGTTCGTGGACCTCGGCAAGGTCCTGGAAGCCCTCGACGACTGACGGACCGGAGCCGATCCCGCCGCGCCGGCACCCTAATCCCCGGGCGGCGCGATCATCCGGCGTACGGACTCCACCATCGCCGCCCGGTGGCGGGCGAGTTGCCCGGGCGCCCAGGCGGTGCCGGTCTCGTCTGCCGCCGGACCGCCCACCGCGCCGAACCACGCCTGGGACATGGCGATCACCAGCGTCAGCACATCGGCGGCGTCCATCCCGGCGTCGATCCGCCCCGCTTCCTGCGCCCGCCGCACGGCCGCGATCTTGCCCCGGTAGGACGCGGCCGTCGTGTCCGTGTTCCCCGGACGCTCCAGCTGCTTCCAGAGCACCAGACGCATCAGCGACGGCCGCTCGACGAGGTGGTCGAAGACGGCGCCCGCGTAGCCGGGCAGGTCGTCGGCGTCGAACGGTACGGACTCCGATCCGACCTCCAGGGCCTGCTGGAGCACGGCGTCGAAGAGCTGCTCCTTGTTGCCGTAGTAGACGTAGATGAGCCGCTTGTTCGCCTGCGCGGCCTCGGCGATGCGGTCGACCCGCGCACCGGCGATGCCGTACGCGGCGAACTCGGAGAAGGCCGCGTCGAGCAGGCGGGCCTTGGTCGCGCTGGAATCCCGTGCCATACCTCACACCCTAGCAAGTAACTATCTGGTTATTGACATCGCCGCAAGGCAGGGTGCAAGCTCTATCTATCCAGTTAGTTACTTACTCGCCAGGGAGACCCCGATGGACATCCGCACACTGGGCAGCCAGGGACTGAAGGTCGGCGCCGAAGGACTCGGGCTGATGGGCATGAGCGCCCACTACGGGGCCACGGACGAGACCGAGTCCCTCGCCACCATCGACCGCGCCCTGGAGCTCGGCGTCACACTGCTCGACACCGCCGAGGGCTACGGCCCGTTCCGCAACGAACGGCTTCTCGGAAAGGCGCTGACCGGCCGCCGCGAATCCGCCGTGGTCGCGACGAAGACCGGCATCGAGTTCACCGACGAAGGAGCCTTCGTCGGCCACAACGCGACCCCCGACTACATCCGGCGCTCGGCCGACCGCTCCCTGCGCCACCTGGGCACCGACCACATCGACCTCTACTACCTGCACCGCATCGACCCGGACGTGCCCGTCGAGGAGAGCGTGGGCGCCCTGGCCGATCTCGTCGCCGCCGGAAAGGTCCGCCACATCGGCCTGTGCGAGGCCGCGCCCGCCACCATCGCCCGCGCCCACGCCGTCCACCCGCTGGCCGCCGTACAGACCGAGTACAGCCTCTTCGAGCGCGGCATCGAGCACGACGGCGTCCTCGACACCCTGCGCGCGCTCGGCATCGGGCTCGTCGCCTACTCCCCGCTCGGCCGGGGGTTCCTCTCCGGCGCCATCACCAGCCCTGACGACTTCGCCGCCGACGACTTCCGCCGCACCGACCCGCGCTTCCAGGGCGAGAACTTCCACCGCAACCTGGCCGTCGTCGAGCAGGTGCGCCGCCTCGCCGCCGAGAAGGGCGTCACGCCTTCGCAGCTCGCCCTGGCATGGACCCTGCACCAGGGCGCGGTGCCCATCCCGGGCACCAAGCGCCGCCGCTACCTGGAGGAGAACATCGCCGCCGCCGCCGTGACGATCAGCGACACGGACCTGGCCGCCATCGACGCCGTGGCCCCGCACGGCGTGGCCTCGGGCGACCGCTACTCCCCCGAGCTGATGAAGTCGCTGAACGGCTGACCGGCCCACGGGACCCGGACCGCGACGCCCGGCGGGCCGCGCGGGTTCAGCGGCCGCCGCGGTGGTCGTAGACCGTGAGGGACAGGGCCTTCACCGCCGCCTGGGCCCGTTCGGCGTCCAGGCCCTGGTCAACGGCTTCCAGGGCCGCGGCCGCCGACACCCTTACGGCCAGGGGCAGGCCGTCGTAGGCGGCGACCCGGTAGGCGACGGTACGGCGGGCATCGCGTTCCGCGTCGGTCACGCCCTCCGCAGTGAGGGGGAAGACCGCGGACTGGTAGGTCGCGATGCTCACGAGGACCGCGTCGGCGATCCCTTCCGCGTACCCGTCGACCCGGGTGACGGCCCGCTCCGGCTGGAAGAACTCCACCACCTGGCGGCGGGAGAGGAACGAACCGATCCCCGCGCCCAGGCCGGCCGCTCCCCCGGCGACCAGAGCCGCCGACCGGCCACCCAGGAGAAGACCGAAACAGGCGCCGCCGACCGCCCCGCACGTCACCAGCACAAAGGTGATCATCAGGTGCAAGCGGGAGGCGATCGTGGACGTCATGACCAGCAGTATGCACAGCGCCCCGGGAGCACGAAGCGGCCGTCGGAGCCGAAGTGGGCCGCGTACGGACGATTTGCCTGATGGCCCCACCGCTGTCGGACCGCTGTACTACCTTTTCCCCGTGGACCAGTTGATCACCGAAGACCCGATCCGCATAGGCCCGTACCGCCTGATCGCCCGGCTGGGCGCCGGCGGTATGGGCCTGGTCTATCTGGGTCGCTCCGAGGGCGGCCGCACCGTGGCCGTCAAGGTCGTGCAGGCCGAGTACGCCGGGCACCCCGAGTTCCGCCGGCGCTTCGCCCGTGAAGTGGCCGCCGCGCGGCGCGTGGGCGGGAGTTGGACGGCGGCCGTGCTCGACGCCGACCCGGACGCCGCCGTGCCCTGGGTGGCGACCCAGTACATTCCGGGGCCCGATCTGCACACCGTGGTGGCCCAGGACTTCGGGCCGTTGCCCGAGCACTCGGTGCACACGCTCGCCAACCGCCTGGCCGTCGCCCTGCAGGCCGTGCACGAGGCGGGCCTGATCCATCGTGACCTCAAGCCGTCCAACGTCCTCGTCACCGTCGACGGGCCCCGGGTCATCGACTTCGGCATCGCCCGGGCGATGGACAGCCTCACCGGGGACAGCCTGCACACCCACACCGGCATGCTGATCGGCTCCCCCGGCTTCATGTCGCCGGAACAAGTCCGCGGTCTCGAACTCACCCCCGCCAGCGATGTCTTCTGCCTGGGCGCCGTCCTGGTCTACGCCGCCACCGGGCGCCTCCTGTTCGGCGCCAAGGACACCGGCCTGAACGCCCACCTCTTCAGGATCGCCGAGGAGGAGGCGGACCTCACCGGCGTACCGGAAACGCTGGTCGACCTCGTACGCGAATGCCTGCACAAGGACCCTGCGAGGCGGCCCACCCCCCAGCAGGTGGCCGCGCGCACGGCGACGGATCAGGCGACGGATCAGGCGACGGAGTGGCTGCCGGGCGCGGTGTTGGCACAACTCGGCCGCCATGCCGCCCAGTTGCTGGACTACGCCCCCGCAACACCCGCTGGATCCCCCACCGAAGCCCCCGCCGAGGCACCCACGGCGCAGCCGGACCCCCGCATCCCGCCCCCGCGGCCTCAGCCCCAGGACCTGGCCCGGGCCCAGCCGCTGCCCCCGCCGCCGCCCGCGTACTCCCCGACGACTTTCGCGCACGGCGGCCCCGGGCAGGGCTTCGGACCGCCCCCGGGCCCCTGGCCCGCGCCCCCGCACCCCCGGCGCTGGTGGGGTCTGCCGGTCATCGCCCTGGCGCAGCTGTTGGTGCTGCTCGACACGGCGACCTTCAACATGGCGGTACCGGCCGTACAGGCCGACCTCGGACTTCCCTCCCACGGTCTGGCCTCGATGTTCAGGGCCTACGCGCTCGCCTTCGGCGGCGTGCTGCTGCTGGGCGGGTACGTCGCCGACCTCGTGGGGCGCAAGCTCGTCTTCGTCATCGGACTGGCCGGATGTGCGGCGGCCTCCGCGCTCGCCGGCTCGGCCGGCGATTCCGGCCTGCTGGTCTGGGCCCGCGGCTTGCAGGGCCTCTCCGGCGCGCTGCTGACGGCGTCCGCGCTGGCCCTGGTGGCCACGGGCTTCACCGACCCGAAGGAACGCGGCAGGGCCTTCGGGATCTACGCCGCGATCACCGGCGGCGGTTCGGCACTCGGGCTGCTCACGGGCGGCTGGCTCATCGAATCCCTGAGCTGGCGGGTGTCCCTGTACGCCTCCGTCCTCCTCGCCGTGATCGCCCTGATCAGCGCGTTCCCCCTGGTCCACGACCGCCTGGGCACTACCGGCGCCCGCTTCGACGGGCTCGGCCTGCTGCTCGGCACCGGTGCGCTCGCCACCCTCACCTACGGCCTCACCGAGGTCGATGCCCTCGGCTGGACGGCCCCTCTGGTCCTCGTCCTGTTCGCGGTGGGCGTCGCCCTGTTCGTGACCTTCCTGTGGTGGCAGACCAGGACGGCGGGCCGGCACCCTTCGCCGTACGGCGTCGCGGGCCGCGACCGCGTCGGCTGCGTCCTCGTCATGCTCCTGGCCGGCGTCGCCGTCCTGGCCTCGTTCCCGTCCATGACCTTCTACCTGCAGAGCGTCCTCGGCTACACCCCGGCCATGACCGGAGTGGCCCTCCTGCCCATGGTCGCCGCGGTCGTCATCGGCTCCACCCAGCTCTCCGCCCGCCTGCAGCACCGCTTCGCACCGCGCGTCCTGATCGCGGCGGGCCTGGTGACCGCGGCTCTGGGGCTGGTGCTCCTGACCGGACTCACGGTCGACGGGGCCAACGTGGTCCAGGTACTGCCCGGCATGCTCCTCATGGGCCTCGGCATCGGCGTGGCCTTCATGCCGGTCCTCGCCGTCGCGACCGCCGTCGCCCCGCAGCACTCCGGCGCCGCCTCGGCGACCGTCACCGTGGCCCAGTACGTGGGCGGGGTGCTCGGCAGCGTGCTGCTCAGCAGCATCGTCGTCACCCGCCTGCGCAACTCGGCATGGCCGTCCGGGCCGGCCGGCGAAGCACTGCTGGGCGGCTACACCACCACCCTCTGGTGGGCGGTCGGCAGCATGCTGCTCGCGGGGCTGCTCGCCGGGCTGCTGGTCACGGCCAAGACGCCCGAGGACGACGTACCGGCGGTGCACCCGGCAGTCCGGTAGGACGTCAGGCGGCCGGTGGCGGGGTGACCTTCAGGATGTGGGGCGCCCGCGTGAGCGGCGTGGGCAGGCGCAGCGGCGTGCGGCCCGGGGTCAGGGAGCCGAGGACCCGGGGGCCTGCCGCGCCCGTGCACTGCGCCGCCGTGCCAGGCAGGCCGTGCAGGGTGAGGTAGCCCAGCACGGCGAAGGCGTACGCCTCCTTGGCGGCGCTGGGCAGCCCGACCGCGTCCGAGGTGCGCAGCCGTACCGCGGCGCCGAGTTCCTGCCCGAGTGCGGCCATCAGGACGGGGTTGCGGGTGCCGCCGCCGGAGGCGAGCACCTCGGTGACTCCGTACGGGCGCAGGGCGTCGGCGACGGTGCGGGCGGTGAGCCGGGTGAGGGTGGCCAGGACATCGGGGGCCGGGAGCGGGCCGACCGCGTCCAGGGCCGTACGCAGGTAGCCGGAGTGGAACAGCTCCCGGCCGGTGGTCTTGGGCGCGGGCAGGCCGTAATAGGGCTCGGCGAGCAGGTGGTCGAGCAGCGGCCGGTGGACGGTGCCGCGGGCCGCCAGGCGGCCGTCGGTGTCCCGGTCGAGGCGCCCGGCGGTGAAGTGGCGGGCCGCGGCGTCGAGTAGGGCGTTGCCGGGCCCGGAGTCGAAGGCGGCCGGGGTGCCGTCCGGGGCGAGCACGGTGGCGTTGGCGATGCCCCCGACGTTCAGCGCGGCCGGTACGCCGCGGTGCCCGCGCAGCAGCATGCGGTCGATCAGGCCGATCAGCGGCGCGCCCTGTCCGCCGGCGGCGACGTCGCGGGTCCGGAAGCCGGAGACGACGGGGAGTCCGGTCGACTCCGCGATCCACGCGGGTTCGCCCAGCTGAAGGGTGCCGTGCACGAGGCCGCCGTCCGCCCAGTGGAAGACGGTCTGGCCGTGCGAGGCGATCAGATCCGCCCGGCCCGCGCAGAGTTCGCGATCGGCCCGGGCGGCGAGAGCCGCGAACGACTGCCCGATCCGGGTGTCGAGCCGGCACACGTCGGCGAGGGTGGTGCGGCCGGGCGGGAGCGCTGCCGCCAGCGCGTGGCGCAGCTCCTCGTCGTACGGCTCGCTGACCATGCCGAGCGGGGTGAGGCGCAGCACGGGGCCGTCGCACGTGATGCGGGCGGCCGCGGCGTCGACGGCGTCGCAGGAGGTGCCGGACATCAGGCCGATGACGGTGGTCGACGGCTCGGGCGATGCGGACGGTGCGGGCGGCGCCGTGGGGTGGGTCATCGCAGGGGCCTTCGGTGGTCGTCGGAACGCAGCGTGAGCAGGGCGGGCAGGGACAGCGCGCAGGCGCCCGCCGCGTAGAGGGCCGGAACGTCCGGGTTGCCGGTGTGCCGTACGAGCGCGGTGACGATCAGGCCCGCGCATCCGGAGAAGACGGCGTTGGAGAGCGCGTAGGCCAGGCCCAGTCCCGTGCTGCGGACGCGCGTCGGGAACATCTCGGCGAGCAGGGCGGGGCCCGGACCGGCCAGGAGTCCGATCATCGCGCCGGCCGCCGCCAAGGTCGCGGCTTTGGCCGCGACGGAGGTGCCGGGGTCGCGCAGGAGGTGCAGGACCGGTACGGCTGTCAGGACCACGAGGATGCTGCCGGTGAGCATGACGGCACGTCGGCCGACCCGGTCGCTGAGTGCCCCGGCGGGCAGGATCGCGGCGGCGAACCCGAGGTTGGCGATGACGGTGGCGGCCAGGGCCTGCTGGAAGGTGGTGCCCAGGGTGACCTGGAGGTAGGAGGGCAGTACGACGAGGAAGGTGTAGCCGGCCGCGGACCAGCCCATGATCCGGCCGACGCCGAGGACGACGGCGCGGGCCGTGCCGGCCGCTCCCGGGGCGGCCGCCCGGCCGTGGGCCCGGCCCGGGGTGCCGGCGGACCCGGGCGTCACGTCCCCCGGCCGTCCCCGGCCGACGGGCGCGGCAGCGGCAGCGGCGCCGGGCGTGGCGGTCTGCGGGAGTCGGAGCCGCAGCGACAGTGCCACGGCGCCCAGCGGCAGGGCGAGCAGGAACGGGATGCGCCAGCCCCACGCGTACAGGGCGCTCTCGGAGAGCAGGGTCGCCAGGCCGGCGGCGACGCCCGCCCCCGCGAGGAGCCCGAGCGCGACGGTGCAGGACTGCCAGGCGCCGTGGCGGCCACGACGGCCCGCTGGCGCGTTCTCGGTCAGGAGGCTCACGGCGCCGCCGAACTCGCCCCCGGCGGAAAAGCCCTGGACAGCGCGCAGCAGGGTCAGCAGCCACGGTGCGACCGCGCCGGCGGTGGAGTACGCGGGCAGGAATCCGATCAGGGTGGTGGCGCCGGTCATCAGGGAGACGGCGAGCACGAGCGCGGTCCGGCGGCCCGCCCGGTCCGCGAGCCGCCCGAAGACGAGAGCGCCCAGCGGACGGAAGAAGAAGGCGATGGCGAAGGCGGCGTAGGTCGCGATGAGCGCCTGGGTCCGGTCGCCGCCGTCGGGAGTGAAGAAGCGAGCTGCGATGACGGTGGCGAAGGAGCCGTAGACACCGAACTCGTACCATTCCGCGAAGTTGCCGACGGACCCGGCGACGAGTGCGCGCCGGGCGGAGGGCATACGGACGGGCGCGGACGGGGCCGCGGGCGCGGCGGACACCGCGGGCCGGCTCGGTGGGCGGGAGGCGGGGAGGGCCACAGGGGCTGGCTGCCCGGGCGGGCGCCCGCCGATGCGCGGTGCGGGCGGTTTTCAACGGATCGGCCGCACGGTGCGGCGGCCGGGGCGCGCACGGGGGCCGCGAGACGATGCACGGATGCCAGACACCTTCACCAGCCGGACCATCGACGTCCGCACCGGCACGTCGGAAACCGTCCACGACCTGACCACCGCGTGCGCGGAGTTCTTGAGAGGGGCCGCCCGGGGGCGGGACGGGCTGCTCAACGTGTTCACCCCGCACGCGACGGCGGGACTCGCCGTCATCGAGACGGGCGCCGGCAGCGACGACGACCTGCTGGGGGCCCTGCGTACGCTGCTGCCCGCGGACGACCGCTGGCAGCACCGGCACGGCTCCCCCGGGCACGGCCGCGACCACGTGCTGCCCGCGTTCGTGCCGCCGCACATGACCCTTCCGGTGGTCGGCGGCGAGCTCGCGCTGGGGACCTGGCAGTCGGTCGTACTGGTCGACACCAACCGGGACAACCCCGACCGCACGGTGCGGCTGTCCTTCCTGGGCTGATCCCGGTACGGGCGCCCGCCCGACCGGCACGTCCGTCCGTGTGTGGTGGCTTTCCCCGGGCGGCCCGATGCTGGAGTCATGGGCGCCCAACGCGACGCAGGCGTCGGCCGCGGCCCCGCGAGCGTCACACAGCGCGCGGTGCGCACCACCCTCGCCGCGTGTGCCGGGTTCTTTGTATGCCTGTACGGGCTGGACCGGACCGTGGCGGCGACGTACGCCCTGTTCTCGGTGGTGTCCCTGGGGGCCCTTTCCCACATCCCCGGCACCGGGCGCCAGCGGGCGGCCGTCATGGTCAAGGCCACGCCCGTGGCCTGGGTGCTGATCACGGCCGGCACCTACCTCGCGGTGCGGACCTGGAGCGCCGTGGCCGGCATGCTGCTGATCGGCTTCGTCCTGGCCTTCGTGGCGGCTGCCGGGCCCCGGGCGGCGGGAGCCGCTCCCGGGCTGCAGCTGCTCTACATCCTGCCGTGCTTCCCGCCCTACGCACCGGACACCCTCGGCGACCGTCTCGCGGGGGCGACCTTCGGCCTCGCACTGCTGCTCCTCGCCGAGATCTTCGTGCTGCCCGAGCCGCCCACCCGCGCCTACCGGCTACTGGCCGCCGAGGCGGCCGGCACCGCGGCCCTCTGTGCCGCCGAGCTCGGCCGCGCACCGTACACGCTGTCCGCCGCTTCGACGGAGGCGGCCCGGGCGGCCGGAGAGTCGCTGCGGCCCTCCCGGGTCGCCGAGGCCGACCGCCCCGCCGGGCCGGGCCTGCGGGACCGCGCCCTCGCCCACGCGGGCATGGTCTGCCGCACGCTCCTCGGCCGGCTGGCGAACCTTCCCCCGCCGCCCGGCGGCGGCCCGCCTCCGGCGCAGGGGTCCGACCTGCTCTTCGCGGTCGGCGGGGCCGCCACCGAGAGCGCGGCCCTGCTGAACGGAACGGACGAGGCGACCGACGCGGCCGGCGCCCTGCGGCGCGTACGGGAGGATGCCGCGGAAGCCGCCGCGGTGGAGCAGCTCTCGACCGCGGCACGGGGCCGGCGCCGGGCGGCGCTGATGGAGGCGGCGGCCGCCGCCGTGGCCTTCACGACGGCGTCCGAACTGGCGGTACGGGGCCGGCGCGCGCCGCTGCCGGCCGAGACCGACCGGGCCCGCTTCTGGTACGCCGGTCAGCGTGCGCCCCGCCTGTGGTGGCACCGGCTGGTGGCACACGCCGGGCCTCGGTCCGTGTACTTCCAGAACGCCGTACGGATCAGCTTCGCGCTCGCCGCCGCCCGTACGGTCGCGGGCGTGGACTCATTGCCCCACGGCTTCTGGGCGATGCTGGCCGTCCTCAGCCTGACCCGGACCACGGCCTCCCAGACCCGCGCGACCGTGCGTCAGGCACTCACCGGCACGCTGCTCGGCGCCCTGGTCACCGCGGTCCTGCTGTTCCTGATCGGCGGCCGTACCACCGTCTACGCCGTCGCCCTGCCGGTCATCATGCTGATCGCGTTCCGGGTGGGGCCGGTACGGGGCGTGGGCTGGGCCCAGGGCATGTTCACCCTCGTCGTGGCCTTCGTCTTCGCGCAGCTGGCACCGGTGACGTGGCAACTGGCCGAGGTGAGGTTCCTGGACGTGATCGTCGGCAGCCTCATCGGCGTCGTGTTCGGGCTGCTCGCCTGGCCCCGGGGCGCGCAGGAGGAACTGCACAGGGCGGTCGCGCTGCTGCTGACGCGGGCCGCCGAGACGGTCGAGAGCGCCTCGGCCGCCGCGGTGGCGGGCCGACCGGGACGTACCCTCGACGACCGGCCGCTCCGGAAGGCGCTGCTGCTGGCGGAGTCCGCGTTCGCGCAGCGGCAGGGCGAGCCCCGCGGGCCCGCCGACGCCGCGCCGGACTGGCAGGCGGCCATGATGGCGGGCCATCACGTGCTGTGGGGATCGCGGCGGGTGCTCGGCCACGGGGGGCCGGCCCTCGACGAGGACAACGGGGCGTGGCTGCACGGCCGGGCCGACGGGGTGACCAGGCGGCTGCGCGAGGCCGCGCGATGGGCGGGTACGGGCCTGGCGCCGGGCGGAGCACCCGGGCCCGGCGGCGGGCTCACGCCCGGGCCCGATGGCGGCCCGAATGCCGGGCCGGACGCCGGGTCCGATGTGCCGCCGCACGTCGCCCCACTGCGGTTCTTCACCGCCCTCGCCTGGCTCGATTCGCTCGCCACCGACATCGAGCGCATGACGGCATCCGACCGCTCCCCCGGCCCGGCCGGCCCGGCCTGATCACCTCGGCGCCGGACGGGCGGCCCCCACTGCCGGGAGCCGTCCGCCCGGTGTGGACCGGTGGGTCAGGGGGCCATCTCGTACGCCCCGGCCAGTGCCTCCACGCGCGCCCAGACGCGCGCCGAGCGGTCGGCGTCGACGACCGGGCGCCGGACCGCGCCGAGGGCCCAGCTCTGCTGGTCCGCGGTGGCGGAGTCCTTGCCGTACAGCTCCACCGCGTGCTCGGAGAAGTCGCGCACGAGGACCCCGAACAGCTCGTCGAGCACGTCCTCGTCCAGACCGGACAGCTGTGCCTGCTCCAGGATCAGCTGGCCGTGCACGACCAGCGCGAACAGCTGGCCCACGGCCAGAAGGAGATCGAGGTCCCGGCTCTGCTCCTCGCCGGGGGCGGCGGTCGTGACGAACTCGCACAGGGCGTCGGCCTGTTCGCGGAAGCGGCCGACGTTGGGCACGGCCGCGTGCGCGTCGAAGGCCGTGCGCCAGTCGTGGAAGCGTACGGAGCCCAGGCCGCGGGCCGGGCCCTGGCGGAAGAGGAAGTCGTCGTCGGCCGCGTCCAGGCGGGTCGGCACGGCCGGGTACTCGACCGGCTCCAGCAGGTGGTTGCGCATGAACTTGAGGATCAGGGCCAGGTTGACGTGGACCGTGCCCTCCAGCTTCGGAAGGCCGCGGATCTCGACCGCCGCCTGGGCGAAGTAGGTGTCCTTCTCGAAGCCCTTCGCCGCGATGACGTCCCACATCAGGTCGATGACCTTCTCGCCCTCCGTGGTCACCTTCATCTTGGTCATCGGGTTGAACAGCAGGTACCGGCGGTCGTCGGGCCCGGCCGAGCGGAAGTAGTCGACGGCGCGGTCGCTGAACAGCTTCATGCCGACGAGGCGGACGTAGGCGTCGGTCAGCTCGCGGCGCACGTGCGGGAAGGCGGTGACGGGGCGTCCGTAGAGGATGCGGCCCTGCGCATGGGTGACGGCCTCGTACATCGCGTGCTCGCAGATGCCGATGGACGCGGTGCAGAGGTTGAACTTGCCGACGTTGACCGTGTTGAGCGCGGCGTCGAAGGCGGCGCGGCCGGTGTGCAGGACGTCGTCGGCGCCGACCGGATAGTCGACGAGCCGGAACTCGCTGACGTACTTGGAGGAGTCGACGACGTTCTTCACGAGCTGGTACGCGGGGTGGCGGCTGTCGGCGGCGAAGAAGACGTAGCCGTCGGGGCCGTCGATGTCGGTGCGGCGGCCGAACACGGAGACGAGACCCGCGGCGTTGCCGTTGCCGATGTAGTACTTGGACCCGCTGGCCCGGAATCCGCCGTCGCCATCGGGCTCCAGCAGCATGTCGGTCGAGTAGATGTCGGCGCCGTGGGCCTTCTCGGAGAGGCCGAAGGCGAACACCTCGCCCTCGCGCAGGAGTTCCGCCGCACGGCTGCGGGCGGCGGCGTTGTCGCTCTGCCAGACCGGCCCGAGACCGAGGATGGTGACCTGCCAGGCGTACCAGTAGTCCAGGCCGTAGAAGCCGAAGATCTCGTTGAGCGCGGCGATCCGTGCGGTGTCCCAGCGCTTGTCCGGCTCGTCCTGGCCCGCGGCGGGGGCCGGGGTCAGGAAGGTCGCGAAGAGCCCCTCCTTCGCGGAGAACGCGAGGAAGTCCCCCAGCCACGCGCGCGAGCGGTAGTCCTCGATCAGCCTGCGCTTGCCGCGGTCCTCGAACCAGTCGACGGTGGCGCGCAGCAGCCTGCGCGTCTCGGGGTCGAAATGCGCGGGGTCGTAGGTGCGCGGGTTGAACAGCAGCGGGTCGGTCATGGAGGTTCGCCTTTCGGTGGTGGATGAGGGGTGCGGGATGAGGGGTGCGGGGTGAGACGTACGGGGTGAGCGGTGCGGGTGATCAGGGGGCCGCGGTCCGCCGGAGCGTGGCCAGTACGTCCTCCAGCCAGGCGAGCTGCATCCGCTCGTAGGCGATGCCGCCGCGGAGAACGACGTGCTGGAGCTCCCGCCCGGCGTCCGGCGCCGCGGGAGCGTCAGAGCCGGTGAAGTCGCGCAGCTCTCCCGCGAGGTAGTGCGTGAGCCGGTCGGCGTGCGCGCGGTGGTGCCGTTCGACCTCGCGGATCAGTGCGGCCGGGTCGTCGAAGGCCGCGCCGCGGATCTTCACGGCGAGTTCGTGCCGGACGCTGTCGGGCTGGATCGGCTCGTGGAGCCAACCGGAGAGGGCGGCCCGGCCCGCCGCGGCGACGGAGTACTCCTTCTTGTCCGGCCTCGTCTGCTGGGGCACCTCGCGGACGTCGAGCCAGCCGTCGCCCTCCATGCGCTTGAGCACGCGGTAGATCTGCTGGTGGGTGGCGGTCCAGAAGTAACCGATGGACCGGTCGAACCGGCGGGCCAGCTCATATCCGGAGCCAGGCTGCTCCAGCAGGGAGACGAGGATCGCGTGCTCAAGTGCCATGCCTCCGATCCTTCTATGCAACTCGTTGCATAGACAAGCGTCACCGCCCCGGTGAGACGCGGCTCACGGCGCCGGCTCCCGGGTCCGCACCGATGGCCGGCCGCGGCCCGTCGAGGAGCAAGTCGGCGTTCACCCGGGCGCGTTGCCGTCGCGGGAATCGGGTTAGATTCCTAGAAACTGTTTCTAATTCGAGCGGGGCTGACGTGTTAGAGCTCAGGGGGAGCGGGGCCGAGCCTCTGGAGGCGGGGGATCCGCACCGGATCGGGTCGATTCCGCTGGCGGGCAGGCTCGGGGCCGGAGGCATGGGGCGGGTGTACCTCGGGGTCCACGAGGGCCGGTACGTCGCCGTCAAGCAGCTGCTGGCCTCCGTCGTCGGCGAGGACGAGGACTTCGTGCGCCGTTTCGGGCACGAACTGGACAATCTCGCCCGGCTTCCGGCGGAGGCCACCGCGCCGCTGCTCGCCAGCGACCGCACCGCGAGGCCCCCGTGGTTCGCCACCGCCTACATCCCCGGGCTCACCCTGCGGGAAGCCGTCGGGCTGCACGGCGGCCCACTGCCCGCGCAGGCCCTGTGGCTGCTGCTGCGGGAAGCGGCGGCGGGCCTGGCGGCGGTGCACGCGCTGGACATGGTGCACCGGGACCTCAAGCCGTCCAACGTCATGCTGACCCTCGACGGCCTCACCCTCATCGACTTCGGCGTCGCCCGGGCCGCCGAGCAGAGCCAGCTGACCAGGACCGGCATGGTCGTGGGCACGCCCGCCTACATGGCACCCGAACAAGCCTCGGGCACACGGCGGCTGAGCGGCGCCACCGACGTGTTCGCGCTGGGCTCGGTGCTGGCGTACGCCGCGTGCGGACAGCCGCCCTTCGGCGACGAGTCGGGGCCCGGGGTGCTGTACCGCATCGTCCACGAGGAGCCCGACCTGGAGCCGTTGCGGGAGCTGGAACCGGAGCTCGCCGAGCTCGTCGCGGCCTGTCTCGACAAAGACCCCGAAGGCAGGCCCACCGCCGCCGAACTCCTCGAACGCGCCGAACAGCACATCCCGGCCACCGCGCCGCCATGGCCGGCGGCCGTCGCCGAGCGCCTGGCCGAGCGGGCCGCCTTCGCCGCGAACGTGCAGGCGGTCGACGTACCGACAGTCCCCCTCACCGGCGAAAACCCCGAACCGGAAGGGCTGAAGGGACCGGAGAAGGAGCCGGAGAAGGCCCCCGGGGCGGAGCCCACCCCCGCGGTGGAGCCCCTTCCGGCACGGCCCGAGCCGCGGCCCGAACGGCCTGAACGGCGCCGCCGTACCCGCGTCTTCCTCGCCGTCGTCCCCGTCGTCGTGGTCGCGGGCGGTACGACACTCGCGATCCAGCACCTCCCGAACACGACCTCGCCGCAGGCCGGGGCCCGGACCACCCCGTCCGTCCAGATCACGGCGCCGGGCGACCCGACGGCCCCGCCGGCGAGCGGCAGCCCGTCCGGGACGGCGTCACCCGCGCAGTCGCCCGCCCAGGACAAGCCCGAGGGGGACGGCAGCGACAAGGGCCGGGCCGGGCCGGGCGGCGCCCCGGTCGCGGTCGCCGGGGGCGCCGGAACCGGCCCCGGAGGCGGAGCGCGAGCGGCGGTCAGAGCGGCTCGGGCGGATCCGGAAGCTCCGCGAACGCGGGCGGCACCGGCACCACGCGCCCCACCGGCGGCGGGACGACCACCGCCCCCACGGCCCCGGCGCCCCCGGAATCCGGCACCTACCGCTACCGCAACGGCAACAACAGCAAGTGCATCACCCAGATCTACGGTGCCTCGGACTTCGGCGACTGCGCGAACGCGACCGCCCGATGGACCGTGCAGAGCACGTCGGACGGCAGTTTCAAGCTCGTCAACCAGCAGAGCGGCGGGTGCCTGTACTCCAACGGTCTCGGCCAGGCCGTCTTCGTGGGCGACTGCGCCCAGGACTTCGGCCGACTGTGGCGTACGGGTTCGGGCGGCAGCCTGCGCAGCGACTACGGCGGCGGCTGCCTCGACCTGGGCATGGCCAGCGGCCTGGTGACGAAGACGTGCGGCGGGGAGGCGTCACAGCGCTGGACGAGGCAGACCTAGGCGGACCCGGGCGGACCCGACCCGGGCGGACGGGACACCTCCCGGGTCTGCCGCCCCGGCTACCGGCCCGCGGGGTCCTGCTCGTACGGGAACCGGGCGAGCGGGGCCTCGCGCTGGAAGAACGTCTTCGCTCGGATCGCCGCGCGCTCGTCGTCGCGTACCTGGCCGGGGCGGGAGCCGTTGCCGAGCAGCACACCGCCGAACCGCATCCGCAGGTACGCGGCGGTGTGGTTGAGGCTGGTCGCCAGACCGTCGGCGACCACCTCGTCCTCGTCCGCCATGACCGTCACCCCCCACAGGGTCCGGCCCGCCATCCGCTGCTTGAAGTCCAGGCCGGGCACCGCGAGCCAGCCCGACCAGTAGTCGAGGTAGCGCTTGGTGTGCGCGGAAAGGGCGTACCAGTACAAGGGCGAGGCGATGACGATGTCGGTGGCCTCCAGGGTGGCCCGGCGCAGTTGTTCCTCGTGCTCGCCGACGGTCCAGGAGCCGGTGTCGTGCCGCCCGTCCTGGAAGTCGGGCAGCGGCAGCCGGGCCAGGTCCACCCAGCGCTGCGGGACGCCGGCGGGCAGCTGTTCGGCGGCCGCCCGCGCCAGGATCTCGGTGTTGCCGTCCGGACGGGAGCTGCCGAGGACGAAGAGGAACGAGCGGTCTGCGTCGCGGGGCGTCTCGGTGGTCATGTCTGCTCCGGTCGTCGGACCCCCGGGCACCAGGGGGAATCGGATGCTTCCACCCCTCCAACCCCCCGGGTCTCAAAGGTTATTCCGGCAGACGGCAGGGCGAACTCGACCTAGGCGCAGGCCGGGCACAGCCCGCGGTAGGTGATCTCGACCTCGGACACCGTGAAGCCGAACCGCTCCTCGGCCGGGAGGCCGGCCAGCGCGTCGCCGGCCGGGCGGACGTCGCGGATGAGGCCGCAGTCGGAGCACACCAGGTGCTGGTGCGGTTGGTGCGCGTTCGGGTCGTAGCGCTTCGCACGCCCGTTGGTGGAGACCTCCACGACCTCGCCGAGGGAGACGAGCTCGCCCAGGGCGTTGTAGACCGTCGCGCGGGAGATCTCGGGCAGCAGCCGCACCGCGCGGGCGTGCACCTCGTCGGCGGTGAGGTGCACGTGCTCTCCGTCGAGGACCTCCGCGACGACCCGCCGCTGGGACGTCATCCGCCAGCCACGCCCCCGCAGCCGCTCCAGCAGGTCACTCATATATCGGTTCCCCTCTTCGGTTCGGTGGGATGCCCCGGCGTGTGTGCGCAGACGTCCGGGATCCGACGGCATATGGGGTTGGCGGCCTTCTTGACTTGGATTCTGTCCATCGTAGGATCGGTTTCACAGATAGCAAAGAGGCAGGACGACTCCACAGCGGCGGGAGACAGAGACGTGACGGACCACCGCCGAGGAGCCCAGCGGTGCCGGCATGCCGCAGGTGACGGCCGCTCGCGTCCCACTTGTTCGAGACCGTCCGGGACGGTGACCACCTCGGCGTCGAGGAGATCGACACGGCCGAGGACATGTGCCGGGGCCCGGAGCCCCGGCTGTTCCACCGCATTCAGTTCCTGAACACCGCGATCCGCCTGGTACGGAAGGATTCCCATGTCCGAGAACCATGATGCAATCGTCGTAGACGCGAAGGCCGAGGGCGTAGGTGGCTGCCCGGTCGCGCACGGGCGCGCGCCGCACCCGACGCAGGGCGGCGGAAACCGCCAGTGGTGGCCCGAGCGGCTCAACCTGAAGATCCTCGCCAAGAACCCGGCCGTCGCCAACCCGCTCGGCGAGGAGTTCGACTACGCCGCGGCGTTCCAGACCCTCGATCTCCCGGCGGTCAAGCAGGACATCGCGGAGGTGCTGACGACCTCGCAGGACTGGTGGCCCGCCGACTTCGGCCACTACGGCCCGTTCATGATCCGGATGGCCTGGCACAGCGCCGGCACCTACCGGATCAGCGACGGCCGCGGCGGCGCCGGGGCCGGCCAGCAGCGCTTCGCCCCCCTGAACAGCTGGCCGGACAACGGCAACCTCGACAAGGCCCGCCGTCTGCTGTGGCCGGTCAAGAAGAAGTACGGCCAGAGCCTCTCGTGGGCCGACCTGATGATCCTCACCGGTAACGTCGCCCTGGAGCAGATGGGCTTCGAGACCTTCGGCTTCGGCGGTGGCCGCGCCGACGTCTGGGAGCCCGACGAGGACGTCTACTGGGGTCCCGAGACCACCTGGCTCGACGACGAGCGCTACACCGGCGAACGCGAGCTGGAGAACCCCCTGGGCGCGGTCCAGATGGGGCTCATCTACGTCAACCCCGAGGGCCCGAACGGCAACCCGGACCCGCTCGCCGCGGCCCGCGACATCCGTGAGACCTTCCGCCGGATGGCGATGAACGACGAGGAGACCGTCGCCCTGATCGCGGGCGGTCACACCTTCGGCAAGACCCACGGCGCGGGTCCCGCGGAGAACGTCGGCGCCGATCCCGAAGCCGCCTCGATAGAGGAGCAGGGCCTCGGCTGGAAGAACGCCTACGGCACCGGCAAGGGCGCCGACGCGATCACCAGTGGTCTCGAAGGCATCTGGACGAACACCCCGACCGCCTGGGACAACAGCTTCTTCGACATCCTGTTCGGCTACGAGTGGGAGCTGTTCAAGAGCCCCGCCGGCGCCCACCAGTGGCGGCCGAAGGAGGGCGCCGGGGCGGGCACCGTGCCCGACGCCCACGACCCGTCGAAGAGCCACGCCCCGACGATGCTCACCACCGACCTGTCGCTGCGGTTCGACCCGGCCTACGAGCAGATCTCGCGGCGCTTCCACGAGGACCCCGCCGAGTTCGCGGACGCCTTCGCCCGCGCGTGGTTCAAGCTGACCCACCGCGACATGGGCCCGGTCGTGCGCTACCTCGGCCCCGAGGTCCCGGCCGAGACGCTCCTGTGGCAGGACCCCCTGCCCGCCGTCACGCACGAGCTCGTCGACGCCGCGGACATCGCCTCCCTCAAGAGCCGGATCCTCGCGTCGGACCTGTCGGTGTCCCAGCTCGTCTCCACCGCGTGGGCGGCGGCCTCGTCCTTCCGCGGCAGCGACAAGCGCGGCGGCGCCAACGGTGCGCGCATCCGCCTCCAGCCGCAGAGCGGGTGGGAGGTCAACGAGCCCGACGAGCTCGCCACCGTCCTGCGGACCCTGACGGGGATCCAGGAAGCCTTCAACGCCGCGCAGACCGGCGGCAAGCGGATCTCGCTCGCCGACCTCATCGTGCTGGCCGGCGGCGCGGCCGTCGAGCAGGCCGCCAAGGACGCCGGCTCCGAGATCACGGTCCCCTTCGCACCGGGCCGCGCGGACGCCTCGCAGGAGCAGACCGACGTGGAGTCCTTCGCCGCGCTGGAGCCGACCGCCGACGGGTTCCGCAACTACCTCGGGAAGGGCAACCGGCTGCCTGCCGAGTACCTGCTGCTCGACCGGGCGAACCTGCTGGCCCTGAGCGCCCCCGAGCTGACGGTCCTCATCGGTGGCCTGCGCGTCCTCGGCGCGAACCACCAGCAGTCCGCGCACGGTGTCTTCACCACGACCCCCGGGTCCCTGACGAACGACTTCTTCGTCAACCTGCTCGACCTGGGCACGGCGTGGACGGCAACGTCCGGGGACGCGAACACCTTCGAGGGCCGCGACGCCGCCACGGGCGAGGTCAAGTGGACGGGCACCCGTGCCGACCTCGTCTTCGGGTCGAACTCCGAGCTGCGCGCGCTCGCGGAGGTCTACGCGAGCGATGACGCGAAGCAGAAGTTCGTGAAGGACTTCGTCGCGGCGTGGGACAAGGTCATGAACCTCGACCGGTTCGACCTCGCCTGATCAGCGGGTCCGGGCCGGCCCCGCCGGCCGGCCCGGACCTCCTCGGCGGAATTCCGCTACGCGGAAGCCCTGCCCCGGCCCGTGGGCCCGCCGTTCGTGGGCGGGTACTCCGGCCTCGCCGGTATCGACGGCCGCGCGGGCGCCGAGGGCGCCGAGGGCAGCGGCGGGAGGGACGGCTCGTACAGCCAGGCCGAGAACACGTCGTCCATCGGCGTGGCCGCGTACCGGACCACATGGTTGGTGAAGCCGGCGGTGGTCACCACTCCGTGGCGGTGGATGGTGGCCCAGTCACGCAGCATGCGGAAGAACGCGCCGTCGCCCAGGGCGCAGCGGATCGCGTGCACGGCGAGCCCCCCGCGCTGGTACAGGCGGTCGTCGAACATCAGCTTGCGGCCCGGGTCGACCACGTGCAGGTCCTGTGCCTGCGAGGCGAGCAGCCGGTGTGCGGCGGCCGCCAGCTCGTGCGCGGTGCGTCCGCCGGAGCGCTCCGACCAGAGCCATTCCGCGTACTTCGCGAAGCCCTCGTTCAGCCAGATGTGCCGCCAGTCGGCGATGGTCACGCTGTTGCCGAACCACTGGTGCGCGAGCTCGTGGGCGATCAGGCGCTCCGAACCGCGTACGCCGTCCACGTGGTTGGCGCCGAACAGGGAGAGGCCCTGGGCCTCCACGGGGACGTCGAGTTCCTCGTCGGCGACGACCACCGCGTACTCGCCGAAGGGATAGGGCCCGAACAGTTCCTCGAACAGCTGCATCATCGCGGGCTGCCGGGCGAAGTCGCGGGAGAACCGCGGCAGCAGGTGCGCCGGCACGTGGGCGCTCTGCGCAACGCCACCGAGCCCGGGATCGCCGAGCAGCACCGTCTGGTACATGCCGATGGACAGGCCGACCAGGTAGCTGGAGGTCGGCGCGGACTGCTCGTACACCCAGGTGGTGGTACTGGCCTTCGTCGTCCGGGTGAGCAGCCGGCCGCAGGCCACCACCGTGTAGGCGGAGGGCGTGTTGACGGAGATCTGGTACGAGGCCTTGTCGGCGGGACGGTCGTTGCACGGATACCAGGAGGGCGCGCCGACCGGCTGGCTGGCGACCAGCGCCCCGTCGGTCAGTTCCTCCCAGCCGAGGCCGCCCCACGGGCTCCGCACCGGCTTGGGGTTGCCCGCCCAGTGCACCTCCACGGTGAAGGCGGCGCCCGCCGGAAGCGGCTTGGCCGGCCGGATACGGAGTTTGCCGCCCCGGTGCGCGTAGTGCGGGGCCCGGCCGTTCACCAGCACCCGGCCCACTTTGAACTCGGCCAGGTTGAGGTGGAACTCGGTGAGGGGCGCCCGCCCGGCGATCGCGCTGAGCCGGGCCGACCCGGCGAGCCGGTTGGGGCCGGGACGGTATTCCAGAGCGAGTTCGTACCGGTGCACGCGGTAACGGGGGTCTCCGTTGGCCGGAAAGTACGGGTCCGATGCCGCTGTCTTCTGGCCGCTCACTGCCGCTTCCGCTCCCTGCGCTGTGCTCGTACGACGTGCTGGTTCTGTCGAGGACGGGCCGCCGTTCTCAGGACCGCCACGCCTCGATCGGATTGCCCAGCCAGCGGGTGTCGGCGGGGACGGATTCCCCGGCCATCACGAGTGACGCGGGACCCAGTGTGCTGCGGGCCCCGACCGTGCTCCCGGGCAGGACGATTCCGCCCGGGCCCAGGGTGGCGCCCTCACGGAGAACCACAGTATCCGTCCTCAAGATCCGGTCATGGAAGAGGTGGGTCTGGAGCACACAGCCACGGTTCACGCTGACGGCGTCGCCCAGCACCACCAGGTCCGTCTCGGGCAGCCAGTAGCTCTCGCACCACACGCCCCGGCCGATCCGCGCCCCGAGTCCGCGCAGCCACAGGGCCAGCAGCGGCGTACCGGGCACCGATCCGACCAGCCACGGCACGGCCAGTACCTCGACGAAGGTGTCGGCCAGCTCGTTGCGCCATACGAAGCCGCTCCACAGGGGGTGCTCCCCCGTTCGGTGCCGGCCCACCAGCAGCCACTTCGCGGTCACGGCGACCGCACACGCGGCCGCACCGGCGGCGAGCAGGGTCGCTCCGGACAGCAGCGCCGCTCCCCAGATCCCCAGGCCGCTCGCCGTGATCAGCGCGCAGAGCGCCGCCACGGTCAGCACGGCCAGGGCGGCCGAGCAGAACACCGGGACGAGTCGGCACAGCTCCACCAGTCCGCGCGCCCACAGCAGCCGCGCGGGCGGGTCGTACGTCCGGCTCCGGTCGGCATCCGAGGCGGAACGCGGCAGCCGGACCGGCGGCAGGCCCAGGTACGAGCTGCCCTTCTTGGCCTTCTTCGGGGTGGCGGACAGCACGCCGACCAGCCCGTCGTCCGGTACGTTGCGGCCCGGCGCGGTCATTCCGGAGTTGCCGAGGAAGGCCCGGCGGCCGATCTCGGAGTGTCCGATCCGCATCCAGCCGCCGCCCAGTTCGTACGGGGCGGTCAGGGTGTCGTCGGCGAGGAAGGCGCCTTCGCCGACGGTGGTGAGGCTCGGCAGCGCGAGCACGGTGGACACCTCCGCGCCGCGGCCGATCTTCATGCCGAGCAGCCGCAGCCACACCGGTGTGATCAGCCCGGCGTACAGCGGGAAGAGGGTTTCCCTGGACAGGTCCATCAGCTGGGTGACCGTCCAGGCCTGCCAGCCGATCCGGCTGTGCGTCGGATGGTTTCCCGTACGCAGCCCGAGGCTCAGCAGCCGTACCGAGACCAGCAGGAGCAGCGCGTACGCGAACCCGTACGCGAGCGCCCCGGGCACCACGGCGAGCAGCGCCCCGCGCAGGGCGTCGGCAAGGCTCGCGTCGGCCGGCACGAACCGGCTCAGCACGAGCAGGGCGGGCAGGGTGGCGAGCACGGGCAGGGCCGTGAGGCCGAAGCCGGCCGCCCCGTATGCGGCCCGCCAGGGGAGCCCGCGCGGCGGGCGTTCCTTGGGCCAGTTCCGCTTGGCCCTGCCCAGCTTGCCGGCGGGCGCTCCGGCCCAGCGCTGGCCTGTGGGGATCTGGCCGACCACGGCGGAGCCGGGGGCCACCTCGGCGCGCTTGCCGACGCGCGCGCCGGGGAAGAGGATGCTGCGGGTGCCGACCACGGCGCCCGCGCCGACCTTGACCGGGCCGATTTCGAGGCGGTCGCCGTCCAGCCAGTGCCCGGAGAGGTCCACCTCGGACTCGACGGCGCAGCCGCGGCCGAGCTTGAGCATGCCCGTGACCGGGGGCAGCGAGTGCAGGTCCACCTCGGGGCCGATCTTGGCACCGAGAGCGCGTGCGTAGCGCTCCAGCCAGGACCCGGTGAGTGAGGTCGCGCCGACGTACTCCGCCAGCCGCTCGGCCGTCCACAGCCTCAGGTGGACGCTTCCGCCGCGGGGGTGGCGTCCCGCCTTCACCCCGCGCAGCAGCAGGCGAGCGCCGCCGGCCGCGATCGCGAGGCGGCCCGGCGGGCTGAAGAGCAGCACCACGCCGGCGGCGACCAGCCACCAGGAGGCGGTCGGCGCCCACGGAAAGGGCCCGAACAGGTGCAGCACGTTGCCCAGGGCCAGCAGCGCCACGGTCCAGCGCAGGCCGACCAGGGTGAACAGCGGGAGCAGCAGGAGCGACTGGATCACCTTGGACCGCAGCGGGACCGGGAGGATGGTCCGGGCCGCGCCGTCGTCCTGTACGGACTTCTCCAGCCGCCGGGCCAGCTTGCGCAGGGTGGGCTGCTGGTAGATGTCGAGCACCGCCGCGCTCGGGTAGCGCGTGCGCAGCCGGGTGGTGAGCTGGGCGGCGGCGAGGCTGTTGCCGCCGATCGCGAAGAAGTCGTCGGCGGCGCCGGTGACGGCCACGCCGAGGGTCTCGCTCCACTGCTCGGCGAGCCAGGCCTCGGTTCCGTACAGTTGTTCGACTGGGCCGGTGGTCTCCAGTTCGGGCAGCGGCCAGGGCAGCGCGTCCCGGTCCACCTTGCCGGAGGTACGGGTCGGCAGCTCGTCGACCGGCGCGAGCAGCGGTACGAGGGCGGCGGGCAGCTCGGCGCGCAGCCGCTCCACGGCCGCCGCGCGGTCCCAGCCCTCCTGGGTGACCAGGTAGCCGACGAGCAGCTGGTTGCCGCTGCGCGCCGTGCGCACGGCGGCGGCGGCGCCGGCGACGCCGGGCAGGGCCTGCAGTGCGGAATCCACCTCGCCCAGCTCGATCCGGCGGCCGCCCAGCTTGATCTGCTCGTCGCCGCGGCCGAGGAAGACCAGCCCCTCCGGTTCCGCGCGGACGAGGTCACCGCTGCGGTAGGCGCGCTCCCAGCCGAGGGATTCCAGTGGGGCGTACTTCTCGGCGTCCTTCTCGGGGTCGAGGTAGCGGGCCAGGCCGACGCCGCCGATCACGAGCTGGCCGCTGCCGCCCATCGGCACCGGCTCACCGGACTCGTCGACCACGGCCAGTTCCCAGCCGTTCAGCGGAAGGCCGATCCGGATCGGCTCCTCGCCGGTCAGCAGCGAGGCGCAGGCGACGACGGTGGCCTCGGTGGGGCCGTACGTGTTCCAGACCTCGCGGCCCTCGGTGACCAGGCGCTGGGTCAGCTCGGGCGGGCAGGCCTCGCCGCCGAAGATCAGCAGCCGGACCTCACCCAGGTCGTCCGGCTCCCAGAGCGCGGCCAGTGTCGGCACCGTGGAGACCACGGTGATCTCCTGTTCCACCAGCCAGGGACCGAGGTCGGCGCCGCTGCGCACCTGGGAGCGGGGTACGGGCACGAGGCAGGCTCCGTGGCGCCAGGCCAGCCACATCTCCTCGCAGGAGGCGTCGAAGGCCACGGACAGTCCGGCCATGACCCGGTCGCCGGGTGCGATCGGCTCCTCGGCGAGGAACAGCGCGGCTTCGGCGTCCACGAAGGCGGCGGCGCTGCGATGGCTGACGGCGACGCCCTTGGGCTTGCCGGTGGAGCCGGAGGTGAAGATGATCCAGGCGTCGTGCTCGGGGCCGGGCCGCGCGGCGGAAGGGGTACGGGCGTCCGCGTGGCCGGTGGTGTCGATGCGCGCTCCGGCGCCCAGCACGGCCCGCACCCCGGCCTCGCCGAAGACCAGCTCGGCGCGCTCGTCCGGGTCCTCGGCGTCGACGGGCACGTAGGCGGCACCTGCGGCGAGGACGGCGAGGATGGCCACGTACAGCTCGTTGGTCCCGGACGGCACGCGTACGCCGACCCGGTCACCGAGCCCCACTCCGGCGGCCGCGAGGGCGCGCCGACGGCGCTCGACCTCGACGGCCAGTGTCCGGTAGGTCAGCCGGGCGGAGCCGTCGTCCAGGGCGAGCTCGTCGGGGTACTCCCGTACGGAGGCCTCGAAGACGTCGACGAGGGTACGCGGCGGGGCGGCGGGCCCGGCGGACAACCGGGCGGACTTGCCGGACTCCTCGTACGTCCCCTCGTACGACTCCTCGTGCGTCTCCCGGTGCGTCTCACCCTCGTCGAGCAGAGTGAGTTCACCACGCTCAGGTGTGGCTGCCATCGGCCCTCGTGTCTCGTTTCCGGAAAACCTCCGGGTCGCCGGGCGGAGCCCGGGTTTGCCCAGGTTGTTCCGGTCCAGCGCCAAACAGCCCTCCAGTCTAGTGCGTCGTCAAGGATTTTCCGGTTGAACCCTTGCGCGTGGCTGGGAAGGAACGGTATTGCGCATCGCCTAGTCTGCGAGAACTGACATCTCATGAGGAAAGGGGAATGTCATGCCTTCTCGACTTAATCCTTACATCAGCTTCGACGGCAACGCCCGCCAGGCCATGGAGTTCTACAAGAGGACCTTCGGCGGCATCCTCACGCTGAACACGTACGGTGACTTCGGCGGGCAGGAGGCCGGGAACGCCGGAGGGCCTCCCGGCGAGGCCGCTGAAAGGATCATGCACGGCATCCTCGAGACCGACAGCGGATTCACCCTGATGGCTGCCGACAACCCACCGGGAACGACGCACAAGCCCGGGAACAACATCGCGGTGAGCCTGAGCGGTGACGACGCCGGCGAACTGCGCGGTTACTGGGACGGTCTCTCCGCCGACGGCACGGTCGCGGTCCCGCTGGACAAGCAGATGTGGGGCGACGTCTTCGGCATGTGCACGGACCGCTTCGGCATCACCTGGATGGTCAACATCAGCGCCCAGCAGGCCTGATTCGACATGCGGGCGGTCCCGCAGGTCGGAAGACTGGAGACATGGCAGACAAGGCAGCGCTTGAAGGCGGCCCGGACGACCTGCGCGAGCGGATCGTCCCGGCCCCCGCCCCCGGAGAAGACCTGAAGATCCCGCACCTCGGCGGATACGAGCACTTCAGGCCCACGTCGCGGCACCGGGCCGGACCGGAGGGCGAGCTGCCCGTGTACGAGTGGTGGGAGCGGACGGAGATCGCCGAGTAGAGCGGTGACCGCGTCGTATCACCCGCCCGCTGCACGCGCGGCACGCGCCGCCACAGGGCACGGCACGGCCGGCGCCAGGGCCGGCTCCGCATCAACGGCTCGCCCGGCGGGAGCCGTTGGGAGGCGCCGAGGACGGTGCGGGCCGAGCCTCGCGGCCGGTCGCCCGCGCCGGAGCTACGGTGAGGAAGTCCCCCGCCCTGCGACCTGCAGATGAGGCTGACAGCTGTGTCGACGTCGAGCCATGAACTCTTTGGTGCACCGTGCTGGGTCAGCCTGATGACTCGGGATCTGGACTCCGCCCGGCGGTTCTACGGCGCCGTGCTGGGCTGGGAATTCCGCAGCACGCGCATCGGTGACGGTTTCACGGTCGCCCTGCGCGACGGAACTCCCGTCGCGGGCATGGGCGCGCTGGCCGAGGGCCTCAGTGTGCCGGTGGCGTGGACGCCGTACTTCGCCGTCGACGACGCCGACGCCACCGCCGCGCGCATCCGCGAACGCGGCGCGACCATGGCCGTCGGCCCTCTCGCCTTCGGCACCGGGCGGGCCGCCCTGGCAGCGGACCCCGCCGGGGCCGTCTTCGGCTTCTGGCAGGGCGAGGTCATCCCGGACTGGGCGGTGGGCCGGGGAAGCGCTCCGGCGTGGCTGGAACTGCGTACGCGCGACGCGTTCGCCGCGGCCATCTTCTACGGCGAGGTCCTCGACTGGGCCGCCGAGCGGCCCGGCTCGTGCACCGTCTCCTACGAGCACGACCACGTCGTGCTGCGGCACGGTCACGAAACCGTCGCGCGGATCAACGGTGGCGCTCTGGAGGAGGCCCCCGACCCGCTGGTCCGCCCCCGCTGGCACGTCCACTTCCACGTACCCGATCTGGAGCGTGCGGCGGACGCCGCCACCGCACTGGGCGGCCGGATCGCCGGTCCCGTCCGTACGACGAGCGCCGAGCGCTCGGTGACCCTCGGCGACCCCGAGGGCGCCCTCTTCACCGTGATGAGCCCCCAGCGCCCATCGGCCTGACTGCTGCGCCGCCTCGCGGCCGCGCCGTCAGTACACGAGCTTGTACGACACGTCCTTCTTCGCGTCCGGGTACGGCGCGTTGTCGGGGTAGACGAGCCGGATCATGGTGAAGCGCCGGACATGGTCGCGTTCCGGCCAGGGCTGCGGTTTGCTCAGGGTCACGGTCACCGGGTAGGGGTGGAAGCGGCCTGCGGCGCAGTTGGGGCTGCAGTCGTTCACCATGTCGGTACCGGTGGCCGTCGCGGTCCGCTGCCCCCAGGTGTCCCAGCGCAGCTCCACGAGGCGGTTGTTGCCGTCCCCGCAGGCCAGCAGGTATTCCTCCGGTCGCACCTGGGCCTGGTCGAAGCAGTCGGCGACCACGACCGTTCCCGGCTTCGGGGTCGGGGCCGGTGCGGCCCCCGGCTGCGCGGAGGCCGGAACGGCGGCCGCCACGAGGGCCACTGCCGCGCACAACAAGGTGGCCGTCCGCACCCTGGGGCGGGGTGCACTGGCGAGCCGGCCGTCTCCTGAAGTCACCACGAGACCCTCCTCGTCTGTCCCACCGTCCACGCTGCTCGGCCATGCCCAGCTTCCCCCATCCGGGCGGACGGCGCACCCCGAGCCGCCGTGTCCCGGGCGGGCGTCCGCCTGGCTGAACAGCGGACGGCCCGTCACGCGTTCGCGGCGGGCCTGTCCTTCTCTCGGCCTAGAAGACCGTGGCCAGGAGGCCGCTCCCCGGCTCGCCCGCGCGGGCTGTCCGGCTCGGGGCGCTGCCGGCCACGACGAGGGCGAGCAGCACGGTGGCGGCCTCGCTCTGCAGGATCCGCGCGGCCTGCTGGAGACGGTACGGATCCGGGGCGGGGAGCGACAGGGCGAGGCACTCGGCGTTCCGGCCGGCGGTGATGGGGACCGCGGCGCACACCGTGCCCAGCGCGTATTCCTGCACGTCCAGCAGGGGTTGGTCGGGCTCGCGTGCGTCGAGCTGGTGGAAGAGCGTCTGGTGGCTGGTGATGGTGTGGGAGGTGAACCGGACGGCCCCGTGCCGGGACAGGTGGTCCCGTCGGCCCTCGTGGTCGAGCTGCGTCAGCAACGCCTTGCCGACGGCGGAGGCGTGCGCCGCCGTCCTGAAGTCCACCCATTCCTCCACCAGCGGTGTGGCCGGGCCGTCGGCATACTGGGTGATGGAAATGTCGCCATCGGTGTACCGGGCCACGTAGACGGCGGCGCCGACCGCGTCCCTCACCCACACCAGGGCCTCGTGGAGTTGCCCGCGCCGGTCCGCGTTCACCGCACCGGTCGGCAACAGGGCCCCACCCGCCACGTACGCGCCCGGCCCGATCGCGGTGGCGAGGTTCGCCCCGGTCAGCCGCTCCATCACCCGGGCCAGCACCAACCGGGGCAGTTTCGTCTCACGGGCGACCTGCGTCAGGCTCACGCCGCCCGAGTGGCGGTTGATGATCTCCAGGACACGCAAGGCCTGGTGAACGGATTCGAGCGCGGCGGACGCCGGCCGTCCCTCGGGGAACCTGCGTCCGGCCTGGGTCGGGCGGGGCGGCTTGAGTGCCTCGTGCGCCCACGCGTTCGCCTCGTCGGTCAGGCGCAGGGGATTGAGCCGGGCGTGCTGGGCGACGGCGACCGCGACGTGCGGGCCCGGGTGAAAGACCTCGCCGAGGTCCGGGTCCACCGAGCACAGCAGTGCGGTGACGGCCCCGCGCAGCTGTACGGGGAGCCGGTAGCCGGTGTGCCCGCAGCATCCGGGACCGCCCGCGAGGGTGGTGAGGTCCTGGGTGGTGATGGGCGGGGTGCTCCAGATGACCGATGCCCCGAGCGCGTCCTCCAGGTCATCGGGGATCCCGGGCAACGCGGACAGGCCTTCGTCCGCGGGCAGCAGCCCGGCCTGGCGCTTCCAGTGGCGGGCGGTGGCGACCTCGGCGCGGGCGAGGTGGTGGAGGTAGAGGCAGTGGGCACCGGTCCGCGAATCGGCTCCGGCCGCGTAACGGAACCAGAACTGCGCCCCCTCCGTCTTGCCGGCCAGGTGCAGGAGGCTGCCGAAGAGCAGCGCCGATTCCATGCTGTGGGGCCAGGATCCGGCGGCCAGGGCGAGCTGGGCGAAGGCCCTGTTCTCCACGAGGCGGCGGGTCAGGTCCTCCAGGCTCCTCGCGGCCCGTACATGGCAGGCGGCGTCGAGCACCAGGCGATCGGCCGACACCGAGGTCCCCTGTCCGGGCAGCGGCGCGGCGCCCCCCGCGCAGGCCTTCGTCTGGCGGGCGCGGTCGGCCACGACGCGGCGGGCGATCCGGCGGCGGGCGGCGTACTCGTCGTATCCGGCGTACTCCTCCGCCAGTACCGTCGCGTTCTCCAGGGCCGCGTCCAGTTCGCACAACTCCATGTCGCGGTCGCGTGTCATATCGCTCACTGGGCCTTCTCCTCTCCCGGGATCCAGTCCACCCCGAGCTTGCGGGACAGGGTTCGGCGTGCGCCGCGGATGTGCGAGCGGACGGTCGCGGGGGCGATGCCCATCATCCGGGCGACCGTGTCGTACTCGTTGCCCAGCAGGAAAGCCAGCAGCACCACGTCGTAGTGACGCTCGGGCAGGTCGGCGATGGCCGAGTACAGGCCGAGCTTGGACTCCAGCAGCTCCAGCCGTTCCCGGGAGGAACGGCGCAGAGCCGCGAACCAGGCCGTCTCCACCATCGCCACCGGCCGGTTCAGGGCGGCCATGCGCCGCTCGACGTGCTCCCGCAGCGCGGCCCAGGCGAAGGCGTGCAGGCTTGCCTCCTTCAGGGCGTGCGGCCACACCTTGAGCAGAAAGGTAAAGACGTCGTCGACCACGTCCTCGGCGTCCTTGCGGCCGCCCAGCTGAAGATGGGCGTAGCGCAGGTAGGCCCGGTGGTGCTGGGAGTGGAAGGCGGTGAAGTCCACCGGCAGCACCCCCACCAGCTCGCTGGAGACCGCCCGGTCTCCGGATGGGTCGAACTCGCCCTCACTCATGCACTCCTCCACAGCTGACATCAACGGCGAACACCCGGGACACGGTGGCGTCTATCAGCACGAGGGCGGCGATCTCGGCAACATTCACGTCGGCGGAAACCCTTCAAATGGCGTGTGCGAAACGGGCGTGCCTGCCCCCGGGCGCGGCAGCTGTGGAGCGTCGAGCGCCCCCTACGGACCACCCCATCGAAGAAAGCGCCCGTTCGTGCACGCCGCTGTCCGGAAATTTTCCGGATCGGGCGCATCCGGCCCTTCGCGCGCCCCTCACACCCACGCGCGCCGCTTCACACCCGCGCGCGCCGCCTCGCGTACGCGGGAGTCGCCTCGCGAACCCGGCAGCCGCCCCGCGGCGCGGGCGTCAGCGGGTGAGCGCCGTCGCCAGGAGCGGGTAGTCCAGTACCAGCCCGTCGTCGTCGAACTCGACGTCGCTGCGGAAGTCGCCGGACTCGTAGCGGATGCGCGCGCCGTGCTCGGCGCGGGCGAGGTGCGTGTACGTCTGCCGGTTCGCGCTGACGTCGAGGCCGGGGACGGAGACCCAGGCCATCAGGAAGTGGTGCGGGGCGGTTCCGGGCTGCCGGTGGAGGCCGTGACGGAGTACGGGCATGGTGTTGGTCACCGGGCACAGGCCCAGGTCGCAGTCGAGGGCGCCGTCGAGATCGGGCCGGTACTCGCCGTTCGCCGTCCAACGGCCCGCTTCGTTGCGCAGGTCCAGTGTCCGGGACGATGCCGCCGTCTCGACCGTGACGTGCAGGCGCGAGGTCACGTACGCGTCGGCGGTCTCCAGCGAGTACGTCACCCAGTACGGCTCGGGAACCAGGCCCACGGACCGCCCGCGCGCGGCGAGGCGGCTGCCGGTGAGGCCGAGCCAGGCCGTCGAGTACCCCCTGTCGGGGAAGATCTCCCAGGTGCGCGCGAGGTGACGAGTACTCATACGGGCGAGCCTACGTCGCGACGCCGTCCGCATACGGGAACGCAGCGCCCGGCCGCTCCCCGGCGACGGTGTGCGCGGGGCGCGCCGCAACCGGTGCCGAGCCAGTCGGAGAAGCGATGATGGACGCATGAACGAACACCGGTTCACCCTCGACTACGGCGACTCGACGGTCACTCCCGACGAACGGCGCCCACCCGTCTCCCGCCACCGCCTCCGCTTCGAGAACGTGAAGGGCGACGGCTGTACCGCCCCTGAGGGCAATAGCCGGCGGGCCGCATCGGACCTCGCCGTCGTCACCTGCGCGTGCGGCCTCGGCACCGAAGCGCTCGCGAGCGACGACGCGCGTCTCCTGTACGAGGAGCACCGCAATCTGATCCGCGACGAGATCACCGCCGGGGGCCGATCCTGACCGGCCGTCCGAGCGGCCGGCCGGTCCGCCGGGCAGGCACCGGTCACTGCACGGCGAAACCGTGTGGGTGGGCGGGGTCCTCGGGGCAGGCGAAGATGTTGAGCTTGCCGTAGTTGCCGACGGCGACCCCGGTCGGGCGGTTCGAGTCGGTCCCGGGGACGGCCCCGGCCTGCTGCGCCGGCCGCCAACTGGTGCTGTCGGAGCGCCACTCGTACGTATCGATCGTCAGGAGAAGCTCCATTCCGTGGCCGCAGCCGCGGCAGTCCATCGTCCCGGGGCCCGTGACGTTCCACGCGGCGTGCCCTCCGGCCTTCCAGCCGGGGGCGATGGACAGGTCGCTCTGGTAGCTCGGCCACGCGGAGGAGTCCTCGTCCTCCCCGTCGGAGGCCTCCTCGTCTGCGGCCTCCTCGTACGCGGCCTCCTCCTGGGCGTCTTCCCATTCCTCGACGCGCTCACCGAGCTCTCCGGTCAGCAGCTCGATGTAGGGGTACTCGGTGACCCGCTCCGGGTGCAGCACACACGGGTTCGGCACGTAGCCGTCGAAGCCGACGACCGTCGCCCGCGGCTGCTCCGCCAAGGCCTCGCGGACCTCTGCGGACCGGCGCCAGCGCAGCCGCACGTGCATGCCGTGACCTGTGGGACCGTGGCGGTCGAAGGGGCACCAGAACACCTGGAGCAGATCGCAGCCGTCGGGACCGGCGGGCAGGTCCGGGACGTCCCGGCTGTAGAGCTGGGCGACGGCGAGCAGCGGCCCGCTGTGTTCGTGCGGCTCGTCGCATGTCGGCCACGGCTCGTCGGCGGGCCACAGCAGCGGCCCGCCCACGTGGCTGTCGCCCGCCCCCGGGGAACCGGCGCGGGGGTGCAGCCGCGTTGCCGTACCCCGGTGGGCGGCCAGATCCGGGAACAGGGCCTCGACGTCCAGCGGCCGCGGCGGGGTGGTGAGGGTCATGGGGCAGAACCTACAAGGACCTCCCGCTGCCGGACGGGGGCGGGCGCGGCCCGTCCCGGCGCGTAGTCCCATGGCGCGCACACCCACCCACTAACCTCCGGTTCTGTTCCGGTTTGCCGACTTATGGGGTGTGCGTTGCGTCGTCTCACTGTTGCCCTTGCCCTGCTGGCGGCCCTGGGATCCGGCTCGTTCCCCGGCCAGCAGGCCGTATCGGCCGACCGCACGGTCCCGAGCCACGGCCGGGGCACGAACATCCTGGTCGTCGGCATCGACAGCCGCGCCGGCCTCTCCTCCGCCGAGAAGCAGAGGCTCCACGTGGGCGGCAAGGGATGCAACTGCACCGACGTGATGATGCTCGTGCACCTGTCGCGGGACCGTCGGCGCGCGAGCGTCGTCTCCATCCCGCGCGACTCCTACGTCGAGTACGCCGGTACGGCGGGCGCCACCGGCCCGAGCGGCCCGCCCCGCCTCGGCAAGATCAACGGCGCGTACGCGCTCGGCGGCGGCCCGCTGACGGTGCGCACCGTCGAGAAGGTCACCGGCCTGCGCGTCGACCACTACCTGGAAACGGGCTTCACCGGCTTCGAGCAGGCCGTCGACAACCTCGGCGGTGCGACCGTGTGCACGGACAGGCCCCTCCAGGACGAGAACTCCGGTCTCGACATCGGCACCGGTGTCCACCACACCGACGGAAACCGCACCCTGCGCTACGTCCGGGCCCGGCACGTCAACCAGCGGCCCGGGGACCTCGGCCGGGTCCGGCGCCAGCAGCGCGTGGTCACCGGGTTGCTGGCCCGGCTCACCGCCGAGGGCGCGCTGGACGGCCCCGTGAACACGGCGCGCACCGCCCGGGCCCTGTTGAAGTCCGTACGCACCGACGAGGGCACCGGCCTGCGGGACCTGGTCCGCATCGGCTGGGCGCTCGGCCGGCTGCGTGCGGACCGCACCGAGTTCGCGACCGTACCGATCCGGCTCTTCGACCACCGCGTTCCCGGTGTGGGCTCCACGCTGGTGTGGGACGAGCCGCGATCCGCGGCGCTCTGGGAGGCGCTGCGCGCGGACCGTCCCATCACCGGCGACACCCGCATCCAGCCTGTCCCGGAGAACCCCGCCTCGACCAACCCGGCCGGCATCGCGGTCCGTGTGGACGACAGCGCGGTGGCCGGGGCCCTGCGCGGCAGCGGGTTCGCCGTCACCGACACCTCGCAGTCCGCGCCCGCGGTACGCCCCGGCGGGCCGCCCGTCATCAGCTACCCGGCGGGCCTGGAGGAGGACGCCGCCACCCTCGCGGCCGCCCTGCCCGGCTCCCGCCTGCGCGCGGTCCCGAAGGACGACAAGTTCTTCGACGTGACGGTCGGAACCGAGCCCGTCCGGGTCAAGCCCGTCACCTACGACCGCAACGTCGCCGACGGCGCCCCCGTCACCGCCGACAGCCTCCGCTGCGCCGGCACACCTGCCCGGCCGGAACCCGCGTCCGCGTCCGCATCCGCGTCCAACCCTGACGCTCAGACGGGGTGAGTGGCGAAGAGCTCCACGTGACCGCACCGCTGACAGCGGAAGGCCTCTATCTGCCGGCGGGGCCTCCCCATCCGCTTCGCCCCGCCGAACAACCCGCGCTCCAAGGGCCCGGCGATCCACCGGGCATAGCCGCGGGCCCCTTCGCCGCTGTCCTCCACGAATCCGGGTTCGAGCCCGACGGCCCCGCAGTACGTACACCTCACGCCACTCACCGCACGAGTGTACGAACAGCCCGTCCGCTCCTGCCCGCCGGGGACGTCACGATGGCGTTGCGTCGCCGGCGCGGACGATGCCTTCCAGTTCCTTCTCGATCCACGCCCGGTCGGCCTCGCGCGCCTGACGGGAGCGGATGTTCTCCACGACGGCCCAGCCCCGGGCGCCGTCGGGGGCGGCGAGTTCGACCAGGCGGTGGTCGAGGTGGCCCGTGATCATCACCGCCATCAGGGACAGGTACTCGCACTGCAGGTCGGGGGCGAGGTCGCTCTCTCCGGGGACCTCCAGGACCGGCCGGCGGCCGTCTCCCAGCAGGGCGCAGGTGAGCTGGACCGCGCGGATGAGCGCTTCGAACCGCTCCCCGTTCAGCCGCGCCCGCAGGACCTCCAGGTAGGCGCCCAGGACATCGGCCTCACAGCCGTCGCCCAGGTCTGCCGGATCGGACTCGCGCATGTTCCACCCCTGCCCGGACGACCGTGTCCACCCGCAGTGTAGGCAGCGCCGGTCACTTCCACGGCGCTCTTCGGCCACTCGCCCGCCGCTGTGCGTTCCCGGCCGTTTCCGGACTGCGCACGGCCCGTCCCGCATGCGAACAGGGCCGCTGCGCGGACGAGTTCGGCCCCGGCAGGAGCAACACCCCCCTGGATGCACCGTTTCCGGTGTACGCACCCGTGGCTGGAAGAGGTCTACGGCCGGCTCTGCGGCGCGCACGTTCGCCGACAACTCCCCTTCCGAGGAGGGCCCGTACCCCCGCCGGCGCCTGTCCGGACGCCCCACGCGGCGCCGACTATGCGCTTTGCATATTCTGAGCGAATACACTTTCGGAATTTTCCGGATTAATTCAGTGTCTCCACTCGCCCTACATTGACAGTGCGCTGCACCCTGAGAGTTAATTACTGCATGGGTGGCTTGATGTGGTCGTGCGTCGGCGGAATCTGGTCGCTCCGCGATCGGTTCATTCCAGGAGCCGCAGCGTGCCGCTGCGACGAAGGTGCAGCAGAGGGGGTGTGTCCCGAAGCGTCGCGACAATCGCGATCGCGAATTGAGCGGGTATTGGCGAAGTAGACTCTTTACGGGGGATCAATGACCCAGCTCAACTCTTTCTCTGTTCCCGATTTTCACCTTCCGTTCGGGAACTCCAAGCATCCTCAGGCCGCACAGGCCAACGCCGAGGCCACCTCGTGGGTGGTCCGCCACGAACTCGTCACCGACGCCGTCGAGCAGTTCGCGGGGATCGGATTCGGCCACCTCGCGGGCCGGGTGAGCGGCGAGGTCCCGTACGAGAGGATCGTCCTGCTCGCCGAGTGGATGGCCTGGTCGTTCGTCCTGGACGACCAGCACGACCACCTCATCAGAACCGGTGAGGTGGCTGCCTGGGGCCCCGTCACCGCGGCGATCACCGGATACCTGGAGACGGGAAGGAGCGGCAGCGCGTCGTCGCCGGCCAATCCGCTGGTGACCGGGTTCATCGACCTCTGCGACCGCATCCTGGCCGGGATGTCCGAGGGCACCGCGGCCCGCTACCGCTCCCATGTGCCGCTCATGCTGCGCTCCTTGGACCAGGAGGCGGGCAACCGCGGGCCCGGAGGGCGCCCCGCGGTCCAGGACTACATCCTCATGCGCCGGCACAGTTCCCAGATGCTGCCGATGATGGACATGGTGGAGGCCGGGCTGGGCATCGACCTGCCGCAACGCATCCACGACCTCCCCGAGTTCCAGGAGGTCGTGGCGAGCGCCGTGGACGTCATCTCGTGGGGGAACGACGTGTTCTCGCTGCCGAAGGAGCACTCCTGCGGCGACAACAACAACCTCGTCTCCCTCATATCCTCCTGGGAACGGTGCTCGCTTCCCGACGCGGTCCGCACGGTCGAGGACCGCATCCAGGTCCGCATAGACGAGTTCCTGGCCGCACAGCGGCTCCTGCTCCAGGCCCTGGACGCCCGCGGGGAGACGGACCCGTCGCTGCGCGCCGCGGTGTCCCGATGCGTGCGGAGCTACGAGGACTGGATGATCGGCGCGGATCTGTGGCAGCGTTACGAGTGCACCCGGTACAGCGACGAACGGTTCGCGGCCGGGCTGGAGTCCGAGTACATCCGCCCGGGCCTGGTTTCGGTGGCATGACAGGGAGTCGGTCCATGGAGCGAGCGGAACACCCCGGCCCCGTCGTCAACGCCCCTGTCGTTCCGGGACGGTTACCGCTCCTGGGCCACGCGCTGCAACTGTGGCGGCAGCCGATCGCGTTCCTGGAGTCCTTGCGGGACCACGGCGAGGTCGTGCGGCTCGACATCGGCACGTGGCCCGTCCACGTCCTCACGAGCCCCGACCACGTCCACGCCGTACTGGTCCAGCAGGCGCAGCGGTTCGGCCGCGGCCGGGTCTTCGACCGGCTCCGCCCGATGTTCGGCAACGGCATCGTGACGACCGACGGGGAGTTCCACCGCAAACAGCGCCGGATGATCCAGCCGGCCTTCCACCGGAACCACATCGCCGAGTACACCGAGGTGATGTGCCGGCAGGCGGAGGCTATGTCCGCGTCGTGGACGGCGGGCCGCGAAGTCTCGATGGTCACCGAGACACGCCAGTACGCGCTGTCCTCGGTCGCCGAGATGATCTTCTCCGGGGACCTGAGCCGGCCCGCCGTCGCCGAGGTGCACCGCTCGCTGCCCGTCGTCCTGGAGGGCATGCTCCTGCGCGCGGTCATGCCCAAGTCGCTGGACCGGCTGCCGATCCCGCTCAACCGGCGGTTCGACACGGCCGCCGCCCGCCTGCGCCAGATCATCGACCAGGTGATCGCGCAGTACGGAACGGCGGGAGCGGGAGGGGACGGCGCCGCGCA
Organism: Streptomyces sp. NBC_00122; assembly: GCF_045160845.1. Lineage (NCBI taxonomy): Bacteria > Bacillati > Actinomycetota > Actinomycetes > Kitasatosporales > Streptomycetaceae > Streptomyces > Streptomyces sp. NBC_00122. The sequence continues at coordinate 6,749,154 of NZ_CP108191.1, read as the reverse complement.
GGAGGACCGTCACGACCTGCTCTCACTGCTCCTGTCCAGCGTGGACGCCGAAACGGGCGCGACGATGAGCCCCGAGCAGGTACGGGACGAGGCGATCGCCATCATGTTCTCCGGTACGGAGACCTCGGCGACCACCCTGGCCTGGATCTTCCACGAACTCGGCCGTCACCCCGAGGTGGAGAAGCGCGTGCACGCCGAGGTCCACGCGGTGGTGGGCGACCGCCCCGTCCGCCCGGCCGACCTCTGCGAACTGACGTACACGAACCGCGTGTTCCAGGAGGCGCTGCGCCTGCACTCGCCCCTGCTCTTCACCCGGCGCGCCCTGGTTCCCGTCACCCTCGGCGGCGTCTCGATCCCGGCCGGAGCGGAAATCGCGTACAGCCCGTACGCGTTGCACCGGGACCCGGCGCTGTTCCCCAGTCCGACGACTTTCGATCCGGACCGCTGGCGGGAGGGGGCGGAGCGACCGCGCGATCACAGGTACGTGCCGTTCGGCGCCGGTGCGCACAAGTGCATCGGCGACTCGTTCGCGGTGGCGGAGATCCTCACCGCGGTGGCGAGCGTGGTGTCCCGGTGGCAGTTGACGCCCGCGCCGGGTGTCACGGTGCGCGAGGTTCCCGCGGGAATCCCCCAGCCCAGCGAGCTGCCGATGATTCCTGTCGCACGCCGTTGACGGAATCCAATCGAACCCGACCGATTCCGTGCGGATTCTCGCCAACTCTCGGAGACCGCGCGGCAATGAAGTCGGCCAAGGGTACAGCAATGTCCTCGTACGAGTGGCAAGATACCCCAATATCATCTTTACTCGGCAACTTCTTGGCCCCGAGCCGTACACTCGGCCGCACGCGCATGAGGGGGCAAGAATGTCACACGGCACGGAACCGCGGGGATGGGCTTCCCAGCCTCCGCTCGAAAGAGAATCCGAAATCCTGGCGATCCACCGCGCGGTGGACGATCTCTGCGGCGCCTCGGACAGCGGTGCGGTCGCGCGCCGTGGGGGCGTACTGACCTTCGCGGGATCGGCCGGCATCGGCAAGACCACCCTGCTGGCCGAGGCCCGTCGGCACGCCGCCGAGCGCGGCTGCACCGTGCTGTTCGCGCGTGGCGGCGAGCAGGAGAAGCAGGTGCCGTTCCACGTGATGCGGCAGCTCATACAGCCGACGTTCGCCGCCATGAGCCAGGACGAGCGCCTCGACGTCCTCGGCAACTGGTACAACATCGTCGCCCCGGCGCTCGGCCTGACCGCCGCCCCGAACGGCCCGACGGCGCCCGACCCACAAGGCGTTCGGGACGGCCTGGACTGGGTCGTCACCCACCTGACGGTACGGAGCGCTCCCGTCGTCCTGGTCCTCGACGACGCGCACTGGGCGGACGCGGAATCGCTGGCATGGCTGACCGCCTTCGCCGCGCGGGCCGAGGAACTGGCCATGCTCATCATGGTGGCCTGCCGGCCGGACGAGATCCCCGCCGACGCCGCCCCGCTCCGTGCCCTGATGGGGCGTCAGGGGACGCGCCCGCACGAACTGGCTCCCCTCACCACGAGCGCGGTGGCACGCATCGTGCGGGACGCCCTCGGTGAGAGCGCCGACGACGTGTTCTGCCGGGAGTGCTGGGCGATCACCGGCGGAAACCCCTTCGAGGTCGTCGAGTTGGCGATGAAGGGCCGCGATCGCGGGCTGAAGCCGCACCAGGACAGCATCCCCCAGCTGCGCGATCTGGCCTCCGCCATCAAGGGCAGCGGCCTGATCGACCGCCTCGAACAGCTCGGACCGTCCACCGTCCGGCTCGCCTGGGCGGCCGCGGTTCTGGGCACGGCGATCCCGACCGGCATCGTCGGAAGCGTCGCGGCGCTCGGTGAGGCGCAGACCGCCGACGCCATCGACCAACTGCGCGCCGCGCGCATCCTGACCGTGCTCACCAGCGTGCGGCGCCAGGAGGTCGTCGAGTTCTTCCACCCCCTCATCGCCACCGCGGTGTACCGGTCGATTCCGCCCGGTGTCCGCGTCGCCATGCACGGCATGGCCGCGCAGGCCCTGGTCGACGAGGGGCACGGCTCCGCTGCCGCAGCCCGTCACCTGCTGGAGATGCACCCCGAGGGCGACCCCTGGGTGGTGCAGCAGCTGCGCCAGGCCGCACGCGACAGCTTCTCCGCAGGAGCGCCCGATGCCGCACGGCGCTATCTGGCGCGGGCGCTGCGCGAACCGCCGGATGTGGAGGACCGGGCCGAGGTGCTGTTCGAGCTCGGCTCCGCCAACCTCCTGCACGATCCCGTGAACACCATCAACCAGCTCAGGACCGCGCTGGAAGAGCCCAAGACCGAACAGGGCCTGCGGGAAGCGATCACGTACCGGCTCGCGCAGGCCCTCGCCCACACGGGCCAGCTGGCGGAGGCCGCCGGACTGCTCGCCGACGAGGCCCGCCGTGCCACGAGCTCCCGGACCCGGCTGCGCATGCAGGCCGAGCAGTTCAAGTGGAACTCGGTCCGGGTGGACGAGGAGAACTCACCGGCCCGCTCGCGGCTCCTCGCCCAGTTCGCCAAGCGGCTCACCGGCCGGGGTCTGGCCGAGCGGCACATCCTGGGCCTGCGGGCCTGGGACGCCGCCGTGCGCGGCGAACCCTCGGCCACCGCCCTGGAGTTCGCGGAGCAGGCGCTGGACGGGGGCTTGAGCTGGACCGACCAGGACTTCGGCTTCGAGGTACCGGCCGTCGTGGCGGTCACCCTCATGTACTGCGACCAGCCGGGCCGCGCCGAGGAGCTCTTCAACACCGGCATCATCGAGTTCGAGGCGAAGGGCTGGCGCGGGGCGCACCTGTCGTTCGTCTACACCTTGCTGGCCTACGTCCGCTTCCGGCGCGGACGCCTCGCCGAGGCCGAGGACCTCGTCCGCACCGGCCTGCAGATCGCCGACCGCGTCGGACAGGGCACCCCGGCGCAGTGGTACGCGATCGGCACCCTCATCGAGACGCTGCTCGCCCGCGGGAACGTCACCGAGGCCGAGCAGGTCGCCCGTACCTACAAGCTGGCGGAGGGCTTCCCCAACGCCGTCGTCTACCCGGACCCCCAAGCCGTGTGGGGCAAGCTCCTCCTGGCGCAGGGCAGGATCAAGGAGGCGGAACAGCACCTCGCCGCCGCGGGCAAGCGGCTGGACCTCCGTGGTACGCGCAACCCCTCGTGGTGTCCCTGGCAGCTGGACCTGGCCCTCGCACAGGTCACCCACGACACCGCTCTGGCACGCGCCACGGCTGCCGAGGCCGTGTCACGCGCCCGAGTGTTCGGAGCGTCCAGCACGATCGGTCACGCCCTGCGCGTCTCGGCGGCGGCCACGGACCCGTCCCAGGCGGTGGATCTGCTGCAGGAGGCGGTGGACCACCTGGAGCAGTCCCCCGCCGCCTGCGAGCTCGCCCACGCGCTCGTCGACCACGGCACCACGCTGCACACCATCGGTGATCCGCACCAGGCGGCCCAGCAGCTCTACCGGGGCATGGAGACGGCCGCGGCCTGCGGCGCCGACGCCCTGGCGAGCCGTGCCCGCGCCCAGCTGGCGTCGGCCGGGCTGCGCCCGCGCCGTCTGCACACCTCCGAGCAGGACACGTTGACGGTCGCGGAGAACACGGCCGCACGGCACGCCGCTCTCGGCCTGGGCAACTCCGAGATCGCCAAGGAGATGCACACCGACGTCCAGGGGGTCTCGGAGCTGCTCTCGGCGGTCTTCACCAAGCTGGGCACCGACCGGTTCGGACTCCGCAGGGCCCTGGGAATCTGACGCCCGTCCGCGCCACGCGGGCCGCTGCGCATGCCGCAGCGGCCCGCGTGGCGTTTCCGTGCGTGCACGCCGGGTACAGGCCGCGCCGGCCCGAAGATGGCACCGGTCCACCCCGCTCCTCCCGGTGATCGGCGGGGTCACCCCGGACCGCGACCCGGCCGGCTCCCGGACCAGCCGTTTCGACTAGGGTCGACGGGACAGCGCACCACCCCGCCACGCACGACCACGAGGAGCAGCAGTGAGCCAGCCGGCGTCCACCGCCCTGCAGCAGGAGATCGCCCTGGAACTCCAGGTGACGCAGACCTTCGACGCCCAGCAGGAGATCGAGCGCCGCGTGGCCTTCCTCGCCGAGCGGCTCACCTCCACCGGCCTGCGCTCCCTGGTGCTGGGGATCAGCGGCGGCGTGGACTCCACCACCGCCGGCCGGCTCTGCCAGCTCGCCGTGGAGCGGGCCCGTGCGGCCGGCCACGACGCGACCTTTCACGCGATGCGGCTCCCGTACGGCGTCCAGGCCGACGAGAAGGACGCCCAGCTCGCCCTCGGCTTCATCGAGGCGGACCGGGTGCTGACCGTGGACGTCAAGCCCGCGAGCGATGCCGCGCTGGAGACCGCGCTGGCCGGGGGCACCGTCTTCCGTGACGCCCACCACCAGGACTTCGTGCAGGGCAACATCAAGGCCCGCCAGCGCATGATCGCCCAGTACGCGGTGGCGGGCGCGCACGACGGCCTGGTCGTCGGCACCGACCACGCGGCCGAGGCAGTGTCCGGCTTCTTCACGAAGTTCGGCGACGGCGCGGCCGACCTGGTCCCGCTGACCGGCCTGACCAAGCGCCGGGTACGGGCCGTCGCCGACGTGCTGGGCGCCCCCGCCGAGCTGGTCTGGAAGACCCCCACGGCGGACCTGGAGACCCTCGACCCGGGCAAGGCCGACGAGGACGCGCTCGGGGTCACGTACGACGACATCGACGACTTCCTGGAAGGCAAGCCGGTCGATGAGCGGGCCTTCGACACGATCGTGCGCCGCTACCGCCTCACCGAGCACAAGCGTCAGCTGCCGATCGCGCCGTAGCGGCACCGCGGCGTGTCACGCCGCCGGTGTCCGGCGGCGTGGCGGGGTCGTCTCCATCAGGGCCCACACCCGGCGCCCGTCCGGTCCGGCGTCCGTACCGCAGCTCGAAACACCCGGCACGGCCGCCAGCCGGACGAGGACGTCCTCGTCCGGTTCCGCTGCCGTGTGGCTGAGTACGACGACGAGGAGCATCTCCTCCTGGTCGGCCACGTGCAGGCTGATCCGCTTGCCCGAGTCGGCGACGGCCGCGCCGACGAGCAGCGCCACCATCTGTTCGACCGGGGCGTCCTCGGGCCGGGTGTAACCCCAGTTCCGGATGGTCTCCAGGACCCGGGCGACGGACTTCTTCGCGGCCCAACGGTCGCCCGTGAGCGACCAGTTGGCGACGCGCCGATTGCGGATGGCCATGCGGGTGCGAGCGAGGGCGGCGACCTTCCGCCCGTCGGGCGGGGGCAGTTGGAGGCTCGTCACCCCCTTCGGCTTCGTCGCGGGCTGCGGCCGCGGAGCCTCGACCGGCTTCTTCTGCGGCGGCGGTGTCCTCGGCGGGTGCGACGGCGGCAGTTTCGGGCCCTTCGCCTCCATCTGCTCTTCCACTGCGGCCTCCTCGTCGCGCGGGTGCACAGGGACGTCCCCGTCCATCTACCCATCCTGGCAGAGCCGAGTGCTTTCTTAGCGGAACGTTAGATCTGGGTGACGGACCTTGTCCGGGTGCGGTGGCGGAAGCATGCTCTGGGAGCTTGCCCACCGCCGGAGCGCGCCGGGGCATTCCCCCCGTCCCTCAGCAGGGACTTCCGTCTGGAGCCGCCATGACCTCGTCCGCCGCCACGCCCGCACCGCCGCTCGGGGAGGAGCGCGGGAAGCGCCGCCTCGCTCTGATCGGCGGATCGCTCGGCAACCTCGTCGAGTGGTACGACTGGTTCGTCTACGCCAGCTTCGCGATCTACTTCGCCGATTCCTTCTTCCCCGGCGACAACCCGACCACGCAGCTGATGAACACGGCGGGGATCTTCGCCGTGGGCTTCCTGATGCGCCCCGTCGGCGGGTGGGTCCTCGGCCGCGCCGCCGACCGGCACGGGCGCAAGAGCGCGCTCACGCTCACCGTCACCATGATGTCGGTGGCCGCCCTGCTGATCGCCGTCGCCCCGACCTACGGCCAGGCCGGATACTTCGGCGCTCTGGTGCTGCTCCTCGCGCGTCTGCTCCAGGGCATGAGCATCGGCGGCGAGTACGCGGCCAGCGCCACGTATCTCACCGAGGCGTCGGCCCGCAACCGGCGCGGCCTGGGCTCGTCCTTCCAGTACGTGTCGATGACCTGCGGGCAGCTGCTCGGTCTGGGGATCCTCATCACGTTGCAGCACACGCTGACCACCGCCCAGTTGTCGAGCTGGGGCTGGCGGATCCCGTTCGTCGTCGGGGCGTTGTTCGCGGTGGTCGTCTTCTGGCTGCGGCGGCGGCTTCAGGAGACCGACGCGTTCAAGGAGGAGTCGTCGGACGCGGACGCGCACGACGAGAGCACGCGCGGCACGCTCAAGGTCCTGTGGCAGCACCGGCGGCAGGCGGGCCTGGTCATGGCGCTCACCCTCGGCGGCACCGTCGCGTACTACACGTACACCACCTACCTCACCAAGTATCTGGTCGGGAGCGCGGGCATGGCGAAGACGACCGCCACACTGGTCAGCTTCACCGCTCTGACCCTCTTCGCCGTGCTGCAGCCCTTCGCCGGGATGCTGTCCGACCGGATCGGCCGCCGTCCCCTGCTGATCACCTTCGCGGTGGGCTGCACCGTCGGCACGTACCCGATCATGACCGCCCTCGGGTCGGCCTCCTCGTACTGGTCCGCGCTGGGGCTGTCCCTGCTGGCCCTGGTGATCGTCACCGGCTACACCTCGATCAACGCGGCGGTCAAGGCCGAGCTGTTCCCGACCCGGGTGCGCGCCCTGGGCGTGGCGCTGCCGTACGCGATCGCCAACGCGCTCTTCGGCGGCACGGCGGAGTACGTGGCCCTGTGGTTCAAGAGCAGTGGCCACGAGACGATGTTCTTCTGGTACGTGTCCGGGTGCGCGTTCATCTCCCTCGTCACCTACGTCCTGATGCCGGACACGCGCAATGCGGCGCTCAGCCGCGCCGAGGCGGACGAGGACGCCGACGCCGGCCGCGAGCAGCCCTCGGCGGCTCCCGTAAGCTGATGCCCCGGGTCACAGGTGGCGAGGGAACTGTCTATGCACGCGCTTCTCGTCGAGGACGACGACCGGATGGCCCAGGCCCTCGGCACCGCCCTCGCCCAGCGCGGGCACACCGTCCGCAGGGTGGGCCGCGCCCTGGACGCCCTGCGGTTCGTCCGCGAAGCCGAGTTCGTCCTGCTCGATCTGGGACTGCCCGACCTGGACGGGCTCGATCTGCTGCGTCGGCTGCGTACCGTCTGTGACGCGCCGCTGATCGTGGTGACCGCGCGCTGCGAGGAGCGCGACATCGTGCAGGGGCTGCGGGCGGGGGCCGACGACTACGTCGTCAAACCGTTCCGGATGGCCGAGCTGATGGCCCGCATCGACACCGTACGCCGCCGGACGGGCGCCTCGTCCGGCCGGTTCGAAGCCCACGCGGCCGACTCCGCCGCCACCGCGGGCCGGCCCGTGCGGAGCGGGGACGTCGAGGTCGACCTGGCGGGCCGTACGGTCACGGTGGCGGGCGCCGAAGTCCGGTTGACCCGCAGGGAGTTCGACGTCCTCGCCTTCCTTGCCGCCCGCCCGGACGAAGTGCACTCCCGGGAGGAGATCCTGGACCGGATCTGGGGTGACGCCTTCCTCGCGGCCTCCCGCTCACTGGACGTCCACGTGGCGGGCATCCGCGCCAAGACGGGCCGCTCCGGCCTGGTGCGCACCGTCCGCGGGTTCGGCTACCAGCTCGGCGCCGTGGCGGCCCGGGACGACGAGCGGTGAGACGCAGGCTGCTCGCCGTGCTGATGGTGCTCATGGGGGCCGCGGCGCTGCTGCTCTGCGTCCCCCTGGCCGACGCGTACGCGCGGGGACGGACCGAGCACCTGCTCCTGCAACGGCGTTCGGAGGCGGCGAGGTTCGCCGATCTCGCCGACCGGATGCGCACCGACGCCGACCGGTCGGAGCTGTCCGCCGAGATCAGCCGGTACGCGCAGCTGTACGGAACCGGGGTGGTCGTGGTCGACACGACGGGGGCGACGGTCGCACGGGCCGGAACGAGGCCCTTCGCCGGCGCGGCGGACGCCCTCGGGCGCGCCCTCACCGGCCGCTCGACCGACCGGCTGCCCACCGTGCGCCCCTGGGGTCCGCCGACCGTCGTGCTCGCAGAGCCGGTGGGCCGGGACGAGCGGGTCAGCGGGGCGGTCCTGCTGGCCGTACCCACCGACGCCGCCCGCGGGGACGTGACGGTCCGCTGGTCGCTCATCGCCGCCGGGGCGGCCGCCGCCTTCGCGGCCGCGGCCCTGGTCGCGGCCGGCATCGCGCGCTGGCTGATGCGGCCGGTCCTCGATCTGGACCGGGCGGTGGAGGGGCTGACCGCCGGCAGTCTCCAGGCCCGCGCCGTGTCCGACACCGGGCCGCCGGAACTGCGCCGTCTGCGGCAGCACTTCAACACCATGGCGGAGGCGATGGCCGACTCCATCGGCCGCCAGCGCGACTTCGTCGCCGACGCCTCCCACCAGCTGCGCAATCCACTGGCCACGCTGGTGCTGCAGCTGGAGAACGTCGAACCGCACATCGCCCCGGGTCCCGGCCGGGCCGAGCACACGCGCGCCCTGGACGAGGCGGAACGCCTGGAGGAGCTGCTCGACGGCCTGCTGGCCCTGGCGCGAGTGGAGTCCGCCACGGCGGAGCTGACGGACCAGGACGTGTCGCGGGCGGTACGGGAACGGGTGACGGCCTGGACTCCGGTCTTCGGACACGCCGGACTGGAACTGACGGCCACCGGGCTCCCGGAAGGCCTGCGGGCCCGCGCCCTGCCGGACGCGGCGGGCCGGATCCTGGACGCGGTCCTCGACAACGCCGTCAAGTTCGTGCCGCGCGACGGCCGCGTCGAGGTCAGCGCCGCGCACGGGGCGGACGGGACGGCGGTGGTACGGGTCACCGATGACGGCCCGGGTGTGCCGCAGGACCAATTGCCCCTGCTGCTGAGGCGGTTCGCGCGCTCCCCCGAGCACCAGAACGTGCACGGCAGCGGACTGGGACTGGCCATCGCCGACGAGATCGCCCGCATCAGCGGAGGCCGGCTCGACGTCGGCGCCAACGCTCCGCACGGCCTCGTGGTGGAACTCCGGCTCCCGCCCCCGTGACCCACCCATCAGCCGTACACCGACCGGTAGTGCGCCACCGCTCCCGGGTGGAGCGGCACTCGCCCGGTCGAGATGGCGAACCGGGGCTCCAGCCGTGCCCCCGCCGTCACCTCCCGCAGCAGGTCACGCCACCGCTCGAACACCACCTGGAGCAGTTCGCGCACGGCGCTGTCCGGTACGTCGTCACGGGCCAGGAGGTAGTTGCCGACCCCGACGGTTCCCACGGGCACCGTCAGCCCGTACACCACGGCCGGAATCGTGACCTCCGTATAGACCGGGCCATAGCGCTCCCGCAACGCGCCCACGTAGCCGTCCAGGGGCAGGAACCGCACCGGCAGCTCGCGGGCCAGACCCGACAGCGCGGGCGTGGGCACGCCTCCCGACCAGAACAGCGCGTCGACCGCTCCTTCGCGCAGCGCACTCGCCGACGCGGCGAGGCTCAGTTGCCGCGGGGCCGCCGGCGAGGGGCCGTCGTTCAGCCCGGCCGCCTGCAGCACCCTGCCCGCCACCACCTGCACCCCCGACCCCGCAGCACCTGCCGCGACCGGACGGCCGGCGAGCTGGTGGACCGACGTCACGGGCCCGTCCGCCGGGACGAGCAGGTGCGTGTAGTTCACGTAGACCCGGGCCAGCGCCGTCACCGCGGCCGGACGGGGGAACGGCTCACGCCCCAGCACCGCGTCCTCGGCCACGTCCGCCATGGCCAGGGCCAGGTCGACCGAGCCGTCGTCGAGCTCGCGCAGGTTGTTCACGCTCGCCGCGGTGCTCACCGGAACGATCTCCAGCCGACGGCCGCTCGCGGCGACGGCCTGCGCCAGGGCCTTCCCGAAGGCGTTGTACGGTCCTCCCTCCGGCCCCGTCGCGAGCCGCAGCCGCCGTACGGGAGCGGGGCCCGCCGAGCATCCGGCCGCCAGCGCCCCCGCGCACACCTGGAGCCCGGCGCCCATCACCCGTCGACGGCTCACGTCTGCGCTGGTCACGGCGGAAGCCTAACCAGCACCCCGCAGGTTCCGTGAGTATCGGGGGGGGGCCGCCGTCTCGCCCACCGGTCACGCCCCCCTACACTCACTCGGTCAGCCCGGCTGCGGGCACCCGGCCCGATAAGGGGAGCGCCAGACCTTGAACACTGCCAACGAAGCGCCCATCTATGCCCAGTTGATCAGGGAACGCGGTGACGTGCCCGGCCAGACACGCCGCGAGGCGGAACAGATCCACAGGGAGCTGGCACGGGTGATCGCTCCGGCACCCTGGGCCACGACCGGCGGCGGCCTTCGATAGATCACGACGCGGAATGCGGTGAACGACGCACCTGCCTCATCGCTCGGGCGGCCCGTCGGCAGGCTTCCCCGGACCGGGGCCGTCAGCGGCGGCAGGTGCCTCGGCCGCCACCGGGTCCAGCACGCGGTGGAGGAAGATCCTGGTCCGCTCGTGCCGCGGATGGGCGACCAGCTGCGCCGCCGGCCCCTGCTCGACGATCACTCCGCCGTCCATGAACACGACGCGGTCCGCGACCTCGCGGGCGAAGCCCATCTCGTGGGTCACGACCATCATCGTCATGCCCTCGTTCGCCAGCACGCGCATCACCGAGAGCACTTCGCCGACCAGTTCCGGGTCGAGCGCCGAGGTCGGCTCGTCGAAGAGCATCACCTCCGGCCCCATCGACAGGGCCCGGGCGATCGCCACCCGCTGCTGCTGACCGCCGGACAGCTGCGCCGGGAACGCGTCCGCCTTGTCGGCGAGGCCGACGCGCTCCAGGTTCTCCCGGGCGACGGCGGCGGCCTGCGCCTTGTCCCTGCCGAGCACCCGCCGTTGCGGCAGCGTGAGGTTCTCGGTGACGCTCACGTGCGGGAACAGATTGAACTGCTGGAAGACCATGCCGATGCGGCGGCGCACGGCGTCGATGTCGACATCGAGGTCGGTGACCTCCGTACCGCCGACGAAGACCTGGCCCTCGTCCGGCTCCTCCAGCAGATTCACACAGCGCAGCAGTGTCGACTTGCCCGAGCCGGACGGCCCGATCACGCAGACCACCTCGCCACGGGCGATGTCCAGTTCGATGCCTCGCAGGACGTGGTTGGCGCCGAAGGACTTGTGCAGCCCCCTGATCTCGATCTCCGGGCGATCCACTGCTGTCATGTCCACCGCTCCCGTCTCCTGTGGCATCTCGTCCTCACGTGGCCTTGTCCGCGCGGGCCTCGAGACGGCGCACCACCAAGCCCAACGGCACGGTCACGAGGAGGTAGCACAGGCCGGCGACCAGGATCGGGGTGGAGTTGGCGGTCTCGCTGGCGAGGTCCCGGCCGAATTTGGTCAGTTCGCGCTCCTGCAGCGTCACGCCCAGGAAGAGCACCAGCGAGGAGTCCTTGAACAGCAGGACCAGTTCATTGGTGAGCGGCGGGATGACGACGCGCAATGCCTGCGGGATGACCACCGACACCATGGCCCGGCCGTGCGAGAAGCCCAGCGAGCGGGCCGCCTCCATCTGCCCTCTGGGCACCGCCTGGATGCCGGCCCGGATCGTTTCCGCCATGTAGGCGGCCGCGACGAGACCGAGACCGAGCGCGACCTTGCCGTACGTTCCGCCGGGGATCTCGGTCCCGGGGAACGCCAGCGGCACCGCCACACCCACGAAGATGAAGATCAGCAGGGCGGGCAGGCCCCGGAACAGTTCGATGTAGACGCCGGCGACCCACCGGTACGGGGCCACCGACGACAGCCTCATCATGGCGATGACGAGACCGAGCACCAAGCCGAAGACGAACCCCGACGTCGTGTACACCACGGTGTTGCGCAGGGCGGTGGTGATGATCCTCGGGAAGAGCCGGAGGGCGAGGTCCGTCTGTGCGAACTGGTTCTGCAGCCGGCCCCAGTCGGCCAGGACACCGATCAGGACCAGCACGGCCACGAAGACCGCGTACTGGATGCCCTGCCAGAGGCGGCGCCGCTGCCGCCGGGTCAGCGATAAGGTCACGACGCGGCCTGGGGCAGCGGGCCGATCCACTGCTCGTAGATCTTCTTGTAGGTACCGTCGGCCTTGGCGGCCGTGATCACCTTGTCGATCTCGGAGAGGAGGGCGGTGTTGCCCTTCTTCACCGGGAAGCCGTACTTCTCACCGGTCTCGATGTTCTGCCCGAGGACGAACTCCGAGGCGTTCGCCTTGTCCCCCAGCCAGCCCTGGACGACCGGGTAGTCGATGACGACCGCGTCGACCTGGCCCGTGCGCAGCCCGTTCAGCACCGCGTCCGAGCTCTCGAAGGCGACCGGGTCGAAGCCCTGCCCCTTGGCGTAGCTCTCGCCGGTGGTCCCGGCCTGCGCGCCCAGCTTCTTCGACTTCGCCTTGACGTCGGCGAGCGAGGTGACACCGCTCTTCGCGGTCGCGAGGAGCGCCTGGGTCGCTTCGAAGTACGGGACGGAGAAGTCGACGTTCTTCCTGCGCTCGTCGGTGATCGTCATGCCGGCCGCGGCGAGGTCGCACTGGTCCGAGTTCAGGAACGCCCCGGTCTTGAAGTTTTCGAACGGGGTGTCGAGGATCTTCTGCTCGACCTTGAGGTTCTGCGCGACCAGATCGATCAGGGCCACGTCGAAGCCGACGACCTTGCCGCCCTGCTCGAACTGGAACGGCGGGTACGGCAGATGGGTGCAGGTGGTCAGCTTGCCCTTCTCGACGACAGGCACGCCTCCGGCGGCCTCTCCCGGGCCGCCGTCGCCGGAGGAGCAGCCGGCGGCGAGGAACATTCCCGCGGCGGCGGCGACCGTGGCACGGATGCGGTGACTGCTGCGGTGACTGCTGCGGCGGGTGCGGCGTCCTTCGGCGGTCCGGAACACGGGTGACCTCCACGGGTGCGGGGCTGGCGGCGGTCGCGGGACGAGACCGTCCGCGGAGATCGTAAGCCCCCGGCGGCCCGCCCCCGATGCTGCGTTTCGGACAACACCCGTGTCAACCCCAACAGTTGGGAATCCTTCCCATTGCGCCAAGTTGGTCCAGACCAGTTGACGGCGACGCATCCGGAGGCATAAGTTCCCGGCCACGCCGCACGTCACGTTCCGGGCTGCTCACCTTCCCCCCACCTCGATGGAGGCACTCCCATGCCCAACCGCACCCGAACCACTCGAACCCGAACCCGCCTGGCCTGCGGCCTCGGCGCCACCGTGCTCGGCGCGGCCGCCGTGCTGAGCGCCCCCGGAGCCGCCTTCGGCGCCAACCTCCTCACGAACGGCGACTTCGAGGGCGGCACAACGGCCGGCTGGTCCTGCAGCGGCGGCCTGGGCTCCGTCGTGGGTTCCCCCGTACACGGCGGCGGCAAGGCGCTGGCCGGGGCGGCCAGCGCCTCGGACAACGCCAAGTGCACCCAGACCGTCGCGGTCCGGCCGGGCACCTCGTACACGCTCTCCGCATGGGTCCGCGGCAGTTACGCGTACCTCGGCGTCACCGGCGGCGCGTCCACCTGGACGCCCTCCGCCACCGCCTACACCAAGCTCACCGTCTCCTTCACCACCGGCGCCTCCCAGACCAGTGCCGAGATCTACCTCAACGGCTGGTACGGGCAGGGCACCTACTACGCCGACGACGTCGTCCTAGAGGGCCCCGGCGGCGGGACCGACACCGTCGCCCCGACCACACCGGGGAGCCTCACCTCCACCGGCAAGACCTCCTCCAGCGTCTCGCTCGCCTGGACCGCCTCCACCGACAACGTCGGCGTCACCGGCTACGACATCTACCAGGGCGCCGCCAAGGTGGCCACGTCCACCACGACCGGCGCGACGGTCGCCGGGCTGAGCCCCAACACCGCGTACACGTTCACCGTCCGCGCACGCGACCTGGCGGGCAACACCTCACCGGCCTCCAACGCCGCCACCGTCACCACCGCCAACGGGACCACGCCGACCGGCTTCAAGCAGGCGGCGCCGTACCTCTACCTGGGCTGGGGCAATCCGCCGAGCGCGACCACGGTGATGAACGCGACCGGGGCGAAGTGGTTCACCATGGCCTTCATCCTCTCCTCCGGCGGATGCAACCCGGCCTGGGACGGCCAGCGCCCGTTGACCGGCGGGGCGGACCAGAGCACCATCAGCTCGATCCGGGCGGCCGGCGGCGACATCGTTCCGTCCATCGGCGGGTGGCAGGGCAACAAGCTCGGCCCCAACTGCGCGACCCCCGAGGCGCTGGCCGGTGCGTACCAGCGGGTGATCGACGCCTACGGCCTCAAGGCCATCGACGTCGACATCGAGAACACGGACGAGTTCGAGAACGCCGTGGTCCAGGACCGCATCATCGGCGCGCTCAAGATCGTCAAGCAGAACAATCCCGGTCTCAGGACCATCCTGACCTTCGGCACGAGCACGGCGGGACCCACCTCGTGGGGTAACCGCCTCATCGAACAGTCGAAGGCGCAGGGCGCGGACATCGACGTGTTCACCATCATGCCGTTCGACTTCGGCAACGCCTCGACCGACATGTACGCCAGCACCGTCAGCGCGACCGAAGGCCTCAAGACCAAGCTCAAGTCCACCTTCGGCTGGGACGACGCCACCGCCTACTCGCACATCGGCATCTCCGGCATGAACGGCGTCAGCGACACCCAGGAGACCACCACGATCCAGAACTGGACCGACATCCGCAACTGGGCCAACTCCCACCACATCGCCCGTCTCGCCTTCTGGTCCGTCAACCGCGACCGTGGCTGCGCCGGCGGCGGGCTGCAGGAGAGCTGCTCCGGCATCGCCCAGAACGACTGGCAGTTCACCTCCATCACCACCGGCTTCACCGGCTGACCGGGGGCAGCCCCCAGGGCCTGGGCGGCCTGCGGGCCCGGACGGCGTGGACTCCGAGCGGGAAGGGGACGCGGTCCGGGTCTCGCAGTGCCGGGAGGGCGAAGTCGGTCCCGGCTTCGGTCATGGAGCCGGACCGCTCCCGCAGGCGACGGTCATCCGGGGTACGCTTCCGGATCACGGGGCCAGCGGCTCCAGGTCGCGGTGGAACCGCCGTCCGTCGCGCGCGCGGCGGGTCAGGGCGTGGTCCTCGCCGAGCAGCCGGGCCAGTTCGGTCACCGATTCCGCGCGTATCCGTACCGCCTCCTCCCCGCGGCCCATCGCCTCCAGGCTGACCGCCATGTTGGCGGCGCTCGCCAGGGTCTCCGGGTGATGCGCCCCGAGCGCCTCGCGCAGCCGCATCACGGCAGTCCGCTCCAGCTCCAGGGCGCCCTCGGGATCACCCTGCCCGGCATGGGCGTTGGCCAGGTTGAGGTGGGCTAAGACGGTATGCGGATGGTTGTCGCCCAGCACCTCGCGCATGCACCGGATCGTCTGCCGCAGCATCGTCCCGGCCGTCTCGGCCGCCCCCGTGACCTCGTGGAAGACCGCCAGGTTGTTCACCGCGGCCAGTGTGTACGGGTGCCGTTCACCCGGCACCTTCATGTACTCGTCCACCACCTCCTGCGCCAGGTCCCGTGCCCCGCCCGGGTCCCCGGTCGCGAACAGGTCCGAGGCCAGGTTGAGCTCGCAGAACAGCAGGTCGGGGGTGACGGAGGTGTACTTGGCCCGGTAGCGGGCCCGGGTGGCCGTGGTCAGCCGGAAGGCGTCCTCCAGCCGGCCGGCCCGGCGCAGCGACACGGCCAGGTTCTTCGCGGCCGACAGGGTGCCGGGGAACCCCGGGCCCAGCTGCCGCATGTAGATCTCGTACGTCCGGCTCAGCAACTGCACCGAATCCTCGTACCGGCCCACCTCGCGCAGGTCGCGCGCCAGGTTCTGTGCCGAGGACAGCGTGTGCGGGTGGTCCGTGCCCAGGACCTCGGTACGCCGGTCGAAGACCTCCTGGTCGATCTCCCTGGACCTTGCGTACTGCCCCACCATCCGCAGGTTCAGCGCCAGGTCGTTCGCGGCGGCCAGGGTACACGGGTGCGTCTCGTGGAAGATGGCGGCGAAGCCCTCGTACGCGGCCTTCGCCAGGTCCATCGCCTCGCCGTACCGGCCGAGTGCGCCCAGGTCCATCGCCAGACCGCTGGTCGTCATGTATGTGTGCGGGTGCGAGGTGCCGAGCACGCTGCGCTGCTGCTCCAGCGTGACCTCGTCCAGCTCCTTCGCCTCCACGAACCGGCCTTGTGAGCGCAGGATGTTGGAGAGGTTGAAGCACAGGTACAGGTACTGGAGGTCGTCTGTGCCGAGGGTCTCCTTCCACGCCTCGCGCAGTTCCTCGCCAAGGGCGTACGCGGCCTTGAAGTCACCGCGCTTCCAGAGGTAGCGGACCCGGTCGATCATCAGCCGGCGGGTCTCCGGCTCCCGGCACAGCCGGGCTCCGGACGGCGACAGGTGCGGCCAGACCGTGTTGAACCGGGGCCAGGTCTCCGGGTTGTCGATCGGCTCGTCGTCGTCCGGCCGGGCCCCGGCCAGGATCCGGTGCACCGCGTGCCGGGCCTCCCGCTGCTCCTCCTCGGACAGCTGCGCCCTGATCACCGCCTGCACCAGCCGGTGCACCTGGATGCTGTTGCTGGCCTGGTCCACCTTGGCCAGCGCGAACCGGCCGATCTCCCGGATCACCCGGCCCAGCACCAGCTTCTCCTGGAGCGAGGAGTCGTACGGCTTGAGCGCGTCAATCATCTCCTTGCTGTAGAGGAGGTTCGCCGAGACCGGCTCCGGCCCGCAGAAGGCGAGCAGTTGCAGCAGCCGTACGGCGGCGGGCGAGCGGGACCGGAGCCGCTCGATGGACACGTTCCAGGTCGCGGCGACCGGATCCGCGTAGCCGGGCGGCTGGTTCAGCCCCAGCACGCGGGCGGTCTGCCGGCCCAGCTGGTCCAGGTACGCGGCCGCCGGAGTCGCCGTCTCCGAGATCCAGGCGCCCGCCTGCTCGACCGCGAGCGGCAGGTCGCCCACCGCGACGGCCACCTGCTCGGCGTCGTCCTTGGTCAGGCCGGGGGCCCGGCGCTGGAGGTGCTCGATGGACTCCTCGCGCAGGAACACGTCCACCGGGAGCGCGTCCCCGTACTGCGACCAGGACTGGTTGCGGGAGGTCACCAGCACGTGGCCCGGGCCGCCCGGCGGGAAGAACCGCTTGAGTGTCTCGGGGTCGTCGGCGTTGTCGAAGACCAGCAGCCACCGCGAGGTGGGAACCCCGCGCCGCAGCAGGTCGATCGCTTCCTGCGACGCCGCCGACATGTCCTCGCCGGTCTGCGCGCCCAGCCGTACGGACAGCTCCGCGAGGGCCGCGACCACGTCGTCGGTCTGCTCCGAGGAGATCCACCACACCAGGTCGTAGTCCGCCATGAACCGGTGGACGTACTCCAGCGCCACCTGGGTCTTGCCGACGCCGCCGAGCCCGTACAGGGTCTGCGGCTGCGGCAGCACCACCGCCATCCCGCTGCCGAGCTGGTCGCGCATCCGTTCCAGCACGATGCTGCGGCCGGTGAACCCGGGGTTGCGCGGCGGCGCGTTCCAGATTTTCGGCACGGTCCCCGGGAAGCGGGGGCCGGGAGGGGAGGCGCTGGCGACGCTGTCCGGCAGCGCCATCGGCCGCTCCACCGCGCGCAGCAGGGCGGTGGTGGCGTGCACCTCGTCGAGCCGGAAGAGGTCCACCGGGTTGCGGTCGATGTACGGCGTGGACAGGCGGACGTCGCCCACCCGCAGCGGCACCAGCTGCCGCCGGCCCCCGCTCGGGTCCTCGGCGGCAGCCCGCTCCCAGACGTCCACCGCCCGGGCCGACTTGAGGTAGGCGCTGGAGAGCAGCACCACGGTCCGGGCGGCGGTGTCGACGCTGATGCCCGCGCTCAGCGTGTCGCCGGGGGCGGTGCCCGGGGCGCGCTCGGCGGAGACGTCCTTGGGGACGACGCGGAACCCGGCCCGGGTGAGCACCGACTCGATCCAGTCGGCCCACATCCGGTTCTCGGCGACGTAGGAGAGGAACAGGTCGGCGGGCAGCGCCGGGCGCCGCCGGGTGAACGCGTCGCGTATCCGCAGCCGGACCTCCTCGCCGATGGCCGGCATGGAGGTGATCCCGCCCTCGGTGACCACGGCGGTGAGCCGCTCGAAGGCGGACAGCAACGAGTTGGTCAGCCCCGCCTCGTCCCCGAAGGTGGCCAGGGTCTCCTCGTAGGCGTAGTACGGCCGGTACGGGATCTCCACCGCGCCCCAGTACGAGGTGAGCTCGTCGCCCACGAGGCCGTTGGGGAAGCTGTCGAACTTGATCCGCGCGAGCGCGCGGCCCGCGTCGGCCTTCTCCTTCTCGCCCTCGTCGATGCGCATCGGGACCGGGTAGATCTTGATGCCGCGGTCGTTGAACCGCTCGTCGATCTGGCGGGCGACGGAGGCGGCGCCGTCGATGGACTGGTCGGAGAGGGTGAAGCAGTCCACCAGGGCGTCGGGGAGGTGCACGGTGCAGATGTCGGCGATGTCGGAGAGCCCCGTGCGGCTGTCGATCAGGACGTAGTCGTAGTTCCGCTTCATGTCCGCGCGTAAGGCATCGAAGAAGAGGCCGCCGCCGAGCCGGTCGTAGAAGCTGTCCCAGTCGAAGGTGGAGACGGTCGCCGAGTACTCGCGGTTCTGCCGGCCCGCCGAGACGAAGTCGAGCGTGCCGCCGTCGGGGAACTCCCAGCCCAGGGTCTC
The DNA here is from genome assembly GCF_045160845.1 of Streptomyces sp. NBC_00122. Lineage (NCBI taxonomy): Bacteria > Bacillati > Actinomycetota > Actinomycetes > Kitasatosporales > Streptomycetaceae > Streptomyces > Streptomyces sp. NBC_00122. Next base: position 6,730,430 of record NZ_CP108191.1, on the reverse strand, counting down.
GGGGGTGAGGGAGACCGCGTGCGGCTGGATGCGCGCGTAGTCCTTGTGCCAGTCGTCGGCGCGCTGCGCCGGGCTGGTCGCCGCCCAGGCGTACTCGCTGATCAGGTCGATGACCCCGGTGGTGGCTCCGAGCGTGGCGGGGTCGAGGAAGGGGTGGAAGTACCGGTGCAGGCCCGGGGCCTCCAGGTCCCAGTCCACGGCGAGCACCCGCTTGCCGTTGGCGGCGAGGATCCAGGCGGTGTTGGCCAGCGCCATGGTGCGCCCCGCGCCGCCCTTGTAGGAATAGAAGGTGACGATACGTCCGTCTCGGCTCCCGCGACTCACTGTCATCCGCTCCCCCCGGTCGGTGCCCTCCCCAGATCTTTGTGCCCACGGGGGCCGGGTGTAGGCGTCGGGCGGCCGGGCGGCCTGCGGCTCACCGGCGGGCGGGCGCTCCGAGCGCCCGCCGGGTCCCCGATGTCCCGCGACCCGCGCAGGACTTACAGGCAGCCGGACAGGACGGCCGCAGCCGGTTTCCCGAGGCGTGTGCACGGGGCCGGGCCGCGGACGTGGCCGCCGCCGGGTTCGGCTTCGGCCCGGGCCCCGGCCGCGAGCGCCGCGCTGACCAGGGTGGCCAACAGGTCGATGTCGGACCCGATGTCCAGGCGCAGCGTCACCCACTCGGATCCGGCCCGCAGGCGGATCGCGGACGACCCGGCGAGAGCCGGCCGAAGCTTCGTGATCATCGCGTGGCTCAGGTGGACATCGGCTTCGTGATCGCCGTGAAAGTGAACGATCTCCCGCAGACCCGCGTTCAGCCCGAACCCCGCGCCGCAAAGGGCCGGGCCTTCGCTCAGGGCAGACCAACGCATCAGCTGTTCACTGGCGAGTCTAGCTGTGTTCATCCCCCGAGCGTGCCCCCCTCCCGACCGACACCACAAGGCCCTTGACCGAATCACACGCTCCGGTATTCGCGGGCAGAGCGTAAACCCCCCGGTAGGTGAACACTGTTCGGCATAAGCGGTGGCAGGAGGCCGGGCCCTGCCGATGGCGGGGTCCAGGTCGAACGGCCGGATCAGCTGCCGCCAGGGGCTTCTCCGTCATCGCCCGAGGACGGTGCGTGTTCGTCGCCCTCGGCTTCGTCGAGCTCGCGCATCCGGCGTTCGACGCCTTCCTTCGGGCTCTCCCCCTCCGGCGGCTCGTCGGCCGCCGGTGCCGGTCCCGGGGCATCGGCCCCCGGCCGGTGGATCTTCTGGCGGATTCTGTCCGCGCGAGCCTTGCGCTGCTGGGCGTCATCGCTCACGACGGCCTCCTTGATGGTCGGGCCGGGGGCCGCATGCGGTGGCGGCCACCGTCACTTCCCCTTGCCCTTGCCCTTCGCCTTTCCCTTCCACGCTTTTGCCGCGGGGTTCGCGACCTTCAGGCCCTCGATCTGGACGCGCCATGCTGCGGCCCGGGCGCCGGTGGACTCCTTGGCCCGCGCCGTAAGTGCCTTCGCGGTGCGGTAGCGCTCGGAGGTCGGACCGCTGCGGGCGAGGCGGCTGACCGTCTTGGTCTTGGCGTCGATGGCCGCACGGAGACTTCCGCTGCCGGTCAGGCGCCCCAGGTTGCGGAACTTCGGTTCGTCGCCCTCGAACCAGGTCTGCTGCCACCACTCGTCCGACACCGGTTCGCGCCAGCTGATGTATCCGCCGGGCAGTACCTTCCTGGGTTCCTTGATGTGACCGCCGAAGCTGTAGCGGGCACCGTCGACGAGAACCGGGTCGTAGAACCTCGGGGTGAAGAAGTCCGAGACGAGCAGGCCGTTGATGGTGTAGCCGAACTCCTCGGCCTCCGAGGGGTCGGAGACCTCCACCAGGAACTCGACCATTCCCTGGTCCTCTTTCGGAGACTTGCCGGACACCAGACGATTCCCGAAGGGATCGGCGCACATCTCCAGCATCTCGTGGCTCGCCGTCAGTGACCAGCTGTCGCCGAACTCGATCAGGGAGAACGGCTGTCCGTTCTCGTCCGTGTGGAATCCCGCCGCGTCGGGCACGTCGTCGACCACGATCAGCGGCCAGTACCCGACGGGCACGTCCTCCAGTCTGTCGAAGGCGTCCACGGTTGCGTTGACGTCCCAGATCGGCCCGAAGTCGCGGGTCGCCTGTTTCTGCAGGGCAGCGGCCACCCGGGTGAGCTGCGAGGGGGAGATCTGGTTGGTCTGGGTCTCTGATACGAGGGCGAGCTGGACGATCAGCATGGGCGTGCCGACCTTTCGTTCGGTGACAGCGGCGGCTGCCGGACGCCACGAGCTTCACCAACGGGCGGTCCGATCATGCGCCTCTGCGTCCAGACGTGCGCATATGCCAGTCGAACGGTGGACACACATCCACCACCTGCCGCCGTGCGCCGCCTCGGGGCCGCCACACGCATAATCGTTTCTTCGATTCAGGCCAGCCAGATCGGGTTGGTCAGCGCCGCCGGGGGTCCCGGCAGGGGTGGGATCTGGGGTGGACGGCGGACCTCCGCGCGGACGTAGGTCGTACGGGAGGCCGTGGTGCGCCACTCCAGGGAGGCGGCCGCCGGAGCCGTGAAGGCCACGCCCTGGTCGGTGATCAGCCTCAGGTCACATCCCTCGGCTCCGGCAACGCTCAGCCGGATCAGGATCTCCATGTCGTCCGGGACCTGGATCCGTTCACCGATCCCGGCGTGCGCCCCGCGTGCGGTCATCGCGTCGAACGCCACGGAGACGGCGGCGGATTCGGCGGCGTAGCTGTGGCCGGACCGCAGCCCGGCCAGGATCGCCTCGCGCGACAGGTCGTCGGCCAGGACCACCGTCTGCGGTGTGCCCACCCGGTCCGGATCCCGGTGGTAGTCGCTGGAGGCGATGGCCGGGAGCCACCGCTCACCGCCGCCGCGCAGGGTCGCGTCCCACGATGCGAGGGCGACCTCGTCGTCCGGGGTCCAGGGTCCGTTCCACACCTCCACCGCGTCGGCTTCACCGAAGCCGAACTTCCAGGCGCAGCCTATGCACGTGGCGTGCGGGTGGGCGGGGACGACCAGTCCTCCGGCCTGGTGTATCGCGTGTGCGAAACGACCGAATCGGTGGTCGCGTTCCCGGTAGCGCCAGTCCACGAAGGTGCCCGGTGCGGTACCTACCGCGAGGACGTGGCCGGTGCGGGTGGTGACCTCCTCGCCGGTCAGTACGAGCAGTCCGGGCGCGGCCTCGGCGGCCGGGCCCCACACCGCGTGCGCCGAGTGGGTGTTGTGGTCCGAGGAGTTGATGAAGTCCAGGCCCGCCGCCCGTGCGAGGTCGGCGAGTTCGGCGGGGGTGCGCCGGCCGTCGGAGTGCACGGAGTGCAGGTGGCAGTCGCCGCGGTACCAGGCCCGGCCGCGGCCCCGGGCCCGCTGCGGCGGGTGGGCGGGAACCGCGGGCGGGGCGGGGTCGCCGGAGGTGAAGGTGGCGGTGATCTCGTAAGGGAGGCCGCCGGGGGCCACCGTGTACGGGCCGAGCGCCAGGTACCACCGGCCCGGCTCTATCGGGCCGGGCAGGTAGCCCGGGGTGGCGTCGTCCGTGCGGAGGAAGAACTCCTTGCGCGCACCGCCGGACCAGCCCCGGAAGCCGCGGCCCCCGAGCGAGGTCCCTCTCTGGTCGAAGATGCCTATGTCGAGTGCGTTACCGGGGGTGCCCGGCGGCACGGACGGCTTGTCGTACGTGTAGGAGATGCGTAACTCGACGAGGTCTGGCGGGACTTCCAGGGGGACGTACACCCAGTCCGGGGCGCCGGGCGCGATCGTGCCGCGCAGGGTGCGGGCGGCCGTGTTCTGGCCGGTGGGGATGAGGGGGCCGGCGGCCGCGGCCGCTCCGGTTGCCAGCAGTTCTCGTCTACTGATAGCCATCCGGCAACGGTGACAGCCGCGGGTGAACGGGGCCTGAAGCCCGGACGGCCGCCCGGGCCGCGCGGGGTGTCCCGCCCGGCCCGGACACCGTTCACGGATAGCTGACCAGATCGGCCACGTTGGTGGACGAGTTGGAGGGTCCTCCCCTGTCGTTGATGACGTGCCGGATGGTGCCGGTGCCGCCGAGCGAGACCGTCACCATGCTCCGCAAGCGCACGTCGGGATGGACCGGGACCTCGAAGGCGCGCTCCGCGGTCACGCCGGGGTTGACGTTGAAGAAGCAGTAGCTGCCGAGTCCGAAGCCCTGATGGCTGGTCACGTTGTCGGCGACCTTGTACGCGGCGTAGCCCTGCGTGGAGCCGTTCATCCAGGCTGCCTGGTCCGGCGGGTCGTACGGCATCTCGTTCTGGTAGAAGTACGTGCGCCCGCCGTTGCCGTTCCACACGGTCTGGTGCTTCTGGTAGTGCTCGACGAACAGTCCGTACATGGTCACGTTGTCGCCGTTGACCACGAGTCCCGTGTCCGCCGTGTTGCTGTTCCAGCCGATGCCGCTGCCGTGGTCGCCGCGCCAGATCCACATGTGGTCGCCGATGACGTCGTCGCTGTTGACGACGAGGCTGGTGGTCGCCTTGCCCACGGCGGCTCCGCCGACGCGGAAGAAGACGTCGTGCAGGGAGGTGGGGTTCGCCGAGTGGCCGGCGGCGGAGCCGGCCGGGCCGACCTCCATCAGCGTCTTCGAGTTGGCGGGACCGGCGTCGAAAAGCAGGCCCGCCACCTTCACGCCGTCGACGTCGGCGACCGTCATGGCGGTGACACCGTTGTCCGGAATGAAGGTCGCGAGGCCGAGACCGAGGACGACGGTGTCCGGCCGGGTCACCCGAAGGGGCTGGTCCAGGTGGTAGACACCGGGGGTGACCAGCAGGTTCTTGCCCTCGGCCAGGGCAGCGTTGATCTGTGCGGCACTCGCCCCGGACTTGACGACGAAGAACTGGTCCATGCCGAGCGAGGTGCCCGCCGCGTTCCCGTTCGCCCACGTGGTGGCGGAGGAGTCGGCGCGCAGCGAGGGCACGAACACCCTGTAGGCGCCCGCGCCGTCCACGTACAGGAAGGGCTTCTCGCGGACCTTGGGGGTCTGGTTCACCGTGGTGTACGGCGGGTTGGGGAAGCTGTTGCCCGGCACGCCCTGGCTGCCCACGAAGACCATGTTCCAGTTGGCGCCGTTCCAGCTGCCGAGCTGGGAGTTGCGGGTCAGCCACTGCTGCTGGGTCCCTGACCGCACCTGGCCGTCGATCTTGCTGTCGGCCATGAATCCGCCGCTGGCCCAGCCTCCGTCGTCCAGCGCGAGGTTGCCGCGGACGTGCATGCGCCGGTAAGGCGCGGCCTGGGACACCGCCCACCGGTCGGTTCCGCCGGCCGGGTTCACCGACAGGTTCTCGGCGCCGCGCCAGAAATTCTGGGTGGCGTTGTTCGGCGGGAACCAGTCGGCCTCGACGTGCACGGCGCCGTTGACGGTGACCGAGTCGGGCGACTGGCCGAGGCCGAGGACCTGGGTGTAGAAGCCGACGTTGACGTCGTTGCTGTACGTACCCGGCTTGAACATCACCGCGTAGCGCTGGGGGCCGAACTGGTTGGTCTCCTGCTGCTGGAAGATCGAGTCCAGCCGGCTCTGGATCGTGGAGGAAGGCATCGACGGGTCGAAGACGACGACGTTCGGGCCGAGATCGACGTCGCCGGGCCCGGTGCTCACCGGTGCGACCTGAAAGCGCTGGGCCGCCGTGCCGTTGCAGGTGTACTGCACCAGCTGGACGCTGTCGGCGGTCGAGGCTGCGGGCACGTCCAGACACTTGCCGCTGTGCCGGCTGACGAAGTGGTAGGCGCCGCCGCCCTCTTCGACGGCCCGCCACTGCTGGTTGTCGCCGCCACCGTACGTCCACAGGTGCAAGGCCGCGTTGTCCGCCGTGGACGTGTTGCTCACGTCGACCACCTGGCTGACATCGTTGCGGTTGCCGATACGGACGAAGCCGTCGCCAGCCGGCGTGAAACTCCACTGCTGCGCGGCGCTGTTGTTGCAGGCGTACTGCTGTACCGCCGTACCGTTCGCGGTCGCTGCCGAGCGCGCGTCGAGGCACTTGCCGCTGCCGGCGTTCACCACGGTGGACCAGCCCGTGGGCAGGGCGGCGGCCGCCCCGGCCGATGCCTGCGCAGTGGCCGCCTGGGTGGGCTGGACGGCGGTGAGGACCGAGGCGGCCGAGGCCGCGGCCACGAAGGCCGTGACCCATGGCCCGGCGATCCGGGTCATGGGGTCACCGTCCACTTCTGGTTGGCGGCTCCCGTGCAGGTCCAGATCTGCAGCCGGGTGCCGTTGGCCGAGCTGTTGCCCGCGGCGTCGAGGCACTTGTTCGCCTGTGGGTTGACGATGTCGCGTGCTGCCGGAACGGCCCATTGCTGGGCGGCCGTTCCGTTGCAGTCCCACAGCTGGACCTTCGTACCGTCGGCCGTGCCGCCCGATGCCACGTCCAGGCACTTGCCGAGCGCGCGGATCGTTCCGTCGCCGGCGAGACTCCACCGCTGGGCGGCCGTTCCGTTGCAGTCGTAGAGCTGTACGGGCGTCCCGTTGGCGGTGGCGGCCCCCGCCACGTCCACGCACTTGCCGCCGATCCCGGTGATGGCGCCACCGGGCCGGCCGCTGTCGGTGGTGACCCGGACGTAGTCGACCAGCAGCTGCTGCGGGAAGGCGGTGCTGCCGTCGGGGTCGCCGGGCCAGTAGCCGCCGACCGCGAGGTTGAGGATCAGGAAGAACGGCTTGTTGAAGACCCACTGGCGCCCGCCGAGGTCGGCGGGGGTGCGCCGCTGGTACACGGCGCCGTCCACGGACCAGGTGATCGCGTCCTGGCTCCACTCGACGGCGAAGGTGTGGAAGGCGTCGGCGAACGCCTGCCCGCCGGGCAGGGTGTAGCCCGCGCCGATACCGCCGGAGCCGGAGTACCCGGGGCCGTGCAGGGTGCCGTGGACCGTGGACGGCTCGAATCCCACGTTCTCCATGACATCGATCTCGCCCGAGGCGGGCCATCCGACCTGGCCTATGTCATCGCCCAGCATCCAGAAGGCGGGCCACATTCCCTGCCCGCGCGGAATCTTCATCCGGGCCTCGACGCGGCCGTACTTCGCGGTGAACCTGCCGGCCGTGTTCAGGCGGGCGGACGTGTACTCGCACTTTCCGTACCAGCACTGGTAGTTGCCCGGATTTTCCCGACGGGCGGTGACGACGAGATGGCCCTGGCCGTCGAGGGCGGCGTTGCGGTTGCCCTGGGTGTAGTACTGCCGCTCGTGGTTGTTGACGTTGTCGCCCGTCTCGATCTGCCACTTCGCCCCGTCGACGGCGGCGCCCGCGGGCCCGTCGAACTCGTCGGAGAACGTGACGGCGGCCGCCGGTGCGGGGGCGTTCTGCGCGGGCGAGCCCTGCGCCAGGCCGGTGGACAGCGACACGAGGGCGAGAACCGGGACAAGGGACAGGAGGGAGCGCCGGGTTAAGCGCGGGAAGTCCATGAATCTCCCTTCCTCGGCATGCACATGACAGGCCTGCACGCCAGGGTTCGAGGGGGGGTGGGCACTTAGTTCATTACATGATTTAAGAAGTGAACAAATTCTCTGTCAAGGGTCGGTGCATGGCTCACATTCGTGAACGCTCAAGAAGGGACGGAAAGCCGCGGGACGTCACGGGAAGCCGGGCTCCGAGCTACGCGCCAACGCCATCGCGGCGGCTGACAGACCGTCCGGGGCGGGCGCAGGGGTGAAGACGTATCCATCATGACAGGTCAGACGGCGTTTTCGTAGGACGAAGGGCACAGCCGAATGCCCTTGTTTGGGCACCGGTGCGGCTTTCAGAATCACCCTCATGAATCACACGGCGCACATCAATCACGACGCGGTACTGCGGGCCCGGGTGGCCCTCCTCGGATCGGAGACGCTGCCGGTCCGGCAGCAGGTCGCAGCCTTTCGCGTTCTCGTCCAGGTGAGCCCGTTGGCGTATCTTCCCCTCCTGACGGAAGCTCTGTACGAATACAGCCGCCAGGAGTTCGCCCATCAGCCCGGCACGGCGCTGGCCCTGCGGGCCGAGTCCGTCGCCGCCGCGCGGCGCATGCACGCGCTGGAGCCCGAGCGGGCGCCGCTGCTCCTCACCGCGTTGATCCACTACGCTGAGCAGCTGAGCCTCATGGGCCGCCACGACGAACTCGCGGCCGTGAAGGCGGAGATCACCCTCCTCGGAAAGGCTGACCCGCATGCACGCTGATCCCGTCGGCCAAGCGCGACGTCTCGCCCATGGCCGTTTCCCCGACGCGCTGTCCGTGATCCTCGCCGGATCGACGGCTGCCGGACGGGCGACACCCGGCAGCGACCTGGACATCGCCGTGCTCATCGGGGACGGTGGCGAAACCGGCCGGGAGACCGTCCGGTTCGAGGGACGTGTCGCCGAGCTGTTCTTCCACACCCGCGCCGGTCTCGCGGAGCTCTTCGCCGCGGACGTCGCCGCACGCCGTGCGGTCATGCAGAGCATGTACGCCACCGGCATCGTCCTGCTCGACACGGACGGTGAGGCCGGGCGGGCCCGGGCGCTGGCCGAAGCGGACCTCCACCAGGGTCCGCCGGCGCTGGACCAGCAGACGGTCGAGACCAAGAGGTACGGGCTGACGGACGCGCTGGACGACCTCGCCGACGCGGACGACCGCTTGGAGCGTCTCGCGGTGGCCGGGTTCGTCCTGGGCTCTGCGGCCGATCTTCTCTTCGACCACCACCGTGCGTGGACCGGCGGCGGGAAGTGGCTGCCGCGGCGCCTTCTGGAGGCGGACGCGCGACGCGGGGCCGCCCTGCTCGAAGGGCACCTGTCCCTGTGCGAGTCGGGCGACCCGTCACTCATGACCGGTGCTGCGTCGGAGGTCCTCGACCTCGTCGGCGGACCGTTGCGCGAGGGCTACCGCCGGACCTGGCGCGGCGTCATCGAATCGGTGGCCGCGTCGGCCTGACGCCGACGGACTCCGCGGCCCGGGAGACCCGGGCAGCCGCCCCGCTCGTCCGCGACGCGGACGAGCGGGGCGGCTGCGGCTACTTCTTGACCTCGTTGATGCAGAGCACGAACTGCTTGCCCGAGCTCCGGCGGGAGCCTCGGGTCTGCTCGTGGTAGCCGATGTCCGACTTCCCCTCGCACTTGGAGGTGTCCAGCGTGTCGGGGATCACCGCGACCACCTTGTACGTGGCGTCGGCGCCCCCGCACTTCACTACCTGAAGGTCAGGAGTGACCGTGGACCCGTTGTTCTTGAGGCAGTCCCCGACCTTCGCCTTGTCGGCGTCGTCCCGGCTCAGGAAGTAACCCACCGCGCAGGCGATGAGAGCGAGCACGACACCGATGATCTTGAGGATCTTCATGAAACCCAGGCCCCCGCTCCGCGAGGGCGGCGGTACGGGCGCGGGCCCGCCCCACTGCTGAGGCTGCATCGGCATCTGCTGCTGGGGCGGGTACATCTGCTGCTGCTGGTATCCGGGCGGCGGCCCCGGCTGGGGCGGGTACCCCTGCGGCGGCTGCTGTCCGTACGGGCCGGGCTGGCCGTACGGACCAGGGCCTTGCTGCGGCGGATAAGTCATCTAGGAGTCCCCCGTGGGCGTGTACATGTCCTATTGAGGGGATCACGCTATATCAACGGGCCGCCGCCACCCGCACCGGCGGCGGCGCGGAGAGCCTGCGCCCCGACGGAGCCCCGCCGCTCAGCACCGCCACGGCCTTCGCCGCGCGCGTCAGGCCCGGGAGCCGCTGCCGAGCCGGTCGCGCTGGACCTGGCAGCCGAGGGCGCGGCGCACGGACGCCGATGCGGTGGCGGCCGCCTTCGAGGGGACGTCCAGGCCACGGCTGATCTCGTCGTACGCCTCCCGGTAGCCGCGGGGGAGCTCCGCACGGTGCAGCCGCAGGTCCTCTTCGACGAGCCGCCGCAGGTCGTCGACGTTCTGGGGCGTGAAGCGCCTGCGCCCCCGGGCGATGGCGTTCAGGTACGAGATGCAGTGCGCGGTGCCGGGGAAGGACTCGGAGATCTCCTCGGCAAGGCCCCACAGACGCCCTTCGAGCCATGGGGTGTCGCGTTGGTCGAGGGACAACTCCATCGGGGGCTCCGGGTCGCCCGTCCTGCACTTCGCCACCTGCTTGGACACGGCGGGCTGACTCATCCCGGCGAGCCGGGCGATCTTGTCCTGGGTCCAGCCGAAGCCGGCGAACAGCTTGATCATCTCGGACCGCAGCGCCCGCATCTCCTCGCCCGCGCGGATGATGTCGTTCATTGCGGCGAGCATCCGCCCGGCCTGTTCCTCGGTCAGCGCCTCCGGGTTCCGGGGCGCGCTCTCTTCTCCTGCCACACCTCGGTTGTACACCCGCACACGCCACCACCACAACCAGGTTGTACAACCTGGTTATAGGTAGCCTGACCTGGTCGTTCATTTTCAATATCCCTTGCCCCACCGACGCCGCGACTGGCACCATCCACGCCATGCCCACCTTCACCGCGCACGACGGAACCCTGCTCGCCTATCGCGTACTCGGAGACGGCGATCCGGTCGTCTGCGTCCCCGGAGGTCCCGCGGACTCCCGCTATCTCGGCGACCTCGGCGGTCTGTCCGGACATCGCCGGCTGATCGTCCCGGACCTTCGCGGCACCGGCCGGTCGGCGGTTCCCGAAGACGCCTCCTCCTACCGCTGCGACCGCCTCGCGGAGGACCTCGAGGCCCTGCGGGAACACCTCGGACTCCCCGTGATGGACCTGCTCGCCCACTCCGCCGGCGCGAACATCGCGACGCAGTACACGGCCCGCCGTCCGGGATACGTCCGCAGACTCGCCCTGATCACCCCCGGCGCCCGGGCCGTCGGCATCCCGGTCACCGCAGAGACGCGACGCGCGCTCGCGCGGCTCCGGCGAGGCGAGCCGTGGTTCCCCTCGGCTTTCGCCGCCCTGGAGGCGATCACCGACGGTACGGGCAGCGACTGGGAGGCCATCGCCCCCTTCTTCTACGGCCGCTGGGACGCTCCGGCCGAACGGCACCACGCGGCCGGTCGGCCGGACAACATGGAGGCCGTCGCCCTGTTCGCGGCCGAGGGGGCCTTCGACCCGGAGGGCACGCGTGCGGCGCTCGCCGCCTGCGAGGTCCCGGTCCTGCTGCTCGCCGGGGAGTTCGACCTGAACAGTCCCCCTCCGACGGTCACCGAGTTCGGCTCGCTGTTCCCCGACTCCACGCTCGTCGTGCAGCCGGGAGCGGGTCACTACCCCTGGCTCGACGACGCCGGCCGGTTCGTGGCGGTCACCTCGGCGTTCCTGGGCCTGGGCGGCTGAAACCCGGTCAGGCCACGCCGGCGCGGGACGCGCGTCAGCCGACGTCGAGGACGAGATCCGCCCGGTCGCGGCCCGGGGCGATGAGGCGGGCGTTGGCCTCGTCCGAGCGGGCCACCCAGGCGCGCGCGCCGACCTGGTCCTTGCCGTGGCGCACGTGCCGGTCGACCAGCCGCCGGATCCGCAGGGTGTCGTCGGGGGCGAGGTACCACGCCTCGTCGAGCAGGGGCCGCACCCGCGCCCACTCCCCCGCGTCGTGCAGCAGGTAGTTCCCCTCGGTGATCACCAGGGGTACGGCGGGGCCGACGGCGATGCTTCCGGCGATCGGCTCTTCGAGCCCGCGGTCGAAGGCGGGCGCATAGACCGTACCGCCGTCCGGTTCGCGCAGCCGGTGCAGCAGGGCGGTGTACCCGGCCGCGTCGAAGGTGTCCGGGGCGCCCTTCCGGTCGGCCCGGCCCAGCCGTTCCAGTTCGGCCTGGGCGAAGTGGAACCCGTCCATCGGCACCACGACGGCCAGCGCCGGCCCCAGCGCCGCGGCCAGCCGCTCGGCCAGCGTCGACTTCCCGGCCCCGGGCTGCCCGGCGATCCCGAGAATCCGTCGGCCGCCCCGGTCGGCCCGGCCGGCCAGCGCGCGGGCCCGCGCTACGAGTTCCGTCGTCTCCACGTCCGCATCCTGCCCGACAGCGCGTCCGGGCGTGGCCCCCGCCCGGACCTTGATTCCGTGGTGGCACCCGGCCGTCAGGTTGCCGCCGATCGCGGGAAACGTGCCACACTCCCCGCATGCCGCCTTTCGTGACCATCGCCGCCTACGCCCCGCCCGGTGTCGGCATGCTGGCGGTCGGTGTCGTCGCCGAGGTGTTCGGCGAGCGTGCGGGGCTGCCCCGCTTCGACTTCGCCCTGTGCAGTGACCGGCCCGGGCCGGTGTCCACCGACGTCGGGGTCGCGGTCGCCGTCGAGTACGGCCTGGACCGCATCGCCTCCGCGGATCTGGTGATCGCCCTGCCCTGGGCCGACTTCCGGACGCCGCCCGCACCCGCCGTACTAGAGGCACTGTCCGCCGCCCACGACCGCGGCGCCCTGGTCGCGGCGCACTGCGTCGGAACCTACGCGCTCGCCGCCGCCGGGCTGCTCGACGGGCGGCGGGCCACCACGCACTGGCGGTTCGCCGAACTCCTGGCCCGCCGCCATCCGGAGGTCTCCGTCGACCCCCACGCCCTCTACGTCGACGAGGGCCGCGTCATCACGGGCGCGGGGGCGGCCGCGGGCTTCGACCTCTGCCTGCATCTGCTCAGGCGGGAGCACGGCGCCGCCACGGCCAACGCCATCGCGCGCGACCTCGTGCTGCCCTCGCACCGTGAGGGCGGACAGGCGCAGTACCTCGCCGCGCCCGTCCCCGAGGACTCGCAGGACGAACGCCTCACCGAGGTCCTCGACTGGGCCCGCGAGCACCTCCACGAGCAGCTTCCCGTCGCCGAGCTGGCCCGGCGGGCCGTGATGAGCAAGCGTTCCTTCGCACGCCGTTTCGCGGCCGCGACGGGCACGACCCCCCACGCGTGGCTGGTCAATCTGCGGCTGAGCCGTGCCGAAGAGCTGTTGGAGACCACCGATCTGCCCGTCGAGGAGATCGCCCGCACGGTCGGCTACACGAGCGCCGCCGTCCTGCGCGAGCAGTTCGTGCGCCGCCGCGGGGTCCCGCCCCGCTCCTACCGCCGCTCCTTCACGCGCACCCCGTAGCAGGCCGTTCCCATTGATTCCTGCATGAGCAAGCAGATACCTTGGGGCGATGGAATTGCCCCTGGAATCCGGGGAGTTCACCTCTCCCCCTGCCGATGACGCAGAGGACGACCGCTGGTGCACGGCGGTGCGGCTGCTGGGCCGGATGGAACGTCAGCTCGACGACGTACTGCAACGGCGCCACGCCCTCCCGCTCTCCGAGTACCGGGCCATGTGCGCGTTGAGCCGACCGGAGAGCGGCGGTGCACTGAGAATGGGCGAACTGGCCGAGCGCATCGGGATGAAGGACAGCTCGACCACCCGCCTGATCGCCCGACTGGAGGCCCAGGGACTGGCCGAACGTACCCCCGGCACCGGCGACGGCCGCGCGGTGACCGCCGCCGTCACCGACGCCGGGCGGGAACGCTACGCGGCGGCGACGTCCACCTACCGGGCCGCCCTGGGCGCCGAACTCGACGCGGCCCGGGCCAACGTCCATCTCGCCGACCTCGCCAACTGGGTCCGTAACGGAGAGACCCCTCCGCTGCCCGACCACGGGAGTTCTCCTGGCAACAGTGACCGACCACTATGAGGACCTGATCGCCGACCAGTGCACCGCCGGGGACACCGGTCGCCCACGATGCCACGGGCGCGCGGGGTATGCGCGTGCTCCACGCCCGTAAGCAGTGAGGGGCCCGCACCCGCATCGCCCGGCCTCACGACCACACACCCACACGACCGCATGACCACACGGCCTCAGCGGGTCGGTCAGGAATGGAGCAACACGTGGACAGCATCAGCCGTACCGCGCTGGTCGAGGACCTGATGGGGCGCTTCCCGCACGTCCCGCGGGAAGCCGTGATCAAAGAGGACCTCCTGCGCGGCGGCATGGCCTTCGACGAGTCCGCGCTCAGCGGCACCGCCGACGGGGCGTCCGGCGACGTCAAGCCGAAGTCGTACTTCATCTTCTCCTTCGACCACCGCACGCTGCCGGAGCTCGGTGCGGCCGCGCTGAACCGGCCGCCCGAGGAGATCGTGCTCACGGGAGGCCCGTACGAGCTGCGCCGCACCGTGGTGTCCGTACGGGTGAATCCGGACTCCCCGTACGTCGTGCGGGGCGGCGAGGACGGCACGCTCGGCCTGTACCTGGACGGCGTACGGATCGCGGACGTCGGGCTGCCGCCGATGCCGGAGTACTACCGGCACACGCTGTCGAACGGCAAGTCGGTGATGGAGGTGGCGCCGACCATCCAGTGGGGCTACCTCGTCTACCTGACGGTCTTCCGGGTGTGCCAGTACTTCGGGGCGAAGGAGGAGTGCCAGTTCTGCGACATCAACCACAACTGGCGCCAGCACAAGGCGGCCGGACGGCCCTACACCGGGGTGAAGCCGGTGGAGGAGGTGCTGGAGGCCCTGGAGATCATCGACCGTTACGACACCGCCGGTACCTCCCGCGCCTACACCCTCACGGGCGGATCGATCACCTCCCAGGTCGCCGGCCGCGACGAAGCCGACTTCTACGGTCATTACGCGAAGGCCATCGAGGAGCGGTTCCCGGGCCGCTGGATCGGCAAGGTCGTCGCCCAGGCGCTGCCGCGCGAGGACGTGCAGCGTTTCCACGACTACGGCATCCGGATCTACCACCCCAACTTCGAGGTGTGGGACCGCCGGCTGTTCCAGTTGCACTGCCCGGGCAAGGAACGCTACGTCGGCCGCGACGAATGGCACCGCAGGATCCTGGACTCCACCGAGGTGTTCGGTCCGCGCAACGTGATCCCCAACTTCGTGGCGGGCATCGAGATGGCCGAGCCCTTCGGCTTCACGAAGGTGAGCGAGGCGATCGAGTCGACCGCCGAGGGCCTGCGGTTCTTCATGTCGAACGGGGTCGTTCCGCGCTTCACGACCTGGTGCCCGGAGCCGACGACGCCACTGGGCAAGGCCAATCCCCAAGGCGCACCGCTCGAATACCACATCCGGCTGCTGGAGACCTACCGGGCGACCCTCGAGGAGTACGGCCTCAGCTCCCCGCCCGGCTACGGCCCGGCCGGTCCCGGCCGTGCGGTGTTCTCGGTCAGCTCGTTCATGGACAGCCTGGAGGGGCTCGAGGGCACGGTGTCCTGACCTGCCCCCGGGAATGACCAACTTGTTTCGGCCAGAACCCTTGTTGTCTGGCTGAAACTAGTGCCATGCTGTGACGGCGGTGATCTCCTCCGCTCCCCCGTGGAGAGGTCCACGGCCCCGCCCAAGCCCCCGCTGGGCGGGGCCGGCCGCGCCCACGGCGTGCCGGCGGCCTCTGGCGCCAACTCCCCCTGAACCTGGTCGGCTTCGCGAACCCCGAGCGCCGTCGTCACACTGCATGATGGTGGGCGGCTTCAACGACCGGCAGCCCGGAACCCCTACGCTCCGACCCCGCAAGGACGGCACGCACGCGGTGGCCGTCGAGCTGCCGAGCGAGCGGACCCATTCCTTCCGGTACCTGGCCGCCGGCGACTACTGGTTCAACGACGAGACCGCCGGCGACCAGGACGGCCCCCGCAGCCGCCTGCGCACCTGATCCCTCAGGCCGGACCCCGGCGCAGCTCCGGCAGCAGCGACGTGAGGTGGCGGGCGGTGTCGCGCGCCCGGCGCGGTACGCGGTGGCCGTGCACCACGAGCCGGGCCGCATGCCCCATCGCGCGCAGCGCGCGCATCGAGCCGACGGCCGGTACGGCGCCCATCAGCGTCGACATGGCCGTGTCGGCCTCGCGCCAGTCGCCGGCCCGGGCCAGGACCCTGGCCAGTTCGGCGGCGAACAGCACACGGTAGGCGGGGCCGTCGTCGTCGGCGTGTGCCGCGCCGTGGAGGAGCGCGGCCGCCGTGTCCGGTTCCCCCAGTGCGGCCAGCGCCAGTCCGTGGTGGCCGTCGAGTTCACGCTGGTCGAACCACCAGGCCCAGGCGGGGTCCCGGTCCGTGGGACCGTCCGCCAGCAGCTGGGCGGCGGTGCGCAGGGACCACAGGGCCTCCGGCCCACGCCCCATGCGGGCCAGGGCGCGGCCGGCGCGGACCTGGAAGATCGCCTCCACGCGACCCGGAAGGTCCTCGCGGGCCAGGACCGACGAGGCGATCCGCAGCGAACGCGCGGGACGGCCGAGGTGTTCCTCCTGCATGCCGAGTACGGCCAGGATCAGCGGTTCCACGGGGGCCGGGGCCGTTCCGTCCCGGCCGCCACGGGCCAGTCGCAGTGCCCGGACGTGGAGGCGGTACGAGACGTCGTGCTGCTCGGCGTCGAAGGTGATCCAGGCGGCGACCTGGAACAGCTCGGCGAGCGCGGCCCGCTCCGCGTCACTGCGCGCGGGGCCCCGGCCGACGGTGCGCACGGCGTCCAGCGCCGCTCCCGCCGCCCACCGGGCCCCGGCGGTCACGTCGAGGGCCACGAGCCTCTCGGTCGCGGCCGCCACCTCGGTCACCGGTAATTCCGGCACGTCCAGCCCCCGTCCAGCACGGTCCACGGCCCGGTTCGCCTCCGGACCCCGGACCAGCATGCTGCACAAGTCCGGTGCCTCCAACGGGATTCACCCGGTCCTCGGCCGGACGAGGGCGGCGAGGGCGGCCCCGCCCGCGAGGGCCAGGGCGGCTGTCACCCGCAGGACCGCCTCGACAGCGGACCCGTCGGCGGCCGCGTCGGCGGCGGAGTCGCTGACCGCTTCGAGTGCGGTGGCCGCCACGGCGACCGCCACGGCGCCGACCAGCACCAACGAGGTGAGGACGAAGCCGGAGGCCGCCGCGAGGCGGGAGGCGGGGACGTAGGACTGGGTCGCCACCTGGGTCAGCGCCCATCCCAGGCCCACCCCGATGCCGACGAGGGCGAAGACCGCCGTATACAGGGCCAGGGGTGTGGCCCAGGTGAGGGCGAACAGGCTGACTCCGCTCAGCAGCATCCCGGCCGCCATGAGCGATTCGGGCCGCCACCGCCGGGCCAGCGCCCCCGACCAGTAGCTGGCGGCTCCGGCACCACCGGACAGCGCGAGGAACACCAGCCCCGACTCCAGGGGCGAGAGCCCCCGGGCCTGCTGCAGGTACAGCGCGGACAACACGGCGACCAGGCAGTACACGACGTTGGACACGGAACCGGCGGCCGTGACGAGGACGAACGGGCCGTTACGCAGCAACCCGAGGTCCAGCAGGGGCTCGTCCGTGCGGCGCTCGATCACGGCGAAGGCTGCCAGCAGCGCGGCGCCACCGGTCAGACAGAGCAGGGTGGGCGGGGAGGCCCACCCCCAGTGCGCGCCCTGGTCCACCGCGAGCATGATGCCGGTGATACCTCCTGCGAGCGTGACGACGCCGGGGATGTCGAGCCCGCGCACCGCCTGCTCGTCACGCGTCTCCGTCACGAAGCGCAGCATCAGCGCGGCTGCCAGGACGCAGACGGGCACGTTCAGCAGGAAGACGGCGCGCCAGCTCACGTGCTCGGCGAACGCACCGCCCACGAAGGGTCCCAGCGCGATCCCGACGGCACTGAACGCGAGCACCGTGGCCACCGCCCTGCCCTGGCGGTCGTCCCGGAAGTACGCGGTGACGACGGCGACGGCCACCGGGAAGACGAACGCCGCTGCGGCGCCCTGTACGACCCGGCCGGCGGTCAGCCATCCCACGTTCTGGGCGGCGCTGCACACCACGGACAGCACGGCGAAGCCCACCAGCCCCCACACGAGCACCCGGCGCCTGCCCAGCAGGTCCGCGGCCCGGCCGCCGACGATCATCAGCGCGCCCAGCGCCAGCATGTAGCCGCTCACCAGCCACTGCAGGTCGGTCGCCGGTGTGCCGAACTCGTCGGCGATCACCGGAAGCATCAGGTTGAGGGCGAACCAGTCCATCTCCACGAGCAGCATGGCAAGGGCTGCCGCGGCGATCACAGCGCGCTCCCGCGTGGTGAAGAGGCCCGGGCTTGCCTTGGTCACGGAGGTCACGATGGCCCGTCCGTTCGGTGCGGCACGTATTCATGGTCCCCCGCGTCCGCCGTTTCGGCACCGGGTGAGCAAAAGGAGCGTGCGGCTGCCTTCCGTGTCAGCGTGGTGGAGCACGAACCCCTTCCACACGCATCCAAGGAGTCACTTCATGGGCGATAGCAAGGCCAAGCGCCAGGAGCCGGGCAAGGGCCGCGAGGAGCAGAAGCGCATGATGCGCCCCGGCCAGGACCCGGTCCACCCCGAGCCGAGCCGACCGTCCTCCGGCGAGCAGGGCCCCGGTGGCAAGGGCCCCGACGAGATGAGCCGTCGGCGCGAGGAAGACCGGATGCGCGACAAGGACGACATGAACGACGAGGAGCTCTGACCGGAGCTCCCGTCGCCCACGCACGCAGCCGCCCGGCCGGACCGCGATCACCCGGCCGGGCCGCGGTCACCCGGCCGGGCCGCCGCCGCTGTCACCGGACCGCGCCCCGTCTAAATCCCCGTCGGGATCGGCCTGCGAGGAGAAGAGCGGAGCCACCTCCTGCCGGGCCAGGACCTGCCGGAACCAGCGGCGCCAGCGAGGCCGTGGCCGACGCCTCTCCCGGGGGGCCGTGCGGGGCTGCCGCCGATTTGCAAAGAGCCCGTATCCGGTGTTGGTTCGAAGTAGGTGCGTACGTGGTTTCCGTCTCCCCTCGGTCTGGGGGTGCACCACCGTGTTCTTCGCCGATCGCGCGGACGCCGGCCGGCGTCTGGCCTCAGTGCTCCGGCACCTGGCGCAGGAGGGCCCCGTCGTCCTGGGCCTGCCGCGCGGCGGGGTCCCGGTGGCCTTCCAGGTGGCGCAGGCCCTCGGAGCCCCGCTCGATGTGACCGTGGTCCGCAAGCTCGGGGTGCCGTACCACCGCGAGCTGGGGTTCGGCGCCATCGGCGAGGGAGGCGTGCGGGTCATCAGCGAGGACATCGTGGCCATGGCCCGGGTCCGCAGGGAGGACCTGGCCGCGGTCGAGCACGCCGAGGAGGCGGAGCTCGCACGGCAGGCCGGGCGGTTCCGCGCAGGCCGGACCCGGGTGCCGGTCGACGGCCGGACGGTGATCGTCGTCGACGACGGGATCGCGACCGGCGCCACGGCCGCGGCAGCCTGCCAGGTGGTACGGGAGATGGGCGCGGCGCGCGTGGTGCTGGCCGTACCGGTGGCGCCACCGGACGCGGTCGCCTGGCTGCGCACCGTGGCGGACGAGGTCGTGTGCCTGTCCACGCCCCGTGGGTTCTCCGCGGTCGGCGAGTGGTACCAGGACTTCTCCCAGACCCCCGACGAGGAGGTCGTCTCCCTGCTGGCCCGCGCGGCGGACCGCTCCGCGCCCCGCGAGGCGGAGGTGGTGGTGGACGCCGACGGCGTCGCTCTGGCCGGTGACCTCGTCCTGCCGCCGGACGCCGGGGCGGTCGTCGTCTTCGCCCACGGCTCCGGGAGCAGCCGCCACAGCCCGCGCAACCGGTCGGTGGCGGAGGCCCTGCGGCAGGCTGGCCTGGGCACCCTGCTCTTCGACCTGCTCACGCCGCAGGAGGAGGCCGACCGGGCGAACGTCTTCGACATCGAGACCTTGGCCCGGCGGCTGACGGAGACCACGGCCTGGCTACGGCGCCGTGAACACGCCCTTCCCATCGGCTACTTCGGGGCGAGCACCGGGGCCGCCGCCGCGCTGTGGGCCGCGTCCGCCCGCGCCGGCGCCGACGCGGGCGCGGGCACCAGCCCGGACGTGGGCGCCGTGGTCTCCCGCGGCGGCCGTCCGGACCTCGCCGGGCCACGGCTCGCCGGCGTACGGGCGCCGACCCTCCTCATCGTGGGCGGCCGCGACACGACGGTGCTCGACCTCAACCGGCAGGCCCAGGCTCAGCTGCGCTGCGAGAACCGCCTGGAGATCGTCCCCGGCGCCACACACCTCTTCGAGGAGCCGGGAACGCTGGACGCGGTGGCGGGCCTCGCCCGCGACTGGTTCACGACGCACCTGATGCGACGGGCCGGGTAGGCCCCGGCGCGGGCCGTGGTGCGCCCGCCCCTGTCGCCCGGCGGGCGACAGGGGCGGGCAGGTCCGCGCCACCGTCCCCCGAACGGCGGCGCGGACCGGATCAGGAGCAGGACGTGAAGGTCGGGCTGGTGTTGGCGATGTAGAGCGTCGCACCGCCGGCCGGGTCGTCCTTGACCGGGACGGTGATGGTGTCGTCGGCCTTCCAGGGGAATCCTCGCGCGTCGAAGGTCCAGGAACCGGTCACCTTCTTCGCCAGCACGGACAGGGTCACCCACCCGTACTGCGCGGGCGGGACGGACACCTGGATCGCGTCACCGACGCTCGTGGAGCCCTGCCAGACGTTGGTGAACGACAGGCTGGAGCTGACCCGCGTCATCAGTGCCGGGGCCGCGCCCGCGCTGAGGTCCGCCGACAGCTGGGTCGTGATGCCGCTCTGCCAGCCGGTGGTCTTGGTCACCGAGAAGGACTGGGCGACCGGCGAGCCGGAGTTGTTGTACCAGACGGCGGAGGCGCAGACCTTCGGCAGGGGCGCGGCCGGGGCCTCGCTCTTCACCGCCCAGGAGCAGCTCGAAGGGTCCTTCTGGCAGGCCCGGGCGCCGTGGTCCACGGCCAGGTTGAGCGCGGCGGCCGAGTTCGTGCTCCAGCGCTGGTTGATACCGGCGTGGCAGTTGGACTTCCCGGTCCACGCGTCGTCGTACTGGGCGTTGCCCACGAGGTCGAGGCAGGAGTTGTCGCTCTCGTTGCGGATCATGAATGCGGTGGTGGAGCCGGCCACGGGCTGGAAGTACCACTTCTGGCTCTTCTGGCCGCGGCAGGTCTGCTGCCGCAGTGCGGGCCAGCTGAGGTCGATGCACTTGCCCGTGGTGCCGTTGACGATGGTGAAGCTGTAGTCCGCCGGGTCGACGTTCAGGTTCCAGGACTGGTGGTAGCCGGGAGCGGAGTTGGTGACGATGTAGGCCCCGTCGTCGCGCGAACCGTTCTGTACGTCGAGCTGGCGGCCGTTGCTGACGGACTTGAGGCTCACGCACTGGAGCGGGGAGCCGCAGGTCTCGTCCGCGTGGGCCGTGGCCGACGCCAAGGGGGAGGCCATGATGCCCAGGGCGACGCAGCACGTCGCCAGGGCCGCGGCGAGCATGCGCAGGAACGCCGTCGAGCGTTCCCGCACGGGGGCCGGGGTCGAGGTCATGGGTGGGACCTTTCTTGTCGGACGGGAAGGGGTGACCTGGCTGACCGGAGTGACCGGGCCGGCCGGGTCGTGGCGGACCGTCATGCGGCCGCGCCGGCGGCGAACGCCGCCTCCAGGCGCGGTACGTAGTCCACGAGGTCCTGGCTCCAGCAGCCGCTGGTGTGGCCGCCTTGGCAGCTGTCGCCCCAACCGGAGCCGTTGCCGTAGTTCACGTAGTGGTACGGGAATCCGAGGGCGTCCAGGCGCACCTTGGTGTGCCGCGCCGCCGACTCGGCCCAGAACTCGAAGTCGGCGGGGTTGCTGTTGCCGGTGCCGGTGTAGACGGCGATGCCCATGCCGTCCAGGGCTGCCATGTGCGCGATGGGATCCGCCGCGTTCCAGCGCCAGTCGGCGTCGAACACCGGATACGGGGTGCCGAAGACGGCGTCGCTGGAGACCGCGGGCCCGAATTCGAGGTTGCAGGCGGATGCGGAGCTGGAACCGCACAGCGGGGCACCGACGTTGGTCAGAGTGGCGACGACGGCCGCGCGGATGACAGCGTGGTTCCTGGACAGGTCGTTGGCGCCGGAGAGGGTGGCGACCTGGCTGAACAGGCCGGGGTGACGCTGGGCGTAGTGCAGGGCCCCGAATCCGCCCATGGAGAGGCCCGCGACGGCCCGTCCCTGCTTGCCGGTGACGGTGCGCAGGTTGGCGTCGATGAAGGGGATCACCTGGTTGATGTGGAAGTTCTCCCAGTTCTGCGCCCCCGCGGCGGTCTTCTGGTCGAGCCAGTTGGCGTACCAGCCGCGGCGGCCCCCGTCCGGAATGACCGTGATCATCGACTGGGCGGCCGTGAGCGCGGGGTAGGCCAGTGCGGGGTTGCCGGGGTCGTCCGACGCACCGTGCAGGAAGTAGAGGACCGGGTAGCGCCTGGCGGGGTCGGCCGCGTAGTCGGCGGGCAGCAGGATCCGGATGCGGTGCTCGCCCGCGACCTCGGGTGTGGAGACGGTGACCACGAAGTTGGTCGCGGTACCGGTCGCGGCGGAGACCTGGGTCAGGCCGGACCCGTCCGTCATCGCGGGCGGGCCTTGAGGGTCGGCGTGGACGGGCGGCGTGCCCGGCAGGAGCACGGCGGTCACCAGGGCGAAGACCGCCGCCGCCGCGCGCAGCAGCCGGGCGGATAAGAGCGGTCTCGTCGGGGATGTTCCGGGCGAGTTGTGGGCCATGGGCCGAGTGTGGACCAGACGCCGTGCCGATTTGGAGTCTAGTTCTAGAAAATTTTTCCGCTTCTCATGGCCGGAACCAGGTCGGTCAGAGGCCCGCGACGCCTACGGCGGGGACCCCGGGGCCGTGACCCCGGGGCCGGGGCCACGAGCAAGAGCTCACGCCTCCGGCCCCGGTGCCGGCGCCTACTGCTTGTTCTTCGCCAGGTCTTCCTGGAACAGCTTCTCGCAGGCCGGGCCGGTGTCCGTGGCAATGAACGAGACCATCAGCATGGCGCCCGCCTTGCCGTGGTGGCTGGCCTTCATGCTCCAGCCGCTCTTGTCCAGCGTCTTGACGACCGAGATCTGCTGGTCGAGCGTGCGCGATTCCTTCCATCCGCCCTTGGTCAGGGCGGCGACCGTGTCGTCGTAGGACTTCTTGGAGTCGGCGGCCTTCTTGGTGTCCGCGACCCAGGAGACCATGCAGGACTTCAGGGCCGCCGGGACGTCGTCCCCGGCCTTCTCGGCGAATCCGGCTGCCGTGGCCGCGCCCTCGATCTCCTTCTTCACCGCTGCGGCGTCCAGGGCGCCGGACGACCCCGCCTTGGCCGGGGCGGAGGAGCCCGACGCGGGAGCTGCTCCCTCCTTGGCCTTGTCCGAACCGCCTTCACTGCCACAACCCGCAACCAGCAGCACCGCACCGGCAGCCGCGGCCGCCCACCTCGCCTTGCGCACTTCATCCCATTCCCGTGTGCACGGGGCCCGTTGCCCTCGTGATCAAGGCAGCAGTCTGCCACGAGACGTGCGTCCGACCCGGCCGCACGGAGCGGGCACAGCGGGCTGCGGGACGGGTACGGGCCGTACACGGGCGGGTGCGCGGCATTCCGGAGCGGCGCATGCGTCGGCAGAAACGGGGCAGGAGCCGAATGTGAGATGGGAGAAAACATCATGATCGTCCTTGGCGTCATCCTGCTGATCATCGGTTTCCTGACCGGTATCTCCATCCTCTGGACCATCGGGGTCATCCTGCTCGTCGTCGGCGTCGTCCTGTGGATTCTGGGAGCCGTCGGCCACTCGGTCGGAGGCAGGCGCCACTACTACTAGCAGCGCCGCTCCTCCCCCGCCGACCGGCGCACCTGCCGCACGGCCCCGTCAGGGCCGTGCGGCAGGTGCGCCGGTGCGGGCGCGGAGCTCAGCCAGCCCGCGGCGGGTGGCGGCCAGCACGACCCGGTCCTCGGGCTTGAGGATGTAACCGGGGTGCAGGTCCCACACCAGCCCCTGGCTGGGGTCCGCTCCCTCGCGGGGGAGGGACGCCAGGTCGGGGCGGCGGTCTTCGGGAGAGGCGGTGTCGAGGGCGATCACCCGCCAGGCACCCGGGCGGAAGGACTCGGTGATCGTCCGGCCTTCAAGTTGCGGGTGGCCCGCCACGTCGACGACGGCGAAGAGCAGCACCCGGCGTTCCACCGCTATGGCTCCGAGGATCTGCCGGCCCATCATCGCCCCGGCGAAGGCGGGCGCGGCGAGATGGGTGACGCTGCGGCTGCGGGTGAGGGCGTCGGGGTGGGCGACGCGCAGGGTGCGGTAGACGGCCGTCGCGAAGTCGTCCTCGTACAGGCGCATGACGACCCGGAGGTCGGGTGTGACCCCGCGGGCGTACAGGGCGGCTTCCAGGTTGGTGGTGTCCGAGCTGGTGAGGGCGAGCAGCGCGTGCGCACGATGGACGCGGGCGGCCTCCAGTACGCCCTCGTCGGTGACGTCGCCGACGACCACCGGCACCCGCAGGCGGCGGGCGAGTGCCACGCCTCGGGCCTGCGGGTCCGACTCCACGCACACCACCGGGATCTCGAGTTCGCGCAGCCGCGCCAGCACCCGGGCGCCGATCTTGCCCAGCCCCAGCAGCACCACGTGCCCGGACAGCCCGCGGGGCGGCCGGCGCAGAACGGTGGCCGTGCGGAACGCCCCCAGCGCCTCGAGCGCGGCCGCCACGAGCACCGGCAGGAGGAGCAGGCCGACGAATCCGGCCAGGATCTGCAGCACCTGCCGCTGCGCGGGGGCCCCGACCGCTGGATCGTTGATCGCGAAGATGTCGAGGAGGGTGATGTACGCGGCGTGCAGGGGGTGGTCGCCCGTGGTCAGCCAGGACGCCACGGCGAGTGCGGTCACGGCCGCCACGATGCCGCCCAGCGACCAGCGCAGCCGCCGGGAGAACAGCGAGGCCACCGGCAGCGATGCCGCTCCGAGCCGTGGCGCCGCCTGCGCCGGGCCCGTGTGGGCCACCGCTTCCAGGGCCACGGTGCCGCGTCCCGTGGCGGCCGCCACCGCGCGGTCGTCGGGCAGGAGTTGGAGCCCGCGTTCACCGCCGAGTACGGAACTCTCGCTGCCGGCCGGGTCGGTGGCGGTCGCGGACAGCAACGCGAGGGTGCACAGGCCCGGATCGGCGGTCTCGCCCCTGCCCGGAGGCATCCGCTCGACCGCCCGCAGCAGCAGACCGTCCGCCTGGACGACCTTGCTCGTCCCCGCGACCGCGCTCGCGGCCAGGGCGGGCGCGGCCGTGTCGGCGTCGGACAGCACGGTCGTGGCGGAGTCCCGCTCGCGCGGATCGAGCCCCGGTTCGGCGACGATGGCCGCCTGGTCCAGGAGGTCCTCCAGGTGCTGGCCGAGCTTGCGGTTGTAGAGCCGGATCACCAGCCGGAGCGTCGGGTTGAGCCGCCGGGCCACGAGGGCGGCCCGTACGTTCCTGTCGTCGTCCTCGTAGACGAGCGCCAGCGCGGCGGCGCCGGCCACCCCTGCGGCGGACAGCACCTCCTCGTCCGGCTCCGCCGCCTCCACGACCTGCGGCCCCTCCGCGGCCGGCTCCCCCGCCGGCGCGCGCAGCGCCCTGGCCGACGGGACGCGTCCCCAGCGCCCCCGCCACGCGGGCCGGCCGACGGCGAGCGGCGGCTCGCTCGCGGTCGGCACCACCAGCGTCACCCGCTCCCCGTACACCTCGCCGAGCTCGGCCGCCAGCCTGCGGGCCAGCCCGTCGTCACCGCACACCACCATCCGGCCTGCGGTGGCCGGGACTTGAAGAACCTGCTGCGGAATCTGCACCGGCTCAGAATGCCCTGCGCCCCCGTCACCGACCCCGTCGGCCCCGCCCCGAGCCGGCCCCGGCGCCGATCACCGGTACCGGCTCAGGGCGGTGGTGAACCAGGTGAACACCGGGGCGAGGCCTGGCGACACCGGCCAGCCGTTGATCGTGGCGATGAGCTCCCAGTAGCGTCCGGTGCGCGGGTCGGCGGCGGTCTCCAGGCGAGCCAGGAGCCAGCGACGCAGGTCACCGTCGTCAGCACGCTCGAACGCGTGGGCGTACAGCGCGGCCAGGGAGTCCGTGATCGGCACCGCCTCGGCGGAGGTGGGGAGGACACCGGCCGCGAGGGCCTCGTCCATCCGTTCGCGGACCGCTTCGTTGAGTTCGTGGTGCAGGCCGCCGGTGTCGCCCTGGGAGTGCTCTTCCGCCTGGTACGCGGCCATCCGGCGGACGGCCTCACGGAAGCCGGTGTCCTGGCAGAGTTCGGCGAGTTCCACCCAGGCCTCGACATGTTCGGGCGTGGGGTCCTCGGGGAGTACGGGCATGGCCGATCGCATCAGGGCCACGAATTCGGGGTTGGCGTCGAAGCCGCCGAAGGTGTCGTCGACGAAGTCGGTGACCAGCCGGTGCCGTTCCGCTTCCGAGAGGGCGGCAAGTCGGTGCATGAGCTTCAACTCCATGGTGGTGGCGCCGCGTCGGGCGACTGCACGCAGTACAGCCCGGCGCAGGCGAAGGGTCTGGATCTGTACGTCCAGGGCGTCGGCATGGGCCCGCGCGACGTCCGGTACGGAGACCTCCCGGTCCAGTACCTTCCGTACGGTGCCCAGGTCGAGCCCGAGTTCGCGCAGCGTCCGGGCCAGGTCCAGCCGGGCCGACGCGTCGGCGTCGTACAGCCGGTAGCCCGCCGGGCTCCGGTCGGTCGGCGGCACGATCCCCTCGTCGGAGTAGAACCGGACGGTCTTCACCGTCAGGCCGGTCCGCCGGGCCAGTTCCCCGATGGAGTAGAGCGCGTCGCTGTCCATGCCCCCACCTTTTCGTCTCCCCCTACGGGAGACTCAACCCCTCACGCCTTGTGACCTCCACGGTTGCAGATCCGCGCAACTCCTGGACCCCGGCGCCCACGGGCCTCACTTCCACGCGGCGCGCAGTGCGTCACCGTGGGCGGCGAGCCAGGTGCGGAAGTCCTGGAGCGCGGGATTGAGGTCGCGGACGGCGGTGAGGTCGCGGGCCGCGGTGAAGCGCGCCTCGCAGTCGGCGTAGAACTGGAACATGTTCCCCGCCTCGTCGGCGCCCGGGAAGCCCAGCGCCCGGAAGGCGTCCGCCGTGACGGACTGGTACCGAACGGGCTCGCCGATGGCCTGCGAGAGCGCCGACGCCATGTCGGCGACCTTGAGGTGTTCGCCGGCGATGCTCACGGTGGCGGCGATGAGGTCGGTGTCGCGCTTGAACACGGCCAGGGCGGTCTTGCCGATGTCGTCCACCGCGATGCCGGAGAGCCTGCTCTCCCCCATCGGGAGCACCAACTGGAGCACGCCGTCCTCCGCCCGCTGCGGGGCGAACGTGCCGATCAGGTTCTCCCAGTAGAACGTGGTGCGCAGGAAGGTCGTCGGTACGCCCTCCTCGGCGAAGTAGTGGTCGGCCTCCGCCTTGCCGTCGAAGTGCGGCACCTTGTAGCGCTCCTGGAGCGTGGGCATCCGTGCGTCCTCCAGCGGGATGCAGTCGCGCGTGTCCTCCAGGGTGGACCAGATCGCGTGCTGGACCCCGGCGTGCGAGGCGGCCCGGGCGAGCGCCAGCGCCTGGGCCTTCTCCCGCTCTGCGGACATGTGCTCCCAGAAGTTGGTGACCAGGTAGGCGCCGTACGCGTGCTCGAAGGCGGGGGCCAGGCTCGCCTCGTCGTCCATGTCGGCCTGGACCACCTCCACCCCGAGCCGCTCCAGCTCCCGGGCCTTCTCGGAGTCCGTATGACGGGTCACCGCCCGGATCGCGAACTCGCTCTCCCGGTCCGCCAGGATCGCCCGCACCAGGCCACCGCCCTGCGAGCCGGTCGCGCCGAACACCGTGATCGTCTTCTTCTCGCCCATGACCCTCTTCTTCGCACACTCTCCGCTTCCGGATCGTCACGCCACGCTGATCCGGCGGCGTGACCCCGTAACCTCGGGCGTGGCGGATCGTTTCTCTGGGTGTCGCAGATACACACCCGCGTCCCCCGCGGTGTACGCGGCCCAGGGCCCGGGGAATCCATCACCCCCGGGCCCTCGGTCATGCCATGGCCTCCCGCACGGTCGCGGCCACGCGGTCGGAGTGGGGGCCACTGACGGTGATCCGGGCGAAGGGCGACGGCGGCGACAGCTCGACGAGGACGACGTCCGGATGCGTGCGCCGGATCGCCACGAAGTCCTCGCCCGTGGCGTGCCGCCACCTCCCCAGGCACAGCGCGCCGGGAATGAGCGTGCCCTGCGCCCGCACGCCGCGCAGGGCGCGCCACCAGTCCGGCGTGACCTCCACGTGGGTCAGACTCGTCAGCGGGACGCGTACGTCACCGCGTCGGGCCGCCGGCCTCTCCCACCACGCAAGGCGGACCACCAGATCGTCGCCGTCGACGCACAGCCGTGCCATGTCACACCCCTTCCGGTCGAGGATCTGGTCCGCCTACCCGGAGTATGCCCATTTACAGGGATACCGGCGCACCTTCCGGGGCCCCGGAAAATGCCATGCCCTCGGCCGGACGGCTCACTACACTCGCCGTACGCGCCGCCGGCAGGGCGGCGTCGTACGCCTCATGCCGAGTGAAGAGAAGGGGAGCCGGGCCATGTGCACCAACCGCACCGCAGCCGCCGTCGCTCCCCCGTCCCGGTACGACGTGATCCCGGTGTCTCACGGCGCGCGGTGCCGGCTGCGCGGCCGTCACCGTATGCCCGTGACGCACTGTTAGTTTCCTTCCCCTTCCCCCCGCTTCCCTTACGACGCCTCCCCGGACCGTGTGCCGGGCAGGGCGGCGGCGCAGCCGCGCGGGGCGGAGCGGGGCGGGACCGCGTCCGGGAATCGCGCTGCCCTCTTCCTCATCTTCGAATCATTCGAAAGGCCTCGGGCCATGCGCACCAACCGGCGACCTCTCGCCACGACTTCCCCCGCCACCACCACCGTCCGCAACTTGGGCATCCTCGCCCACGTCGACGCCGGCAAGACCACGATCACCGAACGCATCCTGTTCACGACCGGTGCCATCCACAAGCGTGGCGAGGTGCACGACGGCACGACCGTCACCGACTTCGACGCCCAGGAACGCGACCGCGGTATCACCATCTTCGCCGCGGCCGTCAGCTGCACCTGGGACGGACATCGCGTCAACCTGATCGACACCCCGGGCCACGTCGACTTCTCCGACGAGGTCGAACGGTCCCTGCGGGTGCTGGACGGGGCGGTCGCGGTGTTCGACGCCGTCGCCGGGGTCGAGCCGCAGAGCGAGTCGGTGTGGCGGCAGGCGGACCGGCACGGTGTGCCGCGGATCGCCTTCGTCAACAAGCTGGACCGGGCGGGCGCCGACCTCGACACGGCCGTCGCCTCGATCCGGGAGCGGCTGGGCGCGGTTCCCCTTGTGGTCCAGCTGCCCATCGGGACGGAGGACGCCTTCACCGGCGTCGTCGACCTGCTGGAAATGCGCTCGCTGCTCTGGCGCTCCGGCCACGACTCGTACGAGACGGGGCCGGTGCCCGAGCCGCTGCGTGAGGAGGCACAGCGGCGCCGCCGACTCCTGGAGGAGACGGTGGCCGAGCTCCACGCGGACGCCCTGGAGGAGTTCTGCGCGACATCGGCACTGACCGGGCAGACCCTGGCCCGCGCCCTGCGGGAGCTGACGCTCCGTGGGGACGGCGTGGTGGTGCTGTGCGGTTCGGCGTACCGCAACCGCGGTGTCGAGCCGCTGCTGGACGCGGTCCTGGCGTACCTGCCGTCGCCCGCGGACATGCCGCCGGTACGCGGCACTGCCGACGGCGCGGAGCAGGAGCGCGCACCCGATCCGGCGGAGCCGTTCGCGGCCCTCGCCTTCAAGGTGACGGCGACACCGACCGGGCGGCTCACCTACCTGCGCGTCTACTCGGGCACGCTCCGCAAGGGCGAGTCCGTGCTGGACGCCGGTACGGGCCGTACGGAGCGGGTCGGCCGGATCCTGCGGGTGCAGGCCGACCGCCACGAGGAGCGGGAGGAGGCGGTCGCCGGTGACATCGTCGCGGTGATCGGGCTGAAGGCCGCCCGGGCGGGCACGACCCTGTGCGCGCCGGGCGCGCCCGTGGTCCTCGAACCGCCCACGGTGGCCGATCCGGTGGTGTCGGTGGCGGTCGAGGCCGGCCGCAGCTCCGACACCGGACGCCTCTCGGCCGCGCTGGCGCGGCTCGCCGAGGAGGATCCCTCCCTGGTGGTGCGGTCCGACCCGGAAACCGGGCAGACCGTGCTGTCCGGGATGGGCGAACTCCATCTGGAGGTCGCGGTGGAGAAGATCCGCAGCGGCCACGGGGTGGAGGTCGTCGTCGGGCGGCCGCAGGTCTCCTACCGGGAGACCGTCGTACGCGGGGTGACCGGGCTGGTCCACCGGCATGTCAAACAGGAGGGTGGCGCGGGCCAGTTCGCGCACGTCGTCATCGATGTCGAGCCGCTGGAGGAGGTGGGCTTCGAGTTCCGGTCGACGGTCGTCGGCGGCCGCGTGCCGCAGGAGTACGCGCGCGCCGTGGAGGCGGGCTGCCGGGACGCCCTCGCGGAGGGCCCCCTCGGGGGCTTCCCGGTGACGGGGCTCCGGGTCACGCTCACCGACGGGGCGACCCACTCCAAGGACTCCTCTGACATGGCGTTCCGGGCGGCGGGCCGGTTCGCGCTGCGCGAGGCGCTGCGCGTCAGCACGGTGGAGCTGCTGGAGCCGGTCGTGGAGGTCACGGTGACCGTCCCGCAGGACGGTGTGGGCGGAGTCCTCGGTGACCTCGCGGCCCGCCGCGGACGGGTCAGCGGATCCACCTCCGGGTCCGGCACCGCGGTGATCAGCGCGACCGTGCCACTGGCCGAGCTGTTCGGCTACGCGTCCCGGCTGCGCGGCCGCACCCAGGGCCGGGGGGCCTTCACCACCCGCCCGGCCGGCCTCTCGCCGGTCCCGGCCTCGGTCGCGGCGGCCCTGCTGACCCGGTAACCGCCGGACCGGCCGCCCCGCCCCCCCCCACCACGGGGGGGGCGGGGCGGTCCGGGGCCTCGCACGGCCCGGGCCCTAAGCGGCCTCGGGGAAGTGGGGCACGTCCCCGCGCCTCCCCCAGCTACCGCTGGGAGGTGCCCCCAGGCACGGCACCTCGCCGCGTTGTCGCAGTACCCGAGTACGTCCAGTACAAGGGACGTCCAGTACAAGGGACGTCCGCACTGCTCCGCCTTGCGATGCACCGCACCGGACGACGCGGAAACGCACCCCACTTCCCCGAGGCCGCTTAGGCTGCACCTCTGGTGGTATCCGCAGACAGGCAAGGTGCACATGTTCGAGTCGCCGCAGGACAATCCGTACCCCGACAGCCACGTCCTCGGTGAGGGCCCCGATCCGCACCCGCTGCTGCGGCCCGTACTGCCCCTGCTGGGGCGCTGGCACGGTCGCGGCCGCGGTGAGTACCCGACCCTGGAGCAGGACTTCCGGTACGAGCAGGAGATCACCTTCAGCCACGACGGCCGCCCCTTCCTGCGCTACGAGGCACGCGCGTGGCTGATCGACGAGTCCGGGACCCCGGTCCGCCCGGCGGGGCGCGAGGCCGGGTGGTGGCGGGTGACGCCCGACGCGTCCCTGGAAGTCGTGCTCGCCCACCCCACCGGCATCGTCGAGACGTACGTGGGGCGGGTGTCCGCCACGGAGATCGAGATCGAGACCAAGGACGTGGCGCTGACGCCCCTGGCCAAGGAGGTCACCGGCACGCGGCGCCACTACGCGCTGCAGGGCGAGGAGATGACGGTCACTCACGACATGGCGGCCGTGGGCCAACCCCTCCAGCACCACCTGACGACCCACCTGCGCCGGCGCCCGTCCTCTTCCTGACCACCCGGATGCCCGGCGCTGTCCGAGCGTGGTCCGCTCCCCTCTCTCGCATAGTCGTGGCATCGGAGAGGGAGGGTCGACGGTGCATGTGGGACGACGGGCCGCGACGGGCGGCGGGCGCGGGCCCGCGGCCGCCGACGGCGCTGCTCGGCAGCGAGATCCGCCGGCTGCCCACCGCCCGCAGGGTCGTGGCCCTCACCTTCAACGCCGCATGGGACGAGAGCGGGATCGACACCGTCCTGGGCGAACTGCGGCGCCGGAAGGTGCCGGCCACGTTCTTCCCGACCGGCCGCTTCGCCGATGCCCACCCCGCGGCGGTGCGCGCCATGGCGGCGTCGCACGGCCTGGGCAACCACTCGTACAGCCACCCCTACTTCGCCGACCTGAGCGCCGCGGACCGGGCGGACGAGGTGCGCCGCGCCGACGCGGCGATCCGCAGGGCATCCGGGGCCGAGCCCCTGCCCCTCTTCCGCTTCCCCTACAGCGCGACCACCGCGGACTGCGTGGCCGACGTCAACGACCTCGGCTACGCGGCCATCGAGTTCACCCAGGACACCAAGGGGTATCTCGGCCCGGCGGGCGGCATGACCGTGGACGAGGCGGTGGCGCGGGCCGTGGACGCCCTCTGCCCCGGCGCGATCATCCAGATGCACGTGGGCAGTACCGGCGACGGCGTCGTCATCGACGCCCAGGCGCTGCCCCGGATCATCGAGGCGGCCCAGGACGACGAGTACGAGATCATCGACCTCCGTCGGTTCCTCACGGAGGCGGCCGCCCCCTGACGGTGAACACGCCGTCGTTCAGGGGTCATTCACCGGCAGCGCGTCGCGTGAGGGCCCGGCTTCCCGCCGCGATGGCGAGGGCGGCGACGATCAGGGCCGCCGCGACCGCGAACGTGATCCGCATACCGGTGGCAACGGCCTCGGGGCGTCCCGTCGCCACGTCGGTGGTCGCCGAGGCGAACGCGAACACGGCGCCCATGACCGAGGCGCCGGTGATGAGCCCGAGATTGCGCGACAGGTTGAGCATGCCGGAGACGACACCCCGCCGGTCCGGGCGGACATCCGCCATGACGGCCGTGTTGTTGGCCGTCTGGAACACCGCGTAGCCGGCGGTGACGACCGCGAGGGGGGCCACGTAGCCGAGGACGCCGAGCGTCGCCGGGATCACGGACAGCAGCAGGCAGCCGGCCGTCATGGCGGTGAGCCCGGCGAGGGTCATGCGCACCGCACCGAAACGGTCCGCGATGCGGCCGGCCGGCACACCGGTCAGCGCGGCCACCAGCGGGCCGGCGGACAGGACGAGCCCGACCATGGCCTCGCCGAGGCCCAGCGTTCGGGAGAGGTAGAACGGCCCGACCACCAGCGTCGCCATCATCACCGTCGAAACGAGCGTGCTCGTGGCGAGGCTCGCGCTCAGCGCCGGCTCACGGAGGACCGCCGGCCGGATCAGCGGTGACGCGGCTCGCGCCTCGACGCGTACGAAGAGACCCGCTCCCAGGGCGGCAGCCAGCAGCAGAGCCGTGTTGAGCGGGCCGAAACCGCCGCGCCCCAGGGTCATGGCGAGTGCGTAGGCCGCGAGCGTCAGGGCGAGCAGCAGCGTGCCCAGGTGGTCGAAGCCCGCCCGGTCCTTCTTGGGATCCCGCCCGTCGACGGGCAGGTGGCGGTGGGCGAGGAGCAGGGTCAGGATGCCGAGCGGCGCGTTCACGAGGAAGATCGCCCGCCAGCCGGGGCCGGAGATCAGGGCGCCGCCCAGCGAGGGACCGAGGGCGGTACCGATCGCGGACATCGTCCCGAGCAGCCCCATGGCGCTGCCGGTCCTCGCCTTCGGCACCGTCTCGCCGACGAAGGCCATGGTGAGGGCCATCATGACGGCCGCTCCGAGGCCCTGCACCGCGCGGGCGACGATCAGCCACCACAGGGTGGGCGCGAGACCGCACAGCACCGAGGCGGCCGTGAACAGGGATATCCCGGCCAGCAGAAGCCGCCGGCGGCCGACGATGTCGCCGAGGCGTCCGACGCTGACGATGAGGGTGGTGATGGCGAGGAGGTAGGCGAGGACGATCCACTGGACCTGCTGGAAGGAGGCGGTGAACACCTGCGCCAGGGTCGGCAGGCCGACGTTGGCGATGCTGGTGCCGAGCGAGGACAGCAGCATGGACAGGGAGAGTCCGGCGAGCGCCCACCGAACGGCGGGCGTCCCCGGGGTACTTGCGGCTGCGGCCTCCTCCTTTCGTACGCTGCGGATGTGGTCGGTGCTGTGGCGGCCGTGGCCGGAATCGCTGTGTGGGCTCATGCGCAGGAGGGTGCGCCCGCCGGACGGTGGCGGCAAACTTTGTTGCCGATTCCGGGACGGCGGAGTGGAATGCCCCCATGGACACACCACCGCCGTACCAGGCGGTCCTCGACGAGGTCGCCCCCCGGCTCAAGCGGCTGCGCGCCCAGCGCGGGCTCACCCTGGCCGCGCTCTCCGAGGCGACCGGCATCTCCAAGAGCACCCTTTCCCGGCTGGAATCCGGTCAGCGCCGCCCGAGCCTGGAACTGCTGCTGCCGCTCGCAGGCGCCTACCACGTACCCCTGGACGACCTCGTCGGTGCCCCCGAGGTGGGGGATCCCCGGGTCAGGCTGACACCCGGCACCCTGCCGAGGGGCGGTACGTTCCTCCCCCTCACCCGGAGCACGGGCCCCCTCCAGGCATACAAGATGATCATCAATGACCGGGGCGGCGAGCCGGAACTCCGTGCGCACGAGGGCTACGAGTGGCTGTACGTGCTGGACGGCCGGCTGCGCATCGTCCTCGCCGAGCACGACCTGGTCCTCGGCCCCGGTGAGGCCGCCGAGTTCGACACCCGGGTGCCCCACTGGTTCAGCAGCGCGGACGGGCGGCCCGTCGAGATCCTCAGCCTCTTCGGGAGACAGGGCGAGCGCATGCACGTCCGCGCCAAGCCCCGCGCCTGACACCCCGGCATCCGGACCGGATCGAGCCGCTCATTCTTCGTCAGCAGCCTCCGGGGCGGCGCCCTGCTGCGCCCCGGCGCGTCGGGCGACCACCGCGGCGGCAGCGATCGCGCTGGCCGCGAAGGCCAGCGCGACCGTCCACCGCCGGTCGAAGCAGTGTCCGGTGGCGTGGTCGACGGAGTAGCGGCCCGGTCCGGCGAGGCCGACGGCGGCCGCGGTGAACCCGAGGAACGCGGGGTACTCGAACCCGCCGCCCTGGTTGAAGAACCCGGCGGGCGCGTGTACGGACACGGCGCCCGCCATTGCTCCGGCCGCCGCGGCGCCGGCAGCCGGCGTGGCCAGACCCAGGACCAGCAGCGCCCCACCGCCGGCCTCACCCAGACCGGCCGCGATCGCGCTCTCCCGCCCGGGCCTGAAACCCATGTGCTCCATCGCGGCCGCCGTTCCCTCCAGACCCGCGCCGCCGAACCACCCGAAGAGCTTCTGCGTGCCGTGCGCCATCAGCACCGCGCCGGTACCGGCCCGCAGCGCCAGCAGGCCAAGGTCACGTCGGTTGATGCGGCTCATCGGGGGTCTCCTCGCGGATGGGTGGCTGCGCACACGGCGCACACGGCGATACGCACCCCATCCGTATCCGCTCCGGGCGCCACCGCCCCCGCATCCGCCCTGAGATCCTCCGTACGGGCCTACGGGCCCGCCTACCATGTGCGCATGAGCGCAAGCACGCACCTGGCAGGTGCAGAGAGCTCGCAGGAGCAGGATCAGGGCGAGCGCCTCGCGGTCGCCGTGTCCGTCCTCGCGCTGCTCGCCGACGCCACCCGTCTGGCGCTGCTGGACGAGCTCGGGCGCGGCGAGGCCGATGTCGGCACGCTCACCGAGGCCTGCGGGGCCGCCCGGCCCTCCGTGAGCCAGCACCTCGCCAAGCTCCGCCTCGCCGGGCTCGTCACCAGCCGCAAGGACGGCCGCCGCGTGGTCTACGCCCTGCGCCACGGGCATCTGCGGCGTCTGGTGGACGAGGCCCTGAGCGTCGCCGACCACCAGCTGCGCTCCCTTCCGCCGCACGACTGACCGCACGGCCGGACGCACGACCGGCTCGCCGACCGACCGCGCGCCGGTCCCGTAACCGACATGTGCACAGGTACGCACATGTTGGCTATGGTGGTGGGGTCAGGGGACTCCCCACGCCGCCGACCCGACCCGGGACGGGACCGATGCTGTCCGTACTGCGCAATCGCACCTACCGGCGCCTGTTCACCGCCCAGGCCGTCGCCCTGGTCGGCACCGGGCTCGCGACCGTCGCGCTCAGCCTGCTCGCGTACGACATCGCCGGGAACGACGCCTCGGCGGTGCTCGGGACGGCCTTGGCGATCAAGATGACCGCCTACGTCGCCATCGCCCCGCTCGTCGGCGCGGTCGCCGACCGGATCCCGCGCCGCACCCTGATGGTGGCGACGGACCTGACCCGGGCCGCGGTCGCCGCGGCCCTGCCCTTCGTCACCGAGGTCTGGGAGATCTACCTGCTGATCTTCCTGCTCCAGGCGGCCTCGGCGGCCTTCACGCCCGTCTTCCAGGCGACCGTCCCCGAGGTGCTGCCCGCCGAGCGCGACTACACCCGGGCCCTGTCCATGTCCCGGCTCGCCTACGACCTGGAGAGCCTGTTCAGCCCGGCGCTGGCCGCGGCCCTGCTGACCCTGGTCTCCTACGGCTGGCTGTTCGCCGGGACCACCATCGGCTTCGCCGCCTCCGCGGCCCTCGTCCTGGCCACCGTGCTGCCCCGGCCCGCGCCCGTCGAGCGCACCGCGGGCGCCTACGCCAAGGCCGCCTTCGGAGCCCACCTGTTCCGGGCGACACCCCGCCTGCGGGCCCTGCTCGCCCTCGACCTCGCGGTGGCTGCCGCCGGAGCCATCGTCTTCGTCGACACGGTCGTCCTGGTACGGGACCACTTCGGCCGCCCCGCGGGCGCCGTCTCCCTCGCCCTCGGCGCCTACGGCGCGGGATCCGCGCTGACCGCGCTGCTGCTGCCGCGCCTGCTGAGCCGCGTCCCCGACCGCGCCCTGATGCTCCCGGCCGCCCTCGCCCTGCCGGTGGTCCTGGCCGCCGTCGCCGCCGTCACCTCGACGTCACCGGCCGCCTGGTCATGGACCGCGATCCTGCTGCTCTGGGCCTTGATCGGCGCCGCCTGTTCCGCCGTACTGACCCCCGGCGGCCGCGTGATCCGCCGCTCCACCGCCGACGCGGACCTGCCCGCCGCGTTCGCCGCGCAGTTCTCCCTCTCCCACGGCTGCTGGCTGCTGACGTACCCCCTGGCCGGCTGGCTCGCCGCCGGAGCCGGGCTTCCGGTGACCGCGATGGTCCTCGGCGCCGTCTCCCTGGCCGCCGCCGCGGCCGCCGCCGCCCTGTGGCCCGCCCGCGACCCGTCCCGGCTCGAACACGTCCACCCCGACCTGCCTCCCGGCCACCCCCACCTGGCCGACGCCCGCCCCGCGGCGGGCGGCTGGCGGCACGGTCACCACTACGTCATCGACCAGCACCACCACCACTGGCCGGCCACCGGTCTCACAGCGGTTTCGCGCGGGCGATGACCAGGGCGACGTCGTCGTGGTCATCCGGTCGGCGCAGCGTGTCCAGGAGCCTGTCGCAGGTCTCCTCCAGCGGGCGGCTGGTGTCGGCGAGCAGCTCCAGGAGGAGGCCGAGGCGCTCGTCGATGGGCTGGTCCCGGGTCTCGACCAGGCCGTCGGTGTACAGGACCAGCTGGTCGCCGGGCTCCATCCGCACGGAGGTGGCCTCGAAGGGGATGCCGCCCACGCCCAGCGGGGTCCCGGTGGGCAGGTCGAGCAGCTGGGGGGCCCGGCCGGAACGGATGAGGACCGGGGGCAGGTGTCCGGCGACGGCGATGCGGCACTGCGCGCGGTGGGGGTCGTAGACGGCGTAGACGCACGTCGCGATGGTCTCCTCCAGGGCGCTGGTGGTGCGGTCCAGCTGTTCGAGTACGCGGGTGGGTTCGAGGGCCAGTTCCGCGAGGGTGCGGGTGGCGGTGCGCAGCTGTCCCATGCCCGCGGCGGCGTTGATCCCGCTGCCCATGACGTCTCCGACGACGAGGACGGTGGTGTCGTCCGGCTGGGCGATGGCGTCGAACCAGTCACCGCCGATCTCGCTGGTGGCCGCGGCCGGCCGGTAGCGGTAGGCGACCTCCAGGCCGGGGGTGGGCGGCGGGTGGTGCGGGAGCAGGTGGTGCTGGAGGGCGAGGGCGGTGTGGTGCGCGTTGCGGTACCAGCGGGCGTTGTCGATGCACACGGCGGCGCGGGCGGCCAGTTCGCCCGCCAGGATGATGTCGTCGTCGTTGAACGGCAGCGGGTTGCGGGTGCGTTTGAGGTCGAGGGCGCCGAGCACCTCGCCGCGGGCGATGAGCGGCACGGCCAGGTAGGAGCGCAGGCCGGCGCGGGCCAGCAGGGCGGCCGCGTCGTCGTCCCGGGCGATGCGCGAGATGTCGTGTGCGTGCACGTGCGCCACCAGTACCGGGTGGCCGGTCGTCACGGACCGGGTGACCAGGCGGTCCGCCGCGTACCGGGCGATGTCGCCCGGGGGGTCCGCTGCGCGGACGGCTTCGCTGGGATAGGCGGAGGCCACGGCCAGGGCCCGGAACACCGCCGGTTCGTGGGCGGAGGACTTCAGGCTCGGCCGGCCTTCGAGGACGGAGTCGAGGATGTCGACCGCGGCGATGTCGGCCAGTTCGGGCACGACGACCTCGGCGAGTTCGCGGGCGGTCTGATCCAGGTCGAGGGTGGTGCCGATGCGCACCGTCGCGTCCGCGATCAGGGCGAGGCGGCGTCGGCTGCGGGCGATCTCTTTGGCCGCCAGGTGGCTCTGGGTGACGTCCACCACGGAGGTCGCCAGGCCCAGGACCCGCCCGGTGGCGTCCTCCAGCCGGTAGTACGACACCGACCAGGCGTGTTCATGATGCTGATCGCCGTGGGTGTGTCCGGCGGTGAACTGCTCGACCAGTGGCGTGCCCGTGGCCAGGACCTGGCGCATCGCCGCCTCGACGGCGGCCGCGTCGTCGAGGAAGGACAGGGCCTCGCGGACACCCCGTCCGATGTGCTCGGAGGCGGGGAGCCCGTTGATGCGCTCCAGCGACGGATTGACCAGGACGTAGCGCAGGTCGGTGTCCAGGACCGCCAGCCCGATCGGGGACTGGGCCACCAGACGGGCGGAGAGGGCCAGGTCCCGCTCCAGCTGCCGCAGCCGTGTGCGGTCCGTGGCGATCCCGAGGGCGTACAGGTCTCCGCGCTCGTCCAGGAGCCGCATGTTGCGAAACTCGACCAGGCGCGTGCTGCCGTCCTTGTGCCGTACGGGGAACGCTCCGGCCCAGTCACCCGCGCCGCCCATGACCCGCGCGAACAGTTCCACGACCAGGTCCACGTGGTCCTCGGACGCCAGCAGGCGGGCGGCGGGCCGTCCGAGGGCCTCCTCGGCCGGCCACCCGAACAGCTGCTCGGCCTGCGGGCTCCACAGGGCGACCCGCCCCTCGGCGTCGAGGACGACCGCCGCGACGTTCAGGACGTCGAGCAGCCCGCTCGGCGGGGAAACCCCGGCCTCGGCGCGCCTTGCGCCGCCCGTCGCGAAGGCATCGGTCGCATCCATCAACGGCGCTCCCTTCCCGGCTGGCTTTCATCGTCCCTCCAAATCGACCGCGCAGCGTCCGGGCGGGCGCCGGGGGCGGGGACGGTGTGGGCCGTACGGCCTACAAGCCCTCCAGGGCCGGCAGGACCCGGTCCGGGGTCAGGGGGAGGTCGCGCAGGCGTTTCCCGGTGGCATGGCACACGGCGTTGCCGATCGCGGCCGCCGTGCCGACGATGCCGATCTCGCCGATTCCCTTGCTGCCCATCGGGTTGAGGTGTTCGTCGTGCTCGTCGATCCAGTGCACCTCGATGTCGGGCACGTCCGCGTGGACCGGCACGTGGTAGGCCGCGAGGTCGGCTTCGACGAAGCCGCCGAGGACGGGGTCGGCCGTACTCCGTTCCGTCAGTGCCATCCCGATGCCCATGACCATCGCGCCGGTGAACTGGGAGCGCGCCGTCACCGGGTTCAGGATGCGCCCGGCGGCGAAGACACCGAGCAGACGGCGTACGCGTACCTCTCCGGTGACCGTGTCGACCTGGACGTCGGCGAAGTGGGCACCGAACGCGTGGCGGGCGTACGGCTGCTCCTGCCGGACCGCTTGCGTGGTGTCGGCCGTCTCCGACAGCCCCTCGGCGGGCACGCCGTGCCGCAGGCCCGCCAGGCGGGCGGCCAGCGCGGTGCAGGCCTCGTGCACCGCCCACCCCCAGGAAGCCGTTCCGGCGGATCCGCCGGCGAGCATGGCCGGTGGCAGGTCGGTGCTGCCGATGGCCACCGTCACGGAGTCCAGCGGGACGGCGAGGGCGTCGGCCGCTACCTGGGCAAGGACGGTACGGGCGCCCGTCCCGATGTCGGTGGCGTTGATCTCGACGAGGTGGCTCCCGTCGGGCCGGGCGTGGGCCCGGGCGGCCGACGGCGCGATGTAGACGGGGTAGGTGGCGGAGGCCACCCCGGTGCCCCGGAGGAACGGCCCTTCCCTGCGCGGCGTACGCGATGCGGCCCAGCCGAAGCGGGCCGCGCCCTCGCGCAGGCAGTCCACGAGGTGCCGGCTGCTGAAGGGCCGGCCGGTGTCGGGTTCGCTCGCGGGCTCGTTGCGGATGCGCAGCTCGACGGGGTCTACCCCCAGCGCTTCGGCCAGCTCGTCCATGGCCGACTCCAGGGCGTACATGCCGGGCGCCTCCCCCGGGGCGCGCATCCACGACGGCGTGGGGACGTCCAGGGCTACGGCCCGGTGGGCGGTGCGGCTGTCCGGTACGGCGTACATGACGCGGGCGGGGACGGCCGCCTGCTCCACGAACTCCCGGACCCTGGAGGTGTACGTGGTGATGTCGTGGGTGAGCGCGGTCAGGGTGCCGTCGGTGCGGGCACCCAGGCTGATCTCGTGGAGGGTTTCCGCACGGTGCCCGACCACGGCGGCCAGGTGGCGCCGGGGCAGGGCGAGTACGACGGGGCGTCCGACGTGGCGGGCGGCCATGACGGCCAGCACCACGTGGGGGCGGGGGGTGCCCTTGGAACCGAAGCCTCCGCCGACGTGCTCGCTGACGACCGTGATGTCCTCCTCGGGCAGGCCGAACAGCGAGGCCAGCGCCGTCCGAACCGCCCCAGCGCCCTGGCTGGAGTCGTGGACGGTCAGGTGCTCACGGCCGTCCACGACGTCCCATCGGGCGGTGGCGGCGTGCGGTTCCATGGGGTGGTTGTGCAGGGGCGGCACGGTGTAGAAGCAGTCGACGCGTACGGGGGCGGCGGCGAGGGCCGCGTCCGGGTCGCCCCGTTCCCGCAGGCCGGGGTACCCGGCGTTGACCTCCTCGGGCGCGTAGGCCTCGGGGTGGTCGGTGCGCAGGCCGACGTCGTGCGCCTCGGTCGCGTAGGTGATCCGTACCGCTTCCGCGGCGGCCCGCGCCGCCTCGGGGGTCTCGGCGACGGCCAGGGCCACGTACCAGCCGCGGTGCGGGACTTCGGTGTTCTGGAGCACCTGGAGGGTGGGGTCGTCCGAGGTTCCCAGACGGGGCGCGTCGTACGGGGTGAGGACGCCCAGCACACCCGGGAGCGCCAGGCCGGGGCCGGTGTCCACGGCGGTGACGCGGCCGCGGGGCACGGTGGCGGGCACGGGCCAGGCGTAGACGAGACCGGGCGGGGTGCGGTCGGTGGCGTAGTGCGCGGCGCCCGTGACCTTCTGGGGCCCCTCGGTCCGGGGTGCGGGGGTACCGAGGGCGGGGGCGGCGCGGTCGGGACGGTCGGGGCACATTCCTGCTCCTACGGGGTGCGGGGGCGTCCGTCCTGCGCCCGCCGGGCGAGCGTGGCGAGTGCGTCGCACGCGAGGTTGCGGGCGAGCGTGATCTTGTGGGCGTTGTCGGGCAGGGGCTGCGCCTGGGCCAGCTCCGCGTCGACGGCCTCCCGCACGGCCTCGGGGGTCGGCTCGGCGCCGGTCAGCCGTTCCTCGGCCGTGGCGGCGCGCCAGGGCCGGTGGGCGAGGCCGCCGAAGGCGACGGCGACGCGCCGCACACGACGGGTTGCGGGGTCGAGGTCGAGCACGACGGCCACCGAAGCCAGCGCGAAGGCGTAGGAGGCCCGCTCGCGGGCCTTGCGGTAGAGGGAGACGGCGCCGGGTCCGGCGGCGGGCAGGAGGACGGCGGTGACGATCTCCCCGTCCCGGATGACCGTGTCCCGCTCGGGCTGCTCGCCGGGGAGCCGGTGGAAGGCGGTGGCGGGCACGGTCCGGGTGGCCTCGCGTCCGTACAGCTCGATGTCCGCGTCGAGCGCGGCGAGGGCCACGGCCATGTCCGAGGGGTGGGTGGCGACGCAGTGCGCGGAGTGGCCGAGTACGGCGTGATCGCGGTGGACCCCGTCGCGCGCGGCGCAGCCGGAGCCCGGGTCGCGTTTGTTGCAGGGCGCCGACACGTCCTGGAAGTAGGAGCACCGGGTGCGCTGCAGCAGGTTGCCGCCGGTGGTGGCGGCGTTGCGCAGCTGCGCCGACGCTCCGGCGAGCAGTGCCTGCGCGAGGGCCGGATGGTGCGCGCGTACGAGGGGGTGGGCGGCCACGTCGCTGTTGCGTGCCGTGGCGCCGATGCGGAGCGTCCCCGCGGGCAGCAGCTCGATGCCCGCCAGTGGCAGCCCGGAGAGGTCGACGAGGGCGCCGGGGCTCTCGACTCCCAGTTTCATGAGGTCCACGAGGTTGGTGCCGCCGGCGAGATAGCGGGAGCCGGGCAGCCGGGCGTGGGCGGCCGTCGCCTCCTGGAGGCTGGTCGCGCGCACGTAGGAGAAGGGTTTCACTCGATCACGTCCAGCACGGCGTCGACGATGCGGGGGTAGGCGCCGCAGCGGCAGATGTTGCCGCTGAGCCGTTCCCTGATCTCCGGCGCGGTCAGCGTGACGCGGCGGCCGGGCTCGGCGAGGACGTCGTCGGGTGTGACGTGCGAGGGGTGGCCCGAGGCGGCTTCCTCGATCGCCGCGACGGCGGAGCAGAGCTGGCCCGGCGTGCAGAAGCCGCACTGGAAGGCGTCCCGGTCGATGAACGCCTGCTGGAGCGGATGCAGTGCCCCGACGGTGCTGACGGTGCTGTCGGTGCTGTCGGTCGCGGCGACGGCGGCGAGTCCCTCCACCGTGGTGACGTGCGCGCCGTCCTGGGCCACGGCGAGCAGCAGGCAGCTGTTCATCCGCCTCCCGTCGACGAGCACCGTGCAGGCGCCGCACTGACCGTGGTCGCACCCCTTCTTCGCGCCGGTCAGGCCGAGGTGCTCGCGCAGGGCGTCGAGCAGGGTGACGCGGTGGTCGAGCGGGAGGACGTGGTCCGTGCCGTTGACGCGGAGCGTGACGCGGGAGGTATGGGACTCTGTCGCACTCGCCACCGCCGGCTCCCTCCGTGTCTCCGTTACCCGTCGACCATGCCGTCGCGGAGCCCGGTGTGCGGCGTGCCACGCGGAGCGTCGCCGACGGCGGGGGCGATCTTCCATCGGTCGGCCCCGCCCGGACCCCGCGGGACGGCCCTCAGCGCAGCAGGTCCAGGAGTTCGCGCTCGCGTGCTGCGCTCAGCCCGGCCCGGCGCGGCCGGTCCAGCCCCGCTTCCCGCTCCCAGCGCAGGGTGTCCGCCAGGAGCTCCGCCCGGGGGCGGTGGCGCAGGCCTGCCGCGAGCGCCGCGGCGCCGGTGCGCGCGCTGAAGCCGGCCCATTCCGGGTCGGTCATCCACATCGCGAGCGACTCCTCACCCATGAACTGGCCCACCTGCTGCCCGAGCAGCCAGTCGGTGTCCGCCTCCACCACCGGCCCGGTGTGCCCGCCGATCTCCCGCGACAGCGCGACCCACTCCGCGAAGGGCACGACCGGGCCGACCGCGTCGTACGTGCCGGTCGTCCCCTTGCGCGCGCAGTCGAGCAGCCAGGCCGCGAGGTCCCGTACGTCGACGGCCTGCGTCGGCACGTCCGGGGAGTCGGGTACCAGCAGCGGGGCCAGCGGCTCGCGGGCGGCGCGGCCGACCCAGTACCCGGTGCGGCCGCTGTGGTCGCCCGGTCCGCCGATCAGTCCGGCCCGCGCGATGAGCAGCCGGTCCCCCACCGCGGCCGTGGAGGCTTCCTCGCAGGCCGCCTTGGCCTCGCCGTACTGCTCGCGGCCGGCCTCGTCCCGCTCCGCCGCCGGCAGCAGTGCGGCCGTCTCGTCCGCGCCCGGGTCCGCGTGCGAGGCGT
The DNA here is from genome assembly GCF_045160845.1 of Streptomyces sp. NBC_00122. Classification (NCBI taxonomy): domain Bacteria; kingdom Bacillati; phylum Actinomycetota; class Actinomycetes; order Kitasatosporales; family Streptomycetaceae; genus Streptomyces; species Streptomyces sp. NBC_00122. The sequence goes on along the minus strand of NZ_CP108191.1, from coordinate 6,686,810 downwards.
ACGCGGAGACCGACGACACGTACGACCAGTGGCCCGCCCGCGCGCCGAGCGCGGCGAGTGCCCCGCGGACGAATCCGGGCTGCCAGGACACCTCGACCACGGCGTCCCAGTCCCGGCCCGCCACGCCCTCGTACGCCGACGGGTCGCGCCGGTCGGCGGTGACCAGTGCCGCGCCCTCGGCGGCCGCTCCGCTCTCCCCGCGGGCCAGGCAGGTCACCTGGTGTCCCTGTGCCACTGCCTGCCGCGCGACCTCGCGGCCCAGCCATGCCGTCCCGCCCAGTATCAAGATCTCCATCGGCCCACCCAACACGGGCCGTGGGCCCGGCGCACGCCTCTTCGCCGAGAGCGGAGAGGGGAGAGGGGAGAGCAGTGGCCAGTGAGCAGTGAGCCTGAAGAGCCGAGAGCTGTCAGGCCGCCGAAGCCGAAGTGATCACCAGCGGTGGTCTGGCCCGCTCCGCCGACCAGGTGCGGCTGTTCGCCAGTTCCGGGTCCGCGAGCGCGAGTGCCTCGTCCACCGAGGGACGTTGCTGGACGACGCCCCGGAAGCCGGTGCGCTCCAGCAGGGCGGGGATGACGGCGACCGGCCACGCGTGGTTGCGGACCTCCTGCCAGGTTCCGTCCGTGCGCCGGAGCCGTACGGTGAGCGGGTCGCCCGGCCGGTACGCCTGCCCCGCCTCGCCGATGCGCAGCGAGGCGTAGTCCGTTCCGCCGCAGTCGGGATCGGTGGCCAGCAGGACGAACGGGGCCCCGGGCCGCAGCAGCCGGCGGATCTCGGTGAACACCGCGAGCACCGCGTCCTCGGTCGGCAGCGAGGCGAGCACGTGGTTGCACATCACCGCGTCGGCGCAGCCGTCCGGCAGGCCCGTCGCCCGCCCGTTCTCGACGAGGTGGTACTCCGCCACCGCCGAGCCCGAACCGCGCGCCAGCGCCAGCATCTCGGGCGAGGTGTCCACCGCCAGCACCCGCGCCCCCAGCCGCCGGGCCGCCTGATCGGCCACCTTGCCCGGCCCGCATCCGTAGTCCACCAGGACCTCGCCGGCGCCGAGCCGGCGGCTCAGGGCCCGGAAGACGAACGGATATCCGAGGAGCCAGTCCGTGGCCGCCTCCACGGCCGCGAAGGCCTGTGCGCCCTCGCGGCCGGACCAGGCGGCGCCCTCTCCGACCCCGGGTCGCCCGGTTTCCTCCGACGAGTCGCTCACCGCCTCACTATCGGCCCGCCACCGCCTCTTCTCCACCTGCCACGCCGCCGCCCCTAAGCCTGCTCGCGCTCCGCCTCCGACACGAAGGGCTGGAGGAAGACTCCGATGAGCTGCTCCACCTCCGTGATCCGCTGCTCGTACACGTACAGCTGGTCCCTCAGCCCCGCCTTGGACTGTTCGTCGAACCGGGACTCCTCGATGTTGCGCTGGACGATGCCGATGAGGTCCTGCAGCTGTGTGTGGAGCGCTCCGCTGATGCCGCCCCACACGGCGCGCAGATCGGCGGCACGGCTGTCCGCGTACTGACGGGCGGTCAGGCCCGCCGAATCCCTCACGTGGTCGGAGAACTCCTGCGCCGCACGGGACTGCAGCTTGCCGTCTGCGAAGAGGACCGCCCCGGAGGCCATGAGCGGTCCGACGGCGGCTCCGATGGCCGCCGCGATGCCGACCGGTGGCATGGCCAGCCCCAGGGTGATCAGGCCGGCCGTGGCGGCCACGGCCGCACCGCCCGCGACCGCCGCACCGGTGCCCGCGCCGATCGCCATGAGCGAGCTGGGACGGAACAGCAGCGGCACGTCGTCCTGGTGGTACCGCCCGCCGCGGCCGTCGCCCTTCCCCGCCACGACCGCGAGCGTGTAGAGCAGGTGGTCCTGGTCCCGGACCGACTGCGCGCCGGTGAGCTCCGCACGGAGCTTGTCGAGGAGCGTCGCGTGCGCCTGGATCAGCGGTTCGAGCTGGCGCAGCAGGTCCGCCTGACGCTGCTCGATGAGGCGGTCGAGGCTCTCCGTGCAGAAGACCTGCATGCGTTCCTGGAGCTGGACCGTGTACGCCTCCCGCAGCTCGTGCTGGGCCGCCACCCGGCCGCCCTTGGTGAAGGACCGGACGGCCCGGCTCAGGCGCCCCGGCCCGGTCGTGACGTGCCAGTTGGCGATCTCGCCGCTGATGGTGGTCAGGAACGCGCTGAACTTCAGCTGTAGTTCGTTCTCGATGTCGAGAACCCTGGTGGCCACGATGTCGCGGATCGCGTCGGCGCTGGCGCGCAGTTGGTCCTGGGTGGCCTGGCTGCGGTCGAGCAGCTCGCGCAGCTCGGCCGTCGACTTCATCAGGATCGCGCCCTCGTCGTGCAGCCGCACGCGCAGGTTCACGGCGTTGTGCCGCAGGAACTCGGCGAGCCGGACGAACTTCACCCGGGCCGCGTCGCGCATGCAGAAGACCTCCAGGGCGTCCTCCAGCCCTCCGATCCCCGAGGCCCGCAGCCCTTCCTCGTCCCCGTCCAGCCGCGACTTCAGGGCCTGGAGAGCGCTGACGAAGAACACGTTGGAAGCGGCGGCCGAGCCGCTGTCCCCCGAGAGTTCGGCCACCGCGTTGCGGCACCGGCTCATCACCTCGGCCCGTTCTTCCTCCTCGATCCGGTCGAACTGGTTGACCACGAAGAAGATGTCACGGTGCCCGAGTTTCTTGACGCGCGTGAGGTAGTTCTCGGTCTCGTGGAGGGTGAACGGCCGTCCCGCGTCGGTGACGAAGACGACGGCGTCCACTTCCTCCAGGTACCTCAGGGTCACCAGCTCGCGGTCCGGGCTCTCGTTGATCCCGGCCGAGTCGACGATCTCCACGGACCTGCGGAGCAGCTCCAGCGGCTGCTCGACGACGGCGAGGGCGAACGACGGGGTCCGCGGCGCTCCGTGCGCGTCGATCTGCAGGGAGACCTCGCGTTTGAACTCCTCCGTCGTGACGGCCGTCTCGCCGCCCCGCCGGTCCGTGTCCCGGTACAGCCAGGCCCGCTCGGTCTCGCCCCAGCGCAGGACCGTGGTGAAGGCGGTGGCCGGATTGGCCTTGGTGGGGAGCAGTTTCTTCCCCAGAAGGGCGTTGATCAGCGTGCTCTTGCCGCTGCTGAACTCGCCGAGCACCATGATGCGGAAGGTCTCGCGCTCGAAGACCGCTCCGTTGATGCCGAGGTCCAGCAGTCCGCCCGGGGCTCCGGGCGGTGCGATGGCCGCCGCCGCCTCACCGGCCACCTGCTGCAGGCTCTGATAGTACGAGCGCAGTGTGCCTATGTTGTCGCTCCAGCCGCGGAACTGCGCGGCCGGTGATTCCTGGCCGGCCGCCAACTGCCGGTTGTCGTGCGCCATCAGGCCCCTTCCAGGAGGGATAGGTGAGCGTGCACGGAGCGGCTCAGCGACCGCGCCGTGCTCTGGAGTGAACGCCAGTGTCCGATCGAGTCCGGCTGGGCGGCGACCGCCGTCGTGTGCAGCCGCCACCACTGCTCGTCGCGGTCCCGGGCCTGGCTCAGCAGGCGCTCGTACACCTGGCCGATCCGCGTGTCCGTACGGGCCACTTGTTCGGTGAAGGCGGCTTCGACGATCCGCTCCAGATCGTCGATGGTGCGCTCGCGGCGCTCCCCCTGGCCGTGTTCGAGCGCCTCCGTCACCAGTGCCGTGCCGGCCGCCCCGGCGATCTGCGCGACGACCTCGGTCGAGACGGGTGTCAGTACGCTCTCGATGGCGGTGCCGACGAACTCCGGCAGCCAGGAGGCGTCCCAGCCCGTCGCGTTCTGCGATTCCGCGGCCGCCGCCGTGCCCGCCACCCCGGGCAGCGCCGCCGTCGGCACGACCCGCTGGGCGGGTGGGGCGGCCAGGCCCTGGAACAGCTCCTCTCCGGGCCGGTTGCGCAGCAGCGCGTCGCGCAGCCGGCCGGTGTCCTGTTCGAGCACCCGGTCGACGGTCACGGTGATCCAGGATTCGAAGTGCTGCAGGGCCTCGGCGGTGTACGGGATCGTGTGGAGCCGGATGAAGTGCTGCTCCTCCGGGGTCTCCAGCATCCGGGAGAAGCGCGCCGCGAGTTCGCGTACGGCGGCGGCCCGGCGCCTGCGCGCCTCCGCGGCGATCGTCGCCACGAGCGCGGCGCGCCACTCCCCCGCGTCGGCGCTGAGCACGATCCAGTGGAAGCGGGAGCTCTCGTGCGCCGTGTGCCAGATCTGCGCGGCGCGGGCCCTGACCGGGTCGGTCCAGTGCGCGTCCGTCAGTGCCCGGTCGGCCGCCTCCGCCACCAGGTCGCAGCTGGCCGCGAGCAGGTACAGGCGGCGGATCGTGCGTAACGCGCGGCGCAGTCGGACGCCGGCCAGCTGAGCCAGTGCCGAGCGCAGCTGGTCGACCCCGTCCAGGGCGGCGGCCTCGGCGCCGGGTGCCGGGCCCGGGGCGCCGGAGGTGCCGGGTGTGCGTACGCGTACCGGTCCGGACAGCACCAGCGCCTCGGGAGCCAGCTGTCCCGCGAGGTGGTTGACCCGCCGCAGGATTTCGGCCGCCTCGTCCTCGACCTCGGAGAGCTTGGTGACGACGATCGCGAGCGGTGGCGTGTGCGGGGCGGCGGCCAGCGCCTTGATCCGGGCCTGTTCGGTGGCGAGCATCGCGCGGCGCGCCTCGGTGACCACGACGACCACGTCGCAGTCGGCCACGATCCTGGCGAGGGCGGCGCTGTCGGGCTGCCGTACGCCGGACCAGCCCTCCCAGCCGGGCGTGTCCACGAGTTCCACGCCGACCCGGGCCGGCCAGGAATCGGCCGGCACCTGCAGACGTACGGTGCGGTGCCCCGCCGCCACCGCGTCCGCGGGCTCGGCCTCCTCGGAGCCGGCCTCCTCCGGACCCTCGGCGCCGGTCGGCCGTACGACGACGGGCGGCCCGTTCGTCGCGTGGACGGACACCGGCAGGCAGTCCGTGCCGATCAGTTCGTTGACGAGGCGTGACTTGCCGACGTTGCTGCCGCCGATGACGCAGATGCGGGCCAGTGGTGACTCGGCCCGGCGTGCGGCGCGGCGGATCAGCGAGGCCGCCGAGTCCGCCCCGGCCCGGTCCGCGAGCAGGGCCACCTGTTCCGCCAGTTCGCGCTGCGGCAGATCCCGCGCGCGCATTTCCCAACCGCCCACGGCGCCGCCACCCCACCCCGTCCACACCGACCCGGCGCGACCATGATGCCAACGGACGGCATCCGGCGCCGCCGATTCGGCGTTCCCGGATCAGGTGGTCGGGTGCAGGCGGGACGGGGAGAGCGGTGAACTCTGCGGCCGCGCGCCGTCGGAGGCGGCCAGGGCGCTGCCCTCCAGCCAGGCCGGCCAGTCCAGGTTCCAGTCACCGAAGCCGTTGTCGAAGGGGGCCATCTTCGCACCGCCGCTGTTGACCACTTCGACGATGTCCCCTTCGCGCACCGTGTCGAAAAACCACGCGGCGTTCTCGGTGCTCATACCCGTGCAGCCGTGGCTGACGTTCTCCTCGCCCTGCGCCTCGACCGACCAGGGCGCGGCGTGGATGTACTCGCCGCTCCACGTCACGCGCGTCGCGTAGAGCACGGGCAGGTCGTAGAACTCCGTGGTTCCGCGCCTGATGCCGACGGTGTCCCCGCGCATCCGCACCTTGGGCTCCTTGCCCAGCACCACCTTGATGCCGGCGCGCGTCCTGAACCCCGCTTTCCCGGTGGTGACCGGGATCGTCCTGATGACCCGTCCGTTGCGGCGTACGGTCATCTCGTGGGTGGCGGAGTCGGTCAGGGCCTCGATCCGGTCCCCGACGGTGAACTCCAACGGCTCGGAGGGGGCGCCGTAGCCGAGGTCGCCGACCTCGACCCCGTCGAGACCGCTGCTCACGCGGACCACGGTGCGGGCGGGCCAGTACGTACGCGGCCGGTAGTGGAGAGTCGAATCGTCGACCCAGTGCCAGGCGCCCTCGACGTGCGGCTCGGAGGTCACCTGCAGCGCCTGCTCCACCCGGGCGCGGGCCATCGGGTCGTCGGCGGGTACCGGCCGGCTGAGGTCCGCCGTGACGATCTCCCCCGCGCCGTACGTGCCGGGGCGGGGACCGAACTCGGCCGTCAGGCGGCCCCCGTCGGCGGGCGGGGCGGTGCTGAAGGCCATGGTCACCCCGACCGGTGTGCCGGCCGCGTCCTGGGCGCCGACCTGCACGGTGTACGTCTCCCCCGCCCGCAGCGGTTCGGTGTTCAGCCAGTACCCGCTGCCCGCGCCGAGTTCGCCGGCGAGGTGGCGGCCGTGCCCGTCGGTCACGGTCACGTCGGTGAGCCGTCCGCGGTCCGCGAGGGCGATCTCCAGCGGCGCGTCGGCGTCGGTGGGCAGCGCGTCCGCGCGGGCGGCGCGCGACGCGTCGCCCAGTGCCCTCATCCGCAGGACGGATCCCGTGCCGCGGGAGGTGGCCTGGACCCGCTGCTCCCGCCAGCCGCCGCACAGGCCCGGGCGGAACGTGTGGACGGCGCACCGTCCCGCGGCCGCCCGGGCGCCCTCGTCCACCGCCCGGCCGACCAGCAGCGTGACCGCCGCTTCCTTCGGCCCGCTCCCCGCCGTGGATCGCACGGTGTCCGCGTCCTGACCCTGGCCCGGCGCCGCCGCGACCACCAGCATGGCCCCCGTCACGGCGGCCACCACGCCCCACGCCTTCGTCGGTCGCTTTCCTCGCGTCGGTGACATAGCCACACAGCCCTCTCAGATCTCACACGGCCGGATGGCAGTATCAAAACGATCGGGAGCCAAAATGATGATCATGAACTCGGCTCTGCGGCCGAACGGGCACCCCAAGAGAACTCGTACGGAGCACACTTCGGGCTCCGGGCCCCGTCCGCGCGACGGCCGGAAGCCTTGCGTAGCATCCGGGCATGCCCTCTTCTCACGACCAGGTCCGGCTCCAGCTCCTGCGCCCCGACCACGCCGAGGCCGTACTCGCCTTCGAGCGGGAGAACCGGGCCTACTTCGCCGCGTCGGTACCCGACCGCGGCGACGGCTACTTCGCCGACTTTGAAGCACGCCACCGCGCGCTGCTGGCCGAGCAGGCCACGGGGGCGTGCCTCTTCCACCTCCTCGTGAGCGACAGCGGCGAGGTGATGGGACGGGTCAACCTGGTCGACGTGGCGGACGGTTCGGCCGAGCTCGGCTACCGGATCGCCGAGCGGGCCGCCGGCCGGGGGCTGGCCACATCGGCCGTCCACGAGATCTGCGGCCTGGCCGGTGCGGAGTACGGACTGACCACGCTGACGGCCGTCACCACGCTCGACAATGCCGGGTCCCGCGCCGTACTGGCCCGTACGGGCTTCCTCCCCGCCGGGGAGACGGAGGTGACCGGCCGCCCGGGCCTCCGTTTTGTACGGAACCTGTAGGAGCGGGACCATGGGGGCATGGAGGCGTCCCTGAGCGATGTCAGCACGCCGGCGCGGGTGGCGGACCCCGGTGAGGGCCTCAGCCACGAGGAGCTGGCGCTCGCGGCCCGCAACCACGGCCTTCCGCTGGAGGCCCTGCGTTACGAGGTCACCCCGGCGGGCCTGCACTACGTGCTGGTCCACTACGACATCCCGGCCGCGGCCGCCGACGGCTGGAACCTCGTCGTCGGCGGCCGGGTCCGTACGCCGCTGACCCTGACCCCGGAGTCCCTCGGCGCGCTCCCCGCCGTCACCCGGCGGGTCACCATGGAGTGCGCGGGCAACGGCCGGGCCCGGCTGTCCCCACGCCCGGTCAGCCAGCCCTGGCTCGTCGAGGCGGTGGGCACCGCCGACTGGACGGGCGTCCCGCTGCGGGCCGTCCTCGCCGAGGCCGGTGTCGAGCGGGACGCCGTCGAAGCCGTCTTCACGGGCGCCGACCACGGCGTGGAGCGCGGGGTCGAGCAGGACTACCAGCGCAGTCTGCCGCTGTCGGTCGCCACCGGGGACGATCCGGAGGTGCTGATCGCGTACGCCATGAACGGCCTGCCGCTGCCGCCGCAGCACGGTTGTCCCCTGCGCCTGGTCGTCCCCGGCTGGTACGGGATGGCGCACGTGAAGTGGCTGCGGGAGATCACGCTGGTCGACGCCCCGTTCACGGGGTTCCAGCAGGCGGTGGCCTACCGCTACCGGCAGGATCCCGACGACCCCGGCGAGCCGGTGACACGGATCGCGCCGCGCGCGCTGATGGTCCCGCCGGGATTCCCGGACTTCATGTCGCGCGTCCGCGTCGTACCCGCCGGGCCCGTACGGCTGGAGGGACGCGCCTGGTCGGGATACGGGCCGGTGGCCCGGGTGGAGGTGAGCTCCGACGGCGGCAGTTCCTGGAGCGAGGCCGATCTCGCGCCGCAGGGAGCGCACCGCTGGGCGTGGCAGGCCTGGCACCACACCTGGACCGCCACGCCCGGCAGCCACACCCTCCTCGCCCGCGCCACGGACGCCGAAGGCCGCACCCAGCCCCTGGAACAGCCTTGGAACCGGGGCGGCTTCGGCAACAACCTCGTTCAGCAGGTGCCCGTCCTGTGCCGCTGACCGCCTCGGTCAGCGGGGCGCGTCCGCACGGAGCAGCAGCGTGACGAAGCCCCATGACTCCCGGTAGACGCTCAGCCAATCCCGCCGGTGCTGCGCGGAGGTGGCCAGGGCGTCGGCGGCGGCGGGGTCCTCGGGGTGGTCCAGCGCCCATGCGGCCAGGGAGCCGGTCCAGGACCACTCGTAGTTGTCGAGCTCCTCGCGGCTGCTGACGTGGCCGAACACGGGCGTCCAGCCGGCCGCGGTGATGTTGTCCAGCGTGCCGGCGAGATCGGCGAAGTCGCCCATCATCTCCACCACTTCGGCGGAGGGCTCCTGCTGCCAGTAGCCGTCGCCGATCAGTACGTGCCCGCCGGGGGCGAGATGCTTGCGGGCGGCCTCCAGCGTGGGCAGCAAGCCGTCGAAGGCGTGGGCGGCGCCGACGCTCAGGACGAGGTCGTAGGGGTCCGCGGAGGTGTGGTCCGCGGCCGGTCCGTGGTGGAGCGTCAGTCGGTCCGCGACGGCGAGCCGCTCCGCCGCGGACCGGGCGCGGTCGAGGGCCGGCTCCGATATGTCGACTCCGTGGGCGCGGACGCCCTCGTGCATGCCGAGGCAGCGCAGCAGCCACTCACCGCCGCCGCAGCCGAGGTCGAGGACCCGTTCGTCACCGCGCGGCAGGCCGCGCTCCAGCAGACCGTGCACCGAGCTGTCCGAGAGCGGTGCGGCGATGGGGTGGTGGGTATGGGCCAGAAGAGAGATCATTTCGCGATTCACCGCGGCAGGCTGCCAGTCGAACTCCCGGGCCGCAACTGCTTTTCGCCGCCTCACGCGAGACCGTACCGCCGGGCGGACCTCCCTCCTCCAGGGTCGGCCGGTACAGGGCCGCCTTGAGCCGTGATCACAGGGCCCGGCGCATACAGACGCGCGGCCACCGGTCCAGGCCGTGCCGCGCTTCCTGTTCGCGGATCTCCCGCAGGCCGGGCGTGAGCCCGCCCTCGTCCAGCGGCCGGAACCCGCAGCGCTCGTAGTACGGGGCGTTCCACGGGACGTCGGTGAAGGTGGTGAGGGTCAGCGCGGGCAGGCCGTCGCGCGCGGCCCCGTCCGCCAGGTGGTCCAGCAGGGACCGGCCGACACGGCGGCGCGCGCTGTCCGGGTGCACCGACACCTGCTCGACGTGGAGGCCGCCGTCGACGCGGTCGGCGATCAGGTACGCGACGGGGGCGTCGGCCTCGTCGACGGCGACCCAGGCCAGCCCGGCCCGCTGGTAGCGGGCGAGTTCATCGAGCGGGAGCGGCTCGTCGTCGGCGATCTCCGGCATGCCGATGTCCCGGAAGCACAGCCCGGCCGCCCTCTCGATGTCCTGGAGCAGGGGCATTTCGTCGAGGCGTGCTGCTCGTATGCGCATGGACGCATTGTCGCGGCCCGGCCGGGCATTGCCATCCGATTTAGGCCGCCCGTACCGGGGGTGGTCGGTGACTGCTCCGCAGTGCCGTAGGCTTGTGTCTACCGACGCGGGGTGGAGCAGCTCGGTAGCTCGCTGGGCTCATAACCCAGAGGTCGCAGGTTCAAATCCTGTCCCCGCTACTGAACGGCGAAGGGCCTGGATCTTCACGGATCCGGGCCCTTCGTCTTTCTTTCGGGCTTCTTTCAGAGCCGGTCCAGTACGGCGCCCAGGGCGTCCATGACGTAGCCGCGCCAGCCGCCGCCCATGATCTTGCGGGCCAGCATCTGCGCCGGGTCGTCCGGGTCGAAGCCCTCGTGGACGAGGAAGAGCCTGGTCCCGCGGCCCTCCGGTGCGAGCGTCCACGTGATGGTCCAGTCGGCCGTGTTCGCGGCGGAGGCGTCGGTCCAGCGGACCGAGAGCATCCGTCCGGTCTCGTAGGCGAGGACCTCCGCCGCCGTCGTACCGGAGTAACCCGTGTTCGGGCGCGGCGGCGAGGTCATCGTGTAGCGGTGGCCGACCTCCAGGCGGAAGTCCGACGGCATGAGCCACTGGGCGATCAGCTCGGGTTCGGTGAGGGCGCGCCAGACCTTGGCCGGCGGGTGCGGCAGGAACTGGTCGACCCGGACGGTGGTGAGGTCGTCGGGGCCGCCGGCTTCGAGGCCGTTCCCGTCGTCGCGCCCGTGGTCGTGGTCGTGCCCGTGGTCGGATGCTGGTGTCATGTCTCATCGTCCGGCAGGCGGTCCAGGAGCGCGCCGAGGTCCTTGAAGCGGTCCCGCCAGAACCGCTCGTACGGGTGCAGCCAGTCCTGCACGTCGGCCAGCGGCGCGGCCTCGAGACGGTAGATGCGCTGGCGGCCGGCGCGCTCCTCCGAGACGAGCCCGGCCTCCCGCAGCACCTTCAGGTGCTCCGAGAGACTGGGGCGGCGCATGTCGAAGTGGTCGGCGAGGGACTGGACCGGCTGCGGGCCGCGCTCGCGCAGCAGTCGCAGGACTTCACGGCGGGTGCCGTTGGCGAGCGCGGCGAACACGCGGTCCTCGTCGGCAGCCGTCGTGATCATGGGGCTAGAAGCCTTCCTTCTCGGTGAGCAGCATCAGGCCGTTGCCGTCGAGGTCGCGGAGACCGGCCATCCGCCCCCAGGGAGCGTCGTCCGGACCGCTCACCTCGACACCGGCCGCCACGAGCCGCGCGCAGTCGGCATCGACATCGGCCGTCACCAACATGATCCCCCGGGCGGAGCCGGGCGTGAAATCGCCCATCCCCGGTCCGGAGAGCGTGAAGACGGTCTGCGCGCCCCGCGGCGCGACCTGGAGCCAGCGCATGGGCCCGACCTGGCGGTCCGCGCGGACCTCGAAGTCGAGCACGCCGGTGTAGAAGGCGAGGGCCCGGTCCTGGTCGGTGACGGGGAGGGTGACGAAGGAGGCGTGCGTGATGTTCATGGCTCCACAATAGGTAGGCGATTTCCTACGCGTCAACCGTAGGGAATTTCCTACCTATCGATCCCGGCCGTCGCTCGTTACGATCACCGCGGCAGGGCCGTAGCGCAGAGGTCGTCGCACCTGGCCTGCACAGCCGGAGGACGTCGGTTCGAATCCGACCGGTCCTGCCACCCTCCCGCTCCTCCCCCGATCGGCGATGAACTTGTGAGCAGACGACCGCTGGTGGGCGGGCTGCCCGTCGAGGAGCTCGCCCTGTGGCACCGGGCCCGGCGGTACGCGGTACCGCGATGGATGATCCAGGGGGCGACCGAGGCCCGGTCGGCCGGCGACTGGCGGTCGGCCTGCGCGGTCTCGGCCGTGGACGTCGCCCTCGACCTGGCGCGGATCGGGGAGCGCTACGGCGCCGCGGTACGGGACTCGGTCGCGGACGACCTCGCACACCTGGCCCCGGACCTGCTGCGCTGGCACCTGCCCCGGGTCGTGTACGGCACCGTGCTGGCTCCGCGCCGGGTGATCCTCCTCGCCCGCCACGGCTCCCCGGCCGATACGGAGGCGGCGTACCTGGCCGTCCTCACCCCCGCGCGGTACGACGGTCCGCAGCGGCCGGTCCTGGACTTCCTCGCCGCCGACGCCGCCGAAGTGGTGAGCGGGAGCGTCGTCGAGAACTGGACCCTGTCGCGCCACCTCTGGGACGCCCGGCACGCCCCGGAGCTGCGCGAGCGGTGCGGCGGCGGCGCGGGACGGCTCCCCTTCTTCCACGCGGACGGCACTCCGCTCGGACCACGGGAGCTGCCCGACACCGACCCCGCCGCCGATCCCGCCGACACCGATCCGGCCGCGCGGGAGGAGTGGGTCGCCGTCCTCCAGGCCCGCGGGGACATCGTCGGCGCCTTCGCCGCAGCGGGCGTCGAAGCGGATCTGACGACCCTGCCGCGCGCCTCGGACGTCATCGCGGGGCTTCCCCTGGACCTGCCCCGAATGGTCCGTGAGGTACGGCGCCTGGTCTCGGCCGGTATCGCCGACCGGTTCCGGATTCCCGGCGCGTACGGCGGCAACATCCTGCTGGAACCGGCCGGCCCCGGCGCTCACGTCCCGCTCCGCGCCCGCGCCCGTGAGCTCTACCGGCACAGCTCCGCGCCCACGGTCCCGCGGACCGCGTGGCGGCGCCTGCCCGACCTCCAGCTGGTCCGCACCGGGCGCGTCGCACCGGAGGAACTCCACCCGCTGGTGGCGGCCGCCCTCTTCCCGGCCGCGGGTCCCGCGTACGGGCCGCCCGGACCACCCGCCGCCCTGGAGCCGGTACGGGTCCGATGCGGCGGCGCGTGGCACCTGATCGCCTTCCGCGACGGGGAACTCCGGATCCCGCACAGCGCGCGGGAGCAGCAGCGCGAGCAGGCCGTGCGGGCCTTCGGCGGCGCCGTCGGGGGCTGCTTCGCCGTCCAGCGGGCCTGGGCCTCGGGGCGGGGCCGGCTGCCGCGCGCCCTGCGGCCGCTGCGGCGGGAACTCTTCGAACGCGCGCGGCACGGTGACGCCCCGGGGGTGGCGGCCCTGCTGGCCGCCGGAGTGGACCCGGCGGTCCGGGACAACGAGACCGGGCTGAGCCTTCAGGACGCGCTGGGCCCGCTCGGCCCCGAGGCGGGCTGACGCCGCCGGGGGCAGGATGGGAGAGGGACGCTGCGGCACATGGGAGTGATCATGTTCCAGGACACCAAGGCATTCAGCGGGTACTCGGTGGACGACATCGGGAAGGCCAAGGAGTTCTACGGCGGGACGCTCGGCCTGCGGGTCTCGGAGGAGAACGGCATGCTCTTCCTCCGCCTCGGGGGCGGCGGGACCGTTCTGCTGTACCCCAAGGACAACCACCGGGCGGCGGACTTCACCGTGCTCAACTTCCCGGTGACCGACATCGACAAGACCGTCGACGACCTCGCTGCGCTCGGCGTGGGCTTCGAGCGCTATCCGGGCTTCGACCACGACGCCAAGGGCATCGTCAGGGAGCAGGACGAAGGGCCGTCGATCGCCTGGTTCAAAGACCCCGCGGGCAACGTGCTGTCCGTGCTCGAAGAGCCGGCCTGACCCCGATGCGCCCGGACTACGAAGGGGCCGCCGCGAGCAGGGACTCCGCGACCGAGGTGCGGGCGTAGAGCACCGAGCGCCCGGCCCGGTGGGCGGTGACCAGGCCCGCGTCCCGCAAGGCCATGAGGTGCTGGGACACCCCGGCCGGTGAAAGACCCGTACGGCGCGCCAGTTCGGTGGTGGAGGCCGGGCTTTCCAGTTCGGTCAGCAGCAGCGTCCTGGAGCGGCCGAGTACGGCGGCGACCGCGGCGGTCCTGGTGACGGGCCGGGGCTCCCACAGGGCGCCGACACCGCGTGCCGGGTAGGCGAGCTGGGGCGGCTCCGGCAGGCTCACCCGGGTGAGCACGCCGGGCCCGGTGAACGCCGAGGGGATGAGCAGCAGCCCCGCCCCCGCGGTTCTACGGGACATGGCCCACCTGCGGCGGATCAGCAGCAGCTCGTCGGCGTCCCAGCTCACCGAGGGGTGCAGGTCCTTGAACAAGCCGACCGCGCCGTACTCGGCGACCTGCCGGGCCCGGTGGAAGACGTCGGCGTCGAGCACCGACCGGATCCGCGCCCAGTAGGGGGCGAGGGCCAGCTCCCAGTACGTCTCGATCTCTTCCACGACCCGGGGCAGGCGTGCCTCCGGATCCGCGTACAGGCTCCGCGATCTGGGGCCCTGACGCCCCTGCTCCCGGCCCAGGCGGTCGAGGTCGTGGCGGACCCGGGCGGCGGGAGCGGCCAGGATCCCGGCCAGCTCGCCCGCCAGCGTGGGGGCCGGACCGGCCGGAGCCGGGTTGAGGAAGTCGGCGACGTAGCCCGACGGCGGGATCAGTTCGGCGAGCCAGCCCCGGTCGAGGCCGGCGGCCGCCACCCTGGGCCGGACCTGCTCGGCCCAGGTCCGGTGCACGGGATGGGCGGAGCCGGAACTCAGCAGCCGGAAGCTGGTCCCGACCTCCCACATCGGCGAGACGGCGAACCGCGTCTGCGCCAGATCGCTTGCGGAGAACGCCAACTCCTGCAGGGCGACCACCTCGTGAGGATTCGGTTGGAGCTGAATCAATGGTGGCGAGCGTACCTCGTGGCGATCATTCCGGCATGACCTCAGAGACCATCAGCGCAGCGGCATCGGGCACCTGGAAGCTCGGCGACCTGGAGATCAACCGAATGGGATTCGGCGCGATGCGCCTGCCGCAGAACGGCGAGGCGTTCAGGACCGACGCCGAGCCGAGCGACCGCGGCCGGGCCACCGGCGTACTGCGCCGCGCCGTCGAGCTCGGCGTGAACCACATCGACACCGCCGCCTTCTACTTCTCCCCGCTGCGCTCCGCCAACGAACTGATCAACCGGGCACTGGCCCCCTACCCGGACGACCTCGTCATCACCACCAAGGTCGGGCCGGGCCGGAACCCGTCCGGCGAGTGGGCGCCCCACGCCACCCCGGAGCAACTGCGCGGCCAGGTCGAGGAGAACCTGCGCCAGCTCGGCCGCGACCACCTCGACGTGGTGAACCTGCGCGTCGTCGGAACCGGTTCGATCGCCGAACGCTTCGGCGCGCTGGCCCGGCTGCGCGAGGCCGGGCTCATCCGCCACCTGGGCATCTCCAACGTCACGCCCGAACACCTCGCCGAGGCGCGGGCCATCGCGCCCGTGGTGTGCGTACAGAACCCGTACGGCCTCGGCGTGCGGCCCGAGCAGGACGAGCTGCTGCGTACCTGCGGTGAACTGGGGGTCGCGTTCGTCCCCTTCTACTCGATCGCGGGCGCCGGGGGCCAGGCGGGCGTGACCGGCGCGGACAGCGAGGAGGTGCTCGCGGTGGCGCGGGCGCACGGGGCGAGCGCGGCGCAGGTGCGCATCGCGTGGACGCTGCACCGCGGACCGCACGTGCTGTCCATCCCCGGCACCGGCAACCCCGATCACCTGGCCGCCAATGTGGCCGCGGGCGCACTGCGCCTCTCCGAGACGGAACTGTCCCTCCTGGAGCGGCTCCACTCGGCTGCCCGCTGAGTCACGCCCCGGTCCGCCGGGAGAACGGAAGCCGCCCGGACGCGTGTCCGGGCGGCTCGGGTGTGACGGCACTCACACAAACTTCCGGTGTCCCATGTCAACCGGATGCGGTGCGGCGGGCGTATGCCCCATGAGAGGGACACATGGATCCAGGAGCGATTTTTGACCGTCGAGGAGTTCGAACAGTTCTATGCGCAGGCGGCGGGACGGCTGACAGGCCAGTTGTACGTGATGCTCGGCGATCACCATGAGGCGCAGGACGTGGTCCAGGAGGCGTTCGTCCGGGGGTGGGGACGCCGGCGTCAGCTGGACAACGACGGCAGGCCCGAGGCGTGGATCCGCACCGTCGCGTGGCGGCTCGCGGTGAGCCGGTGGCGCGTACGCCGCCGTACCGCCGACGCCTGGCAGCGCACTGCCCCCGCGGGCCATGTAGAGGGTCCGGGGCCGGAGGCGGTCTCGCTCGTCGAGGCGCTGCGGCACCTGCCCCCCAAGCAGCGCCGGACGCTGGCACTGCACTACGTGTGCGATCTGACGGTCGAGCAGATCGCCGCCGAGACCTCCCTGTCCGCGAGCACGGTCAAGACGCACCTGTCCCGGGGCCGGGCCGCCCTCTCCCGCCATCTGCAGGACCCCCGCATTGAGGAGGCGCCCGATGCCTGACTCCCAGGATCCGCTGCGGTCCCTGTTCCGGGAAGCGGCCTCCGCGGGGCGGTCCGGGGCCGGCCTGCCGCCCGTCTCCGTCATCGCCCGGCGCGGCGAGCGGGCCCGGCGTCGCCGGATCGCCGGCATCGCCGTCGCCTGCTGCCTGGTCCTCGGCGGGTCCGGGGCCGCCCTGGCCACCCTGCTGCCGCGCGAGGCGGGCCCGACCCTCCCGGCGACCACGCCCATCCCCTCTCCCGGGCCGCCGTCCGCCGTGCCGTCCTCCCTGCCGTCCTCCCTGCCGACCTCCCCGAGCACGACCACGACCACGACGCCATCGCCACCTCCCAGCGCGACAGCGGATCCGAGCATGTCCCCCACCCCCACACAGCGCGCTCCGTAGCCCACCCGCCCCGTCGACGGCGGACACCGGCCCCGCCACCACGGTCGGCGGTTCCGCGCGCCCTCTGCCGATCAGGAGATCCCGTCATGTCCGTTTCCGCCCCGCCCCGGCCCGTCGAAACGCCCGGCAGGCCCGCCGCGCGCCGGGCGTTCCCGTGGCGCCCCGGCCGTGCGGACCGCGAGGTGCTGTGGCTCTACCTGCTGACCCGCGTCGGCCTGTGGACCACGGCGGAATCCGTCCGCTGGCTGTTCCCCGCCGATGGCGACAGACGGCGGCCGCCTTCGCTCCTGTCCCCCTGGCAGCAGTGGGACTGGTGGCACTACCTCCACATCGCCAAGGACGGCTACTTCCCCGGCCAGGCCGGTCCCTGGACGGCCGGCTGGGACAACAGGGAGGCCTTCCTCCCCGGTTTTCCCCTCACCTTGCGCGCGGTCCACGCGGTCGTCCCCCACTGGGCGGCGGCCGGAGCGCTGATCTCGTTCGTCGCGGGCGGGGCCGCCGTCCTGGCGCTGGCCCGCATCGCCCGCCTCCAGCTGCCCGACCCGGACGCCGGGCGGCGGACGGTGCTGTTCTTCCTGTGCTCGCCCTGCGCCGTGTTCCTCGCCGCCGGCTACACCGAGGCACTGTTCCTGGCCCTGGCCCTGCCCGCGTGGCTGGCGGCCCTGCGACGGAACTGGCCGGCGGCCGCGGTCCTGGCCTGCCTCGCCTGCTCCGTGCGGGTCACCGGGCTCTTCCTCCTGGGCGCGCTCGTCCTCCAGTTCGCCCTCACGGCGCGCGGGCGACACGCCTGGAGCGCGGCGCCCTGGCTGTGCCTGCCCGCCCTCGCCCCCGCGCTCTTCAGCTGGTACCTGCACGCACGGACCGGGGACTGGACGGCCTGGAAGCACGCCCAGGAACGCGGCTGGTACCGGGACTTCCACTGGCCGTGGGAAGCCTGGGCGAACACCTGGGACGCCGCCTTCCATCACGTCCAGCCCACCGGTTACGCGCTGATGTGGCAGGCCGAGCTCCTGGCCATGCTGGTCGGCGTCGTGCTCCTGGCCCTGCTCGTACGCCGCCGCCGCTGGCCCGAGGCCCTGTACACCGGCCTCACCCTGTGGGCGCTGGGGACCTCCTACTGGTACACGTCCGTTCCCCGTTCGACGCTGCTGTGGTGGCCGCTGTGGATCGGCCTGGCCTCCTGGAGCCTGCGGCGCCCCCGGGTGCAGAGCGCCTACCTGTGCGTCGCCGCCCCGCTGGCCACGACGGTCGCCCTCACCTTCCTCACCGGACGCTGGGCCGGCTGAACGATCACCGCATAGGGTCCGCGTATGGACCGACACATATCGTTCGAGCGACTGCACAACTTCCGTGATCTGGGCGGCTATACGACCGCGGACGGCGGGCACGCGGTGAGGTGGGGCCGGCTGTTCCGCGCCGACTCCCTGGGCAAGCTGCGGGGTCCGGACTGGGAGCGGTTCCTGGAACTCGGCGTCGAGGCCGTCATCGACCTGCGGTACTCCTGGGAGATCGACGCGAAGGGCCGGGTGCCCGAGCATCCGTCACTCGCCTACCACCACCTCAGCATCGAGCACCGGCCCTACGACCAGTCTTCCCTCGGCCCGGACGTCGCGACCGGGCCGTACCTCGCCGAGCGGTACATGGAGGTCGCCCACGACGGTGTCGTGGAACTGCGCGCCGCCCTTGAGATGATCGCCGGCCAGGACGGTCCCGTGGCCTTCCACTGCGCGTCCGGCAAGGACCGCA
The DNA here is from genome assembly GCF_045160845.1 of Streptomyces sp. NBC_00122. Classification (NCBI taxonomy): domain Bacteria; kingdom Bacillati; phylum Actinomycetota; class Actinomycetes; order Kitasatosporales; family Streptomycetaceae; genus Streptomyces; species Streptomyces sp. NBC_00122. The sequence continues at coordinate 6,668,630 of NZ_CP108191.1, read as the reverse complement.
CCGGTCTGCTGGCGGCGCTGGTCCTGGCCCTGCTGGGGGTCCCCGAGGACGTCATCGTCGAGGACTTCGCCCTCACCGGGCTCGCGACCGACCGGCTGCTCGCGGACTGGCGGGCGGACCACCCCGGCCAGGAGCCCGTCTGGCCGGGCTACGGGCGGGCGCCCGCCGAGGTGATGAGCCTGTTCCTCGCGGCCGTGACCCGCGAACACGGGTCCGTACGGGAGTACGCGGCGGACCTGCTCGGCGTGGACGACACCCTCGTCGCCGCCCTGCGCGAGAAGCTGCTCGAACCCGCACCGCGTTACGTCTGAGCCGTACGGGTCCCGGCTCGGCGGGCGCCCTTCCTGGGCCGCGCGGTACAGGGCCGTGAGTGCCTCGGCGCGGTAGCCGTGGACACCGCTCCCGCCGCGCCGGTCGAGGACTCCGGCGGGGCGACCTGCACCGCTCTCACTGTGACGCGCCGGTTCCGCCGCTGATCCCCGTCCCGGCCGTGCCCCGCCAAGGCGGTGCGGCCGGGGCTTCAGGCGCGGTGGGAACCGCCGAACGGACCTCCGAGCGGCCCGCCGTACGGGCCTCCGATTCCGTAGTGCGTCGTCAGCTCGTCCCGGTAGCCCGCGTCGCCGAGGTGCTTGTCCCGGTGGAACTCCGGAGCTGCCTTGATCTGTTCCTTCGTGGCGTCCACGTGGACGGTCTCGTTCTCCAGGTCGACGTCGATCACGGCGCCGGCCGGGATGAGGACTTCCTTCCCGAAGATCCACACACCGGTGTCCACCACCAGGTAGGCGTCGCCGACCTCGTCGTTGTGCTTGTCGACCTTGCCGATGGCGCCGTCCGTGGCCGCGACCTTCCAGCCGCTGAGGTCGGTGCCCGCCAGATGGCGCGCGGTCGGCCGGTAACTCCACACGTGCTCAGTCACGCGAAAACAACTCCTCCTCGATCGGGCGGCGGGTCCTTCCGCCGCACATCGCGCCTGCCCCGTAACCAGAGCCGTAACCACCCCGCCGCCGCTGCGGACCGCGCATACTCGGACCATGGCTGACACCACCACAGTCGAGGTCGACACCGATGTCCACGACCGGCTCGCCGCCCTCGCCGCGGCCCGTGGGCTGAGCCTGCGCGCGTACCTGGCCGAACTGACCGCCGCCCAGGAGAACGAGGCCGCCCTCGCCCGCGCCGCACGTGCCTTCGACAAGGCGGTCGCGCGGCCCGGGTTCCGCGAGGGGTTCGAGCACGACTTCGGCCCCGGACCCTCCGGCCCCCGCGCGGCGTGAGGCGCCCTCGCCGGCCGGCCGCCGGAGCGTCGCCGGCCGTGCACGCAGCGTGTGCTCCGGAAGTCCCGCTGTGCGGCTCTTCAGGTGGAACGGGACAGTTCGTCCGGGCCGGTGCCGTGGGCGAAGGGACGCCCGCGCCCATTCATCCCGAGGGGCGGAATCACGCCACGTGACGCCACATTGACGAAATCCGGTGCTTAGGGCAGCCTTACCTCGCTCGCGCCGTCAAAGGCGCGGACGCACCCTCACCTGCACCTCCCCCGCCATCGGAGCACCATGTCCACCGCAGATGCCGCCTCGATCCGACGAAGATCCGGACAGCCGTCCGATCTCCTCCAGGTTCCGCAGTGGTGTGCACCCGCCCTGGCCTCGCTCGCCGTGTGCGCCGGATGGGGAGCCAGCACCTGGGTGGCCACCCACCTCCGAGCCGACACCACGCTCCACACCGCGGCCCTTTTCGTCCACCTCGCCTCCCTCGTCGTCGGCTTCGGCGGGGTCCTCATGATCGACTACTACGGGGCCCTCTGGCTCAGCGGCCGCAAGTCGCTGCGCGACGTGGTCGAGTGCACCGCCCCCCTGCACCTGCCGGTCTGGGCCGGGCTGGCCGGGCTCATCGCCAGCGGGGCCTTCCTCCACCCGGACCTCTCCTCGCCCCTCACCTGCGTCAAACTCGGCCTCATCCTGGTCCTGGCCCTGAACGGCGTGCAGGCGGGCGTCCTGCACCGGCGGCTGGCCGACCTCGACGGCCGGCCCGCCACCCGCCCGCTCCTGCTCCGGGGCGCCGTGACCGCGACCGTCTCGCAGGTCGCCTGGTGGGGCGCCGTCGCCATCGGGTTCCTCAACAGCCGCAGCTGACCGTCATCGGCGCGGCGCTCCCCCATCGCGGTTCACCGTAGGGCCTGCGGGTCGGAGGGTCTGACGCCGAGGCCGGCCCGGTCCGCAGCGCGTACGGTGCCGTCGGTTCCGCCGATGCCCGTCCACGGGTCGCCGGCGAGCAGCAGGTGTCCGTCGAGGTCCACCCAGCGGGCCCGGTCGGCGAGGTGCACGGCGGGGGCGATGCCCAGCGAGCTGGCGGTGAGGCAGCCGAGCATCAGGTCGGTACCCGTGCCGCGCAGCGCCTCGTGGATGCGCAGGGCGGCCCGTACGCCGCCGCACTTGGCGAGTTTGACGTTGACTCCGTGGACCCGCCCGGCGAGCGCGACGGCGTCCTCGTACGAGACGGCGTCCTCGTCGGCGATGACGGGGACCGGGGATCTTCCGGCGACGCGGGCGAGGACGTCGGGCCGGCCGGGCGCGATCGGCTGCTCCACGGCGGTGACGCCGAGGGCGGCGAAGCGCGGCAGCAGGTGGACGGCCTGGCGCTCGGTCCAGGCCCCGTTGGGGTCGAGCAGCAGACTCGCCCCCGGCGCCCCGGCGCGTACGGCCTCCACCCGGGCGAGGTCCTCGGCCGGATCGGCCGAACCCGCCTTGACCTTGAGGACGGTGAAGCCGGCTCGCGCGAGGCGGGCCGCCCGTGCGGCGGCCCGTACGGGTGCGGTGATGCCGATCGTACGGGCGGTCGCGGCGGCCGGGGCCGCCTCGGTGCCCAGCAGCCGGTGGGCGGGCTCGCCGGCCCGCTTGCCCACGAGGTCCAGGACGGCGGCCTCGACCGCGGCCAGTACCCCGGGCGGCAGCCCGCGCCAGGCCGGGTGGCCGCCGCCGGTCTCGGCCCATGCGGTCTCCGGGTCGGGGAAGCGTTCGGTCGCGGCGCGCACCGCTTCCAGGTTCTCCAGGATCCGAGCGGTGGGCAGCCCGAGGTGGTCGCTGCTGACGGCCTCGCCCCAGCCGCGCATTCCGCCGTGTTCGACCGCGATCCAGACGGCGTCGCGCCGCGACATCACCGAGCGGGAGATGCGCAGGGGTTCCGCGAGCCGCAGGTCGGCCGTGCGCCAGGTGAGCTTCACGCGGCACCTCCGCGGGTGGGGACGGGTACGGACGTGCAGCGGGCCCAGCCCGCCGCCTCGACGGCCCGGGGGTGCGGGATCTCCAGGGGGCGGACGGCGCGGACGGCCGAGTCCAGGCCGTGGGCACGGCAGAACTCGTCGTCGTAGACGGTACCGAGGTAGCGGTGCGGGCCGTCCGGGAAGACGGTCGCGACGACGGCGCCCGGTTCGACCCGGGCGGCCCAGGCGGAGACGAGGGCGACGGCCCCGGTGCTCCAGCCGCCGCTGACGAAGGCGGAGCGGGCGAGGCGGCGGCAGGCGTCGACGGCCTCGGCGGGCCCCACCCAGTGCACTTCGTCGAAGGCCTCGTGGGCGACGTTGGCCGGGTGGATGCTGCTGCCGAGACCGCGCATGAGGCGGGGCCGGGCGGGCTGGCCGAAGATGGCCGAGCCGACGGAGTCGACGCCGATGACCTTCAGCCGGGGCCAGCGGCGGCGCAGCGGGCCGACGAGTCCGCCGCTGTGTCCGCCGGTGCCGACGCTGCACACCAGGACGTCCAGGTGGTCGAGCTGGGCGGTCAGTTCGGCGGCCAGCGAGAGGTAACCGGCCGCATTGTCAGGGTTGTTGTACTGGTCGGGCCAGTAGGCCCGGGGCGTGCGGCGCAGGACCTCGTGCAGCCGGGCGATCCGGGCGGCCTGCCAGCCGCCTTCGGCGGCCGGTCGGTCGACGAGTTCGAGCCGGGCTCCGTAGGTGCGCAGCAACTGCCGCATGGACGGTTCGAGTTCGCTGTCGCCGACGAGGATCACGGGGTGGCCGAGGGCCTGGCCGGCGAAGGCGAGGCCGATGCCCAGGGTGCCGGAGGTGGACTCCACGACGGGGGCGCCGGGGAGCAGTTCGCCGCGCGCGCGGGCGCCGGTCAGCATGGAGACGGCGGCCCGGGCCTTCATCCCACCGGCACCGAGGCACTCCAGCTTCGCCCAGAAGCCGGGCTGGCGGTGCGGAAGGTCGGTGCGGATCCTGGCGAGCGGGGTGCGGCCGAGCAGCGGCAGGAGGTCGGGGTTGGCGGCGGTGGCCGCCGCCGGGCGGGGCAAGGGCGGGGCGATGGTCACCGGGCGCCTCCGTAGTGGTGGATGGTGCCGGGGCCGCCGTCGAGCCAGAAGAACGGGTACGGTTCGGCGGACACGGCGTGGACCCCTGAGCCGAGGAAGCGCGGCAGTACGGCGCTGCCGGTCTGGGCGAACATGACGAGGGGCTTGCCGGTGGCGGCGGCGTGGTCGAGCAGGGGCTGGAAGGTGCCGTTGCCCAGGGTCATGCCGGAGGCGAGGACGGCGTCGCAGCGCTCCAGCTCGGCGTGGGTGCCGGTCAGGACGGGCTCGCCCCATTCGGTGGCGCCGCCCTTGAGGTCGCACGGGGCGTACGGGATTCCGCGCTCGCGCAGCTGTTCCAGCAGGGAGTTGACGACGCCGACGACCAGGACCCGCTCGATGCCGGCCTGCGGGAGGAGGCCGGCCACGGCGCGGGCGCGCGCCCGGGAGCGGTGCAGCGAGCTCCCGGCCGGGATCGCGTACGGGCGGGCGCCGCTGCCGGGGGTGTGCGGGCGTACGTGCATGAGGTAGGCGTCCAGCGCGGCGATCCGTACGGGCAGCAGCGGATGCCCGAGCAGGTCGGCGACGGTGGCGCCCACGCAGTCGTCGAGCGCGGCGGCGGGCAGGGCGCCCGGTTCCACGGCACAGGAGCCGACGGCCGCGGCGAGGCGCAGGCTGAGCACCTCGTTGCGGTAGCCGCCGGAGCGGCCCTCGTGCCGGACGGCCTGGGCGGTGGTGAAGGCGAGCGCGACGCGCTGGGCGGCGGGGTCGGGTCCGTAGGCGCCGGCCAGGACGTATCCGAAGAGGTCGTCGACGGTCCGTACGGACGGCTCGTGGAGGGTGGGGGCGCTCACGCGTCCACCGCCGCGGTCAGGTCGTGGCACGCGTAGGAGGGGCGCAGGTCGGCGAGCAGCAGCTCGGCCGCCCGGCGGGCGCCCGCGCCTTCGGTGTCGGCGGTCATGACGTGGCCGAGGTACGCGTTGTTGCTGTCGGCGGCCCGCACGGTGCGGCCCGGTCCGGCCAGGGTGAGTTCCAGGACCCCGGGACGGCCCCGCACCTCGTCCGCGCCGTCGATGCCGGTGAGGGTGCCGGCGGCGTCGGGCAGCAGGAAGGCGATGGCGGCACTGCGCACTCCCGTGGGGCGGACGGTGAGGTCGGGCTCGCGGCCGAGGGCGGTGTCCACGCAGGCGGCCGCGAGGTCGACGCCCGCGACGTGGCGGACCAGCTCGGTGATGCGGTTCCCGGCCGGGCGGGGGTTCACCTCGATCAGGCGCGGCCCGGTGGGGGTCAGTTTGAGTTCGGTGTGGCAGACGACCTGGTCCAGCCCGAGCGCCTCGACGGCCAGAACGGCGGCCTCGGCGGCCTCGCGTGCGACGTCCGGTGCGATGTCGGCCGGGAACATGTGGCCGGTCTCGATGAAGGCGGGCGCACCACCGATGCTCTTGTCGGTGACGCCGATGACGTGCGTGGTGCCGCCGTGGGAGACGGTCTCGACGCTGACCTCGGGGCCGGTGAGCAGCTCTTCGAGGAGCAGGACCGGGGCGCGACGCTGACCCCGCGCGTTGACGGGGAACTCGGCGAGCGCCCGGCAGGCCCGGTCCAGCTCGCGCTCGTCGCGCACCTCGCGGACGAGCATCCCGGCGCACAGGTCGGCCGGTTTGACGACGAGCGGGTAGCCGATCCCGCGGGCGGCGGCGACGGCCTCGGCGGCGTCGGCGCAGACGGCGAAGCGCGGGCCTGCCATCCCGGCCCGGGCCAGTACCCGGCGGGTCAGGTCCTTGCGGCAGGCGTTCTCGACGGCTCCGGCGGCGGGGCCGGGCAGGCCCAGCCGCTCGGCGGTGCGGGCCGCGGCGGGCAGGTAGTAGTCACAGGACGAGACCACGCCGTCGAAGGCGAACAGTGCATGGAGCCGCCGGGCGAGCGGCAGCAGCGCGTCGGTGTCGTTGGTGTCGGCGGTGACGATGTTGCGCGCCGCGAGCAGCAGGTGCGGGCCGTCGGCGGGGGCGGCGCGCAGGTAGTGGTGCAGGTCCCGGGTGAGGAAGGTGAACTCGTGCCCGCCTTCGCGGATCGCCCGGGGCAGGAGCCCGCTCATCGACCCCACCCAGCTTTCGACAACCAGCAGATGACCCACGGGACTTCCTCTCAGACCGCCGTGCCGACTCTTGGGCGACCGGACCAGGAGAGACGTTATCGGGAATCGTTTTCATTTCCAACATGGCGGTCTTCCCCGGCTCCGGCCGACAGGCTGGGCCGGCGAAAGCTCCTTATGCTCGGAGAAAGGGGCTGCTCAGGCCCCTGGAGGGCGGCTGTCATGACCGAGCCGAGCGATGCGGTCCAGGCCGACCGCGCCCTGAAGGCCAAGCACCGCACGATGTGGGCGATGGGCGACTACCCGTCGGTCGCCTCCCACGTCATCCCGGAGCTGGGCGCCCTGCTGGTCCGCGAGTGCGGTGTACGGCCGGGCGACAGCGTCCTCGACGTCGGGGCGGGCTCCGGCAACGCGGCCATTCCGGCCGCCCTGGCCGGGGCCGACGTGGTGGCGTCCGACCTCACTCCCGAGCTGCTGGAGATCGGGCGGCACCTGGCCGCCGTGCGGGGCGCCCGGCTGGAGTGGCGGGAGGCGGACGCGGAGGCGCTGCCCTTCGCGGACGGCGAGTTCGACGTCGTGATGTCGTGCGTCGGCGTCATGTTCGCCCCGCACCACCAGACGGCCGCGGACGAAATGCTGCGCGTCTGCCGCTCCGGCGGCACGGTCGGGCTGGTCAACTGGACTCCGCAGGGATTCGTGGGCCGGATGTTCGCCGCGATGAAGCCCTACGCGCCCCCGCCGCCGCCCGGGGCGCAGCCGCCACCGCTGTGGGGGGACGAGGAGCACGTCCACGAGCTCCTCGGCGATCGCGTCACCGACGTCGACGCCCGCCGGGAGACCGTCCACGTGGACCGGTTCGCGCGGCCCGCCGACTTCCGCGAGTTCTTCAAGGCCTGCTACGGGCCGACCGTCGCCGTCTACCGCAGCCTGGGCCACGACCCCGAGCGCGTTGCCGCCCTGGACGCCGATCTCGACGCCCTCGCCGGCGAGCACCTGCGGGACGGCGCCATGGAGTGGGAGTACCTGCTGCTCACCGCCCATCGCCAGGGCTGATCGCAACGCCCGTACGCTCACTCCACCGCCGGATGCACCTCCGGGTGGGCGTCCCACCACTCCTTGTGGAACGCGTTGTTGCCGACATTGGCCACATACGCGCGGGCCGCGGCGCGGTAGAGCAGCTCCGCCTGGCCGGCCGAGACCGCGCAGCGGCTCCAGGCGAGCCGGATCCGGCCGGTGACCGGGGCCCCGACGAGCGGGCGCATCACCGTGCCCTCTGCCGCCGGGGCCGTGGGCTGGCTGAGGGAGATCGCGCGGCCCGCGGCGATCAGGTCGTAGTGCATCTTGCGGTCGGTGATCCGGTAGCGCAGTGACGGGCTGAACCCTGCCTTCGCACAGGCGGCGACCAGGGCTTCGGGGCCGCCGTCGTCGTCCTCCACCAGCGTCATCCACGACTCGCCGGCGAGGTCGGCGAGCTCGATGCGGTCCGCGCCCGCGAGGTGGTGCTTCTCCGACAGCCGGATGCAGAACGGCTCCTTCGCGATGAGCGTCCTCGCCAGGGCCCCCTCGGGGAGCGGCACCTCGTGGTCGTTGACCTCGCCGTACACGATGGCGTCGTAGCGGCCGGCGCCGAGCATCCGGGTCAGCGCGGTCACCGAGTCCTCCAGGTCGACCGTGATCTCCTGGCCGGACAGGAGCAGGTCGGTCTGCGCCAGCAGACCGTCGATCAGCACGAGCAGGATGCACCCCAGCCGCAGCGGGGTCCCGGTGTCGATGGCCCGCGCCTCCGCACCCAGCGCGTCCATCTCGCTGAGCACCCGGCGCGCCTTGGCCAGTACGAACTGGCCCAGCGCCGTGGGCTCCACCCCGCTGCGCCCCCTCACGAACAGCTCGCCGCCCGTGACCCGCTCGATGCGGCGCAGCTGGGCCGAGAGCGCGGGCTGGGACACCCCGAGGCGCCGCGCCGCTCCCCCCAGACTGCCCGCCTCGGCGATCCGGCAGACAGCTTGCAGATGCCTCAACTCCAGCTGCATCCGGGCAGCGTACGCAGCGCGCCGCCAACGCACCATAACGCGGACCTTATGCCCGCCGGGATGTCCCAATCCCGTCATATACACGCTCATACTCGGCCGCGAACGTGCACGCACTCCCCACCCACCCCCACGATCGGAGTGGACGTTGCAGCCCACCAGATGGACGGCGGCCGTGGCAGCGATGGCGCTGACCGCAAGCCTCGCCGGAACCCTGGCCGGGACGGCATCGGCAGCGCAGCACGCGCAGCCCGCACCGTCCCAGCAGGACACACCGGCCGCACGCGCGGTCGCGGCCGCGGACCAGGCCGTCGACAGCGGTCTCGACTCCCTGGTCAACTCCTCGCAGGAGCGGTACGAACGACGCCTGGTCACCCCCTGGGTGAAGGACCTCTTTTCCGTCGCGTACGAGCGCAGCTACCGCGGCCTTCCGGTCGTCGGCGGCGACGCGGTCGTACTCGCGGACGGCGCGGGCAAGGTACGCGCCCTCCAGTCGGCCTCCTCGGTACGCATCGACGTGGCGACCCGGCCTTCCGTCACCGCGAAGGACGCCGAGGCCACGTCGCGGGCGAAACTGGCCTCGGTCGACAAGGTCGAGAGCAGCCGGCTCGCCGTCCGGCTGAAGGACGACAAGCCGTTGCTCGCCTGGGAGACCGTCCTGACCGGGCGGACTCGGACGGCGCCCAGCAAACTGCACGTGTTCGTGGACGCCCGCAGCGGCGCCTTCGTCGACAGCTACGACGACGTGGTCGCCGGTTCCGGCAGCAGCAAGTGGAACGGGCCGAACCCGCTCACCGTCGACACCACCAACTCGGGTTCCACCTACACGCTGCGCGACCCGAACCGAACCGGCCTGAGCTGCGCGGACTACAGCACCGGCACGGTCTTCACGAAGTCGTCCGACTCCTGGGGCACCGGCAACCCGACCAGCAAAGAGACCGGCTGCGTGGACCTCATGTTCGCCGCGCAGAAACAGTGGGACATGCTGGGCCAGTGGCTGGGCCGCAACGGCGTCAGCGGCAACGGGCGCAGCTTCCCGGGCAAGGTCGGCCTGGGCGACCTCAACGCCTACTGGGACGGCAGCTCGGTCACCATCGGGCACAACAGCGCCAACGAGTGGATCGCCGGAATAGACGTGGTGGGCCACGAGTACGGGCACGCCATCGACTCCAACACGCCCGGCGGCACCAGCGGCCAGGAGGCCGGGCTCGGTGAGGCCACCGGCGACATCTTCGGCGCGCTGACCGAGGCCTACGCCAACGAGCCGGCCCCGTACGACACTCCGGACTACACCGTCGGCGAGATGATCAATCTCCAGGGCAACGGTCCGATCCGGAACATGTACAACCCGCCGGCCGTCAACAACGACCCGGCCTGCTACAGCTCCGCGATACCCGGCACCGAGGTGCACAAGGCCGCGGGTCCGCTGAACCACTGGTTCTACCTGCTGGCCGAGGGCAGCAGCCCGGGCGCCGGCAAGCCGAACAGCCCCACCTGCAACCAGGCCGCGGTCACCGGCGTGGGCGTGCAGAACGCCGGCAAGATCTTCTACGGCGGGATGCTGCTCAAGACCAGCAGCATGTCGTACAAGAAGTACCGGACGGCGACGCTCAGTTCGGCCAAGTCGCTCGACACCACCTGTGACTTGTTCAACAAGACCAAGGCCGCCTGGGACGCCATCACCGTCCCGGCCCAGTCCGCCGACCCGACCTGTACGCCGAGCGGCCAGAACAACGACTTCTCGATGGCGCTGAACCCGTCGTCGGGCACCGTCCAGCAGGGCGCTACGGTCACCACCACCGTCGGCACCACCGTCACGACCGGCACCGCGCAGTCGGTGACGCTGACCGCCTCCGGCCTGCCGACCGGGGTGAGCGCCTCCTTCAACCCGGCCACCGTGCAGTCCGGCCAGTCCTCGGTGCTGACCCTGACCGCCACCGCCAACGCGGCGCCCGGCGCGTCCACCGTCGTCGTCAAGGGGCAGGGGAGCACCCTCTCCCACACCGTCGACTACTCGCTCAACGTCGGCGGGACCCAGCCTCCCAACGACCCGCCGGACATCAGCGTCGCCAACGTGCAAGCGCACCTGACCCAGTTCAACACGATCGCGACCCAGAACGGCGGCAACCGCCGGGCGGGCAGCCCCGGTTACACCCAGTCGCTGGCGTACGTGAAGGGCAAGCTGCAGGCCGCCGGTTACACGGTGACCGAGCAGAACTGCACCTCCTGCACCTACCCGTCGAACAACCTGATCGCCGACTGGCCGGGCGGCCCCGCCGACCAGACGGTCATGTTCGGCGCCCACCTCGACGGCGTGTCGGCCGGTCCCGGCATCAACGACAACGGCTCGGGCTCCGCCACCCTGCTGGAGAACGCGCTCGTCCTCGCCCAGAAGAACCCCACCATGACGAAGCACGTCCGCTTCGCCTGGTGGACCGATGAGGAACAGGGCCTCAACGGCTCCGAGTTCTACGTGGGCCAGCTGAGCAGCGCCCAGCGCGCGGCCATCAAGGGCTACTACAACTTCGACATGGTCGGCTCCCCCAACGGCGGCTACTTCATCAACAACGTCAACTCGGCCACCGCCACCCCGCTCAAGGCGTACTGGACCTCGCTGAACCTGGCACCCGAGGAGAACACCGAGGGCCAGGGCCGCAGCGACGACTACTCCTTCCAGCAGGCCGGCATCCCCACCTCCGGCTACGCGGCGGGGGCCAGCGCCCGCAAGACCTCGGCGCAGGCGACCAAGTGGGGCGGCACCGCGAACGCCGCCTACGACTCCTGCTACCACAGCGCCTGCGACACCGCGAACAACATCAACGCCACGGTCCTGGACCGCAGCGCCGACGGCGTCGCGTACGCCGTCTGGAAGCAGGCCGTCGGCGGGGAGACGCCCGCGCAGGACTTCTCCCTCGGCACCAGCCCGTCAGCGGGCACCGCTGCTCCCGGCGGCTCCACCTCCGCCACGGTGAACACCCAGACCGTGAGCGGCGCCGCGCAGACGGTGGCCCTGTCCGTGTCCGGCGCGCCGGCCGGGGTGAGCGCCACCCTCAGCCCGACGTCCGTACAGTCCGGCAGCTCCTCGACGCTGTCCGTCCAGGTCGGCGCGAGCACCGTGCCCGGCACCTACACCCTGACGGTCACCGGCACCGGCACCGTCAGCCACAGCACCACGTACACGCTGACCGTCAGCGGAGGCGGCGGCACGTGCACCCCGCGCCAGCTCGTGGCCAACGGCGGCTTCGAGAGCGGCGCCAGCCCGTGGACGGCGACCGCGGGCGTGATCACCAACCAGTCCGGGCAGGCCCCGCACGGCGGCAGCTACATGGCGTGGCTGACCGGGTACGGGTTCACCCACACGGACAGCGCCTCGCAGTCGCTGACGATCCCGTCGGGCTGCACCTCGTACCAGCTCGCGTTCTTCCTCCACATCGACACGGACGAGAACGAGAGCGTCGCCTACGACCGGTTCACCGTCTCGGTGGGCGGCCAGACCCTGGCGACCCTCTCCAACCTGGACGCGAACTCCGGCTACGCGCAGAAGTCGTACGACCTCTCGGCGTTCGCCGGCCAGACCGTCACCCTGAAGTTCAACGGCGTGGAGGACCAGTCACTGCAGACCTCCTTCGTCGTGGACGACGTCACCGTCCAGGTGAGCTGACGCCCGCCTGACAGCCTGAAGTCCGGCCCGGTCCCCGCACTGCGGGGGCCGGGCCGGACGCACGTCGCACGGCCGGAGCCGGGGGCCGACAGCCCGGGCATCGCCGCATCCGCGTCGGCGGACGGGCGGGCGGACGGACGGACGGGCGGTGTGACCTAGTGCTTCCGGCGTGTTCCCTTCTGGGGTTCGGGGGCGATCAGGGCCGTCATGCCGGGGTCCAGCTCGTAGCCGTCGACGAGCAGGGCCTCGACCGTACGCGACACGGGGTCGATGTCGGCCTCCATCCCCTCCCCGGTGTAGCGGGGGTACCCGGAAGCACCCGTGGCGCCGGTCGCCTCGACCACGGCCGATCTCAGGGGATGGTCCACCTGGGGCGCGGGCGCACCGGCCCGGTTCTTGACGTGCTCGGGCACCAACAGGATTTCGAAGCGCTGCGGCTCGGTGGTCATGGCCCGACGCTAGACACCGTCACTCCGGGCATGCAAGAACCCGTACGCTCTGTGAGGACTACGGCGGGCAAAAGTCACGAGGTCGGCTCTGTGACCGGCCGGCATCGGATGGAAAAAGGCCACCATGAGCAGCGCTTCCCCGGACAAGATCCTTCTCGTGGCGAAGGACCGTACGCTCCGGACGCTGCTGGAGCGCCTCCTCGTGGGCGGGGCTTCGCGGTGGTCGACGGCGGAACCGGGGCGGACACCGTGGCCCTGCTAGACAGTGACGGCGGCCGGGGCTGGACGAGGTCGCGCTGTTCGAGGAGATCCGCCGCTCCCCCGGTCACGGGCGGGTGCCGATCCTCGCGCTGCCGCCCGCGGACCCGGAGCGCACGGCCCGCGCGCTGGAGGCCGGTGTGGACGACTGCCTCGCGAAGCCCTTCCACCCCAGGGAGTTCCTGACCCGCGTCGAGCGCCTGGCCCGGCCGGCGGTCGAGGCCGCTTAGGCCGCGCTTAGGCCGGGCGGTATCCGCGGGCGCTGACCAGGCGCCGGAGGAGTCCGGTGAAGGCGCGCGCCGCCGCGCTCTCGTACGCGCTCTCCCGGCGCAGCAGGACGACGGTCCGTGGCGGGATGGCCGGGTCCAGCGGCACCGGGCGCAGGTGCGGGTGGTCGTCGGTGACGGCGTCCGGCAGGACGGTGGCCAGGGGGGTGCGCCGGACGATCTCGGTGAGGGCCTGGACGGAGTTCGCCTCCACGGCGACGTGCGGCCGCACCCCGTGGGCGCGAAGGTACGCATCGACGTGTCCGCGGGTGGCGAAGTCCCCGCTGAGCAGGGCCAGTCGGCGCTCCGCGAGATCCCGTACGGAGAGCGCCTCACCGGCGGGCGGATAGTCCCCGGCTCCGTCGGCGGCCACGACCAGGCCGAGGGTCTCGGTGAACAGCGGGGCCGCGGCGATGCCGGGCAGGTGCGGCCGGTCGAAGGCGAGGCCGAGGTCGTGGTCGTCGGCGAGCAGCCCGGCTTCGATGCGGTCCTGGGGCATCTCGCGGACCTCGACGGTGATGCCGGGGTGGGCGGCGTGGAGCCCGGCGGTGAGCGGGCCGACGAGGTACGCGGTGAAGGTGGGGGTCAGCGCGAGGCGCAGGTGGCCGCGGGAGAGGTCGGCCAGGTCCGTCACGGCCCGTTCGGCCGCCGCCAGGTCCCGTAGGGCGCCGCGCGCGTAGTGGGCGTACGTTGCGCCCGCGTCGGTGAGCCGCACGGTGCGGCCGGTGCGGTCCAACAGCTGGGCCCCCACGGTGCGTTCGAGCTGCCGGACCTGTTGGGACAGGGTGGGCTGGGAGATCCGCAGCTCTTCGGCGGCGCGGGTGAAGCTGCCGTGTTCGGCGACGGCGATCAGATAGCGCAGGTGACGCAGTTCGAGAGCCATGAGAGCAACTATAGATGAGAGCAATAGCAGGCATGGCTATCGCGTCTTGGACACAATAGATGCAGCTCATGCATGGTGGAACACGTCAAGCCCCCCGGGGCGCATCCCACCAGAGGGAGTGACCATGCCCGATCTCTCGGACGGCCTTTCGGACGGCGTCGCACGCTTCCAGCAAGAGGTGTTCCCGGCGAAGGCACGGCTCTTCGCCGAGCTGGCCGAGGCCCACCGGCCGACGACCTTGTTCATCGGCTGCTCGGACGCCCGCGTGGTGCCGGAGCTGATCACCCAGAGCGAGCCGGGCGAGCTGTTCGTCATCCGCACCGCCGGAAATCTGGTGCCCGCCTACGCTCCGGGCCCGGACGGGGTGACGGCCAGCATCGAGTACGCCGTCGCTGTCCTCGGCGTCACCGGGATCGTCGTGTGCGGGCACTCCGCCTGCGGGGCGATGACCGCGCTCGCCGAGGGCACGGACCTGAGCGCCGCCTCGTCGGTCGCCCGCTGGCTGCGGCACGCGGACGCCTCGGTGGCCCGCACGGCGGGCGCCGGGCCCGGCCGGGTGGCCGCTCTGGTGCGCGAGAACGTACGTGCCCAGCTGGCGAACCTGGCCACGCATCCATCGGTCGCCCGCGCCACGGCCGAGGGGCGGCTCACCCTGCGGGGCTGGGTCTACGACATCCCCACCGGCGGTGTCGCGGAGGTATCGGGCCCCACGGCCGCCGTCGCGCTCTGACCCGCCCCGCCCCTCCCCGGTTCCCTCCCCGTTCGCTGTTCCGCTTCCCAATGCCCCGCCCCCGTTCCCCGCTCCCGAAAGGACGTCTCCCCATGCCGCACGCCCAGTTCGACCCCACCGCCCGCCAGGCCCTCGCCGTCGCCGTCGTCGAAGCCAAGACCCGCAAGGACCTCTCGTGGCAGCAGCTCGGCGACTCCGCCGGCCTGTCGGTCGCGTTCGTGACCGCCGCGCTGCTGGGCCAGCATCCGCTGCCCGAGTCCGCGGCGAGGCCGGTCGCCGAGCTGCTCGGCCTGGACGAGGACGCGGTCGCGCTCCTGCAGACGATCCCGACCCGCGGCTCGGTCCCCGGCGGCATCCCGACCGACCCGACGATCTACCGCTTCCACGAGATGCTCCAGGTCTACGGGACCACTCTGAAGGCTCTGGTCCACGAGCAGTTCGGGGACGGCATCATCAGCGCGATCAACTTCAAGCTGGACGTCCGTAAGGTCACCGACCCCGAGGGCGGCGAGCGCGCGGTCATCACCCTGGACGGCAAGTACCTTCCGACCAAGCCCTTCTGACGGACCGGAACACCTCCGGAACGTCGGAAAGCCTCCCGTCCGGTGGGACGGGAGGCTCTCCGACGTGAGGACCGATGCCCATCTCGACGGCCTGTCGGCCGCCGCACGCCTGCGGCAGGGGCGGATCCGCGGATCCGGGTGGAACAAGCCGGGGCCCCGTGGGCACTCGCGCAGGCGTCTGAGGCCCCGGCTCGCAGAGGGGACTGCGTCAGCTGCCCTGCGAAATGTTGCCCGAGAGGACCGGGATGTTGTCCAGGATGTGCGAGAGCGGCTCGTCGCCCTTGGCCTGGGTGGAGTTCTCGGTGCACTGCTGGTTCTGCGGGTTCGACAGGACGTTGATGTCCTGGACACCGATGTTGACGAAGGCAAGGATCGACTGGGCATTGACCTTGGCCGGCAGACCGATGCAGGGCTTGTTCAGCGTGCCCTGGACCAGGCCGAGCTGCGGGCTCAGGTCGCCGTGGGTCTTCTGATTGCCGTAGATCTGCTGGGAGTTGTTGCCGTTGACGGTGTTGACCCCGTTGTCGTTGCCGATGGCCATGGCCGGGGCGGCCACGGCGGCGCCCGCGCCGACGATGGAAGCGGTGGCGGCGGCGGTGGCCATAATCTTCTTGATCATCATGGGTCTTTCTGTGTGCACGAGTGCATGGTGGTGAGTGCCTTGATCAACGGCCGGACCCGCCACAGGTTCCGCCGGTTCACCCGAACAGCCCCCGGCCCGGTCCTTTCACGGTCACGCACCGCCGCGGACGGCCACGCTCAGATCGACCACGTAGTGCTCCTCGACCATGCCGTCCGGGAACCGGCCCATGAGCAGGGCCCGTTCGTCGGCGAGGAAGGCGTCCGTGCCGGGCGCGCCGACGAGGAACAGGGAGTGCGTGGACAGCTTCGCCAGATGCGTGTCGACCGGGACGCGGCGCGACCACGGCAGAAGGCGGGTGGTGAAGCGCAATCCCCCCTGCGAGCGGGCCCGTTCGTTGATGTACCAGCCCGGGCCGAACCGCTCCTCGATGCGGTCCTGCTGCTCGGAGATCCATCCGACGGAGACGTCCGGATCGTTCGACCAGACCGCCAGCGCCCCGCCGGGGCGCAGCACGCGCAGTGCCTCGGGGACCGAGCGGGCGGGGTCGGTCCAGTGCCAGGACTGCGCATAGGTCAACAGGTCCACCGAGCCCGTGGCGAGGGGCAGTCGGTTGCCGTCGCCGCGTACGAGCGGCGTCCGCGGATTGCGGCGCCGGAACTCGGCGGCCATGCCCTCGCCCGGCTCCACCGCGACCACACGGGCCCCGGCCGCCTCCAGCAGGGCGGTGGCGATGCCCGTGCCCGCCCCGACGTCGGCGACCCGCGCCCCGGCCGGCGGGAAACCGGCCAGATCGGCCAGAGCGGTGAGGAGCTCGGGCGGGTACGAGGGGCGGTGGTCGGCGTAGCGGGCAGCCGCGGCACTGAACGAACGAGCACGGGATTCGGTCGTCATACCGTCCATGATGCCGGGGGATCGGGGGTCCGGGCACTGGGCGAGGGTTGTACGGTACGTCGGCGGGACGCGGAGAGGCGGGTTGCGCATGGCGCGGGCACGGTACGTCACGGAACTGGCAGAGGCCCTGGAGCGGTACGCGGACCGGCCCGCCATCGGTGTGGGGCCCGCCGTCATGACGTACTCGGACGTACGGGAGAACACCTGGCGGCTTGCGGGAACCCTGGCGGAGGCGGGGGTCGGGCGCGGATCGGGGCTGGCCTGTGTGGCGGGCGGGAACCGGCCAGAGGTGCTGCTGGTACGGCTCGCCGCGCACCTCCTGGGGGCGCGGCTGACCCAGGTGCTGGCCGGACCGGCCCTGTACGGGCTGGAGTTCATCCTGCGGGACTGCCGGCCGGACCTGGTGCTGCACGACGTCCCGGTGCCCGATACGGGCGCGCCCCGGCTGGGCCTGGACGAGGTGCTGCGGCGGGCTGCGGGGCGCGAGGCGGCGGCGGTGGCCGTGCGGGCGCGGGAGGACGACGTGGCCCGGGTGACCTACACCGGCGGGACGACGGGGCTGCCCAAGGGGGTGGCCTCCACCTTCGGCGCCATGGCGGCGCGCAACACCGTACGCACGGCCGGGTGGGCGGAGCCGGTGTACCTGTCGGTCACCTCACTGGCCCAGAGGTCCGGCGGGCGCTCCCTGGAACAGCTGCTGGCCGGAGGCAGGGTGGAGGTTCTCGCCCCCTTCTCGCCGCGGGAGTTCGCCGCGGCCTGCCGGCGTCTGGGGCGGGTGTCGACGTACCTGACGACGTCGATGGTGTACCGGCTGCTGGACGACCCCGGGACCGCCGCGGGTGTGCCAGGGCTGGAGGTGGTCTCGTACGGCGACTCGCCCGTCCTGCCCTCCCGGCTGCGCGAGGCGGTGACCCGCTGGGGCGGGCGGTGGCAGCAGGGCTACGGCATGAACGAGGCGGCGGTGATCTGCCGCCTCACGCCCGCGGACCACGAGGCGGCGGTGGCGGACCGGCCTGAGCTGCTGGCCTCCGTGGGGCGGCCCGTGGCGGGGGTGGAGGTCGAGGTGCGCGACGGGGGCGGGGCCGCGGTGGGCGCCGGGCGCACCGGGGAGGTGTGGATGCGGTCGGCGGCGATGATGGCCGGGTACTGGGGCCGTCCCGGACTGACCGCGTCGGTCCTGCGCGACGGGTGGCTGCGGACGGGGGACCTCGGGCACCTCGGCGAGGACGGCTACCTGTACCTCGACGACCGGGTCAAGGACGTGGTGATGGTCGACGGGGACAACGTGTACTGCGTGCCCGTGGAGGCCGCGCTCGCCCGGCATCCGGCCGTGGCCGAGGCGGTGGTGGTCGGCCGGCACAGCGATCTGACGGGCGAGGAGGTCTGCGCGTTCCTGGTGGCGGCGCCCGGGTGCGCGCCCGGCGCCGAGATGGCGGCCGAGGCCTGCGCCCTGGTCGGGCGGGAGCTGTCTCCGGCGCACCGGCCGACCACGGTGTTCTGGGAGGACGCGATCCCGCTGACCGCCCGGGGGAAGCCGGACAAACGCCGCCTGCGGGACCGCGCGGCCGGTGAAGGGCGTTAACCCTTCGCGGCGTAGGTCCAGAACTCCCGCATCAGCGGGGGCGAGGCCGGGCCGCTCATTTCGCGCTGGGTGAGGAGGATGGTGACGGCGCCGGTGGCGGGGACCACGTGGGCGGCGGTGCCGGTGCCGCCGATCCAGCCGTAGCGGCCGGGCACGTTCCACGGATCGAGGGGCGCCACGTCGACCGAGCCGCCGAATCCCCAGCCTTGGCCTTCCAGGAAGAGGGCGCCGCCCTCGCGCTGCTCCGCCGTGAGGTGGTCGGTGGCCATCTGCCGTACGGACTCCGGCGAGAGCAGGCGCCCGCCCCCGTACGCGCCGCCCGCGAGCAGCATCCGGCCGAAGGCGAGCCAGTCGTCGGCGGTGGAGACCAGCCCGCCCGCCCCGGAGGGGAAGGCGGGCAGGGTGCTCCACTGCCCGTCTGCGGGATCGACGAGCTGCAGCGGGCCGCCGTCCGGCGCGGCGCGGTAGCAGCCGGTGAACCGGTGGAGCCGGTCGTGCGGTACCGCGAACGCCGTGTCACGCATGCCGAGCGGCTCGAAGACGCGCTCCGCCAGGAGGTCGGGGAGGGACTGTCCGGCCGCGCGGGCCATGAGCACTCCGAGGATGTCGGAGCAGGTGTTGTAGAGCCATGCCCGGCCCGGCTGGTGGAGGAGCGGGATCCGTGCGAGGGCCGCCATCCACTCGTCCGGCGCCGCGATCTGCTGGGGCTGCGGTGGTCCCTGCCCCAGCTCGCTGAAGAGCAGCCGGACGGCGGGCAGCGAGAAGTCCGCGGGAAAGCCGTAGCCGGCCCGGAAGGTGAGGAGGTCTTCGACGGTGATCGGGCGCTCGGCGGGAACCACGTCGTCGACGGGTGAGGACGGCGTACGGGCGACCATCGGCGCCGCGAGTTCCGGCAGCCAGCGGGTGACCGGCACGTCGAGGGCGAGCAGGCCGTCCTCGATCATCGTCATCGCGGCCGCGGCGATCACCGGCTTGGTGAGCGAGGCGACCCGGAAGAGGGAGTCGCGTTCCATCGGGGCGCCGCCGGAGGTGTCGAGGGAGCCTACGGCCGCCACCTCGATGTCATCGCCCCGGGCCACCAGACCCACCGCGCCGGGCAGTCGGCCGTCACCGACGTGGGCTTCCAGGAGCCTGCGCAGACCGCTCATCGTCCACCTTCTCGTGCGTGCGGAGCGCCGGAACGAAGGGGCCGGCGCGGGAGCCCGTGGGGAAGACTGCCGCCGGACCGGGAATTCATCGGTCCGACACGACACGGCACGCCACACCGCGATCGGCTGCGGCCGGTGGCGGGTGGACGGTGGGTCGGTGGGCCGGACGGTGGCCTGGCGAGCCCGCTACGCCGCGGGGACGACCGACGCCCGTATCGCGGCGGCCCACTCCGCCAGCAGCATCGCGTGCCGCACGCGCTCGGCGTCGGACAGGCGGCCGTCGGCTCGGGCGAACAAGCCGCGGATGTCGGCGTTGATCTCAGCGAGGGGACGCTCGGGGGCGAGGTTGTCAGGGGTCGGACTCACGTGATCAAGAGTAGGCGGGAGGTCTGACAACCGTGACGGGCGTCCGGCATGCGGACACCGGCTTCCGGATCGCGGATGGGCCGGGTCGTCACTTCGCGGTTTCGGGGGCGCCGCCGACGGGGTGGACGACGACCGGGTAGGTGGGCGCGCCCTCGGGGACCGGGCAGGCCTGGGCGCGGGCGGCGATCTCGGCGGCTCGGCCGAAGTCGGGGACGTCGACGACCCAGTACCCGGCGATGACCGCGCTCTTCTCCCCGTACGGCACGTCGGAAACCACCGGGGCGCCGTCGGCGTCGGCGGTCACCAGACGCGCCTGGCGGGGTTCGGCCAGTCCCTGCGCGTCGACCAGCTCGCCCGCCGCGGCCAGTTCGTCGTTCAGCGCGCCCATGTGGTCGAACATCGCCTTGAGTTCCGCCGCGGACCAGGCCGGGCTGTCACCGCTCGCCTTGCCGCTCATGGCTTCGTAGTCGGCCTGCTTGCCCAGGACCATCAGCATGTACTTCATGAGGTGCCACTCCTGCCGCCGGTAACGGTCCCTCCCCCTTGCTCTCCCGATCCCCTCCCCTTGCAA
The DNA here is from genome assembly GCF_045160845.1 of Streptomyces sp. NBC_00122. Classification (NCBI taxonomy): domain Bacteria; kingdom Bacillati; phylum Actinomycetota; class Actinomycetes; order Kitasatosporales; family Streptomycetaceae; genus Streptomyces; species Streptomyces sp. NBC_00122. The sequence goes on along the minus strand of NZ_CP108191.1, from coordinate 6,648,285 downwards.
CATGCCGGGCGAGGCCGCGCGAGGCGGCCCGCCCCACGTGGGGCGGGCCGCCTCGCCGCGTCGTCAGTTGTTGGAGCCGACCGTGTTGTCGTGGCCCGCGTTGAACACGTCGTCGCCGGCGATCTGGAACCAGTCGCCGAAGACGAACGTGTACGAGTTCTCGGACGGAGCGTAGACGTTCACGTCGGCGGCGGCCGCGGACGCGCCGCCGAGGACGATCGCGCCGGCGGCGAGGACGGAGAGCGCGGAGCGCACAGAACGCATGGATCCACCTTTTTCGAGGAGGCTGGGGACACCCAAGAACCTAAAGAAGGAGCCGACGCGTGTCCCGGCACCCGGCCGAGCACGGCCAAGTCCAAGCCGATTGGCGGACGTCCCACCCACCCGACTGCGCACCCGCAGGGGCCGATTACGCTGACCCAATGAAGATCATCGACCTTGAGCCCGGCGACTCGCGACTGACCGAGGACCTGCTCCCCGTACTGCTCGAACTGCGCCCCCACCTCACCGAAGACCTCTTCCTCTCCGTCCTCGCCGAGGGACAGGGCCAGGGGCTGCGCTTCACCGCGGCCTACGACGCCGACGGCGTGTGCGTGGGCGCGGCCGGCTGGCGGATCGTCGCGAACACCTGCCAGGTCCGCAAGCTCTACGTCGACGACCTGGTCACCACCTCGGCCGCCCGCTCCACCGGTGTGGGCCGCGCGCTCCTCGCGCACCTCGAGGAGCGCGCCAGGGCAGCCGGCTGCACCTCGCTCACCCTGGACTCCGGAACCCAGCGGACCGACGCCCACCGGTTCTACTTCCGTGAGCGGATGGCAGTGACCGCGTTCAACTTCGAGAAGCCTCTGAGCTGATGCTTCGCGGCTAGGCCGTGACCCAACCGTCGCCGCTTCGATGCACGCCCGGGCTCGTCGGCGCGGTGCCCGCTTGTTAGGTTCCGGCCTCAGCCGACCTGTAGGGGAACCGATCTCATGCCCGCATCCGCCGGACCCCGCCGGGTCCTGACCGCCGCGACCGCGGCCGCCGTACTGCTGGCGGGCCTGACCGGCCTGACGGGATGCGGGAAGAAGGACGGCGGGACCCCGGGCAGCGCGTCCCCGTCGGCCTCCGCTTCCGGATCGGCGTCCCCGTCGGCCACGCCCACCGAGTCCGCCGCCTCGCCGCCCGTGTCCGCCTCCGCGTCCCCGTCCGCGACTCCCGCCGCCGCTTCCTCCGCGCCGTCGGCCTCCGCCACGACCCCGGCCGCGCCGCCCGCCGCCCCGACCCGGCTGAAGGTCGCGGTCGACACCCGGGGCGGCGGACTCGCCCTCGTACGCGGAGGCGCGGCTCAGGAGTTCACCGTCACCCTGCGGAACGGCAACTCCTCCGAGTACCGGCACCTGCTGGTCGCCTTCCAGATGGAGATCCTCGTCGGCGAACCGGGCGACCGGCCGGGCAGCGGACCGGGCTTCCTGCTGGAGCGCTTCGACCAGGCCTCGGGAACCTGGCGCGCGGCGGCGCTGCGCATCGCCAACGACCGCATGCCGGAGTCGATGTACGCCGGCGGCGGTCCGCTCGCCCGCGAGGGCGTGCGCGTGGAGCGCTACCGGATGCGCGCTACGGCCGGCGGGCCGACGGGCAGCAGCCCGCTGGTGGTGTCCATCATCGACACGGACGCCGACGGGGTCGCTGCCCACGTGGTCCTGTCCCACAGCACGCGCTAGGAGTGGTCACCCCGCGACGGCTCCTGACCCGGCCCGGCGAGTTCACCGAGGGAGAGGGCCGCGGTGCGCCAGGCGGCGGTGACGGCCTCACGGGCCCGCTCCGTCGCCTCCGGGACCCGGTCGGGGAGGTGGAGCGGCGAGCCGATGTGCACGTGGAGGCAGGGCCTGCGCAGCGGGGCGGTGAGGGCTCCGGCGAGCTGCTTGGCGCTGCTGCCGGAGCACAGGCGGCGGGCGCCTGCCTGGCCAACGGGTACGACGGGGGCGCCGGTCGCGGCGGCGAGCCGGGCCAAGCCGCTGCGGAAGGGGCCCGGGGCGGACTCCCCCGCGTCGCGGCGGCCCGGCAGCCGGCCCTCTCCGTAGAGCAGCACGCTGCGGCCCGAGGCGAGGGCGACGGCCGCGGCATCGAGAGAATCGGCGGCCCGGTGGGTTCCGCGGTGGACGGCGATGTGCCCTTCGCGCCGCAGCGCGGACCCGAGCAGCGGCACCCGCCACAGCCCGCTGGTGGCCAGGATGACCGGCTCGATCCCGTACCGGCGCAGCGCGGCGACCACCACGGCGGGGTCGGCGAGCGAGGTGTGGTTGGCGACGAGGATGCTGCCGGCGGCGGTCCGCGCTCCGGGGTCGGCGGTGACCGTCAGGGTCCCGCAGGCGGGTACGACGGCGGCGGCGATTCGGCTGAGCATGGACGTCCCCGTTCGGGTGGCACGGTGGTGGTGTCGTCCATGGTCGGCCGAGGCGGCGCAGCGGTCATGAGTAGCCCTACTCACCGTCCCTGGGTGAAGCGACGTGCCCTGCGTGCGCACTCCTCCCGGCCAGGGAATATGACCGAATGGTCACAGGATCCACGGGGAGGAACGGGTGGGTGGCCGGGGGCATCTAGGTGATCGGCGAGGCTCCGTGGAGGGCCTCGCCCGACGTATCGGCAAGACCGGCGGGCCGCCCGCCACCGCGTGGGCGGTGGCGGGCGGCCGTCGGGTGTGAGCGGCAAGGCGGGGCTGGGATGAAGGCGGAAACGGTGGCGGGCGGTTCCTCGAAGAAGGCGGAGACCGAAGAGGAGACGGTCCCGGAGGCGGAACCCGACACGGTCGTCGAGGAACCCGCGGAGGCGGAGGCGGAGGCCGCGGGGGCGGAGGCCGCGGCGGAGGCGGAGGCCGAGCGTGAGGCCGAAACCGAGGCGGAGGCCGAGCGTGAGGCCGAAACCGAGGCGGACGTCGAGCCTGCGGCCGAGGCCGAGGCGGAGGCCGAAACCGAGGCGGACGTCGAGCCCGCGACCGAGGCCGAGGCGGAGGCGGAGGCGGAGGCCGAGCCTGAGGCCGAAACCGAGGCGGAGGCCGAGCCTGAGGCCGAACCCGAGGCGGAGGCCGAACCCGAGGCGGAGGCCGAGCTCAAGCCCGACGCAGACGCCGAACCCGACGCCGAAACCGAGGCGGACGTCGAGTCAGTCGAGGACTCACCGGCCGGTTCCGACGAAGCCGAGGACACCGCACCGGCAGCCGACAGCGCGGACCCCGAGGACGCCGTCGTACCCGACGAGGCGGACGTACCAGACGACGCTGACGACGGTGACGACCCGTCCGACGAGGCCCCCGAGGAGGCCGGGGCTCCCGACGAGGTCGACGCCGACGCCCAGACCGACGCTCCGGCGGCCGAGACCGAGACCGAAGCCGCGCCCGAGGAGAAGGACGACGCCGAGGCGGCGGACCCGCCCCGGCGGGTGCCCTCCTGGGCTCAGGGGGCCGAGAGCGACTCCGAGAAGACCAGTCAGTTCGTCGCGCTCAAGCCGCTGGACACCCCGGCGCCCACCCCGTCCCCGGCCAAGTCCGAGCCCCAACCGTGGCCCGAGGCCAAGGCGTCGGCCGTCGCGGCCCCGCTGCCCCCGCTGGAACTGCTGGCCGAGCTCACCAACACCGCTCCCCCGCCGCAGACCCCCCGCCGGACCCTGGTGCGGCGCGTCAAGGTGTGGACCCCGATCCTGCTCCTCCTCGCAGGCGCGTTCACCGGCGCCCAGTTGCTGCGCCCGCTGCCCGCCCCGGCCATCGTCGCCGCCGAGCCGGACCACACCCTCGCCGGGCAGTTCTCCATCCCCTGGCCCGCCAAGGGGCAAGGGGCCGTCCGCGTCCCCGGGTCCGGTGACATCGGGACCTTCGGCGAGCAGAAGCCCGTCCCCACCGCCAGCGTCGCCAAGGTGATGACGGCCTACGTCATCCTCAAGAACCACCCGCTGCGCAAGAACGACCCCGGCCCCTCCATCGAGGTCGACGCGAAGGCGGTGGCGGACGGCACGTCCGAGCACGAGTCCCGCATCGAAGGACTCACCGCCGGTTCGAAGTTCAGCCAGACGGACATGCTCAAGATGCTCATGATCCCCTCGGGCAACAACATCGCCCGCCTGCTGGCGCGCTGGGACACCGGCAGCGACTCCGAGACGGCGTTCGTCGAGAAGATGAACGCCGCCGCCAGGGAACTCGGCATGCGGAGCACCACGTACACCGACCCCAGCGGCCTGGACGCGGGGACCGTCAGCACCGCCGCCGATCAGCTCGCACTGGCCGAGGCGGTCATGAAGGACGAGGCGTTCCGCGCGATCGTCGCCCTGCCCAGCGCCACGATCAAGGGGCTGCCCCAGCCCATCACCAATAACAACGGCAACCTCCTCACGGCCCAGGGCCTGAGCATCAGGGGCATCAAGACCGGGTCCAGCACGCCCGCCGGCGGAACCCTGATGTGGGCGGCCTACAAGTCGATCGGCGACGAAACCCCGCTGATCCTGGGCACGCTGATGGACCAGCACGTGGACGGACCGGACCCGGACGGCCGGAACAGCCTGACCCTGGTGAAGGCGAACAGCAAGAAGATCATCGAAGCGGTACGGGAGGCGCTCGCGTCGGCTCCGGTCATCCGCAAGGGCCAGCAGGTGGGGTACGTGGACGACGGGCTCGGCGGCCGCACACCGCTGGTCGCCACGAAGGACCTGAACGTGATCGGCGTACCGGGTCAGCGGCTGAAGCTCACCCTCGAAGCCGGGGCGACGCCGGTTCCGCACACCGCGAAGGCCGGGTCGGAGATCGGCGTGCTGACGGCGGGCGTAGGAGACGGGGCGAAGAGCGTACCGGTGGCGGTCCAGGGCGCCCTGGCCGAGCCCTCGTTCGGCACGCGAGTCACCCGGCTCGGCTAGGCCGAAGAGGCCCGCGAGGTGTGGTCCGGCCAGGTAGATGGTGGCGGTCCGGTCGTACCAAGCGGCCGGACCGCACCACTACTTGACCTTGTCGATGTGGCTACAGGTCAGCAATGACGAGCCGGTAGCCGATGTCGAGGCGCCTCCTGCCCCTGACGCGACGCATTTGGTCCGCAAGGTGCATACGTTGCGGCATGTTCCGCTGGGCGAACTCGGTCCGGCGGATCTGCGCACCCTCATCTCACAGCAGGTGGCGCTGCCGTACGTCCTTCCGCTCGCGGTGCGCCTGCTGCTTGAGGAGCCGTCGATCGACGCCTGCTTCTACGAGGGCGACCTGCTGCTTGCCGCCGTCAATGCCCCCGCTTCTGCCTGGTCCCCGCTGCCAGACCTCGCCGCGCAGCTGTGCACCGTGATCACGACACTGCCGGACGCAGCAGTCGCCGGTCTGCCCCGCGGCGCCGCTGACGAGCTCGCCCGCTTCGTCGCGCGACCCGGATCACTTCGTTGACCTGACCTGGTGGCGCCTGTCCGGTGGATCATGTGACTACTAGTGCCGCTTCAGGCAACGTTCGCCCCGAGTGAAGCATCGTTCGGTTTGCTGCGCTGGAGGGCACTGGACGGTCAGAATGATCACGTGGCTGAGCGTGTGCGGGTCCGGGAGATTGACGATGACGAGGGCAGACGGTTGCTGCGGATTGTCCGCAGAGGAACTGGGTCGGTGGTGACCTGGCGGCGGGCCCAGATGGTGCTGTTATCAGCGCAGAGCATGCCCGTGGCGAAGATCGCGGAAGTGACGTTCACCAGCGCGGACCGGGTTCGCGACGTGATCCACAACTTCAACTCCGACGGCTTCGACTCGCTCTATCCCAAGTACAAAGGCGGCCGGCCCAGGACTTTCACACTGCCCGAACGCCGGGAGATCAAGAAGATCGCCAAGTCCAAGCCGGCCGAGCACGGCCTGCCGTTCTCGACCTGGAGCCTGGCCAAGCTGGCCGACTTCCTGGTCGCCGAGGGGGTGGTCGACGACATCAGCCACGAGGGACTTCGGGTCCTGCTCCGCGAGGAAGGCGTCTCGTTTCAACGCGTGAAGACCTGGAAGACCTCCCGCGACCCCGACTACGCCGCCAAGAAGGCCAGAGTCGAGCACCTCTATGCGATCGCCGACGGCGAGGTCATACCCGAGGAAGGCGAACCCGAAGTTGTCTTCTGCATGGACGAGTTCGGGCCGCTCAACCTCCAGCCCCACCCCGGGAGGCAGTGGGCGGAGCGCGGGGGCCGACACAAGGATCCCGGCCGGGATCCCCGGCCCCGCCGCCGGGCGACCTACACCCGCCCGCACGGGGTGCGGCACCTGTTCGCCGCCTACGACCTCGCCAAGGACCAGCTCTACGGCCACATCAAGAAGACCAAGAACCGATCGAAGTTCCTGGAGTTCTGCCGCTACCTACGCTCCCTGCACCCGGCGGACGTGCGCATTGCGATCGTCTGTGACAACTACTCGCCGCACCTGACGACGAAGCGGTGCCAGCGAGTCGGGACGTGGGCAGCGGCGAACAACGTCGAGATCGCCTACACACCCACCAACAGCTCCTGGCTCAACCGCATCGAGGCCCAGTTCACAGCCTTGCGCTACTTCGCCCTCGACGGCACCGACCACCCCAGCCACAAGGCCCAGGGCAGCATGATCCGCCGCTACATCATCTGGCGGAACAAAAACGCCGGCGACCACCACCTACGCGAAGTCGTCACCAGGGCAAACGTTGCCTGATGCGGCACTAGGCTGCGACGATGGAACATGGAACCGATGTGCCTGAGAACTTCGCCCAGTCCGCGGATCGGGACCAGGTGAATGACTACGACGGTTTCGCCGAGGCGTACTCGGCGGAGAACGAGAACAACCTGGTGAACGCGTACTACGAGCGGCCTGCGATGTTAGCCCTCGCCGGAGACGTGGCCGGCCGCCGGATCCTGGACGCCGGTTGCGGCTCGGGCCCCCTGTCCGCCGCACTGCGCGACCGCGGTGCCGTCGTCACCGGCATCGACGCCAGCGCCGGGATGCTGGCATTGGCAAGGCGGCGGCTCGGTGACGACGCAGCCCTGCACGTGGCCGACCTGCGCGACCGCCTGCCGTTCCCCGATGGTGCATTCGACGACGTGGTCGCATCGCTGGTGCTGCACTATCTGGAGGACTGGGGGCCGACGCTGGCCGAGTTGCGGCGAGTGCTCAGGCCCGGCGGTCGGCTGATCGCGTCGGTGGACCACCCTTTCGTGGCCTACACGATCCAGGATCCTCGGCCCGACTACTTTGCGACCACCAGCTATGCCTTCGATTGGACGTTCAACGGGCAGTCCGTCCCGATGCGGTTCTGGCGCAAGCCACTGCACGCGATGACCGATGCCTTCACCACCGCCGGTTTTCGCCTTGCCGTCATCAGCGAGCCGCAGCCCGACCCGGCCGCCCGTGAACTGTTCCCCGACGACTTCCATGACCTTTCGAGCAAAACCACCTTCCTGTTCTTCGTCGTCGGTGTTCCGCCGTCGGCCACCGGCTCGGACGACTAGCCGGCCGCCATTCCTCCTGGTCAGCGGCGCCCATTGGGCCTTCTGCCGAGGGAGTTCAGCGTCCATGGTCGGGAAGGCTCATTGTGTGCGGGCGTGTTGACGGATTGGATGCCAAGGTCAAGGCGGCGGGGTGTGACCAGTACCGAAGGAAGCGAATGACGTCCATGCTCAACGGCTGCACGCCCTGGCCCGAGGAGTTCGTCGACCGCTACTGGGCAGCCGGGCACTGGCGTGGCAATACGCTGGACAACCTGTTGCGTGGCTGGGCCCTGCAGTACGGACCACGGACCGCGCTCGTGCACGCCGGCACCCGCATCACGTACGCGGCCCTGAACCGGCGCGTGAGCCGCATGGCCGCAGGATTCCGGCTGCGCGGCCTCCGGCCCGGGCAGCGGGTCGTCGTCCAGCTACCCAACGTTCCCGAGTTCGTCGTCACCGTGTTCGCGCTGATGCGCGCCGGCGGGGTCCCCGTGTTCTGCCCGGTCTCGCACCGAGCGTCCGAGGTGTCCCACCTCGTGCGGGTCGCCCAGGCCGTCGGCTACGTCGGCCCCTCGACGTTCCAGGGCTTCGACCACACGGCGATGGCCGCGGACATCGCGGCCCAAGAGCCTTTCCTGCGGCGGGTGTTCACCCTTGAGGCACCGGGCGCCCCGTCCCCGTACGGCGGCCTCACGACCGACCCGTCGGGCTGCCAGTACAGCCCGCTGGGCTCGATCGACGCCCCGCCCGAGCCGGCGCTCGCGCAGAGCGCCGACCAGGTGGCCTTCTTCCTGCTCTCCGGCGGTACCAGCGCGCCGCCCAAGCTCATTCCGCGCACCCACAACGACTACGCCTATCAGGCGCGGGCCGCCGCCGAGCTGGTGTCGCTCACCGAGAACGACGTGTATCTCGCCGCGCAGCCCGCCGAGTCCACCTTCGCCTTCGGCTGCCCCGGCATCGTCGGCACCCTCTCCGCCGGAGGCACGGTCGTCCTGGCCGAGAACCCGGGACCCGCCGAATGCCTTCCGGTCATCGGACGGGAGCGGGTCACCATCACCTCGGTGGTGCCCGCCGTCGCCCAGCTCTGGCTCGACGCACTCCCCACGGTCCAGACGGAGCTGAGCAGTCTGCGCCTCGTGCAGATCGGCGGCGCGCCCATGCACCGGACGACCGCCGAGCGATTGGGCCCCGCGCTGGGCTGTCGCCTGCAGCAGGTCTTCGGCATGGCCGAGGGGCTGCTCACCCTCACCCGGCCCGCCGATCCGGAAGAGACCGTGCTCACCACGCAGGGCCGCCCGCTCTCGCCCGACGACGAGATCCGCATCGTCGACGTCGACGGAGAGGACGTACCCGACGGGGAGCCCGGCGAGCTCCTCGCCCGCGGTCCGTACACCCTGCGAGGCTACTACCGGGCCCCCGACCACAACGCACGCTCCTTCACCACCGACGGCTACTTCCGCACCGGCGTCCTCGCGCGGCTCACCCCGGACGGCAACCTGGTGGTGACCGGCCGCCTCAAGGAAGGGCCGGTCTAAGCGCAATGCCGTTGACATTGATCTGGATCGGTGAGACGACGTCATCGGGGGTGGTGGCATGGCGTCGTCTCTGCCGGATCTGGCCGGGGTGGGTGTGCTGACCCGGATGTATCCGCCGTGGCTGGTGGACGAGGTCGTGGCCCAGTGCGACCGGACGGAGAAGCGTCGGCGGCTGTTGCCGGCCCGGCTGGTGGTGTACTTCCTGCTGGCGATGGCATTGTTCTCGCCCGCGCCGTATCTGGAGGTCATGCGGCACCTTGCTGAGGGCCTGCGGTGGGCGGGGCTGTGGGGGTCGTGGCATCCACCGAGCAAGGCTGCCATCTTCCGGGCGCGTGGACGGCTCGGGGTCGAACCGATGGCCGCGCTGTTCGACAGATGCGCCCGACCGCTGGGCACGCCCGCGATGCCCGGGGTGTTCTGGAGGGGCTGGCGGCTGATGGCCATCGACGGCACCCGTTTCGATGTCGCCGACAGTGCGGCGAACGCCGCTGAGTTCGGCCGCCCTGGGACCGGCCGCGGGGAAGGCACCGGCGGATATCCGCAGGTCCAGGTCGTCGCTCTGGTCGAATGCGGCACCCACGCCGTCGTCGATGCGGTGCTCGGCGGCTGGCATGACGGCGAGGTCCGCCTCGCCGAGGACCTGGAACGCTCACTGACCGAGGACATGCTCGTCCTGGGCGACCGCAACCTGCCCTCGACCCGGTTATGGCGAGCCCTGACCAGCAGCGGCGCTGACCTGTGCTTCCGCGCCAAGACCAACCGCCGCCTGCCCGTCCTGCAAACACTGCCCGACGGGTCCTGGCTCACCGTGATCCAGGCCGGAGACGACAAGAAGGCCGGCCGCGAGCCGGTGGCGGTCCGCGTGATCCGCTACCGCCTGGACGACCCGGGACGACCCGGCGAGGACCAGTACGTGCTGCTGACCTCGGTCCTGGACCCGGTCCGGGCCCCGGCCGCCGACCTGGCCGCGCTCTACCCGCAACGCTGGGAGTGCGAGAGCGTCCTGGACGAGATCAAGACCCATCAGCGCGGCGCCAAGACCGTTGTCCTGGCCAGCAAGACCCCCACCGGCGTCCGCCAGGAGATCTATGCCCACCTGCTGGTGCACCACGCCCTGCGCGCACTGATGGCCGAAGCGGCGGCCGGTAGTCCCGAGCCGGTCGACTGCGACCGGCTCTCCTTCACCACCGCCCTGCGGGCGGCCCGCCGCACCGTGACCATCCTGCCCGGCTCTTTTTCCCCCTGACCACCTGCACAGGGCCTGGCGGCATTTCCGCGCCGAGGTCACCGAGCGGCTCCTGCCCCCGAGGCGACTGCGCAGCCAGCCCCGGGTCGTCAAACGCAAGATGTCGAACTACAAGGCCAAGGCCAGTCGCCACCGCGACTGGCCCCAGCCAACCCGGCCCTCACACGACGCCATCGTGATCCAACCGCCATAAAGCAACGGCATTGGGTCTAAGCGGCCTCGGGGAAGTGGGGTGCGTTTCCGCGTCGTCCGGTGCGGTGCATCGCAAGGCGGAGCAGTGCCCTTGTACTGGACGTACTCGGGCACTGCGACAACGCGGCGAGGTGCCGTGCCTGGGGGCACCTCCCAGCGGTAGCTGGGGGAGGCGCGGGGACGTGCCCTACGTCCCCGAGGCCACTTAGCCACCCCCAGCTCCCCCACTCGATTGCCGTCCGCGGCGGACAGCTCTTGAGTCCTGGCTCAATAACCGCTGGACGAGGCCCTGGGCACGGCGCAGACTGCGGCTGGCGTTCCAGTGGCGCCGGGTCGACGGCGACGGGGGACGCTCGGTGCTGCGCATTCATTTCACCGCCGATGATCTGGCCCGGACCCGGGTGGCCGCGACGCTCGGCGCGGCCACGGAAACCATGATGGGGCTGAAACTGCTGCGCGACTGCGCCGCCAACGCCCTGCCCTTCCGCCCCTGGCACTCGATGGCGCGCGGACGGCTGGGGGCGGCGACCCGCCCGGTGACGAGCCTGCTGTCCGTGGACGGCCCGGACATCGATCTGACGATGCTGATGGGCAACTCGCCGTCCATCGAGGAAGGGATCGACAACCTGCTGCGCGCATCGCCCGACCGGATACGGACCGAGCTCGAGCACATCGATTTCCACCCTTCACAGCTGTCGTGGGCCCGGACCCTGGCGGAGGGCGGCCTCGAGGCCCGCCGCCACTTCGCCGCGGGGCTCGCCGCCTGCAACGAGGCGATCATCGCTCCCTACTGGAGCCGGGCGAGGACCCATATGGAGGGGGTACGCACCACCTTCGCGCGGACGCTGCTCGACGGCGGGGTCGAACGGCTCTTGGAGGGAATGTGCGTTCCGCTGGTGCGGTGGCGGGCGCCCGTTCTGGAGATGCGCTACCACCGGGACGTCGAGGTCCACCTCGGGGGACGGGGTCTCGTCATCGCTCCGACGGTCTTCCTGTGGCGGGACGCGAGGCTGCTGTGGGAGCCGACTCGGCACCCACCCTCGCGATCCCCACCATCAATGACGCCGAGGCCGGCGCCGCGCTGTGGGGTGCCGGGGAAGCGGCCGACCAGTCGCTGGGCGCACTGCTGGGGCGCACCCGGGCCGCCGCGCTGAAGGTGGCCGCCGAGGGGTGCAGCACCACCGAGCTCGCGCGGCGTCTGAACGTCTCGGTGGCGGCGGCGAGCCAGCACGCGACGGTGTTGCGCAACGCCAATCTGATCACCACGAGCCGGCGTGGCAAGTCGGTCGTGCACACCATCACTCCGCTCGGCGCGGAACTCCTGGGAAGCGAAGCGGCCCGCGCATAGGGCCCGGGCGCCATGTCCGTCGGCCCTCGCTACTGGCGCTCCTCCATCCGGATCGCCTTCTCCAGGTCCTCGTGGGCCTGGCCCGGCTCGCCTTGCTGCTGCTCCAGGAGGGCGGCGGCGATGGCGTCCAGCTTGCGCTGGATGGCGTGCTCGGCCCGGCGCTCGGAGTTCTTGAGCAGGGCCAGCAGGAGAAGCGCGACCGCGCCCATCGCGTCACCCGCGAGGTGCTGCCATTCCATCGGCATATGGGCCACGTGCACGGCGACGAAAGCCGCCACGAGGGCCACGCACAGCATCGAGAAGAAGGCGGAACTCGTGAAGTTGGAGGCGAGCTCGGCCAGCTTCTCGAAGCGGCCGATCCCGCCGTCGCCCTTCCCCTTCTCCGCGGGATGCTGGAAGCTCATGCTCGGCGTCTGCCCCGGCGAGGCCGCGCCATACCCGTGGAACGCGTCAATCCACGCGGACGGCCGCAGCCCCGGGAGGCGTCCCCGGGACCGCGGCCGCCTGCCGCGGCCGGTTGTCAGGCGCGGGGCGGCACCCGGGACGGGCGGCCCGCGCCGCGCGTCAGGGAGTAGCCGAAGATGCCCGCCAGGGCGCCCAGGATCCCTCCTGCCGCCGTCCAGAGCCAGCGGTCCGACCACCAGCCGCCGGACCAGCCGTCCTCCGGCTCGCGCAGCGACCCGGTCACGGTGGCCGGAACCAGCGGCGTGGCGAGGGCGCCGTCCACGGCGTGGGCGCCGCCCGTCTCCTGCACGGAGGCCTCCACTGCCGCGCGTACCGGCAGGCCGAGGTCCTCCTCCGGCAGATTGACGACGGTCAGGCGCACGTAGTAGCTGCCCGGCAGCGGGTCGTTGGCCCACTGCTCGGCCGCGGCCCGGACCGTACGCAGGGTGCAGGACAGCTCCACCGAGGCCGCGTCCTTGCCCGCGGCCCTGGTCTGCGTGCCGTAGGTGCACGCCTGCCTGCGGCGCAGCCCGTCGTACACGTCGAGCTGCCAGGTCGCGGCGCCGTGCCGGCTCGCGGATTCGGGCAGCGTGACCGTTGCCTTCACGGTCGCGCGCTGCTGCGCGTCGACGGGAAGGACCCAGTAGAGGTAGTCGCCGGTGGACGCGCCGGCCGTGGCCCGCTGGCCCGGGCGCATCGCCGTGGCGGTACGGAAGCTCGTACCGGCCTCGGTCGGGGCGGCCTCGCCCTGCCCGGACTTCGAGCCGTTACCGGGGCTGGGGCTCGCCGTCGCGGTGTCCGCCGCGGCCGTCCCCGCGGCCGTCCCCGCCACCGTGAGGGCGGCGGCCGCGGTCAGCAGGGCGGCGGTCAGTGTGCGTACGGTACGCATCAGTTGGTCCTCCAGACGGAGATGCGCCAGCGTGAGATCCATCCCCACACCACACCGGCCGCCAGCCCGATGAGCACCAGGACGGCCAGCAGCCACCAACCGCGGCCGAGGCCGAAGGAGGCGGCGTCGGACGCCTCGTCGGGTCCGTCGACCACGTCGATGGTCAGCTCGACGGGCATGCCCGGGGTGGTCTTGACGGAGGCGGGGGCGGAGAAGGAGTTGCTGACCTGGATGCAGACGGTCTCCGTCGCCTCCGCGGCCTCCTCGTCCACGCCGTCGATCTCGGCCTTCGGGTAGCGCAGGCCGGTGGACAGGACGTCGGTACGCCCGTCACCCGCCTCCGAGCCCCGGACGATCTCGCGGCCGTGCACGGTGGTGGCGCGCAGCAGGACGCCGTAGTCGTTGTTGACGGCGCGGTCGGCGGCGATGCTCACCGAGGCGCGCAGCTCCTGGCCGGGGCGGACGTCGACCCGGTACCAGCGGTGTTCGCCGAAGGTCTCGCGGTCGCTGTAGAGGCCGGGCTTCAGCTGGGGGGCGCCCGCGCACTGCTTGGCGCCCTCGGTGGCCACGGGGTTGACGACCGGGTCGGCGGCCCGGTCGACCAGCTGTTTGACCCTGCCGGAGAGTTCGGCGGTGTGCTGCACCGAGGTGTACGTACCGCCGGTTGCCTCGGCGATGCAGGTGAGCTGGGCCCGGGTCTTGGCGTCCGGGACCAGGCCGAGGGTGTCGATGACCAGGTGAATGCCCTTGGCGGCGATGTCGCGCGCCACTTCGCACGGGTCGAGCGGGGCGCAGGTGTCCTCGCCGTCGGTGATGAGCACGATCCGCTTGGTTGCGTCACCGCCGTCCAGGTCCTGGGCCGCGGCGAGCAGGGCGGGGCCGATCGGCGTCCAGCCGGTGGGGGCGAGCGTCGCGACGGCGGTCTTCGCCTCCGTCCGGTTGAGCGGTCCGACCGGGTACAGCTGCTTGGTGTCCTTGCAGCCGAGCGCCTTGTCCTCACCGGGGTAGGTGGCGCCCAGGGTCCGTATGCCGAGCCGTACTTCGCCCGGGACCGCGTCGATGACCTCGTTGAAGGCCTGCTTCGCGGCGACCATCCGGGACTGGCCGTCGATGTCGGTGGCCCGCATGGAGCCGCTGACGTCGAGGACGAGGTCGACCTTCGGGGGTTCCTTCGCCGTCGGTCCGTCGGCGGCGGTGGCGCTCGCCGGGAAGAGCCCGACGGCCAGGGCGGCGAGCAGGCCGCACGCCCCGGCCGCAAGCCGTTTTGTTGTGATCATCGCCGGATCGTATTGAGGATCGTCCGCCAATCCAAAATGTGCTGCGGGTCCCGGGCTTCGGCCGTTCCCCCGGCGCCGGGGCGGACGCGGCCGCCGCCGCGCGGAATATCCCGGTGCGGGGGCCAAAGGTGCGTTCTAGGGTGCCGAGATGAGCTCCCGTACCTTCCGCATCACCGTCCGCGGCTCCTTCGACAACCTCACGGCCGACCAGCGGGCCGAGCTGACGGCCGCCGCTCCCGAACACGACGTGCTGTACGCGGCCTTCACCACCGAGGGGCACCTCACGTACGACGACGTCGCCGTCCGCCCCTCCTTCACCTTCCGCTTCCTTGACTCGGGCGAGGCGGAGGAGGACATCCTCGACGCGACGGCCCGGGCCGAACTCGCGGCGGAGAGCTGGCTGACCGAGCGCGGGTACGGGTTCAAGCGGCTCAAGTCCACGGCCCAGGACCTCTCGCAGGCCCCGCTGGGCAAGCGCGGGCGCCGGGAGGCCGCCCGCGGGGACGGCCGGTCATGACCGGTCGGTGGGACTACCCCTGGTCCGTGGCGGCGAAGGTGCCCGCGAGGTGCGTGCGCAGTGCCTGCGCCGTGGGTGGCGAGAGGCGGGCGCCGAGGTAGCCGTCGGGGCGGATCACGAAGGCCGTCGGCCGGTCGGCCGCGTAGAGGCGGGCGAACTCGCCGCCGGTGTCGCGGTAGGCGGGTAGGCCGCCCCGGCAGGCGGCGGCCGGGGCGTCGGGTTCGAGCACCACGCAGGTCTCCACCCGGTCCCCTGACGACTCCCGTGCCGTCCGCGCGAGTTCGTCGATCCACCGGCCGTCCCCCGCCCCGGCCCCGCCCGCGGACCCGTTCCCGCCCCCGTACAGCACCAGCAGGTGTCCGCGGTTGCGCAGGACGTCGTACAAGCGCAGCGGGTAGGCGGCAATCGGTGCGGTGAGGCCGGCGCAGTCCGGGGCCCGGTCGCCCGGCTGGGGTCCGGGGCCCTCGCCCGGCGGGTCGACGAGCGGGCTGCCCCGGTAGCCGACGAGCAATTGGGCCTCGCGCATCAGCAGCGTCGCCTTGTCCTCCGGGTCGGCCTGGACCCCCTCGGCGGCGTGCCGCACGGTGCGGCTGACGACCTCCTCGCCCACGGGCCGGCGTTCGACGTCGTAGCTCGCGAGCAGGTCGGGACGGGCGCCGCCGTCGATGGCGAGGGCGAGCTTCCAGGCCAGGTTCCAGGCGTCCTGGATGCCGGTGTTCATGCCCTGGGCGCCGGTGGGCGGGTGGATGTGCGCCGCGTCCCCGGCGACGAAGATGCGGCCGTCGCCGTAGCGGTCCACGATCCGGTGACTGATGCGGAACACCGAGGTCCAGCGCATGTTGGAGGCCGTGGTGGGGTGCGGCGAGAGCCGGTCCAGGACGGTCTGGATGTCGGCGAGTCCGGGGGCCCGGCCTCTCTCCAGGCCGTGGGCGACCCCGTCGGAGGCGGCCCCGTCCTGCCGCGCGGCCGAGAACTCGGGCGGCACCGTCATCGACACCCGGTACCTGCCGGGGCCGGGCAGCGGGATGCACACCAGCGTGTCGTCGATCGTGCCGTCCTCGCCCCGGTGCATGGAGCGCACGCCGTACTCGTGCGGCAGGTCCCAGTCGAGTTCGACGTCGCCGAGCATGAACTCCTCGGGGAAGGCTCCGCCCTCGTAGCCGAGCCCCAGCCCCTTGCGGACGATGCTGTGCGCGCCGTCGCAGCCGATCAGGAAGCGGGTCCGTACTTCATCCTCCGCGCCGGAAGGGGTGCGCAGCCGGCTGGTCACCCCGTCGGCGTCCTGGGTGAACGAAACCAGCTCGGTGCCGCGCTCGACCGAGGTGGCGAACCGGGCCAAAAACTCGTCGAGGATGCGCTCGGTCTCGTACTGGGGCAGCGCGGCGAACCCGTACGGAACCTCGGGCGGCAGGGCGAGCTCGATGCGCGCCTGCTCGGCGCCGTTGACGTACGCGAGCTGGCCGCGCATCGGGACGGCCGCGTCCAGGACGGTGCGGACCAGTCCCATCCGGTCCCAGATCTCCAGGGTGCGCGGCTGGATGCCCACGGCCTTGGCGAACGGGAGGCGGGCGGGCAGCCGGTCGACGATCCGGCAGGAGACTCCGCGTCTGCGGAGCTCCAGCGCCGCGGTCAGTCCGACCGGGCCGGCTCCGGCGACCAGTACGTCGGTTGCGTAGGTGTGCGCCATCGGCGCCTCCTGGCGAGCGGCCCCCGTACGAGTCGGTTTCCCTCCATCGTGGCCGCCCGCCCGGCGTCCGGCATCTTTACTCGATCACGAGGTCCACGTCGATGTTGCCGCGCGTGGCACGGGAGTACGGGCAGACCTCGTGCGCCTGCTTGACCAGCAGGGTGCCCGTCTCGCCCGCCAGGGACTCGGGGAGCTCGACGCGCAGGACCACGCCCAGGCCGAAGCCGGCGCCGTCCTTGCCGATGGAGACCTCCGCCGTGACCGACACCTCGCTGGTGTCGGCCTTGGCCTGGCGGCCGACCAGGCCGAGCGCGCTGGCGAAGCAGGCCGCGTAGCCGGCCGCGAAGAGCTGCTCGGGGTTGGTGCCCTGCCCGTTGCCGCCGAGCGCCGGGGGCATGGCGAGGGCGAGGTCGAGCTGGCCGTCGGAGCTGACGGTGCGGCCCTCGCGGCCGTTGGCGGTGGCGACAGCGGTGTACAGCGCGTCCATCGGAGTTCCTCTCGCAGAAGTGAACCGTTGCGGCGGCCGTCGGTCGGCCTCGCTCCACCATTAGAGCACACAATTGAGTTGTGCACAATTCAATGCCTCGCAAGTCTGCCCCGGGTACACTGGCCCTCATGACCGAGAAGCCGACCGCAACCCACCCCGACCAGGACTTCCTGCGCCTGGACGGCCAGATCTGCTTCGCGCTGAACGCGGCGAGCCGCGCCTTCGGCGGCCTCTACCGCGTGGTCCTCAAGGACCTGGGCCTGACCTACCCGCAGTACCTGGTCATGCTGGTGCTGTGGGAGCACGGCGAGCTGCCGGTCAAGGAGATCGGGCAGCACCTCCGGCTCGATTCCGGGACACTGTCGCCGCTGCTCAAGCGGCTGGAGGCGGCCGGTCTGGTCCGCCGCGAGCGCAGCGCCGAGGACGAGCGCTCCGTGCACGCGCACCTCACCGAGGAGGGCGCCGCGCTGCGCGCCCGCGCGGTGGAGGTACCGCGGCGGATCGCGACCGCGACCGGCTTCGAGCTGGCCGAGATCCTCGACCTCCAGACCCGCCTGAACCGCCTCACCGCCGCCCTCGACGCCGCGGTCCCGCAGGAGGCGTGAGACCCGTCCGGCGCGATCACCGCCGCGCCGCCACACTGGGTCCAGGAGGTACGCGATGGACCCGGTGGCCGCGCTGGACCGGATCGCCTTCCTGCTGGAGCGCGCCCAGGCGCCCACCTACCGGGTGCGGGCCTTCCGGACGGCCGCGGCCGCCCTCCGGCAGATGGGCGAGGACGAGACCGCCGCACGCACGGCGGCCGGTTCCCTGGAAGCCGTGAAGGGCATCGGCCCCACGACGGCCCAGGTGGTGCGCGAGGCCCTCGACGGGTCGGTGCCGGCGTACCTGCAGACGCTGGAGGACGAGGCCGCCGCGCTCCCCGAGGGCCCCCCGGCCACCACAGCAGCCACCGCCCTGCGGGCGGCGCTGCGCGGGGACTGCCACGTGCACTCCGACTGGTCGGACGGGGGCAGCCCGATCGAGGTGATGGGCCGGGCGGCGGCCTCGCTGGGGCACGAGTACGCCGTGCTCACCGACCACTCGCCGCGGCTCACCGTCGCCCGCGGCCTCTCCCCGGAGCGGCTGCGGGAACAGCTGCGGGTGGTGGCGGAGCTCAACGAGACCTGGGCGCCGTTCAGACTCCTGACGGGCATCGAGTGCGACATCCTCGACGACGGTTCACTGGACCAGGAACCGGAGCTGCTGGACCAGCTCGACCTGGTCGTCGGCTCCGTCCATTCGAAGCTGCGGATGGAGGCACCCGCGATGACCCGGCGGTTGCTGGCGGCCGTGCGCAATCCGCTGCTGGACGTACTGGGCCACTGCACGGGACGGCTGGTGACCGGGCGGACCCGGCCCGAGTCGCGGTTCGACGCCGAGGCCGTCTTCGCCGCCTGCGCCGGCTCCGGTACCGCGGTGGAGATCAACAGTCGGCCCGAGCGGCTGGACCCGCCCCGGCGGCTGCTGCGCCTCGCCGTCGATGCCGGGACCCTGTTCGCGATCGACACGGACGCGCACGCGCCGGGCCAGCTGGACTGGCAGATCCTCGGCTGCGAACGGGCCGCGGCGTGCGCGGTCCCGGCCGGGCGCGTCGTCAACACCTGGCCTGCGGACCGGCTCCTCGAGTGGACCCGTACTAGGACCGTCTGAGCTGGACCACCAGCAGCAGGACATCGGCTCCGGCGACGGCCATCACCGCGCGGAACGGGAGCCGGCCCGCCGGGCGCCGGCCTCCCAGGAGCACCGTCGCCGCCGTGGCGGCCAGCAGGCCCCAGCCGTACGCCGTCACCCGCCCCGGCGGCCCCACGACCAGCGCGGCGGCCGAGGCGAGCACGAGGAGCCCAGCGAGCGCGGCCGAGGTCCGAGCCCCGAGCCGCTGGGGCAGGCCCACGACCCCGGTGGCCAGGTCGTCGGCGATGTCGGGCAGGACGTTGGCGAAGTGCGCGCCCGCGCCCAGCAGGGCCGCGGCGGCCGTGAGCCACGGCGGCGGCCACGGCGCGCCGGGCAGGCCGAGGGTCACGAAGGCGGGAAGCAGTCCGAAGGCCAGGGCGTACGGGAGCCAGGAGACGGCCGTCCCCTTCAGCTTGAGGTTGTACGCCCAGGCGGCCGCCACGCACACGAGGTGGACCGCGCCCGCGAGCAGCCCGCCGGCCAGCGAGAGCGGGACGCAGACCAGCAGCGCCAGGGCCGCCGCGCGGGTCACGGCCGCGGGCCGCACCGTACCGGCCACCAGGGGTTTGTCCCGCCGCCCCGCGGCGAGGTCCCGCCGCAGGTCGGCCCGGTCGTTGCACCAGCCGACCGAGAGCTGCCCGGCGGCCACCGCGCCCACCGTGGCCGCCGCGCCCGGGAGGCTTCGCCCCGCCGCGGCCGCGAGCAGCGCGGTGAAGAGGGTCACGGCCGCCGCCGGCAGGGGATGGCACGCTGCCAGCAGGCCCACGGCTGCCGTACGCCACCGAAGGGCGACGGCGAAGGCGACGGCGGGCCTGGGCGGCCGTCCTGTCTCTGCGGTTCGCGCGGGCACACCGTCACGCTAAGCCGCGCCGCGCCCGGTTCGCCTGATTCATAACGATGTGTCAGTTGTTTCCTATGGTGAATCAATGACACGTGTCCTGGCAGTGAGCAGCGTGTTCCCGCCGCATCGCCATCCGCAGGCCGAGATCACGGCAGCGCTCGCCCGTTTCTTGCCGTCCGGCTCCGATACCGCGCTGCTGCGCCGGGTCCACGCCTCGGTGCGCGTGGAGACCCGCCATCTCGCGCTCCCGCTGGAGCGGTACGGGCCGTCGAACGACTTCGGCACGACGAACGCCCTCTTCCTGGAAGCCGCCCTGGAGCTGGCCGGCCGGGCTCTCGAACACGCCCTCGCCGCCGCCGGTCTCACGGCGCCGGAGATCGACCTCGTCATGTCCACCACGGTGACCGGGCTCGCGACGCCCTCGCTGGAGGCCCGCCTCGCCCCGCACGCCGCGCTGCGGCCCGACGTGAAGCGGGTACCGCTCTTCGGCCTCGGCTGCGCGGCCGGCGCAGCCGGCGTCGGCCATCTCCACGACTACCTGACGGGCCGGCCCGGCCACGCGGCCCTGCTGCTGTCCACCGAGCTCTGTTCGCTCACCCTGCAGCCCACGGACACCTCCATGGCGAACCTGGTGGCCGGAGCCCTCTTCGGCGACGGGGCCGGCGCGCTCGTCGCGGTGGGCCGCGACCATCCCCTGCACGCCACCGGCGCCGGACCCGCGGTGGTGGCCGCGCGCAGCCACCTCTACCCGGGCACCGAGCACCTGCTCGGCTGGGACATCGGCCACTGGGGCCTGCGCATGGTCCTCGGCCGTGAAATCCCGGACCTGGTCAGGCTGCACGTGGCCGAGGAGGTCGAAACCTTCCTCGCCGCGCACGACCTCAAGCCCGCCGACGTCGACGCGTGGATCTGCCACCCGGGCGGCCCGAAGATCCTCGACACGCTCGCGGACGCGCTGGGCCTGCCCGAGTCGGCCTTCGCGGCGAGCCGCCGTTCGCTGGCGGCCGCCGGGAACCTCTCCTCCGCCTCGGTCCTGCACATCCTGGGCGGCATCCAGACCGCGGGGCCGCCGCCCCCCGGATCGGTCGGCCTGATGCTGGCCTTCGGGCCTGGCTTCGCCTCCGAACTCGTCCTGCTCCGCTGGTGACCGCTGATTGGTGACTCCATGCCCATGTCCTCGTCCATGGCCCCCTCCATGACCCTGTACCTGCTGCTCATCGGCCTGATCGCGGCCGAACGCCTCGTCGAGCTGGTCACGGCCCGCCGCCACACGGCGTGGAGCCTGGCCCGGGGCGGCCGCGAGTACGGCCGCGGCCATTACCCGGCCATGGTCGCCCTGCACACCGCGCTGCTGGCGGGCTGCGTGGTGGAACCCCTGGCCGCCGACCGCCCGTTCGTCCCCGTACTCGGCTGGTCCGCCCTCGCCCTCGTCCTGGCGGCGCAGGTCCTGCGCTGGTGCTGCATCGCCACCCTGGGACCGCGCTGGAACACCCGGGTGGTGGTGGTCCCCGGACTGCCGCTGGTGGCGGCCGGCCCGTACCGGCTGCTGCGCCACCCCAACTACGTGGCCGTCGTGGTGGAGGGCTTCGCGCTGCCGCTGGTGCACACCGCCTGGCTGACCGCACTCGGCTTCACCGCGCTCAACCTGATGCTGCTGCGCGTGCGGATCGGCTGCGAGGAGGCCGCGCTGACGGACGGCGGACGCCTGCGCGCCCCCGCCTCCGTTCCCACGTCGGGCTCCCGCTCGTGATCGACCTGCTGATCGCGGGCGGCGGCCCGGCGGGCCTGGCGACGGCCATCCACGGCGCACTGGCCGGTCTGGAGGTCGTCGTCGTGGAGCCGCGGCCCACCCCGATCGACAAGGCCTGCGGGGAGGGGCTGATGCCGGGGGCCGTCCGCCGGCTGCTGGAGCTGGGTGTGTCCGCGACCGGGCAGCCCTTCCGGGGCATCCGCTACGTCGACGCGGTGACCGGGCGGCACGCCGAGGGGCTGTTCCGCTCCGGCCCCGGCCTCGGCATCCGGCGCACCGCGCTCCAGGCCGCGCTGGCCGAACGCGCCGGCCAGCTGGGCGTGCGCGTGGTCCGCCGGCGGGTCGAGGGGATCGGCCAGGACGGCGACAGCGTCAACGCGGCGGGCTTCACGGCCCGTTACCTCGTCGCGGCGGACGGCCTGCACTCCCCCGTCCGGCGCCGCCTCGGTCTGTGCGCGCCACCGGCGCCCGCCCGGCCGGCGCGCTACGGCCTGCGCCGCCACTACGCCGCCGAGCCGTGGAGCGACCTCGTCGAGGTCCACTGGTCGGCCCGGTGCGAGGCGTACGTCACCCCGCTCGGGCCCGACCGGATCGGGGTGGCCCTGCTGACCGCGGAGCAGGCCCCGTTCGACGTACAGCTCGCCCGTTTCCCGCTGCTGGCGGCGCGGCTGCCCGCGTCCCCCGGTGCGGCGGTGCGCGGGGCGGGGCCGCTGCGCCAAGCGGCCCGCGTACGGGTGGCGGGGCGCGTGCTGTTCGTCGGTGACGCTGCGGGGTACGTGGACGCGCTGACCGGTGAGGGCCTGACACTGGCCGTGACGGCGGCCGGCGAGCTGGTCCGCTGCGTACGGGCGGGGCGGCCGCAGGCGTACGAGCAGGCCTGGCGGGAGCTGTCGCGCAGCTACCGCACGCTCACCGAGTCCCTGCTCTGGGCACGCCACCGGCCGCGGCTCGCCCGGCAGATCGTCCCACTGGCGGCCCGGCTCCCGCGCGTGTTCACGGGGGCGGTGAACCTCCTGGCGTGAGCGCGCGCGGTCACGCGTGGAAGTGCAAGCGGCACCCCGCGCTGGGCGCGGAGTGCCGCTCGTCCTCACCGCCGGTTCAGGCAGGGTCCTCCTGACGGTTCCTCAGGGCCAGGCCCGCGAGGACGGCCGCGACCGCCGCGCAGAGCACCGCGACGACCCCGGCCCAGGCCAGGGACCCGCCCACCGCCCGGGCGAGCGGGTCGAAGCCCGCCACGCCGCCGACGACGTGCAGGGCGACGACTCCGACGGCCGCGGCCGCTGCGGCCCGCCACACGACCGCGGTGTCGCGGAGCGCCAGGAGCGCCCCGAGGCCGAGGCAGAGCACGGTGGCGAGGAGGGGAAGGAAGTCGAGGGGGGCCGCCGCCGACAGGGCTGCGAAGTCTCTGGGCAGGTGCAGCGCGCCGCTGACCAGCAGGGCGACCGCGACCGGCTGGCGCAGGACGTGCCGCAGCACCGGGGAGCCGGAACCGGCCGGGACGGCCTCCGGCCCGGCGCGGACGGGCTGGGTACCCGGAGCGCCCGGAGCGGTGGTGCCGGGGATCTCGCGGCGGTCTTCATGGTCCGTCGCCGCGAAGGGTATGGGGTCTGTCATGGAAAGCTCCGTTCGCCGACACGCGGGTCTGCACATCGCGAGCCGGTCATCGTGCGTCACGGGAAGCATACGATTTGTTACATTTACTGCCAATTCCGCTCACTGCGCCATTCGGGGCGGGCAGACGGGGGCCCGTCCGGCCCGCGGAGAAAGGGCGTAGACCGTGCTTGACGTGCGGATGTTCTGGCGCCGGTGCGCACTGCCGCTGGCGCTGACGCTGCCCCTCGCACTGATCCCGGTGGCCGCGGCCGCGGCGGAGGGTTCGGCGCGGCCCGTGGTGGACACCGACCGGGGACGGGTACGCGGCCGGTCCCACGGGGCGTACACCACCTTCGAGGGCATCCCGTACGCCGCTCCCCCGACCGGCGCGCTGCGCTGGCGGCTTCCGGAGCCGGCGCCCCGGTGGGAGGGGGTCCGCGACGCGGGCGCCCCCGGCTCCCGCTGCGTGCAGTTGCCCGCGGTCGGGCCCGGCGGGCCGAGCGGCTCGGAGGACTGCCTGTACCTCAATGTCACCGCGCCCGCCGGGGCCGCCGCCCCGGGCACGCGGCGGCCCGTCATGGTCTGGTTCCACGGCGGGGGGTTCGTCAACGGCGCGGGCGACCTGTACCCGGCCGAACGGCTCGCCGTCCGGGGTGACGTCGTGGTCGTGACCGTCAACTACCGGCTGGGCGTCTTCGGCCTGTTCGGCCACCCCGAGCTCGGCGGCGCCCCCGGCTTCGCCCTCGCCGACCAGCGGGCGGCGCTGCGCTGGGTACGGGCGAACGCGGAGCGCTTCGGCGCGGACGCGCGCAACGTCACCGTGTTCGGCGAATCGGCGGGCGCCCTCAGCGTCTGCGCGCACCTCACCTCACCGGCGTCGGCGGACCTGTTCCACAAGGCGATCGTGCAGAGCGGATCGTGCTCGACCACGGTGCCGCCGTGGTCCCTGCTGCCCACGCTCGGTGCGTACGAACCCTTCGTGCCCGAACGGCGCACGGTCGCGGACGGCGTGCTGGCGACGGCCCGACTCGGCTGCGGCGGTTCGGCGGCTGCGCTGGACTGCCTGCGCCGGCTGGACACCGGCACGCTCGTGACGCCTGAACTGACGCAGACCTTCTCCAAGGTCTCGTACGGCGGCGCCCACCTGCCCGTGGAACCCCGGCGGGCCCTGGAGGCCGGGCGGTTCCACCGGGTGCCGGTGGTGCAGGGAACGACGCGGGACGAGATGCGGATCTTCGTGGCGCAGACCCTGGCGGTGTACCCGGTCGGCGACGAAGCCACGTACCGGGCCCGGCTGGAGCGGTCGTTCGGGGCCGGGGCGGCCCGCGCGGTCGAGGCGAGCTATCCGGTCTCGGCCTACCCGACGCCGGCCGTGGCGTGGGCCACCCTGCTGTCCGACGCGTCGTTCACCTGCCCGGCCCTGCGGGACAGCGGTGCGCTGGCCCGCCGCGTGCCGACGTACGGCTACCGGTTCAGCGACGGCGACGCGCCGAACTTCACGGGCCTGCCGGAGGTGCCGGGGCTGCCGTACGGGGCCTCGCACGGCTTCGAACTGCCCTACCTGTTCCCGGTGGTACCGCTGGCGGGCCCGCAGCAGGAGCTGGCCGACCGGATGGGTGACTACTGGACCGGCTTCGCCCGCACCGGCGTACCGGCGGCCACGGGAGCGCCGCGGTGGCCGCGCTACCGCTCACCGGCCTCGGTGCTGTCCCTGGCGCCCGGCACGGGCGGGATCCGTACGGTCGACGCCCGGGCCGAACACCACTGCGCGCTGTGGGACGCGCGGTGGCCCCCGGTCACCACTTCTCGGTGACGACGACCCCGTCGGCGGTGCGGACGACGAGGTCGCCGCTGTCGCCGTAGACCCCGCGCCGCCAGTCGGCGAACACCTTGGCGATCTGGCGGGCGTCGTCCCCGCGGCCCTTGCCCACCGATCCGGTGCTGAAGGTGATCCTCGCCTCGCCGACGGTGCGGACCTTGCGGACGCGGGTCTCCTTGATGACGACGTCCTCGAAATCGGTGCTGTGCGCGGTCCAGTAGGCGGTGAAGTCCCGGGTCATGTCGAACCAGTCCGCCGGACCGCACGGGCCGCCGCCGTTGGTCATCGCCGCGTCACCCGAGGGCGCGGCGCTGCCGGTCTGCTGATCGGTCGGCGGGCCTGCGTAGCCGCCGGTCTCCTGGTCCGTGGGCGGACCGGCGTACGCGCCCGTCTCCTGATCGGTCGGCGGCCCCGCGTAAGCTCCGGTCTCCTGATCGGTCGGCGGCCCGGCGTACGCGCCCGTCTCCTGGTCCGTCGGCGGGCCCGCGTAACCGCCGGTCTGTTCCTCCGTCGGCACGTCGAGCGCGCACTTCTGCGGCGTGAGGCTGGGGACGGGCGCGGGTCCCGCGGCCTGGCCCGCCCCTTGGGTCCCGCAGCCCGCGAGTACGGCGCACAGCAGTCCCGCCACCAGCACCCGGCCGGCCGTCTTCGTCGTCATCGGCGTCATCGCCATCGTCATCGTCCCCCTCGCACCTCAAGAGGCGAATCCACCGGCGGAGGTTCCCTCGCCGCCGGATCGCGGGCTAGCGTGCTGTCATGACCGGCTCCGAGGCCCGCCCTCTGCTCTTCCTGGACGTCGACGGGCCGCTCATCCCGTTCGGGGCGGGCCCGTACCCGCAGGGGGACGACGCCCATCCCCTGCTCGCGAGGATCGATCCCGCGCTCGGGCCGGGTCTGGCGGCCCTGCCGTGCGAGCTGGTGTGGGCGACGACCTGGGGGGCGGACGCGAACGAGTGCGTCGCGCCCCGGCTCGGCCTGCCGGAGCTGCCCGTGGTGGCGTGGCCGGAATCCGGCGACGACGACATCCGGGCCGGGATCCACTGGAAGACCCCCGCGCTCCTCGACCACGCGGCGGGCCGCCCCTTCATCTGGGTCGACGACGAGATCACCGACCCCGACCGGGCCTGGGTGGCCTCCCACCACCCCGGTCGGGCCCTGCTCCACCGGGTGGACGCGGGGCGGGGTCTGGCCGCCGCCGACCTCACCGTGCTGCGTGGCTGGCTGGACACCAGGATCCCGGACACGGCGGCGGACCGCGGTGGTCATTTCTCCGCCTTCGGGGCCGTGGCCGGGGAGTAGAGGAACGAGAACCGCTCCATGACGTTGTGCCGCTGGGTGTTGTGGAAGGCCGCGATGCGCCAGGTGCCGTCGGTGTCGCGGACCAGGGTGTACGTCTGGACCTTGGACAGCTCGGCGGGGCCGGGCTTGCTGCCGCTGTAGTCGTCGCCCCGGCCCGTCAGGACGGCGGCGTCCTTTCCGAGGAAGCGCAGGTCGAGGTAGGAGGCGGCCAGCTCGGTGCCCTTGACGAAGTCCTCGAAGAGCGCCCGGTGGCCCTCGGTGATGTCGGAGCGGCCCTCGTAGTGGCTGCCGACATAGGTGGTGTACGTGGCGTTCTCGGTGAACTGGCGGCCGTACGCGTCCGCGTCGCCCCGGCCCCAGGCGGCGGTGAGGGCGTCGAGAGTGGCGCAGACGGCCTCGCCGTCCGCGCGGTTCGCGCCCGCCGGGATGACGTCGGCGCACGCTTCCGTGCCGGGGCGCCGCACGTCGGAGGTGGTGTCGAGGTAGAGATACGCGCCGGCGGCGCCGAGGGTGAGGACGGCGGCCGTGGCGAGCGTGGCGCGCTTGACGGTCTTGAAGGCCTTGACGGTCCTGGTGTTCACGGGATGCCTCTCGATCGGCGCGTGCGGGTGGATGACGGCCGCCGCCCCATTGATTACACTGAGGCAGCAACTGCATAGATGCAGTATCTGCACACGTGCAGATAAATGGCAAGGGGATGGTGTCGCGATGGCGGAGCAGGACGACCGGCGTGCGGTCTTTCGGGACTACATCGATGCCGTGGGGCTGCACGGCATGGCGGGCGCGGAGGCAGCTGGCCTCCAGGCGTCCGAGTGGTACGCCCTCAGCCGCATCACCCTGGCGGGCGGGCTCACTTCGGGCGAGCTCGCGGCCGGGACGGGGCTCACGACGGGCGCCACGACGCGGCTGATCGACCGGCTGGAGCGCGCGGGTTACGTACGCCGTACCGCCGACCCGGCGGACCGGCGCAAGGTCGTGGTCGAGGCCGTGCCCGGCACGCTGGCGGAAGTCGAGGCGGCCGTGGGCCCGGCCCGGAGGCGGATCGCCGACGTACTCGCCGGGTACACGCCGGAGCAACTGGACCTGCTCTTCGACTACTTCACGCGCGCGGCCCCCGCGTTCCGTGAGGCGACGGAGGAGATCCGGGCGGCGACCCAGGAGCGCAAGGGCGGCCGCTAGATCGGGGGGGCCGCGGGGCGGGGGCTCCGAACCGTCGGAGCACCCCGGCCGCGGTGCGGGCCCGTCAGGTCCAGGACGCGCGGACCAGGGAGCGTTCCGCCGCGGCCAGGTAGGCGGCGGCCGCCAGCCAGGCGCGGGCGTAGGCCTCGGCCGAGGAGTCGGCGAGCCGGCCGAAGACGTCGCGGGGGCGGCGGTCCGCCTCGGCGGCGAGGGCGGTGGCCAGCTCCGCCCCCGCGGTGAGCCCGGCCCGGCGCAGCGGACCGTACGCGGCGAGGGGTTCGGTGCCCCGCGCGGCCTCGGCCACGGCGCGGCGGCCGCCCGCGACCCCGGTCTCCAGGAGGCGGCGTACGCGCCACAGCGGGGAGTCGGCCAGGGGGTCCGGTCCGACGGAAGCCGGCTCCGGGGCCGGGCAGGCGGTCCGCGGCGGGAAGTGGCCGCCCTGGAGCCGGTCGTAGCCGAGGTCCGCGCGGCCCAGCCATTCCTCGGGCAGCCGCAGCGTGTGCTCGGCGCCGGGCACCGGTCCGACGGCGAGGGGCCGCAGGGTCGCGGCCCGGTCCAGGTCGGGGCGGCCCAGGATCCGCAGCGTCAGGCCGGGGTACGAGGCGAGGCGGCGCAGGTTCTCCGTGTGCGGCAGCTCCGGGTGGGGGTGGGCGGGCCGCAGCCGGAGCAGCGGTCCGTCGGGACGTGCCTCGCGGACGAGGAGGTCTTCGCCCGCCGCACCGACGACCGTGACGTCGCATCCGAGCAGGGCGGGCTCGGCCTCGTCCGCTTCGGCCAGCGCGCGGGCGACCGCCTCGGCCGCCGGCCGGGCGAAGAGCGCCGCGGCGGGTCCTTCGCTCCAGGGTGTTCCGCGCAGCGGGGTCGCCTGGACCCCGCCTCCGGCGCCGAGCCTGCCCTCGGGGGAGACGGTCGCGCCGGCGATGCGCAGGCCACCGCGGGCCAGCCCGGCGTGGTCGAGGGCGGCGCCGCCGAGGGCGACGGAGGCCGAACCCGCGCCGCGTGCCCGGGCCAGGCCGCCCGGGCGCACGTCGGAGACCGAGTAGCCGGCGCCGTCGGGGGCCAGCAGGTGGGTGACCACTCCCCCGTACCCGGTGGCGGAGAGCACGGGCTCCCGGCACAGGCCGTACACCTGGAGGCTGCCGCCCGGAGCGTAGGCGCGGCGGGAGGTGCCGGTCAGCGCGGGGGAGGCGGATCCGGCGGCCAGCAGGGCGGCGGTGCGCAGGAGTTCACGGAATGCCGTGGTGAGATCGCCGAGCCGCTGGGCGGCCCGGCGTTCCCGGGCGGCGCGCAAGCCGCGTACGACGCGCAGGGCGGCCGCCTCCGCGCGCGGCAGCCCGGCCAGGCGGGCGGTGTGTGCGGTGCGCAGCAGCTCGGCCTGGACGACGGCGCCCCCGGCGGTGGCCCCGGCGGCGAGGGCCTCGGCGGCGGCCTGCCAGAGGGCGTGCGCCGCGTGCAGTTGCGCGTCGGTGAGCGTGGCTTCGGGCCGGGACTCGGGCTCGGGCTCGCCCTCGGACACGGAGACGGAGACGGACACCGCATCGGGCTCGGATGCCGCCGTCCGCCCCTCCGGTACGGGCGGCGGCGGCCCGGCGTCCGCCGACGGCCCGGCGTCCGCCAGCGGGGCGGCGCCCAGGGCGGCGGCGCGGTGGAGGCAGCGCGGGGCCAACAGGCAGGTGCACGCGGCCTGTTCGGCGAGGGTGACCGCGCCCGTGGGACCGGGGCGCAGCGTGACCACGGCGTCCTCCCCGAAGCCGAGGACGACCTCGCCGTCCGCCGTCCGCACGGCGAGGGCGGCGCAGCCCTCGGTGGCGGCGTCCAGCTTCTTGCGCAGTCGGGCGCTGAGCTGCTCCACCGCCTCGGCGAGCACCTCGGGTGCGACGGGCGGCAGTTGGGTGTCGGTGCTGGTCAACGGGATTCTCCACGGAGGCGGTCGCCGACCCAGCGGGCAAGGGCGAGCGGACTGAGGGCGGCCACCGGCATGCCGGCCGTGACGAGTTGCCGGGCGACCGGGACCGAGTACCGGGGCGTGCCGGTGTCGTCGAGCGCGGCGCAGCCCAGGAGTTGGGCGCCGGAGGCGGCGAGTGCGCGGACCTCTCCGAGGAGCCCGCCGATCGGGGCACCCTCCTCGAAGTCGCTGACCACGACGACGAGGGTGCGGCTCGGAACGGTGATCAGCGAGCGGGCGTGCGCGAGTCCGGCGGCGATGTGCGTGCCACCGCCGACGCGGACCTCCAGCAGGAGCGAGAGCGGGTCCTCGACCCGGTCGGTGAGGTCCACGACCTGGGTGGAGAAGGCGAGGAAGTGGGTGGACAGGGTCGGTACGCCGCCCAGTACGGCCGCGGTGAGCGCCGACCAGATGACGGACGCCTCCATCGAGCCGGAGACGTCGACGACGAGGATGAGCCGCCAGTCGCTCTCGCGGTTCGCCCGGGTGCTGAAGACCGGCCGTTCCGGGACCACGACCACACTTCCGTCGGGCCGCCGCCGGGTGTGCGCGAGGTTGGCGCGCAGGGTGCGGGCCAGGTCGAGCCTGCCGCCGGGGCGGCGGGTGGGACGCGGGGTGGCGAGGCCGGAGAGGGCCGGGCGCAGCCGGGTGGCCAGCTCCTTGGCGAGTTCGTCGACCAGTCTCCTGACCAGGGGGCGCAGCCGGGCCAGTTGGGCTTCGGGCAGCCCGCCGGCGAGGGACAGGACGGAGCTGAGCAGTTCCACGGAGGGGCGTACGGTCGCCGGGTCGAGCTGGGCCAGTACGTCGGTGCGGCCCGCTCCGGCCGCTTCGCCCAGCACTTCCTCCCGTACGTCGGCGCCGAACAGCGCCTCCAGCTCCTGCGACCACTCGCGGGCGGTGGGGAACGAGGCCTCCTGGCCGCCGCCCTGGCCGCCGTCGACGCCCGAGGCGCCTTCGCCACGGCCGGCGCCGTACAGCTCGTCGAGGGCGTGGGCGTAGCGGCGGGCGCCCGCGGGGAGGCGGTCGCGTTCGCGGCCGAGCAGCAGCCGCCAGCGGTCGGCGGGGGCGAGCCGCAGGCCGGTGGGGGCGGGTGCGCGCGGGGCGTCGACCGCTTCGACGGCTTCGATCGCTTCGGCGGCCGTGGTGGTCTGCGGCATCGGGAGCGGCGGCGCGTCCGCGGCGGGCAGCGGGAGTTCACCCAGGGCGGCGAGCCCGGCAGCGTCGGCGGCGGCCCAGAGGGCGAGCAGCGCGGGCGGCGCGTCGAGCGCGAGGTCGATCCGGTCGCCCAGCCGCTCGGCCACCGTGTCCAGCAACCGGTCGCGGGCGGCGGGGGAAAGGGCGTCGAAGCCGCCGCGCAGGGCGGGCAGACGATCGAGGAAGAGGCGGTCGGTGAGGTGCTCGACGCGGTCGAGGAGCGGGGCGAGGGCGGCCGGGGAGGACTGGAGCAGTGGTCCGGCGGCCGTGAGGAGTCCCGCGAGGCGGCGGGTCAGGGCGCGGCGGCCGTCGGCGGTGGCGGCGCCGTCGATCCAGCCGGCGGCCCGGTCGCCGAGCCGGGCGGCCGGATCGAGGTCGAGGAGGACCCGTACGGCCATGGCCGCGCCCTGCATCAGCGGGGACGCGGAGGCGGCCAGGGCCGCGAGGGCCGCGTCGGTGCGCAGCCCGAGGTGGTGCGCGGAGGCGCGGTCGGCGAGGGCCACGAGAGCGGCCGCGTCGGCGGGGTCGTCGCTTCCCGCGAGGCCGGGCAGGGACCGGACCGCCGCTTCGAGCAGGTCGCCGCCGAGCGCGGCGGCGGCGGTACGGGACTCGGCGCGGGTGCCCGGGAGATGGCCGCGGCGGAGGGACTCCAGGAGGTCGAGGGCCTCGAGGAGTTCGGGCAGGGCCGCGGTCTGCGGCAGGACGGTGGCCGCCTCCTGGAGCCGTACGTCGACCAGCTCGGGCAGATCGCACCGCGCGGCGGCGGCCAGCCCGGCGAGGATCTGCGCCGGGGTCGGCCCGCCGTCGGCGGCGGCGCGGCGCGCCGTGTCACGCAGGGTGCCGGCGGCCGCCTGGGCGGCGGTGACGCCGCGGACCCCGGCGAGATCGAGCCGGGCCGGGACGGAAGGCGTCCAGGACAGCCGCCACTTGGTACCGAGGGCGGTCCCGTCGCCGGTCGTGGCGACCGTGAGGGGCTCGCCGTAGGAGGCGCCGCAGACCAGGAGCCGCTGGAGGAGAACCTCGCGGCGGCCGTCGAGGGCGGAGCGCAGCGGGTCGAGGCGGACCTCGCGGGGGGCGGGATCGTCCGGTGCGGGCAGCCGCAGCTGTGCCAGCTCGGCCTCGACGGAGGGGCCGAGGCCGGAGCGGGGCGCGTGCGGGGTGATCCGCCCGCGGGCGGTGCCGACGAGTACCGCCTCCAGGGCGCGGGCCAGCGCCCGGCCGCGGCCGAGGGGTTCGCCCTGGCCGAGGACGGTGGTGACGGCCTCCAGGAGCTCCCCGCGCCCGGGCGCGGGGAGTCCGCGCAGGGCGGCCAGGTCGCAGGCGAGCCGTAGGGTCTCGGCGGCCTCGCCCGTCCCCGCGGTGTGCCCGGCGCGGCGCAGCTCCCGGCAGAGTCCGGTGACGGCGACGGAGGCCGCGTCCCGCAGGCGCCCGGGGTCGCCCGCGGCACGCAGGACGGCCTGCTGCCAGAGGGGATCCCGGATCCCGGCGGGATACCCGGAGCGGGAGTCGAGCAGGTCGAAGGAGTACGGCACGAACGAGGTGACGGCCGGGTCCGCGCACGCGCCGGCGCCCGCCCCGGCCTCGCCGGAGCGGGGACGCGGCACAGTGCCGGTGCCCAGGAGGGCCGGGGCGTGGAAGGCGCCGATCACCGCCGCCACCCGGTGGCCCGCGGCGGTGGCGGAACCGATGACGTCCCGCATGTGGGCCTCGCGGGCCAGGTCCGTCTCCGGTACGGCCGGCGCGTCCTGGCGCAGGGCCCAACCGACGCCGAGGGCCGCCCGCCGGACGGCCTCCGGGGAGCAGCCGGGTGCCAGGACCTCGACGGCGCGGTCCCACAGGTCGTCACCGTCGCGGCCCGTCCCGGCGGCGGTGAGGCCGTCGCCGAAGGTACGGCCGGCCCCCGCGGCCGGGTCCGGCGGCGAGCCCGCCGCCGGACCCGCGGGCCGGGTCGCGCCCGGAGCCGGGAGCAGGGCGGCGTCCCGGCCCGGGGCGGCGTCCGGCGCGGTCCAGCCGCGGTCGGACAGCGGGAGGTCGCAGCAGACGACGGCCGCGCCGGACCCGCGGGCCCAGCGGATCGCGGCCAGTTCCGGGGAGAAGTCCGCGAACGGGTAGAACGCCAGGCGGCCGTCCCCGCCCGTGCCCGCGAGGGCGACCGGGGCGACGGTCTCCGGGTCGGCCAGGTGCTCCAGCCACGGCTGGAAGTCCGTCGGCAGTTCGACGCAGACCACGTCCGCGCCCGAGGCGTCCAGCAGGGCGGGGACCATCGCGGCCAGCGCGGGGCTGTGGTGGCGTACCCCGAGCAGGTACGGCTCGCCGGACGCGGCGAGGGCGTCCACCGCGGCCCGCGGATCGGTCTTCGTCACCGCAGGCTCCCGCGCAGGTCCCAGAGGCGGCGCCACATCGCCGAGCCGTCCTCGGCCCGGCGGCGCACCGGGCCGTCCCAGTACCCCAGCAGCCGCCCGTGGTCGGCCGGGTCGTCCTTGCGTACGACGCCCAGCAGGTGCCCCGGCAGCAGGTCCAGCACGTCCCCGCCCGGCAGGTACGCGGCCGAGACCCCCAGCGAGGCCGCCACCTGCACGGCTTCGGCGGTGGACATGACCGTACCGGGGCGCTCCACGTCCCAGCCCTCGGCGGAACGCCCGGAACGCAGGTCCCGGAAGACGGTGACGAGCGCGTCGAGCACCGCGTCGTCGACGGCGAAGGCGGCGCCGGCCCGCTGGACGGCGGCGACCGCCTGGCGGCGGATCAGCGTGGCCTCGGCGTCCGCGTCGGCGATCGGGGCGACGGTCTCGAAGTTGAAGCGCCGCTTGAGGGCGGCGGACATCTCGGAGACGCCGCGGTCGCGCAGGTTGGCGGTCGCGATGACCGTGAAGCCTGGCGCCGCCGAGACCACCGCGTCCTCGGTGGCGGTCAGTTCGGGCACGCTGACCCGCCGGTCGGACAGGATGGACACCAGCGCGTCCTGCACCTCGGGCAGGCAGCGGGTGATCTCCTCGACGCGGACCACCCGCCCCGTCCGCATGGCGGAGAGCACCGGCGAGTCGACCAGGGCTCCCGCGCTCGGCCCGCCGGCCAGCAGCAGCGCGTAGTTCCAGCCGTAGCGGAAGGCGTCCTCCGTGGTTCCGGCCGTGCCCTGCACCGTGAGGGCGCTGGTGCCGCAGACGGCGGCGGCCAGCAGCTCGCTGAGCATCGATTTGGCGGTGCCGGGCTCGCCGGTGAGCAGCAGCCCGCGTTCTCCGGCGAGGGTGACCACGCACCGCTCCACCAGGGCCCGTTCGCCGACGAACTTGGGGGCGATGGCGAGCTTGCCGCCGCCCTTGGGCAGGGTGAGCTCGGCGCCGTCGCTGCCGCAGACGAAGGTGACGACGGCGCGCGGGGTCAGCGCCCAGCCGGGCGGGCGGGGGCCGGGGTCCTGGGCGGCGAGGAAGGCGAGTTCGGCGGCGTACCGCTCCTCGGCGGGCAGCGCCTGCCGGGCGGGTACGGGCTGTTCGGTGACGGTCATACGGAGTCCTTGGTAGGGGGAAGTCGTGCGTGCGGGGTCAGCGGCGGCGGGCGCGGGTGCGCTTCACCTTGAGTTCCTCGAGGCGCGGTACGTCGCCTTCGCGGACCCGCTGCCAGGCCCGGCGGTAGAGCTCCGAGGCCGGTTCGGCGGGCAGCAGCATGCCCGGCAGGGTGTGGCCGTACATCGGGAGCTTCCACCGCTCCACGGGCAGCGCCGGGGAGGCCATGTCCGCCCACCCGCCGGGCAGGAACAGCGAGCGCCCGGCCCGGCTCCGGCCGGCCGACACCACGAGGTCGGTGGCGGCCAGTTCGGCGCGGGCGGCCTTGAGGCGGGCCGGCTTCCAGCCGGTCCAGCGGGCGGTGTTGCGGTCGGTGGGGTCGGGCATGGCGAGCAGCGCGAGGTACAGGGCGGCCGCGTCCGCGCCCAGCCCGTGCTCGGCGGCGACCTCGGCGACCAGCTCGGGGACCGACCTGCTCGGGTCCTGCGGCCACCACGTGCCGTCCTTGTCGACGGCGCCGGCCGCCGGGGCGCCCGGGTCGGCGAGCAGGGCGGCGAAGCGCGGGTCGTGTGCGGTCAGCAGCGCCGCCTCGACTCCCGAGATCCGCTGGTCGTCGCCGCGCAGCAGCGGCAAGTAGGGGTCGGAGCCGGTGGAGTCGAGCAGCGCCGGGCGCAGCGCGGGCTTGGGCTGCCCGTCGTGGGTGGCCATGACGACCGCGCCGTACCGCTCGTGGTCCTCGCCGGTCTCGGTGGGTGTGCCCGCCGCCTTGCGGAAGTCGGACAGGCTGGTGAAGTGCCCGACGCAGAGCAGCAGTCCGGGCGCGGCGAGCCGCTGCCGGACGGCGGTCAGGGCGGGCGGCAGGGCGGCGCGTACGGGATCACCCGCGGGCAGCCGGTGGGCCAGCCAGGCCGCCATGGCCATGGTCCCGGTCAGCACGGCCGAGGTGAAGGGCTCGGTGGCCGGCTGGACGGGCTCCGCGTGGTCGCCCCGTACCGTCCACTCCACGTCGGCGGAGAGTTCGCGCGAGGCCGCCGGGTCAAGGACGGCGGGCAGGGCGCAGTGGGCGGCCCAGCCGCTGCGCACGGCCCGTGCGGCCTCGGCGAGGAGCCAGTCGGGCACTCGCGTACGGCGGCCCACGCGCCGGTTCCACACGTCGGCCGCGGCGGCCGCGTCCGGTCCCTCGGTCCACAGCCGTGCCGGGTCGGCGGGCAGGAGCGCCGCGACCACGGCCTGCCGTACCCCGCTGTCGAGGCTCCTGAGCTCGTTGCGGGCGTGAGCGGCCTCGGTGGCCTTGACGCCGAGGGCGGTCCGCAGGTCGGCGGGCAGGAAGTTGCTCTGCCAGGTGTCGACGTGGGGCAGGCCGGCGATCACCAGCCGGGCCAGGGCGCCGGGCACTCCGGTGAGACGGGTGAACTCCTCGGCGGCCTCGGGGACGAACGGCGCGGCCCCGCGGCGGGCGGCCTCCTGGAGGAAGGCGGCCAGCCAGCCGGCGTCGCGCGACGGGTCGCCGAGTGGGGCCTCGCCGCGCACGGAGTAGGGCCCGGGGACGGTGAAGCGGCCGGTGGGGTCGTGGAGCAGGGCGCCGAACTCCTGCCCGTCGGGCACGGATTCGCTGTGCTCGGTCAGGGCGATGACGGCGCCGCCGCCGAGCGGGAGCACGCTGCGCTGGTAGAGGGTGCGTTCG
The DNA here is from genome assembly GCF_045160845.1 of Streptomyces sp. NBC_00122. Classification (NCBI taxonomy): domain Bacteria; kingdom Bacillati; phylum Actinomycetota; class Actinomycetes; order Kitasatosporales; family Streptomycetaceae; genus Streptomyces; species Streptomyces sp. NBC_00122. Next base: position 6,612,727 of record NZ_CP108191.1, on the reverse strand, counting down.
ATGCCGTCGGGGGTGCGCAGGTGGCGCTGGTCGAGGTGGAGCAGGACGCGGCGCCAGCGGTCGGCGGAGGCCTCGGCCGAGGCCAGGCCCAGGGCGTCGACCGCGCCGAGCAGGCCGAGGAGGGCCTCGCGCTGCTCGTCGGTGGCGCCGACGGCGACGGCCCGGTAGGCGACGGCGGCCGGCTGGTCGAGCAGCGGCGTCCACCGCAGGTTGGAGTACGGCAGCGCGGGCACGTCGAAGTGGAGCCGGCCGGGCACCTCGGCCGCGTCGGTCCGCGCGCAGGCGGCGGCGAGTTCGCGCAGGAGGCGGTGGGCGACATCGGAGTCCGCGCCGTTGCGGTAGTACGAGGCGCCCGTGAGTCCGCTGAGCGCCTCGTCGAGGATCCGGTCGGTGGGGCCCTGCACGGTCTCCTCGGCGGGGCCCGCGTCCGGGTGGAGCCGGGCCGCGACCGCGTCCAGGGCCTTCTGCTGGGTGAGGGCGAAGCGCAGGACCTCGACGATGCCGCCGACCAGCCGGGGGGCGGTGACCCGGGGCAGGGCGGCACTCACCAGGTCGGGCAGGTCGGCGGCCTTGTCCGCCGCCGCGGCGGCCTTCAGGAGGGTGCCGATGGTTTCCCCGTCGGCCGTGCGCAGCGCGGCGGAGCCCTCCGGGTCGCGCGGGCGCAGGGCGTACCAGTGCGAGAGCGGCGGGAGGTCCACGCTGCCGGTGGCGAAGGCCGCCTTGCGGTGGTCGCCCCGGGACTGGGCGGTGACCACGCCCTCCGGGTCGCTGATGCTCAGCTCGCGCCAGCGGTGCGACAGGGCGCGCGGACGGTCGTCGCCGGGGAAGGTGAGCGCGGCGATCGGGTAGTCGCCGCCTTCGGGCACGGTGACGGTGCGGCCGCCGGTGTCGGTCCCCTGCCAGCCGTGGCCGGGGATCCGGACGGCGCGCCAGCCGAGCAGGCCGTCGGCGGGTGCGCCGAGGACCGAGCCCTCGACGGTGGGCGCGGGCCGCAGCCAGCCGGACTGCCCGGTGGCGACATCGTCCTCCGGGTGGGCGCGCAGCGCGTCGGAGAGGAATCCGGGCAGGGAGAACCGGCCCAGCGCGTTGCCGGCGGGGTCGTACTCGCGCCATCCGCTTCCGGGGTTCCCGCAGGACCCGTCGCATTCGGAGGAATGGTCGCGCCGCTGCCACACCCAGTACGAGGTGCCGTCGGACAGTACCGGCAGCTCGCTCGGCAGCGCGGTGTCCCCGCGGTGCAGGACGCCGCCGCCGGTGGTGCGGCCGCCGTCCGGGAGCGGCAGGGAGACGTGCTCGGTCCGCAGCGACCAGTGGTTGCGGTCGGTGTCCAGGGTGAAGACGGTGCCGGGCGAGGAGTGCCAGTAGCCCTCGGTCCGGTCGGCGCTCCACGCGGACCAGAAGACCAGCAGGTCGCCGTCGACGTAGTGGAATCCGTACCGGTAGTTGGACCCGGTGGGGACGCGCAGGTCGTGCGTGAGGACGGTGGTGTCGGCGTCGATGACGCGGACCTGGGTCTGGTTGGCGACGATCAGGTACGGCCAGGCCTCGACGACGGTGAGTCCCTGACGCCCCTGGCCGGGTGTCAGATCGGCGACCGCGCTCTCCCAGGCGGGCCAGACCAGTTCCTCGAAGAGACCGGCCCGCAGGGTGCGGGCGAGGGTCTCGCCGAGATCGGTGGCGGCCGCGGCGGCGACCTCCTCGGGAGCGAGTTCCAGGGCTTCGGCGGGCAGCCAGGTCAGCCGCTGGATGGCGTCGGGCACGCCGGGCAGGCCGGCCGCGGTGGAGGCGCGGGCGACGCCGCGCATCCACTCGGCCAGCAGCGGGCGGGTGCCGGTCGAGGCGGCGACGCGCCGGACGACGGTGGTCCCGCCGGCGGCGTCGCCGAAGGCGTTCAGGGCCCGGTGGAAGGCGGGGTGGAAGCGCGTGTCGGCGGCGACCGCGGCCAGGTCGCGGCGCTGGTCGGCCATGGCCCAGTCGCGCACGTTCAGCTGGTTGTGCTGGTACCTCTTGTCCTCGGGGTCCGGATCGGCGACCGGGACCTCCAGTGTGAGCAACAGGTCGAGGAGGTCGGCGTCCTCGACGCCCACCCGCAGGCCCGCCTCCCGTCCGGGGCGCGCGAGTTCGGTGCGCAGCTGCGCCGCGCAGCGGGTGACGACGTCGAGCAGCGCGGGGGGTGTGGGGCGCGTGCCCCAGCCTGCGTGGCGGGCGGCGTGGAAGCGCTCCAGCCAGCCGGCCGCGCCGTCGGCGCACCGCTGCTCCGCGGGCAGGTCCTGCGATTCCAGCCCGGCGGTGGCGCCGGACTCCTGAAGGATGTCCAGCCACAGGCCGGTGAGTGCGACGCTGTCACCGCCGCCGGGCGGGGTCAGGTCCAGGAGCGTGCCGCGTACGGAGGGAACGCGCCGGGCGAGGGCGACGAGCGCGCCGCGGTGGGCCTTCCACCAGCCGGTCGCGGCGCGCAGGGTGGCGGGCAGCGGCAGCAGTTCGGCGAGGTAGTCCTGCTCGGGCTCGGTGCCCGTCAGGCCGGCGGCGCGGGCCAGGCGGCGCAGCTCGGTGGCGGCCTGCGCGGAGGGCGGCAGCCCGCCCGCGGTGCGGCGCACGCACAGGCGGCGGAAGCGCTCGTGGGCCTCGGCGGGGCTGACGCGGACGGCCAGTTCCTTGCCGTAGCCGGTGAGCACCTTGACCGGCAGGGCGCCGGCCAGGGCGAATTCGAGGAAGACGGCGTCCAGCCGGTCCTCGTCGACGCTCAGCCCGTGCTGGGCCTCCGCGGTGCGGGCGCGGCCGAACAGCTGGGCGGCGTACGTGGTGTTCTCGACGGCGAGGAAGATACGGGCGGCCTGCTCGTGGAAGACCGGCAGGAAGTGCGGGACGGCGGCGGCGAGCCGCCCGGCGAGCTCGTGGCACGCGTCGAGGGCCGCCTTGGGCTTCGTCTTGGCCTGCCGGGCGATGCGGTCGAGTTCGGGCACGACGGCGAGGGCGTGGTGGCCGTCCTCGGGGTGGTGGACCAGGACCCATTCGGGGAAGCCGAGTGCCTGGCGGTGGCCGAGGCCGACGACGGGCGGCTCGCCCTCCTCGGGCACCAGGCCCAGGAAGCCGGCGGCGAGGTCCTCGGCCGGGCCCAGTTCGGCGGCGGCGAGCCGGACGACGACGCGGTCGTCGCCGAGGGCGGGGTGACGGTAGGCGCGCGCGGTCAGGTCGACGGCGGTGGGGCCCGCGCCCTCGGTTCCGTGCGGCAGTACCGCCCCGGCCTTGAGCAGCAGTTCGGCCTCGCTCACGGACACGCCGTCCTTCCCCGTGGTGGTGCTGTCGGTGGTGCTGTCGCTGGTCATGGTGTTCTCGGTGCTGCTGTCGGTGGTGCTCACGCGTCCCCGCCCTCCTCGATCTTGCGCCCGGCGTACAGCGCCGCGGCCATCCGCATCCCCTCGGACCAGGCGACCGGTCCGACCTCGGTCAGGGGCACCGCCCGGCCGTCCTCGCCGTGCCAGGTCAGTGCGCCCGTGGTGGTCTCGTCGTCGTAGTAGGGCTCGCCGATCCACACCGCGGCCTCCGTGCCCCGGCCGGTGTCGCGGACCTTGCAGGTGGCGTAGCCGCCGGAGACCCGGTAGCCGAGACCGGTCGCCCGGGCGGCGAGGCTGAAGCGGGTGGGGAACACCCCGCCCGCGTAGTCGCGTACCTCGGTGGCGGTGGGCGCGAGCCCGGCGGGCTTGCGCCACGTGGCGCGGTGGATCTGCTCGACCCGCTGCACGATGCCCAGTTCGGCCGCGAAGTCCCGTACGTCCTCCAGGTCGGGCAGCAGCACCGGGTGCGGCAGGGTCACCGTGCGCGGGGACAGCCGTACGGTCTCGCCGTCGAGGTTGACCACCTTCAGCTCACCGGACTCGGTGGCGTCCCGCAGGAAGCCCACCTCGTCGGGGTCGTCGCCGACCACGGCCAGGTCGCGAAGGGCGCTCTGCCAGGCCTCGTCCGGCCACACGCGGGCGAGCAGTGCGGTCGGCACGGGCAGCGAGGACACCATCCAGGTGTCGACCTGGGCGACGCAGGCGGCCGCGTGCCGGTCGAGCCATTCGGCGAGCCTGCGCAGCCGGTCCACCTCGGGATGGTCCTTCAGCGCCTTGGGCAGGGTCTTCAGCTGCCGCCCCGCCGACCGGCCGGTGGTCGGCCGTGCCGCCACCCGCCCTTCCACCAGGGCGATCTCGTACCCCTCGCCTGCCGCCACCCATGCCATCAGCCCGCGTCCCTCCGCCTGTCCCGGCCATGTCCGCGCAGCCCTGACACGGGGGTCAAAGCCCCCCTGAGCTGCGGTATGCCGGGAGACTAGCGAGCGCCACTGACAACGCCCGCCGGAGGGTGGGAGGTCGGTTTTATGTCCGGTTCTGGGTAGTGTTCAGGGAACATTGACGCGAAGTCGGTTCGGGGTGGGGTTCATGGTTCGTCAGATACGGGTGCCTGCCGCGGTCCTGCTGGCGTCGCTGCTGCTGACCGTGGCGGGCTGCTCCGGTCCGGCCCCGTCGGGAACGGACCCGGACGCGAAGCCCTCCGCCCCGCGCGCCACCCCCAAGGCCTCCGTACCGGCCGACGGCAAGCCCGCCGGCGGGGACGTGCTGCCGGGCATGGTCACGACGGCCGTGGCCCGGACCCAGCTGGCCGCCCTGAAGGTGGCGCCGGCCGGGACGATGGCCGGGTACAGCCGCGACAAGTTCACGCACTGGGCACAGCAGGGCGACAAGTGCGACACCCGCGAGGTGGTCCTCCAGCGGGACGGCACGGACGTGGCACGGGACTCCGAGTGCCGCGCCGTCTCCGGCACCTGGAAGAGCTTCTACGACGGGGTGCAGGTCACGGACGCGGCGAAGATGGACATCGACCACATGGTGCCGCTCGCCGAGGGCTGGCGCTCGGGCGCGGCCGGCTGGGACTCCGCCCGGCGCAAGGCCTTCGCCAACGACCTGACCCACCCGCAGCTGCTGGCCGTGACCGCGGCCTCGAACCGTTCCAAGGGCGACCAGAGCCCGGACCTCTGGCAGCCGCCGGACAAGGCCGCCTGGTGCCAGTACGGACGGGCCTGGACCACCGTCAAATCCACCTATGCGCTGACCGTCACCGAACCGGAGAAGAAGATGCTCGCCACCATGCTGGACACCTGTACCTCATGACGGACGGACAGCAGTGGCAGGACCGGGTGCTGGCCGGGCCGGGCGGCGCGATGACCGACGAGGTCGGCGTCATCACGGGCCCGCTCACCCTGCGCACCACGGCGGCGGCCGGTGGCCTGGCCCGGTTCGACGTCCAGTACACCGACGCCGACGAGTGGTACACGCTCACCGGCAGCCCCCTCCCCCACCACGGCGCCCCTGCGGCCCTGCACGCCGCTGCCCTCACCGCGATCCGCGCGGGCCACGGGGCCCAGGCTCCGGGCACCGCCCCCGCCTGAGCGGCGGCTCGGCGCGGCGGCTGGGCGACGGCGGGGCTGCGGGGAATCAGGCCTCGTACTCGGTCAGGTCGATGCTGTGGACCTGCAGGAGGTAGTGGTGCTCGGGTTCGGTCGTGTCGCGGTCCAGTACCATGCCGAGCTTGCGGATCACGTTCTCGGAATCGTCGTTGCCCGCCCGGTTGACCGCGATGACCCGGTCGAGTCCGCGGTCCTGGAGCGCGAACTCCAGCGTGGCCTGAGCGGCCTCGGACGCGTAGCCCTGGCCCCAGTACTGGCGGCCGAGCCGCCAGCTGATGTCCACCGCGGGCATCACCTCGGGCAGGTACTCGGGCACCGAGAGGCCGACGACGCCGATGAGCTCGCCGGATCCGAGGAGCTCCACCGCGAAGAGCCCGAAGCCCTCCTCGTCCCACTCCTCCTCCCAGCGCTCGATGTCCTCGGCGGTCTGGTCCAGGTCGCGGGTGGAGCCGTCACCGATCCAGCGCATCACCTCCGGGTCGGCGTTGATCTCCGACAGGGGGACGAGGTCGTCGTCGGTCCAGCGGCGGAGGAGGAGTCGGGGGGTACGGATCTCGGTCATGCCGCACATCCTGCCGAAAGTCGGCGGACCAGCGGTAATCGGCCATTGCCGCCTTGGTGTGGATGCGTGGCGATCACGGTGGGAATGTCTTTCGCAGCTCGCCCCGGGCCCCCGCGGTCCGTGGGGAAACCGCGACCGAGGAGTGCCACCGTCATGCCCTTCGACCCGTCGGACGAGATCCGGTACGACCGCACGCGCCTGCGGCAGTGGGCGCGCGGCCACGCCCGCTCCGCCGGAGTGGACCGCCGGGACCTGCTCAGGCTGTTCGCGGCGGGGACCGCCGCCGGATCCCTGGGGCTGGGCGCGGCCGGGACGGCCTCGGCCGCGACCGACGCGACCACCGCAGACGACGGGGCCGCGTCGCCTGGAATCGTCAAGCCGCTGCCGCCCGAGCTGTTCACCATCCGCGGCACCAACGCGGAGACGAACTTCGCCGCCCTGCGCGGCACCGGCCCGCTCACTCCCGTCGACCGGTTCTTCGTACGGAACCACACCTCCACCCCGCGGATCGAAGCCGGCGGATGGCAGCTGAAGGTGTGGGGCGACGGGCTGGCGGGCGGCCCGGTCGAGTTCTCGTACGACCGGCTGCGCGCGCTGCCGGCGGTCGAGCGGACGCTGTTCATCGAGTGCGCGGGCAACGGCCGCAGCTTCTACGCCACCCAGCAGGGCCAGCCGGTCAGCGGCACCGCCTGGACCCTGGGCGGAATCGGTGTCGGCCACTGGCGCGGGGCGCGGCTGTCGGACGTGCTGCGGCTGGCGGGGGTGACGCGCGGCGCCGTCGACATCCTGCCGCGCGGTCTGGACGACGAGGTGGTCACGAACGGGGTGAACCTCGGGCGGGTGCGGCGCCCGATGCCGGTCTCGAAGGCGCTGGACGACGTACTGCTCGCCTACGAGATGAACGGGCGGCCGCTGCCGCCCGACCATGGCGGTCCGGTCCGCCTCGTGGTACCGGAGTGGACCGGGATCTCCTCGGTCAAGTGGGTCGGTGACATCGAGGTGAGCGGCCGGGCGCTGTACTCGCCGTGGAACACCGACACCTATCAGCTGTTCGGGCCCGGGTATCCGGCGGAGGGCGCCCCGTTCACCCGGCAGACCCTCAAGAGCGCCTTCGAGCTGGAGCTGGGAGCGACCGTTCCCGTGCACCGGACGCGGCTGCTGACCGGCCGCTCCTGGTCGGGCGCGGCCCCCGTGCTGCGGGTGGAGGTCAGTACCGACGGCGGGGTCCGCTGGCAGCGGGCCCGGTTGCACGACGCGCCGCGCCGGGGCAGCTGGGTGCGCTGGTCGCTGCCGTGGACCCCGCGGGCCACCGGCGCCACGGCGCTGCTGGCCCGGGCGACCGACGCCACCGGGCGCACGCAGCCCGCGACGGCCGCCCACAACACGCAGGGCTACCTCTTCGACGCGGTCGTGCGGCACCCGGTGACGGTGGTCTGAGCGAGGAGCGGCTCACGGGGTGTGGAAGCGGACCTCCGGCGCGTCGGCGGAGGGGCCGTCCAGGACGGGCTGGGGCACGCCGCCCAGGTGCTGGTCGAAGAAGGCTGCGACGTAGCGCCGGGTCAGCTCGACCGAGCGGGTGCCGGACAGCGGGGCTTCGGCGTCCGGGAGGCCCAGCTGATCGCCGAAGACCGGGAAGTCGCTGAAGGTGAAGTGGCCGGAGTCCGCGAAGGTGATCCAGCGCTTCCAGCCGTCGAGCTTCGGCCAGTCACGGTCCCAGCTCGGATTGCCGCCCGGGCCCCGGCCCTGCGCGCCGAGCAGCATGAAGGGACGCCCGCCGAGCCCGGTCTCCGGGACCGGCGTCGCGAGCCCGCCGTCCATGTTGACCCCGGCGCGGACCCTCGGGTCGGTCGCCATCGCGGCGGCCGCCGAGGCACCGCCGATGGAGTGGCCCGCCATCGCGATGCGGCTCGCGTCGATGAGGCCGGCGTGGCGCCAGGCCGGGTCGCGTCCGGTGAGCCGGTCCAGGAGGAAGGACACGTCGCGGGCGCGGGTGTCGCTGACCAGGTGCATGCCGCCCGCCGCCTCGACCTTCTCGCAGGCCAGGCATTCCAGCACGCGCCCGCCGGGGAAGGCCGTCCCCGCGCTCTCGTACGCGTGGTCGACCGCGGCGACGACGTAGCCGCGTGAGGCCAGGTCCTCGGCCAGCGCGGTGAGGGTGGCGCGCGGGACGGTGAAGCCGGGAGAGAGCACGATCAGCGGATAGCGCCCCGCGACGGGACGGGCGTGGGACCGGGAGTAGGCCGTGGTACCGGCCAGGGTCTCGGCCGGGATCACCTTGTCCAGGCCCCGGTCGACCAGCAGCAGCCTGGCCTCCTCGCGGGTGAGGTAGCGCACGGGACCGCCGGTGCCGCGCTGCGCCGGATAGCGCATGGTCACCATCAGCTCGCGCGGCCCGGACCGGGACCAGGGGTCGGTCCGGCTGCGGTCCACGAGGTGGAGCGTCTCCTGTCCCACGGAGAAGCGGCCGGTGGGGCGCGGGAGTTCCAGCGTGGTACGGCGGCTCTCGGCCGCGGACGGGGCATCGGCGGCCGCCGAGGTGCCCGCGCCGGCGAGCGGGAGCGGCAGGAGGAGGGCGAGTAAGACGGCGGCGGATGCCGCTCGGCGTCGGTTCATGGATCCGAAGCTACTGAGCGGGACCTGCCGGATCGTCAGCTCACAGGAGGACGGGCCTCTCCCACCTGGGAAGGTCCCTGCTCACCCGGAAGTCGTAGTCCCCTCGGTGGTGACGCTGATGGCACGGAGCTTCTCCCGCAGGTAGGTGTGGGAGTCGACCGGGTCGTGCACCACGCGCCCTACGGGGGCGGGCAGCGACTCCACGCGGGTGTGCGGATCGCACTCGTAGAAGTAGACGAGCGAGATCAGCTCCTCGGCCGGCGCGTCGGCGGGCGGCGGCAGTACGCGGTGGCGGCCCGCGCGCCATCGGTCCCCCGTCCAACGGGCCATCAGGTCACCGATGTTGACCGTGAGTGCGGCCGGGTCGTACGGGGCGTCCTGCCAGCCGTCGGCGTCGGTGTGGATCTGCAGGCCGCCCGCGCCCTGCTGGCGGTCGAGGATCGTGACCGTGCCGAAGTCGGTGTGCGCCCCGATGCGGAACTGGCCTGGCAGCGGCCGGCCGACGACCTCGGTGCCCGGGTACCAGTTGAGGTTGAAACCCCAGGTGGGGTGGGAGGTGTGGCGCGTGAAGTGGTCCTCGTCGAGGCCGAGGGCCGTGGCGAGCAGTTCCAGCAGCTCGTCGGAGAGGGCCCGCATCAGGCTCAGGTACTCGGTCACCAGCGGCCGCAGCGCGGGCGCCTGTGCCGGCCAGGTGTTGGGACGGAACCATTCGGCGTCCACGCCGGGCACACCGGTGGGTTCCTCCGCGGCCCATGACCAGGACTCCTTCAGGTCGGGCGGCGACGCCGTTCCTTCCGCGTAGCTGTTGGCCTCGGCGCCCGGGCCGAGCCAGCCCCGCCCGCCGACGGCGACCGCGTACGGCGCCTTCACCTGGGCGGGCAGCCGGAAGAAGCCGCGCGCCGCCTCCCGGATCCTGGCGGGCAGCGCCGGGTCCACCCCGTGGCCGGTCACCAGCAGGAAGCCCGCCGCCCGCAGCGCCTCGTCGACGCGGGCCGCCGTACGCGCGCGGTCGTCGGGTCCACCGGACCGCCACGGCCCGAGATCGATCACGGGAACCTGGGATTGCACCACGGGAGACCTGCCTTCCGAGCCAGCGGGGGCGTCCGGATCCGAGGCTATCGCCCGGGCGGCCCCTCCCTCGCGAGGACGCCGGAGCATCACGCTTACCGGTGGTGACGGCCGACACCCGCGGCGGTGACCACGTAGAGCATCCCGAAAAGGACCAGAATGGGTCCATAGGGCCGGAGCTCATGAGGGACGGAGCGAGTCGTGGAGATTTCGACGAAGGAGGTCTTCGGAGCTCCGTGCTGGGTGAGCCTGATGGCCCGCGACCTCGAGGCGGCGCAGCGCTTCTACGCCGCGGTCGCGGGCTGGAGGTTCCGGCGCGCCCGGCTCGGCGACGCCTTCTCCGTCGCCGAGCTGGACGGCGTCCCGGTGGCGGGCATCGGAGCGCTCGCCTCCGACCTGGGGGTCGCCGTGGCGTGGACCCCGTACTTCGCCGTCGACGACGCGGACACGGCGGTGGACCGGATCCGGGAGCGCACCGGCACCATCGCGGTCGGCCCGGTCTCCTTCGTCTCCGGCGGCCGCGCGGCGCTCGCCGCCGACCCCGACGGCGCCGTCTTCGGCATCTGGCAGGGCTCCGTCTCCGCCCACTGGCGGGTGGGCAAGGGCCCCGCGCCGGCCTGGCTGGAGCTGCGGACCAGGAACGCCTTCGACGCGGCGATCTTCTACGGCGCGGTGCTGGAGTGGGCCACCGGCCGCTCCGGCTGCTGCGAGGTCTCCTACGAGGAGGACCAGGTCGTCCTGCGGCAGGGCGGCGAGCCCGTCGCCCGCCTCAACAGCGGACCGGTCGAGCTCGCCTCCTACTCCCCGCACACCAGGCCGCGCTGGCACGTGCACTTCCGTGTCCCCGCGCTCCGCCCCGCCATCGAGGCCGCCGAGGCACTGGGCGGGCGGGCCGTCTCGGACATCACGTCGAACGCCACTGAGCGGTGGGTGGCGCTCCGTGACCCCGACGGAGCCCTCTTCACCCTGACGACGTCCCTCGCGGCGGACCCGGGCTGACCAGGGCTGCCCCGGGCCGACCCGCCCGGCCGACCCGGCCACGGGATGGTGACGTCACGGGAGCTCCGGGACGAAAGGGAGGTAGTCCTCCCCGTCGACGGCGGGGATCACCGTGTAGCTCGCCTCGGGCAGTTCGTTCCACATCCCGGGGAGATTGCCCAGGGGCTCGGAGACCACGAGCCGGGTCGCGTCGGAGACCTCGCTGAGGAAGTCCAGCTCGGGGTGGAGGTGGCGGACGGTATCGGCCTTGCTGCTGTAGAACAGCGATCGCGAGTGCCCCTCGCTGGAATAGCGGAACGCCCACAGCCGCTCGCCGTCACTCACCGCCACCGTCATCTGGAGCGGGTCGGGCACACCGTGCTCCTTGCCGAGCCGCTCGACCAGGCCCGCCACCCGCGCGACCGCGCCCGGCACGTCCTGGTCGAGGCCGTAGGTGACCGCGAGGTAGAACATCACCTCGGAGTCCGTCGATCCTTCGATGGACGGGAAGAGGGCCGGGTCCACGGCCATGCAGAGGTCCCGCTGCAAGCGCTGGAAGTCCATGATCGCGCCGTTGTGCATCCACAGCCACCGCCCGTGCCGGAAGGGGTGGCAGTTGGTCTGCTGGATCGCCGATCCCGTGGAGGCCCGGACGTGCGCGAAGAAGAGCGGCGAGCGCACGTGCCCGGCCAGCTCGCGCAGGTTGCGGTTGTTCCACGCCGGTGCGATGTCCCGGAAGACGGCAGGCGTGCCGTCACCGCTGCCGTCCGCGCTGTACCAGCCGATGCCGAAGCCGTCACCATTGGTCGACTCCACGCCCATGCGCGCGTGGAGGCTCTGGTTGATGAGCGAATGCTCCGGACGGTAGAGCACCGCGTCGAGCGTCAGGGGCGAACCCGAGTAGGCGAGCCAGCGACACATGGACACCATCCCCTTTTCAGCCTGGTCCGAGCCTAAGCCAGTCGGCGGGATGGGGCGCGCCTGGCCGTCCGTACGGGTCACGCTCGGTGACGGTTCGAGATGCGGGTGCACAGCGCTGCTGGTTCGCTGAATCCGCCCGCTCTCCCCCACAGACCCAAGGAGCGATCAATGAGCGTTTCAGGCGAGTCCCGCGGCCGGTCCCAGCAGATGCGTGCCAAGGCCCAGGAGCTGAACGAGGCGGCCGACCGTTCGCAGGACGCGGAGGAGCGGCAGCGTCTGCGGGACAAGGCCCGCCGCCTCATGGAGCAGAGCCAGCAGGAGAGCCGGATGGACGACCGGGGAATGGACCCCATGTAGCCCGTCCCGGGTCCTCAGGCACACCGGCCGGTGGCCGCCGCGATCCCCGTCGCCGCGGCCACCGGCCGGCGCGCTCTCGGGCGCCGGGGCTGAGGCAGCCTGACGGCTCGGTCTAGGTGTATTGACCACGAGCGTTGTTAACAGTCGGGCGGTGAGGCTGCTTCATCGCACGATCTCTCCTTGTGAGCTTCAACCTGCACGAGGGCGCTTGACGCGCGATCAGGCACGTGGAGCGCCACCGTCCGCCGCCAGGCGCGTGAGCCACTCATGCAGAAGGCGCTGCTCCGCGTCGCTCAGGACATCGGAGTCGTCGGGGAGGGCGGCGCGCAACGCGCGGGCCGCCGCGGCGGGACCGGACTCCGCGGCGGGAATCGCCGGCTCGGCGCGAGTGACGGCCGCGACCATGGACTCACGCAGGACGGTCAACAGCGCTGGATTGCGTCGGTCCGCGGGCGTGGAGTGCCAGGTGGTGACTGCGCCCTGGCCAGTTGCCTGGATGATCTGGGCGGCCAGCTCCTCGTCGACCCGCAGCCATCCCCCGGCCGCCAGCCGACGCACCCGCCCATGGAGGATCTCCAAGCCCGAGCGGTGTGCTGCGTCCGATCCCAGGCCGATGGCCCGGTTCATCACCGCGAACAACTCGGGGCGGGAGACCCCGAACTCGACCACCACGTCCCAGCCGCGACGCAGCTCCTCCACCGGGTCCTGCGGGGCGGGGTCGAGCTGCGCGCGCTTTCTCTCCAGGAACTGCGCGTAGCCGTGCTCGGCGACGGCCTCAAGGAGCCCCTCCTTGTCGCCGAAGAGGCGGTAGATCGCTGGCGGCTGCATTCCGGCCGCGGCGGCGACCGCGCGGGTGCTCACCGCGCCAGGGCCGCCATTCTCCAGCAGCTCGACGGCTGCCTCGACGATGCGGCGCCGAGGGTTGTCGGTTGAGTCGCGTGTAGGCATGAACCGATGGTACCGAGGAACTGTTTCCATCGGAATTTCCAGTGTTACCGTTGAAGCGATTCCACCGGAAGCAGCGTCGGGAGAACCCAATGATCATCGTTACCGGAGCCACCGGAAAGCTCGGCCGCCGCACCATCGAGCGCCTCCTGGAGCGCGTCCCCGCTGACCGCCTCGGCGTCAGCGTCCGCGACCCCCGCAAGGCCCAGGACCTCGCCGACCGCGGCGTCCGTGTCCGGCAGGGCAGTTTCGACGACCCCGACTCGCTCATGCACGCCTTCGAAGGGGCCGAGCAGCTGCTCCTCGTCTCCCTCGACCGCACGGGCGAGGAGTGCGTCAGCGGCCACCGTGCTGCCGTCGACGCCGCCGTGAAGGCCAAGGTCGGCCGCATCCTCTACACCAGCCAGATGGGCGCTGCCCATGACTCCCGCTTCCAGGCCTGCCGGGACCACGCCAGGACCGAGGACCTGCTGCGCGCCACTGGCCTGCCCTGGACCGCGCTGCGCAACGGCTTCTACGCGGCCAGCGCCCTGCAGTTCCTGGAGTCCGCCCGCCACACCGGCGATATCGCCCTTCCCGCCGACGGCCCTGTCGCCTGGACCGGCCACGACGACCTCGCCGAGGCCACCACGGCGATCATCCTCGATGAGGGCCGCTTCGACGGGCCCACCCCGCCGCTCACCGGCCCGGCGGCGCTCGACTTCGACACCGTCGCCGAGATCGCGTCGCAGACCACCGGACGGCCCTTCACCCGCAGCGTCGTCCCAGACGACGCCTTCCGCGAGCAGGTCCTGGCACACGGCACCCCGGCCCCGATCGCCGACCTGATGCTGAGCATCTTCGGCGCGGCGCGGGATGGCGAGTTCAGCACGGTCGACTCGACGTTGGCCGAGCTGATTGGGCGGGAGCCTGCCGCCTTCCGCACCCAGTTGGAGCGCGCCTGGGCCGAATAGATCCAGCGGGGCGCGCAGACGGCCCCGGCCCGACTCGCCGCCCACAAAGGCCCGTTCTCTGTTGCCCGAGGCATCGATCGCCAGATCGGCGGCCTCGGGCACGAAACCCAGGCTCCGCATCAGATTCCGCACCATCCCAGAGGCGCGGCTGCTGTGGTGCGTGCCGTAGGGGCGACGATCACCCTGCCGGGCCGTGGGATCCGGGGCCGTCCGGCACTGTCTTACTCCCAGGGCTCCCCACCCGACTGACCCTCATGAACCGGACACCATCCGACTACGCCGAAGCCCTGGCCTTCAGGTGGCGGTGCACGGCAAGCGCGAAGTCTCCCGGTGACAGACGATCTTCGCCGAACTCATCCGTGCGCGACCAGCATGAGCATCCCGGACATCACGCACACCAGACTCGTGACCTGCAACTTCACAATGCACAGCGCTCGATGACCCAAATGACAGCCCCTGGGCTACTTGCCATTCAAGTGTGTGGTCAGGCGTGATAGCAGAGGCAGCGCCGCCTCAAGCGTCTTTCGTTCGTCGCAACTGAGGACATCGTTGATCGCGGTACCGAGCCAGTCGGCACGCCTTCGGCGCTCCTCGGCCAGACGGCCACTTCCCGTCGGCGTGAGGTGGAGCAACAGCTTGCGCCCGTCGCTGGGGTGCGCCTCGGCATGCACAAGGCCCTGAGCCAGGAGTTCTTTGACCGCCTTGGCAGCCGACTGGTGACTGACTCCCCGCTGTTGTGCGATATCGGCGGTGGTCAGCGGGCCGCTGCGGTCCAGGTAGCCGAGGACGGCGGCCTCGCCCGGCGGCATCTTGTCGGCAGTGCGCACCGTGCGTACGAGCCGTCCGATGGTCAGGCGAAGTTCTTCAGCCAGCCCATTCTCGTCCATGATGCCAGCTTACCCACACCGATCAACCAAACTGTACACCTTGGCTCCATTGTTTGCTTTGGTGCTACAAGAGCGTCCGCAGGCCCTCGCCGTAACGAGGGGCGGGAGCGCCGGAGTCGAGTCGCAGTCGACGCTCACGGCGCGATATCTACAACCATGTTGTACAGTTTGGTTGTGGATATTTGGTCGGCTCGGAAAGGACCCGCTGTGAAGCTCACCAAGCACGCCCACGCCTGCGTCACACTCGAGAAGGACGGCACCCGCCTGGTCATCGACCCCGGCACCCTCACCCCGGACGCGGCAGAAGCCGTCACCCAGGCTCACGCCGTCCTGATCACCCACGAACACTTCGACCACTTCGACGAAAAGCTCGTCGCCGCCGCTCTCGAAGCCCAGCCCGGGCTGCAGGTCTACGGCACAACCACGGTCGCAGCCACCCTCGGCAGCCACGATGGCCGCGTTCACGCCGTCGCCGCGGGCGACACCTTCAGCGTCGGTTCCATCACCGCCACCGTCCACGGCCACCGCCACGCGCTGATCCACGCCGACATCCCGTGCCCCGACAACGTCGGCTACCTCCTCGACAACGGAGCCGTCTACCACCCCGGCGACGCCTACTTCGCGCCCGACGCTCCCATACACACCCTCCTGCTACCGACCAGCGGCCCATGGACAAAGCTCAGCGAAGCCGCCGACTACGTCCGAACCGTCAAGCCCGAGCGCATCATCCAGATCCACGAACTCATGCTCAGCGACCTCGGCCAGCACTCCACCGCCAATCTCCTCGGCGAGAAGGGCCTGACCGGCACCCCGATCGACCGCCTCAAGCCCGGTACCGCCGTCCGGCTGTAAGAGAGCCTCGTAGGGTGCCCGCTGCTGTTCGTGTCGCGGCTGCGTTGCGTGGCGGTGGGGGCTGGGAGTGGTCGGGCGGGAGTGGCGCATCCCCCGTGAGAGCTACGCGGGCTGTCCCTCCGGGGGTGATTCGCGGATGCCGGTTGGTTTCTAGCGTGGTTGCCAGGTCGCCGCTGGTGCGACCACCGCCACAGGGGAGGCCATCATGAGCACGACATCGACTGCCAAGTACGGGCACGAAGCGGACGCCGGTCCGGACACGGGGCCGGCCGGCTGGGGCGGCCGTTTCGGCCGGATCCTGCGCTCGCCGCTCGGCTGGTCGGTGACCGGGCTGGTCGCAGTCGCTCTGGTCGCGAGTCTGACGGCCACGGGGCCGGGTCCGGTGCCGGTGCTGGGCGCGGCCGCCGCGGTGGCCGTGTACGCACTGGTGATGCGCCGGATCGCGGGACGTGCCACGCCGGAGATAGCCCGGTCCGGGGCGGCGAGTGAGGCGCTGCTCGGCGGGGTGATCGGTCTGGGGTTCATCCTGGCGGCGCTTTTGTTGATCACGTTGTTCGGGGGGTATTCGTTCTCCTGGGCGGGCAGCGGCTTCATGTCGGTGGTGTGGTCCGCGGTGATGGTGCAGATCGGTACCGCGGTCACTGAGGAGCTGATGTTCCGGGGTCTGTTCTTGCAGGCCCTGGAGCAGCGGTGGGGGCGCGGTATCGCGATCGCGGTCACCGCGGTGTTCTTCGGAGCCGCCCACCTGGGCGGGGCGGGGGCGAACCTGTGGAGTGCGCTGGCGATCGCTTTGCAGGCTGGTGTGATGCTGGGTGCCGCGTACATGTGGAGGCGCAGCATCTGGTTCGTCGCGGGTCTGCACTTCGCGTGGAACACCGTTCAGCAGCTGGCCGGTGTTCCGGTATCCGGGCATGCCCCGGAGGGGCTGTTCACCGTCGATGCCCATGGCTCGGCGGCGCTGACCGGGGGTGTCTTCGGTCTGGAGGCGTCGGTCGTGCCCGTGCTCCTCAGTGTGCTGATCACCGTTCCGATGCTTGTCCTGGCCCGTCGAGGCGGCGGCCTGCTGCCCCGGCGGCGGGCCCGGCATTGAGACCGGTCGACCGGAGGATACGGAAGTGATGTCCCGTCAGGCGCCCTGGAGCTCCCTGCGGCTCCAGGCGCCGCTCGACCGGTGGAGGGAGCGGGGCGCCGCCTTCCAGGACGGCCTTGTGGCCGTGGTGCTCGCGCTGCTCGCCTTCACGCCGACTCTGTCGAACATCGGCGCGCAGATCGGTGATCTGCCCCAGCGGCCGGTGGACGCGCTGGGTATCGGGCTGACCCTGGCTCAGACGCTGCCGCTGGCAGCCCGCCGTCGGTGGCCCGCCGCCACTCTGGCCGTGGTCGCGGGCGCGTTCGCCGCGCATCAGGCGCTGGGTTTCGCGACGACGTTCGGCAGCCTGGGCCTGTACGGCGCGCTGTACTCGGCCGGGGCCTACCCGGTCCGCTTCCGCCGGCGCCTGGCGGCCGCGGCGAGTGCGGGCTACTTCGCCCTGGCCCTGGTGCTGCACCGTCTGGGCTCACCGCAGGGCATTGCGGACTATGCCGCCTTCTATCTGACTCTGGCCGCGATCTGGCTGGTAGGGAGCAGCGTGCGGATGCGCAGGGCACAAGAAGCGGAGCAGCGGCGGCTGGCCGCCGAGGTGGCCACGGCGACCGAGCGGGCGCGGATCGCCCGCGAGCTGCACGACGTGGTCACCCACCACGTGACGGCCATGGTGGTCCAGGCCGATGCGGCACAGTTCCTGATCACCTCCGCGCCGGAGCAGGCCGGTGAAGGACTTGTGGCCGTCAGCGACACCGGACGGCGGGCACTGACGGAGCTGCGCTACCTCCTCGGCGTGCTGGAGGCGACCGGCGAAAGCGCCGATCCGGCGCGTGCGGACCGGGCCCCGGCCCTGGGACGGGTGGCGGACCTCATCGAGCAGGCCCGCAGGTCCGGCCAGCCGGTCGAGTTCAGCGAGCAGGGCGAGCGGCAGCCGCAGCCGGTGGACGTGGAGCTGGCCGCCTACCGGGTGGTGCAGGAGGCACTCACCAACGCTATGAAGTACGCGGCCGGGCAGCCGACCCGGGTCTCGGCCCGCCACGGCGGGGAGCACCTCGAGATCACGGTGGTCACCGGCGGATCCGACAGCCCCCCGGCCGACCCACCGGTCATGCAGGTGCCGGGTTCGCGGGGCGGGCGGGGTCTTGCCGGGCTGCGTGCACGGGTGCGGATGCTCGATGGTGAACTTGAGGCCGGTCCCCGGCCCGAGGGCGGGTTCGAGGTCCGCGCCACGATTCCCACCAAGCCCGTCCAGGAGTAGCCCCGTGAGCGAGAGCGACGCGACGCCGCCGATCCGTGTACTCGTCTGTGACGACCAGGCACTGGTGCGCACCGGCTACGTCACCATCTTCTCCGCGCAGCCCGACATGGAGGTCGTCGGCGAGGCCGAGAACGGGCACGAGGCGGTCCAGGCCACACGCCGACTGCGCCCCGACGTGGTCGTGATGGACATCCGCATGCCCCTGCTCGACGGCATCCAGGCCACCCGCCAACTGGCTGGCCCCGATGCCGAGAATCCGCCGAAGGTGCTGGTCGTCACCACCTTCAACGTCGACGCGTACGTGTACGACGCCCTGAAGGCCGGAGCCAGCGGCTTCCTCCTCAAGGACGCACCACCGGCCCAGCTGGTCAACGGGATCCGGACGGTGGCCCGGGGCGAGGCCCTGCTCGCTCCCGCCGTCACCCGCCACCTCATCGGCCACTTCGCCGAGCACATCCGCCCCACCAACCCCGAACGCGAAACGGTCGTCAAGGCACTGACCCCGCGCGAGCTGGACGTGTTCCAACAGGTGGCCGAGGGCCTTTCGAACGCGGAGATCGCCGAAGCCCTCTTCATCGCCCCGGAAACAATCAAAACCTACGTCTCGCGCATCCTGGCCAAACTCGGCCTGCGCGACCGGGTCCAAGTAGTCGTCCTCGCCCACCGCGCCGGACTGGCGTCCGGCACGGCCTGATCGAACACCCTCGACCCGCCCGGAGCCAGGCCGGTCCCGGGGCCAGACAGCTCCAGGCCCGACGGCGAGGCCCGGGTGGGTCCGTCCGGCCGACGGCCCGAAACAGCACGCATGAGCCAGCGGAGCCACACCACGGCCCCGTTCGTCCGCGCGCCGACCGCCCGGACGCCATTTCCGCACGCCCACCCCGTCGGCGCACCGCAACCCCGGCCGGGACGGCGCCAAGGAACACCGCAGGCTGGAGGAGGCGGCGCTGGCCCGCCACGCCGACACCGCAGCCGCACTCTTGGTCCAGCACCTCACCTTGACCGCGGCTGCTCTGACCGACGATTCAGGTCAATACACCTAAAGGGCGTTGCAGAAGGTCTGTCTCGGGCAGGCCAGGGTGGTGTCTGGCCTGCTGTTTCACCGTGCCAGGGTGAGGTTGTGCATGGTGGCGACGGCCTGGACGGCGTGGTGGGGGCCGTCGCCCCTCTGGCGGCAGTCGCGGAGGATCTTCCAGTTCTTCATGCGGGCGAAGACCCGGTCCGCCAGCGGCAGACACCACGGCGGGCCGCCACCCGGACCGTCCCGCCCCGCTCCCGCACCACCTTCACCAGCTTCGCGAACCGCTCCATCCGCAAGCCCGTGAACGTCTCCACTCACACCGGCTCAGCACGCAACACCCCACCCATGCAGGCAAAATGCCCAGAACTAAGCCTTCTGCAACACCCTTTAGAGCCGGACCGTCCACTGCGCGGTGGAGCTCAGGGTGCGGGCGATCCTGGGGTCGCGCACCGAGGGCGTGCGGTCCTCCGCGGTCACCGACAGCCGGTGCGTGCGGAAATCGAACAGCCACAGTTCGGCCACCGCCACCTCGGTCCGGCCCTCGAACCGCTTCAGCTCCCGGCCGTCCAGGTACCACTTGACCACGAGCTGGCGGCCGTCCGCGCCGGCCAGCTTCGGCACGGCCGCCCTCGCGGTGTGGCGCGCCCGCAGGGTGCGGTCGGTCGGGGTGATCGGCGCGACGGTCCTGGCGTGCTGGTAGAAGCCGCCGATCATCGCCTCGACACCGGGGAGGTTGAAGGGCTTGCCGAGGACCCGCATGATCGAGTTGTCCGTGGGCCGGTACAGGCCGGAGACGTAGTAGCCGCCGCCCTCGTACGCGCCGACCGTGCCGCCGTCCGGGGACGGCTCGCCGAGCCAGCGGTACCACTTGGCCCGCTGTCCGGCCATCGGGTCGGCGGCCAGCGTGGAGCTGTTGGACTCGCCGGGCTCGGGGCCGGTGTACTTCTCGTAGCCCGGGACGCCCACGTAGAAGTACTCGTCTGCGAGCTTGCCGAGCGAGTGGCCGGTCTCGTGGATGGCGACCTGGCCGGACTTGGCGTGGCCGGCCGAAGCGGTCGAGATGCCCTCGTAGCCGAGGGTGGCGCTGCGCTCGTTGTAGCCCGCTCCGCCGTACTTGGCGCTGTTGGCCAGCACGATGACCAGGTCGGCGGCCGGCGCCTTGGCCACGTACGCGTCGACCTTGGGCTGGTCGATGCAGAGCAGCCGCTCGATCTCCTCGCACCAGAAGTACGAGCCGAGGGCGGTGTCGCGGACGGTGGCCGCGTCCGGGTCGCCTGAGACGCCGGATTCGCGGGAGACGGCGTCGACGGTCCACACGTTGAAGAGGTTCCGGTAGGTGGTGTACGGCTCGACGGCCGTCACCTCGTCCCATTTCTGCCGCGCGTCGGCGTGGAAGCGCTCCAGTTCGGCAGCGGTGTAGCCGTCGCCGATGACGACGACGTCGAGGCGGTCGGCGGTGGAGCCGTTGTCGATCATCTTGGTGACCTCGCCGTCGGCCTCCCGCTCGGCGGCCGAGAGCCCTCCCGCGCTCTTCGCCGGGGCACCGGCGGCCGGGACACGGGTGTGGCCGGATCCGGCGTCGCCGCCGTGCTCCGGCCCCGGTATCTCGACCTCCACCCCCGTCCCCACCGCGGCCTTCGCTGGCGCGTCGGCCCCGCGCGCGGGCCCGGCGGCCACCAGTACGGCGGTGGCGCAGGCCGCCGCGACGGCTCCGCGCAGAGCGGTGCGGACGGCCGGACGGGCGGCCGGATGTCTGGCTCGAAGCATGAAGTCATCCCCCTGGAAAGGAAGTTAAGCATCGGAATAAGCCTGTTGAACTGGTTGCTTAAATTAGGTCGCGCGCGGGGCGTGCGCAATGGCCTGTTCCCGCTGAATACTTGGGAGTTCGAGCAACCAGGGGGAATCCATGGACGAACCAGCCCGTATCGGCCTCAGAGTTCAGCGCATGCGCGGCGAACTCGGCTTGACCCAAAGACAGTTGGCAGAGCCCAACTACACCCCTGCCTACATCTCCACGCTGGAGTCGGGCAGGGTCCGCCCCTCGGAGACCGCGCTGCGCTTCCTCGCCGGACGCCTGGGCACCACGTACGAGGAGCTGACCACCGGCCGCCCCCCGCACCTGGCCACCGAGGTGCGGCTCGCCCTCGCCGAGGCCCAGCAGACGCTCACGACCGGCGCCGCCGACGAGGCCGCCGTCCGCTACCGGCAGCTGCTCGACGAAGCGGAGGAACTCGCGCTGGCCCCCGAGCAGGCGGAGGCGCTGCTCGGACTGGGCGACTGCGCCCTGGAATCCGGCGAACTCCAGGGCGCGATCCGCCACTTCGAGGCGGCCGAGCGGCTGCTGGCCGATGAGCCGCTGCCCCGCCGCGCCCGCCCCATCCGCGGCCGCGCCGTCGCACACCTGCTCGCCGGAGAGCTGCGCTACGCCTGCTACCTGCTGGAGTCCACGATCGACGAGCTGAGCACGAGCGGACTGGCCGACCCCGAGGCGCTGGTCCTGCTCTACGCGGCGGTGATCGGGCCGTACATGGACATGGGCGCCCACGCCCGCGCCGCCCACGCGGCCGAGCTCGCCCTCGCCCTGGCCCCGCAGGTCAGCGATCCGGCGCTGGTGGCGGGGATGCACCGGCAGGTGGCGCGGACCTTCCTCGCCGAGGGGCGGGTGGCCGACGCCGACGCCTCACTGGCCAAGGCCCAGGCGATCTACGGGCAGCTGCGGCTGCGGACCGACCTGGCGCACTGCCACTGGATGCGCGGCTACGTACAGGCCCAGAACGGCGAACTCGATTCGGCCGAGAGGGAGTTGCGTACGGCCCGGGAGATGCTGTCCGCCCGGCGCGCCGCCCTGTACACGGCGCAGGTGGAGGTCGAGCTGGCCGACGTACTGCGCCGGCTCGGCCGGTACGGGGAAGCCGCGGAGCTGCTGTCGGCGCTGCTGGAGCTCGGGGACAGCCACGGCGCCGTGCACGCGGGCGGCGCGCACCGGCTCCTCGGCTTGATGGCCGAGGAGCGGGGCGAGGCCGAATCCGCGGAGGAGCACTACGTGCAGGCGCTGGCGCTGCTGGAACGCAGCGGGGCCACGGGCGACCTGGCCGATCTGTGCCGGATGCTGGGCGACCTGCTGCGCCGGACCGGCCGGACGGAGGCCGCCCTGGACGCGTACCGCACGGGCCTGGGCCACCGGGCGGCGCCGGGCACGACCACCTTGGGCCCGGCGCCCGTGGCACCCGCGTTCCGAGATGCCCGGGTCAGTGGTTCTCGGTGGGCTGGAGATCCCGCGGGATGAGCGCCCAGGTCGTCACCGCGGCGGTGACCGCGAGGCCGCCGGCCATGAGGAACGCCGGGGTGATCGCGAGGGTGTAGGCGTGCGAGGCGGTGTCCAGCAGTGCCTGGCCGAGGGCGCCGCCCAGCCGCTCGGCGGTGTGGGCGGCCTCGCCGACCGAGTCCCGGACGGCGGCGGCGCTCGGGCCGTCCAGGTCGAGGGCGGGCAGGTTGCCCCGGTAGAGCGCGGCCGCGGTCGAGCCGAGGATGGCGACGCCCATGGCCGAGCCCAGTTCGTAGCAGGTCTCCTCGATGGCGGCGGCGCTGGACACCTCGTCCGCGGGCGCCGCGGAGATCAGCGTGACCGAGGCGACCGTCGTCGCCATGCCGGCGCCGAGGCCCATGACGGTCAGGGCTGCCGCGAAGGCGGGGTAGCCGAGTTCGGTGAACTGCTGGAGGGTCCAGGGCATGGCCATGCCCGCGGCCAGGACGACCAGACCGGCGCCCAGCACGTGCCGGATCGCGAAGCGCTGCATCAGGGCGGGGGCCGCCATCGAGGCGCAGATCAGGGCGAGCGGCGCGGGCAGCAGCCGAAGCCCGGCCTCCAGCGGGGTGTAGCCCTGGCCGTACTGGAACCACTGGGTGACCAGGAACAGGATCGCGCCCATGCCCACCATGGGCAGGAAGATCGCGGTGGCCGCGACGCTGAAGGCGGGCTTGGCGAACAGCCGCACCTGGAGCAACGGGTTGTCCACGCGCAGCTGGCGGCGTACGAACACGGTGAGCGCGACGGCGGCGAGCAGGAGCAGCGCCCAGGGGAGCGGGTCACCGACGCCGCTCTTGCCGAGCTGCTTGATGCCTCCGGCGAGGGCGAGCATGCCGACGATGGACTGGGCGACGCCCCACCAGTCCCACGCGCCGGTACTGCGCGGGGCACGCGATTCGGGGAGGTAGCGCATGCCGGCCGCCGTGATCACGGCGGCGACGGGGAGGTTGAGGAGGAAGGCGGAGTGCCAGCCGTAGTCCTGGACCAGCAGTCCGCCGACGACCGGACCGAAGGCCATGCCGCCGCCGAAGACGGCCGCCCAGACGGCGAGGGCGAAGGCGCGTTCCCTGGCGTCGGTGAAGACGCTGCGCAGGATCGACAGGGTGGCGGGCATGATGGCCGCGCCACCGACCCCGAGGAGGGCGCGGGCCGCGATGACGTGCCAGGCCTCGGTGGAGAGGACGGCTATGAGCGAGGCGAGCGAGAAGATGCCGAAGCCGGCCATGAGCAGCCGCTTGCGGCCCCAGCGGTCACCGAGCGCGCCTGCGGTGACCAGCAGGCCGGACAGGGCGAGGGCGTAGACGTCGATGATCCACAGCTGCTGTACGGCGGACGGCTGGAGGTCGCCGACGAGCGAGGGGAAGGCCACGTTGAGGATCGTGGTGTCCATGGAGATGAGCAGGAGACTGCCGGAGAGGATCGCCAGGACGATCCACCGGCGGGGGTCCTGCGAGGGGGTGTGCATGGGGTTCCGATCAGGGTTGCGCGGGGGGCGGGGGCGCGGTGAACCGCGTCCCGCTGACGAAGGACGTCAGGACCAGGTGGCCGATCTGCCGGGGGGCGAGGTGCCCGTCGCGAACGCCCTCGGCGGCCGCGTCGAGCAGACCCCAGAGCGAGTACCAGATCCAGTACGGCGGCAGGTCGGTACGCAGCCGCCCGAGCCGCTGGCCGAGGGCGAGGAAGGCCAGCGCCCGCCGGTCCTGCCGGTCGACACCGGCGCGGAACTCGGGGTCGGCGAGCACGGTGGCGTCCCGCGAGGTGAAGCCGTACAGGTGCGCCGCGGGCATCAGGGCGATGACCAGTTCCTCCAGTGCCGCGTCGAATGCGGCGCCGTCGGCGGTCTCCGGCAGGTCCGCGGGGGTCAGACACTCGTCGACCACCTGGATCGCCCGCACCGCCACCGCCTTCAGCAGGGCCTCGCGGGTCGCGTAGCGGCGGCTGAGCGTGGCGCGGCTGGTCCCGATCCCGGCGGCGATCTGCACCATGGAGGCGCTGTGATCTCCGGCGAGGACGCGCGCCGCGCCGTCCAGCAATTCGTTCTCGTGCACGACGATGAGCCTCCTTCGCCTCGAACGATACAAAATTGTCTCACGCGAGGCAAACATGACCCACTTCTGGCGCACGGCATGGGCGCACGGCACCCGGGTAGGCGACCCCGTGGGCACACCCATCGGGAGACCGCATGCGCGACGACGGCAAGGGCGCGGAACGGGGCGACGGCAGGAACGAGACCGAACAGGAACGCGCGGACCGGCAGTGGCAGGAGCTGGTGCAGGAGATCCGCGTCGCCCAGACCGGCGTGCAGATCCTCTTCGGCTTCCTCCTGACGGTGGTGTTCACCCCGCAGTTCCAGGGCTTGGCCCAGACCGAGAAGACGGTCTACATCGTGACCGTCGTCCTCGGGTCCCTGTCGACCGGCGCGCTCATCGGACCGGTCGCCTTCCACCGCATCGTCTCGGGCCGCCGCATCAAGCCGCAGGCCGTCGTCTGGGCCTCACGGCTCACCTTCGCGGGCCTCGTCCTGCTGCTGGCCACCCTGACGACCGCGCTCTTCCTGATCCTGCGGGTGGCCACGGACAACACCGTCGTGCCGTGGCTGGTTGCCGGGGTGCTGGCGTGGTACCTGCTGTGCTGGTTCGTCCTGCCGCTGTGGGCGCGCAGCCGCTACACCAGCGAGGACTGACGCCCGGCCCCGCTCTCCGCCCGGCTCTAATCCCCGGTGATGCGGGCCCGGGCGCCCGAGCGGGTACGCCCGGCGGTCTGGGCCCGCTGCGGGTGGCGGCGTACGTACTCGCGCTCCAGCTCGTTCATCCGCTGCGTGTGGGTGACCAGGGCGTCGTCCGACCCGTGCAGCAGGGTCTCGTGGCGCGTGCGGTGGATGGCCTCCAGCTCCTTGAGCAGTCGGCCTTCCTCCAGTTTCCGCGCCGACGGACCGCCATCGTGCTCCGTCATGGCACGCACACCTCCTCCGCGCTCGGGTCGGCCCTCGCCGAAGCGGCCCTCCGCTTCCATCATCACCCGCACCGCGCCGCGCGGCCCGGCCGACCGGTTTCCGGTATTTCCCGCTCCTGCCCCGCCCGGCTCAGCAGATGCGCGGCAGCTGCTCCCCGATCGGCAGGTCGACCACCCGGGTGCCGCCGAGGCCCGTGCGGGCCACGACAAGGCCGGGGTGTGCACTGACCGCCTCGCCGATCACCGCCGCGTGACGGCCCAGCGGGTGGGCGCGCATGGCGTCGAGGACCGCGTCGGCGTGCTCGCGCGGGACGAAGGCCACCAGCTTGCCCTCGTTGGCCACGTAGAGCGGGTCGAGGCCGAGGATCGCGCAGGCGTTGCCGACGGCGGCGGGGACCGGGACACGGCCCTCGTGGATGACGACGCCGGTGCCGGAGGCGGCGGCGATCTCGTTGAGGGAGGCCGCCAGACCGCCGCGGGTGGGGTCGCGCAGGACGTGCAGGTCCGGAGTGACGGCGAGCATCGTTCGTACGAGACCGCCCAGGGCCGCGCAGTCGCTCTCGACGTCCACGCCGAACTCCAGGCCCTCCCGGACGCTCATGATCGCCACCCCGTGGAGGCCGATCTCGCCGCTGACGATCACGACGTCGCCGGGGACGACGCGCTGGGGCCGCAGGTCCACCCCGTCGGGGATCAGCCCGATGCCCGCCGTGTTGATGTACACGCCGTCGCCGTGGCCCGACTCGACGACCTTGGTGTCGCCGGTCGCCACTTCCACCCCGGCCGCGCGCGCGGCCGCTCCCAGGGCTTCGGCCACCCGCGCCACGACGGAGACCTCGACGCCCTCTTCGAGGATGAACCCGCAGGACAGGTAGGCGGCTGCGGCCCCGCTCATGGCCAGGTCGTTGACCGTGCCGTTGACCGCCAGATCGCCGATGCTGCCGCCGGGGAAGAACAGCGGCCGCACGACGTAGGAGTCGGTGGAGAAGGCCAGCCGGACTCCGCCGAGCGACAGGGCGGCGGAGTCCCCGAGCTGGGCCAGTACCTCACCTCCGAACGCGGGGGCGAAGAGGTGCTCGACGAGTTCGGCCGAGAGCGCGCCGCCGCCGCCGTGGCCCATCACCACGCGGGGCCGGTCGCGCAGGGGGGCCGGGCAGGTCCAGCCGGTGATGTCGAGCGTGGTCCCGGGCCGTACGGTCCCGGGCAGTGTTGTCTCAGGCAACGGGGCTCGCCTCCGGCGATACGGCGGTCGTGGCGGGAGTGAGCTCCAGCCGTCGGTACAGGTAGTACGCGGCGCACGCGCCCTCGCTGGAGACCATCGTGGCGCCGAGCGGGCTGCGCGGGGTGCACAGCGTGCCGAAGGCCTCGCACTCGTGCGGTTTGAGCAGCCCCTGGAGCACTTCGCCGCTGCGGCACTCGGCCGGCTCCAGGGTCTTGATCCCGGTCACCGAGAAGCGGTGCTCGGCGTCGTACTCCCGGTAGCGGGCCGACAGCCGCCACCCGCTGTCCGGGATGACGCCGATGCCGCGCCAGGCGCGGTCGGTGACCTCGAAGACGTCCTCCAGCATGGCCAGGGCCGCCGGGTTCCCCTCCGGGCGCACGGCGCGCGCGTAGGCGTTGTCGACGGTGTGCTCGCCGCGCTCCAGCTGCCGTACGGCCCGGCGAACGCCTTCGAGGATGTCCAGCGGCTCGAAACCGGTCACGACGATCGGGACGCGGTGGCGGGCCGCCAGCTCGGGGTACTCCCCCACGCCCATCACGCTGCACACGTGGCCGGCCGCGAGGAAGCCCTGGACCCGGCAGCTCGGCGACCGCATGATCGCCTCGATGGCCGGGGGGACGCGGACGTGCGAGACCAGCAGGCTGAAGTTGCGGATGCCCAGCTTCTTCGCCTGGTACACCGTCATGGCGTTGGGCGGTGCGGTGGTCTCGAAGCCGATGCCGAAGAACACCACCTCGCGCCCCGGGTTGTCCTGCGCGATCCGCAGCGCGTCGAGCGGGGAGTAGACGACCCGTACGTCGCCCCCCTCGCTCCTCACCTGGAAGAGGTCGCGGCCCGTGCCCGGGACGCGCAGCATGTCGCCGAAGGAGCAGAAGATCACGTCCGGACGGGAGGCGATCTCCAGAGCCTTGTCGATGACCTCCAGCGGGGTGACGCACACCGGACAGCCCGGACCGTGGATCAGTTCCACCTGCTCCGGGAGCAGTTGGTCGATGCCGTGCCGGATGATGGTGTGCGTCTGGCCGCCGCAGACCTCCATCAGGGCCCAGGGGCGGGTCACGGTGGCGTGGATGTCGTCGAGCAGCCGGCGGGCGAGCTCGGGGTCCTGGAACTCGTCGATGTACTTCACTTGCGGATCTCCTCCTGCCGGACCTCTCCGTGCGGCGCCGCTCCGGCGGGAACGTCAAGGCCGTCCGGTTCGTCGTCGAAGGGCCAGGGGGCGCCTCCGGCCGCTGCGGCCGCCTCCCAGGGATCGCCGAACTCCTCCTGCAGCATGCCGAGTTGGGCGAAGAGTTCGAGAGTCTGCTTGGCCGACTCCTCGTCGAGGCGCTGAAGGGCGAATCCCACGTGGACGATGGCGTACTCACCGACCTGGAGGTCCGGCAGGTACTCCAGGCAGACCTCCTTCTGCACGCCGCCGAAATCGACGGTCGCCATGCGGGTGCCGTCCCTCTCCCCGATGTCGAGCACTCGGCCGGGTACCGCCAGGCACATGGGTTCTCCTTCGCTAGGGGTGGTGTTGCGTGGGGCGGACCGCTGCCGCCACCATGAGCTGGCCGAGGGACAGTCCGCCGTCGTTCGGCGGGACGCGGGTGTGCCGCAGGACGGTGAAGCCCCGCTCGCGCAGGATGCGGGCGCACGCCGAGGAGAGCAGGGTGTTGGCGAAGACGCCGCCGCTCAGCGCGACGGTGTCCAGGCCGTGCCGCTCGCGGGCGAGCCCGCAGAGCTCGCCGACGAGGGCGGCCACGGAGGCGTGGAAGCGGTGGGCGATCACCGCCGTGGGCACGCCCGCCCGTACGTCGGCGACGACGGCGGCGAGCACGGGCGCCGGGTCGGCGGTGACGGGGGCGGCGGTCGCGTCGCCGCCGTCGCCGTCGCCGTCGCCGTCGCCGTCGCCGTCGCCGTCGCCGTCGCCGTCCGCGGGATCGCGCAGGCCGAAGGCGTACGCGCCTCCGGCGTGCGCACCGGAGGCGGTGAGCGCCGCGGACTCCAGCTCGATCGCGGCCTGCGCCTCGTAGCCCGAGCGGTGGCACACACCCGCCAGGGAGGAGACGGCATCGAAGAGCCGGCCCATGCTGGAGGTGGGCGCGCAGTTCAGGTTCCGCTCCAACTGCCCGCGCAGTACGCGCAGTTCATCCGGCGGACAGGCGGCGACACAGGGCAGGTCCGACGCCCAGTCGATGCCCGCAGAGCGCAGATGGGACAGGGCCATGCGGTACGGGCGGTGCACGGCGGCGTCCGCGCCCGGCAGGGGGGCGTAGGCGAGGTGGGCGAAGCGCGTGTACCCGGCGTAGTCGGCCAGGAGGAACTCGCCGCCCCAGACCGCGCCGTCGTCGCCGTAGCCGGTGCCGTCGAAGGCGACACCGATGACCTTCCGGTCGCCGCCCCGGCCGTGTTCGGCCATCGCGGACGCGATGTGCGCGTGGTGGTGCTGTACGCGGACGAGCGGCCGGCCGGTGGCGGCACGCCGGGCCCACTGGCCGGAGCGGTAGCCGGGGTGCCGGTCGGCGGCGAGCAGGGCGGGCGTGACGCCGGTGATGGACTCCAGCTGCCGCTCGGCCCGCTCGAAGGCGTACTGGGTGGCGAGGTCGTCCATGTCGCCGATGTGCGCGGACAGCCAGGCCCGGCGTCCTTCGCCGAGGCAGAAGGTGTTCTTCAGGTCTCCCCCGGCGGCGAGGGTCGCCGGGACCGGCAGCGGGAGCGGCACGGGCAGCGGGGCGTGGCCTCGGGAGCGCCGCAGGGTCAGCGGCTCGCCGTCGCAGACACGCACGACCGAGTCGTCGCAGGGCACATGGATCGGGCGGTCGTGCGTGAGCCAGGCGTCGGCCAGGTGGGCGAGCCGGTCCAGGGCCTCGTCGTCGTCGGTGACGATGGGCTCGCCGGAGAGGTTCCCGCTGGTCATGACGAGCACGCGGGGGCCCGGCGGGTCGCCGGGCAGGCCGAGCAGCAGGTGGTGCACGGGCGTGTACGGGAGCATGACGCCGAGGTCGGGGCAGCGCGGGGCCACTGCCTCGGCCAAGGCGTCCAGGGCGCGCGGAGCGTCCCCGCCCCGGCGGCGCAGCAGCACGATCGGTCTGACCGCGCCGGTGAGCAGGGCCCGTTCCTCCGGGCCGATGTGGGCGAGGGGCTCGACGTCGGCGAGCTCCCTGGCCATGAGCGCGAACGGCTTGTCACCGCGGTCCTTGCGGCGGCGCAGCTCCGCCACGGCGCCGGCGCGGGTGGCATCGCAGGCGAGGTGGTAGCCGCCGAGTCCCTTCACCGCGAGGATCGCCCCGTCGGCCAGCAGCCGGCGGGCCGCGGCGACCGGGTCGGCTCCGGTCACCTCGCGGGGCGGGTGTCCCGCCAGGAGCCGCAGCCGGGGCCCGCAGGCCGGGCAGGCGACCGGCTGGGCGTGAAAACGGCGGTCGGCGGGGTCGGCGTACTCGCGGGCGCAGTCGGGGCACATCGGGAAGCCCGCCATGGTGGTGTGGGCGCGGTCGTAGGGCAGCCCGGTGACGATGGTGAAGCGCGGCCCGCAGTGCGTGCAGGTGATGAAGGGGTGGCGGTGGCGGCGGTCGGCCGGATCGGTGAGCTCGGCGAGGCAGTCCGCGCAGGTGGCCACGTCAGGGGAGACCAGCGTGCGGGCGGGGCCGCCGGTCCGGGAGGCGACGATGGTGAACCCGGCGCCGCCGGCCACGGGCACCTCGCAGTGCTCGACGGCGTCCACCACGGCCAGCGGGGGCGCCTCCGCCGCGAGCCGCTCGCAGAACTCCGAGACCGCGTCCGCCCTGCCCTCGACCTCCGCGACGACGCCGTCAGGGGTGTTGGTGACGTGCCCGGCGAGGCCGAGGCCGGTGGCACGGGTGTACACGTACGGGCGGAAGCCGACGCCCTGCACCACGCCCCGGACGATGATGCGGCGGCGCTGGACGGCCTCCATCAGCGGGTCTGCGCCACGGGCTGCGGGGTCCCGTGCCCGTGCCCGTCGCCGTGATCGTGATCGTGCCCGTCGCCGTGACTGTGTCCGTGCCCAAGCCCATGCCGATGTCCATGTGCGTGCGGATCGCGCGCCATGACCGGCGTGTGCGCCGCCGCGCCCGCGCCGACCGCCAGCGCCCGGTCGAGAAGCAGGCCCACGCCCTCCCCCGCGCGGGCGGACGTCAGCGCCACCTCCACGCCGGGGTTGACGCGCTGGACGTTCGCGCGGAAGGCCGCCTCGTCGAACTCGACGGCCTCCGCGATGTCGGTCTTCGTCACCACCACCAGCTGAGCCAGCCCGAAGGCGGTCGGATACTTCAGCGGCTTGTCCTCGCCCTCGGTGACCGAGGCGAGGACCACGCGCAGGGACTCGCCGAGGTCGTAGGAGGCCGGGCAGACGAGGTTGCCGACGTTCTCCACGAAGAGGATCCGGGTGTCCTCGGGCAGCCACCCGTCCAGGTGCCGGCCGAGCATCCCCGCCTCCAGGTGGCACAGCCCGTCGGTCAGCACCTGCTTGACCGGTACGCCGGAACGGGCCAGGCGTACCGCGTCGTTCTCGGTGGCGAGGTCGGCGGTCAGCGCGGCCACCGGCACCCCCCGCTCCCGGGCGAGCAACAGTTCGCGCTCCAGCAGCGCGGTCTTCCCGCTGCCCGGGCTGGAGAGCAGGTTGACGACCGCGGTTCCGCGTGCGGTGAGTTCGGCGCGCAGGGTGCCCGCCACCTCGTCGTTCTTGGCGAGCACCGCCTGCCGTAGATCGACCACTCGGCACATGGTTCAGGCCTCCTCGGAGATCGGTTCGCGGGTACGGGCGCAGGGCGGGCCGTCCTCCCAGTCCACGCTGACGATCTGCAGCTCACGACCGGAGAGCAGCTCCACGTCCCCGGCCCGCGCGCAGCCGGGGCAGCACAGGTCGGGGGGCATGCCGGTCGGCCACTCGCGTGGGCACGCGCCGCAGCGTGCGCGGGCCGCGACCGTCTCCGTGACGAGTCCGGCGCCTTCGAGCACCGTCCCGGCACAGGCCAGTTCGAAACAGAAGGCCAGCGCGTCGGGGACCACTCCCGCCAGCTCCCCGACCTGGAGCCGGACCGTGGTGACGGCGCTCGCGCCGCCGGCCCGGGCCGCCTCCTCCACCTGGCCGACGACGGCCGTGGCGATCGACATCTCGTGCATAGGACTCCGTCCTGCCGGGGCTCATTACACCGGCAGGACGGGGACGGTGCGGTCGGGCACGCCGACGCGCGCCACGCCCCGTACGCCATTCGGGCGCCGGGGCGGGCGCCGGCTCACATCCGGACCATGCGCAGGTAGCGCTTGATGTCGGGGAGCAGCTGCGTCAGTACGACGACCGTGATGGCGGCGGTCACGCCGCTGATGATGGCCTTGCTCACGGGGTACTCCTCAGTTCTCGGGAAGGCATGACGGCTTCGTATCCCGTCGGGGATCCGGTCGAAGCGGCGGGCTCGGTCTCGGCCTCGGTCTCGGTCTCGGCCCGGAGCAGGTCCAGGACCATCCGGACGGCGCGCGGCACCGCCGCGGCCACCGGTGCGCTCAGGCCGATGCCCTCCTCGATCGAGGCGGGTTCGCAGCCGACGACCAGCGTCCGCCGGGGCGGGGTGCTTCCGGTGCCGGCGCACAGGGTGTCCAGCAGCGCGAGGACCGCGTCGGGGGACATGTGGTGGCCGTCGAGGACGGCGCCGCCCGGCGGGGCCGGGCCCCCCGCATCGGCCTCGATGAGGTAGAGCGTGCCCGGGTCGCCGCCGCGTGCGGTGGCGTCGACCAGGACCAGCGTGTCGTAGCCGTCGAGGAGCTGGTAGGCGAGGTGGACTCCGCGCACGCCGAAGTCCACCACCTCGACGTCGTCCGGGAGCGGGTGCGCGGACAGGCCGCGCACGGCCTCGACGCCGAAGCCGTCGTCGCCGAGGAAGACGTTGCCGATGCCGGCGACCAGCGTTCTGCCGCTCACGCGTCCTCCAGCGGGGTGAGCTCGTCGGGCTGGAAGTAGAGGAATCTGCCCTGCTCGCGGCGGATGTCCGCGCCCGGGTCGTCCTCGACGGTCACGGCGAGGTGCACTCCCCCGTCGACGTCGTGCAGGACCGCCTCGACCCGTGCGGCCATGCCCTGGAGGAACAGGTCCTGGGCGTCGGTGCGGCGCAGGCCCGGGCGGAGGAGGACGCGGCTGCCCACGCCCACCGGTACGCCGTCGATCGTGATCCGGTCGCGGGCCGGGTCGGCGGTGTCGCCCCCGGCCGGGTCCCACCAGGGCGTGTCCGGCCTGAACACCGCTTCCTCGTCCGGGAGTTCCGTGATCAGTTCGGGTACGTCCGGCGGCGCCGCGCCCGGGTCGGTGATCTCGCGCAGGGCGCGGACCGCTCCGTGCAGGCGCTCCAGCACCTCGGGCGGCATGGAGTCGGCCAGGTCGATCACGGCGGCGGCGCGGTCGTCCGTACCGCGCGCCTCGCGCTTCTCCTGCTCGGTGAGGGCGGCCGTGCGCAGGGCGAGGATCTCGTCGATCTCGGTGGCGTCGTACATGGCGCCGGCGCTCTCGGGGGCGATGGCCGGGTGGTCCTCCAGGATGATCGGAGAGGACAGGACCACGTCGGCGCGGCCGGGTTCACCCGCCAGTACGGGCCAGGTGTGCCGGTTGACGCAGGAGGCGACCGCGCCCTTGGCCCACTCGGGCGGGTCGGTCATGGACAGGAAGGAACCGGAGTCCAGGCCGAGCAGCAGGTGGGCGGCGACCAGCGAATGGGGCAGCGCGGCGTCGCGGTCGTCCGAACCGGGCCGAGGTGTCCAGGGGCTGGCGTTCTCCACGACCGCGGTGAGCTTGAACACCCGGTAGGGTACGGGCACTTCGGTGGCCCGCAGCCGCACGACTCCGACGATCTCCTCGCTGCGCCGCACCAGGCGGCCCACGGTGCGGCCCTGGGCGTCGAGCACGTCCTCGGTGTCCTCGCGGGCGGGTCGGCGGAACGGGAGGGTGATGCCCTCGCCCACCAGCTCGGCCGTCGTCGCGGACAGCTCGACGCGCTCCTCGGTGCCCTCGTCCCAGGGGACGAGGACCCGGTCGTCCAGGTGGAGTTCGGCGACCTCCGTGAAGGTGCCGCCGTCCCCGGCCCGCTGGACGGTGCGGCGCCGGGCGTGCAGGAAGCGCAGCTCCACGGAGAGGCTCGCCTCGCCCCTGGGCTCCATCAGGATCTCGGTCTGCTGGTGCGCGTGCTCGTCGTGGGCCTGTCCCCACTCGGGCGGTACCAGGACGCCGAACTGCCAGCGCAGCCGGTTCTTGGCGGCCGAGGCGCGGTACGGGTAGAGCACGTACCCCTCGAAGAGGACGGCGTCGGCCACCTGCCGGGCGGTGGCGAAGCGGGGGTCCGCCGCGGCCGTCGTGGCCGTCGTGGTCATGTCGCGGTCCTCTCGGTGACACGGGGCGGTACGGAGCCGAACCGGACGGGCGGCGGCGGGGGTTCGGCGGGGGTGGCCGCGTCGAGCAGGGCCCGTACGGTCGACTCCCAGGAGGCGAGGGCGTGCCGCGAGCGGAAGGCGAGCAGTTCTGCCATGGTGTCGCGGGGCAGCCGCAGCCAGCCGCAGCCCGGGAAGTGCTGCTCGACCATGTCGCGCCAGACGTTCACGGGCATCCGGTACGAGGCTTCGCGGTCCCAGGGCACGGGCTCGACGCGGAAACCGCCGGCGCCGGTGAAGGCGGTCCCGGAGAACAGCATCAGCAGCGGCGCCTCCCCGTCCTCCAGGGCGTCGAAGTACCGGGTCGCCGCGATGTCCATGTCGTAGGTGCAGGGCACGACCAGTTCGGTCTCGGTCTCCCCGGTGAAACTGGGCACCATGACGGCGACCTGGGCGAACTGGACGGGCTGCAGGGTGGTGCCCCACCGGGCGCGCTCGCCGAACAGGTCGGCGAGGCCGTCGGCCTCCTTGGGGCCGTAGCTCCGGCGGGCCGGTTCGATGCGGATCTGGCAGCGCAGGGCGAGGGCGTGGACCCGGGCGTCCCCGGCTGCGGTGATCCGCAGCCGGAAGACGAGGGTGGGACCGGCCGCGTAGGGGTCGGCGCGCACGCCGGTGCAGGTGAAGGCGAGGTCCGTCATCGGACTCCGTCCTCCGCCACGGCCCGGGCCCGCCGCTCCACCCGCTCGAAGAAGGCGTCCAGCTCAGCCCGGGCCTCGGCGCCGCCGTCGAAGCCCTGCCACAGCAGCCGCATCCGTCCCACCAGCTCGTAGCAGATGTCGATCGGCACCAGATGGCAGGTGGTGCGTCCCGCCGAGCGGCGCAGCAGCAGCGCCTCCACGTCGGGTTCGAGCAGCTCGGACAGCCGGCTCGCGCCCAGTACGGATTCCCAGGTCGCGGGGTCGAGTTCACTCTCGGTGGCTCCGGCCGGGCTCGGGTAGAGGGCGACCAGCCGGTCGAGGGCGGCGTTACGGAAGAAGAACGCCACGGAGACCGGGATCTGGAGCCGTTCCCAGGCGCCCTCGTCGAGCCGGTGGCCGGGGTCGGCGAGGTAGCGGTCCGGAACGGTCCGGTACCGCCCGGTGGCCGCGCCCGGCCGGTCGAACAGCAGGGCGCAGGCGGTGCAGGCGCAGACCAGCGTCCGCTTCTCGGTCTCCACCAGGTGGCGGTGGCCGTCCTCGGGCACCGCCACCGCGCAGAGTTCGCAGCGCTCCGGCCGGGGCGGGCGCGGGCCCGTGAACCGGCGCAGGCCGCGCCGCAGGTCCGTCGCGGCTGCGGGCCCCGTCACGGCACCCGGACCGGGGTGTGCGGCCGGACGCCGATCTGGAGCAGGGGCGGTCCGGGGGCGGCGGCGGGCTCCATCTCCACCCCGGTCACCTCCGGGGCGAAGCAGACCAGGGCGTCCTCCAGCGTCCGCCGGACGGTTTCCGGGCCGCTGCCGCCGCAGCCGCATCCGGTGGCGGCGGCCCGGGGACGCAGCCGCAGCACGCCGGTGGTCTCCTCGAAGCCGAGCAGTTCCACGGGGTCCTCCGCGGCGTCCAGGGCGCGTGCGATCCGCGTGTGGACGTCCTCGGGGTGCAGACCGTGCAGCGAGAGCAGGCTCGCCACCAGCTCGTCGTCCAGCACCCCTTCGAGCGGGCCGCCGCCGAGCCGCTCGACGATCCGGGCGAGTCCGGCGCCGTAGAAGTCCATGAGCACGCGCACGAGTTCCTCGGCGGCCTCGCAGGCCGCCCGGTCGCCGGTGGCGGCCAGCCGGTCGAGGACCTCCTCGACCCGCTGCCCGGCCAGCCGGGCGTCGACGGCCGCGCTCATCCGCCCAGTCCGCTCAGGCCGGTGGGCACGTGCATCGACTTCACCGTCTTGCCGCCGCCCACGTACATGTGGACTCCGCACGGCAGACAGGGGTCGAAGCTGCGCACGGCGCGCATGATGTCGATCCCCTTGAAGTTCTCCGGGGTGTTCTCCTCGAAGATCGGGGTGTTCTGGACGGCGTCCTCGTACGGTCCGGGCGTGCCGAAGGTGTCGCGGGTGCTGGCGTTCCACGGGGTCGGCGGGTAGGGGTGGTAGTTGGCGATCTTGCCGTCGCGGATCACCATGTGGTGCGAGAGCACGCCCCGTACGGCCTCGGTGAAGCCGACGCCGATGGACTCGTCCGGCACCTCGAACTTCTCCCAGGTCTGGGTGCGTCCGGCGCGGACCTCGGCGAGGCCCTTCTCGGCGCAGTGCAGGGCGATGGCGGCGGCGTACGCCTGGAAGTAGGTGCGGGCGCGGTTGCGCTCCAGGGCGTTGCTCCACTTCGGGATCTGCCACTCGAAGCGCGTCTCGGGCTTGGTCATCGTCTTCGGCAGGTTGATGACCACGCTGTGCCCGGTGGCCTTGACGTAGCCGACGTCGACGAGCCCGGACAGGGCCGTGGACCACAGGCGCGCGATGGGGCCGCCTCCGGTGTCGAGCGCGAGGTGGTCCTTGCCGTCGAACCAGCGCGGTGACATCACCCAGCTGTACTTGTCGTCGAAGTTCCGCTTCTGCGGGGCGGGGATGGTGTGCTGGTTCCACGGGTGGCGGGGGTCCACCGGGTTGCCGAGCGGGTCGTGCGTGACGAACTGCTCCTGGCCCGCCCAGTCGTCGTAGTACGAGCTGCCGAGCAGGATGCGGATGCCGAGGTTGATCTCGGTGAGGTCGTTGGTGACCAGCTTGCCGTCGACGATCACACCCGGGGTGACGAACATCTTCCGGCCCCAGTCGGACATGTTGGCGTACGTGAAGTCGCAGTGCTCGGGGTCGTTGAGCGCGCCCCAGCAGCCGAGCAGCACGCGGCGCCGGCCGACCTCCTCGTACCCGGGCAGGGCCTCGTAGAAGAAGTCGAAGAGGTCGTCGTGGAGCGGCACGACCTTCTTCATGAACTCCACGTAGCGCATCAGGCGGCTCATGTAGTCCGTGAAGAGCTGGACGGAGGCGATGGTGCCCACGCCGCCCGGGTAGAGCGTGGAGGGGTGCACGTGGCGGCCCTCCATCAGGCAGAACATCTCCCGGGTGTAGCGGCTGACCTGGAGGGCCTCGCGGTAGAACTCGCCCTCGATGGGGTTGAGGGAGCGCATGATGTCGGCGATGGTCCGGTAGCCGTGGTCGCCGGCGTGCGGGGCCTCGGTGCGCTCGGCGAGCTCCAGGACCCCGGGGTTGGTCTCGCGGACCATCTTCTCGCAGTAGTCGACCCCGACCAGGTTCTCCTGGAAGATGTTGTGGTCGAACATGTACTCCGCCGACTCGCCCAGGTTGATGATCCACTCGGCGAGGTGGGGCGGCTTCACCCCGTAGGCCATGTTCTGCGTGTACACGGAGCAGGTGGCGTGGTTGTCGCCGCAGATCCCGCAGATGCGGCTGGTGATGAAGTGCGCGTCGCGGGGGTCCTTGCCGCGCATGAAGACGCTGTAGCCGCGGAAGACCGACGAGGTGCTGTAGCACTCGGCGACCCGCTTCTGCTTGAAGTCGATCTTCGTGTGGATGCCGAGGCTGCCCACGATCCGGGTGATCGGATCCCAGGCCATCTCCACCAGGCCGCTGCCGTCACCGGCCGCCTTCGTCTTCGGTGCCATCGTGTCTGCCGTGACCCTTCTTCTGTACGGAGTTCGTGAGCGAGGTGAGGACCTGCGGGTCCGTCACCAGGGCGGGCGGTAGCCCGTGGTCAGCCTCTGGCCGCTGCGGCGCCACTTGGGCTCCTGGTCCACCGTGTGCGCGGTGATCGAGCGGAGCCTGCGGATGACGGCCCCGTACGCGCCGCTGGCCTTGGTCGACACCTTGGCGCCGGGAGGCTCGTCCATGAAGGGCATGAACTTGTCGGGGAAGCCCGGCATCGTGCAGGCGATGCAGATGCCGCCGACGTTGGGGCAGCCGCCGATGCCGTTCATCCAGCCGCGCTTGGGCACGTTGCACTTGACGACGGGACCCCAGCAGCCGAGTTTGACCAGGCACTCGGGCGAGTCGTAGGTCTCGGCGAACTGGCCCTGCTCGTAGTAGCCGGCGCGGTCGCAGCCCTCGTGGACGGTGGCGCCGAACAGCCAGGTCGGGCGCAGCTTGTCGTCGAGCGGGATCATCGGGGCCGAGCCCGCCGCCTGGTAGAGCAGGTAGGTCAGGGTCTCGGAGAAGTTGTCCGGCTGGATCGGGCAGCCCGGCACGCACACGATCGGGATGCCGGCCTTGGAGGTCCAGTTCCAGCCCAGGTAGTCGGGCACGCCCATGGCGCCGGTGGGGTTGCCCTCCATGGCGTGGATGCCGCCGTACGTGGCGCAGGTGCCGATGGCGACGACGGCGAGGGCCTTGGGGGCGAGCCGGTCGATCCACTCGCTGGTGGTGATGGGCTGACCGGTCTCCGGGTCGTCGCCGAATCCGCACCAGTAGCCCTCGGGCTTGATCTTCTCGTTGGGGATCGAGCCCTCGACGACCAGCACGAACGGGTCGATCTCGCCCCGCTCGCCCTTGAAGAACCACTCGATGAACGTGTCCGCGCCGCCGACCGGGCCGCATTCGAAATCGATCAGGGGCCAGTGCACCTGGATCTTGGGCAGTCCGGGCAGTACGCCCGTCACGATCTCTTCGATGCTGGGCTGCATCGCCGCTGTCAGGGAGACGGAGTCGCCGTCACAGCTCAGTCCCGCGTTGATCCAGAGGATGTGGATCGGAGGGTCTTCCACAGGGGCCGACGTCGCTGGATCCATGAGGATGCCTCCTTGGGGAGGGGCTCGGGGCGGACTAGGGGGCGAGGCGGCGTTTGCTGCCTCGCCTTTCTTGCTAACAGCCCGCGGCTCCGCGTGCCGCGTCATGTGCGGCCAGTCCAGTGACCGGGCGCTGCCGGGAGGGCGGCGGGGCAGTGTGCCGCCCCGCCGCGGAACGGGCCAGATGGGGCGGTGTCGCGGTCGCCCGCTCCTTGCGGACGAAGGCGCGGCGCAGGGCGTGGTAGGGGGCGTCCGGGTCGAAGAAGGTCTGCCGCATCAGGGCCAGCTCGGCCTCCCGGTAGGCGGCCAGGGGCTTCTGCGCCTCGTCGCGGTCGCGGTGCGCCTTCTTCCGGGCGATCCGGGAGGCGGTCGCGGGCAGGGCGGCCAGATGGGCCGCCAGCCGCGCCGTCTCCGCGGCGAAGGCCTGGGGCGCGCAGCGGACCGTACGGTCGACCAGCCCGAGCCGGTGCGCGGCCTCGGCGCTCAGCGGCAGGGCCTCGGACGTGAGGCGGTCCGCGACGCCGGTGCCGACGCGGCGCGGCAGGGTGTAGGTCCAGTACTCGGAGCCGTGCAGCCCCATCAGGCGGTAGTGCGGGTTGAGCACCACGCCGGAGCGGCACCAGACCTCGTCGGCGGCGAGGGCGAGGACGGCGCCTCCGGCGGCGGCGTTGCCGCCGACGGCGGCGACGACGAGCCGGTCGGTGGTGGTGAGCACGGCCTCGACCAAGTCGTCCATGGCGTTGATGTTCGCCCAGGACTCCTCGGCCGGGTCGGCGGCCGCCTCGATGACGCCCAGGTGGATGCCGTTGGAGAAGAAGTCCCGTCCGCCGCCGAGGACGAGGACGGTGGTGGGGCGGGTGCAGGCGATCCGGTAGGCGTTCAGCAGGCGCCGGCAGTGGGCGGTGCTCATGGCGCCGCCGGGGAAGGAGAAGGACAGGAAGCCGGTCTGGCCCTCTTCCCGGTAGCCGATGTCGGACCAGGTGCGCCGGCGCGGGTCGGTGTGGAGCGGGGCGGGGTGTTCCCGCAGTGCCGGCAGCCGGCCGGCGAGCGCCACGGTGGCGGGAAGTTTGGGGGCGGCGGGTCCGCCCGGGGCGCGCGGGGCCCGGAGTTCGGGGATCCAGACGGCGCCGTCGGCGGTGGCCCGGCAGATCGCGCCCGCCCGGGTGGCCAGCAGTTCCCCGGGGCGGCCGCGCAGGCGGTCCTCGGCGTGGCCGCCGTGCAGGAACCACTCGGCGCCGAGCAGTTCGTCCCGTACGCCGGGCTGTGAGTCGGCGGCGCGCAGGGCGCGCAGGACGCGCTCGGTGGAGTCGGCCTCCCAGTCGATCCGGCGGTGCTCCTGGCGCAGGGCGGGGCGCGGATGTCCGGCGGCCTGCGGCCGGGGGGTGTAGGTGCCGGAGGCGAAGCGGTCGACGGCGAGGTGTACGGCTTCCAGCGCCGCGTCGGCGATCTCACCGCGGTAGAGGTCGCTCTTGCCCACCGGCGGTACGGGGCATTCGACGTGGGCCCAGACGGCGCCGGCGTCCATCTCGGCCTCGGCCTGCAGGACGGTGACGCCCCATCGGGTCACCTGCTCGTGGATCGCCCAGTCGAGGGAGGAGGGACCGCGGTCGCCGACCGGTCCCGGGTGGACGATCAGGCAGGTGTGCGCGGCCCAGACCTCCTCGGGGACGGCGGTCCGCAGCATCGGCGCGAGGACGAGGTCGGGCCGGTGGCGGCGGACGGCGTCGGCGAGCGGGACATGGGGCAGGGCGAGTTCGACGGCCACGCTGTGACCGCGGTCCCGCAGTTCGGCGTGGACGCGCTGGGTGAGGCTGTTGAACGCGCTCGCGACGAGCAGGACGTGCACGTGATCTCCCAGCGGCGGCCCGGAGCCGCGACGCCTGGGCGCCCCGGCTGATCGTGACCGGGCGGGACCTCGAAATCGTCATGACCGGCCGCCTGAGATGGTCGGCGACGCCGACGGGGCCGCGCCCGCCGCCGAGCGGCGGTGTCACTCGAAAGCGGCCCTGGCGGGGGCCACTCGGCCGCAGCGCGGCGTCCCGGAGGCCGACACCCGGATGCCGCGGTTCCCGGCTCTCCACCGCCGACGAGTAGACACTGTCTAGGAATCTTGGTAGACAGTGTCTATGACACAGGAGAGCCAGGAGGGCCCGCTCCGCGAGCGGTTGATCGACGTCGGCGTGGAACTCGTACTGACCGAGGGGCGTTCCGCGCTGGGGCTCCGCGAGATCGCCCGCCGGGCCGGGGTCTCCCACGGCGCGCCGCGCCGCTACTTCCCCACCCACCAGGCGCTGCTGTCGGCCATCGCCCGGCGCGGGTTCGCCGACCTCGGCGCCCGGTTCGCGGCGGCGAGCGCCGGGGCCGCGTCGCCGCGCGAGCGGGTGCGGGCGCTGGGGGGCGCGTACGTGGGCTACGCGCTGGAGCACCGCGGCATGTTCGAGCTGATGTTCCGGCACGAGCTGCTGGACAGCACCGGCCAGGAGCCGTCGGGCGGACCACGGCTGCGGGAGTCGACACGGCCGCTGTTCGAGCTGCTCGCCACCCTCGTCTCCCGCTGCGGGGCGGACGACCCCGAGGTCACCGCGGCCGCGCTGTGGGCCAACCTGCACGGCGTGGCGCAGCTGTGGGCGTGGGGCAGTCTGCCGCTGGTCCTGCCCGCCGCGACGGTGGACCGGATCGTCGACGCCGCCCTCGACGCGCACCTCGGTCCGGCTCCGGAGTCCTCGTGAGGCGGCGTCTGGCGCTGGCCGTCAGCGTCTCGGGGGCCGCGCTCGTCGCCCTGGACGGCACCGTGCTGACGGTGGCGCAGCCGAGCCTGCGGCGTGGTCTCGGGGCGAGCGTGGCCGAGGTCCAGTGGACCAGCACGGCCTATCTGCTGGCCGTGGCCGCCTTCCTGGTCGTCGCCGGGCGGCTCGGCGACCGGTACGGGCACCAGCGGCTGCTGTTCACCGGAGTCCTCGGATTCGCCGCGGCCTCGGCGGGCATCGCCTTCGCGCCCGGCGTGGGCTGGGTGATCGCACTGCGCGCCGTGCAGGGCGTGTTCGGGGCGCTGCTCCAGCCAGCGACGCTGGCGCTGCTGCGGCTCGCGTACCCGCCCGACCGGCTGGCCACGCCGATCGCGGTGCGGACCGGTGCGATCGGGCTGGCCGCGGCGGCCGGTCCGCTGCTCGGGGGCGTGCTGGTCGCGCAGTGGGGGTGGCGGGCCGTGTTCGCGGTCAACGTGCCGCTCGCGCTGGCCATCGCCGTGCTGACGCTCGCCGTACGGGCGCCGGCGCCGCCCCGCGCGGAGCCCGGGCGGCTCGAACTCACCGGCGCGGCCCTGCTGGCGGCGTCCCTCGCCGTCTTCGTGCACGCGCTGGTCGGTGTGCCGGCGCACGGCTGGACCGGTACG
The DNA here is from genome assembly GCF_045160845.1 of Streptomyces sp. NBC_00122. NCBI lineage: Bacteria > Bacillati > Actinomycetota > Actinomycetes > Kitasatosporales > Streptomycetaceae > Streptomyces > Streptomyces sp. NBC_00122. The sequence goes on along the minus strand of NZ_CP108191.1, from coordinate 6,570,791 downwards.
CCGACGCTGCTCGGGTTCGGCGGCGCCGCCGTGCTCGGGATCCTGTTCCTGCGCCGCGAGCGGCGCGCCGCGCTGCCGCTCGTACCGCCCGCCGTGGCCCGGTCGCGGCCGGTGGCGGCCTCGATGGCGCTACTGCTCGCCGTCTCCGCCGGGCTGTTCGGCACGCTGTTCACGGCGACCTTCCGACTCCAGGACGTACAGGGGCTGGACCCGCTCGACACCGGGCTGCGGGTGCTGCCGCTGACCGCGCTGATGGTCGCAGGGGCGCCGGTGGCGGGGCTGGCGTCGCGCCGGCAGGGACCGCGGCCGACCGCGCTGACCGGTACCGCGCTGGTCGTGCTCGGCATCGCGATGCTCGACGCCGAGCCCGCCTCGGCGCTCGGATTCGCGCTGCTCGGCGCCGGGTTCACCACCGTGATGGTCACCGCCACCGGGACCGTGGTCGGGGAGGCCCCGGCCGGGTACGCGGGTGTGGTCGGCGGGCTCAAGCAGACGGCCGCGAACATCGGCCCGGCCCTCGGGATCGCCGTCGCCGCGGGCGCGGGGGTGACGGGCTCCTCGCCGACGGCCCTGGCCCTGCTGGCCGCCGCGGGGCTGCTGCCGGCGTCACTCCTGCCCGGCCGCGGCGCGGGCCGTGCAGCTGCGGGCGACCTCGTCGGCGAAGCCGCGGGCCAGCGGGGTAAGGGCGGCCCAGCGGCGGACCGCCCAGCCGACCTTGAGGGGCGGCAGGCCGGGGACGGGGACCAGGCGCAGCGGCCCGTCGGTGCCGGGGACCCGCCAGCCTGGCAGCGCGGGTACGACGGCGTGGCCCAGGCCTAGTTCGGCGAGCAGCAGGGCGGTGTCCCAGTCGGCGACGCTGGTGTCCGAGCTCACCCGGATGCCGAATTCCGCGAAGGCCGCGTCCAGGTGCGCGCGGGAGGCGGAGTTCTCCGGCAGCCGGATGTGGCGGATTCCGGCGAGGTCGGCGGGGTCGATCCGGGCGCGGGCGGCGAGCGGGTCGTCGGCGCCGACCGCGAGCACCCAGGGCAGTGCCATGACGGGACGCTGCTCGATGCCGCGGACCGGGGCGCCGATGGTGATCCAGGCGAGGTCGAGGTCGTCGGCGGCGAGGGCGTCGAAACAGCTGCGGCTGGAGTTCTCCGTCTGGAACTCCAGGCTCACTTCGGGGTGCCGGCGGCGGAAGGTGACGACGGCCTCGGACATGAAGTGCCGCACGGTGGTCGCGCCGGTGGTGACGCGCACCGAGCCGCCTCCTCCCCGTACGAGGTCGTCCAGGCGGCGCAGGGCGCCATCGAGGCCCGCGATGCCGTCGGCGGCGGCTGCCTGGAGGATGCGGCCCGCCTCGGTGGGCACGACCCCGCGGGCGTGGCGCTCCAGGAGGCTCGCGCCGGTCTGCTTCTCCAGGCGGCGGACGTGCTGGCTGACGGCCGACTGGGTGCGGCCGAGGTCGCGGGCGACGGCGCTGAGGCTGCCCGCGCGGCAGACGGCCACGAACACGCGGAGATCGTCGAGGGTCACGACATCCAAGGTATCCCTTGGATGTGGGGAGCAAATCGGTGGATTGACTTGGGACTTGGGCTGGATCAAGATCGGTGCAGGGCCCGGGCGGCAACCCGTCCCCGCCGTCGCCACGGTCCGGACCCCAGGCGACGGCGGGGACGGGTGCCGACCCACCACCACCCCCCGAAGGGACGTGTCCCGTGCCGGACGAAGCCGTCGCATGGCTCCGGGAGCTCGGCGCCGAGCGCGTCGCGCATCCCGGCGGAACCCTCCTCGCCCACCTGGGACGCGTACGGGAGCTGCTCGCCGCCTGGGGAGCACGGCCCGCGCTCCAACAGGCCGGCCTGTGCCACGCGTTCTACGGGACGGACGGCTTCGCCACCGCCCTGCTGCCGGTCGCCCGGCGGGCCGAACTGGCCGCGGTCATCGGCGCCGAGGCCGAGGCCGTCGTGTACTTCTACGCCTCTTTCGACCGGGCGGCGTCCTATCCGGTGCTCGGCGAGGGGGAGTCGGCCGTACGGGACCGGTTCACCGGCCTCGTCCACTCCCCCGCCCCGCAGTTGCGCCGGGACTTCGCCGAGCTGTCCGCCGCCAACGAGCTCGATCTCGCGCGGACCGACCCCGCCTTCCGGGAGGCGTGGGGCGGCGAACTGCTCTCCCTCTTCGGCCGGTTCCGGGGTCTGCTGAGCGAGCCGGCCTGGCGGGAGTGCCAGGCCGTGCTCGGCGGGTGAGCGCGGTCAGGGAGTGAAGGTCCAGCGCTGGGCGGGGGTGTTGTCGCAGGCGGCGCGGGTGAGGACGGTACCGTTGGCGGTGGCGGCACCGGCCGGGGTGAGGCATTGGCCGACGTTGCGCAGGCTGCTCTGGGGACCCGCCTGCCAGGACTGGCCGGCGCTGCCGTCGCAGGTCCGGATGCTCACGCGGGAGGCGTTCGCGGCGTCCAGGCAGACGCCTCCGAGGCCGGTGAGGCGGCCGTCGGACTGGAGGGTCCAGCGTTGGTTGGGGCCGCCGTGGCAGGTGTAGAGGGTGGGTTCGGTGCCCGGAGTGGTGGCGCTGTGCGGCAGGTCCACGCAGCTCGCGGAGGCGGCGTTGACGAGGGTGGCGTCGGCCGGAAACGGGGCCGGGCGGCCGGTGAGGGTGATCTCGGCGGCGCTGGTCCACGGGCCGCGGGCACCGGCCTCGGTGAGTGCCTTCAGGCGCAGGTAGCGGCCGCTCTTCACGGACAGGGCGGTGGTCTTGGCCGCGGCGGTGTCGGCGAAGGTGCCGCTCGCCACGGGTGAGCCCCAGTCGGCGGTGGTGTCGGAGACGTAGACCTCGTACCCGCCGATGCGGCCGTTGACCCCGCCGTCCTGGCGGGGAAGGTAGCCGAGGCCGTCCACCGCGTAGCGGGCCCCGAGGTCGATCTGGATCTCGTGCGGGAGCGGGGCGGGCTTCGCGGACGACCACGCGGTGTGCCACAGGGTGGCCGGGTTCCCGTCGAAGGCGTTGGTGGCGGCCCCGTTCTCGGCGCTGCTCTCCTGGCTGTCCGCCGAGACCAGGGACCAGCCCGACTGGGCGATGGGGGCGGACGTGGGCAGGGCGCCCGCCGGCGGGATGCCGGTGCCGGTGGCCGAGACGCTGAACGCGCCCGTCTTCGTACCCGTCTTGACCCACAGGACGCCCGAGCGGTCGGAGGGGTCGAAGAACCAGCCGGACGTGGCCGCGTCATAGGCGGACTTGGAGGTCAGGCGCGTCAGTGCGGCTCCGTCGGCGGTGAGGCCGGTGGGCGCGGAGGCCACGTGAAGGGTGAACTCGTAGCCGCGGGAGGCCGGTTTGCCGGTGTAGCTGCCGGTGGAGGCTCCGACGGAGACGGTGACGGTGCCGGATCCCGCCGCCGGGGCGGTGACGTCCACCTGCTGGCGGGCGTAGGCCCCGGACTGGTAGGCGCGGGTGCGGCCGTCGTCCTCGTAGAGGCTGAAGGAGGAGTTGCCGCGGGGGTGGATGTCGTAGGTGAGGGTGGAGACCGGCTTCTCACCGGTGTAGTTCATCTGCGGCCACATCGGCACGATCGCGCCGCCCTTGACGAAGAGGGGCAGTGTGTCCAGCGGGGCGCGGTAGCCGTTCAGCCAGCCCGGGCCCGCGTAGGTACGGCCCGTCCAGTAGTCCGTCCAGGTGCCGGCGGGGAGGTAGATCCCGTCCCGGACGTCGGTGTCGGAGACGACGGGTGCGACCAGGAGGGAGTCCCCGGCCATGAACTGGCCGCTGGTGAGGTTCCCGCGGGCCACCGGGTCGTCGGGGTATTCGAGGACCATCGCACGGGTGCTGGGCACGCCGGTCTCGTTGGCGGCCTTGCTCATCGTGTAGAGGTACGGCATCAGCCGCATCTTGAGCTGGAGGTACTTGCGGTTGATGGAGAGGTACGGCTCGGCGAAGCGCCAGGGCTGCTTGTCCTGGTAGCCGGCGGCCGGGTTGACCGCCCCCCAGCCGGACATGGTCATGAAGGCGGGGGTGAAGGCCTTCCACTGGAGGTCCCGGGTGTACGTCTTGGGGCTGCCGCCGAAGATGCCGTCGACGTCGCCGGAGGCGTAGTTGATGCCGGACAGGCCCGCGCCGGCGATGGCGGGGACGTGCCAGCGCATGTCGTCCCAGGTGCCGTAGGTGTCGCCGGTCCACACGACGGCGTTGCGCTGGGTACCGGCCCAGCCGTCGACGGTCCAGACGTAGCGCCGGGCGTCGGAGTTCTTCTCGATGCCGTCGACGGCCTGCTGCACCCCGTTGAAGGCGTACTTGTAGCCGCTGCCGATCCAGGCCACGTCCGTCTTCACGCCGCGGCTCCCGGCCGTGCCCACCTCGTCGGCGATGGAGCCGAGGCCGGTGGAGGTCCACAGACCGGTCTGGAAGCCCTTGGCCTTCAGCGCGTCCACCGTCGACTTGAGGGGCGCGGTGTAGCCGCAGCCGTAGCCGTCGTTGGGCAGGAACCAGCCCGAGGGCATGTCGGCGGCTCGGGCGTCGGCCGCGTACCCGACGACGTCGGGGGTGGTCTGGTGGCGGGCGCGGTTGTGGTCGCCCTGGTAGTCGGGGTTGGAGGCGTTGAAACAGTCGGCGTTGCCCAGTTCGAAGCCCCACATCGGCGCCATGAACGGCTTGCCGCTGACGTCGGTGTACGCGTCGAGCACCGATTTGAGGGAGTCACCGGTGAAGTACCAGGCGTCGAAGCGCTTCTCGTCGTGCGTCAGGGCGGTGGGGGCGTTGAAGGAGTAGGAACCCGGCGCCCACGTGTTGCGCATGACGCCGTACCCGTTGGTCGACATGTAGAAGGGGGCGGGACTGGCGTTGGTGTTCTCGCGCCACTTGTTGTCGACCGCGACGGGGACGGTCTTGCCGCGCAGCGCCCATTCGCCCAGGCGCAGGCCGGTGCCGTAGAACTGCTCGTCCGCCCCCCGGGCCAGGTACTGGGTGGTCTGGCTGCCGGTCCAGCTGGTGGGCTGGGTCTCCTGCCAGACGGGGGTGGTGTTGTCGGCCCGGTAGACGGAGAACTGGAGGGGCGACTTGTTGACCCGGATGGACAGGGCCGCGGTGGTGATCCGGTAGTAGGTGCCCGCGTCGGCCCAGTTCGTCGTGACGGAGCCGAAGTCGGTCGTGGGGGCGAGGTCGCTGCCGGCGGGGTCGTTGGTGAAGGCACCGTCGGGCGAGAGCCAGAGCCGGAAGATGTCGGCGCGGGCGACGACCACACGGGCCTTGGCTCCGCTGGAGGCCGTGACGGTGAAGGTGTTCCCGGCCTGGCTGAAGCCGGTGACGTTGCCCGCCGTGGCCGCGGGCGCGGCGGGGGACGCGGCGGCGGGCGGGGCGGCCGGTCCGGCGGCGGACAGGCCGCCGACGGCGAGGGCGGCGGCGAGCAGGGCGGCGGGGATGCGCCGCCGCCGGGGAGTGCGGGCCGGGCGGCCCTGGCGTCCTGGGGTCCTGGGGATGCCTGGCAGTCTCATGGGGCAGCTCCTCGTGCGGTCCGGATCGCGGACACACCGCTTTGGCATGCACCTGGCAAGATAGCGCTCCGCCGGGAATTCCTGAAGGAAGATGCTCGAAGTCGTACCCCATCAAGCATCTTTATGCACATCGCACCACCGCGTCCACGCACCCGCCGTCGCAGGGCCGTTGTCAGACCCCTGCGCGAAGATCAGGACATGACGACGACCACCGCTCCCGCCCTGGCCGACCGCGACGAGTACGCCGACGCGATCGGCGCCGCCCTGAGGGCCTCGGCCGCGTACTACGGCTCCGGGGAATCCGCCCTGGACGACGCTTCGTTCGACCTCCTCCTCGGCCTGATAAAGGCCTACGAGGAGCGCTACCCGGAGCACACCGACCCCGCCACACCGACGGGGAAGGTGGCGGGCGGGGCCGTACCTGCCGGGGACGTGGCGCACACCGCCGCGATGCTCTCGCTGGGCAACGTGTTCAGCCCGCAGGACCTGCTCGACTGGGAGGCCTCGGTGCTCCGGCGGCTCGGGGCCCCGGTCATGGGCGGGTACGCGGTCGAACCGAAGCTGGACGGGGCCTCGCTGGCCGCGCGGTACCGCGGGGGCCGGCTGGTCCAGCTCGTCACCCGGGGCAACGGCACCGGCGGCGAGGACGTCTCGCACGCGATCGGCACGATCGCCGGGCTGCCCAGGGAGCTGGCCACGGACGCCTCCTTCGAGGTGCGCGGCGAAGTCCTGCTGACGGCTGAGCAGTTCGAGCGGGCCAACGCGATACGTGCCGAGCACGGGGCCGGCCCGTTCTCCAATCCCCGCAACGGCGCGGCAGGCACGCTGCGTGCCAAGGGGCGCCCGTACACGGTGGAGATGACCTTCTGGGCCTTCGGCGCGGTCGAACTCGACGGCGGCAGCGCCCTTCCCGGCACCAGCCACTCCGAGGTCATGGCCCATGTCGCGCGGGCGGGCGTCCAGACCGCGGCGGCCACCCCCGCCGGTCTGGCCGTGGTGGCCACGCTCGCCGAAGTGCAGGAGCAGGTCGACCGCATCGCCGCGCTCCGCGCCGGGCTGCCCTTCGGGATAGACGGGGTGGTCGTCAAGCTGGACGCCCTGGCCGAACAGACCGCGGTCGGCACCGGATCGCGCCACCCGCACTGGGCGACCGCCTACAAGCTGCCGGCCGTGGAGCGGCGTACCCGGCTGCTCGATGTGACCTGGTCGGTGGGGCGCACGGGGGTGCTCGCGCCCACCGCGGTCCTCGAACCGGTGGAGATAGACGGCTCGGTGGTCAGGCACGCCACGCTCCACAACCCCGCCGACATCGAGCGCCGCGGGCTGCGCCTCGGCGACACCGTTATCAATAGGAGTCATACAGCCTCTGGCACATGAGTGCTGCGGGCTCATTCTTATGTCTCTGAGAGGTATCTACTAGGTGTCTGTCACGTCTGATACGTTCGCCGCTATGCCTCCTCGGTACACGGCCGAACGCGCTGTCTCCCCCCGCGACGATTCCGTGTCGTGGGTGGTGGTCTCCTCGGCGTACGAACTGCATGTGGAGGCGTGCGCCTACCTGGCGAGCCTTCGGATGGCGGACCGGTCGATCAACACCGAGCGCACGTACGCCCCTCGGGTTGCCTTGTATCTGTCGTACTGCGCTGACCACGGTCTGGACTGGAGGAAGCCCGGTCTGCCATGGCTGGCCCGTTTCCTGCACTGGCTGGTGGACGAGCCACTTCCGGCGAAAAGCGCCAGGAAGTCGACGGAGCACCGGTTCCGGCAGAAGCGGACCGCGAACGCGATCATGACGACAGTCTGCGGGTTCCTTCAGTTCTGCTCTCAGCAGGGATGGGTGTTGCCGGAGATGGTCGCTCAGTTGTCCGAGCAGAAGTACCTGTCCTATCTGCCGCCGATCTATGACCCGGGCGAGGAGGGGCAGTTCCGCACGGTGCGGACGAAGGCAATCAAGTTCGAGGTCGCGGTTGAGGGCTACGAATGGCTGAACCCCGTGCAGTTCACGACCCTCATCGGACTGACCAGGCATGCCAGGGACCGCTTCCTGGTGGCTCTGCTGGCCGGGACCGGCGTCCGGATCGGTGAGGCTCTGGGACTGCGGCGGGAGGACATGCATTTCCTGTCGAACTCGGCCGGGCTCGGCTGCCAGGCCGCCGGTCCGCACGTCCACGTTCGGCGGCGGCGCAACTCCAACGGTGCTTTGGCCAAGGCCCGCATGCCGCGGTGGATCCCGGTGACAGCCGAGCTGGTGACGCTCTACGCGGACTACGTCTTCGAGCGGGACAAGGTGGCCGAGGCCGCCGACACCGACATGGTGTTCGTCAACCTCTTCAAGGGCCCCTTGGGCCGCGCGATGACCTACCACAACACAAAGGACCTGTTCAACCGGCTAGCGAAGCAAGCAGGCTTCGCGGCTCGCCCGCACATGCTGCGGCACACCGCGGCAACCACCTGGGTCCGCAACAAGGTGCCGCGCGATGTCGTGAAGAACCTAATGGGGCACGTCTCGGAGTCGTCGATGGAGCCCTACGTCCACGCGACGGACGAGGACAAGCGGGAGGCCGTCGAACGCGTCGCGGCGATCCAGAAGGGCCAGGGCCTGGCGTGAACGGGAACCTCGCGGAGGTCATCGACCTGCCCGGCTGCCGACCCACACCCGACCTGAACGCCTGGGTGGCCTGGCTGAAGTCGCAACTGCTGGAGGACTGGCGGGCAGGCGAGTGGGACGCCGGATCATGGCTGTTCACCGGCGATCTCACCAGTGACAAAACGGTGGCATGGCCGTGCATCATCGATGCATGCCCGGTGATTCACAAGGCCCGTAACCGGCGGTGCAAGTCCTGCGAGGACCATTTCCGGCTCAGCGGGCTCACCGAGCAGGAATTCAGAGCCACCTACCGGCCGAACCGGAACCGAATCTGCCTGCGGGCGATGCGCTGCACCGTCGAGCGGGACGGCGCGCGGTGCCAGCGCGAACTGCACTCCAAGGGTCTGTGTCGCGGGCACAGCGTCCAGTGGATCAAGGCCAGTCGGGCGGCGGACAAGCGGCGGCCATTCGACGGGACGCTTGAGGAGTGGGTCCGCGATGTCGCCGAACCACTCGATGCCTGGCCGGACTGCACGGTGGCTGGTTGTCCCCTTGAACAGGTCACCCTGAAGTCGGCTCTGTGCCGGATCCACTACCAATGGTGGTCGAAGCACAGGGGCATCGCGAAGGCCGCGGACCTGGATAACTGGATCGAGCACACAACGCCCTACCTAGCCAGCCACCAATTCTCGTTGGCGCCGTTGAGTGACGTGGTCAGGCTGGAGGTGCTCTACGCGCTTCAGCAACGCGATCTGCGTACACTGATGGTGCAGCCTTCCGCGATCCGCCCGGTGGTCAAGGAACTCGCCGGAGTGGAATGCCTGCTGACCGCCAAGCCCGAGACATTCTCTCCCGCCGGGTGGCCCGAAGTATCGAACCGCACGGCCATGATCCGGGACATCGCCTGGATCATCGAGCGCGGACGCGAGCAGTTCACGGGGATCAAGCCCACCGACAAGCTGATCTGGGACATGAAAGCCGTGCACGGGCCGATCGGCCACCGTCCGGGGCGCTCTGGGCCGGGCTCTCGGTCGGGCAAGGTCGATTTCACAGTCATCAAGCAGCCGTGGCTACGGGATGCGCTGATGGAGTGGGCCCGGTCCACCCAGCCGGACAGCAGCCGCTTCCGCCGTCACATGGAGGCATGCGTCCTGACGTCCACAGTCCTACACCGTCAGCCTGGTGGAGGACTGGACCCGAGTCAGGTGCGGTTTGCGGAGATGACCTTGGTCGTAGAGGGCTTTCGCGGCATGACCAAGAGGGACGGCAGCCTGCACGCCAGCAAGCATCGGGCGGACTGCCTGTCCATGCTGCACAACGTCCTGGACTTTGGTCGCCGGGCCGGGCTGCTGAACGACCTCCACCGCACCTTCGGCCGGCACAAGTCGCTGCGGATCATCCGGGAGGAGTCCAACGAGGACGAGATCGGCAAGGCCATCCCCGAATCGGTCATCCGCCAACTCGATGACCATCTGGACAGCTTCGGCATCGGCTTTCCCTACCGCGGCTATGCCGAAGACGACATCGCGGCCATGTTTCAGGCGGTCTACCGAGCCCTTCGGGACACCGGCAGGCGGCCGTGGGAGGTGGTGAGCCTGCAACGAGACTGCCTGGAGTTCGCGGGCAACGACGTCTTCTTGATCTGGAACAACTACAAGGGCAAGCGGCTGAAGCGACGGCTGCCGATCACCTGGGACACCGCTGAGGACATCCAGCGCTGGGCCGCCCGTCGAGACGGGCTGGCCACGCCCAGGCGAAGCGAGAACTACCTGTTCCCCGCCATATCCGACGGCAGTAAGTACCCTCACCTGACGTCGAATTATCTCGCCCGAGCGATGCGCCAGTGGGTTCATTCCATCGACAGACTCGACTCGGAGGGGACTGGCCTGGACGGCTTGCCCGTCCCGTTCGACAAGAACAAGATCTTCCCCTACGCGTTCCGACACTCCTACGCTCAGCGACACGCGGACGCCAACGTCCCGATCGACGTACTCAAAGAGCTCATGGATCACAAAAGCGCCGATACCACGGCCCGGTACTACAAGGTGTCCTTGAAACGGAAGCAGGAGGCGGTCAAGACGATGCGCCTGCATGTCGTGGACCGGCACGGCAATCCGGCACCGATGTCTTCGAACTCGGCCTACGAGCTGCGGTCGGTGGCGGTGCCGTTCGGCGGGTGCGTCGAGCCGTCGAACGTGAAGGCAGGCGGCCATGCCTGCCCGATCCGTTTCCAGTGCGCCGGCTGCGGCTTCTACCGTCCCGACCCGTCCTACCTTGCGTCGATCGAAGACCAGATCCGGGACCTGAAGGCAGACAAGGAGACCGCGGTGGCGATGGGCACGGCGGAGTACGTCGTCCGCAATCTGCAGGACCAGATCGACTCGTTCAAGCAGATCGCTGAGAACATGCGCAAGCAGGTCGAGAAGCTGCCAGAGCAGGAACGCGAGGAACTGATGGAGTCGGTGAAGGTCTTGAGGAAGACCAGGGCGGCCATGGGCCGCACCATGCTGCCGCTGACCGTGATCAACCGCCGGGAGCCGAGCGCGTGACCGCCAAGCGCACTCCCAGCGAAGTTCTGGCCGCCTCGCGCCGCAAGGACAGCCGGGAGAAGCGGGCCAAGGTCCTTGCGATCGTGGACCAGATGGCGGCCCGCGGCGAGACGGTCACCTTCGCGGCCGTCGCCAAGACAGCCGGAGTGTCGAACTGGCTGGTCTATGCGGAGGGGGTGCGCGAGCACATCGAGGCCGCCCGCAAGAAGCAGGAGGGCCAGCCCCGCAGGACGGCCGGGGCGGGGCTGTCGCCGAGTACGGCCAGTTTGCAGACAGACCTGGAGCTGTCGCGGCAGCAGGTCACCGCCCTGCGGGCCGAGCGGGACCAGCTGAAGGCCGCTCTGCGGAGGCAGCTGGGTCAGCAGCTCGACCAGGTCGGCACTGCGGAGTTGGTGGCACGGGTGGATGAGCTGACCCGCCAGAACGATGCCCTGGTGGGCGAGAAAGACCGGTTGCGGCAGGAGAGGGCCGAGCTGGAAGAGACCCTGCGGGAGGCCGAGGAAGACCTGGCGGCGGCCCGGTCCAGTCTGCGGCGGATGATCCGGGCCGAGAACGCGGGCCCTGCCCCGGCCTGAGACCGAAATCCGTACGCGATTGAGCACGTATCTCTGCACTTACCCCCTCGAGGGAAGGGAGAAGTACAGAGATACGTGCTCAGGCGGCGGCCTGAAGTGGGCTCGGGGCACCGGTGACGGTCATGAGCCGGGCGGCCAGGTCGGCGGGGCCGAAGTGGGCCAGGGCCCACAGGGAGGTGACGCGCCGGGCGGAGACCCAGATGCCGGAGGCCGGGGGCAGGAACGGGGCGACGGTGATACCGCGGGCGGTGAACGCGGCGGGGTCGAGATACGTCATCCCGCCGGTCCCGCACAGATACGCGGCAGCCCTGGCCTGGTCGGTGAGGTCGGCGAGCCGCTGGGACCGCTCGGGTCGGGCGGGCAACGGGCTTGCGGTCAGCACCCGGCCTGGCCAGCCCAGCAGGTCCAGCATGACGCGGGTGGAAGTCTCGGCGACGGCTGCGGTGTGGCCGGTGCCGAACGCGGCCCAGACCGGTTCCAGAGCCGTCTGGAGGTCGGGCCAGTGGCGGCTGGCCCGTATTTCTGCCGCATCATCGCCGCGGTCCGTCGCCTGGCCAGGGCGGTATCGGCGATCAGAGCGTCCTGAATGGCGGTCTGGCGGCCCTGGGGCTCGTGAGTGGGGATAGATACAGCCATCTGGTCCTCTCGGGGGCGTCCAGGGCCGCCAGGCGGGTGCGGTGCTGGTACACGCGGCGGCTGAACTGTCAAGTAGCAGAGCTACCCCGCTGGTGGTCGAATGTACCTGTAGGTGGGCATGGATATCAGGTGGTCACTATGCCGTCTGTGCCACCAGGGTGAGGCAATCGCCACCTTGTCGGTGCGTGTTTTTGGGCCACAGCATCGTAGTCCACAGTGGATGGGCCAATGTTCCTATGGCGAAGATCCTGAAGTTTGACGAGGACGCCCGTCGCGCCCTCGAGCGCGGCGTCAACAAGCTTGCCGACACGGTCAAGGTGACGATCGGCCCCAAGGGCCGCAACGTCGTCATCGACAAGAAGTTCGGCGCCCCCACCATCACCAACGACGGTGTCACCATCGCCCGCGAGGTCGAGCTGGACGACCCGTACGAGAACCTGGGTGCCCAGCTCGTGAAGGAGGTGGCGACCAAGACCAACGACATCGCGGGTGACGGCACCACCACCGCCACCGTGCTGGCCCAGGCGCTGGTCCGCGAGGGCCTGCGCAACGTCGCCGCCGGCGCCTCCCCGGCCGCCCTGAAGAAGGGCATCGACGCCGCGGTCAAGGCCGTCTCGACGGAGCTCCTGGCGACCGCCCGCCCGATCGAGGACAAGTCCGACATCGCCGCCGTGGCCGCACTCTCCGCGCAGGACCAGCAGGTCGGCGAGCTCATCGCCGAGGCGATGGACAAGGTCGGCAAGGACGGTGTCATCACCGTCGAGGAGTCCAACACCTTCGGCCTGGAGCTGGAGTTCACCGAGGGCATGGCCTTCGACAAGGGCTACCTCTCCCCGTACATGGTCACCGACCAGGAGCGTATGGAGGCCGTCCTCGACGACCCGTACATCCTCATCCACCAGGGCAAGATCTCGTCCATCGAGGACCTGCTGCCGCTGCTGGAGAAGGTCATCCAGACCAACTCCTCCAAGCCGCTGCTGATCATCGCCGAGGAAGTCGAGGGCGAGGCCCTGTCGACCCTGGTCGTCAACAAGGTCCGCGGCACCTTCAACGCCGTCGCCGTGAAGGCCCCCGGCTTCGGTGACCGCCGCAAAGCGCTGCTGCAGGACATAGCGGTCCTCATCGGCGCCACCGTCGTCTCTGAGGAGGTCGGCCTCAAGCTCGACCACGTCGGCCTGGACGTGCTGGGCTCCGCCCGCTATGTCACGGTCACCAAGGACGACACGACCCTCGTGGATGGCCCCGGCAAGTCCGAGGACGTCCAGGGCCGCGTCGCCCAGATCAAGGCCGAGATCGAGAACACCGACTCCGACTGGGAGCGCGGGACGCTCCAGGAGCGCCTTGCGAAGCTGGCTGGCGGCGTATGTGTGATCAAGCTCGGCGCCGTCACCGAGGTCGAGCTCAAGGAGAAGAAGCACCGCCTCGAGGACGCCATCTCCGCAACCCGCGCCGCGGTCGAGGAGGGCATCGTCTCCGGCGGTGGCTCCGCGCTCGTCCACGCCGCCAAGGTCCTCGAGGGCAACCTCGGCCTGAGCGGCGACGAGGCCATCGGCGTTGCCATCGTCCGCCGCGCGGTCGTCGAGCCGCTGCGCTGGATTGCCGAGAACGCCGGCCACGAGGGCTACGTCATCGTCTCCAAGGTGGCCGAGCTGGAGAAGGGCAACGGCTTCAACGCCGCCACCGGCGAGTACGGCGACCTGGTCAAGGCCGGCGTCATCGACCCGGTCAAGGTCACCCGCTCCGCGCTGGAGAACGCTGCTTCCATCGCCTCCCTGCTGCTCACGACCGAGACCCTGGTCGTCGACAAGCCGGAATGGGCTTCAGACTTGGTAGACAGCCTCGCCTCTCGCAGTCCTGCTCGTGGCCGAAACTCCAGGGTCCGCACCCGAGCGGTGGCCTCCCAACCGCCGCAGCTGAAACATCCCGCACCAAGACAGAATCTGAAGGCGGATCGCAGCCACACGGGCTTCCGTCAAGCAGGCGCCCCTAGCCACGGGCGGGAAGATGTTTTTCACATGACCCGCTATGGACCACGCCCTGGCCCTCAACGGTACATTCTGGACGAGAGTCCTGAGAGTGGCAATAAAGAAACATCCACGGGTGTCCTTTTTGAGGCCCTAGCCCGAGAAGAACAAAGAGGCCTATGCGTCGTAGCGCGTAGACCTGGTGACGCGGCTCTCGTCGAGGCTTCATCGGATGTAGTGTGGCGCCTCCGTTCCGCTGGCTTCGAGATTTACGAAGATGTTCCAGCCTATCCCGCTTCGGTGCAACCTCCAGCAATGAAGAGATACTTGCTGCACAATACGGCAGTAAATGAGTACGTGAAGGTACGAGTTAGGTCGAGCGCCAACGGTAGGGGGATCTCGGGCGCAGTCGTCAGAGGGAAAATGGCCGACGAAACGGTTGATGCCCAAGTTACTGACGTTAACGGGATGGCCGAGCTAAACATCACAGGATCAGAACTCCGCGAACTCTGGGTCGCTCCCGTTCCGGGGCACTGGTCTTGGTGTGCCCGCCCACCGGTGGTGCACAGCGGACGCGTAGACGTTGATGTCACCCCTATAAGTGCGGGCCACGTTGATGTGCTTCGCCATTACTACAATCCCTATGCGCCGTCAGCTGGTAGTGGTGTCCGTGTTGGCATCATTGACACTGGAGTCGGCCCGAATCCCGCCCTGAAAGTGGAAGGCGGATACGGGTACGATTATGATTCTCGCGGACCCTGGACGGCAATTGAAGGATCGCCACACGGGACACATGTAGCAGGGATCATTGCCGCCAATGGCGACAGCGCATGGTTGGGAGTCGCTCCGGGCGCCACTCTCCGAAGTTACCGAATCTACATTGAGCGGGAGCCTTCGGCTGGCCCTTATGACATCGGTGCGGCGATAGACGACGCAGTGGCTGACAAATGCGACATAATAAATCTGTCAATCGAGTTCGAAAATAATGCGCCATATATATCGCGGAGAATCAGGCGAGCCATCGCCGAAGGAGTTATCGTAGTAGGAGCAGCGGGGAACAATGGCCGTGGACCTTTGGCCTTTCCCGCCTCGATAGAGGGCGTAGTGGCCGTTGGGGCGCTCGGGAGGCATGGCACTTTCCCTGGTGGAACAAGTTCTGCATCCGCTGCTGGGCCTCCCCCAGGTAAGCCCGACCCGGACAACTTCGTGGCATTGTTTTCCAACTGCGTTAGGCCCCATGACTTCATCGCACCGGGCGTCGGAGTGATCTCTACCCTCCCCAGCCCCAGTAAGCACGATGCCTGGGGTGTGTTTGACGGTACCTCCCAGGCCGCTCCTGTCGTCGCCGGCCTGGCAGCGTGCGTACTCAGCGAAACCGGATGGATTTACGAGGCACGGACCCCGACTCGTGCAGACAAGACTCTTGCGGAACTTCGACGGCGAGCTGTTACCCTTGGATTCTCTATGGACCTTGAGGGGACAGGCCTCATAGGCGCATGAGGCGCGACTGCGGAGGCCACCTGATGCCCCACTACCTTCTCTACTACGTTGGCGACGATGATCCGCCCCCGGGCGATCTGGACCGGATCAAGAGCTCGCCCGCTGTCTCCGTCGTAGCTTCAAGAAGCGACGTCTTGATCGTCGACGCCGACGAGGAGCGGCTCGAACACCTGGTCGCCAGCCTCCCGGGGTGGGAGTACTCCGCTGGTAGCAGAGTGCATCTGCCCGTCGAAGACGGCCGCCCCAGAGTAACGACGCATCACCAAAGCTGAGTCATGCCGCCGGTCCAGCGGGGCCACGGCCCTCATGCTTCTTCGAACGGATTTTCCGTAATTTCCAGCTTCTGCGCAATGATGCCAGATGGAGCGTTCGGCGGCAAAGCGCTTGCGCTCTTTACGATATTCGATCTAAAGAACCGCTCCTTCACGCGATACGCGCTAAAGAAGGCGGGGATATCTTTGGCGCCGACAACGTGATCCAGTGCGCCAATTTGACGTTCAAAGCGAGCGCCTGCCGCTGCGTCGGCCACGGAAAAATCTCCCTGTCCGAACGATGCGTCAGCGCCCAGAAGCAATTTCGCGCCGCTCTGGCGAGCTAGCACCGCGGTATAGCTGGCTGCAACTCCAACCTGATAAACTAGGCAATATCTCTTTTCCCACGCTTCCGTCTTGTATCGCTTAAGAATTTCGGCAAGCAGCGTGGCAGGGTCCGCCATGGTATGGATAGTAATATTTTTCGCTGAAAGCATGAAGGCGGACTCTCCCGCAAACGTGAGCTCGATCGCAGCGTTGGCGCCGACGATTTGACCAAAGGTCTCCGAGGTTGCCCCTGAAGCGTAGATTTTATTATAGTACCCGTCTTTTGAAGTCGTGTAAAAACTGGAAATTCCGCCGCCAGGGATCGGGGTTCCCGTGTTCTTTCCTAGAAGCGTCTCCACGGTTCCCAGATAGCGAAAAGCGTGATCCTCGAGAAAACCGATGGAACCAATGGAGAGTGCCTGGCCAAGAGGGAGAACTGGCCGCATCTTGGTTGCCCCGTTCCTGCATGCGTCGACGAGCTGATTGATGTCTGTCATTTCGGTTCCCTTGCTTTCGGTGTGGCACGCTAACGGGTGCCTCGTCGTTCAAGAGGCCCAAACACGAGTGACATCGGATTCGAGACGCAGCCTGCCTTAACTCGCAAGGTGGTTGGCGATTCTGGGCCTGCTTTCGATCTCGTCGCCGTGACTGCTCATCCTTCGTGATCGGCTCATTCAGGTGGCGTACGGTCACTTACGCCGACGATATGTGCCAGGCCCTGTGACAGTCATCCTCAGATAGCCCGGACGAGTGAGGATGCTAGGGTCGGACCGGGCGCTTCGGATCTTGTTGGCGTGACGTCACCAGGATGAGGCCGGCACTTCGATACAATCGTCGATCAACTCGCTGCGAGCGGAGACCGCCAGCTGCCATGACGACTCGGGCGACGGCGGAGAACAGCCGCAGTTTGTGAGGGCAGCCGGGGACAGCCACCTCAGCAGGCCGAGCGTGATCCTCTGAGACACCTCAGGACCGGGAGCGGCATCTGCCCGTGAAGGCCCCGTTAAGGGCGGCCACCTCGAACCGTCCGACGGCACCCTCCTCCAGGCCGCCGGCCGCGAGCTCATCGAGGAACCCGACATCCCGCCCCACGTCATCACCCTGCACAGCCACCCCCCTCCACATCGACGGCCACCCCATCGACGCCGACCCGACAAGGAGGAGCCTGCCTACCAGCACTTCGATTTCCGCCTTCTCTTCCGCACCACCGCGGACGTCGGTGAATTCCAGACCGAAGATGTGTCCGGCGCCGCCTGGCACGACATCGACGAGATCGCCGACCCGCAGCTGCGCATCGCATCGACTCTCCTCGACGCGGACAGCTTCGCCGCGATGAACGGCCAGCTCAGCCTCGCCAACCCCCTGGTCGATCGACCGCGAGTGAGGGACTGACGGGACTAACGGGACCGAAGGGGACGGTTTCACGGAATCTCTGCGCACTGAGAGGCAAGGCTGACGGCTGGCACCTCGAGGCGGTGCCAGCCGTCAGCCTTCCTCCGCACCCCGGCTCGGGCATCGTGAACGGAGTGCTCGTATGGCCCCTGCGCGGCGCACCGAGGACTCCGGGCTGAGGGCACAGCCCTCCTGCACGCCGTCAGCCACGCCGCGACGGACGGCTGGCTCAGGGGGACTGGTTAGTGGAAGGCAAGGATTCCTCAGAAAATCCTCTCTGCGCACATGGCAGACGGCCGACACCCCTGAAACGGGTGCCGACCGTCGGTTGTTTCAGAGTGGGAGACCGTGCACGGCGGTTTCACCCTCCGAGCGCACCGATCACCTGCCCCACCATCGCGGTGATCGCCTGGGCTCCGGGGGCCGCGTTCAGCGCAAGCATGATCCGCTGCCCAGCGCTCAGGCGTGCCTGAGGGGCCTGCTCCGTGTCCTCGAGCACCTCAACGTCGACCAGGAAGTCCTCCTGATCGGTCTGCGGGAGCGTCGGGGCGAGCCCACGAATTTGCCGCACTAGGTCGGCCAGCTGATCGGCCTGCACGCCTACGTTCTGGGTCACGTTCACGCCCTGAGCGGCCGTACCGCCGTAGACGTTCTGAGTAAATACCGGGCCCGCGGGTGCGGGAGTCTGCTCGCTCACGTACTGGTTCACCTTCTGTCCGGACATTGCGCAGTGCTCGCCGCGCGAGGTCAGTGTCAGGGTCTTGTGGTGGCCATCAGCGGGCGTTAGCACCGCCAGGCCGTAGTCGCGAAGACTTCGTGCTGCACGCAAGATCACCGCAATTTCCGGGTGTTCACCCAGGTACATCGTGGTCGCGATGAACGTCTGAAGCGGGACGACGCCGTCCGGTGAGGCAAATGCCTGTGACACCAACCGATCCAGAACGTAGGCGAATCGCGCACCGTGGTCACCGCGTTCGGCCACAATCCGATCCGCCTCGCGCAAACCCCTGTAGGTGATCGAAACAGCCACGCAGCCGAGGGTCTCCAACACCTCAGCATGGCCGCGCTCCTCAAGCAGCCGGGCTGCTTCCTGAGCCCGTTGAACGAGCGGCTCCTCGTTGCCGGCGAACTCCTCCAGCGGAACGCACTTGCCGACGTCGCGATTGGTGTGGCTGCTGAGCCAGGCGAGCATCACGTCCGCTGTGTCGTCGACCGTCATGAGCCCTCAGGTTCCCACTCGACCGCCCTCTGGGTGACTTCGATGCCCTGTGCTCCCGCAGCACCTGGGTGGACGTGTTGTTCGAAATGTTGAGCTCTCGGCTCGACGTAGCTACGGACCGGCTGGCCTGACATCGCGCAGGAATACCCTTCGGGCTGAAGCCAGACACCGGTCAGCGGCCCACCGGTCGCGCTGAGCATCTTCATCCCGACCAGGTTGCTCGATGCCGCGCGGACCTCGTCGGCCGTCAGTGGGCTGCCGTAGAAGGAATTTTCGTTTGAGTTGACGAAGTCGATGAGCTCCACCGGGCAGCCAGGTTCGGCCGTCTCGAACACCCAGGTGAGAACTGCGTTCTCGGCATAGACCAAGCGGTCGCGTCGGCTGCCGAGGGCCCTCCGACGTCGCTCGGCTTCCTGCACACCAGCGGATGTCAAGGTGTAGAAGACGATGTCGCCGGCAGCGTTGCGCTCGCGAGGACCGACGTGGGCCCATCCCCGGGATACCAATCCGCGAATGGCGTCTTGAACCGCAGATTCGTCAGGCATCGGCAACCGGACGGGAGAGACACCGATGTTGGGGCCAAGGTGACACGTGGTGTCGCCTCCACTCTCGTCCATCGCCCAGGACAGCAGGGTGTCGACGAGCCGATCAGTCGTCATGGGGCGAGTGTATGTCCGAGAGCCGGGCCGATGGCCCTGCTCGGTGGAGTGGTCCGGCGACGGCTGGGGCAGACGCCCCTGCCTACCTCAGAGTAAACCTATTTCTCAGCCTCGTCCCTCATGTGCCTCATTCGGCTCTATGGGCCTGAGCTGGAGAACCACTTGACAACCCTAGATAAACATCGTGACCGTGTACAAGGCGGGGGACGTCATCCCGCGCGTCGAGGCTCCGGTGGTCGAGCTGCGCACCGGGGCGGAGCGGCCGATCGAGCCGCCGGCCGTGTGCCCGGGCTGCGCCGGGGAGATCGACCGGTCGCAGGAGCGGTGGCGCTGCGCGCAGCCCGCCGACTGCGGGCGGATCGCCGCGATCCTGTATGCCGCCGGACGGGACCAGCTCGACATCGACGGCCTGGGCGAGAAGTACGTACGGGCGCTCGTCGAGGCCGGTCACGTCCGGGACGTGGCGGACCTGTTCACCCTCGACGAGGCGCGGCTCGCCCAGGCCGCCGGGAGCGAGAAGCGGGCGGCGAAGCTGGTCGAGCAGATCGGGGCGGCGAAGGGCAGGCCGCTGTCCCGGGTGTTCTGCGCGCTCGGCATCGTCGGCACGGGGCGGGGCATGTCCCGGCGGATCGCCCGGCACTTCGGGACGATGGAGGCCGTCCGGGCCGCCGACGCGGCCGCGATGACGGGGGTGGAGCTGGTCGGCGACACGAAGGCGGCCGCCATCGTCGCGCAGGTCGCGGAGCTGGGGCCGGTCATCGACAAGCTCGCGGCCGCCGGGGTCAACCTCACGGAGCCGCAGGCCGTACCCGCCGCCGCAGGGGACGGCGACGGGGCCGGGGCCGGGGCCGGGGCCGGGCCGGGACCACTGGCCGGTCAGACCGTGGTGGTCACCGGTCGGATGGCGGGCGCGCTGGCGGCGTACGACACCCGCGACAAGGTGCGGGAGCTGATCGAGCGGGCGGGCGGGAAGTCGGCGAGCGGCATATCCGGGCGGACGACCCTGCTGGTGGCGGGCGAGAAGGCGGGTGGCAAGGTGGCCAAGGCCGAGGAGGCCGGCATCGAGATCGTCGGCGAGGAGGCCTTCGCCGAGCGCATCGCCGCCTTCCTCACGGTGTGACGGCCAGCACCGGCGGGGCCGGTGAGGTCCACCGGTGACCGCAGGGGTCGAAGGCCAGCACCACCGGCTGTCCCGGCCGCTGTCGCCACGAGATGCGTTCCGGCATCCCCGCGCACACCGGACAGCGGGGCAGCGGGGCAGGCTGCGCGCGGCACCCGGGTGCGGCGGCGAGCGGCGTGGAGTGCTGATCGCGCATGGACGCTCCCTGGTCGTGCGGTTGGCCTGACCGCACTGTGCCATGGAGCGGCTCTCCGCCGCACGGGCGAATCGTCCAGAGTTCCGGCTGGTCAGAGGTGTGGTCTGCAGGAGGATTCCGGTCCACTTGCGGGCACTTGGTGATCAACCGCACCCGCCGCAGGCCGCCACCAGGCCGGAGGGCGGCACCGGCGGGCAGCGCCGGCGGGGCGCGGAACCTCGTACGGTCCCGCGCCCGGCCGGGCGCGCGCCTGCCGGTCCCCCGCCCGCGCCGGTGCGCCTCGAGGTCAGGGCAGCTTGTCGACCTCGGGGTGCTCGGCCAGCCAGGCACGGACCGCCTGCTGCTCCTTGCCCTTCCCGGTGTCCTGGATCTTCGCCTCCAGGCCGGTCAGCTGCTCCTCGGTGAGCTTGAAGGACCGCAGCCAGCGCGCCACGTCGGGCTCGTCGGCGGCGAAGCCCTCGCGGGCCAGGGTGTGGATGCCGTCGCCCTTGCCCCAGACGCCCTTCGGGTCCACCAGCTTGGTCAGCTCGTAGGAGGAGTACGCCCAGTGCGGGGACCACAGCACGGTCACGACGGGCTCCTTCTTGTCGTAGGCCCGCTTGAGCTCGGCGAGCATGCCGGGGGTGGAGCCGTCGACGACCTGGTACTCGCCCTCCAGGCCGTACTCGCCCAGGACCTTGTCCTTCAGGATGGACATGGCGCCGGCGCTCGGCTCGATGCCGATGATCCGGCCCTTGAACTCCCCGGACCGGCCCTTGAGGTCGGCGAGCGAGCGCACGTCCTTCACGTACGAGGGCACGGACAGCTCCAGCGAGGTGGAGCCGTACCAGGAACCGAGGTCCTCCAGCTTGTTCCCGTACTTCTCCCAGTACTGGGCGTGCGTGACGGGCAGCCAGGCGTCCGTCTGGAAGTCGATCCGGCCTCCGGCCAGGCCGGTGTAGAGGGCGCCGGCCTCCAGCTGGCTGGTGTCGACCTTGAAGCCGCGCCGTTCCAGGAGCTCCTTCCACAGGAAGGTGGAGGCGATGCCCTCGTCCCAGGGGATGTAGCCGATGGAGACCGTGCGGCCCTTGCCGATGTTCGCGGCACCGGCCGGTCCGCCCTCGGCGGTGGAGCCGCCGAAGGTGCCGAGCCCGCCCGCGACGAGCGCGAGTACGACGGCGCCGGTGACGGCGTAGGCGGGCCGGGGGCGGTGGTTCCACACCTTGGCCGCGCCGGTGGCGGCGGCCCGCGCCTTGGCGAGGGCGCGCCTGCCGAGCGGGGAGACCTGGCGGCCGAGGGCCCCGGTCATCCGGTCGAGGTACATGGCGAGGATGACGATGGAGACGCCCGCCTCGAAGCCGAGGCCGATGTCGACGTTGCCGATGGCCCGGTAGACGGCACCGCCGAGTCCGCCGCCGCCCACCATGCCGGCGATGACGACCATGGACAGGCCGAGCATGATGACCTGGTTGACGCCCGCCATGATGGTCGGCAGGGCCAGCGGCAGCTGGACGCGGACCAGGGTGTCGCGCGGGGTGGTGCCGAAGGCCTCGGCCGCCTCGACCAGCTCCGCGTCGACCTGGCGGATGCCGAGCTCGGTCATCCGTACGCCCGGCGGCAGCGAGAAGATGATGGTCGCGATGATGCCGGGCACCACGCCCACCCCGAAGAAGATGATGCCGGGGATGAGGTAGACCATGGCCGGCATGGTCTGCATGAAGTCCAGGACGGGCCGCAGGACGGCGCTGACCCGGTCGGAACGCGAAGCCCAGATGCCGAGCGGGATCGCGAAGAACAGCGTGACGAGGGTGGCGACCAGGACCAGCGACAGCGTCGACATGGCCTCGGACCACAGCCCGACGGAGTCGACGAGCGCGAGGCCGGCGAAGGCCAGCAGCCCCGCGAGGAGCCCGCGCAGCCACCAGGCGGCGAGCGCGAGGATGCCCGCGAACAGCAGCGGGGCGGGGGCGGAGAGCGCGGCGTCGATGCCGTCGTAGAGGCCGGTGACGAGCGCGCTGATGGCGTCGAAGAGCCAGGACAGGTGGCGCTGGAGGAAGTCGACACCGCTGTCGACCCAGGCGCCGAGGTGTAGGCGGGGCATCAGGCGGCCACCTCCGCACAGGCCATCGGGGGCCGTTGTTCGTCACCGAGGAAGGCGACGAGGCGGTCCTTCGGTACGGAGCCGATGACGGCGCCGTCCTCGTCGGTGACGGCGACCGGGTGCGGGACCCGGGCGCTGACCGCGCACAGGTCGGCGAGCGCGGTGCCGGCGCTGACGGTGGGGCAGCCGCAGGCGTCCGCCCCGGCGGGCGCCTCGTCCATGACGGCGTCGGCCGTGAGCACGCGCGAGCGGTCCACGTCCTGGACGAAGGAGGCGACGTACTCGTCGGCGGGACGGATGAGGATGTCCTCGGCGGTGCCCTGCTGGACGATGCGGCCGTCGCGCATGACGGCGATGCCGTCGCCCAGGCGCATGGCCTCGTTGAGGTCGTGGGTGATGAAGACGATCGTCTTCTTCAGCCGCCGCTGGAGTTCGAGGAGCTGGTCCTGCATGTCGCGGCGGATCAGCGGGTCGAGGGCGCTGAACGACTCGTCCATCAGCAGCAGGTCGGCGTCGGTGGCCAGGGCGCGGGCCAGACCCACGCGCTGCTGCATGCCGCCGGAGAGCTCGTCGGGCCAGGACTTCTCCCAGCCGCCGAGCCCGCACAGCGCCAGGGCCTCGGCGGCCCGGCGCTCGCGCTCGGCCCGGGGGACGCCCTGGACCTCCAGTCCGTAGCCGGCGTTCTCCAGGACGTCGCGGTGCGGGAACAGCGCGAAGTGCTGGAACACCATGCTGATTTTGGTGGCGCGTACGCGGCGCAGCTCGCGCGGACTGAGCGCGGTGAGGTCCTCGCCGTCGAAGAGGATGCGTCCCGAGGTGGGCTCCAGGAGCCCGTTGAGCATGCGCAGCAGCGTGGACTTGCCGGATCCAGACAGACCCATGACGACGAATATCTGTCCCGGCTCGACGCGGAACGAGGCGTCGATCACCGCGGCCGTCGTTCCGTCGGCGCGCAGCTCGTCGCGGCTGGTGCCGGCCTCGAGCGCGCGGACCGCGGCCGCCTGGTCGTCGCGGTGTCTCGCGAACACCTTGTAGACGTGCTCGGCCTGGAGCGTGGACACATGTACCTCGCGGGTCGTACGGGTACGGCGCGCGCCGGACGGGCCGGCGCGGGCCGTGGAGCGGGACGGGATCCGCCCGCGTGCGCCGTGCTCTCCGTCACCATGTGCCGGAGAGCACGGTTCCGCTCCAGCCGCGCTCGTGCCCTGTATTCACCTGAGCAAACGCAAAGGTGATCTACCTCACGTGTGTCCGGCGCCCGCGCCCTCCGGCTCGTCCGTCAGCATCGAGGCACGCAGGTGCTGCAGGAGCCGGGTCAGCAGGCGCGAGACCTGCATCTGCGAGATGCCGAGAGCGGCGCCCATCTGCGCCTGTGTCAGCTCCTCGCCGAAGCGCATCCGCAGCATCCGGCGCTCGCGGTCGGTGAGCTGTTCCAGCAGCGGCGCCAGGGTCTGGATGTCCTCGACCAGCTCCATGGCCGGCTCCTCCTCGCCCATGACGTCGGCGAGGGTCTGCCCCTCCGTCCGGCCGCCTCCGTACTCGCAGTGCGCGGCCTGCGGGGCGTCCAGGGAACCGCTGGTGTGGCCGTTGGCGGCGAAGAGGCCCTCTATGACCTCCTCCTCCGAGAGGCCGAGGTGGCCGGCGAGATCCGCGACGGTGGGCGAGCGGTCGAGCTCGATGGTCAGCGATTCCTTCGCCTTCGCGATGTCGATGCGCAGCTCCTGGAGCCGGCGCGGGACGCGGACGGCCCAGGAGGTGTCGCGGAAGTGCCGCTTGATCTCGCCTGTGATGTACGGCATGGCCAGCGTGGAGAACTCGTTCTCGCGGGCCGGGTCGAACCGGTCGATGGCCTTGATCAGGCCGATGGTGCCGACCTGGACGATGTCGTCCATGTCACCACCGTCGCCGCGGTTGCGGAAGCGGCGCACGGCGTACTGGACGAGTGAGGCGTTCATCTCTATGAGGGTGTTGCGGACGTACTGGTACTCCGCGGTGCCCTCGGTCAGTTCGCGCAGCCGCCGGAAGAAGACCTTCGACAGCTCCCTCGCGTCCGCCGGGGCCACCTCGCGCGGCTCGTCGATCCGGGGCAGGCCCGCGAGGCGGGCCGCTTCGGCGCTCCGACGGGGGGTGGGGAGTGCCGCGGAGGCGGTGGCGGTATGGGGGGACGGGGCAGGGACCGGCATGGGGGTTCGCTCCTTGGGCTGGTCGGCTTGCGGCGCGGGACCTTGACTGCCGTAGATGGTGGACCGCTTCTGGTCGTACGTCAAGAATTACCGGAAATGCATTTCACGTCTTGCATCACATGAATCGCGTATCGCATCATGACCGCATGGGGAGCATGTCTCAGCGACAAAACTGGACATTCCTGACCAATCACGCCCGCGTTCTGGTGACCATCGCCCGGGACCCGGCCGTGCGGCTCAGGGACGTCGCCGCCGTGTGCGGACTGACCGAGCGGACCGTGCAGACGATCGTCACCGACCTGGAGACGGACGGATATCTGCGGCGCGTCCGCGACGGCCGACGCAATCGGTACGACATCTCCCCGGGCGCGGTCTTCCGCCACCCGGCCGAGGCGGGTGTCCAAGTGGCCGGCCTGCTCGCCCTGCTGACCGGCGCCTCCGCGGACCCCGACGCTCCGCCGCCGGCTCCTGACATCAGCGACGCGGAAGCCACCGAGCTCCTGGGCATCGCTCCGGTCCCGGACCTCTTGGCGGAGCCCTCCTAAGCGACGCTTAGGCCCGTTCCCGCACTCACATTCCGCACTCCCGCCCCAGCAGCCCCCGGCCCCCTTGTGCCCTGCTCCGCAACGGCCCCAGCCTTGGCCACATGAACACGAGACCGCATTTATGGCGGCGCTGCGGCGCCGCCTTCGCGCTGGCCGCCGCGCTCGCGCTCGGGTTGCACACCGGGGCCTCGGCGGCGAGTCCGCCGGAGGGGTCCGTCCGCTACGCGGGCGCGCCGGGAGCCGTCGCCGGCAGCTACCTCGTCCTCCTCGACCCCGCCCGCGCGACGTCCCGTACCGCGCGGGGCCGGAGCGTGGTCGAACGCTCCGGCGGAAAGATCCGCCGCACGTACGACGCCGCGCTGAACGGGTACTCCGCACAGCTGACGGAGCGGCAGGCCAGGCGGCTCGCCGCGGACCCTGCCGTCGCCGAGGTGGCGCAGAACCGGACGCTGAAGCTCGACGCCACCCAGCCGGACCCGCCCTCCTGGGGTCTGTCCCGGATCGACCAGCGGCGTCTCCCGCTGGACGCCGCCTACGCCTACCCGGACTCGGCCGGGCAGGGCGTCACCGCGTACATCATCGACACCGGCGTCCACATCACGCACGAGGACTTCGGCGGGCGCGCTTCCTACGGCTACGACGCCGTCGACGACGACATGAGCTCCGAGGACGACCACGGCCACGGCACCCATGTCGCCGGTACGGTCGCGGGCTCCACGCACGGGGTCGCCAAACAGGCCAAGATCGTCGCGGTCCGGGTGCTCGACTACACGGGCCAGGGCACCACGGAGCAGGTGGTGGCGGGCGTCGACTGGGTGACGCGCAACGCGGCGAAGCCTGCGGTGGCGAACATGAGCCTGGGCGGGGACCCCGACGACGTACTGGACGCCGCCGTCCGCAACTCCATCGCCTCGGGGATCACCTACGCGGTGGCCGCCGGCAACCAGGACATCGACGCCTCGGGCCACTCCCCCGCCCGGGTCCAGGCGGCGCTGACGGTAGGGGCGGTCGGCGACTACGACCACCGCGCCTCCTACTCCAACTACGGGCCTCTGGTCGACCTGTTCGCCCCCGGGGACTCCATCTCGTCGGCCGCGTACTTCTCCGACGACTGGTACACGACCATGTCGGGTACCTCGATGGCGACCCCGCACGTCACCGGGGTGGCGGCGCTCCACCTCTCCACCCACCGGACGGCGACCCCGGCCCAGGTCGGCGCGGCCCTCACCGCCTACGCCAGCACCGGATCGGTCATCGACCCGGGCCCGGGCTCCGCCAACCGGCTGCTCTACGCGGGCGGTTCACCGCAGCGGCCGCCGGGTCGGCGGTTCGCGAACACCACGGACTACCCGGTGGCCGATCAGGCGACGGTCGACTCCCCCATCACCGTGAGCGGGGTGTCCGGTACGGCCCCGGCGGACCTCGACGTCGAGATCGCCGTCAGGCATCCGGACGTCGGGGACCTGCGGATCGACGTGATCGCCCCGGACGGCACGGCATACCCCGTCAAGGACGAGTGGGAGGCGTGGATCGAGACCGACTACACCGTGGTCATCGCGATCGACGCGTCCTCAAGGACCGCGAACGGGGTCTGGCGACTGCGCGTGTTCGACACGCGGAGCGGCAACACCGGCTACATCGACTCATGGGCCCTGCGTTTCTGAGCCCTTCACGGAGTACGGGCGCTCGGGGTCGCGGTGGAAGGTCAGCCGGTCCCAGGTGGGGAAGGCCAGATCGGTGACGGCCAGCAGCCGGCCGGAGGCGTCGTGCAGGGTGCGGCGCACGGTCAGGCCGCCGGCCTGCGACGCGGCGGCCGGCGGATGCGTGGTGCGGGTCATGGTGAGGGTCTCGGCGACCCGGCCGTCCCCCGCGGCCCGGTCGAGCCAGTGGTACAGCGGGTCCAGGTCCTCGTCGCGGACCGGCGCCGGCCGGTCGCGGTAGCGGGCCAGTTCGGGACTGCGCGCGACGGCGCCCGGGCTCAGGTAGGTGACGGCGTGCCGCAGCGCCTCGCCCGCCGGGCCGCGTTCGCGCCGGTGCAGGACGAGGGTGCGCTCCCCGCCGCTCATGCCGAGCAGCGCGGCGAGCGAGGGCGGCACGGTCACCAGCGTGAGCCAGCTCTGCGCGAGGAGGGGGGAGGGGACGGGGGCGGACAGGGGTGCGGCAGCCGCGGCGTCCACGGCGACGGACCGGGTGCCGCGGCGGCCGGTGACGACGAGGCCGTCCTCGCGCAGGTGCCGGAGCGCGGCCCTGACGGTCTGCCGGTTGACCTGGTAGCGGGCGGCCAGGCTGCGTTCGGAGGGCAGTCTGCCGCCGGGGACGTGCGCGACGCGGTCGAGTTCCTGCCGCAACGCCGCGGCGATCCGCAGGTACTTGGGCATGGCGGCCGGGCCGCCGCCCCGCGATGGGGAGGGGGGCATGGCTTCTCCTCTGACGGGTGGTCAAGGACTGCGCGGTCTGCCCGCCCAACGTAGCATTGGTCTATACCTCTATGTGAGAGCGGGACGCGGTCCGGGCACCACCTTGGCCGGTTACTCACCCTCCCCTCACCCCCGCAGCGGGTTCGGCAGCGGCAGGTAGCGGGCGTCCGCGCCGTCGGCACGGGTCCAGCGCAGCAGCAGGTTGGTCTTGGCGGGCAGGGCGGGGGCGGCGAGCAGCTGCGCGATCTCGGGCAGGCCGCGCGTGGTGTCGTAGCGTACGAACTCCTCCCGTACGGCCGGCCACACGAGCGCGGAGATGTCCGGATGCCGCTCGCACAGCGTCCCCGCGATCTCCGCCAGATGGTTGACCACCAGGCAGTAGACCAGCCGTTGCCAGGCCGCCGCGCGGTCCAGGTCGGGCAGCAGCTTGACCCCCTCCGCGTCGCGGAAGAGGGCCTGCACCGGCATGCCCGCCGCGTCGACGGCGACCAGGCTGTTCTGCAGGTGCGCCTCCAGCACGACACCGTGGCGGGCGAACAGCTCCAGCACCGGCGGCACGACCTGGCGCAGGTACGCCCGCCACCAGGCGGCCGGGTCGGCGGTGCCCGCCAGCGGGCTTCCGGCGTAGCCCTCGGCGAGCGCGGCCGCCAGCAGCGGGGTGGCCCCGGGCGCGGCGTGCGCGTGCCCGTCGTGGAAGCCGTCCCGGACCAGCACCGCGAGCTGCTCGAAGGCGAAGCCGGCGGTCCGGTAGCCGCGGTCGGCGAGCCAGGCCGCTCCCGAACCGGCCCGGCGCAGCGCGGCGAAGCCGGCCTCGACCGCCGCGTCGGTACGGCGCAGCTTCAGCAGGTCGTGCCGCCACAGCCGGCGCACGTCGTTGGTGATCCGGACGTCGAGGCTGAACTTCACGAAGAGGTCGGCGGACCGGTCCGGCACGTACAGGGTCCGGATCGAGGCGGTCGGCCAGGCCGGCCGGCGGCTCTCGCCCAGCCGCAGCAGCCGCCCGTCGGCGAAGGCCTCGCGCACCGTCGTCCGGCAGCCGATCAGGTCCAGCTGCCAGGGATGGGCGGGCAGCAGCCGGTAGCCGGCGGGCGGGCGCGGCCCGTCGAGGGCATCGGCCAGGGAGTCGATCGCCGCGGCGGCGGCCGGTCCGCCCTCCTCCGCCACCTGGTCCTCGCGCAGCCCCAGGAAGGCCAGCGGGAAGCGGGCGTGGGCCTCCGGCGCGTACGGGAGCCAGCTGCCGACCGGCGCCCCGCCCCGGGCCTTGGGGGCGGGGTGGTTCGGGTGGCCCATGACCAGGGACTGCTCGGAGAGCAGGTACGGGTCCACCGGGGGCTCGGCGGTGGCGCGGGCGGCCAGCAGTGCGGCGACCGCGTCCCGGCTGTCGGTGATCTCGACCGGGAGTTCGTCGTTCGGAACCCCGGTGTACCGGCCCAGTTCGTCGGAGGTGAGTTTGACCAGCTCGGAGTGGCTGAGCAGACGCCAGCCGCCCGCCAGGCGCAGTTCGGGGCGCACCGGCCGACGGCCGCCCCGCACCCGGAGCAGCCGCCCGCTGCCGCGCAGCCGGTGGACGCCCGCACCGTGCTCCTCGGCGGATTCGGCGGCCTCCCGGAGCAGGCAGTTCAGGAGCGGGGTGGCGGCATAGGTGTCGGCGGCGGCGTTGAGGTCCACTGGTTCCATTCGGTCCATCCGGTGCGCCGGGATCGCGGGACGCGACCTCCGGTCGTGATCTTCAGTATCCGCGATGATGAGGTGATCATCCGGTCAAGCGACAACCCGATCCGCGGAGCCTCCGATGTACTTTCCCGTCTCCCCCGCCGAACAGGCCGTCGCCGCGGAACTGGCCGCCGTGCGGCCCGCGCTCGGGCCCGCGTACAGCGCCGCGCTCGACGGCGCCCGGGCGGCCGTGCTGACCCGGCTGTGGCGGGCGCTCGCCTTCGAACCGCTGCCGTGGGTGGCGGCCCGCGAGCGGGGCCGCACCGGCCTGGAACTGCTGCTGGCGGGCGGCGGGCGACTGGAGGGCCCGCCGCCGGACGCCTACGCCACCGACGCGTACGTGACGGAGCTGCTGCTCGACGGCAAGCCCTACCGGCACGCCGCGCGGCTGGTGGCGGCGCTGGGGGTCCCGCACGGCGAGGAGTTCGCCGCCGAGCTGGACGGCAGCACGGCTTCCCTCGCGCTCTCCCGGGCCGGGCAGGCGCCCGCCGACCCGGACGTCGCCGCGCTCACCACCTGGCAGTGGGAGCAGCGGGTGGTCGACGGGCATCCGTACCACCCGAACTGCCGTTCCCGGCCCGGCTTCTCGGTGGCCGAGCAGTTGGCGTACGCCCCCGAGCACCGCCCCGTGGTGGAGCTCGGCCTGGTCCCCGTACGGGCCGAGGAGTGCCTGGTCACCGGTGACTGGCCGGCGGAGCTGCGGGACGCGGGGCGGATCATGGTCCCGGTGCATCCCTGGCAGGCGGCGCACACCCTCAAGCACGAGCGGGTGCGGGACGGTTTCGCGGCGCATCCGCTGATGGCCCTGCGCACCCTCGCCCCGGTGGCGGGCGGCGCGCACGTCAAGACGGCGCTGAGCACCCGGCTGACCTCCTCCGTACGGGACATCTCCGGCTACTCCGTCGAAACGGCGGCGGCCGTGTCCGACTTCGCCCAGAGGCTGTCCGAGCGCCTCGACGGCCGGCTGCGCTTCACCCGCACCCTGAGCGCGGCGACCGCGCACAGCCCGGACCTGGCGGCCGTGCTGCGCGAGCCGCCGGAGGTCTACGCGGACGCCGCCGCCGGTGAGCGGGTGCTGCCGGTGGCGGCCCTGGCCTCGTTCCCGCAGGCGCGCTCGGCCGCCTGGCGCGCCGAGTTCGCGCGTCTCGCGCTCTCGGTGTGCCTGCGCGTGCTGGAGCTCGGGGTGGCGCTGGAGGCCCACGGCCAGAACCTCCTGGTCGTCCTCTCCGCCACCGGCGCCCCGATGCGGCTGGTCTACCGGGACCTCGCCGACATCCGGATCAGCCCGGCCCGGCTGGTCCGGTACGGGCTGCCGGTGCCGCCCCTGTCCGGCAGGCTGATCACCGACGACGTGGCCGCGCTGCGGCGCAAGCTGTTCGGGTCGCTTCTGACCGGTGCGCTCGGTGCCACGGCGGGCTCGGCCGGGGCCTTCGCCGACGCCTTCGCCGAGGCGGCGGGCCTGCCCGCGACCGCCGACACCGAAGCGCTGCTGACCGGCCCGCTGCCCACCAAGGCGCTCACGCTGATGCGGCTGAGCCCCGGTGTCCCGGGTGATCAGTGGGCGGAGCTGCCCAATCCCCTGACCGGAGGGTGAGCCGGAGCACATGGACGGGATTCCCTCCGGACGGAGTCCGGAGGATACTGTCCAGGGGCATGACAGAGACCTGGAACCTGAGCTCCGTACAGACTTCCTACGACACCGTCGCCACCGACTACGCCCGGATACTCGGCACGGAACTGTCCGGCAAGCCGCTGGACCGGTCCATGCTGGCCGCGTTCGCCGAGTACGTGCGCGGCGACCGGGGCGGGCCGGGCCGCGCCGTCGCGGACCTCGGCTGCGGTCCGGGCCGGGTGACGGCGCATCTGGACTCGCTCGGCGTACGGGCCTTCGGCGTCGACCTGTCCCCCGCGATGGTGGCCGTGGCCCGGCGGACGTATCCGGGGCTGCGCTTCGAGGTGGGCTCGATGGCCGCGCTGGACGTGGCGGACGGGGTACTCGGCGGGGTGCTGGCCTGGTACTCCACGGTGCACACCCCGCCGTCCCGACTGCCCACGTTATTCGCCGAGTTCGCACGGGTCCTGGCCCCGGGCGGCTACGTGCTGATCGGCTTCAAAGCGGGCGACCGCAAGATCCGGTTGGAGCACGCGTACGGGCATCCGGTCGACCTCGACGTGTACTGGACCCCGCCGGACCTGATCGCCGGGCTGCTCGCCGGGGCCGGCCTCGCCGAGGTGGGCCGCCTGGTGCGGGAACCCGACGGCGACGAGAAGGGTCCGCAGGGGTTCCTGCTCGCGCGCAAGGCCTGAGCCCCGGCGGCCGCAGCGGCCGGCGGCCGGGAGCCCCGGCTACCAGCGCAGCGGAAGCCGGCTCACGCCCCGCATGAGGGTGCCCGGAAGCCAGTCGCGCGGGCCGGCGTCCGGGTCCTCGGCCAGGTCGGGGAACCGCTCCAGCAGGGACCGGACCGCGATGCGGCCCTCCATGCGGGCGAGCGGGGCGCCGAGGCAGAAGTGGATGCCGTGGCCGAAGGCGAGATGGCTCGGCCCGGTGCGGCGGATGTCGAAGTCGTCGGGCCCGGTGAACCGGGCCGGGTCGCGGCCGACCGCGGCGAGCCCGACCATGACGGAGGAACCGGCCTCGATGAGGGTGCCCCCGATCTCCAGGTCGGCACGGGCGAAGCGGTAGGTGGCGTGCTGCACCGGGCCGTCGTAGCGGAGCATCTCCTCCACCGCGCCGTCGATCAGCCCGTCCGGATCCGCGCGCAGGGCCGCCAGCTGGTCGGGGTGGGCGAGCAGGGCCCGTACGCCGTTGCCGATCAGGTTGACCGTGGTCTCGTGCCCGGCGACCAGCAGCAGGAAGGCCATGCCGATCAGCTCTTCCGGGGACAGCTGGTCGCCGTCCTCGTCCCTGGTCCGGATCAGCGCGCTGAGCAGGTCCTCGCCGGGGTCCGCGGCCTTGGCCTCGACGAGCTCGTACAGGTAGGCGGTCATCTCCTCCATCACCCTGGGGTCCGGGTTGGCCGGGTCCAGCGGGGCCACGATCTCGCCGGACCAGTAGCGGAACCGCTCCTGGTCCAGGTCGGGTACGCCGAGGAGTTCGCAGATGACGGTCATCGGCAGCGGGGCGGCGAAGGACCGGATCAGGTCGCCCCGGCGGTCCGGGGCCGCGGCCATCGCGTCCAGCAGTTCGTCGGTGACCTGCTGCACGCGCGGGCGCAGGGCCTCGACCCGGCGGGAGGTGAACTCGCCCGCCACCAGGCGGCGCAGCCGGGTGTGCTGGGGCGGATCCGAGTCGAGCATGTTGGCGGCGGTGGCGGTCACCGGAGTGTTCGCGAACAGTTCCTGGCCGAGCCAGTTCTTCGACAGGGCCGGGTGGGCCAGGGCTTGGCGGGCCTCGTCGTGGCCGACGACCAGCCAGGTCCGGTCGCCCGCGATGACGATCCGGTGGACGGGCCCGACGGAGCGCAGTGCGGCGTAGAAGGGATAGGGGTCGGCGTTGAACTCTTCGGCGTGTGCGGTCATGTCGGTAAGAGGCATGGGGCGCAGCCTAAGGTGATCGCCGCCGGGCCCGAACGGGATATATGAGAAGCCGGATCGTTTCGGCTGTGGGCCGTTCGGGGGTCAACCC
This sequence comes from Streptomyces sp. NBC_00122, assembly GCF_045160845.1. Classification (NCBI taxonomy): domain Bacteria; kingdom Bacillati; phylum Actinomycetota; class Actinomycetes; order Kitasatosporales; family Streptomycetaceae; genus Streptomyces; species Streptomyces sp. NBC_00122. The sequence goes on along the minus strand of NZ_CP108191.1, from coordinate 6,537,794 downwards.
GGCCTCTGTGGGCCCGCCTTCACGGCGATCGGCGCGGGCGGTGGGAGGAAGGAGGCATGAGCCTCCACCGGCGCCGGGTCCTGGGCAGCGTGGCCGCGGCCGTCCTCGCCTCCGTCGCGGCGACCGTCCGCGGTCCGGACTACGGCGCGCTCGCCCGCGGGATCGACGGGCGGGTGGTGCTCCCGGGCGACCGGGACTACGCCGAGGCGCGGCAGTTGTTCCAGCCGCGGTACGACGCCGTGGCTCCGGGCGCGGTGGCCTATCCCGCGCACGCCGGCGACGTGGCCGTCTGTCTGGACTTCGCCCGGCGCTCCGCCGTGCCGGTGGTCGCGCGGGGCGGCGGGCACGGCTACGCCGGGTGGTCGACGCGCGCGGGCGGGCTGGTGGTCGACGCCGGAGCCATGGCTGCGGTGGCCGCCGACGGGGACGGCGTACGGATCGGAGCGGGAGCCCGGCTCGGGGACGTGAACTCCGCCCTCGCCGCACGCGGGCTCGCCGTCCCGACCGGACTGTGCCCTTCCGTCGGCATCGCCGGACTCGCCCTCGGCGGCGGTCTGGGGCTGGCCGCGCGGGCCCACGGCACCACCGCCGACCGGCTCACCGGGGCCCGCGTGGTCACCCCCGACGGCGCCGTCCGCGAGGTCTCCGCCGACCGGGACGCCGAGCTGTTCTGGGCCTTGCGGGGCGGCGGGGGCGGCAACTTCGGGGTGGTCACCGAATTCCGCTTCCGCACCCACCCGGTGGGCGACTGCGCCTTCGCCGAACTCCACTGGGCCGCCGCCGACTCGGCGGCGGTGCTGCGCGGCTGGCAGCGCTGGCTGGCCGGGCTCTCGGACCCGTTCTGGAGCCAGGTGGAGTTCACGGTCGAATCAGGTACCACCGCGCCACCCCCGGCGGTCCGGGTCGTGTGCCTCGACGGGCGCGCCGAGCTGGAAGGGCAGTTGACCCGGCTCTCGGACCTGGTCGGCCGGCCGGCGTCGGACAGCTGGACGGTCGTACGGAGCTACGGGGACACCGTACGGGCCATGTCGGGCTGTCTGGAGCGGACCGCGGAGCAGTGCCGGCTGCCGGGCACGCTGCCCGGCCGGGACCCGCGGGGGCGGCTGGGCCGGGATTCGTACGCGGCGCGCTCCGACTTCTGGACGGGCGCCGGGCTGCCCGACGCGGCGGTCGGCGCCGTGCTGGCCGCCGTCCGGCGCTACGGATCCGCGGTTCCGCGCGGCGGCCTCGGGGTGGTGCAGTTCGACGGGGTCTGCGGTGGCGCCGTGAACCGGGTCGCGGCCGCCGCCACCGCGTTCGTCCACCGTGACAGCGCCTTCCTCGCCCAGTACCTCGCCTACTGGCCCGAGTCCGCGACGGCCGCCGAGGTCGCCCGGCACCAGGGCTGGCTCGACGGTCTCTGGCAGGACCTGCGGCCCTGGGCGAGCGGCCGGGCGTACCAGAACTACACCGACCCGAAGCTCGACGGCTGGCGCGAGGCCTACTACGGACCGAACCTCGCCCGGCTGGAACAGGTCCGCCGTACCTACGACCCCGACCGCCTCTTCCGCTTCCCCCAGGCCCTCTAGGAGTCCCGCATGCGACGTACGTTGACCCTCGCCGCCGCGGCGGCCGCCCTGTTGCTGGCGGCCGGGCCGCTGCCCGTCGCCGAGGCGGGCGGCGCCGCGCAGGCGGCCGTGGGCCGCTGGTCCGCCCGGGAGGCCCAGTCCTTCTGGACCGCCGAGCGGATGGCCTCGGCCCTTCCGCTGCCCCCGGTGGAGCCCGCGCCGCCGGCGGCGAGCCCGTCCCCGTCCCCGGTGGCGGGGGAACAGCCTGTGTCCTCCGCGGTCCCTTCGGAGATCTTGTCCCTGACCCCGGCCGGGACCCCGTCGGCCCCCGCTCCGGTCGCCACCCCCACTCCGACGCCCGCTCCGACGCCGACCCCGACGCCGACACCCGCTCCGGCCGCGATCGTGAGACCGGTTCCCGCGCGCCCCGCCCCCGCGGGTCCCGGGATCGGCCAGGACTTCGGCGGCGTCCCGGTCGTCGGGCGGATGTTCGCGGTCAAGGACGGCGGGGCCTACTTCTGCACCGCGAGCGTGGTCGCCTCCCCCGGGCGCAACCTGGTGCTCAGCGCGGCGCACTGCCTGCTCGGCTCCGACACCCGGCAGGTGGCGTTCGTACCGCTGTACACGCGCGCGAACCCGCAGCCGTACGGGATCTTCCCGGTCCTGCGGGACGCGGGCGGGCACTCCAAGATCTGGATCGACCCGCGCTACCGGTCCCAGGGCCCCGACCGCGCGGCCACGCTCGACGTGGCCTTCGCGCAGGTGGGGCCGGACTCCCACGGGTTCCCGGTGCAGGACGTGGTCGGCGGGAACCGCCTGGTCACCGGCGCCGGTTACGCGCACGCGCAGGTCACCCTGATCGGGTACCCGGCCTCCGCCGCCCGCCCGCGCCTGTGCGTCAACCGCACGACGAAGTTCACCAGTACCGACGCCCGGATCCCCGGATCGTTCCTGCGGATCGACTGCACGGGCTATCCCGGCGGAACCAGCGGCGGCCCCTTCCTGAACCGGTACGACACGCGGACCGGAACCGGTGACGTGGTCGGGGTCATCGGCGGCTGGAAGACCGGCGGGGACACCGCCGACACCTCCTACAGCTCCTACTTCGGCGCGGACATCAGGAAGTTGTACGAGAAGGCGGTTGCCGGGGCGAAGGCGGGGTGAGCGCCCGGACCCGGCGGGTCCGGCGCGGGTTGCCGACGGTGCGCGGGGTCGCCGGGAGCCCGGCAGCGGTCAGCGGGTCGGCGGGCGCGAGGCCGAGCCGTCGGCGCAGTTCGGCGAGGGCGGCGTGGACGGGCGCCAGCACGAGCTCGGCGCCCGGGTCGACGTACGCGAGGGCGTGCGCGGTGGTCTCGATGGCCTCGGCGGCGTCCTCGGCGGCGGTCCGGCTCCAGCCGCCCCCCGCCACCGCCGGGAGGATCCCCCAGGGTGCGACGGTGTCGTAGAGGTGGCAGGCGGCATCGGCCACGGCGTCGGCCCGTTCCCCGACGCCCGGCACCGCGATGGTCGGCAGTTCCATACCTGGTCAACGAGCCGATCCCGCCCGGGGGTACGAGCGGATGCCTCCGGAGGCCTAAGTGGCCTCGGGGAAGTAAGGCGTGTTCCGCCACTTCGCCCTGCACATACCTGCTCACAGCTGAGGGCGCCGGAGCAGGAGTCCATCGGGGCTGCCCGGGCGCAGGGGGACCGCGAACGCTCGGGCAGGCCGAAGGCGCGCGCTCACCGGCCGGCCACGGTGCTCAGACCGGAGACCTTGAACACGGATCGGGCCGCCTCCCGGTCGATGCGCTCAGCCAGTTGTCGCAGGGCGCTCGCCCCGGACCGCAGCGTGTCGTGCCGCAACGACGTCCGGGCGTCGGCGTCGAAGCGGTGCCACAGGGCGGGGTTGCGGACCAGAACGCCCGGGTCGATCTCCACATGCCGGCCTTCGGTGTCGCGGAGGATCACGCGCTGGGCCACCCCGTCGGACCAGTGGACCGAGAGCAGGGCGTCGGTGTGTACGGTGCGCTCGGCGAACAGCGTGCGGACGGTCAGGCGGCCGGGCGAAACCCGTACCAGGGGCGGGCGCAGGACGACGAAGAGCAGCAGGCCGAGGCCGGTCCACAGGGCGGCCCGAGGCCAGGTGGCCGAGCCGGCGGCCCCGTCGACGATCAGCAGCGCCGAGACGAGGAGCCCGGCCGCGAGGATCGCCGTACGGCGCTCACCGGCCCAGTGGGCGTCGTGTACGGCGATGGTGCCGGAGGCAGTCGGCACCGCACGAGGCTCCGTGCCGCCCCGCGCGCGTCGTGGTCCCGAACCGCCGGATCCGTATTCCATGTGCAGGACGCTAAAGGCGCAGGCGGGCCGTTCTGCGGATCCTGACGGGACGCCTACGCCCTTCTGGCGGAACCGAAGCGGCCCCGCGGCATCGATCGCCGCGTCACGCGAGTTCTCGCACGTCGAGCGGCAGCCGCCAGGAGTTGCGGCGATGGGCCACGTCGTATGCGGCCTGGAGCGGGGACGGGGGCACGGTCAGGACGGGGCAGGCAGCGTGCGCGAGGACGTAACGGGCGACCGGGGGGCGGACCAGGCGGCGCAGCGGTCCTCGCGAGCCCCCCCACCACGAGCAGGTCGTCCGGGTCACGGGCGGCGTCGACGAGTGCCGCGCCCGCCGTGCCCCGCACCGTGAAGGCCGCGAGGGCAACTCCCGGGCACTCGGCTCCGAACGCGCTGTCGAGTACCTCGCGCAGCCGCTCCACGGCGGCCGACCGGCACAGTGTCAGGACCGGGCCCGGGCCTCCGAACGTGTTCCGGCTTACCAACCCACCGCCTGGAGCCTGCCACGCCAGCACGGCGCACAGCTCCACCCGCCGCAGCCGGGCCTCTGCGGCTGCCCGGTGCAGTGCCGCCAGGCTGCCCAGGCTTTCGCCGACACCGACGACCACCTTCGGCACGCGTTCCTCCCTCCGCTCCGTTCGGGTGACTCATCCAACGGCAGAGATGAGCCATGAGGCCGGTTCGCTGACGGGCTTCTGACGCTGCCGCCCGCGATTCTGACGCGTTGTTGACGCCTCCCACCGCCGGTCGTCGTCAAGGTCCCGTCAGGGGCAGGCCACAAGGGCGCTGGTGCGCGGCGCGGTCCACGACGGCGCTGTCCGGCTCCTTGTCCGCCGCGAAACCCTGGAAGGCCTTGCGCCGGCGCGACATCGGCGCGCAGCGACCGTGGCTACGGACGGTAGACGAGCTCGATCAGCATCGCGCCGATGACCGCCCAGGCGCCGATGCCCAGCAGCCAGAGCGCGTCGAGGATCGCGCCGACGGCGATGAGGGCCAGGCCGGCCGCGCCGAGGGCCAGCATGGTTCGGCGAACGGCACGGTCGGGGCCCCAGGTAGCGGTCACCGTAGAAGAATCCCGCCGGTGCCCCGCCATAGCGAGGGACCGGCGGGATTTCTTGCGTTTCCCGAACGGAACGGTCAGCCGGCGTGCACGTGCGGGCGGCGGGCCCGGTCCGGTTCGGCCTCGCGGATCACCTCGCGGGTGACGGGAGCGACCTCGCCCTGGCCGAAGAGGAAGAAGCGCAGGAAGTTGGCCATCGGGTTTCCCTCGGTCCACTCGAAGTAGATGTGGGGGCGCTGGCCGGTCTCGTCCCGTACGTAGAGCATCAGCGCGGCCAGCGCGTTGGGGATGGACGAGGACTCAAGGGTGAGGACGCGGTAGCGGTCGTGCAGCACCTCGCCCCGTACCCACAGCCCGGATTCGAACTCGGACGCGTCCAGGACGGTCACCTCGACGAACATGACGTCGTCCTCGGACGGGATGTCGTTGTCCTCGCGGATCTGGGCCTTCTTCTGCCGGTACTCCTCGAGGTCCCGGCTGTCGGGCTCGTTGGCGATGAAGCGGATCGTCCGGTTGGCGGTGTCGCGGATGAAGCGCTGGGCCATGTCGTCGAGCTCCACATGGGTCACGCGCAGCTCGAAGACGCGGGCGAGGCGGGAGAGCAGCGAGAGGGCCATGATGCCGGCGATGAAGCAGGCGCCGATCTTCACGCCGTCGGGGCGCTCGGCGACGTTGACGGCGGTGGTGTAGACGAAGACCGCGGAGATGACGCCGAAGCCGATGGTCCAGCCGCGCTCCCCGGCCCGGCGGGCGGCGATGGTCACGGCGACGGCGGCCGAGGTGATCAGGACGAGGACACCGGTGGCGTACGCGCCGCCCTGGGCGTCGACGTCGGCGTCGAAGATCCAGGTGACGAGGAACGCGATGAGGGTGAACACGATGACCATCGGGCGCAGGGCGCGGGCCCAGTGCGGGGCCATGCCGTAGCGGGGCAGGTAGCGCGGCATCAGGTTGAGCAGGCCGGCCATCGCGGAGGCGCCCGCGAACCACAGGATCAGGATGGTCGAGACGTCGTAGACCGTGCCGAACGCGGAGCCCAGGTTCTCGTGGGCCAGGTAGGCGAGGGCGCGGCCGTTGGCCTCGCCGCCCGGCTGGAACGCGGCGGGCGGGATCAGCAGCGTGGTGACGAAGCTGCTCGTGATCAGGAAGACGCTCATGATTACGGCCGCGGTCGTCAGCAGCTTCTTCGTGTCCCGGATCCGGCCGGCGGGCTTCTCGTCCGTCTCGTCCGGGGAGCCCTGGACGTGCGGCATCACCGCGACGCCCGTCTCGAACCCGGACAGGCCGAGCGCCAGCTTGGGAAAGACCACCAGCGCGATGGCGATCATCATCAACGGGTTGCCGTGCTCGGCGATCAGCGCCTGCTTCCAGTCGCCGATGACCTGCGGCTCACTCGCGACCTGCCACAGGCCGTTCCCGATGACGACCACGTTGAGCGCGAGGTAGGAGAAGACCAGGACCACCGCCACGCCGATGGCCTCGCTGAACCCCTTGAGGAACACCCCGCCGAGCAGGGCGATCAGGATCAGGGTGATCAGTACCTGGTGGCCGTTCAGCGTGCTGGTCAGATGCGGGTTCTCCACCATGTGAGCGGTCGCGTCGGCCGCCGACAGCGTGATCGTGATCAGGAAGTCGGTCGCCGCGAAGCCCAGCAGGGTCAGGACGAACAGCTTGCCCTTCCAGAACGACAGCAGCCGCTCCAGCATCGCGATCGAGCCCTCGCCGTGCGGGCTCTCCTCCGCCACACGCCGGTAGACGGGCAGCGCGCCGAACAGCGTCAGCAGCACCAGCACGATCGTCGCCACAGGTGAGAGCAGACCGGCCGCGAGCGCCGCGATGCCCGGCTGGTAGCCGAGGGTGGAGAAGTAGTCGAGGCCGGTCAGGCACATCACCCGCCACCAGGTCTTGCCCTCGTGCGCGGTCTCGGGGTGCTGCTGCTGCTTGTGGCGGCGGTCGGTCAAACCTTCCAGCAGCCACGCGCGCAGGCGCGAGGAGCGGGCAGGGGTGGCCATCGTGGGCGCTCCTGTCGTACGGCATGGATTCGGCCATCGTCGTCGACGGCTGGGCCAGCGTACGCAGCGAGAACACAGCCAATACGTCCATATCCTCATCTGACGAAATCCTGACGCGCCCTTAACGCCTTTCCTTCCGGTGGCGTAGTGGACGTACTCCCGGTGGCGGCGGGGGCGGCCTGCACCGAGGCCACCGGACGTTCGACGAGCCTCTGACGGAACTCATCCGATGCCGGGGATGTGGGAGACGAGGAGGTCGATGAGCTTGATCCCGACGAACGGCAGGACGAGCCCGCCCAGGCCGTAGACGGCGAGGTTGCGGCGCAGCAGGTCGTGGGCTGAGGCGGGCCGGTAGCGGACGCCGCGCAGGGCCAGTGGGATGAGCGCGATGATGATCAGCGCGTTGAAGATGATCGCCGAGGTGATCGCGGACCGGGGGCTGTGCAGGCCCATGATGTTCAGCGCCTCCAGGCCCGGGTAGGCGGCGGTGAACATGGCCGGGATGATCGCGAAGTACTTCGCGACGTCGTTGGTGATCGAGAAGGTCGTCAGCGCGCCTCGGGTGATGAGGAGCTGCTTGCCGATCTCGACGATCTCGATGAGCTTGGTGGTGTTGGAGTCCAGGTCCACCATGTTCCCGGCCTCCTTGGCGGCCGACGTACCCGTGTTCATGGCCACGCCGACATCGGCCTGGGCCAGAGCGGGGGCGTCATTCGTGCCGTCGCCGGTCATCGCGACCAGCTTGCCGCCCGCCTGCTCCCGCTTGATGAGGGCCATCTTGTCCTCGGGGGTGGCTTCCGCCAGGTACTCGTCGACGCCGGCCTCGGCGGCGATCGCCCGGGCGGTCAGCTCGTTGTCCCCGGTCACCATGACCGTACGGATCCCCATGGCGCGCAGCTCCGCGAACCGCTCCCGGATGCCGTCCTTGACCACGTCCTTGAGGTGGATGATCCCGAGGACCCGCGGCCCGTCCCAGTCGTGGACGGCGACCAGCAGCGGGGTGCCACCGGACTGCGAGACCTGCGCGGACCAGCTGGCGGCTTCCGCCTGCACGGTTCCGCCGCGCATCGCCACCCAGTCCATCACCTGGGCCGCCGCTCCCTTGCGGATGGCGAGGCCGACGCCGTTGTCCCAGCTCAGGTTGATCCCGCTCATCCGGGTGCGGGCGCTGAACTCCGTGAAGCGGGGGTTGGCCAGCTCGTGTTCGGCCGGCGGGGTGAGGCCGTACCGGGCGGCGAGCTCGACGACCGACCGGCCCTCGGGCGTCTCGTCGGCCAGGGAGGAGAGCTGGGCGGCGTCCGCCAGCGTGCTGTGGTCGACTCCCGGCAGGGGGATGAAGGCAGTTGCCTCCCTGTTGCCGTGGGTGATGGTGCCGGTCTTGTCGAGGAGGAGGGTGTTCACATCTCCGGCTGCCTCCACCGCGCGGCCGCTCATGGCGAGCACGTTGCGCTGGACGAGCCGGTCCATGCCGGCGATGCCGATGGCGGAGAGCAGGGCGCCGATGGTGGTGGGGATCAGGGTGACCAGCAGGGCCACCAGAGTGGTGGTCGACTGGGCGGCCTTCGCGTAGCCCGCCATCGGCTCCAGGCTGACGACGACCAGGATGAAGATGACCGTGAGCGCGGCCAGCAGGATGTTCAGCGCGATCTCGTTCGGGGTCTTCTGCCGGGAGGCGCCCTCGACCAGGGCGATCATCCGGTCGATGAAACTTTCGCCGGGACGGGAAGTGACCCGTACGACGACCGAGTCCGACAGGACGGTCGTACCGCCGGTGACGCCCGACCGGTCGCCACCCGACTCCCGCAGGACCGGGCCGGATTCGCCGGTGACGGCCGACTCGTCGACCATCGCCGCACCGTCGACGACGTCACCGTCCGCCGGGACCAGCTCCCCGGCCTCGACGAGCACGAAGTCGAGCGGCTGGAGTTCGGCCGGCGTGACCACCTCGGTCTCCGCGGTACGCAGGTTCGTCCCGTACGTCCAGTGCTTCAGGCGGACCGCGACCGTGTCGGTCCGGGCCTTGCGCAGCGAGGCGGCCTGGGCACGGCCGCGGCCCTCGGCGACGGCCTCCGCGAAGTTGGCGAAGAGTACGGTCAGCCACAGCCAGACGCTGATCACCCAGGTGAACACCGACGGGTGGATGAGCGCGGACAGCGTCGTGAGTACGGATCCCACGGCGACGACGAACAGCACCGGCTTCCCGACCAGTTCGCGCGGGTGCAGCTTGGCGGCGGCCTCCCGGGCCGAGGCAGCGAGCTGGCCGGGCTCCAGCATGTTCGCCGGTCCGGGGCGCCTGCGGGGCGGCCGGGTGACCGGGGGCTGCGGAGGATTCCCGAGACCCGGGGGAACGTGCCGCGTGGCAGCGGAAGACATCGGATGACCTTCTGAGGAGCGGATTCGACAGGGCGGCCCCTGCCCGCACGACGGCGGGCAGGGGCACGGGATTGAAGGAGCGCTGCCGGCGGCCCCGCACATGGGACCCCCTCGGCCGTCGTATGCGAAATCGGGGCCTCCGGCAGCGCGACAGGCAGGAACCTACTGCCGATTCTGGGTCAACCGGTCGTACGGGGAGGGGAATTGGCGGCATCTTGACGACGGCGCACGGGACGCGCCAAACGGCCGTCAAGAGCACGTCAGCGGGCGTCGGCAGTGATGCGGAACCGCAGTCGGCAGATCACCGCATCGGTGTCCCGGCGTACCGCATTTCGGCCTGATCGTCTCCCAACTCGCCGTCCGGGTCCGACGGCTCCAGGCCGTGGTCGTCACCGACGCCGGGCACCTGGCCCGCCTCCAGGCGGCCGCCCGCCTGGCCGAGGACGGCGGCTCGCCCGAGGCCGTGGTCGAGCACGTGCGCAGGGAACTCGTCGGCCTGCTGGGCCTGCGCGGCTGCCGCTTCGAGTACGGCAGCCTGATCGGGCACCGCCCCCGTCTGGAACACGGCGCCGGGGTCTGGCTCCGCCACGGGGCCGGATCGTCGACTACGACGCCTGGCCCGACGGCGAGACCGAACTCCGCGTCGTGGGTGGCGGGCACTACTACGGCCCGTTCCTCCTCGACCCGGTTCCGGGTCCCCTGCCCCCGGAGGAGGCCCGCCTGGTCGCCGTCGCCCTCGCCGCCCAGGCCGGCGCGGCCCTGGACACCGCCGGACTGGCCCGGAAGGCATGAAAGCCGCACTTCACGGGAGGTCGGCGGCGGTCCGCGTATGGGGGGCGTTAAAGGTTCCCGTGTGCCCGTATGGAGGTCATCAAAGCCTCTTAACGCGGGGGGCGACGCGCGGTTTGCTCGGTCTCGGCCACACCGGCCGATTCCATTTCATCACTTCATCAGGAGCTCACGATGGCCGATCTGGCCTTCGTCGTCACCACGGTCGCGGTCTTCGCGCTGGTGGCTCTCATCGCCCGAGGGGTGGCCAAGCTGTGACCGTCGAGAACATCGTCGGCCTCGCCGTGGCCGTCTCCCTGCTGGGTTACCTCGTCCTCGCCCTTGTGTACCCGGAGAGGTTCTGAGCTGACATGAGTCCCCAGATCGCTGGTGTGCTCCAGCTGCTCGCGCTGATCGCCGCGCTCGCGCTGGCGTACCGTCCGCTCGGCGACTACATGGCCCGGGTCTACTCCTCCGAGAAGCACTACAGGCCGGAGAAGTGGATCTACAAGGCCATCGGTGCCAACCCGAACGCCGAGATGCGCTGGCCCGCCTACCTCCGCGGCGTCCTGGCCTTCTCGGCCGTGAGCGTCCTGTTCCTCTACCTGCTGCAGCGCCTGCAGGGCAGCCTGCCCGGCTCGCTCGGCTTCCAGTCGATCGACCCGGACCAGGCCTTCAACACCGCCGCGTCCTTCGTCGCGAACACGAACTGGCAGTCGTACTACGGCGAGCAGGCCATGGGCCACGTCGTACAGACCGGCGGCCTCGCCGTGCAGAACTTCGTCTCGGCCGCGGTCGGCATGGCCGTCGCGGTGGCCCTCGTACGGGGCTTCGCACGCTCCCGTACCGGTGAGCTCGGCAACTTCTGGTCGGACCTGGTGCGCGGCACCGTCCGGATCCTGCTGCCGATCTCCGTGATCGGCGCGATCGTCCTGGTCGCCTGCGGCGCGATCCAGAACTTCGCCGGGATCCACGAGGTCGGACAGTTCCTGGGCGGCACGCAGCAGTGGAACGGCGGTGCGGTCGCCTCGCAGGAGGCCATCAAGGAACTGGGTACGAACGGCGGCGGCTACTTCAACGCCAACTCCGCCCACCCCTTCGAGAACCCCACCCCCTTCTCCAACCTCTTCGAGATCTTCCTCATCCTCGTCATCCCGTTCGCGCTCACCCGCACGTTCGGCAAGATGGTCGGCTCGGTCAAGCAGGGCTACGCGATCCTGGCGACGATGGCCGTCATCTGGCTCGGGTTCACCGCGCTGATGATGTGGACCGAATTCGCCCACCACGGTCCCGCGTTCGACATCGCGGGCGGGGCGATGGAGGGCAAGGAGACCCGCTTCGGCGTCGGCGGCTCGTCCATCTTCGCCGTGGCGACCACGCTCACCTCCACCGGCGCGGTCAACTCCTTCCACTCCTCCTACACCGGCTTCGGCGGTGGTATCGCGATGCTGGGCATGCAGCTGGGCGAGATCGCGCCCGGCGGTGTGGGCTCCGGTCTGTACGGCATGCTGGTCATGGCGATCATCGCCGTGTTCATCGCGGGTCTGATGGTCGGCCGCACCCCGGAATACCTGGGCAAGAAGATCGGCACCCGCGAGATCAAGCTCGCCGCCTGCTACATCCTCATCACCCCGGCGCTGGTGCTGTGCTTCACCGCCGCGGCGATGGCCCTGCCCACCCCGGTCACCTCCATGGCCAACCCGGGAGCGCACGGCTTCTCGGAGATCCTCTACGCCTACACCTCGGGCGCCAACAACAACGGCTCCGCCTTCGCGGGCCTGAACGCCGACACGCAGTGGTTCAACAGCACCATCGGCATCGCGATGCTGCTCGGCCGGTTCCTCCCGATGGTGTTCGTCCTCGCGCTGGCCGGATCGCTCGCCGAGCAGAAGCCCGTACCGGAGACGGCGGGAACCCTGCGCACCGACAAGCCCCTCTACGCCGGCCTGCTCGTCGGCACGATCATCATCATCACGGGTCTGACCTACTTCCCGGCGCTCGCGCTGGGTCCGCTCGCCGAAGGGCTGGCGTCATGACCTCCGACACCAGGAATCAAGAGGACGTCATGTCGACCGTGACTCCGACCCGCGCTCCGCACCAGGACGTACCCACCGGCCACAAGCCGGACGGCCGCCACGTCGGCGGGGGGCTGTTCGACCCCAAGCAGCTGCTGAAGTCCTTCCCGGACGCCGTGCGCAAGCTCGACCCCCGCGTGATGGTCAAGTCACCGGTGATGTTCGTGGTCCTGATCGGCTCGGTGGTCACCACCGTGCTGGCGCTGAAGGACCCGACGGACTGGTTCGGCTGGGCCATCACCGCCTGGCTGTGGCTGACCACGATCTTCGCCAACCTCGCCGAGGCCGTGGCCGAGGGCCGCGGCAAGGCCCAGGCCGACACCCTGCGCAAGGCCAAGACCGACACCGTCGCCCGCCGCCTGACCAAGGACGGCACAGGCGAGGAACAGGTCCCCGGCACCGATCTGCGCATCGGCGACCTGGTGGTCTGCGAGGCCGGAGACACCATCCCCGGCGACGGCGACGTCGTCGAGGGCGTGGCCTCGGTCGACGAGTCCGCCATCACCGGCGAGTCCGCGCCCGTGATCCGGGAGTCCGGCGGCGACCGCAGCGCCGTCACCGGCGGGACGAAGGTCCTCTCCGACCGGATCGTCATCAAGATCACCACCAAGCCCGGCGAAACCTTCATCGACCGGATGATCAACCTGGTCGAGGGCGCCGCCCGGCAGAAGACTCCGAACGAGATCGCGCTCAACATCCTGCTCGCGTCCCTCACCATCGTCTTCCTGCTCGCCGTCGTCACCCTCCAGCCCTTCGCGATCTACGCCGGCGCCAAGCAGTCGATGATCGTCCTCACCGCGCTGCTGGTCTGCCTGATCCCGACGACCATCGGCGCGCTGCTCTCGGCCATCGGCATCGCCGGCATGGACCGGCTCGTCCAGCGCAACGTCCTGGCCATGTCCGGCCGCGCGGTCGAGGCCGCCGGCGACGTGTCCACACTGCTGCTCGACAAGACCGGCACCATCACCCTCGGCAACCGGCAGGCCTCCGAGTTCGTACCCGTCAAGGGCGTCACCGACGCCGAACTGGCCGACGCCGCTCAGCTGTCCTCGCTCGCGGACGAGACCCCCGAGGGCCGCTCGATCGTGGTCCTGGCCAAGGAGAAGTACGGACTGCGCGAACGCCACCAGGGCGAGCTCGCCCACGCCGAATGGATCGTCTTCACCGCCCAGACCCGCATGTCGGGTGTGGACGTCGACGGCCGCTTGGTCCGCAAGGGTGCGACCGGGTCGGTCATCGCGTGGGTGAACGAGCGCGGTGGCGACGTCGCGGACGACGCGCAGACGCTCACCGACACGATCTCGCAGGCCGGCGGCACCCCGCTGCTCGTCGCCGTCGACGACGAGAAGGGCGCCCGGGTCCTGGGTGTCATCCACCTCAAGGACGTCGTCAAGGAGGGCATGCGGGAGCGGTTCGACGAGCTGCGCCGCATGGGCATCAAGACCGTCATGATCACCGGCGACAACCCGCTGACCGCCAAGGCCATCGCGGAAGAAGCCGGTGTGGACGACTTCCTCGCCGAGGCCACGCCCGAGGACAAGATGGCCCTCATCAAGCGGGAACAGGCGGGCGGCAAGCTCGTCGCCATGACCGGCGACGGCACGAACGACGCGCCCGCACTCGCCCAGGCCGACGTCGGCGTCGCGATGAACACCGGTACCTCGGCCGCCAAGGAGGCCGGGAACATGGTGGACCTGGACTCCAACCCCACCAAGCTCATCGAGATCGTCGAGATCGGCAAGCAGCTGCTGATCACCCGGGGCGCGCTGACCACCTTCTCCATCGCCAACGACGTCGCGAAGTACTTCGCGATCATCCCGGCCATGTTCGCCGTGGTCTACCCGGGCCTCGACAAGCTCAACGTCATGGGCCTGGCCTCCCCCGAGTCCGCGATCCTGTCCGCCGTCATCTTCAACGCGCTGATCATCATCGCGCTCGTCCCGCTCGCCCTCAAGGGCGTGCAGTACAAGCCGACCAGCGCCGACAAGATGCTCCGCCGCAACCTCGGCATCTACGGACTCGGCGGCCTCGTCGCCCCGTTCATCGGCATCAAGATCATTGACCTCCTCATCTCCCTCATCCCCGGAATCGGCTGAGCCATGAACAACTCCGTAGGCAACACAGCACGTCTGATCGGTGCGGGTCTGAGGGCCCTGCTCGTCCTGACGATCGTGTGCGGCGTGCTCTACCCGCTCGCCGTCACCGGGATCGCCCAAGCCCTGTTCCACGACAAGGCCAACGGCTCCGAGATCAAGGACAAGAGCGGCAACGTCGTCGGCTCCTCCCTCATCGGGCAGACCTACAACCTGCCCAAGCAGGACCCGGACGACCCGGAGGAGGCGGCGAAGCCGGACCTGAAGTGGTTCCAGCCCCGGCTCTCGGGCGGCCTCGGCACCAACAGCGTCAACACCCAGTACTCCCTCATCCTCTCCGGCGCCACCAACAAGGCCGGCGACAACCCGGACCTTGTCAAGCTGGTCACGGACACCAAGGAGGCCGTGGTCGCCGACAACTCCACGGCGACCTACAAGGTCAGGCCCGAGGACGTGCCGGCCGACGCCGTCACCTCCTCCGGTTCCGGCCTGGACCCGCAGATCTCGCCCGCGTACGCCGAACTGCAGGTCCACCGGGTCGCCGAGAAGAACGGCCTGGACCTCGAGCGGGTCGAGAAGCTCGTCGCCGACCACACCGAGGGCCGCACCCTCGGCTTCATGGGCGAGCCCCGCGTCAACGTCCTGGAGCTCAACACCGCGCTCAAGGCACTGACCGGGAACTGACGGTTCGCCCGAACCGGGAGCCGGCTGGGTGCGCACCGTTCGCACCCCGCCGGCTCCTCACCGCTCCGCTCACGACGAAGGAAGGCTGCACACCGATGCCCCGGGTGCTGGTGGTGGAGGACGATCCCCAGCTCGTCCGCGCGCTCAAGATCAATCTCCAGGCGCGGAAGTTCGACGTCGAGGAGGCTCCCGACGGCGGCTCGGCCCTGCGGCTCGCCGCGGCCCGCAAGCCCGACGTCATCGTCCTCGACCTCGGGCTGCCCGACATGGACGGCATCGACGTCATCAAGGGGGTGCGCGGGTGGAGCCGGGTCCCGATCCTGGTCCTGTCCGCCCGGCACACCTCGGAGGACAAGATCCGGGCGCTGGACGCCGGCGCCGACGACTACGTCACCAAGCCCTTCAGCATGGACGAGCTCCTGGCCCGGCTCCGGGCGGCCACCCGGCGCCAGGCGGATCCGGAGCAGCGGACCGGCGAGGTCACGCTGGTCACGACGGACGGGTTCACCATCGACCTGCTCGCCAAGAAGGTCCAGCGCGGCGACCGCGCCGTACGGCTCACCCCGACCGAGTGGCACCTGCTGGAGATCCTCGTCACCCACCCGGGTCACCTGGTCTCCCAGAGCCGGCTGCTGCTCGAGGTCTGGGGCCCGACCTACGGTGAGAACACCAACTACCTGCGCGTCTACATGGCCCAGCTCCGGCGGAAGCTCGAGGCGAACCCCTCCCACCCCCGGTACCTGATCACGGAACCGGGCATGGGCTACCGCTTCGAACCCTGAACAGGAACAGGAACAGAGTCGCAATCATGGGACGCGGACGTGCTGGAGTTCGCCCCGGGGGGGGTGAACGCCACCCAGATCGTCCTGGGTGTGAGCCGCAGGCGCTCCTGGCAGTACGTGTTCGGACCCGGGGTCAGCGCGACCGTCGCGCGCGAGTCCGGGCCGGACCTGGACGTCCACATCGTCACCCACGACGCCGCGGCCAAGGGCCGCGGCCTGCCGATCGCCCGCAGGGCGCGGCTGGGGCGGTCCCGGATCATCTGGGGCTGGGTGACGGGCATCGCCGGCCCGGCCCTGCTGACCCTGCTGCTCAGCCAGGTCGTCCCCGAACTCGGGCTGGCGAACGACATGCTGCTGTTCCTGACGTGCACGGTCGCGGCCGCCCTGCTGGGCGGGCTGCTGTCGGCGCTCGCGTCGGCGGCCTTCGGATCGCTGCTCCTGAACTACTTCTTCACGCCACCGCTCTACCAGCTGACCATCGCCGACCCGAAGAACATCGTGGCCATCGCGATCTTCGTGGGGGTGGCGGTCTCGGTGGCGTCCGTGGTCGACCTCGCGGCCCGCCGCACCCACCAGGCCGCCCGGCTCCGGGCCGAGTCCGAGATCCTCTCCTTCCTCGCCGGCAGCGTCCTGCGCGGAGAGGACTCCCTCGACGCCCTGCTGGAACGGCTCCGCGAGACCTTCTCCATGGATTCCGCGGCCCTGCTGGAGCGCGCCAGCGAGGTCGACGCCTGGACCACGGCCGCGGCCGTCGGCAGCCATCCGGTGAGCCGCCCGCCCACACCCCGCAGAGCCCCGTGCCCGACCCCCGCTTCGGCGTCTCCGGCCCGCCGTGAGGACGCAGGTCACCGTCATCCGCACGCCCCGCGAGGCCACCGCGGCGGGTCGAGATGTGTTCAGGAGGCAACAGTCTGCAGCCACACCGGCAGCAACAGGAGGGAAACGACCGAACTCTTGATCACGACGGACGCGGAGAGCGCGACGCCGACGTCGTAGCGCTGGGCAAAGATGAACAGGTTCTGCGGGGTCGGCATCGCGGCGATCACGACGAGGTACGCGAGCCACTCGCCCCGGATCCCGAACACCGCCCCGCACACCGCCCAGGTGAGCAGCGGGAAGGCCAGGCACTTGAAGGCGATGAGGGCCATCTCCTCGCGCGTGGTGCCCCGCACGTCCAGGCCGAGGCCGCCGAGGTGGAGGCCGAGGGCGAACAGGGCCACCGGGGAGGCGCTGTCCCCCACGAAGGCGGCGCCGTCCAGGACCACCGTGGGGATGTGCACCGACAGCAGGTTGAGCACGATGGCCGCGTTGCAGGCGAGGACCAGCGGCGTGGCCAGCGAGGCACCGACCGCGCGGGCAAGGCGCCGGCCGGGACCGCCCGCCTCGGGTCCCGCACGGCCCAGTTCCATCAGGGAGATGACGACCAGGGACAGGACGCACACCTGGAACAGCAGGATCGGGAAGATCGGGGCCGCCGTCCCGAACACGGTGATGAAGACGGGGACGGCGAAGTAGGCGGTGTTCACCTGGACCCCGGCCATCACGCGCAGAGCGACCGCGCGGGGCTCCCGGATCCCGTGGGCCACGGCCGCCGCCGCGACCACGGCCACGGCGAGGGCCGCCGCACCGGCGTAGCCGCCGATCGCCTGCCAGTCGAAGAGGGCCGCGAGATCACCGGCGTAGATGTTGCCGAACAGGTAGCAGGGCACGGCGAAGAGGAAGGCGTAGTCGGAGAAGGCCTTCGAGGCCTCGGCCGGGACGACCTTGCGGCGGGCGAGCAGCACCCCGCCGCCGAAGGCCAGCAGCACCGGCACGAGCTTCTCCAGTGCGGCTGCCCCACCCATGTGTACCGGCTCCCCCAGATCGACCGGGATGCAGCCTACCTCCACGGCGCGCGGCACATAGGCTGGACCGATCATGAGCGACAGAGCCCGCACCCGCCTGCCCCGCCTGCCCCGCCGGACCCGCGAACGCACCGCCGAGCCGTCCGCCGGTGCCCGGGTGCCCGGCGCGCTGGCGCAGCTCGCCGTGGTGATGCGCACGCCCGCGCGCGCGGCGCAGCCCTTGTTCGCACAGGCGCCCAAGGCCTGGCAGCGGGTGCTGCCGTTCGCCGTCGTCGGCGTGTTCGTGGTGACGCTGCTGCCGGTGACCATCGCGGTGCTGACCAACGACTACGCGCTGGGCGGCGGCTGGGCGGGCGCGCTGGGAGTGGCGCAGACCGTACCGCTGATGCTCGCCGTGACCCGCCCGCTGCACGCCTGGGCCGTGGTCCTGGCAGCGGACACGATCGGCGGGGTGCTGCTGATCCACGCCGACAAGGTGGCCGGGCACGCCTGGCCGTGGACACCGATGGCCATCGTCGGCTACCTGGTGCTGATGGCCTGCCTGGGGCTGCGCGAGTCCATCCGGACCCTGGTCGGGGTGTGGCTGGTGACCGGCGGGGTCGGGGCCGTGCTCGGCTTCTTCCAGCCGGCGGACACCATGAACACCGCGGCGCTGCTCTTCGTGCTCGGCGGGGTGATGCTGGCGCTGACGGGCGCGGTGCGCGGGCTGGGCGACGCGCAGCAGCGCATCGCCGAGCAGGAGAGCATCAGCGAGGCGGAGCGGGCCCGGCGGACGCTGCTGGAGGAACGGGCCCGGATCGCCAGGGAGTTGCACGACGTGGTGGCCCACCACATGTCGGTCATCACCGTCCAGGCCGACTCCGCGCCGTACCGGCTGCCGGGCATGGCGGAGCCGGTACGGGAGGAGTTCGCCGCGATCGCGGCCGGCGCGCGCGAGTCGCTGGGCGAGATGCGGCGGCTGCTGACCGTCCTGCGCGGGGACGGCGCGGGCGGCGGCGCGGACGGCGAGCGGGCCCCGCAGCCGGGGATCGACCGGCTGCAGCAGCTGGTGGAGGCGACCGTACGGGCCGGCCAGCCGGTGGAGTTGTCCCTGGCGGCCGGAGCGGCCGGGGCGGCGCCGCCGGCCGTGGACCTGTCGGCGTACCGGATCGTGCAGGAAGCGCTCGCCAATGTGGTGCGGCACGCGCCCGGGGCGCGGACCCGGGTGTCGGTGACCGTCGACGAGGACGAGGTGCTCGTGCTCGTGGTCAACGGTCCGGCCCGGGACGCCGTGGTGGTGCTGGAGAGTTCGGGCACGGGGCACGGTCTGGTGGGGATGCGGGAGCGCGTACGGTTGACCGGCGGGACGCTGGACACCGGTCCGCTGCCCGACGGCGGCTTCCGGGTCGCCGCCCGTCTGCCCCTGAACTCCAGCAGCGAGGATCCGAGTTGACCATCCGCGTGATCATCGTCGACGACCAGGCCATGGTGCGGGCGGGGTTCGCCGCGCTGCTGTCGGCGCAGGCCGACATCGATGTGGTCGGTGAGGCTCCCGACGGGCGGCAGGGCGTCCAGGTGTCCCGCACCACGCATCCCGACGTGGTGCTGATGGACGTGCGGATGCCGGAGATGGACGGGCTCACGGCGGCCCGCGAGATCCTCGACCCCCCGCCCGGAGTGGTGCACCGGCCGAGGGTGCTGATGCTGACCACCTTCGACATCGACGACTACGTGTACGAGGCGCTGCGCGCGGGCGCCTCCGGGTTCCTGCTGAAGGACGCCCCGCCGGCCGATCTGATCGCGGCGGTACGGGTCGTCGCGTCGGGCGAGGCCCTGCTGGCGCCCTCGGTGACCCGGCGGCTGATCGCGGACTTCGTCCAGCAGCGGCCGGCGCCGCGCAAGGACCCGGCGCTGCGGCTGAACGGGCTCACCCCGCGTGAGACCGAGGTACTGGAGCTCATCGCGCGCGGGCTGTCGAACCAGGAGATCGCCGGCCATCTGGTGCTGGCGGAGCAGACGGTCAAGACGCACATCGGGCGGGTGCTCGGCAAGCTCGACCTGCGGGACAGGGCCCAGGCGGTGATCTTCGCCTACGAGGCGGGCCTGGTGCGCCCGGGCGACGCCGGCTGACCCCCTCTCCTCCACCCCCTACCGGGGTATGACATCCGACTTGGCTCCACGGTCGGACGTCCGCGCGGGCACCTCCTTCCTACCTTCCTCCTCGTCACGAGGAGAGGAGAAGGGGCATGCGCCGCTTCGGAAGGACGATGGTCACGGCCGCGCTGGCGGTGGCCGTCGTCGGGGGGACCGCGGGATGGGCCTCCGGCGACAGCCAGCGGGCGGTCACCGGGCCGCCGCCCGGCACCGCCGCCTGGCGGGCCGACGCGGTGTCCGGCCGTGCGCTGCCCGATCCCGCGAGCGCGACGCCGCGCGAGGTGGCCCGGTTCTTCGCCGGGCTGGACGAGGCCGCGCGGCGGGAACTCGCAGGGGCCCACCCGCTGGTCGTGGGCAACCTGGACGGGGCGCCGCTCCCCCTGCGGTACGAGGCCAACCGGATCGCCGTCGCCGCCACGGGTGAGGCCCGCTACGCCTCGCTCGGCGCGCCGGACCGGCAGATCCTTGCCTTCGACCCGCGCGGCCGGGGCCAGGTCGCCGAGGTGTTCGGAGACCTGGAGCACGCGGCGCACGTCTCCGTGATCGTGCCCGGCTCGGACAACGACGCCGCCAACCACGACGCCCGGCGCAAACCGGCCACCGGTCCGGCCGGGATGGCCCGGGCGCTGCGCGCCGTAGCCGGCGGCTCCACCGCGGTGATCTCCTGGACCGGTTACACCACCCCGGTCGGGGTCGGCCTCGACGTGGCCGACGGCCGGCTGGCCGAGGCCGGGGCGGTCCGCCTGGCCCGGTTCACCTCGGGCCTCGACGCCGTCGGCGCGCCCGATCCGGTGCTGTTCTGCCACAGCTACGGCTCGGTGGTCTGCGGGCTGGCGGCGCGGCACACGGACGCCGTCGACGTCGTGGCCTTCGGCTCCCCCGGCATGCGCGCCGCCACCGCTGCCGGTCTGCGCACCGGTGCCCGGGTGTGGGCGGCCCGGGGTCCCTCCGACTGGATCGCCGACGTGCCGAACGTCGAGTTCGCCGGGATCGGCCACGGCGCCGACCCCACCTCCGCGGGCTTCGGCGCCCGCCGCGTGCCCGCCGCCGACGTGCAGGGCCACACCGGCTACTTCGCGCCCGGCACCCAGTCCCTGGCGGCCTTCGCCGCGATCGCGAACGGAGAGTTCCGATGACGACGCCCCGTACGCTCACGCTGCTCAAGGGCGCGGCCGACCGGATCGAGCGGCAGACGCCCGCCCATCGCGACCGGGCGGTCGACGGGCTGCGCGCCCTGGCACTGCTGGCCGTGCCGACCGGGCACTGGCTGCTCGGCGGGTTCGCCCTCGACCCCGACGGCGGCCTGCACAACGCCAGCCCGCTGTCGGCCTTCGGCGGGCTGGCCCCGGCGAGCTGGGTGCTCCAGATGCTCGGCATCTTCTTCCTCGTCGGCGGGTACGCCTCGGTGCTCTCCTTCCGGCGCCACAAGGGGTCGACGGGCGCGTGGCTGAAGGGCCGCGTCGTGCGGCTGGGGCGGCCCGTGCTGGGAGTGACGGCGGTGTGGGCGCTGGCGGCGCCCGTGCTCTACGCGGCCGGAGTGCCGGAGGCGACGCTGCGGACCGGGGCGACGCTGGTGATCCAGCCGCTGTGGTTCGTCGGGGTGTACGTGGTGGTCACCGCGCTGACCCCGTACTGCGTGCGGGCGGCGCGCCGCCTCGGGGGCTGGGCGGCGGCTCCGCTGCTCGTGTCCGTCGCCGTCGTGGACTTCCTGCGCTACGGACCGCTCGCCGACTCGGTGCCGTCCTGGCTGTCCCTGATCAACATCCTGCCGGGGTGGCTGTTCGCGTACCAGCTGGGCGTGAGCTGGGGCGAGGGGCGGATCGGGCGGCGCGGGGCCTGGCTGTTGCTGGCCGGCGGGACGGTGCTGTTCGCGGCGCTGCTGGCGGTCTTCCACTACCCGGCGTCGATGGTGGGGGTGCCGGGTGCGGAGCGGACCAACTCCCACCCGCCGTCGCTGCTCGTACTGGCCCTGGCGGCGGCCCAGTCGGGCGCGGCGATCCTGCTGCGCGACCGGCTGGCGCGGCTGCTGGCCCGGCCGGCCCTGTGGGCGCCGGTGGTCGTGATCAACCTGTGCGCGATGACGATCCTGTGCTGGCACCAGACGGCCATGCTGGCCGCGGCCGTTCCCGGTTCGTTCGTGGGGGAGCTGGCGGGGCTGACGACGGCGCCGGACAGTCTGGGCTGGATCGCGGCGCGGCTGGCGTGGATTCCGGTGTTCGCGGCGCTGCTGGTGGGCATCGCCCGGTACGCGCGGCGGTTCGAGGGTCCGCCGGTGGAGGGGCGGAAGGCCACGGCGGTGCGCCGGACGGTGGCGGGACTGCTGGCGGCGGGGTTCGCGGTGTTCGCGCTGGGCCTGGCGTAGCACCGGAGTACGACGAGAGCGCCGCTCCCACCGGGGAGCGGCGCGCTCGTCATCCAGGGGTGCTACGCCACGCCCTGTCCGGGCGTCAGGCGATCGAGGCCGCCACGATCGCGGCCACGGCGAGGTTGCAGGAGGCGGTGACCCAGACCGCCGGGTGGGGCTCCGGGTCGACGACGATCGCGCCGAGCTTGCCCGGGGTCACCAGGTCGAGCACCAGGAAGGCCACCGCCATCAGGACCAGGCCGAGCACCCCGAAGGCCGCGGTGGACAGCAGGCCCTTGCCGAAGTCGTCGTAGGTGGTCCAGATCGAGGTGAAGACGATGCCGCCGATGCCGAGCAGCGCGGAACTGAGCAGGAGGGCGGCATTGCGGTTGCGCTCCTCCCAGATCTGCTTCGGAAGCTTCCCGGGCGTCAGCACGTCCACGAGGACGATGCCGAGGATCAGCAGCACCAGGCCGAGGGCGCCGAAGGCGCTGGTGCGGCCAAGTCCGTTGATGATGTCGCTCATTGAGAAGCCTGTCTCCGCGTGGGTGGGAAAGGATGGGCCGTGGGGAGGCCGAATCTATCTCACGGCCTTGGCGCAGACCATGGGGAGACCAGGAAATGGTAAAGGTCAGAGCCGCGCGGCCGGCCGAGGCGGAGTCCTTGACGCAGCTGGTGATGCGCTCCAAGGCGCACTGGGGGTACGGGCCGGAGTTCCTCGCCTCCTGCGCGCCGGACCTGCGGATCCGGCCCCTCGACGTGACGGCCCGCCGGATCGTGGTGGCCGAGGACGAGCGGGGGACGGTGCTCGGGCTCGCGTCCCTGGACGGGCCCGCCCCGCGCGCCTCGCTGGGGCTGCTCTTCGTGGAACCGTCGGCCATCGGCCGGGGCGTGGGGCGGCTGCTGTACCAGGACGCGCTGCGCCGGGCCGTGGAGCTGGGGGTGCGCGCCCTGGTGATCGACGCCGATCCGCACGCGGCCGGGTTCTACCGGGCGATGGGAGCGGTGGAGGCGGTGCAGGCGGTGGGCGCGCCGGGCGGCCCCGAGGGGCTGGTGCGGTTCGAGGTGTCCCCGGTCCCGCTCGCCGACTGGGCGCGGGCGTGGACCGGGGGCGGACGGGCCGTGCACGTGGGCAACGTCGCGGAGTTCAACGCGCAGTTCGCCGACGCCTCCTTGGACCGGGAGCAGCGGGCCGCGCACGACTACGCCTGCCTGGCCGCCTTCTACAGTCCGGACCCGGCGGCGCTGGTGCTGCCCCGGGCCGTGCCGCGGGGCTGGACCGAGCTGGTCTGCCGGCAGCTGGGCTGGACGGGGGTGGAGGTGTACGACGGCCTGGTGGAGCGGGGACCGGGCCTGTCGGACGCCGTACGGGCCCGGCCGGCGCTGGCCGAGATGCTGACCGGGGCCGGGCTGCCCCTCGTGCCGTGGGGGCGGACGCGGTCGTTCGGGATGCTGGCGGACCGGCCGTGGCGGGAGGGGGAGCTGCGGTACGAGTCGAAGTCCGCGGCGCACGAGCTGTTCGCCCGGATCCTGGCGGACGGCGGGCATCCCGGGATCGTGCTGCCCGCGCAGTGGCGGGCGGGCTCGCGGCGGGCGGCGGTCCGCCTCGTCGCGGCCCGGGCCAAGGCGGGCGAGAGCACTGTTTTGAAATCGGAGCACGGTGTCGGGGGTTCGGGCACCACGGTGCTCACCCCGGGCGAGGTCCGGGCGGCGGGCGGGGCCCGCGCCGCCCTGCGGCGGCTGCCGCGCGGGCCGCTGCTGGTGGAGGCGTTCGTCGGCGCCCCGGCCGGTCCCGAGGAGGACGACGCCCCGCGCGACCTCACGTACGACGGTTTCGTCGACGCCGAGGGCAGGCTGCACGAGGCCGGCGCGGCACTCATGGACGTGCGGGCCGGCTGCTACCGGGGGGCGACGGTGGGCCACGGGGCGGTGCCCGGGTGGGCGGAGAAGCCGCTGCTGGCCTTCGGGCGGGCGGTGGGCGGGGAGTTGGCGGACTCCGGCTACCGGGGCTGGTTCGACGTGGACTTCGTCACCGACGGCGCGGGGCGGCTCGCGCCGACCGAGACGAACCTGCGGCTGACCGGGCCGTCGATCGCCTTCATGGTGGCGGCCCGGCTCGACGCGCTGCGGGGCGCGGGTCACCTCGTACGGATCGCCGACCGGGTGGAGCTGGGCGCGCGGCTGCCCGAGGCGCAGCTGGACGAGCTGTGCGCGGCCCTGGCCCGGGGCTGCGCGGACCTCGGGGCGGTGTTCGTCCCCGCGATCCCGACGGGCGCCTTCGATCCGGCGCCCTGGCTGGGCGTGCTGGTGGCCGCGCGCAGCAGGGAGGTGCTGGACGCGGCCGAGGCGCTGGTGCGGTCCGAGGCGGAGGCCGTCGGCGCGATGTTCGGCCGGGCGGGCTCAGGTCCTGTCCTCGAAGTCGAAGGGTGAGTCCGGTTTCCGGGTGAGGTAGCGGGCCACGATGACGGCCGCGATCATCAGGGGGATGTTGAAGGTGTAGACGAGGAGGGCTTGGAGCGCCCACTCCTGTTTGGCCGCCAGCCGGTAGGCGTTGTCCTGCGGCCACCAGGCCAGCAGCAGGTAGCTCGCGGCGATGTGGGCGACCCGGGTACCGATGCGGGGCAGTCCGTCGGAGCGGGGTCGCTCCCGGCTCTGCATCATCCAGTGCCCGGTGAAGAGGAAGGCGAGGCCCACGCCGAAGGACAGGCATTCGAACAGGTAGAGGACGAAGAAGAGGAACGCCCAGGGTTGGGGCACGGCGGAGAGGTCCGTGGATCCGGGCCACAGGACGTTGGTCAGCAGCAGGGTGAAGAGGGCCAGGACGACCGACAGGCATCCGCCGACGGCCAGGCTGGAGCCGCGCCGGTCGCCCTTGCCCGCCGCCCGGGAGAACTTGCTGCCGTGCACGGCGGGCCGCTCGGAGGGGGGCTGGGTGGGCAGCGGCAGGGCCGTCCGGTCCTCCTGGCCGGCCCGGCCGCGCGGCAGGGCCCAGAGCCGGACGAGGATGTGCGGCATCTCGTCCTTCAGGACGACGCCGGCCAGGTGGTTGCGCAGGCCCCAGATCTCGGGCAGCGGCGCGGTCGCGTCCCAGGCCGGATCGCCGGGCGGCGGGGACACGTAGGCGACGATCCGCCGGCCGCCGTCCTTGTCGACGCCGGTGACGACGGCCGCGCCGATCCCCGGGTGGGTACGGATCGCTGCCTCGACGGGATACGGGTCGAGGGAGCCTCCGGGGACGGCGATCCTGTGCCGGACCCGGCCCTCGTACTCCAGCAGCCCGTCGGGGCGGATCAGTCCGAGGTCCCCGGTGGGCACGGCGTCGCCGCCGCCGGGCGGGGTGAGGTGTATCTCCCCGTCCAGTACGTGGACCTGGCAGCCCGCGAACGGGGTACCGAGCAGCGAGTGCAGCTCCGGTGCGTCGATGGGGGCGGTCAGTTGCGGGAGTTCGAAGCAGGTGCCCACACCGGCGGTCTCGGTGAGCCCGTAGACGTTGAGGATCCGCACGCCGGGACGCAGCCGGCCGCTGAGGGCGTCCAGTTCGTCGAGGTGCAGGCGGTCCCCGGTGACGGTGGCCAGCCGCAGCGACCTCAGCGCCGGAGGACCGGTCCTGCGGGTTTCGGCGGCGGGCCTGCGGCCGTCGATCAGCAGGGCGCAGGCACCGGCCGGGTCCGTGTGCAGCACGCTGACCCGCTCCGCCGCGACCGCCTGGCGGACCCGCTCGGCGGCAATGGCCCGACGGGCCCGCTCCGTTCCCTCGGCCTGCCAGGGAGCCTTCGCGGGGAGGACGAGGCTGCCGCCCGAGCACAGGGCACGGGTCCAGCCTGCGGCGAAAGCGGTGACGTCCGGCGGGGCGGTGATCAGGTGCCGGTCCTGCGGGGTCAGCTGTGCCAGCTCGGCCCAGCCCTCGTGGGCGGCGAGCAGCAGGGCGTGGCCGACGGCCACGGGGCGCTGCTCGGGGCTCGCCGTGAACAGGACGGCGGCGCGGCCGAACGCCCCGGCGGAATCGGGCGCGTAGCCGGGCCGGGCGACGATCGCGGCGGTGTCGTCGTCGGTCCGGATCGTGCGCAGGCCCGTACCGGTGTCGAGGGCGGCGCGGTGCGGCGCGTGGGTGAGCAGCGCGAAGGGTGCGAGGGGCGCGAGCGCGGCGAGCTGCCGGCGGCCGTTGCGGGGCGTCTGCGCGTCGACGACGGCGTAGGAACCGTCGGCTTTGAGGACGGCGAGGATACCGACGACCAGCTCGGTCTGCCGGGTGGTGCCGATGGCTACGAGGCCGCCGGGCGGCAGGCCGGAGGCGAGCAGGTGGTGCGCCAACCGGTTGGCCCGCGTGTCGAGTTGCCCGTAGGTGAGGCTCTCCGAGCCGGCTGTGACGGCGCGGGCCCCCGGGGTGTCGCGGGCCCACTGTTCGAAGCGGTGCAGGACGGTGTCGGTGGTGCTCTTGCCGAAGCGTACGGACTCGGATCCCTGCGTCATGGACCGATGATGACACCGGGCACCGACAGCGGCCGCGAGTCGCGGAAATCCCCCGTACGAACGGGAGTTGGAGACCCGGGAGGGCGAGGGCCGGCCGAAAGGTTGACCTCGACTTCGGTTGAGGTCCTACCGTTTCCGCCATGGACATGGAAGTCACCGCTTGGACATCGCTGCACAGTGCGATCAACGCGCAGCAGGACCGCCGCCCGGTCTCCCGGGCGAGCCTGCGCCGGGTCGCCGCCTTCGCCCGCCCGCACCGCCGCGGGCTCGCCCTCTTCCTCCTGCTCAGCGTGGTGACCGCGCTGCTGGCGGTGGCCACGCCGGTGCTCGCCAGCCGGGTCGTCGACGCCATCGTGGACGGCCGGGACAGCGGCACGGTGACCTGGCTCGCCCTCCTCATCGCGCTGATCGCGGTCGCCGAGGCGGGCCTGGGTCTGCTGACCCGGCGGCTGTCGGCCACCCTCGGCGAGGGGCTGATCCTCGATCTGCGGACGGCGGTCTTCGACCACGTGCAGCGGATGCCGGTCGCCTTCTTCACCCGGACCCGGACCGGAGCCCTGGTCAGCCGGCTCAACAACGATGTGATCGGCGCCCAGCGGGCGTTCAGCAACACCCTGTCCGGGGTGGCCGCCAACACCGTGACCCTGTTGCTGACCCTCGCCGTGATGCTGAGCATCTCCTGGCAGATCACCCTGCTGGCGCTCGTGCTGCTGCCGGTGTTCGTCCTGCCCGCTCGCCGGATGGGGGCGCGGATGGCGGCCATGCAGCGGGAGGCCTCGGCGCTGAACGCCGCGATGGGCACCCAGATGACCGAGCGGTTCTCCGCTCCCGGCGCGACGCTCGTCAAGCTGTTCGGGCGGCCCGCCGACGAGTCCGCGGAGTTCGCGGCCCGGGCGGCCCGGGTGCGGGACATCGGGATCCGTACGGCGATGGCCCAGTCCGCCTTCATCACCGCCCTCACCCTGGTCTCCGCGCTGGCCCTCGCCCTGGTCTACGGGCTCGGCGGGTACTACGCCCTGCGCGGGACCCTGGACGCCGGATCCGTCGTCGCCCTCGCGCTGCTGCTGACCCGGCTCTACGCCCCGCTGACCGCGCTCGCCGGCGCCCGCGTCGAGGTGATGAGCGCGCTGGTGAGCTTCGAGCGGGTCTTCGAGATCCTCGACCTGAAGCCGCTCATCACGCAGAAGCCGGACGCGCGCCGCGTACCGGAGGGGCCGGTGGCCGTCGAGTTCGACCGGGTCTCCTTCGGCTACCCCTCGCCCGACAAGGTCTCGCTCGCCTCCCTGGAGGAGGTCGCCACCCTCGACGCCCGGGGCGGTACGCGGGTACTGCACGAGGTGTCGTTCCGGGCGGAACCCGGCCGGATGATCGCGCTGGTCGGCTCGTCCGGCGCCGGCAAGTCGACCATCGCGCAGCTGCTGCCGCGGCTGTACGACGCCGACGCGGGCGCCGTCCGCATCGGCGGGATCGACGTACGGGACCTCACCGCCGACTCGATCCGCGAGACGCTCGGCATGGTCACCCAGGACGGGCACCTCTTCCACGAGTCGGTACGGGCCAACCTGCTGCTGGCCCGGCCCGGAGCCACCGAGGAGGAGATCTGGGAGGCCCTGCGCCGGTCCCGCCTGGACGGACTCGTCGCCTCGCTGCCCGACGGGCTGGACACGGTCGTCGGCGAGCGCGGCTACCGCCTGTCGGGCGGCGAGCGGCAACGGCTGACCATCGCGCGGCTGCTGCTGGCCCGGCAGCGGGTGGTGATCCTCGACGAGGCCACCGCGCACCTGGACTCCACCTCGGAGGCCGCGGTGCAGGAGGCGTTGGGCGAGGCTCTGGCGGGACGGACCGCCGTGGTGATCGCGCACCGGCTGTCGACCGTACAGGCGGCGGATCTGATCCTGGTGGTCGAGGACGGCCGGATCGTGGAGCGCGGCACGCACACCGAGCTGCTGGCGGCGGGCGGCCGGTACGAGGAGCTGTACCGCACCCAGTTCGCGGCCGCGGACACGCCCGCCGACGTGGCGTCGGACGGCGCGGCAGCGGCGTCGGGAGCATGATGCCGGGATGGACATCAAGCTGGAACTCGTCGCCGTGCCCGTCACCGATGTCGACCGGGCCAAGGCCTTCTACGAGAAGCTCGGCTTCAACGCCGACCACGACGTCACCGTCAGCGAGGACATCCGCTTCGTACAGCTGACCCCGCCGGGGTCGGCCTGTTCGATCGCGATCGGCAAGGGGCTGACCCGGATGACCCCGGGATCGCTGGACAACCTGCAGGTCGTCGTCACCGATATCGAGGAGGCGTACGAGGACCTGCGCGGCCGGGGCATCGAGGTGACGGAGATCCAGGACCTGCCCTGGGGCTCCTTCGTGTACTTCTCCGACGCGGACGGCAACGGCTGGGCGGTCCAGCAGACCACGCCCCGCAAGGCGTCGGAGTAGCGCACCGTACGGCCCCCGGCCCGCCACCGCCGCCCCGGGGGGACCTGCCCGGCGGGGCACGGTGGCGGCGTCTGCGGGCGGGGTCCCGGATCCGTGGGCTCAGCCCGCCGCGGCGGCGTGGTGGTGGTCGAGCTCCCACGCGTGGTGCTTGAACTCGTGGCGGAAGTCCTCGTGGTCCTCCCACTGGCGGGCGATGCCGCGCAGTACGTCCCAGTTGTGCTCCACCGACTGGTCGATGACGCGGCGCGTGGCCGGCTCGGCCGACTTGCGCTGCTCGATGAGGCCCTTGACGGCGGAGGCTTCGAGGACGGCGTTGCGCAGCGCACGCAGCGCACGGGAGGTGTCGTCCATCCCGAAGCCGTACTCGCTGCCCGTCTCCGCGTCGAACAGCGGGGTGAGCCGCGCCTCGATGAAGGCGGTGATCCGCTCGAAGTGCTGCACGTCCATCGGGGGCTCCCTCTTCTGCCGGACCACGATGCGTACCCGGCGTCCTCAGTGCTTCAGCTGTGCACCGCCATTATCCAGCAGCCCCTCGCCCCGGACCGAACCGGCGTGGGACCCCGGGACCACGGCTCCAACGCCCCGTTCACCGTGGCGTTTTCCCGGTGATCTATCTTGAGAACCTGCTGTGGGGAAGGGATTGCGACAGGTGAACGACAGCTCATTGCTGACGGAACGTTTCGAAGGGCACCGCTCTCACCTGAGAGCGGTGTCCTACCGGATGCTCGGCTCGCTCAGCGAGGCCGACGACGCCGTCCAGGAAGCGTGGCTGCGCCTCAACCGCTCGGACACCGGCGACATCGAGAACCTCGGCGGGTGGCTGACCACGGTCGTGGCGCGCGTGTGCCTGAACATGCTGCGCTCCCGCGAGTCCCGGCGTGAGGACTCCATGGAGACGTATGCCACGGACCCGGTCGTCAGCCGCGAGGACACGGTCGATCCCGAGCAGGAGGCGGTGCTCGCCGACTCGGTCGGGCTGGCCCTGCTGGTGGTGCTCGACACGCTGACGCCGGCCGAGCGGATCGCGTTCGTGCTGCACGACCTGTTCGCGGTGCCGTTCGACGAGATCGCCCCGATGATCGACCGCTCCCCGGCGGCGACCCGGCAGCTCGCGAGCCGCGCCCGCCGCCGGGTCAAGGGCGCCCCGCTGGTGCCCGAGGCCGATCTGACCCGTCAGCGCCGCGTCGTGGACGCCTTCCTGGCCGCCACCCGCGGCGGGAACTTCGACGCGCTGGTCGCGCTGCTCGATCCCGACGTGGTGCTGCGGGCGGACAAGGCCGTCGGACCCACCGCCGCTCCCCTCCTCATCAGCGGCGCCGTCACCGTCGCGCGGGGCGCGATGGCGGCCATGCGGCGGGCGCAGTCCACGCAGCCGGCTCTGGTCGACGGCGTCGTCGGCCTGGCGATGGCCCCGTTGGGACGGCTGTTCCTGGTACTCACCTTCACCATCGAGGACGGCCTGATCACCGGGATCGACGTGATCGCGGAACCGGATCGCCTGCGCGAGATCGAGATCGCCGCACTCGACGCCTGACCGGCCGGGGTGTCCGCCTCCGCCCTCGGGGCGGGCACCGCCTACGGGGCGAGTACGTCCAGCTCCTCCAGGGCGCCCACCGCGATCTGCCGGGTCAGCGCCTCGGCGCGGGCCGCGTCGCCCTCCCGTACCGCCTCGGCGACCTGGACGTGCAGGGTGACGGCCGCCGGGTCGGGGTCGTGGAACATCACCGCGTGCTCGGTGCGCCCGGTCAGCACCTCGGCGACCACGTCCCCGAGGCGGGCGAACATCTCGTTGCCGGAGGCGTTGAGCACGACGCGGTGGAAGGCGATGTCGTGGCGCAGGTAGACGTCGAGCTGGTGGCCCCGTGAGGTGCTGACCATGCCGAGGGCCGCCTCGGTGAGCTCGGCGCACTGCTCCGGGGTGGCCCGGGCCGCCGCGAGCCCGGCCGCGACCGGCTCGATCGCGGATCGCAGCACGGTGAGGGAACGCAGCTGGCGGGGGCGGTCGGCGCCGGCCAGCCTCCAGCGGATGACGCGCGGGTCGTAGACGTTCCACTCGGCGGTGGGGCGCACGGTGACCCCTACCCTCCGGCGGGACTCGACCAGCCGCATCGACTCCAGCACGCGGACGACCTCGCGCACCACCGTGCGGGAGGCGTCGAAGCGTTCCGCGATCTCGTCCGTGCGCAGCACGCTGCCCGGCAGGTACTCCCCCGCCGTGATCGCGAGCCCGAGCGTGTCCAGCACGTGGGAGTGGAGCCCCTGCCCGGAGCTGCCGTCGGTGGTCATGGCGTAAGCGTACGGTGACGCCCCGGGCGACCCAAAGATGTGACGTTTTCCATCAGACCCTTGAATAAGTACTACTTAATGGGCTTCAGTGATGCCCGCACGAACCGATGTCGACGAGGACAGCGAGGTAGGCGTGAGCACCCAGCGCGTCATTGTGGTGATGGGCGTGGCCGGCACGGGCAAGACGACCGTGGGCCGGCTGCTCGCGGAGGCGCTCGCCCTTCCGTACGCGGAAGGCGACGCCTACCACCCCGCGGCCAACGTCGCGAAGATGTCGGCCGGCGTCCCGCTGGACGACGCCGACCGGTGGCCGTGGCTCGACGCCGTCGGCGAGTGGATCCGCGGCCGGGCCGAACTCGGCGGCGGCGTGGTCTCGGCCTCGTCCCTCAAGCGCGCCTACCGCGAACGGCTGCGCGCCGCGGCCCCCGGGGCGGTGTTCGTCCACCTGACCGGTGAACGGCCCCTGATCGAGCGGCGGATGGCGGACCGCACCGGCCACTTCATGCCCGCCACCCTGCTGGACTCGCAGTTCGCCACGCTGGAACCGCTCCAGGAGGACGAGGCCGGCGTCGTCGTCGACGTGTCCGGTTCCCCCGAAGAGATCACCGAACGGGCGCTGGCCGCCCTGCGCCGGATCCCCACGTCCGAGACGACCGAGACCGCATAGACACCCAAGTCACCCAAGACACCCGAGACACCCGCGAACTAAGGAAACGTCACTTTGACCAGTCTCAGCGTCGAGACCCTGGCAGCGGCCGGCACCGGACCGATCACCTCGGCCGGGAACACCCAGCTGGGGATCGCCGTCCTCGCGGGCATCGCCGTCATCGTCCTGCTCATCACCCGCCTCAAGCTGCACCCCTTCCTGGCGCTGACGGTCGGCTCGCTGGCCCTCGGGGTCTTCGCCGGCGCACCGCTGGCCAAGACGATCTCCAGCTTCACCTCCGGACTCGGCGCCACGGTCGCGGGCGTGGGCGTACTCATCGCGCTCGGTGCCGTCCTCGGCCGACTGCTCGCGGACTCGGGCGGCGCTGACGAGATCGTCGACACGATCCTCGCCCGGGCCAAGGGCCGGGCCATGCCGTGGGCCATGGTGCTGATCGCCTCCGTGATCGGGCTGCCGCTCTTCTTCGAGGTCGGCATCGTGCTGCTGATACCGGTGGTGCTGCTGGTGGCCAAGCGCGGCAACTGCTCCCTGATGCGGATCGGCATACCGGCACTCGCCGGCCTGTCCGTGATGCACGGGCTGATCCCGCCGCACCCCGGGCCGCTCGTCGCCATCGACGCGCTCCACGCGAACCTGGGCGTCACCCTCGCCCTCGGCATCCTCGTCGCCATCCCGACCGTGATCATCGCCGGGCCGCTGTTCTCCAGGTACGCGGCGCGGTGGGTGGACATCCCGGCGCCGGAGAACATGATCGCGCAGCGGCCCTCGGCGGACCCGGAGCACCGTCCCCGGTTCGGGGCCACTGTCTTCACGGTGCTGCTCCCGGTGGCGCTGATGCTGGTCAAGGCATTGGTGGACATCGTTGTCAACGACCCCGCCGACCCGCTGCAGCGCGTCACCGACGTCGCGGGCTCCCCGCTGATCGCGCTGCTCGCGGCGGTGCTGGTGGGCATGTTCACCCTCGGCCGGGCGGCGGGCTTCACCAAGGACCGCCTGGCCACGACGGTCGACAGGTCCCTGGCCCCGATCGCCGGCATCCTGCTGATCGTCGGCGCGGGCGGCGGCTTCAAGCAGACCCTGATCGACGCGGGTGTCGGCCAGATGATCCTGGACCTGTCGAAGAACTGGGCCATTCCCACCCTGTTGCTGGCCTGGCTGATCGCCGTGGCCATCCGCCTCGCCACGGGCTCCGCAACGGTGGCGACGATCTCGGCGGCCGGACTGGTGGCTCCGCTGGCCGCCGGCATGTCCACCACCGAGACGGCGTTGCTGGTCCTCGCCGTCGGGGCGGGCTCGCTGTTCTTCAGCCACGTCAACGACGCCGGATTCTGGCTGGTCAAGGAGTACTTCGGGATGACCGTGGGCCAGACCCTGAAGACCTGGTCGGTGATGGAGACCATCATCTCGGTGGTCGGCCTCGGCTGCGTCCTGCTGCTGTCGCTGGTCCTCTGACGTCCTGCGGCGTCCTCCCGAACCCTCCCGGATCCGCCGGATCAGCGCTCGTCGCCGAGCTGCGCCGCCGCCAGGGCGAGACCGGTCGCCGCGGTGGCGCAGCGGCCGGCGAGGGTCTCCACCTCCGCGCGCAGGGCCTCGGACCGGGGGCCCCGCCAGACCGGTCCGGCCGTCGTCGCCCGCAGCCGTACCGCGTGGGAGCGCAGCGCGGTGGCGTGGCCGCGCAGACTGGCGGGCCGGTGCGGGTGCGCGTGCGGGCGGACGTGCGGGTGCGGCGCCCACGGCCGGAGCGCCGGCCGGCCTTGAGCGCGTTGATCGGACCGCGGCGCCCGCCCCGCCTCGTCGGCGGGCAGTGAGGGCCCTCGGTCACAGAAGGCCCAGAAGGCGGCGCCGAGTCCCAGGAGCGGTTCGGCCGGCACGGCCCGGCCGGTGGCGACCTGCCAGCCGGCGTGGTCGTTGAAGGGATTCGCGTCGGTCAGGGCCTTCCAGGCCAGGACGTCGGCGAACGCCGGGGCCAGCAGGGAGAAGGCGTGCCCGGCGCCCCGGTCGCGCATGATGCCGCGGAACAGGCGGGCGGCCTGCGACTGCCGGCCCTCCTCGACGGCTCTGAGGACCGCCGCCGCGCCGGGATCACGCAGGAGTTCGGGGCGGGCGGCGCTCGCGGCCCGGATCCGGACCCGCAGCCCGCACACGGCGACGCTGATCGCGAGGCTCTCACGGCCCGCCAGCATCCCCGCCAGCCGCCCCGCCCGCGCCACTCCCCGGCCGCGCGGGGCCCAGCCGAGGCCCGCCGGGTCGGTGAGGGTGCGCAGCAGCGTGCGCCAGCCGACCCGGCGATGGCCTCCCCGGGTGAGGGCGGCCGCGGGCAGGCGGCCGCCGAGGGCCAGCCCCGAGGCGTAGCGGGCGGCCTCGCCGACCGCGTCGGCGGCGGCGGCGAGTTCGCGGCACAGGTCGTCGAGCAGGTCGACGTCCGCGTCGCTGGACGCGGAGGTCGCGGCGTCGGGCATGGCGTCCTCTCCTGGTGGGGTGGTGTGTGTGGGGGGGGTGTGGGGCGTCAGCGTCGGGTGAGGGTGAGCCGGATGCCGTGCGGGTCGAGCGTCGCGGGCAGCGGTCCGACCGGGTCCAGGGCGGGCCGCCCGCTCGCGACCCGGTGGTCCCGCAGCACCTCGGCGCAGAACGCGGCCGTGAGCAGCAGGCCCAGCTGGTCGCCCGGGCACCGGGAGCCGCCGTGGCCGAAGGGCGCCATCCGGGTGTCCTGGTCCGCACCCGGGTTCTTCCACCGGCCCGGCACGAACACGTGCGCGGCCGGTACCCGTTCGGGGTCGCGCTGGTGGAACGCGGCGGGCAGCAGCACGGAGGTGCCCGCCGGGTAGCGCACGCCCTGCCACTCGGTCTCGGTACGGGTGACCCGGATCAGGTCGGGCACCACCGGGTACAGGCGCAGCGTTTCCCGTACGCAGGACCGCAGCCGGGGCAGTTCGCCCCGGGACGCGCCCCCGGCCGCCTCGGCGGCGGTGGCGTCCTGCTCGGCGGGGTGCGCGCCGAGCAGGAGCAGGGTGCGCAGCAGCGTGGCGGGGAGGGAGTCCAGGGCCTGCAGCCACTGGTGGGCCTGGCCGGAGGGGTCCGGGACGCCGGCCGGCCCGGCGTGGCGGGCGGCCCGGCCGAGGAGCGTGTCCGCGCCGGCGTGGCGGGCGTACTCCTGGATGCGGCGCGCGGCGCGCGCCCTGCTCTTGGCGCGGGACTGCCCGAGCCAGCCCGCGAGCTCCTCGTCGGCGGCGGCCGCCTCGCCGAGCACGATGCGGCGGGCGGCGCGGCCGACCGCGTACCGGGCGCGGGCGAGTTCGAGGGTGCCGGAGGCGGTCAGGTGCAGGGCCTCTTCGGTGACGGCCGCCAGGAAGGGCCCGCACGCGGGGTGTACGGGGACGCCGGCGGCCAGCACCTCGGCGGCGGTCTGCCGCTGTTCCGGGCCGGGTTCGGCGTGGGCGCAGCCGAGGCCGGCGGTCTGCGGCTGATCCGCCGCGAGGACGCTCTGGGGTTCGGCGTAGAACCGGTAGACGTCGTCGGGGGCGAGGAGGACCAGGACCGCCCTGCCCGACCGGTCCCGTACGAGCACGGGTGCGTCTCCGTAGCGGGCCCGCAGCGCGCGGAGCACGGTGGCGGAGGCGCGTGCCGTGCCGGGGCGGGGCCGGGCGGTGACGAAGTCGCGGACGAGGGCGGCGGTTCGCGGAAACGATTCTTTTACGGACGTCAGCCGGCCGGGAGATTCCGCGCGCAGGCCTCGCACGGCCGGCCCACGGTCCGCGAGCGGGGTCCCGGCGCGGGGCGGCCGGCCGGCTCCCCCGGCGACCGGGCGGGGCCACCGGTATCCGGCGGCCGGTGCGACGCTGAGCCGAGCGGCGCCCGGCGCGGTCCGCACCGGCAGCCCGGTCCGCTCCGCGAGGGCCCGTACCCGGGCCCGGAGCCCGTCGAGGGCGGCCCCTTGCACCGTACGCATCCGTGTACCTCCGCAGCTGGGACGACAACGGTCGGTGACATCGGCTTCACCGTACGTCGCCCCCGCGGACCCCGCGCTCCGAGTGCTACGGCAGGGCGAAGGCGGCGGTGCGGAACGCGGTGCGCAGCTGGGTGGCGGGGCTGGTCGGGAGGAGGAGGGCCCAGCGGTGGTGGCGCGGGGAGATCCACAGGGCCGGTCCGCCGGGCGCCGGGGCGGGGTGGGTCCAGACGCCGTGCGGGGCCGGGTGCCAGAGGAGGCCGCGGGAGGGGGTCAGTTCGCCGGTGCGGATGCGCAGGGACTCGGTGGTCCAGGCACGGGTGATGCCCGCCGGACTGCCCGGGCCGCCCGAGCCGTCCGGGTCCGCCGGGGAGAGGAGGTGGCGCAGGAAGCGGACGAGGTCGGTGAGGGGTGCGCGGAGGGTGTCGTCGGCGAACCGGGTGCGGGTCATGCCCAGCGGTCGCCAGACGCGGGTGGCGGCGAGTTCGGCGAGGGGGCTGCCGGACAGGACCTCGGCGAGGCGGGCGAGGGCGGCGGTTCCGTCGGCGTGCGTGAGCAGGTGGTGGGCGGTGGTGCCGGCCTCGGCTCCGGCGGCGGCCTCGTCCCCGTACGCGGCGAGCGGGGTGTGCAGCCGCAGCGCGCCCTCCTCGACGAGACTGCCGATGGCGGGCCACAGGGCGAGGACGGCGGTGAGCCCGCCGACGTCGAGGTCGGCGTCCCCGGCGTCCCCGGCGTCCCCGGCGTCAGCGAGGTACGCGGAATCCGTGGAACGCGTGGAATGCGAGGCCGCCTCGACGCCCTCGGGGCCGCCGACGGCCCAGACCGCCCCGGGATCGGCGGAGCCCACGAGAGCCCGGATGTCGTCTGCCTGGTCGCTCAGGAGCGTCATGGTTCCTCACGTTAACGAGCCCGCCGCGGGTTGCGCGGCGCGTCGGAGCGGAATCGGGACCCGCCCACCCGAATGCGCCGCGGAGGGCGGGGCGCCCGCGGGCGCCCCGCCCCGTGGAGCGCGGCCGCTACTGGTTCTTGTCGGGGCGGTCGGTCACCCGCAGGCTGTTCAGCAGGGGCTTGCCGAATCCGGTGTGCGTGACGAAGCGGATGTTCAGCACCCCGTCCGTCACGGTGACGGTGTACGTACGGGTCAGGGCCTTGTACGTGCCCGCCTCCAGGGAGATGTCCAGGGAGGGCAGGACCTGGGCGCCCTCGGCCAGGACGTCGAAGACGCGCTTGTTCGGCCTGGTGGAGGAGAGCTCCGCGAAGCCCAGCTCCACCGTGTAGGTGCCGTTCGGCACGTTGTCGAAGCGGTACTCGTACATGCCCTCACGGGCGTTGCGGAACAGCCGCTGCTCGTCCGTGCCGGTGATGGTGCGCCCGGTGGACTGGACGGAGGAGTTGCCCTGGTAGCCGTACGAGCCCGCGGTGTACTTGCGGTCCGGGGACCAGCCGTCGCCCAGGGCGTCCGTGCTCGCGGATCCGGAGCCCGCGTCCAGGGCGACCTGGTAGCGCGGGACGACGACCTTGACCGGGACCGTGAGCACCGGGGTCCGGCCGCTCGCCGACGAGATCTTCAGGTCCGTGGTCAGGACCGCCCCCGGGGTCAGTCCGGCCGTGTCCACCGCGAGCGTGAGCGAGGTCTTCCCGCCCGTCGGGAGGCTGCCGTTCCCCGGTGTGGCCGTCAGCCAGGCCGCGTCCTCGGCCACCGTGAAGGCCGTGCCGAGGCCCGGGTTGGTCAGGTCCAGGGTCCGGGTCCGCTGCTGGTCCGCCGGGAGGACGATCTCCACGGAGGGCCGGGAGACCGTGACCCTGCCGGTGCGCAGCGACTGCGTCACCGTCGTGACGTCGGCCGCCTTGACGTCGACCGTCGCCTGCGCGGACTCGTACTGGGGCGCGGCGAGGGAGACGGCCCGCGAGCCGGACGGGCTCTGGACCACGTAGCCGCCGTCCGCCGCGGTGGTCGCGGAGACCGCCGAATCGCCGGTGCCGACGGTCACGGTGGCACCGGCGACGCCGTTGCCGTCGTTGGCGTCGAGGACCCGGCCCGCCACCACACCGCTCTTGGTGGTGCGGAAGGCGATGGACAGACCGTCGGTGATGACCGCGGTGTTGAAGGAGTACTTGAAGGCGTCGGTGCCGGTGGCGTTCTCCACGCCGACCGTGGCCGTGGACCCGCCCTTGATTCCGGTGCCGCCCGTCCCCTTGTAGGAGTACGAGACGGTGCCGTCCTCCCCGATGGCCGCGGCGAACGAGAACTTCTCCGCCTGCGCCGACCAGTGGGAGACCTCGCGCCACTCGATCACGTAGGCGCGGTGCGGGGCGGTGCCGGTGACGGCGGTGAAGACGCCGGATCCGCTGCCCGCCGCGCCGACGACCAGGTCGTCCCAGAAGGGGTAGAGCGCGGCGTTCGGGGTGGCCGCGCTCGGCAGGTCCCCGTTGACGTCGGCGGTGTTGTTGCCGCCGAAGCTCACGGTGCCGTTGGTGCCGATCCAGGCCTGGCCGTACGTCTTGCCGTACAGCGGCAGCGGGAAGGGGAGGTCGACGCGCTCGGTGGTGTTGTCGCCGGTCAGCGCGAGCTGGCGGCTGCCCGGGGTGTACGGGCGGCCGTTCGCGGTGGCGCAGGCGTAGCCGTAGCCGTCGGTGCGCTCGGGCAGGGCGACGGAGACGGTGGTGTCGCCGGCGACGGTGGCCTTGGCCGTGCCGCCGGTGACGCAGCGGGAGGAGTGGGTGGCGTTCACGTCGTAGGTGCCGTGCGGCAGGGTGACCTCGAAGCGGCCCTGCGCATCGGCGGTCGCGGTCACGGGGGTGTCCGCGATGGTGACGGAGGCGCCCGCCGCGGGTCCGGCGGCGGAGGAGACCGTACCGCTGAGCTTGCCGGAGGGGGCCTGGGTGAGGGTGAAGTCGCCGGTGGCGGTGGCGTTCTCGGCGACCGCCACCGTCGCGTTCTGCGGCCCGTAGCCGAACTTGGCGGCGGTCAGGCTGTAGTCGCCCACCGACAGGGCGGCGAACTTGTAGGTGCCGTCGGCGGCGGTCGTCGTCGTACGGTCGATCGGGCCGTCGGCGGTCACCTTGGCGCCCGCGACGGGCTCGCCGCTGCCGGAGCGGACGGTGCCGGCGAGCGCGCCGATCGCGCCGCGAGGGGCGGCGTTCACGGCGGCGAGGACGTCGAGCCTGCCCTCGCCGAAGACGTTGTTGTCGGCGGCGTTGCCACCGCACTGGCCGCTGTCGGTGTCCTGGGCGGTGCCGTCCAGGAGCGATTCGGTCTGCGCGATGTCGCCTTCGAGGGCGGGCGCGGCGGACCAGAGCAGGGCCACGGCCGCCGCGGTGTGCGGCGAGGCCATGGAGGTGCCGGAGAAGGCCTCGTACCGGCCGCCGGGGACGGAGGAGCGCACGTTCACGCCCGGTGCGGCGATGTTCGGCTTGATGATGCCGCCGGGCCCGGCGCCTCGCGAGGAGAACGGCGCGATGGCGTTGTTGATGTCGAAGGCGCCGGAGCTGTAGGAGCTCGCGTAGTCGCCGGGTGAGCCGCTGGTGGCGCAGCCGGGCCCGGCGTTGCCGTTCGAGAAGGCCGGGAAGATGCCGGCGGCGCGCCAGGTGTCGACGATCTGCTGGTACCAGTCGTCGTGCGCGGCGCTGCCCCAGGAGTTGTTCACGATGTGCGGGGCGAGGTCGGGGCGCGGGTTCTGGCCGCTCGGATCGGTCGGGGCGACGATCCACTGGCCGGAGGCGAGCAGGGAGGCCTCGGAGCAGGAGTTCGTCTCGCAGCCCTTGGCGGCGATCCACTTGGCGCCCGGGGCGACACCGATCTTGTTGGCTCCGCCGTCGTCGCCGACCATCGTGCCCATCGTGTGGGTGCCGTGGTCGTTGTTGTCGCAGGGGGCCGCGGCGGCGCAGACTCCCGCCGGGTCGAACCAGTTGTAGGCGTGGGTGTAGCTGCCGTCCGCGTTCTTGCCGCGGTACTGGTTGTTGACGGCCGGGTGGGTGTAGTCCACCCCGCTGTCGATGTTGGCGACGACGATGCCCTCGCCGCGTACCCCGGCCTGCTCCCAGACCTGGGGCGCCTTGACCCGGTCGATGTTCCACTCGACGGCGTCGGCCGCGGTCTGCTCCCGCTTGCCCTCGGCGGGTTTGGGCAGGTCGACCTTGTCGTCGGCGTCGATCCGGGACACCTCGGGGCGCTGCGCGAGGGTGCCGGCGAGCTTCTCGCTGCCGACGACGCGCAGCGCGTTCACGATCCAGTACGAGGTGTACTCGGCCTTGGCGCCGTCGAGGGCCTTGACCAGTTCGGCCTGGCTGCGCGCGGCGTGGTCCTTCTTGGCCCGGAGCACGGTCTCGGCCTTGGCGGCGCGGGTCTGCTGTTTCGCCGCTGCGCCGAGGTCGGCCGCGCTGTCGAGGTAGACCCAGAAGACGGCTTTCGCCGAGCCGTCGAGCTGGGTGCGGAGCTTGGGTTCGATCTTGCGTTCGGCCGCACCCGGGGTGGGTACGCCGCGGGCGGGGTCCGCCCTCGGCGCGGCGGCGGCGACGCCCGCGCCGAGGGGCAGGAGCAGGACCGAGGTGAGGGCGGCGAGCGCCGTGCGTAAGTATCGCCTGTTGCGTTGGGCCACGTGTTGTCTCCTCGTACACCGGGTGCGGGTTGTGCGGGAAAGACGTGCGAGATGTGCGGGATGTGCGCGGGTCATGGTGATTGAGTGCCATGTTCATTACAAGAGGGCCTAATGAGCCGCCCGTCGCGCCCGCTGGCCCTTCCCCCCGGCCGGGGCCAGCCTGAAGGCATGACCTCCCCCGCCGAACCGCCCGAGCCAGGCGTCCCGCTCGCGTCCGCACGAGGCCGCTGGATCCTGCTGACCACCGTGCTCGGGTCGAGCATGGCCATGCTGGACTCGACGGTGGTCAACGTCGCCCTCCCGCGCATCGGGCAGGACCTGGACGCCGATCTGGCCGTGCTCCAGTGGACGGTGAACGCCTACG
This sequence comes from Streptomyces sp. NBC_00122, assembly GCF_045160845.1. Classification (NCBI taxonomy): domain Bacteria; kingdom Bacillati; phylum Actinomycetota; class Actinomycetes; order Kitasatosporales; family Streptomycetaceae; genus Streptomyces; species Streptomyces sp. NBC_00122. Next base: position 6,496,996 of record NZ_CP108191.1, on the reverse strand, counting down.
CGCTGACCCTGGCCGGGCTGATCCTGGTCGGCGGGGCGCTCGGCGACCGCTTCGGGCGCCGGCGGATCTTCGTGCTCGGCGTCGCGTGGTTCGCGGTGGGCTCCCTGCTCTGCGGCGTCGCGCCGAACGCCGGGATCCTGATCGGCGCCCGGGCCCTGCAGGGCATCGGCGGCGCCCTCCTGACCCCCGGCTCCCTCGCGCTGATCCAGGGCTCGATCCGGTCCGGGGACCGGTCCCGGGCGGTGGGCCTGTGGTCGGGACTGGGCGGGGTCGGGGCCGCCGTGGGCCCGTTCCTCGGCGGCTGGCTGGTGGACGGGCCCGGCTGGCGCTGGGTGTTCCTGCTGAACGTGCCGCTGGCCGCGCTGTGCGTCCCGGTCGCGCTGCGCCACGTACCCGAATCGCGGGATCCCGACGCGCGCGGGCGGTTCGACGTGCTCGGCGCGGCGCTGTGCGCGACGTCCCTGGCGCTGATCACCTACGCGCTGATCGAGGCGCAGGCCGCGGGCGCGCCGGTGATCGCCGCGGCCGTGGGCGGCGTGGCGCTGGCCGTCGCGTTCGTCTACGTCGAGCGGCGGCGGGCCGATCCGATGGTGCCGCCGTCGATCTTCGCCTCCCGGCAGTTCACGGCCGTCAATCTGGTCACCCTGTGCGTCTACGCGGCCTTCAGCGGCTTCTTCTTCCTCGTCGTGCTCCAGCTCCAGGTGGTGGCCGGATACTCCGCGCTGGCCGCCGGGGCCGCGATGCTGCCGACCACGGTGCTGATGCTGCTGCTCTCGGCCCGCTCGGGGCAGCTCGCGGAGCGGATCGGGCCGCGGATCCCGCTGACCGTGGGGCCCCTGCTCTGCGCCGCCGGGACGCTGCTGATGCTGCGCGTGGGGCCGGGCGCCTCGTACGCGGCGGACGTGCTGCCCGCGATGGTCGTGATGGGCATGGGCATGGTGACCCTGGTGGCCCCGCTGACGGCGACCGTGCTGGCCTCGGTGGACCCGGGCCGGGCGGGGCTGGCGAGCGGCATCAACAACGCCGCGGCGCGGGTGGCCGGGCTGCTCGCGGTGGCGGCGCTGCCACTGCTGGCCGGAATGGGGCCCGAGGCGTACCTCTCGGCGGACCAGTTCGACGCGGCCTTCGGCCGGGCCATGCCCTGGTGCGCGGGGTTGCTGCTGCTCGGGGCGGCCGTGGCCTGGACGACCGTACGCACACCCGCGCCCTGGGCGCCGCACCCGCAGTGCCGTACCCAGTGCGCCATGACCGCTCCGCCGCTCGAACCCCCGCGAGAGGAGAGCGGAGCTTGACCGAAATCAGTCGATGCCCCAGCCCGCACTGCCCGACGGCGCGGCGGCCGGCCGCCCGGTGACGTAGCGCCACGTGCTGGAGCGCCACGGCCGATCTGGCGGCGGGCACGGCCATCACCGCCGTCGGAGTCGTATGCGTGGCGCGCACGGTACGCGCACGACGCGCCCGGGATCTTCCGGTCGCCGCGCTGCCCCTGCTGCTGGGCGCGCACCAGCTGGTGGAGGCCGCCGTCTGGGATTCGGACGGCGGCCGCTCCCCCGCCACCACCGCCTGGGCGGTGATCGCCCTGCCCCTGCTGGCCGTGTGAGTGCCGCTCGGCGTGCTGTGCGCGGCCGCGCCCGCGGTCGGGCGCCGCCTGTGGGGGCCGGTCGCCGTCGGCCTCGCCACCGGCGCGGTCCTCTCGTGCGCCCTCGCGACGCGGCCGGTCACCGCGGAGATCCGCGGCCACACGGTCGGCTACGGCATGGACGTCCCGTACGCGCCGCTCCTCGTGACGGGCTACCTCTTCGCCACCCTCGGCGCCCTGCTGCTCGCGGGCGACCGCCGGCTGCGGCTGCTCGGGGGCCGTGACGGCCGCCGGGGCGGTGGCCTGCGCGGCCCTGTGGAGGCTTGAATTCGCCTCCACCTGGTGCGCGTTCGCCGCGGTCCCGTCCTTGCTGGTCCTGGGCTGGACGGGCCGCCCGGAGCCCACCGAGCCGATGACATGACCGGCCTGAAGTCGCCAAGTTACTCACAAGTATGTAGTGACTTCACACGCCCATAGCAGTAGAACTCGTTCTCATTCAGCCAAGAGTGAGGAACGTCACATGAGTGAGAACGGCGTGCCCAGAAACGGTCCCAACGGATTCTCCCGACGCGGATTCCTCGCAAGAACAGGTTCTATTCTGGGGGCGGTGGCCCTCTCTGCTCACGTCACCCCCGCTTCAGCCGCGCAGGCCGCCACCTCCGCCGCCCCGATCGGCGACGGAGCCCGCGTCCCCGTCCTGGTGATCGGCACCGGATACGGCGGATCCGTCGCCGCCCTGCGCCTGGCTCAGGCCGGCGTCGATGTACACATGGTCGAGATGGGCATGGCCTGGGACACCCCCGGCAGCGACGGCAAGATCTTCGCCCACACCACCAACCCGGACTACCGCTCCTACTGGCTGCGCACCAAGACCAAGGCGCCGCTCAGCAACTTCCTCGGATTCCCGATCGACAAGACCGTCCCCAAGTACACGGGCATCCTCGACGCCGAGGAAATGGGCGGCATCATCGTCTACCAGGGCCGCGGGGTCGGCGGCGGCTCGCTCGTCAACGGCGGCATGGCCGTCACCCCGAAGCGGCAGAACTTCAGCGCCGTCCTGCCCTCGGTGAACGCCGACGAGATGTACGACACCTACTACCCCCGGGCCAATGCCGGACTCGGCGTGGGCCTCGTCGACCCGGCCTGGTTCGACACCGTCGCCTGCTACCAGTACGCCCGCGTCGGCCGCAAGCACGCCCAGCGCTCCGGCTTCCCCTTCGTCTTCGTCCCCGACGTGTACGACTGGGACTACATGAAGCAGGAGGCGGCCGGCACCGTACCCAAGTCCGCGGTCGACGGCGAGATCCTCTACGGGAACAACCACGGCAAGAAGTCGCTCCAGCAGACCTACATCGCCGCGGCCAAGGCCACCGGCAAGGTCACCATCTCCCCCCTCCACCAGGTCACCTCGGTCGCGCCCGCCCCCGGCGGCGGCTACACCGTCGGCATCAGCCAGCTGGCCACCGACGGCACCGTCACGGCGACCAAGACCGTCACCTCCGACCGGGTGTTCTTCGCCGCCGGCAGCGTCGGCACCAGCAAGCTGCTCGTCAAGCTGAAGGCCACCGGCGCCCTGGCGAACCTGAACGACGAGATCGGCAAGGGCTGGGGCGACAACGGCAACGTCATGTGCGGCCGCGCCAACCACATGTGGGACGCGACGGGCAAGGTGCAGGCCGCGATCCCCTGCGGCGGCATCGACAACTGGGAGGCGGGCGGTGCCTTCGCCGAGGTCGCCCCGCTCCCGACGGGGATCGAGACCTACGCGTCCTTCTACCTCTCCATCACCAAGAACCCGCACCGCGCCCAGTTCTCCTGGAACGCGGCGGCCGGCAAGGTCGAACTCGACTGGCAGACGGCGTGGAAGCAGCCGTCCATCGACATGGCCAAGACCATCTTCGACAAGATCAACTCGAAGGAGGGGACGATCTACCGGACCGACCTCTTCGGCACCAACAAGATCTGGGGCGACCACCTCACCTACCACCCGCTCGGCGGCGCCGTCCTCGACAAGGCCACCGACAACTACGGTCGCCTGCACGGCTACACCGGCCTGTACGTGATCGACGGCTCGCTCATCCCCGGCAACACCAGCGTCAACCCGTTCGTCACCATCACGGCCCTCGCCGAGCGGAACATCGAGAAGATCATCGCCACCGACCTGTAGCCGGGGCCGGGCACACCGAAGCCGGGGCCGACCGGATCCACCGAGCGGCCCCGGATCCATGTCAGTGACCCGGCAGCATGCAGACGCTGTCGAGGCCGAGCACGTGGTTGAGCCGGCCGAAGGCCAGCCAGGACCCGATGCTCATCGTCAGCTCCACGATCTCCAGCTGGCTGTAGTGCGCGGTCATCCGGTCCCAGAACTCGTCGTCGAGTCCGTGGTGGTCGAGCGTGTACCTCTCGGCGTACTCCGCCGCCAGCCGGGTGCGGTCGTCGAAGGCCTTCGTCGTGCGCCACTCGGTGACCGCGTCGGGGAACTCCTCCTCGACCTTCTCCCCCTCCCGTTCGGTACGCCAGTCCAGGCAGAAGACGCACCCGTTGATCTGCGCGACGCGCAGCCGGGCGGCCTCGAACTCGCGCAGGCCCAGAGTGGTGTGGGCGTACACCGAGAGGGAGAAGTTGGCGGCGGCCATGCCGATGCCCGGGACCATGTCGCCCCACACGTACTCGATCGGGTGCTGGCCTTCGGGGATGTCGATCCTCATGACTGTTTCCTTCCGAGTTTGCCGACGGCGGGGCGCAGCGGGATGTCGAGGGCGTCGTAGAGTCCGGGCTTGGCCTCGGTGAGCCAGTCGATGGCGCTCACCAGGCGCCCGACGGCGGTGGCGTTGCCGCCGGCCGAGCGGTTCTCGCCCTCGTCGGTGGCCTCGATGGTGACCTCGATGCGGGGACGGCCTTCGATGACGACGCGGTGGGCGCCGTCGCCGCCGTTCGGCGGCGACGGCCAGTCCGGAGCGCACGCGGCGTGGATGCGGGTGACGTGCTCGATGACGATGCGGGGCTCGCCCTCGACGATGCCCTGCACCTCGAAACGGATCGCCCCCTGGGTGCCGGCCTCGAAGGCGCCCATCGTCCTGGTGGTCACGGTGGTGTCGAGCGCGCGGCGCTCCGACGTCTCGCGGATCTCGTCCAGTTCGACCCCGAGGGCCCGGGCCATCATGCGTATCTGGCCGCCCCACACCATGGTCGGGATCGAGGGCATGAGCATCATCGGCTCGTGCTCCATGGGCTGGCCCATGCCGACGAGTTGACGGACGGAGTCCGGCTGGTCGTAGGTGGAGTAGTCGAAGATCTCCTGGCAGCGGATCACGTCGATGGTGGCGCCCAGTCCGCTGAGCAGCAGCGGGAGTACGTCGTTGCCCCAGCCGGGGTCGACTCCGGAGGCGAACAGCGAGCCGCCGCCCTCCGCGATGGCGGCCAGCACCGGATCGCGGAACTCCGGCGGTGCGCTGCGGTGGTCGTAGAGCGGGTACAGCGCGGGGCTGACGACCACCGCGCCGGACCGGATCGCCCGGGTGATGTCGGCGAGGGCGTCGTCGGGACGGACGTCCCCGGAGGCCGCGTACACGACGGCCTGCGGGCGTCCGGCCAGGACGGCTTCGATGTCGTCGGTGGCCTCGACCCCCAACGGGTGGCCGAGTCCGCCGAGTTCGCCCGCGTCGCGGCCGACCTTGGCTGGATCGTGGACGATGACTGCGGCGAGCTTCAGCTCGGGATGGGCCTCGACGGCGCGGATGGCCAAACGGCCGACGTTGCCGGTACCCCAGACAACCGTGGAAATCATGCGCGGAGGGTAGCTACAGGACCTGCACCTTTCCAGAGCCGTGCGGCCCAGAGCGTTACTGGTTCTGGCCGCCCAGGACGAAGAGCAGGTAGACGAAGAAGGCGAAGAGGTGGCCGACGAACAAGTAGGCGATCAGCCGGATCAGCAGACCGCGCGGGAACTTCGATTCGATGCGCGCCCGCATGGTGACGGGGTTCTCTCCTTGGGACATGGCTGGGACTCCTCGGCTGTCTGTGGCGCAGGGGGGCTATCGGGGGTGCGTGGACGTGGTGGCTCCGCCGAGGCACAGCCCGGCGAGGCTGCTCTGCAGCAGGGTGTGGACGAACAGCAGGTCGGCTCCGCCCGCGGAGGCCGCGCCGATCCGGTGCGGGGTGAGCGAGTCGAAGTGCGCGCTGTCCCCCGGTTCCAGCAGGTACTCGGCCTCCCCCAGGTGCAGCCGCAGCCTCCCGGCGAGGACGTACAACCACTCCTCGCCGGGATGTACGCGGACCAGCTCGCCCTGGCTGCGGCCCTGAGGGACGTGCACGCGCAAGGCCTGCATCCCGCGCCCGGAGCCTCCGGCCTGCCAGTACGTCCACCCGTCGGCCTCCCGGGCACCCGGACCGCCGGCCCGTACGATGGGATCGGCGACGGCCGGGGTCTCGCCGAGCAGCTCGGAGACGGTCGTACCGTAGGTGCGGGCGAGCGCGAGCAGCAGCGGCAGCGAGGGCTGACGCCGTCCCGTCTCCAGCCGGGACAGGTGCGCGGGCGAGAGCCGGGCCCTCGCCGCGGCGGCTTCCAGGGTGAGTCCGGCGCGGCGGCGCAGGTCACGCAGTTGCGGGGCCACGGCGGGCAGCTCGTCGGCGGGCTCGGCGGGGTCGGCCACCGCTTCGGGGCCGGTTGCGGGGTCGGTCCGGTCTTCGGGACCGGGGGCAGGACCGGATGTCATGCCCCGATTGAGCCAGAGATTTGCCTTTCCGGCAATGCGTCTTGCCTCTGAGGCAAATTCACCGGACCCTGCCCTGTTCGAGCACCGTGTCCACCGTGTCGGCCTGGTCCGCGCGCTTGTCCGGGCGGTGCCGGAGCACCCGCGCGAAGCGCAGCGCCACCCCGGCCGGGTAGCGCGGGGAACGCTGCAGACCGTCGTAGGCGACCTCCACGACCAGTTCCGGGCGCACCCGGACGGTGAAGCCGTCGTCCGAGGTCGCCAGCGCGCCCAGCGCCCCGGTCTGCCAGCGCAGCATCTCGTCGGTGAGCCCCTTGAAGGTCTTGCCGAGCATGGCGTACGTCCCGTCGGCGGCCCGCGCGCCGAGGTGCAGGTTGGACAGCAGCCCGGTGCGCCGTCCGTGGCCCCACTCGGCGGCGAGGACGACCAGGTCCAGGGTGTGCACCGGCTTCACCTTGAGCCAGTTCCTGCCGCGCCTGCCCGCCGCGTAGGCGGAGCCGAGACCCTTGACCATCACACCCTCGTGGCCGCGGCGCAGGGTCTCGGCCCAGAACTCCTCCGCCTCGGCGGCCTGCGCCGACGCGTCCTCGACCACGAGGCGGCGGACCCGGGCACTCTCGGGCACGAGCGCGGCGAAAATCTCGTACCGCTCGCGGACCGGGAGGTCGAGCAGCACGTCGTCCCCGGCGACCAGGACGTCGAAGAAGAAGGGGACCACCGGGAGCGTCCGCCGGGCGGCCTCCACGTCGACGCGCGAGCCGACCCGGCTCGCGATCTCCTGGAAAGGCACCGGACGGCCGTCCGCGGCCCGGCCGATGACCTCTCCGTCGAGGACGAACCGTTCCCCCGGCAGCGACCGGGCCAGCGCGGCCACCTCCGGCAGCCGGTCGGTGATCTCGTCCAGGGAGCGCGTGTACACCCGTACCTCGTCCCTCTCGCGGTGGACCTGGACCCGGATCCCGTCGAGCTTCTCCTCCACCGCGCAGGGCCCGAGCGCGGCGAGGGCCTCCGCGACCGTCTTGGCGGTGGCCGCCAGCATGGGCTGTACGGGTTGCCCGACGCGCAGGGTGACGTCCCGCAGCGCCTGCGGCCCGTCGGCGAGGACGGCGGCGGCCACGCGCGGCAGCGACCCGTCGAGCATCACGGCGCGGCGCAGGTCCTCGGCCGGAACTCCGGCGGCCGCGGCCACGCCCTCCAGGGCCACCGCGTCGAGTGCGCCCTGGCGTACCTCGCCGGAGAGCAGGCTGCGCAGGAACCGCTGCTCGGCCTCGGTGGCCGCGCCGAGCAGGCCGTCCAGGATCCGGCGGCGCCGGGCCTGCGATCCCGGGCCGGCGACGGCGGCCAGCTCCGTGACCGCCTCGTCCACGGCCCGGACGGTCAGGCCGGGCTCCGGCGCCGGTTCCACCTCCTGCGCGAGGGCGCGCCAGCCGATGCCGGGGCGGCCCTGTGGGAGGCGCCCGGCCAGGTACGAGATCACCAGCGCGGCCTCCTGCGGGGGTGCGGCGGCGAAGAGCTCCGCGAGCAGGGCGGTCTTCCGCGACCGGGCGGAGGTGTCGGCGACCTCCTGGGACACGCGCGCGACCTCGGCCAGCAGCATGCGGCCATCCTCCCGCCGGGCGGAGCGCCCCGCAGGTCGGGAGCCGGGTGGCCGCATACCGCGGGTGCGGTACAGGGGGGCGGTCCGTGTACTCCCCCGGAAGGTGGGGACATCCCCCTGTGGGCGCTCGGGCCGGGGGGCACCTGGCGTTTAGGGTTCCCATATGAAGCTCCGACTGCCCAGGCGACGCCGGGACCGCCTGCTCGCCGGCGCGGCCGCGCTCGCTGTCGTCGCGGGAGCCGGCACGTGGACGGCCGCGGCCTCGGCCGCCGGTGACGCTCCGGCCGTGCACCGCCAGGACGCCGTGCTGGACATGCCCGACGCCGCGATCGACACCTCGTACTTCACGGCCGGCGGCGGGGACGGCGAGGGGAAGAAACGTCCCGCCGTGCTGCTGGGGCACGGTTTCGGCGGCAGCAAGGACGATGTGCGCGCGCAGGCCGAGCGGCTGGCCCGCGACGGGTACGCCGTCCTGACCTGGTCGGCGCGCGGCTTCGGCCGCTCCGGGGGCCGGATCGGGCTGAACGACCCGGAGTACGAGGTCAAGGACGTCTCCCGGCTCATCGACTGGCTCGCCATCCGGCCCGAGGTGCAGCTCGACGCGGACGGCGATCCGCGCGTCGGCGTGTCCGGCGCCTCGTACGGCGGTGCGGTCTCCCTGCTCGCGGCCGGGTACGACCGGCGGGTGGACGCGATCGCCCCGCAGATCACCTACTGGAATCTGGCGGACTCCCTCTTCCCGAACGGCGTCTTCAAGAAGCTGTGGGCGGGCATCTTCTTCACCTCCGGCTCCGTCGGCGGCATGCAGCCCGCCCAGCCGGGGCCGCAGGCGCCCGATGCGCGGTCCGCCCCCGGCTGCGGGCGGTTCCAGCCCGAACTCTGCTCCATGTACGAGCGGGTCGCGGTGGCGGGGAAGCCCGACCCCGAGGCCCGCGCGCTGCTGGAGCAGCGCAGTCCGTCGGCCGTCGGTGCCCGCATCAAGGTGCCGACCCTCATCGTGCAGGGCCAGGACGACTCCCTCTTCCCGCTGGACCAAGCCGACGCCATGGCCAAGGCCATCGCGGCGAACGGCGCGCCCGTCTCCGTGGACTGGGCGGCCGGCGGGCACGACGGCGGCATGCGCGAGGCGGACCGGACCGAGGCCCGGGTCGCCGCCTGGTTCGACCGCTACCTCAAGGGGGGCGGGGCCGGCGAGAACACGGACACCGGCCCGGCGTTCCGCGTCTCGCGCTCCGGCGGCATCGACTCCACCGACGGGCGGGTACAGCTGCGCGGCGCGAGCGGCGAGCGGTACCCCGGACTCACCTCCGGCCCGGAGCGGTTCGCGCTGACCGGGCGCGAGCAGGGCTTCGCCAATCCGGCGGGCGGGGCGCCCCCCGCGCTGTCCTCGCTGCCCGGCATCGGCGGGCAGCTCGCCGCCTTCGGAGCCGGGTTCTCGCTGGACTTCCCGGGGCAGAGCGCCCGCTTCGAGTCGGAGCCGCTGACCGAGGACGTACGGATCACCGGGACTCCGACCGTCACCCTGAAGGTGAGGTCGACGGCGCAGGACGGTTCGGCCGTGCTCTTCGGCAAGGTGTACGACGTCGGGCCCGACGGTCGCCAGCAGGTGCTGCCGAGTCAGCTGGTCGCCCCGGTGCGGGTGGAGGACGCGCAGCAGGGCAGGTCCGTCGAGCTCCGGCTGCCCGCGATCGACCACGCCGTGGAGGCCGGGCACCGGCTGCGGCTCGTGGTCGCGGCGACCGATCTCGGCTACGCGACCCCGGCCGCGCCCGCCACCTACACGGTCTCGGCCGAGGGTCCGCTGGCCGTCCCCGTGGCCGCGGACGTGCGGACCGCCTCGGCCGGGCTGCCCGCCTGGACGTGGTGGCTGCCGCTGGGCGCGGCGGCGCTGGCCGCGGCGCTGCTGGGGATCCGGCGGACCGGGCGGGGGCCGGCAGGGGCGCGGGGCGGCGTACCGCAGCCGGAGCCCGCGCTGGCCGACGTACCGCTGGAGATCACCGGACTGACGAAGCGGTACGCGAAGGCGGAGGACCGGTACGCGGTACGGGACCTGTCGTTCCGGGTGGAGAAGGGGCAGGTGCTGGGGCTCCTCGGGCCCAACGGCGCCGGCAAGACGACCACCTTGCGGATGCTGATGGGGCTGATCTCGCCGGACGCCGGGGAGATCCGGGTGTTCGGGCACGCGGTACGGGCCGGGGCGCCGGTGCTGTCGCGGGTCGGGGCCTTCGTGGAAGGCGCCGGATTCCTGCCGCACCTGACGGGCCGGGCGAACCTGGAGCTGTACTGGCAGGCCACCGGCCGTCCGGCCGGGGACTCGCACATGGCGGAGGCCCTGGAGATCGCTGGGCTCGGCGACGCGCTGGAGCGCGCGGTGCGCACCTACTCGCAGGGCATGCGGCAGCGCCTGGCGATCGCGCAGGCCATGCTCGGCATGCCCGACCTGCTGATCCTCGACGAGCCGACGAACGGTCTGGACCCGCCGCAGATCCGGGAGATGCGGGACGTGATGATCCGCTACGCGGCGGGCGGACGGACGGTCATCGTCTCCAGCCACCTGCTGTCGGAGGTGGAGCAGACCTGTACGCACCTGGTGGTCATGGACCGCGGCAGACTGGTGCAGGCGGGCGAGGTCGCGGAGATCACCGGCGGCGGGGACACCCTGCTGGTGACGCTGGCGGAGCCGGTGGACGAGACGGCCGTCGAGAAGGTGGCGGCGCTGGAGGGAGTGGGTTCCGTGGTGTCCGCCGAGGACGGGCTCCTCGTACGGCTCGAAGGCGCGACGGCCGCAGGGCTGATCGCCGAACTCGTACGGCTGGAGGTGCCGGTGGCGGGAGTCGGGCCGCACCGCCGGCTCGAGGACGCGTTCCTCACCCTGATCGGAGGTTCGGCATGAGCACGGTAGAGGCAGGGACCGTCCAGGAGGTGGCCCCGGGCTACCGGGCGAACCGTACGCTGCCGCTGCGCGTGGAGGCGCTGCGGCAGTGGCGCCGGCGGCGGACGCTGGTGATGGGCGGGGTGCTGGCCGCGCTGCCCTTCATCCTGATCATCGCGTTCGCGGTGGGCGGCGGGCCCGGCAGCCGCAGCGGCGGAGACGGCCGGATCACCCTCATCGACACGGCGACGGCCTCGGGCGCGAACTTCGCCGCGACCTGCCTGTTCGTGTCGGCGGGCTTCCTGCTGGTGGTGCCGGTCGCGCTGTTCTGCGGGGACACGGTGGCCTCCGAGGCGAGCTGGTCCTCGCTGCGCTATCTGCTGGCGTCGCCGGTGCCGCGGGCGCGGCTGCTGTGGAGCAAGCTGGTGGTGGCGCTCGGCTTCAGCCTGGCGGCGATGGTGCTGCTGCCGGTGGTCGCGCTGGCTGCGGGCACGGCCGCGTACGGGTGGGGGCCGCTGAAGCTCCCGGCGGGCGGCGCGCTGCCCGCCGGGGACACGGTGCCGCGGCTCGCGCTGGCGGTCGCCTTCGTCTTCGTGTCGCAGCTGGTGACGGCGGGGCTCGCGTTCTGGCTGTCCACGCGGACGGACGCGCCGCTGGGCGCGGTGGGCGGCGCGGTCGGGCTGACGATCGTCGGGAACGTGCTGGACGCGGTCACCGCGCTCGGGTCGTGGCGCGAGTTCCTCCCGGCGCACTGGCAGTTCGCTTGGGCGGACGCCTTGCAGCCGCAGCTGGAGTGGGGCGGGATGGTCAAGGGGGCGGCGGTGTCGGTGTCGTACGCGCTGGTGCTGTTCGCCCTCGCCTTCCGGGGGTTCTCCCGCAAGGACATCGTGTCCTGAGTCCGCACGGCGGCCCGCGGCCCACCGGCCGACCGGCCGCGGCCCCGGAGCCGCGGCCGGAAGCGCCCGCCTGCGTCCTGACGGGGGCGCCCGTCTGAGGCGTCATTCCGGCTTCCGCGCCCCCGGGATGGCGTCGATCGCGGCGAGCAGCCCGGCGTCGAGCGGTCGGTCGGCGACGGCCGCGTTGGCGCGTACCTGTTCGGCCGAGGTGGCCCCCGCGATGACGGAGGCGCAGCCGGGCTGGGCCGAGAGCCAGCCGATGGCGAGTTCGAGGACGGTACGGCCGTACTTCTCGGCGAGGGCGGCCAGCGCTTCGACGACGTCGAGCCGTTCCTCGGTGAGGTACGCGTCGCGGCCTTCGAGGCGGGAGCCGGCGGGGACGGCCGCGCCGCGGCGGATCTTGCCGGTCAGGAGGCCGTTGGCCAGCGGGAAGTACGGGAGCACGCCGACGCCGTAGTGCAGGGCCGCCGGGACGAGCTCGCGCTCGGCCGACCGCTCCAGCAGCGACCACTGGTTCTGCGCGGAGACGAAGGGAACCGAGCCGGTCTCGCGGGCGACGTGGGCGGCTTCGGCGAGCTGCCAGCCGGTGAGGTTGGAGTGGCCGATGTAGCGGACCTTGCCCTCGGCGACGAGTTCGGTGAGGGCGGCCAGGGTTTCGGCGATGGGGGTGGCCGGGTCGGGGCTGTGCAGCTGGTAGAGGTCGATGTGGTCGGTGCCGAGGCGGCGCAGGGACTCCTCGACGGCCCGGCGGATGTAGGCGCGGCTGCCGCGGGCGCCGGCTGCGGGCCCGTACTTCATGTCCATGCCGGCGAAGCCGAACTTGGTGGCGAGGACGACCTGGTCCCGGCGGCCCTTGAGGGCCTGCCCGAGGTGGCTCTCGGAGCCGCCGAGGCCGCCGTAGATGTCGGCGGTGTCGAGGAGGGTGATGCCCGCGTCGAGGGCGGCGTCGACGACGGCGCGGGTCGCCTGGGCGTCGAGCCGGCCGCCGAAGTTGTTGCAGCCGAGCCCGACGGCGGAGACCTGAAGACCCGAACTGCCCAGGGAGAGATAGCGCATGCGTTTCCAGCCTCCGCGTTGGTGCGATGCCTGACCGGCCGTCGGGTCAGTCTAGAAGGGCCGGGCGCACTTCACGGGCTGCTCCTTCCGGCCGGCGTCGGGGCACTGGAGGCGCGCACCGTCGTCGAGTGGGGGGGTCGGTTCAGCCCTCGTAGTCGTACTTCATCCCGATGCCCAGGGTGCCCTGGGCCGGGAGGAGTCCGGAGCCGACGATGTCGAGGACCGGCGGAAGGAGCAGTTCGGCGAGCCGCGCCACTTCCTGCGGGGTCAGCGCGGACCACGGGGCGGCGGCGAGTTCGTCGGTGAGCTTCTCCACGGCGGTGCGCAGCGCCAGCCCCGCCGCGGTGGCCGTACCGTCCTCGGTCAGCAGGCCTCCTGCGGCGAGGCGGTCGCGGGCGGCGCTCCACTCGCTCGTGGACCACTCGCGGTTCGCGAACGCCTCGGCGGGAGCGGCTCCGGCGCCGGAGTGCAGGACCAGGGACTCGACAGGGTCGAGGTGGTGGGCCTGAAGGGCGGCGATGTGGCCGTCGCCGCGGTGCTCGCGCAGGATCGTGGCGGCGTGCCAGAGCACGGCGTGCGGTGTCCCGGGCCAGGGCAGCGCCGCGTTGGCGGCGGCCAGCGGGCGTGCTGCGGTGTCGGCGGCCTCGGCGGCGCGGCGGGCCAGGCGCGCCGCCTCGGCCAGGTCCGGGGAGGCGGTGCGTTCGCCCAGTAGCGAGCGCAGGGCGCGGTCGGTGGCGGCGGCGCGGGCCGCGAGGACCCGGGCCGGCGGGGCGGGCTGCCAGGAGCGGGCGACGTAGCGCCGCACCATGCCCGGGTTGAAGCTGTAGAAGAGGGCGTTCACGAGCTCCGCGTCGGCCGGGCCGAGCGGGGCGGCCCTGAAGGCGAAGTACATGGGCCACCGCTCGTCCGTGGCGTAGCCGAGGCCCGCGGCCTCCTCGTAGCTCTCGGGCGCGAAGTAGACGAGGGCGTGGACGGGTTCCAGCAGCTGCCACAGCTGCCGGACCGTGCCCAGACCGTGTGCGCCGTCGTACCTCATGTCGCTTGCCTCCAGGGTAAGTTGATGCCGGGCCCGGCAGGTGGGCCAGCATAGGTCACGGACCGGTGGGGGCCATGGCCGAAGGGTGACATAACGTGCCCTCCATGGATCAGGAGCACATAGCCCGGGATGGCGAGGGCGCAGGCAGGCGGCGGTTCCTCGCGATCGCGACCGGTGCGGCGACGGCGGCCGGGCTCGGGGCCGTGGCCGGCTGCGCGAGCGGCGACGGCGGAGGCGCCGACGGGCAGGGCGGGAACCCGTCCGCCGGGACCCGGCCGCCGTCGGGAAAGCCGTCGGCGGCGGGGCCCGGAGCCTTCGACGTCACGGCCGAGAACGCCCGCCCCGGACACGCCGACTGGCCGGTGACCAAGGCCGGAGCGGCCCGGGCCATCGAAGGCTTCGCGGACCGGGTCAGCGTCCTGCCCGGCGAGTCCTTCGGGCTGCACGTGTCCACCACCGCGCCCCGGTTCACCGTCTCCGCCTACCGGATGGGCTGGTACGGCGGAGCCCGGGCCCGGCTGGTGTGGCGGTCGGAGGCCCTGCCCGGCGTGCGGCAGCCCGAGCACACGGTGGACTCCGGGACGCGGACGGTCCGCACCCGGTGGGCCCGTACCACGACGGTCGACACCAAGGACTGGCCCGAGGGCTGCTACCTGCTGCGGCTCGACGCGCAGGGCGGCGAGGGCCAGCGCTTCGTACCGCTCACCGTCCGGTCGGCGGCGACGGCGGGCCGTACCGTCGTGGTCAACGCGGTGGCGACCTGGCAGGCCTACAACCGGTGGGGCGGCTACGGCAGCTATGACGGACCCAGCGGCGGCTACGCCTCGCGCTCCCTCGCCGTGACCTTCGACCGGCCGTACGACTACGACGACGGCGCGGGTCTGTTCCTGGTGTACGAGGCCTCGCTGATCGCGCTCGCCGAGCGGCTCGGCATACCCCTGGCCTACACGACGACCACCGACGTGGCCCGGGAGAAGCGGCTGCTGGAGGGGGCCGCGGCGGTGCTCTCGCTCGGGCACGACGAGTACTGGTCGCCCGAACAGCGGGCCCACATCACTGCAGCCCGCGACGCCGGCACGAACATCGCCGTCCTGGGCGCGAACTGCTGCTTCCGCCGGATCCGGCTGGAGGCCTCGGAACTGGGCCCGGACCGCACGCTGGTCTGTTACAAGTCCTCCTACGACCAGGACCCCGGATTCAAACGGGGCCACCCGGCGACGGTGGACTTCCGCTCGGCACCCGGTACGGACCCGGAGAGCTCGCTGCTCGGCGTCATCTACGACGGCTACCCGGTGGACGCCCCGTACGTGGTGACGAACCCGGGCCACTGGCTCTTCGAGGGCACCGGTGCCAAGGCGGGCGACCGCTTCGAGCACCTGGTGGGGGTGGAGTACGACAAGGTGAACACCGCGTTCCCGACGCCCCGGCCGATCGAGATCCTGGCCCACTCCCCCGTGGTGTGCGAGGGCCGGCCCAGCCATCAGGACACGGCGTACTACACGGTGCAGAGCGGTGCGGGGGTCTTCGCGACGGGCACGATGCGGTGGGTGGAGGCCCTGGACGCGACGGGCGACGGGCGCAGCGGCTCGAACCACGGCCTGGACGCGCGCTGCGGTGCGCTGACGACCCGGGTGACGGAGAACCTGCTACGGGTGTTCGCGGCGGGCCCGGCCGGCCGGACGCACCCGGCGCAGGACAACGTCAAGGCGGTGTACGGGGGTTCGTGAGGCTCATGAGGCGGAGGCCATGATTGCGCTGGCTGCACGACCGGTTTCCTGGTCGTATTTGATCACCGTCAGCCAGGTTGGAAGAATGCGAGCATCTTCTGCGCGGCGTCCGGCGACGTCAGCAATTCCTGCATGTCCGCGGACATCCGGGCGGCAGCGCTGGTGCGTTCGAACATCTCGCGTTCGTATTCTTTGACGGCGGCGGGAAAGTCGTCCGGGCGCGCGGCCAGCGCGAGAGCGAGCAGGGCGCCGTCGAGCAGCGCCATGTTGGCGCCCTCTCCCACCGGCGGCATCAGGTGCGCGGCATCGCCGAGCAGTGTGACGCCTGGCGTCGACGGCCAGGTGAGGCCGACCGGGAGAGTGGTGATCGACCGCGGCACGACCGTGTCGTCGCAGGCCGCGATCAGCGCGGTGAACCGTGAGTCCCAGCCGGGGAGCAGGTCGATCAGGCGCGCCCGGGCGGCGGCCGGGTCGTCGAACGGGATCCCGCTGGTGGCGAACCAGTCCTCGGCGGTGTTGTAGAAGCTGAGGCCGATGCGAACGCGGCCGTCGCCGTTGCGCTGCGCCGCCAGGGACAGTCCGTTGCCGAGCACCCAGTAGGTGCCGCGCCCGACCATCGCCGCGAGGTCGGGGTGCGTGCGGTCGATGTCGGGAATGCCGACCTCGACGACGTTCTGGCCGATATGCGCCGGGCGGGCGTCGGTGAGCAGCGCGCGGACCCGGGACTGCGCGCCGTCCGCGCCGACCAGCAGGTCATACGTCGCACTGCTGCCGTCGGCGAAGTGCACCAGGCCGTTGTCGGCGGATGTGAACGCGCGCCCCCAGCGCACCACGTCTTCGGGGAGGGAATCCAGCAGCAGGTCGCGCAGATCTGCGCGGTCGACCTCGGGCCGGTCAAGCGGGGCGTCGTCGGGCGTGTCCTCCTGGAGCAGCAGGGTGCCATCCGGCTCGAGAAGGCGCATGTCCTGGCCTTCACCACGGGCGATCGCGTGGAACTGGTCGATCAGGCCGGCCTCGCGCAGCGCCCGCTGGCCGGAGTGGATGTCGAGCATGCCGCCCTGACCGCGCGCACCGCGTGACGATTCACGTTCGTACACGACGGCGTCGATGCCGTTCACGTGCAGCACACGGGCAAGGGCCAAGCCACCCAAGCCGGCTCCGACGATGGCGATGGTCATGGCTGCCTCTCCTTCGATACGCCGTACTGGTCGATACACTGTATCGACCGAGGCGGTGTATTGTTAGGGGCATGTTGGTGTGGGAGAGGCCGGAGCCACCGAATCGACCCGTGCCGGCCCCGTTGAGCCGGGAACGGATCGTGCGAGCGGCGATCCAACTGGCCGACGCGGACGGCCTGGATGCGGTGTCGCTGCGCAAGGTCGCCACCGAGCTGGACGTCCGCCCGATGCGGCTGTACGGCTACATCGCCAGCAAGGAGGAGTTGCTCGACCTGATGGTCGACGCCGCCCACGCCGAGATCCGGCCGGTCGGAGACGGCTGGCGGGAGGTGCTCCGGTCTCTCGCCGAAACCACTCGGCACGCCGCACACGAGCACGAATGGCTCGCCGATCTACTGGGCGGCCGACCCCAGCTCGGGCCGCACGCCCTGGCCAGTGGGGAGACCGTGGTGGCCGCACTGGGCGACATCGACGTGGACGCCGTCATGCCGGTGGTCGCCGCAGTCAACGCGTACGTGATCGGCGCCGTGCGTCGGGAGATCGCCGAGCGGCGTGCCGAGCGGGCCACCGGGATGGACGAGAAGCGTTGGCAGGCCTCCCTCGGGCCCTATCTGGAACGAACCTTCGCCACTGGCCGATTCAACGCACTGGCCACGGTGGTGCGCGATGCCGCCCACCTGGACGCCGACCACACCTTCCGGATCGGCCTCGACTTCCTGCTCGACGGCATCGAAGCCCGCATCTCCAGGTGACGCGCGGCCGAAGGACCGGACCGTCGGCCGGTGGGCATGGCGAGGCCCCGACGCGTGGTCGGGTTCTCCGAGGTCTTTGAGTCAGGGCAGGCGGGGACGGCGAGTCAGCCGGCAGGGCGGGCCCGTGCGGCCAGGCAGTAGAACGCGGCCGCGAGTTCATGCCGCCAGGGCCAGGTCGCCGCTATCCGAAGGCGGAGGCGACGGCCGCCCCGGGTGATCCGGGCGGCGACGTGCAGGAGCCGGTAGCGGAGCTCCTCGGGTTCGCCGGCTGCATCAGCGAGATCAGCCAGTAGACGTGCCCCGGCGTGACCAACCACCCCCCGAACCGACGGCGGATATGTGGAACTTGGGACGCAAAGCAATACCCTGCACGCGGTGAGGCTAGGATCGTGAACGCGGCATCGCGTGTCGGTCACCGGCTGGGTGAGGCATGGAGGTGACCGCGACATGCCTTTCGGAGGCATTCACTCATGTCAGTCGCACTAAACCACACGATCATCCACTCCCGTGACAACCGGGAGTCCGCCGAATTCCTGGCGCACGTCCTCGGCCTCGTGGTCGGGACCGAGTGGGGTCCTTTCATTCCCGTGGAGACGGCCAACGGCGTCACCCTGGACTTCGCGACCGTCCCGGCCGGGTCCATCACCGTGCAGCACTACGCGTTCCTCCTCTCCGAGGAGGAGTTCGACGTGGCCTTCGGGAAGATCCGGGCGGCGGGGGTCGCATACTTCGCCGACCCGCACGGCAGGCACCCGGGCGAGATCAACCACAATGACGGGGGCCGCGGCGTCTACTTCACGGACCCGGCCGGGCACGGGATGGAGATCATCACGCGCCCGTACGGGTACCAGGAGGACGGCGCCGCGTAGACCGTCCGACCGTCCCCGAGCGGTCCCACCACCTCCGGGGCCGGTGGGCCTCGCGACGGCTACCCGCCCCCGTGGCCAGTCGGCCACGGGGGCGGGTAGCCGTAACCGGGCAGCGGCCACCGCGCCGTAGGCTTGCCCGCATGATTCGCACTGTCGTGCTCGACGTCGGGGAGACCCTCACCAAGGACGACCGCTACTGGGCCACCTGGGCCGACTGGCTCGACGTCCCCCGCCACACGATGTCCGCCCTGGTCGACGCCGTGGTCGTAGACGGCCGCGACAACGCCGACGCCCTTCGCCTCCTGAAACCCGGCATAGACGTCGGCGCCGAATACCGGGCCCGCGAGGCAGCCGGCCGCGGCGAGCAACTCGACGAGACCGACCTGTACCACGACGTCCGCCCCGCACTCACCGCCCTGCGGGCGGCCGGGGTCCGCGTCGTCATCGCGGGCAACCAGTCCCGCAGGATGGGGGATCTCCTGCGCGCCCTCGACCTGCCTGCCGACCTGATCGTCACCTCCGGCGAGTGGGGCGTCGCCAAGCCCAGCCTCGACTTCTTCCACCAGGTCACCGGCGTCTCCGGCGCACCCGCGCATCAGACGCTGTACGTCGGCGACCACCCGCAGAACGACATCTTCCCCGCCGCCGAGGCCGGCCTGCTCACCGCGCACCTGCGCCGCGGCCCTTGGGGCCACTGGTGGGCGGACGACGAGACCGTCCAGCAGGTCGCCGACTACTCCGTCGACTCGCTCCTCGACCTGCCCGGCCTCGTCAACCCGTCCTGGGGGAAGCCCGGTCCGGGCTGACCGGCCCCGGAGACCTGCCTCCGGATACAGCAACGCCCGGAGGGGAGAGGAGCTCCCGTCCGGGCGATCGAAAAGCCGTACTGCGTGGCAGGGGCGGCAGGATTCGAACCTGCGGCCTTCGGTTTTGGAGACCGGCGCTCTGACCAGCTGAGCTACACCCCTTCGGCGAGATCTACGATGACACGGCTCGGGCCGAAGATCCACCAAATTCTTCGATCAACCGGGTGGAAATTCCTCGGCCCCGCCGGCGGCTCGACGTGACCCCGGTTCCGGTGGTCGACGCCGCGAGCCCGGGCCGCCCCCTTGACCCACCCTGGTCCAGACCAATAGTTTCCGGCATGCACCGCGCACGCGCTCACGCCCCGCTCCCGCATCCGTAAAGGAAGCCCATGCGCCGCAGCATGCTCGGCAGGCTGGCCGTCGCCGCCTGCTCCCTCTCCCTGCTGACCGCCTTCGCGCCCGCTGCCGCCGCCGACGCGGACACCGGAGCCGACGCGGCGGGCGGCCACGGCCGTTCGTACCGGAAGGTCGGCTACTTCACCCAATGGGGCGTCTACGGACGGGACTTCCAGGTCCAGGACCTTGAGGCGAACGGCTCGGCCGGCAAGCTCACGCACATCAACTCGCGATGTTCTGGTCACTGGACGCGGACACCGCCGACGGCGAGCTGATGACGGCCGTCGACCGCGGCCTGCGCGGCCGCTGACCGGCCGCCCGCCCGACCCGCCGGCCTGCCGGCCCGCCCCACCGACCGGCGCCGCCGGGCCGCGGAAATTCGACCCGGCCCGGCGGCGCCCTCCACGTAGGCTCGCCCATCATGGACAATTCGACAGTACGGGCGGTCAACCGCCTCACGAAGCGCTGGGCCGCTCAGGCTCCGGTCAAGGACGCGGGCACGGTGTTCACCGCGGCCGGGGTCTGGCCGCTCCTCGCCCTGCTCGCGGACGGCTCGGCCGGCCCGGCCCGCGCCGAACTGGCGGAGGCCCTGGGCATACCCGCGCAGGCCGCGGCCGAGGCCGCCCGGGAACTGCTGGCCGGGCTGGGAGGCGTACGGGGCCTCCAGGCGGCCACGGGGCTGTGGACCAAGGACGAGCTCCCGCTCAAGGAGGACTGGTCGGCCAAGCTCCCGGCAGGCACCCGGGGCCGCCTGACGGGAGACGAGGACACCGACCGCGAGGCCCTGGACCGGTGGGCCCGCGACCGGACGGACGGCCTGATCGACCGCATGCCGGTCGCCCTGCCCGAGGGAGACGAGGAGGCAAAGCTGATCCTGGCCTCGGCGCTCGCACTGCGGCTGCGGTGGGAGCACCCCTTCCGGGAGCTGAACGGCCGGGCCGGTCAAGGCCCTTGGGCGGGCCGCAACGTCCCATGGCTGTCGCGCACCACCCCTTCGCTCGACGACGTCCGCGTGGCCCGGGGCACGGCCGGCGCCGTGACCGTCCTCGAAGTGGCCGGCACCGACGACGTGGACGTGCACCTGCTCCTCGGTGAACCGGCGGCCCCGGCCGACCAGGTACTGGAAACCGGCATCGCGGCCGTCACCGGCACCGCCCCGCCGGTGACCGGCAGTTCACTGCCCGAGGGAGATCCGGGTCCCGGCCTGACGGTCCGCACGGTGGACTCGTACGCTGCGCAGCCCCAGCTGCGCGTCGACACGGTGGCGTTCTCCCTGCACGCCGAGCACGATCTGCTCGAACACGCCCCGCTGTTCGGGCTGGAGACCGCCGCCGATGCGGACCACGGGCACTTCCCCGGCATCAGTCCGGTGCCCCTGGCGATCGGCGCGGCCCGGCAGTCCGTGCTGGCCCGCTTCCACGCGGCGGGCTTCGAGGCCGCCGCCGTCACCGCCGTCAGGGCGGGGTTCGGTGGCGCGGCACCCCGCGCGAAGTACCGGGCCCGCCGGGCCGAGGTCCGCTTCGACCGGCCCTTCGGCTTCCTCGCCGTCCACCGGACATCGCGGCTGGTCCTCGCCGCGGGCTGGGTCGCCGAGCCCGGTACGGTCGGCGGATGACCTCAGAGACGATCACCGCGGCCGACGCGGGCACCTGGCAGCTCGGCGACCTCACCGTCAATCGGATCGGCTTCGGCGCGATGCGGCTGACCCACCTCGCCGACGGCTCCCCCAGCGACCGTGAGCGGGTGACCGGCGTGCTGCGCCGCGCCGTCGAGCTCGGCGTGAACCACATCGACACCGCCGCCTTCTACTTCTCCCCGCTGCGCTCCGCCAACGAACTGATCAACCGGGCGCTCGCCCCGTACGCCGACGACCTCGTCATCACGACCAAGGTCGGGCCGGGCCGCGACGCGGCCGGGCAGTGGTGGTGGGCCGAGCCCGGCCAACTGCGCGGCCAGGTGGAGGAGAACCTGCGCCAGCTGGGCCGGGACCACCTGGACGTGGTCAATCTGCGCGTCCCCCGCCGCGAGACGACCGGGTCGGTCGCCGAGCACTTCGGGGCGCTCGCCGAGCTCCGCACGGCCGGTCTGATCCGGCACCTGGGCATCTCCAACGCGCGGCCCGACCACCTCGCCGAGGCGCAGGCCATCGCTCCCGTGGTCTGCGTGCAGAACCCGTACGGGATCGGGTCCCCGGCGGAGGACCACGCCTTCCTGGAGGCGTGCGGGGAACAGGGCGTCGCCTTCGTACCGTTCTTCGCGATCGCGGGCGCGGGCAAGGAGGCGGGCGTGACCGCCGAGGACGGCCCCGAGGTACGGGCCGTGGCCGAGGCCCACGGGGTGTCGGCGGCCCAGCTGCGCCTGGCGTGGACGCTGAACCGCGGTCCGCACGTCCTGGCCATCCCGGGTACGGGGAACCCGGACCACCTCGTCGAGAACATCGCCGCGGCGTCCGTGCGTTTCACCGCCGAGGAGATCGCGCTGCTGGGCTCCCTGTGATCCTGCGGTGTGCGGCCGCCAGCGCCGCCGTCCGCGTGAAAGCGGGGACGCACCCGGTGCCCCCGCGGCCGGAGACGGACAGGGAGGCCGCCGCCGTTCCGTAGGCCACGGCGTCCGCGAGGCTGTCGCCGAGGGCGAGCCGGGCAGTGGTGGTGCCGGTGAGGCAGTCCCCGGCCCCGGTCGCGTCGACCGGAGCCGGATTCACGGGCACGGCCTCGTACCGGGCTCCCGTACCGTCGTCCAGCAGCAGCCGGCCCGCGCCCGCGGTGACCACGACCGTACGGGCGCCGAGCGCGCGGTAGCGGGCGGCGGCGGTGCGCGGGTCGCCGGTGTCCACGAGGGCGAGCGCGTCGGCCGGACAGGAGGTCTTGAGCAGTCCGGTCAACGGGGCGACGGCGGCCAGCAGTTCCCGGGCCCGCTCCCGGCCGGTCAGCCGGGGGCGGAAGTTGGGGTCGTACGAGAGGTGCCCGCCGGCCCCGTGCACGAGATGCGCGGCGGCCAGCACCGCATCGTGGCCGGCCGGTGACAGGGCGCCGGTGACGCCGCTGGTGATGAGCGCCGCGGAGGCGGTCAGCAGGTCGCGCCAGGACTCGACGTGCGCGGGCGAGAGGGTGGAGCCGGCGCTCTGTGTGCGCCAGTAGACGAACTCCCGGTCGCCTTCGGTGTCGGCGGAGAGCAGGTAGGCGCCGTTGGGGCGCGGGGCGCGGCGTACGTGGGAGACGTCCACGCCGAGTTCGGCGGCGCGGCGCAGCAGCGGGATGCTGAGCTCGTCCTCGCCGACTACGGCGAGCAGGGCCGTCCGGGCTCCCGCCGCCGCGGCGGCGGCCGCCGCGTTCAGGGCGTCGCCGGAGTAGGAGATGCGGGCCGTGGTGCCGTCGACAGCGTCGCGGAGGGCGGCCGCGGCATGGATCTCGACGAGCACCTCGCCGAGCACGAGGACGTCGTACCCTCCGGTCACCGCGGGTCCCGCGCGGGGGAGCCGGTGCGGGACCCGCAGCACGGGCGGGCCAGTTCGGCGAATACGGCGGCCAGTTCGGCCGGGTCGGCCGGGAGGCCGCCGCCGATGCCGACGGCGGCCGCGCCGGCGGCGAGCCAGTCGGGGACCTCGCCGGGCCGGATCCCGCCGGTCGGGATGATCAGGCCCTCCGGGAGGACGGCCTTGAGCGAGCGGATGAACCGCGGGCCCCCGACGTGTGCCGGGAACACCTTGGCGGCGCCGCCGGCCCGGACGGCCGCGGCGATCTCGCCGGGGGTGAAGGCGCCCTCGATGAAGACGGCTTCGCGGCGCCCGGCGACCTCGCGGACCTCGGGGGCTGGATGGGGGGAGATCAGGAAGCCGGCGCCCGCGTCCAGGGCGGTCTCGGCCTGCGCGGTGGTGGTCACCGTGCCGACGCCGATGAGGGCGGGGCGGCCGTACGCGTCCGCGAGCGGGGCGGTCCGGGTGACGGCTTCGGCCCAGCCGGGGGTGGAGGTGGTCAGCTCGACCGCGCGGCAGCCGGCGGCGAGCAGGGCGGCTGTGCGGCGGACGGCCTCGTCGGCGTCGGCGTCGCGCAGCACCGGCAGCAGGCGCTGGGCGGATATCGCCGCGTACGGGTGGCAGGACAGGGGACAGGACAAGGGACCCTCCCATGTGTTCCACGTAGTGGAACGCAGTATCGTGTACCGGAACCGTGTGGTCTAGACCCTACACAGAGCGGGAGTTCTCGTGTCAACGGAAGAAGCCTCCGGAGAGGGCGCGGCGGAAGGAGCGGCGGAAGCCTCGGAGGGCGGGCGCGGAGGCCGCACCTCCGCCGCCGGATCCGCGCTGGAGAAGTCCCTGCGCATCCTGGAGGCGGTGGCGGCGCCCGGCGGGCCGCACCGGCTCGCCGAGGTGACGGCGGCCGCTGCCGTCCCCAAGTCCAGTACGTTCCGGATCCTCGCGTCACTGGTCGACCTGGGTTTCGTACGCCAGGAGGGCGAGCGCCGGTACGGGGTGGGGCCACGGCTCCGCGGGCTGTCCGCACTGGTCAGCGGCGGGGAGCCGGCGAGCATCGGGCGCATCCTCGACGAACTGCGGCAGGCGGTCGGCGGACAGACGGTCCATCTGGCCCTGCACAGCGGCGAGACCATCACCTACATCCGCAAACTGGAGAGCGAGCAGCCCTTCCGGACGGCCTCCCGCGTCGGCATGCGCATGCCGCTGCACACGACCGCCATCGGCAAGAGCATCCTGGCGCACCTTCCCGCCGAGGAGGTGCGGGAGCTGATCGCCGCCACCGGACTGCCGCCCCGGACGCCGAAGTCGGTCACCACCGCACAGGCGTTGGACGCGCAGCTGGCGGCCGTCCGCGCCCGGGGCTTCGCGCTGGACGACGAGGAGAACGAGCCCACCATCCGCTGCGTCGGCTCCGCGGTCCTCGGACCGGACGGCCGGCCGATCGGCGGGGTCAGCGTCACCACCGTCACCTTCCTGGTCTCCCGGGAAGAGGTCGAGTCGTACGCGCCGATGCTGCGCGCGGCCACGGAGGCGCTGGCTCCGCTGCTGTGAACCGCAGCGGAGCCCCGCCCTCCGGTGATCAGCGGCCGACCGGCGACGCAACCTCCCGCACCGCATCGCCCCGGGCGGCGCCGCCGCGCAGGGCGAGGGCCACCCCCACCGCCACGGCGACGGCCAGCCCGGCCACCGCGGTCAGCGTCGTCGTGTCCGGCGAGGTCAGCGCCTGCCCCCGCAAGGCCTGCCAGGTGACCAGGGCCACCAGAGCGGCGTAACCCGCCCCCGCCACCAGGACGAGCCGGGTGCGCACCGCCGCGCGGGCCGCCCAGCCGTACCGCCCGGCCGCGGAGGTCAGGGCGAGCGCCAGCAGCGGCAGCACCTGGAGGGCGTGCATCCCGACGAAGTGGGCGATCCGCAGGTCGCCACCGGTGGCGGCCCAGCCGGTGACCGGCAGGTGCGGTCCGCCGTCCGGGACGCCGACGCTGTGCGCGCCGACCGTGTCGGCGATCTGTCCGGCCAGCTGGGCCCCGGTGGGCTGGACCATCAGGAAGCCGACCGCGAGTCCGGCGAGCCCGATGAGCGGGCCGAGCCGTACCGCCCAAGCGGTGGCGCGGTCGGCGAGCGGCTGGCGCCACAGCACCACCGCGATCAGCAGGTTGGCCAGCCAGAGCACGACGATCGTCGCCCCCATCACGGCGAACAGGCTGCTGTCGAGCGGGGTTTCCTGGTTGAAGTGGCTGCGCTTGCCCCGCACGACCTGGCCGACGATCACCGCCATCTCGATGACGCTCGCCGCCACGATCACCGCTCCCGCCCACCAGCCGGTCCGTCGGCCGCGCGTGAGCAGTGAGTGCATCCAGGCCAGCGTCAGGCCGTAGAAGGCGAACGAGACCGAGAACTTGAACGGCTTGTGCCAGATCGGGGAGCCGACCATCACGCGGTCGTCCACGATCAGCCCGATCCCCGAGACCAGCGTGAGCACTCCCATGGCCGCCGCGAAGACGAGCAGCGGCCGATGCCATCCTTCTCTGTGGTTCCGCATCCGTATCCCCCTAATGGATACCAGCACTATCCGGTATCGGATAGTGTCACTGTCCATACTCCAGCCCGTCCCCGCAAGTCCCCGGGCCGAACGAAAGAGAGAATTCACCTTGCGCATGGGAGAGTTGAGCCGGTCGACCGGTGTTCCGGTGCCCACCATCAAGTTCTATCTCCGCGAAGGCCTGCTGCCCGCCGGTGAGTTGACCAGCCCCAATCAGGCCCACTACGGCGAGGAGCACGTCCGGCGCGTGCACTTGATCCGCGCCCTCACCGACGTCGGCGGCCTGCCGCTCGCCTCCGTCAGCAAGGTGGTGGAGGCGGTCGAGGACCGCGCCCGGCCGGTGCACGACCTGCTCGGCGCGGCCGCCAGTACCGTCGACCCCGACGTCGCACCGGACACTGACCCGGTGAACGGCGAACGCGCCCGGGCCCTGGTCGAGGAGCTGATCGCGCGGCGCGGCTGGCAGGTCCCGGCGGCCCATCCCGCGGCGCGCGCACTGGCCGCCGCCGCGGCCTCGCTGCTGACGGTCGGGCACGGGGACTATCTGGACGACCTCGACGAGTTCGCGGCCGCCGCCGAGCGGATCGCCGACGCCGACCTGTCCTTCGTCGCGCGCGGGAGGAGCACGGAGGACATGGTGGAGCGGGTGGTGGTGGGCACCGTACTGGGGGATGCCATGCTGGCGGCGTTGCGCCGACTGGCCCAGAGTGACTCCTCGGCCAGGCGCTACCCGCAGCCTTCCGCTCCGGACGGGGATGCGGCGGATTTTTCTTCGGACAAGAATTCCGGATAAGCGTTATCGAGGCCCCTCTCGACGGTCTCCCAGGTATTGGGCATCATCGACCGCCGGTACGGACAGGGAACATCACATGAGCACTCAGCACACGGCAGCGCTGGTGGCAGCGGCCCGCGCGGGGGATCCCCGCGCGCAGGACGACCTCGTCAGCACCCATCTGCCGCTCGTCTACAACATCGTCGGGCGGGCCCTGAACGGGTCCTGCGACGTGGACGACGTGGTGCAGGACACAATGCTGCGGGCCCTCGACGGGCTGGGCGGCCTGCGCGCCGACGAGAGCTTCCGGTCCTGGCTGGTGGCGATCGCGATGAACCGCGTACGGGCGCACTGGCAGGCCCGGCAGAGCGGCTTCGGCGAGAGCACCCTGGAAGCGGCCGAGGATGTCGCGGACCCGGGTGCCGACTTCGTCGACCTGACGGTCGTACGCCTGCAGCTGGCGGGCCAGCGCCGCGAGACGGCGCGCGCCACGCGCTGGCTGGAGCCCGACGACCGGGCGCTGCTGTCGCTGTGGTGGCTGGAGTGCGCCGGGGAGCTGACCCGGGCCGAGGTGGCCGCCGCGCTGGAACTGACCCCGCAGCACACCGCCGTACGGGTACAGCGGATGAAGGCGCAGCTGGAATCGGCCCGTGTGGTGGAACGCGCCCTGGGCGCCCAGCCGGTGTGCGAGGAGCTGCGGGCGCTCGCGGCGGGCTGGGACGGACGGCCCTCGGCGCTGTGGCGCAAGCGAATAGCCCGGCACGCGCGGGAATGCGTACGGTGCTCCGGCCTGTGGAGCGGACTGGTTCCGGCGGAGGGGCTGCTGGCCGGTCTGGCCCTCGTCCCCGTCTCGGCTGCCCTGCTGGCAGGGGTCCGCTCGGCCGCGGCGGCCGACTTCGCCCCCGCGGGTTCCGCCTCCCCCGACGGTGCCGGGGCCGACTTCTCCGACACGGCGGCCCACCTGGGCGTGGACGCGACGACGGCGGGCGGCGGGCGGAGCGCGATGCGTCGGCGCAAGCAGAGCCGGCGCCGGGTGATCGGCGGTGCGGTGCTCGCCGCCTGCGTCGCGGGCGGCGGGCTGGTGTACCTCGGCACGCTCCCCGGTTCCGGCGGTGAGAAGGTCGGGGACACCGCTGCCCCGGCCCCGCTGGCCGCCCTCTCGGCGACCGAGTCCCCCCTCCCCTCCCAGTCGCCCTCGCCCTCCGCGTCCCCCTCGCCGTCCGCCTCCCCGTCGCCGTCGGCCTCCGCCTCGCCGAGCCCGTCCGCGAGCCCGACGAAGAGCCGCAGCAGCTCGCCGACCCCGCGGGCCTCGGCGCCCGCGCCGGCTCCCGCCCCGCAGGGCGTCGCGGGCCAGGTCGTGGCACTGGTCAACGCCGAGCGGGCGGCCGCCGGCTGCGGCCCGCTGAAGGAGGACCCGCAGTTGAGGGCTGCCGCCCAGGGCCATTCCGACGACATGGCGAGCCGGAACTTCTTCGACCACACCAACCCCGACGGCGCGGACCCGGGCACCCGGACGACCTCCGCCGGGTACCGCTGGTCGACGTACGGGGAGAACATCGCGCGGGGCCAGCAGACCCCCCAGTCCGTCATGGACTCCTGGATGAAGAGCCCGGGACACCGCGCGAACATCCTCAACTGCTCCTTCAAGGACATCGGCGTCGGCATCCACCAGGGCTCGGGCGGTCCCTGGTGGACGCAGAACTTCGGCGCGCGCTGAGCCGCTCGCCGACGGGCCCGGCCGCGCGGGTGCAGGCGCGGTTCAGGGCCGGAGGCCGCGCAGCTTCTCCGGGTTGACGGTGAGGCGCAGCGCGGTGATCCGCCCGTCGGTGGCCTCGAAGGTGAGGGCGCCGGCGTGCACACCGCCGTGCACCAGCAGCAGGCCGGGCTCGCCGTTGATCTCGGCGAGGCGCATCTCGACGCCCTGGACCGCGGGCTTGGCCAGGACGCCGAGCAACCAGCGGGCGACGTGGTCGGGTCCGTACAGCGGGCGGCGGGCGGCCGTGACGACGCCGCCGCCGTCCGACCAGGAGACGACGTCGGGGGCGAGGAGCGTGAGCACCTCGCCCAGGTCCCCGCCCGCGCAGGCCGCGCGGAACTTCTCGGCGATCTCGCGTTGTTCGGCGGCCTCGGCGGTGAAGCGGGGGCGCCGCGCGCGCACGTGCTCGCGGGCCCGGTGCGCGGACTGGCGCACGCTCGCCTCGGACTTGCCGACGACCTCGGCGATCTCCGCGTAGGCGTACCCGAACACCTCGCGGAGCACGAACACCGCGCGCTCGGTCGGGGTCAGCGTCTCCAGCACGACCAGGACCGCCATCGAGACGGTGTCGGCCAGTTCGGCCTCCTCGGCGACGTCGGGCGAGGTGAGGAGGGGCTCCGGGAGCCACGGCCCCACGTACGTCTCGCGGACGGCCTGCGCGGACCTGAGCCTGTTCAGGCTCAGGTTGGTGACGGTGCGCACCAGGTAGGCCTTGGGGTGCTCGACGGCGGACCGGTCGGCGCGGTGCCACGCGAGCCAGGCGTCCTGCACGATGTCCTCGGCGTCGGCGACACTGCCCAGCATCCGGTACGCGGTACCGAACAGCAGCCGCCGGTACTCCTCGAAAGTCTCGGTCATGAGCCTCACCGTGGCACCCCCGCGGCTCATCGATCAAGCGGCGTCAGCGCCCGGCGAGCGCGCGCAGCCCCTCGGCGCAGCCGGCGTGGCTCGGCGCCCATCCCAGTTCGGCCCTCGCCTTCGCGTTGGACACCCGCATGTTCGTCATGACCATCCGGTGGGCGTACGGGAAGGGGCGCATCAGCCAGGCGGGCACGGTCAGCGGCTTCGGGGTGGCGAACGCCTCGGCGACCGCCCTGACGTGCGCGCCGAATCCGGTCGGGGTGTCGTCGACGATGTTGTACGCCTGCCCCGCGCGGCCGCCTTCGACGGCGAGCGCCACGGCCCGTCCGGCGTCCGCCAGGTCCACCCAGGGCAGCACCCTGCCGCGGTCGGCGACCGCCGGGATCTTCCGCTTGCGCAGCATCTCCACGAGGGCCTCGGTGCCCCCGGCGCCGTAGAAGAGCCCGAAGCGCAGGGCGACGCCCTCGATTCCCTCGGCGCCCAGGACCAGCCGCTCCTTGACGCGCATGCCTTCGATGTGGCGTTCCACGGCCACGTCGCCGGCCGGGCCGAACAGGTCGGCGTCCTCGGTGATCACGTGGTCGCCGAAGTCCCGGTAGCCGTATCCGAAGACCATCGACTCGGCGATGACGCGGCGGGCTCCGACGGCGCGGGCGGCCTCCATGAGGTGCCGGGTACCGGTCAGCCGCAGGTCGTCCGTCGCGAACATGTCCTTGTGCCGCATCGGCGCGTCGCGCAGGGCGGTGGCCGCGTGCACCACGGTCTCGATCTTGAGGCCGTCGACGGCGCGGAGCAGCTGGTCGCGGTTCATCAGGTCGGCCCGCACGTCGGCCGCGGCGCCGCGGCCGAGGCCGATCACGGTGTGGCCGGTGCGGGTGAGGGCCTCGGTGATGTGGCGCCCCAGGACTCCGCTCGCCCCCGCCAGCAGTACCTTCTTGGTGTCGGTCATACCCATGGGACACAGCACCCCCGACGAACGTGACATCCACCCTTTGTGACTGCCGTCACATGGACCGCTCGACATCGGCTGGAGCTGTTCCCCGGCTTCTCCGCCCTTTGCCTCAAAATGGGGGCAGGATAGGAGCTGGAGGCAAACCGGCTGATCACAGGGGCGGGGTGACGCACATGGCGAGGAAGAACCTCCGGCCGCACCAGCGCGAGGCCGTCGACGCCGTGGTGCGGGCGCTGGAGCTGCCCGCCGGGGGCCGGGTGCCCGCGAACGGGCTGCGCACCCAGGTGATCATGGCCACGGGCTCGGGGAAGTCCCTCGTCGCCGTCCGCTCGGCCGAGGAGCTGCGGGCCGGGCGGGTGCTCGTACTGGTGCCCTCTCTGGATCTGCTGGTGCAGACCGTCGCGGCCTGGCGGGAGGGCGGCCGCAGCGGGCGGTCCCTGGCCGTGTGCTCGCTGCGCGGGGAGGACGCGGGCGTGCCCACGACCACCGATCCGGCCGAACTGGCCCGCTGGGGCGGCCCGTCGGTGGACCGGCTCACGGTGTTCGCCACGTACGCCTCGCTGGGCCTGGGCACTCTCGAACGCGCGCATCTCGCCGGACTCCCGGGCTGGGACCTGATCGTGGTCGACGAGGCGCACCGGACGTCGGGGCGGATCGGCAAACCCTGGGCGGTCGTGCACGACAACGCGCGGATCCCCGCCGTGCGCCGGCTCTACCTGACGGCCACGCCGCGCGTCTGGCAGGACGGCGAGGAGACGCCCGACCGGGGTGAGGGGCCGCGGCGGGGCGGCGAACTCGTGGCGTCCATGGAGGACGATCCGCAGGGGCCGTTCGGCGCGCGCTGCTACACGCTGTCCCTGTCCGAGGCCATCGACCGCGGCGTCTGCGCCCCGTACCGGGTGGTGTGCGTGGACGTCACCGACCCGCAGTTCCGGGCGGCCGTACTGCTGGGCAGGGACGGCCGCTCGGACGCGGTGCGCGGGGCACGGCTGGCGGCGCTGCAGACGGCGCTGGTGAAGGCGGCCGCCCACGAGGGGTTCCGGCGCACGCTCGTCTTCCACCACCTGACCAAGGAGGCGGAGGCCTTCGCGGCCGGGCTCCCGGCGGTGGCGGCCCGGCTGCGGCTCACGAGCCGCCGGCCGCACCCGGTGTACCCCCGTACCGTCTGGGCGGACTGGCTGTGCGGGCAGCACACGGCGGCCCACCGGCGGCGGGTGCTGGGCGCGTTCGCGGACGGCCGGGTCGCCGAGAAGGCCTTCCTCGGCAGCGTCCGGGTGCTGGGCGAAGGCGTGGACACCAAGGAGTGCGACTCCGTCTACTGGGCCGACGTACGCGGTTCCATGCCCGATCTGGTGCAGGCGGTGGGGCGGGCGCTGCGGATCCGGCCCGGCGAGGGGAAGGTCGCCTCGCTGGTGGTGCCCGTACTGCTGGGACCGGACGAGACGCCCGAGACGATGCTCACCTCGCGGGCGTACGGGGACCTCGCGCGGCTGCTGGAAGCGCTGCGGGCGCACGACTCCCGCCTGGTCGAGGCCCTGGCCCAGCCGCAGACGCCGAGCCGGACGGCCGCCCCGGCGGCGGCCTCCGGTACGGGGACCGGGGCGCAGGCGCTGCTGAGCTTCTCCACGCCCCGGGATCCGGCGCTGCTGGCCGCCTTCGTCCGGCTGCGGGTGCTGCATCCGGAGCACGAGCACTGGCGGCGCGGCGTCGAGGCCGCCCGGATCTACGCGGACACGGCCGGGGACCTGAAGGTGCCGTTCGGCTTCAAGGTGCCGGCGGGCGGCGGGGCGTGGCCGCCCGGGCTGGCGCGGTTCCCGCTGGGCCAGTGGATCGCGGACGCGCGCCGCACGTACCGCCGGGGCGCGCTCGGCCGTGAGCGGGTGGCCCGGCTCGACGAACTCGGCATGGTGTGGAGCCACTTCGACGTGGCCTTCGAGGAGGGGCTCGCGGTCGCCCGCGCCTGGGCGGCGGAGCACGGCCACCTGCTGCCGCCGGCGGATGCCACGTGGCGCGGCGCCCCGGTCGGAGTGTGGGTCAAGAACCAGCGGGCCGCGGCCCGCCGCGAGGGACCGGGGGCGCTGTCCGCGGACCGGCGGGAGGCCCTGGAGGCGATCGACGCGTCCTGGTGCCCCGCCTGGGAGATCTCCTGGCAGCGCGCCTTCCACCTGACCCGGCTACGTCTGGACGCGGGCGGCGGGCTCCCCCTGGCGCCCGGCGAGGTGCTGGTCCAGGGCGAGGACCTGGGCGGGTGGGTCCGTACCCAGCGCCTGAACTGGGAGCGGCTGTCCTGGGCGCAGCGCTGGCTGCTGGAGCACACCCTCGGGATGGCTCCGGCGACCGAGGCGGAACGCCCGCCGCCGCGCCGCAGTCACGCCGCCGCGTGGGCGGACCACCTGGAGGCGGCCCAGCTGTTCCACGCCCGCGAAGGGCACCTCAGGGTCCCCCGTACGCATGTGGAGCCGGTCGGCGGCCAACAGCGGCGGCTGGGCTCCTGGATCGCCAACCAGCGCTCCCGCGCCGCCTCCCTCACCCCGGAGCGGGTGAGGGCCCTGGACGCGCTGGACATGCGCTGGTAAGCGGAGCGGCCGCACCTTCCGGCCGACTCCGCGGCGCGACCGCATCCACAGCCGTACGATCCGACCGAAAGAATTACTGACTAGTAGCATCTGAACCGAAAATCCTCCCGCCTGGACCTCCGGGCCCGCCCCGAAGGCGGGAAGATCATGGCACTCGTTCTATGCGAAACTTATCCCTCGATGTCCGGATAGCAGCCAACTGCCCCTGACGCCCTGATAGTTCTTCGGCCATGGACACGATCACCCGTCGGCAGGCCTTGGGCACCACTGCCGGCGCACTCACCGCCCTCGGCCTTGCGGGCGTCACCGCGCGCGCGGCCGCCACCGATTCCCGGGCCGCCACCCCATCCGTCGGCCCGGTCGACGAGGTGTACCAGGGCCGGCGCATCCGGATAACCACCGAGGGCGGCGGCCACCACGGCGGCCACCACTCCCCCGGTCTGCCCACCGTCCGGATAGACGGCCGCGAGCTGCACGTGATGCGGAACGCCGACGGCACCTGGATCAGCGTGGTCAACCACTACGAAACGCATCCGGACCCGGCCTCGCTGGCCAGAGCCGCCGTACGCGAGCTCCAGGGCGCCGAGCTCGCGCCGTTCGCACCGATGGGAGGCACGGCATGACCGTCCGCAAGAACCAGGCCGCGCTCACTCCCGAGGAGCGGCGCGCCTTCACCAACGCGCTGCTCGAGCTGAAGCGCACCGGCCGCTACGACCGGCTCGTCACCACCCACAACGGCTTCATCATGAGCGACACGGACTCGGGCGACCGGGTAGGGCACCGCTCGCCCTCCTTTCTTCCGTGGCACCGCCGCTTTCTGCTCGAGTTCGAAGCGGCTCTGCAGGCTGTGGACGCGAGCGTTTCGCTCCCTTACTGGGACTGGACGGCCGACCGCACCACCCGCTCCTCGCTCTGGGCCGCCGACTTCCTCGGCGGCACCGGCCGGGCCCGCGACGGGCAGGTCCTCGACGGCCCGTTCGCGTACGCGACGGGCAAGTGGAACATAGCCGTACGGGTGGACGGGCGCGCCTACCTGCGCCGGGCGCTCGGCGCGGGCGTCGCCGGACTGCCGACCAAGGAGGAGGTGGAGGCCGTACTCGCCATGTCCGTCTACGACACGGCCCCCTGGAACAGCGCCTCGAACGGCGGCTTCCGCAACAGCCTGGAGGGCTGGCGCGGCGCCAACCTGCACAACCGGGTGCACGTGTGGGTCGGCGGCCAGATGGCCACCGGCGTCTCCCCCAACGACCCGGTGTTCTGGATGCACCACGCCTACGTGGACAAGCTGTGGGCCGAGTGGCAGGCCCGTCACCCGCACTCCGGCTACCTGCCGGCGGCCGGCACGCCGAACGTCGTGGACCTGGGCGACACGATGCGGCCGTGGAACGACGTCACCCCGGCCGACTTGCTGGACCACCGGAAGTTCTACACCTTCGACACCGAGCCGGCCGCGGCCGCCGCGAGCCAGCGGTAGTGCAGTTCGGGGCGGCCGACCTGGCCGTACCGGGGAGTGCGGTCCGCGCGGCCGGTGTCCACCAGGTGCTCCAGGTACCGGCGGGCGGTGATCCGGGAGATCCCGGCCGCCTCGGCCGCCCCCGCCGCGGTCAGCCCCTCGGTCGCCGCCCGCAGCAGGGCGGCGACCCGGTCCAGGGTCGGCGCGCTCAGCCCCTTGGGGAGCTCGGCCGGGCGGGGCGCGCGCAGGGCCGCCATCGCGCGGTCCACGTCGTCCTGGCCGGCCGCCTCCCCCGCCGTCGCCCGGAACTCGGCGTAGCGCAGGAGCCGTTCGCGCAGGGTCGGGAAGGCGAAGGGCTTCAGTACGTACTGGACCACACCGAGCGAGACGCTCTCGCGGACCACGGCCAGGTCCCGCGCCGAGGTCACCACGATCACGTCGACGGGATGGCCCGCGGCCCGCAGCCCGCGCGCGAAGCGCAGGCCGTTCCCGTCGGGCAGGCCGAGGTCGAGCAGCAGCAGGTCGACGCGGGTCCGCTCCAGGGCCCGGGTCGCCTCCACCAGCGAGTGGACGGTGCCGACGGCGGTGAAGCCGGGGACCCGGCCCACGTAGAGCGCGTGCGCGTCGGCGGCGACGGGGTCGTCCTCGACGATCAGGACCCGCACCTCGGGCGCGCTCACGGCCGCGGCTCCGGCCGCACGGGGAGCCGTACGGTGAACTCGGCGCCCCCGCCCGGCGGCTGGGCCGCTTCCGCGGTGCCGCCGTGGCGTAGCGCCACCTGCCGTACGAGGGCCAGGCCCAGTCCGCGTCCCTCGCCCTTGCCGGACCAGCCGCGCCGGAACACGTCCACCCCTTCGGGCAGGCCCGGGCCGCTGTCGGCCACGCGCAGCAGCAGTCCGTCGGCGCCGGAGCGCACGGTGACCGCGATCCGTCCGCCGGGAACGCCGGTGAGCGCGTCCATGGCGTTGTCCACGAGGTTGCCGACCACGGTGACCAGGTCCCGGGCCGGCGGGGTCCCGGCCGCGCCGTCGACGGCCGTGCTGTCGGGGGTGACGACCAGCTCGACGCCCCGCTCGTGCGCCTGGGCGGCCTTGCCGAGCAGCAGCGCCACGAGCACCGGCTCTCCGACGGCGGTGACCACCTCATCGGTGAGCGCCTGCGCCAGTTCCAGTTCGGCGGTGGCGAACTCCACCGCCTCCTGCGCGCGGCCCAGTTCGATGAGCGAGACCACCGTGTGGAGCCGGTTCGCCGCCTCGTGGGCCTGGGAGCGCAGGGCCTGGGTGAATCCGCGTTCGTGATCCAACTCCCCTGTCAGTACCTGGAGTTCGGTATGGTCGCGCAGGGTCACCACCGTTCCCCGGCGGCCGCCGCCCGCGACGGGTGAGCTGTTGACGACGAGCACCCGGTCGGCGGTCAGGTGCACCTCGTCCACCCGGGGCCGGTCCGCGAGCAGGGCTCCGGTGAGCGGCGCGGGCAGTCCCAGGTCGGCGACGCCGGTGCCCGTCATCGCGTCCCGCAGGCCCAGCAGTTCCCGTCCTGCGTCGTTGATCAGGGTGATCCTGCGCTGGCCGTCGAGCATCAGCAGCCCTTCGCGCACCCCGTGCAGGGCCGCCTGGTGGTAGTCGTACATCCGGCTGAGTTCGGCCGCGTTCATCCCGTGGGTGTGGCGGCGCAACCGGGCGTTGACGATGTACGTGCCCGCCCCGCCGAGCGCGAGGGCGGCGGCGGCGACCCAGGCGAGTGCGGTGAGCTGGGAGGCGAGCCGCGCGCTGATCGCGCGGACGGTGATCCCGGCGCTGACCATGCCGACGACGCGGCCGTCGTCGTTGAGCGGGGTGACCACGCGGATCGAGGGCCCGAGGGTGCCCGTGTAGGTCTCGCTGAAGGTCTCGCCGCGCAGGGCGGGGGCCGTGTTGCCCATGAAGCGCTCGCCGATCCGGCGCGGGTCGGGGTGGGTCCAGCGCCGCCCGGCCGGATCCATGATCGTCACGAAGTCCACTCCCGAGTCGACCCGGACCCGCTCCGCGTACGGCTGGAGCCGGGAGGTGGGATCGGTGCCGCGCACGGCTTCCCGTACGGCCTCCTGGACCGACGGGGAGTCGGCGACCGCGCGGGCCACGGCCCCGGCCTGGCGCCGGGCGGCCTCCTCGGCCTGGCCGCGCGCGGTGGCGTACGCGAAGACGGCGCAGCCGGCGACGACCACGGCGACCAGCAGCACCTGCATGGCGAAGAGCTGGCCGGCGAGGCTGCGCGGCGGCCGGGGCAAACGGAACATGGCGCTCAGTGTGCACCGGCTCGTGAACTCAATGAACGCAAGGGTGACCGGGGTCACAGCCCTGGGTGATGGTCCTCCCGGGACGTATTCACCACAGGAGGCATCGTGGCCGCCAGGCGCGACAGAACGCACTATCTCTACATCGCGGTGATCGCCGCGGTGCTCCTCGGTATCGCCGTCGGCTTCGCCGCCCCCGGCGTGGCCGTGGAGCTCAAGCCGCTCGGCACCGGCTTCGTCAACCTCATCAAGATGATGATCTCGCCTGTGATCTTCTGCACGATCGTGCTGGGGATCGGCTCGGTCCGCAAGGCCGCCAAGGTGGGCGCGGTGGGCGGGCTCGCCCTCGGCTACTTCATGGTGATGTCCACGGTGGCCCTGGCCATCGGCCTGCTGGTGGGGAACCTGCTGGATCCGGGCAGCGGGCTGCACCTGACCGAGGCCGCGCGCCATGCGGGCGAGGCCCAGGCCAAGGCCGGCGGGGCGCAGAGCACCCCCGAGTTCCTGCTCGGGATCATCCCGACCACGCTGGTGTCCGCCTTCACCGGCGGGCAGGTGCTCCAGACGCTGCTGGTGGCGCTGCTGTGCGGGTTCGCGCTCCAGGCCATGGGAGCTGCGGGCGAACCCGTGCTGCGCGGCATCGGGCACGTGCAGAAGCTGGTCTTCCGGGTACTGGCGATGATCATGTGGGCGGCGCCGGTGGGCGCCTTCGGGGCGATCGCGGCGGTGGTCGGAGCCACCGGCATCGACGCGCTGAAGTCCCTCGCCGTCATCATGATCGGCTTCTACACGACCTGTCTGATCTTCGTGTTCGTGGTGCTGGGCACCCTGCTGCGGGTGTGCACGGGGGTCAGCGTGTTCGCCCTGCTGCGCTACCTGAGCCGGGAGTTCCTGCTGATCCTGTCCACCTCCTCCTCGGAGTCGGCGCTGCCGCGGCTGATCGCGAAGATGGAGCACCTGGGGGTGTCGCGCCCGGTCACCGGGATCACGGTGCCGACCGGATACTCCTTCAACCTGGACGGGACCGCGATCTACCTGACGATGTCCTCACTGTTCGTCGCGGAGGCGATGGGCAAGCCGCTCGCGCTGGGCGAGCAGATCTCCCTGCTGCTGTTCATGATCATCGCCTCGAAGGGCGCGGCCGGGGTCACCGGCGCGGGCCTCGCCACACTCGCCGGCGGACTCCAGTCGCACCGGCCGGAACTGGTCGACGGGGTCGGCCTGATCGTGGGCATCGACCGGTTCATGAGCGAGGCGCGGGCGCTGACCAACTTCGCGGGCAACGCCGTCGCCACGGTCCTCATCGGGACATGGACGAAGGAGTTCGACCACGGACGGGCCGCCGAAGTGCTGGCCGGGCGGCTGCCGTTCGACGAGACCACGCTGGTCGACGACGCGCACGTCGAACCGGTGGGCGCCGTGCCGCCCCAGACGGCCGGCGACAAGGACCGCGTACCGGTGTAGCCGGTCCGCCCCCACGGGCCGACCGGGCAGGGCTCGCCCCCACGGTGCCCAGCCCGGTCGGCCCCGACTACTCCCGGTAGGGGCTGTTTTCAGCCATAGCCGGGAGAACGCGCGTGCTGTAAAAGGTACTTCCATACCGGGGCACGCGTCTGACATCTTGCGTCCACCACTCGTTTCGTACGGACCGGTAGGTGCCATCCGCACCGTCGGTCCATCGGAGGACGCATTGATACCCCACATATCCAGCCGACCTCGACGTACCCTCGTGCTGGCCGCCACCCTCGGCGCCGCACTTGCTTTCGGGGCTCCCGCCGCGCTCGCCGGCACCGCCCCCGTCTCGCCCTCCGCCTCCGCTTCCGCCCCGGCGGCCGCGGCGGCGCCCCAGGCCGCGGCCCCGACTTCCCAGAGTGCGACCTGGGTTGCCGGCACCCGTGCCTACCTCGTGATCACCGCTCCCGGTGACAGCTCGGCGGTGCGTGCCGCCGTCGCCGCCAACGGCGGCACGGTCTTCGCGAACTACGACGCGATCGGCGTCATCGTCGCCCACTCCGCCTCCGGCACCTTCGCCACCACCATGCGCGGTGTGAGCGGGGTCCAGCAGGTCGGCGCCACCCGCACCTCGGACGTGCCGGCGGACGCCTACAACCCGGCGCTCCCCGCCAACCCGGCGCAGGCCACGACCCCGGCGGGCGAGCCGGTCCGCGCCGACATGACCCAGATCAAGGCCGACCAGGCCTGGGCCGTCACCACCGGCTCCCCCTCCGTCAAGGTCGGCATCCTGGACACCGGTGTGGACGACCAGCACCAGGACCTGGCGCCGAACTTCAACGCGGCGGACTCCGCTTCCTGCGCGTACGGCAAGGCCGACACCCGCACCGGCTCCTGGCGCGACGTGGGCACCCACGGCACGCACGTGGCCGGTACGGTCGCGGCCGCCAAGAACGGCAAGGGCGTCATCGGCGTGGCTCCGAGCGTGAAGATCTCCTCGGTGCGCATCGCCGAGCCGGGCTCCTCGCTCTTCTTCGCCGAGAACACCGTCTGCGGCTTCATGTGGGCGGGTGACCACGGCTTCAAGGTCACCAACAACAGCTACTACACCGACCCGTGGCAGTTCAACTGCCCGGACAACGCCGACCAGGCCGCGATCATCGAGGGCGTCAAGCGCGCCCAGGAGTACGCGGAGGGCAAGGGTTCGCTGCAGGTCGCGGCGGCCGGCAACTCCAACATCGACCTGGCCAACAAGCGGACCGACACCGAGAGCCCGAACGACTCGACGCCGGTCACCCGCACCATCACCAACGCCTGCCTCGACATCCCGACCGAACTCCCGGGCGTGGTCACGGTCTCGGCGATGGGCACCACCGCGAAGGCCTCGTACTCCAACTTCGGCCTGAACGTCATCGACGTCACGGCTCCCGGCGGCGACACCACCGGCATCTACAGCACCCAGCCGGGCGGCAAGTACGGCACCATGAGCGGCACCTCGATGGCCTCCCCGCACGTGACCGGTGTGGCCGCGCTGCTGGCGAGCACCAACCCGGGCATCACCCCGGCGCAGCTGCGCGACAAGCTGGCCACCCAGGCCAACGACGTCGCCTGCCCGTCGGACAGCCGCTGCACGGGCACCACCGCCAAGAACGGCTTCTTCGGCGAGGGACAGGTCGACGCGCTCAAGGCGGTGGGCTCCACCCCGCCGCCCGGCAAGTACTTCGAGAACCTCGGTGACTTCGCCATCGCGGACAACACCACCGTGGAGAGCCCCATCACCGTCAGCGGGGTGACCGGCAACGCGCCGGCCACCCTCAAGGTGGGCGTGAACATCGTGCACACCTACATCGGTGACCTGAAGGTGGACCTCGTCGCCCCCGACGGCACCGTGTACACCGTGCACAACCGCGCCGGCGGGAGCACCGACAACATCAACACCGTCTACACCGTGAACGCCTCCTCCGAGGTCGCGGCAGGCACCTGGAAGCTCCGGGTGAACGACAACGCCGGCGGCGACATCGGCAAGATCGACTCCTGGAACCTGACCTTCTAGGGGTTCCGGCCGGACGGGGCCGTCGGGGGAGCGCACTTGCGCCCCCGGCGGCCTCCGCCGGTTCCGCGACCGGGACCGGGACCGGGACCTAGCGTGTGCGCAGCACGCAGTCCCCGCAGAAGCCGCCGCCCGGCACCTGGTAGTAGAGGCAGCAGCTGCGCCGTGCGAAGGCCACCCCGAGCCCCTCCTCGTGGACGAAGGTGCCGGTGCCGCCCAGTGGCCCGTCCTCGGCCAGGAGGGCGGCCGCCAGGTCCACGGCTACCCGGCCCGCCACCCGGTCCGTCAGCACCCGCAGTGCCCCGACCAGCCCCGACGCGGCGTTGCCGCGCAGCACCTTGGGCGAGACCCGCAGCCGCTCCCGCAGACCCGCGTCGAGCAGGGCCAGGTTCCCCAGCACGCTCTCGCCGAGCTCCTCGGCCGGCAGTTCCCCGGGCTCGGGCAGCCACAGCTCCAGTGATCCCGCGGTGGGCAGGCGCCACCAGACCCGGTCGGCGGCCAGGTCCGGCACCCGGCCGGCCAGCGCCGCGCACCCCAGCCCGATCGACCACAGCCGCGAGGCGATGCCGAGGTGCGCCGTGGAGGCGGCCACGCGCCCCGGTCCGCTGCCGATCCGCCGCCCGACCTCGGCGGTGTACGCCCCCAGGTGCTCCCCGTACAGGGCGGTCATGGGCCGGAAGCCCGGGCCGGGCGGTTCCTTCCCGTACGGCACGGCGAAGAAGGGCCCCACGGAGGCCAGCTCCCGCAGCACGTCGTCCACGTCAGGCCTCGGGCGCGGTCGTCGTGAGCCCACGCAGCATGCGGGTCCTCCTGCTCGGGGTGACAACCCGGCCGGGATGTCACCCCGACTGTACGACGCCCCCGCGGGCCCCATCACGCCGCCGTCTGGGCCCCGGACCGCCGGGCCCGATCTGCGCCGGCGAGAGGCCGACCACTCGCGTGAAGTACGCGCCGAACACACGTAGGAGGCGCCGTCGCCGACGGAATGGCCGAACCGGGCCGCGGCCGGTCGGCGCGGCGCCCCGGGCGGGGGCTGGACCGCGATCGCCACCGGGCCGCCGGCCCACCGAACGGCCCACTCAGCTGGGCCATTCGGTGCTTTGTTCAGCGGTCCAATCAGCTCGCGGGTCAGAGCCCGGCGAGGAACTCCAGGAGCGCCAGGTTGAAGGCCTCGGGCTGTTCCACACCGGGCAGGTGCCCGGCCCGCTCGATCACGGCGAGCACCGAGTGCGGCATCAGCGCGTGCAGTGCCTCGGCCTCCGCCACCGGGGTGTAGACGTCGTCCGCGCCGACGACCACGAGACAGGGCTCCGCGGCCCCGGCGAGCACGGGCCGGTAGTCGGGCCGCTCGGCCCGGCCGCGCAGCGCGGCGGCCGCGCCCTCGGGGTCGGTGGCGCGCATCATGGCGCTCACCCGCTCGGCGGCCTCGGGCATGCCGGTCACGTTGTAGGGCGCCAGCATCTTGTCGATGACTTCTTCGGCGTACGGCCCCATGCCTTCGGCGAGCAGCCTGTCGGCGAGCTCGCGGCGGTGTTTCGCGCCCTCCTCGGTCTCCGGCAGGGGGGTGGTGTCGGAGAGTACGAGAGCCCGTACCAGACCCGGGTGGCGCAGCCGCGTCTCCATGGCGATCTGCCCGCCCATGGACACACCGACGACGACCGCTTGTTCGATTTCCAGTCGGGCGAGAAGATCGGCAATGTCGTCGGCGAGATCAGCGAGCAGCACCTTGCCGGCCCGCACCGGACTTTCCCCGTATCCCCGCAGGTCAGGGGCGATAACGCGGTACCCGGCGGCCGTCAGGACGGCCGTCTGGGGGGCCCACATCGTGCGGTTGAACGGATGTCCGTGGATCAGGATTACGGGCGTTCCGGCGCGGGGACCCAAGTCGTCGAAAAAGAGGTTCACGCCATTGCCAAATTGGGGGTTCATGAGAGGACTTTAAAGAGCTACATTGAGCCACTCGCGTTCACCTGACAGCCCGTTGCCTTTCACCCGTGTTTTGCACGGGGGGCGACGTCAGGGACGCAGACTGTGCAACCACCCCACCGCCCAGAAGGACCGAAGGCTCCGTGCCCGTACCCGTACTCCTCGCCGGCCGCTCCGTGCGGCTCGAGCCCCTCGCCCCCCACCACACCGAGGCTCTGGCCCTGGCCGGGGCCGAGGATCGTACGACTTACGCCTTCACTCCCGTACCCCACGGCGTGCAGGCGTCCCACGAGTACATCGACCGTGCCCTCGCCGATCAGGCGGCGGGTCGATCGGTCCCGTTCGCGGTGGTGAGAGCCACCGACGGGCGGGTCGTCGGTTCGACCCGGTTCCTGGAACTCGACTACTGGCAGGGGCCCCTCGTGTGGCCCGCCGTGCCCGGCGTCCCGTTCGGCGATCCGGCGACGGCGATCCCCGATGCCGCCGAGATCGGCAATACCTGGCTGTCCCCGAGCGCCCAGGGAACCGGCATCAACACCGAGGCGAAGCTGCTGCTGCTCCGCCATGCCTTCGAGACCTGGGGCGTCCGGCGCATCTCGCTGCGCGCGGACGCCCGCAACGGGCGCTCGCGGGCCGCGATGGAACGTCTCGGCTTCACCTGCGAGGGGGTCCGCCGGGCTCATTCGCGGGGGCTCGACGGCGCGGTCCGCAGTACTGCCTTCTACTCGATCCTCGACGAGGAGTGGCCGACCGTGCGGTCGATCATCGAGCTGAGGCTGTCGGCCGGCGCGCAGCGCAAGCGGCGCCGCAAGACGCTGATCCCGGCGTAACGGTCCTTCGACGCCCTCGCCCCCGCCTTCCTCATCCGAGGAGGGCCGGGGCGAGGGCCGAAGCCATGAGCCGGGCGGGGGCTCCGCTCCCGTCGGCCGGTACGGAGTACAAGTCGGCGCCGAAGTCCCCCGGCAGGGAGTAGACGACGGTCCGGTCGTCCGTCCACACCACCTGGTCGTCCACGCTGCGCTCCTCCGCGAGGGGGGTTTCCGCCCCGGAGGCCAGGTCCAGCGCGTACAGCCGCCACGGCGCCTCGGCCGGCAGGTCCGGCACCCGCTTCTTGAACACCACCCGGGTCCCGTCCGGCGACAAGGAGGGACACTCGACGTTCTCGCGCAGGGTGGTCACGGTCCGCCCGGTCAGGTCCCCGCGGACCAGGTGGGTGCGGCCTTCCGTGGCCAGCGTCGCGTAGAAGGTCCGCTCGTCGGCGGCGAAGGTGACCCCCCAGAAGTTCACGTCGGCGCTGCGGTACGGCTTGCCGTCCTTGAGGATCGTGAAGTCCTCCAGCGAGGCGTCGAACCTGCCGGTACGCAGATCGAGCACCGAGGTCCGCGTGGAGAAGTTCGTACCGGCGTAGCTGTCACCGCCGACGAAGACGGTCCAGGCGGCGAGGTGGCCGCCGGTCGAGACCCGGGCGCGGGTGGGGATGCCGGCCAGCGCGTGCGCGGAGACCTCTTTGAGGCCGGAGTCGAGGACCACGGCCCGGTAGCCGTCCTGGACCCCGCTCTTGTCTGCCTGGAGGCAGATTCCGGTGCCGGCTGCGGCGTGGAAGCGCAGGCAGCTCACCCCGGACGCGGTACGGGCCCCCTCGGGCGCTGCGGCCGGGACCGTGGCGAGTTCGTCTCGGTGCGGGCCCCAGGCCATGTTCCGGAACACGATCCGCGGGCCGCCCCCGGCCGGGGCCAGGGAGACCGCGCCCCGGGTGATCTGCGGGCCGCCCGCCTGCGGCTGGTTCTTCTCGTCGGCCCGGGAGGAGGCCCGCACGAAGGAGTGCACGGCCACGGCGGCGAGCAGGACGACGAAGGCTGCGAGGATCAGGATCCGGCGCTGGAGGGTCATGGGGGCCTTTCTCTCGTGTCTCTCACACGGTGGGGATCAGTCGGCGGCGGGGCGCAGCCGGACGCACACGCCGACGGCGGCGGCAAGCAGGAGGGCCGCGGCGGCGAGCGCGGGGCGCGGACCCCAGAAGGTCCAGGCGGCACCGAAGCCGAGGGCGGCGGCGAAGCGGGCGAGGGCCTGGCCGGTCTGGACGAGGGCGAGGCCGCCGCCTCGGTGCTCCTCGGGCACGGCCGCGGCGGCCGCGGCCATCAGCACCCCGTCGGTGGCGGCGTAGAAGCCGCCGTGCAGCACGAGCACCGCGTAGGGCAGCCAGGGGTGGCCGCCGGTGAGGAGCAGCCCGTACGCGAGCAGCAGCGCGAGGTGACCGCCGAGGAAGACGCGCCGTCGGCCGATCCGGTCGGCGAGCCGCCCGAGTGGCAGGGCGAGGAGGAAGAAGGCGGCGGCGGTACCCAGCGGCAGCAGGGCGAACCAGCGGTCGGCGATCCCGGTGGCGCGCTGGAGCAGCAGGAAGACGAAGCCGTCGCTGACCGTGCACAGGCCGAGCAGCAGCGCGCACAGACCGGTCCGGCGCAGGTCGCGGCCGCGCAGCAGCCCGAGCGAGGCGCTGAGCGAGACACGGTCGTCGGCGCCGGCGTCGGTGTCTTCGGTGCCCGCGGCGCCCGCGGCGGGCCGGGCCCGGGCGGGGCGGCCGGGGACGAAGAGTACGAGGACGAGGACCCCGAGGGCGGCGACGCAGGCGCTGACGGTGAAGACGGCGTCGTAGCCGTCGGCGGCCCCGCGCAGGATGAGGAAGGCGAGGACCGGGCCGATCAGGGCGCCCGCGGTATCCATCGCCCGGTGCACGCCGAAGGCCCGGCCGCGGTGCTCGGGGGCGGCGGCGAGGGAGATCAGCGCGTCGCGCGGCGCGGTGCGCAGGCCTTTGCCGGTGCGGTCGAGGGCGAGGACGGCCCCGATGGCGGGCAGGGTGTGCGCGAGCAGCAGCAGCGGCTTGCACAGGGCGGAGAGGGCGTAGCCGATTCCGGCGAGGGCCTTGTGGCGGCCGAAGCGGTCGCCGAGGTGGCCGCCGGCGAGCCGGACCAGCGCGCCGACCCCGTTGTAGAGGCCGTCGAGCAGGCCGAATCCGAGCGGGGAGAGCCCGAGTCCGGCGACGAGGTAGAGCGGGAGCACGGCGGCGACCATCTCGGAGGAGATGTCGGTGATCAGGCTGACCGTGCCGAGGGCGAGCACCGTGGGCGCGAGCGCGGCGCGCCGCCCCGGGCTGGTGCCCGGGGCGACGGCCTGCGGCTCGGGGGTCACGGCGGGCGCGGGGGTGCCGCGACTGTCCGCAACGTACATGGTCAGGAAGCCCAGATCCCCGTGATGTCCTTGGCGCCGGCCGC
Organism: Streptomyces sp. NBC_00122; assembly: GCF_045160845.1. Taxonomy (NCBI): domain Bacteria; kingdom Bacillati; phylum Actinomycetota; class Actinomycetes; order Kitasatosporales; family Streptomycetaceae; genus Streptomyces; species Streptomyces sp. NBC_00122. The sequence continues at coordinate 6,452,170 of NZ_CP108191.1, read as the reverse complement.
GTTCCCGGCATGGGTGGTCAGGCCGGCCAGGCCCTCCAGGGTGCGCAGCATGTCGTAGTGGTTGTAGGTGGTGCCCGACGTGCTGCCCGGGGTCACGGGCTGGCCGTAGAGCACGGTCGGGATCTTGTTCCCGGCGAGCCGGTTGTCCTCGTCGAAGGTGACGACGAGGAGGCTGTTGTGGGTCTTGGCCCAGTCCGCGTACGCCTTGAGGTTGTTCTTGAGCCAGGTGTCGCCCGTGCCGACGGAGCAGTCGTGCATGTCGTTGCACAGGTTCGGAACGACGAAGGACACCTTGGGCAGGGTGGTGAAGTCCGTCGGGAACTGGGTCATCGTCTTCGCGGTGCTGGTGGGCACGTTGGAGAAGGCGAACCAGGGGTTGTGCTTGCGGGCGTAGTTGCCGCTGGAGCAGGTGGTGGAGCCCTGGCTGGGGAGGGTCTCGTTGTAGCTGGCCCAGCTCTTGCCCGCGGCTATCAGCTCGGAGGCGAGGTTGGGCGCGGAGCTGAAGCCGGGGGTGTAACAGCTGTCGCCGGTCACGCCCTGGTTCGAGCCCGAGAACAGCTGCAGGTAGTTGGGCTGGCTCGGGTGGGTGATGCCGTAGGACTGGGTGAGGTTGGCTCCCCCGGCCTTCAGCGAGTTGATGTACGGGGCGCTGGAGCTGCCGATGACCTGGCTGTAGGCGTGGTTCTCGAAGACCACGACGACGACGTGGTCGGGGGCGGGCAGCGCGGCCGCGTGCGCGGGCTGGGCGGCGCCGATGCCCGCCCACAGGGCCGCGGCGGCGGCGGCGGTGATGCCGAATGCGGTGGCGAGGGCGGTCCCACGACGGGACAGTGGCGGGGTCATGCCAAACACGAGTACCTCCGGGCGGATGTGGGGGTTCTGGGGGCGGCGCGCAGGCACCATACCCAGGGGCATGTGCATGGGCCAGGGACGCTCGGCGAACAGAACCGGAACTCGGCGGGCCCTTCCGGCGTCGGGCAACGGCCTTCCCTAAAGCACCCCAAGAGAAGGAAAAATCCGGAACCCTGGCATGCTTTCGTTCATCTTTCGAACGGAAGAACCAAGCCGCCAGACCACCGCCCCTCGGGGCAGCACCAGCCGGAGAGCCACCGCACATGTCGTACGCACCCGACGGGCAGCAGTACCAGCCGCCGTACCGGCCGGAAGGGCAGAACCCGCAGCAGCCCTACGGCGACCAGTACGGACGGCGGCAGTACGGACAGCAGTCGTACGCACCGCAGGAGCCCCATGGCGGGCAGCCCTACGGCCAGCCCCGGCAGCCTTACGGGCAGGAGCAGTTCGAGCCGCAGGAGCCCTACGGGCAGGAGCCGCAGTACGAGCCCCGGCGCAAGTCCCGGGCCCGGCGCTGGGTGATCGCGGGCGTCTCCGTTCTCGCGCTCGCGGGCATAGCGGCGGGCGTGATGTACCACTTCGAGATACCCCCGTTCACCGACAAGGGCTCCGCGGTGTCCTTCGGGCAGACGCCCGGCGGCGGTGACGGCAAGAAGAAGGACGCCGCGCAGCAGCCGGCGAACTCCAAGATGCTCATGCCCACCGGACCCCAGTCCGAGTTCAAGAACTCGATGACCCTGCCCGACGGGACCCACGTCGCCGTCACGACGCTGGACGGCAAGAAGTCCGGCTTCAAGGGCAAGGTATGGGTCTGGGCGCCCAAGGAGTACAACGACCCGAAGTTCGCCAAGAGCGGCTTCCCGGTCATGATCGCCCTGCCGGGCGGCGCCGGATACCCGAGCAACTACTGGATGGGCACCGACCTGGGCCTCCAGACCAGCATCGCCAAGTGGTACACGGAGGGGAAGAGCAAGCCCTTCATCCTGGCCATGCCCGTGCTCAACCCGGCGCCGGACGACAAGGGCATCTACTGGGACGGCTCCGACATCCCCGACCAGCCCAAGATGGGCACCTGGCTGACCGAGGACGTCCCCGACCTGATGAAGGCGAACTTCCGCACGGTCAAGTCCCGTGACGGCTGGGCCTTCATGGGCTCCTCCACCGGCGGCTTCGCCGGCCTGAAGGCCGTCCTGAAGCACCCGGACAAGTTCAAGGCCGTGATCGCCTCCGGCCCCGACATCGTCCCGGACTCCTCGCTGTGGAAGGGCCACGATAAGGAGAAGGCCGAGAACAACCCCGAGATCCTGGCGAAGCAGCTCATCGATCGCAAGGGGCCGGACGTCTACCTCGCCTTCCAGGTCGGAGACAGCGAGAACAACAAGAAGACCCTGCCGGACGTGCAGAAGTTCATCGCCACCTTCGGGAACAAGGGGCCGGTCCACACCGACCTGAGGATCATCAAGGGCGGCCAGCACAACGCCAAGACCTATGTCCCGAACATGGGTGAGGGGCCGATCCAGTTCATCAGCAAGGTCATGGAAGGACCCGTCGAGTAACCGGCGACACCTCCGCCTCCTTGAACTCGGATTCCCTGAGCTCCGGCCCGCCGAACACCCTCGGCGGGCCGTTGCCGTTCCAGGGCGCCCAGCCCGGTTCCCCGTGCACCGCGAAGCGCACCCAGGCCGCGTGCATCTCGTCGGCCAGGGCCTGCGGGGTGTCGGGCCCGGCCAGCCAGGACGCCTCCGACACGTCGAGCGTGTCGAAGACGAAGCCCAGCTCCAGGGCGTGGCAGGCACCGAGGCCAGGGACGCCCGAGGGCCACGCGAACTCGTAGAGGAAGCTCGGCGCCGTCCGTCGCGTCCCGGCGAGCCTGCGCAGCGGGTCGCGCAGCAACCGGTCGGTGAGCAGCTGGCCCGCGAGATCGGCTGGTCCGGCACCGGGCAGGACGGCGCGCAGCGCACTGACGGCGGCCCGGTCCTTGCCGCTGCGGAACCGGGCCAGCTCCACGGCGAGCGGGCCCAGCCGGTCCAGCAGCCGCATGGCGCCGGTCGGGGCGAGCCAGAGCCGGTACTCCTCGGTGGTCCACCCCATCAGCAGCGGTACGCCGGACCGGCACGCGACGTCGAGCGGGTCGGCGGGAAGCGTGTCCGGGTCGGTGACCAGGCCGAAGGCGGGGCCGCCGGCCAGGGGGCTGGATCTGCGCAGGACGGCCGCCTGGGCGGCCAGCAGGGTGGGCAGGGCGGTGGCGCCGAAGGCCTCGGCGGTGGCGGCCGTCTTCAGCAGCGAGGCCATCCGCCGGACCATGGCCCGCACCCGGTCGCGGGACAGCGCCTCGGGGGCCCCGCTCTGCAGGACCGCCCGGCAGAAGAGCCCGGCGGCCCGGGGGGCGGCGAGCAGGGAGCCGATGCTGATGGCTCCCGCGGACTCGCCGAACACGGTGACGCGGGAGGGATCGCCGCCGAAGGCCCCGATGCTGTCCCGGACCCACTCCAGCGCGGCGATCTGGTCCAGCAGGCCCCGGTTGACGGGCGCGTCGGGGAAGAGTCCGTAGCCGAGGACGCCGAGCCGGTAGTTGAAGGAGACGAGCACGACCCCGTCACGGGCGAAGGCGGAGCCCTCGTAGACGGGGACGGCCGAGGAGCCCCGGGTGAGCGCCCCGCCGTGGACCCACACCATGACGGGCAGCCCGGCCCCGGGAGCCGGGTCGGGGGTCCACACGTTGACGTTCAGGCAGTCGTCCCCGGCGATCTCGGGGTCGGGCAGCAGGGCCGCGAACTTAGGCGGGTAGGGCACCTTGGGCGCGGTGGGCCCGAACGCGCCGGCGTCGCGGACGCCGTCCCATGCCTCCGGGGGCGCGGGCGCCGCGAAGCGCAGGGCGCCGACGGGAGGGGCCGCGTAGGGGATGCCCCGGAAGACGGCGGTCCCGCCCGGCCCGGTCCGGCCCTCGACCACGCCGTACGCGGTCCTGGCCCGGGGTCGGCCGCCGGTACCGCTGCCGCCGCCCGCTGCGCTCATCTCGTCCTCCTGGTCCGGTGCTCGGCGCACGGTCGCACAGCCGTCCAACGGGTGACAAGGCGTGACCGTGTCCGCGCCCGGCCCGGTTGGACGGACATGCGATCCCTGCGTATCCACCACACCATGCCCGCCCTGCTGCTGGCGGCCGCCACGCTCACCGCGGCCGCCCCGGCCCATGCGGCCGACGGACCGGACTTCCAGTACGTCGGCCAGGACGACCGGGTCCACGCGCTCGGCGACCCCGAGGGCTGCGTCGAGGCGGAGGGCGGCGGCGCCCGGGCGGTCACCAACGGGACCCGGCGGACGGTGACCCTCTACCGCGAGCCGCGGTGCGCGGGCCCGGCGGTCGCGGTCCTGCGGCCCGGCGCGGTCGCCCAGGTGCGGCAGTATTTCGCCTCCGCGCGTTTCTCGATCACCAGGTAGGCGCAGCGGCCGTGACCCCTCGGCCGTCGCGGCGTTGTATGCCATGTCAAATGCCGCAGATTCTGCGGCGCCCATATCTCACGAGGAGATCTCTTGATGTCGCGTATCGCGAAGGCAATCGCCATCACCGCTGTCGCCGGTAGCGCCATGGCCACCGGTGCGGGTCTGGCCGTCGCCGATGCCGGAGCGCACGGTGCGGCGGTCGGCTCCCCCGGTGTCCTGTCGGGCAACCTGCTCCAGGTTCCGGTGCACGTCCCGGTCAACGTCTGCGGCAACACCGTGAACGTGATCGCTCTGCTGAACCCGGCGTTCGGCAACACCTGCGTCAACGCGTCGGGCCACGAGGAGAAGCACCACACCGAGGGCGGCGACTACGGTCACTGATCCCCCCGGATCGTCTGACCGCCTGATCGTGTGATCGGCCGAAGGGCCCCCGCCTGGGCGGGGGCCCTTTCCCGTGTCATTCGTAGCGGTAGAGGCCTTGGTGGCCCACCATCTCGCCGGGGGTGATGTTCCACGGCGGCATCGGCTCGTCGAGGGCGATCACCCGGCCGCGCTGCGGGTCTCCGTAGGCGGGCGGTACGGCGGGCAGGTAGCCGGAGCTCGGGTGCTTCTGCTGCCAGCGGTCCCAGATCAGGTCCACGAAGGCGTGGTGCAGCCAGAAGGCCGGGTCGTTGGGCGCCGTGCCGCCGGTCATGTGGCCGCCGATCCACTGGTGGACCTTGTTGTGGTTGCGCCAGCGCTCGCTCTTGGGGGCGGCCCAGCCCTCCAGCTTGTTGCGGAAGCCGTCGACGGTGGAGTTCCAGGGCGAGATGTCGTAGACCGGGTCGTCGATCGCCCACTGGAGTTCGGCCGGGGTGGGCAGGGCGATCGGGTTCTGCGGCCGGCCGAGGTTGCGGGTGAGGAAGGCGGACTCCGTGACGCCCACCGTCACGGTCCAGTTGCCCTTGTCGTAGGCGAACGGTCCGGTCATCACCTTGCGGTCGCTCACCCGGCCGGTGCCGCCGAGGAAATCGTCCGCCCACAGGGAGGAGACCGGGCTCGTGTCGGTGGTCCAGTCCCAGTACGGGATGGACACGCCCGGGTCGACCTCCTGCAGCTGCTTCTCGAACTCCAGCAGGTAGCGCCGGTGCCACGGGAAGAAGGAAGGGGACATGTGCCCGACGCGGAGCTTGCGGTCGCGGTCGGGCACGAAGTACTTGTCGTGGGTGCGCACGAAGGCGTCGTAGACGCCGTTGCGCTTGAGCTCCAGAACGGCGGCCGTGAACCGCTTCTTCTGGGCGCTGGTGAGGTTCCTCTGGTTCTGCCGGGTGTACAACGCGGGGCTCCTCCCGTCAGCCGTGGTGCGGGGCGGCGGCCGCCAGCTGGGCCGTACCCAGTTCGTCGACGGCCGCGCGGGCCAGTTCCAGCGGCGTCCCGAAGGACTCGAAGTGGTTGACCCCGCTGAGGTAACTGCCGTCGGCCCGGCGCATGACGTGCAGCGGGCGCCCGTCGATGCGGATCCCCGCCCGGTCGACGGCGATGTGCCGGCCCCGGTACGTCTCCTCCGCGAGCGGGGCCGGCGTGAGGGTCTGCCGGGGGCGGCGGGCGCGCACCACGGGAGCCAGGACCGCGGCCGTACCGGCGAGCACGGCCGCGGTGAAGGCCGTACGAAGCAACGAGCGGCGGGTGGGCAGGGCGGCGGCTGTTGCGGACATTCGGTCTCCCTCGCTAGGTGGCCGGCGACTACGGGTCTAACGCCGCGCGGCGGGCGAGGTCACCCTTGAGGGTGCTTGTAGAAGAGCGTGGTGGGGTGCAGGCGGCCGTCCGGGTCGGTGGCGTAGTCGGGGATGGTGCCGACCTCCGTCCAGCCCGCTCGCCGGTAGACGTTCTCGGCGCCGCTGCCCGTCTCCGTGTCCAGGAACAGCAGCACCACGCCGGCGCGGGCGGCGGCCGCCTCGGCCTCGGCGAGCAGGGCGCGGGCGGTGCCGCGGCCGCGGGCGGCCGGGTGGACCATGAGTTTGCGCAGCTCGGCGCGGTGGCGGCCGTTGGGCTTGGACTCCCGGTGCCAGCTGACGGTGCCGTCGATGCGGCCGTCGCCGCCGGTGCGGGAGACCCACAGGGCCAGGGAGCCCTCCTCGACGGCGGGCAGCAGCGAGTCCCACCAGGCGGCGGCGCCCGCGTGGTCGAAGCCGGCGAGGAAGCCGAGGGAGGAGCCGTCGGCGACCACGTCGAGGAGCAGAGCGGCGAGTTCGTCGCGGTGGGCGCGCAGTTGCGTGGCGGTGAGCGGAGTGATGGCGGCCGTCATGCGGCCGAGCATAGGGATCAGGCGCCGGCGCGCCGTGGGCGGGGCAGGCGCTGGTCGCGGACGGGGACGCGAACGCTCGCGCGCGCGGCGACAAGTACAGGGTGAGGCCGCTACGACACGCGGCCGGGGAGGCGAGCGCGTGTGAACGCGGACGAAGAGGAACTGCTGACCAGATCGGCCCGGGAGCCGGAGGCCTTCGAGGCACTGGTCGTACGGCAGTCGGCGAGCCTGCACGGCTACCTGGCGCGCAGGGCGCCTGACGCAGCGGACGACCTGCTGGCCGAGGTGTGGCTGCAGGCCTTCGCCGGGCGCGGCGGATTCGACGCCGGCCGGGGCACGGCCAGGGCCTGGCTGTTCGGCGTGGCACGGAACGTTCTGTCGGGTCACTGGCGGCGTCTCGCGCAGGACCGGCCCGAGGCGCATCGGCACGAGCCGGACAGTAGCGATCCCTGGCACGCCGTGGACCGGCGGCTGGACGCCGCGGCCCTGGCACCGCAACTGCGCGAGACGCTCGCCGGACTCCCGGCGGTGGAGCGCGATCTGCTGCTGCTCGTCGCGTGGGAGCAGCTGACGCCCACCGAGGCGGCGGACGTGGTCGGCATCCCGGCCGGAACGGCCCGTTCGCGGCTCCACCGCGCCCGCGGCCGCCTGACGGCCGCCCTCGACTCCCCGAAGCCCCTTCATCTGGCTGGAGAGATGGCATGACCGACCGTACGACGGACTTCCTGGACTTCCCCGACGCCGACCGGCTGCGCGCGGCCGGCGAGGTGGTCGCGCCGGGCACCGCGGTCGTGGAGGCCGCCCTGCTGGCCGTGCGGGCGGCCGCCGCCTCCGAGAAGGGCGAAACCGTGCCCGTCGCGGCGCCGCGCCGGCTGCGCACCCGCAGGCTCCTGGTCTCGGCCGCGGCGATAGCCGCGATCGCGGCGGGCGTGAGCGTCTACCCGGTCAGCAGCCTGCGGGGTTCCCCGCCTGCGGCCACCGCCACCGCCGCGGACTTCCTGCGGCAGGTCGCCGCGACGGAGGCCAGGGGCGCCGCCACGGACGCGCCGTACTGGCGGACCCGCGCCGTACGGACCGTGTGGGGACATCCTGATATTCCCCAGCTCGGATACTCCGAGACGCCGCAGGTCCGCGACTCCAGCACGTGGGTGGGGCCCGACTCCCTGTTCTTCCAGGACGGAGCCGACGGGGAGATCGTCAAGACCCCCGCGAAGCAGTACCAGTGGATGATGTCCGTCGCCCGCCCCGGGGGTGTCGGCCTGGGAGGAGGTGAAGCGGCTTCCCACGGACGCCACGGCGCTGAAGGTGCTCCTGGAGGAGTTCTTCCCCGGAGGCCCCTGGTCCAGCAGCCAGGCCGAACCGGGCGCGGACTACGTGTTCAGCTTGGGCAACCTGCTCTCGTACGCGCCCCTCGAGCCACGGCAGCGGGCCGCGGTGTACGAGGTCCTCGCGGACATGCCGGGGCTGCGGCTGGTCGGACCTGCGACGGACAGCACGGGCCGGGCCGGAACCGCCGTCGAGGTGGACACCCGGAACTCAAGAATCCGGTTGGTGATCGACCCCAAGAAGGGCGGGCTGCTGGAGACGACCACCCACTACCTCGGCGGCCGGCACGACGGAAAGCTCGCCCAGCGCGAGACGATCCTGTCGGCCGGCCCCATGCGGAGCATCCCCGCGTACCGGGAGATGGGGACGGGTACCCGCCCGACCCGGCCGGCCGGCCCGAGTACCCCGGACGCCCCCTAAGGCGCCGGGAGTTCCGCGAAGTCCGCGACCAGGCCGCGGTGGTGGCCCGCCGTACCGAGCGCGAGCGAGTCGGCCTTGGCCCGCTTGAGGTAGAGGTGGGCCGGGTGTTCCCAGGTCATGCCGATGCCGCCGTGGAGCTGGACGCACTCCTCGGCGGCCCGGACGGCCACGCCCGCGCAGTAGGCCTGGGCGACGGCGACCGTGAGGGGCGCGTCGGGGGACGCGGTGGCGAGGGCGTCGGCCGCGGCCCTGGCCGCCGCACGGGCCGAGGCGACGTCGAGCCAGAGCCGCGCGAGGCGGTGCTTGAGGGCCTGGAAGGAGCCGACGGGGCGGTTGAACTGGTGGCGGACCCCGGTGTGTCGGACGGTCTCCGTCAGGCACCACTCAGCGATCCCGAGCTGCTCGGAGGCGAGCAGACCGGCCCCCGAGAGCAGGGCTCCGGCGATGGCCGCCCGGGCGGTGGCCGGGTCGGCGAGCCGGGTGCCGGCGGCCGCGTCGAGGGTGACGGTGGCGAGCGGGCGCGTCAGGTCCAGCGGGACCTGCGGGGTCAGCACCGCCGAGGCGGCCGGGACGGCGTACAGCCCGGTGTCGGCGAGGACCAGCAGCACGTCGGCCGCCACGACGTCCGCGACGGAGGTGACGGTACCGGTGAGGGTCCCGTCGCCGACGTCCCGGACGGCGGCCGGCAGGGGGCCGCCGGGGGCGAGGGTCAGCGGCACGGCCGGTACGCAGACCTGCCGCCCGGAGGCGAGCTCCCGCAGCAGCGGGGCGACGTCCCCGGAGTCGCAGCCGAGCAGGATCTCCGTCGCGAGCACGGCGCTCGTCAGGTACGGGAGCGGGGCCACGGCCCGGCCCAGCTCCTCCAGGACCACGGCCGCCTCGCGGTGGCCCGCGCCCTGGCCGCCGAGCTTCTCGGGTACGAGGAGCCCGGCCGCGCCGATCCCGGAGGCGAGGGTCTGCCACAGCTCGGGGTCGTGGGGCCGGTCGGTCTCGATCCGGGCGAGGACGCTCTTCGGGTCGCAGCGGGCGGCGAGGAGCGACCGTACGGCGGCGCGGAGTTCTTCCTCGGTCTCGGAGTAGAGGAGACCCATCGGTGCAGTCATCGGGCGAGGTCCTTCCAGGCCAGGTCCTTGTCGTCGCGCGGCTCGGGGGGCAGGCCGAGTACGCGTTCGGCGACGATGTTCAGGAGGATTTCGCTGGTGCCGCCCTCGATGCTGTTGCCCTTGGCGCGCAGGTAGCGGTAGCCGGCGTCGCGGCCGGTGAAATCGACCAGTTCGGGGCGGCGCATGGTCCAGTCCTCGTACGACAGGCCCTCTTCGGCGAGGAGTTCGACCTCCAGTCCGCTGATCTCCTGGTTGAGGCGGGCGAAGGTGAGCTTCATCCCGGATCCCTCGGGACCGGGCTGGCCGACGGCGAGCTGCTGGCGCAGCCGTTCGCCGGTGAGGCGGGCGACCTCGGCCTCGACCCACAGCTCCAGCAGCCGCTGGTGGAGGGCGTGGGTGCGCAGTTCGGGGCGTTCGCGCCAGGCGGCGGCCACGGTTGCGATCATGCCGCCCTCGCGCGGGATGCGCATGCCGCCGATGGAGACGCGCTCGTTCATCAGCGTGGTGCGGGCGACCGCCCAGCCCTCGCCGACGGCCCCGAGGCGGTGGCCGTCGGGGATCCGGACGCCCGTGAGGAAGACCTCGTTGAACTCGGCCTCGCCGGTGATCTGGCGCAGCGGCCGGACCTCGACACCGGGGGCGTGCATGTCGCAGAGGAAGTAGGTGATGCCCTGGTGCTTGGGCAGCGCCGGGTCGGTGCGGGCGATCAGGATGGCCCAGCGGGCGGTGTGGGCACTGGAGGTCCACACCTTCTGGCCGTCGACCACCCACTCGCCGGTGTCCTCGTCGAGGACGGCGCGGGTGCCGAGCGCGGCGAGGTCGGAGCCCGCGCCGGGTTCGCTGAAGAGCTGGCACCAGACCTCCTCGCCGGCCCACAGGGGGCGCAGGAAGCGGTGCTTCTGCTCCTCGGTGCCGTACGCGAGGATCGTCGGCGCGGCCATGCCGAGGCCGATGCCGATCCGCCGCGGGTCGTTGTCGGGGGCTCCGGCGGCCTCCAGCTCGGCGTCGACGACGGTCTGCAGGGAGCGGGGCGCACCGAGGCCGCCCAGGCCCTCGGGGTAGTGGACCCAGGCGAGTCCGGCATCGAAGCGGGCGCGCAGGAAGTCGGTGCGCGGGGTGGTCGCGGGCGGGTGCGCGGCGAGCAGGCCGCGGACCCGGACGCGCAGTTCGTCCGCGGTGGCGGTCGTGCCGGTCATCGGGAGCCTCCGTCCAGGGCCGGTACGACGACCAGGCGGCCGGTGGTGCTCCCGTCGGCGAGGCGCTGCACGGCGTCGGCGGCCTCCGCGAGCGGGACCCGTTCGCTGACCAGCGGTTTCACGGCGCCCTCGGCGGCGAGCCGGGTGAGTTCGGCGTGGCAGGCGAGGATGGCGGCGGGTTCCTTGGTGGCGTACAGCCCCCAGTGCAGGCCGAGGATGGCGTAGTTCTTCACCAGCGCGTGGTTGAGCGCGGGGGCGGGGATGGTGCCGCTCGCGAATCCGACGACGACGATGCGGCCCTCGAAGGCCACGCATTTGGCGGAGGCGGTGTAGGAGTCGCCGCCGACCGGGTCGTAGACGACGTCGGCGCCGCGCCCGCCGGTGAACTCCTTGACCCGGGAGACGAGGTCCTCGGCCGTGCGGTCGATGACCAGGTCGCAGCCGAGCTCCTCGGCGGTGCGCGCCTTGGCCTTGCTTCCGACGACCCCGATGACGGTGGCCCCTGCGGCCTTGCCGAGCTGGACGGCGGCGCTACCGACCCCGCCGGCGGCGGCGTGCACGAGGAGGGTCTCTCCGGGCTGGATGCGGGCGCGGCGGTGCAGGCCGAACCAGCCGGTCTGGTAGCCGATGTGGAGGGCGGCCGCCTCGGCGTCGTCGAGGGTGTCCGGGGCGGGGAGCAGGGCGCGCGCGGGCGCGGTGACGTACTCGGCGAAGCCGCCGTGCGGCAAGCTCGGGTTGGCGATGACGCGGCGGCCGTCCTCGGTCTCGCCGCAGATCTCCACGCCGGGGGTGAAGGGCAGGGGCGGGCGGATCTGGTACTGCCCGCGGACGAGCAGCGCGTCGGGGAAGTTGACGTTGGCGGCGAGCACCCGGAGCTTCACCTCGCCCTCGCCGGGGACCGGTTCCGGAACCTCTTCGAGGCGCATGGCCTCACGGGGTTCGCCGGGTGTGTGTACTCGCCATGCCTGCATCCGGGGCCTCCAGCCGCCGTCGAGGGATCACGCTCCGCGCGCATACTAAGCGGTCGCTTGCCCTGTTGGGAACCCTCGGACCGGCCAGGGACCGGGGCCGACGCGTGCGGGACCGGACGGCCCCCGCGACCGGGCGGACATTCCCGGAAATCGGACACACGAACCACGAGTGAACAGGAACATCCGGGTACATCGGGGATAACATCAACAGGCCGCTGTCACAGGGCATATGACGCAACAGGGGATCTCGCGCGCCCGGAGCCGGCACGGCTGCGGGCGCGCGTTTGCGCCACCGCACACACAGGGGGATTCAGCGATGTACAGCACACCCATGAGGCGAGGCGCCTCGGCCGCCGCCGCGATCGTCCTGGCAGGCATCGTCACCGCCGCCGGCCCGGCCGCGGCCGCCACCACCTGCACTCCCAGGATCCAGGTACTGGGCTCCCTCGGGGACGACGTCTACAACCCGGGCAACCCGCAGAACCAGGGCGTCCTCGCCCTCGGCGCGGGCAAGCTGTCGGTCGGCGTCTCCGGCGCGCAGCCCGTGTACTGGACCGGCACCACGCTCCACAAGGTTCCGCTGCCCGCGGCCGGCCTGCAGGGCGAGCTGCTCGCCGTGAACAAGAGCGGCCTGATGGTGGGCCGCGTTCACGGCGCCGAAGGCTACGTGTTCACCTACCGGGCGGGCGCCACGGCGATCACCCCGCTGCCCGGGAGCGACTACGCGTACGGAGAAGCCGACGTCAACGACGCCGACTACGTGGTCTCGCGCAACCGGGCGGGCGTCGGCATCGTCTGGAAGGACGGCCAGAAGGTCCGCGAGCTGCCCCTGCCGGCGGAAGCCGGCCCGGGAACCTCCGTCGAGCTGGTCACCGCCGTCAACAACAAGGGCGACATCCTCGGCCTGGCCAAGCAGGACTACGAGGACCCCGGGACCGGCGGCCACCTGTCGGGGTCCCACCCGGTGATCTGGCCGGGTGACGGCGGACCGGCCAGGTACCTCGCCCCCAGCGGGCAGGAGAGCTACGTCCAGGACCTCGACGAGAGCGGCCACGTCGTCGGATACGACTGGTACGGGCCCGGGTACCAGTACAAGCCGTGGACCTGGACGCCGCCGTACACCGCGGTCGGAACCTCCCCCGGAGTGCTGAACACCCACCCGTACGGCACCTTCGAGGCGATCAGCCCCACCACCAAGGTCACCGTCGGCACCGCCAAGTTCCACCCCGAGGAGCAAACCCTGCCCGACCAGGCGCAGCTCTGGCCGGGCACGGGTCCGGTACTCGCCCTGCCGCGGCTCGCCGCGAACCAGGCCAGCGCGGCGGAGTCGGTCTCCGACGACGGCCGGGTCGGCGGAGCCGCCGTCAACGCCAAGGGCAAGCTGAAGCCGGTGATCTGGACCTGCGCCACCAGGCAGGCGTACCTGCCCCAGCGGTAGGCCCGGCGGGAGGCACTGTCACGGGCATGGTGATCTGAGCGCCCGCGCGCTATCGATGCACCATGACGGACGAGACCCGGCGCGGCCTGCCCGCGCCACCGCCGCTCGGCGCCGCCGCCCTGCCTCCCGGTACGTACGCGGGGCAGGTGGTCCTCGTGACCGGCGGCGGCACCGGGCTGGGCAAGGCCATCGCCGCCGAGTTCGCGCGGCTCGGTGCCGATCTGGTGATCGCGAGCCGCCGTGCCGAGCAGCTGGAGGCGGCGCGGGAGGAGCTGGCGGCCGTACCCGGCGCGGGCCGGGTGACGGCCGCCGTCTGCGACATCCGGGACCCCGAGCGGGTCGCGGAGGTGTTCGACGCGTCGCAGGCCGCGCTCGGGCTGCCGGACGTCCTGGTCAACAATGCGGCCGCCAACTTCCCCTCGCCGGCCGAGGAACTGTCCCCGAACGCGTGGCGGTCGGTGGTCGACATCACGCTGACCGGCACCTGGTTCATGACCCGCGAATTCGGCCGCCGCCACCTGGCGGCGGGCACCCCCGGATCGATCGTGAACATCGGCGCCTCGTACGCCTGGACGGGCGGGCCGGGCTTCGCCCACAGCGCGGCCGCCAAGGCCGGCGTGAAGAACCTGGTGGAGACCCTCGCCGTCGAGTGGGGACCGTACGGCATCCAGATCAACGGGCTCGTCCCGGGGCTGTTCCCGCACGCCGACATGACCGACGACATCCGGGGCGGTCTGGAGCGGGCCGCGCCCGCGCCCGACGCCAGGGACGGGCGCCAGCCCGCCCTGCGGGTGGGCGCACCGCGCGAACTGGGCTGGGCGGCGACCTTCCTGGCCTCGCCGTACGCCCGGTTCGTCACCGGCCACACGCTGGTGGTCGACGGCGCGAACTGGCAGCGCCGGGCGCTGGTCAATCCCGAGGTCGTGCCGGTGCGGGAGCAGCTGGGGCGCGGGCCGTTCGACGCCGGACGTCAAAGGCCGGGCTAAGCGTGGGCTAAGCGGCCTCGGGGAAGTAGGGCACGTCCCCGAGGCCGCTTAGCCGCCGGTGAAGTGCGGTGGGCGGCGGGCCGCCTTGGCCCCGTAGCCCTCGCGGCAGTCGTCCGAGGTGAGGGTGAGGGCGGCCGTCATCGCGACGCGGTCGAGGGCCGCGGGCAGGGCCGCGTCCGCGTAGGCGTCGACCGCGCGTTTGATGCCCTGGACCGCGAGCGGGGCGTTCGCGGCGATCTCCGCCGTCAGGGTGCGCGCGGCGGAATCCAGTTCCGCGGCCGGGACGACCAGTTGGACCAGGTTCAGGCGCTCTGCCGTCGCCGCGTCGATCCGCCGGCCGGTCAGGGCCAGGTACTTCGCCCAGCCCGCGCCGGCCTCGCGGGCGATGCGCAGGTCGCCGCCCGCGTCCACCGCCACCCCCAGCTGCGCCTCCGGCAGGGCGAAGACGGCGTCCTCGGCCGCCACCCGGATGTCGGCCATCAGCGCCAGCTCGAAGCCGAAGCCGAGGCAGTAGCCCTGTACGGCGGCCACCACCGGCTGCGGGAGGCGGGAGAGGACCGCGAACCGCTCGTGGACCCAGCGGATGCCCTCGTAAGTGTTCCGGGTCCGCTCCGCGGCGGACCCGCCCGTGATCGCGCCGCCGGGGGCGGTCACGTCGATGCCCGCGCAGAAGGCCCGGCCCTCGGCGCGCAGCAGGACCGCACGCACCGAGGGGTCGAAGCGGACGCGGTCGGCCAGCAGGCCCAGCTGGCGGGTGGACTCCCAGCTCCAGCCGTTGAGCCTGTCCGGCCGGCACAGGGTGAGGACCGCGATCCCGTCCGCCGTCTCCAGCCGGATCCGCTCCTCACCCTCCGCGATGTCCGTGGCGATGGTGTCGATCACCCTGCCCTGCACCCCCTTTGACATCTGACGAAGTGTCAGTTTAAGGGGGTCCCGGTCAGCGGGGGAAGACCTCGAACGGGACCGCCGGACGGCCGCCGAACCGGGACGCCGCCCGCTGGACGTTGTCGGTGAGGAAGGTACGCACGTACTCCTCGGGATCCTGGTCCGTCAGCACCTCGATGTACGCCTTGTGCTCCAGCAGGGACCTGACCGAGCGCTCCAGTCCCGGCCCGGCGTCGGCCGCGTGGGTCGGCGTGCTGGTTCCGGCCACCGCGACCCAGCGCACCCCGCCCCACGGCTCCAGGCCCTGCTCGGCGAGGAGCTCGGGGAAGATCCACCGGTTGCCGGCGTCCGCGGCCGCGTCCAGGACGGCCCGGCCGACGGCCTTGTGGTCGGGGGTGTTCCAGTAGCCGCCGCCCTCCGCGCCGCCCCACGTGTCCCGGTGGTTCAGGGTGACGATCAGCTCGGGGCGGTGGCGCCGGATGGCCGCCGCGATGTCCCGGCGCAGGTCGAGCCCGTACTCGACGACGCCGTCCCGGTAGTCGAGGAACTCCACCTCGGACACTCCGACGACGGCCGCGCTCGCCCGCTGCTCCGCCTCGCGCAGCGGCGCGCAGTCGGCGGGGGCGATGGTGTCGATGCCCGCCTCGCCGCGCGTGGCGAGCAGGTAGACGACCTCGCGGCCGCCGTCGGTCCAGTCCGCGATCGCGGCCGCGCAGCCGTACTCCAGGTCGTCCGGGTGCGCGACGACGGCGAGGGCTCGCTGCCAGTCGGTGGGCATGGGCTGCAAGGGGGCGGGCTGATCATGCTGTTCGGTCATGACTCGCACAATAGGCGAATGGGCCTGCGCGGACGGGTGGTTGGCGTGCTGGACACCACCGGCGGATTCCTCAGGCGTCGCCCCGCACGAGGGCCAGCAGCCGGTCCAGGACGCGCGGGCCGCCCGCGCGGACGCCGTCGTGCTCGAACTCGTCCGTGACCCAGGTCCGCAGGCCCCGGATCGCACGGGCGGTCTCCAGGGAGTGGCCGGTGTCGACGTACATGTCGTCGTGGTAGACGGCGGCGGCCACCGGCACCTCGTTGGCGGCGAGCCGGGCCCGGTCGTAGAGGGGACCCCAGCCGGTACGGGCGGCCAGCAGTTCGGCGGTCTCGCGCAGCGGGGCGAGCGAGGGGTCGGCGGTGAAGTGCCAGGGGTGGATGGTCTCGCCGGTGAAGAGGAGGGGTTCGTCGCCCGCGAGAGTCTTGGCGGCGTCGAATCGCGGGTGGCCCGCACGCACCCGTTCGGCGGCCCAGGCGGTGGGCGCGGCCGGGTCCTGCGCGTAGATCGACTCGTGGAGCAGGGCGTAGAGGGGGTGTCCGGCGAAGGAGAGGTGGGCCCGGGCGCCTTCCAGGAAGGCGTCGGACAGGGCCGGTCCGGCGGCGGCCGGGACGAAGGCGTCCTCCAGGAGGTAGTGCAGCTGGTGGCTGCCGTCACCGGACCCGAGCATCAGGCCGAGGGACTGGAAGGCTTCGACGGTGAGGCGGTGGCCGCCGGGGAGTTCGGCCGGGCGCTCCGCGAGGTGGGCCGCGATCCGGCGGGCGCGCTCCACATCCATCGGGTAACGCTCGTAGTGCGCCAGGTTCTTGCGCTCGATGCGGGGGTACGCGGCTTCGTACACCTGGTCGGCGGTGGCGGTCAGGGACGGGAGGCCGCCGGTGATCAGGGCGGCGGTGAGGCCCTCGGGGGCGGTGGAGAGGTAGTGGGTCGCGCAGAATCCGCCGAAGCTCTGGCCGAGCACGGTCCAGGGCGCGCCGCCGGTCAGGCCGGGGCGGATGGCCTCGGCGTCGCGCACGATCGAGTCGGAGCGGAAGTGGGCGAGGTACTCGGCCTGCTGGGCGGGGGTGCCGCGCAGCGGCAGTGTCTGCCGGTTCACCGGGGTGGAGCGCCCGGTTCCGCGCTGGTCGAGCAAGAGTACGCGGTAGTCGGCGAGGGCCCGCTCCAGCCATGCCTGGCGCCCGGTGAAGCGCCGGGCTCCGAAGCCGGGTCCGCCCTCCAGGTACAGCAGCCACGGCAGGCCCGCCGGGTCCTTGCCGGTGGCGACGACCTCGCGGGCGTACAGTTCGATCTGCTCGCCGTCCGGGCGCGCGTGGTCCAGGGGGACGGTGAACCGGTGGTCGGTGAGGACCGTTCCGGGCTGGCGGTAGCTGTGCTCGATGGTCACGGACGGCCCCTGGGGTACGAGGTGCGGGACCGCGCCCCCGGCCGGGTGCGGCGGGGGCGCGGGGTGTGGCGTACCGCGCGATTCTAGTACGGGGTCCAGTGTGGGCCTGGGGCTTACGGGAACTCGACCACCGAGCGGAGCACCTCGCCCCGCTCCATCCGGGCGAAGGCGTCTTCGATCCCGTCGAGGGGGATGGTCTCGGAGACGAAGGCGTCCAGGTCGAGACGGCCCTGCAGGTAGAGGTCGACGAGCATGGGGAAGTCACGCTCGGGCAGGCAGTCCCCGTACCAGGAGGACTTCAGCGCCCCGCCGCGGCCGAAGACGTCCAGCAGCGGGAGTTCGAGCTTCATCTCCGGGGTCGGCACACCGACCAGGACCACGGTTCCGGCCAGGTCGCGGGCGTAGAAGGCCTGCCGGTAGGTCTCGGGGCGGCCGACCGCCTCGATCACCACGTCGGCGCCGTTCCCGTCGGTCAGCCCCTGGATGGCCTGGACCACGTCTTCCTTACGGCCGTTGACGGTGTGCGTGGCGCCCAGACCGCGCGCCCACTCCAGCTTCCGGTCGTCGAGGTCGACCGCGATGATCCTGGAGGCACCCGCCAGCCGGGCCCCGGCCACGGCCGCGTTGCCCACTCCCCCGCAGCCGATGACGGCGACGGAGTCGCCCCGCCCGACGTTGCCGGTGTTCAGGGCGGCGCCGAGGCCGGCCATCACCCCGCAGCCGAGGAGTCCGGCGGCTGCCGGCGCCGCGGCCGGGTCCACCTTGGTGCACTGGCCCGCGGCGACCAGGGTCTTCTCGGCGAAGGCGCCGATGCCGAGCGCCGGGGAGAGCGGGGTGCCGTCCTCCAGCGTCATGGGCTGGGTGGCGTTGTGCGTGGCGAAGCAGTACCAGGGGCGTCCGCGTCGGCAGGCCCGGCAGGTCCCGCACACCGCACGCCAGTTGAGGACGACGAAGTCGCCGGGGGCCACGGAGGTGACGTCCGCACCGACCGATTCCACGATCCCGGCGGCCTCGTGGCCGAGCAGGAACGGGAACTCGTCGTTGATGCCGCCCTCCCGGTAGTGCAGGTCGGTGTGGCAGACCCCGCAGGCCTGGACCCGGACGAGCGCCTCGCCCGGTCCCGGGTCGGGCACGAGGATCGTCGTCGTCTCCACCGGTGCGCCCTTGCTCCGGGCGATGACCCCTCGTACGCGATGCGTCACGTCTACCCCGCTCTGCTCTCGTTGGCTCCCCCCAGAACGTACACGGGCTCCGCGCCGTACGGGAGTTGCCCCACTCCGCGGCGCGGGATCTCCCCGGCTACCTCCCCCCGGACTGCGTCCCGGGGAACCCCGGGGAGGCGTCCCCTGCCAGTTCCGGCGGTACGGACGCCCGCAGGGCCGCGCCGAAGGCGGCCACGGCCGGGTGGGCGCCGGCTCCGCTGCGGAAGGCGAGGTTCGTACGGCGCTGCATCACCAGGCGGGTGAGGCGCACGCCCGGTCCGGCCGGGCCGGCGACCCCGAGCTGCGGTACGACGGCCACGCCCTGGCCTGCCGCGACCAGGGCGAGCACGGTGGCGAACTCGTCGACCTGGTGGCGAACCCGCGGGGTGAACCCGGCCGCCTGGCAGGCCCGTACGGTCATGGCGTGGCACAGGGTGCCGGAGGTGGCGGTGATCCAGGGGGCGTCCGCGTGGGCGCGCAAGGCGGCGTCCTGGCCGGTGCCGGGCGGCGGTCCGGTTGTCTCCCCGGCCGGCGCGGCGAGGTACATCGCCTCCCCGTACAGCGGCTCGGTGGCCAGCCCGGGCTCCTCGGCGGCGGGCACGAAGTCGTACGCGTGGACCAGGGCCACGTCCAGGTCCCCCGCCCGCAGGGCGTGGGCGACCGCCGCCGGGTCCGTCTCGCAGACCATCGGCTCCAGCCCCGGGTGGCGCCGGGCCAGGGCGGTCAGGGCGGCCGGGACGATGGCCCGGGTGGCGGTGGGGAAGGCTCCGATGCGCAGGGCCCCGGCCAGGCCGCTGCGCGCCTCGGCGAGGTCGGCCTCGGCTTGTTCCAGCCGTTCGAGTACGGCTTCGGCGTGGTGCACCAGGTTCTGCCCGGCCGGGGTGAGGCGGACCCGGCGGCCGGTGCGCTCCAGCAGGGGCAGACCGGCTTCGCGTTCGAGGACGCCGAGTTGCTGGGATACCGCCGAAGGGCTGAAGGAGAGGGCCTCGGCGACGGCGGCGATGGTCCCGCGGCGGGCCAGTTCGCGCAGCAGGCGCAGGCGTCGTACGTCGAGCATCGGCTCAGCTTACGGGTCGCGTAAGAAACGCGAACTGGATTCGAGGCTGGGGGCGGGCCAGGCTCGACGGCATGGCACAGGACAACGCACGGCACACAGCACAGGACTGTTCACGGGACGGGGTGGGGAACATGGCAGACGGCATCGAAGGCCTCACCCTGCACGGGATCCACGTACCCCTCGTCACCCCGTTCACCCACACCGGGGAGGTCGCCGCCGAGGCACTGGAGGCGCTCGCCCACGAGGTGCTCGACGCGGGCGCCACCGGGATCGTCGCCCTCGGCACCACCGCCGAGGCGGCCACGCTCGACGAGGCGGAGCGCGATCTCGTCACCGACGTCTGCGCCCGGGTCTGCGCGGAGCGGGGCGCGCCGCTGACCGTGGGCGCCGGGGCGAGCGGGACCCGGGCCGCCGAGGCTTCACTGACCCGGCTGGCGCGGTGGCCGCAGGCGCGGGCGGCGCTGGTGACCGTGCCCTCGTTCGTACGGCCCTCGGCGGCGGGCGTGTTGGCGCATTTCGCGCGGCTGGCCGAGGTGAGCCCCGTACCGCTGATCGTCTATCACATCCCGTACCGGACGGGGCAGCCGCTGGACGCCGCCGCGCTGCGGGCGCTCGGCTCGCTCGCGGGGGTCGCGGGTGTGAAGTACGCGGGCGGCGGCATCGGGCAGGACACGGTGGCGCTCCTCGGTGACCTGCCGGCCGGGTGCGAGGTGCTGGCCGGTGACGACGCGTACCTCTCGCCGCTGCTGGCGCTGGGCGCGGGGGGCGGGATCCTGGCCTCGGCGCACCTGGCGACGGCCCGGTTCGCGGAGCTCGCCGCGGCCTGGCGGGCGGGTGACGTGGCGCGGGCGCGGCCCCTGGGGCACGCCCTGGCCCGGATGTCGGCGGCGGCCTTCGCCGAGCCCAATCCTGCGGTCGTCAAGGGCGTGCTGCACGCCCAGGGACGGATCCCCACGCCCGGCGTACGGCTCCCCCTGCTGCCGGCCTCACAGGAGGCGGTGGCGGCCACCCTGGAGCGGCTGGCGGAGCTCTGACAGCCGGGGGCGGGCGCCACCACACGGGGGAAACACGCCGGAAAGCGTCCACTATGGGCGATTCACTACCTACAGGCGTGTCGCCCGAATCCGGCCTATCGGGGGTGGACTTGCCCCCATTCGACACCCGGCTCAGGCCGGGCCCGCGACCCGTGATGTGAGTCACTCGGAAACCGCCAACATCATTTCCACGGGAGGGCTGATTCCCTTTTCCCGGAAAGAAAGTTGTCTTGAGCACGAAGGGGGCGCCAAGGTCATTTTCGGGGCGGAAAGCAGGAAGTCGATCTACCGGGCGAATTCGGGCCTTGTTCCCGCCCGGCGGGCTCGCCTACGGTCACCCTCATTCCCGGTGGTCAGCTGCCTAATCCGGCCACCCCCGGGCCTCTCCGTCCCCCCACGTGAGGAAATGCGCCATGCCCGCTAAGGGAAAGCACCGCCGGCCGAAGAACAACCCGATCACCCGCAAGCTGGCCATCGCCGGCACGGGTGGCGCGGCCCTCGCCCTCCCCCTGATCAGCACGACCACCGCCGGGGCGGCGGAGGCGGCCGCCCCGATGACCTATTCCGTGGTCGCGGGCGACACCCTTTCCAAGATCGCGGCGGAGCATTCCCTGAGCGGCGGCTGGGAGCAGCTGTACCTGGCGAACAAGGGCACCGTCGGCACCGACCCGTCGATCATTCGGCCGGGCCTCAAGCTGACCCTCGCCGCCCAGGCGAAGAGCGCGGCCGCCAAGCCCGCCGCGGCCGCCAAGCCCGCCGCCGCCTACCCGAACAATCTCGACGGCTGGATCCGCGAGTCGCTGGACGTGATGGCCAAGCACGGCATTCCCGGCAGCTACAACGGAATTCACCGCAATGTGATGCGCGAGTCCTCGGGCAATCCCCTCGCCATCAACAACTGGGACATCAACGCCCAGAACGGGATCCCGTCCAAGGGCCTGCTCCAGGTCATCGACCCGACGTTCCGTGCCTACCACGTGCCCGGCACCTCGATGGACTCCTACGACCCGGTCGCCAACATCACGGCCGCCTGCAACTACGCGGCCGCCCGCTACGGCTCGATCGACAACGTCAACGGGGCCTACTAGAACGGGCGCCGGCGCACGGGCCCCGCTGCGGAGCGGGGCTCAGAGCCAGCCCTGGCGGCGGGCGGCGCGGACGGCCTCCATGCGATTGCGGGTGCCGGTCTTGCCGATGGCCGAGGACAGGTAGTTCCGTACGGTCGATTCGGACAGGTGCAGCTTCGCCGCGATGTCGGCCACGGTCGCCCCGTCCACCGCCGCGTTGAGGACATCGGCCTCCCGCGCCGTCAGCGGGCTGGGCCCCGCGCTCAGTGCCGCGGCCGCGAGCGCGGGGTCGATCACGGTCTCCCCCGCGAGTACCCGGCGGACGGCCGCGGCCAGTTCCTCCACCGGCCCGTCCTTCACGAGGAATCCGGCGGCCCCGGCCTCCATCGCCCGCCGCAGATAGCCGGGCCGGCCGAAGGTGGTCAGGATCAGCACCCGGCAGCCGGGGCACCGGGTGCGCAGCTCGGCGGCGGCGTCGAGCCCGCTGCGGCCCGGGAGTTCGATGTCGAGCAGGGCCACGTCGGGCCGCGCGTCGAGGGCGGCGGGCACGATCTCGTCCCCGGCGGCGACCTGTGCCACCACCTCGATGTCCTCCTCCAGCCCGAGCAGCAGGGCCAGCGCGCCCCGCATCATGCCCTGGTCCTCGGCCAGCAGGACCCTGATCATCGACTCTCCTCGCTCCGGGTACCCACGGCCGCGCCGGACTCGGCCCCGGTGCCGTCCACGGTCTCCTGCGCCGTCTCCTGCGCCATATCCTGCATCGCTTCCTCCACCGGGAGTTCGGCGGTCACCCGGAACCCGCCGCCGGGAGCCGGGCCGCTGTGCAGCGTGCCGCCCGCCGCGGCGAGGCGTTCGGCCAGGCCGGTCAGGCCGCTGCCCGGCGGCGTCGAGCCTACGCCGTCACCGTCGTCCGTGATCACCAGGCGGGCCCGCCCGGCGGCCCCGCGTACCTCGATCTCGCAGGTCGCGGCGGCACTGTGCCGGATGACGTTGGTGACGGATTCGCGGACCACCCAGCCCAGCAGGGCCGCCGTCCGCGGGGGCAGCGGGGGCCCTGACTGCCGCACCACGGGCTCGATCCCGGCGGCGGTGAGGGTGCCGCGGGCCCGGTCCAGTTCTCCTGCCAGGCTCGCCTCCCGGTAGCCGGTGACGGCCTCGCGGATCTCGGTGAGCGCCTGGCGGCCGACCGACTCGATGTCCGCGACCTGGGCGAGGGCCGCGTCCATGTCCCGGGGCGCTATGCGGCGGGCTGCCTCCGACTTCACGACGATCACCGAGAGGGTGTGGCCGAGCAGGTCGTGCAGATCGCGGGAGAAGCGCAGCCGCTCCTGCTCCACGGCCGCCCGCGCCAGCTCCTGCCGGGTCTCGCGCAGCTCCCCCACCGTCTCGGACAGGGCCAGGATGGCAGCGGTGACCATGCCGGACAGGAAGGTCCCGTAGAAGATCCCCAGCGCGCCCCACCCGTCCCGGTACACGGCGATCGCACCGGCGAGGGCACTGAGCCCGAACATCACCGGGCCGAGCCGGCGGCCCCGGACCACGGTTCCGGTGGCGAGGCCGAGCAGGGGGAAGAACAGCAGCCAGCTGCCTCCGTAGGCAATGGCGAGGGCGCTGGTGACCGCGCCCATCGCGGCCAGGCTCCAACGGGTGCTCAGGGCCTCGCGCTTGCGCGGATCGAACGCGCGGAACACCACGCTGATGTAGAGGGAGTTGAAGAGCAGCAGGCCGAGCCCGCCGACCAGCGGGTTGGGGGTGTCCCCCTGGATGAGGTTCGAGATGGCGCCCATGCCCATCAGCAGCCAGGGCAGCAGGGTGAATCCATTGGGCGGGCCCAGCGGACCGCGGCCGCCATGACCACCGCGAGCGGCCTCGCGCTCGCGCCACTGCTCCACCCGGGCCGGCCATGCGGCCTTCCACGCCCGGTAGCCGCTCCAGTCGCCTCGCATGCGCACTCCTCCTCCGAAGGACTTGAAGGTGCGCCGGACAGGGGGCGGTGAATGCGGGTTCTGCGTCATGCCCACCACGCTACGAAGGGGCGCGTGCCACCGGCAGATCCGCATGTACGCGGCCCGCCAGTACAAATGTCCCTGCCGCGTGTCACTGTCGGCGCGAACCGGCCGGCGTCTGGCCGCCGGCGCGGGATCGGCCGCGGGCCGCGCGCCGGGCTCGGGCGAGGGTGCGCAGGGGGGCCGCCACGCCGTAGCCGATGTCCCGGCGCAGGGCCTCGACACCCGCCCGCTCCACGGCCGTGAGCTGGTGCGCCATCAGCTCCGTCATCGTCGCGGTCACGGGTCGCAGCCCGGGTTCGGCGAGTTCGAGGATGCCGTCGGTGGCGTCGAGGGCGGCCCGGGCGCGCAGGGTCTCGGCGGCGAGGAGCGCGCGTACGGCGGGAGTGTCGCGGGCCTGTTCGAGGTCGGCGCGGGTCACGGAGTGCTCGTCGAGGCGGGCGCGCGGGATGCACAGGCGGCCGTCCGCGAGGTCCCCGGCGAGGTCCGCGAGGAAGTCGACCCGCTGGGCGGCGTCGACGAACCGCCGCCAGCCCGCGGCCTGTTCGGGGTCGGGTCCGCCCTGGTACTGGAGGCCGGTGAAGACCAGTACCCCCGGCCATGCGTAGGCGTCGAGGTAGGCCTGGAAGTCCTCCTCGGCGGCGAAGCCGTCGAAGCCCGCTTCGGCGGTGGCGGCGCCTTCGAGGAACCGGGAGACCCAGTGCGCGGGCAGGGCTCGCGCGTCCACGGCGTGGGCGTAGGCGCGCAGCAGCGGGTCGGGGCTGTCCCCGGAGGTGAGGGCCGCCTCGACCCGCCCGGTCAACGCGGCCAGGTTGGCGGCCCGTTGCGACGGGGTGCCGGTCTCGGCCACGTCGTCGACCATGTTCATGAAGGCGAGGCCGGCGGCGAGCCAGGGCACCAGGGGCGGCGCGGCGAGCAGGCGCAGCACGAGGTACGGGGCGGGCTCGCGGCGGAGCACCCGGCGGGCGGCGTGGGTGTAGTCCTCCCGCAGCCGGGTGCCGGATATCCCGGCGGCCGTGAGTGTGGTGCGCCAGCTCGGCATGGTGGTCCTGCCTCCTCGAAGCGTTTCTCCGCACGTGTACGGAGATCAGGATCGCAGGCCCGCCGCCACGGCCTACGAGCGGTACACCTTCCTGACCTTGCCGTCGGTGCCGGCCAGGACGTAGCCGCCCTGGCCGTACTCGTCGCTGAGGTAGGTCCGTATGGACGGGCTCTGGTCCATCATCCAGGGATCGACGATCACGTAGCGGGAGCTCGGGTTCGCCACGCCCAGGTCCTGCTTGGCCTGTTCCAGGAGGGCGGGCAGGGTGTCCCATTCGACCTTGGCCATGTCGATGAGCGGGGCGCGGTCCTTGACGGTGCCGGCCGGACCGGTTCGGGTGGCCCCGCCGTCGCGGTACTGCCAGGAGTCGACGGTCCTGGCTCCGGGGGCCGTGGGGACGGAGGCGAGGACGTACTCGTCGTAGATCCGCAGGTCCACGAAGGTGGTGGTGCCCGTCTGCTGCTTCAGGGCCGCCAGGGCGGTCCGGATGTTGTCGGGGGTGAGCAGGCTGCCCTGCGGCGCCGTCGCCTTGAGCGTGCTCGCCTTCGGTCCCGGAGTCGCGGCGGCGGGGGTCACGGAGGCCGGGGTCGCCGAGGCGGGGGCCGAGACCGCCGGGCCCGAGGCGGCCGGGCGGCCCTTCGCGTCCGGGCCGGTCCGGGTGTGGTCGGGCAGCCACTTGACGACCCCGACGGCTCCGGCCGCCAGTACCGCCGCGAGGGCGGCGGCGAGCAGGACGGGGCGGCGCCGTGGTGCGGACGCCGCGGGCAGCGGCGTGGTGGCCGCGTACGGGGTGGGGACCGGGCCGAACGGCGGCGGGGTGGGCGGCCCGTACTGTCCCAGGACCGCGCCGCCCCCGGCGCCGACGAGAGCGGTGCTCGCGTCCCGGAGCAGCTGTTCCAGCTGCGCCGCGTCGGGCCGCGCGGCCGGGTCGCGTACGAGGAGCCGCTCCAGTACGGGCGCCAGCGGGCCGGAGCGTACGGGCGCCGGGATCGGCTCGTCGAGCACGGCGACCACCGTGGCCAGGCTGGTGGCGCGGCGCAGCGGATGCACGCCTTCCACTGCCACGTACAGCAGCATGCCCAGCGACCACAGGTCGGAGGCGGCCAGTCCCTCCTCGCCGCGGACGCGCTCGGGCGCGATGTACTCCGGCGAGCCGATCAGCACGCCGGTCGAGGTGAGCGCGGTGGACCCGTGCAGGGCCGCGATGCCGAAGTCGGTGAGCACCGCCGACCCGTCGGCGCGCAGCAGCACGTTGGCGGGTTTCACATCACGGTGCAGGACGCCCTCGGCGTGAGCGGCGCGCAGCGCGGACAGGACGTCGAGTCCGAGCCGGACCACCTCGGTCTGCGGCAGCGGACCGTCGGCCAGCCGGTCGTGCAGCGAGCCGCCCCGGACCAGCTCCATCACGATCCACGGGTGCCCGTCCGAGCCGTCCGCGGGCTCCACGATGTGGTGGATCGTCACCACATGGGGGTGGGCGAGCCGGGCCAGGGCCCGGGCCTCGCGGACGGCCCGTTCGCGCAGCTGATCGGCGAGACCGGGCTGGGCGGCGGCGGTCGCCGGGTCCGGCGGCCGCACCTCCTTGAGTGCGACCTCGCGGTGCAGGGCGATGTCGCGGGCGCGCCAGACGGTACCCATGCCGCCGCTGCCCAGGGGCGCGACCAGCTCAAAACGGCCGTCGATCAGTTGTCTGCCGGCCTCACTCGTGTCCATGAGCCGTCATCGTAGGCGCCCCGTGCGACAGCGCTGTCGGCGGCGTCAGCAGCGCCGGCGGTCCGCGGTGACCGTGCCTTGCGCGGTGGCCACCGTACGGTCGTAGCAGCCGCCGGACGCCGGGGAGCCGTGGAGCCGGTAGCGGGCGGTGGTGGTGGCGACGGCGTGCCGCTGGTCGCGCGGGACGTTCGCGGTGTAAGTGGCGTCGCCCGTGTACTGGTTGTCGGTCCGGGAGGCGTCGGCCTTCCGCCCGCCGCGCAGGGTGACGGTGTCGGCGCGGTCGCCGAGCGAGAGGACGGTGCGCAGCCGGTCGCCGGCGCCGAGGGTGGTCTCGCCGTCCATCGTGTACGTGCGCGCGGTGCGGGTGGTGGTGGCTCCTCGGGTCACGGTCTCCTCGTCGGTCCAGGTGGCGGTGAGGGCGTCGCGGTTCTCGCCGTCGGTCCAGCGGTGGACGGACGTGTTGCCCACGGCGCGGGTGACGGTGGTGGTGACCCTCCCGTGGGAGGTGTCCAGGTGCCCGGCGACGGTGAGCCGGTGGCCGCCCTCGGTGTCGAGGCGGTGCTCGGCGCCGGGTGTGGGAGCGGCGGGTGTCCAGCGGGAGGAGTTGGCCGGATCGCTCTGCTCGTGCCGGGTCAGGGCGCCGGTGACGACCTCGCGGGCCTCGTCCTGCCACAGCAGCAGGTTGGTCGGGGTGCTCCACCCGCTCTGTCCGGCCGGCACCCCGGCCACGGACACCTCGGTCCGGTGCGGGCGGCCGTCGTTGAGGAGCGCGGCGAAGGGGGTCAGGTCGTATACGACCGGCTGGACGTCGAAGGCGCGGGGGCCGGGGGTGACGTACCAGAGGAAGGGGTTGGACCAGCCGCCGGTCCAGACGGTGGGGAAGGGCGCGGCGATGCCGGCGAGCTGCCCGTCCACGGAGACGCGGACCTCGCGGTAGGGGCCGTCGGCCGCCTTGCAGGAGTACGGGGCCGCGTCCGGGACGGTCATGTACCAGTACTCCTCGCAGCCTCCGCCCGAGCCGGTGGCGTACACCTCGGCGAGGAGGCGCTCCGTGTTCCGCGGGGTGGTGATCTCCGGGGTGGTGAGGGGCAGCACGCGGTCGGGGGTCTGGGCGGGGCCGCCGGAGCCGCCGGAATCGGCGGGATCGGCGGAATCCGTGGAATCCGTGGAATCCGTGGAACTGGCGGAGCCGGGGCGGCCTTCGGCGGCGTAGAACGTGAGGGTGACCTTCACGTCGATGACGCCGGTGTAGGTGTCGTTGACGACGTTGCCGATGAGCATCTCGACGGGCTGCGGGCGGACGAGGGTGTCGCGGTAGCGGGTGACGTCCTTCTCGACGGACCAGGTGATGCCGTCGGGCGAGGGCTGGGGCGTGGAGGTGCGCAGGATCTCGACGCCGCCGAGGGAGAGGTGGCCGAGGCGGTCGTACTGGCGGCCCTTGACCTTGCCGTCGAGGCGCAGGACCACCTTGGCCCAGTGGTCGGAGCCGCAGCCCCGGGGCGGGGTGTAGCTGCCCCGGTACGGGGTGAAGTCGCGGAACTGCGCCTCGGCGAGGGTCACCTCGCAGGAGCGGGTCCCCGGCCGGGCGACGGGCGGGACGGGGGTGAGGGGGTCGTGCCAGTCGGTGCCGAACTCGGCGGGCGGCGTCTCGCCTCCGGTCGCGGGTGCCGGCGTGGCCGCCTCTGCGGTGGCGGCCGTGGCCGCCGCGGTCGCGCCGTGCGCGGGTCCCGCGGTGGCGAGGGTGGCCGCGGCCAGCGCCATCGCCCCGAGCACGCCCGTGATCCTGTGTCGTCTCATGGGCCCGCAGTGAAACCCGGCCCGCCCGGACGGCGCCAGGGCCGGTGCGCCGCCCCTGGCGTGAAATCGCCGGTCAGGCCGGAAGGACGACGACGCCGTCGGCGTCCGCGTGGACCGTGTCCCCCGGGCGGAAGGTGGTCCCGCCGATGGTGACGGGCTCGTCCACCGTGCCCGCGCCGGTCTTGCCGCTCTTACGGGGCACGGTGCCCAGCGCCAGGACCCCGAGGTCGAGTCCGCCGAGGGCCACGCTGTCGCGGACCGCGCCGTTGATGATCAGGCCGGCCCAGCCGTTGCGCTCGGCGGCGCCCGCGATGAGGTCGCCGACGAGGGCGGTGCGCAGCGAGCCGCCGCCGTCCACGACGAGGACCGCGCCGTCGCCGGGGGCGTTCACGAGCTCGCGCAGCAGCGCGTTGTCCTCGTGGCAGGCGAGGGTCCGCACCGGGCCGGCGAACAGCCGGCGGCCGCCCAGCAGGCGGAACTGCGTGGCGCAGATGCCGAGGTCATCGCCGTGCTCGTCGTACATGTCCGCCGTGGGAACGGGGGTGACACTCATGTCGCTGGACTTCCTCGCTGCTCGGTACGGTGCGCCCTGCCTGTCGTTTCAGGGCACGGTACCGCTTGAGCAGTGCGGTGATCTTCTCGGGATCCGCGTCGCCGTTCAGCTGGGCGAGGGGGCCGTCGGGACGGAACGTCGAACGGCTCAGTCGCGCGAATTGCCGAAGAGGAGGCGGTAGCCGATCAGCAGG
The DNA here is from genome assembly GCF_045160845.1 of Streptomyces sp. NBC_00122. Taxonomy (NCBI): domain Bacteria; kingdom Bacillati; phylum Actinomycetota; class Actinomycetes; order Kitasatosporales; family Streptomycetaceae; genus Streptomyces; species Streptomyces sp. NBC_00122. Next base: position 6,423,406 of record NZ_CP108191.1, on the reverse strand, counting down.
ACCAGCGAGCCGGCGATGGCGGAGCCCCAGGTGGCCAGGTCGAAGAACTGGGTCTGGATCGGCCGGTCCAGGAACTTCGCCGAGAGCCAGCCGCCGGTGAAGGCGCCGGCGACGCCGATGAGGGTGGTGCCGATCAGGCCGCCGGGGTCCCGGCCGGGCAGCAGGACCTTGGCGATGCCTCCGGCCAGCAGTCCCAGGATGATCCAGCCGATGATCCCCATGTCCATCCACTCCGTTTCAGTCTTCCGCTGTTCACCGGGGAGGACGCGGCCGGAGCCGAAACGGTTCTCCGGCTGCCTGCTCACGCCGCCACGCGGCTGACCGGCGTGGTCGGCGTGGTCGGCGCGGCGGGCAGGTCGGGGTCGGCGGCCGCGGTCCGGGCGGCGGGCGCCGAGGGTGTACGGGTCAGCAGGAGCACGCCGCGCGCCGCGGCGAAGGCTCCCGCCACCGCGAGCAGCACCCCCAGGGCGCCGCCCTGGAGGCGTTCGCCCAGCAGGACCATGCCGATCGCCGCGGCGGCCAGCGGGTTGGCCAGGTTCACCACGGCCAGCGGGGCACCGAGCCCGCCCCGGTAGGCCCGCTGCGACAGGAGCATCCCGCCGACCGCGAACACCACGACGAGCAGGGCCACGGCCACGACCCGGACGCTGAGCAGGGATCCGCCTCGTCCGCCCGCCACGGCCACGGTCTGGGTCAGGGCGGAGGCGGCTGCGGACGCCAGTCCGGACGCCGTGGCGTGGCGCAGCCCCGAGCGCGGGTCCTTGACGGCGGTCAGCAACAGGATCACGGCGGCCGTTGCGCCGGAGACGGCGAGCGCCTCGGCCAGGCTGAGCGTGTCGTCGGGGGCCGGCCCGGATGCCGGGAGCAGCAGCAGGCCCAGCCCCACGACGGTGGCCAGGGTGCCCCGCCACTCGCTGGCCGCCACCCGGCGGCCGGCTCCGCGCGCCCCCAGCGGGACGGCGGCCACGAGGGTGAGTGCGCCGAGCGGCTGCACCAGCGTGAGGGGTCCGTACCGCAGGGCCGCCGCGTGCAGGAGCGCGGCAGCGGCGTTCAGCCCGGCCGACCACCACCAGGCGCCGGAGCCGAGCAGGGCCCTGGCGCTGCGCGCGACGGCGGCGCGGGCGAGCCGCTCCTGGGCGACGGCGGCGGCCGCGTAGGTCACGGCCGAGGCGAGGCAGAGGACGACGGCGAGAGCGGTGGCGTTCACCGCTCGGCTCCTACGGAGGCGGGGGCGGCCGGATCGGCGGCGGTCCGGGGACCGGGCAGCCCGCGCACGGCGCCCGCGGCCGAATCCCCGCCCGCACCGTCACCGGCTCCCGCACCGTCACCGGCACCGGCACCGGCACCGGCGGCATCCGGCCGCGGGATGAACAGCAGTGCGGCCCCGAGCAGGAGGGTCGCGACGATCGCGTCGAGCCAGTAGTGGTTGGCCGTGCCGACGACCACGACCAGGGTCAGCAGCGGGTGCAGCAGCCACAGTGCGCGCCACCTGGTCGGGCGGGTCGCGGCGATCATGCCGAGCGCGAGCATCAGCGCCCACCCGAAGTGCAGGGAGGGCATCGCCGCGAACTGGTTGGCCATGGTGTCGGTGGCCGGCGCGGCCCCGTAGACGGTGGGGCCGTAGACCTGTCCGGTGTCGATGAGGTCCGCGGCGCCCAGCATCCGCGGGGGCGCGAGCGGGAAGCCGAGGTGCAGGGCGAGAGCGGCCGCGGTGAGCACGGTGAGCACGCGGCGGGCCCACAGGTAGTGGGCGGGGCGGCGCAGGTAGAGCCAGACCAGGAAGAGCGCGGTCGCCGGGAAGTGCACGGCCGCGTAGTACGTGTTGGCGGTGTGCACGAGGGCGTCCCCGTGCAGCAGCAGCCGCTGCACCGCGCCCTCGCCGGGCAGGTGCAGCGCGCGCTCGGCGTCCCAGATCCGCTCGGCGTTGCGGAAGGCCTCTTCGGTGCGTCCGGTCGAGAGCGTCCGGCCCGCCTTGTAGACGGTGAACAGTCCCGCGACGAGCAGCAGCTCGCGTATGAGGCGGCGGCGCGCGGCTCGCCGCCCGTCCGCCACCCCGCCGGGTGTGGTCTGGGAGGTCATCCCCCGGTTGGTCATCCCCCGGTCTCTCTTCCTGCTCGCACAGATCGACACGCCAGTGTATCGATACATTCGCGTATCGATACGCAGGTGTACCGATACGCTTGCGTTCCGGTACACTGCTCGTACCGGAACATGCCGTCGAGACGCCCCCGAGGAGAGCCGCACCCCCATGACGTCGACGCCGACCACCGCGCGCCGCTCCAAGATCACCCCGGAGCGGGAGCAGGAGTTCTACGAGGCCGTCCTGGAGCAGCTGCGCGAGCACGGCTACGAGGCCCTGACCATGGAGGGCATCGCCGCCCGGGCGAGCTGCGGCAAGTCCACGCTCTACCGGCAGTGGAAGACCAAGCCCCAGCTCGTCGCCGCGGCCCTGCGGGCGAATCGGCAGGGCACCCTCGTCGCCGTGGACACCGGGTCCCTCGCGGGCGACCTGCGCGAGGCGGCCCGGATCGCGGCCGGCACCTCGGGCCGCGACACCCGGCTGACGCAGGCCCTCGGACTCGCCGTGCTCAGCGACGAGGAACTGCAGGCCGCCCTGCGCGAGGCACTGGTCGAGCCGGAGCTGGCCGCCTTCGACGCGATGGTGGCGCGGGCGGTGGCGCGCGGCGAGATCGCCGCGAAACACCCCGCCGTGGAGTTCCTGCCGGCGCAGCTGATGGGTGTGCTCCGCATCCGGCCGGTGCTCGAAGGCCGGTACGCCGACGCCGACTACCTGGTCCGGTTCGTCGACGCGGTCATGCTTCCCTCCCTGGGTCTGACGCCACCCCAGGGCCCCTGAACCGGCAGGTCGCCGTCCCGATGACCGGACGGCGACCTGCCCGCGCTGCCTCGTGGGGACGGCGGCAGCGCGCCACCCGGACCGGGCGGCGGTCACTCACGCGAGGAGTGACCGCCGCCCGATCTGTGCGGCCCGGGACCACTCTTCGAGGCGGACGGCGGCGGCCGTCAGCGCACTCCGCCCATGGTCCGCGTGAACTCCTCCGGGTCGGTGTCGAAGCCGTGCAGCCGCGCGTCGAGCGACCAGGCACCCGAGTCGTCCCGGGTGAACTCGGCGACCGTGGCCGCGGTGGCGGACGGGACGGCCGCGAAGTCGCCCTGGGCGAGATCGATGTGGCCCTCGCGGATCCGGACACCGGTCCCCGCGATGTCCCCGAACGTCGTGGGGCGGTCCGCACCGGTGTCCTGGATCAGGACACCGACCACCACCCGGCGCAACTCCGTTGCCATCCGGTCGAGTTCGAGGGTCATCACCTCGTCGTAGCCGAAGCCCTGGCCCGTTTTGCTGTCCCGGTTCAGGGAGATGGTGCCATCGGGCGAACGGCTGCCGAAGTGGACCAGCTGGACGGGCACCCCGTGCAGGTCTGCGGCTCCGTAGACCGCGGCCACTATGTCGAGGTCGTGCGGGGATGTGCCGGCGGGGCTGGGGTCCCATCGCAGCGCGATCTCCACCTTGGCCAGGCCCTTGCGAACACCAGTCACCGAACTCCCCCTCCGCACTCACGGGTATTGCCCGCCCATGGTCCCACGTGTCCCCCGCCGGAGTCCGAACGACCGTACGTTCCCGGCCAGTTCCGCTCAGGATCCGAGGTCCACCCGTACCGTCTCCACCCATCCCGGCGGCGCGGGAGCGTTCTCCCCGACCAGCGCCGCGATCAGCCGGCAGGACGGGGTCTCGTCCGGCCACGGCGTGTACCCGTCGGTCAGCACGACCACGATGTTCGGCCGGTCGGGCAGAGCCAGCGCGGCGTCGATGCCGACGCGCATGTCCGTGCCTCCGCCGCCGGTCAGGGCCACCTGGTCGGCGCTGGTCACCCGGGTCACGGCGTGCACGTCGGCGTCGCAGGCGAGGACGGCGACCCGGTTGCCGCCGACCCCGACCTCCCGCAGCACGCCGGTGACTTCGGCGAGTGCGGCGGCCAGGTCGTCCGGGCCCATCGACCCCGAGGTGTCGATGACGATCGCGACCCGCGGCAGCGGTCGGCGCAGGCTGGGCAGCACGACCCGGCCGCCGAGGGCGGGGGTGCGGCGCGAGGGGCGGCGGTAGGTGTAGTCCACGGCGCCGGCCGCCCAGGCGGCGGCTTCCCGGACCGCTCCGGACAGGGCCTGGCGCCAGTCGACGGAGGGCTCCAGCAGTTCCTCGGCCCACCGGGCCCAGCCCTCGGGGATCCGGCCCCGGGTGCGCTGGTGGGCCCGTACGGCCTGGGCGGTCTGGCGGCGCAGCGCCTCCGCCTCCACCGGGCCGACCCGGGCGGGGCCGCCGTCCTCACCCAGCTCCCAGGGCATGGGGGTGCCGTGCGCGCCGGATCCGCAGTCCACCCCGTGCGGCGTGGCGGGGATCGCCGGCAGGTAGGCCTCGAAGAGCCCGCCCGTGGCCAGGCCGAAGAGCCTGGGCTCCATCCGGCCCTCGGGCAGCAGGAGCCCGTCCGCGAGCAGGTCGTCGTTGATCTCGCAGTCCTGGGCGATGTTGACCCGGACCGGATCGCGCTGGTCGGCGGCGGGCAGGCGCTCGGCCCGGCCGTGGTGGTCGCGCAGCAGGTGCGCCACCTCGTGGATCCACACTCCGGCCAGTTCGTCGACCGGGGTCGCCTCGACGAAGGCGGGTGAGACGTAGCAGCGCCAGTGCCGGTCGACGCCCATGGTGCGGACGCCGTCCGAGGGGACGACCGTCAGGGCGTACAGGGCGGAGGCGAGGTACGGGCGGCCCTCGGCGGCCTTGTAGCGGGCCGCCAGGAGCTTCGCGCGGTCCAGGCGCACGGCCGGGCCCGCCGGGCTCAGCGGCCGCCCGGCAGGGAGCCGGACAGCTGGAGCAGTTCCACGAAGGCGTCGATGCCGGCGGGCACCGGCCAGTCGAGGTCGCGCATCGCGGCCAGGTCGGCGGCGGCGCGGGCGGCGACGTCGGGCACGCCGGCGTCCACGGCCTTGGCCAGCACCGCCCAGCCCGCCTCCCAGCGGGGGCGGGTGAGCTCGCTCTGCACGGCCGCGACCACGGCGATGAGGAAGGCCAGCTGCCGGTCGCCGCGCTCGGGCAGGGCGAAGGCGTCCGGGTCGGCGAGCACCCGGTCCGGGTCGGGCAGGTCGAGGTGTTCGAGGTACGAGAGCAGTTCGATCCCGGCGGCTTCGCCGACGGCTCCGGTCAGCGCGGCGGCCAGTGCCTCCCGGCCCGTCGAGGCCGCGTACCCGGTGGCCAGCAGCCGCAGGGCCATCTCCCAGGTGCGCGGAGAGGGCCAGCCGCGGCCGCGGGAAGCGGCCTCGGCGGGCATGTGGTGGACCAGGCCCGGCCGGGCGGTGAGGAAGCCGGAGACCGCACCGCGTGCGCGGGCGGCCGAGCCGGAGGCCTTGGCGGGGTCGACGGCCGGGATCGCCACCTCGGGCCAGGTGCCGGCCATGCCGCGGGCCACGGTGCGCGGATTGTGCGTCCAGTCGAGGTGGACGAAGCGGTTGGCCAGCGGGGGGCTGAGGTGCCAGCCGTCGGCCGCGCTGGCGGGCGGATTGGCCGCGGCGACGATCCGTACCGCCGGGGGGAGTTCGAGGCTGCCGACCCGGCGTTCCAGGACCACGCGCAGCAGGGCCGCCTGCACCGCGGGCGGGGCGGAGGACAACTCGTCGAAGAACAGCAGTCCGTGGCCGGTGCGGGCGAGGCGCACCGCCCAGTCCGGCGGGGCCATCGGGACGCCGGTGGTGGCGGGGTCGTCGCCGACGATGGGCAGCCCGGAGAAGTCGGAGGGCTCGTGGACGCTGGCGATGACGGTCTCCAGCTCCACCCCGAGCGCGGTGGCGAGCTGCCGCATGCCGGCGGACTTGCCGATGCCGGGCTCACCCCACAGGAGCACCGGCTGATTGGCCGTCACCGCCAGGGCCAGCGCCTCCAGTTGGGGGTCGGTGGCGGGTTCGCTGCGGGTGGCGCTCAGCCGCTCGCCCAGGGCGTCGGCGGCGGCCAGGGCCCGGGAGGGCTGCGGCTGGGCACTCATGCGTCGTCGTCCTCGTCTTCTTCCTCGCGGTATTCCATGTGCTCGTCGAACCAGTCGGCTCCGATGCCGGGGAACTCCTCGTCGACGCGTTCCCGCAGGAAGGTGAGGTCGGTGCGCTTGTAGCGGCGGATCTCCTGGGACAGCGACATTTCCATCTCGTCGATGACGTCGATCCTGGCACCGGCCGCCATCAGGGCCCTGACCAGGTCCGGCGAGCCGCCCCAGTGCACCGCCGACAGCAGCGGAGTGCGCTCGTGCTTGTCCCGCGCCTCCAGGTCGAGGCCGGCCGCGAGCAGCCGGGGCAGCAGCGCTTCGTGGTCGAGCAGGTGGAGTTCGTGCAGCAGGCCGCGGCTGCGGGCCTCCCGGATCCGGGGGTCCACGCCCGCGTCCAGCAGCGCCACCACGCCCGGGGTGTCCCCGTGCTGGGCACGCAGGAACAGCTCCCGCTGCTGGTCGCGCAGGGCGCGCGGGAGCCGGCCCTCGCCCGTGGTCCAGGTCTGCTGTACGGCGAAGCAGCCGGAGACCGCGCCGCCGAACGCCCGCATGGCGCGCTCCCGTTGCTGCTCTTCGGGGGTGTGCGGCACGTCGAGGGCGCCGCCCCGCGAGCGCACCTCGTGCCATTCACCGTGGCAGCGCACCCGGACGGGCCCCGCCTCGGCGGGGCCGGGCGGACCCACGGCCGGTCCGGCACCGGGGAACAGGGAGGCGGCGACCAGCGGGTGCAGCTCGCGCGGGGTGATCCGGCCGGTGCGCACCAGTTCGAGGTCGGGCAGCCGCTGCCAGGCGTACCGCGGCAGCTGTGGCACGGTGAGTGCCTCTTCCCGCTCGACGAACCGGGCCCGGAGCCGGTCGGGGCCGTCGGGTTCCAGCAGGAGGTAGGTGCGCCAGTCGGCCGCGATCCGGTACCGCTCACCCGCGCCGGCCGCCACGAGCCGACCCACCTCCGCCGCGAGCCGGGTGAGGTCGACCGGGATCTGCCCGAAGAGGGCCTCGGGGTCCACCGGACGCTGGTACGGCTGCGGGGTGGGCACGGTCAGGTCGCATGCGATGCCCGCGGCCTCGTACGCCGCGGCGGTGTCCCCCTGCGTGCGCAGCAGGTCGATCCGCTCGGCGCGGCCCTCCGGGTCGCCGAAGCGCGCGCCCAGCTCGGACGCGCACCGGGCGTCCCAGAACGGCCGGACCGCGGTCCAGTCCTCGGGCACGAAGCCGCGTCCCGTGTAGCGCTTCCACTTCACCGGGACGACCGGCGCGCAGTGCAGGCGCAGCCGCTGCGATCCCTCGGTCATCAGGGGCGTGGTGACCGACAGGGTCGGGCCGTCGGCGCCGCCGTACGAGGCGAGCAGGATCCGCAGGTCGATGCCGATGGTGGTGCGGCCGCCCAGGACCCGGGGCAGGTGCCAGCGCAGCAGGTCGGGGGCGAGGTGGCGGAGGTCGTCCTCCACGGCCTCGGCGACGGAGGCGCCGTAGCGGGCCGCGACCTCGGGCAGGTCGAAGCCGATGTCCACGCCGGCGGCGGCGCAGGCCGCCCGCCAGTCCCCGGCCAGGCGGTGCGCGGTGGCCTGTTCGATCATCCAGCCGGGTACGGCGTACCGGCGGATCCGCTGCCAGGCCGGGCCGTCCGCGGGCCGGAAGCCGCCGGGCATGTACGGGCTCACCGGTACACGCTGCCGATGGCGCGCAGGTCCGGATGGGCCGCCCGGGCCGGGCGGAGCCGTTCGGCGAAGGAGCGCTTGACCCGTCGGGGCAGGCCGGGGCCCAGGCCGACGTACTCCAGGGGGCTGTCGGCGGGCACCGCCGCGAGCAGGCTCTTCGCCCCGCGCCCGGTGAGGCCGGTGTGGCGCAGCTCCAGCCGGCGCAGGGGGCTGCCGGGGAGTGCGGCGGCCAGGGCGTACGCCCCTTCGTCGCCGGGGTCGTTGCCGCTGGATCCGAGGCTCCGCTCGGACATCGTCCGGCCGAGGTCCAGGGCCTCGACGGAGCCGAGGGCGCCGGCCAGGGCGCGCGCTCCGGCGGCGCCGATGCCGTTGCCGCCGAGACCGAGGCGGACCGGGCCGGAGGAGGAGTCGGAGGCCGCGGCGGCCAGGACGGCGGCGCCGTCGTCGCCGAGGTGGTTGGCCGGTACGTACAGCTCGCGCACCCCGGCCTGCCGGATCAGTGCGGCGAGCAGCGGCGCGGCGTCGGCGCCGAGACCGTTGCCGCCGAGGAAGAGGCGTTCCAGGGGCTGCTCGCGCTCGAGCAGGGCGTCGAGCAGGAGGCGTACGCCGTCCGCGCCGATCCCGGTGTTGACCAGGTCGAGGGTGCGCAGGGCGGTGTTGCGGCGCAGCAGGGCGGCGAGGATGCGGGCGCCGTCCTCGAAGAGCGGGTTCCGCTTGAGCCAGAGGGCGCGGACGGTGGTGTCGTCGGCGAGGGCTCCGGCGAGGGCCTCCACCCCGTCGGGGCCGATCCGGTTGCAGCCGAGGTAGAGGGTGCGCAGCCCGTGGCCGTCGGCTCCGGCCGCCAGGCTCTCCGCCAGGGTGCGGGCGCCCTCGTCACCGATGGCGTTGGTCCCGAGGAGCAGGTGGGTGGCGTGTGCGGAGGCGGCCGCCGCGGGCAGCAGCCGGGCCGAGCCGCCCGGGCCGAGCCCCTGCTTGCAGAGGTCGACGCGGCCGTCGGTGCGCAGCGTGCCGAGCGGGAAGGCCTCGTCGGCCTCGACCGGGTGGTCCGCCGCGAGCCGGGCGAGGAGTGGGCCGAGGCCCGCGGGGTCGGCCGGCGGCATGTCCGGGTGCTCGATCGCGGGGCACCGTACGGGTGTCGGCTGTGTCATCACCACTCCACCGGTTCCTTCGCCGGTGCCCGGCGTCCATCACGACTTGAGACAGCAAGTAGACGCAAGACCGGTCGGATTCGAACCGACGTCCTCCAGCTCGATGCGTGGGCGCGACGACCTCTGCGCTACGGCCTTGCTGCGGACGATCATACCGTCCCGGCGGCCGAAAATCGATCACCAGTTTGGGCCATCGATCCTCGACTGCTGGGATTTATCTACCAGTTACCGTCCTGTACCGGTTTGCCCGGCCTCGGGGCATTACCGAGCGGCTTGACCTGGGCGGGGTCCGGTTCCACCCACGGGGTGTGGTCGTCGCCGATCCACTCCCCCACCGGCTTGACCCCGGCCAGCGTCGCGGAGGGCGCGACGTCGGCGGCGGACTCGTCGTAGTAGTCGAACCAGGGCAGCCCGGCCTGGGTGTAGGCGGCCCGGTCCACCGGCGAGGGCGGCGCGTCCTCCCCGGTGATGCGACGCCACTCGGGCGGCGTCACCAGGTGGACGAAGACCCGCGCGGCCGCTTCCTGCGCCCAGGCGGAGAGCGGCCGGTCGTCCTGGTAGACCTCCTGGCGCATGGAACCGCCGACGCCGAGCCCCATCGCGGGAGCCGCGGGCCGCGCGCCCCGCGCCGGGGCCGCCCCGGGGGCCGCCGGGGCCGCGCCCGGAGCCGGGATCCCGCCCGGAGCCGCCGCCATCGGCATGGGCACCGGGCCTGCGAAGCCGGCGAAGCCGCCGACCGCGCCGGGCGGCGGGGTCGGGGGCAGCGGGGCCCCGTACGGCGAGCCGGGGGACCGGGTGGGCGCCGGATGGGCGCGCCGCCACTCCTCCAGCACCGCCGGCGTGAGCGGGAACGCCTGGAGCTGCACTCCGCCGGTGGTCTCCTCGCCGGTGACCTGCCCCTCGACGGTGGCGCCGAGCCCCAGGGGTACGGCGACGAACTGGCGCACCGTCCCGTCGCCCGAGTTGATCCCGTCCAGCCACGGCTGGCGCGGCAGCACCACATAGTTCTGCGGACCGCGGGCGAGCCGGCCCGTCCAGCGCTCGCCCGACACCGCGCACACCTTGCCGACCCCGACCTGGAGCGCGGCGGGCTCACGGGTACCGGCGAAACTCAGCCACATCGCCTCGCGCAGGTACACGGGCAGCATCACGCCGCCCTTCGCGAGCCACTCCGGCGGCACCGTGTCCGGGTAGTCCTCCACCCTCCGGAGCGGGAACTCCCCCAGCCCCGGCGGCAGCGCGTGCGTGCCCGATTCGGGAAGCCGAAGGGTCCGGATGAAGCGGATCTGCACCCCTTCTCCCAGTAGCAGCGCATTCCCGTCGATCCGTACCGAACCTGTCCCCATGCCCGCCCCTCTCCCGCGTTCTGCGGCTCCGGTCCGGTTCCGCCGCAGAATCTGCGGCCGGTCCGGATCGTTATCCTCAAGTTTTGCTCAGATCTAGTGACGCTGCGGCCGCCAGCTTCCTAGCTTCCTCGTACACGTGTCGTGACGTCCCCCACGCATTCGCGGTTCCACGCGCCCCGGCGATCCCGGGGCGCGTCCCGCGTCACCGAGGAAAGAGTGCAGCAATGAAGGTTCCCCAGGCCGGTGCGGTCGCCGTAGTGATCGCCCTCGCCCTGACCACGTCCGGGTGCGGCGGTGACGACCAGGCCAAGGGGACCCTCTCCATCGGCATCAAGTTCGACCAGCCCGGCATCGGGCTTCGCGAGACCGGTGGCGTCTTCTCCGGTTTCGACGTGGACGTCGCCACCTACGTGGGCAAGGAGCTCGGCTACAAGCCGGACCAGATCGAGTTCAAGCAGGTCTACAGCAACGACCGCGAGCTGCTGCTCCAGTACAACGAGGTGCAGTTCGTCGCCGCGAGCTACTCGATCAACGAGAAGCGCAAGGAGAAGGTCGACTTCGCGGGCCCGTACTTCGTGGCCCACCAGGACCTGCTGGTCCGCGCCAGCGACAACACGATCTCCAAGGCCGAGGACCTCAACAGCAAGCGGCTCTGCTCCGTCACCGGCTCCACCTCGGCGGAGAACATCAGGAAGGGCCTCGCCCCCAAGGCGAGCGTGCTGGAGCTCCCCGGTTACTCGGAGTGCCTCGTCGCCCTTGAGGACAACCTGGTCGACGCCATGACCACGGACAATTCCATCCTGGCCGGGTACGCCGCCCACAAGGGCAACGAGGGCAAGTTCAAGCTGACGGGCCAGAGCCTGAGCACCGAGAACTACGGCATCGGTGTCAAGAAGGGCAACAAGGAACTCCAGACCAAGATCAACGCCGCGCTGAAGAAGATGGTCGCGGACGGGGCCTGGGAAGCGGCCGTGAAGAAGAACTTCGGCGCCGACTACAAGTACGAGCCGGCGCCGGCGATCACCACGGGCAGCTGACGCTCGTCGAGGCGGTGGCCGGCTCCGACCAGTCGGCGCCGAAGCGGGCGCTGACGACGTAGAGCCGGTCCCCGTACCCCGCCGTCGGGCGCCCGCTCGATGCCGCTGGCGCCCCGGCACTCGCCGCCGGGCGGGACCGGGTCCGTTCGCCGCCTGCGAGGAGCAGCCTGCCGTACGCGCCGAGCTTGAGGCCGACCTGCTGCGGCCCCTGGCCCCGGGTGACGAACCGGCCGATCCCGGTGGTGAGGTCGGCCCGGTAGACCGAGCCGTCGATCAGCGAGCCGATGCACACCGCCCGCGGACGGATACGGCTGTGCCCTCGGGCTGGAAGCCGGGCCGGGTCACGACGGTGTCGGGCCGCCGGGCGGCAGACGACGGGCTCTCTCGGCCGGCGGGGCCCGGCCGGCCGGGCCTGGGCGAGCGGGGCGAGCAGACCCGCGCGGCGCCGCCGAGGGCGGCGGCCGCGCCGATGAACCTGCGCCGGCCCAGTGGGAGCCCGCGGCCGGTCAGAGCACCGGGGCCTTGCTGCGCAGCACCGTCAGGAACTCCCGCATCCAGCGGGAGTGGTCGGGCCAGGCCCTCGCCGACACCAGCGTGCCGTCGACCACGGTCTCGGAGTCCTCGAACGCGGCCCCGGCCGCCTTCATGTCCAGCTCCAGCGCCGGATACGCGGTCACCCGGCGGCCGGTCAGGCCCCCGGCCGCGGCGGTGATCAGGGGGCCGTGGCAGATCTGGGCGATCGGCTTGTCCGCGTCGGCGAAGGCGGCCAGGATCCGCCGCACCTCGGGATCGTTGCGCAGGTACTCCGGCGCCCGGCCGCCCGGGACGACCAGGGCCGCGTAGTCCTCGGTGGCCACGTCGGTGAAGGCCAGGTCCGCCGGCCAGGTGTAGCCGGGCTTCTCGGTGTAGGTGTCGAAGCCGTCCTCGAAGTCGTGGACCACGAACCGCAGCTTCTTCACCGACGGAGCGGCGATGTGGACCTCGTATCCCTCCTCGCGCAGGCGCTGGTACGGATACAGGACCTCCAGCGACTCGGCCGCGTCGCCGGTCACGATGAGGATCTTCACTGCCATGGGCTGCTCCAGGGAGGGCTGTACAGGGGCGGACCGGCCCCGCGGGGCCACCGCTACCCTGCCCGCGCCGCACGCCCGGCACACACCGGGGTGAGCATGCCGGACACATGGATTTTACCTGTTGGGCACATGACAATGTGAGCCTCGCTCTGCCACCTGACACCCCGCCAATTCCCCGGGCGGGGACGGTGCGTATGGAGAGGTACCCCCACGTGATGAGAATCTCCCGCCTGACTCCCTGGGCTGCCGGCCTCGCGGCCGCCGCCCTGTTCGCCGTCCCAGCCGCCGCCTCGGCGGGCCAGCAGCGGACGGCGGACGCCCGGTCCGCCACGGCCACGGGCGCGGCCACGGCCGCGACCGCGACCACGGTGGACGATTACTACGCACCCGCCGCGGGCAAGACCGGCGCCGCGCTGAAGACCGCACTGCACGACATCATCAAGACCCAGTCCAAGGTGACCTACGACGGCGTGTGGAACGCGCTCAAGGTGACCGACCAGGACCCGGCGAACCCGAACAACGTCATCCTGGTCTACTCCGGCCGCTCCCAGTCCAAGTCCACCAACGGAGGCGGCTCCAACGACTGGAACCGCGAGCACGTCTGGGCCAAGAGCCACGGCGATTTCGGCACGGCGACCGGCCCGGGCACCGACCTGCACCACCTGCGCCCCGAGGACGTCACGGTCAACAGCACCCGCGGCAACAAGGACTTCGACATGGGCGGCAGCCCGGTCTCCGAGGCCCCGGGCAGCTACACCGACGCCGACTCCTTCGAGCCGCGGGACGCGGTCAAGGGCGACGTGGCGCGGATGCTGCTCTACATGGCCGTGCGCTACGACGGCGGCGACGGTTTCGCGGACCTGGAGATGAACGACAAGGTCAACAACGGCACCGCCCCCCTCTTCGGCCGGATCAGCCTGCTGAAGCAGTGGAACCAGATGGACCCGCCGGACGCCTTCGAGCAGCGCCGCAACCAGGTCATATTCGACAGCTACCAGCACAACCGGAACCCGTTCATCGACCACCCGGAGTGGGTCAACTCCATCTGGTAACCGGAGGGGCAGCCGTGACGTCCTCCGGGGTTGGGCCGCGCCTTGGCCGGGTATTCGCAGGCCAGAGGCTGCGGTCCGCGCCCGGCGGGACAGCACACGGAGGTACGTCGTCATGGACGGAGCCGGACTTTCCGATCACGAGCAGCGCGCCCTCTCGGCGATCGAAGCCGACCTGAAGGGCGACCGGTCCCTCGACCGGCTCCTGCGGTCCGGCCATCCGCGCCGCCGCACCCTGGCGGCCTGTCTGCTCGGCGCGGTGACCGTGGCCCTGTTCGTGGCGGCCTCGGTCACCGTGTCCCAGCCGCTGATCTGGACCTTCGCCGCCGCCTGGACCCTGACGGCGGTCACGGCCCTGCCGCTGATCGGCCGGTGGGCCTCCCGGCGCTGGCAGCTCCGGGACCGGCGGGGCTGAGCGGAGCGGCGTACCGTCACCCGGCGTATCCGGCGACTAACGGACCGGATAGTGCGTGTAGCCGCGGGCGTCGCCTCCCAAGAAGGTGGAGCGGTCCGGGGTGTTGTACGGGCCCTGCGTGCGCAGCCGCTCCGGCAGGTCGGGGTTGGCCAGGAAGAGCGCCCCGAAGGCCAGCAGGTCGGACACGTACGGCGCCGCCCCGACCCGTCCGACCGGCGCGCCTCCCTGGTCGGGCAAGGTGGAGGGCTCCCTCTGCGGTGACATGGTCGCCGACCATGGATGACCCGTCCCCGCGGACGGGCCCTGGGGCGCACTTCGGGTGCGGGGCCACCCTGTCGCCCGGGGTGGCGGCCGCGGCGGCCTGACCCCGCGAGATCACCCCGGCGGGTCCAGGCGGTCGGCGAGAGCGCTGAAGCCGGTCCACGGCAGGGCCGGGGTGCGGGCGTCCCAGACCTTCTGCGACAGCGCGGCCAGCGGCACCCGGATGCCCGCCGCCACCTGGTTCTGGGTCTGCGCTCCGGACAGGTCGCTCCAGACGGCGAGGCGCCCGCCCAGGATCTGGTCCGCGTACTGCGCCGGGACGGGGGTGGTACCGCGCAGGACCAGCGGGGTCCACTGCTCATAGATGCGCTTGCCCGTGGGGTACGTGAACTGGTTCGGCTCGCCCAGCACGTAGTACAGGTACTCGTCGTTGAGGTTCACGACCTTGCGGCCCTCGCGCAGGTACTCCAGCGGCGGACGGGCGCCGATCTCCTTGCCCGTCCAGTACTCGACCTGGATGTCCTTGGCCGCGCTCGTGACCCCGCCGCGGAAGAAGCCGTCGTTCCAGGCCTTCAGCGCCTTGCCCGAGGGCCGCACCGTGTTCGCGCGGTCGTTGAGCCAGCCCGTGGCCAGGTCCTGCACGCGCGCCGTGGGCCCGTACCGCTGCCGGGCCGCGCTCGCGAGCTGCGGGAAGGAGGCCTCGGGGTCGCGGACCACCAGCGCCTGGTACTCGTCGGCGCCCAGGTGCCAGGCCCCGCCGGGGAACAGCGGCCGGTACTCGCGCAGCAGCTCGTCGACGAGCTTCGCGGAGGCGGGGTTCGATATGTCCACCGCCCCCTTCACCGCCCGGCCCTGTGCGTCGCGCAGCTGCAGGCCGGGGTGGGCGCGCAGCACCGCGCCCAGGTGTCCGGGCGAGTCGATCTCGGGGACGACGGTGATGTGCAGGCGGGAGGCGAGTGCGGTGATGGCGCGCACCTGTGCCTTGGTGAGGTGCGGGGTGGAGACGATCTCGGGATGGCTGTCGGACTCGATCCGGAAGGCCTGGTCGTCGGAGAAGTGCAGGCCGAGCTGGTTGAGCTTCAGGTCCGCCATCTCGCGCAGCCGGTCCTCGATCCAGTCGGGGGTGAAGTGCTTGCGCGCGATGTCGAGGTTGAGCCCGCGCTGCGGCTTGGCCGGGCCGTCGCGCACGGTGCCCTCGGGAGCCGAACCGGCGCTCTTCACCGCCTGTTTGAGGGTGCGGGTGCCGTAGAAGACCCCGGCCTCGTCGGGTCCGGTGATCCGCACCCGGCCGTCCTTGACGGCGAGGGTGTACGACTCGGGCGGGCCGGATCCCTTGGCGCCCAGGGAGAGTTCGACGTCTCCGGTGCGCGGCTCCCCCGACTCGGCGTATCCCATGCGCAGTTCACCGGCGAGCAGTTTGCCCTCGTCCGACAGGGCCGCCTTGTCGGACGGCGCGACCACCACGCGGGCCTGCGGGGCGGGCTTCCAGCCGGGGCCCCGGGCGGGTATGTGTTCCCGTACGGCGGGGATGGTGCGCGGGGCGGTGGACAGGGCGTAGGAGGGCGTCGGGGACGGGGCGGGTTCGGTGGGCGCCGCGGACGGGGCCGGCGAGCCGGCACTGGCACCGGGTGTCGGGGCGGCAGGGGCGCGGGCCTCGTCGGAGGCGGCCGTGCAGCCCGGGACGGCGAAGGTGACCAGTGCGGCGACCGTGGCCGTCGCTATGACGTGGCCTCTCACGTGAAACCTCGGATTTCGCATCGTGCGCCCGTGTCCCCCGTACCAACCTGGCACGAGGGACACGGGCGCGCGACCCGGAGGCCTCAGGCCAGGGCGTCGAGCGCGGCGGCGGCGAACCCGTGGTCCTGGTCCGGGGCCCCGCCGCCGACGCCGATCGCGCCGATCAGGCGGCCGTCGCGGTGGACGGGCAGCCCGCCGGCGATGAACAGCAGCGGCCGGTCGAGGGCGGTGGGCAGCGTGTGGAACAGCCCGCCGGGCCGCACGGCGTCGACGAGGTCGGCGGTGGGCGCGTTCAGCTGCAGGGCCGTGTAGGCCTTGCGGGTGCTGGTCTCACCGGAGATCAGCACGGCGCGGTCGTCGCGGCGGAAGGCGAGCAGGTGACCGCCGGCGTCGAGGACGGTGACGCTGACCGTGGCCCCGGCCGCTTCCGCGGCGGTCCGGGCGGCGGCGACGAGCAGGTCGGCGTCCTCGCTGGTCAGGGGGGCGACGGCGGTACGGAGGAGGCTGGACATGCGGGTTTCTCCTTGCAGGGGGGTGTACGACGGGCAGGTGGCGGGTCAGAGGTGAGCCGGGACGGCGGCGGGCGTCTCGTGGGTCCCGGTCGCGGCCACGCGGCCGGGGCGGTGCGCGAGCCCGGCGGTACGGCGCTCCAGCGCGCCGGATATCAGGGCGAGCACCAGGGCGGAGGCCGCGAGCGCCGCGCCGACCCAGTTCGGGGCGGTCCAGCCGAGGCCCGCGGCGATCACCAGGCCGCCGAGCCAGGCGGCGAGGGCGTTGCCCAGGTTGAAGGCGCCGATGTTGACCGCGGAGACCAGGGTCGGCGCGCCCGCCGCCTGGTCGAGCACCCGCTTCTGGAGCGGGGGCACGGTCGCGAAGCCGAGGGCGCCGATGAGCACGATGGTGACGGCGGCGCCTGCCTTGGTGTGAGCGGTGAGCGTGAAGACGGCCAGCGTGACGGCGAGCGCGCCGAGGGACACGTACAGCATCGGCATCAGCGCGCGGTCGGCGTACCGGCCGCCGATGAGGTTTCCGGCGACCATGCCGAGCCCGAAGAGGACGAGGAGCCAGGTGACGGACGAGTCGGCGAAGCCGGCGACGTGGGTCATCATCGGGGTGATATAGGTGATCGCGGCGAAGACGCCGCCGAAGCCGAGCACGGTCATCGCCATCGCGAGGAGCACCTGGACGTTGCGGAAGGCGGCCAGCTCGCATCGGATCCGTACGCCGCCTTCGGGCCGGGGCAGTTCGGGTACCAGCCGGGCGATGCCGAGCAGGCCGAGGACGCCCAGCCCGGCGACGATCAGGAAGGTGACGCGCCAGCCGAGGGTCTGCCCGACGAGGGTGCCGAGCGGGACGCCGACCACGTTCGCCACGGTCAGGCCGGTGAACATCATGGCGATGGCTCCGGCCTTCTTCTCGGGGGCGACGAGCCCGGCGGCGACGACGGCGCCGATGCCGAAGAAGGCGCCGTGGGCGAGGGAGGCAACGACGCGGCCGGCCAGCATGACCTCGAAGGCGGGGGCGAGCGCGGAGAGCACGTTGCCCGCGATGAACAGGCCCATGAGGAGCATCAGCATCCGCTTGCGGGGGATGCGGGTGCCGAGGACGGTCATCAGCGGCGCGCCGAGGACCACGCCGAGGGCGTAGCCGGTGACCAGGAAGCCCGCGGTGGGGATGGAGACGCCGTACTCGCCGGCGACCTCGGGGAGCAGGCCCATGATCACGAACTCGGTGGTGCCGATCCCGAAAGCCCCGATGGCGAGGGCGAGCAGTGCGAGAGGCATGAGGGGAGGAGCCCTTCAGGGGAGGGGGTGGAGCGGTTCGCGGTGCCACGGCCGCCGGCGCGCGGCGTATGTTGCCGCCGCTGTTTACGTGCGTCCACATTAATTGCACACGCGGGATATTTGCAAGCGCGGGCTATTGCGCAGGTGGCCTATCCTGGTGGCGTACGCGGTACCCGCTTCGGAGGAGGAGCCCATGACGGCCACGGACAGCGCGCTCACCGCCCTCTCCCAGGGCTGGTGCGCCCTCTCCCTCCTGCACGGGCGGATCGAGGCGCACATCGAGCGGGAGCTCCAGGCGGGACACGGCCTGAGCGTGCGCGAGTACTCGCTGCTCGACGTCCTGAGCCGCCAGCACGGCGGACCGGGCGGACACCTGCGGATGCACCAGGTCGCCGACTCGGTGGTGCTCAGCCAGAGCGCGACGACCCGGCTGGTCAGCCGGCTGGAGGACCGCGGCCTGCTGAACCGCTACATCTGCGACACCGACCGGCGGGGCATCTACACCGACGTGAGCGAGGCGGGCCTGTCCCTGCTGGCCGCGGCCCGGCCGACGAACGACACCGCCCTGCGCGAGGCGCTGGACGAGGCCGCGCGGAACCCCGAACTGGCCCCGCTGGTCGCGGTGGTGGAGAACACCCGGGCCGGCTGAGGGCTGCGGGGCAAGGCGCATTCCTCGCACTCGTCCATGGCAATGGAGTCGCCAAGTGAGGTGACCTGCCGGCACCTTCCAGCGGATCGCCGGAACGGCTGAGTCGGCTCGGTCGGGCTTCGGTGCGCCAGAGCTCTCCGGCGCGCAAGGCACTCCGAAACGGGGTTGGTCAGCGGGCTGTTGTCGCTGAGCGCCGGGTCGCGGAGGTATGAGAGTGCGGGCTCGGCCACGTCCCCGGAGGCGGGCCGACCTCGGGTGCGACCGGATGGCAGTGTGCGGGATTCTGTTCGTGCCGCATACCGGCATCCGGTGGGAACGACGCGACGACATCCACGAAGCCTTCCCCGGCCTTGCCACACATGCCTCATCACACACCGGCACGTTCAACGCGCCTTGGTGAGGACCTCTAAGGCTTGAAAGGGCTCGGGGACGCCGAAGGAGGTGTGGAGCGGGAGCTCGTGGGTGGCGGGGACGCCGACGAGGGCACGGACTTCGACGGTGAGACCGAGGCCCCCGTGGGAGTCCGCGTCGCGGACGGCGTGGTGCTCGGGCCCGGCGTCGGCGCGGAGCTCGGGTCCGGCATGACGGACGGCGACGGCCGGGGAGTCGGCGTAGGGGACCCGATCTCGGGCGGCGCCGCGGGCGGCGCCGGGCGGACGGGAGGCGGCTCGGGGGCGAGCACGAGGTAGCCCACCATGGCGGCCGCCGCCGCGGCCAGCCCGGCCAGGGGCAGCCCGAGGCTCCGCAGCCGCGCCACGGGGAACCCGGGGAACCGCCGTACGTGCGGCCCCGGCGGATCGGCCGGGCGCAGCTCGCGGACCGTCACACCGGCCGCGCGCGCGTCCAGGGCCTCCCGCAGCCTGCGCTCGACGGGGCGTTCGCCGTACGTCATACCCGTCCCTCCAGAATCCGTTCCAGCGCGTCCAGCGCCCGGCTCGCGTTCGACTTCACCGCTCCCCGGCTGATCCCGAGGGTGGTGGCGATCTCCGCCTCGCTGAGCTCGGCCCAGTACCGGAGCACCAGGACCTGGCGTCGGCGCGGGCTCAACCGGCCCAGCGCGGCGAGCACTTCGCGGTGCGCCTCGTCGAGGACCACGTACGCCTCCGCCGACGGTACGTCTGCCGCCGCGGGCGGCGTCCAGGCCCGAGCGGTCCGCCTGCGGCGCAGGACCGAGCGCGAGGTGTTGACGACGGCGGTGCGCAGGTAGCCGAGGGCGTTGTCCACCTCGGTGATGTGCTCCCCGTGGCGGCGGTACAGGGCGGTGAAGGCGTCCTGGACCACGTCCTCGGCGGTGGCCGGGTCGTCGACGAGGAGCACCGCGAGGCGGACCATGCGCAACCGGTGCGCGTGGTAGAGCGCGGTCACGGTGGGCGGCGGATCGCCCGGGCTTCCGGTCGTGTCGTGGAGGTACGGGTACCCGTACGGCCGGGGCACGGCGGCCGGGGCGGAGCTGTCGCGGCGCAGCAACGACCACAGGCCCCGCCACGCCCGGCCGAAGCCGGGCGTGAGGGGGCCGACGGATGGTGCGAGGTGGAGCACGGTGTTCCTCAGCCGTTGGCGCGGCGCCGCACGGCGTACAGGGTCCCGGCGCCGGCGGCGATGAGCACGGCGGCCCCGGCTCCCAGTGCGGTGTTGGTCGCGGAGGAGCCAGTATGCGCGAGCTCGGACCCGGCGGGCGAAGCCGAGGGCTGGGGGGCGCCGCCGGGAGCCGCGCTGGGGGCGGCGCTCGGTGCCGCACCGCCGGGCACGCTGACGGACGGGCTCGGCGCGGCACTGCCCGGCACGCTGACGGACGGGCTCGGCGTCGCGTCGGTGGAGGCCGTCTTCGGCGCGGCGCTCGGCGAGGCGCTGGACGCGGGCGCCGGCACCGGCGAGGCGGAGCCCCCCACGGCGAAGGCCGGTCCGGCGAGAGCGACGACCGCCCCGGCGGCGGCAGCGCCGAGGGCGGCCCGGCGGACGGTGCGGGGGACGCGCTTCAGGTTCATCACGGTGGTTCTCCACGGTCGGGTCGAGGGAGCCGGATCGCACCCTTCACCCCCGCACGACGCGCGAACCCCGCCGAGGTTGCCGCCGTCGCGCAGATATTTTTTTCGACCGTGCCCGGGGAGGAGTCAGCCGGGCGGGAGGCCTGCCAGGGCCGTGCCCAGCGTGGCGATGCCCTCCTCGATCTCGCCCGTCGAGCCCGCCGCGTAGCCGAGGATCAGGCCGGGCGGGCCCGGGGTGAGGCGGTGCCAGGAGAGCGGGTGGGTCTTGACTCCGAGGGCCAGGGCCGCCGAGGCCAGGGCCGTGTCCGCGAAGCGGGCGCGGTCGAAGGTGACCATCAGGTGCAGTCCGGCGGCCGCGCCGTGCACCCGGGCCCCCGGCAGCCGGTCCGCGACGGCGCGGAGCATGGCGTCCCTGCGGCGGCGGTGGCGGCGCCGGACGAAGCGCAGGTGGCGCTCCAGTTCGCCGGAGTCCATCAGCCGGGCGAGCACCAGCTGGGCGAGGACCGGGTTGCCGAGGTCGGCGTAGCGCTTGGCCTCGTTCACGGACTCGCGCAGGCGCGGCGGGACCAGCAGCCAGCCGAGGCGCAGGGCGGGGGCGAGGAGTTTGGACACGCTCCCGGCGTAGCAGACGGCCTCGGGCAGCAGGGCGCGCAGCGCGGGGACGGGAGCCCGGTCGTAGCGGTGCTCCGCGTCGTAGTCGTCCTCGATGACCAGTCCCCCGGCGGCCGCCCAGCCGAGCAGGTCGCGGCGGCGCTCACCGTCGAGCACGACCCCGGTCGGGAACTGGTGCGCCGGGGTGAGCAGGACGGCGCCCGCCCCGCTCGCCCGGAGCGCGGCCACGTCCAGCCCGGCCTCGTCCACCCGTACGGGCACCGTCTCCAGCCGCCCGTACTCCAGTTGCTGCCGTGCCCCGAGCGAGCCGGGGTCCTCGACCGCGATCCGGACCACCCCGTCCTCCCGCAGGACCTGCGCCAGCAGCCCCAGGGCCTGGGCTACCCCCGCGACGACCACCACGTCGTCGGGGTCGGCGCGGATCCCCCGGTTGCGGGCCAGCCAGCCGACGACGGCCTCGCGCAGCGCGGGCGCGCCCTGCGGGTTCCCGTAGCCGAAGTCGGCGGGGGTGAGCCCGGCGAGCACCCGCCGCTCGGCCTGGAGCCAGGCGGTACGGGGAAAGGCGGTCAGGTCGGGTACTCCGGGCGAGAGGTCGATCCGGCAGGGCACGGCCCGCAGGGCGTCCACCAGCCCTCCGCGCGTGGGGGCGGTGGCGGTGGGCCCGGCCGCCGGGGGCGGGGCGGCGACGACGACCGTGCCGCCCCGGCCCCGGCCGGACACCTGACCGGTCTCGGCGAGGCGCTGGTACGCCTCGGTGACCAGCCCCCGGGAGACGCGCAGTTCCGCGGCGAGCACACGGCTGGCCGGGAGCCGACTGCCGACCGGCAGGGTACCGTCGGCGATGGCGGCGCGGAGCCGGCCCGCCAGCCAGTCGGTGCGGCCTCCGGGAGGGGCCTGGCCGATGTCGAGCTGGAGGAAGTCCGATCCGCTTTTGGACCCCTCGTCCCGGCCTTCATTGGACCTGCTCATGGGACCATTGTGCCGCGAGGCTGGGCGCATGAAGACGAAGACACCTTCCACCGCCTTCCGGGACCTGGCGCCCGGTATCACCGGGATGGCGCTGGTCGGCAGCAGCGTCACCGTCTCCCGCTCCCTCGTCGACGCCCCGCTGTTCGCCGTCCAGGCCGTCCGGTACACGGCCGCCGCTCTGCTCCTGCTCGCCCTGGCCCGGGCCGCCCGGGTGCCGGTGCTGCGGCCGCGCGGCCGGGAGTGGCTGTGGCTGGCCGGGATCGCGGCGACGGGACTGGTGCTGTTCAACGTGGCCGTCGTACGCGGGGTCGCGCATGCCGAACCGGCCGTCATCGCCGTCGCGGTGGCTTCCGTGCCGATCCTGCTCGGGCTGATCGGTCCCTTCCTGGAGGGGCGGCGGCCCAGCCGTCAGGTGCTGCTGGCGGCTCCCGTGGTCGTGGCCGGGGCCGTACTGGTCGAGGGGACGGGCCGGACCGACGCCGCCGGGGTGGCCTGGGCCGCGCTCGCGCTGGGCTGCGAGGCCGGGTTCACCCTGCTCGCCGTACCGGTGCTGCGCCGGCACGGCGCGTGGGGCGTGTCCGTACACGCGGTGTGGATGGGGGCGGTGATGCTGGCGGGGCTCACGGTGTGTACGGAGCGGCCCTCGGAGCTGCTGGAACTCGGCGCGGCCCAGTGGGCGGCCGCCGGATACCTCGCCGTCATGGTGACGGCGATGGCGTTCCTGCTCTGGTACCGCACGGTGGCCGCCGTGGGCGCCGGCCGGGCCGGGCTGCTGACGGGGGTCGCGCCGCTCGCCGCGGCGGGCGCCGGGGTCCTCACGGGCGGCGGTGTCCCGGGTCCGGCGGTGTGGCTGGGCCTGGCCGTGGTCGTCGCCGGCCTCACGGCGGGCCTGAGGAGCCGGCCCCGCCCCGCGCCCGTGCCGCTCGCGCTCCGCGAGCCCGCGTCCCCTTGAGCACGCCGGTCCTTCTCCCCCGCAGTGTGGCGGCGTGAGCTGCCGGCCCGCACCGACCTGCCGACCCGCCGACCCGCCGGGATCGCCCCGCGGGTTGGTTACGCGGATCCGGCCTGCTTCAGCCGGCTGTTCAGGCGCCGGGTGGGGATGGCTCCCGTACGGTTCCGGGCCCAGCGGTCGGTGCGCGGTCCGGTCCGCTGGGCCCGGTCACGGCCGCCGGGCGTAGCAGAAGAGGTGTTCCTCGGGGCCGGCGACTGCGTCGGCGGGGAGGAAGGGGGCGATGTGGTGGTGCAGCACCTCCAGACCGCTCTCCGTCAGCCTGGCCAGATGGTCCTCCGTCGAGAGGCTGCTGACGGTGACCTCGTGGCCCATCCACTCGATGTCGAGGCCGCGGATGTCGCCGGGGACCGTCGCCATCACGAAGTACCCGCCCGGCGCGACCCAGGACGCCATCCGGTCCAGCGCCGCCGCGACCTCCGGCTGGTCCATCACGAGCAGCGGGAAGAAGGAGCACACCGCGTCGAACCCGCCCGGCGGGGGCGTGTAGGTGCGCACGTCGGCCTGTTCGAAGCGTGCCTGCGGGACCCTCGCGCGGGCCAGTTCGACCATGGCCGCCGAGACGTCGATGCCGGTCACGGCGCAGCCGGCCCGGATCAGTGCCGCGGCGGTGGGCCGGCCGGTGCCGCTGCCCACGTCCAGCACGCGGGCTCCACCGGGCAGCCGTTCGATGAGCCAGTCGAGGGCGTCGAGCTGGCCGGGCAGCAGCCCGAACGCCTCCTCGTAGCGCTCCCCCAGCTCGTCGAACACCTCTGCCGCCGACTTGCGTTGACCCATCGGACCGCTCCTTCGTCTCCGAGGGGACCACCGTACAAGGGAGGGACGGGGCCCAAGGGGCGGTAGCCGATGTTCAGTTCCGCGACCGCACGGCTGCGGCCGGCCAGAGGGGGAGATCAGGTGGAGGCGGGCACGAGGACGACCGCGGTCCCGTACGCGCACACCTCGGTACCGACGTCGGCGGCGTCGGTCACGTCGAAGCGCATCATCAGGACGGCGTTCGCGCCCCGCGACTTCGCCTGTTCGATGAGACGGTCCATGGCCTGGTTGCGGGTCTCCACCAGGGTCTTGGTGAGGCCCTTGAGCTCTCCGCCGATCATCGACTTCAGGCCCGCGCCGATCTGGCTGCCCAGGTGGCGGGAGCGCACGGTGAGGCCGAACACCTCGCCGATCACCTGCTCCACCCGGAAGCCGGGGACGTCGTTGGTCGTCACGACGAGGACGCCGGTCTGCTGCGCGCCGGGTCCGCCGCCGTAGTCTTCGATACCCATGGCCCCCACTCTCGCCCGGGCCGCCGCCGCCCGCATCCGGAGCGGGCGGTATCAGGGCATTCGGGCGGCCGGGCCGAACTCGTGGGCCACGACCACGGCCTGGGCGCGGCTGGACGGTCCCGGCTTGCTCGGCTTCGCCGGTTCACCGGCCGGGATCAGACCGGCCACGCGGTGGAGCGGTTGCCGAGGAAACGGAAGCGGCCCGAGGCGACCTCGTAGAAGAAGAGGCCGTCGCCCGTGTAGGTGCCGTTGGCCTGCTCGAAGGCGTAGGCCTTGGAGACGCCCTCGTACCTGGTCCCCCGCAGGGTGGGGACGAGGTCGCCGCGGCCGACCTGGGCGCGGCCCAGGCCCTGCGCGCACCGGGCCAGGAGGTGGACGGCGTCGTAGGCCTCGGCCGCGTAGGGCGGGGGCCCGATAACGGGCGCGGAAGGCCGTGTCGAAGGCGCGGGCCGCGGGGGCCGCGGCCGGGTCGACCGCGGTGGAGACCAGCAGCCAGCCCTCGGCGCCCGCGCCCGCTTCCTGGAGGAAGCGGAGGTCGTGGACGGCCTGGGTGGCGATGGTCCGGCCCCGGTAGCCGGCCAGGGCAACGGCGAGGCGGGCCGCGCCGGAGGGGCCGCTCCCCGGTCGTCGGACTCGGCGAGCCGGAAGGCGAAGGGCAGGTCGTCGCGGGACGTGAGTTCCTCCACGGCCAGCAGGGCGCCGTCGCGCTGGGCCTTGCCCACGGCCTGGCCGGGGCCGCTCAGGTCGGCCTGGAGGCCGATGGCCAGGATCGGGCGGACGGGGCCGGGACCCTTCTTGTCCGGTGTGGACTCCTTCTCCTTGTCCCGCAGCAGCCAGGCGGCCGTGCCTCCGCCGCCCGCGAGGAGGGCGAGGGCGCCGCCCGCCGCGAGCAGGCTCCGCCGGCGCGGCCGTGCGGGCAGGGATACGGGTACGACTGCCGGGGCCTGAGGGGCGTCCGCGGTCGCTTCAGGCCCGGTCGGCGCCGACGGCACCGTCGTCCGGGTCGGCTCGATGTCGGGCAACTGGAGCATCTGCGCGGAGCGTTCGGCGATCAGCTGGAGCAGTCCGCCGGGCAGCCAGGGGCCGGGGGTGTCCTCGGCGAGGACGTCGCGCAGCTCCGCGGCTGTGGGGCGGTCCCCCGGCGCCTTGGCCAGGCACGCCGCGATCGGGGGCAGCAGCCCTTCCGGGATTCCGGCCGTGTCGGCGGTGTCGTGCACGGTGCGGAACAGCATGGCCTCGGCCGGGCCGGCGCCGAACGGGCGCCGCCCGGACGCGGTACAGCGCCTTGGCCGCGCCCTCGGCGGCCACCTTCAGCAGGTCCCTGGTCTCGTACCCATCGGCGCCCTTGACGGAGGGGCGGCGGCCCGGGTCAGGCGCTGTGCCTGGTCGGGGGTGTGCGGGACGCGGGCCGGGTCGGGGGTGAAGGTGTACGCCGTCGGCAGTGTGCCGGGGGCGGTGGAGGCGGAGGGTGAGGGGGCCGTGTCCGTAACCGACGCCGACGCCGACGGTGCGGGCTTCGGGCTCGCCCCGGTGTCCCCGCCCGACCTGCATCCGCCCAGGGTCAGCATCGCGGCCAGTGCCCCGCCCCACGCCTACGCCATCGTCAACCCACGCCGCATGCACGCCCCCTGAGACTTCGTCGAACCCCCGTGTGACCCTCACGGTAACCGCCGCCGGGCCCGGAGGCCATGAGTACGGGAACCCGGCGGCCCGGGCATGAACAGCGGCGTACGGATTGGGCATATCGGGCTATACGGCGGTGCGCCGACGGCCCGTACCCGCCCGCCCTCGCCATAGTCGTCGGTGGCAGCCGCCTGGTTGCCGCCCCGCGCCGCGCGCAGCCGCCGGGCGGATGTCTTCGTAGAGGAGCCGGCTCATGCTGAAGCCCACCAGGACCATCCTCGCCCTCGCCGCCGGAAGCCTGGTGCTCGGCCTGGTCGGAGCCGGGACCGCGCTCGCCGACGGGGCCTACGGTCGGCACGCCATCGGCAAGGTCGTCTCGAAGGGCCCGCTGAAGGTCCGCAGCAAGCCGACCACCCACTCCCAGGCCGTCGGGCATCTGCAGCCGCACCACAAGGTCGAGATCGAGTGCAAGAAGTACGGGCAGTCGGTCGACGGCAACCGCATCTGGTACCGCCTGCACAAGGAGAACGGCAAGGACGAGCACGACAAGGGCGAGAAGGACAGCTGGCAGAACGGCGGCAACCAGAACGCCGACACGGGCGGCCGCGGGGAGGGCGACAAGGCCTACGGCCAGGAGCACTGGGTCGCGGCCCGTTACGTCAAGAACCTCAGCACGGTGCACTACTGCCGCTGACCCGCGACCCACATCAGGGCCAGGTCAGCGGTCCGGGCGTACGGCGCGCGGCCCCACGCACCGCACACCGTACGCCCGGACCCGTTCGCGCAGTTCGCGGTCGGCCGTGACCACGACGCAGTCGCGCCCCGCGTGGGCCGCGGCCAGCTCGACGATCCGGTCGTCACCGCTCCCGGGCGCCGGGTCCACCCGCACGCCGGGCACGGACTCGACGCCCCGGGCGGCGCCCTCGACGACGAGGATGATCTCCTCGTCGCCGCCCCGCGCCGCCAGCCGGTCGCGCAGCCGCTCGGCCGCGCCCCGCCGGTCCCGCCACCAGCCGTCCGGTACCGAGCCGACGACGTTCGCGGCATCGACGATCAGCACGCCCGTCACGACGGCCGCGCCCTAGAAGTCGCCGTAGTTGACCTGCCAGGTGGGCAGGCCCATCCGGCGCCAGACCGCGACCACCCGGTCCCGGTCGTCGAGCGACACCCGTACCGCGTACCGGTGACGCACGTGCGCGTCGAAGAGTTCCGCCTTCACCAGGTCGTCGCGGCGGGTGTCGCCCGCCGCGCGCATCCACAGCTCGTCGTACGGGACCTGGTGACGCCTCAGCCAGGACTCCGTCTGCGTGCGGAACTCCTCGCTCCGACCCGACAGCAGCACGATCACGTCGCCGTCGGCCCTCCGGAAGGCGTCCAGCGCGTGCCGGACCGGCTCGTTGAGCAGGTCGAACTCGCAGCGCGAGAAGTCGTACGGCCCGCGGTCGCCGGTCAGGGCGAGCGTGCCGTCGATGTCGCACAGGACCGCGGCGGGCAGCGCCGGGTCGGCGACGTACTCCCGCACCGGCGGCACGGCCGTCCCGCCGGACGTGCCGTTGAGCCACTCGGCCGTCAGCCGCCAGCCGCCCTTGCGGGCCTTCTGGTGCTTGTCGGCCAGGACGCGGATGATCTCCTCGCCGACCTGGTTCTCCCGGGCGGCGTCCCGGCGCAGGCACTCCTCCAGCGGGACGTCGGTGAAGTCGTGCACGACGAACGTGGCGAGTCCGCCGACCGCCGCCTTGAGGCGCTTCGGAATGTGCTTGGTCAGGTGGGTGTTGTCGACGACGACGTCGAAACCACCGTCGACGGCCGCGCGGACCGCCGCGTCCTGCACGGCCAGTGCGGTCTGCTCGTGTGCCCAGGAGCGGCCCCGCTCGGGGTCCGGCAGGTCGAGCATGCTCCGCAGGTCGTCCAGGTTGACCCGGCGCATCCGGCCGCCGGACTGCGCCTGGAGGGCGCGCGCCGCGGTCGTCTTGCCGGAGGCCGGCAGACCCGTCATGACGTGCACGACCGGCAGCGGGGCCTCCGGCCGGTCGCTTTCCACGAGCCGGTCCGCGGCCGGTGCGGGCACGCGCGGGGCGGCCTGGCGCGCGGGTGCCGGGCGCACCTCGGCGGGCGTGCTGCCGGGCACTGCTTCGGACACGGCCGTGTTCTCCTCGTCGGTGACGTACGCGTCGCCCGTCTCCGGCCGCACCTGCCGCCAGGAGGTGAGCTCGGTCGGCCGGCCGTCGAGCCGCATGAACATAGCGGCGCGGATGCTCCGGTCGCCCAGTTGCTGGACCGCGCGCGCGAAGGCGCCGCGGTCGGCGGCCAGGTGCGCGAGGCCCGCGTAGGCCTCGTCGACGGCACGCTCGTGGCGGGCCGTCGCGTCCTCCAGGCGGGCGATCACCTCGCGCACCCAGGTGTCGAACTCGTCGGGCACCTGCTCCAGGAGCGCGTCCAGCGGCTTGCCGCCCGAGGCCTCGATGTCGGCGACCGTGCAGTTCAGGCCCTGGGCGAGCTGCTTGGCGGGCAGGCCGGCGAACCGCTGGATGCCGTGTCCGCGCCAGATGTCCCGCTCGGTGACGCCGGTGAGCACCTTGTGCAGGCGTACGTACTCGGACAACTTCGCCTTGGCGCGCACGCCCGAGGCGAAGCGCAGCACGAAGCCCTCCGCGTCGATGCCGGTGGCCGTGGCGCCGCCGGGCAGGGTGTTGGACTCGGTCAGCGCGATCAGCTCGTCGAGCGGCATGGCGGGCCAGACGGTCACGACGGAGCCGATGCCCTCCCAGTGGGGCGCGGCCTCGGCGAGCGGGACCTCGGTGCCGTCCGCCCCGAACGCGGCGAGCAGGACGAGGTCCCGGCGGTCGCCGTAGTCGACGACGATCCGGTTCTGCGGGTAAAGGATCTCGGCGAGGTACGTGGTGCCCGGGCGCAGGGCCGCGGTGTCCTTGGTGTCGAGGAGGCGCTGGGCCCAGGTGGCCTGGGCGCTGATGAAGGAGCCCTTGGAGGCGACCCGCCAGCGGTCCGCGTAGTGGAAGACGACGGCGAGGCTGCCGTCGACCTTGTCGTACACCTCGAACGGCTCGTCCGGGAGGGCGGGGGCGTACGGCTGACCCGACTCGTGCTCGCCGACGTTGAAGAACTTCGGCAGCGGCAGGGCGACGATCGCGCCGGTGGTGTCGTCGGCGACGAGTCCGCGGCAGCGCGTGGTGACCTGGTTCCAGACGCGCTCGTACTGGGCCGTCCTCGAGTACGTGTAGATGGACAGCGGCAGTTCGGGGTGCGACTTGCGGGTCACGTACCCGGCGTCGATCGCGTCCGCCAGCGCCTGAGCGGGCAGCAGGTCATGCAGAGTCAGGTGGTCCTGGCTCATGGGTTCCTCCCAGTTCGAGATGCTGCATTCTCGCCTGCGGAAGGGGCTGTCCGGTACTCGATTACGCCTGGTCGCGCCCCGCGCCCAGGAGGTTGATGTCCCTCGGGCGCAGGATGCGGCCGGGGACCTCGGTGCCCGGTGTGGCGACGGCGATCATGGCGCGGCCCAGTGTCTCGGTGGTGATGACGAGGTCCGGCGCGATCCGGCGCAGCAGCGGAATCAGCGGCGCGGTGACGGCGTACAGGGTCCGGTAGAGCCGGGTCTTGGAAGGCACCCCGCGCACCGGCTGGACGATTCCGGGGCGGAACATGTAGGCCTGGAAGGGCAGTTCGAGCAGGGCGTTCTCGGTCCTGCCCTTCACCCTGGCCCACATGGATCGGCCCCGCTCGGTGCTGTCCGTGCCCTCGCCGGACACGTAGACGAAGGTCAGGCGGGGGTTGGCGGCGGCGAGGGGCCGGGCCACCGCGAGCGTCAGGTCGTAGGTGACGCGCCGGTACTCCTCCTCCTTCATGCCGACGGAGGAGACGCCGAGGCAGAAGAAGCAGGCGTCGTACGCGGCCAGGTCGAGGTCCGGGGCCGAGAGTTCGGACGGGTCGCTTCGGACGCGCTCGCGCAGTTTGGGGTGGGTGACGCCGAGCGGGCTGCGGCCGACGGCGAGGACGCCGGTGACGGAGTCGTCGCGCAGGCATTCGCGGAGCACGCCCCGGCCGATCATTCCGGTGGCGCCGAAGAGGATGACGTTCACATGAAGTCCGCTTGGTGGGTGATGCACAGCTCGTTGCCCTGCGGGTCGGCGAGGGTGGTCCACGCCGAGGGGCCCACCCGGCCGTCGTGGAGGAAGGTCGCGCCCTTGGCGAGCAGCCGGTCGACGACGGTCTTGGGGTCGTCGGAGCCGATGCGGACGTCGAGGTGGACGCGGTTCTTGACCGTCTTGGGCTCGGGGACGAGCTGGAACAGGATCCGCGGGGCGCGTTCCAGGCCTTCCGGGTGGCGGATGGCGGCGCCGATCTTCCACACGAGGGTGCCGTTGTGGGTGGTGGTGTCGGCCTCGCTCGCGTGGCCCGCGGCGATCAGGCCGCGGATGAAGCCCTCGTCGCTCGGCTCCACCTCCCAGCCGAGGGCGTCGGCCCACCAGTCGGCGAGGGGGTGGGGGTCGGCGCAGTCGATGGTCACCTGGAACGTGTATGCCATGGCGGGACCCTACTGAGCGGCCCCGGCCGCCGCCACAGGAGCGGGCGCGCAGGCCCTGGGCGGGGCCGGGTCATCCGGTCGTCGTCCCCGGTGGGCCGCCCCGTCGCGCGGCGCGCTCGGCCCGGTGGGAGGCGAGGAACGACACGAAGGTCAGCAGCCAGGCTCCGACGGCGATCCAGAGGAGGACCTCGCCGAGCGGGCGCAGCCAGGGCACGTCGGCCGGCTCCGCCGCGGAGAGGCAGGCGGTCGCCGTCATGCCGAGCGGGAAGACGGTGGCCCAGCGCCGGATGTCGTAGTGCGTCCGGGGATGGCGCAGTTCGGCGCCGAGGAGGACGGCGTACCAGACGAGGGAGAGGCCGAGCGTCACCAGCGTGACGATCCGCAGGGCCGTGTGCGCTCCCGCGGTCCATACGGGTGACGCCGTGAGCTTGGAGCCGGCCAGGGCGGAGATGGCGAGCGCGCCGCCCGCCACCCAGTGGTCGCCCGCGCCGCCCACGACCTCGCGGAGGTCGAAGAGGGCCAGGGCCGCCACGTAGAGCAGCAGGCCGAGGCAGAAGGCGGCCAGCGCCGCCCAGGCCAGCCAGTCGTGGCGGCCGGCGGCGGCGAGGGTGGCGGCGAGTACGGCGAGCCCCTGGGTGGCGACGCAGCCGAGGAACACCGCCCCCGGCATGCGCCGCCGCCAGTGCCGTACGACGTGCAGCAGGAGCTCCGGCCAGATCACGGCGGCCAGCGCCAGCAGCGCGGCGGCCGCGGTCTGCCAGCCGAGCAGCGAGATCCGGGTTCCGAGCACGGTGGTGGCGGCGACGGCGGTCAGCGCGCCCGGGGTATCGGCGTCGGCCCGGAACCGCCCGCGGTCCGCCAGCAGCCGGGACGCGAAGTCGACGGCGAGTACCAGCCACAGCGCCGCGGCGATGGCCAGCGCGACCAGCGAGACCACCTCGTGCCCGGTCAGGTGCAGGCCGACGGAGAGGATGCCGGCGGCCATGACGGCGGCTCCCGCCGCCGGCGGGAGTCCGGCACACCGGCCGCGACCAGGAAGAGCGCTCACCGCCCCAGCGGACCCCACCGGTCCGCGCCCCGCCAGCCGACACGCCTGAGGCCGCGTCCCGGAAGGGGAACGGGAACGGGAACCGTCCAGGTGGCGTACGCGTCTCCCGCTCCGCCGTCTCGTTCCCTGCCGGCAGGATCCCGGGCCGGACGGCCACAGGGTCGCCCAAACCATCTGCGCGCAAGATCAACGAACTCTGCGCGCGATGCACAGGCGCGACCGCAGCGCGGTCCTAGGCTCGGGGTGAGACGGGGGCCTGCCGGTCCGTCACAGGGGAACGGACCGGCAGGCTTTCTCCGCGCGCCGTCGGCGCCGCGTTCCGGCGCCGGGGTGGCGTCGCCACCGCTCGGCCGGTGGCCGGAACTCGATCTTGCGATAGCGGTTAGGTCTACCTACCTTTGGCTCGCCCGTGTGGGCACACCCATCCCGCACGTCCCTGCCCGTACCTCACGCCTTGCACCCCGGCACGACTTCGGGACCCGTCCCCGACCGAAGGAGCCCCCCATGACCGCACATCTCGAAAGAAACCAGCCGTACGCCGTCGCCCTGTTCCGTATCGTCACGGGACTGCTGTTCGCCTCGCACGGCGCCGCCTCGCTCTTCGGCGTCCTCGGCGGCGCGCACGGCGGCGGCACGGTCCCCGTCGGAAGCTGGCCCGGCTGGTACGCCGCCGCCATCCAGCTGGTGGCCGGCGCCCTGGTCCTGCTGGGCCTCGGCACCAGGGCCGCCGCCTTCGTCGCCTCCGGCTCGATGGCGTACGCGTACTTCACCGTCCACCAGCCGGGCGCTCTCTGGCCGTTGCAGAACGGCGGCGAGTCGTCAGCGATGTTCTGCTGGGCCTTCCTCCTGCTGGTGTTCACCGGCCCGGGCGCGTTCGCCGTGGACAGCCTGTTCACCTCCCGCGCCTCCGACCGCCGGTCCGACGACGAACGCAGCCAGGAGGCCGTGGCCGCGTGAACGCCTGCGGACACGGCTGACGGCACGACCTAGCGCGACGGCGGCGCGACCAGGCCCATCTCGTAGGCGGTGATCACGAGATGGACCCGGTCCCGCGCGCCGAGCTTGCTGAACAGGCGCGCCACATGCGACTTGGCCGTGGCCGCCGAGATGAACAGTTCCTCGGCAATCTCCGCGTTCGACCGGCCCCGCCCCACCAGGGTGAGGACCTCCCGCTCCCGCTCGGTGATCCCCGCGACCGCCCGGAACCCGCCTTCCCCCGCCGCGGGCCCCGCGCCGGGGCCGGGCCCCCGGACGATGTCCGCGATCAGGCGGCGCGTCACCCCCGGTGCGATGAGGGCGTCTCCCGCGGCGACCACCCGGATCGCCGCGAGGATGTCCTCCAGGGCCATGTCCTTGACGGCGAATCCGCTCGCACCGGCGCGCAGCGCCCCGTAGACTTGCTCGTCCTCGTCGAAGGTGGTCAGCACCAGGACGCGGACCGCCCCCGTCTCCCCGGTGATCAGCCGGGTCGCCTCGATCCCGTCCATGCCGGGCATCCGGATGTCCATCACCACGACGTCCGGGCGCAGTTCAGCGGCTCGGCGGACCGCCTCGGCGCCCGTGCCGGCCTCGCCGACGACCTCCAGGTCGGTGGTGTCGGCGATGAGGACGCGCAGGCCCGACCGGACCAGCGGCTGGTCGTCCACGAGCAGGACGCGGATCGCCCGCGCCTCGGGTGCGCCGGTCATCGGGCCTCCTCCACGGCGCCCGCGTCGACGGGCAGCGGGAGGACCGCCTCGACCCGGAAGCCGCCGCCCGCCCTCGCACCGGCGCTGAACCGGCCGTGCAGCAGGCCGACCCGTTCGCGCATCCCCGTGATGCCGAATCCCGTGCCCCGGGGGCCGCCGGGCGCGCCGCGCCCCTCGTCGACGATCTCCAGCGTCAGCTCCTCGGCCCCGTAGCCGATGGTCACCCGGCACTGCCCGGTGTCCGCGTGGCGGACCACGTTGGTCAGCGCCTCCTGCACGATGCGGTACGCCGACAGGTCTATCTCCGGCGGCAGTTGGCGATCCGCCCCCTCACGCCGGACCTCGACCCGGACTCCGGCGTCGGCGGTCGTGGCCACCAGCGCGTCGAGGTCGCCGAGTCCGGGAGCGGGTCCGAGCGGGGGCTGCCCGTCCGCCCCGCCGGCCCCGTCGGGCTGGGCCTGGCGCAGGGCGACCAGCGTACGGCGCAGGCCCGCCAGGGTCTCGCGGCTGGTGGCCTCGATGGCCCGCAGTGCCGCGCTCGCCTCGGCCGGCTGGGTCTCGATGACCCGGCTGCCGACTCCGGCCTGGATGGCTATCACGCCGATGCTGTGGGCGACCATGTCGTGCAACTCGCGGGCGATGCGCAGCCGTTCGGCGGTCACCGCCTCGGACACCTCTTTGGAGCGCAGTTCGACCGTGTGCTCCCGGCGTTCGCGGAAGACGACTCCGGTCATGTAGACGGCGCCCAGCGACAGGAGGGCGATCAGGCTCGTGCTCATCATGTCGTAGGGCCCGGAGGTCAGCAGCCCGACCGCCGGGGTCTCCACGACCAGCACCATGCTGACGGCGATGACCGCGGTACGGCGCGGGCGGGTGGCGACGATGACACCGAGGACGAGGTCCGACGCCAGGAAGACGAGGAACCGCCCGGGACTGTGGTCCCTGGCCGCCCCCGCGACGAGCATGCCGGCGAAGAGGGTCAGTCCCAGCGCCGCGAGGGGCTCGCGCCGCAGCAGGGCGGTGAGCGGGGTCAGGGCGAGCAGCAGCACTGCCGCCATGAGCGGGCCGGAGGCGTACGGGACCCCGCCGATGAGCAGACCCACGACGAGGGAGTAGAGCCCGGCTCCGCCCCATGCCCGCAGGGCCGTCCCGGGTTCGGGCATCAAGGTGCCCGCTCCGTTCTCGCCGGGCCGACCGCTCGCACCGGCCTTGCTGTTGTTCGTAATTGCCGAATCGTCCATGCCGTGACCGTAGCCAGCCGGCCCGGGCCCGGGCATCGGCCCCCGGATGTACACCCACGGGCCGGTGCGCCCACGGCTTTGCCACCGGCCGTCCGATGTGCGCCGACGGTCCGCCCCGGCAGGCTGGACGCGTGATCGAAGTCAAGGAACTCACCAAGCGTTACGGCGCCGGGGCCGCCGTCGACCGGCTGTCCTTCACGGCCGGACCCGGCACGGTCACCGCGCTCCTCGGCCCCGCCGGGGCGGGCAAGACCAGCGCTCTCCGGCTGATCCTGGGCCTGGAGTCCCCCACGGCGGGGACGGCCGCGGTGGGCGGCGTCCCGCTGCGCGGCCGGCCGCGCAGCCCGCACCAGGTCGGCTCCCTGCCGGCGCCGACCGCCCTGCGCGGCCGCCGCACGGCGGGCGCGCTGCTGTCGGCGCTGGCCCGCGACCAGGGCGCCGGGCCGGGGCGGGTGGCCGAGGTGCTGGCGCAGACGGGCCTGGCGCGGGAGCCGCGGCGGCGCGTACGGACGTACTCCCCGGCGATGCTGCAGCGGCTGCGCATCGCGGCCGCGCTGCTCGGGGATCCCCCGGTGCTGCTCTTCGACGAACCCCTCCGCGGGCTGGACCCCGAGGGTGTGCGGTGGGCGCGCCGGCTGCTGCGGGCGCTGGCCGCCGAGGGCCGCACGGTCGTGGTCACCGGGGAGCGCGCGGGGGAGGTCGCCGGGACCGCCGACCGGCTGGTCGTCCTCGGACGGGGGCGGCTGGTCGCCGCCTTGTCCGCGGACGAGTTCGCCGCCCGGCGCGCCGCGGCCCGGGTCGTGGTGGGCACGCCGCGCGGCGCCGATCTGGCCGCCGTGCTGAGGGGCGGGGGCGCGACGGTCGTACGGACCGGTGCGGCGGGACGCGAGCGGCTCGCGGTGACCGGGATGACGGCGGAACGCGTCGGCGCGCTCGCCACCGAGCACCGGATCGTGATCCTCGAACTCGACACCCGTACCCCCTCACCGGAGGAGGCCCTGCGCGAACTCACCGCGCCCGTCCCCGACTTCCCCGGCTTCCGCGGCTTCCCCGGCGCCGAAGGGCAGCCGATAGCCTGAATGGCATGGATGAGCTCGACGGAGTGGAGATCGTCGCCTTCGCGGACGGCGAGGCGTTCGAGAACTGGCTGGCCGAGCACCACACGCGCCACGAAGGCGTGTGGATCAAGATGGCCAAGAAGAAGTCCGGCATCCCGTCCGTCGGCGATGACGAGGTCGTCGACATCGGTCTCTGCTACGGCTGGATCTCCGGGCAGCGGCGCTCCCTCGACGGGACCCACTACCTGCAGAAGTACGTGCCGCGCCGGCCCAGGAGCATGTGGTCGCGGGTGAACGTGGAGAAGGTCGCGATGCTGACGGCCGCCGGACGGATGCGCGAACCGGGACTGGCCGAGGTGCGCAGGGCGCAGGAGGACGGCCGGTGGGCGCGGGCGTACGAGTCGCAGAGGACGGCGACGGTCCCGCCCGACCTCGCGGCGGCGCTCGACGCGAGCCCCGCGGCCAGGAAGGCGTTCGAGGCCCTCGACAGAACCGGGCGCTACCTGCTGGTCCTGCCGCTGCTCCAGGCGCCGACCCCGAAGACCCGGCAGGCCAAGCTGGAGAAGGCCGTGCAGATGCTGGCGACCGGCGAACGGCCGGGGTGACGATCAGGCCCGGCTCCCCGAGGGGGAGCCGGGCCTGATCATCGAAACCGGGCGGACCTTCAGGAACGCGAGTCGCGGTCCTGCTCGGCACGCTCCGCGTCCTTCGCGGCCTTCTCCGCGTTCTTCTCCTTGATCCGCACCGCTTCCTTGCGGACCTCGGCCTGAGTGGCGCGCTCCCGCTGCAGCCACTCGGGGGCTTCCTGCTTCAGTGCTTCGATCTGCTCGGTGGTGAGCGGCTCCGTGACTCCGCCGCGGGCAAGGCCGGCGATGGACACGCCCAGCTTCGCCGCGACCACGGGACGGGGGTGCGGGCCGTTGCGCCGCAGTTCCTGAAGCCACTCGGGCGGGTCGGCCTGCAGCGCACTCAATTCATTGCGCGAGACGACACCCTCCTGGAACTCAGCGGGGGTGGCCTCGAGGTACACGCCCAGCTTCTTCGCCGCGGTTGCGGGCTTCATAGTCTGGGTGCTCTGGTGCGACGTCATGGTGTCAAGAGTATCGATCGTGTGCGCTACCTCCGACCACGACCGGTAACCTGGCGGGGTGACAGGCTCGGAAGTACCCCATTCGTTCCGGCTCGCTTATGTCCCCGGGGTGACACCCACCAAGTGGATCCGGATCTGGAATGAGCGACTGCCCGACGTCCCGCTGACTCTCGTCGCGGTGTCCCCCACCGAGGCGTTCGGCGTGCTGCGCGGCGGCGGCGCCGACGCCGGCTTCGTACGGCTGCCGGTGGACCGTACGGACCTCAGCGCGATCCCCCTGTACACCGAGACCACCGTGGTCGTGATCCCCAAGGACCACCTCGTGGCGTCGGCCGAAGAGGTGTCCACGGCGGATCTGGCCGAGGAGATCGTGCTGCACCCGCTCGACGACACCCTCGACTGGGAGCGACTGCCGGGACGGCCCGCGATCGAGCGCCCCGCGACGACGGCGGACGCCATCGAGCTGGTGGCCGCGGGGGTGGGCGTGCTCGTCGTCCCGCAGTCCCTCGCGCGCCTGCACCACCGCAAGGACCTGACGTACCGGCCGGTCTCGGACGCCCCCGAGTCGCGCGTCGCGCTGTCGTGGCCGCAGGACGAGACCACGGATCTGGTGGAGCAGTTCATCGGGATCGTCCGCGGGCGGACCGTCAACAGCACCCGGGGCCGCCAGGCGCCCGCGGAGCAGCCCAAGGCGACGGCCAAGGCGAAGGCAAAGGCGAAGGCGAAGCGTCCGGACGCGGGCGGGAGCGGCGGCACGCAGCGCAAGACCGCATCCGGAAAGCCGGCCGGCAGGGGCGCCCGCGGCGGTTCGGGCGGCCCCAAGGGCGGCAAGGGCGGCAAGCCCCGCCGCCGGTCGTAGCCGGGGCGGGCAGGCCACGGGCGTTCGCGGGCTGACGGTTCCGCGCGACGGCGTCGCGAAGGGAAGCCCGCGACGGCCGGGGCTGGAAGACACGGAACCCCCAGCGGTGTATGCAGGAGAGATGGATCTCCGGCTGTCGTACGTGCCCCACCCGCGATCCCGGACAGTGCGCCACGCGCAGCTGGCGGTTCCGTTCGTGTTGATCGCGCTGGTCACGGTGGTCGACATCCTCGCTCCGCGCGATGTCCACCTCGGTCCCTTCCTGGTCGCCGCACCGGCCGTGACCGCTTCGTTCGCCGGGCCGTGGATGACGGGGTTCGTCGGGCTGGTCGCCGTACTGGCCCAAACGGTGGTGGCGGCGACGCGCACGACCCTGACCGATCTGAACCACACCTTCCAGATCGTCGCGCTGATCATGATCTCGGTGTTCGTGACGGTCTTCGCCCACCTGCGCGAGGTGCACGAGAAGGAACTGCTCCAGCTGCGGTCGGTGGCCGAGACCGCGCAGGAGGTGGTCCTGCGCCCGCTGCGCGATCGGATGGGCCCGCTGGGCGTCGCCTCGGTGTACCTGGCGGCGGCGGCCGAGGCCCAGATCGGCGGAGATCTGTACGCCGCCGCCCGTACGGCCTCCGGGACGCGCCTGATCATCGGCGATGTCCGGGGCAAGGGGCTGGGTGCGGTCGGGGACGCCGCGCTCGTCCTCGGCGCCTTCCGGGCGGCCGCCCACCAGGAGGCCGGTCTGCCGGGGCTGGTGGCCTATCTGGAGGCGGCGGTCTCCCCGGACCTGGACGACTCCGGCGATCGGGGCGAAAGCTTCATCACGGCGGCCGTCCTGGACATCCCCGACGAGGAGCCCGTGCTGCACCTCGTCAGCTGCGGCCATCCGCCGCCGCTGCTGCTGCGCGACGGCCGGGCCGTCCCGCTGGACGTGGCCCAGCCCGCTCCGCCGCTCGGCCTGGCCGGGCTGATGGAATCCTCGGTCACCGCGCAGAGCTTCGCCTTCGTGGCGGGAGACGTCCTGCTCCTGTACACGGACGGGGTCCTGGAGGCGCGCGACCGGGCCGGCGTGTTCTACCCCCTCACGGAACACGCGGCCGCCTGGTCCGGCCTGCACCCCCGTGCCCTCCTGGACCGGCTGTGCGAGGACCTGCTCGCCCACGCGGCCGGCAGCACCCTCGGCGACGACGCGGCGATGGTGGCGATCGAACGTCTCTCCTAGTTCCGGTACCCCACAATATGATCATGCTGAA
Source organism: Streptomyces sp. NBC_00122 (assembly GCF_045160845.1). NCBI lineage: Bacteria > Bacillati > Actinomycetota > Actinomycetes > Kitasatosporales > Streptomycetaceae > Streptomyces > Streptomyces sp. NBC_00122. Next base: position 6,384,965 of record NZ_CP108191.1, on the reverse strand, counting down.
CATCGGAACGATCGTCATGGGCGCCGCGGACGTCCGGCGGGCGGCGGCATTCTGGGCGCAGGCGCTCGGCTACGTCCCGCGGGGCGGCGAGGTGGACCCCGGCTGGACCGTCCTGGTCCCCGCCGACGGCCGGGGCCCCGGCCTGGCCCTCGGCCGCAGCACCTCGCCCGTACAGGACCATCCGCGCGTCCACCTCGACCTGTACGCCGGGGACGCGGCGGAGCAGGAGGCGGAGGTCGCGCGCCTGGTGTCCCTGGGCGCCCGGCACGTCGACTGGGACTCCTACCCGCAGGACCCGGACTTCGTGGTCCTGGCCGACCCCGAGGGCAACCGCTTCTGCGTCATCGACACCACCCACGGCTGAACCCTCGCCGGACGGCGGCTCAGGCGTCCTCGTCGTAGACCCCTGCCTCCACTTCGAGCGCGAGCTGCTGCAGGACGTCGATCGCGGAGAGGTCCGTCCGGCCGCCGTCGTGCGCCATCGCGAGGCTGGTGAAGGCGAGGCTGAAGCCGGCCACCATGGTCTGCAGTGCGGGACCGAGCGCCTCCGCGACCAGTCGGGCCACCTGTTGGGGAGAGGATTCGGCCGGGACGCTGATGGACGGCAGCATCTCGTTCAGCAGCTTGGTGACGACCCCGGCATCGCGTTCATGGATGTCGTCGTCCTCACCGGCCTCCGCCGCCCGACGGATCTCCTGGGCTTCCGTGAGAATCCCGATGACTCGCTTGAGAACCTCTGCACGCTCCATCTCCGGAGCGTAGCTCCGCGGCCCGCTTCCTGAGGCCCTTCTTTCCTCTGCCTTAACTGGAACCTAAGCTTCGCGGGTGGCGCCCCGAAACGAACGGATGTCCGTTTCGGGGCGGCTAGCGTGCTGACTCGTCCTCCCAACTCCCCAGTAACACAGAGGCAGGCACGCGATGAGCAGGACAAGTGGGCACCGGCGTACGACGAGCCGGGCGGCGAAGGTCACGGGCGCGATCGTGGCGGCGGCAGTGATCGGCGGCGCGGCCTTCGCGTTGACCGGTACCGCACAGGCGAGTTCCGTCGGAGCGGTGTACACGAAATCCAGCTCCTGGAGCGGCGGTTACACCGGCCAGTACGTCATCACCAACAACACCGGGCAGGCCCAGTCGGACTGGACCCTCCAGTTCGACCTGCCGACCGGGGTGAAGGTCGACTCCCTGTGGAACGGTGTCCACACGGTCGACGGGCAGCACGTCACCGTGAAGCCCGCGAGCTGGAACCGGCAGCTGGCGGCGGGAGCCTCCGTCACCGTCGGCTTCGTGACCAGCGGCTCCGGCGCCCCGGGCGACCCGACCGGCTGCCGCATCAACGGGCTGAAGTGCTCGGTGGACCAGGGCGCGACGGCCGGTCCGACCGGGCGGCCCACCGTCCGGCCCACGTCCGCACCCACCTCCGCACCCACCTCCGCGCCCACGGCCACCGCGACCGCGACGCCGACCCGGACGACGTCGCCCACCCCCACCGCGACTTCCCCCGCCACTCCCGGCGCGCGCTTCGCCCCGTACGTGGACACCTCGCTGTACCCCGCGTACGACCTGGTCGACACCGCGACCAGGACCGGCGTGAAGGAGTTCCACCTCGCGTTCATCACCTCCGGCGGCGGCTGCGCACCCCTGTGGGGCGGTGTCACGGACCTCGCGAGCGACAAGGTCGCGAGCCAGATCGGCGCGCTGCGGGCCAAGGGCGGCGACGTCCGCGTGTCCTTCGGCGGGGCCGCCGGGCACGAACTGGCGCTGAACTGCGCCACCGTCGACGAGCTGGCCGCCGCCTACGGAAAGGTCGTCGACCAGTACGGGCTCACCAAGGTCGACTTCGACATCGAGGGCGCCGCCCTGCCCGACACCGCGGCCAACGCGCGCCGCGCCCAGGCCATCGCCCGGCTCCAGAAGTCCCACCCGGGCCTGGACGTGGCGTTCACCCTGCCCGTGATGCCCGAGGGGCTGACCCAGCCGGGGGTGGCACTGCTGGCCGACGCCCGGAAGAACGGCGTGCGGGTCGACGCCGTCAACGTCATGGCGATGGACTACGGGCCCGCGTACAGCGGGGACATGGGGCAGTACGCGATCCAGGCCGCGACTGCCACCCAGGCCCAGATCAAGGGTGTGCTCGGGCTCTCCGACGCGGCGTCCTGGAAGGCGGTCGCCGTCACGCCGATGATCGGCGTCAACGACGTGGCGACCGAGATCTTCACCGTCTCCGACGCCTCGCAGCTCGTCGACTTCGCGGCGGCCAAGGGGATCGGCCGGCTGGCGATGTGGTCCTCGGCCCGGGACCGGCAGTGCGCGGCCGGGGCCGTCAACCACGCGGACGCCACGTGCAGTTCCGTCCTCCAGGAGCCGCTGGCCTTCACCAAGGCGTTCGCGGCGTTCAAGTAGCCGCGGGGGACGGGCCCGTCGCACACCATGTGCGGCGGGCCCGTCCCGTTGCGAACGGCCGCTACGCGACGACTCCCGCGCGCACGGCGAGGGCGAGCGCCACGTCGAGGCGCGGCGCGGGACGGTCCTCGACGAAGGCCGGCGCCAGCAGCGCCGCCACGGCCGCCTCGTCGGCCTTGCGCTCCCGCGCCCGCTCCGCGAACCGCAGGGCGGCCTCGGTCAGCATCCGCTCCCGCCCGTACGGGGCGTCGTACGAGGCCACGGCGAGTCCGAGGAACTCCTCCTGCGAGCCGGCCCAGGGCGCGGCGCCGTCCAGCCCGTCCTCCGGCACCTCGTCCGGGTAGGGGATGCGGTGCCACGCGCCGTCCTGCCACCAGTAGACGAAGCCGAAGAGGTTGCCGGCCGCGTCGTCGCGCAGCAGGTCCCACGGCAGCCAGTCGGGGCCGCCCGCCAGGAAGTCGATCTGCTCGCCGCCGACATGGGTGTGGCTGCCGTCCGGGTCCTGGCCGCAGAAGACCGCGCGTGCGCCCCCGTCGAGCAGGGTCAGGCGCCACCAGCCGCCCGCGCCGGTGGAGTGGCACCACACGCCGTCGTCGTCGACGGCGTACTCGGACCGGTCGGAACAGGCGGTGTCGATCACGGCCAGGGTCACGGCCCTGGCCCAGAGCAGCTCCGGAGGTTCGAGGTCTTCCGGCCGGCTCGGCGTGTGCATGGTGCGGGTCCCCTCCGGTATGCCCGGCTGTGCGCCGGTCCTGTGTCCGGGACAAGCCTCGCACGGCCCGAGGGAGCCTCCCCACGCCGCCGGCAGGTCCGTACGGGCCGTCCGGCACCGGGACGGCCTCACTCGCCTCGCGGCATGCCGGGTGCACGGCTGACCTGGGCCAGGACCAGGACCGTGTCGTCGACGGGGCTGCCGTGGAGCAGGTTCGCGAGGATGCGGTCGGCCGCCTCCTCCATCGTGCCCTCGGCCCGGCGCAGTTGGTCGCGCAGGGCGTCCAGGCCGGCTTCGATGTCGCGGCCCCTGACTTCGATGAGGCCGTCGGTGTACAGGGCGAGGGTGGCCCCCTCCGGAAGGTCCAGCTCCGTCGTCGTGAACGGGATCCCGCCCACTCCCAGCGGCACGGCCGCGGCGGCGGCCACCGTGTCGACCGTGCCGTCCGGGCGGCGGACCAGAAGCGGCGGATGGCCCGCGTTGGCCATGCGGGCACGCCCGGTCGCCGGGTCGTAGAGGAGGTAGAGGCAGGTGGCCAGCTCGATCCCGGCTTCGTGCGCGCAGTTGTCGAGTTCGGCGAGCAGCGCGCCGGGATCGGTGTGGTGCCGGGCCAGCGCCTTGGCGGTGATGCGCAGCCGGCCCATGGCCGCGGCCGCCTCCACCCCGTGGCCCATCACGTCGCCGACGACGAGGGCCACCCGGTCTCCGGGCAGGCTGATCACGTCGTACCAGTCACCGCCCACCTCCGTGGCATGGCCGGCCGGCAGGTACCGGTGGGCCACGCGCACATACGGTCCGGCCCCCGTGGCGCCGGGGAGCAGGGCCCGCTGAAGGGTGAGCGCGATGTCCTGGACCCGGCCGTAGAGGCGTGCGTTGTCCAGGCACAGCGCGGCGCGGGAGGCCAGCTCGGAGGCAAGGGCGAGGTCTTCCTCCGTGAAGGCGGGGCGGGCACCGGACCTGCCGAACATGGTGACGCCCTGCACCGTTCCCCTGGCGACGAGCGGGGCGATCAGGATGCAGGCCAGCCCGCTGCCCCGCAGCAGCTCGGCGCGGTCCTGGTGGGCGACGGTCCGGGTCACGAACTCCTCGTTGACGGGGACCGAGAGCGGGCGTCCGGTCAGCAGGATGTCGTGGATGGCGGAACCCGGCGGGTAGGTGACGCGTTGCAGCCCGCCGACGAGTTCGTCGGCGGGCGGGGGCAGGCTGGTCCCTGCTCCGATGCGGCGGGTGATCAGCGGCCGCTCCGGGTCAAAGGCCTCCCCCTCGTCCATCCACTCCACGAGTTCCACGACGGAGCCGTCACAGAATTCCGGGACGACGGTCTCGACCAGTTCCCGTGCGGTGACGTTCAGGTCCAGGGTGGTGCCGATCCGGCCCGCGGCCCGGTCCAGCAGGGCGAGCCGTTGGCGGGCCGCCGTGGCCTCCAGAATGGCCTGCTCCCGGTCGGTGACGTCGACCAGCAGCCCGCCCACGCCGGGGCGCGTGTCGCCGGCCCCGCTGAGCGCGAAGAGGCTCACGGACCGGACCTGGTCGCGGTCGGGGCGGCCCGGTGTGCGCAGGCCCACCAGGGCCCCGACCACGGGGCGGCCCTGCTCGGCGACGGTCCGTAGCGTGCGCTCGAACTCGCCCTCGTCGGACGTGAGCATGATCTCCGTCATCCGCCGGCCGAGGTGCTCCGTGATGGGCATGCCGTCCATGTCGGCCAGCGCCTGATTGAGGTGGACGTACCGCAGCTGTTCGTCGAACATGACCAGGCCGATCGGGCAGGTCTCGAACAGTGCGTCGAGGAAGGTCAGGTTCGTCTTCACCCGGTCGAGTTCCGCGCCCTTGCTGGCCAGGCCCATGATCACGGAACCGCCGCCGGGGCCCGTGACGGGGAAGACCCGGAAGCCGCAGTCGAAGACCGTGCCGTCACGGTGCGCGGCAGGCATGCGGACCCGCCAGTAACCCAGGGTCCGGGCGCGCTCCGCCAGCTGCGCGGCCGCGGCCGGACGGCCCGCGGGCGGGTCGGGGAACAGGACGTCGGCCGACGCGGTCAGCACGGCTTCCGGCGGGTATCCGAACAGGGTTTCGGCGCCGGGTCCCCAGTACCGGACGCGGCCCTGGTCGTCGAGGCCGAACACCGCAACGGCCACGTGCTCCAGCAGCGTGCCCGGCTCCGACCACAGGAGGCCGGGAGACCGCTCGCCCCCTGGCGGATCCGTCGGCACCAGACGCCCCCTTTCGGGCTTCCCGGCTTCCCGTCAATTCTGCCCCTTCCCCGTCCGGCGGACCTCCTGTCGGGATGAGGCGCCCGGCCGGACCCGGCGGCGCAGGCGCCGGCGGCCCGTGCCGCCCCCTCGCCGACGCCGTCGGTCGCGGATGCCGCTGTCGATCTTCCATAAGGTCGGACCGCCTCACGGCCGTCGGCCGCGCGCCCCGGCGCGCGGCCGACGGCCGTGAGGCGCCCACCCGGTACCGACTGAGTCGAGGAACGACGTGCTCCTGCCCTTGAACCGACGTCTGGCCCTTGGTGCCGCCCTGCTGGCCGTGGTGGCCGGGGCAGCCCCGGTGAGCGCCGCCCACGCCGCCGGGGCGACCCGTGCAGCGCAAGCCGCCCCACCCGCCCCCGACCTCCAGGGCCTGGTCCAGGCGCTGCGGAACACGACCGCCGCCGGGGCGCCGGGGGCGGTGGCCCGGTTCACCGGCCCCGACGGTGTCCGGAGCGAGACGGTGGGCGTACGCGACAGGGCCACGGGTGCGGCCATGAACGCCGGGTCCCGCTTCCGGATCGGCAGCGTCACGAAGACGTTCTCCGCCGTGGTGCTGCTGCAGCTCGTGTCCGAGCAGAAGGTCCGGCTGGACTCCCCCGTCAACCGCTATCTGCCCGGTCTGCTGCCCGACGACCGGATCACCGTGCGCCACCTGCTGAGCCACCGCAGCGGGCTGGCCGACTACACGGACACCATGTTCGCGCGGACCGTTCCCGGATTCGAGGCCGTACGCACGAAGGTGTTCGGTTACCGCGAGCTCGTGGACCTCGCGCTGAAGGAGCCGAGGACGACCGCTCCGGGCGCCGCGTACGCGTATTCGAACACCAATTTCGTCGTCGTCGGCATGCTCATCGAGAAGGCCACCGGCCACTCGTTGGCCACGGAGTACGAACGCCGCATCATCAAGCCGCTGGGCCTGCGCAACACCTCCTACGTGCACCCCGGCACGCGGATCGACGGACCGCACGTGCGCGGTTACCTGCACCCCGACGAGGCGGGCGCGCCCCTGGTCGACTCCACCGAGCAGACCGTTTCCTGGGCGCAGTCCGCCGGGGCGATGATCTCCGACCCGGCCGATCTGAACACCTTCACCTCCACGCTGCTCGGCGGCAGGCTCCTGTCGGCCGCGATGCTGGACGCCATGCTCGCCATGGCCCCGGTCGACGCGACCCGGACCCGTTTCTACGGGCTGGGGCTGCGCCGCTACGACCTCTCGTGCGGCACGTCGGTGTACGGCCACACGGGTACCGTGCAGGGTTACTACACCTACGCGTTCGCCACCCGTGACGGCCGCCGCAGCCTCGCCGCCATGGCGAACACCTCGAACAGGGGTGCGGCGAACACGGCTCTGGGCGGCACGCTCGAAGCCGCCTTCTGCGGCAAGCGACCCGCGTCGGCCGGCACGCGCGGCTTCGTCCTCGCCCCCGCCGAGGTAGACCTGCCCGAGCACAACGCGCGCTGAGAGTGCCCGAGTACCGCCGCCCGGTCCGGGGGGTAGCCCGCGGACCGGGCGGCGGGGATCATGAGAGGACGCCGACCCGCCGGGAACCGCGCCCCGCCACCGAACCCAGGAGATACGTGTGTCCTCCGCGTCGAGTTATGCGTCCGGTGTCTGTGACGTGCCGCTGCTGGGCGACACGATCGGCGAGAACCTGGACCGCACCGTCCGCCGGTTCCCCGGTCACGACGCCCTGATCGACATGGCCGCCGGGCGCCGGTGGACGTACGCGGAGCTGGCCGCCGATGTCGACTCCCTCGCGCTCGGGCTGCTGGACCTCGGGATCGTCAAGGGGGACCGGGTCGGGATCTGGGCGCCGAACCGCGCCGAGTGGACGCTCGTCCAGTACGCCACCGCCAGGATCGGGGCGGTGCTCGTCACCGTGAACCCCGCCTACCGCTCCCACGAACTGGAGTACGTCCTGCGGCAGTCCGGGATCCGGCTGCTGGTCGCGGCGGAACGCTTCAAGACCTCCGACTACGCGGGCATGATCGAGGAGGTACGGCCGCGCTGCCCGGAACTGGAGTTCACGGTCCTGTTGGAGGGGCCCGGCTGGACCTCCCTGCTGGAGCGCGGCCGCCGGGGCGACCCCGCCGACCTCGCCCGGGCACAGGCCTCGCTCAGCCCGGACGACCCGATCAACATTCAATACACCTCGGGGACCACGGGCTTCCCCAAGGGCGCGACCCTCTCACACCACAACATCCTCAACAACGGCTTCTTCGTCGGCGAGTTGTGCCACTACACCGAGCAGGACCGGGTCTGCATCCCGGTGCCCTTCTACCACTGCTTCGGCATGGTGATGGGCAACCTCGCGTGCACCAGCCACGGCGCGGCCATGGTGATCCCGGCGCCGTCGTTCGATCCGGCGGCGACCCTGGCCGCGGTCGCGGCGGAGTCGTGCACCTCGCTGTACGGGGTCCCCACCATGTTCATCGCCGAGCTCGCGGACCCGGGCTTCGCTTCGTACGACCTGTCCAGCCTGCGGACGGGCATCATGGCGGGCTCGCCCTGTCCGGTCGAGGTGATGAAGGAGGTCATCGACCGGATGGGCATGGCCGAGGTGTCCATCTGCTACGGGATGACGGAGACCTCGCCCGTGTCGACGCAGACCCGCGCGGACGACTCCGTCGAGCGCCGGGTGTCGACCGTGGGCCGGGTCGGCCCGCACCTGGAGGTGAAGGTCGTCGATCCGGGGTCCGGGCGGACCGTGCCGCGCGGGGAACCGGGCGAGCTGTGCACCCGCGGCTACTCGGTGATGCTCGGTTACTGGGGCGAGCCGGAGCGCACCGCCGAGGCCGTCGACGCGGCCCGCTGGATGCACACGGGCGACCTGGCGGTCATGGACGAGGACGGCTACCTGAGCATCACCGGCCGCATCAAGGACATGGTCATCCGCGGCGGGGAGAACGTCTACCCGCGCGAGATCGAGGAGTTCCTCCACGCCCACCCGGACATCCTGGACGTCCAGGTCATCGGCGTACCGGACCCGAAGTACGGGGAGGAGCTGATGGCCTGGGTCCGGATGCGCGAGGGCGCCGAGCCGCTGACCGCCGCCGGGGTACGGGCGTACTGCGACGGCCGGCTCGCCCACTTCAAGATCCCGCGCTACGTCCACGTCGTGGACGAGTTCCCGATGACGGTCACCGGGAAGATCCGCAAGATCGAGATGCGCGAGACGGCGGCCCGCCTGCTGGGCCGCCCGTGACAGGAGGCCAGGGCCTGTCTGTCGGTCAGGAGGTGTACACCACGATGAAATCGCCGCACGGGTGGGAGCCCGGCTGTCCCGCGGTCTCGGCGAGGGCCTGGCGCAGGGTGCGCAGATGCGCCGCGGTGAGCTGGAGCGGAGGCTCGTCCGGCTGGTAGGTGGTGCCGCGGGGATAGTCGGTGTCCGCCGTGGTGGTCATCTCGATGTGGCAGCCGAGGACGTGGGTGACCGGCCTGGTCGCGCAGAAGTCCAGGAGCCGGTCCACGGTCTCGGCATACGCGGCCCGGTCTTGCACGTAGAGCCGCCCGGGGTAGAGGGAGTCGCCGGTCAGCAGGAGGCCGGTGTGCCGGTCGTAGAACACCACGGCCGCGGAGTGGTGGCCGGGGCCGGGGACGAGGTCGAGGATCCGCCCGCCCAGGTCCAGTTCGGCCGTACCGTGCGGCCAGCCTTCGAGCCCGAAGTGGGCCGTGACCTCGTCCAGGACGTGGCCGACGACCGTGGTGCCGGGCCTGTCGGTGAACTGCCCGTCGGCCGCGATGTGGTCGCCGTGGCCGTGGGTGTGGGTGACCGTCAGCCCGTACTGCGCGCGGGGGTTGCGCACCAGCCAGTCCTCGATCAGCGCGTCGACCGTCGCGCGCAGCGGGAAGTGGCCGGGGTCGGAGGTGGCGCCGGTGTCGATGAGCAGCGCGCTCTCGTTCCCGAAGAGGAGGAAGAGGAAGGGTGCCTCGTAGTGCACGGACTTGTTCTGGCGCAGGATCACCGTGTTCTCGGTGTACGCGTGGATCTGGATCTCGGGGAAGGGGTCGTGCTTGGGCGACGGCCAGCCCGCGTGCCACACGGTGTCCAGGCTGCCGGCGACCGGGGTGTCAGCAAGGAAATCGATCACGGGTCCAACCTATCGCCACGGCGGGCCCTGGCGCGGCCGTCCCCGTCATGGCGGCTCGTTCCCACAGCGGAGCCGCTGTGGTGAGGATGTCCTGGAGCGGCAGACCTCACCTACAGCAGCTCCGCTGCCTCGTTCACCTGCCTCGGCGAACGGCCCGGACGCCCGGCTGAACGGCGTCGGGCGTCCCGGCTCAGTTCTTGCCGAGGAGGCCGTTCATCCTGGCGATCTCGGCGGTCTGCGAGGTGATGATGGCCTCGGCCATCGTCCTGGCCTCGGGGAAGGTGCCCTGGCCCTGCTCCGTCTTCGCCATCGCGACCGCGCCCTCGTGGTGCTTGATCATGAGTTCCATGAAGGCGGTGTCGAACGCCTTCCCGGAGGACTTCTCCAGCTCGGCCAGCTGCCCGGCGGTCATCATCCCGCCGCCCGCGCCGTGGGCGGAGTGGTCCATGGCGCCCTCGGCGGGGGCCTGCTCACCCCACGAGGCCAGCCACCCGGAGAGGGTCCTGATCTCCGGGTCCTGGGCCTTCTTGATCTCCGCGGCGAGCTGCTTCACCTCGGCCGACTCGGCCCGGGAGGGGGCGAGGTCCGCCATCTCCACGGCCTGGCGGTGGTGGGGGATCATCCCCTTGGCGAAGGCGACGTCGGCGGCGTTGTGTCCGCCCTGTGCGGCGGACGAGGAGGCCGACGGTGCCTTCGGGGCCTGACCGTGGTGCGCGGCGGCGCCGTCGTCTCCCGCGCCGCAGGCGGCGAGGACGAACGAGGCGGCGCCGACGGCCACGACCGCCGCGGTGCGGCGGAAGGCGGTACGGCTGAACGGGGAACGGTTCTTGCTCATGGTGATGCGACTCCTGGGTGCGTGAGGACATGGCGGAGCACGACAGCCCGTGGGGGTGCCGTGCGGACCGCTCTAGATCCGCAGGAGTTGCAGTTCCGCCAGGTCGGGCGGCGCGCGCCCGCTCTCGGCCGAATCCGGCGCGCGGGTGGCGAGTGCCCCGGCCGGGGACGCGCCCTGGAGGGCGGCCACGAGCGCGGGCGGCGCGTACGCCGTGACGATCCCGGTGGCGGCGCAGGTGGCGTCGGCGTGATGCACGAACCCCTGTCCGCCGGCGGTGTGCGAGCAGTCCGCGCCCGCCTGATGTCCGGACCCTTCGTGGGTCGCCGCCGTGGCGTGGGCACCGGACGCGGTGGTGTGCGCCCGGGCGGTCATCCCGCCGGTGCCCAGACCGTGCATGGCCAGCACACCGGCCAGTACCGCGAGCACCAGCAGCAGGCGGCCGGGCCCGGCAGGGCGGCGACGCGTCGGCTGCGGTGCGGGGATCACGCGCTCATCCTACGGCCAGGCTCCGGACGTACCCGACCGGCCCGCCGAGCCGCGCCTGAGCCGCAGCCGACGCGCGGGCGAACCGCGGCCGTGCCGTGCCGTGCCGTTCCCGCATGATGAGATCATCCCGATCCCATCCGGCCTGCTCCCGAGCGGATCACGCCATTACGTCCGGCACGTCAACTTCCTTCCGCATATGGCGGGTTACGGTCCGGCCATGGATTCGAACACGCGCAGACCCGCAGCCTTCTCACACAGCCGCCGCACCCTGCTGCGCACCGCCGTGGCCGGTACGGCGGCCGCCGGAGCGGGCCTGGCCCTCGGTCCGGCCTTCCCCGCCTCCGCCGCCACCCGGGAGCCGGAGACCACGGACCGCCCGGTCACTCCCGCCCAGGCGCTGCGCAGGCTGGCGGCCGGAAACGAGCGCTGGCGGACCGGGGACCAGGAGCACCCGCACGAGTCCGCGGCCGTGCGCCGCCGCCTCGTCCAGGGACAGCACCCCTTCGCGATCGTGCTCGGCTGCGTCGATTCGAGGGTTCCCCCGGAGCTGGTCTTCGACCAGGGGCTGGGCGACCTGCTGACCGTACGCTCCGCGGGTGAGGTGCTCGACGAGGCGGTGCTGGGAAGCATCGCGTACGGGGTCCTCGAACTGCGCATACCGCTGGTTCTCGTACTGGCCCACCAGTCGTGCGGGGCCGTGGCGGCGGCGGTGCACGCCGACGAGACCGGTGAGCCGCTCCCCGCGCACATCCAGTACCTGGCCGACCAGATACGGCCGTCCATCGACCACGGCCAGCACGGCGAGGCCCGTGTGGACGCCACGGTGAACGCACACGTACGGCGCGTCAGCCGCCGACTCGCGGCCGAGCCGGACCTCGCCGGAAAGGTGGCAGCCGGCGAACTGGCCGTGGTGGCCGCCCGCTACGAACTGCGCGACCAGCGCGTCCGCACCCTGTCCTGACCCCTGTCCTGACATCTGTCCTGACGGCTGTCCTGACCCCGGCGTGACTCCATACGGCTCTCTCCCGGCCCTGCCCCGACGGGCAAGAACGTCCGAAATCCGAACAGTCCGTCGGGCAACGGATCAGACTGAAGGGCGCTCTACCCGGATGTGCACCCCAGAGCGGTGCCGCCCGGCGACGCCGCCCGGGCCGAAACGTGACAGAGAGTCATCCTGATCCATGAGTCTGACCAGTACCACGCTCCTTGTCTCCGCCGTGCTCTGCACGGCACTGATGTTCGCCGCCACCGTGTGGCTGTGGCCGCGCCTGGCGCGGCGGAGCGGGCGGGCGGTCCTGGGCCGGATCGGGCTGATCCTCACCGTGCAGGCGCTGCTGCTCGCCTCGGTCGGCCTGACCGCGAACCGGACCTTCCTGCTCTACGGATCGTGGAGCGAGCTGCTGGGCCGCAAGAGCGCGCCGGCGCTCATCGCCCAGGACTCGGGCGATTCGGTCGTGAAGGTCCTCGGCAGGCAGCGGCCGAAGGTCCCCGGCAGCGGGGCACCCCAGTTGAGCGGTGAGATCGAGAAGGTCATGGTGCAGGGCCGGCTGTCCAAGGCAGCCAATCCCGCCTACGTGTACCTGCCGCCGGAGTACTTCCAGAAGGGCAACGAGAAGCGGACCTTCCCCGCCACCGTCGTACTGACCGGCTTCCCCGGGATGACGGAGAACCTGCTGGAGAAGCTCCCGTACCCGAAGACCGCGTGGACGCAGGCCAAGCAGAAGAAGATGCAGCCGATGATCCTCGTCATGATGCGGCCCACCGTCGAGCCGACGCGCAACACCCAGTGCGTGGACGTCCCGGGCGGACCGGCCAGCGAGACCTTCTTCGGCACCGACCTGCCGCAGGCGCTGTCCGGTACCTACCGGATCACCCCCTCACCCCGCGGCTGGGGCATCATGGGCGATTCCACCGGCGGCTACTGCGCGCTGAAGGTCGCACTGGAGCATCCGGAGAGCTATGCGGCCGGTGTGGGCCTGTCGGCGGACTACAAGCCCGAGCTGGACAAGGACTCCGGAGACCTCTTCCACGGCAACAAGGACGAGGAGAAGCGGGCCGACCTGCTGTGGAGCCTGGACCATCTGCCGCAGGGCAACTCCTCCTTCCTGGTCGCCACGTCCCTGCAGGGCGAGGAGAACTACCAGCCGACGCAGAAGTTCGTCGAGAAGGTGAAGGCGCCCGCGCGCGTCTCGTCGATCACCCTCGACCACGGCGGGCACAACTTCATCACCTGGGGACGGGAGATCCCGCCGAGCCTGGAGTGGCTCAGCGGCCGCCTCTCCGCCGAGTGAGGGCGCGGCGGGTGCGGTGCCGATCGGGGGAATCAGGTGTGACCGGATAGGGGCGGACTGGTGGCGAACTGCCCGGTAGATGGGCCTGGCGCAGGGGGCCGGGGTGCGCGAGGATCACGCCCTCACCAGCACCACATCCCGTCACAGGAGGATGTCCATGCCTCGCCGCACACCCCGCGGCCTCACCGCCGCGGCCACCGCCACCCTGGCGCTGGCCACCCTGACTACCCTGGCCGGACCGGCCTCGGCGTCCGGGAACTCCGCTGCCGCGCCGCTCCCCCAGGCCCGCATCTTCATGGTCAACCCCGTCCAGTCCTCGGGGGACCAGACCCTCGTCGACGCCAAGGACTCCGCCGGGGCCGTGCCCGCCTCGGCCTACACCACGGCCGCCCTGCGGGGCCTCGACGGCAGCGGCCGGCTGTCGGGGAAGTGGGCGTACGTCAGATCGGACACCGGCGCCTCGGCCAACCTCGCCGACGTCGGCGGCTACAACCGCAGCGACGACCAGTTCGAGCAGGTCATGGCCTATTTCTGGGTCAACGAGGCGCAGGAGTACCTGCAGTCGCTGGGCTTCGGGACAGAGCTGCCCGGGGCCAACGACCGGGCCCAGCCGGTCCGCATCAACCAGTGGGGGTCCGACAACTCCTTCTTCACCGACAAGAAGAACGAGATCCGCTTCGGCAAGGGCGGGGTCGACGACGCCGAGGACGCCGAGGTCATCGTCCACGAGTACGGCCACGCGGTGCACGAGGCGCAGGTACCCGGCTTCGGCACCTCCCCCGAAGCCGGTGCGATAGGCGAGGCCTTCGGCGACTACCTGGCCGTGGCGGTCGGGTCGCACGCGGCCGCCGCCTACGGCTGGCCGCAGCGGGCGGACCTGGCCTGCGTCGCGGACTGGGACTCGATCGCCTACAGCGCCGCCCCGCACTGCCTGCGCCGCGTCGACGGGAACAAGGTCTACGGCGACCTCGAGGGTGAGGTGCACGCGGACGGCGAGATCTGGTCCCGCGCGCTCTTCGACATCCGCGGCGCCCTGGGCGCCCGGACGGCCGACCGCGTCATCGTCAACGCGCAGTTCGGCTTCGCGCCGGGCACCTCCTTCCAGGACGCGGCGCTGACGACGATCGCCACCGCCGAGCGCATGTACGGCAAGAGCGCCGCCGACGCCGTGCGCGCCGCGTTCAAGGCCCGTCAGATCCCCGGCATCCAGTAGCAGCCGGCCGCTTCCCGGGCGCGGTTCACCACCGCGTCCGGGGAAACGGAATGTGCCATTTTCGGTCGCTGAGCGAACATCGATCACCTGTCTTCGGACAACAAATGGTCAAATCCTTGCTGCATACCTGTCATCTACACGCTCCTTCCTGGCAATCTCAACCGCCTAGCCCCCCACGGCATTTGAAGGAGTACGAGTGACCCCCACGTCCTCATCCCGCACCTCCCGCAGCCGCACCCGAGCGCTGCGCGCCGCCGCCGTCGTCGCCTCGGCGGCCATGGTCGCGATCTCCGTCCAGAGCGGCTCGGCCAACGCGTCGGCCGAGCGCGAGGCGGGAGCGACCTCGCTCGCCCTGACCTCCGGCGCACGCGCCCAGGCGATCACCGCGGCCCAGAGCACGGCGGCCGACACCGCGCGGGCCATCGGCCTGGCCGACGACGAGGGCCTCGTGGCCCGTGATGTGATCAAGGACGCCGACGGTACGGTGCACACGCGCTACGAGCGCACCTACACCGGACTGCCGGTCCTCGGCGGCGATCTGGTGGTCCACCAGAAGAAGGACGGCAGCCGCAAGACCACCAAGGGCATCGAGGCCCGAATAGCCCCGGCCGCCGCCCGCACCTCCCTGAAGGCCGCGCCCGCCGGCGCCCGTCAGGTCGTCTGGGCCGCGAGCGGCAAGCCGGTCTTCGCCTACGAGGCCGTCGTCACGGGCACCCAGCCCGACGGCACGCCCAGCGAGCGCCACGTGATCACGGACGCCGCCACCGGCGCCGAGCTGTACTCGTACGAGGCCATCGACACCGGCACCGGCACGAGCCAGTACTCCGGCAGCGTCACGGTCGGCTCCACGCCGAACGGGTCGGCCTACGACCTGACCGACGGCGGCCGCGGCGGCCACAAGACCTACGACCTGAACGGCGGCACCAGCGGCACCGGAAGCCTCTTCACCGACGCCGACGACAAGTGGGGCGACGGGCTGGTGTCGAACCGTCAGACCGCCGCGGTCGACGCCCATTACGGCGCTGCCGTGACCTGGGACTTCTACAAGTCCGAGTTCGGCCGCAACGGCATCGCCGGCGACGGCAAGGCCGCCTACTCCCGCGTCCACTACGGCAACGCCTACGTCAACGCCTTCTGGGACGACAGCTGCTTCTGCATGACCTACGGCGACGGCGCCGCCAACCAGAAGCCGCTCACCTCCCTGGACGTCGCGGGCCACGAGATGAGCCACGGCCTGACCGCCTCCACCGCGAAGCTGAACTACAGCCGCGAGTCGGGCGGTCTCAACGAGGCCACCAGCGACATCTTCGGCACCTCGGTGGAGTTCTTCGCCAACAACTCCAGCGACGTCGGCGACTACCTCATCGGCGAGAAGATCGACATCCGCGGCAACGGCAGCCCGCTGCGTTACATGGACAAGCCCAGCAAGGACGGCGCCTCGGCCGACTACTGGTCCAAGTCCGTGGGCCGGCTCGACGTGCACAACTCCTCGGGCGTCGCGAACCACTTCTTCTACCTGCTGTCCGAGGGCAGCGGCGCGAAGACGATCAACGGCGTCTCCTACGACTCGCCCACGTACGACGGCTCGACGGTCACCGGCATCGGCCGGACCAAGGCCTACAAGATCTGGTACAAGGCGCTCTCGACCTACATGACGTCCACCACCGACTACGCGGGGGCGCGGACCGCGACCCTGCAGGCGACGGCCGACCTGTACGGCTCGACCGGCGCCGAGTACCAGCAGGTGGCGGCCGCCTGGAAGGCCGTCAACGTCAAGTAGCGCACACCTCGGCCACCGCCCCGGACGTCACGTCGACGTCCGGGGCGGTGGCCGCACCCGCTCCGGGCGCGTTCAGCGCACCGCGTCCGGCCCTGCCCGGAGCGTCCGTCGCGGGGCCTCGAACGTCGTGAACGCGCTCCGCTTCGGCAGCCGGTAGACCTCCCGGCCCGTGACCGCGTTCAGGATCGTGGCGTTGCGCACCGCGCCGATGTCCAGATTGGGCGAGGAGACACCGTGGCTGTGGGTCTCGGCGTTCGCCACGAAGACGCGGCCGGTCACCCCTTCCGCCAGCTCGACGGAATGGTCCAGGCGTACCCGGTGGCGCCCGCGTCCGTCCCGTAGCAACAGGTCCTCGACCGGTTTCAGGAACGCGGGCGGGCGGCCCCGGTAGCCGGTGGCGGCCACCACGAGGTCGGTGGTGTGCTCGAAGAGCAGGCCCGTGTCGCGGTGCCGGCAGGTCAGCACCGCCCGCCCCGCCGGATCCGTGGCCGCCGACTCCACCGTGATGCCGAAGCGCAGCTCCGCCTCGGCCAGTCCGTGCTCCAGCTGGCGGCGGTAGAGCAGTTCGTGGATCTCCTCCAGGGTGTCGGTGGAGATCCCCTTGTAGAACTGCCATTGCTCCCGGGTCAGCCGGTCCCGTACCTCCTCGGGCAAAGAGTGGAAGTACTCCATGTACGCGGGGGTGGTCATCTCCAGGACCATCTTGGTGTAGTCCAGCGGGGCGAACGAGGAGGTGCGCGTCAGCCAGCTCACCGCCGGTCCGCCCGCGAGGTTGCGCCCCAGCAGGGCGGCCGTGACCTCGGCCCCCGACTGGCCCGAGCCGATCACCGTGACCTTCGCGGCACCGTCCACGTCGGACGCCCGGTACAGGTAGTCGGCGGTGTGCAGCAGTCGTGAGGGCGGCAGGCCGGCGAGGGCGTCCGGCACGTACGGGGCCGTGCCGATGCCCAGGACAAGGTTGCGGGCGAGCATCCGCAGGCGTGTGCCGTCGCCGCGCACGGCGTGCACGGTGAAGGTTTCGGCGGCGGCGTCCCAGTGGACCTCCACGGCGCGGTGCGAGAAGCGCACCGAGGAGAGTTTCGCCGCCGCCCAGCGCAGGTAGTCCTCGTACTCACGACGGGAGGGGAAGAAGTTCTCGCGCACCGTGAAGGTGTAGAGCCGGTCCATGTCGTGGAGGTAGGTGAGGAACGACAGGGGATGGCCGGGTGCGACGAGGGTGACGAGGTCGGCCAGGAAGTTCACCTGCATCGAGGCGTCGGCGAACATCATCCCCCGGTGCCAGGTGAGCTCGGGCTGCTCCTCCAGTACGACCAGGTCCAGGCCGTCCACCGTCGAGGCGAGAGCGGCGAGCCCCAGGTTGAAGGGGCCGCAGCCGACGGCCACCACGTCGTGCTCGCTGGTGGGTTCGCTCATCGGGGCATGTCCTCCTCCCGGCGCGGGTGCACGAGCAGCGCGGCGGTCTTGTCAGGGAAAGTGACCTCCCCGGCGTGGCGGAAACCGGCGGCGGCGAACGCCTTCAGCGAGGGGGCGTTGGTCACGTCCGGCTCGGCGACCACCCGCGTGCACGCGGGGTCGGCGGTGAGCAGGCCCTCGGCGAGCGCGCGCAGCAGGGCCCGGCCGAGGCCCTGGCCGGTGCGGCTCGCCTCGCCGATGGCGATGTGCAGGCCCAGGTCGTGGGGCAGGTGCGGGTAGTGGCCGGCGAGGCGGTCCCGCGCCACCCGGTAGATCTCGATGTACGCGAACGGCCGGCCGTCCCGGCCGATCAGGACGGGGAGAACGGCGTCGCCGGCGAGGTGCCCCGCAAGCTCGCGCACCCAGCGCTCGCGGGGCCATGCCTGGTGCCAGAAGGCGTCGATGTGCGGTGACCGCATCCAGCCGTGCACGAGGTCCGCATCGGCTCCCCGGGCCTGCGCGACCCGTGCCGACCAGGGGCCGTCCAGGCGCGGGAGCGGCGGGCCGGGGACGGCGGATCCGACGGCGCCGGGCTGGTCCTCGTCCTGGTGTAACGGCTGCGCCGAGGTCATGCCGTGGCCTCCTGGAGGGGGTTGGGGGCGTCGAGGTACACCGACTGGGCGTCGAGGGGGGCGAGGACCTCGTCGATTCCGTGCAGCCGGGTGAGCAGGTTGCCCTTGCAGGGCAGGGTGTCGGCCTCCAGCCAGCGGCGGGCGAGGCGGTCGCCGTCGGGTCCGGCCGCAACCAGGGCGGGCAGTGCGGCGCGCAGCCGGCCGGCGAGTACGGCGAGCAGCTCGCGCTCGTCGCCGAGGCCGTCGACGGCGAGGCAGCCGATGACCGACAGGGCCTGGTTGCGCAGCAGGTAGTACGACAGCCGGTCGTCGACGAGGGCGTCGTCGACCACGGCCAGGGTGGAGGAGGCCGCGCCGAGCCGCCCGAGCAGACCGGGCAGGTACGAGGCGGCCAGGTAGTAGCCCTGGTTGTCGCGGAACGTGCCGCCGGTCACCCGGCCCCGGCCGTCCAGCCGGACGAGGGTGTTCTGCTGATGGGCCTCCAGGCCGATCCCGGTGGCGGCGTACAGGTGCAGCATGGGGACCAGCACCTGGTCGGTGTAGTCGGCGGTCCACTGCTCGGCGGCGCCGGGGCCGAGGCCGGACACCAGCTCCCCCAGCCTGCTGCGGCCCAGACCCGGCCGGGGTGCGACCAGGCCCACGAGGCAGCGCAGGTCGGCGACGGCGCGGGGCACTTCGCGTACGGCGACGTCGAGGCCGGTCACCTCGGGCCCGTCCGGGCGCCCCGGCTCGTCCACCGCGAGCCAGGCGGGGTCCCGTGTGATGGCGAAGCCGGGGTGGGCGTGGAAGGTGCCGTCCGCGTACCCGGCGTCGAGGAGCCGGTTGATCTCCAGGCCGCGGCGCAGCTCCGTACGGGTGGACTCGCGGCGGGAATTGGTCAGGCGCAGGCCGAGCGAGAGCTTGAGCATCACGTCGGTGTCCGGCCGGTACACGGTGCGCACGCTGGAGGTCGGCCACCACTCGGGGCCCAGTTCGCCGAGCGGTTCGAGTGCGCCGGAGGCGATCAGGGCGGCGGTGCGCGGGCGGTGCAGCAGGTCGCGGGCCTGCCACGGGTGTGCGGGAACCAGGACACGGCCGTCGTCCAGGCGGCGGCCGGCGAGGTCGGCGAGGAGGGCGACGGTGTCCTGTCCGCCCAGGGAGGGGGCCTTGTCCACCGCGTCGTGCGAGACCACCGACTCGTCGGCGGCGAACCAGTGGAGCCGGAAGGAGCCGCGCAGCTCGGGCGAGAAGGCGGCCGCGTCGTTGTCCGAGATGCCGTCGCGGCTCTTCGGCGCGGGGTGGTTCAAGTGGCCCAGCAACAGGGCTTGTTCGGAGTCGAGGAAGCCGTCGGTCCCGGCGGGCGGCTGCGGGTGCGCACGCCGGTCGGAGAGGAAGGACGCGACGCGGCGTACGGACTCGGCGGTGCGTTCCACCAGGTCGGCGACCTCGCCGGCCGGGACGCCGCCGGGGCGGGCCGCGCCGCGTACGGCCGCCTCGGTGGAGAGCAGTGCGACGGCGGTGACGGGATCGGCGCTCGCGCCGAGCGGGCCGCCGGGTCCCTCCAGACGGACGGGGGCGAAGCGGTGCCAGCCGGTCGGCGAGCGGTGGGTCACCTCGGTGACGAGTGCCAGTCCGGAGGCGGGGAGCTCGATCCGCAGCGGGCCGGCGGTGACCGGTGTTCCGGTCTCCAGCAGCCAGCAGCGCAACAGGGCCTCGATGTGGGCGTGTTCGGCCGCGCCACGGGCGTCGGGGCCGTGCAACGGATCGGCAGGTGCGACCGGTGCGGGGGCAACGGGAGCGGGGACAGGGGTGGAAGCCGCGGCGGTGGTGCTCATGCGGCGCTCTCCTCTACGAGTCGTTCACAGGTGCGGCCGGCGTCGAGGACGATGTCCACGAGGCCGTCGATGTCGTCCACGGTGGCCGTGGGGTTGAGCAGGGTGAACTTCAGGCACACCCGCGCCGGGGAGCCCGGTCCGGCGGCGCGGACCTCGGTGCGCCCGATCAGGGCGCTGCCCGTTTCCAGGAGCCGTCTGCGCAGGTCGCCGTTGAGGCGGTCGGCGGCGCCGGGGCTGCCGGCGCCCCGGTAGCGGAAGACCACGGTGGTCAGTTCGGCGGGCGAGACCAGTTCGAGTTCCGGTTCGGCGATGATGCGGCGCTCGGCGTGCCGGGCGAGGCCGTGGCAGACGTCGACCATCCGGCCCATTCCGGTGCGGCCGTACGCCAGCAGGGTGGCGGCGGCCTTCACGGCGTCGGCCCGCCGGGTGGTCTGCAGGCTGCGGCCGAGCAGGCCGTCGTAACCTGCGTCGGAGTCGTCGGCCGGGTTGAGGTAGGCGACCTCCCGGTCGAGGGCGGTGAAGGCGGTCGTTTCGGACACGAGCAGAGCGCTGGTGGCGGCGGGCTGCCAGCCGGTCTTGTGCAGGTCGAGGGTGATGGAGTCGGCCAGTTCCAGTCCGGCCAGGCGGCCGGCCAGCCGCTCGGAGAACAGGGCGCCGAATCCGTACGCGGCGTCCACGTGCATCCATGTGCCGTGTCCCGCGGCGATCTCGGCGAGCTCCGGGAGCGGGTCCACGGAGCCGAAGTCCGTGGTGCCGGCGGTCGCGACGACGGCGAGCGGCGTCCGGCCGGGGCCGAGTCCGTCCAGGGCGGCGGCCAGCGCCGCCGGCCGCATCCGCCGGCGCTCGTCGGTGGGTACGAGGTGCACGGCCCGCTCGCCCAGCCCGAGGACGGCGCAGGCCCGTTGAACCGAGAAGTGGGCGAGTTCCGAGCAGAACACGACCGGTCCGGGGAGGGCGGCCACCCCGTCCTCCCGGACGTCGACACCGAGCCGGAGGGCGGCGGCGTCCCTGGCCAGCAGCAGGCCCAGCAGGTTGGACAGCGAGCCGCCCGGGGTGAGGACGCCGTCGGCCCGCTCCCCCAGTCCGGCGAGGCCGGTCAGTACGCCGATGAGCCAGCGCTCGACGGCGAGGGCCGACGGGCCGGAATCGTACGTGTCCAGGGAGGCGTTGGCCGCGCTCGCCAGGGTGTCCGCGGCGACGGCGACCGCCAGCGGGGGCGGCTGCAGGTGGGCCGCGGCGCGGGGGTGGGCCAGATCGATGCCGTGCTCGACCAGCACGGTGGCCAGCAGCCTGAGCGCGGCTTCGGCGCCGAGCCCCTCGGCGGGGAGCCGGGCCGGTCCCAGTGTCCCGGCCGCCGCCGCGAGGACGTCGCGGGGCCTGCCGGCCGGTACCGGTCCCGTGGGACGGCGGGCTTCGCGCACGGTGCCGACCGCGTCTGCCAGCGCGGCGGAGACCCCGGCCAGACCCTCACGGGACCCGGCGAGCAGGGAGCGCGGGTAGGAGGGCGGGAGGGCGAACGTCGCGGGTGGTGCCTCGGTGAGCGGTATCACGCCCTGGCCTCCTCAGGCTTCTGCCAGCGGGTTGGGGTGCGTGCCGTTCGGGTACAGCGCGTGGCGCAGGGCGCGGTCGCCGTACCGGGTGACCACGATCCGGTCGCGGTTGAGCCCGTACCGGGGGATCTGCGGGGTGAGCAGGTCGTACTCGGCGAACCTGTCGGCCAGTTCGGGGAAGCGGCGCTGGAAGTCGAGGATCGTCCGGCGGACCATGCGCCAGAACGCCTTCTCCGGTACGCCGAGCTGTTCGGCGCAGAGCGGGGCGAGGTAGCGGAAGTGGCCGACGAAGACCTGGTCCATGACGTGCTGCTTGATGACGGAGGGGTGCTTGCGGGGCAGGACGTGGTCGTGGCCGTCCGGCTCCGGTCCGCGCTCGGGCACGTCGGTGAAGGACACGCACACGTCGTCGACGAAGTCCTTCAGGTAGAGGCGGGCCGGGACGTCGTTCGCGTCGTAGCCGATGAGCGTGTTCTGGCCGTGCGGGTTGAAGGTGACTCCGTACCGGTAGAGCACGTGCAGGATCGGGACGAGCAGCGTGTCGAAGAGCCGGCGCAGCCATTCCTGCGGTTCGAGGCCGGAGGCGCGGACGAGTTCGGCCACGAACGCGTCGCCGGTGTGGTCGACGTGGAGCAGCGAGGAGAAGGTGCGGACCTTCTCGTCCGGGTCCTTGCGGGCGGTGACCGAGTCCCGCCAGATGCAGCCCAGGGTCTCCAGGTGCTGGTAGGGCGCGTCCTGGAGCGTGGACAGGTAGGGGTGGCGGACGGTGACGGAGGCGACCTCGCCGAGGAAGACGGTCCGGCACTCACGGCTGAGGAACGCGTCGCGCTCCACGAGTCCGCGCAGCCACTGGGTGACGACGGGGGCGCCCATGGTGCAGTGCGGCGGGATGCCGCGCCAGACGAGGGTGTTGAGGATCTTCAGCGGAAGTTTGACGTCGTACCGGTCGGGGCTGGTGGCGTTGGCCATGGTGCGGATGGACTGGCCCGGCAGGTACGCGTCCGTGGTGTCGCCCAGCGGTATGACGCGGCGCTGCGCCACGTCGGCCGCGTGCAGGATCTGGACGGCGTGATCCCACTGCCAGGGGTGCACGGGCATCCACACGTAGCCCTGCGGGTCGACTCCCGCCGCCTCCAGGACCGCGGTGAAGCGGGTCCGGGTCTCCTCGTCCAGCTCACGGGCCAGGATCTCCTGCTCGGACAGCTCCGAGGTGCCGCGGAACTCGGCGAGACCGCGGTGTACGGCCAGCCAGCGGAGCCTGAGCGGGCGGGCCGACTCGGGGGCGTATTCCCGTACGTCGGTGGCCGAGAAGCCGATGCGGCCCTTGTTCGCGACGAGGAGGTTGTGCCCCGTCATCCGGCACTCCAGCTCGGTGTGGCCGAGGGCGCGCAGCTCGGCCACGGTCTCGCCGCCGTGCGTGATGCGCGCGGCGTCGACCGCGAGCGTGGCGGACAGCTCGGTGAAGTAGGTGGCGATCGTCGAGGCGTCGCTGCCGAGGGTCGATGCCGCTTCGAGAAGGAACTGCAGGGCGTCCCAGGCCGGTTCGGCCACCGCGTTGCCGAGCATGCTGGTGGCGGTGCGGGTGATGGAGCCCGCGTCGACCCGCAGCCACCCGAACGCACCGGGCGCGGCGCTGAAAGCGTAGGTCGTACCGCTGTCGAGATCGACGCGGTAGCCGCCGTCTCCGGTCTCCTGGGCCTTGAGCATGTCCTCGAAACACCACTCGCCCAGCGCCTTGGCGAGGAGCCGGCGGTTGGCCTCCCGCCAGGCCTCGGGGGCCACTTCGGCGAGGGCGGGTACGGGATGGTCGGGGGGGATGGGCATCAAAGGGCTCCGTGGTCGCTGAATCGGCTCGCCCGGGTGAGGGAGACCCAGACAGGGGCTAGATTAGGTAAGCCTCACCTAACCAACAAGCCCAACTTCCGGCCATCCAGCGCGCATGACGTACCGTCAGCGAATTGATTAGGTTAGGCTAACCAAACCATCCTCTTCTTCAGGATCCTTCTTCGAGGTGATCAGCGGTGCCTTCCTGCCGTCGCACTCCCCGATGGACATTCGCCCTGGTCAGCGCCGGTGGCGTGGTCATGACCCTGGACGTGACCGTCGTGAACGTCGCCCTCTCGGACATCGCCCGGGACCTGGATGCCGGGCTCGGCCGGGTGCAGTGGACGGTGTCGGCGTACTCGCTGGCCTTCGGAGCCCTGCTGCTCACCGCGGGGGCGCTCTCCGACCGCGTGGGGCGACGGACCGTGTTCGCCGCCGGGATGGCTCTGTTCACCCTCGCCTCGGCCGGATGCGGACTGGCGCCCGGCACCGGCACGCTCATCGCCGCCCGGGCGGCCCAAGGCCTGGGCGGCGCCCTGGTGTTCGCGCCCACGCTCGCCCTGCTGGCGGCGGCGTACGAAGGCGTCCGCCGCCAGCGCGCGATCGCCGCGTTCGCGGCCGTCGCCTCCGCCGCGGGGGCGCTGGGGCCGGTGGTCGGCGGTCTGTTCGTGCAGACGCTCGGGTGGCGGTGGATCTTCCTCGTCAACGTCCCGATCGGGGTCCTGGTCGTGGCGGGCGCGCTGGCCCGTATGCCGGAGTCCGCCGCACCGCACCAGACGCGCCGACGCCTGGATCCGGTGGGCGCGGCCCTCGGTGTGGCCGCGCTCCTGGCGCTGCACTATCCGCTGGTCACCGGCCCGCAGGCGGGCTGGACGGCGCCGCAGGTACTCGGCTCCGCCGCGGCCGGAATCGTGCTCGCCGGGGCCCTGGTCGCCAGCCAGCGCGGTGGCGACGGGCTGATCGACATGGCACTGCTGCGGATCCGCGCCTTCTCCGGGGCGGCCGTACTGGGATTCCTCGCCCGGATGTCGAGTCTGGGCGTACTCGCCTTCACCACGCTCTGGCTGCGGAGCGCCCATGCCCTGTCCGCGTTCGAAGTCGGCCTGTACCTGCTGCCGCTGACGGGCAGTCTGCTGGTGGCGGGCCTGTTCGTCGCACGGCTGCAGACGGCCTTCGCTCCCGGACAGCTCGTCGCCGCCGGCTTCGCCCTCCAGGCGCTGGGCCTGCTCGCACTCGCCGCCGCCGCGGGGGCGGACGCCGGGCCGGCCGCCACGGCCTGGGGACTGGTGCTGCTCGGCGCCGGCGGGGCGGTCATCTTCCCGCCGCTGATGGGGGTGGCCGTCGGCGCGGTGCCCGCCGATCGGGCCGGGATGGCCTCCGGGCTGACGAACGCCTGCTACCCGCTCGGCACCGCGGCCGGTGTCGCCGTCTTCGGGGCGCTGTTCTCGGCCCGCTTGGAGTCCGGGCTGGGGACCGGCCACGGGTCCGGGCCGACGGCCGGTGCCGACGGCCTCGTACCGGCACGGGCGGCCGTGGAGACCGGGCGGTTCGAACTGCTCGAACCCGCCCTCCGGCCGATCGCCCGGTCGGCCTTCTCCGGCGCCTTCACCGCCGTCTGCCTGGCCTCCGCCCTCGTCTGCGTGCTCGGCGTGCTCGCGGCGCGCACGCTCAGGACCGAGGCGTGCGGTCTCGGCTCCCCCGGGCGCCGCTCGTCCTCGGTGACTCAGACCTCCTGACTCCGGCGCAGCAGCCACACCAGGTACGGGGCACCCACCAGCGCGGTGACGATGCCCACGGGAATCTCGGTCGGCGCGAGCAGCCAGCGGCCGAGCGCGTCCGAGGAGACGACCAGGACGGCTCCCAGGACCGCCGCCATCGGCACCATCCGCGCCGTGCTGTTGCCGACGATGCGCCGGGCCAGGTGCGGGGCGACCAGCCCGACGAAACCCACCGCGCCCACCGCCGCGGCCGTACCGGAGGCCAGTACGGCGCCCGCGCCCAGCACGAGCAGCCGGGCCCGTCCCAGGTCCAGGCCCAGCGCGCGCGGCAGTTCGTCGCCGAGGGCGAGCAGGTTCACCGGCCTCGCGGCGATCACCAGCAGCATCGCGGCCAGCGCCGGCAGGGCGAGCCAGCCGAGGGCGGTGAAGTCACGGGCGTACGTACTGCCGGCGAGCCAGCCGAGCGCGGCCGAGATGTTCATCTGCGCGCCGACGACCATGATGTTGACCAGGGCCATCGAGGTGGCGGCGGCGCCGAGCCCGACCAGGACCACCCGGGTCGGGTCCAGACCGGCGCGTCCTCCCTCCCTGCTCCCCCGGGCCGCGAGGAGCACGAGGGCGAGCATCAGCACACCGCCGATTCCCGCGGCGGCGGGCAGGGCGGCCGCCGGCGCCGAGGGCACGACGAGGATGACCAGGACGGCGCCGAGGGAGGCCCCGCCGGTCACGCCGACGAGCCCGGGCTCCGCGAGCGGGTTGCGTACGACCGCCTGCACGGCCGCGCCCGCCACGGCCAGGCAGGCGCCGGCCAGGGCGGCCACCAGGATGCGCGGCAGCCGGTACGAGACCACGGCCTCGGTGACCTGCCCGGCGGACCCGGCCAGCGCCGAGCCGAGCTCGCTCCAGCCGATCTCGACGTCGCCGACCCGCAGGGACAGCGCCATCGCGACTCCCAGCGCGAGGATCCCGCTCCCGATCGCCACGGTGTAGGCGGGGGTCCGGCGGCCGCCCGAGACCGTGACCGCGGCACCGGTGTCGGCGTCGCCGGTGCTCACCCGGCGCGCGAGCAGCATGAAGACCGGGCCTCCGATCAGCGCGGTCACCACGCCGACCGGGATCTCCGAGGTGTAGACGGCGGACGGCGGCACGGCCAGTTGCGCCGCGGCGTCCGCCGCGAGGAGCACCGTGGCGGCCAGCACCGCCGCCATCGGGATGAGCAGGGCGTGCCTCCGGATGCCCAACTGCCGCACCATGACGGGCGCGATGAGTCCGACGAAGCCGATCGGTCCGGCCAGCGACACCGCGGAGGCGGACAGCAGTACCGCGATGAGGAAGGCGGCGGGACGGATGCGCTCCACGCGTACACCCATCGCCTCGGCCGTCTCGTCGCCCAGCGCCAGCAGGTCCAGCGGGCGCGCCAGCAGCGGCGCCGCCGACGCGCCCAGGGCGACGACCGCGCCGAGCGTCAGCGGCCGCGCGAGCCCGGACTGCATCAGGGTGCCGTTGCCCCAGAAGAACAGTCCCCGGGTCGCCTGGAGGTCGAGCATCTGCAGGAACTCGGCGGCCGCCGTGCCGGCGAGTGCGACGGTCGCCCCGGCGAGCAGGACCCGTCCCGGCGTGAGCACGCCCCTGCTGCTGAGCAGGTAGACGAGGGCGATCGCGAGGAGGCCGCCGAGGAAGGCGGCGCCTCCGGCGGGCAGCGGGCCCAGGCTCACCCCGGTGAACGCCACCAGCACGACGGCGAAGTAGGCGCCGGCGTTGACGCCCAGGGTGTCGGGAGCGGCCAGCGGATTGCGGGTCGCGCCCTGGACGAGGACCCCGGAGACACCGAGCGCGACGCCGACGACCAGGCCGGTCAGCGTGCGCGGCAGGCGGCTGCCGACCAGGACGTCGCGGGTGTGGGGCTCGCCGTGGCCCGCGAGCAGGTCCACGATGTCGCCGATGCCCACCCCGGAGGCCCCCAGACCGAGGTGGACGACGGTGACCAGGCACAGGACGAGCGCCAGCGCGCAACCCACGAGCACGGCACGCGGGCTGCGGCCGAGCGCGGTTGCGGGGGCGAGCGGACGGGCAGGGCGCAGCGGACGGGCGGGGGAAGTCATCAGACCTTCAGAGCCTTGCCGGTCTCGTCGAGGATGTGCAGCGCCGACAGCGGGCCGCCGAACAGCCAGGTCCCGGGGTCGAGCGGCAGGACCTTGTCGTTCTTCACGAACTCCAGCCCCTTCCAGACCGCGTTGCCCGCGAGGTCGCCGGTGAACGGGTTGTCCTTCTGGCTGGCGACGTACAGGAAGGTCGCGCCCTGCTCGACCTTGGTCAGGCCCTCGACGCCGACGGTGGTCATGCCCCACGCGTCGGGCTCGCCCTTCCAGCCGTTCTTCAGCCCCGCGAGGTTGAGCACCTGGGGCGCGATGGCGTCGTCGGTGAGCATCCGGATCGAGGCGGTGCCGTTGGCCGTGAAGCCCTGCGCGGCGGCGTACTTGAGGCCGCCCTTGCCCGCCTTGTCCAGCCGCCCCTTGAGGTCGGCGGCCTTGGTGTCGATCTGCCGGGTGACCTCGGCCGCCTTGTCCTCCCTGCCCAACGCCTTGGCCAGTTCGGTGAAGTTCTTCTTCATCGTGTCGAGCTGGGGCTTGGTCGTGTACTTGAACGACACGACCGGGGCGATGCCCTGGAGGGCCTTGAGGTTCGCCTTCGACCGGTCGTCGTCGATCACGATGAGATCGGGCTGGAGCGCCCTGATCTTCTCCAGGCTGGGCTCGTTGCGGCTGCCGACGTCGGTCACGGATTCCGCGAGGCCGGCGCCCTTCGCGGTGATCCAGGTGCCGTAGCCCTTGTTGTCGGCGTTGCCCACCGGGGTGACGCCGAGGGCGACGAGTTCCTCGGTGTACGTCCACTCCAGCGTCACCACCTTCGTCGCGGGCTTGTCCAGGGCAACCTGGCCCTGCGCCGTGTCGACGGTGATCTTGCCGATCGCCTGCTTGTCCGCGGCGGGCTTGCCGCCCGCCGCGTCACCGGCCGTACCGGAACCGCAGCCGGCGGCCGACAGCATGAGCGCCGCGGCCGTACCGCTCGTCGCGAGGGCGCGCAGGATCCTCTGCATGGTGGGACTCTCCTTGTGTGCGGGTTCAGGACGTGGCGGCGGGCTCGGCGCCGGAATCGGCGCCGGCTTCGGCATCTGCGTCGGAGCGCTGCGGGAAGCAGGCGAGGTATCCGGTCCGCGGATCGCGGACGACGGCGACCCGCAGGCCGAAGGCCTGGTGGATGACGTCCGGGGTCAGCACGTCCTGCGGTGCCCCGGACGCGGCGATCGCGCCGTCCGCGACGACGACCACCTCGTCCGCGTAAGCCGCCGCCTGCATCAGGTCGTGCAGCACCACCCCGCAGGCGATGCCGTGTTCCCGGGCCAGTCGCCGCACCACGTCCAGCACTTCGAACTGGTGGCGCATGTCGAGGTAGGTGGTGGGCTCGTCCAGCAGCAGGACCCCCGCGCGCTGCGCCAGCACCATGGCCAGCCAGGCCCGTTGGCGCTCACCGCCCGACAGTTCGTCGAGTCGGCGGTCCATCAGCGGGGCCGCGTCGGTGACGTCGAGCGCCCACTCGATGGATTCGGTGTCCTCGCCGGTGTGCCGGGCGAGCGCGCCGCGATGGGCGTACCGGCCGTGGCGTACGAGCTCACGTACCGTCACCCCGGCCGGAGCGTGCGAGGTCTGCGGGAGGAACGCCAGGCGCTGGGACAGCGTGCGCCGGGCGAGCCGGCGAAGGGGTTCGCCGTCGATGCGCACTTCGCCGCCGATCGGCGGCAGGAGACCGGCCACCGTGCGCAAAAGGGTCGACTTGCCGCAGCCGTTGGGGCCTACCAGTACGGTGATCGCGCCGGCCCGCAGCGTCAGGCTCACCTGTTTCAGGACAGGGCGACCCGCGTGCCCGACGTCCAGATCGTCCGCCACCAGACGGACGTCACCTAAGGACACCACTTGCCTCCCGATCGCCGATCCGACCGCGTCACCATACAACTTAGGTAAGGCACACCTAAAAGGAATGGTCCGGGCTCGGACGCCTTGTGATCAGGTCGAGATCTCACGCACCACCACGCGCCCCCTCGTCGCTCTCACGCCCCCTTGCGCGGGCATCAACGATGCGTCAGGACTCGGCCAGTCGGCGTATGGGTCGCGTTACGGGGTGGCCGTCGGCGCGCGGATACGGGGATACCTTCGAGGTGCGTCCCGGACCGCCTCCCCGCGCCCGGGGCACCAGTCGCCATTCGTGGTTCCTCAGGGAGGGCCCCATGTGTTTGTTCCTGTACGACGACGACCCCGAGCCTGAAGAACGGACCCCGGCCGGGCCGCTGTACGTGCCCGCCCGGCCCGTAGGAGCGCACCTGGTGGTGCGGCTGTTCCGCACCCCGCTGGGAACGCGTACCGCCGTCGGCTTCACGAGCCCGGACCGGCTCGCCGCCGCGCTCGGCACGGAGCAGCCCTGGATACGGCTCTCGGAAGCCGCGCTCCGGGCGATGGCCGAACCGCTCGGAGTGCACCTGCTGACCGTCGACCCGGCCCTCACCGCTCCCCCGGTCGCCGCGGCGGCGGCCACCGTCCCGGTCGGCGTACCGGTCCCCCAGCTCCCGCCGGTCCCACCGGTCCCACCGGTCCCGCCGGTCCCTTCGGCACCCGAGACCACGGCCAGGACGGCCTGAAGGGGATCGCACATGACCATCGCCGTCCTCTCCGAGATGCCGGCCGGTGCCGGCGAACTGTCCATCTGGCCCGCGTCCACGACCCCGCTCCCGCACGGCGGCCTGGCCGTCGGCGGAGTCCCCCTCACCGAGATCGCCGACCGGTTCGACACACCGGCCTACGTACTGGACGAAGGCGAGGTACGCGGGCGCTGCCGGACCTATCGGGACGCATTCCCCGACGCCGACGTGCTGTACGCCGCCAAGGCGTTCCTGTCCCGCGCCATGGTCCGCTGGGTCCAGGAGGAAGGGCTGGGCCTGGACGTGTGCTCGGCCGGGGAGCTGGAGCTCGCCGTCACCGCCGGCTTCCCGCCCGATCGCATCGTGCTGCACGGCAACGCCAAATCGCCCCGTGACCTGGAGGCGGCGCTGCGCCTCGGCGTGGGGCGGATCGTCATCGACAGTCCGTCCGAGATCGCCAGGATCGCGGCCGCCGTCGGCCCCGACGGGCGCCAGAAGGTCATGGTGCGGGTCGTACCGGGGGTCTCGGCCGGCGGCCACGACAAGATCCGCACCGGTACGGACGACCAGAAGTTCGGCCTCTCCCTCACCGACGGGGGCGCGCAGCACGCCGTCAAGCGGATCCTCGGCCAGCCGCGGCTCGAACTGACCGGCCTGCACTGCCACATCGGCTCGCAGATCACCGACGTGAAGCCCTACCTGGTGGCCCTGCGGCGGATGGTGGGGCTGATGGCGCGCATCCGCGACACGCACGGGATCTGCCTGCCCGAGCTGGACATGGGCGGCGGCCACGGCATCGCCTACCGGCCGGGCGAGCCCGTCCTCGACATCACCGCGCTCGCCGGGAGGCTGCGTACCGAGCTCGCCCGGGGCTGCGCCGCCGCAGGACTCACCGTTCCCCGGCTCGTCATCGAGCCCGGGCGGGCCGTGGCCGGTCCGGCGGGGGTCGCGCTGTACCGGGTCCTCGCCGTCAAGCACACCGGCGAGCGGGTGTTCGTCGCCGTCGACGGCGGGATGAGCGACAACCCGCGGCCCGCGCTGTACGGGGTGCGCTACGCGCCCCGCCTGATCGGCCGCGGCTCCACGGCCGCGCCGTGCACGGCCACCGTCGTCGGCCGGCACTGCGAGGCGGGCGACATCCTCGCCGCCGACGTCGAACTGCCGGACGACATCCGCCCCGGCGATCTGCTCGCCGTCCCGGTGGCGGGCGCCTACCAGCTGTCGATGGCATCCGGCTACAACCTCGTGGGCCGCCCGGCGGTCATCGCGGTCCACGAGGGCGCGGCCAGGCTCCTCGTGCGGCGCGAGACGCTGGAAGACTTCCGCAGTCGGGACATCGGCGACTGAGGCCGCGTCCGCGGCGGGATCCGTGATCCCGCCGCGGACGCACGGACGTACGGAGGTGCGCGCACCGGACGCGGTCCCGCTCGGCCCCGCGGATCCCTCGCCCACGGCCCTCAGCGGCCGAGGAACCCCTCCACGAGCGCGGCGAGGGCCTCGGGGCTCTCCTCAGGCGCGTAGTGGCCCGCGTCCGGGAGCACTTCGAGCTCGGCATTGGGGTACCACCGCAGCCAGGTGGCCCGCATGGCCTCGGGTCCCAGCGCCGGGTCGTTCACACCGGCGACGAGGAGGACGGGGACGGGGTGGTCCTTCACGTGCTCGTGGAAGTCGTCACGGGACCAGGAGTCCAGGTACGCGCGGAAGGCCGTCGCCGACGAGTTCCCCACCGAGCGGCTCACCATGGCGTCCAGCCAGGCGTCGTCGCGCTTTCCGCCGGTGGTGTTGTCGATGATCGCCCTGCGGTTGCCGGGGTTCTTCGCCGCACCGGCGAACAGCTCCCACGCTTCCCCTTCGAGCGGGAAGCCGGACGCGGGCACGGGCGAGACGGCGACGATCGAGCGGACGCGCGCCGGGGCGTCCAGCAGCATCAGTTGGGCCGCCTTGGCGCCCATGGAGTGGCCGATGACGGAGAAGGTGTCCCAGCCCAGGTGGTCGGCCACGGCGAGGGCGTCCGCGGCCACCTCCTCCATGGTGAAGGCTCCCTCGGTGTCGATGGCCTCCCCGTATCCCCGGCAGTCCAGGAAGGCGTAGCCGAACGCGTCGCCGTCCAGGTACTCGCGCATCGGGTCGAAGCTCGACCGGTCGCCGAACCAGTTGTGGAGCACGAGCGCGTGCCGGGAGCCGCTGCCCTGCACCTCGTGCGGAATTACCTGTCCAGTCACAACGTCCCCTGCTCGTGAGGTGGTCGCCCGGTCCGGATGCCGGAGGTCACGGGCAATCGAGTCTGGCGACGTCCGCCGGGCCCGGTCAACCGCACCACGCGAACTACCCGGCCCTGAATTGCACGTCGGACACGCCAGTCGGATATGTTTGCCATAAATTCGCGGATTTGTTGCAGAACCGATACAACTCAACCCATGTCGAAAGTGAATTGCGGGCGGCATCGGAGAAAACTGGTCGGCCGCCGCCGCCAGGACCTAGGTCACCGAAAGCAGGACTTCGACGTATTCGACCGACCGTCCCCCACACCCGAACGCGGAGGTAACTCGATGTCCGTCTCAAGGACCGGCTCCCGTAAGGCCCGACAGGCTCAGCACCCTGTTCGCCGCGCCGCAAGATTCCCTCTACCCCGGGCTTTTCTGCTCCTCTTCCTGCTGACCGTCGGCGCCTCGGCCGGCCCCGCCTCGCCCGCCGACGCGGCCGCGCCGTACGGGGTCACGGCATTGGCCGTGGCCGCTTCCAAGGAAGGCGCACCTTATGCCCGCGGCGCCACAGGACCCAAACGGTTCGACTGTTCGGGCCTGACGCTCTATTCCTTCAAGAAAGCGGGCAGACAACTTCCGCGCACCGCGGACCAGCAGTACGAGGAAACCTCGCACATTTCCCGGCGGAACCGCACGCCCGGCGATCTGGTGTTCTTCCCCAGAGGCTCGACCATGGAACACGTGGGCATTTACGCCGGCGACGACAAGATCTGGCACGCCCCCCGCCCGGGCACCCGCGTACGGCTCGAACGGATCTGGAGCGGGAACGTCCGGTACGGGCGGGCCTCTTGACCTCGTGAGGGATGCGGACGCGGCCGGGGCCGCGTCCGCATACGACCTCGTCCCGCCCCGGCAGCGAGCGCCGGGACGGGACGAGTGGGGATCAGGAACCTCAGGTGTTGACGCAGACGTTGCCACCGGCCGGGTTCAGCGCACCGATCACGTTCACGCTGTTACCGCAGACGTTGATCGGGATGTGAATCGGGATCTGGATCAGGTTGCCCGACAGGACACCGGGCGAGCCCGCCGCGATCCCGTGAGCCTCGGCGTCCGCCGAGGCCGAGGACGCACCGCCGAGGACCGCCAGACCGACCGCCAGGGCAAGGCCCGCGCTCTTCCACACACGCATCACGTGTACATCTCCTCGCAACTGCCAGCGGCACCGCGGTGCCGCACGGCCCCGGCTGGGGCCGACACAGTTTCTTCGGCAGCCGAGTGCCCCACCGACTGGCTGCGGCCGCCCGGTTCCCTCGAAGGAGTGCCCTTCCCCCCTCTGATCGGCCGTACCGCACCCCTCCACGGCCCAGGCCCTGCACGGCAGCCCCGGCTGTCCGCCCGGGTTCGCCCGCACGTTCGGGCAGCGCCCCCGTCCCGTATCGCAGGACAAGGCCGCCCCACTCCCCCTAGCCTGATGGCCGAGTCCCAACTCCCTTCGTTTCACGGAGTATTCGGCGCGAGAGGCCAGGCCAGACATGAGTTCCATCCCCGACCGGTACACGCGTGAGCTGCACAAGAAGTACAAGTACCTCGCCTGCTGGCTCCCCTCCACCCCCCTCGCGCTGGG
This sequence comes from Streptomyces sp. NBC_00122, assembly GCF_045160845.1. Lineage (NCBI taxonomy): Bacteria > Bacillati > Actinomycetota > Actinomycetes > Kitasatosporales > Streptomycetaceae > Streptomyces > Streptomyces sp. NBC_00122. The sequence goes on along the minus strand of NZ_CP108191.1, from coordinate 6,351,456 downwards.
CGATGTCGGCCTCATCTCGCAGCACAGGTTCAGAAAGGTCACCACGCTCGACGAACTGGGCATCCCGTTCACCAGGGGCGCCGAGAGCAAGACCGTCGATCTCGACTACTCCTCGGCCGACTGTGTCGCGGTGACCGCCGGCACCCGCGTGGACGACCCCGCGGCCGATGTCATGACCAACCTGTCCATCACCTTCGACCGGGGCGGAGCCACGCTCTTCCAGGCATCGGGCTGCGTACAGGAGACCATCGGGAACCTGCTCGCACTCCAGGAGGCGCTTCGCGAGCGGTACGCGAACAAGACGTGGCGCACCGAGTACGTCGTCGTGACCGAGGTCGTGCGCACCGGCCCCACCGCCATCCTCGTCTCCGAGCAGCACGGCGCCCAGATGAACCTCCGGGTTCGCGCGGGCAGCCTGGGCGGACCACTGGCGGTCGCCGGCGCCATCGGGAACTACTCGGTCACCGCCAAGTCCGGGATCGCTGCCAGCGTGCTCGCCCCGGACGGCGCCACCCCGCTGTTCCAGGCCGTACAGCTGCGCAGGAGGCTGGTGGGCCCGCCGGAACTGGTCTTCCGTTCCGACGAGGACGACGACGAGGAGGAATACGAGGACGAGGCAGGCCTCCATGGAGGGTCCGACGAGCCCGTGGAACTGGAGCTCGCGCCCGTCAGCTGGACCGACTGCGTCCCCGCGCAGTCCGGCCCGCTCGAAGACCGAACCGCCCCATGACCGCGCAGCCGCCCCGGGGTGGCGCATCACCCTCCGCCCGCCGGACTCCCGCTCTGACCAGGTGCGTCGAGGTCGCGCAGGCCCTGGCCGACGGCGAGGGGGAACCGGTCGGACTCATGCACCTGCTGCACGCGTCGATGAGCTCGGGCGATCCCTCCTCGCGGTCCCGGCTCGTGATGAAGTCCCTGGCCGCGCACCACTTCCTCACCGAGGAGGCGACCGACGCGGTCGCCGCCGCGGAGGCCGGCATGAACGGCCGGACCCGGGTGGTGCCCCTTTCCCCCGCCGCGTCGGCCGCGCTCGGCAGGCTGGCGTACTGGACGGGGCGGACCGGGGACGGCTCCGCCGACACCGCCCATCTCCTGCTCGTCTGCCTGGAGGCCCGCGCGGACGACGAGGACGTACGCCGGTTCCTCCGCGGGACGGGGCTGACCGAACGGGCCGTGCTGCGCAGCGCCATGACGGAACGCCACCGGGTCTGCGCCCTGGACCGGCAGCCGTCCGACCGGGGGCCGATCCTTTCGCCCGGCCGCCCGGACCGCCCCGCGGCGTACTCCTTCGAGACCCGGGAGCGGCGGCGGGGCAAGCGGACGGCGCGGAGCATCGGCATGCGGTCCGAGAACAGCGGAGTCGCACACATCAGCTCACGGGTGCAGGCCCATCTCATCCGTCTGCACGTCCGGGTGCGGCTCTGGGCCCAGTTGGTGATCCTGTGCACGCTGGCCGCCACGGCCTGGGCCACCCTCACGGTGACTGCCTGGTCCGCGCTCTGGCTCGCGAGCCAGCTGGCCCGGCGGCAGTACCTCTCGCCCGGGGCCCGGCTGGCCGTCGACCTCGCCCTCCTCGTGGCGACGGCGGTTCTCGGCATCCCCTGGTGGCTGGCCCTGCTCGCCCTGGCGAACCGGGTGTTCGACCTGCTCGACGGCCGGCTCCTGCTGCTCCTGGTCAAGAGCGACATGGCCGATCCGGCTCTCACCGAGAAGGACATCAGGGCCGACCGCCGGGAGGACCGCCGGGCGGCCACCTTCTACCGGACGCTGAAATTGACGGGGAAGCTGGCGCCGGAGTGAACATCTCGGTTTTCGATCCGTTCGGCCCGGACGCCGAGGACGGGCTGCGCGACTGGCTCGCGCAGCGCAACCGGCTCGACCACGACGAAGCGATCATCGAGGACGCGATCCCCCTGTCGGGGCTGTTCTCGAAGGGGCTCCGTCCATGGACCCTGCTCGGGCTGCTCCCCCGTTTCGCCGTGTCCTGGTGGCTGGCCCGGGCCGGCCGGTCGGGGAGGACCCGCATCGGGCTGTACGAGTGCGATCTGTTCGCCGCTCTCGAACGCACCCTGTGGTGGAAGGTCCTCGCGGTCCGCTCGGCCGTCGTGGCGCTGACGGTGACGGCGTGTCTGCTGCTGTCCGCTCCCGGCTGGGCCGCGGTCTGTTTCCCGGTGACGGCGTGGGCCCTGACCGGCTGGCGCAGGCCCCTGGCCGGCGCTTCACTCGCCGGCGTCCTCCTCTGGGCCGCCTGGACCGGCCCTGCCCTGCTGATCGCCGCCCTGCCCGCCGCCGCGCTCGTCGCCCTCGTGCGGCTGTCGCTGTCGATGCTGCGGCTCGGCATCACGTCCCAGGCACCCGCCGACAGCCCCGTACGGTTCCTGGGCCGGTTCTTCCTGCTGCGCGCCATGTGGGACAGTACGGCGGCCCGTGTGGTCCTCGCCGTGGACAAGGCGACCCATGACGACCGGGCCCGGACCGAGTGGTTCCTCGGAGACGGCGGCGAACCGCTGCCGGACCGGGTCGGGCCGGTCCTCGTGCAGTGCCGGGCCCTGGCCGCCGTCGCCCGGCTCGAATTCCAGTCGGCCATGGTGCTGTCGGAGGAAGCCCGCGCCCTCGCGGCGGCCGCGCCGCCCGGGATCCGCGGCTGGTGCGCGCTGCAGGCCGGGGACGTCCTGCTGGCCGCGGGTCAGCCCGCGGCCGCGGAAGCGCGCTGGCGGGAGGCCGTCCAGTTGCTGGGGCAGGGCCGCCGGGCCCGTTACTGGGCCGCCGAGGCCGAACTGCGCATGACCGAGGCCCTGACCGCGGACCCGCGGGACTCCGTCCGGTGCGTCGAAGGCCTCCGGCTCATGTGCCGCACCCGCCACGCGGCGATGCGCGCCGGGAACCTGGCCGTGCTGGCCCGGACGGAGCTGCTGGTGCTGCGCCTGATGCACGACGCGGGCAACACGGTCGGCGTGGTGGAACAGCTGATGGGCCAGTACGAGCAGAAGGACGGCCTGGCCGATCTGGGCGCCTCCGTCGGGGACCACGCGGCGCAGGTGCTGCTGCTGGTCACCCTCTACCTGGACATCATCGAGAACCCGCAGGACCATCCCGAGACCGACCGCGTCGACGAGGACGGACGGCACGAGCGCTACGTCTACGCCGCCGGGCTCATGGACAACGTGCTGCGCCACCTGAGCCGGTCGCGGATGCCGCTGCTGGAGTCCCAGGCCTACGCCGCGCTCGCCCGTATCCAGCGGGCCGTCGGGATGCACGAGGAAGCGCTGGGCAACGCCCTGGAGAGCCTGGGCGCCGTCCAGCGCGTCCGCTACCAGCTGCCCACCACCCAGTGGCGGGCGCGCTGGGTCGCCTCCCACGCCTCCACCTACGCCCTCGCGCTGGACCTCGCGGCGGCCGATCCGGCCCTGGTCGGCGAGCTGCTGGAGATCATCCGCGCACAGTCCGTGCCCGTCGAGTCGGACGAACGGGGCAGCCGTCTGCGCGCGGTGCTCGACGCGCTGGTCTCCAGCACGGGCCTGCCGCCCGCGCTCGGCCCCGGCCCCGGTGGCGCGGGCGGGAAGGCTGCGCCGCCGGATCCGCAGTCCTCCGACCCGCTGCTGACCGACCGGACCATCCTGGTGCGCCGCGCCTCCTGGGTCGGCGGTGAGGAGCCCGCGGCCGTCGATCTCGACGGCGAGATCGAGACGATGTTTCCGGGCGGGTGGTACTGGAGTTACGCACGGGTCGGAGAGTGGATCTATCACGCGGTCCGCAGCCCGTCGGGCGACTGGCACGCCCAGCGCACCGTGCACGCGGAGTTCGCCGGTCCCTACGAGGACCTGGTCCGGCACCTGCCCGTCCGGCTGCCGGGGGCGCCCTCGCAGGCGAAGCGGCTGCGGGGCAGCGCCCTGATGCTCGTGGGCGCCGACGACCCGGTGGCGGGAGAATCCCTGACCGCGGGTCAGGTGTGGTCGCGGATCTTCGACGGGCTCGGCGCCGCGATGCTCCCCGAGGTGCTGCGCGAAGCCCTGCGCACGGCCCCGGCGCCGGTGCCGCTGGTGCTGGCGCCCACGGGCGCGCTGGCCCTCGTACCGGTCTGTGCGCTCACGCTCACGCCGCAACGACTGGTCCTGGACGCGGCGCAGGTGTCCTACCTGCCGTCGATCGCCCTGTTGTCGCAGCGGCGGCGGATCACCGTGCGGGACGCTGCGCTCGCGTCCCCCGCACGGGACGATGCGGCGGCCCCGAGGGGCGGCGAGGCGCCCGCGGCCCTGGCCGTCCTGGGGCCGGACCTGCCCCCGCACCATCCCGACCAGAAGCTGCGCAGCGCCGTGGCCACCGTCCCCGAGGACAGCGAGGTGGTCGTCGGCCCCCTGAGCAAGGCCGAATTCGCCTCGCTCCTCGCCCGGGAGGGCACGGACGAGGCCGTCCTCTACCTCGCGGGCCACGTGGCCGGCCCCACCCGGAGCGATCCCGGCGGCTCCGGCTTCCAGTTCTGCGACGGCCCCCTGGGGCTGCACGATCTGTACCAGACCGATGACGCGGGGGCGCCCCTCTACCGGATGCCCCGCCGCGTGCTGCTCGCCGCCTGCGCGAGCCTCGGTGTGTACGGGCAGCCGGACAGCGGGTACGCCCCGTCCCTGCTGGACGTACCCGAGTGGCTCGGGCTGGGCGCCGCGGTCGTCCACGGCGGCGCCGAGCACGTGTACTGCACCCTGTTCAAACTCCTGGACTCCCCGACCGCGCAGCGGATCGACCTCGGCCTCGTCGAGGCCCTGCGCCACCATGTCGAACCCGCGGCGGCGCTGCGCGCCGTGCAGCGCGCGGAGCTGCAGCGGTGGCGCGACGGCCGCGGCTCGTTCCCGCTGGCCTTCCTCGCCTACGCGTACGTGGGACTCGGCGAGGGACCGGGCAGGAAACCGGCCGCCGCTCCCCCGGCCCGTCCGGATTCCCGGCGGCGCCGGCGGTCCGAGAAGCCTTGGGAGCCGGAGCGGCCTGCGGTGAGCGCGCGGGCCGCCGCTCCGGGCGGTCCGGCCGTCCCGCCCCGGCCGCCCTCCCGCGTCGTGCACGAGCCGTTCATGATGATGGCCCGGCACGGCCCGGACGAGCAGGAGTTGGCGGATGTGCGGCACACCCGGTTCCATCCGGACGGCCGGATCAGGTTCACCTCGTTCGACGGTGAGGTACACGGTCCCGTTCCGGTCCGCGGGGCGTGGTGGACGAAGGAGACGCTCGACTTCGCCAACTTCCGCTCGGCTTCGGAGACCGAGTGGCGGATCTTCGGGCTGAGCCTGTACGTGACCGACGCCCGGCTGGTGCTGGTCGCCGACGAGCCGGATGCCGAAGGCCTCAGACTCGCGGGCCACATCCGCTATCCGTGGGCCAACTCGGTCGGCTTCCGGCCCAAGCAGAGTTTCCTCAACGACTGCGAAATGGTGGTGGAGATCCAGCAGGACGGCCCGGACGGGAACGACACCTACTACCGGCTCACCCTGCTCTTCGAACGGGACACGGACAGCGGGGAGCTGGCACGGCACCTGGTCCGTCGGCTGGCGGCGCACCACCTCGACCGCGGGGTGCTCCCCGACTCCGTACGCCCGGAGTTCGAGGCCCTGCGGGATGCCCCGTCGCTGCCGCCGCCCCGGAAGGGCGAGCACGCGATGTACCGGCCCGCGGCCTTCAAGCGCTACCCCTACGGCGCCGAGTACCTGCTCGGACGCCCCGTGGAGGACGTCTGGCTCGGCCCCGGCCTGTCTCCGCCCCAGGAAGGGGAGTCGAGATGACCGGTCAGGGCATTCGGAGGCCGAACGGGAGCTGACCGGCGCTCGGCGGGACGTCGACGGACACCGCCGGGAGGCGCGCGCCGTCGCCGTTGGCCCAGTCGGGGCCGGTTTCGGCGCGGCTGCGCCGACGTCCGGAAAGGCCCGGTGGCGGCGGGTGACGCTCTGATCGACGCGAACCACGGCTCGGCGGAGGTCTGTGCATGCCCGGTGCTCCCCGTGGCGGGCCGGCCGCCTACCTCGTGGCGGCGGTCGCGGGCTGCCTCGTCGGGCTGGTCGGCGCGAGCTTCCGCTGGTGCCTCGTACGGGTCCAGGAACTGCACGTTTCACTGCTGAGCGCCACGGAGCGCCTCGCCGGGCCCGGCTGGCTGATTCCGGTCCTCACCACGGCGGCGGGCGCCACCGTCGCGTGCGCGCTGGCCCGGCGGGTCCCGCTGGCCGCCGGCAGCGGCATCCAGGACGTCGAGGCCGTGTGGCGCGGCGAGCGGGAGCCACGGCCCTTGCTCTGGCTCCTGCCGGCCAAGTTCGTGGGCGGCGTGATCGCCATGGGCTCGGGCCTGGTGCTCGGCCGGGAAGGCCCGACGGTGCACATGGGTGCGGCGATCGGGGCGGAGGCCGGGCGGCTCGCGAGGATGAGCCCGCGGGACGTCACGGTGCTGCACACCTCGCTCGCCGGCGCCGGCCTCGCGGTGGCCTTCACCGCGCCCCTCAGCGGGGTGGTGTTCGTCTGTGAGGAAGTGGCCAAGGCGGTCGAGGCGCGTGTGGTCCTCCTCACGCTCATCGGGACCGCCACGGCCGTCGGATGCTCCGAGCTCATCGTGGGCGACCGGCCCGTCTTCCGGGTCCCGGCCACCTTGGCCGACCCACCGCTCGCGCTGCTGCCCGCCGTCCTGCTGTTCGGCGCGGCCACCGCGGTCCTGGGTGTGGCCTACAGCCGGCTCATCGTCGGGTTCCTGGACCTCGCCGATCGCGCCACCCGGGTCGGACCGGTGGCCCGGGCGGCTCTGATCGGGGCCGTCGTGGGCCTCCTGCTCGGCATCGACCCGCTGCTGGCCGGCGGCGGGGACGAGCTGAGCGGGCGCCTGCTGGGCGGCGACATGCCCGTGGGCTCCGTACTCGCGGGGTATTTCGCGGTGCGGTTCCTGGCCGGCCCCCTCAGCTACTCGGCCGGCACCCCGGGCGGGCTGTTCGCTCCCCTGCTGGCGCTGGGGGCCCTGTGGGGGGCTCTCGTGCACGGCCTCGCGCTGCCCCTCCTGCCGGGCGACGGCTCCGGCGCCGTGCCCTTCGCGATCGTCGGCATGGCCGCGTTGTTCGCCGCGGTCGTCCGCGCGCCCGTCACGGGCATCACGCTCGTCGTCGAGATGACGGGGACCACCTCGCTGCTCGTGCCGCTGCTCGCCGCCTGCTTCGCCGCGACGCTGACCGCGGACCGGATGGGGAGCCCGCCGGTCTACGACAGCCTGCGCCTGCGCATGGCGAAGTCATCCTGAGACCCCGAGGTCCCGGGGTCCCGGGGTCCCGGACATACCCGGCACGGCCCACGGGTCCGCGTGACTCCAGTCACTTCAAGTGGCGGATGGGACATGACTTCCGGGTCGGGGGGCATGCGCGGTGATTGCCAGATCGCCGCGGGTTCGCCGCGGTGGCGAAACCGGAGGTACAGCGCGTCGTGTCGGAGCAAAAGACGATCTACACAGCCGGGACTTGGCGGTCCGCGGCCTCTGGAGCCACCAGGGAAGTCCTGGATCCCGTGGACGCCACCGTCCTCGCCGTGGTCTCGGAGGGCGCCACCGCCGACACCGACGCGGCGGTCGGCGCCGCACGGGCCGCGTTCGACGGCGGGCAGTGGCCGGGCACCCCGGTCGCGGAGCGTGCGGCACTGCTGCGCCGCACGGCCGACCTGCTCCAGCGCGACCGTGAGCGCATCGGTCTCCTGGAGAGCCGGGACGCGGGCAAGACGCTCGAAGAGGGCCGCGCGGACGTGGACTGCGTCAGCGACGCCTTCCGCTACTTCGCCGACCTCGTCACCGAGGAGAGCGCGGGCCGGGTCGTGGACGCCGGATCCCCCGACATCCACAGCGTCGTCGTGCACGAGCCGGTCGGGGTGTGCGCCCTGATCACCCCGTGGAACTACCCCTTGCTCCAGGCCAGCTGGAAGATCGCCCCGGCCCTGGCCGCGGGCAACACCTTCGTGATCAAGCCGAGCGAGCTCACCCCGCTGACCACGGTGGTCCTCATCGAGCTGCTGGCCGAGGCGGGCCTGCCCGCCGGAGTCGCCAATCTGGTCACGGGGGCGGGCGATCCGGTCGGCGCCCGGCTCGCCGCCCATCCCGACGTCGACCTGGTCTCCTTCACCGGCGGACTGACCAGCGGTACGAAGGTCATGCGCGCGGCCGCGGACACGGTCAAGAAGGTCGCCCTCGAACTCGGGGGCAAGAACCCCAATGTCGTCTTCGCCGACGCCTGCGCCACCGCGGACGGCTTCGACACCGCCGTCGACCAGGCCCTCAACGCCGCCTTCATGCACAGCGGCCAGGTGTGCTCGGCCGGCTCACGCCTGATCGTCGAGGAGTCCCTGCGCGAGCGCTTCGTCGCCGAACTCGCCCGCCGCGCCGAGAAGATCCGCATCGGCCGCGGTACCGATCCGGGCATCGAATGCGGCCCGCTGGTCTCCGCCGCCCAGCTGGCGCGGACCGAGTCCTACGTCGCCTCCGCGCTCGCCGAGGGCGCCGTACTGCGCGCCGGGGGCGAACGACCGGAAGGCCCCGGCTACTTCTACCGGCCCACCGTCCTCGACCGCTGCCACCGCGAGATGCGCGTCGTGCGCGAGGAGGTCTTCGGACCGGTCCTGACCGTGGAGACCTTCCGCACCGAGGAGCAGGCCGTCGCGCTCGCCAACGACACCGAGTACGGCCTCGCCGGTGCCGTCTGGTCGGCGGACCGGGACCGCGCCCGTCGGGTGGCCGGCCGGCTGCGCCACGGCACCGTCTGGATCAACGACTTCCACCCCTACCTGCCGCAGGCCGAGTGGGGCGGCTTCGGGAAGTCCGGCATCGGCCGCGAGCTCGGCCCGTCGGGCCTGGCCGAGTACCGGGAGACCAAGCACGTGTACGAGAACCTCGCTCCGCGCCCCGTGCGCTGGTTCGCGGGCTGACGGGGGCAGGAGAGACATGAACACGACCACCACGCACCACGACAACCACGGCGACGGCCACGGCCACGGCCGGGAATTCGACTACGTCATCGTCGGAGGCGGCACCGCCGGCTCGGTGATCGCCTCCCGCCTGACCGAGGACCCCGACGTCACCGTCGCCGTCATCGAGGGCGGACCGAGCGACGTCGACCGCCCCGACGTACTCACCCTGCGCCGCTGGATGGGCCTGCTCGGCGGCGAGCTCGACTACGACTACCCCACCACCGAGCAGCCGCGCGGCAACTCGCACATCCGGCACAGCCGGGCACGCGTCCTGGGCGGCTGCTCCTCGCACAACACCCTGATCGCGTTCAAGCCGCTCCCCTCCGACTGGGACGAATGGTCGCGGGCGGGCGCCGAGGGCTGGCACGCGGCCGCCATGGACCCGTACTTCGAGCGGCTCCTCAACAACATCGTTCCGGTCGGCGAGGCGGACCGCAACGCCATCGCCCGCGACTTCGTGGACGCGGCCCGGGGCGCGCTGGGAGTGCCCCTCGTCGAGGGCTTCAACCGCAAGCCCTTCCACGAGGGCGTCGGATTCTTCGACCTCGCCTACCACCCCGAGGACAACAAGCGCTCGTCGGCCTCGGTCGCCTACCTCCACCCGGTCATGGACGACCGGCCCAACCTGCGCATCCTGCTGGAGACCTGGGCGTACCGCCTGGAGCTGGACGGCACCCGGGCGCGCGGGGTCCACGTCCGTGCCGCGGACGGCACGGAATCGTTGATCCGCGCCCGTCGCGAGGTTCTGGTGTGCGCGGGCGCCGTGGACACCCCGCGCCTGCTGCTGCACTCCGGCATAGGCCCCGCCGCGGACCTGGAGGCACTCGGCATTCCCGTCCTCCACGACCTGCCGGGAGTCGGCGAGAACCTCCTCGACCACCCGGAGTCCGTGATCGTCTGGGAGACGGACGGTCCGATCCCCGAGAACTCGGCGATGGACAGCGACGCGGGGCTGTTCGTCCGGCGCGACCCGGACTCCCCCGGGCCCGACCTGATGTTCCACTTCTACCAGATCCCGTTCACCGACAACCCGGAGCGCCTCGGCTACGAACGTCCGGCGCACGGCGTCTCGTTGACTCCCAACATCCCCAAGCCGCGCAGCCGCGGGCGTCTCTACCTCACGAGCGCGGACCCCGAGGTCAAGCCCGCCCTCGACTTCCGCTACTTCACGGACGAGGACGACTACGACGCCCGGACGCTGGTGGACGGCATCAAGCTGGCCCGGAAGATCGCCGCGGCCGAGCCGCTGGCCGGATGGCTGGGGCGCGAGGTGTGCCCGGGCCCCGAGATCACCGACGACGAGGCGCTGAGCGCGTACGCCCGCTCGGTGGCGCACACCGTCTACCACCCGGCCGGCACCTGCAAGATGGGCGCCGCCGACGACGAACGGGCAGTGGTGGGACCTGACTTGAAGGTGCGGGGCCTCGACGGCATCCGCATCGCGGACGCCTCCGTCTTCCCGACGATGCCCGCGGTGAACCCGATGATCGGAGTGCTGATGGTCGGCGAGAAGGCCGCCGAACTCCTGGGCGGTGAGGTCCGGTGACCGCGGTCCATACCGGCTCCACCGCTCCCGGCGCGGACGGCGGCCCCGACGCCGACGCCGCTCCCGTGTTCTCCATCCAGGGCCTGTGGAAGGTCTTCGGCCCGCCTCGCAAGGCGGCGCGCGTGCCGGGCTCCGAGCACGCCGGGCTGCCGGCCGCCGAACTGCGGGAGCGGACCGGCTGCACCGCCGCCGTCCGTGACGTCACCTTCGACGTCCGCAAGGGGGAGGTCTTCGTCGTCATGGGCCTCTCCGGCTCGGGCAAGTCCACCCTGGTGCGCTGCCTGACCCGGCTGATCGAGCCCACGGCCGGGTCCCTCGCCATCGACGGCGAGGACGTCCTCGCCATGGACCCGGCCCGGCTGCGCGAACTGCGCCGCCACCGCGCCGCCATGGTCTTCCAGCACTTCGGACTGCTGCCGCACCGCACCGTCCTCGACAACGTTGCCTACGGCCTGGAGATCCAGGGCGTGAGCCGGTCCGACCGGCGCGCCAAGGCCGCCGAGATGATCACCAAGGTCGGTCTCGAAGGCCTTGAGGACCGCCGTCCCGGCCAGCTGTCCGGCGGTCAGCAGCAGCGGGTCGGTCTCGCGCGCGCCCTGGCCGCCGATCCTGAAGTGTTGCTGTTCGACGAACCGTTCAGCGCGCTCGATCCGCTGATCCGCCGCGAGATGCAGGACGAGGTGGCCCGGCTCCACCACGAGGAGGGCCGCACGATGGTCTTCATCACCCACGACCTGTCCGAGGCGCTGCGCCTCGGCGACCGGATCGCGCTGATGCGCGACGGGCGGATCGTGCAGCTCGGCACCCCCGAGGAGATCGTGGGCTCGCCCGCCGACGACTACGTGCGGGACTTCGTCCGCGACGTGCCGCGCGAGCAGGTGCTCACCGTACGCAGCGCGATGCGCCCCGCGACGGCCGACGAGGCCGGCGAGGGCCCCGCGCTCACCCCCGCCGCCACGGTGGCGGAAGCCATCGAGGCGGTCGCCCGCAGCGGCGGTCCGGCGCGGATCGTCGACGACGGCCGGTGCCTGGGTGTCGTCGACGACGCGGGGCTGCTCGCCGTGGTGGCCGGGCTGCCGGCGGCCGCGACCGGGCGGGGGGTGGCGGCATGACGCGCCGTCCCCGCCGCGCCGTCCCCGTCCGAGGCACCGTCCCCGTCACAGGGAGGTGGCGCGGATGACCGCGACCACCACACCCGTACGGGACCCCGGAGGGCGGGACCGGTCCGCAGGATCCGGACGGACGGCCCGGCCGGGCACGGGCGGACGGCCCGATCGCCCGCGGTCCGCGGCCGCCGGGTCGCCCGGCGGCCGCCTGAAGGCCCTGCTGTTCCACCGCCGCGCCGGCCGCAGGGTCCTGCCCCTCGCCGTCTTCGCCGCGGTGCTGCTCCCGCTCGCGATGGCGTTCCCGGGCGCCGGCAGCTGGCCGGCCGCCCTCGCCGTCGACCTCTCCGGGCCGCTCGGCCGGGCCGGGGACTGGATCATCGACAACCGGGACGGCCATCCGCTCTTCCTCTACTTCTTCGGGCACGTCAGCAATGCCGTGGTGGTGTCCGTCCGCGCGGTGTACGTCGTCCTGCTCGCCGCGGGCTGGACCGGCGTCACCGCCCTGGCGGGCCTGATCGCCCTGCGCCTGGCCGGCGTCCGGCTCGCCGTCACCTGCGTGGCCGCCTTCGCCGCCTGCGGCCTGCTCGGCATGTGGGTGCCCACGATGCAGACCCTGGCCCTGATGGTCGTGGCCGTCGCCGCCTCCGTCGCGGTCGGCGCGCTGCTGGGTCTCGCCGCCGGGTTGTCGCCGCGCGCCGACCGCGCGCTGCGCCCGGTCCTCGACACCATGCAGGTGCTCCCCGCCTTCGCGTATCTGCTGCCGATGGTGCTGGTCTTCGGCATCGGCGTACCGGCCGCCGTGCTCGCCACGGTGGTGTACGCGGCCCCGCCGATGGCCCGGCTCACCGCCCTGGGCCTGCGCGAGGCCGACGCCGGGGTGCTGGAGGCAGCGGCCTCGCTCGGCGCGACCGGGCGCCAGCGCCTGCTCACCGCGCGGCTCCCGCTGGCCCACCGGCAGCTGCTGCTCGGCGTCAACCAGACGGTCATGATGGCGCTGTCGATGGCCGTCATCGCTTCCGTGATCGGTGCGGGCGGCCTCGGCGACCGTGTCTACCAGGCTCTCGCCTCGGTGGACGTCGGTGCCGCGCTCGCGGCCGGCGTCCCCATCGTGCTGCTCGCCGTGGTCCTGGACCGTACCACCGAAGCGGCGGGCACCCGCCTGTCGGTCCCACCGGCGCCCCCCGCCGAACAGCCCTTGCTGAGAAGGGTGTTCTCGGGTTGGTACGGACGGCTGCTCACCGTCCTGGCGGCCGTCGCCGTGGCGGTCGCGGGCCGGATGGCGGGCAGCTCCCTGTGGCCCGGGGCGTGGACCGTGCCGATCGCGGAGCCGGTCAACCGGGCGGTCGCCTGGATGACCGGTCACCTCTACTCCGGGGTGCCCGTCGTCGGCGGCACCGCCGACTGGGCGGCCCGCTTCACCAGCTGGATCCTCGACCCGCTGCGCTCCGGACTGCAGGCCGCGCCGTGGTGGCTGCTCCTGCTCCTGGTCGCCGTACTGGGCCTGATCGTCGGCACCTGGCGCTCCGCGCTGACCGCCGTAGTCGCCCTGGCCGCCATCGGCGTCCTCGGCGTGTGGGAGCCCGCCCTCGACACGCTCTCCCAGGTGCTGGCCGCCGTCGCCCTCACCCTCGTCCTGGGCTTCACCATCGGCATCGGCGCCGCCCGCAGCGCCCGCGCCCAGCGGCTGCTGCGCCCGGTGCTCGACGTGTGCCAGACCATGCCCCAGTTCGTCTACCTCATCCCGGTGGTCGCCCTGTTCGGCGTGGGCCGCGCTCCGGCGGCGGCCGCCGCCGTCGTGTACGCGCTACCCGCCGTCGTACGCATCACCACCGAGGGACTGCGCGACGTGAACCCCGCGGCCCTGGAGTCGGCCCGCTCGCTGGGCGCCACCGGGTCACAGCAACTGCGGCAGGTCCAACTGCCGCTGGCTCGGCCCGCGTTGCTGCTGGCCGTGAACCAGGCTGTGGTTCTGGTACTCGCCGTCGTCATCATCGGCGGCCTGGTCGGAGGCGGCGCGCTCGGTTACGACGTCGTGCTCGGCCTCGCGCAGGGCGACCTGGCCACCGGCCTGGTCGCCGGCGCCGCGATCGTCTGCCTCGGCCTGCTGCTCGACCGCGTCACCCAGCCCGCGAAGGAGGCCTGACATGCCGATCCGACACCATGCGCCCGGCCGCCGGGGCCGACGGGCCGCCGCCGTGCTCCCCGCCGCGATCGCCACCGGCACGGCCCTCGCCGTGCTCACCGGCTGCGGCGCGGCCGACATGACGCGCCAGGCCTCTCCGTACGCCGCCGCGCAGGGCGCGAAGACCGTCACCCTGTCCGTCCAGTCCTGGGTCGGCGCCCAGGCGAACACCGCCGTCGCCGCCTACCTGCTCGAACACGAGCTGGGCTACCGCGTCGACACCGTCCAGGTGGACGAGGTCCCCGCGTGGGACGCGCTCAGCCAGGGCCGGGTCGACGCGATCCTGGAGGACTGGGGCCACCCCGAGCAGGAGAAGCGGTACGTCGAGAACAAGAAGACCATCACCCGGGGCGGCGAACTGGGCGTGACCGGGCACATCGGCTGGTTCGTCCCGACGTACTTCGCCGAGGCGCATCCGGACGTCACCGACTGGAAGAACCTCGACAAGTACGCCGACCAGCTGCGCACCGCAGAGAGCCGCGGCAAGGGCCAGCTGCTTGACGGCTCTCCGTCGTACGTCACGAACGACAAGGCGCTGGTGAAGAATCTGGACCTGGACTTCGAGGTGGTCTTCGCCGGTTCCGAGGCCGCCCAGATCACCCAGATCAGGCAGTTCGCGAAGGAACACAAGCCCTTCCTCACCTACTGGTACAAGCCGCAGTGGCTGTTCGAACGGGTCCCCATGACGGAGGTGAAGCTGCCCGAGTACCAAGAGGGCTGCGACGCCGACCCGCAGAAGGTGGCCTGTGCCTATCCCCACACGCCGCTGCAGAAGTACCTCAACACGCGCTTCGCGGAGTCGGGCGGGAAGGCCGCCGCGTTCCTGAAGAAGTTCCGCTGGAGCGTCGAGGAACAGAACGAGGTGGCTTTGATGATCGCCGAGGAGAAGCTGCCGCCGGAGCAGGCGGCGAAGAAGTGGGTGGAGCGCAACGAGGCGGTCTGGAAGCCGTGGGTGGGCTGAGGGGCTTCCCTCCCTGACGCGCGCCGAGGCCGCCGCATCCCCCCTCGGGTGCGACGGCCTCGGTGTTCCTGCGGGCGGCTGCGCCTACTGCGCGGACACCTTCAGCAGCTTGTTCGGGGTTCCGCTGCTCGGGTTGCTGATCTTCCCCGCGGTCGCCCCCTCGGTCAGGGCCTGTGCGACCTGCGCGGGCGACGCGTCCTTGTGTCCGGCCAGGTAGAGGGCTGCCGCCCCGACCACGTGCGGGGTCGCCATCGAGGTGCCGGAGATGGTCTTCGTACCGGTGTCACTGTCGTTCCAGTCAGAGGTGATCTCCGATCCCGGCGCGTAGAGGTCCACGACGGAGCCGAAGTTGGAGAACGAGGACTGTGAGTCGTCGGCCGCGCTGGAGGCCACCGTGACGGCCTCCTTGACCCGCGAGGGAGAGCCCTGTCCGGCGTCGGAGGACTCGTTGCCCGCCGCGACGGCGAAGGTGACGCCGGAGGCTATCGACCGGCGCACCGCCTCGTCGAGCGCCTCGTCGGCGCCCCCGCCGAGGCTCATGTTGGCCACCGACGGCCCGCTGTGATGCTTCGTCACCCAGTCGATGCCCGCCACGACCTGCTCGGTGGTGCCCGACCCGTTGTCGTCGAGCACCCGGACGGCGACGACCTTGGCCTTCTTGGCCACCCCGTGGGAGGTGCCCGCGATGGTCCCGGCGACGTGCGTACCGTGCCCGTTGCCGTCGTCGGCGCTGTCGTCGTTGTCCACGGCGTCGAAGCCGTGCTGGGCGCGACCGCCGAAGTCCTTGTGGGTGATGCGTACACCGGTGTCGATGACGTACGCGGTGACCCCGTCGCCGCCCGCGTCGGGGTACGTGTACTTCTTGTCCCCCGCCGTCTCCTTCTGGTCGATGCGGTCGAGGCCCCAGGACGGGGGGTTGTCCTGGGTGCTGTTGATGGAGAACTTCTTGTTCTGGACGACCTTGCCCACCGCCGGGTCGGCGGCGAGCCGCTTGGCCCCGGTCTCCGAAAGGCCGGACGCGGAGAAGCCGTTGACGGCGGACGTGTAGGTGCGCTTCAGCTCGCCGCCGTACTTCTTGGCGAGTGCCTGCTGGTCCGCGTTCTTGTCGAGGATGACGATGTAGCTGCCGCTGAGCGCTCCAGGTGCGCCGAGCCCGTACACCGTTCCCTCGGCCGGAGCGGTCGCGCCGGCGAGGGGGGATAAGAGCATGCAGACACCGGTTGCAGTGGCGACTCCCGTGGCTACTGCAAGGATCCGGAAGCCGCGCGAACGGGTGCGTGCGTGCAGTCGAGTTGACATGAAGAGAGTGCTCCTCGTGTTGACGTGTGGGGCGTCAATGCGTGTTGCGTGACCCCTCCGGACCGGAAGATCTCCCGGGGTCAGATCGAAACCCTGACCGATTAACGGAGTTGATTCAAGGCCGCCCCGGCCGTCAGCGTTATTCAACAAGCTTTCTCAAAGAGACCTCCCCGTCGGCCCCCCACAATGGCCACACTCTTCGAACTACCCACACATGGACGACACTTGTCGATGCGTTAGCGAACACACCACTCATGAATGTCATGTCCATGACATTCCGCAGCCAGAAAGCAAACCGCCGACCGCCGCTCTGGGCGGCAGTCGGCGGTCGGCTGTGCGGATCAGACCAGCGGAACCGGGTAGGTCGGGTACTCCACCCCGGAGACGTGCTGGACGACGCGGATGACCTGGCACGAGTAGCCGAACTCGTTGTCGTACCACAGGTAGAGGATCGCGTTGTCGCCGTCGACCTTGGTGGCGCCGGCGTCGACGATCGAGGCGTGGCGCGAGCCGACGAAGTCCATGGAGACGGCGTCGGGAGCGGTCGTGAAGTCGATCTGGCGCTTCAGCGGCGAGTGCAGCGAGACGTCGCGGAGGTAGTCGAGGACCTCCTCGCGGGTGGTCTCGCGGCCCAGGCGCAGGCTGAGGATGGCGATCGAGACGTCCGGGACGGGGACGCGGATCGAGCTGCCGGTGATGGGCGCCTTGAGGTCGGGCAGCGCCTTGGCGACGGCGGAGGCGGCGCCGGTCTCGGTGATGACCATGTTCAGCGGCGCGGAGCGGCCGCGGCGGTCGGCCTTGTGGTAGTTGTCCAGCAGGTTCTGGTCGTTGGTGAACGAGTGGACGGTCTCGACGTGGCCGCGCAGGACGCCGTACTCGTCGTCCATGGCCTTCAGCGGCGGGACGATCGCGTTGGTCGTGCAGGAGGCGCAGGACAGGATCTGCTCGTCCGGCTTGATCGTGTCGTGGTTGACGCCGTGCACGATGTTCGGGACGTCGCCCTTGCCCGGAGCGGTCAGGACGACCTTGTCGATGCCCGGACGCAGGTGCAGCGAGAGGCCCTCGCGGTCGCGCCACTTGCCGGTGTTGTCGATGAGGATGGCGTCGTTGATGCCGTACGCCGTGTAGTCGATCTCCGACGGGTCGTTGGCGTAGATCACCTTGATCGCGTTGCCGTTGGCGATGATCGTGCTCGTCGCCTCGTCCACGGTGATGGTGCCCTGGAACTGGCCGTGGATGGAGTCGCGGCGCAGCAGCGAGGCGCGCTTGACGAGGTCCGCCTCGCCGCCGCCGCGGACGACGATGGCGCGCAGGCGCAGGCCGTTGCCCGAGCCGGCCTTCTCGATGAGGAGGCGGGCGACGAGGCGGCCGATGCGGCCGAAGCCGTAGAGGACCACGTCGCGGCCGGCGGCGCGCTCGATCTTGTTGGCGCCGGTGGCGCCGGCGACGGCGGAGGCGGTGAACTCTTCCACCGACAGGCCACGGTCGTCGCTCTTGTACGTCGCGGCGAGCATGCCGATGTCGATCTGGGACGGGCCGAGATCGAGGGTGGTGAGCGCCTGCAGGAACGGCAGGGTCTCGGTGACCGAGAGCTCCTCGCCGGCTATCTGGCGGGCGAACCGGTGGGTCTTGAGGATGCTGACCACCGACTTGTTCACCAAGGAGCGGCTGTGCAGCAGGACCGTTACGTCCCGCTCCCGGTGCAGCTTCCCGATGATCGGGATCATCGACTCCGCGATCTCCTCGCGGTTCTTCCAGTTGGTGAACGAGTCGTCTTTGACAGTCACAGGTTTATCTTTCGAGCTAGGCGGCGCTCATATGCTACCTCCCCGCTTCTCTGGCCACTCAAGGGGTGCCGCCCGCACGCTCCCGCTGATCCCCTCCGCTACGAAATCCCTGGTCAGCTCGGACTCCACCAGGGCTCCAGCCAGGTCGGAGAAGGGGCTGATCGAGGTACGTCCCGGTATCGCGGACGGCCGCGGGCAGCTCCGTCGGGCAGGCTGGTACAGGAGGTGATGGCTGTGGCGCACCATGATCCGTTCCGGCGGCTGCCGCAGGGCGTTCCGGAGGACCTGGGGCCGGCGGTGCTGGATGCCCTGTTCACCCAGTCACCGGTGGGCCTGCAGGTTCTGGACACGGAGCTGAGGGTGGTGCGGGTCAACACCGCCACCCGGGCCATGCACGGCGTGCCTGCCGAGCGGATCCTCGGGCGGCATTTCATCGACGCGCTCGCCGATCTCTCCGTACCGGAGTTCGCGAGCCTCTCCGCACCCGAGGAAGTGGAGACGATGGTCCGCGGCGTGCTGGACAGCGGGGTGGCCGTGCGCGATCGGCTGGTGGGCTACCGGCTCGCGGCCGATCACGGCCGGGAGAGGACGTACTCGGTTTCGGTGTTCCGCCTGCAGGACCCGGAGGGGACGGTCCTGGGGGCCGCCCTCGCGGTGGTCGACGTCACGGACCGGGAAGAGGCGCGGGCCCGGCTGCGCGTGCGGGACAGCGTGCGGGAGAACGTGGGCAAGACCCTCGATGTGATCTCCACCTGCCAGGAGCTGGTGGAGACCCTGGTGCCGGCGTTCGCCGATGTAGCCGTCGTCGAGGTGGTGGATGCGGTGGTGCGCGGTGAGGAGCCCCCGAGCGGGCCGCTCGCCCAGGACGTGCCGTTGCGCCGTGCGGCCTTCCGCGCCCGCGAGGGCCTGGACTGGGCTCAGGCGCACCCGGTGGGCGACGTCCGGAGCCTCCACTCCCCCACTCCCTTCACCCAGACCCTGGCCGATCTCATGCCCCGGCTCGTGCCACTGGGCGAGGACAGCCTGTGGCTCGGGAACGACCCGCCGAGAGCCGCCGCGATCCGCGCGTCCGGAGCCCACACCCTGCTCGTGGCCCCCCTGGCGTGGCGCGGGACGGCCCTGGGCCTGTTGAGCCTCTACCGCACCGCACCGTCCGATCCGTACGACCAGGGCGACATCGGCCTCGCACGCGACGTGACCGCCCACACCGCCCTGTGCGTCGACAACGCGCGGCGCTTCACCCGCGAGCACACCATCGCCGCGACGGTCCAGCACCATCTGCTGGCCGGCCGCTCCTCCCCGCAGAGCACCCTGGAGACCGCGCACCTCCACGTACCCGGCACCGACGGCGGGGGAGGCTGGTTCGACACGATCGCCCTGTCCGGCGCCCGCACGGCCCTGGTCCTCGGCAACGTCACCGGCCACGGCATCCAGTGCGCCACCACCATGGGACAGCTGCGCACCGTGATCCACGCTCTCGCGGCACTGGAGCTGGATCCGGACGAGCTCCTCGCGCGCCTCAACGACACGGCCGCCTTCCTGGCGGGAGAACGCGCCGCTCTGCCCACCGGTGACCCCATGTACCGGCAGCCGCTCTCCGCCAGCTGCGTCTACGCGGTGTACGACCCCCTCACGCGCACGTGCACCTTCGCCTCGGCCGGTCACCCCACACCGCCGGTGATCGTCCACGCCGACGGAACGATCGAAACCGCGGACATCACCATCGGACCCGCCCTGGGCAGCGCGGAGGGTTCGCCCTTCGCCACCACCACCGCCGAACTCACCGACGGCAGCATCCTGGCCCTGTACACCCCCTCCCTCCACTCCACGGACCGCGACGGCGACGGCGACGAGGGCGACCGCGCCCTGCTCCGGGATGTCCTCACTCAGCCCCACCGGACGCTCCAGGACCTGTGTGACGACGCGCTCTACGCCCGCCGCGGCAGCAGCCCGGGGGACGCGGTCCTCCTGCTCGCCCGCACCCACGCGTTCCCCGCCGACGCCACGGCCACCTGGGTCCTCGGCCACGAACTCGGCGAGGCCGCCGCCGCCCGCAGGCACACCCGCCGGAAGCTCGCGGACTGGAAGGTGGACGAGGACACCGCCGCCACCACCGAACTGATCGTCAGCGAACTGGTCACCAACGCGCTGCGCTACGGAACTCCGCCCCTGCACCTGCGCCTCATCAAGGACCGCACCCTCACCTGCGAAGTCCACGACGCGAGCACCGCCACCCCTCGTCTGCGCCACGCCCGCACGGTCGACGAAGGCGGGCGCGGCCTGTTCATCGTGGCCCAGCTGGCCAGGAGGTGGGGCACCCGGTACACGGTCGACGGAAAGACGGTCTGGACCGAACAGGCCCTCCTGCCCTAACGGCAGCACGATGCGCCAGAAGGGTGATGCGGCGGCTGCGCCGGAATGCGGATCGACCGTCCCGTACCGAGGATGGTCTCGATCCCAACCCGTCACGACGTCTGGAGTCGATCCCATGCTGGAGCGCAAGCCGCGCAAGGGCCGTACCGAGGTCACCTTCGTCCTGCCCGCCGACGCCCCGCCCGGGCCGGTCAGTGTGGTGGGCGACTTCAACGACTGGCAGCCCGGCGCCCACCCCCTCGAAGCCCGCAGCGACGGCACCCGGGCGGTCACGGTCACCCTGCCCGGCAAGAGCGAGCACTCCTTCCGGTACCTGGCAGCCGGCGACTACTGGTTCAACGACGAGAACGCGGACACCCACGACGGAGTCAACAGCTGCCTGCGCACCTGACGGACCGGTCGGCCCGTCCCCGTCGGCCCGGCCGGCCCGTCCGGCCGGGCCTTCCGGTCGCCCCCACCTCATAGCGGCGCCCGCCTCCGGGCGCACAGTCCGATGAAGGAGCTCCTCATGGCACAGCCTTCGACCCCCGCCTCTCCGCGCTTTCCCAGCGGGCAGCACGACAGCCGTAGCGCCTGGGCGGCGGGAGGCACCATGTTCGCCGGCGTCCTGCTCCTGGTGGACGGCGCCCTGGCCATCATCAAGGGCATCACCAGCATCGCCGAGGACGAGGTCTACACCCGCCTGGGTGCCTACGTCTTCAAGTTCGACGTGACGGCCTGGGGCTGGATCCACCTCATCCTCGGCATCATCCTCGTCGTCGTCGGCATCGGCGTCCTCAAGCTCGCGGGCTGGGCGCGGGCGCTGGGTGTGGCGTTCGCCGCCTGCAGCATCGTCCTCAACTTCATGTGGCTGCCCTACACGCCGTTCTGGGCGATCATCTCGATCGCCGTCGACGTCTTCATCATCTGGGCGCTGTGCAGCGACACCGATCCCTCCCACGCCGCCACGGCCTGACCCCACGCAGGGCCCGAAGAGCCGGGAGGCCCTCCCCCGGGCGGGGCCGCGTCACCCGAACGGCCGCTCACAACCCGCACCCCGGTCGGCGCGGTGGCCTATTGGGAGTACGCCCAGCGGCCCCGCCCCGGCGTGAGGAGGCAGCCATGTACGAGATGCGTATAGGTCCCGCGTGCACCGTCACCGGCCTCGGCTGGCACGTCATCCCAAGAGCTCAGCACGTTGCCCTGTGCGGCCAGGTCGTCCCCGGCCCGGCCCCCGACCCGGAAACCAGGGAGGAGAGGCACTGCGCGGCCTGTATGGAAGCGGTGCGGCAGGTCATGAGCGCCCTTGCCTCACCACCGTCCCTCGGAGCCCAATGAGTCTTCCGCCCGAACCGCCCTCCCACGCGCCACCCGAAGCGCGCGGGAGGGCGGAGTCCTGATGTACGTGAGCGTCCGCCGCGCACTGACGCGCCGGTCACCGGGGCCGCACCGGCGGCGTCGGCACGTGGGTCGAGGCCGGGATCCGAAGACGAGCCACTTCACCCGCCGGCGCGGTGAGTTGAGCGTGATCGCCCAGGGGGCCCGGCCGGGAGCACGGTGCCCGGCGGCCCGCAGGCCCCGCCTCGCGGGCGCCGGTTCCCCGGGCGGCCGTGTCCGGCCCGGATGGCGATACACAGTGAGCGAGACGAGAATGAGATGGCCGGATGAAGGCGCCCGGTAGCAGACGGCGCCGCCCGCAGCACGGACGGGAACGCAGTGGTGGTCCCGCGGTGCAGTAGGAACAAGGTGATCGCGTATGTGCCGATGGCTCGCCTACTCGGGAACACCCATGTTGCTCGACACCATCCTGTACAAACCCACCCACTCGCTGATCGACCAGAGCCTGCACTCGAAGATGGGTGTGGAGACGACGAACGGCGACGGGTTCGGCATCGGCTGGTACACGGGAGAGGACAGTTCCCCGGCGCTCCTCAAAGACGTCGGCCCCGCGTGGAACAACGCCAACCTGCGGGAAATCGCGGATCATGTCCGCTCCCCGCTGTTCTTCGCCCACATCCGGGCGTCGACGGGTACAGCGGTACAGCGGTCGAACTGCCACCCCTTCCGGTACGGCCGTTGGATGTTCATGCACAACGGCTCCATCGCCGGTTTCCACCTCATGCGCCGGGATCTGTGCCTGCTCGTCGACCCCGCCCAGTTCACCGACATCGAGGGAACGACGGACTCCGAGGTGATGTTCCACCTGGCCCTCACCTTCGGCCTGGACCAGGACCCGCCGACCGCCGTGGCCCGAATGGCCGGGGTGGTGGAGCGCGCCGGGCGCGAACACGGCGTGGAGTTCCCGCTCCAGATGACGGTCGCGGTGACCAACGGCGAAACCGTGTGGGCCTTCCGCTACTCCACCCAGGGCACTTCCCGGTCGCTGTTCTACAGCAGCAAGGTGGAATCGCTGCGCAAACTCCACCCCGATATGACCTTCCTGCAGGAAGTCTCCGACGAGACCCGTCTCATCGTGTCCGAACCCCTCGGCGACCTGCCGGGCGCCTGGAACGAGGTCCCGGAGGGCAGCTACGGCCTCGTACAGCCCGGGGCGGACGCACTGCACCCCTTCGCCCCGATACCCGCGTGACGCGGTGAACGAGCCCCAGGCGGGGCGTCGCCGGCTCCGGTGAGGCAGCGGCGGCCCGCCCGTCACAAGCGACAGGAGACCAGGCCATGCGGGACTCTGTACTCGATCTGGCAGCGGACTACGACTACCCCCTGCTGAACGCGTTCTGGACCATGATGATCTTCTTCCTGTGGATCCTCTGGTTCATGCTGCTCTTCCGCGTCATCGGTGACGTCTTCCGTGACGACGGCCTGAGCGGCTGGGGCAAGGCGGGATGGACCGTCTTCGTCATCCTGGTGCCCTTCCTGGGCGTCTTCGTCTATCTGATCGCCCGGGGGCGCGGCATGGGCGAACGCGAGATGCAGCGGGCCCAGCAGCAGGAGCAGGCCTTCCGCTCCTACGTGCGCGAGAGCGCCGGGCCCACCAGCCACGCCGAGGAACTGTCCAAGCTGGCCGAGCTGAAGAACCGCGGTGACATCACGGCGGCCGAGTACGAGACCGCCAAGGCCAAGGTCCTCTCGACCTGAGATCCGGTCCTTCCTGCCACGGCAATCGCCCGCCGCGATCCCTGTCGCCGCCCGGCCGGGCGGCGACAGCGCCCACCCTGGAGAAACGATGCGCGTGTATCCGCCGATTGCCGAGCACGGCCTGATCGGGGACCTGCAGACCTGTGCCCTCGTATCGTCCGAGGGAGTGCTCGACTGGTTCTGCTCGCCTCGCTTCGACTCGCCCAGCGTCTTCGCCGGCCTGCTCGACCACGGCCGCGGCGGATACTTCGCGATCACCGCGGACGCGCCCGACGCCTCCGAAGGCGAGCCCGCGAGCGACGCCGACGTCATCAACCGCCAGCTCTACCTCGCCGACAGCGCCGTGCTCATCACTCGTTTCCTCACCCACGAAGGCGTCGGCGAGGTCGTCGACTTCATGCCCGTCCACGAACCGCAGGCCGCCACCGACCGGCACCAAGTGGTGCGGATCCTCCGCGTGGTGCGCGGGACGGTGCGCTTCACGCTGGAGTGCCGACCGCGCTTCGACTACGGCCGGGCGCCGCACGACCTGACGTGCGACGGCACCACCGCCCGCTTCGACGGACCCGGCATCACCGCGCACCTGCAGGTCCTGGGCCCCGTGGCCCTGGAGACCGACGAGGTGGACGTACGGGCGACCGTGACCCTGGCCCAGGGTGAACGCGCTGCCGTCGTCCTGACGGTCTGCGGCGCCGACAGCCCCGCCCCGCCGCCGCTGAGCGTGGCCGGAATGACGGAGGAGTTCGACGCCGTGTGCCGCTTCTGGCACGACTGGATCGGGCGCTGCACCTACCGCGGCCGCTGGCAGGAAACGGTCAACCGCTCCGCGATCACCCTCAAGCTCATGACGTACGCGCCCACAGGCGCGCCGATCGCCGCCGCGACCATGGGGCTGCCCGAGCAGGTGGGCGGCGAGCGCAACTGGGACTACCGCTACACCTGGGTCCGTGACGCCTCCCTCGCGGTGCGCGCCATGCTCGATCTCGGCTTCACCGAAGAAGCGGGCGCCTTCCGCGGCTGGCTCGAAGACCGCCTGCGGGACGGCGGCGCGCCCAACGGCGAACCCCTGCAGATCATGTACCGGGTCGACGGCGACCCGCACCTGTCCGAAGAGGTCCTCGGACACCTGGAGGGCTGGCAGGCATCCGCCCCGGTGCGTATGGGCAACGGCGCGGCCGACCAGCTGCAGATGGACATCTACGGCGAGGCCGTCTTCGCCCTGGCCCAGACCGGCCAGGTCAGCGGTGTCCTCGGCTACGACGACTGGCAGCGCTCCGCCTCCTTGCTGGACTGGCTCTGCGACACGTGGGACCGCCCGGACGAGGGGATCTGGGAGACCCGCGGCGGCCAGAAGGACTTCACCTACAGCCGGCTCATGTGCTGGGTCGCCTTCGACCTCGGCATCCGCCAGGCCATGGCCCACTCCCGCCCGGGCGACCTGCCCCGCTGGACGGCGGCGCGCGACGCGATCATGGAGCAGGTCATGACCCGCGGCTGGAGCGAGGAACGCCAGGCCTTCGTCCAGCATTACGGCAGCCCCGTCCTGGACGCCTCCCTGCTGCTGATGCCGCTCGTCGGTTTCATCGCCCCCAAGGACCCGCGGTGGCTCTCCACCCTCGACGCCATGGACAGGGAACTCGTCTCCGACAGCCTCGTCTACCGCTACGACCCCGCCGCCTCCCCCGACGGCTTGCAGGGATCCGAGGGCACCTTTTCCCTGTGCAGCTTCCTGTACGTCTACGCCCTCGCCCGGGCCGGCCGCGTCCACCAGGCCCGCTACGCCTTCGACAAGATGCTCACCTACGCCAACCACGTCGGGCTCTTCGCCGAGGAGGTCGGCCTCACCGGCGAGCAGCTCGGCAACTTCCCGCAGGCCTTCACCCACCTCTCCCTCATCACCGCGGCACTCGCACTCGACAGCGCACTCGACCAGACCGCACACACCGCTTTGGAGCGCTCATGAGCGACAACATCGAAGAAATGGGCCCCGTCGACTACGTGGTCGTCGAGTTCCCCGGAAACAAGATGACGGGCGAGGCGTTCCCTCTGCTGGTCGACCTCGTGGACAGGGGGATCATCCGCCTCCTCGACCTGCGCTTCGTGAGGAAGGACGCCGACGGAACCGTGACCGCCATGGAGCTCTCGGAAGCCGGGGACGGTGAGGGGACGCTCAGCCTGTCCGTCTTCGACGGCGCATCGTCCGAGCTGCTGGGCCAGGACGACCTGGAGGAGGCCGGCAACGCCCTGCAGCCCGGCAACGCGGCCGCCATCATGGTGTACGAGAACCGCTGGGCGGCGCCCTTCGCCGTAGCCCTGCGGCGCAGTGGCGCGCAGCTGGTGGCGAGCGGCCGCATCCCCGTGCAGGCCCTGCTGGCCTCCATCGACGCGGTGGAGGCCGCCGAGAACGGCAGCCCGCCCGCCACGGAATGACCGGGCGGCATCGGACGTACGCCGGAGGCCGGGACGCTGTCCCGGCCTCCGGCGTACGTCGTGGTCTGCGATCCGGTCGGCACGACCGGAGGGTCAGGCGCCGAGGATCTTCTTCTTCTGCTCCGCGAACTCCGCTTCGGTCAGAAGTCCTTGATCCTTCAGTGCTCCGAGTTCCTTGAGCTGATCGATCTTGCTGCTCATGTCATCGGCCATCGGGGCCGCGGCAGCGGGTGCGGGGGCAGGCGCGGGTGCGGCGGACTGCTGCTCGGCTTGAGCATCCTGCTGGGCCCACCGGCCTCCCTGGCGCCGCGAGACCCGGTTGGAAACCGCCGTCGCCGTACCGGCCACCACGGCGGTGCGCGCTACTCCTCGAAGAAGACCAGGCACGTCGTTCCTCCCTTGCTGACGAGGCGGACCGGACAGCTCGGCTGCCGGTCCTCCGCTTCTCTTCCAGCATCGCACCGACAGAAGGCTTCGCGCGCTCCGGGAACCGGGTGCCCGCGGCAGGGTGCCGCCGTACGGTCCTCGTCACCAAGGCGCACCACCACGCACCGTAGCCACTGCGGCACTGGCGGTGCCGCCATGCGCGGCGGTTCAGCGGCCCAGGTGCGCGGCCGTATCGGTTTCCGCCCCCCTTTCTGCGGGGCTCGGTTCCACCTGCCGGAGTTCGGCCAGGAGCTGGCTCTGCCCTGCCAGTAGTTCGGTCAGGATGCGCCGGGCAGCGCGCAGCAGGTCTGCGACGTCGCCGCCGGCGAGGGCGTAGTTGACCGTGGCGCCCTCGCGGGTGGAGACGACGATCCCAGAGCGGCGCAGCACCGCCAGCTGCTGGGAGAGGTTGGACGGCTCGATGTCGATCTCCGCCAGCAAGTCCCGTACGGGCACGGGTCCGTGCTGCAGGAGCTCCAGGACTCGGATGCGAACCGGGTGTCCGAGCATCCGGAAGAACTCGGCTTTGGCCTGGTACAGCGGTACTTGCACTCCCACGAACACTCCTGCTGCGTTGCTTGGACCGCGGCCGCGGCCGCGGGGGCATCGAGTCGGCCGGTCTTCGGTGTCCATCGTCGCGTCCGTTGGGGCCACGCATGCCCGAACTTGACCGGTTTCGGATGTGCCGAGTTGAAGAAAGCTTCAACTTGTGGGCATGCGTGGGCCCTGATGATCCGGCGTTACAACTCCAGCGCCGACTCGATGCGCTTGAGCTGGTGACGCGCCATGGCCAGGTTGGAATTGTTCTTGTCCAGCACCACGTACAGGAACAGTCCATTGCTCCCGCGGCTCTTGAGCAGCCGGATCAGGTGGTACTGGGAGCCCAGCGTGATCAGCAGATCCTCGATCTCGTCCTTCATGCCCAGCATTTCCATGGTGCGGACCTTCGCCCGGATCACATCGGTGTTGCCCGCCGCCGCGACCGTCAGATCGAGGTCCTTCCCGCCGCCGAGGGTACCCAAGGCCATGCCGCTGGCGTAGTCCACCAGCGCGACACCCAGCGCGCCCTCGATCGAGGTCATCGTCTCCTTCAACGAGACTTCCACATTCGCCATCGCCGTCCGCTCCCTCACTGCTCTCTGTTCACGCCCGGCCCTCGGTTCCAACAGGGCAGGACCGTCTGTCAGATAGAAGCTACTGAGCGTGCACCGCTCTGCACCCGGAATGACGGATTCGGCGGAAACCGACCCCTGCCCGGCTATGATCCGCCCGGCACCACGGCCGAGGTCCAGCCGGGACGAGCCGGGAAGAGACCCAGCGGCCGCTGCGGCCAGGACGTGAAGGGTGCGGCGTACCACCACCCGCCCGCCTTGCCCGCACGGTCCGGCGCGGCTCCCGCCGGCCGCTCCCGCCCAGTCCCGAACGGCGGGGTGTCCTGCCCGCACCGCGCCCCCTCCGGCGGTAGCGCCCCGGTCAGGACGTACCGGACCACGTGCCGCTTCACACAGGCACTCGGATTGTCCAGCGCGGTGTGCCCGTAGCCGTCGAGCGTCAGCAGCCGGGCCCCCGCGAGTTCCGTGACCATCGCCTGCCCCGCCCGGTAAGGGGTCGACGGGTCGTAGACCGCGTTGACCACCAGCACCGGATGCCCGGTGGTCCGGTTCCACGGGCCCGTGTACGGGGCGGCCGCCCGGGCCGGCCACGCGGTGCAGGGCTCGTTGGCCCAGGCCCACCACCGGGCGAGCGCCCCGGCCTGCTTCACGGCCCGCTCCTCCAGCGCGGGATAGCGCCCGGACGAGGCGGGGTTGGGGCTTTCGGCGCACAGCACCGCGAGCGACTGCTCGAACCCCGGATGGCGGGCGGGCCCGGCCGGCGCCGGAGGCTCCGCCGGCACCCGTCCCTGCCACAGCGACTGCAGAGTTCCGGCCGTCCCCGTCCAGCCCGGATGCACCGTGTAGAGCCCGCTGCGCACCTCGTTCACCGCGCGCGCGTACGTCCAGCTCCCGACCGGCCGCCCGGCGAGGCGCTCCAGCAAGGTGTCGTACTTGGCCCGGGTCGCCGCCGGGCTCCCGGCGGAAAACGCACACCGGGACACCGTCGCGCGGCCGCAGTGGTCGAGGAACTGACCGAGGGTGTCGGCGGAGCCGAGGTACGAGCCGAGGCGCAGGAAGGTGTTCAGCTCGGGCTCGCCGTCCGCGCCGCGGTTCACCCATGCCTGCGGGTCGACGTTCCCGTCGGCCACGAGCCGTCCGACCCGGTCGGGGAACAGGTTCGCGTACGTCGCGCCGAGCAGGGTTCCGTACGAGATGCCCCAGTAGCGCAGCCGGTCCTCCCCAGCCGCCCGGCGCAGCAGGTCCAGATCGCGCGCGGTGTCGGCGGTCGAGATGTGGCGCAGCAGCTCCGGCTCACGGCGCTCGCACCGCTTCGCGAGGTCGGCGTACGCGGCGACGTACGCACGCCGCATGCTCCGGCTCCCCTTCTCCCCCGGCTCTCCTCCTGTGGAAATCAACAAGACGAGACGGTTCGCACCGCAGTAGGCTGTTCCCATGTGCGTGCACTACCTGTTCCTCTGACCCCGCTGCGCGATCCGGACACGGCCACCGCGTAGCCGGTTCGCGCTGCCCTTCGCCAGGAAGCAGGTACCACGCCCCAGAGGATTCCCATGCACTCCACCAGTCCCGCCGCTCCCACCGCCGCCGCCTCCACCACACCGGTCTCGCAGCTCGCCCTCACCGACGTCTGCAAGGCCTACGGCGACCGCGTCGTGCTCGACCAGGTCTCCTTGACCCTGCGTCCCGGCGAGAAGGCCGCCGTCATCGGCGAGAACGGTTCCGGCAAGTCGACCCTGATGCGGCTGATCGCCGGGGTCGAGGCACCCGACCACGGCCAGATCACCCGCAGCTTCCCCGGCGGCATCGGGCACCTCGCGCAGACCCTCGCTCTCGGGCCGGACCGCACCGTGCGGGACGCCGTCGACTCGGCCCTGTACGAGCTGCGGACGCTGGAGGCCGACATCCGGGCCGCCGAGGCCGCGCTCGCCCACGCCGGGCCCGCCGAGCTCGACGCGTACGGTGACCTGCTCACCGCGTACGAGGCCCGCGACGGCTACACGGCCGACGCCCGCACCGATGCCGCCCTGCACATGCTCGGCATCGGGCACATCGGCCGCGAGCGGACCCTCGGCTCACTGTCCGGCGGCGAGCAGTCCCGGCTCGCCCTCGCCTGTGTGCTCGGCGCGTCCCCGGAACTGCTGCTGCTGGACGAGCCGACGAACCACCTCGACGAACCGGCCGTGGCATGGCTGGCGGAGCGGCTGCGCGCGCACCGGGGCACGGCGGTCGTCATCACGCATGACCGCGCGTTCGTGGAGGCCGTGTCGACGACCGTGCTGGAGGTCGACCACGATCTGCGGACCGTCACGCGGTACGGGGACGGCTGGGCAGGATACCGGGCCGCGCGAGCCGCGGCCCGTCGGGGACGCGAGCAACGCCACCAGGAGTACCTCGGCGAACTCGCCCGCACGCGGCACCTCGTCGACGCCGCAGGGCACCGGCTCGCCACCACCGGCAAGGACCCGCGGGAGGGCTTCGGCAAGCACCGGCGCTCGCACGAGGCCAAGCTGTCCGGGCAGGTCCGGGCAGCGCGTCGGCATCTGGACCAGCTGCTGCGGGAGCCCGTCGCGGCGCCGCCCGATCCGCTTCGGTTCACCGCGCGGATCGACGAGGACGGCGGCGCCCTGCTGGAGGACACCCCGTACGTGGCGGAACTGGCCGCGGTCCGGGTCGGCGGGCGGCTGAACGTTCCGGAGTTGGCGATCGGCCCGGGAGCCCGGCTGCTGGTCTCGGGTCCGAACGGGGCGGGCAAGTCCACGCTGCTGCGGGTGCTCGCCGGTGACCTCACACCGGACCAGGGCACGGTGCGGTGCGGGACATCGGTCGGCTACCTCCCGCAGGAGGTCGCCTTCGATCCGGGCCAGCACCCACTGCTGCACGGCTTCGCCGCCGGACGCCCCGGCGACCCGGAGGAGTACGCAGAGCAGCTCCTCGGCCTCGGGCTGTTCCGCGCGGAGGACCTGCGGGTGCCCGTGGCGTCGCTCTCGATCGGCCAGCGCCGCCGGCTGGAACTGGCCCGGCTCGTGACCCGGCCCGCCGGACTGCTCGTCCTGGACGAGCCGACCAACCACGTGTCCCCGGCACTGGTCGAGGAGTTGGAGGAGGCCCTGGCCGCCTTCCGCGGCGCGGTGGTCGCGGTCTCCCACGACCGCCGCTTCCGCTCCACCTTCGCCGGCCCTGGCCTGGAGCTCCGCTCGGGCTCCCCGGTGGCGGGGTCGGTACGGCACGTCTAAGCGCAATGCCGTTGACATTGATCTGGATCGGTGAGACGACGTCATCGGGGGTGGTGGCATGGCGTCGTCTCTGCCGGATCTGGCCGGGGTGGGTGTGCTGACCCGGATGTATCCGCCGTGGCTGGTGGACGAGGTCGTGGCCCAGTGCGACCGGACGGAGAAGCGTCGGCGGCTGTTGCCGGCCCGGCTGGTGGTGTACTTCCTGCTGGCGATGGCATTGTTCTCGCCCGCGCCGTATCTGGAGGTCATGCGGCACCTTGCTGAGGGCCTGCGGTGGGCGGGGCTGTGGGGGTCGTGGCATCCACCGAGCAAGGCTGCCATCTTCCGGGCGCGTGGACGGCTCGGGGTCGAACCGATGGCCGCGCTGTTCGACAGATGCGCCCGACCGCTGGGCACGCCCGCGATGCCCGGGGTGTTCTGGAGGGGCTGGCGGCTGATGGCCATCGACGGCACCCGTTTCGATGTCGCCGACAGTGCGGCGAACGCCGCTGAGTTCGGCCGCCCTGGGACCGGCCGCGGGGAAGGCACCGGCGGATATCCGCAGGTCCAGGTCGTCGCTCTGGTCGAATGCGGCACCCACGCCGTCGTCGATGCGGTGCTCGGCGGCTGGCATGACGGCGAGGTCCGCCTCGCCGAGGACCTGGAACGCTCACTGACCGAGGACATGCTCGTCCTGGGCGACCGCAACCTGCCCTCGACCCGGTTATGGCGAGCCCTGACCAGCAGCGGCGCTGACCTGTGCTTCCGCGCCAAGACCAACCGCCGCCTGCCCGTCCTGCAAACACTGCCCGACGGGTCCTGGCTCACCGTGATCCAGGCCGGAGACGACAAGAAGGCCGGCCGCGAGCCGGTGGCGGTCCGCGTGATCCGCTACCGCCTGGACGACCCGGGACGACCCGGCGAGGACCAGTACGTGCTGCTGACCTCGGTCCTGGACCCGGTCCGGGCCCCGGCCGCCGACCTGGCCGCGCTCTACCCGCAACGCTGGGAGTGCGAGAGCGTCCTGGACGAGATCAAGACCCATCAGCGCGGCGCCAAGACCGTTGTCCTGGCCAGCAAGACGCCCACCGGCGTCCGCCAGGAGATCTATGCCCACCTGCTGGTGCACCACGCCCTGCGCGCACTGATGGCCGAAGCGGCGGCCGGTGGTCCCGAGCCGGTCGACTGTGACCGGCTCTCCTTCACCACCGCCCTGCGGGCGGCCCGCCGCACCGTGACCATCCTGCCCGGCTCTTTTTCCCCCTGACCACCTGCACAGGGCCTGGCGGCATTTCCGCGCCGAGGTCACCGAGCGGCTCCTGCCCCCGAGGCGACTGCGCAGCCAGCCCCGGGTCGTCAAACGCAAGATGTCGAACTACAAGGCCAAGGCCAGTCGCCACCGCGACTGGCCCCAGCCAACCCGGCCCTCACACGACGCCATCGTGATCCAACCGCCATAAAGCAACGGCATTGCGTCTAAGCGACGTCTAAGCGGCCTCGGATACCTGCCCCACTTCCCCGAGGCCGCTTAGCTCCTCGCGAATGCCGCCCGCGCGGGAGCGGTCGAGGGGCGGGTGTCAGTGGCCGGTGTCACGCTGAGGTCACAAGCGGTCTACGAAAGGCAATCGCCGTGATCACCACTGACTTCGTCCCCGGCTCCCCCTGTTGGCTCGACCTCGGCGCCCCCGACGTC
Source organism: Streptomyces sp. NBC_00122 (assembly GCF_045160845.1). Classification (NCBI taxonomy): domain Bacteria; kingdom Bacillati; phylum Actinomycetota; class Actinomycetes; order Kitasatosporales; family Streptomycetaceae; genus Streptomyces; species Streptomyces sp. NBC_00122. The sequence continues at coordinate 6,319,296 of NZ_CP108191.1, read as the reverse complement.
CCTGCCGCCGCGGCCTTCTACGGCGCCGTACTCGGGTGGGACTACGAGTCCATGGGTGAGGCGGAGGACATGGAAGGCGGGATGTTCCGGAAGGACGGCAAGATCGTCGCCGGGCTCGGAAAGCTCACCGAGGGGGGCGCGCGCTCGGCTTGGATGATCTACTACAGCGTCGCCGACGCCGACGCCACGACGCAGGCCGTCGAGGGCGCCGGCGGCACGGTGCGGGTGGCGCCCAGGGACCTCGACGAGTGGGGCCGGATGGCGCAGTACACCGACCCGCTGGGAGGCCAGTTCGCCGTCTGGCAGCCGGGAACGAATACGGGCGTCGAGCTGGTGGACGAGCCGGGCTCGCTGTCCTGGACCGAGCTGTACACGAGCGACGCCGCCGCCGCGAAGGAGTTCTACGGCGGTGTCTTCGGCTGGCAGTTCAGTGACATGCCGCTGCCGGGCGGCGGGGGCACGTACGCCCTCATCACCCCCGCCGGGCTGCCCGCCGAGCGCATGCACGGCGGGCTCATGGAACTCCCCGGGGAGAACCTCGCCCTGTCCGGCGGACGGCCTTACTGGCACCCGGTCTTCCACGTCACCGACTGCGACGCCGCGGTCGCCAGGGTCACCGAGAACGGTGGCAGCGTGCAGATGGGGCCGGAGGACGCCGAGGGTGTCGGCCGGCTGGCCGTCTGCCTCGACCCGTCGAACGCGGACTTCGTACTGCTCACCCCCACCCGGAGCTGAGCCCGGCGGGGCGGTTCATCCCGCCAGGAGGAGCAGCGGGGCCGGGCTTCCGTCCGCCCAGCCCTCGGTGATCACGGCGAGCGCGTCGCCCACCGCCGCCCCGTGGAGGAAGGCCGCGCGGTGGCCGCCGACGACCCGGGCGCCCGAACCGTCCCAGGCGACCGGCACCAGCCGCGCCAGGCCGGGGACGGGCCGTAGGTCGCCGCTCACCGGGACCTGCGGCAGGGGCGGAAGGCTGCGGCCGGACAGCCCGGCGAGCAGCGGGGCGAGGAGGGTGTGGGCGGCGACGAGTGCCGCGTACGGGTTCCCCGGCAGGCCCACCACCCACCGCCCGGATCCGAGTCCCGCGAGCAGCTGCGGATGCCCCGGCCGGCAGGCCACCGTGTCGACGACCATCCGGGCGTCGGCGTCGCCCAGCAGGTGCCGCAGCTGGTCGGTGGTCCCGACGGAGGTGGACCCCGTGACGACGATGACGTCCGCGTCCCGCAGCCCGTGCACGGCCTCGGCGAGCAGCCCGGCCGGGCGGTCGGGGACGTGCTGCACTCCGACGGCCGCGCCGCCGAGAGCGGTGACCAGGGGCGGCAGGAGCGGACCCAGGGCGTCGCGGATCCGCCCGGGGCCGGGCCTGCCGTCGCGGTCCAGCTCGTCACCGGTGACGAGGATCCTGACCCGGGGCCGGGGCCGCACCCGGAGCACGTCGTAGCCGCAGGATGCGGCGAGCCCGAGCAGCGCCGGGCCGACCCGGGTCCCGGCCGGAGCGAGGCACGTCCCCGCCGGGGCGTCCTCACCGGCGCGCCGGATGTGCTCGCCGGGTGCCTGCGCGGGTCCCGACACCCAGCCGTCGCCTCCCGCCGCCCGTTCCAGTGGCAGGACCGCGCGGGCGCCTGCCGGGACCGGAGCCCCGGTGGAGATCTCCACTCCCTCTCCCGGCGCGATGGGTCCGTCCCAGGCGGTGCCGGCCCGGACCGTCCCCCTGATGCGCCAGGGCCCTTCGCCCGCCACCGCGTAGCCGTCCATCGCTGCCGTGTCGAACGCCGGGAGCGGGTGGTGGGTCCGCAGGGCGTCGGCCAGGGTCAGCCCCGTTGCCGCGGCCAGGGGTACCGTGCGGGCGGCCAGTGGCAGCGGCACTTCATGGGCCAGCGCCCGGGCCCGCTCCCAGGGCATCTCCTGCGCGGGTGCGCGGTGCGCGGTGGTGGTGTCGGTCGTCAGAAGCATGGCACCAGCCTGGGACCGTGGGTTTTCCGTTGGCTGCGGGGCGGGTTGCCGTTGTGGACCAGCTTGCTCACGCACTGCCCCCGATCCCTGTGAGCCCTGGTCCTCCCCGTACGTCCGAGATCCTTGTCCTCCTCGTCCCGGCGGGCACCCAAATGTGCGCAACTGCTCCCATCCGGTGTGTCGCCGGAAACGGAGGTACCTCCGGTGCGCCATGTTCTCTCCGTTGGCCCACGTCGCGCACATGCGGCAATTCAGTGCCATGGGGAGGTTTCCGATGGGTGTGAGCGGCGTCGGGAAGGAAGAGCCGGATGACGTGCCACCGACGACAGCCCGAGAGCCGGAGGGAACCGCCGCCGCGCCCGCGGGGCCTCCACCGGGGCCGACGCGTCCGGAGTTCTGGCGCAGTCCCCTGCGGGGGCCCTGGTTCACCGCGGTGTTCGGGCTCGTCCTGCTGTTCGGGATCACGGTGCTGTTCGTGACGGGCTTGCTGTCGTACGCGGCGTACAACCCCGATCTGGCGGCCGTCAACGACCAGACTCCGGACAAGGGGTGGCTCGGCTTCTACCTGTTCTCCTGGCCGACTTCCCCGTACTGGCTCTACCGGCTGACCCAAGGCGTGCACGTGACGCTGGGGATCGTGCTGGTACCCGTGCTGCTCGCGAAGCTGTGGTCGGTCATTCCGAAGCTGTTCGAGTGGCCCCCGATCCGCTCGGTGAGCCACGCCCTCGACCGCTTGTCGCTGCTCCTGCTGGTCGGCGGCGCCGGCTTCGAGTTCGTCACCGGCATCCTCAACGTCCAGCTGCACTACATCTTCCCCGGCTCCTTCTACACGCTGCACTTCTACGGGGCCTGGGTGTTCATCGGCGCCTTCGTGGTGCACGTGACCTTCCGGCTGCCCAGGGCGCTGCGGGCCGTCCGGCACCGGTTTCAGAAGCCCGCGGCGGGTACCGAGGAGGCGGTCGGTCTGGTCTCGCCGCGGCCTGCGGAGCCGACCATCTCGCGCCGGGGCGCCGTGGCCATGGTCGGGCTCGGGTCGATGACCCTGCTGGTGGTCACGGCGGGGCAGAGCATCGGCGGATGGTGGCGGCAGACGGCGCTGCTGGCACCGCACGGCCGGGACCCGGGCTCGGGCCCGAACGGCTTCCAGATCAACAAGACCGCCGCCTCCGTCGGCATCCGGCCCAGCGACATCGGTCCCGCCTGGCGGCTGACCGTACGCGGCGCCGGACGTCAGGTCGACCTGACGTACGAGCAGCTGCTGGCCATGACGCAGCGCGAGGCGGCCCTGCCGATCGCCTGTGTGGAAGGCTGGTCCACCCCCGACCAGCTGTGGAGCGGGGTCCGGCTCACCGATCTGGCCGCCGTCGTCGGGCTCGGCGCGCACACGCCCGAGGTCCTGGTGGAGTCGGTGCAGCGCGGCGGCTCGTTCCGTTCGGCCGTGCTGCGCGACAACCAGGTCCGCGACAGCCGCTCGCTCCTGGCCGTCCGGGTCAACGGAGCGGTCCTCTCGCCCGACCACGGCCATCCGGCGCGGATCATCGTCCCCGGGGCGCCCGGGGTGCACAACACCAAGTGGGTCACCCGTCTGACGTTCGGAGAGCCGGCATGACCGCTTCGACCGTCTTCCGCCGCCGCTACGGCGCCTCCCCGCTTCACCTGCTCCTCGTCCTGGTCTCCTTCGCCCTCGCCGCCTACGCCGGACTGCGCCTGTTCGAGGGGGACACGCTCGGCGTGGCCCTGTGGTTCGTCGGGGCGGCCCTCCTCCACGACCTGGTACTGCTTCCCCTGTATGCGGTGACCGACCGGGCGGCGCAGGCCCTGTTCCCCCGGGGCCGGGATGACGATCGGCCCGCGCCACGGGTGAGCGTGAACTACGTCCGGGTGCCCGCGTTCGTCTCCGGTGTCCTGCTGCTGGTCTGGTGGCCGCTGGTCTTCCGCCGGGTCGGGCACTACACGGCTGCTACCGCCCTCCCGGCGGACGGCTTCCTGGCCCGGTGGATGCTGATCACCGCGGCCCTGTTCGCGGCCTCGGCCGTGGTCCTGGTCGTACGGACCCGGCACTGGAGCCGCCGCCCCGGCACACGGTCGTGATCACGGCGGGGGGACGGTGCAGGGACAGAGGCCCAGGGGCCCTCGCCTTCCGCGTCAGCCGCTCGCGCGGCGCCAGGGGATCTCGGCCCACACCTGCTTGCCGCCGCTGAGCGGCACCGAGCCCCAGGCCGTCGAAGTCGCCTCGACGATGAGCAGCCCGCGACCGCCGGTCGACTCCCAGCTCACCGACACCGGTTTGACGGGGCTGCGCGGCGACGCGTCGTTCACGGCGATCCGCAGCCGGTCCGCCGACAGGGTCAGATCCATCCCCACCTCGCCCTGGGTGTGCGCGATGGCATTGGTGACCAGCTCGGACACGACCAGCAGAGCCGCGTCGAGTTCCTCCACCACTCCCCACGAGCGCAGGGTGCGTGCGGTGAAGCGGCGCGCGTGCAAGACCGCCTTGGGCAGCCGCCACACCGTCCAGTGGCTCCGCATCGGCCGGCCCTGTGTGCCGTCGTAGCGCAGCAACAGCAACGCCACATCGTCGTCGCGACGGCCCACACCCACGACCAACTCGTCGGCCACCCCTCCGACATCGACCGGGTCGACCGCGGCGAGCACGTCGCACACCCGCCGCATGCCCTCCTCCAGAGGCAGCCTGGCGGACTCGACCAGGCCGTCCGTCAGCAGAACGAGCAGGGTTCCGGGGAGCAGCCCCGCCTCGGTCATGGGGAATTCGGCTTCCGCGGACACGCCCAGTGGAGGCCCGCCCTCCACCGCCATCTCCTCGGCGACGCCGTCGGGATGGCGCACTATCGGCGGCAGGTGGCCGGCCCGTACGACCCTGGCGATGCCCTCCTCCATGTCCAGGTCCACATACCCGCAGGTGGCGAAGAGATCGGTCTCCATGCCGACGAGCAGACGGTTGGCCCGCGCGACCACCACATCGGGCGGGTGGCCCTCCACCGCGTAGGCCCTGACCGCCGTACGCATCTGGCCCATGATGGTGGCGGCTCCCGCGCTGTGCCCCTGCACGTCCCCGATGACGAACGCCACATGACCGTTGCCGAGCGGAATGACGTCGTACCAGTCGCCGCCGACCTCGAGTCCCGCCGTCGCGGGCAGGTAGCGGGCGACAGCGACCCCGCCCGGCAGCTCCGGGAGCTTACGGGGCAGCAGACTGCGCTGGAGCATGGTGGCGAGTTCGCGGCTCGCGTCCAGTCCGTGGGCGCGTACCAGGGCCTGCCCCACCAGCCCCGCGGTCGCGGTCAGCAGCGACCGCTCCTCCGGTCCGAACCGGTGCTCCGCGTCCCACCCCACCAGACACACCCCGACGATCCTGCCCTCGGCGGGGAGCGGCAGCACCGCGAGGCCACCGGGCCCGACGCCCAGAAGACCGGGCTCGAGAGCCGCGTCCGGCGGCCACAGACTCATGTGCCCCCCACGCAGCGCGCTCTGCAGGGTGGGCAGGTCGCTGAGCGACACATCGGGCCACTCGGACCGCCATTCCGAGCGCCAGACCTCGGGCCAGGCGTCCGGGTCCGGGGGGTCGAGAGCGGTGACGATGAGCCGCTCGGGCTCCAGTTCGCCGACCGCGACCCGGGAGGCGCCGAGTGGCTCGCGCAGGGCGGCGACCACCAGTCGGCTGACCTCTCGGATGGTCGCCGCTCCCGCCAGCGTGGCCGACAGCCGTTGCACGAGGGAGACCTCGTCGGCGCTGGGACGCAGATAGGTGGCATCGGCCACCACACCCAGGACGCGCTGCGGTGTGCCGTCGGAGTCCACCTCCACGCGGCAGCGCAGCCCCAGCCAGCGCAGCTCTCCGTTCGGGCGGCGGATACGGAACGCCAGCTGCTGCCCTGCGGCGGCCAGCCGGTCCGGCTCCACGATCGCCATCAGCGCCGGCATGTCGTCCGGCACGGCGCAGGCGAGCAGGGTCTCCACCTGCCCGTCGAACTGCTCGGGAGGCAGACCGAGCAGTTCCAGCACATGCGCGTGGGCCTCCATGCGGCCGGTGCTCAGTTCCAGGATGAACGCGCCGCCTTGGTGGGGCACCAGGGACTGGCCCAGATGTGCCTGCGGGGCTTTGCGCCCGGCGAAGCGAGCGGCGACCGATTCGAGTCCGGCGGCCACCTGATCGGCGTAGAGCTCCAGGAGGCTGCGGTCGTCGGCGCTGAAGCCGTCCCCGACCGCGCCGGCGACGATCAGGCACCCGAGCTCCTGGTCGCCGTGTCCCAGTGGCAGCGCGCCCAGCGAGATCCTGGCCGGCGAGTTGGGGGCACCGTCCCCGACCCGGGTGGGGAAGTGGTGGGGATCTTCCTCGATGAACGCGGCGAGTTCCTTGGGAGTCAGCCACAGCGGCCGACCGGAGCGGAAGGCATTGGCGGCGGGCGAATGGCCGGCCACGGCGAGGATCGCGGGCAGTCCGTAGAGGACACCTCGGTTTCCGGTCAGCTCGGCCAGATGGAGCTCCCTGTCCTGGTCGGCGACCACGTAGACAGCGGCAAGCTCAGCCCCGCAGAACGCAAAGCGATGTCTGGTCACTGTCTGTATCGCCTCCTCCCGAGGAGCTCCGGCCGACCGCCCTCTCTCCATGCTGTCGCGCCCGGGACCGTTCGGGCGAGTCGGAACGCAGGCCGGGGCGGCCGGTGCCGCCTACGTTGCGTGCACCATGACGTGACAGGGCGGGTGCGGCCACGGTCCGCGTACGGCGGTCAAGACGGCGGGTGCCTGGGGGCCGAACGGGGCTTCCTCCTGGTCGCCGACCTGAGAGGCGCTGCCCACCGAGACAACCGATGGCGCCGCTCTGACGTCTTGACCTTCCGGTGGGCCCGCTCCCGAGGACTGGCTGGTCCCCCTCTTCCCCCACTGCGAGAGGTTCTCTGTCATGCCCATGGTTAGTTCCGGCTTCAGTGTCCTGTCCGAGGACTTCGCCGCCGCCCCGTACCGCTACTTCGCGTGGCTGAGGGAGCACGTACCGGTGCACTACGAGCCGGCGGTCGACAGCTACTTCCTCTCCCGCTACCAGGACGTGAAGCGGGTGCTCACCGACCACGAGGCGTTCTCCACCGAGATGCTCCAGGTGCGCGCCGAGCCGGTGATGCGCGGTCCGGTCCTCGCCCAGATGACCGGGGCCGAGCACACCGCCAAGCGAAAGATCGTCGTCCGGGGCTTCACGGGGCAGGCCCTGCAGGACCAGATTCGCGCCATCCGCGCCAGCGCCGACGACCTCATCGCCCCCTTCCTCCCTCGGGGGCGGATGGACCTCGTCAACGATTTCGGCAAGCCCTTCGCCATCAACGTGACCCTCGACATCCTCGGCCTGGACAAGAAGGACTGGCGACAAGTGGCCGCCTGGCACAGCGGGGTCGCCGAGTTCATCACCAGCATCGTCCTCACTCCCGAGCGCCGCCGGCACTGTCTGGACTGCGCCGAGCGGTTGGAGGCCTACCTCGTCCCCGTCATCGAACAGCGGCGCCGCCACCCGGGCGAGGACCTGATATCGAAGCTGTGCACTGCCGAGTTCGACGGCATCGCCATGAGCGACCGCGACGTCACCGCGCTGATCATCAACGTTCTCGTGGCCGCGGCCGAGCCGGCGGACAAGACGCTCGCCCTGCTCTTCAAGCACTTGATCGACCACCCCGAGCAGATGGCCCGGGTGTGCCAGGACGCGACCCTGCTGCCCGCCGCGATCGCCGAGACCCTGCGCTACACCCCGCCCGTCCAGCTCATCCCCCGCCAGGCGGAACAGGATGCCGTGTTCGCCGGCACCACCGTCCCGGCAGGCGCCACCGTCTTCTGCATGATCGGCGCGGCCAACCGCGATCCCGACGCCTTCGCCGCCCCGGACACCTTCGACATCCACCGCACCGACCTGGGCACCGCCCGCTCCTTCACCGCCGCCGCCCAGCACCTCGCCTTCGGTACCGGACTCCACCAGTGCGTCGGTGCCGCCTTCGCACGCGCCGAGATCGAGACCGTCGCCGCGATGCTGCTGCCCCTGCTGGACCAGGTCCGCTACAGCCCCGGCTTCCACTACCGGGAGACCGGCCTGTACACCCGCGGTCCCGCCTCCCTGTCCCTGGACTTCACTCCCGTCCACGAAGCCGGCACCGGCCACCGCCGGAGCGGGCGGGCGTAGGAATGAGGGGCCGGACCGGCACCACACGTGCCTCGTGACCGTCTTCACGAGGCGGGCACCGGTGTGCGGTGCCTCCGGGCATGGGCTGTCCGGCGCCGGCAACAAGGGGAAATGGGAGACGCCATGGTGTCCGTGGGAGAGAGACTCAGCACCGCGCGAGTTCGGGCCTTCATCGGCCGGGACGAACAACTCGCGCGATTCGGGGAGGCTTTGGCCGGCGATCCGCAGGCGCCGTTCGCGTTCTACGTGTACGGGCCGGGCGGTATCGGGAAGTCGACACTGCTGCGTCGTCTGGCGGACCACGCCCGTACGGCGGGACGACGGCTCGTCGAACTCGACGGCCGCTTCGTCAGCCGGGACCCGGCCGATTTCGAGCGAGCGGCCGGCCCTTTCCTGGACGTTCCCGGCACGGTCCTGGTCGTGGACTCCTTCGAGCACTGCCAGTGGCTGGAGAGCTGGCTGTGGCACCACTTCCTGCCCCGTGCCGCGGACGGCACCCTGGCCGTCCTGGCCGGTCGGCTCGCACCGCAGCCGCAGTGGGCCGCCGACCCGGCCTGGGCCGGACTCCTGCACGTGACCGAACTGGAACCGTTCTCCGACGATCAGGCGCGGAGCCTGCTGGCCGCGTCGCAGCTCCGCCCCGAGCTGCGCAGCCGGGTACTCCGATTCGCCGGAGGCAACCCGCTGGCCCTGTCGCTCGCGGCAGCCGCGGGATCGACAGGGTACGGCGAGGAGGAGATCTGGGCCCCCTCGGCGGACATCCTGCGCACCCTGCTGGCGGGGCTGATCGGTGAGGTGCCCACGGCCGCTCACCGCCGCGCCCTGGAGGTGGCGGCACAGGCGTACGCGACCTCCGAGGAGCTCCTCTCCTCGGTGCTGCCCGAGGAAGACGCCCACCTCCTCTTCTCCTGGCTGAGGGACCTGCCCTTCATGGAGTCCACGCACCGCGGGCTCTACCCCCACGACGCCGCACGCGAGACCCTGGCCGCCGACCTGCGCTGGCGGGCACCCACCGCCTTCGCGGCGATGCGCCGGCGCCTGGCGGAGGAGTACCTGCGCGTATTGCGCGAGGCACCCGAGGAGCGGGTGTGGACCGTCACCGACGAGCTCTTCTACCTCTTCCGGGAGGGCGAGACCCTGGCGCGACTGCGCACCTGGTCCCGCGAGGACGAGGTGCACGACCGCCCTCTGCACCCGGGCGACCTCGCCGTCGTCCTGCGCATGGCCGCGGAGACCGAGGGGGCGGCCTCCGCGGAACTGGTCCGCTACTGGGCGCAGCGCCAGCCGCAGGCCTTCAGCGTCTACCGCCTCGTGAGCACGGGCCGCATCGTGGCGTTCACGGCCCGACTCGCCCTGCCGGCCCCGCCCGACCCCCAGGACCTGGCCACCGATCCCGTCGTCGCCGCGGCGTGGGAGCACACCGCCACCACCGCTGCGGTGAACCCCGGCGAACACATCGGCATCAGCCGCTTCTCGGTCTACCCGGAGCGCTACCAGGTGCCCTCGCGCGTCATCGACCTGAGCAGTTCCCGCGCCCAGGCGGAATCCGCCCGTGCCCGCGGCCGCGCGTACGGCTTCGCCGTCTTCCGGGACGCCGAGACCTGGGCCGAGCGCGTCAAGGGCACACTCGCCGATACCGGGGCACGACCGCGAGTCGGTGAGCACACCTACGGGCTGTTCAGCGTCGACTGGCGCCAGGAACCCGTGGAGACCTGGCTTCGCCGCTTCATGTCGGCCACCGACGTACCTGTCCGGTCGGCACCGTCGCCCGTATCGCGCGCCGCGTTCGACCAGGCCGTACGGGAGGCGCTGACGCACTGGCGCGATGCGGGCGCCTTCGCCGCCGGTGCACTGATGCGCGCCCGTCTCGCGGCCGACTTCGCTGAGCCCGTCGAGGAGTTGCGCGCCTTGCTGCGTAAGGCTGTCGACGACCTCGCCCAGGACCCGCGCGGAGTGCGGGCCCGCGAGGCCCTGACGGCGGGCTACTTCTCCGGTGCGCCCACGCAGGAAGCAGCGGCCCGCCGTCTCAGCCTTCCGTACGGCACCTACCGGCGCCACCTGCGCCAGGGCCTCGACCTGCTGTGCGAGGCCCTGTGGCAGCGGGAACTGCACGGCCCCCTCAAGGATTCATAGCCGGCGCCCTCGGCGTCCGTGCGTCCGCCGACGCACGGCTGCGCGCGGCCGATGGACGGGTGCGGACAGGACTGGACAGTCCCGGCCCGTTTTCTGCCTGGAAAGTGGACAGCGTCCCGCACGAGTCTGTGCGCCATGAACCTCCCACGCACACCGACGGCCCCGGCGCCGCCCGCACCTCGGCGGGGGGCCGCGCTCGCGGCGCTCGCCGCAGCCCAGTTCACGGTCATGCTCGCCACTTCGATCGTGAATGTGGCGCTTGCGCAGATCGGCGCCGGGGTGGGGCTGTCGGACGGCGGCACCACCTGGGTGGTCAACGCCTACGGCCTGGCCTTCGGGGCGCTACTCCTGGCGGGCGGCCGGGCGGCCGATCTCCTCGGGCGCCGCCGGGTGCTGGTCCTTGGTCTCGCGCTGTTCGCGGTGGCCTCGCTGATGGCGGGACTGGCCGCCTCCGCGAACGTGCTCATCGCGGCACGTGCCGTTCAGGGCCTCGGTGCCGCGGCCATCGCCCCGGCCGCGCTCGCCCTGGCGATGGACCTGTTCCCGCCCGGACCCGGGCGGGGCAGGGCACTGGGGGTGTGGGGCGCGGTCTCCGGCGCGGGTGGGGCGGGCGGCGTCGTGCTGGGTGGCGCCCTGACCCAGGCCTGGGGCTGGCCTTGGATCTTCCATTCCGTGGCGCTCGGGACGGCCCTGGTCCTGGTCGCCGTGGTGGTGCTCGTACCACGGCCGGCCGCCCGGGCGACCGGGCGGTTCGACCTGCTGGGCACCGTCGTCGTCACCGTCGCCCTGACCTGCCTGGTCTGGGGACTGACCACCGCACGCGGCGCCGGCTGGACGGACGCCCGGGTGCTGGGCGCGCTCGTCGGCGCCGCCGCGCTCTTCGCGGCCTTCGCCGTGATCGAACTGCGCCGACCGAACGCCCTGGTACCGCCACGCCTGTTCACCACCGGCCGGGTCGCCGCGGGCAACCTGCTGATGGCGCTGCTGGGGTCCGTGTGGATCGCGCTGTTCTTCTTCCTGCCGCTCTACCAGCAACAGGTCCTGGGGTCGGATCCCCTGGTCACCGGAGCCGGTCAACTCCCGCTCGCGGCGGCCAATATGCTCGGCGCGGCCGTGGCACCCCGGATCGCCCGGCGCATCGGCGCCACCACGGCGTTGACCGCGGCCCTGTTCACCGAGGCCGCGGGCCTGCTGTGGCTGTCCCGGATCAGCGCCCACGGCAGCTACGCCACGGACGTCCTCGGTCCGACCGTCCTGGTCGGTCTGGGTCTGAGCGTCGCCTTCGTCCAGCTCACCGCGCTCGCCGTGGAAGGTGTCCCGCCGCAGGACGCGGGGCTGGCCGGCGGCCTGGTGAACACCACCCGCCAGGTCGGAGGTGCGATCGGCCTCGCCGCCCTGGCGACCCTGGCCGGTTCCGTCACCGCTCACGCCGCCGTCCACCAGCCGCGCCTGGAGGCGCTCACCGCCGGCTACCGCACCGCCTTCACGGTCTCGGCCTCGGTCCTGGCCGCCACCGCCCTCCTCGCCCTGTACCTCGCCCGCCGCGCCGGACCGCGCACCGCAACCACCTCCGGCGTGCACGAACCGGTACCCGGCGAGCGGCTCGTCCGCCCGCCTCACGTCGCGGGCTGAACAAACCACCTACCTGACACATCGTCACATCAACCGAAAGAAGTCTCCTGCCATGACTGCCGACAAGCCGTACCTGACCGGTCACTACACCCCCGTCACCAACGAGGTCACCGCCACCGGCCTCACCGTCGAGGGCACCCTGCCCCCCGAGCTGACCGGCCGGCTGCTCCGCAACGGCCACAACCCCAAGCCCGGGGTCACCCCGACGCACTGGTTCAAGGGCAGCGGCATGGTCCACGGGATCCGGCTGCGCGAGGGCCGGGCGGAGTGGTACCGCAACCGCTGGGTGCACACCCCCGCGCTGGAGGGCGCCCCGTACATGACGGAGCAGGGCCCGGACCTGACGGCCAGCGCCGCCGGCACCCACGTCATCGAACACGGCGGTCGCCTCCTCGCCCTGTGCGAGGCGAACCTCCCCTTCGAGCTCACCCCGGAGCTGGAAACGGTCGGAGCCCACGACTTCCGCGGCAAGCTGCGGACCGCGATGACGGCGCACCCCAAGGAGGACCCGGTGACGGGGGAGCTGCACTTCTTCGGGTCCTCCCCGTTCCCGCCGTTCCTGACGTACTACGTCGCCGATGCCAAGGGCGAGATCGTCGACAGCGCCGAGGTCCCGGGAGCGACGGCCTCCCTCAAGCACGACTTCGCCCTCACCCGCAACCACGTGGTCTTCGTCGAGGGCAACGTCACCTTCGACCCGACCGAGCACTCCGGCATCCCCTACGGCTGGAGCGACGGGCAGCTCTCGCGCATCGGCATCATGCCGCGCGGCAGCGACGGCGCCGGCCGCACCCGCTGGTTCTCCATCGAACCGGGCAACATGCTCCACGTCTCCAACGCCTACGAGGACGGCCAGGGCCGCATCGTCCTGGAAGGCCCCACCGTGGACCGCGAGGGATTCCGGCTGTCCTGGAACTGGTGGGTCGGCGCTCCCGGGCGGGGTACCGAGCCGGTCTCCCGCTCCTACACGCGCCGCTGGGTGGTCGACATGGCCTCCGGTACCGTCGACGAGCAGATCATCGACGACCTCGCGGTGGAGTTCCCCACTCTCAACGAGGACTACCTGGGCGCCGAGAACCGCTTCCAGTACGCCATCTCGTTCCCCGACGAGAAGGGCTTCGGCGGCTACGGCGTCGTCAAGTACGACCGCACCAGCGGCGCCCGCCGCATTCGCCAGGTCGGCGACGCCCGCATGCCCAGCGAAGCGGTGTTCGTCCCCGCGGCCGGGGCCGCGGGCGAGGACGACGGCTACCTCCTGACCGTCGTCTCCGACCTCAAGCAGGACGCCTCGCACCTGCTGGTCCTCGACGCTTCCGGCCTCGACCACGTCGCCACCGTCCACCTGCCCCACCGGGTGAGCGCCGGACTCCACGGCTCGTGGATCCCCGACACCTCCCTGGACGGCGCCGAGGGCTGAACCTCCCTGGACGGCGCCGAGGGCTGACCCGGCGACGCGACGAGACCCACCCCTGCCGGCCCGCGAATCCTTCGCGGGCCGGCATCGCCGTATCTCCGCCGGCACCGCGCTCCCCTCCCTCCCCTTCCCCTCCCCCTCCTCGCGGCCTCGGATCCGATCGGTCCTTGAGACGCCGAGGTCACTCTCTTGACCTGTGTGGCCTGAGCCACTAGCTTGCGGTAATTGCCGACCCATGACGACCGGAAGGAGGCGACCGGCGGATGTACACCAGCTCTGATCTTGGTCGCCTCGCCCAGTGCACGGTCTGGGTTCCGGGTCGGATCGCGCACGGCTGCTAGCACGCCGTTCTGATGTGCCCGTTCGCGGCACGTCATGTGCCCGTTCGCGGCACATTCCGGGTTTCCCGTCACACCTTCCGGCACGTCGCTGTTGCGTGCCTTTCTGCGCCCGTTCCTCTCACGCGCGGCGCGTCTGAACACAGAAAGCTGCCTGAAATTGGCGAACATGATGCATCGACCGATCACGCACCGAAACGAAGGCCTGCCATGGTAGCGGCGCGGATCACGGTCAACGGGAAAGAAGCACCGATTTCACCGGCTGCGCCCCACACCACAGCGCTTGATTTCCTGCGCGAGCGCGGCCTCACGGGAACCAAGGAGGGCTGCGCCGAGGGTGAGTGCGGCGCCTGTTCGATCCTGGTGGCTCGCCCCGGAGTGAACAAGCCCACCGACTGGGTGGCGGTCAACGCCTGCCTGGTCCCGGCAGCGGCCCTCGACGGTCAGGAGGTCATCACCTCCGAGGGCCTCGCGACCGCCGGCGAGCCCGGCACACCGGCCACCCTGCACCCGGTGCAGGAGGAGATGGCGGTCCGTGGCGGCTCCCAGTGCGGCTACTGCACTCCGGGATTCATCTGCAGTATGGCCGCCGAGTACTACCGGCCCGACCGCTGCGCGCACGGGGAGCCGGGCGACAGCGCTGACTCGGGCGACGACGCCGACGCCGAGCACGGTCCGAACGGTTTCGATCTGCACGCGCTGAGCGGGAACCTGTGCCGGTGCACCGGCTATCGCCCGATTCGCGATGCCGCGTTCGCCGTCGGTACGCCCACGGACGAGGACCCGCTGGCGCAGCGTCGCGAGCAGTCCCCGCCCGCACCGGTCGCCACCGAATACACCCAGGACGACAGCACGTTCCTGCGGAAGAACACCCTCGCCGAAACGCTGCAGTTGCTGCGCGAGCGACCCGACGCGGTGGTGGTCGCCGGCTCCACCGACTGGGGCGTCGAGGTGAACATCCGTTCCCGACGGGCCGATTGCGTGGTCGGCATCGACCGGCTGCCCGAACTGCGCGAGCTGCGGGTCGCATCCGACCACATCGAGATCGGGGCGGCGCTGACGCTCACCGAGATCGAACGCCGTCTCGACGGCGACGTCCCGCTGCTGGCTGAACTGTTCCCGCAGTTCGCGTCCCGGCTCATCCGCAACGGCGCCACCCTCGGCGGCAACCTGGGTACCGGCTCCCCCATCGGCGACAGTCCGCCGGTGCTGCTCGCGCTGGAGGCATCGGTGGTGCTCGCCGGCGCCGACGGTGAGCGCGAGGTCCCGCTGGCGGACTACTTCACCGGCTACCGGCAGAGCGTGCGGCGTCCCGGCGAGCTGATCCGCTCGGTACGCATCCCGTTGCCGCTGTCGCCGGTCGTGGCCTTCCACAAGATCGCCAAGCGGCGCTTCGACGACATCTCCAGCGTGGCGGTCGCTTTCGCGCTCGACATCGAGGACGGGATCGTCCGCAAGGCCCGCATCGGCCTGGGCGGCGTGGCCGCCACCCCGATCCGCTCCCTCGCCGCCGAGGCGGCCCTGGAGGGCAAGCGGTGGTCGACGGAGACCGTCGAGGCCGCTGCCCGGGAGCTGCGGGGCGAGGGCACACCGATGAGCGATCACCGCGCCAGTTCCCTCTACCGTTCCGCGATGCTGGGCCAGAGCCTGCTGAAGCTGTACGCGCAAACCACCGAGGCGGTGTCGTCATGAGCCATTTGTCCGAACGCCCCGAAAAGCCTGTCGTCGGCGTCTCGATGCCGCACGAGAGTGCCACCCTGCACGTCACCGGCGCCGCGCTGTACACCGACGACCTGGTCCACCGCACCAAGGACGTCCTGCACGCCTACCCGGTCCAGGTCATGAAGGCGCACGGCAGGATCATCGCGCTGCGCACCGAGCCCGCGCTCGCCGTGCCGGGCGTGGTCCGCGTCCTGACCGGTGCCGACGTACCCGGTGTCAACGACGCCGGAATGAAGCACGACGAGCCGCTCTTCCCCGACACGGTCATGTTCTACGGCCACGCGGTCGCCTGGGTGCTCGGCGAGACCCTGGAGGCGGCCCGGCTCGGTGCGGCGGCCGTCGAGGTGGAACTCGACGAACTGCCCTCCGTGGTCACGCTGCAGGACGCGATCGCCGGCGAGAGCTTCCACGGCGCCCGGCCCCTGATGGTGACCGGCGACGTCGACGCCGGATTCGCCGACTCCGCGCACGTGTTCACCGGCGAGTTCCAGTTCTCCGATCAGGAGCACTTCTACCTGGAGACGCACGCCGCCCTGGCCCACATCGACGAGGGCGAGCAGGTGTTCATCCAGAGCAGCACCCAGCACCCCTCGGAGACCCAGGAAATCGTCGCGCACGTGCTCGGTCTGCACAGCCACGAGGTGACCGTGCAGTGTCTGCGGATGGGCGGCGGCTTCGGCGGCAAGGAAATGCAGCCGCACGGGTTCGCGGCCGTCGCCGCTCTCGGCGCCAAGCTGACCGGCCGGCCGGTCCGGGTACGGCTCAACCGGACCCAGGACCTGACCATGTCCGGCAAGCGCCACGGCTTCCACGCCCAGTGGAAGATCGGCTTCGACGCCGACGGCCGGATCCGTGCCCTGGACGCCACCTTGACCGGGGACGGCGGCTGGAGCCTGGACCTCTCCGAGCCCGTGGTGACCCGTGCGCTGTGCCACATCGACAACACGTACTGGATTCCCAACGCGCGCATCGCCGGTCGCATCGCCAAGACCAACAAGGTCTCCAACACCGCCTTCCGCGGCTTCGGCGGACCGCAGGGCATGCTGGTCATCGAAGACATCATGGGCCGGTGCGCGCCGCTGCTCGGCCTCGATCCGATGGAGCTGCGGGAGCGCAACTTCTACCAGCAGGGCCAGGCGACGCCGTACGGTCAGACGGTCGGTCACCCCGAGCGGATCTCCGCCGTGTGGAACCAGGTTCTGGACAACGGGGGCATCGCCGACCGCAAGCGGGAGATCGCGGCCTACAACGCCGCGCACCCGAACACCAAGCGGGCGCTCGCGATCACCGGCATCAAGTTCGGAATCTCGTTCAACCTCACCGCCTTCAACCAGGCCGGTGCGCTGGTGCTGGTCTACAAGGACGGTTCCGTCCTGATCAACCACGGCGGGACCGAGATGGGCCAGGGCCTGCACACCAAGATGCTGCAGGTGGCCGCGACCACGCTGGGCATCCCGCTGCACAAGGTGCGGCTGGCCCCGACGCGCACCGACAAGGTGCCCAACACCTCTGCCACCGCCGCCAGTTCCGGTGCGGACCTCAACGGTGCCGCGGTGAAGGACGCCTGCGAGCAGATCCGCGAGCGGCTGCTCCAGGTGGCCGGCACCCAGCTGGGTACGAACGCCTCGGACGTGCGCATCGTCGAGGGCGTCGCACGCGGCCTCGGCAGCGACAAGGAACTGGCCTGGGACGACCTGGTGCGCACCGCGTACTTTCAGCGGGTCCAGTTGTCGGCGTCCGGTTACTACCGGACCGAGGGCCTGCACTGGGACGCGAAGGCGTTCCAGGGCTCGCCGTTCAAGTACTTCTCCTACGGCGCCGCCGCGGCCGAGGTGGAGGTGGACGGCTTCACCGGCGCCTACCGCATCCGGCGCGTGGACATCGTGCACGATGTCGGCGACAGCCTGTCCCCGATGATCGACATCGGTCAGGTGGAGGGCGGCTTCGTGCAGGGCGCGGGCTGGCTGACGCTCGAAGACATGCGGTGGGACACCGGTGACGGGCCCCATCGAGGTCGGCTGCTGACCCAGGCCGCGAGTACCTACAAGCTGCCGAGCTTCTCGGAGATGCCCGAGGAGTTCAACGTCACGCTGATGGAGAACGCCACCGAAGAGGGCGCCGTGTACGGGTCCAAGGCAGTGGGCGAGCCTCCGCTGATGCTGGCGTTCTCGGTGCGAGAGGCGCTGCGGCAGGCGGCCGCCGCGTTCGGGCCGAGCGGGGTCAGCGTCGAGTTGGCCTCGCCGGCGACGCCGGAAGCGGTGTACTGGGCGATCGAGGAGGCCCGCCGGGGAGCTGCCTCCCAGAACGGTCACGCCGACAACGGCACGGTCCGAATCGACGCGACAGCGCTGAGTGGTGCCTGACATGACGTGGGTCGCCGCGGTCGCACGGTTGCGGGCACGCCGGGAAGCCGGCGTGCTGGTGACCGTCGCGACCGTGCGCGGCCATGCCCCGCGCGACGCCGGTGCGAAGCTGGTGGTGGGGCAGAGTGACACGTGGGGCTCGATCGGCGGCGGCAACGTGGAGGCCGTCGCGATCGATCGGGCCCGGGAGATGATCGCCGCGTCCATGCCTGAGCCCGAGCTGATCGATTTCGCCCTGAACGACAAAGTGACCAACCAGCACGGCGTGCAGTGCTGCGGCGGCACGGTCTCGGTGCTGCTCGAACCCCTGCCAGTGGTACGGGCGGTGGCGGTCTTCGGCGTGGGGCACGTCGGGCTGGAACTGGCGCGCATCATGGCACGCCAGGACCTCGACCTCCACCTGATCGACACCCGCTCCGACATGCTCGCCAAGGAGCGGCTCGACGTGCTGGCGGACGCGGTGGCGCAGGTACATGTGCATCACACGCCGCTGCTGCCCGAGGAGGTGCTGGAGGAGCTGCCGCGCGGCACCCACATCCTGATCATGACCCATGATCATGCCGAGGACGCCGCTCTGTGCGACGCCGCCTTGCGCACCACCCACCTCGGCTCCATCGGGCTGATCGGTTCGGCGGCCAAGTGGGTGCGGTTCCGCAAACGCCTCTCCACCGAGGGCGGTCACGACGAGGCCACCATCGATCGGGTCAAGACCCCGATCGGGCTGGCCGACATCACCGGCAAGGAACCCGCGACGATCGCCGTGAGCGTCGCTGCCGATTTGCTGCGCACCTTCGACACCGAGGGCGACTGACTCTCCACCCGCATCGACAGGGGGTGCCCCGCGCTCGTGCGAACGCACACATGCGCGCGGGGCACCCCTTCGGCACGCCCACGCCCGTCACCCCAACCGGCATCGGCGGTGAAGGAAGGGCAAAAGCCCCAGGTCACGGCAAGTGAGTCCTGAGGCTTCCGCGATTCGCTCGATGCCGGTGCGCGGTGAACCAGGTGTTCAGTAGTCGATGCGGTCGGACTTGGCCAGCCACGCGTCGAACGGCGCCGTACGGTTCGGCATGTCCACTCGCTCGATCGTCATCGGCCACAGCTCCGCGGGCCTCTTTTCGAACAGGTCGTAGAACTTGCGGTCGTCGAAACCGGCCACCGCGGCGTCATCCCGATCGGCGGCGAAGAGGATCCGGTCGACTCTCGCCCACAGCGCAGAGGAAAGACACATCGGACACGGCTCACACGAGGTGACCAGCACGCAGCCCTCGAGCGAGAAGGTGCCCAGCATCTGGCAGGCGGCACGGATCGCGGTCACCTCACCATGGGCCGTCGGGTCCAGGTTCGAGGTGACGTTGTTGTTCCCGATCGCGACGATTGCGCCGTCCTTGGCGATCAGTGCGCCGAACGGACCGCCGCCGTTCTTCACGCTGTTGGTGGCAAGGCCGATGGCCTCGTCCATCCAGCTGCGCTCGAGCTCCTGGATGCTCGTTTCCTGAGCGTGCGCGGTCATGGTCACTCCTATGTCGCAGACGGTGGGGATTACCCGAATGCTCTGCCGTGCGGGACACCGCACGGACAGATCAGCCGGGCCAACAAGTGGGTCCCGCGGGTGCCGCCTTGAGACCAGCTCGGTCGGCGACACCCGCGGGTGATCAGCGCGGCGGTGCGCCGACCATGTGCTCCGGGTCGGTGATCGGCTCATCGAGGTCCTGCGTGGTGCGGACGGAAGAAGTCTGAGTTGTCATCAGGAAACCTCTACTGTCCCTTCCGTGCCTGTTCACATGCTGTCAATGCGGAATAGCGCAAGTACATCCGCCAGGCCACGTGGCGGGAAGTCACCGAACCCATGAAGGAGTTGGCTGGCCGACTGACTCCTCTTGTAGAGACGTATGAAAGACAGGGTGCAGTGGATCCTTCGCAGACTCGGCTGAACCACCGGGGCAGCGAGCGGTGGTGAGACGCGTCGTGTCGGTCCAGGGCAGCTTGCCGAGCACCAGGTCGCGGACGGTCTCGCCGGCGGCGGGTGCCTGGCACAGCCCGAGCGCTGGGTGAAGTACCACAGTTTCTCCAGGCCGCAGTAGCCCAGGAACTCGGCGGGGACGCCGACCAGGAGGCGCGCCATGTGGCGCAGGGAGTCGATCGGCACGTCCTGGACGGCGGCTCGGATGAGGCCGCCGTAGGCGGCGGATCCGGCCGACGGGCGCGACCGGCATCGGTTCGGTCAACTCGCCGTACTTGATGCCCAGATGCTGCGGTCCGGAGAGGAACACGGTCCCGTTCGGCGCCTCGCGCCGGTCGGCGAACCGGTGCGACGGGTGCGTGTACAGCAGCTCGTGGATCGGCGCCACGTGATACAGGTGCTCTCCCGCCACCAGCGCGTGACCCTGCAGGCTGCGGTACGGCAGCGACTCCCAGAGCAGTTCGGCTCATGCGGGGTTCCTGTCGTCGAGCTCCGCGGTGACGGCGATCCCCAGATCTGGCCAGGAAGTCTCGGTGGTCCGGCCGGACACCTCGGACGAGGTATCCGCTTCGTACGGCAATGGCTGCGTCACGTCTGTTCCCTGATTCGTATGGATGGCATGCGGACCGCCACGTGGGCCGGGGTCGAACCCGGCCCGCGCCGCGGCTGCTTCTGCGCGAAGTGGTCCCGCATGGAATCGGCATGCTTCGCCATCAGGGAGATGATCGTGTCCACGACTTCGTTGTCCGCTGAGGGCGGGCGCCGCCATCCACGGTGTCGGGCCCGAAGTCCGGCCGGAGCATTAAGGGTGGATCAACTGAGCCTTAAGGCTGCCTGGTCTCCTCGCCTCCGCGTCGGTCACGACGGCCGGCACGAGCGCTGCACGCGTCGATCACCAAGGGCGGCAGCGCTTCCACCTGCGCCTTTGAACGTGCTCCGTGAGCCCCGAGCCGGGGTGGCATGCCGCGCGGCGCCCAAAACCCCCTCACCGCTGGATTTGTAACGCGGCGACAAGGAATGACCTCGCGTGTGATGTCGGGCGTATCCAGGACGGGGGGAGACAGCGTCCATCGGATCGAGGAGTGTCAATGTCCCGGAAACGGACTATGAGTTTTAAGAAGAAGCTCGTGCTCTCTGTCGTCACCGGAGCCCTGGTGACCGGAGGGGTCATCGCCACGGTGGCGACCGGCAACGCCGCCATCCCCGACGTCGTGTGCCCGGGGTCGACGGTGACACTGTCCGGCGAGGCGGGAGCCCCGGCGGCAACCAGCGGGACCTTCCCCGTGGGAACGAAGCTGAAGGTCACGAACCTCGACAACGGCCAAGCCACCACCGTGACCGTGAACGGCCCGTCCGGCAGCTGCGTCCTCCTCAACAACGCAGCCTTCGACAAGGTCCGCGAACCCGGCAAGAACCTCATCCGACGAGCACGCATCGAACGCGTCGCCGGCAACGACGCCCCGGCCAGCGCGACAAGCACACCCGGCGCAGCAGCCGGACAGGCACCCCCGGCCACCGGAGAAGTGGTCTGCCCCGGATCGACCGTGACACTGTCGGGCCAGGCGGGAGCCCCGGCGGCAACCAGCGGGACCTTCCCCGTGGGAACGAAGCTGAAGGTCACGAACCTCGACAACGGCCAAGCCACCACCGTGACCGTGAACGGCCCGTCCGGCAGCTGCGTCCTCCTCAACAACGCAGCCTTCGACAAGGTCCGCGAACCCGGCAAGAACCTCATCCGACGAGCACGCATCGAACGCGTCGCCGGCAACGACGCCCCGGCCAGCGCGACAAGCACACCCGGCGCAGCAGCCGGACAGGCACCCCCGGCCACCGGAGAAGTGGTCTGCCCCGGATCGACCGTGACACTGTCGGGCCAGGCGGGAGCCCCGGCGGCAACCAGCGGGACCTTCCCCGTGGGAACGAAGCTGAAGGTCACGAACCTCGACAACGGCCAAGCCACCACCGTGACCGTGAACGGCCCGTCCGGCAGCTGCGTCCTCCTCAACAACGCAGCCTTCGACAAGGTCCGCGAACCCGGCAAGAACCTCATCCGACGAGCACGCATCGAACGCGTGGGCTGAGCGACCGGCACCGGCGGGGCCCCGCCGCGGAATCTGTTGCGGCGGGGTCCGAGGTGCCTGAGGCGTCAGGATGCAGGCACCGGAATTTCCGGCGCCAGCGAGTTGCCCGCGGGGATGCGGCCGCAGTCGGACGGGGCGTTGCCGCCCGCGAACCGGTCGCCCAGCCAGCTCATCGCGAGGGGTGCCCAGACGACGGGCACGCCGACGTGACTGAGCAGGTCGAACTGCTGGTACTTGATCGACCCGTTGCCGGTCCCGCAGTACTGCCGGGCGAGTGCCCGCACGTCTCCGGCGACCATGACCCCGTCGCCGGTGCCGATGCCCGGGCGGTTGCTGAAGGTTCCCTCCAGGACGCCCCCGTTGCCCTGCGCGATGAGCCCCGGGATGGCCGGGGTGGGCGCCGAGCCGAGGTTGATCCTGTTCACCGCCTCGGCGAAGGCAGGCACCGAATTCGGGTCGGCGTACTGCGGCTTCGCCAGCTTCTTCCAGGTCAGCCCGGGGTAGTGGCCCAGCGCGTCGACGATCGACCCGCGCTCCAGCTTCTCGTACACCTCCAGGCCGTAGCTGTTCAGGTAGGGCTTGAGGTCGATGCCGTACGACCGGGAGACGCCGATGATCGCCATGGGGATGACACCCGTCCACACGAGGGAGCCGTCCACGTACTTGAGGTTGTGTGCCGGGTCCACGAGCAGACCGCCCTCGGCGAAACCCACCAGCTTGCTGTTGACCTCGGGCGCGTAGGACGGTGCGAGCGCGGCCGCCCAGTTGGTCGCGATGGCGCCGCCGGAGTATCCCATCAGGCCGAACCTGGTGTCGGGGTTCATGCCGGTCTCCGCGGACCTGGTCGCGGCGCGGATCGAGTCCAGCGTGTTGGTCGCGTACTCCGGGCCGGCCGCGAAGTTGGCGGTCTGCCCCTCCGTGTCCGGGATGACGAGGTTGTAGCCCTGCAGCAGCAGCGGCGCCAGGAAGACGGACTCGGCGTTCGCGATGACGCCGCCCAGGCTGAGGTCACCGGCGATGGCCCGGGACGGGCCGTCCTCGGGGTTGAGCGAGTCGTAGAACGACTGGTAGGACACCGCCTTGCTGCCATCGCCCGTCAGGCTGCGCACCACCGTGGTCACGTTGGCGGACGGACGGCCCTGGGCGTCGGTCGTGCGATAGAGCAGTTGGATCGCCGTGACCGGCGTGGGAAGGCCCACGAGGTGGTACTGCAGTGTCCTCGTCTTCAGCACGGTGCCCGGCGCGAACGAGGACAGGGGCTCGTTGCCGGTGTAGGCGTAAAAGGGATCGCTCGCGGTGGCACTCGACGGCGTGGCCGCGGCGGCCGTGGCCGCCGGAGCCGCGGTCACGACCATCGCGGCGACAAGGGCGGTGGCCAGGAGACGGACAGTGTTTTTGGGCATGACTCCCCCGAATCGTGGAATGGGATCGCTGGACTTGTCGGAGAGGGAAGGTGTCAGCGAAGTGGCTGCTCCGCGCGGTCTGGTGGACCGACCGGAACTGGACGTTCCGGACAACGCCACCGCGGGGGCCTAGCAACGCCACGGTGGGGGCGCAGCAACGCCACCGTGGCGGTCCATCGGCCGCCGTGTGCCGGGCCTGATGTGTGCTCAGGTTTCCGGTCCGTGGAATGCGCACCGATCAGGTGGCGCGGGTCGCCCCGGCAGGGAGGCGGCGTGATCAGGTGGGGGCGCGGCGGCCTGTTGCGCGGGCACGGCGGTCCTCCGGTGCGGGTGGGGGCGTGGGGATCCGGTGGAGATGCGGTCTGGGTCGGAACGCGTCTGGCGATCCACCGGGCGGGCGTGTTACCAACTAGTAAGTAACGTCCCGGTAACCAGAATGGGGGCGGGACGGAGCGATGTCTCCGGGTTGTACAACAGAGATACGTGAGGTGGATTGTGACCGAGTCCAAACCCGCGGAAAGCGCGGTGGGACCGCAGTTCGGCGGCATCCCGGTCCACAAGCGGCTTCTGGCTGCCGCGCCGGCCCTGGCGCCCGCGGTGATGGCCCGGCTCGTCGAGCAGCTGCCCGCCTACGGAGCACTGCCCTCGGAACAGCTCCGCGGCGAGATCACCAAGGAAGTGGACCGCGGAATCCGGGCCTTCATCCAGGTGCTGCGCAGCGGCGAGCTGCCGGAGGAGGCCGAACTGGCGAGGATCAGCGAGTCATCGGCTCGGCGCGCTGACGAGGGCGTACCGCTGGAGGCCGTCGTCGGCGCCTACCACTTCGGTGCGGAGGAGTGCGCGGCCCAGGTCCTTTCGACGGCCGAGCCGGGCGACCTGCCGGACGTGCTGCTGGTCCAGCGCCGGCTGCTCGGCTACCTCCGGCAGGTGAGCTGCGCGGTCGCGGCAGGGTACGTACAAGAGCGGCAGGCGGCCCTCGGTGACGAGCAGGTCGCCCGACAGTCCCTGCTGTCCCGGCTGCTGGAGGGCGGCGACCCGCAGGCCGCGGCCGACCGCGCCGGCATCCGGCTGCCTCCTTCCTACCTCGTCCTGCGCATCGCGATCGGACCGCACCCGGATGAGCTGCGGCCCGGCGTGAACCACTCTGTCGCCGCTCGCCGCAAACTCCGGCGGCTGCGCAACGAATTGCAGCGCCAGACAGCGGGTGTCCCACTGTCCGTGCTGTCCGGCGACGGGGGGCTGGTACTGATCCCGTACGAGACGCCGGCCGCCGGCTTCGCCGCCGCGGACCGGGAGCGGCTCACGCGGCTCGTCGAGCAGCTCGGTCGGATGTGCGGCGCCGAGCTGCTGGTGGCGGCGGCCGCGGCGGCGCCGGACGGCGTCGCGGACGCCGCCCGGATGGTCGGCGAGGTACGGAGAGTGGCGGAGGCATCCGGCCGGGGGCCCGGACTCTACCTCCTCGACGATGTGCTGCTGGAGTACCAGCTGAGCCGCCCGAGCCGGGCCAGGGACGGGCTCGCCGCGCTGCTCGGCCCACTGGCCGGGCGCCCGGAACTGCTCGACACACTGCGCACCTTCCTCGCCTGCGGCCTCGACCGGCGCCGGGCCGCCGCCCGGCTCCTAGTCCACCCCAACACGGTGGACTACCGCCTGCGCAAGGCGACGGAGCTCACCACACTGGACGCGGCCCGGGGCGCCGACCTGCTGACGCTGCACGCCGCACTGGCTGCCCACGACGCCGTACGACGGGGCGAGCCCGACACCGGCTGAGCGTCCTCGCCACACTGGGCAAACGCGGAGTGCAGGGCCACGCAGGGGTCCTCTTCGGCACGGCGAGGCCCCGCGGCCTGACCGGGGTACGAGGGCGTTCGGGCGAGCCCTCCCCCGGGTCCGGCGGCCCCCTGCTGCCGGGCCCGGCATCCTTCGGTACGGCGGCGGCAAGGACCGCAGGCAGGGCAAGGGCGGCCTTCGCGTAGTGCGGTGCCGGCCAAACCCCGCCGCATCGGAGCCGATCCGGAAAGCTGCTCCACATTTGATAGTTGCGGACTGACGGCGGCAGAGCCGGTGGATGATGAGCCGGACATGACCGGAGCCCGTGCAGGGATGCGCTCGTGTCCGCAGCCCGAGTGGCGGAGCGGACGGTGGCTGCGGGCTGCCGTGTTCACCCTGCTCAGCTCGGCGTTGGCCGTCGTAGGTCATCATCTGGCCGCGGGAGACCCGGTTTCCTGGCAGCGGGTGGCGGGCGGGGCGGCGGTCGCCTTCGCCCTGTCGTGGCTCGTCACGCGGACATCCCGGCCTTGGTGGCACGTGGTCGCAGCCACCGGCGCCGCCCAACTCGTCCTGCACCGGGCTCTGTCCGTGCGGCATCCGGTGTTCCACGGACACGCCGAAGCTCACGCAGCAGTGCCACAGATCATGCACGCCGCACACCACAGCATGTGGGCGATGGCGGCAGCGCATGGCGTGGCCACATGTGTGATGGCTCTGCTCATGTACCGCGCGGATCAGGCGCTCAGCCGCCTGCCGGAGACGGTGGGCCGGTGGGGCCAGAGGGCCGTCGCGGCTGCCGCCGCTGTTTTCGGCGCCCTCTGCCGGCCATGGCCCGGCCCGCGCCGGCGGACCGCACCCGTACCTCACAGCGATCTCGCCGTACGACCGGCGGTCACGACGACGCTCTGTCACGCGGTGGTACGTCGGGGGCCTCCTGCCGCGTGCGCGGGAGACGTTCCCCTGATCCCGGCGGGCAGCACCCCTGCGCGGTGAAGCCCGCCCCTCGTACCGAGAGGTTCCTCCATCATGACCGGAACACACACCCGCCCCCGTCTCCGCAGCCTGGGCCTGGCAACCTTCGGCGCCCTGGTGGTCCTCGGCGTTACCGCCGGGCCGGCCGCCGCGCACGCCGAGGTCACCGCCTCGGACTCGCGCGCCCTCGCCGAGAACGTCACACTCTCCTTCACCTCCGAGGCCGAGTCGGACACCGCGGGCATCACGGAGTTGCGGGTCGTCCTCCCGAAGGGCATCACCCCGGACGCCGTCACGCTGAAGGAAGCCCCCAAGGAGTGGAAGCTGACGGCCACCCCCGACGGGTACAGCGTGGGTGGCACTGCCCTGGCCTCGGGAACCGATGCCGAGTACAGCATCACGGTGCGCCAGCTGCCCGACGAGAAGTCCCTGGCGTTCAAAACCCTTGAGACCTACAGCGACGGAAAGATCTCCCGCTGGATCGAGGTGCCCACCGACGGGCAGAAGGTCGACAACCCGGCTCCCGTGCTGGAGCTGAAGGCAGCGGCCCCTGGGGCCAAGCCGATCGCCCCGAGCCCGTCGCCGACGCCGAGCGCCGTCCCGTCCGTGCAGCCGTCGACGGCGGCTCCTCTTGCTCCCGTCGCTGCCGCGAGCGCCGAGGCCACGAACGAGAAGGATGCGGGCAGCAATACCGGAGCGATCCTCGGCGTGGTGGCGGCCGTCGTGGCGCTGGCCACCGTCGGCGCCTTCTGGTGGCTGCGCCGCAGCCGCAGCCGGGCCTGACCGAAGCGGCAGGGGCGCGTGCAGGGCTTGCGCCGGCCCGCCGGGAGAACCGGAGCCCGGCCCGAACAGCGGATGCAATGTACAGGGAGAACGCCCGATCCGAGACTCCGGTACCCGGCTTTAGCCGAAGTTGCGCAACCGGCTCAGTCCCCCGTCCGGCAGCACTATGGTCGCCATCTCGTCATCAGTCCCTGCCCTGCCTGAGTCCGCCGTGTCGCCTCCCGTGAGCCACACCGTCCGACTGCCCCTCCGCACGATCGAGTCCCGGGTGGCCATGGCCCCCGCTCACGACCGCCACCCCGGAGACCGCCCGTCATGCACACAGGCTCAACTCCTGCCAGGAAGCCGCTGACCGTCCTGGCACTGGTCGGCGCCGTACTCGCCCTGCTGCTCGGCGGGGCCGGCCCCGCCCTCGCACACACCGCTCTCAGCGGATCCGATCCCGCGGACGGAGCCGTCCTCGACACACCGCCCCGCCAGGTCACGCTCACGTTCACCGAGTCGGTGAGCTTCCCCGACGACGCACTCAGGGTGCTGTCACCGGCGAACGAACGCGTGAACCCCCGCCCTGCACAGCATGCCGACGGCAAGGGGAACACAGCCCGGGTGGAGCTGTCCGACAAGTTGCCCCAGGGCACCTACACGGTGGCCTGGCGGGTCGTCTCCGCCGACAGCCACCCGATCTCGGGCGCGTTCACCTTCTCCATCGGCAAGCCCTCCGAGACTGCCGCCGCGGTGGCGACGGGCTCACCGGACGACTCGGCAGTCGGCCGCCTCTACGGCTTCTTCCGCTACGTCGCCTACAGCGGCCTCGCCCTCCTCGTGGGTGCGGCCGCGTTCATCCTCGTGTGCTGGCCCGCGGCAGCTGAGCTTCGCCCGGTACGGCGGCTGCTGGTTGCCGGGTGGGCGACCCTGGCAGTGGCCACCGTGGCCCTGCTCCTCCTGCGCGGCCCGTACGAGACGGCGGACCGGCTGACGTCGGCGTTCGACCTGGCTCAGCTGGGCCGAACCGCCACCGGGAGGCCCGGGGTCGCACTGATCGCACGGCTCGCGCTGTTGCTCGTGGCTGCCGCGGTGATGCTGTGGCGCCCGGCCGTGCCACTCGCCCGCCATGATGACGGATCGCAGCCGCCTGATCCCGGGGCCCGGGTCCGCCTGGCCGGGGCGGTGCTCGCCGCGGGCCTGGCGTTCACCTGGGCCGCCGCCGAACACGCCTCCGCCGGGCTCCAGGTGCCGCTTGCCGTTCCGGTCGCCGCGCTCCATCTGCTGGCCATGGGAGTCTGGTTGGGCGGCCTGGTCACGCTGGTGATCGCCCTGCGAGACCGAGGGGCCGGCGGCCACGACGTCCCCGCGTCCGCGGTGGGCCGCTTCTCGACGCTGGCCTTCACCGCGGTCGCCGTTCTGGTCGGCACCGGGGTGTACCAGTCCTGGCGACAGGTCGGTTCATGGGAGGCGCTGACCACCACGTCGTACGGCAGGACCCTCATCGTGAAGGTCGCCGTCGTGGTGCTCGTGCTGTACGTGGCGTCCTTCTCCCGCCGGTGGACCGCCCGCCTCCTCCACGAACCGGTGCCGGCCGCGGAGACACCGAGGGCGCCCGTGCCCGAGGAGGTGAGAGTGGCGCAGATGGTCGGCGCGCCCGGGCCCCCGGAGGTGACGGGCCTGAGCAGGGGGCCCGATGCCCGCGCCGAAGGCCGGGCGGGCGATGCCGTCGGGCCGCCCGTCGCGGAGGCCGCACGGTACCGCCGCAGCCTACGCCGCAACGTGGCGGCCGAAGCCGTACTCGGTGTGGTGGTCCTGGCGATCACCACCTTGCTCACCGGCACCCAACCCAGCCGCGCAGCAGCCGCCGAGGGCGCCTCTGTGGCCATCGTGCAGAAGCCGCAGGTGAAGGTGGTCACGCTTCCGTTCGACATGGGGACGGCCAACCACCGCGGCGAGGTCCAGATCACGCTGGCCCCTGGACGCGTCGGCGAGAACACGGTCGAAGCCGTCGTGTACACCGCGGACGGCGGCCTCGCCACCGTTCCCGAACTCCGCCTCACGCTCACCCAGCGCGACCTGGGAATCGGCCCGCTCGACGCCAAGCTCAACAACCAGAAGGGGTACTGGGCCGCATACGACCTGCGGCTACCCATGCCCGGTGAGTGGGCCATCGACCTCACGGTGCGCACCTCCGATATCGACCAGGTCACCGTGCACGGGGCCGTGCGCATCACGTAGCCACCACGGTGGCGATGGCCCATGCGCCCGGCCACGGAGGGCTCCGTGCGCGAGGCCCCAACGGGCCATGCACACATCACTCATGCACCCCAGCCGGTCCCCATCCGTAACGCCGGTGTGCGGCTGCGCGGCATACTCATCGCTCCCGTCCTGGCCGCCGCCTGCGCGCTGCTGATCGCCGGTTGCGGCGGAGGTACCGGACCCGATGCCGCGGCATCCGTGCAGCCCACGGCGGCCGGTGCGACCCTGCGATCAGTCCCTCCAGCAGGGCCTCGAACACGCCGTCGCCGCCGCCACCCCCGGCAGCGATGGGAGACGGTCGGCCAGGCGCCGAACTCCTGCGGCATCTCCCGCCACTGCCCGCCCGTCTTGAACCGCCAGATCACGCCCTCGAACTCTGGCGCAACCGCTCGGGGTACGGGCCATATTCACCAATCGGCAGGTACGGCCCAATGAACTCCCACTATTGGTTGGTCAGTTGCATTCGCGTCACGCGAGATGACCTACCGGATCAGACCTCGGAGCGAGGGCAAAATCCCGTAAATTGATCACGACTCGATACGTGCCAGGTAGGCGCGGCCGCACGTATTGGCCGGAACGATGTGCGCCAAATCACCCACCCGTCCGAGCGGGCGTTCACACATGCAAATCCTGACGCGCTCCTGGCCCGCATCGCCGACCGCGAGCCGCACCTCCGACTCGCGGCCCAACGACCAGAATTTCCGGCCGCGTGTACTAGGATCCGCCGCTAGCATCACTCGATCGACCGTTGCTCACCCAATCGATAGGAGGCCCGATGATCGGCGTGCTCGTGACTTTCACGCAGACCGACAAGTTCGATCGTTCAACTCTCGCAAAGGTTGCCGGCGAACTCCGCGGACCGTTCGAAGGCATGGCCGGCCTTCGCTTCAAGAGCTTCATGCTCGACGAAGACGGCGTTCAGGCAAAGAACTTCTACGTGTGGGATGACGAGGAGAAAGGCCGCTCCTTCTTCACGGAGGAGCTCGTCGACAAGGTGACGGGGATTTATGGCGTCCGGCCCAAAATCGAATACCTCGATATCGTGGGGTTCGTCGACAACTCTGGCACCTGATTCTCAAGAAGGCTGTCACACAAACCTGCGCTGTCCAGGCCGTTGGGGACCATCTGGCAAGCCACAGAACTTCCTCACCTGCGATCGAGACCGACCGCTGCTGCAGCCCTGCAGCCCCTGACCTGCGCGACTGACAGCGGCGCCTATCGCTCCGACGGGCACGGCCGGGCTGCCCACGAGCCGAAGACGATGTTCCCCCTGCTCGCCTCGCGCGGGATCGAGCGCCGCGGCCGCGAGAACGTCGCCTTCAGGGCGATCTGCGCACACCAGGCCCCCCGACGACGGACGATCGCCCGCTTCCGGGTCCGCCACCCGGAGGCCCTCGCCCACCTCTTCGGCCAGGTGCTCGGCCTCTGCGCCGAGGCCGGCCTGGTCGAGGTGGCTGTGCTCGCCGTCGACGGCTCGAAGTTCGAGGCCTCGGCCCCCAGCCGCGGAGTGATGCGCGACGGGCGCCGCTCCGGCCCCGAGCGGCCCCGAGGGCCTGCACTGTGCGGGTCGCAGTCGGCTCGGGGCGTGTTGCCCGCGCGGTGGAATCCGATCAGACGGGCCAGGGCGGCGAAGCCGTCGTCGGTGCCGGGCCATTGGGCGCGTACCGCGTCGATTCCGGATCGCCGTACGACGGAGCGCAGGGCCAGCCACTTGCCGAAGCGTTCGAGGTCGGCCTCGGACTCCTCTACCTCGGCGTAGGTGGCGTTGCCCCGGGCGGTCTCCTGCTTCAGCTCCGTGAGGAGTTCGGGGGCTCGCTCGACGACTTCGCCGTACGCGGTGTCGCGCCCGGCGATGATGGGCAACTTCCAGGTCACCTGACGGCTCCCCGAGCGCCCCTCCTTCCACGACCTCCGCCCGGCGATCAGACGCTCCGAAGGCGACGGGCCCGGGTGTTCGGATGCTGGACCCAACAAGAACCTAGACGGACACCCTCCGGAAATCAACTACAGATGTGGCCGATCAACCATGGTTGATTCCGCAGGTCGTAGCCACTAGGGTCTCGTCCCAGCGATCACCAGCCTGCCCGAAACGGACCGGCAACGACC
Organism: Streptomyces sp. NBC_00122; assembly: GCF_045160845.1. NCBI lineage: Bacteria > Bacillati > Actinomycetota > Actinomycetes > Kitasatosporales > Streptomycetaceae > Streptomyces > Streptomyces sp. NBC_00122. The sequence goes on along the minus strand of NZ_CP108191.1, from coordinate 6,288,244 downwards.
GCTCAGAAACGACTGGTTGACCGACCATCATCCCTCGTTTCATCCCGGCCGACGGCGCTCGGGGCCAAGGGGCACCACGAGGCAGAACACGTCGGCACCGGGGTCGTGAAGAGAAACTCACAATGCTTTAAGGGGAAGAGCGTGAGCAGCACCACCCACAGGAGCCATCTGCAGAATCGTCCACGGCCCCGTCCCGGTGCCGGCGCCTACGCCGCACCGGGCAGCCGCGTCCACGAGGCGGCGGAGGATCTGTGCGGAGCGGTCTTGACCTCGCTACGGCGCCGGGACCAGCGGGAGAAGGGACTGCAATACGTACAGGGGCTGCTCGCGACCCCCGGCCGCAAGTCGATCCGGAACATCGCGCAGCAGATCGGAGGGGCCGCCACCGATCAGAGCCTGCACCATTTCATCGCCGGGTCCACCTGGGACTGGCGGCCGATCCGTACCGCGCTCTCCCAGTATCTGGAGCAGTCCTGCCCGTTGACCGCGTGGGTGGTCCAGCCCATGGCGATCCCGAAGGGCGGGGAGCACTCCGTCGGAGTGGGGCGGCAGTACGACCCGCAGCGCGCGCAGATGTTCCGGGGGCAGCAGGCCTTCGGAATCTGGTTCACGTCGGCCGATGTGGTCACCCCGGTGGGGTGGCGGCTGCACCTCCCGGAGGAAGAGGGCGACGGCTTCGGGGAGACCTACGAAGAGTGCGCGGTGACCGGCATATTGGAGGCTGCGCGGCAGGTCGGGCTGCCTCCGCGGCCGGTACTGCTGGACATTCAGAACATCGGCACCCGCTCCACGATGAATCGTTTCGCCGATGCGAGACTTCCGGTACTGGCCCGGGTCAGCCCGGACGCGCGGCTGCTGGTGACCGACCCGGCGCTGCCCGGCCACGGTGCGGGTGCCGTGACGGCCTCGGAGGTGCTGCAGAAGGTGAGGACGCTCCGCACCCCCGTCAAATGGGCCGACCCGATACACCCGGGACGGCCGCGCACCACACTGGTGGCCGCCGTACGGGTGATGATGCCGGACCCCGCGCCCGCGCGGCGCCGGCATCTGACCCTGCTGGGCGAATGGACCGACGGACACCGCGCGCCCTCGCAGCTGTGGCTCACCGACCTCACCCAGCCCGCGCCGCTCACCCCGGCCGCGCTGCTACGGCTGACGAAGCACATGGGCCGGGTGTCGGCGACCTCGGCCCGCAGCGCGCAGGAGGTGGGGCTGCGGGACTTCGCGGGGCGTTCACTGTCAGGGTGGCACCGGCACGTGACGATGGCTTCGGTGGCGCACGCGGCGCGCTGCCTGTCGGAAACCGGGGTGTCGGCCGGGCAGGGCCTCGCCTGAGTACCGGCAGGGCGCCAAACTGCGGCTTCCCCCTCTGCGGCTCGCCGGTGCGCGCCGCCCTGTGCGAAATCGACCCGCGCCCTGGATCGCGCGCGTGCGGCCCGCTCAGGACGTGATGGAATCCGCCTCAAGGAGTCCGGCGACCGAGGACAGCAGCGAGACGAGGTCCGCGACATGGGCAGCGATCTCGGTGGAGGCGTACAGCTCCGCGTTGCCGTCGAGCACGATGTCCAGGCCGTGGCCGTCCATGCGGTCGTACACGTTGACGGTCAGGTCGTCGACGGGGCCCGGGCGCAGGTTGTGCACCGTGGCGGGGTGTCCCCCGTATCCGAGGCCGTAGTTGAAGGACATGATGTTGATGTCGGGGCCGAACTGCCTTCTGCCACTGGGCAGGGCGGGAAGCTCCCGCACCAGACGCTCCTGCGGATAGCGCTGGTGCGCCATTGCCTCCCGTAGACGGTCCGAGGCCTGGGCCGCAACCGAGGCGAAGTCGAGTTCCGGGCTCAGCTCGAAGCGCAGCGGGACCACATTGGTCAACATGGCCGGGACGCGCCGCAGCAGGGGTTCCGTGCGTGCGGTGACCGGCAGGCCGACGACCAGGTCCCGGACTCCGGTCGCACGGTGGAGCCAGACGGCGACGGCGGCCATGACGACCTCCGGCCAGGTGACGTCCAGGTCGCGGGCGGCCGAGCGCAGGGCATCGAGGTCCGCGGGTGCGAGGTGGCCGGATTCGCGGTGGGAGGCCTGGGTGCGGGTGGGGTGCCAGTCGGTCAGGGCGACCACCTCTCCCCACCCGGCCATCCGGTCGAGCCAGAATCGACGGTCCTGCGCGAACTCCTCCCCGGCCTGGTAGGCGGTGTCGGCGGCGATGGCCTGTTCCAAGGTGCCCGGCGGACGGGGGCTGCGGGGGGCACCGGTGGCCAGCGCGGTGTAGACGTCCGCGACGTGGGAGGCGATCAGTGCGAAAGCGAAGCCGTCGACGGCCACGTGGTGCGCCGCCCGGTACCAGAGGGTGCGCTCGGGCCCGATCGCGAACAGCGCCCACGTGAAGAGCGGGCCCGTAGCCAGGTCGTACTCCTCGGCCAGGTTGTCGGCCATCCAGCGTTCGGCCGCGGCGCGCGGGTCCGGTTCGTCCACGAGGTCGAAGCAGTGCAAGGTCACGTCGACCGTGTCGTCGATGTACTGGCACAGGCCCTCCGCGCCGATGCCGAAACGGGCGCGCAGGGCGGGGGTGGCGGCCACGACCTCGCGCAGCGCCGCTTCGAACAGCACCGGGTCGACGGGGCCCTCGATGTCGCAGTACTCGGCGATGTTGAACGAGCGCTCGTCCGGGTTGAGCTGCTGCGCGAGCCACACCCCGGTCTGCGCCAGAGAGAGGGGCAGTTCCGCGGTCATCGGGCGACCCTCAGTTCCGAGACGAAGGCGCAAATCGTGTCCACGGTTCGGAACTTCTCCGCTATGGGTGTCTCTCCGAGGATGACGACATCGAAATGCTTCTCGATGGATCCACCGAGCCGGGCGACGGAGAGCGAATCGAGGATTCCCCATTCAATCAGCGGAGTATCATCTTCCACTTCTTCCTGCCCTTTCAGCAATTCTTCCGTGATGAACTTCTTGACGAAATCCCTGACGGGCTCGACCGCATCGGTCATCTCCTGCGCCGGCATGTGCATCTCCTCGTACCTGACATGAATGGACACTGCTGATTGACTTTCCAGGGACCGCCGAACAGGCTACGGCCGCCGAAATCGATCACATTGGACTGAAGAGGAGACCGAAGTCTCATGCTGCTCCACGAACTCGTCCGGGACACGGCCCGCCGCACCCCCGAGGCCCTGGCGGTCTCCGCGCCGGACGGCCAGGCGAGCTACGGCCGGCTGGACGCGCTGGCCGACGAACTCGCCCTCGCCCTGGCGGGCCGGGGCGTACGCGCCGGCGACCGGGTCGGGATCTGGCTCGACAAGTCGGTGGCCGCCATCGCCGCGATGCAGGCCGTGCTGCGGCTCGGGGCCGCCTACGTACCCCTCGACCCGCAGTCCCCGGCACAGCGGATCGCCGGACTGACGGCCGACTTCGCGCCTGCCGCCCTGGTCACGACCCCTGACCGGAGCGCGTCGGTGGCCGGTTTCGCGGCCATCGCGGACACGCCCGTGCTGTCGTCGTGGCCAGACGGAACGCCCTGGTCGCGGCTGCCCGCGGCGGGGGCCGAAGCACCGGAGGTGGTGCTGCCCGGGCCTGCGGCCGACGGCGACGATCTCGCCTTCATCCTCTACACCTCGGGGTCCACCGGCGAACCCAAGGGCGTCTGTCACAGCCACAACACGGCTTGGGCCTTCATCTCCTGGGTCGCCGAGGCCCAGCAGGCGCAGCCCGGGGACCGGTACGCGAATCACGCACCGTTCCATTTCGATCTGTCGGTGAACGACATCTATGCGCCCTTCACCGTCGGCGCTTCCGTCCACCTGGTTCCGCAGGAGACCGCTTACTCCGCGAAAGGGCTGGTCCGCTTTCTCGTGGACCGCGAGATCACCGTATGGTATTCGGTTCCTGCCGCGCTCCTGTTGATGATGCGCCACGGCGAACTGCTGGAGACGGATGCGCCGGCGCTGCGCAGCCTGATGTTCGCGGGCGAGCCCTTCCCCATCGGCCCGCTGCGTGAGCTTCGGGCGCATCTTCCGCACATTCGGTTCACGAATCTCTACGGGCCCGCCGAGACCATCATTTCCACCGCCCACGACGTCGGCGTGATCCCCGCCGACCGGGTGCGTCCCGTCGGGATCGGCAGCGGTGTCTGCGGGAACACCGTGGTCGCGCTGCGCGAGGACGGGCGGCAGGCGGGGCCCGGCGAGGAGGGCGAGCTGGTGGTCAGCGGTCCGGGGGTGATGCTGGGTTACTGGGGACGTTCGCCGGTGACCGACCGTACGTACGCGACCGGCGACATCGCGCTCGTGCTGGAGGACGGCAGTTTCGATTTCGTCGGACGGCGCGATGTGATGGTCAAGGTACGCGGCAACCGCATCGAACTCGGTGAGGTAGAGGCGGTGCTGCAGAGCCACGACGGGGTCGACGAGGCGGCGGCCGTGGTGGCCGACGCCGGCATCGACGCACACATCGTCGCGTTCATCGTCGTCGCCGACGGACATGATCCCTCCCTGCTCGATCTCAAGAAGCACTGCGCGCAGCAGCTTCCCCGGCATTCGATCATCGGCGCCGTCCACCGGCTGCCGTCACTGCCCCGCAATCCCAACGGCAAGGTCGACCGCCGGCTGCTGACTGCCCGGGCCTCCGCGCAGGAGCCGGCCGGCGCCCACTGACCGGCGCCCGCTGACCGGATCCGCGCCGGACCTGCGGGGGTGCGCCCGGCCGCCCCTGGGGACGGTCAGCGCACTTCCGCCTGGTCCGCGTCGTAGACGGCGTCGCCGTACACGTCGTCGACCCACGACTTCTGGTACACCGTGTCCAGATAGCGCTCGCCGAGGTCCGGCGAGATCGCCACGGCGGTGACCGGCGTGTCGGGGCGGTACCTGGCCAGCCAGCGCTGGGCCCCGGCGACGACCGTGCCCGTGGAACCTCCGAAGAGGTAGCCGCTCCGGGCGAACCGGCGGCACATCCGGATCGTCTCGGCCTCCGAGACGATCACCACGTCGTCGAGGTACGAGCGATCCAGCAACTGGGGCCGGACGCCGGCGCCGAGCCCGGGGATCATCCGGGTCCCCGCGGGGCCGCCGAAGGTCACCGATCCCTCCACGTCGACGGCCACGACGGTCACCGGCCGCCCCCGAGCCCGGAAGTACCTGGCGCATCCCATCAGCGTGCCGGTGGTTCCCGCCCCTACGAACAGCACGTCCAGGCCGGGGAACCGCTCGGCGATGGCGGGCGCGGTGGTCCGGTGGTGTGCCTCCCAGTTGTTGACGTTCGTGTACTGGTTCAGCCAGACGTAGCGGGCGTCCGAGGCGCACAACCGACGTACGTGGTCCAGCCGGGCGGCCAGATATCCGCCCTCCGCGTCAGGCTGTGTGACGGTGTAGACCTCGGCGCCCATCGTCTCCATCAGCCGCCGCGTGCCGAGGTTGCACCGGGTGTCGGTCACGCAGAGGAACCGGTAGCCCTTGTTCGCGGCGATCATGGCCAGGGCCACTCCGAGGTTGCCCGAAGAGGACTCGACCAGCACGGATCCGTGGTGGAGCAGTCCCGACCGCTCGGCTTGCTCCACCATCGCCGCGGCGGCCTTCAGTTTGATGGAGCCGGCGAAGTTGAACCCCTCGCACTTGAGGAGCAGTTCGGTGCCGATGACCGGCCGGAGGTCGACGTACAGGTCCTCCGTGTTGAACTCCTGGGGAGAGGTGATTATCGGCAACGCGGCCACCCCGTCTCACTCATCGTCGCCTCGTGCCGAGTCGGAGCCGTAGCGGCTGGTCTCGTGGAAGAAGTTCTCGATGACGTTCAGTTCACCCAGCGCGCTGACCGTGTCGTAGACGTGCTTGCCGACCGCCAGGTCGAGGACGCCGAGTCCGAACGGCGAGAAGATGACGGGCCGGCCGGTGGGCACGATGACCTTTCCCGACATGACGTCGTACAGGGTGCCGTCGATGAAGTCGCGGTGTCCCACCAGCTGTTCGGCCAGATGCGGCGAGGTGTCGGCCTTCAGGCAGTGCTCGATGTCGTCGACCACGTTGACCGACTCCAGCACGATCTCGGGCGACAGGTCCCGCAGCGATACGTGCAGGACCACCGGGTTGTGCGCGAACCAGGTGGTGTCGGTGACGTGCGGTGCTCCCGCGACAGTGGCGAACACCAGGAGGTCGCAGGAACGGATCAGCTCCTCGGCACTCTCGTACACCGTGACCCGCCCGCCGGTGGGCGTGCCGGCGCCGGTGCGCTCCAGGTACGAGCGGAAGCTGTTGGCGTGCTCGATGTCGAGGTCGTGAACGCCGATCTCGTCGAAGGACCAGCCCGCGCCCGCGAGGTAGCCGTGGATGTAGCGCGCGATGAAGCCCGTCCCGAAGAAGCCGACCCGGCGCGGGCGGCCGTCGCCGCGACCCCGGGTGAGCCAGTCGGCGGCGAGGGCGGCGGACGCGGCGGTGCGCGCCGCGCTGATGATGGAGCTCTCCATACAGGCGATCGGGTAGCCGGTCGCCCGATCGTTCAGCACGGCGACGGCCGAGGCTCGCGGGATGCCCGAGTGGATGTTCTCCGGGAAGCTGGAGATCCACTTGATTCCGTCGACCTGGGTGTCGCCGCCGATGGACGCGGGCAAGGCGATGATCCGCGATGTGGGGCGGTCGGGGAAGCGCAGGAAGTACGACGGCGGGTTGACCGAGTCGCCCTCGCCATGCACCCGGTAGGCCTCCTCGATCAGCTCGATGACGTGCTGCTCCCGGCCCGCGAGGACATCGTGGACCTGTGAGCCGGTGACAACGGCGAAGGGAGGTATGGATGCGTTCATAGGGTGGGTGGCTCCGTGTCGGAAAGTGGTGGGAGGACGTACGCACGTGCGCGCGACCGAGCGGGCCGGCGTCAGGGGCGCGCGGCGGGGTGATGCGTCGGGGAGCAGGCCGCGAGACGGACGGGGGCGCCGAGCACCATGCCGATCTCACGCTGCCCCTGGTAGGGCTCCCGGCTGTGCGCCATACGGATGTTGTCGACCAGGAGCACGTCCCCTGCCTGCCAGGGCTCCCGCAGGGTGGCCGCCTCGTAGACCTCGTTGAGGATCTGCACGGTGGCCGCTTCGATCGGCGAACCGTCGCCGTAGCGGGTGTTGAAGGGAAGCCCGTCCGCACCGAACTGCGCCACCAGGAACTCGCGGATCGACGGCTCCATCGTCCACTCGTTGAGGAAGGCGACCTGGTTGAACCAGACGCGCTTGCCGGTCAGCGGGTGGTGGATGACGGCGGAGCGCCGCTGGGCCGTCCGCAGGCTCCCGCCCGGCTGCCAGGCGAAGTCGATGCCATGGGCCTCACAGTACTTCTCGGCGGCGGCCTCGTCGGCGGCGGCGAGCGCCTCCTGCCAGGGCACACCGACCAGGCTGTTGTACGAGCGGACCAGCGTCCAGCCCACCTCCACGAACCGGTCGACGAGCGCATCCGGCAGCGCGTCGAGCACGGCTTGGCCGTCGGCGAGGCCGGTGATCCCGCCCTGGGAGGGCGGCGTGAAGCAGCCGATCGTCAGCAGCCTGGGGAACTCCAGCGCGTAGCTCAGCTCGTGGTGCATGCACATCGGCTGATCGGGCGGCCATTCCAGGGAGGAGACCACCGGTCCGCCGAGCGGCCGGCGGCGGGCGAACGCCTCCGTCTCGTGTGCGACCGTACCGCCCGACAGCTTGTCCCCGACCAGGGCGAGGGAAGCGGCGTCGCGCACGTCGAGGCCTCGGATCAGTACGGCGCCGTGCACCAGCAGCGCGGCCTCCAGGGCCGCCCGGTACTCCTGCGTCCAGTCCCCCAGATCGGCGGGGGCGACTGAGTCGACCCGCAGGATCGCCGGCTTGCCCGGGGCCAGTTCCAGGCCGAGCCGTTCCGAGCCGGCCTGTTCGACATCGGTCATGCGTTCTCTTCCTTCTTCTCTTCCTGCTTCTCCGCCTGCTGGACGTGCTCGTCGATGGCGACGGCAAGGCTCGCGAGGTCGGCGCGGCCGATGATGTCCTCCAGGCGTGCGGCGCCGCCGAGAGCGGCCCCGACCCGGACCGCGGACAGCGAAGTGCCACCGGACTCGAAGAAGTTCATGTCACGGGTGATGTCCGCGAGGGGAATGTTGAGCACTCGCGCCCAGACCTCGGCGAGCCGCAGCTCGCTCGCGGTCCAGTCCGCTCCGAAATCCGTCGGCCGGCCGGGGTCGGGCACCCCTGCTGGCGGGGTGGCCGGGGCGGCCGCCTCCCGCCGCAGCGTCTTCTTGTCGATCTTTCCGTTGGCGGTCAGCGGCAGCGCCCCGCGGTGGTGGAACAGCTGGGGAACCATGTACGCGGGCAGGGACTCCCCCAGTGACCGGCGCAGCAGGTCCGGGTCGAGGGGGGCGTCCGAGGCGTAGAAGGCGACCAGGTATTCCTCCTGGTCCGCGCTCTGTGCCACGACGACGGCGGAGTCGCGGACCCCGTCGACGCGCACCAGATGGTTCTCGATCTCGCCGATCTCGATGCGGAAACCCCGGATCTTGATCTGCGCATCGCGCCGACCGAGGAATTCCAGGGTGCCCTCCGGCAGCCAACGGCCGAAGTCGCCGGAGCGGTACAGCCGCTCCCCCACCCGGTGCGGGTCCGTGCCGAACGCCGTCGCCGTACGCTCGGGATCGTTGATGTAGCCACGGCCCACGCACACACCGGAGAAGACGATCTCGCCCGGCGCCCCGAGCGGGACGGGTTCCGTCCGCTCGTCGACCACGTACACCCGCACATTGCGGACCGCCGAGCCGAGCGGCACCCGCTCGTGGACCGGAACCCGGTCCATCACCTCGTGGTTGGTGTCGTCCGACGTCTCTGTGAGGCCGTAAGCGTTGACCAGCTTGATGTCGGAGAAGGCCGCGAACCAGCGCTCGGTCAGCTCTTTCTTCAGAGCCTCCCCAGTTGTGGAGACGCTGCGCAGCCGGCCCAGCGGACGCGGCTCCTCCTCCAGGTGGCTGAGCATGACCTCCAGATAGGACGGAACGACCTGGAGCACCTCGACCCCGCCGTCGACGAGGGTGTCGACGTAACGCCGGATGTCGAGGATCTCCCGCTGCCCGACGATCAGGGTCCGAGCGCCGACCAGGAGGCCACTGATCAGCTGCCACAAGGAGATGTCGAAGCACTGGGGCGCTGTCTGGGCGACGACCTGACCCGGGCGGATGTCCAGGTCCTCGATCTTGGCGAGCAGGTGGTTGAGCATCCCCGCGTGCTCGCACATCGCCCCCTTCGGCTCCCCGGTGGAGCCGGAGGTGAAGTAGACGTAGGCCAGTTGGCCGGGGCCGACCGGTATGCCGGGGTCGGTGTCCACCGCCCCGTCGACGGCATCGTCGATGAGGAGGTAAGCCGCGGGCTGGTACGCCACGAGCGCCTCGTCGAGGGTGGTGGTGCTACCGGCCTCCGTGAGCACGAACCGGCACTCGCTGCGGGCGAGCATGGCGCCGATCCGGGCGGCGGGAAAGTGCGGCTCGATCGGCAGGTAGACACCCCCGGCCTTGAAGACCGCGAGTGCCGCGGCCAGCCAGTCGAGATTGCGCTCGGTGACCACGGCGACCACGTCCTCGCTCCGCAGCCCGCGGTTCAGGAGTGCGTGGGCGATGCGGTTGGCGCGGCGGTTGAGTTCGGCGTACGTCCATGTGGTCCCGGCGTGTACGGCGGCGATCCGGTCGGGGTGGCGGCGTACGCGTTCTTCGATCAGCTCGTGCGCACGACGGTTCGGGAGCTCCCGGCTCGGACCCGCCAGACCGTCGATCTGGTAGGCGAACTCGTCGGCGGAAAGCAGGTTCCGGGTGTGGTGCTCGGCCGTGCTGTCGGCGACCAGCCGCTCCAGGGCGGTCATCAGGTACCCGGCGATGCGCTGCGCGTACGAAAGGTCGAGTACGCCGGGGTCGCCGGCCAGCCGCAGGCACATTCCCTCCGATGCACCACAGAAGGCGACGCGCAGGACGATCGACTTCCCGAACTCCAGTGCGCGCAAGGGCTGTTCGTGGGTCAGCGCCGAGAGGTCGAGCACCACCTCGTAGAGGCCCCGGGGAAGGGTCGGCTGCCCCACCGCTTGGCGGGCGGCCTGGACCAGCTGCTCCCATCCCCCGTCCGCCACGGCCACGAGTACGGGCGCCGGCTCCGGCGCGGTGTCGCTGTCGGTGTCGGTGGGGGAACCCGGGTCGATGTACCCGGTCAGCACGTCCTGTTCACCGGAGAGCGAGGCCAGCACCTTCGCGTGGACGGCCAGGAGTAGGGAGGCGACCGGGACCCCGAGGCGGTCCGCGAGGGCCTCGAGTCCGCCGGCCAGAGCGGCGGGAACGTCGGACGCGTACTCGGTCGTAGGCGTATCGGCATGCAGTGGTTCCCGCCGCCATCGTGGGATGGCGGTCGCGATTGCCGCTCCGCGGTGCGGGTCGGCGTCTGTCGGTGTGCCCATCGGTTCAGTGCCTTTGCCAAAGGGTGGTCCAGGGGCGCCCTCGCCTCGGAGGGCGCCCCTGCCTGGTGGTGTCCGGATGTGTGTGCTGTGCCTCAGGAGGCTGTGTCGGCCATGGCCTTGACCAGGCTCGCCGGGCGCATGTCCGTCCAGGTCTCCTCGATGTAGGCGAGGGCGGCCTCGCGGGTGTCGGCGGGCTTCACCACGGTCCAGCCGGCCGGCACCTCGGCGAACTCGGGCCACACGGAGTGCTGGCCCTCGTCGTTGATCAGGACCAGGTAGGTGCCGTTCGGGTTCTCAAACGGGTTCGTCATGATGTGTTTCCTCACGTGTTATCTGATGGGTTGTCACACGACGTGGCGGTGTATGTCATGCACATCGCGTATGCACTGGTGTGCGTCGTTACGGATGAAGGACGAATCAGGATGTTCCCGTCGGCCGCGTCATTCGGCGCAGGGCCGGCCGACGGGCCGTCGGCTGCGTGGTGGCCGCGAGCAGCGCGACCAGCCCGGAGACGGTGGGGGTCTCGAAGACCGTGGCGATGGGCACTTCCACACCCATGGCGCCGCGGATGCGGCTCACGAGGCGGGTGGCGAGGAGGGAGTGGCCGCCGAGGTCGAAGAAGCTGTCGTCGATGCCGACGCGGTCGACGCCGAGGACTTCGGCGAACAGGCCGGCGAGGACCTCTTCCTGCGGAGTCCGCGGAGTCCGCCCGCCCGAGGCCGCCGCATAGTCGGGCTTCGGGAGCGCCCGGCGGTCCAGCTTGCCGTTCGGAGACAGCGGAAGCCGCGCCACGGCCATGACCGCCGACGGGACCATGTAATCGGGCAGGCCCTCGGCCAGCTGCGCACGGGCCGCCTTGACGACCGCCCCGATTCCACGAGCGGCACCGGGGCTGTTTACCCAGGCAGAAGTAGAACTGGAGGGAATGTAGACACCGGACAGGGCGGCATCGGCCGCCGTCCCCACCGGGAGGATGACGGCATCGAAGTGGGCCACCGACCCCGGTGACCAGGTCGGCACGACCCGCAGACCCAGCCCGGCGCCCCGGACAACCAGAGCCTCCGGATCAACAGCCGGCCCGAAGTCCTCCGCGTCATGCCCGTCAATGACATGCTCGGCCGCGACCTCGGCCACCAGCCGCGCATTCGGAATGCGCACCACACGCACCGGAACATCGATCCCGGCGAAAGCCTCAAGGTCCTGGCCCGGTTCCCAGACCACTTCACGGGCACCGGAAACGTCCAGCACTCCGGCCGGATCCTTGTGGAACACCACCTCGTAGCGATGCCGGGTCAGCTCATTGTGATACCCGCCCCGCTTCAGCCGGATATCCAGCCCGCCAATCCGGCCATCCCGCCGGGCCAGATCCGCAAAGAACTCGGGTGCGGCCACGAGTTCCTTCTCCAGCAGCACCGCACGGTCCACCACCGCGCGCGCCACCGCACCCCGGCCCGCGTGAACAGCCGCATGCAGAACACGCAGCGAACCCGCATGCCGCACGTCACCGACAATCAGCCGGCCGCCAGGAGCCAGCAGCCCGACCGCCCGGTCGATCACCCGCGCCAGATACTCCCCGTCAGGGAAGTACTGCACCACCGAATTGATCAGGACCGTGTCGAAGAAGCCCTCCGGCAGGCCTTCCGTCACGTCTGCCGGCTGTGCCCGCAGACGGACGTTCCCCAGACCCGCCTCGGCAACCTGGCCCTCCAGACGCCCGATCACCGCCGACGACAAATCCGTGCCCCAGTACTCCTCCACACCGCCGGCCAGATGCGCCATCAGCAGACCCGAACCGACACCGATCTCCAGCACCCGACGCGCACCGAACCCGCGCACCTGCTCCACGACCGCATCCCGCCAGGCACGCATCTCACCCAACGCAATCGGCTCACCCGAATACGAACTGTCCCAGCCCGAGAAATCCTCACCAAAGCCGCCAGAACCCGCCCCGGAATACACCGAGTCGTAAATCTCCCGCCACTCCTCCACCTGCGCCTCAGCACCCGACACATCAGCAGCACCCCACGCGGCCGCCACCTCAAGATCAGGCACGACATAGGCCACCAGACGCTGATCCCCCGGAACGTCCTCACGAGCGATCACCGCAGCCTGACGGACACCCTCAAAACCCACCAGCAGCGACTCGATCTCACCCGGCTCGATCCGGAACCCACGCACCTTCACCTGCTCATCAGCACGCCCCAGATACTCCAGCTGCCCATCCGCACGCCAACGCACCAGATCACCCGTCCGGTACATCCGCGCACCCACACCGAACGGAGACGCCACAAACCGCTCAGCCGTCAGACCAGCACGACCCACATACCCGCGCGCCAGACCCGAACCCGCCACATACAACTCACCCGGAACACCCACCGGCACCGGACACAAACCCTCATCCAGCACATAAAGCCGGGTATTCGCCACCGGCCGCCCGATCGGCACATCACCCACCATCGGGCCGGCCATCGCCACAATGACCGTCGTCTCCGTCGGACCATACGCATTCATCACCCGACGCCCCGGCGACCACCGCGCCACCAGATCCAGCGGCACCGCCTCAGCACCCACCACCAGACAGCACAGATCCCCCAGCAACGCCGGAGCATCCACCGGCAACGTCGCCACCACCGACGGCGGAATCAACGCATGCGACACCCGACCCTCAGCCAGGACCCGCAACAACTCCCCACCCACCAGCCGACCACGCTCAGGCACCACCAACACCGCACCCGAAGCAAAAGCCACCAGCAAATCCCAGAACGCAGTATCAAAACTCGGCGAAGCAAACTGCAGCACCCGGCTCTCCGGCCCCAGCTCCAGCAACCCGACCTGCGTCACCGCCAGACTCGCCACACCCCGATGCGACACCACCACACCCTTGGGCCGACCCGTAGAACCCGACGTATAAATCACATACTCCGGATGCCCCAGATCCACCACCACCCCAGGATCCGAATCCGCAAACCCCGAAAAATCCCCACCCAGCACACGCTCATCCAGCACAAGCACCGGCGCCGCATCCTCAAGAATGAACGCACGCCGCTCCGCCGGATACTCCACATCAATCGGCACATACCCGCCACCGGCCTTCAGCACAGCAAGGACCGCCACCACCAGATCAACCGAACGCGGCAGCATCACCCCCACCAACGACTCCGGCCCCACACCCTCACCGATCAGCCAATGCGCCAGCCGGTTCGCCCGCGCATTCAACTCCCCATACGACAACGACTCCCCACCACGCACCACCGCCGTCGCACCCGGATCCCGCACCACCTGAGCCTCGAACAACCCAGCCAGCGAAGCCTCCGGAACCACACACCCCGTCTCATTCCACCCCGACAACACCAGCTCCCGCTCAGCCTCCGCCAACAACTCAACCCCACCAACCCGCACCAACGGATCAGCCACCACCTGCTCCAGCAACCACACCCAACGCCCAAGCAACCGCTCAACCGACGAACGATCAAACAGATCCGTCGAATACTCGACCGTCGCGGTCACACCCTGCTCGCCGACGTGTTCGGTGAGGCTGAGCAGCATGTCGAAGCGCGAGCGGCCGATGCCGACGTCCTCGGAGCCCACTCGCAGCCCCGGCAGCACGAACTCGCTCGCGGGGGTGTTCTGGAGGACGAGGGCCACCTGGAAGAGGGGGTGGTGACCGCTGGACCGCTGCGGGTTCAGCAGCTCCACCAGGTCCTCGAACGGGACGTCCTGGTTGGCATAGGCCGCCAGACTGGTCTCACGGACCTGGCCCAGCAGCTCCTCGAAGGTCGGATCCCCGGACGTGTCCGTGCGCAGCACGAAGGTGTTGACGAAGAGACCGACCAGGTCATCGAGTGCCTCGTCCGTGCGACCGGCCACGCCGCTGCCCAGAGCAATGTCGGTCCCGGCGCCGAGGCGGGTCAGCAGGACCGCCATGGCCGCCTGGAGCACCATGAACACCGTGGTGTTCGTGCGGCTGGCCAACTTGACTATGCCCGAGTGCAGTTCGGGCTTCATGTCCCAGGTGAGGTGCGTCCCCTCGAAGGAGGACATCGCCGGGCGCGGCCGGTCCGTCGGGAAGGTCACCTGCTCGGGAAGCCCAGCCAGCTGGCGGCTCCAGTAGTCCAGCTGCCGGGCATAGATGCTTCCCGGGTCGGACGCGTTGCCGAGCAGCTTGCTCTGCCAGAGCGTGTAGTCGACGTACTGAACGGGGAGTTCGACCCACTGCGGAGCCTCACCCTGGGTACGCGCCGTGTAGGCGGCGACGAGGTCCCTCGTCAGCGGGCCCATGGACCAGCCGTCACCGGCGATGTGGTGGACCAGGAGCATAAGGACGCACTCACCGGCGCCGTCCAAATCGAACAGCCAGGAGCGGAGCGGGATTTCGGAAGCCAGGTCGAACCCGTACCGGGCCACGTCTTCCAGCGCGGCCGGCAGCTCCGCCTCGGTGACCGTACGGCACTCCCACTCCAGCCGTGCGTTCGACGGCTCCAGAACCAGCTGGTGCGGCTCGCCTTCGGCCTCGGGAAAGACCGTACGCAGCGATTCGTGCCGGGCGATCACGTCGTGGAGCGCGGCCCGGAGTGCTTCGGCATCGACCTCGCCCTTCAGGCGCAGGGCGATCGGCATGTTGTAGGTGGACGAGCGGCCTTCCAGTTTGTGGAGGAACCACAGGCGGCGCTGCGCGAAGGAGAGCGGCACGATGTCCGGGCGGGGCATCGGCTCCAGAGCGAGGCGAGTACTGCCGCCTTCGGCGAGGCGAACCGCGAGGCCGGAGACGGTGGGGGTCTCGAAGACCGTGGCGATGGGCACTTCCACACCCATGGCGCCGCGGATGCGGCTCACGAGGCGGGTGATGAGGAGGGAGTGGCCGCCGAGGTCGAAGAAGCTGTCATCGATTCCGACGCGGTCGACGCCGAGGACTTCGGCGAACAGGCCGGCGAGGACCTCTTCCTGCGGAGTCCGCGGAGCCCGCCCGCCCGAGGCCGCCGCGTAGTCGGGCTTCGGGAGCGCCCGGCGGTCCAGCTTGCCGTTCGGAGACAGCGGAAGCCTGTCCAGAACCATCACCGCGGACGGAACCATGAACTCCGGCAGCCCCTGGGCCAGGCGGGCACGAGCGGCCATGACGACCGCACCGATTCCACGGGCAGCGCCCGGGCTGTTCACCCAGGAACCCGACGCGGCCGAAGGCCTGTAAACACCCGACAGAACCGCATCATCAGCCCCGGCCGGGAGGATCACGGCCTCGAAGTGGGCCACCGACCCCGGTGACCAGGTCGGCACGACCCGCAGACCCAGCCCGGCGCCCCGGACAACCAGAGCCTCCGGATCAACAGCCGGCCCGAAGTCCTCCGCGTCATGCCCGTCAATGACATGCTCGGCCGCGACCTCGGCCACCAGCCGCGCATTCGGAATGCGCACCACACGCACCGGAAGATCAGTACCGGCGAAGTCCCCAAGGTCGAGACCGGACTCCCAGACCACTTCACGGGCACCGGAAACGTCCAGCACTCCGGCCGGGTCCTTGTGGAACACCACCTCGTAGCGATGCCGGGTCAGCTCATTGTGATACCCGCCCCGCTTCAGCCGGATATCCAGCCCGCCAATCCGGCCATCCCGCCGGGCCAGATCCGCAAAGAACTCGGGTGCGGCGACCAGTTCCTTCTCCAGCAGCACCGCACGGTCCACCACCGCGCGCGCCACCGCACCCCGGCCCGCGTGAACAGCCGCATGCAGCACACGCAGCGAACCCGCATGCCGCACGTCACCGACAATCAGCCGCCCGCCAGGAGCCAGCAGCCCGACCGCCCGGTCGATCACCCGCGCCAGATACTCCCCGTCAGGGAAGTACTGCACCACCGAATTGATCAGAACCGTGTCGAAGAAGCCCTCCGGCAGCCCCTCCATGACATCCGCAGCCTGCGCCCGCAGACGGACGTTCCCCAGACCCGCCTCGGCAACCTGGCCCTCCAGACGCCCGATCACCGCCGACGACAGATCAGTACCCCAGTACTCCTCCACACCGCCGGCCAGATGCGCCATCAGCAGACCCGAACCGACACCGATCTCCAGCACCCGACGCGCACCGAACCCACGCACCTGCTCCACGACCGCATCCCGCCAGGCACGCATCTCACCCAACGCAATCGGCTCACCCGAATACGAACTGTCCCAGCCCGAGAAATCCTCACCAAAGCCGCCAGAACCCGCCCCGGAATACACCGAGTCGTAAATCTCCCGCCACTCCTCCACCTGCGCCTCAGCACCCGACACATCAGCAGCACCCGACGCGGCCGCCACCTCAAGATCAGGCACGACATAGGCCACCAGACGCTGATCCCCCGGAACGTCCTCACGAGCAATCACCGCAGCCTGACGGACACCCTCGAAACCCACCAGCAGCGACTCGATCTCACCCGGCTCGATCCGGAACCCACGCACCTTCACCTGCTCATCAGCACGCCCCAGATACTCCAACTGCCCATCCGCACGCCAACGCACCAGATCACCCGTCCGGTACATCCGCGCACCCACACCGAACGGAGACGCCACAAACCGCTCAGCCGTCAGACCAGCACGACCCACATACCCACGCGCCACCTGTACACCGGTCGCGTACAACTCACCCGGAACACCCACCGGCACCGGAGACAGACCCTCGTCCAGCACATAAAGCCGGGTGTTCCACATCGGTCGGCCGATCGGGACGCTGCCCGCGGTCGCGCTCGCGCCCAGCTCGTCGGCGTGCCAGGTCGAGGAGGCGACCTGGATGGTCATCTCGGTCGGGCCGTACAGGTTCGAGAGCTCCGCACCCCACGTGCGTGAGATCTCCGCCGCAAGTTCCGGACGCAGCGCCTCACCGCTGGACCAGATGCGGGTGACGTCATGGCCGGCGGGCGGAGCCGGAAGATTGGCCAGCAGGGACGGCGGGAACTGGGCGACGGTGACACCGTGCTCCACCATGTAGGAGACGAGCGCATGAGGGTCCCGGAGTACCTCGCCCGGGGCCACGCAGATCGCCGCGCCATGCAGCAGCGGGAACCAGAGCTCCAGTCCCACCGAGTCGAATCGCACCGAAGTACGGAACAACAGCACGTCACCGGCTCCGACCGGGTAGGCGTCGCCCATCCACTGGAGGTTGTTGACCAGGCCCCGGTGTTCGACCAGGACTCCCTTCGGACGGCCGGTGGAACCCGAGGTGTAGATCACGTAGAGCGGGCTCTGCGGAACCAGCCGCCCCCAGCGCTCGTCATCGGTCAGGTCGCCCGCGGGTTGCCGGTCGATCTCCGCGCGGGTCTCCTCGTCGTCGAGGAGAACGGACGGGAGCTCCGTGCCCAGGCCGGTCAGGGTCGGGGTACAGGTGAGCAGCAGTCCCGGGCGGGCGTCGTCCAGCGTGTAGCGCAGTCGCTCTGCCGGATCCTCAGGGTCGAGGGGGACGTAGGCGCCGCCCGCCTTGACCACCGCGAGGAGCGCGACGACGGTGTCCGCCGAGCGCGGCAACGCGACGGCCACGAGCAGCTCGGTGCCGGTGCCGCCGCCCGTACCCGGGGCGGAGGCGACGAGGTGGCGCGCCAGTTGGTTGGCTCGGGCGTTCAGCTCGGCGTAGGTGAGTTCGGCGGCGCCGAACAGGACCGCGGTGGCGTCGGGGGTCCGCCGCACCTGAGCTTCGAAGAGAACGGCCAGGCTCTCCTGACGAACCTCGGCGTCGGTGTCGTTCCAGTCGGCCAGTACCTGGCGGCGCTCGGTGCCGACGAGCAGATCGGCCCGGCTGATCGACTGCTTCGGCGCGGTCAGCGCCTCGTCGAGGAAGCGGATCCAGCGGGCGAAGAGCTGCTCGATCGTGGACCGGTCGAAGAGGTCGGTGGAGTACTCGACCACGGTCGCGATCCCGGCGGGGTTGCCCGCGGCGTCGTACCGCTCGGTGAGCGAAAGCAGCATGTCGAAGCGGGAAGTACCGGAGTCGACCTCTTCCATCCGGACCGTCAGCGCCGGCAGGGTGAAGTCGCCCTGGCCGGTGTTCTGGAGGACCAGGGCCACCTGGAAGAGCGGGTGGTGGGCCGCCGACCGTTGGGGGTTGAGGAGTTCCACCAGGTGCTCGAAGGGCACGTCCTGGTTGGCGTAGGCCGCCAGACTGGTCTCACGGACCCGGCCCAGCAGCTCCTCGAAGGTCGGATCGCCCGAGGTGTCCGTGCGGAGCACGAAGGTGTTGACGAAGAGACCGACCAGGTCATCGAGCGCCTCGTCCGTGCGGCCCGCGACACCACTGCCGAGCGGGATGTCCGTGCCCGCGCCGAGCCGGGTCAGGAGCGCTGCCATGCCCGCCTGGAGCACCATGAACACGGTCGCGCCCGAAGCGCGGGCCAGCTCGCTGAGCCGCCGGTGCAGCGTGGCATCGACATCGAACTCGGCGGACGAGCCGACGTAGGAAGCGATCGCCGGACGGGACCGGTCTGCGGGGAAGGTCACTAGTTGCGGCAGGTCCGTCAGCTGATCGTGCCAGTAGGCGACCTGGCGTCCGAACAGGCTGTCCGGGTCGGACTCATCACCGAGCAGTTCGCTCTGCCAAAGGGTGTAGTCGGCGTATTGGACCGGAAGTTCCGCCCACTGCGGAGCCACACCCTGGAGTCGCGCGGTGTACGCGGCCACGACGTCGCGGGCCAGCGGCGCCATGGACCAGCCGTCGCCGGCGATGTGGTGCAGCAGCAGGAGCAGGACTGCGTCCTCGGCACCCGTTTCGAACAGCCAGCTGCGAACCGGGATTTCGGTGGCCAGGTCGAATCCGTACCGGGCCACTTCTTCCAGCGCGGCCGGGAGCTCGGCCTCGGTGACCGTACGGCGTTCCCAGCCGATCCCGGTCTCCTCGGCGTCCAGTACGAGCTGTCGGGGTTCGCCGCCGCTCTCGGGGAAGACCGTACGCAGGGACTCGTGGCGCCCGATCACGTCGCTCAGGGCAGCGCGGAGCGCGGCGTGGTCGACGACACCGGTGAGCCGCAGGGCAAGCGGCATGTTGTAGGTGGCGGAACGGCCTTCGAGCTTGTGGAGGAACCACAGGCGGCGCTGCGCGAAGGACAGTGGAACGCTGTCCGGGCGGTCCATGGGCAGAAGGGCGGTGCGCGTCCTACCGCCGAGGTCCAGTCGTTCCACCAGCCGGGACACGGTGGAGGCTTCGAAGACGTCCTTGATGGGCAGCTCCACGCCCAGGATGGTCCGGATGCGGCTCACGAGGCGGGTGGCGAGGAGGGAGTGGCCGCCGAGGTCGAAGAAGCTGTCGTCGATGCCGACGCGGTCGACGCCGAGGACTTCGGCGAACAGACCGGCGAGGACCTCTTCCTGCGGAGTCCGCGGAGTCCGCCCGCCCGAGGCCGCCGCATAGTCGGGCTTCGGGAGCGCCCGGCGGTCCAGCTTACCGTTCGGAGACAGCGGAAGCCGCGCCACGGCCATGACCGCCGACGGGACCATGTAATCGGGCAGGCCCTCGGCCAGCTGCGCACGGGCCGCCTTGACGACCGCCCCGATTCCACGAGCGGCACCGGGGCTGTTCACCCAGGCAGAAGTAGAACTGGAGGGAATGTAGACACCGGACAGGGCGGCATCGGCCGCGGTCCCCACCGGGAGGATGACGGCATCGAAGTGGGCCACCGACCCCGGTGACCAGGTCGGCACGACCCGCAGACCCAGCCCGGCGCCCCGGACAACCAGAGCCTCCGGATCAACAGCCGGCCCGAAGTCCTCCGCGTCATGCCCGTCGACCACGTGCTCAGCGGCAACCTCGGCCACCAGCCGCGCATTCGGAATGCGCACCACACGCACCGGAACATCGATCCCGGCGAAGTCCCCAAGGTCGAGACCGGACTCCCAGACCACTTCACGGGCACCGGAAACGTCCAGCACTCCGGCCGGATCCTTGTGGAACACCACCTCGTAGCGATGCCGGGTCAGCTCATTGTGATACCCGCCCCGCTTCAGCCGGATATCCAGCCCGCCAATCCGGCCATCCCGCCGGGCCAGATCCGCAAAGAACTCGGGTGCGGCCACGAGTTCCTTCTCCAGCAGCACCGCACGGTCCACCACCGCGCGCGCCACCGCACCCCGGCCCGCGTGAACAGCCGCATGCAGAACACGCAGCGAACCCGCATGCCGCACGTCACCGACAATCAGCCGGCCGCCAGGAGCCAGCAGCCCGACCGCCCGGTCGATCACCCGCGCCAGATACTCCCCATCAGGGAAGTACTGCACCACCGAATTGATCAGAACCGTGTCGAAGAAGCCCTCCGGCAGGCCTTCCGTCACGTCTGCCGGCTGTGCCCGCAGACGGACGTTCCCCAGACCCGCCTCGGCAACCTGGCCCTCCAGACGCCCGATCACCGCCGACGACAAATCCGTGCCCCAGTACTCCTCCACACCGCCGGCCAGATGCGCCATCAGCAGACCCGAACCGACACCGATCTCCAGCACCCGACGCGCACCGAACCCGCGCACCTGCTCCACGACCGCATCCCGCCAGGCACGCATCTCACCCAACGCAATCGGCTCACCCGAATACGAACT
The DNA here is from genome assembly GCF_045160845.1 of Streptomyces sp. NBC_00122. Taxonomy (NCBI): domain Bacteria; kingdom Bacillati; phylum Actinomycetota; class Actinomycetes; order Kitasatosporales; family Streptomycetaceae; genus Streptomyces; species Streptomyces sp. NBC_00122. The sequence continues at coordinate 6,267,302 of NZ_CP108191.1, read as the reverse complement.
GTCCCAGCCCGAGAAATCCTCACCAAAGCCGCCAGAACCCGCCCCGGAATACACCGAGTCGTAAATCTCCCGCCACTCCTCCACCTGCGCCTCGGTACCAGATATCCCGACCGAAGAAGACACGGCGGAGTCCGCGGCATCGGGCAACACGGCAGCCGAAGCCACCTCAAGATCAGGCACGACATAGGCCACCAGACGCTGATCCCCCGGAACGTCCTCACGAGCGATCACCGCAGCCTGACGGACACCCTCAAAACCCACCAGCAGCGACTCGATCTCACCCGGCTCGATCCGGAACCCACGCACCTTCACCTGCTCATCAGCACGCCCCAGATACTCCAGCTGCCCATCCGCACGCCAACGCACCAGATCACCCGTCCGGTACATCCGCGCACCCACACCGAACGGAGACGCCACAAACCGCTCAGCCGTCAGACCAGCACGACCCACATACCCGCGCGCCAGACCCGAACCCGCCACATACAACTCACCCGGAACACCCACCGGCACCGGACACAAACCCTCATCCAGCACATACACGGACGTGTTCACCACCGGATGACCGATGGGAACCACACCGTCCGACACCTCACCGCTCATCGACACACACACCGTCGACTCCGTCGGACCATACGCATTCACCACACGCCGCGACCCCGACCACCGGGCCACCAACTCCACAGGAGCAGCCTCACCCGCCAGAACAACCGTCTCCAAAGACGAAAGCCCCGACCCAGACTCCACACCAGCAGGCAAAGCCCCCAGCACCGACGGCGGCACCGTCACATGCGTGATCCCCTGCCCGGCCAGCACCTCCAGCAGCGCCTCACCGACGAGGCGACCCTGCTGCGGCACGATCAGCGTGGCGCCGGAGGTCAGCGCCATCACCAGTTCCCACCACGCGGCATCGAAGCTCAGCGAGGAGAACTGCAGTACCCGGCTCGCGGGCGTGACGCCCAGCCTGCTGACCTGCGCCGCCGCGAGGCTGGCCACGCCGCTGTGGGACACGGCGACGCCCTTGGGAACGCCGGTGGAGCCGGAGGTGTAGATGATGTAGGCGGGGTTCTCGAGGCGAACGCGCACATCGGGGACGGTGTCGGGGTACTTGGGCAGGTCCGGCAGGGCGGTTCGCAGTGTCTCCTCGTCGAGTACGAGGACCGGGGCGGCGTCCGCCAGCATGAAGGCGCGGCGCTCCGCCGGATATTCCGGGTCGACCGGCACGTACGCGCCACCGGCCTTGAGTACGGCCAGCACCGCGACGACCCATTCCGACGAGCGCGGCAGGAGAACACCGACCCGCTGTTCCGGGGCCACCCCCCGCTCGATCAGCCAGTGCGCCAGCCGGTTCGCCCGCGCGTCGAGTTCCCCGTACGTGAGTGATTCGGCACCGCACACCAGCGCGGTGTCCTGGGGCGCCGCGGCAACGCGGGCCTCGAACAGCGCGGTCATCGACGCCTCGGGGACCTCGACGGACGTGTCGTTCCAGTCCCCCAGCAGTCGGCCGCGCTCCGCCTCCGCCAGCAGGTCTACCTGCCCGATCGGCAGCGTCGGCTCGGCCACCACCTGCTGCAGCAGCCGCGCCCAGCGCTCCAGGAGGTCTTCGACCGTCGCGTGGTCGAACAATTCGGTCGCGTACTCGACGACGGCCTCGATACCGGCCGGCGCGTCGTTCTCGTCGTGGCGCTCGAACAGCTCGACGAGGAAGTCGAATCGGGAGGTGGAGGTGGTGACGAACTCTTCACGGACCGCGAGTCCGGGCAGGAGCATGTCGACCGACGGCGCGTTCTGCTGCACCATCGCGACCTGGAACAGCGGGTGGTGGTGAGTGGAGCGCTGCGGGTTGAGGAGTTCCACCAGGTACTCGAAGGGCACGTCCTGGTACTCGAACGCCGCGAGGCTGGCTTCCCGGACGCGGCCGAGCAGTTCTCCGAAGCCGGGGTCGCCGGAGGTGTCCGTACGCAGGACGTAGGTGTTGACGAACAGGCCGATCAGATCGTCCAGGCCTTCATCGCTGCGGCCCGCGACACCGTTTCCGAGCGGGATGTCCGTGCCCGCGCCGAGCCGGGTCAGGAGCGCTGCCATGCCGGCCTGCAGCACCATGAATACGGTGGCGTTGGAGCGGTGCGCCAACGCCACGATCTGACGGTGAAGTTGCCCGTTCAGCCTGAAGTGCAGGTTGGCGCCGTCGTACGAGGCCACGGCTGGACGGGGGCGGTCGGCGGGGAAGGTGACCAGCTGCGGCAGCTCGGCCAGCTGATCCTTCCAGTAGTCGACCTGCCGCGCGAAGACGCTCTCGGGGTCGGCCGGGTCCCCGAGCAGCTCGCTCTTCCAGAGGCTGTAATCGGCGTACTGCACCGGGAGTTCGGACCAGGTGGGTGCGGCGTCGGCGGAGTACGCCGTGTACGCGGCGATGACGTCACGAGCCAGCGGCGCCAGGGACCAGCCGTCACCCGAGATGTGGTGCAGCAGCATGAGCAGGACGCATTCGTCGTCCCCGTGCTCGAACAGCCATGCGCGGAACGGGATTTCGGAGGAGAGGTCGAAGCCGTACCGGGCCGCTTCTTCCAAGGCGGCGGGGAGTTCGGCCTCCGTGACCGTACGGCGCTGCCAGTCGAACCGCACGTCCTCGGGCCCCAGCACCAGCTGGTTCGGCTCGCCGTCACTCTCGGGGAAGACCGTACGGAGCGACTCGTGCCGGCCGATCACGGCGAGCAGGGCGCCGTGCAGCGCGTCGGCGTCGACCTTGCCGGTCAGCCGGAACGCCATGGGCACGTTGTAGGTCGCCGACGGGCCTTCCAGCCTGTGCTGGAACCACAGGCGGCGCTGGGGGAACGACAGTGGCAACCGGGCGGGGCGCACCGCCGGAACGAGCTCGGGCCGTCGGATGCCCTCGCCGCCGCCGTCGCCGTCATCGCCGCCGTCGTCGCTGCCGCCCGCCGCGTGTGCGTCGAGACGCCGGGCCAGAGCCGCCGGGTTGGCGGCCTCGAAGACCTCCTTGATCGAAAGCTCGATCCCCAGAACGGCGCGGACCCGGACCAGCAGCCTGATCGCCGTGAGCGAATGCCCGCCGAGCGTGAAGAGATCGTCGTCCGGGCCCACTTCGGAGTGTCCCAGGACCTCCGCGAACAGACCGCGCAGCACCTCGACGTTCGAGGAAGGGTGCTGCCTGTCCGCGCCGGGGTTCGGGTGAGCCGAATTCGACGATGCCTTGGCGTCCAACGTGATGCTCGCTTTCCAGACGGTGTTCTTCTGCCGAAACTCGGCTGATTTCATTTCCGGCAGCGGTCAGAGCTGCGTGTCGGGCGCAGTTCGGGCGCGCCGCAGGAATTCACTTCGTGCCTTATCCCGTCCCCCGCGGACGCGTTCACCGTTCGGGCTGATCGATCAGCCGCCATGAACAGCGTCGACGACAAAGCCTCTCCTGCGAACTGGGGCGGGGGCACTATGTCAACTCCCGCGCATCTGATCCTGGACCGCCTCGGCCCGTACGCAGATGGGACACGGATCGGACGTGGATCGGCCGGGGCCCCGGATTTCACCGCGGGGCCCCGGCCCGGCGCTAGCCCTCAGCGCTCCGTGGCGCGGCTACTGCGCCCGGCGCAGCCGGTCGGAAACCATCGCGCCGATCTCGCGCAGCGGTTCCGGGTTCATCATGTGCGTGTGCTTGCAGTCGACGGTTCGGTAGTCGATCCCGGGACCGACGTACGGATCCCAGACCCCCGCCTCCAGTCTGTGGTCCGCTTCCTCGCCCACGGCGGCCAGCACCAGCGTCGGCGCGGCCACCGGGCGGTGAACCACGTCCAGGCCGATCCGGGCGTTGTTGAGCGTCACGTCCATCATGTCCCGGACCTCGGACGCACTGAGGCCGGCCAGGGCCGTGTTGTGCGTCCGGAGCATCTCGACGGCGCGCTCGTGGGTGAGTTCGGCCGCCTCCTCGTCCGTCAGCTCGAGGTCGAACAGGCCCAGCATGGCGCGGTAGATATCGGCGACGTCCACCTTGGCCATCGCCTCCTCGACCTCTTGTCTGCTGACTGTGCTGACCGGGTGGCAGTCGAGCAGGGCCAGCAGCTCGACCGTCCGGCCGCGCTCCTCCAGGATCTCCGTGATCTGGTGCGCGACCACTCCTCCGAAGGACCAGCCGAGAATGCGGTAGGGGCCTTCCGGCTGCACTTCCACAATGCGGCGCACATAGTCGTCGGCCATCTCCCGGACCGATTGTGCGAGGGCTCCCTTTCCGTCGAGTCCGCTCGCCTGGAGGGCGTAGACGGGGATGTCCTTGTCGATATGGCGGAGCAGACCGGAATACGTCCAGCCGAGCCCGCTTCCGGCGTGCACGCAGAACACCGGATTCCGGGTTCCCCCCGTGCGCAGCGGCAGTACGACGGCGAGCGAGTTCCCCTCGGAGTCACCGGCCATGCGCAGAGACAGACCGGCAACCGTGGGCGTTTCCATCATCGCCTTCACCGGGAGTTCCACGCCCAGTACTGACTTGATCTGCACCAGCAGCCGGATGGCCGAGAGGGAGTGTCCGCCCAGTTCGAAGAAGTTGTCGTCGATGCCCACCTTGGGCACGTCGAGGAATTCGGAGAAGAGCGCGCACAGCATTTCCTCCCGGGGGTTGCGCGGCCCGCGGTACCCATCGGCAGCCTCGTCCGCAGGCGGCTCCGGCAGGGCGGTCCGGTCCAGTTCCCCGTGGTCGGTCAGCGGCAGCCGCTCCAGAATGACGACGGCCACCGGGACAAGGTGTTCCGCGAGGTGTCGGGCCAGATGGGCCCGCAACGCGATCGGGTCGGCGCCCGCATCCGGGCTCACCGGTACGGCGTGTGCGACCAGAACGGCCCCGCCGCCCCCGTCCTCGCGCACGCTCACGACGGCCTGCGCGACGGCGGGGTGAGAGGTCAGCACGGCCTCGATCGCCCGCGGTTCGATGCGCAGGCCGCGCAGGACCGCGTGCTCGCCTTCGTCCGCGACGAACTCCAGGTCGTCCGTGCCGGTTCCCCACCGCACCAGTTCGCCCGTACGGTGCATCCACTCGCCGGAGTGGAACGGGCTCGGCACACACCGCTGAGCGGTCGGGGTGGTGTCCGGGCGGGCTCCCTTCAGGTACAGCTCGCCGGTCACCCCCCGGGGCACAGGACGCAGCCCCGCGTCGAGTACGTACGCGACGGCCCCGTTGAGGGGACGGCCGAGCACGGGACCGGTCACGCTGCCGACGGGCGTCGCCAAGGCGGCGGCACCGCAGCCCGCCGGGCGGTGGACGGCGTACGCCCGTGTCGCCGGCAGTACGCGAAGCCGGTGCCAGAGCGCAGCGCCGACCGGTTCGCCGGACAGCAGCAAGGCCGCCGGGTGGTGCTCGCCCGCTGTGAACAAGCCGGCGTTGACGAGCCGTTCGGCGGACCGCGGGGTCGCGGCGAGCGTGTGGATCCGGGCGGCGCGCAGGGCGTCGACGGTTGCCCGCGCATCGGCCGGGGCGGGCCCGCCGATCAGGTGCAGCTCATGGCCGTCGAGCAACGCCGTCAGTGCGTCCCACGCGTTGACGGAGGACAGGGGGTGGGTCAGTCCCACGCGCAGCGGTCCGGCCTGGCCGAAGACGTGGATGCGGTGGTCCGCCGCGAGGGCTGCCAGCTCGGCGTGGGTGACCGCGTGGGTGAAGGGCCCGGCGAACACCTGCGCGGCGTGCGCAGGCAGCAGCGGCTCGATGCGCTCCGCGTCGGTCACGTCCGTGTCGGTCGCGTCCGCCTCGGTCGCGTCCTGCCGGTCCATGTCCGGCGAACCGGCCGTCAGGACCGGCCGGTCACCGCTCGCCCGGGCGACGCCGACGATCAGCAGTGGATCGGCCGCTTCGATCGTCGCGGTGTCCGGGTCGGCTTCCAGGGCCAGGCAGGCCGCGCCGGTCTTGAGGACGGCGAGCAGCCCGATCACCGCCTCGGCGGACGGTGGCAGGGCCAGGGCCAGCACCCGTCCCGGGCCCGCGCCGTGCCCGATCAGCCGTCGGGCGAGCCGGTTGGCCCACGCGTTGACCTGCGCGTAGGTCAACGCGATGCCGTCCTCGACGACCGCCGTCGCGTCCGGGGTGGCCGCCGCCTGCTCCTCGAAGAGCCGTACGACGGTCGTGTCGTCCGGCGTCCGCGGTGCCGAGTCCCGTGCCCCGGACGTCTCCCAGTGCTGCCGTTCGGCGGGGCTGAGGACATCGAACGCGCTCAGCCTGTGGTGCGGGGCGGCCACCATGGTGTCCACCAGCGCGGTCAACCGGTCGGCCATCGCCGCCGCAGTCCCGTGGTCGAACAGGTCGGCGGCGTAGCGCAGGGCCCCCGTGACCCCGGCCGGGGCACCGTCTTGTGTCATGCGCTCGGAGAAGGTGAAGTCGACGTCGAACTTCGCCGTGGGCGTCTCGATGCCGACCGCTTCGATGTCCAGCTCGGCCGGGCCCTCGTACGCGTCGCCCGTGACACCGAAGTCCACCATGACCTGGAACAGCGGGTGCCGCGCGGTCGCCCGGTACGGGTTGACCAGCTCGACCAGCCGCTCGAACGGCAGGTCCTGGTGGACGTACGACTCCAGTACGGCCTGGCGGACCCGGCCGACGAGGTCGCCGAAGGTCGGGTCACCCGACAGATCGGCGCGCAGCACCAGCGTATTGACGAAGAACCCGATCAGGTCCTCCAGCGCCTCGTCGGTGCGCCCGGCGACGGGCGTGCCGAGCACGATGTCATCGCCCGCGCCCAGCTTGGACAGCAGTACGGACACCGCGGACTGGAGCACCATGGCGGTGCTCGCGCCGGAGGCCTCGGCGAGCGCGGCCAGGGCGCGGTGTACCCGTGCCGGCAGTTCGAAGCGGACGGTGCCGCCCTGGTAGCTCGGCTCCGCCGGGCGGGGCCGGTCCGCCGGCAGGGCGAGTTCCTCGGGCGCTCCGGCGAGCAGCTTGCGCCAGTAGACGATCTGCTGCGCGACGGTGCTGTCCGGGTCGTCCTCGTCGCCGAGGATGTAACGCTGCCAGAGCGTGTAGTCGATGTACTGGACGGGCAGCCGAGGCCAGTGCGGCGCGGTTCCGTGGATCCGTGCGCTGTAGGCCGCGGTCAGGTCCCGGAGCAGCCGTCCGGCTGACCAGCCGTCGCCCGCGATGTGGTGCAGGAGCACCAGCAGGACGCGGGAGCCGTCGGTTCCGTCGGATTCGTCCGTCGCGTCGCCGTCGACCGGGGCGGCCACGTGCCACAGCTCGGCGCGCACCGGGATCTCGGTCCCGAGGTCGAATGCGTACGAGACGGCGGCCGCCATGCGCTGCGGCCACTCCTCTTCCGTGGCCCGGGTGACCCGCCAGCCGAAGTCGGCCGCTCCGGCGTCGCGCACGTGCTGGCGCGGTTCCCCGTCGGTCTCGGGGAAGACCGTACGCAGCGACTCGTGCCGGGCGATGACATCGGCGAGCGCCGCCCGCAGCGTTTCCTCGTCGACGGCTCCCCGCAGGCGCAGTGCCAGGGGCAGGTTGTAGGTCGCCGACCGGCCTTCGAGCTTGTGCAGGAACCAGAGGCGGCGCTGCGCGAACGACAGCGGGACCGCCTCGGGCCGCTCCATGGGCAGCAGGGCCGCACGCGCGGTCGCCGCGCCGGAGTCGATGCGTTCGGCCAGCCCGGCCACGGTCGGGGCGTCGAAGACCGCGGCGATCGGTACCTCGATCCCCAGGGCGCCGCGGATCCGGCTGACCAGCCGTGTGGCGAGCAGCGAGTGCCCGCCCAGCTCGAAGAAGCTGTCGTCGACGGTCACCCGCTTCAGCCCGAGGACGTCGGCGAAGAGCTCGCACAGGATCTCCTCGCGGGGTGTGCGGGGGGCCCGTCCGCTGCTGAGGATGCCGTAGTCCGGGGCCGGCAGGGCCGCGCGGTCCAGCTTTCCGATCGGGGTCACCGGCAGCTCGTCGAGCACGACGAAGGCCGACGGGACCATGTAGTCGGGCAGCCATTCGCGCAGCCGGGCCGGCAGTTCCCGGTGGAGCCGGGCGAGCCGGGCGGTCCGGGCCGGGCTGTTGGAGTACGGCGCCGCGTGGGCCGGTTCGCCGGACGGCTGTCGCCTGCCCCGGTAGGCGGCGACCGGGCCGTCCGCCTGCGGCAGGAGGACCATGTCGAAACGATGCGGGTCGCCGGTCTCGGACGGGGTGGCGACGGCCCGCAGGCCGAGCCGCTCGGCGTACGTGATGACGGTCTCCGGGTCCGCCACGGCATGCGCGGGTTCCGGCTCCAGGCCGTCGATCCGGCGGAGTGCTGCCGCGTCCTCGGTCAGTCGGCTGTTGGGGATTTTGGTGAGCCGCAGGCCGCCGGGGTGTTCCCGCAGCAGATCCGCGAGCCCGTCCGGTCCGCCGTGGCACTCCGCCCAGTCGATCTCCGCCAGGGCGTGGACCTCGGCGGGAACCGTCGGGGTCTTGCAGATGATCACTTCGTAGCGGTAGCGGGAGAGTTCGTTGTCGAACGCACCGCGCTTGAGCCGGATGTCCACACCCCCGATGTCCGCCAGTTCGCGGCCGAGGCCGGTGAAGAACTCGGGCGCGAGGAGCAGTTCCTCCTCGCCGGTCACCTTGTGGTCGATCTGGGCCCGCTGGGCCGGCAGGCCGTCGGTCGTGTCGGTGCCTTCGGCACCGGCCCGGACGACACCGGCCTGCATCGTGCGCAGCAGCCGCAGGTTCCGTATGTCGCCCAGGTACAGGGTGCCGCCGGGCACCAGCAGAGCCAGCGCCTTGCGGATGACGTCGGTCAGGTAGTCGGCGCTGGGGAAGTACTGCGCGACCGAGTTCACGACGATGGTGTCGAAGAAGTCCCCGGGCAGGCCCGAGGTGTCGTCGGCGGGCTGCGCTCTCAGTTCCACCCGGCCGGCGAGTTCCTGGGCGTGGTCCTCGATCCGGGCGCGCAGGCTGTCGATGGCGGACGACGAGAAGTCGGTGCCCCAGTATGCGGTGCAGTGCGGCGCCACCTGGGAGAGGATCAGGCCGTTTCCGACGCCGAGTTCCAGTACGCGGCGCGGGCGCAGCCGCAGGATCTCCCCGACGGCCGAGGCGCGCCACGCGTGCATCTCGGCGAGCGGGATCGGAGAGCCGTCGTAACTGCTCGTCCAGATCCCGAAGTCCTCCCAGAACCCTCCGGTTTCGGTCTGGTCGCGGTAGAGCGATTCATAGACCTCCTGCCAGGAATCGACTTGGAGCCCGCTCTCGGCCCCGTCGTGTCCCCCGGTCCGTTCCCGGTCGGGTACGACGTACCCGACGAGCTGCGGGGTGTCGTTGTCCTCGCGGACGAGGACCGTGGCGGCGGCGATGCCGTCCTGCCGGGAGAGAGCGGCTTCGATCTCGCCCAGTTCGATGCGGAAGCCCCGGACCTTGACCTGATCGTCGACCCGGCCGATGAACTCCAGGCCGCCGTCGGCCTGCCATGTGGCGAGGTCGCCGGTGCGGTACATGCGTGTGCCGGCAGCGCCGAAGGGGTTGGCCACGAAGCGCTCGGCGCTCAGGCCGGGCCTGCGCAGGTAGCCACGGGCCAGGAAGGGACCGGCGAGGTACAGCTCGCCCGCCACCCCGTCCGGGACCGGCCGCAGGCCCGCGTCCAGCACGTACACCTGGGCGTTGCGCAGCGGCCGGCCGATCCGTGGGGTGCGTTCGGGACCGGTCACGTCGGCGGCGGTGATCCAGACGGTGGCCTCGGTGGGGCCGTAGAGGTTGACGGCTCCGCCGCCCTGCGCCCGCAGCCGCTCGGCAAGGGTGGCGGGCAGTGCCTCGCCTCCGACGAGCAGCCTCATGTCCGCCAGCCCGTCCGGGGCGTGCGCCAGGATCGACCGGTACACCGAGGGGGTGGCCTGGAAGACCGTCGCGCCGCTGTCACGGATCAGGCGGTGCAGGGCGATCGGGTCCCTGGCGACCTGATCGGTGGCCAGCTCCACGCTCGCGCCGCGGAGCAGCGGGGCGTGGATCTCGACGGCCGTGATGTCGAAGGTGACGGTGGTCGCGGCCACCATGCGGTCCTGCGGGGTCAGCGGGACGCGCGCGAGGACGGCGTCCAGGAAGTGGGCGATGCTCGCCTGCGAGATCACCACGCCCTTGGGGTAGCCGGTCGAGCCCGAGGTGTAGATGACGTAGGCGGAGTGGTCGCCGCGGACTGGGGTCCGCCGGTCCGCGTCCGTCACGTCGTCCGCCGGGAGGGAGGTCAGCAGGCCCTCCACGTCGGGGTCGCCGAGTCGGACCGACAGATCGGGCAGCGGGTGCGGCAGCGCTCCGTGCAGAGCGGACGTGGTGATCAGTGCGGCGGGCTCGGCGTCCGCGAGGACGTACGCGAGCCGGTCGGCCGGGTTGGTGGGGTCCATGGGCAGGTAGGCGGCGCCCGCCTTCAGTACGGCGAGGATCGCCACGACCATGTCCACGGAGCGGGGGAGGGCCAGCGCGACCACGCTCTCCGCGCCGATGCCCTGGCCGAGCAGGTACCGGGCCAGCTGGTTGGCCCGTGCGTTCAGCCGCCCGTAGTCGGCCTCCTGCGTACCGCAGCGCACGGCGAGGGCTCCGGGGGTGGCTGCGGCCTGCCGCTGGAACGTCTCGTGCACCCACCGCGCGGGCGGCTCGGCTCCCGTGTCGTTGCGGGCCACCAGGATCTCGGCCCGCTCGGAGGCGGTGAGCAGCGCGGCGTCCTCGATCCGCACTGCCGGGTCGAGAACCGCTGCGCGCAGCAGGTTTTCGTACCAGACGGCGAACTTCTCGACGGTGGCCCGGTCGAACAGCTCGGTGGCGTATTCGAGGGTGGCGCTCAGCCCCGCGGGCCGGCCCTGTGCCGTCTCGTTCTCCGCGAGACTCAGGAACAGGTCGAACTTGGAGTTGTCGCCTTCCAGCGGGTAGGGCGTGGCCTCGACGTCGTGCAGGCGCAGGGTCGGCGCGTCGACGTTCTGCAGCTGGAACATCACCTGGAACAGGGCGTTGCTGGAGAGCGAGCGCACCGGGTTGATCGCCTCGACCAGGTACTCGAAGGGCAGGTCCTGGTGGGTGTAGGCGGTCAGCGCGGTGTCGCGGACCCGTTCGAGCAGCTCGTCGAAGCGCGGGTTGCCGCTGGTGTCCGTACGGAGCACCAGGGTGTTGACGAAGAACCCGACCAGGTCGGTCAGGGCCTCGTCGGTGCGGCCCGCGATCGGGATGCCGACGGGGATGTCGTGGCCCGCGCCGAGCCGGGTGAGCAGGGCGGCGAAGCCGCTCTGCAGGACCATGAACAGGGTGGAGCGGGAGTCCGCGGCGACTTTGCGCAGGCCTGCGTGGAGTTCGGCGTCCAGGGCGAAGGTCAGGGCACCGCCCCGGTAGCCGGCGACAGCGGGGCGCGGCCGGTCCGTGGGAAGTTCGAGCTGGGACGGGATGCCGTCGAGCGCGTCCTTCCAGTAGGCGAGCTGCCGTGAGACCAGGCTGTCCGGGTCGTCGGTCCGGCCGAGGAGCTCCTGCTGCCAGATCGCGTAGTCCACGTACTGGACGGGCAGGGGGGCCCAGCCGGGGGCGGAGCCCGCGAGCCGGGCCTCGTACGCCTCGGAGAGGTCACGCATCAGCGAGGCGCGGGACGCCCCGTCCGCGACGATGTGGTGCATCAGCAGTACGAGCACGGGTCCGGATGCCGGGCCGCCGAAACCGGTCGGTTCCGGAACGAACAGCCAGGCCCTCACCGGCGGTTCGGAGTCGAGGCCGAAATGGTGACCGATCGCCTCGTGTACCGCCTGGTGGATCCTGTCCGGCGCCACCCAGGCGACGGTCAACGGCAGTCCGGCGGCGGCCGGGTCGAGCACCACCTGGTGCGGTTCCCCGTCCGTTTCCCGGAAGACCGTACGCAGCGACTCGTGCCGCAGCGCCACATCGCGCAGTGCTGCCCGCAGCACGTCCTGGTCCACCGGCCCGGACAGGTTGAGCACGAACGGCCAGTTGTACGCGGCCGACGGTCCCTCCAACCGGTTCAGGAACCACAGCCGGCGCTGCGCGAACGACAGCGGTACGGCATCAGGACGGGGCATCGGCGTCAGGGTCGTGCGGACTTGACCGGTGCCCGTCTCGATCCACGCGGCCAGCCCGGCCACGCTCGGCGTGGCGAACACCGCGCTGATGGGTACCTCGACGCCGAGCGCGGCCCGGATCCGGCTGACGAGCCGTGTCGCGAGCAGTGAGTGTCCGCCCAGCTCGAAGAAGCTGTCGTCGATGGTGACGCGGTCGACTCCGAGGACACCGGCGAACAGCCCGCACAGGACGTCCTCCTGCGCGGTGCGCGGGGCCCGGCCGGCGCTGAGTGCCCCGAAGTCGGGCGCCGGCAGCGCACGCCGGTCCAGCTTGCCGTTGGGTGTCAGGGGGATGCCGTCGAGAGCCACGACGGCCGCCGGAACCATGTAGTCCGGGAGGCGCTCGGCCAGGAAGGCGCGCAGGGCGGCGGTGTCCACACCGACCGTGCCCCGCTCGCCGTCCGCGACGACGTACCCGACGAGCTGGGTGTCACCTTGCCCGGTCTCGCGGGCCGCGACGGCGGCCTGTCGTACGTCCGGGTGGCCGAGCAGCGTCGCCGAGATCTCACCCGGATCGATGCGGAAGCCCCGGATCTTGAGCTGCTCGTCCGCACGCCCGGCGTATTCCAGCTGTCCGTCCGCGCGCCAGCGGACGAGGTCGCCCGTGCGGTACATGCGTGCACCCGGTTCGAAGGGGCAGGCCACGAACCGCTCGGCGGTGAGGCCGGTCCTGCCCAGGTAGCCACGGGCCAGCTGGGCACCCGCGACGTACAGTTCGCCCACCGCGCCCGTCGGTACCAGCCCCAGCCGCTCGTCGAGCACGTAGGCGCGCATGTTCCAGAACGGGCGCCCGATCGGGACCGGTCCGGCGGGCAGCTTCTCCTTCGGGCCGATCCGGAACTCGGTGCAGTTGACGGTGGTCTCGGTCGGCCCGTAGGCGTTGACGACCGTGACCCGCCGGTTGGCGGCCCGCCACTGCTGCAGCGCTTCGCTGGTCAGGGCCTCGCCCCCGAGGATCAGCATCTCGCCCGGCGACCAGTGCTTGGGCAGGTCGCTCAGCATCGGCAGGTGCGACGGGGTTGCCTTCAGCAGCGCCACGGGAACGCCGTTGCCCTGGGCCGGGAGGTCGTCCAAGCCGCTGAGGTAGACCCGGCCACCGACGACCAGCGTGGTGTAGAGGCCGGTGACGGTCAGGTCGAAGGCCATCGAGGTGGGCACCAGCGTCGCGCCGCGCGCGGCCGGGTAGTGGTGCGCGGACCAGTTCAGATAGTTGGCGACGGAGCGGTGCTCCACCACGACGCCCTTCGGCGTGCCGGTGGAGCCCGACGTGTAGATGACGTACGCCGGGTGCTCCATCTCGACGTCGATCTCGGGATCGGTGTCGTCGAAGCCGGACAGGTCCTGGGCTAGCGCGGCCTCGTCGAGGACGAGGACCGGCGCGGAGTCGGCCAGGATGAAGTCGCGCCGCGCCTGCGGGTACTCGGGGTCGACCGGCACGTACGCGCCGCCCGCCTTCAGTACGGCGAGGACCGCGACGACGGCGTCGAGGGACCGGGGCACCAGCACGCCGACGAGCTTCTCGGGGCCCACGCCCTGGCCGACGAGCCAGTGCGCGAGCCTGTTGGCACGGGCGTTCAGCTCTCCGTACGTCAGGGACTGGGCGCCGCACACCAATGCGACCGCGTCCGGGGCTCGCCGTACCTGGGTCTCGAACAGCTCGGGGAGCGTGAGCTGGGGCACCTCCACGGCGGTGTCGTTCCAGGCGTTCAGCATCTGCCCGCGCTCGGCTTCGGCCAGCAGCTCGACGCGCCCGAGGCTCAGCGACGGGTCGGCCACGACCTGCTCCAGCAGCCTCACCCAGCGCTCCAGCAGCCCCTCGACCGTCGAACGGTCGAACAGTGCGGTGGCGTACTTCAGCGCACCGACGATGCCGACGGGCGCACCGGCGTCGTCGTGTCGCTCCAGGACGTTGACCGACAGGTCGACCTTGGCGGTCTCGATGTCGACAGGCTCGCCGGCGACCTCCAGCCCGGACAGGCCGAACTCGGCGGTCGGGTTGTCCTGGAGGACCAGCATGACCTGGAAGAGCGGGTGGTGGGAGGAGGAGCGATTGGGGTTGAGGAGTTCCACGAGGTGGTCGAAGGGCACGTCCTGGTGCTCGTACGCCGCGAGGCTGGTCTCTCGGACGCGGCCGAGGAGTTCCTCGAAGCTCGGGTCGCCGGAGGTGTCCGTACGCAGGACGAGGGTGTTGACGAAGAACCCGACGAGGTCGTCGAGGGCGTCGTCCATGCGGCCCGCGATCGGCGAGCCGAGCGGGATGTCCGTTCCGGCTCCGAGGCGGGTCAGCAGCGCTGCCATGGCCGCTTGGAGGGCCATGAAGACGGTGGCGCCGGACTTCCGGGCCAGTTCGGCCAGCCGCCGGTGCAGCTCCGCGTCCAGCTCGAAGTCCACCGAGGCACCGGCGTATGAGATCTCCGCCGGCCGGGGCCGGTCGGCGGGCAGGCTGATCTGCTCGGGGAGAGCCGCCAGTGTCTCGCGCCAATAGGCCACCTGCCGCCCGTACAGACTGTCCGGGTCGTCTTCGTCACCGAGCAGCTCGCGCTGCCAAAGGGTGTAGTCGACGTACTGCACCGGGAGCTCTTCCCACTGCGGAGCCAGGCCCTGACGACGTGCTCCGTACGCGTCGACCACGTCACGCGCCAGCGCACCCAGCGACCAGCCGTCGCCGGTGATGTGGTGCAGCAGGAGCAGCAGGACGTGCTCTTCGGGTCCGAGCTCGAACAGCCATGCGCGGAAGGGGACTTCGGAGGCCAGTCGGAAGGTGTGACGGGCGGCTTCGCCGAGTGCCGTCGGCAGCTCCGCTTCCGTCACGGTGCGCCGCTCCCAGACGAAGGCCGACGCGGCCTCCGCGGCGTCCAGCACCACCTGGTGGGGCTCTCCGTCGACGGCCTGGAAGACGGTGCGCAGCGACTCGTGCCGAGCCATCGCGTCACTCAGGGCGGAGCTCAGGGCGGCCTCGTCGAGCCTGCCGCGCAGCCGCAGCGGAAGCGGCATGTTGTAGGTCGTCGAAGGGCCCTCCAGCTGGTCCAGGAACCACAGGCGCCGCTGGGCGAAGGACAGCGGAATCACCTCCGGGCGCTTCATGGGAGCCAGCGGCAGCCGGGTGTCGGCGACGGGACGCAGACCCAGCTCGTCGATCAGGCCGGACACCGTCGGCGACTCGAACATGACGTGGAAGGGGATCTCCACGTCGAGTTCGGTACGGATCCGGTTGACCAGGCGGGTGGCGAGGAGGGAGTGGCCGCCGAGGTCGAAGAAGCTGTCATCGACTCCGATCTCCTCGACGCCCAGCACTTCGGCGAAGAGCCCGCAGAGGATCTCCTCCTCCCGAGTGCGCGGAGCCCGGCTGCCGGAGGCTGCCGCGTAGTCGGGCTTGGGCAGTGCCCGGCGGTCCAGCTTGCCGTTCGGGGTGAGCGGGAGACCGTCGTCCAGCAGCACCACGGCTGCCGGGACCATGTACTCGGGAAGCCGCTCGGCGAGCGACTCCACCAGCACCCCCGCAACGGGCCGGCCACCAGCATCGGGAACCACATAGGCCACCAGGCGCTGATCCCCCGGAACGTCCTCACGAGCGATCACCGCAGCCTGACGGACACCCTCAAAACCCACCAGCAGCGACTCGATCTCACCCGGCTCGATCCGGAACCCACGCACCTTCACCTGCTCATCAGCACGCCCCAGATACTCCAGCTGCCCATCCACGCGCCAGCGCACCAGGTCACCGGTCCGGTACATCCGCGCACCCACACCGAACGGAGACGCAACGAACCGCTCAGCCGTCAGACCAGCACGACCCACATACCCGCGCGCCAGACCCGAACCCGCCACATACAACTCACCCGGAACACCCACCGGCACCGGACACAAACCCTCATCCAGCACATACACGGACGTGTTCACCACCGGATGACCGATGGGAACCACACCGTCCGACACCTCACCGCTCATCGACACACACACCGTCGACTCCGTCGGACCATACGCATTCACCACACGCCGCGACCCCGACCACCGGGCCACCAACTCCACAGGAGCAGCCTCACCCGCCAGAACAACCGTCTCCAAAGACGAAAGCCCCGACCCAGACTCCACACCAGCAGGCAAAGCCCCCAGCACCGACGGCGGCACCGTCACATGCGTGATCCCCTGCCCGGCCAGCACCTCCAGCAGCGCCTCACCCGCCAGCTTCCCGCCCTCCGGCAGCACCAGCACCGCACCCGACGCGAACGACATCAACATCTCCGACATCGCCGCGTCAAAACTCGGCGACGCGAACTGCAGAACCCGGCTCGCAGCCGTCACACCGAACCGCTCGACCTGCGCGGACCCCAGACTCGCCACACCCCGATGCGACACCACCACACCCTTGGGACGCCCCGTAGAACCCGACGTATAGATCACATACGCCGGATGCCCCAGATCCACCGCCACCCCAGGATCCGAATCCGCAAACCCGGAGAAGTCCCCACGCAGCACATCCTCGTCAAGGACGAGGACGGGCGCCGCGTCCTCAAGAATGAACGCACGCCGCTCCGCCGGATACTCCGGATCAACCGGCACGTACGCACCACCGGCCTTCAGCACGGCAAGCACAGAAACGACCATGTCAACCGAACGCGGCAGCACCACCGCCACCAACGACTCCGGCCCCACACCCTGACCGATCAGCCAATGCGCCAGCCGGTTCGCCCGCGCATTCAACTCCCCGTACGACAGCGACTCCCCGCCACGGACCACCGCCGTCGCACCCGGAGCCCGCACCACCTGGGCCTCGAACAGCCCAGCCATCGTCGCCTCGGACACCTCAACCGCCGTGTCATTCCAACCCGAGACCAGCTGAGCCCTCTCCACCTCCGACAACAGCTCGACACGCCCGATCGGCAACGACGGATCCGCCACCACCTGCTCCAACAACCGCACCCACCGACCCATCACCCGCTCGACCGTCACACGGTCGAACAGATCGGTCGCGTACTGAACGGCAGCGAGCACGCCTTCCGGGGTGCCGTCGTGACCGCGGCGTTCGACCACGTTGAGTTCGAGGTCCGCCTTGGAGATGTTCAGGTCCAGGCCACCGAGCTCTACCTGGAGGCCGGGGAATTCGAATGACGCCTCGGGCGCGTTCTGCAGGCCCATGATGACCTGGAAGAGCGGGTGGTGCGAGGTCGAGCGCTCCGGGTTGAGCAGCTCCACCAGGTGCTCGAACGGCACCTCCTGGTTGCCGTACGCCGCGAGGCTGGTCTCCCGGACGCGGCCGAGGAGTTCCTCGAAGCTCGGGTCGCCGGAGGTGTCCGTACGCAGGACGAGGGTGTTGACGAAGAACCCCACGAGATCGTCCAGCGCGTCATCCGTGCGGCCCGCGATCGGCGAGCCGATCGGGATGTCGGTTCCGGCGCCGTGACGGGTCAGCAGGGCCGCCATACCGGCTTGGAGCGCCATGAACACGGTGGTGCCCGATGCCCGTGCCAGAGCGATCAGCCGACGGTGCAGGGCGGCATCGAGCTCGAAGGTCAGATAGCCGCCCCGGTACGAGGCCTGCGCCGGGCGGGGCCGGTCGGCGGGGAAGCTCACCTGATCCGGCAGACCGGCCAACTGCTCGCGCCAGTACGCCACTTGGCTCTGGTAGAGACTGTCGGGGTCAGCGGCCTCACCGAGCAGTTCACGCTGCCAGAGGGTGTAATCGGCGTACTGGACCGGGAGTTCGGACCATCGGGGGGCAGCACCGCGCGTGCGCGCCGTGTAGGCCTCCACCACGTCCCGGGCCAGGGGGCCCATCGACCAGCCGTCACCCGCGATGTGGTGCATCAGAAGCATCAGGACGCTGTCATCCGCGCCCAGTTCGAAGAACGACGCGCGCAGAGGCAGTTCGCCGGACAGGTCGAACCCGTGCCGGGCCGCTTCTTCCAGCGCGGCCGGAAGCTCGTCCTCGCTGACGACACGGTGATCCCAACGGAAGTCGGCTTCCCCGGTTTCCAGCACCAGCTGATACGGCTCACCCCCCGCCTCGGGGAACACCGTACGCAGCGACTCGTGCCGGCCGATGACGTCACGCAGCGCACTGGCGAGCGCGGCAGGGTCCACCGCTCCCTTCAGGCGCAGGATGAGCGGGACGTTGTACGTCGCCGAGCGGCCGTCCATCTGGTGGAGGAACCACAGGCGGCGCTGCGCGAAGGACAGCGGTACGGCCTCCGGGCGCTTCATCGGAACAAGGGTGGCGCGCCCCCGCAGCAGGGACGCGTCGAGCAGCGCCGCGAGGCCTGCGACCGTCGGCGAGTCGAAGACGTCCATGATGGGCAGCTCCACGCCCAGGACGGTCCGGATGCGGCTCACGAGGCGGGTGGCGAGGAGGGAATGGCCGCCGAGGTCGAAGAAGCTGTCATCGATGCCGACACGGTCGACGCCGAGGACTTCGGCGAACAGGCCCGCGAGGACCTCTTCCTGCGGAGTCCGCGGAACCCGCCCGCCCGAGGCCGCCGCATAGTCGGGCTTGGGCAGTGCCCGGCGGTCCAGCTTGCCGTTCGGGGTGAGCGGGAGACCGTCGTCCAGCAGCACCACGGCTGCCGGGACCATGTACTCGGGAAGCCGCTCGGCGAGCGACTCCACCAGCACCCCCGCAACAGGCCGGCCACCAGCATCGGGAACCACATAGGCCACCAGGCGCTGATCCCCCGGAACGTCCTCACGAGCGATCACCGCAGCCTGACGGACACCCTCGAAACCCACCAGCAGCGACTCGATCTCACCCGGCTCGATCCGGAACCCACGCACCTTCACCTGCTCATCAGCACGCCCCAGATACTCCAACTGCCCATCCGCACGCCAGCGGACCAGATCACCCGTCCGGTACATCCGCGCACCCACACCGAACGGAGACGCCACAAACCGCTCAGCCGTCAGACCAGCACGACCCACATACCCGCGCGCCAGACCCGAACCCGCCACATACAACTCACCCGGAACACCCACCGGCACCGGACACAAACCCTCATCCAGCACATACACGGACGTGTTCACCACCGGATGACCGATGGGAACCACACCATCCGACACCTCACCGCTCATCGACACACACACCGTCGACTCCGTCGGACCATACGCATTCACCACACGCCGCGACCCCGACCACCGGGCCACCAACTCCACAGGAGCAGCCTCACCCGCCAGAACAACCGTCTCCAAAGACGAAAGCCCCGACCCAGACTCCACACCAGCAGGCAAAGCCCCCAGCACCGACGGCGGCACCGTCACATGCGTGATCCCCTGCCCGGCCAGCACCTCCAGCAGCGCCTCACCCGCCAGCTTCCCGCCCTCCGGCAGCACCAGCACCGCACCCGACGCGAACGACATCAACATCTCCGACATCGCCGCGTCAAAACTCGGCGACGCGAACTGCAGAACCCGGCTCGCAGCCGTCACACCGAACCGCTCGACCTGCGCGGACCCCAGACTCGCCACACCCCGATGCGACACCACCACACCCTTGGGACGCCCCGTAGAACCCGACGTATAGATCACATACGCCGGATGCCCCAGATCCACCGCCACCCCAGGATCCGAATCCGCAAACCCGGAGAAGTCCCCACGCAGCACATCCTCGTCAAGGACGAGGACGGGCGCCGCGTCCTCAAGAATGAACGCACGCCGCTCCGCCGGATACTCCGGATCAACCGGCACGTACGCACCACCGGCCTTCAGCACGGCAAGCACAGAAACGACCATGTCAACCGAACGCGGCAGCACCACCGCCACCAACGACTCCGGCCCCACACCCTGACCGATCAGCCAATGCGCCAGCCGGTTCGCCCGCGCATTCAACTCCCCGTACGACAACGACTCCCCGCCACGGACCACCGCCGTCGCACCCGGAGCCCGCACCACCTGGGCCTCGAACAGCCCAGCCATCGTCGCCTCGGACACCTCAACCGCCGTGTCATTCCAACCCGAGACCAGCTGAGCCCTCTCCACCTCCGACAACAGCTCGACACGCCCGATCGGCAACGACGGATCCGCCACCACCTGCTCCAACAACCGCACCCACCGACCCATCACCCGCTCGACCGTCACACGGTCGAACAGATCGGTCGCGTACTCGACGTACACGTCGATGCCGGCGGGGTTGTCCGCACGGTCACGGCGCTCAAGGACGTTCACAACGGTGTCGGCCGGTGAGAGCCGCAGGTCCGTGCCCTCCATCTCCATCTGGAGGCCGGGAAGTTCGAAAGACGCCTCGGGCGCGTTCTGCAGGGCGAGGATGACCTGGAAGAGCGGGTGGCGCGAGGTCGAGCGCTCCGGATTGAGCAGCTCCACCAGGTGCTCGAACGGCACCTCCTGGTTGCCGTACGCCGCGAGGCTGGTCTCCCGGACGCGGCCGAGGAGTTCCTCGAAGCTCGGGTCGCCGGAGGTGTCCGTACGCAGGACGAGGGTGTTGACGAAGAACCCCACGAGATCATCCAGCGCATTGTCCATGCGGCCTGCCATCGGCGAGCCGATCGGGATGTCCGTTCCGGCGCCGAGGCGGGTCAGCAGGGCCGCCATGGCCGCCTGGAGCACCATGAACACGGTCGCGTTCGAACCTCGGGCCAGGGCGATCAGCTGCCGATGCAGCTTGGCGTCCAGCTCCAAAGTCAGGTGTGCACCCTGGTACGAAGCCACCGCAGGGCGGGGCCGGTCGGCGGGGAAACTCACCTGATCCGGCAGACCGGCCAACTGCTCGCGCCAGTAGTCGATCTGGATCTCCAACATGCTGCTCGGAGCCGCCAGATCACCCAGCAGCTCACGCTGCCACAGCGTGAAGTCGGCGTACTGTACGGGAAGTTCGGCCCACTGGGGGGCAGCACCGTGCGTACGGGCCGTGTAAGCCTCCGCCACGTCCCGGGCCAGGGGGCCCATCGACCAGCCGTCACCCGCGATGTGGTGCATCAGAAGGAGCAGGACGCACTCGTCGCCACTCAGCTCGAACAGCCAGGCGCGCAACGGGATCTCGGAGGAAAGGTCGAACCCGTGCCGAGCCGCCTTCTCCAGTGCGGCCGGGAGCTCGTCCTCGCTGACCACACGGTGATCCCAACGGAAGTCGGCTTGCCCGGTTTCCAGCACCAGCTGATACGGCTCACCCCCCGCCTCGGGGAACACCGTACGCAGCGACTCGTGCCGGCCGACCACGTCACCCAGGGCGGCACGCAGCGCATCGGAGTCGATGGTGCCCTTGAGCCTGAGCGCCAAGGGCACGTTGTAGGTCGCCGACGGACCTTCCAGCTTGTGGAGGAACCACAGGCGGCGCTGGGCGAAGGACAGTGGCACCACATCAGGGCGCTCCATCGGTACCAGCGCCGTGCGAGCGAGCCCCCTGGCACCGGCCAGCGTTGCCGCCAGCCCGGCGACCGTCGGGGCGGCGAAGAGGTCCTTGATGGGCAGCTCCACGCCCAGGATGGTCCGGATGCGGCTCACGAGGCGGGTGGCGAGGAGGGAATGGCCGCCGAGGTCGAAGAAGCTGTCATCGATGCCGACGCGGTCGACGCCGAGGACTTCGGCGAACAGGCCGGCGAGGACCTCTTCCTGCGGAGTCCGCGGAGTCCGCCCGCCCGAGGCCGCCGCATAGTCGGGCTTCGGGAGCGCCCGGCGGTCCAGCTTGCCGTTCGGAGACAGCGGAAGCCGCGCCACGGCCATGACCGCCGACGGGACCATGTAATCGGGCAGGCCCTCGGCCAGCTGCGCACGGGCCGCCTTGACGACCGCCCCGATTCCACGAGCGGCACCGGGGCTGTTTACCCAGGCAGAAGTAGAACTGGAGGGAATGTAGACACCGGACAGGGCGGCATCGGCCGCCGTCCCCACCGGGAGGATGACGGCATCGAAGTGGGCCACCGACCCCGGTGACCAGGTCGGCACGACCCGCAGACCCAGCCCGGCGCCCCGGACAACCAGAGCCTCCGGATCAACAGCCGGCCCGAAGTCCTCCGCGTCATGCCCGTCAATGACATGCTCGGCCGCGACCTCGGCCACCAGCCGCGCATTCGGAATGCGCACCACACGCACCGGAACATCGATCCCGGCGAAAGCCTCAAGGTCCTGGCCCGGTTCCCAGACCACTTCACGGGCACCGGAAACGTCCAGCACTCCGGCCGGATCCTTGTGGAACACCACCTCGTAGCGATGCCGGGTCAGCTCATTGTGATACCCGCCCCGCTTCAGCCGGATATCCAGCCCGCCAATCCGGCCATCCCGCCGGGCCAGATCCGCAAAGAACTCGGGTGCGGCCACGAGTTCCTTCTCCAGCAGCACCGCACGGTCCACCACCGCGCGCGCCACCGCACCCCGGCCCGCGTGAACAGCCGCATGCAGAACACGCAGCGAACCCGCATGCCGCACGTCACCGACAATCAGCCGGCCGCCAGGAGCCAGCAGCCCGACCGCCCGGTCGATCACCCGCGCCAGATACTCCCCGTCAGGGAAGTACTGCACCACCGAATTGATCAGGACCGTGTCGAAGAAGCCCTCCGGCAGGCCTTCCGTCACGTCTGCCGGCTGTGCCCGCAGACGGACGTTCCCCAGACCCGCCTCGGCAACCTGGCCCTCCAGACGCCCGATCACCGCCGACGACAAATCCGTGCCCCAGTACTCCTCCACACCGCCGGCCAGATGCGCCATCAGCAGACCCGAACCGACACCGATCTCCAGCACCCGACGCGCACCGAACCCGCGCACCTGCTCCACGACCGCATCCCGCCAGGCACGCATCTCACCCAACGCAATCGGCTCACCCGAATACGAACTGTCCCAGCCCGAGAAATCCTCACCAAAGCCGCCAGAACCCGCCCCGGAATACACCGAGTCGTAAATCTCCCGCCACTCCTCCACCTGCGCCTCAGCACCCGACACATCAGCAGCACCCCACGCGGCCGCCACCTCAAGATCAGGCACGACATAGGCCACCAGACGCTGATCCCCCGGAACGTCCTCACGAGCGATCACCGCAGCCTGACGGACACCCTCAAAACCCACCAGCAGCGACTCGATCTCACCCGGCTCGATCCGGAACCCACGCACCTTCACCTGCTCATCAGCACGCCCCAGATACTCCAGCTGCCCATCCGCACGCCAACGCACCAGATCACCCGTCCGGTACATCCGCGCACCCACACCGAACGGAGACGCCACAAACCGCTCAGCCGTCAGACCAGCACGACCCACATACCCGCGCGCCAGACCCGAACCCGCCACATACAACTCACCCGGAACACCCACCGGCACCGGACACAAACCCTCATCCAGCACATAAAGCCGGGTATTCGCCACCGGCCGCCCGATCGGCACATCACCCACCATCGGGCCGGCCATCGCCACAATGACCGTCGTCTCCGTCGGACCATACGCATTCATCACCCGACGCCCCGGCGACCACCGCGCCACCAGATCCAGCGGCACCGCCTCAGCACCCACCACCAGACAGCACAGATCCCCCAGCAACGCCGGAGCATCCACCGGCAACGTCGCCACCACCGACGGCGGAATCAACGCATGCGACACCCGACCCTCAGCCAGGACCCGCAACAACTCCCCACCCACCAGCCGACCACGCTCAGGCACCACCAACACCGCACCCGAAGCAAAAGCCACCAGCAAATCCCAGAACGCAGTATCAAAACTCGGCGAAGCAAACTGCAGCACCCGGCTCTCCGGCCCCAGCTCCAGCAACCCGACCTGCGTCACCGCCAGACTCGCCACACCCCGATGCGACACCACCACACCCTTGGGCCGACCCGTAGAACCCGACGTATAAATCACATACTCCGGATGCCCCAGATCCACCACCACCCCAGGATCCGAATCCGCAAACCCCGAAAAATCCCCACCCAGCACACGCTCATCCAGCACAAGCACCGGCGCCGCATCCTCAAGAATGAACGCACGCCGCTCCGCCGGATACTCCACATCAATCGGCACATACCCGCCACCGGCCTTCAGCACAGCAAGGACCGCCACCACCAGATCAACCGAACGCGGCAGCATCACCCCCACCAACGACTCCGGCCCCACACCCTCACCGATCAGCCAATGCGCCAGCCGGTTCGCCCGCGCATTCAACTCCCCATACGACAACGACTCCCCACCACGCACCACCGCCGTCGCACCCGGATCCCGCACCACCTGAGCCTCGAACAACCCAGCCAGCGAAGCCTCCGGAACCACACACCCCGTCTCATTCCACCCCGACAACACCAGCTCCCGCTCAGCCTCCGCCAACAACTCAACCCCACCAACCCGCACCAACGGATCAGCCACCACCTGCTCCAGCAACCACACCCAACGCCCAAGCAACCGCTCAACCGACGAACGATCAAACAGATCCGTCGAATACTCGACCTGCACCTCGACGCCCGCCGGCCCGGTCACCGGCTCATGGCGCTCGGTGAGCGAGATGAGCATGTCGAAGCGGGACGTTCCGGATCCCAGGACCTCGGCCTGTACCTGGATTCCCGGGAGTTCGAAGTCTCCGCTCGGCGCGTTCTGGAGGACGAGGGCCACCTGGAAGAGCGGGTGGTGACCGGTGGACCGCTGCGGGTTCAGCAGCTCCACCAGATGTTCGAAGGGCACGTCCTGGTTGGCGTAGGCCGCCAGACTGGTCTCACGGACCCGGCCCAGCAGTTCCTCGAAGGTCGGATCGCCCGAGGTGTCCGTACGGAGCACGAACATGTTCACGAAGAAGCCGATGAGGTCATCGAGTGCCTCGTCCGTGCGACCGGCCACGCCCGCGCCCAGCGCGATGTCGGTGCCTGCGCCGAGCCGGCTCATCAGGGCCGCCATGCCCGCCTGGAGCACCATGAACACGGTGCTGTTCGAACGACGCGCCAGCTCGACGAGCCGTTGGTGCAGCTCCCGGTCCAGTTCGAGGCTCAGCTGCGCACCCTCGTACGATGCCACGGCGGGGCGGGCGCGGTCGGTGGGGAAAGTGGACTGTTCGGGCAGCCCGGCCAGTTTCTCCCTCCAATAGTCGACCTGCTTGGACAGCACACTGTTCGGGTCCGACTCGTCTCCGAGCAGTTCGCGCTGCCAGAGCGTGTAGTCGACGTACTGCACGGGCAGTTCGTCCCAGCTCGGGTTCCGGTCCTCGACGCGCGCGGTGTACGCCTCGACCACGTCGCGCGCGAGCGGGCCCATCGACCAGCCGTCGCCCGCGATGTGGTGCATGAGAAGCATCAGGACGTGTTCGTCGGCCGACACCTCGAACAGCCAAGCTCGGATCGGTACTTCCGTGGCCAGGTCGAAGGTGTTGCGGGCCACCTCGTCCAGCGCGGCCGGCAGTTCCGCTTCCGTCACGGACCGCTGTTCCCAGGCGAGCCGCACATCCGCCGGATCGAGCACCAGCTGGTGCGGCTCACCATCGGCCTCGGGGAAGACGGTGCGCAGCGACTCGTGCCGCTCCATCACGTCCAGCAGGCCGGCGTGCAGCGCCTCCACGTCGATCCCGCCGCTCAGGCGCAGTGCGAGCGGCATGTTGTATGTCGCCGATGGTCCCTCCAGCTTGTGCAGGAACCAAAGCCGATGCTGCGCGAAAGACAACGGGATCATGAACTTTTCCTTCTTCCAACGAAGTCAACGAAGGCGGCGACAGAGGCACACGCGTCAGCGCCATACCGGTGAGCGCGCCAGGGCCGGTCGGCACCCCGGGAACGACACAGGGCCCGCCATGCCCTGGCGGGCCCTGCGGGTGTTACTCAGCTAGCGGGGATCTCCCAGGACATGCCGTCCCCGGACGGCACCAGACCACCGCTGAAGAGCGGGTCCTCGTCCGTCAGCTCGTGTCCGAGTGCCGCACGGGCCTGCACGCGGGCGCTCTCCTGCATGACCTCGCCGACGATCTCCGACCGGAAGAACGGGGCCGGGCGGTCCAGGCCGGTGGCGACGTCCCTGCCCGCCGAGTCCACGGCCTGCGCGAGCTGCTCGGCGGCATTGGTGAGCCTGTTGCCGGTCAGCGCGGCCTCACCGGAGGCCGCCCCACCCACCAGTTCCACGAAGGCCTCGACGTCGGTGCTACCGGTATTGGTGATCTTCTTGGCCTGCCAGAAGTACGAATTCTCGTCGTGGTGCAGGTCGTAGAAGCCGACCAGGAACTCGTAGAAGAGCCCGTACTCGCGACGGTAGCGCTTCTCGAACTCGGCGAAGCTGCGCTCCTCGTCCACGTCTCCGGCGAGCACGCTGTTGATGGAGCGGGCGGCGAGCAGGCCGCTGTACGTGGCGAGGTGGACGCCCGAGGAGAACACCGGGTCGACGAAGCAGGCGGCGTCCCCGACCAGGACCAGGCCGGGGCTCCAGAAGGTGGTGTTGGAGTACGAGTAGTCCTTGCGTACCCGGATCTCGCCGTACGGCCCTTCAGTGACCCGGGTTGCGTCGGACAGCATGTCCCGGATCTCCGGGCATCGGTCGACCAGCGTGAGCAGCGCCTTCTCCGGATCGCCCTGGATGATGTCGGCCCGGTCGCGTGCGATGACCGCGCCGACGCTGGTCAGCGTGTCGCTGAGCGGGATGTACCAGAACCAGCCGTCGTCGAACGCGGCCGACAGGATGTTGCCGCTCCGCGGTTCGGGCAGACGCTTGCCACCCTCGAAATAGCCGAACAGGGCGACGTTCTGGAAGAACTCCGAATAGACGCGCTTGCCGCCGGTGTGCTTGTGGATGTTGCTGAGGTTGCCGGAGGCGTCCGCCACGATCGTGGCGGTCACCTCGTGTGTCGTGCCATCAGCATCCCGGTAGTGCAGGCCGGTGACCCGCTCGCCGTCCTTGACGACGTCGGTGACGGCGGACTCCTCACGTACGTCCACCCCCTTGCGACGGGCGTTGTCGATGAGGATCTTGTCGAACTTCATTCGTTCGACCTGGTACGCGAACGAGGTCGGGCCGGCGAGCTTCGGTGAGATGGCGAAGGCGAAGGTCCACGGCTCGGGGTTCGAGCCCCAGCGGAAGGTGCCGCCCAGCTTCTTGGTGAAGTTGGCGGCCTCCAGTTCTTCGGTGACGCCCAGGAGTTTGCAGACACCGTGCACCGTCGCCGGAAGCAGCGATTCCCCGATCTGGTAGCGGGGGAAACTCTCCTTTTCCAGCAGCAGCACACGGTGTCCGCGCATCGCCACGAGGGTGGCGAGGGTCGATCCGGACGGGCCGCCGCCGACCACGATGAGGTCGAAGTGTTCGGCAGTCGATGAGTTCACGGTCAGGTTCCCCCTGGTAGGACGGATGCCTCCATTCCCCAGGAACTGCGCGATCTTGTCCAACGGCTACCGGACCGTCTGTCAGGTACGGCTTGATGCGGCGGTGGCCGGCGCGAAGGTCACCGAAAGGTTCTTCAGGAAGCGGAAATTGATGCTGTCCTGCCAGGTGGGGCCGGGTTCCGCGAGGCGGAGGTCCCTGGTGCGCGCGAGGAGCCGGCTCAGCGCGATCTCGACCTCCGCCACCGCCAGCGAGGCCCCCAGGCAGTAGTGGATGCCGTGCCCGAAGGAGAGGTGGTCGGCGGAGCCACGGGTGATGTCGACCCGGTCGGGGTTCTCGTACTTCAGGGGGTCGTGGTTGCCTGAGCCGAGCACCAGGGTCACCGATTCGCCTGCCGCGATCCTGTGCCCCCGCACTTCGAGGTCTACGAGTGCGACCCGGGTGGTGAACTGCACGGAGCTGTCGTAGCGCAGCAGTTCGTGGGCGGCCTTCGTGGCCAGCTCCGGCTGCGAACGCAGCAGTTCCAGTTGGTCCGGCTGGCGGAGCAGGGCCAGGACCGCGTTGCCGATGAGGTGGGTGGTGGTGGCCTGTCCGGCATCGATGAGCAGCAGGAAGTTCGCGAAGACCTCGTCCTCGGTGAAGTCGCCCTGCTGGAGCTGTTCGGCGATCATCTGCGTGAAGAAGTCGGTGCCGGTCCCGTCGCGGCGGGCCGACGCCCCCTCGTCGAAAGCGGCACGCAGCTGGGTGACACGCGGGATCTCCTTGCGGGACTGGGCGAAGAACTCCAGCAGCAGGCCCTGCCAGTTGCCCAGCAGGTGTTCGGCGTGCTGGGGCACTCCGGCCAGTCGTCCGATCACGCCCCGGGTGAGCGGCTCGGAGAAATCGTGGATGACGTCCATCCGTCCCTGATCGACGACCTTGTCCAGAAGTTCATCGGTGAGTCCCTCGATGACCGGGCGCATCTCGCGGATGAAGCGGGGCGTCAGGCCCGGCCGTATCAGATGCCGCAGTCGTGTGTGGCGGGGCGGTTCGTGGAAGACCATCATGTCCGCCAAGGCGTCCTTGAGCGGTTTCAGTTCAGCGCGCGCGTCAGCCGGCAACGACTCGTGGAAGCTCTCGATCCGGGCGCCCGAGAGCCGGTCGTCCTTGGACAGTGAGCTGATCTCCTCGTAGCCGAGGATCACCCAGCTGCGCATCCACTTGTCATAGTGGACCGGGTGATTTTCACGGAGCTCGCGATAGAACGGGTACGGGTCGGCGGCCAGATCCGGGGTGAACAATTTCAGCAGGCTCGGCACCTCTTGCACGGGCATGGTTCGACCAGCTTTCTGTCGGCTCGAGAACGAGCTGAGAACGGTACTTCGAAGTCCTGGAAACACCGGACGCCGGGTTCGCCGGAATGGACAACCGCGGGGAACAGAGGCGCGGACGGCAGGAAAAGTGGTGGCGGAAACGGCCGCTCGACCGGCTCGAACCTACCACCGCGCACGGCTTCGCCCGGCGATGTACGGACCTGACAGATCGGTCATCGGAGGGTGGACAACCCTTGTCCGTTCCTGGGGAATGAAGCCACGTTCCGTCGGCGGAGGCTGCTCGCCGGCCAACCTTGGAGGCTGGCTCAGATGTCCGAACTCATTGAGGTGACAGGGGCGTTGCCCGCACCGTGGGGGATGGAATCCGCTGTCGTCGCGGGGGGCGCGGCCGGGGTCGGACAGCCCTCGTGGAACGCGCAGCGCGCGTCGCCGATGGCGTTCCACCGCTATGCGCGTGAGGGGTCCAGGCTGTCGCAGGAGCTGACCGACCGCACATGGCCCGGGCGGGAGATCAAGAAGGCTCCGCTGTGGGCATCGGTGGATCTTCGCGACGGCAATCAGTCACTCGCCAACCCCATGGACTCCCGGCGCAAGGGAATGATGTTCGACCTGCTGGTGCGGACCGGGTTCAAGGAGATCGAGGTCGGTTATCCCGGTGCCAGCGCTGCGGAATTCGAATTCGTCCGGGAGCTGATCGAGCACGACAGGATTCCCGACGACGTGACCATCGTCGTGTTCACGCCGGCTCGGCCGGACATGATCGACCGGACCTTCGAGGCGATCCGGGGAGCGAAGCGGGCGGTGGTGCACCTGTGCCTGGCGACCGCGTGCCTGTGGCGGGACGTGGTGTTTTCCATGTCCCCCCAGGAACTCAGGGACTTCACCCTGCGGGGGGCCGAGCACGTGGCCGCGTGGGCGGCCTCGATGCGCGCGGCGAACCTGCGCTTCGAGTTCTCACCGGAGACGTTCAACGTGACCGAGCCGGAGTTCGCGCTGGACCTTTCCAACGCGGTCGCCTCGGTGTGGGAGGCCAGCCCTGACCGGCCGGTGACCCTGAACCTTCCCACCACGGTGGAGACCGATTCCCCCAACGTCTTCGCCGACCAGGTCGAGTGGATGCACCGGAACCTGGACAACCGTGGTTCGATCATCCTGTCCGTCCACCCGCACAACGACCGAGGTACCGCGGTCGCCTCGGCCGAACTGGCCGTGATGGCCGGCGCGGACCGGATCGAGGGCACGCTGTTCGGCAACGGTGAGCGGACCGGCAACGCGTGCCTGGCCACGCTGGCGCTCAATCTGTTCAGCCGGGGTGTCGATCCCCAACTGGACTTCTCCGACATCGACGCGGTCCGCCGTACGGTCGAGGAGAGCAACCAGATGCCGGTGCCCGCGCGCCACCCGTACGTCGGTGACCTGGTCTACACGGCCTTCTCCGGCACGCACCAGGACGCGATCGGCAAGGGACTGGCCGCCCTGGAGCAGCGGGCCACCCGCACCGGCCGCCCTGTGGCCGAGCTGCCGTGGGAAGTTCCCTACCTGCCCATCGACCCCAAGGACGTGGGCCGGACGTACGAGTCCGTCGTCCGCGTCAACAGCCAGTCCGGCAAGGGCGGCGTCGCCCAGGTACTCAAGACCCACTACGGACTCGACCTGCCACGCGAGCTGCGGGTGGAGTTCGCCAAGGCTGTCCAGCGGATCACCGACGAGAGCGGCGTCGAGGTCACGTCCCGCCGCCTGTGGGAGATCTTCAGCGACACCTATGTCGAGCCTCGGCCTGGTCTGCTGCTGAAGGAAGTCCGCGCGACGCGTGAGGAGAACGTCAGCCGCCTCTCGGTCAGGCTGGTCGAGCCCGACGGAAACGAGCAGGTTGTCACAGGCTCCGGGGAGTGCCTCACCGACGCGCTGGTGGACGCGCTCAGCGGAACGAGCCACCAGGTTCGGCTTCACGCCGTCACGCAACACGAAGTCGACGACGCGGTCGGCCCGCGCACCGCCGTCTATCTGCGGACCGGCAGTGGCCCCGGCACCGCCTATGGCGTGGGCATCGACGCCGATCCGGCCGTCGCGACCACCACCGCGTTCTTCAACTCCATCAACCGGGCTCGTTCCGCCTCCTGATGTGAAGGTGTACTCCTTGAACAGATTCAACGGCGCCCTGGCTGACCCGGTGACCGCCGCTGCCGCCCCTCCCGCCTCGGTCGGCACCGGTGGTGTGCTGCTGGGCCTGGCCGTTCTGCTCGCCGTGGCCTATGTGTTCAGCAGGCTGGCCCAGAGGTTCCACCAGCCGGTTGTGATGGGAGAGATCGTCGCAGGCATCGCCCTGGGGCCCAGCCTGCTGGGGCTCCTCCCGGGCGACCTCTCCCATCTGTTCTTTCCCCCCGCCGTACGGCCGTTCCTGCAGGTCATCGCCCAACTGGGCCTGGTGCTGTTCATGTTCGGAGTGGGCTACCGGCTCGAAATCGCGCACCTTCGGGGCGCCGGCCGCCAGGTCACAGCCGTTTCCCTCGGCTCGGTCACCCTGCCCTTCCTCCTGGGCATGGGTCTGGCGGCCGTACTGGCTCCATGGTTCATCACTTCGGAGTTGGGGACGGAAGGCCTTCTGGAGCCGGCCCTGTTCATGGGTGTGGCGATGTCCATCACCGCGTTCCCCGTGCTGGCCCGGATCATCGACGAGCGGGGCCTGAACAAGAGCAGGCTCGGCTCGATCGCGCTCACCTGCGCCGCGATCCAGGACTTTCTCGCGTGGTGCGTGCTCGCGGTGGTCGTCGCCCTGGTGCACGCCACCGGCGCGGGGTCGCTGGCGTGGATGGCCGTCGAGGCAGCCGCGTTCGTACTCGGCCTGCTCTACGTCGTCCGCCCCGCCCTGCGGTGGCTGCTGGCGCCCGAGCGGCGTTGGGCGGGCGGTCCCGTCACCCACGCCGCACTGGTCATCGGCCTGCTGATGTGCGCGTGGGCCACGGAAGAGATCGGCCTTCACGCGGTGTTCGGCGCCTTCGCCTTCGGTGCGGTCGTCCCGCGCCGGCACATCGACGCTCTCGCTCCGGAGGTCCCCGAGCGCATCGAGCAGACCAGCCTCTTCCTGCTGCCCGCCTTCTTCACCGTGACCGGGCTCTCGGTGAACCTCGGCGGTCTCGGCTGGCAGGGCGCGCTCATGCTTCTGGCCGCGGTCGCGGTGGCGTGCGCAGGAAAGTTCGTGGGCGCGTTCGGCGCCGCCGTGCTCACCGGGGCATCGGCTCGTGAGTCGACGGCACTGGGCGTTCTCCTCAACGCACGCGGCCTGACCGAGCTGGTCATCCTCAATGTGGGTCTCTCGCTGAAGGTCCTGGACTCCAGGATGTTCACCGCCATGGTCTTCATGGCGGTGATCACCACCATCATGACCGGACCCCTCCTGCACCGGATCCACCCGCTGGAGGGGCGGCCTTCGACACGGGAGCGCTCACCGGACCCGGTCGGCGCCAAACGATGAGCCGCGGTTCATGACGTCCGCCGCTCGCCGGGCCACCGGCGAGCGGCGTCCGCCGCGGCGGCACCTACGACCCCGGACGGTCAGCCTTCCAGGGAGGCCCATATGCGTCCGGCCACGCCGGACGCGGGTGTTTTGCCGGGGCGCATGCCTTCCAGGTGCGGGCGGAACTTCGCGGCCAGCATGCGACCGAATTTCTCAGCCCTGCGCTCCTCGTCGAGATCGACATCGGTGCGGGCGGCGAAACGGGCGACGGCATCGTCGAGGCTCCACCGGTCACCGATCATGCGCGCCGCGACAGCCGCACCGGCGGCACCGCCGTGCTGCCCGCAGCTTCCTTCCTTGCGGTGCCACAGCTCGTGCCCGACGATCACCATCTGGTGCAGCGGCGATGTGTTCGCCTCGACGACGATCGCCTCGAAGTCGCCCATGTCGAGCCACAGGCCACTGACCGTGTCCTGGGGAAACGGCTCAAGCATCAGGCGCACCTCACGCCCGCTGCTCTCCGTCACGTACGCGCAGACGGCCCGGAACAGTTCGACCGGAGTGTCCGGCAATGGACGGGCCGTGCCCGTGAACAGCTCATCGCGATGTCGCTTCATTTCGCGGTACGTCCCCACCGCGCCCCCCATGCATCACATTCCGTACCATCCCCGCAGGTCCGGTCTACGTACTCCGGGCCTCCCGGGCCCGCTCCTCACGTGCCCGCCGGGCAACCGACTCGATCAGTGCGATGAGCGGCTGCGCCGTGTCGTCGGGCACCTCGGCCAGCGCGCGCGCCGCGTATCCGACCACTCCGAGTTCCGGATTCAGTCCGGATCCAGTGTCCCCGCCCTCCAGACGCTGGAGGTGTTGGGACTGGCGCTCGAAGGCCCGCTCCAGAAGATCCTTGTGGATCTCGAGCAGAACCCGGTCGAGGGCCTCGGCCGGGCTGGCCACCAAGAACTCGATCCTCTCCCCGAAGAACTGCGCGATCCCAGCGGCGTGGTCCAGATTCGGAGCCTTACCCGTCTTGATCATCTTGTCGAGCCACTGCGGACTCGTACCCGCCCCCGCCGCGATCTCCGCGAGCGAGTAGATACGGAGCTGACCGTCGGTCGAGGGCCTCAGACGTGTGGCGCGCAGGAAGAGGATCCGGTCCAGCACCCGCCGATGGCGTGCTTCCACCACGTCCGCACCGCCCTCGGCGGCAGACGCCACCGGCTCACCGCGCAGCAACGCCTCGACTTCCGCCACGGGCAGCCCGGAGGCGTAGGACAGCCCGCCCTCTCCCTCGACTCTCAGCACGTCCTCGCGCTCGTCACCCAACCGGTCGAGGAGGGTGACGATGCGATGGAGCGTGCTCACAGGATCAGCGGTAGGTCTGTCACTCAACGCTTGCTCCCACGGACTCCGACGGCCTTGACGTTTCGAGCTCTGACCGTAGCCGTTCACGCAACGTGAGAGCAACGACGAATGATCTGCTCTCAGCCAGAGATTCTACGTCGGAGATCGCTGCGCCCCTGCCATGGGTGCAGCGCCGCGGTGGCGGGGCCGGAGCCGCAGAGCCCGGGAGATGCGGACCAGGAGGTCGCAGTACTCGGTCTCGGACGAGCGCAGGGCGTGGGCGGCACGGCAGCTCTCGTCGTCGCCGACCGGAGCGGTGCGTGCGCGGGCGTCAGCGGCTGCCTCCAGCATGGCGGCAAGGCCGGCCGCCACGGCGTCCGGCCGGCGCGCACCCTTCAGAACCGCCTCGCGGTAGGCCAGTTCGCGTATCCCGTCGGAGCAGTAGGGGCGCAGTTGGAGTATGCAGTCCTGGATGTTCGTCATGCGGTTGACCAGGTGCTGCTCGGGTCCGGCGTACCAGGGCGTGGCCAGCGCGAGGGGGCCCGGGGCACTGGTGGCGGGTGGGCGCACGACCCGCATCAGATGGGCGAGCGCGAGGAACGTACTCACGGGCTTGGCAAGGCGTTCGGTGAACCAGGGGCCGAAAATCGGCAGGAGGAAGCCAAGGGTGACGATGACGGCTGCGATGGAACTGAACGAGGCGGCCCGATCGTTGAGTACGTCCCAGTTCCGTCCGGTCCAGCGGGCGGCGACGGCGAGCAGTTTGACCACTCCGTAGGTGAGGTTCGCCAGGAACCCGGCGACGAGCACGTACAGCCCGGCCCGCAGCCAGTCGTCGGCCGTGGACGATCCGTTCGTCCGGGTCTCTTTGCGGATGGCGAGCGTCCAGCGCCAGCACACGATCGTGGCAGCGGCCGCAGCCACGATGTTCGCGAGCAGATAGAGCAGCAACATCTCGCTGATGTAGGGGGTGGTGGCGTAGTAGGTGTCGAAGTCGCGCTGCCTCTCGTCCGGCGCGTCGCCGAGGATGAAGCAGCTGATGACCGCCACGCCCACGAGGAGGTGTCCCAGGATCCAGAGACGCACACGCCGCCGGGTATGCGCCCTGCCTTCCGTGTCCCCTCTCCAGTTCTCGATCAGAGCCAAGCAGGTGCACGCGTACGCGCACAGGATGCATTGGACCAGCACAGCCGAGAAGTTGCAGACTCCGGTGACCCGGTTGACCACCGTGACGGTGGGCGGGGCGGAGAAGAAGAATCCGGCGCAGTGCAGAAAGATCAGAGTGTTGACGGTGCGGACCAGAGGGCTGCGCCACCCCCTCACCAGGGCGGGAAGCTTGACCAGCAGCACGACGCCCAACGCGGCTGCGGGAACATACAAGTTGAAACCTTGTTGCACGGTCAGCCTTCCAGTGGTGCCCAGATGCAGCCGGCCACGCCGGTGAGTTCGGCGCCGTCGATGTCGCCCGCAAGCGGGGCCAGGAATTCCCTGTGAAGTGCTGACGCGGATCGCGTCCCGTCACGTCTCATCCGGAAACGGCTGACCCCGCCATCGGGCAAACCCTCGGTCATCAGCCGCATCGGCCCCCCATGCATCATTCCAAGATCATGCCAGTGAACCGCGGTTCTTCCGGGAGCGCGACACCGCTCTCACTCCGCTTTCGTCGCCCCCGGCGCGTCCAAGGCATCGCGGATCTCCCGCGCCCGATCCTCACGCGCCCGTCGTGCGATCGATTCGATGAGCGCCACGATCGGCTTGGCCGTCTCATCGGGTACGTCGGCCAAACACCGGGCCGCGTTCCCGACAACGCCCAGCTCGGACATCACGTCGTCGGCCGGGCCCGCGTTCTTGAACCTGTGCACGTCAGCGTCCTGCCGCTCCACGGCCTGCTCCAGCAGGCCCACGTGAATGCGCTGCAGCACACGATCCAGCGCCTCGGCGGGCGGGTCCACCAGAAAATCGATCCGCTCCCCGAAGAACCTCGCGATCCCATCCGCGTGGTCGAGGTTCGGGACTCTGCCCGTCTTGATCATCTTGTCGAGCCACTGCGCGCTCGTGCCCGCGCCGGCCGCGATCTCCGCCAGCGAATAGATCCGGCACTGCCCGTAGGGCAGGCGCAGCAGGCGCGTGGCGCGCAAGAAGAGGATCCGCTCGACCACCCGCCGACGGCGCACCTCCACCGGGTCCGCCCCGAGGCCGACGGCCGTGTCGGACAGCGCCCGATCGCCGCGCAGCAAAGCCTCGACGTCCTGCGCCGGCAATCCGGAAGCGTACGAGAGCCCGCTCTCGCCCTCGACCCGCAGCACCTCCTCGCGATCACGGCCGACCCGGTCGAGGATGGCCACGATGCGTCGAACGGTGCTCACCGGATCCG
Source organism: Streptomyces sp. NBC_00122 (assembly GCF_045160845.1). Lineage (NCBI taxonomy): Bacteria > Bacillati > Actinomycetota > Actinomycetes > Kitasatosporales > Streptomycetaceae > Streptomyces > Streptomyces sp. NBC_00122. The sequence continues at coordinate 6,231,586 of NZ_CP108191.1, read as the reverse complement.
GAGCAGACCTGTCACTCACCGCATACACTCCAGGACTCCAAGCGCTGACCATCCGAGCGTGACCGTAACCGCTCACCTGCCGCAATAGCAACCACCGCTGACGAGGGATCAGCCAGGGTTGCGTCAGGTTCCCGGTGGAGGACTCGCACCGGTCCCGGCCGGCGCCCAGCGCGAACATGCGGCAGGCCGCCCGCCCCGCAAGCCACCGCGACCGGCCCCGGCACGCCCGTTCGCCCGCGACGGCGTTTCGCCGCTGCCGCTCGCCCCCACCGGCACCGTCGCCCGCACGCAGCTTCGGCTTGCAGCAGGTAATACGAAATCGTATAGTCCGAAATCGTGAAGTCCGAATCCGTGCCATCTGAGTGGTCGGCCCTGCTTGCTCTGCAGCGGGCCACCCACGCCACCCTGCACGCGCTTGCCGCAGAGCTCGTCGACCTGGACCTGACCGCCTCCGAGATCAACGCACTGGCCAACCTGGCCGACGGCCGCGGCCGGACCGTGTCCGAACTCGGCGCGGCCGTGGGCACCCGCCCCACCACGCTGACCAGCGTCCTGGACCGCCTGGAACGACGCGGCCACATCACCCGCGGCGCCAGCCCGGGAGACCGCCGCAAGGTGCTCATCGCACTCACCCCGTCCGGACAGCTGACCGCCACCACGATCCGTCAGGCGATCGCCGATCTGGAGCACCGCGCGCTCGACGGCCTGCCGGCGGATGCGATCGCAGGCCTGCGCGCTGCCCTGCAAGCCCTGACGGAGGTGCCCTCATGACCGCTCACCCCCCGCACGCCGCCGACGCGCCCGACTTCGAAGCCTTGCTGGCCGAAGTAATGGCGACCGCCGAGCGGTTCGGCCACCGGGAACATGTCCATCTGACGTGGCTGGCCGTGCGGCGGGTCGGTGTGCGCGCGGCAATCGGCCTGGTCAGCGACGGCATCCAGCGCACCGCCCGCTATGCGGGGGCGCCTCAGAAGTACCACGCCACTGTCAGCCGGGCCTGGGTGGAGCTGGTCGGTCACTACGCGGCCGAACACGGCGAAGACGGCTTCACCGCGTTCGCCGACCACCATCCCGCCCTGCTCGACAAGCGACTCCTGACGGCCCGCTTCTACCGCCCGTCGACGCTGGCCTCCTCGCAGGCGAAGACGGACTGGATCGAGCCCGACCTCGCCCCTTTCCCGTCGTAGGGCGCCGGCCGAGGGCGGCCCCCGGCCGGCAGCGGTCAGGCCTTCTTGACCACGCTCGACTTGAGCTGCATGGCGCCGAATCCGTCGATCTTGCAGTCGATGTCGTGGCCGTCGACCCCGTCGACGAGGCGGATGTTGCGCACCTTGGTGCCCGCCTTGATCCCCGACGGGCTTCCCTTGACCTTGAGGGCCTTGACGACGGTCACGGTGTCGCCGTCGTTCAGCACGTTCCCGACGGCGTCCTTGATCACCCGCTCGCCGGGGGCGCTCGCGTCATCCGCCCCGGCCGCGGCCGGAACCCACTCGTGGGCGCACTCCGGGCAGACCATCAGAGCGTTCATCTCGTAGGTGTACTCACTGGAGCACTTCGGGCACGGGGGCAGGCTCGCCGTCATCAGTTCTGTCCTAGCTTGTGCGTACGCGCGGAGCACTGGAGGCACCCGCGCGCGATCAGGGAACCAGGATATCCAGATTGCAAACTTCTGCAATTCGCTACATCCTCAGGACGCCGCAGCACGGACTGATCGCAGTATCTGCAAATTGCAAAAGTCTGCAATTTCATAGATGCTATAGGCGTTGTGCCCGTAGGTAGCCGCGGGCACAGCACCAGACATGTGCCCCGCCGCTCGGGGTGGTGAGAAGGGTGCGAGACCGTGCCGGTTCCGCTGTACCAGGCCAAAGCCGAGTTCTTCCGCATGCTCGGGCACCCGGTGCGGATAAGGGTGCTGGAGCTGCTGCAGGACGGGCCGATGCCGGTACGCGGCCTGCTGGCCGCGATCGAGGTAGAGCCTTCCGCCCTGTCGCAGCAGCTCGCGGTGCTGCGCCGCTCGGGGATCGTCACCTCGGTCCGTGACGGCTCGACGGTGGTCTACGAGCTGGCGGGCGGGGACGTCGCGCAGCTGATGCGGGCGGCACGGCGCATCCTGACCGAGGTGCTGACCGGGCAGAGCGAGCTGCTGGAGGAGCTGCGCTATTCCGAGGTCCCGGCGCCGTGAGCGTGAACGCCGTGCTGACATCCGTGCTCGGCCGGGTCCGATCGGTGCTGCCTGCCCAGGCCAACTTCGCGGTCATGGGCCGCAGTCCCCGCCGGGACCTCCTGGCCGGACTGACCGTGGCGGTCGTCGCCCTCCCGCTGGCGCTCGGCTTCGGGGTCTCCTCGGGGCTGGGCGCGGAGGCCGGACTCGCCACCGCGGTGGTCGCGGGCGCTCTTGCCGCCCTGTTCGGCGGGTCGAACCTCCAGGTGTCCGGTCCGACGGGTGCGATGACCGTGGTCCTGGTGCCGATCGTGGCCCAGTACGGGCCCGGCGGTGTCCTGACCGTGGGCTTCATGGCCGGTGTCCTGCTGATCGGCCTCGCCCTCCTTCGCGCCGGGCAGTACGTGCGGTACGTGCCGGCCCCCGTGGTGGAGGGGTTCACCCTCGGTATCGCGTGCGTGATCGGCCTTCAGCAGATACCCAACGCGCTCGGGGTGGCGAAGCCCGAGGGCGAGAAGGTCCTGCTGGTGGCCTGGCGGGCGCTCGTGGATTTCGTGGCATTCCCGAACTGGACCGCGATCGGCTTCTCCCTCTCCGTCGCGGCGGTGATGCTGGTGGGGGCCCGGTGGAAGCCGACGGTCCCGTTCTCCATCGTCGCGGTGACCGCCGCGACCGTGGTCGCGAAGCTCTTCCATCTGGACGCGGCGGCCCCGATCGGGAACCTGCCCTCCGGGCTCCCCGCCCCCTCCCTCGCCTTCCTCGACGTCTCGGCACTCGGCTCCCTGCTGGCTCCCGCCGTTGCGGTGGCCGCCTTGGCAGCCCTGGAGTCGCTGCTGTCGGCCACCGTCGCGGACGGGATGACCGTGGGGCAGAAACACGATCCGGACAAGGAGCTGTTCGGGCAGGGCATCGCCAACCTCGCAGCCCCCCTGCTCGGCGGCGTACCCTCCACCGCTGCCATCGCCCGGACCGCGGTCAACGTCCGCACCGGCGCGTCCTCCCGGCTGGCCGCCCTCACCCACGCCGCCGTGCTCGCGGTGATCGTGTTCGCCGCCGCACCCCTCGTCTCGGAGATCCCCCTCGCCGCCCTGGCGGGGGTGCTGCTGGCGACGGCAATCCGGATGGTCGAGGTCGGCTCGCTCCGCGCGATGGTGAAGGCGACCCGCGCGGACGCGGTCGTACTGGTTCTGACCGCTGCGGCGACCCTGGTCCTCGACCTCGTCTACGCCGTGATCATCGGCCTCGTCGTCGCGGGGGCGCTCGCCTTGAAGGCGGTCGCGGGTCAGGCGCGGATGGAGCAGGTCGACTTCCGCCCGGACCTGCCCGGAGAGCACAGCGACGAGGAACACGCCCTCCTGGCGGAGCACATCGTCGCCTACCGCATCGACGGCCCCCTCTTCTTCGCCGGCGCCCACCGCTTCCTCCTCGAACTCTCCGAGGTCGCCGACGTGAAGGTCGTCATCCTGCGCATGTCGAGGGTGACCGCCCTGGACGCCACCGGCGCCCTCGTCCTCAAGGACGCCGTGGAGAAGCTGAACCGGCGCGGCATCGCCGTCCTCGCCTCCGGCATCCGGCCCGGCCAGCGCCAGGCCCTGGACGCCGTCGGCGCCCTGGACCTGCTGCGCCCGGAGGGCCGTGATTACGCCACCACCCCGGAGGCGATCGCCGGGGCCCGCAAACACCTGGAGCAGGCGGGGCTGCTGGCCGGTATCCGTCACCGACCGCACCGCACCCGGAAGGCCGCACGATGACCGGGTTCCGCCTGGCCCGCACCGTGACGGGGGCGGGCCTGTGAGCCTCCAAGGCCAGACGATGCCCTACCGGCACGTACTGGACGTACCCGCGATGGGCTCGGCCGTCCGCATCGCCCGCGAGACCACCGAACTCGTCCTCGTGGAGTGCGGCGTGGGGCTGCGGCATCCGAGCGTGGGCCCGGCGTTGCTGATCCTGTCCGAGCTGGTCACCAACGCCGTCCGCCACGCCGCCGCCCTTTCCCCGACCATCACGGTCACCTACGCGCACGGACCGGGGGCGTTCGCGTTCGCCGTCCACGACCGCCACCCCTACCGGCCGGCCCTCTTCGGGGCGCTCGCGAGCGCCCCGGGCAGCGGCCTGGCCATGGTGGTCGAAATGACGATGGAGCTCGGCGGCACCGCCGTCCTGCGCACCGATACGGACGGGCGCGGCAAGGCCATCTGGATCACTTTCCCCCTATGAAGCCGAGGAGCTGACCATGACGATCGAATGGCATTACACCGCCCGCCAGGACCTGGGAGTACTGTCCCTGGCGGGATATCTCGGCCCGGACGCGACGGACCGGTTCACCGGTGCCATCGGCTGGGCGGTCGCCCGGGGCACCGGTCCGGTCATCTTGGACCTGACCGGGCTGCTGGGCTGGTCGGCCGGCGGGCAGATCGCCGTCGCCCAGGCCGCACGCCGCCTCGCCGGACACGGTCGCCGCCTGGAACTCGCGGCCATACCCGCGGACGGCTCCCTCGTCCCCGACGCCACCTGCCCGCCCGTCCCCGTCCACTGCGACCTCGCCACCGCCCTGGCCGCCCACGGCGACCACGGCACGGTCGAGCAGTGGAGCACCGATGACTGGACCGCCGCGCAGGACCCCGAGGAACCCGCCCTCGCCTGAGACCTGCACCGGCACCGACCTCTCTGGGGGGCCGAACGTCACGAACCTCGCCCACCGGGGTCCCAGGAGTTGCAGGGATCTGCAATTGTGGAGGTCACAAGGTGTGAAGAGGGGCGTGACGGATGCTCCTACGAAGGAACGGTTCCGGGTGGATGCGATGGGCAGTCAAGGCAGGAGTACCCAGGTGAGCACACCGCTGTACCAGCTCAAGGCGGAGTTCTTCAAAACGCTGGGGCACCCGGTCCGCATCCGCGTCCTGGAACTCCTGTCCGTCCGCGAGCACGCGGTCGCCGAGATGCTCCCCGAGGTCGGAGTGGAGGCCGCGAGCCTCTCCCAGCAGCTGGCCGTCCTGCGCAAGGCCAACCTGGTGGTCACCCGCCGCGAAGGCTCCAACGTCTACTACAGCCTCACCCACCCCCAGATCGCTGAACTGCTGCGGGTCGCCAGAGGCATCCTTTCCGGCGTCCTCCAAGGCCAGGCCGAACTCCTGGCGGACCTCCGCGCCACCGGCCACCCCTAGGGTCTGTCGTCGGACGGTGCGGTCCACTGGGTCCGGCCCCGCGTGCGGCGGTCCGCCCGGCGAGACCTTGAGCGCGCCGGTGTCACCGGCGCGGGAAGCACGTCAGTCTGCTTCGTGCCGCGCGAGTGACCGCCCACCGTGCGCCGCAGGACCACAGGCATCGGTCCCAGCCGCTCGCACAGCTCGGCTCGCCGCGTAGAGGGCCGACCCTGCGGGGAACACAGCAGGGTCGAGGCTCCGCGCCCCGGTGAGCTCCGGGTACAGCCGCAGCTCACACGGGAGACAGCCGAACGCCGAAATATACCCCCGGGGGTACTGATGCTACGCTCGAGATATACCCCCGGGGGTAATTCTCGCGAGAAGGAGCGACAGCGTGTTCTTCATCGACACCCTTGATCTGGAAGGGCTCGGCAACCGCAGCTACCTGGCGGGCGGTGCCCACACGGCCGTGGCGGTGGATCCGCCGCGCGACGTCGACCAGGTACTCGCCGTGGCGGCCCGGCACGGCGTACGGATCTCCCACGTCGTGGAGACGCATGTCCACAACGACTACGTCACCGGCGGCCTGGACCTGGCCCGCCTCACCGGCGCGGTCTACCACGTGCCCGCCGCGGCCCGGGTGTCCTTCGCCCGCACCCCCGTCCATGACGGCGACACCTTCGCCGTGGACGACGGAATCACGCTGCGGGCCCTGGCCACCCCCGGCCACACCCCGCACCACACCTCCTACGTACTGCAGGAACAGGGGGCAGCCGTCGCCGTGTTCACCGGGGGTTCCCTGCTGATCGGTACGGTGGGACGGCCGGACCTGGTCGAGCCCCGCCTGACCGAGGAGCTGGCCCGCGCCCAGCACGCCTCCGCGCACCGGCTGGCCGCCGAACTGCCGGACGAGACCGAGGTACTGCCCACCCACGGGTTCGGGAGCTTCTGCTCCTCCGCCCAGGCCGACGGGGACGCCACCACCATCGGCAAGGAGAAGGCGGGCAACGACGCGCTCGTCCAGGACGTCGACACCTTCGTCGCCGCCCTGTTGGCCGGGCTCGACGACGTGCCCGCGTATTACGCACACATGGGACCGACGAACGCCGCGGGGCCGACTCCGGTCGACCTCACCGCTCCCCCCGTGGCGGACGCCGCCGATATCGCGGCCCGCCTGTCCGCCGGGGAGTGGGTGGTCGACCTGCGCAACCGCATCGCCTTCGCCCAGGGCCACGTAGCGGGAACGTACAACTTCGAGGCCGACGGGAAGATCGCGGCCTACCTCGCGTGGCTGATCCCCTGGGGCAAGCCCGTCACGCTCCTCGCGGAATCCCCCGAGCAGCTGGCGAAGGCTCAGCGGGAACTGGCCCGGGTCGCAATCGACCGCCCGGCCGCCGCTGCCACCGGAGAGCCTGCCGAGTGGATCTCTGCGAACGAAGAGCTGCGGGACTTCCCACGGGCCACGTTCGCCGACCTCGCCGCCCTGGACCCCTACGAGCACCGGATCGTGCTGGACGTACGACGGGACTCCGAACGCGCGGATGGATGGATCAAGGATTCGGTGCACATCCCGATCCACCAGCTCCACCGACGCCAGGGCGAGGTGCCGACCGGAGTGGTGTGGGTCCACTGCGCGGGCGGAATGCGCGCGGGGATCGCCGCCTCCCTGCTCGACGCAGCCGGACGCGATGTCGTGGCCGTCGACGACTCCTTCGACGCCGCCCGGAGCGCGGGCCTCCCGATGGTCACCGGACCCCGTTCCGAAAACAGCTGACGACTCGCCCTCCCCGTTCCCCACGAGCGAAGGACCCGATGATGTTCCTCTTCCGACGCGGCCCCGCCCGCGTGACTCCAGCCGATGCCCACCGGCGCACCCGTGACGAGGGCGCCGTCCTGCTCGACGTACGCGAGTCGGCGGAATGGACGGCCGGGCACGCGCCCGGCGCCGTGCACGCCCCGCTCTCCGCCCTGCTGGCCGGCGCCGGCCTGCCCCCGGCTGCCGAGGGACGGCCGCTGATGGTCATCTGCCGCTCCGGGCACCGGTCCCAGCGGGCCGCGAGACTCCTGACCGGACGGGGAGCTGCGGCCGTCGACATCCAGGGCGGCATGAACGCCTGGGCCGCAGCCGGACTTCCGGTCGTCGACGACCGCGGAAACAGCGGCTCGATAGCGTGAGCACGCTCATCCTCGCCCTGATCGCGGGAGCCGTTGTCGGTCTGGCACTCGGCGCCCTGGGGGGCGGCGGCAGCGTGCTCGCGGTCCCGGCACTGATCTACCTGCTCGGATTCACCCCGGCGGCCGCCACCACCGCGTCGCTGATCATCGTCACCGCCACTTCCGCCACCGCTCTCTACACCCACGCCGCCTCCGGCAACGTCCGCTGGAGAACCGGCACCCTCTTCGCAGCCGCCGGCATCCCTCCCGCCATGGCGGCAGCCGCCCTCGCCGCACGACTGCCCGGACAGCTGCTCACCGCCGCGTTCGCAGCCGTCACGGGCCTCGCGGCCCTGCGCATGCTCAAGTCCCCCGCGTCCGAGGACGAGTTCCGCCCGGTCCGCCCCGTACGGGCCGCCGGAGCCGGCGCGGGCCTGGGCACGGTCACCGGATTCCTGGGCGTCGGCGGCGGATTCCTCGCCGTCCCCGCCCTCGTAGGAGTGCTGGGCCTGAGGATGCGGGCGGCCATCGGGACCAGCCTGCTCGTCATCACCGTCAACTCGCTCGCCGCGCTCACCGTCCGTACCGGCGGCGCCGCACCTCTGGACTGGGCGGTCGTCGCGCCCTTCACCGGGGCGGCGATCCTCGGCGCCTGGGACGGAAAGCGCCTGTCCGCCGCGATCAAGGGCCCGGCCCTGCAACGGATCTTCGCGGTCGTGCTGCTGTCCGTCGCGGCCTTCATGCTCACCGACGCGATCCGCTGACAGCGGAGCCACCCCCACGGCCACACCCCCAAGGCCACACCCCCACGCTCGCCCGGCGTCCGCACCCGGACACCGCCGACACCCATCAGGAGACAGTCCGCCATGACCTCCCCCCACGCCCTCAGCTCCGAACAGGCCCTCACCCGCCTGCACGAGCTCACCGTCCTCGACGTCCGCACTCCCGGCGAATACGCCGCAGGTCACCTGCCCGGCGCCCTGAACATCCCCCTCGATCAGATCTCACGCGCCCTCCCCGCCATCCGCCACGCCGCCGACCGCGGCGGCATCCTGGTCGTCTGCGCCTCCGGAGCACGCTCCGACAGTGCCCGCAAGACGCTCGCCGAGCACGGCATCGACACCGCCACCCTCGCCGGGGGCACCGGCGCCTGGGCCGCCGCGGGCCACGACCTCCACCGCCCCGAGCAAGCCTCGCGCGCCACGTGGGGCATGGAACGCCAGGTCCGCCTGACCGCCGGCGCCCTCGTCCTCGCGGGCCTCGGGCTCGGCCTGATCCACCCCGCTCTGCAGCTCGTGTCCGCCGCCGTCGCGGGCGGCCTGGCCTTCTCCGCCCTCACCGACAGCTGCGGCATGGCAGCCGTCCTCGCCAAGCTCCCCCACAACCGTCCGCAGCGTGGCGACATGGATGCCACACTCGCGGCCCTCCTCGACCACTGACACCGGAGACAAATACCCCCTGGGGTACCATGGGGACGAACAGCACACCAAGCAGGAGGTACCCGGTGAAGGTCGACGACGACGCGGTCAGATCAGTCCTCAACCGACTGCGCCGCGCCCAGGGGCAGCTCGCCGGCGTCATCGCCATGATCGAAGCCGGCCGCGACTGCAAGGACGTCGTCACCCAGCTCGCAGCCGTCTCCAGGGCACTCGACCGCGCGGGATTCAAGATCATCGCCAGCGGCATGCGCCAGTGCATGAACAACGCCGACGAATCCCAGGCACCCATGACCGAGGAAGAGCTCGAAAAGCTCTTCCTCACCCTGGCCTGACACCCATCCGGAAGGTGCACGCCCCGTAGTGCCGCCTTGGCGGCTCCGTGCACCTCTCTCCCGCCGTCGGCGATCACCGTGGGGTTGCCCCCCGGTGCCGCAGCAGCCGTTGCGGCGCCCTCACCAGGAGCGCAGGCTGCTGTACAGGCGGAGCCGAACCCGGCCGGGAGGTGAACGAGGGCATGGCGCACCCCGCGGGCAAGGAGCGCAGCACGGCGGTGCTGGATGTGCGGGGCATGGTGTGCGCGAGCCAGCAGGGCACCGTCGCGGCCGTACTCGGCCGCCGACCCGGCGTGCTCGACGTCGAGGTCAACCCCGTGGCGCAGTCGGCCACAGTCGTCTTCGACCCGCGGCGGACCTCACTCGCCGAGCTGCGCGACTGGGTGACCGAATGCGGTTACCACTGCGTCGGCCAGTCGGTTCCCTCGCACATCTGTGATCCGATGCAGGAACCGGACCCGCCCGGTTCCACGGCTGCGCCGGAGCGCCCTCGCACGACGCCCGTGACGGCGGCAGGCACGCGTTCGCCCGACGAGGCGAAGGAATACGGCGGGCACGGCGGGCACGGCGAGATGTCGATGGCCGCGATGGTCACCGACATGCGGAACCGCTTCCTTGTCGCGGTGGCGTTCTCCGTCCCGATCGTGGTCTGGTCGCCGATCGGCGAGGAGGTCTTCGGCTGGCACGCGCCCGTTCCGTTCGGCTTGCGCCAGGACGTGTGGGCACTGTTGCTGAGCCTGCCGGTGATCTTCTACTCGTGCTCGATCTTCTTCGTGGGCGCTGTCCGGGCCCTGCGTGCCCGTACGTTGGACATGATGGTGCTCGTGGCGGTCGCCGTCGGTGCCGGCTGGCTGTACTCCCTCGTCGTCACCCTCACCGGGGGCGGGGACGTCTTCTACGAGGCGGCCACCGTGCTGGCCTCCTTCGTCCTGCTGGGCCACTGGTTCGAGATGCGTGCCCGCGGCGGCGCCAACGATGCCGTTCGCACGCTCCTGGACCTTGCCCCGTCGAAGGCCGTGGTTCTTCGGGACGGCCGGCCCGTGGAAGTCGCCACCGCCGAGGTCCTCGTCGGGGATCTGCTGCTCGTACGCCCCGGTACGAAGATCGCCGCGGACGGGGTCGTGGAGGAGGGCGAGAGCGAGGTCGACGAGTCGACCGTGACCGGGGAGAGCATGCCCGTGCACAAGGGCCCCGGCTCCCCGGTGGTCGGCGCCACCCTCAACGCCAACGGCACGCTGCGGGTGCGGGCGACCAGGGTCGGTGCGGACACGGCACTGGCCCAGATCGTCCAGCTCGTCCAGGAGGCCCAGAATTCCAAGGCCCCCGGCCAGCGGCTCGCCGACCGGGCCGCCTTCTGGCTCGTCCTCGTCGCGCTCGTCGGCGGCGCCCTCACCCTGTCCGTATGGCTGCTCGCCACCGACAGGCCCTTCAGCGAAGCCATGCTCTTCGCCATCACCGTGGTCGTCATCACCTGCCCGGACGCACTGGGCCTGGCCACCCCCACCGCGATCATGGTCGGGACCGGGCTGGGCGCCCGGCGGGGCGTGCTGTTCAAGAACGCCATGTCCCTCGAGGCGTCCGCGGGTGTCCGCACTGTCGTCATGGACAAGACCGGCACCCTCACCAAAGGCGAACCCGAAGTCACCGACGTGATCAGCGTCCGCGGCGGCGACGAGGACGAGGTGCTGCGGCTGATCGCGGCCGTCGAGCGGGAATCCGAGCATCCGCTGGCTGCTGCGGTCGTACGGTACGCCGCCACGCGCGGCGTCGCCGCGGCGCAGGCCCGCCACTTCGAGAACGTACCGGGCCACGGTGCGACGGCCGTGGTCGACGGCCACCGGGTCGCGGTCGGCAACCGCCGCCTGATCGAACGTGAAGGCGTCGACCTCGGGGCCCTGGGCGGCCGGCGCGAGGAGCTGGTCGCCACCGGCCGCACTGTCGTCATCGCCGCCGTCGACGGCCGGGTGGCGGCCCTGATCGGGATCGCCGACGCGCTGCGGGAGACCTCCGCCGCAGCGGTGGCCGACCTCCACAGCCTCGGCGTCGAGGTCGTCATGCTCACGGGCGACAACCGGGCGACCGCCGAACGGATCGCTCAGCGCCTGGGCATCAACACCGTCATCGCCGACGTCCTCCCCGGCGACAAGGCCGCGAAGATCAGCGAACTCCAGCAGGGCGGCCGCACGGTGGCCATGGTCGGTGACGGTGTCAACGACGCGCCCGCCCTCGCCCAAGCCGACGTGGGCATCGCGATCGGCGCCGGCACCGACGTCGCCATCGAGGCCGCCGACCTCGTCCTGATGCGCTCCGACCCCCTGGACGTCCCCACCGCCCTGCGCATCGGCCGGGGCACCCTGCGCAAGATGCGCCAGAACCTCGGCTGGGCCATCGGCTACAACGCCGTCGCCCTGCCCGTCGCCGCCGGGGTCTTCGAACCCGCCACGGGCCTGATCCTCCGCCCCGAGATCGCCGCCCTGTCCATGTCCGGGTCCAGCATCATCGTCGCCGTCAACGCGCTCGCGCTCAAACGCCTCCACCTGCCCCGCCGTGAGCAATCGGATCCAGCGGGCGGGGACGACGGCCGGGACTAGCCAACCGGCTCAGCCCCGGCGCGCCACTCTCGCTTGCGTCCCACGCCGGGAAATACGACCGGCCGCGAGTCCCTCACTCCACCACAGGTTCGCCGAGGAGATCGGTCCGACAGGGGAACAACTGGGCAACTTCCCCCAGGCGTTCACCCACCTGTCCCTCATCATGGCCGCCTTCACCCTCGACGAGGCACTCGACGCGAAGCGCAGGCGCTGACGCTTGACTCTGCGTACCCGTCCAGAGGGACAACCAAGGATGACCGCAGCCGAGTTCGCCGCGGACGAGCCGGGGATACGCCGCCTCAACCGACCCCGGCTCGTCACCGACCCGCCGCCGTACCGGCGCAGCCCCGTGCTCCGGGGGCCGATCCATCTGCACGTCGAGCAGAACAAGGGTTGACGCGGCAACCAAGGGACACCCCGTGACTTCTCCAACCCACCACTGACGCCTTCGGCGGTACGTCGTCGCGGCGGAAGAGGTCCCGGTCCTCGTCCGTGACGGTCAGCGCGGCCAGGATCTCCGCGGGGAGGCACTCGCGTGGGACGGCTTCAGTTCCGTGCCCTGGCCGCGGCCACGGCGTCCCTGATCTCTCGCGCCACGCGGGCCGCGTCGTCGGGGTTGTTCACCACATCGGTGTGGTTCATGTCGACGACGAGGACCTCGCTGGCCGAGTAGTGCTTGTGCACCCAGTCGTCGTAGCCGGACCACAGCGTCCGGTAGTACTCGACGAGGCTGTCGTCCTGCTCGAAATCGCGGCCCCGCAGCCCGATGCGGTACAGCACCGTCTCGAAGTCCGCCTTGAGGTAGACCATGAGATCGGGTGCCTTGCGGTACGGCAGGCCGTCGATCTCGCGCATCATCTCTTCGAGCAGCCCCTCGTACACCCGCATCTCGAGGGAGCTGATCCGGCCCAGATCGTGATTGACCTTGGCGAAGTACCAGTCCTCGTAGATGGACCGGTCGAGGACGTTGTCGCCCTGCTTGTACGCCTCCTTGATCGAGGCGAACCGGGTCTGCAGGAAGTAGAGCTGGAGCAGGAAGGGGTAACGCTTCGCCTGGATCTCCTCCGGGCTCGCCGTATAGAAGAGAGGAAGGATCGGATTGTCTTCCACGCTCTCGTAGAAGACCTCGCTGCCCAACTCCTTGGCGATCAGCTCGGCCACGCTCGTCTTGCCGATTCCGATCATGCCTCCGACGCAGATCACCGGCATACCTCACTTCTCCCTGGGGGTCTTCATGTTCGCGGGGGACGGCTGGGCACCCGATACCCCTGAGAGGCATGCGGGCGGTCACCCGAAGCCCCAGGACATTCATGATCAGCGCCATGGGGTCCTGAGTCCGGACCAAGGACCCGACGCAGGCCGCCCACTCGAACGGCCGGGTCGGCCGTTCCGCGGCTGCCGCATACGGCGAGCCACCGCCCCGCGGCCACCTTGAAGCCTAAATGATGATTCGCCCCACGCCTGCCAGAGCGTCGGCACCCAGCTCACCACGCCGGCCCAGCTGAGACCGCCAGCCTTGCACCCCTCGGGCCGGGGCACGTGAGCGGGGCCGGGGACGTACCGCCGGGCGCGCGTTGCCTGGCGGGTGGCCAGAGAGCGCCTGCGGGACGAGCCCCTCGGTGCTCGTCCCGCGGGCCGCGGCCGGGCCGCTACCGGGCCCGACCGCGTCGGGTGCACCGGCTGCACCGGCGGGAGTGACCCAGTCGGCGATCACCTCCGCGCGGTCAGTCGACGCCCAGCAGACGCCGCCGGTCTTCCGGACTGGATCGGAATTCCGCGCAGGCCGCCTCGTGGACGATGCGGCCCTTCTGCATGACCGCCACGTTCCGGGCGACGGAGAAGGCGAGCCCCAGGTTCTGTTCGACGAGGACCACCGTCATGCCCTGCACGCTCACCTCGCGAATGACCTCACCCACTTGCGCGACGATCGCGGGGGCGAGGCCGTCGGACGGCTCGTCGAGGAGCAGGAGACGCGGATTCCCCAGCAGGGACCGGGCGATCGCGAGCATCTGCTGTTCCCCGCCGGAGAGCTGGTCACCGCGGTGCCCGAGCCGCTCCCCCAGCCGCGGAAGCAGGTCGAGGATGCGGGCCCTCGTCCACGGGCCCCGGGTCGAACGCCTCGACGCGATCGCCAGGTGCTCCGCCACGGTCAGCGGTGCGAAGACCCGGCGCCCCTGCGGTACGACACCCACCCCGGCCCGGGCGATCACATCGACGCGGGATCCGGCGATCTCCCGCCCGCCGAGGGTGACGCTGCCTTCGTACGGCCGGACGAAACCCATGACGGTCGAGATGAGGGTGGTCTTGCCGACCCCATTGCGGCCGAGGACCGCGACGATCTCGCCTTCGTCGAGGTCGAGATCGACACCACCCAGGACCACGCCGTCGGCGTAGCCGGAGCTCAGGCTTCGAATGCTGAAGAACGGCTTCACGAGGCGCCCTCCATCGTGCCGAGGTAGGCGCTCTGGACCTCACTGGAGGCCCGCACCTCGTCCGGGGAGCCTGTTTTCAGGTGTCTGCCGAGGTGCATGACCGTCACCGTGTCGGCGAGCTCGAAGACCATGTCGAGGTCGTGTTCGATCAGGAGCACCGTCACTTCGGCAGGCAGGGCGGCGACGAGTTCGGTGAGTCGCGCCGTCTCCGCCGGAGACATCCCGGCGGCCGGCTCGTCCAGCAACAGCAGCCGGGGTTCGGTGGCCAGGGCGACGGCGACCTCCAGCTGCCGCCGTTCGCCGTGCGAGAGGGCGGCAGCCAGGACGTCGTGCCGGGTGGGCAGCCCCACCCGCGCCAGCAGCGTCCGCGCCTGCTCGACCGCCGCCGTCCGGGCACTCACCCTCCGCCAGCCGCCGAGTCCGGCACCGGCCCGGCGCAACACGGCGAGCAGGACGTTCTCCAGCACGGTCTCCCGCATGAAGAGACTGGAGTGCTGGAACGTCGCGGCGACACCGAGCCCGACCCGGCGGTCCACGGGCAGCCGGGTCACGTCCTGCCCGTCGACGAGGATCGTTCCGCCGGTCGCCGACAGCGTTCCCGAGATCAGGCCGAACAGCGTCGATTTGCCCGCGCCGTTCGGTCCGATGATCGCGTGCCTGGCACCCTGGCGCACGGTGAGATCGACCTCGTCCAAGGCCCGGAAGGAGCCGAAGTGCCGGGACACCCGGCGTAGTTCCAGTAGATCGCGTTCTGTCACGCCGTCCTCTTCCGGGGCAGCTTGAGCGGGAGCCGTACGCCGGCCAGCCCTCGGGGCAGCACGTAGACGGCGATGACGAAGAACAGTCCGAGCAGCAGCGGCCCGCGTCCCGCGACGGCTTCGAGGTTTCCGAGGTAGTCGCGGGTGAGCCAGACGAGCGCGGCTCCGGCACAAGCCCCCCACATCGAGCCGGAGCCGCCGATGACGACGGCGAGCAGGGCCAGCGCGGCGATCTCGAATCCCGCGTCGCCGGGCGAGACGAACCGCTGCACCGACACCCACAGGCCGCCGGCGACGCCGGCCAGCGCACCGGCGCCGCAGTAGACGGCCAGGGCGTACCGTCGGGTGGGGTACCCGATCGCGCTCATGCGGCGTTCGTTGTCGCGGATCCCGCGCAGGGCAAGGGCGAACGGTGTCGAGCCCAGGCGGGAGACGGCCGCGAAGAGCACCAGGAACACGGCCAGGACGTAGAAGTACACCAGCCCGTCGAGCTCCAGCGCGGACATGCCCGGCAGCGGTACGACGGGCGGGATGCCGGACACGCCGTCGGTGCCGTTCGTCAGCGACTTCCAGTTGACGGCGGCACTGTAGGCGATTTCGCCGATGGCCAGCGTCAGCATCAGGAACACCACGCCCCGGGCCCGCACCGCCAGCCATCCCGTGGGCACGGCCACCAGCGCGGAGACTCCGGCGGCGATGAGCAGTTGGAGTACCCCCACGTCGGTGAGCCGCGTCGCGACGATGGCCGCCGTATAGGCGCCGACGCCGAAGTAGGCCGACTGGCCGAGGGTCGGCAGTCCGGTCAGGCCGGTGAGCAGGTTCACGCTGATCGCGAGTAGGGCGAACACCAGGATCCGCGACAGGGTGCCGATGGCGTACGGGCCCAGGACGAAGGGGGCCGCCGCGAGCCCGAGGGCGAGGGCGGTCATGGACAGCCGCCGTGCGGCGGATCCGTCGGATCCGGACGGGCTCATGCGCGCACCCCCGACGGGACCAGGCCGTGCGGGCGGATGACGAGCACGGCGAGCATGGTGCCGAAGAGCAGGAAGGGGGCGTACTCCGGGAGCAGCGCCACCCCGAGTGTCTGCACCTGGCCGATGAGGAGCGCGCCGGCGAGCGCACCGCGCACGGATCCGAGACCGCCCACGACCACGACGACGAGCGAGAGGACGAGGACGGTCTCGTCGACACCCGGGCCGGGACCCAGGATCGGCGCCCCGAGGACACCGCCCACCACGGCCAGTGCCGCGCCGAGCGCGAAGACCCCGTAGAGCACCTTGCGTATGTCCACGCCCAGCGCGCGGACCATGTCCCGGTCCGCGACGGTGGCCCGTACCAGCGCTCCGAGCGAGCTGCGCTCGAACACGAGGTACACGGCGGCGGCGAGGCCGGTCGCGACGCCGATGAACACGAGCCGGTAGACCGGATAGGCATGGCCGAGGAGGTCCACCGTCCCGCGCAGTGAGGTCGGCGGGTCGGTGGGCAGCACCTCGCCGCCGAAAGCCGCGGCGAGGAGATCGGCGACGATGAAGGTGATGCCGAGCGTCAGCACGGCCTGGTCGAGGTGCCCGCGCCGGGCCAGTGGCTGGGTGAGGAACGTCAGCGCCGCTCCGCCCAGGGCGCCCACGAGGACGCCGGCCGCCAGCGCGAGGAGCAGGCCCCGAAGGGTCCCGTCGGACAGGGCGTATGCGACGTAGGCCCCGGCGAGGTAGAGCGTGCCGTGAGCCAGGTTGAGCACGTCCATCATGCCGAAGACCAGGGAGAGGCCGACCGCGATCGTGAACAGCAGCAGACCGAAGGCGACCCCGTCGATGACGCTGACGAAGTTGCCGTCCAACCATCCGTACATGTCAGCCGCCCAGCCGGACGAGCTCGGAACTGACGCTATTGGCCCCCTGCTTGACCTCGCGCAGGTACCAGGTCTGGACGGGCGTGCCGCCGCTGTTGAACCGCCAGGTGCCGCGCGGGCTGTCGATGTCCCCCACCCCGGCGATGGCGGCGTTGACCGTCTCCGGGGTCACCGTGTCACCAGCGGCCTTGATCGCCCGGTCGAGCACCTGCGCCGCGTCCCATGAAGCCATCGCGTACGTGGTCGGGGCGGCGCCGTAGGCGGACGTGTATGCCGGGGCGAACTGCTTGTTGGCCGTGTTGTCCAGGTCCGCGCCGTAGTTGAGTGAGGTGAGGATGCCCTCGGCCGCCCCTCCCTGTCCCTTGAGCACTCCGCCCTCGGTGAGGAAGCCGGGCGCGTAGAGCGGGATCTTGCCGGCCAGACCGAAGTCCCGGTACTGCTTGACGAAGTCGACGGCCGCGCCGCCGGCGTAGAAGCAGAAGACGGCCTTGGCTCCGGACCGCTCGATCTGCGCGAGGTACGGCTGGAAGTTCTTGGTCCCCGGGAACGGCGTGTAGACCTCCTCCCCCGCGATCGTGCCGCCCGCCGGGAGGAAGGTGGACTTGAAGCCGTCCACCTCGTCCTTGCCCGCCTGATAGCCCGCGGCGATCAGGAAGACCGGGCCGCCGGCCTTCTCGGCCACGTGCTTGCCGAGCGCCTTGCCGGGTTCGTCGTTGACGTACGAGGTGCGCCAGATGTACTTGGTCCCGGTCAGGGTCGTGGGTGAGGCGTTCGATCCGACGAGCGGGACCTTGCTGCTCTCGAAGAGGTCCTTGACCCCGTTGATGGTGGCCGAGCTGACCACGCCGCTCACTGCCAGCACCCGGTCCTGCTTGACCAGCTTCTCCGCCGCCGCCTTGCCCGAGTCGGCCGTTTCCCCCTCGTCCGCGACCACGATCTCCACCTCGCGCCCGCCGAGCTTGCCGCCATGCCGTTCGACGTAGAGCTCGAAGCCCTGCTTCATGTCGTCGCCCAGCGCCTTGTAGGTCCCCGACTGCGGGACGAGGAGCCCGATCTTCACGGGGCCGTTCTGCTTGTCGCCGTCGCCTGTCCCGAGGCTGGCGCCACCACATGCCGTGGCCAGGAAGAGGGCTGCCGTCGTCACGGCGATCAGACCAACGGGACGAAATCGACCTGCCATGGAAACTCCGTACGTTGTCAACCGGCCCTGGAGGGCCGGATGTTGCCGATGGGGCTCGTTGAGGGATCCCGGAGGAGGGGCCGGCTCACAGGGGGGCCTGGCTGCCGCGCGTTTCCTCGCCGCCCGGACGGGCTCGAAGCGAGAGCCGCTGCCTGGGCGAGCACGCTGACCGCCCCGCAGGGATTTCGAAGGTGACACGTGTCTATCGCGCACAATCGACGTACGTCAAGAGTTCACGATATTTCTGATCCCACCGGAACCGCACCCCTTGACCCCGCCCCAGAACATGGCGCAATACTGACGCCCGTCGCAATCACGCTATGCCATTTGGGCGACGGGCTCTTGATCAGTCAGGGAGTGAAGCAACATGACCGACGATCCATCGCGGCGCAGCATCCTCAAGAACAGCGGGCTGTTGGCCGGTGCCGCGCTGCTCTCCGGCGTGCCGGGCGCGGGCGCGGCGCAGGCCGCCCCGCACGCAGCAGCGTCCTCGCCCGTGGTGGAGGCGCCCGCGGGCCGACTGCGCGGAAGCACGGAAGGGGACCTCAACGTCTTCAAGGGCGTGCCCTACGCGGCGCCGCCCGTCGGCGCCCTTCGATGGCGGCCGGCTCAGCCCCATCCCGGCTGGCAGGGGACGCTCGATGCGACCGCCTTCGGGCCGAGCGCACCGCAGCCCTACCGGGAAGGCGGCGACCAGGTGCTCGGAACGCACGGCTCACCGCCCTTCGACGAGGACTGCCTCACGCTCAACGTCTGGGCACCCCGAACCGGCGGCGCCAAGCGGCCGGTGATGGTGTGGATCCACGGCGGCGGCTTCATCTCCGGATCCGGCTCGATGCCCAACTACTCCGGTGAGACCTTCGCACGCAATGGCGACCTCGTGGTCGTGACCATCAACTACCGCCTCGGTCCACTGGGTTACCTCTACTTCGGGGAGGAGGGCGCCGGCGGGAACTTCTGGCTCACCGACCAACTCGCCGCGCTGAACTGGGTACGGGACAACATCGCTGCCTTCGGCGGCGACCCGGAGAACATCACCGTCGCCGGACAGTCCGGGGGTGCGCTGTCGGTCGCGGCGCTGGCCGGTGCCCGGACCAAGGGCCGCCCGCTGTTCCGGCGCGCGATCCTGCAGAGCCCGCCGCTCGGACTGAAGATCCCCACCCGCGCCGAGTCCCTGCAGCGCACCGCGACCTTCCTGGACGTCGTCGGAGCCAAGAACGTGGCGGAGCTCCGGACCGTACCCTGGCCGCGCCTGATCGCCGCCACCTTCGAGATGTTCGGGCGCACCGGACAGTGGGGGTACTGGTCGACCCCGTTCCTGCCGGTGCTCGACGAGGTCGCACTGGACCGCAACCCGGCCGACCTGCTGCTCAGCGATGCCGGGGCGGACATCGAGGTCCTGATCGGCTGGACCAGGGAGGAGGCGAACTTCGCCTTCGCCCTCAGCGAGCCGTACGCCGCGGCGACCAAGGACCAGGTGCTCGCCAGAGCCCGGAACACCTTCGGAAGCCGGGCGGCCCAGGCCTACACCGCCTACGAGGAGGCCCGCCCGGGCGCCCGTCCGCTGGACGTGCTCATGGACCTGATCACCGACGACCTGTTCCGCATGCCCTGCGTGGCGCTGGCCGAACGGCGGGCGGCCCGTGGACGTCCGGTCTGGGCGTACCAGTTCAACCTCCCGACGCCCGCCCACAACGGTCAACTCGCGGCCGCGCACTGCCTGGAGTTGCCGTTCGTGTTCAACAACTTCGACAAGTGGTCGCAGGCGCCCTTCCTGGCCGGGCTGGGCCCAAGGGTCCGTGACGGTCTCGCCGCGACCATGCACGCGTCCTGGATCTCCTTCATCCGCACCGGCGACCCGAACCACCAGCCCATGCCGCAGTGGGATCGCTACGGCCGGGACTCCCGCACGACGATGACCCTCGACTCGGTCACCACCGCCACCGCGGACATCGCCGGCTACTGGCGCCGCCTGCACCATCCGGCGGTGCCGTAGGCCACACCGCCGCCCTGCGGCGACAACGCGGCGTCCTGTCAGAGGTGCTGAAGGACGGCGGAGGTGAATTCGGCGGTGGAGGCGCAGCCGCCGAGATCGCGCGTGCGCACCGGAGTGGTGGCCAGGACACGGGCGATGGCGTCGGTGACGTCGGCCGCGGCCCCGGGGTGCAGAACGGCATGGTGTGCACGATGCCGTTGGACTTCGTCGCCGACGTCAGGGTGCCGCCGCGCCGTTCGGCGAGGCGGAAGGCGAAGTCGAGGACCCGGGTCACCCCCGCCCGAGTGAACACGGCTTGCTGGACGGCCATTTCATCGGGCCGCCCGCGGTTCGTCCGACCGCCGATCTCGCTGTACTCCCCTTCGGTGTTCTCCCGGACGACCACGAAGTCCACCTCGCCGGGCATGGCCGCGCGTACGGGGCCGGGAAGGCCGTCGAACACGCGGATGGGGCGGAGGTTGACGTACTGGCCGAAGGCCCGGCGGATCGGGATGAGCAGCCCCCACAGGGAGACGTGGTCCGGCACACCTGGGTAGCCGACGGCGCCGAGCAGGATCGCGTCATGACGGCGGAGCTGCTCCGGTCCGTCCTCGGGCATCATCGATCCGTGGCGGAGGTAGCGCTCGCAGGACCAGTCGAACTGCTCGTAGGTGAAAGTGATGCCGTGGCGCTTCCCGACGGTATCGAGGACCTGGCGTGCCGCCGGGAGGACTTCGGTGCCGATGCCGTCACCAGGGATGAGGGCGATGCCGTGGTTCGTCATGGGTCGCATTCCAGCAATCGGGCGCCGTCCGGGTCCAACACCTATCCCCGATCTGACTCATAGGCCGTTCCTATGTGCCGGTGGGACGGGCGATCTCCAGGAAGGCACGGGCAGCCGGCGTCAGCTGCGCCTTGCGGCTCACCAGGACGTTGTGCTGGACGCAGGCCGGTTCCAGGTCGAGTACGAGGGCTCCCGCCCGCTCGGACAGGTCGGCCCAGGATTCCGTCACCACCGCCAGTCCGACACCCCTGAGCATCAGGGGCAGGAAGGCCATGCGGTGTTCGGTCTCCACCGCGATGCGGACGTCGATGCCCTGGGCTTTCAGGTCGTCGACGTAAGCGCGGATCCCGGTCCCCCGCTGCCCGACGATTAGCCGGTGCCCTTCGAGCTGTTCGCGTCGAACTGCCCGGCCGGCCGGGAACGGGCCGTCCGGCGGTGTGACCAGAACGAGCCGGTGATCTCCGACATGGTGCGGGACGACGTCCGCGTTCGGCAGCGGCGACGAGGTGGTCAGAAGTCCTAGTTCGCAGCCTCCCGTGCGCACCATCTCGACCACGTCCTCGCGGGTGAGGGCTACGCGCAGGCTGAGCGACACCGCCGGATGGCGCTCGGTGAAGCGCTGGATCATGGCGCTGAGGGGCTCGATCGTGGGTGAGGCCATCGCGGCGATCTCCGGGCGCCCGGCGCGCAGTTCGCGGACGGCGCCGACGCCGGCCCTGGCCAGCTCCAGGGCGTGCAGGGCTTCGCGTGCCGGCGGAACCAGCGCGGCGCCGGCCTCGGTGAGGACCACCTTCCTGCCCACCCGGTGGAACAGGCTGCTGCCCAGTTCGCTCTCCAGGACCTGGATGGCCTGCGACAGGGACGGCTGGGAATACGTAGAGTGCCGCCGCCGCGCGGTTGAAACCGCCGTGGTCCACGATGGCGAGGAAGTACGTCAGCTGCCGGAAGTCCCCGGTTCAGCGTAGGCCGTCCGCGACGAACCGCACGCTCCCGTCACCGCCGCTCCGGAGCAGGCCGGCCGACGCCGCCACGACGCACCGGGCCGTCGGCCGAGCTCACCCCCGTGAAGCTCGACCCCGACCCGGCCGACGCCGCCACCACTCGCCCTCGACACTTCAGTGGCGACGAAGCATTGGTAACGTACACCAGAGTGACTGTCCGGCGTCAACCAAAGTGTTGCCGGTGCCAGCCCGAAGGGCTTCGAGAAACACTGTGGTGGGCAAAGGCTCGGCATCACGCCAAGGAGGTCGTGTACGTGGAGGATGACCAGTCGCCCACCTTCGCCCAACTCCTGGACCACCTCTTCCGCGAGGTGCACCCCCCTTCCCGGGGGCCCTACACCTACGCGGAGGTCGCCGAGGGAATCCGCAAGGCCGCGACCGGCGAGGGGCGCGGGGTGACGGCGAGTGCCATCCAGCAACTGCGCACCGGCACCAAGCGGAACCCGACGCGACACACCATCAAGGCCCTGGCCGACTTCTTCGGCGTACCGGCGGGCTACTTCGTCGACAGCGCGGCGGCCGAACGCACCAGGGCGGAGATCGACCTCCTCGCCGCCATGCGCGATCAGGGCGTCCGCAAGGTGGCCCTGCGCGCCAACGGCCTGAGCGTCGACAGCCTGAAGATGCTGTCCACCGTGATCGAACAGGCCCGGAAACTCGAAGGACTCACCACCGACGACTCCGCACAGGACCTCGACCTGGACGACTGAACCGCGCACCGGGCGGCGATCACACGGCTCCCCGCCCCAGACACGACACCCCCCTGTGGTCGCTCATCGGCAGGGGGGCATCGGGCGTTTCCCGGCACAAGCCCGATATCCCGAGCCGCACGGCCCGACCGCGGCGGCACCCCGCCCTCGAAACGCAGTCGCGAACATGTCAGCATTGGGGCGCGCGTACCGGGCTTCCGGGGAGAGGTTCGCCCCGGCCGACCACCCCGACCGGCGTCACCAGAGTGAGGACATGGACCTTGAGCAGCTTCGCGCCACGTGTGAGGCGCGCGTCGAGGCACTTCGACTCCCGCATCGCTTCAGCACCCGCGACCTCCGCGACGCCGTGGCCGAACAACGCGGACGCCCCATCATCCTGCGCCCGCTGAGCACCCTGGGCGCCATGGACGCCCCGTGCGGCATCCGCCTGGAGACCCCGGACGCCGACCTGTTGTTCTACGAGGAGGCCACCTCCGCCCTCCACCAGAACCACATCCTCGCCCACGAGATCAGCCACATCATCTGCGACCACCCCGGCAGCCTGGAACTGGACCAGGACGCCCTGCACGCGATCGGGTTCAACCCCACCCTCGTCCAGCGCATGTCCGGCCGGACCAGCTACACCAGCGAGGACGAACGCGAGGCCGAGGTGATGGCCAGCGTGATCCGACAACTCATGTACCGGGGACGCGAAGGCCCGTCGAGCCGGCCCGCCAGCGGCGCCGAGAGCTGGGACGCACTGTTCGCCGAGCCGCACAGGAAGAAGCGCCACCGGAAATGATCAACATCCTCTTCACGGGCACGGCCGTCGTGCTGCTGTGCTTCGCCGCCTACTGGGTGCGCGGACGCGGCGGGCACCGCCCCACGGGCACCTGGGCGGTGGCGGCGCTGCTGACCTCGTTCGCCCTCGCCTTCGCCTCCTACGCCCCCGCCGTGGAGCGCGCGGTCGAATCGGTGGTCCCCCACGTCGCCCGACTCCTCAGCAACACCTTCACCCTGACGGCGGCCACCTCGGTCCTCGCCTTCCTCTTCCAGCTCAATCTGGACCGCGAACGGGCCCACCGGCAGATCCGACTGCGCGTCATCGCCCTCGCGCTCTCCGTCGCCGGCATGACCGCCTTCTTCGTCGCCGAACAACTCACCGGACGCAACCCGGCGTTGTACGCGTGCTACGTGCTCATCTACATCTCCTACCTGGGGTACACGGCCAAGGACTTCCTGCTGCAGACCTGGGCCCAGTCCACGCGCTCGACCCGCCGCAGTCAGCGCTGGGGCCTGCGCACGACCTCGGTGGGCTGTGGTTTCGCCCTCGTCTACGTCGCGTACAAGCTCTTCGCCCTGGTCTCCATCGGCCTCGGTCTGGGGCTCGTCCCCGACCACGCCCGGTGCTCGACGCCGCTGACGCCCTTCCGCTGCACGTTCAGCGTGACCGCGCCCGCCGTCGCCGTGCTCCTCATCACCGTCGGACTCACCCTCCCCGCCCTGCTGTGGCCGCTCAGCCAGCTGCGCCGCCGTCGCTGGGAACGGACCTCGTTCACCGCGCTGGAACCCCTGTGGCGGGAGGTCACCTCGGCGGTCCCCGAAGTCGTGCTCGACCCGGGCAACACCGAAGCCGACGCCCACGACCTCGACTTCCACCTCCACCGCCGCGTCATCGAGATCAACGACTGCGTGCTGGCCATGCGCCGGTACCGTCAAGCGTCGGTACGGAACGCCGCGGCCGCCGAGGTCGCCCGCCGGGGCACGGCCGGCACTCCCGAGGGCGACGCCGAGGTGGAGGCGGCGGTCATCGCCGCGGCCGTCGCCGCGAAGCATGCCGGAGCCACCCCCGAGGGCGACGAGGCCCCACCCGCCACCGGCACCGCCTCCCGCAAGGGCGACCTCCCGGCGGAGACCGCATGGCTGCTGCTCGTGGCGGACGCTTACGCGCGGCACCCGGCGCCCGAGCACGCGGGCGCGGCCTCGTGACCGCACCGCGGCAGGACCCCTTGCGCGACCCGCGCTTCTTCGCCGACCCCTACCCCACCTACGACCGGCTGCGCGAAGGCTGCCCCGTCCAACGGATCCCCACCGGCTCCGGCGGCCACCACGCGTACCTGATCACCGGCCACCCCGAGGCCCGCGAGGCGTTCACCGACCCCCGCCTGTCCAAGGACACGGCCCGCTTCTTCGCCGACCGGCCCTCGAACCGCGACCTGCACCCGGCCATCTCCCGCAACATGCTGTCGAGCGACCCTCCGGCACACACCCGCCACCGACGAGTGGCGACCCCGCTGTTCACCACCGGCCGCGTCCGGGAACTGCGCCCCTACATCACCCGGGTCGTGGACGACCTCACGGCCACGTGGCGACCGGGCACAGACATCGACCTGGTGGCGGACCTGGCGGTGCCCCTGCCGGTCACCGTCGTCTGCGAGCTGCTGGGTGTGCCGGAATCCGACCGCGTCGCGCTCGCCGGCTGGTCCCACGACCTCTTCGACGCGACCGACACCGACCGCGTCGACGCCGCGTCACACCGGATCGGCGACTACCTGACCCACCTCGTCGACACGGCCCGCGCCACCCCCGGCGAAGGCCCGCTCCACTCCCTCCTGCGCGACTGCGACGAGGGCGGCCTCGACCGGGACGAGACCGTCTCCCTGGCCGCCCTCCTCCTGGTCGCCGGGCACGAGACCACCACCCACTTCATCGGCAACGCCGTCCTGGCCCTGCTCCGGCACCCGGAGGCGTTCGACCGCCTGCGCCGGGACCCGGCCCTGGTCCCCGGCGCCCTCGACGAACTGCTCCGCTACGACTCCCCGGTGAGCGTGGCCACCTTCCGTCACAGCACGGAGGACCTGAGCGTCGGCGGGGTCGACATCCCGGCGGGCTTCCCGGTGCTCATCGCCCCCGGGGCGGCGAACCGCGACCCGGCGGGGTTCCCCGACCCGAACCACCTGAACCTCGACCGCGACGCAGGCGGCCACCTCTCCTTCGGCCACGGCATCCACCGCTGCCCGGGCGCACCCCTGGCCCGGGCCGAGGCGGAAATCGCCCTCCGCACCCTGGTGACCCGCTTCCCGAACACGCGCCTGGCCGTCCCCGCAGAATCCCTGACCTGGCGCCGAACCCGCCTCACCCGCGGCCTGACCACCCTCCCCCTCACCCTCGCCTGACCCCGACCGGAAGCGGCGCGGGATCCGAACGCACCCCGTTCATCGGCACAGTTCCGGAGTCGGCGGCCGGTGCGGACGTGTCAGCGACTTCGCGTAAGTCGGTTGCTGTCATTGGATGCTGAGCCAATCCTCGAAGAACAGTGAGAACTGGTTCAGCGCCTCTTTCCAGTGTGGGGCGACGTGGTTCTTGTCGCGTGCTTTGGGATTGATCTGCTCCCGGACCGCGAGGTAGAGCACCTTCACGACACGCTGCGACGAACGCGGACGGAATGTCGGCGCCCCCTCCAGCCGCGCCGGACCTGCCAGTGGCCGACAGGCCTCATGCCAGGCCCGGCCGGCGCCGGGGCGGCGAAAAGCTTGGCGCGCGGGGCCGACGGAACCGGGTAACGTCTTTGTCATGTTCTTCCAGACACCGATTCACGAGTGAGAGCGTGACGGGCCCCCGCTGACGCCCTTCGACGTCGCCGCACCCGTCCCCCACCGATGAATCCGTAGATCACTGCACATCACCACCGGGAGAACCCGTGACCGACAGCAAGAACATCAATAACCCCGTGGGCCAGGGCGGCGGCCAGCGCAAGAAGCTGTCCCGCGCCGAACGGCAGAACAACGGTCCGCACCGCAACCGCGACCGCCAGGGTGCCGCCGACCAGAAGGCGGAGCTGGTGCGCAAGATGCGCGAGAAGGCACGCGCAGCTGAGGCCGCCGGGCAGGCGAGCGACGACACCGCACAGAGCTGATGCCCGGCCGCCGCAGGGCGGCCCCGCACGGGGCAGGGCCCGGACCGCGACGCACGGTCCGGGCCCTGCCCCGTATCGGGGCTCCGCTGCCGTACCGGGCGCGTCCGGTCCCGCTCAGCTCTCGGCCGACCACCGGACGGCTCTAGCCGAGACCCTTGGACCCGGGCCCCCGCAGCACTGACGGTGTGGGCGGTACGGAGGTACTGAGTCAGGGCGGCAGTACTTATCCCTGGCCCTCGCGGTGAGCTTCGAGTCGGCCTACGGCGAGCAGGCGGACTTCGTCTTCAGCAGCGAACAGGAAGCAGCGGCACCCGCAGCACGGATGAGACCGAACCGCCTCACATCGGCGTCATCGAACTCTGCAGGCCCGGCAGCAGCCAGTCGTGGAAGAGCGCCAGCACGGCCAGTACCAGGAACGCGACGCCGGCCAGCCGGGCCAGCTGCGGCCCCCGGTACCAGAGCTTCTCCAAGAAGATCAGCACCGCCACTCCCGCCATCGCCGCGACGTTCATGACGCCGAGCGGGATCAGGAGGACCATCAGCGCCCAGCAGCAGCCGACGCAGTACGCACCATGGTGCAGCCCCACCCTCAGGTCGCGCAGCCGCGGCCGGTACGAGGCGTACCGCATCAGCTGAGCCATCGGACTACGGCAATGCCGGAGGCAGACGTCCTTGAGCGGACCCAACTGGTACAGCCCGGCCAGTGCGAAGGCGGCCGCCCCGATCCACTTGCCGACGTCCGGGTCCCGATCGACCAGGTTGCCGGTGAGCGCCAGCCCGCCGTACGCGAGGAGGCCGAACGCCGTCCACGCCATCAGGTAGCCGGAGATGAATTCGGTGGTGCGCAGCGCCCGTCTGGCACCGCTGGACTGGCGGGCGATCCCCTTTGCCCAGGTCACCGCGACGGGGGCGACAGAGGGCAGCATCATCGCCGCCATCATCGCCAGCCACAGCAGGAGGAACAGTGGCAGCGCCATCCCCATCGTGCCGGGCTCGACCCCCATGCCCCGGGCCTGGCTCACGGTGAATACCCAGGCCAGGGCCGCGATCAAGACGATCAGCGACCAGGCCACGGCGAGGTCCCGGACCGGCAGCAGCACTCCCGCCCGCAACGGATGGTCCTTCGTGTCCGGCCGCTGAACCGTACGCATGACGCACTCCCATCGGACCCTTCCAGCACAGCACGGATCCCGAGGACGGCAACCCCCTCGCCACTGGCTGCCCCGGCAACCCGGGCGCACGATGGAGGTAAGGAAAGGAATCGACCCGTTCCGGCCCCTGGGCGCGGCCGGACGAACGCGGATCACCGGGTCCGCCGCTCCGCTCCCGCGACCCGCGGTCATGGCTGCGTGAGGAGTGAGAGCGATGACACAGGCGGCAGAGACCGTGCCGGCCTGGCGTCTGGCGGGCGACTGGTTCGACGTGTGCAAGTGCAGCATTCCGTGCCCGTGCTCGTTCGCCCAGCCGCCGACCACCGGCGACTGCGAAGGCATCCTGGTGTGGCACATACGCGAAGGCGCCTACGGCGACGTCCGACTGGACGGCCTGAACGTCGTGATGCTCAGCTCCTTCGTCGGCAATGTCTGGGCGGAGCACTCGGACTCGTACGCGGCGCTCATCTTCGACGAGCGGGCCGACGACGGGCAGCGCCAAGCCCTGCAGATGATCTTCAGTGGCCAGGCCGGCAGCTGGCCCGCGCAGCTGGTGACCATGGGTGCCTTCGAGGTACGGGGCATGGACTTCGCGCCCATCGAGGTGGAGATCGACGAGGACCTGGCCACCTGGCGGGCCAGCGTCCCCGGGCGGCTCGAGGCCCGCGCCGAGGCCCTCACCGGCCCGACCACCCCGGACGGCGCCCGCGTGCAGTCGACCAACCTCCCCGGCTGCGAAACCGGCCCCGGCCAGCTCGCCACCTGGGGCCGCGCCACCACCGACCGGGCCGACGCCTTCGGCTTCACCTGGAACCGCACCGGCCAGTCCAGCAAGACCATCACCTTCGACTGGTCCGGCCCCAACTGAGTACCCTCAACCGGGCCGGCACAGGCGCGGCCGGCGGTCGCCCGGACCCGTCACGGACCCATCAGCCTTGCGCATCGCATTCATCGGCTGCGCGAAAGATCATCACGTGTGGCCGCTGGATTGGGTGTGCTCCGGGGACCGCCATTCTCGGTAGCGTGACCATCTGCTGCACGAAGTGTCCATGTGTCCGGCTGGCCCGTGCGAGGGCTTCCGACGGAGAGTGACGAGGCTGCAATGAGTGACCTGACGAAGCCCGAGGTCGACGTTCCGGAGGGTGACGCTCCTACCGAGCTGACCATCCGGGACCTGGTCGTCGGGGACGGGACCGAGGTGAAGCCGGGCATGGTGGTCAGGGTCCACTATGTCGGGGTGACCTTCGAGTCCAGGAAGGAGTTCGACGCCTCCTGGGACCGGGGCCAGCCGTACAAGTTCGCCCTGGGCAGCGGCAAGGTCATCAAGGGCTGGGACCGGGGGGTGAGGGGGATGAAGGTCGGCGGTCGGCGCGAGATCATCGTTCCTCCGCGGCTCGGCTACGGCAAGCAGTCGCCCTCGCCGTTGATCCCCCCGGGCTCGACCCTGGTCTTCGTGGTGGACCTGCTTGACTCGTATTCCAGCACAGCCGGGTGGAGCAACGCCTAGTGGCCCTGGCCGCTCCTCCCCTGCGAGGTGCTGCGTCTTCTCCCAGGGGCGGTGCCGCCGTACTCCTCGCTGCCGCTCCTGCTTCCGATTCCGCAGCGCCCGACCATTTCCGCTGCGACCCGTTGACCCCCGAAGGCTACGTGGCGGCCGACGTCCTCAACGGCCTGCCCCGCGCCGCCGCCCGAACGCTTGAACCCGGCGGCCGCGCTCGGCGGACGGGGGAGGTCCTCGGCGGAATCCACGTCGTCGCTACGCGGGCAGTGCAGGGAATACGACCACCGAGCCGTCCTTGTCGCGGGCAATGTCAATCGCCACGTCCGTCGTGCGGCTGTTGACCGTGACGCCGTCACCCAACTTGCGAATCCGGTGTGCCGCGCTCATGAGACGATCGACTTCACCGGTCGTGAAAACGGGTCGGAAACCGTTCGGGCGTGCCAGTTCCAGTGCCGACAGGCGTACCAGGACACCGGCGATGCTCGACTCCAGTTCGTCGAGGCGCTGCTGATCGCGCTTGAGTGCGCGGGTGAAGTTCTCTAACGGATTGCTGGCGTCGCTCTGGGCGTGCTCGACGGCCTGAAGGACAACCACCCGTCGCTTCAGCGAGATAGCCAGGGAAGCGAGTTCGAGGTGGGTGCGGAAGGTGCCGCCATGGTCGTCGACGCCGGGGAACGACTTGGTCAACGTGCCGAGTTCGACGGCCTCGCCCTCGGGCAGTCTGTCCAGCGCGCTCTGCCATCGGGCAATGCGGCGGTCGGCTTTGCCCAGCGCCGTGTTGATGGCATGCACCGCCGAGTCGAGTCCCAGCGAGACACCGAGCTTGCCCTGGTCGAGCAGAATGGCAGTGGCTTTGTCGATGGCGTCCCGGCAGCCGTCGAGTTCGCTGTGCTCGTCGTCGAGCTTCTCCTCCTGAAGTTCCTCCAGCAGTTTCGTGATGTGTTCGATGGCCTGCTGGCGCTTGTGGTCGGCGTGCGCGCTCACCCCCACCGCCACGGCCATGAGCACGAGCGGAGCTGCCACGGTGAGCGCCGTCCCGCCGGCGGCCGCGGCACCGGCGGCCGCACCGGCCCCGCCTACCGTGCCCGCCGCTGCCGCTCCTCCGACCGGCACGAACCTCGCTTTGGCGGCGATCCTGCCCGTCGAGTTCACGAGCTCACCGTAGATGCCACCGGCCGCCCCCTTCGGCACCATCGGGCGCCCACTGGTCACCCCGCAGTGCGCACCCGGGGTGAGAACGACGTGACCTGCGTACGCCGCGGTCTTCGCCTCATCCGGAGCTTCGTGGCCGCCCGCCCGAAGGGCCTCGCCGCCGAGCTCGGCGGCCTGGAAGAGCTCGCTGTGCAGGCGCGGACTGCCCCTTCCCAGTGGGCGTGTCAGTGCAGTCCGCTGTACGCGGCCATCATGATCTCCATGCCTCGGTTGTCCTCCTGCTGGTCCCGGTCGATCATCTGGTTCATGACGTAGGCCACCGTCATGCGTGAGCCGGGATCGCTCGCCACCAGCGAGCCGCCCCAGCCGCCCCAGCCGAAGGTGTTGCCGAACTTGCCGAAGCCCGCCGTCCAGGACATGGGCGTCCGCAGGACGCGGTCGTCACCGTGGAACACCTCCTGCCATGCGGGCTCGCAACCCTGGGGAGACAGCAGTCGCACGCCGCCGGCCGACCCCTGGTTCGCCAGTACCGACTGGACGAGGCCGACGGAGCGAGCGTTGCCGAAGCCGTTCACCGCAGGGATCTGTGCACGACGCCAGGCCACGGAGTTCACGTCCTTGACCCGGATCGCGGCACCGGTGTTCTCCCGGCGTGAGCCATCCGGCCCGGGCGGTGCAGTGGCGGTGAACTCGTCGGTCAGTGACGGCGGCGCGACGAGGGCTGCGACTCGGCGGTCATGCTCGGCGGAGAGCCCGATGTGGAAGTCGGCGCCCAGCGGCTTGGCCACTTCCTCAGCGAAGAACTCCCCGAGGCTGCGGCCGGTGATGCGGCGGACGATCTCACCGACCAGGAACCCGAAGGTGAGCGCGTGATAGCCGGCGGCGGTCCCCGGTTCCCACTCGGGCGCCTGCGCGGCCAGCGAGGTCGTCACGCTCTCCCAGTCGTAGAGCTCCTCGACCGCCGTCGGCCCGGACAGGTCCGGCAGTCCCGCCGTGTGCGACAGTACGTGCCGTACCAGCACGTTCTCCTTGCCGGCCGCGGCGAACTCAGGCCAATAGGCGGCGACGGGCGCGGACAGATCAAGCTCGCCCCGGTCGGCCAGAACCAGCGCGCACAGGGCGGTCATGTTCTTGGTCGTCGAGTTCACACCGGTGAGGGTGTCGCGTTCCCAGCTGACGGATCGGCCCGCATCGGCGTACCCGCCCCAGATGTCGACCACCGGCTCGCCGTCGATGTAGACGGCCGCCGAGGCGCCCACGTCCTCCTTGACGAGCAAAGCTGCAAGTGCCTCTCGGACCGCAACAAACCGCGGGTCGCAATATCCCTTAATGTCAGTCATGGACGTGATCCTCAGATAACGCCAGGTCTTCCTGCCCAACCATTCCCGCACTGGTTTTGTCAGGCAGGGCTCGATCAGATTCTCTCTACTCCGTCAAGACGGCCTGACCGCGCAGGGTGGGCGTTCCTGCGGTGGAGACACGAGGCGGAAGGACGAATACCCGTGCTGGAGCAGCTGAATCAGGCGCTGGACCACCTGGAGACCTGCCTCGACCGGGAGATCGACATGGCCGAGGTGGCCCGGTTCTCCGCGATGTCGGAGTACCACTTCCGACGGCTGTTCTCCGCGCTCGCCGGGATGCCGCTCCCGGTCTACGTGCGGCGCCGGCGGATGACGCTCGCCGGGGCCGAGGTGCTGGCCGGGGAGCTGACACTGCTCGATGTCGCGGTGCGGTACGGGTACGGCTCGGGCGAGGCGTTCGCCCGGGCGTTCCGGTCGGTGCACGGTATCGGTCCGGGCGAGGCCCGGCGCACGGGCGCGGTGCTCACGGCACAGCCGCGCATGTCCTTCCGTGTCGTCGTCGAAGGCAGTACGACCATGCGGTACCGGATCGTGGAGAAGGAGCCGTTTCGCGTCGTCGGCAGGAAGGCCCGGGTCCCGCTCGTGCACGAGGGGCTCAACACGGCCGCCGCGGCGCACCTGGAGAGCCTGGACGAGCAGGCGATCGTACGGATGAAGGAACTGGCCGACGGGGAGCCCGAGGGGATCCTGTCGGTGGTGGTGCACCTGACCGACAGCCGGGAGGAGGGCGCCGAGGTTGACTACTGGATCGGCGCGGTGACCGGTCCCGAGGCGGCCGCCGAGGAGCTCGAGGCCCTCGACGTGCCAGCCGGGACCTGGGCGGTCTTCGACAACCACGGGCCCTATCCGAGCGCCCTCCAGGAGCTGTGGCGGGACGTGTTCACGCAGTGGTTCCCCTCGAACCCGTACGCGACCCGGCCGGGTCCGGAGCTCTTGCGGACGCAGCCTGTGGAGATCGGCGCGGAGACCGACTCCCAGCTGTGGATCCCGGTCGAGCGGGGCAGCAGCGGGAGCGCCGGGGCGTGAGCACAGCGCGATAGCGGCGCCCTACGCGCTCCGGGTGGCTTTGCAAGCGAGTTGCGGTTCTGGCACCCGTTCCGGATGCTGTTGGTGATCTTGTCGGGGCCTGTTGGCACGGAGCCGACGCGCCCCGTGCAGCTGCCTGACTTGCAGCCAATGAGCGAGGCGGGTCGGACCTTCGGCTTTTCTGGTGGAACGGCAGGCAGAGTTCTACGCTCGTGGGACGAACGCGGCGGGCGTCGAGCCGTGAGGTATCCCCCGGGTGGGGAGACGAGGGGGGCTTCGTGCCGAGGGCAGCGTTTCAGTTTCCTGCATTGCAGTCGGATGATCCGGACAGTCTCGGGGGCTTTCATCTGGTGGCGCGGCTGGGCGAGGGCGGTATGGGGCAGGTGTTTCTCGCTCTTTCCCCCGGCGGGCAGCCAACGGCCGTGAAGGTGATCCGTCACGAGTTCGCCGGGGACGCGGAGTTCGGACAACGATTCGCGCGCGAGGTGGGCGCCGCACAGAAGGTGCGCGGTGCCCACCTCGCGCCGTTGCTGGACGCCGACCCCCAGGCCGAGCGGCCATGGCTGGCCACGACGTACGTGGCCGGGCCCTCCCTGCGGGATCTGGTGGCCGACCATGGGCCGCTGCCGACCGAGCAGGTGATGCTGCTGGCCTGGGGCATCGCCCACGCCCTCGTCGACATCCACGCCGCGAACGTGGTGCACCGGGACCTCAAGCCCGGGAACATCATGCTGGACGAGAGCGGTCCGAAGGTCATCGACTTCGGCATCGTCAAATCTCTGACCCAGTCCGTGACCTACAGGAGCCATTCCACCCGGATCGGCACTCCGCTGTACATGTCGCCCGAGCAGGCCTCGGGCCGCCCCGTCGGTGCGGCCTCCGATGTCTTCGCTCTCGGTTCTACCTTGTACTTCCTCGCCGCCGGCCGTGAGGCGTTCGCCGCGGAGAACGAGTGGGCCGTTGCCCACCGCGTCGTCGCGGACGACCCGGACGTGTCCCTCTTCACTCCCCCTTTGCGTCAACTGATCGGCGCCTGCCTGCACAAGGACCCCGACCAGCGCCCGGCACCGTTACGTGTGCTGGAGTGGTGCGAGGAGGAGCTGGGTAACGCGCTCGGTCCGGGCGCCTGGATGGGGATCACTGGTGCCCGCGCAGCTATCCAGGCGCGCACCAGCGCTTTGCGCGCCCTTACTGTCACCGACTCGGAAGCGGCAGACACCGCCCGTCGTGATCAGCCCGATTCCCCGCATATGACGGGTGGCAATGAAGGCGGCGGGACGCCGGAGACCGGGCCTGTCGCCGCATCGGCTCCGGCCGCGTTGCCGGGCACTCAGAAACTGCCGCAGCAGGTGCCGAACCCGATCGGGACTCCATCGGTGGGCGAAGTGATCGGCACCCATGTGGCAGAGATCCTCCTGGCAGCGGGAGCGCTCCTCTGGGCGAGCTTCAAGCCGATCTTTTCGGAGACCTGGAAGAAGGAGCCCTCCGGCACTCAAGTGGCACACGTACTCGAACGCTTCAACTGGCAGCACCCTTGGGAAGCAATTCCCAGCGGCATCCCCGGAGTGACAACGAGCTGGCAGGCGATACCCATCGGGATCATCGGTACAGCGGCTGGACTAGCCTTGGCAGTCCTGTTCCTGCTGAGGCTGGCCGACGACCAAGACCTAAAGAAGTGCGGCCTGGTGGCAGGCGTGATCTGTGCCGGCTGGATCACCATCGTCACGCTCCTTGGTCTGTGGGTGCTCGCGATGACACTCGGCCTGGAGCCCTCGGATGACGCCAACCCCGGATACACGATTCGCAGCGTGCTCCTGCCTGGAGGATGGCTGCTACTTCTCGCAAACGGCCTGATAGCCGACGCGCTCCGACGCACGCAGGGATACCTCGCGAGGCGGGCGGCAGACAGTGCCTGACGCTCGGACCTTTCTCACCGAGGTGGGTCAGGTCGGAGTTGCAGTACTCGTGCAGGTCCCAGCCCGCACGCCGCGGGGCGAAAAGCTGGCGCAGGCCAGTGTCAGAGCGGGGCCCTGGCGTTCGCTGGATGGATGAGACGGGCACCGGCTGCCGCTGCTCAGACCCCTCCGTGCTGTGGCTCTGCGCGAAGCCCACCAAGAGCGGCCAGCCCTGCGGCAGGCCCCTGTCCGCCTGCCGCCAGCACCGCGACGACCCGAGGCGCTCCATACGCGCCGCAGCGCGGCGCGGGGAGCTCCGGCAAGATCACCAACAGCATCGCTTCCGTGATGACTACGCCAGGAGGACGGCCCGCGTCCAGGCCAGCTCGCCTGCGTGCAACCGCTTGAGCGGCTCGGGGTCTGCGCTCGAAGCACTCGGGGCTGGAGGCCTGGGCCTTCACGGTGGCACGGTCGGCACCCGCTGCTGGCCGAGTCGATCGATGGCTGGCCAACATTCCGGCTTCCCTCCTTCATGCGGAAACTCCTGCGCAGCACCATCCGCGAGGGCCGAATCGGGTCCAGATTCCAACGCCGATGGCGCTCCGGTCTGCAATGTTGTTGAGTAGACGTTCCAAGTGATCTGGATGTTCAGAGGAGTTGACGGTGAAGAGGGCGACACGGGGGATAGCGCTGGCGGTGCTGGCGGTGGTGTTGGCCGGGTGCGGAGGCGATCCGGCTGGCCGCGCGAACGGCGACTCCCTGGAGGGGCACGAGAGTGCGACGTCGCTCACGTTGTCCGCGGAGCAGGTGCGTGTGGCGATACCGAGCGGCGGGAGCCTTCCTGAAGGCTGGATCGGGGGAAACTGGGCGTCCAAGCCGCAGGTGGACGAGGGTGCGAAAGCGGCAAAGGAGTGCGGGCCCGATACCCAGACGAGCTGCGCCGGGCTCACGGCCTACGGCCACCGGTCCGTCGAGACCAAGGAAAACGCGGAATCGACGGGCAAGGGGGCACCTGTGTGGTTCCACATCTACTCCTTCGACACCGCCGAGAACGCGGGCGTGGCGTTCAAGGGCCTGGCCGCCAACAAGCGCAAGCAGGCGTCGCAGGGCGGGAGCCCCCCGGCGCCGCTGACCGTCTCGGCGGGCGCAGACGAAACGGATGCGTTCTCCGAAGACGTCAGCGGCGAGTACAGCGTTCAGGTGATGATGCGCGTGGGCGGGGTCGTCGTCTACCTCAAGGGATACGACCAGAGGAAGCCGGACGACCTGCAAGGACTCGCGAAACTTCAGATCGACCGGATCAGGAAGACAGCGGAGGGCAAGAACCCCGACGCGTGACGGCACTCGCGGCCCGGGCCCGCGAGGCCCGGGCCGCTGGCCCGCGTCGGCTACTGCTCTGAACTCACCGTCTGCACCCACACTCGCGACAGCAGTAGTCATCACGGAACTGATGCTGTTGGCGATCTTCGCTCGGTGGGGTGAAAGCACTTCGACATGCTGTTCGTGCTGGCGGTCGGTGTGCTGCTGTTGTCGAGCGGGGTAGTTCTGCCGGTCGGAGGGGGCCGGGACGGCGATGGGGTTTGCTTCGGGTCGTGTGGTGCCGGCTCTGACCGTGAGGATGGCCCGGGCGAGCAATCCGCGGGGCACTGCGGCGATGTGGATGCGTGACCGCCTGGACGAGTTGTTCGTGGACGAGGATTTCGCCGACTGGTATCCGGAGGACGGTCGCCCAGGCCTGTCACCGGCCCGGCTGGCGCTGGTGTCGGTGTTGCAGTACACGGAGAATCTGACCGATCGGCAGGCGGCGGAGGCCGTCCGATGCCCTCTGGACTGGTAGTACTGCCTGCGCCTGGAGCTGGATGACGCGGGATTCGACTTCTCGGTGCTGAGCGAGTTCCGTGACCGGCTGACACAAGGGGACCGGGCGGACCGGCTGCTGGCGGTGATGGTCGAACGTCGGTGCTCGGCGATCCGGTAGCGGGCGTAGCCCAGACGTTCGGCATGCCGGGCCAGGTCAACCGTGCGGTGCAGCGCCAGTGCAGGGGTCGAGTCCGAAACAAGGGGTGCGAGGTCCAACGCCGACAGCGGGCACGAGCTCGTCAGGGCCGGTGAACGGGTGGGGGCTCATTGGGGTCGACGGGGACGGGCGTGCCGTTCGGGCCCGTTTTGTATCTCCTCAGGGTGCAGGGGTTGCCGTCGGCGTCGTACCAGCCCTTGAAGACACGCTCGCCGAAGAGGGAGTAGTCCTCCGATCCGGCGAGGATGCCCGTGGTGTATTCGTACCGCTCCTCGTCGCTCATGGGTGAGCTGCGGGGGGGTCTCGTCTGGTTGATCGGCCATGGCGCCTCTTTCGTCTGCGTGGGATGGCCGAACATGTGGGGCCGGAGAGCTGGTTCCGGCGGAAGCACGACAGCGCCGGCTTCGGACCCCACAGGGCTGAGGTCCTCGGATAGATCTGAGGACGGGCCGCGAGCCGAGATGAGTCCTGCGGCGGTGGCGGTCGTAGTGTCGCTCCTGTCTCCGAGGAGGACTTCTGATGCGCAACGTGACCTACTCGATGGGCGTCTCCCTTGACGGCTACATCGTCGGGCCGGACGGCAGCTTCGACTGGCAGGTTCGACGGGACCCGGACCCGATACTGCACCACCGCCAAAATCGCCCTACTCGAAGGAGTCACGCGACATGTCCGTTCACACGCCCACTGACGCCACCACGCTCGTGATGGACTCGGCGGAGGGATTCGAGTCCCTCCTGGAGGCCGCGGGCACCGCCGTCGTCGCCCGCTGGGAGAACGCCTGGACCAACGCCACCTGGAGCAACCAGCCCACCTCCGAAGCCGCGCACGCCAAGCCCCTCGCCGCGTTCGACAACCGCCCGACCTGGGACAACCCCACGGCCGCCTTCGACAACCGGCCCACCTGGGACAACTGGAAGAACAAGTAGCACCCGCCGACATCGGGGCGATCCCGCCGCCCGCGCGGGGTCGCCCCGCCCCAACGACAAGGAGCACCATGGCCATCCGCACCTTCGGCCACGCCACGATCACCCTGCCGGAGCTGGACGAGCCCGGCCTCTACCTGAATAACGTCGACAGCCTCGACAGCTCCCACGGCACCGTCCAGGACTTCGCGTACGGGGACGCCGATCTCCGATCACTCGACCTCGCGGACACGCAGCTCGTCACCGGCCGGATCGCGGGCGTCCGCGCGAAGCGGCTCGAGTTCGAGGCGGTCAACCTCCACGGCGTCGAGATCAGCGACAGCGAGCTCGGTTCGGCACGCTGGACCGGCAGCAAGCTGACCCGCGTCCACGTCCGGGACTGCAAGCTGATGGGCGCCTCCCTGGACGGCCTGGTCCTCGACGACGTGCTGTTCGAAGGCTGCAAGCTCGACTTCGCCACCTTCGAGAAGGTCCGCGTCACCGGCCCCGTGGCCTTCATCGGCTGCGTCCTCAAGGAAGCCACGTTCACCGACTGCGACCTGTCCGACGTCGTGTTCACCGACTGCACGCTCCGGCTCACCGAATTCGGCACGGGCCGCTACCGCAACACCGACCTCCGTGAGAACGATCTGTCGGCAATCCGCGGCCTCGCGAACCTCGCCAAGGTCCGCATCGACCCCGGCCAGCAATCCGACCTCGCCGAAGCCCTCGTGAACGAACTCGACATCACCATCGGGGACGACTAACCCAGGAGGACCCCGTGCCCCTGCACATCGCCTACGGCGACCCCTCCGCCCTCCGCGCCCGCTGCGAGATCGCCACCGTCCGGACCACCCGCCCCGAGGAGACCGCATACGAGCCCGGCGCGCTCATCCCCGCCGGGCAGTGGCGCCCCATGACCGAGGTGGATGTCAAGGCCGTCACAGCCCCTCGCCGCCCCCTGGACAGCACGCTGGTGGAGGTCGTCCGGCCCCCGTACCGGGAAGGACTCCCGCTTGAAGCCCTCACCGACCCCCTGGGCGACCCGGATGCGGTGTACCTCGGCCAAGCCTTCGCCAAGGCCGAAATGACCACCACCACCGACAACTACGAAGACGGCCGGCTGATCGGGCTGCACCTCGACAACTGGGACAAGCTCCCGTACGCCGGCAAGCACACCGGACGCCGCAGGATCTGCCTCAACCTCGGCCCCGGAGTGCGGTACGTCATTCTCGGTGCCATCGACGCCCAAGCGGTCTGCCGAGCCGTCCACCCCGACTACCACGCCGACCGCTACCCGCACACCCAGGACTACCGCGACTACGTCGCCAGCGGCCGCCCCATCGGCATCATCCGAATACGCCTAGCCCCGGGCGAAGGCTATGTAGCTCCCACCGAGTACCTGCTGCACGACGGTTCAACCGAGGCCCAGGACCGGCCATCAGCCGCCGCATTCTGGCTCGGGCACTGGCCCCGCGGCATCCTGCCCTCCCTCATCTGACCTCTCGCGCCGATGCCTTCCGTGGGACTCAGACTGATAGCAAGGCCACCCGGTAGGCCCGCGGCACCACGCGAACCGCATAGCTTCGCAACCGTTACTGAGTTTTTCAGGGTGGGGTCGGTTGGGTGAGGCCGGTGGCGGTGAGGCAGCCGTCTATGAGGTGGGGTCTGAGTTGGATTCTGCGTAACTCGCGGCGGAGGACACGGTCGAGGTCGTCGGGTGTGTCGAAGGCGGTGTTGGCCATTGCTCTGCGCACGAGTGACCAAACGGCCTCGACGGGGTTCAGGTCGGGCGCGTAGGGCGGGAGACGGATGGTGGTGAGCCAGTCGTGCTCGGCCTCGTACCGCTTCAGCCCGGCGGCCAGGTGGGTGTTGAGATTGTCCCAGACCACCACGATCGGGCCGCCGAGCTGGATATGGGCCCGCACCAGCAGGTCCCGGTAGTCCTTCCAGGAGAAGCTCTTCCGGGCGCCTTTGAGGAGGAGGTGGTTGCGGGGCCGGTGGATGAGGCGGCTCTTTTCGCCGGGTTTGTAG
Organism: Streptomyces sp. NBC_00122; assembly: GCF_045160845.1. Lineage (NCBI taxonomy): Bacteria > Bacillati > Actinomycetota > Actinomycetes > Kitasatosporales > Streptomycetaceae > Streptomyces > Streptomyces sp. NBC_00122. The sequence goes on along the minus strand of NZ_CP108191.1, from coordinate 6,192,143 downwards.
CAGCACAAGGCGGCGACCGAGGTCCGGCGGCGGGACCTGCCCCTCACCCGGATGACGGGGGTGTGTCCGCGCCGGCCCCAGGTGCGGGCGCGGGGCGGCGTCATGGAGAATCCGGCCTCGTCCTCGAAGACGATCCAGCCCCCGTGGGCCGCCGCGAGGCTTTTACCCGCGGCCACACCTCCTTCTTCCACAGTTCGATGGCGTGCTCGTCACGTTCGAGGGCTCTGCGGGCGGGTGCCTGCCAGGACCAGCCGTGCCGCTTCAGCAGCCGCCACACCGTCGCCACCGACAGGCACAGCCCGAACCGGCGGCGGATCACCGTCCGCACCCGCATCAGAGTCCACCGCTGATCCTCGAAGCCGTGCCCGGCCGGGCCCTTGCCGAGTTCCTCCTCGAGCACGGCGAACTGGGCATCTGTGACAGTCGGCTCGTTGGCCGGACCCGCCGATCGCAAGCCCTCAAGCCCGCCCTCGCGCCAGGCACGGCGCCAGCGTTCCACCGACCGCACGCTCACCCGCAGATCCTTCGCGATCACCGCGGTCTTCTCACCCGTCGCGAACCGGTCCCCGGCCTGGAGCCGGATCCCCTCCCGAAACGCCCGACGCTCAGCGGTCAGGCCCCCACCCTCCGGATAACGCATACCACCGGCATACCGCAGGGATCATCAAGTGTCACTACCCGACGACAACCCGAAAAGCTCAGTAGGACATCCTCGGAAACAGCAGTGCGGGCCGCCGCTCCCCGACAGCGGCGGCCCGCACTCCCCCATGACGCCGGAGGCGGGCAGAGATCGGATGCCCCTGCAAGCTGCCAGCGCTTGCGGCAGCAGGTCGGGCAGGAAAATCTGGCGAAGCCCAGGCCAAAGGTGCCGTATGGTGGAGGCATCGACGCGGGGTGGAGCAGCTCGGTAGCTCGCTGGGCTCATAACCCAGAGGTCGCAGGTTCAAATCCTGTCCCCGCTACTGCTCAGAAGGGCCCAGATCTCCAATAGAGATCTGGGCCCTTCTGCTGTATCCGGCACCGACGTTCTTAGTACTCCAGCAGTAGATCGTGATCTTCATGGGTGAGGGGCGGCTTGGCGGCGGTAGTGACTGTGGCGGGCGCGGGCCTGGTGGCGTCGGCGCCAGGTTGACCAGCGCAGTCGGTGGACGGTGTCGCGGGCTGGTTGAACGATCAGGGCGATGAACAGGCGCTGGATCTCGTTACAGGTGAGGGGGATCAGTCCGCTGGGGCTGGTCCCGTCGTCTGCTGGGGTCTGCTCGCGGCGTTCGAGGGTCATGGTGACGGCGAGCAAGGCGTGGGCGCGCAGTGCGAGGGTGACCCAGCGGTACCAGGAGTCCCAGCGTCGCACCTGATGGTCGTCAAGTCCCGCCAGTCCCTTGGAACTTTGGAACATCTCCTCCACTGTCCAGCGACTGCCTGCGACCGTGACCAGGGTGCTGAGCGGGACGGGGCGGGGAGAATAGCAGCGGTAGTAGGCCAGCTCCCCGGTGGTGCGGTTGCGGCGGATCAGCAGGTGCTGGTGTCCGGCCGACTGGCCTGTGGTGATGGCGACCAGCGCCCAGTCGTACCAGCGGTGGCCCTTCGCGCCGCGTCCGGCGGACAGCTTCTGCCAGGCGTGGCGCGGTATCTTCCTGGCCAGGTGGTCGGCGCGCTGCGGGCCGGCCGGGGTGGGGATGCGGTTGGCGCACGAGACCGCGAGCACGTAGCCCAGTTCGCGTGTCTCCAGGGCGGCTCGAAGTTTCGGGTTGTCGCCGTAGACCTCGTCGCCGGCTGCCCATGCGGCCAGGGTCCCGGCGTCCGGGGCGCGTTCGATCATCTGCTGGGCGAGCTGCGGCTTGGTGGCGAAGCACACCTCGTCCGGGACGGCGGCCTGCTCGCGGCGTTCGATGTCGCCGGTCCAGGACTTGGGCAGGTACAGGGCGCGGTCGATACCCGCGTGCCCGTGCCGGGAGGTGTAGGTGAGGTAGACGGAGACCTGGGAGTTCTCGATCCTGCCGGCGGTTCCGACGTACTGGCGTTGGACGCCAACAGTGTGCGTGCCCTTCTTCAGGGCGCCGGTCTCGTCCATCACGAGCACGGCCTGCTTGTCCGCCAGATGCTCCAGCACGTAGCCGCGCAGGTCGTCGCGGACCAGGTCGGCGTCCCACTTAGCCCGCCGGAGCAGGTGCTGCAGCCCGTCCGGGGGTGGTGTCTCCGATGTGCTCGGCTATGGTCCAGCAGTTCTTGCGCGGCAGGTCCGACAGCAGCCCCAGCACCAAGCCTCTGATCCGACGCCGGGGTTCAACCCGCGCGAAGCGGCCCGCGATCCGCTGCATCAGGCCCTCGAATGACTCCTGCCACCGGGCACGGTCTACGCTGTGACCTGCGGCCACCGCATGATCTTCAATCTTCACACACCGATGATCAACGGTGGTCGCACCCGTTTTCACAGCGCCCTCACCGCAGATCGCGCCAGGAGGACATATGCAACGCGGCGAAGTCTGGTGGGTTGAGTTCGATGAGCGACGGCCGGTCGTGCTGCTGCCGGGAGACGAGGCGTCCGGGTTCCGGGCGATGCAGGTCGTCGCTCCGGCGGGCGTCGACATCAGCGATCTCGGCGTCGAAGTGGCCGTGGGCGCCACGGAAGGACTGCCCTTCGAAGGCGTGCTGCGGTTCGCGTTCCCGCGTCCAGGCTTCACCCCTTGCACGTGGCTGACCACCGTGTCCCGTGACGACCTGGTCGAACGGGCAGGCGTGCTGTCCTCCGTGAAGCTCAGCGAGATTGAGGACGCCCTCCGTGTTGCTGAACAGCCGAAGGAGTGGACCGCGACGGCAGCCGCGAAGCTCAGCGAGATGAAGGATGCCCTCCGCCTCGGTGGACTGGAGTAAGCGGGCAAGGGACGGACGCCGCCAATGGTGTGGGCGATCTCGTCCAGATGATCAACGCTGGCCATCTCCGCGGCGTCCCACACCAGCAAGATCACGATCTACGGCTGGACTACTAGTAGGGCTTGGTCAGGTTGGGGCTGGTGTGGGTATGTCGCGGTGACAGGTGGGGCAGGCGCCGTTCCAGGTGGCGAGGAGGGTCTGCAGTTCGCGGACGATCCGGTAGAGGCTCAGGCCGGCGCCGTGTCTTTTGGGGCTCTGGCCAGCCGCTGCAGGGTGCAGAAGGCGTGGGCGACGGAGACGAGGGTGACGTGGTGGTGCCAGCCGTTGAAGGTGCGGCCCTCGAAGTGGGCGAGTCCCAGGGCCTGTTTCATCTCGCGGTAGTCGTGTTCGATGCGCCAGCGGAGCTTGGCCAGGCGGACCAGTGTGGTCAGTGGGGTGTCGGCGGGCAGGTCGGAGAGCCAGAACTGGACGGGTTCGCCCTGGTTGGCCGGCCACTCGGCCAGGAGCCAGCACTCGGGCAGTTCCGGGCTGTCGGCCGCTTGGCGGACCTCGCGTCCGGCGGGCCGGATCCGCAGGGTCACGAACCGCGAGTACATCCGTTTGAAGCCGCTGCGGCCGGTGCCGGGCCGGGAGCCCTCACGCCATTGCACCGGCTTTGCCGCCTTCCGGCCGGCCGCGATGACCAGCTGTTTCACCGACTGCGGCTTGTCGGGGTACTTCTCCACCGGCCGGCGTCCGATCCCGGAGTACGGCTCGGCGACCGGTAGCGCGTGGCCGGGCTGGGCCGAGAGGGTGGTGGAGATTCCCACGACGTAATTGAGGCTGCGGGCCTGCAGGCCGTGCCGGAAGGCCGCCGCGTCGCCGTATCCGGCATCCGCGACGGCCACCGGCACCTCGATGCCCCACGAGCGGGTCTCATCGAGCATGTCGAGTGCGAGCTGCCATTTCTCCACATGCCCGATGTCGTCGGGAATCTGGCAGGCGGTGCGACGGGCGACCTTGGCCGGGTCCGCCTTCGGCGAGGCGGGATCCCAGGTCTCGGGCAGGAACAGCCGCCAGTCGACCGCCGCCGAGGCGTGATCCGAGGCCAGGTGCAGGGAGACGCCCACCTGGCAGTTGGTGACCTTGCCCGCAGTGCCGGTGTACTGCCGCGACACACACGCCGAGGCAGTGCCGTCCTTGAGGAACCCGGTGTCATCGAAGACCAGTACGGTGGGCCGGATCGCCTTTTCCATCTTCCAGGCCAGCCGGGCCCGCACATGCGCGGGGTCCCACGGGCTGGTGGTGATGAAGTGGGCCAGGGCCTGACGGTTACCGTCCTCGCCCAGCCTGGCGGCCATCGGCTCGACGGACTTGCGCTGCCCGTCCGTGAGCAGGCCCCGCAGGTAAACCCGCCCCCACCGACGCTGATCCTTACGCGCGAATGGCTCGAAAACCTCTGTCGCGAAGTCCTCCAACTCGCCACGTACAGCTGCAATTTCCTCCGGCGTCACACGTCTGCAACGACACACCGAACCCGCAGGACACGCAACACCAGCCCCAACCTGACTAAGCCCTACTAGCACCCCCGCCGCAGAGCCCGCGTCTCTGCTTGACCATCGCAACACGGGCGAACGCGCCCTCCTTGACCGCCGCCTGCGTACCGTCAGACGCTGACCTGCGTCTTCCTCGCCGCGCACCGCTCTCGACCGCGCCAGAGCGTTCACGGCAGAACCGCCAGCCCGATACCAGTCCGCAGCCCAAGTGCCGAACCGGTGGCGCGATCACGCCGCAGCGATGACGTCGCTCAACCCTCCATGCCCGGCGGCGCCCCGGTGATCACCGCCCGTGGCGAACCCGCCGGGCTCCTGCCCCGTCCGGGCTTGCGCCGGGTCCCGGATCCACCCCCGCCAGCACCGGCAGATGCTCAGCTCCACCGCCGTACGGCCGCGTCACCCCACTCATCCCCATCCCTCTTGTTATGCAAGGAGTTCGCCATGCCCGTTGCTGGCAAGGCGGGCTGTTTCAACCTGCGGAATGGTTGTCGCTGGGGGATGGCCAGCGCGCTGGCCGAAGGTGCGGTCGGTCTGCCTGCTGTGGGTTCGGGCGGCGTGGGTCTGGGTTGTGACTGAAGGTCCGACGACGAGCCCAAGAGCCTCCATGAGGTGATCACGGACAGCTTGAGAGCGACCGCGCACTCGCCTGGGTGTTCAGAGAGTTCTTCCACCTTGCCTTCCTCCCGTCTCCCAGGTGTCATCACCACCGGCTCGGCGGTGCCACGCCAAGGCCCTAGCGGTGAAGCCAGCGGTGCCCGCTGCCCACCCAGCCCCCATGACACCCGACGTCTGCCGCGCCCCTCCACACCCACCACGAACGGGCGTAGGGCGCCGGGCAGGGTTTCGTACGCGTCCTCACCGTCACCACTTGACCTGAGTCACCCCCCGCCCCACACCGGGGCCTCGGGCACGTCAGCGATGTCCGTTTGCAGGAAGCCGGGCCATTGGCGGGCCAGCACCCCGACGCCTGATCATCACGTGAGCACCCGACAGGCCCGGGCCACACAGACCGCCGAGGGCTTCTGACGCCGGCAGGTCCGCGACTGACACCAGGCACCGACCAAGATCCGGACCATTTACGGACCAGCTCCCTCCGTGAAGCTGCGGGCATGGCCATTTCCGCACTCAGCATGAGTACCTCTGCTGTACCACCAGGAGACGAAGAACCTGCTTACAACCTCGACGACCGCGCCTCGTACGACGCCCTCACGGCAGGAACAGGCCGACCAGCACTCGCTCGTGAGTTCGGGAACGCCATACCTGCTCGCTCCCGCAGCGCACTGCCGGGATTTCGATACTGCGTTCGACCAGGCAAGCGCCCGTAGGCCGCGAGCAGCGCTGCCCGAGGCCCGCGCCACTCCTGAAGCCACCTGCTCGGTACAGCGTGTTGTACCGAGCAGCGTCAGGCTGCGATCGCCCCCACGCCTGAGGTAGCGGGACGCCATCAGACCTGACGAACTGTCACTAAAGTCAGCATTGGGTCAGCATTGGTCCTGGCAAAGCTGACCCCAGCTGGTCACACATGGGAAACGTCGACCGCCCGAGACGGGCCTCCGGGAGCGCCCGCCGCTCCCTCCGCAGGAACGATCTCCGCAGGAGTGGCGGCCTCTCTTCGGCCGGTCTCGGCCGATCTGGATACTTCAGAAAAGCGCAGGTCAGCGCACCCGACCACGCGCTTTCAGAGGCCCCGGCGGGAGCTGCGGCGCAGGGATCGGAGGGCCGTCGTAGCCCTTCACTTCGCCGTACCGGGAGCCTTCCATCCAGTCCTTGCGCGCCTGTACGATCTCCTCGTTGGAGCGGCCGATCCAGTTCCAGAACATGACGATCTCCTCCTCGAACGGCTCGCCGCCCAGGAGCATCAGGCCCGCGTCCGACGAGGCCCGCAGGGGGAGTTCCGTGCGGCCGCAGCCGAGGTAGAGCATCGAGCCCGGGACGACCGGGACGCCGTCGACGTGGGCCTCGCCGGACATGGAGAGGACCGCGTACTCGAAGTCCGGCTCCAGGGGGAGCCTCGTCTCGGTGCCCGCCGCGAGGGCCAGGTCCGCACCGACGATCGGGGAGTACGTGGACCCGGGCGAAGTCGCCGTGTCCAGGGTGCCCAGGACGACCGTGGCGGTCAGGCCCGGGGCGGTCACGTGCGGGAGCTCCGCGTAGTGCTGGAAATGGGGTTCCACGTCCCGGTGGGCGTCCGGCAGGGCCACCCACAGCTGGGCGCCGTGCAGGAAACGGGCGTGCGGGCGCGGGCTCTCCTCGGAGTGGCTGATGCCGCGCCCGGAGGTCATCAGACCCAGCTCGCGCGGACGCACCGTCGCCAGGCTCCCCACGCTGTCGCGGTGCAGCACCTCGCCCTCGTGGAGCCAGCTCACGGTCTGGAGCCCGGAGTGCGGATGCGGCGCGACCTGCATACCGGGCTCGTCCGCGATGTCGTCCGGGCCGTAGTGGTCCACGAAGCACCAGGCGCCCACCATGCGGCGGCCCAGGTTCGGCAGGAGCCGGCGCACCTCTGTGGACTCCCCGAGCTTGACGGTGCGCGGGCTGAGGAGTTCGCGTACCGGTTCGGCCACGACGAAACCGCGGCCTCCGCACGTGGAGAGAGCGGGCTGGCGATCGAGATTGCTCATGCGGACAACCTAGCCGCGCGGCGAGGGCTGCGTCGGGTGGAATGTTGCACCGCCCGGACGTGTTGGAGGCTGCGGACACACCACCTGAACGCGGAAAGGCGGAAGGGACGCGATGAACGCGCCGACGACGTACTTCGAGCACGGGACGGCAGCCGAGCGCTGGGCGCGGGCCCAGCTCTTCTTCGACGCGAGGGAGTACGCGACGGCCGCACGCATCCTGGACACGCTCGCGAGCGAGGCCCCGGAGCAGCTGGCGCCCAGGCTGCTGCTGGCCCGCGCCTACTACCACTCCGCCCAGCTCTCCCGCGCCGAGCGCGAGCTCCGCGCCATCCTGGAGCGCAGGCCGGTGGAGGACTACGCGCAGCTGATGCTCGGTCGCACGCTGGAGCGGAGCGGCCGGGCCGCCGAGGCCCGTCCGTACCTGCGGATGGCCGCCGCGATGGCCGGGGAGTTCCCCGAGTAGGGGCCGTACGGGCCGGTCAACGGCAGCCCCGGCCCCGTCCGTGCGGGGCCGGGGCTCCGCCTCGGCTAGCCTGGGTCCCATATGAACCGCCTGACCACGCCTTTCGGCACCTACGAGCTCACCCGCTTCCCCGAGGACCCGCGCGACCGGCTCCGCGCCTGGGACGCCGCCGACGAGTACCTGCTGCGCCACCTCGACTCCGGTACCGGGGAGCGCGGGCCGGTGGACCTGGCCGGCGCCGGGCAGATCACCGTGCTCGGGGACCGCTGGGGAGCGCTGACGACGGCGCTCGCCGCGTACCGGCCGACGCAGATCACCGACTCCTCCCTCACCCGCTCCGCCACCGCCGCGAACCTCGACCGGAACGGGATCGGGACCTCGAAGTCGACGGTGACGCTGCTGACCACGCAGGATCCGCCGCCCGGGCGGATCGACGTACTGCTGGTGCGCGTACCGAAGAGCCTGGCGCTGCTGGAGGACCAGCTGTACCGGCTGGCCCCGCACGTGCACGCGGGCACCGTGGTCGTCGGCACCGGCATGGTCAAGGAGATCCACACCTCCACGCTGCGGCTCTTCGAGCGGATCCTGGGCCCGACGAAGACCTCGCTCGCCGAGAAGAAGGCGCGGCTGATCTTCTGTACGCCGGGCACCCCCGGGGCCGTGCACCCGACGAGTGCCGGGCCGTGGCCGCTGACGTACACGGTGGACGGGGACGCGGGGTCGGGCTCCGGCCTGACGGTCGTGAACCACGCCGGGGTCTTCTGCGCCGACCGGCTCGATGTCGGCACCCGTTTCTTCCTGCAGAACCTGCCGACCAACACGGACGGCGCCCGGGTCGTGGACCTGGGCTGCGGCAACGGCGTCGTCGGCACGGCGGTCCAGGTCCACGACCCGGACGCCGAGGTCGTCTTCACCGACGAGTCCTACCAGGCGGTCGCCTCGGCGCGGGCCACCTACCGGGCGAACGTCCGCGAGGGCCGGCGGACCGCCGAGTTCCTCGTCGGCGACGGGGTGGCCATGCTGCCCCCGGGCTCCGTCGACCTGGTGCTGAGCAACCCGCCCTTCCACTCCCACCACGCCACGACGGACGCGACGGCGCTGCGGATGTTCGCGCAGTCGCGCAAGGCCCTGCGGCCCGGCGGCGAGCTGTGGATCGTCGCCAACCGGCACATGGGGTACCACACCCACCTGCGCCGGCTCTTCGGCAACAGCGAAGTCGTCGCGAGCGAACCGAGGTTCGTGGTGCTGCGCGCGGTCAAGCAGGATCGTCCACGGGCTATGTGACCTGCCGGTAAGACCTACACTCGGCCGCGTGAGCAGCCAGGTGGGGGACGAGAGCGGCGGCGGGCGGTACCGTCGGGAGGACGTGGCCCGCGCGGCCGGCGTCAAGGTACGCAACCTGCGCTACTACCAGGAGCGCGGGCTGCTGCCCCCGCCGCGCCGGGAGGGCCGGATCGCCTGGTACTCCGAGGACCATCTGACGCGGCTGCGGCTGATCAGCGACCTGCTGGGGCGCGGCTACACCGTCAACGGCATCGCCGAGCTCCTGCACGCCTGGGAGGACGGCGGCGGTCTGTCGCAACTGCTGGGCCTGGAACGGGAGATGACCCGGGACTGGGTGCAGGAGGAGCCGGTCACGATGACCCGGGCCGAGCTGCGGGAGCTGTTCGGCCCCACGGCCACCGCCGAAGACACCCGTCGGGCTGCCGAGTTGGGGTACCTGACGGTCGACGGGGACCTGGTCACCTACCCGAGCCGGCGGCTGCTGGACGCGACGCTGGCGCTGGTTCGGCAGGGGGTGCCGCTGGGGGAGATCCTCGACGCCGGGGATTTCGTACATGTGCAGGCGGCGGCGCTCGCGGACCGGTTCGTCGGACTGTTCCGGCGGCATGTGATCGGTGCGCAAGGGCTGGAGCGGCTTTCGGCCACGCAGCTCGAGCACATCACGGCGGCGGTGACGGCATTGAGGCCGGTAGCGGGCGAGGTCGTGGCCACGGAGTTCGCGCGGGCGATGGCACGCCGGGTGGACGCGGAGGTCGCCGAACTGCTCCGTACGGAGCAGTAGGAGTCGGCCGAAAGGGCGCGCTCGCACAACCTTGCCAACCTCCATTGGCACTCTTACATTCAACTCGTCGGTAACAACGGTGCACAGCCGAAGTTAAGGGACGATCTCATGGCAGATTCCCCCAAGTTACCCGAATCCCCCGGCGACCCCGGTACTCCCGGCGACCCCGGTACTCCCGGCGCTCCCGGTGCTCCCGGACCCGTCGACGGCCGCGTCCGCTGGCGTCGCTTCGCGATCCTGACCGTCCCCGCCGTCGCCGTCACCGCCGGCCTCGGCATCGCCCTCGCGCAAGGCGTGCTCGCCGCCTCCTTCGCCGTCTCGGGACAGCAGTTCAAGGTGTCGGCGAAGAGCCTGGAGGGCGAGGGCTTCGCCCAGTACGGCAGCGTGGACGTCAACGCCCGCGAGGAGCTCATCCCGGTGGCGGTCACCGCCATCAAGGAGGCCAAGCTCAACAGCCTGTGCCAGTCGGTGGTCACCACGCTCCCGGTGATCGGGGACATCTCCCTCAACCTCACGGCCGGGCAGAAGAAGCCCGTGGAGGCGAGCAACCTGTTCGTCGACGCGACGCAGCTCGCCGGCGACGCGGTCTTCACCAACATCGAGATCGGCCGCGACGCCTCGACCCTCGACAAGGGGCCGGCCGAGGCACAGGGGATGCAGGACCTCTTCGCCCAGCAGGCGGACAGGGTCAGCATCACCGATCTGCAGCAGACGGCGTGGGCGACCAACGCCGGCACCTTCAAGCTGTCCGGGCTCAGCATGAACGTCAGCAAGGGCAAGAAGGAATGCTTCTGACCCGCTGGCGGCGGTGGCGGCGCAGCAGACCGTTCTGGGGCGGGCTGTTCGCGGTCCTGGCCGGCGCGTGGATCTGCGTCCTGCCGCTGGCGCCGCTGAAGATCATGCTCCAGCAGGGCGTGGCGGGGATCCCGTCCGTCCTGATGGGCATCGTCATGATCGTGCTCGGGCTCACCGCCTGGTTCGCGCCCCCTCAGCGGAGCCTGGCCGGTGTCCTCACCACGCTGATCGCGACCGCAGCCCTGGTCCTGTCGAACCTGGGCGGCTTCCTGATCGGCACCCTGCTCGGCATTCTCGGCGGCGGCCTGATGTTCGCCTGGCAGCCGTCCGCCGCCCCCGCTCCCGCTCCCGTCCCCGCCCCCGCTCCCTCCCCCGCGGTCCCCACGCCGCACTCCGATCCCCAAGGAGCACAGCCATGAGCCGTACGCGCACCGCTCTCGCCCTCGGGATGGCCGCCGCCGCAGCCCTGTCGGCGGCCTCGGTCACCGCCTCCGCCGCGCCCTTACCGCTGGCCGGGTCGACCACCGTCACCCCGGCCGGAGACTCCTTCAAGGCCACCCTCAGCGGGAAGGCCACCTTCAAGGCCGGGTCGGTGACGGTGACCTGTACGGTCTCCGTCGCCACCGGTGCGGTGCCGGCCGCCCCCGGCAACACCAACCCGGCCGGGGCGGTCTCGTCGCCGATCTCGCCGCCCACGTACAGCTCGTGTACCTCCAGTATGTGGGGCGTGACCCCCACGGTCACCACCAGCGGCTCCTGGTCGGTGTCGATGCAGGACGGTGCCCCGGCCACCGCCACCATGACCGTGCCGGTCGGCGGGCTCGTCGTGCACACCACCGGCCTGGCCACCTGCACGGTGACCGCCGCTCCTGCGACCTCCGCCAACGTGCCCGGGAACTGGACGAACGGCGCCCCGTCGAGCCTGACCTTCACCAACGCGTCGGTGCCGGTCACGGTCACCGGCGGGTTCGGCTGCCCGACGAGCGCGACCACGTCCACCTTCAACGCCGTCTACCTGGTCAGCGACACCACCGACCCGGCGCAGCAGATCACCGTCGGCCCCTGACCCACCACCCCGCGCACGCCGAAGCCCGCCGGACTCCCTCGGAGCCCGGCGGGCCGTTCGTGCGTACGGCGCTCAGCGGTGGGCCGGGAACTCCACCACCTGCTGGTACGTGGGCCTGTTCTGCCAGTTGATCTGCGGATGGCTCAGCCCGCCGACCGGCCGCTGCACGATCGAGTCCGCGCACCACTGGTTGCCCGCCGCGCAGGTCCCGTCGGCCGGGTACACGGCCGCGGGGGTGGCGGCGACCGCCTGCTTCAGTGTGGCGGTCACGGCCTCGCGGCACGCGGCGAGCGAGCCGCCGCCGCAGTACACCTGGGACGGCGGCTCGGCCACCGGCTGCCCCAGGACCATGCGCAGGTCCTCGTCCGCGTAGCTCCACCAGCCGTACTGGAAGGCCGACCCGGCATGCGAACCCGTCGGCCCGTGACCCGCGTTGGGCGCCTCGTCGACGGTCAGGGAGGCGCGCAGCGCGTCGTAGAGCGGGGCGCCGAGGCCCGGCTTGAACTCGGCTTCGATCAGCAGCGGCCACCAGGCGTCCATGATCCGGACGGCGTCCGCGTGCGCGTACGTCTTCGACCCCTGGGCGGTCTCCTTGCGCTTGGCTCCGCTCGCCTGCCACGCGGCCAGCTTGTCGATCGCCGCGGTCACGGCCGGATCCGTGCTGGGAGCGCCGCGCAGGACGGCGAGGAGCTCGGGCAGCAGGTTCTCGGCGCGCAGGTCGGTGACGGCGGCCTCGGCCATGGCCTGGGTGAGCTTGGCCCGGGTCACCCCGCCCGCGGCGACGAGCGGCTTCACCCGGCGGTCGAGGAGGTCGCCGCGGTGGACGGCTCCCATCCCGAAACCGGCCGCGCTGTACTCCTTGGCCTGCTTGTTGTTCCAACTGACGTAGTAGTCCTGGCCGATGGACTGCGGATGCTCGGCGGGCGGGGTGTAGGCGGCGGTGTTCGCGGCCGGGTCGAAGCCCCGCCAGTCGTACGCCTGCCCGGCGTGCACGGGCAGGGCCGCGTCCACGCCCGCCGCGCGGACCGGGTTCAGCCCGCTGTTGTAGTAGGCGGCTTCGCGCGAGTCGGCGTAGAACCAGTTGAAGGCGTAGCCGATGTGTTCGGCCGCCTGCTGGAAGGTGCGGGCGTCCTTGACGTACGAGGGGTCGTTCAGCATCTGGAAGCCGATGATCGAGTCGGCCTCGTGGCGGTAGGTGGAACGCAGCGCGGTGTAGGCGACGGGCTTGCCGGCGACGGTGGCGCGGTGGGTGACGATGCCGTAGTTCGTGCGCCGGACCTGCATCCGGTAGGAGCCGTCGGGGGTGGGGTCGGCGACGGACTTCTTCCAGGCGTTGATGTGCTCCAGCTTCTCCATGGGGGTGCAGGTGCCGCGGTAGAGGTACGAGGTGCTCTCCTTCGTCGGCGCCCCGCCGCCGGGCTCGCACAGCTCGACGGCGAAGGTGTCGGTGATGTCCTGCCCGGCGGAGGTGGCGCTCCACGCGTAGTCCTGGCCGCGCCCGAGTTGCACGTACATGCTGACGCCCGCGAAGGAGGCGCCGCGGGCGCTGATGCCGGGGCCCTGGAGCTCCTGGAGCATCAGGAGCTGGGGCGCCAGGTAGCCGGTCTGCGGTCCGAAGACGGCGAGCGGGTGGCCGCTCGCGGTGTGGGCTCCGGAGACGAGCAGGGCGTTGGACATGCTCTGCTTCACCGGCTTGGGCGGGTCTGCGGCCTCTTTGGCGGTCGCGGCGCCCGTACGGTCGTACACGAGCTGCTCGGGGACCACGGAGCCGGCGTCCGGGAGCGCGGTGCCCTGCGGGTTCGCGGGCTTCTGGGCATACGGGAAGCTCGTACCGTCGTGGACGGTGAGCACGGCTTCGGGGTCGTTGCGCTGGCGGAAGGACTCCCAGACCCGGGTGCCCTCCTCCAGCCCGTACTTCTGCTGCGCGGACAGCAGGGACAGCGCGGCCTGCACCTCGCCGCCGCCCCCTCCGCCGAACAGGCCGCCGACGACGGAAGCCAGGGCGATCATGTCGGTGATCTTGAAGGGCTGGATCTCACCGGCGTTGGTGACGGAGTCGATGTGGCCGGTGAGGACGTACTCACCGGGGAAGTAGCGGCCGTTCTTGGACTGGGTGCGGTAGAGGTTGATGCCGTCGACGTAGGCCTGCGCGTCCTCCATCGCGAGGCGGCCGCGCTCGCCCTCGGTGGTGCGGATCCGGTCCACCTGGGCCTGGAGGTCGGCCTCGGTGTACGGGGCCTGCGGCCAGAACTGCTGCTCCAGGCCCTGGTTGGCGAGGGCGCCGCCCGCGAAGGGGGTCAGGTCGCCGCGTCCCACGTGCCGGAAGAGGTCCATCTGCCAGAGCCGGTCCTGGGCGGCGGCGTAACCCGCGCCGAAGGAAGTGCCGTAGCGGGTGGTGCCCTTGATGTGGGGGACGCCTGTCTTCTTGTCGCGGGTGATGGTGACGTCGGGGCGCGGGCTGGCCGTGGACTCGACCTGGTCGGCCGGCACGCCGAAGGCGGCGGTGTTGAAGAAGTCGTTGACCTTGGCGTCGGTCAGGCCGGGGTAGCCGGCCACCAGGGAGTCGTAGCGCGCCAGTTGGTCGGAGGTGTGGGCGGGCATCGTGCCGAACGCCTTGTGCAGGAGGATCTGCGCGAGGGTGGCGTTGCCGTTCTGGCCGGGCGGCAGGATGTCCGAGCACTGGCCGCCGCAGTAGTCGGCGACGGGGAGCGGTACGGGGTCGCCGGGTGCGGCGGCGGACGCGGGTGCGAGGGGGGACAGCAGGGCCGCGGCGAGGGCTATCAGCCCGGTGGCGACGGCGGTTCTCAGGCGAGCGGTGGGACGTCGCATACGTGCTCCTCCGTGGGGGGCAGGAACCGGTCACGGGGGAGGGTACTGGCGGGACTACCACTCAGTAAGATGAATGACCGTCACTTTTTGTGCCGTCGAGGTGCTCCGAGCCGGAAATTGCGTTGCCCCGCGGGAGGGCGGCGGGTGAAGCTCGCGGACATGTCACAGAGCACCGAACACCAGCAATCCCCCTCCCCGGCACGGCGGGACGTCTCCGACCTCTTCTCCGGCGGGCGCCTCGTAGCCATCCCCCGCAAGGCGGCCCGGCGCGAGCAGCTGCTCGCCCACCTCACCGAGACGCTGTTCGCGGCGGACCGGGAGTACACGGAGCCCGAGGTGAACGACGCGCTGCGCACGGTGCACGAGGACTGCTCGGCGCTGCGGCGCTATCTGATCACCTCGGGCCGTCTCACCCGGACCCGGGACGGCAGTTGCTACCGGCGGGCGACGACCACGCGATAGTGGGTGGTCAGCCGCGCGTCCTCGCCCAGTACGTGGAAGGCGAGGGCGGGCGGCTCGTCGAGGTGGACGTGGTGGTCGGGCCCCGTCTGGACCTCCCAGGGGAGCCGGAGCGTGGAGACCACACCGGGCGCCACCAGCAGCGGACGTCCGGCGAAGGTGGTGGCGGCCGCGGTGTGGGCGTGCCCGCACAGGAACGCGGTGAGGTGCGGGTGCCGTTCGGCGAGCGCCGCCAGCCGCTCCTCGCCGAACTGCCGGATCCCGTCGACGTACGGGGTGTGCAGCGGGACCGGCGGGTGGTGGAAGGCGACCAGCACGGGGGTGTCGCGCGGGGTGTCGGACAGTACGCCGTCCAGCCAGGCCACCGTGGACTCCTCCAGCAGGCCGTGGTGTTCGCCGGGGACGGAGGAGTCGCACACGGCGAGCACGAAGCCGTCCCCGCGCAGCACCTGGTCGACCGGAGCCGCGGAAGCATCGGCCTCCTCCCCCAACACCCCCTGCCGGAAGGCGATCCGCTCGTCGTGGTTGCCGGGGCAGATGACCACGGGATGCCGCGAGCGCAGCAGCTTGGCGGCCTCCTCGTACTCGGCGGGAGCGGCGTGGTCGGCTATGTCCCCGCTCACCAGAACCGCGTCGAGGTCGTAGGGCAGGGCGTCGAGGTATTCCATGACGGCGCGGGTTCGGTCGGCTGCCCGCGGGCCGCCGTCGAGGTGGATGTCGCTGAGGTGGGCGATCACGATCACGGGGCGATGCCTCTTTCGTCTCTGGTCCACACGTGCGTACGCCATATTCAACACAAAGCGGAGATCATTTCTCCAGGCGAATAAGCTCGGGCACCCGGCTCCCGCGGCTTCGCCCACATGGGACGCTCCGGCACGTCACGGACCTCACGCCCCGTCACCGGCCGAGCCCCAGGCCGGTCAGCAGCACGTCGATGGCGAGCTCGGTCGCCTCCGGCAGAGGTGTGTCGTCGAGGAGGGATCCAAGGGCCAGCGTCGCCAGGCCGTGCAGGGTGGAGAAGGCGACTTGGGCGAGGCGGGCGGGGTCGCCCGCGCGGACGGAGCCCCCCTCCCGCTGCGCCTGCGCGATGAGCTCGGCGGTGGCTTCCAGGCTCCGGTGCCCGAGCTCCTTCAGCTCTGCGCTGGAGTCGTCGGCGTGCTTGGCCGTGAACATCAGGTTCAGCAGGGGCGCATGGGTGACGGCGAAGTCCACGTACGCCCGTCCCAGTTCGGCCAGGCGCGCCGCGACGGGGCCGGGGGATTCGGCCGCGGTCCGCAGACGCTCGTTCAGCCGGGTGAAGCCGCTGACGGCGAGGGCGTCCAGTAGCGCCTGCCGGTCACGGAAGTGGCGGGACGGCGCCGCATGGCTCACGCCCAGATCGCGCGCCAGGGCCCGCAGGGACAGGCCGTCCACGCCCGACTCGGCGAGGACGGCCTCCGCGCGCTCCAGCAGAGCGGCCCTGAGGTTGCCGTGGTGGTAGGACCCCTCGGTCAAGGCGGTCTCCCCTCTCCCTATGTTGGCATTGACTACAATGATGGCGCCGCCTACATTCGATATCACCAACGCGTGGAAACGGAGCAGACGACCATGCCTATGACATACCAGGGGACCGTGGCCCTGATCACCGGGGCGAGCGCCGGTCTCGGTGTCGAGTTCGCCCGCCAGTGGGCCGAGCGCGGAGCAGACGTCGTACTCGTCGCCAGGCGCCTCGACCGGCTCGAAGAGCTCGCGGCGGGCCTGGAGAAGCGATACGGCATCAACGCCCACGTGATCGCCGCCGACCTCGCCCGGCCGGGTGCTGCGGCCGCGCTGCGCGCGGAGCTCGACGCCCGCGGGATCTCGGTCCACACCCTCATCAACAACGCCGGCTTCGGCAGCTACGGCGCCTTCGTCCGGCAGGACGCGTCGCAGATCAACGAGATGATCCAGCTCAACGTCGTAGCCGTCACCGAGCTCACCCGGACGTTCCTGCCCGATCTGGCCGCCGACGGCCGGGGCGCCCTGGTCACCGTCGCGAGCGCCGCGGCCTACCAGCCGACCCCCGCGATGGCGGTCTACGGTGCCACCAAGGCCTTCGTCCTGAGTTTCACCGAGGCCGTCGGCTACGAGACGCGCACCTCTCACCTGCGCGTGCTCGCCGTATCACCGGGCCCGGTCGGCACCGAGTTCTTCGACGTCGCCGGCAGCCGCAACGCGGCCGTCGGCCGGATGGCCACCCCTGAGCAGGTCGTGACCGCCACGCGCCGTGCGCTGGAACGCCGCAAGACCCCGCCCAGCATCGTCGCCGGCCTCGGCAACCGCATCTCCACCTTTGCCTCCACCCTGACGCCCCGTCGCGTCACGCTGGCGGTATCGGGGCGGATCCTCAAGGCCTCCTTTCCCAGCAGCACGACGCTGCCCGCGGCGAACCGGACCTGACACCCCTCACCCACAGGCACGCGTCGGCGACTCCTACCCCCGGTAGGTCTCCAGCAGGCGCAGCCAGATCTCACTGATCGTGGGGAACGCCGGGACCGCGTGCCACAGCCGCGCGATCGGCACCTCCCCCGCCACCGCGACCGTCGCCGCGTGGAGCAGCTCGGCGGCGCCCGGGCCGACGAACGTGGCCCCGAGGAGGACCTCGCGGTCCAGGTCGACGACCATCCGGGCCCGGCCGCGGTAGCCGTCGGCGTACAGCCCGGCGCCGGAGACCTTGGACAGGTCGTAGTCGACGGCGCGCACCCGGTGGCCCGCCCGTTCGGCCTCGGCCAGGCTGAGGCCCACCGCGGCGGCCTCCGGGTCGGTGAAGACCACCTGCGGGACGGCCCGCGTGTCGGCGGTCGCGACGTGCGCGCCCCAGGGTCCGGTGTCGAGCGAGGCCGTGCCGGCCGCGCGGGCGGCGATGGCGGCGCCCGCCATCCGGGCCTGGTACTTGCCCTGGTGGGTCAGGAGCGCGCGGTGGTTCACGTCTCCGACGGCGTACAGCCAGTCGTGTCCCGTCACCCGGCAGCTGTCGTCGACCCCGATCCACTCCCCCGCGGGCAGCCCGACGGTGTCCAGCCCGATGTCATCGGTCCGCGGCGAACGGCCCGTCGCCATCAGCAGTTCGTCGCCCTCCAGCATCTCGCCGCCCTCCAGCACCACCGTGACGGGCCCGGTGGAGCCGTTGCGTACGACCGCCTCGACGGCCACACCCGTACGGACCACCGCGCCCGCCTCGCGCAGCGCGTCGGCGACCAGCTCGCCCGCGAAGGGCTCCATCCGCGGCAGCAGCCGTGGGCCGCGTACGAGCACGGTGACCTGCGAGCCGAGGCCCTGCCACGCCGTGGCCATCTCGGCGGCGACCACGGAACCGCCCACGATCAGCAGCCTGCCGGGCGCCTCGTGGGCGGAGGTCGCCTCCCGACTGGTCCAGGGACGGGCCCCGGCGAGCCCCGGCACGTCGGGGATCACCGCCCGGGTGCCGGTGGCGATCACCACCGCGTGGCGGGCGGACAGCACGTGGTGCTCGCCCTCGGGGCCGGTGACGGCGACCTTGCGGACCCCGTCGAGCCTGCCGTGGCCCCGGTACACATGGGCACCGATCGAGTCGAGCCAGTCGATCTGGCCCTCGTCCTTCCAGTTCCCGGTCCAGTAGTCGCGGTGCGCGAACACCGCCGCCGAGTCCAGCGGCCCCGCCACGGCCCCCGCCAGCCCCGGCACCCGGCGGGCGTCGGACCGGGCGAGCACCGGCCGCAGCAGCGCCTTGCTCGGGACGCAGGCCCAGTACGAGCACTCCCCGCCCACGAGCTCGCTCTCCACGAGGGCGGTACTCAGCCCGGCGGCGCGGGTCCGGTCGACGATGTTCTCGCCTGCCGGTCCCCCGCCGAGCACCACGACGTCGTACTCCACGGCTTCAGTCATGCGGATCAGTGTCACCGCCCGCCGGGGGCGGCGTCACGCAATCAGGCCTCCGGCGTGCCCGTGTCCTGCGCTCCGGCGTCCCGGGCACCCTTCTGCTCGGCGGCGATCTTCGCGCGCACCTCGTCCATGTCGAGGGCGCGGGCCTGCCCGATGAGGTCCGTCAGCGCCGCCTCCGGCAGGGCGCCGGGCTGGGCGAAGATGGCCACCTGGTCCCGGACGATCATCAGCGTCGGGATCGAGGTGATCTGGAAGGCACCCGCCAGCTCCTGCTGCGCCTCGGTGTCCACCTTGGCGAAGACCAGGTCGGGGTGGGCCTCCGAGGCCTTCTCGTAGACCGGGGCGAACTGCAGGCACGGCCGGCACCAGCCCGCCCAGAAGTCGATCAGCACGAACGGGTTCTCGCTGACCGTCTGGTCGAAGTTTTCCTTGGTGAGCTCGACTGTAGCCACGGTTTCCAGACCTCCTGATTGAGCCGTCTGATCCTTGAACGAACGACCTGCCGTCGGCATTCCTAGAAGGGGTGACCTGCGGGAACGGCGCGGGTCGTGGTCCAGCGCAGTTCGGTGAAGGCGTCCAGGTTCGCCTCGCCTCCGAAACGGGCACCGGTGCCGGAGGCACCCACACCGCCGAACGGGGCGACGGCCTCGTCGTTGACCGTCTGGTCGTTGACGTGCGCGATCCCGGTCGGGATCCGCTCGGCCAGGTCCAGCCCGCGCGCCGCGTCCCTGGTCACGATCCCGAGGGAGAGGCCGTACGGACCCGCCGAGGCCAGGGCCACCGCCTCCTCCTCCGTCGCGAAGGAGCGTACGGGCGCGACCGGGCCGAAGACCTCCTCCGCGTAGGCGGGCGTGTCGTCGGCGACGCCCGCCAGCACCGTCGGGCGGTAGAAGAGGTCCCGGTGGGTACCGCCCGCGACGAGCTTGGCGCCCTGCCCGGTGCTGGCCTCCACCAGCGCGTGTACGCGCTCCACCTGGGCCCGGTCGATCAGCGGGCCCAGGTGGACCTGCTCGCGGTAGGGGTCCCCCACCGCCAGCGCCTCGGCGCGCACGGCGAGGCGCTCCACGTACTCGTCGTAGAGCGAGGCGTGGACGAGGTGGCGTCCGGCCGTCATGCAGATCTGGCCCTGGTGGAAGAAGGAACCCCAGGAGGCCTGGGCCACGGCTGCCTCGACATCGGCGTCGCGGAGCACGACGAGGGCCGAGTTCCCGCCCAACTCCAGGTGGGCGCGAGTGAGATGACGGCCCGCCAGCTCCGCGACCGACCGGCCGGCGGCGGTGGATCCGGTGAAGGACACCACCCGCACCCGGGGGTCGGCGACCACCGCGGCCCCGGTCTCGGCGCCGCCCGGCAGGACGTGCAGCAGCCCGCCCGGCAGGCCGGCCTCGGCGAACACGGCGGCCAGGGCGAGGCCGCCGCAGACGGCGGTGCGCCGGTCCGGCTTGAGCAGCACCGCGTTGCCGAGGGCCAGCGCGGGCGCGACCGAGCGGATCGCAAGGATCAGCGGGGCGTTGAACGGGGCCACGACCCCGACCACCCCGGCCGGCACCCGCCGGGTGAAGGACAGCCGGGGCGCCTCGCTCGGCAGCACCTGACCGGTGGGGCGCGAGGCCAGGGCGGCGGCCTCGTAGCACTCCTGCGCGGCGACGTGCAGCTCGAAGTCGGCCTTGCCCGGTATCGAACCGGACTCCCGCACCAGCCACTCCCGCAGTTCCCCGGCGTGCGCGGCGAACAGGTCCCCGGCGCGGCGCAGCACGGCCGCGCGCTCCAGGTGGGTGGCGCGCGCCCAGTCCTGCTGCGCGGCCCGGGCCCGCAGGGCGGCGTCCGCGACGTCGGCGGGGGCGGCCAGGTCGACGGTGGCGAGGGTACGGCCGGTGGCGGGTTCGACGACCGCGGCGGCGCCGCCGGTGAGGGTGGGTCCGTCCTGCCAGAGCGTCGGATCGAGAAGCGGCATGGCGCGGGGCCTCCGGTGGGGATGGGCGGGGCGGGGGGGCGGCAGCACGCGCCATCGTGCCAGACCGGAGGCACCAACTTCTGTTCAGTTATTGGGCAGTTGGCGATGGACCCTGTCCGGAAACGATCGACGACCGCACGGAGGCGGCGAGTTCACCGCCGACGGGTTCAGCGCTCCAGGACGAGCGCGATGCCCTGCCCCACCCCGATGCACAGCGCCGCCATGCCGGTACCGGAGCCCGCCGCCGCCAGCTGGTGCGCGACCGAGCCGGCCAGTCTGGCCCCCGACGCGCCGAGCGGGTGACCGATCGCGATGGCCCCGCCGCGCGGGTTGACCACGGCCGGGTCGAGCTCCGGCCAGGACGCGAGGCAGCCCAACGCCTGGGCGGCGAAAGCCTCGTTGAGCTCGAAGGTGGTGAGATCGGCGAAGCCCCGGCCGGCCTTGCCGAGTGCCCGCTGGACGGCGTCCACCGGGCCCAGGCCGAAGAGCTGCGGCTCGATCCCGGTGACGGCGGAGGCACTGATCCGGGCGAGCGGCTCCCTTCCGGTGGCGGCCAGCCCCGCCTCGTCCGTCAGCAGCAGTGCGGCGGCACCGTCGTTGAGCGGCGAGGCGTTGCCCGCGGTGACCGTGCCGCTGCCGTCCGCCCGGAAGGCGGGCTTGAGCCGGGCCAGCGCCTCGGGCGTGGAACCCTCCCGGATGCACTCGTCCCGTACCAGGTCCACGCCCGCGTACGGCACGACCTCGTCGTCGTACAGCCCGGCGGCCCAGGCGGCCGCGGCCTTGTGGTGGCTCTCCAAGGCGAAGGCGTCCTGCGCCTCGCGGGTGATGCCGTGCTTGTCGGCCACCAGCTCGGCGCCCTCGCCGAGCGAGCCGGTCCATTCCGCGGGCATGCGCGGGTTGGTCATCCGCCAGCCGAGCGTGGTGGACCACATCTGCTGGTGGCCCGCGGGGAAGGTCCGTTCGGGCTTTTGCACCACCCAGGGCGCGCGGGTCATCGACTCGACGCCGCCCGCGATGGCGACGGAGGCGTCGCCGAGCGCGATGGCGCGGGCGGCCTGGATCACGGCTTCGAGGCCGGATCCGCAGAGCCGGTTGACGGTGACCCCGGGGACGCTGACCGGGAGCCCGGCGAGCAGCACGGCCATCCGCGCGACGTCGCGGTTGTCCTCGCCGGCGCCGTTGGCGTCGCCGAAGACGACGTCGTCGATGCGCGCCGGGTCCAGGTCGGGCGTACGGTCCACCAGCGCGCGCACCACGTGCGCGGCGAGGTCGTCCGGCCGGACCCCGGCGAAGGCCCCGCCGAACTTACCGATCGGGGTGCGGACGGCGTCGACGACGTAGACGTCGCGGACGGTGCGGATGCTCATGGGGTCGCTCCTGGGCGGATCCGTACGGGCGGTGGCGCATCGCTGCCTGTGTGGGCACCGCAGAACGCCGCCGGGCGCGCCGGGTGGGGCGCGCCCGAAGTCTCCGTCCGCAGGTCACCGCCTGTCAACGGCCCCCAGGCCCGGGCGCCGGGTCCGGTCCGGATCCGGTCCGGGCGCCGGATCCGGTCCGGCGGGATCCCGGGACCGTCAGGTCGACTCCCGGTGGACGGCCGCGGCGGCCATCAGGTCGTGCCGCTCCGTGATCTCCGACGGCTCCCGCACCGCGCGGTCCACCAGCGACGCCAGGTGGTCACCGGTCGGCATCTCGATCTGCACCGTACTCAGCCGGGGCCGCAGCAGCCGCCCGATGAGCAGGTCGTCGGCGCCGATGACGGCGACGTCCTCGGGGATGCGCAGCCCCTCGTCCTGGAAGGCGCGCATCAGCAGCATCGCGTACTCGTCGTTGTACGCGAACACCGCGTCGAGCCCGAGCCCGCGCCAGCGGGCCGCGAGCGCCGCGGCCGACTCCTCGGAGTAGGCCATCGGGAGGGCCTCGACCCGGACCCCCGCACCGGCACCGGTTCCGGTCCCGGTCACCGAGCGGGCGCCCGCCAGCCGGGGCGCGGAGAACAGTTCGAGTCCGTCCTCCTCGGGCACGATCACTCCGATCCGCCGCCGACCGCGCTCGACCAGATGGGCGGCGGCCCGGGCGCCGACCTCCTCCTGGTTCATGACCAGGGCGTGCGCCCCCGGCACGCCGACCGGGCCCATCGTTATCACCGCGCGGGCCCCGGCCCGCTTGAGGGTGGCGACGTTGCGCGCCGAGAGCGCGATCTCGCCCAGCGAGATCACCGCCACCGGACGCAGCTCCGCCCAGGCGCGCACGGCCTCGTCGCCGCCCAGGCCGAGGCTCCCGTACTGGACGACGGTGTAGTCGAGGCGGCGCAGCGCCCACTGGAGCTCGTTGAGGAAGGTGCTGTACAGCGGTCCGACCGGCACGTGCGAGGTGGGCAGCAGCACGATCCGGGTGTGTCCCGCGCGAAGGCTGCGGGCGGCCGCGTGCGGCACGTACCCGAGCTCCTCGGCGGCCTCGCGGACCTTGCGGCGGGTCGGCTCGCTGATGCGCACGGCTTCCGCGTTGTTCAAGACGTACGAGACCGTCGCGCGCGACACGCCCGCGAGGCGGGCCACGTCGGCGCTGGTCGGCACGGGGGGCGGCGGCGTGGGAGACCCGGAGGCCGGTGCGGGCGGCTTCGGCGAATTCGATGACTGTGACATTGCCGTGGCATCTTTCCAGACCGGTTGCGCCCGGGGGCTAGCGGATGGCCAGAAACCAATGCTAGACAGTGGTTACACGATTCATTGACACGTGTAACCCGACTGCCGCATCTGCCTCAACAGGTCTGCCGCCGGACGTGTCCGGTCGTGCCCGGACGTGCCGTCGCCCGGTCGCGCTCCGTCGCACCCCCGCCGTCGCGACAGGGCGGCGCGCACCCCTCGTCCGCACCCCTCGTCCACCCCGCTCACCCCGGTCATCCCAGCTCAGCCACACCCCCCGCACTCCACCCCTCATCCGCTCGCATCTGCCCAGGAGGGCACCGTGGCCCTTTCCTCCCCCGGCACCGGCACCGCCGTCGGCGCCGCCGACGCGTCGGCCTCCTCCGGCCCCGGACGCGGCCTGCTCCCGCTGCTGCTCGTCGGCAACAGCGCCATGTACGCGCTCTACGTCGGAGTCGCCGGCGTGCTGCTCGCGCTCCAGGTGGAAGACATCGACCCGGCGGACAAGGTCGCGAACTTCGGCCTGATCGCAGGGGTCTCGGCGGTCTTCGCGACGGTCTTCAACCCGGTCGCCGGAGCCCTGTCCGACCGCAGCGGACGCCGCAACCCCTGGATCCTCGGCGGCGGACTCGCCGCCGTACCGGCGATGCTGCTGCTCGGCCTCGCCGACACGATCCTGCTGATCACGATCGCCTGGTGCCTCGGTCAGGCCGTCATGAACGTCTACCAGGCCGCCATCACGTCCGTGGTCCCCGACCGGGTGCCGATGAGCGCCCGCGGCAAGGCCTCGGCAGCCGTCGGCCTCGGCCTGCCCTTCGGCTCCACTGTGGGCGCGCTGGTCGGCGCGGCCTTCTCAGAGGACTACCGCACCGGGTACCTCGTCTTCGGCGCCCTCGTGGCGGGCGCCGCCAACGCCGGCCCGCAGATCGTCGCCCCGTTCATCGCGTCGGTCATCGTCTCGCTCAGCGGCGGGTACACCGCCCTGTTCATCGTCGCCGCCGTACTGGCGGTGGCGGGCGCCCTGGCCGTGAAGCCGATCCGCAGCGTGCGCTGACCGCTCGGTTCCCCACTGCCCCTCCCACTACTTCTCCCGCAGAAAGGCACCACCGTGCAGCTTCACACCCGGACCTGGGGCGAGGGCGACCGCGTCGCCCTCCTGATCCACGGCATCATGGCCGACCACCGCACCTGGCGCCGGGTCGGTCCCGCCCTCGCCGGCCTCGGGTACCGCGTCATCGCCGTGGACCTGCGGGGCCACGGGGCCAGCAGCCGCGGCGAGTACAGCCCGAAGCTCTACGCGGACGACGTGGCCGAGACGCTTCCGGCCGGTGCCGAACTCGCCATCGGGCACTCCCTGGGCGGCCTGACCCTGTCGCTCGCGGTGGACCGGCTGAAGCCGCGGCGCGCGGTGTTCTCCGACCCGGCGTGGTACCTCGCCGCCATGGAGGGCTTCGGTCCCGAGATGCTCGCCCAGTTCAAGTCGGCGCCCAAGGAGCAGATCCAGGCGATGAACCCGCGCTGGGAGGAGGCGGACGTCGACGTCGAGCTGGCGACCCTGGCGGTGTGGGACGAGGCCACCGCGCTGAGCCTCGGTCCCCTGATGGGAGCCGACCTGATGCCGGCCGCGCCGGTGGTCCCCTCGCTCGTGCAGCTCGCCGATCCGAGCACCCTGATCACGAAGGAGCGGGCGGAGATCCTCAAGAGCCGTGGTTTCCAGGTGCGTTCGGTCTCCGGGGCCGGGCACACCATCCACCGTGACGATTTCGACGGGTTCATGGCTTCGCTGGAGGGCTGGATCTAGTCACCGCCACCGCTCCCCCTTACCGTCTTCCTACCGGTCGGTAATGGGGGGAGTTGGTCGCGGTGTCAGATTCTTCGGTCACGGGTTCTTCGGTGTCAGCGGTCTCGGCGGCCACGAGGTCCGCGTCCGGCACCGCCGGACCCTCGGGCCTGGTGGAGATGGCGGCTGCGCTCGCCGAAGGGAGCGTCACCGCACGGCAGTTGACCGAGGAGTCGCTGCGGCGGATCGCGGCCGCCCAGCCGGAGCTCAACGCCTTCCGGACCGTAAGGACCGAGGCCGCCCTGGCCGAGGCGGACGCGGCGGACCGGCGGCTGGCCGCAGGCGAGCGGCTGCCGCTGCTGGGCGTCCCGATCGCCGTCAAGGACGACATGGACATGACGGGCGAGGTGACCTCCTTCGGCTGCGCCGGGAACTTCGCGCCCAAGACCGCCGACAGCGAAGCGGTACGAAGGCTGCGCGCGGCCGGCGCGGTGATCGTCGGCAAGACCCAGACGCCGGAGCTGGGCCAGTGGCCCTTCACCGAGGGGCACGCCTTCGGCCGGACCCGCAACCCCTGGAACCCCGCCTACACGCCCGGCGGTTCCTCGGGCGGCTCGGCGACCGCCGTGGCGGCGGGGCTGGTCCCGGCGGCGCTCGGGTCCGACGGAGCGGGCTCGGTACGGATCCCCGCGGCGTGGACCCACCTGATAGGCGTCAAGCCGCAGCGCGGGCGCATCTCCACCTGGCCGGAGCCCGAGTCGTTCCACGGGCTCACCGTCAACGGCGTGCTGGCCCGCACGGTCGCCGACGCCGCGCTCCTGCTGGACGCCGCGAGCGGTCCGCACCCCGAGGACCTGCACCGCCCGGCCCGCATCTCGGCGGTCGAGGCGGCCCGCCGCACCCCCCGTCGGCTGCGGATCGCCCTCTCGTTCGCCATGCCCTTCACGGCGACGCCCAAGTCCCTTGATCCCGAGGTCCGTTCGGCGGTGGAGCGACTGGCCGGGCGGCTGGAGTCGCTGGGCCACGAAGTGGTCCCGGAAGACCCGCGCTACGGCCCGATCGGCCTGACCTTCGTCCCCCGGGCGACCAGCGGCGTACGGGACTGGGCGGCCCGGGTGCCGGATCCCGCGCTGCTGGACCCGCGCACGCACGAGGCCGTGCGGACGGGCCGGATCCTGGGCGGCCTGCCGCTGCGGGCCGCACGCCGGGCGGAGTCGGTACTGCGGCGGCGGGTCGGCGAGATCTTCGGCCGCTTCGACGTGGTCCTGACCCCGACGACGGCCACACCGCCGCTGCGGATCGGGGCACTGGCCGGGCTGGGGGCGATGGCCACGGACCGGGCGATGATCGCGGCCTGCCCGTACGCGTGGACGTGGAACGTCCTGGGCTGGCCGGGCGTGAACGTCCCGGCGGGCTTCACGACCGACGGACTGCCCCTGGGGGCACAGCTTCTGGGCCCGTCGGAATCGGAGCCGACCCTGCTCGGGCTGGCGGCGCAACTGGAGGCGGAGGAGGACTGGGGCTCTCGTCGGCCGGGGTGAGGTGGGGGCTGGGCGGGGCCGGGGGCTTCGGAGGCGCGGGCGCACCCCAACCCACACCAGACAGCGACCAGAAGCCCATCGGCATCCGGGGGCGCGCCAGATCGCTACGCGCTCCTCACGTCTCAGCGTCCGACGCCCGTCCGGGGCTGGGAACAGGCACACAACAAACTGTTGAAGGAGGTCCGTTCTGATGTAAGTTCCTTTTGGGAATGCAGCGCGATGAGAGGGGATCCCCGTGGGTCAGCAGACCTGGACGGCCGTCGACGCCTACTTCGACGGGTTGCTGGTCGCAGAGGACGAGGTCTTGACGGCCGCCGCAGCGGACAGTGATGCGGCGGGGATGCCGGCCCACCAGGTCGCTCCGAACCAGGGAAAGCTTCTCCACCTCCTCGCCAGGATCCGTGGGGCCCGCACCATCCTGGAGATCGGCACCCTGGGCGGTTACAGCACCATCTGGCTCGCCCGCGCGCTTCCCGAAGGAGGGCAGTTGGTCACATTGGAAGTCGACGAACACTGCGCCGACGTCGCCGCCGCGAACATCGCACGCGCCGGGCTGGAGCAGGTCGTCGACATCCGTCGCGGCCGGGCCATCGACCTCCTCCCTGAGCTCACGGACGTCGCCCCGTTCGACCTGGTGTTCATCGACGCGGACAAGCCGTCCAATCCCCAGTACCTCGAATGGGCCCTCAAGCTCACCCGCCCCGGCAGCGTCATCATCGGCGACAACGTCGTCCGCGACGGCGCCGTGGTCGACTCCACCAGCTCCGACCCCCGCGTACAGGGCGTCCGCCGCTTCACCGAACTCATCGCGGAGCACCCCCAACTGACCGCCACCGCCCTGCAGACGGTCGGCAGCAAAGGCTACGACGGCCTCATCATGGCCCTCGTCACGGACTGACCCACCGATCGCCGCACACCGACCTCAGACACCACCGGTCGTGGGCGGCCTATTGCCAGCCCCGGACGGCCGCCGGACGCCGAGACATGAGGAGCGCGTAGCGATTTGGGGCGCCCCGGATGCCGATGGGCTTCTGGTCGCTGTCTGGTGCGGGTAGGGCCCAAGGACAGCAGCCCGCCGTGACCCCGCGCACGTCCCTGACGCCGCCCAGCGGACATCCCGCCCCGCCCCAACCGAAGCCCCCCGACCCGCTACCCTCACCCGGATGACGGCCCTTTCGCACCACAGCAACTCCGGCACCTCCAGCAACGGTCGCATCGACCAGCCCGGCCGTGACGGTGCCACCGCCACCACCGAGGCCGATCCGCAGGCCATCGGCCCGGTGCAGACGTCGTACGCTCCCGACCCCGACGGGGACCCCGATCCCGGTGAGATCGTGTGGACCTGGGTGCCCTTCGAGGAGAACGACGGCCGCGGCAAGGACCGGCCGGTGCTCGTCGTGGCCCGGGAGGCGGGCGGGCGGACCCTGCTCGCCGTACAGCTGTCCAGCAAGCGGCACGACCACGACCGGGAGTGGGTGCCGATCGGCACGGGACCGTGGGACAGCGCCGGGCGGGAGTCCTGGGTGGACGTCGACCGGGTACTACGGGTGCACGAGTCGGGGATGCGGCGCGAGGCCTGCGCGCTGGACCGGGGCCGCTTCCAGCTGGTCGTCGGCCGGCTGCGCGAGCGCTACGGCTGGCGATAGCCGGTCAGCTGCCCGAGCCGCGGAGAGGTGGTGGGGACCCTGCTGAGCGGGTCCATCGGCGGCATGCTGTTGGCCAACGCACCTTCAGCGGGTCCCTCGGCGAATGGCTGGGACGGCGCGCCCCCTACCTGGTGGCCGCGGTCGTGGTCCTGCTCCTCGCGACCGTCCTGGCCCGCATCCTGCCAGACGGGAATGTGACGACAGGCCCTACGCCGCGAAGGCCCGCTCGAAGGTCTCCCGTGTCCGCGGATCGCGGTCCAGGATCCCGAACACCACCCGGTCGAACACCCCTGCGAACCGTCCCGCCAGCAGCCCCCGGAAGGCTTCCGCCACCTCCGCCGGGTCGTTCCGGAACACCCCGCACCCCCACGCGCCCAGCACCAGCCCCCGGTACCCGTGCAGCGCGGCGACTTCCAGGACGAGCCCGGCCCGCCGTGCCAGCGCCGCTGGGATCTCCGCGGCCCGCTCGGGTTCCTGGCGCCGGATCGTGCCCGCGTTCGGGGCCGGGGAGGTCAGGAAGCCGACCCGGAAGGGGTTCTCCAGCAGCGCGCCCCGGTCGTCGCGGAAGACGGGCACCCCGGGTGAGTGAATCACCCGGTCGGTGTAGAAGGTGCTGCGTTCCGCGCGGTGGATCTCGTAGTACTCCGGCGCCTCCAGCAGGGTCTCGTACAGGGCCGAGGCGCGGCACAGGGCCTCCTCCTGGGCCTTGGCGCCGCGGACGTAGCCGCCGCCGGGATTCCGGGCCGAAGCGAAGTTCAACACGGCCACCCCGGCGCCTTCCGGGACCGGCCCCAGGCCCTCCGCCGCGAGCCTGCGGGCGGCGACCGTGCTGCTCTCATCGGTGACCTCGACGGCCGTCTCGCCGCCCCCACCCGCGATCACCTCGCCTGGAATGGCACGGTTTGGTCCATATATCCTGGTTCCTGCCTTGGCTTCCGCCAGGGCGGCGGCCAGCGCGACCTGCCGTCCCGACTGCGTCCGGTAGCCACCGGCCGCCAGGATCTCCGCGTTCTCCCGCGCGATCTCGCGCAATCTGCTGCTCACACCTTCATCTTCTGCACCACCAGCCTCGGCGGCAAAGGCATTTGTGCCCGGCGGGCGGGTAGGGACGGGTGATGTCACGACCGACGACAGGAGACGAGGACCCGGTCATGTCACAGGACTCACCCGCTCCACCCACTGCCCGTCCGCCCGCACTCGCGATCACCGAGACCGAGGCCGAGGACCTGGTCCACGGCATCTGTTTCAAGACCGGCCCGCCCCGCTTCCTCGGAGCCGAGCTCGAATGGCTGGTCCTGGACGCGGAACGGCCCGGTCAGCCCCTGTCCCCCGAGCGGCTGCGCGCCGCGCACGCCGCCGCCCGCGCCCTTCCCCTGCATTCCCGGGTGACCGTGGAACCCGGCGGCCAGCTGGAGCTCAGCTCGGCCCCCGCCACCTCCCTCAGCGGCTGCGTGGACAGCCTGCAGGACGACCTCACCGCCGTACGGGCCGCCTTGCTCACCCAGGGCCTGGTCCTGCACGGCCACGGCCGCGACTCCCGCCGCCCGTACCGCCGGCTGCTGGCCAGCCCCCGCTACGACGCGATGGAGGCCTACTTCGACCGCACCGGCCCGGCCGGGCGCGCCATGATGTGCGCTTCCGCCTCCGTACAGGTCTGTGTGGACGCCGGGCACGAGGAGCCGGACGTACTCGGCCACGGCCGGCGCTGGCGGCTGGCGCACCTGCTGGGCGCGGTCCTGGTGGCCTCCTTCGCCAACTCGCCCGCGCACGAGGGCCCGTACGCCGGATGGCGCTGTGCCCGCCAGGGCACCTGGGCCGACATCGACGCCGGCCGGCGTGCGCTCGCCCCGCCGCTGGACGGCCCGCCGCGCGACAGCTGGACCCGCCAGGCACTGGACACCGAGGTGATGTGCGTACGGTCCTACGACGGCGAGCCGTGGACGCTCCCGCGCGGCATGACCTTCCGCGACTGGCTGCGCACGGACGGCCACCCCGGGCTGCGGCCCCCCACCGCGGAGGACCTGGACTACCACCTGACCACGCTGTTCCCTCCCGTGCGGCCACGCGGCCACCTGGAGCTGCGGATGATCGACGCCCAGCCCGGTGACGACGGCTGGCTGGTCCCGGTCGCCGTCGTGCACGCGCTGTTCGACGATCCGGAGGCGGCCGAGACCGCGTACCGGGTCGCGAAGGGACTCGCCGACACCTACGGCTCCGGTCCCGCGCCGCACAATCCGCTCTGGCGGTCCGCCGCCCGCCGCGGCCTGTCCGATCCGGAGCTGCGGGCGGCCGCCAAGGCCTGCTTCCGGGCCGCCTCCGAGGCGCTGCCCCGGCTGGGCGCGAGCGCGCACGTCCGGGAGACCGTCGGCGCCTTCTCCGAGCGCTTCGTCCTGCGCGGCCGCAGCCCGGCCGACGACCCGCCCCAGCCGCGGCCCGCCGCGAGGGAGGCCCGGCTGTGACCACCGAATCCCACCCCGGCCTGCGGGAACGGGCGGCCGCCGCGCTGACCGCCGCACGGGCCCGTACGGCTTCGCTGACCGACGCCGTGACCGACGAGGACCTCACCGCGCAGCATTCCCCCCTGATGTCCCCGCTGGTCTGGGACCTGGCGCACATCGGGAACCAGGAGGAGCTCTGGCTGCTGCGCAACGTCGCGGGGCGCGAGTCCATGCGCCCCGAGATCAATTCGCTCTACGACGCGTTCGAGCATCCCCGTTCCGAGCGGCCGAAGCTGCCGCTGCTGGGGCCCGAGGAGGCCCGCCGCTACGCGTCCGAGGTGCGCGGCAGGGTCTTCGACCTGCTGGAGCGCACTCCGCTGGAGGGTACGGCGCTGCTGGACTCGGGCTTCGCTTTCGGGATGATCGCCCAGCACGAACAGCAGCACGACGAGACCATGCTGATCACCCATCAGCTCAGGCGGGGCGCTCCCGTACTGACCGCACCGGACCCGGATCCCGACTACGATCCGCCGCTCGCGGCCGAAGTGCTGGTTCCCGGCGGCCCGTTCACCATGGGAACCTCGGCCGAACCGTGGTCGCTGGACAACGAGCGTCCCGCGCACACCCGGAACACGCCGCCGTTCTGGATCGACACCGTGCCGGTGACCAATGCCGCGTACGAGGCGTTCATCGCGGACGGCGGCTACCGCGAGCCCCGCTGGTGGGCGCCTGCGGGCTGGGAGCAGATCCGCGAACACGACATCGGGGCGCCGCTGTTCTGGCACCGCGAGGGCGGGCAGTGGCTGCGCCGCCGCTTCGGGGTCACCGAGCCGGTGCCGGGCGAGGAGCCGGTGCTGCACGTCAGCTGGTACGAGGCGGACGCCTACGCCCGCTGGGCGGGGCGCCGGCTGCCCACGGAAACCGAGTGGGAGAAGGCCGCCCGGCACGATCCGGTGAGCGGCCGCTCGACCCGCTACCCGTGGGGCGACGGCGACCCCACGCCCGTCCACGCCAACCTGGGCCAGCGCCACCTGCGCCCGGCCCGGGCGGGCAGCTACCCGGCCGGGGCCTCCCCGCTGGGGGTGCGCCAGCTGATCGGCGACGTGTGGGAGTGGACCGCCTCCGATTTCCTGCCGTACCCGGGGTTCCGGGCCTTCCCGTACCGCGAGTACTCGGAGGTGTTCTTCGGGCCGGAGCACAAGGTGCTGCGAGGCGGTTCGTTCGCGGTGGACCCGGTGGCCTGCCGGGGGACCTTCCGCAACTGGGACCTGCCGGTGCGACGGCAGATATTCTCCGGCTTCCGAACCGCGAGGGACGTCTGATGTGCCGTCATCTCGCCTATGTGGGCCCGGTGGTGGCGCTCGGGCGGCTGCTGAGCGAGCCGGAGCACTCGCTGGTCCACCAGTCCTGGGAGCCGCGCCGCCAGCGCAACGGCACGGTCAACGTCGACGGCTTCGGCGTCGGCTGGTACGCCGACGACGACCCGGTGCCGGCCCGCTACCGCAGGGCCGGGCCGATCTGGTCCGACCTGACCTTCGCCGATCTCGCCCGCGTGGTACGCAGCCGGGCCGCGCTGGCCGCCGTACGGGACGCCACGCGGCCCGGGGCCGACGGTGAGGCCGCGGCAGCGCCGTTCGGGGACGGGCCGTGGCTGTTCAGCCACAACGGCGCGATACGGGACTGGCCGGACTCGGCGGCTCCGCTCGCGCTCGGCCTGCCGCCCGAGGATTTGCTGCAGCTGGAGGCGCGCACGGATTCGGCGCTGGTCTGGGCGCTGGTCCTGCACCGGCTGCGGGCCGGGGACGATCTGGGCACGGCACTGGCCGAGCCGGTCCGGCAGCTGGCCGTGGCCGCTCCCGGTTCCCGGCTGAACCTGCTGCTGACGGACGGCGCCGCCATCGCGGCGACGGCCTGGGGCGATTCGCTCTGGTATCTGACCGACCCGCAGACGGGGCGCGTGGTCGTGGCGTCCGAGCCGTACGACGACGACTCCCGCTGGTGCGAAGTACCCGACCGGACCCTGCTGACCGCCACCCCTGCCCGGGTCGAGCTGACCCCGCTCAAGGAGACCCCGATGAGGGAGAAGGAGCGCTCGTGAACGACTTCCAGATGACCCGGACCCTCGACGAGAACGCCGCGGAGGCCGCGCTGCGCGCGGATGTGCTGCACGGGCTGACCCAGACCCCCAAGGCGCTGCCGCCCAAGTGGTTCTACGACGCGCGGGGCAGTGAACTCTTCGAGGAGATCACGCGGTTGCCCGAGTACTACCCCACGCGCGCGGAGCGGGAGATCCTGCTGGAGCGGGCGCAGGAGATCGCCTCGGCGAGCGGGGCCCGGACCCTGGTGGAGCTGGGCTCCGGTTCCTCGGAGAAGACCAGGCACCTGATCGAGGCGATGCCCGCGCTGGACACCTACATCCCGGTGGACGTGAGCGAGAGCGCCCTGGCCGGTGCGGCCGAGACGCTGCTGGCGGCGCATCCGGGGCTGCGGGTGCACGCCCTGCTGGCCGATTTCACGGCGGCGCTGCGTCTGCCGGAGTCCCCCGGGCCCCGGCTGGTGGTGTTCCTGGGCGGCACGATCGGGAATCTGCTGCCACCGGAGCGGGCGGTGTTCCTGGCGTCCGTGCGGGCGATGCTCTCGCCCGGAGACACGCTGCTGATCGGCACGGACCTGGTCAAGGACGAGGCCGTGCTGGTGGCGGCGTACGACGACGCGCAGGGGGTGACGGCCGAGTTCAACAAGAACGTACTGGCCGTCATCGACCGGGAGTTGGGCGCTGACTTCCACACCGCCGACTTCCAGCACGTGGCGGTGTGGAACCGGGAGCAGGAGTGGATCGAGATGCGCCTGCGGGCCCGGTCCGAGGCCGTGGTGAAGATCCGGGCCCTGGATCTGGTGGTGCCGTTCGCGGCGGGTGAGGAGATCCTGACGGAGGTGTCCGCGAAGTTCCGTCAGGAGGGGGTGCGGAAGGAACTGGCGTCCGCGGGACTGGAGCTGATCCAGTGGTGGACGGACGCGGACGGCCGTTTCGCACTGTCCTTGTCGGTCGCCGACGGTTTGGCGGGCTGAGTGGGTACGCCCGGGAGCGGCAGTGGGTGTGAGGCGGTGGTGATCGCCGTCTGAGCGGCGGCCGCGAGGTCCCGCCGGTCCGTGTGACGGCCCGGCGGGATCCGCGGCAGCAGCGTGACCTCGGCCCGTATTCCGCGGGCCCGGGCGATCCGCCAGAGCGAGGCGGTCAGCGGGTCGTCCCCGACGAAGGCGGGCTCCCCGGCCGTTTGCCCGTCGCACCGCAGGTACGTGAGGCGGATGGGCTGTACGGGCACCCGTGCGTCCAGGGCCGACTGGAAGGCGGCCCTGCGGAAGGTGCCCTGGGCGCGCCCGCACCACGTGGAGCCCTCGGGGAAGACCGTGACCCGGTCGCCGGCCAGCAGCGCTCCGGTGACGCTCTCGACGGTGGCGGGCAGGGCGCGGATCCGGTCGCGTTCGATGAACAGGGTTCCGGCCTGCCCGGCGAGGCGGCCGAGGACCGGCCAGGCCCGGATGTCGCTCTTGGCGAGCATCCGGCAGGGCAGGACGGCGGCGACGAGCGGGATGTCCAGCCAGGAGATGTGGTTGGCGACGACGAGGCGGCCGCCGCCCGGGCCGGGGCTGCCGTGCACGGTGATCCGTATGCCGAAGGCCCGTACCAGCGCGGCAGCCCAGGCCCGCACGACGGCGTGCCGGGGCCGGGCGGGAAGCAGCCGCAGGGGCGGGGCGCCGAGGATCCCGGCCAGGATCAGGGCGATGGCGGCGGTGAGCCGGAGCACCGCGCGCGGGACGCTCGCGGTGCTCCCCTCATGGCCGGCGCAGGCCTCGGGGGTGCAGGGCGAGGTGGGCAGCCAGACGCTCATGCGCCCGGGACGAGCGAGAGGAAGTGCTTGAGGTAGCGCGGGTTGGTGCGGCGCAGGGAGAGCAGTACGTAGAGGTCGGCGCAGCCGAATTCGGCGTCGAGGGCGGGCTCGCCGCAGACCCAGGCGCCCAGGCGCAGGTAGCCGCGCAGCAGCGGGGGCAGCTCCATGCGGGCGGGGAAGGTGATGCCCTCGGGGTTCCAGGGGAGGTGGGGGGTGACCCGGTACTCCTCGGGGGCGAAGGCGCGGGCCAGGGCGGCCTCACGGGTCGCGGCGGCCAGGACCCCGCCGTCGGCGAGCGGTATCGAGCAGCAGCCGGCGAGCCAGTTGTGCCCGGAGCGCTCCATGTAGCGGGCGAGGCCGGCCCAGATGAGGGCGATGACGGCGCCGTTGCGGTGGTCGGGGTGGACGCAGGAGCGGCCGACCTCGACCAGGTCGGGACGGATGGGGGCGAGGGCGGAGAGGTCGAACTCGCCTTCGGAGTAGAGGCGCCCTGCGACGGCGGCACGCTCCGGGGGCAGCAGCCGGTAGGTGCCGACGACCTGCTCGCGCTCCTCGTCGATGACGAGGAGGTGGTCGCAGTAGGCGTCGAAGGCGTCGACGTCGAGGCCGGGCTCGGGCCCGTCCAGGCGGGCGCCGAGCTCGCCGGCGAAGACCTGGTGGCGCAGGCTCTGGGCGGCGCGTACCTCGTCCTCGTTGCGGGCGAGGCGCACGGCGTAGCGGGGCCCGTCGGCCGGGGCGGTGCCCGTGGCGGCCGGGGCGAGTGCGGCCGCTGGGGCGGCGGCCGGGGAAAGGGGGGACGGGGACAGGGGTGCGATGGTCATGGCGGCTCCTGATCCGGGCACGGGGAGCCAGGCCGGCAGGTGTGCGACCTGGCTCCTTTACTTCTTCCGTCACCGGCTGGATTCGACATGACCGCTCAGCGGCACGCGGATGTGCGGACGCTGAACTCAGCGGTGCTCCCGGCGGCGGTCCGTGGAACCGGCCGGGTCAGCGGTCGGAGCTGAGTACCTTGCTGATGGTGTCGGAGGCCGCCCTGGCCGCCTGCTTGGGGTCCCGGCCGGTGAGGACGGCCGTCATGAAGGGCTTGATCGGGTTCTTCGCCTCGACCTCGGCCCAGCGGGCGGACTTCGGGGTGGCCCTGCCCATGGCGGCTCCGACGGCCATGCTGGCGGCGCCGTCGTTGCCCTCGACCACGTGCGCCAGGGTGGTCTTGTTCGGCACGTAGCTCATCGTGCGGGCGAGTTCGGTCTGCCACTTCTCGCTGACCAGCGCGGTGATCACGGCCACGGCCTCCTTCCGCTGCCGGGTCCTCTCCGGGATGATCAGGTCCGAGCCGCCGGTGAACACGGCGCCCGCCTTGTCGGAGGTCTTGCCGGGGATCGGGAAGTAGCCCAGCTTGCCCTTGAGCGCGGGGTTGGCCGCCTCGATCGCGGCGGCCTGGCCGGGCGGGGCGATGATCTGGGCGACCTGGCCGCCGGCGAAGACTTCCGACTGCGGGGGCGTCTCCTCGTCGGCGTCCTTGGGGCCGTTGCCCAGACCCTGGAGCTGCTTGTAGAACTCCATGCCGGCCAGGGCCTTCTCGTCGTCGAGGCTGCCGACCCAGCGGCCACCGGTCTCGATGGCCAGTTCGCCGCCCTCGTCCCAGATGAAGCCGGCGAGGACGTACCAGTTCTGGCCGGCGAGGTAGATGCCCTGCTGGCCGGCCTTGTCGAGCTTCTGGGTGGTCTGGATCCACTCCGCCCGGGTCTTGGGCGTGGTCTTGATGCCTGCGTTCGCGAAGAGGTCCTTGTTGTAGATCACCACCCGGTTCGCGGCGTACCACGGGACGCCGTACTGGGCGCCGTTGACGCTTCCCGGGTCGGAGAGGCCCCTGAGCCAGTCCTTGCTGCCCCATTCGCGCAGGCCTTCGAGGGTGAGCTCGGAGAGGCCGCCCGTCTCGATGTACTGGGCGACCTGGGTGTTGCCCACCTCGATGACGTCGGCGCCCTCCTCGCTCCGGCCCTGCAGCACGGCGTTCACCTTGTCGCCGATGCCCGTCCACTCCTGGATCCTGACGTCGAGGTCGACACCCGGGTGTTCCCGCTCGAAGGACGTGGTGAACTTTCCGATGAAGTCCTCCGAGGCGCTGCCCTTCATCAGCCAGAGCGTCACCTTCTGCGACCCCCCGGCCGGGTCACCCGACCGGCCGCAGCCCGTCAGGGCGGTCGCGGCCGCGAGGGCGGTGCACACGGCGAGGAAGCGCATCTTCACGAAAAGGCCACCTTCTGGGGACGGAACCCGGGATGGCTTGAAATTGGCATAGACCAATGGGCGGGTCAAGGGCCTTTCGCTCGGGACTGTTCCCGCAAAGTTCGCGGAGCCGGACTTACTGGGGCACCGTAGAACGAGGCAGAAGCCACCCCAGTGTCGGGAGACCCCCATGTCCAATCACACGTACCGGGTGACCGAAATCGTCGGCACCGCCCACGAGGGCATCGATCAGGCCATCCGCAACGGGATCGCCCGTGCGGGCCAGACCGTGCGAAACCTCGACTGGTTCGAGGTCGTCCAGGTACGCGGGCACATCGAGAACGGCGAGATCGCCCACTACCAAGTGGGGCTCAAGGTCGGCTTCCGCCTGGAGGGCGAGGACTGACCCGGCTCCCCCGCACGCTCAGGTCCGGCCTTCACCCTCCTGGGCCGCCTGGAGTTCGGGCGCGTCCGCCGCCCAGTCGGCCAGGACGACCCGGAATCCGGTGGCGCGGGCGGCCTGGCAGACCAGTTCGTCGTCGTCGACGAGCATGCGCACCTCCCGGCCCCGGGCGATCCGCTTCAGTACCTCCAGCTTGGTCGTCCGGGCCGGCCGCCGGTCCTGGTTCCCGCGCATCCACAGCCGGCCCTCGGGCAGGCCGTGCCGGACGAGCCAGTCCTCCGTGTCCGCCCGGCAGCGCTCGGGACGGCCGGTCAGGTACACCACCTCGCAGTCGGCCGCGCTCTCCACCGCCAGCGCCACTCCGCGCCCGAGCGGCGGATCGGCCGGGGCCGCGGCGAAGAAGCCGGTCCAGTCGCGGGGACGGCGCTCCAGGAAGTGCTGGCGGTGCCCCGTGTCCGCCAGGGTGTTGTCGATGTCGAAGACGGCCAGCGGCCGGTGGGTGTTCCCGCTCATCCCGCAACCCTAAGCGGCCTCGGGGACGTGCCCTACTTCCCCGAGGCCGCTCAGGCCGAGTCGCGGGAATCCTCACGGCCCCGGGACGTTGAGACCTGTGTGATCCGGAAACTCTCGATACTCGACCGGTCCCGCACCCGTGAGGGCCACCCGGCCCCGGAGGCCCTGCGCGACACCCTGGACCTGGCCCGGACGGCCGAGGAGCTCGGCTACCACCGCTTCTGGGTATCGGAACACCACAGCGTGCCCGGGGTCGCGGGCTCCGCGCCGACCGTGCTGGCCGCCGCCGTCGCCGGAGCCACCCGGCGGATCAGGGTGGGCACGGGCGGGGTCATGCTGCCCAACCACCAGTCGTTGGTGGTCGCGGAGCAGTTCGGGGTCCTGGAGGCACTGTTCCCCGGCCGGATCGACATGGGGCTCGGCCGCTCGGTCGGATTCACCAACGGCATCCGGCGGGCCCTGGGCCGGGACATCGGCGACGCCGGCCTGTTCGAGGAGCAGCTGGCCGAGCTGCTGGGCTGGCTCGACGGCAGCCAGCAGGCGCATCCCGAGGTACACGCCCGCCCCGCCGAGGGGCTGCGGATACCGGCCTACGTGCTGGCCACCGGCGAAGGCGCCGGGATCGCCGCGCGGGCCGGGCTGCCGCTCGTCGTGGGAGACCTGCGGGCCCGCGGCAAGGTCGCGGACGTCGTCGAGGCGTACCGCAAGGATTTCCGGCCCACCGCCTGGGGTGCGGAGCCGTACGTGGTGGTCTCGGGGACGGTGGCGGTGGCCGCCACCGCCGCGGACGCCCGCCGGATCCTGATCCCGGAGGCGTGGTCCCTCGCCCATTCCCGCACCCGGGGCAGCTTCCCGCCGCTCCGGTCGGCCGAGGAGGTCGAGGCCCTGGTCATGGCCCCGAAGGAGCGGCAGCTGTACGAGGGGGCACTGGCCGGGCACGTGCACGGCACCGAGGAGCAGGTCGCGGCGGAGCTGTCGGAGGTCGCCGAGCTGACCGGCGCGGACGAACTGCTGGTCACCACCTCCACGTACGACCGGGCGGCGCTGGTGGACTCCTATCGCAGGCTGGCCCGGGTCACGGGCCTCACTCCCCGGCCCAGGCTCTAAAATAGGACGAATGCACCAGCCCGCCGACCCTGGCTCTTCCGCCCGCGCCCCCGACGGCCGCGATTCCCACGTGCGCGTCCGGGGAGCCCGCGAACACAACCTGCGCGGCGTCGACGTGGACATCCCGCGCGACGCGCTGACCGTGTTCACCGGGGTCTCCGGCTCCGGCAAGAGCTCGCTCGCGTTCGGCACGATCTACGCCGAGGCCCAGCGCCGGTACTTCGAGTCCGTGGCCCCGTACGCCCGTCGGCTCATCCACCAGATCGGCGCCCCGAAGGTGGACTCGATCACGGGGCTGCCGCCCGCCGTCTCCCTGGAGCAGCGCCGTTCCTCGCCGGGCTCGCGCTCCTCGGTCGGGACCGTGACCCTGCTGTCCAATTCGCTGCGGATGCTCTACTCGCGGGCCGGGACATACCCGCCGGGAGCCGCGCGGCTCGACTCCGACGCCTTCTCCCCCAACACCGCTGCCGGGGCCTGCCCTTCGTGCCATGGACTGGGCCGGATCCACCGCACCAGTGAGGAACTCCTCGTCCCCGACCCGGGCCTGTCCATCCGTCAGGGCGCCATCGCCGCCTGGCCCGGTGCCTGGCAGGGCAAGAACCTGCGGGACATCCTGGAGACCCTGGGCCATGACGTGGACCGGCCCTGGCGGGAGCTGCCGGCGAAGGACCGCGAGTGGATCCTGTTCACCGAGGAGCAGCCGGTGGTGACCGTGCACGCGGTGCGCGAGGCCGACCGGATCCAACGGCCGTACCAGGGCACGTACATGAGCGCCCACCGCTATGTGATGAGGACCTTCTCCGACAGCAAGAGCCCCACCCTGCGGACCCGCGCGGAGAGCTTCCTCGCCGACTCCCCCTGCCCGGTGTGCGAAGGGCGGCGGCTGCGGCCGGAAGCGCTGGCGGTGACCTTCGCGGGGTACGGCATCGCCGAACTGGCGGCGCTGGCGCTGACCGACCTGGACCGCGTGCTGGCCGGCGCGTCCAGGGACGCGGAGGCGGGGGCTGAGGCGGGCGGAGAGGCGGGCGGGGAGGCTGCGCGGGTGCTCGCCGAGGACCTGCGCTCGCGGATCGGGCCCGTCGTCGAGCTGGGGCTCGGCTATCTGAGCCTGGACCGCGCCGCGCCCACCCTGTCCACGGGCGAGCTCCAGCGGCTGCGGCTGGCGACGCAGCTGCGGTCGGGGCTGTTCGGCGTGGTGTACGTACTGGACGAGCCGTCGGCGGGGCTGCATCCGGCCGACACCGAGGCGCTGCTCGGCGTACTGGACCGGCTGAAGACAGCGGGGAACACGGTGTTCGTCGTGGAACACGATCTGGATGTGGCGCGGCACGCGGACTGGCTGGTGGACGTGGGGCCGCTGGCCGGGGAGCACGGCGGCCGGGTGCTGTACAGCGGGCGGCCGGAGTCGCTCGCCGGTGTACCGGAGTCGGCGACGGCCCGGCACCTGTTCGCGGGGCGGGAGCCGGTGGCCGCCGGGCGCCGGGTGCGGGAGGCGACCGGGACGGTGCGGCTCAGTGGCGTCGACCGGCACAACCTTCGTGATGTCAGTACCGAGTTCCCGCTGGGCGTGTTCACGGCGGTGACCGGTGTGTCGGGGTCGGGGAAGTCCACGCTGGTGGGGCAGGCGCTGGCCCGGGAGGTCGAAGAGCGGCTCGCGGAAGCGGACTTCCCCGTACGGCGGCTGGTGGAGGTCGACCAGAAGCCGATCGGCCGCACCCCTCGGTCCAACCTGGCGACGTACACGGGCCTGTTCGACGTGGTGCGCAGGCTCTTCACAGCTGCGCCGGAGGCCAAGGCGCGGGGCTGGAAGGCGGGCCGGTTCTCCTTCAACGTGGCGGGCGGCCGGTGCGAGACGTGCCAGGGCGAGGGCTTCGTCTCGGTGGAGCTGCTGTTCCTGCCGAGCACGTACTCCCCGTGCCCGCAGTGCGCGGGCGCCCGGTACAACGCCGAGACCCTGGAGGTCCGGTACGCGGGCCTGAACATCGCGGAGGTGCTGGCGCTGACGGTGGAGTCGGCGGCCGGATTCTTCGCGGAGGTGCCGGCGGCGGCGCGCAGCCTGCGGGCGCTGGAGGACATCGGGCTGGGCTACCTGCGGCTGGGGCAGCCGGCCACCGAGCTGTCGGGCGGCGAGGCACAGCGGATCAAGCTGGCCACGGAGCTGCAGAGGCTGCGCCGGGACCACACGCTGTATCTGCTGGACGAGCCGACGACCGGGCTGCATCCGGCCGATGT
Organism: Streptomyces sp. NBC_00122; assembly: GCF_045160845.1. Classification (NCBI taxonomy): domain Bacteria; kingdom Bacillati; phylum Actinomycetota; class Actinomycetes; order Kitasatosporales; family Streptomycetaceae; genus Streptomyces; species Streptomyces sp. NBC_00122. The sequence goes on along the minus strand of NZ_CP108191.1, from coordinate 6,151,182 downwards.
CCGGGTGCTGCTGCGGCAGTTGCACGGGCTGGTGGACGCGGGGCACTCGGTGGTGGTCGTGGAGCACGACATGGCGGTGGTGGCGGGCGCGGACTGGGTCATCGACCTGGGCCCGGGCGGTGGCACGGAGGGCGGCCGGATCGTGGCGGCGGGCACCCCGGCGGAGGTGGCCGGCACGGCGGGCAGCCGTACGGCGGGCTATCTGATGCGGGCGCTCGGGAAGGTCCCCGAGGGAGTGCCCGGACCGGCTGGTGGTCTGGGTCAATGGTGATCCGCTGATCGTGGACTCCGCCGGGAACGAGCCGTATCGGGGTTTCCGAGGCTCAGGCATCGCCCGGCAGCAGGTGCTGTGGCAGTTCGCGGAAGCTCCACCGGCCCCGGCCGCGGGTGAACTGCCAGACGAGGTCGTAGCGATCGGGCGGCCAGGCCGCGGGGACGCCGACGACCTCGTGGGCGCCGAGGGCCCGGACCAGGCGGGGGATTCCGGTGTGCTCCCAGCAGACCAGTACGGGCATCGGGGCGGCCAGCGCGGCGTGTGCGAGGGCCGGTTCGGCACCGACGGCGAAGTCGGCGCGGACGGGGGTGCGCAGTGCGGTGGCCAGTGCGGCCACGGTCTGCCTGCACCGGGCGGGGGCCGCGACCTTGCCGCCGGCCGCGAAGACGGCGCCGGGGCGGGGCAGTGCGGAACCGCGGGCCGGAGGGAAGAGCCGCGAGAGCTCCGCGGCCCGGCGCCAGCCGCGCCTGGCCAGCGAACCGGGGTCGTCCTCGCCCTCCTCGTCCCGGCCCCAGTCACCGGCGTACGGCTTCTCCGCGTGCCGGATCACCATGATCAGGGCGTCCTTGGGCACGGGCTGCGCGCCGGGGGCGGGGCCGCGGGGGTGGCCGTCCGGGGAGCAGCCGGCCACCGCGAGCGGGGCGAGGGCTGCGGCCAGCACGGTGCGGCGGCGCGGTCCGGACCCGGCGGGGGCTTGTGGCATGCGGCCACTGTCCGCCACGGGCCGTGCGCCGCCCGGACGCGGCACGGTGCGGATCCCGGATGAGCGCCCGGTCGGCGCATCGGGTCAGCCGATCGGCCCAGGCTCCGCCGGGGGCGGGGCCTGGGCCCGGGTCTGGGGCCGAGGGCCGGGGCCGGGGCGCGGCTCAGCCCTTGCGGACCGCCCGCAGCCACTCCTTGTTCATCGCGGCGATCGACGGCAGCGGGATGCCCTTGGGGCAGGCGGTGGCGCACTCGCCGGTCAGGGTGCAGCCGCCGAAGCCCTCCTCGTCCATCCGGGCCACCATGTCGAGTACGCGGGACTCGCGCTCCGGCGAACCCTGCGGGAGGACGCCCAGGTGGTTGACCTTGGCTGAGGTGAAGAGCATGGCGGAGCCGTTCGGGCAGGCCGCCACGCACGCTCCGCAGCCGATGCACTCCGCGTGCTCGAAGGCGAAGTCGGCGTCGGCCTTGGGCACGGCGGTGGCGTGCGCCTCGGGGGCGGACCCGGTGGGGGCCGTGATGTAGCCGCCGGCCTGGATGATCCGGTCGAAGGCGCCGCGGTCGACGACGAGGTCCTTGACGACCGGGAAGGCGGCGGCCCGCCAGGGCTCGACGTCGATGGTGTCGCCGTCGGCGAAGGACCGCATGTGGAGCTGGCAGGTGGTGGTGCGTTCCGGGCCGTGGGCGTCGCCGTTGATGACGAGGCTGCACGCGCCGCAGATGCCCTCGCGGCAGTCGTGGTCGAAGGCGACCGGGTCCTCGCCGCGCAGGATGAGGTCCTCGTTGAGGGTGTCGAGCATCTCCAGGAAGGACATGTCCTTGGAGATGCCGTCGACCTCGTAGGAGGCCATGGTGCCGGGGGCGTCGGCGTTCTGCTGGCGCCAGACGCGCAGGGTGAGCTTCATGCGTAGCTCCGCTGGGTGGGGTGGACGTACTCGAAGACGAGGTCCTCCTTGTGGAGGACGGGGGCCGCGCCGGTTCCCTGGTACTCCCAGGCGGCCGCGTAGCCGAACTCCTCGTCGCGGCGGGCGGCTTCGCCCTCCGGGGTCTGGGACTCCTCGCGGAAGTGGCCGCCGCAGGACTCGGCGCGGTGCAGGGCGTCGAGGCACATCAGCTCGGCGAGTTCGAGGTAGTCGACGATGCGGTTGGCCTTCTCCAGCGACTGGTTGAACTCTTCGCCGCTGCCCGGGACCTTGATGCGCCGCCAGAACTCCTCGCGGATCTCCGGGATCCGGGCGAGTGCCTTGCGCAGGCCGGCGTCGGTGCGGGCCATTCCGCAGTACTCCCACATGAGTTCGCCGATCTCGCGGTGGAAGGAGTCGGGTGTGCGGTCGCCGTCGACGGCGAGCAGCTTCGCGAGGCAGTCACGGGTCTCGCGGACGGCGGCCGCGGCCTCGGGGTGGCTGTCGTCGATCTCGTCGTGGTGCGGGTGGCGGGCGAGGTAGTCGTTGATCGTGGAGGGGAGGACGAAGTAGCCGTCGCCGAGGCCCTGCATGAGGGCGGAGGCGCCGAGGCGGTTGGCGCCGTGGTCGGAGAAGTTGGCCTCGCCGATCGCGAACAGGCCGGGGACGGTGGTCTGCAGGTCGTAGTCGACCCACAGGCCGCCCATCGTGTAGTGCACGGCCGGGTAGATCCGCATGGGGACCTCGTACGGGTTCTCCGCGGTGATCCGCTCGTACATCTCGAAGAGGTTGCCGTACTTCTCCGCGACCTTGTCCCGGCCCATGCGGCGGATGGCGTCCGCGAAGTCGAGGTAGACGCCCTGGCCGCCGGGGCCGACGCCGCGGCCCTCGTCGCAGACGTTCTTGGCGGCGCGGGAGGCGATGTCGCGGGGGACGAGGTTGCCGAAGGAGGGGTAGATCCGCTCCAGGTAGTAGTCGCGCTCCGCCTCGGGGATGTCGGCGGCGGGGCGGGTGTCGCCCTTGGCCTTGGGGACCCAGATGCGGCCGTCGTTGCGCAGGGACTCGCTCATCAGGGTGAGCTTGGACTGGTGGTCGCCGGTGCGCGGGATGCAGGTGGGGTGGATCTGGGTGAAGCAGGGGTTGGCGAAGTACGCGCCGCGCCGGTGTGCCCGCCAGACGGCGGTCGCGTTGGAGTTCATCGCGTTGGTGGAGAGGTAGAAGACGTTGCCGTAGCCGCCGCTCGCCAGCACCACCGCGTCGGCGTAGTGGGTGGAGATCTTGCCGGTGACCAGGTCGCGGGCCACGATGCCGCGGGCCACGCCGTCGACCGTGATCAGGTCGAGCATCTCGGTGCGGGCGTGCATCTCGACGTTGCCGGCGGCGATCTGCCGGGACAGGGCCTGGTAGGCGCCGAGGAGGAGTTGCTGGCCCGTCTGGCCGCGGGCGTAGAAGGTGCGGGAGACCTGGACTCCGCCGAAGGAGCGGGTGTCGAGGAGGCCGCCGTACTCGCGGGCGAAGGGTACGCCCTGGGCCACGCACTGGTCGATGATCTCGACGGAGATCTGGGCGAGCCGGTGGACGTTGGACTCGCGGGCGCGGAAGTCGCCGCCCTTGACGGTGTCGTAGAAGAGGCGGTGCACCGAGTCGCCGTCGTTGCGGTAGTTCTTCGCGGCGTTGATGCCGCCCTGGGCGGCGATGGAGTGCGCGCGGCGCGGGGAGTCGGAGAAGCAGAACTGGACGACGTGGTAGCCCTGTTCGGCGAGGGTGGCGCCGGCCGCGCCGCCGGCCAGGCCGGTGCCGACGACGATGACGGTGTGCTTGCGGCGGTTGGCCGGGTTGACGAGCTTGGCCTCGAAGCGACGGCGGTCCCAGCGCTCCGCGATCGGTCCTTCGGGTGCCTTGGTGTCGGCGAGCGGCTCGCCGGTGGTGTAGCCGACGTATTCGTTCATGCGGTCGCTCATGGTCAGTTCACCACTCCGGTCATGACGGCGACGGGGACGGACACGAAGCCCGCGAAGAGGACGAGGGCCAGGGCGTTGGCCAGGAACTTGAGGGTCCGGTCGCGGCGGGCGTTGCCGGCGCCGAGGGTCTGCGCGGCGCTCCAGAAGCCGTGCCGGACGTGCAGGCCGAGCGCGGCCATCGCCACGATGTAGATCGTGTTGCCGTACCAGGTGGAGAAGGTGGCGAGGACGTTCTCGTACGGGTGTCCGGCCCAGGCGCGCTCGTTGACGGTGAGCGTGGTCAGGTCGAGCACGTGCCAGACGATGAACAGGCCGAGGATGATCCCGCCCCAGCGCATGGTGCGGGTGGCGTAGCTCGCGCGGCGGCGCTTGTGGGCGTACTTCACCGGGCGGGCCTTGATGTCGCGGCGGCTGAGCTGGTACGCGGACACGGCGTGGGCGACGACCGCGGCGAGCAGGACCACGCGGGCGGCCCACAGGCCCCAGTGGCTGTGCAGGAAGGGCTCGCCCATGTGCCTCAGCCAGTGGGCGTATGCGTTGAACTCGCCCGGACCGAAGAAGATCTTGAGGTTGCCGAGCATGTGTACGACGAGGTAGCCGAGCATGATCAGTCCGGAGACCGCCATGACGGTCTTCTTCCCGATGGTGGAGTCCCAGACCGTCGAGACGGCGGAGCCGCCTGTCCGGGTGCGCGTTGCCAGAGCCATGGGATCGACGGTAGGGACGAAGGGCCCGAAAGGTCCAAGACATGATGTCGGTCATCTTGATAGACATTGCCTATGCAGTTTCAGCAGCTGGTGTATTTCGTGGCCGTCGCCGAGACCCTGCACTTCACCCGGGCGGCGGAGCGCGAGCACGTGGCGCAGCCCTCGCTGTCGCAGCAGATCAAGGCGCTGGAGCGGGAGCTCGGGGCCGAGCTGTTCAGCCGGGCGCGGGGCAACATCGCGCTGACCGAGGCGGGTGAGACGCTGCTGCCGCTGGCCCGGCGGATCCTGGCGGACGCGGACACCGCACGGCTGGAGGTGCAGGAGCTGGCGCAGCTGCGGCGGGGACGGGTGCGGCTGGGGGCCACGCCGAGCGTGTGCACGGGCCTACTGCCGGACGTGCTGCGCGCCTTCCACACCGCGCATCCTGGGATCGAGCTGGTGATCGAGGAGAGCGGTTCGCTCGACCTCGTACGGGAGCTGGCGCGCGGCGCCCTGGACCTGGCCCTGATCGCGCTGCCGCTGCCGCCCTCGGCTCCGGCGCTGACCACGGTGGAGCTGCTGACGGAGGACCTGGTGGTGGTCTCCTCCGCCGAGCTGCCGCCGCCCGGCGGGGGCGGCCCGCTGAGCATCTCCGGGCTGCGCGACGAGCCGATGGTGATGTTCCGCCACGGGTACGACCTGCGGGAGCTGACCGTGACGGCCTGCCGCGCGGAGGGCTTCGAGCCGGTGTTCACCGTGGAGGGCGGCGAGATGGACGCGGTCCTGGGCTTCGTTCGGGCGGGGCTGGGCATCGCGGTGGTCCCGGCGATGGTGGTGGACCGCGCCGGCCCCGGCCTGCGGGCGACCGCCTTGGCGGGCTCACCGCTGCGTCGCACGATCGCCCTGGCCCACCGCACCGATGTGGCTCCCCCGCGCGCGGCGCGCGAGCTGAAGCGCATCCTGGTGGGCTGACCGGGGCGGTCAGCCCGCGGTGGCCGCGGGCAGGGCCAGGTCGAGGCCGCCGGACAGCATCCCGAAAGCCGCGTCGGCGTCGGCCACAGCCGCCGGATAGGCCTCGCCGGCGCTCCGGCCGGAGTCGATGCGACGCCAGTTCTCCCGGCCCAGTTCGTGGCGCACGGCCACCAGGTGCAGCGCCGCCAGCCGGGCGGTGAGCGGTGGGGCCGACTCGGCTTCGAGGGCCGCGGCGAGCAGTTCCACTTCGCGGGTGGTGTAGAGGGCGAGGCGCGACTCCAGACTCGCGGTGGAGTAGAGCAGGCGCTGGAATGCGAGCACGTCGGGATGGTCGCAGAGCCCGGTGATCGGGTCCCGCCGGTCGAGGGCCTCCAGGAAGTGCGCGTGTACCGCGCCGACCGGGCCCTGCCCGGCCGGCCGGTCGCGCACGATGCGCGCCACCTCGTCCTGATGGTCGGCGAACCGGTCCAGGACCAGGTCCTCCTTGCTCGGGAAGTACCGGAACAGCGTGGGCTTGGAGACCTCCGCCGCGGCGGCGACGTCTGCCACCGAGACGGCGTCGAAGCCGCGCTCCAGGAAGAGTTCGAGCGCCGTGGCCGCCAGTCGGTGACGCGTACGGAGCTTCTTGTTCTCGCGCAGACCCGTCGTGTTGTTGTCCATGCTTCACACCCTAACACGAGGATGTGACCGAGTTATTTTTCATATCCGGTTACTTTTTTGACTGGGTTGCTTTTTGTGTCGGGAGCCGCTTTCCTTGAGGCAACGACAACGAGACGACGAGAGGACCTCCGATGACCGACGTTCTGATCGTGGGCTCCGGACCCACCGGACTCACCCTGGCCTGCGACCTTGCCCTCCGCGGGATCGCCGTCCGCGTCCTCGACGGACGCTCTGGGCCCCACCGCGAGTCCCGGGGCAAGGGCCTCGTCCCGAGCAGCCTGGAGGTCTTCGCCCGGCTCGGCGCCGCGGAGCGGATGGCGGCCATCGGCACCCGGGGCGTGATCCTGCGCAAGTACTTCGACGGCGCCCACATCAACGACACGCCGACCGGCGACGGCCTGCTCATCGGCCAGTGGCAGGTCGAAGAGGCTCTCCGCGAGCTGCTCGCCGGCCTCGGCGTCCCGATCGAGTACCAGGCCCAGGTCGTCGGCGTCACCCAGGACGCGACCGGGGTCACCGCGGAGCTGGCGGACGGCCGTTCGGTCCGCGCCGGCTACGCCGCCGGGTGCGACGGCGGCCACAGCTCCGTCCGCAAACTCCTCGGGATCCCCTTCGAGGGACGCACGGACGCCACGGAGACGATGGTGATCGGGGACGTGAAGGCGCCGGGGCTGAGCCGGGACCACTGGCACCAGTGGTTCACCTCGGACGGCGGGGGAATGCTGCTCTGCCCGATACCGGCGACGGACGTCTTCCAGCTCCAGGCCTCACCCGAACTCGGCGAGAACGGAGAGCCGCTGCCTCCCTCGCTGGAGGGCTTCCAGCGTCTCTTCGACCGGCACGCCCGGGTTCCGGGGATCCGGCTGACGGATCCCACCTGGCTCGCGGCCTGGCGGGTCAATGTCCGCATGGCTGCCCGGATGCGCGAGGGCCGGGTCTTCCTCGCCGGGGACGCGGCGCACGTCCATCCCATAGCCGGCGGCCTCGGCATGAACACCGGGGTGCAGGACGCGGCCGCGCTCGGCCGGACTCTGGCCGCAGCCCTGACCGACCCGGCCGCGGACGGCGTGCTCGACGCCTACGAGGCCGAGCGGCTCCCGGCGGCCGCCCACGTGCTGGCCGACACCGTCGGGCGGCACGAGCGGGTCCTGGCAGCGGTGCGCGAGCCCGGCCGCGGCACCGAGGCCGGACTGGCCTGACCCCGGGCGGGGTCAGAGCGTCGGCACCGCGTCCGAGAGGGAGAGGGTGTGGATGCGGTCGGGGGCGCCGGGGCGGGCGTAGTACCAGCCCTGGGCGGTGTCGCAGCCGAGGGCGCGCAGCTGGGCGGCCTGGGCGCCGGTCTCCACGCCTTCGACGGTGACGGCGAGTTCGAGACTGTGGGCCAGCGCGACGATCCCCTCCACGATCTTGACGTCGACGGGGTTGGCCGGGATCTGCTGCATCCCCTGGGTGAAGGAGCGGTCCAGCTTCAGGACACTGACCGGCAGGCGGCGCAGGTTGGCCAGGTTCGAGTAGCCGGTGCCGAAGTCGTCGAGGGCGATGTCCACACCGAGGGCCGCGAGCCGGCGCAATGGTTCCAGGAGTTCGTCGTCGGCGCCTATCAGGGCCGATTCGGTGACCTCCAGGCACAGTGCGCCGGGGGCGAGGCCCGACTTCTCCAGCACGGCGACGGTGTCGGCGACCAGGCCCGGATGGTGCAGCTGGGTCGGAGAGAGGTTGACGTTGATCCGCAGGGCCGAGCCGCCGTGCTGGCGCTGCCAGTTGCGGGCCTGACGGACCGCCTCCTCGAGGACCCAGCGGCCGAGCGGCACGATCAGTCCGGTCCGTTCGGCGAGCGGGATGAAGCGGTCCGGCCCTAGCACCCCGTACTGCGGGTGCGACCAGCGCACCAGCGCCTCCGCGCCGTGAACGCTGCCGTCGTGCATGTGGACCAGCGGCTGGTACTCGATGAAGAACTCGCCGCGCTCCAGCGCCGCCGGCAGGGCGTTGGTCAGACCGTGCCGGGTGATGGCCCGGGCGTCGGCCTCGGCGTCGGCGAACTCGAAACGGTTGCCGCCGGCCGCCTTGGCCCGGTACATCGTGATGTCGGCGCTGCGCAGCACCTCCGCGGGGGTGCGCTCCCCGGCCGGACCCTCGACGATGCCGATGCTGCCCCGGACCGACAGCTCGCGGCCCTCCAGCCGGATCGGCGTGGAGAGGGCCGACAGGATGCGGACCGCGAGGTCGGTCACCTTGTGCTCGATGTCGGAGCCGGTGGTCAGGGCGACGAACTCGTCGCCGCCGAGCCGGGCGACCACCTCGCCGGGGCCCGTCGCGCAGCTCTGCAGCCGGTCGGCGACCTCCACCAGCAGCCGGTCGCCCGCCGAGTGGCCGAGACTGTCGTTGACCGTCTTGAACCCGTCGAGATCCAGGTAGCACAGGCCGAAGTGGCTGCCTCCGGCCCCGCTGAGGGCCTTCTCCAGCCGCTCGAAGAACAGCGTCCGGTTGGGCAGGCCGGTCAGGGCGTCGTGCGTGGCCTCGTAGCGCAGGCGCAGGTTCAGCAGCCGGCGCTCGGTGGTGTCCTCCATCAGCGCCAGCTGGTACTGCGGCGCCCCTTCGGCGTCGCGGAGCAGGGACACCGTCAGGTTGGTCCACAGCACGGTGCCGTCGTGCCGGTAGTACGGCTTCTCCACGCGGTAGTTCTCGCGCTCGCCGCGTACCAGCTCGCCGTACATCCGCCAGACGTGCGGGGTGTCGTCGGGGTGTCCCCACTCGCTGACCTTGCGGCCCCGGACGTGCCCCTCCAGGCCGCCGAACATCTTCAGCAGCGCGTCGTTGACCTCCAGGATGTTTCCGTCCAGGTCGGCGATGCCGATCCCGACGGCCGCCCCCTCGAAGACCGCCCGGAAGCGTTCCTCGCTCGCGTGCAGGGCCTGCTGCGCATCGATGCGGGCGGTCAGCGCGGAGCGGGCTATGGCCTCCTGCTCCTTGAGGGTGCGCTCGCGCAGGGCGCGCGCGAACCCCGCCGCGATCCCGTGCTGGAGGCGGGCACAGCGGGCCCGGTACTCCTCGGTCTCCTCCACACCCGAACCACCCGGGCCGCAGTAGAGCACCAGGTACGACTCGACCACCCCGAGCGTGCCGGCCAGCGCCTCGGGGTCGGTGCAGTGCACGGCGACGAGCTCCGCCCCCACCCGCTGGGCGACGGCCGCGTCGAAGGGCCGGGCGTGCAGGGCCTCGGCGAGGGTCCGGGTGAGCGGTACGAGGTGGCGTTCGAACTCGGGACGCGTCAGCGAGGTCGCCGTCACCGGGAAGATCGCCCGTCCCCAGATGGTCGCGAAGCGGGCGATGCGGTCCTCGGTGCCGCCCTTGAGAGCCGCCGCGGGCTCGGACGGCGCCTCGGACTCGGGAGCCTCGGCGGGCGCCGCGGCGGCGTCCGGCGCGCCCGCCGTCTGTGCCGGGAGTCTCACGCCTTGCGTCCCACTCCGCTGAAGCCCGAGTAGGCGTACGGGTCCTCCTGCGCCACGCCGTCCTCCGCGTTCTCGGGGCGGTCCGGCCGCCACTCCGGCATGGAGACCAGCCCGGGCTCCAGCAGCTCGAACCCGTCGAAGAAGCGTCGGATCTGCTCGCCGCTGCGCATCACGAGGGGGTTGCGGATGTCCCGGTAGACGCTGACGGTACCGCCCGCGACCTCCTCCGTGAGCGGGATTCCCTCGAACGAGGCGTGCGTGAGGATCAGCAGGCTGCCCGGGGCCAGGGCGTCGCGCAGCTCGGCCACGGCACCGTACGGATCGTCCGCGTCCTCCAGGAAGTGCAGGACCGCGACGAGCAAGAGCGCGACCGGGCGGTCGAAGTCGAGCAGCCGGCCCACTTCGGGGGCGCCCAGGATGTCCCGCGGCTTGCGGAGATCGGCGGCGACGACGGTGCAGCGGTCGTCGCCCTCCAGGACGGCCCGGCTGTGGGCCACGGCCACCGGGTCGTGGTCGACGTAGACCACGCGCGCCTCGGGGCTGGCGGCCTGGGCGATCTCGTGGACATTGCCGAAGGTGGGGATGCCGGAGCCGATGTCGAGGAACTGCGTGACGCCCTCGGCGACGGCGTGCCGTACGGCGCGGCGCATGAATGCCCGGTTCGCCTGCATGATCTTGGGCAGGCCCGGCATGAATTCCATCGCCCGGCGGGCCGCCTGACGGTCGACCTCGAAATTGTGGGAGCCGCCCAGGTAGTAGTCGTACATGCGGGACACGCTCGGCACCGATATGTCGATACCTGGCGGGGCCCAGGCGGGGCGCTCCATCGGGGTCTCCAAGCGTTGTTCCTGCGGCGGTCCGTCCGAGGTCGGACTCCTGTCCGAGCCGAATCTACTGATCATTTCCCAACGAGGCGAGCAAAAGCGGAAATTGGCGATCCGTTCTTCGTCACACACCAAAGGCGACCGCCACCGCCGACCGGCGGATTGATCGATACCGACAAATCCCTTTTGGGAAATGCGCAGTGAGTGCCCGTACCCGCCCGACGGTCGGCTCACGGCTGGCTCAAACCTCACTGGTCACCACTCCACCCGTTCAGGCGAACCGTGACGGACCCTCGCGTGCGCGGGTGTGCGCGGGCCCATGCTCCCGGGGTGAACAGAGCCTGTGCCAGGCGCTTGCTGGCGGTCCCGGTCCTGCTGTGGGCGGCCTTGTCCGTCACGCCGGCCGTGGCTGATAGCTGCGCTTACGCGACGACCGACGCCGACGACGGCGCGACCGCCATCACGGTGGTCGCAGTGGCCTCCGGCGGCGGCCGCGGAGACGGCCCGGGTGGCGGACATCACGGCCGCGACCACGGCCATGACCACGACGGCGACCACGGAGGAGGGCACGGGGGAGGGCACGGGGGCGGCCACCACGGCGGGCACCACTGCCCGCCGCCTCCCCCGCCGTGCCCCCCGAAGCCGACTCCCCCGCCGAAGCCGACTCCGCCGCCCAAACCCACTCCGCCCCCTACGCCGGCCCCGCCGCCCGTACCCGTCCCGCCCCCGAAGCCCACGCCGCCGCCACCGCCCAAGCCGGCGCCGAAACCCGTACCGAAGCCCGTCGCTCCCGAACCGGCCCCGCCGAAACCGGCGCCCGCGCCACCCCGGGTCGTCAAGGCGCCCGCCCCACCGCCGCCCACCCCTGTGGTGACACCGCCGCCCGCGCCCAGGCCGGTGGCCCGTCCCGCCTACCACGCCCCTGCCCGCAAGCCGGTCGAGCACCACGTCTCGCCGGTGACCTTCACCCTGCTGACCGCGGCGCCCGCGGTGCTCGCGATCGTCGCGCTGCGCCCGCGCTAGACCCTGCCGCCGAAGTCCCGCCCGTACCCGATTGGGAGTCATCTTGTCGGAATGGCTCGTCCTGACCATCGCGATGGCCGCGGCCTGTGCCGTGGTGCTGTCCATCACCTTCTTCAACCACCGCCGGATCGGCGAGGACGACGATCCGAACGAGACCCCGGACGTCATCGAGTACATGACGATGATGATCGGGGTGATCTACGCGATCGTGCTGGGCCTGGCGATCGCCGGTGTCTGGGAGGGCCGCGGTGCCGCCCAGGAGTACGTGCGCCAGGAGGCGCAGGCCCTGCACGAGATCAGCGTCCGCTCCGAGGTCTACCCGGCCGAGGTGCGCAAGAAGATCCGGTCCGACGTCGACGCGTACGTGACGTACGTGGTGGACACGGAGTGGCAGGAGATGGCCGACAACGGCGAGCTCACGGACCGCGGCGGGGAACTGCTGGAACGGATCCGCCGGGACGTCACCGACTACGAGCCGAAGACCGACCACGAAGGGCAGGCGTACCAGCCGCTGGTCGACCAGGTCGCGGTGGCGGACGACGCCCGCAGCGCGCGCGGCGAGAGCGCCGGGGCCACCATGCCGGGGGTGGTGTGGTTCGGGCTGATCACCGGGGCCCTGGTGACGGTCGGTCTGATCTTCACCCTGCAGATCCGGCGGTCGTTCCGGGAACTGCTGCTGGCAGGCCTGTTCAGCGCGCTCATCGCCTTCCTGCTGTTCCTCATCTGGGACTTCGACGCGCCGTTCGGGCGAGGCGTCGCGGCCACCGCCGAACCGTTCCTCTCACAGTTCCCGCATCTGGGCCTCACGGACTGAGGGCCCCGAAAGCAGCCGAAGGCCGCTGAAGGCCCTTGAAGGCCCTTGAAGGCCGGCGGAAGCCGTCGCACTCCGGCGTCCGGCAAACCGGGGACGGGCCTCCCGTCCCCGGTTCGGCCCAGTGCCGTGCCCCATTCGCCCGCTCCTGATCGCGGGTGCCCGCCCCCCGGCCTAGCGTGTCGAACATCGAGGCGCACGACCCCCCCACGTGCGGAAACCCTTCCGCGGCTGCTCCTCGGGGATCCGGAGAATCAACCATGGGTGCGATACGTATCTCCGCCATAGCCCTGCTGAGCGCCGCCGCAACGGGCGCCGTACTCGCGCTCGGTGCCCTCGGCGCGCCCGCCGCGACCGCGGCCGGGCCCCGGCAGGTCACCTCGTTCGGCTTCGCCCTCACCCCCTCGACCGTCGCCCCCGGCGGTCAGACGGTGCTCTCCGTCACCGGCTGCAACGCCGCCTACTCCACCGCCTCCTCCGGGGTCTTCGACACCGTGAGCATCGCCCGCGGCCAGACCGTACGGGTCACGGTGGACCGCGACGCCCGGCCCGGGGCCTTGTACTCCGTCTCCTTCACCTGCAACGGGGAGACCGGTTCGGCCGACCTGACGATCGCCGGCGGCACGAGCAGACCGACCACCAGCTCCACGCGGGCCGCGGCCAGGGGCGTCGCCACGGTCGTAGCCACCGGCGCCACTTCCTCCACGCTGGGTGTCCGCGGCGGTCTGGGCGGCAGCGTCGCCGGCATGGACCCCGTCGAGCTCGGCGTGGGAGCCGGCCTCTTCCTCGCCGCCGCCGGCGGCACGGCGTATGCCCTGCGCCGCCGGGCCACCGGTCGCGGGCACTGAGCCCCCCGTGCCGACCGGACTCCAGTCAACCGCCGGTGACCCCGGGTCCTGGCCAGGACCCGGGGCGACCGGCGGTTGGGGGCTGCCTTCCGGGTCCGGCCCGACCCGGAAGTCGCCCCCGGGGGAACTGACCGGGGAGGTCGGCCGGTCAGGCCCGGGCGCGGACCGGGCGGCGGCGGCGCATCACGTGGGCGCCCGCGCCGAGCGCCGCCGCGCCGACGAGGCCCGCGCCGATGGCGGTCTCGGCGGTGGACGGGCCGATGGAGCCGCCGATGCCGCCCTGGGCGGGGTTGCCCTCCAGGATCCTGAAGCGGGCGGTGGCGACCAGGCTGTTGTCGTTGCACTTGACCTGCAGCGTGTGGTTGCCGGGAGAGGCGTGGTTGAAGATCCGGACGGTGGCGAAGCCGATGGACCCCGCGGACAGGTTGGCCGGCGGAAAGTTGCCCGGCGAGGAGACGGTACCGCCGTGTCCACAGCCCGCCGCGCTCACCTGCATCGTGGATCCCTGGTGCACGGCAAACGGGTTGACCGAGATGTTGCTCGGTCCGCCACCCCCGCCCATCGGGGAGTTCGCGGCGGCGAACGGGGTACTGAGGCCGATCACGGCGCAGGCTGCCGCCGTCACGGTGAGAGCGCGGAAAGCACGCATGGTGGAACCTCCAGCGGAAAGCGCCCCGGAGCGTCGGCCCCGGATGATCGACGAGAACGCCTCCCACGTCGAACCCTCGGGGCGGGCCGCAACCTCCGCATTTCCGCCTTTGGGCCGCCCGGTTGAGCGACACGCCGAAGCGCGCTCCGGGCAACTGACGGATCCGCAGGTCACGACCCGTCAGGCATTTATGTGACGATTACCTGGATGGGCGCACCCCTTCCGGCCCCTTCCGGGCCCCGCCACCCGTTCGCCCCTCCCCCCTCGCCGTCCTGCCGACGCACCCTTAGCGTGCGTGAAGTAGGGCGTACTGGGGCGGGACAGGAACGCGGGTCGGGACCCCCGCGTCGGGAAGGGAGAACGATGGGCGAGGACGAGACCGGCCAGTCACGCAAACGCTCACCGTGGGGCGTACTCGCCCTGGTCATGCTCACCGGCCTCGCGATGGTGCGAAACGGTGTGGACATCGGCGACGGGCCACCCCAGCCGACCGCGGCCTCGGCCGTCGCGGTGACAGCGGACCAGCTGCCGGCGAACCCTCCGGAGGCGCCCGCGGACCTGGAGGTACTGGAGCACTCCTCGGTGCAGCGCATCCGGATCCCCACGATCAACGTGGACGCTCCGGTGATGACGGTCGGCCTGGACGCGGAGGGCTGGATCGACGCGCCGCCGCCGCAGGACCGGAACCTCGCCGGCTGGTACCTCAACGGCATTTCGCCGGGCCAGCGGGGTTCGGCCGTGATCGTGGGCCACGTGGACAACGCGCAGGGCCCGGCGGTCTTCTACGGCCTGGGTTCGATCAAGCCGGGGAACCAGATCGAGGTGGAGCGGTACGACGGGCGCACCGCCGTGTTCGAGGTGTACGGCGTGGAGGTGTTCTCCAAGGAGTCCTTCCCCGGAGCCCGGGTCTACGGGGACACCGGGCATCCGGAACTCCGGGTCATCACCTGCGGCGGCGGCTACTCCAAGGCCCGGGGGTACGACGGCAACGTGGTCGTCTTCGCCCGCATGGTGGACGCGCGCTGAGCGGTGCGCTGCCGCCCCGCCGGGCAGCGACCGCGCTCAGCGGGGCGGCAGCGTCGGCAGGGTCATCCGGTAGCCGCGCGCGAGCAGTTGGGGCAGGTACGAGGAGATCGCCTGGACGCTCTGCGAGCGGTTGCCGCCCGCGTCGTGCGACAGGACGATCACGCCGGGCCCGGCGCCCGACAGGACCCGGGAGACGATCGTGGCGGTCCCCGGTTCCTTCCAGTCCAGGGTGTCGACGGTCCAGGCGAGCGGCTCCATGCCGAGCTCGGCCCCGATCTCGAAGGCGGCCCGGTTCCACGCCCCGTACGGCGCCCGGAACCACACGGGCGCCTCGCCCACGGCCTTCTGTACGACCTCACTCGTGCGGCCGATCTCGGAGACGAGGGCGGGCCGGCTGAGCTTGGGGATGAGCGGGTGGGTCCAGGTGTGGTTGCCGATGACGTGGCCCTCGGCGACCATCCGGCGCAGCAGGCCCGGGTTCTCGGCGGCCATCTCCCCGCAGACGAAGAACACGGCGCGCACCCCGTACCGGGCGAGGGTGTCGAGGATCCCCGGCGTGTAGCGGGGGTCGGGCCCGTCGTCGAAGGTGAGCAGCATCGAGTTCGCCGTGGCCGCGTGGGGCGGGAGTTCGAGGATGGGGCGCGTCCGTACGGCGGGCTTCGCGACGGGCGGGCGGACGGGGGCCTCGGCGGTCATCGGCCGCAGCCGGTAGGACTTCTCCAGTCTCGCTTCGGCGTTCAGTCCGGGAGGTCCCACCGCGGGATGCGGCCCCGGCCCGGCCGCGGGTCCGGGCATGGTCGCAGGTCCGGGCACGGACGCGGGGCCGGCGCCCGGAGTAGGGGTCTCGCCGCCCATGTCGATCAGCCCGGCGGCGGACGCGACTCCGAGGAAGACGGCGGTGCGCAGGAGCGCGCGCCGCCCTACTGTCGGCTCGTCATTTTTCATTATTACTACGTATCAACGACATCGCCGCGGATGTCGAGAGGCGCGGACGCGCCTCCTCCCCCTCACCCGATCAGCCGCGCCGTACCAGGGGGAAGGGGAGCGTCTCGCGGATCGTGAGCCCCGTGAGGAACATGACGAGACGGTCCACACCGATGCCCAGACCACCGGTCGGCGGCATCGCGTACTCCAGCGCGTCCAGGAAGTCGTTGTCGAGCTCCATCGCCTCCGGGTCGCCGCCCGCCGCGAGCAGGGACTGCGCGGTGAGCCGGCGCCGCTGCTCGACGGGGTCGGTCAGCTCCGAGTAGGCGGTGCCCAGTTCCGTGCCGAAGGCGACCAGGTCCCACCGCTCGGCGAGCCGCGGGTCCTCGCGGTGCTGGCGGGTGAGCGGCGAGACGTCGGTCGGGAAGTCCTTGTAGAAGGTGGGCAGCTGGGTCCGCTCCTCCACCAGCCGCTCGTACATCTCCAGGACCACGTCACCGCGGGTGTCCTCGGGGGCGTGCGGGACGGCCGCCCGGTCGCACAGCCGGCGCAGGACCTGCTCCTCGGTGTCGGCGTCGACCTCCTCTCCGAGGGCCTCGCTGATCGCCCCGTACATAGTCTTCACCGGCCAGGACCCCGAGATGTCGTGGACGACGAGCTTCCCGTCCGGCCCCGCCTTGTGCGCGACGGGCGAGCCGAAGGCGGCGGTGGCGGCGCCCTGGATCAGCTCGCGCGTGAGGTCGAGCATGACGTCGTAGTCGGCGAAGGCCTGGTAGGCCTCCAGCATCGTGAACTCGGGGTTGTGCTTGTAGGAGACGCCTTCGTTGCGGAAGGTGCGGCCCATCTCGAAGACCTTCTCCATGCCGCCGACGCACAGCCGCTTGAGGTACAGCTCGGGCGCGATGCGCAGGTACAGGTCGAGGTCGTAGGCGTTGATGTGGGTACGGAAGGGGCGGGCGTTGGCGCCGCCGTGGATCTGCTGGAGCATCGGGGTCTCGACCTCCAGATAGCCGCGCTCCAGGAGCCCCTGGCGCAGGGCCTGCACCGCGTTGGAACGGGCCCGTACGACGTCGCGCGCTTCGGGGCTCGCGACGAGGTCGAGGTAGCGGCGCCGGACGCGGGCCTCCGGGTCGGCAAGTCCCTTGCGCTTGTCGGGGAGGGGCCGCAGGCACTTGCCGATGAGCTCCCAGGACCGGACGACGAGGGACGGTTCTCCGGACTTGCTGGTGCCCGCCTGGCCGCTCGCGACCACCTGGTCGCCGAAGTCGACCTGGGAGGTGAAGGAGTCCAGTACGCCGGCCCCGGCCTCGTCGCGGGTGAACATCAGCTGTATGTCCCCGGACCAGTCGCGCAGGACGGCGAAGACGACGCCGCCGAGGTCGCGTACGAGCATGACCCGTCCGGCGAGGGTGGCCTGTTCGCCGGAGCGGGTGCCGGGCGGGTGGCCGGGGTGCGCGGCCTTCAGTTCGGCCCGCAGCTCGGCCACCGTGTGGGTGCGGCCGGGGATGCCGACGGGGTAGGGGTCGGTGCCGGCGGCCCTGATGCGCTCCAGCTTGTCGTGGCGCACGCGCACCTGCTCGGGCAGCCGCTCGGCGGGGGCGCCCACGCCCTCCTCCCTCACGGCGTCGAGGTTCATGGAGGCGATGGAGGGCAGCCCCTCGGTGGTGGCGGGGTTGGTGAGGCCCTTGGGGTGGCCGTTGCCCCACAGGGTGCGCAGGCTGGGTACGGAGACGAAGCCCTCGGCGATGCCGGAGGCGAGGCTGACCCGGGCGAGCGAGCCGGCGTCCTGGTAGCAGAGGAACCGGGGGTACCACTCGGGGCCGTATTTGACGTTCGAGCGGTACAGCGCCTCCAGCTGCCACCAGCGGGAGAAGAAGAGCAGCAGCCTGCGCCACAGTTTGAGGACGGGGCCGGCGCCGATCCGGCCGCCTTCCTCGAACGCGGAGCGGAAGACGGCGAAGTTGAGGGAGATCCGGCGCACGCCCAGGCCCGGCGCGGCGGCGCAGAGCTGGGCGACCATGAATTCCATGATCCCGTTGGGGGCGGTGCGGTCGCGGCGCATCAGGTCCAGGGAGATGCCGTCCTTGCCCCAGGGGACGAAGGAGAGCAGGGCGATCAGCTCGCCGTCGGCGTCGAAGGCCTCGACCAGCAGGCAGTCCCCGTCGGCCCGGTCGCCGAGGCGGTCGAGGGCCATGGAGAAGCCGCGTTCGGTCTCGGTGTCGCGCCATTTGTCGGCGCTCTCCACGATCCTCTGCATCTCGTCCTGGGAAAGGGCGGAGTGGCGCCGGATCACGGTGGTGGCACGGGTGCGCTTGACGCGGTTGACGGCCTGGCGGGTGACGCGCATGTCACGGCCGTCGAGGTCGAAGTGGGCGACGTGGAGGATGGCCTCGTCGCCGAGCTGGAGCGCGCTGAGTCCGGAGCGTGCGTAGGCGGTGGCGCCGTCCTCGGAGGCGCCCATGACGGCGGGCTGCCAGCCGTACCGGCGGGCGACGGCCAGCCAGGCGTCGACGGCCGGGGTCCAGGCGGCGGGGTCGCCCACCGGGTCGCCGCTGGCGAGGCAGACTCCGGCTTCGACGCGGTAGGTGACGGCGGCCTTGCCGTTGGGGGCGAACACGACGGCCTTGTCGCGCCGGGTGGCGAAGTAGCCGAGGGAGTCGTTACGGCCGTAGGCGCCGAGCAGGGCGCGGATGCGGGGCTCCTCGTCCCCGTGCAGGGCTGCGGTCAGGCGCTGGGAACGGAACAGGGTCATGGCGGCGTTCAGCAGGGCGACGGCGCCGAAGAGGCCGAGCAGGAAGTACAGGGGACGGGGCGGCCGGCCGTCGAACTGGCGGGCCGAGAAGAGGCCGCCGAAGACCTGCTTGGCGGCCCAGTCCAGCCACTGGCCCTTGGGCAGGGTGCCGGGGAACAGGGCGACGAGCCCCCAGCCCAGCAGCACGGCGGCGAGCATGCCGAGCCCGAGCACGATCATGGCCCGCCACAGGGCCCCGGGCCGGGAGGCCGCGTAGAACTCGTCCCGGGCGGCGATCAGCACGGCCATGGCGGCGACGGCGAGAGCCATGGAGGGGACGCCGATCCAGTAGTCGCCGATGGCCATGTCCAGCACGTCGTCGAGCATCAGCAGGGCCAGATAGGTGACGACGATCCACCAGGCGACCTTCTTGCGGGTGCCGAGGGCCGCCGCGAGCAGGAAGAGGAAGACGGCGTAGGCGAGGTTCGCGCTGACCGGGACGACGATGAGGTCGATGAAGCGCACGACGTGCCGCAGCAGACGCCGGAGCGTCGGGGAGAGCGCCAGCAGAGCGCACAGCAGACCGAGCGCTCCGAAGAACGCCCCGAATCCGTCCGGCACCCGGTTCAGGAAGCGGTTCCGGGTTCCGCGCGTGTCCTCCACGGTGGCACTCATGGTTCGCACTGTAGGGAGGGCGGCAGCGGTCCGCGCGCCGAGCCGGATAGCCTCGGGAGGGTGACTGAGCACGTGAACACGGGATTCGAACGCGGTACCGACGGCCCGAAGGTGATCCTCGCCGGGGTCGACGGATCGGAGTCCTCGATGCGGGCGGCGGCCTACGCGGCGGGGCTGGCCAGGCGGCAGAACGCACTGCTGGCGCTGGTGTACGTCCAGCCGGTGATGCCGGCCGGCGCCTCGCTGGGCGCGCCGGTGGCCGACACCACCGGGGAGATCGCAGAGGGTCTCGTCGCCGACATCCGCGAGGCGGCGGAACGCCTCAAGGGCATCTACGAGGTGCGCTGGCAGTTCCACACCTTCCGCGGCGACCCGTACGCGGGCCTGGTGAGCGCGGCGGAGGAGCTGACGGCGGACGCGGTGGTGGTCGGCGCCTCCGAACAGGCCGGCCACCGCATCGTGGGCTCGGTGGCGATCCGCCTGGTCAAGGCCGGCCGCTGGCCCGTGACCGTGGTCCCGTAGACGTCGTCACCATCCGGGTACGAACGCTCCTCTACAACTGCCCCGCACATGTGGTCTCGTGTACAACTCAGTCAGACACGGCTGAGGCGTGTCCGGCGAGGAGGGGGCAGCGGAGTGGGGGCGTTCGCACCGTTACAGGCGGGGGATCCCAGGCAGGTCGGGCGGTACCGGATCGTCGGGCGGCTGGGCCGGGGCGGGATGGGTGTGGTGTACCTGGGCCTGTCGTCCAGTGGCCGCGCGGTCGCCGTCAAGGTCGTACGGGCCGTGCTGGCAGACGACCCGGGCTTCCGGCAGCGGTTCGTCCGCGAGGTGGAGGCGGCCCGCAAGGTGACCGGGGTCTTCACCGCCGCGGTGGTGGACGCGGAGCCGGAAGGCAGGCCCGCGTGGCTGGCCACCACGTACGTACCCGGGGTGTCCCTGGAATCGGCGGTGTCCGGGTACGGCGCCTGGCCGGCGCGGTCGGTGATGGCGCTCGGCGCAGCGCTGGCGGAGGCCCTGGACGCCGTCCACGGCGCCGATCTGGTGCACCGCGATCTCAAGCCGTCGAACGTCCTGCTGGCCGCGGACGGCCCTCGCGTGATCGACTTCGGCATCTCGCTGGCGGCCGAGGCCACCAAGCTCACCGAGAGCGGGGTGGTGATCGGCACGCCGGGCTTCATCTCGCCCGAGCAGCTGGTGCACGACACGGCCTCGGCCGCGAGCGACGTGTTCGCCCTCGGCGCCATCCTGGTCTACACGGCGACCGGCTCCACCCCGTTCGGAAGCGGTCACGGGCATGCCCTGAACTACCGTGTGGCTCACTTGGACCCGGACCTTACCGGGCTGCCGCCCGAACTCTCGGACGTCGTCGAGCGCTGCCTGGACAAGGATCCGGCCCGCCGGCCCACCGTGCCGCACCTGGTGGAGGAACTGGCCCGGGTGTCGGAAGCTGAGGGGGCCGACGGCCTGTTCACCGAGGCCGACTGGCTGCCCGGGCCGGTCGCCGCGGAGATCATCCGCGTGCGGGACGAACCGCTGCCCCCGCTCCCGCCGCCTTCCGACTCCGACTCCGACTCCGGAGGCGGCAGCCGAGCCACCCGGCGGCGGATCCTGACGGGGCTCGCGGGCGCCGGGCTCGTCACCCTCGTCGCCATGACGGCGCTCCTCTCCGGCGGCCCGCCCGGCGACGACGGGCGGGACGATGCGCCCCGGCGGGCACCGGCGAGGAGAGAACTGTGGTCCTACGCCTTGGGTGAAGGCACGACGCTGTCCATGGTGGTGGACGGCGTCGTGTACCTCGACGGCAAGGACACCGTCCAGGCGCTGGCCGCCGGCAGCGGCAAGGAGTTGTGGAACCGGCGCGGCCCGAGTGACTTCATCACCGTACTGGGGGCCTCCGACGGGATGGCCTACTACGGTGACAAGGAGTACGTGTACGCCCTGAAGGCCGACAGCGGAAGCGAACTCTGGAAGATCAAGGACGGCGGCGCTCATCCGACGCCCAGAGGAGTCGGCGGCAAAACCTATCTGAGCCACGCCGCGAGCCTGTACGCGTTGGAGTCGGCCACCGGGCAGTCGATCTGGACGAAGAAGTTCGACGCTTCCCTGCGGGACGCCTGGACCATTACCGAAAAGGTCGTCTACCTCACGCGACACGACGACACCCTGCGCGCGGTGAGCACCGGGACGGGCGACACGTCGTGGGAGTTCAAGGCGGGCAGTGAGATCACGTCGTCCCCCGTCGTCGCGGGCGGATCCGTCTACTTCGGCAGCAAGGACGGAACCCTGCACGCGGTGGACACCGCAACCGGCCGGGAGACCTGGAGAGCCCGCTTCGACGGGGAGTTGTGGGATCCGGCCGTGGCGGGCGGGGCGGGGGATCCGATCGTCGCCGACGGCGTGGTCTATTTCGAGAACGACGGATACGTGTGCGCCTTCACCGCAGACACCGGAAGGCCACTGTGGCGGTACAAGCCGGGCAAGAAGGATGTGGAGCTGCTGTCCGTCGCGGGCGGCATCGTCCAGTTCGTCGACAACGGAAGGTACGGCCGCACCGTGCACTCCCTGGACGCCGACAGCGGCGCATTCCTGTGGGACGAGGGCCTGGGCGTGAACGCGACCGTCGCGGGCGGCACGCTCTACTTCGAGGATGCCGGGCGTCTGCACGCCGTCTCGGCCACCGGCTGAGTGGGGGGAGGGGGCGGGGTGGGAGCGTTCGAACCGCCGGAGGCGGAAGATCCGAGGCAGGTCGGGCGGTACCGCATCATCGGTCGCCTGGGCCGGGGCGGGATGGGCGACGTCTATCTGGGCCGGTCACCGGGCGGCCGCGCCGTGGCGGTGAAGGTCGTGCGGGCCGAGCTCGCGGAGGATCCCGTCTTCCGGCGCCGGTTCGTCCGCGAGGTGGAGGCGGCCCGCAAAGTGACGGGGTTCTTCACCGCTGCCGTGGTCGACGCCGATCCGGAGGGCACACCGCCGTGGTTGGCCACCCAGTACGTACCGGGGATGTCCCTGACGACAGCGGTGTCCGCGTACGGCCCCTGGCGGGCGAGCTCGGTCCTGGCTCTGGGGGCGGCTCTGGCCGAGGCGCTGGAGGCCGTGCACGGCGCCGATCTGGTGCACCGCGATCTCAAGCCGTCGAACGTCCTGCTTGCCGCGGATGGCCCTCGCGTGATCGACTTCGGCATCTCGCTGGCGGCCGAGGCCACCAAGCTCACCCGGACCGGGGCGACGCTCGGCACCCCCGGCTTCATGTCGCCCGAGCAGCTGGCGGGCCGCGAGATCGGGGCCGCAAGCGACGTGTTCGCCCTCGGTGCCGTCCTGGCCTACACGGCGACCGGGTCGGGCCCGTTCGGATCCGGCTCGGCCCACGCCGTCAACTACCGGGCGGCCCACGGGGAAGCGGACCTGACCGGCCTGCCATCCGAGCTGGCCGGCGTGGTGGGCCGGTGTCTGGCCAAGGATCCGGCTCGACGACCCAAGGTGCCGCAGCTGGTGGAGGAGCTGGGCCGGGCGTCGCAGAGGGCGCGGGCCGCCGGCGCGTCCACGTCGGTCGACTGGCTGCCGGGGCAGGTGACGGCCGAGATCACCCGGGTGGAGGCCCAATCACTGATCGCGCCCACGGGACACGCCACGGTCGAAGGTCCTCCCCCCACCGCGTTCGCGACGTCGCAGCTCCTGGCAGGACCGGCGGATCAGCCCCCGCCGCCCGGGTCCGAAGCCGGCGGGCGGAGTCGACGGTTCACACGGGGCCGGGCTCTGGCGGTGCTCGCGGTCATCGCCGTCCTGGTCGCCGCCGTCGTCACCGCGATGCTCCTCCCGGACCGGGGACCGGGCGCCCCCCGGGCCGAGCAGCCCGCGGCACCGGTGCTCAAGCAGCTCTGGGCCGACGGGCACGGCGCGACCTCGCCACCGGTGGTCAGGAACGGAACGGTCCACGCGGGCAGCGGCGGCACCGTCTACGCCCTGGACGCCGGCACCGGCGCAACCCGGTGGAAGTACGACCGGACGGTGGGCGGCGTGGGCCCCCTGACCGTCACCGACCAGGGGGTCTATTTCAGCGGTTCCCGCTCGTCATCCCCTGACGACGAGAGCCACCGCGTCTACGCCGTGAACGCCGACACCGGCGCCCGCTTGTGGGAGTTCACACCCGACGAGGTGGTGGGTTCCGCCGTGCTCGTGGAGGGTGGGATCGCCTACTTCCACACCATGAAGCTCGGCAACGGAAGCACGGGCAGCACCCTGTACGCGGTGGATGCCGCCACCGGCGAGTTGGTGTGGAGCCACGGCACCGCGTTTGAGACCTCACTGGCCGTCGACGACGGGGTGGTCTACTACGGGGCCTTCGACGTGAAGGGCTCCTATGTCCACGCCCTCGACGCCGCCACGGGGAGGGAGCTGTGGAACGTTCAGGTCATCGAAGGCGTCCAGGGGAGGATGAGTCCGCTCACCCTGGCCGACCGGGTCGTCTACTACGGCGCCCAGGGCCACTTGTACGCCCTGGACGCCGGCACCGGCAGCCTGCGGTGGAAGACCCGGACCGATCTCCCCGACTACCCGGAACCGCAGAAGCCGGTCGTGGCAGCCGGTGTCGTCTACCTCGGCGTGAACGACGAGAGCGAAGGGGGGTACGGCAAAGTGGTCGCAGCCGACGCCGCATCCGGCAAGGTGCTGTGGAGCCGTCGACTGCCCCATGGGGATGCGCCGCCCGCGGTCGTGGCCGGAACCGTGTACATCAGTACCGACTCCGGAGACCTCCACCTCCTGGACGCCGGGGACGGCCGCTCATTGGGGCAGGTGCACCTGGCCGATCGCGCCGACCCGAAGGTGACCGTCACCGACAACACGGCCTACTTCGACGGCGGTGACGGCCGCCTGCACGCGGCCACGATCACCCGCTGAGCTCACGACCCGCAGGCTACTCGGCCATCGTGAGGCCGTCCTTGGCCGCGCCACGGCCGAGGACGGCCTCGCTGATCTCGTCCCGGGCGGTCTCGTAGTCACTCTGGTCGGGATCCTTGGCCAGAGCGGCGGGCAGGTTGACTACCCGGCCGATGGACAGGTCCATCATCTGCGGCACGAACTGGGCCTTGGTGACCTGCCAGCGCTGTCCGGCGGCGGCCGGCGGGGCGAAGGTGAAGCGGCCGATCGAACCGTAGTTGCCGCGCATGTCCCGCGCGCCCGAATAGTTGAACATCTCGCCGGCGACCTGGTCGCCCATGCCGTAGATGATCCAGGTCCCGTTGACCTTCTCGTACGCCTGCGGGATGTGCGCGTGCGTGCCCAGGATCATGTCGATGTCCGGGCGGCCGCCGGTCTGCGAGGCGGTCAGCGCCTTGCCGAGGGAGAGCTGCTTCTCGTCCGGGTCGGTCTGCCACTCCGTGCCCCAGTGGAGGCTGACCAGGACCACGTCGGCGCCCGCCTTCCGGGCCGCCCGCGCATCCGCGACGATCTTGTCCTGCTCCATCAGCTTGACCGCCCACGGCTGTCCCTGCGGCAGCGGGTACCCGTTGGTGTCGTAGGTGTACGCGAGGTGCGCGACCTTCGCGGAGCCCGCCGTGTACGTGGTCACCGTGGCCGCCTCGGCCGCCGTACGGGCCGAACCGGCGTGCTTCAGACCGACCTTGTCGAACCGGTCCAGCGTGCGGCGCAGCCCGTCGGCCCCGTCGTCCAGGGTGTGGTTCGAGGCCGTGGAGCAGCCGTCGTATCCGGTGTCCTTCAGCGCGTCGGCCACGCTCGGCGGGGAGACGAAGGCCGGATAGCCGGAGAAGGGCCCGTCCTCCTCCCCGTAGATGGTCTCCATGTGGCAGAGGGCCAGGTCGGCCCCGGAGACCACGGACTTGACCCCGGAGAACATCGGCTTGAAGTCGTGCCCGTCGCCGCCCGCGTCGTTCGCCGCCCGCTGGATGACCGAGGTGTGCGGCAGCACGTCGCCGCTCGCGACCAGTGTGAAGCCCTTGGCCGCGGGAGCCCCGGCGGCGGTGGAGGCGGCGGCCGGTCCGCCGGAGTCCGCGAGGCGGGCCGGCGTCGATCCCCCCGCGGCCGAACAGCCCGCGGCCGCCGACAGCAGCAGCGCCGAGAGGAGGGCGACGGCCTGCCGGGTGCGCTTGGTCATCTATCCCAGCTCCCATTAGTACGACTATCGGACTCACAGGTAATCCACCTAACGGGACGTCATAAGTCAAGGAACGGATCCGTCCGCCGGACACGAGCCCACTCCGATGGCCGCGGCCGACGACCGCCGCCCATGGCCGCTGCGGGGGGCCTCTGCCGACGGCCGGTGCCGTTCGCCGCGCCGTTCGACCGTTCACCGCCCCGCGCGGCCGCCCACCGGATGACGCGGGCGCTTGGGCGCACCGCCGGGGCCTGACGGTTCCCGGTGGGCTCCGTGCAGGTCAGGGTGGATGTGTCGCCCTCCCGACAGACCTCCATCGCCCTGGAAGGAGCCCCTCGTGCCGCTCTCCCCCACCCTCCGGCGTACCGATCCCGACGCACTGGCCGAACTCCAGCGCGACCACGGGCGGGCCCTGTTCGGCTTCCTGGTCGGGCTCACCGCCGGGGACGCCCAGCGCGCGGAGGACCTCGTACAGGAGACCCTCGTACGGGTCT
Source organism: Streptomyces sp. NBC_00122 (assembly GCF_045160845.1). Lineage (NCBI taxonomy): Bacteria > Bacillati > Actinomycetota > Actinomycetes > Kitasatosporales > Streptomycetaceae > Streptomyces > Streptomyces sp. NBC_00122. The sequence continues at coordinate 6,125,459 of NZ_CP108191.1, read as the reverse complement.
GGCAGCATCCGGAGGTCCTGTCGAGCGGGCACGAGTCCATGCGGCCCTGGCTGTTCACGGTCGCCCGGCGGCTCGCGATCGACGCGCGGCGGGCCCGGCTGTCACGGCCGCAGGAGGTGGACCCGGAGGGGCTGGAGCAGGCGCCCGCTCCCGAGGACGCGGTGGCCGGGTCGGTCACGGCGATCGACGTCCGCCGGGCCGTCGGGTGCCTGGGCCAGGAGCACCGCGAGGTACTGATGCAGGTCTACTTCCAGGACCGGTCGGTGGCCGAGGCCGCCGCCGAGCTGGGGATCCCGGCCGGGACCGTCAAATCCCGTACGTACTACGCCCTGCGCGCCCTGCGGAAGGACCTCCAGGGGTACGGATACGGCCTCGGCGCCTGAGCTCCGGGGACCGCGGCAACAGATCGGGGACCGCCTCGTAGCGCCACGGACCGGACAGAAAGCGCATGGAATGAGGCATTAGACCGTTCAAGTTGAGTAAACACGTCCCGCTCCGTCAGCCACTCGGTGAAGGCTCAGGGCAGACGGCGGGACGCTCGATGCGCGGGAGAAGGTGGAACGGTGCAGCCCGAGGGTATGAACGGCACCAGTGACGGCGGGCTCGCGGTGCCCATGGCTTGGCTCTACGCCGAGTACATCGCAGACGAACTGCTGCGCACGGGCCGGCTGATCCCGGTCAGCACCCTGGAGTTCCGGGCGGGGCGGGACACGCTCGCGCTGACCATCTACCTCTCGGACGCGGCCGGGGAGCTCTCCGGGATCCGGGTGGTCTCCCAGCTCGACGAGTGGCTCTCGCTGACGGCGTACGGCCACCCCTGGCGCGACTGGGTGCACACCCGCTTCCTCGCACTGGGCGAGGAGGCCCGGGAGCGCGGCCGCGCCGAGGAGCCCGATCTGGAACTGGCCCGGGCGGCCTGGCGCTGGCTGGACCGCACGGAACTGTTCGCCACCAACCTCGACCCCGGACGGCACGACCACGCCGACACCCCGCCGGGACTGGACGAGAACGCGCGGGTGTGGACCCCGGCCTGGCAGCTCGGCCTGCCGCTGGGCCACCTGGCGATGCACCTGTTCTGAAAGGTGCCTACTCCGGTCGGCGGGGGCCCGGCGGCGCCTCGGCCGGATCCATCACGAGCCCGGTGAAATCCGCCTCGTTGCGTTCGGCCCGGGTGACGTAGCGGCGGGCGATCAGCCACATCACCGGGTACACCGCCAGGCCGAGGGCCACCCACACCAGCGGCCCCGACGCGGTGAGCGGCAGCACCAACACCAGCGGCAGCGTCCCGACGAGCAGCGCCAGCGCGGCCAGCGCGCCGATCCCGGCCCGCAGCTGACTGCGCATGAGGGCCCGTACGTACGTCGCGCCGAGGGTGGTCTGCTCGGAGATCTCCGAGCGGGCGGGGGTGTGCGCGGGCGGTCGGCGGCGGGCGCCCCGGGGCACTCCGGTGACGATCTCGCGCCGGGGCGGCGACTGCTGCTCCTCGGCCATGGCGTGGGAGTCTACGCAGCGCCCGGCTATTTGAGGAGGCGGGAGAGCCGCCGGTCGGCCAGCGGCTTGCCGCCGGTCTGGCACGTGGGGCAGTACTCGAGCGAGGAGTCGGCGAAGGACACCGAGCGCACGGTGTCCCCGCACACCGGACACGGCTCCCCGGCCCGGCCGTGCACCCGCAGCCCGCTCTTCTTCTCGGCCTTGAGCTGTCCGGCCGCCACCCCGTGCGTCCGCTCGACGGCCTCGCGCAGGGTGTCCCGGACGGCGGCGTGGAGGTGGGTCACCTGGTCCTCGTCGAGGGAGGCGGCCAGCTTGAACGGCGACATCTTCGCGTGGTGCAGGATCTCGTCGCTGTAGGCGTTTCCGATGCCCGCGATGACGCTCTGGTCCCGCAGCACGCCCTTGATCTGCCGCCGCTCCCCCGCCAGCAGGGCGGCGAAGGCCTCCCGGTCGAAGGACTCGGCGAGCGGGTCGGGGCCGAGCCGGGCGATCCCGGGCACCTCCTGGGGGTCCCGTACGACGTACACCGCGAGCCGTTTCTGGGTCCCCGCCTCGGTGAGGTCGAAGCCGCCACCGCCCTCCAGGACGACCCGCAGCGCCAGCGGCCCCTTGCCGGGACGCGGCGGCTGCGCGGGCAGGGTGTCCTGCCAGCGCAGCCAGCCGGCCCGGGCCAGGTGCGTGACGAGGTGGAGCTCACCGATCCGCATGGCCAGGAACTTGCCGTGGCGGGCGGTGGCCCCGGCCGTCTGCCCTTCGAGAGCGGTCAGCGGCGGGTCGTACGTCTTGAGCACGCTCACGGCGAGCGGGAGGACGCGCTCGACCACCCGTCCGGCGAGGTGTTCGTCGAGGTACTCGCGCAGGGCCTCGACCTCGGGCAGCTCCGGCATGGTCCCAGCCTGCCCCCGCCTCGGCCGAAACGCGAGGCAGCGGCGCGACGGCGGGGAACGCGATGCCGTGGCCCCGCCCCGGTCAGCCCATCACGAACTCGCACCACACGCACTTGCCGCTGCCCCGCGACTCCACGCCCCACACATCCGCCAGCCGGTCCACGAGCATCAGCCCCCGCCCGGACACCCCCGCGTCACCCGCCTCCCGGCGCCTCGGCAGCGCGCTCGACCGGTCCTCGACCTCCACCCGCAGACGCCGGTCGGTCCCGGCCAGGACCCGCAGGGTCACGATCGCCGGGCCGTCCGTGTGCATCAGGGCGTTCACGATCAGCTCGTCCGCGACGAGCTCGATCTCGTCGGCCCGCTCCCGCGCACCCCACGCGCGCACCGCCGCTCCGATCATGTGGCGCGCCGCCACCAGGGCCTCCGGATCCCCCGGTGCCACGTGCTGCCGGAGGCGGCCGCCGCCCTGCGGAGCGTCCGGCACCTCGCGGCGCAGCAGGAGCAGCGCCATGTCGTCGTCGCCGCCCCGCTCGTCCACGACGCCGCACAGCCGGTCCGCGAGGAGCTGCATGTCCGCCGGTCCGCTGCGGATCAGCGAGGTCAGGTACTGGATCCCGTCGTCGAGGTCGGCGCCGGGCTGCTCCACCAGGCCGTCCGTGCACAGCAGGATCGTTTCACCCGGGTCCAGCTCCACCGTCGTCACCGGGTACTCCAGGCGGCCGAACTCCGCCGAGAGGCCGAGCGGCATGCCGCCTCCCACCGGGAGCCGCCTGCAGTCCCCGTCCCGGGTGCGCAGCAACGGGTCGATGTGGCCCGCCCGGACCAGTTGCAGCACCCCCGTGGACAGGTCGGCCTGCACGTACGTGCACGTCGCGAAGCGGTCGGTGTCCAGTTCGTGCAGGAAGACGGAGGCCCGGGCCATGACCGTGCCCGGCGAGTGGCCCTCGGCGGCGTACGCGCGCAGCACGATCCGCAGCTGGCCCATCACCGCGGCCGCGTGCGTGTCGTGGCCCTGGACGTCGCCGATGACCGCGCCGACCCGGCCGCCCGGCATCGGGATGACGTCGTACCAGTCGCCGCCGATGTCCTGGCCCATCCGGGCGGAGCGGTACCGTACGGCGATCTCCGCGCCCGGCACCGACGGGATCCGCCTCGGCAGCATGGCCTGCTGGAGGCCTTCCGCCAGGTCGTGCTCCTGCTCCAGCAGCATGGCCCGCTGCAGGCTCTGCGCGATGCTGCTGCCGAGCGCGACGAGCAGGTTCCGCTCGTCCTGGGTGAAGCCGTCCTTGTCCTGGTAGAGGAGCCCGATCGCGCCGATGGGCCTGGCCTGGGCGATCAGCGGCAGGTACGCGGCCGCCGAGATGTCCATCGACGAGATCTTCGCCCAGAGACCAGGATAGTCCGTGGCGAACTCCTGCGCGGAGTCGAGGAAGCGCGGCTGGAGCGAGCGCACGACCTCGCTCATCGGGTACTGCTCGTCGATGCGGGTGTACCGCGTTCCGGGTACGAAGCTTCCCGTCGGCCCCTCGGCGACGAGGTGGATCCGCCCGGCCTCGACGAGGCCCATCACCATGCCCATCGAGCCGAGGCGTTCCAGCCCGTGGGCGTCGCCGAGCGCGTCGATGACGTCCTGCACGGTGCGGGCGTGGGCGAGGGCGGCGGTGGTGCTCTCGACCACCGACGTCTGGCGACGCCGCTCCTCGTCGAGGCCGAGCCGTTCCGCCGAGTGGCTGAGCTCGTCGGTCGCGTCCCGGACGATGCCGATGATCCGGTAGGGGCGCCCGTCCCGGCCGCGCATGACGCGGCCCTGGGTGTGCGTCCAGCGCAGCCGGCCGTTGTGGCAGCGGATGCGGAAGTAGGCGCCGTAGCTGTCCTCGCCGCCCTTGAGGGCGCTGGAGACGAGGGCGTCGAGCCGGGTGGCCTCGGTCGGCGGGACGCGCGGGGAGAGGGATTCGGGCCGTCCGTCGTATTCGTGAGGGGCCGTGTCGAAGACGTCGAGAGCTGCCCCGTCCAGGTGCATGAGCCCTGTGACCAGGTCCCAGTCGAAGCTGCCCATGCGGTTGAGCGCGAGCGACCGGTCCGGGTGTGCGGGCCAGTCGTCCGGCAGCGATACGGTGGTCGGCACCGATCCACCATGACACACGGGCCGGTCAGGCGCTCTCCAGCGGGGAGACCGGGTCGGAGGGCGGCGGCGCCGGGTCGGAGGGCGGCGGCTGCTGCCCGTCCGGGACGGCGCCCGGCCCGATGGGGTCGTAAGGCGGCTGCGACCGGTCGGACGGGACGTCCGTCGACGTGTCCGGGGAAACGTCCACGGGAGCGTCCGCGGGCAGATCGGACAGGGGCGGGGCGGACAGGGGCAGGTCGGACGGCTGGTCCGAGGGCGGCTGGTCGGACAGCGGCTGGTCCGACAGGGGCTGGTCGGAGAACTGCTGGTCGGACAGAGGCTGGTCCGACAGAGGCTGGTCCGACACGGGCTGGTCGGAGAACTGCTGGTCGGACAGAGGCTGGTCCGACAGAGGCTGGTCCGAGAGCTGCTGGTCGGACAGCTGCAGGTCCGACGGCTGCAGGTCCGACGGCTGCTCCTGCTGTTGCTGTTGCTGCGGCGGTACGGCCAGGCCCGGCTGCTCGGCCGGATTCTGCCCCCGCCCCTCGCCCGGCCCGGCCGGTGCTCCCGGTGACCGCGGCGGGCAGTCCTCGGCCCCGGACGCCGGGCAGGGTTCAGCGGGCCCGGCCCCGGGCGGGGTGACGGGCCCGGTGGGGATGCCGTCGGCCGGGTCGAAGTCGGGCAGCACCCGCGGAGGCCGGTCCTGGGCGCCGTCGTCGCCCCTCTTGCGTTCGATCCAGGTGTTGTCGGCGATGTTGACGATCACCAGGTTGTTGATCGCGTGGGTGGTGGGCTCGATGACCACGACCTGGTTGGGCTGGTAGCCGTTCCACGGGTCACCCTTTTGCACCGGGGAGCCCTTGGCGGCGCGGGGCGCGAGCAGCGGGTTGCCGCAGGCGCATCGGACCCGGGGCATGCCGTGCTCGTCGACGAGCACGGCGGTTCCTGCCTGGAGAACGGCCTGGAAGCTGTCGGCGCGGCCGTCGCGGAAGCCGTGGCTGGTGACCCGGGTGTCGGCGCGGAGCACCACGGGGGTGAGGCCCCGGAGGAATTCCGGGACCTTCGCCTGTTCGATGTCGGAGGCCTGGGCGAAGGCGTGCGCCTTGGCGTTGTCGGCGGTCAGATAGCGGACCTGCTGTTCCACGTCGCAGCTGCCGAGCCGTTCGGTGCCGGCGTACAGGCCGGGGGTGGCCGCGTTCACCGTGCGGATGCCCTGTCCGGTCCGGTTGGGCAGCGGCGGCTGGACGGGCGCGGACTCGGCGGTGGCCGAGGTGGCGGTGAAGGGTGCGGGACCCGCGGCGGCCACGGGCTGGAGGTGGACCTCCTGGCTCTCGGATCCCGCTGCCCCGCTGGGCTCCTCGGAGCCGCCGCACGCCGCGGCGAACAGGCCGAGGGCCGCGAACAGCGCGGCGCCGGCCGGTGCATGACGGCGCGGCGCCTGACGATGTGTCGGAGGTGTCGGTGCGTGCACGTGAATCTCCCTTTTCGCCCCGGTTGCTCCCTCTTGTCTGCCGCATCCACGGCAAGGCCGCAACCGGAGCGCTTCTTGAACATGTTCAAGGAAGCCCGTAGAGTCACGGCCATGGGTTGAACGCGTTCAAAGCGTTCGACCGCAATGGGGAGGGGAGTCCGCCGTGACGGTACTGGTGAACGTGATCGTCACCCTGGGCATGCTCTACGTGGTCCCGGCCGGACTGCGCCTGATCGGCCCGGCCGGGCTGCGCCGGACCGCCCGCCTGTGGCCATGGCCCGCCGCCCTCGGCGCGGTCTCCCTCTGGCTGCCGCGCGGAACACTCGCCACGACGCTCGCCGCGCTGTACGCCGCGGCCTGCCTGGCCCTCGCGGCGCGGGCCCCGGCCGGGCTCCTGCGCGGCCGCCCGGGCCCCGCGGACGTCGCGGTGGCCACCGCGCTGGTCGCGCCGTCGGTCGCCGGGACCGCCCTGGTCGCCGAGCGCGCCGGCCACCGGCTCTTCGGCTTCGACCTCGACATCCTGGCGCTCACCGTGCCCCACTTCCACTTCGCCGGATTCACGGCGGCCCTGGTCGCCGGGCTGGTGTGCCGGGCCGCGGCACCCGGACCGGGCGCGCGCTGGGCCGCGTACAGCGTCCCCGCGGGCACCCTGCTCGTGCTCCTCGGCTACTTCGTCGACGACTGGGCCGAACTGGCGGGCGCGGTGGTCCTGACCGGCGGAATGTGGGCCGTGGCCCTGCTGACCTGGCAGGAGATCCGCCCGGCCGCAGGAGACCGGACCACGCGTGCGCTGCTCGCCACTTCGGCCGCGGTACTGCTGGCCACCATGCTGCTCGCCCTGTGGTGGGCGGTCGGCGAGGCCACCGGCGTCGTGCACCCCACCTTGACCTGGATGGCCGCGACCCACGGCCTCGCGAACGCCCTCGGATTCGCCCTGTGCTCGGTGCTGGCCTGGCGCCGACTGACCGCAGACCGACAGGAGACCACGCCATGACCCGCCTCACCAGCGCCGGCCGGGACGCCCTCAGCTACCCCGATCGCGGCGCCACCGCCGAGCGACCGCTGCCCGCCGGATACCACCACCTGCACCACCGGGTCCGGATCGGGCACGGCCGGTCCGCCTTCGAGGCCGCCGGCGTCGCGGTGACCACCTTCCAGGCGCACCGGACCTCGGGCATGCGGATCCGCGGTGACGCCGACACGACCGGGGCCGTCCGCCCCGGCAGCCGGGTGATCGTCGGGATCGGCTTCGGTCCGCTGCGCATCGAGGCTCCGTGCGAGGTGGTCTGGACGGCGTACGAACCCGCCCGGATCGGTTTCGCGTACGGCACGCTGACGGGCCACCCGGAGTGCGGGGAGGAGTCCTTCATCGTGGACATGGACCCCGACGGCACCGTGTGGTTCACCGTGACCGCCTTCAGCCGCCCCGCCTGCTGGTACACCCGGCTCGCGGGCCCGGTGATCCCCTTCCTCCAGCTGCGCTACGCGCGCTGGCTGGGCCGCCACGTGCGCAGGCTGGCCACCGCCGCCTGACCGGTCCGATACTGGAGGCGATGGACTGGTTCACGGCGCCCGGGTACTGGCTGGGCCGGCTGGTCTTCCAGCGGGCCCTCGCCGGCGTCTACCTCTTCGCCTTCGTCGGGGCCGCCCTGCAGTTCCGGGCCCTCATCGGGGCGCGGGGCATGCTGCCCGTACCGCGCTACGTGCGGTACGTGCCCTTCCGGCGCGCCCCGAGCCTGTTCCAACTGCGCTACTCCGACCGACTGTTCGCGGCGTGCGCCTGGGCCGGGGCGGTGCTGGCCGGCGCGCTGGCCGCCGGGGCCGGGGACGAGGTGCCGCTGGGCGCGGCCATGGGGATGTGGGCCCTGCTGTGGCTGCTGTACCTCTCCATCGTGAACGTCGGGCAGACCTGGTACTCCTTCGGCTGGGAGTCGCTGCTGCTGGAGGTGGGTTTCCTCGCCGTCTTCCTGGGCAACGCGCGGGCCGGGCCACCGGTGCTGGTGCTGTGGCTACTGCGCTGGGTGCTCTTCCGGGTGGAGTTCGGAGCCGGGCTGATCAAGATCCGCGGGGACTCCTGCTGGCGCAAGCTCACCTGCCTCTACTACCACCATGAGACGCAGCCGATGCCGGGGCCGCTGAGCTGGTTCTTCCACCACCTGCCGAAACCGCTGCACCGGGTGGAGTGCGGGGCCAACCACGTGACCCAACTGGCCGTCCCGGTACTGCTGTTCACTCCGCAGCCGGTGGCCTCGTACGCCGCGGGGATCATCGTGGCGACGCAGCTGTGGCTCGTCCTGTCGGGAAATTTCGCCTGGCTGAACTGGCTGACGATCACGCTCGCCCTGTCGGCCGTGGACTTCACCGGGCTCGCGGGCGCTCCCCCGGCCCAGGCCTCGCGGGCGGCGCCGGTGTGGTTCGTGGTCCTGGTCTGCGCGGTGACCGTGCTGGTGCTGGTGCTGAGCCGTCATCCGGTGCTCAACATGGTCTCGCGCCGCCAGGTGATGAACCGCTCGTTCGACTCGCTCCACCTGGTCAATACGTACGGGGCGTTCGGGTCGGTGGGCCGGATCCGGGACGAGGTGGTGGTGGAGGGCACCGCCGACCGGGTGCCGCACGCGGACGGGGACTGGCGGGAGTACGGCTTCAAGGGGAAGCCGGGTGAACCGGGCAGGGTGCCGCGCCAGTTCGCCCCGTACCATCTGCGCCTGGACTGGCTGATGTGGTTCGCGGCGCTCTCCCCCGGCTATGCGCGGGACTGGTTCGGGCCCTTCGTGGAGCGGCTGCTGGCGGGTGACCGGGACACGCTGCGGCTGCTGCGCCACAACCCCTTCCCGGACGCCCCGCCCCGCTATGTCCGCGCCCTGCTGTACCGCTACCGGTTCACCAGCTGGCGGGAGCTGCGCGAGACGGGTGCGTGGTGGCACCGCACGCTGCTGCGCGAGTACCTGCCGCCCACCCGGCTCGCGGAAGCCGCCTGGTCAGAGCCCGAGTAGTGCCGCCTCCCGCTGCGCGTCCAGGCCCGGGGCCGGCCGGTCGGGACGCTGCGGGGCGATCCCGCCGAGGCTCTGGAGCCAGGCCCAGGTGTCGGCGACGGTCTCCTCGACCGGGCGGCACTTGAGGCCCGCGGCCAGGGCCTTGGACACGTCGCCGGCGTGCATGTAGTCGTGGGGCTCGCCCGTCCCGGTCCAGACCGGCAGCTCGGTCCAGGGCTGGACGCCGGCCTCCATGATCACGGCCGGGTCGGTCCAGCGCAGTTCGGCCGCGCCGCCGGTGGTGGCGGCGCAGGCCTCCAGGAGGCTTCCCATCGTGGCGTGCCCGGGCGCGGAGACCACGTTGTACGCGCCGCCCTGCCCGGCGGCGGCCGCGTCGAGGGTCCAGCGGGCGAGGTCGCGTACGTCGATGTACTGGAGCGGGAGTTCGCGCGGGCCGGGGGCGAGGACCGGACCGCCGCGGGCGGTGCGGTTCAGCCACCAGGGCAGTCGGCCGACGTTCTCGTACGGGCCGAGGATCAGCCCGGCGCGCGCCAGCAGCGCGCGGTCGCCGAAGGCGTCCAGGGCAGCGAGTTCGGCGCCGCGCTTGTCCTCGGCGTAGGCGATGGATCCGGCGTCGGGCGAGCCCTCCACCAGGGGACCCTCCTCGTCCAGCCCGGCCGGTGCGGGATAGGCGTGCACGGAGCGGCTGGAGACGTACGCGTACCGCCCGACCCGGTCGCGCAGCAGCCGGGCGCTGTCGCGCACGGCGGTGGGAGCACCGCCCCAGGTGTCCACGACGAGGTCCCACTCCCCCTCGGCAAGGGCGTCCAGGCCGCCGGGGGCGGTGCGGTCGCCGTGCAGGGCATCGGTGCCCGGCGGGGGCGCGTGGTGGCCGCGGTGGAAGACGGTCACCTCCCAGCCCCGGTCGAGGGCGTCCTCGGTGATCGCGCGTCCGACGAATTCGGTTCCACCCAGCATCAGTAGCTTCATGCGGCTCAGCCTGCCCGGGCGGCCGCGCGGCGGGAAGTCTTGATCGCCGTCAGCGATGACGCTCACGGCGTAGGCGGCCCGGGAACTTCCCGCGGTGCCCGGCCGGACAGGGCAGCGCCCCCGGTGCGGGTCGGCTCGGGGGCGCTCAGTACCGCTCTTCTCTTCGGACCGGCCGGCGTGGACCCTCCGGTCGCTCGGGCCGCGCTAGTCGACGCCGGGCAGGATGTGCGACTCCGCCAGGTCGTCCTCGTACCCCGCCAGCCGGATGGGGGCGGACCGCGCCCAGACTTCGAGGCTTCCGAGCTCGTCGGTCCGCGACTTGGGCCGCGACCCCGACCGCTCCAGCGACGTCGGTTCGGGCTTCGTGATTTCTGTCACCGCGCACTCCTTCGTGTCGCGCAACCCGGCAGGCGGACCGCGAGCCGGGCAAGGGCTAAAGGGTTTCCGGACGCGGTGGCGCCTTGGTGGAGCGTGGCCCGGATGGGGCCTTCTTGATGCCCCAGAGTACACATATGAGCGGGCCTCCGCTCGATAGAAAGGCAAAATCCGCGTCGCCCTCTTGTTTTCGCCGCGAGTTCAGGAAGTCTTCGACCCGCGGGTGCGACAAGCATGGTCCGCTCGACGCCGGATGCGCGCGGGGGCGACGGGGGGAGCGGCGGTGGCGAGGTCCGGAATACGGGGGTTCGAAGTGCCGTACATCTCAAGCGTTCCAGAGCTGATGGATCTTCTGCACGCCTGCCGCGACGGCCGTGGCCTGCGGACTGCGGCCCTGCTTCGCCGCGCCCACCCCTTCGACAAGGAACTCCAGACAGCGGGGCTCGTACTGGATCTCGGCGAGCTGCTCCGTCCGGGTGACGGAGTGTCCCGGACCGATCACGCTGAGGCGGTCCGCCCGCTGCTGGGCGAGCGGGTGGCCCGGCTGGTACGGCTGCACGCGCGGGCCGGGGACGAGGCGGGCCTCCGCGCCCTGACGGCGGCCGGCCCGGACGGCGAGGCGGCGGCGGACCTGCTCCAGGCACACGACACGGCCGGCGCCGCGGGCCTGGACGCGGGCGTGCTGGAGGACTGGCGGCCGGTGCTGGAGCTGGTCGCGGCGGGCGCGTACCGGGCGTCCGGGCCCGCCGGGAACGCGAACGGCCCCCTCGGGGCACCGAGGGGGCCGTCGGGTCCCAGGGGACCCAGGGGATCGGCTGTGGGACGCACGTAGGCGCCCGCCGGCCCTACCAGTTCGCGGGGGCGTAGTCCTTGAGGAAGACTCCGAAGAGGTCCTCACCGAGTTCGCCGCGGACGATCGGGTCGTAGACCCGGGCCGCGCCGTCGACCAGGTCGAGGGGGGCGTGGAAGCCCTCCTCGGCCAGGCGCAGCTTGTCGAAGTGCGGGCGCTCGTCGGTGATCCAGCCGGTGTCGATCGAGGTCATGAGGATGCGGTCCGCCTCGAACATCTCCTGGCCGCTGGTCCGCGTCACCATGTTCATCGCGGCCTTGGCGGCATTGGTGTTCGGGTGCCCCGCGCCCTTGTATCCGCGGCTGAAGACGCCCTCCATCGCCGAGACGTTGACGACGTAGGCACGCCCGCTGGACGCCTTCCGGGCGGCCTCGGCCATGGCCGGCCGGAGCGCGCTGATCAGGATGAACGGCGACGTGTAGTTGCACAGCTGGGTCTCGAGCAGCTCCACCGGGGAGATCTGGTCGATGGTCTGCACCCAGGTGTTGCTCTCGACGACGTCGGGCAGCAGGCCGCCCGCGTCGATGGCGGTGCCGGCGAGATGCCGCTCCAGGCTGGCGTTGCCCGCGACCAGGGCGAGGTCGGCGACCTTCTGCGCCTCGAGCCCGCTCACGCCGACGGGCAGCGCCGCCAGGCCGTCGACCGCGCCGGAGTTGAAGGCGCCGATGACGTGGTGGGCGGGGAGCTCGCCGGCCGGCAGCGGGGCGGCCTCCCCCTCGACCAGCGCGGCGTAGGCGGTGGGCAGGCGGCGCACGGTCTGCGTCGCGTTGTTGATCAGGATGTCGAGCGGACCGGCCTCGGCCACCTGGTCGGAGAGCGCCACGGCCTGGGCCGGGTCGCGAAGGTCGATGCCGACGACCTCCAGGCGGTGCATCCAGTCCGCCGAGTCGTCCATCGCCTTGAAGCGGCGGATGGCGTCCTTGGGGAAGCGAGTGGTGATCGTGGTGTGCGCGCCGTCGCGCAGCAGCCGCAGCGCGATGTACATGCCGATCTTGGCCCGGCCGCCGGTGAGCAGCGCGCGCTTGCCCGTGAGGTCGGCGCGGGCCTCGCGCTTGGCACGGTTCTCGAGGGCGCAGTCCGGGCAGAGCTGGTGGTAGAAGTAGTCGACCTCGACGTACCGCGTCTTGCAGACGTAGCAGGAGCGCGGGCGCTGGAGTATCCCGGCGATCCGGCCGGCCTCGGTGCCGGAGGAAGGCAGGATGCCCTCGGTCTCGTCGTCGATGCGCTCGGCGGAGCCGGTCGCGGTCGCCTCGGTGACGGCCTTGTCGTTGGCGGTCTTGGCGGCGCGGCGCTCCTGACGGCGGCGCTGCTTGACCGTGCGGTACAGGCCGGCGGTGGCGCGGCGTACGGTGATCGCGTCGGGGTGGTCGACGTCGAGCTTGTCCAGCTCGTCGAGCACGCTGAGGCAGAGGGCCAGCCGCTCGGGATCGATGCCCGGTCCGTATGCGTGCCCGTAGTCCTGGCTGTCTTCGGTCACCGTCATGGCCGCTGCCGTTCCTTGATCACTCGTCCGCATCCGCCTGCTGCGGAAGTCCCCAAAAGGGGAACTGTACGGATCCGACGCACCCGCAGCCAAACCCGCTGCCACGGGGCTCACATACCGCGTGCGGGGTGTCACCGTACGCGTCCAGACGTGGCCTTTCTCCGGTCTTTCTCCGGTCTTTCTCCGCTGCCCTGCGTGCCTGATCGCGTACTCCCGTACTACGCCAGGAGTATGACTCGTGACCCCCTGTGGGCGGAGGAATAGCGAAGTCGGGTCGGGCATTGTGGACTTCATGAGTGCACTGGCGCTGTCGGCCTTGCTCTGCCTCGTGTCCGCCCTGGCGTACGCGGGTGGCGCGATCGTCCAGGAACAGGTCGCGGCGACCACGCCGGACCGCCCGTTCGCGCCGCTGCGACGGGGCGTCTGGTGGGTGGCGGTGGGGCTGAACGGTCTCGGCGCCCTGCTGCACGTGGCGGCCCTCGCGTACGGGCCGCTGAGTCTGGTCCAGCCCCTCGGCGCGCTCACGATCGTCTTCGCGCTCCCGATGGCGGCCTTCTTCGTGGGGCGCCGGGCGGGCGCCGCGGCCTGGCGCGGGGCGGTGCTGGCCACGGTGGGTCTGGCGGGGCTGCTGGCCCTGACCGGCGGTGGCGGGCGGGCGCAGTCCCTGGCGGGCGGTGAGCGGAGCCTGCTGCTGTTCGTGACCGGGGCCGGGGTGGCGACGCTGTTCCTGGCGGCGCACCGGATGCACCGGGCGGTGCTGCGCAGCGTGCTGCTGGCCGCGGCGGCCGGTACGTCCTTCGGCATGGCCTCGGTGTTCACCAAGTCCGTGGCCGAGGGCTTCGGTCCGGGCACGCCGGGCGGGCTGTGGCCGGACCTCGCGGCGATCGCGGTGCTCGCGTCCGGCGGGCTGCTGCTCTCGCAGGCGGCCTACCGGGGCGCCGGGCTGACCGCGCCGCTGGCCACGGTGACCGTCGTCAATCCCGTGGTCGCGGCGGCGGTCGGCATCTCGCTGTTCGACGAGGGCTTCCGGTACGGGGCGGCCGGCACGGCGGCGGCTGCGGCCTGCGCCGTGGTGGCCGCCGCCGGGCTGATCCTGCTCACCGCCGTACCGTCGCACGTACGTGGGTCAGATGTCGGCTCCGTGGGAGCGGAGGTACTTCAGCGGGTCGATGTCGGAGCCGTAGCCGGGTCCCGTACGCATCTCGAAGTGCAGGTGGGGGCCACTGGCGTTGCCGGTCGAGCCGGAGCGGCCGATCCGCTGGCCTCCGGAGACCTGCTGGCCGGACTTGACGCCGAGCGCCGACAGGTGGGCGTACTGGGAGTACCGGCCGTCGGTGTGCCGGATGACGACCTGGTAGCCGTACGCACCCGCCCAGCCGGCGGAGACGACCTGGCCGGGGCCGACCGACTTGACGGAGGTTCCGGTCGCCACCGGGAAGTCGACACCCGTGTGGTAGCCGCTGGACCAGGAGGAGCCCGCGACGCGGTAGGCGGTACCGATGGAGGCGTCGACGGGGGCGGAGAATCCGCCCGCGGCGGGCTTCTGCTGCGCTGAGGCTGGCTCCGGGGCCGGCTTCTCGGCAGGCTTCTCCGCCGGCTTTTCGGCCGGTTTCTCCGCGGGCTTTTCGGCCGGTTTCTCCGCGGGCTTTTCGGCAGGTTTCTGGGCCGGCTTCTCCGCCGCCGGCTCCACGGGCTTCACCGGGTCGGCCGTGCGCGGCGGCTTCTCCGGGTTCTGCGCGGGCGGGGCCCCGGTGATCCGCAGGGTGAGCCGCTGCCCGGGGAAGATCATGTCCGGGTTGCTTCCCACGGTGGCGCGGTTGGTCTCGTAGAGCGCCTGCCAGCCGCCCTCGACGTGCTGCTCGGTGGCGATCACCGAGAGCGAGTCACCGGGCGCGACCACATACGGGTTCGGCAGCACGGAGGTTCCGGTGGGGCGGGGCATGGTGCCCTGCTGCCCGGTGGCCTTCGTCTGCCGCGTCTCGGTCTTCGCCCCCTGTGGGGCCTGCGCACCTTGCGCCTTCGGCGCCTGGCCCTGCGACGCTGCCGCGGGCGCCTGGCCGCTGCGGCTGAGGCCGGCCTGCTTGCCGCACTGCGGCCAGGCCTGGGGCCCCTGGCCCTTCAGGACCTTCTCCGCGACCGCTATCTGCTGGTCCTTGGTGGCCAGATCGGCGCGGGCGGCGTAGACGGTACCGCCGAAGGCCCGCCAGGTGCTCTGGCTGAACTGGAGGCCGCCGTAATAGCCGTTGCCGGTGTTGACGTGCCAGTTGTTCGTCGATTCGCAGGCGGCGACGTTGTTCCAGGTGTCCACGGAGGCGGCGTGCGCGGCTCCGGCGCCGATGAACGGGAGCGCGATCCCGGCGCCACCGGCGGTGACGGCGAGCGAGGCCCGGTTGATACTGCTCGGCTGATACCGGCGGTGCCGGCCCCGTACACCCATGGGAGCCCCCATCGAAGACAACAGGAAACGCAAAACCTAACGTCACGATCAGAGCATGACAAGGGGCGCAACGGGGCGCCCCTTAGCGGAATTTGACAATCCCTCGGCGGCGATCGGACCGGTAGCCGTCCGCGTCGATGTAGCGTCGGCATTCCCCGCACACCGAAGCACGCAGGAGCGCAACGATGAGCACCAGCACAGCCCAGATCGGCGTCACCGGGCTCGCGGTCATGGGCAGCAACCTCGCCCGGAACTTCGCCCGCAACGGCTTCACCGTCGCCGTGCACAACCGCACCGCCTCGAAGACCACCGCTCTCGTGAAGGAGTTCGGCCACGAGGGCCGCTTCGTGGCAGCCGAGTCCGCGAAGGAGTTCGTCGACGCGCTGGAGCGTCCCCGACGCCTCGTCATCATGGTGAAGGCCGGGGAGCCGACCGACGCCGTGATCCGCGAGTTCGCGCCGCTCCTGGAGGAGGGCGACGTCATCATCGACGGCGGCAACGCGCACTTCGAGGACACCCGGCGCCGCGAGAGGGAACTGCGCGAACAGGGCATCCACTTCGTGGGCGTGGGCATCTCGGGCGGTGAGGAGGGTGCGCTGCTCGGGCCGAGCATCATGCCCGGCGGCTCGAAGGAGTCGTACGCGTCCCTCGGCCCGCTGCTGGAGAAGATCGCCGCGAAGGCCGCCGACGGGACGCCGTGCACCTCACACATGGGCCCCGACGGCGCCGGACACTTCGTCAAGATGGTGCACAACGGCATCGAGTACGCCGACATGCAGCTCATCGCCGAGGCGTACCACCTGCTGCGCGAGGTCGCCGGCTACTCCCCCGCGAAGATCGCGGAGACCTTCCGGACCTGGAACCAGGGGCGCCTCGACTCGTACCTGATCGAGATCACGGCCGAGGTGCTCGCCCACACGGACGCCGCGACGGGCCGCCCGTTCGTGGACGTCGTGGCCGACGCCGCCGAGCAGAAGGGCACCGGCCGCTGGACCGTGCAGATCGCCCTGGACCTGGGCGTGCCGGTGTCGGGGATCGCGGAGGCGGTCTTCGCCCGGGCGGTCTCCGGCCACGCGGACCTGCGTACGGCCGCACGGGGGCTCGCGGGCCCGACGGCCGCCGCGCTGTCCCCGGAAGCTGCGGAGGAATTCGCCGCACAGGTGGAGGAGGCCCTGTACGCCTCGAAGATCGTCTCGTACACCCAGGGCTTCCACCAGATCCAGGCGGGCAGCCAGGAGTACGGCTGGGGCGTGGACCTGAGCGCCGTGGCCTCGCTGTGGCGCGGCGGCTGCATCATCCGGGCCGCGTTCCTGGACCGGATCCGGGCCGCGTACGACGCGCAGCCCGAGCTGCCGAGCCTACTGGCGGACGCGCGTTTCGCCGAGGAGATCGGGGCGGCACAGGAGGGCTGGCGGTCCGTGCTGGTGGCGGCGGTGCGCCAGGGCATCCCGGTGCCCGCCTTCGCGGCTTCGCTGGCGTACTACGACGCGCTGCGCGCGGAGCGGCTTCCCGCGGCCCTCACCCAGGGGCAGCGCGACTTCTTCGGGGCGCACACCTACCGGCGCACCGACCGAGCGGGCTCGTTCCACACCCTCTGGAGCGGCGACCGCACCGAGGTCCAGACGGGCTGAGGCCGCTCAGCTCCAGGGCCCGGGCTGCGGTACCGGCGCGGGCCCTGGCGGCGGAGGCACCGGGTCCGGCTCCGGGAAGGGGCCGGGCACGGGTGGCACCGGGCGCGGGATCGGCTCGGGGTCCGGGAAGGGCGCGGGGTCGGGGGTCGGCTCGGGCTCCGGCACCGGTGGCTGCGTCTCTTCGAGTTTTCGCACCATGGGTCCCATTTTCCCGCAATCGCCCCCGGAAAGCCCGTACGAGGCCCCGGGATCAGCCCTGGGGATTCCGCCCCGGCAGGCTGCCTACGAGGCCCCCGCCAGCCGCAGGCCCGCCGCCAGGCCGGGAGCCGGGCTGGACAGCACCAGGATCCGGGTCGTGACGAGATCCGCGGCGCCTGCCATGGAGGCCTGGGCCAGCACGATGACGTCGGCGTCGATTACGGCGTCGGCGGCCTCGGCCACCCGGGCGAGGGAGCCGGCGTCGTCCCCCGCGGCGAAGCGCTCCCAGGCTCCGGCGACCAGCTGCGTACGGATCGAGACCGGCCGCTCCCCGGCCTCCTCGGCCAGCAGTTCACAGGTGGGCGCGAAGGTCGACTCCACGGTGGCCAGTACGACGATCCGCGCGCCGGTGCGCACCGCGGCGGCCGCCATCGGCCGGTCCACGCGCAGCACCGGGGAGCCGAGCGCCGGAGCGAGGGATTCCGCGGTCGCCCCGATCGTCGAGCAGGTGACCAGCACGGGCACCGGCCCGGCCTCGGCGAGCAGGCGGGCGAGATCCGGAGCCACCGCCTGCGGCCCTTCGGCACGGGCCCGGTCGAGCAGCTCCGGAACCACCCGGTGCCGCAGTACGGCTCCCGGGTGGCTCCGGTCCCGCAGCGCGTCGAAGACCGGGACGTGCGCGGGCGAGGTGTGCAGCAGGAGCAGATCCGTCACCAGAGGTCGGCGTCGGCATCGAGCTGGACCTTGGCCGCCGACACGACCTCGGGGGCCGGCTCCGGCGCCTGGTCGGGGTGTTTGGCCGCCCAGCTCGCCGCGTACGGGCAGAGCGGAACCACGGGCACGCCCTCGGCGGCGGCGATCCCGTAGAGGGTCTTCACCAGCTCCCCGGCGATGCCCCGGCCCTCGTGGCCCGGCTCGACGACGGTGTGCACCGCCACCAGAGCGTGCGGGGCCTCGGCGAGTACGAAGTAGGCGATGAACCCCACCACCGCCCCGCCCTCGAAGGCCAGCAGCCGTCCGGCCTTCCGCTCGTCCTTGACCTCGACCATGGTCCCCGACTCCCCTCAGACAGCCACGGCGTGCGGGCTGCGCTCCTGATCCGTACCGGGCACCGGGGCGGAGGGATCCGCGCCCAGCTCGATGATGCGATTGTCCGCGTCGACATGCACGACGTGGGGCTGGAACACGCGGGCCTCGGCGTCCTCGACCTGCGCGTAACTGATGAGGATGACCAGGTCCCCGGGGTGCACCAGATGAGCGGCGGCACCGTTGATCCCGATGACCCCGGACCCGCGCTCCCCCTCGATGACGTAGGTCTCCAGGCGCGCCCCGTTGGTGATGTCCACGATGTGGACCAACTCCCCGGGCAGCAGATCCGCGGCGTCCAGCAGATCGGCGTCGACGGTCACGGATCCGACATAGTGCAGATCGGCCTGCGTGACGGTGGCCCGATGGATCTTGGACTTGAACATGGTGCGAAGCATGCGAATACTCCCGATATGTCAGCTCCCTGCCTGCTTCACGCAGGTCAAGGGCGGTCTCCGGAGCCTACAACGATTCGCATGTTCGGTCAGCTTTCCGCAGGTCTTTCAGGACTCGTGCTGACCGATTGCTGACTTCTCTGATGCACCATCACGCCGCTGGAGTGGCGTGTTCCTGGAGCCCTCTGCTTCGAGGGCAGCGTGGGATCAGCGCCTCTGGGCCTGCTGGTCGCGGACTGCACCGGCGCCGCAGACGGGGCACATACCGGACTTTCAGTCCCGCCCTCGCCCTCCTCGACCGGTTCCGCACCCCCGAGATCCCCGTGACCCGCGAGACCGAGGCCGAGGCGACCGCACTGACCGACCCCGTCGGCGGCCTGCCATAGACGGTCAAGTGACACACATCGATGGCCTGAAGAGAGCGCCCTGAAACCGGCTCACGGAGAGCCACTCGCAAGGGCGCCGCGAACTCCTGGTCACCTGCGCCGCTTGGGCCGGAGCGGTTGTTTCCGTGATCCGGATCTGTCTGACCGGAGGTGGACCGGGTCAAGCGCCAAGCACCTCGTCGGCGCTGCGGGGCTCTGTGCGCGGCTGCTGGTTGAGCTTGTGGCGCGCGATGGAGGAGTGCCGGTAGACCTCCTTGCGGGCCCGCATGATGTTGCCCAGGGGCGCGTGCTCTGCGGTGACCCGCCAAGGGGTGAAGGACAGTGAGTCCATCTTCTCCAGGTTTTCCGGGCCGGAGATGTCCTGCTGCGGCAGCCGCAGCCTGGCCACGGTGACGGACGGCGAGAGCTGCTCGGGCCACTCCACAGTGGGGTCCTCCACCGGCATCCGCTCCAGATCGGTGCAGAGCTGAATCTGGATGTCGAAGGCGTAGGGCCGCTCCTGCAGCTCGGCTTGCAGAGCCGGTCGGAAGACCTCCGCTGCGGAAGTCGGGTCGATGGCGCGCCGGACCACCGCAGCTGCGCATTCCGGGTCGGGAGTGATGCGCACCTTGGCGATGTAGTCCCCGTGCCTGACCGCGCCCATCGTCCAGTAGCTCGACAGCAATACGTTGACCAGAGGGATCTTGGCCAGGCTCAGAAAGGCCAGGAACTCATCCCACGCCCAGTCGTCCTGGTCGAGGGTTCCCTTTCCGGTCACGAACTCGGTGTAGAAACGATGCGCGCCGGCTCGGCCCTGGGAGAAATAGGCCGACGAGTTCAGGAACAAATCCTGGAGGACCACGTAGCGCTCGACAGTCTTGCCGAAGAAGATCGGTGCGTTGATGTTGGCGTAGTCGAACGTGCCCGTGTCCGGTTCGTCTTCCAGCAGGGTCGGCCCGGGGATGCCGAAGATCTTCAGGGCCAGTCCGGTGGCGTTGCCCAGTCGCGCGTCTGCTCCGGCGTGGGCCGAGCCGTTGGAAGAGCGGATGAGCGCATCGTGGGTTCCCGGAGTCGCGTAGATGCCCTGGGCGTACTCGGGGGGAAGCCCGTCCAGGATCTCCACTTCCCCTCGGACCAGCCCGTAGCCCTTGGCGTGAGCATCGCGGAGGGCCCGTCCGGCGCCACCGGCCTCGACCGACTCGGCGATGGCGTTCGCAACACACCTCCGACACAACCCGTCAGCCCTACTCTGCCGTGCTTGCTGGCGCCTGGCGATGTCATCCCAATGGGGCGATGTGCAGCGAAGCGGATCAAGCAAGACTTTCACGAAAACGAAACATCGGCCCGGAGGTTTCCATGTCGAGAAGTGACGCGCCTCGAACCGAGGTGCCGCACGAGGCACCGGCGCGCGCGCCGCTCGTCCTGGCGTCCCTGATCATCGTTGCGGCGGTGGCCAACCTGAACCTGTCGGTGGCCAACGTGGCCCTGCCCGCGATCGGGAAGGCCTTCGACTCGTCCCAGACCACACTGAACCTGATCGCCGTGGGGTACTCCCTCGGCCTGGCCGCATCGGTGCTCTATCTGGGTGCGGTCGGCGACCGTCACGGGCGCAAGTTGCTGCTGCTCCTCGGCGTCGCCCTCTCCGTCCCCGCCTGCCTGCTCGCCGCGTACGCGCCCAATGACACCGTCCTCGTGGTGGCCCGGATCATCGGGGGACTCTCGGCCGGCATGGCCTACCCGACCACCCTGGCGCTGATCACCGCCCTGTGGGCGGGGCCGGCGCGGACGAAGTCGATCGCACTGTGGTCGGCCCTCGGCGGAGGCATCTCCATGCTCGGGCCGGTGATCGCGGGCGCGCTGCTCGAACACTTCTACTGGGGGTCGGTGTTCCTGGTCACCCTGCCCCTCGCCGTGGTCGCGCTGATCATGGCGTTGATGTTCGTCCCCGCGCACGCCAACGAGTCGACCGAACCGGTGGACAACCTCGGCGGCATCCTGTCCGTCCTCATGATCGCGGGACTCGTTCTGGCGATCAACTTCGCCGCCGTACCCGACCAGGGGGCACTGGTCGTCGGCCTCGCCGTGCTCGCCCTCGCTGCCGGAGCAGCGTTCTTCTGGCGTCAGCGCCGGGCTCCCAACCCGCTGTACGACCTCCACATCGCCGGCCGGCGAACGTTCTGGGTCGCCGCATGCGCAGGAATCATCGTGTTCGGCTCCCTGACGGGGTCGGCGTTCATCAGCCAGCAGTACCTGCAGAACGTGCTCGAGTACGACTCCGTCGAAGCCGGCGCCGCCATCCTCCCCGTCGTCGTGGCAATGGTGTTCGTGGCACCGCGGTCCGCAAAGCTGGTCGAGACGCGCGGCGCCCGCACGACCCTGCTGATCGGTTATGTGTTCCTCTTCCTCGCCTTCGGCTGGATGCTGCTGTTCTGGGGCGAGGACAGCAGTTACTGGCAGATCGGCCTTGCCTACGTGTTCTCCGGCATCGGGGTCGGCTTCGCCGGGACGCCCGCATCGCACTCGCTGACCGGGTCGGTGCCCGTGCGGCGGGCAGGCATGGCCTCGGGCACGGCGGACCTGCAACGGGACCTCGGCGGGGCCATCATGCAGTCCGTCATGGGCGCACTGCTCACCGCCGGCTACGCCTCGGCGTTCAGCTCGGCGATCGCCGCGTCCTCCGAGAGCAAGCACGTATCGGAGCAGGTCCAGGGCGAGCTGACGAAGTCGTTCGCCTCCGCCGAGCAGACCGCCCAGCAGTACCCCAAGTACGCCGACCAGATCGTCGCGACCGCCCGCCAGGCGTTCCTCGACGGCGACAACTGGGCATACGCCGCCGGCCTGCTCGCGATCGCGCTGGGTGCGCTGCTGGTCTTCTTCATGTTCCCGCACCGGGACGCCGAACAGGAGCTCCTCCGCCGCTACTACGCCCAGGACTCCGAGTCCGCTGCCAGCGAGGAGTCGACTGGCTCCGGAGACTGAGGCGCCGGTCAGGCGATCGAAGGTCACAGAGAGAAGCACAGCAAGCCGAGGGGGACGTTCGGCTCGTGCGGCCAGTCGGCATCGGACCCGTGTCCATGGCGCTGGCTGAGGCGCGCGCCGGCGGCGCCGTACGGGTGGCGGCCCGCGGGTGGTCGTCCGTGGCCTACGGCAGCAGTACTGGGCTCCATCGACATGGCAGGGACGGCAGGGGTCGCCGATAGTAGACAAAGGGGGGCTTTCCCGAGACCCGGAGTCGCAATGGACCGCTACCCTCCTATCGCCGAGCACGGCTTGGTCGGCGATCTGCAGACCGCCGCGCTCGTCTCGTCTCAGGGTGTCGTCGACTGGTTCGCAGCTCCCAGGTTCGATTCACCCAGCATTTTCGCGGCCCTGCTCGACCACGACGGCGGCGGATACATGCGGCTGGCCCCTGAGCACCCTGATGGAACTTGCAAACAGCTCTACTACCCCGACACCGCCATCTTGGTTACCCGGTTCATGTCACCGGACGGAGTGGGCGAGGTAGTCGACTTCATGCCCCCGGACCGGACGCGCACCCCCACCGACCGGCACACCCTGATCCGTGTGATCCGCGCCGTGCGCGGGACGGTCGACTTCACGCTCGAGTGCAGACCGCGCTTCGACTACGGCCGGGCCGAGCACCAACTCGAGCTCGGCGAGAACGGAGCCCTCTTCCGGGCCCCTGGGATCGACGGGCACCTGCAGTCCACCTTCCCGCTGGAGCGGGATGGCCAGGACGTACGCGCAAAGGTGACGCTGAAAGCCGGTGAATCAGGCGGGGCCGTATTCACCGTGTGTGCGTCCGGCGGCGAGGTACCCCCGCCGCCCACGGTCGACGGGTTCACCGAACGTCTCGGGGAAGTCAGCCGGTTCTGGCAGCAATGGCTGCGCCAGTCCCGCTACCGGGGACGGTGGCCCGAGCTGGTGCACCGCTCGGCCATCACCCTCAAGCTCCTCACCTACGCCCCCACCGGCGCCCTCATCGCCGCGGCCACCATGGGGCTGCCCGAGCAGGTCGGCGGAGAGCGCAACTGGGACTACCGGTTCACCTGGGTCCGCGACGGCTCGCTGTCCGTGCGGGCCATGCTGGACCTCGGCTTCGTCGAGGAGGCCACCGCCTTCGTCCACTGGCTGGTGGACAGGCTGCAGGAACGAGCCGGCAAGGAGGGTGAGCCGCTCCAGACGATGTACCGGATCGATGGCGATCCCGACTTGCCTGAGGAAACACTCGCTCACTTCGAGGGCTACCGCGGCTCGTTCCCCGTCCGCATCGGCAACGGCGCCGCCGACCAGCTCCAGCTGGACATCTACGGGGAGGCTCTCTACGCAGTGTCCCAGGGGCGCGAGATCGCCCAGCAGGCCAGCTTCGAGGGCTGGGAGGCGCTCTGCAGGACGCTTGACTGGTTCGCCGACGCCTGGGACCGGCCGGACGAGGGTATCTGGGAGACCCGCGGCGGCCGCCAGGACTTCACCTACAGCCGGGTGATGGCGTGGGTCGCCTTCGACCACGGGCTACAGCTGGCCGAGTACCTCCGCAGACCTGCCGATGTCGAGCGATGGCGCAAAGCGAGGGACGCCGTATTCACCCAAGTCATGAAGCGTGGCTGGAGCGAGAAGGAGCGTGCGTTCGTACAGCAATACGACAGCGATGTCCTGGACGCCTCGCTGCTGCTGATGCCCAGGGTTCAGTTCGTCGCTCCACGGGCCGGGGCATGGCTCTCCACGCTCGACGCGATGGACCGCAAGCTCGTCTCCGACAGCCTCGTCTACCGCTACGACCCGGCGGCATCGCCGGACGGGCTGCGTGGCTCGGAGGGCACCTTCAGTCTGTGCACCTTCCTCTACGTCGACGCGCTGGCCCGGGCGGGACGGCTGTCCCAGGCCCGCTACACCTTCGAGAAGATGCAGACCTACGCCAACCACGTCGGGCTGTTCGCCGAGGAAGTCGGTCCGAGCGGGGAGCAACTGGGCAACTTCCCTCAGGCGTTCACCCACCTGTCCCTGATCATGGCCGCCATCACCCTCGACAAGGCGCTCGACGAGGAGGACGGGCGCTGAGCCATCCCTGGGGGTGGCCGGTTGCGGGCGTCAGTAGCCGGTTCCGCGGTGGACCTGGGCCCGCTCGATCCCGTGGGCCGCACCCTTGTCGTCCAACGTGCGACACGCATCGGCGATGTCCTGGCTCAGGCGGTCGATCTGCTCGCGGCTCAGGGTCTCCTTGACCAGGGCGCGCAGGATCTTCACCCGCTCCGCGTTGGGCGGGAGCGTGTACGCCGGCACCATCCAGCCCCGCTCGGCCGAGAGCTGCCAGGCGATGTCGGACTCGTCGTAGGCGTGCTTGCCTGCGAGACGGAAAGCGACCAGCGGCAGCTGCTCGAGATCGCTCCCGATCACTTCGAAGCGGCCGTTGCTCCGCAGGTTGTCCGCCAACGCGCGGGCGTTCTCCTGCATTGTCTCCATGACGTAGGTGTAGCCCTGGCGACCCAGCCGCACGAAGTTGTAGTACTGCGCGAGCACCATCGACGCACCGGTGGAGAAGTTCAGCGTGAACGTCGCGTCGGTCTTGCCCAGGTAGTTCTCGTAGAAGACGAGGTTCTCGGCCAGATCGGACTCCTCGCGGAAGACCAGCCAGCCGATGCCGGGGTAGACCAGGCCGTATTTGTGTCCCGAGACGTTGATCGAACGGACCTGCTCGAGCCGGAAGTCCCATTTCGAATCCGGGTAGAGGAAGGGCCACACGAAGCCGCCGCTGGCGCCGTCGACATGGATCGGGATATCGAGGTCCCGCTTTTTGCGAACGTCCCGCAGGAGCTCGTCGATCCCGACGACATCGTCCTTGTGGCCGGTGAACGTGGTGCCGAGGACGGCGACGACGCCGATCGTGTTCTCGTCGAGGTGGGGCTCCACGTCCTCCGGGCCGATCGTGTACTTGCCCTCGGCAAGCGGCACGATCCGCGGCTCGACGTCGAAATAGCGGCAGAACTTCTCCCACACGACGTGGACGTCGCCGCCGAAGACCAGGTTGGGCCGGTCGACCGACAATTTCGCCGCCTGGCGGCGCTCCCGCCACTTCCACTTCAGCGACAGCGCGCCGAGCATGATCGCCTCGGACGAGCCCTGGGTCCGACATCCGGTCGTCGTGCCCGGCGCATGGAACAGGTCGGCGAGCATGCGCACGCAGCGCTGCTCGATCTCGGCGGAGATGGGGTACTCCGCGTGGTCGATGAAATTGCGGTGGAGGTTCTCGGCGATCAGCCGCTGGGCCTCCGGCTCCATCCAGGTGGTGACGAACGTGGCCAGGTTGCGCTGGGGGTCGCCCTCCATGGCGAGATCCACATCCACGAGCCTCATGGCGTCCGTGGCGGTCATGCCCTCCTCGGGAAATTTCTCCGAAGGAGCGGGCGCAGTCAGGAAACGGTTGCCGAACAGAGCCGCAGCGTCACTCTTAGTCATACCGGCGACTCAACCACGTCCGGAGCGGGAGCCACGCTCAGAACCTGTGGATCGGGCTCGGCATGCACGCGAACGGCGTACTTCCCGAGTGATCGACTCAAGTCGCCAAATGGGCCATCTCGAGGAGGGGCGAACGCCGTGCAGGAGGTCCGGTGACTGTGCACCTGTTCGGCTCCCGTTGGATCGCTGCTCCCGAGACCGACCAGCATTGCCTGGACCCTCATCTGCTACCGCAGACTCGCCAAAAAGATGGCGTTTTAGGTAGCGGGCTTGGACACGTTCGAGTGCAGTCTGTAGACGCACTTGGTACGGCCTCGTATCTCGACCACATCGTTCAAGTCGACTGCGGCCTGGCTGCATCACGAAGCGAGCAGCCCACAGTTACCTCCGTCCAGTGGCGGAAAATATCGCCGCCCTCCCGCACCGAACACCAACCGTTTCCGGGCGTAAGAGCTGGTAACAGGATCTTGATGAGATGTTCTGGTCAGCCGTGACCGGTGTGATGATTCGGCCGTTCGTGGTGGTGTGAGTACTCGGCCGTGGATCGTGGACGACGACGTGTGGGCACTGATCGAGCCGCTGCTGCCGCCCTGGCCGACGAGGTCGCCAGGGCCGCGGCCGGTGGCCGACCGATTGTGTCTGCAGGGCATCCTGTACGTGCTCTGCAACGACATCGCCTGGCAGCTCCTGCCGCCTGAGCTGGGGTTCGGCTCGGGGCAGACCTGCTGGCGGCGCCTGGAGCGGTGGCAGCAGGCAGGGTTCTTCGACCAGCTGCACCGGATCCTGCTCGCCGAGCTGAACGCGTCCGGCCGGCTCGACTGGTCGAGGGCGTGCGTGGACGGCTCTCACATCCGGGCGAAAAAAAGGGGGCGCCGACACCGGTCCGTCGCCGGTCGACCGGCGGAAGACGGGCGCGCTGCGGAAACGCTTGTGGCCCAACCTTTCCGCCCGGCGGGAGTATCCGGTATGCGGGGCAGGCCCGTTGGGTGAACCCCGAACTCCGTGGCGGGCGATCCGTGCAGGAGGCCCGATCGTCTTGTCCGGGGCCAGTCGGGCGCGGAGACTCGGTCCTGACGGATCGTCCGCTGTAGGGGGACAGGATGAAACAGTTAGAAGGCGCCGACCCGGGGGCGGTCGGCAAGTACCGGACCATCGCGGAACTTGGCCGGGGTGGGATGGGCCGAGTCCTGCTGAGCAGCGCCCCGGACGGCCGGTTGGTCGCGCTGAAGCAGGTGCGCTCGCAGTTCGTCGAAGACGACGGGTTCCGGGCCCGGTTCCGCCGGGAGGTGGAAGCCTCCCGCAAGGTCTCCGGAGCGTATACGTCCGCGATCATCGACGCGGACGCCGATGCCCCCGAACCATGGCTGACTTCGGAGTTCGTCCCCGGACCGTCGCTCCAGCACGCCGTGGCGACCGTCGGGGCGCTCCCCGAGGAGTCGGTACTGCGCATGACCGCGGGACTGGCCTCGGCCCTGAGCGACATCCACCGGGTCGGCCTGGTGCACCGGGACCTGAAACCGTCCAACGTGCTCCTCGCCGACGACGGGCCCCGCGTGATCGACTTCGGCATCGCCCGAGCCGCCGACAGCGAGGAGGGCAGCGAGCTGACGACCACGGGCTGGCTGGTCGGCTCACCCGGGTTCATGTCCCCGGAGCAGGCCCAGGGCGCGCCGCTCGACTCGGCCAGCGACATCTTCTCCCTCGGGACGGTGCTGGTCATGGCGTGCACCGGCGCGTGCCCGTTCACCGGGCCCTCCCTGCCGCAGACCCTGTACAACGTCGTGCACACCGAACCCGACCTCAGCGGGCTGCCGGCGAAGATCCGCCCGATCGTGGCCCGCTGCCTCGCCAAGGACCCCGCCGCCCGGCCGAGCGCGGCCCAACTGCGAGAGTCCCTCGGGAGCCTGGCGCCCTCGCCGCGTCCCTGGCCGCAGGAGATTCACGAGTTGATCGCGGAGCAGCAGGCCGAGATCGAGCGGCTCCGGGTCGAGCTGAGGAAACGGCCTGCCGTCCCGGAGTCCGTGGCGCCGGTCCTCGACAAGCCCGCACCGCCGTACCCAGGGTCCCCGCCCGCTTCGGCCCGGCGCGGCTTCGCCGTCGGCGCGGGCATCGCCGCCGGCCTCGCGATCGCCGCGACCGTGCTCGCCCTGGTGCCCGGCCGCGACGGCGGCACCGGCACCGTCGCCGACCCCGAGGCGACCGTCACGGCGTCCAGACAGCCGACCGGAGACCCGACCGCTCCGGGGTCCGCGCAGCCGACCCCCGACCCCACCACCGAGGCGCCCCCCACGCCGACCGTGGAGCCGACCCCGCCCGCGCCCGAGCCCTCAGCCGCACCGGAGCCCTCGGAGCAGGCGCCGACGACGGTCACCACACGGTCGAGCACGCGGCCCGCCTCGATCGTGAGCTGCTTCGGGGACTACCTGGAGGAACCCGAATCGGTCCTGCTCCACTGCGGAGACGGGAAAGGCATGCTCAGGGGCCTGACCTGGTCGGACTGGGGTCTGTCCACCGCCCACGCCAGCGGGCAGGAGTGGATGGTAATCTGCCGCCCCAGCTGCGCGAATGGCAGCGAGGTCCACTACCCGGCCACCGTGACTCTCACGGGTCTGGTCGGCGGGCGGTACACGACGATGCAGATCAGAACCCCGCAATCGCCCCACGGCCCCGTCTCCCGCTACAGGATCGACTCGAACGGGCCGACGCAAACGGACTGACGGCGCCGGAGCCGGGCGGGCGCTCACACTCCCCACGCGGTGAACGCGGCCCAGTGGACCGGCGAGGCGAAGGGACGCTCGCCGGTCGTCGCCCGGGAGGTGTATCGCTCGGTCAGGGCCGCCAGGTGGGGCCGGGAGGCGGTATACCGGGCGAGCTCCTCCCAGGTGAGCCGGCGCAACCAGGTACGGGCCCGGCGCAGGGCGGCCACCGGGGGCAGCCCGCCGGGCCCGTGAGCGGGAGCGAGCAGCTCGTAGAACCGCGCCATCAGCACCGCGGTCACCATGTCGTCCACCAGCCACAGCCCGGCCACCGCGCACGCGGCCCCGGCCTGGAGGAATCCCGCCGCGAGCCCGCGGAACTCGTCCGGAGCCCGGACGACCTCGTAGTGGCCGGACTGGCAGGCGCTGAGCACCGCGAGCCGGCAGGCGGGGAGCCGGTGTTGGACCAGGGTGTCCATGTCGAGGCGGCCGTCGGCCAGGGCCAGGGAGCCGCCCCGACCGTTGAACTCGCCGCTGCCGTGGCAGATGATGTGGAGGTACGAGGTTTCGGCGAGCTGGCCGAGCAGCCAGTCCACGGTGGCTTCGGGCCCCACCGCGCAGCGGGCCTCACCGTGCGGCTCGAACAGCTCCCGGATATGGGCGAGTTCACCGCGTCCACCGGGGAGTGAACCGTCAGGGTCGGTGACCCCCACCAGGCGTGGCACAGGATCCGGCGGGCGGGCGGCCGCGACGCGGGAGGCCGCGTACACGGCCGCGGAGGGGGAGACGATCACGGTGCCGATGTCGTCGAGCACTTCTCCCGCCCCCGGCCCGAGCGGCACGGCGTGCAGGGGGACCAGGCCCAGCAGACCGGTCGGGACGACGACGGCCTCCTGCTCCGGGTCCTCCGCGAGGACTCTCGCGACCGGGCGCAGGAGCGGTCCAAGGGCGGCGAGCCGGTCCAGGGCCTGCGGGAGCAGACGCCTGCGCCTGAGCGCTCCGGCCTCCTGGGCGAGGAGCAGGCCCAGGGCGCCGTCGGCCGGGTCCAGCACCAAGAGGCCTGTGACGGTCTCGCTGCTCACCCCCGGAACGGGAACGGCCCGTACAGCGGGCGACTCGCCCGAGCTGCGGGGGAGCACGAGGGCGTAGCTGCCCCAGGGCGCGTTCACCAGGTAGACGAGCGGACGCCCGCCCGCCGCGCGGACGATGTCCGCCAGTCCCTCGGTGCGTAGGAAGCGCTCGAAGCCCGGGATCGCGCGGATCTCCGCGATCGCCGCACGCACGCCGCGTTCGGCGGCGGCCTCCCCGCTCGCCGTAGAGCCAGCGGCGGTGGGGCCGCCGGACGCCGCCGCGAACGCCTCGCCGGCCGAGGACCGGTACCGGGCCTGTGCCAGCCGGTAGCGGTGGGCGGCGGCGGGGTCGATCTGTCCCAAGGCCTCCAGGTCGGCCGCCCCTCGCCCGGCCACCACCGAGAGCTCACAGGCCACTCCGCCCTCGATCGCCTCGACTGCACGCTCCGGACGCCCCGCCCGGGCCAGCAGGAAGGCGGCCCAGCGGGCGATCCGGTTCACCTGGGCGAGGACGCTCTGGCGGCCGGTCCCGGTGACCTGGGCGTCGTAGAGCGCGGTCACGGCGGTCAGCATGCCGGACGCGACATCGGCCGCCTCGCTCCAGCGTTCCGCCGAGGCGTGCGCGCTGAGCAGTTCCCGGCCGATGTTGAGGTGCAGGGATGGCGACACCGTGGCCGGTGTGGCCCCCAGGGCCGCGTGGCGCAGCCGGAGGCCGTCTGCGCTGCCCGGGCCGTCGATGTGGTCCATGGCCCGGGCCAGCAGCCAGGCGATGCGGCCCGTGTCCAGGAGGCCGGGGCGCGCGGTGGACAGGGCGAGCGCTGCCGTCGCCGCCTCCCGGGCGCCGCGCGCGTCGACGGGATCCCGGGACAGCAGCAGGTCGCCCAGATTGCACTGGATGCGGGACCACAGAGCCGGGTCGTCACCGGCGCCGAGGTGGCTCAGGGCGTCCCGGTAGCACTGCTCCGCCTCCCTGAGGTCTTCCACCCCGGCGCGCCGATACAGCAGCAGGCCGAGGTTGACCATCGAGTAGGCCCAGGCGACCCTGTCCCGCTCGGGGGCCCGCTCCTCGAGCCCCGCCCTGATGTGCTCGATGCCGAGGGTGAGGTCCTCGGGGCCACCGCCGGGCCGCTCCGAGAGGAGCAGGCCGTAGTTGGTCTGGACCCGCGCCCAGTACTCGGGATACTCGCCCCGGTCCAGCGCGGTCGCGCGCGCCAGCAGGTCGCGGGCGGCTTCCCAGATCTCCAACCGGTCGCCGTCGTCCCGCAGGTGGTGGGCGCTGGCCAGGTTGTTCGCCACCTCCACCCACTGGAGAGTCCCCTCGCGCAGTCGGCTGAGGGCGCGTTCGAGGACCCGGACGGCCTCGGAGGGATCGGCGTCGAGCCCGGCGTGCACAGCGAGCACCAGGCGTTCGCCGAGCCGCGCGGCCAGCTCGGTCTCCATGCCCTCCTCGCCCAAGCCGGCGGCGAGCTCCAGCGCCTCGCGGGCGAGCGGGATGCCTTTGGGCCCGCCGGTGTCGCGGGCCTCCAGGTACATCGCGTGCAGCCGGGTCCGCAGACCGGCGTCGAAGCGCCCCAGGGACTCGAAGTAGCGGCGCATGGCGGTGTCCGGAGTGGTCCGGCCGTCGCACAGTTCGTCCAGGAGCCGCTGCCGTATGCGCAGCACCTCTTTGAGGGGGGTCTCGGCCGCCCTGCGCAGCTCCTCTCGGCCCGCGTCGCGCACCCGGGTGCCGTCCGTCAGCTCCGGGTGCGTACGGACGAGTTCCGCGAGGGCGTCCGGCAGGCCGAGCAGCATCGCGGTCAGCAGCTCCCCGACCAGGGAGTCGGCGCGTGCCTCCCCCAGGTAATCCAGGAAGATCCGGTAGTTCGCGACCGTCGGCGCCCCCTCGGGCTCCAGCTCCCGGCATGCCGACTCGGGATCCGCCAGGTCCCGTTCGAGGTCGCGGGCCAGGACGTGGGGGAGCAGCCTGCGCGGCAGCGGGATCGCCTCCCCGGGGAAGACGCCGCCGAGGAAGGCCCCGGCCCGCGCGGCCTCCGCCAGCAGGGGCTCCCCGGAGGGCGGCGGACCGCCCCCGAGCTCCGCGACGGAGACCGCTAGCAGCAGGGGCGCTGCCGCGCCCGGGCGCAGGACCAGCAGCGGCGCCTCGATGTGCGTCCTGGTCCCGCAGACGGGGCAGTCCACCCAGGAGACGCCCGGGACGCCGGGGACGGGTGCCGCCAGCACGTCGGCCCGCTCCCGCGCGTCGATGACGCGCCAGACCGGAGCCCCCCGCTCCTGGACACATTGCTCGCAGTGCCACGCGTAGGGCGCCCTCACCGAGACCGTCATCGCGACCCCCCTCCCGGTCCGCCGGCTACTTGCCGCTGGTGATCTGCGAGAGCAGGGCCGTTAGGACCCGGCCGAGGGAGGAGTCCCGCAGGGCCCGCTTGTGGATGGTCAGGCTCCACCTGCCGCGCGGATCCCGCTTCAGGACCACCTCGGTCTGCAGGAGCGTGACGGCGAGCGCCGCGACCGGCAGCGTGACGGGGTCGAGCCGTTCCATGGGCGAGCATGCGTAGGCGACGGCCTCGCCGACCGTGTCCGCCAGGTCCTCGCGCAGCGCCGCCGCATACTCCAGTAAGCGGCGCGCCAACTCACCGTCGGAAAACTCAGGTTGGTCCGCCCCCACGTACCGCTCCAGCTCCACGGCGGCCACCTCCGCCCGCA
Source organism: Streptomyces sp. NBC_00122 (assembly GCF_045160845.1). Lineage (NCBI taxonomy): Bacteria > Bacillati > Actinomycetota > Actinomycetes > Kitasatosporales > Streptomycetaceae > Streptomyces > Streptomyces sp. NBC_00122. The sequence continues at coordinate 6,093,799 of NZ_CP108191.1, read as the reverse complement.
GCTCATCGCCGCCCTCGGACAGCTGCCGCGCGGCGGGGAGCAGCCCGTGCTCCTCCGCCAGCGCCGTCAGCGCGCGGACGGCCTCGTCGTCGGCGAGGGTGCGGATGTCCTGTTCCAGATCACCTTGATTCAACATGCTCGCAATTCTGTCTCTCGCGGCGCACGTTCGTGCCTGAATAAGGGAGCTGGGCGTGTGACGGGCGCCGATCGCGGTCAGGCGATATCGGGGCCGGAGAACGTCTCTGGCACGCCACGGTCGCCCCCGCCACCCCGACCGAAATCACGAGAACCCTCCTCAACCTCGCCGACCTCGGCCACGTCGACGCTGTACGGCAACGGCGTCAAGGTCGGCGAGAACGACGACCCTCCGAGCGGTGAGAAGCCCTTCGAGGTCGGCTCCGCCGACGCCGAGTACCGGCTGACGACCTCCGTCGAGCGCTCGGTGAAGGTCGCAGGGCCAGCCCGATGGCGTCCCTCGCACTAGCGGACCCGGTCGTGGGCGGCCGCGATCTCGGTCACGGTGCGGTGCGTGGCCGGATCGTCCGGATGCCCCGCGATCAGCAGCCGCTGCTCCCCGGCGGCGTGCCGGACGAACGCCCCCGCGAAGGCGGCGGTCCGCTTGTAGGGGCGCAGCCGGACGAAGCCGCCGATCGTCGCTCCGTACGGCGATCCCCCTCGGCCGGGGACGAGTCGGGGGTATCGGGGGTGGGGCAGGTGCAGCGCCGGGCCGGGCAGGCGGGTGCGGATCAGGCGTGCGGCCAACTCGTCAGGTCCTCCCTTCAGGACGACGGCTCGGTCTCCTTCGCCCGGACTGCGGTCGGCACGAGAGTGACCATCTGCGCCTATCAGCAGTTCGCCCTCCCCCCGTTGTGGCAGGCGATCACCCCCGTGCTCTGGCCCTCGGTCCGGTGCGCCCTTGTGGAGGACGCCTACCGCAGGTCCTTCCACATCACCCTGAGCACCATCGCGGCGCACGGGCAGGGGTGCCGGCCGAGGAGACGGCTGGCGCCGCCTCCTCGCTCCGGGACGCCGTCGCCCGGGTGGCCGAGCCGTTGAACCTATTGGCCGTCCGGTGGCCTGCCCGGCGGCGCGGGAAACCGTGCGCCCCGGGCGGAAATATCTGTGTTCGCGAGATGAGAATTTAGCGGACCGCGCGCCGAGGATTCTTCACGGCTACAAAGAGGGCGCCGATATTTACGGCGCGGGTCACCGTGCCGTGCTACTGTCGATCTCAGTTGCAGTTGTGGTTCCCAAAATTTCAAGCGCCCAGTCGGACTTCACGTCCGCTGCGAGCGCTTGTGCATTTCCGGTCTTTTTGGTCCGGCGGGGCAATCATCGCGGCGACACGAGGTCCGCACGTTGCGGATCGCGTTGTACTGCCCCAAAGGAGAATTGACATGGCTACTGGTACCGTGAAGTGGTTCAACGCGGAAAAGGGTTTCGGCTTCATCGAGCAGGAGGGTGGCGGCGCTGACGTGTTCGCCCACTACTCGAACATCGCCGCCCAGGGCTTCCGCGAGCTGCAGGAAGGCCAGAAGGTCAGCTTCGACATCGCGCAGGGCCAGAAGGGCCCGACGGCCGAGAACATCGTTCCCGCCTGACACTGACGCGTACTTTGCAGCTGGGGCCCGCATCCCTCGGGGTGCGGGCCCCAGCTGCGCGTTTTCCCCGCAGTGAGTTCACCTGCGGGACGATCCGGGGATTCCGCGGCCCTCCGCACGAGGATCCTCGCCCTGGGACACCCGCCTTCGCGCCGCGTCCCCGTTTCCAGCGCCTGAGCCCGCACTGATTTTCGCCGGCCAGATTCGCTTTCACGTCCATCCGGCCCATTCTCGCAATTCTCCGTGCGCTCGCCGCTGCGGGAATTCCTTGATATGCGCCGCATTCGAGGAAGGTTCCGTATGAACCGCACACGCACGAACAATCGCTCCTCCGCCTCCTCCTCCCGCACGGGCGGGAGCCGGTTCGGCTCGGCGGCCCCCAGCCGTTCCGGCGGGCAGGCCCGCTCGGGAGGACAGGGCCGCTCGGGAGGACAGGGCCGCTCCGGCGGCTACGGCCGCCGGCCCGCCGCCGTACAGGGCGAGTTCGCCCTCCCCCGGACGATCACCCCCGCACTGCCCGCCGTAGAGGCGTTCGCCGAGCTCGACATGCCCGCCCCTCTGCTCGCCGCGCTCGGCGCGGAGGGCGTGAGCGTCCCGTTCCCGATCCAGGCCGCGACCCTGCCGAACACCCTTGCGGGCCGCGACGCGCTCGGCCGCGGGCGCACCGGCTCCGGCAAGACCCTCGCCTTCGGCCTCGCGCTGCTGGCCCGTACCGCCGGACGGCGGGCGGAGCCCCGCCAGCCGCTGTCCCTGGTACTCGTCCCCACCCGCGAGCTCGCCCAGCAGGTCACGGACGCCCTCACCCCCTACGCCCGCTCCGTGAAGCTGCGGCTGGCCACGGTCGTCGGCGGCATGCCGATCGGCAAGCAGGCCAGCGCGCTCCGTGGTGGCGCCGAGGTGGTCGTCGCCACCCCCGGACGCCTCGCGGACCTCATCGAGCGCGGCGACTGCCGGCTCGACCAGGTGGACACCACCGTGCTCGACGAGGCCGATCAGATGGCCGACATGGGCTTCATGCCGCAGGTCACCGCCCTGCTCGACCAGGTGCGCCCGGGCGGCCAGCGGATGCTGTTCTCCGCGACCCTCGACCGCAACGTCGACCTGCTCGTGCGCCGCTACCTGAACGACCCCGTCGTCCACTCCGTCGACCCCTCGGCCAGCGCGGTGACCACGATGGAACACCACGTGCTGCACGTGCAGGGCGCCGACAAGCACGCCACGACCACGGAGATCGCCGCCCGCGACGGCCGCGTGATCATGTTCCTGGACACCAAGCACGCCGTCGACCGGCTGACCCAGGACCTCCTCAACAGCGGCGTACGGGCCGCGGCCCTGCACGGCGGCAAGTCCCAGCCCCAGCGCACCCGCACCCTGGCCCAGTTCAAGACCGGGCACGTGACCGTGCTGGTGGCCACCAACGTCGCCGCCCGCGGCATCCACGTCGACAACCTGGACCTCGTGGTCAACGTGGACCCGCCCACCGACCACAAGGACTACCTCCACCGCGGCGGACGCACCGCCCGCGCGGGCGAGTCCGGCAGCGTCGTCACCCTCGTCACCCCCAACCAGCGACGCGACATGACCCGCCTCATGGCCACCGCCGGCATCACCCCGCAGACCACTCAGGTCCGCTCCGGTGAGGCCGAGTTGCAGCGCATCACCGGCGCCCGGACCCCGTCCGGCATCCCCGTCGTCATCACGGCGCCGGTGAGCGAGCGCCCCAAGCGCAGCGCCGCCTCGCGCGGCCGGCGCGGCCGCCCCTCGCAGGCCTCGCGCCGCGGCGGCCAGCGCCAGGGCACGTTCGACGCTGCGGCCTAGAGCCCCGGCGAGCCCAGGTCAGACCCCTCCTTCCGTACTTCCCCCTTCCTCCCGTGAGTGAGGCATCATGCGCTGCGTCATCGCCCGGTTCCCGTTCGACCTCACCAAGGCCGGCGTGCTGGAATCGATGAAGGGCGTCAAGCCCGAAACCGTCGTGGGTGAATCGGTGATCATCGGCCGTCGCGTCTACCCCGTCATGCAGGTGGGACAGGTCGTCACCCGCCAGGACCGCCGCGACTTCAGCGCCGGCGAGGTCATCCGGGCCATGACCCAGCTCGGCTTCACCGTCCGCGGCCTGCCCGAGGCTCCCGCGGCGACCCTGAGCCCGCTCCAGCAGGCGTCCGCGATGCTCGGCAGCCCCGTCTCCGTCTGAGCGGCAGAACGACACCGAAGGCCCCGACCGGCACACGCCGGTCGGGGCCTTCGCCGTGCGTGGCGTCCGCGGGCGCGAGCACCCGCCCGCGGGGAAGGAAACACACCAGGGTCGGCGGATGGTGTTGAATTCCCCTCGACGCGCTCCCAAGAAGAGGTGCAGATGACAGCGGACGACTCGCTCGGCGGCCGGCTGGACGACGACGACTACCCCGCCTACACGATGGGCAGGGCCGCCGAGCTGCTCGGTACCACCCCCGGCTTCCTCCGTGCCATCGGCGAGGCCCGCCTGATCACCCCGCTCCGCTCGGAGGGCGGCCACCGCCGCTACTCCCGCTACCAGCTGCGCATCGCCGCCCGCGCCCGGGAACTCGTCGATCAGGGCATGCAGGTCGAAGCCGCCTGCCGCATCGTCATCCTGGAGGACCAGCTCGAAGAGGCCCAGCGCCTCAACGAGGAATTCCGCCGCGCCGCGGGCACACCACCCGACGCGTCCGGCTGACCCGGCGGCCCGCTGTACTGGAAAGCGCTCCAGGAGACCGCGCCCCGTCCAGGAGGGTTCCGCGTTGACTGCAGGCGGCCGAGTGCCGCGCACCGTCACCCTCACCCCGTGGTGGACGGCCCCGGATGGCCCTGGTGGATGAAGGCGGCCCAGGTCGCCGGGCGGCGCAGGTCCGGGCCGCGGGTCAGCTCGTCGAGGAGGCTGCCGCTGAGCGACCCCGGGTTCTGCCGCTCCGGGTCGAGCATCCACTTCTGGGCGACATGGAGCGCGTCGACCGGGCTCAGGCCCTCGACGGTCACGTAGTGGTGGAACACGGCCATCATCAGCGCCGCGGCCGAGTCCCGGGTGGCCCACCGGGAGCCCACCACGTCCCGCGCGCCGCTCGCCACGAAGGCGGTCGTCAGGGTGAGCGCCTCGTCGTGGTCGCGCTTGCTCAGGTCCGTCTCGCAGGCACTGAGCACGACCAACGGGCCGTCCGGGGCTTCCTGTTCGCCCATCGGGCGGTCGAGCAGCCGCGTGACGGTCAGCAGGTCGGTGGGCCGGCCTTCCTCCGGTCCGTCTCCGTCGGGTGCCAGGCGCAGCGCGGAGGTCGTCGGGTTGGGGCCGGCCGAGCCGTGACACGCCACGTGGAGCAGGGACGGAGCGCCGGCGAGTGCGTCGAGGAGGTCGCCCGGCGTGCCGGCCGCCGCGGGCTCGGCGGGCGGTTCGTAGAACTCCCCGTACAGGCGCGCCCGCGGGTACAGGGACTGCTGGAGCGCCGTCACTTCCAGCTCCGCGTACGGCAGGCTCATGGTGGGGTCCGAGACCAGAACGGGAGCGTCGGCCGGGGCCCGCCGGGCACGCCGGACCGTGTTCAGGAACTGGCGGCCGGACGCCGCGTAGCTGATGACCATGATCTGGCAGACGTAGTCGCTGGGGGCCTCGGCAGGCAGGCGGGCCGCGTGCCAGGGCACGATGCCGAGGCGGCCGCAGGGCACCAGCACGATCCTGGGCGGGCCTGGGCGGTCCTTGCGCCGGTTCTCGTTCTCGGCGAGCCGTTCCACGATGCCGCTGATCACCGGGAGGACCACCGCATCGGTCGCCCAGTCGCAGAGATCGGACAGAGCGTCCTCCCAGGTCTGCGCGGCGGCCGGGACGCCGGGCCGCTCCTGGTGGGCGGCCGCGGCGTCGAGGTACCGCTCCAGGGGGCCGCTCTGCTCCGCGGACAGGAGAGGCAGTGCCCGTACTCCGGTGCCGATGTCCGGGCCCACGACCACCGCCATGCCCGGCGTACCGCCCCCGCCCGCGAGCAGGTAGACCAGCGCGTCCGCGTTGCCCTCGGCCACCCCGGCCTTGAGCTCGTCGACCGTGGGGGTGCTGAAGAGGACACCGCCCGGCTCCCGGCGGCCCAGGGCATCCAGGGCGCGGCGCCGCAGGGAGCTGGGCAGTTCCCAGGGGACTGTGTCGGGTGCCGCGCCGCTCACGGCTTCGGCTCCGGGTCCGGCTCCGTCCCGTCCGCGTTCCGCCACCCGCCATTCGCCCGCGAGGTCGTGGTGGCCGCGGGACTCCAGCAGTTCGGGCACGGCCCGGGAAGTGGATGCCGCTCGCAGCACCAGGGCCCGGCCCAGTTCGAGCGCGGCGACCGCATCCTCGACCCGGCCCTGGGAGGCGGCCCAGATGGCGGCCCGTACCCCGCGGTCGGCCCCGGACCGGGCGGCCAGCAGACCGTGGTCGGAGCCGGCCTGCAGGACGACGTCACCGGCGAGCGCCTGCAGCGATTCCATGGCCGCGTCCGTGGCGGCGTCCCGGTCTGCCTGGTCCCGGGTGCGGTCCAGGCGGCGGCGGTAGTTCTCCGCGAGCTGCCACAGGGCGGGGGCCGCGAGCTGCGGCGCCCGGCCCTGCCGGATGTCGTCGCGGACCTGCTCCAGTCCGCTGATGGCGGCGTCCAGATCGGCGGGGTCCTGGGTGGTGGAGTGCCGGAGGGTTGCCGTCAGGGCGGCGAGGTACCGGGTGCCCGTCGCGGCGCCCGGGGCCGGTGGAGCGGGGTCGGGCATGAGGTCGGGGGTGTCGCCCAGCGCGGCCTGCGCGGCCCGGAGCGCTTCGCGGAGCGCCACGATCTGTTCCTGGGGCACCCAGGGTTCCGTCGCGAGCACGCTCGCGAGGGCGGCTTCCTGCCGTGCCAGGCCGCGCACGAGCATCGCGCTGTCGCCGGTGCGGTCGGCCATCGCAGTGAGCGTGGTGCCGTGGACGAGTTCCACCAGCCAACGGAAGGTGTGCTCCGGGGGCGTCTCGCGTTCGAGAGCCTCCACCTCGCCCACCAGCCTCAGGTACTCCTCCTCGTTCTCCGCCTCCTCCTCCGCGGCCATTCTGGTGAACAGTTCGTGCGCGCGGACTCCGACGTTGAGTTCGGCACCTCTGGGATCCCCGGCCGTCCACTGCGCGAAGTGCTCGGCGATCGAGGCGATCTGCCCGTGGGCCTCGCCGCTGTCCGCCCGGCTGCCCCCGAGCGGCCCCGCCGTCTGGAGCACCATGCGCATCAGGTTCTCGATCTCGGAGGCCCGGCCATGCCCTGTGGGCAGGCGGTCGAGCTGCCCGCCCAGCCGCTGGAGAAGCCGGTTGAGGGACTCGGGGTCGCCGGTTTGCAGGGCGTCCGGCAGGCCGAGTACGGCGGCGAGCCACGCGCTGGTGACGGTCGTGTCGGCCTCGGACTGCGACTGCGACTGCGACTGCGGCTCCTGGCAGACGGCCTCCGGTACCGGCAACACGCACGGTTCGGCCGATTCAGCCGGATCGGCCGAACCAGCCGTGTCCGCCGTGTCAGGCAGGGTTGCCACGAGGTCCAGCATGGTCCGCAGCTGATCGCCGAACGGCAGGTCGGGGGGCAGCATGGCCAGCAGCGTCTCGGGATCGGAGAGGTCGGTCTTCGACATGTACGCCAGCACCTCCCGCATCTGCCCCAGCCGGGCCTGGAGTTCCGGCGGCACCGGCAGCTGCCCGACCTCGGCGGCCAGCGCCGCCATCCGGGCCGCCTCTTCGGCGGCCCCTTCGGGCCCGGCCGCCATCGCCCGGTCGAAGACGGACCAGAAGTCCGGGGGTGACCCCGCCGGACGGCCCGGCTCCGTATGACCCGACACCATCATCAGGAACGTGGCCGCCCACCGCCTGCCGTCCTCCGCCATCCGCTCCCCGGCGGCCGTCGTCCGGTCCCGCACCTCTTCCAGCAGACGCCGGGCCCGTTCCGGGTCGCCCGGTGTGCCGCGCCCGGTGGCGTGGCGGGTGGCGAGCAGGCCGCCGAGCACCAGCGTGACCCGGCCGAGCAACTCCGGGTCGTGGTCCAGGAGGGGCCGCAACCGGGAGAGTTCGGCGATGGAGCTCTCGAACTCCTCGGCGGACACCGGGGAGCCCTCGCCTCCCTGACCCACCAGCCGGGCGGCGCGTTCGGCCGCCTCGTCGGCCCAGGCCCGAAGTGCCCGGACCCCGCCGCTCTCCCCGTACTCCGCCATGTCCCCACGACCCCGTCCGCCTCGGTGAATCCATCCGGTCGTTCCCGCGGCCCATGATGGCCGCAGAGTGCTCCCGTCGTACCCGATCGCGGTCAACTCGCCCCTCCCGACCGGAAATCGACCGACCATCACCCCGGCGCCGCCCACGGCTCCCCCGCTCCCGGCCGCGATGGGCGGCAACGGGGCAAACACCGGGCGAAGTCCGGGCCGGGCCTTCACCCGGCGCGCCCTCCGCTGCTTCGCTTGTCGTGCGGGGAACGAGGGGGGGCCGCGTGGACATCGGTGTGGTGACCGCTCAGCTGACAGCGGTCGCGGGCGTCGTCGGCACACTGATGTCCGCGCTGCTGACCCAGCGGGCGGCTGATCGCAGTCGGCAGCGTGAGCAGGAGCGGGCCGAGGAGTTGTGGGACCAGCGCACCTCGGCCCAGGAACTGTGGGCGTGCTACGTGGCGCTCAACACCTCGAGCCGGCACTATCTGGCCGCGCTCACCGATCAGCTGCACGCACTGGGGCACGACGCCGAAGTTCCTCACGCACGGCAACGGCTCACCGGTGCGCGCGACCACCACCGGGAGGTGTACGCGGAGGCGCAGATTCGACTGCCGGAGCGGGTGCTCGACCACGCGGCCGCCGTCAGTCACGGTCTCGGGGCGGTCTACGGCATGGTCCGACGGCTGGACGACGGCGCGCGACGGCCGGGCGACTCACCGGCCGCCGCACAAGCGGCCATCGTGTCGCTGTGGGCCCGACTGCGCGAGATGCGGCGAGAGATGCGGGCCGATCTGGGTGCCTCCAGGTCGGACTCCGGTCGTTGACGGGGAGAAGCCGGGAACTCGCCGCCTCGCCCACCGCGGATGTGCATAGTGGGGGATCCGGACGCTGTTGGGGGCGCGTGGGGGCCGTACGCGGCCCCGGAGAGGCGGAGTGCCGGTGAGCGGGGAGGAGAGCGGTGGCGTCGAGGGCCTGCGCGTCTGGGTCTCGGACGCCGTGGAGCGGGTCAAGGGGCTGCTCCCCGGCCTGCGGGGGACCGGTCCGCCGTCACTTCGCGCCTGCGAGGCGTCGGTCGCCGAACTCGACCGGCTCGCTGGGCTGCTGGACCACGACGAGGAACTGCGCGGCTCGGTGAGCGTATGGCTCGGGGGTGCCCTGACCCTGCGGCACGCGAACGGGGGCGGTACGGCCGCGGACCGGGACCGGGCCGAGGCGCTGCTGCGGGACACCCGGAACCGCACGACGGCGCTGGGGGCGGTGGTGACCGAGGAGGAACGGCGATGGGCGGCGCTGTTCCTGCTCAGCCACGTCTCGCCGGTCCAGCCCCAGGAGGGGACCTTCGGGGCCGCGCCCGACCTCTCCGGCTATCTCGACCGGCTCTCCCGTACGGGCCTCGCCGGAATGCTGCCCGCGGCGACGGAGACGCGCGAGCTGATGGACGACGTGGCACGACTCCCCCTGCCCGCCGAGGTGCTGGATCCGGTGCTCCGGGTCCAGGAGGTCCTCTCGGCCCCTTCCCTGCAAGGGCTCTCCGAAATGATGGCGGGCATGATGCCCGCCGGTTCGCCGTACGCGGACCAATTGCGGCAGATGATGGACCGGGCGTTCGCGGGTGCCGGGGGCTCCGCCGGAGGCGGGGCGCAGGACGGGGCGACGCCGCCCGGACCGGCCCCGGAGCCCGAGCCGGGGCCGGGGCCGGGGCCGACGCTCACCCTCGACGACTTCCGGAACACGCTCCGCGCCCTGGACGCCGTCAACGCGGCCACCGAGGGGCTGGGACCCCTCCTGCGCAGCGGCGACCCCCAGGCGCTCAACGGCCTTCTCGACAAGCTGCGTTCGGCACAGGACCTGCCCCTGCCGGGCCCGGACCAGACGGTCGCCCTGGAGGGCCTGAGGGCACTCCTGCTCAACATCAGTCCGGCCGTGGGCGGCACCCGCCAGGATCAGGCGGCCGGCCGCGCCCACCTGGACACGGTCCTCGGCCACCTGGAGGCGATCTCCGACTCGCTGCCCAAGGGGACGGGTGACCCTGCCGTCCTGGTCCGTGCGACGGACATCGGTTCCCGGGCGATGGAGGCGCGTGAAGCGGAGGACATCCCGGCGCTCCACGCGCTCGTGGCGGAGGCGGAGGCCCTGGCGCTGGCCGTCCCCGAGAGCGATCCGCTCCGGTTCGCGGTCGACGGTACGCTCGCCGCGGCTCACAGCTCGCTCGGCATCGCGACCCGGGACAGCGAGACGCTGCTGCGGGCCCTGTCCCACTTCGAGCGGTCGAGGAACCGCGCCAAGGAGAGCGGACTGCCGTTCCCCGACGAACTGGCCGCCCCCCGGACGGAGGACCTCGACGTGGTCCGTGCCGTCCTCGCCGGGGAGCCGGCGCCCCCGATGGGCGCCCATGTTCCACCGCCCCCGGACGCCTCCATGGAAGACCTGCACACCTCCGCGCTCTCCCTGCACCTGCGCTTCGGCGTCGACCGCGACCCGGCCGTGCTCGACATGCTGATCGGCGAACTCGAACGCCTGCGGGAGGGCGTCCGGGAGGGCAGGGCGCCGCGGATCGCCGCCAACGCGCTGTGGCACCTGGCCGAGGCCTACTACCTGCGCGGCCGGCTCGGGAAGGGCACCTCCGACCCGGCGGACGACGGCGCGCTCGAAGCCGCCGAGGAGGCGCTGACGGCCCTCGCGGCCAACGTCCTCCTCCAGGCGGGCGCCGAGCACGGCCTGCTGTCCGCCCGCACCGGAGCCAGGTGGGGCGTACGGGCGGCCCGCATGGCCGCCTCGTACGGCAGGCTGCACGAGGCCGTGGCCTCGCTGGAGCTGGGCCGGGCACTGGTCCTGCAGGCGGCCTCCACCTCCTCCACCGTGCCCGAACTCCTGGAAGCCGCCGGGCGCCGGGACCTCGCCGGGGCCTGGCGGACGGCCGACGGCGCCGCGCGGGGTGCCGGGGGCGCCGCGGACGAGGGCGGCGGTCCGGGTGACGCGGGGGAGGTTCCCGGTGCGCTGCCGAGCACCCTGCGCCGCCAGGCCCTGGACGCCCTCGGCTACCGCCGGGACGGCGGCCTGCTGAGCACGCCCACGCTGAGCGAGCTCGCGGACGGGCTCGCCGACGCGGGTGCGGACGTACTCCTCTACCTTCTGGCCGGTGACGAGGCGGGCCCGGGCCTGGTGATCGCGGTGGGGCCGCGGCTGGGGGCCGGCGGGGGCGCCCTGCCCCAGCTCGTCGACGACGAGGACGGCCCGCTGGCACGGTACGTGGAAGCGGCGGCGGCCCGGGACCGCGACCCGAACGACGCCGCCCTGGCACGGGTGTGGGAAGGGGCCCTGGAGGAGTTGTGCGACTGGGCGTTCCAGGCGCTCGGCCCGGTCCTCGGCGGCATCGAGGAACGCCTGGCGGCGGACGGCGAGGGACGCGGGGAGGAGAACGGGCCGCTCCGCGTCGTACTGGTGCCGTGCGGGCGCCTGGGGATCGTGCCGTGGCACGCGGCGCGGCTCCCGGCCGGGGCGGCCCACGAGCGGCTCTGTCAGCTGGCGGTCATCAGCTACGCGGCGTCCGGCGGCCAGTTCCTGCGGACGGCGGGACGGGCGCCGCGGGACCCGGCTGCCGCCCCGGTCCTGGTCGCCGACCCGACGATGAGCCTGGGGTTCGCCGATACGGAGGTCGCCGCCCTGCGGGACGCCTTCTACCCGCACGCCCGGGTGTACGGGGCGCTCTACGGTGAGGAGCTGCCGCCCGGCACGCCCGAGGCGGTCCTGGGGTTCCTCGCCGACGGCACGTCCCTGCTGCACGTGGTCTCGCACGGGTCGGCGGGCATCCGCCCCACGGTCTCGGCCCTGGACCTCGCGGCCGACGAGGGGTGCACGCCGGCGCACCTGACCGTGACCGAACTGCTCGACCGGGAAGGGCGACAGGACGTGTCCGACGGGCCGTTGGTCGTCCTGAGCGCGTGCCAGACGGATCTGAGCAAAGGTGACCACGACGAGGCGCTGACCCTGACCACGGCGTTCGCCGCCGCCGGAGCGCGGGACGTCGTGGGATCGCGGTGGCTGGCCCAGGACAGTGGCTCGGCGCTGCTCATGGCGGTGTTCCACCACCACCTGGTCGTCGACGGGCTCAGCCCCGTGGACGCCTTGCGGGCCGCGCAACTGTGGATGCTCGACCCCCACCGCGAGAACCCCGGCTCCCTCCAGGGCGACCTGCTCAGGGAGATGGGACGCCCGGGACTGGAACGGACCGCGCTCTGGGGCGCCTTCATCCATCAGGGGCATCCAGGTCCGGGCGCGACGAACACAGCAGAAGGGACAGCATGAACGAGGAGGGCCGCGGACCATCCGCGGAGCCGCTGCTCGCCCTGATCGGCGAGCACAGGGAGTCCATCCGCGCGGCGCTCGACGACGAGCAGCAAGCGCTGCTGCTCACCCGGCTGACCGCGCTCGCCGAAGCGCCACCCGACGACACCATGGCGGTGCGCAGGGCACTCCAGGGCGTCAGGCTGGCGCTGCGGCCGCTGCCGTTCGAGCATCCGGTACGCGCCGCGCTGGACGGCGTACGGCTGGTGGCCGCGCCCCCCGGGCCGGCGGCCGTGACGGAGGCGCTCGCGCTGATCAGCCTGATGGCGGCCCCGGACCCGGCACCCGCCGGGCCCACTCCCGCCGCGACTCCCGCCGTGGGGGTCGGCGACGACCGCGCGCCCGACCTGCTGCTGCGGGAGCCGGCGCTCTCGGCGGCCGAGGCGACGGCCCGCTGCGGTGGGGCGCCACCGCCCGAACTGATCAGACTGCCGGACCCACCGAACGGCGACCGCTACCCGCAGTTCCAGTTCCCCACGGGCGGCGGCACCCCGCACGAGGTCGTCCTCGAAGTCAACCGGCTGCTCCTGGCGGACATCGATCCCCGGGGCGCCGCGTCCTGGTGGCTCGGCGGAAACACCTGGCTGGGCGGGACCCCCGCATCGCTCCTGGGACGGCTGCCCGACCACGAACTCGTCGGTGCGGCCACCGCACTCGTGGAGGGAGAGTGATGAGCAACCTCCTGCCCGTGATCAAGTTCTTTCCCATGATCAAGGACGTACTGGACCCCAACCGTGAGGTGATCCCGGCCGGCACGGAGCTGTACCGGGTACACAAGTCCAAGTACAGGCCGACCCAGTTCAACCCGACGCTCGCGGACCTCCACCTCAGCGGCGGCCGCTTCGAGGGCACGGTGCTGGACCCGTACCGGAGCCTGTACGTGGCCGACAGCGCCTTGACCGCCGTCGCGGAGAGCGTGCTGCGCTCGGCGCCCTGGAAGGACAACAGGAGGGAGGTCCTGTACGCCAACGTCCACGAACGGACTCTGAGCGTGCTGCGCACGACACGCGAGCTGACCTTGGTCTCACTGATCGACGAGAAGGACCTGGCCGCCGTCCATCAGACCGCCAACCTCCTGGACGACGAGCGGAGTTATCCGATGGCACGGCGGTGGACGAGCGAGATCCGGGCGCAGGCGCCCGACGCCATGGGGCTGGTCTGGCAGTCCCGCCGGAACCGCCCCAAGCACGCCATGGTGCTCTTCCACGACCGCTTCGACGACTGCCACTGCAACGCCCTGGAGGTGCTGCCGGGACGGGGCATCGCGGACCTCGGCTCCCCGGAGGGCGTCGAGGAAGTGAACAGGCTGCTCGATCCGCTGCGGGCGGAGGTGTCGAAACCCGTGACGTGGTGATGCCGACGAGCGGGCGGCCTTGGCTTGTCCACCTGTGAAGGGTGATGCCATCGTGGGCCCATGGCATTACCTCCATCTGATTACACAGCACTTCTCGCCGAGTTGAAGGAGGTCAGGCGCGCGGGACTGGTCCGGCTGAGGGGACGTGCGCTGCCCGCCCTGGAGGCGGCGGCACAGGCGGCCACCGCACCCTCCGCCCGGCCGTCGGGCGCCCCCATCGAGGTGTTGTTGCGGTGCGCGGTCGCGCGCCTGGACGCGGGGACGCTGCGCAGCGCCGCCGAGTACACCCTGGGCCTGGCCCAGGGGACCCGGGACTGGCCGGCGTCCTCCCGCCGCGCCAGGGCGGCCTCGCTCTACGGGGTGAGCGTCGAACGGTTCCGCAAGGAACAGGAGGTGATGGTGCTCGGCCAGGTCGCCGAGCACATCGTGCGGCTGGCGGCGGACGCCGGTACGGCCGCGGTGGACGGGGGCGGCCTGGGCACCCATCGGACCGTGGAGGTCCGTACCGCCGGCCGGCCGGTCGGCCTCACCGTGCACGTGCACCCCGTGGACCTGCTGCGTGACGTGGACGTGATCGTCTCCCCGTCCAACGTCTACTTCGCGCTGCCCGAGGCGTTCAAGTCGTCCATCGCCGCTTCGTTACGGCGGGCGACGGCCGTGCACGGGGTCACCGGGGAGGTCCTGGCGGACCCGCTGCCGGCGGAGTTGCACCGGTGGGCCGAGCGGCACGGCACGTCGGGGCGGGCGGTGCGGCCCGGCACCGTGGCGGCCACCGGTGCCGGGGCCCTGACCGCACAGGGCATACGGCGCATCTACCACGCGGCGATCGCCGTCCCCCGGGCCGGGACCAACGACTACGACGTGCTGCCGGCCGACGTCACCCGGGCGGTGTCCCGGGCGCTGGCATTGTTGTCCGAGGAGCATCACCGCCACTCGCCGCCGCTGCGCTCGGTGTGCTTCCCGCTGCTCGGATCGGGCCGCGGCGGCCTGCCCTACCAGGTCAGCCTGGCCGCCGTGTGGGCGGCCGTGGAGGCGGAGCTGGCGCGCGGGGCGCGATGGGACATCCACTTCGTGGTGCGCACGCCCGAGGCGGCGGCGGTGGTGGAGCGCGTCGCGGCCGGAATCCGACCGGCGCACAACCGGAGGCCGACCGGCTGACCCTGTGCAATGGAAGGGTGTCCGGAGCGCGCGAGAGCGCACCGGGCGGCGCACAGGAGCACGGGAGGGATCTTCGTGTGGCCAATCTCTGCTGACACGCGAAAAGTTGATGTCGCGTCACCTAGCGTGGGCGCATGAGCGGTGGGATGGAGCAGTGGGGTCACGGGGCACCGGGCCGGGTCATCACCTGGCCGGATCCCGACGCGTACGTCCTGGTCGAGGGTGTGCTGCTGCGCATGCTCCCGGACTCCCCCGGGATGGCGCCGGGTTCGGAGGTCGTCGTGCGTTACGACGCCGCGCGGCACCTTCTCCTCGCGCGCGCCGCGGCCCGGACTGACGAGGGCGGGGCGTCGGGAAATGAGTGAGTACGGCTTCGGACTGGCGGAGGGCTGTGACGAACGGCAGCCCGTCGTACTGCTCCTCGACACCTCGCAGTCCATGGGACGCCCGGCCGGGAACCCGCGGATCGACGAGCTGAACGAGGCCCTGGCCGGCTGGTTCGCAGGGGTACGGGCGGAGCCGAGGCTGCGTGCGCGGGTGGAGGTCTGCCTGATCACCTTCGACTCGCGGGTGCGGGTCTTCGACCCGGGCCGGGAGCGGCTGGTGCCGGTCGAGGAGGCCGACCCGGACCGGATCTTCGTACCGGTGGACCGGATGCACCCGCCCCGGCTGGAGGCGTCCGGACTGACCCGGATGTCGGAGGCCGTCGAGTCGGCCCTCGACCTGGCCCGGGCACGCCACCGGGCGTTGCAGGCACGGCAGGTACAGGTGCGCAGGCCGTTCCTGTGGGTGCTGACGGACGGCGCGCCGAGCGACGTGAACGGGGAGCCGATGGACGCCGCCGCGCTGGCCGGTACGGCACGGAAGGTGCGCCTCGGGGAGGAAAGGGGCGAGTGCGTGCTCCAGGCGATCGGTGTGCGCGGCGCCGACCTGGAGCTCCTGCGGGTCCTCGCGCCGAAAGGCGCTCTGATGCTGGAGGGCCTGCCCTTCGAGAAGATCCTCGATCTGCTGTTCCAGAGCTCGGACCGGATCGGGGCGGTCCAGGCCGCGGACGAGATCCACGTCCAGACGGCCCACCTCGTGGACCAGGAGCGCCGGATGCGACTGCTCGAGGAGAAGTTCCGGTGATCGTGGCGGGGGCCGCCGTCCAGGGGACCGCGCACCTGGCTCGCGGGCAGGGATGCCAGGACGCCTTCAAGGCGGTCGGCCTGGGCGGGACGGCCGTGCTCGCCGTCGCGGACGGCGCCGGAGGCCGGGAGCGCAGTGCCCTCGGCTCGCACATCGCCGTGGACACCGCCTGCCGGGTCCTGGCCGAGGGCATCCCCGGAGCCGAGGACGCCCCGGAGGTGTGGACGGGGTGGATCGCCGGGGCCGGTGCGCGGGTGGTCGAGGAGTACCGGCGGGCGGTCGAGGGCGTGCTGTCGGCGGTGCCCGCACCGGAGGGTCCGGTGGAGGCCGGCGCGCTGGCCTCCACGCTGGCCGCGGCGGTCTTACGGCCGCCCTGGGTGGCGTTCGTGTCGGTCGGCGACTGTTTCGGGACGGTGCTGACCCGCGAGCCCGCCGTGGACGAGGCCGCCGGGGCCGGGCCGGCCGCCGGAGCGCGGGAGCGGTGCCACCTGGTCCTGCCGCCGCCGGTTCCCGGCGCGCCGGGGACGGTCTTCCTCTCCTCGCCCGGGGCAGCCCTGCGATTACGGTCCTTCGTGCTGTGGGAGCCGAGGCTCAGCGGGGTCGTGCTCGCCACCGACGGCTGCGCGTCCCTGACTCTCGACCATCCCTCGGTACGCGAACTCCCTCCCGAGGCGGGCCCGTTGCCGTCCGAGCGGTTCTTCTGCGGGCTCGCCGCGACGCTCCGCGCCAACGGCGGTGACGCCGAACCCCTGCGCGCCCTGCTCTCCGGGCCCGGGGCGGCCCGGACCGGTGACGACCTGACCGTGCTCTGCGCCCTGACGGACGGCAGGTGACGATGGCCCTCACGGTGGTGTCCGTCAGCGGGCACACATGGCACCTCACGCAGCGGATCGGCAGCGGATCGGAAGGGGTCGTGTACGCGGTGGAGCACGCGCGCCCGCTGGTGGCCAAACTCGTCCCCGCCCCGCCGGACCCGGCCGCCTACCGGCGCCGCATCGCCCGGCTGGTGCGCCAGCGCCGCGAGCCGCGCGCCGTCCGGCTGCTGTCCGGGACCACCCCGCGGGTGGCCTGGCCGATGGTGGGGGTCCGGGCCGGCGGGCCGGGCCCCGACGGAGTGGACGGCTACGTGATGGCCGACATGCGCCACGCCCACCAGCCGTTCGCGCAGCTGCTGACCCCGCAGGCCCGCCGGGCGCACCTCCCCCGCGCGACGTGGGCCACCGCGCTCGCCGCCGGCCTCTCGCTCGCCCGTCTCCTCGCGGACCTGCACGCCGAGGGCTATGTGGTGGGCGACCTGAAGCCGGACAACCTCTGGGTCGACGCGCACGGCGGGGTCGGGATCGCCGACATCGACTCCTGGCAGTTCACGGACGGCGGCGAGGTGTTCGCCGGACGGATGGGCAGCCCGGGCCACACGGCGCCCGAACGGATCGGCGCGCCTGCCGGAACGGCTCCGGACCGGGCGGCCGACGATTTCGTGCTCGCCGTCCTGCTCCACGAGCTGCTGATGTGCGGGCTCCACCCCTTCGCCGGGCATCCCGCGGCCGACGCCGACTATCTCTCGTACGACGACAACATCCTGCACGGACGGTGCCGCCTGCTCGACCGGACCTCGGTGGTCCTGCCCCGGTCCGCGCCGCCCGTCGACCTGCTCCCGCGCCGGCTCACCGCGCTCTTCCGGGCCGCGTTCGGCGGGGTACGTCCCCCCGCGTCGGCCTGGGCCGAGGCTCTGGCCGCGGAGTCGGAGCCGGCGCGGCTGAGGACCTGCCGGAGGAACCCCCTGCACGTGCACACGGCGGAGCGGCCGTGGTGCCCCTGGTGCGACCTGGCCGAACACGGCGCGGACGGCTATCCGGCCCAGGCGCCGGGGCCGCCCGCCGACGGCGCGGCGCCGTACGCGAAGGACGCGAAGGACGCGAAGAGCATGAAGGAGAACACCGTATGGCAGAGGTGACCCGGCTCTCGGTGGCGAGGAGGCTCGACCGCTGTACCGTCCTGGGGCCGGGGACCCGGGCCGTGATCTGGGTGCAGGGCTGCCCGCTGCGCTGCCGGGGCTGCGTGGCGGCGGAGACCCTGCCCTTCGAGGGCGGCACCGACCACGCCGTGGCCGAACTCGCCGACTGGCTGTGCGGGTTGCCGGACATCGAGGGCGTCACGCTGTCCGGTGGGGAGCCCTTCAGCCAGGCGGCCGCGCTGGCCGCGCTGCTCGACTCCGTCCGGGCGCGGCGCCCCGACTTCGGTGCGATGGCCTACTCCGGGTTCCGGTACGAGGCCCTGCGCCGGGGCGGCCCGGACCGGCGCGGGCTGCTGCAGCGCCTCGACCTCCTGGTCGACGGCCCGTACGTGGCCTCCCGGCGGCACGGCCTGCGCTGGCGCGGTTCGTCCAACCAGCGCATCGTCGCCCTGACCGACCGCTACGCGCACGTGGGGACCGAGCCGGACACCAGCGCGGGCGTGGAGCTGTCCGTCGAGGCCGACGGGTCGCTGTCCTGGGCGGGGGTGCCGCCGGCTCCGGGGTTCCGGGAAGGGTTCGAGGAACGACTCGCGGCACGGGGCTTCGTCCTGCGGGCCGAGGCAGGGAGAGAAGCATGAGCGGATCACCGAAGTACAGCACCGTCACGGTCGCGCCGGCCTACGCGCGGCTGGAGGCGCAACGGCGCCGGACCCGGGAGGCGGCACGCAGGCGGCAGGAGGCGCAGCGGGCCAAGGAACGGGCCGAGCGCGCCGCGCAGCGGGCCCGCGAGGCGGCAGCGCGCCGGGAACGGGCCCGGGCTGAGGCCGAGCGCAGGGAGACCGAGCTGGCCGCCCGCCGTGCCGCACGGCAGGAGGCGCATGCCGCCCGGTCGCGCCAGGAGCAGTCCGGCGCCGACGCGCGTCGGCTGGCCGAGGTGGGAGAGCTGCTGGACCGGGTCCGCGCGCAGGACTCCGAGGTCCGGGTCCTGCGGGAGCAGCTGGACCTGCTGCGGGGCCGCGCCGGACGCGCCGAGGACCTCGGCGGGGCGATCGAGGAGCTGCGCGGCCGGGTGGTCCTGCTCGGCCGGGAGGGGGAGGCTCCCGGCCGGGGCGCCGGCCACGGAGCCGTCCTGGCCGGGCTGGAGGAACGCCTCGCCCGGATCGGGCCGGAAGCCCGGGAGCACGACCAGCAGGGGTACCGGCACTGCGTCGACCTGCTCGGCGAGCTGCGCGCCGCGACCGGCCCGGGCGGGGAGACGCGCTTCCAGGCGTTGCTCGGCACCGTGGAACACGCGCTCGCCCGGCATGCCGCGACTGCCGGGGAGCGGGTCGCCGAGGAGCTGCGCCAGGCCGAGCGGGAGCGGGAGGCCGCACGACAGGCGGAGGAAGTCGCCGCCGAACGGGAGGCGGACCGGCAGGCTGCGGTGGAGGCCGAGCGGGAGCGGTTCGCAGCGGTGCTCGCCGAGGCGGCGGACCGGCTCGGCGTCGTACGGGAGTCGGTGCAGGAGGCGGCCGCCGAGGCCTTGGAGCTGGCCGATCCGGAGCTCGCGGAGCGGATCGAGGCGGCGCTGACAACCGTCACGGAGCCGCTCGCGACCGGTGCGGCGGCGGACGCGCTGACTGCGGTCGCGGCGCTGGAGGAGTTGCTCGTCGGAGCCGAAGCACGGCTGGACGAACTCCAGTTGGCCTATACGCGTCGGATGGATCTCGCGCAGGCGCTGCAGGACGCCATGCTCGGTGAGGGTTTCGCCTTCACCGGCGGCGCGGAGCAGGACGGGCGCCTGCTGCTGAGCTTCGAACGCCCGAGCGGGGCGACGTACCGGACCACGATCGGCACGGACGGCGAAGACGCCATCCTCCTCTACCAGGTCGACGGCGAGCCCGACGTCGTTCTCCGTCCGGATCCGGACGGCGCGGCGTGCGACCGCACCGAGGACCTCCTGGAGCGGGTGCACGAGGCGATCGTCGACGGGAACGGCTTCGTCCCCGGTGAACTCACCTGGCAGGGCAAGCGGTCCGGGGGGCAGCCGCCCAAGCCGCCGGCCGCCGCGAAGGACTGGACGTGGACCCGGTGAGCGCGGCCGACTGGACGAAGCGGGCGAACGGCGCCGACGCCGCGGGACGCCCCCCGGCCGCGGACCACCACAGCGGACACCCGGGCGACGGGGAGCCGGTCACCGCGGACGGCATGATGCCGCTGTGGGCGGTGTCGCTGGACTGGGAGCTGCGCCGCGGACGCCAAGTGATCATGAACGGGCAGATCAGGGACCGCTGGTGGTTCGCCGACCGGCCCGCCTCCTTCCGCGTGGTGGTCGCCCGCCAGCTGGAACGACGCGGCGCGGAGACCGTCGGCTGGTGGGACCCGGTGGGCGGACTGACCTTCCCGCTGCCGGGCCACGCGGAGAACTTCGACCGCCTGCGGGAGGGGCGGCCGTCCGAGAAGCCGCGAACGGCCGACGGGGCTGCCGGCACGCCCTCGGACGCTGCGGGGACCCGGCCGCCGGAGGGCCACGGGAACCCGGACGGGGCACCCGACGGCGAGCCGGGCACGGCACGGAGCCGGCGCGGCGGTGAGCGGGACCGCGGCCGGGAGCGCCTGCTGGCGCCCCGGCAGTCGGGCCGGCCACGCGCCTTCGAGGACGTCGTGGCCACCGTGCACCGCCTCGCGGCCTCGCCGGACGCGGCCACCGCCTTCGTCTTCGAGGACGTCGACCACCACCTCCCGGCCGACCAGGCCGAATCCCGCCTGGGCTATCTGCGGCTGCGCGCCGCGATGACGGAGGCCGTGACCCCGCGCTCGGTCTCCGGCCCGACCCCGCACGCGCGCAACGCGGTCCTGTGCGCGGTCGGTGACATCGGACGGCTGCCCGGCTGGTTCCACCTGGAGGACCCCAGGATCGCCGCCCTGCACATCAGCCCGCCCGACCCGAGCGAGCGCCGTCTGTGGCTCAGCTGGCTGCAGCGCTACTTCAACGGGGCGCAGGACTCCTCCCGCGCCGACCTCGAAGCCCTCGTCGGCGCCACCGACGGCATGGCGGGCTGGGACATCGACTCCCTGGCCAGGACCTCGTGGCTGCGCAACGCGCCCATGCGCAAGCCGGACCGGCTGATGGAACTGCACCGGCTCAACGTGAGCGTCGATCCGTGGACCCAGCTCGACCGGGAAACCGTCGCGGGGGCCGCCAAGGCTCTCGGCACCCGGGTGGTGGGCCAGTCCACGGCCGTGAACGCCGTCGCCTCGGCCCTCCAGTCCGCGTTCGTGGGCGTCGACTTCGGCAGTTCGGGGACCGCCCGTCCCCGGGGCGCGTTCTTCTTCGTGGGACCCACCGGTGTGGGCAAGACCGAACTCGCCAAGGCAGTGGCCGAGTTGATGTTCGGCGACCAAAGCGCCTACGCCCGCTTCGACATGAGCGAGTACCAGCAGGAGCACGCCGCCGAGCGGCTGGCCGGTGCGCCGCCCGGCTTCATCGGCCACGAACAGGGCGGGGAGCTGACCCGTCGGGTGCAGGAACGGCCGTTCAGCGTGCTGCTCTTCGACGAGATCGAGAAGGCCCACCCCAAGGTCCTGGACAAGTTCCTGCAGATCCTGGAGGACGGCCGGCTCACCGACGGGCGCGGCCAGACGGCGCACTTCTCCCAGTGTCTGATCATCTTCACCTCCAACACGGGCGCGGAGCAGGTCCAGAGCCTGTTGGAGGAGCGCGACGAGCTCTCGTACGGACAGTTGGAAGCGCACTTCACCCGGGCGGTGGAGGACAAGTTCCGCCAGATCGGCAGGCCCGAGATCTACGGGCGGCTCAAGCCTGGCGTGGTCGTCTTCGACATGCTGCGCCACGAGCACGTCGTCAGCATCGCCGACCGGCTGCTGCGCCAGCTCGCCGAGTCGGTCCGCGAACGCCACCGCGTGGAGCTGATCGCCGACCCGGACACCCTGCACCCGTGGATCACGGAGCGGATGTCGGACCCCGAGCACCAGGCGTACGGAGGACGGCAGATCCGCAACGAGCTGGAGCTGGTGCGCTCGGCCGTCGTCAGCCACCTGCTGGCGCACCGACCGGATCCGGGCAGCCGGATCCGGGTCGGCATCGCGGCCGACGGTACGGCGCAGGTCAGCCCCGACGGCGCGCGGCGGGGCGGCCACGGCGCGGCGTCGTTCGCGGACGAAGGGAGCGGACGAGCATGATCGCCATCGACCTCGGACACCGGTACGGGCGCGTCGCGCGGGTCG
This sequence comes from Streptomyces sp. NBC_00122, assembly GCF_045160845.1. Classification (NCBI taxonomy): domain Bacteria; kingdom Bacillati; phylum Actinomycetota; class Actinomycetes; order Kitasatosporales; family Streptomycetaceae; genus Streptomyces; species Streptomyces sp. NBC_00122. The sequence goes on along the minus strand of NZ_CP108191.1, from coordinate 6,071,868 downwards.
GCCCCGACGGCCGTCCCGAGGTGACCACGACCGAACTGGCAGGCGTGGACGGGGTGCTCGACCCGGTCCGCGCGCTGCCCCTGCTGCTCGGCTCCTCCCGGGCCGCGGAGGACTCCTTCGCGGTGGAGCCGGACCGCGCGGCCCTCATCGGACTCCCGGTGTCGGGCGGGCGCGAGGACGAGCTGCGGTACGCGGTGGAGCGCGCCGGACTCGACGTCGCGCGCGTCGTACCGGAGCCCGTGGCCGCGGCGCTGCACTACGGGGCGATCGCGGAGGGCGTGGACCACACGGTCCTCGTCTGCGACCAGGGGGCGACGACGCTGGACCTGAGCGTCCTGGCGATCGCCCCCGACCTCACCGTGCACGTGGTCCGCGCCCTCAGCCTGCCGCTCGGCGGCGACGCCTGGGACGCGGCGGTCGCCGCGGAACTGAACGGGGGCCTGCCGGAGGGCGCGGACCCGCTCGGGGCTGCGCGGACGCTCCGACAGGGGCTCGACGGCTCGGACGTCGCCACCGGGTCCGTGGAGGACGCGGTCGGCGAGCACCACCCGCTGACCCTGGAACGGACCGCCTTCGAGCGGGCGGTGGGGCCCCTGCGGGAGCGCGTGCTCGCCGCCGTCGCGGAGCAACTGACCACCGCGGAACCGGCCGTGGACACCGTACTGCTCGCCGGCGGGATGGGCGCCGCGCCCGAGCTGCAGGCCGGGATCGAGGCCCTCCCGGCCGCGCGGGGCCTTTCGGTGCGCTGCGACCGCCCCGGACTGGCCGTCGTGCTGGGGCTGTTGTCACTGCGGGACTTCGGCGTTCTGCGCGTCGTCAGCGGATCCCCCGCGCAGTCGGTGCGGGCCGAAGCCGGGTACGCGAGACCGGGCGCCGGTCACCCGCGCGCGGAAGCCGGGTACCTCGGCCGGGACGCCGCCGGCCTGACGGACCCGGAGCCCGCCGTCGCCGCGACGGACCCGGAGCCCCGCACCGGGCGCTCCCGGACGGAGGACCCCGAGCCCGGGTCACGGCAGGGCGGCGCGTCGGCCGTCCAGGACGCCGGGCAGACGGCCGAGCAGGCCGGGCCGGGCGGACTCCGGAGCGCCTTCGAACCAGTGGAGCCCGAAGAGGCCGGACAGCCGTACGCCCAGCCGCCGCACACCGGGGCTCCGCACGCGCCGCACGCCGAACCCGGGTACGCCGATGCACCCCCCGCGGAGCCCCCGTACACCGAAGCACCCCGCCCGGAGGCCCCGTACGCCGGTCCACCCCCCGCCGAACCCTCGTACGCCGGTCCGCCGGAGCCCGGGGCCGCGCACACCGCGGCCCCCACGGAGGCGGCGGAGCCACCGTCGCCGGGGCCCGGGGCCGCGGCCCCGCCCGGCCACGGCAGCCCGTACGACACCACGGCCGGGGCCCCGACGGGGTCTGCGACCGAGCCGCGCGTCCTGTTCGCGGTGCCGGTCGACCAGCTCCAGTTCATCCGGCGCGGGGACCACCTCCTCGTCCTCTGGGCGTGGCCCGAGGGCGCCCTGAGCGCGCGGGTCCGCTGGCGCCGGGAAGGGGGCACCGCCGCTGCGGGCCCCGGTGACGGGGACGTCGTGTGCCGGCGCCGGGTGTACGAGCACGACGGCGGGTTCGACCTGGCCGTGGGCCGGGGAGCCGTCACCCTCACCGTGGAGGCGCTGGTCCCGGAGCTCCACGGGGGCTGCGAAGGCGCGTCCTCACTGCTCGTCCCCGCCGAACCCACCGTCGTCGCGTACGAGCCGGTCGTGCGCCGGCGTCTCAAGGGCCGGGTCGCTTCGGTCACCTTCACCTCGGAGACGGGCTGCGACCTGCCCGGTGTCCGCATCGTCCACAGCCTCGGCCGCTTCCGCCCCACCAGTACCGCCGAGGGAACCGTCCTGCACGAGGTGCCCGCGCAGCGGCTGTCTGCCGGCGCCCCCATGACCGTGGAGTTCCCGCTGCCCGCCACCCGCGGCCCGTCCTGGCTGGTCTGCTTCCCGGCCGACGCGGGCGCCGAATCCGGTATCGACATCCGCCCGACGGCGCTGCACAGACTGCGAGTCACCTGATGGCCAAACGTCTCACCTGCCCCTACTGTTACGAGGGCTTCACCCCGCGGGAGATCCGTTTCCGCTGCAACAGCCGCCTGAGCCGGACCGGAAAGCAGTGCGCGCGCCGTCGCGACCAGGTGCTCGACCAGCGCAAGGGACCGCGCCGCAGCCACGACCTCGGCCCGGACTTCGCCGCGGACGGCCGCAAGCCCACGGCCGTCTGCCCTGACTGCGACGGTGAGAGCACCTACCGGATCTGCCCGGTCTGCCACTCCGAACTGCCCGTCCAGTTCGGCATGGTGGAGAACCGTCTGATCGCCATGGTCGGCCCGAAGGCGTCGGGCAAGACCGTCTACATGACCGTGCTCCTCCACGAGGTGCGCAACCGGGTGGGCGAGGCGTACGGAGCCGCCCTGATGGGCACGGACGACGCGACGATGCGGCGCTACAGCTCCGACTACGAGGACCGTCTCTACCGCGACAACCAGATGTTCCCCGGCACCCAGACCGCCTCCACCACCCTCAACCGGGTGGACCCGCTGGTCTTCCGGTTCGGCCTGCGCCGGCGCACCCTGCTCGGCGAACGCCCGCAGCACACCGTCCTGTCGTTCTTCGACACCGCCGGTGAGGACTTCAGCTCCCGGGAGAGCGTGGAGCTCAACACCCGGTACCTGGCCAACGCCGACGGCATCGTGCTGCTGCTCGATCCGCTGCAGATGCCGGGCGCCCGCGACAACGCGCTGCCCGGTACGCCGCTGCCGGGCACCGAGGGCCTGGACTCTCCCGTCAACGTCCTCTCCCGGGTCACCAGCCTGCTCCTCGCGCCCCGTTCCGGCCGCTCCGACCGGTTGCTCGACACCCCCGTCGCCGTGGTCTTCTCGAAGATGGACGCCTTCTGGCACCTGCTCGAACCCAGCAGCCCGCTGCGCGACCACGCGCCCTCGCGCGGCCGGTTCGACGTCGGCGACAGCCTCAGCGTCCACGAGGAGGTGCGCCGGCTCCTCAAGGACTGGGACGGGGTTCCGATCGACCAACTGCTGAACAACCACTACTCCCGCTACCGCTACTTCGGGGTCTCCGCCCTGGGCCGCAACCCCACCCCCGACGCCCGGGTCGCCCCCACCGGCATCCAGCCCTACCGGGTGGCCGACCCTCTGCTGTGGCTGCTGAGCGAATTCGGTTCGGTGCCGAAGGCGGGCCGGGGATGAAGCAATTCCAGCAGCTCTACTACACCTCCTGCGAGCACGGGCTCAGCGGGTTCTCCGGCTTCCAGTTCAATGCCGTCAGCGCGGGCGTCACGGCGGAGACCCGGCTGGCCGTGGAGGCACTGGCCGGGTACGAGCCGCCCCGTTCGCTGGTGGAGTCGGACACGCCGGAGTCGCTGGAGCGCTGCCCGGTCAACCTCTGCTACCGGCCCTACGACCGGGCGGGGCGCAGCGCCACCGCGCTGTGCGTGCGGTACGTGGGCCGCGACTCCGCCCGGCGTTTCGGCAACTACTTCGCCCACGCCCTGCACAGTGAGGACTTCCCGGCGGCCGGGGGCGGAATGCTGCCGATCGAGTTGTGGAACTCGCCGGTGTGGACCCGCACGGTGTCCCCGAGCACGGAGATCCCGACGCTGGCCGGACCCGCTCCCGGGCCGCTCGGTGTCCGCGCCGTGGGCGAGTTCCTGCGCGGCCATCCCCACGCGGCCCGGCTGCCGGAGCTGCTGGCCGCCGTGTTCGCCGCGCTCACCGAGCACGGCTCGGTGGTGGTGGTAGACCATTCGACCGAGCAGATCGCGCACTGGTTCGCCGCGGTCTCCTACCTGCTGCCGCCCTCGCTCTCCCGCGGCCTGTCCTTCGCCACCTACGTCCTGCGTCCGGCCCGCAGCCGGCTGCACCTGATCGGCACCGTGCCCGAGCCGCCGCTCACCTTCGCGCCGGACGACGAAGCGGCCTACACCGTGTTCGACTTCGCCCGGGGCGTGTTCCCCGAGGTGCCCGTCCCCGCACTGGTCCGGCTCCTCACCAGGATCGGTGTCGGCTCCGTCCGGCCCGTCTGGTCCTGGACGGCGGATTACGCCGAGGGCGGGGAGGAGACTGCGGACGACTGGCACGCCCCCGTCGCCGCGGCGGCGGCCTCCGGCGGCATCGCGCTCGCCGCGCCCGACGTCCACGCGGTGATCGACTGGCTGGCCGGGGCAGACCATCTGGGGGCGCGCCGGGCGGCCGTGGCCGCGGACATCCACCGTGAGCACCGGGGCCTGGACGACGCCCGGCTGACCGCGCTGAGCGCGGCCGCGAAGGCCGGCGGTGACCCGGCGGTCCACCGGGAGATCGAGGGAAAGCTGTACGGGCTGCGCATGCGGGCCTACACGACCGCCGCCGAGGACGCCGTCGAGCCCGTACCGATCACCGATCCGGCGGCACGCGAGCGGGCCGCCGCCCTGTGGGAACGGCTGCTGGAGACGGAGGTACGGACCGCGCGCGAGCGCACGCGCCTGCTGCTCTGGGCCGTCGGCACCCGCCTCCCGGTGCCGCCGGAGGTCATGGCGGGCGAGACGCTCACCCTGTCCCACGCGTTGCTGGGGACCACGGCGCCCGCGCCGGGGTTCCGCCACGAGGTGGCCGAACTCGTCCACGTCCTGCCCGTGATGAGGACCTCGCTGGCCACGGCGGTGGAGGAGGCGCTGGAACGCCGCGCGGGGCAGGAACAGCTCTTCGCGCAGTTCCCCGCCGAGCTCCTGCGCGAAGGCGACCTGGTGGGCCGGCCCCTGCTCCTGGAGCACCACCTGCGGGCGAGGGCCGAGCGCGATCCCTGGAACACGGTCCCGCTCATGTTCAAGATCCTGACGATCCGCGGACGCACGTCGCCCGACGAGGAGTTGCTGCGCGGCCTGTGGCGGCAGCCCTCGCGCACCTGGACGCACCAGGAGGCGGCCCGTATCGCGGCGGGGCTGCCCGTCTCGGAGCCGGTGGACACGGTGGTCGGCGAGTGGTTCGACCGCGCCCTGAGCCAGGGGATCGAGGACGAGGACGCGCTCACGGACTGTCTCGACCTGTGCCGCCTGCTCTCCCATCCGCGCCGCTTCGCCTGGCTGCCGGCAGACGCCGCGGAGCGCGTACGGATCACCCTCGACCTGGAGGACGCTCTCCGTGACGCCCGCGAGGCCACGGAACTCTTCGCCGCGTTCGAGATCCAGCAGACCGGCCCGTGGGCGGCGCCGCGGGCGTTGAAGCGTCTCTACCTGGTGCCGGCCCTGCTGCGCCTGCCCGCCGATGTCAGCCGGTTCCGTGGCCGCCTCGCGGAGCTGAACAACCGCGACCTGGACCGGTACCTGTCGCTCGTGCGCCAGGGGGTGACGGGAGGCGAACGGATCGACGACATCCTGCTCAGTCATGTCGCCACCGTCGCCACCCTGCCCGCGGGGGCCCGGCTCTCCCATGCCCAGGAGGAGATCGTCGAGGCCATCCGGGCCCATCCCGAAGGGCACTGGCACGTGGCGGACCTGAAACGGCTGGAGCAGGCGGTGCGGCCCCACGAGGCCGCACTCGCCGACCACTACGCCGACGGGGCCGAGGCCCGGCGGCCCGGCCCGCCCCGCAAGCTCTGGTTCCGCGGCCGGCGCACCGCGCCCGCCGCCGCCGACCCGCCGGACACCGCGGCGTCCGGCACCTCGGCATCCGACAGCTCCCGGAAGAAGAAGGGACGGTGACACTCCGTGGCTGAAATCGTCAGGTTCGTCCTGCTCCCCGTCCTCTTCCTCTTCGGGCTCTCCTGGTACCTGGCCTTCGTCCCCTTCATCGCCACCCTGCGGGGTCTCGCGCTGGTCATGCAGGTGCTCGCCGGGTACGGACGCACGCTGGTCGGCGTCGTGTACCGGCGCACCCCCGAGTTCCGGACGCTGCCTCCCTACCGCCCCCAGGACGAGGAGGTGAAGGCGTACCGCAACTACTTCTTCGGTCCGGCCTCACGCGACCTGCGCCAACTGCTCACGCTGGAGGGGCGCTCGTACACCACCACGGTCGGCGATTCCTTCCGCGCCGTGACCTCACGGCAGTTCGTCGCCCCGACAAGGCACCGGGCCTTCACGATCCCGTACGGCCTGACTCTGTACCTGGGACTCTGCGCGGGCGCGGCCTTGGCCGTTCCGCTGCTCGGCCTGCTGTTCGCCCTGCACGCGCTCGTCCTGGCGCTGCTGACGGGCGGTGCCCGGCTCCTCGCCGGCACCCTGAGGGCCGTCGACCGGGCAGTGCTGTGGATGAAGCGGCTGCGCACCGGAATGCTCTGCCCGCACTGCTTCGAGCGAGTGCCCTACCCGTCGTACGACTGCCCCAGCCCCACCTGCCGGCGTCGGCACGCCGACATCCGCCCGGGGACGTACGGGATCTTCCGGCGCCGCTGCGAGTGCGGACAGCGCATGCCGACGCTGCTGATGCTGATGGGCCGGAACTCGCGGCTCCAGGCGTACTGCGTCCACCCGCACTGCGGGAAGCCGATGAACACGGACGCCGGCCACATGCCCGAGGTGGTGATACCGCTGATCGGCGGACAGGCGGCGGGCAAGACCCAGCTGATGGCGGCCATGCTGCTGTCCCTGGAGCACGCCGCGGCGAACGGCGGTCCGGCGATCACCCTCGCCGACGAGGAGTCGGACACCAACTACCAGGTGCTGCGCGAAGTACTGCGGATGCGGGGGCACACCCGCGCCACCCAGAAGACCCTGCCCCGCGCACACTCCTTCGTCCTCGGCGGCGGCCGGTCCCAGCGGCTGATCCACCTCTTCGACACGGCCGGCGAGCGGTTCGTCGACCGCGAGGACACCGACGCGCTGCGCTACGCACGGGCCGCGCGCACCTTCGTCTTCGTGCTGGACCCGATGGCGGTGAAGGCGTTCTGGACCACCATGGAGCCGCCGCCCGGCCCGCTGCTGGACCGCACCCTCGGCTCCACGGTCGATCCGGAGGAGGTCTTCGCCCGCTCGGTCCAGGCCGTGGCCGCGATGGGCGCCCCACTGCAGCGCTCGCGCCTCGCGGTCGCCATCAGCAAGACGGACCTGCTCGCCGAGCACGGCCTGGTACCGGCCGGCCTCGAAGACAGTACCGGCGCCCGGACCTGGCTCCGTGAGGCGCTCGGCCTGCACAGCCTCGTACAGGCCATGGAACTCAACTTCCGGGAGGTCCACTTCTTCCGCACGGCCGCGGTGGCGAACGAGGAGGCCGGGGTGGACGGAAGCGTCGCGGGGTTCGTCGAGTGGTGCCTGCGGAGCTGAACCGCACGGCTGCCCCCGCCGTGGCCCGGACCGCCCAAGGCGTGGGAACCGAAACGTGGTGCCGGTGGCCTCCCCTTCGATTGAATGGATGCCGTGACACATGCCTTGCGTTTCACCGAGAAGGACCTGCGCCGACTGGCGGGGGCGCGTTCCTTCGAGCGGGGGCTCGGCTATCTCTCCGCCGTCTCCCGGCTGGAGATCGGGGACGAAGCGATCACCGCCACCGTCGACGGAAACGACACCAAGCGGAAGCTGATGGCCGTTCTCGACCAGCACGGGCTCTGAACGTCCCACCCACTGTCACTGAACCTGCGCCGTACGGCGCTTCCTCCTGGGTCGGGGAGGCCGCTCAACGCGTGGCGGCGTCGGCGAGGATCGCCTGGAGGCGTGCTCGGCATTCGGCGACGAAGGCGGGGAAGGTGTCCCAGTAGTAGGAGATCCCGCTGACGCCCACCGCGACCGCCCAGGCGCGGGCGCGGGTCCAGGTCGAATCGTCGAGGTTCAAGGTGTCCCAGTAGGCCTGTCGGGCTTGTGGCGGCAGGTCCCAGACCGTGGAGTGCTCAGCGTCGGGAAATCCGACCGAGAGTCCTCCGAAGTCGATGACCGAGTGGAGCTTGCCGTCCCGGACCAGGAGGTTGGTCGGCTTGAGGTCTCCGTGGAGCCACACGTGAGGTCCGGAGGGCTCGGGCAGTGCGAGCGCGGCTCGCCACAGCTGTTCCAGAGTGTCGACGTCGAGCTCAGAACCCACGGTGGTCCGGCAATCGTCGAGACATCCACTGATCCACTGGTCGCACGGCCCCAGGCTGCCTCCGCGGTACCAGCTGAGGCCATCTGCGCGGGTCGCTCCCATGAGGTCGATGGCGTGGAGCTCCCTCACGACCGCCGCCAGGTCGGCTCCGAAGGCGGCCCAGTCCCGGACGGTGTCCGGGCCGGCTTCGTCACCGTCGATCCAGCGATAGACCGACCAGACGACCGGGAAGGCGTCGGTGGGTGTCCCGGCGTGGACGGGCTCGGGAACCGGACACGGGAGGAGGGGCGCCAGGCGGGGCAGCCATTCCTGCTCCTTCCGCACGGACTGTCCGTTGTCGGCGGTTCGCGGAAGTCGCACGAGCAGGTCATCGCCCAGCCGGTACATGGTGTTGTCCGTGCCTGCGCCTGCGGGCGACAACGGCAGGGCGGCCCACTCCGGGCGCTGCGCCTTCAGCAGTGACCGGACCAGCGTTTCGTCGACGGGGATCTCATTCTCGTGAAGCGTCACGCCGGAAGTCTCGCCGCTGGAGGGCACGGGAAGCCAGTGACTTTCCATCACCCCTGGTCCTGGTCCCGGCCCTGGCGGTCGGCCGGGCCGTCCTACGGTCCTACGGCAGGCCGAATCCGTACCGCGGCAACGGTCGGCCGCCGAGCAGCCGGAGCCGGCCGGGTGAGGCGGGGGTCACGCACGAGCGGCACCCGCGCCCGCGGGACAGCCCTTAGGCTGGCCCGGCAGCTGGTTCGCCCCGTCAGCCAGGCGGGATGCGTCGCAAGAGGGAACCCGGTGGGAATCCGGGACTGCCCCGCAGCGGTGAGCGGGAACGACCGCCGTCATACGCACTGGGTCCGGGACGGACCTGGGAAGCAACGGCCAGTAGGTGCCTCCGTACGCGCCATGCGTACGCCGGCCCGCCCGCGAGTCCGAAGACCTGCCGCTGCCCGTGCGCGAAAGACGCGTACGGAGATCTCGGTGGCCTCGAGGGCGGGCCGGCGGCAGCGGGCGCATGCGTGCCCGCCGCTCCTTCGCGCCTGCGGCCGGTCCACCGGGACCGCCCCCGCACGACTCGCGAAGGAGAGCTCCGTGACCGCGGACATCACCGCAGGCGCCAGGGCCCACAAGGCGCCGGCCGACTCCCGTGTGACCCTCGCCCACATCATGAGCGAGCACGACACCAACCTCTACGGGACCATTCATGGCGGCGTCGTCATGAAGCTCATCGACGACGCGGCCGCGGCGTCGGCGGGCCGCCATGCCGACGGCCCCGCCGTCACGGTCTCCGTGGACCGCATGACCTTCCACTCCCCAGCCCGTGCCGGGGACCTGCTGACCGTCCACGCCACGCTCGAACGAGCTGGCCGGACCTCCATGACCGTCTCCGTCCGGGTCACCGCGGAACGCTGGAACATCACCACCACTCCCGCCACCGAGGTCGCCACCGCCGTCCTGACCTTCGTCGCCATCGACGCCGACGGACGGCCGCGGCAGGTCCCGGGCCTGCTGGAGGAGTAGCGGGGGGGCGGGGCGGGGACCCCCGACCCACGACCCGCTCGTCCGGTGGCTCCGGGCCTCTCACCCTCGTGTACTACCGCGGTCACTCCGTGCCCAGGCCACACGGCCTCGTCCGACCGTGACATCGGCCGGTGGTCCCGCGGGGACCTCCGGGGCGGCGACCACGCTCCGGGGGAACCCGGGTCCGGGATGAGGGAGCGCGGCGGCAACGAGGGTGAGCAGCGCGGCCGTGGCGAGCAGGGCGACGAGGACGGCGTACAGATGGGCCGCTGTCCGCAGGCCGTACACCTCCGTCAGGAGGCCTGCGGCCACGGCCGGCAGGCTCATCGCCACGTAGGAGAGCACGTAGTACGCGGCCAGCGTCGTGCTCCGGTCGGGCTGCGGGACCGGGGCGAGGACCATGCGCAGCGAGCCCTGTGACACCGCGCCGAAGGCGACACCGGCCAGGAGGGCCGCGGCGAAGACGGCAGGCAGGCTCACCAGGTGGATGGCGGCCAGGGACAGGGCCACGGCAACGGGAACCGCCGAGCAGCCCAGGAGCGTGGCGGTCACGGGGCGTAGGCCGCGGGTGGCCCGGACCGTGAGCGCCGCCGACAGGCTCAGGGTGAAGAAGACCATGCCTCCGGCCGCCTGCGGAGCGTCGGGGGCCACGAGGCGGACGAAGGCCGGGCCGAGGGAGGAGTAGAAGCCTCCGAGCGCCCATACGGCGATGACTCCCCCGCCGCTGATCACAAGGGGCCCGCGGGCGGCCGGGGAGACGGCGAGGCGCGGACGCAAGGAGCGCCACGCCCCGGTGTGGGGACGGGCGGTCTCGGGGGAAAGGGAGACGGCGGCTGCCTGCCCGAGGAATACGAGCATCAACGCGAGGTACACGGTCACGGTCGGCCCGGGTACGTAGCGGATGAGCACGGTGGATGTCAGGACGCCGACGGCCATCCCTGCCGCCGGCGCGATGCTGTTGGTGAGGGCGGACCGGCCGGGGTGCCCCGGCTCGTCGAGATCGACCAGGGCGGCCCCCGCCGCGCTGGTGGCCGCGCCGGTGGCGAGTCCTTGCAGCACGCGCGCGGCGATGAGGGCTCCCATGCCGTCGGCGCTCGCGAACGCTGCCATCGAGGCCGCTTCCAGCGTGAGCGCGCACATGAGCACGGGACGCCGCCCTACGTGGTCGGACAGGGCCCCGGTGGTGAGCAGGGCCGCCAGCAGGGCGAGGGTGTACGCGCTGAAGACCACCGTCACGGACAGCGCGGACAGCTCCCACCGGTCCTGATACACGGGGTAGAGGGGAGTGGGCGCGCTGGAGGCGGCCAGCAGGGTGATCAGGATGGATGCGTCCAGCACGAAGGGCAGGCGCTTCACCATCAACAACTCCCGACTTAAAGCGGATGATTTGCTTTAAGCACGCTACTTCACCCTCGGGAGCTAAAGCAATCGGTTCGCTTTAAGTTGCCCCATGAAGCAAGGACTTTGCTTTAAGCTGCTCACATGAGTCGCAAACCCATGGTTCGCCCGGGCGGCCGCAGCGCCCGTGTCCAGGAAGCGGTCCATACCGCCGTGCGCGAACTCCAGGAGGAAGTGGGCCGCCCCGAGCTGACCGTTCCGCTCGTCGCGGCCCGCGCGGGCGTCACTCCGTCGACGATCTACCGGCGCTGGGGCGACCTGCAGGAGCTGCTGTCGGACGTCGCCGTGGAGCACCTGCGGCCGGACGCTCCGCCGCGGGACCACGGAGACCTGCCGACCGACCTGCGGAACTGGGCCGAGCAGTTCATCGAGGAGATGGCCTCTCCCATCGGCCGGGCCTACATTCGCGACGCCCTGCTCGGGGACCCCGGCGGTGACAACGCGGCGCGGTGCTCCGCGTACGCGGCCGAGCAGATCGACATCATGCTCACCCGGGCCGCGGAGCGCGGCGAGGACGCCCCCGACGTCGAGTCGGTCCTCGACCGGGTCGTGGCGCCCATGATGTACCGCATCCTCTTCCGTCCCGGCGACCTCACCGCCGCCTACGCGCGCCGGCTCGTGCAGGACGTCCTGAACGGCGGCGACACGTCCCGCTGACCGGGCGCGGCGGGTTCACGAGAGGCCGCCTCCAGCCGGTTCGCTCCGCCGCAGGATGCCACCGAGGCGGTCGACTCCACCCCGCGGTCCCGCGTCGGCCGCCGCGGCCCGATGCGCCGGCGGTCAGGCTCCGGCCACCGCGCCCCGGCCGGGCACGGGCTCGAGCCGGTAGGCGTCGCCCATGGTGACGACACGGCCGGCGGTCGGCGGAGGGAAGTGAGTGCCGAGGAGCAGGCCGTCGGTGTCGGCGAGCGAGGCGAGCAGCGAACGGCGGGTCGCCTCGGCCTGCTCGGGGTCGATGTCGACACAGCTGCCGATTCCCGGATGCGCCAGCTGTACGGGGTGATGGATGCAGTCCCCGGTGATCACCGCCGTGGCACCGGCACTGCTCACCTGGACGGCGACGTGGCCAGGAGTGTGCCCCGGGGCCGGCACCAGGCGCAGACCGGCGGCGATGTCGATGCCCTCGGACGGCACGTCGACCAGGTCGAGCAGACCCGCCTCCTCGACCGGATGCACGGAGTCGCGGAACATGGCGCGCCGCGCCTCCTCCATGTCGTACGCGGCCCAGAAGTCGTACTCCGCCTTCGCCGTGAGGTAGCGGGCGTTGGGGAACGTCGGCACCCAAGCACCTTCGGCTTCCCGCGTGTTCCAGCCGACGTGATCGGTGTGCAGATGGGTCAGCACCACCAGGTCGACGGACTCCGGAGCGAACCCCGCCGCCGCGAGGCGTGCGAGGTAGTCGGTGCGGAGGTCGTGCCATGCCGGGTTCGCGCGCGTCTTCCCGTTGCCGACTCCGGTGTCGACGAGTACGCGCAGTCCGTCCACGACCAGGGCGAAGCTGTGGCTGTCGATGCGCAGGATCCCGTCGCGATCCGCGAAGTCGGGCCGGAGCCAGCCCTGTTCGGCGACGACGTCGGCGGTGGCGGCCGGCAGGAGCCAGGGGCCGGTCTCCGGCGGCAGCGGGATCTCGTCGATGCGGTGGACGGTGACGTCACCGATCGCCCAGGACGGAGCGGCGGCGGGCGGGGCGGTTTCGGCGGGCGGAGCTGTGCGCACGAGAGATGTCTTCCTTCGTCTACGGAGGGCGGATCCACACTCAAAAGCGATTGGTTCGCTTTAAGTAACGTAGGCTCTGCCGTCAGCTAACGCAACCTGTTAGCTTTAGCGTGGCGGTGATCACTCGCCGCCCCTCAGCCCGATCAGGAAGGCCACACATGTCCGCCGCTGATCTCACGCCGCCGGAGGCGGCTCGCTGGGCCGCGCGATCCGGACTCCCGCTGGCGAACGAGCGCCACGCGGGAGTGGCGGCCACCGCCGACCACATCCATTCCGTCGTCTCCGTCCTGCGGGAACTGGACTTCGGGGACACACCGCCGGCCGCCGCGTACCGCGCGGGAGGGGAGCAGCACGATGCAGCCGTTTGAACTGACCGTGGCCGACGCCGCCGAGGCCATACGGACCCGGCGGCTGTCTCCGGTCGAGCTGGTGGACTCGGTACTGGAGCGCATCGAGCAGGTCCAACCGCGCCTGCGGGCCTACGCCGCGGTAACGGCGGATCACGCACGGCAGGCAGCGCGACGTGCGGCGGACGAGGCCGCCACCGACCGGATCAGAGGACCTCTGCACGGCATTCCCGCCGGGTTGAAGGACCTGATCGATGTGGCCGGGATGGCCACGTCCGCGAGCTCCCGGGTACGTGACGGCCACCGGGCGGTGGCCGACGCCACGGTCGCAGCGCAACTCTCCGCGGCCGGCACGGCTTTCGTCGGCAAGACCCACACGCACGAATTCGCCTACGGCCTGACCACACCTCAGACCGGCAACGCCTGGGACCGGGGGCGGGTCGCCGGTGGCTCCAGCGGCGGGTCGGCGGTCGCCGTGGCCGCCGGAGCCGCCACGTTCGCGCTGGGGACCGACACCGGGGGGTCGATCCGGGTACCCGCCGCACTGAACGGGGTCGTCGGCCTGAAGCCGACGTACGGACTGGTCCCCCGGTACGGCGTGACGTCCCTGTCCTGGTCGCTCGACCACGTCGGCCCCATCACCCGCACGGTGGAGGACGCCGCGCTGGTCCTGGCCTCCCTGGTCGGCCACGACCCGCGCGACCCGGCGTCCGTCCCGGCCCCGGCCGTGCTGCGCGCGGGACACGCGTACGAGCAGACCGGCACCTGATGGAGCACGACCGGGTGGACCGGGCGGCCGGCCATCAGCTGAAGATGCCCGTCACCGTGCTCCAGCAGGACTGGGGCGCTGCCCTCGGCTTCGACGCGGCCGCCCTGTGGCACACCTGGGCCGCCGACCTGCAGCACAGGACCGTCACGTGCGGCCACTTCATGGCCGAGGAGGCTCCCGCCGAGATCGCCGAGGCGCTCCGGGCCCTACTCGAACGCTGAACGCTGAACACTCGATCGCACGCGTTCCCGGGGGCGGCGTGGGCGAGAAGCCGAAGCCGCCCGAGACCCGCCCGCGCGACACCGCTACCCCCGTCGACGCGGACGCAGCGCCCGGTCACCGACCCGGCTGCTGGTGCTGTTCGGGCAGCCGGCTGTCCGGGTGCACCCACAGCAGCACGTTGCCGGGCCGCTCGTCGCCGAAGAAGGCGAGGACGTCCTGGTCCGAGTGGCGCAGGCTGAAGTGGGTGAGGACGAAGAGGGTGTGCGGGTGGGCCTCGACGACGGGCTTCAGCCGACTCCAGACGGTGTGTCCGACCCGGTCGGCCCGCTCGAGTTCGGCGTCGTCGAGATAGGTGCACTCGGTGATGAGCACCGGGTAGTCGAAGAGCCACGGATTGTCCGCGAACACGCTGACATGGGTGTCGCCGAGGAAGGCGAACAGCGGCCCCAGCACCTCGCGTTCGACCTCGATGCCGTCCTGGCGGCGCTGCGCCAGGATGCGGCCGAACTCCGCGCCCCGGCCCTGTTCGGCGAGGGACTGCCGCAATTCCTCGTACTCGGGCAGCAGTGCCTTGCGGCGTTCGGAGAACGCGTATCCCACGCACGGCACCTTGTGCGCGCACTCCACTACCCGCACGTGGTGCCCACGGCGTCCGAAAGTGAACTCGTCGCCGCCGCGCACCCCGTGCAGCCGGCATTTCGCGGCGAGGGCCGGATCGTAGGCGGCGCCGTGGTTCAGTTCGGCGGAGGCCCGCAGAAAGGTCTCCACGTACGGCACCGCCGCGGCGGGCAGGTGGATGTCGACACCGGCGGGCCTGGCGGCGAGGTAGTCGAGGTCCTTGGAATGGTCGTGGTGGGTGTGGGTGAGGAAGACGGTGTCCGTCTGACGGCCTTCCGCCAGTCCGGCGTCGAGCGCGCAGCGCAGTTCCGGTATGTGGAAGAACGTCTTGTCGTTGGCGCGCGAGTACCCGGTGAGGGTGAGCTCGGTGCCGGGTATGCGGCACGTCTTCCATTGTCGGAACGGGTGTCCCTGCTCAAGCCGTTCGGGGTGGGCGGGTATCCGCGAAGGGGCCTGTGTCATCGCTGCCTCCGTCGTACCGCCATGATCAGGTGAGGACCCGATCGTAGTGGGCAGTGCCCCGCGGCGGCCCACGGTTTTCCGGCCGCCGGGCACAGCCCGGCGGCCGCGTGCTGCCCCGGCCCCCTGCCCCCGCACGGGCGGGGTCAGGGGGCCGGGGTCACAGGCGAGTCGCTACTCAGCGTTCCTGGACGAAGGCACGGCCCGTGCGGGACTCGTCGGAGCAGGAACGCTTCTCCGCATCGGTCATCTTCCGGCTCTTCACCACCACCGCATTGCTCTTGCCGTCAGTGCCGTTCTTGGCCGGGCTGGTGATGGTGTCCTGGAAGAACCAGTAGTAGTGGCCCCACTTGGGGCTGTCGTAGTGGGTCTGCCAGGTGCCGGAGACCTTCTGCATCACCTGGGCGCGTGAGATCCAGCCCACCTCGCCGGGCTTCACCGTCATGTTGAGCGAGCTGCTCTCCGAGTGAGTGCTCGACCAACTGTGGCTGTAACTCGCCGTTATGCTGAGGTCCACGATGCCCGCGATCTTGCCTCCGGCGGTGACGGAGACGCCCAACGAGTCGGTGGATCCCACCGTGTCGTCCCACGTCATCGCCTGAGTGGCGTCGGACGTGCTGCAGTTGAACACCGAGTTCGACACCTGACGGAAGTCACCCAGGTACGCCTCGCCGAGCTGGGGCGAGTTGAACGTGCACTTGCCTTCGCCCGAGGCGCAGTCCGCCATGAGCAGCGGCCGGGTCGGCTGGTCGGCAGCGGACGCCGGAAGGGTGCTTGCCGCCGCGACTGCGCAGGCCGCCGCCGTCATTGTCAGCGCGCGGGCCGCGAAGCGCTTGACGCGGTTTGTTGTCATCGTGGTACCTCTCACGGTGCTGGGGGGATCGGTGACCGATGTACGGCGGGGGCGCATTGAGGCGCCCAACGGCAGCACGTTCGATCACCGCCTGTTGCAATCCGAGATTCTCCCGACCCGTAAGAAAGGTACGGTGCTAATCAGACAACGTGCGGCGTGCCCTTCGTGAGGCTTCCACGAGCGGCGAACGGCGCGCGGGGCGCGGGGCGCCCGGAGTGGTACTGGCTGCTGATCGAGCACGCAGACACCGAGATCCAGCTCACCTGGGCCGATCTCACGGCAGCGCGGCGGCGGGGTGCAGGGCCGCGTACTCCAGCGGCGCGGACGGGTCGATCGACATGTCGAGCCGTGCGGGAGCCGAGCCCGCCCGGACCAGCAGGTCGCCGACGGCGGCGATCATCGCCCCGTTGTCGGTGCACAGCGTCAGCGGCGGTACCCGCAGCTCGACGCCGGCGGCCGCGCACCGCTCCTCGGCCAGCGCCCGCACCCGCGAGTTGGCGGCGACCCCGCCCACCACGACGAGCGTGCGCACCTCGTACTCCCGGCAGGCGGCCAGCGCCTTGCGGGTCAACACGTCGGCGACGGCCTCCTGGAGCGAGGCGGCGCCATCGGCGAGGGGGATCTCCTCGCCTCGTATGCGGTGCTGCTCGGCCCAGCGCGCGGCCGCGGTCTTCAGCCCGGAGAAGGAGAAGGCGTACGGGGCGTCGCCCGGCCGGGTCAAGGGCCGCGGGAGCGCCACCGCGCAGCCGTTGCCACCGCGCGCCGCCCGGTCGATGGCCGGCCCACCGGGATAGGGCAGGCCGAAGACCCGCGCGACCTTGTCGAAGCACTCCCCCGCCGCGTCGTCCACGGTGTCGCCGAGGTGGAGGATCGGATCGCGTACGAGGTCCCGTACGAACAGCAGCGAGGTGTGCCCGCCCGAGACGATCAGCACCATGCACGGGTTCGGGAGCGGCCCGTGCTCCAGGGTGTCGGCGGCGACGTGCCCGGCCAGGTGGTGCACCCCGTACAACGGCACCCCGGCCGCGTAGGCCAGGGTCTTCGCCCCGGCCAACCCCACCTGCAGCGCACCCGACAGGCCCGGCCCGGTCGTCACCGCGACCGCGTCGATGTCCTTGATCCGCAGCCCCGCCTGGTCCAGCGCCTCCCGCACGACCGGGTTGAAGGCCTGTACGTGCGCGCGGGCGGCGATCTCCGGCACGACCCCGCCGAAGCGGGCGTGCTCGTCCATGCTCGACGCCACCACGTGCGCGAGCAGCCGTCCGCCGGACACGATCCCGGCCCCGGTCTCGTCACAGGACGACTCGATGCCCAGCACCACCGGAGAGCCCACCACAACCTCTTTCGCACATAATCAGTTACTGCAATTAATGGGCAACAAGGTACCCGGAGCGGCGGGAACTCATCGACGCCTCGCCCCGACTACTCGTGGGGACGGCATCAGCGCACCGCGGGATGCCCCCTCGGCAGCGGTCTGCGTACCGCAGCACCTGACGAGCGAAGGGCGCCGGACCGCGCCCGTCACTGGAGTGGCAATGACGCAACCACAGCAGTCCCCCGGCGGCACGGACCTCTCGCTGCGGCGGTGGGTGCCGCCGCCGGCGCTCGCGGGGTTCCTGGTCCTGCTGGGGCTGATGTTCTGCCTGTCGTACGTGATCGGTGCCT
This sequence comes from Streptomyces sp. NBC_00122, assembly GCF_045160845.1. Taxonomy (NCBI): domain Bacteria; kingdom Bacillati; phylum Actinomycetota; class Actinomycetes; order Kitasatosporales; family Streptomycetaceae; genus Streptomyces; species Streptomyces sp. NBC_00122. Next base: position 6,054,268 of record NZ_CP108191.1, on the reverse strand, counting down.
CGGCCGGTCCGGTCGCACCGGGTATGCGCTCCAGCGGGACCGGCGCCACCCCCGACAGCGGCAGCCCCGGGCCGCACGGTCACAGCGGCGCGGGTGGCACTCGGACGGACGGTGCGCGATGACCCCGGAGCTGGCGACCGCCTCCACCACGGACCTCACCGTCGGCGGCATGACCTGTGCGGCCTGCGTCAACCGCGTGGAGAAGCGGCTCGGAAAGATCGACGGGGTCAGCGCCACGGTCAACTTGGCCACCGGCCGGGCGCGGGTGATCCATCCGCCCGGCACCACGGCGGACGAGCTGGTGGCGGAGGTCGAGCGTGCGGGGTACACAGCTGAGGTCCACGCGCCTCCCGAGCCCCGGGGACAGGCGGAGAACGGGTCGGCGGATCCGGTACCGGAGAAGAGGAAGGAGGAGGACCGCATCGAGCGCGAGCGGCTGCTGATCACGGCGCTGCTCTGTGTGCCGGTCATGGTCCTGTCGATGGTCCCGGCTCTGCAGTTCCGCAATTGGCAGTGGCTGTGCCTCGCGCTCGCCGCACCCGTGGCCGTCTGGAGCGCCTGGCCCTTCCATGTCCGCGCGCTGCGGGGCCTGCGGCACTCGGCGGCCACCATGGACACGCTGGTCTCGCTCGGTGTCGTCGCCTCGTTCCTCTGGTCCCTGTACGCGTTGTTCCTCGGCGGCGCGGGGCAGCCGGGTATGCGGATGCCCTTCACCCTCCTACCCTCCGCCGGAGGCGAGGTCGCCCACGTCTATCTGGAAGCGGCGGTCGGCGTACCGCTGTTCGTCCTGACCGGCCGGTTCCTGGAAGCGCGGGCACGGCGCGGTACGGGCGCGGCGTTGCGATCGCTCTCCGCGCTGGCGGTCAAGGACGTGACCGTCCGCGAGAACGGCGAGGATCGGCGGATCCCGGTCGAACAGCTCACCGTCGGGCAGGAATTCGTCGTCCGGCCCGGGGAGCGCGTCGCCACGGACGGCGTCGTGGTGTCCGGGAACTCCGCCTTGGACCTGTCCCTGCTGACCGGCGAGAGCGATCCCGTCGAGGTCGGGCCGGACCGGACCGTGATCGGCGCGGCGGTGAACGTGGGCGGGCTGCTCGTCGTACGGGCCACCGCGGTCGGCGCGGACACCCGGCTCGCCCGCATCACCCGCATGGTCACCGATGCCCAGGCCGGCAAGGCGGCGGCGCAGCGTCTGGCCGATCGCGTGGCGGGCGTCTTCGTCCCCGTCGTCCTGTCGTTGGCGGTCACCGTGCTCGGCTTCTGGCTCGGCGCCGGTGCGGATCCGCAGCCCGCGGTGACCGCGGCCGTGGCCGTCCTCGTCGTCGCCTGCCCCTGCGCTCTCGGCCTCGCGACTCCCACCGCGCTGCTGGCCGCGACCGGCCGCGGCGCCCAACTGGGCATCCTGGTCGGGGGACCGCGGGCCCTGGAGGCTCTGCGGCACGTCGACACGGTCGTACTGGACAAGACCGGCACCCTCACGACCGGGCACATGACCGTCGCCCAGCTCACGCCGCTCCCCGAAGGCCTGGGCCGGGAAACCGTCCTGAGGCTGGCCGGATCGGTGGAGCAGGGCTCCGAGCATCCTCTCGGAATCGCGCTGGCCGCGTACGCGCGGCGGAACCTGCCCGGTGGGACTCTGCCGCCAGTGACGGATTTCCGGGCCACCCCCGGGGCGGGTGTCAGCGGTGTGGTCGACGGCCGGGTGGTCGAGGTGTGCGCGCCGGGCGCCGACCTCCCCGAGGCGCTGGCGAAGGCACTGGCCGCCGCCGAGGCCGCCGCGCTGACCCCCGTCCTGGTAAGGGTCGACGGCGTCGGCCAAGCGCTGGTCGGCCTCGGGGACGTCGTGCGTCCGGGCAGTTACCGGGCCGTCGACCGCCTTCGGCGGCTGGGGGTGGAGCCGGTCCTGGCCACCGGCGACCGCGAGGCCCCCGCCGAGGCCGTCGCCTCCGCGCTCGGGATCACCCGTCTCCATGTCCGCTGCACCCCGGAGGACAAGGCCGCGCTCGTAAGGCGGTTGAGGGACGAGGGCCGACGGGTCGCCGTCGTCGGCGACGGTGTCAACGACGCCGTCGCGCTGGCCGCCGCGGATCTCGGGATCGCCATGGGCAGCGGTACGGACGTCGCCATCGGGGCGGCCGACGTGACCCTCGTGCGCGGTGACGTGGAGGCGGTCGCGGACGCGGTCCGCCTGGCCCGGCGCACCCTCGCGACCATCCGGGTCAATCTGGTCTGGGCGTTCGGCTACAACCTCGTCACCGTCCCGCTGGCAGCCGTCGGGCTGCTCAACCCGATGGTCGCCGCGGCGGCCATGTCGGCCAGCTCGCTCCTGGTCGTGGGGAACAGCCTGCGCCTTCGCGGCTGGGACCCCGCGGGCCGGACCGCCGGTGCACGGGCCCGCCGCGCCCGGGGAGGAAGTGAACGATGACCGATTCCGCTCGGCGGGAAGTGGTGGAGGGCCGGCGGCCGACGCAGCGGCGTCTGCGTGAGGCGTACCTGGCCGCGGCCGTTCCTGTGATCGCGTGCCTGGTCGGCCTGTGCGGGCTGACGGCCTGGGCCGGCTCCGGAGCTGCCGGCACCCCACCCCGCGTCGCGGTCGACGGCGGCCGCGTCTTCCTCCCGTACGCCGACAAGGAGAACACTGCGGCGTTCTTCCGGATCTCGAACCTGGGCGGCGCGGACGACCAGCTGGTAGCCGTCACCTCCCCGGCCGTGGAGCAGACCATGCTGAGCCGGCACCGGAGCACGGGCACGGGGGCCGATTCCATGAGCATGACCGGTCCCCTCGCCATCCCGGCCGGGGGCACCGTCAGCATGTCCCCCTTCGAGGTGGACGTGATGGTGAGGGTGAAGGAACGCTGGCGGGCGGGGCAGATGATTCCCTTCGTCCTGCACTTCCGCCACAGCGGACCGGTCGAGACGATCGCGGTCGTGGTCCGGCCCGGCAGCTGAACGCCGCCGGGCCGGGGGCGGCCCCGTCGCCTCAGGCGACCGCGACGGCGTCGAGTTTGCCCGCCTTCGCGTCCTCGATGAGGGAGCCGAACTGGTCGGCGCTCATCTCCACGCGCTGTCCGAAGTCGTCGGTGATGACGACCCGCCTTTCGACGGGCGCGGACTCGTCGACGAACAGCTGGGGGCAGCCGCAGTCGCACTTGCCGCAGAACGTCGCTATCGGTGCCAGGGAATTGATATCGGTCATCACGTGCGCCCTTTCCTTTCACGTCCGTCTGCGGAACGGCCTCCCGCCACCGGACGTGAAGGGAATGCCCGTTCGGTGGCGGGCGCAAGCACCCTGGTGAACCCCCGCGGGAGCACAGCGGGGCGGGCCTGTGCTTCCGCTGCCGTCGGCCGCCCCCAAGTCGCGGAAACCAGAAGGCCCCTCCGTACGACTACGGGGGAGAGGCAGACGGTCCCCGCGCTCACCGGGCGGGAGCCGCCCGCGGCCTCCACCCTGTACGCCACTGTCGAGGAGAGAACGCCATGGATGAGCAGCGCTACCGCGTGACCGGCATGACCTGCGGCCACTGTGCCGGCCACATCACCGAGCAGGTCAATCAGGTGCCCGGGGTGAGCGGCGTCGTCGTCGACCTCGACGCGCAGGCCGTCACGGTGAGCGGCGCCCCGCTCGACGACCGTCTGATCCGCGCCGCCATCGTCGAGGCCGGCTACGAGGTCGCCGCGGCGCTCTGAGCACGGGCCGCGGATGCCACGGCGCGGCAGATCAGAAGGATGCGCGCGCGAGGATCCTCAGTCCGCAGGATCCCCATCACCCCGGAGCAGGCGAGCCTGCCGCCGGCCGGCGTCGATCTCGTGCTGCCACGAAGGAGAGGCGAACGCCTGCGGATAGAGCCGGGCACAGGTGGCGAGGTGGGCGCGGAAGGCCCTGCGCAGGCGCGATGTGTAGTGGGTGCACAGGGGTCCCTGCGGCGCCCCGGTGACCATGGCGTGGAGGGAGGCCGCGGCAAGGATGGCGGTACGCAGGGCCTGGGCCGATCCGGTGCCGCTGAGCGGGTCGTAGCGGATCGCGCCGGCGCCCACCAGGATCCGGCCGGGCACCGCCGGGGTGCGGTGCAGGCGCGGGGCGGCGGGCAGGGCTACGGCGGTCCGGGGGGCGTGCCGCAGAGCGGGGGCCAGAGCCGAGCCCGCGAGCAGCGACTCCAGCAGCTCCGTCGGCCGGGTGGCCGGACCGGGGACCATGGCTTGGAGCAGGGCGCGCCCGTCGCCCAGTGGGGTGAGGTGCAGCCACGCGCGTTCGGTGCAGACGAGCCGGGCGGTGCTCTCGTCCGTACCTGGCGCCAGCGGGGCCTCCCCGGCCAGGAGGTGGCGCCGCCCGGCCGTCCAGTGACCGGACGAACCGGCGGCCGTGACGGTCCACCGCGGTGGGCCGGGCGTCTCGGAGAGGACGTCCGGGTGCCGGGCGGCGAGGCGGCCGAGCAGGTGTTCGGCGAGGCGGGCGCCGTCCACGACGGTGGCCGGCTGGGGCATGCGCCGGCCGGTCGCGTCGGCGTCGGGCCCCCAGTACACCTGGCGGTGTGTGAGCTGATGGCAGTGCGTCGGCAGCTCGCCGCCCCACAGGGAGCGCAGCAGGTCCATCGTGGGTCCGCCCAGCAGCAGCGGACGGGGGCCTGCCGCCGGCCCGGGCGACCGGAGACGGACCCGGTGGCCACGGGCGAGCAGCAGCCAGGCGCAGGTCAGTTCGGCAAGTCCCGATCCGGCGATATCGACGGTCGCGGAGGCGTGGGGAGCGGCAGGCGTCCGCAGCGCCGGGGATGTCATTGCAGGCTGCACGCCGCGACCAAGGCGCGCGCGCCCTCCTCTTGACGGTCCATCTGCTCCTGCAGGCTGCCGTCCGCGAGTGAACGGATGGAACGCACCACCTCGCCCACGGCCCGCGCGGCGGCCCGGGGCGCCTGCCCGTCCGACAGCGCCGGGGAAGGCGCGGCGAACCGGGGTGCCACTCCGCGTGCGGCGAGCCGGTGGTTGAGCTCGTGCAGGTTCTGCATGGAGCGCACCGCTTGGGCCCTCAGGAGTCCGCCCGCCCTGTCGCCCGCCTCCAGCGTGGCGCGCAACGCGCCCAGCACCATGGCGTAGTTGAGGTCCGCGAGGCGGAGCAGCTCCACGTCCAGCGTGTCGTTCGGCGGCGTCAGTCGGCGCAGGTAGCCGTCCGGGTCCAGACCCGCCAGATGTCCGCGGATCGCCGTGAACCGGTGGTAGTGGTCATCGCCCTCGTCGATGATGAGCTTGATCAGGTGGGCCAGCCGTTCGGCCTGGGGGAAGGCGCTCGGGTTGTTCACGATGGTGTGGTGCAGCCGCACGTACATCCCGTCGATGCCGTCCGGGTCGATCTGGGCGCTCGGTTTCTCGACCGCGATGAACCACTCCAGCTGCTCGGGTGTGAGCGGCTCCAGCCTGAACTGGTGACCGGTCTGCTGCTGGATGACGAAGTCGTCGGCGGGCCTGTCGAGTTGGAGCGGGCGCCCCAGCACGCCGAGGATCTCGTTGACCCACCGCAGATGGCGCATCTCGTCCTCGGCCACCCCGAAGACCTCCTGCGCGGCCGCGAAGACGCGCCGGACCGGGACGTCCTCGGGGGTGTCCTCGGGCAGGGTCATCGGAGCGTCGAGCGAGTAGTGGGCGTAGAGGTATTCGAGGCACAGCGCGTGCTCGACGACGGCGAGGCGGGTCAGTTCCCTGATGACGTCCTGCGGCTCCATCAGGGGAAGGTCCAGCGGGGCGGGCACGCCCAGGGCGTCGTCCTCGCGCCCGTTGAGGACGACGGGGAGCACGTTCCAGTTCATGATCAGTTCGGGGTGGTCGAGTTCGAGCGGCCCGCGCTCCAGGTAGGTGGTCAGGTCCGGGGCGGGTGGCACGGTGGTGCGGTCGCTGCGCTGGAAGTTGAGGTTGCGGTACTCGCCGCCGGATGTGGCGGAGATGTCGGGTTTCGAGGCGGCCCAGTAGTAGCAGCCGCACTCCCGGAAGTCGTACTGCCAGGGCGCGCACAGGCTGCGGGTCAGGTCGCCGGGCTCGTACACGTCCGGTTCGATGACCCCGTCCTCGTCCAGGTAGTCGGCCCGCTCGGCGGTCAGGATGGCCACTTCCAGCACGCCCGCGTCGTCGCGCTGCACCGCGCTCCGGCCTTGTGTCCGCCAGCTGCCCAGGCCGCCGGGAACCCAGAAGGCGCCGGGCGACCGGCTGCCGGAACCCCGGCCCACGACGATGGAGATCGTCCCCGGCAGCAGGTCGTGCACCAGCCGCCACATCCCCGGGCCGTCCAGGTCGACCGCGTGGAAGACCGGCGCCTCGGCCTCTGCCTGGTCCACGGTGGTACGCCCGCACACGGCCCACAGGTGCAGCCGCTGTTCGTCGTCCCCGGTGCTGTCCCCCAGGTCGGCGTCGGAGATCCCCTGTTCCTCGGCGACCCCGCCCTTGACGGCGAGCAAGCGGGATCCGGTGTCGTGGTGGAAGTCGAAGACGAGCCCGCGGAAGAAGGCCTTGTCGAGGTTGCGCTGGTCGAACTCCAGCCCGGGGAAGCAGTTGTCGACACCGCTCTCGGGGCGGGAGCCGGACGGGTTGCCGGCCACCCTGTGCGCGGCGCGGGCGGTGAGGTTGCGGGGGAAGATCTTCCCCGCGGGCGTGGAGACGCCCGCGGGGAAGATCTTCCCCGCGGGCGTGGAGACGCCCGCGCTCCCGGGGATCGGCTGGTCCATGGTCGGCTCCTTCAGGTCAGCGGGCGAGGGCGGCCGGGTCGCTCGGCAGGTCGGATACGGGCGGCAGCGCGAAGAACCCCGGTGCCGCCTCGGTGAGTTCGACGTACGCGCGCAGGCAGAAGTCGAGCCAGCCGCGGATGTAGTCGCAGCCGGGCCGGCCGCGCCGGCTGACCTCGTGGTAGCAGCCGCCGCCGCACAGGTAGCGGGCCCAGCAGGACCGGCACGGCTCGGCCCGGTCCACGTGCCGGGCGGCCAGGTGGCGTTCCCGGGCGGCCCGGTCGGGTCCGTCGGCCAGCGAGCCCATGGCGAAGTCCGGGTCGTCGACCAGGCGGTGGCAGGCGTAGAGGCCGCCTTCGGCGGAGGCGCTGAGGTAACCGGCGCCGGCGCCGCACGGGTAGGGGCGGTGGCCACCCGTGTGGAGTTCGTACATCGCGGTCTGGAAGTTCCCGAACGGGTACGGGCGGCCCGCCGACAGCTCGCGCAGGGCCTTCTCACCGCACTCGACCATCCCGTCGAGGAAGCCGGTGAAGGCCGCGGTGTCGATCTCGTACGCCGGATCCGGCGCGCTCACCACCGCCGCGAAGCCCACCTCGTCGAAGCCCAGGCCGATCCCGTGCTCCAGGATGTCCGGCAGCCGCCCTGTGTACGGCGTCACGCTGACCCGCGCCGACAGGTGCCGGGGCCGCCCGTACCGGGCCAGCACCGCCAGTCCGGTACGCAGTCGGTCGTAGGCGCTGCCGCCGCCCGGTGCCCGGCGCAGCGCATCGTGCCCGGCACGGTCGCCGTCGAGGCTGACGGCCACCGTGAAGGGGTGGGCGGCGAAGAGTTCGGCGTCCGCGGGCCGGACGGTGGTCAGGTTGGTGGTGAGGGCGAAGCGGACCGCGTGCCCGCTGTCCTCGCCGGCCCCGACCGCGTACCGGACCACCTCGTGGACCAGGTCCCGGGCGAGCAGGGGTTCGCCGCCCATGAAGCCGACCACGACCCCGGCTCCGGGTGCGGCCTCCGCGAGCAGCCGGTCCACGGCGGCGAAGGCGGTCTCGCGGGGCATGGCCCGGGCGGAGCCGCCGAAGCGGCCCTCGTCGGCGTAGCAGTGACCGCAGCTGAGGTTGCAGGCCTGCATCACGTTGAGCGACAGCGAGGACAGGGGCGGTACTTCGGCCGGGGTGCCGTCGATGCGCGGGGCGGGCAGTCCGGGCGCGGCGCCCCACAGCGGAAGGCCCAGGTCGGCGGCGAGGGCGGCGTCCTGCGCGGGTGTGTGTGCCGTGGCCGCCCAGCGCTCCAGCCGGGCGGCGGCGGCTTCCGGCAGGTCGTAGATCCGGCTGCCGTCGGCCAGGAACAGGTGGGTGCCGTGGGCACTGCGGACGACCCGGGTCTCGGCGCCGAGGCCGCGCGGCCCGGATACCGGCTCCGTCTCCGGTTCCGGTGGGCGGCGCCCGATCTGCAACAGGAGGCTCATGTGCCCTCCTCCACGTTCTCCCGCAGCGAACTGACCCAGCCCGCCAGCAGGTTGTACTGGCGACGCGTCAGGTGCATGGGGTAGGCGTCGGAGCCGCGTACCGCGACCGGCATGCGGCGGTCGTGCCACCGCTGCTCCTCCACCGGGGTCCTGATGACCTGCCGGAGGAGTTCGGGCCGTTCCCGGAACAGGTCTTCCAGGAACTCCAGTGCCACGAACCTCCGGTGCCGCCGGCGGCCGCGCTCGGTGAGGGGGAGCGTCACCCCCGGGAGTGGGTCCGGCGGACCGAAGGTCCGTTCCCGGGCCTCGTCCTCGGGCAGGCCCAGGCGCCGGGCCCTGCGCACGTTCTCCAGGGTCGCGCGGTCGTTCTGGGCGTCCACGTTGACCGCGTCCATGGCCTCCAGAACCCGTTCGAACAGGTCGCGCACTTCCAGCGCCGTCAGGTCACGGTTCGCGGTGATGTACACGGGGTCGCTCACCTCCTCCCGCTGGACCCGGTCCGCCAGCCCGTCGGCGAGGGAGGTGAAGGGCCGGCGGTCGGGCGCGAAGTCCGGCGGTGTGACGACGATCCGCGCGCGGGCGGTCAGGCCTCCGAGCGTGACGCCGACCAGGCCGTCGCACACGTCGTCGACCAGACCGAGGCTCACTCCGCCGTCCTCGGGCGTCGATCCGGCGAAGAGCGCTCCGGGAAAGGTCCGCGCGTCGGTGGCGCCGGAAAGGGTGAACCCGCACCAGGCCGCGTCCGGCGCCAGGAACAACCGCTCTTCCGGCAGGAGGTACCGGCTGGTCCGGTCGAGCAGGTTGCTCGGGCCGTACACGACCCCCGTGCCGGGCGTGAAGCGCAGCCGCAGCTCGGGAAACCCGCCGCCCGGGCGGGGCAGCTGGACGGAGCCGAGCGGCACGCTCTGCCCCGGCGGCACGAGGGGCCGGTCCGCTCCGGCGGGCGACCGTCCTTTCAGCGGTTCCCGCAGGTGGTGGTCGCCGCTCAGTTCGACGGCGGCCTCGATCCGGTCGCCGGGCGAGCGGGTGCACTGGTGCGCCTTGAGGTTGGCGACCTTCACCGTCCACTTCACGTCGGCCAGATCGATGCCGAATTCGGTGAGGACGTCGACGGTGACCGGCTCGTCGGTGTGGCGCTGCCCGTCGGCCGACGTCCAGGTGCCGTGCAGTTCGAAGAAGGGGCAGATCGGCCGGAAGCCGTTGACGTCCTTGAACCGGACCCGTTCCCCGGGATCGGGCTGCCGCTCCGTCAGGGTGCCGTCATCGGTGACTTCGAAGGTGGGCGCGGGCACCACGGTGGTCTTGCCCGTGCCCCGGGGCGACAGGTCGCTTTCGCCGTAGTGGTAATTGCCGCACGGGGTGGGGGACGGGCCCAGGCGGGCGAAGGCGAGAGGTGGGTGGAGCCAGATCCGTTCGATCACCGTGGGTCTCCGTTGTCCAGTGGGGAGAGGGGCTCGTTCAGCCAACGCCTCGCGCGTACGGTTCCTGCCGGCGCGGTTCGGATCCGGGTACTCGTTGCGCGGGGCGCACCGCCCGCGGACGACCCAGCCCATCGGTCGAGCGGCGCAGGGGGCAGATCGCCGGCCGGCCGGGAGCGGAGAAGGGCATGTCAGCGCCTCTCGAAAGGTGTGGGTCGTTTCCCCGGTGACGCAGCGTACGCACGTTCGTCACTCAGCGTACCGAACGATCACGCTGTGCACCCGGAGCCACGCGGTGTGCCCGCTGGTGCCACTGCCAGCACGGCGGCCCCCGCCGCCGGCTCCTCGCGCCGGCCGATGGGCCGCCCGGCCGACGGCCCGATGACCGATGGCCGGCGCCTCTCACGCGGATCGCTCCTGCTCGGGCGGCCTTCTCGCTCCCCCGCTGCCGATGACCCCCAGAGGTTAGAAAATGGACTATGAGCGACTTCCTGGAACCCTTCCGGCGTTGGCTGCTCCGATCCCCCATGAGCTCTTCCTCTCTCCCTCGGCGCCCGCGCTCAGGACGCCACCAGGAACATCAGGAGCAGGCCCGGCCGCCCAAGGTCAGGACGCCGCGGCCGCAGCGCCTGTCCTCCCTGCTGAGCGTGCAGAGCGTGGCCGGCGAGGTGTTCCTCCTGCAACTGGCCGTCGTGGTCCTTCTCGTCGCCGCCGCGGTGGTGGCCCTCGTGGTGCAGGGCCGGAACGCGGCCATGCTGGACGCCCGGCACCGTACGCTCGCCGCCGCCGGAACGTTCGCGGAATCCCCGGGGATCGTCGAGGCCCTGCGCAGTCCCGATCCGAGCGCGGTGCTGCAGCCGAGCGCCCAGGCGGCCCGGAAGATCGCCGGGGTCGACGGCATCAACACCTACTCGCTCGACGGGGTCACCCTCACCCACAGCGACCCGCGACAGATCGGGAAGCACGTCGTCGGCCCCTTCTCCAAGGCGGCGGCGGGAAAGTCGTTCACCGAGACGTTCGAAGGGTCCCTGGGGCAGTCCGTGGTCTCGGTGGTCCCCGTCAAGGACGACACGGGCCGCGTCATCGCCATCGTCTCCTCCCCGGTCACGGTCCAGAACGTCCAGGGCATGGTGAACCGGCAGCTGCCGGTCGTCCTCGGCAGCGCGGCCCTGGTGCTCGCCCTGTCCGCCGGCGGAACCGCTCTGGTGAGCCGCCGGCTGCTGCGCCGGACCCACGGCCTGGGGCCGGCCGAGATGACGAGGATGTACGAGCACCACGACGCGGTGCTGCACGCCGTACGAGAGGGCGTGCTGATCGTCGGCGGCGGCGGACGGCTGCTGCTGGCCAACGACGAGGCGCGGCGGCTGCTGGACCTGCCGGCGGACGCGGAAGGGCGCCCCGTCACGGACCTGGACCTGGAGGAGGGAATCACCGAGCCGATCGCATCGGGCCGTGCGGTGACCGACGAGCTGCACATGGCCGCCGACCGGCTGCTGGCGGTGAACATCCGGCCCACCGCCCCCTACGGGCAGGCCGGGACCGTCGTCACACTGCGGGACACCACCGAGCTGCGGGCACTCTCCGGCAGGGCCGAGGTGGCCCGCGAGCGGCTGAAGCTGCTCTACGACGCGGGAGTGCAGGTCGGAACGACGCTGAACGTGGAGCGCACCGCGGAGGAACTGGCGGAGGTGGCGGTCCCGCGCTTCGCCGACGTGGTCACGGTCGACCTGCTGGACCCGGTGCTGCGCGGCGAGGAGCCGCCCGAAGCGAGCACCGAGATGCGCCGCACCGCCTCCGTCGGCCTTGAGGGCGCCCACCCCCTCTACCCCATCGGCAAGCTGATCCGGTTCGTTCCCACCAGCCCCATGGCCGCCGGACTGGCCGGCGGCCACGCGGTCCTGGAGGCGGACCTGCGCGCCACCCACCACTGGCGGGCCCAGGACCCGGCCAACGCCGTGCTGATCCTGGACCGCGGCATCCACTCCATGATCGCCGTGCCCCTGCGGGCCCGGGGCGTGGTGCTGGGGATGGCCGGCTACTGGCGGGGGCAGGACTCCGCGGCGTTCGACGAGGAGGACGTGTCCTTCGCCGAGGAGCTGACCGCCCGGGCGGCACTGTCCGTCGACAACGCCCGCCGCTACACCCGCGAGCACACCATGGCCGTCACCCTGCAGCGCAGCCTGCTGCCCCGGGGCGTACCGGAGCAGTCCGCGGTGGAGGTCGCCCACCGCTATCTGTCCGCCCAGGCCGGGGTGGGCGGTGACTGGTTCGATGTCATCCCACTGCCCGGCACCCGGGTGGCCCTGGTGGTCGGCGACGTCGTCGGCCACGGTCTGCACGCCGCCGCCACGATGGGCCGTCTGCGCACCGCCGTGTACAACTTCTCCACCCTCGACCTGCCCCCGGACGAGCTCCTGAGCCACCTGGACGAGCTGGTCGCCCACATCGACGCCGACGAGCAGGAGTGGCAGGGGATCACCGGAGCCACCTGCCTGTGCGCCATCTACGATCCCGTCTCCGGGCTGGTGACCGCCGCCACCGCCGGTCATCCGGGCCCCGCCCTGGTCCGCCCCGACGGAACCGTCTCCTTCCCCGAGGTGCCGGTCTCCCCGCCGCTGGGCCTGGGCACGGGCATGCCCATGGAGACCATGACGCTCACCCTGCCCGAGGGCTCCCGGCTGGCGCTCTTCACCGACGGGCTGATCGAGAGCCGCGACCGCGATCTGGACGCGGGCCTGACAGCGCTGCGCGCCGCCCTGGAAGGGCCCGCCCGCACCCCGGAGGAAACCTGCACCGCGGTGATCGACGCGATGCTGCCCACCAGGCCCGGCGACGACATCGCGCTGCTGGTCGCCCGCACCCGCCGACTGGACCCCGAGCGGATCGCCGAGTGGGACGTGTCTCCCGACCCGGCGGCGGTGTCCCCGGTACGGAACGCCTGCGCCCGCCGACTGGCCGACTGGGGCCTGGAGGACATCACCTTCACCACGGAACTCATCCTCAGCGAGCTGATGACCAACGCCATCCGCTACGGCACCGAGCCCATCCGGGTGAGGCTGCTGTACGACCGCAGCCTGATCTGCGAGGTCTCCGACGGGTCCAGCACCTCCCCGCACCTGCGCCGGGCCGAGGCCACCGACGAGGGCGGCCGCGGCCTGTTCCTCGTCGCGCAGTTCGCCGAGCGCTGGGGCACCCGCTACACGGCTCGCGGCAAGATCATCTGGAGCGAGCAGGCCCTCCAGGACGGGGCCGCACCGTCCGGGACGGATCTGGGGGAGGCGCTCCTGGCCGGGTGGGACGACGAGGCGCTCTGAGAACGCGCCGGTACGGCAGCCGCAGGGAAGGGGGCGGACACACCTGCTGGGACTGCGCTGCCGAGGCCGCCGAACGTACGCTGGCCTCGACAGTACGCGACCGCCCGTTATGGAGCCTTTGTGCCCGCACCCCGTCTCCGGAAAGCCTCCGTCGCCGTCTGCCTGGCCCTCGCCGCGGCGCCCCTCGGCGCCTGCGGAAACGCCCCCACCGCCGCACCCGCAAAGCCCGCGGTGGCCACCTCAGCCGCGGACGCCGGCGGCGCGGAGGCACTGACCGCAGCGGCGAAGAAGGAGGGCTCGCTCAACACGATCGCGCTCCCCCGCGACTGGGCCAACTACGGCGCACTGATCGACGGCTTCGAGAAGAAGTACGGGATCAAGGTCGCGGTGGAGAACCCGGAGGGGTCCAGCCAGGACGAGATCAACGCCCTGAAGGAGCACAGGGGAGCGGGCCGCGCCCCCGACGCGATCGACGTGGGGGGCTCGTTCGCGCAGTCCGCGGCCCGGCAGGGCCTGCTCGCCCCGTACAAGGTCGCCGCGTACGACGAGATCCCCAAGGAGCAGAAGGACCCGCGGGCCCGCTGGGCCAACAACTACGGCGGCTACATCTCGATCGGCTGCGACGCCAGCCGCGTCAAGATCTGCCCCTCGACCTTCGCCGATCTGCGCAAGCCCGAGTACAAGGGCCAGGTCTCGCTCAACGGCAACCCCACCAAGTCCGGCTCCGCCTTCGCCGGCGTGTATGCGGCGGCCCTGGCGAACGGGGGTTCCTTCGACGACATCCAGCCCGGTATCGAATTCTTCGCCGAGCTCAGCAAGAACGGCAATTTCATCCCGGTCGAATCCACCCCGGCCACGATCGAGAGGGGCGAGACCCCGATCAGCATCGACTGGGACTTCCTCAACCTCGGATACGCCGACGAATTCCGCAGGAAGGGCTCGGACGTCGACTGGCGGACAGCCATCCCCTTCGACGGCAGCTTCGCCGAGTATTACGCGAGCGCGGTGAACAAGGACGCCCCGCACCCCGCGGCGGCACGTCTGTGGCAGGAGTACCTCTTCAGCCCGGAGGGCCAGAACCTCCGGCTCGGCGCCTACGCACGCCCCGTCCTCATGGACGCCATGGAGAAGGACGGCACCCTCGACAAGGCCGCCGCGGAGAAATTGCCCACGGTCGAGGGCACGCCGACGTTCCCGACCGAGGCGCAGACGGCGAAGGCGAGGGAGACCGTCAACCGCGGCTGGGCCAAGGCCGTCTCGGGCTGAGGACCGGGGCGGCCCCGGCCGGGCGTGCGCCGGCCCGGCCGCGGGCCGTGGTCACCGTTTGACGATCAGATCGAGGACCTCGGCGATACGCCCTTTGACCGCCTCACGGTGGTGAAGGGCGTCCGGCGCCGACTCGGCGCTCGGCCGCACGCCCCGGTCCGCGAGGACGTAGAGCAGGCGCAGGGTGCGCAGGCAGTTGGTGAGGTGCGCGGGTACCGGAGTCGTGATGCGGTCGGCTCCGAAGCGGGCGGCGATCGGGTCCAGCCACGCGGTCGCGTCGCGCTCGCTCATGTCGGGCCGGGTGAGGATACGCGCGACCGCCTTCCCCAGCCGGTCGTCCTCCAACTGGCCGAATACGTGATCGGTACGGGCCGTCAGCCGCGCGGCGGCGAGGTCCAGCATCCGCGCCGGCTCCACCTCGGAGTGACAACCGAACCGGCCCAGCAGGTCCGCGCCGTGCGCGACCGCGTGGAGCCAGCCGAGCTTCTCGTCGTGGCCTCGCAGGTCCTTCTCCATCGGGTACCAGCGCTCGAACGCGTCCACCCACCCGGCCCTGAAGTCCCCCTTGCTCACGAGCATGTCGAGCACGAGCGGGGCGAAGGTGCGGGCCTGGACCTCCCGGTCGGCGAAGCGGGCAGCCATCTCGTCGCCCAGCTCCAACCGCCGGGGTGCGTCGATCACCCCGCGGGCTATCCAGGCCGAGAGGACGGAGTAGGGCGCTCCGTCGCGGATCAGCGGATCGGGATCCGCCAATGCGCGGGAGAGCCCTCGCACCAGTTCTTCCATGGGACGGTCGGCGGGCACGGCGCAGTCTGCGGCTTCGATACTTGTCCAGTCGATCACGGCGGGCAGGATAGATCCACAGTGCTCTGCCGCGCCGCGAATTGTGTTGCCGAGTCCCCTCGATCAGTGGCCGGACGCGGTGCCGGCGCCTCCCTCCGCGGCTCCCGCCCCGGCCTGAGGGGGCGATCTTGTTCAGGCGAGCAGACAATGAGCGCGAGGGATCCTGTCGCGTCTGTGGCGGGATGTGCGGTTCTGCGATCCGGTGGTCGTGGGGCATGGGTTCGGTGAGGTGCGGCCATGGCGGTCGAAGAGCAGACTCCTCACATCGCCGCATGCCTCCCCGTCGGCGGCTTGAGCGGCCACCCCGGGCCGGTCGAGGGCGCCGGTCCGGCACGGCCTCCGACCGTCCCGCCGCCGGGCTCACACGAGCAACTGGTGTCCATCCGGAACATGGTGGCGCGGCTGAGGGCTGCTTATCCCTCGGTCGACGCGGTCACCGTCGAGGCGACGGTGAAGGCCGCGTACGACTCGTTCCGCCAGGCCAGGGTCAGGGCCTACGTGCCGATCCTGGTCGAACGCCGGTCCCGCAGCGAGCTCCGTGCCGCTTGCCGCACCGCTGCGGGTGAGGCCATTACTCACCCCGGACCCGCGGAGGACTGATAGGTGATGTCGGACGAGAGAGCCGAACGCATCGCGGATTTCATCGCGCCGCTACGGGTGCGACCGGGGTCGAAAGTGCGCCTGGAGCGGGACTTCGATCCTCGCTACAAGGCCGGTCTGAAGAAGCGGGACGGGATCGAGCTGCTGCAGACCGGGGTGTCGCTGCTGGCCGAGTACCAGGAGCGACTGGCCGCCCAGGACACGTACGGAGTGGTGCTCTGCCTCCAGGCACTCGACGCCGGGGGCAAGGACGGGACGATCCGCCACGTGATGAGCGGCGTCAATCCCCAGGGCGTACGGGTCAGCAGCTTCAAGGTGCCCTCCGCCGAGGAACTCGACCACGACTACCTGTGGCGCTACGCGCAGCGGCTGCCCGCGCGCGGCGAGATCGCCATCTTCAACCGCTCGCACTACGAGGAGGTCCTCGTCGTGCGGGTCCACCCCGAGATCCTTCTTCGGCAGAGGCTGCCGGAGATCGCAGGTGGGCGGGGCCTGTGGGACGGGCGCTACCGGGAGATCAACCGTTGGGAGCGGTACCTCACGGACAACGGGTTCAAGGTGGTGAAGATCTTCCTGAACCTGTCCAAGGAGGAGCAGCGCACCCGGTTCCTGAAGCGGATCGACCGGCCGGAGAAGAACTGGAAGTTCTCCGCGGCCGATGTCCGGGAGCGGCGCCGGTGGGACGACTACCAGCACGCGTTCTCCGACATGCTGTCGGCCACGAGTACGAAGTGGGCACCGTGGTACGTCGTGCCGGCGGACCGGAAGTGGTTCGCGCGGATCTGCGCGGCGGCGATCCTCGCGCACACCCTGATCGACATCGATCCTCAGTACCCCGACGTCGGGGACGAGGCGCGGAAGGACCTGCTCGTCACCAAACGGGACCTGGAGCGGGAGGCCCCTGCCGGGGCACCGGCCGATCCGTACGCCGACCGGCATCCGTCGGCCGCGCGGGCCACCGGGCGGAGAGGCCGGCGGAAGAAGAAGCGGGGCTAGTACCTGTCGGAGCGGCGCGCGACCGGCCCGGACGCATCCGTGGCCACGGATCGGAGGCAGGACGATGACGGTGCGTTCGAATGCCGTGGGAGAGCAGCCTCGGGCCTCTGGGGACGGCTGGTACTCGCACGCTCCCGAGGAGGTCGTAGCCGCGTTCGGTGTCGATCCGGCGGTCGGTCTCTCCGCAGGACGGGCCGCGGAGCTCCTGACCGCGCACGGCCCGAACGCGCTGCCCGAGGAGAAGGGGCCTGCGGCCTGGCGCCGGTTCCTCAAGCAGTACCGCAGTTACATGCAGATCGTCCTTGTGGCCGCGGCGGTCGTCTCGCTGCTCATCAAGGAGTGGACCACCGCGATCCTGCTGATCGTCCTGACCCTGCTGAACGCGGTCGTGGGCCTGCGCCAGGAGGGCAAGGCCGAGAGCGCGATGAACGCGCTGCAGTCGATGATGAAGACGACGGCGCGGGTGCGCAGGGACGGGACGGAGGCCGAGATCCCCGCCGAAGAGCTTGTCGTCGGCGACATCGTGCTCATCGCCGCCGGGGACCAGGTGGCGGCGGACGGACGCATCATCGAGGCTAGCGCCCTGCAGATCGACGAGTCGGCGCTCACCGGCGAGAGCGTTCCCGCCTCGAAGGACGTCGACGCACTCCCGGGCCCGCTGCCGGCACCCGGCGACCGGACGAACATGGCGTTCATGAACACCCCGGTCACCCACGGCAGCGGCGTACTCGTCGTCACCGCGACCGGTGCCGCGACCGAGGTCGGCAAGATCTCCGGGATGCTGGCGACCACCGAGAAGGAGGTGCCGCCGCTCACCAGGGAGCTCGACACCCTGACGCTGTGGATCACGGGGGCGGCGGGCCTGACCATGATCGTGATGTTCGTCCTGGGGCGGCAACGGGATCAGGCTTGGGACGTCCTGTTCGTCAGCGCGGTCTCGCTGGCCATTGCCGCCATCCCCGAGGCCCTGCCGACCGTGACCCAGGCGATCCTGTCCGTCGGCAGCCTCAACCTGGCGAAGCGGAACGCCATCGTCAAGGAGCTGCCTTCGGTCGAAACGCTGGCGTTCACGTCGGCGATCAACTCGGACAAGACCGGCACCCTGACCATGAACCAGATGACCGCCGTCGAAGTCGTGAGTCCCACCGACCGGTACACCGTCTCGGGTAGGGGCTACGGGCTCGACGGGAAGATCCACCATGCCGCGGGTTCCTCCGCCGGCATCGAGGACGCGATCCTGCCGTACGTGGTGGCCAGCGACGCGAAGCTGGTCGACGGCGCGGTGGTGGGCGATCCCACCGAGGGCGCGCTGCTGGTGCTCGCGCACAAGGCCGGGCTGGACATCGACGCCACCAGGGAGGGCCTTCCCCGGATCGCCACGCTCCCGTTCGACCCGGAATACAAGCTGATGGCCACCTTCAACTCAGCGGTCGACGCCTCCGGGCGGCAGGTCGTCCGGTGCTTCGTCAAAGGCGCGGTACCGGCGGTCGTGGCGCGGGCCGCCACCGCGCTCGCGGCGGGCGAGACCATCCCGTGGGACGCCGAACTGGTCGCGCGTGCCGAGGCGCAGACCGAGCGGATGGGCAGCGAGGGGCGCCGGGTGATGGCGGCGGCCACCCGTGATCTGGACCCGGCCGGCTTCGAACCTGACGGCGACCTGCTCGCCTACGTCACCGAGCTGCGGATGACCAGTCTCGTCGGCATGGTCGACCCGCCCCGTGAGGACGCGAAGGCCGCCGTGGCCGGCGCCCAGGCGGGGCACATCCGGGTCCGCATGGTGACCGGTGACGACGTCACCACCGGTGCGGCGATCGCCCGGCAGCTCGGCATCCCCGGCGAGGCGGTCCTGGGCGCCGATTTCGCCGCCATGAGCGAGGACGAGCAACTCGCCCGCATCGACGGCATCGGTGTGGTGGGGCGCGTCGCGCCGGAGCACAAGGTGCTGCTCGCCGACACGCTCAAGAAGAAGGGCGATGTCGTGGCGATGACCGGGGACGGTGTCAACGACGCGCCCGCCATCAAGGCCGCCGACATCGGCATCGCCATGGGCAGCGGCACGGACGTGGCGAAGAACGCCGGACGCATGGTCCTCTCCGACGACAGGTTCGCCACGATCGTCTACGCCGTGGAGCAGGGCCGGAGGATCTACGACAACCTCACCAAGTACATCCGGTTCGTACTTCTCCTGCTGGTCACCTTCGTCCTGACCTTCCTCGGGGCCACCGTCTTCAACATCGCCGCCGGTGAGCCCTTCACCCCGCCGCAGGTGCTGTGGATCCACTTCGTCGTCAACGCCTCGTTCGGATTCGCGCTCGGCTTCGACCGGGAGAGCCCCGGGCTCATGCGGCGCAGGCCGCGTCCGCGAGGTGAGTCGGTGCTCACCCGGCCCGTACTGATCACGGTCGGGCTGGCGGGGCTGGCGATCACCGTCGTCCTGCTCGGACTGATCAAGCTCGGCCCGGCCCGCTTCGACAGCGCCGGGACCGGACAGTCGATCGCATTCACCGCCTTCGCCCTCTGTCTGATCGTGGCCGCGTTCGAGTGCC
The DNA here is from genome assembly GCF_045160845.1 of Streptomyces sp. NBC_00122. NCBI lineage: Bacteria > Bacillati > Actinomycetota > Actinomycetes > Kitasatosporales > Streptomycetaceae > Streptomyces > Streptomyces sp. NBC_00122. The sequence goes on along the minus strand of NZ_CP108191.1, from coordinate 6,035,125 downwards.
GCAGCGAGAAGCATTCGGTGCTGACGACGTCCACCTTCGACAGCAGGCAGATGAACTGGGTGGCACTGGCCCAGTTCGTGCTCGCGGTGCTGGTGACCCAGATGGACGGCTTCCGCCGCATCCTCGGGACGACCCAGATCAACGCGCGGCAGTTCGGCTGGGCGCTGCTGGCCGCCCTCGCACTTCTGCTCCTGTGGGAACTGGGCAAGCTCCTGGCCCGTCGGTCGGCAGACGCCGTCTCACGCCGCTGAGGCGCCGTCGATGGCCTGCTCCGTCCAGATGGTCTTCCCGGTACTGGTGAACCGGCTGCCCCAGCGGTCGGTGACCTGGGCGATGAGGAAGAGGCCACGTCCGCCCTCGTCCGTCTCCCGCGCGCGGCGCAGGCGCGGCTGGGTACTGCTGGGGTCGGACACCTCGCAGACCAGCACCCGGTCCCGGATCAGCCGGAGCCCGACCGGGCCGCCCGCGTAGCGGATGGCGTTCGTGACGAGCTCGCTGACGACGAGCTCCGTCACGAAGCCCAGGTCGTCCAGCTCCCAGTCGGACAGCTGGCCCAGCACCAGCTCACGGGCGTGCGCGACGAGGGACAGGTCGGCTTCGAGCTGCCACTCGGCGACCTGGTCGGACGAGAGCGCGCGGGTGCGGGCCAGCAGCAGGGCGACGTCGTCGGCGGCGGGCTCCCGAGGCAGCACCCCGTCGACGATGCTCTGGCTGATGTCGCCCAGGGGCCCGCTCGGGTCCGCGCCGGCGAGCGAGGTCCTCAGTCTCTCCATCCCCTCCTCGATGTCGCCGCCGCGGCTCCCGACGAGTCCGTCCGTGAAGAACGCCAGCATGCTGCCGGGCGTCACACCGAACTCGGTCACCTCGAACGGCATTCCGCCCACGCCCAGCGGCGGTCCCGGCGTCATGCCGACGAAGTCCGGCTCCTCGCCGGGCGACAGCAGGGCCGGCGGCGGATGTCCCGCCGTGGCAGCGGTGCAGTGTCTGGTCACCGGGTCGTAGACGGCGTACAGGCACGTCGCTCCGAGCACGGCCGGCTCGGAGCCGACGTCGCCGCTCGTCTGCTCGCTGGAGAAGCCGAGCACCAGGTCGTCGAGGTGCGTGAGCAGCTCGCCCGGATCCAGGTCGAGGTCCGCCAGGGTCTGCACGGCGGTCCGCAGTCGCGCCATGGCCGCGGTGGCGTCGAGTCCGTGGCCGACGACGTCTCCGACGACGAACGCCACGCGCAACGACGGCAGGGGGATCACGTCGAACCAGTCCCCGCCGACTCCCACGCCGCCGCTCGCCGGCTGATAGATCCCCGCGGCGTCCGCGGCAGGGGTGTTCAGGGCGGGGTGCGGCAGCAGGCTCCGCTGCAGGGCCACCGCCGACCGGTGCTCCCTGGTGTAGCGGCGGGCGTTGTCCAGACCGAGGGCGGCCCTGGAGACGACGTCCAGCAGGAGGGCCGCGTCCTCCTCGCTGAATGCGGACGGCAACTGGCTGCGCCAGACCGTGACGCAGCCGAGGACGAGGCCTCGCGCGTAGAGCGGCACCGCCACGGACGAGTGCGCCTCGCTCGGGACGAACAGCAGCAGGCTCTCGGCATCCACGCCGAGCGCCGAACGGAGAGCGGAGACGTCGGACACCAGCACGGGCCGTCCGTCCATGAGGGGGCGCATCAGCTCACTGTCCGGTACGGGAGGTAGCGCCTCTCCGACCGGCAGGAGGTCCTCCGCGGATATCCCCGGACTCTGCGCGGCGGCGGCCCGGCGCAGGCGGACATCACCGCTGGCGGCGAGGTGCGGCGGCTCGTCGCCCACCAGCACCGGCTCTGCGAGGTCCACGGTCGCCAGGTCGGCGAAATCAGGGACGAGCAGATCCACCAGCGTCTCGGCCATGCCCGTCATGTCCAGGGAGGCCCCGATGGTGGCGGCCGCGGCGCGGGCCAGCCCGGCCCTGCGTCGCTCCGAGTCCCGCTCGGCTGTTTCCGCCGCGGTTTCGGCCTGCGTGACCAGCACCAGCCACCGCTCGCCGGAAGAGGGTGCACCTGCGGACCGCGCCCCCAGCCGGACCACCTGGAACACCGAACCGGCCTGCTGACCCGCTTGGTCCCCTCCGGGCACTGTCAGCAGGCGCCCGCCCGGCCCGGCTTCCGTTCCGCTGGGCGGAAGCAGCGCCAGCAGAGGAGCACACAGCTGGCCCGGTGAACAATCCAGCAGCGTCGCAGCCATCCGGGAGCAGGCAATGACCAAGCCCTCGTCGTCCAGTACGACCGCTGCCATGTCACTGACGGACGCCGAGGCCTGACTCGGGCCGCCATGGTCCGTTTCGCGCATGTCGCCTCCACGCAGCGTGTCTTCAGTATCGCTCCCGAGGGGCCGCCCGGCGACCGGGACCGCGACCGGACGGTGTGTCGTGCGCCTGCCCGGAGCCGGCCCGGGAAGGGCGGCGCTAAGGTCCGCGTAGGCGGCCGACCGGCCGGGCGGAAATGGGGTGCGGTGCTGTGACGCGGCAGGGCGACGGTCACGACACGTGGGCCGTCGGCGCAGCGTACGAACCGTACATCGGGCGGTGGAGCCGGGCGGTGGCTGCCGAGTTCGCGGGCCGGCTCGGCGTGGCCCCGGGTGAGCGCTGGGTGGACATCGGCTGCGGTACGGGCGCGGTCTCCCGGGCAGCGCTGGATGTGGGCGGGGCCGGCGAGGTGGTCGGCGTGGACTCCTCGGCGGGGTACGTTCACCACGCCCGTCGCCTGGTGTCCCATCCCCGCGCGCATTTCGTCGTCGGCGACGCCATGGCCCTGCCGGTCCCCGACGCCGTGGCCGGCGCCGTCGTCAGCGGGCTGACGCTGAACTTCGTGTCCGATCCGGCGCGAGCCGTGTCCGAAATGGCGCGCGTCGCGCTGCCGGGCGCCGTCGTGGGCGCCTACGTGTGGGACTACGCCGAGGGCATGCAGCTCATCCGCCGCTTCTGGGATGCCGCCGCATCACTCGACGACCGGGCACGCGATCTGCACGAGGGGACACGCTTCCCGCTGTGCCGGCCTGACCCGCTGCGTGCGCTGTTCGCCGGCGCCGGCCTGACGTCCGTGCTCGTCACGGCGATCGACGTACCGACACGCTTCCGCGACTTCGACGACTACTGGTCACCGTTCCTGGGCGGCCAAGGACCCGCCCCGGGTTACGCCGCCGCGCTGCCCCCGGATCGGCGCGCCAGGCTGCGGGAGCGTCTGCGTACCTCCCTCCCCGCTGCCTCCGACGGGTCGATCCCCCTCACCGCCCGAGCCTGGATGGTCCTGGGCCGGCACGGGGCCGGATGATCGCCGGCACCGCGCGACCGCCCGGCCGTGCCCGGGGGGCGGGCGAGGTCGGCCGGTCGGGTGCTCGAACAGTCAGGTCGGAATCATCCGGACTGTTCCTCGTTGCCCGACTGCGTGTCGGAGTCCTGGTTCTGGCCGGTCTCCGGGTTCTGGTTCTGGTTCTGGTCCGGGACCTTTTCCGGGCTCGTGTCCGGCACCTTCTGCGGGCTCGTGTCCGGCTTCTGCTCCGGCTTCTGCTCCGGCTTCTGCTCGGGCTTCGTGTCCGGCACCTTCTGCGGGCTCGTGTCCGGCACCTTCTCCTGCTTCTGCTCAGGCACCTTCTGCGGGCTCGTGTCCGGGACCTTCTGCTCCGGCTTCTGCTCGGGCTTCGTGTCCGGCACCTTCTGCGGGCTCGTGTCCGGCACCTTCTCCTGCTTCTGCTCAGGCACCTTCTGCGGGCTCGTGTCCGGGACCTTCTGCTCCGGCTTCTGCTCGGGCTTCGTGTCCGGCTTCTGCTCCGGCTTCGTGTCCGGCACCTTCTGCGGGCTCGTGTCCGGCACCTTCTCCTGCTTCTGCTCAGGCACCTTCTCCGGCTTCGTGTCCGGCTCCTTCTGGGGGTTCTGCTCGGGCTCCTTCTCCGGCTTGGTGTCCGGCTTCTGCTCGGGCTTCGTGTCCGGCTTCTGCTCGGGCTTCGTGTCCGGCTTCTGCTCCGGCTTGGTGTCCGGCTTCTGCTCCGGCTTGGTGTCCGGCTTCTGCTCCGGCTTGGTGTCCGGCTTCTGCTCCGGCTTGGTGTCCGGCTTCTGCTCGGGCTTCGTGTCCGGCTTCTGCTCCGGCTTCGTGTCCGGCTTCTGCTCCGGCTTCGTGTCCGGCTTCTGCTCCGGCTTCGTGTCCGGCTTCTGCTCCGGCTTCGTGTCCGGCTTCTGCTCCGGCTTCGTGTCCGGCTTCTGCTCCGGCTTCGTGTCCGGCTTCTGCTCCGGCTTCGTGTCCGGCTTCTGCTCCGGCTTCGTGTCCGGCTTCTGCTCCGGCTTGGTGTCCGGCTTCTGCTGCGGGTTCTGCTCGGGCTCCTTCTCCGGCTTGGTGTCAGGCTTCTGCTCGGGCTTGGTGTCCGGCTTCTGCTCCGGCACCTTGTTCGAGTCCTGGTCAGGCACCACCTTCGGCTTGGTGTCCGGCACCTTTCCGGGCTCCTGGCCCGGGACCTTCTCCGGGTCCTGGACAGGGGGCCTCTCCATAGAGTCCTCGCGGGGCAGGGGCAGGACCGGGTACGGCGAGTCGGGCTTCTGGCCCTTGGGAGGAGGCACCTCGTGGTCATGCCTGCCCTGCGCGTCTCCGCTCGGGCGCACGTACCATCCCTTGCGCTCCTGGTCGAACATCGTGACGGTCTTCACCGGCTTCTCGGCGGGTTTGACCGCAACGAGGCCGGAGGGCCGGAACGACGACCACTGCTTGCCGCTGTACGTCTGCTTGCCCTTGACGGCGACGGGCGGGGCCAGCGGGTTGCCGCAAGCGCAGCGCACACGCGGGACACCACGGTCGTCGACCAGGACGGGCGTGCCCGCCTGCAGGATCGCCTGATAACCGACGGGCGCGTCGTTCTTGTACCCGTGGTTGGTGACCCGCGTGTCCCAGGCCAGCCGAACGGGCGTCAGTGACCGCAGATAGGCGGGGATCTCGGGCTGCTGGATGCGCAGCGGGGCGGCGAAGGCCTTCCCCTTGGCCGGGTGCTGCCCCAGGAATTTGATCTGCTTCTCGACGTCGCAGCTCGCGACGTTCCGTGTACCTCCGTACAGCCCCGGGTACGCACCGTTGACCTCGAGCGTGCGCGCGGCGTCCGTCGACTTGGCAGCGGTTACGGGCATGACCGCGACGGTCGCGGACTCCGTGGCCGTCGACGGGGTGAACGGATCGGGGCCGGCCGCCGAGGTGGCCTGGAGGAAGACCTCTCCCCCGGCTGCCTTGTTCCCGCCCAGGACGGTGAAGCCGAGGACCACTGCCGTCGCCATGACCACCACGCCGCTGGCGCTCAGCACCGTCTTGCGCGACCGCCACCCGCGAGCAGAGCCTCCGCGATGCCCGCCCTGCTTGTCCGGCTCGCCCGGCTCACCCGGCTCGCCGCTTACGGTCGGCGGGCCAGGAGGCCCCGGCGGGGGCGGAGGCCCCGAGGGCGGAGGCCCCGGCGGCGGGGGATGCTCGTTCGTCGGCCGATCGGACAGCGGACCGGACGGGGGGCCGGTGGGGCGCTCGCCCGGAGGAGGTAGGGAACTCACGACACTCTCCCCCCGAGGCAGGACATCGGGAAAATGGTGGTTGTTCGCATCTGCGCGCTCCTTACAGCCATTATGGCCTCCGCGTCCTGGAGGCGTGGATCATGGAAACTCCGCTCCCGCGAAATCCGCTCCCGCGAAAAAGGGTGAAGAGATGGCCGGACGAGGCCGTCCTTCACGAGTCGACGCGGGTGGGGCCACCTGCTGTGCGTGAGCCCGTGTCTTGAGTAAGCCTCTGACCTCGATGTCTCGTCATGCCGCGATTTTTCGGGACTTGACAGGCGACAGAGGCCGCGCTGGGCTGCCTCTCCGCGATGGGCACGGCTCACGCATCGCCGAGCACGCGCGCGGCAAGGCCGCGGTGGACCGACTTCCACCGCTGGTGCCTGGCTTCCAGCCGGCTGAGCGCCGCGTCGAGAAGGTCCCACTGCGTCCGGTCGAAGCCCCCTTCGCCCCGGAGGTCGAGATATGCCTGTGTGACGGTGTCGTGGCCGGGATCCTCCGCCTCGGCCCGTAGGGCGGGCGCACTCGTGAAGGCGGCCGAACGCGGGCGCCGGACGGGAGGAACACCGCACAGGCTCGCGAACCGCTCGTACTGCGCGGACTGAATGGCGTCGGCACCCTGGGTGTACTGCCGGAAGGCGGAGAACTGCTCCGCCCGCATCGTGGCGGCAACGCGGAACAGCGCAGCAGCGCGCTCGAACATCGAAACCGCATGCTCTATTCGCTCCGCGGCGTCGTCGAGGCGTCCCGCGCGCAGCGCCCCGATGGCCGCCTTCATGTCTGCCACCGTCGCGGTGAAGAGCATTTCGCGGGTCTGCAGGACGCGGATGAAGAAGTACTCGTCGTGCAGTACGTAGACGGGCTGCACGGTGACGTCGAACCACCGCCAGGCGTCCGTCGCCGGGGGCCGGGGAAGGTGGTTGACGAGGGCCTCCAGCCGGGACGGCGGTGTGTACGCCGCCCGTGACGGCAGGTCGCCGGCGTCCGGCCGGCCGGGTCCCTGCGTCACGAACCGCAGGGCGTGCCGCAACCTGGTGTCCAGCGTCGCCGGATCCGGTCGGCCCCGGCTGGGTCCTTCGCGAGAGCCGCCCGCCGCCTTGATCTCGAAACGAACGACGTCGGACATGAGCATGGTGGACATCCGGTCCGCGCTCGGTCCGCAATGCCGTTCGTCCATGAGGAGCTCCAGGACCGGCAGCGCGAGGTAGGCGCGATTCCGGAAACGCCCCTCGTGTTTGTCGAGCATGCAGTCGAGAAAGGCGGTCAGGAACGGGCGGTCTTCGGCATGCCGATGCCGGACATCGCTCAGCCGGACCAGCATGTGCTCCGGCAGGAAATGCTTTCCTGTCCGTCGCACGTGTGCGGTGAGGGACCGGGCCAGGGAGATGCCGTCGGATTCCACCGGCACCTGATCGGCGGGCGTCCAGCGCTTGAATCCCCGAAGGGTCGACGTACGTGATTCGTCCCGGGGACATCGAATCGTGCTGTTCTCGGAAGTCATCGCCACTCGTCTCCCATGTCGGTGTGCCGCAGTTCGACGCAAGAACGTTTCCGGCCGACGGTCGGCCTCACGTCGGCCGAGCGGGGTACCGGATTCCACTAGGCATGATCGGGAGACCGGACGTCATGTCTCGGGAATTCGTGTCTTGACAGGCGCGAGTGCTTTCGTGGTGCTCCGCTGTGCCGAAGCCGGTGCCGGGGCGCGAAGCCTGAACACGAACGTCGGGCCTCCGCCCCCTACGACCGAGGTGGCGGAGGCCCGACGTCACGGGGAGCCGGATGTACGGGAAAGGGAAACCGGGTCAGGAACTCAGGAGCCGCCGCCGCGGAACGCCGTGGCGCGCACGGTGTTGCCGCAGAGCGCGAACTCCCCACCGTCATCGGGCGCCACCTGGAGCCCGCCCCCTCCCACGCCCAGCACGATCGAGGGTGCGACGGTCGGCTCGGCGCCGGACGCGCAGTACCCCTCGCCCTCACCGAGCACCGGGGTGAAGGAGAGCTGCGTCGAGGCACGGCCGCCGACGGCCAGCGGCACGGCGCGCGCCTGGCCCCGACGGACCACGTTCAGGGGCTTGTTGCGGTCCGGCGATCCCTGACCGGCGAGGGCCACGGTGGGAAACCCCTTCAGGACGCACGCCTTCGGACCGTCGTTGATGACGGTGATCCGCACCTGGCTGACGCCGATCCGTTGCGCGCTGTCCGCGATGAGCTGCTTGCTCGAACAGGGGGCGGCGGGCGCCCGTTGCCCGGCCGTCTCCTGCGCCGCGGCTCCCGGACCGGCTGCCAGCAACAGGCCGCACGTCACGGCGCCCGCCACGAGCCAATGGGTCGGGGCGCCGGCCACGCGGCCTTGTGTTGTGCCCTTCATGGGGTCTCCTCACGGTTCGCAGGACGCCCGCTCACCCCGGCCGCGCACCCCGCTCCCCCTCGGCCGCATCCTCCCTCAGCGTCGCACCGCCCCGGACCAACGGCACGCGTAGCGCTCTGACCTGGCCATGTCCCGGGGCGAGCCGCCGCCGCGCACCGCGGACGCCGGAGAGGCTGCGGGCCTCTCCGGCGTCTGCGGTATGGGGTGGCGGCTCGCCCCGGGACGGACTCCCGGAGGCTGGAGGCAGGGGGCTGTCAGCCCTCACTTGCCGAGCTTCGCCTTCAGGTCCTGCTTGAGCTGCTTCTTGAGCTGGCCCTTGTTGACCTTGTTCACGGTGCCGCCGGTGCCGGTGCCGTCACCGCCCACGGACGTGGCGTCGCCCAGGTTGGTGGCGTCGGCGCTGGCGTTGCCGCCGGTGGCGTTGCCGGTGGTGATCACGCACTTGCCCTTGCAGCTGCCGACACCGGAGTTCGCGGCGCCGCCAGTGGCCGTACCACCGACCGTGGTGTTCTCCGCGTTGGAGTCACCGCCGGTACCGACGCCGTCGGCGCTGTCGCCGTGGGCGAGGGAGACGGCCTGCTGCGGGACGGCGGCCGGGGCGGCCATCGCGGTCGCAGGCAGGGCGATACCGCCACCCACCAGCGCCAGGGAAGCACCGGCCAGAACGACACGACGGGTCGAGAAACGCTCGAACATGGGAATTCTCCATTCAATATCAAAAAGAGTCTGCAAACCGCCCCGCGGAACGAGCCGGGAACAATTTCTTCGACCTCGGGTTCTCCGGGAGTTCCCCGGTGAGGGCGTACTTCAAATAAACCCTGCGAGGGAACGCACGTCACGCCACTTGAATACGGGACTTGACGTCGAGAATCGATCTTGGTAGTTGACTGCCGCCGCAGCGGTGAAGACCGGGAAGGGCGCGTGAACACGCCGCACTTCGCCAGATCCTGCTCGCGACATGATCCGCACGATAACGTCGGGCCCCGCATAGCCGCCCGATTTGCCACAGGCGGAGACCTCATACACGAATCCCGGAGAATTCCGATGAACGAGCGTTCCTGGACCCGTCGTATCGTGCTGGCCGCGGCATCCGTGGCACTGGCCGGCGGCGTGGCGCTGCCGACGACCGCGATGGCCGCACCGGCGGCCCCGCAGTACGGCTACGGCAGCATCAACAGCGCCGCGGCGTACAGCGCCCCCGGCGTGTGCGAGGGCCTCTGCCACGGCACCACCAACACCGGCACGGGCGACGGCGCCTCCGGCGCGTGCAAGGGCCTCTGCCACGACAGCACCAACACCGCGGTGGGCGACGGCGCCTCCGGCGCGTGCGAGGGCCTGTGCGGCGGCAGCACCAACACCACTGTGGGGGCGGGTGCGTTCAACGAGTGCACGGGCCTCTGCGACACCAGCACCAACACCTCCGTGGGTGACGGCGCCTTCAACGCGTGCAGCGGCCTTTGCCACGACAGCGTCAACACCACCTGGAGCGGCGAGGTTCTGAGCGGTGACGTCGTGAGCGGCGGCCGCTCCGCCTCCGTGACCTCGGTCGGACAAGGCGCGCATGCCCGAGGCGCCAAGAACAGGGGCAACGGCGGTTCCGCCAGCGCCGTCAGCGGCAACGCCAACGCCGAGAACACCACCGTCGGAGGAACCGCCACCAGCGGCTCCGCCACCTCCGGCGGCGTCGGCACCTGCATCGGCAGGTGCACGATCGTCACGGGTGCCGCGACGAGCGGCAATGCCAGCGCCGACGCCACCAACACCGGCGACGCCACCGCCTCGAGCGGTGACGCGACGGCCACGGGCTCCTAATCCTGGATCACCCCAGTACGTGACGGACGCCGGAGAGGCCGTGGGCCTCTCCGGCGTCTGCTGTGCGGTGCGGCGGACCGGGACGCGCTCCCGGGGCTGCGGGGCTGTCAGTGGCCCTCAATTGGCAAGCTTGGCCTTGAGGTTCTGCAGGATCTGGTTCTTGATGACCTGCGTGTCGACCTTGCTCACGGTGCCGCCCGTGCCGGTGCCGTTACCTCCCACGGACGTGGCGTCGCCCAGGTTGGTGGCATCGGCGCTGGCGTTGCCGCCCTTGGCGCTACCGGTGCTGATATCGCACTTGCCCCCGCACTCGCCGACACCGGAGTTCGCGGCGCCGCCGGTGGCCTCACCGCCGACCGTGGTGTTCTCGGCGTTGGAGTCACCGCCGGTACCGATGCCGTCGGCGCTGTCGCCATGGGCGAGGGAGACGGCCTGCTGCGGGGCGGCGGCCGGAGCGGCCATCGCGGTCGCAGGCAGGGCGATACCGCCACCCAGCAGCGCCAGGGAAGCTCCGGCCAGAACGACACGACGGGTCGAGAAGAGCTCGAACATGGGAATTCTCCATTCGGTGTAAAAAAGAGGGGTTGCATTCCGCCCGGGGAAACGGGTCGGGATGATATTTCGACCTCATTTCCTCCGGGAATTCCCCGGTGAGGGCGCACTTCAAATAAACCCTGCCGGGGGACGTGCGTCACGCCACTTCAACACGTGGCTTGACGCAGAAAATGAATCTTGGTAAAAGCTGGGCTTCTTCGACCGGCGGAGGCCGGTGCACCCTGCCCGCGCCCCGACCCGCCCCATCGGCTCCTGTCAAGTGACGAGTAGCCGGGACTGGGGCTACGTCCCTCCTCCGGGCCACGGTGGCAATCGACCTTCCTGCGCAAGAGCAGGAGCGATACGCCATCCGCATCGGAGGCCCTGATGTCCCGTCGTGCACGGGGACGCTTCGTCACCGGCCGTCCCCGCCTCGTGCTACTCGCCGCGCTCGTCTTCCTCCTGCTGTCCGCCGTGTTCGGTGCGGACGCGACCGGCCGTCTGAAGACGCAGGGATACGACGATCCGCGGTCCGAGTCCAGCCGTGCCGCCCGTGTGGCGGCCGAGCACCTGGGAGCGTCCCCCAACCTGGTCGTCGTCGCACAGGCCCGCAGCGGTTCCGTCGACGGCCCGGCAGCCCGGGATGCGGGCGAGGACCTGACCAGACGCCTCGCCGCCCAGCCGCATGTGAGCGCCGTGACCTCGTACTGGACCTCCGACGCCGCGGAGCTGCGCAGCCGGGACGGCCATGCGGCCATGCTGGTCGCACACGTGGACGGTGAGGGCGAGCAGCTCGGAACGCGCGTCAAGCAGCTGAGCGAGGAGCTGACCACCCCGACGGCTGCCACGACGGAGCTGACCGTGCGTGTGGGAGGGGCGGCGCTCGTCGACGCCGAGCTCCAGGACATCTCGGAGTCCGACCTGAAGCGGGCCGAGGCCGTCGTCCTGCCGGGAACCCTGATCCTGCTGGTCCTGGTGTTCGGCAGTGTGGTGGCCGCCGCGCTGCCCCTGCTGATCGGGGTTCTGGCCGTCGCCGGAACGCTGCTGGTCCTGAGCGTTCTCGGCGCCGTCACCGATGTGTCCGTGTTCGCGCTGAACCTCACGACGGCGCTTGGCCTGGGGCTGGGCATCGACTACGGGCTGCTGATCGTCTCGCGGTTCCGTGAGGAGCTCGCCAAGGGATGCAGGCCGCGCAACGCCGCCATCCGGACCGTCCGCAGCGCGGGCCACACGATCGCCTTCAGTGCCGCGACGGTCTGCGCCGCGCTCGCGACGCTGCTCGTCTTCCCGCCGTACTTCCTGCGCTCCTTCGCCTACGCGGGCATCGCCGTCGTGGCGATCGCGGCGGTGAGCGCCGTGACCGTACTGCCGGCCCTGCTCACGCTGCTCGGAAAGCGGGTCAACGCCTGGCCCGTGCCGTGGCGCCGCCGGGCCCACGCCGGCTCGCGGTCGCGCCTGTGGGAAGGGCTGGCGCGGTTCGTCGTACGCCGCCCGCTGATCGCGGCGCTGCCCGTGATCGGCCTGCTGCTGGTGCTCGCCGCGCCCTTCGCGCACGCCGGCTTCGCCACCCCCGACGACCGGGCGCTGCCGGTGAGCGCGTCCAGCCGTCAGACCGGCGACCTGCTGCGCGACGCGTTCGAGATGAAGGGTTCCAGCGCGCTCACGGTCGTCACCACGGGTACGACGGCGTCCCCGTCGGCGCAGGAGGACTACGCCCGCCGGCTGTCCGCGCTCCCCCAGGTCGCCCAGGTCGTGGGGCCCGGCAGCAGCTTCCGGAACGGAGAGAAGGCAGTGCTCTCCGGCGGCGGATCCATGGCCGGGCCCGCCGGCACCGGCCAGGTCCCGCTCTCCGTGGTGCCGCTGGCCGACCCCCGCTCGCGCGCGGCCCAGCAGCTCGTGCACGACATCCGGGCGACTCCCGCCCCGGCGGGCACCGACGTCCTCGTCGGCGGACAGAGCGCGGTACTGGTGGACGCCAAGGACACGGTGGGAGACCGGATCCCGCTGGCGCTCACCCTGATCACCGTCACCACGTTCGTTCTGCTGTTCGGCTTCACGCGCAGCCTGCTCCTGCCGCTGAAGGCGATCGCGCTGAACGCCCTGGGCCTCGCGGCCGTCCTCGGTGCCATGGTGTGGATCTTCCAGATGGGCCATCTGCACCACCTGCTCGATTTCACGCCCGGACCGCTCAGTACGACGATGCCGGTGCTGCTGTTCTGCATCGTCTTCGGGCTCTCGGTGGACTACGAGGTGTTCGTCCTCGCGCGGATCAAGGAGGCGCACGACGCCGGGCAGGACAACGCCCGCTCGATCGTCTCGGGCCTCGCCCACACGGGCGGCATCGTCTCGACCGCCGGTGCCCTGCTCGCGTTCACCCTCCTGAGCTTCGGCACCTCCCAGGTCTCCCTGCTGCAGTTCTTCGGGATCGGCGCGGGCCTCGGAGTCGTCCTCGACGCCACGCTCGTACGGGGCGTCCTCGTACCGGCGCTCATGCGCCTGGCGGGTGGCCTGAACTGGTGGGCGCCGCGGCTGCCGAGGCTCAAGGTGCCGCGCCCGGCGACCCGTCCTCCCCCGGCCGTCCCTCCGGACCCCGTCCGGAGAGACCCCCGGCAGCACCCCTCCGTCCCCACCTATTTCCATCCCCCGACCCCGCGCGCCGCCGACCACCAGGGCGCCTGCCCCGTCCCCGCGCCCCGGCTGCTTCCCGCCCGGGCCATCGCGACCAAGGAAGACTCCTCATGACCGACATCGCCATCACCGGACTCGGCTGCCGCTTCCCCGGCGCCCCCGACATCCGCGCCTACTGGAACCTCCTGCTGAGCGGAGAACGGCAGTTCTCCTCCGTCCCGGCGGCACGCTGGAACCACGAGCCCTTCCACGAGCCCGGCAACACGTCGGCCCCCCATGCCTCGTACACCGACCAGGTCGCCTTCCTGGACGACGTGGACCGCTTCGACGCCGTGCACTACGGGGTGCCGCCCTCCCGCGCCCAGGCCATGGACCCGCAGCACCGGCTGATGCTCGACGTCGCCCGCGAGGCCCTCGACGACGCGGGGCTGGGCCGCGGCGACTTCGACCGGGAGAACACCGGGGTCTTCCTCGGGATTTCGGTGTCCGACTACAAGGACCTCATGGCGGCCCCCCTCCGGGCCATGGCCCTGGCCGAGGAGTCGCAGGCGGCGGACCACCCCGGCAGCCTGGACGCCGTCAAGGAGCAGGCGGAGCGGTTCGGCCCCCTCCATGCCTTCAGCCTGCCCGGGAGCCTCCTCAACATGGCGTCCGGCACCGTCAGCCGCCAGTTCGACCTCGGCGGCCCCAGCTTCGCCGTCGACGCCGCCTGTTCCGGCTCCCTGGTCGCCCTCGACCAGGCGATCGCACAGTTGCGCCAAGGCACCTGCCGGATCGCCGTCGTGGGCGGCGTGTACCTCAACCTCACCCCCGACAGCCTGGTCGGCTTCTCCAGGCTCCGCGCGCTGTCCGCCACCGGGGTGTGCCGTCCGTTCGACGAAGGGGCCGACGGCTTCGTCCTCGGCGAAGGCGCCGGTGCCGTCGTCATACGGCCGCTCGCCGACGCACTCGCCGACGGCGACCGCGTCTACGCGGTGATCAAGGGCATCGGCTCGGCCAACGACGGCGCGTCTCCCGGACCGCTGGCACCCACTGCCGAAGGCCAGCTGCGCGCCATGCGCCGCGCGTACGACAACGCCGGTGTCGCCCCTTCCTCCGTGGCCTTCCTGGAGGCCCACGGCACCGGCACCACCGTCGGCGACCGCGCCGAGGTGGAGGCGCTGCGCCGACTGCGCACCGAGTACCCCGACGACGACCCCTCTCTGTGCTACCTCGCCGCCGGCAAGGCCCTCATCGGGCACTCCCTGTCCGCGGCGGGCATCGCGGGACTGATCAAGACGGCCCTGGTCGTCCACCACGACACGATCGTGCCGCAGCCGGAAACGACCCCGCATGCGGACCTGGGCGTCTGCGCCGCGGGCCTGCGGTTCGCCGACACCGCGCGGCCCTGGCCGAGCGGGAGCGCCCCGCGGCGTGCCGCCGTCAGCTCGTTCGGGTTCGGCGGCACGAACGTCCACGTGGTTCTGGAGGAGCGGCCCGCCGCCCCGGCCCCCGCCGGCATCCCGGTACGCCCCCAGGGCGCCGGGCCTCAGCTCGTCCTGCTCTCCGCCGGCAACCCTCAGCTGCTGGACCGGTACATGGGCGACGTACTCGACACCGTGGACGTCGCACCCCGCCCGCCGCTCGCGGCACTGGCCCATACGCTGGGCGCGCGCGTGCCGCTGACGACCCGGCTCGCGATCGTGGCCACCGGCACCGACGAGTTCATCCAGCGGCTGCGCCGCGCCCGCCGACAGCTCGCCGACGGTGCCAGGGGCGATCTCGGTGACGGCGCCTTCGCCGCCGACACCCCCCTGCCGGCCGCGCAGCGCCGCATCACCTTCCTCTTCCCCGGTCAGGGCAGTCAGCGGCCGGGCATGATGCGGGACCTGTACGAGAGGTCCACCGGCTTCCGGGCAACCGTCGACGCCCTGGGCGCCGTGGCCCGGCGGGAGGCCGGCTTCGACCTCACCGATCTGCTGTACGGCGAGGCCGCGACCACCCGCGGCGACGCCGAGGAGCTGAGGGAGCGGCTCGCCGCCACCGATGTGTGCCAGCCCCTGCTCGGTACCGTCCAGCTGGCCGCCACCCGTCTCCTCGCCGACTGCGGAGTCACCGCCGACCTCACCCTCGGCCACAGTCTCGGAGAGTTCGCCGCGGCCGCGGCGGCCGGAGCGCTCACCGCCGAGGACACCGTCCGGCTGCTCGTCCACCGGGGCGCGGCCCTCCGGCAGGCCGAGACGGGCCTGCGGGGCGGGATGCTCGCCGTACAGAGCGACAAGGAGACCTGCCGCAGGCTCAGCAACGGCATCGACGACGTGTGGCTCGCCTGCTTCAACCAGCCGCGCCAGGTCGTGGTGAGCGGCACGCCGCGAGGACTCGCCGCCATGCGGCAGGCCTGCGCCGAGGCCGGGATCGTCACGGTGGCGCTGGAGGTGTCGAACGCCTTCCACTCGCCGCGCCTGGCCTCCGCCGACGAAGCCATGCGCGCGGACCTCGCCGACCTCCCCGTCCGCAGCCCCGTCCTGCCGTTCGTCTCGTCCGTGAACGCGGCGGTCTGCACCGACCCCGAACGGCTTCGCCGGCTGTGGGCCCGTCACGCGTCCACGCCGGTCCACTTCGACGGTGCCGTCCGTACCGCCTACGACGAGGGGGCCCGCGTCTTCCTCCAGGTGACCGGCGGCAACTCGCTCCTCACCTCGGTCCGCCGCAACCTCGCCGGTCACGACGACGTCCACGTCGTCGCCGCCGCGGGGGTGGCGCCGGACGACGGACACGGTTTCGTCCGCGCGCTCGCACGGCTCGCGGTCCTGGGCGCCCCGGTCGACCCGCGCGCTCTGGTTCCCGAGGAAGACCGACGTCTGATCGACCTGCCGGTGGCGAGGCTCGACGCCCAGTCCTACTGGGTGCGGGCCGGGCGCCCCGCGAAGCAGGACGCCCCCGCCGCCGACCTCCCGCCCCAGCCCCAGCCCGTACCGCATCAGGAGACCCCGATGGACCACCCGACGAACGAACGGACGGCCGACCCGGTGAACGACGCCATGAGCGAACTGCTCCAGCTGGTTCAGCAGCAGGTCAGCCTGCTCACCCACCTCGGCAGGGCGCTCACCGCACAGCCTGCCGCCGACGTCGGCCCGCCCGCTCCTCCGGCCCCGGCCCCGGCCGCCGAGGCGCTTTCGCCGACCGGGGGCATCGACGAGGTCACGGACCAGGTCACGGACGGGGTCACGGACGAGGTCACCGACACGGTGCTGGCGCGGGTAGCCCGGATCAGCGCGTTTCCCGTGAGTCATCTGCGCGACGACCAGCTGCTGATCGACGATCTCGGTTTCGACTCGCTGATGCTGACCGACCTGTTCACCTCCCTCACGCGGCAGTGGCCGCGGTGGACGTTCGACGAAAGGGCCGCTGACCGGCCGACCGTCGGGAGCATCGCCGCGATGATCGCGAGCGCCTACGCGGGCACGGCACCGGCGGCGTTCCCCGGCCAGCGCGCCGTGCACGGCGGCGAAGCCCCGCCGGCGCCGCCCGCCGACCCGCCCACGGACCGGTCCGCGCCCGACGCCTCCGCCACCGCCACCGCCACCGCCCCGCTCCCCGAGGAGCACACGCGGATCGACCGCTTCCCGGAGGTCACCGCCCACGACGAGCGCATCGCCGCGTTCGCCCGGACGGGGCTGCCCAATCCGTACTTCCTCGTCCACGAGGGCGGCATGACGGACAAGACGGTCATCGACGGCCGGGAGCTGCTCTCCTTCTCCAGCTACAACTACCTGGGCATGGCCACGCACCCCCGGGTGAGCGAGGCCGCCAAGGAGGCGATCGAACGCTGCGGCACCTCGGTGTCCGCCAGCCGGCTGCTGTCCGGCAGCCGTCCGCTCCACCTGGAACTGGAGACGGAACTCGCCGCCCTGCTCGGATGCGAAGACGCGATCACTCTGACCAACGGGCACGCCACCAACGTCAGCGTGATCGGGCACCTCGTCGGAGCGGGGGACCTCGTCATCCACGACTCCCTCGCCCACGACAGCATCCTGCAAGGCTGCAAGCTCTCCGGCGCGACCCGGCGGCCGTTCCCCCACAACGACGCGGCCGCCCTCGACGCCGTCCTCGGGCAGGTCCGCGACCAGTACCGGCGCGTGCTCGTCGTCATCGAAGGCGTGTACAGCATGGACGGCGGGATCGCCGATCTGCCCGCCCTCGTAGAGGTCAAGCGCCGGCACGGCGCGCTGCTGATGATCGACGAGGCGCACAGCATCGGAACCATCGGCGCGACGGGGCGCGGAATCGGCGAGCACTTCGGCGTCGACCGGGCAGCCGTCGACCTGTGGTCGGGCACCCTGTCCAAGGCGCTGGCGAGCTGCGGTGGCTACGTCGCCGGGACGCGCTCGGTCGTCCAGTACCTGCGCTACACCGTTCCGGCCTTCGTCTACAGCGCCGGCATGACCCCGGCCGACACGGCCGCATCGCTGGCCGCCCTGCGGCTGCTGCGGGCCGAGCCGCAGCGCGTGGCCCGTCTTTCGGAGAACGCCGCACTGTTCGTCCGCCTCGCGCGGGACGCGGACATCGACATCGGCGACAGTCACGACACGCCGATCGTCCCGTGCATCGTCGGGGACTCGCTGCGGACCCTCCGGCTGGCGGAGGCCCTGTTCCAGCAGGGCATCAGCGTCAACCCCATCCTCTACCCGGCCGTACCGGAGGAGCTGGCCCGGCTGCGCTTCTTCGTCACCTGCGACCACACGCCCGACCAGATCCGTCAGGCGGTGACCGCGCTGGAGCACGAACTGCGGCAGCCGGCCACGGCCGCCGTCGCCTGACCCCCGCCGCCATGCCCACCACATTCCGGTCGATCGCGCCGGGTCGGATCCACCGATGGGGCGGAGCCGGCCTCGTCGTGGCCCGGCGCGCGGACCTCCACGGGGCACCGCCTCTCACGCGGGCCGAACAGCGCGTGGTCCGCGCGCTGCCGGCCTGGCGGCAGGCCGAGTGGCTGGCCGGCCGCCTGCTCGCCAAGCGCCTGGTCGGCGAGGTCGTCGGAGCGCCGGGGAACGAAGTCGAGGTCCTTCCGCGTGCCGACGGCAGCCCGTACGTCGTCGTCGGCGGCAGCCCGATGCCCGCCCTGCACGTCTCCGTCAGCCACACCGCCCGCCATGTCGCCGCGGCCCTCGCACCGGAACCGGCCGGTGTGGACCTGTGCGAGACCGGCTCGGCCGCCGCGGTACGCCGCGTCGCGGACCGCGTCCTGTCCCCCGAGGAGCTCTCCCTCATCGGCACGGACCGGCCCGAGGCCATGGCCGGTGCCTGGGCCCTGAAGGAAGCCGCGGTCAAGGCCGACCGGACCGGCATCTTCAGCGCCGCTCCGCGCCGCATCGTGATCCTCGGCCTTCGGCCGCCCGCACTCAGCGGCCGGCGCCGCGCGATGGTGTGGCGGGCGGGGGACACGGTCCTCGCCCTCGTCCTGGCGCATCCGGCCACGCCACCGGGCGTCCCGGCAGCCTCCTCCTCGGGTCCGGCCGGCTGTGCGCCCCGTGACCGGACTGCGTTGGTGCTCCTTGCCCCGCCGGATCATGCTTGTCAGTGGAGCCCCTGGCCGTACAGGTTCCCGTGGGACAGCGGGCAAGGAACTAGCGAGGGCGAGATGAGCGGCGATGGAGCGACTTCCCACCTCTCCTGGTGAGCGGCCGGCGCAGTCGAGCGCCTCCCACGGGTCGGCGTACACGGCCACGGCCACCATCAGCGAGCAGGGTGTCGTGACCGAGTGGAGCGAGGAAGCCCGTCGACTGCTCGGCTACGTACCCTCCGAGGTCGTGGGGCTGTCCGCCGCCCAGCTGCTCGCCGATGACGTCGGCGATACGGCGCGGCGGATCCCGCCCGAGCAGCAACGGTGGAGCGGGACCGTGGCGCTGCGGCACCGGGACGGACGTCGGCTGGAACTGGGACTGCTCGCGCACCGCTGGACGTCCACCGGCGGGAGCGCCAAGTGGTTCGTGGTGTCCGCCGTGACCGGTGGGGAGTCCCGCACGTCCTGGGAGGATCCGCTGAACGAGTGGGCGTTCACCCAGTCCCCCTGCTTCCTGGCGGTCTTCGACGAGGACCTGCGGCTGGTGCGGGCGAATGCTGGCGTGGAGCGCACGCTGTCCCTCACCGAGGCCGGGATGCGCGGGCTGCGCCTGCCGGAGATCGCGCCGGATCCCACCAGCGACGAGACCGAACGGAAGATGCGCCTGGTGCTGGAGACCGGTGAGCCCCAGTCCGTGGACGCCTTCGTCCGCCCCACGGGTGCGGGCGCGGAGCGCAGCTGGACGACGTCGCTGGCCCCTTTGCGGGACCCGGACGGCCGGGTACGCGCCGTGTGCCTGGCCGCGCACGACAGGACCGGGATCGAGGTCGACCGGCAGCAGATGCTCCTGCCGGACGCCGTCGGCGCCGTCGGCGCCATCGGCACCACCATCGACAGCGCCCGCACCGCGCAGGAGCTGGCGGACGCCGCCGTCCCCCGGCTCGCCGACTTCGCGGTCGTGGACCTGCTGGAACCTCCCCCGCGCGGCGACGCGCCGTCATCCGGTCCGGTGGCCGGTCCGGTAACCGTGCGCCGTACCGCTGTGCGGCCGGTCCTCGTGGGAGGCGCGGAATCCCCGGTCCCGGTCGGAGGGACGGTTGTCTATCCGCCGCTGTCGCCTCCCGCCGAGTGTCTGGCCGCAGGCCGTGGCGCCGTGTACGGGACGGCCGACGCGGCCGTCGCCCGGTGGCTGAGCGAGGACCCCGGGGCTGCCTGGATCGGCGAGAACGGCACCCACTCGATCGTCGTGGTGCCGCTGCGTGCCGGGGGTGCCACTCTCGGCCTGGCCGTCTTCGGCCGTCACGAGCGCCCGGAGCCCTTCCAGCCGGAGGACCTGCGGCTGGCCGAGGAGATCGCCACCAGAGCCGCCGGCGGCATGCACACCGCGTACCGGTACAACCGGGAGCACACCAACACCATGACGCTGCAGCGCAGCCTGCTCCCGCAGACGCTGCCCGATCATGCGGCACTCGAGATCGCCTCCCGCTACCTGCCCGCCGGTGGCCAGGCCGGCGTGGGCGGCGACTGGTTCGACGTGATCCCGCTGTCCGGCGCGCGGGTGGCCCTGGTCGTGGGCGATGTCGTCGGCCACGGCATCCGTGCCGCCGCCACCATGGGCCGGCTGCGCACCGCGGTCCGTACCCTGGCCGACGTCGACCTGCCGCCCGACGAGCTGCTCACCCACCTCGACGACCTCGTCATCCACCTCTCCGCCGACGAGGCGGACCAGGAAGCAGCCGGGGAAGCCGCCGCCTTGGGCATCGGCACCACCTGCCTGTACGTGGTCTACGACCCGGTCACCCGCCGCTGCACCGTCGCCCGGGCCGGCCACCCCCCGCCCGCCGTGGTCTCCCCGGAAGGTTCCGTCTACCTCCTCGACGTCCCGGCAGGCCCGCCGCTGGGCCTGGGGGGCCTGCCCTTCGAGACCGTCGACGTCGAGCTTCCCGAGGGCAGCGTCCTCGCCCTGTACACCGATGGCCTGCTCCAACTCCGCGACCACGACATCGACGACGCCCTGGACAGCATGTTCGTAGCCCTCAGCCAGCCCGCCTCCACGCTGGAGACGGTCTGCGACCGTGTGCTGACAGCTCTGCTGAGCCACCCTCCCGACGACGACGTCGCCCTCCTCGTCGCCCGGACGCGGGCCCTCCATTCCGACCGGGTCGTCGTCCTGGACCTGTCCTCCGACCCCTCCGTCGTCGCCCAAGCCCGTCGGCACGCGAGCGACCAGCTGACGGCGTGGGGGCTCGAAGAGGCCTCGTTCGTCACCGAGCTCCTGGTCAGCGAACTGGTCACCAATGCCATCCGGTACGGCCAGCCGCCCATCCAGCTGCGGCTGATCCACGAGAAATCCACCCTGATCTGCGAAGTCTCCGACGCGAGCAATTCCGCCCCGCACATGCGGCGTGCGCGGATCTTCGACGAGGGAGGGCGGGGGCTGCTGCTGGTCGCCCAGCTCGCCCAGCGCTGGGGCACCCGGCACGCCCCCATCGGCAAGACCATCTGGGCCGAGCAGTCCCTCGTCGGGTACTGAGGCTCCGGTTGCAGGAAGACGTTCCCTGTGACGCGCCTGTGACAGTCGGCGGACACGGTCATGAAGTCGCGCGGCCAAGCTTTTCAACAAGGGCAAAACCGACATTTAGGCACATGCCCCCCTGCTTTCAAGGGTGCGAGCAGTGATGACCGATCCGACCCGTCGGAGGGAATCTCATGAGCCTCGCACTCGCCACGCCGCACACCGAAGCCCCTGCGCCCACCCCCTCACTCGCCCCGCGCGAGCAGGAGGCACTGCGCCACATCGCCGCCGGGTGCACCTACCTGCAGACGGCCCGCCAGATGGGGCTCTCCAAGCACACGGTCGACGCCTACCTCCGCCGCATCCGGGCCAAGCTGGGCATCAACAACACGGCGGAACTGACCCGGCTGGCCGTCTCCCTGGGCCTGTGAGCGCGGTGCCCTACGGCCCGCCGGACGGGCCGCGGAAGACCGGCAGGGCCCAGGCCGGAGGCTCCGGTGGCGGTACGAGGGTCTCCGATGCCCCGGGAGGCCGGGGATCCACCCGGGCCGGCTGATCAGCACGCTCGCCGACGCCGCCCCCGGTGGCGGCGCGCAGGGCCGCCACGAATTCCAGGCAGGATCCGTACCGGTCCTCGGGGACCTTCGCCAGGGCCTTCGCCAGGACCTCGGAGGCGGCGGGTTCGATCTCCGGTCGCTTCTCGGTCAGGGGCGGCGGCGGGTCGTACTGATGCGCCCACAGCAGAGCCGCAGCGTCCCCGTCACGCTCGAAGGGCGGCCCGCCGGCCAGTGTTTCGTACACGACACAGGCGAGGCTGTAGAGATCGCACCTGCCGTCCACCGGCCTGCCGGAGATCTGTTCCGGCGCCATGTAGTCGAGCGTGCCGACGAATTCCCCCGCGGTGGTGAACCCGCTCAGCGACAGCGACTTCTTCGTCAGTCCGAAGTCCGTGAGATAGACGTGCTCGGGGTGCTCGCTGTCGGTTCCCGCGGCGACCAGGATGTTGCCGGGCTTGACGTCGCGGTGCACCAGATCGTGCTCATGGGCCGCGTCGAGTGCCGATGCCACCTGGGCGGCGATACGCAGGGCGGTCGGAACGGGGAGCGGCCCCTCCCGGTCCAGCAGGACCCGCAGGTCCGGACCGGGGACGTAGCGCATGGCGATGTACAGGACGCCTTCGGTCTCACCCGCTTCGAAGATCGGCACGATGTGCGGGTGGTCGATCGAAGCGGCCACCCGCGATTCGTGGGTGAAGCGGCGTCGGAAGGTGTCGTCGCGGGCGCGCTCGGGGGCGATCAGCTTCAGCGCGACCGTACGGTCCAGGCGCAGGTCCTTCGCGCAGTAGACGACGGCCATGCCACCGCGGCCCAGCAGCCGCTCGACCCGGTAGCCGGCGATCTGCTTCCCGATCAGGCCGGAGGCCCGGCCCGTGTACGCGCTCAGGTTCGATGCCGTCATCAGGCACCCCCCTCACCCGGCCGGCCCGGCGACACCTCGGCGCCGCTGCCGTGCCCCTGGGCAAAGGTGCCGATCATGCCGACCCCGTCCTCTATGGTCCGCGGCCGGCCCCCGCACGCGGAACCGCTTCGACGCGATGGCGCCGACTCGGACACGCGGTCGACGCGACAGGCCGCCTTTCCTTCTCTGAAAGTCTATCCAGGATCCACACGAGTGCCCGTTCAGCACGTCATCCGGCATGACTCCCAGCTTTTACCAAGATTGATTTTCGGCGTCAAGCCACGTGTTCGAGTGGCGTGACGCACGTCCCCCGGCAGGGTTTATTTGAAGTACGCCCTCACCGGGGAATCCCCGGAGGAAATGAGGTCGAAATATCATCCCGGCCCGTTTCCCCGGGGCGGTACAGAACCCCTCTTTTTTATACCGAATGGAGAATTCCCATGTTCGAGCTCTTCTCGACCCGTCGTGTCGTTCTGGCCGGAGCTTCCCTGGCGCTGGTGGGTGGCGGTATCGCCCTTCCGGCGACCGCGATGGCCGCCCCGGCCGCCGCCCCGCAGCAGGCCGTCACCCTCGCCCATAGCGACGACAGCGCCGACGGCATCGGTACCGGCGGCGACGCCAACGCCGAGAACACCACGGTCGGCGGTGAGGCCACCGGCGGCGCCGCGAACTCAGGTGTCGGCAACTGCAAGGGCAAGTGCGAAATCACCACTGGTAACGCCACAGGCGGCAACGCCAGCGCCGACGCCACCAACCTGGGCGACGCCACGGCCGTCGGCGGTGACGGCACCGGCACCGGCGGCACCGTGAACAAGGTCAACAAGCAGGTCATCAAGAACCAGCTCAAGCAGGACCTGAAGCAGAAGCTCGGTAAGTGACGACACCGACAGCCCCGCGGCCCCCGGGATTCCGTCCCGGGGGCTGCGGCACGACACAGCAGACGCCGGAGAGGCCCCCAGCCTCTCCGGCGTCCGGCTGCTGACACCGGTCCACAGGACGACGCACGCCGCGCCCCTCGACGACCGGGGGCGGCCCCCTGGTCTTCCCTGGTAGACGTCGGGCACCATCACTGTGCTCGATCCGCTCGACGCACCACCTGCACCGTCCCATCCCGGTCCCCGAGCCGACGGTCACCCCGCAGGAGGCCTCCAGTGAAGACCCGCTCCGTCCTCACCTCTCTCGCCCTCGTCCTCGGCGCGCTCTTCGCGCCCGGCTTCGGGGTACTGGTCGCCACGACCGGCGCCCACGCCGCCGCCACCAAGATCAGCCATGCGACCGCGACCTCGATGTTCCGCCAGGTCGGCATCACGTGGTCGTCGTCCGGCAACTGCTCCGACCGGAACAACCCGACCTGCACGTCCTTCGAGCAGGTCAACCTCGCCACCGCGCAAGGAGCCCAGACCCTCAAGCGCGCCACCGGGTGCGCCCTCAACATCACCGGCGGGACCGAGACCGGGCACGCGAGCGGCACGTACTCGCACTGGAACGGGTACAAGCTCGACTTCGCGAAGGGCACGTGCGTCACCAACTACATCAAGAACACCTTCACCTACATCGGCGTACGCGGCGACGGTGCGCCGATGTGGCGGTCCGGCTCGGGGAACGTCTACGCCGACGAAGGCAGCCACTGGGACGTCCTCTACTACAACTGCGGCGGCTGCTGACGGCTTTCGGGCGTGAGGCGCCGGGCGCCCGCGGCGGGGGTGGCGGCGAGGACGCGCGGGGAACGGTGCCCGGCGGCGGCGAAGGCGGCCGTGACGGCGCCGCCCACCGCGCTCTCCTCGCCGGCCCGCACCAGGGCGATGACGGAGCCTCCGAAGCCGCCACCCGTCATCCGGGCGCCGAGCGCCCCGGCACCGACCGCGGCGGTCACGGCGAGATCGGTCTCCGGGCAGGAGACGCGGTAGTCGTCACGGAGCGAGGCGTGGCCTTGGTCGAGGATCGGACCGAGCGCCGCCGCGTTGCCCTCCCGCAGCCGGGAGACCGCTTCGGCGACCCGGGCGTTCTCGGTCACCACGTGGCGCACCAGGGGGGCGAGCTCCGCCGGCAGGGCGTCCAGGGCCCGCGGGAGTTCCCCGGCGGGCAGGTCGCGCAGGGCCGGCAGGCCGAGCAGCGCGGCCGCGCGTTCGCAGCCCGCCCGCAGGGCGGCGTACGCCCCGTCGCCGAGGTCGTGGCTGACCCTGGTGTCGATCACCAGCAGCCTCAGCCCTTGGCCCCGCAGGTCGAAGGGCACGTGCTGGTGGCGCTCCGGGCTCCGGGCGTCGAGGTGGAGGGCCGCCCCGGCGGTGCAGCAGACGGAGGCCATCTGGTCCATGATTCCGCAGGGGACCCCGACGAACGCGTTCTCCGCGCGCTGGGCGATCCGGGCCAGTTCGGGCCCGGACAGGCGCAGCCCGTACAGCTCGTCGTACGCGACGGCCACCGCGCACTCCAGCGCGGCGGAGGAGGAGAGTCCGGCGCCGGTGGGCACCGTGCTGTCGAAGTGGAGGTCCGCGCCCCCGACCGGGTGTCCCGCCTCGGCGAGTGCCCAGACCACGCCGGCCGGGTAGCCTGCCCAGCCGGTCACGGTGCCGGGGGCCAGCGCGGCCACGGCCAGTTCGGTGATCCGGCCGTCACCTTGTGCGCTGTGCAGCCGCAGCCGCCCGTCCGTACGGCCGCGGGCGGCGAGCAGGGTGCTCTGGGGGAGGGCCATCGGGAGGGCGAACCCGTCGTTGTAGTCGGTGTGTTCGCCGATCAGGTTGACCCGGCCCGGTGCCGCCCAGACCCCGTCCGGAGAGTCGCCGAAGAGCCGTCGGAAGGCGTCCGCCACCCGGTCGGCACGGCTGTCGTCGTCGGACTCGTCCCACCGGTCCGGTTGGTCCGACTGGTCCGACTGGTCCGTACGGTTCACGAGAGGGCCTCCCGAAGTCGCTGCGCGGCCGCCTCGGGGGCCACGTCGTTGATGAAGGCTTCCGTCCCGGACTCCGTCCCGGCGAGGAACTTCAGCTTGTCGGCGGTCCGGCGGACGGTGAACAGCTCCAGGTGCAGGGCCAGTTCAGCGCCTCCGGTGCGCGGAGCCTGGTGCCAGGCGGAGACGTACGGCGTGGGAGCCGCGCCCTCCGGCTGCCCGGGGACGGGGAAGAGCCGGTCGAAGCGGCGCAGCAGGTCCAGGTAGATGCCGGGGAACTCGGCCCGCTCGGCCTCGGTGAGACGGGTCAGGTCGGGGACGCGGCGGTGCGGGTAGAGGTGCACCTCGTAGGGCCAGCGGGCGGCGTACGGCACGAAGGCCGTCCAGTGCTCCCCGGCCGTCACCACGCGCTCGGTGGCGGCGCGCGCGCCTGCCAGCAGGTCCTCGAACAGGTTGCGGCCGGTGGCGGCGCGGTGGGCGGCCGCGGCGGCGGCCATCTTGACGGTGCGCGGCGTGGTGAAGGGGAAGGCGTAGATCTGGCCGTGCGGGTGAGGGAGCGTCACCCCGATCTCGACGCCCCGGTTCTCGAAGCAGTACACCTGCTCGACGCCCGGGAGGGCGGAGAGCTCCGCGGTGCGGTCGGTCCACGTGTCCAGGACCAGGCGAGCGGCGGCCGGGGTGAGGTCGGCGAAGCGGGCCTCGTGGTCCGGGGTGAAGCACACGACCTCGCAGCGGCCGGCCGCGCCCGCGAGGGAGGGGAAGCGGTTCTCGAAGACGGCCACCTCGTAGTCGGCGGCGGGGATCTCTCCGAGCCTGCCGTCCCGGGAGGGGCAGAGCGGGCATTCGCCGGCCGGCGGGTGGTAGGTGCGGCCCTGCCGGTGGGAGGCGATCGTGATCCAGTCGCCGGTCGCCTCGTCCTGCCGCAGTTCCGGGCGGCTCTGCACACGGTCCAGGGGGCGCCGGTCGGGCGCCTCGCGTACGGCGCTCTCGTCGGTGTCGAAGTAGATCAGTTCGCGACCGTCCGCGAGTTTCGCGAGTGTTTTCTTCACCTGGCAAGAATAAACAGACCTCAACACCAATCACCAGTGAGGCGGCCAACATGTCCCGGACTCCCCCATACTTCAACAACATTGCTGTGCTATCTTGCTGCCTTCTGACCGGATTCGCCGACACGCGGGAGTGACCGTGGCCGAGCAGGCTGCTCAGCTGGCCCACCAGCGACGTGCGCTCATCCTGGACGCGGTCCGCCGCGACGGCGCGGTCCGCGTGGCGGACCTGGTCGGGCAGCTCGGCGTCTCGGACATGACCATCCGCCGGGACCTGGATGCCCTCGCCCGGCGCGGCGCCGTGGAGAAGGTCTACGGCGGGGCCGTCGCCGCGGCCGGGACCAGTGGCCACGAGCCGGGATTCGACGCCAAGGCCGACCTGGAGGGCGCCGCCAAGGCCGCCATCGCGGAGACGGCCGCGGCCCTGGTGGAACCGGGGAGCGTGGTCGCGGTCTCGGGCGGCACGACCGCGCACGCGGTCGCCGCACGGCTGCTCGGCGTCCCGCGGCTCACGATCGTCACCAACTCCCTTCCGGTGGCGGAGCTGGTGCGGGCGGCCGGCGGGGATCCGGCGGCCGGTGCCCCGGCCCTGCTGCTCACCGGCGGCTCCCCCACCCCCTCGGCCGCGCTGGTCGGACCGCTCGCCGACCTGGCGATCGGTTCCCTCCACGTGGATCTGCTCGTCCTCGGCGCGCACGGGGTGACGGAGGAGGCCGGGCTGACCACCCCCAATCTCATGGAGGCACAGACCAACCGGGCACTGGTCGCCTCGGCACGGCGGGTCGCCGTCGTGGCCGACCACAGCAAGTGGGGAGTGGTCGGACTCAGCGGATTCGCGGCGCTGGACCAGGCCGACTGGTTCGTCACCGACGCCGCGATGCCCCCCGCGGCCCGCGCCGTCCTCGCGGACACGGTGGGCGAGCTCCTCGTCGCGGGCGAGCAGCACTGAGCCTGCGCCCTCCAAGATCGGAGGAGAAGACCGGGTTTCGGGAAAACCGGCCGCCTCCTCGCTCCGGCGGAGGTACCGTCGCGCCTACGTGCGGAAACGAACGCGGAGGAGCGGTCATGGAGTTCGAGGTTCGGGTGGAATCCGATCCGACGGGGGCGGACATCCGAAGCCTGGCCGACTGGCTGGCGCGGGACGCGGACGTACGCGCGGCCAAGGCCACCGTCACCGTGCTGGAGTCCGAGCAACGGCCTGACGAAATGGGCCCCTTGGCGGACGCCGTGCAGGTCCTGCTGGAGCCGGACGGGGTTCTCGTCGCGGTCGTGACCGCCGTGGGCGTCTGGCTGGAGTCCCGTGGCCGCCGCACGCGCATTCGCGTGCGGCAGGGGGACACCGAGGTGGAGATCGACAGTGCCGACGTGGACGACCCCGAGGCGGTCGCCGAGTCGATCCTCCGGGAGATCCAGGAGAAGTGATCCCGAACGACTTCCCGGACCTGTCGCAGTCGGGCGCCGTGCTCGTGGGGATCGATTCGTTCGAGCACGACAGGCTCCCGGACCTGCCTGCCGTTCCGAACAACGTCCACCGCCTCCAGTCGATCCTCTCGGACCCCACGATGGTCGGTTTTCCCACGGAGCGCGTGGACGTGGTGGGCGCCGATGCCCGGCCCGCCGAGGCGATGGCCACCCTGGAGAAGTCGGCGAAGGGCGCGGAGGACGTCCTCCTCTTCTACTACTCCGGCCACGGCGTGCTCGTGGGAAGCCAGTCCGAACTGCACCTGACGTTCCGTGACAGCGATCCGGGGAGGGCCTGGACGACCCTCCCGTTCTCGTACGTCGCCGATGTGGTCAAGTCGGCGGCGGCGCCGGTCAAGATCATCGTTCTGGACTGCTGCTTCAGCGGCCGCGGCGCGAAAGACCTCATGGGCGACGAGGCTTCGGAGATCTCCGACCAGTTGAAGGCGGAGGGGGTCTACGTCCTCACGGCGACTTCCGGTACGAAGAAGGCCAAGGCGCCGATCGGCGCCGAGCACACGGCCTTCACAGGGGCGTTGCTGGAGGTGATCTGCGAGGGGATTCCCGGAGCCGGCGCGGGACTTTCCATGGAGTCCCTCTACCAGGAGACCCGGCAGCGCATGCGCCGCAGCAATTGGCCGCTGCCCGAGCAGTACAACACGCACAGCGCCAACCGGACAGTGATCGTCAGGAACGTCGCGCACGGATCCGGCACCGGGTCTCCGGGCCATCCGCGGAGACTGGACATGTCCCGGTCCCGGGCCGTCGTCGTGGAGTCGTTCCGTTTCGACGACCCCGATTTTCACGATCTCCACGAGAGCTTCATCGCCGGACTCGATCAGGCACTGGTGCACCCGTCCGGAGCAGGTTTCGCGGAGGAGCACCGTTACGCCCTCCAGAACGCCGGCCGAGACCAGATCATGCGGACGGTCGTCCGGGCGGCATCGGAGGCGGAGGATCTCCTCCTCGTCCACCTTTCGGGGCTCGGCGAGTTGAGCGAGACCGACGATCTCTACTTTCCCGCCAGGGACTCGATAGCGTCCGAGCCGTGGTCGCAGGTCTACATCTCCGACCTGCTCGGGTCCCTCAGGCGCACCGCGGCACACGTGGTCCTCTTCCTCGACTGCTCCTACGCAGGGTCGGTGATGATCGGCGCTTCGAGGCTCGAAGACTGCACCGTCATCTCCTCCTGCGGGCCTCGTGAGGCCGCGTTCCTGCACAGCGGCTTCACCGAGACCCTGCTCAAGGTGCTGCGCGAAGGAGTGCCCGACGCACCTGCCCATCTGAACGCCCTGGACATCTACCGGGAACTCCAGTCCGGGATGGCACGGCAGAAACCGCGCTTGTCGGTGAGCAGTACCACCGGGATGCCGTGCCTGGTCGAGAACCACCACCCCGAAGCGAGACCGCTCACGCCGCACGTGTGCCTGATGGAGCGCTAAGCGGCCTCGGGGCCGGACGACGCGGGGACGTGCCCTACTTCCCCGAGGCCGCTTAGGGCCTGTCCTCCGGGCTCCGCACGC
Organism: Streptomyces sp. NBC_00122; assembly: GCF_045160845.1. Classification (NCBI taxonomy): domain Bacteria; kingdom Bacillati; phylum Actinomycetota; class Actinomycetes; order Kitasatosporales; family Streptomycetaceae; genus Streptomyces; species Streptomyces sp. NBC_00122. The sequence goes on along the minus strand of NZ_CP108191.1, from coordinate 6,005,813 downwards.
GGCCGTACCACCTCCTGCGAGTGGTCGAGCAGGCCGTCCGGCTGCAACCCGTACGGAAACGGTTTCCGCTCGGCGGGAACCCCAGCCCCCCGGCATCCGACTACTGCCGCGTGGGAGACGGAACGTCGTCTTCCCACGCGGCGGCGGACGATCGAGAGGCGTGTGATGGGCGGGCTGGATGTACGCATGCGGGAGGTCGCCTGCCGGCACGGCCGGGTGGAGGCCGTCGCCGACGTGGATCTGGAGATCGCAGCCGGTGAACGCGTGGCACTGACCGGGACCAACGGCTCGGGCAAGACCACGCTCCTGCGCGCCGTCCTCGGCCTGCACCGCCAGGTGACGGGCTCGATCCTGGTCGGCGGCCGGGACGCCCGCTCGCCCGCCGAGTGGGCGTGGCGGCGCCGGGCCTGCGCCTGGATCCCGCAGAAACCCGCCGCCGGCCGCTTCCCCCTCCTCGGCGCCGAACTGCTGGCCGCCGGCGGCGCTCCGGCGGAGGCGGCCGAGGCCGCGGGCCGGCTGGGGGTGGGTCCGCTGACCGAGCGGCCCCTGCACACCCTGTCCGGCGGGCAGTTGCAGCGCATGTACCTGGCCCGGGCGATCGGCTGCGTGGCCGCCGGCGCCCAGGTGCTCCTGGCCGACGAGCCCACCGCCGCCCTCGACTTCGACGGCCAGTCGGAGGCCGCGGACGTCCTGGCCTCCCTGCCGGTGACGCTCGTCGTGGTGACGCACGACCGCGCGCTGGCCGAACGCTGCGACCGCGTAGTGGAGATGGCCGCGGGCCGGCTGCGGGAGGTCCGGTGACCCTCGCCACCGCCGATCTCGGCACGCTCCTCCACCTGCTGTCCGTGCAGCGGGCCGGCTTGGCCCTGCTGCTGGCCGCGATCGGCCTGCCGGTCATCGGAGTGGTCATCGTCGGGCTCGACATCATGCCGGTCCGGTTCGCGATGATGCACGTCGCGCTGCTGGGCATCGCCGTCGGCCTGCTCACCGGACTCGATCCCATGCTGTGCGCGCTGGTGGCCTGCGCCCTGGCCGGTGCGGGCGTGGCGCCGCTCGCCCGCACTCCGGACGGGCTGTCGGGGGCGATGGGCTTGCTGATGAGCCTGGCCATCGCCGCCGCGCTGCTCGTCCTGGCCGTGTCGGGGGTCAACGCCTCCGGCGCCTTCGCCCTGTTGTGGGGTTCGATCCTGTCGGTGGGCACGGCCGACCTCGTGGTGCTGGGCGTACTGGCCGTCGTCGTACCCGCCCTGTTCTGGTGGCGGCGGCGCGAGATCGCCCTGCTGCTGTACGACCGTGAGCTCGCGCAGTGCTCCGGGGTCCCGGTGCGGGCACTGACCGCGGCGCTCCTGGTACTGGTCGCCGTCGCGGTCGCCGGGGCGATCAAACTCACCGGCGCTCTGCTCGTCGACGCCCTGACCCTGCTGCCCGCACTCGCCGCGCGCCGCCTCGGCAGCTCGCTGAGGTCGATCACCCTGTGGGCGGTCGGCATCGGTGTCGCGGTGAACCTGACGGGGTTCCTCCTGGCCCTGTGGCTGGACTGGCCGCCGGGGCCGGTCCTCGTCCTGACGGCGGGGGTACTGGTCCTCGCCGTCCATCTCATACCCGAACGGAGAATCAGCTCATGGCGCGCACCCGCGTCCGTATCCCTTCCCTCCTCGCACTGAGCACGGCACTCTTCCTGGCCGCCGGCTGCGGGAGTGACGCCTCGTCCAAGGACGGCAAGCAGCAGCACGACGGGAAGCCGGTCGTGGTCGTCACCACCACCTGGGAGGGCGCCCTCGCGAAGGCGGCCGGAGCCGAGGACATCAAGGTCATCGTGCCGCAGTCCGTGCATCACGCGCCGGACTACGACCCGAAGCCCTCCGACCTCGCCGCCGTGGCCGAGGCCGACTTCGTGCTGTACGCGCCCTTCGAGCCGTACGCCGCGAAGATCAAGGAGGCGGCCGGTTCCAAGGCGAAGCTGGTCGAGGTGAACCTGGACAACGACCCCGGCAAGGTGAACGCCGAGGTCGACAAACTGGGCAAGCTGTTCGGCACCGAGAACGCGGCCGCCACGTGGAAGTCCGGCTTCGACACCGAATACGCGAAGCTGAACCAGGAACTCCAGGCCGCCTGGCCCGGCGGCAAGAGCCCCTCCGTGGTGGCCCAGGTCTTCACCGCGTGGTCGGCGAAGCTCTCGGGCGCCACCGTGGTGGGCACGTACGGGCCCGAGGCCGTGACCCCGGCGCAGCTCGCCGAGCTCTCCGCGAAGAAGCCGGCGCTCGTACTGGACAACGCGCACATGTCCACCGGCACGGTCCTGCCCGATTCGGGCGCCAGGCAGGTGAAGATCGTCAACTACCCGGGTGAGGACCTCGACCTGCTGCCGGTCTACCGCAACGCGGCTGCCGAGCTGAAGAAGGCCATGGCCGCCTCCTGAGCGGACGGCAGGGCGGGAAGGGGCCCGGCGGCATGAAGCCGCCGGGCCCCGCTGTCATCCCGCCTGTGCGAGCGGGGCCGAGGCGCCCGCGCCCTTGCGATGCTGCGGCAGACTCTCGGTCAGGCGCGCGGCCGGGACCTCGGTCAGGCGCTCCGTCAAGTTCTCCGTCAGGCTTTCCGCCAGGCGCTCGCGCAGCGCCGCCCGGTCCGGCTTGCCGGCCGCCGTCAGAGGCAGCTCGTCGAGTACGAGGAGCCGCTCGGGGTGTTTGCGCCGCTCCAGCCCGCGCCCTGTCAGGTGGTCGCCGAGCGAGGCGAGGGTGGGGGGCCGCCCGCCCCGCGCCACCACGCAGGCCGCCAGCCGCTCCCCCATCAGCGGGTCGGGGACGCCGACGCAGACCACGTCCCGGACCTGGGGGTGCGCCGTGAGCTCGCGCTCCACCTCGGCGGGGCTGATGTTGGCGCCGCCGCGGATCACGATGTCCTTGAGCCGGCCGACGACGTGCAGGACGCTGTCCGCGTCGAGATAGCCGAGGTCGCCGGTGCGGACCCAGCCGTCGGGCGTCCGGTACCGGGCGTCCAGGTCGGGGGCGCCCACGTAGCAGAGCGGGGTCATCGGGCCGCGCGAGATGATCTCCCCGATGTCTCCCTCGGCCAGCGGCTCGTGGGTGTCGGGGTCGGCGATGCGGATCGTGGCGACCCGGGGGTCGGGGTGGCCCGCGACCACGCCCGAGCCGTCGGTGGGCGGGACCATGCGGCCCAGCCCCGTATGGCAGTTGACCCCGTCGGCGGAACCGTAGAGGTTCACGACGGGACAGCCGAACGCCTGCGCCGCGGCGGCGGCCGTGGTCTCGTCGAGCGGGGCCCCGCCGAGGATCAGCGCGGTGGGCGCGGGCAGCTCCTCGCCCGTCTCGTCGAGGCGTTCGAGCATCATGCGGACCATGGTGGGAACGCCCAGGACGTGGGTCGGCTCGTGTTCGCGTACCGCCGCGATCGCCGCCTCCGCGCTGAAGTGGTCGAGCAGGACGAGGGTCCCGCCGTGCCGGGCGAGCGTGACGGCGGTGCCGTTGGACCCGAAGGCGGAGGCCAGCGGTACGAGGAAGAGGCAGCGCGGCGGGATCCGGTCGGGGATGAGGGAGGCGAGGAAGTTCCCCCGCCCGCCGGCCAGCGCATTGTGCGAGTACGCGATCATCTTCGGCTCGGCTTCCGAGCCGGACGAGACGAGGATGCGGGCCGCGCTGTCGGGGTCGGGCCGGGCGGGGACGAATCCGCTGGGGTCGGAGCGCATCAGCCGCGCCAGCGGAATCGTTTCTTCAGGTGCGGTACCGGGGCCCGCGGCGACGACATGGCGGAGAGACGGCAGCGCTCCCGCGAGGACCGCCAGATCCGCCGCGTGCCGGGAACCACGGTGCTCGGTCGCGGCGATGACGGCGACCGCCTCGGCCCGGCGCAGCAGGCACTCGGCCTCCAGGGCACTGCGGCCGACGGGGAACGGGAGCGCGACCGCCCCGAGGGCGGCCAGCGCCAGATCGGCGATGACGGCGCCGCGGTCGTTGGGGAGCTGTACGCCGACCACGTCGCCCGGGCCGATGCCGAGTTCTTCGAGGCCGGCGGCCAGACATCGCGCCTTGCGGTCCAGCGCGGTGTAGCAGAGTGCGCCCTTGGCGTCGAGGACGGCGGTCCGGTGCAGGTCGGCGATCTGGCGGGCCCGGAAGAGGCTGTAGAGATCGAGGTCCGGGCAGGTGCCGTCGACCACCCAGGACCGGCGCAGTGCGGCGGGCAGCAGGTCGTGCAGTGCGACAGTCACGCGAAGCTCCAGGGGTCGGGAACTGCGGGGGCACCGTGCGCGTCGCGGCTGATCGAGCCGGCGAAACGCGGGTCGTGGTGCAGTTCGGACAGGTCGGTGGTGACGGCGGTCGCCGTCAGTCCGTGGTCGCGCAGCTGCCGCAGGGCTTCGTCGGTCGCCAGCGCGCGCAGGTCGTACGCGGCGGCCGCGGGGGCACAGACGTCGGCGGGGGCGATCCAGCCGTCGGCCGTCGGCAGCGGTCGGCGGAATCCGGCCGGGCCACGGGGGTTCTCACCCCGGGCCGCCCGGCGCAGGGCGGGGGCGGTCAGCGTGTCGGCGGCGCCGAGCAGGGAGGAGTCCACCCGTGCGCCGCGGCCGGTGCGCTCGCGCAGCAGGAGCCCGGCGAGTACGGCCTCGGCGCCGTGCAGCCCGCCGAGTACGTCGAGCAGGGTCATCAGCGAAGGGGCCGCGGGCTCGTCTTCGGGGCGGACGGCTTCGCCGACGCCGGTGCGGGCCTGGACCATGAAGTCGGTGCCCATCGGGGCGTCCCGGAGCCGGTCGGCCCATCCGCTGGTGTACGCGTACACCAGCGCCGGATTGACCCGTGCGAGGTCGTCCGCGTCGAGGCCGAGTTCGGCGGCCTTGCCCGGCGCCCAGTTGTGCAGGAACACATCGGCCGTCGCCGCGAGCTCCCGCAGCCGGTCCCGGTCCGCCTCCGCCTTGATGTCGATCTCGACGGCCTGCTTGCCGCGGTTGAGGGCGAGCCAGCGGGCCGAGGTTCCGGAGCAGGCCGGGGGCATGCCGCGCAGCGGGTCCCCGCCCGGCGGCTCGATCCGGATCACCTCGGCGCCGAGCAGTCCGAGCAGGTGGGCGGCGAGCGGTGCCTGGATGCGGCGGCCGGCCTCCAGCACGGTGAGTCCGGCCAGTGGCCGGCCGGGGGAGAACGGACCCGGCCTGCTGATCAGGGGCCCGGAACCCAGCGGGACCAGGGACCAGGGCGCGGCGCCGTCGTGTTCGCCGGCCCGTTCCGCGAGGCTGCCGAGGACGCACACCTCGGCACCGGAGAGGGCCGCGGCCTGACGGATCCGTGCCCAGCCGTGGGCCCGCGTCACCGCGTGCAGGGCCTGCGGGAAGGGGGCGCAGGCGGTCGCGTACCGGAACTGGAAGGGCCGCCAGCCCGCCCGCATCGCATCGGCGGGTGCCTTCAGGTCCCGCCAGAACGCGGCCCAGGCACCGGGGTCGAGCGTCTCCAGCTCGAAGACGAGGCCCTCGGCGGAGGTGAACGGGGGTCCTCCCGGCGCGAGTTCGCAGGCCTCCCCTTCGTCGGCCCCGGCGGCGGCGAGGTACTGGGACACCGCGAGCAGCCCCGCCCGGTCCGCGCTGGTGGTCACCTGGGCGGCCGGGCCGCCTCGGGCCTGGCCCACCAGGCCCGCGAGCAGCCCCTGCACCGCCAGGACGGCGGTGGCCGTGGCGGCGAAGTCGACGGCCAGGCCGCGCGGGCCGCCGTCCCTGCGGCCGTGCACGGCCATGATGCCGGTGGCGGCCTGCACCATGGCCTCGTCGGCGAGTCCGCTCGCGGGACGCGCCCAGGTGGCGAGCGCGCGGGCCGGCGCGAAGTCCCCGCCGGTGAGCGTGATGCCGGCGGCGCCGTGTCCCCCGCCGGGGTGGTCCGTTCGCGCGCCGAGCAGGCGCAGGTGGTCGGCGGCGACGCTCGTGATCTGCGGCGGCCCCGAGGTGTCGAAGCGCAGTGTGTCGAGCGGCCGGACCGTCTGCGTGGTGGCTGGTGACGCCATGCCTCTCCTCTCCTGGCGCGGCGGTGGCCGTCGCCCGGGTCTTACGGATCGCGGGGAACCCGGGAGCGTCCGCACCCGACCAGTTCCACGGACAGACAGTCGGACAGCCGTTCCCATGAGTTCCCGGGAATGAGCGGGAACGAGGAGAGAGCAGTGACAGCACCGGACCCGGCCCACCACTCCCCCCGCGCGCAACGCGCCATCGAGGAAGTTGAGTTGAGAGCGAGGATCGACCGGTTCGTCCGTACCCGGGTGATCCCGCTGGAGTCCGTACTGGACGCGGGCGGCCCCGAGGCGGCCGCGGCGCTGGCCGGACTGCGCCGCCGCGCCCGGGACGAGGAGCTCTGGGCGCTGCCGCTCCCCGTGGAACTGGGCGGTGGCGGGCTGTCCTTCGGGGCGTACGCCGAGCTGGCCGAGGCCGAGGGCGCCAGTGATCACGGGCCCGCCGCGCTGGGGTCCGCGCCCCTGCTCGATGTGACGATGCTGGCGCGGCACGGGGGGACGCGGGTCCGCGAGGAGTACCTGAAGCCCCTGGTCGCCGGGGAGTTGCGTACCTGCTATGCCATGACCGAGCCGGACGTCCCGGGCACCGACCCCTTCCTGACGGGCACCCGGGCGGAGCGCCGGCCGGACGGCAGCTGGGTCGTCACCGGCCGCAAATGGTTCACCTCGGGCGCCGCGGGCGCCGACCTGGTGACCGTCATGGCCCGTACGGAGGGGACCGCAGGAGACCGCGGGGGGCTGTCCCTGCTGCTGGTGCCCACCCGCTCCCCCGGCTTCCGGGTGGTCCGCGAGCTTCCCGTGCTCGGCGCGGCGGGCCAGTACGAGATCGCGCTCGACCGGGTCCCGGTGCCCGCGGACCACCTGCTCGGCGAGCCCGGCAGCGCCCTCACCATCGCGGGCGAGCGGCTCCAGCTCGGCCGTACGCTGCGGTGTCTGCGCTGGCTCGGCCAGGCCCAGCGCGCCTTCGACCTCATGTGTGAACGGGCCGCCACCCGGCGCGGATCGCGGGGACCGCTCGCCGACCACCAACTGGTCCAGCAGCACGTCTTCGACGCCCTGCTCGCGCTGCGGACCACCCGGCCGCTGGTGCACGAGGCGGTGGCCCTGGTCGGCTCGGGGCAGGACGCCCGCACGGAGGTGGGGCTGGCCAAGGTCGCCGCCGCCCGCATGCTCCAGCAGGTCGCGGACTGCGCCATCCAGGTGCACGGCGCCGCCGGGCTCGGTCCGGACACCCCGCTGCCGGCGCTCTTGCGTACCGGCCGGGCGGCCCGCATCCTCGACGGCCCGGACGAGCTCCACATCACCTCCGTGGCCCGGCGCGTCCTGCGCGGATACGGAGGCGGGGAACCCTCCGGGCCAGGTCCTACACGCGGGTGATGTCGACGACTCCGGCCAGCGCGGCCAGCCCGAGCGCCAGGAAGAAGTCGCCCCAGACGAGTTCGTGCCGGACGCCCGGCTCCTTCCCGGCGTCGTAGCAGCCGTCCAGCAGCATCCCGGCCGGGCGGCCGGGGCCGGGGCCCGTGAGATGGTCCCGCGCGAGGCGGCGCAGGATCGCCTCGGCCCGGTCCGAGTACGCCGCCGACCTCGGGCCGGGCACGCGCGCGAGCTTCAGCAGGGCGACCGCGGTGATCGCGGCGGCCGAGGTGTCGAGGGGCCCGTCCGGCCGGGACGCGTCGGCGGGAGGTACGAGCGGTCCGGCCAGGCCCCCTCCGCGCGACAGGAGTTGCCGGGCCGCCCCGTCGAGCCGGGCGGAACCGGTCCTCGCCATGTCCGGGAGCAGCAGGGCGTCGGCCACCGCGAGGAGCAGCCAGGCCGCCCCGCGGCTCCAGCCTGGCGGCGGATCCTCGCAGGGCTGCCAGCCCGCGGCCTCGTCGAAGCGCCAGGCGGGCCGCAGCCACGGCCGCCGCGCACCGCCCGCGCCGAGGCAGAGTTCCAGGTGTCGGTGGAGATGGGCAGCTGCCGCCGCCGCGCCGTGCGGCCCGGCGCCGGCCAGGAGGGGCACCGTACCGGGCACGCCGTCCACGCGGGCCAGCAGGCGCGGCCCGCCCAGCGCGTTCCCCCAGGGCAGCAGCCCTAGTCCGGGGTCGTAGGCCGACAGGCAGGCCCGGGCCGCCCGCTCGCGCAGGGCGGCGGCTTCGGCGTCGTCCCCGGCCGGGGAGGTCCCGTACCAGAGGATCAGCCCGCGGGTGGCGGTGTCGGCGTCCGCCCACGGCGCGAGCCGGGCCGTGCACGCGGCGGCGGCGCGCCGGTCGGCGGCTTCACCGGTGTACCGCGCGCGCAGCCACAGCAGACCGGCCCAGAACCCGCCGGTCCACGAACCACGGCCGGTGGTCGTCCACCGCCCGTCGGCGGGCTCGGCGTACAGGGGGAAGCGCGTGCCCACTTCCGCCGCGGTCACCGCGACCCGTTCGATGACGGCGGCCAGCGCGCGGCCGGCCCAGTCCTCGGACCTCGTGGCGCTCACGACGCCTCTTCCCGCCGACGGTGCCCGTCGTGCCCCGCCCGCCCGTCGCTCTCGTCCTGCCCGTCCTGCCCGTCCCGTACGGCCCAGAAGAACGCGACGGCTCCCGCCGCCGCGAACTCCGCCGCCACCAGCAGCCAGCCCGGCCCGTACCGTCCGCTCTGCGCGAGCAGGCCGAACAGGGGCGGCCCCACCGCGAATCCGGCGAAGAAACCGGCCGCGACCAGCGCCGAGTCCTGTCCGGCCCGGCCGGGCAGGGCCCGCTGCATGACGAGCACCATCGAGACGGCGTTGCCGGACACGGCGAACACGCCGACGGCGACCGCGCCGGCCCACACCAGCGGACTCGCGACGAGAGCGCCTCCCAGCAGAGCCGCCGCACCCAGCGCACCGCACGCGAGCCATCCCGGCAGCCACTCGGCGCGCCCGGGCCGGGCCGCCCTCGACCACCCCACCCGGCCCGCGATCCCCGCCACCCCCAGGACGGCGACCAGAGCGCCTGCCGCCGTCGGGCCCATACCGAGGCGCTGCGCGCCGAACAGGGCGAGATAGGTGTTGACGGAGGCGATCCCGGCACCGAGGAACAGCGAGAAGACCGCGAGCCAGGCCACCATGCCCCGCGGCACGAGCGAGGTACGGGGGCCCGCGGCGGGCGGCGGAGGGTCGGCCGGCAGTGCGCGCAGCGCCCACAGCCCGGCGAGCGCGGCCGCACCCGCCCCCGTCCACAGGGCGCCCCGCCAGCCGATCCCGCCCGCGAGCGCGGCCAGCGGCAATCCGGCGGCGAAGGCGCCGAGTTGGACACCGGACTGCTTGAGTCCCGTCACCGCGCCGCGCCGCGAGGGCGCGACCGCGCGCAGGACGGCTTTGTTCGTGGCGGGGTTGGCCAACGCCTGCGGTACGCCACCCAGCGCGACGGCGGCCAGCAGCACCCCGGGGCCGGGCGCGGCGCCGATGAGGGCGAGCGCCACGGCGGAGAGCAGCAGCAGGACCACCAGGGAGCGGCGCGGACCGATGCGGTCCACGATCCGGCCGCCCGCCGGGGACAGTACCGCGGCGGTCCCGAAACCGACCGTGGTCGTCAGCCCCAGCACCGCGGGCGACACCACCGACTCGCCGACCAGGCGCGGCCCCAGCGCACCGAGCAGGAACAACTGCAGCATCGAGAACGCCATGGCGCAGGTGAGCAGCGCCGTCAGCGGGCGGCCCGGCTCGCCGTCCGCCCTCCCCGCAGGCGACACGGTCGCCGTCCTCTCCGCCGCCACAGAAGTCTCCGTTCCCCGGATGTTGAACCCTTCGACGGGCCGGGTAGGCAGTCGGGAGGCGCGGCGGATCGGTTCCCCGGCTCCGTTGTGCCCTGCACCACACGGGAAGTTGTCCGGAAGTGCGCACCCTGGTGCGCGGCTCGGAAAGCTGGTGCGAGGATGAGCCCGCAATGACGCCAGGCCTCCTGTTCCGAGCCGTACGGGCTGCGATGTTCGCAGCCGTGTGCGTGCTGCTCACGGCCACCGGCCACATCCTCATGTCGGGTACGCCGGTGCCTTGGTGGGCGCTGTCCGCCGCGTTCGCCGCCACGGCGGCAACGGCCTGGGCGCTGTCCGGCCGGGAGCGCGGGCTGCTCGCCGTCACCGCCGCGGCCGTCGCCGTCCAGGCCGCGCTGCACGCAGGTTTCTCCCTGGCCCAGTCCCTCGTCCAGCCGTCCCTTCCGTTCCTGCCGCCCGTTTCCCCCGTACCGGAGGCGGCTGCCCACGTACACCACGCCGCGCACGAGATGGCGCACACCGTCCCGGGCGTTCCAAGTGCCGGACCCCTGGCGGATGTCGGCCATGGGGCGGCCGGCATGTCAACCGGCGGGATGCTGACCGCCCACCTGCTGGCCGCCGTGCTGTGCGGTCTGTGGCTCGCGCACGGAGAGCGGGCCGTCTTCCGCGTCGTGCGCGCCGTCGCCGGATGGCTCTGGACTCCGCTGCGCCTGCTCCTGTGCCCGCCCGCGGCCGGGCTCCGGCCGCGCGTCCGCGTACGCCGCCCGCGCCGACGCCGCGCGCCGCAGCGGCTCTTCCTCGTACACGCCATCACTTCACGGGGTCCGCCGAAGGGAACCGCTGTCCTCTGACAGCCGGTTCCCCGAGCACGCGTCGGCGGCTGCGCTCTCGCACGCACTTCGCGCCTCGGGCATCGGCCATGCCCTCCGGCAGGCCGTAACCCCCTCACCGGCCCCGCTTCGGCGGCGCCGGACACCCCTTGCCCGTAAGGACCTTTGGCGATGACTCCTGCCCTGACCACCCAGAACCGTCCCGTCGGCGAAAGGCCGTCCCGGCACACTCCCGGCTCGGACGCGGCGGTGACCCGACTGGCACTCGCCGCCCGCGACGGCGACCCCGCGAAGGCCGACCGCTTCGTCCGCGCGCTCCACCGCGACGTCTGGCGGTACGTGGCCTACCTCAGCGCCGACACCCAGGCCGCCGACGACCTCACCCAGGACGTGTTCCTCCGCGCGCTCGCCGGCCTCCACCGGTTCGAAGGCCGGTCCTCGGCACGCACCTGGCTCCTGTCCATCGCCCGGCGCACCGTCGTGGACAGCCTGCGGCACGCCGCCGCGCGGCCCAGACTCTCGGACCGGCACGACTGGCAGACGGCCGCCGAGCAGGCCCAGCCGTACGGCGTCCCCGGCTTCGAGGACGGCATCGCCCTGGCGGAGCTGCTGGAGGCGATACCGTCCGAACGCCGGGAGGCCTTCGTCCTCACCCAGCTCCTCGGCCTCCCGTACGCGGAGGCGGCCACGGCCATCGGCTGCCCGATCGGCACCGTCCGCTCGCGCGTGGCCCGCGCCCGTACGTCCCTGATGGCGTCGGTCGGCTGACCTCCATGCGGCGTACGGAGGTCCTGGGCGTCACTCGTGGACGACGGTCCGGCCTTCGATGACCCAGAGGTCGGCCGGGAGCGGGGTGCACTTGGTGGCCCGGGCGGGCTTGCTCGGGTCCAGCAGGTCGGCGCCGGCCCAGCCGACCCGGCGCTCGCCGTGCTCGTCGGCCGGGTAGAAGGTGAGCCCGGTCTCGGGGTGCCAGCCGGCCGGCCCGGTGGTCGGCGGCCGGCCGTCGGCCGGGGTGGCGGTGGCCGTGGCGACCGGCCCGGTAACGGTGACGGCGCCACCGTCGGAGGTCAGGCAATCGACGTCGAACTCGACCCGAACGGTGCCCTTCCCGATGAACACGTGCTGGACGACGGCGTGCCCGCGGGTGCGGCCGTCGACGGTCCGGGCGTCAACCCAGGCGGTGAGCCGCTCGCCGGGGTTGGCGCCCGGGCCGTGCTCGTTGAGCAGGGTCCAGCTGCGCAGGGCGAGTTGCTCGGCGGGCACGGGTACGGGCGCCGCCGCGGCGCCGCCGGCGGTTCCGACTACCAGCGCCACGGCCGCGGTGACGAGTGCGACGCAGGTGGTGCGCTTGCGCATGGTCAATCCTCCACAGAGAGAAGGGAGTCGGGCGTTCGCCCGCTGCCTTCAAACTTCCAGCTCGTCCCGGTCCGCAGCATCCTCCGCACGGAGGGACCCGCTCCCCCGGGCGAGGGAGACAGGCCTCCTCCGGCCGGCTCAGGGCCTGCCGTCAAGCGGCAAGTTCCTCCACGGGCACCAGCCGCGAGTCAGCGGAGGGAGGGAATGCGTTCCGCTTCGGGCGCGGAGGGCCGGGCGGGGAGCCGGGAGAGAGCCGGTCGGGCCGGGGTGTCCGACCGGATGTCCTGGAGTCCGCGGCGCAGGCTGCCGCGCAGCACGCGGCTCAGCGGGCGTTCCACGAGCCGGTGGATGATCCATGGAGCGTCAGCACGTCGTCGACGTGGGGGGCGCCCAGCCAGCCGTAGGCGGCGAACCTGCCGGCGACGGGGAAGAGGCCCTCGGTCGGCCGGCCCCTGGAGGAGCCCCGGGGGCATCGGCGGTGATACCGGCACCACTTGGCCTTTGTTACTTGGCCTTGATGGCGGCCCTGATCCGCGAGGTGGTGTCCGCGAGGCTGCGGATGCCATCGGTCTGGACCTCCCGGACGCCCTGGCCGACCTGGGTCTCGTCCTGCTTCCCGGCTCCGGCGGTGCATTCGGAGGACCCGTGCCTGAAGGCAGCGAGGGCCTTCTTCCAGGAACTCTGGGCGACCTCGTCCGGCACGGGGTCGAACTTTTCGGCCTTGGCCACATGGGTCAGGAGTTCCTGGCACGCCGTCCCCTGGACGTCGATCGTGCGCATGCTCACTTCGTTGACCCTGGCCGAGGCGTCGGCGAGCGTTCTGATCTGGGCTTCGCCTCCGGAGGAGTACCAGTCCTCCAGTTCCTCGGCCGGAGTCGAGCCGCAGCCGGTGAGCAGCACGGCGATGACGGTGGTAACGGTGACACCGGCGTGCAAGAGCACACGGATACGCATGGGACCCCCCTGGATCGGTGCGCCGATCCTGTCAGCGACCGCTCAACTCGGGGCGGTTATCGGTGACTTCGCCGTAGATCGGCCCGGCAGGCCGGGGACGCGGGGGGCAAGCGTGACGACACCTGCGAACGCGGCAAGATATCAGCCCTCCGGGGGCTTGCCCGGATGTTTATCCAATAGTGATGGTCCTCCCGTCGGGGCACCACACGTGGCACTAGCGTCCCGTCACACCCCGGGAATGCGGGTGTGCACCGCACAGCACGTGCGGAACCTCCGGCCCCGCTACCCCTCCCGGCCCTAGGACCAAGGAGGCCCTGTGCTGTCATTCCGACGGCCCCTCAGCAGCTTGTCGGTGGCCACGAAGTACACGGTCGGAACCGGCTTCGTCATCACCGCTCTCGTCCTCACGCTGGTCGCGCTGCTCATCCCCGTCGACAAGTTCAGCGGGCGAGCGGCGGCCGCGTCGGGAGTGCCGGCCGGCGACGACGACGGTCTGGGGATCCTGAGTACGGCGTACGGACCGCTGACCCCCGCGGACCGGGACTTCGTACGCAAGGTACGGCTCGCCGGCCTGTGGGAGCTGCCCGCCGGGCGACAGGCCCAGCAGCGCGGAACGCGGCCTGCGATACGGACCGCCGGAGAGCACCTGGTGACGGGCCACACCGACCTGGACCGGCAGGTCATCCAGGTCGGTCAGGCCCTCGGGATCGACCTGCCCAATCAGCCCTCCGAGCAGCAGCGGGGATGGCTCGACCAGCTGACCCGCGCTCAGGGGGACGAGTACGAACGACTGTTCGTCCAGCTGTTGCGCCGAGCGCACGGAAAAGTGTTCGCGCTCCTCGCCCAGATCCGGGCGCAGACCAAGAACTCCAAGGTCCGCGCCCTCGCCACGTCCGCCAACACCACGGTCCTGGACCACATCACGGTCCTTGAGGACAGCGGGCTGGTCGATTTCGACGCGCTGAACGTCACCGACAGCAAGACCCCTGCTCCGTCCGATGTCCGACCGACGAAGTGAAGTGAAGTGATCGCATGAGTGAAAAGGGCCATAAACGCCCCCGGCTGTCGAACAAGCTCCTCGCCGTGGTCTCCGCCCTGGTACTGGGCGGCGGCGCGGTCGCCGTGGTGGCCGGCAACGCCAACGCCGGCCAGGACGGGAGCCGCAACGGGGACCGCGCGGCGCAGGTGATCGCCACCATCGACTGCCCCGACGTGGGTGACAAACTCACCGCCGTACCCGAGCAGGCCAAGACCGAGGTCGACGAGAACCTCGCCCAGCTGGACGTGCAGGTGGCCGACGCCTACCGACGCCTCGCCGCCGGAGAGGCGCAGGGCAACTCCCTCCTCGGGGAACTGAAGAAGCAGCGCGAGGGAACCATCACCCGCGTGTCCGACGCGATAGCCCGCTCCGCGGCCCCGCCGCAGGAGCTCAAGTCCATGAGCGAGTGCCAGATGAAGCAGGCCTCCGCCCAGGAGGACCCGGCCGCCGCCCCGGCTGCCGCCTCCACGGATGCGGGCGCCGCCGCCGCCCGGACCATCGGCGGGAAGGGCGGCCCGGCGCGGAGCGACTTCACCGACATCACCAAGGTCCGGCCGAACGTGCGCGCGCCCGGTGCGGCCGCCGGGGCCTCGACCGGGTCGTTCAGTTCGAGCTGCGGACGCAACGAGAACGGCCACTCCAACCCCGACAACGTGATCGTCGCCCCCGGCGTCTCCAACGGCGCCCACCACATGCACGACTACGTGGGCAACAAGACCACCGATGCCTTCTCCACCAACGACAGCCTCGCCAAGTCGGGCACCACCTGCAGCAACGGCGACCTGTCCAGCTACTACTGGCCGGTGCTGCGGCTGCGCGACGGCAAGGCGGAGAAGGACGCGAAGGCACCCGGCGGCGGACAGGACGCGAACGTCGGCACGATCCTGCGCCCGAAGCAGGTGAGCATCACCTTCAAGGGCAGTCCCGTGGGCAAGGTGAAGGCCATGCCCCGCTTCCTGCGGATCATCACCGGTGACGCCAAGGCGTTCGCCAACGGCAACGCGAACGCCAACGCCTCGTGGAGCTGCACCGGCTTCGAGAACCGCCAGCTGAAGGACAAGTACCCGGTCTGCCCCAAGGGCAGCGACGTGGTGCGCACCTTCACCTTCCAGAGCTGCTGGGACGGCCGCAACGCCGACAGCGCCAACCACCGCACCCACGTGGCCTTCCCGGACAAGGCCGGCCGCTGCCCGAAGGGCTTCACCGCCATTCCGCAGCTGGTGCAGCGGCTCACGTACGGGGTCGCCCCGGGGGCCCGATTCGCCGTGGACAGCTTCCCCGAGCAGCTCCACAAGCCGGTGACCGACCACAACGACTTCATCAACGTGATGCCGGACGGGCTGATGGCCAACGCGGTGAACTGCATCAACAGCGGGCGCGCCTGCCGCTGACGCCGCGGATCACCTCCCCAGCTCCCGGACGAGGCGCTCCTCCCTCTCGCGCCCCGCGCCACGCCCGGGACAGGTGTTGGCCCGAAGCCGACTTCGGGCCAACACCGCACACTTGTGCCCAGCCGGGTCCTGAACACGAGGAGTGCCATGTCCGGCTCCATCTCCGGCTCCACGTCCGGCTCTCGTGAATCCGCGGACGGTCCGCACCATCCGGGCGAGGGCAAGCCGCCGCCCTCCGACGGGGAACTCACCCGCCGGCTCAGGAGGGGATTCGGCTCGGGGGCCGCGGACGCGGCCGTGTGCGATCTCCTCTACCGGCGCCACCGGCGGGCCGCCCTCGCGTACGCGCGCACCTGCTGCCGTACCCCGCAGGACGCCGAAGACCTCGTCTCGGAGGCCTTCCTGCGGACCTTGCAGGCCGTCCGCTCCGGCGCCGGGCCGCGGGGGCCCTGGCGCGCTTACCTGCTGGCCGTCGTCCGGCACACGGCAATGCAGTGGAGCGACGGTGCCGAAAGGACTCTGCTGACAGCGGAGTTCGACTCCTGGTGCCAGCAGGCGGCCGCCGGCGGCGACCCGCAGCGCCGGCTGCTGGCCGGCGAGGACCGCAGGCTCCTCGCCCGGTCCTTCCACACCCTGCCCGCACGCTGGCAGGCCGTCTTATGGCACACGCTCGTCGAGGAGGACTCGCCGCACGAGGTCGCCGCGCTGCTGGGCATCAGCCCCAGCGCGGTGACCTCGCTGGCGTTCCGGGCCAGGGAAGGACTGCGCGAGGCGTTTCTCCTCGCCCATCTGGACACCGCGGCCGACGCCCGGTGCGATCACTACAGCCACATGCTCGGCTCGGCGGTCCGGCGCAGCCGCACGCAGCAGCCCCGCGGCCTGGCCCGTCATCTGGCGGCGTGCGGGCCCTGTGCCCAGGCGTACGAGGAACTGATGGACATCAACTCCACGATGCACGGTGCGGTTTCCGCCGCGCCGGCCGCCATGTGAACACCTGGCCCGGCGCACATGCAGCCGGCCCGGCCCCCGTGCGGACGGGGCCGGGCCGGTTTGCCGTGGTTGCTCACAGACCGTTGACGCGAGCCATCCGCCCGACGACCACGGGCCTGAAGTCCGCCGTGACCACGCGTGCCGTGCGTCGTCCCACCCGCGAGGCCTGACGCCGCACCTGGGCCATCAGGCGACGGCTGCGGAGCGCCATCTCCAGTTCGAACCGGGTACGGGGGTCACGCAGACCGGGTCCGAAGAGCTTCTCCAGCTGCCGCATGCGGTAGCGCACGGTCTGCGGATGCACGCTCAGGGCCTTCGCCGCCTCGGGGGCGCCGCCGCCCTCCAGCCAGGCGAGCAGGGTCACCTCCAGCCGCTCGCTCTGGCGCGGGGTCAGATCAGCCAGCGGCCGGAGCCAGCGGGCGGCCAGCGCGTGGGCGAGGGGCTCGTCCTGGAGCAGCAGCAGGGTCGAGAGGTGGTCGTCGACGAAGATCGCGCGGGCGTCCAGACCGGCGCGGGTGGGTGTCAGGGCGAGCAGGCGCAGCGCCCAGCGGAGCGAGGACGCGGTGTCCCGGAGCGGGACCGCGTGCCCGACGGCTGTGAAGCGGCCGCGCAGCGAAAGTTCGAGAGGGGCCCGGGTGTCGGGATCGGGGCTCGGGACCAGCAGGCACGGGCGGCCCGCGAACATGCCGACGAGTGCGTCGTCGAGCACGGTCGCCAGCTGCTGGGCCTCGCCGGGCGTGGCCGGCACGATGGCCCGTACGGCCACCGGGAGGGGCCAGTTGGCCGCCTCCGCGAGCTCGGTGAGGGAACTCTCCGAGGGGGCCCGGTCATCGGTGAGGGCTTTGAACAGGTCCTGGCGTGCCCGGTCGCCGCCTCGGCGCCCGGGCTGCCGGGGCAGCCCGGGCAGCCCTCCGTGGTGCCCGGTGTGGTGCCCGCCTTGCGGCTCATCGTGGTGCCCGCCTTGTTTCTCGTCGTGCCGGCCGGCGTCCTGCTGCCCGCCGTGTTGCCTGGCCTCGACCCGGAGCTCGCCCGCGCGCTCGTGCTGCACTTCGTCCGCGCACACGCTCTCGTCGGGCTCCGGCTCCATGTCCATTACCTGCTGCCGGTGTTGTTCCTGCTCCTTGCACAAGTTGCCGCTACGCGCGTCGCGGTAGCCGAGAGCGCTGAGGAGGGCCTCTTCCACGCACTGTCTGAGCAATTCGTCGTCGATGGCATCGTTGTCATCGGTAAGGGTGGAAAATCCCGGAATTCCATGCAGAAGCTCCTCCACTATCTCGGCGGCCAGCGCGGGGAGTTCCCTGCGCAGGACGCGCGTCCACTCGCCTCGGGGGCGGGACCAGATGCGGTTCAGAAGTTCGCACATCGTTTTCCTCGTTCGTGCCGGGGTGAGGCTTGTCCGGTGCTTGCGCGACAAGCCCGCCGAGGTTGCCTCTCTCGCCAACAGCACTGTCAAGCAAGAGAGTTGCTGTCCTCGTACTCCCTCCTGGAGGGGTCCGGCCACCTCCGGTCCCGCGGCTTTACCGTAATTTTGCCGTTGGGGACGCGTAGGTGGCGGGCGGTGCGGTGGCCTGTTGAAACCTCCGCTGGAGGGGAATCTTCCGGGGTTGTTCGATGCGCTGTAGACGCGCTGCGAGAAATTATCACGTTTCGATAAATCCCGTGGAGGTGCCGTGTAGCTCCACGATGCTTCTGCACTCCGGCCCCACGCTCCTCGGCCGGCGCAGGAATTCACAGCGCTGCCGGGCGACCGACAACAACCCCCGGGTGCCGAGCGCCAGGTGACGTGCTCGGATCCCAGGCGCACAGGAGATCTGGATGCCCCTGCCCCAGCCGCACATACGCCGCTCACACCGGGCGCGCCGCAGGAGTCGGCCCCCGGCGACGGTCCCGGCCGTCGCCGCGGCGGTCGTCTCCTTCATCGTGGTGGCCCGTGCGGGCGCCCTGTCCCATATATGGGACTTCCTCGACTTCGGGGCGGGCGTACTCTCGCTCGTCTCGCTCACCGCCACCGTCCTATGGGGACTGCTGGCCACCGACCGGGCGCTACTCGGGCCGGGCCACCGGCTGCTCGCCCAAGGCGCCCACCGCGGCCTGGCCGTGGCCGGGCTGTCCTTCCTTGCCCTGCACATCTGGGTCAAGGTCGCCGAGCAGCAGGCATCGGCGGCCGCGGCGGTGGTGCCGTTCGCGGATGAAGAACAGCCCGTCCTCATCGGATTCGGCACGCTCGCCGGGTACCTCTTCGTGTCCGTCGCCGTCTCGGGCGCGGTGCGCAGCGTGTTCGCGACCAAGGCCCGCTCGCTGTGGTGGCGGGCCCTGCACTTCGGTGCCTATCCGGCCTGGGGCGCGTCCCTCGTGCACGGGCTGAAGTCGGGCCGCCCTGGCGGCACCTGGGTGACGGTCTCGTACGGGCTCTGCCTGATCGGTGTCGCCGGCGTCCTCCTGCTCCGCGTCAAGTCGAGGGCGAGCGGGGAGCCTTCCAGTCCGGCCGCCGCGCCGGGCCCGCGCGTGCGTCCGCGACCGGGCCCGCGTGCGGCCACGGTGCGCGAGGCGCGTCCGCTCGCGTCCACCGGGCCCGCCCCGCTGTCCCGGCCTTCCTCCCCCTCCCGGGCGTACGCCACGGCGTCCACACCCGGGAGGGCCGGAGGGGGGCGGCAGTTGTACGGTGAGCAGCCCGCCGGCGCGGAGCGGTGGCTGTGACCGGCTGGCCGCGCCCCAGCCTCGGCTGTGTGGGCGCCCCCAGACTGCTGGCCGGACTCGACCAGCTCCCGCGGCTCGACCGCTCGGCCCATCTGGCCACGCACGGCACGCTGCCCCGGTACCGCCCGGACGACCTCATCGCCCTCGCGGAGGACATCGACCTGCGGGGCCGCGGCGGAGCGGGCTTTCCGTTCGCGCGGAAACTGCAGGCGGTCACCCGGTCGGCCCGGGGGCGCGACACGCCCACCGCGGTCGTGGTCAACGGCAGTGAGGGCGAGCCGAGTTGCCTCAAGGACAAGGCGCTATTGCTGCACGCCCCGCACCTGGTGCTCGACGGAGCCCTGCTGGCCGCCGCCGCGCTCGGCGCGGAGGACATCGTGGTGGCCGTCACCCGGGGGGACGTGGAGCAGTCGGTACGCGCCGCCGTCTCCGAACGCGGTCCGGCCGGCCGCCGGGTGCGAGTGGCACGACTTCCCGAGCGCTTCGTGACCGGGGAGGGGACCGCCATGGTCAACGGACTCAACGGCGGTGCCACGCTGCCGTCCGGACAAAAGGTTCGGACCAGCGAGAGAGGCCTGGGTGGCGTGCCCACCCTGCTGTCGAACACCGAGACCTACGCCCAACTCGGCCTGGCCGCACGGCTGGGCGCACGGGAGTACTGTGCGACCGGCCTGCTGACCGAGCCGGGCACCGTGCTGCTGACCGTCGCCGGATCCACGGTGGTCGAAGCGCCGACCGGCACATCCTTGCCGTACGTCCTGGAGCTGTGCAATCTCGATCCCGGCCAGGGCGTCCTGGTCGGCGGCTACCACGGCAGATGGCTGGACCCGGTGTCCGCGCGCTCCGCGCAGCTGTCCCGGCAGTCCCTGGCGTCCTTCGGCGCGGTGCTGGGGGCGGGGGCGGTACTGCCGCTGCCCGAGGACACCTGCCCGGCCGGCGAAGTGGCGCGGGTGACCCGGTGGATGGCGGACGAGACGGCGGGCCAGTGCGGGCCGTGCGTACGCGGGCTGCCCGGGCTCGCCGACGTACTGGACGACGCCGTCCGGGGAGGCGGCGGCGCCGCCCTGGAGGCGGTGGAGGCGCGGCTCATGGCCGTCCGGAAGCGGGGTGCGTGCAGCCATCCCGACGGCACCTCGCACTTCGTGTCCTCTGCACTCGCCGCCTTCCCCGACGAGTTCCAGGACCATGCCTTCGGCTCGGGGTGCGGCCGACGGGTGTTGGGCGCGCTCCCGGTGCCGCGGGAGGAGAGTCCGGAGCGGGTGCGGGACGAGAGTCCGGAGCGGCTGATCGTGGACTGGACCCTGTGCAAGGGGCACGGCCTGTGCGTGGACGTCCTTCCCGAGGTCGTACAGCTCGACGCGGACGGTTACCCGGCGAAGGCGTCCATGCCGGTGCCGGCCCGGCTGCGGCCGAAGGCCCTGCGCGCGGTGCGGCGCTGCCCGGCCCTCGCCATGCGCATCCAGGAATGAGGGGTGCACGAATGCGGATCGCTCGCGGGTTCAATGTTGGCGCGATCTGACAAATTCCAAGGGATATCCGTTTCGACCGTCCCGGGCCCCGTATCAATTACCCAGGGACGCACGGAAACGCGGGACCGAACCTGAAGGAGAGATCGTGAAGAGAATGCGTCGTGAGATATTCGCCGGGTCGGCGGTCGCGGTACTGCTGCTCACGGCCGGATGCGGCCTCGCCGAGAAGCCTCAGGGGCAGGGAAATTCGGTACAGCCGGTGGGCGACAGCAAGAAGATCGGGTCCGCTTACGGCGCCGACGGCTCGTACGGAGCGGATGCCGGTTCCGGAGCGGATTCGGGGTACGGGAGCGGCTCCGGCGCCAATCCGGCGGGCGAAGCCGGAAAGAACAGCCCGGCCGGGCAGCTGAAGGTGGCGGAGGTCGGGAACGTGGGCAGCGCGGTCACCGACGGTGAGGGCTTCACGCTCTACCGGTTCGACAAGGACACGCCGAAGCCCCCGAAGTCCAACTGCGAGGGGGACTGCGCCAAGGCGTGGCCGGCCGTGGCGGCGGACGACGCGACAGCGGGCGCGGGGATCGAAGCGGGCCTGCTCGGCTCGGTCGAACGCGCCGACGGCACCCGGCAGCTGACCCTCGCGGGCTGGCCGGTGTACCGCTACGCGAAGGACACCAAGGCGGGCGACACGCTCGGTGAGGGCGTCGGCGGCACCTGGCACGCGCTGGGGGCCGACGGGAAGCCGGCCGCGGCCGCAAAGAAGGCACCGGCGCAGGCGCAGGCGCAGAGCTCCGAACTGTCCATCACGAAGAACGTCATGCTCGGCGACATCATCGCGGACGGCGCGGGCCAGACGCTTTACCGATTCGACAAGGACAGCGCCTGGCCGATGAAAATCGGTTGCCTCGATGCCTGCCTGGACACGTGGAAGCCCGCCAAGCCCGTCGACAAGACGAAGGTAACGGGAATTGCGGCCGAGCTGATCGGCTCGGTAAAGCGTCCCGATGGTTCGGAACAATTGACGATCGACTGCTGGCCGGTTTATACGTTCACCGGCGACAAGGCGCCCGGCGATGTTCTCGGACAAGGCAAGCAGGGCCTCTGGTTCGCCGTGACCGACAAGGGAAAGAAGGCGAAGATGGCGAGCTAGCCCCGGCCCGCGAAGACCCGTGGTGCCCGGGCGCCTCCCCCGCCCGGGCGCCACGCCGGCCCCGATCAATCGGTGGGCCAAGTGCACACGTGAACCGTTGAGCCGTTGAGCCAGTAAGGAAGAAGCATGTTGCCGTCCACCGCCCGCACGCACCGCAGGGTCCTCCGCGCGCTCGCGCCGGCCTGCGCCACCCTGTGCGCCGTGCTGCTGACCGGGGGCTGCGGCGGAAGCCCGGCGGCGCAGGGCGCACACGGCACGCACGGCGCCGCCCACGTCACCCCCCAGAAGGAGACCGGGGCGCAGTCCGCGCCGTCCTCGTCGATCGAGGAGATAGCCGCGGCCGTCGGCTGCACCGCCCACGTCGACATCCAGGCGGACGAGTTGCGCGAGGGCGGCTGCGAGACCGGGCAGGGCGCCTACCGCATGGCCACCTTCGCCGCCGAACAGGGGCAGCGTTCCTGGCTGGACGAGGCGCGGATGTACGGCGGCACCTATCTGGTGGGCAGCCGCTGGGTGGTCACCGGCCCGTCGGAGGAGGCCCTGGCGGCCCTGCGCGGCCACATCGGGGGCACCGTGGAAGCCGGCGCCGCGCACACCGGCCACGAGTGACCAGGTGCGCCGGGCGCGCAACGAGCCCGGCGTGTCGGCCAGTTGTCCGGATATCAGCTCATTCGTGAGGAGCACAAGGGCCGACCCTTCGGGATGACTCGCCCCGCCTCCGCATGCAACAGGGTGAGCGGGTAAGCGACTTCACCGAACGCAAGGACGGCCACCGTGCGCCTGAAACGCCTCGCACCGATGCTCGCCACCGCCGGTCTCATCGCCACCACCGTGCCGCTGCTGGCCGCCACCCAGGCCTCCGCAGCCCCGGAGGCGGAGTACCTCAAGCAGAAGCCCGCCTGGCACCGTTGCGCCGACAGCCAGCCGGCCTCGTACGAATGCGCCACCCTGAAGGTCCCGCTCGACTACAAGCGCCCCCAAGGCCGCACGGTCGACCTCGCGATATCCCGGATCAAGAGCGAGAACCCCGCCCAGCGGCACGGCGTGATGCTCCTCAACCCCGGCGGCCCGGGCGGCTCCGGACTCGATCTGCCACTGATGGCGGCCGAGTCGATGCCCAAGGACGTACGCGACCAGTACGACCTCATCGGCTTCGATCCGCGCGGCGTCGGCGCCAGCAGTCCGATCACCTGCGGACTGACCGACACCGAGCAGGACTTCAACCGGCCGTACCGGCCCGAGACCTTCTCCTCCGACGTGACGTGGGCGCGTACGGTCGCGGACAAGTGCCGCGAGAAGGCCGGGGACGTGCTCCCGTACATCACCACCCGCAACACGGCGCGCGACATGGACGCGATCCGTGCGGTGCTGGGCGAGCGCAAGCTCTCGTACCTGGGCTACTCCTACGGGACCTACCTCGGCGCGGTGTACTCGCAGATGTTCCCGGAGCGGACCGACCGCTTCGTGCTGGACAGCGGCGTCGACCCGCAGCGGATCTGGCGCGGCATGCTCCAGATCTGGGCGACCGAGGCCGAGCCCGCCTACGCGCGGTGGACGGGCTGGGCGGCCGAGCGGTCGGCCCAGTACGGGCTCGGCGACACCCCGAAGGCGGTGTCCGACACCTTCTGGGCGCTGGTGGCGCGCGCCGACCGGGAGCCGATCGACTTCGACGGGCAGAAGGTCACCGGAGACGTCATCCGTACCGCGCGCGCGGTGTTCTTCTACCCGGCGCAGGCCACTCCCCTGGTCGTGGCCCTCAAGGCCGCGGCCGAGGGCAAGCCGCAGCCCGCGGGCTCGGACACGGCAGAGCTGAAGCGGCTGCTTCCGGCAGGCCCTGCGGCCGAACCCGCCTCGGACAACGGCACCGCCGTCTTCTGGGCCGTGGCGTGCGGGGACACCGGCAGCTGGCCCCGCTACACCGAGCAGTACGAGCGGGACGCGGCGAAGGACAAGGTGAAGTACCCCCTGTACGGGGACTTCGCGTCGAACATCAAGCCGTGCGCCTTCTGGGACCGGCCGGCCGAGGCGGCCACGCCGATGAAGAAGCAGGCGAACGTGCTGACGGTGCAGAACGAGTGGGACTCGCAGACCCCGCTCGCCAGCGGCCAGGGTCTGCACCGGGCGCTGAAGGGCTCGCGGATGGTTCTGGCGATGGGCGGCGAGGGGCACGGCGTGTACCTCGCCGACCCGAACTCCTGCGCCAACGAGCCCGTCAACACCTACCTCACCACCGGCCGGCTGCCCGCCGAGGACGTGACCTGCCAGAACCCGCCGGCCGCTGCCGGGCAGCGGGTGTCCCCGACCCCGCCGAAGCCGCTGCCGTTCCCGGTCGGCCCGGCACGGTTCTGATCCCTATCGCCTGAGGGACGCCTCCGCCGCCGCCTTGATGCGGCGACCGAAGGCGGGGGCGTCCTTGCGGGCCGCGCTCGCCGCGAAGCCGACGAGCAGTCTGCCGAAGCCGTGGCCTTCGAGGGTGTTGAAGATACGGACCCGGGTGCGCCCGCCGGGGAGGGCTTCGAGATCGTAGCCGCCCTCCGCGGTGACCAGGTTGCGGCTCTGCTCCGACCAGCGGATCCGGTGCGGCGGGTCGAAGCCGACGATGCGGAACTCGCGGCCGGTCTTCATCCCGGCGTCCTTGACGGTGCTGCGGAAGACCGTGCCGAGCGCGGTGGGGCCGTCGGGGGTCTTGGCGATCTCCTGGACGCGCGGGCTGAACTCGGGGTCGTGGCGCCCGTCGGCGAGGTAGGCGAAGACCTCCTCGACCGGCCGGTCGATCTCGACGCTCGCCTCGAACTGTCCGGACATATCCGCTCCTCGCTGCGACGGCCTGTCCTTCACGATCCCAGACGCTCTTCCGGGTCGCACCTCACGTCCGGCTTCCAGGTGGCCGGTGGCACCGCACCGGCGGCGCCGTCGCGGGCGGTGCGCAGCGGCGTCAGCAGCCCGGCGCCGAGGATCAGCAGGCAGAACGCTCCGCCGGCCAGGCTGACCGCCGGAACCCCGTGGCCGTCGGCCAGCGCCGTGAGCACGGCCGCGCCCACCGGTCCCGAGGCGTTGTGCACCGTCCAGAAGGCGGAGGTGACCCGGCCGAGCAGGTGGCCGGGGGTCACCTCCTGGCGCAGGGTCATGCTGGTCACCCCGCCCAGGGTCATCCCGAACATGAACACGGCGGCGAGCACGGCGATCACCGGCACACTGCGGCTGACTCCCATCCCCGCCACCGCGATGCCGATCAACGTGACGGATGCGAGCCAGCAGGGCCCGAAGCCGAGGAGCCGGCGCAGCCTCGCGGCGCCGAGGGCCCCGGCGACCACGCCGACCCCGCTTACGGCGATCACGTAGCCGAGGGTGGCGGCGTCCCGGTCCAGGTCGCTCCGGACGTGGTAGATCAGCAGGTCGACGGCGCCCATGGTGACGAAGGTCAGCAGGGTGAGCAGCACGGTGAGCGGGCGCAGCAGCGGATGCGTCCACAGGAAGCGGAAGCCCACGAGGAACACGTCGCGCAGCGTGCCCGTCCGCGGCTCCGCCGGGTCCGCGCCGCTGTCGGCGGGCCGCCGGAACCTCACCCAGCCCAGGCTGGCCGCGGAGACGAGGAAGGTCGCCCCGTCCACGCCCAGTGCCCAGTCCGCGCCCACCGCGGCCGTGATGAACCCGGCCGCCACCGGTCCGAGGAGGGTCCCGATGGCGAAGGTGCCCATCAGCCGTCCGTTGGCGGCGATGAGGTCCTGTCTCCGGACCAGGTTCGGCACGGCCGTCACGTAGGCCACGTCGAACAGCGTCTTCAGTACGGTGGCCAGTGCGGTCATGACGTACAGCAGCCAGATCCGCGGCCCGCCGGCCCACCACACGACCGGCACCGCGCCGAGCAGCACTGCCCGCGTCAGATCGCAGACGATCATCAGCCGACGGCGGTCCACCCGGTCGACCACGTATCCGGCGAACAGCCCCGTGCCGATGGCGGTGGCCCCGGCGACGACGGTGATCAGGCCCAGCTGCACGACGGACCCGGTGGCTTCGAGGACGAGCAGCGGGAGCGCGAGCAGCGAGATGGAGCCGCCGAGGACGGACAGGGCCTGGCCGAGCCAGAAGACGTTGAAGTCCCTGTTCCGTCCCAGCGCGGGCTGTTCGCGTGCGAGGGTTTGATCAGTCAATCCGGACGAACTCCCGTTCCGCACTTCGCGTGTGTGCTGTGCGACGGCAAGGACGTCGACACCGGGACGCTATGCGACGCCGCCCCGGTGTGTCTCGCGGTTTTTCCGCCGGCTCTCCGGCGGCGCTCCCCTACCGGCCGTGGCCGGTGAGGACGGTGTTGCCCGTGACGGTGCCGTCGGTGCCGGAAACGGTCACCGCGTGCCGGACTCCGTCCGGTCCGATGACCACCGCTCGCCACGCGCTGCCGCCGCCCTCCTGGGCGACCGCCCGCAGGCTCTCGACCTTGCCGCCCTCCACCGCGGCGGCCGCCTTCTCGGCGGCCTGGCCGATGGCCAGCGACGGCAGCGGCAGCGGCGCCGCCTTCGCGTGGGCACCGGGGCCGCCGGGGCCGCCCCCCGGACCGTGCCCCTTGAGAGCGCCGGGCCCCTGCGGGCCCATCCCCTTCAGTTCGAGGCGCATCCGCTCACGCTTCTCGCGGGCGTCCCCGGGTCCACGCTTGCCCTCGCCCTCGTGACCGGGCCCGGCCCAGGCCGTGTGCGGGCCCTCGTACGCCCTCGCCCGGCCGTCGTGGTGCCCGGCCACGGCCACGGCCGCCGCTCCGCCGCCGACGATGACCACGGCCGCGCCCAGGGCCACCCAGCGGGCGCCGTTGCTCCTGGGCACCAGGCGACCCAGGGGCACGCGCTTGCGAACTCCGGGTTCCGGGGCGTTCTCGGGCTGCTCGGACGGCGGGACGGACTCAGACATACCGGCACTCCTCATGCACAACCGGGCACCACACCCGGATCGTTCCCGAGCATGCCGAGCGGATGCTGAAGCCCACCTGAAGCCAGCTGAAGACCTCTTCAGCCGGCCGCCGACCGGGCCTGAGACCCTGTCCGCATGCGCGTACTGGTGGTGGAGGACGAACGGCGACTGGCCGTGGCCCTGCAGCGGGGACTTCAATCCGAGGGGTTCTCGGTGGACGTGGCCCACGACGGGCTGCAAGGGCTGTGGATGGCCACCGAGCACGACTACGACCTGATCGTGCTCGACATCATGCTGCCGGGCCTGAACGGCTACCGGGTGTGCGCGCGGCTGCGCGCCGCCGGCAACGAGTCGGGGATCCTGATGCTCACGGCCAAGGACGGCGAGTACGACGAGGCCGAGGCGCTGGACACCGGCGCCGACGACTTCCTGTCCAAGCCCTTCTCCTACCTCGTCCTGGTCGCCCGGCTGCGCGCCCTGGGGCGGCGTACGGGCCGACGGGGCCCCCAGACCATGCGGTTCGGCGACCTGACGCTCGACCCCGCCCGGCACTCCTGTGCCCGCGGCGACACCGAGATACGGCTGACCGCGCGGGAGTTCGCGGTCCTGGAGTACCTGGCCCGGCGCCCGGGCGAGGTGATACCCAAGCGGGAGATCCTGGAGCAGGTGTGGGACAGCGCCTTCGCCGGGGATCCGAACGTGGTCGAGGTCCACGTCAGCGCCGTACGCCGCAAGATCGACACGCCGTTCGGCCGCACCGCCCTGGAGACCGTACGCG
This sequence comes from Streptomyces sp. NBC_00122, assembly GCF_045160845.1. Classification (NCBI taxonomy): domain Bacteria; kingdom Bacillati; phylum Actinomycetota; class Actinomycetes; order Kitasatosporales; family Streptomycetaceae; genus Streptomyces; species Streptomyces sp. NBC_00122. The sequence continues at coordinate 5,978,546 of NZ_CP108191.1, read as the reverse complement.
GTGCCGGCTACCGACTGGCGGCCGACGGTGGCTGATACCGCGCTCCCCCGCCCGGCCCGTCGGCGACTTCCGCACGACGGCCTGCGGTGGCCGCCGCTGCGGCGGCTGTGGCCCACGACCGTCCGCGCCCGCGCCACCGTGGGCGCCGTGGTGGTCGTCGCCGCTGCCCTGGCCCTGGCCTCCTTCGCCCTGCTCGGGCTGCTGGAGGCCGAACTGCTCCGCAATGCCGAGCGCGACGCGGAGCGGCAGGCCGAGACGGTCGCCCAGCTCGCGGCCGCCGGAGATCTCGAACGGATGCGGCCGCCGCTGCACGGCGCCGACTTCGTCCAGGTGGTGAACGCCCGCGGCCGGGTGCTGCGCGCGACCCCGAACCTGGCCGCGGCCCCCTCCATCGCCCCCGTCAAACCGATGCGGCCCGGCACGGCATTCCACACCTGGCGGATCGGCACGCTCGGCGGCGAGCACCGCCAGCGCGTCGTCCAGGTCACCACCGACACCCCGCAGGGCATGGTCACCGTCTTCGTGGGGACCTCCCTGCGCGACGTGGACGCCGCCGACGACACCACCACCGCCGCCCTGGCGGTCGGTGGCCCGTTGCTGCTCGCCACCGTCGCCCTCGTCACCTGGCGGGTCACCGGCCGGGCGCTCGGTCCGGTCGAGGCGATCCGCGCCGAGGTCGCCGAGATCACCGACCGGGACCTGCACCGCCGGGTCCCCGTACCGCCCACCCGTGACGAGGTCGCCCGGCTCGCACAGACCATGAACACCACCCTGGACCGGCTGGAGTCCGCCGGGAACCGCCAGCGCGAGTTCATCGCCGACGCCTCCCACGAACTGCGCAGCCCGATCACGGTGCTGCGCACGCAGCTGGAGGTGGCCCTCGCGGTCCGGGACCCCGAGCTGTGGCCGGAGCTGATCAGCGGAGCGCTGGAGGACATCGAGCGGCTTCAGCAGCTCGCCTCCGACCTCCTGCTGCTCGCCCGCATCGACGCCGCCCAGCCCGCCCTGGCGGTCCGGCTGGACCTGGGCGACGTGGTCCGCGGCGCGGTGGAGTCACGCCTGGGGGACCGCGTTCCCGTGCTCGCCGACCTGGCGTCCGGCGTCGAGGTGACGGGCACCGAGCTGTGGCTGGCCCGGGTCGTCACCAATCTGCTCGACAACGCCCAGCGCTACGCCGCCGGGCGGGTGGAGGTGGTGCTGCGCACCACCGGCGGACCGCACGGACGGACCGCCGTGCTGGAGGTCGTCGACGACGGGCCCGGCATCCCGCCCGGTGACCGGGAGCGCGTCTTCGAGCGTTTCACCCGGCTCGACGACGCCCGCAGCCGCGACCACGGCGGAGCGGGCCTCGGTCTCGCCATCGCCCGGGACCTGACCGCCCACCACGGCGGCACCCTCACCGCCGAGGAGTCGGCGCGAGGGGCCCGGCTGGTGGTCCGGCTGCCGGTCGCTGCCCGCGGCTGAGGGGCTCAGCCGAGCAGGGCGTACACGGTGGAGGCCGTGGCGGACGGCTCGGCGGCGCCCTCGGGGGTCATGGTGACGTCGGCGAAGGCCATCCTCCGGCCGAGCTTGGTGACCCGTACGTGGATCAGCACGTCGGCACCGGTGACCGGCCGCTGGAAGCTCGTCGACTGCTGAACGGTGGTCATCGGCCCGTACGCCCCGCGCGCGGCGGAGATCGCGATGACGGTGGCGGTGTCGGCGGCCGCCATCAGGGCCTGCCCGGAGAGGCCGCCGCCGTCCCGGGCCAGGGTGTCGGACCACGGCAGCCGCAGGACGGCGTGCCGGTCGCCGGTCTCCTGGACGGTGAGGCCGAGGGCGAGCACCCAGGGGGCGAAGTTGTCGGCGAGGACCTTGTCCGCGTCTGCGGGGGAGAACGTCACCCGGGAGATTGTGGCGGCCCGGCCGGACCGCCACAATCCCCTTCGGCGGGCGGATGTCAGAGAGTGGCGGCCAGCTCGGTGCCCTGGCGGATGGCCCGCTTGGCGTCGAGTTCGGCGGCGACGTCGGCGCCGCCGATCAGGTGCGCCCGGGTGCCGGCCGCGAGCAGCGCCTCGTACAGGTCGCGGCGCGGCTCCTGGCCGGTGCACAGGACCACCGTGTCGGCGGGCACGAGGCGCTGCTCGCCGCCGACGGTGATGTGCAGGCCCTCGTCGTCGATCCGGTCGTACGTCGCCCCCGCGACGGAGACGACCCCGCGGTGCTTGAGCTCCGCGCGGTGGATCCAACCGGTGGTGGTGCCGAGACCGGCGCCGACCTTGGTGGTCTTGCGCTGGAGCAGGTGGACCTGGCGCGGCGGAGCGGGGCGCTCGGGCTTGGCGAGCCCGCCGGGCCCGGTGTACGTGGTGTCCACGCCCCAGTGGCGGAAGTACACCTCGGGGTCCTGGGAGGCGCCCTCGCCGCTGTCGGTGAGGAACTCGGCGACGTCGAAGCCGATGCCGCCGGCGCCGACGACGGCGACGCGCTCGCCGACGGGGGCGCCGTCGCGCAGCACGTCGAGGTAGGTGACGACGTTCTCCCCGTGGACGCCCTCGATGTCGGGGGTGCGGGGGGTGACACCGGTGGCGACGACGACCTCGTCATAGCCCTGGAGCGTCTCCACGTCGGCGCGGGTGTTCAGCCGGACGTCGATGTCGTGGGCGGCGAGCTGGGTGCCGTAGTAGCGGATGGTCTCCTCGAACTCCTCCTTGCCCGGGATGCGGCGGGCGATGTCGAGCTGGCCGCCGATGTGGCCGGAGGCCTCGAAGAGGGTGACGGCGTGGCCGCGCCCGGCCGCGGAGACGGCGCAGGCGAGGCCGGCCGGGCCGGCGCCGACGACGGCGATGCGCTTCTTCAACTGCGTCGGCGACAGGACGAGTTCGGTCTCGTGGCAGGCGCGCGGGTTGACCAGGCAGCTGGTGATCTTGCCGCTGAAGGTGTGGTCGAGGCAGGCCTGGTTGCAGCCGATGCAGGTGTTGATGGTCTCGGAGCGGCCGGCCGCGGCCTTGGCGACGAAGTCGGCGTCGGCGAGGAAGGGGCGGGCCAGGGAGACCAGGTCGGCGCGCCCGTCGGCGAGCAGTTCCTCGGCGATCTCGGGGGTGTTGATGCGGTTGCTGGTGACGAGGGGGACGCTCACCGCGCCCATCAGCCGCTTGGTGACCCAGGTGTAGGCGCCGCGCGGGACGGAGGTGGCGATGGTGGGGATGCGGGCCTCGTGCCAGCCGATGCCGGTGTTGATGATGGTGGCGCCGGCCGCCTCGATCTCCTTGGCGAGGTGGACGACCTCGTCGAGGGTGGAACCGCCGGGGATCAGGTCGAGCATGGAGAGGCGGTAGATGAGGATGAAGTCCTCGCCGACGGCCGCGCGGGTGCGGCGGACGATCTCCAGCGGGAAGCGGACGCGGTTCTCGTACGCGCCGCCCCAGCGGTCGGTGCGCTTGTTGGTGGCGGCGGCGATGAACTCGTTGATCAGGTAGCCCTCGGAGCCCATGATCTCGACGCCGTCGTAGCCCGCGAGCTTGGCGAGGCGGGCGGCGCGGACGAAGTCCTCCACCGTCCGCTCGACCTCGATGTCGGTGAGCTCGTTCGGGACGAACGGGCTGATCGGGGCCTGGAGGGGGCTGGGGGCGACCAGGTCCTTGTGGTAGGCGTAGCGGCCGAAGTGGAGGATCTGCATCGCGATCTTCCCGCCCTCGGCGTGCACCGCCTCGGTGATCACCCGGTGCTCGGCGGCCTCGTCCTCGGTGGTGAGGCGGGAGCCGCCCTCGAAGGGCCGGCCGGCGTCGTTGGGCGCGATGCCGCCGGTGACGATCAGGCCGGCGCCGCCGCGGGCGCGCTCGGCGTAGAAGGCGGCGAGGCGCTCGAAGCCGCCCTCGTGCTCTTCGAGGCCGGTGTGCATCGAGCCCATGATCACGCGGTTCGGCAGGGTGGTGAAACCGAGGTCCAGGGGGCTCAGCAGGTGCGGGTACCGGCTCTGGGACATGGGGGGCGCCTCCTCGCGCGGGGGTGATGTCCCTGTTCTAGCGAGGGGAGCCCGGTTTTGCAACTAGGTGCAAAACCGGGTGAGGCCCTGCCGGCCCGGGATTACCGGGCCCGGCGGCCCGGCCCGCCGCCACCTGTGGCGGAGTTCACGCCCCCGACTGCATCGCCGAGAGACGGCGCACGAAGACGACGGCCAGTCCCGCCGCGACGGCGAAGAGCAGGTCCGCGGCCATGGCCACCAGCGTGGCGCCGGCCATCCCGTCCGCGGTCGTGGCGGCGGCCGCCAGCCGGTTCCCGGACAGCGACACCACCATCGCCGCGCCGATCCCGCCGGCCCAGGCGGTGACGGGGAGGGCCGACACGGGCGACGCGGCGCTGCCGGGCAGCCTCGACGCACTGGCCACCCACACCTTCATGGCGATCAGGAACGGCAGGACGGTCCACCCGACGGCGGGGATGAACCAGACCCCGATCGCCCAACCGGCGCCCCGCCGGAACGTCCCGGGAGCCCACACCGCCGCGTTCACCCGGACCCGGTGGAACCAGACGATGAACACCACGGCCGTGGGGGCCATGGCCAGCAGGACCAGGCTCACCGACCCCGAGTACGGCCCCCAGCCCGGCCCGGCGCCCAGCAACGGGCCCGCCCCGAGCGCGTCCAGCTCCAGGTACCGGTTGAGCCCGGCGGCCACGGCGAGCAGCCGGGTCGCGGCGCACAGGCCGAGCAGCACGGTCAGCGCCGTGGCCAGGCCCTTCGGCGAGCGGACGAGCGGGCGCAGCGGGGGCGCGCCGAGCGGAGGCAGCGAACCGGTGGCGAAGGACATGACGAGGGACCCCCCATGGGTGCACGGTGACATGAAGAAACCCGCCGACGGGGGCGGGCAGGCAGGAACATACGGCAACGGCGCGAGTACGGTCCATGCCGGTGCCGGCGCAGCGCCCCCGCGACCCGTACCGTGCCCGTACTGTCTGCCGGATGACGGAGCACCACACCCTGACGGCGAACGGCGTCCGGCTGGCGTACGAGGCGGCCGGGCCCGAGGACGGCGAACCCCTGGTCCTGCTGCCCGCACTCGGCGAGAACGCCGGGCACTGGGCTCCCGTACGCGACGAACTCGCGCGGGAGCGCCGGGTGTACGCCCTGGACCTGCGCGGGCACGGGCGCAGCGAATGGACGGCGCGGTACTCGCTGGAGCTGATGCGGGACGACGTACTGGCCTTCCTGGACGCGCTCGGACTCGACCGGGTGGACCTGGCCGGGCACTCGATGGGCGGCGTCGTGGCGTACCTGGCCGCGCAGGAGCAGCCGCACCGGGTGGTCCGGCTCGTCCTGGAGGACGTCCCGGCCCCCTTCCCGCGCGAGGCGGTCCGGCCCGTGCGGCCGGACGGCGAACTCGACTTCGACTGGGCCATGGTCCTCGCGGTACGGGCCCAGCTGGACCGGCCGGATCCCGCCTGGCCGGCGCTTCTCGGCCGGATCACGGCCCCGACCCTGGTCGTGGCGGGCGGCCCCACCAGCCATGTCCCGCAGGAAGGCATCGCCGAACTGGTCCGCCGGCTCCCCGACGCCCGGATGGCGACGATCCCGGTCGGCCACCTGGTCCACGCCGCGGCGCCGCGGGAGTTCACCGAAACCGTGTCGGCCTTCCTCGAAGACCGGGCCGACGGCGAGCTCGCCCGCCGCTGGCTGGCCGAGGACGGCATCACGCAGACCGGTCCCGGCCTGTGGAGCGACCACGACTCCCCGGGCGCGCCGCGGACGGCGGCCGACATGGCCGATGACTGGGGATGGCAGGTGTTCCGGGACGAACGGCTCCCCCTGGCCGACCGGCTGCGGGTCGCCTTCGGCCTGATGGACCTGCTCGGCAGCGACACACGGGTGACCGGCCAGCTCCACCTGTCCCACCTCGGGGAGGACGGACCGCTCCCCGCCGCGGTCCTGTGGAACGGCTTCCGGCGGCGGCTGGAGGCGCAAGCGGAGTCCGCGGCCGTCGGCGACTGCCTGTGGCTCGACTGGTTCGAGGACCGCCGGACCGCGGGGACGGCCTTCGCCGAGGTACTCGGCGACGACATCGGCCGACTGCCCGGACGGCAGCTGCCGGCGGATCCCGTCCGGGATCCGCTGGTGCGCCGCGCCCGGCGGGTGCTGGAGGTCTCCGGCCCGGTGCCCTGGCCGGTCAAGGCCGCCGCCTACGAGACGGCGGCCCTGGTCCCCGTACTGCACCCGGCCCTCTTCCGGGCCCTGCTGGCGAGCCACCACGATCTGTACGGGGATCTCGAACCGGCCCCCGCGCTGGCCCTGTTGGAACGGCTGCGGATCCCTGCGGACACCGAGCACCTGGCCGCACTGCGCGACGCGCTGCGGGCCGGGCGGCGGCACGCCTACCGCGACATCAGCGGCGCAGGCGGATCGTGAGGATCTGGAAGGGACGCAGGGTCAGGGCGACCGTGCCGTCCGGTGCGGGAGAGCCCACCGCCGTGCCCTCCAGGGGGCGTTCGAGGAGGTCGCTCTCGACGGCCGCCGTGATCGGGAAGTCCGCAGCGAGCGTGGCCGTGGCGCGGCCGCCCCGGGATTCGTAGAGGCGGACGATCACGTCGCCGCCGCGGTCCTCGGCGAGCTTGACCGCCTCGACGACCACCGCGTCGTCGTCCACCGCCACCAGCGGGGCGACCGGGCCCGCGCCCGGCACCACGCGCTCGGGCAGGTTCAGCGCGTGGCCCTCGCGGACCGCGTCCCCGATCTCCGCGCCGGGCGCGAGCGCGAACCGCAGCGTGTGGGAGCCCTGGTCGGTCTCCGGGTCGGGGTAGCGCGGAGCGCGCAGGAGCGAGAGCCGGATGGTGGTGGTCTGCCCGCCGTCGGCCCGCACGTCGCGGGTCACGTCGTGCCCGTACGTGGATTCGTTGAGCAGCGCGACGCCCCAGCCGGGCTCCTCGGCGTGGATCCAGCGGTGGGCGCAGATCTCGAACTTGGCCGCCTCCCACGAGGTGTTGGTGTGGGTGGGCCGGTAGACGTGCCCGAACTGGGTTTCGGAGGCGGTCCGTTCGGCCTTCACGTCCAGCGGGAAGGCGGCCTTGAGGAACTTCTCGGTCTCGTGCCAGTCCACGTCCGTGACGATGTCGAGCGTCTTGGCTCCGGCCCGCAGCGTGAGGGACTGGACCGCCTTCGAGCGGCCGAAGGAGCGGGTGACCCGGACGGTGACGGACGAGGGGCCGCTCCCGGCGACCTCCAGCGCGTCCAGCTCCACGAGGTCCGTGACCTTGTTGCGGTAGAACGCGTCGACGTCCCAGGCATCCCACATGTTCGGGAAGTCGGGATGGATCTGGAGCAGGTTCGCGGCGGCCCCGGGCGCGACCGACTCGCGGCGCGCCTCCAGGTCGTAGGCGGAGACGACCAGCCCGCGGCCGTCGATCTCCACCAGCAGCCGCCCGTTGGCCAGGACGTGCCCGCCGCCGTGCCGCTCCTCCACGGTGACGGGCGCTCCCGCCTCGGCGGGGTGGCCCGCGCCGCCGGCCGGGATGCCGCGCCGGGTGTGCGGGGCGCAGTTGAAGACCAGTTCCTGCGTGCCCTCCCCCGCGAGTGCCTGCTGCGCGGCCAGGGTGATGCCCTGGAGCTCCTCGCGCAGTGCCCGGTACGTCTCGCGCGCCTCGCGGTGCACCCAGGCGATGGAGGAGCCGGGCAGGATGTCGTGGAACTGGTGCAGCAGCACTGTCTTCCAGATCCGCTCCAGGTCCTCGTACGGGTACCCGTACCCCGGCACCTTCACCGCGGCGGTGGCGGCCCACAGCTCGGCCTCCCGCAGCAGCGATTCGCTGTGCCGGTTGCCCTGCTTGGTCTTGGCCTGGGAGGTGTAGGTGCCGCGGTGCAGCTCCAGGTAGAGCTCGCCCGCCCAGACGGGCGCGTCCGGGTACTCGGCGTGGGCCTTCTCGAAGAAGGCGTCCGGCCGCTCGATCTCGACCCGCGGGGAGCCTTCGAGGTCCCGCTGGCGCTGGGCGCGGGCGAGGTGTTCGCGGGTGGGGCCGCCGCCGCCGTCACCCCAGCCGAACGGGGTCAGCGACCGCGTACCCCGGCCCTTCTCACGGTAGTTGCGGGCGGCGTGGGCCAGCTGGGCGCCGCCGAGGTCGGAGTTGTAGGTGTCGACGGGCGGGAAGTGCGTGAAGACGCGGGTGCCGTCGATGCCCTCCCACCAGAAGGTGTGGTGCGGGAACTTGTTGACCTGGGACCAGCAGATCTTCTGGGTCAGGAACCACTTGGAGCCGGAGAGCTTGACGATCTGCGGCATCGCGGCGGTGTAGCCGAAGGAGTCGGGGAGCCAGACGTTGTGCGTCTCGATGCCGAACTCGTCGAGGAAGAACTTCTTCCCGTAGAGGAACTGGCGGGCCATGGCCTCGCCGCCGACCATGTTGGTGTCGGACTCCACCCACATCCCGCCGACCGGCACGAACTGCCCGTCCGCGATCTTCTTCTTGACCCGTTCGAAGAGCTCGGGCCGGTACGTCTTGATCCAGTCGAGCTGCTGCGCCTGCGACATGGCGAAGACGAACTCGGGGTGCTCGTCCATCAGGTTGACCATGTTGGACGAGGTGCGCGAGACCTTGCGCACCGTCTCGCGCAGCGGCCACAGCCACGCGGAGTCGATGTGGGCGTGGCCGACGGCGCTGATCCGGTGCGCGGAGGCGTGGGCGGGCGCGGCGAGCACGCCCGCCAGGCACGACCGGGCGGAGGCCGCCGTACCGGCCACGTCGCCGAGGTCCACCGCGTCCAGTGCCGCCTCGACGGCGCGCAGGATCTCGTACCGGCGGGCGTCCGCGGTGTCGAGCTGCGTCATGAGGTCGTAGAGGACTTCGAGGTCCTGGACCAGTTCCCAGACCTCGGTCTCGAAGACGGTGAGGTCCATCCGGGCGAGCCGGTAGAGGGGCTGGTCGCCGCTGGTCAGCCGGTCGCCCTCGGACGTGGCCGAGTGGTCGACCAGGACCGGGTTGGAGGCGGCCTCGACGTACCACTCGACGCGCTCGCCGCCCGCGGCGCGGTCGGCGACGCGCACCCAGTCGTTGTACGGGTTCAGCGCTTTGACCTCGCCGCCGTCGGGCCGGTGGACCAGGCCCTCGCACTGGAAGCCGGGCATCATCCGGTCGAAGCCGAGGTCGAGGACGGCCTCCACCGTACGGCCGGCCCAGTCGGCCGGGACGGTGCCGCTGACCTTGAACCAGGTGGTGCCCCAGGCCGGGCCCCACGTGTCGCCGATCGCGCAGGGCTCGTACGTCGCCGCCAGGCCCTCGGCGACGGGGACGGGTTCGCCCGGGGCCTCCCAGCGCTCGACGGTCAACGGGACCGGGCGGGAGTGGACGGCGGGCTTGATGCGCTCCTTGAGGACCCGGCGGAGGCGGTGTTCGGTGACGCTGCGGTCGTCGTGCATGACGGCTGCTCCAGGGGAGGGTGGTCGGTACGGGCGGTGGACGGACCGGCTCAGGTCTTGACCGCTCCCTCGCCCACGCCCTTGAAGAAGAAACGCTGGAGGGCGAAGAAGAGGAGCATCATCGGGATGAGCGCGGCCATCGCGCCGGCGGCGATGAGCCGCTGGTCGTTGACGGTGGTGACGCCGGCCAGGGTCTTCAGGCCGAGTTGCAGGGTGTAGTTGTCGCTGTTGGTCAGGACCAGCAGGGGCCAGAGGAAGTCGTCCCAGGCGCCCATGAAGCTGGTGATGCAGACGACGGCCAGGGCGCCCTTGGCCGCGGGGAGGAAGACCCGGGTGAAGCGGGCCCATTCGCCCGCGCCGTCCAGGACCGCGGCTTCCTCCACCTCCTTGGGCACGGACAGGAAGGCCGCCCGCATGATCATGATGTTGAGGACGGAGACCGCGCCGGGGAGCCAGACACCGATGAGGGTGTCGACCAGACCCATCCCGCGGACGGTCAGGAACATCGAGATCATCACGGATTCGAAGGGGAACATCAGGGATGCCACCAGGACGGTGAAGACGGTCTTGCGGCCCTTCCAGGCGGCCCGGGACAGGGCGTACCCGCCCATCGACGCGAACAGCGTGTTCGAGGTGATGGCGAGGACGGCCACGATCAGGGTGTTGCCGACGTACTGGAGGAGCGGGAAGGACTCGGCGACCCGGACGTAGTTGTCGAGGGTGGGCTGCGAGGGCAGCACCCCGTCGTACACGTTCTCCGTGCGGCCACGGATCGAGGTCAGGAACTGCCACACGATCGGCCCCAGCATGACCGCCAGCATCAGCACCAGCGTGGCGTACCGGCCGGCCGGACCGGTCCAGGGGCGCCTCACCTCTCGTCTCCCTTCGACAGACGGCGGCCCAGCAGGCTGAAGACCAGCGTCAGGAGGAACAGCAGGATGGAAATCGCGGAGGCGTAGCCCGTCTCGCCGGAGAAGCCGAGGCCGACCTGCCGGATGAGGAAGGGCAGGGTGCGGGCGCCGCCGCCGGGACCGCCGCTCTCGCCGCCGAGGATGTAGATCTCGGTGAAGACGCGCAGCGCCGAGATGGCGGAGAGGGTGCCGACCAGCAGCATCATCGGCTTCACCTGGGGGACGGTGATGCTGAAGAAGCGGCGGACGGGGCCGGCGCCGTCGAGCGCGGCCGCCTCGAGGAGGGAGGCGGAGACGTTCCCGAGGGCCGCCAGGTAGAAGACCATGTAGTAGCCGAGGCCCTTCCACACGGTCACGATCATCGCGGAGACCAGCAGCATCGTGCTGTCGGTCAGGAACGGCACCGGCTCCGAGACCAGGCGCAGCTTCAGGAAGACGGTGTTGACCAGTCCGTCGCTCCGCAGCACCCATTGCCAGATCAGGCCGACGACCACGGCGGAGGCGATCACCGGGGTGTAGAAGGCGGACCGGAAGAACCCGATGCCGGGGACCTTCGTCTGCACGAGGACCGCGAGGGCCAGCGGCAGGAAGACCAGGCAGGGCACGACGACCACGAGGTACAGGACGCTGTTGCCGGTCGCGACCCAGAAGTCGGGGTCGGCGAAGGCCCGGGTGTAGTTGTCGAAGCCGACGAAGGTGCCGCCGCGCAGGATCCGGGAGTCGGTGAGCGAGAGGATCACGGTGTTGACGAACGGCCAGAGACTGAACAGCGTCACCATCAGCAGACCGGGGGCGAGGAAGAGGTAGGGGGTCCACCAGGTGCGGTGGACCAGCCCGGTGTCGGCCTCCATGGCCGTCTTCGCCTTCCGCGACCGTCTGCGGTGCCGCATGCGGTCCCGGGCGCCGGCCACTTCGACGCCGGTCCCATCCACGCCGGTCGTTTCGGCGCCGGTCACTTGGACGCCCGTCACTTGCGCGCCGCTTCGGCGAGGAGCTTGTTGGCCTCCTCCTGGGCCTTCTTCACCGCCGTGCGGGCATCCTGTTCGCCCTTGATGGCCTTCTGCACCTCGCGTACGACGGCGTCGCCCACCTGGTTGGTCCACTGGACGGGGGTGTTGGCGTCGAGCTCGGCGGTCTTCAGCTGCTCGGCGCCGACCGCGCGGGCGAGGGTCTCCGCATCCCTGCCGTCGCCCTTGTCCGCGAAGTACGGGTCGGCGAGGCCCCGGGCGTTGGAGGGGTAGATGGTGGCCTTCTTCGAGAACTCCACCTGGTTGGGACCGTTGGTGACCCACTTGGCGAACTCGGTCGCCGCGTCGAGGTGCTTGGTGTCCTTCTTGATGCCGAGGCACTGGGCGTAGATGCCTATGTGGCCGAGCTTGCCCGTGACGGCGCCCGCGACCTGGGTGCCGGCGTAGACCTGGGGGGCGTTTCGCTTGATGTCCTTGACGAAGCCCGGGGAGCCGGGGCCGAAGACGAGCTTTCCGCCGCCGTAGAGCTGGTTGATGTCGTCGGACTTGAGCAGGGACTCCTTGGGCATGGCGCCCTTGGCGTACAGGTCCTTCATCCGCTCCACCCACGCGACGGCCGTGGCGGTGTCGAAGGTGAACCGTTCGCGCTTCTCGTCGAGGAGGGGTACGCCCATCTTCTGCCAGTCACCGGGCAGCCGGCCCTTGGGGTCGGCCATGAAGGCGGAGTACCGGCCGCCGGACGAGGCGGCGATCTTCTCGGCGTAGTCGAAGAACTGCTCCACGCTGGTGGGCGGCTCGGCCGGGTTCAGGCCCGCCTTCTCGAAGAGCTCCTTGTTGTAGGTGAGGATCTCCGGGGTCACGTACCAGGGGTACGCGTACACGCCGTCGCCCCTGCCCGGGAGTTTGAACTGCTCCCAGGCGCCCGGCACGTACTCCTGGGCGACCGCGCCGTCGAGTTTGGCGACGTCGGCGAGCATGCCCCGGTCGCCGAGGAGCTGGAAGGAGTCGGTGGAGAGGTTGACCACGTCCGGGAGGGCTCCGGCCTGGGCGTCGGCGACGAGCTTCTCGTTGTAGCCGTCGCCCGGGACGTCCTCCCATGTGACCTTGACCTCGGGGTACTTCTTCTCGAAGCCGTCGATCACGCCCTGTACGTACTCCGTGAACGTGGGCTTCAACTGGAGCGTGCGGAAGGTGATCTCACCCGCCACTCTGCCGGTCTTCGCGGCCTCCTCGACATCCCCGGAGCCGCCGCCCATGCCACACGCGGCGGTCGAGAGGAGGACGCCGGCCGCCAACGCGGCAACGGCGATACGGGTCGGTTTCGCACGGGTCATCGTCGCCGCCTTCGCAGAAGTCCGGCCTCGTTGCCGGAGGCGGTGCCCACGGTCGCCGGAAAGCAAGACCTCGTCAATGAGGCAGGAGCGGCGGTGGCCGGTGCCACATGTGTGCCGAATGGCGCGGCGGCGCCGCACCGGCCCCGGGGGCCTTGATCCAACCCGCCACGACCTGGACTAATGCGCTTTAGTTCAAAGGTGGTCGACCGTGATATCGATTCAATAACGAAGCTGGCCAACCGTCACGATGTGACTCCTTATCGACGGTTCACGGCGACCCGACTAATGCGCTTTACCGGTGCACCGCGAAACCGCTTTAGCTCCGCGGCCTTTCGGGGTGCGCCGGGGGCGCCGGTCAGCAGCGGGGTGCGGCATGGCGGTTCTCCTCGGCGAGGTCGGTGAAGGGGAGCGGGCGGCAGGCACTGCCGACGCGGGCGGTGAGGTCGTCGCAGCCCGCCTCGACGGCAGCGGTGAAGGTGAAGAACGAGCAGCAGCCGGCCTCGCGTGCCACGAGCTCACGCACTCGTTCCTCGACACCCGGCCCGCCGCTCAGCTCAAGGCGCACACCCAGACGCCCGGGCCGGGACAGCCACGTCAGGCGCTCGTCGAGCAGAGCGTCCCACTCCGCGACCCGCAGGGGCCGCTCCTCGGTGGGCAGTGTGCAGCACGGCGTACCTGGGTACCGGATGCAAGCACCTGGCTTGACCGTGTCCCCGCCGCGGGCCGCGGACGCGCACCGGCCCTACTCCATCGGGTACTCGGCCTTCTCGGCGAGCTTGCCGTCCTTGAAGCAGAAGCGCAGCACCGTCTCCTTGCCGTTCTTGGGGTCGCCGCTGGACATGTACCAGGAGCAGGTGCTGCCCTCCGGCTGGGCCGGACCGTCCTCCTTGAGGACGCTCTTGGCGAGGGACTCGCCCGACGGGAGCTTGGCGCGGACCTCGCTCTCCGGGTCACCGGTCTTCACGGCCTCGTAGACCTTGGGGTCGACCAGGGTCTTGTCCATGAACTTGTAAATGCCGAAGACCGCGACCGCGGCGAGGCCGATGCCCAGCACCAGCGCCACCCCGCAGCCGATCAGACAACCCTTGCGCTGTGCCACGCCCGTTCCTCCGTGTCGTTCGTCGCGTCCGGCGGCCGTCGCCTGGACACTACGAACCCTCACAAACGGGCGGGCCCGGGGCTGTCCTCGAAAGTCGTCGGCCGCCGCGACGATCGTCGTCCGTCCGGGCCGGGCTCAGATCCCGGGGACCACCAGGTCCGCGGGGTCCGTGTTGGCCCCGCAGAGGATCACGGCGACCCGCTCGCCCAGCGGCCGCGACGCGTCGCGCAGCGCTGCCAGCGCGGTGGCCGCGCCCGCCTCGACCACGAGCCGGTGCTCCTCCCAGAGCGCGCGCCGGGCGGCCGTGATCGCCCCGTCCGGGACCAGGACCGACCGCACGGCCTCGTCCTGCGCGGCGGCCAGCGCGTCCCAGGAGACCCGGGTGGCCCCGAGGGAGTCGGCGGCCACGGAGTCCACGGCGACGTCGACCGGGCGGCCCGCCGCCAGGGCCGCGTTCAGGGCCCGGCAGTTCTCCGGCTCGGCGGCGACCACCCGTACGCCGTGTTCACGGGCGGCGGTGGCGACCCCGGCGAACAGTCCGCCGCCGCCGACGGCTACGACCACGGTGTCCAGCCCGGGCAGGGCGGCCCGGACCTCGTCGAGCAGGGTCCCGGCGCCCGCCGCGATGAGCGGGTGGTCGTAGGCGTGGCTGCTCAGGGCTCCGCTCGCGGCGGCGAACTCCTCGCAGGCGGCCAGCGCTTCGGCGTACCGGTCGCCGACGAGCCGTACCTCGGCCCCGTACCCGCGCAGCCGTTCCACCTTCACCCGGGGGGCGCCCACGGGCAGGAACACGGTCGCGGGCACGGACTGCGCGCGGGCCGCCCAGGCGCAGGCGAGGCCCGCGTTGCCGCCGGAGGCGATGGTGACGCCGGCCTCCGGGAGGGTGCCGGCCTCGCGGTGGGCGGCGAGGAAGTTGCGCGCGCCGCGGGCCTTGAAGGAGCCGGTGTGCTGGAGGTGTTCCAGCGCGTACCAGACGCCCTGGGCCGCCGGGGCCACGGCGACGGGGCGTACCGCTCCGGCGATCCGGTCGGCGGCGGCGCGTACGGCGGCGTAGTCGAGCTGCTGTTCCGGTTGCATGGTCGGTCTCCTCGTCAGGCGGTGGGCCCGGCGGGCGGCCGGGCGGGCCGGGCGGCCTCGATCAGCTGGCGCAGGGCGCCGTAGTACACCTCGTGGTCCGTCAGCGGCGGCAGTACGTCGGCCAGCCCGCCCGTGAGCACCGGGAACTCGGCCGGGTCCAGCGCGGCCAGGGCCGCCCGGGAGGCGGCGGTGGCTCCGGCCGGGTCCCGGTGGTCCACGAAGGCCGCGCTGCCCAGGGTGAGCAGGTACATGCGGCGGTAGACGGTCATCGCCTCGGCGGCGGTCATCCCCGCGGCCACGCTGTCGGCGAGCGCGGGTTCCACGAGCCGGGCCAGCAGCTGCCGCCCGAGCCAGGGGCGGCCGCCGCGCAGGA
Organism: Streptomyces sp. NBC_00122; assembly: GCF_045160845.1. Classification (NCBI taxonomy): domain Bacteria; kingdom Bacillati; phylum Actinomycetota; class Actinomycetes; order Kitasatosporales; family Streptomycetaceae; genus Streptomyces; species Streptomyces sp. NBC_00122. Next base: position 5,963,410 of record NZ_CP108191.1, on the reverse strand, counting down.
CGAGCAGCCCGGGGTGGGCGGTGAGCAGCCGGTACAGCGCGCCGAACCGCTGCTCGGCGGCGTCCGCCCAGTCCGTTCCGGCGGGGACGTCGGGGAGCTGCGCGGCCAGGTGCTCGGTGCAGAGGTCCAGCAGTCCGGCGAGGTCGGCGCAGCGGCGCTGGACGGTGGCGTGGGAGACGTCGAGCCGGTCGGCGAGGGCGCGGAAGCTCAGGGCGGCGGGCCCTTCCTCGTCGAGGATGCGCAGGGCGGCGACGGCGATCGCGTCGGGGGTGGCCCGGTCCAGGGCGGCTGATCTCCTCGGCATGAGATACACCGTAACATACGCCGTATCACACCCTTAGTGCGTCATCGACTGCGGCCATATTGCTGGTCATTGGCGGATATTCATCGACTTCCGTTGACAGCGGGTAGTCGCGTCGCTGCACTGGGCGCACGACTGCCCCACTGCCCCACGTCCACGTCAAGGAGACTCCGTGCCGCCTCGCCTGCGCACCTCGCTCCCCTGTCTGACCGCGGCCGCCCTGTTCGCCCTGGCGCTCTCACCCGCCCCGGCGGGGGCCGAGCCCACCGCGACCTCCGACACCCCGCTCGCACTCACCCCGCCCATGGGCTGGAACAACTGGGCGCACTACATGTGCGACATCGACGAGGCCAAGGTCGTCGCGAACGCCGACGCGCTCGTGTCCACCGGGCTCGCCGCCAAGGGCTACGACACGGTGACCGTCGACGACTGCTGGATGACCAAGAGCCGCGACGCGCGGGGCGCGCTGGTCGTCGACGAGGAGAAGTTCCCGCACGGCATGGCCTGGCTCGGCGACCACCTGCACGCCAAGGGCCTGAAGTTCGGCATCTACCAGGACGCCGGCTCCCTCACCTGCGAGAAGTACCCGGGAAGCGGCGCCCCCCAGGGCGGCGGCGCGGACCACTACGCGCAGGACGCCCGGCAGTTCGCCTCCTGGGACGTCGACTACGTCAAGATGGACGGCTGCAACCTGTGGGTACCGGAGGGCAGGACGAAGGAACAGGCCTACCGGGACGCGTACAACGCCGTCGCCTCGGCCCTGCGAGCGAGCGGCCGGGACATGGTGCTGTCGGCCTCCGCGCCCGCCTACTTCCAGCAGGGTGAATGGGGCGGCTCCGACTGGCACAAGGTCCTCGGGTGGGTCGGCGAGACCGGCCAGCTGTGGCGCGAGGGCCGGGACATCAAGGTGTACAACCCCGCCACCCCCGCCACGTCCCGGTGGAGCTCGGTGATGGGCAACTACGGCTACAACCGCTGGCTGGGCCGGTACGCGGGCCCCGGCAACTGGAACGACCCCGACTTCCTGATCGCGGGCGCCCCCGGACTCAGTGACGCCGAGAGCCGCAGCCAGGTCGCCCTGTGGGCCATGATGGCGGCCCCCTTCATCCTGTCCTCCGAGGTCTCCCACCTGACACCGGGCGGGCTCGCCGCCCTCGGGAACACCCGGCTCATCGAGCTGGACCAGGACCCCATGGGCCGTCAGGGAGCGGTGGTCTCCTCGAACGCGACCTTCGAGATCCTGGTCCGGCCGCTCGCGAACGGCGACCGCGCGGTGGCCGTGCTCAACCGCTCGGGCGCCGCCCGCGACATCAACGTGCCGCTCGACGAGATCGGGCTGCCGTCCTGCACGGCCGACGCGCGGGACCTGTGGAGCGGGCAACGCCGGGAGGTCTCCGAGACGTTGACCGGGAGGCTGGCCGGTCACGACACGGCCGTCTGGCGGCTCACCCCGCGCGGCTGCGCCCAGGCCGTGCCGACCGGGCAGATCGTCGGTGACGGCGCCAAGTGCGCCGACGGGGCCAACACCACCGGTGTCGGCGCGGTCGTCATGGGGACGTGCACCGGAGCCCCCGACCAGCGGTGGAGCGCGGGCGGCGACGCGCGCCTGCGGCTGGCCGGCGAGTGCCTCTCGGCCGGCGAGGACGGCCTGGTGGAGCTGGCGGACTGCGCGCCCGCGGAGGCCGGGCAGCGGGGCCAGAGCTGGGCACACCGCCGCGACGGGGCGCTCGTCGAGGAGGCGAGCGGACTGTGCCTGACGGCCCCGGCCGCGGCCGCCACCCCGGACGCCCCGGCCGCACGGCTGCGGCTGGCCCCCTGCGGCGACCACCGGGTCGACCAGGCCTGGGCCCTGCCGGTCTGACGGCGGACGGATGACGCACCCGAACCCGGACCCGACGCCGAACCGGAGACCAATGCCCGAGCCCGACCCGAACCCCGACCCCGGCTCTCGCCCCGGCCCCGAGCTCAAGCGCGCGCCCGCGCCCGCACCACGACGCGGGCGCCTGCCCGTCCCCCGCCCGGTCGCCCTCGCCGCCCTCCCCGCGGCGCTGCTCGCCCTGGTCTGCGCGGGGCCCGCGCCCGGCGCCACCGCCCCGGGCGCGCGGCCGCCCGTACGGGCCGACGTACACGGCGACGCGCGGGACGGCGCGCACCCGGCCGGGCCCGGCCGGGCCGGCCTGCCCGTACGCCTCCGCGCGCGCGGCGCCCAGCCGCCGGCCGCGCCGCGCCCCCGGACCTTCGACGTCGCGCCCGCGCGGGCCTCCCTGCAGCGGCTGCTGCCGCGCCACGCAGGACAGTTCACCCTCGTGCCCGACTCGGCGGCCGCCGCCGACACCTTCACCGTCTCCGGAACGCCGGGCGCGATCACCGTGCGCGGCAGCACCGGAGCCACCCTGCTCACCGGTGTCGGCTGGTACCTCCAGCACGTCGCCGGAGCCGACATCGGCTGGCCCGGCGACAGCATCGGCATGCTCCCCGCCGAACTGCCGGAGGTCCCGGCCCCGGTCACCCGCAGCGCGCTCGTACCGCACCGGTACGCGCTCAACGACACCGACGACGGGTACTCCGGCCCGTACCGCTCCTTCGAGGAGCACCAGCGGCAGATCGACCTGCTCGCCCTGCACGGCATCAACGAGGTGTTCGTGCAGGTCGGCGCCGAGTACCCGTACTACCGGGCGCTCCAGGGCTTCGGCTACTCCGCCGAGGAACTGCGCCGGTGGATCCCCGGCCCCGGCCACCAGAGCTGGTGGCTGCTGCAGAACCTCAGCGGCTTCGGCGGCCCGGTCTCGGAGCGGCTGATGCGCGAGCGCGCCGAGCTGGGCGGCCGGATCGCGGACCAGTTGCGCGGGCTCGGCATGACCCCGGTCCTGCCCGGCTACTTCGGCACCGTGCCGCCGGAGTTCGCCGCCCGCAACCCGGACTCGGCCACCGTGCCGCAGGGCGACTGGGCGGGCTTCGACCGGCCGGACTGGCTGGACCCGGCCTCACCGGCGTTCGGGAAGCTGGCCGCCGCGTACTACGCGGAGCAGCGGGCGGTGTTCGGGGACAGCACGATGTACCGGATGAGCCCGCTGCACGAGGGCGGCCGGACGGGCCCGGTGGACGTGAAGTCCGCCGCGGGGGCGGTCCAGGCCGCCCTGCACGCCGCCCACCCGGGCGCGCTGTGGGCAGTGCTCGGCTGGCAGGACGACCCGACGGCGGAACTCCTGGCCGGCGTGGACACCTCGAAGCTGCTGATCCTGGACGGTCTGTCGGACCGGTACAACCGGCTGGACCGCGAAACCCGTTGGGGCGGCGCTCCCTACGCGATGGGCACCATCTACAACTTCGGCGGGCACACCACCATCGGGGCGAACACCTCCGTGTGGATCGAGCGCTTCGGCCCCTGGCGCGCCAAGAGCAACAGCGCGCTCACCGGGATCGCCTACCTGCCGGAGGCGACCGGGACCAATCCGGCCGCCTTCGACCTGTTCACCGACCTGGCCTGGGAGCCGGGGCCGATCGACCAGCGCCGGTGGTTCGCCGGCTTCGCGGCCCGCCGTTACGGCCGGCCGGACGCCGAGGCCGCGGCGGCGTGGGAGGAGCTGCGCAAGGGCCCGTACAGCACCTCGTCGGGGCTGTGGTCGGAGTCGCAGGACAGCCTGTTCACCGCCCGGCCGAGCCTGACCGCGGCCGGGGCGGCGTACTGGAGCCCCAAGTCGGTGCGCTATCCGGCCGGTTCGGTCCGCCGGGCACTGGACCACCTGCTCAGGGTGGATCCGCGGCTGCGTACCTCCAGCGCCTATCGGTTCGACCTCGTGGACACCGCCCGGCAGGCGCTCGCCAACCACTCGCGGGTACTGCTCCCGAAGATCAGGGCGGCGTACGAGGCCGGGAACCTGGCCCTCTTCCGCGACCTGACCGACGAGTGGCGGGACGGGGAGCGGAAGCTGGACGCGGTCACCGGCAGCGACCCGAACTTCCTGCTCGGCCGCTGGCTCGACCGGGCCCGCTCCTCGGGCGCCGACCGGGCCGAGCAGGACCGGTACGAGTACGACGCCCGCTCGATCCTCAGTGTGTGGGGCCTGCGCGGCACCAGTGAGGGCGGCTTCCTGCACGACTACGCGAACCGTGAATGGAGCGGCCTGATCTCGGAGTTGTACGCCCCCAGGTGGGACGCGTACTTCGACTCGCTGAAGGAGGCGCTGGTCCGGCGGGCCGCGCCGCGCGCGATCGACTGGCACGCCTTCGAGGAGGAGTGGGCCCGGCGGACCACCCGGCATCCGGTCCGGCCGAGCGGGGACCCGTACGGCCTGGCGGCCGGGATCGCCGCGTCCCTCCCGGCCGCGGCCGCGGCGGCGGCGGCGGACTGACGTACACCCCCGAACGAAGTGATCATCGCTTTATCGGGTGATCGTCACTCTGTCGGGGGAACATCCCTCCTCGTCCGAGGGAGCGCGCACCGGGCGCTCCCTCGGACGGGGCGGGTCCGGAAAGGATCGGGGGCATGTCCGAGACCGAACAGGAGCAAGCCCCAGCCCTACTGCTCGCCGAGGGGGTGGTGGAGCTCCGCAAGCGGCGGGTGATGCCGGACCGCGGCTGGGACGAGGGCGTCCGGGAGGACCTGACCGTCGACGACGGCGTGCTTCCGCGCGCCCGGATCCCCGAGGCGGACGGCGGCCCTGCCGCAGGCGGTGTCGCCGGGGGCTGACCTACCGTGGGGTGTCGGCACAACGACGGAACGGTGAACCCCGATGGACCGTGCGAAGGCAGACCCGGGGCGTCGGCGGCGGCTGTTCGCCGGAGCGGTCAGCGGGCTGGTGGCCGCCGCCGCGGGACTGGCCCTGGCCGAGCTGGCCGCGGCCGCCGTCCGGCCCGAGTCCTCCCCGGTCACTGCCGTCGGCGCGGCCGTGGTCGACCGTACGCCCGCGGCCGTCAAGGAGTGGGCGATCCGGTCCTTCGGCACCGCCGACAAGCTGGTGCTGACGCTCGGCATCGTCGCCGTGCTGGGCGTGGTCGCCGCCGGGGCCGGGATGCTCGCCGTCCGCCACCTCCGCGCCGGGATGGCCGTCGCCGCCGGCTTCGGGCTGTTGGGGGCGGCGGCCGCGCTCGGTCGGCCGGCGGCGTCCTGGCGGGACGCGCTGCCGTCGCTGGTGGGCGGCGCGGCCTCGGCCGGAGTGCTGTACCTGCTGGTCACGGCGGCGAATCGGCCCCGGCCTGCCGGGACTGCGCCCGGCGGCGCCTGGACGATGGACCGCCGCGGCTTCGGGCGGCTGGTCGCCGTCACCCTCGCGGTCTCCGCCGCGGCCGGCCTCGCCGGGCGGCGCCTCGGCGCATACGGCTCCGCCGGAGCGACGGCCTCCCGGGCCCGCTTCCGTCTCCCCCCGCCCGCCGTGCCCGCGCCACCGGTCCCCGCCGGAGCGGATCTCCCGGTGGCCGGCATCTCCCCTTTCATCACGCCCAATCAGGACTTCTACCGCGTGGACACCGCCCTGGTCGTCCCGCGCGTGGACGCGGACACCTGGCGCCTGCGGATCTACGGGGAGGGGGTCGCGAAGCCCCTCGTCCTCGATCTGCGGGAGCTGCTCGCCCGCCCCCTGGTCGAACACGACATCACCCTCTGCTGTGTGTCCAACGAGGTCGGGGGGCCGTACGCGGGCAACGCCCGCTGGCTCGGCGTCCGCCTCGCGGACCTGCTGCGCGAGGCCGGCGTACGGCCGCCGTCCCAGGGCGGGCCGGCCGACCAGCTGGTGTCGCGCTCGGTGGACGGCATGACGCTCGGCACGCCCGTCGAGACGGTGATGGACGGACGGGACGCGCTGCTGGCCGTCGGGATGAACGGCGAGCCGCTGCCCTTCGCCCACGGGTTCCCGGTCCGGATGGTCGTACCGGGCCTGTACGGATACGTCTCCGCCTGCAAATGGCTGAGCGAGCTGCGTCTGACCACCTTCGCCGCGTACGACGCGTACTGGGTGCGCCGGTCCTGGGCGGCGATGGGCCCGGTCAAGACGCAGTCGCGGATCGACACCCCCCGCCCGTCCTCGACGCTCGCGCCGGGCCCGGTCGCGGTCGCAGGGGTGGCGTGGGCGCAGCACCGGGGGATCGCGCGGGTCGAGCTACGCGTGGACGGCGGCCCCTGGCACGAGGCGCGGCTGGGGGCCTCGGACGGCGCCGACACGTGGCGCCAGTGGGTGTGGCCGTGGCAGGCGACCGCAGGCCGGCACACCCTGGAGGTCCGCGCCACGGACGGCACGGGCACCCCTCAGACGGGGGAACGCACCGGGACCCTGCCCGACGGGGCGACCGGCTGGCACGCGGTGACGGTGCGGGTCGGACCGGGTGTGTGAGCCGTGGAGCTTCGGGTTCCACTCCGCCTGGGACGACCTGCTCGGCACCGGCGCCGGGCAGGAGGCCGGGGCGATGACCGGCCCGCCGGTCGGCCGGGCCCGGTTCGGGTGGGGCCTGATGGGCGTCGGAGCTCGCGCCGCCGGGCGCGGGCTGGTGAAATCGACTGCCGACGCCACGAAGTGCCCCTGTTAGCCTGATCGACATGATCAAGAGCGGGTTAGGGCAACGGATACCCAGCGGGGCGGCTTCCGGTCCGCAGCGAGCTCTGATCACCGCCAGTTTCGTCAGCAGGGTGGGCAATGGTCTCTTCAACACCGCTGCCATCCTCTACTTCACGTTCGTGGTGCACCTGCCCGCCACGCAGGTAGGGGCGGGTCTGACGATCGCCGGCCTGTGCGGCTTGGCGGCCGGCATACCGGCGGGGAATCTCGCCGACCGGTACGGGCCACGCACGATCTGGCTGGTTTCCCTCGCCCTGCAGGCCGCCACCATGGCGGCATTCGTCTTCATCGACAGCTGGCTCGCGTTCACGCTCGTCGCCGCTCTGGACCGGCTGGCCGCCACGGCGGGCGGCGCCGCGGGCGGTGCGCTCATCGCAAGGGTCGGCGGTGAACATCCCGCCGCCTTCCGGGCCAGACTCCGGACCTTCGTCAATCTCGGCGTCGTCGTGGGCACCCTGGGCGCGGCCTTCGCCATCCAGATCGACACTCGCCCTGCCTACACCGGGCTGATCCTCGCGAACGCCGCCAGCTTCGCCTGCGCCGGACTGATCGCGTTCCTGGGCGTCCCGGACTACCGGCCTCTGCCCCGGCCCAAGGAACACCGTCAGTGGTCCGTCCTGGCCGACCGGCCGTACGTGTCCTTCGTCGCGCTCTACAGTGCCATGGGCCTGCAGTACCAGACCGTCTCCCTGCTGCTGCCGATCTGGCTCACCGCCCACACCGACGCACCGCGCTGGACCGTGGCAGCGGTCTACGCGATCAACAGCGGCGTCTGCGTACTGCTCCAGAGCAGACTTGGCTCCAAGGTGGAGACCCCACGACAGGGCGGCCGCGCCTTCCGCCGCGCCGGGCTCCTGTTCCTCATCAGCTGTCCGTTGATGGCACTGACAGCCGATGTTCCCGCGTGGGTCGCGCCGGCGCTCGCCGTCCTCGCCGTGTGCGTCCACAGCGTCGGAGAGGTGTGGGAGTCGTCGGGCGGCTACGCGCTCGGCTTCGGCCTCGCACCCGACCATGCCCAAGGGCAGTATCAGGGACTCTTCGGCATCGGCTTCCACGCGGGCCAAGCCCTCGCCCCTGTCATCCTTACCGGGGCAGTCCTTGCGCTCGGACACACGGGATGGCTGCTCCTCGGCCTGTTCTTCGCGGGTCTGGGCGCGGCAGGACCTCCGGTGGCCGCATGGGCCGAGCGGACCCGCCCCGGGAAACCGGGTACGGAGGCTTCCGCACCACGCCGACAAGGTGAATCCCCGCTGGAGGCCGCTTAGCAGCCGGTGCTGTCGCCGGTCACAGCACCGGGTGTCGGCCGTCACTCCCGGAGCGCTTCCGGAGCGCGGCGGGCGACACCCCCGGTTAGCCTGCGAGACGAGGCCTGCAATCGCGGAATGGGGGAACTTCGCCTTCGACCTGCATGGAGGCACCACCGTGCGCAGTTCCAAGACCTTCACCCTCACCTGCGTGCACCTTCTTCTGGGCGCCGCGCTGGCGCCCGGCTGCACCCTCAGCCGGGCCGAGAGCGCCGCGAAGCAGTGCCCGGCCGGCCAGGTGTCCCGAGGCGGCACCTGCATTCCGGCCGATACCGCGGCCTTCACCAGGCAGCAGGTGGCCGACGCGCTCAAGAAGTACAAACTGACCGCGGCTATGGCCGAGGTGTGGGTCGACGGCGAGCGGGTCTCGGCCGCCGCGGCCGGGGAGACGGTGACGGGCTTCCCCGCGACGACGGACATGCGCCTTCGCATCGGCTCGGTCGCGATCCCCTATATGACGACCGAGCTGCTGAAGCTGGTCGACGAGGGCAAGGTCACGCTCGACGACAAGATCTCCCGCTGGCGCCCGGACCTTCCGCACGCGGACGAGATCACGCTGAAGATGCTGGCCTCCGCCTCCTCCGGGTACGCGGACTACGTCACGGACAAGGCCTTCATCGCCGATCTGTACAAGGACCCCTTCCAGTTCTGGACGGGTGAGGAGCGCGTGCAGATCGCGGTCTCCAAGCCCCTGGTGCTGCCCCCCGGTTCGGGCTTCGCCTACTCGCACGCCAACTGGGTGATCCTGGGCGACATCATTTCCAGGATGAGGGGCAAGCCCCTGGGTGAGGTGATGCGCGAGGACGTCCTCGGGCCGATGGGCCTGACCCACACCGACATCTCGTCCAGGGCCGAGATCCCCGCGCCGGTGCTCCACGGCTTCGACAACGAGCGGGGCGTGTTCGAGGACGCCACCTACTGGAATCCGTCGTGGACGATGGCGGAGGGCGCGGTGATGACCGGAACGCTGGAGGACATGGCGAAGTCCTTCGCGGCGATCGGCGAGGGGAAGCTGCTGACGCCCGAGTCGCACAAGGTTCAGCTCACCCCCGTCGTGAAGATCAAGGGGAACGCCTGGTTCGCCCTGGGTCTGCCGGTGCAGAACACCTGGATCCTCCAGAACCCGTCCTTCGCCGGCTACGCGGGCACGGTCGCGTACCTGCCGTCCAAGAAGATCGCCATCGCCACGGTGGCGACCCAGGGCCTCGGCAGCACCGTCCAGAACGCCAGCTCGAACGTCCTGGAGGCGATCGCCAACCATCTGGCCCCGGAGCGGCCCGTGAACCTGGGGTGACGGCCTGGGGTGACGCGCCGCCCGCCGGGATCGGGTCCCGGCGGCCGGCGGAGCCCGGGTCCTACGGCCGGACCGGGCGGACCGGCAGCGACTGGACGTTGTTGCTTATGAAGCTGCGCTGGTGCGGGAGTTCGGCCTCGGGGACCGCGAGATCGAGGTCGGGAAAGCGGGTGAAGAGCCGCTCCAGCGCGATCGTGGCCTCCAGCCGGGCGAGCGGGGCGCCCATGCAGTAGTGCGCTCCGTGGCCGAAGGAGAGGTGACGGGCGGCCGTGGGACGCGTGATGTCGAACCGGTCGGCGTCCGGGCCGTGGAAGGCCTCGTCGCGGCCGGCCGCGGTGTATCCGGCGAGCACCGGGGTGCCCTGCGGGATCACGGTGCCGTCGACGGTCAGGTCGCGCGTGGGGTAGCGGAAGGGGAACCAGCTGACCGGGCCGTCCCAGCGCAGTGTCTCGTCCACCACGTCCGACCAGGTGGCCTTCCCGTCCAGGACGAGGGCGAGCTGGTCGCGGTGGGCGCACAGGGCGCGGACGGCGTTGGTGATGAGGTTGAGGGTGGTCTCGTGGCCCGCGACGAGCATCAGCCGCATGGTTCCGATGAGTTCGGCCTCGCTGAGCCGGTCGCCGTCGTCCTCGCGGGCGGCGATCAGACCGCTGGTGAGGTCCTCCCCGGGAGCCGCCCGCCGGGCGGCCGCGATCGTGCCGATGAGGGCGACGAGCTCCTGGAGCGCGGCCATCTTCTCGGCCGGGGTGATGTCGGTCGCGATGATCACCGTGTTGGTCAGGTGGTGCAGTCGGCCCCGGTGCTCGGGGTCCACGCCGAGCAGCTCGCAGATGACGTTCATCGGGAGCGGGAGCGCGAAGTGCGCATACAGGTCGGCGACCCCGTCCGGGGTCTCGGCCGCGGCCCGGCCGAGGTCGTCGAGGAGTCCTGCGGTCAGCTCCTCGATGCGGGGCCGCAGCCGTTCGACCTGGCGGGCCGTGAAGGCCTTGCCGACCAGCGAGCGGAGCCGGCGGTGGTCGGCGTCGTCGGCGGTGTGCATGCCCTGGGCGTTGGCGAAGACCCGCAGCGGCCAGTCCGGGGGGATGGTGCCGTCGTGCAGGGACGGGAAGTGCCGCGCGTCCTTGGCCACGTCCGGGTGGGCGAGGAACTCCTTCAGCGCCTCGTGCCCGAGGACGACCGCGCCGGGCACCGCGCCGGGCAGTACGACCTCCGCCACGGCGCCCTGGGCACGCAGCCGGGCGTTCAGGGCGTGCGGGCAGCCGCCCGCGGGGTCGATGACGTGCGGGGTGTCCGAAGCGTGCGGGGCGGAAGAAATGTGGGACGACAAGCCGGCTCTCCTGACCTGATGAACGAGACTCGGTCAACAGTGCGGCTTGGGGGGCGGGTTGTACAAGCCCGCCCCGCCCCGTCTCAGAACCAGTTGACGGTCAGTGCGAATGCCGTGCCTGCGGTGCCCCCGGCGGAGTCGGTGACGGCGGCGGTGACCTGGACCGTGCCGCTGCCCCAGGGCTTGCCGGTGACCCGTCCGGTGGCGCTGTCGAGGGTCAGACCCCACGGCAGGCCGGTGGCCGCGTACCGGACGGGGGGCTTTCCGCCGGTGGCGGTGAGCTGGATGGCGCAGGACTGGTTGAACTTGCACGTCTGCGGGCCCGGGTTGGCGAGCTTCAGATGCCCGGGAGTGGGGGTCGGCGTGGGGGTGGGGGTCGGTGTCGGTGTGGTGCCGCAGTCCGGGGCGGCCTCCGGCGGCAGCGGCACCCGCCAGATCTGGGTATCGTTCTCCGACCCGACGAGCAGGCTCGCGCAATCGGCGTACGTCACCGTCTCCCCCTGAGACTGGGCGGGGAGCGCGACGTCCGCGAGCTTGGCTCCCGAGGTGTCGTACACGGAGGCCGTGTTGGCGCCCAGCGGTCCGCCGCTGCGCAGGGAGTACGAGGCTCCCGTCGGCGAGAACGCCCCGTCGGTGGCGAACACGGGGCCCGGCCGGACCGCGGTGAGGGTGTTGAGCTGCCCCGTCACCGGCGGGAGCGGTGCCTGGTACAGCTGGCCCGCCGCTCCGATGACCTTGCTCGCGACGTAGAGCCGTCCGGTGACGGGGTCGGCGAGCAGGGACTCGGCGTCGTGCCGGCCGTCGGCGTAGGCGAACCGGTAGGTGGCCGGCGTGACCGCGGCGTCGGCGAGCCGCTCGGGCTCGGCGAACGCGTGCACGGTGATCTCCGCGCGGCCGCTGAAGTTGTCCCCGATGTCGCCGACCAGGACCGTCGGCCCGCCGCTCGCGTCCTTGCCGATCGCCAGCCCCTCCCAGTCGGTGTTGCCAACGCCGGAGACGGTGAACGTGGCCGCGAGCCGGCCGGTGGCGTTGGTGCAGTCGATCGCGAAGACCTGGTTGGTGTTGCCGCTGTCGTTGACGGCGTAGAAGACGCCCGGGTGGCGGCGGCTCATGGCGAGGCCGCTCAGCTCGGCCAGGCCGCCGGGGAGGGCGCACTTCTTCTCCGGCGCCAAGGTGCCGGCGGCCGCGTGGACGGGCGCGGCCGGGCTGGGCGTGGCCGAGGAGGCGGGCGAGGCGGTGGCGGTGGCCACCCAGGCCGTCGCGGACAGGAGCGTGGCGAGGGCCGCGGTCGCGAGGGCGGCGGCCCGTGGGGGTGTCAGGAGTCGGGGCATGCCCACCATGTGATGGCACGTGAGTACGTGGCACCAGGCCCAACCGCCTCCCGTTCGAGCATTGTTCAATGCCGAGCCGGCATGTCTGGTCAGCGCACCGGTTCCCGTACGGGTGCCGTGCGCCCCGCGTGCGCGATGAAGGCGCGGGCCGCGCGGCTCAGCGGCCGCCGGGCGTGCGCGATGCCCACCGGGCGCAGCAGGGACGGTGTGAAGGAGCGGATCTCCGCCCTGCTGCCGAAGGCCCTCGACACCACGTCGCGGTACCAGATGAGGGAGCCGCGGCCGTCCGTCACGCCGGTCACCCAGGCGAGGCGCTCGTCGACCTCGAGGGAGGGTACGGGCCGCACGCCCAGGCAGCTGAACATGGCCTCCATCTCGGTGCGCCGGCCGGTTCCCGGGGTGGGCAGCACCATCGGCAGTCCGTCGAGCATGCGCAGCGGCAGCGGGTCGGGCAGCCGGGAGCCGATCGGCGAGATCAGTACCACCTCGCGCTCCTGGATGTGGTGGGTGGAGAGCTCCTTGTCGACGGGCAGGTCCACCAGCGCCAGCTCGGAGCGCCCCAGGTTCAGCTCCTGGACCAGGGCCTCGCGGCTGTCGTGCTGCTGGATCCTGACGTCCACGCCGGGATGCCTCTCGGCGAAGGCCGTGACCAGGTCGGCGGCCAGGTCGAGGGCGAGGGTGGGCGTGGTGACGAGGGTGAGGACGGCCCGGGAGTCCTTGCCGTGGGGGGTCCCGATGTCGTCGATGGCCTCCACCGCGTTGAGCACGGTGCGGGCCAGCCGGACGACCCGGGCCCCCTCCGGCGTGAGGTCCACCCCCCTTCCCCGGCGTGCGAGAAGTTCGACACCGAGGTCGCGCTCCATCGCCTGGACGGCACGGGACAGCGCGGACTGGGCGACGAACACGGCCGCGGCGGCTCCTGTGATGGACCGGCAGTCGGCCACGGCGACGAGGTAGCGGAGTTGCGCGAGCGTGGGGGTCATGACCGGACGGTAACGGCGCGGGGTTGCACCCGTAAGGGCCACCGGGTGAACAACTACGTGACCCGGCGGGGGCGTTCATGCCGGGTCGGCGGCAACACATGCCGGTGCGGCATGAGCCCGGGGCGTGTCGTGCGCCGGCACGCGCGCCGGAGCCGGCCCCGCCCGTCGGGAAACACCGCAGGCCAGCGGCGTGAGGGGCTCGTTCGGCGGGTCGGGTCGAGGTGCGTTCCGGGTGCACCGCGCGCCCGGTGCGAGCGAAACGATGTACTCCGCATGCCTGTTGACAGTGCACGGCGGTCCCCGCACGATGCATCCCGGCGTGGGGCCGTTTGACCACTGTTCAAGCCCAGCGCACCTGCGGCGGACCGCCCGCAGCCCGTGCGAACCGCCGTGAGCGCCGCCGCAGACGCACCACCCGTACCGCGGGGCCCCTCGCCCGCCGCACTCCCCCGGTTCTTCCGCCCTGTACTGCGCCCTGATCGCGCCATGTCACACAGCACTGGAAGAGGAGCGCCCGTGACCCCCCACCCCCCGCAGTCCGCCGCCACCCGCGACCTGGTCGTCGCGGTGAGCCCGTTCGAGGAGCCCCACCCGCGGATCGTGACCGCCGCCGAGCGCGCCGGGGCCCTCGGGCTGCTCGATCTCGGCCGGGACGCGGACGCCGCCCGGCGCGCCGTCGCGGAACTGGCCCGCCGGCTCGGCGGCGGCCGCCGCCACGGTGTACGGGTACCCGCGGGCTGCCCGCTCGGGCCCGAGGAGCTGCCGCCCGCGGTGGACACCGTGCTGCTCGCCGACCCCGCGTCGCACACCCCGGAGCGGGTGGCCGGCTGGGCGGCCGCTGCGGGCCGGCCCCGCGTGTGGGCCGAGGTCACCAGCCCGGCGGAGGCCAGGGCCGCCGTGGCCGCCGGTGCGGCCGCCCTCGTCGCCAAGGGCCACGAGGCCGGGGGCCGGGTCGGCACGGCCACCACCTTCGTACTGCTCCAGCAGCTGCTCACGGACCCCGCGGCCGAGGTCCCGGTACTGGCCCATGGCGGGATCGGGCCGCACACGGCGGCCGCGGCCGTCGCGGGCGGGGCCGCCGGGGTCCTGCTCGACGTACAGCTCGCCCTGACGGCCGAGGGCGAGGCGGGCCTGCCCGCCGAAGTGACCGCGGCGTTGCGGGCGATGGACGGTACCGAGACACGGCTGACGGACGGGCACCGGGTGTTCGCGCGTCCGGACCTGACCCCGCCCGAGGGGCCGGTGCCCGCTCTGCTGGGCGCCCGGGACCTGCGGGCGCAGCTGCTGCCCGTCGGGCAGGACGGCGCCTCGGCCGCCCGGCTGGCCGCGCGCCACCGGACCACGGGCGGGGTGCTCCAGGCCGTACGGGCGGCCATCGCCGGGCACCTCGAGGCCGCCGTACGGGTCCGGCCGCTCGGGCGCACTCCGGGCCGGCCGCTGCCCGTCGCCCAGGGCCCCATGACCCGGGTGAGCGACCAGGCGGCCTTCGCCGAGGCGGTGGCCGCCGCGGGCGGGGTCCCGTACCTGGCGCTCGCCGTGATGGAGGGCCCGGACGTACGCCGGCTGCTGGCCGAGAGCGCCGAGCGGCTCGGGGAACGCCCCTGGGGCGTGGGCCTGCTCGGCTTCGCCCCGGCCGCGCTGCGAGGCGAGCAGCTGGCGGCCGTGGCCGAAGCCCGCCCGCCGTACGCGATCATCGCGGGCGGCACCCCGGCGCAGGCCGCGCCACTGGAGGCGGCCGGGATCCGCACCCATCTGCACGTGCCGTCACCGGGGCTGCTGGAGCGGTATCTCGCCGAGGGTGCACGCCGGTTCGTCTTCGAGGGGCTGGAGTGCGGCGGACACGTAGGGCCGCGCGCCTCGTTCCCCCTGTGGGAGGAACAGATCGAACGGCTGCTGTCGTGCCCCGAACCCGAAGATCTGGACGTGCTGTTCGCGGGCGGGATCCACGACGGGCGCTCCGCCGCCATGGCGGTGGCGGCCGCAGCCCCGCTGGCCGAGCGGGGCGCGCGGATCGGGGTACTGATGGGCACCGCCTACCTGTTCACCGAGGAGGCCGTGGCGGCGGGCGCGGTACTGCCCGGCTTCCAGCGGGCGGCCGTGGAGTGCGCGGACACCGTGCTGCTGCACACCGCGCCCGGACATGCCACCCGCTGCGCGCCCACCCCGTACGCCGAGAGCTTCGAAGCGACCCGGCTGCGGCTCACCGGGAGCTGCGCCGAGCCGCGCGAGGTGTGGGAGGAGCTGGAACGGCTCAACCTGGGGCGGCTGCGGATCGCCAGCAAGGGCCTGCGGCGGGCGGCCGACGGGTCCGCCCTGGAGCCGGTGGACGCGGAGCAGCAGTACGCCGAGGGGCTGTTCATGCTGGGACAGGCCGCCGTGCTCCGCTCCGGGACCACGACCGTCGCCGCGCTCCACGCGCAGGTCACCGAGGGTGCCACCGCCCTGCTGGAACGCCGGGCCGAGGACTTCGCGACGACGGGGTCCGAGACGGCGGCCACGGCGGCCGACCCGCTCGACATCGCCATCGTCGGAATGGCCTGCGCCTACCCCGGCGCGCCCGACCTCGCCGCCTACTGGGCGCGGATCCTGGCGGGTGCGGACGCGGTGACCGAGGTACCGGCCGAACGCTGGGACCCGGAGCTGTACTACGACGCCGACCCGGCCCGGGCCGGCGAGCGCACCCCCTCCCGCTGGGGCGGCTTCCTCGGCCCGGTGCCCTTCGACGCCCTCGCGCACGGCATCCCGCCCGCCTCCCTGGCCGGGATCGAACCGGTCCAGCTGCTGGCACTGGAGATCGCCGCGCGAGCCCTCGGGGACGCCGGCTACGGCAGGGACCGGGAGTTCGACCGCGCCAGGACCTCGGTGGTCTTCGGCGCGGAGGCCGGTACCGAACTGGCGGGTGCGTACGGACTGCGCGCACTGCTCCCGTCCTACCTGGGCGAGCTCCCTCCCGCCCTGGACGACCAACTGCCGCGCCTCACCGAGGACTCCTTCCCCGGCATCCTCGCCAACGTCATCGCGGGCCGGGTCGCCAACCGGCTCGACCTCGGCGGAGCGAACTGCACGGTCGACGCCGCCTGCGCGTCCTCCCTCGCCGCCCTGGACCTCGCCTGCCGCCAACTCCGCGACGGGGACAGCGACATGGTCGTCTGCGGAGGCGCCGACGTACACAACGGCATCAACGACTACCTGATGTTCTCCTCCGTCCGCGCCCTGTCGCCCGGCGGCCGCTGCCGGCCCTTCGACGCGGCGGCCGACGGGATCGCGCTCGGCGAGGGCGTGGGCGCGCTGGTGCTGAAGCGGCTCGCGGACGCGGAACGGGACGGCGACCGGGTGTACGCCGTGGTCAAGGCGGTCGGCGCGTCCAGCGACGGCCGGTCCCTCGGTCTGACCGCGCCCCGGCCGGAAGGGCAGCGGCGGGCACTGGAGCGGGCCTACGCACGCGCCGGTGTCTCCCCGGGCGAGGTGGGCTTGGTCGAGGCGCACGGCACCGGGACGGTGGTCGGCGACAGCACCGAACTGGCCGTCCTGAGCGAGCTGTTCACCGCCTCGGGCGCCGTTCCCGGCTCGTGTGCGCTGGGATCCGTGAAATCGCAGCTCGGCCACACCAAATGCGCGGCGGGACTCGCCGGGCTCATCAAGGCGGCCCGAGCGGTCCACGCGGGTGTGCGGCCGCCGACCCTGCACATCGAATCGCCGAACCCGGCCTGGCGGGCGCAGACCAGCCCGTTCTCCTTCGATGCCGAGGCCCGGCCCTGGGCGGTGCCCCCGGAGCAGCGGATCGCCGGGGTGAGCGCCTTCGGCTTCGGCGGCACGAACTACCACGCGGTGCTGGCCGGTTACGGGGGCTGCGAGGAACCCCGCCACGGCCTGGAGGAATGGCCGGCCGAGCTGTTCTGCTTCCGCGGCGAGGACCGGCGGGCGGCGGGCCGGGCGATGGCGCGGCTCGCGGCCCGGCTGGAGGAGAACGACGCGGCCGGGCGGCCGTGGGCCCTGCGCGACCTCGCGGCGGAACCGGCCTCCGGCTCCGGGACCGTCCACGTCGCCGTCGTCGCCGCCGGTCTGGACGAACTGGCGGCCCGGCTGGAGCAGGCGCGGGCCTTCACCCCGGGCACGGGGGTCCACGTACGCGAGGAGGCGGCGGACCCGGGGCGCGTGGCGTTCCTGTTTCCCGGGCAGGGCAGCCAGCGGACGGGAATGCTGGGCGAGTTATTCATGGGGTTCCCCGCCCTGCGCGCTCTCCTGGACGCGGCGCCCGCACCGGTGGTCTCGGCGGTGTTCCCGCCCACGGCGTTCACCGCCGAGGGGCGGGCCGCGCAGCGGGCGGCTGTCACCGACACCCGGGTGGCCCAGCCCGCCCTCGGACTGGCGGGGGCGGCGGCCCACCTGCTGCTCGCCGAGCTCGGCGTACGGCCGGACGGCGTGGCCGGGCACTCGTACGGGGAGCTCACCGCGCTGTGGGCGGCGGGGGTCTACGACACGGCGGACCTGCTGCGGCTGAGTGCGCGCCGGGCCGAGGCGATCGTGGCCGCCGCCGGGGAGGATCCGGGGGCGATGGCGGCGGTGTCGGCCGCGCCGGAGGAGGTACGGGAGATCGCCGCGCGCGCCGGGTGCGTGGTGGCGAACCAC
The DNA here is from genome assembly GCF_045160845.1 of Streptomyces sp. NBC_00122. Taxonomy (NCBI): domain Bacteria; kingdom Bacillati; phylum Actinomycetota; class Actinomycetes; order Kitasatosporales; family Streptomycetaceae; genus Streptomyces; species Streptomyces sp. NBC_00122. Next base: position 5,945,693 of record NZ_CP108191.1, on the reverse strand, counting down.
AACGCGCCCCGGCAGTGCGTGATATCGGGCCCGACCACGGCCGTTGCCGCCGCGGTGTCGGCGCTGCGCGAGGCGGGCCTGTCGGCCGAGCCGCTGCCCGTGGCGTGCGCGTTCCACAGCGAGGTCGTGGCGGGGGCGACGGCCGCCCTCGCGGCGGAACTGGCGGCGACCGCGGTGGCCGCCCCGCGCGTCCCCGTCTGGTCGAACACGACGGCCGGCCCGTATCCGGCCTCCGCCCAGGAGCTACGGGGCCTTGCCGCACGCCAGCTCGCGGAGCCGGTCCGCTTCGTGGAGCAGGTGGAGGCCATGTACGCGGCCGGTGTGCGGACCTTCGTCGAGGCGGGGCCGGGCCGGGTCCTGTCCGGTCTGACCGGCCGGATCCTGCGCGACCGCCCGCACACGGTGGTCCCGCTGGACGTGCCGGGCGAACACGGCCTGGTCCGGCTGGTCACGGCACTGGCGGAGCTCGCGGCGGCCGGCGTGCCGGTGGCGCCGGAGGTGCTGTTCCGCGGCCGGACCTCCGTCCTGCCGGACCGGGCGCCGCGGCGTCCGGGCTGGCTGGTGGACGGCCACTTGGTGCGCACCGCCGACGGCGCCCCGGTGGCCGGCGGCCTCCGGCCGGCCCGCCGAGTGCCTCCGGCAGTGGCTGCGGGTTGGGCCTCCGCTTCGGCCGCCGGTGCGGGTGCCGGTGTAGCCGCCGGTGCCGGTTCACGTCCGGATCCGGTGGCCGCCGACCGGCGCGAGGAGGCGGTACTGGAGTACCTCCGCGGCACCCGCGAACTGGTCCAGGCGCAGCGGGACGTCCTGCTGGGCTACCTGGGCGCGGGGGCGCCCGCCTCGGCCCCCACCCCGGACCCCGGGTGGCCTCCGGCCGAGGCGTACGACCGGTCCCGGTCGGGCGCCGCGCCGGACCTTCTCACGGCCGAGGCACCCGACAACTCCCCGGCGACCGGGCTGCGGCCGACGGCCGGGCCCACCGGCGGAGCCCCCTCCGCCGAAGAGGTCATGGACGCCGTCCTGGAGATCGTGCACACGCGGACCGGGTACCCCCGGGACATGCTCGACCCCGGGCTGGATCTGGAGGCGGACCTGTCCATCGACTCCATCAAGCGGGTCGAGATCATCGGCGCCCTGGCCGACCGGATCGGCCTGCCGCAGGACCCGGGCGGCTCCGCCGAGTCCGCGGTCGAGGAGCTGTCCCGGATCAAGACCCTGCGCGGGATCGTGGACTGGGTCACCTCCCACGCACCCGCCGGGCCGTCCGCCGACCCCGGGCCCGAACCCGGCCCGGTGCCACCCCTGCCCGGCCCGGCGGCCCCGGCCCCGGCCCCGGCCCCGGCCCCGGCCCCGGCCCCGGCCCCGGCCAGCCTGCTCCGTCGGCTCCGCGTGGACCTGGTGTCCGTACCCGCGGCGGCCGGGGACCCGCGGGCCCTGCGCGGACTGCGGATCGGGGTCGTCGAGGACGGCCAGGGCGTCGCGCTCGCCCTGGGCGCGGCGCTGGGCACGCACGGCGCCGAGGTGAAGGTCGTGTCCGAGGCCGAGGCCGGGTTCGACGGCATCGTGGACCTGTCCGCGCTGCGCCCGGGGGCCGAGCCCCTGCTCCCCGAGGCCTTCCCGGGGCTGCGGAACGCCCTGACCGGCGGGGTCCGGAGGCTGCTCCTCGTCACCGCGCCCGGCGCCCCCGGGGCAGGTCTGCACGGCTTCGCCCGCAGCGCGGCCCTGGAATTCCCCGGCACGCTGATCCGCGCGGTCGGCATCCACCCCGAGGAGGACCCGGAGCGGATCGCGGCGCAGCTCCTCGCCGAGCTGAGCTGCCCCCCGGCCGACGGCCCCGCCTCCGTCGGGTACACCGCCGAGGGAGCCCGGGTCGCCCGCGGCGCGGTGTCCGCGCCGCTCGCCCCGGCCGGGGACGGACCGGACGGGCCGCCCCTCGGCCCCGGATCGGTGGTCCTGCTCACGGGCGGGGCCCGCGGGATCACCGCCCGGACCGCCCTGGCCCTGGCCCGCGCCACCGGCTGCCACGTCGAGCTGCTCGGCCGTACGCCCGAACCGGACCCCGGAGGCGACGAGTTCGCCCAGGCACAGGACCGGGTGGCACTGCGCGCCGCGCTGATCGCCACGGGACTCCGTACGCCCGCCGAGATCGAGGCGGCGGCCTCGCGGATCCTCGCCGAGCGCGAGGTGCGGGCCACGCTGGCCGCCCTCGCCACGGCGGCGGCCTCCGTCCGCTACCACTGCGCCGACGTCACCGATGCCCGCGCCGTGCGGGCCGTCGTGGCCGATGTGCGCGCCCGGCACGGCCGGCTGGACGGCATCGTGCACGGCGCCGGTGTCCTGCGCGACGGGCTGCTGCGCGACAAGCAACCGGCCGACTTCGCCGAGGTGTTCACCACCAAGGTGGCCGGCGCCCGCCACCTGGCCGCAGCGGCGGCCGAGCACGGTACGGCGCCCGCGCCCCGGTTCCTGGCCCTGTTCGGCAGTGTCGCCGGGGTGTACGGCAACCGCGGCCAGTGCGACTACGCCGCGGCCAACGACGCCCTCGACAGCCTGGCGCACACCTGGTCGGAGTCCTTCCCGGGCCGGGTGCTGGCCGTGGACTGGGGCCCCTGGGCGGCGGAGGCGGGCGGGATGGTCACGCCCGAGCTGGAGCGTGCGTACGCCCGGCGCGGCGTCCCGCTGATCGGTCCCGAGGCGGGCACCGCCGCGTTCCTCGCCGAACTCGCGCACGGAACCGACGTACAGGTGGTCCTGATGGCGGAGGAGGGCCGCGGCGATGAGTGAGCGGCGGCGCGGCCCGCGGCCCACGGACGCGGCGATCGTCGGGATGGGCGCGGTGTTCCCCGGGGCCGCCGATCTGGCCGCCTACCGGCGCAATCTGCTCGCCGGTACGGACTCGATCGGCGACGTCCCGCCGGGGCGCTGGGATCCCGAGGTGTACTACGACCCCGACGGCGCCACCGGCCCGGTGTCCGGCGACCGGTTCTACTGCCGGCGCGGCGGGTTCGTCGACGGCCTCGCCGCCTTCGACCCGACCCGCTTCGGGATCATGCCCGCCGCCGTGGAGGGGGCCGAGCCGGACCAGATGCTGGCCCTGCACGCGACGGCCGAGGCCATCGCGGACGCGGGAGGCGAGGACCGGCTGCCGGCGGACCGCTCCCGGATCGGGGTGGTGCTGGGGCGCGGCGGGTTCATGGGGGTGGCCACCGCCCGGCTGGACCAGCGGGTGCGTACGGCGCACCAGTTGGCCCAGACCCTGCGGGAGCTCGCGCCGGAGCTCGGAGAGCGGCGGATCGCGGCGGTGCGCTCGGCTTTCCAGGACGCGCTGGGGCCGGAGCGGCCGGACGCGTCGATCGGCCTGGTGCCGAGCTTCACCGCCGCCCGGACCGCGAACCGGCTGGACTTCCGCGGCCCCGCCTACACCCTGGACGCCGCCTGTGCCTCCTCGCTGCTCGCGGTGGACCAGGCCGTGGGGCTGCTGGCGGGCGGACGCTGCGACGCGGTGGTCGCGGGCGCCGTGCACCACTGCCACATCGCCACGCTGTGGAGCGTGTTCACGCAGCTGCGGGCGCTGAGCCCCAGCGAGCGGATCCGGCCCTTCGACCGGAGGGCCGACGGGACCCTGCTCTCCGAGGGCACCGGGGTGGTGCTGCTGAAGCGGCTCGCGGACGCGGAGCGGGACGGCGACCGCGTCTACGCGGTGATCCGCGGTACGGGTGTGGCCGGGGACGGCCGGGCGGCGAGCCTGATGAGCCCCCTGGTCGCGGGCCAGGTACGGGCACTGGAGCGGGCCTGGCGGGAGGCCGGCCTGGATCCCCGGGCTCCGGGCGCGCTGGGGCTGCTGGAGGCGCACGGCACCGGGACGCCCGTGGGGGACGTGGCCGAACTCGACACCCTGGCCCAGGTGTTCGGTGCGCGGGAGGGTTCCGGGCCGGGGGTCGGCTTCGGCTCCGTCAAGTCGATGCTCGGGCACACCATGCAGGCCTCCGGCATGGCCGGGCTGATCAAGGCCGCGCTGGCGGTGTACGAGGGGGTGCTGCCGCCGACGCTGCACCTGGAGGAGCCCCACCCGGACCTGGCCCGGACCCGGATGCGGCCGGTGACGGCGGCGGAGCCGTGGGAGCGGGGTCCGGAGCCCCGCCGGGCGGGGGTCAACGCCTTCGGCTTCGGCGGGATCAACGCGCACGTGGTGCTGGAGGAGGCTCCGGCGGCCGCGCGCCCGGCGGCTCCGGCCCGCCGGTTCCTGCCACTGGGCGGCGCGGCCGCGCCGGTGGGGGCGTCCGCCCGGGGCGACGTACTCCTGCTGGGCGCGGACGGTCCGGCGGAGCTGTCGGCCCGGTTGGCGACGGGCTCGCCGGTGTCCGGCGGAGACGGGCCCTGCCGGCTCGCGGTGTTCGGGCCCACGCCCCAGCGGCTCGCGCTGGCCGCGAAGGTGGTGGCGCGCGGCCGGGCCTGGCGGGGCCGGGGGGACGTGTGGTTCACACCGGAGCCGCTGGGCGGCCGGGTGGCCTTCCTGTTCCCGGGCCTGGAGCCGGAGTTCGCCCCCGTGGTGGACGATGTCGCGGACCGGCTCGGGACGGCGCGGCCCCGGCTCACGCGGGGCACGTCCCTGGTGGAGCGGGCCCTCGACGCGATCGCGACGGGCCGCTTCTTCGCCCGGGTCATGCCCGCGCTCGGCGTCGAGGCCGATGTGCTGGCGGGCCACAGCCTGGGCGAGTGGGCGGCGATGGTGGCCGCCGGGATGTATCCACAGGAAGCCGCCGACAGCTTCCTGGACGGGCTCCGGCCGTCGGACCTGCTGGTGCCCGATCTCGTGTACGCGGCGCTGGGCTGCGGTGCGCGCCGGGCGGAGGCGGCACTGCACGGCCTGGACCGGGTGGTGGTCAGCCACGACAACTGCCCCCACCAGTCGGTGATATGCGGGGAACCGGACCAAGTGGCGGCCGCGGTCGGCCGGTTGCGCGGCGACGGGGTGCTCGGCCAGGAACTCCCGTTCCGGTCGGGCTTCCACACCCCGATGTGGGAGCCGTACCTGGGCCAGGTCCGCGCCGCCTTCGGCCGGCTGCCGCTGCGGCCCGGATCCCTACCGGTGTGGTCGGCCACCACGTGCGCTCCGTTCCCCGCCGAGCCGCGGGACGTGCGGGACCTGGTGGTCCGCCACCTCCTGGAGCCGGTCCGCTTCCGCGAACTGACGCTGCGGCTGTACGAGGAGGAGGGCGTGCGCGGCTTCGTCACCCTGGGCCCGGGCAGCCTGCCGGGCTTCGTGGAGGACACCCTGCGCGAGCGCCCCCACCTCTCGGTGTCCACCTCCTCCCCCCGGCTTCCGGGTCTGGCGGCGCTGGAGCGTGCCTGCGCCGCGCTCTGGGCCGAGGGGCACGCACCGCGCTGGGACCTGTTGTCCCTACCGGTGTCTGAGAAGACGGCCGAGCCGGTACGGCCGCCTTCGCCGGCGGGGCGCGCCGTGCCCCTGGACCTCGGTTCGCCGCTGGTCCGCCTCGGCGAGACGGCGCGCACCGCGCTGGGCGGCCTCCTGCCCACGGCCCCGGCCCCGGCCGCTGCGGCGCGGGTCCGGGCCGAGCCGTCCGCCCCCCGGCCGATCCTGCTGTCCGCGCTGGACGCGGTCCTCGAAGACACCGCGGCGGCCGCCCGGAACGTCACCGAGGCCTGGTCGGCCGTACGCCCGCCGGACACGGGCCGGGCCACGGGACTGGGCGCGGCGCGTGCCACGGGACAGCCCTCGGGGAATCACACCCTGCGCTGCTCGCTGGCCGCGCTGCCCTACGTACGCGACCACTGCGTGTACCTCCAGCCGGACGGCTGGCCGGAGGAGTCCGACCGGTTCCCCGTCGTACCGATGACCACCATGCTGGAGCTGGCCGCCGAGGCCGCGCAGCGCCACGCCCCGCCCGGCCTCGCCGTCATCGGCTACGAGGACGTACGGGCGCTGCGCTGGCTCGCCGTCGAACCGGCCGTCGACGTCGAGGTCACCGTCCGCGGCGACGGGCCCGGCCGCTCGCGCGTCGCCCTCGGGGAGTTCGCGTCGGTGGTCGTGCTGCTCGGTGAGCGGTACGGGCAGCCGCCCGCGCCCGACACCACTCCCCTGCGCGAACCGGGGCCCGCCCCCGTCAGCGCCGAGGCGCTCTACCGCGACCGGTGGATGTTCCACGGCCCCCGTTTCGCAGGGGTGCACGAGGTACGGACCGTCGGCTCGGACGGCATCCGGGGCGTGCTGCGGGCGCTCCCCGACCCGGGGGCGCTGCTCGACGCCGCGGGCCAGCTGTTCGGCCACTGGATGCAGCTGCGCCTCCCGGTGGACCGGCTGGTGTTCCCGGCCGCCGTGGACCGCGTCCGCTTCTGCGGTCCCCCGCCCGCCCCCGGGGAGCTGGTCGCCGCCACGGCCCGGATCCGGGAGGTACGGGACATCACCGTGCGCGGTGACCTCGAACTGTGCCGCACCACGGGCGAGGTGTGGGCCCTGATCGAGGGATGGACCTACCGCCGGTTCGGCGCCGACGAGCGGGTGTGGCCGATGAAGTTCACCCCGGAGGTGTGCGGCATCGGCGAGCCACGGCCCGAGGGCTGGTGCCTGGCCCGCCGCCGCTGGACCGACCCGGCCTCGCAGGAGCTGGTGATGCGCCGCTACCTCGGCGCCGCCGAGCGGGCGGCGTACGAGCGGCTGTCGCCGCGGGCCCGGGCGCCCTGGCTGCTGGGCCGGATCGCCGCCAAGGACGCGCTGCGCGGACTGCTGTGGGGGGCCGGGGCCGGGCCGGTGTTCCCGGTGGAGGTGCCGGTGGGGAACGATCCCGCGGGCCGGCCCGTGGCCGAGGGTCCGCTCACTCCCGGCTTCCGGCTGTCGATCGCCCACAAGGACCGGATCGCGGTCGCCCTCGCCCACCCCCGCGACGCGGTCGGCATCGACGTGGAACCGGTGACCGCCGACCCCGGCGCGCTGGTCCGGATCGCTCTGCGGCCGGAGGAACTCCGCCTCGCCGAGCGGCTGGCCGCCTGTGAGGGCACCGGACTGCCGGCCGCACTCACCGCCCTGTGGTGCGCGAAGGAGGCCGCGGCGAAGGCGGCGGGCAGCGGGCTCGGCGGCCGGCCGCGGGACTGGCGGGTGGCCGGTGAACCGGATTCCGGCGCGCTGCTCGTGCGCTCCCCCGACGGGCACCCGTACCCGGTCCGAACCACCCGCGTCCCCACCGACCGGCTCGACCCTGACCTGCGCAACCACGACCTGCCCGCCCCGGGCCGGCCCGCCCCCGGACCGCCCGACCACGTCGTCGCCTGGACCGCCCACGGCACGGCGCCGTCCCCCGTCCCCTTCCACCTCACGGAGACCCGTCATGGCACCTGACATCCTCGCCGAGATCACCGGAATGCTCGTGGAGATCGTCGGCGACGAGTACCTGCTCGCGGAGGAGGTCACGATGAAGACGACGTTCAACGAGGACCTCGCCCTGGAGAGCATCGAGTTCGTCGCCCTCGCCGAGCTGCTCCATCACCGCTACGGCGCCGAGGTGGACCTGATGGGCTTCCTGGCGGAGAAGGACATGGACGCCATCCTGGCCATGTCGGTCGGCGAACTCGTCACCCACATCGGCCGGATCACGCACGCCTCCCTCGCCCGCACGGCAGCCGCCCCGGCCGCCCCCGCCGGCTGAGCCCGCCATGGCCGTCGTTCCTGCCAACTCCCTGAAATTCCACGTCCAGCGGCTCCCGGCCACCGCCGGGGCCGCCCGCCCCGACCGGCCCGTGGTGGTCTTCCTGCACGGCCTGGTCGTCGACAACCTGTCCTCCTTCTACTGTCCCCTGGCCGTGCCGGTGGCCCGGTCCGGGCACGAGGCCGTCCTCTACGACCTGCGCGGCCACGGCCGTACCGAGCGGCCCGCGAACGGCTACGACAGCGGCACCGCCGTACGGGACCTCTTCGCGCTGCTCGGCGCGCTGGACCTCGGGCACCGCCCGGTGCACCTGGTCGGCAACAGCTACGGCGGGACCCTGGCGGTGCACGCCGCCCTGGCCCGGCCCGACCTCGTCGCCGGTCTCACGCTCCTCGAACCCCCGCTCGGCGGAGCCTGGGTGGAGAACATGGTGGACACCCTGTCGGCGGCCGCGCTCAGTCTGGAGGACAGCCCGGTACCGGCGGAACTGCTCACCCTGCGCCTGCGCAAGGCCGCCCATCTCACGGCCATCGCCGACGACCTGCTCAACCGCACCACGCTCATCGACGACATCGCCGCCGGCCGCACCTTCACCCCGGCCGACTACGCGCGGCTGCGCTGCCCGGTGCTGGTCGTGTGCGGCGAGCACTCCGAACTGGTGCCGGGCGCCCGGGAACTGGTCCGCCACGCGCCGGACGGCACGCTGCGGATCCTGCCGGACCTGGGCCACGACGTCCTCAAGGAGAGCAGCGGGGCCCTGCGGGAGGCCGTGCTCGCCCATCTCGACGCGACGGCCGCGACGGCCGCGACGGCTGCTGTGGCGGCGGGGCCGCGGGCGGGAGCGCTGGTCCCATGAGGGTGCTCTTCACGGTGCCGCCGCTGGCGGGGCACGTCAATCCGACCGTGGCCGTCGGGGCCGAACTGGCCGCGCGGGGGCACGAGGTCGCCTGGACGGGACCGGCCGCGGCGCTGGCCCGGCTGCTGCCCCCGTCGGCCCGGATCCTGCCCGCCGGCGAGGAGGCGGGCGGCGGCTACGCGACGCTGCACGAGCGCTGGCGCGACCTGCGCGGGGTCGGGGCGCTGCGGTTCCTGTGGGAGGAGGCGCTGGTGCCGCTGGCCCGGGCGATGGTCCCGGGGGTGACCCGCGCCGTCCACGAGTTCGCACCAGACCTGCTGGTCGCCGACCAACAGGCCCTGGCCGGGCCGCTGGTGGCCCGGCGGCTCGGCGTCCCGTGGGCGACGTCCGCCAGCACCTCGGCCGAACTCACCCGGCCCTTCGCGGACTTCCCGAAGGTCGGGGAGTGGGTGGCCGGGCAGATCTCCGGCCTCCTCGCGGAGTTCGGGTCACCGGCGCCGGACTGGGATCCGCGGTTCTCGGACCGGCTCGTGCTGGTCTTCTCCACTCCCGAACTCGTCGGAGCGCGGGACGGCTTCCCGCCGCACCACGCCTTCGTCGGTCCCGCCTTCGGGGCCCGGCCGGCCGCGGCGGGGTTTCCCTGGCAGCGCCTGGATCCGGCCCGGCGGCGGGTGCTGGTGTCGCTGGGCACGCTCAACCAGGAGGCCGGCGGCCGGTTCTACGCGGCGGTACTGGGCGCCGCCGAACGCCTCGCCGAGGAGGTGCAGCTGGTACTCGCGGCGCCGGCCGCGCTGGTCGGGTCCGTGCCGGGGCACGTCCTGCTGCAGGGATGCGTCCCGCAGCTGGAACTCCTGCCGCACCTGGACGCCGTGGTCTGCCACGGCGGCCACAACACCGTCTGCGAGGCCCTCGCGTACGGGCTGCCGCTGGTCGTCGCGCCGATCCGGGACGACCAGCCGATCGTGGCCCGGCAGGTCGTGGAGGCCGGGGCCGGGGTGCGGGTGCGGTTCGGCAGGACCCGGGCCGAGGAACTGCGTGACGCGATCACGGCCGTGCTGGACGATCCCGGCCACCGCCGGTCCGCCCGGCGGATCCAGGCCTCATTCGCCGCGGCGGGCGGAGCCGCCGCCGCGGCCGACCGGTTGGAGAAGCTGCTATGACGCCACTCCCGAACACCCGGGTCCGGTGGACCTCCGCCGTCGTGCTGGCCGCGCTCGGCGCCGGCACCGTGCGGGCCGGCCGCCGGCTGCGGGCGATCCCGGTGCTGCCCGCGGTCCCGGCCGCCGCGGCCGGAGTGCCGCGGGCCGCCGGGTGGCGGCTGCTCACCGCCCAGGGGGTCGAGCCCGACGCGGTCACCTTCCTCGCCGCCTGCGCGCACGCCGACCGGGAGGGGCTGCGGGTACTGGACCTGCTTCCGGCGGACCTGGCCACCGAGCGGGCCCTGGGGCTGCTGCGTCTGGTCGACCCCGGCAGCTACCGCCACGACCGGCTCGGCGAGGGGCGCGGCGCCGGTTTCGCCGTACTGGTCGCCGAGGAGGTGCTGGAGCGGGCCGGGTTCGAACCGGGTGGGCCGCGCCCCGGGCCGGAGGAACTCCTCGCGCTCACGCGGCGTTTGAAGGAGTACGCCGCCGGGGCCACGGGCCTGGCCGTCGCCCCCGCGCTGAGCTGCGGACCGCGGACCGAGGCGACCGGGCCCGCCCGGGCCGCCGAGCTGCGCGCACAGGGGCTGCCGCCGGGGGCGCTGGCCGCTGCCCAGCTCTCCGGGCTGGCCCTGCTGGCGGGCGTCGCCCTGCGCCAGGGCCGGTGGGGCGCCGCCGCGGCCGGGCTGTACTGGCTCCAGCCGTACCTCGCCCTCGGCGGGCCCGGCTCCCCGCTGCGCCCCGCCGACCTGGCCGTGGCCACCGCCGGCCGGCCGCTGCGCTCGCTCGCCGCCGCCCTGCGTACGGCCGCGGCGGTCGCCCGTACCCCGGCGGGCCGCGAGGGCGGCGGGGGCGGGAGTGAGGGCGCGGACGACGAGGCCGCCCGGGCGGAGGCCTACCGCGAGGACCTGGCCGCGGGCCCCGGGCGCTTCCTCGAACCGCGCCGCGCGGACTGCCCGTGGTGCGGCTCGCTGCGGCTCACCGTCCGGGTCCGGGTGCCCGACCTGCTCCAGGGCAAGCCCGGCCTGTTCATCCTGGAGCGCTGCGGGGACTGCGGGCACGTCTTCCAGAATCCCCGGCTGAGCCCGCAGGGACTGGAGTTCTACTACCGCGACTTCTACGACGGGCGCGGCGGCGAGGGAGCGGGCACGGTCTTCGGCCGGCTCGGCCCCGCCTACCGGGCGCGCGCCCGGATGCTCCTCCCCCACACGGAGCCCTCGTCCTGGCTCGACGTGGGCACCGGGCACGGCCACTTCTGCAACACGGCGCGGGCCGTCTGGCCGCGGACCCGCTTCGACGGGCTCGACATGGGCGACGGTGTGCGTGCGGCCGAGCGCCGCGGCTGGGTGGAGACCGGCTACCAGGGCCAGTTCCCCGAGTTCGCCCCGAAGCTGGCGGGCCAGTACGAGGTGGTCAGCATGTACCACTACCTGGAGCACACCCGGGAGCCGCTGGCCGAACTGGACGCGGCGGCCACCGTCCTCGCCCCCGGGGGGTTCCTGACCATCGAGGTCCCCGACCCGGAGTCGCGCATGGCCCGGCTGCTCGGCCCGGCGTGGCTGCCCTGGTTCCAGCCGCAGCACCAGCACCTGGTGCCCGCCGCGAACCTGCGCGAGGCGCTGGCCGACCGGGGATTCACCGTCCTCGCCGAGGAGCACGGCCCGGCCCACCAGGGCAACGACTTCGTCGGCGCGGTGGCCCTCACCGTGACGCGGCTGGCCCCGGACCCGGACCGGCCGTGGGGCCCGCCGGCCACGCCCCGTGCCCGGGCCCTCGCCCACACCGTGCGGGCGGCGTCGCTGCCGTGCTTCGCCGGCGCGGCGGTGCTGGACGCCCTGCGCACGGCTGCCGCCCGGGCCACGGACGGCGGCAACGCCTACCGGATCCTGGCCCGCAAGGAGCTCCTGTGACGGCCGCCGCGGGCGACCTGGCCCGCCGGGCGACCGCCGATCCGCTCTTCCGCCTCGTCGCCTACGCCCTGGAGGCCGCGCACGGCCGGCCCCCGGCCGCCGTGTGGAGCGCCCCGTACGCCTTTCACCTGGGCTCCCCCGAATTGGTCGCGGCGGCGAGCTGGCCCACGGCGGCGGCCGCGGCCCCGCGCACCGACGGCCTGGTGCGGCTCAGTTCGTTGGGCCATCCCGCGGACAGCTGCGATCTGCCGCTGACCCTGTCCGGGCCGCCGCCCGCGGCCCCCGCGTGGGCGGTCCGGCCGTACGCCGTGCTGCGGGCGCTGGCCCGGGCCGGTTACGGCCGCGGCGGCACCGACCTGCACGTGCAGGGCTCGCTCACGGCGGCCGCCGGGCTGGCCACGGCGGAGCCCGCCGAGTGCGCGCTGGCGCTCGCGGTGGCCGACGTACACACGGGGCCGGACGAACGGCCGGACCGCGCGCACCTGGCCCGGCTGCTGGCCGAGGCCCTGCCGGACGGGGACGACGCCCTGCGCCGGGCGGTGCTCTTCGCCCGGCCCGGCGAGGCCCTGCTGCTGGGCGCCGGGCCCCGGGCGAGCCGGAGGTACGTCCCCTTCGACCCGGCCGTCTCGGGAGCGCGGCTGGTGCTCGTGGCCGTGCGCGGCGACGACGGGGGCACGGGCCCGGCGGCGGAGCTGGCGCGGGCCGTGGCCTGCGCCCGCCGGGCCGGGGCGCTGAGCGCCTGGCCGCCCGGACCGGAGCCGGGGCGAAGCGTGCTGGTGCTGCTGCCCGAGGCACGGCTGACGGCGGTACGGGCGGCGGTCGCGCGGGAGTTCCGCGACCGAGGACGGCCCGTACCGCGGTTCCTGAACATCGCCGTGGCCGGTGCGGCCCGGCGCGAGGAATGACACCACCTGCGAGGAGGAACCACCCATGCCCCTTCCCTCACCCACGACCCGCCCCAGACGCGGGGCCCGCTGGTCCGCGCTCATGGCCGGAGTCGGCGCGCTCGGCCTGCTCGGCGCCTTCACCGTGGCCAACTCCCAGGCGGCGGAGAGCGGTTCCCCGACCGGGCCGGCGGCCGCCGCCGCGGCCGCGCTGCCCGCGTACGACCACGTGGTGGTCGTCGTGTACGAGAACAAGCAGTACGGCGAGATCATCGGCAGCGCGAACGCCCCGTACATCAACCAGCTGGCGAACGCGGGCGCGAGCCTGACCGGCATGAAGGCGCTGACCCACCCGAGTCAGCCCAACTACTTCAACCTCTTCTCCGGCGCCACGCAGGGCATCACGGGCGACGGCTGCTACACCCCGCAGTCGATGACGGCGGCGAACCTCGGACAGGAGCTGATCACGGCCGGCAAGACCTTCGCGACGTACAACGAGGACCTGCCGGGCGAGGGGTCCACGGCCTGCACGAACGGCCAGTACGCGCAGAAGCACAATCCGTGGTTCGCCTTCAAGAACGTGCCGCTGAACACGGGGAAGACCTGGACGCAGTTCCCGCAGAACAACTTCGCGGCGCTGCCGGACCTGTCCTTCGTGGTGCCCAACCAGTGCAACGACATGCACTCGTGCTCGGTCGGCACCGGCGACACCTGGACGAAGAACAACATCGACGCCTACGCCCAGTGGGCGAAGGCCAACAACAGCCTGCTGGTGCTGACATGGGACGAGGACAACTACCTCGGCTCGAACCAGATCGCCACCGTCTTCTACGGCGCGAACGTCAAGACGGGCAAGTACACCACCGCTTTCAACCACCACCACCTGCTGCGGACCTTCGAGGACCTCTTCGGCACGGCCACGCACGCGGGCAACGCGGCCAACGTCCAGCCGATCAGCGAGGTGTTCGGCGGATCCACGCCGACCCCGACACCCACACCCACGCCCACTCCGACACCCACTCCGACACCCACGCCGACCCCGACGCCGACGCCCACCCCGGGTGACCTGAAGCTCGCCGATCCCGGCCCGCAGACCTGCAAGTTCAACCAGTCCTGCACCATCCAGCTCAGCGCCACCGGCGGCAAGTCCCCGATCCGCTACGCGGCCACCGGCCTGCCCTGGGGCCTGAGCGTCGACGCCGGCACCGGCCGGATCAGCGGCAAGCCGTGGGGCAGCGGCACGGTCCAGGTGACCGCCACCGCCACCGACTCCACGGGCGCGACCGTCACCGCCGCCTTCCCGCTCACCGTCAACTGGTTCTAGACGCCGAGGAGGCATCCGTGTACCTGTCGACCAGCCGTGCCGCGGACATCGCCGGGGAGGCTCCGGCCCGTGGGGCCCCCTGCGGGCCGTCCCCGGCACGGTGTTCGCGCTCGGCATGGTCAGCCTGCTCACGGACGTCTCGGCGGAGATGGTCACCGCCGTCCTGCCGCTGTACCTGGTGGCCGGGCTCGGGATGTCCCCGTTCGCGTTCGGCGCCCTGGACGGGCTCAACCAGGGCGCCACCGCGCTGCTCCGCCTCGCGGGCGGCCGGGTCGCGGACCGCACCCGCCGCCGCTGGCCGCGTTCGGGGTGCTGTGGGCCGTGGTCGACGGGTACGCGGCCGTGTTCACCGTGAGCTGCTGCGTCGCGGTGCTGGGGGTGGTCGTGCTGGTCCTGTTCGTACGGGAGGCCCCCGCGCCGGCCGTCCGTACCCCGCTGCCGGGAGTGCGCACGCTCGTACGGGTCCCCGGGCTGCGGCGGCTCTGCGCGACCGCGGCCGTCCTCGGCCTGCCCCGGTCCCGGCCGGTCCACCGCTCGTCGTCGGCGTCCTCGTACTCCTCGGCCTGTTCTACGCCGCCACCGACGGGGTGCTGATGGCAGCGGCCGGGCCGCTGCTCCCGGCCGAACTGCGCACCACCGGGCTCGCGGTGCTCCAGACGGCGCAGGCGCTGGCCCGGTTCGCGGGTTCCCTGTTCTTCGGGGCGGCCTGGACGCTGTGGGGGCCGGGTCCGGCCCTCGGCGCGGCGGCCGGCGGGCTGTTGCTGTCCCTGGCGGCGGTCGCCGTGTCCGGCGGGCCGGGGAAGGGGGATGCGCCGTAGGGTCGGGCCATGGCGGACACACAGCGCACGCTCGAAGGCAAGGTCGCCCTCGTGGCCGGGGCGACGCGGGGCGCGGGCCGGGGCATCGCGGTCCAGTTGGGCGCGCGGGGCGCGACCGTGTACGTGTCGGGGCGCAGCACCCGGGGGAAGCGGTCCGAGTACGACCGGCCCGAGACGATCGAGGAGACCGCCGAGCTGGTGACGGCCGCGGGCGGGCGGGGGATCGCGGTGGTGGCCGACCACCTGGTGCCGTCCGAGGTCGAGGCCCTGGTCGCGCGGATCGACGGCGAGCAGGGCCGCCTCGACGTCCTGGTCAACGACATCTGGGGCGGGGAGCTGCTCTTCGAGTGGGACAGCACGGTGTGGGAGCACGATCTGGACAAGGGGCTGCGGCTGATGCGGCTGGCGGTCGAGACCCATGCCGTCACCAGCCACTTCGCGCTGCCGTTGCTGCTGCGCGAGCCGGGCGGGCTGGTGGTGGAGATGACGGACGGCACCGCCGAGTACAACGCGAGCCGCTACCGGGTGTCGTTCTTCTACGACATCGCCAAGTCCTCGGTCCTGCGCATGGCGTTCGCGCTCGGTCACGAGCTGGGCCCGCGCGGGGGGACGGCGGTTGCGCTGACGCCGGGCTGGCTGCGCTCGGAGATGATGCTCGACACCTTCGGTGTGACGGAGGAGAACTGGCGGGACGCGCTGGCGACGGTCCCGCACTTCTGCATCTCAGAGACCCCGTCGTACGTGGGCCGCGCGGTCGCGGCGCTCGCCGCGGACCCGGACGTGGCGCGCTGGAACGGGCAGTCCCTCTCCAGCGGGCAGCTCGCCCGGGTCTACGGCTTCACGGATCTCGACGGCAGCCGCCCGGACGCCTGGCGCTACATGGTCGAGGTCCAGGACCCCGACCGCCCGGCGGACGCGACCGGCTACCGCTAGTCGCCCGCGGCGTCCTCGGCCTCCCAGCGCAGCAGGTCGCCCGGCTGGCACTGGAGCACCTCGCAGAGCGCGGCGAGCGTCGCGAAGCGCACCGCCTTGGCGCGGCCGTTCTTGAGTACCGCCAGGTTGGCGGGCGTGATCCCCACGCGGTCCGCGAGGTCACCCACGGACATCTTCCGTTTGGCCAGCATCACATCGATGTCGACGGCGATCGGCATCAGATCACCTCGTCCAGCTCGGCCTGCATCTGCGCCGCTTCGGCGTCGCGCGCGACGGCCTGGGCGAGCAGCATCCGCAGCACGAGCACGATGAGCGCGACCCCCAGGATGGCCACGCCGACCCCGCCCATGATGACGGTGACGCCCGGGTCCTCCCGCTGGCCCGGAGCATTGATGACCGTGACCGCGAACCACAGGAGGGCAGCCGCCACGATCGCACCGATCACGCCGTCCACGTACCGGAAGGCGGCGTGGGAGAACACGGTTCCGCGTCGCACCATCGCCACCAGCCGCCACACGCAGACCAGGGCGACCTGGGCCGACACCATGCCCAGGATCGTGATCACGCGCAGCGGGGTCAGCGGGAGCGACCCGTCCTCCGGGTCGCTCCCGCTGACCAACACCCACACCATCAATACCTGTACGAACACGGTGCCGACGAGCACCACCGCGAGCACGGCGCGCAGCGCACGCACTGTCAGCTTTCCCATGACCCAGCCTCCCATCGAGTTGCGATGGGAATCTATCGAATTTCGATAGGTGCAGCAAGGGCCGGGGCGGAGGACGGGTGGCACTCCCCCACCGCGGCGGGACGCCGCCACCCCTCCCCCGGCATGGCGTTCGCGCGAACCCTGCACTACTGGAGCGCATATCGAAAGTATTTCCGGAGTGGTCGTCGAGCCGCTCCACTACGGTGCGGCCATGGCGAACTTTGCGCTGATTGCAGGTGCGCGACTCGGATCGTGGGCGTGGGACGATGTGGTGCCGCATCTGCGTGCGGCCGGCCATGGCATCCACCCGCTGACGCTATCGGTGTCCCAAGCGGTCAGGCCGCCGGGCAGATCGGCGACCGGCTAGCGCACATGGTCTTCCTTGACTCCAGCGTTCCGGCCGATGGTCAGGTTTCTTTCCCAGAACACTTCGTCGCGCCATGCGCCGTCGGCGTAGAAGTGGTCATGGGCGATGCCCCAGGAACTGAATCCGTGCTTGCGGAGGATCGCCTGGGACGCGAGGTTCTCCAGTTGGGTGTGCGCCTCCAGTCGATGCAGCTTCAGCTCGTCTTCGGCGATCCGCAGCGCGAGGCCGACGGCTCGGCCCGTGTGCCCGAGTCCCTGGTAGAGAGAAGAGACCCAGTAGCCGAGGAATCCCTTCTGGAACGGGCCGCGCAGGATCGAGCTGATGCCGACCTGCCCGATGACGGTCCCGTCGCAGACCACGACGCCGGGCCACGCGAGCCCCTGGCGATGGGAGGCCAGAAGGGACTCGATGACCGAGGCTTGCCCGTCGGGCGTGTAGAACTCCGCGGGCCTCGCGGGCAGCCAGCGCGCATACGCCTCCTTGTCCCGGGAGAGCAGCTCGGCGAGTGCGGGGCCGTCGGAGGGCTCGATCAAGCGAATCGACGTGGAGTTCACGGGTGCTGTGCTGTCCTGTCGGCTGCGGTGGTCGGTCGTGCGGGAGTCTTACGGGGCGATGGCCGGCTGGGGCATGGACAAGAGGTCTGCGGTGACCCCGCCGAGCTCGACGACGCGCTTCGGCACACCGTACGCCGCCGTCGGCCCGGCCGCTCGGGGGAGGTCCGCCGGCGAACGCTGAAGTCCCCTGGCCATTGGACAGACCTCAGGGCCCCTGCCCGGCCTCCCGGTTTCCGATCAGGCGGGCCAGGCCGTCCAGGACGCAGCGGAGGCCGAAGGCCCAGACCGCATCCGGGTTGTAGGCGCCGGCCGCGCTGCCGACCCGGCTCGCGAGCGGGTAGCGCTCGGGGTCCAAGGCCCGCTCCAGCAGCGGTGCGCTGACGGCCCACCACTCCTCGTCGCTCTGGCGGCCGCTGTGCTCGGCGGCGTCGGCCGCGGCCAGCGCGTTGGCGTGGACGAAGCCGAGGAGGTGGGTCAGGGCGGCGTCCATCTCGGTGTCGGTGAGCCCGATGCCGTCGAAGGCCGCCAGCTCGCGCTCGTACTTGGCGATCACGCCGGGGCCCAGCGGCGGGCGGGTGACGGAGAGGCCGGCGATCCAAGGGTGGCGACCGAGCAGGTCGCGGTTGTCGTCGGCGACGCGGGTGACCTTCACCGGCCACGTCTCGCCGGGGCCCGCCTCCCGGCGGTCCATGTACCGGTACGCCTCGTCCAGCATGAGGTCGAGCAGCTCGGCCTTGCCGGGGACGTAGGTGTAGAGGGTCATCGGCGTCACCCCGAGCCGCTGCGCCAGCGCCCGCATGGTCAGTGCGGCCAGCCCCTCCGCGTCGGCGAGGGCGATCGCGGCGCGGACCACTGCGTCCACGCTGAGCCCCTGCCGCGGGCCGCGCCGACCGGGCCGCGGCTCCTGCCCGGGCTCGCGCCACAGCAGCTCCAGCGTGCGGACGGGATCGCCCGCACCGCTCTGGTCCTTCGTCATTTCCGGCCCCTCCGAGCATGCGGCCAATAATGTTCTACTACGTATAGAGTACAGTGTAGAAAGTAAGCTCGAGACACCGCCACCGCGAGGAGTTCCGTGCAGATCGCCGCCGACAGTCATCAGGTCATCCAGGTCCGCGGGGCCAGGGAGAACAACCTCGCGGACATTTCCCTCGACATACCCAAGCGCCGGCTCACCGTTTTCACCGGGGTATCGGGTTCAGGGAAGTCCTCCCTCGTCTTCGGCACCATCGCCGCCGAGTCGCAGCGCATGATCAACGAGACGTACACCGCCTTCATCCAGTCCTTCATGCCCAGCCTGGGCCGGCCGGACGTGGACGGGCTGCACAACCTGAGCGCGGCCATCGTCGTGGACCAGGAGCGGATGGGCGCGAACTCCCGCTCCACCGTGGGCACCGCCACCGACGCCTACACCATGCTGCGGATCGTCTTCTCCCGGCTCGGCGTACCCCACATCGGCACGTCCACCGCCTTCAGCTTCAACACCCCGGACGGAATGTGCCCGCGCTGCGAGGGCATCGGCCAGGTCTCCGACATCGCCGTGGACCAGCTCGTGGACCGCGAACTCTCGATCAACGAGGGCGCGATCACCGTGCCGGGCTTCGCCGTGGACTCCTGGTACTGGCAGATCATGGCCAATTCCGGCTTCTACTCCGCCGATACGAAGCTCAAGGACTTCTCCGAGCGGGAGTGGGCCGACTTCCTGCACAAGACCCCGGTGAAGGTGAAGGCGGGGTCCAACAACTTCACCTACGAGGGCCTGATCACCAAGATCCAGCGGACGTACCTGTCCAAGGACCGCGAGTCCATGCAGTCCCACATCCGGGCCTTCGTGGACCGCGCCGTGGTGTTCACCGACTGCCCGGACTGCGGCGGCGCCCGGCTCTCCGCGGCCGCCCTCTCCTCCCGTATCGACGGGGTGAACATCGCCGAGTGCTCGGCGATGCAGATCAGCGACCTCGCCGCCTTCATCCGCCGGATCGACGACCCGGGCGTGGCGCCGCTGCTCGGGAACCTCCGTGACCTGCTCGACTCCCTCGTCGAGATCGGGCTCGGCTACCTCAGCCTGGACCGCCCGTCCGCCACCCTCTCCGGCGGTGAGGCCCAGCGGGTGAAGATGGTGCGCCACCTGGGATCCTCGCTCACGGACATCACGTACGTCTTCGACGAGCCGACGACCGGACTGCACCCGCACGACATCCAGCGCATGAACGACCTGCTGCTGCGGCTGCGCGACAAGGGCAACACCGTCCTCGTCGTCGAGCACAAGCCCGAGGTCATCGCCATCGCCGACCACGTCGTGGACCTGGGTCCGGGCGCGGGCACGGCGGGCGGGCAGCTCTGCTACAGCGGGGACGTGGCCGGGCTGCGCACCTCCGGCACCCTGACCGGCCGGCACCTCGGACACCGGGCGCGGCTGCGGGAGCAGGTGCGCGCGCCGCGCGGCCACCTGTCGGTCAAGGGCGCCGACCTGCACAACCTGAAGGACGTCAGCGTGGACGTGCCGCTGGGGGTGCTGGCGGTGGTGACCGGGGTCGCGGGCTCCGGGAAGAGTTCGCTGATCCACGGGTACCTGGCCGGGCGGGACGGGGTGGTGGTGGCCGACCAGTCGCCGATCCGCGGTTCGCGCCGCTCCAACCCGGCGACGTACACGGGCCTGCTGAACCCGATCCGGACCGCCTTCGCCAAGGCCAACGGGGTCAAGGCGGCACTGTTCAGCGCCAATTCGGAGGGCGCCTGCCCGAAGTGCAACGGCCTCGGACTGGTCTACACGGACCTGGCGATGATGGCCGGGGTGGCCTCGGTCTGCGAGGAGTGCGAGGGCCGGCGGTTCACGCCGGAGGTGCTCACGTACCGGCTGCGCGACAGGAACATCAGTGAGGTGCTCGACATGCCGGTGGCGGAGGCGTACGAGTTCTTCACCACCGGGCAGGCGCGCGCGATCCTGGGCCGGCTCGCCGACGTGGGGCTGGGATATCTGCGGCTCGGCCAGCCGCTCAACACGCTGTCGGGCGGCGAGCGCCAGCGGCTCAAGCTCGCCATCAACATGGCGGAGAAGTCCTCCACCTACATCCTCGACGAGCCGACGACCGGGCTGCACATGGCCGACGTGGACAAGCTCCTCGCCCTGCTGGACCGCCTCGTCGACGGCGGGAACTCGGTGATCGTCATCGAGCACCACCAGGCGGTGATGGCGCACGCGGACTGGCTGATCGACATCGGCCCGGGCGGCGGCCACGCGGGCGGCCAGGTCGTCTTCGAGGGCACCCCGGCCGCCCTGGTGGCCGGGTCGGACACGCTGACCGCCCGGCACCTGCGGGAGTACGTGGGCTCGTAGGCCGCGTTCGGCCCGGGGCGCCCGGCGCGGCCCGGCCAGCCCCGGCTCAGCCGAAGGTGAGCTCGCCCGCGCCGAGCGGGGCGAAGAACCGCTGCACGTCCGCGTCGGCCACGTCCGCCAGGGCGGGCGGCGACCAGCGCGGCCGGCGGTCCTTGTCGACGACCTGGGCCCGGATTCCCTCCACCAGATCGTGGGAGGGCAGGGCGTTGCAGGAAACCCTGAACTCCTGGGCCAGGACCCGCTCCAGTGAGTCGAGGGCCGCCGCCCGGCGCACGGCGGCGAGCGTGACCTTCAGCGCGGTCGGGGACTTGGCCAGGATCGTCTCGGCGGCCTCCTTGGCGGCCGGCTCGCCCTGGCCGAGCAGCCGGTCCACGATCTCCTCGACGGTGTCCGCGGCGTAGCAGTGGTCGATCCAGGCCCGCCGGTCGGCGAGGTCACCGGCCGGCGGCGCGGCGGCGTACCGGGGCAGCACCTCGTCGACGGGGGCCGCGGCGAGACCGGCGGTCAGCTCGGTGAGCCGCGCGGCGGGGACGAAGTGGTCGGCGAGCCCGCACAGCAGCGCGTCGGCCGCGCCCACGGCCGCGCCGGTGAGGGCGAGATGGGTGCCGAGCCGGCCCGGGGCGCGGCCGAGCAGCCAGGTCCCGCCGACGTCGGGGACGAAGCCGATGCCGGTCTCGGGCATGGCGACGCGGGAGCGCTCGGTGACGACGCGGACGCGGCCGTGGGCGGAGACGCCGACGCCGCCGCCCATCACGATGCCGTCCATCAGGGCGATGTACGGCTTCGGGTAACGGGCGATGCGGGCGTTGAGGCGGTACTCGTCGCGCCAGAAGTCCGCGGAGGCGGTGTTCCCGGCCTTGGCGTCGTCGTGGATGGCCCGGATGTCGCCGCCCGCGCACAGGCCGCGCTCACCGGCCCCGCGGATCAGCACCTGGTGGACGGCTGGGTCCTCGGCCCAGCTGGTGAGGGCCTCGTCTATCCGCAGCACCATGGGGTGGGTGAGGGCGTTGAGGGCCTTGGGGCGGTTGAGGGTGACCACCCCGGTCCGGCCCTCGATGTCGAACAGCACGGTGTCGTCTTCGGTCTTCACACCGGTCAGTATGTAGCGTCACCCCCATGCGGAAGATCGTCCTCATGTTGTCGGTCTCCCTCGACGGATACATCGAGGGACCCGAGCGGCAGATCGACTGGCACGTCGTCGACGACGAGCTGCACCAGTACTTGAACGACGAGATCCGCACGATGGGCGGACTCCTGAGCGGCCGCGTCACGCACGAGCTGATGGCCGATTTCTGGCCGACCGCCGACGCCGACCCCGCGATCACCGGGCCGATGGCCGAGTTCGCCGGCATCTGGCGGTCCATGCCGAAGTACGTGTACTCGCGCACCCTGCCGGAGGGCAGGACCGACTGGAACACCACGGTCGTCCGGGACGTCGTACCGGCGGAGGTCGCCGCGCTCAAGGCGGCCCCGGGCGGTGACCTGGCACTGGGCGGACCCGATCTCGCCGCCTCGTTCCTGCGCCACGACCTCGTGGACGCGTACCACATCTGTGTGCACCCGGTGCGGATCGGGCGCGGCAAACCGCTCTTCCCGCCCGTCGGCTACGGCCCGGTGCCGCTGCGCCTCGACGCCACGCGCACCTTCGGCAACGGCGTCGTACTCCTGCGCTACGGACGCCCGTAGGCCCCGGGCGTCTGCCCGAAGGCCTTGCGGAAGACGTCGATGAACGCGCTCGCGGACGACCAGCCGCAGCGGTGCGCGACCGCCGTCACCGGGGTGCCGACCGCCAGCAGCCGCAGTGCCTGGTGCAGTCGCAGCTGGGTGCGCCACTGCGGGAAGGTCATGCCCAGCTCGGCCCGGAACAGCCGGCTCAGCGTCCGCTCCCCCGCCCCCGCCCCCGCATGTGCGGCGAGCGCGGCCAGCCCGCGCGGGTCGGCCGGATCGACGTGCAGGAGCGCGCACACCGCCGCGAGCCGCGGATCGGCCGGGGCGGGCAGGTGCAGCGGCTGGAGCGGCGAGGCCCGCAGCTGGTCGAGGAGCACCCCGAGCAGCCGGCGCCGCTCGGGGCCGGTGTCCTCGGGCGCGCGCGTGTAGGCCAGGATCAGCTCGCGCAGTAGCGGGCCGACGGCGATCACGGCCGGCCCGTCCAGGGACAGCGGGTTGAGCCGGGTCGGCAGGCCGACCGAGTGCAGGTCGGTACGGCCGAAGGCGCGGTGTTCGTGCACCGTCCCGGCCGGGATCCACAGGGCCCGGGTCGCGGGGGCCACCCAGGTGCCGGCGTCGGTGGTGATGGAGAGGACACCGGAGCCCGCGTAGGCGATCTGATGGTCGTCGTGGCGGTGGGGATCGATCCCGACGTCGGTGTCGAGCTCGCGGATGCTGGTCGCGGCCCGCGGCGTGTGGCGGATGCCCTGCTGGCGGTTTTTCTGCATCACCAGGCAATTTATCGGAAGCGCGACGCCCCCGGCGAGGGCGATCCTCGATCCGTGAAGCCAGTGATCAGAACGACTCCGGTCCGGCGCCGTACCGCCGCCCTCGCGGCGGGCCACTCGTGCGTGGACGTCTACCAGGGCGCCGTCGCCGCGCTCGTCCCCTTCCTCGTGGCGGAGCGCTCGTACGGATACGCCGCCGCGTCCGGCATCGTGCTCGCCGCCTCGCTGCTCTCCTCCGTGGTCCAGCCGCTCTTCGGGATGCTGGCCGACCGCCGCCCGGCGCCCTGGCTGATACCGCTCGCCACCGGCGCTGCCGGGCTCGGCATCGCGCTGGTCGGGCTGGACGCCGGCTACCCGGCCACGGTGGCTGCCGTGGCCCTGTCGGGTCTGGGCGTCGCCGCCTACCACCCGGCGGCCGCCCGGCTCGTTCGCGCCACGGTGGGCGGGCCCGGGCACACGGCGATGAGCTGGTTCGCGCTCGGCGGCAACATCGGCTTCGCCTGCGCGCCGCTGCTGGTCGTCGGCGCCCTGGCGGTGCCCGGGCCGGCCGGCTGGTGGCTGCTGGCGCTCCCGGCCGCGCTCGGCGTCCTCCTGGGCCGGCCGCCCGCCCGGACCGGCGCGGCCGCCGCCTCCCCCGCCGCCCGGACGGCGGGGGCCCCCGCGGCCGCCCCCGAGGAGGACCGGCCCGCTTTCCTTCGCCTCTCCCTCGTCGTGATCGTCCGTTCCGTCGTCTTCATCGGCCTGAGCACCTTCATCGCCCTGTACGTGCGCGAGCGCGGCGGCGGTGAAACCGCCGGCGCCGTCGCGCTGTTCGCCCTGTTCGCGGGCAGTGCCGGCGGCACGCTGCTCGGCGGCCGGCTGGCCGGGCGCTGGGGCCGGGTGACCACCGTCCACCGCGCGTACGCCGCCGCCGTGCCCGCCGTCGCCGGGATCCTCTTCCTGCCGCTGCCGCTGGTGTACCCGTGCGCGGCGCTGGCCGCCGCCGCGCTCTACGTGCCCTTCTCGCTCCAGGTCACCCTGGGCCAGGACTACCTCCCCACGCGCATGGGCACGGCCGGCGGGGTCACCCTCGGCCTGACCGTCAGCGTGGGCGGCCTGGCCGGCCCGCTCATCGGCGCCGCCGCCGACGCCGCCTCGCTGCGCGTGGCCCTGCTGCCGCTGGCCGTCCTGCCGGTGCTCGCGTGGGCGCTGGCCCGGCGACTGCCGGAACCGGTACCCGCAGCCGCGCCCGGACAGGGACCCGTACCGGAGCCGGAGCCGGAGCCGGAGCCGGCCGCCTGAGGGTCGCCACGGTGGGTGGACCCATGGCCCGCACCGCGTGGCGCCCGCCCGTACGGACAGCTCGCGGAGCAACTCCTATCCCCCGCCGAGCTGTTCGCCGGCAACACCGGCGGAATCATTGCCGGGCTGCTCCGACGCCCACTGAACGACCGCCCAGACGGCGGAACTCGCCGCAGGGATCAAGGAGTTCACGTCCGCGTACGGGCCTCCCACCACCCTCGCGCTCTGCCCGGACCGCCGCACCCCGGCCGACGGATGCGCTCGCTGGCCGAAGGACGGTTCAGCTCGCTGAGAGTCCCGGAGACCGGGCTTGGTTCAGGGGAGGGTGGCACCGAGTGCGATGAAGCCGAGCCGGGTGGCGGCGAGCTTGGTGCCCCTGGGACCGAGCCTCTCCTGGCCGGAGATCCGGGCCCGGCCGGCCAGCCCGTACACGTGCTGCGTGAGCATGGCGCGGAAGGCCCGGGCGTCGCCCGCAACGTCCGCACCGGTACGCCGCGCCCCCGCCGATTCGAACCGCTCACGGCGGATGAAGCTCGCCAGTTCCTCGCTGTCGTCCGCAACGACCGCCTGTTCACGCTTTACGAACTCGCCCTCCACACCGGCCTCCGCAATGGCGAACTCCTCTGTCTCCAGTGGGAAGACTTCGACCTCAGTGCGGGCACTGCCAGCATCCGCCGTACCCTCCAGCCACCCAGACCGGTGGCCTTACAGCCCTGCCGGCCAAGACCCGCGCATCCGAACGACGCATCGCGCTCCCCAGAACATGCATCCACTCGTTGAAGGAACACCGTGAAAGCCAGGAAAGGGAACGCGAGGCGGCAGCCGGGAGCTGGAAGGACAACGGCCTCGTCTTCAGCACGCCGGCAGGAGGACCGATTGATCCTGCGAACCTCAATCGCAGCTTCCGCGCTCTCCTCGATCGGGCAGGGCTCCGCCGGATCCGCTTCCATGACCTGCGCCACTCGACGGCCACCCTGCTCCTGGAGCAAGGAGTCGACCTCGTCGTGATCAAAGAACTCCTCGGCCACGCCCACATCGGCGTCACCGCCGGTGTCTATGCCCACGTGAGGCTCCGCCTCCAACACCAAGCCATCAACGCACTGGGCGACGCCCTCGGCCCGACCGGCGACGGTCCCGAGGGCCCACCCGCCACAGCGGCCGTCCGCTGACGTTGCCGTCAGCGTTGCCGTCAGCGGGACCGGAGCCTGTCAGGCACGTTCAGCATCCTTCGGCCATTCAAAGGACTGGGGTGGCGCCACCAAAGCAGCAAGAACGCTCCCGACGCTTTCATCAGTAAGAGCGATCAAGCTCCACCCGCCTCCCCGAACGGTGAATAGGCCAACCGGAGGGCCATCCTCGTCGAGAACCGCAAAGAAATCCTGCCATCCAAATCTATTCTTCTTGAACTCATCCAGTGTGGAATACCGGTCTCGATATGTTCCTCGAAGTGTGGACCTCGGACCAACTCCAACGCGGATCAATCCGGATGCCCCATCAAGGATCTCCGACACAACGGAAGATGGCAGCAAATTCAACGACTGACATTTGGCCCTTTGAAGCAACTCCGCAATCTTCAAAGTGGACACTTCTTGCACACTTGCCAAGATGACTCCATCGAGAACACTGGTGGGCGGTGCTTGCTTGCAGGCACCGCCCACCAGATCTTATTTATCAGAACCCGAGATCTTCTAGTCGTGCGCCGGGCCATGCCGCCCTAGCTCGACCTCTCATGACCCCTTGAATGATTACCTCAGCCTCGCCACGAAGGTCATCCTCAACCCATGACTGATCGTTTACATGAACGTGGGTGCGCCCGCCGGGAATAGTGCCTCTCATTACAATTCCGCTACCGCCACCTCTGGTAGCTGCTCGAATAGCAGCCGCGGGGTTAGTGGTCCAGCTGGTGTAGTCACTATCAGTCATACCGAGATGATGCATCTCAGGTGTCGAATCTCCACCGCGCGGCCTTGCAATTCCTTCCACGGCATCATCAAAGGCGGGGTTGGGGCCGCCAGTCTCGCCACTCACTTCCGAAACTCCGCGATAGACAGTGGTGCCGCCACCGCAATTGTGAACCAGGACCGGAGTGGCGCCCGCCAGCACATAGTACGTGTGGAAGTCATCGACGGTGAGGTTGTGCGTGGTGACGGCGTAGGGGTAATTGCGGGTGGCCTGGACGGTGAGGGTGGTGCCGTTGGGCTGGCGGAGTTGGTCGCCCGGGGTGAGTTCGCCGGCGTCGGTCCACTGGCGGCGGGACTCGCTCCAGTAAGGGTGGTGGTAGGTGGACGTGATGGTGGCCGGCGGGCCGCGGGGGTTTGCGTCGTCGGTCAGGGTGAGGTCGGTGAAGTCCTTGTCGTCGGGGGTCGTGATGGTGGCCGTGACCTTCTTGGCTGTGCTCTGGCCGGTCTGCGGATCGGTCGCCACGACGGTGTCGCCGTCGCGGACGTCCTCGATGGACTTCGTTGTGCCGTCGCCCATCACTACACGGACGCCAGCCGGGAAGCTGTTGCATTCAGTGGCAGCTGAGGGTGTGTCGGAGCCGCTGCCGTGGGACTCGGCATCGACTTCCCCCTTGTCGGCTTTGGATCTTGTGTCAGCGCCGTCGCTGGCTGATTCCTTGGAGGCTTTCGCGTCGCCTGATTTGGCTGCCTTGGATGCTGCCGCCGCTGCTTCGTCCTCCGCCTTTTTGGCCTTGGTGAAGGCTTCCATGGCCTTGGAGGCTCTGCGTTCGGCGGCGTTGACAGCGTCGTAGGTCTTGTTGAGTTCCTTGTAAATCTTGAAGGCCTTGATGCCGATCTTGATGGCCTTGAAGAGCTTGCCCCAGGGGACCGCGTTGAGGGCGGTGTTGATGCAGGCCATGACGTCGCCCTTGGTGAAGCAGTCGCGAGCGTCGTTGTAGCCGATCAGGTCACCGATCAGGTCGACGACGGCGTGCTTCAGCTCGTCGCGCCGCTTCTTGTGCCGGTTGACCTCATCATTGGCGTTGTTAAGTTCAGCCCCGGCGCTGGCCGACCCACTGCCGGCAGTGCTGTGAACGCTGCCGATGGGGTCGTCGTCGCCACCCGTGTAGCTGTTCGGGTTGCAGCCCTTTTCGCCTGCGCAGTCATACCGGAGTCCGCTGGGGTCCGACTTGTTGAACGGGTCGTTGTTGGAATAGCCGTACGCGTTCCACTGCTGGGGGTCGCCCGCGTCGATGAGCGGGTCGGGGCTGATGAAGCGGCCCGTGGTCGGGTCGTACTCGCGGGCTCCGAGGAGAGTGAAGCCGGTGGCTTTCTCCTTGGTGCCGCCGACGAAGCCCTTGTCGCCGGCCCAGGAACCGGGGGCGGGCTGGGTGCCGCGCTCGTTGCCGAAGGGGTCGGCGGGGCGGCGGACCTGGGCGAGGTCGGTGGCGTTGAACTGGACGCCGTTGGTGCCGTGGTGGTCCGAGGACTGGTAGGCGAGGTTGGAGGTGCCCCCGGTCGTGGTGCGGGTGATGGACAGGCCGCCCGGAGCGCCGTACGTGCGGACGTTGGAGACCTTGCCGGTGGCGGTGTCCAGGCTGATCTGGTCGGTGCCGAGGTTCAGCGTGGTCTTGCCGGGGTCGCGGCGGATGAGCTGGTTGCCGCCGGTGTCGTAGAGGTAGCTGGTGCCGGCGCTCTCGCCAGTACCGGTGATCTTGTCGAGCTTGCCCTGGTCGTTCCAGGTCAGGGTCTTGGTGCCCGGGGTGCTGGTGATGGAGGCGGTGTTACCGGTGGCGTCGTAGGTGTACAAGGTCACCTTGGTGCCGGTGGCACTGGTCTCGGTGGACTTCATCAGGGCGTGCGGTCCGCCCGTTCCGCTGCCCGCGTTCGGACCGGTGCCGAAGGTCTGGGTGACCGTCGTGTCCTTGGCCGCGCTTCCGGTGACGTCCTTCTTGACCAGCTTGGTGCGGTTGCCGATCTTGTCGTACTCGTACTGCTGCCAGTACGGGGCCGGGCCGCCCACGCTCGGCTTGCCCGTGCCGTCGACCGCAGGACCGGTGCTGTTGGCACAGCCTCCGATACCACGGACGCTCGGCTGCGGCGCCGTCGTGGTGGTGCCGGTGTCGGTCCAGGCCTGGGTCAGGCGGCCGAGGTAGTCGGTGGTGAAGCACTGCAGGTCGCGGGCGGCACCGTCCTGCGTGTTGCTGATGGACGTCAGCTGGCCGACGCGGTTGTAGGTGTAGTCGACGACGTCGACGCTGGCCCTCGTCGCGGTCTGCTTGTCCAGGGTGGAGCGGACGGGCCGGCCGGTGGCCAGGTCGTAGTCGACCGTGGAGACGATCTGCTTGCCGGTGTCGCCGATGGTGGTGCGGATGGCACGGCCGTACGGGTCGTAGCGCATGTCCACGACGTACGGCGTGATCTGCGTGCCGATGGTGCTGTCGAGGGAGGTGAAGCTGCCGGCGATGTTGCTGCCGTAGGTGAGCGTCTCCGCAGCGAGTCCGGCAGCCGTGATGGCCGGCAGAGCGGTCGTCTTCAGCTGGCCGTACTTGTCGTAGGTGTTCTTCGTCTCGTAGACGCCGGCGAGCTGCTTCTCGTTCTCGACCGGGGGAATGGTGACCTTGGTGCCCAGCGGGCGGTAGCCGCTGTCGTATGCGGTGACCTCGGTGGTGTACGCGTTCCCCGAGGCGCCACCGGTGAAGCGGGTGCTGGTGGCCGGCTTGCCGAGTGCCTTCGTGTCGTAGGTGAAAGCGCCGACCTGCTTGGCCGGGTCGACGGCCGTGCCCTCGTAGGTGGCGGTGGTGCGGCCGAGGGTGTCGCTGACAGTGGTGGCGCTCTTGTTGCGGGCGTCGGTGACGGTGACGAGGTTCTTGCTGTCGTCGTAGACCGTGGTGGCGATGCCCGCGTCCGGGTCGGTGGTCTTCACCGTGCGGCCCAGGAGGTCGTAGGCGAAGGTCCACTCGTTGTTGGCGGAGTCCTTGCGGCGCAGCTCCTGGCCCTGGGTGTTGGTCTCGTACGTGGTCTCGTCGTAGGCGCCGGTGGGGGTGTTGGTCTTGTACTGGCGCAGGACGGAGGTGGTGCCGTTGGTGATGGTGGCCGTGGCGTAGCCGCCGGCCGGCGGGATGGTGCGGACCTCGTCGGCTCCCGGGTATTCGGTCTTGGAGCGCCACTGTTCGATGCCGAAGGACTGGAAGACGGAGGCGGTGGTGCGGCCGAGGCCGTCGAAGACGGAGACGGTCTGGGCGGGGATCTGGCTGTCGGGGCTGACGCCGCCGTTGGGGAGGAACAGGGCGCCACCGGGCGCCGCCTGGTCGTTGTAGTACGGCGCGCTGGTCTTGACCTGCCACCCGTGCGAGTCGAAGAGCGCGTCGGTGATCATCCGGCCGTAGGCGCCGGAGGGGGTGTGGGCCTGGGTCTGGCGGATGCGGCCGAGGCCGTCGTAGATGGTGTAGCTGGAGATGTACGAGTCGTCGTTCATGAGCGTCTGGCTCAGAACGGTGGTCGGGGCGTTACGCGCCTCGCTCATGCTGTACGAGAACTTGCGGACCGGCGGGTCGACGGTCCGGTCCTGGCCGGGCTGCCAGATGGCGGTGACGCGGCCGAGGGCGTCGTAGGCGCGTTCGGCGACGTGCCCGTTCTCGTCGGTGGTCTTCATCGGCATCGCGCGGCCGGTGTCGAGCGTGGTGGTGGTCTTCCAGCCGAGCGGGTTGGTGTGGGTGACCTCGTACGGCAGGGCGTTGGGCAGGGCCCGGTACTCGGTCTTGGTGACCGCGCCGTCCGGGTGGGCGGCGTCCTTGCGGACCTTGTTGGTGGTGGTGCTGATGCGGCCGTAGACGTCGTAGGTGGAGGTGATGTTGAGGCGGTAGACGGGGTTGCCCGCGGCGTCGTACTTCTCCAGGACCTCGGTGCCGGTCTGGTCGGCGGTCGTGCCGGCCTGGCCGAGGGGCTTGCCGTCGAAGTAGGCGCGGGTGTCGCCGACCGTGTTCGCCGCGTTCGGGGTCTGGGCGCAGCCGCCGGTGCCCTTGAGGACGAGGGTGCGGGAGGCGAGCTGGGTGAGTGCGCCGCCGGGGCCGTCGGCGTAGGTGAAGGAGGTGCACAGACGCTGGTCGGGGCGGGACAGGTCGCTCTTGTCGTCGACCTGGAGCGGCCGGGAGAAGGCGGTGTCGTCGTAGGTGGACGTGCGCTCGCTGGTACGCCACGTACCGTCGGCGAGCTTGGCGCGGCTGGTGACCGTGCCGGTGTTCATCACGCGGGCGGTGATGGGCGGCATGCCGCCGGACTGTGCGCGGGTCGCGGTCTCCTTGGGCTTGACCAGGGGGGTGGAGACCTCGTCGGCGATGACGGTGCCGCCGTCGCGGTCGTAGGTCTGGGTCTGGCGGACGAAGCCCGAGAGGACTTCGTCGTCCTTGATGGTGCCGCCGTGGGCGTCGGGGACGTTCACGCTGCGCTTGCTGCCGTTGGCGAGGACGTCTCCGTCCATGCCGCGCAGGAAGGTCGCGACAGACTTGGTGCGCGGTGCTTCGGCGCTGTTGCCGCTGCCGGTGCGGGTGGTGACGGTGGCGTAGCCCCGGAACTGGTCCCAGGTACGGGTTTTGGGGTCGGTGAACTCGGAGTCGTTGCGGTGCCAGGCGACGCCGCCGCCGTACTCGTAGTCGGTGACCTGGCTGACCTGGCCGCCGACCTTGTCCTGCTGGGTGACGGACTGGACGACGACCTTGTGGAACCAGTCGTCGACCGGGTCCTCGAAGGACTGCCCCGGCAGGTACCACTTGACGGGCATGCAGGCCATCGTGTTGCTGTCCGCGGCCGCCGGCATCGTGCCTGCGACGCGGGAGCACTCCGGGCCCTTGTAGACCACGTTGATCAGGCCACCGGTCTCGGTGGTGATCTCTTCGATACGCGGCCGGTAGAACCGGGAGGCGGTGGCCTCACTGCCGTTGGAGCGCTTGACGACGCCGTCGACGCGGTTGGGGATCTGCTTCGGCTTGAAGGAGACCGCCGGTACCTTCAGCGCGGCCCGGGCGTTGGTGGCGGTGCGCTGGATGGAGTCGAGCCAGAGGGTCGGCGCGGTGCCGTCGACCGAGGCCTCGAAGTGCTGCGTGAGGGCGTAGGAGTCGATGTTGCGGTAGCCGCCGGTGCCGAGAACCTCGGTGTCGATCTTCGTGAGGCGCTTGGTGGAGAAGTACGTCGGCGACAGGTTCAGGCACTGGCCGGCCTGCGCGCACTCCTGGTCCACGGGAGTGTCACCCCAGGCCTTGGCGTTGGTCTTACGCTGTGCCGGGTCGCATGCGGCGCCCGTCTCGAAGCAGCGGTCGCCGGTGCGCAGCCAGATCTGGGCCGCGGTGTTGGCCTTGCCCTTGGCGGCGACCTGGTCGGGCAGGCGCTGGCCGT
The DNA here is from genome assembly GCF_045160845.1 of Streptomyces sp. NBC_00122. Taxonomy (NCBI): domain Bacteria; kingdom Bacillati; phylum Actinomycetota; class Actinomycetes; order Kitasatosporales; family Streptomycetaceae; genus Streptomyces; species Streptomyces sp. NBC_00122. The sequence continues at coordinate 5,914,160 of NZ_CP108191.1, read as the reverse complement.
AGCCGATCCAGGTCGGGTACGAGGCGCGCTGGTAGAGGGTCGGGACGCCGGTGCCGTTGTTCTGGCCGCCGCCACGCCCGTAGTAGTTGTCCTCCTGCTCGTAGCGGTAGGAGATCAGGTTCTGGTGCGGGTCCACGACGTAGTCGAGGTTCCACTGCCGGCCCAGCTGCTGCCAGGTGCCGTTGGCCGGGGTGTCCGCGCCCAGGCACTTGTCCTGGCCGCTGTTGAAGTACACGGGGACGGTGGACACGGACTTGGCTTCCGTGTCGGTGCCGTCACCGCCGGGCAGGCGGTTGGAGCCGAAGTAGTACTGGGTGCCGTCGGTCGTGGTGACCTTGAAGCCCTCGCCCTTCCAGGCAGCGTTCCGCTGATCGGTCAAGCGCTCGATCTTCGTACCGTCATCCCCCTGGAGGCGGTACACGCAGGTGGCGTCGTCACGGACGATCTGCCCGGCGTGACCGGCGAGGGACAGGGACAGGATGTCGCCGGCCCAGCACTCGTCACCCGAGTCCTTGATGCCGGCGTCCTTGCAGCCCTTGTACGAGCGGGAGATCGAGCCAGGGTGCCAGTCCCAGCCCTCGCCGATCAGACCGGACTGCGCGTTCGTCGACGCCGTCCGTCCGTCGATCGAGGACGAGTCGTACCCGAGCACGACGCTCGGCGCCGCCCCGGCAATGGCCGAAGGAACCTCGGCCGTGTAGCCGTAGGTGAAGTTCGCCGCGTTCGCCCCAGCCTGCCAGGAAGCAGACGGCATCAGCGGCGTCGCGGAGTAGTCACCGAGGTTGCTGGAAGGGCCGGGCTCCACGCCCAGAGCGATGCCGTCCGCGGCAAGCACCTGCGGGGCGGCTGCGGGAGCGGACTTCGCGTCAGGCTGCGCCACCAGGACCGAAGCTGAAGCCGCCGCCCTTTTGGATACGTCGACCTCCGCTACCAGGCGCCCGGAGGCATCCCGGTGCGAGGCCACCGGCGTGCGGCTCGTGCAGCCCGCAGCACCGGGCGTGGTGAGGGCACACGTGGGCAGCTGGACCAGCCGGGCACGGGCCGCCCAGTTGGCGCTGCCGTTCTTCGCCCACGCCGAAACGTCGAGACCGACTTCGACCTTGCCGGAGGCTGCAGTCCCCGCAGCTCCGGTGAGAGCGACGAGCGCGCCGTTCACTCCGGCGGCTTGGGTCTTGGCCTTGTCCTTCACCTCGACCTTGAGGCTGCCCGTCCCGACCCCTACCACCGACGACTTTGCGCCATTCACGGGTGCGATCCAGACAGGCAGCGACCCGGCTTGAATCGCGCCTGCTCCCGTGGCGGTTCGCTCGGCGCTCCCACCACCCAAGGCGACTGTCGCCGCCCCGGAAAGGATCTTCCCGTTCGATTCAGGAGTCCACTTTCGGCCAGACGATGTCTGGCCGTTCGAGGGCTTCGCGTCCGAGCCCTTGACGGCCTTGGCGCCCGGCAGCGGGGTATTGGGTGGCGCCCACACCTTGGGGGGTTTGTCGGCTGCTGCGACCAGGGGTGTCCCCAGGCCGGAGAAGAGCACCGCAAGCACCGAGACGATCGCGACACGCGAACGAACGGTGCGCGAGCGCACGAAAAGACCACCTCGACGAGACAACCGGATCCCCCCACGGGACACCTACAGCGCGAACACCAGGCCGGTAGGGCCCAGTTCAAGCGCACCCTACGTAGCGTTCGTTCGATTCTTCAGCGGAGTCTCACATTCCCCTCCCGTGACTCACGTCACTCGCGGCACGGGTCGGGTGATCGCCACTCAAAACGGGCGCGGACGCCGAGCAGAGTGTTGACAGGTTGCAAATGTGAAGGAATTGTGCGGCTGACTTCTGTCCGTCTCACAGCTCAGGGGGGCCCACAAACGTGAGACTGCCATTCCTTCCCTCGCGGACGCCGAAACCAGTCCGCAGACTGCGGGCTTCGGGCGTCGCGATGCTCCCGGTCGCCGGAGCTGCCGCACTCTCACTCGGGGCCGGCCTGATCGCCGCGCCGCCCGCAACTGCCGACGACGCCCGTAGTCATGGGCCGGCCACCAGTACATGGCCCGCCCCGACGCCCCGGCCTCCCTCCGCGGAGTCTGCTGCGATCGACACCGCCAAAGCCCAGGCCAAGAGCAGCGGCAAACCGGTCGTCATCAACCACCTGACGACGGGGAGTTCGCAGACCTTCGCCACACCGGCAGGCACGCTCACCACGGACACCACGCCCGTGCCCACGCGGGTCAAGACCGCCAGCGGTACCTGGCAGGCGGTCGATGCCACGCTCCGGGCCAACGCCGATGGCACCGTGACGCCGGCAGCCGTTCCCTCCAGGCTCAGCCTCTCCGGTGGCGGCACCGGTCCGATGGCAACCATGACCACCGCAGACGGCAAGAAGCTGGCGCTCAAGGCTCCGTTCCCGCTGCCCAAGCCCGTACTCAACGGCGACAGCACCCTGTACTCGTCCGTCCTGCCCGGCGTGGACCTCGAGCTCAGCGCCAACACGCTCGGCGGCTGGCGCCAGGTGCTGATCGTCCGCACCGCCGAAGCCGCCGCCAACCCGGCCGTCAAGAAGCTCCAGCTTTCCGTGGAGGCCGACGGGCTCACGGTCAGCGCGGACGGCGCCGGCAATCTCAAAGCCGCCGACGGCCAGGGCAAGACCCGCTTCTCCGCCCCCACCCCGCTCATGTGGGATTCGGCCGGCGCCGCAGCTGCTGCCCCCTCCACTCCGACGAAGTCGGCGGGTGCCCTCGCCGAGCAGTCCGCTCCTGCCGAGGACGCTTCGACACCGTCGAGCACCGACGGCCCCGGCACCGGCGCGGCAGTGCAGAAGATCGGCACGAGCGTCGACGCCCAGGGCATCAAGCTCGTCCCGGACGCCGCCCTGCTCGGGCAGGGCACCGGCCCCTGGTACATCGACCCGGGCTGGAACCCCACCCTCGACAATGCCAACCAGGCCTGGGCCCAGGTCCAGGAAGCACCGGAGTACGCCGACGTCAATGAGTTCAACGGCACCCAGTACGGGCAGGACAGGCCCGCCGCCGGCTACTGCGGCTACAACATAGGCAACCCGCCCTGCACCGGCATCGGACGCACCCGCGCCTACTTCCAGATCGGCATGGACTCCCGGCTCCACAACAGCGAGGTCATCAACGCGACGTTCTACGCGACCGTCGTCTCCTCCTCCAGCCCGAGCACGGTCACCCCGATGGGCCTCTACTCCACCGGCTACATCAGCAACCCCACCAGCTGGAACCAGCAGCCTTGCGACAAGAACTCGCACATGGGCGGCTGCAGCAAGATCGGCACCACCGACATGTCCGGGTCGGGCGACATCCAGTTCGATGTCAAAAACCTGGTGAAGAGCGCCGTCGGGGGCCAGTGGCCCACCATCACCCTCGGTCTCGCCCCCGATGACGAGTACAACAAGCAGTACCGGCAGCGGTTCGCGAACACCCCGCACATCGTCGTCGAGTACGACATCACCCCCACGGTCTGGTGGCCCCGCACCAGCCCAACCCCCGGATTCGCCGACACCGCCTCCTACGCCGACTGCCGCACCCCTGGCACCGCCAACCCCTGGGACAACCCCGGCTGGGTCGGCGCCAACAACAACATCGCCCTGACCACCTCGACCTACTCGGCCACCGGGCAGCAGCTCTACACGGGCTTCCAGTACTGGGACGACGACAACGGCGGCGCTACCCAGTACGCCGACGCCAGCTGGAACAGCAGCTACGGCGCCGTCAGCGTCGACATCGGCTCCCTGACCGACGGCCACCAGTACGGCTGGGTGGCCCGCGCCGCCGACGGCACTCTCACCAGCAACCCCACCGAGATGTGCTTCTTCCGCGTCGACCGCACCCCGCCGACCGCCACCGTCACCTCCACCGACTTCCCCGCCTCCGGCACCATCGGCGCCCACCCCAAGCGGGTCGGGGAACCGGGTACCTTCACTCTCAGCGGCACCGACCCCGGTCCGGTCAGCGGCGGCCGCAGCTCCGGTCTCGCCTGCGCCCGCTGGACCACCGACCCCGTCAAGGCCGCCGCCACTGGCTGGAAGTGCACTGACACCGGGCCCGGCATGACCAAGCTGACGGGCGGCAAGGCCACCATCACCATCCAGCCGCCGCGCTGGGGCACCAACTACGTCTACCTGCAGACCCAGGACAACGCGGGCAACATGTCCCAGCCCTTCGTCTACAGCTACTACGCCCCCTCCAACCCCGACGCCGGCAAGCCCGTCTTCGGCGACATCACCGGAGACAACAAGCCCGACATCCTGCTGCCCGACACGGCCGGGGACCTCCGCAAGATCGGCGGCGGCGAGGACCCTTACGGCGCACCCCGCGCCAAGATGGTCGCGGCAGTCGGCAACACCGGGAACTGGAACGGAATCCAGATCAGTCATGGGGGCAGCCTCGCCCGCAAAACCGTCGACGACCTCTTCGCCCACCAGTCCGGCAGTGCAAATCTCTACGTCTACCCCAATGACGGCAATGGTGGCTGGTTTGACGGGCAGGCATCCGTCCCGGTCACCAAGCCCACCAACTGCCTCAAGTCCGACAAGACAACCATCACCTGCGCCACCTACGGCTACGGCGCCGACTGGGCCAAGGTGACTCAGATCGCGGCGTTCGGCTCCGTCGCGGGCGAGAGCGGCACCCCCCTCCCCCAGACATCCCTGCTGTTCGTCGAGAACGGGCGTCTCTGGCTCGCCACAGCCGGCACCAACAACCAGCTCGCATCCCAGGCGATCCTGCTCTCCGGGAACGACACCAAGTGGGACGGCTACGAGCTGATCGCACCCGGCCGCGCCCAGGGCACGGCCTTCCCCACCCTGTGGGCCCGCTCCAAGGCCGACGGCGGCACCCTGCACGCCTTCACCGTCAAGGGCGCCACCGACCTCACGGGGTTCAACGACCCGGCTGCAGGACTGATCACGGGCAAGATCGATCCGAAGACCTATCCCCGCGTCGGCTCCAACGGTGACATCAGCGGTGACAAAATCCCGGACGTGTGGGCCGTCGACACCAACCAACAGCTCGTCTCGTTCTACGGCACAGGTACCGCGCCCGGCACCGACGTCCCCCACCCCACCACCACCGGCGTCGACACCTCACCCGTCGCCCTGGCCGACCTGAACCGGCCCACCGCCCAGTGGACCCTCACCAGCCAGACCGGCAACAAGACCCGCGACGAGGTCGGAGTCGACCCCGCCACGGCGCCCGCCGGTACCAATCCGGCCACCACCGCAGGAATCACCTTCACCCAGCAGGCCATCGGCGGCCGCGACACCACTCACGCGGCCTTCAAGGGCACTGCTTCCACCGTCACCAGCACCACCAAGGCCGTCGACACCCGCAACAGCTTCACCATCAGCACCTGGGCCAAGACCGACACGACCAACGGCGGCATCATCGCCAGCCAGGACGGCACCAGGAGCAGCGCCTTCCTCCTGTACGCCGACCCCAACGGCCAGGCCTGGCGCTTCGCGATCGCCCGCGGCGACACCGACGGCCTCATGTACGACTGGACCGACCTCGCCGTCAACAGTGCCGCTCGCTTCACGCCCGGCGAGTGGACCCGCGTCTCCGCCGTCTACGACGCCAACACCGGCCTGATGCGCCTCTACGTCAACGGCACCCTCGCCAGCACCGGCCACCACACCGCGTCCACCAGCCAAGCCCCCGCCGGCCCGCTCGTCATGGGCCGGTACAAGAAGGACGGCCAGCCCCACTACCTGACCGAGAGCGGTTTCGTCGGCGGCGTCAGCAACCTCGCCGTCTACCCGTACGCCGCCTCCATCACCGCCCCCAACGCATCCAGCCCCATCCACCTGGCCGGCGCCGCAGCCAACTGCGTCGACAACGACTACGACCGCGACACCGACGGCAACAAGATCCAGATCTCCGGCTGCAACGGCACCACCGCCCAGCAGTTCCAGATCCGCAACGACGGCACCATCCAGACCCACGGCAAGTGCCTCAACGCGGCCGCGGCCGGCACCGCCAACACCACACTCATCGAGCTCCACGCATGTGACCCGAGCGCCAAGAGCCAGCAGTTCCTCCCCCGAGCCAACGGCACCATCTACAACCCCGCCTCCGGCCGCTGCATAGACCTCGGCAACTACGACACCACCCCCGGCCACCAGCTCTGGCTCTTCGACTGCAACGCCTCACCGGCTCAGACCTGGACCATTCCGGCACTCGGCACGGCTCCCCTGCCACTGCCGGTGCCGCCCCTTCCCACACCGTAACCCCCTACCAACGGAGCACGGGCCCGTCACCCCACACAGGGCGGCGGGCCCGGCCTTCCAGCACCCACAAACCCAGCGGCCCTGCTACAGGCTCCATGCATGCAGGCCGACACCCCGCGTCACGGCTGCCCGACCGAGCAGAGGCAGGGCAGCCTGTCCGTCCCCTTCAACTCAGAGACATAGGGAACCTGTGCCCAAGCGCCGACTCGTCATAGCCGCAGCTGCCCTCGCAGCCGGTGTTGGACTCATACCCGGCATGGCCCATGCCCAGCCGGTAGCCCCGGATCCCCACAGGGCAGCCGCTCCCGATGTGGACCCGAGCACAGCCGAAGCGTCCGGCGCCGAAGTCTTCAGCAGCTCTGCGGACCATACGGTCCGCAGAGTGGTGCCGTCCGCCCAAAGCCGGGCGGCCTCCGCCGCCGACAGCCAGGCCCTTGCGGTCAAGCTGGACAGCTGGGGCACTTCCGCACACGGGATGCTCGTCTATTCCACCTTCAGCGGCGCTGAAGGCCCGCTCGGCGTCGCCATCTCCTGGGGCGACGGCACCACAGAAGTGCTCACGGCCAACGCCTCCGAGCCGCTGGTGAGCAAGCACGCATACGCCGAGGTCGGCGAGTACACAGTCACGGTGACGGTTACCGACCCGACGACGAACACGCAGGCCGTGAACAAGGTGACGGTGAAGACGCTGGCCTCGGACTTCACCCCGCACGCCCCCTTGCGGCTTTTGGACACCCGCAACGGCACGGGGCAGGAAAAGGGCAAGGTCCACGCGTACAGCACGACCAGCATCAAGGTCACGGGCAATGGCACGATTCCCGACGGAGTCACCGCCGTGGTCCTCAACCTCACCGTCACCAACACCACTGCCAGTGGCCACATCATCGCCTGGGGCACTGGTCGTGACAGGCCAAAAACATCCAGCATCAACTACGCCCCCGGCGAGACCGTGCCGAACCTGGTCATCATGCCGGTCGGCAGAGACGGGTACGTGAACCTGGACAACAGGGGCTGGGAGTCGGTCGACCTCATCGCAGACGTGACCGGCTACTTCAACACGACCGCATCCAGCGGCTACACCTCGCTCTCGCCGACCCGGTTCGTCGACACCCGCGAGGGTCGGGGTACGGCCAAGGGCCAGGTCGCCGGGCAGGGCTCGTTCGGCGTGCAGATCGGCGGAGTGGGCGGCGTCCCGAAGGGCGCCACCGCCGTCTCGCTCAACGTGACGGTCACCAATCCGCGCGAGGCCGGGCACCTGACCGTCTATCCCAGCGGACAGGCGGCCCCGACCTCGTCCAACCTGAACTTCGCCGCCGGTCAGACGGTCGCCAACTCGGTCATCGTGCCGGTGGGCCCCGACGGCCGGATCATGGTCCGCAACGGTGCCTGGCAGCCCACCGACGTGGTCATCGACGTCAACGGCTACTACACGCCCGACAGCCGGGCTGCCTACGTGCCGAACTGGTGGGGCCCGGCCCGGATGGTCGACACCCGTCAGACCGGCACCCCGCTCGCCGCCCGTGACTACATGCACCTGCTGGACGCCCCTAACGTCGAGGCGTACGTCCTGAACGCCACGGTCACCAACACGACCGGAGTCGGATTCCTGTCGGTGGCCCCAGACCCGAACTCGCGCGAGCAGTACGAGAACGGCACCGCCACCCCGCCCGCGCGTCCGGTCGCCTCCACCCTCAACTGGACGGCGGGCAAGACGGCCGCAAACCTCGTCCAGGCGAGCCCGGCAGACAAGGGCATGGTCGCCTTCTGGAACCAGGGCTGGGAAAACATCGACCTGATCATCGACGACTTCGGCTACTACGGCACCGACTGATCCACCACGTGACACACCACGCAGCGTGGTGGTGCCCACACGAGGCACCACCACGTCAGCAGCAAGTCCCGATCTCGGCGGCCTTCGCTGTTCTGACGGAGGAGTGAGGTCAGTCGCGGGGGCGGGCCCGGTGGGCCCGCCAGGCGGCCAGGGCTTCGGTGCGGGCGCCGTCGGGGTGGCGGGCGTGCCAGTCGCGCAGGAACCGGTTGAACTCGAACTGGGCGGCGACCTCCTGCGGCTGCGCCGCCTGTGCGCGGGTGGCGTGCCAGTGGGCGACGGCCTCGGCGAGGGTGCGGCCCGTGCCCTGGGCCACGTACTCCCGCATGAAGGCGTCGAAGTGGAATGCGGGTCCGATCTCCCGGACGAAGAACTCCCGGAGCACCTGGCTGGACCGCTGCCCCGGCGGGATCACGGTCGCGCCGTCGACGGGGGCGGCCAGCTGACGGCCGCCCCTGCGGGCGGTGGGGGCCGGGGACGGAGCGGGTGCGGGCGGCATGCCGTCGAGCGCGGCGGCCAGCCGGGCCGTGACGGCGACCTTCCCGCCCCCGGCCGACAGGCCCATCTCGCGCGCCAGCGCGCTCAGCTCGGCCAGCGTCCAGTACCAGCGGGCCAGCTCCGCACCGGTCAGCGCCGGGGTCAGGGCAGGCCGGGACCCTTCGATATTCGCACTCATGTTCCCATTCTAGAGCCCTGCAGCCTTGGCTGAATGTCCAATAATGTCGGGAAATGACTGCTGACCCGACCCGCCTCGCTCTCGGCGAGGACACCGCCCTGGTCCTCATCGACCTGCAGAGGGGCATCCTGGACCTTCCCATCACCCGGCCCGCCACCGAGATCCTCAAGAAGGGGATCGCGCTCGCCGAGGCGTTCCGCGCCCGCAAGCTGCCCGTGGTCCTCGTCAAGGTGGCCTGGTCCCCCGACGGCGGCGACCTGCCCACCGCCAACGTGGACCGCCCGGGCCCGGCCGCGGCCCCGCCCGCCGCGTTCTCCGAGATCCCGGCCGACCTCGCCGCCCTCGCCGACGTGGTCGTCACCAAGCGCCACTGGGGCGCCTTCACCGGTACCGAGCTGGACCTCCAGCTGCGTCGGCGCGGCATCCACCACATCGTTCTGGCGGGCATCTCCACCAGCGTCGGCGTCGAGTCCACCGCACGGACGGCCTGGGAGCTCAGCTACGACCTGGTCGTCGTCGAGGACGCCACCGCCGACACGGACTCCGACTCCCACGCGCACAGCTTCGGCAAGATCTTCCCGCGCATCGGCAAGGTCAGCGCGACCGACGAGGTCATCGCGGCTCTGGATCCCGGACCGCGTTCCTGACCGGGTCCCTGACCGCCGCCGGGGCGGCCACTTCGAGCCAGACGCATTTGCCGTCCTGCTCGGGCTGGAAACCCCAGCTGCGCGCCAGGCGGTCCACGATCAGCAGCCCGTGCCCGCCGGGCCGGCCCGCCTGCGAGGGTGAGCGCGCCGGCGAGGGGACCGGCGGCGCCGGGTTCCCGTCGGTCACCTCGATCCGCAGCCGCTCGTCGTCGCAGTCCAGCAGCAGCGTGCTCGGCCCGCCGCCGTGCAGGCAGGCGTTGGCCACCACCTCGGACACCAGCAGCAGTACGTCATCGGCCGTGTCCCGCCCCTCCGGTGTGGCGGCCGGGAGCCAGTGCCATGCGGCCAGCGCCCGGCGCGCGAATTCACGGCTGCGCGTCACGACATCGGTGGCCCCGTCCAGTACCAGGTACCAGGTCCGGTCGGGTGACCCCCGCTCTTCCATGACGGTCAGACTCCTCCGTGTCGACGTGACGTGGCGCGTCCCAAAACGCGTCGAGGGGCGCATCCGCACTGCGCGCGGCCGTGTGCCCGCGCAGCCGGCTCCGCCAGGCTAGCGGGGCGGGCCGCTCGCCCCGCCCAGCGCTTCCGCGACATCGGCGTGCACGGGGAAGACCCCGTCCGCGCCGGTGATGTGGAACATCCGGGCGACCGACCCGCGCAGCCCGGTCAGTTCCAGGCTGCCGCCGGCCTCCTGGGCCGAGAGCCGGCTGTGCAGCAGCACGTTCAGCCCGGTGGAATCGCAGAATCCCAGCCCCGACAGGTCCACCACCAGTCGGCCACCCTGGGTGACCGCTGCGTCGAGGGCATCGCGCAGGGGCTGCGCCGTGTCGTGATCCAGCTCCCCCGCCAGCTCAAGGACGACGGCTCCGTCCACGGTCTGCACCGCGACGGTGAAGCGTTCGTTGTCCGCTCCCGGAATCATCCGGCATCACCCTTCCGTCCTGTTCCTGCACCTTCCCAGAAGCCACGGGGATACGCCTCCTCCGCGTGCTATGTGGGACACGTGGGACGGGGGCGGTGGCGGGGGCCGGCCGGGCTCCCGGACGCACCGCGTTCGGGAGCCGTCGCGTGGCGGCCGGATTCTGCCCGTCTGACCCCGATTGGCCTGTTCCGGCTGGTGACACGCGGTCCGATGACCCGTATCCATGACGTGCGTACCCGGGGGGACTCCGGCTCGCGCGTCGACCGACAGCACTGGCGCCCCGCGGCGCCGACACGACTTGGGGTGGCACTCGGTGTTAGCCAAACGGGCGAGATCCATGACGGCCTACGGTGTTCGGCACGCTCCTGACGCGGACCGCCCCAGGTACCTGATCCTGGGCCCGGTCGAGGTGCACCTCGCGGGCCGCCCGTGCACGCCCACGGCGCTCAAGCGCCGGGCCCTGCTCGCCCTCCTGCTGCTGCACGCGAACAAGACCTTCTCCGTGGACACCCTGATCGACGAACTCTGGGACGGCCGCCCGCCCAGATCCGCGGTGGCCACCCTGCAGATGTACGTGTCGGGGCTGCGCCGGACCCTGGACCCCGGGCACAGCCAGGGCGGCCGGGACCCCCGGCAGCACCCCCTGCTGCGCACGGCCGGTTCCGGGTACATGCTGCGCGTGGGTCCGGGAGAACTGGACCTCGACGGCTTCCGCAAGGCGGCCGCACTCGGCCGCGGCCTGCTGGCCTCCGGGGACTGCCGCGGTGCGGGCGAGGCGTTCCGCGACGCGCTGGCCATGTGGCGCGGGTCCCCGCTGGGGGACCTGGGCCAGGCGGGACTGCCCGCGCACTACGGTGTCCGGCTGGAGGAGGAACGGCTGGCACTCATACATGACCGGATCGGTGCGGACACCTGTCAGGGCCGCGCCCGCGAGGTGGTCGGCGAGCTGGAGGAGCTCTGCGCCCGCCATCCGCTGCGCGAGGCGTTCCGCGAGCAGTTGATGCTCGCCCTGGCCGACACCGGGCGCCGCGCCGGGGCGCTGGACGCGTACACCCGCGCGCGGCGCGCGGTCGTGGAGAACATGGGCATCGAGCCCGGTCCCGCGCTCCAGGCGGCGCAGCGCACGCTGCTGGGCGGTGGGCGGCCCGCGAACGCCGGCCACGAGCGGTGCCGCCGCGGGTAGGGGCTGCGTCAGCCCAGCCGCCAGTCGAGCCTCCGCCGGAAGTACACCAGCGGCTCGCCCTCGTTCAGGACGCACTCCCCGACCTCGCCCACGAGGATCACGTGGTCGCCGTGGGTGAACACCGCCCCGGCCCGGCAGTTCAGGTACACGGGCACGCCGAGCAGCCGGGGCACCCGGTCGTCCCAGCTCCACCGCACACCGGTGAACTTGTCCTCCGCGCCGCCGGCGAACACCGCGGCGAGGTCGGTGTCCCCGGCGCCGAGCAGGTGGACCCCGAAGGCCGTACCCGGGCGCGGGTCCAGCTCGCGGCAGGTCCGCGAGCTGCGGGCCAGCGCCACCAGCACGGAGGGCGGCCGCACGCTGTACGAGCAGACCGAGGACACCAGCAGTCCGCACGGCCGACCGTCGGCCCGCCGTGCGGACACCACGGCGACCCCGGACACCAGGCGTGACATCGCCTCGGTGAACAGCCCCGCCGTCTCGCTCCGGCCCTGCGGGGCCCGGCCCTGCCGCAGGCTCATCGTCCCTACCCGGCCGCGAGCAGGCAGGAGTCCCGGTGGCTGAGCGCGTCGGGGTCCTCGGTGGCGGCGAACACCGCGTCGAAGTCCGCCGCCGCCTCGGTGAAACGGCCCGCCGCCTCGTGGACCACGGCCCGGTTGAAGCGGAACTCGGGACGGTCGGCGAGCTCCACCGCGCGGTCGAAGTCCGCCGCGGCCGCGGCCAGGTCGCCCGCGGAGTAGGCGAGTTCGGCCCTGACGGCCCAGGCTTCGGCGAGCTCGGGATCGCTGCGCAACGCGGCCTCGACGGCGCGGACCGCTTCCGCTGGCCGCCCGTCCTCGGCCAGCAGGCGCCCGTGCAGGCACAGCAGATGCGGGTGCTCGGGGGCCAGCACGAGTCCGGCGGCCGCGCTCTCCAGCGCCGCCTTCGTCTCACCGAGGTCGTCCAGCACCCCGGCGCGTCCGAGCAGCGCCTCGACGTGCCCGGGGTCGAGCTCCAGGGTGCGGTCGAAGTCGGCGAGCGCGCCCTGGGCGTCGCCCAGTTCCATCCGGGCGTCGCCCCGGTTGTAGTACGCCTCGGGGAAGGGCGGTTCGAGGCCGAGCGCCGTCTCGTAGTCGGCGATCGCCTCTTCGGTGCGGCCCAGTTTGCGCAGGATGTTGCCCCGGTTGAAGTAGTGGTCGGCGAAGTCGTTGTCCGCGTCCATGATCTCGGCGTAGTCCTCCAGGGCCGCCTCCAGCCGGCCGCTCATGCCGTTGACCTGGGCCCGGTTGTAGCGCAGCCCGACGCGGTGCCAGGTGCGCTCGCCGAGGCCCAGTTCCCGGTCCAGCCGTTCCATGCCCTCGTCGAGCAGCCGGAGCGCCTCGTCGGGCCGCTTGGCCCGGACCTCCACCAGGGCGAGGCCGTTGCGGTTGAACACCGAGTAGAAAGCGCGCTCCTTCGGGTCCGGAAGCAGGTCCGCGATGGCGATGGCCTGGTTGACCCAGGCGCGGGCCTTGCGCTCGTCGCGGCGTTCCTCGGGGTAGTGGCGGGCGTAGAGCATCCCGATCTCGTAGGCGAGCTTCATGTGGTGCGCGGGGTCGATGGTGGCGGTCCGCGCCTCCTCCTGGAGGACCGCCGACTCGTCGGGGCGGCCGGCGGCCGCCAGGCACACCCCGGTCTCCCGGATGAAGATCCACCACAGGTCGGGGCGTTCCGCCGGGTCCACGGCCAGTCGGCCCGCCTCGCCCAGTTCCGCGGCCGCGTGGTAAAAGCCCAGGTACTTGCACCGGTCCAGGGCCCACCGCAGGGCGTCCAGTCCCGCGCCGCCCGGGTCGCCGCCGCGCATGAGGTGGTACGGCAGGGCCCCGAGCCGGAGCGATGACTCGCCCGCTTCCGCCCGCTCCGTCAGGTCCGCGGCCCGCCGGTCGTGCAGGGGGGCCCGCTCGGCGGGGGCCAGCCGCTCGTACGCGCGCAGCAGCGCGGGATCGTCGTCGGCGCCGTCGGCGTCCACGTACCGCTGAGCCGCGGCGGGACCGGCGGACACCTCGTCGGGGACGGGGGCAGGGGCCGAGCCCGTGATCCTGGTCGTGTACGCGCCGAGCGCGGCGGGCAGCGAAACGGACAGCGTGCCCGGCGGATCGGCCAGTTCCCCGGCGTCGGTGCACACCACGATGGTGAGCAGCCCGGCGGGGATCCTTCGCACTGCGGCCGCCAGGAACTCCTGGTCGGTGGCATCCGCGTGCTGGACGTTCTCCACGACCAGGGTCCGCGGCCCGTCGCCGGCGTCGGCCAGCGCGGTGAGGAGGAAGTCGACCAGGCCGTGCGAGACGCGCAGCGAGTGCAGCCGCGCCGGATACCGGCTGACCTCGCCCGGGGCCGCCGACTGCTGTTCCAGGGCGCGGGTGATCGCCGGTACCAGGGGCTTCAGCTCCGGGGTGCTCTCCTGGAGTTCGATGTAGTGGCGGTCGGCGAGGGCGGGCCGACGGCGGAGCCCTTCGGGGGCGACGGCCCGGAGCAGGGTGCCGGCGGCGGTGTACGGGCCGCGCAGCCGCCGGTGCGCGTCCACGGACGCGAGGAGGGGAGGCAGTTCGAGGCCGGCCCGCAGCCGGTCGCGCTCCGCGCGCTGCGGAGCGGAGATCCAGTAGTGGCCGCTCATGGGCCTGCCTTTCACAGAAGTGGCCGTCGGGAACCCCGTCCGGGCGTTCCCTCAGGCGATGACGTGGTCGAGCCGGGACCGCCGGCTGCGCAGGCGCTCCCTGACGGCGATCCAGAGGGCGAGGCCCACCTGGGCGAAGGTCAGCAGCAGGAAGACCGAGGAGTCGAGCAGGAGGACCCAGTCCGCTCGGTGGCCCGCACCGAAGCGGTCGAGGGAGGCGGTGATCATCTGCAGGAAGACCGGGCCGAGCCCCAGCAGGAACGTGCTCAGGCTGATCGTGTACCCGACGAGGATCAGCCAGGAGTACCAGCGCGCCGCCCGCCGGTCCACGGGGTGCCACGTGCCCTCGTCCACCAGCAGGTGGGTCCGTCCGACGAGCCGGTTGAACCGGTTGCGGAGCATGCGCACGGAGGTGGTGTGCAGGTCCACGCAGCCGAGCGCGGTGGTGATCAGCACGTAGACGTCGGTGCGCAGATAGAGGAAGAACTGCCAGAGCAGCCGGATGACCGCGGCGAACGCCACGGCCAGGCACACCCGGCCGACGAGCGCGTCCCCGCCGCCCGGTCCCATGGCGTCGGCCACTGTGATCAGCAGGCTGATCAGGACGACGTCGGCGACCATCCCGGCCAGGATCGGCAGGTAGCGCTTGCGGCGCTCCACCGCGACCAGGCCGTCCAGTGAGGTCTCGACCACGAGGAAGTAGAAGCGGTACGACATCCGGGTCCGGGAGCGGATGCCGAGGCGGCGTCCGGCCAGTGCGTGGAACAGCTCGTGGACGGCGATCAGCGGGACGGCGACGATCAGCAGGACCCCGTTGATCACCGCGTAGTAGTCGCTGAACAGCAGGTCCCGCGCGGTCGGTACGAGATCGGGCTCCAGCAGCATGCGCAGCACCGCCCAGGCGGTGATCGCGCCGTAGCAGATCCAGGCGGCCGGCGAGAACAGGGCCCGTCCGAGCCGCTGCCAGCGCACCGGCTCCGGCGCGGCCGGTTCCTCGTCCGCCGCACGGACGAAGCCGAGTTCGTACAGGGCCTCGACGACGTCCGCGACGTCGGCGCGTTCTCCGTACTCGGCCTCGTACCAGTCGGCGGCCTGCGCGGGTGTGGCCCCCTCCTGCAGGCGGCGTACCAGCTCGGCGCCGTCCGGCGGGAAGATCGCGTAGGAGTCGGTGTCCTGACGGCCGATGGTGACCTCGCCGCCGTCCTCCAGGTAGACCAGCGGGTGGAGCGCCAGCGGCGCGTCGTCGGAACTGCGGAGATCTCGGTCCGCCATGGCGCTGCTCCCTCTCTGCCTGTTCTCCCGGGTGGCATCGGGCCCCGGCCGCGGCCGGGGCCCGATGCCGGACTCACCTGACGCGAGGTCAGGCGGGGTTCGGGTAGACCTGACAAGCGGAAGACGTGAGGCGGACGGGGCCGGCCTTACGGATCTGGATCTTCTTCATCTGTGCACCTCCTTCGCAGGATCGGGGGCTGTGCTCCCATCCTGGAGAGGGCCTCCAAAACTTCTCCATACGTCCGCCAAATTCCCTTCACACGGCGGGAGAGGCCGTGGAAGGGAGGGGGCAAGGGGCGGGCGGCGGGAGGCGCGCTGTCAGGTGCGCTGTCCCGCCGCCCGCGTTCTCAGGAGGCCGCGACGCGCGTTGCGTCGGCCTGCTCGCCGGCCCGGGTGAGGGCGACGGGTGCGGTGGACGGCGGGGCCGGGGTGGCCAGCCAGCCCAACAGGGCGTCACCGCGGGTGACGACGACGGCGGCGGAGCCCGCCGGGAGGTGCAGCTCCCACCCGCCGTCGGGGCCGGTGATCCGGTCGTCGCCGTCGGTCGGGTTGAAGGCGCCCGTGATCCGTACGCCGCCCGGGCCGGTCCGGGCGAGTACGAGCGCCCGCCGGTGCTCGGACGTGCGGCGCGGTGCGCCCGCCGAGGGCAGCGCGGCCACGAAGGCGGCCACCGCACCGTCGGCCGGGACGTCCGGGGCGAGCCTCAGCTCGCCCGGCGCCCGGGGGTCGTCCGGCGCCCCGGGGTCGTCCGGCGCTCCACCGTGCGGCGCTCCGGCGCGCAGGATCCCGACGGGGATCCCCTGGCCGTCGCCGCTCTGCCGGGGGTGCTCGTCGAGCCATCCCAGGCCGATCAGCCTGCCGCGCTCGCGCAGCTGCTCCTGTACGGCGTCGGCGAGTTCCCCGAGCGCGGTCCGGCCGGCGCGCTGCCAGGCACCGGACTCGGGCAGGGCCCGGTCGAGGAGGACCAGCGCGTCGCGTTCCGGCTCGCTGTCGAGGAGCAGGCCGCCGAAGCGGTCGAGGAACGCGGCCAGCAGCCGCAGCCCTTCGGCGTTCGCGGTGTGAGCGCCGGCCTCGGTGAGCGGGGCTCCCGGGCAGTACGGGGGCGCGTGCAGGGCGGGGTCGACGCCTTCGGCGCGCAGTCCCACGGGGTCCATGTCCACGAGGCCGCCCCAGCTGCCCGCGGCGCAGGCGGTGTAGACGCTGACCGTGGTGGAGCCCAGCAGCAGCGCCAGCAGCGCGTTGAACACCGGCGTGCACGGCTGGGCGTAGGTCTCGTCGGTCCAGGTGAAACCCCAGTTGGCCTCGACCACATCGGTACCGCCGAGCATGATCCCGGTCAGGTGGGAGGAGAAGGCCGCGGTGTCGCGGGCCGGGTTTCCGACCCACTCGGTGTGGCCGGCCAGGTGCCGGGAGCCCTTGACCGCGCGCTGCCGGGCGGCCCACGCGTCGAGGGCTCCCGGTGCCGCGGTGCTCGCCAGCGGTACGTTGGCCAGCCGGGCGGGGCCGGCCGGGAAGAGGTCGGATATCCGGTCCCACAGGCCCACGATGGCGTGGCCGCACCACTGGGACCACTGGACCCGCAGGGTGCCGCTCCACCGGTCGAGGTCCTGGGCGGCCAGTGCGGCCTCGTCGGTCAGGCCGCGCTCGGTGAGCCAGTGCGCGAAGGCCTCGCGGGCGGCCGGTGAGGCGTCCTGGGCGTCGACGCGCAGGCTCGCCTCGCCGGCCATGCCCTCGTTGCCGAGCTGGAGCGCGACCACCGGTCCGTGGGGCGCCGCGGCCTTGGCCACGACCTCGTCGGCGACGGCGCGCAGCCAGGTCTCGGCCTCGGCCGCGACCGCCGGGTCCAGCAGGCTGGGCAGCGGCTTGTCCTGGGAGGTGAGCACCGTGCCGTCCAGGCCGCGGTACGGGGTGTACGCGGGCCCGCAGAGCCGGTCGGGCAGCCCGCCGAGCTGGACCTCGGCGTGGATGAAGGGGCCGGGTTTGAGGAGTACGGCCAAGTCCGCCTGGGCGGCCAGCTCCAGGAATCCCGCCACGTCGCGCTGTGGGTCGGTCCGGCCGGTGAAGTCGAAGGTCCGCTCCGTACCCTCACCGGTCTCGTGGAACCGCCACGGCAGGTAGCAGGACACGACGTCGACGCCGAGTCCGCGCAACGCCCGCAGGTTCGCCTCCCAGTTGGCGGGGTCGGCCCGGTAGTACGGGTACTCGCCGACGACGACGGGGCGGCCTGCGCCCGGGACCAGGGCCTCGTTGATGCGGGTCATGCCGCCGCCTCGGAGTGCGGGGGTACGAGGACGACCTTCAGCGCGGTGTACCGGGAGCCGGGGACGGCGGCGAGGGCCTTGAACGCCTCTTCGTGCTCCGCGAGCGGGAAGCGGTGGGTGACCACACGCTCCAGCGGCAGGGTCCGGGCGAGCTCGATGGCCTTGGGGAAGATCTGGCTGTTGTAGTCGCCCGCGCCGATGATCTGCAGCCCGCGCTGGAGCAGACTCAGCGGGCGCACCGTGGCGGAGGCGTTGCTGTTGAAGCCCATGATGACGACCCGGCCGCGCAGCGCGGCGTAACCGATGCTCTGCTCCAGGAGGCTGCCGACGGAGTCGACGACCAGGTCGCCGCGCGCCGCGAGTTCGCTGTCGGCCGGGGTGTGGACGGTGACGCGGCCGCCGAACTCGGGGGCCTCGAACACCTCGTGGTCGAGCTGTCGGCGCACCGGGTCGGGTTCCACGAGCATCACCCGGGCTCCGTACAGCTGGGCGGCCATGGCGGTGACCACGCCCATGGGTCCGCCGCCGACGACGATCGCCGTCTCACCCGCGACGAGCCGTCCGGCTTCGAGGTTGTTCAGGGCACAGGCGAGCGGCTCGACGACGACGGCGCGGTCGAAGCTCATGCCGTCGGGTACGGCGTGGCAGAAGAGTTCGGGGAGCCGGATGAACTCCGCGAAGGAGCCGTCGTAGTCCAGGCCGACCTCGGTGCCCGTCTTGTGGCCGCAGAAGTTCAAGTGGCCTTCGAGGCAGGTGGGGCAGTTGCCGCAGTACAGGGTGGGGTTGACGATGACCCGGTCGCCCACGGCGAAGCGGGTGACGCCCTGCCCGACGGAGTCGACGGTCCCGACGGCTTCGTGCCCCATCACCACACCGGTCTCGGCGGGGAACTTGCCCACGAGCACGCTGCGGTCGGTGCCGCAGATGCCGCTCTGTGCGACGCGGATGACGACGTCGTCGGCGCGGGCGGCCTGCGGCTTCGGGTGGTCGACCAGGGCGAGCGTGCGGTCGGGGCCCAGCGTCAGCGCCTTCATGATGTCTTCCTTGTCGCCGGGGTGGTGGTGCCGCCGAGGTCCCAGTGGACGGCGTCGAGCAGCTGCTTGTGGAGTTCGGGGGTGGAGGCGGCGATGCACGACTTCTGGTTCATGGGGCCGAGGTCCACGAGTGAGGTGGGGCCCAGGTCGTCGCCGTAGGCGTCGGTGATCACCAGGCCGGCGAGGCGGGCGAGGTAGACGGCGGCCGCGATGTCGTAGGGGAAGAGGTGCAGGATCGAGCCGCGGCCCACGCGCCGGAACTCGTCCTCCGTCTGCGGGTGGTCGCGCAGGACCCGGTTGCCGATGTCGACGAAGGCGTCGAGCTGGCCGGTGATGATGCGCGAGATGGAGAAGGTGCTGCTGTTGAAGACGAAGATGCCGCCGGTGTTGGCCGACCGGTCGACCAGGTGGGCGTAGGCCTCGGTCATCAGTCGCATCGGGTGGCCGTTGAACTCGATCGACCAGAACATGCTGGCCAGGTCGGTGTTGCGGCTCAGGCGCGGCACGGGGGTGTGGAAGCCGCCGCTGGAGAGGCCTTCCTGATCGTCCCCGTAGATCCACGCGCCGCTCTTGATCTCCACCAGCAGGGCGGCGGTGACGTCGGCGAGGGTGGGCGCCCCGTCTCGGTAGGGGGCGGCGGCGATGGACACCATGCCCATCTCCAGCCCGGCCGAGGTCGGGCGGGTGCCGTCGATCGGGTCGACGACGAGGAGCACCTGCGGGTCGGGCGCGAGCTCGACGTACGAACCGTCCTCGGTGTAGAGGGCGAGGGGGATCCCGGCGTGTGCGCGCAGGTGGTCGATCACGGCCCGCTCGGCCACCTCGTCCACGTCGAACTGGGCGTCGCCGCCGGGCGAGTCGCCGTGGACCTGGCGGGCGAGGCCGCGGTCCGCGTAGGCGAGGAGTTCGGTGCGGACGTGCTCGCCGAGTTCCGTCAGCAGCTTCTTCAGCTCTTTCATCGGGTCAGCTCCGCGAGGAAGAGGTTCTCCAGCTTGTCGCAGATCTCGTCGGCCTGCTCCATCGTGAGGATCAGCGGCGGGCGGATCTTGAGGACGTTGCCGTAGCCGTAGCGCGAGGTGCGCAGGATCAGCCCGTGTTCCATGGCCTTGTCGGCGAGGTGGTTGGTCAGCTTGACGGCGGGCTTGCCGTCGAGTTCGGCGATCTCGAAACCGATCATGAGGCCGACGCCGCGGACGTCCACGATGGCCGGGTAGCGGCGTTGCATGTCGCGGAGGCGTTCCATGATGTGGTCGCCGGTCCTCGTCACGTTCGCGAGGAATTCCGGCCGGCGCACGATGTCCAGCGTGACGTTCGCGGCGGCGGCCGCGAGCAGGTTGGAACCGTAGGTGAAGGAGTGGTGGTTCGCGGGCAGTCCGGCGAGCCGCTCGTTGGTGAGGATGGCGGCCACTTGCGCGCCCGATCCGCCGAGGCCCTTGGCGGTGGTGATCGCGTCCGGCTCGACATCGAAGTACTGGGCCGCGAACATGTGGCCGGTACGGCCGATCCCGGTCTGGATCTCGTCGAAGATCAGGGCGATTCCCTGCTCGTCGCAGAATGCCCGGAGTTTTTGCATGTAGCCGTCCGGCGGGACGATGTTGCCGCCGTTCCCGGATATCGGCTCGATCAGGACGGCGGCGACCCGGCCACTGCTGGCGTAGTCGACGAAATCCTCCAGCCGGTCCACGCACATCATTCCGCACGTGTCCTTCTGCTGCCCGTAGAAGCAGCGGAAGCAGTAGGGGTCGGGCACTTGCAGGCTGCCCGGGAAGAGGTTGGGGAACGGTTCGCGGCGGAATGAGTTGCCGGACATCGAGGTCATCATCATCGTCTGGCCGACATGGCTGCGGAACAGGGTGATGACATCGGACTTGCCCGTGGCGAGCTGGGCCATCTTGATGGCCCCTTCATTGGCGGCCGAGCCGCCCGACACCTTGGGGTGCACCTTCGTCAGTCCGGCCGGTGAGGTCTCCACGAGCCGCTGGACGAGCCCGTTGACCGGGTCGCTCTGGTAGGAGGAGGTCAGGTGGACCACCTTGTCGAGCTGCTCCTTCATGGCCGCGATGACGGCCGGGTGGGAGTAGCCGAGGCTCAGGTTGAACGTCGCCGACGCGCAGTCGAGGTAGCGCCTTCCGTCCTCGTCGTACAGGTAGACGCCCTCACCCCGCTCCATCTTGCGTTCGCTGACGGGGTAGTAAAGGTGATCGGTGACAACGGTGCTGGCCATTTTTCCTTCTCACGCAGGTAAGGGAAATACGTCAAGGCTGTGAGAGCAATGCATGATTCATCCAAAAGGCAGGGAACTGGCGGCCGCCGCACCGTGGTTGATTCATCGGTGGCGGCGGCCCGGATTGTTTACCCGTTCAGATCGGGCATCGGCGCCTGCTCATTCATACGATCACATCTCAAGTGACGGCGGCAAGTGCCAATTTGGGACATGTAAGTCACTTCGCGTACCGGGAATTTCAGCCAGGAAATAGCGCGGCGAGGGCCCCGGTGGAGCTGAAGACATGCCCCTGCAAGCCCAGTTCACGGGCCGCCGCGACGTTGTCCACGCGGTCATCCACGAAGAGGATCTCCCCGGCGGGCAGCGTCAGTTCATGTACACACCACGCGTAGGCGGCGGGCTCCGGTTTGGCGCTGCCGATGCGACAGGAGAACCCGACGACCGCGAACAGGTTCAGCCACGGCTCGCATGTCTCGTACCGGTCGGCCAGTTCCTCGGGGATGTTGGACAGCAGGCCGAGCGTGAGGCCCCGGTCGGCGAGGGTGCGGATCAGGTCCACGCAGTCCTGGTCGACCTCGCTCCAGCTCGCCACGTCGGCCGCGATCAGCTCGGCGGTCAGGCGCTCGTCGAGCGGGATGTCCAGGTCGTCGCAGACGCCTTTCCAGTAGGCGGGACCGGTCACGTCCCCGCGGTCGTACGGGGTGCGCCGCGACCAGTACGCCGCCCAGAACCGCTCGCGTTCCACGCCGGCCGTGCGCTCCAGCACGGCCTGGGAGGCGGGTGACTGAAGGCGTGCGATGACGCCGAACATGTCGAAGAGGACGGCTTTCACGGCTGTCATCCTTGGGCTCCTCGGGTCGGGACGGTGTCCGGGCGGGCCGCGGAGCGCGAGCCGGTCTCCGGGGCGGCCTCGGGGTCGGGGGCCGAGTCGAGGTCGGCCTCCGGGTCGGCTTCCGGGTCGGCTTCCGGGTCGGGGGCGTTCTTGCGCAGCCACACGCTGAGGACGGCGCAGACGGCGGCGAGCGCGAACAGCACCAGCGGCGCCGCCCGCACGTCCATAGTGTCGATCACCCCGCCCAGCAGCGGCGGGAAGGCCACGCCGCCGATCATCGAGGCGGCGATCACGTACGCCCCGGCCGCGGCGACGCTCGGCACGGCCCGGTTCAGCCAGGGCAGGCAGGTGGGGAAGATGGGCGCGATCATCAGGCCGACGCCGAAGTAGGCGTACGGCGCGAGGGCCGGGACGGTCGCGAGGAGCAGGAAGCCGGCCATGCCCGCGCAGCACACGGTCAGGATGGACGGCGCGGACCAGCGCAGGCTCAGGGGGACGATGACGAACCGGCCGATGGTCATCGCCGCCCAGTAGGCGGAGGTCGCGGTGGCGGCGGTGGCGGCGCCGTAGCCGACGGCCTCCAGGTGGGTGGGCTCCCAGCCGCCGACGCCCGTCTCGATGGCCACGTGCAGGACGTAGACGCCGACGAACGCGGCGATGACCGGCAGGACGCGCGCCCCGCCCGCCCGGCCGGCCTCCCCTCCGGCGGGCTCCGGCTCCCGGGCGGCCACGCCGCCGAGGGTGAGCAGGATGAGCAGGCAGACGACGCCGATGCCGACGAAGATCTCCGGATAGCTCTCCGCTCCGAGCCAGCCGACGAGGGCGGGACCGGCGATCGCGCCCACCCCGAAGTGGCCGTTGAGCAGGTTCAGCATCGCGGTGCTGCGACGGCCGAACCCGACGGCGAAGAGCTGATTGAGGCCGTAGTCGATGCCGCCGAAGCCCAGCCCGATGACCAGGGTGCCGGCCAGCGCCAGGATCCAGCTCGGCGAGAACGCGAAGACCGCCGCGCCCGCCGCCATGAGCACGTAGGAGCCGCCGAGCAGCGTGCGGTTGCTCAGCCGCCCCCGCAGCACGTGGTAGATCAGCACACCCAGCAGCGCGCCGACGAAGTGGGCGCTGAGGCTGAGCCCGGCCACGGCGGGGCTGATGCCGAACTCGTCCCGCAGTGCCGGGATCGCGGGACCGTACAGGGCCTGCAGGGCGCCGATCACCACGAAGGCGGCGCACGAAGCGATGATCGCGACGGTACTGAGCAGCGGTGCGGCCTTCTCGGACGGGTCGGCCTCAGGGGTGGCGGACATCGCTCTCCTCATCGTTGCTTGATCGAATGAACATCGCCGATGTTCATTAGAGCCATCAGATCACACACAACGGCGCACTTTACTCAGTTTTGATGTTCGATACCACAGATCCGCTGTGCACCGACGCCCCCGGCAGCTCCCTCCCTGTGCTAAAAGCAGACACATGAACGTGATGGAGAGACACAGGTTCGTGGTCGCGCTGCTCATGAAGGAGAACCGCGCGACCGTCGCGGAACTGGCCGCGGCCACGGGTGCGTCGGAGATGACCATCCGCCGCGACCTGGAGGTACTGGAGTCCCGCGGGGCCCTGCGCCGGGTGCGGGGCGGCGCGGTGAGCAACCTGCCGGGCGGGGCCGAGCCGCCCTACGCGATCCGCGCCATGTCCGGCGCGCAGGCCAAGGAGCGCCTCGCGGCCACGGTGGTGAAGCTGCTCACCGACGGCGAGACCGTCGCCCTGGACACCGGAACCACCGCCGTGGCCGTCGCCCAGGCGATGGCCGGCCGGAAGCTCACCGTCACCCCGCTGTCCCTGCACGCCGCCTTCACGCTCTCCGGGCATCCGGGCATCCAGCTCGTGCTGCCCGGCGGCCAGGTGCGCCCCGAAGAGCTTTCCTTCTACGGCAGCACACCGCTCCAGACGTTCCAGGACCTGTGCTTCGACACCTTCATCCTGGGCTGCTGCGGCGTCGACCCGGTCCAGGGCGCCACCGCGTACAACCTGGACGACGTACAGGTGAAGCGAGCCGCCGTGGCGGCCGCGCAGCGGGTGATCCTGGTCGCGACCGCCGACAAGCTCGGCCGTGCGGCGCTGGGCCGCATCTGCACGATGGAGCAGATCGCGCTCATCGTCACCGACGCACCGGAGGACTCGCCGGTGGTGGAGGAACTGCGGGCGCAGGGCGTGGAGGTGGTCCACCCGACGGACGGCTGAGCCCGGTACGGCCGAGCCCGGCGGGGCGGGGCCCGGCGGGGAAAGACCGCCGGGCCGAGGTCAGTGCAGGTCCGCCCCCGCGGGGGTGTCGTCCAGGAAGCCGCCCGACTGGTGCTGCCACAGCTTCGCGTAGGCCCCCTCCGCGGCGAGCAGCTCCTGGTGCGTGCCCTGTTCGACGATCCGTCCGCGGTCGAGGACGACGAGCCGGTCCATGGTGGCGACCGTGCTCAGCCGGTGCGCCACCACGAGCGCGGTCCGCCCCTCCATGAGCCGCCACAGCGCCTCCTGGACGAGGATCTCGCTCTCGGAGTCCAGGGCGCTGGTCGCCTCGTCGAGCAGCAGGATCGGCGCGTCGCGCAGGATCGCCCTGGCGAGGGCGACCCGCTGGCGCTGTCCGCCGGACAGCTTTACCCCGCGCTCGCCCACCATGGTCTCGAAGCCGTCGGGAAGCGCGTCGGCGAACTCCGTGACGTGCGCCGCCTCGGCCGCGCGGCGGATCTCGGCGTCGGTGGCGCCCGGCCGGGCGAAGGCGATGTTGTCCCGCAGCGTGCGGTGGAACATCGCCGGATCCTGCGGCACGTAGGCGATCAGACTGCGCAGGTCGGCCTGGCGCAGCCTACTGATGTCCTGGCCTCCGATCAGGATCCGGCCGCCGTCGATGTCCGTCATCCGCAGTAGCAGCCGGCTGAGCGTGGTCTTGCCCCCGCCGGACCGGCCGACCAGACCGATCTTCGCCCCGCTGGGCACGGCCAGGTCGAGGCCCTCGAAGAGCGGCTCCGCGCCCGAGTGGGCGAAGTCCACCCGTTCGAAGCGCACGTCGGCGGCCCGGGACAGCAGCGGCTCCGGGCACACCGGGTCGAGTACGGTCGGCGGCGTCAGCAGCAGTTCGGTGAACTGCGCCGCCTCCGTCATCGAGCTCTCCAGGCGGCGGTAGATCTGGTTGAACTCGAACATGATCCGCGTCGCGTTGGAGTAGTAGGTGAAGGCGACCACGACCGCCTCCACGCCGTGCCCTCCCCCGGCGAGCGCGACGGCCACCAGCAGGCCCAGCCCGTTGGTCAGCACGGACATCGGCGCGACCAGCGTGTCGATGCGCAGGTTGCCGTAGTCCCACGAGCGCAGCATGAGCCGCCGCGACTCCGCGACCCGCGACCGGTGCTCGGCGGCCTCGCGCTCCTCGGCGGCGAACGCCCGGACCGTGTCCATGTTCATCAGACTGTCGGCGACGTGACCCGAAACCCGGGCGATCGCCTCCTCCCGCTGGTCGACGAGCGCCTGGCGGCGACGGATGAGGGGCGCCGTGCACAGCGCCGTGACGGCGATCATCGCCAGGAGCCCCACGACGAGCAGCGGTTCGTAACTCCACAGCACCACCGATCCGAACACCAGCGGCACCAGGCTGCCCACGACCGAGAACGTCAGCGTGTCGACGAACTCCTCGAAGCGTGAGGCGAAGCTCAGGACCCGCTTGGTCAGCGACCCGGCGAAGTTGTCGTGGAAGAACGCGGCGTCCTTGGCGAACAGCTCGTCCATGCCGATCACGTACAGGTGCTCGACACCGAGGGCGTCCAGGCGGTTCAGGCAGTGCAGCCCGATGCGCCACAGCATCTCCGCGAACAACAGGACTCCGGCGAAACCGAGGACATAGGGCAGCGCCCAGCCGATGCCGGTGCGGGTGCCGGTGTCCCCCGCGATCCTGCCCACGAGCTTGGCGACGACCAGCGGCGCGACGTAGTTGATGCCGATGTTGCCCAGCGCCGGGAGCAGCATCGCGGGCGCCGTCAGCCAACGCCGTCGGCCCAACTCCCGTGTGTAGTAACGGAGCGCGAGGAACACCGAACCCCTGCGCCGTGAACTTTCGTGCGATTCGGGCGATCCCATACCAACCCTGCCTTGTCGGACCGTCACGTCAGAAAACGGAGTGTCCCGCAAGGGCGTCGGCGCGGTCCAAGCGTTTTCTTCCGCCCGTACCGACAGGCTCGGCGTCAGCCCAGCGTGGCGGGCGTCGGGCCGTCGGGGCGGACGGTGATGCCGTAGGCGGCCTTGGCCGGGGTGGAGTGGAAGCGGGGGGTGTGGGCGGGCAGCAGGTGTTCGAGGAGGACGGTCGACTCCCGGAGGGCGAACTGCAGGCCGAGACAGGCCCGGGGCCCGATGCCGAACGGCAGGTAGCTCCCCGGATGGGTGGGCCGCCGTCCGGGGGTGGTGAAGCGCCCCGGCTCGAACCGCCCGGGGTTCTCCCAGAGCCCGGGGTCCCGGTGCGTGAGGTACGGGCAGACCAGCACGTCGGTGCCGGCCTCGACCTCGTATCCGGCGAGGACGTCGTCCTGCGCCGCGCAGCGCGGCAGTATCCAGGCGGACGGGTAGAAGCGCAGCGTTTCATGGACGAGCGCCTGGACGGCCTGCCGTCGCCCGGTCGAGCCTTCGACGCCCGCGGCGAGGGCCTGTTCCCGTGCCTGCGGGTTCTGGTCCAACAAGAGGTAGAGCCAGGTCAGGGTGGTGGCGGTGGTCTCGTGACCGGCGACCAGCAGGGTGACCAGCTCGTCGCGGATCAGCCGGTCGGTGTACTCGGGGCGTGTTCCGGCCGCGTCGAGCAGGACGTGCAGCAGGCCCGGGCCCTCGGGTCCGGCCCCGCCGTCGCGGGCGGCGGCGATGGCGTGGCTCGCCACGGCGTCGACGGCGGCCAGCTCGGCGGCGACCGCCCCTTGGGCGGCGGCGCCGTCGGCGGGCAGGCTGGGCAGCGCGGCCACCACGGCGGTTACGGCGGCCAGTTCACGCTCCGTCGCGGGGTCCAGGGGATGTCCGGTCAGGGCCCGCCAGATGGTGTCCAGGGCGAAGCGGCGCATCTCGTCGCCGACGTCGAGGACCTGTCCGGTGCGGGCGTACCCGGCCCAGCGCACCGCGGTGGTGCGGGCGGCCTCGGTGATCCGCTGCTCGTAGCGGCGCATTCCCGGGCCGGTGAACTGGGACTGCAGCAGCCGCCGTTGCCGCTGCCACGCTTCGCCCGTCGCGGCCAGGACCCCGTCGCCGATCAGCAGTCGGGCGCGGTGCGAGCGCTTCACGTACCGGTCGGGATGGAGCGCGAGCACGTGCTGCACGGCCTCGGGGGCGGTGACCAGGACGGTCGGGCGCGCACCGAGCCGGAACGCGGTGACGCCTCCGAGCCGTTCGCGCGCCTGGGCGAACAGGTCGATGAGCTCCCCTCCTCCGGCCTGCCACTGCCCGACGGCGGCGGGATCCAGCTCGGGAACCCGGCGACCCGCCGGGGACGGGCTCGGGAGGGGGCCGGGGCGTGCTTGGGTGGCCACAGGGCTGCTCCAGCGTCGTCGCGGGCGGATGCGGGCATCACGCACTGTAGGGGAGCAGGCGCACTGGGCGACAGGCCGCCTCTGTCTGCGCCACCCGCTCCCCTCCCCCTCCCTGACCTTCGCCGACATGCGTCTACGCCTGCTCCTGCTCCTGCGCCGATACGTTGTCGGTGGCCGGGGGCACACTGGCGGCATGAGTTCTTCGTCTTCCGCTGCGGCCGCTGCTCCCCCTGCCTCTCCTGGCTGGGTGGAGTCTTTCGGCGGCCCACTGATCGCCGTCCCCGTCTCGGCGCTGGACGCATGGCACGGGTGCACGGACAGCGGGGTGACCGCAGGAGACGCGACCGCTGCGGACGACTACGACAGGGCCTGCGCGGTGGACGATCTGGCCGCTGCGATCGCGGTGGGTGAGAACGGTGCGCTGGCGCTGGTGCTGGGGGACGAACCCGCCACCAGCTGCTTCCTGACCGAGCACCGCACCTTCCTGCGCTGGCTGGCCGCAGACTCCGCGGCCGGGCTGATGTCCGCGGCCGAGGCCGTCCTCTCCGATCCCGCCACCAGGTGGGAGGAGTGCGGCTCGTGGGTGACGGACGGCCCGGCCGTACTCATGGACTCCGCCGAGGCGGGTGCCGGACTGGACGTCGAGTATCCCGGCGGGGGGCTGCCCGCACAGGCGCCGGTTCCGCTGCCCGCTGGTCGCTGGAGGATCCGCGCCGTCCACACCAAGGCGGACGAGGACAACTGGGTCGGCCTGGTCCAGCTCCTGCCCGTCGACCCCTCGTGAAGAGCCTTTTATGTTCCAGATTGCGTCACGCCGGCGATCAGCAAACGAAATCCGGCCCGTTGGCCCAGAAAACAAGGGACGACCATGTCTGAGCTCCGATGAGTCCGTCCACGGTAATGCCGGCGCAAGCCTGGAACCGCCTCGTCGCCGCGTTGGTGACCGGGCCGAAATTTCCGTCTTCGGCCAGGTCTGCGCCGCTCATGGCCCTGTTCAGATAGCACTGGGCTTGTTGGACTGCACGTCCCGAGGAGCCGATCTTGAGTGTGGGACGACGGATGGTGTAGTTGCAGACGTCCGCCGCTTTCGTCGTCGCCCCATGATTCGACTCTGCTTCGATCGCCGCACTGGTCGCAGAAGGGGCGCTCTCAGGTACCGCGACGGCCGTGCCTCCTGCAAAGGCGAGAGGGACCACTAGGGCCACAGTAGTGAGCAAGCGTCGCATGTTCAGCACCTCCACGGGCGCAGTTTCATTTAACACAGACTGCTTTACGCATCAATTAGCAAGGTCCGTCCGGCGAACAGCCGAGGGCCCGACTCGCATCCACATGCCCTGGAGCCAGAACTTCGGTGCAGCTCCCCCGTCGCCACTGCCATAGACGCTCTTCACGCAATAAACAACGGACTTCACGCGTGCTGAATTGCAGTCAAGTACACTGCATTCGTCTGACGCTTCGGGTCTCCAGCAGCCGACAAATCCAGATTACGCCTTCAGGCATGCATGAGCATCCGAGCTGCGCCTGGTTCGCGACCACGAGCACCACCCGGCCCCCTCAGCCTCCCGCGTCCCCTGTGCCTTCCACGCTCGAGGGCGTGGTGACCTGGGTGACGAGCCGTCGGGCTCCTCTTCGGACAGGTCCAGGTGCAGGTCGTCCGGAGTTCGCGGAGACCGGTGGGGTCACACGTTCCCACTTGAGTTCGTAGCCCGGGGTTCGACACGAGCACGTGCCCTTCACGGTGACCCAGCGCTTCCTCTTGCGTCCCGGCGGCTACGTCGGCGACAGCACGATGCGCACCAGGTACGGCAGCACCGCGCTCACCCCGGCGTCGTGGTCCAGCAGCACCGCCACCGGGCTGTGGCCCTGGGAGTGCAGGGCGTCCAGGGGGTGGGACCACTGGGCGCAGGGGAGCGGCCGGGGAGCATCGGACTCCTGTTCCCGGCCGATGGCGGGGAACAGCTGCGGGACGGGGCGTCCGGCCGCGCGGGCGCGTCGACGGGACAGGGTGCGCTCCACGGCAGTACGGGCGGCCTCGGCCAGGGTCGCGCCCGTGGCGACGACCGTGTCCCGCTCCGGGCCCGGGGCACGCTCCGGCTCCGGTTCCGCGCGCGGGGCGAGCGCGACGGCGCAGGCGGGCAGGGAGAGCAGACCGGACAGGTCATGCGCGACGTGCTCGTCCTCGGACCGCAGGGCGCGCAGCAGCGCGTCGGGGACGGCGTGGCCCTCCCCTGCCAGGCTCAGCCTGGGCACACGGGTCCCGGGCGCCCTGAGGCGGCCGGCGAGGAGGGCCTCGCAGTGCTGGGCGAGCCCCGATTCGAGGGCGCTCACCCAGGTCAGGCCCGCCGCTACGCCCACCGGGGAGCCCGACGCGGGGACGGGCACCCGGCGCAGCGCGCCCGTGGCGAGGTCGAGGCCCCAGGCCCCGGCTGTGGCGGGTGCGGCGGATACCGGGCGTATCGCCGCGTGGGCCGCGAGCTCGGTGAGTGCCGTCTCGACGTCCGAGGCGGCGTCGACCACACCGGGCAGCAGCTCCGCCGCCCGGTCCAGCAACGTACGTGCACCGAGAGCCGGGCCGCCGACCCGGGACAGGAACGCGGCCCGGGCCTCGGCCTCGGTCGAAGCGGCGGTCAACTCTTCGGTGCTCATGTTCGGTCGTCCCTCTCCACGGGTTCTTCGTGGGGCCCATGGAAGCGAGGGTGGATATTCGCCGGATAGACGCACGATCTCGCCCGCCCGCCCACGTGGCCATGGCCCGGCCCGGCGCACTCAGTGGGCGGACAACACCAGGCGGCGGGCGTCGTTGCGGTACCCCACGCGTTCGAAGGCCGCGGCCATCGGTGTGTTCGTCAGGTCGGTGTCGGCGCGGACCTTCTCCGGATCGGTTTCGGACACCAGGATCCGGGTGATCTCGGCCAGGATCTCGTCCGCGTATCCACAGCCCCGGTGTTCCGGCAGCACGCCCAGGTATCCGACCACGGGGAAGGCGTGGTTGCGGGAGGGGAGGCCGAAGCCGACGGGCTCGCCGTCGGGTGTCCGGGCGACCCGCCACCAGGACCGGTCCCCCGGCATGGTGTCGCGGTAGAACGCGACGTCCTCGCGGGCCTGGGCCTCGGGGCCGATGCTCTCGGCCTCCTTCCGGGAGGCCGTGTCGAGGCTGTCCGTCAGGACCCGGCGGAACAGGCCGACGAAGACCTCGTCGTCGGGCTCGGCGGCGAAGAGCAGACGCCCGGTGGGCTCCGGGAGACCGGTCCGTGGTGTCCACTCGTAGCGCAGCCGTTCCACGGTCACCGGGAGACCTGCGCGCCGGGCCGCCTCCTGCCGCCAGGCCACGGCCGCGACCGTGTCGGGCCGGTCGTGCCAGTCACCGGGGAGGGAGAGGTGGTACTCGGGCGCGGCGCTCGCGCCTGCCCCGGCGTAGACCGCGTGGGCGGCGGCCAGCAACCCGGCTGCCACGGTGGTGCGTTCGGCGGCGGACCGGACCGATTCGTGGACGAACACGCCGTCGAGGGCGCCGGGCAGGTCCTCGTCCGGGTCACCCCACCAGACGGCGAGGGCGAGCGGCGAGCCGCCGGAGGCGTCTTCGGCGATCCAGGTCCAGTCGGGGCGGTACTCACCGGCGGAGAGCCGGGCCGTGTACGTGTCGGCCGTCATCCCGCCGGCCGCGTCGGTGACGATGAGCGGGAGGAAGCGGCCGAGGTCGGACGCTGCGGTGGGGCGGAAGATCACATTGACTCCGGATCGGTGGAGGGGGCGGCGCGGCCCGATCGGGGCAGGTCGATCGCCTTCGAGGGTATGCAGGTTGCGCCGACCGGATGACGGTTCGGCCGAGGTGTTCGTCAGGTACCTGTTCAGGGGCCCGTTGTGACAGGGGGCCCGGCCGCGTTCGGCACGCTCTCCCGTTCGACGGGTGACGGGATCTCGGCGGGCGGTGGGGGCAGCGCGGTGATGGTGTGACGGCGCCCGGCCACGGCGGTGGCAGCCAGGATCAGACCGGTGCAGCAGAGCAGCAGGGCACTGCCGCGGTCGCGGGCCGTGCCGAGGAGTCGGCCCACGGTGGCGGCGAACGGCCCGCCGGGGTCCACCAGCGGGCTCAGGACCTGCGAGGCGAGCGGTCCGGCCAGCAGGTAGCCGAGCAGGGTGCCGCCCTGGGTGAACATGCGGCGCAGGGCGAAGACCCGGCCCTGGGCCTCGGCGGCCACCGCGGACTGCCAGAGCACTTGGGCGCAGCTGGTGACCACCGGCAGGCCGAGGAAGAACGTGAAGGCGGCCACGGCCAGGAGGCCCGGGCGCGGGAAGAACCCAGCCAGCAGGACCGCGACCCCGCTGAGCACGGTGGCCGCGGTGACCCAGGGCAACGGGCGGCGCGGGGTGGACCAGATGGACATGGCGACACTGCTGATCGCCAGGCCGAGCCCCCCGGCGGTGCTGACCATGGCCACCGCGGCGTTCTGCTCGGCCTCGGGGGTGGCGGCCAGGACGAGGGGCAGCAGCAAGGCCGTGGCGGTGGCCTCGGCCGCGTTGAGGACGGTGACCAGGCGGAGCAGGTGTTTCAGTCCGGGCTGTCCGGTGAGCAGCCGTCGGCCTTCGGTCAGCTCGGCCCGCCAGCCCGGGCGTTCCCGGGGGCTGCCGGTGTGCTCCGGGCGGCCGGTCGACTCGGGGAAACGGGCGAGCAGCAGGGTGAGCAGCCCCAGCCCGAACGAGACGACGTCGACCAGCAGGACGGCGCGCAGCCCACCCGCGCCGAGCAGGACGGCGGCGAGCATCGGACCGAGCAACTGGGCCCCGGCCAGGGCGGTCTGGGTCATCGCGCTGGCCCGGCCGCGTTGTTCGGGCCCGACCATGCCCGTGACGGCGGCGGCGAGCGCCGGCCACTGGAAGGCCGCGCAACAGGACTCCACGATGATGACCGCGTACACCTGCCAGACGGCCAGGTGCCCGGTCGCCTGGGAGGCGGCCATGGCCACGGCCGCGAGCATGGCCGCCGCGTCCGCGCAGAGCAGCACGGTGCGGCGCCGGTAGCGGTCCACCAGGACCCCGGCGACCGGGGCGGCCAGCATGCCCGGAGCGAAGCCGAGCAGCAGACCGGTGGCGAACTGGGTGACGGAGCCGGTCTGTTGGTAGATCCACAGGCCGAGGGCGAAGCCGGAGATGCTGGATCCGAGTGCGGTGACCAGCCGGCCGACCCAGACGAGCACGAAGGTGGTCATGGCAGGCCCACGGGGGGCGGGGCGAGGGACAGGGGCATGGGGCGGCTCCGTTCGGAGGCTGCGGCGGGACGGGGAGGCACGGGACGGGGAGACACAGGGGCGGGGGCGGGGCGGGGTGGTGCGTCCGGCGCCAGGTCGGGCGCACCACCCCCCGTGAACCCGGTCAGCGCAGGTGGGCGGCGAGGACCGGGCCGATCTGCGCCAGGGCCTGCGGGGTGGTGAAGCGGCTGTGCGGGATGTCCAGCGGGTGGTTCTCCACCGGGCCGTCCATGTGCTCGGCCCACAGCTCGGCCAGCGGGGTGCCGTCGGCGCCCCGGCCCGGCAGGGCCTCGAAGAAGAGCACGGGGCCCCGGTAGCGGCCCGGCTGCTCGCCCCGGGCCAGCACGAGGTTGTTGGCGGTCACCTTCACCAGCCGGCCCAGTGCCGCCGGGTCCAGCCCGCCCAGAACGCTGCCGCGCTCCCGCAGCAGCTCCAGCACGGCGTCGGCGGTGGGAAGTCCGTCACCCAGGACGTCAGCGCCGTCCTCGCCGTCCTCGCCGTCGACGCCGTCCGCCGGATCAGCGGCGAGCGCGCCCAGCTCGTCGAGGTCGAGTCCGTCCAGGGCCAGCGAGAGGATCTCCGCCTCGCTGGGCTGCCCGGCGTGCCGGAAGCGTCCGGTCGGGTGCGAGTCGAGCATCGCCAGCAGCGCCACCTCCTCGCCCGCCTCCTGGAGCTGGCGGGCCAGCTCGTGGGCCACCGTGCCGCCGAAGGACCAGCCGAGCAGGTGGTACGGCCCTACGGGCTGCACCTCGCGGATCAGCCGCAGGTAGTCGGCCGCCATCTCGGGTACGGAGCCCGGCAGTTCGCCCTCGCCGTCGAGCCCGCGGGCCTGCAGTGCGAACAGCGGCCGGTCTCGGTCCAGGTGGCGGGCCAGCCCGGAGTAGCACCAGCCGAGGCCGCCTCCCGGGTGCACGGCGAACAGCGGCGGACGGGTGCCTCCGGTACGCAGCGGCAGCAACTGACCGAGACCGTCGGAGGCTTCGGTGCCGCCCCAGGCGTTGATCCGTTCGGCCAGCAGGGCCACGGTCGGGGTCTCGAACAGGGCCCGCAGGCCGATCTGGATGCCCAGTTCCTCACGGACCCGGGCGGTCAGCCGGGCGGCGAGCAGGGAGTGGCCGCCGAGGTCGAAGAAGTTGTCGTCGATGCCGATGTGGTCGACGGCGAGGGTGGTGGCGAAGAGGCCGCAGAGGACTTCTTCCTGGGGGGTGCGGGGGGCCCGGGTGGGGGTGGTGGCCGTGCTGGGGGCGGGGAGGGCGCGGCGGTCGAGTTTGCCGTTGGGGGTGAGCGGGAGGGTGTCGAGGAGGACCAGGGCGGAGGGGACGAGGTAGGCGGGCAGGTGGGCGGCGGCGTACGCGCGCAGTTCGGCCGGATCCGGGACGGTGACGGCGTCGCTGTCGCTGTCGCTGTCGCTGTCGGTGGCGGTGGCGGTGGCGGTGGCGGTGGCGGTGGCGGGGACGAGGTAGGCGACCAGGCGCTGGTCGCCGGGGTTGTCCTCGCGCAGCAGGACGGCGGCCTGCGCGATGTCGGGACGGCTGGTGAAGTGCGCCTCGATCTCGGCGGGTTCGATACGGAAACCACGCAGCTTGATCTGGTCGTCGGTACGGCCCAGGAACTCCAGCCGCCCCTCACCCCGCTCGTCGTACTGCCAGCGGCCCAGGTCACCCGTGCGGTACATCCGCCCACCCGGCTCACCGAACGGATCCGGCACGAAACGCTCGGCGGTCAGGGCCGGACGGCCGAGATAGCCGCGGGTCACCAGGTCACCGGCGATGAAGAGTTCGCCGCCGACCCCGACCGGGAGCGCCCGCAGGGCCTCGTCCAGCACGTACATCCGGGTGTTCCAGATCGGCCGTCCGATGGTGATCACACCGGAGGGCGCGGTGTCGCCGGGCCCGATCCGGAACTCGGTGCAGCCGACCGTGGTCTCGGTCGGGCCGTACTCGTTGATCACGGTTGCGCCCGGGTGCCGCCGCCGCCACTCGTCCAGCACCTCGCCCATCAGGGACTCGCCGCCGAGCACGAGCTGCTCGCTGGGCGAGAAGCGCTCGGGCAGCGCGGTCAGCAGGGCCAGGTGACTCGGGGTGGCCTTGACGAAGCTCGGACGGTCGAACTCTCCCGCCGTGGGCGCCTGGTCGTCCAGCTCGATGAGCTGCACGGTGCCGCCACTGGTCAGCGGGGCGAACAGGCCGGTCACGGTGAGGTCGAAGGAGACCGGCGAGTGCACCAGCGCCCGGCCGGCCACGCTGCCGTAGGCCTCGCGGGCCCAGGCCAGGTAGGCGTCCAGCGAGTGGTGCTCGACCACGACGCCCTTGGGGCGTCCCGTGGAGCCTGAGGTGTAGATCACGTAGGCCGGGTTGCGCAGCGACAGCGGCGCCGACCGGTCGTCGTCGGTGAGGTCGTGAGCGGGCAGGGCGGCCAGCGCCGCGGCCGTGTCCGGCGCGTCGAGCAGCAGGTGCGGGTGCTCGGTGACGGGCAGTTGAGCGGCAGCCTCGACGGTGGTGAGCACGCACAGGGGCCGGGCGTCGGCCAGGGTGTAGGCGATCCGCTCGCCCGGGTGGGTGAGGTCGACGGGCAGGTACGCCGCGCCGGACTTGAGTACCGCCAGCACGGCCACCAGGGTCTCCACCGAGCGCGGCACGGCCAGCGCGACGAAGTGTTCGGGGCCCGCACCCTGCGCCACCAGGTGGCGGGCCAGGCGGTTGGCGGCGGTGTCGAGCTGGGTGTAGCTGAGGCTGCCGGTGTCGCAGACGACGGCGGTGGCGTCGGGTGTACGGGCGACCTGAGCGGCGAACAGTTCGGGCAGGGTCCGGCCGGGGAGTGCGCGCGACGGGCCGTTCCAGTCGGTGAACAAGGCCTTGCGCTCGTGCTCGGCGAGCAGGTCGATGTCGTGGAGGGGGGTGTCGGGGTGTTCGGCGGCGGTGGTCAGGATCCGCTGGAACTGGTCGGCCAGCCGCGCGATGGTGACGGGCTCGAACAGATCGGCGGCGTACTCGACGGTCACCGTCAGCCCGCCGGGAACGCCGTCGGCGGTGTGGTGCTCGGTCACGGTGAACGACAGGTCGAACTTCGCGGCGCTCTCCGACTCGATGTCGGTGGCGGCGGCTTCGGCGCCGGCCGCGGTGGTGCTGTTGAACGTGAGGATGGTCTGGAAGAGCGGGTGGCGGTGGGGCGTGCGGCTGGGGTTGAGGGCTTCGACGAGACGCTCGAAGGGGAGGTCCTGGTGCGAGAGGGCCGCGAGACCGACGTCACGGGTACGACGGAGCAGCTCGGTGTGGGTCGGGTTGCCGGCGGTGTCCGTCCGCAGGACCAGGGTGTTGACGAAGAAACCGATCAGCTGGTCCAGGTCACGGTGGGTACGGCCAGCGGTGGGAGTACCGATGGGCACATCCGTGCCGGCGCCGTTACGGGTCAGCAGCACGGCCAGCGCCGCGTGCACCGCGTGGAAGAGCGTGGCCTGGTGGGCACGGGCATGAGCCGTGAGGTGCCGGTGAACCGCGGAATCGGTGTGCGTGGTGTGCGTACGGGCCCGGTGCGTGGGATGCGCGGGCCGCGTGTGGTCGGCCGGAAGGGCGATCTCCTCCGGCAAGCCGGCCAGCTGGGCCGTCCAGTGGGCGAGCTGCTCGTGCAGGGGCGTACCGGGAGTGTCGGGGTCGCCCAGGTGGCGGTGCTGCCACAGCGCGTAGTCCGCGTACTGCACCGGCAACGGCGACCAGTCAGGGGTTCGAGCGTGACTCCGGGCCTGGTAGGCAGCGGTGAGGTCCTCGGTCAGCGGACGCATCGAGAGGCCGTCACCTGCGATGTGGTGCAGTACCAGGACCAGCAGGTGGTCGTCCGGCGCGAGGGTGAAGAGCGCTGCGCGCAGCGGGAGTTCACCGGCGAGGTCGAAAGGCCTGGCCGAGAGCTCCGCGATCCGCGCCCGGGCACCGGTCTCGTCGGTCTCCACCAGGTCGAGGGGCACCAGCGCCGGAGCCGCGGGCAGGACGAGCTGGCACGGCCGGCCGTCGGTCTCGGGGAACACCGTGCGCAGGGTCTCGTGCCGTCCCACCACGTCGTCCAGGGCGGCCCGGAGCGCGACGGCGTCCACCGACTGGGTCAGCGGCAACACCACCGG
Organism: Streptomyces sp. NBC_00122; assembly: GCF_045160845.1. Lineage (NCBI taxonomy): Bacteria > Bacillati > Actinomycetota > Actinomycetes > Kitasatosporales > Streptomycetaceae > Streptomyces > Streptomyces sp. NBC_00122. Next base: position 5,877,506 of record NZ_CP108191.1, on the reverse strand, counting down.
GATGTTGTACGAGGCCCGCTCGGTCTCCTCCATCCGGTTGAGGAACCACAGCCGGGCCTGTGCGTACGAGAGCGGGATGCGCGCCGGGCGGGGCTCGGTGCGCACCAGCGGCGGCACTGCGGTGGCGGGCAGGGCCCGGCCCAGCCGCTCGGCCAGCGCCGCGACCGTCGGCGCCTCGAACAGGTCACGGACACCCACCTCCGCGTCCAGCTCGGCCCGCACCGCCGCAACCAGCCGCATCGCCAGCAGGGAATGGCCGCCGAGGTCGAAGAAGTTGTCGTCGATGCCGATGTGGTCGACGGCGAGGGTGGTGGCGAAGAGGCCGCAGAGGACTTCTTCCTGGGGGGTGCGGGGGGCCCGGGTGGGGGTGGTGGCCGTGCTGGGGGCGGGGAGGGCGCGGCGGTCGAGTTTGCCGTTGGGGGTGAGCGGGAGGGTGTCGAGGAGGACCAGGGCGGAGGGGACGAGGTAGGCGGGCAGGTGGGCGGCGGCGTACGCGCGCAGTTCGGCCGGATCCGGGACGGTGACGGCGTCGGTGTCGCTGTCGGTGGCGGGGACGAGGTAGGCGACCAGGCGCTGGTCGCCGGGGTTGTCCTCGCGCAGCAGGACGGCGGCCTGCGCGATGTCGGGACGGCTGGTGAAGTGCGCCTCGATCTCGGCGGGTTCGATACGGAAACCACGCAGCTTGATCTGGTCGTCGGTACGGCCCAGGAACTCCAGCCGCCCCTCACCCCGCTCGTCGTACTGCCAGCGGCCCAGGTCACCCGTGCGGTACATCCGCCCACCCGGCTCACCGAACGGATCCGGCACGAAACGCTCGGCGGTCAGGGCCGGACGGCCGAGATAGCCGCGGGCCAGTCCGGCACCGGCGATGAACAGCTCGCCCGGCACGCCGGGCGGCACCTGTCGCAGCGCCGCGTCCAGCACCTCGACGCGCATGTTGTCCAGCGGTCGGCCGATCGGCACGGTGCTGCCGAGCGCGTCCCCCGCGGTGATCGAGTGCCGGGTGGCGAAGACGGTGGTCTCGGTCGGGCCGTAGCCGTCGACCACCCGCAGCCCCGGGTGCACGGCGAGCACGCGACGCACCGCGGCCGCCGGGACCACGTCTCCCCCGGTCATCACCTCGCGCACGCCGGCCAGGCTCTGCGGCGCGTCCTCGGCGAGCAGCCGGAACAGACCGGCGGTCAGCCAGAGCGCGGTGACCCGGTGCTCGGCGATCAGCCGCCCGATCCGCTCGGCGTCCAGATCACCGGCGGGTGCGACCACGACCTGACCGCCGCTCAGCAGCGGCACCCACAGCTCGTAGGTGGCCGCGTCGAAGGCCTGCGGGGAGTGGAACAGCACCCGCTCGTGGTGGCCGTCCCGCTGCCACCAGCGGTCGGCTGCCAGCGCGGCCACGTCCGCGTGGGTGACGGCGACGCCCTTGGGGGTGCCGGTGGAGCCGGAGGTGTACATCACGTAGGCGAGCCGGTCCGGCTGGACGGCCGGGACGGGCCGGGCGGGGGCGTCCGGCAGCGGTGCCGAGACGTCCACCACCCGCACACCGGCCGCAGCCCGGGCCCGGACGAACGGGAGGTCGCGAGTGGCGGCGTCCACCAGCAGCAGTTCGGCGCCGGTGTCGGCCATCACCAGGGCCATCCGCTCGTCGGGCCAGCTCTCGGACAGCGGTACGTACGCGCTGCCCGCCCGCACCACGGCCAGCGTGCTGACCACCAGCTCCGCCGAGCGCTGCTGGAGCATCGCGACCCGGCGTTCCGCACCCGCCCCGAGGGCTACCAGGTGGCGGGCGAGACGGTCGGTGACGGCGTCGAGCTGGGCGTAGCTGAGGGTGCTGGTGTCGCAGACGACGGCGGTGGCGTCGGGGGTGCGGGCGACCTGAGCGGCGAACAGCTCCGGCAGGGCGGCGGCGGGCAGCGGGTGGACGGCTCCTGTGGACAGCCCGGCCAGTTCGGTCCGGCCGGTCCCGCCCAGCAGGTCGATGTCGTGGAGGGGGGTGTCGGGGTGTTCGGCGGCGGTGGTCAGGATCCGCTGGAACTGGTCGGCCAGCCGCGCGATGGTGACGGGCTCGAACAGATCGGCGGCGTACTCGACGGTCACCGTCAGCCCGCCGGGAACGCCGTCGGCGGTGTGGTGCTCGGTCACGGTGAACGACAGGTCGAACTTCGCCGCGCTCTCGAACTCGACGTCCTGACTGATGTGTTCGGTGCTCGCGGCGGTCGTGTTGTTGAACGTGAGGATGGTCTGGAAGAGCGGGTGGCGGTGGGGCGTGCGGCTGGGGTTGAGGGCTTCGACGAGACGCTCGAAGGGGAGGTCCTGGTGCGAGAGGGCCGCGAGACCGACGTCACGGGTACGACGGAGCAGCTCGGTGTGGGTCGGGTTGCCGGCGGTGTCCGTCCGCAGGACCAGGGTGTTGACGAAGAAACCGATCAGCTGGTCCAGGTCACGGTGGGTACGGCCAGCGGTGGGAGTACCGATGGGCACATCCGTGCCGGCGCCGTTACGGGTCAGCAGCACGGCCAGCGCCGCGTGCACCGCGTGGAAGAGCGTGGCCTGGTGGGCACGGGCATGAGCCGTGAGGTGCCGGTGAACCGTGGAATCGGTGTGCGTGGTGTGCGTACGGGCCCGGTGCGTGGGATGCGCGGGCCGCGTGTGGTCGGCCGGAAGGGCGATCTCCTCCGGCAGGCCGGCCAGCTGGGCCGTCCAGTGGGCGAGCTGCTCGTGCAGGGGCGTACCGGGAGTGTCGGGGTCACCCAGGTGGCGGTGCTGCCAGAGCGCGTAGTCCGCGTACTGCACCGGCAACGGCGACCAGTCAGGGGCGTCCCCGTGGGTGCGGGCGTGGTAGGCGGTGGTCAGGTCGTGGGTCAGCGGTCGCATGGACCAGCCGTCACCTGCGATGTGGTGCAGTACCAAGACCAGCAGGTGGTCGTCCGGCGCGAGGGTGAAGAGCGCTGCGCGCAGCGGGAGTTCACCGGCGAGGTCGAAAGGCCTGGCCGAGAGCTCCGCGATCCGCGCCCGGGCACCGGTCTCGTCGGTCTCCACCAGGTCGAGGGGCACCAGCGCCGGAGCCGCGGGCAGGACGAGCTGGCACGGCCGGCCGTCGGTCTCGGGGAACACCGTGCGCAGGGTCTCGTGCCGTCCCACCACGTCGTCCAGGGCGGCCCGGAGCGCGACGGCGTCCACCGACTCCGCCAGCCGCAGCACCACCGGCATCGTGTACGCGCTGGCCTCGCCCTCCATCCCGTTGAGGAACCGGAGCCGACGCTGGGCGAAGGAGAGCGGCAGCACGTCCGGGCGCTCCGCCCTGACCAGCGGCGGCACTGCGGTGGCGGGCAGGGCCCGGCCCAGCCGCTCGGCCAGCGCCGCGACCGTCGGCGCCTCGAACAGGTCACGGACACCCACCTCCGCGTCCAGCTCGGCCCGCACCGCCGCAACCAGCCGCATCGCCAGCAGGGAATGGCCGCCGAGGTCGAAGAAGCTCTCGTCGATGCCCGGCTCCCGCTCGGCGCCCAGCACCTCGGCGAAGATCCGGCACAGGGCGGCTTCCCGCTCGTCGCGCGCGGCCCGCCCGGTCCCGGCCTCCTGGCGCGGCGGAGCCGGCAGGGCGCGACGGTCCAGCTTGTTGTGCGCGGTGAGCGGCAGCGCGTCGAGCACCACCAGCGCGGACGGCACCATGTAACCGGGCAGCGTCTTGGCCAACTCGCCGCGCAGGTCGGAGGGTTCGATCTCGGCGCCGGGCAGCGGGACGAGGTAGCCGACGAGCTGCCGGTCCCCCGGCCGGTCCTCGCGGACCACCGCGGCCGCCGCCGCCACCGGCTCCAGGGCGGCCAAGGCCGCTTCCACCTCGCCCAGTTCGATCCGGAAGCCGCGGATCTTCACCTGGTCGTCCAGCCGCCCGAGGAACTCGACCGCGCCGTCCGGCAGCCGACGGGTCAGGTCGCCGGTGCGGTACATCCGGGCGCCCGGCGCACCGGTCGGGTCGGGCACGAAACGCTCGGCGGTCAGGCCCGGGCGGCCCAGGTAACCCCGGGTGACCTGGGCGCCGCCGATGAACAGCTCGCCCGGCACCCCGACCGGGACCGGCTCGCCCCGGCCGTCCAGCACGTAGGCCCGGACGTTGCCCAGCGGGCGGCCGATCGGCACGGTCGAGGTACGGGCGAGCTCCTGTGCCCGCGGGCGGTGCGTGGTCACGCCGACCGTGGTCTCGGTCGGCCCGTAGTGGTTGAGGACCTCGCACTCGGCCCGGCCCAGAAGTTCGCGCACGAAGCTGCTGGTCGAGCCCTCGCCGCCCAGGATCAGGCCCCGGCGGGGCAGCACCCGGTTCTCGGCGCCCGGCCCCTCCAGCGCCGCCAGGTGCGAGGGGCTGATCTTCAGGTAGTCGATCGCGTGCTCGGCGAAGTACGCGGCCAGCAGTCGCCCGTCCGAGGCGGTGTCGGCGTCCACCATGTGCAGCGTGCCGCCGCCCAGGAGCGCGGAGGAGAGGACGGTGACGCAGGAGTCGAAGGTGAACGGCTGCACCATCGCGTACCCGGCCGCTTCCAGGCCCAGCGCGGACACCACGGCGGTGTGGTAGTTGAGCATCTGCCGGTGCTCGACCACCACGCCCTTGGGCCGGCCGGTGGAGCCGGAGGTGAACAGCACGTAGGCCGCCTGGCCCGGGTCCACGGCCACCTCCGGGGCGGTGTCGGGCTGCGCGTCGAGAGCCAGGTCCTCCACCGCGACCGACCGCACCCCGGACGGCAGCCGGCCGGCGAGGGCGGCGCGGGTGATCACCACGGGGGCGGCGGTGTCGGCGAGCATCATCGCCATCCGCTCCTGCGGCTGGGCCGGGTCCACGGGCACGTAGCAGCCGCCGGCCTTGAGTACGGCGAGCAGCGCGACCACGGTCCAGGACCCGCGCTCCAGGCAGATGCCCACGGGCGTCTCGCTGCCGACGCCGAGCGCGCGCAGGTGGTGGGCCAGCCGGTTGGCCAGCCGGTCCAGTTCGGCGTAGTGGTGGGTGCCGTCGGCGCCGACCACCGCGACGGCGTGTGGGGTGCGGGCGGCCTGTTCGGCGAAGCGGCCGTGGAAGGTCCCGGCGGGCACGTCGAGGGCGGTGGCGTTCCAGGTGTCGAGCAGCAGTGTGCGCTCTTCGGCGGTCAGCAGCGGCAGCCGGCCGACCGGGCGGTGCGGGTCGGCGCAGACCTCGCGCAGCAGGGTGGCGTAGTGGGCGAGCAGGCGCTCGGCGGAGCGCTCCTCGTAGCGGTCGGTGCGGTGGACGAGGGTCAGCGTCAGGGTGTCGCCGCTCTCCGAGACGGTGAACGTCAGGTCCCGCTTGGCGTCGGCCGGGCCGGCCGCGTCCAGCGGGCGCAGTACGGGTCCGCCGGAGTCGGCCCCGTCCTGGGCGGTTTCCGGGGCGGCCTGGTCGAGCACCAGCATGGTGCGTGCCAGTCCGTCCGGCGAGCTGGACCGCAGCTGTGCGGCCAGCTGCTCGAAGGGCACCTCCTGGTGCTGGAAGTCGCGTCGGGTCGCTTCGGTGGCCCGGTCCAGCAGCTCGGCGAAGGTCGGCTCGCCCGACAGGTCGCCGCGCAGCAGCAGGGTGTTGACGAAGCAGCCGATCAGGCCTTCCAGCTCGCTGCGCCCGCGTCCGCCGACCGGGGTGGCGATGACCGGGTCGGGGCCGCCGCCGTACCGGTGCAGCAGCACCTGGAGCGCCGCGAGGGACACCGTGAAGAGGGTGGTCCGGTGGCGTACGGCCAGGGCGCGCAGGCCGGCCGCGACCTCGGCGGGCAGCTCCAGGCTGTGCGTTCCGGCGGCCGCGCCGCCCTCCGGCCGGCCGGTGGCGGTGGCGGGCGGCGGGGTGTCGGTCAGGCCGGACAGCCGCTGCTGCCAGTAGCCGAGGCTCTCCTGGTGCGCGGCGCCGCCCAGGCGGCCGCGCTGCCAGGCCGCGAAGTCTCCGTACTGCACCGGCAGCGGCGGCAGTGCCGCGTCGGCGGGCCCGTCCGCCAGCCGGTAGGCCGTCGCGGCCTCGGCGAGCAGCACATTCACCGACCAGGCGTCCGAAGCTATGTGATGGATCGTCAGCAACAGGACGTGTTCCTGCTCCCCGGTGCGCAGCAGCGCGGCCCGCAGCAGCGGCCCGGCCGCCAGGTCGAACGGGGTGTGCGCCTCCTCGGCCAGCCGGGCGCGCACCCGCGCCTCGGCCTCGTCCGCCGCCACGGCCCTAAGGTCGGTCACCGGCAGCTCGAACCCGGCCTCCTCGTGCACCAGTTGAACGGGCATGCCGTCGGGTCCGGCTGCGAAGGTGGTGCGCAGCACCTCGTGCCGGGTGATCACCGTGCGGAACGCCCGGGCCAGCCGCTCGGCGTCGAGCGGGCCGGAGCAGGTCACCGCCATCGGCACGTTGTACGCGGCCGACTCCGGGGCGATCTGCTGGGCCAGCCAGATCTGCTCCTGGGTGAAGGACAGCGGCACCGGTGCCCCCTCGGGGCGGCGCGGCACGCCGGCGGGCGCGGCCGGGCGCCGGGCCAGCCGCTCGCGCAGCCGGGCCTCCAGCCGGGCCCGCTGCTCGGGCGGCAGCTCGGCGATGCGGCGGGCGGTGTCGGCGGTGGCGGCGGCGGTCTGGGTGGTGCTCACGGTGCTCTCCTCGGAGAAGGTCAGGCGGGCCCTAAGGCCTGTCTTTCGGATCAGGCCGGATCAGCCCGCGGCGTCCGGTGCCGTGCCCGGCATGATCCGAAAGACAGGCCCTGAGGCCGTGGGTGGAAGGCGGAGTTCTGTCGGCGGCGGACGGGGCCGACGGGCCCTGGTCAGAACAGGACGCGGGATGCGGCGGTGGCCCGCGCGTCTCGGGACCTGCGCAGGTCGCGGGCGACGTTGACCCGCTTGAGCCAGCGGTCGGTGCCGTCGAAGCGCGCCGCGAAGGAGCTGCGGCCGTGCACCGCGCGGTAGTTGTCGACGAAGACGATCTCGCCGGAGGACAGGGCGGCGCCGCCCAGGCGGCGGTCGATCTCGTCCGAGAGCCGCTGGAGGGCGTCCCGGGCCTGCGGGTCCAGCCGGTCCAGGTCCATGAAGTACGGGTCCAGGCACAGGTACGGATCGGCCGGTGAGCCGAACAGCACCGGTACCGGTGCCGCGTCGTCGCGCATCTGCTTCAGGCGCTCGTACGCCGCGTCCAGCAGCCGGGTCCCGCCCTCCAGGGGGCGTCCGGGACCGGCGTCGAGCATCTGGAGGTGCGAGTTGTCGGGCAGCATGTAGAAGCGCGGCTCGGCCAGTACCCGCCGGTCCTCGGCGGAGATCTCCAGGTCCTGCACTCCGACGAAGGTGGTCGGCACCCGGTCCGGGTTGCGCAGGCAGAGCAGGCCCACGTAGTCGCCCCGGTAGGGGTGGAAGGCGTCCTCGACGTGCCAGAAGATGGTCTGGTTGCTGCCGGTGCCGATCTGCTCGTCCTCGTGGCCCTTGACCGGCAGGACGTCGTGCACCAGGTAGCCGTCCTGCTGGGTGGCCCAGGCGACCGGCTCGCCGAGCAGCGCCCCGCACAGCAGCAGGAAGATCTCCTCGCGCAGGGCCGGGGAGACCCCGGTGCGGTGCTGCCAGTGCGCCGGGGTGGCGCCGATCCGGTCCTGGTCGACGCGGTAGCCGGAGACCACGCAGGCTCCGGCCGGTTCGTGCAGCCGGAAGTCGGTCAGGAAGCGGCGCAGCGCGAGCGGCAACCGGTGGGACTGGAGGGTCAGTTCGTCCTGGAGGGTCTGGTCCTCGACGCTGTCGTGCCGCTCGGCCAGTTCGTCGAGCAGGGCGGCGATCGCGTCGGCGTCGGCGGGGTCGAGTGTGAGGGTGTGCATGGGGTGGATCACCTCGGTGGTCGGGTCTGCGGAGGGGGTCAGCGGGGTTCGGGCAGCAGCGCGGCGAGCCGGTCGAGTCCGGCGGTCAGCTCTGCGGCGGCGCCGCCGAAGCCGAGCCGGATGTGCCGGGGGGCGCCGAAGCAGATGCCGGGTACGACCAGCACGCCGTGCTCGCGGTCGAGCCGGTCGGCGAACGCCGTCACGTCCGCCACCGTGGTCAGCTCGGGGAAGGCGGTGACCCCGCCGGCCGGCAGGTCGGCGGACACCCGGTCGCGGTGCGCGGCCAGCCAGTCGGCGAGCACCGCCCGGTTGGCGGCGGCCTGGGCCAGCCGGGGGCGCAGCAGTTCGTCGGCGTGCCGGACGGCGTGCGTGGCCACCGCTTCCACGAGCGGGGAGAGGGCCAGGCTGGTGTAGTCGCGGCGGCGCACGCAGCCCGCCAGGACCTCGGGCGCGGCGAGCGCCCAGCCGACCCGCAGGCCCGGCAGGCCGTACGCCTTGGACAGGGTGCCGAAGGAGATCGCCCGGGGGTAGCGGGCGGTCGGGTCGGGCAGCGGCGGACGGTCGTACACCAGGTGCTGGAAGGCGCTGTCCCAGGCGAGCCAGGTGCCGTACCGGGCGCAGGTCTCGATGACGGCGGCCTGCTGGTCCTCGGTCACCGTGGCGCCGGTCGGGTTGTGCGGGAAGTTGACGACCACCATGGCGGTGTCCGGGCCGATCAGCGCCAGCAGCTCGTCCTCGTTGGTGACCACGCCGTGCTCGGTGCGCATCGCCCAGGGGACGATCCGGCAGCCCAGCGAGGCGGCCACCTCGACGAGCGCGTGGTAGGCGGGGGCCTGCACCACGACCTCGTCGCCGGGCTTCAGCAGGGCGTGCATGACCAGGTAGATCGCCTCGCTGGAGCCCTGGGTGGCGATCACCGAGCCGGGGTCGGTGCCGTGCCGTTCGGCGAGCGCGGCGCGCAGCGGCTCGCCGCCCAGTGAGTGGCTGTCGCGGAACATGACGTCGCCGAGCGAGGCGGCGCTGGTGCCGGCCAGGGCGAGGACCTGGTCGACGGTGTAGTTCTCGACACCGCTGCTGCTGATGTCGTAGGTGGTGGTGAAGTACCGCTCGCGGAGCCAGTCCTCCAGCAGTGCCGGGGCGATGGGCATGGGTTCCTCCGGTGGCCGGATCGGCCGGGGTTGGACGTGTTCGGGATGGGTGTGCGGGCCGGGCTCAGGCGGTGGCGAGGCCGTCCTCGGCCTCCAGTTCGGCGAGCAGCCGCGCCAGGTCGTCCGGGTCGGTCGCCTCGGCCTGGAGCTGCACCACCCGCAGGGCCAGCTCGGCCACGGTGGGCGCCTCGTAGAACACCCGCAGGGGTACGTCGACCTGGCAGGTCTCGCGCACCCGGGCGGCGAACCGGGCGGCCAGCAGCGAGTGCAGGCCGAGGTCGAAGAGGTTGTCGTGGACGCCCACGGCCGGCAGGCCGAGCAGTTCCCCGGCCAGCTCCGCGATCTCCGCCTCGGCGGGGGTGCGCGGGGCCACCGCCGCGCCGCCGGTCAGCTCGGCCCGGCCGGGCCGGGGCAGCGCGCCGCGGTCGAGCTTGCCGTTGCCGTTCAGCGGCAGCGCGGGCAGCAGCACGATCGAGGACGGCACCAGGTACTCGGGCAGCCGCTCGCGCAGCGCGGCGCGCAGCTCGAAGACGTCCGGCTCGGTGCCGGGGGCGGCCACCACGTAGCCGACCAGCCGCTTCTCGCCCGGCTCGTCCTCGCGGACCACGACCGCGGCGGCGCCGACCTCGGGTCGCCCGGCGAGCTGCGCCTCCACCTCGCCGGGTTCGATCCGGTGGCCGCGGATCTTCACCTGCTGGTCGGCGCGGCCGATGAACTCCACCTCGCCGTCGGCCCGGTGGCGCGCCAGGTCGCCGGTGCGGTAGAGCCGGGCGCCGGGTTCGCCGTACGGGTCCGGGACGAAGCGCTCGGCGGTCATACCGGGGCGGCCCAGGTAGCCGCGGGCCAGTCCGGCGCCGCCCAGGTGGAGCTCGCCCGGGGAGCCGATCGGTACGGGCGCTCCGGCCGGGTCCAGCAGGTAGACGGTGGTGTTGGCCAGCGGGCGGCCGATCGGCAGGCCGTCGCCGTCCACCGGTTCGCCGGTGACGCGCCGGGTGGTCGAGGTGCAGGTCACCTCGGTCAGCCCGTACACGTGCACCAGTGGCACCCCGAGCCGCTGCCAGGCGGCCAGCCGGTCCCGGCGCACCCGCTCGCCGCCCATCGCCACGAACCGCAGGTCCGCGGGGAGCGCGGCGCCGGTGCGCTCCAGTTCGGCGGCCCAGTCGTGCCAGTAGGCGGTGGTCAGTTCCAGGCCGGTGATCCGGTGCTCGGCCAGGTAGCCGGTCAGGTCGACGCCGCCGGCCAGCAGCCGGGCACCGGGCAGCACGACGGTGGCACCGGTGGCCAGGGCCGGGAACAGCTCCTCCAGCAGTACGTCGAAGCCGGTGGAGGCCAGTTGCAGGAAGCGGTCGCCGGGAGCCAGCCGGAATTCCTCGGCCATCGCGAGGGTGAAGTTGACCAGGCCCCGGTGGGTGAACATCGAGCCCTTGGGGGAACCGGTGGTGCCGGACGTGAAGAAGACGCAGGCCAGCGCGTCCGGTGCGGTCTCGGCGCCGGTCGCCGGGGCGGTCCCGTCCGGCGCGGCCGCCGCCTCGATCGGGGCCACCTGGACCCCGTCCAGGAGCCCGCCGGACTCGCTGCCGTCGGTGAGCACCAGCCGTGCGCCGGACAGTTCCAGCAGCAGGCGCAGCCGCTGTTCGGGCAGCGCCGGGTCGAGCGTGGTGAACGCCGCGCCCGCCTTCAGCACCCCGAGCAGGGCGGTGACCAGCTGCGGCGTCGGGGCCGCGTGCACCGCGACCACGCTCTGCCCGCCGACGCCCAGCGCGCGCAGCCGGGCGGCGCACCGCTCGGCGGCGGCCTCCAGTTCGGCGTAGCTGGTCGTGCGGCCCTCGTGCTCCAGCGCCGGGGCGCCGGGGGTGCGGGCCGCTGCCGCCGCCACCAGGTCGTGCAGGCCGCCGGACGGGAGGGGACGGGCGGTGGCGTTCCAGTCGGTGAGCGCGGTCCGGCGCTCCTCGGCGTCCAGCAGCGGAAGCCGGGACAGGGCGGTGCGCGGCGCGTCGGCCGCGGCCTCCAGCAGCACGCCGAAGCGGTGCGCCAGGCGGGCGATGCTCTGCGCGTCGAACAGGTCCGTCGCGTACTCCACCGTGAAGGCCAGGCATCCGTCCTGCTCGGCGGCGGTGAACATCAGGTCCATCAGGCAGGAGCCGGTCTGCGCGTCCACCGGCTCGACGTCCAGGCCGTCGAATCCCGCCCGGGGCGGGCGGGCGCTCTGCAGGGTCAGCATGGTCTGGAACACCGGGTGCCGGGCGGGGTCGCGCTCGGCCCCGATGGCGTCCAGCACCTGCTCGAACGGCACTTCCTGGCAGTCGAAGTCGGCGAGCGCGCGGTCGCGGGTGCGCTCCAGCAGCTCGGCGAAGGCGGGGTCACCGGACAGGTCGCCGCGCAGCGCGAGGCTGTTGACGAAGCAGCCCACCAGGCCGTCCAGTTCACGCTGGCCGCGGCCCGCGACGGGGGTGCCGACGAGCACGTCCTCGGCGCCCGAGAGCCGTCCCAGCAGCGTCTGGTAGCCGGCGAGCAGCACCATGAACAGGGTGGCGCCGTGCCGGGTGCCGAGGGAGCGCAGCCGCTGCGTCAGCTCCGCGGACAGGGTGAACTCGTGGACCGCACCGGCCAGGCTCGGGGTGGCCGGGCGGGGCCGGTCGGTGGGCAGTTCCAGTACCGGCAGCGGTCCGGCCAGCCGCCCGCGCCAGTGCTCCAGCTGCTCGGTCCAGCGGCCCTCGGCGGCCCGGTCGGCCTGCCACCGGGCGTAGTCGGCGTACTGCACGGGCAGCGGCGGCAGGTCGTGGCCGTCGTAGAGCGCGGCCAGGTCCTCGACCAGTACGCCCATCGACCAGCCGTCGAGCGCGATGTGGTGGATCACCAGTACCAGCAGGTGCTCGGCCGGGGCGATCCGCAGGAGCAGGGCGCGCAGCGGCGCCTCGGCCGCCAGGTCGAAGGGACGGGTGACGAACGCGTCGACCAGGTCCTCGGCCCGCTCGCCGACGGCGAGTTCGCGGACGGTCAGCGGGGCCTCGCCGGCCGGCAGGACGCGCTGCGTCGGGGCGCCGTCCGTCTCCGGCACCACCGTGCGCAGCACCTCGTGCCGGGCCATCAGCGCGCGCAGTGCGGCGGCCAGCGCCACCGGGTCCAGGTCGCCGCCGATCCGTACCGCGGTGGGCACGTGGTAGGCCGGGTTGCCGGGGGCGAAGCGGTCGAAGAGCCACATCCGCTGCTGGGCGAAGGAGAGCGGCAGGGGGCGGGAGCGGTCCGCGGGGGTGACCGGCGGCAGCGGGGCGGCGGGCGCCGCACCCTCGGCCGAGCGCAGTCGCCCGACCAGCCCGGCCTGCGCGGCCACCGTGGTCGCGGCGAACACCTCGCGCAGCCGCACTTCCACGCCGAACTCCGCGCGCAGCGCGCTGACCAGCCGGTTGGCGAGCAGCGAGTGGCCGCCGAGGTCGAAGAAGTCGTCCAGCACACCGACCTCGGGCAGCTCCAGCAGCCGCTGCCAGATCGTGGCGACGGCGGCCTCGTCGGCGGTGCGGGGGGCGAGGCGGTCCGCGGTGTCGGCCGCCGCGGCCGGTTCGGGCAGCGCGGCCCGGTCCACCTTGCCGTTGGGCGAGAGCGGCAGGGCCGCCAGCTCGGTCCACAGCGCGGGGACCATATGGCCGGGGAGCCGCTCGCGCAGCCAGGCGGCCAGCTCGGCGTCGGACACCGGGGCGCCGTCCGGGCGGGCCGCGGGCACCCAGTAGGCGGCCAGGCGCCGGTCGCCGGGGGCGGCCTCGCGGGCCACCACGACCGCGTCGGCCACGGCCGGGTGGCCGAGCAGGACGCCGGTCACCTCGCCCGGCTCGACCCGGAAGCCGCGGATCTTGACCTGGTTGTCGGCCCGGCCGAGCAGCTCCAGTTCGCCGTCGGCCCGGCGGCGGGCCAGGTCGCCCGTGCGGTAGAGGCGCTCCCCCGGCACCCGGCCGTACGGGTGCGGTACGAAGCGCTCGGCGGTCAGGCCGGGGCGGCCCAGGTAGCCGCGGGCCAGGCCCTCGCCCGCCACGCACAGTTCGCCGGGGACCCCGGCCGGTACCGCGCGCAGCAGTCCGTCCAGCACCAGCAGGCGCTGGTTGAGCAGCGGGCGGCCGTAGGGCACCGGGCCCGGCCCGGCGTCCTCGGGGACCAGGTACTCGTTGTTGCAGAAGGCGGCCTCGGCCACACCGGCCGAGTTGACCACCCGGCAACCGGGGGCGACGGCCCGCAGCCGCGGCGGCAGCGCGGGCGGCAGGACGTCGCCGCCGATCATCGCGGTGCGCAGGCTGTCCAGGGCCAGGCCGTGTTCCTCGGCGGCGGCCAGCATCGCCTCGGTACCGGCCGGCCCCATCGACCACACGGTCACCCGGTGGTGCGCGACCAGCTCGGCCCAGTGCCGCGGGTCGCGGACGGTGTCCTGCGCGGGGAAGACGACGGTGGCTCCGGCCACCAGCGGGGCCAGGCAGTCGTGCACGGCCGGGTCGAAGCTCGGCGAGTGCAGCGCGATCATCCGGTCGCCGGGGCCGAAGCCGTGCGAACGTGCCAGTCCCGCGAAGGTGTTGACGATGGCGCGGTGGGTCACGGCGACGCCCTTGGGGCGCCCGGTGGAGCCGGAGGTGTACACCAGGTACGCCAGGTTGGTCTCGCCCGCTCCCGTCGCTCCGCCTCCGGTACGGCCGAACTCGCTGTCGGTACGGCCGAACTCGGGTCCGTCGGCGGGGATCTCCTCCAGCAGCAGCGGCTCGGTGCCGGGCGGGAGCGCACCCGCGGTGGACCGGTCGGCCAGCACCACGGCCGGGCCCGCGTCGGCGAGCATGAAGGCCAGCCGGTCGGCCGGATAGGACGGGTCCAGCCCGAGGAAGGCGCCGCCGGCGCGCAGCGTGCCGAGCATGGCGGCGCTGAGTCCGGCCCCGCGCTCCAGGCACAGCGCCACCGGCACGTCCGGCCCGACGCCGGCCCGCCGAAGCCGGTGGGCGATCCGTGCGGCCCAGGCGTCCAGGGACCGGTAGTCCAGGGTGCCGGACGCGTCGATCACGGCGGCCGCTTCGGGGGTCCTGGCCGCCTGGCGGGCGAACAGCTGGTCCACCCGCTGTCCGGCGGGGAACTCGCCGTCGGTGTCGTTCCAACCGTGCAGCTCCCGCTCCAGCTCGGCCGCGGTGAGCATCGGCAGTGCGGACAGCCGGGTGCCGGGTGCGCGGACGGCGGCGCTCAGCAGGGTGGTCCAGTGGCCGAGCAGCCGGGCCACCGTCGGGGCGTCGAACAGGTCGAGGGCGAACTCCGCGAACCCGGTGAAACAGCCGTCCTCCTCCGCCAGTTGCAGGTCGAGGTCCAGGTGCGCGCTGTCCCGGGCCACGGGCACCGGCTCGACGGCCAGGCCGGTCAGGGCGGGTGTGGTGGCGGGCGCGTTCTGGAGCACGAAGCCGACCTGGGCCAGCGGGTTGCGCGACAGGTCGCGGCTGGGCGCCAGCTCCTCGACCAGCCGGTCGAAGGGCAGCTCCTGGCGGTCGAAGGCGTCCAGTGCGGTGCCCCGTACCCGTTCGACGAGCTCGGCGAAGGTGGGATCACCGGCCAGCGAGGTGCGCAGCAGCACCGTGTTGACCAGGGAGCCGACCAGCAGCTCGGCGCCCGGGGCCCGGGTGGCGGGCCCGGTCGCCACCACCACGTCCTCGGTGCCCGCGTGCCGGGCCAGCACCGCTTGGAAGGCGGCCAGCAGCACCATGAACGGAGTCGCCCCCGCGGTCCTGCACAGGTCCCGCACCGCCTGCGAGGCGGCCGCGTCCAGCCTCACCGGCACGCTCGCCCCGCGGAAGCTGCGCACCGGCGGCCGGGGACGGTCGCCGGGCAGTTCCAACGCCTCGGGCGCTCCGGCCAGTTGGCCGCGCCAGTAATCGAGCAGCCGCTCGCCGAGCCCGCCGTCCAGCAGGGCCTGCCGGCCCGCCACGTGGTCGGCGTAGCGCACCGGAAGCTCGGGCAGCCGTACCGGCCGCTGTTCGGCCAGGGCGGCGTAGCACTCGGAGAGTTCGGACATCAGCAGGCCGAAGGACCAGCGGTCCACCACGATGTGGTGCAGGACCACGACGAGCAGGTGCTCCCGCGGCCCGAGCACGATCAGTTCGGCCCGCATCAGCGGGCCCTTGGCCAGGTCGAACGGCTGCTCGGCGAGCCGGCCGGCCAGTGCGCGGACTTCCTCCTCGCCGGACCCGGCGGCCTCGGTCAGGCCCAGCTCGAAGGCGCGTCGCGGCAACACCAGCTGGACCGGGGCGCCGTCGCGGGCCGGGAACACGGTGCGCAGGGCCTCATGCCGGTCGACCAGTTGCTGGAACGCCCGGTGCAGGTGCTCGGTGGCCAACGGTCCGCGCAGCCGCAGCGCGGCAGCGGTGTTGTAGACGCCGCTGGGGCCTTCCAGCCGGTCGATCAGCCAGAACCGGCGCTGGGCGGCCGAGGTCGGCAGCACCTCGACGGTACGGGGGGTGGTGGCCACGGGGTGCTCCTTCACGGGGGCGCGGTCGGGGGTGGGGGTGGCGGCGCTCGGTTCGCTCGCGGCGGCGCTCACAGCTCCGTGCCCATCAACGCGGCCAGTTCCTCGGCGGACAGGTCGTCGAACCCGGCGTCGGCGGCCGGTACGACCTCGCGCACCGGCCCGGCCGACGCGGCCGGTGCTTCGGCGGCCGGGGCGCGACGCACCGTCTCGGCGTACTCGCCCAGGACCGGTGCCTCGAACAGCGCCCGCACCGTCAGCTCGCGGCCCAGGGCCTCGCGCACGGCGGCGGTCACCTGGACGGCGAGCAGCGAGTGCCCGCCGAGGTCGAAGAAGTCGTCGGCCAGGCCGATCCGGGCCACGCCCAGGACGGTGCTCCAGATCTCGGCGAGGGCCCGCTCGGTCTCGTCGCGCGGGGCGAGGAGGGCGGTGGAACCGGTGGACCAGTCCGGTGCGGGCAGTGCGGCCCGGTCGAGCTTGCCGTTGGCGGTCAGCGGGAGCGCGTCCAGCGTGACGAAGGCCTCCGGGACCATGTACTCCGGCAGCCGTTCCCGCAGATGGGTGCGGAGCCGGGGCACGAGGCCGCGGGCGGCGCGGCCTTGGTGCGGGTCGTTGGCCCAGTGCGGCCACGACAGGCCCGCGCTGTCCCCGGCGGGCGGCAGCGCCGTCACCGGGTCGGTTCCGGCCGGGCGGAAGGCGGCGTCGAAGCGGCCGAGCGGGTCGCCGTCCGCCCAGCTGAGCTCGACGGCGAGGCCGAGCGCGTCGGCGAGCTCGCGCAGTTCCTGCGGGTCGAGGGCGGCGGGGTCCTCGCCGGTGCCGTCGGCCGGATCCGTGCCCGGGGCCGTGGCGGCGAGCCGGGCGGCGGTGCGGGCGTCGGCGTGCACCCGGGCGTTGGGGATGCCGGTGACCACCAGCGGGGAGCCGTCCAGCAGGGTCCGCGGGTCGCCGCCGGTCCACGGCACGGTGCGCACGGGGGCGTCGGGGGCGGGTGCGGTGTCCAGGTGGAGCACCACGTCGTAGCGGTATCGGGTCATCTCGTTGGGGTCGCGGCCGGGCTTGAGCAGCACCTCGACGCGGCCGATCCGCGGGATCTCCTGGCGCAGCGCCTGGAAGAAGCGCGGGTCCAGCAGCAGTTCGTCCTCCTGCCGTACGGCGAGGCGGACCTGGCGGGCCAGTTCCGCGTCGCCCGCCCCGGCGGGCAGGCCCGGCTGGAGCACCGAGACCTGGAAGGCGTCGAGCAGGGCCAGGTGGCGTACGTCGCCGACCACGATGCGCCCGCCCGGGGCGAGCACGGCGGCGGCCTTGGTGAGCACCTCGACCAGGTAGGCGGCGCTCGGCAGGTACTGCGCCACCGAGTTGACGATCACGGTGTCGAATCCCTCGGCCGCCAGGTCGTCCACCTCGTGTCCGGCCCGGCGCAGCAGGCGTACGTGCTCCCAGTCCGCCGGGAGGTGGCGGCGCACGTGGTCGACGGCGGTATCGGACAGGTCGAGGCCGGTGTACTGCTCGCACGCGTCGGCCAGCCGGAAGAGGAGCAGGCCGGTCCCGCTGCCGATCTCCAGGACCCGGCGCGGGCCGGTGCGGCGGACCAGGGCGACGGTGTCCTCGACCCAGCGCCGCATCTCCTCGGCGGGGATCGGCTCACCGGTGTAACTGCTGCTCCAGCCCCGGATGTTGAAGGTGGGATCGGCGCCGCCGACCTGCTCGTACTGGTCGTAGGCGGTGTCGAAGACGGTGCGCCACCGGTCGACCTGCTCGGCGTCGGCCGCGCGGCGCGGGCCCTGCGCCCCCTGCTGTCCGGTCTCCTGGTCGGGGACCAGGTAGGCGACCAGCCCGGTGCCGCCGTCGGGGGCCTCTCGGGGCAGCACGGCCGCATGCCGTACGCCCGGGTGGGCGCCCAGCTCCGCCTCGATCTCGCCGAGCTCGACCCGGTGCCCGCGGACCTTGACCTGCTGGTCGATGCGGCCCAGGTACTCCAGCGTGCCGTCGGGCAGCCGCCGGGCCAGGTCGCCGCTGCGGTACAGCCGCTCGCCGTCGCCGAGCGGGGAGGGCACGAAGCGTTCGGCGGTCAGGCCGGGGCGGCCCAGGTAGCCGCGGGCCAGGCCCGGTCCGCCGACGCACACCTCGCCGGGGACCCCGGGCGGCACCGGTTCGCCGCGCCTGTCGAGCAGGTGCACCGCCAGGTCGGCGAGCGGGCGGCCGATCACGCTGCCGGAGGCGGTCAGGTCGGCGGGGCCGAGCGTGTGCGCGGTGACGTGCACGGTGGTCTCGGTGATGCCGTACATGTTCACCAGGCGCGGGCCGTCGGGGTGCCGGGCGGCCCAGTCGCGCAGCGTGCCCGGCTCCAGGGCCTCACCGCCGAACACCACGTGCCGCAGCGCGAGCGGACGGGCCTGCGGCTCGTCGGGCGCCGCGTCGGCGTCGGCGTCGGCGAACTGGCGGAACGCGGTGGGCGTCTGGCTGAACACGGTGACGCCTTCGGCGCGCACCAGCGCGTGGCAGGCGGCGGGGGTGCGCCGGGCATCCTGCGGCACCACGGCGATCCGGCCGCCGTGCAGCAGTGCGCCCCAGATCTCCCAGACCGAGAAGTCGAAGGCGGCCGAGTGGTAGAGCGACCAGACGTCGTCCGGGCCGAAGGACACGTCCGCGGCGGCCGCGTCGAACAGCCGCAGCACGTTGGCGTGGGTGAGCAGCGCGCCCTTGGGGCGCCCGGTGGTGCCGGAGGTGTAGATCACGTACGCGAGGTGGTCCGGGCCCAGCGGGGCCGGTGCCAGCGGCTGCGCGGACGGCTGCTGGTCGACGTCCAGGACCGCGATCCCGTCGGCGAGCGCGGCGTGTTCCGGGTCGGCGACCAGGGCCACCGCGCCGGAGTCGGCGAGGGTGAAGGCCAGCCGCTCGGCCGGGTGACGCGGGTCGAGCGGGACGTACGCGCCACCGCTCTTGAGGATGCCCAGGATCCCGGTGACCAGCCGCACCGAGGGCTCCACGCAGATAGCCACCCTGGTCTCCGGGCCCACCCCCAGCTCGCGCAGCCGCCGGGCCAGCGCGTCCGAGCGGCGGTCCAGCTCGGCGTAGCTCAGGCGCTGCGCACCGCAACCGACCGCGATCGCGTCGGGCCGCAGCCGGACCTGTTCGGCGAAGGCCGCCGGCAGGCTGCGCGACCCCGCTCCGACGGCATGCCGGGCGGCACCGGCCACCAGTTCGGCGCGGCGCTCGGCCCCGGTCAGCAGCGGCAGCGCGTCCAGCCGGGTGTCCGGGTCGGCGACCGCGGCGGCCAGCAGGCACAGCCACTGGTCGATGAACCGGCGTACGGTGCGCTCCTCGTACAGCTCGGTGCTGTAGTCGGCCAGGCCGGTCAGGCCCTGCGGGGTCTCGGTGACCTGGAGGTGCAGGTCGAACTTGGCGGTGCCGGTGTCCACCGCGGCCACGTCCATCCGCAGCCCGGGCAGCTCGATCCGGGTCTCCGGGGTGTTCTGGAGGACCAGCAGCAGGTTGGCGAAGGGGGTGCGCCCGCCCGCGTCGCGGTCCGGGCGGGCCTCCTCGACGATCCGCTCGAACGGCACGTCCTGGTGGGCGTACGCGGCGAGCGCGGACTCCCTGACGCGGTCCATCAGTTCGCGGAAGGTCGGGTTGCCGGAGAGGTCGGCGCGCAGCGGCAGCATGTTGACGAAGAAGCCGATCAGGCCTTCGGTCTGCGGGTGGTTGCGGTTGGCGACAGGCGAGCCGACCACCAGGTCCTCCTGCCCGCTCCAGCGGTGCGCCACGGCCGTGAAACCGGCCAGCAGGGCCATGTACAGGGTGGCGTCGTGCTCGCGGGCCAGCGCGGTCAGCCGGGTGGCCAGGTCACCGTCCAGCCGCCACGGGAAGCTGGCGCCGGCGAAGCTCTGCCGGGCGGTGCGCGGCCGGTCGGTGGGCAGGTCCACGGTGCTCGGCGCGCCCGCCAGCCGCTCGCGCCAGTGCGCCAGTTGGCGATCCAGCACTTCGCCGGACACCCGCTCGTGCTGCCAGAGGGCGAAGTCGGCGTACTGGACGGGCAGTTCGGGGAGTTCGGGGAGTTCGGCCGCGTCGGGGCGGTAGTGGTGGGCCAGTTCGCGCACCAGGATGTCCAGTGACCAGCCGTCCGCCACGATGTGGTGGATGGCGAGCAGCAGCAGGTGCTCCTCGTCGGCCAGCCTGACCAGGCTGCCGCGCAGCAGCGGTCCGGCGCCCAGGTCGAACGGGCGGCGGCTCTCCCGTTCGGTCAGCTCGGCGAGCGCGGCCTGCCGGGCGCCGTCGGCCAGGGCGGACAGGTCGGTGAGCGGCAGCGCGACCTCGGCCGCGGCGCGCACGACCTGCTCGGGGCGGCCGTCCTCGACGCGGAAGGTGGTGCGCAGCGCCTCGTGCCGGGCCACCACCCGGCCCAGGGCCCCTTCGAGCGCGGCGGCGTCCAGCCGTCCGGTCAGCCGGACGGTGCAGGCGATGCTGTAGAGCGGACTCGGACCGGCGAACTGCTCGACGAACCAGAGGCGCTGCTGGGCGAAGGACAGCGGCAGCCGGGCCCCTTCGGGGCGGCGGGCGATCAGGTCGGCGGCGCCGGTGCGGGCGAGGCCCTGCTGCTGGAGCAGCTTGGCGAGCAGGCGGCGCTTGTCGGAGGAGAGCGCGGTGCGCTGGGGTGACTGGCTCATTGGGTGATCCCGGGTGGGTCGGTGGCGTGGAGTGGGTCAGGCCGGCAGGTGGTGCGGCAGCGGGAACTCCCGGCAGAGCCGGGTGACTTCGCCGCGCACCTCGGCGCGTACAGCGGGATCGAGGGTGAACTCGCGCTCGCCGCGGGGCACCACGGCGGTGAGCACCCGGTCGATCAGCGCGGCGCAGCGGCGCATCTCGGCCGGTCCCATGGCGCGCAGCGCGAGCGTGTTGGTGCCGAACCGGATGCCGCTGGTGACCCGGGGGCCGTACGGGTCGTCCGGTATCCGGTTGCGGTTGACCACGATCCCGCAGTCGGCCAGCGCGGATTCGGCGATCGCGCCGGTCAGTCCGCGGGGACCGAGGTCCAGCAGCACCATGTGGTTGTCGGTACCGCCGGTGACCAGGGTGTGGCCCAGTCCCGTGAAGGCGTCGCTGAGTTCCCGGGCGTCGGACACCACGCGCTGGGCCAGTGCGCGGAACTCCGGCTGGGCGGCGATGTCGAAGGCGCGCGCCTTGGCCGCGACCGCGCCCAGGTCCGGGGTTCCCTGGAGGAAGGGGAAGGTGCCGTGCGCGATCGCCTGGGCCAGGGTGCGCCGGGTGCCGGGCAGCGGCAGGTCGGCGTCCCGGCCGAGCAGGATCAGGCCGCCGCGCGGCCCGTACAACTGCTTGTAGGTGCTCGTGGTGGTGGCGTGCGCGTGGTCCACCGGGCTGGGGTGCAGTCCCGCCGCGACCAGGCCGGCGATGTGCGAGATGTCGGCGAGCAGGAAGGCGCCGACCTCGTCGGCGATCCGCCTGAACCGGGGGAAGTCCACGGTGCGCGGGTAGGCGCTGGCGCCGCAGACGATCACCTTGGGCCGGTGCTCCCGGGCCAGTTCGGCGACCTGCTCGTAGTCCAGCATGCCGTCGGCGTCGGTGCCGTAGCCGACCGCGTGGAAGAACCGGCCCGATATCGAGGCCGCGGAGCCGTGGGTGAGGTGCCCGCCCGCGCTCAGCTCCATGCCGAGCAGGGTGTCGCCCGGCTTCATCAGGGTGCACAGCACGATCTGGTTGGCGGTGCTGCCCGAGTGCGGCTGTACGTTGGCGTACTGGGCGCCGAACAGCGACCGGGCCCGCGCCACCGCCAGCCGTTCAACCTCGTCGACCAGCTCGCAGCCCGCGTGGTAACGGGCGCCGGGGTAGCCCTCGGTGGTCACGTTGGAGATGGTCGCTCCGGTGCAGGCGAGGACCGAGGGGTCGGCGCTGCTGGAGGCGGCCACCATCGCCAGGGTCTCGTTCTGCCGGGCGTGTTCGCGCTCCAGCAGGCCGGAAAGCAGCGGATCGGCGGCGGCGAGGCGCTGCGCTCCGAGGCCCGCGTAGTCGGCCAGGACCCCGGTGCTCGTGGTCGTGGTGGTGGTGGTGCTCATGCGTTGCTCTCCTCGTGTTCGGCGAGCAGCCCGTGGGCCTCCTCGTCGGTCATCTCCAGCAGTCCGGCCGCGATGCGCGCCACGGCCGCGACGTCGGTGCCCGTCTCGCGGCCCCGGGCGGCCAGCCGCACCGCCTGCTCGGCGAGGGTGGGCGCCTCGAACAGCTCGCGCAGCGGCAGTTCGACGCCGAAGGTCTCCAGCAGCGCCGAGGCGAGCCGGGTGGCGAGCAGCGAGTGCCCGCCCAGTGCGAAGAAGTCGTCCTCGGCGCCGACCCGGTCGGTCTCCAGCAGCTCGGCCCAGAGCGCGGCGAGCACCAGCTCGGTGTCGTCACGGGGGGCCACGTACGCGGCGGCGTCCCGGTCGGCCCGTCCGTCGGGCTCGGGCAGCGCGGCGCGGTCCACCTTGCCGTTGGGCGACAGCGGCAGCGCGTCCAGCGTCACGAAGGCCGCCGGGACCATGTACTCGGGCAGGTCCGTCTTGAGCAGGGCGCGCAGCTCGGCGACGGACGGGACCGCCCCGGCATCCTCGGCGAGCACGAGGTAGCCGACCAGGAACCGGTCGTCCCCGCTGCCGCGGGCGGTGACCACGGCCCGTTCGATGCCCGGCAGGCGGCGCAGCACGGCCTCGACCTCGTCCAGCTCGATCCGCAGGCCGCGCAGTTTGACCTGGTGGTCCAGCCGCCCGATGAGTTCGATCACCCCGTCGGCTCGGGTGCGGGCCAGGTCGCCGGTGCGGTACAGCCGCGCCCCGGCCGGTACCGGGCCGGTGCCGGCGCCCGGGTGCGGGCGGTAGCGGTCCGCGGTCAGGCCCGGGCGGCGCAGGTAGCCGCGGGTCAGCCCGGTTCCGGCCAGGCAGAGTTCGCCCGGTACCCCGACCGGGGCCGGTTCCAGCGCGGGGGTCAGCACGACGGCCTGCTGGTTCACCATCGGGCGGCCGTACGGGATGCTCGTCCAGGCCGGGTCGGCCTGTGCGACCGGATAGGTGATCGAGTGGATGGACGCCTCGGTGGCGCCGCCGAGCGCGATGAAGGCCAGTTCCGGCGCGAGGCGGCGAAAGCGCCCGGGCAGGGCGACGGGGATCCAGTCGCCGCCGAGGAAGGCCGCCTTGAGCCGGGGCAGCCGGACTCCCCGCTCCTCCCCCGCCCGGACGAAGGCGTCGGCCAGGGCCGGGGCCGAGTTCCACACCGTCACCTTGTGGCGGCGCACCAGGTCCACCCAGTGGTGCGGGTCGCGGGCCCGGTCCGGGTGCGGCATGACCACCGCGCCGCCCGCCGCCAGGATGCCGAGCGTCTCGTAGACGAACATGTCGAAGCTGGGGGACGACAGGCCGAGCACCCGGTCGCCGGGCTCGATGCCGTAGGTGCCGCCCAGGTCCAGCAGGTTGTTGACGACGCCCCGGTGCGGGACGGCGATCCCCTTGGGTGTTCCGGTGGAGCCCGAGGTGTAGATGACGTACGCCAGGTGGTCCGGGCCCAGCCCGGCCGGGCGCCGCCGGACGGCGGGCCAGTGCCCGGCGTCCTCCACCTCCAGCAGCTCGGCCCCGACGGCCGGCAGCAGCCCGGCCAGGGCCCGCTCGGTGAGGACCACCGGCGGCGCCGCGTCCTGGAGCATGAAGGCCAGCCGCTGCGCCGGGTAGGCCGGGTCCAGCGGCAGGTAGGCGCCGCCCGCCTTGAGCACGCCGAGCACGGCGGCGACCAGCGCCGGGCCCTTGGCCAGGCAGAGGCCGACGGTGGTGTCCGGGCCCACGCCCAGCTCGGTCAGCCGTCCGGCGATCCGCTCGGCGAGCGCGTCGAGCTCCGCGTAGCTCAGCTCGCCGGCGGGGCCGACGACGGCAGGTGCCTGCGGGCGCTTCGACAGCTGCTCCTCGAAGAGTTCGTGCAGGCAGGCCCCGGCCCCCGGGTACGCGTGGGCCGTGTCGTTCCACTCCACCAGGGCCCGCCGCCGCTCGGCGCCGGTGAGCATCGGCAGTGCCGACAGCCGGGTGCCGGGGGCGGCGACGGCGGCGGCCAGCAGGGTGTACCAGTGGCCGAGCAGCCGCTCGACCGTGGCCGCGTCGAACAGGTCGCTCGCGTACTCGACGGTGCCGGTGAACACGCCCTCCACTTCGCGTATCTGGAGGTTGAGGTCGATCTGCGCACCGCCGCGCGGCACCTCCCGCACGGTCACGTCCAGGCCGGGCAGCTCGGGTGCGGCCAGCGGCGCGTTCTGCACCAGCAGCAGCGACTGGACCAGCGGGTTGTGGCTGAGTGCCGGGCCCGCCGCCCGCTCCGGGAGCATCCGCTCGAACGGCAGGTCCTGGTGCTCGAACGCGGCCAGCGAGGCCGAGCGGACCCGGCCGAGCAGCTCGTCGAAGGTCGGGTCACCGGCCAGCGAGGTGCGCACCGGCAGGATGTTGATGAAGCAGCCGATCAGCGCCTCGGCCTCGGACGGGCGCACCGCCGCGCCGGTCCCGACCACGATGTCCTCGCCGCCACTGTGCCGGGCCAGCACCGCCTGGAAGGCGGCCAGCAGCGCCATGAACGGGGTGACCCCGGCCCGGCGGCACAGCGCCCGGACCCCGGCCGACAGCTCCGCCGGGAGTTCCACCGGCAGCGCGGCCCCGCGCAGCGACTGCACGGCCGGGCGCGGCCGGTCGCAGGGCAGCTCCAGCAGCTCGGGCGCACCGGCCAGCGCCCGGTGCCAGTACGCGCGGCCCGTCCCGTCGTCGGCGGCCTGGCACTCACCCTCCCAGACCGCGAAGTCGCCGTACTGGATGGGCAGTTCGGGCAGTTCGTGTGAGCGTCCGGCATAGCACTGCGCCAGCTCGGCCAGCAGGATGCCGATCGACCACATGTCGGCGACCAGGTGGTGTGCGGTGACCGCGAGTACGTGGCGCTGCGGCGCCAGCCGGTGCAGGACCGCGCGCAGCAGCGGGCCGCGGGTGAGGTCGAAGGGGCGTGTGGCGTCGGCGGCTAGGACGGCCTCCAGCTCGGCGTCCGTGGTCTCGCGGGTCTCCAGCGCGAACGGCGCCGGTTCGCCGACGAGTTGCACCAGCTCGCCGTCCGCCTGCTCGAAGCAGGTGCGCAGCGACTCGTGCCGGTGGACCAGCGCGGTCAGCGCGGCCTCCAGCGCGGCGGTGTCGAGCGGGCCGTCCAGATGCAGGGCGAACGGCAGGTGGTAGGCGCTGGTGCCGGGGATCAGCCGCTCCACCAGCCAGATCCGGCGCTGGGCCGACGTGGCGGGAAAGGCGAACTGCTGCATGGTCTGCTCTGCTCTCTGCCGACCGGATGGGGTGGGGGCGACGTCAGGGACGTGGTCACGGGTGGTGCCGGGGGCGGGGGCGGGGGCCGTCATGCGCCGGTCACCAGGTAGGCGGCGGCCTCGGCGCCCAGTCCGGGCGGGATCCGCAGGTCGGGGTGGACCGCAGCGGGCGGGTGGGCGGCCGCGCGGCGGGCCCGGCCGCCGCCGGTGACGTGCAGCAGCACGGTCTCCTCGGGCCGGACCCGGCCGGCGGCGACCGCCTGCCGCAGACCGGCCAGGGCCACCGCCGCGGCCGGTTCGATGTCGGTGCCCTCGGCCGCGGCGAACAGCCTTCCGGCGGCCGCCGCTTCGGCGTTGTCCACCGCCCGCAGCTCCCCGCCGCTCTCGATGAGGCTCTCGCGCACCCCGCCGGCCACCGCGTAGGGCGGCTTGCGGGTGGTCAGTTCCCGGGCGTGGACGGCGGCCACCGCCGCCCGCACCTCGGGGCCGGCGCCGATGACCGGCTCGGCCAGGCCGTCCTCCCAGGCGCGGACCATCGGCGCGAACGGGGCGTTCTGGCAGAGCATCAGCCGCGGCAGCCCGCCGGACGCGGCGCCCGGGCGGTCCGCCGCCGGAAAACCGGCCGCCAGCAGCCGCCGGGCCGCCTGGTGCGCGGCGATCGCCCCGGCGCCGCTGCCCACCGCCTGCACGTAGTGGTCGGGCAGTCGGCCGATGGTCTCGGCAGCCGCCAGCAGCGCGGTGCCCAGGCCGTCGCGCCGGGCCACGTTGCGGGTACCGCCCTCGGCCTGGAAGCCGGGCCGGGCGGCGATCGCGTCGGCCAGCTCGATCGCGTCGGTGTAGTCACCGGCCACCGTCACCAGCCGTACGCAGTCGGCGCGTTCCCCCGCGGCGGCGAGTGCGGGCAGCGCCGCGTCCGGTACCACGAGCACGCAGTCCACCCGCTGCCGCGAGCAGGCCCGCAGGAAGGCCGCGGCCGTGTTCCCGGCCGAGGCGACCACCAGGACGGGCGGGCGCTCGGGCAGCCGGGCCAGCACCGCCTGCGCCTCCAGCTCCTTGAAGCTGCCGGTGTCCAGGGCCGCGCCGCGCTCGGGCCAGTAGCCACTGAACGCGACCCATAGCTCGGCCAGTCCCAGCTCGCGGCCCAGCCCCTCGGCCCGGTAGGTGGCGCCGATGCCGCCCTCGGGCAGGGCCCGGCCCGCGTTCGGCAGCCAGCAGGCGTAGCGGAACGGGCCGCTGCCCGGGCCGGGCGTAAAGGCGCGGGCGTACTCGGCGCTCAGCAGGCCGGGCCGGTGTGTCCCGGCGCAGTCCAGTCGCAGTCCGTCGTCCTGGTAGCTCTCACGGCAGACCGGACATCGCAGCAGGTACGGGCGGTCCGCCGGGGCGGCGCCGGGACCGGTCACCCGGCCGGCCCGCGCGGCCGGAAGGTACGGGGCGGAGGTCATCGCGCTTCCCCCTCGGCGGCCGCACCGGTGAGCACCGGGCGCAGCGCACCGTCGGAACCGCGGCTGACGGCGTAGCGGGTACGGTCCACCCGGGCCGGGGCGGGGCGGCCGGCCGGCGCGGCTCCGGGCCGCTGGGCCACCGCGTCGACCAGGGTGGCCACGGCGGCCACCGTGGGCTGGTCGAACAGCTGGTGCAGTTGCGGGGCGGCGCCGAACTCGGCCCTGAGGCGCTCGGCGAAGCGGGCCAGCAGCAGCGAGTGCGCGCCCCGCTCGAAGAGGTCCTCGTGCCGGCCGATCCGCTCGGCCCCGAGCAGCTCGGCCAGCAATGCGGCGATCCGCTGCTCGGTCGCCCCGACCGGCTCCTCCACGACGCCCGTCGTGCCGGTGGTATCCGGCGCGGGCAGTGCCCGCCGGTCCACCTTGGCGTTGGCGGTCAGCGGCAGCTCGTCCAGCGTCACCAGCAGCGACGGGACCGCGTAGCCGGGCAGGGTGCGCCGCAGCAGCTCGCGCAGCTCGGCCGGGGCCGCGGGCGTCCCGTACTGCTCCAGGTACCCGACCAGCCGTGCCCGCGCGCCCTCGCCGTCCACCACGACCGCCGCCCGGCGTACCGAGGGCAGTCGCTCCAGCGCCGTCTCGATCTCGCCGAGTTCGATCCGGTGCCCGTGCAGCTTGACCTGGGTGTCGGCTCGGCCGACGAAGAGCAGCGCGCCGTCCGGCCCGCGCCGCACCAGGTCTCCGGTGCGGTAGAGCCGCGCGCCCGGTGCGGCGGCGAAGGGGTCCGGTACGAAGCGCTCGGCGGTCAGGCCGGGCCGGTCCAGGTAGCCGTGGGCCAGGCCGTCTCCGCCGATCAGCAGCTCGCCGGTGACCCCGGCGGGGACCGGGTGCAGGAACGGATCCACCAGGTAGAGCCGGGTGTTGGCGACCGGCGTGCCGAGCGGCAGTTCCCCGTCGGCCGCGGTCAGCTCGCCGCGCGCCGACCAGACGGTGGTCTCGGTCGGGCCGTAGACCTGCCAGAGCCGCACGCCGCGGGTCAGCAGCTCGGCGGCCTGCTCCACGGGCAGACGCTCGCCGCCGCACAGCGCGGTCAGCCCGGGGGTGCCCGGCCAGCCCGCGTCCAGCAGCAGCTGCCAGGTCACCGGAGTGGCCTGGAGGTGGCTGATCCCGCCGGCCTCCAGGCAGACGCGCAGCCGCGAGCCGTCGCCCGCCGTCGCCGCGTCCGCCAGGTGCACGGTCGCGCCGTGGACCAGCGGCAGGAAGTACTCCAGCGCGGCGATGTCGAAGGCCGGGGTGGTGACGGAGAGCCAGCCCGTGCCGGGGGCGAGCGCGAGGTCGCGCTGGAAGGAGGCCAGCAGGTTGGCCAGGGCCCGGTGCGGGACCACCACGCCCTTGGGGCGGCCGGTCGAGCCGGAGGTGTGCAGGACGTAGGCCGCTGCCTCCGGGGCGATCGGCGTGTCCGCGTCGCGCCGCGCCTCGCCGATGCCGTCGATCGCCAGCACGGTCCACTCCCCGGCGGGCACCCGGTCGGCGGGCAGGTCGGTCAGCACCGCGGCGGCGGCACCGTCGGCGAGCACCAGGGCCAGCCGGTCGGCCGGGTGGCCGGGGTCCAGCGGCAGGTAGGCGGCGCCGGACTTGAGCACGCCGAGCAGCGCGGCGAGCAGCCGCGGGGTGCGCGGCAGCAGGACGGCGACGGTCCGGCCGGGGCCGATGCCCATGGCGCGCAGCCGCGCGGCGACCCCGTCGGCCAGCCGGTCCAGGGTTCCGTAGTCCAGCTGCTCGCCGCCCTCGGGACCCGCGGCGCGCACCGCCACGGCCAGCGGGGTACGGGCGGCCTGGGCCTCGAAGCCGCGCACCACCCCGTCGGCCGGGTCGTAGGCGAGGGCGGTGTCGTTGCCCTCGGCGAGGACGGCCCGTCGCTCGGCCGGGGCCAGCAGCGGCAGTTCGCCGACCGGGCGGGCGGCGTCGGCCGCGATCTCCGCCAGCAGGGTGGCGAAGTGGGCGGCGAAGCGCTCGGCGGTCGCCGGCAGGTAGCGGTCGGTGTCGTAGCGGACCGCACCGGCCAGGCCGGGCCCGGCCTCGCCCAGGGTCAGCTGGAGGTCGAACTGGCTGCCGCCGACCGGCAGCGCCAGCGTCGAGCAGTCCAGTGCGCCGAGGGAGAACGGGACGCCGCCCTGGCCGGTGGCCATCGCCACCAGCGCCTCGGCGTGCTCGCCCGGGGCCTGCTGGAGGCTGAACAGGCTGCGCACCAGCGGTCGGCCGCCCTGGTCGCGGTCCGGGCGGATCAGCTCGACCAGTGCCGGGAACGGCACCTCGGCGCCGTCCAGCGCGAGCCGCGCGCCGTCGCGCACCCGGGTCAGCAGGGCGGTGAACGGCTCGGCGGCCTCGATCCGGGTGCGCAGCGGCACCGTGTTGACCAGGCAGCCGACCGTACCGGCGAACGCGGCGTCGTCGCGTCCGTGGGTGGGGGTGCCGACGACCACGTCCGGCTCGCCGGTGCTGCGGGCCAGCAGGAGCTGGAAGGCGGCCAGCAGCACCGTGTACAGGGTGCTGCCCTCGCGCCGGGCCAGTGCCGTCAGCGCTTCGGTAGTGGCGGCGTCCACCTCCAGCGGTACCGACGCGCCGCGCATCCGCTGGCGCCGGGGCAGCGGCAGGTCGGCGGGGAGCGAGGTACCGGCGCGGACCCCGTCCAGGGCCGTGCGCCACCGGGCCAGTCGGCGGTGTCCGGCCGCGGTGTCCGGCAGGCCGGCCTGCCGGCGGGCGAACGCCGCGAACGGGGCGGCGGTGGCGGTGGCGGTCGTAGTGCTCGCGTCGACGACCGGCTCGCCGCGCAGCGCCGCCGGGTAGCCGGCGGCCAGCTCGTCCAGCAGCAGCGACAGCGACCACAGGTCGGCCACGAGGTGGTGGGCGGCCAGGACCAGCCGGTGACCGTCCTCGGCGCCGGTGAACAGCCGGGCCCGCAGCAGCGGTCCGGCCTCCAGGTCGAAGGGCTGCTCGGCCGCCTCGGTCAGGCGCGCGGCCAGCTCGGCCGCGCTCCAGCCGGAGGCGTCGACCTGCTCGAAGGCGGGCGGGAGGGCGGCGTGCACCCGCTGTACCGGGCCGGTTCCGGTCCGGGGGAAGGTGCTGCGCAGCACGGCGTGCCGCTGGGTCAGGCCCGCCAGGGCGGTGCTCAGGGCGGCCGGGTCGAGTGCGCCGTGCACGCGGAAGGCGGTGGAGACCAGGTAGGCGGGGCTCTCCGGGGCGACCTGGTGCAGGAGCCAGAGGGCGGCCTGGTTCGGGGAGAGCGGGTGGTCGCCGGGCTCGGTGTGCTCGGCCACCGCGACCGGTTCGGGTACCGCGGCCGCTTCCTCGACGCGCTCGGCGAGCAGCTCGGCCAGTTCGGCCAGGTCCAGGGCCAGCGCCTCGGTGAGGGCCAGGTCCACGCCCAGGACGGTGTGCAGCTCGTGCCGCAGCCGGACCGCGCCGAGCGAGTCCAGGCCCAGTTCGGCGAGCCGGTGCTCGGGGGCGAGGTCCTCCACGGCCAGTCCCAGCCGGGCGGCGAGCAGCCCGCGCAGCGCGGCCAGCAGCAGTGCCGGGCGCTCGGCCGGGTCGGCCGCCCGCAACGCGGAGGCGTCCAGCGCCATCGGCCGCTCGGCGGCGGCGCCCTGCGGCCGACCGCTGTGGGCCAGCTCGGTGAGGTCGCCCTCGCGGTAGGAGGCGGCGCACACGTGGCGCTGCACCTTGCCGCTGGAGGTGCGCGGCAGCGTCGCGGCGCGGATCAGCACGACGGCGGCCGGTCGTATCCCGTGTGCCTCGGCGACGGCCTCGCGCACCGCGCGGGCCAGCGCGGGCAGGTCGCCGTCCTGGTGGTCCCGGGACACTTCCTGGACGATCACCAGCTCGGCCGCATCGGCCAGTTCGACCTGGACGGCGGCGCCGCAGTTGGCGCGCAGTGCGGGGTGGAGGGAGGAGACGGTCTCCTCGATGTCCTGCGGGTAGTGGTTGCGGCCGCGGACGATGATCAGGTCCTTGAGGCGGCCGGTGACGTACAGCTCGCCCTCGTGCAGCAGGCCCAGGTCACCGGTGCGCAGGAAGGCGGGGCCGGGCTCGGCGGCCCGTTCGGCGCTCTCGGCGGAGTTCTCGTCGGTGGCGAGGCGGGCGCCGAAGGTGGCCTCGGTGTGCTCGGGCCGGTTCCAGTAGCCCTGGGCCACGCTCGGGCCGGAGAGCCAGATCTCGCCGATCGCCCCGGCGGGCAGCGGCCGACGGGTGACCGGGTCGACGATCTCCAGCCGCTGGGAGTCGTCCGGGCGCCCGCTGCTGACCAGCTCGGTGGTCCCGTCCGTCTCCTGCGTCCCGTCCGTCCCCTGCGTCCTGTCCGTCCCGTTGCCGGTTCCGGCGAGCAGCGCGTTCGGGGCCAGGTGACGGGCCGGGGCCGTGCCGTGCGGCTTGCACGAGACGATCAGCGTGGCCTCCGCCAGCCCGTAGCACGGGGTGAAGGCCTCGGCCCGGAAGCCCGCCGGGGCGTACGCGGCGGCGAACCGCCGGAAGGTCTCGGCCCGCACCGGCTCCGCCCCGTTGAAGGCCACCTCCCAGCTGCTCAAGTCGAGTCCGGCCAGCACCTCGGGGGTGGCCAGATCGGCGCACAGGTCGTAGGCGAAGTTGGGGCCACCGCTGACCGTGGCCCGGGTACGGCTGAGCTCGCGCAGCCAGCGCAGCGGGTCCTGACCGAAGGAGGTGGGGGACATCAGCGAGCAGGAGCCCGCGTAGTACAGCGGCTGGAGCATGCCGCCGATGAGCCCCATGTCGTGGAAGAGCGGCAGCCAGGACATGCCGCGGGTGCTGCCGGTGGTGCGGAAGGCCCGCTGGATCAGGGCCGAGTTGTGCAACAGGTTGCCGTGCGTCAGCACCACGCCGCGCGGCGCCGAGGTGGAGCCGGAGGTGTACTGGAGGAAGGCCACGGTGTCGGCGCCGACCTGCGGGTGCACCCACTGCGCCGCTTCCGCCTCGGGCACCCGGTCGGTCGCCAGCAGCCGCAGCACGTCCATGACCGCGCCGTCCGGGTCGTCGGGCAGCAGCCGGTCGCGGACGGCGGCGGTGGTCAGCGCCACCGTCGCCCCGCAGTCCGCGACGATGTCGACCAGCCGTTCCAGCGAGCGCGGCCGACGGTTGGGCGGGTACACCGGCACCGCGACGGCCCGGGCGTACAGGCAGCCGATGAAGGAGACCACGTAGTCCAGGCCCGGCGGCTGGAGCAGCAGCACCGGACGGTCGGTCAGACCGAGCCGCTGCAGCCGGGCGGCGACGGCCCGGGCCCGCCGGTCGAGCTGTCCGTAGCTCAGCCGCTCCGCCGGTGCGTCCTCCCTTCCGGAGAACTCGAAGGCCGTACGGTCCGGATCCGCCGCCGCGGTGGCGGCGATCGCCGAGATCCAGTCCTGATGCTCAAGTCGCGGGTCCACGCGTTCTTCCCTCACCGTTCGGTGTCCGATGCCCTGTTCCTGCTTGCCGCCGTCGGCGACCGATGTCGTTCAGGCGCTCGCGCTCAGCCCGCGGCCGGCAGCGCGGCGGCCTCGGCGGCCTGCTGCTCCATGGCCACGCGCAGGCTCAGCGGCCGCATGTCGGTCCACACCTCGTCGATGTGGGCCAGGCACTGCGCCTTCTCGCCCCGGGTGCCCTCGGCATGCCAGCCGGCCGGCAGCTCGCGGTCGGCGGGCCAGATCGAGTACTGCTCCTCGTCGTTGATGACGACCTGGTAGACGGTGGTGTCCTCGCTGCTCATCACTGCGCTCCGATTCGTGGGATGGGTGTGCGGCGGCGGGGTCCGTGCCGCCGCCGGTGCGGGCCGTACGGGCCGGCCGTTCTGTCTTCGATGCTGTCGTTCCGCGCTGACCGCGCCCTTGGCCCCACCTGACCGGGATCTGGCCCGGTCCTGGGTCTGCCCTGGGCCCGTCCTGGCCCCGGCCTGGGTGATCGCGGATGCCCTTCCGGCGGCTTCCCGGCGCCGGACCGGGCCCGGGCTGACGGCTCGCTGACGGCTCACTGAACGCCGGCTGAAGGCTTCGGCGGGGCAGGGCGGACTCAGCCGAGGGCGGGGAACAGCCGGGCCTCGGCGGCCTCGCGGAGGTAGGAGGCACCGGCGGTGCCGCCGGTACCGCGCACCGTGCCGATCACCTTCATCGTGATGCCCCAGTGGGTGCGTTTCATCGCACCCCAGGCGGTGTCCAACTCGCTCATGACGGACTGGAGTTCGCACTCCTGGAGGGAGCTGGTCAGCAGTGCGCCGTGCAGCTCCGGGGCGGAGCGCTCGACCGTCCGGTAGGCCCTGGACTGGACCGCGCTGCGGCCGTCGGTGTTGGCCCGGATCACCGCGAAGGCGTCCTTGGGCATGGTGGTCAGCACCCGGAACACCCCGGACGTCCCGGTCACCTGCCGGGTCGCGCCCTCCAGCAGTTCCCGCGCCCGGTCGGCCCGGCCGGCGGCCACCGCCTCGGTGGCGGCCCCTATGGAGCGGCCGACGGCGGCGAAGACGGCCTCGAAGATCTGGATGACCCGGATGAACATCTGCTCGTCGTGGCACCGGGTGGTCGGCGTCAGCGTCAGCTCCACCGCCCGCACCACCGCGGACGGCACCGCCTCCCGCGCCGCCGCGACCACCTCGGCGCAGGCCCGGACCAGGTCGGCCGTGCCGTCCTGGGTGGTCTGGGGCGCGCCCTTCGCTTCGCACCCGGCCGGCAGCCCGGCCGCCGCCGTGAGGGCGCGCAGGGCGGCCCGGGTACGGGCCCGTCCGGCAGGGGCTTCGGGCAGGGTGGCGGCCTCGGTGGCCACCAGGTCGGCGAGCAGGGCGGTGATCACCTGCTCCGTGCCCGCGCCGGTCCTGGCCAGTGAGGCGTACACCGGGCTGCCCAGGTAGCTGTCGTAGTCGCCCTGCGTGCCGTCCACCACCTGGGGCAGCCAGTCAGTGAGCAGCCGCGCGGCCGGTCCGGCCGTCTCGGCGGGTGCCGGTACGGCTGGTTCGACCGCGCGCAGGACCGTCAGCAGCTCTGCGCCGACCGCGTTCTTGCCGACGGTCCGGTAGTGGCCGAGGACCGCACCGTACGGGAACCGGGCGGCGTCCCGGCCGTCGGCCCGCCAGCACTCCAGTTCGTGCAGAGCGCGGCGCGGATCCGAGTCGGCGGGGTCCGGCCGGGCGGCGGCCAGGCTCGGGCCGCCGACACCGGGCGCGCGGGCCGGGTCGTCGGCGGGCGCGGGCGCGGTCCCGGCCGTGGGGGCGGTGGGGACGGGCCCGACGGCGGGGGCCGGGGAGAGGGCGGTGGTCACGGGTAGCTCCGTTCGGTGGGCGGCCGGGCCGGGAACGGCCCGGTGTGGCAGGGGGCTGCGGGGCAGCGGCCTGCGGGGCTGGTGGCGCGCGGCACGGTGACGCGCGGGCGAGACGGCGCAGCCTGGTCGGCGCGGGCCCCGGAGGGCCGCGCCGACCAGGCTGCGGGGGTGAGGTGGATCAGGCGCGGTGCCCGGCCGGGTCGGCCAGCACATAGCCGTCGCCCGCCCGGTGGGCGCGCGAGCGGCGCAGATCGGCGAGGACGAAGGTGCGCTGCAGCCAGCGGTCGGTGCCGTCGAAGCGCGGGCTGAACGCGGTGCGCCCGTGCACGGTGATCCGGTTGTCGACGACGGCGAGGTCTCCGGGCTCCAACCGGGCGGTCCGGGCGGTGCGTTCGAAGAGGAGCTGGAGCTCCACCAGTGCGGCCGCGGCCCGCTCGGTGAGCGGCTGCGTGGCGGCCATGTCGACCCGCAGGTCCGGGTCCTCGTACGCGCCGGCGAGCACCGCGTGCGGCTCGGCGGGACCGTCGGCCGCGCCGAACGACGGCGGTGGCGCGGTGCGGAACTCCGGCCGGTGCAGCGCCTCCCGGGTCCCCTCGTCCATCAGCGGCAGCACCTCGCGCACGCAGGAGGTGCGCAGTCCGGCCAGCCCGTCCGGGTCGGCACGCAGGCACAGCAGCATGACGAAGTCCGGCCGGTGCGGGTGGAAGGCGTTCTCGTTGTGGAAGGTGAGCAGCACCGAGCCCGCGTTGCCCTGGAACTCCTCGCGTCCGGGCACCGGGACGACGTCCTGCACCAGCGCACCGGTCTTCTCGGGGCGGAAGGCGGCGGGGTCGCCGAGCCCGCACGCGGCGAGCATCAGCACCGAGGCCGGTACGGTGGCGGTGCGCTGCACCGAGCCGTCGGTCAGAGGGGTGCCGCCCAGCGCCGGCTCGGCGACCGGCAGTCCGCGCACGAGCAGGGCGCCGCCCGGTCCGGGGTCCCGGCGGAAGGCGCGCAGGGCACGGCGCAGCCGGGCCGGCAGTTCCTCCCAGCCGTCGCGGACCGAGGCCACCCACGCGGGCTCGTCGACCCGGGCCCCTTCCGGCCCGCCGCAGAGCCGTGCGGCAACCCGTTCGACGGCGGCCGTCTCGGCCCCGGTCAGCACCAGGCCCGGCGCTGATACTTCTACTTCGATGTCCAGTGATACCGGCACGGATGCCAGCCTTTCTCTCAGCGGTTGGGGCGGGCCGGTCAGTGCGGGGTGGCCGGGTCCAGCTGCCGGGCGACGACCGCCCACAGGCTGCCGACGGTCTCGAAGGCCTCCGGGCCCAGCTCCTCGTCGGGGATGGCCACCTGGTAGGCCTCCTCCAGCTGCACCAGCAGCTCGACGACGGCCATGGAGTCCAGCCCGGCGGTGCGCAGCCCGCAGTCGGCGGTCAGCGGCCGCCGTTCGGCGAGCCGGGGCAGCATCCCGGCCAGGACGGTCTCGTAACGGTCGTCCCAAAAGTGGTGTGTGGTCACGCTGTTCAGCTCCCTGAGGTGCGACCGGTGAGGTCGCGGCGGTGGTCGGTGTGGTGGTGGGTCCGGTGGTCGATGTGGTGGTCGGGCAGCGGCTCGCGTGTGAGGGCCAGCCGGTCGGCGCCGACCACCCGGCCGTCCCGGACGGTGATCTCGGCGGGGGCCGGGCGGCCGAGGAAGGCGAGCAGGCTCGCGGTGGCGCCGTACGCGCCGACGTTGGGCACGGCCAGCAGCGCGCCGGGCCGCGGCGGTACGGCCTCGGTGGCCCGGCTGATCACGTCGGCGGGGGTGCAGAGCGGCCCGACCAGGGCCACCCGGCGGGTCGCGGCCCCCTCCGCTTCGGGCCCGGGGTCGGCGAGGTGCAGCGGTTCGGCGCGCAGCGAGGGCAGTCGGCCCACCCCCGAGAGCCCGCCCAGGTGGTTGATCCCGCTGTCCAGCACGCCGTACGTGGTCCCACGGCTCTCCTTGACCTCGGTCACGGTGCAGACCAGCCGCCCGCTGTCACCGACCAGGTACCGGCCGGACTCGAAGGCCAGCTCCAACCGCCCCTGCCAGCCCGGCAGATGCTCGTCCAGCGCGGCCTCCAGCGGTGCGCGCAGGGCGTGGTAGAGCGGCCGTTCACCCGGTGCCGCGTACGGGCAGGCGAAGCCGCCGCCGAGGTCGAGCATCCGCAGCGGCCGGCCCCAGTGGGCCTCCAGTGCGGCCGCGGTACGGATCGAAGCGACGGCTTCGGCGAGCAGCCCCTGCGGGTCGGCGGCGTTGGTCAGCGGGAAGAAGTGCAGTCCCCACAACTCCGTTCCCTCCACGGTGAATGCGTCGAGGTCCGGCAGGCCGTCCACGATGTCGTGGCCGAACTGCGAGGCCCCGCCGGTCATCCGCAGGCCGACGCCCGCTCCCGCGCCCGCGCCGTTGATCCGCAGCAGGCAGCGCGCTGTCGTGCCGAGGGCCCGGGCCTCGGCGCCGACCCGGCGCAGATCGGCGGGCGACTCGACCGAGAAGGTGGCCACCCCTGCGGCCAGCGCCTCGCGCAGCTCCTGGGCGGTCTTGCCCGGGCCGCCGTAGAGGCAGTCGGCGGCGTCGAAGCCCGCTGCCAGCGCGGCGGCGAGCTCACCGGTGGAGCAGATCTCCGGGCGGCAGCCGGCCAGGCGCAGGGCGCGGACCAGCCCGGGGTGCGGGTTCGCCTTGAGGGAGTAGTAGAGGTGGGAGCGCTCGGGCAGGGCCGCACGCAGGTCGGCGGCGGCCTGCTCGGCCCGGGCCAGGTCGTACACGTACAGCGGGCTGCCGTAGCGGCGCACCAGCTCGGCGGCCAGCAGGTCCTCGGGGGGCGGCGGCACAGGGGCCGGGGTCCGGGCCGGCGCGGTGGGGGGCGGGTCAGTGCGCATCGGTCTCCAGCGCCTTCCGGTCGGTCTTGCCATTGGGGGTGAGCGGCATCCGGGCGAGGACCCGGCAGCTGGCGGGTACCTTCGCCGCCTCCAGCCGCTGTTCCAGGCCCTCGATCACCTGGTGCGCGGTCAGCCCGTCCTGGCCGGTGACGACCAGGCGCAGGTCGAGCCCGTCCCGGGGCGGCAGCGCGGCGGCCGCCCGTACGCCGGGCACGTCCAGTGCGGCGGCCTCGATCTCCGGGGTGCTCATCCGGACGCCGCGCCGCTTGAACTGGTCGTCGAGGCGACCGCTGATGTAGAGGTGTCCGTCCGCGTCCAGCCGGCCGTGGTCGCCGGTGTGCAGCCGGATGCGTCCGGTGTGCGGGTCCGGGCGGTAGCGTCGGGCGGTCGGTTCGGGCGCGTTCCAGTAGCCGGTCATCACGTGCGGGCCGCCGACGACGATCTCGCCGAGCTCGCCCGGCGGCAGTGCGCGGCCCCGCTCGTCGAGCACCTCGACCGTGGTGCCGTCCAAGGGCAGGCCCACCGACCCGGGGCGCTCGCGATCGGCGTCCGCTTCCGCGATCGTGACCCGCTTGCACTCGGTGATTCCGTACATCGCCACCACGGCCGCGCCCGGAAACCCGGAGCGCAGTGCCTCGATGGTCGAACCGGCCAGAGCGGCACCGGTGTTGGTGAACAGCCGTACGTGCTCAGGTGGCGTGCCGCGGGCCGCGAGGCGGCACAGCATCTCGGCCAGCGAGGGCACCACCGGCACCACGGTGACCCGGCACTCGCGCAGCACGGTCAGTACGCGCACCGGCGCGGCCGCGTCCGCCAGCACCACTTCGGAGCCGCCGATCGCGGCCAGCAGGAGCTGGTAGAGGCCGTAGTCGAAGGAGAGCGGCAGCGCGGCGAGCACCACGTCCTGCGGCCGGTAGTCGAGCCGGCGGGCGATCGCGCGGGCGGCGAAGACCACTTGGCGGTGGGTGCAGACCACGCCCTTGGGGGCGGAGGTGCTGCCGGAGGTGTAGATGAGCTGGGCGATCGCGTCGGCCTCCGGGCGGCCGGGGTCGGGGTCGGGGTCGGGGTCGGGGTCGGAGACCGTGTTCGTATCCGCGTCCGCGTCCGGATCCGCGTCCGGGCCGGGCCGGTCGAGGAGTTCGGCGGGCGTGACCGGACGGGCGCCGCAGGCGGCGACCGCCTCGCGGACCGGTTCCGTCTCGGACGGGTCGAGCACGACCACCGCGGGAGCGGCGTCCGCCAGCACCCCGTGCAGCACGAAGGCCTTCAGCTCCGGGTTCAGCGGCACCGCGACGGCGCCGGCCCGCAGCACGCCGTAGTACAGCGCGACGAACTCCCGCCGGTTGCCGAGCCGCAGGACCACCCTGTCACCCGGCGCGACGCCCTGGGACCCCCGCAACCGGGCGGCCACCGTCCGGCTGGCATCGGCCAGTTCGGCGTAGCTCCAGGCACCGGAGGCGTCCCGGACGGCGGTCGCGGCGGGACGGGCGGCCGCGGCCGCGTCCAGCAGGTCGATGACGAGGGTGCCGTCGTCCGTCGCGGCCCCGGGGAGGACGTCGTACGGTCCCGTCGGGATCTCGGTGCTCATGCGCACCCGCCCGAGGCATCGGTTATCTCGACGACCGCGCTGGTGCAGCTGTAGCCGGTGCCGCCGCCTACCAGCAGCACCCGGTCTCCCTCGGCGACCTCGCCGGTCTCCAGCAGCTCGTTCAGTCCGGCGAAGTGGTCCCCGGCGCCGAGGTGGCCCACCTCGCGGCAGAACTCCCAGTTGGAGAACTTCTCCTCGACGCCCAACTGGTGTTCCAGCTGCCAGTGCATCCGCTGGCGTCCGGTGGCGTTGAGCACCACCCGGTCGATCTGTTCCATCGGTGTGTCGGCATCGGCCAGCGCGACCCGGATCGACTCGGCCGCCACCTCGGCGGTGCGCAGCGTCGCGGCCCGCATGTTGCGTTGTGCGCGGAAGTACTCCTCGGCCCGCAGCCCCGGGTTCACCGGCCTGGCCTCCAACTCCGGCCCGGAACGGAATCCGGCGCCCCGGGCCAGGCCCTCCAGCGAGTTGTCCACCCGGGTCGCGGTGGCCAGCAGGCGGCCGGTCGCTCCCTCGGGGGAGGAGCTCAGCACCAGCGCGGTGCCACCGTCGCCGTAGACCATGCCCCGTTCGGCCCGCCAGCGGTCGAAGGCGGGGGGCGCGAAACGGTCGGCCGTGGTCAGCAGCACTGCCTCGCCCTCGCCGGACCCGCCGGACCGGAGCTGCCGGGCCGCCAGCTCCAGTCCGGCCAGTCCCGCGTTGCACTGCTGCAACAGGTCGAAGGCGGGCACCGCCGAGCCGACCGTGTGCTGTGCCACGTATGCGGCGGACGGCCACAACTCGGCTCCCTGGAACCACAGGTAGCTGTGGAACACGGCGGCCACCCGCTCCGCTGCCCGGCCCGACCGGCGCAGCGCGGTACGGGCCGCGCGGACCGCCATCTCCGGCGCGGACAGATCGTCCGGCCCGCCGGCCACGGCCGAGCTGACCGAGTGGATCTGGTTGACGGCGTGTTCCCCGGCGTCGTACGCACCGGCCGCGACCGCCGCCACGGCGTTCGCGCGGTCGGCCAGCCAGACACCCGTGCCGGCCAGGTACACCTGCTCCCAGCGCATGTCTCTCCGATCTCCGGCCCCGTGGCAGGGCGCCCGGGGCGACTGTCGGTGACGATGCTTCCGTCCGCCGCCTACCGCACGGTTGCCCTCCACTGACAGCCGGTCGGTGCCGCTCTGTCTGCCGTCTGGCCGGGCACCGAAGCCCTGCTGCCGATCCGCTGACGCGCGACGGGCCGTCGGCGGTGACACCGCCGACGGCCCGCGTGTGCCGGACTGAAGCCCGACTGAAGACCTACTGAATTCAGGGAGTGAGGCGCAGGCGGTCGCGCGCCGCCGCGTCCACCGCTGCCGCTCCGTACGGCCAGGGCAGACTGCCGCCCTTGGCCCAGAGCCCGGTCTGGTCGGTGTAGGTGTCCGCGCCGGCGTGGCCCGACGCGCCGGTCAGGTTGATCCAGCGGGAGCGCTCGAAGTCCGCCAGGTCCACCACCATCCGCATGGAGGGCACCCAGATCACCTCGAAGCCCTTCTGCGGGTCCCAGCCGTTGGCCAGCACCGAATCGGTACCGCCGCCGACCCCGACCGGCTCGGCGTTCAGCAGCCACTGCAGCGGGGCCGGGCCGCCGGTGCCCAGGGTCGGGTTCTCCAGCGTCAGGGTGTGCAGGGCGCCCCATCGCCACTTGCGCGGCTCGTCGCCGAGCCGCTTGCGCAGGTCGGTGGCGGCCCGCTCCATCGCCTGGCGCAGCATCGCGTCGCGGCCGCGCACGGAGGGGTCGGCGGCGCTGGTCCACCACGTGCTGTCCGGCTTGTCGAGCAGGCCGCGCACCACGTCGAACCAGCGACCGCCGCCGTCCGGGTAGGCGTAGCCCTTGACTCCGGCCTGGCTCAGCCGGTCGGTGAACGCGCTCTGCAGCAGTTCGCGCCAGACCGTGTTGAAGTAGGCGGCCGGGGCCGAGTCGGCGCCCTGGGTGAAGTCCCAGTCACGCAGCAGGTCCTGTGCCGGTCCGGCGTCGGGGCCGACCCCGACCTGGAGCAGCCGGGGCACCAGGGTGGTGGCGTTGCCGTTCCAGCTGTCCTGGGTGATCCGCTCCATCGCCGCGACGTCCAGCTTTCCGCCCTGCTCGATGAGCTGGGCGATCCGCTGGCTGCGGTAGCCGGTGCCCCAGCTGCTGCCGATCAGGTGCGGGTAGCCGGGGCCGACCACCGCGTTGTTGGCGGTGACGATGTAGCCCTCCGGAGGGTTGAAGCTCGTGGGCAGCTGGTCGAAGGGCAGGTAGCCGGTCCAGTCGTAGGCCCCGGTCCAGCCCGGTACGGGGTGGCGGCTGTCACCCGCCTTGCGGACGGGTATGCGGCCCGGCGTCTGGTAGCCGATGTTCCCGGCGGTGTCCGCGTAGATCATGTTCTGCACCGGCGAGGCGAAGACCTCGGCGGCCGCGCGGAACTCGTTCCAGTTCGCGGCCCGGTCCAGGGCGAAGAGGGCGTCCATGGTGGGGGCAGGGTCGAGCGCGGTCCACTGCATCGCCACCGCGTAGTCCTCCTGCGCGCCGCGCGGCGGGACGTCGGGCTCCTTGCCCTCGTCGGCCACCTCGTCCGCGGACTTGAGCACGTCGGAGATCAGCGGGCCGTGCAGGGTCGAGCGGACGGTCAGATCCACCGGAGGGGCACCGGCCACCTTGATCTGCTCCTGGCGGACGGTCATCGGCCGCTGCTCGCCCTGGTGCTCGTAAGTGGAACCGCTGACCTTCTCCACGAACAGGTCGGAGTCGGCGGCGCCCAGGTCGGTGAAGCCCCAGGAGATGTCGGCGTTGTGGCCGATCACCACGCCCGGCATCCCCGCGAAGGTGAAGCCGCTGACGTCGTAAGGGCAGTCGGGGCCGATCCGGGTGCAGTGCAGACCGACCTGGTACCAGATGCCCGGCAGCGAGGGGGTCAGGTGCGGGTCGTTCTCCAGCAGCGGCTTTCCGGTGGTGGTGCGGCTGCCCGCCACCACCCAGGAGTTGGAGCCGATGCCGATGCCCTGCGGGCCGAGGACGGCGGCCAGCACGCCCCGCACCGCCGCGCTGTCGGCCAGCGGGGCGGAGGCCGCGGCGGGGACGACGGGCGCCGCTCCGGCGGCGGGCGCCGCCGGGACCGGGGCCGCCGCTGCGGTCACGGGTGCGGGTGCGGGTGCGGTCGCGGGTGCGCGGTCGGGGACGATCGGCGACCAGCGTTGGAAGTCGTAGCCGGGGAAGAGGTCGTCAGCCGTACCCGCGGGCAGCCGCGCCGCCAGCATCGCCTGCTGGAACTGGTCGATCATGCCGGTGTTGAGGTTCCAGGCCATGGTCTTCAGCCAGGACACCGAATCGGCCGGGGTCCACGGCTCGGGCCGGTAGTCGCCGGAGACGAAGCCGAGCACCGGATACTCCACCGACAGCTCGGCGCCCTGGTTCCGGGCGAGGTAGGCGTTCACTCCGTCGGAGAAGGCCTGCAAGTACGCCCGGGTCTCCGCCGACAGCATGGTCACCTCCTGCTCGGCCACCCGGTACCAGCCGAAAGTGCGCGCCACCTTGTCGGTCTGCACCTGGCTCGGACCGAACATCTCGGCGAGCCGGCCCGAGGTGACGTGCCGCTGGGTGTCCATCTGCCAGAACCGGTCCTGGGCCTGGGCGTAGCCCTCGGCCATGAACAGGTCGTGCGCGTTGTCGGCGTAGATCTGCGGGATGCCGGAAGCGTCCCGGACGATCCGGGCCTCGCCCCGCAGACCGGGCACGCCGGTGCTGCCGGACAGCTGCGGCAGCGAGCGCTGGACCGTCCAGTAGGCGTACCCGGCCAGGCTGCCGGCTGCCAGCAGCACCAGGGCGGTGAGGGCGACCGCGGTGCGCGTGAGGATCCGCCGCAGGCGTCGGCGCCGGGTGCGGGGCGCGGGGGCGGGGGCGGGCGTGCCGGGGTCGGCCGGGGTCACCGCGGCGGCCTCCGGTCCGGGGACCGGGCGGGGATCGTCCGGCGGGGCCGTGTCGGTCTGGACTGTCATGGGGTGGCGCTTTCTTGTCTCGACGGGATTCCGGCCATGGCGAACGCCGCCGTGCACGGGCCCGAAGGCTCGGCGCACGGCGGTGGGGCGACGGACGGACGGGGAAGGAGGACGCTGCGTTCAGCGGTCCGGTGGGTATGTCGGAGGGGCCTCAGCGGGCCAGGCGGGCCGCACCGTCGGCCCAGGGGCCGCGGGTGGCGGTGCGGGGCGCGGGTGCGGTGAGCGGGGCCGAGTCGACCAAGGTCAGGTGGGGGCGGCCGGGTTCCGGTGTCGCGCCGTACGACGCGGCCGGTACGCCGCCGAGCCCGTCGTGGACCGGCGCGGTGCCGACCGCCTCGGCCGGTGCGAAGCGGGCGAACGGGTCGGGGCGTCCCCCGAGGATCGCCTCCTCTATCCCCCGCAGCTCCGGGCCGGGCAGCAGGCCCAGGTTCTCCATCAGGGTGTGCCGGGCCCGCTGGTAGGCGGCCAGCGCGTCGGCCTGCCGGCTGCCCCGGTAGAGCGCCACCATGAGCAGCGCCCAGAGCCGCTCGCGGTACGGGTGTTCGGCGGTGAGGACGAGCAGGTGCGGCACCAGGCGGGCGTGGCCGCCGAGTTCGAGCGAGAGCTCGGCGTGCTCCTCGACGACCGCCAGCCGCAGCTCCGCGAGCCGGGTGCGTTCGACGTCGAGCAGCGGGCCGCTCACGCCGGTGAGCGCGGGGCCGGGCCAGGAAGCCAGGGCCGCGGCCAGGGTCCGTTCGGCGACGTCGGGTTGCCCGGCCGCCCGCAGCGCCCGGGCGTCGGCCACCGACTGCTCGAACCGGCCGAGGTCGCACTGCTGGGGCTCGATGGAGAGCCGGTAGGAGGCTCCGACCCGGGTGAGCACGCCTCCGGCGGTGCGCGGTGCCCGGTCGGGCTCGAACAGCTTGCGCAACTTGGAGACGTACGCCTGCACCAGATTGGCGCCGTCCAGCACGGCGGTGTCGCCCCAGATCCCGTCGATCAGGTGGTCGCGGCCGACGGGCGAACCGGCGCGCAGCAGCAGGACGGCGAGCAGGGCGCGCTGGCGGGGCGCGCCGAGCTGGAGCTCGACGCCGCTGCGCCAGCCCCGGACCTCGCCCAGCAGTTCGAAACTGAGGTCGGCCGAGTGCGCGGCAGAGGAGGGGTGCGCGGTCGAAGGAGACGGAAGGGCAGTCATGGCAACCTCCGCTGGCCCGGGTCCATCGTGTGGCGGTTCGGGGGCAGCTGTGGGAGTACGGTCCGTGGTCGGGGCCGGCCGGGGCCGGGGCGGTGCGCGGTCCGGACGGACCGGGTGGTGGGTCCGGCGGGCGGCACCGGCTCAGAGGCCGACCACCGCACGGTCGGAATGCTGCACGGGGCGCATATACGCAGGATCCTCAGGTGCGCCGGCATCGGGCGGGGAGCCGGTTATCCCGCATATATCCGTCGTAGAGCGGACTGGACCAGTCTTGCTGTCGAGCAGCCGAAAGATTCACGGTCTCACCGGCTCTCTCCCGTACACAGGCATCGATCCACGAAGCGGACGGCTACCCCATGAAGCGATCCATCAAGTCCCTGGTCCTGCGCAAGGCCGCGATCCTCGTCGCCGTCGGCTGCGCCGCCTCGCTGTTCTCCGTGGCCGTCTCCCACCAGGACGCTCCGGCGCCGGAGCACACCGTGACCGTCCTCGCCGGTGGCCCGATCGACCCGACCGAGTGGAACAGCCAGGGCTGAACCACAGCCCGCCACGGGCCCCGGGCGCGGTCATCGACCAGGCCGCCCGGTGCCTCCCGTCACCGGGCCTCTCAGCCTCTCAGCGGTTCAACCGTTCAGCCGTTCAGCCGTTCGCGCCCACGGGCCCGCCGAGCGACCGCTCCAGGTCCTCGGCCTGGTCCGCGTCGGGCAGCCCGAGGAGGGTGAACATGTCGCGGGCCTGGCGGGCACGGGCCAGCGCCGCCGTGCCGTCGCCGGTCTCGGCCAGGGCGCGGGCCAGGGCGAGCAGACAGTGCCCGCGCTCCCGCTGGGAGCCCAGTTCCTCGCTCAGGGCCAGGGCCCGCTCGGCCTCCGCCAGCGCCTCGTCGTACCTGCCCAGGTCCCGCAGGCTGTCGGAGAGCCGGAACCTCGCCTGGGACTCCCGTCCACGCAGCCGGGCCGAGGCGCAGACCTCCAGGCAGGCGGTGTAGCTGACGACGGCGTCCGCGTGCCGCCCCAGCTCGTGCAGCGCCATGCCGTGGACGTACCAGGCGTACGACGTCACGTGCGGGTCCTGCTCGGTGCGCAGCCGGTCCAGGGCGGCCTCGCACA
Source organism: Streptomyces sp. NBC_00122 (assembly GCF_045160845.1). NCBI lineage: Bacteria > Bacillati > Actinomycetota > Actinomycetes > Kitasatosporales > Streptomycetaceae > Streptomyces > Streptomyces sp. NBC_00122. The sequence goes on along the minus strand of NZ_CP108191.1, from coordinate 5,833,290 downwards.
CCACCACCGCGTCGGCGGGGCGGCCGCTGCGCAGCCGGGCCTGGGCGGCGTTCAGTTCGGTGGTGAGCTCCCCCGAGCGGTGTCCCAGTCGCCGGGCCAGTTCCACCGCGCGGTCGTAGAAGTCCACCGCGTCAGTGAAGCGCCGCTGCCACTGCGCGATCAGGCCCCGGTCGTTGAGGATCTGCCGCAGGATGACGTCGTCCCCGGCCCGCCCGCAGGCCTCGGTCGCCAGCCGGGCGTGCAGCTCGGCCTCGGCCAGCCGGGTGTGCTGGAGGGCGGCGTTGCCGCACACGAACCGCGCCCGCGCCTCGGCCTGGTCGTCGCCGCGCGCCGCTGCGGCGTCGGCCACCTTGCGGGCGGCCGTGGCCAGTTGCAGGTACTGGATGTCCTGTCCGAAAGGGCTGAGGGCGACCAGCAGGTCGCTGGCGTTGCGCAGGGTCCGGGTGGGGCCGCCCGGGGAGCTCTGGGCGGCCAGGGCCGCCGCGTTGGCGGCGCAGTCGAATTCCTCGGTCACCCAGGCGCGCGCCTCGGCCAGCGTGGCGAAGCGCGGCCCGGACTCGGGCCTGCCGCCGAGGATCGCGCCGACCGGGTCGCCCGGCACCATCGTCTGGAAGGCCGAACACGATCCGTCCAGCAGGAAGTCGAGGAGCCGCCCCAGTGCCGCGGCCCCTTCGTCGCCGTCCGCCCCCTCGGATCCCGGCTGATCGGACACCACGAGCTGGAGCGCGAAGGAGCGCACCAGGTCGTGGTAGCGGTAGTGGCCGGGCAGCGGTGCCTCCAGCATGGCCGCGTCGACCAGCGCCTCCAGCAGTTCCTCGGCGTCGTACTCGTCCAGGCCCAGCGCGGCCGCCGCGGCGGCCGTTCCGATGCCCTGCCGGGTCAACGGCGCGAGCAGCCGGAACGCCCGCGCCTGGGGACGGGTCAGCTGGCGGTAGCCGAGTTCGAAGACGGCCGACACGGCCAGGTCTCCGGCGCGCAGCTCGCCGATGCGCAGCCGTTCGTCGGCGAGGCGGCCGGTCATGGTCGCCACCCGCCACCGGGGCCGGGCCGCGAGCCGCGCCGCCACGATGCGCACGGCGAGCGGGAGGTGGCCGCACAGGGCGACCAGTTCGGCAGCGGCTTCCGGTTCCTCGCCGATGCGGCCCGCTCCGACGATCGCCCGCAGCAGGGCGATCGCCTCGGCGGTGTCGAAGACGTCCAGGTCGCTCTGGATGGTGGTGGAGAGCCCGGCGAGCATGGCCCGGCTGGTGACGATCACTCCGCAGTCGGCGGAGCCCGGCAGCAGCGGCCTGATCTGAGCGGGGTCGCGGGCGTTGTCGAGCACGACCAGGATGCGGCGTCCGTCGAGGGTCGTACGGAAGAGCAGGGCCCGGTCCTCGGTCGAGGCGGGGATGCTCTGGCCGGGGATGCCGAGCGCGGTGAGGAAGCTGCCCAGGACGGCTCCCGGGTCGGCGGGCTCCAGGCCGTTGCCGCGCAGGTCCGCGTAGAGCTGGCCGCCGAGGAAGTCCTGCTTGGCCTGGTGGGCGACCTGGAGGGCGAGGGTGCTCTTGCCGATGCCGCCCATGCCGGTGACGGACACCACCGCGAGGGAGGGGCGGGCGGGGTCGGTGAGGGCCTGGTAGAGGTCCTGGACCTGCTCCTCTCGGCCGGTGAAGTCGGCGATGTCGGCAGGCAGCTGGGCGGGCCGGGTGGGCGCGGGTGCTTCCTTGGGCGCCTCGGCGGGCGGTTCCGGTTCGGGGGCGGAGAGGTCGGCCGACTGGTCCCGTACCTCGGCCAGATGGCCCATCAGGAGCGGGTCGTTCGCGAGGATCCGCTCGTGGAGCGAGTTGAGTTCGGGCCCGGGGTCGATGCCCAGCTCCTCGGCCAGGACCCGGCGGGCCCGGCCGAACACCGCGAGCGCGTCGGCCTGCCGTCCCATCGCGTACAGCGCCCGCATCAGGAAGCCGTACGGCCGCTCCTGGAGCGGTTGCTCGTGCGTGAAGCCGATGAGGTCAGGGATGACGAGCGCGTGCCGCCCCTGCCGGAGGTCGTGCTCGAAGCGCTCCTCGACCAGCGCGAGCCGCAGCGCGGTGAATCGCGAGCGCTGCTGCTCGGCGAACGGTCCCGGCACGCCCGCCAGGGGCTCGCCGCTCCACAGGCCGAGGGCCTCGGCGAGCAGCCTGCCGCACTCCTCCTCGCGCCCGGCCGCCCGGGCCCGCGCGGCTTGGGCCGCCAGTTCCTCGGCGTACAGCGCGTCCACCGAGCGGGGTGGCACCAGCAGTTGGTAGCCGTCGCGCAGGGAAACGAGGACCTTGGGCGCGGTGCGGTCCTCCTCCACGATCTGGCGCAGCCGCCAGGCATAGGTGCGCAGGCTCGACAGGGCGGAGTCCGGTGCTTCCTCGCCCCAGATCGAGGCGAGCAGCTCGTGTGCGGGGGCGGCCCGGCCGGCCCGCATGAGCAGCGCCGCCAGCAGCGCCTGCTGCTGCGGCGACCCGGTGGCCAGAACGCCTCCGTCCCGGACGACCCGTACGGCTCCGAGCACGGTGAACCGGATGCCGTCGTCCCCCATAAGCCCCGTTTTCCTTCCCCACTGGTCTTGCGATCGCGGTGGGGCACCCCCCGGCAACTCCACCGTTTACAGCCTGCTTATCACACCATAGTGGGACGAAAGCATCATCGAAGAGCCTGCCCGCGTCACCACCAGATGAACCTCTGGGTGTCCCCGACACCGGGCGGCCGCTGGTCCGGCGGGTAGCCCGGGTGCCCCGGAACCGACCCGCGCACATCACCGCGCCCCGGCCCCACAGCGACCCCGAAGACGGCCTCACGGCCGTATCGGTTGCGTCCGGTACGACCTCTGACCTGAACACGGCACGATACGGCAGAAACCGGATGGCATCCGCCGGGCCGGAGCCCGCCGCCGCACAACTGGCTGGCGGACGCCCGACCGGTCCTCCACATCTGGCCGATAGACGCCGCCTCGCAGTGGTACGGAACGGGCAGCGTGTTCACGTTCTCGTTGGGACGTCGGTGGGCGCGGTCTGGTACGTGTTGACGACGAGCACGCCGGCCGGCACGCCGCTGAAGGCGAGCGCCCTGTTGAGCTGGTTCATGCCGTAGGTGACGCGGCCCTGGACAGGGGGGCGACGGCCTCCGGATCGGTCACCGGGTGCGGAGGCTTCCGGTGTACACGTCCGTGCGGTTCTGTGGTGCGCCGGAGTGGGTCTCGGTGAGCACCGCCCGCACTCCCTTGCCGTCTGCCACCAGGCCTTGGTAGTCGCCGAGGAAGTAGCCCCCGGCGAACGGCGCCTGCAGCCAGTCGAAGACCCGCGAGATCCGTCGTTCGGTCCGGAGCTCCGGGTCTCCGTGCGGCAGAGTGGCCAACTGGTAGGCGGTGGGCAGGGTGGTGGTGTCGCCCGGCTTGAGGAAGCGCAGGTCGTAGTAGGTGAGCGCGACCGTGCCCCGCTCGTCGACCGCGATCGACGGTGAGAAGGCCGGCACGCCTTCCGGGCTGATCAGCTCGGGGGCCCCCCAGGTGCGTCCGCAGTCGGTGGAACGCACGAGCTGGACGGAGTTGAACCTGCCGCCGGAGAAGTCCGAGCCCTCGTAGGCCATGTACAGCGTGCCTGTCCTGGGGTCGACGGCCGGGCTGGGCAGGGTGGACGCGGCGCGCAGCAGTGTGGTGGGGTCGTTCGGGTCGACCTCCGGTACGGAGGTGTCCTTGGCCACGGTGACCGGGGCGCTCCAGGTCTCTCCGGCGTCGGTGGAGGTGACCATCGCGTAGTGGGCTTCGACGACGGTGCTCAGGTCGTCGGCGTAGGTGATCCGGTCGAAGAAGTCGTACAGGGTGCCGGTGTGCCGGTCGACGACGATCAGATGGCCGATGGTCTGGGTGTTGGGCACGGTGCTGGTGTCGACGAACGGCCGGGCCTCGCTCCACGTGCGGCCGCCGTCGCGGGTCAGGGAGATGTAGCCGGGACCGTCGAGAGAGCCGGGGCCGGGTGGGTCGTTGTCGAGGCGGTTCCAGACCTGGTAGGCGGTGCCGTTGCGGATCGGGTCGGCGGTGAGTGACGGCTTGTCGTTGAAGAACGGCTGCTCGTCGACGTGCGTGGTGGTGAGGTTCCGCCAGGTGCGGCCGCCGTCGCGGGACGTGGCGGCCAGGAGGGCGCTGCGCGTGCTCTTGGTGAAGTCGACGCCCTCGCCGCTCGCGTAGACGGTGCCGTCCGGTCCGGTGCTCACCCAGGGGTCGGTGGCCCGTTCGAAGTCCGCGCCGCCCGGGGCGCAGAGGCTGAACGGCAGCGTGCTGCGGTGGTAGGTACGGCCGTCCGTGGTCCAGCCGGCCACCAGGCCACGGGCGCCGCCGTCGTTCCAGCGGTCCTGCTGGAACACGGTGACCACGCGCTTGGGGTCGCGCGGATCGACGGACAGGTACGGCTCGACCTCGGTGCCCGGGTAGACGATGCTGTCGGGGGACCTCGCGCCGATGGTGCAGTCCGCGTACGGGTCGCCCTGGGACACCTTAGTCAGTGGTGTGCCGTCGGGGTTCCGGTCTGCTGCGGCGGGAGTCGCGCCGGTGACCGTGACGAGCAGGAGCGCGGCGGTGGCGACGGCGGTCAGGGGCAGGAAGACGCGCATGCGGGATCTCCTCCGGGCCTGACGGCCGGGGTACGGGACCGCCGTCATCAGGACGGCCTGGGGCGCGGAGGAGTACCGGAACGCGGGGGTGGGGCGACTCCGCTTGATCCTTTTCGGCGTTGTGGCCGGTGCCCTTGATGGGCCGAACGGCGGAGTCTTCCCCGGGGTCGTCGAGGAGCACGGCGGAGCCGACCGGCGGTGTACCGTGCCGGTCGGCTCCTTGGTCGTGCTGTTACGCCGCCGTCTCGTAGGCGCCGTAGGTCAAGTCGTCATATCAAGTCGTCATATCAAGTCGCCATAAAGTGACGCCCCACAGCCCACACCGCGGGTGCCTCTGTGTCGAGACGGGCGTGGGCGAGCCACCCGACGGTGGACCGGGGGCCCTCACCCCGTACGCACCGCACCGGGTGCACCGGCCGGACAACTGGTTGCCCGGCCGCGCGCCGACTGGTCAAGTGATCGGCTGCGTGGTCCCGTCAGGCAGCGTGCAGGAGTAGCCGGCGTAGGGGCGTGATGTGATCTGTCCGCCGGCGGCCGTGCACTCGTCTCTGCTGATGTTCGGAGACGAGGCGGCCCCGGCGCTGACAGCGCCGACGGCGCTCATGCCGGCGAGGGTTGCCGCGGCCAGGGCGAGACCCAGGATTCTTCGCATGCGCATGACTTCCTCCTCCTCTCGGGCGCCTTCGTTCGGCCTTCGGGAAGGACAAGTCTCAGGACGACGGCGCCCTCCTCCTCAGCATGGGCGCTCCGCATGAGGCCCGCGCGGCGAGGCCGGGCGCCGCGCCCGGGCAGGGACTGCCCGGCCCCGGAGAGGCATGACGCCACCGCGCTCGACCGGCCGCATCGGTACGCCGCGTGCGCGTCGGTGAGCAGCGGGCGGCCGGCTGCCGCGCGCGGTCCTCTAACGCGGTTCGGCGGCCGCCGCCCGGCAGGCGCCGTTCGCGGCGCCGCCCGCCACTCCGGCCTCGGTCAGCCCGGCCACACAACTCTGCAAGTCTCCGACCACGCCACGGCTGCAGGCCGCTGTGACGGAGTCGGAGGCGGTGGCACCGGCCTGTGCGGCCATCTGTGTGCAGGCGGGGATGTCCGCCCGGACGGCGGGGGCGGCGAGGACCGCGCCGCCGAGGGTGAGGGTCAGGCCGGTGAGGACACCGGCGATACGGGTCGACGTGTGCATGGGTCGCACCTGCCTTCCGGGTTGGTCGCGCGGTCCTGGTCCCGGCGGGCCGGATCCACGGACCTCCACTCGCGGGCCCCTCACTCCAGCCTCGCATCCTCTCCCCCGCACGTCCTGTGCAGCCGGGGCGGGTCCCGCCCCACACCAAGGCCTGCCCCCTGCTAGCGTCGAAGGCCGAGAAGCCGCCTCCCGGGTGGACCAGGAGGCGAGCGCGACGCCCCCCCCAGTCGCGGGCTTTGGCATCGATGGTGGCCTCGTCCTTGTAGGCGAGGTCGGCGGCCTGGACCATCCAGTACGCGAGCTGCGGGTTGTGCTTCTTGGCGGTGTGGTCGATCGCCGACGGTACGGACACGGCGTTCTCCCGGCCATGGTGCGTAGTGCGTGAGACCGTCCGCGGAGCGGCCCGCGGACTGATGTCGCCCGGCGCTTTCGCGCGCCGAAAAGGCCGGCCCCGCCGGGCAACCAGACGCTAGCCGGGAAGCGGTGCGGTTCCCGGCTCTCGCAGCCCCGACCAGATCCCCGGGTGCGACGGTCGGACGTTCCGCCGCCGGAGCCCCTCTCCGACACAGGACCTCGCGACGCTCCTGCTCCACGATCCTGGCCCTACTGCTCTCATATGCGAGATCTTCATCGGATTTTCTTCGGAAATGAGATTCCACTTAGCGTCACGTGGGCATGAAGGGGGAGGCACCCGCCCACCCGCACTGGAGGCAGCCATGCACGGGACCGACACCTCGCCGCTCACCGGCGTGCCCGCGATCTCGTCACCGGCCGCTCCGGCGCTCCTCATCACCGGCGAAGTCCGGCGGCCCATCGCTCTCACCGTCGAGCACTTGCGGACCCGATGGCCGCAGCATCAGGCGCAGGTGGTGTTCGACTGCGCGACCGCCGGACCTCAGCGCCACAGCTTCGAAGGCCCGCTGCTTCGCGAGGTCATCTCCGCGGCCGAGCCCGCGTTCGACCCTCGCCGCCGCAAGGACCGCTCACGCTTCCTGCTCACCGCCGAAGGCGGCGACGGCCACCACAGCGTGCTCGCCTGGGCAGAGGTCGACGAGGACTTCGGCGACGCCCCCATCCTGCTGGCCACCCGCATGGACGGGCGGGACCTCGACGCCGAGGGCAGTCAGCTCGTCGTGCCGACGGACCGCTGCGGAGCGCGCTACGTCAGCGCCCTCACCCGCCTCCACATCGACGCCCGCCCGGCCCCGGCCGAGCCGCGCCTCCTCGACCTCCGGCACGTTCACTGACCGGGCCGTGCGGCCCACCGGGCACCCGTAGGCACATGGACCGCCGAGTTCGGCAACGGCACCGTCCACCAGCAGATCACGGCCGGCGCCCTGAACACGACGGAGGACCGCATCCGCATCCGGCAGTCGGACACGGACGTCGTCCGCCACGACACGGGCGCCTTCGGCTCGGCCGGCACGGTCGTCGCGGGCAAGGCCGTTCTCCTCGCGGCCACGTCCCTGGCCGAGCGGCTGAAGACCCTCGCCGCCCGCCACACCGGCGTCGCCCGGCACCTGTGCGTGCTCGGCGCCGAGGCCTTCGACTGCGCGGGCCGCGCAGTCCCCCTGAAGGAGCTGTACGAGGCGGCGCACGCCAGGGGCACCGCGGAGGAACTGGCGGCCGACGGCCACTGGGGCGGCTCCCCGCGCTCGGTCGCCTTCAACGCCCAGTGGTTCCGGGTCGCCGTCGACCCCGGCACGGGCGAGATCCGCATCCTGCGCAGCGTGCACGCCGCCGACGCGGGCAAGGTCATGAGCCCCATGCAGTGCCGGGGCCAGGCCGAGGGCGGCGTGGCCAGGCACTCGGGGCCACGCTCTTCGAGAACGTACGGGTCGACGGGCGCGGCGAGGTCACGACCGCCGCCTTCCGGCGGTACCGGCTCCCGCAGCACGCCGATGTCCCCCGTACGGAGGTCCACTTCATGGAGACCTCCGACGCCATCGAGCCGCTCGGCGCCAAGTCGATGAGCGAGAGCCCTTTCAAGCCGGTCGCCCCGGCCTTCGCCAACGCGTGCGGTGCCACCGGAATCCGCTTCACCGAGCTGCCGGTGACCCGCGACCGGGTGTGGCTCGCCCTCGATCGCGGCAGCGCTGTGTGAGCACGGGCCGCTCGTCGTCGTACGAACGGCCCGTGGAGGTTGATCAGGCGCCGGCGAGCGAGATCTCGGTGGACTTGATCAGCGCGACCACGGCACTCCCGGCGGCCAGACCGAGCGCGTCGACGGCGTCCTTGGTGATGGCGGAGGTCAGCTCACCGCCCTCGACGGTGACCTTGACGGAGCCCATGGCGCCGCCGGTCGCGACCTCCGTGACGGTGCCCGCGATCTGGTTGCGGATCGAGATGTTCTCCACCGGGGCGGTGGCGAGCGCGACTTCGGTGGCCTTCACGAGCGCCTTCACCTCGGAGCCCTCGGCGAGGCCGAGGTCCTTGACGGCGTCGGCGGTGATCGCGGCGGTGATGTCCTGACCGCCTGCCAGACGTACCCGCACCGTGGCCATCGCTTCACCGGTGGCGACAGCCGTAACCGTGCCGGGGATCTGGTTGCGGATGCTCAGGCTCATGGAAAACGCCTCACAAAAGAATCGTTCCGAACCGCAGACCCTGCTGCGGCCTGGGCTTTCTCCGACACTAAGGCACGCTGTCCGCGCCCTTGCGCAGGCGCATCGCATGCGCCAACCGAGTAGGCCCTTGCGGGTTGCGGATCCGAACCGCGAGGCGTTTGGATGATCCACCGCCTCGGGCCGCCCACTCGGGCATGGAGCGGAGCGGAAGTACCGAACCGGCCGGCGTGGTCCGGGGATCCACGTCCCCGGACCACGCCGGTGGTCACCGCAGCCTGCCCATCGGGATCAACGGCACTGGCCGAAGCGGGGACCCTGCACGATGACGCCCGGCAGCTCCGGGGCCGGCCTGTTGCCCTCGCACCTCAAGGGTCCGGTGATGGTCGTGCCGGACAGGGTGGTCCCGCTGGCGTTGGACTCGAGGGTGACCGGACCGGTGACCGAACCGCCTTCGCACAGAATGACCGGGCCGACGGTCTCGCGCACGGTCACGGCGCCGTCGATGCGCACACCGCAGAGCGACAGCGCGAGGGCCCCCTCGGCGGAGAACCTCCCGTTGAACGACGCGCCCGAAGCGGCCAGGGCGCCACCGGGCTCGATCCGTACCGGACCGGACTGCCGGGCTCCCGCACCGAGGCAGAGGGACTCTCCCGCGACCACCGTCAGCGGACCCTCTTGAGATCCGGTCAGGCAGGGACGGCTGAACCCGACGGTGACCACTACCGGTTCGGGGCTGCTGCTGGGGGTGTACAGCGCGGCGCCCTCGTACCGGGCGGTGATCGAGTGGCTGCCCGGGCGCAGGACGGGGGTGTGGAAGACCGCCCGTCCGTCCGTCAGCGTCAGGGTTCCGAGCGGCTCGTCACCATCGAGGAAGGCGACGCTGCCGGCCGGGGCACCACCAGCGGGCGAGGTGACCTCCGCGGTGAGGGTTGCGGAGTGCCCGTACAGCAGGTCGGTGCCGTCTGTGGTGAGGGTGAGGGTGGTGTCGTACCGCCAGGAGATGGCCGCCCGGCCGTTGCCCCGGTTGTCGCCGGAGGTCAGGCTCGCCGCGGTGGCGGTGGGCGCGGCGTAGCCGCTGCCGCCGCCTCCCCCGGCTCCGGGGAGGTTGTCGGGGTTGCCGCCGCCGGACCCTCCGCCGCCGCCGAACCAGCCGCCGCCACCACCCCCGCCGCCGTTGCCACCGCGCCCGCCGTTGCCGCCGGGGCCGCCGCTGCCCGGGTTGGGCAGGCCGGTGTTGGGGTCGGTGTCGCCGCCCGCGATGCCGGGGCCGCCGAGCTGGGAGTTGGGGCTGCCGGTGCCGTGGGCGGTCTGGCTCGCGCCGCCGCCGGCGATTCCGGAACCCTGGGGGCCGGCGGCCTGGCCACCGGGCCCGCCGGTCAGGCCGCCGCCGTCGCCTCCGCGCAGCTGCGGCCCGCCGTTGCCGGCGCCGCCGCCCCCGCCGGCGACCAGGATTCGGTCGGCCGGGCCGAACGCGCCGGTCCGCAGGTCGGAGGCCCCGCCGCCGGAGCCGCCGCCGCCGTGCGCGCCGCCGCCGCCCGCTCCGTGGCCGTAGCCACCGGGCCGGGCGTACTCGCCGTGCCGGGAGCTGCCGGGTATCCCGGCGGCGCCGACGGTGAACTGGAGGACCTGGCCCGGGGTGACGGCCAGGGTGGCGCGGGTGTGGCCCCCGAGACCGCCGGGGGCCCCGGTGTTGGACGGGTTGGGGGCGACGTATCCGGCGGCGCTGCCGCCCTCGGCCCCGAACAGGTCCACGGTCACGGAGCTGACTCCGGCCGGGACGGTGAAGGTGTCGGTGCCGGGCGCGGTCCAGGCGCATCCGGCTCCGCTGTCGGTGGTGGCCGTACCTGTCGTCCCGCAGACGGGTTCGGCCGCGGCGGCCGTCGCGACGGGTGGGTAGAGCGCGGCGGCGACGAGAACGGTGGCGCCGGCCAGCACAAGGGCAGGGGTCCGCACGGGGCGGGATGTGTTCATCTGTCAGTTCTTCTGCCGTGTTGGGGGAAGGGAGGGCCGAACCGGATCAGACGCCGTCGTCGGCGCACAGCGCCCACGCGTCCGTGTAGGTGCTCGGGGAGCTGCCGCCGCCGGTGTGGGCGTCGGCGGTCCAGTACGCGGCCGTGGTGGTTCCGTCGCCGACGGGGCTGCCGCCGGAGGTGCTCGGGTAGCTCCCGTTGAGGTGGTCGCCGACGGAGCCCGGGCCCGTGAAGTTGGTGGTGGTGAGGCTGCCGCCGCTGATTGCGGCGCCTCCGCTGACCAGCTTGCCGTCGCCCTGACCGCATCCGACGGTGGCCGTCTGCCCGGCGGTGGCGGCGGTGGGACCACTCACGGAGGTGTGCCGGACGGTGACCGTGGCTCCGCTGACGTTGATGTTGTTCCCGCTGCAGATGGCGTAGGCATAGGTGGTGTTGTTGCTGTTGCCGCCTCCGCCGTTCCAGCCGACCGCGCTCCAGGAGTCGGCGTTCGTCTCACCGTTGGCCGCGGCCTTCTGCCCGAAGCCGTGGGCGGAGTCGTTGAAGGTGGGGAAGCTCGCGATGGGCTTGAGGCTGCCGACGCTCGCGGGGGTGATGCGGGCGCCGCCGCCGATCAGGCGGGTGTTCGCCGGGCAGGTCGCGGTGACGAGGCCGACGGTGCCGCTGGTCGTGGGACCGGCGAGCTTGTTCATCACCACCTGGGTGTGGTTGACGAGGCTGCTGCTGAAGCACATGGCGTACGGGGTGCTGGAGAACGAGGCGTTGACCGCTCCGCCGCTGCCGCCGATGCCGAGCCAGTGGGTGACGTCGGTGCCGACGACCCCGGTGGAGCCGAGGTACTCGGTGCTGCCGTCGGGGCTGGGCACGGTGCCGTTGATCTTGTTGCCGTTGGAGGAGCTGCCGGTGCCGATGGCCTGGCTGATGCCGCCGCCGGATATCAGGCCGCTGGAGCAGGCGGCATCGGTGGTGATCTCGGCGAAGGTGGCGGCGGGGCCGGCGGTGGCTCCGGGGGTGCGGACCGTGACGCCGACGGAATTGGCGTACGCGGCGAACGGGACGGTCACGGCGAGGGCGGCTCCGGCCATGAGGACGAGAGCCCGGCCCAGGGGGCGACGACGGTGGTGGAAGGCACGGTTCATGGGATCCATCTCCTCGGATCTCCGCAGGGTGCAGCCCGATGCGGCGGGCGGCAGCTGCGTACCGTAGCAGCAGAATCCATCGGCATCTACTAGGTGATTGCGCTCTGAGACCTGGAATCTGCGATGCTTGCGGAAGCTCATCCTTCTGCCGTACATGCTCGAGACCAAGATCCGGACGCGTGCGGACCAACACCGGTCAGCCGACCTCGATACACGGCTTTCGACAGGTCAGGGATCTGCTGGCGCCTGTACCGCCGGAAACGGCCGCCGCCGGAGCGACGGATCTGGACGGCGGCGGAAGCCGCCCGCTTCCTCACCTACCGCCACCACGCCGAAGACCCGATCGAGCCGCGGCTGGGTCGCCATCCCGCCCCGGGTCGCCATCGCGCACGGACAATGCCGCGAGCCCGCGGCGATCCTGACGAACCGTTCGCCGGGCCCGTCTGCCGAGAAGGCCAGCCACGGGACGGGCCGTACGGCGCGGCTGCGACCACCATGGCTCCGGACGCACGGAAGGCCGTCCTCTCATCAATGAGAGAACGGCCTCCGACCTGCTAAAAGCATGGTCGGGACGACAGGATTTGAACCTGCGACCCCTTGACCCCCAGTCAAGTGCGCTACCAAGCTGCGCCACGTCCCGATGTGCTCTCGACCTGGGGTTTCCCCCTGCTCGGCGGCACATGCAGAACATTACCCCACGCAGACGGGTGTGCATGCACCGGTAATCGAGGGGGGAGAGGATGGGGCGGTGAACACACGAGATCGGGATGCCGAAGGGCGGGCGCGCAGCGCTCGGCCCAGGGACGGGTTGGGGCGGCCGCTGCCCTACGGGGTGCCCGGGGTGGAGCGGCAGCCCGAGGGGGTGGTGCGCTCCCCCGCCCAGACCGTCCGGGAGGCGCAGCGGCTGCTGGACGCCGGGATGCCGTTCCACGCGCACGAGGTGTTCGAGGACGCCTGGAAGTCCGGGCCCGGGGCCGCGGCCCCGCTCTGGCGGGGGCTCGCGCAGCTCGCGGTCGGGCTGACGCACGCCGCGCGCGGGAACCCGGTCGGCGGGGCGCGGCTGCTGCGCCGCGGGGCCGCCGGGATCGAGGGGCTGGACGGGGGGCCGTACGGGGTCGACGTGGCGGGCCTGGTGCGCTGGGCCCGGGAGCTGGCCGGCCGGGTCGCGGACGGCGGCCCGGCCGTCGATGCCGCGCGGGAGGCGCCGCGGCTAGCGGGCGGGCTGGAGTAGGTCCCAGCGGTTGCCGTAGAGGTCCTCGAAGACGACGACGGAGCCGTACGCCTCGTGGCGCGGCTCCTCCAGGAAGCGGACTCCCTCGGCGGCCATCCGGGCGTGGTCGCGGGCGAAGTCGTCGGTGTAGAGGAAGAAGCCGACCCGGCCGCCCGTCTGGTCGCCCACCCGGGAGCGCTGGGCCTCGTCCTTGGCGCGGGCCAGCAGCAGCGCGGTCTCCTTGGCGCCGGGCGGGCGGACGACGACCCAGCGGGAGCCGTCCGGGCGCTCGGTGTCCTCGGCGAGGTCGAAGCCGAGGGCGCGCGTGTAGAAGTCGATGGCCTCGTCGTAGTCGTGGACCACGAGGGCGGTGAGGGCGATGTGGGTGGGCATGACCTCATTGTGCGCCGAGGAGGATCACCTCCAGGGTGCGGGGGCCGTGCACGCCCTCCACCCGGTCCAGTTCGATGTCGCTGGTGGCGGAGGGTCCGGAGATCCAGGTCAGCGGGCGGACGGGGTCGAGGCGTTCGAGGGCCTGCGGCACGGAGTCCACCAGCTGTTCCGGTACGCGGACGACGCAGATGTGGTGGTCGGGGATCAGGGTGATGCGCCGGCGCCCCTGTTCGGGTCCGCCGTCGAGGACGATCGTTCCCGTTTCGGCGATGGCCAGGGCGCAGCCGGTGACCACGCTGTCGACCTCGTCCAGTTGGTACGGGGTGGACCCGGCGCGGTCGTGGATGCGGGTCGGGTCGGCCGCGGCGAGCCAGTGCGGGGGCAGCGCGGGCGGCACGAGGACCGTCCGGGAACCGCGCACGGCCAGAAGCCGCATCAGCAGCATGGGGAGGTCGTCCTCGCCGGTGCGGTGGACCGTCGCGCGGTACTCGGCCAGGTTGGCGGCGAGCAGGTCGGCGCTCTCGGCCGGGGTGCGGGCGCCGTGCGCGCGGAGGTAGTCCCGGGGGATGCCCACCTCGGGGCCGCCCGGCACGGCCCGGCGGATGCGGGCCAGGATGCGGTCCTTGCTCGTCACTGCGGGGTCCCCCGTTCTCGGGTCCACCAGTCGCGGAAGGACTCCGCCGGGATGTCGGGCAGTTCGCGGGTGCCGGTCCAGGCCCGCCCCGGCCCCGGCAGCCGGCGCGGGCGCAGCCGGCGGGCCCGGGCCAGCAGGCGCTCGCCCGCCCTGAGCGCTCCCGGGTGGTCCAGGAGGAGCCGGGCGGCGCGCATGGCGGCCCGTTCGGCGGTGCGGCCGTGCGCGGGGCGGACCGTGACGCGGATGCCGTCCCGGGTCACCGGTCCGCCCTGGGCCACCCGTTCGCGCAGGTGGACGAGGACCTCGGGGATGTCGATGGCGACGGGGCACACCTCGTAGCAGGCTCCGCAGAGCGTCGACGCGAAGGGCAGCGAGGCGTCGATCTCACTGCCGGTGCCGCGCAGTTGGGGGCTGAGGATGGCGCCGATGGGGCCGGGGTAGACGGAGCCGTAGGCGTGGCCGCCGGCGCGTTCGTAGACGGGGCAGACATTCAGGCAGGCGGAACAGCGGATGCAGCGCAGGGCCTGGCGGCCCACCTCGTCGGCGAGGGTGTCGGTGCGGCCGTTGTCGAGGAGGACGAGGTGGAAGGCACGGGGCCCGTCGCCGTCCGTCGTTCCCGTCCACATCGTCGTGTACGGGTTCATCCGCTCGGCCGTCGAGGAGCGCGGCAGCGTCTGGAGGAAGATCTCCAGGTCGCGGAAGGTCGGGACCACCTTCTCCACGCCCACCACCGAGATCAGGGTCTCGGGCAGGGTCAGGCACATCCGGCCGTTGCCCTCCGACTCGAAGACGACCATCGTCCCGGTCTCGGCGACCATGAAGTTGGCGCCGGAGACGGCGACCTTGGCCCGAAGGAACTTCTCGCGCAGGTGCAGGCGCGCCGCCTCGGCGAGCTCCCGGGGGTCGTCGCCGAGCGGCTCGGGCGCCGGCCGGCCCAGGCGGCCCATCTCGGCACGGAAGGTGTCGCGGATCTCGGCGCGGTTGCGGTGGATGGCCGGGACCAGGATGTGCGAGGGCCGGTCGTGGCCGAGCTGGACGATGAGTTCGGCGAGGTCGGTCTCGTACGCGGTGATCCCGGCGGCCTCCAGCGCCTCGTTGAGGCCGATCTCCTGGGTGGCCATGGACTTGACCTTGACCACTTCCCGCTCGCCCGTCTCCCGGATCAGGCCGGTGACGATCCGGTTCGCCTCCTCGGCGTCGGCCGCCCAGTGGACGGTCCCGCCGGCCGCCGTCACCGCCTGCTCCAACTGGACGAGGTAGCGGTCGAGATGGCGCAGCGTGTGGTCCTTGACGGCCTTGCCGGCCGCGCGCAGCCGGTCCCAGTCCGCCAGCTCGGCGACCGCCCGGGCCCGTTTGTCGCGGATGGTGTGCGTGGCGCGGCGCAGATTGGCGCGCAGTACGTCGTCCCGTACGGCCTCGCGGGCCGCGTCGGGAAACGCGGGCATGCCGAGATGGACACCCGTCATCGCAGCGGTTCCTCCTCCGTGGCGGCCAGGATCTCGGCGAGGTGCAGGGCGCGCAGCGGGGCTCCGGCCCGGCGCAGCAGGCCGTCGAGGTGGGCCAGGCATGAGTTGTCGGCGCCGCACAGCACCTCCGCGCCCGTGGCCCGGGCGGCCGCGGTTTTGTCGGCGCCCATCGCGGCCGACACGTCGGGGTTCTTGACCGCGAAGGTCCCGCCGAAGCCGCAGCACTCCTCGGCGCCGGGCAGCTCGATCAGCTGCAGGCCCTTGACCGCGGCGAGCAGCCGTCGCGGCCGGTCCCCGAGCCCGAGTCCCCGTAGACCGTGACAAGAGGGGTGATAGGTGACGGTGTGCGGGAAGTACGCGCCCACGTCGGTCACGCCGAGGACGTCGACCAGGAACTCGGTCAGTTCGTACACGCGGGGTGACAGCGACCGCGCCGCCTCCGCGAGTGCGGTGCCGCGCCCCTCCCCCGCCGCCTTGCGGCCGATGCGCGGGTAGTGCTCGCGGATCATCGCGGCGCAGGACCCGGAGGGGGTGACCACGTACTGGTAGCCCGCGAAGGCCTCGGCCGTACGCCGCATCAGCGGTTCGGTCTCGTACCGGTAGCCGGTGTTGTACTGCGGCTGCCCGCAGCAGCTCTGGGCCGCCGGGAAGTCCACGGTGACGCCGAGCCGCTCCAGGAGCCGCACGACGGCGATGCCGGTCCGCGGGTACAGCGCGTCGTTGACGCAGGTGACGAACAGGGCGACGCGCATGACGGGCACAATAGCGCCGTGAAGAAGTTCTCAGTGATCGGCATAGGCGCGGGCGACCCGGACCACCTGACCCTCCAGGCCGTCAAGGCGATCGGCGCGGCGGACGCGTTCCTCATCCTGGAGAAGGGCGAGGAGAAGGCGGATCTGACCGGGCTGCGGCGCGCGATGCTCGACGAGCACGCCCGCCCCGGCCACCGGCTGGTGGAGGGCCGGGACCCGGACCGGGACCGGACCCCCGCCGACTACACCCCGACGGTGGACGGCTGGCGCAGCGCGCGGGCCGAGCTCTTCGAGCGGTTCATCGCGGAGGATCTGGCGGACGGCGAGACCGGGGCGTTCCTGGTGTGGGGCGATCCCTCGCTGTACGACTCCACCCTCGCCATCCTCGACGAGGTGCTGGAGCGGGGCCGGGTGGCCTTCGAGCACGAGGTGGTACCCGGCATCAGCAGCGTCTCGGCGCTGCTGGCGCGGCACCGGACCAACCTGAACCGGGTGGGCCGCCCGGTCCAGATCACCACCGGGCGGCGGCTGGCCGAGGGCTGGCCGCAGGACGTGGACGACGTGGTGGTGATGCTGGACGCCCGGCACGCCTTCACCGCCCACCTGGACCAGGACCTCTTCATCTACTGGGGGGCCTACGTCGGCACCCCTGACGAGATCCTGGTGCAGGGCAGGCTCGCGGACGTCGCCGGGCGCATCGAGGAGCTGCGCACCGAGGCCCGCGCCCGCAAGGGCTGGATCATGGACACGTACCTGCTCAGGCGCGGCTGAGCCTCCCTGCCCAGCGTCCTTTACGCCAGGAACGCGGGCAGGGCCGCGGCGAGGCGTTCGTACTCCTCGGGGTGGTTGTACACCTGCCCGCACACGCGCAGGCCGCCGCCGCCCGGCCGGGGCCAGACCAGGACCCGGATACGGAGCTTCGCCGCGAGTTCCTCGCGCATGGCCCGGGCGGCGTCCTGGGTCTCGGCGACGCCGGGCGGCAGCAGCAGGGAGCGCATCGGCAGGACCGGGGTGTGCGGGAGGGCGGTGAACCCGGGGATCCGGGCGAGCAGGTCCGCACCGTAGGCGGCGAGCGCGCTGTTGTGGGCCCGTACCTTGTCGGCGCCGAGGCGGTCGAGCAGGTCGAGGCCCTCC
The DNA here is from genome assembly GCF_045160845.1 of Streptomyces sp. NBC_00122. Classification (NCBI taxonomy): domain Bacteria; kingdom Bacillati; phylum Actinomycetota; class Actinomycetes; order Kitasatosporales; family Streptomycetaceae; genus Streptomyces; species Streptomyces sp. NBC_00122. The sequence continues at coordinate 5,816,237 of NZ_CP108191.1, read as the reverse complement.
GGGGCGGCCAGCCAACCGGTGTAGTCGGCGGTGGCCCGGTAGTCGACCGAGCGGGGGAAGCCGCGGTGGTCCTCCCAGGAGGGCACCAGGGCCCTGACGCGGTCCCGGTGGGCGGGGGCGACGGCGAGGAGCGCGCTGCCGGAAGGGGCGTAGCCCCACTTGTGCAGGTTCCCGAACCAGAAGTCGGCCCCGGCGACCGGCTCGGCCAGCGCGCCGGGGGTGTGGGCGCCGTCGACGACGGTGACGATCCCGCGCGCGGCGAGGTCCGCGAGGAGCCGCGGTCCGGCCACGAGGCGGGCGGTCGGCGAGCTGACGTGGTCGAGGAGGGCCACCTTCGTGCGGGGCGTGAGCGCCGCCAGCACGGCCTCGCGTACGGCGTCCTCGTCGGGCAGGTGCGGGTCCAGGGCCACCGTGGTGACGGGCGCGCGGCGGGCGGCCGCGGCGGTCACGGTGCCGTAGCCGTGGTCGGTGACCAGGATCTCGTCGCCGTCTTCGAGCGGGACGGCGTCGAGCGCGATGTTGGCGCCCTCGGTGGCGTTGGAGATGAAGGCGAGGCCTTCGGGGTCCGTCCCGAGGCGGGCCGCGATCCGGCCGCGGGCCCCGGCCAGCCGGTCGGAGACGGCGTAGAAGAAGGCGTCGGGGTCGGCGTGGGCCTCGGCACGCAGCACCTCCTGGACCTCCTGGACGGGGAGGGGTACCGCCCCGTAGGAGCCGTGGTTGAGGTGCGCGACGCCCGGGTCCAGCCGGAACAGGGCGGAGCCTCCGGGAAAGGCGGTCGGGGTGGCGTGCTCGGTCACGGGTACCTCCGGGTGACGGGTGCGGCTGGCCTGCTTCCGGATCATGCAAGGGCGGCGGCCGAGCCCACAAGGCCAATCCGGACGGAGTGGCCTGCCGGTGGCCGCCGCGCTCCGCTACTGTTCCCGTCCGCTGGTCGCCGCGTAGTACTGGAGGTCCTGGACCTCCACCGTGCGGTCCACCGGGTACGGCAGCTCCACGTCCGCGCCGCCCCTGCCGTCCCGCACCACCTCGGCCGAGGCCGTGCCGGGCTTCAGCGGGAGCAGTTGCGAGTGGATCCCCGCGGGTGCCTCGTGGGTGTCCTTCGCGGATCCGACGGCCGTACGGACGACCGCCGGCTCGGCGAGGAAGCTGAGCACCTCCACGGTGTCCCGGGGCGCCGCGCTGCCCTTGCGCGGCGCCATCAGCAGCGACTGGCCGCCCGTCGGGTCGACGCTCGCGAACTGGGTGCGGGCGGTGAGGTACAGCGTGTCCCGGACGATCTTCGGCCAGCTGCCCGTCTTGAACTTGGTGAGGTAGTACGAGGTCAGGTCCAGGTAGGCGTGGCCGTTGTGCAGGGAGGGCGCGAACTGGCTGCCTTCCGAGTAGTCGTTCCAGGTGGTGAGCTGCACCCAGTCGGCGCCGTCCTCGATGGCGTGCGTCCAGGTGGAGCGCAGGGTCGCGGTGTTGCCGGCCTCGTCGTAGATGCCCTGGTTGGGGCGGGCGTCCTGGACGGAGACGGGCTGCATCCAGATCTTGCCCAGGTCGTGCGCCCGGCGGACGTCGCGGGTGCTGCTCTCCTGGCCGACGTAACTGCGGCTGCCCCACTCGGAGAAGCCGTAACTGATCGGGGCGAAGGCGCCGTTGTGGGCCCCGAAGTCGAGGAAGAGCGGGACGAAGGCGGTGCGGACGCCGTGCCTGGTCTTCAGGATCTCCATGACCTGGGTCCACCAGGCCGCGCTCTTCGCCTCCGCTTTGAAGGGGGAGACGACGAGCCGGCCGTCGGGGAGCCGGTGGGCGGCGGGGGCGCCGCCGAGGGTGGCGATCGCGTCGGCGAGCACGCCCGGGTCGTCGGTGTTCAGCGAGGTCATGTCCGGCATCAGCATGATCTTGAATGCCGGGTCCACCGAACGGGCCGCCGCCATCAGGAGGTTGGAGCGGTCCCAGTTCTTGCCGGAGAGGGAGAGCATGTCGAGGGTGAACCCGTCGATGCCCGCCGCGCGGGCGGTGCGTACCTCCTGCTGGAGGTTGGCGTACTCCCAGTCGCCGGCCTTGGGCGGGGTGGGCAGCGGCCGGTCGCGCAGCAGGCCGCCGTACTTCTCGTGCTTGCCGCTCTCGCCGCCCGGGTTCAGGTAGTTGCGGGTGTAGTAGTCGCCGTCCGCGCTCGCGTTGTCGAGGGAGAGGGGGTACGGGGTGAAGTAATGGGCGAACACCAGCTTCCCGCCCGCCGCGCCGGAGCGCAGGGCGGCCGGCTGGGGCAGGTCGAAGGGCAGGGCGCCGGAGGGGCGGGCGGCCCCGGTGTCCACCGCGCCCTTGGGGTTGCCCTTGGCGGCCGCGCCCTTGGTGGGCGGCGGGCTGTCGGCCGGCTGCGGGGTGGCCGGGTCGGAGGCGCCGGGCGCGGCGCTGCCGGGCCCGGTGGGCGACGGGATGCCGATGGCGGGGGCCGAACCGGCCTGAGGTGAGGCCCCGTTGAAGGGGTCCCAGGCGATCCCGGTGGCCGCGCAGACCCCGACCAGGAGGAAGGCGGAGATCAGCAGGGCGAGCAGCGGCCTGCGGCCCCGGAAGCCGGATCGGCGCCGGTGCCGGTGCGGACCGCGACGGGCGGCCCGCCCGTCGGATCGCCGGTCCGCGCTCATCCTGGCCCCTCCCCCGTGCGTATGCCCCCGGTGGGTGGCTGCACAGCAGTAGAGCCCATTACCGGCTGCCCGACAACCGTTCGGGGTGCGCGCGCCCGGACACGTACGTCACAGGGCCGACGGGAACTACGCCGGATGCGGGTCGCTGTGCTCGGCGGGCCGCCGAGCTCGTCGGGGCGCCGCGGCGGCCCGTTCTCTCCGGAATGTGACATTCCCCTGGCCTCATGGCGCAGGCGGCGGATAATCATCGTCATGCGGCTTGAAACAACCCTTTTGCCGCGCTTGGTCACGCATGCAATGGGGGGCATCGTGCCGATGAGGGAATCCGGTTCGCCCGCAACGACACTGCCCGCGACGTCCACCGAGATGTCCCGGCTGCTCACCACCGTCCGCAGGGGGCGCGTAGTGACGGTGACGGGAGGTTTACGCGGGCCGCGGAGCCTGCTCGTACGGGAGATCGCCCGGCGGCTCGCGTCGAACTTCTACGACGGGGTGGCCGTCATCGCCCTGGACCCGCTCCGGGGCGGCTACGGAGTCCGCGAGCTGACGGCCGAACTGGGCTGCGTACGCGGCATGCGCTTCCTGCCGTGCGGGACGGCGGACACCGCCTCGTGGCTGGCCGAACGGGACATGCTGCTCGTCCTGGACGGCACCGAACAGCTCGGCCCCGAAGCACTGGCCTGGCTGCGCCGTCTGCTCGCGGTGGCCCCCGGACTGCGGATCCTCGCGTCCGGGCGGTCTCCGCTGGCCTTCGAGCAGGAACGGGTCCACCGGCTCTGACGTCGGCCCGGTCACCGGCTGAGCTGGCGCCACACCGGGGCCGGACAGTGCCCCTGGGGCCGGGTCTTGAGGAACAGCCGGTAGTCGACCTGGCGCGGCGGCCGGCCGATCTCCACCCAGTGGGGCCGGCCGGAGACCTTGTCCCAGCCGTCGTTCGGCATCCGGATGTGGTCGGACCGCCCGTCCTTGTCCCGGCTGGTGATCTGGGCGACCTCCGCGTGGTCGGCGTGGGCGGCCAGCACCACGCAGTAGTGCCGCAGTTGCCGCGCGGGATCCTCGCGGAGCGGCACCATCGCCAGCCAGACCTCGCCCGGAGCCGGCCGCTGGGTGCCCGGCCGCTGGGTGCCCTTCGGCGCGAGCGTGCCGCCGCGGGAGCGGTCCCACCAGCGGACCGCGGCGACGAAGGCGGCCGCGACCAGCCCGGCGGCCAGACTCTCGGCCGTCGCCCGGACGTTCCACAGGGGCTGGTCGCCGACCTTGCTCTCGGTCCACCACAGGGCCGGGGCGACCAGCGCCAGCAGGGCCGCGGCCCGCGCCAGGACCAGCCACCACACGAAGGCACGGCGCCGGCCGGCGAACAGTGCCAGGCCGAGCGCCACCACGACCGGGATGGCGTAGGTGACCAGGTACGGGACGAAGCCGTGCAGCTGCTGCGGCGGCGTCTGCGCCGCCATCAGGTCGGGCAGGGTCAGCGGAAGCGAGAGCAGGTACCCGAGCGTGGGCAGGACGAACGTCAGGAGCAGGATCGCAGCGCAACCGATGCCGCCGCAGGACGAGTTGGAACCACGTGCCACAGAACCCCCCGAAGGTCACCGACCAGCGAACGCTAGCGCAGGGCCCGCCCCTCGGCCACCGAGTCCCGGGATGTTCTCGCATGGCCGGCGGGGGATCGCGGCCGGGTACGGAGACGGGTCCGCCCCGGCCGGGCACGAGGCCGGCCGGGGCGGAGACGTCACGCGTACGACTCAGGTGTCAGCCGAGGAGGGCCAGCGCCTGGTTGAAGGTCGCGGACGGGCGCATGATCGCCGCGGCCTTGGCGGCGTCGGGCTGGTAGTAGCCGCCGATCTCCGCCGGGGAGCCCTGCACCGCGATGAGCTCGGCGACGATGGTCTCCTCCTGCTCCGACAGCGTCTTGGCGAGCGGCTCGAAGGCCGTGGCCAGCTCGGCGTCGTCGGTCTGCTTGGCCAGCTCCTGCGCCCAGTACGCGGCGAGGTAGAAGTGGCTGCCGCGGTTGTCGATGCCGCCCAGCTTGCGGCTCGGCGACTTGTCCTCATTGAGGAAGGTGCCGGTCGCGCGGTCCAGGGTGTCGGCCAGCACCTGGGCGCGGGCGTTGCCGGTGGTGGTGGCGAGGTGCTCGAAACTGGCCGCGAGCGCGAAGAACTCGCCGAGCGAGTCCCAGCGCAGGTAGTTCTCCTTGACCAGCTGCTGGACGTGCTTCGGGGCGGAGCCGCCGGCGCCCGTCTCGAAGAGGCCGCCGCCGTTCATCAGCGGGACGACCGACAGCATCTTGGCGCTGGTGCCCAGCTCCAGGATCGGGAACAGGTCGGTCAGGTAGTCACGCAGCACGTTGCCGGTCACCGAGATGGCGTCCTCGCCGCGGCGGATGCGCTCCAGGGAGAAGGCGGTGGCCTCGACCGGGGAGAGGATCTTGATGTCCAGGCCCTCGGTGTCGTGGTCGGCCAGGTACGTCTTGACCTTGGCGATCAGCTGCGCGTCGTGCGCGCGGCCCTCGTCCAGCCAGAAGACGGCCGGGCTGCCGGTGGCGCGGGCGCGGGTGACGGCGAGCTTGACCCAGTCCTGGATCGGCAGGTCCTTGGTCTGGCAGGCGCGGAAGATGTCACCGGCGGCGACCTCCTGCTCCAGGACCGTGTTGCCCGCGGCGTCGACGACGCGGACGGTGCCCGCGGTCGCGATCTCGAAGGTCTTGTCGTGGCTGCCGTACTCCTCGGCCTTCTGGGCCATGAGGCCGACGTTCGGCACCGAGCCCATGGTGGAGGGGTCGAAGGCGCCGTTGGCGCGGCAGTCGTCGACGACGACCTGGTAGACACCGGCGTAGCTGCTGTCCGGGAGGACGGCGAGGGTGTCGGCCTCGTTGCCGTCGGGGCCCCACATGTGGCCGGAGGTGCGGATCATGGCCGGCATGGAGGCGTCGACGATGACGTCGGACGGCACGTGCAGGTTGGTGATGCCCTTGTCGGAGTCGACCATCGCGAGGGCCGGGCCCTCGGCGATCTCGGCGTCGATGGAGGCCTTGATCGCGTCGCCGTCGGGCAGCGCGCCCAGGCCGTTCAGGACGGCGCCGAGGCCGTCGTTGGGCGACAGGCCGGCGGCGGCGAGGGTCTCGCCGTAGCGGGCGAAGGTCTTCGGGAGGAAGGCGCGGACCACGTGGCCGAAGATGATCGGGTCGGACACCTTCATCATCGTGGCCTTGAGGTGCACGGAGAACAGCACGCCCTCGGCCTTGGCACGCTCGATCTGGTCGTTGAGGAAGGTGCGCAGCGCGTCGACGTGCAGGACGGACGCGTCCACGACCTCACCGGCGAGGACCGGTACGGACTCGCGCAGCACGGTGGTGGCGCCGTCGGCGGCCACGTGCTCGATGCGCAGGGTGCCGGCCTCGGCGATGACCGCGGACTTCTCTGTGGAGCGGAAGTCGTTCTCGCCCATGGTGGCGACGTTCGTCTTCGACTCGGGGGTCCAGGCGCCCATGCGGTGCGGGTGCGTCTTGGCGTAGTTCTTGACCGAGCCGGGGGCGCGGCGGTCGGAGTTGCCCTCGCGCAGGACCGGGTTGACGGCGCTGCCCTTGATCTTGTCGTAGCGGGCGCGGACGTCGCGGTCCTCGTCGGACTTCGGGTCGTCCGGGTAGTCCGGGAGGGCGTAGCCCTGGCCCTGGAGCTCGGCGACCGCGGCCTTGAGCTGCGGGATCGAGGCCGAGACGTTGGGCAGCTTGATGATGTTCGCTTCCGGCGTCTTCGCCAGCTGGCCGAGCTCGGCCAGGGCGTCGGCGATCCGCTGGCTCTCCTGGAGGTACTCCGGGAAGCTGGCGATGATCCGACCGGCCAGGGAGATGTCACGGGTCTCGACATTCACACCGGCCGTCGACGCGTATGCCTGGATCACAGGCAGGAACGAATACGTCGCGAGGGCCGGGGCCTCGTCAGTGTGCGTGTAGATGATGGTCGAGTCAGTCACCGGATGCTCCGCTCCACAGTCTGCGTCTCTCGTCTGCAACATTGCTCGACATCAAGATATCTCGTGATCGGGCCGGTCCGGACAGCCCCCTGCCCCGAGCCCCGGGAGACGCGCGTCACGCCCGTCACGCGAGAGCGCCGCCGCCGACGTGTTCCGTCGGCGGCGGCGCCCGGGTGTGCGCGTGCTCGGGCCGGTCAGGCGTGGATCGCCTTGGGGCTCGGGCCGTACTTGTTCGGCCCGGCCTCGCCCTCGGTGGCCATGAGGACGATGAGCCAGATCCAGCCGAGGAGGGGGATCAGGACGAGCAGGTACCACCAGCCGGACCGGCCGGTGTCGTGCAGCCGGCGCACGGTGAGGCCGACCCACGGCAGGAGGACCGCCAGGGTGTAGACCCCGTCGATGATGCCGCTCGTGCCGAGGACGACGTCCAGGGTCACGAGGACGACGTCGACCACGAGGTTGCACAGGACGAACATCCAGAATTCCTGGCGGCGGGCGCGACCGGAGAAGACGGCGTACTTCTTCAGCACGTCGGTGTAGTAGTGCACGAGTCCCCCCAGAGGACGGATGGTGGGCCCGTCCTGCTGGATCAAGCCGGGGCAGAATTTATGCCCCTGTTACTGGCGGGTCAAGGTCACTTCCCGCATCGCCCGATCGGCCGCGCGGCGCCGCGGCCGCGGCCGGGACCCGGACCCGGGCCCCGGCCGCACGTTGCGTCAGCCGATGTGGAAGGAGTCGCCGTAGACCTTCCAGTCGAGGGGGGTGTTGAGGTTCAGGTTGCCCTTCTTCAGGAAGACCCGCTGCGCGGTGTCGACGCGGCTGGTGTCGCTGTGCGCCTCCTCCTGCTTCATCGCCCAGACACGGGCGTCGAGGAAGGCGTTCAGCCACGTGGTCTCGTTGCCGCCCTGGGCCGGGGGCTTGGCCTTGGACAGCGCGCGCTTGCGGATGTTGCGGAAGCTGGTGGAGTCGCCGCCGTCGCCGTGCATGACGATGGCGTCGTAGTACATGAACTGGCCGAGGGTGCCGACCCCGTCGGACTTGCCCTGCTTGACCGCCGGGTTGAAGTAGACCCGGTCCCGCTCGTGGTCCTGAGCCTTCCTGAACTCGGCGTCCTGGGCCGCCTTCGCCCAGTCCTTGGTGAAGTTGGGGTCGAGACCGGCGTGCGAGTCGGTGCCGTCGACCTTGCGCAGGGCGGGGAGGTACTTCGCGAGGATGTTGCCCGGCTTGACCTGGGTGTAGTACTCGACGAGGTCGAGCATGTCCCCGGTGCCGGAACAGAAGCCGATGATGCCGGCCGTGTAGCCGCGCTCGTCGTCTATGTCCTCGATGTACTTGTACTGCGCCTTCCAGTCCAGCGAGGAGTTCTCGGCGCTGGAGACGATCTGCATGGCGATTTCCTTCTTCGCCGGATCGTCGAGACCGACGGCGGCCGCCGCGGTCACCTTCGTGGGGGCGGCACCGGCGTCGGCGGCCGTGGCGTGGGCCGCGACCGGTACGGCGAGGAGCGCACTGCCGATCAGGGCGCCGATGACCAGGGTCTTGCGGTGGGGGACGAACACAAGGGCTCCGTGGGGTAGTTGAGGCTTCCTTGGTTGGTTAGGAAACTTTACTACCAGCGTTTGGGAATCCTCAAGACCCGTACACGCGGGCCTGGAGCGAGCGTTTGGCGACCGGCCATTCGGGGCGCGTGATGCTGTACACGGCGGTGTCGCGGATCCATCCGTCGCGCATCACCATGTGGTGGCGCAGCACTCCCTCGTGCGTGGCCCCCAGCCGTGCGATCGCCGCCCGCGACCGGCTGTTGCGCACATCGGTCAGGAGCTCGACGCGGTGCATGCCCATCACCTCGAAGGCGTGGGTGAGCATGAGCAGCTTGGCCTCGGTGTTCAGCCCCGTCCCCTGCCAGGACGCGCCGAGGAACGTGTATCCGATCTCCAGCCGCCGGTGCGGGGGGTTGATCATCATGAGCCGCGTGGAGCCCGCGACCCTGCCGGTCGCGCGGTCGACCGTCGCGTACGTGATCTGCGTGCCCGCCTCACGCTCCGCCAGCGCGTCCTCGATGAAGGCGGGCACGTCCCGCGGGTGCGGGACGGTCGTCACCGGGAGCTCCCAGAGGCTCCCGTCGCGTATCGCCTCGCAGATTCCGTCGTGATGCCGGTGCGCGAGCGGCTCCAGCCGCACGCGCTCACCGGCCAGTGCGCCGCCGACCGGCTCCGTCGCCGTCCGTTCCATGTCCGAACCGCCCGTTCCCCGTGATCATCAGTGACAGGCGGACCCTACCGGCGGCATCGGCCGCCCTCACCGGGATTTTCGCGAGGGTCAGAGCCAGCCGTTGCGCCGGAAGCCGCGGTGGATGACGAAGCAGGCGACCCCCATGAGGACGAGGACCACCGGGTACCCGTACTGCCAGTGCAGCTCGGGCATGTGGTCGAAGTTCATGCCGTAGACGCCGCACACCATCGTCGGTACGGCGACGATGGCCGCCCACGCCGTGATCTTGCGCATGTCCTCGTTCTGCGCGACGGTCACCTGCGCCAGGTGCGCCTGCAGGATCGAGTCGAGCAGGTTGTCGTAGGCGCCGATCTGCTCGGTGGCCCGGCTCAGGTGGTCGGCCACGTTCCGGAAGTACGCGCGGGCCTCCGGCGGGATGACCGGTATCGGCTGGGTGGCCAGCTGCTCCAGCGGGCGGCTCAGCGGCGCCACCGCCCGCCGCAGCTCCAGGAGTTCGCGCTTGAGCTGGTAGATCCGGCCGGCGTCGCCGCGCCCGCCTTCCGGGCTGAACACCGCGGTCTCGACGGCGTCTATGTCGTTCTGCACCGCGTCCGTCACGGCCACGTAGTCGTCGACCACGTGGTCGGCCATGGCGTGCAGAACGGCCGCCGGCCCCTTGGCCAGCTGCGCCGGGGCGGCTTCCAGCGCCTCGCGGACCGGGCCGAGGGTGCCGCTTCCGCCGTGCCGGATGGTGATGACGAAGTCCTCGCCGGTGAAGGCCATCAGCTCGCCGGTCTCCACCACCTCGCTGGTGGCGGTCAGCTCGTCGTGATCGACGTAGCGCACGGTCTTGAAGACGGAGAACAGCGTGTCGTCGTACCGCTCCACCTTGGGGCGCTGGTGCGCGTGCACGGCGTCCTCGACGGCGAGCGGGTGCAGGCCGAACAGCTCGGCGAGCCCGGCGAGTTCCGACTGGTCCGGTTCGTGCAGGCCGATCCAGACGAAGCCGTCGCCCGTCTTGCGGACCCTGCGCAGCGCCTCCTCGGCCTCCGCGCAGCCCTCCTGGCGTACGCCGTCCTGGTAGACGACGCAGTTGACCACGGCACTGCCGAGCGGGGAGCGGGCCGGGTGGCTGAGGTCGACGGCCCGCCGGTAACCGCGGCGGACGACCCGGCGGAGGTTGCTGAACATGGACAACGCGTGCTCCTCTTCGGCTGATCAGCGGCCAGTCTGCCATCACCCGGGACGCCACCTGGGCTGCGACCATGCCGCGCGAACCGAGGCCATCGGAGCGGAGCGCGTCACGTTCCCGCAGGTCGGCCTCCTCAGGGGGTCGTCCGCGAGGGTCTGCGGAGCGCCTGCCCGGCCGCCTCCGCGACCACCCGCGCCACCATGGACAGGGCCGGCGAATCCAGCTTCCACTGCTGCCAGTACAGCGGCACGTCCAACGGCCGCCGCGGCGCCAGCAGCACCAGCTCCCCCGTCCGTACCAACGGCCTCGCCTGCTGCTCCGGAACCATCCCCCACCCCAGCCCCGCGACCACCGCGTCGCGGTATCCCTCCGACGTCGGTACGGAGTGCCGCACCGGCCCCGCACCGCTCGCCGCGTCCCCGGTCAGCGACCGCACGAAGCGGTCCTGGAGCTCGTCCTTCCGGTCGAAGACGATCACCGGCGCCCGCCTCAGGTCCTGGGCCGGCGCGCCCGCCAGGTGGCCTGCCGCGAAATCCGGACTCGCCACCGGCAGGTACCGCGCCAGGCCCAGCATCCGTACGCTGCACCCCGCGACCGGATCCGGCGCGGAGGTCACCGCCGCCATCACCTGGCCCTCCCGCAGCAGCGCCGTCGTGTGGGACTCGTCCTCGCGGTGCAGTTCGATGCAGACGGGCGGATCCTGCTCCACCCGCGCCATCGCCGTCAGGAACCAGATGGCGAGGGAGTCCGCGTTCACCGCGATCGGTAGCCGCACCGGTCCCGACCCTTCGGCCATCCCCAGCTCAGCCCGCGCGTCGCGCTCCAGCCGGGCCAGCTGCCGGGCGAAGCGGACCACCACCTCCCCGGATTCCGTCGCCCGCACCGGCTTCGTCCGCATCAGCAGCACCCGCCCGGTCCGCTGCTCCAGTGCCTTGACCCGCTGGCTGACCGCGGACGGGGTCACGTGCAGGACGGCCGCCGCGGCGTCGAAGGTTCCTTCGTCCACCGCCGCCAGCAGCGTCCGTACCTGGTCGAGAGGAAGCTCATCCATCACGAGCGCTAATGGTACGTAAAAATCCTTAGCTGTACTGAACCGGAACGCTTGCCTACGGTCGAGGGCATGACACACGGCATCATCACGGCGGCCCTCGCCGGCTTCGGCACCGGACTCTCCCTCATCGTCGCCATCGGCGCCCAGAACGCCTTCGTCCTGCGCCAGGGCGCGCGCCGCCACGCGGTCCTCGCCGTGGTCGCCATCTGCGCCGTGTCCGACGCGCTCCTGATCGCCCTCGGCGTGGCCGGCGTCGGCGCGTTCGTCACCGCCTGGCCCGCCGCCCTGACCGTGGTCGGGCTGGCCGGGGGCGGGTTCCTGATCTGCTACGGGGTCCTCGCGGCCCGCCGGGTGCTGCGGCCCGACCCGGGCGCCGCGCTCAGCACGGAGGGGGCCACCGCCGGGTCCGGCCGCCGGGCCGTACTGACCTGCCTGGCCATGACCTGGCTCAACCCGCACGTCTACCTGGATACCGTCCTGCTCCTCGGCTCCCTCGCCGCCGACCGGGGCGACCTGCGCTGGGCCTTCGGCATCGGGGCCGGTCTGGCCAGCCTGACCTGGTTCGGCACCCTGGGGTACGGAGCCCGGCTGCTCAGCGGCCTGCTGGCCCGCCCGGCCGCCTGGCGGGTGCTGGACGGCCTGGTCGCGGCGACGATGGTCACGATGGGCGGTCTGCTCCTGGCCCGCGCCTGACGTCCGCGTGCCGGGCCGTGCGCGATAGTGCCAGGGCACGCACGCCGCCGTGACCACGACCCCAGGAGCCCGCCGTGCCCCACCGCCCCTCCCCCGACGAGGTGCGGGCGTACTACGCCACCCAGCCCTCCCCGCTCGTGGCCGTCACCGGGATCGTCCTGGACACGCGCGGGCGGGTCCTCGTGCTGACCACCTCGTACAAGGCGGATCTGGAACTGCCGGGCGGCACGGTGGAGGACACCGAGACGCCGGAGGCGGGGCTGGCGCGCGAGCTGGAGCAGGAGCTGGGCCTCACGGTGCCCGTCGGCCGGCTGCTCGCGGTGGACTCCCGGCCGCCGGGCCCGCTCGGGCGCTCCCTCGTGGTGCACGTCCACCTCGTCGGTCCGCTGCCGCCGGACGAGGCCGCCGTGCTCTCCTTCCCGGACGGCGAGATCACCGGGGCCCACTGGCTCCGGCCGGAGGAGGCCGGTGAGGCCCTCCCCGCCCGTATCGCGCCCCGGCTGCGCGCCGGACTGGCCGCCCTGCACACCGGCTCCGTGGCGCATCTGCTCGACGGGGTGCCCCAGCCCGGTTCCCCGGCCGGCCTCAACCCGGCAGACCGGGCCGCCCTGGAACACGCGGGCATGCTCGACGCCGCGGGCCACCGCGCCAGCCGCCCGAAGGCGCTGGCGGGGGCGAGCGTGCTGTTCACCGACGCCGACGGCGCGATCCTGCTGGTGCGGCCCGCGTACGGCGACACCAGCCGCTGGCAGCTGCCCGGCGGCGGCATCGACAGCGACCTCGGCGAGACCCCGCGCGCCGCCGCCCGGCGCGAGGTCCACGAGGAGATCGGCCTCGACCTCGCCCCGGGGCGTCTGCTGGCCGTCGACTGGTCCCACAAACCGGGCCGTCTGGCCCGCGTCCGCTTCCTCTACGACGGCGGCGTCCTCGGCTCGTCGGCGCTGGCCCGGATCCGGCTCAACCCCGGCGAGCACCTCGAATGGCGCACGGCCGCCCGGGCCGAACTCCGGGGGCTGGTCAAACCCTCGCTGCGCCGCCGCATCAAGGCCGGCCTCGCCGCCCGTACCACCGCCACGGCCCCCCTGGAACTCCAGGCGGGCCGCCCGGTCGAGACCCCCTGACCGACGCCGGGAGCAGGCGCCCGGGGTGCCACGGATCCGCGGCGGCCCGAAGTGACGTGCGTCACGGGAACCCGCCCCGTGATGCCGGACAGCCGACAGGAGTGACCACAGATATGCGAGCCCGGGTGCGGTCCGGGGATCCTGATGCCTTCGCGGAGCTGTTCGACAGCTACGCCCGCGCCGTCTACAACCATGCCTTCCGGATGACCGGGGACTGGGCCGTCGCGGAGGACGTCATGTCGGCGACCTTCATGGAGGCGTGGCGGCTGCGCGCCACAGTGGATCCCGAAGGCGGGTCACTGCGGCCGTGGCTGCTGGGCGTCGCCACCAACCTCGCCCGCAACCACTGCCGCGGCAACCGGCGTTACCGGGCCGCAGCAGCGGCCGCCGCGGCGGCCGCGGCATCCGTGCCCGACCACGCCGACGAGGTGGCCGGCCGGCTCGACGACCGGCGGCGCATCGCGGTCACGCTGGCGCAGCTGAGCGCGCTGCGGCGGCCCGAGCGCGAAGTCCTCCTCCTGTGCCTGTGGGAGGGCCTGGAGTACGCCGACGCCGCCCACGCCCTCGGGATCCCGGTCGGGACCGTCCGCTCCCGGCTGTCCCGGGCCCGTACGAAGCTGCGCGCACTCGCCGACGCGGAACTGAAGAAGAACAGACGGGAACCCGCCGCTCGCCCGCGACAGACATATGGCGACCGCACGGACGCGGTCCGGTCCGCGCAGGAAGGAATCTGATGAACGCCGACCTTTCCCAGCCCCACCCGGCCGACCGGGAGGAGACCGAGCACCTCCTGCCGTTCACGGAGCGGGAACTGCCCGCGGGCCGCCACCAGTTCCACAGGGAGCGCCTCATGACCCAGATCCACGACGACCTCCGCGCCACCGGCTCCGCCACCGCCCGGCCCGTCCGCACCGGGAAGCCCCGCAACCCGTTCCTGCGCCGCGCGATCCTCCTGCCCGTGGCGGCCTGCGTCCTGGCCGGCACGATCGCGGCCGGCGTCCACGTCCTCGCGGACCTGGGCGTCACGAACGACGGATCCGGCTCCGGGGTCGCCACGGGCCCGGTGCTGACCACCCGGATCGGCGCCGCCGACCCGGCCGGTGCGACGGGGCTCCTGGACCGCATCTCCCTGGCTGCCGCCGACGTCTCGGGCCCGGCGGTGCGCGGGAACCAGTTCATCTACATCGGCACGAAGACCGCCACCTCGTACGTGAGGACCGACCACGGCAAGAGCACCCTGGTCAGCGAACAACTGCACATGCGGCACAGCTGGAACTCCCCCGACGGACGCAGGGGCTGGCTGATAGAGCCCGGCAACACCGGTCCCGACGGCATCACCCTGGAGGGGAACACCGAGACGGGCCGGAAGCCGACGCCGTACCTCAACGCACCCACCTACGACTACCTCGCCGGGCTGCCCACCGACCCCGACGTGCTGCTGCGGAAGATCTACGAGGAGACCAGGGGCCACGGCAGGGGCCCCGACCAGGAGGCGTTCACCACGATCGGCGACCTGCTGGGCGAGAGCTACCCGCCGGCCGGCCTCGCTGCGGCGCTCTACAAGGCCGCGGCGAAGATCCCCGGTGTGGTCACGGTGGACGACGCGGTCGACGCCGCCGGCCGGCACGGGGTCGCGGTGGCCCGTCTGGACGAGACCTCCGGCCAGCGCACCGAATGGATCTTCGACAAGGAGACCCTCGCGTTCCTCGGCGAGCGCACCGTCCAGGTGGAGGGCAGCGCCGGCGAGCAGGGCCTGATCAAGCCCGGCACCGTCGTGTTCACCCGCGCCGTCATGACCCGCGCGATCGTCGACCGGATGAAGCACACACCGTAGCCCCCAGGGCTCCGATCACGGCCTGTGAGGCAAGGGCTCCTCATCAAATCCTCAGGTCGGTCCGGCGAGACTGCCGGAGTCGGCGACGGCGCTCTCCCGTATCCCCCGCAGGAGAGCGCCTCGTCGGCCGGGCACAGCGACCTGTCGTTCACCAAGCGGGGCTACGTTCACCCCGACCCACAGAGCCTCACGGGCGGTTCGGACAAGCTGGGCGAGCTGCTGGCTGGTGTGGCGTGATCGTCAGCGGCTGTGAAGAAATGTGACGCGACAGCTCCAGAGAACGCACAAGAACCCTGCCTCACCGAAGTGAGACAGGGTTCTGAACTGCGACTACGAGGCGAACCTCTAGTCGGGACGACAGGATTTGAACCTGCGACCCCTTGACCCCCAGTCAAGTGCGCTACCAAGCTGCGCCACGTCCCGATGCGCGCTGACCTGGGCTTTCCCCTGGTTGAACGCGCAGGAGAACGATACCGCACTTCGTGGGGTGGTCGCGCGCACCTTTCCGCTCCCCGGTCCGGGGCGGGAGCTTCTTGACCTCGACCACACTTGAGGTTGCACGATCGATGCATGACGCAGGCAACCGCGGACACGGGTTTCCGCTACGAGGATCTGGGCCGGCTGATCGGCCTCATGACCGGGGCCGAGAAGCACGGCCCCGCCGCCACCTCCACCCTCGACGTGCTGTGGGTGCTCTACGACCGGGTGCTGCGGGTGACGCCCCGGACCGCCGAGGACACCGGGCGGGACCGGTTCCTGCTGTCCAAGGGTCACGGGCCGATGGCGTACTACGCCGTCCTCGCCGCCAAGGGGTTCTTCCCCGTCGAGTGGCTGCCCGGCTTCGGCTCCTACGACTCCCCCCTCGGGCACCACCCGGACCGCACCCTCGTTCCCGGTGTGGAGATCGGCAGCGGGTCCCTCGGGCACGGACTGCCGCTCGCCGTGGGCAGCGCGCTCGGGCTGCGCGCCCAGGGACTGGACGACCCGGCGGTGTGGGTGCTGATCGGGGATGCCGAGCTGGACGAGGGCAGCAACCACGAGGCGCTCGCCTACGCGGGCTCCGCCGGGCTGGAGCGGCTGCACACGGTGGTGATCGACAACGACTCCGCGACGCACGGCTGGCCCGGGGGGATCGCGGCCCGCTTCGAGGCGGCCGACTGGTCCGCGGCCACCGTGGACGGGCGGGACCACGCCGCGCTGCACGCCGCGTTCACAGAGCCGCATCCCGGTCGGCCGCACGTCGTGGTCGCCCGTGTCGAGAAGAAGTTCTGAGGGCGGGGAGAGACATGGACACCATGCGGGAACGCTTCATCTCGGTCACGTCGGACCTCCTCGGCGAGGACCCCCGGCTTGCCCTGGTGCTCGCGGAGATCACCATGGACGGCTTCCGGCCCGCCCAGGAGCGGCACCCGGACCGGGTGATCAACGTCGGGATCAGGGAACAGCTCCTCGTCGGCGTCGGCGGCGGCCTGGCCCTCACCGGCCTGCGGCCGGTCGTCCACACCTTTGCCAGCTTCCTCGTGGAGCGGCCGTTCGAGCAGGTCAAGCTGGACTTCGGGCACCAGGCCACGGGCGGCGTGCTCGTCAGCGCGAGCGCCAGCTACGACTGGCCGGCCGGCGGTTTCACGCACATGGCGCCAGGCGACGTGGCGCTGCTCGACACCCTCGACGGCTGGACGGTCCACGTCCCGGGCCACCCGGACGAGGCGGAGGCGCTCCTGCGCCACGCGTACGCCGCCGGTGACGACAAGGTGTACGTCCGGCTCTCCCAGCAGTCGAACGCGTCCCCGCGTCCGGTGGCGGGCCTGGGCTTCCGGACCGTACGGGAGGGGCGGGCGGGCGTGGTGGTCGCCGTCGGCCCGCTGCTGGACAACGTCCTGGCGGCGACGGAGGGCCTGGACCTCACGGTGCTGTACGCCCCCACCGTGCGCCCCTTCGACGCCGCGGCCGTGCGTGAGGCGGCCGGTCGCGCCGCCGCCGACGTGGTCCTCGTCGAGCCCTACCTCGCGGGCACCTCCACGGCGGCGGCGAACGACGCCTTGGCCCACGTCCCCCACCGGGTGCTGGGCCTGGGCGTGGCGCGGGCCGAACTGCGCCGCTACGGCACCATCGACGAGCACACCGCGGCGCACGGCCTGGACCCGCGGTCGCTGCGGGAGCGCATCACGGCATTCCGGGCGCCGAACTGAACGCCGCCGCCCGCAGTCAGTCCGCGCCGTCCGCCGACAGTTCCCGGTGGGCCGCCGCCAGCCGCTTGGGGGCCGCCTGGAGCCAGGAGTCGACCAGGATCGAACGCAGTTCGCCCTCGTCCTCCACCGCCTCCAGGCGGACCCGCAGCCAGGCGTAGTCGTCGTCGTGGCCTTCGCGCACGAAGAACTTCTCCGGCTCCGCCGCGATCAGCTCGGCCCGGTCCTCCTTGGGGCACTTCACCCCTATCGAGGTGTCGTCGTCACCGAGCGCGGCGAAGATCTTCCCGCCCACCCGGAAGGTCGGCATGCCCCAGGCGAGCTTCTCGCTGCTGTCCGGCAGCGACAGCGCGATCGTGCGGACGTCCCTGGCGGTGGTGCCCATCCCGCGACTCCTCTCCGGCCACCGGTGACCCCTCGTCCACGACCGTAGACCCCGGCACTGACATCCGCGGCCTCACGCGGTCCGCCGCCGGTCCTCCCGGGCGTGCACCAGCTCCACCAGCTCCGCGGCCAGCGCCTTCACGGTGGCGAGCCCCTCCGTCCCCCACCGGCGCGGCACCACGTCCACCGCGCACACCGTCCCCAGGACGATCCCGCGCCGGTCCGTCAGCGGCGCGCCCGCGTACGAGCGCACCCCGCTCTCGTCGACCACCGCGTTCCCGGCGAAGCGCGCGAAGTCCCGTACGTCCTCCAGCACCAGCGCCCGCCGCCGCACCACCACGTGCGGGCAGTAGCCGTGGTCGCGGGCCAGCACCCGCGCCGGGTAGCCGCTCGCCGGCGCCTCGGCCACGTGGTGCAGCCCGGCGAAGAACTGCCGTTCCTCACCGATGAAGTTGACCCCCGCGTACGGCACGGCGAGCGCGTCCGCGACGCGCCGCGCGAAGGCGTCCAGTTCGGCGTCCACCCGTTCGCCCAGGCCCAGTTCACGCAGCCGGACGACGCGCGCGGGCGCCTCCCGGTCCACGGGCGTGAGCAGCAGGTGTCCGGTCGATTCGTAGTACGTCATGGCGGTTCCCCCGACTCCGAAGACGAAGAGCTGACTGTGAAGGAGCTTTCCTTGAACGTGCACAGGAGATGGCGGACGAGAGCGGCCAGCGCCCCCGTTCCCGAACTGTTCAGGCGCGCGTCGCACCGTACGACGGGCACCTCGGGCCCGAGCCCCACCGCTTCGCGCACCTCGTCGGGCCCGTAGCGGTGACCGCCCTCGAACTCGTTGACGGCGACGATGAATCCGATCCCGCGCCGCTCGAAGAAGTCCACGGCGGGGAAGCAGTCGGCGAGGCGGCGGGTGTCGGCGAGCACCACCGCCCCGAGCGCGCCCGCGCACAGCTCCTCCCACAGGAACCAGAAGCGGTGCTGTCCGGGCGTGCCGAAGAGGTAGAGCACGTGGCCCTGGTCGAGCGTGATCCGGCCGAAGTCCAGCGCGACGGTGGTCGTGGCCTTGGCCTCGACCCCGTCCAGCCGGTCGGCGGTCCGGCTGAGGTCGCTCACCAGCTCCTCCGTGCTCAGCGGCTCGATTTCGCTCACCGCGCTCACGAAGGTGGTCTTGCCCGCCCCGAATCCGCCCGCGACCAGGATCTTCAGCGTCGCGGGCGGGGAGTCGGGGGCGGGCGCGTCACAGCCGTTTGTGGAGACCATCGAGCACCGCCCGCAGCAGGGACTGGTCATCGGCGGCGAACGAGCGGCCGCCCGGGAACCGGGGCGCCTGCGCCACGACGGCCCCGTGTTCCATCAGATCGGACAGCAGCACCTTCACCACCACGGCGGGCAGCCGCAGTTGCCCGGCGACCTCGGCGACCGTGACCGCCACGGCGCCCGCGCACAGCCGCAGGGCGAGGATGTGCTCCGCCCCCAGCGGCACGCGCGGCCGTACCCCGGTCGCGGTCATCAGCGACAGCAGGTCGAGCGCGACTCCGGGCCGGGTCCGCCCGCCGCTGGCGGTGTACGGGCGCATCACCCGGCCCGCCGAGTCGTCGAGCCAGGGTGTGTCACGCGTCGCCTTCGGTACCCCCCTCGCCCGGCCCCTCATCGCTCCGGGTCGGCGACGGGCCGACGCGGCGGGGCCGCCAGGTACGGACGTACGCTCTTGACCAGCATCGCCATCTCGTAGCCGAGCACTCCGGCGTCGGCCTCGCGGTCGGCGAGGACCGCCAGGCAGGTGCCGGCGCCGGCGGCCGACACGAAGACGAGCGCGGAGTCGAGTTCGACGACGACCTGGCGGACCTCCGAGCCCTCCGCGAAGCGGGATCCGGCGCTCCGCCCGAGCGAGTACAGCCCGGAGGCCAGCGCCGCCAAGTGGTCGGCACTGTCCGCGTCGAGTCCGTGCACGCAGGTGACGAGGCCGTCGGCGGTGAGGAGTACGGCGCTGCGCGTGTAGGGCACGCGCTGCACCAGGCCGCTGAGCAGCCAGTCGAGGTCCGAGAGCCGGTTGCCGGTCTTCGTCGCCACTTCGCCGCCCATGGGGGTGCGCTCCTTGCTGGGGTGAGGGGTCGGGGTCATACCTGGTTCTCCGACTGGGCGAGGCCGAAGCCCCGTTGGAAGGCGGCCATCAGGCCGGGGTCGTGTACGCGCTGATCGCTGTCGGCGGCCCGCCGCGGGGCGGGCGCGTCGCGCAGCTGGGGGGCGAGGTGTTCCTGGGCCCGCCGCCGGGGCAGCGGTGGCCGCTCGGCCGCCGCGGTCCGGGCCTCTCCGTTCCCGCCCGCGGCGACGGTCCCGGGCCCGGGCTCACCCCACGGCGCGGCCGCCGCCGGAGCCGGGGCTCCGTCCCCGGCCCGGGGCGCGGGCAGCGGCATCGCCGCCGCTTCTGCGACGGCGCCCCTGGCCCGGCGCACGGGCAGCGGCACGGGCGCGGTCCCCGCTGCGGCCGGAGCCGAGGACGCCCGCGCCGGCACGTCCCCGAGCTGCATCCCGACCCCAGGCTCCGGCTCCGCCGTGGACGTGCGCGCCGACGCGGCTGCGGCCGCGCGCCCGAGCCGCGGGTCCGCCACGGCCCCGGACTGCCACTCAGGCACACCACCGGCCCGAATCCGGGCCCCGGGCTCCGGCGCGGGCGTGCCCCCGGGCTGCATCCCGATCGCAGGCGCGGGCCCGGACAGGAATCCGGGCCCGCGCCCGGGGGGCGTCCCCGGCCGCAACCCACTCCCGGCCTCCGGCCGGGGCACGGACGTGGCCGGAGCCGTGGACGTGTGCGCCGACGCGGCTGCGGCCGCGCGCCCGAGCCGCGGGTCCGCCACGGCCCCGGGCGTGGGCCCGGGGGCAGTCCCCGGCCGCTGCCCGGACCCGGTCTCCGGCCCGGCCGCAGGCCCTGCCACGGACGTGGCCGGGGCAGAGGATGCGTGTGGGGGCCGGCCCACGGGCGGCGTTGCCGCAGCCGTGGACGCGTGCGGGAGCCGGGCCCCGGCCACGGCCCCGCGCAGCGGCTCTGGCCCGGACCCGGACCCGGACGGCACCCCGGCCCCGGGCTCCGGCACGGACCCGGACCGCGCCCCGGCCCCGGGCTCCGGCACAGACCCGGACCGCGTCCCGGCGCCGGGCTCCCGCCCGGAACCGGCCTCCGCCGCGGCTGCCGGAACAGGCATCGGCCCGTTCGCACCGCCGGCTCCCGGCGCGGCCGCGCCCCAGGCCTCGGCCCCGCTCTGCGCACCGCGCCCCGGCAGGGGCTCCGGGGCCGGGCGTGGCGGGGTCACCCGTACCGGCTCCAGCGGCGGCACCGCCGCCGACTCCCCGGTCCCCCACGAGGTGGCCCGGGAGCCGCCCGCCGCGTCTGCGGCGCTCGGTGCCTCCGCGCCCAGCAGCTCCTGCGGCAGCACCAGCACGGCGAGCACGCCGCCGTAGATGTTGGACTTGAGCTCGACGGCGATCCCGTGCCGACGGGCCAGCACGGAGACCACGAACAGGCCGATCCGCCCGTCGGCGAGAAGGTGCCGGACGCTGATCTGGTCGGGGTCGCCGAGCAGGGCGTTCATCCGGTGCTGTTCCTCGCCCGGCATGCCCAGCCCGCGGTCCTCCACCTCGACCGCGATCCCGGCGGTGACCCGTTCGGCGCGCAGCACCACATCGGTGTCCGGCGCGGAGAACACCGTGGCGTTCTCCACCAGTTCGGCCAGCAGGTGCACCACGTCCGCCACGGCGTGGCCGCGTACGCTGCCGCCCGCCGGGGGCACGACCTTGACGCGGGTGTACTGCTCGACCTCCGCCACGGAGGAGCGCAGCACCTCGCTCAGGTCGATGGGCCGGGTCCACTGGCGGCGGGACGCGGCGCCGCCGAGCACTGCGAGGTTCTCGGCGTGGCGGCGGATGCGGGTGGCGAGGTGGTCGACGTGGAAGAGCTCCTTGAGCAGGTCGGGATCCTCGACCGTGTCCTCCAGGCCGTCCAGCAGCGAGATCTCGCGGTGGACGAGGGATTGCAGCCGACGCGCGAGGTTGACGAAGACCTCGACCTTGCGCTCGCTGTCGGACGGCGCGGCCGGGCCGGCCAGCCGTACGAGGGTCGTGTGGGCCTGTTCGCGGGCGCCGCGCAGCTCCTGGGCGAGCAGCCAGAACTCGTCCACGCCGGCCGGGTCGGCGCCGAGCGGTGGTCCGGTCGGCCCGCCACGCACGGGGCGGGGCGGGGTCTCGCCCCGCTCCAGCCGGTCGGCTGCCGTCCGCAGCTCCTGGCGGCCGCGCACGCTGGAGCGGCGCAGCGACTCACACCGGTCCCGGACGGCCTTGGCCGCGCGCTGGGCCCCGAGCAGGGCGGCGGCCAGGGCTCCCAGGACGAGGAGGGCGCAGCCGGTGAGCACCGGCCAGAGCCGGGCGTCCCGCTCGCCGGCTCCCCCGCCGAGCTGGAGCGTGAAGATGACCGCTGCGGTGCCGCTGAGCCCGGCGGCGAGCGTGGGCAGCACGGCAGCGCGGACCAGCTGAGGCCGTATCTGCCGGCCCGGACCGGTGGCGGCGTGTCTCGACGGGGCGTGGCGGGCGGCGCGGAGTCCGGACATCGGCGTCCTCGGTACGTGGGGCCCGGCCCCCAGCGGTCCCGGGGCCGGGTGTTGATCACCGGATACCCACGCTAGACCGCACCGTCCCGCGCCGGACGGCCAGTTGGGGAAGTTCGCGGGGGTGCTTCCCGCTCCCGGTGGAGCGCTCGTACAGCCGCCCGAATCCGCCGGGCCGCCTCGGTCGAGGACCGGCGACGGCCCGCGCCGGGCGGCCCCGGCCCCGCCTGGGACGGGGCCGCCCGGCGGCGAGCCGCGGGCCGTCAGGACCCGACGGCCTCGGGCTCCTCGTGGATCACGGCCTGCGGCCGCCCGGTCGTGATCGGACGCGGGGTCCCGGCCGGGGCGGCCGCGGCGCCCGTCACGAACGGCCGCCACCAGGGCTCCGCCGGGGCATCGGCCGAGCCCGGTTCGAACGGCTGGCCCGGGATCGGCAGGGCGATCGCCGATCCGGTGTCCTCGGCCGCGGCCACGGTGCCCTCGCCCGGCTCGTCCCACGGGTGGAGGGCCAGGTTGAAGGTGCCCCAGTGGATCGGCAGCATCGTGCCGTGCGGGGCGCCGCCCTGCAGGTCGAGGTGGGCGCGCATGCCCTCCTCGGGCGTCATGTGGATGTCGGGCCAGTACTCCGAGTAGGCCCCGATCTGGATCATCGTGGCGTCGAACGGCCCGTGCTCGGCCCCGATCTCCTTGAAGCCGGGGAAGTAGCCGGTGTCCCCGCTGTGGTAGATGCGGTGCTCGTCGCCCGCGACGACCCAGGAGGCCCACAGGGTGTTCTGCTGGTTGCGCAGCCCGCGTCCGCAGAAGTGCCGGGCGGGGGTCGCCGTCAGCGAGAGCCCGGCGACCTCCGTGTTCTCGTTCCAGTCCAGCTCACGCAGCCGGTCGGCCGGTACGCCCCAGCGCTCCAGGTGCGCGCCAACGCCCAGCGGGACGGCGAAGACCGTGTCGGTACCGGCCAGCGCCTTGATCGTCGGCAGGTCGAGGTGGTCGTAGTGGTCGTGCGAGATGACCACCACGTCGGCCGTCCCCAGCGAGGCCAGCGGCACCGGCACGGGGTGCAGCCGCTTGGGGCCGGCGAAGGGGAAAGGGGAGCACCGCTCGCCCCACACCGGGTCGAAGAGCACCCGCCGGCCGTCGATCTCGGCGAGCACGCTGGAATGTCCCATCCAGGTGAGCCGCAGTCCGCTCACGGGCGGCTTCGCCAGCTCCGCGAGGGTCGTCGGGTACACGGGGATCGGCGCGCCGGGATTGCGCCGGAGCCGCTGCTCCTTGTGGAAGTAGATCTTGGCGAACTCCGCCATCGACCCCGAAGGCCTGGTCCGGGCCCCGACCGGATTCTGGAAGACGCCGTCGGCGAAGTTCGGCGAGCGGCGGATCCGCTCCAGCCGGGCGCCGGACGGGTCCGCGCCGAAGGCTTCGGGCCGCAGGGCGCGAAGCCGTGGACGCAGGGGACGGGAGCCGGTCAAAGCGCCTCCTGGGAGGGTGGGGTCAGGACGGTCGTCGTTCTACGACCATCCCAACGCACACGTGCCCCGAAGGATTCCGCTTGCGGACCCCGTCCACGCCGCCGGCCGCCTCCTACAAAGGAAGCAGGTCGGGCCGCTTCGCCTCCACGTGGTCCCCGGAGGACTCCCCGCGCAGCCGTCGGCCGATCCACGGCGCCAGGTGCTCGCGCGCCCACTGGATGTTGTCCCGGGTCACGTCCACCGAGCCGCGCGGCCGCTCCGGCGGCCACGGCTGGTCGGGGTCGGCGGGCACCTCCAGCCCCAGCACCTGGGCGGCGCGCAGCGCGACCCGCGTGTGCCCCTCGGGCGACAGGTGCAGCCGGTCGGCGTCCCAAGCCCGCCGGTCCTGTACGGATTTCAGCGACCAGAGGTCGAGCACCGGGCAGTCGTAGCGGTCGGCGATCGCGCGGACGTGCGCGCTGTACGTCGCCACCTTGCCCCTCAGGTGCTTGAGGACCGGCACGCCCCGGGTGTCGAAGCCGGTGGTGATCATGACGTGGCCGACGGCCCCGGTGAGGTCGGCGACGGCCGCCTCGAACCGCTCCGCCACGTCGTCGGGGTCGCTGCCCGGCCGGATGATGTCGTTGCCGCCCGCGCAGAAGGTCACGAGGTCGGGCGCGAGCTCCTTGGCCCGCGGGACCTGTTCCGCCACGATCTGGTCGAGGAGCCGGCCGCGCACGGCCAGGTTCGCGTACCGGAAGTCGTGCTCGTCACGCCGGTCGGCCAGGAGCACGGCGAGCCGGTCCGCCCAGCCGAGAAAAGAATCCCCGGGTCCCGGGTCCCCCACGCCCTCGGTGAAGCTGTCCCCGATCGCCGCGTACGAGCCGATGGTCTTGAGTGTCGTCGTCGTCGCTGCCACGAGACGACATCCTTCACTCCCGTACACGACCTACGCCAACGTAAGCAGGGGTTGACGGACCGTGATCTTTACCACGCGGGGGATAAGGAATAGGTACACGTGAGGCCGGGACCCCCCTCGGGCCCCGGCCTCACGCACGCCGGTGTTGCGACGGCGGGTGCCGTCAGATGCTCACGCCCTTCGAGCGGAGGTAGGCGAGCGGGTCGATGTCCGAGCCGTAGGACGGGCCCGTGCGGATCTCGAAGTGGAGGTGCGGGCCGGTCGAGTTGCCGGTGGAGCCGGAGAGGCCGATGCTCTGGCCGCCGGTGACGCTCTGACCCGCCGAGACGGACAGCACGGAGAGGTGTCCGTACTGCGAGTAGGTGCCGTCCGCGTGCTGGATGATGACCTCGTTGCCGTACGCGCCGGCCCAGCCGGCCGAGATCACGGTGCCCGCGCCGACGGCCTTGACGGTGGTGCCGGAGCTGGCGATGAAGTCGACGCCGGTGTGGTAGCCGGAGGACCACATGCTGCCCGCGACCTTGTACTGGGTGGAGATCCCGCCGCTCACCGGGGCCACGAAGCCGGAGGCCGACTGCTGCGCGGCCGGCGCCTCGGCGGCGGATTCCCGCTGCGCCGGGGCGGCCTTCTGGGCGGGCTTCGGAGCCTGCTTCGGAGCCCGCTTCGGAGCCTGCTTCGGAGCGGGCTTCGCAGCTGCCCTGGGAGCCGGGTCCTGGGCCGGGGCGGCGGGGGCGGACTCGGCCGCGGCCGCCGCGCCGAGGGTCAGCTTCAGGCCCGGGTGGATGAGGGAGGGGTTGGTGCCGACGGCCTCGCGGTTGTCGGCGTACAGCTGATACCAGCCACCGGAGAGGTGACGCTCCGCGGCGATCTTGGAGAGGTAGTCGCCGGGCACGACCGTGTAGACGGTCGGCGCGGTCTCCACGGCGGCGGTCGGGGCGGCCTGGAGCGAGAGGGGAACCTGCGGCGCCACGGCGGGGGCCGCGGCCGGCGCGGCGGCCGGGGCGCCGGCCGCCTGGGCGCCGGCGGCCCCCAGCAGGGGCAGCGCGAGCGCCGCACCGCCGGTGCCCGCGACAGCGAGGCCGCGGAACATGGAACGGGACTTGGGACGGCGGTGCTTACCCTTTGCGGACATGGCGAATTCCTCTCCGTCGCCTGCGAGGTGAGCTGTCGGGTTCGGACTGGAGATGTCCGGCTGTCCATGAACGGAACATGAACGACTTCACCCCGAGCAGTCCCGGAAAAGATCCGGAACAGCGGCTTACCTGGTTCCCCCGCTCCTGCCGCGCGCGTGAATAGTCGAGTGCGGTTTCCCGGGCGGCGGCAGGATTCGGCGGTCCACCCGGATCGATCGCGAAGGTAATCCCATAAGGCCGTACGCAACAAGCCGTGAATTCCCTGACGCAATAACAGGGATGAGGGACCGACGGAATTCCGGTCACCCTGCGTCCATTCCCCGCCGCCAACGACCCCTCCGGCCGGGCCCTTCGGCTTTCGCGATCAGGCACGCACGGTCACCGTATGATCTGGCTCACGGGGCCGCGTCCGATCTCGCCGCTGTTTATGGCAAGTTGGCGCCAAGTACCTCAATTAGGACAGATGGCCCACTACGAAGCGGAGGAGTTCCCGTGACCCAGCAGATACAGGAGCCGGAACTGTCCGGAGTGCGCAATTTCCGCGATGTGGGCGGATTGCCGACTTCCGGCGGGAGAAGGGTCAAGACGGGACGACTGTTCCGAAGTGGACATCTTGCGCATGCCACCGAAACCGACGCAGAGTTCCTCGCCTCGCTCGGCCTCCACACCGTCTTCGACTTCCGCAACAACGCCGACCACGCCCTGGAGGGGCCGGACGTCGAACTGCCCGGCGTACGGAACGTCAACATCCCGCTCTCGGATCCGGCCGACGGCCGGGAGTTCTGGAAGATGGTCCGCGACGGCGACCTCGACCAGCTCCGCTCGATCCTGGGCGACGGGAAGGCCGCCGCCCGGATGGTGAACTCCTACCGCGGGATCATCAAGCACCGCACCGCCGAGCACAGCCGGGTGGTGCACGCCCTCGCCGAGGACAGCGTGCCCGCCCTCCTCCACTGCGCGGCGGGCAAGGACCGGGCGGGCCTGTCGATCGCCGTCACCCTGCTCGCGCTGGGCGTCGAGCGCGAGGCGATCGTGGCGGACTACCTGGAGTCGAACGCTCCGCACCGCCGCTACCGGGTACGCCGCAGCGGCGAGCCGGTCGAGGCCCGCTCCTCCGAGGCGATGGAGCTCCTCGCCCCGCTCTTCGACGCCCGCGCCGAGTACCTGGAGGCGGCCTTCGACACCATCGACGAGCACTGGGGCGGCGTGGACCGCTACCTGGCCGAGGGCCTCGTGCTCACGCCCGAGACCCTCGGCCGGCTGCGGGAGCGGCTGCTCGACTGACGACGGCGGGGCAGGCCGTCACCGGTTCCCGACGGCCTTCCCCCGGCCACCGCCGTGAGAGGCCCCCATCACCAGGGTCCTGGCGAAGTCCCACATCAGCCCCGAGCCTCCGTGCGCCTCGTCCATGACGTCCCGGAAGGCTCCGACGAACCGGTCGACGTCCCGCTCGTCCACGATCAGCGGCGGGATGAGCTTGATCACTTCGAGGTGGTCCCCGGACACCTGCGTGAGGATCCGGTGCTTCTGGAGCAGCGGCACGACGACCATCTGCGCGAAGAGCCCCTTGCGGGCAGCCTGCAGCACGGTCCACCGGCTGCGCAGCCCCAGCGAGGACGGCCGGCCGAACTCGATGCCGATCATCAGCCCACGGCCCCGCACCTCGTGCAGCAGCTCGTACTCGTCCACCAGGGCGGCGAGCCGCCCGCGCAGCAGGTCGCCCATCGCCCGGGCGTTCGCCACGACCTCCTCGTCCTCCATGACCGACAGCACCGCCAGCCCGGCGGCCATCGCCTGCGCGTTGGAGCCGAAGCTCGCGGAGTGTACGAGGACCCGGTCCATGGACGAGAAGACCTTCTTGAAGATCCAGTCCTTGCCCAGGGTGGCGCCGACCGGCACATAGCCGCCCGACAGCGCCTTGGCCACGCACACCAGGTCGGGTTCCACACCCGGCTCGTGCTGGTAGGCGTAGAAGTCCCCGGTACGTCCGAGGCCGGTCTGCACCTCGTCCGCGATCAGCAGCGCCCCCCGCCGGCGCAGCAGCTCCTGCGCGGCGGGCAGGAATCCGGGCGGGGCGGCGAGGACCCCCTTGCCCTGGACCGGCTCGACGACGAAGGCGGCCACGTCGCCCTTCCGGAGCTCCCGCTCCAGGGCGGCCAGGTCCCCCAGCGCGATCTTCGTGTCGGGGAGCAGCGGCGCGAAACCGTCCCGGAAGCCCCCCTCGCCGTTGACCGAGAGCGACCCCGTCGTGAGCCCGTGGAAGGCGTGGTCGCAGTAGAGGATCCTGGGCCGCCCGGTGGCGTACCGGGCGAATTTCAGGGCCGTCTCGACCGCCTCGGTGCCGCTGTTGCCGAAGAAGACCCGGTCCAGGTGCGGACTGTAGGAGAGGAGCTTCTCGGCCAGCAGCCCGGGCAGCGGCTGGCAGTCGAAGCGGGTGAGGTCGGCGAGCTGGGCGTCCAGGACGTCGTGCAGGGCGCGCCGGACCACGGGGTGGTGCCGGCCCAGGCCCATCACCCCGAACCCGGCCAGCATGTCGAGGTAGTCGTTGCCCTCGGCGTCCCAGAAGTGGGCGCCCTCGGCCCGTTCGTAGACCTTGTCGAAGCCGATGGTGTGCAGCATCCGGGGCAGCTGGTGGTTGAGGTGCCGGGCGTGCAGTTCGTACCGCTCGCCGCCGCGCTCTGCCAGCAGGGCGCCGAGGTCGAAGCCCTTGCTCCGGTCACGCTTCCCCGCGCCGCCCGGGCCGTGTCCGCCCGGGCCGTGTCCGCTCCGGCCCGGTTCGCTCCGGCCCTGTCCGCTCCCGCCCTGTCCGACCGCCGTCATGCCGGCTTGTCCCGGTTGCCGCCGATCGTCTCCCTGGCCGCGCGCAGGGACTCCTTGAGGGAGCCCATGGTGGCGAGGACGGCGGTGGGTTCGTAGCCGCAGTGCGCCATGCAGTTCGCGCAGCGCGGGTCCTTTCCGCGGCCGTACTTGCTCCAGTCGGTATCGTCGATCAGTTCCCGGTACGTGGGCACGTAGCCGTCGCTCATCAGATAGCAGGGGCGCTGCCAGCCGAAGAGGGAGTAATTCGGAATGGCCCAGGCCGTGCAGGGGAAATCGGCCTTTCCTTCCAGGAAGTCGAGGAAGAGCGGTGAGTGGTTGAGCCGCCAGCGCCTGCGGTTGCCGCCCGCGAAGGCCTTCCTGAAGAGTTCACGGGTCTGTTCGACGCCGAGGAAGTGCTCCTGGTCGGGGGCCTTTTCGTAGGCATAGGCGGGCGAGATCATCATCTCGTCCACCTGGAGGTCGTCATTGAGGTAGTTGAGAACCTCGATGATCGTCTGCGGGGTGTCCGTGTTGAAGAAAGTGGAGTTGGTGGTCACGCGGAACCCGCGCCTCTTCGCCTCCTTGATGGCCGCGACCGCCTCGTCGAAGACGCCTTCCTTGGCCACCGACTCGTCGTGCCGTTCGCGCAGGCCGTCGATGTGCACGGCGAAGGCGAAATACGGGGACGGGGTGAACTTCTCGATCTTCTTGCGCAGGAGCATGGCGTTGGTGCAGAGGAAGACGTACTTCCGCCTCGCGACCAACTGGCGCACGATCTCGTGGATCTGCGGGTGCATCAAGGGCTCGCCGCCCGCGATGGACACCATGGGCGCGCCGGACTCCAGCACGGCGCCGACCGCCTGGGCCACCGGCATGCGCTGCTTGAGCACCCCGGCCGGGTGCTGGATCTTCCCGCACCCTTCACAGGCCAGGTTGCAGGCGTAGAGCGGTTCCAGCTCGACGATCAGCGGGAACTTCTCACGCTTGCGCAGCTTCTGTTCGAGAAGATACGTCCCGACCCTGATGGTCTGGCGCAGCGGCATGGCCATCTGGCTCACCTCCTGGGGATCAGCAAAGAACGGTGCCATTCGTAAAACGCGGGCAGTACGGCACGCAATACGCGGAAGGCCGATATTCCACCGCGGACGGTGCCGATACGGACGAGCTCATGCTCCGGAGCGTCCACGACCACCCGGACGGCCGCAACCGGACGGCCGCTGCCGCGGGTCGCGGTCCGCAAAGTGGCCGCGGACTCCATGTCGACCGCGATGGCGCCGGTGGCGCGCAGCTGCGCGCGCTCCTGGCCGCGGACGACGTGGTCGGATCCGGTCAGTACGCCGATGTGCACGGCTCGGCGCGGGACGGCCCGGGCCAGTGCCTCGG
Organism: Streptomyces sp. NBC_00122; assembly: GCF_045160845.1. NCBI lineage: Bacteria > Bacillati > Actinomycetota > Actinomycetes > Kitasatosporales > Streptomycetaceae > Streptomyces > Streptomyces sp. NBC_00122. Next base: position 5,786,695 of record NZ_CP108191.1, on the reverse strand, counting down.
CGAGCAGGGGGGTACCGGTGCACGGGACGGCCCCGTGCACGTCCCGGGTCTCGTCGGCGAGGACGAGGTCGCCGGGGTTCATGCCGGGGAGCAGCCCGGCGCAGAAACCGGTCGCGAGGACGGCGGCCCGGCCCATCCCGGGCCGGGCCAGTGCCCGGCCCACGGCGCGCTCGGCTGCGCGCGGGCCCATGCCCGTGCGCAGCAGGGCGTACGCCTCGGGCGCGCCGCGGCCCGTACCGCGCAGCGCCGCCTGCTCGATGCGCAGGGCGCAGGCGACCAGCAGCGGGGTGGTCACCGGGTCTCCACGGCCGCGGGTCCGGCGGCGGCGCAGGGTTCGCCGTACAGGTAGCGGCCCAGCGCGGTGAGCGGGAACACCTGCCGGTACAGGTGGTAGTTGATGGAGAAGTCCCAGGGGAAGCCGGTGCCGGTGAAGTGCGGCTCGTCCCAGGAGCCGTCCGCCTGCTGGGTCTCGACCAGGTAGGCGACGCCCCGCTCGACGGCCACGGTGTCCCGCTCGCCGGCCGACAGCAGGGCCATCAGCGCCCACGCGGTCTGCGAGGCGGTGGAGGCTCCCTTCCCCGCCCAGGACCGGTCCTTGTAGGAGCGCTGGTCCTCGCCCCAGCCACCGTCCTCGTTCTGTACGGATTGCAGCCAGCGCACGGCCCGCCGGATCGCGGGATGCCCCGGGGCGAGGCCGGCCGCGGTGAGGGCCGGGACCACCGACCCGGTCCCGTACACGTAGTTGGTGCCCCAGCGGCCGAACCAGGCTCCGTCGGCCTCCTGTTCGGCGAGCAGCCAGGCGATCGCGCGCCGGGTCCGGGCATCGCCCGCCCGGCCCTCGAAGGCGAGCATCTCCACGACGTGGGCGGTGACGTCGGCCGAGGGCGGGTCGATGACCTCGCCGAAGTCGCAGAAGGGCAGCTTGTTCGGGAGGGGGCTGGTGTTGTCGGCGTCGAAGGCGCCCCAGGCGCCGTTCTTCGACTGCATGCCGAGGTTCCAGGACACCCCGCGGGCGATGGCCGCCTCGACCCGGGCCTGGTCGGGGTGTCTGATGCGGCGCAATGCGAGGACGACCTCGGCGGTGTCGTCGATGTCGGGGTAGTTGTCGTTGTGGAACTCGAACGCCCAGCCGCCGGGGGCGAGTCCGGGCCGCCGTACCGCCCAGTCCCCGCTGCGGACGATCTCCTCGCCGAGCATCCAGTCCGCGGCCTTGACCAGCGCCGGGTGGTCGGGGCGCACGCCCGCGTCGGCCAGTGCGATCGCGGCGAGGCAGGTGTCCCAGACCGGGGACTGGCAGGCCTCGATCATCCGGGCGCCGTCCTCGCGCCACACCGCGAACCGGTCCAGGGAGTCCAGTCCGGCGCGCATCACCGGGTGGCCGAGGTCGTAGCCGAGCAGGTGCAGGGCGATGACGGAGTACACGGCGGGTGGCTGGATACCGCCCCAGCAGCCGTCGTTCTCCTGGCGTTCGATGATCCACCCGGCGGCGGCGGCCATCGCCGCCTTGCGCAGTCGGCGCGGGGCGAACCGCCGGTAGACGTGCAGGGCCTTGTCCATCCGCTGGAAGGCGCCGTCCCAACTGGCCAGCGGGGCGGGCCGCCTGGCGGGGTTCGGCACCCGCGCGTCGGCGTGCAGCTCGTCCAGGGCGAAGGGGGCGGGGCGCACGGGGCGCAGCGCGGACACCACGGTGAGCGGGACGATGGTCTGACGGGCCCAGCAGCCGAAGTCGTAGATGTTCAGCGGCACCCAGGCCGGCAGGAACACCAGCTCGGGCGGGAGTTCGGGCAGGTGGTCCCAGTGCCACCAGCCGAAGAGCGCCAGCCAGATCCGGGTGAAGGTGCGGGCGGCGGCGATCCCTCCGTGGGCGCGGATCCAGGCCGACGCGCGGGTCATGTGCGGGGCTTCGGGGGCGTCCCCGGCGAGGCGCAGGGCCACGTACGCCTCGATGGTGGCGGAGAGTTCGGGGGGTCCGCCGTGGAAGGTGGCCCAGGTGCCGTCGTCCCGCTGCTCGCCGCGGATGAAGAGGGCCGCGGCGTGGGTGGTGGCCTCGTCCCGGATCCCGAGAAACTGCCGGAGCAGCAGGTCCTCGGCGTCCATGGTGACGTTGGTCTGGAGGGTTCCCTTCCACCACCCCGCGGGGTCCTGGCGGCTCAGCAGCTGGCGGACCGCCCGCGCGGCGGCGCCGTACGCGGCCTGCCCCCTGCCGTCAGGCGGCTCGGGCAGCTCCACGGCGGCCGGGTCCCCGGTCCGGCCCGGCCAGAGGCCGGGCGGGTCCCCGGTCCGGCCCGGCCAGAGGCCGGCTTCGGTCCTGCTGCCAGCGCCAGCGCTCTCCGCGCTGTCGTCGGTCGTCGCTGTCATGGCTTCCCCTTAGAACAGTGTCCTGTGCTGTGCTGGGGTCTGCCGTCGGCCGGCGCTACGTCACGCCGGCCGGCGACTCGCGAGTCATATCCGCTGCCGGGTGGCGGTCACCGCTTGCGCACGACGACGAAGTCGGCGAGGGCCACGAGCTGGTCGCGTACGCGCTGCGGCATGTCGACGTCGTCCAGGGCCTTGATCGCCACCGCGTGCTGGCGGCGGGCCTCGTCCGCCGTCCACCGGCGGCCGCCGGCCGCCTCGATGAGCGCCGCGCGGGCCGCGAACTCCTCTTCAGAGAAGTTCTCGAAGTCGTTGCTCTTGGCATCGGCGGCGAGCAGCTCGGCGAGCTCCTCGCAGGCCGGTCCGCCTGCCGCGAGGGCGGCGACCACCGGCAGGGACTTCTTGCGCTGGCGCAGGTCGCTCCAGGTCTGCTTGCCGGTGGCCTCCGGGTCGCCCCAGATGCCGAGGAGGTCGTCCACCGCCTGGAAGGCGAGGCCCAGGTGGTACCCGTACTCCTCCAGCTTGTCGGCCGTACGGTCGTCCGCGCCGCCGAGCACGGCGCCGATGGAGACCGCGCAGGCGAGCAGGGCGCCCGTCTTGTTGCCCTCCATCTCCAGGCACTCCTCGACGCTGACGCGCTCGCGGTGCTCGTAGGAGATGTCCTGCGCCTGGCCGTCGATGAGCTTGCGGGACGCGGTGGTCAGCCGGCGAGCCGCGCGGCCCGCCTCGACGGTGCCGAGCTCCAGCAGCACCTCGTTGGCGAGGGCGAACAGCGCGTCGCCGACCAGGATCGCCTGGGCGGGGCCGTGCACCTTCCACACCGTGTCGCGGTGGCGGCGCTGCTCGTCGCCGTCCATCAGGTCGTCGTGCAGCAGCGAGAAGTTGTGCACGAGCTCGACGGCGACGGCGCCCGGGATGCCGAGCTCGGCAGGGGCGCCCGCCGCTTCGGCGGAGAGCAGCGCGAGCGCGGGGCGCACGGCCTTGCCGCCGTCGCCGTCCGCCGGGTTGCCCTGGGCGTCGATCCAGCCGAAGTGGTAGGCGGCAACGGTGTCCATGGGCGCCGCGAGCCGGTCGACGGCGGCGCGGAGCGCGGGAGTCGACAGCGTGCGGCCTCGTTCCAGGAGGGCGATCGTGTCCGCCTTCTCCGTACTCCCTCCGGCCGTGCCCACACTGGCATCCGTGTTCTCGACAGCCGGATTCCCCGGGTTCACTGGCTCTCCTCTGGTTCCTGTACGTGCTGTGCCGGTAGTGCTGGTGATGGTCATGCCGCCTCCTGCAGAGGGTGTTCGCGGGGGCGGCCGAGTGCGGCGAGTGCGGCGTGTGCCGCGCTCAGTCCGCTCCGGACGGCGCTCTCCATGGTCGCGGGCCAGCCGGTGGCAGTCCACGCACCGGCCAGATAAAGCCCCGGCGTGTCGGTCCGCGCCCCGGGGCGCAGCCGGCCGACGCCGGGTGTGGGGGCGAAGGTGGCCGTCCGCTCCCGGGTGACGAAGAAGTCCCGCACCTTGGCGCCGCGCGCGGCGGGCAGCAGCCGCTCCAGCTCGGGCAGGTACTTGGCGCGCAGCACCGAGACGGGCTCGTCGATGTCGTCCTGGGCGACGGACTGGGACAGCGCGAGGTACTGGCCGCCGTCGGGGAGCCCGGAGGCGTCGGTGCGGTCGAAGACCCACTGCACGGGGGAGCCGAGCGCCGCGAAGAACGGCGCCTTGAGCACCTTGCGGTCGTAGACGACGTGGACGTTGAGGATCGGCGCGGTGCCGATGTCGAGGAGCTTGTCGGGGTCGGCCAGCGCCCCGGGCGGGAGCAGCCCGTGGGCCTCGCGCTGGGGGACGGCGAGGACGACGGTGCCCGCGTCGAGGGGCTCCTCCTCGGTGTCGACCCGCCAGTTCCCTTCGGGCGTGCGGGAGACGCAGGTGGCCCGGGTGCGCAGTTCGGTCCGTACGCCGGCCGCGTCGAGCGCCTTGCGGGCGAGCGTGTCGTGCAGGTCGCCGAGCGGTACGCGGGCCCAGCCGATGTCGGCCGCGCCGTTCTCGGAGAGCAGGCCGGTCTTGAAGACCATCGCGGCCAGGCCCAGTGAGGACTGATCGGCGGTGGCGTTGAGGGTGGCGATGCCGACGAGGTCCCACAGGGCTTCGACGGTCCGGGCGGACTGGCCGTAGCGGCCGAGCCAGGTCGCGAAGTCCAGGCCGTCCAGCGCCGGGTCGGCGGGGTCGAGGCGGCGCAGCGCGAGGGCGGCGCGGCCGACGCTCGCGCGCTCGGCGAGGGACAGGTGCGGGTAGCGGGCCAGGGAGGCGGCCAGGTGCAGGGGCACGGGCAGGGCGCTGCGGCGCAGCCGCCCGAGGCGCGGGCCGCGGGGGTGGGCGACGTCGAGGACGGGTACGTCGAGCCGGTCCTGGACGGGGGCGAGGTGCGCGCCGTCGACGCGGTCGAGGAACCACCGGTAGGCGGTGCAGCAGCGCAGGTAGACGTGCTGGCCGTTGTCGACGGTGAGTTCGCCGCGCTTGAAGGAGAAGGCGAGCCCGCCGAGCCGCGGGCGGCCCTCCAGCAGGGTCACCTTGAGCCCGGCGTCGGCGAGTTCGAGGGCGGCGGTCACCCCGGCGAGTCCCCCGCCGATGACGACGGCGCGCTGCTCCGTGCGGTGGTCGCTGCCGCTCATGAGCCCTCCCCGGTGGTGCGGTCGCCCGTCGGCCCGGACTGCCGGTCCCGCGCGGGGGCGGAGCCCGCCGGGAGAGACGCGGCCAGGGGCCGGCCGGTTGCCCGCAGGACGGCGGGCGCGGCCGGGCGGCGGAGCTGGAGCACGGCGAAGGCCGACGGGGCGGCCGGGGTCGGGGGCATCAGGCCCGCCTCCGGGTGCTCTGGCGGGAGATCGTCCGCGCGTCGAGGCCCGAGAGGCCGCGCACGGCGACGTACGCCTTCTCGTGGGTCGGCAGCGAGACCCGCCCCCGCAGTACCGCCTCCGGCTCCCGCTCGATGCGGTCGAGGAGGCGCCGGTAGATGCCGGCCATGGCGGCCACGCAGGCGCCACTGCGGCGGTCCAGCATGGGCAGCAGCCGGTAGCCCTCAGCGAACAGGGCCCGGGCGCGGCGGACTTCGTGGTGGACGAGCCCGGCGAAGTCGGATCCCGCGGGCGCCCGGTCGCCGTGGAAGCCTTCCGAGCAGCCGAACTTGGCGAGGTCCTCGGCTGGCAGGTAGGTGCGCCCGTTGGTTGCGTCCTCGCGAACGTCCCTGAGGATGTTGGTGAGTTGCAGGGCGAGTCCGAGCGTGTCGGCGTAGTCCGCGGCGCGGGCGGAGTCGGGCGCGCCCGGCGCCGCGCCGAACACGCCGAGCGAGAGCCGCCCGATGGCTCCGGCCACGCAGCGGCAGTATGCCTTGAGGTCGTCCCAGGTCTCGTACGTCTCGCCGCGCACGTCCATCAGGACGCCGTCGATGAGTTCGTCGAGGCCGCCGAGCGGGATCGGGAACCGGTGCGCGGCGTGCGCGAGGGCGACGGCGACCGGGTCGGTGTCGTCCTCGTCGATCTCCTCGGCGCGGATCCGGCCGAGGAGGGCGCGGGTCTCCTCCAGCCGGGCCAGTTTCGCGGCGGGCGCCAGCGTGCCGTCGCCGATGTCGTCGACGCGCCGGGAGAAGGCGTACAGCGCGGACATCGCCTGCCGCTTGTCGGTGGGCAGCAGCCGGATGCCGTACGCGAAGTTGCGCGCCTGCGATCCGGTGACGGCTTCGCAGTAGCTGTAGGCCGCCAGGACCTGAGCGGACGCGTGTGTGGGGCCCTCCACGGTGGGGCTCACCCCTTTCTCGGCGCAGTGCGCAGAACGGCGACCACCTCGCGGAGCAGGCCGCTCCGGGTGGGCTTGGGCGGGCCGGGTGCCACGTCGAAACCGGCGGCCGTGATCGCGTTCAGGGCGGCGCGCCCTCCCCCCACGAAGCCCGCGAGCAGCAGCCGGAGTCTGCCGTGCACGCTACCCACGAGCGGGGTGCCTTCATTCAGGAGCTCGCGTGCGCGTTCAGTTTCGAATGCGACCAGGGAGCGTACGGACGCGCCGGCGCTCGGCGCCTTGAGGTCGGCCTCGCTGACACGGAAGCGCCGCATGTCCTCGGCGGGAAGGTAGATCCGGTTCCGGCCGAGGTCCTCGGTGACGTCCTGGAGGTGTTCGGCGATCTGCAGGGCGGTGCAGACGGCGTCGGAGCGGCGGACCCGCTCGGGGGTGCTGGTGCCGGTGAGGGACAGCACGAGGCGCCCCACGGGGTTGGCGGAGAGCTCGCAGTACGCGAGCAGGTCTCCGTACGTCTCGTACCGCGCGACCCGCTGGTCCTGGCGGTTGGCCTCGATGAGCCCGAGGAAGGGCTCCGGGGTGAGGCCGTGGGCGCGGACGACGGGCTGGAGGGCCAGGATCAGCGGGTGGCGCGGCGGGCCGTCGTGGCCGCCGAACACGCGCCGCAGGTCGGCCTCGACGGCGTCGAGCATGGCGAGCGGGTCGTCGGCGGCGGCGGGGTCGAGGCCCAGCAGCACGGCGTCGAGTCCGCCGGGGGCCAGGTCGCCGTCGCCGATGTCGTCGACGAGGCGGGCGTACCCGTAGACCGCCATCAGGCCGTCCCGCCAGGCGCGGGGCAGGAATGCGGGGGCGACGGGAAAGTTCTCCGCCGCGGCCTTGCCGAGGGTGGCGCGCGCGTGGACGGTGTCGGACAGGGGGCGGATGCCGTCCCCCGGGGTCACCGCCCGCCGCCTGGGGCGGGGACGGCCGTAGTGCCTGGGGGCCGGAGAATTCCCGTAGCCATTGCCGTCACATCTCCCGTTCTACACTGCCGACCCAATACATCCTATTTCGGACACGCCGCCTGGGTTTTACCCGGGCCGCCCAGGCCGTTCACCTGCGGGGAATCGTCCCCTCTTGCCGCGATTCAGGACTGCTTCAGCTTACGCTGTACAACGCCGCCGGGGCCGCTCGGGTATTCGTAGTGCCACTGAATGTCGCCGGGGAAATGCCGGGACATGCCGAGGCCCCCGCCGCGCTGAGCGGAGGGGGCCTCGGAAGTCCGGCCGCGGAGTGCGGAATCCGCGTCAGCCGTTGGACGCCTTCTCATATGCCGAGACGACTTCCTCCGTGGGTCCGTCCATCAGGAGCTCGCCCTTTTCCAGCCACAGCACCCGGTCACAGGTGTCGCGGATGGACTTGTTGTTGTGGCTCACCAGAAAGACCGTGCCGGCCTTCTCCCGCAGTTCGCGGATGCGGTTCTCGGAACGCACCTGGAAGCTGCGGTCACCGGTGGCCAGCGCCTCGTCGATCATCAGGACGTCGTGGTCCTTGGCCGCCGCGATGGAGAAGCGCAGTCGCGCCGCCATACCGGAGGAGTAGGTGCGCATCGGCAGGGAAATGAAGTCGCCCTTCTCGTTGATGCCCGAGAAGTCGACGATGTCCTGGTAGCGCTCCTTGATCTGCTCGCGGCTCATGCCCATTGCGAGACCGCCGAGGACGATGTTGCGCTCGCCGGTGAGGTCGTTCATCAGCGCCGCGTTCACGCCCAGCAGCGACGGCTGGCCGTCGGTGTAGACCTTGCCCTCCTCGCAGGGCAGGAGGCCCGCGATGGCGCGCAGCAGGGTCGACTTGCCGGAGCCGTTCGAGCCGATGAGGCCGATCGCCTCGCCCCGGTACGCGGTGAAGGAGACCCCGCGTACGGCGTGGACACGGCGGACGCCCGGCGCGTCGCCCTTGCCCCGGCGCATTATCTTGCTCAGCGCCGCGGTGGCGCTGCCCTTGCCGGAGCTGCCGGTGTTGACGCGGTAGACGATGTGGACGCCGTCCGCGATGACGGTGGGAATGCGTCCCTGGGTGTTCTCAGCCACGGCCGTAACGCTCCTCAGCCTTCCAGAAGTACACGAACCCGCCGAGGCCGATCACGACGGCCCAGCCGACCGCGAACGCCCAGACGTGCGGCGGCAGGTTCTCCGCGCCGTACTTGTCGATCAGCGCGAACCGGATCAGGTCCATGTAGATCGCCGCCGGGTTCCACTGGAGCGCGTCCGCGATCCAGGCCGGCCTGTCGTGGAGCATCGTGCTGATCGAGAACATGACGCCGGAGGCGTACATCCACGTACGGGTGACGAACGGCATCAGCTGCGCGAGGTCGGGGGTCTTGGAGCCCATCCGCGCGAAGATCATGGCGAGGCCGGTGTTGAAGACGAACTGCAGCACGAGCACGGGGATGACCAGCAGCCAGGACAGCCGCGGGAAGTTCCCGAAGGCCATCACGACCACGAACACGACGATCATCGAGTAGAGCAGCTGCTGGAGCTGCTGCATCGAGAAGGAGATCGGCAGGGAGGCCCGCGGGAAGTGCAGCGCTCGGACCAGGCCGAGGTTCCCGGGGATCGCCCGGACACCTGCCATCAGCGAGCTCTGGGTGAAGGTGAAGACGAAGATGCCGATCACCAGGAAGGGGATGTAGACCCCCTTCGGCATGCCGCGGTCCGCCTTGAGGATCAGCGCGAAGATCAGCCAGTAGACCAGGGCGTTCAGCAGTGGGGTCGCCACCTGCCAGACCTGGCCGAGCTTCGCCTGGCTGTACTGCGCGACCAGCTTGGCCCGGGAGAACGCCATGATGAAGTGGCGTCGGCCCCAGAGCTGGCGCACGTACTCGCCCAGACCGGGCCGGGCGCCGCTCACCGAGAGGCCGTACTTCCTGGCGAGCTCCGCGGCGCTCAGCCCCGCGTCGGCGGACGGCGGCTTGCTCGTGGCAAGGGCGCCGTCGTGGGTTGTGTCACTCACAAGTTGAAACTTTCGTCTTCAAGATGCGGCCAGGTCGGGCATCAGGCCAGTGGCACGAGGCCCATGATCGCGTCATGTTCGCAGACGCGGGCTGGTCAGATGACAGGTGGTCGGCCCAGACGGGTCAACCGCCAGACCGTACGCCATCTCATCGGGCGGCGGGGACCGCAGGGAGTCGTCCACCCCTCCCTGAAACCGCCGAACCAGGCCTTCAACGCCGGTCCCGAGGGCTTGCGCAGGAGCGTCAGCAGGAGCCAGACGCCCAGGTAGACCGGGACCAGAGGAGCGGGCAGGTTGCGGCGGGCGAGCCACACACGATTACGGGCCACCATACGGTGGTAAACGGCGTGCCGGGAGGGGGCGGTCGTCGGGTGCAGCAGCACCATGTCCGCTCGGTAGTCGATCGACCACCCGGCGTCGAGGGCCCGCCAGGCCAGGTCGGTCTCCTCGTGCGCGTAGAAGAAGTCCGCCGGAAGTGCCCCGACCTGCTCGAACACCTTGGTGCGCACGGCGTTCGCGCCGCCCAGGAAGGTGGTCACGCGGGAGGAGCGCATCGGGTCCGAGGCGCGCAGCCGGGGCACGTGGCGGCGCTGAGTGATGCCGGTCTCAGGGTCGGCGATCCGGAAGCTGACGATGCCGAGCCGCGCGTCCTCGGCGAAGGCCTGCCGGCACAGCTCGGCGGTGTCGGCGCGCTCCAGCAGACCGTCGTCGTCCAGGAAGAGCAGCGCGTCCACGTCGGAGCCGCCGGGGCCGAAGGCCTCGATGCCGACATTGCGCCCGCCGGGGATGCCCAGGTTCTCGGGCAGCGAGACGGAGCGCACGCCCTCGGGCAGGCCGGTGACCTCGACGCCCTGGCCCACGACGACGACCTCGACCGGATCGCCCTCCTGACGGGCCACCGAGTCGAGCAGGGCCTTCAGGTCGTCGGGGCGGTTGCCCATGGTGATGATCACGGCGCCCAGCCGCATCGGCGTACTCACTTGAGCCTGCTGGAGGCCAGGATCGACACCAGGTGCAGCACGGTCTGGAGCAGCGCGATGCCGGCGAGGACGGCCACACCGACGCGGGACCAGAACAGGTCGCCGCGGATCTGGTCCGCGACGGCCAGCACCAGGATGAGCAGCGAGGCCTCGATGCCCAGGACCAGGCGGTGGAACTTCAGCGCGGCAGCGGCCCGGCGCGCGAGCGCCATGCCGGACGAGCGCGGCTCGGCCGCCGCGTCCTTGACCACCGGCTTCCCCGCCTGGTGGCGGGCGACACCGACGAGGTCGGTCTCGGCCTTGATCAGGATCGCGCCGAGTGCCGCGAGGGTCCCCAGGAACGCCCACAGCCAGTCGACCGGCCCGGTGCCCCACAGGTCGGCGGCGCGCAGGCCGAAGCCGACCAGCACCGCCGCGTCGCACAGGTAGGCGCCGACCCGGTCCAGGTACACGCCGGAGAGCGAGAACTGCTTCTTCCAGCGGGCGACCTCGCCGTCGACGCAGTCGAGCAGCAGGTACAGCTGGACCATGACGACGCCGAGGACGGCGCCCCAGATGCCCGGCACCAGCAGGGCCGGGGCGGCGAGGACACCGGCCAGGGTCATCACGTAGGTCAGCTGGTTGGGCGTGACCTTGGTGGTGACCAGGTAGCGGGTGATGCGCAGGGAGATCTCGCGCATGTAGAGGCGCCCGCCCCAGTGCTCGCCGCTGACCCGGTCCTTGACGCCCGCCGGGTGTACGACGGGCCGGAGTTCAGCTACGGATGGTCTTGGCATAGTCGGCGTAAGCGTCCCTGATCTCGGCTGCGGACAGGTTGAGGTGCTCCAGGATCGTGAAGCGTCCCGGGCGGGTCTGGGGGGCGTACTCGACGGCCGTGACGAACTCGTCGATGCTGAAGCCGATCTCCTCCGGGGCCACCGGCAGGCCGTGCCGGCGCAGCACCTCGACGAAGAGGCCGGACTGCTCCTCGGCCCCGCGCAGGTGCATCGCGAAGGCGGCGCCGAGGCCGACCTGCTCGCCGTGGAGCGCGGAGCGCCCCGGGTAGAGCAGGTCGAAGGCGTGGCTGATCTCGTGGCAGGCGCCGGAGGCCGGGCGGGTGTCCCCACTGATCGACATGGCGATGCCGGTGAGGACCAGCGCCTCGGAGAGCACGGTGAGGAACTCGTCGTCGCCGCATCCGCCGGGGTGGCGCAGCACGGACTGGCCGGCGGTACGGGCCATGGCGGCGGCCAGGCCGTCGACGGGCTCGCCGGTGATCTCGTGCGAGAGCTCCCAGTCGGCGATGGCCGAGATGTTGGAGATCGCGTCGCCGACGCCGGCGCGGATGAACCGCACGGGGGCTTCCTTGATCACATCGAGGTCGATCACCATGGCGATCGGCGTGGGGACGCCGTAGGAGCCGCGGCCGTTGTCGTTGTCCAGGATGGACACCGGCGAGCAGATGCCGTCGTGCGAGAGGTTGGTGGCGACGGCCACCATGGGCAGCCCGACCCGCGCCGCGGCGTACTTCGCCACGTCGATGATCTTGCCGCCGCCCAGGCCCACGACGGCGTCGTAGCGGCGGCCCTTTATGTCGTCGGCCAGCTTGACCGCGGAGTCGATGGTGCCGTCGACGACGGCGTACCAGTCGGCGTGCGGAAGTACCGGTTCCAGCTTGGCGCGCAGCGCGACGCCGGAGCCGCCGCTGATCGCGATCGCCAGCTTGCCGGACGCGGAGATCCGCTGGTCGGCCAGGAGGCCGGCCAGGTCGTCCATCGCGCCGCGACTGATGTCGACGACGAGGGGCGAGGGGATGAGCCTCGTCAGTACTGGCATGCGATCGTCCGGCCCTTGGCGAGGTCGTCGTGGTTGTCGATCTCGACCCACTTGACGTCGCCGATGGGTGCCACGTCGATGGTGAATCCGTCGTTGACCAGCTGCTGGTAGCCGTCCTCGTAGTAGAGGTCGGGGTCGCGCTCGAAGGTGGTCTTCAGCGCGTCGGCCAGCTGCTCGGCGGCCTCGGCCTCGATGAGGGTGACACCGATGTACTCGCCCGTCGCGTCGGCCGGGTCCATCAGCTTCGTGATCTTCTGGACGCCCTTCCCGTCGGCGGTGACGACCTTCATCTCCTCGTCGGCCAGGTTCTTGACCGTGTCGAGGGCGAGGATGATCTTCTGGCCGTTGCCGCGGGCGGCGAGCAGGGTCTTCTCGACGGAGACCGGGTGGACGGTGTCGCCGTTGGCGAGGATCACACCCTGCTTGAGGACCTCACGCGCGCACCACAGGGAGTAGGCGTTGTTCCACTCCTCGGCCTTGTCGTTGTCGATCAGCGTGATCTTGACGCCGTACTTGGCCTCCAGGGCCTCCCGGCGCGCGTACACGGCTTCCTTGCGGTAGCCGACGACGATGGCGACCTCGGTGAGGCCGACCTCGGCGAAGTTGCCGAGGGTGAGGTCGAGAACCGTGATGCTCTCCTCGTCGCCCTGGGGACCGACGGGCACGAGGGCCTTGGGCAGGGTGTCGGTGTAGGGACGCAGACGGCGTCCGGCACCGGCAGCGAGTACAAGGCCGATCATGCTGGTTCTCCTTCGTCATGTACGGCGGGTGCTCCGGAGGAGACCCAGAATCGGATGCTCTCCACGAGCACCACGAGTGCCACGAACACGGCCATGGCCGTGAGCGCGACGGGGAACACGTCACGGGCGAGGACGACGGACAGGACCACGGTCAGCAGGACCCGGCCCTCGTGACCGCCGGTCGTCCGCACCAGCCAGTGCGGCGGCGCGCCCGAACCACCACGGATGCGGTAGACCGTGTCGTAGTGATGGTAGGCGACCGCCGCGACCAGTCCGAATGCGGCGGGAAGGGCTCCGGGCACGTCCGCCTTGGCGGCGAGCGCGAGGACGGTCACGTACTCGGCGAACCGGAAGAGCGGCGGGACGAGCCAGTCGAGGGGGCCCCTGAGGGGACCGGAGACGGCGGCGCCGGCGAAGAAGACGTAGCCCGCGGCGGTCCCGATCAGCCAGGTGGCGCCGAAGTCGCGGACCACGGCCCCGCCGACCATCAGCACGGAGCCGGCCAGGGCCAGGACCACCGCTTCGTAGTTCGGCCGCCGCTTCGTGGGACGGGCCGGGCCGGTCCAGGCGAGCACGGCGGAGTCGGCGAGGTCCGCGAGGGCCTGGGTGGCCCGGTCGGTGCGTGTGGCCTTGCGCGTCAGCGAGCGCAGGACCCGGCCGGCGGTGGTGTAGAGCGCGCCGAAGGCGCAGCCGACCAGCAGGGCGTAGAAGACGATCCGGGGGGTGGTGAAGGCGGTCAGGACCGCGATCATCGCCCAGCGCTCACCGATCGGCAGGATGATCATCCGCCGGGCCCAGACCGTCCAGCCGACGCTGTCGAGCTTGTCCGACAGGGCCGCCGTGGGACTCGTATTGGCGGTCGCGTCGTGGTTGGCCTCGTTGAAGGAGAAGTCCACGACGTGCCGGCAGGTCATGAGGATCATGGCGCCGAGCGCGAGCCCCCACACGTCGTCGCCGTTCCTGGCCGCGCCGAGCGCGAGGCCCGCGTAGAAGGAGTACTCCTTCGCGCGGTCGAAGGTCGCGTCGAGCCAGGCGCCCATCGTCGAGTACTGGAGCGAGTAGCGGGCCAGCTGCCCGTCGGTGCAGTCCAGGACGAAGGAGACGAGGAGCAGCACACCGGCCGCGACGTAGCCCCAGCGCTCGCCGGTGGCGGCGCAGCCGGCCGCGATCAGCGCGGTGACCAGCGAAGCGGTGGTGACCTGGTTCGGGGTCAGGCCGCGGCGCGCGCACCAGCGGGCGATGTAGCGCGAGTACGGGCTGATGAAGAAGGTGGTGAAGAAGCCGTCGCGGGACTTCACGGCGGTCCGCAGGCGGACGGCCTCGTCGTCGACGGCGGCGACGGCGGCGCTCGCCGCGTCCCGGTCCGCCGCGGTGGCGGGGACGGTGGCGACGAGGGTGCCGAGCTCGGGGCGCTGGACGGCGGTCCCGGAGGCCTCGACCGCGGCGGCGAGCCGGTCCGCGTAGGGGCCGGTGCCCGCGGGGGCGTCGGCCACGGCCTTGTCGAGGGCCTCGCGGGCGCCGGACTGGACGGCGAGTGCGCCGGTGACCGCGCAGGCGTCGAAGCGCGGGTCGGTCAGCGCGAGGCGCAGCGCGTGCACGTGCCCGACGAAGGCGCTGTCCACGACGGCCACCCGCTGGTCGGCGGGTACGGCGGCCAGCGCGGCGGCGGTGTCCTCGGGACCGGCGGCGGGCCGGACGTCGAAGCCGAGGGAGCGCAGCTCGTCAGCGAGCGGTGATCCGGGGACCGGCAGGCCGGTGAGGATGACGGTCGGCAGACGAACTCACTCCTTGTAACGGATTCCGAACGGGCGCCACTGGGGGGCGGCGACACGTCGGCAGAGGCTATCGGATGAATGGAAGCAGGGGTTCACCACCCGTTTACGCCCCGATAAGCCGAATATTCCCGGCCCGGGCCCGGGCGTGATCATCATTGACGATCACGGCGCGATACCACAAACAGCGTCGATGTTACGGTGGACACGCCCCTGATCGTGTCGAGTGGAAGAGGTGGGTTGATGACCGTCGTAGTGATCGCGGCCATGCGCGGCGAACTCCGGTGCATCCCCCATTTCCTCCGGGCGTCCGGCCGGGCCTGATCACGCGCTCCGCGCGCTGAACGGCCTCGTCGGCCGGAGCCCCCGTTCAAGGGTTCACGTTGACCGACACCACTTTCATTGAGGCTTTCTTCACCCTGCACCGCGGCCTGCCCCGGCAGGCTCCCGGTTCCGACGCGAGCACCCGGCACCTGCTGTCCCTGTGCGGACCCCTGCCCGAGCGGCCGCGCGTCCTCGACCTCGGCTGCGGTCCGGGCCGCAGCGCCCTGCTGCTCGCGGCCGAGGCGGGACGTCCCGGATCCGGCGGCGCCGAGGTGACCGCCGTCGACCTGTACGAGCCGTTCCTCGAAGAGCTCCGTACGGCCGCCGAGGCCCGCGGACTCGCCGATCGCGTCCGCACCGTCACGGCGGACATGGGCGCACTCCCCCGCGAGGACTTCGAGGACGGCTCCTTCGACCTCGTCTGGGCCGAGGGCTCCGCCTACCTCATCGGCTTCGCCACCGCGCTGGCGCGGTGGCGCCGGCTGCTCGCCCCCGGCGGCACGATCGTGCTGACCGAGTGCGAGTGGACCGTCGAGGAGCCGTCCGCGGGCGCCCGCGCCTTCTGGGACGAGGAGTGTCCGCTGCGCACCACCGCGGGCACCGTCGCAGCCGCCCAGGCTTCGGGGTACCAGGTGCTCGGCGTGCACCACCTGCCCGACTCCGACTGGGCCGAGTACTACGGCCCGCTCGCCGAGCGGGTCCGCGCCCGTTCCCACGACGGATCCGCCCCGAACCCCGCGATGGAGGCCGCGCTGGCCGCCACCCGCGAGGAGCTCGACGTGCGGGCCCGCCACGGGCACGAGTACGGGTACACGGGCTACGTCCTGCGCCCGGTGACTGCGGGCGACGGCGGCGCCTGGCCCGTCCGCCCGGAGACGGCGGCCGACGTGGCCGCCGTACGCGACGTCAACCTGGCGGCGTTCGGGACCCCGCTGGAGGCGGATCTCGTGGACGCGCTGCGCACCGACACCTCCTGGGTGCCCGGGCTGTCGTACGTGGCCGAGGGCCCCGACGGGTCGGTGGCCGCGCACGCCCTGCTCACCGTGTGCGAGGTCGACGGGGTACGGGCGCTCGCGCTCGCCCCGGTGGCCGCCGATCCTGCGTTCCAGCGCTCGGGCGCGGGCAGCTCGGTCGTACGGGCACTGCTCGCGGCGGCGAAGGAGCGCGGGGAGTCCCTGGTCCTGGTGCTGGGACACCCGGAGTACTACCCGCGCTTCGGTTTCGTGCCGGCCTCGCGCTTCGGGATCAGGGCGCCCTTCGAGGTGCCCGACGAGGCGATGATGGCGCTGGTCCTGGACGATTCCGTCCCGGTGCCGACGGGCACGATCAGGTACCCGGCCCCGTTCGGAGTCTGACGCGGGGGCGCGGCGGGCGCCGTGACGCGAAGTGATCCGCCCCCGTCGCATATCACGCGGCGGGGGCGGACATGCGCGGATCTCCGAAGTGGGGACAAGCCTCTTTTGTACGGCAGACTGAAGGCCGAGTCCGAAGCGAAGGATGGGTATGCCGACCACACCAGCCACCGCCGCGAACAGCGCGACCAACGGCACCGGGACCCAAGAACCGATCATGCTCGAACTGGTCGACGAGTCCGGGAACACGATCGGCACGGCGGAGAAACTCTCCGCCCATCAGGCACCCGGGCAGTTGCACCGGGCGTTCTCCGTGTTCCTCTTCGACGAGCAGGGGCGTCTGCTGCTCCAGCAGCGGGCCCTCGGGAAGTACCACTCCCCCGGCGTCTGGTCGAACACCTGTTGCGGTCACCCCTACCCCGGGGAGTCGCCGTTCGCGGCGGCGGCCCGGCGGACCCACGAGGAGCTGGGGCTGTCGCCCTCGCTCCTCGCGGAGGCGGGAACGGTGCGCTACAACCACCCGGACCCGGCGTCGGGTCTGGTGGAGCAGGAGTACAACCACCTGTTCGTGGGACTCGCGCAGGCGGCTCTGCGGCCGGATCCGGAGGAGGTCGGGGACACCGCCTTCGTCACCGCCGAGGAATTGGCGAAGCGGCATGCCGAAGTGCCGTTCTCGGCCTGGTTCATGACCGTGCTGGACGCGGCGCGGCCCGCGATCCGCGAGCTGACCGGTGAAGCCGCGGGCTGGTAGCCCCTGCATCGGTACGTCGGTACGGCCGTACTCCGGTCAGCCGGCCGGGGTCGCGGAGGCCGGGGCAGGGGCGGGAGCGGCCGGTGCGGTGATCGGCAGGGCCGCCCAGATGACCTTGCCGCCGGTCGAGGTGTGCTCGACGTCGCAGACCCCGCCCGCCTCCCGCGTGATCTCCCGTACCAGGAGCAGACCCCGGCCGCCGGTCTGGCCGAAATCGGCCTCCAGCGCCTTGGGCCGGTACGGGTGGTTGTCCTCGACGGCCACCCGTACCCACTCCCGGCCGATCGCGACCTCGACCGCGACCTCCGGGGAGAGCAGGGCGGCGTGCCGGACCGAGTTCGTCACCAGTTCGGAGACGATCAGCAGGAGCGCGTACACGAGGTCCTGCTGGGCGGGCACGCCTTGGCGCCCGAGGAGGTCCCGGACCGCACGGCGAGCCTGCGGAACGGATTCTTCTACGGCGGGAGCGGTGAACCGCCACACTCCCTCGTACGCGAGGGGGTCGGCCGGAGCCTCCGGCTCCCCCTCCCTGGCTGGCGGGACGTTCCCGCTGACATCCATCTTCCGTCCCCCGTCTTCGCGCTCGATCGTCTCCACGCGTCCAGAGTGGGTAACGGGCTGGTCGGGACCGGACCGCTGACCATAAGTCAGCGTGATTCGGACACATTCTGACCGCTGGCGTATGACAGAGTCAGTTGTTCGACCGTTCCTGATTTTCCACGGGATGTTTCCCGGCCGCCTCGCGCGCCATCTCCGCCGTGTCCGCCTCCGCCCGGCGTCCCGTCTTCCCTGACCAGCCCCAGGATGCCCCGGGCCCCGTGCCCGTGGCCACCCGGTCGGCGGCCCGATCGACGGCCCGGGATAGCATCCGGCGCATGGACGCAGCCCGGGACGCAGCCCTCCTGCACACGGTCGCCGACGGGGTCGCCACCGTCGTCATCTCCCACCCCGCCAAGCGGAACGCCATGACGGCCGCGATGTGGCGGGCCCTGCCCGAGCTGCTGGCGGACCTGGCGGCCGACCCCGCCGTACGGGTCCTCGTCCTGACCGGCGCGGGACCGACCTTCTGCGCGGGCGCGGACATCTCCTCGCTGACCGGGAACGACGAGCCGCAGGCACTCGCCGTCGCCGCGGAGGATGCGCTGGCCGCCTTCCCGAAGCCGACGCTGGCGGCGATCCGCGGGTTCTGCGTGGGCGGCGGCAGCCAGCTGGCCGCGGCCTGCGATCTTCGGTTCGCGGAGGAGGGGTCGTCGTACGGGGTGACCCCGGCGAAGCTGGGCATCGTCTACCCGGCCTCCTCCACCAGGCGGCTGACGGCCCTGGTCGGCCCGGCCGCCGCCAAGTACCTCCTCTTCTCGGCGGAGTTGATCGACGCGGACCGGGCGCTGCGGACCGGCTTCCTCGACGAGCTGCTGCCGGCCGGCCAACTGGACAAGCGGGTGGCCGAGTTCACGCGCGTACTGGTCTCGCGCTCGCAGCTCACCCAGGCCGCGGCCAAGGAGTTCGCGGACGGGCGGACGGACCGCGACGGGTACTGGGCGGCGCAGGCGGCCGGAAGCGGCGACACCGCGGAGGGCGTCGCCGCGTTCCTGGAGCGCCGGGCACCCGACTTCCGCTGGCCGACGGAGGGCCTGCGCGCGCAAGGCCTGCCTACAGAGGACTGACCGCCCGCAGTCGCGCGACCATCTCGACCGGGGCCTTGGCCGGGGAGCCCGCGTCGTAGGGCGGCTGGGGGTCGTACTCGGTCATCAGCTGGACGGTCTGGGCGTACTCGTCCCCGGCGATCCTGCCCAGCAGGGTGAGGCCCATGTCGATCCCGGCGGAGACACCCGCGGCGGTGACGTACTTCCCGTCGGACACCACCCGCTCCCCGGTGGGCTCGGCCCCGAACCGCGGCAGCTGGTCCAGGAACAGCCAGTGGCTCGCGGCCCGCCGCCCGTCGAGCAGCCCGGCGGCGGCCAGCAGCAGGGAGCCTGTGCAGACGGACGTCGTCCAGGTGGTGGTGGCGTCGACGGCCCGCAGCCAGTCGAGGACCGCGGGATTCTTCATCTCGATCTCGGGATGCGGTCCGCCGGGCACGACGACGATGTCGGGCCGGGTCACCTCGTGGAGCGCCTTGTCGGCGACGAGGGCGAGCGACCCGTTGTCGGTCCGCACGGGCCCGGGACGCTCGGACACGAACACGGTCTCGGCGCCCTGGAGGCGGCCGAGCGTGTCGAAGGGCCCGATGGCGTCGAGGGCGGTGAAGCGGTCGTAGAGCAGTACGGCGATCTGCATGGCTCCTCCGGAGCGGTCGATCGGCGCCGCCCCCGGCCGGGGACGGCAGGTCTGTCGGCGCGCGCCCGGACCGGGGCCGGGCGCGGCCCCGGGTACGGGGCGTGCCGAGGTCAGGCGCCGAAGCGGCGGCGGTACTCGGCCGGGGACTGGCCCAGGGTCTTCACGAAGGCCCGGCGCAGCGCCTCGGGCGTGCCGTAGCCGCACGCCCGGGAGATCTGGGCGACGCCCTCGCGGCTGTCCTCCAGCAGGCGCCGCGCGTGCTCGACCCGCACCCGCTCGACGTAGCGACCCGGCGTCGCCCCCGTCTCCGCCTGGAAGGCGCGCGAGAAGTGCCGCGGCGACAGCCTGGCCCGGGCGGCCAGCGCCTCGACGCTCAGGTCCCCGCCCGGATGCTCGGTGATGAACTGCTGCACGTCCCGCAACGGCTCCCGCCGCGCCGTCTGCGCCTCCAGCTGCGCGCTGAACTGGGCCTGGTTGCCGGGCCTGCGCAGGAACACCACCAGGTGCCGGGCGATCGTGAGCGCCACGTCCCGCCCATGGTCCTCTTCCACCAGCGCGAGCGCGAGGTCGATGCCCGCCGTGACCCCGGCCGAGGTGGCCACGGGCCCGTCCCGTACGTAGATGGGATCCGGCTCCACCGCGACGGCCGGGTAGTCCCGTGCCATCTGCTCGCACACGTACCAGTGCGTCGTCGCCCGCCGCCCGTCCAGCAGTCCCGCCTCGGCGAGCAGCAGCCCGCCCGTGCACACGGACACCAGCCGCCGCGCGCCACCCCCGTGAGCGCGCAGCCAGTCGGTGATCCGGGGCTCGAAGTCGGCCGTGTACCGGCCACCGGGCACGAGCAGGGTGGTTCCCCTCCCCGGCCGGGCGCTCTCCAGCTCTCCGTCCGGCATCAGGGTCAGCCCGCTGCTCGTGCGGACGGGCGCGCCGCCCGGCGACACCGTCCGGATCTCGTAACCCGGTCGGCCGGGGAACCGGGCCACGGCGGAGAACACCTCGACCGGCCCGGTCACGTCCAGGCTCTGCACCCCGTCGTAGAGGAGGACGAGCACGTTTCGCAACGACATGGCCTCATGGTGTGACGGAAGTCCGGTGGCCGCAATGCCGTGCATCCCACCTATCCGGCCATGCCCCTGGGGGCAGTGCGCGCCCGGATAGGATCGGGCCATCATGACTGCAACCCTCGTCGCCAAGAAGCTCACCGCCGCGCACGGTGAGCGCACGCTCTTCGCCGATCTCGACCTCGTCGTCGCGCCCGGCGACGTCATCGGCCTGGTCGGCGTGAACGGCGCCGGGAAGTCCACCCTGCTGCGCCTGCTCGCCGGGCTGGACACCCCCGAGACCGGTGAGCTGCGGCTCTCCCCGCCCACCGCCGCCGTGGGGCACCTCCCGCAGGAGCCGGAGCGCCGGGCCGCCGAGTCGGTACGGGATTTCCTGGCGCGCCGTACGGGCGTGGCCGCCGCGCAGGCGGAGCTCGACGCGGCGACGCAGGGGCTGGTGGACGGGACGCCGGGCGCGGACGACGCGTACGCGACCGCGCTGGACAGGTGGCTGGACCTCGGCGGCGCCGACCTCGACGAGCGGTCCGAGGAGGTCGCCGCCGAGCTCGGCCTCACGGTCGGCCTGGACCTGCCCATGACGGCGCTGTCCGGTGGCCAGGCGGCCCGCGCGGGCCTCGCCTCGCTGCTGCTGTCCCGCTACGACGTCTTCCTGCTCGACGAACCCACCAACGACCTGGACCTGGACGGTCTGGAGCGGCTGGAGCGGTTCGTCAAGGGGCTGCGCGCGGGCACCGTCGTGATCAGTCACGACCGCGAGTTCCTGACGCGGACCGTCACCAAGGTCCTCGAACTCGACCTGGCCCAGCAGCAGATCAACCTCTTCGGCGGCGGCTATGACGCCTACCTGGAGGAGCGCGAGCGCTCCCGCGACCACGCCCGCGAGGAGTACGAGGAGTACGCGGGCAAGAAGTCCGCCCTTGAGGGCCGGGCCCAGATGCAGCGCAACTGGATGGACAAGGGCGTACGCAACGCCCGTCGCAAGGCGAGCGACAACGACAAGATCGGCAAGAACCTGCGCGGCGAGTCCAGCGAGAAGCAGGCCGCCAAGGCCCGCCAGACGCAGCGGGCGATCGAGCGGCTGGAGGTCGTCGAGGAGCCCCGCAAGGAGTGGGAGCTGCGCATGGAGATCGCGGCGGCCCCGCGCTCAGGCTCGGTGGTGGCCACCCTGCGCGAAGCCGCGGTCAAGCGCGGGGACTTCCGCCTGGGCCCGGCGAGCCTCCAGATCGACTGGGCGGACCGGGTGGCGATCACCGGGGCCAACGGCGCGGGCAAGTCCACGCTGCTGGCCGTCCTGCTCGGCCGACTGGCGCCGGACTCCGGCTCCGCCACCCTCGGCTCCGGCGTCCTGATCGGCGAGGTCGACCAGGCCCGCGGCCTGTTCCTCGGCGACGAACCGCTGCTGGAGGCCTTCTGCGCGGCCGTCCCGGACACCGAGCCGGCCGAAGTCCGCACCCTGCTGGCCAAGTTCGGCCTCAAGGCGGCCCACGTCCTGCGCCCCGCGGCCACCCTGTCACCGGGCGAGCGCACCCGCGCCGCCCTGGCTCTGCTCCAGGGCCGCGGGGTGAACCTGCTGGTGCTGGACGAGCCGACCAACCACCTCGACCTCCCGGCGATCGAGCAGCTGGAGTCGGCCCTGGAGGCGTACGAGGGCACGCTCCTGCTGGTCACCCACGACCGCCGCATGCTGGACGCCGTCTCGGTGACCCGCCGCCTCCAGGTCTCCGACGGCAAGGTCACCGAGCTCTAGCCCGACAGGAATGGCAGTCGGCGGCACTTTGCGTTCCCGAGGTGCCAACCGGGGCGTGCGCGACTAGCCTTTGTAGGTGAGAGCCGCAACCGCGGAGCACACCGCCATGGCCGGAGTCTCGCGGCGGCAGGGGTGGAACCTCTGACGCGTGCCTGCTCCGGGACCGTGTGGCGTCCGAGCCGCACCGTGGCCGGACACCTGCTTCCGCATTTCCGGCGGCCCTGTATCCGATCCGTGCCGCACGTTTTTTCCTCGGCGGCCGCGGTTCCGCCCCCGCACACCTCGCAGAGGTGCGAGAGGGTGGAAGGAAAGGGAATCCCCATGCAAGCACAGCGAGCGAAGCGCCTTTTCGCGGCCTCCGCTGCCGGTCTCCTGCTGGCCGGCGGAGCCGCACTCGGCACCGCGGGCACCGCCTCGGCGGCAACCCCGGCCCAGCACGTCAGCTACGTCAACGGCGGCGGCTGCGGCGGCGATGACGACGACGACTGGGGTGGTCACCACAGTGGCTGGCGTCACGGCGGCTGGGACGATGACGACGACAACGGTTGGGGAGGACACGGTCGCGGACACGGCGGCTGGTAGCTGATCCGTCCCCTTCACAGCAGGCCCTGCGCGGACCGGTAACCGGGCCGCGCATCGGGCTGCCGCGGCGGTTTCAGCGCTCGTCCGGCCGGTCTGCCGGGGCGCGCCGGGTGCGGGCCATCCGGCGAGCCACGAAGCCCCTCGGGAGATGGCGGACCGCCAGCGCGTACGCCCTGTAGCGGCGGCCCGTGATGCTCAGCGGGCGGCGCAGCGCGAGGTCCCGCAGCGCCTGGTCCACCACGGCCTGCGGCTCCAGCCAGACCGCCTCGCGCAGCGCGCTGACGTCCATCCCGGCGCGTTCCTGGAACTCGGTGCGCGTGAAGCCCGGGACCACCGCCAGCACGCGGACTCCGTACGGTTCCATGTCCACCCGCAGTGACTCGCTGAACGCGGTGATCCAGGCCTTCGCGGCCCCGTACGTGCCGGTCGGCAGCAGTCCGGCCACCGAGGAGACGTTGACCACCGCGCCCCGGCGGCGCTCGCGCAGGCCCGGCAGCACGGCGTGGGTGAGCCGCAGCGGGACCTTGACCAGCAGGTCGAGCATCCGCTCCTCGTCCTCGACCGGGCTGTACGGGAAGGGCGCGGGCAGCCCGAAGCCCGCGTTGTTCACCAGGATGTCCACGGGCCGGGCCCGGTCGGCGAGCCGCTCGGCGACCGCCGCGAGGCCCGCCTCGTCGAGCAGGTCGGCGGGCAGCACCTCGACCGCCGTGCCGAACTCCCGGCCGAGGTCCCGGGCGACGGACCGCAGCCTGTCCTTGTCGCGGGCCACGAGGACCAGGCCGCAGCCCTTGGCGGCGAAGCCCCGGGCGAAGGCCGCGCCCAGTCCGGCGCTGGCCCCGGTGATCAGTACGGTGGTCAAGACGGCTTCACTTCCCGGCGGTCGGACACGTCACGGTGTGCGGTGTACTCCTGGGCGACGTCGACGAGGAAGCGGGCCTCGTCCGCCAGGTCCCCGCTCTTGTCGGAGGTCTGGATCGCGACGGTCAGCTCCAGGCCGGCCGTCTCGCCCGGCTGACCGGGCAGTCCGTCGAGTTTCGTCCGCCGCGCCTCCTTCAGTACGGAGGCCAGCGCGGCCGCGGTGCGGCGCTGCTCGGGGACCCCGCGGCCGGCGACCTGGCCGCGGGCGAGGTCCAGGGCGCCCTGGGAGACGTACTCCCCGAGGATCAGGATCGCGTCGCGCGTCTCGATGACCTTGCGGTAGACCAGCAGGTTGCGCGGGACCGGCGGCCACAGCAGCTCGACCACCCGCCCGGCCCGCGGCTTGTTCAGGGCCACGTGCGGGACGGCCTGGACCAGGTCGCGCCACAGCGGCCACAGCCGCCACGCGGTGACGATGTCGGCGGCGGTGCGGCGGAAGGTGAACAGCGTCGGCACGAGGATGCCCGCGGCGCGCAGCAGGCCGTGCACGTTCATGATCAGTGGCAGGGCGGGCATCGCCCAGGTGCTGCCGAACAGTGCCTTGAGCAGGTACGCGAACCAGAACACGCCGGCGAGCGCGGTCCCGAGGCCGAAGAGGCGCAGCCCGGCGGCCAGCCCCCGGCTCTCGGTGCGGCGGCTGTAGCGCCAGCACAGTGAGACGCAGATGGTGTTGGCGGTGAGGTGCGCGGAGATCAGCACCAGCCAGTAGGTGAGGGAGGGCACCGGGTCGCCGACCGGCGGCATGGTGTGCGTGCCGTGCGCGGGCGACGCCAGATCCAGCGCGACCAGCGTGGTGAGCCAGCCCGCCGTGGCCACCCAGGAGGCGAGCTGGAGCCGGCGGCGGCCGGTGGCGGAGGCCACGAAGTAGAGGACCGCGCCGGCGGAGAGGACGCCGGTGAGGTTGCGGATCATGCCGATGGTGTGGGCGTAGGAGGCCTCGCGTCTCATCGCGTAGGCGACGACGTCGGGGAGGTTCAGCGTCATCGCGGCGGCGGCGGTGGCGACGGCCAGCCACAGTCCGCGCTGCTGCCGGGAGCGCAGGGCGCCCGGGGCGCGCAGCAGGACCGCGATCCACAGGAACACCACGCTGGGGACCGACAGCCAGTTGCCGAAGGCGGTCAGGTCAGCTGCCATCGTGGCCCCACTCGTAGCCCATGGCGGACTCCAGCCGGGCGAGCGTGCCCCTGGCCTGGAGGGCCGACTGCGGGCCGGCGTTCGCCGTGCGGATGCGGATCATGCTGGCGAGCATCTCCGCCTCCTGCTCCTGGCGGGTGGTGTAGTTGGTGCGCCCGAGCACGGTGGGGGCGCCTCCGTCGGCCTCCTCGCCCTCCAGCGAGTGGTGGCCGAAGAGGATGTGGCCGAGCTCGTGGAGCACGATGTGCTCCCGGTGGAGCGGGGTGGTCTGCGCCTCGTAGAAGACGTAGTCGACGCTGGCGGTGCCGACCCACAGTCCGCAGACGCCGGACTCCGCCGCCTCCTTGGGGAGCGGGTGGAGCCGGATGGGACGGCCGCGCTGCTCGGCTATTCGGCCACACAGCGCGTCGAGTGAAAACGGGTGGGTCAATTCCAGATGGCCGATAATGTTCTCGCACCGTTTACGCAGGCTGAGTTGCCGGTGGGGCATGTGATCCCTCTTCGGACCCTTTCTCGGGCAGCGTCGGTAGGCGTGTGCGGGCATGGGCATGGTGTCCTGTGCCTTCAAGGCGGCCTCGGGGGAATGCGGTCCTGAGGGGAAATGCGGATGCCCGTCCGCCGGGTGACGAACGGGCGTTCCACCATGCCTACAGATCTTGTACGGGAGTTGGCAAGGCAGGTCCCCAGGTGGGGGACCTATTCGGCCAACGCGTACGGAGACCTCACGCGCCGGGGTGGCTGCAAACCTGCGGTCACCGCTTGCGGCGCTCCTCGGGACCGGTGAGGCCGGCGCGTCGCAGGGCGTCGGCCATCGCGCTGTTGGCGGGTGCGGGGGCGGAGGCGCCTCCGCCCTGCCGCTGCCCCTGGCCGCCGCGCTGGCCCTGACCGCGGCGGTCCTGGTTCTTGCCTGCGCCGTCGCGGGTGCCCGCGCCGCCGCGCTGCTGCGGCGGACGGCCGCCGCCCCGCCGCTCCTGCCGGTCCTCGCGCTGCCCGGGCGCACCGGCGGAACGGTCCGCCTCGTCCTCCAGCCGCAGGGTCAGCGAGATCCGCTTGCGCGGGATGTCCACCTCCATGACCTTCACGCGGACGATGTCGCCCGGCTTGACCACGTCGCGGGGGTCCTTGACGAAGGTCTTCGACAGCGCCGAGACGTGCGCCAGTCCGTCCTGGTGGACGCCGATGTCGATGAAGGCTCCGAAGGCGGCCACGTTGGTGACCACGCCTTCCAGGATCATCCCGGGGGCCAGGTCGCCGATCTTCTCCACGCCCTCCTTGAAGGTCGCCGTCTTGAAGGCGGGACGCGGGTCGCGGCCCGGCTTCTCCAGCTCGCGAAGGATGTCGGTGACCGTGGGCAGGCCGAAAGCCTCGGTGACGAACTGCTCCGGGCGCAGGGAGCGCAGTACGCCGGTGTTGCCGATCAGGGCCGCCACCTCGCCGCCCGCCGTCTTGCCCATCGCCCGGACCACCGGGTAGGCCTCGGGGTGCACGGCCGAGCCGTCCAGCGGGTCGTCCCCGCCGCGGATCCGCAGGAAGCCCGCGCACTGCTCGTACGCCTTCGGGCCCAGCCGGGCCACGTCCTTGAGCCCCTTGCGGCTGCGGAAGGGCCCGTTGGAGTCGCGGTGGGAGACGATGTTCTCGGCGAGCGAGCCGCTGATGCCCGACACGCGCGAGAGCAGCGGCGCGGATGCGGTGTTGACGTCGACGCCGACGCCGTTCACGCAGTCCTCGACCACCGCGTCGAGCGAGCGGGAGAGCTTCACCTCGGACAGGTCGTGCTGGTACTGGCCCACGCCGATCGACTTGGGATCGATCTTGACCAGTTCGGCGAGCGGGTCCTGCAGGCGCCGGGCGATGGAGACCGCGCCGCGCAACGACACGTCCATGCCGGGCAGTTCCTGCGAGGCGAAGGCGGACGCCGAGTACACGGAGGCGCCGGCCTCCGAGACCATCACCTTGGTGAGCTTCAGCTCGGGGTGGCGGGTGATGAGGTCACCGGCCAGCTTGTCGGTCTCGCGGGAGGCCGTGCCGTTGCCGATGGCGACCAGCTCGACCGCGTGCTCCTTCGCGAGGCGGGCGAGCTTGGCGAGGGACTCGTCCCACTTGTTGGCGGGCACGTGCGGGTAGATCACGTCCGTGGCCACGACCTTGCCGGTGGCGTCCACGACGGCGACCTTCACGCCGGTGCGGAAGCCGGGGTCCAGGCCGAGCGTCGCGCGGGTGCCGGCGGGTGCCGCGAGCAGCAGGTCGCGCAGGTTCGCGGCGAAGACCCGTACGGCCTCGTCCTCGGCGGCGGCGCGCAGCCGGGTCCGCAGGTCGATGCCGAGGTGCACCTGGATCTTCGTACGCCAGGCCCAGCGGACCGTGTCGGCCAGCCACTTGTCTCCGGGGCGGCCGCGCTCGGCGATGCCGAAGCGGCGGGCGACCATGCCCTCGTACGTCGACGGGCCGGGGGTCTCGCTCGGCTCCTCGGGCTCCAGGGTGAGGTCGAGGACGTCCTCCTTCTCACCGCGCAGCATCGCGAGGACGCGGTGCGAGGGAAGTGCGGTGAACGGCTCGGCGAAGTCGAAGTAGTCGGCGAACTTGGCGCCCGCCTCCTCCTTGCCGTCCCGGACCTTCGCGGCGAGCCGGCCGCGGCCCCACATGCGCTCGCGCAGTTCGCCGATCAGGTCGGCGTCCTCGGCGAACCGCTCGGTGAGGATGGCGCGGGCGCCCTCCAGGGCCGCGGCCGGATCGGCGACGCCCTTGCCCGCGTCCACGAACGCGGCCGCGGCGGCGGCCGGTTCCACGGACGGGTCCGCGAGCAGGCCCTCGGCGAGCGGCTCCAGACCGGCCTCGCGGGCGATCTGCGCCTTGGTGCGGCGCTTGGGCTTGAAGGGCAGGTAGATGTCCTCCAACCGGGCCTTGGTGTCGGCTGCGTTGATCCGCGCCTCCAGCTCGGCGTCGAGCTTGCCCTGCTCCCGCACGGAGTCCAGGATCGCGGAGCGCCGGTCCTCCAGCTCGCGCAAATACCGCAGCCGCTCCTCCAGGGTGCGCAGCTGGGCGTCGTCGAGCATTTCGGTCGCTTCCTTGCGGTAGCGCGCGATGAACGGCACGGTGGAGCCGCCGTCGAGCAGCTCGACGGCGGCCTTGACCTGCCGCTCCCGTACGCCGAGCTCCTCGGCGATCCTGCCTTCGATGGACGTCGTCACGATCGGGTCCCGCCTGCCTTCGTTTGCACTGGAAGGCTGCCAATTGTGGCAGGTGGCCGTGACAAGGGGCGGTAAGCCCGCCAGAGCGCGGCCGCGGGGCCGGTCAGGCCTTGCCGCGCAGGTCCGCCGGGAAGGCTCCGGCCATGACCGCCTTCATCACCAGGGCGCCGCCGAGTTCCGCCAGCCGGGCCAGGCCGGCCGCGCCGAGGCGCTCGTAGGGGGCGGCGTCGAGGCGGTCCGTCTCGGTCTCCAGCCGCTCGCGCAGGGCGGCGCCCTCCTCGGTCAGCGACCCCTCGGCGTCGAGCACACCGCGTCCGCGCAGCCGGGCGACTGCGGCGTCCAGGTCGGACTGCTCCCAGCCGCGGATGGACTTGATCCACTTCGGGGTCATGCCCTTGCCGGTGGCGGTGTGGCTGACCAGGGCCTCCAGCGGGTCCAGGTCCGCGATGAGCAGGGCGGCGAGGTGGCCGTCGCCGCGGTGCTCGCGCAGCAGGGTGGTGGCGTGCCACAGGCGCAGGTGCGGCTCCTCGGGTACGGGGAGGTCGGCGTGGGCCGCGTACAGGGGGCGGGCGTGCCGGGTACAGCCTTCGGTGGCACGTATCGCCAGGTCGGCGGCCTCCGCGAGCTCGGGCGACTCTATGGTCTCGGCGCCCAGCAGCCGGCGCAGGGTGGCGTCGGCGGCGCGCAGCCGGGCGGCGAGGGCCTGTTCGGGCGTGGCGATGTCCCAGACGGCCGGGAGGTGCCGGGCGACGTGGTCGTAGCGGTAGTTGTAGAACGTGGCGGTCACCGTGCCCGCTCCGACGGCGCCCATGGCCGCGGACCGGTGGGCGAGGTTGACTGCGAGGGGGTCGGTGATCCCGAGGCCGGCGAACTCCTTGGTGGTGTCCGGCGAGAAGTAGACGGTGGAGTGCAGCGGATTGATCGCGGTGTGCCAGCAGTGCCGTGCGGCGAGCGTGGGAAGCGTCATGGACGGCAGGTTACCGACTGTTAGGTATGTCGGCCAGTGTCACGCTTCGGATCCGGCCGGCCGTGCCGTGGTGGGCCGGGCCGTGCCGTGCCGTGCCGTCAGTGGTGGAAACCGACGCGGTCCTTCTTGGGCGCGTGGCCCTGCCCGAGGTGCTTGATCGCCCTGCGCATGTCGTCGGCGAGGAGTTCGATCTCGTCCCGGTCGACGCCGTGGCGGACCAGGACGCGCTGGATGACGGTCTCCTGGCGCTCCGGCGGCAGGGGGTAGGAGGGCACCTGCCAGCCGCGCATGCGGAGCTGGTCGGAGAGGTCGTACAGGCTCCAGCCGGCGGAGTCGGGATCGGTGAGGGTGTAGGAGACGGCGGGCAGTGCGCCGACGCCGTCGTAGAGCAGGGTGAAGGGGCCCATCTCGGCGATCTGCCGGGCGAGGTGCTGCGCGGTGTCGGCGCAGGCCTCGTAGACGCGCCGGTACCCCTCGCGGCCCAGGCGCAGGAACATGAAGTACTGGGTGACGACCTGGCCGCCGGGGCGGGAGAAGTTCAGGGCGAGGGTGGGCATGTCGCCGCCCAGGTAGTCGACGTGGAAGACCAGGCCGTCCGGCAGGGCGTTCTGGTCACGCCACAGCGCCCAGCCGACGCCGAGCGGGGCCATGCCGTACTTGTGGCCGGAGGCGTTGATGGAGGCGACGCGCGGCAGCTGGAAGTCCCACACCAGATCCGGGTGGAGGAACGGCGCGATGAACCCGCCCGAGGCCGCGTCGACGTGCAGCGGGACGTCCAGGCCGCTCTCCGC
Organism: Streptomyces sp. NBC_00122; assembly: GCF_045160845.1. Lineage (NCBI taxonomy): Bacteria > Bacillati > Actinomycetota > Actinomycetes > Kitasatosporales > Streptomycetaceae > Streptomyces > Streptomyces sp. NBC_00122. The sequence goes on along the minus strand of NZ_CP108191.1, from coordinate 5,757,183 downwards.
CTGCATGCGGTCGAGTTCGGCGGCGATCTCACCCACGGGCTCGTAGGTGCAGGTGTACGTCACGCCGAGGATGGCGACGACGCCGATGGTGTTCTCGTCGACGTATTCGCGCAGCTGGTGCGCCTGGAGTCCCGTCGCGCCGGGCTCCACCGGGACCTGCCGGAGCTCGACGTCGAAGTAGCGGGCGAACTTCTCCCAGCAGACCTGCACCGGCCCGCAGACCAGGTTCGGCCGGTCGGTCGGGAGGCCGGCGGCCTGCCGGCGGTCGCGCCAGCGCCATTTCAGGGCGAGGCCGCAGAGCATCGCGGCCTCGCTGGAGCCGGTGGTCGAGCAGCCCACCGCGTTGGCGTCGCCGCCCGCACCGGCCGGGGCGTGCCAGAGGTCGGCGAGGATGTTCACGCACCGGGACTCGATCTCCGCGGTCTGCGGGTACTCGTCCTTGTCGACGATGTTCTTGTCCAGGCACAGGTCCATCAGCTGGCGGACCTCGTCGTCCGTCCAGGTGGTGCAGAAGGTCGCGAGGTTCTGCGCGGCGTTGCCGTCCAGGAGCAGCTCGTTGCGCAGCAGCTGGAACACCACCGGCGGCGGGGAGGGCAGGCCGGGCATGGACCGTTTGGGCAGGGGGCGCTCGCTCAGTGGGGACGCGAAGATGTCGACGGCCGGGTCGGCCGCCGGTTCCTGGGCGTTGTGGAGCGCCACCGGTCACCTCATATATAGGTCAATTGGTCCGACTCGGACACTACAGACAGGTCCGGCGGGTGGCATGCGGACCTAGGCCATCCCGGGCGAAACGCTCTCGGGGTTCCGGGGTGCCGGAGGGACGGCCCGGGAGAGTCGACGGGTGTTCAGGGACCCGTAGCCGACGGGCCCGAGCCTGGGTGACCTGGGGAATGCCATGGCTTCTTCCCTGCCTTCCTCCCGCAGTTCGTCCGGCCGGATCCAGCCGATCCGAAGGCGCGGATGCGGCTGCCCGGAGGGGCGTTCCCGTCCTCGGCGCGCTCCTCGGCGTCGGCCGCGCGTGCACCGGCGGGGCCTTGAGCCGCCCGCTGCGCCGCAGGCCACGGGCATCGGCCCGGCAGTACCGGGCCGTCGGCGGGGTGTGTCCGACGCGCGGTGCCCCGGGCGCTCCCGCCGCGCTGTCCGGCGGCCCGTGACGGCCGGATGGCGATCGTGTGACAGCGGGGGCCATGGACATGACGTGGGGCGTCACGGGTGAATACGGTCGAACGACAAGGCCCTGAACCGATCTGTCTCCCCTACCACTTGGAGCCATTCGTGCACCGCAAAGTCATCGCCCCGAGCGTGCTCGCCGCCTCCCTGCTGCTGGTGATCCCGGCATCGGCGACGAGTTCCGGTCCGGGCGCCCCGGGTATCGGCGATCCCTACTACCCGGCCAGCGGCAACGGCGGATACGACGTGTCGCACTACGACCTGCGCCTGCAGTACCAGCCGAAGACGGACCTGCTCGAAGGCACCGCCACCCTCCTCGCCACCGCCAAGCAGGACCTGTCCCGCTTCAACCTCGACTTCGGCCTCCAGGTCAGCGAGGTCCGGGTCAACGGGGCCAAGGCGAAGTTCGCCGCCTCCGGAAGCCATGAGCTGGAGGTCACCCCGGCCAGGCCGCTGGCGCGCAACACCCCGCTGACCGTCGTGGTCAAGTACGCGGGGAAGCCCTCCGAGCTGAAGGTGGACGGCTGGACGGCCTGGCAGCGCACGCCCGACGGCGGTGTGGCGGCGCAGGAGCCCGACTCGGCGGTCTGGTGGTTCCCGAGCAACGACCACCCGCTCGACAAGGCCACCTTCGACGTCTCGGTCAACGTCCCGGACGGCACCCAGGCGATCAGCAACGGCGTCCTCCAGTCGCAGACTTCGCGGCTCGGCTGGACCCGGTACAACTGGCGCTCCAACAAGCCGCAGGCCACGTACCTCGCCACCCTGGCGGTCGGCAAGTTCGACATCACCACCGACAAGACGGCGAGCGGCCTGCCGGTCCTCAACGCCTACAGCAAGGACCTCGGCGACAACGCGGGCGCGGCGCGGGCGAGCGTGGAGCGGACGGCCGAGGCCGCCGAGTGGCTGGAGGGGGTCTTCGGTCCGTACCCCTTCAACGCGCTGGGCGGCTACGTGCCGAACGTGACCGCGGGCTTCGCGCTGGAGACCCAGACGCGGCCGTTCTACGGGCCGCGCCAGTTCCAGAACGGCGCGAACGTCTCGGTGGTCGTGCACGAGCTGGCCCACCAGTGGTACGGCGACAGCGTGTCCGTCGAGGGCTGGAAGGACATCTGGATCAACGAGGGCTTCGCCCGCTACAGCCAGTGGCTGTGGTCGGAGAAGGAGGGCGAGGGCACGGCGCAGGAGCTCGCTGACTGGGCCTACTCCACGCGCCCGGCCGAGGACCCGTTCTGGCAGGTCAAGCCGGGTGACCCGGGTCCGGAGAACCAGTTCCACGGTGCCGTCTACGACCGCGGCGGGATCGCCCTGCAGGCGCTGCGCAACCACATCGGCGACGAGAAGTTCTTCCAGATCCTCAAGGGGTGGCCGGCCGAGCGCGCCTACGGCAACGCCAAGGTCGCGGACTTCGTCGCCTACGCGGAGAAGATCTCGGGCCGGCCGCTGGTCCAGCTGTTCGACACCTGGCTGTACACCCCGGGCAAGCCGGACGCCTCGGCCCTGAACCCCACGGCGCCGGCCGCCACGGCCCGTTCCTTCTCGGCCCCGGCGGCGAAGACGGAGCCGAAGTCCTGGAAGAAGATCGCGGAGACGAACACGATCCACGACCACGAGCACGCGCACCGGAGCGACAAGCACTGAGTCCGTCAGCGGGCGGCGGCGCGCCATCGGGCCCGCGCCGCCCGCGCGACGGGCAGGTACCGCAGCCGTTCGGGGAGCACCGGTACGAGGAGCCGTACGGCCGTGCTGAACCGCCGGAGCCTGCGCTCCTGGGCCGGGCTCCACTCCAGCCCGACGGCCGCGCGCGCCTCGGGCGGCATGTAGCCGACGGTGACGAAGGCCCGCAGGCGCAGGAAGGCCACGCGCAACAGGGGCCAGGTGAGCCGCAGCAGCAGCCGCACCGGCAGCGAGCCGCCCTCGGGGCGGGGCAGCGGCACATCGGTGGCGACCAGCTCGCGGGCGACCGCGGTCGGCTCGATCTCCTCGGCCAGCATCCGGCGGTAGTACGGCCAGAACTCCTCGACGGTCTGCGGCATGTCCCGGTCGCGGAGGCCGAGTATCCGGCCCACCTGGAGCCACTCACGGTAGAGCTGCCGCTCGTCGGCGGGGCTGATGCGGCGGAAGAGGTAGCGCCCGGAGTACAGGGCGATGGGGAATCCGGTGGCGTGCACCCAGGCGTAGCAGGCCGGGTCGAGGGAGTGGTAGCGGCGCCCCCGGGTGTCGGTGCCCTGGATCTCCCGGTGCAGGCGGCGGACCCTGCGGCCCTCGGCCGCGGCTTCGTCCCCTCCGTACACCCACAGCTGGACGGAGCGCAGCGAGCGCTCGCCGCGCCCCCAGGGGTCGGTGCGGAAGACCGAGTACTGGTCGACCCCGGCCCCGACCGCGGGGTGGGCGACCTGGAGGGTGAAGGCGGCGGGCAGCGTCAGCAGGGACCGGACGTCCCCGGCGGTGGTCCACAGCACCCCGCCGGGCGGGGGCGGCTCGGGGTCGGTGCGGACCCCGGCCGTGCGGCGCGCCGTCCCGTTCACGGGATGCTCCGCAGCGTGCCCCGCGGGGTGCTCCGTCGTGCTCATGAGTGTGCCCCCAGGGTGTAGACCTCGCTGTTCTCCCAGTATGACGGGGGCCGCGTGCCGTGCGCCCGGGCCCCGGCGCCCCCACCTCGTCGTGGCCCGGACAGAAAGTCTTGTCACGGGTGTTACCCAGAGGTAACCGTGGCTGCTTGGATGGCGGAGCCGATCTTCCCATCCCCCGCAGGATCGATGGAGACCTCCATGCAGCACACCTCGAACCGCCGCAACCGGGCCGCCGCCGCTGCCGTCGCCGCGGTCGCCGCCGGCGCGCTGGCCGCCACCACCGCGCCGGCCGCCACGGCCGCCGAGTCCGCCACCCCGCGGTTGAGCGTCCTGTCGTACAACGTGTTCCTGATGAGCAAGAACCTGTACCCGAACTGGGGCCAGGACCACCGGGCCGCGGAGATCCCCAAGGCCGCCTTCTACCAGGGCCACGACGTTGTCGTGCTCCAGGAGGCCTTCGACAACGGCGCCTCCGACGCACTGAAGGCCAACTCGGCGGCCCAGTACCCGTACCAGACCCCGGTCGTCGGCCGCAGCAAGTCCGGCTGGGACGCCACGGGCGGCGCGTACTCCTCCACCACCCCGGAGGACGGCGGCGTCACGATCCTCAGCAAGTGGCCCGTCGTCCGCAAAGAGCAGGTCGTCTACAAGGACGCCTGCGGCGCCGACTGGTGGTCGAACAAGGGCTTCGCCTACGTCGTGCTGAACGTGAACGGCGTCAAGGTGCACGTGGTCGGCACCCACGCGCAGTCCACCGACCCGGGCTGCGGCGCGGGCGAGGCCGCGGAGATGCGCGCCCGCCAGTTCCGCACGATCGACGCGTTCCTGGACGGGAAGAACATCCCCGCGAACGAGCAGGTCATCGTGGCGGGCGACATGAACGTCGACTCGCGCACGCCAGAGCTCGCCTCCATGCTCGCGGGCGCCGACCTGGCCGCCTCCGACACGCGCACGGGCCACCCGTACTCCTTCGACACCGCGCTCAACTCGATAGCGAACTACCGCTACCCGACCGACCCGCGCGAGGACCTGGACTACGTCCTCTACCGCAAGGGCAACGCCCGTCCGGCGGGCTGGGAGAACAACGTCGTCAAGGAGCAGTCGGCACCCTGGACGGTCTCCAGCTGGGGCACCTCGTACACGTACACCAACCTCTCGGACCACTACCCGCTGATCGGCCGCTAGGCACCGGCCCCGGTTGCGGTGAGCGGCGTGCCGCTCACCGCAACGGGGGCCTCGCAGGTCACGGAGTCTCGTACGAAGCCTCGTAGAGGCCGTCGATCAGTGCGCCGTACTTCTCCCGGACCACGCGGCGGCGCAGCTTGAGCGAGGGCGTGAGCTCGCCCGACTCCGGGCCCCACTCCTCGGTCAGCACCCGGTACCGCTTGATCTGCTCGGTCCGGTTGAGCCGCGCGTTGGCCGCCTCGACGGCGCGGGCGATCTCCTCCCGGACGGCGGGGTGTTCGGCGAGCTCGCCGAAGGAGGCGGCTTCGATGCCCCGGGCGGCGGCCCAGGCCGGGGCCAGCTCCGGGTCCAGGACGAGCAGGGCGACGAGGTAGGACCGGGCGTCGCCGTGGACCAGGGCCTGGCCGATCAGCGGGTGTTCCTTGACGGTGTTCTCCACCAGCGCCGGAGAGACGTTCTTGCCCGTGGACGTGATGATCAGTTCCTTCTTGCGGTCGGTCAGCCAGAGGAACCCGTCCTCGTCGAGCCGGCCGATGTCCCCGGTCGGGAACCACCCCTCGGCGTCGGCGGCGCTCTCCACCGATCCGTCGGACCGCAGATAGCCGCCGAAGACGGTCTCGCCGCGGGTGAGGATCTCCCCGTCCTCGGCGAGCCTCAGCTCCAGCCCCTCGATCGGCCGGCCCACCGAGCCGAGCCGGAAGGCGTCCGGGCTGTTGACCGTGCACACGCCGGAGGTCTCGGTGAGTCCCCAGGCGTCCATGATGGTGATCCCCCAGCCCGCCCAGAAACGGACCACGTCGAGCGGCATCGGGGCGGTGGCACTCGCCGTCCAGACGAGACGGTCCAGGCCCGCCAGTCCCAGCAGGGGGTCCAGTGCCCGCTCCTTCGCCGTGGCGTACGAGGCTTCGAGCGCGGCCGGTATCGCCTCCCCGCGCTCGCGGTGGCCGGCCCGGGTGCGGGCGAGGTCGTTGGCCGCCTCGATGGCGGCGCGCTGCTCCTCGGGCAGCTGGGCGAGGACGGCCCGGACGGACGCGGCGAGCTTCTCCCACACCCGGGGCACGCCGAAGAACTGCACCGGGCGCAGCTCACGGACCGCGCCGGACACGGCGGAGGGGTCCGCGCACAGCCGTACGTGGGCGGCGCGCAGCAGCGGCAGGTAGATGCCGAGGACCCGCTCGGCGATGTGCGCGAAGGGCAGATAGCAGATGTGCTCGGCGTGCTCGGGCAGTTCCACGTGCCGGTCCAGGCGGACCGCCTGGAGCATGAGGTTGCGGTGGCTGAGGCGGACGCCCTTGGGGTCGCCGGTGGTGCCGGAGGTGTAGACGACGGTGAGCGGGTCCTCCGGGCGGGTGTCCTGCCAGGCCTTCTCGAAGGCATCGGCGCGGTGCAGCCGGGCGCCGCTCGCGTACAGGGAGCCGTACGTGCGGTGCGGGCCCGCCTCGGCGGCGTTCGCTACGACCAGCCGCTCCAGGGGCACGTCGGCGTCGGTCAGCAGCGGCTCCCACCGGGCGAGCTCGCGGGCTCCCTCGACGACGGCGACCCTGGCCCGGCTGTGGCGGGCGATGTGGGCGATCTGCTCGGGCGCGGAGGTTCCGTACACGGTGACGGGGACGGCGCCGAGGTGGACGAGGGCGAGGTCGCTGAGCCAGTGCTCGGGGCGGTTGCCCATCATCAGCAGGACGTGGTCGCCGCGCTCCACGCCGAGGGCGGCGTAGCCGGAGGCGAGGACGGCGGTCTGGCGGCGCACCTCGCGCCAGGTGAGGGTGGTCCACTGGGCGGCTCCGGGGCCGGCCCGCCAGGAGAGGGCGGGCAGGTCCCCGTGCTCGGCGGCGTTGCGGGCCAGCAGGGCGGGGAGGGTGAGCTCCTCGGGTCGTCCGGGCAGTCGCAGGTTCGTGGTCATGGGCAGCTCCTGGCCGTTTCACATCGTTGGTGCGACAGCAATACTGTTGAACCCAAGCTGTGGAGCATGTGGAGCAGAGAGCGAGGCGCAGACGATGGCCGACCAGGCACCCGAGCCGATGCTCACCGTCGACGAGCTGGCGGCCAGGGCAGGCGTCACCGTCCGTACCGTACGGTTCTACAGCACGCGCGGGCTTTTGCCCCCTCCCGTGATCGGCCCTCGCCGGGTGGGCCACTACGGCCCGGAGCACCTCTCCCGGCTGGCGCTGATCGAGGAGTTGCAGCACCAGGGCATGACGCTGTCGGCCTGTCAGCGCTACCTGGACGCGCTGCCGGACGATCTGAGCGCGCACGACCTGGCGATCCACCGTGCGCTGGTGGCCAGTTGGGCCCCGGATTCGGCGCAGGAGGTCTCGCGGGCCGAGCTGGAGAAGCGGGCGGGGCGGACCCTGTCGGACATCGACGTGCGACGGCTGACGGCGATGAACGTGCTCGCCGTGTCGGCGGACGGATTCCGGGTGGACCTGGGGCTGTTGCGGCTGGGGGTCGCGCTGCTGGACGTGCCGATCGCGCACGAGACGATCCTGGCGGCGCGCAAGGTGCTGATGGAGCACACCAGGGCGGCGGCGCACGAACTGACGGCGCTGTTCCGGGACGAGGTGTGGGGTCCGTTCACGGAGGGCGAGAGCGATCCGGAGCGGGTGGAGTCGATGAAGGCGCTGTCCGCACACATGCAGCCGATGGTGGTGCAGGCACTCGTGACGGCCTTCCAGCGGTCGCTGAAGGAGGAGCTGCGGGCGGCGTTCGTCTCGGGCGGGGAATGAGGACACCGGGCCCGCCCCACGAAGCCGGCCCGCCCCACGGACGGCCGGGCCGGCTTCGGCCGAGCGGAAACGGGCCGCCCTGAGTACGCTGGAAAGGAATCTCCGCGCCGGGCCGGTCGTGCCTCGGGCCGTTCACGAATGTCCTCGTGAGGGAGATCGATTCCCATGGACCTCAACACCATCACCGAAGTCGTGCGTCGGCCGGCCGACCACCCGGGCGCGGACTGGCGCGACGGCGACGCGTGGCTCGCGGGCGGGACGTGGCTGTTCTCCGCGGAGCAGCCGAGCCTGCGGCGCCTGGTCGATCTGACCGCGCTGCCGTGGGACCCCCTCGTCCCGAGCGACGCCGGCCTCGAAATCGGTGCCACGTGCACGATCCGCGACCTGTACGCCTTCGTGCCGCCGGCGGACTGGACCGCGGGCCCCCTCATCCCGACCGCCTGCGAGGCGTTCCTCTCCTCGTTCAAGGTCTGGAACTCGGCGACCGTCGGCGGGAACATCTGCATGTCCCTGCCCGCCGGCCCGATGATCACGCTGACGGTCGCGCTCGAGGCGCGGTACGAACTCTGGGCTCCCGACGGGTCGGTGCGCACCGTCGACGCCCTCGACTTCGTGACCGGGAACAACCGCAACATCCTCGCGCCCGGGGAAATGCTGCGCCGCATCGACATCCCGGGGCACGCCCTGCGCAAGCGCCCCGCGCACCGCCGCTTCAGCCTGACCCGGCTCGGCCGTTCGACCGTGTTCCTCATCGGTACGCACACGCCCGGTACGAGCAATCTGCTGCTCACCATCACCGCCGGCACCACGCGTCCGGTACGGCTCGCCTTCGAGACCATGCCCGATGCCCACACCCTGCGGGAGAGCATCGACGCCATTCCCGCCGACGTCTGGTTCGCCGACCCCAACGGGACCCCCGACCACCGTCACCACCTCACACAGCACTTCGCCGCGGAGATTCGTCGCGAAATCATCGCTGGGGGCCCGGCATGACCTACGTCGTCAACGGCAAGAGCTTCGCCGAAGAACCGGACCCCGGCCAGTGCCTGCGCACGTTCCTGCGCGCTCTCGGCCACTTCGGCGTCAAGAAGGGCTGCGACGCGGGCGACTGCGGCGCGTGCACGGTGTGGCTCGACGGCCACCCCGTCCACAGCTGCATCACCCCCGCCTTCCGCGCGGAGGGCCGCGAGGTGACCACGATCGAGGGTCTCGGATCACCCGGCGACCTGCACCCGGTGCAGCGCCGGTTCCGGGACGCCCCGGGGTTCCAGTGCGGTTTCTGCACCGCGGGGATGATCATGACGTCGGCGTCCTTCACCGAGGCCCAGAAAGCGGATCTGCCGCGGGCACTGAAGGGCAATCTCTGCCGGTGCACCGGCTACCGGGCGATCGAGGACGCGGTCAAGGGCGTCACCGGCGTGCAGACGGCCGTGCCGGGAAAGGCCGTCGGAACGAGCGTCGGCGCGCCGGCGGCCGACGATGTCGTGACCGGCCGGGCCGAGTTCACGATGGACACCCGCATGGAAGGCATGCTGCACATCAAAGTGCTGCACTCGCCGCACGCGCACGCCCGGATCGTCTCGGTCGACAAGACCGCCGCGCTCGCGGTCCCCGGCGTGCGACGCGTCTACACCTGGGAGGACGTGCCGCGCAGGCGCTTCACCACGGCGATCCACACCGACCACCTCGTCGACCCGGACGACACCTACATCCTCGACGACACGGTCCGCTTCGCCGGCCAGCGCGTCGCCGCCGTCCTCGCCGACACGCCCGGGGCGGCCGAAGAGGGCTGCCGAAAGGTGGCCGTGGAGTACGAGGTGCTGCCTGCGGTCTTCGACCCCGAGGAGGCCATGGCCGAGGGCGCGCCCCAACTGCACGGCTCGGAGGATCCGTTCGTCCGGGATTCCGTCCACAACCTCCTGCTGGAGATCCACTCGCACATCGGCGATGTCGACGCGGGGTTCGCCGCGGCCGACGTGATCCACGAAGGCACGTACTTCTCACCGCGCGTGCAGCACGCGCACCTTGAGACCCACGGCTCGATCGCCTGGATGGAGGACGGCCGGCTCAACGTCCGCACCAGTTCGCAGTCGCCGTCGATCGCGAAGGTCAAACTGACCTACCTCTTCGCACTGCGCCCGGACCAGCTCCGGGTGTTCTGCAAGCGCGTCGGCGGCGGTTTCGGCGGCAAGCAGGAAGTCATCTCGGAGGATCTGGTCGCGCTCGCCACTCTGGACACCGGGCGTCCCGTCTGCTTCGAGTTCACGCGCGAAGAGGACTTCACCACGGCGTCGCCCCGGCACCCGATGAAGCTGACGGTCAAGCTCGGCGCGAAGAACGACGGCACGCTCACGGCGTTCCAGGTCCGCAACGTGTCGAACACCGGCGCCTACGGCAACCACGGCGGCGAGACGCTGTACGCGGGCGGGTCCGCCGTCATGATCTACCGCTGCCCCAACAAGAAGTACGACGCCTTCTCCGTCTACACCAACACCGTTCCGAGCGGCGCGCTGCGCGGTTACGGGATGACCCAGCCGGCCTTCGCCGTGGAATCGGCGATGGACGAGCTGGCCCTCGCGCTGCACATGGATCCGTTCGAACTGCGGCGCCGCAACATCGTGCGTCCCGGCGATCCGCTCGTCGCCCTGCACGACGGCCCCGACGACGTGATGTTCAACGAGGACGGACTCGCCAAGTGCATCGACCTCGTGGCCGGCGAACTGGCCCGCACGGCCGATCAGCCGTCTCCCGGCCCCGGTTGGCTCGTCGGGACCGGTGTCGCGAGCTCCCTGCACGAGACCGCGCCGCCGACCGAGCACATCTCCGAGGCCTGGGTCACGCTCGGCGACGACCTCGTCTACGAGCTGGCCGTCGGCACCGTCGAATTCGGCGAGGGCACCTCGACGGCGCACGTCCAGATCGCGGCCAACCAGCTGGGTACGACGCCGTCGCGGATCCGCCTGGTGCAGTCCGACACCGACCGCACGGGCTTCGACACCGGCGCCTTCGCGAGCGCCGGACTGTTCGTGGCGGGCAACGCGGTGCTGCGGGCGGCCAACGCGGTGCGCGACCGCATTCTGGAGTTCGCCGCCGCGCACACGGGCGTCCACGTCGTGATGTGCTCGATGGACGACGAGGACGTCGTCTGCGGGGACGAGCGCGTCTCCTTGGCCGAGCTCGTGGCCCTGGCCCGGGCGCGGGGCATCCGGTTCACCGCCGCCCGCAAGGCGTACGGCTCGCCCCGCAGCGTCACCTCCAACGCGCAGGGCTTCCGCGTCGCCGTCCACCAGGTGACGGGCGAGATCCGTGTGCTGTACAGCGTCCACGCGGCGGACGCCGGCGTGCTCATCAACCCCCAGCAGGTCCGGGGACAGGTGGAGGGCGGTGTGGCCCAGGGCATCGGATTCGCGCTGACCGAGAACTTCCAGGTCGACGCGGACGGCGTGATGGTCAACCCGAACCTCCGCAACTACCGGATCCCCGCCTACGCCGACGTGCCCCGCACCGACCTGCTCCTGGTGGGCTCGTCGGACTCCGTCGGGGCGATGCGGTCGAAGGGCATGGCGGAATGCTGCATCAACCCGGTGGCCCCCGCGCTGGCGAACGCGGTCCGTGACGCCACGGGCGTCCGCTTCCGCGAGCTGCCCCTGACCCCGGAACGGATCTACAGCCGGCTGGTCGAGAGCCAGTCGGCGCGGACGGGCCCGAGACGATGACCTCCGAGAAGCATCCGGAAACCGCGGCGACGGTCATCATCGGCCGCAAGGTCCGGCCCGGCATGGAGCGGGAGTACGAGAAATGGCAGGACCGGGTCAACGCCGCCGTCGCCGAGTACCCCGGACACCTCGGCGTCGAGGTCTCCCCGCCGACCGACGTGCAACCCGACTGGGCGGTCGTCTACCGGTTCGATTCGGTGGCCCATCTGCAGGCGTGGATGAACGGCGCGACCCGGCAGAGGCTCCTTGACGCCGGCGCGGAGTACTTCGACGGTCCCGCGACCCAGCAGGTGATCAGCGGTGGCGCGCAGCCCACGGATCCGCTCGTGACCGTGGTGGTGACCCACCGCGTCCACTCGGACCACGTCGACGACTTCCTCGACTGGCAACGCAAAATGAGCGAGGAGGAGAGCAAGTTCGACGGCTTCCGCGGGACCGAGATCTTCCGCCCGATCGAGGGCCTTCAGGACGAGTGGACCACCCTGTACCGCTACGACAACGCCGAACACCTCGATGCCTGGCTGACGTCGGACAAGCGGCAGGAGGTCCTCGCCGAGGGCAAGAAGTTCGAGGACTTCAAGATGCGCACGATCGACGACTCGTTCGGCAGCTGGTTCGCCTTCGACGAGAACGGCAAGGAAGCTCCGCCGCCCTCGGAGACCAAGACCTCCATCGCGGTCTGGGTCGGCCTGTACCCGACGGTCGTGCTGCTGACGCTCGCCCTGTCTCCGCTGAAGTGGCCGCTCTGGTTCGGACTGCTCGTGGGCAACCTGCTGTCGAGCTTCATCATGAGCTTCCTCACGATGCCCCACTACGTGAATCGGCTGCTGGGGCGATGGCTGTGGCCCCGGCCGGACGAGTCGCCGGTGAAGAACAACCTCATCGGCATCGGCACCGTCACCGCGCTGACCGTGTTCTGGGTCGTCGTCTTCTACCTCGTGACCCGGCAGTTCTGGACCTTGCCCTGACCGGCGGGGCGCAGGGGAAGGCCGGCCGGGAGCGACCCGGCCGGCCTTCCCGGTGACCGCGCTAGTCGCTGTACGTCTCGCCGCGCTCGGCCTTCGCCAGCAGCGACGCCGGCGGGGTGAAGCGCTCGCCGTAGGCGGTGGCGAGCTCGCGGGCCCGGGCGACGAAGCCGGGCAGGCCGCCCTCGTAGCCGTTGATGTACTGGATCACGCCGCCGGTCCAGGCCGGGAAGCCGATGCCCATGATGGAGCCGATGTTGGCGTCGGCGATGGAGGTGAGGACGCCCTCGTCGAGGCAGCGGACGGTGTCCAGGGCCTCGGAGAAGAGCATCCGCTCCTTCATGTCCTCGAAGGGGATCTCCGCGTCCGGCTTGGCGAAGTGCTCGCGCAGGCCCGGCCAGATGCGGGTGCGCTTGCCCGCCTCGTCGTACTCGTAGAAGCCGGCCCCGCCGCTGCGGCCGGGGCGGCCGAACTCGTCGACCATCCGGTCGATGACGCGGTCGGCGGGGTGCTCGGCCCACGCCCGGCCCTCGGCCTCGAAGGCCTTGCGGGTCTCGTTGCGGATCTTGCGCGGCAGGGTGAGGGTGAGCTCGTCCATCAGGGAGAGCACCTTGGCCGGGTACCCGGCCTGGGCCGCGGCCTGCTCGATCGAGGCGGGCTCGATGCCCTCGCCGACCATGGCCACGCCCTCGTTGATGAACTGGCCGATGACGCGCGAGGTGAAGAAGCCGCGCGAGTCGTTGACCACGATCGGGGTCTTGTTGATCTGGCGGACCAGGTCGAAGGCGCGGGCGATCGCCTCGTCGCCGGTCTGCGCGCCCTTGATGATCTCGACCAGCGGCATCTTGTCGACGGGCGAGAAGAAGTGCAGTCCGATGAAGTCGGCGGGCCGCTTCACGCCCTCCGCGAGCCCGGAGATCGGCAGCGTGGAGGTGTTGGAGCAGAGCAGGGCGTCGGGAGCGATGACGTCCTGGATCTCCTGGAACACCTTGTGCTTGAGGGCCGTGTCCTCGAAGACGGCCTCGATGACGGCGTCGCAGCCCGCCAGGTCGGCGGCCTCGGAGGTCGGGGTGATCCGGGCGAGCAGCTCGGCACGCTGGGCCTCGGTCGTACGGCCGCGCGAGAGCGCCTTGTCCAGCAGCTTCTCGGAGTACGCCTTGCCCTTGGCCGCGGCCTCGGCGCTGACGTCCTTGAGCACCACCTCGATGCCCGCGCGGGCGCAGGAGTAGGCGATGCCCGCGCCCATCATGCCCGCGCCGAGGACGGCGACCTTGCGGACCTTGCGGGGTTCGACGCCCTGCGGACGGCTGCGGCCGGCGTTGACGGCCTGGAGGTCGAAGAAGAACGCCTGGATCATGTTCTTGGCGGTCTGCCCGGTGACCAGCTCGGTGAAGTAGCGGGCCTCGATGGTCAGAGCGGTCTCGAAGTCCACCTGGGAGCCTTCGACGGCACAGGCCAGGATGTTGCGCGGCGCCGGGTACGGGGCCCCGTTCAGCTGCTTCTTCAGGCTGGCCGGGAACGCGGGGAGGTTGGCGGCGAACTTCGGGTTCGACGGCGTGCCGCCGGGGATCCGGTAGCCGGGTACGTCCCAGGGCTGCTTCGACTCGGGGTTCGCGTCGATGAAGGCGCGGGCCTTGGCGAGCATCTCCTCGGGGGTGGCGGCCAGTTCGTGGACCAGGCCGTTGTCCAGGGCGCGCTGGGGGTTGTACTGGGTGCCCTGGAGCAGGACCTTGAGCAGCGCGTCGGCGATGCCCATGAGGCGCACGGTACGGGTGACGCCGCCTCCGGCCGGGAGCAGGCCGAGGGTGACCTCGGGCAGGCCGATCTTGGAGCCGGGGGCGTCGAGGGCGACGCGGTGGTGGGAGGCCAGGCAGATCTCGTAACCGCCGCCCAGCGCCGCGCCGTTGATGGCGGCGACGACGGGCTTGCCGAGGGTCTCGATGCGGCGCAGCGAGCGCTTGATCTCGGTACCGGTGTCGAAGGCCAGCTGCGCGTGCTCGGGGCGCAGGCGGATCATGTCCTTGAGGTCGCCGCCCGCGAAGAAGGTCTTCTTGGCGGAGGTGTAGATGATGCCGCGGATGGAGTCCTTCTCGGCCTCGGCGCGGTCGGCGATCGCCGCGATGGAGTCCTTGAAGGCCTGGTTCATCGTGTTGGCGGACTGGCCCGGGTCGTCGAGGATCAGGGTGACGACGCCGGTCTCGTCCTGTTCCCAGCGGATCGTGGTGGACTCGCTCATGGTCACTGCTTTCGTTTCGGAAGGTCCGGGGGGCGGGGATACAGGACGGTTCAGAGTCGCTCGACGACGGTGGCGACGCCCATGCCGCCGCCGACGCAGAGGGTGACGAGCCCGTAGCGCTTGTCCTGGCGCTCCAGCTCGTCGACGATCGTGCCGAGGATCATCGCGCCGGTGGCGCCGAGCGGGTGGCCGAGCGCGATGGCGCCGCCGTTGACGTTGACCTTGTCGAGGGAGACGCCCATGTCCTTGACGAAGCGCAGGACGACGCCCGCGAAGGCCTCGTTGATCTCGATCAGGTCGATGTCGTCGATGGTCAGGCCGGCCTTGGCCAGCGCCTTGCGGGTGGCGGGGGCGGGGCCGGTGAGCATGATGGTGGGCTCGGAGCCGGAGACCGCCGCCGAGACGATCCGCGCCCGCGGGGTCAGCCCGTTGCGCTCACCCGCCTCGCGGGAGCCGATCGCGACGAGGGAGGCGCCGTCGACGATGCCGGAGGAGTTGCCGGCGTGGTGGACGTGGTCGATCTTCTCGACCCAGTGGTACTTCTGCAGCGCGACGGCGTCGAAGCCGCCGAGCTCGCCGATGTCCGCGAAGGACGGCTTGAGCTTGGCGAGGGTGTCGGCGGTGGTGCCGGGACGGACGAACTCGTCGTGGTCCAGGACGATCAGGCCGTTGCGGTCGGTGACCGGGACGACGGACTTGGCGAAGCGGCCGTCCTTGATGGCGGCGGCGGCGCGCTCCTGGGAGAGGGCGGCGTACTCGTCGACGTCGCGCCGGGAGAAGCCCTCGATGGTGGCGATCAGGTCGGCGCCGATGCCCTGCGGGACGAAGTTGACGTCCCAGTTGGTCATCGGGTCGTTGAACCATGCGCCGCCGTCGGAGGCCATCGGGACGCGGGACATGGACTCCACACCGCCGGCGAGGACCAGGTCCTCCCAGCCGGAGCGGACCTTGGCGGCGGCCATGTTGACGGCTTCCAGGCCGGAGGCGCAGAAGCGGTTCTCCTGCACACCGGCGACGGTGTCCGGGAGGCCGGCCGCGATGGCCGCGATCCGGGCGATGTCGGAGCCCTGGTCGCCGACCGGGCCGACGACGCCGAGCACGATGTCGTCGATGGTGGCCGGGTCCAGCCCCGGGTTGCGCTCACGCAGGGCGTGGATGAGGCCGACCACCAGGTCGATCGGCTTGGTGCCGTGCAGGGCGCCGTTGGCCTTGCCTCGGCCGCGCGGGGTGCGGATCGCGTCGTATACGTAAGCTTCGGTGCTCACTGGTCAAGCCTTTCGGGGAGGTCTGAGCGTTAGCCGAGGAGGGAGCGGCCGATGATCTCTTTCATGATCTCGGTCGTGCCGCCGTAGATGGTCTGGATGCGGCCGTCGGTGAAGGCCCGCGCGACCCGGTATTCGGTCATGTATCCGTATCCGCCGTGGAGTTGCAGGCAGCGGTCGGCGACGCGCTTCTGCAGCTCGGTGGCCCACCACTTGGCCATCGAGGCGTGTACGTGGTCCAGCTCGCCGTTCGCGTGGTCGGTGATGCAGCGGTCGAGGAACGTACGGGTGACCGCGCACTCGGTGGCCATCTCCGCTATCTCGAACCGGATGTGCTGGAGCTTGGACAGCGGCCGGCCGAAGGCCTCGCGCTCCTTGACGTACTGGGTGGTGATCTCCAGCAGGTACTCGGCGGCCGCGATGCCGGCCATCGCGATGCCCATCCGCTCCTGCGCGAGATTGGTCATCAGGTGGACGAAGGCGCCGTTCAGCTCGCCGAGCAGGTTCTCCTTGGGAACGCGGACGTCGTGGAAGAACAGCTCGGCGGTGTCCTGCGCCTTCTGGCCGATCTTGTCGAGGTTGCGGCCGCGCTCGAAACCGTCCGCGCCGCGCTCGACGACCAGCAGCGACAGGCCGTGCGCACCGCCCTCGGGGGTGGTCTTGGCGACCACGATGACCAGGTCGGCGAGGATGCCGTTGGAGATGAAGGTCTTGGAGCCGTTGAGCACCCAGTGGTCGCCGCGGTCCTCGGCGCTGGTGCGGATCCCCTGGAGGTCGGAGCCCGCGCCCGGCTCGGTCATCGCGATGGCGGTGATGGTCTCCCCGGAACAGAATCCCGGCAGCCAGCGGCGCTTCTGCTCCTCGGTGGCCAGCGAGGTCAGGTAGGGCCCGATGATGTCGTTGTGCAGGCCGATCGCGAGCCCGGGGGCGCCGGCCCTGGTGAACTCCTCGGCGATCACGGCCGCGTAGCGGAAGTCGGTGTTCCCGCCGCCCCCGTACTCCTCCGGGACGGCCAGGCCCAGCAGCCCCTGCCGGCCGGCGGCCCGCCAGGCCTCGCGGCTGACGATGCCGTCCTTCTCCCACTGTTCGTAGTACGGCAGCACCTCCTTGGTGAGGAAGGTGCGGACGGTCTCGCGGAACGCCTCGTGGTCGGCGTCGAAGATCCGGCGTTGCATCAGGGGCTCCTTAAAGCCAGTTCTTGACGGTTTCGATCAGCCGGGCCGGCTCGGGACCGACGGGCGTGACGTTGAGCATCGTGACGCCCGCCTCGCGGAAGGCCTCGACACGCTCGCGTACGTAGCCCTCGGGCCCGCACAGCGTCATCAGCTCGCAGAACTCGTCCGGGACGGCGGCCGCGGCGTCGCGCTTGCGCCCCGAGAGGTACAGCTCCTGGATCTTCTTCGCTTCCCGCTCGTAGCCGTAGGCCACGGCGAGGTCGTTGTAGAAGTTCTTGCCGACGGCGCCCATGCCGCCGACGTACAGGGCGATCTGCGGGCGCGCCAGGTCCCGTACGGCGGCCGCGTCCTCGCCGATCGCGAGCAGGCCTCCCGCCACGGTCCGCAGCGGGCCGAGTTCCGGCGCCCGCTCGGCCGCACCCTCCGCGAGGGGCGCGCCCCAGACCGCTCGGGCCTTCTCCGGGATGAAGAGGGTCGGCAGCCAGCCGTCGGCGATCTCGGCGGTCAGGCGGACGTTGGCCGGGCCGAGCGAGGCGATGTAGACGGGGACGGCGTCACGCACCGGCCGGGTGAGGATCTTGAGCGGTTTGCCGTGCCGGCCGCCCTTCTCGGGAGGCAGCGGCATGTCGGTGATGCCGTGGTGGTCGATCGTCTCGCGGCGCCAGATGCGGCGGCACAGCTCGACCGTCTCGCGGGTCCGGCCGAGCGGCTTGTCGTACGGCTTGCCGTGCCAGCCCTCCACGACCTGCGGACCGGAGGCCCCGAGGCCGAGCAGCGCCCGGCCGCCGGAGACCGCGTCGAGGCCCGCGGCCGTCTGGGCGATGAGGCCGGGGGTGCGCGAGTAGACGTTGAGGATCGCCGAGCCGATCTTCATCCGCTCGGTGCGGGCGGCGAGGTAGCCCATGATCGTCGGGAGTCGAAGCCCCACGCCTCGGCGACCCACACGGCATCGAGGCCGGCCGACTCCAGCGCCGCCGCCTCGTCGGCGGCCCGGCGCGGATCGCCCGCGTAGTCGAGCATCATCGACAGTTCCATCAGGCACCCTTCCCGGTCAGGCCCGGTACGTCCCAGTCGCGGGCCACGGATTCGGTGTCCGCCCCGGGCTGGGCGGGGCCGCCGGTGACGGCGGCCGGGGTCGCCGAGAAGCGCGGCGCGGGGGCGGGCTGGGTGATCCCGCCGAAGTCGGTGAAGGTGGAGCGGGCCGCGAGGTGCGGGTGGTGCGGGGCCTCGCGCAGCGAGAGCACGGGCGCCACGCAGGCGTCGGTACCCGCGAAGACCTCCGTCCACTCCTCGCGCGTACGGGACTTGAACCGTGCGGCCACGGCCTCGCGCAGTTCGCCCCAGCGGGCGAGGTCCTTACGGGCCGGGGCCTGCTCCTTGATGCCGAGGAGCTCGGTGAAGGTGTCGTAGAACTGCTGCTCCAGGGCGCCGACCGCCATGTACTGGCCGTCGGAGGTCTCGTAGGTGCCGTAGAAGGGGCAGCCGCCGTCGAGGAGGTTGGCCCCGCGCCGGTCCTGCCAGCCGCCTGCCGCCATCATCCCGTGGATCATGGCGGTGAGGTGGGCGGTCCCGTCGACGATGGCCGCGTCGACGACCTGGCCCGCGCCGCCGGGGGTACGGGCGTGCTGGAGCGCGGCGAGGACGCCGATCACGAGGTAGAGCGAGCCGCCCGCGTAGTCGCCGACCAGGTTGGCGGGTACCGCCGGGGGCTCGCCCGGGTTGCCGATCATGCCCAGCGCCCCGGTGACGGCGATGTACGCGATGTCGTGCCCGGCGGTGTGGGCGAGGGGGCCCTCCTGGCCCCAGCCGGTCATCCGGCCGTAGACCAGCTTCGGGTTGCGGGCGTGGCAGTCGGCCGGGCCGACGCCGAGCCGCTCGGCGACGCCGGGGCGGAAGCCCTCGATGAGGACGTCGGCCCGCTCGACGAGGTCCAGGACCCGGGCCGGGCCGTCGGCCGACTTGAGGTCGAGCAGGACGGAACGCTTGTTGCGGTTCGTGATGTCGTAGGCCGGATCGACCGCGAGCCCGCCCCCGCCGGGCCGGTCCACCCGTACGACGTCCGCCCCCAGGTCGGCCAGGAGCATGGCGGCGAACGGGCCGGGACCGATGCCCGCCAGCTCGACGACGCGCAGCCCCGCGAGCGGGCCGTTACCTGTCACTGCCATCGAGCCCCCAGCATCCTTAGCCGCACGGTGTGACACAACTGATGTAACACCAGCGATGCTAGGAACGTGTTCCACTCAGCACAAGAGCAAGCGCTTAGCCATTTGCCTGGATCCGGGCGTCCAGCTCCTTGACGTGCCGCTTGAGGGCCACGGTGCGATAGCTCTCCTCCACCCATTCGCACAGCACCTGCACGGAGGGCGCCCCCTTCTCCCCCAGCGGAACGGAGACCCAGCCGGACCGGCCCAGGCCGTATCCGGTGGGCTCCGCGCCGGGCGCGGCCATCGCGTGCCCGTGCAGCGCCTCGTCGGTGAGCTTGACGGCCAGGCCGGGCGGCTGCGGTCCGTCGGCGTTCCCCAGGAAGACGAAGATCTTCTTGTTGACCTTCACCACGCAGTCCTCCGGACCCCACGGGTGGTCCTCCGCGGCCTCCGGCAGCCCGCGGGCGAACTCCCGTACCGCCTCCCACGTGCGCACTGCGGACTTCATCGGCGCCTCCAGTCGATCGCCTCCCACGCTAGCGGAGCCCGGTGAGGCATTCGGGGCAAAACCACACCAGGCGGGCGGGGAGCCGCACGCGTCGGGGAACTGCCGTTTTCAGCCACGAATATCCACTGATCATCTGCCCGGGGTCTGTGTACTCTGAGCGAGCTTTCGAACCTGTTCAAGCGTTAACAGAAAATGGGGGGGCCGGTGCGCAATCGCCGACTCATGCTTTCCGCTGCCGCCATCGTCGCGGCCGGCGTCGGTCTCGTCCCGGGCGTCGCCAACGCGACGGGCCCGGGCGGGGCCAAGGGGACGGGCAGCCAGGGGGTCGCCGTTCCCGACCTCGACCTGAACGCGGCCAAGGCCAAGGCGTTCAGCGCCGAGACCTTCTCCAGCCCGGCGTCCAAGACGGTCCACCCGGCCGCCAAGGGCGGCAAGCAGGCCGCTCCGCAGACCGAGGGCACGGCCACCGTCGACCCGACGGTCGACCTCAAGGCCGGGGCCACCAGCGCACACGCGATCAAGCTGGACATGACGTTCACCACCGACCCGAACGCCTCGATCAGTTCGGTCATCGAGTGGGGCGACGGCCAGACGTCGTCGACGCCGGCCTACCCGACCGCCCAGTCGCTGGACCACACCTACGCCCATGCCGGTGTCTACACCGTCAAGGTCAGCCTCATCGAAGGCACCACCCTCCGGGGCACCAACGAGATCGTCGTCCGCACCGCGGGCAACGAGTTCACCCCGCACGCCCCGACCCGTCTGCTCGACACCCGCACCGGCGGGGCCTCGACCAAGGTGCCCGCCTACGGCACCGCCCGCGTCAAGGTCGCCGGCGCCGCGCAGATCCCGGCCGGGGTGACCGCGGTGGCCCTCAACGTCACCGTCACCAACCCCACCAAGGCCGGACACGTCCGCGTGTACGCGGAGGGCGGCGACCTGCCGACCACCTCGAACGTCAACTACGCCCCGGGGCAGACCGTCCCGAACCTGGTGCTCGCGTCGGTCGGCGAGAACGGCTACGTGGACATCTACAACCACGGCGACGGTGCCATCGACCTCATCGCCGACGTCACGGGCTACTTCTCCAAGACCGCGGCCAGCGGCTACACCTCGGTCGACCCGAGCCGCGTCGTCGACACCCGCGAGGGCCTCGGCACGGGCCAGGGCCAGGTCGCGGGCTACGGCAGCTTCAGCACCCAGATCACCGGGCGCGCCGGCGTCCCGTCGACCGCGAAGGCCGTCGCGCTCAACGTGACCGT
Organism: Streptomyces sp. NBC_00122; assembly: GCF_045160845.1. NCBI lineage: Bacteria > Bacillati > Actinomycetota > Actinomycetes > Kitasatosporales > Streptomycetaceae > Streptomyces > Streptomyces sp. NBC_00122. The sequence continues at coordinate 5,736,264 of NZ_CP108191.1, read as the reverse complement.
CACCGAGCCGAAGTCGGACGGGCACCTGAACGTCTACCCCTCCGGCAGCCAGGCCCCGACCGCGTCGAACCTGAACTTCACGGCGGGCCAGACCATCGCCAACTCGGTGATCGTCCCGATCGGTCCGGACGGCAAGATCAGCATCCGCAACGGTGCCTGGGCCGGGACCCACGTGGTGGTCGATGTCGTCGGCTACTACAGCCCCGACAGCCAGAGCGCGCTCATCCGCTCCTTCCCCAACCGCTGGTTCGACACCCGCGAGTGGAGCGGTCCGCTGGAGGGCCGCGGCTACATCTACGGCCGCGTCGGTGGCGGCGACCCGAACGTCACCGCTCTCGTCCTCAACGCCACCGTCACCAACACGGCGGGCACCGGCTTCCTCACCGTCTCCCCGGACCCGAACTCCTGGAGCGCCTACGAGGGCGGCTGGGAGACCTGGCCGACCCCGCCGAACTCCTCCAACCTCAACTGGACCCCGGGCAAGACCGTCCCCAACCTGGTCCAGGGGAGCTCCGGCACCAACAACGTCATCGACTTCTGGAACATGGGCTACCAGTCCACCGACCTGGTCGTCGACACCTTCGGCTTCTACGCCAAGAACTGACCCGACCGCGGGTGTCCGACACGGCGCCCCGGGACCGGCCCCTTTCGGGCCTGCTCCCGGGGCGCCGTCCGCTGCCGCATGCGCGTCACGCTAGCCTCGGCCACCGACATCAGCTGGGAGGAGCGGTTTCATGAACGCACGGGTTCGGCAGGACCGTCCGCAGGCCGCGGAGAATCCGGAACGGGCCTACGACGTCGTGCTCTTCGGCGCGACCGGGTTCGTGGGGGCGCTGACCGCCGAGTACCTCGCTGCGCACGCCCCCGCCGACTGCCGGTGGGCCCTCGCGGGCCGGGACCTCGCGAAGCTGGAGCGGCTGCGCGACCGGCTCGCCGTGATCGATCCGGCCTGTGCGGGGCTCCCGCTGCTGCGGGCGGACGCGGCCGACACCGGAGCGGTACGCGAACTGGCCGCGTCCACACGGGTACTGGCCACCACCGTGGGCCCGTACGTCTGGTACGGCGCGGAACTGGTCGCCGCCTGCGCGGAGGCGGGCACGGACTACCTGGACCTCACCGGGGAACCCGAGTTCGTGGACCGGATGTACGTCGAACACGACGCGCGGGCCCGGGAGACCGGGGCGCGGCTCGTGCACGCCTGCGGCTTCGACTCGATCCCGGCCGACCTCGGGGCGTACTTCACGGTCGGCCGGCTGCCCGAGGGCGTCCCCCTGACGGTCGACGGGTTCATGCGGTCCAACGCGCTGTTCTCGGGCGGGACCCTGGCCTCCGCGCTGACCGCCCTCAGCCGCGGGCCGCAGACCTTGGCGGCCGCGCACGCCCGCCGGCTGCACGAGCCCCGGCTGCTGGGGCGGCGGGCACGGGGACCGGTGGGGCCGCCGCGGTTCAGCCGGGAGACCGGTACTTGGGCGCTGCCGCTGCCCACGCTGGACCCGGCGATCGTGGCCCGGTCGGCCGCCGCCCTGGAGCGGTACGGCCCGGACTTCCGCTACCGGCACTACGCGTCGGTCAAGCACCTCCCGGTCGCGGTGGGCGGGACGGCGGCGCTGGGCGCGACGGTGGCCCTGGCCCAGGTCCCGCCCGTCCGGCGGTGGCTGATGAACCGCTGGGAACCGGGTCAGGGGCCCGACGCGGAGCGGCGGGCGCGCAGCTGGTTCACGGTGCGGTTCGTGGGCGAGGGCGGCGGCCGGCGGGTGCTCACCGAGGTGTCGGGCGGCGACCCGGGGTACGGCGAGACGGCGAAGATGCTGGCGGAGTCGGCGCTCTGCCTGGCCTACGACGCCCTGCCGAAGGCCGCCGGACAGCTGACGACGGCCGTGGCGATGGGCGACGCGCTGATCACCCGCCTGCAGAAGTCCGGGATCACCTTCCGGGTGGCGGACGCCCGCTGACGCATCCCGGGGCCACCCGTCAGCCCGTCGTCCTGTCCCCCTGTCCCCCCGTCGCCCCCGTCACCCCGTCGCCTCGCGCAGGGCGCGGCGGCACAGGGAGTCGGCGTGCCGGGTGGTCTCGGGGATCCGGAAGCGCGGGCTGAGGGCGAGGGCGTGGGCGCAGGCGTTGTCCAGCGAGACGCGGTGCCCGACGGACACGTAGACCGGCTTGATCCCGTCCTGGGTCCGCAGCGCCCGGCCGACCTCGGCGCCGTCGGCGGCGACCAGCGGGGCGAAGTCGCCGCGCCGGGCGCCCGGTTCCTCGTAGGTGAAGGTGAACGGGTTCTTGGCGACCCCGATGGCCGGGAGCCCGGTGACCACGCCGAGGTGGCAGGCGAGGCCGAAGCCGCGGGGGTGGGCGAGCCCGTAGCCGTCGCAGACGACGAGGCCGGGCGCGGCGGTCAGGGAGTCCAGGGCGGCCAGGACCGTCGGCAGCTCGCGGAAGGCGAGCAGCCCGGGCACGTAGGGGAAGCTGACGTGCCCGACGGCGGTGGCCTCCTCGACGACCTCCAGGGTGGCGGCGTCGAGCACCACGGCCGCGGCGGCGACGAGGTCGCGTTCGTCGTCGTAGGCGACGTCCACTCCCGCGACCAGCCCGCGCCCGGGCGGCGGGCCGGGCTCGGTGAGCACGACCTGATGGCGTAGTTCGTCCTGTATCGCCCGGGCCTCGGCCTCGTCGGCGGGGGTCTTCGCACTCGTCATGATGGAGCGAGAGTAGCCTGGCGATCATGTTCGTCATGGAGCTCAGCTACATCGCGCCCATCGAAGCCGTCGAAGACGAGATGGACGCCCACATCGCCTGGCTGGACGGCCACTACGCCGCGGGCGTCTTCCTCGCGTCGGGCCGCAAGGTGCCGCGCGACGGCGGTGTGATCCTGGCCGGCGGGGTCTCCCGGGCGGAGATCGAGAAGATCGCTTCCGAGGACCCCTTCACGGTGGCGGGCGTCTGCTCCTACCGCATCACGGAGTTCATCGCGACGAAGACGTCGGCGGACCTCGCGACGGTGCGCGAGAACCCGGTGGCGTGAGGCCCCGGCCCCGGAGCCGTCGCCCACCGTCCGACAAAGGAGACAGAGATGACCGCCCCCGTCAGCCCCCGGCTCGCGGCCCCCGGCGACATACCCGAGCTGATCCGGCTGCGCGCCGTCGCGCTCGCCTCCCTGGGGGTGGACCCGGGGCCGGCCGACGCCGCCTGGCGGCAGACCGCGTACGACTGGTTCGCCGAGCGGGTCGGCGAACGCCCCGGCATGCGCTGCCTGGTAGTCGGCGGCGCACCCGGTGAGCCGCTGCTGGCCACCGGGATGGCCTGGGTGACGCACCACCTGCCGAGCCCCCGGTGGACCGACGGCCGGCGCGGTTACCTCGACGGCATCGTCACCGACGGGCCCGCCCGGGGGCGCGGCCACGGGCGGGCGATCGTCGACGGACTGGTCGGCTGGCTGGAGGGCATCGGCATCGGCTACGTCCAGCTGCACGCCAGCGAGGACGGCGAACCGGTCTACCGGGCGGCGGGCTTCGCCCCCGGCCGCTACCCGGGCATGGACCGGTTCACCGCGACCGGCTGATCAGCGGCGCTCCAGCCGGGCCACCCGCCCCTTCTCCCCCGACGCCCAGCAGCCGGTGTCCGCGGCGCAGTCGACCGTGTCGAACGACCCGGCGTCCAGCGGCCGCCAGTTGCGGCCGCCGTCCGCCGTCACGTCCGTGCCCGTCGGACCCACCGCCAGCGCGGTGCCGCCGCTGTACGGGTACCAGGCCGCGCCGGAGCGGTAGGCCGGCGGCGGGGCCGCCGCCTGGCGCCAGCTGCGGCCCCCGTCGGAGGAGACGGCCGCGGCCTGCGGGGAGGCCTGCCCGGCGCGGTAGTCGCCGCCGACCGCGAGGCCCCTCGTACGGTCCCGGAAGGCGAGGGCGAAGACGCCCCGCGCCGGGTCGCCCGCGGGGACGGTGGACTCGGTGGCCCGCCAGGTCAGGCCGCGGTCCGCGGAGTGCAGCACCCGCGCGGTCGCCCCGCCGCCCGTGGCCAGCCAGACGTCGCGCGGGCCCGCGCTGACCAGGCACTGGCCGCTCGCCGCGAAGCCCGCCTCGCCCGGCAGCGCCGCCGGCATGCCCTCGCCCGGCAGCACCCGCCAGCTCCGCCCGCCGTCGTCGGTCGACAGGATGCGGAAGCGCCCGTCCACCGGGTCGCTCATCGCCAGCCCGTGCTGGGAGTCGAAGAAGGTGAGGCAGTCGTAGAACGCGCGCGGGTCGGGGTTGCGGAAGGCCTCGGTCCAGGTGGCGCCGCCGTCCTCGGTGCGCAGCACCCTGGAGGCCTCGCCCTCACCGATCGACAGGGCGACCGCGCGGCGCGCGTCGAAGGCCTCGATGTCGCGCAGCTCCAGCCCTTCCGCGGCCGCGCCCGGCGGCGAGACGTCGCCCCAGGTGCGGCCTCCGTCGACCGTGCGCAGGACGGTTCCCTTGGAGCCGGCCACCCAGGCCGTGGTCCGGCTGACGGCCGACAGTCCCCGGAAGCGGACGTCCTTCCCGGTGCCCTTCAACGCCCATCGCGCACCGCGCAGTTCCGCCTCGGCCGGCTCCGCTCCCGCGGATGCCCGAGCGGACGACCCGGCCGACGCCCCGGCGGATGCCTGAGCGGGCGCCGCCAGCAGCCCCACCGCCAAAACCGCCGCGCACATGCCAACTCCCAGAAGTCTCATGGCGCCGGAAGCTAACGCACCCCCGTTTCGTCGTCCAGGGTGCGTCGCGGGCCCCGCCTTCCTAGATTGGGCCCATGCCCTCAAAAGAGCCCAAGGCCTACGACGGCAAGCTCGTCACCGTCACCTACGAGACCGGCCGCTGCCTGCACGCCGCCGAGTGCGTACGAGGACTGCCCGAGGTGTTCGACTCGGGCAGTCGCCCCTGGGTCCAGCCGGACGGCGCCGATCCCGAGCGGGTCGCCGAGGTGATCCGGCGCTGCCCCTCGGGGGCGCTCCAGTACCGGCTCACGGACGGCCCGGCCGAGGAGCCGGACCGGCCGACCACCGTCGCACGCGACCGGGCCGGCCGGCTCGTGCTGCGCGGCGACCTGAGCGTGACGAGTCCGGACGGCACCGTCCGCAAAGAGACCCGGGCCATGCTTTGCGCCTGTGGAGTGAGCGGTAACCAGCCCTTCTGCGACCTCTCCGGAACCTGTCATTCCGACTGATCTTCCCGTCATCACGCCTCCCTGATGGTCACTCTGTGCGATCACACAGGCATGTTCCGGCCAATCGGTGACACAGCTCACGTCACCTCCCATGCACGGATTTGCCGATTCCGGCGTCTATCGGGTTGCCGGGTTTCACCCCACAGCCCGGCAGCAGATCCGCCGCAAGGGAGTGAGCCTTGATCACTGTCATCGAGCAGGCCGTACAGGCCCGTCTGGTCGCCACCGCGCCGAAGGTCGAGACCATTCCCGTCACTCTCTGTTACGATCGATCGGATCCGTTCGCCGTGCGCATGGCCTTCCCCGCCCCGGCCACGCTGGAGGGCGTCGAGGTCTCCTGGACCTTCGCGCGCGAGCTGCTGGAATCCGGACTGAACCGCCCGTCGGGCTCCGGCGACGTGCGCGTGCGCCCGTACGACGCCGAGCGGACCACGATCGAATTCCACGCACCCGAGGGCGTGGCGATCGTGCTCATGGCGACGGCGGAGCTGCACCGGTTCCTGGAGCGCTCTCGGGCCGTGGTTCCGGAGGGCCTGGAGCACCTCTACCTCGACATGGACCACAGCCTGGCCGAGCTGATGCGCGACACCTGCTGAGCCACCGGAGCCACCGGTCCCTTAATTCGTTTGCGGGCGGCTCCGGCCGTCCGTAGCTTCGTGATCGCCCCATTGCCGTCGAAACGGAGCAGGACATTGCTCATCTGAGGTTCGAGACAGCGACACGCCATCCGGGCGTCGACTGTCTCCCCGCGTTGCATTCACCACTCACGCAACCTGGAGGCCTCCATGAGTCACGCCCCTGCCTATGTCACCTGCTCCGCGCTCTCCTTCGACTGGCCCGACGGAACGTCCGTCTTCGACGGGTTCCAGCTCGCCGTCGGCCCCGGCCGTACCGGCCTGATCGGGCTCAACGGCTGCGGGAAGTCCACCCTGCTGAAGCTCATCGCCGGTGAACTGGCCCCTTCCGAGGGCCAGTTGTCCGTCGCGGGCAGTGTCGGGTACCTCCCCCAGAACATCACCCTCGACACCGCGCTGCGCGTGGACGAGGCCCTCGGCATCCGCAACGTCCGGGCCGCCCTGCACGCCATCGAGGCGGGCGAGGCCACGGAGGCGAACTTCGCCGCCGTGGGCGACGACTGGGACGTCGAGGAGCGGGCGCGGGCCACGCTCGACCAGCTCGGTCTCGTCCGCATCGGCCTGGACCGGACCGTCGGCGAACTCTCGGGCGGCGAGTCCGTACTGCTGCGGCTGGCCGCCCTGCTGCTCGCGCGCCCCGACGTCTTGCTGCTGGACGAGCCCACCAACAACCTGGACCTGCGGGCCCGGGGCCGCCTGTACGCGGGGGTCGAGTCCTGGACCGGGGTGATGGTCCTGGTCAGCCACGACCGGGAGCTGCTGGAGCGGGTCGACCAGATCGCCGATCTGCACGACGGCGAAGTCCGCTGGTACGGCGGGAACTTCACGGACTACGAGGAGTTGCTCGCCGCCGAACAGGAGGCGGCCGAGCGGATGGTCCGGGTCGCGGAGGCCGACGTACAGCGACAGAAGCGCGAACTCGCCGATGCCCAGTTCAAATTGGCGCGGCGCAAGCGCTACGGCCAGAAGATGAACGACACCAAGCGCGAGCCGAAGATCGTGATGGGCGCCCGCAAGCGGGCGGCACAGGAATCGGCGGGCAAGCACCGCATCATGCACACCGAGAAGCTGGCCCAGGCCAAGGAGCGGCTGGACCACGCGGTGGAGGCGGTGCGCGACGACGACGCGATCCGGATCCACCTGCCCGCCACCCAGGTCCCGCCGGGCCGGCGCGTACTGACCCTGAGCAACCTGCGCCTGCCCCACGGGGCAGCCGTACGGGGCGAGTGGGAGCTGCGCGGCCCGGAGCGGATCGCACTGGTGGGCCGCAACGGTTCGGGCAAGACCACGCTGTTGCGGACGGTGGCGGGGCTGCTGGCGCCGGAGTCCGGCACGGCGGTCACCCATGTGACCACGCGGTTCCTGCCGCAGCGGCTGGACGTGCTCGACGAGAGCCGTTCGGTGGTGGAGAACGTGGCGCGGTTCGCCCCGCAGGCCACGAACAACCTGATCCGGGCGCGGCTGGCGCACTTCCTGTTCCGGGGCGCCCGGGCGGACCGGCCGGCCGGCACCCTGTCCGGCGGCGAGCGCTTCCGCGCGGCGCTGGCGGCGCTGCTGCTGGCGGAGCCCGCTCCGCAGCTGCTCATGCTGGACGAGCCGACGAACAACCTGGACCTCGCGAGCGTGCGGCAGCTGACGGACGCGCTGGAGTCGTACGAGGGAGCACTCGTGGTGGCCAGCCACGACGTGCCGTTCCTGGAGTCGATCGGCATCACCCGGTGGCTGCTGCTGGACGGCGACCTGCGGCCCACCACGGCCGAGGAGGTCCGGGAGACGCTGTGGCACTGACGGGGCGGGCGGTGCCCGCACCGTGGGCGCCGCCCGGCCGGCCTGTCGAGTAGCTCGGCTGCAGCGCCTCGGGCGGTGTCCGCCGCGCGCGTCACCGACTCGATCGAGGCCCTCCGCGAGCCCGTATCCGCCGTCAAGGCGGGGGCCGCGGACCACCTGCCGGCATGAGTTTGGCTCGTCGATTCACGCTCGAACCCGCCCCAAACTGCATAGATAACCGGACGTAACCGGACATAGGCAGGGGTGGGGCTTGGCTGGGTCTTAATGTCGCGCTTAACCTACGACTCCGTAGGCTACGGAACCGTAGGTAATTCGCTTTGCACCCAGGAGTACCCGTGACGATCACCTCTCCCCACCTCGGCAGCTCGGAGGCGTGGACGGACGCCAAGCTGCTGTTCGCGCTGGAAGAGGTGGTCGAAAAGGAGCTCAACCGCCATCTGAAGGTCACCAAGGACTGGATGCCCCACGAGTACGTCCCGTGGAGCGACGGCCGGAACTTCCCGGGATTCTTCGAGGACGGCGAGGCCTGGGACCCGGCGCAGTCCAAGGTCACCGACATCGGCAAGATCGCGCTGGTCGTGAACCTGCTGACCGAGGACAACCTCCCCAGCTACCACCACGAGATCGCCTCGCTCTTCGGCCGCAACGGCGCCTGGGGCACCTGGGTGCACCGCTGGACGGCCGAGGAGGGCCGCCACGGCATCGTGATGCGCGACTACCTGCTGGCCTCGCGCGCCGTGGACCCGGACAAGCTGGAAGCGTTCCGGATGCAGCACATGTCGGAGGGGTTCGAGTCCGACAACCGCCACTCCATGCTCCACTCGGTGGCGTACGTCGCCTTCCAGGAGCTCGCCACCCGCATCTCGCACCGCAACACCGGCCACCAGTCCGGTGACCCGGTCTGCGACCGGATGCTGGCCCGCATCGCGCAGGACGAGAACCTGCACATGGTCTTCTACCGCAACCTGCTGGGCGCGGCCTTCGAGCTCGCCCCGGACCTGACCATGCAGGCCGTACGGGACGTCGTCGTCAACTTCCGGATGCCCGGACACGGCATGCCCGGCTTCGAGCGGATGGCCGCGCAGATGGCGATCGGCGGGGTCTACAACCTGCGGATCCACCACGACGACGTACTGAGCCCCGTGATCCGCTTCCTGAAGATCATGGACATCGACGGCCTGGGCCCGGAGGGCCACAAGGCCCAGGAGGAGCTCGGCCTCTTCATGAACGGCCTGGACTCCGAGGCCCGCAAGTTCGACGAGCGCCTGGCCGCCCGCGCGGCGCGCCTCGCGGCCCGCAAGGCCTGACCGATTCCCGCTCGCTCGGGCGAGTGATGCCGATTGCCCTGGCAGAGCCGTGCTCTGCCAGGGTTTCGCGTCATGACCTCGCTTCAGGTGGACATCGACCAGCTGACCCGTCTGACCCGTGCGCTGGATTCCTCGCTGGTCTCCCTGCGCGACGCCCGGCGCGCGCTGGACCACGTACGGGCCGACGAGCTCGGCACGGCGGACCTGGACGCGGCCTGTGACGGCTTCCAGAAGAGATGGGCCTTCGGCGCGCGGGAGCTGACCAAGCGCGTCAAGGCCGTACGGGACGGCGTGGACCGCAGCGCCTCGGAGTTCGCGGAGCTGGAGGAGGCCATCCGCGCGGCCTTCCTCCGGGCGGCGGCCACGCATGACTGACCACGCCACCCTCGGCTTCGACCCGGCCCCGGGGGATCCGGCGGCGGTCCTGGCCCTGACCAGGAAACTCTCCGCGTCGGCGGCCTCCCTCGGCGAGGCCTCGCGCGTCGTGAAGGCGCTGGTCTCGCACAGCTCGGACTGGCAGGGCGAGGCCGCCACCGCCTTCCGCGCCTCCCTCTCGCAGGACCTCCCGCGCTACCTGGGCTCCGCCCACACCTCCCTCGCCGAGGCCGCGAAGCGGCTCACGGGTTGGCACGAGACCCTGGTGGCCCACCGTGCCCTGGCGGCCCGGTACGAGGCCCAGGCGGCCTCCGCCAAGTCCCCCGAGGCCCTGGCCGATGCCCGCCGCCTGGCCCGCGAGCTCGCCACCGAGCACGCGACGGAGGCCCGCCGGGTGGCGCAGACGCTGGACACGGCGTCGGACCGCCTGGCCCCGAAGGAACCGGGCCTGCTGTCCTCGATCTGGCACAAGATCGTCGACGACCCGGGCGACGCCTTGTCGAACGCGTCGGCGGTCCTGGGCCTTCTGGGAGCCGGCATCGCTTTGGCCTGCCCGCCGGCAGGTCTGGCCGTGATGCTCGTGGCCGGCGGCCTGTCATTGGCAGCTCTCACGACGCACCTGGCAGACCCGAAGTTCCGGAAGCCTCTGGTGGACGGGGCCACGAGGGGCGAGTTCGACGCGGACTTCTGGAAAAGTTCTGTGACCCTCCTGGGCGACGCGGCAGGCTCCGTCCCTGGCCTCGCGGCGGTTGCCTCGGGCGCAAAGGCCGGCGCGGCGGCAGCCCGCGCGGCAATGGTCGCCGCCCCCGAGGCCAGCGCCCTCTCAAGCCTGGGTGAGGGAGCCACCGCGTTCCGGAGCACGACGTGGTCGACCGCCAACACCTTGCGTGAGGTGGAGAGCCCACTCACCGCGTGGGCGTTGCGAGAGTCGCCGCAGCACGTGAGGGACCGAGTGGGCGTAGCCGTGGCAGGAGCGGGTGCGACAACAGCAGTCCTTGACTACGCCAGTGACAGCGATGCGGTCGAGCACGGATCGACCGCGGCCGACGGCGTGCGGGGCGTCCTGGACGACGCCCCTTCCACAGTGGCGAAATCACGCCAATTCTGGACGGTGGTGAGGCCGTGATGCACGAGACCGCCCTGCCGCCGGTGTGGTTTCGGCTGCCCCCAGGCTTCCACGACATCGGTCCCGAGGACCGGGCGTCCCTGGACGCCGTCGCTCACGCGCTGGGCAGCCCGGATGCCCGGCAGGAACTGGCTCAACTGGTGGACGGCCTCGACGAACTGGCCGGGCTCGGCGTCGTGCACACCGCGATCGGCTTGCATCCGGACGAACCGGTCGGGGTCTGCACGTCGCTCTTCTCTCTGAGCATCCGTCCCACTGACGAGCCCAATCCACGGGTAGCCGCTGCACGAACCGCCCTTGGTATCGCCCGCTCCGCCGCGTGGGCTGCTTCCGCGCGCCGGTTCATCGACCTGCCGTCATCGCTTCCGTGTTATCTCGTCGCGGGGACCATCAACGTGCCGCGCGCGCAGCAGCACGTATTCCAGGCACGGATCGCCACGAGCCACCCAGGAGGCCTGCACGTGCTGGTTCTCGACGTCACCAGCGCGGCAACCCAGCACCATGGCGCGTACACCGAGATCCTCGAAGCGATCGCGCTCACCCTCAGCTTCACCGACCCCGATCCCAGCCCGCCTCCCGCGCCCCGGGCATCGCGCATCCTGGAGGTGCTCCTGTGACGCTCGCACTCACCAAGGTGGCGTGGGACCACGCTCCGACCGCTCTCGGCTACAAGCGTTTGGCCGTCCGCCGCGCGGTCTGGGTGCTGAGCCTCGGCGTTCCTCCCGTGGTCGCCCTCGGCTGCGTCGGCCATGTACCTCATGCCACAACCGGGTTCGCACTGATCACCGTGCTCGTGGCACCCTTCCTGCCCTGGGTCGTGATCACCTACTTTCGGCGACACCGCGTCGCCGACATTCTTCAGGCATATCCATGGCGGCAGCTGCCCTGCCGGTTCCCGCGGAGGGCAACAGGAAGCCCCGCCACCATCGCCATCACATTCGGGGATGACCTCACGGGCACCTTCCGCACCATCCCGTTCCCCGTGGCGGAACTGGAGAACAACCGCCCCGACCGGATCTGGTTCGCCGGGGATCCCCGCTTCGGTGGGGTCGTGTCGCCCGTCGGGGGGCACTACCCCGTGCGGGTCGTACCCCACACGCCGCGTCGTGAGGAGTGCGGCGGTGAGGGGTTCGAGCTCGCCCTGCGGGTGGGGCTGGTGCGGCGCAGCGGCAAGGGTACGCGGACCTGATCAGCTGCGGCGCGAGCGCAGGGCGTGGCGTTCGGACTCGGAGAGGCCGCCCCAGACGCCGAAGCGTTCGTCATTGGCCAGGGCGTACTCCAGGCACGCCGCCCGCCCCTCGCACGCCCCGCACAGCCGCTTCGCGTCGCGCAGCGAAGAGCCGGGCTCGGGGAAGAAGAAGCCCGGGCCCGTCTGGGCGCACAGGGCGAGGTCGTACCAAGCAGTTGCAGTGGTGGTGGTGGTGTTCATCGACATGCCGGTGATACTGGCCGCCGCCGATGGACGTCCGATCAACGGGCGATCAACACCCTGTCATCCGCCCACCGTCGGCACGCTGGCTATGACCGCGAATCGCGCCCCGAAGGGATCCTGCAGCTTGGCGAAACGGCCGACCCCCTCCATCAACTCCGGGGTGAGGCGGACCTTGCCGCCCGACTCCTCCGCCTTCGCCGCCGTCGCATCACAATCGGCCACCTCGAAGTACGGCGTCCAGTAGGGCCGTTCGGCGTCCTCCACCGGATCCGACGAGATCGGGACCAGACCGCCGAAGGAGGCCTGCTCCGTCGTGCCGGCCGGCTTGGCCATCGTGTACGAACCGCCCTCGAACGTCTCGCCGATCTCCCAGCCGAGCACCCCGTGGTAGAACTCGGCCGCCCGGGCCACGTCGCCCGTGTACAGCTCCGTCCAGCACAGGGAGCCCACCTCCGTCACCGCGCCCAGGCCGCTGTTCTTCCTGGGCTGCCACACCCCGAAGCCCACTCCCTCCGGATCGGCGAATATCGCCATCCGGCCGAAGTCCAGGACATCCATCGGCTCGAAGGTCACCGAACCGCCCGCCTTGACCACGGCCGCCGCCGTCGCGTCCGCGTCGGAGGTCTGGAAGTACACCTGCCAGGCGCACGGGCCCTGGTCCGCCGGGACCGTCATGCCGCCCGCGACCGTCTTGCCGCCGAGGTGGAACATCCCGTATCCACCGACCTCCTCGCCACCAGCCTGGAAGTCCCAGCCGAACAGTCCCGCGTAGAACTCCGCTGCGGCGGCGACGTCCGGCGTACCGAGGTCCACCCAGTTCGGGGAGCCGTCCTTGTAGTCCGTGGTGAGCATGGTCCGCACCCCTTCCGCTGTCCCGTCCTGTCCGATCCATGTCCTCTCTCTTCCGAGCATGGCACCCGCCACTGACAGCGGCCCGGCGCCCGCTCCACAGAGTGAACGACCGTCCGTTCGATAAGATGGGGAGATGGCAGACGGACGCGTGGAACGCGGCAACCGGACGCGACGGACGGTTCTCGACCGGACGGTGGGCATCGCCTCCGTGGACGGCCTCGAAGGCCTGTCCCTGGGGAAGATCGCCGCGGACCTCGGCCTGAGCAAGAGCGGCGTGTTCGCTCTCTTCGGCTCCAAGGAGGACCTTCAGCTCGCGACCGTCCGCGCCGCCGTGGACGTGTTCGTCGAGCAGGTCGTCCGGCCCGTGCGCGAGGACCCCGCAGGGCTCGCCAAGGTGTGGCGGGTGTGCGAGCTGTGGCTCGGCTACTCCGGGCGCCGCGTCTTCCCCGGCGGATGCTTCTTCTGCGGAGCCTCCGCGGAGTTCGACGCCCGCCCCGGCCCCGTACGCGACGAGATCGCCAAGGTGCGCTCCGACTGGACGCGTTACGTCGAGCGGGTCCTCGAAGAGGCCCGGCTGGCGGGCGGGCTCCGGGACGGGTTCGACCCCGCGGACGTTCCCCAGCTCGCCTTCGAGGTGATCGCCCTGATGGAGCTGGCCAACGCGCACTCCGTCCTGCACGAGGACCCGGCGGCGTACGAGCGCGCCGGCCGCGGCATCCTCGACCGGCTCCGGGCGGTGGCGGCCGCTCCGGAGGAGCTCCCGGACCGGCCGCCCGTCTTCAACTCCCCTTCCTGACCCGGCCGGGCTGCGCCGCCGGCCGAGGCCGCGACCAGGACGTGCCGGCCGCCCCCACCGTCGCCGCGAACGGTCGCCGTCGCCGCCCAGCGGTGCAGAGAAATTGGCACGATCGTTCGTGTTGTTTTGATCCCTGATCGCGCCCCTGATGACGCGGACCTACGCTTGTCCCACCGCTTTCCTTGATCCTCGTACGACAGGAACAACAGGAGGCATGCCGTGAGGTCGACGTACATACGGCTTCGCCGGGCCTGCGTGGCCACCGCCGCCGCAGGTCTGCTCATCGCCCCGGCCGTCGCTGGCTCCGCCTACGGAGCGCCCGCCCAGGGGTGGTTCGCCCCCGCCGCCGCCTCCCCCACCCCCTCCCCGGACGGCGACACGGAGTTCAAGCAGCTCACTCCGGCCGTCGCGGCCCAGCTGGACGCCGCCATCCTCCAGGTCCTGCGCGAGGCCCATGTGCCGGGCGTCACCGTGGGGCTGTGGGCCCCCGGCAAGGGCAGTTACGTGAGGAACTTCGGGGTCGCGGACAAGGCGACCGGCGCTCCCATGCAGAGCGATTTCCGCATTCGCATCGGCAGTGAGACGAAGACGTTCACCGTGACCGCCCTCCTCCAACTGGTCGACCAGGGCAAGGTCGGCCTGGACGACCCCATCGGCAAGTACATCGCCGGAGTTCCGAACGGGGACCGCATCACCCTGCGCCAACTCGCCGGCATGCGCAGCGGACTGTTCAATTACACCGATGACAACGGCTTCATCAAGGCGTTCGAAGCCAACCCCGACAAGCCCTTCACACCACAGCAGTTGCTCGGCTACTCCTTCGCGCACCCCGTGCAGTTCGCACCGGGCGCGAAGTGGCAGTACTCCAACACCAACCTGATCCTGCTCGGTCTGGTGGTCGAGAAGATCACCGGTCGGCCGCTCCGCGAGGTGATCGGACGGGACGTCCTGCAGCCGGCCGGTCTGCGCCACACGCTCTTCCCGGTCGGGGCCGAGTTCCCCCTGCCGCACGCGCAGGGTTACACCGACCAGTCGGACTCGGGCAAGATCGTGAACGCGACCAACTGGGACCCGACCTGGGCCTGGGCCGCCGGAGCGATGATCTCCGACCTCCAGGACCTGCGCAGTTGGGCACGGACCCTCGCCACCGGCACGCTGCTGACGCCCGCGACCCAGGCCGAGCGGCTGAAGACCACCTCGGTCGGCATTCCCGGCGCCGGTTACGGGCTCGGCATCTTCAACATCCAGGGCTGGATCGGCCACAACGGCTCACTGCCCGGGTACGAGACGCTGACCGTCTATCTGCCGGAGGCCCAGGCGACCATGGTGGTCCTCCTCAACACCGACGTCCCGCACGACGGCCAGGAGCCCAGCACCCTGTTCGGCGAGGCGATCACCAGCATCGTCAGTCCGGACCACGTGTACCCCGGACACAAGCCGACCGCCCCGAATCCCGGCTGACGCGCCCCGCCCGGTTCAGTCCTCTCGCTTCGCCCGGCTCGGCTGGACCCGCTTCGGTTCCCCCGGCATCTTCGGGTAGTCCGGAGGGTAGGGCATGTCCCCCAGGCCGTGCTCGTGCTCGTCGCGGGCGGCGAGTTCGAGTACGGCGTCCAGCGTGAAGGCGTGGTCGTCCATCTCGGCGTGCAGGTCGCCCAGTTCGGCGAAGCGGGCCGGCATGGTCACGATGTCGAAGTCGCGCGGCTCCGCGTCGTCCACCTCCTCCCAGCGCAGCGGCGCCGACACCGGGGCGTGCGGGCGGGGGCGGACGGAGTAGGCGGAGGCGATCGTGCGGTCGCGCGCCGTCTGGTTGTAGTCGACGAAGATCCGCTCGCCGCGCTCCTCCTTCCACCAGGCCGTCGTGACCTTGCCCGGCATGCGGCGCTCCAGTTCCCGGCCGAGGGCGATGGCGCACCTGCGGACCTCGGTGAAGGTCCAGCGCGGCGCGATCGGGACGAAGACGTGCAGGCCGCGGCCGCCCGAGGTCTTCGGCCAGCCCCGCAGTCCCAGCTCCTCCAGCAGGGCGCGCAGCTCGTGCGCGGCGGCCACCGCGTGGTGGTAGTCGGTGCCCGGCTGCGGATCGAGGTCGATGCGCAGCTCGTCGGGCCGGTCGGTGTCCTCGCGCCGTACGGGCCAGGGGTGGAAGGTGAGGCAGCCCAGGTTGGCGGCCCACAGCACGGCGGCCGGCTCGGTCGGGCAGATCTCGTCCGCGCTGCGGCCGCTCGGGAAGGCGATGTGGGCGGTCGGGATCCAGTCGGGAAGGTTCTTCGGCGCCCGCTTCTGCAAGAAGGACTCGCCCCCCACCCCGTCCGGGTACCGCTCCAGCGTCGTCGGCCGGTTGCGCAGGGCCCGCGTGATGCCGTCCGCGACCGCCAGGTAGTACTCGGCCACGTCCCGCTTGGTGAGGCCGCGCTCCGGGAAGTAGACCTTGTCCGGGCTGGACAGGCGCACCGTCCGCCCGCCCGCGTCGAGCTCGATCGCATTACCGGCAGCACCCATGTGCGCCACGGTAGGCGGGCCCGGCCGGACCCGCACACCGGGCGGGGCCGGACGCACCACCGCAGAATCGGAGACATGGATCTGCCGGTGATGCCGCCCGTGAAGCCGATGCTCGCCAAGTCCGTGGCCAGGATCCCGCCGGGCATGCAGTACGAGGCCAAGTGGGACGGCTTCCGCGCCATCGTGCACCGCGACGGCGACGAGATCGAGATCGGCAGCCGCACGGGCAAGTCCCTGACCCGGTACTTTCCCGAACTGGCGGCGGCCCTGAAGGAGAACCTGCCCCCGCGCTGCGTCATGGACGGCGAGATCGTGATCGTTCATGGCGGGCGCCTCGACTTCGACCGGCTGACCGAACGGATCCACCCCGCTGCTTCGCGCGTGAAACTGCTCGCCGAAACGACCCCCGCCAGCTTCGTCGCCTTCGATCTGCTCGCCCTCGGCGACGAGGCGCTCCTCGACACCCCGCTCACCGACCGCCGCCACGCCCTCGCCCGGTCCCTCTCCACCGCCCGGCCCCCCGTTCACCTCGCGCCCGCGACCACCGACCCCGCCCTCGCGCAGGAGTGGTTCGAGCGATTCGAGGGCGCCGGGCTCGACGGGGTCATCGCCAAGCCCCTCGATCTCCCCTACCGGCCCGACGCGCGCCTCATGTACAAGATCAAACACGAGCGTACGGCCGACGTGGTCCTCGCGGGTTTCCGTTTCCACAAGAGCGGTCCGATCATCGGATCGCTGCTGCTCGGCCTCTACGACGGCCACGGCGCCCTCCAGCACGTCGGCGTGTGCGCCGCCTTCCCCATGAAGCGCCGGGCCGAGCTCGTCGAGGAGCTCGAACCGCTGCGCATGCCGGACCCCGGGGGCCACCCGTGGGCCGCCTGGGCCGAGGAGTCCGCCCACGAGAGTGCCCGGCTGCCCGGCGCGACGAGCCGCTGGACCGGGAAGAAGGACCTGTCCTGGGTGCCGCTGCGCCCCGAGCGGGTCATCGAGGTGAAGTACGACCACATGGAGGGCGACCGGTTCCGGCACACGGCCCAGTTCGCCCGCTGGCGGCCCGACCGGGCGCCGGAGAGCTGCACCTACGCCCAGTTGGAGGAAGTGGTCCGCTACGACCTCGCCGAGGTGCTCGGCCCCCCGCCGGCCGACTGACCGGCTGACCGCCCCGCCCCGCCCCCCTCACCCCGAGGTCAGCTTCTCCCACTCCGCCCGGTCCGGCCCCACCGCGTTCGGCGCGTACTCCGGCCGCGCGGCCAGCCAGCGCGCCACCCGCTCCCGGACCGCCGGATCCGCGTACGCCCGCTCCGGCGGCTCGGCCAGGTGCCGGACCCTGGCCCGCGCCCGCATCACCTCCGGATCCTCCAGCGCGCATTCGAACAGCGCGGCCACGTCCCGTGCCGTCCCCGCACGCACGGCCCGGGTCGCGAACCGCTCCCCGATGGCCTCGTCGGCGACGACCTGGAAGTCGAACCACGGCTTCAGGGTGCGCACCGCCCAGGCGTGGTGGCTCTCGGCGAACGCCTCGGATCCCGGGTCCCGGTGCGCCGTACGGGCCACCCTGCGCGCGGCCCACAGCGCCAGCGAGGTGCCCTGTCCGAGCGTGGGGTTGGTGTGCGTGATCGCGTCCCCGACGGGCACCAGCCCGCTCACCACCGGCCCGCGCTCGTCGGCGAGCGCGCTCCACCGGTTGTCCAGGCTCGCGGTGGCCAGTACCTCCGACAGCGGCTCGGCGCCCAGTGCCAGCCAGGCCGCGCCGGGCGGGAAGGAACGGGCGGCGGCCTCGAAGACGGCGGTGTCGCGCAGCGCCGAACGCGTGGTGTCCGCGGTGTGCACGAACAGCGTCACGGCGAAGAGCCGGTTGTCGGCCGGGAAGACCGCGCACCCGGCGAAGGCGCCGCCCGTCACCGCCCAGGGCCGGCGCGGCCCCTCGTCCATGCCCTCGGGCAGCCGGTACCAGCGGCAGAAGTACGCGAGACCCGTGCGGTGCCGTTCCACGACCGGCGGGCGGCACCCCGCCGCGGTCAGCCAGCGCTCGACGCCTCCGCGCCGGCCGCCCGCGTCCACGACGAGGTCCCCCTCGTAACTCCCGGCCTCCGTGGTCACGCCCGTCACCCGGACCCCGGGCTCCGTGAGCAGCCCGGTGACCGGCTCCCCGTACCGCGCGACGACGCCCGGTTCGGCGCGCAGGGCGGTGGCCAGCGCGCTCTCCAGGACGATGCGCCGGGCCTGGAGCATGACGAGGTCCTCGTCGCCGGGTCGCGCGGGCGGCCGTACGTCGAACCAGTCCAACTCGTGCCGCTCGCGGGCGCCGAGCCGGAGCATCTCCTGGTGGACGTCGGGCAGTTCGTCCCGCAGGACGCCCCGCGCCGCGCCCAGCAGGGCATGCGGCTGCGTCGCCTGCGGTACGGTCGGCCGCCGCCAGCCGAAGAAATCGCGATCGAGCGCGGTACCCGGGGCCCGCGTGTCGCGCTCGAACAGCTCCGCCGTGTGTCCTTGCCGCGCCGCGAGCAGGGCGGTGGCCGCCCCTCCGACACCTCCGCCGATGACCAGTACGTGTGCCATTGCGCCCCCCTGAGCCGCTGAACGGTACGACGATCAGACCGCCCAGAGCCTGCGCGGACGGAACCTGGCCGAAACCCGTACGGGTGTCGGAAGTCCGGCGGTTCGGGGCCGCTCACCGCCGGTTCAGCACCACGCCACCGCCACCCGCGGTCACCCGGTCACCCGTCACGCGCTCACCGGCTCACGCGCTCACTCACTCCACTCACTCACCCACGCGGTACGCCTCGACCGCCCGCCGGGTCTCCTCCTCGATCAGGTCGGCGTTGATGGCGACGGCCGCGCGGACCCCGTACGCGGCCGCGCCCGCCACCTGCTCCGTCGGAGCGGTGACATTGCCCGCCGCCCAGACGCCCGGGAGGGCGGTGGCACCGGTCGCCGGGTCGGAGTCGACGCAGGTGCCGATGGGGTGGCCGTCCCGTTCCAGGGTGGTCACGGGCAGGCCCAGTCCGGTCAGGACGCCGGAGCGGGCGGTGAACCGGGGCGCCACCACGAGCGCCCGGCACCGCCGCTCGCCTCCGCCGGCCAGGGTCACCCCGGCCAGCCGGTCCTCGTCGACGACGAGGCCGGTCACCTCGCCTTCGACCACCTCGACGCCCCGGGCGGCCAGCACCTCCCGGTCCTCGGCGGTGAGCGGCCAGGTGTGCGACAGCAGGGTGGTCCGCGCACTCCAGTGCCGCCACAGCCCGGCCTGGTGCACGGCGAGGGGGCCGTCGGCCAGCACCGCGACCGGCTGGTCCCGGACCTCCCAGCCGTGGCAGTACGGGCAGTGCAGCACGTCCCGCCCCCAGCGCGCCCGGAGCCCCGGGACGGCGGGGAGCTCGTCCACCAGCCCGGTGGCGACCAGCAGCCGACGTGCCCGGACGGTCGAGCCGTCCCCGCAGCGGACCAGCAGACCCCCTTCGCGCAGCCGGTCCGCGGCGACGACCGTGCCCGGCCGGATCTCCCCGCCGTAGCCGGTCACCTCCGCGCGCCCCCCGGCCAGGAGTCCGGCCGGGCTCGCTCCGTCGTGGCCGAGGTATCCGTGCATGCGCGCGGCGGGTGCGTTGCGCGGGCTGCCGGAGTCGATCACCAGCACCGAGCGGCGGGCCCGGGCCAGGGTCAGCGCCCCGGCGAGCCCGGCCGCCCCACCGCCCACGACCACCACGTCGAACGAGTTGTCCTTTGCGTTGTCCATGCCTGCGAGGGTCCGCCCGCCGGCCCCGCTTGACAAATGCTCTTGCCGAAGCGGCAAATGGGGTCATGGCCATCGAAGAGCAGGACGAGGAACTCGCGGGCGTGCTGACGGCCGTGGGCCCGCGCCTGCGCGCCCTGCGCCAGCAGCGCGGCACCACGCTGGCCCAGCTCAGCGAGGCCACCGGAATCTCGCTCTCCACCCTCTCCCGGCTCGAATCCGGGCAGCGCAGGCCGACCCTGGAACTGCTGCTCCCACTGGCCAGGGCGCACCGGGTGGCGCTCGACGAACTGGTCGGCGCACCGGAGACCGGGGACCCCCGGGTCCGCCCGCGCCCCTTCGTCCGGCACGGCCACACCTACGTGCCGCTGACCCGCGATTTCGGCGGGGTGCGCGCCTTCAAGCAGATCATCCCGCCCGTCGAGGGCACACCGCCGCTGCCGGAGCTCCGGGTCCACGAGGGCTACGAGTGGCTGTACGTGCTGTCCGGGCGCGTCCGTCTGCTGCTGGGCGAGCACGACCTCGTCCTCGGCCCCGGGGAGGCCGCCGAGTTCGACACGCGCACCCCGCACGCCTTCTTCAACCCGGGCCCGCGGGCGGCGGAGTTCCTCAGCCTCTTCGGCCCCCAGGGCGAGCGGATCCACATCCGCGCCAGACCCACCACCTCATCGGAAGGACGTACATGAGCACCACCGGCGAACGCCCCGAACGGGCCGTCCCGCAGCCGAACGCCGTCGTCGGCGTCGGCCTGGTCGTGGTCGGCCCGGACGGCCGGGTCCTGCTCGGCCAGGCGCACGACGGCCGCTGGGAGCTGCCCGGCGGCAAGGTCGACCCCGGGGAGGGCTTCGAGCAGGCTGCCGCCCGGGAGCTCGCCGAGGAGACGGACCTGCGGGCGGAACCCGAGGCGATCCGGGTGCTCTCCGTCCAGATCGACGCGAAGTCCGGCATGACCCGGCTGACGGCCGCCGCGGTGACCACGACGGCCGTCGGAGTCCCCGCCGTCACCGAGCCCCACAAGATCGCCCGCTGGGAGTGGTTCGCCCCGGCCGAGATCCCCGCGGACCTCTACCCCCCGTCGGCGGCCGTCCTGCGCACGTGGCGCCCGGACCTCACGTCGCTGCCGCACGTGCCCTCGTACGACTACCCGACCGCGACCGGCGGCGCCCTCTAGAAGCGGCGCCCTGTAAAGCCGGGGGCCTGTGGAAGCGACGGCGTCCCGCCGTCCGCCACGGAGACCTGGCACGGCATCCGAACGCCCCTACACCACCGCCTTCGGCGCGAAGTTGCCCTCGCGCAGGTCCTCCGCCAGCAGCCGCTTCGCGATCGCGTCGGCCGCCACCCGCAGTTCGGCGCTCCTCGGCCGCCCGCGGTCCTTCTCCAGCTCGTTGCCGAGCCACTGCGCCCATGCCGCCGAGATGACACCGGCCTCCCGCTGCCCGGCCGGGGTGAGCGTGAAGTAGCCGTTCGCACTGCCGAGGAACCCCTCGTCCACCATCCGGTCGAAGACGGGGAGCAGCACCTCGGGCGGCACGGAGCGGCGGCCGGCGATCAGGCCCAGGCCTGCGTGGCCCACCGTCCGGGTCATCATGTCCACCTGCATCACCGCCCACGCGCCACCGATGTCCAGCCGGGTGTCGGAGTTCTCGACGATCGCGCGCGCCGTCTTCGGCCCCATGTTCCGTACGAGTTTGCCGACCGCCAGCTCCAGCAGTTTGGCCGAATCCCCGGAGGCCGTGGCCGGGGAGCCGAAACCGTCGCCCATGTCCGTGGACCCGGCGCGGGCGGTGTCGCGCAGCGGCACCTGCTTGAGGAAGAGCGCCACGACGAAGCCGACCACCGCCACCGGCACGGTCCACAGGAACACCGTGTGCAGGGCCTCCGCGTACGCGTCGATCACGGGGCCCGCGGCCACCGGGCCGAGGCCGTGGACACCGCCCGGGCTCGACGCGGCCTCGGCGAGGCGCGCCGGGTCCTCTCCGGTGAGCCGCGCCGCCTGCACGACGGCCGCCTTCAGTTCGGGCCCCAGGGTGTTCGCGTAGATCGTCCCGAAGACCGCCGTCCCGAAGGCGCTGCCGAGCGTACGGAAGAAGGTGACCCCGGAGGTGGCCGTGCCGAGGTCCGCGTAGTCGACGGTGTTCTGCACGGCGATCGTCAGCACCTGCATGGACAGGCCGATGCCCGTACCGAGCACGAACATGTACAGCGACTCCAGCCAGGCGCTGGTCCCCGGCTCCATCCGCGACAACAGATACAGGCCGACGCCCATGACGGCGTTGCCCACGATCGGGAAGATCCGGTACTTGCCGGTCTTGCTGGTGACGTTGCCGCTGAAGACGGAGGCGAGCAGCAGCCCGAAGACCATGGGCAGGGTCCGGACGCCCGAGACGGTGGCCGAATCCCCGTCGACGTACTGCAGGTAGGTCGGCAGGAACGTCAACGCGCCGAGCATCGCGAACCCGACGACGAAGCTCAGCACGGAGCACACCGAGAAGACCGGATTGCGGAAGAGCCGCATCGGCAGCATCGGCTGCGCGGCCCGTGTCTCGGCCACGCAGAACAGGGCCAGTGCGAGCGCACCGCCCGCGAACAGGCCGATGATCACGGGCGAGGTCCACGCGTACTCGTTCCCGCCCCAGCTGGTGGCCAGGATCAGCGCGCTCGCGCCGATCGCGACGAGGGTGATGCCCAGGTAGTCGATGACCGGCTTGCCCGAGGCCCGCACCGCCGGGATCGTCCGGGCGGCCGCGACGACGACGAGGATGGCGATCGGAACGTTGACGTAGAAGCACCACCGCCAGCTCAGCTGGTCGGTGAAGAACCCGCCGAGCAGCGGGCCGATCACGGTGGCGACGCCGAAGACGGCGCCGATCATGCCCTGGTACTTACCGCGTTCGCGCAGGGGCACCACATCGGCGATCAACGCCATGGCGGTGACCATCAGGCCGCCGGCCCCGACGCCCTGGACGCCGCGCCACACGATCAGGAACGTCATGTTGCTCGACAGGCCGCACAGGAAGGAGCCGCTGATGAAGACGATGGCGGAGATCTGGAAGATCAGTTTTCGGCCGAAGAGGTCACCGAACTTGCCCACCAGCACCGTCGCCACGGTCTCCGCGAGCAGGTAGGAGGTCACCACCCACGACATGTGGTCCCCGCCGCCCAGATCCGCCACGATCGTGGGCAGGGCGGTACCCACGATCGTCTGGTCGAGCGCCGCGAGCAGCACGCCGAGCATGATCGTGCCGAAGATGATGTTCCGCCGCCGCCGGTCGAGCACGGGTGGCGCGGCGGCGACGACGGGGGCAGTGGTCACCTTCGCACTGTCACAGCGCCCCCGCCCCACCGCATGCGGCGCTGAGCCGTACGGGGCAACCGCGCACCGGAAGTCAGCGCAGGTAGGCCAGCCCCGGGTGCTCCGCCGCGTACCCGTCGAGCAGCCGCCGCGCCACCCCCACCGAGTCCACCAGCGGATGCAGGGCGAAGGCCTTCACCGCGGTCGCCCGCGAGCCGCTCGCGGCGGCCGCCAGGATCTCCCGCTCGACGGCCTTGACCGCCGTCACCAGTCCCACCGCGTGCAGCGGCAGCGGGGCGACGCCCACCGGGTGGGCGCCGTTCGCGTCGACCAGGCAGGGCACCTCGATGACCGCGCCGGCGTCGAGGACCGACAGCGTGGGACCGTTGCGGACGTTGAGGATCAGCGTGGCCCGCTCGTCCCGGGCGATGGCCCGCATCAGCGCGAGCGCCACCTGTTCGTAGCCGCCCGACTCCAGGTCGCTCTCGTCACGCTCCCCGACGCCCGCCGCCTCACGGTTCTCGGCCATGTACGTGGCCTCCCGCTCGGCCCGGGTCCGGTCCCAGGCGGCCAGCGCCGCCCCGGCCGGCTGCCCGGGGCGGCCGGCCTCGGCGTAGAACCCGCGCTGTTGGTCGCGCAGGAAGGCCCCGCGCGTCTGCTCGGCCTCCTGGTAGGCCCGTACGGTGTCACGGTTGAAGTAGTAGTAGTGCAGGTACTCGTTCGGGATCGCGCCGAGCGAGCGCAGCCACTCGGCCCCGAAGAGGCGCCCCTCCTCGAAGGACTCCAGCGCCTCGGTGTCGGCCAGCAGCCGGGGCAGTTCGTCGCGGCCGCCGACGCGCAGCCCGCGCACCCAGCCCAGGTGGTTGAGGCCGACGTAGTCGATCCACGCCTCCTGCGGCCTGGCCCCCAGCAGCCGGGCGATGCGCCGGCCGAGCCCCACGGGCGAGTCGCAGATGCCGATCACCCGCTCGCCGAGCTCCTCGGCCATCGCCTCCGTGACCAGCCCGGCCGGGTTGGTGAAGTTGATGACCCATGCCTCGGGGGCGCTGCGGGCGATCCTGCGCGCGAGCTCACGGGCCACCGGCACGGTCCGCAGGCCGTACGCGATCCCGCCCGCGCCCACCGTCTCCTGGCCGAGCACACCTTCGGCCAGGGCGATCCGCTCGTCGGCAGCCCGTCCTTCCAGACCGCCGACACGGATGGCGGAGAAGACGAAATCGGCGCCGCGCAGGGCCTCGTCGAGGTCCCCGGTGGCCGTGACGGCCGGGGCGTCCGGTACTCCGGCGGCAGCCGCCTGGTCCGCGAGCACCCGGGCCATAGCGGCGAGCCGCCCGGTGTCCTCGTCGTACAGCGTCACGTGGGTGACCCGGCCCTCGGCATGGTCCGCGAGCAGTGCTCCGTAGACCAGCGGTACCCGGAAACCGCCCCCGCCGAGGATCGTCAGCCGCACGCCCCTACCGCCCTTCGTCCGTGGAGTCAGGGAACCAGTCTCCCCCGGCCGCTCACTCCCCCAGCGGCGGCACGGCACGCAGTCTGGCGGCGCCCTGCTGCCGGCCGGGCCCGGTGCCCGGGACGGGACCCGCGGGCGCGCCCTGCGGGGCGGAGAGGATCAGGGTGATCCGGGTCAGCCCCATCGCGTCGAGCATCCGGCTGGTCTCGGCCACCATCCGGCAGCGCACCAGCCCCCTGCGCGGGTCGGGGTGGCGTACGGTCCGTACCGCCCCGTCCTGTTCGGCGGCCTCGGCTCCGCGCATGCTCAGCCAGTGCGGGACCCCGTACCGGTAGGCCGCTTCCATGAACGGGTCGCGGGCCACCTCCTGGCGGATGCTGCGCAGTCCCTCGTCCTCCGGGGCCGCGGCGAGCGCGGTGGCGAACTGGGCCAGCAGCGGTACGCACCAGGCCGGTTCGTGGTCCTCCAGCACGGCCGCGGCGTCCGGGTGGAACAGCACGAAGCGCAGGAAGTTGTCGTCCGGCAGTGCCGTCGGGTGCGGCCTGACGGACTGGAAGAGCTGGTCGAAGGCCGAGTTGGTGAGCGCGACGTCCCAGCGGTGGTCCACCAGGAAGCTCGGGTAGGGAACGGATTCCATGAGGGCCGCGTAGTCGCACAGGTAGTCGCGCTGGGCGGGGTCCTGCGGCAGCCGGTTCTCCTCGGCGGCCCGCCACGTGGGCGGCGGGTCGCGGTCGACCATGACGCGGAACAGCCAGAAGCACTGCCGCTCGCTCATTTCCAACGCCTGGGCGAGGGCGAGCAGTTTGCGGTCCGTCCACTCCTTGACGAGGCCGCGTTCCCAGTTTCCGTACGCACGCACGCTGATGCGCAGCCGGGCGGCGACATCCTCCTGGCTCAGCCCCAGCTCCTCGCGACGCTGGCGCAAAATCTCCTTGCGTCGCTCCGACCGCACGGCGCCGCGTGCGGACTCATCGCCCGCCAGGCGCTCCTCACCGGCTCGGGCGAGGCCATCGGACGGGCCCACCGCTGCGAGATGTGGCACCGAGAGCTCCCCCTCCTCACGGTCTGGATCTTCATTTCCGTGTGGCGATCCTGCTACCGACTTCATTCGAGTGTCAACTATTGTGGCAATTCCAGCCTCTTGACAGCTCATTCCCGCCACAGCTGTGGCACGTTCTAGCCCTTCTCGGCCGGAACGGCTAGATTCCAGAAGCCGACCATGTGCCCGGGCTCTGCCCGAACCGACTTCGCGCGATCTAGGAGAACCACTGGTGACAGACGGCTTCCCGGCTCCCGTCGCGGTGGCCCACGCACCCCTGGCCGCCACCGTCACGCGTGTCGCCGAACTCGCGGGCAAAATGGGCCGCGACCTGAACCAGGTCTTCGACCTGCGACGCCTCTCCGAGGCCTCCGGCGTACCCACGGACGTGGTCAGGATCCTGCTCGACGGCAGACCCGCCGGCGAGCCCGATCTGCAGACCCGCTTCCTCCAGCGCCTCGACCTGCTCCGGCGCACACGGGTCAAACCCAACGGCCGCCGCTACACGCAGCAGGAGATCGCGGACGGCGCGGGGATGTCCCGGCAGCAGGCAGGCGCCCTGATCAACGGCGACCGCCGCCCCACCATGGAGCATTGTGACGCGATCCAGCGCTTCTTCGGGGTGCACGCAGGGTTCCTCACCGCCCACGACGCCGACGCCCTCACCGACGCGCTCCAGCGGACCGAGCAGCAGCTGCTCCAGGATTTCGCGGGCCGGGCGCGGGAAACCGTACCGGCCGCGGCCGCTTCGGCCGGGGATCCGCTGGCAAGACTCCTGCAGAACCACGGCGTCCGGGGCATCGCCTGGCGGGCCGCCCAACTGCCCAGCGACAAGCACCGGGACAAGGTGACCGAATGGCTGGACATGCTTCTCGAGAGCGTGAAACCGAATGAATCCTGACCCAGTCGAAAGTCTGGGTCTGATCCTTGAATCCTGATCCGGATCCACGCCGACGGGGAGAACGGTGAGCATAGGCAGAGAGCAGCGGCGGTTGTGCGGGGAGCTGGTGGCCGGGATCCGGCTGACCGCCCCCGTGGAGCCCGTGGACCTCTACGCCGCCCTCTGCGAGGGCATGAGCAGGCACCGGGGCCGGCGGGTGGACTTCCGGATGGCCTCGTTCCCGCCGGGGACGGCCAGCGGCCTGTGGCTCGACATGGCGGACCGCGATCTCGTGGTCATCGAGGAGCGCACCGCGCCCGACCACCAACTGGTGATCCTGGGCCACGAGTTGTGGCACATGAAAGCCGGTCACTGCAGCCACCACGTCGACGGCGCCGCGGTCGCCGCCCGGCTGCTGTCCGATGAGGCCGACATCGGCGAGACGGTGCGCCGGGTCGCCGCGCGCACACGTGCCGACGTACGGGAGGAGACCGAGGCCGAGACCTTCGGCTTACTGCTGGGCAGCCGCTGCCGGACCTGGCTCGCCGGGTCGGCGAGCCACCGCGCCCCGGCACAGCGCGACCATTTGGCGGGCCGGATCGAGGCCGCGCTGGGCTACCGGGGGCACAGGAACGATCGTTGAACGGCCAGGACTACTACATACCGGCAGCGGCGATGGCGGTCTCACTCGCCTTCAAGCTGCCGGCCCTGCGCAACAACTGGCGGGATCCACTGCTCCGCTCGGTCTGCGCGCTGCTGATGCTGGCCGGAGCCGTCTTCGCCTTCGCCGCCCCGCCCACCATCGCGGATGTCAACCGATGGACCGGGGTGCCGAACATCTCGGCACCGCTGGTGTACTGCCTGATCACCGCGTTCAGCGCCTCCTGCCTGGTCCTGGTGGTCAACTGGCGGGGTGGCCCGCCGGAGGAGACCCGCCGCGTCTCGCAGCGCTGGATCCTCGGCTACAGCGTCGTGGTCGTGGCCCTGATCGTGCTCTTCGCCCTGGGTGACGCCCCCGTCGAGCGGCTTCGCGACCTGGACACCTACTACGCGAACACGCCGTACATCCGCGAGATGATCGCCCTCTACCTCGTGGCGCACAACGTGGCCGCGGTGGTGATGGTGGCCATGTGCTGGCGCTGGTCGCTCCAGGTGCGCGGCTGGCTGCGGGTCGGCCTGATGATCATCGTCGCGGGCTACATGTTCAACCTCAGCTACGACGCCACCAAGATGTCCGCCGTCGTCGCCCGCTGGACCGGCCACGACCTGGACTTCCTCAGTACGCTCGTCGCCCCGCCGCTGGCCTCCGTGGGAGCGCTGATCAGCGCGATCGGCTTCGTCCTCCCCCTCGTCTGCCAGCGGCTGTCGGACAACTGGGAGACCTGGACGACCTACCGGAAGCTCGGCTCGCTCTGGCAGGAGGTGCAGATCGCCGCGCCCCCCGGCACCCCGTCCGTGCAGATGGCCTGGTGGTCCGCCGCCGAACTGCGCGTGATCCAGCGCGAGTCGGACATCCACGACGGATTCCTGCACCTCGGCCCGTACTTCGACCGGAGCCTGCGCGACGGCGCCTACGAGCGCGCCGTCGCGGACGGGGCCGACGAGCCCGGCGCCCGCGCGGTCGCCGACGCCGCCATGGTCGCGGCCGCCGTGCGGGCGCGCTCGGCGGACCCCGAGGGCAAGGTCATCGGCGAGGGCGAGGAGACCGTGCTCGACACCGCCGACGGACCGCGCGACCTGCTGCGGATCTCCCACGCCCTGCGGCATTCGCCGGTGGTGCGGGCGGTCCGGGAGCGGGCCGCGCTGTCCGGATCCGGGCCGGTGTCCGGGGCCGCGTCCGGGTCCGGGTCCGCGTCCGGGGCCGCGTCCGGGTCCGCGTAGTCCTAGCGGGCCGCGGCCACCGACGTCGTCGGGAAGAGGTCCTGGAAGGGCCCCGCGGAGTCGTTGCCGTTCCGCCCGAAGGGCGCGTCGAAGCTCCAGACCATGAACAGCAGGAACACGATCAGCGCGCTGAACAGCCCGGCCAGCAGCAGCTCCCGCCCGGAACGGCGGATCTGCAGGGTGAAGATCAGTCCGACCGTGACCACCCCGCCCACGAGCAGCCCGAACCACACCACGCTGGGCAGGGTGGATTCGGAACTCTGCGTCCGCGAGTGGCGGGCGTCGTCGGCGGTGGCGATGTGGTCCAGCAGCGGCTGGTAGGCCTGCGCCTGCAGCTCGTTCGCCGGGCTCTGGTGGGTGACGTCGCTGCGCAGCTTGCCGAGCAGCTGGGCGCCCCCGGCCGACGCGCCTTCCCCGGAGGTCAGCAGCGGCCAGTCCACCGCGACCGTGTGCGAGACGTACGCGTTCACCTCGCCACGGATCCGGTCACGGACGGCGGCGGGGTAGACGTCGGCGCGCTGCGTGACCTCGTACAGCGCCTGGGCCTCCCGGCGCACGCTGTCCTCGGCGGCACCGCGCGCCTCCCAGACGCCGGCGATGGCCAGGCCCAGCACGATCGCGTAGACCACGCCCACCATCATCGTCATGTACTCGATGACGTCGGGGGTTTCGCTGGTGTCCTCGTCATCGGCGACCCGGCGGTGCCGGATCGCGGTGATGGCGAGGACGACGGCGCAGACGAGCGCCATGGCAATGGCCAGGACCAGCCATTCGGACACGAGGATTCTCCCCTTGTGGATCGTCGGGTGGATCAGTGGGCGGTTCAGCGGGTGGTTCAGCGGGTGGTTCAGCAGGGGTTGTGCGGCGGCGGTCAGCCGCGGCTCTTGGAGCGCGGACGAAGGGCGGCGGCGGCGAGTACGGCCGGGGTGGTGACCACGACCATGAGCATCACGGTGGACATCCCGCCCGGACGGCGCCGCTCCAGGGCCACCGAGCGGTACGGGCGCACGTGGAAGGCGCTAGCGGGCGCGGCGGCGGCCCTGAGCCGGGGCGGGGCGGGTGCGTCCGCCGGATCCGGACCGGTCACGGGCCCGGCAGCCAGCGCGGGCTCCGGCGGCTCCGTCCCCCCGGCCCCGGCCTCCGCGGCGGGTCCCGCCGGGCTCGGGGGCTCCAGCCGCTCCGGCGGCCGCGCCCGCTCCGGCGGGTCGGCGGCGGACGGGACGCCGCCCGGGCCTGCGGCCGGGGCGGCGACGGGCGGCTCGGGGGGCCGCCCCGGGTGGTGCACGGTGGGCCGGTCGGCCCCGGGCACGCCCGGCCGTACCGAGGGCGGCCGGAACACGGGCCGGCCCGGCTGCCCTCCGGGCACGCACACGTCGACCCGGGCACCGCGGCCGTCGCCGTCACCCGCGACCGCCACGTGACCGTGCAGCGGGCAGAGCGCCGCCACCAGACCCGCCCCGGCGAGGTACTGCCATGCGGTCACCGCGTGTCCTCCCGATTCCGCAGCACATATGAGGGTTACGGCTGAAGAAACGATCAGGGCCCTGCTTCGATACGCGGCAGACAGGTCAAGATCCAAGACCGAGGGGCGACTTCAAGCCATCGGCCGCCCGGGCCGCCGCGCGGGCCGCGACCGAGCGGGGCGCCGCGCACCACCGGGTCCGCACCGGCGCTCCGGCGCGTCACTACGCGCATACGACAATCGGAGCGGAGGATGAGCCCGTGGACACGCACGTCATCAACGTCGGCTCCGGGCCGACCGCTCTCGACACGCGCCGCCCCGTCATGGCGGCCCCCGCATGAGCACCGCGCCCGCCGACCTGTCGCGGGGCGTGCGCCGGATCACCCTGGACGCCGCCGGCACTCCCCTGTCCGCGCTGCTCCGCGAACCGTCCGAGGGCCCGCCGCGGGCCACGGTGGTCGCGGTGCACGGGGCGGGCATGAACTCCGGCTATTTCGACGGCCAGGCCCATCCCGACCTCTCCTTACTCACCCTCGGTGCCCGGCTCGGTTATACGGTCCTGGCCGTCGACCGGCCCGGCTACGGACAGTCCGCGGCCGCGCTGCCCGAAGGGCAGTCCGTCACCGAGCAGGCAGCCACCCTCGCCGCCGCGGTGCGCGACTTCGCCGCCCGGGAGCAGACCGGGGCCGGCCTGTTCCTCCTCGCCCACTCGTTCGGCGGCAAGGTCGCGCTGCTCACCGCCGCCGACCACGCCTGGCCCGACCTGCTCGGCCTGGAGATCTCCGGCTGCGGCCACCGCTACGCGCCCGACGCCTTCACCGGCGAGGGCGCGTCCCGGGGCGGCCGGCGCAGCTGGGGGCCGCTGCGGCTCTACCCGCCGAACACCTTCGCCACCTGCGGCTCGATCGTCGGCCCCGTGCCGGCCCGGGAGCAGGCGGACATCGCCCGCTGGCCCGAGGTCTTCCGCGACGCCGCGGGCCGCGTCCGCGTGCCCGTACGGTTCACCTTCGCCGAGCACGAGCCGTGGTGGCGGTACGACCGGGACGCGCTCGCCGAGCTGAGATCGCGGCTCACCGATGCCCCGCACGTGACCGTCGACCGGCAGCCGGGGGCGGGCCACAACATCAGCCTGGGCCACGCGGCACGCTCCTACCACCTGCGCTGCTTCGGCTTCTTCGAGGACTGCCTGGTGCGGCCGGCCGTCACCTGCCGTTGAACGCGGGCGCCGGCTCCGGGCCGCGCCGCGACCGGAGGTCCCGTCAGCTGATCGAGAGGGCCGGGCCGGTGACCATGAGCCCCAGGTCGTGGCCCGCGTAGGCGAAGAACGCGAACATCACCAGGGCCGCGCCGCCGAGGGCCGTGTCCTTGAGGAACTGCGTCTGCTCCATCATCTGCGCCTGCGGGTCGCTCTCCTTCCAGAACCGGTGCATCAGCACGGCCACCGAGAAGGAGAAGGCCGCCAGCGCCAGGGCCCCGAGGTCGGCCCACAGCCCGACCGCCACGCTGACCGCGCCCGCCAGCATGACCACACCGCTGACGACCGTGGCCGCGACGGGCATGGGCACCCCGCGGGAAGCGGTGTACCCGGCCATCTGCCGGGTCTTGGTCAGGTGCGCCGTCCCGGAGGCGAGGAAGAGGACGACGAACAGCAGGCGGCCGATCAGTACAAGGACGTCCATCACGACCTCCTCGGAGCATCGCGCGTACCGGATCGAAGAGGGGCGAACACGCCCCCTCTGACATCGTTCACCCGTTCGGCCCAGTTCGCCACGCCACCGCGCCCGGGGCCCGCGCCCCGGGCCCCGGGCGCGATGGTGCGACGCCAGCGTCCTAGGCTGGGGCGTGTGTCTGCCTCCACCACCCTCCAGAGCCCGGCCGACCAGGCCCCGGTCGCCGTCTGGGCGGTGATGCGGCGGCCCCTGCGGTTCCTCGGCTCGTGGTGGCCCTGGCGGTGCTGGGGGTATCTGGCGGCCGGATCCACCCTCGGATACGCCGTACTGGTCGCGCTCGTGGTCCTCGTCGGGCTGGGCGTGGTACTGGCCGTGGCCGGGATCGGGCTGCTGCTCCTGCTCTGCGCCGCTTCCGGCGCGGTACCGCTCGGGGCGCTGGAGCGATGGCGGCTGCGGTGGGTCGATCCGGTGCCGGTCGGCGATCCGCACACCTCCCTCGCCGGGGCGGGCCCCGCGGCCTGGCTGCGGACACGGCTGAAGGAGCGGGCCACCCGGCGGGAGTTCGGGTACGCCGTCCTGCTCGGGCCGGTCTTCGGGGCGGCGGGCTTCGGGGTGGTCGCGCTGCTCGCGTTCTCCCTGATCCTGGTCGCGAGCCCGGTCGTCGTCTGGGCCCTCGCCCCGGAGCCGGTGATGCTGATCCCCGGCAGGGCCGTCTCCGGCCCGCTGGAGGCCCTGGGCGGCACGGCGGCGGGACTGATCGGGCTGGTCGTGGCGGCGTACGCGGGAGCCCTGCTCACCGGGGCGCAGGTGAAGACCGTCCGTCTGCTGCTCGGGCCGCGCGAGGAGGACGCCCGGGTACTGGAACTCACCCGCTCCCGGGTGCGCCTGGTCGACGCCTTCGAAGCCGAACGGCGGCGCATCGAGCGGGATCTGCACGACGGGGCGCAGCAGCAGCTGGTCGCGCTCAGCATGACCCTGGGCCTCGCCGAGATGGAGCTGCGCGGACTTCCCGGGGCCGCGGGCGCCGCCGCGCTGGTGGCCCGGGGCCGCGGCGAGGCCAAGGTGGCGCTGGAGCAACTGCGCGACCTCGTACGGGGCATCCACCCGCAGGTGCTCACCGACCACGGGCTCGCGGCCGCCGTGGCCGAGGTGGCGCTGCGGCATCCCGTACCGGTGACCGTGGACCTCGACGTACCGCGGCTGGCCGACTCCGTGGAGATCACGGCGTACTTCACCGTCACGGAGGCGCTGGCCAACGCCGCGAAGCACAGCGGCGCCACGTGCGTGGCCGTCGCCGGTAGGGTCGAGAACGACCGGCTCACTCTCTGCGTCACCGACGACGGCCGCGGCGGGGCCGATCCCGGCGCGGGAGCGGGCCTGGCGGGTCTCGCGGACAGGGTGGCGATGTTGAAGGGCAGGCTGGTGGTGTCCAGTCCGGTGGGCGGACCGACCGAACTCCGTGTGGAGGTCCCGTGCTCCGGCTGATCCTCGCCGAGGACTCCGTCCTGCTGCGCGCGGGGCTGGCGGAACTGCTCACCCGCGGCGGCCACCAGGTCCTCGCCGCCGTCGGCGACGCGGACGAACTCGTGCGGGCCGTGGCGGCGGAGCGGCCGGACGCCGTGGTCACCGATGTACGGATGCCGCCGGGATTCCGCGACGAGGGGCTGCGGGCCGCGCTCGAACTCCGCTCCCGTGACGCCTCGTTGCCCGTGCTCGTGCTCTCGCAGTACGTGGCCACGGCGTACGCGACCCAGCTGTTCACGGGCGCCTCGGCGGCCGGACTCGGCTATCTGCTCAAGGACCGGGTGGGCGAGGTCACCGAGTTCCTCGACGCCCTGCGGCGCGTCGCGGAGGGGCAGACGGTCATCGACCCCGAGGTGGTGCGGGTCCTGCTCGGCAGCCGATCGCAGGACCGCCCGCTGGCCCGCCTCACCCCGCGCGAGCGGGAGGTCCTGACCCTGATGGCGGAGGGCCTCAACAACCAGGCCCTGGCGGGCCGGCTCTTCATCTCCGAGGCCGCCGTGGTCAAGCACGCCTCCAGCATCTTCACGAAGCTCGACCTGGACGCCACGGAGGGCAACCGCCGGGTGCTGGCGGTCCTGGCCCATCTGCGCGGGGCCGAGACCGGCTAACGCGTGGGCGTCACCACCGTCCGCGCCGGGCGGGAGCCGGCCACGACGCGGGAGGCAGCCGGGGTCCGGGCGCGACCGGAGGGCTCCACCGAGCGGGCCCAGACGGTCAGCAGCACCGGCAGCGCCAGGTAGCCGAAGCGGCCCGCCGGGGCCAGCAGGAAGGCCGTCGTGAGGCCGATCGCGAGGCGGTCGGCCGCCGCCACCACCGTGCGCGGCGGCCGGACCAGCAGCGACACGGCCACCGCGACGCCTCCCAGCATCAGCAGACCCACTGCCGCGTACCAGCCCCACTGGCCGAGTTCGGCCAGCAGGTGGCCGGGCAGCGGGCTGCTCGCCGGCGTCGCGACCTCCGCGCGCCCGGTGGGAAAGGCGAACACCTGGCGCCACAGCTCGCCCGGCTGGAGCAGCGCGCTCGGCAGGACCAGCAGGGCCGTCCCGCCGGCCGCGGCCAGCCCGCAGCGCACCGCCGCCCGCCGGCCCCGGCAGGCCGCGAGCAGGGCCACCGCCACCGCCACCGCGGGCAGCGCCGTCCACTTCAGGGCGCACGCCCCGGCGAGGGCCGCCCCCGCCAGGACCGGCCGCCCGGCTCCGGCGGCCGAGAGGGCCAGGCAGCACAGCCCGGCCAGCGGCAGGTCCACCCCGCTCACCGCGAGGGGCAGCGCCACCACCGGCGAGGCCACCAGTACGGGAAGCAGCGCCGGCCGGGTCGCGCCGAGCAGCCGTCGGCCGGCCCACAGGCCGCCGAACAGGGCCGCCGCGCACCAGATACGGGCGTCGCCCAGCAGCCGGGCGGCCCAGCCGTCTCCGCCGCCGAGCAGCGCGCGCGGGATGCCGAGCAGCGCCATGCCCGGCAGGTACGGCGTGTACTCCTCGACCCGCACGGGCTGGTCGACGTAGAGTCGGCCGGACTCCAGCAGGAGCCGCCCGGACCGTTCGACGACCGTCACCTCCGACTGCCCCTGCCCGGTCAGGGCCAGCCACAGGAGCGGTACGGCGACGGCGCCGAGCAGAGCGGCGGTGAGCGCCGCGCGGCGGTGGCCGAGGGCGGTGGCTCCGGCGGCGCCGAGGTACCCGGCGGCCGCGCACCAGCCCCACAGCCGGTGCGGCCCCAGCGAGGACAGGAGCGGGAAGGACAGCGCCCAGGCGGCCGCGAGGAGCCAGCCCGCGGTACACCGGGCGGTACGGGAAAGGGTCATGGGTCCATTCCAGCCGCGCGGTCCCGTCGGGTCTGCACGCCCAGGTGGACACTTCGCGGTGGGGTTTTCCCTACCACCCGGCAGGCACGCGAAAGGGGCGCGACCGTCAACCGGTCGCGCCCCTCACGCAGTTGTCACGCCGGGCCTCACGCCTCCGGCGAACCGCCGAACCGCTCGCGGTAGGACTCCAGGTCCTCCTCGGTGACCCGCGCGAACAGCACCGGCGGCACCGTGAACGGCGTGCCGGCAGGGACCGCGTCCAGGGACTTGGCCTGCTCCGGGGTGATCCACGTCGCCGTGTCGCCGGCGAGGTCGAAGGCGGAGCGCATGGCGCGCGCCGAGGCCGGGATGAACGGCTCGGAGACCACCGAGTAGAGGTGGATCAGGTTCATCGCGGTGCGCAGGGTGAGCGCCGCGCCCTCCAGGTCGGTCTTGACCTCCAGCCAGGGGGCCTTCTCGTCGAGGTACGCGTTTCCGGCCGACCACAGGGCGCGCAGCGCGGCCGCGGCCTTGCGGTACTGGAGCGACTCCATGTGGCCCTCGTACTCGGCCAGCAGCTCGGCGATCTGCTCGCCCAGCTTCGCCTCGACCTCGCCGGCGGGGCTGCCGGCGGGGACCTCGTCGCCGAACTTCTTGCGGGAGAAGGTCAGTACGCGGTTGACGAAGTTGCCGAGGGTGCCGCCGAGGTCCTTGTTGACCGTGGCGGCGAAGTGCTCCCACGTGAAGGACGAGTCGTCGGACTCGGGCGCGTTCGCGATGAGGAAGTAGCGCCAGAAGTCGGCCGGGAGGATCTCCAGCGCCTGGTCGGTGAAGACGCCGCGCTTCTGCGAGGTGGAGAACTTGCCGCCGTAGTACGTCAGCCAGTTGAAGGCCTTGACGTAGTCGACCTTCTTCCACGGCTCGCGGGTGGCCAGCTCGGTGGCGGGGAACATCACCGTGTGGAACGGGACGTTGTCCTTGGCCATGAACTGGGTGTAGCGGACGTCCTCGGCCTCGTACCACCACGACTTGTAGTCGCGGTTCGCCGGGTCCAGGTCCGACCACTCCTTGGTCGAGCCGATGTACTCGATCGGCGCGTCGAACCAGACGTAGAAGACCTTGCCCTCGGCGGCCAGCTCGGGCCAGGTGTCGGCCGGAACCGGGACGCCCCAGTCGAGGTCACGGGTGATGGCGCGGTCGTGCAGGCCCTCGGTCAGCCACTTGCGGGCGATGGAGGACGCCAGCTGCGGCCACTCCGCCTCGTGCTGCGCGACCCAGGCCTCGACCTCGTGCTGGAGCTTGGACTGCAGCAGGAAGAGGTGCTTGGTCTCGCGGACCTCCAGCTCGGTGGAGCCGGAGATGGCCGAGCGGGGCTCGATCAGGTCCGTGGGGTCCAGGACGCGGGTGCAGTTCTCGCACTGGTCGCCGCGGGCCTTGTCGTAGCCGCAGTGCGGGCAGGTGCCCTCGACGTAGCGGTCCGGCAGGAAGCGGCCGTCGACCGGCGAGTAGACCTGCCGGATCGCCCGCTCCTCGATGAAGCCGTTCGCCTGGAGCTTGCGGGCGAAGTGCTGGGTGATCTCGCGGTTCTGCGCGGAGGAGCTGCGGCCGAAGTAGTCGAAGGACAGCTCGAAGCCGTCGTAGACCGCCTTCTGGGCGTCGTGGGCCTGCGCGCAGAACTCGGCGACCGAGATGCCGGCCTCCTTGGCGGCGAGCTCGGCGGGGGTGCCGTGCTCGTCGGTGGCGCAGATGTAGAGGACGTCGTGGCCGCGCTGGCGGAGGTACCGGGAGTACACATCCGCCGGAAGCATCGACCCGACCATGTTGCCCAGGTGCTTGATCCCGTTGATGTACGGAAGCGCGCTGGTGATCAGGTGTCGAGCCATCCTCGGATGCTCCATTTCATATGTGCGGTACCACGTGACGTGACGTGACGGACTGTGAATGAGGTTCATCGTATCGAACCGCCGAAAGGCCACGCGCCGCATTTGTTCATGGGTGGGAGTAACGCAAAAGCGAGGACAGTGACCTCTTCGTCACGGCCCTCGCGATCGGGCCCATGCTACAGCCGGTCCGCCGCGCACCCGACCGTCGGCCGGACGGCACGGGCGGCGGTCATATGCATACGTGCCGGCTGGACCGCCGTGCGGTCGACATCGATCACGAGTCGATCATCGCCGACGCATTGTTCCCAGGTTTCTTCTATGCGCCCTCCGAATGCGCCCTCGCTGCTTTCCTGTACACCGCGCACAGGGGATGGGGTGGAACGGTGAGCGATGGCGGACCGGAGGAGTCCGGAGGGGCCGTGGGGCTGCCGAGCCGGCGCCGGCGGCCGACACCGATGAGCCAGTGGAGCCCGACGGCGCGCCTTTCGTACTGGGCCTTCCACGCCAATCGGCGACCCGCGTACATGCGCTTCGCGTACCTGCAGCTCGGTTCCGACACGGCGGCCGAGCAGGCCGTTGACGCCACCTTCGACTCGATCATGGGCGAGTGGCTCCGGATGCTCCACATGGACCGCCTGGACGCCTACGCGTGGACCCTGCTCAAGCACTGCCTGGCCGACCGGCGGCTGCGGCCGCGCCACCCCTGGCAGCGGCAGCCCCGGCCGATGGACATCAGCGCCTTCGAAGCCGCCCTCAAGGACGCCCACGCCGACCGGTACGAGGTGCTGACCGACACCATCCGCTTCTACTCCGCCGTGTCCCGGCTCGCCGAGCGGCAGCGCGACGCCGTACTGCTGCGGTACGGGCTCCAGTGCTCCCCCGGCGAGGCCGCCTCCGTGATGGGCGTCGACGAGGCCACGGTCCGCTCGTACCTCGGCCAGGCCAACCGGCGCCTCGCCCGGCTCCTCGACGCCTCCGTCGACCCACCCGAATACACCGAGTCCGCCAAGTCCGCCGAGTCCGCCGGATCAGACGAATCAGCCGAATCATGAGGCACCGCGAACGGCAGCAGCCGCAGGACGGCGGCGGAGCCCCCCGCGCCCTGGCCGAGTTCCTCGCCCGGGCGGGCGTCCGCGACCGCTACCCGCACTACGACCTGGGCGCGGCCGAGGCCCGGCTGCTGCGCGCCACCCCGCCGGCACCCGCCGCCGGCCACCGCGCCCGGCGCCGGTCCGCGTCCGGCTGGAGCGACCCGGCGCGCGACTGCCCGCTCGACGCCGAACGCGCCCGCCGCGACCTCAAGGCCGCCTGCCTGGCCTCCGTGTGCGCCCCGAAGGCCGAGGCGCAGCTCGTCTCCTTCCTCGCCTCCCGGCACACCGACCTGGCCGGCGCGGTCGTCTTCGGCTCTCTGCTGTACCTGGCCGGGCTGCGCGAAGGCGCCCGGTTCTGGTGGCAGTTCGCCGCGGGCTGGGCCGGTCCGGGGACCGCCGATGCCGCGTACTGCCTCTTCCTCGACCACTCCCGCCGCGGTGAGTACCACGACGCCCGGCACTGGGCGCGCGAACTGGGCCGTCGCGGCTTCCGGCCCGCCGGCCGGCGGGATCTGCGGGAGGTGCGGCTGTGCGCGCAGGCGGCCGTCCTGCGGTACGTCGACCAGCTCGACGATGCCGACCTGGGACCGGTGCCGCTGCCCAGGCCCGGGCTGCCCGGGATACTGGCCGCGTTCCAGCCGTCGGCGGCCGCGGTCACCGGCGCCGTGGCCCCCATGGCAGCAGCGCCGGCGGCCGTTCCCGTACCGCGCCTCGCGCCCGGCCCGCTGCGCCACCCGGCGCTGACGGCGGCGGCCCGCGGGACCGTCGTCCAGGCCGGGACCGGCCAGGCCCTGTCGGAGGCCCGGCGCGCGCTGGCCGTCGTACAGGTCCTGGAGCGGCATCCCCTGGGGGTGCGGGCCGCCCAGCTCGCCCGGAAGTCGGGGCTCGCCGAGGAAGAACTCGGTCCCCTGCTGTCGATGCTGTGCGAGGAGGAGTACGCGTACCGCCCCGGCACGGGGGTGTACGCGCGCGGACCGGCCCTGGACCGGCTCGCGGCCCCCGGCGGCAGCGGCCTGGCGGGCCAGCTCCAGCGCACGCTGGCACTGGCCCGGGACAGCGCGGGCGCGGCGGTGTACCTGAGCCGGTACGCGGAGGGCGAGGTCCGGATCACGCAGATGGCGGACGGTCCCGGGACCCCGCCGGTGCGGGAGTGGGTGGACTTCCGGGCCGCCGCGCACGCCAGCGCGGTCGGCAAGTGCCTGCTGACCCAGCTCGACCACGACCGCAGGGCCGACCACGTGGCCCGGCACCGGCCCGCGCGGCTGACTCCGCGGACCATCACCGACAGCCGGGCCCTGTTCACCGCGCTGGACGCGTTGGCCCCGGGCGCGCCCGTCTTCGACCTGCTGGAGTACTCGCCGGGGGTCGTCTGCTCGGCGGTGCCGATCGCCACCGGCGACGCCGCCGGGAGCCTCGCGCTGTCCCTGCCCGCGGTCCATGCCCCTCGCCTGCACTCGGCCACCGAGGCCTTGCGCCGCAAGGCCGTTCCGGTGCTCCTCGCCCTGCTCCTGACGGGTGAGATCCCCCCGGACACGCCGGCTGCCCCGAACCCGTCCGAGCCCGAGACCACCGCCGCCGCCGAGCCCCCGTACCCTTCCGCGTCCACGCGGCCGGAGCGGGAGCCGCAGTGCCCGCCCCGGCCGACGCGGGCCCCCCTCACCCCGGAGACCCTGCGTCACCTCCGGCGCCTGTTCCGCACCCCGCTCACGGACACCACGGCCTCGGCCGGCGGCCCCCACCTGGTCAGCGACACCACGTCCGCGGCGGCCTACCTCTTCGACGCCCTCCCGGACACCGGCCGGCCGTGCCTGTCCCTCCCCCACACCTTCACCCAGGTCGCCCCGGGCACCCTGACCGCCCCGAGGGGCCTGGTGGTGCTGGGCACGTGAGGCGGCCGGGCCGGGGTGCCCGGCGCCGTGATCAGGACCCGCCGGGGACGAAGGAGTCCAGGGCCGCGTCGAAGTGGCTCCTGGCCTCGGCGAGCCGGCTGACGGGAGCGGACACCCAGACGTCGTGCAGGAGGCCGTTCTCGTCCCAGCAGAGGTCGAAGGTGTGCCGGGCGCCTTCGGCACGGGTGAAGCCGTCCCAGGTGAACTCCCACAGCGCGGCGGGCAGTCCGTTGTGCGTCGTCGCGACGACCGAGTGGTCGCGGAACCCGGGGTTGGTGGCCGGGCCCTCGGCGTCCGAGAGCCGCATCGCGGCGAGCGGGCCGCCGGGCGCAGACGGCTTCACCTTGATGCCGATCCGGATCGCCCCGTCCTCGGAGACGTAGAAGACCCGCTGGTCGTCGGTGGTGCGCTGGAAACCCTTCGGCACGGCGAGGGAGAAGCCCTGTACGTCGGTGACGGTCCGGTACCCGGGGGGCACGGGCTTGGCGGACGCGGCGCTCCCGGGCGCGGGCGGCGACGCCGCCGGGGACTGCGCGACGGCCTTGTCGGTGGCGGGTGAGGCGGTGGCCGGTGAGGCAGGGGTGGGTGAGGCGGTGGCGGGTGAGGCGGTGGCGCTCCGCGCAGGCTCCTGCGCCCGGCCGTCCGTACGATCGCCGAGCAGGGACGCCGCGCTCACTCCGCCCGCGACGGCCGCCACGACGAGGGCCGCGAGCAGCCCGAGGCGAACGGACGGCCGGAACTTCCCGGCCGGTCCCGGCGCGCGGTCGCCGGGCCGGCCTACGCGCTCGGTCGGCGAGTAGCCGGGCGGGTGGGGAGTGGTCGGGGCCTCGGTGGCGGTCCCCGCCGTCGGGTTCGGGCCGAGGGGCCGGTCGAGCAGCGGGACGGCGCCGGTGGTCACGTACGCCGACAGCAGCCGCTCGGCCTCCGCCGCCCCCAGCCGCCGCTCCGGGTCGCGTTCCAGCAGACCCTGGATCAGTGGCAGCAGCGGCCCCGCCTGAGCCGGCGGCCGGATCTCGGCGGACACGACGGCGTGCAGGACTCCGCCGAGCGAATCGCGGTGGAAGGGCGACTCGCCGGTCAATGCGGCACACAGCAGCACGCCGAGGGACCACAGGTCGGATGCGGGGCCTGCGGCGGCGCCCTGCATCCGCTCGGGCGAGGTGTACTCGGGTGAGCCGATGAAGGCCCCGGTCTCACTGATGGTGGTGGAGCCGGCGAGGCGGGCGATGCCGAAGTCGGTGAGCACCACCCGGCCGGTTCCCGCTTCCATCAGCACGTTGGCCGGCTTGATGTCCCGGTGGAGCACTCCGCGGGCGTGTGCCGCGCTCAGGGCGCCGAGCAGGGCGAGCCCCGTGCGGGCGGTCTCGCCGTGGTCCAGCGGACCGTCGGCGGCGAGCCGGTCGGCGAGCGAGCTGCCTTCGACGAGTTCCATGACGATGTACGGGTGCCCGTCCTGCTCCACGACGTCGTGGACCACGACGACGTGGGGGTGCTTGATCTGCGCCACCGTACGCGCCTCACGCAGGGCGCCCGCGGACTGCGTACCGTCCCCCACGTGGAGTTCCTTGACGGCGACGGAGCGTCCGAGCAGTTCGTCGGAGGCCCGCCAGACGGTGCCCATGCCGCCCCTGCCCAGCCGCTTCTCAAGCCGGTAGCGCCCGACGATCGCGATGCTGTTGCGTGGTTCGTCCTGCGACACGTTGCTCCCCCTGGCCCGTTCCAAGACCATGATGCCGCAGATACGGATCCGGCCATGGCCGTTCCGCCGGGAGGCCCGGCGCGCTCGCGGCGCCCGCGGCGCCCGCGGCGCAACGCAAACGGCGAGGGCCGTGACTCCTGGAGTCACGGCCCTCGCCGATCTGTGTCCGAGGGGGGACTTGAACCCCCACGCCCGATAAAGGGCACTAGCACCTCAAGCTAGCGCGTCTGCCATTCCGCCACCCGGACTAGGTGGTCGGCCCCGGTTTCCCGCGGCGACATGGACAACAATAGCAAAGGATCGGCGGGGCTCCGACCACTTATCCGACCGGCCGCCGTCCGCAACGCCGTGCTGA
Source organism: Streptomyces sp. NBC_00122 (assembly GCF_045160845.1). Classification (NCBI taxonomy): domain Bacteria; kingdom Bacillati; phylum Actinomycetota; class Actinomycetes; order Kitasatosporales; family Streptomycetaceae; genus Streptomyces; species Streptomyces sp. NBC_00122. Next base: position 5,694,660 of record NZ_CP108191.1, on the reverse strand, counting down.
CCTGCACGCATGCACCGACGGCCGCAGCGAGACGGATCGTCTCGCTGCGGCCGTCGGGTACGTCACCGGGCACGCGCCGCCGGGGTCACGGGCAGTGGATGACCTGCCCCGCGTAGGAGAGGTTGCCGCCGAAGCCGAAGAGCAGGACGGGAGCGCCGGTCGGGATCTCGCCGCGCTGCACCAGCTTGGACAGCGCCATCGGGATGCTGGCAGCCGAGGTGTTGCCGGAGTCGACGACATCGCGGGCGACGACCGCGTTGACGGCGCCGATCTTGGCGGCGAGCGGCTCGATGATCCGCAGGTTCGCCTGGTGCAGGACGACCCCGGCCAGCTCCTCGGGGAGGACCCCGGCCTTCTCGCACACCTTGCGGGCGAGCGGCGGGAGCTGGCTGGTGGTCCAGCGGTACACGGACTGGCCCTCCTGCGCGAAGACCGGCGGCGAGCCCTCGATCCGGACGGCGTTGCCCATCTCGGGGACCGAACCCCACAGCACCGGCCCGATGCCCGGCTCCTCGCTGGCCTCGACCACGGCCGCGCCCGCGCCGTCACCGGTGAGCACGCAGGTGGTGCGGTCGCTCCAGTCGGTGATCTCGGCCATCTTGTCGGCGCCGATGACCAGGGCGCGGGTGGCGGAGCCGGCCCGGATCGCGTGGTCCGCGGTGGCCAGGGCGTGCGTGAAGCCCGAGCAGACGACGTTGAGGTCCATCACGGCGGGGCTGCCGCCCATGCCCAGCTTGGCGGCCACGCGGGCGGCCATGTTGGGCGAGCGGTCGATCGCGGTGGAGGTGGCGACCAGGACGAGGTCGATGTCGTCCGGGGTCAGGCCGGCGCCGGCCAGGGCCTTGCCCGCGGCGTGGAAGGCCAGCTCGTCGACCGGTTCGTCCGGCCCCGCGATGTGGCGCGTCTTGATGCCGACCCGGGACCGGATCCACTCGTCCGTGGTGTCGACCATGGCCGCGAGGTCCTCGTTGGTGAGCACTCTCGCGGGCTGGTAGTGCCCTAGCGCCACCACGCGTGAACCGGTCATGGGCGGGGTCCCCCTTTGTACGGAAGTGCAGGATCACCCAGCTTTGCCTGCTACTGATGGGTACGTGTGCGTGTGACCCGACAGGATTCCGGCACCGGAATTTGGAGATTCCCGAGGATCCACCTGCCGGGGACGCTGTGGGAAGCGGAACCGCGACAATGAAGTTGTCGGATGCAGCCGGATTCGGACGGATGCACGGCAGGAACTGAAGGGGTGGGCTGATCACCATGGGACGGGTCACCGAGCGCCGCCGCGTCGTCCGGATCCGGAACGGCGTGGCCGGGGTCCGTCCGGACACGCTGGTCGCCGAGGAGCCGCTGGAGATACGGCTGAACGGCAAGCCGCTGGCGATCACGATGCGGACCCCGGGCGACGACTTCGCCCTGGCGGTGGGCTTCCTCGTGAGCGAGGGCGTGCTCGCCTCCGCGGCGGACGTCCAGGCCGTCACCTACTGCGAGGGCGCCACCGAAGACGGGTCGAACACCTACAACGTGGTCAACGTGCAGCTGGCGGCCGGGGTCCCGGTGCCGGACATCACACTGGAGCGGAACGTCTACACCACCTCCTCCTGCGGCCTGTGCGGCAAGGCCAGCCTGGACGCGGTCCGTACGGCGACCCGCTTCCCGGGGACGGCCGCCGACCCGGTACGGATCTCCGCGGATCTCCTCGGCGAGCTGCCGGACCGGCTGCGCGCGGCCCAGAAGGTCTTCGACCGCACGGGCGGACTGCACGCGGCCGGGCTGTTCACGGCGGAGGGCGAGCTGCTCGACGTACGCGAGGACGTGGGCCGGCACAACGCGGTCGACAAGATCGTCGGGCGGGCGCTCCAGGCGGGCCGGCTCCCGCTGGCCGGAGCGGTCCTGCTGGTGTCCGGCCGGGCCTCCTTCGAGCTGGCCCAGAAGGCCGTGATGGCGGGCATCCCGGTGCTGGCGGCGGTCTCGGCGCCGTCCTCGCTGGCGGTGGACCTGGCCCTGGACTCGGGACTGACCCTGGTCGGCTTCCTGCGGGGCCCGAACATGAACATCTACGCGGGCGAGGAGCGGATCACCCGCCAGGACGACAGGCCCTAAGCGGCCTCGGGGAAGTAGGGCACGTCCCCGAGGCCACTTAGCGGCCCCGGCGGCCGCGGCGGGTGGAGTTCGGGGCCCGCTCGGGCTCGGGCGGCTCGATGCGGTGGAGGTCGAGGGTGGGCGGGACCGGGGTGGTGCCCGGGCCGCCGGATTCGGCCCAGGCGATGATCTCGTCGGTCGCGGTGTCGTCCAGGGCCCACCCGAACCAGGCGGCGCGGGCGCCGCGGCGGCGGGCCTCGGTGGTGGGCTGGACCACGATGACGTTGGCCTGGGCGCAGGGGCCGAGGCAGTCGCTCGTACGGACGGCCAGGCGGCCCCCGGAGGCCTCGGCGGCCTCGCGCAGCCGGGCGAGCTGGCCGGCGTGGTCGGAGCCGGGGTTCTTGCGGGGGTCACCGCAGCAGCAGCCGCGGCAGACCACCAGGGTGCAGGGGCGTTCGGCGTGGGCGGCGAGCGGGCGTATCCAGGTCACCGCCGAACGTTACCGGGCCCGCACGGAGGGGTGTTGGACCGCCGACGAGACCTCCGCCACACGACCGGTGGGGAGTTCACCGTGCCCGGCCGGCTCCGTCTGTGCGGCGCGGCGGCGGGCGAGGACCGCGCAGACCATGAGCTGCATCTGGTGGAACAGCATGAGCGGGAGCACGGCGAGACCGGCCTGGGCCCCGAACAGCACGCTGGCCATGGGGAGTCCGGCGGCGAGGCTCTTCTTCGACCCGGCGAACTGGATGGCGATGCGGTCCGCGCGGCCGAAGCCGAGGCGCCTGGCCCCGTACCAGCTGACGAGGAGCATCACGGCGAGCAGTACGGCCTCCACCGCCAGCAGGGCGCCGAGGCGCGGGACGCTCACCTGGTGCCAGATGCCGGCGGCCATGCCCGCGCTGAAGGCGGCGTAGACGACGAGCAGGATCGAGCCGCGGTCGACGCGGCCCAGCACCTGCCTGTTGCGCACGAGGAAGCCGCCGACCCAGCGGCGCAGGAGCTGTCCGAGGAGGAAGGGCAGCAGCAGCTGGAGAACGATCTTGAGGAGGGAGTCGGGGGAGAAGCCGCCCGCGCTGCTCCCGAGCAGGGCCGCGGCGAGCAGCGGGGTGAGGACGATGCCGGCGAGGCTGGAGAAGGAGCCTGCGCAGATCGCGGCCGGGACGTTGCCGCGGGCGATCGAGGTGAAGGCGATGGAGGACTGGATGGTCGAGGGGACCAGACAGAGGAAGAGCAGGCCGCTGTAGAGCGGGGGCGTGAGGAGGGTGGGGACGAGGCCTCGGGCGGCGAGGCCGAGGAGGGGGAAGAGGAGGAAGGTGCAGACGAGCACGGTGAGGTGCAGCCGCCAGTGGCGCAGGCCGTCGAGGGCCTCGCGGGTGGAGAGCCTGGCTCCGTAGAGGAAGAAGAGCAGGGCCACGGCCGCGGTGGCGGCCCCGTCGGCGACGGTGGCGGCCTGGCCGCGGGCGGGGAGCAGGGCGGCGAGGCCGACGGTGCCGAGGAGGGCCAGTACGTACGGGTCGACGGGCAGCCGGGCGGGGAGGTGCGGGCGGCGCAGGCGGCGGCGCATGTGCAGGGTGCTCACTCGTTCATGCTCGGTGGCGGGGTGGTGATCGGGAAACCCGCACACCGCACTCACTGTCATCACGCATCCCGATGAGCGTGGCTAGCATGGGCGGTATGTACGACCCTGTCCAGCTGCGTACGTTCCTCACGGTGGCCCAGACGCTGAGCTTCACCCAGGCCGCCGGGCGGCTCGGCGTACGGCAGTCCACCGTCAGCCAGCACGTGCGGAGGCTGGAGGCGGCGACCGGGCGGCCGCTGTTCGTCCGGGACACGCACAGCGTGGAGCTGACGGAGGACGGCGAGGCGCTGCTGGGCTTCGCGCGCACGATCCTGGAGGCGCACGAACGGGCGGCGGCCTTCTTCACGGGGACCCGGCTGCGCGGGCGGCTGCGCTTCGGGGCTTCGGAGGACTTCGTGCTGACGCGGCTGCCGGAGATTCTGGAGGGGTTCCGGCACGAGCATCCCGAGGTGGACCTGGAGCTGTCGGTGGAGCTCTCGGGCACGCTGCACGAACGGCTGGACGCGGGACGCCTGGACCTGGTGCTGGCGAAGCGGCGGGGGCCGGGGGACGAGCGGGGCCGCCTGGTGTGGCGGGACCGGATGGTGTGGATCGGGGCGGAAGGACTGCGGGTGGACCCGGAGCGCCCGGTTCCGCTGATCGTCTTCCCGCCTCCGGGGATCACCAGGGCGCGGGCGCTGGAGGTGCTGGAGCGTGACGGCCGGGCGTGGCGGATCGCCTGTACGAGCGGCAGCCTGAGCGGTCTGATCGCGGCGGCCCGGGCCGGGCTGGGCGTGATGGCGCACACCCGCGGGCTGATCCCGCCGGGACTGGTCCGGGTCGGCGGGCTGCCGGAGCTCGGGCCGGTCGAGTTCGCCCTCGTGCGCGGGTCCCGGGCCTCGGCTCCCGCCGAAGCCCTGGCCTCGGCGGTCCTCTCGGGCGCGGACCGCCTCAGCCGCACGGCCTGACCGCGGCCCGGCCGCCGAGAAGGTCGCTGAGGAGGTCTTGTGGAGGTATCCGCGGGCTGATCAACTGCCCTGCGACGTGGGGTAGCGTCGCCGCGCCGCACGGAGAGGAGCGGGACCCTTGCGCGAGATCACCGTCCCACCCGTCGTCACCGACGCGCCCGTCGGCGGTCTGGCCGACGTCGTCTTCCGGCATGCGCGCGAGGAACCGGACCGGGTGGTGCTGGGCCGCAAGACGGAAGGGGTCTGGCGGGACGTGACCTCCGCCGAACTCGCCGCCGAGGTGCTCGCGCTCGCCAAGGGCCTGCTGGCCCAGGGCGTACGGTTCGGCGACCGGGTCGCCGTCATGTCCCGTACCCGGTACGAGTGGACCCTCTTCGACTTCGCCCTGTGGGCGATCGGCGCCCAGCCGGTCCCCGTCTACCCGACCTCCTCCGCCGAGCAGGTGCACTGGATCCTGGCCGACTCCGCCTGCACGGCCTGCGTCGTCGAGAACGAGGACCAGGCCATGACGGTGGGTTCGGTCATCGACCGGCTTCCCCTCCTGCGCCTGCTGTGGCAGCTCGACGCGGGGGCCGTGGACGGCATCGTCGCCGACGGCCGCGGGGTCGCCGAGGACGTCGTGCACCGCCACCGCGGCGCCGTGACCCCGGACGCGGTCGCCACCGTCATCTACACCTCGGGCACCACCGGCCGCCCCAAGGGCTGCGTCCTCACCCACGGCAATTTCATGTTCGAGGCCGACACCATGGCGAGCCGCTGGGAGTCCGTCTTCCAGGCCGGTCCCGGCGAGCAGCCGTCCACCCTGCTCTTCCTGCCACTGGCGCACGTCTTCGGGCGGATGGTGGAGGTGGCCGCCGTCCGCGCCCGGGTCAAGCTCGGGCACCAGCCCGTACTGGCGGCGGCCGAGCTGCTGCCGGACCTGGCCGCGTTCCGGCCGACCTTCGTGCTCGGGGTCCCGTACGTCTTCGAGAAGGTCTTCGCGGCCGCGCGGCGCAAGGCCGAGGCGGAGGGGCGTACGGGCGCCTTCGACCGGGCGGTGGAGACGGCCGTGCGGTACGCGGAGGCGCGCGAGGAGAAGTCCTTCGGCACCGGCCCCGGCCCCTCGGCCGGGCTGCGGATGGAGCACCAGCTCTTCGAGAAGCTCGTGTACGGCAAGGTCCGCGAGGCGATGGGCGGCCGCGTACGGCACGCCATGTCGGGCGGGTCCGCGATGTCGCGCCGCCTCGGGCTGTTCTTCGACGGCGCCGGGATCACGATCTTCGAGGGGTACGGCCTGACCGAGTCGTCCGCGGCGGCCACCGCGAATCCGCCGGGGGCGACGAAGTACGGCACGGTAGGCCCGCCGATCCCCGGCGGCACGGTGCACATCGCGGAGGACGGGGAGGTCTGGCTGCACGGCGGCCACGTCTTCGCCGGGTACCTCAACGACCCGCCCGCCACCGACGCGGTCCTGCGCGGCGGGTGGCTGGCGACCGGGGACCTGGGGCGGCTGGACGAGGACGGCTACCTCATCATCACCGGCCGCAAGAAGGAGATCCTGGTGACCTCCAACGGCAAGAGCGTCCAGCCGGCCGCGCTGGAGGAGCGGGTCCGCTCGCACCCGCTGGTGTCACAGTGCGTACTGGTGGGCAACGACCGGCCGTACATCGCGGCCCTGATCACCCTGGACGCGGAGGGGATCGCCCACTGGCTGTCGATGCGCGGCCTGGCGCAGCGGCCCGCGGCGGACCTGGTGCACGACGCGGACCTGACGGCGGAGGTCCGCCGGGCGGTCGTGGCCGCCAACACCCTGGTCTCGCAGGCGGAGTCGATCCGCACCTTCCGGGTGCTCGGGGAGCAGTTCACGGAGGAGCGGGGGCTGCTGACCCCTTCCCTGAAACTCAAGCGCCGGGCGATCGAGAAGGCGTACGCGACGGAGGTCGCGGCCCTCTACCAGTCGTGAGCGCTCCCCTCCCCGATCGCACCTGACGGTTCATCACTTCACCCTTGTCATTGATATTGACGATCCGTCAGGTCACGCACAGAATGCGGGGATTCGACCGGAGGGGATCTCCAGATGTTGCGACCGATCCGCACCCTGGCCGTCGCGGCGGCGGCCCTCGCGCTCGTCTCCGCCTGCAACTCCGCCTCCACGAACGGCAACGCCAAGGGCGGGGCGGGGGACACGCCCGGGAGCCGCCGCGGGCTGACCGCCGACTCGGTCAAGGTCGGCGGCATCGTGTCGATGACCAGCGCGAGCGGTTACAGCAAGAAGGACACCGACCTCGGCGCCAAGGCCCGGTACCTGAGAGCCAACGCCGAGGGGGGCGTCAACGGCCGCAAGATCGACTACCTCGGCGCGGAGGACGACGGCCAGGACCCCGCGAAGAACATGGCGGCCGCCCGCAAACTCGTCCAGCAGGACAAGGTCTTCGCGGTCGCCCCGATGAGCTCGGTGACCTTCTCGGGCGCCGACTTCCTGGAGCAGGAGAAGGTCCCCACCTTCGGCTGGGGCACGCTGCCCTCCTTCTGCGGGCCCAAGTACATCTACGGCTTCAACGGCTGCCTGGTCCCCACCCCCGGCGGCACCCTCAACCAGACCTGGCCCGAAGGCATCGCCGCGGTCCTCGGCGGCGCCCGGGGCAAGTCCGTCGCGGTCATCGCGAACGACAGCGACGCCGGGAAGTTCGGCATCCGGACCTTCCAGCAGGGCTTCACCAGCGCCGGTTTCACGGTCTCCTACGCCAAGGCCTCCGTTCCCGCCACCGCCGTGCCGAGCGACTGGTCCGCGTACGTGAAGGAGATCCTGGAGAGCAACGGCGGCAAGGCGCCGGACGCCGTGGTCTCCGTCATGCAGACCCCCAACAACATCGGGCTGTTCACGGCGCTCAAGCGCAGCGGCTACAAGGGGCTGCTCTCCGACCCCACCGACTACGACCCCGGGCTGCTCGCGAAAGACGCCACCAAGCAGGCGCTCGACGGGGTGTACGTGCTGCTGCAGTTCGAGCCCTTCGAGTCGGACAGCCCGAAGATGGCCCAGTTCAAGGCCGACATGAAGGCCGCGTCGGGAGGCCAGGACGTCCCGCTCAGCATGCACATGATGACCGGGTACATGGCGGCCGACCTGTTCGTGTCCATCGCACGGAAGGCGGGCGGCGACATGACCGTCGAGTCCTTCCAGGCCGCCGCCCAGAACTTCTCCGACACCGGCACGCTCGTCGGCGACCGGGCGGAGCCCAAGGGGCAGAAGGACAGCTTCGGCTGCGGGGCGCTCGTACGGCTGAAGGGCGGCACGTACGAGGTCGCCGTCCCGTTCAAGTGCTACGAACCCGTGCCCTTCACCTAGGGATCGGGGGACGCGATGGGGGATCTGCTCGTCTTCGTGCTGAGCGGCCTGGTCTCCGGCGCTCTGTACGCACTGCTCGCCACCGGGCTGGTGCTGTCGTACTCGGCGTCCGGGCTGTTCAACTTCGCGCACGGGGCCACCGCCTACCTGTGCGCACTCGCCTTCTACGAGTTGCACTCCGGCCTGGGCTGGCCGGCCGTTCCGGCGGCGCTGCTGGTGGTGTGCTTCCTTGCGCCCGGTCTCGGCTGGGGGCTGGACCGGCTGATGTTCCGGCGGCTCGCGCGGGTCGGCGAGACGGCGCAGATCGTGGCGACGATCGGGCTGCTCGTGGCCCTGCCGGCCGCCGGGCTGTGGGCCGTGGAGCTGCTGGCGGACGCGGGCGCGCCGGTGAAACCCGCCGAGAACCAGTTCGGGCTGCCGGGCGTCGGGCCGAGCCCGGCCAGGTCCTGGCAGCTCGCGGAGGGCGTCGGCATCGACTCCGACCAGCTGATCACCTGGGTGGCGACGGCGGTGGTGGCGGTGGCCCTGTGGGTGCTGATGCGGCACACCCGGCTGGGGCTGCGGCTGCGGGCGGCCGTCGACAACCGCTCGCTGACCGAGTTGCGCGGGATCAGCGCGGACCGGCTGTCGTCGGTGGCCTGGATGATCGCGTCGGCGCTGGCCGGGCTGGCGGGGGTGCTGGCGACGCCGCTGCTGGGGCTGTCCGCGCACGACTTCACCCTGTTCCTGTTCGTCTCGGCGACGGCGGCGGTCATCGGGCGGTTCGCGTCCGTGCCGCTCGCCTTCGCGGGCGGGCTGGGGCTCGGCGTACTGCAGAACCTGGTGGCCGGGTACGCGTCCTTCGCCGAGGGCATCACGGGGTTCCGTACGGCGGTGCCCTTCCTGATCCTGTTCGGGGGCCTGCTGGTACTGACCCGGCGGGCGCGGACGGCGGGTGTCGCGGCCGTGGACGAACCGCCGGTGGACCATCTGGCCGGGGCCTCCTGGGGGCGGCGGTGGGGGGTGTGGGCAGGCGGCGCCGGGCTGCTGTGCGTGGCGTTCTACACCGTGACCACCCCGTTCTGGAGCGGGCTGCTGGCCCAGGGGCTGGCCGTCGCGCTGGTGTTCATGTCCTTCACCGTGGTGACCGGGCTGGGGTCGATGGTTTCGCTGGCCCAGGCCACGTTCGTGACCGGGGCCGCGCTGGTGGCCGGACTGCTGATGAGCCGGGGCTGGCCGTTCGTGGCGGCGCTGGCGGTGGGTACGTGCGCCGCCGCCCTGCTGGGGGCGCTGGTCGCGCTGCCGGCGCTGCGGCTCGGCGGGCGGTCCCTGGCCCTGGCCACGCTGGCGCTGGCGTTCCTGGCCGACCAGGTGCTGTTCCAGTTGCGGTGGCTGCGCAACGGGGACTCGGGATGGTCGGTCCCGCGGCCGGTGTTCGGGCCGGTGGACCTGTCCGACGACCGGGCGCTGGGGGTGGCCCTGGTGGTCCTGGTCGCCGTGGTGGCCGCCGGGCTGAGCGCGCTGCGCGGCTCCCCGTCGGGGCGGGCGATGCTGGCCGTACGGTCGGCCCCGGCGGCCGCGATGGCCTCCGGCGTGTCCGTACTGCGCACGAAGCTGGTCCTGTTCGCGCTGTCGGCGGGGCTGGCCGGCTTCGGCGGCGTGATGTGCGCGTCGTTCAACACCCGGATCACGGCGACGGACTTCACGGCGATGTCGGGGCTGGTGTGGCTGGCGGTCGTGGTGGCGGCGGGTGTCCGGCGACCGCAGTACGCGGTGGTGGCGGGGCTGGTGTTCGCCGTCGCCCCGCGGCTGCTGTCGGACTACGTGACCTCGTCGGCCCATCTGCCGGTGATCCTCTTCGGCCTTGCCGGGCTGGCCCTGGCCAACGATCCGGACGGGTACTGCGCGGCCGTCCCGGTGCGGCTCGCCCGGCGGCGGGCCCGGGTCCCCGCCGAGCTCTCCCCCGCCCCGCCCCTTCCCGAAACCGGGGGCTCCGTCCCCGGCCCCCGGCCGGACGCCGCGCGCCCGGTGCGCTCGAACGCCGCACGGCCCGCGTCCGTGCCCGCGCTGGAGCTGCGCTCCGTGACCGCCGGATACGACGGGGGGCTCGTGCTCCACGGGGTCGGCCTCGCCGTGCGGAGGGGGGAGATACTCGCCGTGCTCGGGCCCAACGGGGCCGGGAAGAGCACCGCCTGCCGGGTGGCCGCCGGGTCGCTGGCCGTCACCGGCGGCGAGGTCCTCGTACGCGGGCGGGACGCGACCCGTGACGGAGCCGTGCGGCGCTCCCGGGCCGGGGTGCTGCTCGCCCCCGAGGGGCGCGGGATCTTCCCGTCGCTCACCATCGAGGAGAACCTGGCCCTGTACCTGGGGGAGGCCGACGCCCGGGCCGCCGTCTACGACCGGTTCCCGCGGCTCGGCGAACGGCGCGGGGTGGCCGCGGGGGCCCTGTCCGGCGGCGAGCAGCAGATGCTGGCGCTGGCGCCGCTGCTGCATCGGCCCCCGGAGGTGCTGATCGCCGACGAGCCCTCGCTCGGGCTGGCCCCGCGCGTGGTGGAGGAGGTGTACGCGCTGCTCACCGAGCTCCGCGACGCCGGGACCGCGCTGCTGCTGGTGGAGGAGAAGGCGGCCGAGGTCCTCGGGATCGCGGACACCGTCGCCTACCTCTCCCAGGGCAGGGTCTCCTGGTGCGGCCCGCGGGCCGAGGTGGAGGCGGACCGGCTCACCGAGGCCTATCTGGGGATGGCGACATGAGCGGCGGCGGGTACGTGCTCCGGGCGAGCGGCGTCAGCGTGCGGTTCGGCGGTGTCAGGGCGCTGACCGGGGTGGATCTAGGAATCCGGGCGGGCGAGGTGTGCGGGCTGATCGGGCCGAACGGGGCCGGGAAGACCACGCTCTTCGACGTCCTGTCCGGGATCCGGCGGCCGGACCAGGGGCGGATGGTGCTGGACGGGGTGGACATCACCCGTCGCTCCCCGGTCTGGCGGGCGCGGCACGGGATGCGCCGGACCTTCCAGCGCCAGCAGCTGTTCGGCCAGCTCAGCGTGGCCGACAACGTGCTCGTGGCGCAGGAGTGGCGGGGTGGCGGGGGCGGCCTCGCCGCCGATCTCCTCGCCTTCCCGGCCCGGCGGGCCCGGGAGCGGGCACGCCGTGAGCGGGGCGAGCGGGTCCTGGCCGACTGCGGGATCGGGGCGCTCGGGGCCTCGTACGCCGGCGGGCTGCCGGTCGGGCAGGCCCGGATGGTGGAACTGGCGCGTGCGGTGGCCGATCCGCCGCGGGTGCTGCTGCTGGACGAACCGGCGTCCGGCATGTCGGCCCCCGAGCGCGAGCAGCTCGCGGCGGTCGTGCGGCGGCTGGCACGGGAGGAGGGCTGCGCCGTGCTGCTGGTCGAGCACAACGTGGCCTTCGTGATGGACCTGTGCGCACGGGTGGTCGTACTGGACCTCGGGACGGTCCTCGCCGAGGGCACGGCGGCCGAGGTACGGGCGGACCCGCTCGTACGGGAGGCCTATCTCGGGACCTCTCCCGGCGCGGCGTGAACCGCGCCCGGGAGGCGGGAATACGTCGTACGAGGGGCCGGTTGTGGCCCCTCGTACGACGCGGTACCGCCGACCCGAGGGAACGAACCAGACGTGAGCCAGGTCCCCACCATCCCCACCGTCAAGCTCAACAACGGCACGCTCATGCCCCAGCTCGGATTCGGGGTCTGGCAGGTGCCGGACGCGGAGGCGGAGCGGATCGTCGGAGCCGCGCTGGAGGCGGGCTACCGCAGCATCGACACGGCGTCCGTCTACCGCAACGAGGCGGGCACCGGCAAGGCGGTCACCGCCTCCGGGGTGGCGCGCGAGGAGCTGTTCGTCACCACCAAGCTGTGGAACGGTCCGTCGCGGAAGTGGGGCCGCGGCGAGGTGCTGCGCGCCTTCGACGACTCGCTCGGCAGGCTGGGTCTCGACTACGTCGACCTGTACCTGATCCACTGGCCGCGCCCGATGCGCGAGGACTTCGTCTCCATCTGGAAGACGTTCGAGGAGATCGCCGCGAGCGGCCGGGCCAAGGCGGTCGGCGTGTCGAACTTCCGCCCGGCGGACCTGGAGCGGCTCGCGGCGACGAGCACGCTGGTCCCGGCGGTGAACCAGATCGAGCTGCACCCGCTGTTCCCGCAGGCCGAGCTGCGCGCGCTGCACGCCGAGCGCGGGATCGCCACGGAGGCCTGGTCCCCGCTGGGCCAGGGCAAGGAGCTGCTGACGCTCCCGGCGGTGGCCGAGATAGCCGCCAAGCACGGTCGCAGCGCCGCGCAGGTGGTGCTGCGCTGGCACCTGCAGCACGGCACCGTCGTGATCCCGAAGTCCGTGACCCCGGCGCGCATCCGGGAGAACGCGGACGTCTTCGGATTCGAGCTGGACGCCGCCGACATCGCCGCGCTGGACGCCCTGGGCGCGGGCCCGGCGGGCGGCCGGATCGGTCCGGACCCGGCCGTCTTCGACGTCTGAGAGACCGGGAGAACCGAGAACCGAGAGCTGAGAGAGCCGGGAGAACCGTACGCGTGAACGTCCCCGAAGGGGTCTATCGGATCCGCAACGCCGGCAGTGGGCTGGTGCTGCAGCTGGAGGGCGCCTCACGGGTGCGGGTCGGCCCCGACGGGCCGCCCGCACCGGTGGCCGCCCGCCGGTGGCGGATCTCGCCGGTCCACAGCGGCGGCGGGATCTTCCATGTGGTGAGCGAGGACAACGACCGGCGCCTCGACGTCGCCAACGCCTCGACGGACAGCGGCGCCAGGGTGCAGGTGTGGCGGGCCAACGCCTTCGGCGCGCAGGAGTGGATCGTCGAGGAGCACCTCGACGATCCCGGCGTGGTGTCCCTGGTCGCGTGCATCAGCGGCCTGCTGCTGGAGACCGACACCGAGGGCCGCGCCCGGCAGGGCGAGGACACCGACTCCGCGTCGCAGTGGTGGCGCCTGGAGCCGGTCTGACCGGCCGCGGGCGGCCGACGGCGCGAAAGCCCCGCCGAATGCGGGGCTTTCGCGGTCACAGATGCGTCACGTACCACACGGGGCGTCAGCAGCCCCGCGAACATGGGCAGATGCACACACACCGGAGCATCACCCTGCTGGCCTTCGCGGGCACGCTCGCCCTCACGGGATGCCAGGAGGTCACGCCGCCCTCCCCCGGCGGCCCCGCCGCGTCCGGCGCGGCTCCGGGCGGCTCCGGCGCCGAGAAGGCGACCCTCCCCGTCCTCGTGGGCAAGGGACTCCAGACCGCACAGGACGAGGCCCAGGCCGCTGGGTTCCACTCGCTGAAGTCCCATGACGCACTGGGCCGCGGGCGCCTCCAGGCCATGGACCGGAACTGGAAGGTCTGCTCGCAGACACCGGCGGGCGGAGCCGCCGTCTCCACGGACACGACCATCGACTTCGGCTCCGTGAAGCTGGAGGAGAGCTGCCCCGCCCAGGATGCCGGTGCTCCGCCGGCGGCCGGCGGCAGCATGCCGGACTTCGCCGGTAAGTCGCTCAAGGTCGTCCGCGGGGCTCTTCCCTCCAACGCCTCCATCTCCGTGAAGGACGCCGCCCAGGGCCGCATGGTGCTCCAGGAATCGAACTGGAAGGTGTGCACGCAGAGCCCTGCGGCCGGTACCCCGCTGACGGGTCAGCCCGTCTCGTTCACCGCGGTGAAGTTCGAGGAGAACTGCCCGTGACCTGAGGTGAAGGCCGCAACCGTCAGGCGCGTACGAAACTGCGTACGCGGTACGTCGGTTCCGTCCGGGGAACGTCCGGGCCCGGCAGCAGCTCCAGACGGGAGGCCAGTTCCCGTGGGGTGATGCCGCGCGGGCTGACGCGTGAGGCGTACTGCCCCGCCAGCAGGGCCTCTGCGCAGCCACGCGGGGTGCGGCCCTGGCCGTGGCCGGTGAAGCGGGTCTCGGCGGCCGGCCGCAGGCCCGCGCCCGCCGCGTACGCCGCCACCCGGTCCGAGGAGTCCGCGGGGCGGTCCGTCAGATGCGGTGCGAGCACGGCGTCGATGTCGCTGCCGACGTCGTGCGCGGCGTCCTTGTCGACGGTGGTGACGAACACCCCGCCGGGGCGCAGCACCCGCCCCGCCTCGGCGACGACGGCTTCGACCGCGCCCGGCTCCCGCAGCAGGTGCAGCAGCCACACCGCGCTCACCGCGTCCAGCGAACCGGGCCGCACCGGCAGCCGGGTGGCGGAGGCGAGGACGGCCGGGACGCCGCGGCGGGCCGCCATCGCGGCCATCCCCTGCGAGGTGTCCGCGCCCAGGACGCGCAAGCCGGGGCGGGTCAGCCGGCTCGTGACGATGCCCGTGCCGCAGCCGAGGTCGAGGAGGGTGCGGGCGTGGGCCGGGAGCAGGCCGAGGACCGCCGCGGCGGCGGACCCGGCGCGCGGGGTGCCGCCGCGGGTGGCGTCGTAGGCCTCGGCCTCCGCGTCGTAGTCGAGCAGGGGACGCGGTATCGGCATCAGTTCGCTCCGTGCGCCGGGGCGAGGGATTCGACCCGTTCGGCGAGCTCGAAGTCGTTCGCTGTCACGACGCCGCCCGCGTCGTGGCTGTTCACCGACAGGCGCACCGTGTTGTAGCCGAGGGTCAGGTCGGAGTGGTGGTTCAACTCCTCCTGGACGCTGGCGATGTGGGTGACGAGGGCGCTCGCCGCGAAGTGCGAGCCCAGCCGGTAGGTGCGGGAAATCCGGTCGTCCTCGAAGGCCCAGCCGGGGAGTTCCCGCAACCGGTCCTCGATCTCCTTCTGTGACAGCGGCTCACTCGGCATGCACCGGCTCCTTCTTCGCGCGGAATTCCCCGTGACGTGCAGTCAAGGTTCCCACAGTGCACGCCGGGCGAACCTTTCGCGCCATAGTGCGCTCGGGTACTTTCCGCGCCTTCCACACCCGCCAGGCCCCCCTTATGCTCCTGCGCCGGACGTGACCGTTACCAGTGGTAACAAGGGAACGAAGGGGTGGCATCGCCATGGCGGGCACAGGCGGTTCCAGGCGTACGTTCATCGCGGGCGCGGGCGCGGCGGCCACCGCCGGCGCCCTGTCGGCGACCGGGGCCCTGGCGGCCCCCGCGTCGGCAGCGGCCGCCGCCTCGACCCCGCCGGACGGCAGACGCGTCGCCGTCCTCGGCGGCGGGGTGGCCGGGATGACCGCGGCCCACGAACTCGCCGAGCGCGGCTACGCCGTCACGGTGTACGAGCGCCGGGCGCTCGGCGGCAAGGCCCGCAGCATGGACGTACCCGGCAGCGCCCGCGGCACGCGCCGGCCGCTGCCCGCCGAGCACGGCTTCCGCTTCATCCCCGGCATCTACCACAACCTGCCCGACACCATGCGGCGCATCCCCTTCCCCGGGAACGCGAACGGCGTGTGGGACAACCTCGTCGCCCCGCGCGAGATGATGTTCGCCCGGGCGGGCGGCCGCGAGGACCTGCGCGCGCCCATCCCCTGGCCGGAGCACTCCCCCGCCCAGCTGACGCCCGACGAGCTCCGGCGCTCCCTCAGCGGGATCCTGCAGTCGCTGGTCCGGCTCCCGCCGTACGAGACCGCGTACTTCGTCGACCGCGTACTCGTCTTCCTCACCAGCTGCGACGAACGGCGGGACGAGGTCTGGGAGCACACCCCTTGGTGGGACTTCGTGCGCGCCGCGCAGATGTCGAGCGAGTACCAGCGGATCCTCGCGGTCGGCATCACCCGCAACATCGTGGCCACCAAGGCCGAGGAAGCCTCCACCCGTACGGTCGGCACCCTCGGCGAGGCCTTCGTCTTCAACCTGCTCGGCCGCGGCGCGGACGGCCCGCCCGACCGGATCCTCAACCTGCCCACCAACGAAGCCTGGATCGACCCCTGGGAGGCGCATCTGCGCTCCCTCGGCGTCGAGTTCAGGATCGGCTGGACCGTGCGCGAGGTGCAGTACGGGAACGGCCGGGTGAGCGGGGTCGCCGTCCTGGACCCGTCCGGCGCGCGGCAGACCGTCACCGCCGACCACTACGTCTGCGCCCTGCCCGTCGAGCACGCCCGGCGCACCTGGAGCACGGCGCTGCGGGCGGCCGATCCGATGCTGGGGCGCTGCGACAGGCTGGTGACCGACTGGATGACCGGGATCCAGTTCTACCTCACCGAGCGGGCCCCGCTGGTGCACGGCCACCTCAACTGCATCGACTCGCCCTGGTCACTGACGGCCATCCAGCAGGCCGAGCACTGGCCGTCCCGGGACTTCCCCGCCGACTACGGCGACGGCGCCGCCGTCGACTGCCTGTCGGTGGACGTCTCGGAGTGGGACAAACCCGGGATCCTGTACGGGAAGACCGCCAAGCAGTGCACCCGCGAGGAGGTGGCGCGCGAGGTGTGGGCACAGCTGAAGGCCTCCCTCAACGACACCGGGAAGATCCTGCTGCGCGACTCCGCGCTGCACTCCTGGTTCCTGGACCCGGGCGTGGACGGGCTCGGCACCCCGAACCCCACCAACCAGGACGAGCTGCTGATCCACCCGACCGGCACCTTCCACAACCGGCCGAGCGCGGGCACCCGCATCCCCAACTTCTTCCTCAGCGGGGACTACGTGGCGGTCGACATCGACCTGGCGACGATGGAGGGCGCGAACGCCTCGGCCCGGGCCGCCGTCAACTCCCTGCTGGACCGGGACGGCTCGAAGGCCGCCCGGTGCGTGGTCCGGCCGCTGTACCGGGCGCCGGAGGCCGAGTCCGCCAGGCGCCACGACCTGTGGCGTTACCGTCTCGGACTGCGGAACGTCTTCGACCTGGGGTGACCTGTCTGGACTACCGTCGTGCGCATGACCACCACGACGCCCACGGTCGGCGCCCTGCTCCGTACATGGCGGAGGCGGCGCGGCCTCAGCCAGTTGGAGCTGGCGGGCCGCGCCGATTCCTCGTCCCGGCACATCAGCTTCATCGAGAACGGGCGGTCCCGGCCGAGCGAGGAGATGGTGCTGCGGCTCGCCGACCGCCTCGACGTGCCGGTGCGGGAGCGCAACGCCCTGCTGCTGGCGGCGGGTTACGCACCCCACTACGCGCAGACCGCTCTGGACGACCCCTTGATGGAGACGCTGCGCGAGGGCATTTCGCGGCTGCTCACGGGATACGAGCCCTACCCCGCGCTGGTCGTGGACGCCACCTACAACGTCATCGCCGCCAACCGGGGCATCGCGATGCTGCTGGACGGACTGCCGGAGCACCTGCTGGCCCCGCCGCTGAACGCCATGCGGATCACCCTGCACCCCGAAGGCCTGGCCTCGAAGATCCACAACCTCAAGGAGTGGCGCGGGCACCTGCTGGCCCAGATGGAGCGCCAGATCGCGCTGGCCAGGTCCGGGCCGCTCCGCGCGCTGTACGAGGAGGTGTCCGCCTACCCTGTGGCCGAGCGCCCCGGCGACAGCGAACCGGACGAGCCCGTCCCGTACATCGCGCTTCCCCTGGTCATCGAGCACGACGGCCACCTGCTGTCCTTCGTGTCGTCCATCGCGACCTTCAACACGCCGATGGACGTGACCGTCGCCGAGCTGGCCATCGAGACCATGCTCCCGGCCGACCCGGCGACGGTGAAGTACCTGCGCTCACTCGGCTCTCTCGGCGACTGAGCGCAGGGCCAGCTGCTGGAGCACCGCGAACGAAGCCACCGTGACGGCCTGCATCGCGATCCACACCAGGCCGGCGGTGGTGGGCGTGAACCAGACGGCCAGGGACACCAGGCTCAGGGCGGCCCAGGCGTAGTTCGCCTCGACGACGAACTTCACGGGGAAGACCGGCGGCCGGCGGCGCGAGGCGAGCCAGCCGACCCCGGCGCCGAACACGGTCAGGAAGACCCCCAGTTCCAGCAGCAGGCTCTGGCCGACCCCGAGCAGCCGTCCCAGCGGGGCGGAGAAGGCGACGTACGCGAGCCCGTTGCCGGTGGTGACCACCGAGTCGAGGGCGAGGAAGCGGCGCAGCGCGGTCTGCGGCGCGGTGGTCCGGGCGATGCTGCCGAGCAGGGTCGCGGACATGGGAGATCAGCCTCCATCAAGGTCGAACGGCCTGGTGGGAGACGGGTTCCGGCGCCGAGTGCGCGGCTCCGGAACCCGCTGGCCCCACTGTGCCCGGGCCCATTCCGGGGGTCGATTACCTCGGAAGTCATGCCCAACCTTTTTTGAGCTGTACGGCAGGAAACGTTGGGTTTCCCCTGGTTCGGCAGGGGGCGGCCGGATAGGCTTCACCCAGCCCAGCCCCTCGAACGTCTTGTCGACTTACGGAGAATCAGCCGGTGCGAGCCGCTCCCCGACCCGATCTCGCCGCGCTCTGGCGGCGCGTGGAGGAGCTGTCGGAGCGGAGCGGGCAGGACCCCGCGTACGTACTGGCCGCCCAGCGGCTGAGCCATCTCTCCGGTGTCGAACCGGCCCGCATTCCCTCGGTGGTTGCGGGCACGGCCGCCGAGGAACCCCTCGAACAGCGGGTCCACCGCCGCTTCCTGCGGCTGCGGGCCACCCGCCGCGACAAGCACGGCCGGGAGTGGCCCCTCGCCGCCATCGCCGACGACTTCGACGCCCCCGGCGCCTCGCTGGGCCCCCTCAACGCGGGCACCGGACTTCCCCGGCTCGGCCACGCGGCCGGTGTGCAGCGCTTCTTCGGAGTCCACGCCGGCTTCCTGCTGGCCGACAGCAAGAGCTCGGTGGAGCGGGCCCTCGCCCTCACCCCGGACGGCCGGGGCGACCTGGAGCACCTGTCCCACCTCACCGGCATCACCCCCCAGGCCATCCGGCTCACCCTTGACGGCAGGCCGCCCCGGCTCCCGCTGAAGGAGCAGGTGCACCAGCGGTTCGAGCACCTGCGCCGTACCCGGCTCCGGGAGGACGGGCAGCCCCACTCCCTCTCCGCCATCGCCAGGTCCTTCGACGCGTCGGGCCAGTCGCTGACCCGCCTCGCCCAGGGCGAGGGCCTGCCGAACCTCGCCGCGGCCGCCGGCATCCAGCGCTTCTACGGAGTGGAGGGCGGCTTCCTGCTGGCCGACGACACCGAGGCGCTCGCCACCGCCCTCACGGCGATCGAGCGCGAACTGGAGTGCGCGGAGCGGCAGCAGGAGAACCCGATGCTGGCCGTGATGCGGGCGCACGACGTACGGAGCATCGTCACGCGGGCCGGCCGGCTCTCCCCGCGGGGCTGGAAGTCGCTCGCCGACCACCTGGACGACCTGCTCGCCAGGGAAGGACAGCTCGGCCGTCCGGCCGCGGGCGCCGGCCGCGACGGCGGGGACGCGGCCGCCGGGGGCCACACCGCCGAGGGGGGAGACGTATGAGGACCACACGGGCGATGCGCGGACTCGCCGGCGATCTGCTCGCGGACGCGCGCCTTTCGGCGCCGGCCGGGGCCACCGGGATCATCGGGGCCCTGTGCGCCGCTTACGCCCGCCGCCGCGGCGGGCGGAAAGTCGACTTCCGCTTCGCCTCCTTCCCGCCGGACACGGCCAGCGGGTTATGGCTGGAGATGGACGACCGGGACCTGATCGTCATCGAGGAGCGGACCCGCCCCGAGCACCAGCTCGTCATCGCCTGCCACGAGCTGTGGCACGTGGACGAGGGCACCTGCGACAGCCACGGGCCGGGCATGGCGGTGGCCGCGCGGCTCACCGGACGCCACGGCGACCTCGCCGGGCTGCTGCGCTCCGACACCGGGCTGAGCACCGTGATCCGCCAGGCCGCCGCCCGGGCCGACCACGAGGATCCGGCGGAGATCCGCGCCGAGATCTTCGGCCTGCACCTCGGCAAGCTCCTCAAGCCGTACCTGCCACCACCCCGGGAAGAACAGTTCCCCGAGGCGATCGAGCGCATCCAGACCTCGCTCGGCTGGGGGCGCCCCGCGTCACTCCGGTGACCCGCGCCCAGCCAGCCCCGCACCCCTCGCGCCGATGCCCTCGGCACGGCCCCGACAGAGAGCACGACACGATGACCCAGCCTTCCCCGCCCCGCCACGCCGTCGTCATCGGCGGCAGCCTGTCCGGCCTGCTCGCGGCCGCCGTCCTCGCCGAGTACACGACGGTCACCGTCATCGACGCGGACCCGCTGCCCGAGGGCCCGGCGCCGCGGCGCGGACTGCCGCAGGCCCGGCACACCCACCTCCTGTGGTCGGGCGGCGCCCGTGCCATCGAGCGGATCCTGCCCGGCATCACCGACGACTGGACGGCCGCGGGCGCCATCCGCCGCAGCCTGCCCACCGACCTGGTCACCAAGACCGCCCAGGGCTGGATCCCGCGCGTCGGGGAGAAGCAGTTCAACATCTCGTGCAGCCGCGACCTCCTCGACTCGGTGATCCGTGCCCGGGTGACCGGACTGAAAGGGATCTCCACACTCCAGCGGAGCCGGGTCCGGGCCCTGGAGGGCACGGCCGCCCGGGTCACCGGCGTCCTGGTCGACACTCCGGAGGAAGAGGGCCGGCTGCTGACCGCCGACCTCGTGAT
The DNA here is from genome assembly GCF_045160845.1 of Streptomyces sp. NBC_00122. Taxonomy (NCBI): domain Bacteria; kingdom Bacillati; phylum Actinomycetota; class Actinomycetes; order Kitasatosporales; family Streptomycetaceae; genus Streptomyces; species Streptomyces sp. NBC_00122. The sequence continues at coordinate 5,674,321 of NZ_CP108191.1, read as the reverse complement.
CGACGCGAGCGGTCGCGGCTCGCGCGCCCGGACCTGGCTCCAGGCACTGGGCGTCACCGGCATACGGCAGGCCGAGGTCGACTCCGGCCTCGTCTACGCGACAAGGATCTTCGAAGCCCCGGCCGGAGCCCACGAGATGGGCTTCCCCATCGTCAACGTGCAGTCCGACCCCCGGGTGCCCGTCCCCGGCCGGACGGCCACGATCGTGCCCATCGAGAACGGCCAGTGGCAGGCCACCCTCTCCGGGACCCGCGGCGGCCAGCCGACCGGCGACCCGGACCGGTTCATCCCGTTCGCCAAGGACATCAGGGACCCGATCGTCGGCGAGCTCCTCGAAGGGAAGAAGCCCCTGACGGACGTCGCCGTCACCCAGGGCACCGCCAACCGCAGGATCTACTTCGAGAAGGCCGAACTGCCCGACGGCTTCATCGCCGTCGGCGACTCGGTCGCCACCTTCAACCCGCTGTACGGGCAGGGCATGACGGTCGCCGCCCAGGGGCTGCTGGCCCTGCGCGCCCTGATCCGCCAGAAGGGGCTCGCCCACCCCGGCTTCGGCCGCGAGGCGCAGCGCGCGATCGCCCCGCTGGTGAGCACCGCCTGGGAGCTCGCCACCTCGCAGGACATCCTGTACCCGGGGGCCACCGGGATGAAGCCGCGGGCCGGAACCGGCGCGCTCAACGCGTACGTGAACCGGCTGATGACGGGCGCCACCACGGACGAGGCACTCACCGCCGCCCTGTTCAAGGTGCTCACCATGAGCAGCGCGCCCACCCACTGGCTCCAGCCGTCGGTGGTCTGGCACGTGCTGCGCGCCTCGGACCGGGGCGCCCTGACCGCGCCGCCGCTCACCGCGGCCGAGCGGGCCGTCGCCGGGCTCGGCCCGGCCGGCCCGGCGGCCGCGGTCGCCACGAACCAGGTGGAAACGACGGCCCCGGCGGCCCCGGCAGACCCTGTCGGCACGGACCCCGCGGACCCGGTCGGCCCGGCCGACCCCGTCGGACAGGTCCGGTGAGCAGCGGACTCCTGCTCTATCTGCCGGGGTCCGTGATGTTCCTGGCGCTGCTGATCAAGCTGCCGGCGCTGCGCCGGGACTGGGACCAGCCCCTGAACCGGGCCGCGTGCACACTGCTCGCCGTGGGCGCCCCGCTCACGTTCCTGGCGTCACCGTCGACGATCTCCACGGTCAACCGGCTCACCGGCGTGGTCAACTTCTCCGCGCCGCTGGTGTTCGGCCTGATCACCGTCTTCTCGGGGACGTGCGTGGTGCTGGTCCTGCAGTGGCGCGGCGGCCCGCCCCGGGCCGTGCGGCGGGCCACCCGGCTGACGGCGGCCGTGTTCGGCGCGGTGACCGTGGCGATCGTCGTGCTGTTCGTGATCGGCGACGCGCCGGTGGAGCGGGTCCGGGACCTGGACACGTACTACGCCACGACGCCGTGGATCCGCGAGATGATCGTCTGCTTCCTGGTGGCCCACACCGTCGGGACCTCTGCGCTGACCGTGCTGTGCGGGAAGTGGGTGTGGCGCGCGGACCGCTCGCTGCGCCCGCTGCGCACCGGACTGGCGCTGATCGTGTGCGGCGGGCTGCTGGACCTGGCCTACCTCGCCGCGAAGTGGGCCTCGGTGGCGGCCCGCTGGGCCGGCCGGGACTGGGTGGCCTCCGCGGACGTGGCGCTGTCGCTGGTCTCCGGGGCGGCCCTGCTGATCGGTGCGGGGTTCATCGTGCCGCTGGTCGGCGGGTCGGCGGCCTGGCGGGACTTCACCCAGTACCGGCGGCTGTATCCGCTGTGGAAGGCACTGCGCGGAGCCGCGGCCGCGAGGGTACGGACCGTGCCGCTGGCCTGGTGGTCGCCGGTCGGGTCCCGCCTCATCCACCGTGAGTCCTTCATCGACGACGGCATCCTGGCGCTCGCCTCCCGGTTCGACCCCGCCGTGCGCGGCGCGGCGTACGAGGCGGCGCGCGGGCAGGGCATGAGCGAGACCCGGGCCGCCGTGGTCGCGGACGCGGCCGTGCTCGCCGTCGCCTGCCGGCGCGGGGCCGCCGGTACGGAGGGCGAGCACCCGTCCCCGTACCGGCTGGGCGGCAGCCCGCTGGGGGCCCTGGCCCGGGAGTTCCGCACCTCCCCCATCGTCGCCGCGGCCCGCGAGACGGCCTAAGCGAGGCCTAAGCGGAAACACAGCGCCCCGGGCCCGAGGGCCCGGGGCGTTCGCCGGCCGGCTGCGGGGCCGCGGCTCAGAGCTCCGCGAGGTCCAGCCCGGCCTGCGCGGCGGCGGCCTGGACGGTCTGCTCCAGCAGGACGGCGATGGTCATCGGGCCGACCCCGCCCGGTACCGGGGTGATCAGGGAGGCGCGGGCGGCGGCCGACTCGAAGTGGACGTCGCCGACGTTGCCCTCGTTGTACCCGGCGTCCAGGACCACGGCGCCCGGCTTGATGTCCTCGCCCCGGATGAATTCGGCCTTGCCGACGGCGGCGACCAGCACGTCCGCCTGGCGCACGATCGAGGGGAGGTCCTGGGTGCGGGAGTGGCAGTAGGTGACGGTGGCGTTCTGCTCCAGCAGCAGCATCCCGGCCGGCTTGCCCAGGATCGCGCTGCGGCCGACGACCACGGCGTGCTTCCCGGTGAGGTCCACGTCGTAGGCGGCGAGGAGGCGCATGATGCCGCCGGGTGTGCAGGAGACGAAGCCCGGCAGCCCGAAGCCCATGGCGGCGAAGGAGTGCATGGTGACGCCGTCGACGTCCTTGCCGGGCGCGATGGCCTCGAAGGCGGCGCGCTCGTCGATGTGGTGCGGGACGGGGTGCTGGAGCAGGATGCCGCTGATCTCGGGGTCCTCGGAGAGCGCGGTGAGCGTGGCCACCAGCTCCTCGGTGGTGGTCTCGGCCGGCAGCTCCACGTGGCGGGAGGTGATCCCGGCCTTGGCGCAACGGTTCTGCTTCATGCGTACGTACGTGACGGAGGCGGGGTCCTCACCGACCAGCACGGTCGCGAGACAGGGCGCGGTACCGGTGCGCTCGGTGATCTTCGCCGCGTAGGCGGCGGTCTGCTCCGAGATGCGGCGGGCGAGGGCCGTGCCGTCCATCAGCTGGGCAGAGGCGGTGGCAGTCTGGGCGGTCGTCACGGGGTCTCCTGAACGTCGCTGCGGATCGCGGTTCGCCCAGGCGCGCGGCAGTCGACGTACGGACGTACGCCGGGCCGCTCCCCGGTGGTGATCCACCCGAACGCCAGTCACGGCCCGCCGTCCACTGTAGTCGACATATCCGGTGGATAGCCGTGGCCCGACCTGGGACGATCAAGACATGACGCGTACTTTCGACCATCTCGTCGCCGAGGCCGAATCCGTCTCCGTGGACGGCTGGGACTTCTCCTGGCTCGACGGCCGCGCCACCGAGCAGCGCCCCTCCTGGGGCTACCAGCGGCTGCTGGGAGAGCGTCTGGCCCGCGTCCGGTCCGCCCTCGACATCCAGACCGGCGGCGGCGAGGTCCTCGCCGGATCCGGCCCCCTGCCCCCGCTGACGGCGGCTACCGAGTCCTGGCCGCCCAACATCGCGAAGGCGACCCGGCTGCTGCACCCGCTCGGCGCGGTGGTGGTCGCCGACGCCGACGAGCCGCCGCTGCCCTTCGGCGACGAGGCCTTCGAGCTGGTCACGAGCCGCCACCCGGTGACCATCTGGTGGGACGAGATCGCGCGGGTCCTGCGGCCCGGCGGCACCTACCTGTCCCAGCAGGTCGGTCCGGCGAGCGTCTTCGAGCTGGTCGAGTACTTCCTCGGGCCCCAGCCGGAGGAGGTCCGGCGCGGCCGGCACCCCGACGACGCCGTGGCGGACGCCACGAAGGCCGGCCTCGAAGTCGTCGATCTGCGCTCCGAGCGACTGCGTACGGAGTTCCATGACATCGGAGCCGTGATCTACTTTCTACGGAAGGTGATCTGGATGGTGCCCGGCTTCACGGTCGGGCAGTACCGGGACAGGTTGCGCGAGCTGCACGAACGGATCGAACGCGAAGGCCCGTTCGTCGCGCACACCGCCCGCTTCCTCATCGAAGCCCGCAAAAAGGGGTGACGGAGAGGGCGGACGGATTCCCGCCGGATCGGTTGCGCGGCCACAGCGTGGCGCAGGTCACTCAATTCAGCGCGTAACGAATCGACTCGGGCATGCGATGAACCGACAGGCGTCCTCGCGCGGCCCCGGAATACAGACCCCCCTCGGGTCTGTTTCCCGAGTTCGCGCGATGATGTCCCGCCCACCCCTTATCTGTTCGCAACGAGAGGCTCCTTGTGTCGCTCAGCCCGTCCCGTACGTTCCCTCCGGAGATCGCCGAATCGGAGGCCCTCGTCGCGCTCGTCGAGCGCGGCCGCGAGCAGGGTCACATCAACGGTGACGACGTGCGCCAGGCCTTCGAGGCCGGCCGCATCCCGGTGGACCAGTGGAAGCGGGTCCTGCGCAGCCTGAACCAGGTCCTGGACGAGGAGGGTGTCGCCCTCCACGTCAGCGCGGCCCCCGCCACCAAGACTGCCGCCAAGAAGCCCCGCAAGGCAGCCGCCGCCCCGGCCCGCACGGTGGCCAAGAAGGCAACCACCCCGCCGCGCCCCATCGGCGCGCGCAAGACGTCTGCCACCAGCACGGCCACCAGCGCGGCCACCGCCACCGCCGCGGCGATATCCGCTCCGTCGGCATCCGCCATCGAGGACGAGGCGACGGCCGGGGCCGCCGCCGAGCCGAAGAAGCGGACGGTCAAGAAGACCGCGACCGCCGCGAAGAAGACCGCCACCAAGAAGACGGCGGCGAAGAAGACCAGCGCCAAGGACGCCGACGAGGGCGAGACCCCCGCGGTGGAGGGTGAGGACTGGGCAGCCGAGGACCTCGCCGACGAGGCCGAGGAAGAGGCCCCCAAGGCCGCCGGCACCCAGGGCTTCGTCCTGTCCGACGACGACGAGGACGACGCTCCGGCGCAGACGGTCATGGTGGCCGGCGCCACCGCCGACCCCGTCAAGGACTACCTCAAGCTCATCGGCAAGGTGCCGCTCCTCAACGCCGAGCAGGAGGTCGAGCTCGCCAAGCGCATCGAGGCGGGCCTGTTCTCCGAGTACAAGCTCGAAGAGGAGGAGGACCACAAGCCCGCCTTCAAGCGCGAGCTGGAGATCCTGGTCGAGGACGGCCGCCGCGCGAAGAACCACCTGCTGGAGGCCAACCTCCGCCTCGTGGTCTCCCTCGCCAAGCGCTACACCGGCCGCGGCATGCTCTTCCTGGACCTGATCCAGGAGGGCAACGTCGGCCTGATCCGCGCCGTGGAGAAGTTCGACTACACCAAGGGCTTCAAGTTCTCCACGTATGCGACCTGGTGGATCCGGCAGGCGATCACGCGTGCCATGGCCGACCAGTCGCGCACCATCCGCATCCCCGTGCACATGGTCGAGATCATCAACAAGCTCGCCCGCGTGCAGCGCCAGATGCTCCAGGACCTGGGCCGCGAGCCCACCCCGGAGGAGCTGGGCAAGGAACTCGACATGACCCCCGAGAAGGTCATCGAGGTCCAGAAGTACGGCCGCGAGCCGATCTCCCTGCACACCCCGCTGGGTGAGGAGGGCGACAGCGAGTTCGGTGACCTCATCGAGGACTCCGAGGCGGTCGTGCCGGCCGACGCGGTCTCCTTCACCTTCCTCCAGGAGCAGCTCCAGTCCATCCTGGGCACGCTCTCCGAGCGCGAGGCGGGCGTGGTCTCCATGCGCTACGGCCTCAACGACGGCCAGCCCAAGACGCTGGACGAGATCGGCCGCGTGTACGGGGTCACCCGTGAGCGCATCCGCCAGATCGAGTCCAAGACCATGTCGAAGCTGCGCCACCCGTCGCGTTCGCAGGTGCTGCGCGACTACCTCGACTAGGCCCGCGGCCTTCAGGCCAGTCGGAAGACGGGCCCCTTGGGTGTGAACGGCAGGGAGGCACCCTGCGGAACCAGATAGGCGTGCTCACGCCGGATCCGCAGGGTGTCGCACCATCCGTCCGTGATCACCAGCACCGGGGCCCCGGGCGGGAAGTCCTCCGCCCGCTGCAGCAGGTCGATGCCCGGCTGCAGCACGGTCCCGCCCCGCCCGCGTACCCGGACCCGGCCCGCGATCTCGGTCGGGGGCAGATAGCCCGCGTCGTACGGCGCCGCGTCGCAGAACACGACGCGTGCCGCCGGTACGTCGCGGGCTTCCGCGTACGAGGCGATCGCGCCCAGCGCCTTGCCGAGCAGGGCGGCGTTCATCGACCCCGAGGTGTCGAGCACCACACCGAAGGTGCAGCGGGCCACCTCCTCGGGCGGGAAGTGCCGGCCCGCGCGCGGGATGTCCGGGGTGGAGGCCTGGCGGCGTGCCGGGCGCGCGTAGCTCCGTACGGGCGCGGGGCGCGGCACGTACTCGTCGAACCAGCGGGCCAGTTTCGCGTCCCAGGGCACGGGAGGATGGGCCAGCGCCCGGATCTCCTGGATCAGCCCGGCGGGCAGCAGCCCCCGCCGCCCCGCCTCGTGCAGGTCGAAGCCCTGGACGAGGCCGCGCCGGTAGAAGTCGTCCAGATCCGTGTACGGGCAGCTCCCCGGGTGGGGCAGCGGCTCGCCCAGGATGTCCCCGAGGCCTTTGCCGCGCAGGGTCGCGAGGCGGCGCATCCGGCGCGGGTCGGTGGCGATCCGGTCGTAGACCTCCTCCACGGACAGGTCCCGCAGCGCGGGGTCGTGGAGCAGTCCCGCGGGCATCTCGCCGACGCCCATCTCCACGAGCCAGCCGTTGACCACGTAGTCGGCGGCCACGTTGTGCAGGTACGGGTCGCGGGCGCCGCGGCGCTCGCCGTGGCGCAGGGCGGCGTGGAGCATCTCGTGGGCCAGGATGAACCGCCATTCGCCGTCGGTGAAGGTGCGCAGCGGGTTGACGTAGATCTCGCCGGAGCTCGCGCTGACCGCGGCGATGGCGATGCCCTGGGAGCGGGCCAGCTCGGCGTCGGCGACGATCTTGAGGCCGGCGGCGAGGCCGCCGAGCAGCGGGTACGAGGAGACGAACCAGTTCAGGGCCAGGTCCCAGGGCTGCTGGCGGGTCCGTTCGCCGGTGACCCGGTCGCGGCGGCCGCCGGCCACGTCCATCGCGGCGGAGACGCTGCGGGTCAGGGCGTGCGCGAAAGCGGCCTCCCAGTCGGGGGCGGTGGTGTTCCAGCGGCGCCAGGTGACCAGGACCTGGTCGGGGTGGTCGCCGGCGGTGCCGCACTGCGCGTAGGCGGCCGGGATGCCGTCGCGGCGCCAGCGGGCGGCGAGCAGGTCCTCGTCCCCGCCGGGGTATTCGGCGGGGAGGTGGTCGGGGGCCCGGCCTGTCGGAACGGTGAGCAGGAAGCGGTTGACCACCGCGCAGCGGGCGGCGAGGTCGAAGCGGTCGGGCTGCGGGCGGTCCTCGTCCTTGCTCGCGGGGACGTGGCCGAAGCCGAGGTGGAGCAGGGCGTGGGCAAGGGTCCAGGCCCAGTCCCGGGGGTCGGCTCGCCGGGTCGGATGGACGTGGACGGTGCCGTTGGAGTCCACCGCGGCCAGTCCCCCGGCCGGGGTAGCCGCGCATTTGGCCTGGCGGCAGACGGCGGCGTCGACGGCGGCGAGGGCCGGGTTCCGCTTGACCAGGGCGAGGCCCTCCGCGAAGGCCTCGGTGGCGGGATCGGGCTTGGCGTCCTTGCCGCGCGGGGTCCGGCTCACCGGCGGGCCTCGACCAGGCGGGGCATGTCGCGGGCGGCCTCGACCAGGAACCAGGCGGGCAGCACGGGCAGGCCGTCGGCGTCGTCGGCGATGACGGTCTGGGCGACCTCGACGGAGATCTCGGCGAGCTGGACGAGGAGCGATTTGGCGCGGTAGGCGGTCTGCCGGACAGCGGGCGAGACGTGTTCGCGCTGCGCGGGGAGTTCTTTGACCAGACGGCCCCGGAAGGCCTCGGCCAGGTAGTACAGCAGGTCCCGGTCCTCCATGCGGCGCGGCCAGCTCGCGTCACCCTTCATGATCGCCTCAATGCCGAAGGTGTGGCGGACGATCTTGGCGTAGCCGCAGAAGGAGACGGCGTGGGCGGGGGTGAGGGTGCCGTGCGCCACGACCTTCAGCGTCTGCTCGTCCAGGCCGGTCCCGAAGGAGTGCAGGGCGTCGGAGAGCATGTGCCAGGAGCGGGGCGTGGAGAACGCCTCCTCCGTCTTGGGCGGCTGCGACCACAGGTGGTCGGGGCGGTCGGTGAGGTAGTCCGTGACCCAGGGGTGGATGCCGTTCTCGCCGGCCCAGACCAGCCAGTCCCGCGCGGACGCCTGGAGGTGGACGTGGGTGAGGCGATTGACGAGGGCGGAGGCGATGGGCCGGGCGAGCGCGTTGTCCGTGGCGCGGTTGCCCGCGCCGATGACGATGGAGCCCGCGGGGAGCTCGTAGGAGCCGATCCGGCGGTCCAGGATCAGCGAGTAGAAGGCCTTCTGGACGTCCGGGGACGCGGCGTTGAGCTCGTCGAGGAAAAGGCAGTACGGCTCGTCGCGCGCAATGGCCTCTGGCGGGCAGAAGACGGAGCGGCCGCCTCGGATCTGCGGTACGCCGATCAGGTCCTCGGGGGCGAGCTGCGTGCCGAGGAGGCTGACGCACTCCAGGCCGAGGGAGTCGGCGAACTTCCGTACGAGCGAGGACTTGCCGATTCCGGGCGCCCCCCAGAGGAACACGGGCCGCACGGTGGCGAGGCCGAGGAGCAGTTCGGGGATCTGGGCGGGGGTGACGGTGACGGCAGCCTGCACGGGTGGCGGTCCTCATGATCGGGTCGTGTGGTGCGCCCAGTGTGGGCGCACCACACGACCCGGAGCACCCGGTTTTCCCCGGTCCCCGCGAGTCAGCTCGCGGAGTGCTCCAGCAGGTGCTTCAGCTTCTCCTCGCCCCGGGGCATCTCCTTGCGGAGCATGGGCTTGACCACGAGGGGGACCAGGGCCCTGCCCATGCCGTGGCCCTCGAAGTCGACGGACAGGGTCACGCGTGAACGCGCCCCGCCGTCGAGGGGTTCGATACGGCCCCGTACGTCCGGCCGGACCGGCCCGTCGACGCCGTGGATGTGCCAGCTCCGCGGCGGGTCGAGTTCCGTGAACTCCATGGTCGTGGGGACCCTGCGCTTGCCGATCTGCCGGGTGACGAGGACCTTCGAGCCGACGTGGACGGGGAGGTCGCCCATCGGTACGACGGACACGGCGCTGTCCTGCCACTCCGGCAGGTGCGTGGGGTCCGTCACGTACGAGTAGACGTCCTCGGGGCTGCGGTCGATGTCGATGGTGTTGCTGATCGCGGACATGGCGACCCCTTAGAGCCCCCCTGGCTGTCCTCTCCCTCCAAATTACCCCGCGGGCGAAACGATGGCCCGCCGCCGCCGGGCGGACATCACCGCGTGGACGAGTACGCCCGCGAACAGGAACATCACGCCCTGGTAGACGGCGGCGTAGCCTGAGCCGGCCACCAGCCACATCGAGAAGCCGAAGGCCAGGCAGGCGAGCGCGGCGTCACGGACCAGGCGGCCCCGGTGGACGCGCTCGGACCGGCCCGAGAGCAGGAAGTAGAGCTGCGCGGCGGTGGAGAGCAGGTACGGGACGGTCGCGGTGAAGGTGGTGACCAGGACCAGGATCTCGAAGACGCCCGTCGAGCCCGCCGTGTAGTTGTAGACGGTCAGCGCCGAGGCGAGGACGGCCGTGACGACCACGCCGACCACCGGGACGCCGCGCTTCTTCGTCTCGAAGGCCTTCGGAAAGAGGCCGTCCTTGGCGGCGGCGTACGGGGTCTGCGCGCTGAGCAGGGTCCAGCCGTTGAGGGCGCCCGCCATCGAGATCACCGCCGCGCAGGCGACGACGGTGCCGCCCCAGGTGCCGCCGGCCCCTCCGTCTGCGGAAAACATGGCGTTGACCGCGTCCGTGAAGGGGGCCTGGGAGGAGACCAGGCTGTCGTGGGGGACCAGGCCGAAGACGGAGAGGGTGCCCAGCAGGTAGACGGTGGCCGCGCCGACGGTGCCCAGGATGGTGGCCCGGCCGACGTTGCGCGCCGGGTCGCGGACCTCGCCTGCGCTGACGGCGGCGGATTCGACGCCCAGGTAGCTGAAGAGCAGGATCGCCGCGGAGGCGGAGACGGCGCCGACCGCGCTCTGGTCGGTGGCCCGGAAGGGGCCGAGGTTGGCCGGGTCGAAGAAGAGGAGGCCGCCCACGGAGACGAGCAGCAGCGGGGCGAACTTCAGGACGGTGGAGACGAGTTGGACGGCGCCGACGTACCGGGTGCCGGCCAGGTTGGCGAGCGCCGGCAGCCACTGCACGGCGAGGGCGGCCAGGCACATGGACCACTTGTGCGCGCCGACGGCCGGGAAGAGCACGCAGAGGTAGCCGACGGCCGCCACCGCGAGGGCCGCGTTGGAGACCCAGGTGGTGATCCAGTAGCTCCAGGCGGCGAGGAATCCGGCGAAGTCGCCGAACGCGGCGCGGGCGTAGACGTACGGGCCGCCGGTCTGCGGGTGCCGCCGGGCGAGACGGCCGAAGACGAGGGCGAGGGCGACCGCGCCGAGGGTGAGCACCGCGAACGCGACGAGGCTGATGGTGCCGAAGGGGGCCACCGAGGCGGGGAGGAGGAAGATCCCGCCGCCGATGATGTTGCCCATGACCAGGCAGGTGGCGACGGGAAGGCCGAAGCGCCGGGTGTCCTCCCGGCCGGGCGCGGGAGGCTCGGGGACGGGTGCGGCCTCGGTCGGCGGTGCTGCGGTGCTGGTCACGGTGGTGCGCCTCAGGGTGTCTCACATGGTGGGCAGGTCAACACATGGTTGACCACCGCAAAGGCGGCACCAAATCAGTGGTTTTCGTCCTGCGCGGGCGTAGCCGCGGAAGGAAAGATTCCGCCGGTGGTGCCCTCCGGCCGGGAATCCTCCGCCGGCAGGGCGACGGGCGGAGCCGCCCGCGGGGCCACCGGCAGCTGCGGCCCGTCCGCCTCCCGCAGCCAGCGGCGCAGTACGCCGTGCACCGCCTCGGCGCCCGCCAGCTCACCGCCCGGATCCGACAGTTCCGTCGGCCACATCAGGAACGGGTGCCCCTGTTCCCCGCCGAGGCCCCCGTGCGAGCCGATCTGCTCCTCGAAGGCGTGTACCGTGCCCGTCCGCGGGTCGTACGCCGAGTTCACCATCACGTCGGCCACGTGCGGGAAGGTGTCGGTCCGGCGCACGGCCCCGGCCGCCCCGGGGCCGAAGGGAGCCAGCAGTTCCTCCGCCTCCCCCGGCACGTCGAGGCGCGCCACCGTCCCGCCCCGGCCCAGCACCACGCCGTCCACCAGCAGGAAGCCCACGCCGGGGTGGTTCGCCAGGGTGGGCAGCAGGGCGGGGTACGCGCGCTCGACGCGTTCGCGCGAGGCCCGGCCCGGGACGTCCGGGAAGGAGATCAGCCCGAGATTGCCCGAGGCGAGCACCACCGGGCCGGGGCCCGGCCCCTGGGAGGCCTCCGCGTCCTCCTCCACCGGCCGGTGCAGGGCCGCCAGGACGGCCGCCCGCGCCTCGGCCCCGCTGCGGGTGCGGCCCGCCCGACGGGAGACCGGAAGCCCGCAGCCCGCCCGGACCAGGTCCTTGAGGGTCAGCCCGTACCGGCTGAGGAAGGTCTCCCCCGGGCTCTGGCCGTGGTCGGAGAGCAGCACGATCCGGTACGCGCGCGGCGCGTGCTCGGCGACCCGGGCGAGCAGCGCGAGGCTCCGGTCCAGGCGCTGCAGCACCCGGTCGGTGTCCCGGCCGTGCGGGCCGGAGTGGTGCGCGACCTCGTCGTAGGCGACGAGGTCGGCGTAGACCGCGGCGCGCCCGGCGAGCATGTCGCCGATCACCGCCGCCACGACCACGTCCCGTTCGACCACGGTCGCGAAGGCCCGGATCAGCGGGTACAGCCCGCCGCGCGCCACGCGCGGCCGGTCCCCGCGGATCCGCGCGCGCAGCGACTGGCCGGTCTCCCGGCAGGCCTCGGCGACGAAGGACAGGGCCGTGCGGACGGCGTTGGCCGGATCGGAGAAGTACGCGAAGTAGCCGGCGCGGGAGCGGTTCGCCCGCCCGCGGCGGGCGGATACCGAGAGCACGAGCGCCAGTTGGTCCGCGCCACCGCTGAACAGGTTGCCCCGGCTGGCCCCGTCGAGCGTGAGCAGCCCGCCGTCCGCGGTCCGCTCCACCGCCCGCCGCTGGAGCTCGGCGGCGCTGGTGGGCCGGTTGCAGACCATCACCTCGCCGGTGTCCTTCTCGTACCAGCGGAACGCGGGCACGTCGAAGTTGGAGCCGTGCAGGATGCCGAGCTGGCTGGCGCCGGTCTGGCTCGACCAGTCGGTGCGCCAGGACACGATGCGGTGGCTGCCGTCCAGCCAGTCGGAGACGGTCGGCATCAGGCCGCTGCCCGCGGCCCGGCGCAGCACCTCGTACCCGACCCCGTCGAGCTGGAGGAAGACCAGCCCGGGCGCGGACCCGAAGGCCCCGGGCGCGCCCGTCCCCCTCCCCTTGCGGCGGCGCCGGTCGGCGAGGCGGTAGAGCCGCCGCCGGTACGCCTCGTCGTCGCGCACCGCGAGCGCCGTCGAGGTCGCCGAGGCCACGGCGGACATCACGGCGGCCACGACCACCGCGGTCTCGGGGGCCACCTCGCCCCCGGCGGGGACCAGGCTGAGGGCTATGAGCAGCAGCGAGCCGTTCAGGAAGAAGACGAGCAGGCCGAGCACCAGGGCGGGCACCAGCAGCAGGGCCCGTACCAGCACGGGCCAGACGAGCGCGCTCAGCAGACCGAAGGCCCCGGCGCCCAGGGCGGCGGTCAGCCCGATCTGCGTGATGCTGTCGTCGTCGCCGGACCGGAGCCGGAAGTCCGGCAGGATCCCGGCCAGCGCGAGCATCGTCAGCGTGGACACCGCCCAGACGAGGATCACACGCACCAGGGCGCCGCCCGCGGTCCGCCACCGTCCTCGCACCACGCTCCACCTTCCGCGCGCCCCGTCCCGCCTTCCAGGCTCGCACAGCCCGGCTCACCGGGCCGGGCGACACGGACGGCGCACAGGGGCGGCGCACGGGCGCGGAGGAGGCGCCGCTCAGGTGCCGTCGTAGCCGGCGGTCGGCATGGAGAGCCGGCGGTGCACCTCGGCCTTCATCGCGGAGGTGTACGGCGGTTCCTGGTGCCCGGCGGTCTCCAGGCGCACCCCGCGCCGCTCGCACTCGGCGCTGAACTCCTCGACGGAGCGCAGCGCGCGGGCCAGCACGCGGTGGTTGGCGGCGACGAAGAGGTCGACCTGCCCGGCGTCGATGTCGGACCAGAGCCCGCAGTGGTCGGCGCGCAGCCCGTAGACGAGCAGTTGCCTGGTCACGACGTACCCGTGGTCGGCCGCCCAGCGCGCGCACACGGCGTGCTGGGTCCGGGTGTCCACGGCGAAGGGGTCGGCGTCGAGGTCTTCGAGCGGGGCCAGGCTGGCGATCGCGGCCACGCGCAGCTCTTCCATGCCGCCCGACCCTACTCCGATCGGCGGCCGGGGAGGAGAGGGCGGCGTCGTTCCGGTTCCGGGCGGATCCAGGGGGGAAGCCTCCAAGCGGCCGCGTGGACGTGCCCTGCTTCCCCGGGGCGGCTTAGGCTCGGTGAGGGGACGGGACGGGCGTGGGAGGGAGGGCCGGATGCCGGTGGAGATCACCTGGTGGGGGCATGCCACGTGCACGGTCGAGGACTCCGGGGTCCGGCTGCTGACGGATCCGCTGTTCGCCCGGCGCCTCGCCCATCTGCGGCGGCGCCGAGGGCCGGTGCCCCCGCCCGAGGCGGCGCGCGCGGACGCGGTGCTGGTGTCGCACCTGCACGCCGACCACCTGCACCTGCCCTCGCTGCAGCGGCTGGCGCCCGGCACCCGGCTGCTGGTGCCGCGGGGTGCGCGCCGGGCGGTGCCGGGGCTGGCGCGGATCGCCGGACTGCGCGGGCTGGCGGTGACGGAGGTGCTGCCGGGCGACGAGGTCCCGGTGCGGGACGGCGTACGGGTACGGGCGGTCAGCGCCCTGCACGACGGACGGCGGATGCCGTTCGGGCCGCACCTCGCGCCGGCCCTCGGGTACGTGGTCGAGGGCGCGGCCCGTACCTACTTCGCCGGGGACACCGGGCTGTTCGACACGATGGCCCGGGAGGTCGGCCCGGTGGACGTGGCCCTGCTTCCCGTGGGCGGCTGGGGACCGTACCTGGGCCCGGGTCACCTGGACGCGGGGCGGGCGGCGCGGGCGCTGGCCGAGCTGGCCCCGGCGGCAGCGGTCCCGGTGCACTACGGGACGTTCTGGCCGATCGGGATGGACGCGGTGCGTCCGCACGAGTTCCACGCGCCGGGCGAGGAGTTCGAGCGCCGCGCGGGGCGGCTCGCGCCGAAGGTGACCGTACGGGTGCCGGCCCACGGGGAGCGGGTGCGGCTGCCGTGACCTGGCGCGACGTCACGGCGGCGGCCGGACAGGTGCCGCCGGAGACCACCCAGCAGGCGGTGGGCTACCCGGCGTTGTTCGTACTGGTGGCGCTCGGCGCGCTGGTGCCGGTGATCCCGACGGGGGCGCTGGTGAGCTCGGCTGCGGTGGTGGCGCTCCATCACGAATCGCTGCCGTACGGGGTGTTGTTGGTGTTCGCGGTGTCGGCGCTGGCGGCGTTCACCGGGGACGTCACCCTGTACTGGCTCGGGCAGCGCGGCGTGCGGTCGCGGGGCGGCTCGCGCTGGCTGGAGGCGCTGCGCGGCCGCGCCACGCCCGATCGGCTGGAGCGGGCGCGGACGGGGCTGGACGAGCACGGGGTGCTGGTCCTGGTGGTGTCCCGGCTGGTTCCGGCGGGGCGGATCCCGGTGATGCTGGCCTGCCTGCTGGCGCGGCTTCCCCTGCGCCGCTTCGCGCGCGGCGACGCCCCGGCCTGCCTCGCCTGGGCGGCGGCGTACAGCCTGATCGGCATCCTGGGCGGCTCGCTCTTCTCGGAGCCCTGGAAGGGCGTGGCCCTCGCGGTGGCCCTGACCCTGCTGGTCAGCGCGGTCCCGCCGGGGTGGCGCCGACTGCGGGGACGGACCCGGCAGGAGGGCTAGACGGGGCTAGACGCAATGCCGTTGCTTTATGGCGGTTGGATCACGATGGCGTCGTGTGAGGGCCGGGTTGGCTGGGGCCAGTCGCGGTGGCGACTGGCCTTGGCCTTGTAGTTCGACATCTTGCGTTTGACGACCCGGGGCTGGCTGCGCAGTCGCCTCGGGGGCAGGAGCCGCTCGGTGACCTCGGCGCGGAAATGCCGCCAGGCCCTGTGCAGGTGGTCAGGGGGAAAAAGAGCCGGGCAGGATGGTCACGGTGCGGCGGGCCGCCCGCAGGGCGGTGGTGAAGGAGAGCCGGTCACAGTCGACCGGCTCGGGACCACCGGCCGCCGCTTCGGCCATCAGCGCGCGCAGGGCGTGGTGCACCAGCAGGTGGGCATAGATCTCCTGGCGGACGCCGGTGGGCGTCTTGCTGGCCAGGACAACGGTCTTGGCGCCGCGCTGATGGGTCTTGATCTCGTCCAGGACGCTCTCGCACTCCCAGCGTTGCGGGTAGAGCGCGGCCAGGTCAGCGGCCGGGGCCCGGACCGGGTCCAGGACCGAGGTCAGCAGCACGTACTGGTCCTCGCCGGGTCGTCCCGGGTCGTCCAGGCGGTAGCGGATCACGCGGACCGCCACCGGCTCGCGGCCGGCCTTCTTGTCGTCTCCGGCCTGGATCACGGTGAGCCAGGACCCGTCGGGCAGTGTTTGCAGGACGGGCAGGCGGCGGTTGGTCTTGGCGCGGAAGCACAGGTCAGCGCCGCTGCTGGTCAGGGCTCGCCATAACCGGGTCGAGGGCAGGTTGCGGTCGCCCAGGACGAGCATGTCCTCGGTCAGTGAGCGTTCCAGGTCCTCGGCGAGGCGGACCTCGCCGTCATGCCAGCCGCCGAGCACCGCATCGACGACGGCGTGGGTGCCGCATTCGACCAGAGCGACGACCTGGACCTGCGGATATCCGCCGGTGCCTTCCCCGCGGCCGGTCCCAGGGCGGCCGAACTCAGCGGCGTTCGCCGCACTGTCGGCGACATCGAAACGGGTGCCGTCGATGGCCATCAGCCGCCAGCCCCTCCAGAACACCCCGGGCATCGCGGGCGTGCCCAGCGGTCGGGCGCATCTGTCGAACAGCGCGGCCATCGGTTCGACCCCGAGCCGTCCACGCGCCCGGAAGATGGCAGCCTTGCTCGGTGGATGCCACGACCCCCACAGCCCCGCCCACCGCAGGCCCTCAGCAAGGTGCCGCATGACCTCCAGATACGGCGCGGGCGAGAACAATGCCATCGCCAGCAGGAAGTACACCACCAGCCGGGCCGGCAACAGCCGCCGACGCTTCTCCGTCCGGTCGCACTGGGCCACGACCTCGTCCACCAGCCACGGCGGATACATCCGGGTCAGCACACCCACCCCGGCCAGATCCGGCAGAGACGACGCCATGCCACCACCCCCGATGACGTCGTCTCACCGATCCAGATCAATGTCAACGGCATTGGGGCTAGACGTGGGCTAGACGTCCCGTGCGGTCCGGGTGACAGGCCCTAGTCTCCGAGCATGCGTGAGGCGCCGATCGGAAGGTCCCAGAGGTGTTCGCGGGGCAGGCCCGCGCGGGCCCACGCGGCCCGGGCACGGTGCAGGGGTTCCATGACCGGCTCGGCGGAGAGGACGAAGGTGGCCCAGTGCATGGGGGCCATCCGCCGGGCGCCGAGGTCGAGGCAGGCCCGGACGGCCTCCTCCGGGTCGGCGTGGACGTCGCCCAGCCACCAGCGCGGGGCGTAGGCGCCGATGGGCAGGAGCGCGAGGTCGATACCGGGGTGGCGGCGGCCGATCTCCGCGAACCAGTGGCCGTAGCCGGTATCGCCCGCGAAGTAGAGCTCCTTCGGCGTGGGGCTCAGGGTGTCGGTCAAGATCCAGCCGCCCCACAGGGACCGGCAGGTGTCGATCAGCGAGCGCTTGGACCAGTGGTGGGCCGGTACGAACTCGAAGCGTACGCCGCCCAGTTCGGCCGACTCCCACCAGTCGAGCTCGGCGACCCGGGTGAAGCCGCGGCGGCGGAACCAGCCGGCCAGGCCCGCCGGGACGAAGAGGGCGGTGCCGCGCGGCAGCCGCTTGAGGGTGGGCGCGTCCAGGTGGTCGTAGTGGTTGTGGCTGATGACCACGGCGTCCACCGGCGGCAGGTCCTCCCAGCGCACCCCGACGGGTGTCATACGGGCCGGGGTGCCGAGGATCCGCCGGGACCAGACGGGGTCGGTGAGCACGGTCAGCCCGCCGGTACGCAACACCCAGCTGGCGTGTCCGGCCCAGGTGGCGCAGACCGTGCCGGGCTCCGCCGCGGGCAGCGGGGCCGGCTCGTACGGCAGGTCGGGGATGCCTCGCAGCCCGTCGGGGCCGGGCCGGAAGGCGCCCTCGCGGGCGAGCCGGGCGAAGCCGCGGACACCGGGGAGCGGGGTGGTGAGCCGGTCGGCGAAGGAACGGGGCCAGCGGCGGTGTTCGCCGAGCGGGCGCGGGGTGCCGGGGAGCGGCGGCGGGGCGACGGCCGGCCGGGCGGCGGCCTGCCGTACCGCGCCCGCGCCCGCACCCGCCCCCGTGGATGCGGGGGCGTCCGTCCTGTCGCTCATCAGGAGTCTCCGTTCACCGGGTCGGGCATCAGGCCAGCCCGCCCAGGACTGAACCGAGCAGGTCCAGGGAGCGCCGCACGTGCGGCAGGGCGAGCGGATCGCGGGCGGTGAGCGCGGCCAGCCGCTCCTGCGGGGTGGCGCCCAGCAGCGGCCCGGTCGACAGCCTCACGCGCAGGGCGACCGGTTCGTCCGCGAACCGCTGCCCGCCCGGGGTGGGCGCGCCGAGCCGCCCGCCGAGCCAGTCCTCCAGCTCCATGGCGTCGCCGACCCCGTGCCGGGCGAGTCCGGCGCGCAGCGGTGTCAGGTCGGCGTAGAGGTGCCGGCCGGCCTGCGGGGGCCGGGCCAGCGCGCCGACGGCCAGCAGCTCCCGGTGCGCGGCGGCGGCGACCGCTCCGTGCAGGGCGGCGGCCGCGCGGGCCCGGCCGGCGACCGCGTCGGGTTCGTCGAGCGCGTGCGCGGCGGCCCCGGCGACGGGGCCGGCGACCAGCGCGCCGGTGGCGGTGAGGACGTCGAGGGTACGGGCGCGCAGCCAGGTGCCCCTGGCGGTATCGGGGAATCGGACCACGGCCGCGGGCCAGCCGGCGGGCAGCAGCGCTCCGGACAGGTCGACGAGGACGGCCGCCTGGTCCGGGAGCATCTCGGCGGGGCTCAGGACCAGCGTGTCGTGCGGCCGGTGGACGGTGTCGCGCCAGCTCTCGTCGCTGACGACGAAGAGCCCGGCGGACGCGGCGGCCTCGCAGGCCTCGTGCAGCATCTCGGGCGGGGGCACGGTCGCGGTCGGGTCGTCGGCGACCGACAGCAGGAGCACGCGCGGGTCGCCGCCCTCGGCGCGCACCCGCCGTACGGTCTCCAGCAGGGCGTAGGGGTCCGGGATGCCGCCGCATTCGGCCGGGGTCGGCACGTGGTAGGCCTGCCGTCCCAGCAGCCGGACCTGTGGGGTCCACCAGGCGGGACAGGGCCGGGGCAGCATCACGTCGCCCCCGTAGGCGCCGAGCAGCGCGAGCAGCAGCGCCGGGGCCCCCGGGCCCGCGGCCACGTCCTCCGGGGCGGTCGGCAGCCCGCGCCGGCTCCAGTAACGGCAGGCGGCCTCGCGGACGGCGTCCCCGCCACCGGCGGGCTCGGGGGCGGAGCGTCCGGCGGCCGAGGCGAGGACGGAGAGGAGTTCGGGCAGCACGGGCAGGCCCGGCTGAGGCGCTGGAGGCCCGTACCGCACCGGACCACGGCCTTCCGCCGTCGTGCGCTGCATCCCCTCCACCGTTGCCGCCTTCCGCGCGCGTCCCGCTCAGCTCCGCCAACCCTGACCTTTATACGATTATTTGTGACTGTATGCCCGCTCTACGCCCCCTTCGACCGTCGTCGGCAGAAGCCGATCAGCCCTGCCTCCCCAGCAGCGCCAGCAGCCTGGTCTGCGCGTTCGCTCCCGCCGGAACCTCCAGCGGAGCGGCGAACATTCCGCTCGCCGCGAGCCCGTCGGCGTACGGCATGACCTCCTTGATGGAGAACTCGACGAGACCGTCCGGCAGCCGGTCGTCGGCTCCGATGCCCCGGGCGAGGTCCCAGGTGTGCACGACGCAGTCGGCGGTCAGCTCCGAGCAGTACGCGGAGCCGAGCGCGGGCCCGTAGGAGAGCTTGACGGTCCGGTCGAGCGCCCCGGGCTCGGCGAAGGCGTCGTGCGCGGCGGACGCGGCCCGGTCCCAGGCGGCGACCGGGTCATCGCCCAGCACGTCGCCCGAGAACATGTCGCCCATCTCCTCGACCGTGCGGCCCTCGGTGACCAGCGGCGGGATCCAGAGCTGCTCCCCGGTGACGTGGTTGACCAGGTCCCGCACGCTCCATTCCGTGCACGGAGTCGGCGCGTCCCACTGGTCGTCCCCGATGGCGCGCAGACGCTCGCCGAAGAGCCGAAGCGCCTCGGCGTGCCGTTCGAGCAGCGTTTCCGGCATGGCTCTCACCGTCCCGTGGCACGAGGTCCGCCCCCTCGGCCCCACTCTCCTCGCCCCCGGATCTCCCTGCCACCGCCGGGCCGGACCCCCTTGCCGCGCAGGGGTGGTGTCCACATGTAGAAACGTGCATCTCACATCACGAACTGATCGTCTACGGTGAGGGCAACGCTTCGACGAGGAGGGTCAGGCCATGGATGCCCACCAGGAGACCGCCGTCTACACGCACGGCCACCACGAGTCGGTGCTGCGCTCGCACCGCTGGCGCACGGCCCGGAACTCCGCCGCGTACCTGATCGGCGAACTGCGTCCGGGGATGTCGGTGCTGGACGTGGGCTGCGGCCCGGGCACGATCACCGCCGATCTGGCGGAGCTGGTGGCGCCGGGCGGCCGGGTGACCGCCGTCGACGCGTCGGCGGACGTGGTCGCGCAGGCCCGGGCGCACGTCGCGGAGCGGGGGGTGAGCGGGGTGGAGTTCGCCACGGCGGACGTCCACGCGCTGGACTTCCCGGACGACTCCTTCGACGTGGTCCACGCCCACCAGGTGCTGCAGCACGTCGGCGACCCGGTACGGGCCCTGCGCGAGATGCGGCGGGTGTGCCGGCCGGGCGGGATCGTGGCCGCGCGGGACGCCGACTACGCGGCGATGACCTGGTACCCGGCCACGCCGGGGCTGGACGAGTGGCTGGACCTGTACCGCCGGGTCGCCCGCGCCAACGGCGGCGAACCGGACGCGGGCCGGCGCCTGCGGGCCTGGGCGCGGGAGGCGGGCTTCTCGGACGTGGCGTCCTCGGCGACGTCCTGGTGCTTCGCCGGCCCGGAGGAGAGCGCCTGGTGGTCGTCGCTGTGGGCGGACCGCACGACGGCCTCCTCGTACGCGGACATCGCCGTCCGCGGCGGCCACGCGACCGCCGCGGACCTGGCCGCCGTGGCCGGGGCCTGGCACGCCTGGGGAGCGTCCCCGGACGCCTGGTTCTCGGTCCTGAACGGCGAGATCCTCTGCCGGACCTGACGCCCGCGCGTCACCCCACCGGCGGCCGCATCCGGAAGTCGTATCGCGCGGGCAGCGGCCGGTCGGTGAGGGCCGACCAGACCTCGCCCAGGATCTCCTCGCCCTCCCGGAGGTCCGGGATCTCGAAGCCGTCCTCGAAGACCCGCCGGGCCGCGGCCACATGGCCCTCCGCCGCCAGCAGCCTGGCAGCGAGGAGCCGGAAGCGGCCGTGCTCGCGCAGGGCGGGCCGCAGCCGGTCCCAGACCCGCCGGGCCCCGGGCAGGCGCCCCGCGGCCAGCAGGGCCGCCATCGCCTCCTGACCCAGCGCGGACTCCGCAGCCGTCCACGGCTCACTGCCCCGGCTCTCCCCGGCCAGGTCGTCGAAGGCCTCCGCGTACCCGTCGGCCGCCCGCGCCGGGTCGCCGGCCAGCGCGTCCGCCACCGCCAGGCAGCGCAGCAGCGGCCACCGCGACGGGGCCAGCGCCAGCCCGCGCTCCCAGCTCCGTACCGCCTGGGCCACGTCACCGGCATGCCATTGCGCCACGCCCAGGTGGTACTCGGTCAGCGGTTCCGCCGGGGCCGTCTCCAGCATGTCCCGCCAGTGCGCGGCGACCAGGCTCGGCCCCGGCGGAGCCACCCGGCGCGGGGCCGGGAAGACCCCCGTGCGCCACAGCTCCAGCCACGGCTGCTGGGCCTCACCGAGCGTGGCCTCCTCGAAGGGGGTGCCCGGCAGCTTGAAGCCGCCGCACAGCACCTCCAGCGCGCCCCACCCCGACCCCGTCGCCAGCCGCTCCCCCGGCTCGCTGTCGGCGCGGCCGCGCCACGCCTCGTAGGCCGCGTCCAATCGCTCCCGGGGCAGTACGCGTTCCAGCGCGTGCTGCGCCGAGCCGCGGGCCGCCGCCCAGTCGGCCCCGTGGACCGCCGCGGGCTCCGCGGCCAGCGGCCCGTACGCCTCCAGCCAGCTGAACTCCGCCCCGCCCTCCAGCCGGACGTGCTCCAGCTGGGTCCTGGCCAGCCCGGCCTGGATCTCCGCGTAGCCGCCCGTGCCCGGATCGGTCAGCCACTCCTGCCAGCGGCGGCCGCCGCCGCCCGCGCCCCACACGAACAGCTTGCGCCCGCGCAGCCGTCCGGTGGAGGTCTGCACGAGCCCCCGGCCGTCGGCGTCCAGGGAGGCGATCCAGGGCCGGGCCCCGTCCTGGACCTCGTAGAAGAAGTCGGCCGGATACTCGCTGCGCAGCGGGTACGTGCGGTCCACGCCCTCCCACTCCGGGACCGGGACGCGGCGCAGCGAGCGCTCGTAGCCGAAGTTCCAGGCCTCGTCGGCGGGGGCGAGGACGCGGGTGCCCGCGTCCTCGGGGACCGCGATGTTGGACCACCAGTACACGGGCGCGGGGCGCTCGTGCGGATTGCGCACGCGCACACCGACGTAGAGGAACTCCGAGTCCTCCGGGAGCCACAGGTCCACCTGGAAGGGCAGGTCGCGCAGCCGCTCCCACTCCCACAGCCGGACCATCACACCACCGTCCGGGGCCGGGACGAGAGCGGCGTGCAGCGGGGCGCAGGACAGGGTGGTGTGTCCGGTGGCGCCGGTGTTCCACTCGATGCCGCCGGAGAACCAGGCCCCGTTGAGGGCGAAGTTGGCGGGCTGGAACACCGGGTTGCGGTAGAGCAGTTCACGCCCGGTGGGCAGGTGCACGAGCGAGTGGACGCGCCCGCCCAGGCCCGGGAGCACGGTGACCCGCAGGTGTTCGTTCTCGATGACGATCGACTCGAACTCCCGCTCCGGGCGCTCCCGCCGGTAGCCGTCCCGGATCCGGACGGGCAGCAGCGAACGCAGCGGCTCGTACCCGATCTGCCGCGCCATGTCGCGCGGCAGCCCGTCGCGCGACCGATCGTCCAGCGCGTGCACCCCGTCGGGCGCGCGCAGGGCGGGCAGCGGGTTCTCGGGGCCCAACGGGGCTGCGGGGAGGGTCAGTACGGCGCGGCGGACGGTGGTGGCCATGAGGGAAATGGAACACGCCACGGCGGCCGGTGCACAGGGGTTCCGCGGATCACCACCGGTCAGGATTACGCAAAGGCCAGTTCGAAGGCCTACGCGAAGGCGCCCACGACCAGGTCGGCCAGCAGCGCGCCCGCACGGCCGTCCGGGTCCAGGTCCGGGTCGTAGATCGTGACGTTGATCCCGACACAGCGCGGGGAGCTCACCAACACACCCAGAAGTTCGGCGAGTTCACCGGGGAGCAGGCCGCCGGGGTCGGGGCTGTCCACGGCCGGCATGACACTCGGGTCCAGCACGTCGGCGTCCAGGTGCACCCAGAAGCCGTCGGTCACCGGCGGGTGCAGCCCGTCCAGCGCCGCCCGGGCCACCGGCCCGGCGCCGTGCTCGCGGATCTCCCCGACGGTGGCGGTACGGATCCCGGCCGCGCGCAGCTCCGGGAGGTCGCCGTCCCCGTCCCGGATGCCGAAGAGCCGCACGTCCTCGTCCCGCAGGTACGGCGACCGGCCCTCCAGGTCGGCGAGGGCGGCCTGCCCGCGCCCGGTGGCGAGGGCGAGCTCCTCCCCGCCCGCGGCGCCGACCGGCCCGTTCACGGCCTCGTTGCCGGGGTGGCGGAAGTCGGCGGAGCCGTCGATCGCGGCCAGTCCGTACCGGCCGAGCCTGCGCATGGCGAGCGAGGCCCCGAGCTGGATGGAGCAGTCCCCGCCGAGCACGACGGGGAACTCACCTTCCCGCAGGTGCCGTTCGATCCGGTCGGCGAGGAGGAGCGTGTACGCGGCCAGGGCGTCGGCGTGGAAGACGCCGTCGCCCTCCTTCCAGTCGCCGCGGTCGTACCGCGGCGGGACCGCCACCCCGCCCTCGCGTGCGCCGAGCCGGGCCAGCAGGCCCCGTTCGCGCAGGGCCCCGGCCAGCTTGTAGACGCCGGGTACGGTGCCGGGCGCGGGCGGGCGCAGGCCGAGGTTGGACGGGGCGTCGAGGAGCACGAGGGATCGCATGGATCCATCCTGCCTCGATACCGGGCCGGAATGCCTCCTACGGCAGCGGCATTCCGGCGGTCACGGCCCACCTCTCGTGGTCGCGCCAGGCCCCGTCGACGTGGAGGAAGGCCGGGGAGAGCCCCTCCAGCCGGAATCCGGCGCCGCGGACCAGCGCGATCGAGGCCGTGTTGCCGGGCTGGATGTTGGCCTCCAGGCGGTGCAGGCCGAGGCCCTGCCCGGCCGGGGCGAAGGCCTGCGCGAGGACGAGGCGCAGGGCCTCGTGGAACAGCCCGCGGCCGGCGGCGTGCACGAAGGCTCCGTAGCCGAGGGCTCCGCACCGGAAGGCACCGCGCACGATGTTGTTGATGTTGACGAACCCGGCGATGGCTCCGGTCCCCCGCTCGCAGACGAGGAACCCGGCGCGGCCGTCACCGTCGGTCAGCCGGGCCGCGTAGGGCTCGTACTCCTCGATGGTGGCGGGCGGGAACAGCCACGGCCGGTGCAGCTCGCGGCTCTCGCGCACGCGCGCGGTGAACTCGGGCCCGTCGGCGGGCCGGAAGGGCCGCAGGCCCACCCGGTCGCCTTCGCGGAGGTACGCGGAAATACTCATCGCGCCAGGCTAGGCGGTGTGGCAGGATCCCCCGGTGATCACGATCCGGGATACCGAAGAACTCCTGCTCGCCGCGGCACGCAACAACGCCGAATGGTGCGACGCCGTCGTGCGCGGCCACGGACCGGCCGGCACGTTCGCGCCGGGCGTCTGGACGAGTGCGCGCCGGACCCCGCCGCTCTACCCCGACGCCGTGTCCATCGCCCCGGGCGCCTCGGCGGCCGGGCTGGTCGACGCGATCGACACCGACAGCCCCGGCTGCTCGGTCAAGGACAGCTTCGCCGACCTGGACCTGGCCTCGGACGGCTTCGAGGTGCTCTTCGAGGCCCGGTGGATCCACCGCCCGGCCGGGGCCCCGGCGGCCGCGGGCTCGCGGCTGGAGTGGTCCGAGGTGACCACCGCCGACGAACTGGAGGCCTGGGAGGCCGCCTGGGACGGCGAGGAGTGCACCGGACTGTTCCACCCGGGCCTGCTGGGCGAGGACGTCGCCTTCCTGGCGGGCCGCGCCGACGGCCGGATCGTGGCGGGAGCCGTCGCGAACCGCGGCGGCGACCCGGTGGTGGGCCTGTCCAACCTCTTCGCGCACGACGACGCCGACACCGACGCCGCCTGGACGGGCGCCCTCACCGCGATCACCGCCCGCTGGCCGGACCTGCCGGTCGTCGGCTACGAGACGGGCGACGACCTCGGCGCCGCCGTACGCGCCGGCTTCACCCCGCTCGGCCCGCTCCGCGTCTGGCTGCACACCGCCTGACTCAGAGCCACAGTTCCAGCCGGGGGACGTCGGTGCGCTCGATACCGAAGACCTGGGCGTACAGCGACAGTTCGGCCTCCAGCGCGCGGATCATCGTGTCCGCCCGCCGGAAGCCGTGCCCCTCGCCCTCGAAGGTCACGTACGCGTGCGGTACCTGCCGCCCCTGCATGGCGGCGAGGAACCGCTCCGCCTGGGCCGGTGGGCAGATCGGGTCGTCCAGCCCCTGGAGCAGGGCGAACGGGGCCGTGATCCGGTCGGCGCGAGCCACCGGCGAGCGCTCGCGGCACCGTACGGCGAGGGTCTGCGGCGGTCCGGCCAGACTGTCGATGTAGCGGGACTCCAGGTCGTGGGTCTCCTCGGCGAAGCCGAGCAGGTCCAGCACCGGGTAGATGATCGCCGCGCAGGCGTACAGGTCGGTCGCGGCCAGCGAGGCCGCCGCCGTCCAGCCGCCCGCGCTGCCGCCGCGGATGGCGAGCCGGGCCGGGTCGGCGGTGCCCTCGGCGGCCAGCGCCCGCGCCACCGCCGCGCAGTCCTCGACGTCGACCACGCCCCACTGCTCGCGCAGCCGCTCCCGGTAGGCACGGCCGTAGCCGGTGGAGCCGCCGTAGTTCACCTCGACCACGCCGATGCCGCGCGAGGTGAAGTAGGCGATGTGCAGGTCGAGTACGGGCGGGACGTGGTCGGTGGGTCCGCCGTGCGCCCACACCACGTACGGGGGCAGTTCGTCGGCCGGGGCGCGCACCGCGGGGTGGTGCGGCGGGTAGACGTGCGCGTGGATCTCCCGGTCGTCGGGCCCGAGGAAGGTCCGGCTCTGCGGCTCCGGGTAGTAGGCCGGGGCGACCCGGTCCGCACCGTGAGCGCCGATCACCCGGGCGTGCCCGGTGGCCGTGTCCAGCTCCACCACCTCGTACGCGCTGCGCGGGCTCGCGGCGACCCCGTAGACGCGGGTGCCGCTGACGGCGAGGGCCGGCTGCCAGGCCGTCCACGGGCCGGCCGCGTCCACCAGGTCCCCGCTCTCGGGGTCGAGGATGCCGAGCACCGAGGAGCCCTGCCCGTGCAGGACGGCGACGAGCCCGTCGGGGAGCGGGGCGAGCCAGGAGAGCCCGGGCTTCCACAGCGGGCCGCCGAACTCCTCTTCCCGGGGGCACAGGTTGACCGCCCAGCCCGTCCCCGGGTCCACGCGGTACGGGTTCCACCAGCCGCCGCGGTCGCTCACCGCGAGGAGGGTCCCGTCGGCCGTCCACTCGACCTGGGCGATGGCCTCGTCGGGGCCGCCGAGCACGGTTCGGGGCCCGGAGAGGGTCCCGTCCGCGGTGACCTCGGCGAGCCGCAGCTCGGTGCCGTCCCAGGGCATCCGGGGGTGGTCCCACACCAGCCAGGCCGCGCTGCGCCCGTCGGGGGAGAGCCGGGGCCCGGTGCTGAACCGGTACCGGTCGTCGGTCAGCTCCCGCACCGCCGACCGGTCTTGTGCCGCCGACCCGTCCAGCGGTACGGCGGCCAGCACCCGGCGTACGTCGGTCGGGGCGGGGCCGGTGAACTCCTCCAGCACGCACCAGACTTCGCCGCCGCGCAGCACCGGGTCGGCCCAGCGCAGTCCGCCGCCGACACCGGAGACGGGGGTGAGGGGCCGCGGTCCGCCGTCGGGCGCGTCCGGCTCGAAGGCGTAGAGCCGCTGGTCGGCGAAGTGGACGAAGACGAGCAGCGGCCCGTCCTCGGCCCGTTCGGCTCCGGCCCAGGGGCGGCCGCCGTACTCGGTGACCCGGCTGCGCACGTTCCACGGCGCGGGCAGCGCCGTGACCGTGGGTGCGCCGTCCGCGGGGCGGCGCACCAGGGCCCGGCGGCCGCCCTCCTGCGGCCGGGGCTCGGTCCACCACACCTCGGGGCCGACCGTGCCCACGTACTCGGGCCGGCCGTCGAGCGAGGCGGCGAGCTCCGCGTCGATGGGAGAGGGCCAGCTCCCGTAGGGCCGGGTCGGCACGACCTCCATCACAGGGTCCCCTTCACAGAGTCCGCAGCGCGTGGTCGAGGACGCGGACCCCGAAGTGCAGGGCGTCGACGGGGACCCGCTCGTCCACACCGTGGAAGAGGGACCAGTAGTCGAAGCCGGGCGGCAGCTTCAGCGGGGAGAAGCCGTAGCCGGTGATGCCGAGACGGGAGAACTGCTTGGCGTCGGTGCCGCCCGCCATGCAGAAGGGCACGACGTGCCCGTCCGGGTCGAACCGCTCGATGGACTCGCGCAGGATCCCGTACGTCCGCCCGTCCACCGGGGCTTCGAGCGCCACCTCGCGGTGGTGGAACTCCCAGCGGACGTCCGGGCCGGTGAGCGCGTCGAGGGTGGCGATGAACTCGGCCTCGCCGCCCGGCACCATCCGGCCGTCCACGTAGGCGGTGGCCTGGCCGGGGATCACGTTGAGCTTGTAACCGGCGCTGAGCATCGTCGGGTTGGCGCTGTTGCGTACGGTCGCCTCCAGCAGGGCGGCGGCCGGGCCGATCCGGCCGAGGACCTGGTCGAGGTCGAAGCCGGGGGCCCGGGGGTCGACCGACAGGCCCTGCACCGCCGCGAGTTCGGTGATGCAGGCGACGACGGTGCCGGTGAGGCGGACCGGCCACTCGTACGCGCCGATCCGGGCCACGGCTGCGGCGAGGCGGCTCACGGCGTTGGCCCTGTTCGGCTTGGAGCCGTGCCCGGTGGTGCCGTGGGCCGTCAGCTTCAGCCAGGCGGTGCCGCGTTCACCGGCCGCGATCGGGTAGAGGGCGGGCTGTCCGGGGCCGGGGTGCACGGTGAAGGCGCCAGACTCGCTGATGCCCTCCGTACAGCCCTCGAAGAGGTGCGGGTGCCGGTCGGCGAGGAAGCCGGAGCCGTCGACGGCGCTGTCCTCCTCGTCGGCGGTGAAGGCGATCACGATGTCCCGGCGCGGCTTCACCCCGGCCCGCGCCCAGGCCCGTACGACGGCCAGCACCATCGCGTCCATGTTCTTCATGTCGACCGCGCCGCGGCCCCAGACCACGCCGTCCCGGACCTCCCCCGAGAAGGGGTCCACGCTCCAGTCGGCGGCCTCGGCCGGGACCACGTCGAGATGGCCGTGGACCAGGAGTGCCTCGGCGCCGCGCTCGGTGCCCTCGATCCGGGCCACGACGTTGGTGCGGCCGGGGGTGCGCTCCAGGAGGACCGGCTCCAGTCCGGCGGCGGCGAGCCGCTCGGCGGCGTACTCGGCGGCGGGGCGCTCACGGCAGTCGCCGCCGCCCCGGTTGGTGGTGTCGATGCGGATGAGGCCGGAGGTGAACTCGACCACCTCGTCGAGGGCGGCCTGGTCGACGGCGTCGTCCGGGGCACGGTCCTGCACCTGGGCCGGAACCTGGGTGGTGACTGCGGGCATGTCAGCCATACTGCTCCTCCACGGCTGCCGAGACGACCGTCGTGACCGCCTTGAAGGTCCGGATCCCCTCGTACATCGTCTCGCTCGTGTACGAAATCCTGCGCTCGCCGCACCGCTCCGCACCCGGGACGACGGTGGCGGCCATCGTCAGGTGCTCGGCGTCGAACTCCAGCTCCACGGTGTACGGACCGCCGCCGGGTGCAGGAACGCGCCGGCCGGCGAGGCCCGTGGCCTCCTTGGCCGCGGCGCGGATGTCGGCGGCGGTGCGGGCGGGGGTCCGGCACACGGCGGCGTAGCGCGAGACGTGGTCCTTCACCGCGACGGTCACCGCGTCCGGGGCGTAGCCGGCGGCGTCGACACAGGTCAGGTCGTCGCCGGTGACCAGGATGACCGGGACTCCGTACTCGGCGACGACGTGGGCGTTGAGCAGCCCCTCGCTCGCGCGGATCCCGTTGAGCCAGACGCCGGTGATGGAGTTGGCGAGGTAGGTGTGGGCGAGGACCCCTTCGGAGCCCGCTCCCATGTGGTAGCCGACGAAGGCGATCCCGTCGACGTCTCCCCGCTGGACGCCCTCGACCATGGAGAGCGACTTGTGGCGGCCGGTGAGCATCTCGGCGCGGGCGTCGAGGCGCTCCAGCAGCAGATTGCGCATGGTCCAGTGGGCCTCGTTGATGAGGACCTGGTCCGCGCCTCCGTCGTAGAAGCCGAGGACGGCCGCGTTGACGTCGGAGGTGAACATCGACCGGCAGCGCTCCCACTGCGGCGTCCCGGGCAGCACGTCCGCAGGCCAGGTGACCCCGGTGGCGCCTTCCATGTCGGCGGAGATGAGGATCTTCATCGGGCCCCCGGGCGGTCGGTCGCGCGCGGGCGGTGGCGCGCGCTCGGTCGCGCGCGTCGCGGGCGGCACGCGCGGGCATCCAGCCTAGCCGCCCGGGCCCGCCCCGGCCCGGGGCCACGCCCGGCTTCCGGCGGCTCACCTCGGCCGGGGAATTCCACCCGATCCGGTGAGCCGCTAGGGCCTGCCGTCACATTCCCGTCTGCCCCGCGGGCGACGACGGGAATGTGACGGCAGGCCCTAGGAACCGTGCAACGTCCGGGCTCAGGCCTCGACTTCGGCGGCCAGGTTGGCCAGCACGGTGTCGTAGATGCGCCCGAGGCCCTTGGGGGCGAAGGTGCGCTCGAAGAAGCCGCCGATGCCGCCGGCGCCGTTCCACACGGTGGAGACGACGGCCTTGGACTTGCCCTCGCCGGCCGGGGTGACGACCCAGGTGGTGACCATGGAGGAGTTGCGGTCCTTCTCCACCAGCTGGCCGTCGGTGGGCTCGCTGACCTCCAGCAGGCAGTCCCGTACGCGCTTGCTCGTGGCCTGGAGCTTCCAGTGCACCAGGGTGCCCTCGCCGTCGCCGCCCTCGCGCACCTCATACTCGCTGAAGTGCTCGGGCAGCAGCTTCCCCCGGGTCCCGGCGTAGTCCGCCAGCGCGTCGAACACGGTCTCCGCGTCGGCTGCGATGATCCGCTCCGTGGTGGCCTCGACCTGCGCCATAGCTGTTCCTCCAGCAGTTGTGTCCGCTCGTCACCGCGAAGCCAACCACCTCAGGGGCGGGCGCCCAAATCCGGTCCGCACGACCACCGGCCGCTCCGGTTCGCGGGCGGCGGCGGACGCGTACGAGGAGCGCGTCCCGGGGGGGGCACGTCCGGACGGCCGCACACCCTGAACGGGGAGGTGTCACGCCACGACATCGAGCGGCATGACGCGGCCGCCGCCCTCGGGCCCGACGGAAGACGGATCCCCACACCGCGCCGACTCGTGCGGTCACCGCCCGATCACAAGGGGTACCCCATGCGCGGCACCCGCATCCGGCGTCTCGTCCTGGCCACTGCCGCCACCGCCCCGACCGCAGGGGCCCTGTCACTGACCTCCAGCGCGACCGCGGCCACGGCGACACCTCACGCTCCCGGCGCCGCATGGGCCTGCGCCGCCGATGACTCAGCCGGCCGCGGATGCGCCACCGGCTATGACGCCATCCTCCGCCAGGGCGTACGAGGCCGAGTCGAGCCCCGCCGTCTACCCGAACCACCCCGCCCTGCCCTGACCCGCACGATCATGGGAACGTTTGTTCTATTCTCGGGCGGATAACTACCCGAGGGAGGCGCCATGCGCTGGGACAACCTGACCGACGGGCCGGGGCGGAGCGCTGCCCTCTTCGGGGCCGACGCCGTCGTGACCCGCACGTTCGACACCCAGGAGTTCCGCGGGATCACCTTCCACGAGGTGCGGGCCGGCGCCATCGCCGAGTCCGGCGCCACCTCGGTGACACCCCTGGTACTCCATCTGCGGCCCGGGGCGCGCGAGTGGTTCACGGCCTGGCTGGGCGAGCACCATCCGCACCTCGTCGAGCGGTACGAGCGGATGTACGCGGGCGGCTCGTACGCGCCCACCCGGTGCCAGCCGCAGATCACCCGCCAAGTCCACGAGCTGGCGGCCGAATTCGGCATCGGCCCGAGCGGCCGCGGAGCGGCCCGCCCGATCACCGCCCCCGAGCGGCCGGTGCGCGCCGCGCCGACGCAGCTCACCCTCCTGTGACGCCCCCGACCCCCCGCAAGGTCATCACATCGGGCCAATAGGCGGCCCAATCCCGCCTTCCCGTCACGGTTTCCGGGACGATTCCGCCCAGAACCCTCGGCTGGGAGGCCCCATGCTGCACCCCTTGAAGAAACGCGCCGCTGTCCTGCTGTCGATCTCCACCGTCGCCGCCGTCCTCGCGGGCCCGGTCACGGCCGCCCCGGCCGCCCCCGCGCCGAAGCAGGCACCGCTGCGCTGGACCGACTGCGCGACCCCCCGCTACCCGACGCTCCAGTGCGCTTCCCTCAAGGTCCCCCTCGACCACGACCTGCCCACCGGGCGCCAGATCACCCTCGCCCTGACCCGGGTCCCGCACACCGCCGCCACCTCCGCCGGACCGCTGCTGGTCAATCCCGGCGGCCCGGGCGGCAGCGGCCGCGGCCTGGCCGGCTTCATCGCCTCCGCCCTCCCCAAGGACGTGGCCGCCCAGTACGACGTGATCGGCTTCGACCCGCGCGGGGTCGGCAAGAGCGAACCCGTGCTCGACTGTGCGACCGGCCACTTCTCCCCCGTCCGGCCCGACTCCGTACCGCGCGACGCGGCCGGCGAGCAGGCCAACCTGGACCGCGTACGGTCCTTCGCCGAGTCCTGCCAGGCCAAGCACGCGGACGTACTCCCGCACGTCGGCACCGTCTCCGCCGCCCGGGACATCGAGCTGCTGCGCACGGCCCTCGGCGCACAGCGCATCAGCTACTTCGGCTACTCGTACGGGACCTACCTCGGCGCGGTGTACGCCAAGCTCCACCCGGACCGGGTGCACCGGCTCGTCCTGGACTCCGTGGTCGACCCGAGCGGGATCTGGTACGAGGACAACCTGGCCCAGGACGAGGCGTTCGACGCCCGCCACAAGGCGTTCCTGGCCTGGGTGGCGAAGTACGACGCCACGTACCGGCTCGGCACCGACCCGGCGGAGGTCGAGCAGCGCTGGTACGCCGTGCGCGAGGAGCTGCGCGCGACGCCGGCGGGCGACAAGGTGGGCCCGTCCGAACTGGAGGACACCTTCATGCCGGGCGGCTACTACAACGGCTACTGGCCGGTCCTGGCCGCGGCCTTCGCCGCGTACGCGGTGGAGAAGGACCCGAAGCCGCTGGTGGCGGCGTACGAGCGGTTCGGCGCGGTGGAGCCCTCCGCGGGCAACGGGTACAGCGTCTACACAGCGGTGCAGTGCCGGGACTCGGCCTGGCCGAAGGACTGGAACCAGTGGCGGGCGGACATGTGGCGCACGCACGCCAAGGCTCCGTTCATGACCTGGAACAACGCCTGGTACAACGCCCCGTGCGCCTTCTGGCCTACGGAGCCGCTCCAGGCCCCGGACGTGACGAACGCCGACCTTCCGCCGGCCCTCCTGCTCCAGGCGACGGAGGACGCGGCGACGCCGTTCGGGGGCGCGCTCAGCATGCGGGAGAAGCTGAAGGGCTCGGCCCTGGTCGTCGAGGAGGGCGGCGGCAACCACGGCATCGCGCTCAGCGGCAACAAGTGCCTGGACGAGAAGGTCGCGGCGTACCTGAGGACGGGCAAGGCCTCGGACGCCGTCTGCGCCGCCCAGGAGGCGCCGAAGCCGGCCGCGGCGACCCGCGCGGTCCCGCCTTCGGCGGGCGGCGCCGCCCTGCACGGCCTGCTGGGCTTCCGCGGCTGATCTTCACCGGGCAGGATCGTGCCCATGACCACTACGCCCGAGCACGGCCACCTCACCCGCGTCCACGCCCCGGACGGCGTCAGTCCCGGTACCGGATACAGCCACGTCGTCTGGGGCACCGGGCGGTTCGTCGCCGTCTCCGGTCAGTGCGCGTTCGACGAGAGGGGCGAGGTGGTCGGCGAGGGCGACGCCGCCGCCCAGGCCCGGCAGGTGTTCGAGAACCTGCGCCGGTGCCTGGCGGCGGCCGGGGCCACCTTCGACGACGTCGTGAAGCTGACCTACTTCGTCACGGACGTGGCCCACCTCCCGGCGGTACGGGCCGCCCGCGACGCCGTCATCCCCGCGGACCGCCTCCCGGCCTCCTCGGCGGTCCAGGTCTCGGCCCTGTTCCGCCCCGAACTCCTGCTGGAGGTGGAAGCGTTCGCCGTGGTACCCGAGGCCGGGCGGCACTAGCCTCCCCGGCCGCCGGACCCGGCCGGCCACACCGGATCCGCTCCGGCCGGCGGTCCGGTGTCGCCGCGCCGTCCGGCTAGAGCTTCGCGATGTCCTTGTGCTTCACCTCGGCGCTGTCGAAGTGGTAGGCGGCCAGGCGCACCTTGAGCGGATGACCGGCCGGGGCCTTGATGACGATGTTGGGCGTCTCGCCCACGGTGCTGCCGTAGCACCCGGGCTCGGAGATGAGGGGGCTCCAGCCGTCCCCGCCGGCCTTCGGGTCGTTCCACTGCACCCAGGCGCAGTCGTGGGTACCGCCGGTCGCCTGCGCGGAGATGATCTTGATGGAGTTCACCTCACCGTCGACGTGCTCATAGAGCACCGTCCCGGTGCTGTGGTGGAGGCCCGCACCGGCGTCCAGGGTGACCGTGCTGACCGTCGGCTCGGCCGTGGCCGGAGTCACCGATCCCGCGAGCGTCATGGCCGTCACGGCGAGGGCGGCAGACAGGGCAGATATGCGCATGTTCCGTCTCCACAAGGCTAGTTGGGATGATCCCAACCCTATCCACGGGTCGATCCGGCCCCGCGACTGATCGTCAATTCGCGCCACAGAAAGGCCACTTGTGATGGTTCCGATCGGCCCGGCGACCGCTCTCCCGGACGCCCCCGCACCGGCCGGCGGCTGGCCGGCAACGGCGACGACCAGTGCCCGGCCGGTCAGCCGGATGACCCGAGGGGAACGGCCTGGCCGGGAGGGAGGCCGCGCAGCGCCTGCGTCGCCGCCACCGCGAGGCGGGGGTGGGACTGGGCGCGGGTCAGGAGTTCGCGGGCCCGGGGGTCGGCGAGGGCGCCGAGACCCTCGACGCAGGCCAGGGCGATCCGCCAGTACGGGTCGTGCGGGGAGAGCAGCCGGGACAGGGTGGCCATCAGGGCCGGGGCCGACTCCGGGGCGCGCAGGGCGGTGAGCAGCCGGACGGGCTGCAGGGCGTAGGCGGTGCGCAGGCTGTTGGTGGCGAGGGCCGCGGCGGCGCGGGCGGTGCGTGGGTCGCCCAGGACGGCCAGCGCCTCGGCGGCCGCCGCGCAGCGAGGCGGGTCCCGGTGGTTGAGGAGCAGCACCAGCGACTCGAAGGCGCGGCGGTCCCCCGCCAGCCCCAGCCGGTACGCGGCGAGCTCGCGGGCCCACAGGGGCAGCCCGGCGGAGGTCAGGGAAGCCGCGAGGCCGTCGGGGCCGGCCGCGAGCAGCGCCTCGTACTCCGGCGACCGTCCGGCTTCCGTGCGCAGGCGCTCCAGCACGTCGTTCACCCGGCCACCCTAGGCGGGCGGAGCCGCCGCCACGGGCCGTTCGCAGTGATTGATGATCGATGATCGATGATCGGTACATTTGGGCGGTACAGGTCACATCTCCCCGCTCTGGCGGACCAGTTACCGACGGGTTACTGTCACATCAACACGTACGGGGACGGCCTGGTGACGCAGCCGCCTCGTGCCAGTCGGTTCTGTACGACTCTTTGCACCACCCACGGCGTGACCCCGGGACAGGGTCCGCCGCTCCCGCCCTTCGGGCACCTTCCCCTGGGCTCTTCCGCACGGTTCTTCCGTACGGCATCCGCGCGCGCCGTGCGCCGCGCGCTCCCTCAGTCGTCACCCTCTTCCACTGGAGTCCCTCGATGGACCGTCCGTCCAGTCACCCCACCCTCCAGACCATCGCCGT
Source organism: Streptomyces sp. NBC_00122 (assembly GCF_045160845.1). Taxonomy (NCBI): domain Bacteria; kingdom Bacillati; phylum Actinomycetota; class Actinomycetes; order Kitasatosporales; family Streptomycetaceae; genus Streptomyces; species Streptomyces sp. NBC_00122. The sequence goes on along the minus strand of NZ_CP108191.1, from coordinate 5,639,638 downwards.
CGTCGGCCTCGGCACCATGGGCACCGGCATCGCCGAGGTCCTCGCCCGGGCCGGCCGCGAGGTCATCGGCATCGACATCAGCGAGAACGCCGCCCGCCGGGCCTCGGCCGCCCTCGCGGCGGCCACGGCGCGCTCCGTCAGCAGGGAGCGCCTCACCGAGCAGGAGCGGGCGGACGTGCTCGCCCGCTTCCGCACCTACTCCGACCTGGGCGCCGCCGCCGACGCGGATCTCGTCATCGAGGTCGTGCCGGAGTCGTACGAGCTCAAGCAGCAGGTGTTCCGCGAGCTCGACGCGATCGTGCGGCCCGACACGATCCTGGCCACCGGCACCAACGCCCTGTCGGTGACCCGCATGGCCGCCGAGTCCCTGCGCCCCGAGCGCGTGCTGGGCCTGCACTTCTTCAACCCGGCTCCGGCGATGAAGCTCGTCGAGATCGTCTCCTGCGTCCTGACCGCCCCGCCGGCCGTCGAGGCGGTCACCGAGCTGGCCCGCGAGCTCGGCAAGGAGCCCGTCCCGGTCGGCGACCGCCCCGGTTTCGTCGCCGACGGCCTGCTGTTCGGCTACCTGAACCAGGCCGCCGCCATGTACGAGGCGAAGTACGCCTCCCGCGAGGACATCGACGCGGCGATGCGGCTGGGCTGCGGCCTGCCCATGGGCCCGCTCGCGCTGCTCGACCTGATCGGTGTGGACACCGCCCGCACCGTCCTGGAGGCCATGTACGCCTCCTCGGGCGACCGCCTGCACGCGCCGGCCCCGATCCTGGGCCAGCTCGCCGAGGCCGGCCTGACCGGGCAGAAGTCGGGGCGCGGCTTCTACACGTACGAGACTCCGGGCAGCTCGGTGATCGTCCGCGACCTCCAGTCCCCGCCGGACGGGTCCCTGCTCGGTTCGGGCCGTCCGGTCTCCTCGGTCGGCGTGGCCGGCTCGGGCACCATGGCGAGCGGCATCGCGCAGGTCTTCGCCCAGGCCGGCTACGACGTCGTCCTGGCCGCCCGCAGCCAGGAGAAGGCCGAGGCGGCGAAGGCCGCGATCGGCAAGTCCCTGGGCCGCGCGGTGGCCAAGGGCCGGCTGACGGACGAGGCCGCGGCGCAGACGCTCGACCGGATCACGGCGGCCGGTTCGCTGGACGCCTTCGCCGAGGTGGACCTGGCCGTGGAGGCGGTGGCCGAGGACCTGGCGGTCAAGCAGGAGCTGTTCGCCACCCTGGACAAGGTCTGCAAGCCGGGTGCCGTGCTGGCGACGACCACCTCCTCCCTGCCGGTGATCGCGGTGGCCCGCGTGACCTCGCGCCCGCAGGACGTGATCGGCATGCACTTCTTCAACCCGGCCCCGGCGATGAAGCTGGTCGAGGTCGTCCGCACGGTCCTGACCTCCGACGACGTGCACGCCACGGTCCGCGAGGTCTGCGTCAAGGTCCGCAAGCACCCGGTGGACTGCGGGGACCGGGCGGGCTTCATCGTGAACGCGCTGCTGTTCCCGTACCTCAACAACGCGATCAAGATGGTCGAGCAGCACTACGCCGGCATCGACGAGATCGACGCGGCGATGAAGCTGGGCGGCGGCTACCCGATGGGGCCCTTCGAGCTCCTGGACGTGGTCGGCCTCGACGTTTCGCTGGCGATCGAGAAGGTCCTCCACAAGGAGTTCCGCGACCCGGGCCTGGCCCCTTCCGCGCTGCTGGAGCACCTGGTGGCGGCGGGCTGCCTGGGCCGGAAGACCGGCCGCGGATTCCGTGAGTACGCCCGCCGGTAACCCCCGGCCGGGCCACGAGCCGGATGCGTGGGGAGGGCTCCTCGGGCCCGCCGGACCCTCACGGCGGGCAAACCCTCCCGGCGAGCACTGTGTGCCCAGTGCCTGCCCTCCCCCGCATCCACCCCTGTCCCACCCCCCTCGGGCGCGCTCCTCCGCGCAAATGAAGTACGTTCGCTCTATGTCCCAGCCCGCCAAGACCTCACCCCGCACCGCCACGGCCCCCGACGCCCAAGAGAGCACGGCCGGTACCAAGGCGGCCGCTCAGCGGCTCAAGATGCGGCGCGAGCTCGCCGCGGCCGCGATGGAGCTGTTCGCGACCAAGGGGTACGAGGCGACGACGGTCGACGAGATCGCCGCGACCGCAGGGGTGGCGCGCCGGACCTTCTTCCGGCACTTCCGGTCCAAGGAAGAGGCGATCTTCCCGGACCACGACGACACCCTGACGCGTGCCGAGGCCGTTCTGGACGCGGCCCCGGCACACGAGCACCCGCTCGACACGGTCTGCCGCGGGATCAAGGAAGTCATGAAGATGTACGCCGCCTCGCCCGCGGTGTCGGTGGAGCGCTACCGGCTGACGCGCGAGGTGCCGGCGCTGCGGGAGCGGGAGATCGCCTCGGTGGCCCGGTACGAGCGGCTGTTCACCCGCTACCTGCTGGCCCACTTCGACGAGCAGGACCACCACGACGGCAACGACGACCCGCTGCTGGCCGAGGTGGCCGCCTCCGCGGTGGTGACCGCCCACAACCACGTGCTGCGGCGCTGGCTGCGGGCGGGCGGTCAGGGGGACGTGGAGGCGCAGCTGGACCACGCCTTCGCGATCGTGCGCAAGACGTTCGGCACGGGGATCGGCGCGGGCCGCACCCTGAGCACGACGCCGGCCCCGCCGGCGGAGGTCCGTACGCAGGGCGAGGTGCTCGTGGCCGTGGCCCGGACGGACGCCCCGCTGGACGAGGTCATGCGGACCATCGAAGAGGCACTGCGCACCAAGTAGCGGCACTCGGCAACACATAGCGACAAGCGTCACAGCGGCCGCTCCCCTTCAGGGAGCGGCCGCTTCCGTTTGTCCAGCTTGCCCCTACTCGCCGGTAACTCTGATCGATCATCGCTCAAACTCGCAGGTCAATAGGCAAATGAGAGAAAGTTTTGGCACGCGGTGCCTTGCTGAGTGACACCGCGTGCCATACGTTAAATCTTGTCCGGATGTCCCCGCGGCCCACGCCCACTCGGCACGGAACGCGCCCCGGATGCCTGCGTCACCAGGCACCGCACGCCCCACCACAGGCGTCGCCAGCACCACCGCACCAGCCGGACCGACGGCACCTCGCAGCACCACCCACACGCTCTACGCACGCAACGCGTATCCCCCAGCGCACCCTCATCAGCGCTAAGCCGGAGGCTCTACCGTGAAGGACATCCTGGACGCGATCCAGTCGCAGGCCGCTACGGCCGACGACTTCGCTGCCCTGCCGCTCCCCGACTCGTACCGCGCGATCACCGTGCACAAGGACGAGACGGAGATGTTCGCCGGGCTCACCACCCGCGAGAAGGACCCGCGCAAGTCCCTGCACCTGGACCAGGTCCCGGTGCCGGAGCTCGGCCCGGGCGAAGCCCTGGTGGCCGTCATGGCCTCCTCGGTCAACTACAACTCCGTGTGGACCTCGATCTTCGAGCCGGTGTCCACCTTCAGCTTCCTGGAGCGCTACGGGCGCCTGTCGGAGCTCACCAAGCGACACGACCTCCCGTACCACATCATCGGCTCCGACCTCGCGGGCGTCGTGCTGCGCACCGGCCCCGGCGTCAACGCCTGGAAGCCGGGCGACGAGGTCGTCGCGCACTGCCTCTCGGTCGAGCTGGAGTCCTCCGACGGCCACAACGACACGATGCTCGACCCCGAGCAGCGCATCTGGGGCTTCGAGACCAACTTCGGCGGCCTGGCGGAGATCGCACTCGTCAAGTCCAACCAGCTGATGCCGAAGCCCGGCCACCTGAGCTGGGAGGAGGCCGCCTCCCCCGGCCTGGTCAACTCCACCGCCTACCGCCAGCTGGTCTCCCGCAACGGCGCCGGCATGAAGCAGGGCGACAACGTCCTGATCTGGGGCGCCAGCGGCGGACTCGGCTCGTACGCCACCCAGTTCGCGCTGGCCGGCGGCGCCAACCCGATCTGCGTCGTCTCCTCTCCGGAGAAGGCCGACATCTGCCGGGCCATGGGCGCCGAGGCGGTCATCGACCGCAACGCCGAGGGCTACAAGTTCTGGAAGGACGAGCACACCCAGGACCCGAAGGAGTGGAAGCGCTTCGGCAAGCGCATCCGCGAGCTGACCGGCGGCGAGGACGTGGACATCGTCTTCGAGCACCCGGGCCGCGAGACCTTCGGCGCCTCGGTCTACGTCACCCGCAAGGGCGGCACGATCGTCACCTGCGCCTCGACCTCGGGCTACAACCACGAGTACGACAACCGCTACCTGTGGATGTCCCTCAAGAGGATCGTCGGCTCGCACTTCGCGAACTACCGCGAGGCGTGGGAGGCCAACCGCCTGGTGGCCAAGGGCAAGATCCACCCCACCCTGTCGAAGGTCTACTCCCTGGAGGACACCGGCCAGGCCGCCTACGACGTCCACCGCAACCTCCACCAGGGCAAGGTCGGCGTCCTCGCGCTGGCCCCCGAGGAGGGCCTGGGCGTCCGGGACCACGAGCTGCGCGCCACGCACCTCGACGCCATCAACCGCTTCCGCAACATCTAAGGGCCAAAGGGACAGCCTGAGATGACAGAGCGCCAGAAGGACCGTCCGTGGCTCATGCGGACGTATGCCGGCCACTCCACGGCCGAGGCGTCCAACGAGCTGTACCGCCGCAACCTCGCCAAGGGCCAGACCGGCCTGTCGGTCGCGTTCGACCTTCCGACGCAGACCGGCTACGACCCCGACCACATCCTCGCCCGCGGCGAGGTCGGCCGGGTCGGGGTCCCGGTCTCCCATCTGGGCGACATGCGGCGGCTGTTCCAGGACATCCCCCTGGAGCAGATGAACACCTCGATGACGATCAACGCCACCGCCATGTGGCTGCTGGCGCTCTACCAGGTGGCCGCCGAGGAGCAGGGAGCGGACATCTCCCAGCTCCAGGGCACCACCCAGAACGACATCGTCAAGGAGTACCTCTCCCGCGGGACGCACGTCTTCCCGCCGGGGCCGTCCCTCCGCCTGACGACGGACATGATCGCGTACACGGTCAACCACATCCCGAAGTGGAACCCGATCAACATCTGCAGCTACCACCTGCAGGAGGCCGGAGCCACTCCGGTCCAGGAGATCTCGTACGCGATGTCCACCGCGATCGCCGTCCTCGACTCGGTGCGCGACTCGGGCCAGGTGCCCGAGGAGCGCTTCGGCGAGGTGGTCGCCCGGATCTCCTTCTTCGTGAACGCGGGCGTCCGCTTCATCGAGGAGATGTGCAAGATGCGCGCCTTCGGCCGCATCTGGGACAAGGTCACCCGTGAGCGCTACGGCATCGAGAACGACAAGCAGCGGCGCTTCCGGTACGGCGTCCAGGTCAACTCCCTGGGCCTGACCGAGGCGCAGCCGGAGAACAACGTCCAGCGCATCGTGCTGGAGATGCTGGCCGTGACCCTCTCCAAGGACGCCCGCGCCCGCGCGGTGCAGCTGCCCGCCTGGAACGAGGCGCTGGGTCTGCCCCGGCCCTGGGACCAGCAGTGGTCGCTGCGCATCCAGCAGGTCCTCGCGCACGAGAGCGACCTGCTGGAGTACGAGGACATCTTCGCCGGATCCCACGTCATCGAGGCCAAAGTCGACTCCCTGGTCGCCGACTGCCTGGCCGAGATCGACCGGATCCAGGAGATGGGCGGCGCCATGGCGGCCGTCGAGTCCGGGTACCTCAAGTCCGAGCTGGTCTCCTCGCACGCCGAGCGGCGCGCGAGGATCGAGGCCGGCGAGGACAAGATCGTCGGTGTCAACTGCTTCCAGCAGACCGAGGAGAACCCGCTCACGTCCGACCTGGACGGCGCCATCATGACGGTCGACCCGGCAGTGGAGGCGCTCACCGTCGAGCGCATCGTCCGCTGGCGGGCCGAACGTCAGGAGTCCTCGGACCGGCAGGGGGACGGCGATCCCTTCGTCTTCCCCACCACCCAGCAGGCCCTGGAACGCCTCAAGGAGGCCGCGGCTGGGACCGAGAACCTGATGGAAGCCACCCTGGAGTGCGCCCGTGCGGGTGTCACCACCGGCGAGTGGTCGAGCGCGCTGCGCGAGGTGTTCGGCGAGTTCCGCGCCCCGACCGGGGTCTCCTCGGCCCCGGTCGCGGTCACGGCCGAGCCCGGTACGCCGATGCACGAGGTCCGCGAGAAGGTAGCCCGTACGGCCGACGAGCTCGGCTCCGGCCGGCTGCGCCTGCTGGTCGGCAAGCCCGGCCTGGACGGACACTCCAACGGCGCCGAGCAGATCGCCGTCCGGGCCCGCGACGCCGGCTTCGAGGTGGTCTACCAGGGCATCCGGCTGACACCCGAGGAGATATCCTCCGCGGCGCTGGCCGAGGACGTGCACTGCGTGGGACTGTCCATCCTGTCCGGATCCCACAGCGCACTCGTCCCGGATGTCCTCGAACGTCTGCGCGTGGCGGGGGCGGGTGACATTCCCGTCATCGTCGGAGGCATCATTCCGAACGCGGATGCCGTGACACTGAAGGCGGCCGGTGTCGCCGCCGTCTTCACGCCGAAGGACTTCGGCATCACGGAGATCATCGGCCGCATCGTCGACGAGATCCGCAAAGCCAACAAGCTCGACCCCCTTCAAGACACCGCAAACCTTGCAAGCACGGAGGTCCCCGCATGACCACGCCCGTCCACCCGGTGAACCGTCTTCGCCCGCGTCGCTCCTGCCTCGCGGTCCCGGGTTCGAACCCGCGCTTCCTGGAGAAGGCCCAGGGCCTGCCGGCCGACCAGGTCTTCCTGGACCTGGAGGACGCCTGCGCGCCGCTCGCCAAGGAAGGCGCCCGCCACACCATCGTGGACGCGCTGAACAACGGTGACTGGACGGGCAAGACCCGGGTCGTGCGGGTCAACGACTGGACCACGCACTGGACCTACCGCGATGTCATCACGGTGGTCGAGGGCGCCGGCCAGAACCTCGACTGCATCATGCTGCCGAAGGTCCAGGACGCCCAGCAGGTCGTGGCCCTCGACCTCCTGCTGACCCAGATCGAGAAGACGATGGGCTTCGAGGTCGGCAAGATCGGCATCGAGGCGCAGATCGAGAACGCCAAGGGCCTGGTGAACGTCGACGAGATCGCCGCCGCCTCGCCCCGGCTGGAGACCATCATCTTCGGCCCGGCCGACTTCATGGCCTCCATCAACATGAAGTCGCTGGTCGTGGGCATGCAGCCGCCCGGCTACGGCGCGGACGCCTACCACTACATCCTGATGCGGATCCTGATGGCGGCCCGCATGCACAACCTCCAGGCGATCGACGGCCCCTTCCTCCAGATCCGCGACGTGGACGCGTACCGCGAGGTGGCCGGCCGGGCGGCGGCGCTGGGCTTCGACGGCAAGTGGGTGCTGCACCCGGGCCAGGTCGACGCGGCCAACGAGGTCTTCTCCCCCTCCCAGGAGGACTACGACCACTCCGAGCTGATCCTCGACGCGTACGACTGGTGCACCTCCGAGGCCGGCGGCAAGAAGGGCTCGGCCATGCTCGGCGACGAGATGATCGACGAGGCCAGCCGCAAGATGGCCCTGGTCATCGCGGGCAAGGGCCGCGCGGCCGGGATGCAGCGCACCAGCAAGTTCGAGATCCCGGAGGCCTGAGCGATATGCAGTTCGGACGCACTTACGAAGAGTTCGAGGTCGGTGCGGTCTACAAGCACTGGCCCGGAAAGACGGTCACCGAGTACGACGACCACCTCTTCTGCCTGCTGACCATGAATCACCACCCGCTCCACATGGACAGCAATTACGCCGAGAACACGACCGACTTCGGCAGGAACGTGGTCGTGGGCAACTACATCTACTCGCTGCTGCTGGGCATGTCCGTCCCGGACGTCTCCGGGAAGGCCATCGCCAACCTGGAGATCGAGTCCCTGCGGCACGTGGCGCCGACCTTCCACGGCGACACCATCTACGGCGAGACCACGGTCCTCGACAAGACCCCGTCGAAGTCGAAGAACGACCGCGGCATCGTCTACGTCGAGACCAAGGGCTACAAGCAGGACGGCACCCTCGTCTGCGTCTTCCGGCGCAAGGTGATGGTCCCGACCGAGACGTACATCAAGGAGCGCGGCGGCGAGCAGCCCGGCCGCCCGCAGCTGAAGGAACAGGGGAAGTAGCCATGGCCCGACTCGCCCAGACCGCCGGGCTCACGGACGTCCAGCGGGAGATCCTCAAGACCGTCCGGGAGTTCGTCGACAAGGAGATCATCCCTGTCGCCACCGAGCTGGAGCACCGCGACGAGTACCCGCAGGACATCGTCGACGGCCTCAAGGAACTCGGCCTCTTCGGCCTGATGATTCCTGAGGAGTACGGCGGCCTGGGTGAGTCGCTCCTCACCTACGCGCTGTGCGTCGAGGAGATAGCGCGGGGCTGGATGTCCGTCTCGGGCATCATCAACACCCACTTCATCGTGGCGTACATGCTCAAGCAGCACGGCACGCAGGAGCAGAAGGACTATTTCCTTCCGCGGATGGCGCTGGGCGAGGTGCGCGGCGCGTTCTCGATGTCCGAGCCGGGCCTGGGCTCCGACGTGTCGGCCATCACGTCCAAGGCGGTGAAGGACGGCGACGAGTACGTCCTGAACGGCCAGAAGATGTGGCTGACGAACGGCGGAAGCTCCACCCTGGTGGCGGTTCTCGTCCGAAGTGACGAAGGACACCCCGAGGGCACGGCGCCCCACAAGTCGATGACGACCTTCCTCGTCGAGAAGGAGCCGGGCTTCGGTGAGGTCCGTCCGGGCCTGACCATCCCGGGCAAGATCGACAAGATGGGTTACAAGGGCGTCGACACGACCGAACTGATCATGGACGGACTGCGCATTCCGGCCAATCGGGTACTCGGCGGGCAGACGGGCCGAGGGTTTTACCAAATGATGGACGGGGTCGAGGTCGGCCGCGTCAACGTGGCGGCCCGTGGCTGCGGCGTCGCTCAGCGTGCTTTCGAGCTGGGTGTCTCCTATGCCCAGCAACGTCACACTTTCGGCAAGGCGATCGCGGAACACCAGGCCATCCAGTTCAAGCTGGCCGAGATGGCTACCAAGGTCGAAGCCGCCCATGCGATGATGGTGAATGCAGCACGCAAAAAGGACTCCGGGGAACGAAACGACCTCGAAGCAGGGATGGCGAAGTACCTCGCCTCCGAATACTGCAAAGAGGTGGTGGAGGACGCCTTCCGCATCCACGGTGGATACGGATTCTCGAAGGAGTACGAGATCGAGCGTCTCTACCGGGAGGCTCCGATGCTGCTGATCGGTGAAGGTACCGCCGAAATCCAGAAAATGATCATCGGGCGACGCCTGCTCGAGGAGTACCGACTCCAGGGCTGAAAGTACCTTTTGCGGCGGATCATCCACTGATCCGTCGCAGAAGCGTCACTAGCAGTGACTGGCCGACGGCCATCGACTCGGCTTCTGGCTTGCCCAGTTGTTGCGCGCAACCGATAGCATTCCAGTAAAGCCGCCGTCCCGTCCCCCTGTTTGCGGCGCGGCAATCACCCGCTACGAAGGTCATCCATGCCCCACAGCCAAACCTCTGCACCTCGCGACAGCCTCCTTGGCGTACGCCTCGCGCGCGGAGCATCGCCGTGGCTTCTGCCGACCGTCGCCACCGCGGCGCTCAGCCTCACCCGGGCTCGCAAGTCCGGGCGCTGGGCCGCGGCGGCCGTGCCCGCCACCGCGCTCGCGGCGGGCATGCTGTGGTTCTTCCGCGACCCCGAGCGTGAGATCGCCCAGGGCCGTGTCATCTCGCCCGCCGACGGTGTGGTGCAGAGCATCATGCCGTGGAAGGACGGGCGGACCCGGGTCGCGATCTTCATGAGCCCGCTGAACGTCCACGTCAACCGCGCGCCCCTCGCGGGCACGGTGACGTCCGTGGAGCACATCCCCGGCGGTTTCGTCCCGGCGTTCAACAAGGAGAGCGAGAACAACGAGCGCGTTGTCTGGCACTTCGACACCGAGCTCGGTGACATCGAGATGGTGCAGATCGCCGGTGCCGTGGCCCGCCGCATCGTCCCGTACCTGCCCGCCGGCACCAAGGTCGAGCAGGGCGAGCGAATCGGTCTGATCCGCTTCGGCTCCCGCGTCGACATCTACCTCCCCGAGGGCGTCGAGGTCGCGGTCGAGGTCGGTCAGGCCACCACCGCGGGGGTGACCCGAATTGACCGTGACTGACCCTGAGACTCCTGCCACAGGCTGGGTTCCCGAACGTGCCGAGGAGGAGTCCGCCGAGGACGACATGCCGCTCTCGCTGCGGCTGTCGATAGCGGACACCCTCACCCTCGGCAACGCGACGTGCGGATTCATGGCGGTGTACTTCACCACCACCGGAATCCTCATCCCGCACCTCACCGGCAGCGGCGAGTCGGGCATGGCCCGGCACAGCGCGGCGACCGCGGTGATACTGATGCTTCTCGCGGCGGTCTTCGACCTCTTCGACGGCATCGTGGCCCGCAAGCTGCGCAGCTCGCCGATGGGCGCCGAGCTGGACAACCTGTCCGACCTGATCAGCTTCGGACTGGCTCCCGCGTACTTCGTGCTCGTCTACGGCATGGTCGCCGACGACGCGCACCAGAAGATGTCGGCGCTGGCCGCGATCGTGGTCCTGCTGGCCGTGGTGCTCAGACTCGCGAGATTCAGCTGCGTGACGATGAAGGACGGCATGTTCCAGGGCATGCCGAGCCCCTTCGGCGCGCTGACGGTCGTGTCCATCGTCCTGCTGGAGCTCCCCTTCATCCCGACCCTGCTGGCGATCGTCGGCGTGGCCTGGCTGATGGTGAGCCGGGTCGAGTACCCGAAGCCGCGGGGTGTCCTCGCGGTGGCGATGCTCAGCTGGATCGTCGGGGCGATGGGGCTGCTGGCGGCCTGGGCGTTCGACGCCCCGGGCGGTCAGCTGCTGCTCCAGACCGGCTGCGCGCTGCAGATCGCTCTGGCCGCGACCATCCCGCTGTTCGCGACGACCCGGAGGGCCAACACCTTCCGGCACAACCGGCGCGAGGCCCGAGCCACGACGCTGCGCTGAGCTCGGCTGTGAAAGAGGGCCCCGGATGCCGATGGCATCCGGGGCCCTCTTCGTTTCCCGGGGCCGGGGTCGGCGGCGGCGTTGCCGGGGGCCGGGGTCGGCGGCGGGGCGGGGAGTGTCCGGGGTAGGCATGATTTATGGCCCCCGAGCGGGGGTGACACAGGACTCGGCGGTGAGGGCCAACAAATCACGTTTTACACCCCGGACACTCCCCGCCCCGCCGCCGACCCCTCCCGCCGTTCGCGGCACCGGTACACGCGCCTGAGGGCGGGGACGGGGCCGGTGGTGGGGCGGGGGTTGTCCGGGGTGTGAAACGTGATTTGTTGGCCCGGACCCCCTGGCACATTTCCGTGCCGCCGTGGGGCCATAAATCATGCCTACCCCGGACGACCCCCGCCCCGCCGCCGGACCCGGCTCCGCCCGACCCCCGGCGCCCAGGCCTCGGCCGAGCCCCCGCCCCGGCGTAGCCTTGATGTCGGAAAACCGCCAGCCGTCGTGGATCTCGCCCCGGATCCTGGAGCCATGCACACCGACACCGAGCGCTGCGTAAGGGCCGTGCAGTCGAAGGACGCCCGCTTCGACGGCTGGTTCTTCACCGCTGTGCTGACCACCCGGATCTACTGCCGGCCCAGCTGCCCCGCCGTACCGCCCAAGGTCGAGAACATGACCTTCCTGCCCAGCGCCGCCGCCTGCCAGCAGGCCGGCTTCCGGGCCTGCAAGCGGTGCCGCCCCGACACGAGCCCCGGATCGCCCGAGTGGAACGCCCGGGCCGATGCCGTCGCACGGGCGATGCGGCTGATCCGGGACGGGGTCGTGGACCGGGAGGGGGTGCCGGGCCTCGCCACCCGCCTGGGGTACTCGACCCGGCAGGTCGAGCGCCAGCTCAACGCCGAGCTCGGCGCCGGTCCGCTCGCCCTGGCAAGGGCCCAGCGCGCCCAGACCGCCCGACTGCTCATCGAGACCTCCGAACTCCCCATGGGCGACGTGGCCTTCGCCGCCGGGTTCTCCTCCATCCGCACCTTCAACGACACCGTCCGCGAGGTCTTCGCCCTCGCCCCGAGCGAGCTGCGGGAGCGGGCGGTGAAGGCCAGCCGCCACAAGAACGCCCCGCCCCGCATCCCCGGAACGATCAGCCTCCGGCTGCCGTTCCGCGCGCCCCTCAACCCGGACAACCTCTTCGGGCACCTCGCCGCGACCGCCGTCCCCGGCGTCGAGGAGTGGCGGGACGGCGCCTACCGCCGCACCCTGCGCCTGCCCTACGGCACCGGGGTCGTCGCACTGACCCCGCAGCCCGACCACATCGGCTGCCGCCTCGCCCTGACCGACCTGCGTGACCTGACCATCGCGATCAGCCGCTGCCGCTGGATGCTCGACCTCGACGCCGACCCGGAGGCGGTCGACGAGCAGCTGCGCTCCGACGCGCTGCTGGCCCCGCTCGTGGACAAGGCTCCCGGGCGCCGCGTGCCCCGTACGGTCGACGCGGCGGAGTTCGCCGTACGGGCCGTCCTCGGCCAGCAGGTGTCCACCGCGGCGGCACGCACGCACGCGGCCCGGCTGGTCACCGCCTACGGCGAGCCGGTGGAGGACCCGCTGGGCGGACTGACCCACCTCTTCCCCTCCCCGCAGGCGCTCGCCGGGCTGGACCCGGAGTCCCTGGCCATGCCGCGCAGCCGGCGCACCACCTTCACCACCCTGGTCTCGGCGCTCGCCGACGGTTCGCTGCCGCTCGGCTTCGACAGCGACTGGGATGCGGCGCGGGCCCAGCTGTCGGCGCTGCCCGGCTTCGGCCCGTGGACCACCGAGATCATCGCGATGCGGGCGCTGGGCGACCCGGACGCGTTCCTGCCGTCCGACCTGGGCGTCCGGCGGGCCGCGCAGGGGCTCGGGCTGCCGTCCACGCCCTCGGCGCTGACCGCCCGGGCGGCCGGCTGGCGGCCCTGGCGTGCGTACGCCGTGCAGTACCTGTGGGCCACGGACGCCCACCCCATCAACCACCTGCCCGCCTGAGGAGCACGAGCATGAGCAGCAAGCAGCACGCCGTCGTCGACAGCCCGTACGGTCCGCTCACCCTGGTCGCCACGGACGGCGTCCTCAGCGGCCTGTACATGACCGGGCAGCGCCACCGCCCCGCCGAGGAGTCCTTCGGGGAGCGGGTCGCCGCCTCCGAGGAGCCGTTCCCCGAGGTGGCGCGGCAGCTGACCGCGTACTTCGCCGGGGAACTCACCGACTTCGACCTCCCGCTCCGGCTGGCGGGCACCGACTTCCAGCGCAGCGTGTGGGACCAGCTGGTACGGATCCCCTACGGCGAGACCTGGTCGTACGGGCAGCTCGCGTCCGAGCTCGGCAAACCGAACGCCTCGCGCGCCGTGGGCCTGGCCAACGGCAAGAACCCGATCGGCATCATCGTGCCCTGCCACCGGGTGATCGGCGCCTCGGGCGGCATGACGGGCTACGGCGGCGGGCTCGAGCGCAAGGTGCGGCTGCTCGACTTCGAAGCCGGGGCCCGGCAGCTCCAGGTCTAGACGGGTCTAGACGGGTCTAGACGACGAGCAGCGGGACGAGCAGGGCGAAGGCCGCGCCCGCCTCCACCGCGTAGCCGTACAGCGACGGGTGCTGGACGGGGGCGGCGAGCAGGACCACGCTCTGCTGGGCGGTGGCCGCCGCCACCCACTCGGCGTCGGCGCCGAGGTTGCCCTGGTACCAGCCCTCGCAGGAACCGGGGCCGCTGACGGCGAGGAGGTCGTCCTCCCGGCGGTAGAAGGCCTGCCACTGCGCGGCGGGCACGGACCAGCCCTCGAAGTCGGAGAACTGGGCCCAGCCGCCGTCGCGTATCGCGGTGTCGAACAGCCATACGGGCGTCCCCTCGGGGGTCACCTCGCCGCCGGCCTGCTCATCGGTCGTGAAGTGCACCATGGGGAGCGCGTCTGGCCCGTCGGCGGTGCTGGGCCAGGCATACATCGTGATCATCAGCTGATTCTGTCCTGCTCGCAGTAAGCCCGGTGTTACCTGGACGCCGGGCGGCGGCCGTTCTCCAGTTCCGCCGCGCCCTCGCCCGACAGCAGGACCCGGTAGGCCTCTTCGGTGCGCGGGCCGAGCGATCCGGGGAGGTACGCGGTGAGTTCGGCGGGGTCGACCAGCCGCCAGGAGAGCAGTTCCTCCTCCTGGAGGGTGATGGAGGCGAGTTGCGCGTCGTCCAGCACCCCGCCGTCGTAGAGGTACGCGACCAGCGGCGGGCGGCCCGCGCCGAGGCTCCAGTCGACGGCGAGCAGCCGGCCGAGCGGTACGTCGAGGCCGATCTCCTCGGCGCTCTCGCGGCGGGCGGCCGTACGGGGCGACTCGCCGAGGTCCGACTCGATGGTGCCGCCGGGCAGGGCCCAGCCCTCACGGTAGTTGGGCTCGACGAGCAGGACCCGCCCCTGGGCGTCCCGGTAGAGGGCGGCCGCCCCGGCCAGCACCCGGGGCAGGCTCGCGATGTACGTGGCGTAGTCATCCGTGGTGGTCACCGAGCCACCCTACCCAGGGGTGCCGGGCCCGTCCTCGCGGTCCCGGTCCTTGGACCCGGCGCTCCGCGCCCCCACGCCGAGGACCCTTTCCTCCCCGGCCTGAAGGCCTGGGCCTCCTGGGAGAACTCAAGTGAATCCGCGCTCATGCGGCCACACTATGCGGGCGTATATCCGTATTTAGGCGCATGGCGCGCCGGGTGTGACCCAGGCCACTCATGGGCATAGGAGGATCCTCCGGATAAGCTCATGGAGGCGCGACTGCACTGTTCGATAGCAAGGGAATAGCAAGGTGACGGACGGAGCAGTAACTGAGGCCGCGCGCGTGCTCATCGCCGCGGACAAATTCAAGGGCTCGCTCACGGCCGTTCAGGTCGCGGAGCGGGTGACGGCGGGCCTTCGCAGGGCCGTACCGGGCGTGGAGATCGAGACCCTCCCGGTCGCGGACGGCGGCGACGGCACGGTCGCGGCCGCGGTGGCGGCCGGTTTCGAACGCCGCGAGGTACGGGTCACCGGACCCCTCGGCGACCAGGTCACGGCGGCGTTCGCGCTGCGCGGGGGCACCGCCGTGGTCGAGATGGCGGAGGCCTCCGGGCTGCAGCTGCTGCCGACGGGCACCTTCGCGCCGCTGACGGCCACCACGTACGGCTCCGGCGAGCTGCTGAAGGCCGCGCTGGACGCGGGCGCGCGCTCGATCGTCTTCGGCGTGGGCGGCAGCGCCACCACCGACGGCGGCGCGGGCATGCTGGCGGCGCTGGGCGCGGTGTTCCTGGACGCGAACGGCGAACCGGTCGGTCCGGGCGGCGGCGCGCTGGCCGAGCTGGCCTCGGCCGACCTGTCCGGCGTCGACCCGCGCTTCGCGGACGTGGAGTTCGTGCTGGCGAGCGACGTGGACAACCCGCTGACGGGCCCGAAGGGCGCGCCGGCCGTCTACGGCCCGCAGAAGGGCGCGTCGCCGCAGGACGTGGCGGCGCTCGACGCGGCGCTGGACCACTTCGCGGTGGTGCTGGAGAAGTCGATCGGCGCGAAGGCAGCCGAGTGCGCGGTGCTCCCGGGTGCGGGCGGCGCCGGCGGCATCGGCTACGGGGCGCTGCTGCTCGGTGCGACGTTCCGGCCCGGCATCGAGCTGATGCTGGAGGTACTGGGCTTCGCGCCGGCCCTGGAGCGGGCCACGTTGGTCATCACCGGTGAGGGCTCGCTGGACGAGCAGACCCTGCACGGCAAGGCTCCGGCGGGTGTCGCGGCGGCGGCCCGGGCGGCAGGCAAGCCGGTCGTGGCGGTCTGCGGGCGGCTGCTGCTGAGCCAGGAGGCCCTGGAGGCGGCCGGTATCCGCAAGGCGTACCCGCTCACGGACCTGGAGCCCGACCCGGCCAAGTCCATCCCGAACGCGGGACCCCTGCTGGAGCAGGTCGCGGCCAACATCGCCGCCGACGTTCTCTGACCCGGACGCCCCGGTGAGGCCCGGTCCCCCCGAGCGGGGGGACCGGGCCTCTGCCGTGGGCGGCGACCCGAAATGCCGGCGGGGCGGCGGTGCGGGCTGATAGGCATGGCGGTCATGGACGACACCTCGGGCCTTCCGGCCTCCCGGAGCCTGATCACCGAGCGGCTCGTGCTGCGGCCGCTGGACGCGGACGGGGCACGGCGGCTGATCGACGGCGCGCCGGGCCCGGACGACCACTGGGGTCCGGGCTACCCGGACGCCGGGGACCGGGCGGGCGCGGAGCGGTACCTGCGCGTGCTGGCCGCGCACGGCGACCCGCTGCCGTTCGGGGCGTACGAGATACGGCGCCGGGACGACGGCACCGCGATCGGCGGCGCCGGTTTCCACGGCCCGGCCGACGCCCGGGGCCGGGTGACCGTCGGCTACGGGCTGATCCCCTCCGCCAGGGGCCGGGGCTACGCCACCGAGGCCTTGCGCGCGCTGCTCGACCACGCCCACGAGCACGGTGCGACCGCCGTCGAGGGCGACACGGACCTGGCGAACACGGCCTCGCAGCGGGTCATGGAGGCCGTCGGGATGCGGCTGCTGCGGGAGGACGGCCGCCTGCGGTACTACGCGGCCGAGAGCAGCTGAGCCGTGGTCACCACGCGGGCGAAGCCACCGCCCTGGAGGTTGACCGCGGTGGCGGTGGCGAGTTCGTCGGCGGTCAGGCTCAGGCCCGCCGGGCCGGCGAGGTCGAAGGTGTGGGTGGCGTCGAGCGGGACGAGGACGTCGTAGCCCAGGTTCCCGGCCATCCGGGCCGTGGTCTCGACGCACATGTTGGTCTGGATCCCGGCCACCACCAGCTGGCCGATGCCCCGGGCGGTGAGCCAGGCGGCCAGGTCGGGGGTGCCGTAGAAGGCCGAGTTGACGTGCTTGGTGATCAGCAGGGACTCGTACCGGCGCTGCTCCACGAACTCCTTGAAGGCGTAGCCCGGCCGGTCGGCGGCGAGTACGGAGCCGGGGCGGAGCGAGGCGTGCCGCACCTGCACCACCGGCCGCCCGGCGGCCTGCCAGGCGTCCATCAGAGCGGCGATGTTGTCCTCGGCGGCCGGGTTGTTGCGCGGCCCCCAGAAGGACGCGTCGTCGAACCCCTGCTGCACGTCGATGACCAGCAGGGCACTGTCGGGGGCGATCTCGATCGCGTTCTTCGTCATGGCTTCATGCTCGTGGCCCGGGAGCGGGGCCGACAGAGCCACCGACGCCCCTGATCGATGGGATCCTGCCAGCCTGGCAGGATGGCACACTGGCCTCGTGCACCGCGTCGCGATCCTCGTCCAGCCCGGCATCCGCAGCTTCGACCTCGCCGTGATCACCGAGGTCTGGGGCCCCGACCGCAGCCGCGTCGGGGTGCCGGCGTTCGAGCTGCGCCGGTGCGCCCTGGAACCCGGACCGATCGCCCTGCCCGGCGGGCTGACCCTGGCCCCCGACCGCGGGCTCGACTGGCTGGCCTCGGCCGACCTGGTCGTCGTACCCGCGCTGGCCTCGCCGGACGATCCGACGCCCGAGCCGGCCCTCGCCGCCCTCCGGGAGGCGCACGCGCGGGGCATCCCGGTGGCCGCGCTGTGCGCCGGGGCGTTCGTCCTCGCGGAGGCCGGGCTGCTGGAAGGCCGCCGGGCGGTGACCCACTGGTCGCTGGCTCCCCGGCTCGCCGCCCGCCATCCGGGGGTGCTGGTCGAGGACGCCCCGCTCTACGTGGAGGACGGCGGGCTGTGGACCTCCGCCGGGGTGGCCTCCGGCATCGACCTGTGCCTGCACCTCGTCCGCGAGGCGCACGGCGCCGAGGCCGCCGCCGCCATCGCCCGCTCGATGGTGACGGGCCCCTTCCGTACCGGGGACCACGCCCAGTACCTGGACCGGCCCACGCCGGCGGCCGACCGGACCGCCGAAACCCTGGCGGCCGTACGGGAACGCGCCCTGCGCCATCTGCACGAACCGCTCGACGTGGCCACCCTGGCCCGCTGGGCGGGCATGTCCCCGCGCTCCTTCGCCCGGCACTTCGCCTCGGCCACCGGCACCACTCCCCACCGGTGGCTGCTGAGCCACCGCCTGGACGAGGCCCGCAAGCTGCTGGAACGCACCGACCATCCGGTCCCGGAGGTGGCCCGCCGCGCCGGTTTCGCCAGCGAGGTCACCTTCCGCCAGCACTTCACTTCGTACGTCGGCCTCAGCCCCCGCGCGTACCGGGTTGCCGCCGCCGCCGCGCAGCCGCCCCCAAACCACCTGGACAGTGTTAGAAAGGGCTCATGACCGGACGTAATGGTCGCCAGCCGACCGGGTGGGGCCCGCGCCTGTTCGCGCGCCCGTCCGGGTGGGCGCACAGTGTCGCCGGTCAGGTCTTCGCCCTCATGGCGGTGATAGTGCTGCTGCTCATCGGCGCGGGCGCGGTGGCGCTGGTGGTCCAGTCCCGGTACGACAGCGAGCGCGACGCGCGCAACCGCTCGCTCGCGGCGGCCGAGGCCTTCGCCCACGCCCCCGGCCTCCCGGCGGCGCTGAAGGCGGCGAACCCGACCGCCGAGCTCCAGCCGCTGGCCGACGCCGCACGCCGCGGCTCCGGCATCGACTTCATCGCGGTGATGAACCTCGACGGGGTCCGGTACACCGACTCGCGGCCCGAGCTGATCGGCAAGCGCGCCACGGGCGATCTCTCCCGCGCCCTCGCCGGGCACTCCTTCACCGAAACGTTCCTGGGCGAGCCCAGCGACGCGGTGCGGGCCGTCGTGCCCGTACGGGACGCGGACGGCGCGGTCATCGGCCTGGTCGGCACGGGCATCGAAGTGGCGAACGTGGCCGACGCCGTCGAGGCCCAGGTCCCGCTCCTCATCGGCGCCACGGCGGCCGCCCTGCTGCTCGGCACGGGCGGCGCCTTCCTGGTCAGCCGACGGCTGCAGCGCCAGACCCACGGCCTGGGCGCCGCCGAGATGGCGCGGATGAACGAGCACCACGAGGCCGTGCTGCACGCCGTGCGCGAGGGAGTCCTCATCATCGGGACCGACCGGCGCCTCGTCCTCGCCAACGACGAGGCCAGACGGCTGCTCGACCTGCCGCCCGACGCCGAGCAGCGGCACGTCTCCGACCTCGGCCTCGACCCGCGCACCACCGAGCTGCTCGTTTCGGGCCGGGTCGCGACGGACGAGGTGCACCTGGCGGGCGACCGGCTGCTCGCGGTCAACCAGCGGCTCGCCAAGCCGTACGGAGGCCAGCCCTCCGGCACCGTCATGACCCTGCGCGACTCCACCGAGCTCGCCGCGCTCTCCGGCCGGGCCGAGGTGGCCCGCGAGCGGCTCCAGCTGCTCTACGACGCCGGCGGGCGGATCGGGACGACGCTGGACGTGGTGCGGACCGCCGAGGAGCTGTCGGAGGTCGCCGTCCCCCGCTTCGCGGACTTCGTCACCGTGGAACTGCTGGAGCCGGTGCTGCACGGTGACGAACCCGCGCTGGCCGCCGGCATGTACACGGAGATGCGGCGGGCGGCCATGAGCGGGGTCCGCGCCGACACGCCGCTGCAGGCGGTCGGCGACACCATCCGGTTCGTCGTGCCGACCGCGCCGATGTCCGCGGCCCTGGACGCCGGGCAGGCGGTGCTCGCCGCCGATCTGCACGCCGCCATGGGCTGGCGGGCGCAGGACGCCGACGGGACCCGGCTGGCCCTCGACTACGGCTTCCACTCGCTGATCTCCGTACCCCTCCAGGCGCGGGGCGTGGTCCTGGGCATGGCCAACTTCTGGCGGGCCGCCGACACCCCGGAGGCCTTCGACGAGGAGGATCGTTCCTTCGCGATGGAGCTGGCGGCGCGCGCGGCCGTCTCCATCGACAACGCCCGCCGCTTCACGCGCGAGCACGCGACGGCCGTGACCCTGCAGCGCAGCCTGCTCCCCCGGGTGCTGCCCGAGCAGACAGCCGTGGAGGTCGCCTTCCGCTACCTGCCCGCGAAGGTGGGGGTGAGCGGGGACTGGTTCGACGTGATCCCGCTGCCGGGCGCCCGGGTGGCGCTGGTCGTCGGCGACGTCGTCGGGCACGGGGTGCACGCGGCGGCCACGATGGGCCGGCTGCGGACCGCCGTGCACAACTTCTCCACCCTGGACCTGCCGCCCGACGAGCTGCTCGGGCACCTGGACGAGTTGATCAACCGGATCGACCAGAACGAGTCCGCGGGCGGCAGTGACGGGGGCGGCGCGGACGGCATGGGTGAATCGGCCGGGATCACGGGCGCCACCTGCCTGTATGCGGTCTACGACCCGGTCTCCGGGCGGTGTGTGATGGCCAGCGCCGGGCACCCCGGGCCGGCCCTGGTGCGGACCGACGGGCACGTGGACTTCCCGGCGCTGCCCGCCGGGCTCCCGCTCGGGGTCGGCGGCATGCCCTTCGAGGCCGTCGAGCTGCAGCTGCCCGAGGGGAGCCGGCTCGTGCTGTTCACCGACGGTCTGGTGGAGGACCGCCAGCGGGACTTCGACTCCGGCCTGCGCCTGCTGGCCCAGACGCTGTCCGCGACCGGCCGCAGCCCCGAGCAGGCCTGCGCGGACGTGCTCGCCGCGATGCTGTTCCCGACGCCGGCGGACGACATCGCCCTGCTGATCGCCGACACCCGGCGGCTGGAATCCGGCAAGATCGCCGAGTGGGAGGTGCCCGGCGAGCCGTCGGCCGTCTCGCGGGTGCGCAACGCCGGTTCGGCGCAGCTCTCCGCATGGGGGCTGGACGGCATCTCTTTCAGCACCGAGCTCATCCTCAGCGAGCTGGTCACCAATGCCATCCGGTACGGGAGCGCGCCCGTCCGGGTCCGGCTGCTGTGCGACCGCAGCCTCATCTGCGAGGTCTCCGACGGCAGCAGCACCTCCCCGCACCTGCGGTACGCGGCCACCACCGACGAGGGCGGCCGCGGGCTGTTCCTCGTCGCCCAGTACGCCGAACGGTGGGGCACCCGCTACACGGACCGCGGCAAGGTCATCTGGGCCGAGCTGCCGCTGACCGGGGGCTCGGAGCCGTCGGCGCCGGACCTGCTGGACCTGGACGCGGCGGACCTGGACTCGCTGGAGGACCTGGCCTGGTGACGCGGAAGCGGCGAAGAAAGGTTTCGCCGCCCGCGCGACATCCTGACGTCCCACGTAGTCATGAGGGGTATGCACGGGGATCACAGGACAACGGAGCAGGTGGGGGCCGAGTGAAATCAGCACAGGAGGACGAGTACCTGGAGTTCGTGGGCGCGAGGGCGAAGGCGCTCTACCGCTCGGCATACGTCCTGGCGGCCGGCGACACGCATCTTGCCGAGGACCTGGTCCAGGAAACCCTCAGCCGGGTGTACGTGCACTGGAACCGGGTGGCCGGTGCGGACAATCCGGCGGCCTACGCCCAGACGGTTCTGGTCCGCGCCTTCCTCAGCCTGCGGCGTCGGCGGAGCACCGCGGAGCGCCCCGTCGGGAACATGCCCGACAGTGCGGCGTCCGGTCCGGACGCCGCACTGCGGCTCACCCTGGTGGACGCCCTCGGCAAACTTCCGCCCCGCGACCGGGCGGTGCTCCTGCTGCGCTACTGGGAGGACCGCAGCATCGAGGAGACCGCCCAGATGCTCAGGACGAGCAGGAGTGCGGTCCGCTCCCAGGGCACCCGTGCACTCGGCAGGGTGCGTGCGCTGCTCGGCGACAGCCTGTCCGACCTGGTTCCGCACTGAGCACCGCATACGCAGGTCAAACCGCCGCAAAGCCCGCATCAGCGATAGAAAAGGTGACGCCAGCATGCCGTTCGAAGCAGACCTCGCACATGCACTGGACCGCACGACCGACTCCCTTGAACCCGATCTCACCGCGCTCCTGGGCGGAGCCGTCGAGCGCGGGCGGAGCCGTCGGCGCCGGCGCAGGGCCGGCGTCATCGCCGGGGCCGGCGCCTGCGCCGTGATCGCGGCAGCCGGCCTGGTGATCCCCGGCGCCCTCGCCGGGACGCACTCCGCGGGATCCGACATCGAGACGGTGGCGCTGGCGATGCCCCGTTCCGCGATCACCGGCACCCAGATGATCCAGGCCCTGGAGATGACGTTCCCCGGGGGCCGGTTCAGCCAGGCGACCGGACAGAGCAACAACCCCGCGGATCCGTCCGGCGGGTACGTCGCCAACGGCGGACTGGTCGTCGACGACGGGAACGGCGCCGCCAGGGTCGGCGTCTCGGCCGTGCGGCTCAAGCTGCCGCTCAGGGACGGCGACGGGCTGAGCTGCGAGCGGACGCCCGCGCGTCCCGCAGGTGACACCTGCGCGCTGAGCGAGTTGCCGAGCAGCGCCGCGATTCCCGGCGGGGCCGTGGTGATGTCGGAGCAGAACGCGGCCGAACACCCGGCTCGTGCCGACACCGCCCGCCGCTGGACGGTGACGGTGACCCTGAAGTCGACCGGCGCGCAGCTTCAGATGGTGCAGTGGAACAGCACCGGCGGCGGCAGCGGTCCCGACACACCGAAGCCGACCCGTGCCGCTCCCCCGCTCTCCGAGCAGCAGGCGGTGGCCGCACTCACCGGTGCCACCTGGGCGCCGATCCTCGGTGCGGTCGGCTGACCCGTTGCGGTGCCGAAAACCCGGTCGCCCGGTCTCGTAACGCCTTCTCAGACCGGCCTCGCGCGGGCCAGCAGCACCGCCACGTCGTCCTGGGGAGCGTCCGGCAGCAGCCGCCGCAGGATCCCGTCGCAGAGCTCCTCCAGGGGCTGCGAGGCTCCGCGCAGGGCCCGCGCCAGCTGGTCCAGGCCCTGGTCGAGGTCCCGGTCCCGGGCCTCGATGAGGCCGTCGGTGTAGAGCACGAGCAGGCTTCCCGGGGGCAGCCGCACCTCTTCGGTGCGGAAGTCCTGCCCGCCCGTGCCCAGCGGGGTGCCGGGCGGGCCGTCGAGGAAGGTGATGGTCCCGTCGGCGCCGACGACAGCGGGCGGCGGGTGCCCGGCGCGGGCGATCACGCAGCCCCCGGACGCCGGGTCGTGGACGGCGTAGACGCAGGTGGCCATCTCGTCCTCGCCCAGGTCGGCGACGACGGCGTCGAGCGAGCCGAGCATCCGAGCCGGGGGCACGTCGAGGCGCGCGAGGGTCCGTACCGCCGTGCGCAGCTGGCCCATCACGGCCGCCGCGTGGATCCCGTGGCCCATGACGTCCCCGATGACCAGGCCGGTCCGCCCGCCGGGCAGCTGGATGACGTCGAACCAGTCGCCGCCGACGTCGTGGTCGCTGGCAGGCAGGTAGCGCCCGGTCAGTTCGAGGCCGGTGACCTGGAGCAGCTCGCTGTTGGTGAGGCTGCGCTGGAGGGTCAGGGCGGCCTGCCGCTGGCGGGTGTACATCCGGGCGTTGTCGATGTTGAGGGCGGCGCGGGCGACCAGCTCGTCGACGAGTACGCAGTCCTGCTCGTCGAAGGGCTCGCGCTCGCGGACCCGGGTCACGACGACCGCGCCGAGCACGGCGCCCCGGGCGACCAGCGGGATCAGGCGGGCGGAGCCGAGGGTGGCGAGGTAGGCGCGCAGCGGTTCGGCGCGCGGGTCCGTGATCAGCTCCGGAATGTCGGAGACGTAGAGGTTCATGGCCTGCCCGTCGGCGATGACCTGCTCGTAGACGCTGCCCTCGGGGATCTGGAGGGTCTGGCCCGCGGCGAGTTTCGCGGTGGGGGCGTCCGGGTCGGGGAATCTGACGGCCAGCCGCCGCAGGACTCCGTGGGTGGAGCCGGCCGCCTCGTCCGGTTCGATCGCCGCTTCGAGCAGCTGTACGTCGGCCGAGTCCGCGAGCTGCGGTACGAGGACGTCCACGATCTCCCGGGCGGTCTGATGGAGGTCCAGGGTGGTGCCGATGCGGGTGCCCGCCTCCGCCAGCAGGGCGAACCGGCGCCTGGCCTGTTCGGCGTCGGCCTGGGCCCGCTGGCCCTCGGTGATGTCGATGAGGGAGGCGATCAGGCCCAGCGGCCGCCCGGAGCCGTCGAGCAGGGGAGCGTACGAACAGGACCAGGTCCGGTCGTGCTCGGGGTCGGCCGCGGTCCGCCCGGTGCGGCGGACGTCGACGATGGCCGCGCCCTGGTCGAGGACCTGGCGCATGGTCGCCTCCAGCGCCCCGGCGTTGACCCCGGGCACGACCTCGGTGAGCCGTTTGCCGACGTGCTCGGCGGGCGGGACCCCGTTCATCCGGGCCAGCGCGTCGTTGACCCGGATGAAGCGCAGGTCGAGGCCGAGGGTGCCGATGCCGATGGGCGACTGGGTGAAGAGGCTCTCCAGGGCGGCGAGCGAGTCCCGCATGTGGAGCACCTCGGAGGTCTCCACGGCGATGAGCATGGCCCCCGTACGCCCTTGCGGGTCCTGGGCGGGGACGATCCACATCTCCATGACGACGGTGTGGCCGTCGCGGTGGCGCACGGGCAGGGTGCCGACGACGGTCTCGCCCGCCTGGACGCGGCGGGTCAGCTGACCGGCGAGCTCACGGTTGGCGTCGGGGACCAGGACGGCGGAGCCGAGGCGGCCGAGGATGTCCTCGGGGCGGTACCCGAGCAGGTCCTGGGCGGCGAGCGACCATTCGACGACGCGCCCGTCCGCGTCCTCCCGCCACAGGGCGATCGGCAGCAGCTCGCGGAGCACGCCCGCGTACCCGACGGCCGCCACCGGCGGGTCCGGCACCTCGCTCGTCGACTGGTAAGTGTCCAACGCACCGACCTCACCCCGGGGGGCCTGATTCCTACCGATTCACCCTATCCGAGGCGTCGGCGCAGGGCTCTGTGTCCGACGATTTCCGGTCCCCGGGCGGGAGGTCCGGCGGGGACCGGAACTCGCCGGACCAGCTCGCCACACCGGAAACGCCAGAACTCTTGACTCGGGCGAAATACGGAGGAAACTCATCAATACACCGGAAAACCGGATAGAGCCGCACCCCCTTCTGGAGACGTCCAGAGGCCCGCGTGACCCTTGTCCAGGCTCTGGCCAGGCCCCCGGCAGATCTCGCGATCCACGGGAGCCATCGGCGACGGCGGATGGCTCATGGAATCGGCGGGACTGCCGGGGACTGCCGTGTCCGGCTACTTCCGCAGCGCGCCTTCGAGGGTCCGGGTCGCCCGCCCCTCCCCCAGCACCGCCGCGACGGCCTGCGCGAGCCGGGGGATCCGGTGGCCCGGGATCCCCGCGATGTTGAAGCGGCCCGACGTGGTGCCGTAGACGGCGAACTCCCGGCGCAGCCGGAGCATCTGCGCCGCGGTGAGCGGCAGCATCGAGAACATCCCCTTCTGCAGCGCGAGTGCCCGCGCCTGCGGGCCGCAGCCCAGGGCGCTCAGGTGGGTCGTGAGGTCCGCACGGTTGGCCACGATCCGGCCGCGCATGACCTCCAGTTCCGCCTGCCAGGCGGCCCGCAGTCCGGTGTCCTCCAGGATGGTGGCGACGACGGCGGCGCCGTGCTCGGGCGGCATCGAGTACAGGGTCCGGGCGGCGTTCTGCAGGGCCGTCTCGACGTGCCGCAGCGCCTGGCCGGACTGGCCGAGGACGATGGCGCAACCGGTGCGGTCGCTGTACAGGCCGAAGTTCTTCGAGCAGCTGACGGCGATCAGCATCTCGGGCACGCGCGCGGCCAGGATGCGCGTGGGCAGCAGGTCGGCCTCCAGCCCGTCGCCGAGCCCGTGGTAGGCGAGATCGACGAACGGCACCCAGCCGCCCTGGGCAGCCAGCTCGGCGAGCGCCTCCCAGGCGTCCAGCGTGGGGTCGGCTCCCGTCGGGTTGTGGCAGCACCCCTGGAGCAGGACGACGTCGCTGCGCTGCGCGCCGCCCAGTTCCCGCAGCACGCCTTCCGCGTCGAAGCCGCCCTGCGCGTCACGCCAGCCGTACGTACGGACCTTCAGCCCGGCGGCCTCCAGGATGGGCCGGTGGTTCACGTACGCGGGGTCGCTGATCCAGACCGTCGCGCCCGGGCGGGTCCGGCATATCAGGTCGGCCAGCAGTCGCAGCGCGCCGGAACCGGCGACGGTCTGGACGGCCACGGCCCGGTCGGCCGGCACCTCGGCCCCCAGGACCAGCGCCTGCACGGCCCGGTTGAAGGCGGTGTTGCCGGAGAGCCCCCGGTACTCCTTGGACTCGGAGCGCTCCGCCAGACGCATCTCGGCGTCACGGACGGCGGCCATGACGGGCGTGCGGTCCGTGTGGTCGCGGTAGACGCCGAGGACGAGGTTCAGGCGCTCGGGCCGCTCGTCGGCGGCGAACTCCGCGGTCAGGTCCCACAGCGGGTCGGTGGGCGGCGGCGGGAGGAGCTCAAGCATGTGCGGGGACCTCGGGTCTAGGGGGAGTCTTGTCGGTCGGGCCGGATCAGGGAGCGGCGTCTGGTGCGTGCGATCGCAAGGCCGAGGAGGGAGTCGACGCGGAGCGTCGGCGACCGACGAGAACGCGGCGAGCCTGCGTGCCAGGCACAGCGAGCCCGGCCTGACCGGCAAGACGCTCCCTGAGACGGCTGCCGGGACGACGGTTGGCGAGTACGACGCCGATGGTGATGAGGGGTACGCCGATGAGCACGGCGAGGGTGGGTGATTCGTCGAGGAGGGGGATGGCCAGCAGGACCACGGCCACGGGGCTGAGGCTGCCGACGACGGAGCTGCGCTCGGCGCCCAGCCTGCGGATGGCGAAGGCGTACAGCAGGCCGGCGCACAGGCCGACCCCGAGCCCCTGCACGACGAGGAACAGGGCGATGTCGCCGCCCGCCGCGTGCGCGAGGCCCGTCGGGAGCACCCCGGTCAGGACCAGGAGCCCGATCACCGCGAAGGAGGGCAGGCACAGCAGTCCGATCGAGCCGACCGGGTCGAGGTCGACGTCCCGCAGGCCCACCGTGTAGAGGGCCCACAGTCCGCTGGCCACCAGGAGGGTTCCGGCCCCCGCCAGCACGTCCGTGTCCACGGGGACGACGTAGCGCCAGACGAGGGCGATCACGCCGGCCGCGATCAGCGCGAGCCCGGCCGCCTGGGTCCCGCGGGGCATGCCGTGCCCGCGCGCGGCCATGAGCGCGGAGACGAACAGCGGGACCATTCCGGGGACGATCGAGCCGACGAACGCCGCGGACGTCAGGGCGCCGCCGTGCATCGCCGCCAGGAAGAACGGCACTCCCGCACCGCAGATGATCTTGATGGCGGGGCCCGGCCGGACCGCCGCGATCCGGTGGCGGCGCCGCCACAGCGCGGGGAGCAGGACCACGATCGGGACGCCGAAGCGCAGCAGGGCCGCGTCGGCGGGCAGGAGGGTGGAGGCGCTCAGGGCCCGGGCGCTGAGCGCGAAGGCGGCCCAGATCGACACGGTCACCAGCAGCGCGAGCACGCCCTGGGCGTGCGGGGAGAGCCCGCGTCGGCTGGGGGTCCCCCCAGCGGTAGCTGGGGGAGGGTTTCCGGCCGACGGGACCGCTGCGTCGGGAGGCGCGGTCACCCCGGTGATGTTCGTCGCGACCACGGAAATTGCTCCAGCCTCTGAGACCGGACCGGTCTGGTCCGTTCCCGGGCAAGGCTAGGGCTTCGGACGGGGCAGCCGATTGCCAGTTCTGCCTCTCGGACATACGTTTGGGGCAGAATCTGCCAAGGAGTGGCCATGGACGCAGTCGATCTGCAGATCATCCGGGAATTGCAGGCCGACGGGCGCCTGAGCAACCAGGACCTCGCCGACCGCGTCCGGCTCTCCCCCTCGCCCTGCCTGCGCCGCGTCCGGCGGCTGGAGGAGGCGGGTCTGATCCGCGGCTACACGGCGATGGTCGACCAGGTCGCCTTCGGGCTCCCGGTCACCGTCTTCGTCCGGATCCGGCTGGAACGCCACACCGCGGAGGCGGTCCGGCTCTTCGAGGAGCACGTGGCGGTCATCGAGCACATCCAGGACTGCTACCTGATGGCGGGGAGCAGCGACTACCTGCTGCGCGTGGTCATCGAGGACCTGGAGGCCTACGAGGCGCTGGTGCGCCACCGGATCCACGCCATTCCCGGCATCGCCTCGATCGAGTCGAGCTTCGCGTACGGCAGTGTCAAGCAGTCCCGCACGTACCCGCGCCCCTCCCCGGGCGCCTCCGCGCGACCGCTGTGAGGTCCGCGCGGGCGGCCTAGCGGGCGGCCTCGACCGCCGCCTCGAAGGCCGCGTAGGCCGCCGCGTCGAAGAGCACGAACCGCACCTCGTCCACGTCGGTCCGGGCCGCCCGTACGGTCTCCACGGCGATCCGCGCCCCGTCGTCCATCGGCCAGCCGTAGATCCCCGTGGAGATGGCCGGGAAGGCGACCGTACGGGCCCCCAGCTCGTCGGCGACCCGCAGGGACTCGCGGTAGCAGGAGGCCAGCAGCGCCGACCGGTCGTCCTCCCGCGACCAGACCGGGCCGACGGTGTGGATGACGTGCCCGGCCGCGAGCCGGCCCGCGGTGGTGGCGACGGCCTGGCCGGTCGGCAGGCCCTTGCCGTAGTGCGAGCGGCGCAGGTCCTCGCAGGCGGCGAGGATCTCCGGCCCGCCGCGCCGGTGGATGGCGCCGTCCACCCCGCCGCCGCCGAGCAGCGAGGAGTTCGCGGCGTTGACGATCGCGTCGGCCTTCTCGGCGGTGATGTCGCCGAGGACCAGGGTGATGCGGAGCATCAGGAGTCCTTTCGCAGGTGGCGCCAGACCGCCTTGGCGGCGTTGTGGCCGGACATGCCGTGCACGCCCGGGCCCGGCGGGGTCGCGGAGGAGCAGATGAAGACGGCCGGGTGGGGGGTCGTGTACGGGAACAGGGAGAGCTTGGGGCGCAGCAGGAGCTGGAGCCCCGAGGCCGCGCCGCAGGCGATGTCCCCGCCGACGTAGTTGGGGTTGCGGGCGGCGAGCTCGGGCGGGCCGGCCGTGGCGCGGGCCAGGACCAGGTCGCGGAAGCCCGGTGCGAAGCGCTCCAGTTGGCGTTCGACCGCGTCGGTGAGGTCGCCGCCCCAGCCCGCAGGGACGTGACCGTACGCCCAGAACACGTGCTTGCCCTCGGGCGCCCGGCCGGGGTCGACGAGGCTGGGCTGCGCGGTGATGAGGAAGGGGTTGCGAGGGGCGCGGCCGCCGGAGGCGAGTTGCAGGGCGGCGTCGACGTCGCGGGCCCGCGGGCCGATCTGGACGGTGCCGGCCCGGCGCGGTTCCTCGGCGGTCCACGGGACGGGGCCGTCCAGCGCGTAGTCGATCTTGAATACGGAGGCGCCGTACTTGTAGCCCTCGTACACCCGGCCCAGGCGTGCGATGCGGGCCAGCGCGGCCGGCGAGGTGTCGAAGACGTACGCGCGGGCCGGCGGGAGGTCGTCGAGCCGCTTGACCTCGAAGCCGGTGTGGACCGTGCCGCCGAGGTCGCGCAGGTACGCGGCGAGCGCGTCGGAGATCGACTGCGAGCCGCCGCGCGGCAGGGGCCAGCCGTTCGCGTGCGCGGCCAGGGCGAAGACGAGGCCGACGGCGCCGGTGGCGATCCCGTCCAGCGGGGCGATGGCGTGCGCGACGAGCCCCGCGAACAGCGCCCGGGCCCGGTCGTCGTGGAAGCGGCGCATGAGCCACGTCGAGGGGGGCAGCCCGGTGAGCCCGAAGCGGGCGAGGGTGACGGGGTCGCGGGGCAGGGCGGTGCTCGGCAGCGACATGAAGTCCCGGGCCAGCGTGTCCCATTTGCCGAGGTAGGGCCCCACGAGCCGCCGGTACGCACCGGCGTCGCGCGGCCCGAGGGACGCCGCCGTCTCCGCGACCGAGCGGGACAGGACTGCTGCCGTGCCGTCGTCGAAGGGGTGCGCCATGGGCAGCGGGGCGTGCAGCCACTCCAGCCCGTACCGCTTCAGCGGCATCGTGGCGAAGACGGGCGAGCCGATGCCGAGCGGGTGCACGGCCGAGCAGGGGTCGTGCCGGAAGCCGGGGAGGGTCAGCTCCTCGGTCCGGGCTCCGCCGCCGACCGTGCCGGCGGCTTCGAAGACGGCCACCGAGAAGCCGCGCCGGGCCAGTTCGACGGCGGCCGTCAGCCCGTTGGGCCCCGCCCCCACCACGACCGCATCGAGAATCGACGGCACTTGCGACTCCTTCGTCCGGCGGCGCCTGTGTTCCCCAGGATATTCCGGCCGCGCGGTCACTGACCCCGCAGCAGGTCGCGGATGCGGACCACGGTGGCCTCGTCCCGGCCGACCGCGAAGGGCAGCGCGTTGTCCCGGTCCACCCGGAAGGGGAGCCCGGCGACGGTGCTCTGCGCCCCGCCGGCCTCGGCGACCAGCAGCAGACCGGCCGCGTGGTCCCAGGCCGAGGGCCAGGTGAAAGCCAGGCCGTCCATCTCGCCGCGGGCCACCTTCAGGTACTCCAGGCCCGCCGATCCGCAGGGCCTGACCGCCACACCGGGCACGTCCAGCCGGCCCAGGGTGCGCTTGTCCTCCTCGGAGGTGTACAGCGGGTGGGCCATGGCGATCCGCAGCTCGGCGCCCGGCTCGGGCGAACCGCTGTGGATCCGCTCGCCGTTGACGTACGCGCCCTGCCCGCGCACGGCGGTCGCCAGCTCCTCCAGGGCCGGGGCGAAGGTCCAGGAGGCGAGGATCTCCCCGCGGTGGGCCAGCGCCACCAGGGTGCAGAAGGCGGGGTCGCCGGAGACGAACTGCCGGGTGCCGTCGACCGGGTCCACGATCCACACCGGGGCTTCGGCGCGCAGCGCCTCGTACACGGTCGGGTCGGCGTGGACGGCTTCCTCGCCGACCACGGCCGAGCCGGGCAGCAGCCGCGTCAGGGCGGCCGTGAGGTGCTCCTCGGCCTTGCGGTCGGCGACCGTCACCAGGTCGTGCGGTCCGCTCTTCTCGTCGACCTCGTCGTCGGCGAGCTGGCGGAATCTCGGCATGATCTCGACCGCCGCCGCCTTGCGGACCGCTTCTTCCACCGCGGACAGGTCTTGGGCCAGGAACTCTTCGATCATGCCCCCATCACACCACGCCAGACTGACAAGCCCCACCGTCAATCCCCGACGGACAGCTGGACACCGCGTGGCCGCCGGGTGAACCGCCCCCCGGGCGCAAGGTCCCGGCCTCGGTCGGCTGACCGGCCATGCCGCGTCAGGAGCCTCGGGGGTCCTTCGGGTCGGCGGCCGCCGCGTGCAGGCGCAGAAGCCGGGCGGTCTCCTCGTCCATCGGGAAGAACGTCTCGACCGCGAGTTCGGACAGCGTCACGTCCGCGGGCGCGCCGAAGGTGGCGATCATGCTGAACAGCGCCATGTCGCCGAAGGGCGTGCGCAGCCGCAGCGGGACCACCATGCCGGTCGCGTCCACCGGCCCGGGTGGGGCGCCGGTGTCCGGTGGCGGCGGGTAGGCGGACACCTCGTCGTACAGCGCCCGCAGCTCGGGGTGGCCGGTGCCGTTGGCCTGGTGCAGGAGTCGGCCGAGGGCGTGGGCGCGGACCTCCGCGAAGTTGAGGCAGTGCTGCGGGAGGCCGTCCGGGTGCAGGATCAGGCGCATCACGTTCGCGCCCTCGGCCGTGAGGGTCGGCGGGACGCTGTCCAGCAGGAGGGACATCGAGCGGTTGGAGTCGACGATGTTCCAGACCCGGTCCACGACCGCCGCCGGGTAGGGCTCGTGGCCGGCCAGCATGCTCCGCAGTGCCTGGCGGGCCATCGCCATGCGGTCGCTGTCCAGGGGGCTCTCCTGATAGGCGGGGGCGTAGCCGGCCGCCAGCAGCAGGCTGTTGCGGTCGCGCAGCGGCACGTCGAGGTGCTCGGCGAGCCGCAGCACCATCTCCCGGCTGGGCCGGGCCCGCCCCGTCTCCACGCAGGACAGGTGCCGGGTGGAGGTCTCGGCGCGCAGGGCGAGGTCGAGCTGGCTGAACTTCCTGCGCTGGCGCCAGTCGCGCAGTAACAGCCCGACGCGGGGCGGGTCTTCCGTCTTCATGCACTCCACCGTAACGGCCGGGGTCGCGGACTCCATGACCTCTGAGGTCATGGAGTCCGCGACCTGTCCCGTGTCACGGTGGTGGCACAGTCCGGTGCGAAGGAGCCCTGCCATGACACAGACGATGCATACGACCGACCCTGCCGCCCGGCAGGCGTCCGACCGCTTCCTGCGGCTGGTCCTGCGGATCGACAGTGTCAGCACCGCCGTGATGGCCACCGTGCTCATCGCCGCGTACGGCCCCCTGGGTTCCGCCACCGGGATGCCGGTCGGCTTCAGCGTCGGCTTCGGGCTCTACCAGCTCGGCGGGGCGGCCTCGCTGGCCCTCATCGCCGGGTACCCGGTGATCCCGGCCGGCCTGGCCAAAGCCGTGATCGGGGTGAATCTCGGCTCCGCCGTCGCCTGCCTGGTGGTGGCCGCGGGGGATCTCGTCCCGCTCACGGGCTTCGGCATCGTGTTCATGCTGATCGGCGCGGTGGTCGTGGGCGTGTACGCGGCCCTGCAGTGGGTGGGCCTGCGACGGATGACCGCGGCGGGATGACCGGTCAGACCTGCGGGGCCCGGCCGCGCAGGTACACGATCGGGGTCGGCAGCGTGATGCTGCCGTCGGCCGAGCGCAGGGCGTCCAGGCGCCGGGCGACCTCGGCGGCCAGCTCCTGTGCCTCCCGCTCGGACAGCCTGTCCCACAGCCGTCGCATGCCGTGCGAGCGGGTCCAGGCGACCCACTGGGCCCCGGACTCCACGACGATGGGCAGGTCCTCCTCCAGTACGGCCACGTCAGTGAAGCCCGCCTCGGTCAGGGTGGCTGCGACGGTATCGGGGGTCACCAGCCAGTTGTTGTGGATGTTGGTGAAGGGGCAGTCGTAGGCATCGCCGTCCTTGGGCTGGGTCAGGTGCGGCAGCAGCAGGTCGTGCACGTCCTCGGGGAGGAAGCCCCACTTGCCCGTGGCTGTCGGGAAGAAGGAGGGGGCGCTGGCCGCGAAGAGGCCGCCGGGGCGCAGGATCGTGCGGTAGGGGCGCAGTTCGGCGGCGCCGTGCGTCCAGATGAAGACGCTGAAGCCTCCGACCACCGCGTCGAAGCGGCCGGCCGGGAAGTCCGGCACCTGTCCGTTCATGACCTGGGTGGTCACCTGGGCCAGGCCCTGCGACCGCGCGTCGGCATCCGCGTACTTGACCATTTCCTCGGCGAGGTCGATTCCGATGACCTCTCCGGTGCTGCCCACGGCCGCCGCGGCCGGAAACAGCACGGCGCCCCGGCCGCAGCCCACGTCCAGCACCGAGTCACCGCTCCGAATTCCGGAGAATTCGACGAGCCGTCGGCCGATGGGTCCGAAGAACTCGACTCCGCTCTGGTCGTACACGTCCGCGGCGCTGTTGAACACACGGTGCATCTCCGCCGTGCTTTCCGAATTACCCATACCGGCTCCTTGACTTGAGTTCGCCGGAGAAATCGTGCGGCATCCGCGCGACCGCGTCCAATAGTCAGGGCTTCTGACGGCCAGCACGGTTTCTTATTGGACATGAAGTGCCGGCCGCTTCAACATCATTTATGCAGGCGGGGCTTGGCTCCGCCTTCGTGGAAAGGTTGCTTTATGAGTGATTTCTCTTCGCTGGTGTCGCGGGTCGAGGGTGAGGTGTTCCTGCCCGGGCAGGAGGGTTTCGACGAGGAGCGGACGGGTTTCCAGCGTGCGGTGGTGCACCGGCCCGATGTGATCGTGGGTGCGGTCTCGGCGCGGGACGTGGCGGCGGCGGTTCGGTTCGCGGGGGCCAGGGGTCTGCCGGTGGCCGTGCAGGCGACCGGACACGGTCTGTCGGTGGGAATGGACGGCGGGGTGCTGATCTCGACCCGGCGCATGTCCGGGGTACGGATCGACCCCGAGGCCAGGACCGCGTGGCTGGAAGCCGGGGTGCGCTGGGAACACGTCGTCCCCGAAGCCGGACGCCACGGCCTGGCCCCCCTCAACGGCTCGGCCCCGCACGTCGGCGCCGTCTCCTACATCCTGGGCGGCGGACTGGCCCTCCTCGGCCGGACCTACGGCTGGGCGGCCGACCACGTCCACCGCATGGAAGTCGTCACCGCCGACGCACAGATCAAACAGATCACCCCCGACAGCGACCCCGACCTGTTCTGGGCCCTCCTCGGAGGCAAGGACAACTTCGGCATCGTCACCGGACTCGAAACCGCCCTCATGCCCCAACCCCGCATCTACGGCGGCGGCCTCTACTTCGACACACCCCACGTCGAAGACATCCTCCACACCTGGCACCAATGGACCACCACCACCCCCCACCACATGAACTCCTCCCTCGCCCTCATCCCGGTGCCGGACGCACCCTTCGCACCGGAGCCGCTGCGCGGCCGGTACGTCGCCCACGTCCGGATCGCCTACACGGGTACGGCCGAGGAGGGCGAGCGTCTGGTCGCCCCCCTGCGCGCGGTCGCGCCGCGACTGCTGGACACGCTGACGGAGATGCCGTACACCGCGAGCGCGGCCATCCACAACGACCCGCCGACTCCCATGCCGTGGTACGCGGACGGCGCCATGCTCAGCGAGCTGGCCGAGTCCGACGTGCCGACGGTCCTCAAGACGGTCGGCCCCGGCGCGCCCGTCATGTGCATCGTCGAACTGCGTCACCTCGGCGGCATGCTGGCCCGGCGGCAGGGAGCCCCGAACGCCGTCGGCCACCGCGACGCGCGCTACCTGCTCTACGTGATCTCGCCGCTGGTCGGCCCGTTCACCCCCGAGACCGTACGGCCGGTGCACCGCCGGCTCTTCGACGCTCTGGCCCCCCGTACGACGGGGCGTTTCGTGAACTTCATGGGCATCGGCGAGAACGCCGGTCCGGAGCAAGTGCGTTCGGCGTACGACCCCGAGGACCACGCACGTCTGGTCCGGCTCAAGGCCGTGCACGACCCGGCCAACACCTTCCGCGTCAACTACAACCTGGAGCCCGGTACGCCCGGCTCGCACTAGCCGGTGATCGCCCACCGCAGCGGCCCCCTCCCCCTTCGGGACCGCCGCGGTGGGCGGCCGCCTGCCCGCGGGACCGCCGGCGGATCCGGCAGATTGGAAGCACAGATGTCCCAGAGCGTGTTCCCGCTCGACCCCACGGGGAGTGATCTCGCCGGCGAGGCCGCCGCGCTGCGCCGGCTCGGGCCCATCGCCCGGGTGGAGCTGCCGGGCGGTGTGCGGGCCTGGTCGGTGACCCGGCACGAACGGATCAAACAGCTCCTGACGGATCCACGGGTGTCCAAGGATCCCCGCCGGCACTGGCCGCCCTTCCGCGACGGCGAGATCACCCCCGACTGGCCGCTCTACCCCTGGGTGTCCGTGGAGAACATGCTCACGGCCTACGGCGCCGAGCACTCCCGGCTGCGCCGGCTGGTGGCGGGCGCCTTCACCGCCCGGCGCACGAAGTCGCTCGCGCCGGCCGTGGAGGAGGTGACGGGCGCGCTGCTGGAGGAGCTGGCCGCGGCGCCGGCCGGGGAGACGGTGGACCTGCGGGCCGCGTTCACCCACCCGCTGCCGTTCCAGGTGATCTGCCGGCTGTTCGGCATACCGGAGGCCACCAGCGACTCGCTGCGGCAGATGATGGACGCCTTCTTCCGCGACCCCGGGAGCATCGACGACATCCAGGAACGCGGGCGGGCCATCTACGCGGTCCTCACCGACCTGGTGGCGTACAAGCGCGAGCACCCCGGACCCGACTTCTCCTCCGAGCTGATCGCCGTACGCGACGAGGACGGGAAGCGGCTGAACGAACAGGAACTCGCCGACACCCTGATGCTCATGATCGGGGCCGGCCACGAGACCACGGCCAACCTGCTGGGCAGCGCACTGGTGGAGCTGCTGTCCCGGCCCGATCAGCTGGCGCACATCCGGGCCGGCCGGGCCACCTGGCAGGACGCGATCGAGGAGTCCCTGCGCCTGCACGGCCCGGTCGCACACATGCCGCTGCGTTTCGCCACCCAGGACATCGACGTGGACGGGGTGACCATCGCACAGGGTGACGCGATCCTCGTCTCCTACGCGGCGGCCGGCCAGGATCCGGAGCAGCACGGCCCGGACGCGCTCGGCTTCGACCTGCTCCGCGAGAGGCACGAGCACCTCGCCTTCGGGCACGGCGCCCACCACTGTCTGGGCGCCCCCTTCGCCCGGCTGGAGGCCGGGATCGCGCTGCCGCGGCTCTTCGACCGCTTCCCCGGCCTCCGGTTGGCGCGACCCCGCTCCGAGATCCCGGGGTCCGGTTCCTTCATCGCGAACGGGCCGCGTGACCTGCCCGTCCTGCTGACGTCATGACGCCGGGTCCGGCTGGATGTTGTGGTTCACGCGGAAGGTGTTCGCGGGATCGTGTACGGCCTTCAGCCGGGCCATCCGCCGTCGGGCGGGGGCGTCGTACAGCGTGCTGAGCCGCTCGGCCGTGGCCGGGCGGCCGGTCCCGTAGACGAAGTTGAGGTTGCGGCCCACGGTCCACGGCCGGAC
The DNA here is from genome assembly GCF_045160845.1 of Streptomyces sp. NBC_00122. Lineage (NCBI taxonomy): Bacteria > Bacillati > Actinomycetota > Actinomycetes > Kitasatosporales > Streptomycetaceae > Streptomyces > Streptomyces sp. NBC_00122. Next base: position 5,603,376 of record NZ_CP108191.1, on the reverse strand, counting down.
CGCGGCGAGCAGCTCCTCGTGGACGGGGGCGATGTCGGCCGCGCTCCAGGGCCCTACGGGTGAGAGCACGCGCAGGATGTACGCCGCCTCGCGGTGGCCGACCGCGTTGGGCACGGCCGGCGGGCGGGCCAGCGCGCCGCCGAGGTGGCGCAGGTCCACGACGCACATCACGGGTGCGGCCGGGCCGGCGAGGTCCCGGACGGCGTCCAGCGCCGGGGTGCCGAGCGAGCCGAGCAGGGCGTTGTCCCCGGTGTAGCCGTGCGGGTGGACCGGGTCGTCGAAGATGGAGCCGCTCGCGGTGTACGGCATGTCGCGCAGGGTGTCCATCAGACGGGGCGCGACGGCGCGCAGCGGGGCGACGGCCCTGCGGCCGGCGATCGCGCCGCCCGTGGAGGCGATCCGGACGTGGGCGACGTAGCGGCCGCGCAGCGGCTCGGGCATGAACGGCAGGTCGGGCACGGGCATCAGCCCCACGCTGGAGTTCATGTGGTGGGGGGTGGTGGTGGTCCATTGGTGCCAGGTGTGGAGGATGTCTTCGACGTGGGGTGTGTCGAAGTAGAGGCCGCCGCCGTAGATGCGGGGTTGGGGCATGAGGGCGGTTTCGAGTCCGGTGACGATGCCGAAGTTGTCCTTGCCTCCGAGGAGGGCCCAGAACAGGTCGGGGTCGCTGTCGGGGGTGATCTGTTTGATCTGTGCGTCGGCGGTGACGACTTCCATGCGGTGGACGTGGTCGGCCGCCCAGCCGTAGGTCCGGCCGAGGAGGGCCAGTCCGCCGCCCAGGATGTAGGAGACGGCGCCGACGTGCGGGGCCGAGCCGTTGAGGGGGGCCAGGCCGTGGCGTCCGGCTTCGGGGACGACGTGTTCCCAGCGCACCCCGGCTTCCAGCCACGCGGTCCTGGCCTCGGGGTCGATCCGTACCCCGGACATGCGCCGGGTCGAGATCAGCACCCCGCCGTCCATTCCCACCGACAGACCGTGTCCGGTCGCCTGCACGGCCACCGGCAGACCCCTGGCCCCCGCGAACCGAACCGCCGCCGCCACGTCCCGCGCCGAGACCGCACCCACGATCACATCGGGCCGGTGCACCACCGCACGCTGGAAACCCGTCCGCTCCTCGTCGAAACCCTCCTGCCCGGGCAGGAACACCTCACCCTCGACCCGCGACACCAGCGAAGAGAAATCACTCATAAGGCAACCTTTAGACTCGGCGCTCATGGAACTGCGCCAGTTGGAATATTTCGTCGCCGTCGCCGAGGAGTCGAGCTTCACCAGGGGCGCCGCGCGCGTTCACGTGGCGCAGCCGGGTGTGAGTGCTCAAATCCGTCGGCTGGAGCGCGAATTAGGACAGGAACTGCTCGACCGCAGTGGCCGTCAGGTGCAGTTGACCGACGTGGGCGTCGCCGTACTGCCGTACGCCCGGGCCGCGCTGGCCGCCGTGGCCGGCGCCCGCCTCGCCGTGGACGAGGTCACCGGTCTCCTGCGGGGCCAGGTCTCCCTCGGGACCGTCGCTTCGTCCTCCCACCTGTCGCTGCCGAAACTGCTGGCCGAGTTCCACGCGTTGCATCCGTCCATCGACATGGCCCTGTCGGAGGGGAATTCGGACCACCTCGCCGAGGGCGTCCGCACGGGGCGGATCGACGTCGCGGTGATCGGCATGGCCGCCGATCCGCCGCCCGGCCTGGCCGTCCAGGTCATCGCCGACGAACTGCTCGTCGGCGCGGTCAGCGCCGGCCATCCGCTGGCCCACCGCGAGCGGGTGTCCGTGGAGGAGATACGCGATCACACCTTGATCTGCCTGCCGCCGGGCACCGGGCTGCGGACGTCCGTCGAGGCGGCCTGGTCCGCCGTGGCCGCCACCCCGCGCATAGCCTTCGAAGCCAGTGATCCGCTGGTGCTCGCGCAGTTGGCCGCCCGGGGGCTGGGGCTCGCCATCCTTCCCCAGCCCTTCGCCCGCGCACACGCCCGGCAGCTGCGCATCGTACGGATCGACAGTGCGCACTTGCGCGGGCGGCTGGCGCTGGCGTGGCGCGCGGAGGGCCCGGTCAGCCCGGCGGCGCGCGCCTTCCTCACGCACGCCCGCCGACAGCTCGCGGAGTCCACCGGAAGCTGATACTCCGGTCAGCGGGCCGCCACGGCGTCCAGGTCGAACCCGGTTCGCCGGAACGGGTGCCCGGGCAGGCGGACCCGGCGGCGGCCGCCCGGGTGCAGGGCCGCCCAGTCCAGCTCCGTACCCGCCAGCCAGAGCCGGCCCAGGGCCGTCAGCAGGATGCTCAGCTCCGGGGTCTCGTCGGCCGGGTGCGGCAGTGTCTGGAGCATGAGGCGGTCCGGGCCGGCAAGTGCGGGATGGCGGCGGGCCAGTGACGTCAGTGTCAGGCCCGGACCGACTTCGAGCAGGATGGCTTCGGGGTCCCGCGCGAGCGTGGAGAGCGCGTCGTCGAACCGTACGGCGTGGCGCAGGTGCCGGCGCCAGTAGCCGGGGGTGGCGATGTCGTCGGGGTCGGCCCAGCCTCCGGTGGTGTCCGAGACGACGGGTACCACGGGCCTGGCCGGGCGCAGTGCGGCCACGTACGCCTCGAACTCGTCGAGGATCGGTTCGACGAGGGCCGAGTGCCCTGCTGTGGCGATCTTCAGCAGCTTGACCTCGACGTCCGGGCGCGGGAATTCCCTCACGAAGCACTGCACCAGCCCGGTCGGCCCCGATACCGCGACCTGTCCGGGCCCGTTGACGGCGCCGATGCCCAGCCCGTCCGGGAGCAGCGGCAGCACCTCGGACTCGGGCAGCCCGACGGCGGCCATCGACCCCGACGGCAGGCTCTGGAGCAGTCTGCCCCGCTCCACGACCAGGGCGAGCGCGTCGGGAAGGGAGAAGACCCCGGCCAGGCACGCGGCGGCGTACGCCCCGAGGCTGTGTCCGACGACCGCGGCCGGGCGCACTCCCCAGCGCCGCAGGGCCTGGGCCAGCGCGTACTCGACCATGAAGACGGCCGGCTGGCCGACCTCGATGGTCGACAGCGCGCGGCGTGCCTGCTCCTCCTCGGCCTCGCCGCGCGGGTCGACGAGGGAGCGCAGGTCGAGTCCGAGCGCGGGCCGGGCCAGTTCGGCGCAGGTGTCGACGTCGGCCCGGAACCCGGGGTCGGCGCGGTAGAGCATGCGGGCCATGCCCACGTGCTGGCCGCCCTGGCCGGGGAAGGTGAAGACGACGGGGCGCGCGGTCCGCGGGGCCGTGCCGGACGGGGTCAGCCGGCGCTTGCCGCTGTTCAGCGCCGCCGCGGCCTCGGTCGTGCCGGGAGCGACGACGAACCGGCGCGCGGGCCGTGCGGTGCGCCCGGTCTGGAGCGTCCATGCCACGTCCGCCACCGGCTCCTGCGGATGCCCGGCCAGGTGCTGTCCGAGCCGTGCGGTCAGTTCGTCGAGGGCGCTCCCGTCGCGCGCCGACAGGGGCAGCAGCTGCCAGCCCCCGTCCTCTTCGGGCCCGGCTGCCGGGCGGTCCGGGCGCGGCGGCCGTGCCACGACGACGTGCGCGTGCAGGCCGTACGGGCCTTCGGCCGGGACACCGGTCAGGCTCTGGCCGCCGGGCGCGTCCGGCGAGACGGCGAACACGGCGTCGAGGAAGGCCGCGATGCCGGGCGTGGTGTCGGTGACGGCCGTCCCGGGCGCCGGCGCGCGGCCGGCCCGGAGCGGGACCACCTCCTCGGCCGCGACCCCGGCGACCGCACGGGCCTGCCGCGCGATGCCACCGGCGTCGTCACCGTTGGCCACGGCCGTGCCGCGGACCACGGCGTGGATGCGGTCGCCCGCCTCGCGGGCCGCCCGCAGCGGTTTGAGGACGACGATCCCGCAGCCTCCCACCGACCCGTCGCCGTCCGGGCCCGCGGGGCGGACGGTGACCGCACCCGCCAGCGCGAGGTCGCAGTCGCCGGCGAGGAGCCCCTGCACCGCGGTGTGGACGGCCAGGAGCATGGTGGCCCCCCCGCCCTGCACCGTGACCGCGGGCCCGGCCAGTCCCAGCTTGTACGCGGGGCGGGCGGCGAGGAAGTCCGCGCCCGTGGCGATCCTGATCTGCCAGTCGTCCGCGAAGGGCAGCCGGTGCAGCTCGCGCCGCAGCCGCGCGGCGTACGGGGTGCTGCCGCAGCCGGCGTAGACGCCGATGGTCCCTGCCTCGCGGGCGGGATCGCAGGCGGCGTCTTCCAGCGCGTGCTGGGCGCATTCGAGCAGGACGCGCTGCTGCGGATCGGTGATGAGGGCCTCGCCGGGAGAAAGGCTGAAGAACGTGTGGTCAAAGGCGTCGGCGTCCTCCAGCAGGGGTCCGGGGTCGGCTCCGTGCGCCCACCGGTCTCGGTAGGCGGCGATGCCGTCCGCACCGGGGAACCGGGCCGCCATGCCGATGACGGCGACGGCGGATCCGTCGTCGGCCGGGTCGATCGTGTTCATGTCGTCCTCCTCCTTCTTCGTTCGCTCACGCCACCGGTACGGGCGGTCGTACGACACGGCCGGCCCCTCCGCCGAGCACCACGTCGAGCGTGTTCGCCACCAGCTCGTGGGGCGTGCCCGGTCGTACGGCGCTGACGTCGTCGAGCCGCCGCAGGGACGCGGTGTCGAGGGTCACGTCCAGCGCGGACAGGTAGCCCTCCAGCTGCCCGGCGTCGCGCGGGCCGATGACGGGCACCACGGCGGTGGCCGCCGCCGCGGCCCGGGCGCGCAGCCAGGCCACAGCCACCTGGACGGGCGAGTGCCCGCCCTCCCGCGCGACGGCGAGCACGGTGTCGAGTACGTCGGTGCGTTGCGCGCTGTCCTCCGTACGGATGCCGCGGCCGTCCCAGTCGCTGAGCCTGCCGCCCCGGCCCTCGCGGTACTTGCCGGTCAGCAGCCCGCCTCCGAGCGGGGCCCAGAGCGCGGTGCCGAGGCCGAGCGCCTCGGCCATGGGCAGCAGTTCCCGGTCGGCGCTGCGCTCGGCGAGGCTGTACTCGAACTGGACGCCCACCAGCGGGGTCCAGCCGCGCAGTTCGGCCAGCGTCACGGCGCGGGAGACCTGCCAGGCGGGGAAGTTGGACAGCCCGGTGTAGCCGATCTTGCCAGCGCGGACCAGCTGGTCGAGGGTGGTCAGGATCTCCTCGACCGGGGTGACGGTGTCGGGCAGATGGGCCCAGTAGAGGTCGATGTGATCGGTGCCCAGGCGCTTCAGGCTCGCGTCGACCGACCGGATGATGTTCTTCCGGCTGTTGCCGGTGGTGGAGACGTGGGGGCGTGCGTTGCCCAGGGAGAACTTGGTGGCCAGTACGAAGCGGTCCCGATCGCTGCCGATGAGCTCGCCGAGGAACTGTTCCGACTGGCCCAGCTGGTAGCTGTCGGCGGTGTCGATGAACGTTCCGCCGGCCTCGGCGAAGCGCTCGAACATCTTCCGGGACTCTTCCCGGCTGGCCCCGCCGCCCCAGGCGGCGCCGAAGTTGGCGGTTCCCAGGGCGAGCTCCGAGACCCGCAGGCCGTTGTTGCGTCCGAAGGTCGTATAGCGCATGGTGCGCCTCCTCTGTCGCTTCAGTGCTCGGCGCCGAGCATCCGGTGGACGTGACGCAGCAGCTCTCGCCGCTGCTCGGGGTCGCGGAAGTAGAAGTGGCCGCCGCGCAGAGTGTGGTGTTCGAAGGGGCCCGCGGTGTGGGCGCCCCAGCCGGTCAGGTCGCCGTCCTCCTGGTCGCCCACGAACGCGGTGACCGGGATGGCCAGCGGGGGCCCGGGGACGAACCCGTAGGTCTCGGCGATCTCCATGTCGGCCCGGAAGTAGCCGAGGACGATGTCGCGCAGCTCTTCGTCCTCGTGGACGGCGGCGGGCAGCGCGCCCCAGCGCCGCTCGATCTCGGTGAGCAGATCGGCTCGGGGCAGGCGGTGCACCGGCTGCCGGGTGGTGACCGGCGGGGGCTGAACGGAGGAGACGAAGAGTCGCTGCGGTCCCGGCCGCCCGGCAGCGCGCAGCGTACGGGCGACCTCATGGGCGACCAGCCCACCGAGGCTGTGTCCGAAGAATGCGAACGGTCCGGGCCCGAAGCCGACCTGCTCCACGAGGGCGTCGACCAGGTCCGGCATTCGGGTGAAGGGCGGTTCCTTCTCGCGCGGCGCCCGGCCGGGCAGCTTCAGGGCCAGCACCCGTACCCCTGGCAGGTCGTCGGACCAGCGCAGGAACTCGCCCGCGGAGCCGCCGGCGTGCGCGAAGCAGTACAACTGGGCGGTGGCGTCGGGCTTGCGGTCCCGGCAGGCGAGCCAGTGGGTCGCGATGGGCCCGGCGGACCGGGCCGCCGATGCGGTGGGGTGCGCCATGCTCATGCCTGCCTCTCGTGGGTCCGTACGTCGCGGCCGGCCAGCCTCTCGTCGAGGAACTCCGCGAACTCGACGGCGGTGGGGGCCGCGAAGAGCGATTTCGCGGTGATCTCGACGGGCAGGCGCTCGCGGATCTCGGCCAGTACCCGGGCGGCGATCAGCGAGTCGCCGCCGAGGTCGAAGAAGCTGTCCTCAGGGTCGACCTCCGGCAGGCCCAGGACCTGGCGGAACAGCTCCAGGACGAGGGCGAGGGTGCCCCCCTCGGTGCTGTCGTGGCCGGCTTCCCCGCGGGCGGTGGCATCGGCGGGCCCGGGGGCGGGCCGATCCCGGCCGGGGTGCGGGCCGGTGGAGGCGGCGTCGGCTTCCGGCCGGTCCTGCGGGGGCGGCAGCAGGTAGGGGCGGCGTTCGAACGGATAGCCGGGCAGCGGGACTTTGCCGCGGCGGGCACCGTCGTGCGCGCCGCTCCAGTCGACGGGCACTCCGGCGGCCCACAGCCTGCCGAGCACATCGAGTACCGCGACCAGCGCGTCGCTCTCGCTCTTCGGCTCGCCCAGCGGCCGGAGCAGGAAGGGGTCGGCTCCGCCGGAGGGGGCCGGGACGGTGGTGAGATCGGCGGCCGCCGGATCGGACGGCACGTCACCCGCCCACTCGTGCGCCCACCAGGCGGCATCGGGAGCCGGGCCGGCCGCGTCGTGCCAGCGCCGGTCCCAGCTGGAGAACAGCGGGATGCCGGGCGGCCGGGGGCCGGTCGTGCGGACGAGGGAAAGGAGCGCGTCCCGGCGCGCGGAACCCGTGGCGCGAGCGCGGGCGACCACCAGGCGCACTGCGCCGGGCAGGTCGAGTACGTCCGCCACGGCGGCGGCGACGAGGGCCCCTTCCCCTGTCCCGGCCACGCCGGCCGGCCGCACCCCCCACCGGATCCACAGCCGGGCGAGGGCGTACTCCCGGGCGAAGGCGCAGACGTCGTGGACGGCCGGGTCCGGGGAGCCGCCGGGGTCGTCCGGGCCGTTCCCGGACAGAGCGGCGCGCACGGCCGCCGCCAGGTCGGGGTCGAGGGCGTCGAGGCAGGCGGCGACGGCCCGCTCGTACTCCGGCTCGGCGAGAGGGTACCGGCCGGGGCCGGGGCGTCCGCCGCTGCCGGGGAACACCAGGACCACGGGGCGGTTGCCGGGCACCCCGCCCCCGGTGTGCGCGGTGCGGGGCGCCCCTTCGGCCAGGGTGACGAGTGCGGCGGCCGCCTCCTCGGTCCCCTCCGCGACGACGTAGCCGCGGCAGGGATGCTCACGGCGGCCGGTCTGGAGGGTCCAGGCGACGTCGGCCAGGACCGGCTCGGGCGCGGTCCTCAAGTGTGCGGCGAGCCGGGCGGCGGCGGCGCCCAGGGCGGCCGGGGTCCGGGCGGACAGGACGAGCAGCTGCGTGCTCCTGGCCGGGCCTGTGGGCGGAGGCGCGGGAGCCTCCTCCAGGACGACGTGGGAGTTGGCCCCGCCGACGGCGATCGCGCTCACTCCGGCCCGGCGGAGCCCGCCGCGGGGCTGCCAGGGCTCGTAGCGCGTGGCCACGCGGAACGGTCCGGACGCGAAGTCGATCTGCGGATTGGGTTCCTGGAAGTGGAGGGTGGGCGGTATCGCGGCGTGCTCCAGCGCCAGGATCGTCTTGATGAGCCCGGCGGCTCCCGCGGCGGCGTCGGTGTGGCCGATGTTGCTCTTGACCGATCCGATGGCGCAGTAGCCCCGCTCGGCCGTGTCCTCCTGGAACGCCCGGGTCAGTCCGGTGACTTCGACGGGGTCGCCGAGCGGGGTCGCCGTGCCGTGGGCCTCCACGTACGTGATGGTCCCGGCGTCCACTCCGGCGGTGAGCCGGGCCGCACGGACTGCGGCCGACTGCCCCTCGACGCTGGGCGCGGTGAAGCCGATCCGAGCGGAACCGTCGTTGGTGACGGCGGAGCCGCGGACCACGGCGAGGATCCTGTCGCCGTCGGCGAGCGCGTGGCGCAGGCGTTTGAGGACCACGATGCCCACGCCGTTGCTCGCCACGGTCCCGTCGCCGCGGGCATCGAAGGTACGGGTGACACCGTCGGCGGAGAGGATGCCGTCCTCGCTGTATCCGGACGGTTTCGGCGGGACGTGCACGGCGACGCCCCCGGCGAGGGCGAGGTCGCAGTCCCCGCTCAGCAGCCCCTGGACGGCGAGGTGGACGGCTACGAGGGCGGTGGCACAGGCGGACTGCACGGTGGTCGCGGGTCCGCGCAGGCCCAGCCGCTCGGCGGTGCGCGAGGCCAGGAACTCCGGTGCCGCGCCGAGCAGCAGGTCGTCGTCGGTCAGGTGGCGGAAGCGCTCCCGGTGGGCCAGCACCGTCTGGAGGTGGGCGGTCTCGGTCGATCCGCCGTACACGCCCACGGGCCCCGCGCAGCGGTCGGGATCCTGCCCGGCGTGTTCGAGGGCCGCGACGGCGCATTCGAGGAAGACCCTGGCTTGCGGGTCGAGGAGGAGGGCCTCGTCCTCGGAGTAGCCGAAGTAGCCCGCATCGAACCATTCGGGGTGTTCCAGCACGCCGCGGGCAGGGACGAAGAGCGGGCCGCCCTCCGCGCCGCCCTCACCGGCGCCGCCGGTCCCGGTGCGGAGCGGCCGGGCCTCGTCCCGCGTGATGGTGTCGAGTCCCCCGGCGAGGTTCTGCCAGAACTCGTCGGTGTCCCGGGCGCCTGGAAAGCGGCCTGCCATGCCGATGACGGCCACGTGGCCGTCATCGTCCGGGAACCCGTCGGCGTCAGTCACCGGTGCCTCCCCGCAGGGCGGCGCGCCGGCTGCCGAGCCGGGCGCGGTCGAGGGCGCGGGGCCTGGCCTGCGAGGACCGGCCGCCGCCGTCGAGGTACCGGGCGAGCGCGCTGACGGTGGGGTGGGCGAACAGCTCGACCAGCGGCACGTCCCTGCCCAGCCGCCGGGCGATGCCCTCACGGACCATGGCCAGCAGGAGGGAATGTCCGCCGAGATCGAAGAAGTTGTCCTGCGGACCCACCTGCGGCAGTTCGAGGACCTCGCTCCAGATTTCGGCGACGACCTGCTCGGTCCGCTGCTGCGGTGGGGGGGACTGGGATGTCACGGTGCCACTCCAATGCGTCATTCACGGGAAATTACGGGGTGGTCGGCCATTTGATGGTCCAAGTGCCGGACCCGGATGTCCAATAGCTGCATTCCCTCAGGGTCAGAACAATTCGTTATGGAAAATTTCGGGCGGGCACGCGTGAAGGCGCCGGCGGACCGTGTGGGAACGGGTCGCCGGCGCCGTGCGAGGTGAACGTCTTTCAGCCGCGCAGCACCGTCTTGCTGCGCATCAGGAAATCGGCCAGATAACCGTCGTGGGGCATACCCGTTTCGGTCCAGTGGGTGGGGTGGTCGCCGATGTGGAGATTGCTGATGGTCGGCTCGTGCAGGAGGGCGTCGATGAGCCGCTCGTCCGCCGTGTAGGCGCCGAGGACCAGGGTGTCGCGCAGCGGCGCGGTCCACGCCTCGCGGTTCCAGGGACACACCCAGACACAGGGGAAGGGCACTTCGGTGCCGGCGGCCGGGTCGTCCGGTCGGCCGAGCTGGAAGACGGCCGGGCGCAGTACGGCGCTGCCATCGCCGAGGTCGTCGGCGATGCCGTCCCCGCCGAGCCAGGGCCTGGCACCCGCCGCCCGTCCGAGGACGAACTTCTCCAGGATCCTGGCGGATGCGGCGCTCTGCACGGGCAGCACGGCGTTCTCGTCCTGCGGAGGCAGGCTCGGCAGCGCGCCCAGGCGCTCCGCGAGGGCCTGGGCCACCGGCGCCGGGTCTCCCTCGACGAACACCGCCGTCGCGTTCACGCAGCCGGTGCCGCCGTGGTGCGCGATCGAGTCGACCACGGTGTCGAGATGGCAGCGCCAGTCGTGGTCCGCGGTGAGGAGGACCTTGCTGCGTCCGGGGGTCAGCGGCAGGACGCTCCGGTCGTCGGCGAACTCCCGGATGACCTCGTCACTGCCGTACGCGAGGTCGGCGGCGCGCAGCATGGCCCCGGCCGCCTCGTGCTCGGCGGGCAGCAGGACCACGTGGTCGTCGGGGAAGCCGGCGGCGCGCAGGGCCATGACGAGCCGGTGCGGGGTGAGGGGTTCGCGCCGGGAGGGGCGTACCGCCACCCGGTAGCCCAGGGCCAGCGCTTCGGGCCACATGCTGTGCGTGCCGGGGTGGTTGCCGGCGGCGTGGACGGCGAGGACCTCGCCGCGCCGGGCCCACACCGCCCGTCCGGTACGGGTGAGCGGGTCGCGCCAGTCGCCGACGGCGCCGGCGGGGCGGGCGTGGCGCAGTCCGCGGTAGAGGTCGGCGGTACGGCGGGCCAGTGTCCGGGTGGCCGTACGGACCACGGGGAGCGGGATGCCGGCAATGCGGCTGACGGCCCGCTCGTAGGCCTCCGGGGTGAGTCCGCCGAGTTCCGCCGTGGCGAACAGCTCGCCCGCGCGGGCGATCGCAGCCACCCGACCGTCCAGGGGCAGCGGGGTGGCGGCACGCAGGGCATTCATGGCCCGGCTGACGAACAGCCGGGGGGCGAGGCCGAGTTCGACGGCCGGGGCGCCGGTCAGATCGGGTACGGACTGGCGGTTGCGTGCTCGGTACGCTCCGGTGGGCCCGAGCACGTCCAGTACGAGCGGACCGCCGTCCGTGGCCGCGCTGCCGTCCGCCGCGGCCGCCGGCCCGGCGGAAGGCGTGGTGGAGGGTGGGGTGGGCGCGGTAGGGGCCGCGGTGGGCCGCGTCATCAGTAGACCCCTTCGATGACGGCCTCGTCGTCGAAGCGGGCCACCGGCGCGATGTCCTGGACGGAGTCGCCGACGTGTCCCGCCGGCGCCTCGACGCGGGTCGCGAGATCGCGTTCGAGGTTGTTGGGCAGCAGCAGCCCCTTGCTGACGTGGTTCATCACGACCTGCCCGCGGGCGCCGTGGGGCACCGGGTCCCCCGTGGCCGGGTCGACGACCCGGAAGGTCACGTACGGCGAGAGGGTGTCGAAGACGCATGCGTCCGCGTCGTCCGCGTCGAACCGCTGCCCGGCGATGCCCAGGATCATGGTGCTGCCGTAGTGGCCGTAGAGTCTCACCCCGGGAAAGACCTCGGTGCGGTACAGGTGGCGGGTGTCGGCGTCCATCTGGGTGCCGCCCCAGCGGATCGCCTTCACCTTCTCGTTGACCAGGTCGACGAGTTCGTCGCGGTGCGCGAGCCGCTCCAGCAGGGGCGGAGTGATGGTCATGACCCCGATGTCCTGGGTGCGCAGAATGAACGCGGCCTGGTCGATGACGTGTTCGGCATAGTCGTCAGCCAGGTCCTTGCGCCCGGAGGCGATCAGCTTCTTCACCCAGCGCGGGTCGAGGTCGACGTGGAAGCCCAGGCTGCCGTGCGTGGTGGCCGACTCCTCGAAGATCCGCCCGACGATGTGGGGTCCGGAGGGGGTGACCCCGAGCCACTGGGCCCCGCGGGGGAAGCCGTGCAGGTCCAGCTTGGCGGTGCTCCAGGCGAGCATGCGGTCCATCCAGTCGCGCAGGCAGAGCACGCGCTTGGGCGCACCGGTCGTGCCACCGCTCTCGAAGGTGCCCACGATGTCCGCCGTACCGCCGTAGCCCCGGGGCAGGAGGTCGGTCACCGGGACGTCGCGCAGCTCGTTCACCACGTTGGGGAACAGCCGGAGGTCGGCGTGGCTCTTGACGTCGCGGCGCGGGTCGAAGTCGAGCGAGCCGGCCCGGCGCAGCCAGTAGGGCGACCCGGTCCGTGGGTCGAAGTGCCACTCCATGGCGGCGCGGATGAACTCGTCGGGATCCGGGGCCACGTCGAACGGCAGGTCCAGCACGGATCGTTCTACGGGTGACACGGTGCCTCCTGGGGCAGCTGGAGCGAGGAAACGGTGAACGGTGACCGCGCCCGGCGGGCTCACCGCAGGGTGTGGAAGGCCCGCCGGTACCAGAGCAGCGGACCGTCCCGGTGCCCGGCCCGGACCCCGGCGAGCGCTCCGAGCAGCAGGTCGTGGTCGCCGGCGGGCACGACCTCGTGGCGCAGGCAGCGGTAGGCGGCTTGCGCGTCGGGCAGCACGGGCAGGCCGTCCGTCCCCGGCCAGGGCGTGAACTCCTCCCCGGCGAAGCGGTCTACGCCGTGGGCGGCGAACTTCGCGGCCAGGTCACGGTGTTGCTCGCCGAGCACGTTGACGACGAACTCCGGTGCGCTCACGAGCGCGCCGTGGCAACTCGAAGTCCGGCCGACGCCAACCATCAGCAGCGGCGGGCCGAGCGAGACGGGGGTGACGGAGCTGGCGGTGAACCCCCAGCGGCGGCCGAGGCCGTCGACGGTGGTGACCACCGTGAGGGCGGCCGGCAGCAGCGCCATGGCGTCACGGAACTGTCCCGCCTCGGTCAGGGTGGTGGTCTGGACCGGTGTCCTCACAGTGCACGCTCCATCGAGGAGGCCGTCGCGGCGGTCCGGCCGAAACGGCGGGGGGAAAGGAAGCCGAGGGGAACCTCGGGGGTGCGGCCGGTGGCCAGGTCGGCCAGGGCCTCACCGATGCCGGTGGCGTGTTTGAAGCCGTGGGCATTGCACCCGCCGGCGACCACGATCCGTCCGTCGTCGTCCAGCGGACCGAGCACGAACTGGCCGTCGGGCGTGCGGGTGAACAGCGATACGGCCACCTGGGCCGGCAGGTCCTCCAGGCCCGGAAGCCGGCCCGGAAGCATCCGGGCCACATCGGTCCAGTCCTCGGGGCGGACCGACCGCTCGCCGTCGTCCTCGGGGTCGAGGGCGCGGGCCCCGGGTCCGTACCCCTCCAGACCCAGCTTGACCTCGTACCCGCCCTCCCGGCCGTTGCCCCACAGGACGGGACCGTCCTCGGTCTCCCGCATGAAGACGGGGAAGCGCTCGATGTCGAAGCTCCCGTCCGCGGTCACCGGCCGGAACCAGGTCAGCGGCATCCTCAGGGTCCGCAGCGGCAGTCCCGTCACCAGGGCGGGCAGCCACGGCCCGGCCGTGATCACCACGCGGCGCACCCGGGTCTCGCCCTCGGCGCTGCGCAGCACGACTCCGCCGGGCACCCCTTCGACCGCGCGGACGCGGGTGTCGGTGCGCACGCGGGCGCCGGCCGCACGGGCGAGCCCGGTCGCGGCCCGTACGGAGTCCTCCGCCCGCAGCAGACCGGCGGACGGCTCCCAGACGGCGAGGTGTCGCTCCGGTACGCCGGTGTGGCGGGGGAACCGCTCGCGCAGTTCGGCCGCGCCCATCGTGCGCACCTCTATGCCGTGCGTACGGGCCGCGCGCAGCGTCCCGCCGACGATGACGCCGTTCTCGGGCCCGATCAGCAGGCCTCCGTGGGGGAAGAACAGCCGCCGGCCGGCCTCCTCCTCCAGCCTGTGCCACAGCTCGCCCGACCGCCGCGCGAGCGGCACCAGCCCCGGGTGCTCCAGACACGTGGTGCGGAACATCCGCGAGCCGCCGTACGACGAGCTCAGCGCGTGCCCGGGCCGGCGGCTCTCGAAGCCGATCGCGTCGACGCCGCGGGATGCCAGCTGCCACAGTGCCGCGGACCCCCACGCCCCCAGTCCGATCACGCCCACGTCCGCGTCCCACCGACTCATCTGCCCCTCTTCCCGTTTCCTCGTCCTCGTCCTCGTCCGCGACCGGACCGGCCGGACCGGACCGGCCGCGATCACCAGATCACGCGGTCGTGGTCCGGCACCTGAGTGGTCGGTACTCATTTCCGGTACTCGGACACCGCCGGCCCGGGGCGGCGGTGTCCGGTGTTCCGCCCCCGGGTGCCCCTTCGCGGTTGAGTACCGCTCACTCAGGCCCCGGTCACCCCGCCCGTGGTCCTCTGGGACCACGAGAGGTACGAAGGGGGAACGGATGCTCATCAGGATCCTTGGCGTGCCCGAGGTGCACGACGAGCGGCAGGGGCGCCGGGTGCGCCTGGCCAGCCCGATGCAGGGCGCCCTGCTCGGTACGCTGCTGGCGCGGCCGGGCGTCGTGGTGCCGGCCGGGCGGCTGACCCGTGAGCTGTGGGGCGACCGCCCGCCCGCCAAGGCGGCCAACGCCCTGCAGGCCCACGTCTCCCGGCTGCGGGGGCGGCTGGCGCTGGTGGAGCCCGAGCGCGCCAACGCTCCCCGCCTGATCCGGCACAGCACGGGGTACGAGCTTGCGGCCGGGGAACTCGATACCGACGCCGGCCGGTTCCGGCTGGCCGTGGCCAGGGCCCGGGGGACGGCCGAGCAAGAACCGCAGGCCGCGTACGAGGCCTTGCGCTGGGCCCTCGCGCTGTGGCGGGGCGAGGTGCTCGAAGGCATCGCCATGGGTCCGATCTGCGCCGGGCTGGCGGCCGAGTACGAGCGGATCCGGCAGGACGCGCTGGAGACGCTCTTCGACACCGCCCTGCGCACCGGGCGTCATGACGAGGTGCTCGGCGAGCTGCAGGCGGCGGTGGCGAAGCACCCCGGGCGGACCCGGTTCCAGGAGCAGCTGGAGCTCTCGCTGCGCCGCAGCCGGCCGGCCCCCGTAGGGGGAGGGGCCCGCCGGCCGGGTCCGGACTCCGGCCGCCCCGACGAGATCGAGCGGCTGCACGGGCTGGTCCGGTTGCTCGCCTCCGAGCAGCGCTCCCTGCGCACCCGGCTGGAGCGGCTGGCGGCGCTGGTCAGCAGTCCGCAGTAGCCGGCCGGACGATCATGTGGCCATGGCCCGGTGCGACGCGGAAGGTAGAATCCGGCTGCACGAGATAGGTACTGATCGGGGTGTCCGTGTGGTAACAGACCATGGACGAGGGCACGTTGAAGACGGTGGGCGCATCGACGAAGAGCGGCGCCTCGGCCTGGACGTAGCCCATGCCGGCCTCCAGATGCGCCGGAGTGACCGCGGCTCCCCGGCCCGTGCGGTGCTCCACCACCTGGCGCACCATCTCCTCGCAGGTGGCGGCGAATCCGGGATCCTCGCGCATGGCGCGGTCCGTCCGCCGCCGCACTTCCCGGTACTCCGGGGTGTGGAGCAGTTCGCTCAGCGCGCGCACCCGGATCCGCAGGCCGGCCGGGTCGGCCCGCTCCACGGCGCGGCGGATCCGCCGGCGGACGTCCTTAACGGTGCTGCGGGCCGAACGCGCCGCGTATTCGGGAGGACGCCCGTCGGCGACGAGCATGGTGTCGATGTGCGTGTCGACGTACACCACGTCGACGGCGGAGAACGTACGGCCGGCCCATTCCAGCAGCCCGGTCAGGCGCTCCTGGCCGAAATAGCTGTTGCCCGCGCTCACTCCAACGAGAGCGTGCTCGCCGCGTTCGAGAACGCGCCGGCACGATTCACTGAGCGGCTCGCTGTACATCCCGTGGCGTAATTCGGCGAGCTGATTGCCTCGCATGTACATTCCCCCCTCAGCCTTTGTCGGATGCGGGCTCGCGCAAGGCATCGACCATCTGACCGCAGAGGCCGTCCAGGATTTCCGCCATGTCGACGTCACCCCCCATCGGGGCGAACATGACCTCGTCCAGGCGCCGCCGGACGGCGTGCAGCCCGGGGTGGTGCCCACCGGTCCGCTCCAGGAGGTCCAGGACCCGGCGGGCCGCGTCGGTGCAGCGGTACGCGCCGTAGTCCGCAGGCTCCTCCAGCAGTCCGCGTCCGCTGCTCAGCAGGTACGCGGCCAGCAGGGCGAGTTCCTCATGCAGCCGGGCCTGCGGCAGGACACTGTCCCCAGATTTCATGGCTGATCACCTCGTTCTTGTCGCGCCGGTCGGACGGTACGGGGGGCTCGGCCGGGTGTCCCACGGGGACCATCAGCAGCGGCTCGATGTGGTCGGGGATCCCTAGGAGGGTGCGCACGGCGGCCTCCCGGAAGCTGCTCACCGGGCAGCCGCCCAGCCCGCGTGCGTGGGCCGCGAGCAGCAGGTTCTCCACCGCCATGGCCACGCACAGGCGGCTGGTCTCGTAGATCTTCCGCGAGATGTGCCCGGGCAGCCGGTCGGTGCGGGAGCGGTCGACGCAGGCCACGACGACGAGCGCGGGGGTGCCGATGATGCCGGGAGAGAAGGCCCGCAGCCGACGGACCCGTTCCGGCTCCCGTACCACGACGAACGACCAGGCCTGTTTGTTGGAGGCGGTCGGGGCACTGACCATGGCGGTCAGCAGGCCGTCGACCACGATGTCGTCGACCGGCTTGCCGGAGTAGTTGCGCAGGACCGTGCGGCTGCGCAGGACGTCGAGCAGGTCGCTCATGCCGACACGTCCTGTCCGGGGAAGGCGGGCATGACGTGCGCGGCGAAGAGCTCCATGGCCGTGGCGGCCCGGGCGAAGGCCGTGGCCCCCGGGTTGAACTGGAGGCTGAAGGACAGGTCGGTGCCGAACCGGGCACGCACCTCGGCGATCTGTTCGCGCACGCCGTCCGGGTCCCCGGCGAGCACCTTGCCCGCCTCCAGAGCCGCCCCGAACTCGTAGTTCTTCGCCTTGTCCAGGAACTTCTCGTAGCCGGGGTAGTCGGCGGAGCCCTCGGTGGCCAGGGGGGCCACCGCACGCGCCATGTGCTCGACGTACTGCCGTTCGTGGAACTCGGCCTGCCGGTGGGCCTCCGCGCGGTCCTCGGAGAGGTAGCAGGTGAACTTGATCTGGATGCGGCGCTCGCCGGGGCGGTGTCCGGCGCCGTCCCAGGCGCCCCGGTAGGCATCGAGCATCGCGGCGAGCTGCTGCGCCGAGGTCACCGAGGGCACCACCTGGAGGTGGTGGCCCGCGGCGCCGGCGGCCACGCAGGACTCCACGCTCGTCGCGGAAGCGATGTAAAGGGGCGGATGCGGCTGCTGGTAGGGGCGGGGCAGCAGCGTCACCGGGCCGAAGCGGTGGAAGCGGCCTTCCCAGACCAGCTCTTCCGTAGTCCACAGCTGCCGGACGGCTTCGACGCCCTCCGCGAACCGGGCCCGGCTCTCGTCCATCGGGATGCCGAACGCGGCGAACTCGGTGGGCAGGAAGGCCCGGCCGAAGCCGACGTCCAGCCGCCCGTGGGAGAGGTGGTCGAGCATCGCCAGCTTGCCGGCCAGCTTCACCGGGTGGGTGAAGGCGGGGACGACGGCGCCGGTGCCGATGCGGATCCGGCTGGTCCGGGCCGCCGCCGCGGTGAGCAGCGTCACCGGGTCGGGGCTGTAGCCGCCGTACGGCGTGAAATAGTGCTCGACCGTCTGCGCCTGGGTGAATCCCAGCGCCTCGGCCAATTCGATGAGCCGCAGGGTCTCGTCGTAATACGCGGTGGCGGATTTGACCGCTGGATCGACCACCGGGAAGAAGTTGACACCGAATTCTGTCATTCCCGCACCTCCTGGTAACCGGGTTGGTGTGCCGGACCAAGGGAAAGCGGGTGCGGCGCGGCCCGTCAACCGGAAGACGCATTTCCCCGTCAGGCTGTCAGCCCGGTGTCAGGAATGGTGTTTTCCCTTGCCCGGGGCGGGGCCGCAATGCTTGATTTCCGGCATGCCTGCCGTGGGATGCGGCAGCCCCCCACTCCCCGACCCCAACGCCGGAGGACCCGTCATGCGCGGAACCTACGCCGTGCCGTACGTGAGCCGTGGCAGCATCCTCGGTGCAGCCGAGGCCAAGGCGCTGGAGCAACTGATCGCCTCGGACGGCTCCCTGTCCACGGGATCGTTCCGGGACCGCTTCGAGCAGCGGTTCCGCGAACACATCGGCACGCGGCACGCCCTGTCGGTCACCAGTGGCACGGTCGCGCTGGAACTGGCCATCCACCTGCTGGACCTGAAGGAGGGCGACGAGGTCATCGTCACCCCCCAGACGTTCCAGGCGACCGTCCAGCCCCTGCTCGGGCTGCCAGCCACCGTCCGGTTCTGCGATGTCGACCCCGACTCGCTGAACATCGACCCGGCGTCGCTGAAGTCGCTGATCACCGACCGTACCCGGGCCGTGCTGCTGGTCCACTACGGTGGCTGGAGCGCGGAGATGGACGAGATCACGGCGGTGACCCGGGACCGGGGCATCACGGTGATCGAGGACTGCGCGCACGCGCTGGGCGCGGTGTACGACGGCCGCCGCCCCGGCTCCCTGGGCGACATCGGCTGCTTCAGCTTCCACGCGTCCAAGAACATCACCACCCTCGGCGAGGGCGGCATGATCACCCTGGACCGGGACGACTGGGCCGAGCGGCTGGACCGGCTCCGCTCCAACGAGGTGGACGGAGAATTCGCGTCGGCCCGCCACGAGGGCCTCGTGCCGGGCCGGGAGTTGCTGCCCTGGATGAAATACGCGTCACCCGCGTACGAGCAGGTGTGCTCCGAGGTCCGCCGCCCGGGCACCAACGCCACCCTGTCCGAGGCGGCGGCCGCCGTGGGCCTGGCCCAGATGGAACGGCTGGACGAACTGGTGGACCGCAGACGGGAGATCGCCCGCCGGCTGGACGAGGTGATCGCCGGCCATCCGTACACCCGCCTCCAGCAGCCGCGGTCCGGGGTGCGGCACGCCCAGCACCTCTACACCTTCTTCGTGGACGGCCCGCCCGGCCTGCGCGAGGCGGTGGTCCGCGGTCTCGACGAGCGCGGTGTGGAGGTCCAGCTGCGCTACCTGCCGCTCCATCTGCTGCCGGAGTGGCGCGAGCGGGGTCATGGCCTCGGGCAGTGCCCGGTCGCCGAGGAACTGTGGTTCGGCCAGCACGTCAACCTACCGTGCCAGCCCGGGCTTTCCGACCGTCAGGTCGACCATCTGGTGGCCGCTCTCGAAGACGTTCTCAGCTCCGAAGTGAAAGGACTGTCATGCCTCTCATCGAAGTGAAGCTCTACCAGGACCGGCTCGACGAGCGCACCCGCGCCGAGCTGATCGGCCGCCTCACGGACGCCGCGGCCGGTGCGCTGGGCGAGGAGGTGCGCGAGGCCGTGTGGGTGGTGCTCACCCCCGTGCCCCGGGAGAGCTGGGGGATCGCGGGGAAGCCCGGCGCATGAACTTCGAGAACATCCACCTCGCGGGGGTCGGCACGTACCTCCCGCCCGCCGTCACGACGGAACAAGCGGTCCGCACCGGCCGGTACGACGAAGAGGCCCGCGAGGCTTCCGGCCTGGAGTCGGTCGCCGTCGAGGAGTCCTTGTCCGCCGTCGACATGGCCGTACGCGCCGCACAGACCGCGATCGGGCGGTCCGGCCACCGGCCGGAGGACTTCCGGGGCCTTATCCACAGCAGCACGTACTACCAGGGCCCCGAAGGCTGGTCGCCGGCCCACTACGTACTGCTGCACACTCTGGACCGGCCGGTGTCCGCCTTCCACGTCCAGCACGGCTGTCTCGGTCTGCTGGCGGGCCTCCAGACGGCGGCACTGTACCTGGGCGCCTCGGCCGATCCCGACGCGGCGATGCTGCTGACAGCCGCCGACAACTTCGCGACACCTCTGGTGGACCGCTGGCGGTCCTCGTCGATGTTCGTGCTCGCGGACGCAGGCTCCTCGCTGGTGGTTTCGCGGCGCGGCGGCTTCGCCCGGCTGCTCGCCATGGACTTCGTCTCGCAGCCCGGCATGGAGGCCATGCACCGCGGGAACGAGCCGCTGCTGCCCCCGCAGGCGCCGGTGCACCGGGTGATGGACTTCGAGACCCGTCTGGAGCACTGGCGGCTGAAGTGGGCGGAGGGTGGTGCCATCCCGCTCGGGGACTTCGGCGAGCTGATCGCCGACAGCGTGCAGCGCACGCTGACGTCCGCCAGCAGTTCACTCGACCAGGTCGCCCGGATCGTGCACAACGGCTTCAATCGGGATCCGCTGAGCGTGTTCCTCCTCGACCCGCTGGACCTGCGCGCCGAGCGCGGTACGTGGGAGTTCAACCGCCGCATCGGCCACGCGAGCGTGTCCGACTTCGCCCTCGGTCTCGAACACCTGTGGAGCAGCGGCCAGGTACGGACCGGGGACCAGGTGCTGATGCTCGGCTTCACCACCGGCATGGAGGCCGCCTGCGCCCTGCTGGAGATCACCGCCGAGCCCGGCGGGACCGGCTGACCCCGATCAGAGACCCGAGAGGAGTTCTTTCGATGCTCGAAGGATGCACCCCCTGGCCACCTGAGGTGGCCGCACGCCACCGCGCCGAGGGCCACTGGCGTGGCGAGAGCCTGGTGGACCTGCTGGACGCCGCCGTCGCCGCGCACGGCGACAAGGCCGCGCTCGTCCAGGACGACGTACGGATCTCGTACGCCGAACTGGGCCTGCGCACCCGGCGGATGGCCGTCGGCTTCCGCGCCCGCGGCATCGGCGCGGGTGACCGGGTCGTGGTCCAGCTGCCCAACGGACCGGACTTCGTCGTCGTGTGCTTCGCGCTGTTCCGCCTCGGCGCCCTGCCGGTCTTCGCGCTGCCCGCCCACCGCGCCCAGGAGATCCGCCATCTGTGCGACCACTCCGGTGCGGTCGGATACGTCTTCCCACACAGCCACCACGGCTTCGACCACCTCGGGCTGGCCCGTCAGGTCCGCGCGGAGGTCGGCGGGCTCACGCACCTCTTCGTCTCCGGCGCCCCGCAGACCGGGGACGAGAAGGGGGACGGGGACGTCGTACCGCTGGCGGAGGTGGACGCCGAGCCCGTGCCGCTGCCCGCCCCCGATGCTTCGGACGTCGCGTTCTTCCTGCTGTCCGGGGGCACCACCGCCCTTCCGAAGCTGATCCCGCGCACCCACGACGACTACGTCTGCCAGGCCCGGGCCGCCCGCGCGGCGGGCCCGGTCTCCGCCGACGACGTGTACCTCGCCGTCCTACCCGTCGAGTTCAACTTCACCTGGGGCTGCCCCGGGGTGATCGGGATGCTCGGCGCCGGCGGCACTGTGGTGCTGGCCCAGGACCCCACCCCCGAGCGGTGCTTCCCGCTCATCGAACGGGAGGGCGTGACCTTCACCTCCGTCGTTCCGAGCGTCCTGCAGTTGTGGCTGGAGGCGGCGGAATGGCACGAGGCGGACCTCGGCAGCCTCCGCTTCCTCCAGGTGGGCAGCGCCAAGCTGTACCCGGAGGTGGCCGCGCGCGTCGAGCCCGCCTTCGGCTGCCGGCTCCAGCAGGTCTTCGGGATGGCCGAGGGACTGCTGACCTTCACCCGCGAGGACGATCCGGCCGCCACCGTGCTGGGCACCCAGGGGCGGCCGGTCTCCGCGGCCGACGAGATCCGCATCGTCGACGAGCAGGACCGGGAGCTGTCGCCGGGTGGCATCGGCGAGCTGCTCGCGCGGGGCCCATACACGCTCCGGGGCTACTACCGGGCCCCGGAGCACAACAGCCGGGCCTTCACCGACGACGGCTTCTACCGCAGCGGCGACCTGGCACGGTTGACGCCCGAGGGAAACCTCGTGATCGAGGGTCGCATCAAGGACGTCATCATCCGCGGCGGCGACAAGGTTTCCGCCGCCGAGGTCGAAGGCCATCTCCTGGCCCTCGGATCGGTCTCCCGCGCGGCCGTCGTGCCCTGTCCCGACGCGTTCCTGGGCGAGCGCACCTGTGCCTTCCTCGTCCCCGTGGACCGGGCCCCGACGCTGGCCGAGATCAAGACGGCCCTGGAGCAGCGCGGCCTGGCCGCGTACAAGCTGCCGGACCGCGTCGAGATCGTCACCGAACTGCCCCTGACCGGTCTCGGAAAGACCGACAAGAAGGTGCTCGCCGCGCTCGCGCGCGGCGAGGCCGTCCCCGCCGCGGCGGCGTTCCTCCCCGCCCGCGCGCCCCGTGCGGCGGCACCGCACGCGGGCTGAACCGACCGCCACAGAAAGGCCGACACCACGATGGACACCGACGCGCCCCGCTCGGCGGACGAGATCCGGGCGGTGGTCGCCGCGCTGATCGACACGGCGCCGGACGACATTCCCGACCAGGCGAACCTGGTTCTCCTGGGCCTGACCTCGCTGGACCTGATGCGGCTCAGCGGCCGCTGGCGGCGCAGCGGCGTACCAGTGAAATTCGAGTCCCTGGTGGCGGATCCGACCATCGGGGGCTGGGCCCGGCACGTCGCCTCCGTCACCACGGACGCCTGAGGCCGACCGCCCCCGGCCGCCTCCCCGGCCCCCCTTGCGCACCGGACCCGAAAGGAGCCAGAGCCTTGGCGCTCTCCGCCATTCCCGCCATCCGCCCGTACCCCCTGCCCGCGCCCGCCGGCCTGCCGGAGAACACAGCCGCCTGGGAGGCCGACCCCACCCGCGCGCTGCTGCTGATCCACGACATGCAGCACTACTTCCTGCAGTTCCTGCCGGCCGGGCAGGAGCCGCGGACGGGGCTGGAGGACCGCGTGACCGCGCTGCGGCAGGGCGCCGCCGAGGCCGGCGTGCCAGTCGCGTACACCGCGCAGCCCGGCGACATGACCCCGCGCCAGCGCGGCCTGCTGGCGGACTTCTGGGGACCCGGAATGAGCACGGCGCCCGAGCACCGGGGCTTCCCCGAGCAGTTCGGGCCGGCGGCCGGGGACCACGTGCTCACCAAGTGGCGGCCCAGCGCCTTCTTCCGCACCCGTCTGGCGGAGCTGATGCGCACCCTGGGCCGCGACCAGCTGGTGCTGTGCGGGGTGTACGCGCACATCGGTGTGCTCCAGACCGCCTGCGACGCCCTGGCCCGCGACATCGAGTCGTTCATCGTGGCGGATGCCGTGGCGGACTTCGGCGAGGCCGACCACCGGATGGCGCTGGAGTACGCGGCGGCCCGGTGTTCCGTGGTGGTGCCCACCGAAACGGTGCTGACGGCCTTCCGGGGCGGCCCCGCGCCGCGGGGTCCGGGTGCCGCCCGATGACGGGCCCGATGGGGGACGCCGGTGACGTGGCCGCCCTGCTGGACCGGCTGGGCGAGGCGGGCGGGGCGGCCTCGTTCGCCCTGCTGCACCGGCCGGAGGCGGGCGACGGCGCCTCGGTGGACGTGCTCATCGGTGAGATGACGCCCGTCTCCGCCCTGGCGGACATCCCGCTGCCCCCGGCGACCCCGGGCGAGCGTCACGAGCAGCTGGTCCTGCTGCCGTACCGGCAGATCGCCGAGCGCGGCTACGCCTGCCCGGACGACGGCGAGGAGCTGCTCGTCATGGACATACACGAGCAGGGCGCCGTACCGCTGGACGCCCTCCTCGCCGCGCTGCCGGAGTCCGCCCTGACCGTCCGCGGCGGCGCGTTCGACGTGGACGACGCGGCCTACGCGCAGACGGCGCGGCGGATCGTCGAGGACGAGATCGGATCGGGCGCCGGGGCCAACTTCGTCCTCAAGCGCACCTACACCGCATGGATCGACGGCTGGTCGGCCCGGTCGGCGCTGGCTCTGTACGGACGGCTGCTGCGCAACTCCCCCGGCGCGTACTGGACGTTCCTCATCCGCTCCGGCGGGCGCACCCTCATCGGCGCCAGTCCCGAGCGGCACATCACGCTGGACGGGGGCACGGCCGTGATGAACCCGATCAGCGGCACGTACCGCTACCCGCGGGGCGGCGCCACCCCCGCCGGCGTCCTGGAGTTCCTCGCGGACGGCAAGGAGCGCAACGAGCTGTACATGGTGCTCGACGAGGAGCTCAAGATGATGAGCCGGCTATGCCCGCAGGGCGGCCGGGTCGTGGGGCCGCGGCTGCGGGAGATGAGCCACCTCGCGCACACCGAATACTTCATCGAAGGACACTGCGACCGCGATCCGCGCGAGGTGCTGCGCGAGACCCTCTTCGCGCCGACCGTCACCGGCAGTCCGCTGGAGAGCGCCTGCCACGTCATCGCCAAGTACGAGCCGGACGGCCGCGGTTACTACGCCGGTGTCGCGGCCCTGCTCGGCCGGGACGCCGCCGGGGAACGCCGGCTGGACTCCGCGATCCTGATCCGTACCGCGGACGTGGACCCCAGGGGCCGGCTGCGGCTGGGCGTCGGCGCCACCCTCGTACGCGACTCCGACCCGGTGTCCGAGGCCGAGGAGACCCGGGCCAAGGCCGCCGGGCTGCTCGCCGCCCTGGACATCGGGGCACCGCCCGGACGGGCACCGCACGAGCCCGCGGCCGGCCGGCTCGGGACCGATCCCGGGGTCTCGCGGGCACTGCGCGCGCGCAACGACCCGCTGGCGGGCTTCTGGCGGGCCTCCCCCGGTGACCGCTCGCCGCGCCCGCCGCACCTGGCGGGCCGCCGGGCCCTGCTGATCGACGCCGAGGACACCTTCACGGCCATGGGCGCGACGCTGCTGCGCGGGCTCGGGCTCGACGTGACGGTGCGGCGGTTCGACGAGCCGTACTCGGTGGCCGGTCAGGACCTGGTGGTCGTGGGGCCCGGTCCCGGGGACCCGCGCGAGACCGGCCACGTCAAGATCGCGCACCTGCGGGACCGGACGCGGCAGTTGCTGGCGGCCGGCACTCCGTTCCTGTCGGTCTGCCTGGGCCACCAGGCCCTGTGCGGCGTGCTCGGTCTGCCCCTGGTCCGCAAGCGGGTGCCGCACCAGGGCGTCCAGCGCACCGTCGACCTCTTCGGGCAGCGCGAGGACGTGTACTTCTACAACACCTTCGCGGCCCTCTCCCCGGCCGATCGCCTTGAGGGGCCGCAGTCGCGCCCGGGGTGGGTGGAGGTGTCCCGGGACCCGGCGACGGGAGAGGTCCACGCGCTGCGCGGGCCCGGCTTCGCCTCGGTGCAGTTCCACCCCGCGTCGGTGATGACCCGCAACGGCATCGGCATCCTCGAACAGCTCATCGGCACCGTGCTGGCGCGTTCGCCCGTGCCCAAGCCGGCACCCCGCCCCGAATCTCCCCGAAATCGCGAGGCCATCGCATGAGTTCCTCCCTGATCACCGGCGGTGCGCTCCCGGCTGCGCCGGCGGCCCCGCCCACCGCACAGCACCCGGGCTGGCAGGACCAGGAGGCCGTCGACGACGTCACCCGGCGGCTGGCCGGCTATCTGCCGCTGGTCCTGCCCGCCGAGTGCGACCGACTCCGGGCCCGCCTGGCGGCGGTGGCCCGCGGCGAGGCGTTCCTGCTCCAGGGCGGCGACTGCGCCGAGACGTTCGACGCGCTGAGCGCCGAGTCGGTGGCGGCCAAGCTGGACACGCTCTTCTCCATGGCGGGCTCACTGACGGCCGGTGCGCGGCTGCCCGTGGTGGTGCTGGGCCGGATCGCCGGCCAGTTCGCCAAGCCGCGGTCGCAGCCGACCGAGGTGCGCGGGGGCGTGACGCTGCCCGCCTACCGGGGCGACGCGGTGAACGGGCTGGAGTTCTCCGCCGCGCTGCGCACCCCGAACCCGTACCGGATGCTGCGGATGTACGGGGCGTCGGCCGCCGTCCTCAACAGCATCAGGGCCCTGTCGGCCGCCGGGGAGGATCCACAGGAGTTCTTCGTCTCCCACGAGGCGCTCCTGCTCGACTACGAGCGGCCCCTGACCCGGCTCGATCCACGCACCGGAGCCCGGTACGCGGGCTCCGGCCACCTGCTGTGGGCGGGCGAGCGGACCCGGCAGCCCGACGGCGCCCACATCGGCTACCTCGCCGGTATCGCGAACCCCATCGCAGTGAAGCTCGGACCGAGGGCCACCGCGGCCGAGGCCGTGGAGCTGGTGCGGCGGCTCGACCCGGAGCGGGTGCCGGGCCGCCTCACCTTCGTCGTCCGCATGGGCGCGCAGCGGGTGCGCGAGGTGCTGCCCGACCTGGTGGACCGGGTCACCGCCTGCGGCGCGCGGGTGGGCTGGGTGTGCGATCCGATGCACGGCAACACCTACACCGCCCCTTCGGGGCACAAGACGCGGGCCTTCGGCGACATCGTCGACGAGGTGTCCGGCTTCTTCGAGGTGCACCGCTCGCTCGGAACGCATGCGGGGGGCATCCACGTGGAGATGACCGGGGAGGACGTGACGGAGTGCGTGGGCGGCAGCGGCGGCACGGACGTACACGACCTGCCGCTGCGCTACGCCTCCGCGTGCGACCCACGGCTCAGCCGGGACCAGTCCCTCGAACTCGCCGGGCTCACGGCGCGGATCGCGGGACGCAGCCCGATCGCTGCGCGCCCGGGTCGAGTCGGCGGGCCAGCTCCGAACGGGCGGTGATCCCCAGTTTTCCGTACGTGCGGTGCAGATGGTTCTCGACCGTGCGCACCGACACGTACAGCCGGTCGGCGACCTCCTGGTTGGTCAGGCCGGCCGCCACCAGGGCGGCGACCTCCCGTTCCCGCAGGGTCAGGGCGGCGGGGAGGTCCTCGCGCCGACGCTCCGGCGCGCCCGCCCACGGCGGCAGCCCTCCCCCGGTGGAGGCCGTGATCTCCTGGCACAGCAGCCGGGCCGCGCGGCCCCTGCGGTGCCGGCCGTCGGCCTGATGGGCCTGGGCGGCCTGTGCCGCGGTCTCGGCGGCCAGCGGCCTCAGCCCGAGGGCAGCGAAACGTCTGGTCAGCTCCTCCAGCGCATCGCCGTCGTGCAGTGCCAGTGCCTGGACGTGCCGGGCCTGGAGGGCCGTCGTGCCGGTCAGCACGGTCAGCTCGGGCAGCGATCCGACGGCCTCTTCGGTGGCGCCGAGCCGGGCGGCGAGGTGGAGGGCCGAGACCTCCTGGGCCCGGCGGCCGGCGGCGCCGGCCGACCTGGCGACAGACAGGGCCAGCCGCACCGCCTGGGCCCGGTCGCCGACATGGGCGTACACCAGGGCGGATTCGAGCGCCGTCCCGTCCTGCGCCAGCGGATAGCGGACCCCTCGGCCCTCCAGGGAGCGCACCTCTACGAGGGTACGTACGGCCTCTGCGTGCGCGCCCGCCTCGGCGAGGACGGCGGCCAGCTGGGCCAGCGTCCAGGCGGGGGCCGTGAGCCAGTCGGCGGGCGCGTCCACGGCGGCGGCCCGGCGCAGTTCGTCGACGGCCGCGTCCCGGTCCCCGCGCGCGCGGTGCAGCCGGACGCGCAGCAGCGCCACGCGTACTCGGTCCCGCGGATCGCCTTCGTCCCACCATTGCATGCCCCCGAGGAGGGCGGCGGCCGCGGCGACGCCCGCCGTGTGGAGGGCGGCGTAGGTGCGCATCCACTGGGCGGCGGTATCGACGGTCGTGCCCTCCTCGGGGTCCGGCGGCAGCCCGGCGAGCAGACGGGCGGCGGACACCGGATCACCGCGCTCGACCAGGGCGAAGGCCGCGGGGACGGTGACGAGGCCTGCGAGTGCGCCCTCGCGCGGCGGTGGTGCGCCCTCGCGCCCGGCGGCCGCCGCCGACACGTCCGCGAACCGGTCCTCCAGCAGCCCGAGCAGGGCGCGCGCGCCGCGGAACCGCAGCCGGCCCGTGCCCTGCGCCGTGGTCAGGCCGCGCTCGACGACGCCGACGGCCTCTCCCAGGCGGCCCAGCCCGAAGGCCATGTTCACCGCACGGACGGCGGTGGCCTCGTCGGTCAGGCCCGCGGGCAGGCCCGGCGCTTCGGCGAGTACCCGTTCGGCTTCACGGTGCCGGCCCCGGCCCTGTAGGGCCTGCACCAGCACGAGCCGTACGCCGGCGGCGACGGCCTCGTCGGCCGGACCGTCCGGGTGCGACAGGGCGGTGCGGGGCAGCGTCTCGGCCTTGCCGAAGTCGTGTCGGCGCAGGGCCCGTTCGGCCGCGGCCCGCAGCTGCCCCGTGGGGGGCGTCTGGCCTGCGGCGAGCCGGAGGTCGACCACCCGCCGGACGTCGTCGTGGCGGCGCATGCCCACCGCCTCAATGCCGTCGGCGAGCTGGCGGCGCAGCCGGCGTCCTTCGAGTTCGGGCATGGCGCGCAGCACCACGGCGGAGTACAGCGGGTAGGCCAGCCGCAGGCGCAGCCGCGGGCCGGAGCGTTCGGTGACGAGGAGGCCGCTGCGGTTGAGCGACTCGGCGGCGTGGGCCAGCCCGGCGGCGGCCGGCAGGTCGGCTTCCAGGGGCTCGGCCAAGGCGACGAGCTGGACGAGTTCGCGTTCGTCCGGCCGCAGGTCGTTCAGGCGCAGCTGGACGAGGGCGGCCGGACGTCCCCCGGGAGCGGCCGGCAGCTCTCCGCGCCACTGCCAGAGCGCGTCTTCCCGGCGCAGGGCGCCGTCGGAGAGGGCGGCGTCGGTGAGTTCGCGCAGGAGCAGGGCGTTCCCGCGGGTGGCGGTCCACAGCCGTTCCGCGCAGTCGGCGGACAGCTGGCCGCCGAGCCGGGCCTGCAGCACCTCGCCGGCCGTGGTCCGGTCGAAGTGGGGTACTTCGACGCGCTCGACGAGGCGCTCGACCCACAGGGCGCTGATGTCGCCCGGCATGGCCACGCCGGAGAGGGCCGTCGCGATCAGCCGGATCCGGCCGTCTCGGACCAGGGCGTACAGGCAGGCGGCGACGGCGGGGTCGATGAGGTGCGCGTCGTCGAGACCCAGCACGGGGCCCGCTGCGGACGGGGTGGCGGGCGGGCTCTGCGGCACTCTGGGGAACTGCCTGAGGGCGTCGGCCAGCGAGCCGCTCGCGCCGGTGGGGACGGCGCCGCCCGCCCAGAGGGTGGCGGCGCCACCGGCCGCCGCCCGTTCCAGCGCGGCGTGCAGGAGCCGGCTCTTGCCCACCCCCCATTCGCCGCTGAGCAGCACGCCCCGCGGTCCGGCGAGCGCCCTTTCCACGTGGTCGATTTCGGATTCCCGGCCCGCTGTCGGCCAGTCTGCGGAGGTGGCGATCCCCCAAGGCATGGCTGTGTGCCTTCCGTTCCCCCGGTGTGTCCGGGCCGTCAGAGGAGGAGGGTGCCGCGCACGACGGTCACCGCGCTGCCGCTCATCTCGACCGACGTGACGCGGTCGCCTTCGCGGGTGGCCCGCGCGTACATGGTGGAGGGCCGGCCCATCCAGGCGCCCTGAGTGATCTCGATCTCCGTACCGTCCTCGATCAGTGCGTGCCGGGCCAGATGGATCGCCAGCGGGCCGGAGGCGGAACCGGTGGCGGCGTCCTCGACCACGCCGTACGCCGGCGAGAACATGCGCGTGTGCCAGGTGCGGCCGCCGCCGGCGAAGCAGTTGGCGGCCATGTCCGGAAAGGCGGAGAGGGCACGGTGGTCGGGGCGCAGTGCGGCGAGGGCCTCGACGTCGGGCAGGCCGACGAGGACATGGCGGGGACCGTTGCGGTAGACCTCGACCGGGAGGGTTGAGTCGGTCAGGCCCAGGGCGGCGAGGAGTTCGGGGGTCTTCTCGTACGGCTCCCAGACGGGTATCGGCTGACGCATGCGGATGCGGGTGATCCGCTCCCCGGCACGCTCCAGCTCCACGGGGACGGCGCCCATCGCGGTCTCCAGCAGCAGGCGGCCGGCGCACCGCTCCTCGCCGAGGACCTGGGCAGTGCCGAGCAGCGGATGGCCGGCGAACGGCAGTTCGTTGACGGGGGTGAAGATCCGGATGCGGGCGTCGCCGCCGTTTTCGGGCGGCAGGACGAAGGTGGTCTCCGAGAGGTTCATCTCGCGGGCGATGCGCTGCATCTGGCGGGGGGTGAGAGCGGCGGCGTCCAGGTAGACGGCGACCGGGTTCCCTTCGAGGGGGGTGTGGGTGAAGGCGTCGGCAACGACGTACTGGTACATGGTCAGTTCGTTCCTTCGCTCCGGGCCGGGCGGGCAACATCAGGGCATGGGTGCGGCCGGCGTGCGGGCGAGGCCCGCCCCGGGCCTGTGGCCGCCGGACGGACGCCGGCGGCCACCTCCTGTACTCCGGTCACGGCTGGAGCCTCAGGACCGACCAGGAACCGCCCTGGTGGTCGTAGCGCAGCCGGCGGTGCAGCCGGTCCGGGCTCGACTCCCAGAACTCCAGGCAGTGCGGGACCAGCTGGTAGCCGACGAACGGCTCGGGCCGGGGCAGCGGCCCGAGCGCCGACAGCCGCGCGGCGTGGGCGCGCAGGGCCTCCACGTCCGCCAGCACCTCGCTCTGCCTCGACGCCACCGACATGGCGTGGGTGGTGACGGGCCGGGCTGCCCACAGGGCGTCGGAGTCGGAGTCGGGCAGCTGCTCGACCGGGCCGGCGACGATGATCTGACGGCCGCTCTCGCGCCAGTAGAGCACCCCGGACGCCCAGGGCATGACGGCGAGTTCACGGTCCTTGCGGCTGCCGCGGTGGCTGGTGAAGACCAGGCCCGTGTCCGAGAGCGAGTTGAGCTGCACGATCCGGCTGGAGGCGCGGCCGTCCGCGCCGGTGGTCGCCAGGGCGATCGCACCCGGTTCACGGACCTCCTCCTTGGCCCGGTCGAGCCAGGTGCGCAGCAGGGCCAAGGGGTCGGCCGGGGGCTTGCGGAACTCTTCGGGTTCACGGACGGGAGCCGCCCCGGCGCCCTGGTCGGACGGCGTCGTCATCGTCCCCGCACCTCCAGCGCCCGGCCCAGGCCGACGAGGGAGGTCAGTGCGTGCCGTCCTTCGACGGTCGCCTCGATGTCGAACCAGGTCCGGTGGGTGGGCGGATAGCCGATCAGCTCGCCGGCGCTGCGCGGATGCGGCGGTGTGGCCGCCTCCGCGGACTCCCAGACCAGGACCGCGCCCCAGCGGTTGTTCTCGTCGTCGGCGATCCACAGCTTCAATACCAGGCCGGGCTGGTCGGACCAGGCGGCGACGGCCTCGTCACACAGGAACCCTCGGAGCGATTCGATGGTCTGCGCGGACTCCGCGAGCTCCCACCACGCGATCATCGCCTTCACGTGGGGATGCCTTCCCGGCGCACCACGGGCACCTCGATACCGAGCGCCCGGAGCTGGTTGAAGGGGTTCATGAACTCCCGGTTCTGCACGATCTTCCCGCCGTCCAGCAGGAAGGAGTGGAGGAAGTGGTTCTTGTAGTGGCCGTCCTCGTAGCCGGGGAAGCGGATCGCCCCCTCGCCGTCGCACTCCACCCAGAACCGGTTGGGGTCCTGGGTCTCGAAGATCTGGATGTTGAACCACACCCAGTCGGGGAAGCACTGCAGGGACCAGACGGCATGCTCCGCCAGCCGGTCGCGGCCGCGGATGGCGATGGGTCCGGGGGTGTCGGCGGTCCACAGGCCGCCCTCGCCGTCCTCCACGAAGAGGAGATGGCGCTTGAGACGGTCCTGACCGGTGGTGTGCATGTACGTCTCGACCGTGGCCCGGTTGATGCGCCGGAGTTCGGCATGGTCGGTAAAGCCTGGGCTGAGCGTGGCGTCGGACACGACGTGACCTCCCGTGGATGGGACACAGATCAACTGCTCGGAATATGCTGCAAAAGCTGGCTATATCAGGGCTGCCGGTCGCTATACAGCGGCTATAGGCCGTGCCCGGCACGGCGCACCGCCGCGCCGGATGACCTCGCCCGGCACGAACTCCGATCCCTCCGTGGTCTGCGCGTTCTCCGTGTTCTCGGCAGCGCTGTCGGCCGTCAGTACGCACATCAGCAGGCCGGGCAGCTCGAAGACGAAGCCGCCGTCTCCGGCGGCTCCGGCCACGCCCAGCATGTGGGCGTCCACCAGCAGTTCGAGGAGGTCCTCGGTCGCCCCGGTCGGCAGGTCCAGCGCGACGGCGGCCGCGCCCACCGTGATGTGCCGCATCCGCAGGCCGGCGAGCCCGCGCAGAGCGCGGCGGGGACGGTCGGGGAGCCCGGCGACGCTGCACAGCAGCGCCGCGCCGACGTCGAGTTCACCGATGCGCAGCAAGCCGAGGGTGTCGCGGCCGGGGTCGGCCAGCCGGTCGGCGAGATGGCCCGGCGTCCAGTGCGGCCGGGCGGTCAGCTGCGCGGCTACGGCGCGAATGGTGGCGGGATGCAGGTCGCACAGGCGCAGCAGCCGCTCGGCCGCCTCCCGGTGGCCCCCCGCGACCGCCGAACCGCAGGTGATCCCGTTGAGCAGGTCCAGTGCCTCGCGCGGCTCCAGGCCGCCCAGGGCCAGGACGCGGACACCGGGCAGGTCGGCGAACCGCGGCCGCCCGGTGAGCAGGAACTGGGACCGGCCGCCACCGGAGACCAGGGGATGCACCTGCGCCTCGTCGGCGCCGTCGAGGACGACGAGGCAGCGCAGCCTGTCGAGGAGGGTGCGTAACAACCACATCCGCTCCTGTGCCCCCACCGCCGGGTCAGGGCGTTCACCGAGGCCGCGCAGGAGGTCGTCGACGACCTCGGCCTGCGGTCGAGGACGGCCCCCGGCGTCGTGGCAGCGGGCGAACAGCCGGCCATCGGGATAGGCGGGCGCGATGCCGTACGCGGCGCGCACCGCCAGTACGGTCTTGCCGCTGCCGGCCATGCCGGTGACCACGACGGGCCCGGTGCAGCCCGCGTCGTCCGGTGCGGGGGTCAGCCACTGCCGGAGCCTGCGCAGTTCGGCGTGCCGACCGGTGAAGTCCACGAGGTCCGGGGGCAGCGCGGTGTACGCCCCGTCACCGCGGCAGGGAGCCTCGCCCGTGGGGCCGGGGACCCGCGGGGACGGCCGACGGGCGTCCAGGGTGCCGGCGAGCAGGGACTGGAAGGTGCTGTTGAGTTCCTCCCCCGGGTCCACGCCGAGGTGTTCGGCGAGGACGGCCCGGCCCTCGTGGTAGACGGTGAGGGCTTCGGCCTGCCGGCCGCTGTGGCAGAGCGCGCTCATCAGCAGGGACCGGAGCCGCTCACGGAAGGGGAACTGCGCGACGGACGCGGTGAGCTCGCCGACGACGTGACGGGCCCGGCCGAGGGCGAGGTCGGCGGCCGTCTTCTCCTCCAGTACGGACATCCGCAGTTCCTCCAGCCTGGGGGCCTGCGAGGCGTCCAGGAACTCCGTGGCACCGGCGAGGGCGGGACCTCGCCACTGCGCCAGCGCCTCGGCGAACAGGGTGGACGCCTGTTCCAGCCGTCCGGCCGCCTGTGCGTCGCGGCCGCGGGCGGCCAGGCGTTCGAACTCCAGGTAGTCCACGGTCGCGCCGCTCGCCCGCAGCCCGTACCCGCGGGGCAGCCGGACGAACTCGACCGCGCCCCCCAGCGCCTTGCGCAGCCGGGAGACGTGCGTGTGCACCTGGGCGCGTACCGTCGCGGGCGGGGCCGCTCCCCACAACGCCTGCTGGATCTCGTACTGGGACAGCCCGTGCTCCCCCGCCAGGACCAGGGCCGCGAGGAGGGTTCTGGGCCGCATCCCGCCCAGCGAGCGGGGGCGGCCGCCGTCGAAGGCTTCTATCGGTCCGAGTATGCGAAGTTCCATGCCGTCCCTCGTCCGAGCTCTCCGGGCTCGGGCGCCGTGACGAGCTCGTTTTCAGGACGAGCCACGGCAACTCAGGTACGCCCGAGTCGAGTTGCATCCAATATGAGTCGAAGATCGATCCGGATGGGGACGCTAGCCTCGGCTCCGACAGGTGTCAACACGCCACCGGGCGTCGACGCACCCGACGCCGTGCCAGTAGATTGCCCTGGACACAGGGAGGTGCAACCTTGGCCAGCTCGGACGGCGGTGCGAGACTCACCCTTGCCGACAAGATCAATCACCTGTTCGAAACGGTGGTACCGGCCGGCCGTCAGCCGTACAACACCGAAGAAGTGGCCCGGGCCATCACCGAGACCGGAATACCCATCTCCGGAAGCTACATCTGGCTGTTGCGCAAAGGCCAGCGCGACAATCCGACGCTCAAGCACCTCGAAGGCATAGCCAAGTTCTTCGGCGTCCCTCCGGCCTACTTCTTCAACGACCAGGTCGCCTCCGACGTCCACGTGCAGCTCGCCCTCCTCGCGGCACTTCGCGACTCCAACGTCCAGCACGTCGCCCTGCGGGCCGCCGGCCTCTCCTCCGCGAGCCTGAACTCGATCAGCGAACTCATCGAGCGCGTACGGACCCTGGAGGGACTGTCCCAGCGCACTCCGGACAAGGACGCACTGGGCGAGCCCCAGGATTCATGACCTGATTCCCCCTGTCTGTCCGAACCCGACTCATGTTGCATGGGTCGTGTGTGGCCGGTGTGGCACGGGGGAGGAAGATTGCTGAAAGAGAGCGAGTTACGGCGGCGCTGCAAGCGTGAACTCCGGTCGCTGGGGGTCCAGCCGCCGTTGGACGTCGCCGTACTGTGCAGACTCCTCGGAGAGCGCCGGGGTCGGCCCATCCACCTGGTCCCCTACCGGCTCCCGGCGAACGGCCCGTACGGGCTGTGGATCGCCACGGACACCACCGACTACATCTTCTACCAGCAGGAAACCAGCAAGGCGCACCAGGACCACATCATCGTGCACGAGGTCGGGCACATCCTGGCCGATCACCACAGCGGTGAACTCGACGACGCACTGCTCGGCGCGATCATGCCGAACATCTCCCTCGACGTGGTCAAGCGGCTCCTGGGGCGCAGTTCGTACGACGAGGAGCGCGAACGCGAGGCGGAGACGATGGCCACCATCATCCTCGAATGGGCCCGCCTCCTCGATCAGGTCGCCCGGCCCGCACCACGGGACTCCTCGGCCGGGCGCATCCAGAGGGCGCTGACCGAGCGGCGCGGGTGGCTGTGACGTGCTGACGATCCTGCTCGGCGCGGTCCTGCTGGTCGCCCTCGTCCGGATGATCCACCAGATCGCCAAGGCCCCGTACGACCGTCCTCTTCAGGCCGTGACGTACTGCATCCTCTGCGCCTGCCTGTCCTTCCCCATGGGTCTGCGCAGCGTCGCCGACGACGTCGACGCCATGGCCGGCGCCGGAACCACGAAGCTGGTGCAGAACGTCCTGCTGCTCGGCACCGCCTACTGGCTCATGTGCTTCTATCTGCAATCGGCCTCGGACCCGCGCAGCGGCCGCCGGCGTGCCCGGATCGAGCTGATCCCGCTCGTGATCACCGCGGTCGTCATCACGGCGGCCCCGCTCGCGACCCCGCGCGCCGCGCGCACCCACGTCTACGCGACGGCGGACATGCGGGTGGCCGGAACCGCCGTGTTCTACCTGGCGGCCGGGATCTACCTGACGTACGCGCTCGCGATGGCACTGTGGTGGACCCTGCGGTACGTCGGGACCGCACGCGGCTCGCTCGCCGTCGGACTGCGGCTGGTCGCCGTCTCCCTGGCGTGCATGGTGGGCGCGGGCGCCCTGCGCGCCGTGCTGACCCTCGTCCGCGCCGGCGGTGGCGCCGTTCCCCCAGCTGTGATCACCAGCGTCAAACTGCTGCTGGACCTGGCGATTCCGCTCTTCGTCGTCGGCGTCCTGTACCCCGGGGTGGCCGACCGGCTGACGGCGCTGCGCCTGCGGTGGCGGCACCGGCGCGCCTACCGCCGGCTCACTCCGCTGTGGACGGCGCTGCACACGGCGTTCCCCGAGAACGCCCTGCACCCGGCGCCGTCCGGCGGCTGGCGCGACTGGCCCGCCTGGCGGGGCCCGCTCGGTGCACACCGGCGTTATTACCGGCGCGTGGTGGAGTGCCGGGACGGGCTCGTACGGCTCAGCCCGTACCTCGCGCCCCTCACCGAGGCCGGGCCGGTCGGCGGGCTGCCGCCTGACGTCGTGGCTGGACACCTGCGCCGGGCGCTGCGGGAGTACTCGGCCGGGGTGCCCGCCCCGTCCGGGGCGGTGGCGATCGCCCTCCCCCGGGGCGACAGCCTCGACGACGACGTGCACCAGCTCCTGCTGCTCTCGGACGCGCTTGGGGCCGCATGACCGCTCCGCCGGATCCTGCGGGGCGACCGACACGAAGGTGTGAGTCCATGGAGTACTTGATCACTGCCGGGCAGCTCGTCACGGGGCCCGGCGGTCAGCGGCTGCGCGACGGCGCCGTACTGGTCCGCGGCGGGACGATCGCAGGCGTGGGCCCGCGGGCCGAGATCGCACCCTTGGCCGCAGCCGGGGCAACGGTCGTCTCGTTCCCCGACGGCACGGTGCTGCCCGGACTGATCGACTGCCATGTCCACCTGGCCCTCGACGCCGGGCCGGACCCCGTCACCGCCCTCCTCGACACCGATGACACCGGACTGCTGGCCGGGATGGCCGAGCGGGCCCGGCTCCTGCTCGACAGCGGCGTGACGACCGTACGGGACCTCGGGGACCGGGGCGGCCTCGCCCTGCGCCTGCGGCACTCGATCGAGCAGGACGCCGCACCCGGTCCGCGCATCCTCAGCGCCGGGACCCCGCTGACCCGCCCCGGCGGCCACTGCTGGTTCTTCGGAGGCGAGGTGAGCGACGAGGAGGCCCTGCGCGGCCTGGTCAGGCGCAACGTGTGGGACGGCGTCGACGTGATCAAGGTGATGGCCACCGGCGGTGGCATCACCAAGGGCGGCCCGCCGGTCTGGGAGGCCCAGTTCACCGCCGGGGAACTGGGCCTGGTGGTGGCCGAGGCCCGCCGCGCCGGTCTGCCGGTGGCCGCACACGCGCACGGCACCGAGGGCATCGCGGCGGCGGTGGCGGCGGGCGTCGACACGATCGAGCACTGCACCTGGATGGCGCGGGACGGCTTCGACGTGCGGGAGGACCTGGTCGCCGAGATCGCGGCGAAGGGGATCCGGGTCTGTCCCGCGGCGAGCCCGGACTGGCGCGGCTTCGCGCGGCGCTTCGGCCCGGAGCGGGCCGAGGAGATGTTCGACCGCCTGCGCTGGATGGCCGGTCAGGGGGTACGGCTCATCGCGGGCACGGACGCGGGCGTGGCGCACGCCGTCTTCGACGGCTTCGTGTCGAGCCTGGAGTTCTTCCGCCACATCGGCTTCTCCCCCGCCGAGGCCATCGACGCGGCCACGGTCGAGGCCGCCCTCGCCCTGGGCATCGCCTCCGACACCGGACGCCTCGCCCCGGGCTACCGCGCCGACCTGATCGCCGTCACCGGCGACCCACTGGCCGATCTGGCCGCCCTGCGCGACGTCCGCCTGACGATGTCCGCCGGCCGCCCCCACGTCCCGGCCGGCTCCCCGGCGCCGGCCCCGCGCTGAAGAACGGGGGCCGGCGCCGCGTCGGGCGGATGGCGAGGACCGGTGACGTCAGCTGCTCAGCGCGGGGATGACGTGCGTCCCGTAGGCGTCGATCGTGGCCTCCTTCGCGTCGTGCATGTCGTAGAGGGCGAACTGGTCGACGCCGAGGTCGCGCAGGGCGCGCAGCTTCTCGATGTGGGCCTCGGGCGGGCCGAGCAGGCAGAAGCGGTCGACGATCTCGTCGGGGACGAAGTCCGCGGACGGGTTCCCGGTGCGGCCGTGGTGGCTGTAGTCGTAGCCCTGGCGGGCCTTGATGTACTCGGTGAGCTCGTCGGGGACCATCGAGGAGTGCTCGCCGTAGCGCGAGACCAGGTCGGCGACGTGGTTGCCGACCATTCCGCCGAACCACCGGCACTGGTCGCGGGCGTGGGCGAGGTCCGTGCCCACGTACGCGGGGGCCGCCACGCAGATGGTGATCGCGGCCGGGTCGCGGCCTGCCTCCACTGCGGCCTGGCGGACCGACTTGACCATCCACTCCGTGAGGTAGGGGTCGGCGAGCTGGAGGATGAACCCGTCCGCCTTCTGCCCGGCCAGGGCAAGGGCCTTCGGGCCGTACGCGGCCATCCATACCGGCAGCTTCCCGTCCCGGATCCAGGGAATGCGGATCGGGTTGCCGTCGACGACCGCCTCCCGGCCCTCGGCGAGGTCGCGAATCACCTCGATGGCCTCGCCGAGCCGGGCCAGGGTGTTCGGCGCGCGCCCGGCGACGCGCATCGCCGAGTCCCCGCGCCCGATCCCGCACACGGTGCGGTTGCCGAACATGTCGTTGAGGGTGGCGAACGTGGAGGCGGTGACCTCCCAGGTGCGGGTACCCGGGTTGGTGACCATCGGCCCGACGTGCAGTTTTCGGGTGTGCTCCAGGATCTGGCTGTAGATGACGAACGGCTCCTGCCACAACACGGCGGAGTCGAAGGTCCAGCCGTAGCGGAACCCGTTGCGCTCGGCACGGCGCATGAGACTGATGACCTGCGAAGCCGGTGGATCGGTTTGCAGGACGAGGCCGAAGTCCATGGCGGACACTCCTTACAGGTACTGGCAGGTGGTGCGGGGGACGAAGACCCCGTGGCCGGCCCGGCCCGTGTACTCGCGCCGGTCGATGACGAGTTCGCCGCGGGAGAGCACCGTGTCGACGCGTCCGGTGATCCGCTTGCCCTCGTACGCCGAGTAGTCCACGTTCATGTGGTGGGTCTCGGCGGAGATGACCTGCTCGGCGTGCGGATCGTAGAGGACGATGTCGGCATCGGAACCCGGCGCGATGGTGCCCTTCTGCGGGTAGATGCCGAACATCCGGGCCGGGGTCGCGCAGGCGATCTCGATCCAGCGGCGGCGGCTGATGTGCCCGTCCACGACGGCCTGGTGGAGGAGGTCCATGCGGTTCTCCACCCCGGGCAGTCCGTTGGGGATCTTGGAGAAGTCACCGCGGCCCAGCTCCTTCTGGCCGCGGAAGCAGAAGGGGCAGTGGTCGGTGGAGACCACCTGGAGGTCGTTGGTGCGCAGCCCCCGCCAGAGCGCCTCCTGGTGCTCGCGCGGGCGCAGCGGGGTGGAGCAGACGTACTTGGCGCCCTGGAAGTCGGGCTCGGCGAGGTTGTCGGTGGACAGGAAGAGGTACTGCGGGCAGGTCTCCCCGAAGACCGGCAGCCCCTTGTCGCGGGCGGCGGCAAGCTCGGCCACCGCCTCCTCCGCCGAGACGTGGACGACGTACAGGGGGGCTCCGGCGACCCGTGCGAGCTGGATGGCGCGGTGGGTGGCCTCGGCTTCGAGGAGCACCCTGCGGACCTCGCCGTGGTGGCGGGGGTCGGTCTCGCCGCGGGCCAGGGCCTGTTCGACGAGGACGTCGATGGCGATGCCGTTCTCGGCGTGCATCATGATCAGCCCGCCGTTGGCGGCGCCGCGCTGCATGGCGCGCAGGATCTGCCCGTCGTCGCTGTAGAAGACGCCCGGGTAGGCCATGAACAGCTTGAAGGACGTGACGCCCTCCCCCACCAGGAGGTCCATCTCCTTGAGGGTGCCCTCGTTGACGTCCGAGAGGATCATGTGGAAGGCGTAGTCGACGGCGCACTTGCCGTCGGCCTTGTCGTACCAGGTGTCGAGGCCCTCGCGCAGGGAGTGGCCCACG
The DNA here is from genome assembly GCF_045160845.1 of Streptomyces sp. NBC_00122. Taxonomy (NCBI): domain Bacteria; kingdom Bacillati; phylum Actinomycetota; class Actinomycetes; order Kitasatosporales; family Streptomycetaceae; genus Streptomyces; species Streptomyces sp. NBC_00122. Next base: position 5,564,246 of record NZ_CP108191.1, on the reverse strand, counting down.
CTCTGGACGGCGAAGTCGACGATCGTTGTGGTGCCGCCCCAGGCGGCGGCCCGGGTTCCGGTCTCGAACGTGTCCGAGGCCGAGGTGCCGCCGAACGGGAGCTCCATGTGGGTGTGCGCGTCGACGCCGCCCGGGATGACGTACTTCCCGCTCGCGTCGATCGTGCGGCCGGCCGTCCAGGCCTCGGCTGCCGCGGAGCCGTGCGCGGCCAGGGCCGCCACGCGGCCGTCCTCGATCAGGACGTCCGCGTGGAGTTCGTCGGCGGCGGTGACCACCAGGCCGCCGCGGATCAGGGTGCGGATGCTCATGGAAGTCCCCCTACTGGATGCTGCGGAGCGCCTGTTCGAGGATCTCGGCACCCTCTTCCGCCTCGGCGACGGTGAGGGAGAGCGGCGGCGCGATGCGCAGCACGCTGGTGTTGTGACCGCCGCCCTTGCCGATCAGCAGGCCGCCCGCGCGGGCGGCCTCCAGGACGGCCGCTGCCGCCTCCGGGTCGGCCTGGTCGGTGCCGGGCCGGGTCAGCTCCAGGCCGGCCATCAGGCCCCGGCCGCGCACCTCCCGTACGGCGGGCACGTGGGCGGCGATCGCGCGCAGCCGCTCCAGCAGCAGGCCGCCGACGCGGCGGGCGTTGCCCTGGAGGTCGTGTTCCAGCAGGTACGCGAGGTTGGCGGCGCCGGCCGCCATGGTGACCGGGGAGCCGCCGAAGGTGGAGATGGAGTTGGAGTCCAGGCAGTTCATCACCTCGGCACGGGCCACGACCCCGCCGATGGACATGCCGTTGCCGATGCCCTTGGCGAAGGTGAGGATGTCCGGCGGGCCGTTCTGGGCGTGGGCCTGCCAGCCCCAGAAGTGCTCGCCCGTGCGGCCCCAGCCGGTCTGCACCTCGTCGCTGATCCACAGGATGCCGTGCCGGTCCAGGACCTCGCGGAAGGCCCCGTACAGGCCGTCGGGCGGGGAGGTGAATCCGCCGACGCCCTGGATCGGTTCGGCGATGAGCGCGGCCACTCCGCCTCGGGCCTGGCCGAGCACGTCCTCCAGGTCGGCCACGGCGGCGGCGGTGAACTCGGTGTCGGACAGCTCCGCGAAGGGGCCGCGGGTGCGGACGGCGCCGTGGACGTAGTACGTCTGGAGCGGGGAGAGGCTGGTCGGGGACCAGCTGCGGTTTCCGGTGACGGAGACGGTGGAGAAGGACCGGCCGTGGTAGCTGTTGCGCATCGCCAGGATCTGGTTGGAGCGGCGGTACGTCGTCGCGAGCAGCAGGGCCGTGTCGTTGGCCTCGGTGCCGGAGGTGGTGAAGAAGACCCGGGCCTCGGGGATGCCGGACAGCGCGGCGACCCGCTCGGCCAGTTCGACCATCGGCCGGTTGAGGTACAGGGTGGAGGAGTGGATGATCCTCCCGGCCTGTTCGGAGACGGCCTTGGTGACCTCGGGCAGGGCGTGGGCGGTCATCGTGGTGAGGATGCCGCCGAAGAAGTCGAGGTAGCGGTTGCCGTCGGCGTCCCAGACGTGGCGGCCCTCGCCGTGGGTGAGCTCGATGGGGCGGTCGTAGTAGAGCGCGAGCCAGTCGGGCATGACGGTGAGGTGGCGGCTGTGCAGGGGGATCGGGTTGGTCACGGCTGTACGAGCCCTCCGTAGGCGTCGGGGCGGCGGTCGCGGTAGAAGGCCCACTGGTCGCGGACCTCCTTGATCAGGCCGAAGTCGAGGTCGCGGACGAGGAGTTCCTCCTCCTTGTCGCTGGCGGTCTCACCGACGAACTGGCCGCGCGGGTCGACGAAATAGCTGGTGCCGTAGAAGTCGTTGTCGCCGTACTCCTCCTGGCCGATGCGGTTGATCGCGGCGATGAAGTACTCGTTGGCGACGGCCGCGGCCGGCTGCTCCAGCTGCCACAGGTACGCGGACAGGCCCCGGTGGGTGGCGGACGGGTTGTAGACCAGTTGGGCCCCGGCCAGGCCCAGTGCGCGCCAGCCCTCGGGGAAGTGGCGGTCGTAGCAGATGTAGACGCCGACCCGGCCGACGGCGGTGTCGAAGACGGGCCAGCCGAGGTTGCCCGGGCGGAAGTAGTACTTCTCCCAGAAGCCCTTGACCTGGGGGATGTGGTGCTTGCGGTACTTGCCGAGGTAGCTGCCGTCGGCATCGATGACGGCAGCGGTGTTGTAGTAGAAGCCCTCGGACTCCAGCTCGAAGACGGGTACGACGATCACCATGCCGGTCTCGCGGGCGAGGTCCTGCATGCGGCGGACGGTCGGGCCGTCGGGGACGGCCTCGGCCCAGCGGTAGTGCTCGGGCTCCTGGACCTGGCAGAAGTAGGGGGCGTTGAACACCTCCTGGAAACCGATGATCTTCGCGCCCTGGGCGGCGGCCCGCCGGGCGTGCTCCTCGTGTTTGGCGATCATCGATTCGGTGTCTCCGGTCCAGGTGGCCTGGACCAGCGCGGCGCGGACGACTTGGGCCATGAGCTGCTCCTCGCGACGGGAACGCCGGGTTCTACGCACGTAGACGGTATGCGTAGAGAGTAGAACGTAGGCCTCGTCACACCGTGGGGCAAGACCGCCGTGCACGGTTGGAGTAGTCGATCAGGTTACGTCGCCCCGCGATCGACAGCGGTCAGGAGACGGGCGGTTTACGCCGCGGCGATCCCTGCCACCCGCAGGGCGTGGACCACGTCGCGGTGACGTGTTCCGGACAGCGCCGCGGCGGCTTGGAGCAGGCGCGGGGCGAACCACTGCGGATCCCGGCGGGCTAAGGCGGCGGCCTCCTCCGCGGTGCGGACCCGGACGAAGGCGCCGAGCAGGGCGTCGGCCTCCCGGGTCCGGCCGGCCGTGCCGAGGGCGAGTGCCGCCTCGGCGATCTCGCCGGGCGGGCGGGCCACGCCCTGGCGCAGCAGGCGGTCGCAGTCGGCCTCCCGGCCGGCCTCGCCGAGGGCGGCCGCGGCCGCGGCGAGCCGCTCGGGCGGGAGCGAGGCCGCCTCCCACAACAGGGTGGCCCAGTCGGCCGCGAGCCCGGCACGGACCAGCTGGTCGGCGAGGCCGGGCAGCCGGTCCGCGGGCCAGGCCGCGATCTCGCAGAGCAGCGCGTGCGCCTCTCCGCCGCGCCCCGCCGCGCGCAGTGCGATCAGTTCGCCGACGACGGCCCGCGTGCTCCCGGCCTGGCCCGCGGGGAACCCGCCGGTCCCGGCTGCCGCCTCTGCGAGCCCTGGGCCGGTTTCCGTATGGCCCCGGGCCTCATGTCCCGGCCCGCCGGGCCCGGCCGGGGGCACCGCCCCGCCGTCCTGCCCAGCCGGTCGGGGCTCCGGGGTGCCGAAGCGTGCCCCGCGCGGAGCCGATCCGGGCCCGCCCGGGGCCGGGTCACCGTCCGGGTGGCCCGGCGGCGGGGTGAAGGCCGGGGCTCCGGGCGCCGCCGAGCCCGCGTACCGGGCGCCCCCGGCCCGCCGCGCGCCGCGCAGCCACCGTCCCTCGGCCCGCCCGACCGGCGCCTCGACCGGCGCCTCGGCCTGTGCCCGGGCCTGGGCCCCGGCCTGAACCTGCGCCTGGACCTCGGCCTGGGTCCGCACCTGCGCCTCGGCCGGTGCCGGCTGCTGGCGGGACACGCTGGAGGGCGGTTGCGGGATTTCCGGCCCGGCGGGCCGCACCGCCTCGCCCGGGGCGCCGGCCCGCAGGGCCGAGAGGCGGGCCGAGATGTCCTCGTGGCGTGACGCGGCGCGGGCCGCGTCGTCCTGGGTCCAGGAGAGTTCCCGGGCCAGGGCGTCCGCCTCCGCCGGGTCGGTGGCGCCGCCGAGCCGGGCCGTCAGGCTCCGCAGGGCCTCCCCCGCGTCGGCCCGCTGCGCGGCCGCCGCCGCGTACTGGGTCCGCAGCTCCTCCATCCCGCCCGGCAGCCTGTCCCACGCGGTGACCGCGGCGGCCCGCAGCCGGGCGGCGTATACGGTCTCCCGCCCCGCGATCTGCTCGCCCCGCACCGCCGCCAGGTCCCGCAGGAGCGAATCCACCACGTCCCACGGCGGTATGGCCGCCCCGTTGAGACAGGCCCGCAGACCCTCCGGATCCCGGCGCAGGAACTCCCCGTACCAACCTGCTCCGGGATCCAACCTCTGGGTCAACCCACGCAGGTATTCAGCGAATTGACCGATCGTCAGCGAAGTCGCGGTCTCCATGACCGCATTGGATCCCACCTGTGTTACGGGCGGGCTACGGGCACCTCAAAGCTTGACGGCGATCCCGGTGTGCGGCCGCCGCCCCCGCCGCACCACCATGGCGGGCACGTCCACCACCCAGAACTGCCACGTGTACTTGCGCGACATGAGCCCCCGCACCCGCCGCAGCCCCGCCTCGTCGAGCAGCCGGGCCTCACCCTCCCGCACCGGCGCCCCCTCTTCGACGCGCCCGCGCACGTCACAGGGGGCGACGGTGACCCGTCCGTCGTTGCGGATCCGCTTGACCTTCCACGATTCGCTGCGCGTCCACACGTACAGCTCTCCACCGTCGGCCACCGCCCACACCGGCGTCGCCACAGGCGTGCCGTCCTTGCGGAAGGTGATGAGACTGACGTACTTCGCCCTGCCCAGCTCTTCGACATCCATGGCCCGACCCTAAGGGCTGTCGCGCGATCCCCGACCGGGCGCGTCTTCGCGCAGGACCACGTCCCCCGGGCCTTCGGACCGGTCCCGGCCGTCGGGGGCGACGCAGGCCGCGAGGAGCAGGCCGCCCGCGAGGAGCGCGCCGAGGAATCCGAAACCGAGTCGCTTGGATGCGTTCGTGGCAGACACGCCTTCACGCTTGCCCCGCGTACGGGCGCTCCCACCGCCCATTGGGCCGATCGGCCGCGGGCCGGACTCAGACGGGCACGAGGGAGCAGCGCCGCATCACGTCGTCCAGGGAAAGGCCGAGGACCTCGGCGAGGGCGGCCACCGTGAAGAAGGCGGGGGTGGGTGCCCGGCCGGTCTCGATCTTGCGGAGGGTCTCGGCCGAGAGCCCGGCTCCGGCCGCGATCTCGACCATGCTGCGCGCGCCGCGCGCCTCACGCAGCAGGGCGCCCAGGCGCTCGCCGCGCTCGCGCTCTTCAGGAGTCAGGGGGGTACGGACCATGCCCCCATCCTACCCGCACGCACCAATAACTATCCCGTTAAAGTTATACCGGTATAGTTATTGGCATGGTTGAACTCAAGACGGAACAGTCGATCGACGAGATGCGCGCCGCCGGCCGCGTCGTCGCACATGCCCTGGCGGCCGTACGGGAGAGAGCGCGGGTCGGGGTGTGCCTGCAGGACCTGGACCGGGTGGCCCGCGACGTACTCCGCGAGGCGGGCGCGGCCTCGCCCTTCCTGGGCTACCGGCCGGCGTTCGCGCCGGTGCCCTTCCCGGCCGTGATCTGCACCTCGGTCAACGACGCCATCGTGCACGGCATCCCCGGCACGTACCGGCTGCGTGACGGGGACCTGGTCAGCGTCGACTGCGGGGCCAGGCTCGGCGGCTGGGTCGGGGACGCGGCGATCAGCTTCACCGTCGGCCGGCCCCGCCCCGCCGACCTGCGGCTCATCGCGACGGCCGAGGCGGCCCTCGCCGCGGGCATCGCGGCAGCGGTGCCCGGCAACCGGATCGGCGACATCGCCCACGCGGTCGGTACGGTCTGCCGCGCCGCCGGATACGGCATCCCCGACGGCTTCGGCGGCCACGGCGTGGGCCGCCACATGCACGAGGACCCCGGCGTCCCCAACGAGGGCCCGCCGGGACGCGGCATGAAGCTGCGCCCCGGCATGGTCCTGGCGATCGAGCCGATGCTGACCGCGGGCGGTACGGACGACTACACCTGCGACGGCGACGGCTGGACCCTGCGCACCACCGACGGCAGCCGCGCCGCGCACGCGGAGCACACGGTCGCGATCACCGCCGACGGCCCCAGGATCCTCACTGCCCCCTAGGCCTTGTCGTCAAAAGTCCCGCCTCGCCCTACTTTGACGACAGGACCTAGTCCGTGCTCAGGGCTTGCCGTGCGGGTGGACGACCATGGCCGAGCCGCCGCCGCGGCGGGTCGTCTCGGCCGCCGCCAGCCAGCGCCCGTCGGGCAGGCGCTGCACGCCGGTCGCGGCGCCGATCTCCGGGTTCTGCCGGAAGGCCTGCCCGATCGCCTCCAGTTCGGCGCGCACCGGGCTGTTCCACAGGCCCGGCTCCAGCTCGGTGGTGGTCTGGTTGCGCTGGCTGGCGCGCGGCGCAGCGATCGCGTCGACCAGCGGCAGACCCCGGTCCAGGTGGCCCATCAGGGTCTGCAGGACGGTGGTGATGATGGTGGCACCGCCCGGGGAGCCCACCGCGAGCACCGGCCGCCCGTGCTCCAGCACGATGGTCGGTGACATGGACGAGCGCGGCCGCTTGCCGGGGCCGGGCAGGTTCGGGTCGGGAACACCCGGCGCGATCGGGGCGAAGGAGAAGTCGGTCAGCTCGTTGTTGAGCAGGAAGCCCCGGCCCGGGACGGTGATCGCGCTGCCGCCGGTGGATTCGATCGTCAGGGTGTAGGAGACCACGTTGCCCCAGCGGTCGGCGACCGTCAGGTGGGTGGTGTTGTCCCCCTCGTAGGCGGACGGCGCCGCCTTCCCGGTGGTGGCGCAGGGTACGGGGTGCCTCGGGTCGCCGGGAGCCAGCGGGCTGGTCAGCGCCTGGTCCGGCTTGATCAGGCAGGCGCGCGAGTCGGCGTACCGCTGGGAGAGCAGCTCCCGCGTCGGCACGTCCTCGGCGGCCGGGTCGCCGACCCAGCGGCCGCGGTCGGCGAAGGAGATCCGCGAGGCCTCGATGAAGCGGTGCAGGTACTGCGCCTCGGACAGCTTCGAGAGGTCGGTGCGCTCCAGGATGTTCAGCGCCTCGCCGACGGTGGTGCCGCCGGAGGAGGAGGGGGCGATGCCGTAGACGTCGAGGCCCCGGTAGCTCACCTGGGTCGGGGCCTGCCGCTTGGTCCCGTACGCGGTGAGGTCGTCGGCGGTCAGGTCGCCGGGCCGGACGTTCCGGGTGGCCGCGGGGTTCACCGGGGGCTTGCGGACGGCCCGGACGATGTCGTCGGCGATCGGGCCCCGGTAGAGCGCGCCGGTCCCCTTGCGGCCGAGTTCCGCGTACGTGGCGGCCAGGTCGGGGTTTTTGAAGGTGGAGCCGACCACCGGCAGGGCGCCGCCCGGCAGGAAGAGCTTCGCGGTGTCCGGGAAGTCCTTGAACCGGTCCTGGTTGAGCTCGGTCTGGGCGCGGAAGGTGGCGTCGACGGTGAAGCCGTCGCGGGCCAGCTTCTCGGCGGGCTTCAGCAGCTGGCCGAGCGGGCGGCTGCCCCAGGATTCGAGGGCGCTCTTCCAGGTGGCGGGGGTGCCGGGGACGCCGACCCCGCGGCCGCTGGTCTGCCCCTCGGCGAAGGGGATGGGGACGCCGTTCTCCTGGAACAGCGAGGCAGTGGCCGTCGCGGGGGCGGTCTCGCGGCCGTCGATGGTGTGCACGCGGCGGGAGCCGGCGTCGTAGTAGACGAAGTAGCCGCCGCCGCCGATGCCGGACGAGTAGGGCTCGGTGACGCCGAGCGCGGCGGCGGTGGCGACGGCCGCGTCCACGGCGTTGCCGCCGGAGCGGAGTACGGCGATGCCGGCCGCGGAGGCGTCGGCGTCGACGCTGGCGACGGCCCCGCCGTAGCCGGCGGCCACGGGCACCTTGGCCGGGGTGGCGGTCGCGTCGGCGGCGGAGGGCGGAGCGGCCGCCCCGGTGGACACCAGCGCCCCGGCGAGGGCGACGAGTGCTAAGTGACGTGCGGCGGGACCACGCATCGGTACCTCCAGTCGACGGCCGGTCAGACCATGCCACCGCAGCCTAACTTCACGGGACCCCTCGCGTCATGAAGGCCGTGCGACGGCTACCATCCGCCGCATGAACGACGACGTCCGCAACATCGTGCTCGGGGTGATCGCCACCGCGCTCAGCGGCGGGTTCGGCTGGTTCTCCCGGACCTACCTCTGGCGCCGCGCGCTCCGCCGCAAGCAGGCCTTCTTCGGCCTGCCGACCGGATCCGACTGCCTGTTCGTGGTCAACCGGCAGATGGGCGGAAAGGATTCGTCACTGCACCGCAACGACGCCTTCGCGCTGCTGGAGATATCCGCCCTGATCAAGGACTGCGGGGCGACCGTGCAGATCGTCACCCACGACGGGGCCCGCCAGGGCTTCGGCGAACGGACCGAGTTCTGCGTCGGCGGGCCCGCCTCCAACACCCGCACCACCGCGCACCTGACCTCCATGCTCCCGGGTGTCCTCGTCGACGTCAGCCTCGAGTCGGGCGATCCGGACCGCGGGGCGATCCGGATCGGCGAGGAGAAGTACCGCTGGGAGAAGGGGATGGTCGAGCACGTGCTGCTGGCTCGGCTGACGACCCGGCACGGCTCCCGGCCCGTGTTCCTGCTCTCCGGACAGACCGCCAACAGCAACCAGGCCGCCGCCCGCTACCTGGCCAAGCACCATGTGGGGCTGGCCCGCAAGTACGGCCGCGAGTCCTTCTGCGTCCTGCTGAAGGTCATCAACTCCGATGCCTACGGGCCGGATGTGACGGAGCTGGTGGCGGACGTCACCGCCGCGGCCCGGACACCCGTAGCGGCAGACGCGTGATCCCGTTGATGAAGTTGGAGACCAGCCGCCCGGGAGGTCCGGCGAGTTCGGGCGGGGGCATGACCGCGCGCCACTCCTCGTAGAAGGTGCGCAGCTGGAGCCGGGCGAAGTGGGCGCCGAGGCAGACGTGCGGGCCGTCCCCGAAGGAGACGTGCGGGTTGGGCGTGCGGCCGAGGTCCAGGCGGCCGGGGTCGGTGAAGACGCGTTCGTCGTGGTTGGCGGAGGCGTGGAAGACCACCACCTTGTCCCCCGCCCTGATGCGCTGCCCGGCCAGCTCGGTGTCGACGGCGGCGGTCCGGCGGAAGCTGAGCACCGGCGGGTGCACGCGCAGGAGTTCGTCGACGGCACGTTCCATCGGGGCCCGGCCCCCGGCGAGCAGGCGGTAGGCCACCGGGTCTCGGGCCAGCGCGAGCAGCCCGCCGGGCGCCGCGCTGCGCACGGTGTCGTTGCCCGCGACGGTGAGCAGGAAGAAGAACATCTCCAGCTCGGCCGGGTCGAGTCCGGCCTGGGCGAGGGCGGTCATCACGTCGTCGCCGGGGTGCGCGCGCTTGTGGGCGGCCAGTTCGCGGGCGTACGCGAACATCTCGCCGAGCAGGGCCGGTGAGCGCGGGTTGAGGGGTTTGCCGTCCGGGCCGAGGAGCGGAGCCGGGGCGTCTTCGGGGTCCTGGTAGCCGATGACCCGTACGGTCCACTCCAGCAGCAGGGCCCGGTCGGCGGGCGGGACGCCCAGCAGGTCGGTGAGGTTGAGCAGCGCGTATTCGTCGGTGACGGTGCGCACCACGTCGGTGGCGCCGTCCTCGGCCTTGTCCCGGGCGGCGGCGAGCAGGTTGCGGGCGCGGTCCCGTACCCGCGCGGCGAAGGCGTCGACGCGGGCGGGGGTGAAGGCGCGGGCGACGAGCCGGCGCAGCCTGCCGTGGTCGCCGGCGGCCTTGTCCGGGTCCTGGTTGAGCATGGTGCGGCGCAGGAACGGCAGGTCGGCCGGGTCGGGGTCGCGGATCTGGGTGGCGCCCAGCCAGGAGGAGTACGTCCGGTGGTCGCGCAGGACCCGGACGACGTCGGCGTGCCGGGTGACGGCCCAGAAGCCGGGGCCGGCCGGCCAGCCCTGGATCTCCGGCTCCGGCTGCCAGGCCACGGGGTGGCGGTCGCGCAGCAGCCGGTAGCGCTCGTACGGGACGCCGACGGCGTAGACGCGGGGGTCGAAGACGTCGGGGACGTCTGCGGCGTGGTCCATGGGGCTACCGTGACGGGTGGGCGGCCCCGCCCGCAAGGGCGCGGCCCCCTGCGGACAGGAACCGCGGGACGGCCGCGTGCGTCAGTGCCGCGGGTTGCAGTCGGCGGAGGGGAGGGTGGTGTCGGTGCCCTGGATGGCGACCGGAGTGACGGTGTCCGGCACGGCGGAGACGCCGAAGGTGCACACCAGCTGCTTGCGGGCCAGGTCGGACAGACCGGCCACGGGGAACGGCACACTGACCGTCAGCCCCTTCCCCGGCGAGTACTTGTTCACCGAGGCCGCGTCCGACTGCGCGTCGGACACCCGGGGCAGGGCCGTGGTGAGTCCGGCCGCCGAAGCCGGACCGCTGGGGCCGTCCAACAGCACCCGCAGCAGTGGCGTGGGCGCGAGCATGTAGTCGGTGCCGATCGAGAAGGGGACCGGGACGAGCCGGTCGCCGTCCTTGGAGATGAAGTAGAGGACGGCAGCGGTCTTGCTGTCGGGCACCTTGACGGTGGCGGCATGGCCGCTCTCGATCACCCCGGTGCGTTTGATCCCGCATCCGGCGAGCAGTAGGGCGCAGCCCGTCAGCGCAGCCGTGGCCGCCACGGCCCTGGACCTTGTCGTCGACCCCGTCATACGCGGGCCTCCAGTGGCATGTCGAGGGTGAAGAGGGCTCCGCCGGACGGCCCGTTGCCGGCCCGGAGGGTGCCACCGTGCAGGCGGACGTTCTCCAGGGTGATGGCGAGTCCGAGGCCGCTGCCGGCGGAGCGGGTGCGGGCCGCGTCGGCCTTGAAGAAGCGGTCGAAGATGTGCGGCAGCACCTCCGGGGCGATGCCGGGCCCGCTGTCGGCGACGTCGATGAGCAGCCGTTCGCCGTCCTCGCCCGGTGCGGTCCGCACGGTGACGTGCACGGGGGCGCCGCCGTGCCGCAGGGCGTTGCCGACGAGGTTGGCGAGGACCACGTCGAAGCGGCGCGGATCGAGTCGGGCGCGTACCCCGTCCGGCAGGTCGGTGACGACGCGCTCGTCGTCCCAGTGGCGTCGTTCGAGGGTCTTGCGCACGGCTTCGGCGATGTCCACGTCGTCGAGGTTGAGTTCGGCGGCCCGGGCGTCGAAGCGGGAGATCTCCATCAGGTCCTCGACGAGGACGGCGAGTTTGCCGGTCTCGGCGCTCACCAGGCGCAGGGCCTTGGCGGTGTCGGCGTCGAGGCTCGCGGCGTCCTCGTCGAGGACCTCGGTCACGGCGAGCATTCCGGCGAGGGGCGTGCGCAGTTCGTGGGAGACGTCGGAGGCGAAGCGGCGGGCGCGGGTCTCCGCGTCCCGCAGCTCGCTCACCGACTGCTCCAGGGCGCGGGCGGTCTCGTTGAAGGTGCGGGCGAGTCCGGCGAGTTCGTCGGCGCCCCGGACCTCGATGCGGGTGTCGAGGCGGCCGCGGCCCAGCCGCTGGGCGGCCCGGCGCATGTCGCGGACCGGCCGCAGCACGCTGCGGGCGGCCAGCAGCGCGGGGATGATGGCGATGGCCAGCCCGGGGACGGCCCCCTGCTGAGCGGCTTTGACCATGGCCTCGACGGTCTGCTTCTCGGTGGAGAGCGGGACGCAGGCGAAGAAGACGACGCCGGTGGGTTCGGTGTAGCCGTTGTGACTGAAGAGGGCGGGCACGCCGACCGTGAGGTACGGGTTGCCGCGCTGGTCCTCGACGCGCTGGAAGGCCGTGTACCGGCTGCTGAGGACCTTCTCGCGCAGGCTGGCGGTGACCACGGTGGAGGTCGGCGAGGACGGGTTGGTGGAGGCGCGCAGGTCGCCGTACTCGGCGAAGAGGATCCACGGGTGGGGTTTGCCGCGCTTGCCGAGGTCGCTGACGATGCGCTGGAGTTCCTGCTGGTCCAGGGGAAGGCGGAACTCCTGCTGCTCGACCTGGTCCCGCAGGGTGCTGACGGCGGTGTCCTGGGTCTGCTTGAGGATGGCGTTACGCGCCTGCTGGTAGGTGAGGGCGGCCGTGCTCACCGCGCTGATCGCGGCGACCAGCAGGAAGGCCGCTATCAGCCGGGTGCGCAGCCCGAGCGGGGCTATGCGTCGCACCTCGCGCCTCCTACAGGGGACCGAAGCGGTAGCCGAAGCCACGCACGGTCTGGATGTAGCGGGGGCTCTTGTCGGGGTCCTCTATCTTGTGGCGCAGCCGGCGGACGCAGGCGTCCACGAGCCGGGCGTCGGCGTGGTAGCTGTGATCCCAGACGTACTCGAGGAGCTGCTGGCGGGAGAAGACCTGCTCGGGCGAGGCCGACAGGTGCAGCAGGAGCTTGATCTCGCTGGGGGCGAGGGCGACGCGATCACCGTTCTTGGCGACGGTCAGCCCGGCGCGGTCGATGGCGAGTTCGCCGTGGACCGCGACCTCGGGGCGGGCGCCCACGGGGTCGCTGAGCCTGCGCAGCACGGCCTTGATGCGGGCTTCTATGACCTCGGTGCGGGCGGGTTTGACTATGTAGTCGTCGGCTCCGGCCTCCAGGCCGATGACGATGTCGAAGTCGTCGCCGCGCGCGGTGAGCATGATGATCGGCACCTCGCTGGTCTCGCGGATGCGGTGGCAGACCTGAACACCGTTCATCCTGGGCAGCATCAGGTCGAGCAGGACGAGCTCGGGGCGGAAGCTCGCCATCAGGGCGAGCCCCTCCTCACCGGTCTCGGCGGCGCTCACCTCGTGGCCGCGGCGGCGCAGGCCGAGGCCCACCCCCTCACGGACGGAAGGGTCGTCCTCGATCAGCAGTACGCGTGGCATCCGGTCAGTATCCAAGGTGGTGCGGGGCTTGTCCTACCGCTGGCGGCCGACCTTGCGCCGCAGGGAGTCCAGCTGGTCGGTGATCTCCGTCAGGCGAAGCGGCCTGGCAAGGAGAACGACGACGACCATCAGGGATACGGTTCCCGCCCCGACCGCGGCGAAGTCCCCGAACCGCTCGGCGGCCCGGGCGGCCGCGTACCCGGCGGCGCCCGCCGGTGCGCAGGCGGTCAGCATCCGCAGGTGGGTGCGTACGGCACTCGCCCGCTTCTCGGTACGGGTGCCCGCGCGCGGGCCGAGCCTGCGGGCGAGGGTGTACGCGGTGACGGCGGCGCCCGCGGTGAAGGCGACGGAGGAGGCCGCGGCCATGCCGGTGACCGCCCAGCGCGGGGACAGCAGGAGGTAGGCGGCGCCCGAGAGCCCGGCGTTCAGGGCGGCGATGGTGAGGTTGAGGAAGAAGGGGGTGCGGGTGTCGGAGAGGGCGTAGAAGCCGCGCGAGAGCACGTACTGCGCGGAGAACGCGATCAGGCCGGGCGCGAACGCCATGAGCATGCCCGCCATGACCTCGATGTCGGCGGGACCGGTGACCCCGTACCCGAAGACGCTGCCCGTGACCCAGGGGGCGAGGGCGGCGAAGACCGCGGCGGCGGGGACGACGAGGGCGGCGCTGGAGCGCAGCGCGTAGGAGACGTCCGCGCGCACGGCGGCGAGGTCGCCGTCGGCCGCGGCCTCACTCATCCGGGGCATCAGGGCGGTCACGAGGGAGACGGTGATGATGCCCTGCGGGACGATCCACAGCTGGTAGGCGTTGCTGTAGGCGGTGTAGCCGACGCCCTCCGTGAGGCCCGCCTTGACGGCGAGGTCTCCGGTGGTGGTGGAGAGCCGGGTCACCACCCAGTAGGCGATCTGGTTGGTGAGGACGAGCATCACCAGCCAGCCCGCGTTGCGCAGCGGGCGGGTGAGACCGCTGCCGCGCCAGTCGAAGCGGGGGCGCCAGCGGAAGCGGGCGGCGCGCAGCGAGGGGATCAGGGCGAGGGCCTGGACGACGATGCCCGCGGTGGTTCCGATGCCGAGGAGCCGGGTCTCGGCGGCGGTGAGGCCGCCCGCCGCGTCGTGGGAGACGTAGAGGAAGAGCCCGAAGACGCCGATGATCACGACGTTGTTGAGGACCGGGGTCCACATCATCGCGCCGAACCGGCCGCGGGCGTTCAGTACCTGCCCGAGCAGGGTGAACAGGCCGTAGAAGAGGATCTGCGGGAGGCAGAACCGGGCCAGGGCGATGGTGGTGCTCTGCTGCGCCCCGCTGTAGGGGGTGTACACGCCGACGATGAGCGGGGTGGCGAGGACCGCGACGGCGGCGAGCAGGGCGAGTGCCGCGGTGCAGACGGTCAGCAGCCGGTCGGTGTACGCGGCCCCGCCGTCCTCGTGCTCCTTGGCGGCGCGTATGAGCTCGGGGACGAAGACGGCGTTGAGCGCGCCGCCGACGAGGAGCATGTAGATGATGTTCGGGACGGTGTTGGCGACGGCGTAGCTGTCGCCGAGCAGTCCGGTGCCCAGCGCCGCGACGACGACGGCGGAGCGGATGAAGCCGGTGGCGCGGGAGACGATCGATCCGACCGCCATGAGCGCGCCGCTGCGCAGCACCGAGGTCTTCTTCGGTGCCGCGTGATCGCCGTCGGCGCCACCGGCGCCCGCTGCGGCCGGCCTGGTGTCGGTGGCGGTCACCGGCGGGCGAGGTAGGCCTGGAACGCCTTGTAGAGCGCCATGTTGGTGTATCCGTCCATCGGGGTCTCCCACTCGCCGAGCGTCTCGACGACCTGTCCGCCGGTGCCGAGCTTCCAGCGCAGCAGCCCGAAGGAACGTTCGTCGGGGTCGAGGGTGGAGGGTACCCCGCGCATGTCGTACTCGTCGGCACCGAGGGCATGGGCGTCGCAGATCATGCGCCACTGCAGGGCGTTGCTGGGCCGGACGTCGCGGCGGTGGTCGGCGGAGGCACCGGTCTGGTACCAGACCCGGTTCCCGGCGACGATCATCGTGTGGGCGGCGAGGATCTCGCCCTGGTGGATGCCCAGGTAGAGCCGCATCCGGCCGGGCTCCTCGGCGTTGAGGGCCTCGTACTGCTGCTCGTAGTACGACAGGGAGCGGCCCAGCCGGAAGCCGTCGCGCTCCTCGGTGATGCGCAGCAGCCGGTAGAACTCGGGCAGGTCGGCGGTGGTGCCGACGACCGTCTCCACACCCGCCTTCGTGGCCTTGCGCACATTGCGCCGCCACTCCTGGTTCAGGCCCGACCACAGGTCGTCGAGGGTGCGGCCCGCCAGCGGCACCCGGAAGACGTGGCGGGGCTGGGCGTCGCCGTCGTCCTCGCCGCCGCAGCGCTTCCAGCCGCGAGTGCGCAGCCGGTCGGCGAGGGCGGCACCGATCGGGTCCACCTCGGTGGCCAGGACGTCAGAAATCTGCCGGCCGGGCCCGGCGGCGGACTTGGCGGTGGCCGCGTCCCAGCGCCGGTAGGCGGGGGTGGGGCCGATCCGGACCGCGAAGGCGCCGGCCGCCCTCAGGTGGCGCGTCAGCGGGGTCAGCCAGCGGTCGATGTGCGGATCGGACCAGTCGGCGACGGGACCCTCGGGGAGGTAGGCGAAGTATTTGCGGGTGCCGGGGAATTGGCGGTAGAGGACGAGTCCCACGCCCGCTATCTCACCGTCGGGGTAGTGCCATCCGACCCTTTCGGAGCGCCAAAGGTCCTTCACCTGGGCCCAGGAGGGGTACTGGAGGAAACTCGCCTGCCGGTGCCTCGAAAGGAAGCCCTGGTATTCCGGTAGGGACAGAGGGCGCATCGTCAGTTCCTGCTGCCACTGCTGGTGTTGCTGTGGGGTGGTCGCAAGCATGCACTGACTCTCACAGCCCTCCATGACCGAAGCGCGCGGCGATTGTGACCGGACGATGACCGTTTCGCTGCGGTCCACGTCACAACGGAAAGGACGGTCTGTTATCCGAATCGGGGAACCTAGAGTCGTCCTGTTCGCATCTAGATTTGCGAACGGTCATTGATGGAGGGGTTTTCGTTGAGCCGCATACGCCGCACCGCCATGGCGGGCACCGCACTTCTGACCGCCGCACTGACAGCCTGCTCGGGCGGGGGCGGTGACCAGGCCGGCAAGGACGGCAAGGCCGAGCTGAAGCCGAAGACGGACATGGCGGTCTCGGTGAATCTCGCGGGCGATCAGGTGAAGGCGGGCGAGCCGGTGACGGTGACCGTCGCCGAGGGCAAGCTGGCCCAGGTCAAGGTGACCGACGCCAAGGGCGCGGAGCTGCCGGGGAAGATAGCCGACGACGGCAGGACCTGGACCTCGGAGCGCAACGCCCCGCCCGGGGCGGAGTACAAGGTCGAGGCGCAGAACACCCAGAGCCAGAGCGCCACCACGCAGTTCAAGACCGGCGCCGCCGACAAGGTGAACAAGGTCTCGATCAACATCACCAAGGGCAGCACGGTGGGCGTGGCGATGCCCGTGTCGCTCGTCTTCGACAACCCGGTGACGAACAAGGCCGCGGTGGAGAAGCAGCTCAAGGTCACCAGCTCGGACAACACCGAGGGTTCCTGGGGCTGGATCAAGGACCACGACGGCAAGGACCGTGTCGACTGGCGGCCCAAGGACTACTGGAAGTCCGGCACGGACGTGAAGGTCGAGATGAACCTGAACGGCGTGGACTCCGGCAAGGGCGGCGGTCTTTTCGCCCGGGACTACAACACCGAGTTCAAGATCGGCAAGGACCGCCGGATCCAGGTCAGCCTCGACACCAAGAAGATGTCGGTGACCCAGGACGGCCAGGCCCTGAGGACGATCCCGATCTCGGCCGGCACTCCGGGCGGCAAGAAGGCCTCCTGGTCCGGAAAGATGGTGATCATGACCAAGGAGGGCACCATCCGGATGGACTCCCAGACGGTGGGCCTGGACAACGCCTACGACAAGATGGTCGATTACTCGATGCGGCTCACATGGTCCGGCATGTACGCGCACGCCGCCCCGTGGAACACCGGCAACTTCGGCCGGGCCAACAGCAGTTCCGGCTGCGTGGGGATGAGCGACGCCGACGCCAAGGAGTTCTTCGAGCAGTCCCAGGTCGGCGACTCCTTCGAGGTGGTCGGTGACGGCTCGAAGGGCCAGGCGGAGATCGGCAACGGCTACGGCGAGTGGAACCTGTCCTGGGACGCGTGGAAGGCGAAGAGCGCCCTGAACGGCGCCCCGCAGAACGGCTGACCTCTCCACTGACACGTATCAATCGTTACCAGCGTGTAACTTACTCACGGGTTACCTACGGTAATCCGCTCCCGTTACCGTCGGGTCACTCTGACAACCCGGCGTCCGCGAGGAGCGATTGATGAAACGCACCACCACCGTCGCAGCCGTGGCGGCCGTGCTGGTGGCAGCCGCCCTGGGCCTGGCCCCCCACCAGGCCCAGGCGGCTTCCGCTCCCTCCGCGGCAGCCGCCGACGGCGCCTCATCGGAACCGACTTTCCATGACATCCCCGGCTCCGGGGGCATCACCCTCAAGGGCAACGTCTTCACCCCCGGCGGCGCCGAGGCGGGCCGGAAGTACCCGCTGATCGTGCTCCCCAGCAGCTGGGGCCTGCCGCAGATCGAATACATCGCCCAGGCCAAGCAACTCGCCGACTCCGGCTACGTGGTGGTCAGCTACACCTCCCGCGGCTTCTGGCTCTCCGGCGGCCAGATCGAGGTGGCCGGCCCGCCGGACATCGCCGACGTCTCGGCCGTCATCGACTGGGCCCTGGCCAACTCCCCCGCCGACGCGGACCGCATCGGCCTCGGCGGGGTCTCGTACGGCGCGGGCATCAGCCTGCTGGCCTCGGCGCACGACCCGCGCGTCAAGGCGGTGGTCGCGATGAGCGGCTGGGCCGACATCATCGAGTCCATCTACTCCGGCCGCACCCAGCACCGCCAGGCCGCCGGGATGCTCGGCGCCGCCGGCTTCCTCACCGGCCGCCCCGGCCCCGAACTCCGGTCGATCCTCGGCGACTTCCTCGGCTCCCGGCTGGACCGGGAGCAGCAGATGATCGAGTGGGGCAAGAAGCGGTCGGCCGCCGAGCAGGTGGACCGGATCAACGCCAACGGCGCCGCGGTCATGCTCGGCAACGCCTGGGGTGACACCATCTTCCCGCCCAACCAGTACGCGGAGTTCTACGAGAAGCTGACCGGCCCCAAGCGCCTGGAGTTCCGCCCGGGCGACCACGCCACCGCCGAGGCCACCGGCCTGCTGGGCCTGCCCAACGACACCTGGACCAACGCCCACCGCTGGTTCGACCGCTATCTCAAGGGCGAGCGCAACGGCGTCGACACCGAGGCCCCGGTGCAGATCAAGTCCCGCAGCAACGACGCGTACGAGGGCTACGCCGACTGGAGGTCGGTCGGCGCGGGCGGCACCGAGAAGCTCATGCTCTCCGACAGCGAGCACCTCTTCGCCAATGTCGACTCCGGGGCCAACGGCGGGATCCTCTTCCTCTCCAGCATCCTCGACCAGCTGGCCCAGGCGCCCCCGAGGGCCTCCATCCCGCTGCTCCCCCGCGCCTTCGCCGCGGTCTGGCAGTCCGGGCGCTACGGCGAGGCGCGCCGGGTCCGCGGCACGGTCAAGGTCCACACCACGGTCACTCCCACCAAGGGCGACGGCACCTTCGTCGCGTACCTGTACGACGTCGGCCCGCTCGGCATCGGCAAGCTGGTCAGCAACGCCCCCTACACGTTCCACGGGCGCACTCCCGGGCAGGCCTTCGGCGCGGATCTGGAGCTGTTCTCCACCGCCTACGACGTGCCCGCGGGCCACCGGCTCGCCCTTGTCATCGACACGGTCGACCCGCTCTACATCGAGCACAACCCCACCGGCGCACAGCTGACCTTCTCCTCGCCGCACACCGATCCCAGTTACGTGTCGGTGCCGCTGCGCGAGCAGTGATCCGCGGCTGCTGCCGAGCGGGGTGGCCCTCGTGAGGGATCGGCGGGACCCCCTCAGTGCCTGAGGATCGTGACGTCCCCCAGCTCGATCAACGGATCGACGACCATGCGCTGCCCTGCCCACTTGTCGGTGTGTCGAGTCCAGGCAAACTATCCAGCCCGGGAAGGGCGCTTCCCCTCGACACGCCTAAAGGCGACATAAACATCCCGGCCGGTCACCCCTCGGAGGCCTCCGCGTACGCCTGGCTGAGCTCGGGGGATCCGGTCATCGCCCAGGACACCCCCGACTCGATCACGTTCAGCTCGCGGCCCGAGGCCAGCCGGATCACCGGCTGGCCGTTGGGCCACACCTGCCAGCCGGCTCCGGGGATGGTGCGGATGATCACGGTCCCGAGGTAGAAGCCTGCGTCGTTGCCGAGCCACGGCACGGCCTCCGGATCCCGCCGCCAGCGGGGCATCAGCTGGTCGAGTTCCTCCAACGAGGCCCGGCTCTCGTCGAGTTCGAGTCCGGCCGCCCTCGCCTGGTCGCGCAGCATCTCGCACTCCGAGAACAACGCGGCCACACCCTCGGGATCACCGGCGAAGGCGAGGGCGAGACCCGCACCCCGTTCCGTTTCGCGCCGGTTCAGCCAGTTGTCCAGGAAAGGGATGTTCATACTGACCAGCGTCGCACCAGGATCCGCCCCTGACCACAGGGCGCGCCTGGATCCGCCGGCCCGGATCCGGACCGCGGCTACCGGTCGAGATCCAGGTCCACGACGACCGGCGCGTGGTCGGACGCGCCCTTGCCCTTGCGTTCCTCGCGGTCGACGTAGGCGTCGGTGACGGCCTTGGCGAAGGGCTGGTTCCCGTACACCAGGTCGATTCGCATGCCCCTGTTCTTGGGGAAGGCGAGCTGGCGGTAGTCCCAGTACGTGTAGGGGCGGTCGTACTTGAGGGGACGCGGCAGCACGTCGGAGAGACCGGCGGCCCGCAGCGCCTCCAGAGCGGCGCGCTCGGCGGGGGTGACGTGGGTGAGGCCCTCGAAGACGGCCGGGTCGTAGACGTCCTCGTCGGTCGGGGCCACGTTGAAGTCGCCGAGCACCGCGAAGGGGCGGGGGCCCGCCGCGTCCTCGGCGACGGCCGTGGTCAGGGAGCGGAACCAGTCCAGCTTGTAGCCGTAGTGGTCGTGCTCGACCTCCCGGCCGTTGGGCACGTACACCGACCAGACGCGCACGCCGCCGCAGGTGGCGGAGATCGCGCGGGGCTCCTGGACCCCTTCGTAGTCGGGCCCGCCGGGCAGCCCCAGGACCACGTCGTCCAGGCCGACCTTGGAGAGCAGGGCGACGCCGTTCCACCGGCCGGTGGCGTTGACCGCCGACTCGTAGCCCAGCTCGCGCAGCTCGGCGTGCGGGAACTGCTCCGCGGAGCACTTGGTCTCCTGGATGCACAGGACATCGGTGCCGGAGCTCTCCAGCCAGGCCAGCAGGCGCGGAAGCCGGGCGGTGACGGAGTTGACGTTGAACGTGGCGATACGCATACGCCCCAACCTACCGCCCGGCACCGACAGTCACAGGTCGGCGGCTTCCCCGGCGGTGAGCCGGCCGTGGTCCGTGCCGCCCAGGCTGTCCAGGGCCATGTCGTAGATCGGCCGGGCGATGTCGGACAGGTACGCGTCGTGGATGTCGATGGCACGCCGCGGCTTGACCTCACGGAGGTAGTCGATCACCTCGGAGACCTTGTTCCAGGGGGCGTGCACGGGAAGCATCAGCGTCTCCACCGCCGCGTCGGGCACGGTCAGCGCGTCCCCGGGGTGGAACAGCGAACCCTCCACGAGGTAGCCGACGTTGGTGACCCGCGGGATGTCCGGGTGGATCACGGCGTGCAGCTCGCCGTGCACCTGGACCTCGAAGCCGGCGGCGGTGAAGGTGTCTCCGTGCCCGACCGTGTGCACCCGGCCCGGGTAGGCGGGGGCCAGCCTCTGCGCCACACTGCGCAGGGTCCACAGGCCCGCCGCCGGATTGGCGTCGAGGGCGGCCCGCAGCCGGCCCTCCTCGAAGTGGTCGGGGTGCTCGTGCGTGACCAGCAGGGCGTCCGCCCCCAGGCCCGCGTCCGGTTCGCTGAAGGCGCCCGGGTCGATGACGAGCGTGCGCCCGTCCTTCTCCAGCTGCACGCAGGAATGCAGCCGCTTGGTGAGCTTCATGATCCCAGGCTAAGGGCTGTCCCCACCGCTACGGGGTCGTCGTGGACACCACGTAGACCTTGGGGTGCTCGGGGTCCGTGAGGTCGACGGTGACGTCCCGGGTGGGGCGCGGGTCCGGCTGCTCCAGCGTGATCCCGTCCCAGGTGCCCTCCGGGTTCCAGTTCCAGCCCGCGACCTCGGTGTCGTGCGGGGAGATCGAGACCCCGGGGGTCAGCGCGTCCCGGCTGGTGCCGAGGTCGGCCAGGAAGGCGTCCAGGTCGGCGGGGGTGACCGCCATCTGCGTGAACAGCCGGCTCGTGCGCCAGTTGTTTGTCTCCAGGAACCCGACCCGCCAGGCCTTGGGCGGGATCGGGACCTCGTAGATGCTGCGCTGCACCTTCGAGGGCCAGCCGGGACGCACCTTGGACGCGCCGATCCGGGCGGCCTTGTCGCGGCCGCTCTCGCGGCTCTGCTGGGTGGAGACCCCGAGGTAACCGGCGGGTACGCCGATCAGCAGCAGGATGATGATCGCGGTGATCCAGCGGCGCTTGACGACGTGCCCGCGGTCTTCGGCGGCTGGCGGCGGGGCACCGCCCTCGTCGGGGGCGGACGCCTGGTGGGGCAGGGTGGGCGGGGTCACTGCTCGTTCTGGTCCTTGGAGTCCGTGGGGCCGGTGGCATCGCGCCGGCCCAGCTGCGCGTAGCGCTCGTAGCGTTCGACCCGGCGGCGTGTGGCGCGGCGGAAGCGGCGGGCGACGAGCCTGGCGAGGTCGGCCGCTCCGACCATACCTGCCTCGGGGCCGAGCTCGGCCTTGGCGATCCGGGCCTCGGGGCGGTAGCCACGACCGGTGAGGTGGCGGCGGAAGGCGTCCCGGGCGGGGCCGATCAGCAGGTCGTCGGCGGCGCTGACGCCGCCGCCGATGACGAAGCAGGACGGGTCGAGGGCGGCGGCGAGGTTGGCGATGCCGACGCCGAGCCACTGGCCGATGTCCTGGAGCAGCTCGACGCACATGGCGTCGCCCTCGCGGGCCAGCTCGGTGATCAGCGGCCCGGTGATCTCGTGGACGTTGCCGCCGACCCTGGCGATGATGTTGTACGCGACCGGGGAGTCGGCCGCGGCGAGCTCGCGGGCCTCGCGCACCAGGGCGTTGCCGGAGCTGTACTGCTCCCAGCAGCCGCGGTTGCCGCAGGGGCAGCGGTGGCCGCCGGGGACGACCTGCATGTGGCCGAACTCGCCGGCGACCCCGTACCGGCCGCGCTTGACCTGGCCGCCTTCGAGGATGGCCCCGCCGATGCCGGTGCCGAGGGTGATCATGACGAGGTGGTCCTCGCCGCGCCCGGCGCCGAAGCGCCATTCCGCCCACGCCGCGGTGTTGGCATCGTTGTCGACCATGACCGGCACCGCGAGCCGGGACTGGAGGGCGTCGCGCAGCGGCTCGTCGCGCCAGGCCAGGTGGGGCGCGAAGAGGACGCGGGAGCGGTCGGCGTCGACCCAGCCGGCCGCCCCGATGCCCACCGCGTGCACGTCGTGCCGGTCGGAGAGGTCCAGGACCAGCTCGACGATGGTGTCCTCGACGACCTTGGGGCTCTTGGACTTGTCCGGCGTCTCGGCGCGGATCTTCTCCAGGATGACGCCGTCGGCGTCGACGACGCCGGCCATGACCTTGGTGCCGCCGATGTCGATGCCGACGGTCGGGACCCGCGGGGCGGTCAGGTGAGACCGGCGCTCACGGGTCCCGATGGTCCGCAGGACGGTGCCTCGCGCCGCCCCCCGGTGGGCGAGCGTGAAGTCCCGGTACGTGCTCATCGAGTCGTGTCGCCCTTGTCGGAGGAAGTGGAGCCGGAAGCGGAGTCGGTGGCGGAGCCGGATTCCGGATCGGCTGCGCCGGATGCGGCGCCTGGGCCCGATTCTGCCACTCGCTCCAGTTCGTGGCTCAGTTCGTCCAGCTCGGAACCGCCCGCCATCTGCCGGGTGAGCTCGTCCAGGGTGATCGAGTCGCGGGTGTGGCTGCCCGCCATGGTGCCGCGTTTGAGGAGCACGAACCGGTCGCCGACCAGGTGGGCGTGGTGCGGGTTGTGGGTGATCAGCACCACGCCGAGGCCCGCGTCGCGGGCGGCGGCGACGTACTTGAGGACCACGCCGGACTGCTTGACGCCGAGCGCGGCGGTCGGCTCGTCGAGCACGAGGACCTTCGCACCGAAGTGGACGGCGCGGGCGATGGCCACGCACTGCCGCTCGCCGCCGGACAGGGTTCCGATGGGCTGGTCGACGTCGCGCAGGTCGATGCCCATGCGCAGCAGCTCGGCGCGGGTGGTCCGCCGCATGTGGCCCACGTCGAGGCGGCGCAGCGGGCCGCGGCCCTTGGTCGGCTCGGACCCGAGGAAGAAGTTCCGCCATACGGGCATGAGCGGGACGACGGCGAGGTCCTGGTAGACGGTGGCGATGCCGCGGTCGAGGGCCGCGCGGGGATTGGCGAGCACGGTCTCCTCCCCCTCGATCTCGAAGGTGCCGGCGTCGTGCTGGTGCAGCCCCGCGATGATCTTGATGAGGGTGGACTTTCCGGCGCCGTTGTCGCCGAGGACACAGGTGATCTCGCCCGCCGCGACCTCCAGGGAGACCCCTTGGAGGGCGCGGATGTTTCCGTAGTACTTGCTGACCTCGGTCAGCTTCACCAGGGGCGTCGCGCCGTTCGTCGTCACTTGCTCTCCTCCGCCCGCTTGCGGACCCATGCGTTGAGCAGCGTCGCGAGCAGGAGCATCGCGCCCAGGAAGAACTTGAACCAGTCCGGGTTCCACTGGGCGTAGACGATGCCGTTGCTGGTCATGCCGAAGATGAAGGCGCCGACCGCCGAGCCGATGGCGGAGCCGTAGCCGCCGGTCATCAGGCAGCCGCCGATGACGGCCGCGATGATGTAGAGGAACTCGTTGCCGACGCCCTCGCCCGACTGGACCACGTCGAACGAGAAGAGGATGTGCTGGCCGGAGATCCACGCGCACAGGGCGACGCCCATGTAGAGGCCGATACGGGTCTTCACGACCGGGACGCCGGTCGCGCGGGCCGCGTCGGCTCCGCCGCCCACCGCGAAGATCCAGTTCCCGGCGCGGGTGCGCAGCAGGATCCAGGTGGCGACGGCGACCAGGGCCAGCCACCACAGGACGGTGACCTTCAGGGTGACCGAGCCGATGTTCCACTGCGAGGCGAAGAGGGCGCGCGCGGAGCTGAAGCCCTCCATGTCGGCGATGCTCTTGGTGGAGACCGATCCGCTGATCAGCTTGGTGAAGCCGAGGTTCAGGCCGGTCAGCATCAGGAAGGTGCCGAGCGTGATGATGAAGCTGGGCAGCTTGGTACGGGTCAGCATGACGCCGTTGAAGAGGCCGATGGCCAGGGTGACCAGCAGCGACACCAGGACGCCGACCCAGACGTTGGCGGTCATCTGGTAGCTGAACATCGAGGCGACCAGCGCCGAGGTCGTGACCATGACACCCGCGGAAAGGTCGAACTCGCCGCCGATCATCAGCAGGGCCACCGGGACGGCCATGATCCCGATGGTGGAGGCCGAGTACAGCACGGTGCTGAGGCTGGAGGCCTGCAGGAAGCTGGGGGCGGCGAAGGAGAAGAAGACGAAGACGGCGGCCGCGCCGACCACGGCGCCCAGCTCCGGGCGGCCCAGCAGCCTGCGGACCAGGGAGGTGGGCGCGAGGCGTTCGTCCGCGGCGGCGGCGCTCATCGGGTGCCCCGCTTGATGAACTCCTCCAGCTTGGCCGACTCGGCGGCCGTGACGATCTGGGGCCCGGTGAGCACCGGGCGGCCACCGCCGAGCACGTCCGCGTTGTAGCGGTAGAGCCAGAGCAGGTCGATCGCCTCGTAGCCCTGGAGGTAGGGCTGCTGGTCGACGGCGAAGCCGAGGGCTCCGGACTTCAGGTCGCGGGCGACGGATTCGTTGAGGTCGAAGGTGTCCACCTCGGCCTTGCTGCCCGCCGCGTCCTTCGCCTTGACCGCGGTGGGGGCGAAGGGCGCACCGAGCGTGACGATCGCGTCGACCGAGGGGTCCGCCTGGAGCTTGGCCTGGATGGCCGCCTGGACGGAGGGCATGTTGGTGCCCTCGACGTACAGGTTCTCCATGACGCCACCGGACCCACCGAACGTTCTCTTCGCCCCGGCGCAGCGCTGCTCGTGGCCCACGTTGCCCTGCTCGTGCAGGACGCAGACGGCCTTCTTCTTCCCTCGCTCGGTCAGCTCGCTGCCGACCGCCTCGCCCGCGATCTCCTCGTCCTGGCCGATGTGGGTCAGTGCCCCGTAGGCGGCGGACTGGGCGGAGCCGGAATTGACCGTGACCACCGGGATGCCGGCCTTGACGGCCTTGGCGATGACGTCCTTGAGCGCTTCCGGCTTGGCGAGGCTCACGATGATCCCGTCGACCTTCTGGTCGATGGCGTTCTGCACGAACTGCGCCTGCTGCTGCGCCTGGTCGTCGTGGGCGTAGACGAAGTTGATGTTGTCCTTCGCCGCGGCCTCCTTGGCGCCCTTCTGGACGATGTCCCAGAAGGTGTCGCCGTCACCCGCGTGCGTGACCATCGCGAAGGTCCAGCGCGGGGTGGACACGGCCGGCCGGCCCGCCGCGGCGGCCTTCGCCCGGTCCTCGGCGCGCTTGCCTCCGGTGCTGCTGCAGCCCGCGAGCGAGGCCCCCAGTACCGCCGCGAGCACGGCGCCCACGACGCGTACCCCTGTCCGAACCCTAGCCACGTCGCCGCGCCCTTCCCTCGTCCGTGTCGTCCGTCATCATTCGGTCATTCCGGTTCCAGCCGCCCAGTATCCGCCACAGTGGACCATGGCGGGCCATCGGGGCATGCGCGGGCAGATTGACAGGTCCCCCGTACGGGGTCAGGTTGAGTTCATGCGCATCGGGCTCATCGGAACGGGCCGGATCGGCTCGTTCCACGCGGCGGCGCTGGCCCGCCAGGCGGACGCCGGCTCGCTCCTGCTCGCCGACGCCGACCCCGCGCGGGCGGCGCGCCTGGCCGACCGGCTCGGGGCCACCGCCGCGCCCTCCGTCGAGCAGGTCTTCACCTGGGGCGTGGACGCGGTGGTCGTGGCCTGCTCGACCGAGGGCCACGCCGAGCTGGCCGTACGGGCGGTACGCGGCGGCCTGCCGGTGTTCTGCGAGAAGCCGGTGGCCCCGGACCTGGCCCGCACCCTCGCCGTGGTGCGCGAGGTGGAGGCCGCCGGCGGCGTGCTCCAGGTGGGATTCATGCGCCGCTTCGACTCGGGCTACCGCACCGCCCGTGAGCTGGTCCGCTCGGGCGCCCTGGGGCGGCTGCACACCGTACGCACGATGACCGCCGATCCGGCTCCGCCGACCGCCGCGTACCTGGCGGCCTCGGGCGGTCTGTACCGGGACTGCCTCGTGCACGATTTCGACATGGTCCGCTGGGTCACCGGGCACGAGGTGACGGAGGTGTACGCGGCCGGGTCGGACGCGGGCCCGCCGCGGTTCCGGGAGACGGGCGACATCGACACGGCCGCGGCCGTGCTGACCCTGGACGACGGCACCCTCGTCACCGCGACGGGCGGCCGGATCAACGGCGCCGGCTACGACGTGCGGATGGAGCTCGCCGGGGAGCTGGACCAGGTGTCCGCCGGGCTGGACGACCGTACGCCGATCGCCTCGACCGAGCCGCACGGCCCGCCCCCGGCGAGCAAACCGTGGACGGGTTTCCTGGAGCGCTTCGGCCCCGCGTACGAGGCGGAGCTGGCGGCCTTCGTGCGCCTGGTGCGCGGCGAGGGCCCCAACCCCTGCGACGGCCGGGAGGCGCTCGCCGCGTTCCGGGTCGCGGAGGCGTGCGAGCTCTCGCGCCGCGAGGGGCGCCGGGTACGGCTGGAGGAGCTGCCGGATCTGTGAGCGGCGCCCGCGGCGCCTCACGCTGCTGCTGCGGCGGCTTCTGCGGCTTCTCATGTACGGCTACCAGCGCACCGGCAGCCGCTTCACTCCCCGGATCAGGGTGCCGGGGATCCAGTCGCGCGGGCCGGCGTCAGGGTCCTCGGCCAGGTCGGGGAAACGTTCCAGCAGGGACCGGACCGCGATGCGGCCCTCCATGCGCGCCAGCGGGGCGCCGATGCAGAAGTGGATGCCGTGGCCGAAAGCCATGTGGCTCTGGCCGGATCGGCGGATGTCGAAGACGTCGGGCCCGGTGAACCGCGCCGGGTCGCGGTCGGCACCGGCCAGGGAGACCAGCACGGGCGAGCCGGCCTCGATCAGGGTGCCCCCGATCTCCAGGTCGGCACGGGCGAAGCGGTAGGTGGCGCTCTCCAGCGGGCCGTCGTAGCGGAGCATCTCCTCCACCGCGCCGTCGATCAGCCCGTCCGGATCGGCGCGCAGGGCCGCCAGCTGGTCCGGGTGGGCGAGCAGGGCCCGTACGCCGTTGCCGATCAGGTTGACCGTGGTCTCGTGCCCGGCGACCAGCAGCAGGAAGGCCATGCCGATCAGCTCTTCCGGGGACAGCTGGTCGCCGTCCTCGTCCCTGGTCCGGATCAGCGCGCTGAGCAGGTCCTCGCCGGGGCGCTCCCGTTTGGCGTCGGTGAGCTCGGCCAGGTAGCCGGACATGGCGCGCAGCGCAGCGGTCTCGGCCTCGGTGCCGGTCGGCGCGACGATCTCGGTGGACCACCGGCGGAACGAGCCGCGTTCGAGGTCGGGTACGCCGAGGAGTTCGCAGATGACGGTCATCGGCAGCGGTACCGCGAAGGACGCGATCAGGTCGGCGCGGCGGTCGGGGCCGGCGGCCATCGCGTCGAGCAGTCCGTCGGTGACCTGCTGCACGCGCGGGCGCAGGGCCTCGACCCGGCGGGAGGTGAACTCGCGGGCCACCAGGCGGCGGAGCCGGGTGTGGTGGGGCGGGTCGGAGCGGAGCATGTTGGTGCTGAGGGTGGTGGTCGTGCGGTCGGCGTAGAGGCCGGCGGTCTGCCAGTTCTTCGACACGTTGGGGTGGGCGAGAGCCTGGCGGGCCTCGTCGTGGCCGACGATCAGCCAGATCCCTTCCCCGTCCGCCGTCTTGATGCGGTGGACGGGACCGCTCTCCCTCAGCCGCGCGTAGTGCGGGTAGGGGTTCTCGTTGAAGTCGTCGGCGAGGTTGCTGATGTCCAGAACTGGCATGGTGGCCAGCGTAGGGCCGCTGATCACCGTGGATGGGAGCGGTTTCGGACAATCGTTCAGCCGTCGACGGCGCGGCGGCCCCAGGCGGTACCGGCCAGCACGAGGGCGGCGCCCGCGAGGCCGAGCAGGCCGAGGTGCTCGCCGCCGATGGCGATGCCGGCGACCGCCGCCCACAACGGCTCGGTGCCCAGCAGCAGGCTGACGCGGGAGGGCGAGGTTCGGCGGACGGCCCACATCTGCACGAAGAAGGCGAAGAGGGTGCAGAAGGCGGAGAGGAAGAGCAGCCCGGCCCATTCGGCGGCCCCGAAGCCGGCGGCCACGGCCCACGGGTCCTCCCCGGTGCCGGGGACGCCCGCGAGCAGGGCGAAGACGAGGACGGCGCCGCCGAGCTGGACGGTGGTCAGGGAGAGCGAGTCGGCGTCCTGGACGGCCTTGACGCGGGCCATCAGCAGGACGTGAAGGGTCCTGGCGAGGGCGGCGCAGAGCATGAGCAGGTCGCCGGGGCTGGGCGCGGTGAACCCCCCGCCCTGGGTCAGCAGGACCACTCCCGCGACGGAGACCCCGGCGGCGGCGAGGAAGCCCGCCGAGGGCGCGCGCCGCTTCACCACGGCCTCGGCGAGCGGCGTGAAGATCATGGTCAGGCTGATGATCAGCCCGGCGTTGGTGGCGGAGGTGTGGACGACCCCGTAGGTCTCCAGGAGGAAGATCCCGCCGAGTACGAGGCCCAGCAGCCCGGCGCCGCGCAGCTGGGCCGGGGTCAGTGCCCACAGCCGCCGCCACCCGGCGACGGCCAGCACCGGCAGGACGAGCCCGAAGCGCAGCACGAGTACGCCGATCACGGTCTGCGTGGTGGTGATGCCCTTGGCGGCGAGGTAGCTGCCGCCCCATACGACGGCGACGGCCAGCACGGGCAGATCGGCGAGCCAGGCCCGGCGGGGGGCGGTGACTGCGGGCGAGATCACGGTCACGGGGACGTCTCCAGCGGCGGCAAGCGGGTGGAGACTTCGGCGGCTCGCACGGGTGCGGGGTCACCGTACCGGAGCCGATCATGACCGGTCGAGCCATTTGCGGGCGGCCCGTGCGGGGGCGGCTCGCGGTGTGGCCGGTCGCGGCCGGCACGGCCGCCGACGGGCGTCAAGCCACGGGATTCAGGGACGTGACCGTGCGGGGGCGGGCGAGGCCTACTGGACGGACCCACTGCTCCACCTCACACCCCAGGAGATTCCCATGCCTCGCCCCTTCCGGAAGCCGCGCCTCCTCATGCTGGCCGCCTCGACCGCCGTGGTCGCGGGAGGCGTGCTGGCACCGACCGGCGCGTTCGCCGCCGCCCCGGCGGCGCCGCACGCGGTCGTGGCCGATGCCCGCGCCGCGGCCGCCGATGATCACGGCGGCAGCGACAAAGGTGCCACCCTCCTGGTGATCATCCGCACCGGGGACGGGAAGATCCGCGTCTGGCCCGACCAGGGCAAGGACGACGCCGGCAGCTGGGTCAGTCCCATCGGCCAGGGCGGCCTGCGCATCGCCAAGGCCGTCACCGGCGGATGACGCCCGCTCGTCCGTGCCGCGCATCGGTGCCGCCACCCCGTCCGGTGGCGGCACCGCGCTGCGGTGCGGGCGTCCTCGGTCAGTCCGCGAACGTGCCGAAGGTGGCGCGCCCCGTCGTCCGGTAGGTGTGGATGGCGATGCCGCTCGACGTCGTACGGGAACTCGTCAGCTCGCAGGCCGTCGGCAGCCCGCCGGTCGGGAACAGCCGGCGCCCGCCGCCCAGGAACACCGGATAGACGAGCAGGTTCAGCTCGTCCACGAGGTCCCGGGCCAGCAGCCACTGCGCGAGCTGCCCGCTGCCGTGGACCTGCAGCTCACCGTCGAGGGCGTCCTTGACCCGGACGATCTCGCTCTGCAGTTGCTCACCGTCGAGCACGGTGGCCGGGCCCCAGGCGGGCTCCTTGAGCGTGGTCGAGGCCACGTACTTCGGCAGCCTGTTCAGCTTGCTCGCGACCGGGTCCGCGGGGTCGTCGTGCTGCGGCCAGTACGAGGCGAAGATCTCGTACGTCCGCCGCCCGAGCAGAAACGCCCCGGTCCGGCCGAAGACCTCGGTGATGAACTCCCCCATGCCCTCGTCCGCGTACGGCACGAGCCACCCGCCGTACTCGAACCCGCCGCTGGTGTCCTCCTCCGGCCCGCCGGGGGCCTGCATCACGCCGTCGAGGGTCAGGAAGGTGGTGAGGGTCAGCTTGCCCATGGGTCAGCGCTCCTTGCTCGGTCGTCCGTACGCAGGTTCAGACTCCCGGGCGGCCCCGGACTCATCGGTGCGGCGCGCGAAGAACTCCATGTCCGATTCCCGCCAGCGCCGGATCACGGACTGCCATTTCATTGAACCCGCAACCATTTGACGGAGGAGGACATCATGAGCGGGTCCGGGTATGTGGCGCTGGTGACCGGCGGCAGCCGCGGGATCGGCGCGGCGAGCGCCCTGCGACTGGCCCAGGACGGGCTCGACGTCGCGGTCAGTTACGTCAACGACGCGCGGGCGGCGGCCGAGGTGGTCGGCAAGGTGGAGGCCCTCGGGCGGCGCGGACTGGCCGTACGGGCCGACGCGGGCGACGGGGCGCAGGCCGTCTCGGCGGTGGAGGAGGCCGTACGGGCCTTCGGGCGGATCGACGTCCTGGTCAACAACGCGGGGGTGGGCGTGCTCGGGCCCCTCGACGGGCTGGGCCCGGCCGAGGTGGACCGGGTGCTGTCGGTCAATGTCCGCGGCGCGTTCCTCGTGGCCCGGGCCGCGGCCGGTCACATGGGTTCCGGCGGGCGGATCATCACCGTCGGCAGCTGCATCACCCAGCGGGTCCCGGGCCCCGGCGGCACGCTGTACGCGATGAGCAAGTCGGCGCTGACCGGGCTGACCAAGGCGCTGGCCCGGGAGCTCGGCGGGCGCGGCATCACCGCGAACCTCGTGCACCCGGGCCCCGTGGACACCGACATGAACCCGGCGGACGGCCCCGGGGCGGAGCAGCAGGCGGCCATGACGGCCCTCGGCCGGTTCGGCACCCCGCAGGAGGTCGCGGCCATGGTGTCCTTCCTGGCCGGGCCGGACTCCGCGTACGTGACGGGCGCGGAGTTCGCGGTGGACGGCGGCTACGCGGCATAGCCCTCGCCGGGCGTGCGGGCGGGTCCGGGCGGCACCCCGGGCCGCGGTACGCCGAAGGGCGCAACCGCCGTGCGGTTGCGCCCTTCGGTCCGTGCGCGCCCCGGGGGTGTCGGCCCCCGGGGCAGTCGGCGGGGTGGCGTCAGCCGCCCAGCTCCTGGTGGCGGGCGGCGTGCGCGGCCGCGCCGGCCTCCGTCAGCGAGCCGTGCAGACGCAGGCGGGAGAAGCCGCCGTCCGGGAAGATGTCGATCCGCACGTGCGTGCCGACCGCCGGGGTGTCCAGCACGAAGCGGTGGTTGGTGTCGGGCTGCAGGCGGGTGCGCGGCAGGAATTCCGTCCACTCGCCCTCCTCACCCGTCTTGACCGACAGGGAGGCCCAGCCGGCCGAGTTGCCCTTGAGGTAGGCGGTGTCGATCTCGACGGCGCGGATCTCGGACTCGGCGACGAGCTGGTAGCGGATCCAGTCGTTGCCGTTGTCGCGGCGACGGGCGGTCTCCCAGCCGTCGTCCATCTTGCGGGAGCGGCCCGGGTTGATGGTGTTGGCCGGCGGGGAGTAGAAGCGGTTGGACGCGTCCTGGACCGAGCCGCCGTTCTCCAGGGCGACCACGTCGAAGGTGCCGAGCGTGGAGAGCCACTTCGGGTCCGGGGCGACCTCGCCGTAGACGCGCAGGCGGGCGATGCCGCCGTCCGGGTGCTGGTTGACGCGCAGGTGCGTGAAGCGCTGCTCGGCGTCGACCTCGAAGCCGTTGGCCGCGTGGCCGCCGACCGGGGTGCGCGGGACGAGCACGGTCCACTTCACGTCGTCGCCGAGGAGCTCCTGCGGGGTCGGCGCGAGGGCGCCGTCCCAGTTGGTGCCCTCGATGGAGACGGCCTGCGGCATGTTGCCGCGGAAGTGGGCGGTGTCGACGACGATGCCGCGGATGACGCCGGGGGCGCCCAGGCGTACGAGCGCCCAGTCGTGGTCCTCGGGGGTCGGCCAGGGCTGCTCGGCGGAGACGCCGCGACGGCGGCGGGTCTCCCAGCCGTCCATGATCTTGCCCTTGTGGCCGAAGTGCTCGGGGTCGAAGTGCGCGGCCTCGGCGATGAGCAGGTTCTCGCGCTGGGCGAAGAACTCGTCGTTCGCGGCGATGACACCGGCGCCCAGCTCACGGGCGGCGAGGTTCGCGTACTGGGTGAAGGGGAAGTCCGCGGTGCGGTAATCCGCGTACGGGTCGCCGCCTCCGTACGGGTTCGCGTTGCCGGTGAAGGAGTCAATCGCCACTGTCAGTTCTGCCTTTCGAGGAGGAGGCCCGTGGGTTCGGTCGGGGTGCCGTGGTCGGCGATCTGCGTACCGCGCAGCCAGGTGGACTTCACGACGCCGTGCAGGGTCTTGCCCGCGTACGCCGTGACCCGGTTGCGGTGGTGGAGTTCGGCCGGGTCCACGGTGAACGTTTCTTCGGGGGCGAGCACGGCGAAGTCGGCGTCGCGGCCCGCCTCGATCGCGCCCTTCTGCGCCAGGCCCGCGAGGGCGGCCGGGGCGGCGGACATCCAGCGGACGACGTCCTCCAGGGAGCGTCCGCGCCGGCGCGCCTCGGTCCAGATGGCGGGCAGGCCCAGCTGGAGGGAGGAGATGCCGCCCCACGCGGTGGCGAAGTCGCTGGTCTTCAGGTCCGCGGTGGAGGGCGAGTGGTCCGAGACGATGCAGTCGATGGTGCCGTCCGCGAGCGCGTCCCACAGGAGGTCCTGGTTGGCGGCCTCGCGGATGGGCGGGCAGCACTTGAACTCGCTGGCGCCGTCCGGGACTTCCTCGGCCGTGAGGGTGAGGTAGTGCGGGCAGGACTCGACGGTGATCCTGACGCCCTCGGCCTTGGCGGCGGCGATCAGCGGCAGCGCGTCGCTCGACGAGAGGTGCAGTACGTGGACCCGCGCGTTCAGCCGCTTCGCCTGGGCGATCAGGTTCCCGATCGCGGTGTTCTCGGCGTCGCGCGGGCGGGAGGCGAGGAAGTCGGCGTACTTGGGACCGGGGACGGCCGGGGCCGCGTCCAGGTGGTGCGGGTCCTCGGCGTGCACGATCATCAGGCCGCCGAAGCCGGTGATCTCGGCGAGGGAGGCGGCCAGTTGCTCCTGGTCGAGCTCGGGGAACTCGTCGACGCCGGAGGGCGACAGGAAGCACTTGAAGCCGTAGACGCCGGCGTCGTGCAGCGGGCGCAGGTCCTTGACGTTGCCGGGCAGGGCGCCGCCCCAGAAGCCGACGTCCACGTGCGCCTTGGCGCGGGCGACCTCCTGCTTGACGCGCAGGTTGTCGGTCGTGGTGGTCGGCGGAAGGGAGTTCAGCGGCATGTCGAGGATCGTGGTGATGCCTCCGGCCGCGGCGGCACGGGTGGCCGTCCAGAAGCCTTCCCACTCGGTGCGGCCCGGGTCGTTGACGTGGACGTGGGTGTCGACCAGGCCGGGAAGCAGGACGTCGTCGCCGAAGTCCTCCAGCCGGGCTCCGGCCGGTACCTCGGCATCGTGCGCCAGCACGGCCGTGATCTTCCCGTCGGCGACGGCCACCGAGGCGGCGCGCGTCCCCTCGGGGGTGATGACGCGCGTCGAGCGCAGTACCAGTTCCACAGCCAGGTCGGACACCGGAACCTCCCCATCTACTTCCACAGAGCGAAATTCAACGTTCTGTTGACGGAGTCTGCGGGGCGATCCGGAGCCAGTCAAGAGCGCCCGGACGGACCACTGACACGCAGACACCGCAATTGGATGTTTCCACAGGATGGAATTAAGATTTCGCTATACAGAATGTAGCTACCACCATCAAGGGATGGGAGGGTAACTTCCCGAGGACGTCCACCACCTGGACAAACCGCCTCTGACCGGCGGGGACGGCATCGCCCCTGCTCTAGGGCCGACGCCGACCGACCGGTAGGCTGATTCCTTGCCTGCCAGCACCGAAAGGACCGCGCCGTGCCGACGTCCAGCGCCAGCACCACCGACGCTTCCGCCAAGCCCACTGCCGCCAGCGGTGGCGTCCAGTCCCTTGAGCGCGCCTTCGATCTGCTCGAACGCATGGCCGACGCCGGGGGCGAAGTCGGCCTCAGCGAGCTCTCCGCCGCCAGCGGTCTGCCGCTGCCGACCATCCACCGCCTCATGCGCACCCTCGTGGCATGCGGTTATGTACGTCAGCAGCCCAACCGACGTTACTCCCTCGGCCCCCGGCTGATCCGCCTCGGCGAGTCCGCGTCGCGACTCCTGGGCACCTGGGCCCGCCCGTACCTCGCCCGCCTGGTCGAGGAGACCGGGGAGACGGCGAACATGGCCCTGCTCGACGGGGACGAGATCGTCTACGTCGCCCAGGTGCCGTCCAAGCACTCCATGCGCATGTTCACCGAGGTCGGCCGCCGGGTGCTCCCGCACTCCACCGGAGTGGGCAAGGCGCTCCTCGCCTACACCCCCGCCGAGGAGGTGCGTGCCCTGCTGGCCCGCACCGGGATGCCGGCGGCGACCGAGAAGACCATCACCACGCCCGAGGGCTTCCTCGACGCGCTGGAGCAGGTCCGCAAGGTGGGTTACGCGGTCGACGACAACGAGCAGGAAATAGGAGTCCGCTGCCTCGCCGTGTCGGTGCCGAACTCGCCGACCGCCGCCGCGATCTCCATCTCGGGCCCGGCGGGCCGGGTGACCGAGGCGCTGACCGAGTCGATCGTGCCGATCCTGCAGGGCGTGGCGGCCGAGCTGTCCGTGGCCCTGTCCAACCAGAACCCCGCCTAGCAGCAGCCCTGGCAGGCAGTCGTACGAAGGCCCCGGCCGCCCCTCGGAGCGAGGGGCGGCCGGGGCCTTCGCGTGCGTGCGGTGTGCCGGGCGGGGTCAGGACGCCGGGACCGGGTCCGGGCTCTGCGACAGGCGGCCGTCGGCCATCGTCGCCGTACGGTCCATCCGGTCCAGGTGGGCGTGGTCGTGCGTGACCAGCACCGTGGCCGTCGAGCGCTCGCGGGTCAGCGTGACCAGCAGGTCGAGCACGGCCGCGCCGCGCTCGTGGTCGAGGGCGCTGGTCGGCTCATCGACCAGCAGCACGGCGGGCTCGTTCATCAGGGCGCGGGCGATGTTGATCCGCTGGCGCTGGCCCCCGGAGAGCTGGTGGGGCCGCTTGTCGGCCTTGTCCGCCAGACCCACCGCGTCCAGCAGCTCCAGCGCGCGCCGGCGCAGCGCCCGCGCGGGCCGGCCCGAGACGTGCGCCATGACCTGGAGCTGTTCGGCGGCGGTCAGCGAGGCGAGCAGGTTCGGCTGCTGGAAGACGATGCCGATCTTCTCCCGGCGCAGGGCCGACTTCTCGGCGGCGCTCAGCGCGGCGGTGTCCCGGCCGGCGACGACCACCCGGCCGGAGTCCGGGGTGACCAGCGTGGCGGCCACGGCGAGCAGGCTGGACTTGCCGGAGCCGGAGGGGCCGATGACCGCCGTCAGGGTGCCCGCGGGAACCTCCAGGCCGACCGAGTCGAGGGCGGTGAGCCTGCTCTCGCCGTCGGGGTAGGTCAGGGTGACGTCGTGCACGAGCAGGGTCATCGGGCGCTCCCGAGGGCGGTCAGCGGGTCGACGGCGGTGATCCGCCGGATGGACAGGGCCGCGCCCAGGGCGCCGAGCACGATCATGACGGCGGCCGGGACGAGCACGGTGGCGGCGTCGAGCACGAAGGGCACGTTCCCGCCGCTGATCAGCGCGCCGAAGCCGGCGGCGAGCGCCGTGCCCAGCCCGGTGCCGATCGCCAGCATGACCACGGCCTGGCCGAGGGCGTCCTTCAGCAGATACGGGGTCGAGGCACCCAGTGCCTTCAGCACGGCGATGTCCCCGCTGCGCTGGATGGTCCACACGGTGAAGAAGGCGCCTATCACCAGGGCCGAGATGGCGAAGAGGAAGCCGCGCATCAGCTGGAGCGAGCCGTTCTCGGCCTGGTAGGAGCCTATGGCGCCCAGGGCCTCGTCCACGGTCTGGGCCTTGGTGGCGGCGGCCTTGTCCGCGGCCGCCAGGTCCATGCCGTCGCCCGAGACGGCGACGACGGTGGCGAGCGTGTCGAGGGAGGTGCCGGGGTTGCCGATGCGCTGCCAGTCGTTCAGGTCCATCCAGACGACCGGGGTGTGGCTGTAGGCGGCGGTGCCGGAGACCGCGGCGACGGACAGTTCGAGCGTGCCGATCCTGAGCCTGGCGCCAGCGGTGAGGCCGCCCAGCTCCTTCGCGGCCTTCTCGGTGAGGACCACCCGTCCCTGGGCGAGGCCGCTGCCGCGCGGGCCGAGCTTCCCCGAGGGCTCCACCCCGAAGACCGAGACGGCCGCGGTGCGCTCGCCCGAGGCGGCGTTGGTGGTGCGGATGCCGAGCGGCTCCGCCGATGTCACCCCCGGCTGCCCGCGCCATGTCTGCCAGGCCTTCTCCTGCACCTGGGAGTTGGTGAAGGACACCTTCTGGTCACCGGCGGGCGCGGCGAAGGCCAGATGGGTGGCGGGCAGCCCGGTGATGGCCGAGATGTTCTCCCGTGCCAGACCGGAGGTGAGCCCGGACAGCAGGCCGACCAGCAGTGTGATCAGCAGTACGACCGAGCCCATGAGGGCGAACCGGCCCTTCGCGAACCGTAGATCTCTCCATGCGACGAACATGTCCCCCACCTTGGCCGTCCGCGTGGACGGGGGGCATCGCGCCACGGTAGCGATCCTCGTATCGAAGGACGCATCCGGACATCAAACTTTCGGTTGACCGGGGGTGGTCCGGGCCCACTTAGGCTGGTCAGGTCATGGCTGCTCTGAATCCTGCCGCTCCGCCCGCTTCCCGCCCCCTCACCCCCGTCTCGAAAGTGCTGCAGCTGTGCCTGCACGCGCTGCTCCTCGGGCTGCTCGCGCTGGCCGCCGGACGGGCCGTCGCCGACTCCGCGCCCGGGGCCGGCTGGGTCGTCGCCGTCTGCGCGGCCCTGGCCGCCGTGTACGCGGGCGGCGTACGGGCCCCCGCCGTGCACGCGTCGCCGCGCGCCGGGGCGGTGTGGCTGGCCGCGCTGGGCGCGGCCTGGCTGGCCCTGCTGGCGGTCTCCCCCGACGGGCTGTGGATCGCCTTCCCGCTGTACTTCCTGGAGCTGCACCTGCTGCGGCTGCGCTGGGGGGTCGCGGCCGTCGCGGTGACCGCCTGCGCGGCCATCGGCGGTTTCCTCGCGCACAGCAGCGCGGTGACGCCCGGGGCCTTCCTCGGGCCGCTGCTGGGCGGGGCCGTGGCGGTGGCGACCGTTCTGGGCTACCAGGCGCTGTACCGCGAGAGCGAACGCCGGCGGGAGCTGATCGAGGAGCTCATCACGACCCGCGCGGAGCTGGCCGCGGCCGAGCGCGGCGCGGGGATCCTGGCCGAGCGGGAGCGGCTCGCCCGGGAGATCCACGACACCCTGGCCCAGGGACTGTCCTCGATCCAGCTGCTGCTGCGGGCCGCAGAGCGGGCGCTTCCCGTGGAGTCGCCGGCCGTGCCCCACATCGCGCGGGCGCGGGAGGCCGCCCAGGAGAACCTCGCCGAGGCACGTCGCTTCGTACGGGCCCTCACCCCGCCGGACCTGGAGCACGGGTCGCTCGCCGCCGCGCTGGAACGGCTGTGCTCGGGGGCGCCGGGGCCGCTGGTGCGGTTCTCGCTGAGCGGCAGGCCCCGGGTGCTGCCCACCCCGTACGAGGTGGCCCTGCTGCGGATCGCGCAGTCGGCGCTGGCCAATGTGGTGCGCCACGCGCGCGCCCGGCGGGCCGAGATCACGCTCACCTTCATGGACGCCTCCGTCACCCTGGACATCGTGGACGACGGGCAGGGCTTCGACCTCTCCTCCGCCCCGTCGGGCGAGGGCGGCTTCGGCCTGCCCGCGATGCGCTCGCGCGCCGAGACGCTGGGCGGGCTGTTCACCGTGGAGTCCGGCTACGGCCAGGGCACCGCCGTGGCCGTCACCCTGCCCCTTCCCCTGGAGGCCGTCTGATGACCGTCCGACTGCTGCTCGCGGACGACCACCCGGTGGTCCGGGCGGGCCTGCGCGCGGTGCTGGACACCGAACCGGACTTCACGGTGGTCGCCGAGGCCGCGACCGCCGAGCGGGCCGTGGAGCTGGCCGCCGCCGAGCCGGTGGACGTGGTCCTGATGGACCTCCAGTTCGGGCCCGGTATGCACGGCGCCGAGGCGACGGCCCTGATCACGGCCCGGCAGGGCGCGCCCCGGGTGCTGGTGCTGACCACGTACGACACGGACGCGGACATCCTGGCGGCCGTGGAGGCGGGCGCTTCGGGCTACCTGCTGAAGGACGCTCCGCCGGAGGAGCTGGCAGCGGCGGTCCGAACGGCCGCGGCGGGCCAGTCGGCGCTGGCCCCGGCGGTGGCGCTGCGGCTGATGGACCGGATGCGGACCCCGGCGGAGGCGCTGACGAAGCGGGAGCTGGAGGTGCTCCAGCTGGTCGCGGACGGCCTGTCGAACCAGCAGATCTCCAAGCGGCTCTTCCTCAGCCAGGCCACGGTCAAGTCCCACCTGGTGCACATCTACGCGAAGCTCGGCGTCGACTCCCGCACCTCCGCGGTCGCGGCCGCCGCCACCCGCCGCCTGATCCGCACGCCGTAGGGGGGCCAGCCCCAGGTCGGATACACCGGGCGGCAGGCGGGTGCGCGGACCGGACCGGCGGGAGCATCGGGGTGCCGAGTACCCGAGCCGAGAGCGAGCCCCCGATGTACACCGCCGTCGTACCCCGCCGACTCACGCCCCCCACCGAGGTCCGCGCCGCCTTCGTGCTCTGGCTCACGGCGGTGGCCGCCGGGGCGTTCGAAACCGCGCTCATGCTCGGCAGGGTTCCGGCCGACGAGATCGCCGTCGGCCTGGTGGTCCGCCTGACCGTCTTCACCGTGGCCGTCCTGGTCGCCTTCCGCATGCGCTCGGGTGCGCGCTGGGCCCGGATCACCCTGGCCGTCGGCCTCGGCGTCGTCGGCACCGCCTCGCTGGTCGTGGAGCCCCTGCGGTACCTCCTCGACGGGGGTTCGCTCGCCGACGCCCTGTCGCGCGCGGACACCCTCGACCTGGTCTTCGGCGCGAGCCGGGCGGTCCACCTGGCGGCCGTCCTGACGGCGGTGGCCCTGATGTTCCGCCCGGCGGCGAACGCGTACTTCCGCGAGCGGCCGTAGCCGCCGGGGCCTACGCCACCCAGTACGGCCGGTCCACCGCCGGGGTCAGCGGGACGCCCTCGTGGAAGGCTTGCGCAAGGAGGCGTACGCCCTCGTCCAGGCGGTCTTCGGGCAGCGTGTACGGGATGCGGAGCCGGTGTTCGAAGGTCCCCGGGTCCACCCCGAATCGGGCCCCGCGGCCGATGTGCACCCCGGCGGCCGCGGCCCGCTCCCCCAGCGCGGAGCTGACCGGCTCGCCCAGGTCGACCCAGAGCGAGAGCCCGCCGGGCGGCAGCTGCCAGGACCATTCCGGTGTGTGCCGCTGGAGGGACCGCACCAGGGCTTCGCGCCGGGTCCGCAGCTGCGCCAGGCGCGCGGGCACGGTCCGGTCCAGGCCCTCCATCAGCGGGAGCGCGACGAGCTGGTCGAGTACCGAGCCGGTCATGTCGGCGGAAACGCGTACGGCCGTCAGCTCGGTGATCATCTTCGCGGTGGCCCGGATCCAGCCCACCCGCAGACCGCCCCAGTGCGTCTTGCTGAGCGAGCCGATGGTGATCACGTGGTCGGCGCCGCCGCGCGGGGCCAGCGAGGCCAGGGGCGCGGGCGCGGGAACGTCCAGCGCGATGTCGGCGATCGTCTCGTCCACCACCAGCCAGGTCCCGGTGGCCCGGGTGGCCGCGAGCAGCCGCAGCCGCTGCTCCGGCGGCATCAGCGCGCCCGTCGGGTTGTGGAAGTCCGGGATCACGTACGCCAGCCGGGGCACGGTCTGGCGCAGCGTCGACTCGGCTATCTCCATGTCCCATCCCGCGTCGGAGACGGCGATCGACCCGGTGCGCAGCCGGGCGTGGCGCAGGGCGTCGAGGGCGTTCGCGTAGGTCGGGTTCTCGGTGACGACCCGGTCCCCGGCCCGGCAGAGCAGGCTGACGACCAGCGCGAAGGCCTGCTGGGCCCCGGCCGTGACCAGGATCTGCTCGGGGCGGGTGGGCAGCCCGCGCCGGGTGAACCGCTCGGCGACGGCCGTGCGCAGGTCGGGCAGGCCGAAGGGGTGGTAGCCGGGAGTGCGGGCGAACCGGGGCAGCCTGGTCGCGGCCCAGGCGAAGGCCTCCGAGAGGCTGTCCTCGGGCGCGCCCATGGCGGCGATGGCGAGGTCGATGCCGGGGTCGTCGTCGGCGCTGTAGCCGCCGGCCCCGACGAGGAGGTGGGCGCCGACGGGGCGGTGGCCGTCGGGGAGTTCGGTCCAGGTGCCGGAGCCGCGGCGACTGCGGACGTAGCCGCTCTCCCGCAGCAGGTCGTAGGCGCCGGTGACGGTGGCCCGGCTGGCGCCGACCGCCTCGGCGAACTCGCGCTCGGCGGGCAGCCGTACGTGCAGGGCGATGCGACCGTCGAGGATCAGCGTGCGGACGGCGTCGGCGAGCGACCGGTAGCCGGGGCGGGCCAGCACCTCGGCGGGGAGCAGGGCCGCCAGCTGCCGACTGCCGAGGGTTCTGTCCGCTGTCTGGACCACTCGCCCGTTTGCCATGCCAACCTCCCCTGATTGGCTCTGACGGCCAGGCCAATCGGGGACCAGACTCGCCGTATTGGACCCCGATTGGCAAGGAGCTTCGGCGATGCTGACCGACCGTGACGAACGAGCCCTGCTGGCCGCCGCCGAGAACCGGATCTCCGAGCCGCTGCGGATCGGGGCCGCGCTGGCCGCCGTACGCGGCGCCCTGACCCGTGGAAGACGGCCGGTCGCGCCGGCCCAGGAGCGAGAATCGGTGGCATGCCATCCCACACCGACCACACTGACCACCCCGACCTGACCGACCGGAGCGGCCAGACCGCTTCACCGGTGATCGCGGGCCTCCTCCTGGCCGCCGGCGGCGGCCGCCGGCTCGGCGGCCGGCCCAAGGCCCTGCTCCCCTACCGCGGCCGCCCGCTGGTCGAGAACGCCGTGCGGGTGCTGCGCGAGGCGGGCTGCGGCCCGGTGCACGTGGTGCTGGGCGCTTCGGCGTCCGAGGTCCGCGAGCGCGCGGACCTGGCCGGCTGCGTGGTCGTGGACAACCCCGACTGGACCCAGGGCATGGGCTCGTCCCTGCGGGTCGGCCTCGCCTCCCTGGCCGGTACGGGCGCCCGCGCGGCCCTGGTCTGCCTGGTGGACCAGCCGGGCATCGGGCCGGCGGCCGTGGCCCGGGTGCGGGAGGCGTACCGCTCCCCGGCGAGCCTGGTGGCGGCGGCCTACGACGGCGAGCGCGGCCACCCGGTGCTGTTCGGCGCGGACCGGTGGGCGGACATCGCGGCCACGGCGACGGGTGACAAGGGCGCGCGGGTGCACCTTGCGCGACACGCGGAGGAGCTCACGCTGGTGGAGTGCGCGGACATCGCGGAGGCATACGACATCGACACCCCGCCCGACCTGGCCCGCCTGCTCTGAGCGCGGTGTAACGGGAGTGGCACTGAGGGCCACCGCGAAACGGAATCTGTCGACTCGGAGAATCTCGACATCAACAAACCATTGAACTTCCACCATGAGGAAA
The DNA here is from genome assembly GCF_045160845.1 of Streptomyces sp. NBC_00122. Taxonomy (NCBI): domain Bacteria; kingdom Bacillati; phylum Actinomycetota; class Actinomycetes; order Kitasatosporales; family Streptomycetaceae; genus Streptomyces; species Streptomyces sp. NBC_00122. The sequence continues at coordinate 5,522,627 of NZ_CP108191.1, read as the reverse complement.
TTACTATCCACTGGTCAGAAGCGCCCTGAACCAAAGACGGCGCCCGCGACCGTATCCCGGAACTCTCCACATCCGACGGCACTGCGTGCCGTCTCGCGCGAGCATTCCCCCGCGGCCGCAAGGCACCGCCGCTGAAGGAGTGACAGATATGTCCGCACCAGCGCCGTCCCCGCTGGCCATCGTCGCAGCCGAGCCCCTGCCCCGGCAGGACGAAGTCCTCACCGAAGCGGCCCTCGCCTTCGTGGCCGAGCTGCACCGGCGGTTCGCCCCCCGCCGGGCGGAGCTCCTCGCCCGGCGCGGCGAGCGCCGTGCCGAGATCGCCCGGACCTCCACCCTCGACTTCCTCCCGGACACCGCACAGGTCCGCGAGGGAGACTGGAAGGTGGCCCCGGCGCCGGCCGCGCTGAACGACCGCCGCGTGGAGATCACCGGTCCGACGGACCGCAAGATGACCATCAACGCCCTGAACTCGGGCGCCAAGGTCTGGCTCGCCGACTTCGAGGACGCATCCGCTCCCACCTGGGAGAACGTCGTCCTCGGCCAGCTCAACCTCATCGACGCCTACGAGCGCCGCATCGACTTCACGGACGGGCGCACGGGCAAGGCGTACGCCCTGCGGCCCGCCGACGAGCTCGCCACCGTCGTGATGCGGCCGCGCGGCTGGCACCTGGAGGAGCGCCACCTCCGGTTCGAGGGCGGCCCGGCCTCCGGCTCGCTCGTCGACTTCGGCCTGTACTTCTTCCACAACGCGAAGCGCCTGATCGACCTCGGCAAGGGCCCGTACTTCTACCTGCCGAAGACGGAGTCGCACCTGGAGGCGCGCCTCTGGAACGACATCTTCGTCTTCGCCCAGGACTACGTCGGCATCCCGCAGGGCACCGTCCGCGCGACGGTCCTCATCGAGACGATCACCGCCGCGTACGAGATGGAGGAGATCCTCTACGAGCTGCGCGACCACGCGGCCGGCCTGAACGCGGGCCGCTGGGACTACCTCTTCTCGATCGTGAAGAACTTCCGTGACGGCGGCGAGAAGTTCGTCCTGCCGGACCGCAACGCGGTGACGATGACCGCCCCGTTCATGCGCGCCTACACCGAACTGCTGGTGCGCACCTGCCACAAGCGCGGCGCGCACGCCATCGGCGGCATGGCGGCCTTCATCCCCTCCCGCAAGGACGCCGAGGTCAACAAGGTCGCGTTCGAGAAGGTCAAGGCCGACAAGGACCGCGAGGCGGGCGACGGCTTCGACGGCTCCTGGGTCGCCCACCCCGACCTGGTCCCGATCGCGATGGCCTCCTTCGACGCCGTGCTCGGCGACAAGCCGAACCAGAAGGACCGCCTGCGCGAGGACGTCTCGGTGGCCCCGGGCGAGCTCATCGCGATCGACTCGCTGGACGCGAAGCCCACGTACGAGGGCCTGCGCAACGCGGTCCAGGTCGGCATCCGCTACATCGAGGCCTGGCTGCGGGGCCTCGGCGCCGTCGGCATCTTCGGCCTGATGGAGGACGCGGCCACCGCCGAGATCTCGCGCTCGCAGATCTGGCAGTGGATCAACGCAGGTGTCGTCTTCGAGAACGGCCTGACGGCGACGGCCGAGCTGACCCGCGAGATCGCGGCGGAGGAACTGGCCGCCATCCGCGCCGAGGTCGGCGAGGAGGCGTTCGCGGCCGGAAAGTGGCAGCAGGCCCACGACCTCCTCCTCCAGGTCTCCCTGGACGCGGACTACGCGGACTTCCTCACCCTCCCCGCGTACGACCAACTGCTCGGCTGACACCCCGCTTCCGGCTGAAACGCACAGCAGCCGGACATCACGGACTCCGCCCCCGCCGCCACCAGGCAGCGGGGGCGGAGCTGTTTCCCGGGCACCGGGCCGAACGACCGATCGGTTGTTACTTGTTCGTAACTTGCCTGTACCTAGCGGTAACAACGTGCGCCATGTCACCTTTCCGATGCCACCGGCCGGCGGTACCCCCACTTTTCCAGCCATGCGTCGGAGCTGTACCTGGGCTTCGGCATGGCCTACCGCAGGAGTTCCGCAGTGATCGGATTCCGCAACGTCAGCAAGGACCGGGCCCGCCGTCGCGTGCGACGCCTGGCAGGGGCCGGGTTGGTCCTGCCGCTCGCCGTCAGCGCGCTGGTGGCCGGTGGGGCCGGGACCTCGGTGGCCAGTTCCGGGACCGGGCCCACCGCCGTCGTGTCCATGGGCGACAGTTACATATCCGGCGAGGCAGGCCGCTGGAAGGGCAACAGCCTCACCAACACCGGGAATCGCGCCGGCACCGACCGGGCCTGGGTCAGCGGGAGCACCTACGACCCCTCCAAGGTCTACGGGAGTACCGCCGGCGGCTGCCACCGCTCCGACTCCGCCGAGGTCAAGAGCGCCGGCGCGATCGCCGATGTCGCCGTGAACCTGGCGTGTTCCGGGGCGACTTCCGAGAACGTCTTCCGCGCCTCCAACGGCGGCGTGGGCTTCAAGGGCGAGGCCCCGCAGGCCGATCAGCTCGCCGCCGTGGCCGCGAGCCACGACGTCAAGGTCATCGCGCTGTCCATCGGCGGGAACGACCTCGGCTTCGCCGACATCATCAAGGACTGCGCCCTCGACTTCGTCCTCTGGAACTCCTACTGCTACGACGACCAGCAGTACGGCGTGGACCAGAAGATCGACCAGGTCATGGCCGACGTCGGGAAGTCCGTGGACGAGGTGCGGGCCGTGATGCGCGCGGCCGGGTACGCCGACTCCGCCTACCGGATCGTGCTGCAGTCCTACCCGTCGCCGATCCCGCGGGGCGCCGAGAACCGGTACACGCAGAGCGACTGGAGCCGCCTCAACAGCGGCGGCTGCCCCTTCTGGAACCGGGACTCGGACTGGGCGCGTGACTCGCTCGTGCCGCAGATCGCGGGCCGCATCAAGGGCGTCGCCGCCGCCAAGGGCGTGCAGTTCCTGGACCTGCGGGACATGATGCAGGGCCGCGAGGTGTGCGCCAAGGCCAGCAAGCAGGTGACCTCCACCGTCCCGGCCTCGGCGAAGACCAGCGAGTGGGCGCGCTGGATCGACAACAACGAGACGCAGGGCCTGATCCAGGAGTCCATGCACCCGAACTACTTCGGACAGCTGGCCGCGGGACGCTGCCTCGCCCTGGCCGTCGCCCAGCCCGCGAACTCCGGCTCCAGCTGCAAGAACACCGCCGGAGCCGACCAGAGCGGGATGTACCTGACGCCCGCGCCGTAGCGGCGAAAACCGGGTGATCGAAACGGTACGGGCTGCCATGCTCTCGGGCATGGCAGCCCGTACCGCACGACCCTCCCTGTACATCTCCGTCGACATCGAGGCCGACGGGCCGATTCCCGGTCCGTACTCGATGATCAGCTTCGGGGCCTCCGTCGCCGGGCGGCAGGACGGCGGTTCGTATACGGCCGCCGACCCCGAAGAGCTCACCTTCTACCGCGAGTTGCGGCCGATCAGCGACGAGTTCGCGCCCGAGGCCCTCGCGGTGAGCGGGCTGGACCGGGACCGGCTGGTTCGCGAGGGCGCCGATCCGGAGACGGCCATGGCCCAGTTCCGCGCGTGGGTGCGCGAGGTCTCCGTCGGCGCGCAGCCCGTGATGTGCGGCTACCCGGCCTCCTTCGACTGGACCTTCCTGTACTGGTACTTGATGCGGTTCGGCGGCGACAGCCCCTTCGGCCACTCCGGATGCCTGGACATGAAGACCCTCTACGCGACGAAGGCGCGCGTACCGCTGCGGGCCGCCGTCAAGGGCCGGATGCCGAAGGCACTGCTCTCCGGCCGCCGGCACACCCACCACGCGCTGGACGACGCGATCGAGCAGGCCGAGCTGATGAGCAATCTGATGCTGTGGGAGGGGCCGGCGGACGGACAGGGCTGACTACGGGCTACGGGCTACGGATCAGCAGCTCTTCCATGTCACACCGGCAGTACTGGATCCACGCATGGCCTTCGGCGCGGCTGGAGTACCAGGCGTCACCGCAATTCCAGTTGGCCCCGGCCGGTGCGGCCTCGGCCGGCCCGGCGAGCAGCGGGATGGCGAGCAGCGTGGCACTTCCCAGCAGTGCCGCGGTCTTCCTTCGCATGGCGGGGCTCCTTCGGTTGGACATCGGAGACGCCTGTCAACACCGAATTGACTGTCCGTCAGTTGCCTGCCCGGGGCGGATGGCGCAATGGGGCTGCGCATACGACCGGGGCCGCGCCCTTGACGCGTCACGGCCCGGTACGGCGGTGCGTACGCCACGCCCGCAGTGGGTGGCGTACGCACCGCCGTGCTGTCCGCGTGCCGGGCCTGTCCCGGTCAGTGCACCGGGACAGGATCCGGGACGGCCGCGCCCGCGTCCTTCCCGGCGCCGAGGTGGTTGAAGGCGAGGTTGAGCAGGATCGCCACCACACAGCCGGTGCTGATGCCGGAGTCGAGGACGACCAGCAGGTCCTTCGGGAAGGCGTGGTAGAACTCCGGCGCGGCGATGGGGATCAGGCCGATGCCCACCGAGGCGGCGACGATCAGGGCGTTCTCGCCCTTCTCCATGGCCGCGCCCGCCAGGGTCTGGATGCCGCTCGCCGCGACCGAGCCGAAGAGCACGATGCCGGCGCCGCCGAGGACCGGCAACGGGACGACGCCGATCACGGAGGCCGCCATCGGGCACAGGCCCAGCAGGATCAGGATGCCCCCGCCGGCTGCGACGACGAACCGGCTGCGCACCTTGGTCATGGCGACCAGGCCGATGTTCTGGGCGAAGGCGCTGCACATGAAGCCGTTGAAGAGCGGGCTGATCGCGCTGCCGAGGGTGTCGGCGCGCAGGCCGCCCTCGATGGTCCTCGCGTCCGCCGGGCGGCCTACGATCTTGCCGAGGGCCAGGATGTCGGCGGTGGACTCGGTCATGCAGACGAGCATGACGATGCACATCGAGACGATGGCGGCGACCTGGAACTGCGGGGCGCCGAAGTGGAACGGGGTCGGGAAGCCGATCACCGAGGCGTTCTTGACGGCGTCGAAGCTGGTCATGCCCAGCGGGAGAGCGATCAGCGTGCCCGCCACCAGTCCGAGCAGGATGGATATCTGCTGGAGGAAGCCGCGCAGGAACTTGCGCATCAGCAGGACGATGACCAGGGTGACGGCCGCCATCCCGATGTTCTTCATCGAGCCGTAGTCGGTGGCGGTGCGGTTCCCGCCCTGCGACCAGTTGAAGGCGACGGGCAGGAGCGAGACGCCGATCAGGGTGATGACCGTACCCGTCACGACCGGCGGGAAGAAGCGGACGAGTTTGCCGAAGTAGGGGGCGGCGAAGAAGCCGACGGCTCCGGCGACGATGATCGCGCCGAAGATGACGGGGATGGCGTCCGCTCCCTCCCCCTTGCCGATCGCGATCATCGGGGTCACACCGGCGAAGGAGACGCCGTTGACGAAGGGGAGTCTGGCACCGATCTTCCAGAAACCGAGGGTCTGGAGGAGGGTCGCGAGCCCTGCGGTGAAGAGCGAGGCGCCCATCAGGAAGGCGGTCTCGGTGGCGGAGAGGCCGACGGCGGGGCCGACGATCATGGGCGGGGCCACGACACCCGCGTACATGGCGGCCACGTGCTGGAGGCCGCTCGTGAACATTTTCAGCGGAGGCAGGGTCTCGTCGACCGGGTGCTTCTCCTCCGGTACTGCGACTGCGTCTTTGCGAAACCTGGGCGCCTGGGCCACGGCTTCCTCCGTTCGGTTGAACACGTCGGCAGGGACGTGGTGTCTTGGAGGTGGTGCGAAAGCTGTGCGAGTCGAGCCTGTTTTCAGTTGTGGGTGCGCAGAGTTATGGGTGCGCAGAGTTTGCAGGTGTGCAGAAACGATTCGCCCGAGTCGGTTCTGCGGAGATCAAGCCAGTGGCGCGAGTACCGCTCCCGGGGGCGCCCGCAAAAGACCGGGCGCTTCCCGGGAACGGCTGCCGCGGACCCCGCTCGGGTCCGCGGCCGCCGGCCGGGGGCCGTCCCCCCCGGCCGGACTTCTGGGGCACCTCCCTGGGGAGGGTCAGGCCTGCGCGGCGATCCGCGCGAGGCGCTGGGCCTCTTCCCGCGTGGACGCGGCGATGGCGTCCTCGTCGGCGAAGAGCAGTCGGTTGTTCTCGACGATCTGCTTGCCGTTGACCAGCGAGAGGGTCACCGGGGCGGCCGCACCGAAGACCAGCGCGGTGACCGGGTCGGCGATGGAGGAGTGGGCCAGGGTGCTCAGGTTCCACATCACCAGGTCGGCGCACTTGCCGACCTCCAGCGAGCCGATGCTGCCGGCGCGGCCGAGGACCTGGGCGCCACCGTACGTACCCAGGCGCAGGGCCTGACGCGCGTTCAGGGCGCGCTCGCGGTGGACCGGGTTCAGACGGTTGATCAGCAGCGCGTTGCGCAGCTCGGTGTGCAGCTCACCGGACTCGTTGGAGGCGGTGCCGTCGACGCCGAGGCCGACCGGTACACCGGCGGCGAGCATGTCCGGGACGCGGGCGATGCCGGCGGCCAGACGGGCGTTGGAGGACGGGCAGTGCGCCACACCGGTCTTGGTACGGGCGAACGCGGCGATGTCGGAGTCGTTCATGTGGACGCTGTGCGCCATCCACACGTCCTCGCCGAGCCAGCCGGTCGACTCGAAGTAGTCGGTCGGGCCCATGCCGAACAGTTCCTTGCAGAACTGCTCTTCCTCGACGGTCTCCGAGCCGTGCGTGTGCATGCGCACACCCAGTCGGCGGGCCAGCTCGGCACCCTGCTTCAGCAGCTCGGTCGAGACCGAGAAGGGGGAGCACGGGGCGACGGCGACCTGGGTCATCGCGTCGAAGGAGTAGTCGTGGTGCTTCTTGACGGTCGCCTCGGTGTCGGCGAGCGCGCCTTCGAGGGTCTCGACGGCGTGGTCCGGCGGCAGGCCGCCGTCCTTCTCGCTGCGGTCCATCGAGCCGCGGGCGAGGGTGAATCGGACACCCATCTCGGACGCGGCGCGGATGATCGAGCCGGAGAGGTCGCCGGAGCCCTTGGGGAAGACGTAGTGGTGGTCCATGGCGGTGGTGACGCCGCCCTTGGCCATCATCGCCAGGGAGCCCTGGGCGGCCGTGTACGTCATCTGCTCGTCGATGCGCGCCCACGTCGGGTACAGCGCGACGAGCCAGTTGAAGAGGTTGTGGTCGGTGGCCAGGCCACGCGTGATCCACTGGTAGAAGTGGTGGTGCGTGTTGACCAGACCCGGGGTCACGAGGTGCCCGGTGCCGTCGATGCGGCGGACCACGTTCTCGAGGTTCTCGGGGGCCTTGCCCGCACCGATCGACTCGATCTTGTTGCCGGCGACGACCACGTACCCCGAGGCGTACTCTGTGTCGTTCGCGTCGACCGTCGCGATCGCACAGTTCTCGATGACGATGCGCTCGACCGCGCTGTCAGGGGCTGCCGATGCTGCCATGGGACTTCCTCGTGCTTTCAGTGGCGGTGCGGGCACGGCAAGGCCCAGGAGATTTGAGTGCCGGAGCCGGGGGCCTTGACAGCTGACAGTACTGCCGCCCCGCGCGATGCGTCCGGGTGCCGATTCAGGAAGCGGTTGCGTGTCGCGTCGTCCCGGGGCCACTGCGGAGCCCCGGGACACGCGTGCCGCATCAGAGGTTGGTCATGTCCACGGGGATACGGGCGTCAACGCCGTCCCGGAGAACAGTGGCCTCGATCAGACCGTACGGACGGTCCGCGGCGAAGTACACCTCGTTGTCGTTCTTGAGGCCGAACGGCTCAAGGTCCACGAGGAAGTGGTGCTTGTTCGGGAGCGAGAAGCGGACCTCGTCGATCTCCGAACGGTGGTTGATGATGCGCGAACCCATCTGGTACAGGGTCTGCTGCAGCGAGAGGGAGTAGGTCTCCGCGAAGGCCTGAAGCATGTGCTTCTTGGTTTCGGCGTAGGACTTCTCCCAGTTGGGCATCCGCTGCTCGTCGTCGGTCCAGTTGAAGCGCCAGCGACCCGATACCTGGGTGGCCAGGATGCGGTCGTACGCCTCCTGCAGGGTCGTGTACTTGTCCTTCACGTAACCCCAGAACTCGGAGTTCGTGGAGTTCATGACGATCAGGTCCTTGAGGCCGGAGATGACCTCCCAGTTCTGACCGTCGTACGTGATCTGGGTGACGCGGGTCTCCATGCCCTTGCGGACGAAGGAGTGGTTCACCTCGTCGGCGCCGATGAACTTGGAGTTGGCGTCGGACGTGGCGATCCGGTCCCAGGCGTACTCCTCGATCCGGATGCGCGCCCGCTTGATCGGCTCCTGGCTGGTGACGAACCAGCGCGCGAGGTGGATGCCGAACTGCTCGGCGGACTCGATTCCGTATTCCTTGGCGAACGCGTACACCGTGTTCTTGGTGGTGTCCGTCGGCAGGCAGTTGGCGTTCGAGCCGGAGTAGTGGACGTCGTCCATGTCGCCGGAGAGGGCGACCGAGACGTTCAGGTCCTTGATGTGGTGGGTGTCGCCGTCCCGCGTGATCTTGACTACGCGGTTCTCTGCTTTGCCGTACTGGTTCTGGCCCAGAATGGTGGCCATGCTAGCTCCCTCGGTAAACGGAGTAGCCGAACGGGTTGAGCAGCAGCGGTACGTGGTAGTGCTCGCCCGGGTTCACCGCGAAGGTGATGGTGACCTCGGGGAAGAACGGACCGCTGTCCCTTACGCGGGGGGCGTCCTGCTGTGCCTCGGCGGCTTGCTTCTTGGAGAAGTACGTCTCGGTCTCGAAGTCGAGACGCACGTGTGTGGTGCCCTCCGGCAGGGCGGGCAGGTCCTTGCAGCGCCCGTCCGCATCGGTGGCGGAGCCGCCCAGGGCCGCCCACTCTCCGTTGAGCCCGGTACGGGCCGACAGGGAGATGGCGACGCCCTCGGCGGGCTTTCCGATGCTGGTGTCCAGGATGTGCGTGGACACCGACGCGGTGGTCTCGGTGCTCATGGTCACTCTCCCTCTGCGAGTTCTACGAGGCGGGTCAGGCGGATCTTGTTGATCTTGACGAGCTCGCCGCGGGCGATTTCCCGCTCCTGCTCCGGCGAGTTGTCGATCCGGACCTTGACCGCGTCCCGCATGAACTCACCGGTCGCGCCGGTGGCGCAGATGAGGAAGACGTGGCCGAACTTCTCCTGGTACGCCAGGTTGAGTTCGAGGAGCTCGCTCTTGAGCTCCTCCGAGGCACCGGCCATGCCACGCTGCTCGCGGGCGGAGGTCGGGTCTCCCGGCTTCGGCCGGCCGATCGGCGCGTGGCCACCCATCGCGTCACCCAGGTCCTGCGCGGTGAGCTCCGCCATGGCGGACTCGTTCGCGGCGAACAGGGACTCGACGCTGGTGAAGGGGCGCTGGGCGAGCAGCTTGCTCCCCCATGCCGAACTGGCGCACACCTCGTGCAGCTCGGCCGCGGCCGCGCCGTCGTCCAAGGCGTTGAACCGGGTGAGACCCGGGGTCGGACTCGAAGTCACGGTAGGCCTCCGTGGCCTGTTGTTGCTTTGACGGGCTGCGCATAGCTAACGCCCTCGGCAACACGGCGTCAACACTTTGTTGAAACTTCCCGTACACAAAAGCCGCCGCCCGGGTGAATTGGGCGGCGGCTCGTCACCATGGGTCAGACGACGTTCACTCCTGGCTTCGCTGCCGGCTGCTCTTGTTGGCCTTCGCCTGAGTGCCGGCGTCCCTGTTCAAGTAGTTGTAGACCGTGAAGCGGCTTACACCCAGGGCACCCGCGACCGTTTCCACACCGTGCCGCACGGAGAAGGCGCCCCGCGCCTCCAGTATCCGCACGACGTCCTGCTTGGACTTGCGGTCGAGCTGCGACAACGGTACGCCGTGCCGGCGCTCCAGGGCCGCAAGGATGTGATCCAGCGAGTCCGAGAGCTGGGGCAGGCGCACGGCCAGCAGGTCCTGGCCCTCCCAGCTGAGCACGACGTCGTCGGGCTGCGCCTGGGCGGGATCCATCAGCTCGCCGCCCATGGCGTCGACGAGCGGCTTGACCGCGGTGATGAACGGGTGGTCGCGGGGCTCGGTCATGGCGTCTCCTCGCCGATCACATTGACCTGGAGCGACACGCGGGTCGCTCCGGCCTCCAGGGAGTCGCGCAGCAGCGCGCCCACCGCGGCCAGCACCTGACCCGCCTCCCCCTCGGCTGTGTTTCCGAACGGCCCGACGTCCACCGCGTCCAGCTGGGCCTTCTGGATGACCTCGCGGGCCGCCACGGCATGGGCAGGAGCCTCTTCCAGATCGAAGGGCTCGGTCGTGAACTCCACTCTCAATCGCACGCCGTCAAGCTACCCCGCGGTCAGGATTTTTCGGGAGTCCGCACTTGACATCGGCGCGGAACCCCATGCAGTCTTCCATCAAGCAGAAAATAACTTCCGCAATACGGAAGGAGCGCACACCCCTCATGGGATACACGGACCAGCGCTTCGATGTGAACCTTTCGATCCTCTTCACGGAACTCCCGCTCCTGGAGCGTCCCGCGGCCGCCGCCGCGGCGGGCTTCACGGCGGTCGAGCTGTGGTGGCCCTGGATCGAGACCCCCACCCCCGCCCAGGCGGAGCTCGACGCCCTCAAGAAGGCTCTTGAGGACGCCGGCACGCAGCTGGTGGGCCTGAACTTCTACGCCGGCCAGCTGCCGGGCCCGGACCGCGGTGCGGTCTCGGTTCCCGGTGAGGAGTCGGAGCGCTTCAACGCCAACATCAACGTGGCCGCCGATTTCGCGGCCTCGGTCGGCTGCAAGGCGCTGAACGCCCTGTACGGCAACCGCGTCGAAGGCGTGGACCCGGCCGTACAGGACGAGCTCGCCCTGAAGAACCTGGTCGTCGCGGCCCGGGCCGCGGACCGCGTCGGCGCGATCCTCCTGATCGAGACCCTCAACAAGCCCGAGTCGCCGCTCTACCCGCTGGTGAGCGCCCCGGCCGGCATCGAGGTGGTGGACAAGGTGAACGAGGCCACCGGCCTCGGCAACGCCAAGTTCCTGCTCGACCTGTACCACCTGGCGATGAACGATGAGGACCTCTCCGAGGTCATCGAAAAGTACGCCGCCAAGACCGGGCACGTCCAGATCGCGGACAAGCCCGGACGCGGTGCCCCCGGCACCGGCGAGCTGCCCCTCGAGGAGCTGCTCGACCAGCTGAAGAAGGCCGGATACGAGGGCTACGTAGGCCTGGAGTACAAGGCCGCCGACGCTGCCGCGTCCTTCGCTTGGCTGCCGGCCGAGGCCCGCGCCGCCAAGTAAGAGGACAAAGTCCGGGCGATCGGCCAGGCACCTCTCGCACTTTTCGTACGAAGCATTAAGAGAAGGACCCTCATCATGAGCAACCTCCCCAAGATCGCGTGGATCGGTCTCGGCATCATGGGCTCCCCCATGGCCGAGAACCTCCTGAAGGCCGGCTACTCGGTCACCGGCTTCACGCTGGAGCAGGACAAGCTGGACCGCCTGGCCGCCGCCGGCGGCGCCGCCGCGGGCTCGATCGCCGAAGCCGTCAAGGACGCCGACGTCATCATCACGATGGTGCCCGCCTCCCCGCAGGTCGAGGCCATCTCCTACGGTGAGAACGGCATCCTGGAGAACGCCAAGTCCGGTGCGCTGATCATCGACATGTCGTCGATCACCCCGCAGACCTCGATCGACCTCGCGAAGAACGCTGCCGAGAAGGGCATCCGCGTCATCGACGCCCCGGTGTCCGGCGGCGAGGCCGGCGCCATCGAGGCCGTCCTGTCGATCATGGTGGGTGGCGAGCAGGCCGACTTCGACGAGGCCCTGCCGATCCTCGAGGCCCTCGGCAAGGTCATCGTGCTCTGCGGCCCGCATGGCTCCGGCCAGACGGTGAAGGCCGCCAACCAGCTCATCGTCGCGGTGAACATCCAGGCGTGCGCCGAGGCCGTCGTCTTCCTCGAGAAGTCCGGCGTGAACCTCCAGGCCGCCCTCGACGTCCTCAACGGCGGTCTGGCCGGCTCCACGGTCCTGACCCGCAAGAAGGACAACTTCCTGAACCGCGACTTCAAGCCCGGTTTCCGGATCGACCTGCACCACAAGGACATGGGCATCGTCACCGACGCCGCCCGCAACGTCGGTGCGGCCCTCCCGGTCGGCGCGGTCGTCGCCCAGCTGGTCGCCTCGCTGCGCGCCCAGGGCGACGGCGGCCTGGACCACTCGGCCCTGCTCCGCGCCGTCGAGCGCCTCTCCGGCGCCCAGATCTGAGCTCGGATCTGAGCCCCCTCCCCGTCTCGGGGACCTGAGTCTCCGGATGGTGCCGGTGCTGACACCTGTCCTGTCGCGCCCAAGCGCCGGCACCGTCCGGATCACCTCTCTTCAACTTCGTTCAACAGACTGTTGACGTTTAGTTCCTGCCGAAATTAGGCTGTTCCGCATGACGGAAGACACTTTCCGTCAGCAGTTACCCGTACGGAAGGTCACCATGTCGAAGCGCACGCTGACGACCGAGTCCGGCGCCCCGGTCGCCGACAATCAGAACTCCGCCACCGCCGGCGTCGGTGGCCCGCTCCTGGTCCAGGACCAGCAGCTCCTCGAGAAGCTTGCCCGCTTCAACCGTGAGCGCATCCCGGAGCGCGTGGTGCACGCCCGCGGCTCGGCCGCGTACGGCTACTTCGAGGTGACCGACGACGTCACCGCGTACACCAGCGCCGCGTTCTTGAACACGGTCGGCAAGAAGACCGAGACCTTCCTGCGGTTCTCCACCGTGGCCGACTCGCTCGGTGGCGCGGACGCGGTCCGCGACCCGCGCGGCTTCGCGCTGAAGTTCTACACCGAAGAGGGCAACTACGACCTCGTCGGCAACAACACCCCGGTGTTCTTCATCAAGGACCCGATCAAGTTCCCCGACTTCATCCACTCCCAGAAGCGCGACCCCTTCACGGGCAAGCAGGAGGCGGACAACGTCTGGGACTTCTGGGCGCACGCCCCGGAGGCGACGCACCAGATCACCTGGCTGATGGGTGACCGCGGCATCCCCGCCTCGTACCGTCACATGAACGGCTACGGCTCCCACACCTACCAGTGGACGAACGAGCAGGGCGAGGCCTTCTTCGTCAAGTATCACTTCAAGACGAACCAGGGCATCCGCTGCCTGTCGGGCGAGCAGGCCGCCGAGCTCGTCGGCCAGGACGCGAACTCGCACCAGACCGACCTGCTGCAGGCGATCGAGCGCGGTGTGAACCCGAGCTGGACCCTCTACGTCCAGATCATGCCCGCCGCCGAGGCCGCGGACTACCGCTTCAACCCGTTCGACCTCACCAAGGTGTGGCCGCACAGCGACTACCCGCTGCAGCGCGTGGGCCGTCTGGTCCTCGACCGCAACCCGGACAACGTCTTCGCCGAGGTCGAGCAGTCCGCCTTCTCCCCGAACAACTTCGTCCCGGGCATCACCGCCTCGCCGGACAAGATGCTCCAGGGCCGTCTCTTCGCGTACGCCGACGCCCAGCGCTACCGCCTCGGTGTGAACCACACCCTGCTGCCGGTCAACGCCCCGAAGGCGACGAAGGCCGAGAACTACGGCCGCGACGGTGTCATGGCGCTGCGCAACGGTTCGCGCCACGACAAGAACTACGAGCCCAACTCGTACCAGGGTCCGGCGGAGACCGGTCTCGCGCTCGGCGCCCCGAAGGCCGTCTCCGGCTACACGGGCACCCACGAGGCCCCGGCCCATACCAAGGACGACGACTTCTTCCAGGCCGGTGAGCTCTACCGCCTGATGTCGGAGGCCGAGAAGCAGCGTCTGGTGGCGAACATCGCCGGCGGCCTGTCCCAGGTCACCCTTGAGGACGTCATCGAGAAGAACCTGGCTCACTTCCACGCCGCCGACGCCGACTACGGCAAGCGCGTCGAGGAGGCCGTGCGCGCCCTGCGCGACGCCTGAGCCACACAGCTGTACCGGGGGCCTGACGGGAGGTCAGGCTCCGGGTGCTGAGCCCGACCCGTGGACCCGGATGAGGGGTGGTACGCGGCGAGGGCAGGACGAGGACCGTGGCAGGCGTGCGAGCCAGTGCGGTGGTAATGGGTTCTCAAGGCCCGTCTCTTGACCTGAGGGAGACGGTGCCGGAGTTCTCGTCGCCCGCCCGCCACGGTCCCAGCCACTCCTCTCCGTACAGGGGCCACGCACAGAGCCCCCTGTACGAGGAGGTGAACTCCTCCCCACACACTCCGCCCGGCGGCGCGAACGTCCTGTCGCGCCAGCCTCGCCCCGTCGGGCGGTAACAACCAGAGCGCCGAGTCACGGACGGTCCCGTGACTCGGCGCTTTGTCGTGCCCGGGCGAAACCACTCTCGGGCGCCCCACCGGAAGGAGTCGCCGCCGGGTTCGGTGTCCAGCGCCTCTCGGTGGAACATCAGCGTGCCGAGGAAGAACAGCCCTCCCAGGAGGAGCAGGCCGGCCACGACCACGACGGGGACCAGCGCCTCCCGCGGCGTCACGAGGACGAACAGCGCGAGCAGCGCGAGCAGGGTCCAGGCCAGCGCGCAGACCGCGACCGGCAGTTCGAGGCGTCCGAGGCCGAAGGCGCCCTCCTGACGGCCCAGGCGGCCGCGTACGGCCAGGTAGAGGACGATCGTCGCGCCGTAGATGAGGGCCGGCAGGATCGTCGACGCCGTGATCAGCTCCAGCAGTGCCGCGCCGGGCAGCGCGACCATCAGGACGAACCCGAGCGCGAGGATCAGGAGGATCGCCGGGACCGGCGTCTGCGTACGGGGGTCCACCCGCCGCATCAGCCGGTGCGCGGTGAACCGCGCGTCGCGCGACATCGCGTAGACCCGCCCGTCGACGCCCCCGCCGCCCCGGCCAGCTCGCTCTCCAGCGGCCCCCGCGGCTGCGGCAGGCCCGGCCAGTGTCCTGTGCCGGGCCGCCCCGCCCGGGGCGCCGACGGCCGACACACGCGGCGGAGCCCCGAACGGACGCCGCCGTACGGGGCCGGGCGGCGCCGGAACGCGGAGCGACCCCCGCCCTCCTCGCGGAGGGACGGGGGTCGCCGCGTACAGCCGGACCGGGTGGTCAGACCTTCAGGGCCTTGATCGCGGTCGGGGCGTGGCCCGGCTCGGTCGCGAGCTCCTCGAACTCGGTGACGTCGCTCATGTCGACGGTCTTGCTCATCGAGATGTTGGTGACGCGCTCCAGGATGGCCTCGACGACGACCGGGACCTGGAACTCCTGGGCCAGCTTCTTGGCCTGCTCGAAGGCGGCGCCCAGCTCGTTCGGGTCGGTGACGCGGATGGCCTTGACGCCCAGCCCCTCGGCGACCTTGACGTGGTCGACGCCGTAGACGCCGAGCTCCGGGGTGTTGATGTTCTCGAATTCGAGGTTGACCTCGAAGTTGATGCCGAGGCCGCCCTGCGCCTGACGGATCAGGCCCAGGTAGGCGTTGTTCACCAGGACGTGGACGTAGGGGACCTTGTGCTGCGCGGCGACCGCGAGCTCCTCGATCATGAACTGGAAGTCGTAGTCGCCGGAGAGGGCGACGATCGGGGTCTCCGGGTCCGCGGTGGCGGCACCGATGGCGGCCGGGATGGTCCAGCCGAGCGGGCCGGCCTGGCCGCAGTTGATCCAGTTGCGCGGCTTGTAGACGTGCAGCATCTGCGCGCCGGCGATCTGGGAGAGGCCGATGGTGGTGACGTAGCGGGTCTCGGGACCGAACGCCTTGTTCATCTCCTCGTAGACGCGCTGCGGCTTCATGGGGATGTTGTCGAAGTGCGTACGGCGCTGCAGGGTGGCCTTGCGCTCCTGGGCGGAGGCGGCCCAGGCGGAGAAGTCCGGCAGCTTGCCCTCGGCCTTGAGGTCCTTCGCGACCTCGATGAAGAGCTCCAGCGCGGCCTTGGCGTCGGAGGCGATGCCGAAGTCCGGGGCGAAGATCTTGCCGATCTGGGTGGGCTCGATGTCGACGTGGACGAACTTGCGGTCGCCGCGGTACGCGTCGAGGTTGTAGCCGGTGTGACGGTTGGCCCAGCGGTTGCCGATGCCGATGACGACGTCGGACTCCAGGAAGGTCGCGTTGCCGTAGCGGTGCGAGGTCTGGACGCCGACCATGCCCGCGGCCAGCTCGTGGTCGTCCGGGATGGTGCCCCAGCCCATCAGGGTGGAGATGACCGGGATGTTCGTCAGCTCGGCGAACTCGACCAGCAGGTCGGAGGCGTCGGCGTTGATGATGCCGCCACCGGAGACGATCAGCGGGCGCTCGGACTCCAGCAGGAAGCGCAGGGCCTTCTCGGCCTGGGCGCGGGTGGCGCGCGGCTTGTAGACCGGCAGCGGCTCGTAGGTCTCCGGGTCGAACTCGATCTCGGTGAGCTGGACGTCGATCGGCAGGTCGATCAGGACCGGGCCGGGACGGCCGGAGCGCATCAGGTGGAAGGCCTCCTGGAACACACCCGGAACCTGGGCGGCCTCCAGGACCGTGGTGGCCTTCTTGGTGACCGGCTTGGCGATCGAGGCGATGTCGACGGCCTGGAAGTCCTCCTTGTGGAGCTTCGAGACCGGAGCCTGACCGGTGATGCACAGGATCGGGATCGAGTCCGCGATCGCGGAGTACAGGCCGGTGATCATGTCGGTGCCGGCCGGGCCCGAGGTACCGATGCAGACACCGATGTTGCCCGCCTTGGCACGCGTGTAGCCCTCGGCCATGTGGGAAGCGCCCTCGACGTGGCGGGCCAGCGTGTGCTTGATGCCGCCCACGTTCTTGAGCTCGCGGTAGAACGGGTTGATCGCAGCACCGGGCACGCCGAACGCTTGTTCGACACCCTCGAGCTTGAGGATCTCAACTGCAGCGGCGGCGGCTGTCATACGAGGCATCAGGTTCTCCTGCGGGTCTGGCGGTCAGGCTTTTCCGTCATCCGGAAGTTTTGTTCTGCTATACGGAACAAGCTAAGTGGCGACTTCCCTGACGTCAAGGCGCTTCGAGACCCCGGATGCCACCAAAAGCCGCGTCTCGCTCGGTGCGTTGCACAAATGACCGAGCCTCCGGCGGGAATCCACCGGAAATGGCGGGCATGCTCGCCCCGGCGGTGGCGGGTGGTGGAGCATGTACCTACGCACAGCGACGGAGGGGGTCCAGGTCTCATGGCGGAAGCGGTACCGGTGCGCTGCCCGGCGTGCCTGCGCGAGAACGGCTACACCGCCCCGGTCTTCCCCTGCGCCTGCGGGAGCCCGGTCAATCCGCCGCTGAACCTGACGGCGCCGCCGGAGCCGCTGACCCATCGGACCTGGTCGGACAGCTGGGTGGCGGTGCGCTGCGAGTCGTGCGGGCGGGAGAGCGAGTGGCCGCAGCCCGAGCTGGGGTGCGGATCGTGCGGGACGGTGGTGCGGATTCCGGTACACCCCGTACACGGCGTTCGTCCCGTTCATCCCCTGCACCCGGGCGAACGGGCCGAGCGGGCCGAGTACCGGAGCGGCGGTGTGAGCGACACGTCTCCCGGGGCGGCCGATCCTGCCCGGGCGACCGCCGATCGGCGCGATCCGCAGCCGGCGCACATACCGCTGCCGCCGACGGCCCCGGTGCCGCGCCCCGCGTTCCGCCCGGTGACCATCCGTACGGCCCGCGACGCGGTGGCCACCGCCGCGCTGTATCTGCGCTGGCTCGGCTTCCAGGACGTACGGCAGCCCGACGGGCGGCCGATCCCCTCGGCGGCCGTGGACCTGCGGGCTCCGGGGCTGGTCGCGCAGGTGGACCCGACCACCGGGCCCGCCGGGGTGCGGGCGGTGGAGTGCGTCTGGCTGAACGGACTCACGGCTTCCGCGACCAGCGTCTACTTCGCGCTCGCCGGATACACGCAGGACGCCCGCGCCCGCGCGGACGACCTGGGGATACCCCTGTTCGTCATGGACCTCACGGGCATGCCCCAGCCGGTCAACGACCCGGCGGACGAGCTGATCGGTACGGGCGCGTAGCGGGGGTGCGGCCGCCGGGGCACGCGCCGGACAGCCCTTAGGCTCGGAGCCGTTGTCCGCTTCCAAGCCAGGAGAGCCCGATGAGCCTTTACGACATCCCTCTGACCAGTCTGTCCGACGAGCCCACCAGCCTCGGCGCCCACAAGGGCAAGGTGATCCTGCTGGTGAACACGGCCTCCCAGTGCGGGCTCACCCCCCAGTACTCGGGGCTCGCCCGCCTGCAGTTCACGTACGAGGAGAAGGGCTTCACCGTCATCGGGGTGCCCTGCAACCAGTTCGGCGGGCAGGAGCCCGGCAACGCCGAGGACATCCAGACCTTCTGCGCGGCCGGTTTCGGCGTCACTTTCCCGATGCTGGAGAAGTCCGAGGTCAACGGCGAGAACCGGCACGCCCTCTACCAGGAACTGGTGAAGGTCCCGGACGCCGACGGCGAGGCGGGGGACATCCAGTGGAACTTCGAGAAGTTCCTGATCTCCCCCGCCGGCGAGGTCGTGGCGCGCTTCCGTCCCCGTACCGAGCCCGAGTCCCCCGAGGTCGTCGCCGCGATCGAGGCGCACCTGCCCGCGTAGGTCCTGCCGCCGGGCCCGGCCGAGGCTCAGGCCGGGCTCGTCGCACTCCTGCGCCGAGCCGGCCGCGGTGCCGGAGGTGGTGCGGGAGGTGCTGCTGTGACGGGAGTCGGCCCTATGGCGCAGTACGAAACATGAGCCTGGTGGAACTGATCGCCCGCGCGGACGAGCGTGCCCTCGCCGCGAGCGCCGTCGCCTGTGTAGACCGCTGCCTGCCCCTCCTCGAAGGCGTCGAAGGCCTCGGCCTCGACGCCGACGAGTCGGTGCTGCGCCCCCTCTGGGTCGCCGTCGAGGGAGGGGACCGCTGGCTCGGCCGGCTGCGCGCCGCCGGAATCCGGGTGAGCCGGATCACCCCGGACTGCGAACTCGCCGAGTACGCGATGCGGCTGGTGGAGCACATCCCCGAGACCTACTGCGGCGAGGCGCTGCGCGCCTGGTCCGACGAGTGCTCGACCGTACTGCTCGCCGTCCACCAGCTGCTGGACGGCGCCCCGGCCGTCGACGAAGCCCGTATCGCCGCGTACCGCACCGGTGGCACGGACGGCATCGGCCCGCTCACCCTCGGCGAGCAGCGCCGCCAGGCCGCGCTGCTGGAGATGCTCGCCGACGAATCGGGCTCGGGGCTGCGCGGCGCCCTCGCCCTGTCCAACGAGGGCAAGCGGGTCCTGCGCGCGGCGGTGTCGCGACGCAGCAGGACGCTGGGGGCATCGGCGGGCTGACGCGCTGACGCGGCCGAGACAGCCCGCGCGCCCGCCCGCTCCTCCCCCGGCAGCTCCCGAGCCGCGCGTCACCGGCGGCCGGGGCGAACCGGTGACGAGCCCGCCAGGCGGGTGGCGGAGCGTTCCAGTTCGCGGAGCATGAGTCCGACCGCCGGGACGGAGGGGAAGCCCGGCATGGACAGGGCTACCACCTCCCGGTGCACGACGGGCTCCAGGCGGAGCAGCCGGATTCCCCTCGTCAGCGGCCCGCTGAGGGCCAGCTCCGGCAGGACGGCGACTCCGAGGCCCGCCGCGACCAGTCCGATCACGGTCTGGTAGTCGTCCGTCCTGTACTCCGCGCGCGGTTCGAAACCGGCCTGCCCGCACAGCCGCAACAGATGGCTGTGACAGCGGCTGCAGCCCATGACCCAGGATTCGTCGGCCAGTTGGGCCAGTTCCACTTGTTCCGCCTCCGCGAGGCGATGCGTATCCGGCACCAACACGACCAGGGGATCCGCGAGGAGCGGGCGGACCACGAGGTCCTGCCACTCGGCCTGCGTCTTCGTGCCCGCGCCGGGGATCTCCGAGTAGCGGAAGGCAAGGGAGATGTCGCAGTCGGCGCTGCGAAGGAGGTCGATGGAGCGCGGAGGCGGCGACGACGACAGGGACACCTCTATGCCCGGATGGGCGGCGCGCATCGCGGCGAGGGCGGACGGTATGAGTGCCGAAGTACCGCTCAGGAAGGAGGTGAGCCGGACCCGGCCGGCGCGCAGCCCCGCGAATGCCGCCATCTCCTCCTCGGCCGCGTGGAGTCCGGTCAGCACCCCGACCGAATGCCGCACCAGGGCCGCACCGGCCTCGGTGAGCCGTATCTCGCGGCCGGTGAGTATCAGAAGCGGAGTACCCATGGCCAGTTCGAGGGCTTTCATCTGCTGGCTCACGGCCGGCTGGGTACAGCCCAGCTGCCGCGCCGCGGCAGCAAAAGAGCCCGATTCCGCAACGGCACGCAGCGTGCGGAGATGACGCGTCTCGATCATGGGATGAAACGTAAGCGGGAGGAATGGCATCGAGCAACTCACCCCTACCGAGCGAAAACATCGCGCCAATGGCGCGAAATAATTCGGCCCACACGGCGACACTTAGGCGATTTTGCCAAGCCTTGAACATCGACCATCACGGGGATTTCATATAAGTACGCCTTTCGGCACCGGTAAGGCAGGTGATATCGAAATGGGTGCCTAACGGGACAACTGACACAAGCTCGCACGTGACGCGGTTCACGCCCAGCCCCGCGCCGCTCCCGACTTATGGCTGCCAGTAGGTTGCCTTTGGTTGCCGGGGGCACTCGATGCCACGTACAACGACGCCATGCACGACAAGATCGTCAGCGCCGTCCACGGCGCATTCGGAGAAATACTTCAGGGCTACACCGCGGGCGCGAACGGGTTCGAGCACTTCCTCTTCACGGCGCCGGTCGAGGAGTTGACCTGCGCAGCGCGGCTCCGGCGAGCCGAGAGCCATGGCACCCAAGCGCTCACGATCAGCCCGGCCGACCGGACCAAGGCACTCTCCGCCTTCGAGACCCTCAGCGCCGAACTGGGCCTCTCCACCTCCGGCATCACCATCGACATCACGTCGAACATTCCCGTGGCCAAAGGACATGCGAGCTCGACCGCCGACATCCTGGCCGTCGCACTGCTCTGCATCCGGGAGGCCTACCCGGCGACCCCGGCGCCGGTGGCGCACGCGCTCGCGCTCTCCGTGGCCCGACGGCTCGAATACGGCGACTATCTGCTGCACCCCGGAATCGCCTCCTGCGCCCAGCGGTCACAGACCCTGATCACGCAATATCACACTGATTTGCGCTGGAGCATCGTCGGGGTGGACGAGGGCGGCTGGGTGCGGACGGATGAATTCCACCGGGAAGTCCCGGAGGACCCGGGGAAGGCCCGTGTCTACGAGCGGCTCTTCCGCGAACTCGACGCGGCGCTCCTCGCGAACGACGGCAAGGCGGCCGCAGAAATTGCGACGCTCAGCAGCGAACTGCACAATGACCGGCTCCCCAAGAAGTCCTTGGAGGACCTCATGGCAGTCAAAAGGGAATGGGGGGCACTCGGTGTGTGCGTGGCGCACAGCGGAACGCTGGCCGGGCTCATCTTCTCGAAGCACCAGACGGACCACGATCTTCGCGTCGCCGAATCCCGGCGAGAACTGCGTTCTCTCGGCTACGACAGCGACCTCTACACACTGAAGGAGTCGGGGCGCTCATGAGCCGCACCGTCACGACGGACTCGACGACAGAGCCGGGACACGAGGCCCCCGGCACCGTCCCGGACGGGCCGGAACCCGCGGCGGAGGAACAGCCGGGCCACCGCGCCCGCTCCCAGCTCATGGTGCTCCTCGCGGTCTGCTGCCTGGCCCTCGGCGGCGTCTTCGTCCGGATCAGCGAAGTGGGTCCGGTGGCCACCGGTGGTTACCGTTCGCTGCTCGCCGCGCCCATGCTGCTCGGCATGTCGCTGGCGGCCGCCCGCCGCACCCGCCTGAACGCCTCCGCCCCCACCGCCTCCGGCACCGGCCAACCGGGCGCCACCGCTCGGATCGGGCGGCGCGACCAGCTCCTCATCGTCCTGGGCGGGCTGTTCCTCGCCGCCGACCTGTGCCTGTGGAACATCTCGTTCCTCTTCACCTCGCTGGCCGAGGCGAACCTCCTGGCCAATCTGGTGCCGTTCATCATCGCCCCGCTCTGCCTCCTCCTCTTCGGGGACCGGCTGCCGTGGCGGCTCGCCCTGCCCGCCCTGCTCGCGCTGGCCGGCCTGTACATCCTGGTCATCCTCGGGACGGGCCTCGACCCCGAGCATCTGCGCGGGGACCTCCTCGCACTGGCCACCGCGGTGTTCTACGCGCTGTTCCTCGTCGTGGCCAAGGGGCTGCGCGAACGCCACGAAGCCACCCGCATCATGGCCACCCTCAGCCTGGTCTGCGGCGTCGCCTGCTTCGCGGTGGCGGCCGTACTCGGCGAGAGCATGTGGCCCACCAGCGTGAAGGGCTGGCTCGTGCTGATCGCCCTGGCGGTGACGTCTCAGCTGCTCGGCCAGACCCTGATGGCACACGCCGTGAAGTACCTGCCGCTCCAGCTCGCCGCGCTCTTCGTGCTGCTGCAGCCGGTCGCCGCGGCCGTCTACGGCCTGGTCCTGTTCGACCAGCGTCTCAGCCTGGTGCAAATGGCGGGCATCGGCGTGCTGCTCGTTTCGATCTTCTGGGCCAAGAACCTCCTGGAGGGCAAGAAGTGAGCCGGTCCCACCCTTCGGTGCTGCCCCACCGCGGCCCCGACCCCTACGAACTCATCGAAGAGCTCAGCCGGCTGAGCACCGTGGACTGCGGCGGCTTCGAGACGGGCGGACTGCGGCTGCGCGCGATCCACGGCAGCCCGGCCACCGAGTCCAGCTTCAAGTCGATCCTCGGTCTTGGGCTGCTCCTGCTGGCCCGTGAGCAGGGACT
The DNA here is from genome assembly GCF_045160845.1 of Streptomyces sp. NBC_00122. Taxonomy (NCBI): domain Bacteria; kingdom Bacillati; phylum Actinomycetota; class Actinomycetes; order Kitasatosporales; family Streptomycetaceae; genus Streptomyces; species Streptomyces sp. NBC_00122. Next base: position 5,500,004 of record NZ_CP108191.1, on the reverse strand, counting down.
GCTCGCCGAGGGCCAGACCGTGGTCGAGTCCACCTCGGGCTCCCTCGGACTCGGCCTGGCGGTAGCCGGCCGGCTGCTCGGACACCCCGTGCACCTGGTCACCGATCCCGGCATCCCGGACATCACCCGACGGAAGATCGAACTGGTCGGCGGGGTCCTTCACATCGCCGGGACCCCGCATCCGGTCCTCGGCAGCCAGCAGGCCCGCGACGACCTGCTGCGGACCATCCTGTCCGAGCACCCCGACTTCTACTGGACCAACCAGAACGACAGCCCGCTCAACCCGCAGGTGTACACCCGCTGGGTGGTGCCGCACCTGATGGGCGTCCTCGACTTCTCCCGGATCACCGCCGGAATCTTCTGCGTGGGCAGCGGCGGCCACTTCTCCGCGCTGTCCGCGATGCTGGAGGCCAAGGGCATACCCTCCTACGTGGCGGACCGCGAGGGTTCGATCACCTTCGGCGGCTCGCCGGCCCGGAGCATCCTGCGCGGAACCGGCAATCAGAACCGGATCCCCGCCGTGATCGACGCGGCCAGGACCCGGGTCAGCGGCGTCTACCAGGTGTCCGACGCGCAGGCCTGCGACGGAGTCCGGGAGCTGGCCGCCAGAGGCCTGAGCGTGGGCGGATCGTCCGGCGTCTGCTTCATGGGCGCGGGCCAACTCGCCGCGGACCTGGGCCCGTCCGCCGACGGCGACATCCTCACCTTCTTCGCCGACCGCGGCGAACTGTACGGAACCACGCTGCTGAACGGAGGACGGACCGATGATTAGCCCCGCCCTGTGGAGCAAGGCTCCCGCCACTGCCCAGGTCTACCACCACGACCCGTACGCGACGACCGCGACGGCAGTCGTGCTGGCGGTCGAGGGGCACCATGCGGTCTTCGACCGGTCGCTGTTCTACGCCGAGTCCGGCGGGCAGGTCGCCGACCAGGGAAGCATCGACGGCCGGCGTGTGGTGGACGTGCAGAAGGCGGGCGGCCGGCCCTACCAGCTGCCCAACGGTGAAGTCGCCACGATCGACTCGGTGTTCTGTCACGTGTTCGAGGAACCGTGTTCGCTGGAGGTGGGAGCGGAGGTCACCATGGAGATCGACTGGGAACGCCGCTTCCGCAACATGCAGATGCACACCCTGGCGCACTTCCTGTTCCACGCCACCGGTGAATACCTCTCGGCGCACGGCCAGACGCGCTCGACCCGCGGCTGTCACATCAGCGACAGCGCCGCGCGCTTCGACTTCGGCTGCGCGATCCCCAGCGAGGCGGTGCCGGAGATCCAAGGCCGTGTCCTCGCCCTGCTCGGGTCCGCCGGGGAGGCGGTCGTGACCCCCCTGCCGGGGGCCGACGACGTCTTCGTCTGGCGTTCGGGAGAGATCGAGATCCCCTGCGGCGGCACCCACGTGCGGCATCCGAAGGAGATCCGGGGCGGCATCACCGTGCGCCGCCGCACCAAGGGGAAGGGCGGCACCCGCCTCTATGTCGAGCTGGACCGCGATGCGGACTGACGAGCACCCCACGCGCGCGGACACCCCGCTCCGAGGGGCCGCCGAGCCGCATGCGGACGCCCCGCGGTTCATAGCGGACGCGGACGTCCTGCGCGGCCGGCGCACCCTGAAGTGGCAGGTGGGCCCGCCGGAACCGGACCGGATCTGCCTCGGTGTCGCGGAAATGGATCTGGAGACACCGGAGTTCCTCCGCAGCGCCCTCGAACGCGCCGTGCGGGACGGCGAGACGGGATACGGCCTCACCGGCGAGCAGGAGCAGGCCTGCGCACGCCATCTGGCCCGTGAGCACCACGCCTCCACAGCGGGGCTTCGCTGCACGACGGACATACTGGCCGGGCTCCGGACACTCCTGCGGGACCAGCTGCCGCCCGGCACCCCCGTCATCGTGGAGACACCGGTGTACGGCGACCTGTTCACGGTGATCGAAGAGGCCGGCATGCGGCCGGTGGCCGTGCCCCTGCTGCGGGACGCGGCCGGCTGGCGTCACGACTTCGCAGCGCTCGACGCTGCCGCCGCAGCCGGTGCCGGGGCCTGGATTCTCTGCCAGCCGCACAACCCGGTAGGGCGGGCCTGGAATGACGAGGAGACCTCCGCGGCACTCTCCCTCGTACTGGAGCACGATCTGCTGCTGCTCGCGAACGAGGTGCACATGCCGCTCGGGCTCGCGCGGCAGCCGCGGTCCGTGTTCGCCGATCCCGCCGCGCACCGGGCCCGGGCCTTCGGCCTCACCTCGGCGTCCAAGGCGTTCAACATCGCCGGCCTGAAGAGCGCCACGGTCTACGCCTCGGACCGCACGGCCGGGGCGCTCGCCGGACTGCCGCAGGGTCTGCTCGGGCGCCCCGGAAGCCTCGGTGCCATCGCCACGGTCGCCTGCTACGAGCAGGGGACCGGCTGGCTGACCGCACTGCGTGCCCTGCTCGCCGAGCGTGTGGAACTGGTCCGTACGGAACTCTCCCGGCTCCCCCTGCAGGTGGACGTCGTCGTACCCGAGGCCACCTATCTGGTGTGGGCGGGAATCCCTGCGCCGGACCAGGCGGAGCGCTTCGCCCGCGCCCTCACCGACGCCCGGGTCCACACCCTTCCCGGGGCCGGCTTCGGGGGCGATGCCTACGCCGGGTTCTTCCGGATCAACGCCGCGAGCCATCCAGCGGTCCTGGGCGAGGCGTTCGACCGGATCGGGGCAGCGCTGTGAACGGTGGCGTGGCCGGGCACTGAGGGGCCTGTTGCCAGTTGCCTGGTGTGCTCGGTTGGAATCTGCGCACGACGAGCCTTTCGACTCGTCACCACCCTGACCTGCGCAGATTCCAACCGAGGCAGATTCCAGCCGACCAGGAACGGCTCGCCGGTCAGTTGACCTCGCGGTCGAGACCGGACCAGTACGGCTGGCGGAGCTTGAACTTCTGGATCTTGCCCGTGGCCGTGCGCGGGATGGCATCGCGGAACTCGACCGTGGTCGGTGCCTTGTAGCCGGCCATCCGCTGCTTGCAGTGGGCGATGATCTCGGACTCCTGTGCCGTCGCGCCTTCGGCCAGGACCACGAGGGCCTTGATCGTCTCGCCCCACTTCTCGTGCGGCACGCCGATGACGGCTACCTCGGCGACCGCCGGGTGGCTGAAGATCGCGTCCTCCACCTCGATCGACGAGACGTTCTCACCGCCGGTGATGATCACGTCCTTCTTCCGGTCGGAGATCGTCAGGTGCCCGTCGGCCTCATCGATCGTGCCGCCGTCGCCGGTGTGGAACCAGCCGTCCTCCAGGACGGCCGCCGTCTCCTCCGGCTTGCCCCAGTAGCCGTCCAGCACGACGTTCGACCGGGCCAGGACCTCACCGGAGTCGGAGACCTTCAGTGTGACCCCGAGCGCCGGCAGCCCCGCGCGGGACAGCTTGCGCGCCCGCTCCTCCCCCGGCAGGTCCGCATCGCCGGGCCGGGCCCGGTTGAAGGTGAGCAGCGGCGAGGTCTCGGTCAGGCCGTAGATCTGCGTGAACTCCCATCCCAGCTCCTCACCGATCCGCTGGATCATCTTGCTCGGCGGCGGGGCTCCCGCGCAGACGATCCGTACGCGGTCACGGCCCGGGATCTCGCCCTGCCATGTCGTCGCCGCATCGAGCACCGCGTTCCACACCGCGGGCGCGCCGCACATGAGCGTGACACCGTGTTCGTCCACGCGACGCAGGATTTCGGCGCCGTCGACCTTGCGCAGCACCACCTGCTTGACGCCGAGTCCGGCCATCACGTACGGCATTCCCCAGCCGTTGCAGTGGAACATCGGCAGCGTGTGCATGTAGACGTCGCGCTCCCACACACGGGTGTGCAGCCCGAAGGTCAGACCGTTGACCCAGATGTTGCGGTGGGTCAGCTGCACGCCCTTGGGACGGGCGGTGGTGCCCGACGTGTAGTTGATCGTCGCGGTGGCGTCCTCGTCCGGGTTCGACCACGGGCGCGGCTCGACGCCGAAGCACATCAGCTCACTGTCCGTCTGCTCACCGAGGACGAACCGATGGCGGACCTTGATCCCGGAGAGCATCTCGTCGAGCTCCGGGTCGACGAGCAGGACCGAGGCCCCGCTCTGCTGCAGCACGTAGTCGATTTCTTCGGGCTTGAGACGGAAGTTGACCGGCACACAGATCCGACCGCTCATCGGCACCGCGAACAACAGCTCAAGCATCCGCGCCGAGTTGTGGCTGACCACCGCCACCCGCTCGCCCTCACCGACGCCGAGCCGGTCGAAGCCCGCCTGCCAGGCCCGAACCCGCTCACCCAGCCGCCCGTACGTCGACACGGGCACCGGCGGCCCGGGCTGATCCGGCTCGTCGACCACGCCGGCGCTGGAGGAGAACCCCAGCTCGGCCCGGTCGAGGAAGTCCGCGACGGTCATCGGAATCCGCATTGCTCTCTCCTGGTATCGGGACAACTGCATGGAGCGGCGCCGACGGCACGCCGTGACATCGGCGGTCACGCGGTCAGCTGCAATGGAGAACGAATGACACCTGATCTCGGTGCCTCGAAGACGTCGTCGGAGCGCCCGACGCGGTGAGGTACCCGTCGGCGTCGCGCGCGGCCGGGAACGGGGCGGTGGCGCCGTTCGGCGCACTGCCGGGCCGCGCGCTTTCGGCCCGTACACTCCTGGCCCGCGCACTTTCGGCCCGCGCACTTTCGGTCGTCATGCCAGGCATCGTGCCGCGTGCGGCGTCCGCACCACCAGAGCGGCGTCAGCCGTGGATTGACGCGAAGCGTACGGAGACCTTCGCGGGGGCCTCGGATCCTGCGCTCATGGCGCTGACCATCAGCTCTGCCTCGGCGGCGATCTCCTCCCTCCGCGCCGGGGAGGCCTTCCCGAACAGCTCCACGGTGACCTCGCTCCCCTCCTGCTTCCAGAGGCCGGCGAGGAAGCCGTCGACGAGCAGGGTGCAGTGGGCCTGGTTCCCCGTCCAGGTACGTCCCTTGATCTCGGGGGCGACGACGCGGGAGCGGTCGGCGTGGGAGAGGAGGAGGTTGTCGAATTCGGGGAGGAAGCGGGGCGGCGCCGGGGTGTCGGCGTCGGGCCGGGGTGCGTCGGGCAGGTCGAAGAGCTCGACGCCGTTCCCGTCGCGGAAGACGGCCAGGCCGGGGCGCAACCGCTCGAAGGCCTCCCGCAGCCGGGTGAGCCCGGCCCAGATCTGCATGTCCTTGACGGAGGCGGGTCCGAAGGCGGCCAGGTAGCGCAGTACGACGTCGTCCACGGGCTGCGCCTCCCCGGCGGGCCGCCCGAGCCAGTTCTCCACGGTGGTGAGGCGGACCCCGCCGCTGCGCCCCCACACGCCGCGGGGCGTGACCTGGACCAGCGGGAGCCGGCACCGGGCGGCGACGGACAGGGACTGCGGGTCGGCCTCGGGCCACTCCCCCAGCAGTTCCTCGCGGATCTCTCCCATGGTGCGCGGCTCGCTCTCGACGAAGGCACGGGCGAGCTCGGCGAGCCGTTCGAGGTCCACCCCGACGAGCCCCTTGCGGAAGTAGTTCACCTCGCGGTCCCGGGCCGGCTGGACGAGGGGCCTGAGGGTCAGGGCGTCGTGGGCGGTGTGGGTGTGGATGGTGGATCGCATGGTGACCATCCGGACGGCCTCCCGGGACTCCATCAGGCCGGCCAGCTCGGCGGGCCTGAAGTCGGCGAGGCGGGCGTGGAGCTGGAAGTAGGGAGGCTTCACGTTCTGCGCCTGGAGTCCGAGAAGGTGCGCGACCGCGTCCCGCGCGGACATCTCGGCGCGGCTCAGCAACAACTGGCGGGCGAGCGTGGCACGGTTCAGTGCGCGGGTGTCGAGCACGGGATGCGTTGTCCTGGAGGCCATGGCAGCAACCTAACTCCCCTTGCGGACAACCACTGTCCGCAAGTCGGCGGCGATGAGGCAGCCGTCGATCAGGTGGCGCCGGAGTCGGATCTCGCGCAACTCACGTAACTCGCGTAACTCATGTAACTCGTGTACCGAATGCCGTGTGAGCCATCGCTCTGCGGATCCCGTGCACGGCGGCCCCGGGCTCCACGTCCGTGAGGACGCTCGCCACGGCGGGCACCTCCCGCACGGCCGCCAAGGGGCGCGGCCGCCTCGGCCGGCTGGTTCAGCTCACGACCGGGGAACAGGCCGTCGGCACGAACGCCTCGGGTCGTCGGCAGTGAGCCGACGACCCGGGGTCGCGTGTGGTCAGTAGCCGCTGCTTTCGTAGATCCGCTGGCCGTCGTACTTGCCGCCCTCGCAGTACCAGTAACCGTTGCTGTGCTTCACCTGGTAACCGCCGCCGTACTTGCAGTCCGCCAAGGACACCTGGGGTGCGGCCGCCTCGGCCGCGAAGGACCCGGTGACGCTCATTCCTGCGAAGGCCAGGGTTGCGAGGGCCAGGCCGAGCAGTCGTCGAACGCGCATGGCTTGCTCCTCTCGGGGTTTAGCCCGTTTGGGTCTTCCCAGGATGACCGGGCGGCATGTCCGTGGCATGCACAAGTACTCCCATCGGATGCCCCTGGGGGCGGCAGGGTGCGGGCGAGCCGGATCGGTCGTTGGTGTGCCGTAGGCCGTTTCGGAAGGGTCGGGCGGACCGGGGGTGGCCCGGCAGCAGCGGCGGCGGGCTGAGCGCACGCGATTCGGTGCGGGCCATGGCAGCTCCCTTTGCGGACACCTGCTGTCCACAAGTCGGCGGCGCGTCCCACGGGGCGACGGTCGCAGAAGTCCCGGACACGAGGTCCGGCGCCCTTTTCTCCCGTATATCCTGCCTCTTGCCCGTAAACAGACGTTCGACCGTTCTACCGGGAGCAGACCTGCGATGTCGGAGCGCCCAGACCGCCGCCCCTCTCCCTCCGTCGGCAAGCGCGCGGGCTGGCGTCGCCCCGCCTCCCCGTCCGACACGCCCCCGGCGGGACCTCCGGCCGCCCCGCAGCCCGCCCCGTCGGACCCAGCCGCCCCGAACCACCGCAGCGTGATCGACTCGGCCGTCTACCGCGACGGCCGCCGCATCGCCTCCCCCACCACCCTGGCGGACACCTTCCGGCTGCTGCGCGAGGAACCGGAAGGCATGGCCTGGATCGGCCTGCACCGCCCCACCGAGCCCGAACTGCACTCTCTGGCAGGCGAGTTCAACCTCCACGAGCTCGCCGTCGAGGACGCCCTGGAGGCCCATCAGCGCCCCAAGCTGGAACGCTACGGCGATACCCTGTTCGTCGTACTGCGCGCCGCCCGCTACCTGGACGCGCAGGAGGAGGTGGAGTTCGGCGAGCTCCACATCTTCGTCGGCCCGGACTTCCTGATCACGGTCCGCCACGGCGGCGCCCCGGACCTCTCGTCGGTCCGCCGCCGCATGGAGGAGACCCCGGAGCTCCTCTCCCTCGGCCCCGAGGCCGCCCTGTACGCCATCCTCGACGCGGTGGTCGACGGCTACGCCCCGGTCGTCGAGGGCGTCCAGACCGACATCGACGAGATCGAGACGGAGGTCTTCCGCGGCGACCCGGCGGTTTCCCGCCGCATCTACGAACTCTCCCGCGAAATGGTCGAGTTCCAGCGCGCCACCCGCCCCCTGGTCGGAATGATCCACGGCCTGATGGCGGGCTTCGCCAAGTACGGCACGGACGAGGAACTCCAGCGCTACCTCCGCGACGTGGCCGACCACGTCACCCACACCAGCGAGCGCGTCGACGGCTTCCGCCAGGCCCTCACGGAAATCCTGACGGTGAACGCCACCCTGGTCTCCCAGCAACAGAACGCCGAAATGCGCGCCCTGGCCGAAGCCGGCTTCGAACAGAACGAGGAGATCAAGAAGATCTCCTCCTGGGCGGCCATTCTGTTTGCGCCCACACTCGTGGGAACCATTTACGGCATGAACTTCGAGCAGATGCCTGAGTTGAGTTGGAGTCTCGGATACCCCTTCGCGGTCGGCTTGATGGGTGTGGTTTGCGTCAGTTTGTACGCAATTTTCAAGCGCCGGGACTGGCTCTAGAGTCGGCCGACTCTGCTCAAGCAGCTTGCATGGATTGCTCTTGCTCCTCTCGATCGGAGAGCCATACGGGGCGCTGGGGAGTGCCTGGGGAGAAGTGATGCGGGTGATCTCGTCTACCTGCCTCCAGCAAGGCCCTGACCAGGATTTTTGCCCTCCTGTAGGCGTTGGGGAGAATCCGGGGAGAATCGACTGGCGATCCACGTCCTGCATCCGCGGCTTCGCCTCTTCGTGCTCAACATCTCGCGGCGCCCTTGCTGCACGCGCAACTGATCACAGAAAGTGACATCGGCACGGAGTCACACCTGGCTCACTTTGGGCGCAGGCCCGCGCATCACGGCCCGCATCGCTTCTGCGGCCGCCATAATGGAGGCATGTCCTCCAGCCCACAGCATCCTGCACCCGCGCCGAGGGAGCTCTCCGGCGCGGAAGCCGAGGACCTCGCGTTGTACCAGGAGAAGTTCCGGCGCCGTCTGCCGGAATCGCTGGACGAGCTGCACGGGCCGGCGCACGGTGTCGTAGAGCTGCCGCTGCACCTGGCCTGGTCCGGGATGACCTCGTACGACCTGGGCAAACCTCGCCAGCGCGTGGGCCTGTACCGCACCGTCCTGCACGAGGGCCTGCACGACGACCTGCCCCTCTACCTCAATCAGGATCTACTCCTCCAGCTGTGGCCCGTGCTGCGCACGCTCGTCGGTCGCACCGTGCGCACCGTGTGGGAGGACGCCTTTCCCCAGCTCGCCTCCCGCACCCGGGCAGCCGCGTGACGGACATGCCGGAGCTGCACACGCGGCTCCTGGCGGATGTGATCGCCCTCGGCTCGCCGTATCCCTTGGTCCTCACCGGCGGGTATGCCGTGAGGGCGCACCGCCTCGTGAACCGTCCCAGCCAGGACCTCGATGTCGCCACCGAGAACCCGGCGCCCATGGCCGACATCGCGGCCGCAGTCTGTCGCGGCCTCGAGGCCCGGGGCTGGAGAGTGCAGGCGCTGGAAACTGCCCCGCTGTCCGCTCGCTTCACCGTGACCGACCCGGTCACCGGGCAGGACTGTGAAGTCGACATCCTGAAGGAAATCTTCTGGCGGCCCGTCTCCCAGAGCCCGTACGGGCCCGTCCTCGCGGAGGAGGACGTGATCGGGACCAAGGTTCGCGCCCTCGCCGACCGCGGAGCGCCCCGCGACCTGATCGACGTGTTCGCTGCCTCCCGCCGCTGGACGAACGAACTCTGAACTCGAGGAGTTCGGCCGCCGCCACGCCCGTGGCCGCTTCGAGCGCGAGGACTTGCAGGCGAACCTCACGGGCGCCGAGTGGACTGACGACGAAGCCTTCGGGGCCTACGGCCTGGATGAGACCACCATCGCCGCTCTTCGTACCTGGGCCGTGGAGTGGGCCGATGACCTCGCGGCCCGACTCCTCGAAGAGTCCGGTGATCCGGACATCGACTGATCGAATCCGGACGAGACCGCATCTGCCTGCCGACAAGACCGACCAGCCCCAAGAACTTCAGACACCGGACGGGCTACGAAACCCGGCATCGCGCCGCGTCCGCACATGTCGAGGGCTGCGACAGCCGTGGCCGGTAGGGCCATGCGCTCCCGAGCGCCTGTGCCGCCCTGCGAAAGGTCGCGAGGGCAGAGGATGTCCGCATCGGGCGGCGTCGGGACCGTGTGTTCCCAGAAGGACGGTGGCCGCCGCAACCGGGTTTGAGCTCGGCACACCGGCAGCGCCATGATGGGGCCGTTCGAGTGGCACCGGTGCGGTAGGAGCAGCAGATGCGGCGAGACGGGAAGACGGCCCCGTCCGATCTCCAGCTGAAGATCGTGCTGCACGGCACAAGACCGCCCCTGTGGCGGCGCCTCGTGCTGCCGTCCGATGCTTCGCTCGGGACGCTGCACGACGCCATCCAGGTCGCCTTCGGATGGCAGGGTGGCCATCTGCATCTCTTCACCGACGAGTTCGGCCGGGGGTACGGCGAGGCGGCCCGACTCACCGGCATCGATCTCGGCTTCGGCCACGAGGTCTGCGACGAGGACGCCACCGCGCTCGGCGACGTGCTGGCCGAGGAGAAGGCACGGCTGCGCTACGTCTACGACTTCGGCGACGACTGGGAGCACGGGATCACGCTGGAGAAGACACTGCCGCGCCCGGTCGGCGCGGAGCGGGCGGTGCGCTGCGTCGGCGGGCGTCGCGCCGACGTACCGGCCGAGGACATCGGCGGCGTGTGGGGGCTGGCCGAGGTGCTGGAGTTCCTCGACACCCCTGGCGGGGCCGGGGATGGCCCGCACGGTGAGCTTGTCGCCGAGCAGCGGGCGGCCGGATACGATCCGGCGGCCTTCGACCGGGACGGGATCACCGCGCGGCTGGCCCGGCTGACGCCGGACACGGTGTCCGGCAAAGCGAAGCCGCCGACCGGTGATGGGGCCGGGCGCGGCGGTGTCCGTCGGCTGACCGCCGAGGACGTGGCGTTGTGTACCTGCGGGCAGTGCGGGGTGGGCGGTCCGGTCGATGCCGGAGTCGACGGACCGGCTGAGGATGTGCCTGTGCTGCGCCCGGTGACTCTGGCTCCGCGGGAGGACCTTTTCGCTGCCGTGCGGGGTGTTCCGCTCTTCGACGCTGCGCTGCGGCTCGCCGCCTGGTGCCGCGAGGGACGGCAGGTCACCGCCGGCCGGGTGCTTCGGCCCGCGCTCGCCCGTGCGGCCGTCGAGGAGGTCCAGCTGTGGAAGCTGGCCGGCGACGACTCGCCGTATGCCGATGCCGTCGCGCGGGCTCGTGCGTTGAAGTCGCTGCGCAGCGCCAAGGACGTGGCCGTTCTCGATGATCCGTGGTGGCTCGCCGTGGACGGCGGGTTGATCACGGTCAGCGGGGGCCGCGCGTGGGGTGGCGCGGCAACCGACTTCACCGGTGAGGGCCTCCTGGAGTTCTGGGCCGCCACGATGGGCGATCTGCTGGAGGAGATCGGTGAGACGGGGGTGCTGGACGGGTGGCACGGTGAGCTGGGCGAGCTGACGGCCGAGATCGCCGACGGACTGGTCGGCCTGCTGTACGACGCCCCGGACGACGCCTGGGTGGATGTCGACGGCCTGCGTGCGAAGGCCCGCGAGGTGGGCGAGAACGGGCCGGAGTTCGATCTCTTCCAGGCGCTGTTCGCGGCGTCCTTCCAGGGACTCGGCGAAGGGCTCGCCCTGCTGGGCGCGGTGGAGTACGAGCCCGGTGACGGCGTCGATTCGGCCGAGGAGAATCTGCGCACACTCCAGAACGCCCTGGTCGGACAGGAGCTGGGCGGCGGTTCGGGAACCTCGACGGCGGCGTCGGACCGGTCGTGGGACGACCAGCGCGGGCACCGCATGCGGCTCACCCCACTCGGCCGCTACGGGCTCCGCGCGTACCTGATGGAGTGCGGTGTGCCCGCGCCGCTGCTCGGTGAGTACGCCGAAGCGGACGCCGACGCTCTGCTCCAGGGGCTCCTGGGCTACTCCCCCGAGGAGATGCGCCGGGAGGTCGAAGGGTGGCTGGCACACCGTTCGGCGACGGATGCCGCGGTAGGGCTGCTCGACGCATGCGTGGGAGACGGCTGCGAGGCAGCGGCGAAGCGCGCCGTGGCCCAACTGGTGCTGGCCGACCTCGACGACCCGCGGGCGCTGCGCGTGCTGCGCAAGGCAGCGGACTCCGACGCCGAGGGGTGCCGCCAGGTGGCCACCGCGACCCTGGGCGCACGCCTCGGGGCAGAAGCAGACGTGGACCCGGCGCGGGCGGAGCAGTCGGAACTGTGGCTGCTCATCGACGGACTGTCGATCCTCGCCGGTGCTCAGGAGAGGCAGGAGCTGACCCGGGGCTTCCTGGAGAACTGGAACACGGCGCCGGAGTCGCTCGAACAGCGGGTGGACGAGCTGTGGCGAGTGGAGCACCCAGCCACCGCCCAGGTGCTCGCCGAACTGGGCGAGGGCTTGCGCGGCGTCGACAAGCGGCTGGCCAAGCGCATGCGTACCGCGGCGAACAAGGCCCACTCCCGCCGGTGACGGCGGGGTCGGACCCTGCTGGTGGACGAAGACGCGGTGAAGACCGCCTGGACGACGGTGAGGCGAAAAGCGAGTGGCACGAGTCCTCGTACGGGAGCAGGGCACAGGCACGAGTAGCCTGCCGCCATTGGCCACACCGGAGTCGGCTGCCTGGGCCCGGAGCCTGCTCGACGACGGCTGGGCGGCGGTCTTCCTGCCCGGCGAGCCGTCCCGCCTCGGCCGGTTGCTGCTCTGGCAGCCCGCCGGGGCAGCCGCCGCCAAGGGCACGGCACCCGCGGGCATCGAGACCGAGGCGGCGGAGCTCGTCTTGCCGCACGGCCGCTCGGTCAGACGGCGCAAGGCGGAGGGTTACGCGCTGCCCGTCGCCCTCGCTGTCGCCGCGCTGTCCGGGGCACAGCCACCGCACCCGTCCGCCGCCGCCTGGCAGACCGCCGCCCGATTCGCGCTCCGGCTGCTCGCCGACGGCCGTCTTCACCCGGCCCTCACCCCCGCCGGCTACGACACCTGGCAGGCGGGCCCCCTCAACGCGGCCCAGCGTCGGACGCTGGACGCCCTCGCCGCCGCCTTCCCGCCCCACGGCCACTGCCTGCCGGAGCCAGGTCCTGCCCCGCTGCGGATCGCCGAACCGGCCGCGCTGGTGCGCCGGTTCTGCGACGCGGTCGCCGACGCCCTGGTCCGCACCCCCGCCGCTCCGCTCGCCATGGGAGCCCTGCCGTACGCCTGGCGCGAGACGCGTGCCGTGCCCACCCTGCACGAGTGGGCCGAGGAGACCGCTGCCGCGTTCACCGCCGACGTCCGAGTCTCGCTGCGGGTCGACGTACCCGAGGGACGCCGCCGGCACTTCCGGGCCGTCCTCCAGCTGCACACCGCTGCGGATCCGGCGCTCGTCGTGGAGGCCGCACAGCTGTGGAGCGAGCCGGCCGAGACCGAGCGCCTGCTCGGCCCGCGCGCCGAAACCGAGACGCTGCTCGCACTGCGCCGCGGCGCCCGCGTCTGGCCACCGCTCGACCGGCTGCTGAAGGACGCTGCTCCGGACCGGCTGCGGCTGACCGACGACGAAGCCTTCGACCTGCTGGGCGACGCCACCGACACCCTGCGCGCCGCCGGTGTCGACGTGCACTGGCCGCGCGAGCTCGTCAAGGCATTCACCGCGACCGCGGAGATCGGGCAACGCACCGCGCCCGGCTCCAGCGCGGGCGGCATGCTCGACGCCGGCACCCTGCTCGACTTCCGCTGGCAGCTCTCGCTCGGCGGAGACCCGCTCACCGAGGCCGAGATGGACGCCCTCGCGGAGACGCGCCGCCCCCTCGTCCGGCTGCGCGACCAGTGGGTGGTCGCCGACCCGAAGCTGGTGGCCCGCGCCAAGCGCCGCCGGATGGAACCGCTCACTCCCATGGAGGCGCTGGGCGCCGCGCTGACCGGCGAAGCGGAGCGGGACGGGGAGACCTTTCGCTGCACGGCGGTCGGTGCGCTCGGCGACCTCGTCGCCCGTATCCGCGACCCCGAATCCCGCACCCCCGCCCCGCAGCCCACCGCACTGAATGCCACGCTGCGCGACTACCAGAAACGGGGCCTCGCCTGGCTGGCCGAGATGTGCGAGCTCGGTCTCGGCGGCTGTCTCGCCGACGACATGGGCCTGGGCAAGACCATCACCCTGCTCGCTCTGCACCTGCACCGCCAGACCGACCCCGCCACCGCGGGCCCCACACTCGTCGTCTGCCCCGCCTCGCTGCTCGGCAACTGGCAGCGCGAGGCAGCCAGGTTCACGCCTTCCACCCCCGTGCGCCGCTACCACGGCGGCGACCGCCACCTGAAGGACCTCGCCGACGACGAGATCGTCCTGGTCACCTACGGAGTCCTGCGCCGCGACCGGGAGACCCTCGCCGAGAACGCCTGGTCGCTGATCGCCGCGGACGAGGCCCAGCACGTCAAGAACCCGTACGCCGTCACCGCCCGCGAGCTGCGCGCCGTGCCCACCCGCGCCCGCGTCGCCCTCACCGGCACCCCCGTGGAGAACAACCTCTCCGAACTGTGGGCGCTCCTCGACTGGACCACCCCCGGACTCCTCGGACCACTCGCCGTGTTCCGCGACCGCCACGCCCGCGCGATCGAGTCGGGCGAGGACCCGCGGGCCGCTGAGCGTTTGTCTCGTCTCGTGCGGCCCTTCCTGCTGCGCCGCAGGAAGTCCGACCCGGGCATCGCGCCCGAACTGCCCGCCAAGACCGAGACCGACCGCGTCGTGCCGCTGACGGCCGAACAGGCAAGCCTGTACGAGGCTGTGGTCCGCGAAACCATGGCGAAGATCGCCGAAGCCGAGGGCATCGCCCGCCGCGGCCTGATCCTGAAGCTCCTCACCGCGCTGAAGCAGATCTGCAACCACCCCGCGCAGTACCTGCGCCAGTCCACACCGCTGCACGGCCGCTCCGGCAAACTGGCGTTGCTCGACGAACTGGTCGATACCATCACCGCCGAACGCGAGTCGGTGTTGGTCTTCACCCAGTACAGGCAGATGGCGAACCTGCTGGAGAAGCACCTCGCGGAACGAGGCGTCCCCACCCTCCTCCTGCACGGCGGCACCCCCGTCAACGCGCGCGAGGAGATGGTGGACCGCTTCCAGCGCGGCGAGGTGCCGGTATTCCTGCTCTCCCTGAAGGCCGCGGGCACCGGCCTGAACCTCACCCGTGCCACCCATGTCGTGCACTACGACCGCTGGTGGAACCCGGCGGTCGAGGACCAGGCCACCGACCGCGCCTACCGCATCGGCCAGGACAAGCCCGTACAGGTCCACAAACTCCTCGCGGAGGGGACCGTGGAGGACAAGGTGTCGAAGCTTCTCGAATCCAAGCGCGCGCTCGCCGACGCCGTGGTCGGCTCCGGTGAGGCCGCTCTGACCGAACTGTCCGACGCCGATCTCGCCGAACTCGTCGCCCTGGGGAGGCAGGAATGAGCCCTTCGATCCCCGGCCCGCGCCGCACGCCCGCCCGCGGCAGGCGTGCCTTCGCCGAGACCTGGTGGGGCCAGGCATGGGTGACGGCCCTGGAGGACTCCACCATGGACTCGGGGCGCCTGTCCCGCGGACGCACCTACGCCCGCCAGGGCATGGTGGGCCCGACCACCATCGCCCACGGCCAGGTCAAAGCCGCCGTCCAGGGCAGCAGGCCCCGCCCCTACCGCTCCACCGTCCACCTGCCCGTCCTCACCGACGCCCAGTGGGACACCCTCCTCGACACCATCGCAGCCCGGGCCGGGCATCTCGCCGCACTCCTCGACGGCGAGATGCCCGCCGAACTCGTCGACGACGCCCGCCACGCCGGTGTCCCCCTGCTCCCGCAGCCCACCGAACTCGACCCCGAATGCTCCTGCCCCGACTGGGGCTACCCCTGCAAACACGCCGCCGCACTCTGCTACGCCACCGCCTCCACCATCGACGCCGACCCCTTCGTGGTGTTCGCCCTGCGCGGCCGCGGACGCGAGGAGGTCCTCGCCCAGCTGCGCGCCCGCCGTACGGCCGCCCAAGCGACCTCCACCCCACCGGCGCCGGCCGGCCTCCCGGCCGTCGGCGCCTACGCGGCCTGGGCCGCCCTGGCCGAACACACTCCACCCCTTCCAGATCTCCCCGAACCGGCCCCCCACACCGCCGCACTGCCCGCCGCCCCGCCACCCGGCACCGGTCTGTCCACCACGGACCTCGAACGCCTCATGACGGACACCGCCGCACGCGCTGCCCGGCTGCTCACGGGCGACACCACCAGCCTGCACCTGACCCAGCGCGAGGACGCGGCACGGATCGCCGCGAGCAACTGCGGACCCGAGTGGTTCCACCACCTCATCCAGAACACTGGTGCCAGACCGACCGCGTTCGCCCGCCTCACCCGCGCCTGGCGGTATGGCGGCCCAACCGGCATCACCGTCGCCGAACAGCCCTACACCCCCGACCCGACGGCGATGACAGCCGCCCGCAGCGCCCTGACCGGGGCCCTCACCGAAATGACCACCGCCCGGGCCGCCCTCAGGGCCTGGCGCAACCGCCTCACTCTCACCGACCACGGCATCCAGCTGCGCCTGGGCCCTGACGCCCGCTGGTACCCCTACCTCCAGGATGACGACGGCGACTGGTGGCCGGCAGGACCGGCCGACAGCGACCCCGTTACGGCGCTCACCTCCGTCTGGCAGGAGGCCGAGAGGTGACACGTACGACAGCCCGTGAATCGCCTCCTCGGCCCACACGCCGCCGCCTCGACTGTGCGAAGCGGCTCAGCAAGCCCCAGGAGGGCCGTCTCACCAGCGGAAGCACCGTCGAGAACCCGCTGCGGCTGGGGAGAATCTGGGGAGAATGAAGCAGCGCTGGGGAGCGGCTGGGGAGAATCGACCGCACAACGAGATCCCCGACAGAGTCAAGCTAGCAGCGGGCCAGTGTGCCGCTCTCCCGGGTGAGGTGGGTGCTGGACATCCAGCCTTCGGTGTTCGTGCCCTCGGCGCGGGCGTAGACCCACTTGTTGCCATAGGCGTTGGTGATGTAGCAGTGGTAATAGACCTTCACGCCGGTCTTGACCACGGACACGTAGCTGCACTCCGCGTACGGCCCGGTGTAGAGGTGGGAGTTGTCGAGCAGGTAGCCGTAGCCGTTGCTGCGGTTCTCGTGACTCCAGCCGGTGCAGGCCGTCGACACCGGGGTGGGCTCCTTCACCGTGGAACTTGGCTTGGTCTCCGGAGAGGCGGACGGGCTCTCGGCCGGCTTGGCACCGTTGTTGCCGGGCGTCGTCGTGGGACCCGTCTTGTTCGCCGAGGGAGACGGCTTCGAGGAGGCGCCCGGAGCAACGGAGGACGACGGGCCGCTGCCCGCCGGGGAACTGACGGCGGGCGGCGTCGTCTGCGCACCGTTCGCGGTCGTGTCGCCCTCTTGGCCGGTCAGAGCATAGGTGATTCCGCCGCCTGCGGCGAGGAGTACGACGGCGGCCGCTGAGGCGATGAGGGTGCGGCTGCGGCCGCGTGCGCCACGGGCTGCGGTGCGGCTCGTTTCGGGAGTGGGGACTCCAGTGGGGCCCGCGACCGGCGCGCCGGGCTGCGGAAGCGTCGGCGGCAGGTTGGGCTGCGCGTAGCCAGTATGCGGAGGAGGAGGCTGCGGGGTGGGCTGGGGAAACATCGGGGGGCCGAACCCGGGGGGCGGTACGACGGCGGCCGCAGCCCCGGGAACCACCATGGGCGTGGGAGCCGGGCCCTCGGACACCGTCCGGCCCGAGGCGACGCGCTCCAGCATGCCGCGCGCCTGGTCTGCGGTGGGCCGGTCCTCCGGTTCCTTCGCCATCAGCGCCTGGAGCACCGGCGTGAGTCGTCCAGCCCGGCGGGGCTCCGGCAGTGGCTCGGTGACGATGGCCGACAACGTGGACCACGCGGACGTGCGGCGGAAAGGCGAAGTGCCCTCCACAGCCGCGTACAGCGTCATGCCGAGCGACCAGATGTCCGACGCGGGACCGGGCTCCCTGCCCTGCGCGCGCTCCGGTGGCAGGTAGTCGAGAGAGCCGATGATGTCACCGCTGCGGGTCAGCTTGGCCATGGCGTCGTCGTCGGAGGCTTCCATGGTGGCGATGCCGAAATCAGTGAGAACGACCCTCCCACCCTGCTCCATCAGCACGTTGGCGGGCTTGACGTCCCGGTGCAGTACGCCGACCCGGTGCGCGGCGTCCAGCGCTTCCATCAGCTTGGCGCCGATCGCCGCGGCCTCGCGCGGATCCAGCGGGCCGCGCTCCGTCAACACGTCGTCGAGCGAAGGCCCGTCGACTAATTCCATGACGATGACCGGCAGACCCTGCTCCTCGGTCACGTCGTGCACGTTGACCACACCGCTGTGCCGGATACGGGCGGCTGCCTGCGCCTCCCGCTGCATCCGGGTCCGCAGGTCGGCAAGTTCGGACGCGGAGGCGTCGGTGAAGGATCGCAGGACCTTGACTGCGACCTCTCGGTTCAGCAGTTCGTCCACCGCCCGGGCGACCACTCCCATACCGCCGCGCCCGACCACGGAGGTCACCCGGTAACGCCCCCCGAGTACCTTGCCTATCAGTTCTCCGTCATTCGCTTCCCCCGCCTTCACCGCACGTCCCGTTCCATCGCTTCCATCGCTGTTCGTCGTCCGTCAACCGGCGGCCTCAAGGGTAGAGGCAGGAGCGTGGGGGGATTGCAGCGGCCGGACTGCAGATCAAGCGATCCACCCTGCCGCCGGCCGCCTCCCAGTCGGCGGACATCGCACCTGCCATGGCAGAAGAGCGCTATGACACTGCTCTTCCGCTGCCTTCAGTTGGCCATGCCGGACTGCAGCCGCTCGGCTGGGGCTCCCGGACCCGCGAAGGCAGGCCTGGTGTCCCGCGCACGAACGATGCGCGGGACACCAGGCTCTCCTGCCTCAGTTCTTGTCGGTGGCCGAGGCCCCGGTCACCGGCCGCTCCGGGCCGGCAGTTGGCCACAGTCGCCGCCGGCGCACTTGCTCAGCCAGTCTGCGAAGTCGGCGTCGTACTTGGTGCCGATGGTGTCGCGGAGCAGGCTGTGGGCCGCGTCGTACTCGCCTGCGCGGTAGTGGCCGAGCAGGGTTGCCACGTCCGCGGGGTGCGACTGGAGCATGTAACGGACGCCCAGATAGCCCCACTGGTAGATACGGGTGGTGTCGGCGTTGTCGTAGGTGGTCCCGAAGAGCCGGCTGAGCTTGTAGGTGTTCTTGCCCGCCTCCTCGATCGCCCTGTCGTAGGTGATGCCGCGGTACGAGTAGGAGACGTACTCGGCGAAACCCTCGACCCACATCACGGTCGGGGTGGTCTGCCCGGCTGCGAAGTCGCCGTACATGTCGTGGCGGCCGTCGAGGTAGTGGGTGTACTCGTGGTTGAGGTTCCAGATCTGGAAGGCGCCGTCCTGGGCCGGCTGCTCGTAGGCGATGAAGCGCGGCTGGTTGCCCTCAGCGGCCGGGTCGCCTTCCAGGTACATGCCGCCGTTGTTGGTGTCGATGCCGAAGACGACACCGGCGTAGGTCTTGTAGTCGGTACTGGAGTTGAAGGCGACGATCTCGATGCTGGTGTTGTTGTCGTCCTTGACCGGGCCGTTGTCCTTGACGATGTTGTGGAAGACCGGGTCCTGCTTGAGGATGCTGTCGCATGTGGCCGAGAGTTCGGACGCGGTCAGCTCCTGCGCGAGGATCTTCGCGCTCGGACCGCATGCGTGCTTGACCGTCAGCACGGCGTCGCGCACGCGGTTCTGCAGGTCACAGGTTTCGTACTCGGCGCAGTTCCCCTTGTCGAACTCATCCGTCATCTCGGCGAGGCCGACCCAGAGCGGGGCAGTGCGTCCAGTGATCTCGCTGCGGCCGAGCAGCTCCTTGACCAACGGCTTGACGGTGTCCTTGAGGTCGGCGTGCCGCAGGAAGCGGCCGAGTTCGCGTCCGGCGTTGCTGGCCAGGTAGGACTTGTCGGTGCCGAGCAGATCGTCGTGGGCGACGGCGAAGTCACGCAGTCCGGTGAGGACGCTCGGGTCCGCCTTCACGGCTTCCACGAACTCCGGCAGCTGGTGGCCGCGGAAGAGCACGGTGTAGGTGTTGTTGACCGCCGCGAGCATCCCGTAGAACTGGTCGTACGACGAGTCGTAGTCCTTCTGCAGACGCTTGACCACGTCGAGGTGGCGGGCGTTCTCTCCGGAGCTGTCGATCAGGGTGACCGTCTCGCCCAGGGTTTCTCCGTTGGCCTCGGTGACGTCGAAGGCGTGGGACGAGCCGAAGAAGGCATCCAGGGCGCCCTGAATGGCGCTCTTCAGAGTCGGGCCGTATTCACCGACGTTCTCAGGCTGGTTGTACTGGATGTAGTAGCCGGCGCGCAGGTACAGCACCACCTGGGTTGCGAAAGTGCTGTTGTCCCCCGGGTAGTTGGCCGCGACGTCCTTGAGTGCGTTCGCCACCGTGACCATCTGTTCCTCGCGGAAGAGGGCCTTGGAGTCTTCACCGGTCACGCCGAACAGCGTGTTGATGCAGGTGGTTTCCGATTTCTTGATCTGCTCGACCAGGGCAGCGCCGGTCTTCGCGGTGAAGTCGCTGACGTTGCAGTCCGCCGCGGCCTTCGCAGCAGAGCGGGCCTGCTTGCGCTCTGCGGCGTTCTGGGCCGCGGGGAGCGGAGGGCGTTGCGCGGGGTTCGAGGCCTTCGAGGCCGATCGGGCGGGGTCGGCGGTGTGTCCGGGTGCGAGATCGGCGGCAAGCACGGTGGCGGAGGCGGGCTGTGGGGCGGGCGCCGACCTCGGTGCGGACTTGGGTGCCCCAGTGCCGGCCGGGGTCGCGGCGCCATGGGGGGCGAGCACGGTGAGCCCCAGGCCGGCGACGGCCACGGTGGGTATCAGCAGTTGGGTGAGTTTCCTGAGAGTGGGGGGTTTGCGCATGGCGATGGCCTCCAGGCCGGTCGGCAGCCGTGCGTGGGGCACGGCGGTGGGGGGGTGCGGACCGTGATGGCAACGGAAGTTGAGCACTCCCGGAGCTGGCATAGCCGCGGAAAGTGTGACCGTACAATTTCACAGTTCACATGGCAGTGAAAGAGGGCTGCAAGCATCAGGAAAAAGTGATGAGCCGTCAGAGGCCCGTCTTGTCGCGGACCTTGAGCGCGCGGTCGACTTCGGCCATCTCCGGGACGGCAGGGTCGAGCAGTACCGCCATGAGGCCCAGGACCAGCACGACTCCCGGCCCACCGACCCTGGAACGCGAAGTGGCGTGCCTCATCGACGGCTTCCTCCCAGCGGAAGCGGTCGGCCCCGCCGCCGGACTTCGGGCGGTGGGGCTCGTAGCTCCCGACCAGGAACCCATCTCGAGGAGTTCGGCGAGGCTCCGCCGGTACGCGTGATGGGCAGCGAGGGCGGTGTTCACGTAGGGCAGGCGGTGGGGATGCCCATGCCCGGAGCCTCGCAGCGGATACCGAGGGCGAGGCTGTCCGCGAATCCGGCCTCCCACTTGTTGACCGTGGTGAAGCCGGCCGGGGCGACGGCGATCGCATCGGCGGTCGGGGGTGAGGCCGATGGGCCCGACGTCGTGTCGGGCCCATCGGTCGTTTCACGGAACGCCCCCGGGGTTCAACGGCACAGGGCGGTGTCCACGGCGCGTTCGAGACTCCTCCGGGCCGCCTCGTCGGTGAGCTGCATGGTGACCGCGACGTTGGTGGCACGGCCGTCGTCGGTGGCGCCGCCCCGGGTCTCGTACCCCGGGAAGCTGCCGCCGTGGCCCCAGGAGAGGCTGCCGCACGGCAGCGGCCTGCTGACGAGTCCAAGTCCGTAGCGGGCGCCGGGGCCGAAGGTCGCTTCGGCGGGGACGGTGGAGCGCATCTGGGCGAGCTGGGCCGGGGGCAGGAGGCGGCCGGCCAGGAGTGCGCTGAAGAAGCGGTTGAGGTCGGAGCCGGTGGAGACCATCTGGCCTGCCGCCCAGCCCCAGGAGGGGTCGATCTCCGTGATGTCGCGCAGCGGCGCGTCCGCCGATTCCCTGTAGTAGCCGTGGGGGTGGGGCTCCCGGATGCTCGCGTCACCGGGGGCGGGGAAGTAGGTGTGGCGCAGCCCGATGCGCTTGATGATGCGCCGGTCGATCTCCTCGGCGAGGGGGCGGCCGGTGACCTTCTGGACGATCAGGCCGGCGAGCACGTAGTTGGTGTTGCTGTACTTCCAACTCGTCCCGGGGGCGAAGTCGGCCGGGTGCTGGAGGGCTGTGGCGAGCAGTTCGCGGGGGGCGTAGTACCGGACGTCGTCCCCGAGGTAGTTGCTGTAGTTGGGGAGTCCGCTGGTCTGCTGGAGGAGCTGGCGGACGGTGATGTGGCGGCCGTCGATCCCCTCCCCGCGGACGAGGCCGGGCAGGTAGGTGTCGATGGCGGCGTCCAGGTCCACCCGCCGCTCGGCGACCAGCTGGAGGACGACGACCGCGACGAAGGTCTTGGTGTTGCTGCCGATCCGTACCTGGCCGTCGGCGGGTACCGGTTCGCCGGTGGCCAGGTTGCCGACCCCCGCGGTGTAGGTGCGCGTACGGCCGCTGCGGTCCTGGACGCTCGCCAGCGCGGCGGGCATACCGTCGTCGCGCACCAGGGCGTTCAGGGTCTGCTGGACGGCGTCCGTCCTGGCGGCAGAGGCGGTGGCGGGCGGGGTGAGGGCGCCCAGGGTCATGACGGCGATGGCCATCGCGGATGCGGCGGGCAGGGCTCGGCGCCGCCTGCCGCCCTGCTGGCGGGTTGAGGAACGAAGGCCCTGCCGGGTCTGCGCACGCATGAGTCAACTCCCGTGGAATCGTTTGGTTGTTGTTCGGGTCGCCCGGCCGCTGGCTGCCGAGTGCCTGATTCATCCGCACAAGGCCCTGTCCACGGCGTCCTTCACGTGCTGCGTGGCCGCCTCGTCCGTCGGGATGTTGGTGACCGCGACGCTGGCGGCGCGGCCGTCTTCGGTGACACCGCCCCGGGTCTCGTACCCCGCGATGTCGCCGCCGTGGCCCCAGTAGACGCCGCCGCACGACAGCGGCCTGCTCGTGAGCCCCAGCCCGTAGCGGAGGCCGGAGGTTCCGGCGGGTACGGTCGTGCGCATCTCGGCGAGCTGGGCCGCCGGGAGGAGGCGCCCGGCGAGGAGTGCCGCGAAGAAGCGGTTGAGGTCGGAGTTGGTGGAGATCAACTGGCCTGCCGCCCAGCCTACGGAGGGGTCCATCTCCGTGAAGTCGCGCAGCGGTCCGTCCGCCGGGTTGCGGTGGTAGCCCTGGGGGTGCGGCTCTCGGATGGTCATCTCACCGGGCGCGGGGAAGTAGGTGTGGCGCAGCCCGATGCGCTTGATGATGCGCCGGTCGATCTGTTCGGCCAGGGGGCGGCCGGTGACCTTCTGGACGATCAGACCGGCCAGGATGTAATTGGTGTTGCTGTACCCCCATGTTGTCCCCGGAGCCGCGTCGGCCTTGTAGCGGAGGGCGATGTCGAGCAGCTCACGCGGCTCGAAGTACCGGTTCCTGATCTCGTCGTCATCGACGTGGATGCCGTACTCGGGGAGTCCGCTGGTGTGCTGGAGGAGCTGGCGGACGGTGATGTGGCGGCCGTCGATCCCCTCCCCGCGGACGAGGCCGGGCAGGTAGGTGTCGACGGAGGTATCGAGGCCGATCTTCCCTTCCCCGACCAGTTGCAGGACCACGACCGCCGTGAACGCCTTGGTGTTGCTGCCGATCCGTACCTGGCCGTCCTTGGGGACCTTCGAGCCGGTGGCCAGGTCGCCGACTCCTGCGGTGTAGGTGCGCGTACGGCCGCTGCGGTCCTGGACGCTCGCCAGGACGGCGGGCATACCGTCGTCGCGCACCAGGGCGTTCAGGGTCTGCTGGACGGCGTCCGGCCTGGCGGCAGAGGCGGTGGCGGGCGAGGTGAGGGCGCCCAGGGTCATGACGGCGATGGCCATCGCGGATGCGGCGGGCAGGGCCCGTCGTCGCCTGCCACTCTGCTGGCGGGTCTGAGCACGCATGAGTCAACTCCTGGGGAATCGTTTGGTCGGGGTGTCGGAGCACGATCCTGGATTCCAGGACCCTTTGACCGCATCGCGGGAAGACGGGAGATATCGCTCCCCCGATCGGGGGAGGCTGCTGGTGGGCTGCCCGGCGATACTGGCGATCATGATCAGGGGAATCCGGCCGCTGCTGCGCGGCTCCACGTATTCGGGTGCGCTGTTCGCCTACTGCGGCGCGTTGGCGAGCCTTCCGCTGCTGCCTCTCGCCCTGTTGCCGGCGTTGTCGTGGCGATCCGCACCCGAGAGCGCCCAGATCGTCCTGGTCCTGCTCGTCTGGGCGGTACTGGTCGGCCTGGTCGGACTGGTGCGCCCCGTAAGGCGGGCGCTGGTCGCGTCCGCCCGGCGGATGCTGCGGGTGCCGCTGCCCGATCCGGTGGCCGGTCGGCGGAACTCCGGTTCCCTCGGCCTCGACCGCTGGCGGACCCCGCTCTGGCTGGTGCTGCACGTGGCCGCCGGGTGGACGGGGGCGCTGGCGAGCGGGGTGCTGTTCGTCATGGGCCTCTCCCTGCCGGGGAACTGGCTCGGCGGCGAGGCGCGGGTGAGTCTGTTTGGCACGTCCGTCCGGACGTCGGGCGGGTGGAGCTGGGTGGTGGCAGCCGTGTGCATCCTGCTGGCGGTGGCCGTCTGCGTACTGGTGTCGAAGGCCTTGCGATGGTCGGCGCCACGGCTGCTGGGGCCGTCGGCGGCCGAGCGGCTCGCGCTGGCGGCCGAACGGGAGCTGCTGCTGGCCGAACGCAACCGGCTGGCCCACGAGTTGCACGACTCGATCGGGCACACGCTGACGGCGGCCACCATCCAGGCGGCGGTGGCGGGCGAGGTGCTCTCCGCCGACCCGGAGGCGGCGCGGGCCGCCATGCGCAGCATCGAGGAGTCGACGCGGGCCGCGCTGGAGGACCTGGACTACGTACTCGGAGTGCTGCGCGAGGAACAGTCCGGGACGGCGCCGACCCGGACCCTGGCCGACCTCCCCGAGCTGCTGGACCGGCTGCGGCACGCGGGGGCGGTGGTGGAACCGGAGCTGTCGGGCGAGCTGGCGCAGGTCCAGGGGACGCTCTCCCGGGCGGCGTACCGGATCCTCCAGGAGGGGCTGACGAACGCGCTGCGGCACGGGGCTGGCGGCCCGATCGGGGTCCGGGTGGCGGCCGGGCCGGACGGACTGGATATCACGGTGGTCAACCGGACGGGGGCGGGGACGGGCACACGCGCCTTCCCTACCTCCGGCCACGGTCTGCCCGGACTGGCCGAGCGCGTCCGGCTGCTGCACGGTGAGTTCCAGGCCGGGCCGGACGGGACGCAGCACTGGCGGCTGGCCGTACGGCTGCCGGTGCAGGTGTCGGCGTGAGTGGATCCGACGCGGGCGAAGGCACGGCCCTACCCGCCGTCACGCTCCTCATCGCCGACGACGACGAGGTGACGCGCAGCGGCCTGCGCGTGCTGCTCGCCGCACAGCCGGGGATCACGGTGGTCGGCGAGGCCGCCGACGGCGTCGAGGCGGTCGAACGGGCGCAGCGCCTGCGGCCGGACGTGGTCCTGATGGACGTCCGGATGCCGCGTCTCAACGGGATCGAGGCCACCCGCCGGCTCCTTGCCGAAGCGGCCGAACCGCCGAAGGTCGTGGTGATCACCACCTTCGAGAACGACGGCTACGTCACCGCCGCCCTCAGTGCGGGCGCCAGCGGCTTCGTCCTCAAGCGCCTCCCGGTCCGCCAGATCGCCGAGGCGGTCCGGGTGGTGGCGGCGGGCGAAGCTGTACTCTTCCCGGCCGCACTGGGCCGCATGGTCGCCCCCCGCCCGCTGGGCTCCGCAGAGGCCCTGCCGCGGGCCGCCCTCACCGGCCGGGAGGAGGAGGTGCTGCGCCTGATGGCCACGGGGCTCTCCAATCCGGAGATCGCGGAGTCCCTCACGGTGAGCCTGGAGACGGTCAAGACGCACGTCGGGAATGTGCTGACCAAGCTCGGCGCGCAGAACCGGACCCATGCGGTGGTGATCGCCTACGAGTCCGGCCTGGTGGTCCCGGGCTTCGTCGGCTGACCGGCTTCAGTACGGGCCGCGACGTAGCTCCGCCCTGCTGTGTGTGACACCCTCGGGCCTCGTGCGCACCCCCACGCACCGTCGGCACCCTGGGGGAACGGGCCCGGCTCAGGGGCGTGTATCGGTGATCACCTCCGCCGCGGTCCTCGTCGAGGTGATCCACCCCCGGATCAACGACGCCGCCCTGAGGTGGACGCTGTCCCGGCTGCGGGTCGAACCGGTCACCCGGGCCATCGCCCAGTCCGCCGCCACCCTGCTGCGCACGGCCGGACTGCACGGCCATTGAGTACGCCATCGACGCGATGCTCTGCGCCACAGCCCTGGCTCAGCCGGGCCGCGTCACGATCCTGACGTCCGATGGAGAAGACATCGGAATGCTCACCGCCTCTCACAGCCGTGTGGCCATCGAGAAGGTCTGATCCACACCCTCACTTCAGACGCTCCACGGCCAGGTGGGTAGATCCTCCGTTTCGGGCCGGGCCCGGCCCGAGCGCGGGGTGGTACCCCGACTGGCCCGGTCCCGCTCCTGTCGTCGCGGAGGCCGGTCGGTCAGCTCGTCGCCCGTACCGCGTCCCTGATCAGGTCGGCGACCCGTGTGGGCTCGGAGAGGACGACGGCGTGGGAGGCGTCCGGAAGTTCGACGACGACGGCGCCGGCCCGTGCGGCGCCGAAGCGCTGGACCTCGGGGCTGATCGTGCGGTCCGCCCCGGCCACCAGGGCCCAGGACGGTTTGGTCCGCCACGCCGCCGCGGACGCGGTCTCGGTGAAGGCGGCCGTGGCGAGCGGGCGTTGGGCCGCTGCCAGGACGCCGGCGACGTCCTCGGGCACGTCCCCCGCGAACACGGAGGGAAAGGCCTTCTCCTCGATGGTGACCTCGACCCCGGAGTCGCCGTCGAGGAGCGGGTAGGTCCACTCCTTCAGGCTGCCCGTCAGCGGGGACTCGGGGAAGCTCCCTTGGAGCTGGCCGAGGCTCTCGCCCTCGTGGGGCACGTAGGCGGCCACGTAGACGAGCCCCACGACGTTCTCCGCGGCGCCGGCCACGGTGATCAGCGCACCGCCGTACGAGTGGCCGACGAGTACGGCCGGGCCGTCGACCTGGGCCAGGACGGAGGCGAGGTAGGCGGCGTCCGACGTCAGGCCCCGCAGCGGGTTCGACGGAGCGATCACCGGGATACCGCTGCTCCGCAGTTCCGAGATGACGCCTATCCAGCCTGTCGCGTCGGCGAAGGCACCGTGCACGAGGACGACGGTGGGGTTGGTCATGCGAGTTCTCTTCTCGGTGTCGGGCCACGGGTGGGGCGTCGTCACGACGGTCAGGGCGCGGCCCGGAATGCGGCAAGAGGTCCGTGCGACGGTTACTCACGGTAGGGCCGTGCTAGCGGTACCTCTTGTACGTGCGTGCATCCGCGCTGACACGACGGCGCACACGCGTCTCAGCGCCTTCGCTCGTCCTGGGCGCCGGCAGTCGTCGTCGCGAAGGCCGAGGTCGCCAGCGCCTGCCATTCGCTGGGGCTCATGCCGTAGGCCCCGCGGAACGTGCGGCTGAAGTGCGAGGGGCTGCTGAAGCCCCAGCGGTGTGCCACCGCGGCCATGGTGATCCTCCGGTTGGAGCGGCCCAGTTCGAGCCGGCAGAACTCGAGCCTGCGCCGCCGCACCCATTGGCTCACCGTGCTGCCGTCGTTCTGGAAGAGCTTCTGCAGGTACCGGACGGAGATGTGGTGGGCGCGTGCGATCGACTCCGGTGAGAGGTCCGGGTCCATCAGATGCTCTTCGATGTAGCCGTGGATACGGGACAGCATCTCGTTGACGGCCCCGGACGCGTCGTCGGCCTCGTCCGTCGTGTCCGCTTCGAGGAGCTCCATGACCAGGACGGAGAGGAGGTGTACGGCCGTCCGGGCACGCCGGTCCCCGATCGTGGACCGTCGGAACTCCGCCTCGGCGGCGAGCGCGGTCAGGAAGTCGGACGCCAGCGCCCCGATCCCCTCCCCGCCGCGTACGGGTACGCCGAGCACCTGGTTCAGTTCCGGCTCCGTGACGCCCAGATAGCAGCGGGGCACCCGGAAGAAGATCATCCGGCAGTCCTCGCCGAACCGCAGCAGGTGCTGTCGGGCCGGGTCGCAGAAGATCAGGTCGTTGGGTTCCAACAGGGTCTTGGCGCGCTCGTGGACGACGGTGACGGGCCCGCGGACATGGACGCCGAGGTAGACGTGGGTCCGGTCGTTCGTCTCCGGCATCTCGGAAAGCATCTGGACCAGCCACCCCGAGCGGGAGGAGGACGGGGCCGGATCGGGCGCTTGCCGGGGCACCCGTTCGGGCGCACGGGACATCAGTGTGAGGGGCATGGGGACTCCTAGCCGTAGGTGCGGGCGGGCGGAGGGCGGATTCACACCCCGTTCGCCGGCTCCTCGGCCAGGAACTTCTCCACCACGGCGTTGAAGGCCGGCGGGTTCTCCAGGAAGGGGAAGTGCGAGCTCGCCACGTCGGAGGCGAAGACGTGCAGGCGTGCGCCGGGAATCCGCTCGGCGACGAAGCGCTGCGAATCGGGGTGCACATGACTTCCCTCACAGCCGATCACCAGGGTCGGCACATCGATCAGGGGAAGCACGTCGCGCCAGTCCTGCGCGCAGTGGTCGAACAGCAGCGGTACGCCCGCGTAGGCGGGTGTCGACCGGATCTCCTCGCCGACGAAGGCCAGTACCTCGGGGTCGGGCTCGCCGGAGAACATGCCGCGCACGAAGTCGGCGCGGACCGCGTCGCCCTCCGGCCCCGCGAGGGCCGCACCCAGGTACAACAGCCCCGACACATCGAAGATGGCACCGGAGTCCCGCTGTTCCCGCTCGGTCATCCAGGGCACGGCGGCGACTGCCGCGGGCTGGTCGACGGCGACGAAGCGCCGGATCCGTCCGGTCCCGTACTGGTCGATGAAGCTCCACCACACCGAGACACCCATGGACCAGCCCAGTGCGTCGAAACGGTCAAGACCGAGATGGTCGACGAGTTCGAGCACATCGCGGGAGAGCCGGGCGATGCGGTAGCCGTGACGCGGCTTGCCGGACTTCCCATGGCCGCGGAGGTCGACGGTGACGACGCGACGGCCGGGCGCCAACCCCTCGATCTGGTGGCGGAACATCGCCTGCGTCTGCCCCCAGCCGTGCAGCATCACCAGTGGGACGCCCTCGCCGCCGGTGTCCTGGTACGCGAGCCGCGTGCCGTCCGTCGTGATCAGTTCCTTCATGACCTCTCCCCTGGTCAGAGGCGGTACATCGCTCCCGCCCGTCGCGAACATCATCGAATGGGGCCCGCCGCCCGCACCACCGCGAGCTGTAGGAATCGGGCCGTGGATCCTCCTCGCTTTGTCGAAGCGAGTCCGTGGTCAGACGGCCCCGTCGCCGCCCGGGGCGAGGAGTTCCTCGATCCTGAGGCCGAGGTGCAGAGTGAGCCGGTGGGCGCCGTCGTCGAGGTCGAGTCCGGTGATCTCCTGAATCTGGCGCAGGCGGTAGTAGAGCGAGGTGCGGTGGATTCCCAGCGTGTCCGCGGTCCGGGAAATCGATCCCGCGTGTTCGAGGAAACAGCGCAGGGTGTCCCGCAGGCGGTCGCCGCCATGAGTGTCGCTCAGGGCATGGAGCGGCTTCGGGACCAAAGACGCGTTCAGGGCGTGCTCGGGGAGCTGGAGCAGCACCGCGAGCTCCCCGAGCAGCTCCCAGTCACCGGCGCTGTTCAGGGTGGGCAGTCGGCGTGCCGCGCGTGCCGCCACGAGCGCCTGCTCGTACGACGTCCATGCGTCGTCCAGGCTGGGGTGCCGGCCGCCGACGCCGATCACGGGGCCCGCCGACGGGCCCAGGAAGGTGCCGAGTTCGTCCAGGATGCGAGCGGACTGTGCGGTGACCTCGTCCTGGCCGGGTGGGCGGTCGCGCAGCTGGAGCAGTGTCGCCCGCTCCTTGCCGATCGCGATGAGGCCCGTGGCCGAACGCGTCTGCCGGAACCCCTCCAGCGCCCCCCACAGGGCCGCCTCGGACTGCCGCACGAGCTCCGTCGCGCAGCTCAGCTGGACGACGGTGACCAGGACGTGCTCGGCTGCTCCGAGCAGTCCGAGTTCCTTGCCTCGCCGCCGTGCGGTGGTACGGGCGGCGACGTCGGTGCCGACGAGTTCGAGGACGAGGTCCCGCTCGTCGGCCTTCCGGGTGTCGGTGGCGATGTGCTCTCCGTGCATCTGGGCGGCCATGGCGTCCGCGGCCCGGGCGATGGCACGTGTTTCGTGCTCTGAGAGCGTCTTCTCGGGCACGACCACCAGGAGCAGCCCGTGGAGATGCCCGCGCTCGCGCAGGGGCACGACGTAACGGGGCAGCAGTCCGAGATCGTCACGGCCATCGATGAATCCGGCTCGGGACCACTGGGTCACGCCCTGGGCGAGGACGTAGCGGATGGTCGCGTTGTCGGCGCGGCCCTGCAACAGGGTGCCGATGCGGACCGGGTCCTCGTCGCCGAAGTGGCGGCTCGTGCAGACCATGCGGACCAGCGGGTCGTCGACGGCGACGGACCGGCCGAGCCGCTCCGCGAGCTCGTCGACGAGCGCCTGGAGCTCGGGGCTGCCGGGGCGGGCTCGCTGGAGCCTTACGGTCATGCGCTGTTCCTCTCTCGACCAACGGTTCCCCGCGGACTTTTCCATTCCGCGGCTCTTGATCATTCTGAGGAAGCGACGACGTCGGCACATCACACGAATCGTCCATTGCCATGACGCCCACGGGGGATACGAAGCGACTACTCTCCGCTGTCGCGATGCTTCACCAGCCGGGTCAGCTCCACGCGCGAGGTGATGTCCAGCTTGGTGAAGGCCCGGCGCAGGTGCGAACTCACCGTGTGCGGCGAGAGGGAGAGGTGCTCGGCCACCTGTTGGTTGGTCAGCCCTCGGGCCACGAGCCGTACCACCCGTATCTCCGCGGCCGTCAGCTCGGGCCATGCACCGGAGAGTCCGGCCGTCGAGGGCCGGCGGCGGACACCAGCGGCCCGCAGGCGCCGGCGGACGCGTGCGACGTCCCGCTCGGCGCCCGCTCGCGCGTAGAGCGCGAGGGCCGTGTCGAAGTACGGCACCGCTTCGGGCATGCGGGTGGCCGCCAGCTTGCGTCCGGCGTCCTCCAGTGCCGAGGCCCGGGCCAACGGCCGAGGGCAGTCCTCGTACAGCCGGACGGCGCGTACGAGAGGGGCGAGGTCGTTGTCGAGGAGCCCCCGGGCGTGCGCGGCGGTGGCGGCGAGGAACGTGAGGTCGGGGTTGAGCACGGCAAGTCGCTCGGCGAGGGCCACTGCCTGCGCGGCCCGTTCGTGCGCGCCGGCACGCAGCGCCAGGCGGACGAGGAACGGGGCGTCCGCGGGGTCGACCAAGCCGGCGTAGGCCGGCCGGTCCGCGGCGGGCGACGTCATCACCTCGTCGAGTTCGGCCATGGCACGGTCGGGCCGGCCTTCGAAGTCGGCCATCAGTGCCAGCATCCAGGAGCCGAAGTGCCGGACGACTGGTGCCCCGTCGCTCCGCATGCGCCTCGCCTCCGCCGCGTACGTTCGTGCGGTCTGCTGGTCGTTGGTGTGGAGGGCGACGCGCATCATCACGTACCGGAGCGTGACGTCGGCGAAGTTGCCCGGGCCGAGATCGTCGGTCGTCGCGGACGCGGCCTCGGCGTCGGCCCGGGCGTCCGTCAGCCGTCCGGCCTCCAGAAGGATGCGGGAGCGGGTCATGAGCCACATACGGGTGGCCGCCGTCCGGCCCTGCTCCCTGGTGATCCGGATGCCGTCCTCCGCGGCGGCGAGCGCCTCCGCTGAGCGTCCGGTGGTGTTCGACAGGAGAGCGTGCCACAAGGCCTCCGGAACCCACAGCGAGGTGCTGACGCCCAGGGCGTCGGCCAGCGCGGCGGCCCGCTCGGCCTGCCGGAACGCCTCGGTCAGGTCCATGCGGTGGAAACTCACGGCCGAGTGGACCGTCGTCAACGTGGCCTCGGCGGAGCGGTCCCCCGCTGCCGCTGCGGTCTCCCACGCCTCCGCGGCGACCTGCTCGGCCGCCGAGTGCTCGCCCGACATCGAGAGGCCGACAGCGAGCATGGCGAGCAGTCGCCCCCTCACGTCCACGGGGATCCCGGGCAGTGCCGCCCCGGCGCGGGCCTGCCGGACCGCCTCGGAGAAGTCGAACGGTGCGGCGAGGCGTGCCAGGGCAAGGCGTATGCGCGCCTCGTCCTCAGGTCCGAGACCGCCGGCCGCCAGGGCGGAGGCTCCCAGCTCACGCGCCTGGGCGGCCCGGCCCGTCTGCCAGAGCAGCGGGATCGTCTCGGCGATGACCCGCGGCCGCTCCGGAGCGTCCGCCGCGGTGAGTTCCAGGGCCTTGAGGCTGCGCTCCGCGGCGGGTCCGGGAGCGGTGGCCGCGAGTTCCGCCGCGGCGGAGCGCAGCCGGTCGGCCTCCGCCGCGTCTTCTGGTCCCGCTTTCCCGGCCTCCGCCGCACCCGCCGGCGCCGCCCTCCCGGCCGAAGGCCCGAGACGCTCGGCGGGGGAGGCCGCGCTCCCCGGCGGCAGCTCGGCGACTTGACCACGCAGAGCCTGACGCAGGGGCAGGGGGAGGCCGGCCTCCACCGCCTCGCGGATCAGGTCGTGGCGGAAGGCGAGACGATCCCCGCTTTCGGTGATCAGATCGGCGTCGAGGGATTCCCGTACCGCTGTGATGAGCGCCGCCGAGGACCTGCCGAGCAGTTCGGCCAGCAGCGCGACGGTGACCGGGCCGCCCACGGCGGCCGCCGTCTGCACCAGCTCCCGTGCCTCGTCGGACAGCTGGTCGAGGCGGCGCACGACAGAGGGAAGTTCCCGTGGGGCGGGGGGTCCGGCCGACAGCCTGGCCGTGCCGTTCTCGATCGTCACTGCCTCCCGCAGCGAGCCGAGCAGCTCGACCAGCAGCTGCGGGACTCCTTCGGCGCGGCGGGCGATGCAGAGGACGTCCGGGTCGGGCGCGGCGCCGAGGACGTCCTCGGTGATCCGTGTGGTCGCCTGGTCGTCCAGCGCTCCCAGCGCCAGCTCGTGTGCGCCTGCCTGCCGGATCCGGTCCAGGGTCGTGCGCACTCCCGACGGCACGCTGCCGCCGCGCACGGCGGCCAGCCACAGGATGGCGTGCGCCGAGAGTCCGGCCGCGAGGGTGTTGAAGGTGAGGAGGGTCAGGTCATCGCACCACTGGAGGTCGTCGAGGACGACGAGCAGGGGGCCGTTTCGAGCCGTCTCCCGCAGTCGGTCCCCCAGTTCCTGGAGCAGCCAGAAGCGCTGGCCGGGCGTCGTGGCGAGGTCCCTGAGACGGAGGGCGCCCGACAGCGGTTCGTCGCCGGAGAGCAGACCGTCGAGGAGCGGGCCGAGCGGCACGAACTGTTCGTCGGGGTCCGCCGCTCCCTCGAACACCCTCGTCCCGCGCCGCCTCGCGGCCGCCGCGGACTCCGCGAGGATCCTGGACCTGCCGATGCCGACGGGGCCTTCGACGCGGATGATCCCGCCTTCGCCCCGGTCGAGCGCGTCGAGCCGCGCCTCGATGAACGCCAGTTCGGCGTCCCTGCCGCGCAGCGGCGTCCGTACACCCTCGGTTTCCTCGGGCACGGTCCTTGTCGTCACTCGGTTCACGCTCATACGGCGGAACAGTATGAACCATATGAACCACCCCGCCGTCGCCCGGCCCAGGGGCCCGTCTCAGTCGAAGCGCAGGTCGGCGAGTTGCCGTTCGAGGACGGTGACGTCGTCCTCGGGCTCTTCACCGACCGGGCGCGCCGCCATGAGCGCGGCGAGCTCGACGCCCGCCCGGCGGACGCGGCCGGGCAGGCCGTCGGTGTACTCGTCTCCCCCCGAGCCCCAGTCCTCGGAGGCCGCGAACACGGCGGTGGGGACGGCGACGGCGCGGAGGTAGGCGAAGAGCGGGCGTACGGCGTGCTCAAGGACCAGGGAGTGGCGGGCGGTACCGCCCGTCGCCGCGATCACGACCGGCTTCCCGGAGAGGGCGTCCGGATCGATCACGTCGAAGAAGGACTTGAAGAGACCGCTGTAGGAAGCCGCGAACACGGGAGTCACCACGATCAGGCCGTCAGCCGCCGTCGCCGCGTCGATCGCGGCGCTCAGTCGCGGCGGCGGAAAGCCGGTCACGAGGCGGCCCGCGATGTCGCCGGCCAGTTCCCGCAGCTCCACGACCTCGGTCGACGGCGCCTGCCCCCGGGCGGCGAGTTCGTCGCGGGCCGCCTCGGCCAGCCGGTCCGCGAGCAGGCGGGTGGAGGAGGGGGTGCTCAGCCCCGCGGAGACGACGATCAGCTTCATGCGGCGGACACCTCCCGGACGGCTCGAAGGGACGCGTGCGTGGGGGCCTCCGGCACGTCGGCCGGACGTCCCTTCGCGAATTCCCTCCGCAGGACGGGCACGACCTCTTCGCCGAGGATGTCCAGCTGTTCAAGGACGGTCTTCACAGGCAGGCCCGCGTGGTCCATCAGGAACAGCTGACGCTGGTAGTCGCCGACGCTCTCCCGGAACGACAGGGTCCGCTCGATGACCTGCTGGGGAGAACCCACCGTCAGCGGGGTCTGCTCGGTGAAGTCCTCGAGCGACGGGCCGTGGCCGTACACCGGCGCGTTGTCGAAGTAGGGACGGAACTCCCTTACGGCGTCCTGCGAGTTCTTGCGCATGAAGACCTGTCCGCCCAGGCCGACGATGGCGTCCTCCGGCCGGCCGTGGCCGTGGTGCGCGAACCGGCGCCGGTAGAGCTGCACCATGCGCCTGGTGTGGTCGGCCGGCCAGAAGATGTTGTTGTGGAAGAAGCCGTCGCCGTAGAAGGCGGCCTGCTCCGCGATCTCGGGGGACCTGATGGAGCCGTGCCAGACGAAGGGCGGGACGCCGTCCAGGGGCCGCGGTGTCGAGGTGAAGGCCTGGAGCGGCGTCCGGAACGTGCCCTCCCAGTCCACGACGTCCTCGCGCCACAGCCGGCGCAGCAGCGTGTAGTTCTCCTTGGCGAGGTTGATGCCCTGTCGGATGTCCTGGCCGAACCACGGGTAGACCGGACCGGTGTTGCCGCGCCCCAGCATGAGGTCGACCCGGCCGTCGGCCAGGTGCTGGAGCATCGCGTAGTCCTCGGCGATCTTCACCGGGTCGTTCGTGGTGATCAGCGTCGTGGACGTGGACAGGATCAGCTTCTCGGTGCGGGCGGCGATGTAGCCGAGCATGGTGGTCGGCGACGACGGTACGAACGGCGGGTTGTGGTGCTCGCCGGTCGCGAAGACGTCCAGGCCGACCTCCTCGGCCTTGAGCGCGATGGCCACCATCGCCTTGATGCGCTCGCGTTCGGTCGGAGTGCGACCGTTGGTGGGGTCGGGGGTCACGTCCCCGACGGTGAAGATGCCGAACTGCATGGGGTGTCTGCTCTCCTGAGCTCGTCCGGTTCCCGCGCCGGGGAACCGGGGGCCGGGGTGACGCCGGGGGCTCCGGCGTCACCCGGCGGGTCAACGGTGCGGCGTCACTTCGCCAGGAAGGCGAGGAGGGCGGTGTTGACCTCCTCGGCGTGGGTCCACAGCAGACCGTGCGGGGCGCCCTCGATCTCGACGTAGTCGGCCGACGGGAGCGCCTTGTGGAACGGGCGTGCCGTGCCCTCGGCCGGCAGGATGCGGTCGGCGGTGCCGTGCAGGATCAGGGCCGGCACGTCGACGGACGGTATGTCGGCGCGGAAGTCGGTGTACCAGGTCGCCGGCGCGGCGGACGCGGCGAAGGAGCCGCCGCGGGCCGCAGTGTTCCAGCTGTTGCGGACGGCCTCCTCGCTGATGCGGGTGCCCAGGTTCTCGTCGAGGTTGTAGAAGTCGTTGAAGAAGGCCGTGTAGTAGGCGTAGCGGTCGGCCTTGACGGCGGCGACGACGCCGTCGAAGAACTCCTTCGGGGCGACGCCGTCCGGGTTGTCGTCGCTCTTCAGCAGGCAGGGCTCGAGCGAGGCCAGGAAGGCGACCTTGGCGACACGGCCGGAGCCGTACGTGGACACGTAGCGGGCGACCTCGCCGGTGCCCATGGAGAAACCGACCAGGACGGCGTCCTTCAGGTCGAGGGTCTCCATCACGGTGTTCAGGTCGGCCGCGAAGGTGTCGTAGTCGTAGCCGATGGTCGGCTGCGAGGACCGCCCGAAACCGCGGCGGTCGTACGTGATCACGCGGTAGCCGGCGTCGAGCAGCGCGGCGCTCTGGCGTTCCCAGGAGTGGCCGTCGAGCGGGAAGCCGTGGATGAGGACGACGGGCTGCCCGCCACCCTGGTCCTCGAAGTACAGCTCTATGGGGTTGGTGTTCTCCTGGCCCACGGTGATGTACGGCATGGGGATGCTTCCTCGATTCAGGTCGGCTGGTCCGCGCGTCGAAGCGGCGCGGTATGCCCGTCACGCTAGGACCGGTCCCGCACCTCCTGTTGCCGTACCGCGCACCACACCTTGCACGGGGGCGCAGAGGTCACTCAGCTGCCGGTGGCTGTTCCGGCGTCGCCCTCCGCAAGCGCGATCCGGGCCAGGTGGACCCGCGAGCGCACCGAGAGCTTGCGGAAGATCGACGCCAGATGGGTGTTGACCGTGTGCGGGGAGACGACGAGGGCCTCCGCGGCCGACCGGTTGGTGTGGCCCGCGGCGATCAGCCGGGCCACCTTGCGTTCCGAGGCCGTGAGCGCGTCCCAGCCCTGGGCGGGGCGCGGTCGGAGGCCTCCGGTGCGCCGGCCGGAGCGGCTGGTGGCCCGTTCCAGATCGGCCCGGACCCGGTCGGCCTCGACATCGGCTCCCGCCCGGGCGTAGATGTCGTGGGCCCTGGTCAGGGCGGGTGTCGCGGCGGGGTCGCCTGTTGTGAGGAGCGCGCGCCCGAGGTCGGCGGATGCGGCGGCGAGGGGCAGCGGCCGGGGGCCGGTGAGGAGGATGCGCACCGACCGCTCCAAGAGTCCGTGGTCGGCGTTCGCCAGGGCGGACGCGTGGGCGGCCGCCCCCTGGGCGGTCGGCACGCCGGGGTTGCGGGTGGCGTGTTCGACAGCCTGGGCCGCGAGGTCCTCGGCCAGGTTCCGGTCCCCGCCGCGCAGGGCGATCCGCACGGCCTGGACGACATGGGGGCGCAGGAGCCGCCATCGGAGGAAGGGGTGGTCACGCTGCACGGATCGGACCAGTTCGGCCGCTGCCGCGTGGTCGCCGTCGGCGTCGGCGACGACGGCCTCGAAGTACTGGTGCGTGGCGTGGTTGCCCGTGTTCGGC
This sequence comes from Streptomyces sp. NBC_00122, assembly GCF_045160845.1. Lineage (NCBI taxonomy): Bacteria > Bacillati > Actinomycetota > Actinomycetes > Kitasatosporales > Streptomycetaceae > Streptomyces > Streptomyces sp. NBC_00122. The sequence goes on along the minus strand of NZ_CP108191.1, from coordinate 5,463,252 downwards.
CGCTCGGCCACGGTCGCCCGCACGACGTCCAGGTGTTCCCGCGCGGCTTCGCGGTCGCCGCGCAGCATCGCGAGGAAGCCGCGGTTGACGCGGATGTTGACCAGGTTGCCGGGCACGTGGAGGTCCGCTTCGAGCCGCTCGGCGGTGACGAGGTCGGCGTCCGCGTCGTCGAGCCGGCCGAGCCCCATGTTCAGGGTTCCCTGGGCCCAGATCAGCATGGCGGGGCGCAGGGGAGCGTCGCCCGCCGTCCGGAGCAGTCGCCGTACGGTGTCGAAGTCGTCCATGTGGATCCGGGCGACGGCCTCCTCGGGCAGGAAGGCCGTGTCGAACACGCTCAGCGCCGTGTGGTGTTCGACGGCGGCGGCGCAGTCGCCCGCGTTGAGGGCGATCTCGCCGAGGCCCCACAGCGCGAGGACACGGGCCTCCCGGTCACCGGACCGCTCCGCCTCGGCGAGCGCCCGTTCGCCGGTCTCGCGAGCGGCCCCGAGGTCGCGCCCGCGGGACCGGGCGAGGGCCTGCCGGGCGATGAGCCGGGCGCGGATCGTCGGGTCGGTGACGGCTGCCAGTGCTGCCGTCGAGCGGCGGGTCAGCTCGTGGACGTCGTCGAGGTGCCACAGCGTGTCGCCGAGTACGGACTGCAGACGGGCGAAGACGTCCAGGGGCGGCTGCCGGGCGAGCAGCGTGTCGCCGGTATCCCGTGCCTGGGTGTACCGGCCCGCGCGGGTCAGCGCGACGATGGCCCGTTCTCCCACGTCGAACACCATGGGCGCATGGGGCGGTACGAGTTCCAGGGCGCGTACGGCCAGGTCGGCGGCGAGGTCGGGCATCACGGCGATCACGTCCGTGGCGGCCGTGCCGAGCAGCCCGATCGCCTCCTGGTCGCCGGGTTCGGCGCTCTTCAGCAGATGCGGGACCGCGTCGGTGGAGCTCCGGCCCGCCGCGACGAGTCGGCTCGCGGCCTCCCGGTGCAGCGCCCGGCGTACGGAGGGGGCGAGATCGGCGTACACCGCCTGGCGGAGCAGGTCGTGGCGGAACCGGAGGCGTTCGCCGTCGTCGTGGAGGAGGGCGGCGGCGATCGCCTCGTCCACTTCGGCGCTGAGTCCGGAGGCGGGCCGGCCGCACAGGGCGGCGGCGTCCGCGAGCGAGAACGCGCGGCCGAGGACCGAGCCGATCCGCAGGAAGTGGAGGGTGTCCGGCCGGAGGTCGGCCAGCCGGTCGCGTACACCGCGGACCAGCCGCTCCGGAGGCTCCGACGCGTCCGCGCCCGACGCCGCGATGCCCGTGAGCATCTCGGCCGCGAGGAAGGGGTTGCCTCCCGCCCCGTCGAGGAGTTCCGCGACCTGCGTCGGCACGTCCCCGCCGAGGACGTCCCGTGCCAGCTCGGCCAGGGCCGTGTCGGACAGCGGCCGGAGGGGGAGGGTCGTCGTCCGCGGCCCCTGCCCGTACGGTTCCGGGTCGTTCCTGCCCGTGAGCAGCCAGAGGACCGGGCAGCTGAGGAGCCGTACCGGCATGACGCTCAGGGCGAACCGGCTCAGCGGGTCGGCCCATTGGACGTCGTCGACCGCGATCAGTACGGGCGTGCCCGCCGAGCGTTCCTCGATCAGCTGGGCCAGTCGTTCGACGAGCCAGACGCGCTGGTCGTGATGGCCCGCGAGGTCTGCGAAGTCCGTGCTGGACAGCAGCGGCGGGTCACCGTGCAGGAGGCCGGAGGCCAGTGAGGCGAGCGGTGCCAGCTCGTGCAGTTCCTCGGCGCGTCCATGGCTGATGACGAACCCGTGAGCCCGCGCGATCGAGACGGTCTCCTGCAGCAGTACGGTCTTCCCGATCCCGGGCTCGCCCAGGAGCAGCGCGATCGCTCCTCCCTCGCCGTCGCGCACCGCCTCGACCAGGGCGCGCAGCCGCTCCAGCTCGGCTTCGCGGCCCCGCAGCCCGGGCCGGCTCAGCCCCGCGCTCCCGGGCACCGCCATGCCTTCTCCCTCGGGCCGGTCGGGGCTCATCCTTTGACCGATCCGGCGAGCAGTCCCCGCGCGAAGTGCCGCCGGAGGGAGAAGAAGACGAGCAGCGGGACGAACGCCGACACGAAGGCTCCTGCGGTGAGCCGCTGCCACTCGTTGCCGTACGTCCCGGCCAGGCTCGCCAGTCTGACCGTCATCGGCGCGGTCTCGGCCGTCCCGCCCGACAGCGTCAGTGCCACGAGGAGGTCGTTCCACACCCAGATGAACTGGATGATGGCGAAGGAGACCAGGGCCGGGCGGGCCAGGGGCAGCACGATCCGGAACAGCAGCGTCCCGTGCGACGCGCCGTCGACGCGGGCGGCCTCGATCAGGTCCCGGGGCAGCCCTGCCAGGAAGTTGTGCAGGAGGAACACCGCGAACGGCAGCGCGAAGACCGTGTGGGCGAACCAGACCTGGCCGAAACGCGCGGGACCGGTGAGGTTCCACGCGGGCAGGAACAGCCAGCCCTGGGAGAACAGCTTCAGGAGGGGGACGAGCGCCATCTGGAGCGGCACGACCTGGAGCGCGAAGATGCCGACGACGAGCGCGTCCCGCCCCCTGAAGTCGATCCACGCCAGGGCGTACGCCGCGAAGAACGCCAGCACGAGCGGGAACAGCACCGAGGGGAGGGTGATGACGACGGAGTTGACGAAGTACTCCGCGAGCCGCCCCGACCCGTTCCCGCCGCCGGACAGCACCTCGCCGTAGTTGTCGAGCGTGAGGTGCGGCGTACCGAACACGGTCCACCAGCCCGTCGTCTTGATCTCCTCCTCGGGACGGAACGAGGAGAGCAGCAGACCGAGGGTCGGTGTCGTCCAGAGGACCGCGATCACCACGGCGATCGACGTGAAGGCGCGGGAGGCCAGACGCTCCCGGACGCCGTTCACGCTGTCCTCCGCTGTGCCCGGACCTGGTGGGCGACGAAGGGGGTGACGAGGACGAAGAGGAGCACGGCGAGCGCCGCACCGCGGCCCGTCTCGCCGTAGCGGAAGGCCTGGTCGTACATCTCGTGGGCGATGACGCCCGTGTCGAACTGTCCGCCGGTCATGGTCTTGACGATGTCGAAGGCCTTGAAGGTGCCGATCGCCTGGGCGAGGACCACGACGAGCAGCGTGGGCCTGATCGACGGCATGGTGATCCGCCAGAAGATCTGCCGGGGGGACGCGCCGTCGAGTCGGGCCGCCTCGGTCAGCTCTCCGGGAACGGCCCTGATCGCGCCGGCCAGCAGGACGGCCGCGAAGCCCGCCTGTGTCCACACCATCACCACGATGAGGAACAGGACGTTCCAGGGAGAGTCCACGAGCCATTGCCTCGGTTCGCCGCCGAACGCGACGACGAGCTGGTTCAGCAGCCCGATCTGCCCGGCCTCCGCGGGACGGTAGGCGTAGACGAACTTCCAGACGACACCCGCGCCGACGAAGGAGATCGCCATCGGCATCAGGACGAGGGACAGCGCGAACGCTCTGAACCGCGACCGTACGACGGCCGCCGCGTAGAGCAGACCGACCGAGGCTGCCAGCAACGGCACGAGCACCACCCACGCCAGGGTGTTGCGCAGCGCCATCAGCGCCCGGGGGTCGGTGACCATCCACACGTAGTTGTCGAAGCCGGCCCACGCGTCTCCCCCGCTGTCGGTGAACGACAGGACCAGGGTGCGCAGACCGGGCAGGAGAAGACCGACCGTGAGTAGCAGCAGCGCGGGGGCCAGCAGGATCAGGGCCGCGCCCCTCCTCCGTACCGGCCCCCGGTGCAGCGCCAGCAGGATCAGGGAGACCACCGCCGCGAAGGCGGCGACGCCCTGGAGCAGGTACAGCAGCTTGGGCTGCTGGGCGACGGCGTCGAACGACATCAGTGGCTCGGCCAGGAACGTTCGATGGAGTCGGCGACCTGCCGGGTGCTCGCGCCGCCGATCCAGTCGACGGATCCCTTCCAGAACGTCCCGGCACCGACCGAAGCGGGCATCAGGTCCGAACCGTCGAACCTGAACTGTGTCCTGGGGTCCTGGAGCAGCTGGATCGAGAGCCTGTCGACCGGGGTCGCGGCGTTCGCCGGATCCACGCCCTTGTTCGCCGAGACGAACGGGCCCTTCTTCATACGCGCGTTCGCGAAGTCCGCGGAGGCCAGATACTCCTGGAACGCCCGCACTTCGGGACGGTCGGCGAACGCCGCGGTGAACACCCCACCGCCCAGTACGGGGCGGCCGGCCGGGTCGGCCCCCGGCAGGAGGAAGGCGTAGACGTCCTTGTCCGGTCCGATCTCGGTGCCCTTCGGCCACATGTCGGCATAGAACGAGGCCTGGCGGTGCATCGCACAGTCGCCGGAGAGAATCGGTGTGCCGGCCTCCTGGAAGGAGATCGACGCCATCGAACGGGCCGGACCGAAACCGCCGTTGGCGTACCGGTCGTTCTTGAGGACGGACCCCACGGTGTCCATGGCCTTGATCACCCGCGGGTCGTTGAACGGGATCGTGTGGGTGACCCACTGGTCGTAGACTTCCGTGCCCTGCTGGCGCAGCAGGACGTCCTCGATCCAGTCCGTCACGGGCCAGCCGGTCGCCTCGGCGGACTCGATGCCCGCGCACCACGGCTTGACGCCCGACGCCGCGGCCTTCTCCGTCACGGCCATCAGCTCGGACCACGTACGGGGAACGCTCAGTCCCCTGTCGCGGAAGAACTTCGGCGAGTACCAGACGAACGACTTCACGTTCGCGACCAGCGGCGTGCCGTAGAGGGTGCCGTTCACGGTCGCGTAGCTGTTCCAGTCAGCCGACCAGCCCTGCTTCGCGAGGGCCACGACCCCGGCGCTCGCGGGCTTGAGCTTCCCCGCCCGCGCAAAGCGTTCCAGGAGCCCGGGCTGAGGGAAGAACGCCACATCCGGCACGCTCCCGCCGTCGACCCGGAGCTGGATCTGGGCCTCGAACTCCCCGTCCCCCTCGTACTGGACGTCGATTCCCGTGCAGTCCGCGAAGTCCGCCCAGGTCTCTTCGAACAGGTCGGCTTCCCGGTCCCGGTTCTCCGCGTAGACGGTGACCTTGGTGCCGGGGTGCCTGCCGTACCTGGCGTACGGCCCACAGTCCACGGCGGTGTGCGACTGCGAACCACTGTCCTGCGGAACACCGCAGGCGGCGGCAAGGGCGGCGAGGGCGATGACGGCGAGCACGAGCCTCGCGCCGAACCTCATGGGTGTATCTCCTCCGATCGCCCGCCGAGGGGTCCTCGGGGGCGATCAGAAGCTACCAGCGCTCGAACATTATCGACTAATCGTTCGATCTTGAACGATCGGGTCAGTGGACGGTGGACCTGGCCGCGTCCTGGATCAGCTCCGCCACTGCCTTGGGCTGGGCGAGCATGACCAGATGGGAGGAGTCGACCTCGACGGTGGTCATGCCGGCGCGCTCGTACCCGTAGCGCTCCACATCGGGGTTGATCGTGCGGTCGGAGGAGGCGACCAGACCCCACGAGGGCTTGGTCTTCCACGCCGCGACAGGCGCCGCCTCCGAGAAGGCCCGTGCGGCCAGGGGGCGCTGGGAGACGGCGAGCACCGCGGCGAGGTCGGGGTCGACGTCCGCCGCGAAGAGGGCGGGGAACTTCTCGATCTCCACCGAGACGTCGGTGCCGGTCTCGGTGGAGCCGGCCACCGGGAACGGGGTGTAGACGAGCGCGTCGGCGAGACCGGAGTCGGGGAAGCGGCCCTGCAGCTCGCCCAGGCTCTCGCCCTCCTCCAGCGCGTATCCCGCGAGGTACACCAGTGCGCGGACGTTGTCCTCCGTGCCGGCGAGGGTGATGACGGCACCGCCGTAGGAGTGCCCGACCAGGATCACGGGGCCTTCGACGGCGCGGATCACCGAGGCGATGTACGCGGCGTCGTCGACGAGGCTGCGGTTGGGCACGGCCGGGGCCACCACTTCCATGCCGGCAGCGGCCAGTTCAGGGATGACGCGGGCGAAGCTGGAGGCGTCGGCGAAGGCGCCGTGGACCAGGACGACGGTGGGGCGGGCGTGTCGGGGCATGGGGGAACTCCTCGGTGCGTGAGGGGGGGATGGGGCAGGGGATGCGGGAGACGGGAGGCGGATGTGTGGTGTTCGTGTGGTGCTTCACAGGCCGAAGCGGGCGCGCCTCGCCTCGGGCACCAGGTCGGTGTACTCGGGGTGCTTGCCGATCCAGCCCCGGATGAAGGGGCAGTACGGCAGGACGCGCAGCCCTCGGGCCCGGGCGTCGTCGAGGACCCCGCGGGCGAGCAGCCCGCCCAGGCCCCGGCCGGCGGACCGGCTGTCGATCTCGGTGTGGATGAAGGCGATCTCGCCCTCCGAGAGGTGGTACTCGGCGAAGCCGGCGGTCTCGGCGCCGTCGTCGCCGGCGAGGATCTCATACCGGGACTTCTCGGGCCGGTCCGTCACCTGCGGTTCCATGGGTGCTCCTGTGCGGTCGTCGTGTGACGGGGTGGGTGGGTGCGGTCAGAGCGTGCGGCGTACGCCCGCCTGGCGTTCCAGGTTGCGGAGTTGGACGGACAGGTCGCCTTCCACGGCGAGGTGGGCGGGGCCGCTGCGGCCGATGGGCAGGACCTGCTCGCTGCGCATGTCCTCGAGCATCAGGGCGAACGCCGTGTACATCGCGACGAGCGCCACCACGAGGCCGAGCGCGCCGGACGTGCGCGTCAGCCATTCGGCGCCGGTGATGCCCGCGAGGCCGGTGGCCGCCCAGCGGGGCAGGGAGACCGCGAGGACGAGCCACAGCGCGCGCTTGGGCCGTGTCACGGCGGTCATCAGGGCCCCGAAGCAGAGGAGCGCCAGGTTGAACACGCCGAGGACCTGAAGGCCGTCGGCCGCGCCGCTGAGCATGATGAGCGAGTAGGGCAGCCAGCTGCCGGCGAACACCGCCATCAGCGTCGCCGCGATCACGTCACGGGCGCCGAAGGCCAGGAAGCTCACCAGAAGTTGCAGGGCGAAGGCCGGCAGTACGGTGAAGGCGACGGCGCTGCGGGCCGTCTGGTCGAAGATCCCGAGCTGCAGGCAGCCTGTCATCACGGAGGCGATGGCTATCGTGAAGAAGCCGAGCGGCATGGGTGAGGCGATGGGGCGCAGGTTGATCCGTGTCATCGACCGGAGGTCCGGCTCGAAACGGCGTCCCGGGGGAACGTCCGGCAGGGTTGCCGGCGTGTCGCCGCCGTCGGCGGCGGGGGAGGCTGCGGACATCGGGTGGATCTCTCTTTCAGTGATCGAAGCAGGGATCGACGAAGGACGGCGTCGTGTCGGGAACGGAGCCGCGTGCGACGCGCCAGCGGCGGTGCTGCTCGGACTCGGCGACGGCCTCGGCCACGGCCGATGCCTGGCGGGCACCGCTCTGGTACCCGCCGAAGTGGGCCACCGGGCTCCACTCGGGGGCCACCGGCGGGATGGCCTCGTCGAGCCCCTCGTACTCGGCGGTCGCGTAGACGATCCGGCCGCCGACGACAGTGAGGACGGACTCGATGTCGGGAATGACGTCCTCGGGCACGGTGAGGAAGTCGTCGGAGAGGATCGCGAGGTCGCCGTAAGTCCCCTCTCGCAGGGTTCCCTTGACGTCCTGCTCGCCGGTGAGCTGCGCTCCGCCCCGGGTGTAGAGGCCGAGGGCGGTCTCCCGGTCGATCAGGTTCCCGGCCGGGTAAAGGGCCGTCCCGCCGACGGTGCGCCCGGTGACCAGCCAGTGGAGGGCGACCCACGGGTTGTACGAGGAGACGCGGGTGGCATCGGTTCCTGCGGCGACGGTCAGGCCTCGGTCGAGCATGGCCCGGACCGGCGGGGTGTGGGCGGCGGCCCCGGCGCCGTAGCGGTCGAGGAACGCGGCGCCCTGGAAGGACATCCGGTTCTGGACCGAGACGGCGCCGCCGAGGGCGGCGATCCGGTCGAGGCTGTCGGCCGAGACCGTCTCCGCGTGGTCGAAGAGCCAGCGGTTGCCGCCGGGGAAGAGTCCTTCGGCCGCGAGCTTCTCGAAGACGGCCAGGTCGCGGCGGATCGTCTCGTCGTAGGTCGCGTGGAGCCGGAAGCCCCAGCCGTTCTCAAGGAGAAGCCGGACGGCGCTCTCGAATTCGGTCTCGTACCCTGCGGCAAGCTCGGGCCGGGGCTCGGAGAAGTTCTCGAAGTCGGCGGCGGCCCAGGTCAGATTCTCTCCCGCGCCGTTGAGGCGGAGCCACTCGTCCCCGTCCCCGGGCTGGACCATCCCGGTCCAGCGCTTCAGGTCGGCGAGCTCCTGCCCGGCCGTCTGCGGGAAGAGGTGGTAGGCGATCCGGAGGGTCAGCTCCCCCGACCTGGCGAGGTCGGCGACCGTCGCGTAGTTGTCGGGGAAGTTCTGGAACCCGCCGGCGGCGTCGACCGCGGACGTCAGTCCGAAGCGGTTCAGCTCGCGCAGGAAGTGGCGCGTCGACGTCCGCTTGTCGGCCTCGTCGAGGGCCGGCGCCTTGGCCAGGGTCGAGTACAGGATGAGGGCGCTCGGCGCCGCGAGGAGCACGCCATTGGGTTCGCCGTCCCGGCCGCGGACGATCTGCCCGCCGCGGGGATCCGGGGTGTCGCGGGTGAATCCGGCTGCCTGCACCGCGGCCCGGTTCATCAGCGCCGACTGGTACAGGTGCAGGACGAAGACCGGGGTGTCGGGGGCGGCGGCGTTCAGCTCCGCGACGGTCGGCATCCTGCGCTCGGCGAACTGCTCGGCGGTCCAGCCGCCCACCACCCGGATCCACTGCCCCTTCGGGGTGCGGCCGGCCTGCTCGCGCAGCATCGCGAGGGCGTGTCGGAGGCTTCGCACGCCGTCCCAGCGCAGCTCCAGGACGTAGTTCAGGCCGCCCCGGATGACATGCAGGTGCGAGTCGTTGAGGCCGGGGATCACCCGGCGGCCGAGGGCGTCGACGACCTTCGTTCCCGGCCCGACGAGGTGGGCGAGGTCGTGGTCGTCGCCGAGGGCCGCGACCCGGCCGTCGCGGAGGGCGACGGCACGGGCCTCGGGGCGGTCGGGGTCACCGGTGAACACCTTGGCGTTGCGGACGAGGAGGTCGGCGTGCTCGTGTTCCCGACGCGGGGCGGGGACGAGGCCCGCCACCGGCATGCTCGTCGACGGCCCGGTCATGCGAGGGCCTTGCGCAGGGTGTCGGTGGCGAGACCGATGGCGAGTTCCGCGGCCTGCGTCTCGCGCAGTGCGTTCAGCATCACGAAGTCGTGGATGACGCCCTGGACGCGCAGGGCGGTGACGGGGACGCCGGCGGCGCGGAGCCTCGCCGCGTACGCCTCGCCCTCGTCGCGCAGGACGTCGGCCTCGGCGGTGATGACCAGGGCGGGCGGCAGGCCCGTGAGCTGCTCGGTGGTGGCGCGCAGCGGGGAGGCGGTGATCTGGGCCCGCTCGGCCTCGGCGGTCGTGTACTGGTCCCAGAACCACTTCATGGCGTCGCGGCGCAGGAAGTAGCCCTCGGCGAAGGCGTGGTACGAGCCGGTGTCGAAGCTCGCGTCCGTGACCGGGTAGAAGAGGACCTGCTGGACGAGCGTGACGTCGCCGCGCTGCTTGGCCATGAGGGTGAGGGCGGCGCTCATGTTGCCGCCCACAGAGTCGCCCGCGACGGCGATCCGCGTGCCGTCGAGGTCCTTGTGGTGGCCCTCGCGGGCGACCCACTGGGCGACGCTGTAGTTCTGCTCGATCGCGACGGGGTAGCGCGCCTCGGGCGAGAGGTCGTACTCGGGAAACACCACGGCCGCCCGGGTGCCGACGGCGAGTTCGCGGACGAGACGGTCGTGGGTGTGGGCGTTGCCGAAGACCCAGCCCGCGCCGTGGATGTAGAGGATGACGGGAAGCGGGCCGGTGGCGCCGCGGGGGCGGACGATCCGGGCGCGGACGTCGCCGGTCGGGCCGCCGTGGACGGTGATCCACTCCTCGTCGACCTCGGGCAGGGGGACGCCCTCACCGCTCTGGACGCCGTCCACGGCCTTACGGCCTTCGGCGACGGGGATCTGGTAGAGGTACGGCGGCTGGGCGGTGGCGTCGGCGAAGGCCTGGGCGGCGGGTTCGAGGACCGGACGGTTCTTCACAAGGGGTTCTCCTTCTGGGGATGTACGAGAGGGCGCAGGCCGGGGGCTCAGCGGGTCGCCCGTACGGCGTCGAGGATCACGTCGGCGACCACGGCCGGACGGGAGACGGCCACGGCGTGCGACGCGTCCACTTCGGTGATGTGCGAGCCGGCGCGCCGGGCCATCCACCGTTCGGCGGCGGGCGGGATGTTCTTGTCGGCGGTGACGATCAGCGCCCAGGAAGGGATCGTCTTCCAGGCCGCTTCCCCGGCCTTCTCCTCCAGCGCGGCGGTGGCGACCGGGCGCTGGGTCGCGGCCATGACGGCCGCGTCGGCGGCGGGGACGTCGGCGGCGAACTGCCGGTGGAACTTGGCCCGTTCGATGACGAGTTCGGTGCCGGTGCCACCGCCGGGCAGCGGGTACGACCGCGGGTTCACGGTGTCGCCGAGGGTGGAGCCGGGGAACTTGGCGGCGAGCTCGGCCGCGCTCTCGCCCTTGTCCGGGGTGAACGCGGCGATGTAGACGAGGGCCTTCACACGGCTATCGCCCAGCGCGGCGCCACTGATGACGGCGCCGCCGTAGGAGTGGCCGACCAGGACGACGGGGCCCTCGACGGCGGCCAGCACGCTGCGCAGGTAGGCGGTGTCCGCGGCGAGACCGCGCAGCGGGTTGGCGGGGGCCAGGACGGGGTAGCCGGCGCGCTGCAGCCGCCTGATCGTGCCGCTCCAGCTGGAGGCGTCGGCGAACGCCCCGTGGACCAGGACGATCGTGGGCTTGGGTCCGTGCCGGTCGGCGCCGACGGCGGCCGGGCCGCTCGCGGGTGCGGCGGGTGCGGCGCCCATCAGGGCGGCCAGGGTGGCCGGCAGGGCGAGGGCGAGGGTGCGCCTCTTGGGATGCATGGGTGTTTCCTTGTCGGGTGGTGAAGCATTCGGGTGCGCTCGGGCGGGCGGGGGTGCGCCGGTCGGGCAGGAGGGTGCGCCGATTGGGCCGAGCGGGTGCGGCGGTCGGGCGGGGGCCTCGCCTCAGAGGCCGTACGCCTCTAGGAGCCGGAGCCAGACCTCGCTCACCGTCGGGAAGGCGGGCACGGCGTGCCACAGGCGCTCCAGGGGGACCTCGCCCACGATGGCCACGGTTGCGGTGTGGACGAGTTCGGTCGCCAGGGGGCCGGTGAGCGTGCAGCCGACGACGACTCCTCGGGTCTCGTCGACGACGAGCTTGGCGAGGCCGCGGTAGTCGTCCGCGTGGAGCGCGGCGCCGGCGACGTCGTCGATGCGGTACTCCACCGTGCGTACCGCGAGACCCGCTTCGCGTGCCGCGCGTTCCGTGAGACCGACGCTCGCGACCTCGGGACGGGTGAAGACGGCCTGCGGGACGGCGATGTGGTCGGCTTCCGCGCTCCACGGCTGCCAGCCTCCGGTGACGGCCGGGCGCCCCGCGGCTCGCTCGGCGATCGCCGCCGCGCAGGCGCGGGCCTGGTACTTGGCCATGTGGGTCAGCGGCGCACGGTGGTTCACGTCGCCGACGGCGTAGAGCCAGTCGCCCTCGACTGCCGTGACGCGGCAGGTGTCGTCGACCGGGAGCCAGTCGCGTGCCGCCAGTCCGACGGAGTCCAGGCCGAGGTCTGCGGTGCGCGGGCGCCGGCCGACGGCGGCGAGGACCTCGTCGCAGACGAGGGCGGTGCCGTCGTCGGTGTCCACGGTCACCGCGCGGGTGTCCTCGTCACGGGCGACCCGGACGGCCGACACCCCGAAGCGGATCGTGACGCCCAGATCGCTCAGACCCCGGGCGACCTCTTCGCCGGCGCACGGCTCCCAGCCGGTCAGCAGGGCCTGGTCGCGGACCAGCAGGGTGACGGAGGAGCCGAGCGAGCGCCACGCGGTGGCCATCTCGCAGGCCACCACTCCCCCGCCGATGACGACGAGCCGCTCGGGCACCGCGTCGGCCGTGGTGGCCTGCCGGCTGGTCCACACACCGATCCGGTCGAGCCCTTCGACCGGCGGAAGGGCGGGCTCCGTGCCGGTGCAGACCACGACCGCGCGCCGGGCCCGCAGGGTACGGACCGTGCCGTCGGCCCCCGTCACCTCCACCCGGCGCTCACCGGCGAGCCGTCCGTGCCCCCGTACGAGCGCGATGCCCGCACCGTCGAGCCAGTGGGCCTGGCCGGTGTCGTCGCCCCGCCCGGTGAAACGGTCACGGCGGGCCAGGACGCGCGCCGGGTCGAGTGCCGCCGTGACCGCCTGCCGGGCCCCGTCGACCGAGCGGGCCTCCGCCCGGGCGGCGCCGGGTCGCAGCAGGGCCTTGCTCGGGACGCAGGCACGGTAGGAGCACTCGCCGCCGACGGCGTCGGCCTCGACGACGACGGCGGTCAGCCCCGACCGGACGACCCGGTCTGCGGCGACCTCGCCGCCCGGCCCGCCGCCGACCACGACGACGTCGTACGTGTCCTCCATCAGCCGTGCACCAGTGGGGTGTCCACCAGGTGTTCGGCCAGGAACCACACCTGCGCCTCGCCGGTGCGGATGACATCGGAGACGAGCAGGTCGGCGCTGCCCTCGTCGCCCTCCCCGGAGAGCCGGGCGGCGGCGTCCCGGGCGTCGATCAGGATCCGCTCGTGCGCGTCGAGGAGCCGCGACAGCATGACGGGCACCGGCTCGACGCCGTCCGGCGGCCGGGGGATCGACGTCAGCTCCGCGACGTGACGCGGGTCTCCGACGGCGACGCCGCCGAGGCTCTGGACCCGCTCGGCCAGCGCGTCCACGATGGCCAGTTGGGCCTCCGCGTGCTTGTCCAGCATCAGGTGGAGCGAGTAGAAGGTCGCCCCGCGCATGAGCCAGTGGTGCTTCTTGTAGAGGGAGTAGAGGATCTGCGTGTCGGCGAGGACGCGGTTCAGCCGCTGGCAGGCGTACATGCGGGTGTCGTGGCCGAGGCCGATCGGCAACTGCTTGAGCGTGCCGAACGCCTGGGTCTCGGCGCCCTTCTGGTGCAGCAGCGGCTGGCCGCCGCCGTGCGGGGTCGTGAGGGTGTCCATCGAGTGCTCCTGTTCGGGAGAGAAGGTGGGAAGGGCCCGGCCGCCCGGTCGGGGGGTACGCGGACGGCCGGACCCGGTCTGTGCGGCTCGCGCTCAGCGCTCGGCGATCGCCGGGGCGGCAGTCCGGTGCAGGACGAGCCGAGTGAGGAGCCCGCTGCCGAGACCGGCCACGAGCGCGAGGGCCGCCCACCACAGCGGGTACGGCGTGAGGCCGAGGGCCGCGTCGAGGGACCAGGCGCCGGGGCCGGTGGCGGCGAGGGCGGCGGCGGTGCCGATGAGGACGAGCGGGTACTCATATCCGTCGTTCTGCACCCAGAGCCCGTGGCGCCATTTCACGGTGAGCGCGACCGTCATGACCCCGATGGCGCCGGTCGCGGCGAGCGGGGTCAGGAGGCCGGCCGCGAGCAGCAGACCCGACCCGATCTGGCCGCCGCCCGCCGCCAGGGCGGTGAGGGCACCGCCGCGGAAGCCGTCGGCGCGGAACTCCTCGGTACCGCCCTCAAGTCCCTTGCCGCCCAGGTGCGAGCTGATCTTCTGCACACCGTGGCCGGCCACGAGCAGTCCCACCAGCAGACGCAGGATCAGAATGCCGGTGTCCACAGGGGTCAGCCGGCGGCGTGCGCGCCGATGACGCTCTGCGCGTACACGACGCCCAGGCCGTAAGCGCCCGCGTGGGCCTTGACGATCTCCATGACCGCGCCGTACGACTCCTGGCGCGCCCAGTCGCGCTGCAGCTCCAGGAGCACCTGTACCCAGGTCACCGGCACCGCGCCGGCGGCGATCATCCGCTGCAGCGCGTGCTCGTGGGCGGCCGGGCTGACGCCACCGGAGGCGTCGGAGACCACGTACACCTCGTATCCCTGCTCAAGCGCGGACAGCGCGGGCAGCACCAGGCAGACCTCGGTCCACAGGCCGGACAGGATGATCTTCTTGCGCCCGGTCGCCTTGACCGCCGCGACGAGCGCCTCGTCCTCCCAGGCGTTCATGGTCGTACGGTCGATCACCTCGTGCTTGGGAAACACCTCGGCGAGCTGGGGCAGCAGCGGCCCGGAGAACGACTCGGCGGCGACCGTGGTCAGGACGGCCGGCACATCGAAGGCCTGAGCCGCCTTGGCGAGACCCACGGTGCTGTTGATGATCGCGGCGCGGTCGCCGCTCCCGGTGCCGAAGAACATCTGCGGCTGGTGGTCCACGAAGAGCATGACCGAGTTGTCGGGCGTGAGCAGATCCTTGCTCGGGGCGGCCTGCACCTTGGTGATGTCGAACATGAGGGGTCCTCTCGAAGCAATCGGTATCGTGCCTGCCGCCTCCGCGGCTCGGCACTTCTTCAAGCTACGAACGACCCGACCGACCGCGTTGACCTCCTGCGCCCAGGAGTTGGCACGACAGCGCACAACCGGTCAAGGACCAGAGCCGCGCAGTGTCACGGGCGCGAACGCGCAAGGTCGCGACGCCGGCACACTCGCCCCAAGCCTCCTCCGAAACGGTGCGTAACCACACCCCAACCCAACGAAGGGCCGCCTCACCAACGGAAACACCGCCAGGAACGGGCCGCGGCCGGGGAGAATCCGGGGAGAATGAAGCCGCCTCGGGGAGCGGCTGGGGAGAGTCGACCGCGTAGGACGGCGTCACGGTGAAAGCCCCGGAAACGAGCAAATTCGCAGGGGCAGGGCGAAGCACGGCAGTTGGAGGACGGTGGCCTCGATGACGCCGCCCCGGCTGTACGCACCGGCCCTCCTGGGGTCGGGAGGTGCCCCAGAGCACCAGGCCGCCGGGGGCCCGGCTCCGGGTCGTTCCCCCGCTGCGAGGTCCACATCTCGCCCGCGGTCACCAGGCCCAGCTGAAACTGCTCGGGGTCGCTGCGCCGGGTGAGAGCGGCCGTACGCCGGGACCGCAGCGGCGAGTACGAGAATCGTTTGGCGCACCCTCCCCTTGGCCGGCCCCGACCCAGGCTAGCTTTTTGCTTCAGGCGATGGGTTTGCCGTCGTGCTTGCCGCCGATGCAGACCCACGAACCGTCGGAGGACTCATACTCCACAGTCCCCTTGCCTTCCTCGCATGCCTTCGGGTCGACGCTGGGCGTCGCAGTCTGTGCAACCACGGCAGCGTGCGCAGCAGGGGCAATGGGGCCAGGAGCGGCCAGTATCACGGCGGCGGTGAACCCGAGAAGTCGTGTACGCATCGGGACCTCCGACAAGGACGAGCGACACGGTCGTCACCAGCTTCCCCCCGCACGGTGTCGAGGTGTGCACCCTGTTACTCCATTCGGGTGACGGCTGGGGCCCCGTTACCGCACGGGAGGCGCTCCCGGGAGGCGCGGTCAAGGGGCGTTCGCCCAGGTGCGGCGGCAGGCTGGTGCCATGAAGAACGCCCCTGCGGTAGCCGTGGGACCACCCGAGGACAGCGGCCTGCGGAAGGTTTTGATCAACGGCAAGCCCGTCGGCGAGGCGCGCTCCCCCGAAGAACTGCAGAAAGTCCTGTGTCAGGCTGGTCTGACATTCGAGGATGACATCCATTGGCTCGGCGGAGACAACACTGTCTGGCCGGGTCGCTCGCCGCTTCGACACATAACTGGCATCGCCGTGGCAGCCGGCCTCCTGGGGACTGCATGCGTGCTTGCCGGGATCGGCATAAAGGACGCCGCTGATGCCCTCAGCTTCGCCGGGAGAATGGCAGGGTTTCTTTTGCTCACCTTGGCCCTGGTGGAATTGTTGGGCCTGTTGGCCGCAATCGCCTATTGGGGCCGGTGGAGGATGGCTAAATCGGGGCCGGTCGTGCTGCTCGGAGTCTCGGTCGCCTTTGCCGTCAGTTCGGGGCTGCTCTTGATGCACATCCACTACCGGTGGCATCCGTGGTACATGATGATCTGGATAGCCCTCGCGCTCTGGTCTTTCTGGGCCCTGTGGGTGCTTGCGTGGCGCGACCGGGTGTGGAAGGGGCTTCGCTATCCTGGGCGAATTGCGATCGGGGCGATCGTCTCCTCTCTCCTTGTCGTCATCAACTTGGGATATGGGCTGGTCTACGCACCTTCTGTGGCGCAGCCGCTGGTGCAGAGTACGGCTGAATTTGGGACACCAAGTTTGGACAAGAGCGGGGAGATGTACCTGCGGGTCCGCCTGCACATCAAAAACGCCGGCCAGGTCCCGGTCTATGTGCTCGGCAGCATCTACTGGATCAAGGTCAGGATCGCGAAGGATCCGAAGGACGAATACCGGGTCATCAAACCTGGCGAATTCATCGAGCCTCCGGGGCGGACGTTGGTTCCGGGGGAGGAATATTCTATTGATGTGGTCGCCGAGATCCTCCACCCCGACAAGCTTAACCATGAAGCAGTGAGAGTCGAGACCCAGACGTATGTGATCAGGAAAGACAGATTGACGATGACCGCCGATTACGAGGCGTCCGAAAAGGGGAGGGAAGAACTCAAAAAGGAAGGCAAGGACAAAGATCCTCCCGGGCCCGCCGATCCCTACATCAGATATCAGTCCGGCATCTCCAGCAGTACTCAGCTCCTGAACGTGACTCGAGGTTGGGAGCGCGTGACGGTCTGGTGGGTGTATGCAAAGGGCGCTCCGGATCTCTTTGTGGATGTGTCGCGGCGGGGCGAAAAGAAGATCTTTAAGCCCGACCTGAAGCATGGTGAGGACTGGTACGGTCTCGCATTCGTGCGTGGCTCGATTGCGGAGACACCGTTCGCGGAACTCATGAGGAAGGCTCAGGCTCAGCGCCCGCTCCCCTGAACCCGACCGCGTTCCCCGCCCCGACCAGGGCTGTTGCTAAGTCAGCAGCCACGGCGGCCGGCCACCGCGTTGACCTGCGGACCCTGGTGGCCGCCCTGCCTCCGAGACGTTCTCCGCGGGCGGGGTCGCGTTGACGGGCCTGGGGAAGCGGGGCCCGGCCAGGGCGACCCTGATGGCGGACGGCAGCATCATCTGCTTTGCGTCGGCGTGAACGGCTCCTTACAGGGACGCCACCCCGGCGGCAGGCGGCGCGCGGGGTCAGCCGCTGAGTTGGCGGCGGACCAGTTCGTGGAACAGGCCCGTGGTGTCGGCGAGGAGTTCGGCGGGAGGGCCCTGCTGGACGACGCGGCCGTCCGACATGGCGATCACCCGGTCGGCGTCCATGATCGTGGAGAGCCGGTGGGCGATCACGATGCGGGTGGCCTTCAGGGTGCGGGTCGATTCGATGACCACGCGCTGGGCCTCGTTGTCCAGCGCGCTGGTGGCCTCGTCGAAGAACAGGACGCGCGGCTTGCGGATGAGGGCCTGGGCGATCATCAGGCGCTGGCGCTGGCCGCCCGAGACGGTGCCGCCGCCGTCGGACAGCATGGTGTGCATGCCCATCGGCATGGCCTTGATGTCCTCGGCCAGGCCCGCCATCGCGGCGGCTTCCCAGGCTTCCTCCAGCGAGAACGTCCCGGCGCCGCGGATGCAGTCGAGGATCGGGCCGGTGAAGGGCTGGGCGTTCTGCAGGACGACGCCGCACTGGCGGCGCACGGCCGCCTGGTCCAGCGCCGCCAGGTCCTGGCCGTCGTACAGGACGCTGCCGGAGGCCGGCTTGTCGAAGCCGATGAGCAGCCGGAGCAGGGTGGATTTGCCGCATCCGCTGGCCCCGACGATCGCGACGAACTCACCTGCTCCGATCGCGACGTTGACGTCATCGAGTATCAGAGGGCCGTCGTCCGTGTAGCGGAAGGACAGGGCCATGGCCTCGACGGCGCCGGTCAGCTCGCCCGGCCGGGTACTGGTGCGGCCCGCCTCGGGCAGCTCCCTCAGGACCGGCTTGACCTGCTCGAACATCGGCAGCACCGCGGCCGCCGAGATGAGCGCGCCGGTCACCTGGGTGACCGAGGACATCAGCATCGTCAGGGCGGTGCTGAAGGTGAGGAACTCGCTGGCGGACATGACGCCGCGGGCCGGCCCGGCCAGCAGGACGAACATCACCAGCGTGCACAGCGGCAGGTACACCGCGCCCAGCACCGTGATGACGTTCTGGATCCGGCCGATGCGCTGCTGCAGCTCGCGGGTACGGGCGAACTCCCGGGCCCAGGCGGCGTAGGCGAAGCTCTCGGCCGCGGCGACGCGTAGTTTGGGCAGCCCGCGCAGGGTCTGGAAAGCCTGGTTGTTGAGCTTGTTGTTGAGCGTGATCAGCCGGCGCTGGTAGCGCAGCTGCCACAGGCCCAGGCCCAGGAAGAGCGCCGCGATGACGACCAGCATGCCGACCGCCGCCAGCGCCAGCGGCACGCTGTGGAAGAGCAGCAGCCCGAGGTTCATCGCGCCGACCGTGCCCGCCTGTACGCAGACCGGTCCGACACCGGACAGCGCGCTGCGGATCGCGCTGATGCCCATGGCCGCGCCGGCCAGTTCGCCCGTGGAGCGGCCGGCGAAGAACTTCGCCGGCAGCCTCAGCAGCCGGTCCCACACCGCCGGTTGCAAGGTGGCCTCGATGCGGCCCTCCATGCGCAGGATGGAGATGTTCTGCAGGAGCATGAAGGCGGCCGAGACGACGCCGGTGGCGATGAGGGCCAGCGCGGTCTGCACGATGAGGCCGTTCTCGGCGTTGGGCACGTACCGGCCGAGCACCTGGCCGGTGGCGATGGGCACCAGTGCGCCCAGGACCACCGCGACCAGCCCGCCCAGGAGCAGGCTGCGCAGCTCCGGCAGGGTGCCGCGAAGACTGAAGCGCAGCAGCGCCGGCAGGCCCACCCGCCCGTCGGGCAGCGGTCGGTAGAACATGACGGCGCGTGGTTCGAAGTCGGCCTCGTCAGCCCTGCCGATGCGCCGGCGCGTGCCGGTGGCGGGGTCGACCGCCTCGTATCCGCCACGCCGCCACAGCAGGGCGACCGGGGCTCCGTCCTTCTCGCGCCGGCCCACCAGCGGACCACTGTTCTCCCGCCACCACTGCCCGCCGAGTCCGACCGCGCGGGTGCGTATCCGCGAGGCGAGCGCGATGCGTTCGACGGGGTCGGTCCGCTCGGAGGCGGCGTCGGCCTCGCCCGGTTCGGACAGGGTGATGCGGGCCTCGTCGGCCACGAGGCAGCACACGGCGAAGGTGGCGTCGACGCTCGCGCCCCAGTGGCGCGAGCGGCCGCCGGAGCGGTCGATGGAGGCCAGCAGCGTCCGGTCCGCCTGGGTACGGGCCGCCTGCCCGGCCTCGATCCCGGCCGCCATGCGGTCCTCGTGGGCGCGCCCGAGCTGCTCGATCGAGCGGTCCAGGGCGTACAGCAGCCGGTACTGCTGATCGACCATGCCCTGCCACATCGCCGCGTCGACGAGGAGGGTGCCGGCCGTGCCCTCCTCGTACACGGCGCCGTACTGCACGCTGCCGGGGGTGATCTGCATCCACAGGATGTCGTCGTCGGCCCGGCCCCGCTCGGTGGTCGCGCGGCCGTCCAACGGTGCCTGGTACAGCACCCGCAGCCCTCGTCCGAGCCCGCGCGCGAACGCGTCCTCCAGCGGGCTCGGCCGGTCCGCGGGGGCGCCGTACCCCGTGTGGTCGGCCCACTGCTGCTGGAAGGCGACGCCGTGCCCGGGGCCGGGCAGTTCCCGCAGCTCGATACGGCGCAGCAGGCAGCCCTGCACGGGCCGGCCGACCAGGGTGTGCTCGGGGCCGTCGGCCGGGCCCAGCAGCAGGGTGCCCGCCCCCAGCCGGCCCAGGAAGTGCCAGTGCCCGGCCTGCGCGGCGTCGACGGCGAAGAGGTCCAGCTCGCCCCGCACGACGAGCCACAGCACGTGCGGGCCCTCCAGCGACAGGCTGCGCACGCCCGTGCAGTCGACCGGCGAGCCGAGGGCGCCCAGGGCGGCGACGACCGGGTCGGCGTCCTGGCCCGGGGCCCAGCCGTGCGGCGTCCGGTACGGGGCCTGGTCGGGGGCCGGGTACGGGGCCTGGCCCGGGGCTGAGTACGGGGTCTGGTCCGGGTACGTCACCTCAGTGCTCCTTGACCAGTTCGGCGTACGGGCCCTGCGCGGCGGCCAGGTACTCGTGCCGCCCCCGCTCCACGACCGTGCCCCGGTCGAGCACGACGATCTCGTCGCTGTCGCGCACCGTGCTCAGCCGGTGGGCGATGACCACGCAGGCGCAGCCGCGGCGCCGCAGGTTGTCGATGACGGTCTGCTCGGTCACCGCGTCCAGGGCGCTGGTCACTTCGTCGAGGACCATGACGCTGGGGCGCCTGACCAGCGCCCGGGCGATTTCCAGACGCTGGCGCTGGCCGCCGGAGAAGTTCCGGCCGTCCTGCTCGACCCTGCTGTGGATGCCGCCGGGGCGGCGGGCGACCACGTCGTGGACGGCGGCGTCCTGGAGCGCTGCGACGACGGCCTCGTCCGGAATCGAGGGATCCCAGAGCGTCACGTTGTCGCGGACGGTGCCCTCGAAGAGGAAGACGTCCTGGTCGACGAAGGACACGGAGGCTGCCAGCGCGCTGCGGGGGATGTCCTCCAGCCGCATCCCGTCGATGCGGATCGCCCCCTGCCACGGCGTGTGGAGGCCCGACAGCAGCCGTGAGACGGTGGACTTGCCGCTGCCGGAGCCGCCGACGAGCGCGACCTGCTGCCCCGGGCCGACCGACAGCGAGAAGTCCTTGAGCAGCGGGGCGTCCAGCGGGCTGTAGCCGAAGGTGACGTTGTCCAGCTCCACGTGGCCGGTGAGGCGGCGGGTGTGGGCGGCGGGCTCGCGGCGCGAGAAGACCGGATCGACGGGGAAGTTCTCCACGTCCTTGAGGCGGGCCACGTCGGCCGCGAAGTCCTGGATGCGTCCGGCGACGCCGCCCAGCCGGGAGATCGGCGCGGTGAAGCTGGTCACCAGGGCCTGGAAGGCGACGAGCAGACCGACGGTGAGATGCCCTTCCACCGCCCGCAGTCCGCCGATCATCAGGATCAACGCGCTGTTGAGCGCCGCCAGCGTGGGTGCGACGATCGCGAGCCACGCGCTGGGCACGCCGAGCCGCTGCTGCACGTCGAGGGTGACCGCGTGCTGTCCCGCCCAGCGGCGGAAGAAGCCGTTCTCGCCTCCGGTGGCCTTCATCGTCTCGATGAGCTGGAGGCCGCTGTAGGACGTGTTCGTCAGCCGGGCGCTCTCGGCGCGCAGTTTCTGGGTACCGGTGGCCCGCAGGTGCATCACGGTCCGGATGGCCACCACGTTGAGCAGCGCGATCATCACGCCGACGACGGTGAGCTGCGGATCGTACGTCCACAGCAGCACGGCGTAGAGCACGACCACGACGGTGTCCACGGCCGCGGCGGCCAGGTCCCGCGCGAGGGTCTCGGCGACGGCGTCGTTGGACTGCAGGCGCTGGACCAGGTCGGCCGGGTTGCGCTGGGAGTAGAAGGCGACCGGAAGCCTGAGCAGGTGCCGCAGGAAGCGGGCACTGCCCAGGGTGGAGGAGATGATGCGCCCGCGCAGCAGATTGGCCTGCTGGAGCCCCGTGAGCGTCCCGGTGAGCACCAGGGTGACCGCCATCGACGCGAACAGCACGCCCAGCAGGGACGTCTGCTCCCCGATGAGGAACATGTCGATGTACGTGCGGCTCAGGGCGGGCCCCGCCGCGCCGACGGCCACCAGCAGGAGGCTGGAGACGACGGCGGCGGCCATGGTGCCCGAGGTGCCGCGCAGACGGGCCGGCATGGCACCCAGGACGCTCGGCCTGCGGCCGCCGCGGCGAAAGCCCTCGCCGGGTTCGAAGGTGAGCACGACACCGGTGAAGCTGGTGTCGAACTCCTCCATGGGGACGAACCGGCGGCCCTTGCCGGGGTCGTTGATGTACACGCCCCGGCGGCCGAGGCGGCGGCCCATGCCGTCGTAGACGACGTAGTGGTTGAACTCCCAGAAGAGGATGGCCGGGGCGCTCACCTCGGCGAGGGCGGCCAGGTCCATCTGCATGCCCTTGGCCTGCAGCCCGTAACCGCGGGCGGCCTTGAGGAGGTTGCTGGCGCGGGAGCCGTCGCGGGAGACACCGCATCCGATGCGCAGCTCCTCCAGGGGGACGAAGCGGCCGTAGTGGCCCAGCACCATGGCCAGGGCGGCGGCTCCGCACTCCACGGCTTCCATCTGCAGCACGGTGGGCGTGCGGACGGGGCGGGGCGTCCTGCCCCTGGGGGCGGGCGCGGACTTGCGGCGGGTGCCGCCCTTGGGCTCGGAGCCGCGCCGCCGGTGTCCGACGGGCGGGAGCTGGGGTGCCCGGGGAGGTGTCCCGGTCTGCGACGCGGTCATGGCAGCAGCCAGTCCACGGGGCGCTGCGCGGCGAGGTGGACGGTGGCGGTGAGCGGGGTCGTGGAGTCGAGGGCGTACGGGGGGCCGTCCGCGGAGGACCACTTGTAGCCGGACCTGGTGGCGGTGGAGCGCTCCAGTTGTACGAGCACCGCGACCGGGTTGCCCTGCCTGGCGAACTGCTCGGCGAGTCCTCTGTCGCCGAGGAAGCCGCTGATCTGCGCCACCGTCTGAGGCGCGCGGCCGACCGTCTTGACGCGGCCGCGCAGCATGCCGAAGCGGTTCCGGGGGGCCGACTGGACGTCGAGGTCGACCGAGGCGCCCACGGCGATCGTCGAGCCGCTGCCGCCCGGCACGTACACGACGGCCATCAGGGGGTCGTCCGCGTCCTTCACGTGTTCGACGATCGCCACGTCCGCGCCGGTCGCGACCACCGAACCCACGGTGGCGGACAGTGTCGTGAGCCGGCCGCCCGTCACCGCGCGCACCGGCCGGTCGCCCTGCTCCGTACGGACGTTGAGCAGGGGTGCGCCGGGGGGCAGGAGCGCGCCCTCCTCGGCGAGGACCGCCGTCACCTGTCCGGCGACCGGGCTCTGCAGTACGTAGGCCCCCTCGGCGTGGGTGAGGACGCCGGGTGCGCTCAGCTTGGCGGACACGGTGCCGGTGAGGGCCCAGAAGGTCGCGGCGGCCATGACGACGACCGTGACGGCCAGTACGAGCCGCCCTTGCGGGCGTGCGAAGCGCACGGGCAAATCGAGTTCTTCGGGCGATTGCAGCTTGGAAAGAGCCTTTTGACGAAACTGCACGGACTATTCCTTCAACTGCATTCGTATAGGTCGGGCGCGCGGGCAGGCATGAACCCCGGAGCCGTGGGGGACGCTCCGGGGTTCATGCGATATCCGCTCAGAGACCGGCGCGACCGGTGTTCACCGAAACGCCGGTGATGCCCGAGACCAGGCCGGGGACGTGGGAGACCAGGCCGGTCGCGGCCTGGACGGTGTCGAGGGAGCCCACGACACCGACGACGCTGCTGACGTCGCTGGTCACGGCGCCGGCCAGGCCACCGTGGATGCTGACGATGCCACCGGAGACGGCGTCCAGCTCGGAGTCGGCCATCTCACGGGTCTCAAGGTCGTTACGCATTACGCGCACCTTTCATTGGGGGGAAATGCGCGGCCGTCATTTCTCGACTGCCGCGGTGCGCAAGATGAAAGCACGCGAACGGGCGAGCAGGCCAATCCTGTTGACGCCTCCTCATGGGGCGGGCGGCCACCTCCGACTGCCGTCGTGCAACTTCATTCACCGAATAGTGACAACTTCTCCGCGAGATCGAGTAACAGATATGCGCCGTCCGCCACCCGCCCGGGATCAAACGGGACGAACACCCGCCAAGCGCTGGGCTGGTGACCTGCCTGCGGGTGAACTGTGAAAACGGGCGGGAGCGGTCACACACACGATGTGCAGGTTTTCCGAAGGCATGTGGGGTGACCGGCTCGTCACACCGGGTGTACGCCGGAGTCCCGCCACGAGCCGCCTCGGCGCCCCTGCTCCTCGCACCCTGCCCCGTAGATCGTTCATACCTCTGAGTGAGGCCGGCTGCCTTCGAGGGGGCTAGTCCCGCGGAGTTCCCTACTGTGAGTCCCGAGGTGGCGGGCAGCCGCCCGACCGGTACGTCGTCTCATGCTCGGGAGCTTTCGTGACGCAGGATCACACGACGTCCCTCCGGCTGCGGCTGCGGTACCGGTTCGACCATCTGGTCGCGGGCGGGACCACCGCGCTCATCGGCTGGCTCGCCCTGGCCTGCCTCGCGGTCGTCATCCCGGCGAGCACGGTCCTCGTCTGGTCCGACCGGACCGCCCCGGGCACCCTCTCCGGCCGACTCACGGCGGTGTGGGTCAGCGTCGGCCAGACGCTGAAGATCGGGGGTGCGGTCGGCTCCCCGCTCTACGTCCTGGCTTCCGTGTCCCTCGCCCTGGTCGCCCTGCTGTTCGTGTCGACCCTGGTCAGCCTGATCACCACGGGCATCAACCGGCGCATCATGTCGCTGCGCCGCGGCCACTCCACCGTGCTGGAGGCACGGCACACCGTCCTGCTGGGCTGGTCGGACCAGGTGTTCCCGGTGATCGGGGAGTTGGTCGCCGCCCACGCGAACCAGCGCCGGTCGGTCATCGCGGTGCTCGCCCCGAAGGACAAGGTGGAAATGGAGGACGACATCTGCGCCCACGTCACCGGCCGTGGCAGGACGCGGATCATCTGCCGCAGCGGCAGCACCACCGATCCCACCGAGCTGCGCCGGGTGAGCCCGCGGACCGCGAAGGCGGTTCTCGTCCTGCCTCCCGCCGGGGACGGCGGTGACGCCCATGTCGTGAAGACCCTGCTCGCCCTCGACGCGGCCGTCCCCGGGGCGGGTGACGTGGTGGTGGTCGCCGCGGTCCGTGACACCCGCAACCACATGACCGCAAGGCTGGCCGCAGGGCCGACGGGGCACGTCCTGTGCGTCGACGACATCGTCGCCCGGCTCCTCGTGCAGACCGCGCGCCAGCCCGGCCTCTCGCTCGTCTACCAGGAACTGCTGGACTTCGAGGGCGACGAGTTCTACACCACCCCCGCCGAGGGGCTCGCGGGACGCACCTTCGGCGAGGCCCTGCTGTCGTTCGCCACGTCCGCCGTGGTCGGCCTGCTGCGGGCCGACGGCGGCGTCGCCCTCAATCCGGACCCCGCCACGGCGATCGGCGCGGGCGACCGGATCATCGTCATCTCCCAGGACGACGACACGGCCGTACAGCTGGACGTGGCCTCCTGCGTCGACGAGGAGGCGATCGTCACGGCGGAGAGCAGGGTCCCCGTGGCCGAACGCCTGCTCCTGCTCGGCTGGAACCGCCGGGCTCCGCTCATCGTGGACCAGCTCGACCAGTACGTGAGCCCCGGAACCACCCTGGATGTCGTGGCGCTCGGCGAGCGGGCGGCGACGGGCGGCGACGGTGACATCGCGGCGGCCCTGAACCATCTCGAAGTGACCTTCCACAGCGGGGACGTCACCGACCCGCTCGTCCTGGCCAAGCTGGACGTGCCGTCGTACGACAGCGTGATCGTGATCGGTGAAACGGACCCGGTGGCCGCGGGTGCGCCGTCCCTGACATCCCGGACGGCGACGGGGCCGACGACCGCGACGTCGTCGGCGACGGACATGGACACGGAGGCGCTGGCCGACGACCGGACGCTGGTCACGCTGCTGCACCTGCGGGCCATCGGGGCGGCCGCACGCCGGGAACTCGCGCTCACCACCGAGATGTCCGACGACGGCAACCGGCTCCTCGCCCCCGCCCGCGTGGGAGCCGACTTCATCGTGAGCGGCAGGCTCATCAGTCTCCTGATGACCCAGATCTCGGAGAGCAGCTACCTCGCCGACGTGTTCCAGGAGCTGTTCGACGCCGAGGGGCACGAGTTCTACCTCAAACCGGTCTCGGACTACGTCCGGGCTGGTCGCGAGGTCTCCTTCGCCACGGTCGTCGAGTCCGCACGCCGCCGCCGCGAGTGCGCGGTCGGCTACCGGCTGCGCGGACAGATGTCCACGGGCCCGGCCTACGGGGTGAGCATCAACCCCGACAAGCGGCAGCGGATCCGGTTCGCCGAGGGCGACTGGCTGATCGTGCTCGCCGAGAGCTGACGTACCGCCGCGGCCGCTCCGGCCGACGCCCTGGCTTCGGGCGGCGGCCGGCGCGGCCCTCAGCCGCTCACTGCGCCGAGTGGACTTCCAGCGCGGCCCGTACCGCGGATTCCAGGGCTCCTTCGATCCACGCGGGCTTGATGGAGGTGTGGCACCCGGCGAAGTGCAGGTCGCCCTCGGCCTTGCGGACATGGGGGAAGAGCTCGGTGTGCTGGCCGGGCAGCAGCACGGACGCCTCACCGTAGGCGTACGGATCGCGCATCCAGGACTGGGTGCGGCCGACTCCGGTGTAGAACACCTCGATCCGCTGCCCGAACACCTCCTGGACGCCCGCCAGGGCGCGCGGGTACCGCTCGTCGTCGTCCAGGGAATCCCACTTCAGGGCGTCGTCCGACCAGCTGTAGGACGCGAGGACCACCCCGCCGGCGCTGCCTTCGACCGGGTAGGACGGCTGGAACATGAAGCGGTTGGGATTGTCGGTCGCCGAGCCTCCACCGATGACGCCGGCCGCTTCGGGCTGGTCGCGGGTGACCGCGCGGCAGGCGGCGTAGTGGGCGCGCTGGGCATCGGAGATGTGGCCCTTGGGCACGGAGGGGTGGGCGCCCAGCAGCCCCCCGGCCTCCGGGGTCTGCGCGAGCTGGTACCTCCGGTACAGGCCGGGCTTCACGGCCTCCAGCTCCCGCTTCCAGTCGGCTTCGTCGAACTCCCACCAGCGGCGGCTGAATTCGAGCAGCACCTTCGTGGCGGCGTCGTAGTGCAGTTCGGTGACCGCGCGCCGCTTGCCGTAGGAGAGCGCGGGGGTGACCGGGATGTGGCGCAGTCCGGAGAAGGGGACTGTGATGATCGCGGTGTCGGCGGTGAAGGTCTCGCGCTGTACGGGGCTGCCGCCGCGGCCCTCGGACACGGTGTCGACGGTGACCTTGCCCTCGCCATGGGTGATCCGGGTGGCGCGCCGGTCGAGCCGTACCAGGTCCTTGACCCGGGCGTAGAGCGCGTCCGCCAACGTGGCCGTGCCGCCGGGCAGTTCGAAGAAGGCGGTGTCGGGGCTGATCAGCGAAGCCCCGATGAAGCTGTGCACGAAGGCGAGGTGCAGGCGGGAGGTGAGGTTCTCGACCGTTCCGATCAGGTCGATGGTCCGCTCGTCGAGCTCCGCCACCTCCGTCAGGTACCGGTACATCGACATGTGGCCGTAGTGCTGGATGACGCGGGCCCAGCCCTCGACGAGTTCCTTGTCCTTCTTGCCCTCGATCTCCTTGCGTACGGGAGCGAAGGCGTCCCGGACGATCTGGGCGGCGGGCACGGACTCGTAGGCCTTCGGCACTCCGAAGGAACGGTTGACCGCCTGCGGGCCGCGCGCGTAGTCGGCCCGGCGGGTACGGATGCCGTTGACGTAGATCCATGTCCGGTACGCGGGGCGACCGGCCCCGTCGACATCGACCAGGTGGAAGCGCCGGCGCTTCAGGCCGAGGCCGTCCATCAGCCCGGTGACGAGCGGGTGGCTGTCGGGGATGCGCATGGCCCCGGCCTCGGCGTACTGCTTCGGGTCGGCGAAGGGCGCGGCGGACTTCTCGTGGCCGCCGGCACGGAAGGTCTTGATCCGGCCGCCGACCCGGTTCGCGTTGGCCTCGATGACGGTGACCTGGTGCCCGGCCTCGCGCAGCAGGTGGGCGGCGGTGAGCCCGGCGGGCCCGGCGCCGACGATCAGCACCTTCCTGCGGGCCCGGGACCGGGGCAGTCCGTTCTTCAGGAGGATGTCCGCGTAGCGCGGCACCAGGGGCTGGTCCTGCTCGTCCCGTACGAGGATGGCCCGGGCGATGGTGAGGCAGGTGTCCCAGTCGGCGTGTGCCGCGCCGGGCGCGGCTTTCGGCGTCTCGGCGGAAGCGGCGGCGACCGTCAGGGCGCCGCCTCCCGCGACCGCGGCCGCGCCGGCGATGACGGTACGGCGGGAAGGCCTGCGGGAAGGCTCGGGTGCGGGCCCGTCCGAGGGTGCGGGGGTGGCAAGGGGATCAGTGATCATGGGGCAACTCTTGCCGCCCGCCCGGGCCCGGACGATCAAAAAACGGTGGGCGGGCGAACAACCACCCGGACGTGGGTCGCGGACCGCCCTGCGCTGACGAACTGGGTTTCGTACGGCTGGCGGCGGGCCGCGGGAGCACGCCGTCAGAGGGGGTCCACGTCCAGGAAGGCCGAGAGGTCGGGTTCCGCCCCGTCGGAGGAACCGGGCAGTGCCTGCTCCGCCCAGATGACCTTGCCGTCGGGCGTGTATCTGACGCCCCAGTGCTCGCTGAGCTGCGCCACCAGGAACAGTCCGCGCCCTCCCTCGTCCGTGGTGGCGGCGTACCGCAGGTGCGGGGCGGTGCTGGTGCCGTCCCACACCTCGCAGGTCAGGGCGTGGTCGTGCAGCATCCGCACCCGTACCGGAGCGCTGCCGTGCCGCACGGCGTTGGTGACCAGTTCGCTGAGGATCAGCTCGGTGGCGAAGACGAGTTCCGTCAGGCCCCACTCTTCGAGCTTCTCCGCCGCCGCCTTCCGTACCGCGCCGACCGCGCTCGGCTCGTACGGCACGTCCCACTGCGCGACGCGGTCCTCACCGAGGGTGCGCGTCCTCGCGATGAGCAGCGCCACGTCGTCGGCCGGCCGGGTCGGCAGCAGCAGGTCGAGCACGGCCCGGCAGCTTTCCTGGGGGTCCCGGTCGGGATGGCTCAGCGCCCCGCGCAGCAGCTCCAGCCCCTCTCCGATGTCCCGGGTCCGCTCCTCGACCAGCCCGTCGGTGTAGAGGACGAGCTGGCTCCCTTCGGTCAGGTGGAACTCCGCGGTTTCGAACGGCATGCCGCCCAGCCCCAGCGGGGGTCCGGCCGGCAGTTCCATGATCTCCGTCGTGCCGTCGGGAGCGACCAGCAGGGGCGGCAGGTGGCCCGCCCGCGCCACGGTGCAGCGCTGGGACACCGGGTCGTAGATGGCGTACAGGCAGGTCGCGCCCAGTACGCCGCCGGTCACGCCGTCGCTGACCGCGTCGTGGTCGATGCGCTGTACCAGGTCGTCGAGGCGGGCGAGGATCTCGTCGGGCGGCAGGTCGAGCGAGGAGAAGTTGTGGACCGCAGTACGGAGCCGCCCCATGGTGGCCGCGGCGTGCAGGCCGTGCCCGACGACGTCTCCGACGACCAGCGCGACCCGGCTGCCGGGCAGCGGGATCACGTCGAACCAGTCGCCGCCCACTCCGGACTGCGCGGGCAGGTAGAAGTGCGCCACGTCCACGGCGCTCTGTTCGGGCAGGGCGCGCGGCAGCAGGCTGCGCTGGAGCGTTTCCGCGAGGGCGTGCTCGCGGGTGTAGCGGCGGGCGTTGTCCATGCTGACCGCCGCGCGGGCGACGAGTTCCTCGGCCAGCGACAGCTCGTCCTCGTCGAAGGGCTCCGGTTTCTCCGACCGCCAGAAGTTGACCACGCCGAGCACGACGCCCCGGGCCCTGAGCGGGGCCGCGATGAGCGAGTGGATCCCGTAGTCGAGGATGGCCCGGGCGCGCGGCGGGTCCTGGGCGACCCAGCCCGGCGCGTCGGACAGGTCGGGGACCAGTTCCGCCTGTCCGGTGCCGTAACCGCGTGCCTGCGGGGTGGACGGCAGGAAGTCGATCAGCCGGCCGAGGGGGTAGAGCGGGTGGTCGGAGCGGATGCCGCTGACCGCCGTGCGCCGCATGTCGGTGACCTGGCCGGGTTCGTCGCCACCGAGCACCGGGTCGGCCAGGTCGACGGTGCAGAAGTCCGCGAAGCGGGGGACGGCGACGGAGGCGAGTTCCTCGGCCGTCTGCACCACGTCGAGGGAGGTGCCGATGTCGCCACCCGCGTCGTACAGGAGCTTGAGGCGTCTGCGGGCCGTCTCGGCCCGGCTGGTGAGGACCTGCATCTCGGTGGAGTCGCGGATGGTGACCGCGCAGCCCTCCGGACGGCCGCCGGGGTGGGTGGACCGCTGGTTGACCACGAGCAGCCGGTCTCCGCTCTCCAGCACCTCGTCGGTGGCCTCCCTGCCGGACAGCAGCAGGTCGGCCATGGGGCGGTCCAGGCCCGGTACGTCCCCGATGCGGCGTCCCTCGGCGTCCTCCGGCAGGCCGAGCAGCCGTTTGGCCTCGTCGTTCGCCAGCAGCAGCCGCCCTTCACCGTCGGTGATCAGCACCCCTTCGCGGACGGCGTGGAGCACCGCGTCGTGGTGCTCGTACATGCGGGTCATCTCCTGCGTGCCCAGCCCGTGGGTCTGGCGGCGCAGCCGTCTGCTGATCAGTGCCGTGCCGGCGGTGGCCAGGGCCACGCCGGCCGCGATGGCCAGCAGGATGACGGGGAGCTGGCGGTCGACGACACCGGTCACGTTCTTCACCGTCAGGCCCGCCGACACCAGGCCGACGACCTTGCCGTCGGGCGCGGTGACCGGCACGACCGCCTGGATCTCCTTGCCGAGCGGGCCGTCCACGCTCTCGGTGTAGGTGTGTCCGGCCAGGGAGGGCTCGATGGTGCCGACGAACCGCTGTCCGATGCGCTCCGGCTGGGGATGGCTGTACCGGATGCCGTGGGTGTCCATCACCACGATGAAGTCCACGCCGGCGGCCTTGCGCGTCGTCTCGGCGAGTGGCTGCAGGACGGAGGACGGGTTGGGCGTCTTCAGCGCGTCCTGCAGACCGAGCTGGTGGGCGAAGGTCTGCGCGACGGAGACCGACCGGTTGCGTGCCTCCCGGTCGATGTCGTGCCGCGACTGGAGCACCAGGGCCAGGAGGGCGCTGGCGGCGAGCAACACCACGATCGCCACCTGGAGGACGAAGACCTGTCCGGCGACGCTCCTGAACTTGCTGCCTAGGAGTGACCGCACCGACGTGCCCGGCACGGGTGGCGAGGAATGGTCACGAACCCATTTGTAGCACTTCCGGGCTCCCAAAGCTCCCGTTCGGCACACTTCGCACCCGGACGGTCACCCGTCGGCTCACACCTTCACGCCCGTCCGGCCGGTCTGCGGGGTCTCCCCGGCCTTCGGGGCTTCTCCGGTCTTGGGGGTCTGCGCGCCCTCCGGGGTGCAGGTGACCTCGTCGCGCGGCGTGTAGTGGGTCTTGAACTCCTCGCGCTTGACCTCCCGGCCGCCCTGGACGAAGACACGGCCGACGGACACGTCGAAGCCTTCGAGCGGGGTCTGGACCTCGCACGTCGGTCCGCTGCCCGTCCGCTTGCCGGGCGGCGTGATGTTGGTGCGCGGCCCCTTGGTCGCCTTGACCTCGTCGTACTTCTTCGTGCCGAGGAGGGTGATGGTCAGCGACGTGTCGGTGGACTCGGCCTGGATGTAGAGGGGGTGCCCGGAGTCGTTGATCCAGCGCAGGTCGAGGGTGCCCCACGCGACGGTGGCCTCGCGGCCTTCGGGGTAGCGCTCGATGTAGAAGGAATGGGCTCCGTGCTCGACGGGCTTCAGGCCGGCGAAGAACATGGCGTTGTACATGGTGGTGGCGACGGCAGAGACCCCTCCGCCGGGCGATTTCACGTACTGGCCGTCATTGATCATGATGCCGTCGACGAAGCCGTTCTCCGGGGTGCGCTCGCCGACCGTCCGGTTGAAGCTCCACTCCTGCCCCGGAAGGACCACGGAGCCGTTGATGAGCTGCACGGCGCGGCCGATGTTGGTGGTGCGGTACGGAGCGGCCGGGAAGGCGACGGTGAAGGAGGAGACCTTCTCCTTGATGCCGAGCCGCCGGGCCTCGGCGCTCGTGAGGTCCGGCTGGACCGCCACGGTGGCGACCTCGGCGCTGCGGGCCGCGCCCGTGCGGGTCAGCAGCGGCAGCACGGCCCGGCCGAGCGCCGCGTCCGTGACCTGGCGTCCCGTACGGCCGTGGTCCCCGAGGACCACGCGGCCGTCCGCGGCGAGGCCGAGCGCGGCGTCGCGCGGGGCCTGGGTGGCGTCCTCGACCGGGCGGGCCACCGCGGGGTCGGTGAGCAGGCCCTTGGAGTCGAGGGACGGCACGAGGCGGCCCTGGTCGTCGGAGTTCATCGCCAGGTGCTTGCCGAGGACGGCGGGGCTTATGGATATCCGCCTGTCGGCGACGGTGAGCGTGACGGGCCCCGACATCGCCGGCTCCGCGAACTGCCGCATGGCCCGTCCGGTCTCCTCGGCGCCCACGCGCGGCTGGGTCTGCTCGACCGGCATCACGACGGGGCCGGCGCCCGCCCGCAGGTACGCGTCACGGAGGGTGTCGACGGCGCGGTCCCCGACGAGGGAGACGCCGGACAGCGGGGCGACGGCCTTCGCCGTGCCCTTCTCGAACGCGATCGATCCGTCGCGGACCTGCTGCCCGGCGGCCCGGCCGATCCGGTCGACCGCGGCGCGGCCGGTCGCCTCGTCCACGCGGACCACGGGCTCGATGTCCCTGCTGCCGGAGGCGAAGAGACCGCCGATGACGGTGACGGGGCCGTAGCCCTTGCGTGCGGCGCGGTCGACGGTCGCGGCGGTGTCGAGGGACAGCCCGAGCTCGGCCGGATCGGCCTTCTCGACGCGTTCGCCGATCTTCATCGCGACCGGCGCCGCGGCGGTGGGGCCGAGCTCCCGGGTCAGCGCCTGACGTGCCTGCGCCCTGCTCATCCCGCCGATGTCCACCCCATGGACCCGGGTGCCGGCCTCGATGTCGCCACCGGCCACGAGACCGGTGACGTAGAGGCCGCCCAGTCCGAGTACGACGGCTCCGCCTGCCACCGGCAGAGCGATCCGCCAGTCACTCATCCAGCTGCCCGCGCGTCCCATGTCTCTCCCGGCCTGTATACGACGATTCCGGGAAATAATGATTCATCGAAAATGGGGCATTCGGGGGCGGATGTAACTCTTGTCACGAAGTGGACCAAGATCAGCCGAGGCGGGACGGGGAGGATGCCCCCGGTGCCAGCAGGCGGGGCGTGCCGCTGCCGTCGGCGGGGACCGTCCACAGGTCCGTGGTGTCGGGGGCTCCCTCGGCCGGGAGGCCGTAGGCGAGGGTCCGGTCGTCCAGCCAGACGGCCTGGTCGTCCACGCTGTGCTTCTCCGCGAGCGGGTGCTCGCGGAGCGTGGCCAGGTCCATGACGTGTTCGCGCCACAGCGACGCGCCGCGCTGCACCCGCTTCTTGTACGCGATCCGGGTCTCGTCCGGGGACAGGGACGGGCACTCGACGTTCTGCGCGAGGGTGGTGACCGTACGCCGGGATATCGAGCCCTTGACCAGGTGGGTCTGTCCCGCGGTGGCCAGGGTGGCGTAGAAGGTGTCGTCGTCCTTGGAGAAGGTGACACCCCAGTAGTTCACGTCCCCGGATTTGTACTCCCGGCCGTCCATGAGGATGGTGAACTTCTCCAGGTCGGGTTCGAGGGCTCCGCTGCGGATGTCCGCGATCGCCGTACGGGTGGAGAAGAAGGCGGCGCCGTACGACTCTCCGGCGACGAAGACGGTCCAGGCGGCGAACCGGCCGCTGGGCGAGACGCGGGCCCGGCTGGGCGTGCCGGCGAGGGGGAAGCTGCGCAGCGTGCGCAGGTCGGCGTCGACGATCAGGGCCCGGTTGTCCTGGGCGAGCGCGCCCGGCGTGGAGCGCAGGCACACACCGGTGCCCGCGGCGGCGTAGAAGCGCTGGCAGGTGAGGTCGGAGACGGTGCGCGCGGCCTGCGGGGTCCCGGCCGGGACCGAGGCGAGGGCGCCGCGGTGCGGGCCCGGCGCGCTGCCCAGGAAGGCCAGCCGGTCCTGCGGGCCGAGGGTGACGCTGCCCGCCGCGACGGCCGGGCCGCCCGGCCGCGGAGCCTCGCCGCGCGCGGCGGCACGCAGTACCAGTGCGGCGGCGAGACCCCCGAGGAGCAGCACGGCCGCGGTGAGTACGAGCAGGCGGCGTGACAGCGTCATCGGGTTCCTCGCGGGCGTGGGATCGGGTCGGTCGGGTCCGTCGGGTCCTTCGGGCCGGTCGGGCCGGCCGGGCCGGGGGCGGTGCCGTCCGGGTCGGGGGCGGTGCCGTCCGGGTCGGGTCGATCGGGTCGCAGTACGAAGCCGGCGACGGCCGCGCAGCAGAGCAGGCCCGCCGCGGCGAGGGACAGGGCCGGCGCGGCGCCCCAGAGCGTCCACGCGCCGCCGAAGGCCAGCGAGCAGCCGAAGCGGGCCAGCGCCTGGCCGGTGCCGACCAGGGCGAGGCCGGTGGCCCGCAGCTGCCGGGGCACGATGGCGGCGACGGCCGCCGGCAGCACTCCGTCGGTGGCGGCGTAGAACATGCCGTGCAGCGCGAGGACGAGGTAGGGCAGGGCCGACCAGTCGGGGGCCCACAGCAGCAGTCCGTACCCGGCCAGCAGGAGGGCGTGCCCGGTGAGGAACACGGTGCGCCGCCCGATCCGGTCGGCGAGGGCTCCCGCCGGGACGGCCAGCAGCAGGAATACAGCGGCGGTGCCCAGCGGCAGCAGCGGGAACCAGCGCTCGCCGATGCCGGCGCGCTCCTGCAGCAGCAGGTAGACGAAGGCGTCGCTGACGGTGGTGAGGCCCAGCAGGGCGGCGCAGACCGCCAGGGCGCGCAGCCGGGGCAGGCGCAGCAGGGCCAGTGCCTCGCGCGGGCCCGCGGGGGCCGGTTCCGGGCCGGCGCCGCCCTTTTTCGGCCGGTGCCGGGGCCGGGGGGCGTCGCCGCCACCGGACGGTACGAAGAGCACGAGCACCACGACGCCGAGTACGGCGACGCACGCGCTGACGCCGAAGACCGCGTCGTAGCCGTCGATCGCCGCGCTCAGGATGAGGAAGGCGGCGAGCGGGCCGAGCAGGGCCCCGGTGGTGTCCATGGCCCGGTGCACACCGAAGGCGCGCCCCTGTAACTCGGCCGGGGTGGACAGGGAGATCAGCGCGTCGCGCGGCGCGGTGCGCAGGCCCTTGCCGGTGCGTTCCAGGGCGAGGACCACACCCACCGGGCCCAGGCTGTGGGCGAGCAGCAGCAGCGGCTTGCACAGGGCGGACAGGCCGTAGCCGATGCCGGCGATCAGCTTGTGGTTGCGGACCCGGTCGGCGAGGTGCCCGCCGGTCAGCTGCACCAGGGCGCTGACCCCGTTGTAGACGCCGTCGAGCGCGCCGAAGCCGAGGGGGCTCAGGCCCAGACCCGCGACCAGGTACAGGGGCAGCACGGCGGTGACCATCTCCGAGGAGATGTCGGTGATCATGCTGACCGTACCCAGCGCGAGGACGGCCGAGGCGACCGCGGGGGTCCGTCCAGGCTTGGGGACGCTGTCGCGGTCCGGCGCGGTCTTCGACCCGTCGGGGGCGGAGCGGTCCGCGAGGTACATGCTCAGGCGCTCCCGGTGGCGACGGTCTCGGACACTCGAACGTGCGAGTGGAAACATAGTGGTCGTACGGGCCAACGGTGGTGGGTTCGCGGCGATCCGGCCGATCACCGGCTCAGTTCTGCCGGCTGCTCTCGTCCCGCAGCCAGGTGGAGAAGTCCTGATCGCGGATGGCCTTGCGGGAACCCCTGCGGGCGGCGAGTGCCGCCACGACGAAGACCACCGCCCCCGGGAGCAGCCCCGGTTGGGCCCGCAGCAGGGCGCGCAGATCGGCCGTGCCGGTGCGGGCGGACGGCGCGGACGGGGCGGACGGGGCGGACGGGGCGGACGGCGACGCCGGGGCGTCGGCCCGTCGCGAGGCCTGGAAGCGCTCGTACTCGGCGGAGGAGGTCGCCGCGCGGATCCGCCGCCGGACGAGGTCGGACCAGGTGCGCGGCGGATGGACGACGACCCGGGCGGCCTCGACCACGAGGCGCTCCCCCGGCCCGAAGGCGAGCGACGCGGCCAGGTCGTCGGCCATCAGCGGGGGCAGCGCGGCGAGCCGTTCGTGCCCCGGCTCGGTCACGGCGATGACCCCCCGGCCGAACAGGCCCTCGCGGACGGCCGGCAAGCGCTGCCACACCCGGTAGTACGCCCGGACCGGCCATGCGCAGCCGGTCAGCGGGATGTCCCGGCCGGGGGCGGCGGCGAGCAGGTCCGGGCTCCCGGCGAGCGCACCGGTCAGGGCCCGTACGTCGGCGGCCCCGACGACGACGTCGGCGTCGACGTAGAGGCGGGGGTAGCCCCGCGCGTGCTCGTCCCCGACCCGGAGCGCCGTGTGCTTGGAGGGGGTCGGGATCTCGACCACCCGTACACGGGGGCCGCGCGCGGCCGCCACCTCGGCGGTGTCGTCCGTACAGCCGTTGCACACGACGACGATGTCGGGCCCGGGCGCGGAGGCGTCGGCCAGGAGCGCGTCGAGGAGGCGGCCGATGACCCGGCCCTCGTTGTGGGCCGGTATCACGATGCTGGTCACCCGGGCAGTATGCACGCTCGAACACCGGCGCCGGGCGATTCCGTCAACTCTCCCCGGGGGTACGCCCGGTGGACTAGATTGACCGTCGTTACGGGTTCGGCTGCTTGGGGGAACACGCAGCCGGCCGGGGGGCTGAAGTACGCGCATTACGCAGAGCATCGGTTGTGGGGGGCCATCACCGTTGAGCGGGTCACGCATGGGACGCGGGGGCGTCCCGCCCGCCGTCGACGGCGTTCCCCTCCATCACACGCGCCCCGGCCATGAGTTGTCGACACGCCAGTCGGCGTGTTTCGCGGAGCGAAGGGGAACGCTGTGAAGGACACTGCGAAGGACGTCGCCGGCCGGGGGGCCACCGAGGCATTAGGCGTCGCCGTGGTCGGCGCGGGCTACTGGGGCCCCAATCTCGTCCGCAACTTCCAGTCCACGCCGGAGTTCCGGCTCCGCTGGCTCTGCGACCTGAACGAGGACCGGGCCCGGCAGGTGCTCGGCGGGTACTCGACGGTCCGGGCGACCTCGGACTACGCGGAGGTGCTCGCCGACCCGGACGTCGACGCGGTCGCCGTGGCCACCCCCGCCGGTACGCATCTGGACGTGGCGCTGGCCGCCCTGCGCGCCGGAAAGCACGTCCTCGTGGAGAAGCCGCTGGCCGCCACGTACGAGGACGGGCTGCGGCTGGTGACCGAGGCCGAGGAGCGCGGTCTCACGCTGATGTGCGACCACACGTACTGCTACACCCCGGCCGTGGGCCGCATCCGGGAGATGGTCCGCTCCGGCGAACTCGGCGACATCCAGTTCTTCGACTCGGTCCGGATCAACCTCGGGCTCGTCCAGAAGGACATCGACGTCCTGTGGGACCTGGCCCCGCACGACCTCTCGGTCCTCGACTTCATCCTCCCGGACCACGTCCGGCCGGTCGCGGTGGCCGCGCACGGAGCCGACCCGATCGGGGCCGGGCAGTCCTGCGTGGCCTACCTGACGCTCCAGCTCAACACCGGCGCCATCGCGCACGTGCACGTCAACTGGCTGTCCCCGACGAAGGTACGGACCACCATGGTCGGCGGGTCCAAGCGCACCCTGGTGTGGGACGACCTCAACCCGGCCCAGCGCGTGGCGGTGTTCGACCGCGGGGTGGACCTGACCGCCCCGCAGGAGATCGGCGCCGACGAGCGCCGCGACATGCTCGTCTCCTACCGGAGCGGCGACATGGTGGCGCCCGCGCTCGGCGAGAAGGAGGCCCTGCGCAGCATGGTCGAGGAGTTCGCCGCCGCGATCAGGACGGGGCGGCCGGCGCTGACCGACGGCCGGGCCGGACTGCAGGTGCTGGACATCCTCGAAGCGGCCTCCCGGAGCCTGGAGTTCCGCGGTGCGGTCGTCGGACTGCGCACCGGGCGCTGACCGTTCACGGACGGGCGCGGCCCGCCGGCAAGGCGATCGCCGGCCGATCGCACGCAAGACCATGACCGACTCAGTGGGGGCAGGGCGTTGAGCAGCGTACGAGGCAAGAAGATTCTGGTCACCGGCGGAGCGGGCACCATCGGCTCGCACGTGGTGGACCTCCTGGTGGACAACGGGGCGCGCGAGATCGTGGTGCTCGACAACTTCGTGCGGGGGCGGGCCGCCAACCTGGCCCGCGCCCTGCCGAGCGGCGTGGTGGAGGTCGTCGAGGGCGACATCCGCGACGTGGCCGCGGTGCGCAAGGCGACGGAGGGCGCCGACCTGGTGTTCCACCTCGCCGCGATCCGCATCACCCAGTGCGCGGAGGAGCCCCGGCTGGCGAACGAGGTGCTGGTGGACGGCACGTTCAACGTGCTGGAGTCGGCGGCGGCCGCGGGAGTGGGCAAGGTGATCGCCTCGTCCTCGGCCTCGGTCTACGGGCTCGCCGATTCGTTCCCGACCACCGAGCGCCACCACCCGTACAACAACGACACCTTCTACGGGGCGGCGAAGGCCTTCAACGAGGGCGTGCTGCGCAGCTTCCACGCCATGTACGGGCTGGACTACGTCGCGCTGCGCTACTTCAACGTGTACGGGCCCCGGATGGACATCCACGGCCTGTACACCGAGGTGCTGATCCGCTGGATGGAGCGGATCTCCGCGGGTGAGCCGCCGCTGATCCTCGGTGACGGCATGCAGACCATGGACTTCGTGGACGTCAGGGACATCGCGAGGGCCAATCTGCTGGCCGCGGAGTCGGATCTGACCGACGAGGTGTTCAACATCGCCAGCGCGACCGAGACCAGCCTGCTCGACCTGGCGCTCGGGCTGCTGGAGGCGATGGGGGCGCAGGGGCTGGCGCCGGTGCACGGGCCGGCCCGCGCCGTGAACGGGGTGACCCGCCGTCTCGCGGACATCTCGCTGGCCACGAGCCGGCTCGGCTTCACCGCTGAGATCGACATGCGCCGGGGTCTGCGGGACCTGGTGGACTGGTGGCGGGCCGAGCGCGCCGCCGCGGCCGCCGCCGAGAAGGCCGGTCGATGAGCGGCGCGGACGCCGCCGCGGCCCGTGTCCCGGTCATGGTGCCGTGGCTGGGCGAGGAGGAGGCGAAGGCCGCCGCCGACGCGGTGCTCTCCGGCTGGGTCGCGCAGGGCCCCCGGGTCGCCGAGTTCGAGCGGGCCTTCGCGGAGCGGGTGGGCGCCGAGCACGGCATCGCGGTGAGTTC
This sequence comes from Streptomyces sp. NBC_00122, assembly GCF_045160845.1. Taxonomy (NCBI): domain Bacteria; kingdom Bacillati; phylum Actinomycetota; class Actinomycetes; order Kitasatosporales; family Streptomycetaceae; genus Streptomyces; species Streptomyces sp. NBC_00122. Next base: position 5,424,390 of record NZ_CP108191.1, on the reverse strand, counting down.
GTGCACCACCGCCCTGCACCTGGCCCTCATCGCGCTGGACCTGGGGCCGGGCGACGAGGTGATCGTCCCCTCCCTGTCGTTCATCGCCACGGCCAACGCGGTGCGGTACGTGGGCGCGCGGCCGGTGTTCGCCGACGTCGAGCAGGCCACCGGCAATCTGACCCCGGCCACCGTGGACGCGGTCCGCACGCCCCGGACGAAGGCGGTGCTCGCCGTCCACCAGGGCGGGGTGCCCGCGGACGTGCACGCGCTGCGCGCGGCGTGCGCGGAGTGGGACGTCGCCCTGGTGGAGGACGCCGCCTGCGGCATCGGCGCGACGGTGGGCGGCAAGTCCGTCGGCCACGGCGCGCTGCTCGCCGCCTGGTCGTTCCACCCCCGCAAGGTGATCACCACCGGCGAGGGCGGCATGCTGACCACGGACGACGCGCAGTGGGCGCAGCGGCTGCGGCGGCTGCGCGAACACGGCATGAACGTGTCCGCCGCGCAGCGGCACGCGAGCGCCAAGCCGATCGTCGAGAGCTACCTGGAGGTCGGCTACAACTACCGGATGACCGACATCCAGGCCGCGGTCGGCCTGGTGCAGCTGGGCAAGCTGGACGCGATCGTGGCCCGCCGGCGGGCGCTGGCCGCCCGGTACGCGGAGCTGCTGGGCGCGGTACCGGGCCTCACCCCGGTCACGGACCCCGGTCACGGTCAGGGCAACTTCCAGTCGTACTGGGTGCTGCTGGCCGAGGGCTTCCCGGTCGGCCGCGACGAGCTGCTCGCCGTGCTCTCCGCGGCCGGGATCTCGGCCCGGCGCGGGATCATGGCCTCGCACCTGGAGCCGGCGTACGCGGGACACGGCGCGGCGCCGCTGCCGGTGACCGAGCGGATCAGCCGCGACTCGCTGATCCTGCCGCTGTTCCACACCATGACCGAGGCCGAGCAGGACCGGGTGGTGGCGGTGCTCCGCGAACAGGCCGGCGGATGAGCGGGCCGTGGAACCGGGCCGACGATCTGCTGATCGTCGGCGCGGGCGGGTTCGCGCGGGAGACCGCCCAGGCGGTCCGGGACGCGTGCGCCGCGGACGCGGCGCACGGGCGCGCCCCGCGGTGGCGGCTCGCCGGGCACCTCGACGACGATCCGGCCCTGCACGGCCGCGAGGTCGACGGTGTGCCGGTGCTGGGCGGCTGCGACCTCGTGCACGACCTGGCGGCCGCCCAAGTCGTGGTCTGCGTGGGCAGTCCGCGCGACTACGCCGTACGGGCCCGCCTGGTACGGCGGCTGGGGCTGCCGACGAGCCGGTACGCGACGGTGGTCCACCCCACGGCGGCGGTGTCGGCGTCCTCGGTCCTCGGCGCGGGCTCGGTGCTGCTCGCGCACTGCGTGCTGACCGCCGCGGTCCGGGTCGGGTCCCACGTGGCGGTGATGCCGCAGGTGGTCCTCACCCACGACGACCGCGTCGGGGACTTCGCCACGCTCGCCTCGGGGGTCCGTCTCGGCGGCGGGGTGCGGCTCGGGCGCGGCGCCTATGTGGGTGCGGGATCGCTGGTCCGCGAGTACAGAGAGGTCGGCGCCTGGTCGCTGACCGGTATGGGAAGCACGGTCCTGGCCGATGTGCCGCCCGGCGAGGTCTGGGCCGGCAGCCCCGCCCGCCGGCTGCGGGCGGCGGACGGCCCGGCCCTCGACGAACTGCGGGCCGATGACGAACTGCGGGCCGATGGGGAGGGGACCGGCCGGTGGCCGGAGACACGGATGGGGAGTCACGTCGCATGAACCAGATACCGCTCGTCGACCTGAAGGCGGCGCACGCCGAGGTCGCCGATGAAGTACGCGCCGGATTCGACCGGGTGCTGGCCGGCACCGCCTTCATCGGCGGTGAGGAGGTCGCCGCCTTCGAGCGCGAGTACGCCGAGTTCGCCGGGGTCCGGCACTGCGTGGGCGTCGCCAACGGCACCGACGCCCTGGAACTGGCCCTGCGCGCCGGCGGGGTCGGGGTCGGCGACGAGGTGGTGCTGCCCGCCAACACCTTCATCGCCACCGCGGGCGCCACCGCCCGGATCGGGGCCCGCCCGGTGCTGGTCGACTGCCTCCCCGACAGTCTCCTGATGGATCCGCAGGCCGCGCTGGACGCGGTCGGGAAGGCCACCCGCGCGGTGGTCCCCGTCCACCTGTACGGACAGTGCGCCGACACCGCCGCCCTGGCCGCGCAGCTGCCGGCGCACGTCCGTGTCGTCGAGGACGCCGCGCAGAGCCAGGGCGCGACCCGCGAGGGCCGCTCCCCCGGCAGCGACGGGATCGCCGCGACCAGCTTCTACCCGGGCAAGAACCTGGGCGCCTACGGCGACGCGGGCGCGGTGGTGACCGACGACGAGGGGACGGCCGCCCTGGTGCGGGCGCTGGCCAACCACGGCGGCGTCGCCAAGTACCGGCACGACGTGGCCGGGTTCAACAGCCGGCTGGACGGTCTGCAGGCCGTGGTCCTGCGGGCGAAGCTGGCCCGGCTGGCCGACGGGAACGCGGCCCGCCGGGCCGCCGCCGACCGGTACGACGCCCTGCTGGCCGAACTCGCTGCGGCCGGCCGGGTCACCCTGCCGGTCACGGCGGCGGGCAACGTCCACGTGTGGCACCTGTACGTCGTACGGGTCGCCGGGGCGGACCGGGACGCCGTGGTCGGCAAGCTCAACGCGGAGGGCATCGGGGCGGGCGTGCACTATCCGGCCCCGGTCCACCTGACCCCCGCTTTCCGTCACCTCGGCCACGGTCGCGGCGACTTCCCCCACGCCGAGCGGGCCGCGGACGGGATGCTCTCCCTTCCGCTGTTCCCACAGATCACCGCTGCCCAACAGCAGCGGGTCGTCGACGCGCTCGCCAACGCCCTGCGCTGACGCAAGAAGAGGTACAGATGAACAGACGGAGAAGGCTCCTCCGGTACGGTCTCTTCACCGTGGTCGCCGCTCTCATGGCCACGGTCCTGCCGCCTTCCGTGGTGGCGAGTGCGGCCGACCCGTGCGGCCCGGGGACCAATGCGATCGTGTGCGAGAACTCCAAGCCGGGCACTCCCATGTCCGACTGGTTCGCACCCAGCGCCTACGGCGACATCAAGGGGTTCCCGGCCCAGAACAGCGTCCAGGCCGGCGAGAACGTGCAGTTCAAGATCCAGTCGCCGACCGCGTACCACGTCTCGGTCTACCGGCTCGGCCACTACGGGGGCGACGGGGCCCGCCTGATGTCGACCGCGGCCCAGGCGGCGCAGACGTACCCGGCGAACTTCGCGCAGGGCGGCAATCCCAAGAACTGTACGACCAAGGCCTCGACGGGTCTGGTCGACTGCGGGAACTGGCCGGTCACCGCGACGTGGACCGTCCCCGCCGACGCCGTCTCCGGCCTGTACATCGCCAACTTCGACCAGGCGGACGGCAACGGGGTGATGCCCTACCCGTTCGTCGTCCGCAACGACTCCAGCCACTCCGACATCGTCGTGCAGACCAGCGACCAGACCTGGCAGGCGTACAACAACTACGGCGGCCAGGACCTGTACGACGGCACCGGCCCCGCCCCGGACGGGCGTGCGTACGAGGTCAGTTACAACCGGCCGATGGACATCGGCGGGGAGAACGGGATCTACGGTTCCGAGTACCAGATGGTCGCGTGGCTGGAGCGCAACGGGTACGACGTGAGCTACATGTCCGGGATCGACATGTCGACCCGGGGTGCCACGCAGCTGCAGAACCACAAGGTCTTCATGTCCTCGGGGCACGACGAGTACTGGACCCAGGACCAGTTCACCAACGCGCTGAACGCGCGCCGCGCCGGGGTCAACCAGACCTACTTCAGCGGCAACGAGGTCTTCTGGAAGACCCGCCTCGCCCCGAGCATCGACGGCGCGAACACCGCCAACCGGACGCTGGTCTGCTACAAGGAGACCAAGCTGTCCTTCCCGGTGCCGAACGGCGTGCCCGACCCGAGCGGGATCTGGACGGGTACCTTCATGGACCCGGCCAGCGGAACCAACGGGCGGACCTACCGGCCGCAGAACCAGCTGACCGGCTCGCTGTTCAGCGTGAACGGCTACCGCGCCGACGCGATCACCGTGCCGGGCTCCTTCGCGAAGATGCGGCTGTGGCGGGGCACCACCGTCGCGGCCCTGACCCCCTCCCAGACCGCCACGTTCCCGGTCGGCACCCTCGGCTACGAATGGGACAGCGACGTGGAGGACGGCTACCGGCCGCCCGGGCAGATCGCGATGTCGTCGACCACGGTGGACATCACCGACGGCAAGCTGCGGCTCGACTACGGAAACACCTACGGCAACGGCACCGCGACGCACAGCCTGCTCGCCTTCCGCGACCAGACCTCCCACGCCCTGGTGTTCGGGGCGGGCACGGTGCAGTGGTCCTGGGGTCTGACGAACATGCCCACCGGCAATCCGGACGACGCGGTGGTCACCGAGGACAAGCGGATGCAGCAGGCCACGGTGAACGTGTTCGCCGACATGGGCGTCCAGCCGAAGTCCCTGCAGAGCAACCTGGTCGCCGCGACGGCCTCGACGGACGCCGTCGGCCCCGCCGTCACCGTGACCAGCCCGGCGGCGAACGCCACCGTGCCGGCCCTGAAGCCCGTGACCATCAAGGGAACGGCGACGGACACCGGCGGCGGGGTGGTGGCCCGCGTGGAGGTCTCCACCGACGGCGGGACCACCTGGAAGGCGACCACGGGCCTCGGCTCGTGGACGTACACGTGGACGCCCACCGCCCCGGGCGCGGCCCAGATCAAGGTGCGCGCGGTGGACGACAGCGTGAACATGGGCGCCACCACCACGGTGGCGCTGACCGTCGGTCCCCAGCAGTGCCCGTGCACCGTCTGGCCGGCGGCGACCGTGCCGGGCACGGTCAACGGCGGTGACGGCGGCGCGGTCGAGCTCGGCGTGAAGATCCGCTCGTCGGTGCCCGGTTCCATCACCGGCGTCCGCTTCTACAAGTCCCCCGCCAACACCGGCACCCACACCGGCAGCCTGTGGAGCAGCACCGGCCAGCGTCTGGCCACCGGCACCTTCACCAACGAGACGGCGTCCGGCTGGCAGCAGCTGAACTTCTCCTCCCCGGTGCCGATCAAGCCCAACACCACCTACATCGCCTCCTACTTCGCACCCCACGGCGGCTACTCCTACGACACCACCTTCGCCTCGTCCGACGCCGGTCTGGCCCCCCTCACCGCACTGAAGAGCGGCACCGACGGCGGCAACGGCGTCTACCGTTACAGCGCCACGGGCGGCTTCCCGAACAACGCGTCCTCGGGCAGCAACTACTGGGTGGACGCCGTCCTGGACACCGCCACGGCCAGCACGACGCCGCCCACGGTCACCGGCATCTCTCCGCAGTCCGCGGCGACCGGGACGGCGATCACGGCTTCGGCGACGGCGACCTTCAGCGGGGCCATCGACGCGGACACACTGGTGTTCACGGTGAAGGACTCCGGGGGCAACTCCGTACCGGGCGCCAAGGTGCTCGGGGCGTCGAACAGCGCCACCTTCACCCCGGCCGGCGAGCTCGCGCTGAGCACCACGTACACGGCGTCCGTGCAGGCCTCCGACCTGTGGGGCAACGCCATGGCCGCGCCGGTGACGTGGAACTTCACCACCAGTACGACACCGCCGACGGTCAACTGCCCCTGCACGCTGTGGACCGGCACGACGACCCCCAGCACCGCCAACGTGGGTGACGACACCAATTCGGTGGAGCTGGGCACCCGCTTCCAGTCGGCGGTGAACGGCTACATCACCGGCATCACCTTCTACAAGGGGCCGAACAACACCGGTACCCACACCGGCAGCCTCTGGGCCGCCGACGGCACCCTCCTGGCCACCGGCACCTTCGGCAGCGAAACGCTGACCGGCTGGCAGCAGCTCACGTTCGCCGCCCCCGTGCCGATCACCGCGGGAACCTCCTACGTGGCCTCCTACCACGCGCCGAACGGCAACTACTCGGTGGACGGCGGCTACTTCACGGCGGCGCACCGCTCCTACCCGCTGGTCGCCCCGGCCGACGGCGCGGGCGGGGCCAACGGCCTGTACAAGTACGGCGCGTCCGCCGCCTTCCCCACCCACACGTTCGGCTCGGTGAACTACTGGGTCGGCCCGATCTTCACCACCAGCCCGCCCGCGCTCGCCGAGTCGGCCACCGCCTCGGAGGTGGCCGGCCAGTGAGCACGGTCAGCGTGGTGATCCCCTGCTACAAGTACGGCCACTTCCTGGCCGACTGCGTCAAGAGCGTCCTGGACGAGCAGGAGGGCGTCGACGTCCGGGTCCTGATCATCGACGACGCCTCGCCCGACGACTCCGCGGACGTGGCACGGGCCCTGGCGGCGAAGGACCCGCGCATCGAGGTACGGGTCCACGAGCAGAACCAGGGCCACATCGCCACCTACAACGAGGGCCTCCTGGAATGGGCCGACGGGGACTACGTCGCCCTGCTCTCGGCGGACGACCGGCTCGTCCCCGGGGCCCTGGTGCGCGCCGCCGCCGTGCTCGACGCGCATCCGGAGGCGGGCTTCGCCTACGGCAGGCCGCTTCGCTTCCAGCACGGCGGGCCGCTGCCCGCGGCCCGTACGGAAGGCACCGGGTCGGTCGTCTACCCCGGGCACTGGTGGCTGGAGCGCCGGTTCCGGGAGGGGACGGGGTGCATCACCTCGCCCGAGGTGGTGGTGCGTACGAGTCTCCAGCGCAAGGTCGGGGGCTACGATCCGCAGCTCCCGCACGCCGGCGACATCGAGATGTGGATGCGGCTCGCGGCGCACGCCGACGTGGGCTACGTCCGCGGGGCCGACCAGGCCTTCTACCGCGTCCACGGCGACAACATGTCCACCACGGACTTCGGCGGGCAGCTGGACGACCTGCGCCAGCGCCTCGTCGCCTTCGACTCCGTGCTGGAGAAGTGCGGCGGGCTGCTCCCGGAGGCCGACCGGCTGTCGGTGGCGGCGCGCACCCGGCTCGCCCGGTACGCGCTGCGGCGCGCCTACCGGGCCTACGACCGGGGGCGCACCGGGGTCGTTCCGGTCGACGAGCTCGTGGAGTTCGCCGCCGAGTGCCTGCCCGGCGGCTACAGCGGGCTCGGCGAGTACCGGGCGCTGCGCCTGCGCCGGCGGATCGGGGCACGGGTGATGCCGTACCTCCAGCCGCTGGTGCTGTCGGCCGTCGCCGACCGGGGGCGCGAGTGGCTGTGGTGGCGGTCCTGGAAGCGCCGAGGGATCTGATGAACCGTCTGTTCCATTCAGCTGCTCGCCCGTCGGGACCGACGGGCGAGCAGCTGGTCGGTCCACAGGGCCGCCGGCACTCCGGCCACCAGGGCCAGCAGCGCCAGCCCGGCCAGTCCACGGCTCTTGGTGCCGGTCTGCGCCACGGAGTTCGGCGGCACCAGGAGGGTGATGCTCATCCGCGCCGCCTCCGGTATGCCCTGCTGCGTCTGCAGATCCGTCAAGTGCTTCGTGTAGACCTCGATGATCTTCTGCACGGTGGCGTCGGCGGCGGCCGGCCCGGGCTGCTCGGCCTGGATCTGCAGGGAGGGGATCAGGTAGCGCGGGGTCACGCTGGTGCCGCTGTTGCGCGGGATCAGCCGGTAGGTGCCCTCGACCCCCGCGACGCGCAGCTCGTCGGCTCCGGCGGGCGACTCCAGCTGGCGTACGGCCGCGTAGGAGACTGCGGCGAGCGGCGGCTGGAGATTGGCGAGCTGGTTCGGCTGGGTACCGGTCACCGGGGGTTTGAGCACGACGATCGCCGAGCTCAGGTACGTGGGGCTGGGGCGCAGCACCTGCTGGGCTCCGGGCACCGCCAGCGCCATCGCCACGACCAGGACGTACCAGCGCCGGCGCAGAGCACGGACCAACTCACCAGGCGACACACGATTCCTTCCGTTCCCCACGTCGTGAGCGATCCTGTCAGGACACGTGTCGGCGCGCCATCAAATCCGGTACCTCTCGGGGGCGTTCGTGACCATCGGTGAAATACTCGCGGTGCTGCGGCGCCGCTGGTACGTGATGGTGCCGATGGTGCTGATCGGGGTGCTCGCGGCCGGCCACCTGTACCGGTCGGTGCCGGTGTCGTACCAGTCGCAGAGTTCGGTGGCGCTGATCGATTCCAAGGCGGTGGCCGAGCTGGCCCCCGCGTTCGGCAATCCCATCGCCAACGCGGGCGGGACGCTGGTCGTGACCGCGGACGTGCTGATCAGGACCCTGTCGGGGGCGGACGCGGCACGCGACCTGCACGGCCTCGGGGTGACGGACCCCTACACGGTCTCCTTCGCCGCGAACGCGTCGGGCCCGACGCTCACGCTGACCGTCACGGGCACCGACCGGGAGAAGGTCCTGCGGGAGACCAACATCCTCACCGGTTTCGCCGGGGAGCAGCTGGGCGCACTGCAGGCGGCGGCCAAGGTCGAGCCCGCGTACTTCGTGCAGACCACGCCCGTGGTGCTGCCGCAGATCCCGCGGCCCCAGCTCAAGACCCGCTACCAGCAGGTGCTGAGCGTCCTCATCCTCTGCACCACGGCCGGGTTCGCGCTGTCCTTCGTGACCGAGACGCTGGTGGTGGCGGTGCGCCGCAGGCGCGCGGACGGAACCGCCGACCGGGGGCGCGGGTGGCGTGCCCGCAGGCGGGCCCTGGGGCGTCAGCTGGACGCGGTCACGCTGCTCACCGGCTATCTGGCGCTGGCCTTCTTCATCCCGTCGAACCTGACGCTGCCGGGGATGGGCGGTGTGGGGACGCCGGCCAACGTGTTCGCGCTGCTGGGCCTGTTCTGGTACCTGGCGGCGTGGATCACGAGCCGGATCAGGCCCGCCCCGGGCACCCGGCTGCCCCGGGTGGTGATGTGCCTGCTGGCGGTCGCGGTGCTGGCCTCGTACCTGGCGAACGCGACCCGGGGCGCCTCCCGCAAGGAGGTCCTCGGGGCGGACCGGGGACTGATCGGGCTGCTGGTGTGGGTGTCCCTGGTGGTGCTGGTCTCCGCGGCCGTCCAGGACCGGGCCCGGCTCGACGTGCTGCTGCGCCGGGCCGTGGTGATGGCGTCGGTGGTGGCCGCCATCGGCTACTACGACTTCTTCGCCGCCACGAACATCGCCGACCAGATCAGCATCCCCGGGCTCTCGTCGAGCGTCCCCCAGCTCGCCGCCATGGACCGGGGCGCCTTCACCCGGCCCCGCTCCACCACGGCGCACCCCCTGGAGTTCGGCGGGATGCTCGCCCTGCTGCTGCCGTTCGCCATCCAGCAGGCCTTCGATCCGGTGCGGGCGCACCTGAAGTGGTGGCGCCGCTGGGCGCCGGTGGTGCTGGTGGGCGGCTCGCTGCCGCTGACGGTGTCGCGGACGTCGATCATCGGGGCGCTGATCGTGGTGCTGGTGATGGTGCCGCGGTGGAAGCCGCAGCGGCGGTGGACCGCGATCGGTCTGCTGCTGGGTTCGGTGGCCTGCTTCAAGGTGATCGTCCCCGGGCTGATCGGGACCATCACCACCCTGTTCGGGTCCTTCTTCGCCAACTCCGACAGCAGCACCCAGGCCCGTACGGTCAAGTACAGCGCGATCGTCCCCTATCTGGAGGGGCGGCCCCTGTTCGGGCAGGGTCTGGGGACCTTCATCCCCGAGCTCTACTTCTTCACCGACAACCAGTACATGCTGACGCTGGCGGAGATGGGCCTGCTCGGGCTGGTCGCCCTCCTGGCCCTCTTCCTGACCGGGATCCACCAGGGCGGCGCCATCCGCCGGCTGGCCCTCGACGAGTCCGACCGGGAGCTCGGGCAGGCGTTCTTCGCCTCCGCCCTCGTCGCCCTGGTCAGCAGCGCCACCTTCGACGCCCTCAGCTTCCCGATGTTCGCGGGGATGTTCTTCCTGACGATCGCCGCCGGAGGCAGTTACCTCGGCTTCATCCGGCGCGCGGCGCCGCAGCCACCCACCCTGGAGTCCTCATGCGGTTCGACAGCCCAGTCCCCCGCCCCCCGGCCGGCGGTACCGGTCCCGTAGCCGTCGTCGTCGTCACCTGGAACAGCGCCGCGGTGCTCCCGGGGTTCCTCTCCTCCCTGCCGGAGGCCATGACGGGGCTCGACTGGCGGCTCGTGGTCGCCGACAACGATTCGGCCGACGACACCGTGGAGGTGATCCGCTCGCTGGCCCCGGACGCGACGATCGTCCAGACCGGCCGCAACGCCGGGTACGCGGCCGGGGTGAACGCGGCCCTCGCGGCCGCCGCCGGCTGGGAGGACGGGCCCCGGGCGGCTCTCGTCTGCAACCCGGACATCCGGATGCGGCGGGGCTGCGCCAAGCTGCTCGTGGACGGGCTCGGCACGCCCCTGGGCGACGGCGACCGTGTCGGGATCAGCGTGCCGCTGCTGTACGAGGAGGACGGCCGCACCCTCGTGCACTCGCTGCGCCGGGAGTCGAGCGTGACGCGCGCCCTCGGCGAGGCCGTCATCGGCAACCGCCGGGCCGGGCGCTTCCCCCACCTGAGCGAGCTGGTCACCGACTCCGCCGCGTACGAGCGGCCCACGTACGCGGACTGGGCGACCGGAGCCCTGATGGCCCTGTCGGCGGACTGCCTCGCCGCCTGCGGCCCGTGGGACGAATCCTTCTTCCTCTACTCGGAGGAGACGGAGTACTGCCTGCGGGCCCGGGACCGCGGCTTCGCGACCCGCCTGGAGCCGGCGGCCTCGGCCACCCATCTCGGCGGGGACTCGCGGGTCTCGCCGCGCCTGTGGACCCTGCTGACGCTGAACCGCGTACGGCTCTACGAGCGCCGGCACGGCCCGGTGGCGACGGCGGCCTTCCGGGCCGCCGTCCTGCTCCGGGAGACCTCGCGGGGCGCGCTCGGCCGCCCGGCCAGCCGTGCGGCCGCGGCCGCACTCGCCAGGCCGGGCGCCCTGCGCGGCACGCCGGGGCCCTGACCGCTAGCTTTCGCCGCGGGGGCGGCAGACCATGGCGACGAAGTCGTGCCCCACTTCCGGAAGTGCCGCGTCCTCCGCGGCGAAGCACTCCTCCAGCAGGGCCAGCGTCTCCGGCTCCTGGTCCCGGAAGTTGTGCGCGATCCCGGAGAACGCGATGTGCAGCACCGTGCCCCCGTACGGCCGTTCCTCGACGACCTCGAAATGGCGTCGCAGGCCCGGCAGCAGCGAAGCCGCGTCGACCGCCTCCGAGGGGTCGTCCAGCACCATCGACAGCTTGCTGGGCCGTACGACGCGGCGCTTGATCCGGCCGTCCGCCAGGCGCCGCCGCTCCTCGGGGAGCCGGGCCAGCAGCGCGTTCGCCGCCTCCAGCTGGCCGTCGGTCCACTGGAAGCGGGTGGGGCCGACGAACTCGTCGATCACGAACGTCCCGCCGGGCTCGATCAGCTGCGACAGCCTCGGCAGGGTTTCGCCGAGGTTGTCGAAGTGGTGCAGTGACTGCAGGCCCAGCAGCACGTCGAAGCGTTCCCCGTCGCTGGTCATCCGGTTGACGTCGGTGACCCGGAAGCGCAGCACGTCGGCGAGGCCCTCGTCGACGGCGGACCGGGTGGCGAAGTCGATGCGCTGCTGCGCCACGTCCACGCCCTCCAGGAGGCCGAACACGCCGGTCTTCGCCCAGAGCAGTTCGTTGCCGCCGGTGCCGCACCCGAGGGAGAGGCCGCGCAGGTCGGTGCGCGGCGCGAAGTGCTCGGCGGCCACGTACTGGGGATAGGAGGTCTCGGCGTCGCCGGTCATCAGCAGGTTCCAGCGCTTGATGACGCCCGGGATCGCCCACCACTCGGTCAGCGACGGGTCGACCTGGGACCAGTGCTGCACCACGCGCGCACCGCCGCGCACCCGCAGCTTGGCCAGCACCGGGTCGAGTTCCAGCTTCCGCACCTTGCGCAGCAGCCGGTCCGCGTCGTGTCGGTTGATCAGGTTGTTCAGCATGCGCGCTCCGTTCGTACGGCTGTCAGCGACTTCGTGACACCGAGCACCCGCTCGCTGAGGAGCACCGACCCGGGGAACAGGTAGCTCATTTCGGCGCGGCTCAGCAGCTCGATGTTGACCACGGCGTTCATCGCCGACTCCGGGCTGTCGGGACGGCTGTGGACGAGCGGCCAGTGCCGTACCAGACGTGTCCTGGCGGCGAGCGGCAGGAACTGGAAGCCGGGTGCGACGAAGTGCGGCTCGACCGGGAAGTAGCGGTACGGCGTCTGGATCCAGTGCAGCGGCGCCAGTTGCTCGACGGCGGCGACGAACCGCCGGCGCTGGCTGTGGCCGCCCACGTGCTCGATAGTCGAGTTGGAGAAGACCAGGTCGTAGCCGCCGTGGTCGCTCAGTTCGGCGGCGACCGCCGGGTCGGTGACGTCGGCGATCTCCGCGGTGATCCAGTCGGGCAGTTCGGCGGGGTGCTCCTCCAGGTTGATCAGGTGGACGTGCTTGGCGCGCACGGGTGCGCGCAGCCACATCTCGGCCGTCCCGCCCAGGTCCACGACGCGCATGTTCTCGATGCCGGGGAAGCAGCGCTGGAAACGCTCCCAGCGGGCGATGCGCAGTCGTTCGCCCAGTGAGCCGGGTGCGTCGACGAACTTGTTTCGGAGGGCCCGGGATCGGGGCATCGGATCAACCACCTGTGGTCGGAGCGGAAGAGAGGCGGGCCTCAACTGGACTGTTGCCATTGCGTGTAGAAGCTCGCCGGGTTCATGAGGTATCGGACGGTGGGGTGCGGCACGTGGCGCACCCGGTACCGGCGGCCGTACCGGCGGATCAGCTCCCAGTCCTCGCGGGGCAGCACCTCCGGTGTCCGGCGCAGACGGCTGAAGTGCAGGGAGCGGTTGCGGCGGGCGACGAAGGCGTTGGTGTCCAGGAAGGCCTCGCGGGCGGCGCGGCGCCGGTCGAAGGGCACCGACAGGACGTCCTGCTCGCTGCCGTCGGGCAGGACGCGGCGCAGCGCCGTGTAGACGGCGTCGGGCCCGTCGGCAGGCTCCAGGACCGCCAGCGTCCGTTCCAGGTGGTCGGGTTCCCACAGGTTGTCGTCGTCCAGGAACGCCACGTACCGCGAGCGGGTGAGGCGGATACCCACGTTGCGCACGACGCCCGCCACACCGGTGTTGTGCGCCAGCGACACGGCGAACAGCCGTGGGTCCTCGGGGAGCGCCGACAGTCCGGCGCCGTCGTCGACCACGATCACGACCTGGTCCCGGACGGTCTGGTCCAGGGCCGAACGCACCGCGGCACGCAGCTCCTCGGGGCGCCGGTGGGTGGCGATCACCGTGGCGACCAGCGCCGAGGGCGGCGACGCCAGGACGCGGGCCAGCCGCCGGGTCTCGGCGTCCTCGGTCCGGCGCAGCCGCACCGCGGTGGGGGCCAGCAGGACCTTGTTCCTGGCCTCGAAGAGCACCAGCCAGCCGAACAGGGCCTTGAGCAGGGTCCATGGTGCCCGCGCGACTGCCCGCGCGAGACCGCGCACGAGGCCGCTCACGGGGCCGGCTCGGGTTCGATCGGGCGGCCGTCGGACATCCGGTTGTTCCGCCACACGTTTCCGGGGCCGCTGTGGTTCCAGTGGGCGACCACGCCGTATCCGCCGGCGGCGGGGTGGTACTCCGTCGAGAAGACGTTGTCGGTGACCTTGATCCCGGTGGCGCCGGTGCTGCCGCCGTAGAGGGCGTACGCGCCGCCGGCCACCCAGTTGTTGTCCACGGTGACGTTGCGGACCACTCCGGTGTCCGCGAACAGGCCGATGCTCCCCGAGGCGCCCTCCTTGAGGCCGGTCGGGTTCAGCAGGGTGTTGTGGCGGATGATCAGCTCCCCGGTGTTGCCGCCGCCGCTGATCACCGTGTTGGTGTGCTGCCACTCGCCGCCCAGGTTCACGAACGGGACGATGTCGTGCACGTAGTTGTCGTGCAGGTTGCCCTGCCCCATGGACAGCGCGTCGCCGAACACCGAGACGTCGCACCAGCCGACCTCGATGGAGCTGCCCCCCATGTTCGACACCGCGTAGTCCACGCCGCCGTTGTCCGGTCCCTTGCCGGGCACCGCCGTGATGGTGGAGTGCAGGACCCGCAGGCCGCTGAAACCGGGGCGCAGGTTGATGCCCCACCAGCTGTCCGAGGTGATCTTGCTGTCGATGACGGTGACGTCGTTCGCGTAGATGTCGAGCGAGCCGGTGATGTCCCAGCCCCGGATGACGAGCCCGTTCTCACGGACGGCCATGTACCCGGTGTTGTGGGGCGTGAGGGGGATCCGCGGACCGGTGGTGGAGGCGTCGGGGAAGCCGCAGGCGCTGAAGGAGGCGCAGGCGGCCTTGGCGGCGGGTGTGCCGGACGGACTGCCGGCGCCCGCCGTCGCGGTGGGCTCCGCCGTCGGGGACGCGGAGGCGGCGGGGCTGCCCGTCGCCCGGCCGTCCGCGGTCGGCGGACCGGCGCTCGGTGACGTCGCCGGGGACCCGCTCGCGGGGCAGGTCCGCGCGGCGTCCGGGCAGTCCGGCAGCGCGGACCGGTCGCGTCCCGAGCAGGCCACGCCCATGACCGCCAGGAGGGCCAAGAGCAGCAGCCCCGCGAGCGGGTTTCGGCTGATGCGCCGTGACATCGGGTTCACCTCGTGTCCTGTCGGGTGGGCCGGGCCGGTTCGGGCGACCGGCGCCGGCCGCGGTGGGGCCGTTCGCCGCGGTCGACGCCGCGCAGGAAGCCGCGGCTGGGCAGTACGCACACCGTGTAGCCGGCCAGGGCTGTCGCGGCGGTGGCCAGGAGCGCGGGCAGGCCGTCGCCGAACCGGCGCTCCAGGCCCAGGATGACCGCGGCCATCACGGCCCCGCCGAGGAAGGGCCACGCGCAGGCCCTGGCGATCCGGCCGACACCGATGCCACCGCGGCTGAGGGCGTACAGGAACACGGGCACCACCAGGCCGCCGGCGACCAGGACGTGGGCCTGTGAGGCTCCGACGATGCCGTTCAGGCGGGCGCCGGCGAGGAGCACCGGGATCAGGGCTGCCAGCCACAGGCCCTGCACCAGGAAGAGCGACCGGCGCTGTCCGATCGCGACGAGGCAGTCGTAGGCGAGTTCACTGCCGATGCGGATCAGGCCGAGGGCCATCAGCCAGGGCAGGGCCGCGGCGGCGGGAGCCCACCGGCTCCCGTAGATCAGCTCGATGGCCGGCCCCGCGAAGCCGGCCAGCAGCACGCACAGCGGGACGGTGCCGGTGATCACCACGCCCAGGGCGCGGCTGAAGCCCTGGGCCAGCGCCTGCGGCGAGTCGGCCAGACGGGAGAAGCCGGCGAAGGCGACCCTGCGGGCGGCCTCGGAGATGATCCTCACGGGCCAGCCGGAGATGTTGAAGGCGAGTACGTAGAAGCCCAGGGCCACGTTGCCCAGCGTCGCGCCGACCACCATGGTGTCGACGTTGACCACCGCGAGGGCCAGCATGCTCGCCCCTGCGAGCGGAAGCCCGAACCCGAGCAGCGCCCGGGCCTGCGCGGGGTCCCAGCCGAATTTCAGGGTGCCCGGTGCAGCCATCCGGCAGCCGATCAGCGTCACGACGTTCCCCGCCACGGCTCCCCAGGCGAAGCTCATCGCGCCCCAGCCCTCGAAGGCCAGCAGCAGCGTCACCGAGGTGCTGAGCACGAAGTTGAGTCCGTCGATGATCATCCGCTTGCCCTGGGCGAACTCCCGGGTGAGGAAGCCCCCGGGCACCTGTGCCACCCCGTCGATCACCACGCACAGACACATCACCCGCAGGACTCCGGAAGCCTCGGGTGAGCCCAGGACACCGGCGACGGCCGGGGCGGCCGCGAACAGGGCCGTGTACAGCAGGCAGCTGGACAGCGCGCTGAGCGTGAGGACGGTCGGGGCGAAGCGGCGCGGATCTCCCTCCCAGCGCACGATCGCGAGCGACACGCCGAGTTCGTTGGCGGAGAGCAGGACGAGCAGGACCGTCTGGGCGATCCCGTACACGCCCCAGGCCTCCGGCCCGAGGAAGAAGCGGGCGAGGATGATCCCGGTGGCGAAGTTGCCGAGGCGCATCACGACCGTGTTGACCAGGCTCCACCTGGCCGCGACGCCGACCTTGCGCCCCAGCGCGGGGGGCGCGGGGGCGGTGTGCTCGTCCGTGACGGAGCCGGTCGCTCCGGAGCCCGTCACTTCGGTCCGGCCGGGGCGTCGGCCGCCGGCTGGTGGACCTGATGGACCTTCATGTGCAGGGTGTCCGACGGGTCGCGGGTGTCGTCCGCGGCCGGTCCGGCCTCCCCGCCGTGGCCGCCTTCGCCGGGCCCGTCGCCCTTGTCCTCACCGGGTTCGGGCCGATGTCGGCCGGGGCCCCGCCTTGTGCGGGCCTCCACGAAGAAGGTGGCGACCAGGCTGAGTACGAAGCCCAGCGCGCCCGCCATGACGATGAACTGGATCCGGGACTTGGTCTGGGCCTCCGGCTCCTGGGGCGGCACGATCGTGGCCATCCTGATCATCGCCTCGGGCCGCACCGACTGCTGGGTCTGGAACTCGTCCAGCCTCTTCTGCGCGTAGGCGGTGAGGATCTCGTCCGACTTGAGGACGGCCGCCCGGTCGGTTCCGGTCACGGTCAGCCACATGAAGGGGCCCAGGGCGTTGTCGGCGATCTTCGCTTCGTGCGTACCGGTGAGGCCCAGGGCCTTGAGGTCGGCGACGGCCCCGTCGGAGTTCAGGTTGCGGGCGAGGCCGTCGGCCATCCCGGTGAGGGAGGTCTGGGTGCTCAGGAAGGGGTTGCCGTCGAAGGCCTCCGTGGCCTTCTTCGAGTTCAGGAGGGTCACCGTGCTCTGCGACTGGTACTGCACCGGGACGAGGAAGTGCACGGCGGCGGCCAGCGCCGCCGTGATCACCAGCCCGGGTATCAGCACGTACCAGCGCCTGCGCATGACCCGCCAGATTTCGGCGAGATCCAAGGTCTTCCCCTTCTCTGAACTACCTGTTTACTGCGGGACGAGGTCGGTGGGCCGGGGCCGGGTGTGCCTGCTCCCGCCGTCCAGCAGAACCTCGGCGATGCGCTCGCTCGCCCGGCCGTCCCAGAGCTCGGGGCAGCGGGCGGCGGGCGGGTCGTCGAGCACCCGGTTCACCGTGGCCACGATGCGCTCCGGATCCGTGCCCGCCAGTACGTTCGTGCCCTCCGACACGGTGACGGGCCGCTCGGTGTTCTCCCGCAGCGTCACGCAGGGCACGCCCAGCGCGGTGGTCTCCTCCTGGATGCCGCCGGAGTCGGTGAGCACCAGGCGGGCGGAGTCCTGCAGGGCGATGAAGTCGAGGTATCCGGCGGCCGGAACCAGCCGGATACCGCCCGGCACGCCGAGTTCGGCCAGTCGCTCGGCTGCCCGCGGGTGCACGGGCAGCAGCAGGGGGCAGCGGACGGCGATCTCTCCGAGGGCCTTCAGCAGGCCGCCGAGGGCCGCGGGGTCGTCCACGTTGGCCGGGCGGTGCAGGGTGACCAGGCCGTATCCGCCCCGGGTCAGCCCGTACCGGTCCAGGACGTCGGACTGCCTGGCGCGGTCCAGGTTGGCGAGGAGGGTGTCGATCATGACGTTGCCGACGACGTGGATCTGGTCGTCCCGGTAGCCCTCCGCCCGCAGGTTCGCGGCGGCGTCGGGCGAGGGCGCCAGCAGGTAGTCGCTGACCCGGTCGGTGGCGACGCGGTTGACCTCCTCCGGCATGCTCCAGTCACGGCTGCGCAGGCCCGCCTCCACGTGGGCCAGCAGCGGGCCGGCCTTCGCGGTCACCAGGGCGCAGGCGAGCGTGGAGTTGATGTCGCCGACCACCACCACCACGTCCGGGGCCACCTCGTCGAGCAGCGGCTCGAAGGCGGCCATCACCCGCCCGGTCTGCTGGGCGTGGGTGCCGGAACCGGCGCCCAGGTAGCGGTCGGGGGTGCGGATGCCCAGATCGCGGAAGAACACGTCGTTCATGGACTCGTCGTAGTGCTGGCCGGTGTGGACGAGGATCACCTCGGCGCCGCGGCGCTCCAGTGCGTCCATCACCGGCTTGATCTTCATGTAGTTGGGCCGCGCTCCGGCGACGCACACGATCTTCGCCACGGTCATGGCTCAGAGCACCTCCACGGTCGGTCCGGACAACCGGTTGCGGCAGTCGAGGACGAAGGAGGCGTGCTCGGTGATCATCCCGTAGTCGAAGGAGTCGTGGTCGGTGAGCAGGACGACCACGTCGGCCGCCGCCAGTTCCTTGCGGGTCGGTTCGACCCGCACGAGACGGGCGTCGACCTTGATGCTCTCCACCACGTGGGGGTCGGCCGCGCGCACCTTGGCCCCCATGTCGAGGAGCAGCTGCGAGACGCGCACGGCGGGCGACTCCCGGGCGTCGCCGGTGTTCTTCTTGTACGCGAGCCCCAGCAGCAGGACCTTGGAGCCGTTGACCGAGCGGCGTTTGGCGTTGAGCGCGTCGATCACGCGGCGCGTCACGTACTCGGGCATGTGGTTGTTGATGTCGTTGGCGAGTTCGACGAAGCGGAAGTTCTGGCCGAGTTCGCGCTGCACCCGCCAGTTCAGGTACGAGGGGTCGATCGGCAGGCAGTGGCCGCCGACGCCCGGGCCCGGGGTGAACTTCATGAAGCCGAAGGGCTTGCTGGACGCGGCCTCGATGGACTGCCAGACGTCGATGTCGAGGTGGCGGGCGAACATGGCGATCTCGTTGACGAGCGCGATGTTCACGTGCCGGAAGGTGTTCTCCAGCAGTTTCGCCAGCTCGGCCTCCTTGGGCGAGCGCACCGGCACGGTGGTGTCGACGAGTTGCCCGTAGAAGGCCTCGACGGCCTTCAGGGAACGCGCGTCGACGCCGGAGACCACCTTGGGGGTCTGCTGGAAGCCCCAGACGGTGTTGCCCGGGTCGATGCGCTCGGGGCTGTAGCCGAGGTGGAAGTCCTCGCCCGCGGTGAGCCCGGAGCCGTCCTCCAGGATCGGCGCGAACAGCTCCTCGGTGGTGCCCGGGTAGGTGGTGGACTCCAGGACCACGGTCGCGCCCGGGCGCAAGAAGCGGGCCAGCGTGTGCGCCGACTCCTCGATGTAGCGCAGGTCGGGCGCCCCGTCCTGCAAGGGGGTCGGGACGGTGACGACGGCGACGTCGAAGCCGCCGCAGTCCCGGGCGAGTTCACTGGGCCGGTAGCTGCCGTTCTCCAGCGCCCGGGCCAGCCGTTCGGAGGAGACGTCCTCCACGTACGACTCACCGGCGGCGAGGCTCTTGACCCGCCGCGCGTCCACGTCGTACCCGATCACCTGGTGGCCGACCTCGGCGGCCCTGATGGCCAGTGGCAGGCCGACGTATCCCTGTCCCACGACGACTACGCGCATCAGTGACTCCTGTTCGCGGAAAGGGCGGGTGACGGTGTGCGGCGCATGAGTTCCCGGGCCGTCATGAGGAGGAAGGCGGCATTGGTGGTGAGGTAGCGCTTGCCGAGGCGGCGCGGCTCCTGGAGGGTGCGGTAGAACCATTCGAGTCCCATCCGCTGCCAGACCAGCGGTGCCCGCTTGGTGATGCCGGCGAGGATGTCGAAGGAGCCGCCGACCCCGTGCACGACGTGGGCGCCGGTGCGCTTGCCGTAGCCGGCGGTGAAGATCTCCTTCTTGGGCGAGGTCATGCCGAGGAACAGCAGCTGGGCGCCGCTGTCGGATATGGCGTCGGCGATCGTCTCCTGGTCGGAGTCGTCGAAGTAGCCGTTCCGGCTGCCCGCCACCCGCAGTCCCGGGAAGCGTGCGGAGATCTCCCGGAGCATCATCTCCAGGACGCGCCGTTCGGCGCCGAGCAGGTAGACGGGAATGTCCGCGGTCTCGGCGGCGGCGAGCAGGCGCATGAACAGGTCGATGCCCGCGACGCGTTCCGGCAGCCGGACGCCGAGCAGGCGCCCGGCCCAGACGACTGCCTGGCCGTCGGCCAGAACCAGGTCGCAGCCCGCGACCGCCTCGGCGAGGCGGGGGTCGCGCTTCATGTTGACCAGCTTCGCGGCGTTGACCATGCCGATCTCGATCTGCTCGCCGCGCCGTACCGCCTCCAGGCAGCGCTGCACGGTCTCGTCCATGGTCAGGGCGTCGAGTGCGAACCCGAAGAGGGAAGGCCTTTGGGTCCGGTTCATCTCGGCAGCCCCCCGAGCCAGGCGAACAGCATCCAGCCGAACTCGTACGGGCGGCACTCGCGGTCCACCGAGGCGGGGCGGAAGAGCCGGTCCAGGGGTGCGAGCCGGGCGTGCGGCGCCACCCGGGTGGTGAGTCCGCGGGCGGCGCGGACGGCCTTCTTCGGGTCGCCGCGGTAGATCTTGCGCCACGTGACGTCGAAGTCCTCGCGGATCATGGGTTCGCGCGGGGTCCCGGTGGGCCCGGCGAGCTCGGGCACCTCGGTCATCCAGCGCAGGCCGCGGCGGATCTCGGCCCCGAAGTCGGTGCCGCCCGCTTCGGCCAGGTCGAACAGGGCGGTCGGGGCCATGGCGTGCTGGTGGACGCTGTAGACGGGGTAGCCCTCGACCACTCCGCCGTGGCGGGCGTCGTAGTGCCACCACCACTGCCCGCCGTCCCCCTGGAGGGCGCAGATGCGGGCGGCGCACGCGTCGGCGGCCGCGAGGGCCTCGGAGTCGCCGCCGCTCGCGTGCAGCCGGGCCAGTGCCTGGAGCGGATAGGTCTGGTCGGCGAAGCAGGCCACGTGGGACCGGTATCCGGGCACCAGCCCGGGCCCGGTGGCGTGCGGGAACAGCGGGCTGCCGGCGGTCTTCGCCGCCAGCAGCCGGTCGCGGGCGGCCGCGAGGCGGTCCTCCACGTCCACCGCGTCGCGGGCCGCCACGAGGGCGGACAGCACCCAGGCGGCCTCGACGGTGTACTGCGGCCGCCCGGGTGCGTCGAGTGCGGCGACCCGTTCGAGGGCGTCGGGCAGCTTGGGGTGGCCGGTCTCGGCGGCGGCCCAGGCGATGAGCGCCGCGTCACCGAGGTTCGTCACCCCGGGGAGCCGTTCCACCAGCAGCCCCGCGAACTGCTCGGCGGTGAGCCCGCCGAACAGGGCGCGCTGCCGGTCCTCGGGCAGGAACCGCGCGCCCAGCGCGGTGATGGCCGCGTACCGGGTGCTGGTCCCCCGCGGCTCCAGGCGGCGGGTGCCGTCGGGTGCCGCGGTCCCCACCAGCGTGAACACGAAGTTCTCGGCGCCCGGCAGGTACATCGCGGGCAGCCCCGCCTCGGCCAGCGCGAGCAGCCGCTCGGCGAGGGCGTGCGCCGACAGGTCCTCGCGGGCCAGTGCCTCTAATCGTGCTGCGGTCATCGGGTCCCCACCCCGACTCCCCGGGTGCTGCGCGCACCCCGTATGTCCGAGCTCTTCGGCTCCAACACACCTACCCCCTCTGATCGCTCCTCGGACGGACCTGGCGGTCGTCACTCCGCGGAGGGGAATCGCGCATGACGGCGCACGTGCCGCCGGTGAACCCCCACCGATGGCACGAACCGTCCGACGGCTGCGTCTGGACCCCCCAGCGATGCCGTCGGACTGGGGCGCGCGCGTGAACGGCAGCCGCCGCAGGCGCGGTGGAACCGCGCCGCCGGCGCACTGCCCGCGGTGCCCTCGTCGTGTACAACCCCCCACTGAGCCAGGCCTGTTGCCTGCTCAGATCCCGTGTGCAGGGACACGGTATGCCGACCGGTTGTTCGTTGTTTGTGGTTTTGACGAAATGCCGAAGCGCTAAATTGCCGACATTCCGTCAGATGCGCTCGACGAGCGCGCCGTCCTTCTCGTCGTGCAGCGCTCCGGTCCGCGGGCACTCCCACACGCCCGGCTCGTCCTCGCGCTCCACCAGGCGGACCCCGGCCCGGCCCACCCAGCCGATCCGCCGGGCCGGCACCCCCGCCACGAGCGCGAAGTCCGGTACGTCCCGGGACACCACCGCGCCGGCCGCGACCAGCGCCCAGCGTCCGACGCGCACCCCGGCCACGCACACCGAGCGGGCTCCCAGCGAGGCGCCCTCTGCCACCACGACCCCGGCGGCCTCCCAGTCACCGCCGCGCTTGAGGCGGCCGTCGGGCTCGACCGCGCGCGGGTAGAAGTCATTGGTGAGCACCACCGCCGGGCCGATGAACACCCCGTCGCCGAGCTCGGCGGGCTCGTACACGAGCGCGTGGTTCTGGAGCTTGACGTTGTCCCCGATCCGTACGCCGGGCCCGACGTACGCCCCGCGCCCCACGATGCAGCCGCGCCCGAGCCGGGCCTCCTCCCGTATCTGCGCCAGATCCCAGACGGTGGTCCCCTCACCGAGTTCGGCGGTCTCGTCGACCTGGGAGGAGGGTTGAATGCGGACACTCACGGGGCGGTCCCCTTACGGCTCGCGAGGCGTTCGGACGCGCGTGCGTACGGACGTCCGTGCGTGCATGCGTCCGTACGAGCGGTCCGAGCATATGCCGCCGCGGGGTGACTCATGGGTGTATCAACCGACTGTTCAGCAAACGGACTTGGCACCCAGGCGTCCTGCCGGTCAGTCCGGCACACTGGGAGCCACCGCTCGGGCGAAGTCGGCGGCGATCTCGCATACGTGCCGCGTCAGCTCTCCGTCGCCCCGCTGGGCCATGACGATCACCTCCCCGTACGACGCGGGCCACAGGATCACGCAGCCCTTGTCGTTGCCGCTGACCATCGCGGACGGTATCCCGGCAACCGACGTGGGCTTCGGCTTCGGTTCCATGGGGAGTTCCTTGGTGTACATGACGGACAACGTGGCGGTCGTCGAGTTCCCGGCGCCGAGCCACGTCCAGCTGCACACCCTCATCGGGACCTGGTCGCGCCTGTCGGGCTCGGGCGAATACAGCTTCCACTGCCTGGCCGTGGCGCTGTCGACCGCCTCGCACGGGTCGGCCAGGACACCGGGCGTGGACCGCGCCGTGGACGCGGGCCGCGTGGTCTGCGGTGGACCCGACCGGGTGGCGCCGGGGAGGGTGACGCCCGGCAAGGCGTGCGAGAGGTCCGGGGGGTCGTCGCCGTCGCCCCGCACCGCCGCCCAGATCCCGGCCCCGGCCGCCACGGAGAGCAGGGCCCCGGCGATCACCACGATGGCCACGCGCCGGGACCTCTCTCCCGGTGGCGGCCCGTCCGGGGTCTCCGGCTCCACCCAGGCCTGATTGTCCTCGTCCCATTCGGTCATGCCGGCCACCCCTGGCTCCCCAGGAGTTGCGTGATCTGCTGTACGACCGCCGCCGCCGAGGCGAGCCCGGCCGCGGCCGTGGAGCCGAGATCGAGGCGCTCGCGCAGCCACTGGAGACGATCGCACCGCACCTGCCCCGTGGCGCCGGCCTCCTCCTCGGCCTCGGCGAGCCGGGCGTCGAGCTCGGACGTCTCGTCGCTGGGGCTGAGCAGACTCAACTGCTCACGCAGGGTGCGCATGGCCGTACGGAGTTCGGGAGGCACACCCACCGACTGCTCGGAGGCGTCCAGGGCCTTGGCGTTCGGGCCCGCGGCCACCGCGCCTGCGGTCATGGCTCCGATGGCGATGCCTCCGGGGTTCGCCCGGGGCACCTCGGGCGGGGCGGCCGGCGGCTCCGGCCTGCCGGAGCGCCGTGAGCGGTCCTCGGCGCTCGCGCCCTCCCCGGCTGCCACCGCCCCGCCGGTCAGCACGCCGATGCTGATTCCTCCCGGAGACGGGGCGACCGGCTCGCCGGCCCGCTCCTCGCCCTCCTGCGGCTCCTGCTCCCCCGAGGTCACGACCGCCCGCCCCCCTTCACGGCCGCCGCGTCCCCGTGCTTCGCCGAGGCGCGCTCACCCGTCGCGACCGCTCCGCCGCTCATCGACCCGATGAACACCCCGCCCCCGCTCACGCTGACGACGTACTGCTCGAACTCACCCGTCTCGTAGCCCTTCGTGCGCAGCGCCTCCTGCACACCGCTCGCGATGCGGTCCTGCAGCGTCCGCACGTACCGGCTGATGTCCATCTCCTGGAACAGCGAGACCTCCTTCACGCTCCCCAGTTCCCGCACCGAGGTCACCGGTCCGTCGGGAAGGGCGTGCTGCGGGAGGGTGAGCCATGTGCGGAAGACGGACAGAGCGGTACTGACCAAGGAGCTTCCCGCTGCGACTCCCGCCGCCGGACTGGTGAGCACGGCGATGACGGCGTCACGCAGCCCGCTCCCCTCGCCGCGGGCGGCGACCACGTCCACCGACCTGAACTCCGGGCGGACCGGGCTGAGTACGTGCGGTACGACCTCCAGGACCAGCATCCCGCCCTGGGTGTGGACGCGTACCAGGAGGGAGATACCCACCTGTTCGTCCCACGCCCCGAGCCGGACGCGCAGGAAGTGCCGACGCCCTTCGGCGCCCTCGCCGACCGCGTCGTCGAGGTGCTCCTGGATCCGGGCGGGCTCGTACCTGACGCGGCCTCGCGCCACCCCGACGGGCAGATAGACCACTTCGTCGACCTCGAGGAAGCGCAGCCGGTCGCGGCTGGTCTCCGCGGCCGACGCGCGCAGGGCCTCCAGGCGCGGCTTGATGAGTTCGACGACCTCGCGTCCCGTGAGCAGAGAGGCGCCCACCGGGCCGGCGGCCGGCCGTGCCGGGTCCACCGGCTTCGGCGCCGCCCCCCACGCCTTCCTCCCCTTCAGTTCCGCGACCACCGACCACGGCTGGTACGGCTCGCCGGCACCGACGAACGGCCTGAAGGGGTCGTAGATCGTCAGGCTCGCGTGCTGCTCGCGGTCGATGGCCGCGCCGATGCGCCTGTACTGGGGGGTGTCCGGGAGTCGCTCACGCGGCATTTCGGCGTAGGCGCCGCGGCGCAGCTTCTCGCGCATGACCGCCACGACATGCGTCCGGTGCGCCCACACGGGCAGCACCATCAGGACCGGAAACACCACGGCCGCCGCGACGTTGGCGCCTGCGAACAGCGAGACGGCCACGGCCACCCAGTAGGCGGTCGTCACGGCGAACGGCACGACCGGCAGCACCGCCTTGAGCCTGCCCCGAGTGGCCTCCTTGAGCACCCCGCGGCCGAGGCCGAAGACGGCGCCCCTGCTCCCGCGCAGGGTCCAGCAGACGAAGCAGACCATCCCGTAGGCCACGAACCAGGGAACGGGCAGCACGGTCTGGGAGCCCACGTCGGCCAGTCCGAGCCCGATGAAGAGCACCCACAGGGCCAGCAGCGCGGCCCCGGTCTCCGCCTCCCGGCGCCGGGCCTGGAGCGCGTGCGCGAGTACCGGCAGGGCGTCGATGCCGAGCGACGGGGCGATCGGGCGCTCCTCGTGCTCGACCAGCTGCTCGATGACGCGGCGGCGGAATTCACTGTCGAACCAGACGCCCGCGCACAGCAGCCGGGTGGCCTCGCTGCGGCTGTGCTGTGGCACGGCGTCCGTGGCTAACGCGGCAGACGGTACCGATGCGGACATGCATCCCCCGATGCTCGAACTCCCGTTATGTAAGGAGCAATTAAGCGAGTTGCGGATGTGCATTATGGCTGCCGTGACCTGTGATCGGAAGGGTGTCCGTGGCCACCGTTCGGCAGGCGCCGCACGTTCAGAGGAGGCGTTCGGGGACCGTGCCCGAGGGGACCGTGCGGGTGTGGAGGCGGCCGTCCGGCGTACGGAACTCCACCTCGCCCAGGGGGTCGGCGGTGACCTCGCCGACCACGGCCGCGTGGCGGCCGTAGGGGTGGGCGCGCAGCGCGGTCAGGACCCGGGGGGTGCGTTCCGGGGCAACGAACAGGCACAGGCACCCGGCGCAGGCCGCGTCCAGGGGGGCGAGGCCGCGGGCGCCGAGGGCCACGCGGGCCTCGTACCGTACGGGCAGGGCGGCTTCCTCGACCCGCAGGGTCAGGCCGCGGCCCGCGGCGCACCGGCGCAGGACCTCCGCCAGGCCGCCCGCGACCACCGTCCGGGCGTGGCGGATGTCGGGGGCCACCGCGCGCAGCAGGCCTCCCAGGGGGGCGCAGTCGCTGGGTACGTGGTGCTCGTAGCCGAGCCCGTCGCGCAGCGAGACCAGGTGGGCGGCGTGGCTGCCCAGGCGCCCGGTCACCACGATGCGGTCGCCGGGCCGGACCGAGCCGAGGTCCAGGGGCGGGCCGCCGGGCACGCCGAAGGCGGTGGCGGTGACGAAGACCCGGTCGGCCTCGCCCGCGCGGACGACCTGGGTGTCCACCGCGGCGATGGCGACCTGGGCCTCGGCGGCCGCGCCGCGCACGGAGGCGGTGAGCCTGCGCACCAGGTCCAGCGGCAGCCCGGCCTCCAGCACGATGCCGAGGGCGATGTGGCGGACATCGGCTCCGGTGGCGGCCAGTTCGTTGACGGCTCCGCAGACGGCGACGCGGCCGATGTCCCCGTTGCCGAAGAAGGGCGGGTCGACGACGTACGTACCGGACCGGACGACGACGGCGGGGTCGGGGACGGCGCCCTGGGAAGCGGCGCGGTCGGCGACGGGGCCGGGGACGAGCGATTCCTCGATCATGGCCCGTACCTCCGGGCCGAAGCCCACCTGGCCGGTGTCCCACTCCTGTGTGTACGTCACGAAAGCATCCCCCGAAGCCCGCGAGTCATGATCGTCCCATCATCCTGCGCGGACGGTGCCCCGCATACCCGTGTCGTCGCACTGCGGCTGATGAGGGGTCACTAGGGGCGGTCCGGCCGGTCGTAGCCGCGCAGCAGGAGGACGGCCAGCGCCGTGGCCAGGGCCGGGAGCAGCGCGAAGCCGGCCAGCATGCCGAGTGCGGCGGTCGGGGTCTGCTCGGCGGCCCGGCCCGTGCCGGAAGAGACGTAGCCGCAGAGCTGGAGCACCAGGCCGTAGAGGAAGGGGCCGAGGGCGACACCGAGTCCCTCGCCGGTGCTGAACAGGCCGGACAGGACGCCCGCCCGTCGGCGTTCGGTACGGGCGGTGTCCTTGGCGATGCAGTCCGGCAGCATCGCGTACAGGAAGAGCAGCTGGCCCGCGTGGCCGGTGCCGGCCAGCGCCATGGTGAGCAGTACGGCGCCTTCGGGCAGTACGGGGGCGGCGAGGAAGAGCAGGCATCCGGCGGCGAACAGGGCGGAGGCGACGGTGTATCCGTGGCGACCGGCGCGCAGCCGCGACCACAGCGGCATGGTCAAGAGGTTGGGCGCGACGAACGCGGCGACGAGCGCGCCGACCCCGGAGGAGTCGCGCAGGACGTGCTCGGCGAAGTACGGCGCGCCCGCGAGCAGGACGCCGGTCGCGACGGACTGGACGACCACGCACCGCAGCAGCGCCATGAAGGGCGGGTTTCCGCGGGCGGCGGCGAACTGGCGGCGCAGGCTCGGCTCGCTCTCCAGGGCGCGGGGGCCGACGGGGCGGCCCCGGCCCGCGCCGGAGGTTCCGGCGAAGACCCAGACCGCTCCGAGGGCGATGACCAGCCCGCCGAACACGCCCACCCACCGGTGTCCGGCGAGCCCGCCGCCCCCGGCGTCGATGAGGGCGGGCCCGGCCGCGCCGGTGACCAGCGCGGCCACTCCGATGACGGCAACCCGTCCGCCGACCAGGCGCATGCGGTCCTGGTGCCGGTCGCTGAGCTCGGCGGGCATGGCGACGTACGGCACCAGGAAGAAGGCGAACGCGGTCGCGGTGAGCAGGTATCCGCCCGCGGTGAGCCAGGCGCCGCCGGTGCCCGGCAGCAGGCCGGCGAAGGTCAGCGCGAAGGCCAGGGCCATCACGAGCCCGCCGCACAGGACGTACGGGCGGCGCGCGCCCCAGCGGGTGCGCGTGCGGTCGCTGGCGCGGCCGACCAGCGGGTTGAGGAAGGCGTCCCAGGCCTTGGGCACGAACACGATCGCGCCGGCCAGCGCGGCGCCCACCCCCAGGGTGTCCGTGAGGTACGGGAGCAGCAGCAGGCCGGGGAGGGTGGTGAACGTGCCCGTGACGAGCGATCCCGAGGCGTAGCCGAAGCGGAGCCGGGCCGGCAGGCCCGCAGGGCCGGCCCCGTCCGCGGAATCCGCGGACTCCGCCGACTCCGACGACCGCACGGTGTCGGTACCTGTGGTGGTCATCGGGGGCTCCCTTCCGGGATCGGTCGAGTGGGCGCGGAGCAAGGCCCCGCCCGGGGGGTGGGGGACATCCCGGGGGCGGGGCTCTCGTAGTGCAGGGTCCGCCGTCCCCCTTGGACGTGACTAAAGCGCACAACCACGGACGGGGGCGGATGCGGAACGCATGAGTTCCTGCCATGCACTTTCCTGCCAACGGCACCGGCTGGCTGGCCGCTCGACCGCCGCTCCACCATGACGCGAGAGTTAGGAGAGGGACATGACAGTCGACAACAGCACGACCTCGCCCCCCGCCGTCCACGGCCACGCGAGGGCCGCGGCGGCCCAGCACCTGATCCACCGTCCGCCCTCGCGGGCCCACTACGGTCTCGACGTCCCCAGCCTCGGCGAGGAGAACTTCACCCTCGTCGGAGCGACCCCCGCCGCCCATCCGCTCTTCAACGACGGCCCGGGCCACTTCCACGATCTGCAGATCGCGACCGAGACCATGCGCGAGATCGGCGAGTTCGTCGGCCACCGCTACTTCGGCGTGCCGGAGGACCGTCCCGGTCTCTTCTACCGTTTCACTCTCGACCTCACCGACCTGTCCGCCTGGCGTACGGACGGGGCCCCCGCCGGCCCCGTACCCATGGAGACCCACATCAGGGCCCGCCCGGCGAACGTGGTCGACGAGGTGCCGCGCGGACTCGACTTCCACCTGCAGGTGGTGATCGACGGCCGCCCGTGCGCGACGGGCGCCGCCGGTCTGGTCTTCCTCATGCCGAAGCTCTACCGCAGGCACCTGGAGCACTCCCGGCAGGCGCTGCGGGCCGCGCCCGAGCTCGACGACGCGCCGGACGGCCCGCTGCGGCCGGCCGACTCCGCCGAGACGGGCCGCTACGCCCCCGAGAACACCGTGATCAGCGAACCGACCGACGTGGCGCGCGGCCGGATCAGCACCTGGCTGCTCTCCCGGCAGATCAGCCCCGTGTTCGCGGGCGAGGACGGGCAGCTCTCCGGACTGCACCTGATGGAGGCACTGCGCCAGACCTCGCTGCTCGCCGCGGGACGGGCGCACGGGCTGAACCCGGCCCGCAGCGCGATCGGTGCCTGCCAGGTGCACTTCCGCGGGCAGGCGGACCTCGATCTGCCGCTGCGCTGCGTGGCGGTGGCCGGGCCGCTGGGGCGCGACGCCGCGGGGCGGCCCTCCGTACCGGTCACGCTCACCCTGACGCAGCGCCGCCGCGCGGTGGCCGAGGCCCGCACGTCCGTCGTCCAGGACTACTGAGGACGATGCGTTTCGGAATTCTGGGCCCGCTGGAGGTCACGGGCGGCGGAACGGGCGGCGGTACGGATGATGCCGCGGACGGCGGCCCGGTGGTCTCGTACGCTCCGCAGGCCGCCAAACTGCGGGTCGTCCTCGGGACACTGCTGGTCCGCGCGAACGAGGTCGTGTCGTCGGAGAGCCTCATCGACGAGCTCTGGCCGGAGGCGCCGCCGCGTACGGCGACGACGACGCTCCAGGTCTACGTGTCGCACCTGCGCAAGACGCTGGGCAGCGCCGATCCGCGCGGCGGCCGGGAGTCGCTGGTCACCCGGCGCCCGGGCTATCTGCTGCGCGTCGGCGCGGACGCGCTCGACACCGCGGTCTTCGAGGACCTGGCCCGCCGCGGCCACCAGGCCCTGCGGGACGCGGACTTCGGCGCGGCGGCGGACCTGATGCGGCGGGCGCTCACGCTGTGGCGGGGGCCGGTGCTGTCGGACACCCCGCACGGGCCGCTGCTGGACGGCGCGGCCGTGCGCCTGGGCGAGGTGCGCTCCACCGTGCTCGACGAGCGCATCCGGGCCGAGCTGCACCTCGGACTGCACCGCGAACTGGTGGCGGAGCTCCAGGAACTGGTCGCCGAGCACCGGATGCACGAGGAGTTCCACGCCCATCTGATGGTGGCGCTGTTCCGGTGCGGGCGGCAGGCGGAGGCGCTGCGCGTGTTCGCGATGCTGCGGCGGACCCTCGTGGAGGAGCTCGGGATAGAGCCGGGCCCTTCGTCACGGCGGCTCCAGCGGCGCATTCTGGAAGGGGATCCGGCGCTGTCGATGCCCGGAGCCCGAACCGGCAGCGGCATCGGTGCCGGCAGCGGCTCGGCCGTACGGTCCGGGGCCGCCGGACCGGGTGCCACGGACGCCGCCCCGGCCGACGGCACGCAGGGCTGGTCGCCGGCGCTCGGCGCCCTGCCGCCCGCCGACCCCCGCTTCGCGGGCCGGTCTGCCGAACTCGCCGAGCTGGAGCAGCTGTTGCGGGCCGCGCCCGCGGGCGGCTGTGTCGCGGTGACGGGTCTGCCGGGCACCGGCAAGACGGCGCTCGCGGTGGAGAGCGCGCACCGCGTGGCGGACGCCTTCCCCGACGGGCAGGTCTTCCTGGACCTGCGCCGCGCCTCCGGCCCGCCGCCGACCGGCGCGGAGATCCTCGACCGGCTGGAGCGGGCGCCCCTGACGGGCCGCCGGGTGCTGATCGTGCTGGACCACGTCACCTCCGAGACCCAGGTGAGGCCGCTGCTGCCCCTCGCCCCGGGCTCCGCGCTGCTGCTCACCGCGGGCCGGGTGCCCGCCGGGCTCCCGGGGCTCCGTCCGGTGGTCCTCGGACCGTGGCGTCCCGAGGAGTCGCGGCGGCTCGCCGGGCTCTTCACCGAGCATGGCGGCCCCGCGCCCGGACCCGGCGCGGTCGACGAGATCGCCGGGCTGTGCGGGGGGCTCCCGCTGGCCGTGCGGGCCGCCGCCGCCCAGCTCGCGGCCCGGCCGCACTGGACCCCCGCCACGCTGGCGGACCGGCTGCGGGACGAGGGCGGGCGGCTGGACGCGCTGCGGGCCGGCGATGTCGACGTACGGGCCCGCCTCCTGGAGGCCTATGCGGCGGCTCCCGGGGCCGAGCGGCGGACCTTCCGCCTGCTGTCGCTGCTGCCGCCCGGCCGGTTCGGCGCCCGGCAGGCGGCCGCCGCGCTGGACCTGGCCGAGCCGCGGGCCGCGGCGGCCCTGGACGCCCTGGCCGACGAGCGGCTGCTGGCGGTGGACCGCGACGGCTGCCACCTGCCGGAGCTGCTGCGGCTGCTGGCGGTGGAGCGGCTGGAGCTGGAGGAGGCACCCGAGGTGCGGCGCGCGGCGGCGGAGCGGGTGTGCCGGGCGTACGCGGCCGCCGCCGCGCAGCCGGGCCGACTGGCGGACGCCGACGCGCGGGGGCTCGTACGGCTGGCGCGGACCGCCCACGAGGCCGGGCTGTGGGCGCTGGCGGTACGGCTGACGGACGCCACGGGCGGGTGGGTGGAGGAGGATGCCGAGGCCGCCTACACCCTGGCGCTGGACGCGGCCGTGCGGTGCGCGGACCGGTCGGCCCAGGCCCGGATGGAGCGCTCGCTCGGCGACCTGGCCTGGCAGTACCGGCGCGCGGAACGGGCGCACGAGCTGTATGCGGGGGCGCTGGCGCACGCCCGGGAGGCGGGCGACGAGGAGGAGGCGGGCCGCGCCCTGGTGGGCCTGGCCGAGCTGCGGCTGGACGCCGGTTCGGCGGCGGAGGCCGCCGCCCTGCTGGAGCCCGCCCTCGCCGCCCTGTCGGTGCCCGGCCGTACGCGCGGCCACTACGAGGCGAGCCGGGCCCGGGCGCTGCTGGCGCTGGCCCAGGACGGGCCGGAGGGGGCGGAGACGGCCCGGGCCTGGTTCGGCGAGTGCCTGCGGCTGGCGGGGGCCCTGCGCGACCACCGGCTGGAGGTGTACGCCAGACGTTCGCTGCGGGCGCTGTCCGCTACCGCCGGCGGTGGCGGCGCCGCGCGGCGGGCCGTGGAGATCCGCCCGGGGCTCTGGCGGATCCAGCCGGCCGGTGTGCGCTCCTGACCGGCACGATGCCCCGGCCCCCGGCGCCACCCGGCCCCTGACCCATTCGATCGCCCTCTACGCAACGTACGGAGAACCATGTCGGTAGCGCTCAGCCCGGTGACGGAGCTCGTCGGGCGGGAACTCGAAGCCGCCGCCCTGCGGGAGCGGCTGCGCGACCCCTCGGTCCGGCTGCTGACGGTGACCGGCCGGGCCGGGGTGGGCAAGACCCGGCTGGCCGCGGAGGCCGTGCGGGAGGCCGGCCCGGAGTTCGCCCGGGTGGAGGTGGTCGACGCGGCGGCGCGGTGGGCCGCCGGGGACGAACCGCTGCCCTGCTGGGGGCCCGAGGAGTCCGGCCGGATCCTGTTGCTGCTCGACGGCTGTGACCACGAGGCGCGCCCGGCGGCCGCCGGGGCGGTCGCGGCGCTCGCCGGTGATCCGCGCGTGGTGGTGCTGGCCACCGCCGTGGAGCCGCTCGGGGTGTACGGGGAACAGCTGCTGCCCCTGGCGCCGCTGCCCGTACCGGTGCCCGCGCAGGGCGCCGCCGACCCGCACGAGGTGCGCGAGGCGGCGTCGGTCGCGCTGTTCGTACGCCGGGCCCGGGACGCCGACCCGGCCTTCGCGCTCACCCTGGAGAACGCGGCGGCCGTCGCCGAGATCTGCACGCTCCTCGACGGCCTGCCGCTCGCCATCGAACTCGCCGCGCGCAGGCTGCGGCTGTTCCCTCCCCACCTGCTGCCGTCCCGGCTGCGCGGCCGTACGACCGTCCTGGCGGGCGGGCCCGCGCACGCGCCCGAGCGGCACCGGTCGCTCGCGGCCCTGGCCGAGTGGAGCTGCCGCGGGCTCGACGCCCCGGTCCGCGCCCTGCTGGAGCGGCTCTCGGTGTACGAGCCCGGCTTCGGCCTGTCGGCGGCTGGCGTGTCGGCGGAGGCGGGCGTCGAGACCCTGCTGGACCGCGGTCTGCTGGCCGTGGTGGGTGAGGAGCAGGGGGAGCTGCGGCTGGCCGTGACCGAGCCCGTACGGTCCCACTGCCGCGCGGTACTCGCGGAGTCGGGTCGCGACGGCGCGGCGCTGGACGCGCACGCGGAGCGCTACCTTCAGCTGGTGACCGCCTCGCTGCCCCGCCTGAACGGGACCGACCAGGAGCGGATGCTGCGGGAGTTGGCCGCCGAGGGCGCGAACGTGACGACCTCGCTGCGGCGGCTGCGCGAGCGCGGTGACGGCGAGGCGGCGGCCGCCCTGGTGCTCGGCTGCCGGCTGCCCTGGCTGACGCAGGGGCGGCTGCGGGAGGGGCTGGAGTGGTGCGACGGCGCGGCCGAGGTGGCGGGGCCCCCGCTGCTGGAGGCCGTACGGGCCCGGCTGGCCGACATGTCCGGGCTGTTCGCGCTCGCCCTGGGTGATCCGCAGGAGGCCGTACGCCGCCACCGTCGGGCGCTCGCGCTGGGGAAGGCCGTCGGTGACCGGCGGCAGAACGCGCTCGCCTCCGCCCACCTCGGTACGGCGCTGCTGAAGGCCGGTGATCCGCCGGGGGCGCGGGCCGTGCTGGTGACCGCGCTGAACGCGCTGGAGTCGATGGGCGTCACCGGGGGCGCGGCCGGGGCGGCGGCGGCGCTCGCGGCCGTGCTGCGCGCCGACGGCGACCGGCGCAAGGCGCAGGAGCTGCTGGACCGGGCCGAGGAGGCCTTCCGGCGGATCCGGGACGGGCGGGGCCTGGCGGGCGCGCTGCGGACCTCGGCGGCGCTGGCTCTGGAGGGCGAGGATCCGGACCGGGCCGACCGGGCGCTGCGGGAGGCCCTGCGGCTGTACGGGGCGATCGGCGAGCGGACCGAACTGCCGGACCTGCTGGAGGAGTTCGCGCTGCTCCAGCTGCGCACGGCGCCCGCGCAGCGGCCGCGCACGGTGCGGCTGCTGGCGGCGGCCGACACCCTGCGGGCCGGGACGGGAGCCGAGGTGCCCGACGAGTGGCGCTCCGAAGCCGAGCGGGCGCGTACGGAGCTGAGCGCGCGGCTGGACTGGTCCGACTTCGCCACGGCGTGGGCCGAGGGGGTGCGGATGGGGGCGCCCGCCGCGGTGGCGGAGGCCCTCTCGGCTCCCGCCCCCTCGCGCCGCCCGGTGACGGGGGCGGTGGCCGAGGCACCGTCGCTCACCCCGCGGCAGGTCCAGGTGGCACTGCTGGTGTCGGAAGGGCTGACGAATCGCCATATCGCTGCGAGGCTGGACATTTCGGAGTGGACCGTGGTCAACCACGTCCGCCAGGTGATGCGCAGGCTCGGGTGCACCTCGCGGGTGCAGGTGGCCGGGGCGGTGGGCCGGTGGGCCTGACCGACTGCCCCTCGTACCCCGCGGCGGAACACCTCGGCGCCGCGCACGGCCGGCCCCTGGACCTCGGCGCGCCGGCCGGGGTCGCGGCGCGGTTCCGGGCCGCCGGATGGTGGCGCCCGGAGACCTTCCTCGACGACCTGTACCGTACGGCCGCCGCCGCGCCCGGGCGCCCGGCGATCGTCTCGGAGCGGGCCCACCGGCCGGCCGGCCGACGCCTGATCACCCTCACGTACAGCCAACTGGCCCTGTACGTCGACCGGTTCGCTGCCGCCCTGACCTCCCTCGGGGTGGCCCCCGGGGACCCCGTCGCCTACCAGCTGCCGAGCTGGTGGGAGACCGCGGCGCTGACCCTGGCCTGCTGGCGGGCCGGGGCGGTCGCGGTGCCGGTCCTGCCGACCGTACGGGCCCACGGGCTGCACCGGATCCTGGAGAGCACCCGGGCCCGGGTCTGCGTGGTGCCCGACGTGTGGGAGGGCCACGCGCACGCCGAAGTCCTCGCGGACCTCGCGCCGCGCCTGCCGTGGCTGCGCCACCGGGTCGTCGTGGGGGACGCGGCGGCGACCGGGGCGGTCGACTTCGCGGCGCACTTCCGGCGCACCGCGCACGAGCGCACCGGAGCGGGCAGGCGGAGCAGGCCGCGGAGCGGGCAGGCCGACCGGCCCTCCCTGCTGATCAGCGTGATGGGCCTGCGGGACGCCTACACCTCTGTGCTGCACTCCCCCAACACGCTGTACGCCAACATCGCGTCCCAGCACGAGGGCGACGGCCCGGGCCGACGGCCGCGCGAGGTCTTCCTCAGCACGCTGCCGCTCACCTCGCTGGCCTCGCTGCTGTACACCGTGTGCTGGCCGCTGGCGGTCGGCGGGACGGGGGTCCACCAGGACGTGTGGGATCCGGGCCGGTGCCTGGACCTGATGGCGGCGGCCGGGGTGGACCAGGTCTACGCGGAGCCCGCCTACTTCTCCGAGCTGCTCACCACGCAGCAGCGCCGCCCCCGGGACCTGGACCGGCTGCGGCTGGTGCTGTCCGGCGGCCGCACCAGCACCCCCGCGCCGCTGGCCGCCGGACTCCGCGCGGTGTTCGGCGTACCGGTGCTCTCCGTGTGGGGGGCCCCGGAACTCGGCATGGGCGCCCTCACCGGGGACACTCCCGACGAGGGCGACGCCTTCCACGCGCTGCGCGGGCTGGAGGTGTCCGCCGGGCACGGGACGCCGGCGCTCATGGTGCGCGGGCCGTCGGTCTGCCTGGCCACGTGGGGGCAGGGAGCCCCGGCACCGGTGCCCACCTGGGAGCGGGCCGACGGCTGGCTCGACACGGGAGACCTGGCGCAGCCCGGCCCGCACGGCGGGATCCGGGTCCTGGCCAGGGCCGGGATGCGGACCGGCGCGATCTTCATGGTGCCGGTGGCCGAGGTGGAGGAGCAGTTGCTGACCCACCCCCGGGTCAGCGAGGCCGCGGTCGTCGCCTACACCGATCCCGAGCACGGGGAGCTGCCCTGCGCCGTCGTGGTCCCGACCGCGCAGGACCGGCCGCCGGGCCCGGCCGAGCTGCGCGAGCACCTCACCGCCCGGGGCGTCGCGGAGGCCTTTCTGCCGACACGGCTGGAGATCGTCGGCGCACTGCCGCGCGACGACCTCGGCCGGGTCCGCCGCGGCGCGCTGCGCAGCTGGCTGACGCGCCTGCGGCCCGGCGGGCCCCGGCCGGCCCCCGACTGAGTCCCGTCCCGGGGCTCACGCTCCGGGCTTGGGCCCGCCCGTCACTGGCCCACCCGTCCGTCGACGCGCTCGCGCAACAGGTCGGCGTGCCCGCAGTGACGGGCGTACTCCTCGATCCTGTGGACCAGCAGCTCCCGGACCGCGATCTTGTCCTTCCCCAACCGCTCGCCCAGATCCGGGTGCGCGGCCAGCGCGGCGTCGGTCGCGGCCTGCTCGCGCTCCAGATCGGCGTACGCGGCGTCGACCACGGCCTGCTCGGCGACAGCTCCGTGGAAGTCCGCGTCGCGCTTGCCGTACAGCTTCGGCAGCGGGTCACCGTCGGTGATCCAGTTGCGCCAGTCCCGTTCCACCTCGGCGAGGTGCCGGACCAGGCCGAGCAGCGACATCGTCGACGGCGGGACCGACCGGCGGGCCAGTTGCTCCGCGTCCAGGCCCTCGCACTTCATCCGCAGGGTGATGCGGTAGTTCGTCAGGAAGTCCTGCAGCGTCGGGAGCTCGCCGTCCGGACTGACTTGCTCGCTGTTGCGGGGGTCGTCGTCCGGATCGGTCCACATGTCGGGGTAGACGGTCGCCTGGGTCCATCGCTCGGGTTGGTCGCTCATGCGCCCCATGATCGACCGAGGGGCCATGCCCCGCTACCGAGTTACCGCGTTGACGTGGCGTCACCGCCGGGGTCACTCGCAGCCGGCCACCCGGCGTGCGAAGGCCGCCAGTTCGGTGCGCCACACGGGGTCGACGGGGGCTGCGGCGACGGCCTCGTCCGCGCGCGCCAGGAGCCCGGCGATGGTCTCCTCGGCCCCGTCCCGGGCCCGCGCGTCGAAGAACACGTCGCGCAGGAACTGGGCGTCGCCGTCGAACCCCGGGCCTCCGCGCAGGAATCCGCGGATCCGCCAGGCCGCGTGCAGGGCCCGCGCGTACTCCTCGTACGTCTCGCGCAGGTCGTCCCGCCCCGCCAGCGCGGCGCCGATCAGCAGCGCGTGGCGCAGCCCGTACCAGCCCGCGCCGCAGCCGCTGCCGCAGCCCTCCAGGCACTGCCCCGGCCAGGCGTCGTCGAGGTACTCGGTCGCGGCGGCGGCCTCGGTGTGCGCGCCGATCGCCCGCTCGGTCCGCAGGTCGTCCCACAGCTCCCGGACCTCGTGGGGGAGCCGGACCGCCAGCCGGTCACCGTAGGCGAGGGCGAGATCGCCGGCGAGCACGGCGGTCCCCTCTCCGAACCGGCGGGACTCGCCGCGCCAGCCGTTGCGCTCGTGCTCGGCGGCGTGGCTGATGTGCAGGGTCGGGATGCCGCGGCGCAGCGGCGCGTTGTCCCGGACGTCCTCACGGATCATCAGGCAGGTGTCGAGGAGTTCGAGCGCGGCAGCCGCGGCCACGGCGTCCTCGCTGTCCGGATCGCCGCCCGCGGCGAGGTATCCGGTGAGGCAGATGACCGGGTGGGCCCGCTCGGCCCCGGCCTGGACGAGTTCGGCGACGCCGGCCACCAGGACGGCGCTGCGCGGGTCGGGCGTACGGCGGTTGCGGTGCTCCTCGGCGAGCAGTCGGGCGAGGCGTTCCTCGACCCGGTCGAGCATGGCGTCGCGCACCTGTCCCGGTGCGGCCGTGCGCCACGGCTGGTCGTGCGTGGGTGTGGTCATGGTGCCCTCCCTGGTGGGCTGCGGCTCATGACCGAACCGTCGCGCACGTGGCTCGCGAGGGGCCAGCGGGGAGGGCTCACCTGAGCGGAACCGGGGGGAGGAGGGGGTCAAGTGCGCCAGTTGTCTGCCAGGGGTGGGCCGGGAGCGGGCGGGCTTGCCATGACCTTGCTATCCCGCTCCCGCTCCCGGCCTGGCCCTGGCCGGGACCGGGCCCGGACCCCGACCCGAGTCCGGGCCCCGACCCGGGCCCGGACTCAGACGAACTCGGCGACGCCCAGGTGGAAGTCGACCGGGAGCGCCTGCCGGCCGGGGATCTCCAGCTTGCGGTAGACCCGGGTCAGGTGCTGTTCCACCGTGCTCACGGTGATGTAGAGCTTCTGGGCGATCTCACGGTTGGTGTGGCCGTGCACCGCGAGCAGGGCGACCCGCTTCTCCGACTCGCTGAGACTCGCGACGAGGTCGGCGTGCGGGGTCTCGGC
Source organism: Streptomyces sp. NBC_00122 (assembly GCF_045160845.1). Classification (NCBI taxonomy): domain Bacteria; kingdom Bacillati; phylum Actinomycetota; class Actinomycetes; order Kitasatosporales; family Streptomycetaceae; genus Streptomyces; species Streptomyces sp. NBC_00122. Next base: position 5,386,518 of record NZ_CP108191.1, on the reverse strand, counting down.
CGTCTCGCCCGCCTCGACGCCGTCACCGGTGTGGCCGGGGAGGATCTTCACGCACAGGGACTCGGCTCCGCACTCCCTGGCCACGTGCCACGCGCGGCGGTTGACCATGGCGGCGCGTGCCGGTTCGCCGAGCTCCCGCAGCACCTGGCCGAAGTCGCTCATGGCACGGGCCAGTTCGTACTGGTCCCCCGAGCGGTGCAGATCGTCCACCGCCTTGGCGAGCATCGCCTGGCGCTCCTTCGGCTCCCGCAGGGAGGCCCGCAGCCGCAGGGACATGCCGCGCACCCACGGGTCCGCGGCGTCCCGGCCGCTGAGCTGGTCCGCGAGGAACCGTTCGGCCTGGCGTGCCTCGCCGAGCCTCAGCAGGGCCTCCGCCGCGTCGGTGCGCCAGGGCAGGAGCCGCGGCCGGTCCAGGCCCCACCGCTTCATGTGGCGGCCGACGTCCAGGAAGTCGCCGAGCGCCGCGTGGAACCGGCTGGTCGCGAGGGCGTACTGGCCCCGCGCGCGGAGGTATCCGAGAGCGTGGATGCTCCCGGTCAGCTCGGCGGGGACGGGCCGGCTCAGTACGGCCGCCGCCTCCTCGGGCCGGCCCATGGCCGTGCAGGCCCGGACCAGGGTGCCGGCGACCGCGCTCAGCAGGACGCTGCCGCCGCGTGCGGGTACGGTCCGCAGGACGCCTTCCGCGGTCTGGGCCGCGCCCCGGAGGTCTCCCTGCCGCATCCGGGCCTCGGCGAGCAGGCCGCCGAACACGGCCTGCCAGCCGGTGGCCCCGCGCTGGGTCGCCTGGAGCAGGAAGGACTCGCACCAGGGCAGCGCCCGCCCGGCGCCGTCCAGGTACAGGAGGGTGCGCAGGGCCTGCACCACCGGCTCCACGGTGCCTTCGGCGAGGGTGGCGCCCCGGAGGAAGAGTTCGGCGGCATGGGCGGCGGCGCCCTCCTCCGTCTCCACCGGGAGCGCCCACAGGGCCGCCGGGTGGACGGGGGTCCTGGCCGTACGGCCGGCCGGGGGCGGTCCGGCCTCGGCCGGTGTGCAGCGGCGGGTGGAGGCCGCCCACTGGGGGAAGGCGGAGAGTCCGTCCAGCGGGTCGTCCCCGGGGATGTCCCCCTGCCTGCGCTCCGCACCCGGGTGCCGCCCGCTGCCGGCCGCCAGCCGTTCCAGTACGTCGGCCGACTCGTCGATCCGGCCCTGGGCGGCCAGCACCCTGGCCAGCGGGCCCATGGTGTGCGCTGCCAGCTTTCCGGCGGCCAGGGCGGAGAGGGGTTCGCGGAGGTGGCGTTCGGCTGCCGCGGGGTCGGTGCGGCCGGCCACGACGCTGAGTTTGACGGCGAGTTCGGCGCGCCGCGCGTCATCGGGGCTGGCTTCCCGGGCGAGTTGCAGGACGGCCGCGGCCTGTTCGAGGGCTCCGTCGGCGACGTACTGGTCCGCGGCGGAGCGCAGCACGGGCAGGGCCCATTCCTCGCAGGTGTGCCGTGCGCCGAGGAGTTGGTCGGCGACCGCCATGTCGGGCGCGCCCGAGGCCCGGGCCAGCAGGGCGGCCTCCCGGTGCAGGGCCTGGCGGGCGGCCGGGTCCATCCGGTCGAGTACGGCGGCCCGCGCAGCCGGGTGACGGAACCCGTGCCCGCCGTCGTCGGCGAGCAGGCCCGCGGCGTCGAGCGCGGCCAGGGCCCGGGCGGCGGCGGCTTCGGGGGTGCCCGTCAGCCGTGCGAGGTGCGCGGCGCCGGCGAGGCCGTCGAGCACGGCGATCGCCTCGGCCAGTTCGGTGGTGGCGGGCCCGCAGCGGTGCAGGCAGGCGAGCACGGCCTGGGCGTAGGCGTCGCCCGGACGGCCCTGGGGGTCCTGGAGTAGGGACCGCAGCAGCAGCGGGTTTCCGCCGCTGGCCCGGTGCAGCCGCTCGGTCTCCGCCTCGGTGCGGTCCGGCAGCATGGCGCGGACGGCCTCGGCGGTGAACCGTTCGAGCCGCAGCCGTACGAAGTGGGGCAGCCGGAGCAGTTCGGTGCGCAGCAGCGGGTCGTCGCCGCGTTCGTGCACGGACTCGGCGAACACCAGGAGGACCCTGGCCTGCCGGGTGCCGCGCGCCAGGTGCAGCAGGTAGCGGCTGGAGAGCTCGTCGACGTGGTGCAGGTCGTCGACGCAGATCACCACGGGTGCGGCGGCGCTCAGTTCACGGACGGCGGCGGCGAACACCTGCATGGCCTCGACCCGCCCCGCCTCGTCCGGAGGCGGCGGGAGGGCGCCGGTCGGCGCGTCGGCGGCCAGCTGGCGCAGGACGCCCAGCGGATGGCCCCGTTCGGCCGCGGTGCCGATGGCGCGCAGGACCGTCGCGCCGCGGGCTTCGGCATGGGCGGCGACGGTCTCCAGGAATTCACTCTTCCCGCAGCCGACCGCGCCTTCGAGCAATAGTAATCCGGCATTCCCTTCGGCACAGCCGTCGAGCAATGCGTTTGACAGAGATAGTTCCTCGGCACGCCGGAACAACACCATAGGGTCCCCCAGTGTCCCTTTTCCGTGCGTTCCGGGAAGGACCGCGAAAATCGGAAAGAGGGATGGTCGAGCATTGCTTGAGCGGGAATTCAAGATCAGTATAGGCTCGAAATCCCGCCCCCACGGTGTCCGGAAGTTGCCAGACATCAATCCCCGGCCGTACCGCCGGGGAAGATCCGGCGCGGTACGTCGCGCGGGTGGCCCGGCCTGCGCCATTCCCGCGGGTAACCCACGGACACCTCCTCGAAGCGCACGCCGTCGTACCAGGTGGTGCGGGGGATGTGGAGGTGGCCGTAGACGACGGCCGCCGCCCGGAACCGGGTGTGCCAGTCGGCGGTGAGCTCGGTGCCGCACCACTGGGCGAACTCGGGGTGCCTCAGGATCTGCGTCGGGTTCCTGACCAGCGGAAAGTGATTGACGAGCACCATGCGCAGGTCCGGGTCGCAGGCGGCGAGGCGCTGTTCGGTGACCTCGACCCGGGCCCGGCACCAGGCCTCACGGGACGGGTACGGGTCGGGGTGCAGCATGAACTCGTCGGTGCACACCACTCCGGCCTCGTAGGCCTGCTCCAGCGCCTGCTCCTGGGTGGCCGCCCCGGGAGTGCGGAAGGTGTAGTCGTACAGGAGGAAGAGGGGGGCGACGACGAGCGGTCCGCCCGGCCCCGACCAGACGGGGTAAGGATCCTCCGGAGTGTGCACGCCGAAGGAGCGGCAGATCTCGACGAGGTGCCGGTAGCGTGCCTCTCCGCGCAATGGCACCGGATCGTCCCGCAGGGTCCAAAGATCATGATTTCCCGGCGCCCACACCACGGTGGCGTAGCGGCTGGTGAGCAGGCCGAGCACCCATCGAAGATCATCGGGAGACTCGCCCACGTCACCGGCCACGATCAGCCAGTCGTGGGGACTGTCCGGATTCAGCTCCTCGACGATCCGGCGATTCTCCCGGAATGAGACGTGGAGGTCGCTGATGCCCATGAGGTTTCCGTGCGGCATTCCGTGAGGATGGGCGACGGACCTCGCGGTGAACACCCCTGCCCATCCCCTCAACCGCCGGTGGAGGCACGGACCCCGGCGCATGACAGGCGGATGGCAATGTCGGCGGGGGCGGTGCCAGCCTCCCGGCAGGAGGCGGCCGGCGGGGGCGGCGGATGGCAGTGGCCTGGGAGGAAACCGGGTGCGCGGCGGCCGATCGGGGCGGGCCGGGCCTTCGTCCCTGGCCCGGGCAGGGGCGGCGGCGGCAGCGTGGGAGCTGTCAGACCGACACATCGACCCGAGGGAATGCCGTGCTCACGAAGCTCCTGCCATCGGATGTCGCCACCGCCGAGTCCACCGTCGACCCCGACGAGGTGTTCCTCTTCCCGGAGGAGGAACGCCTGATCAGCAACGCCGTTCCGAAGCGGCGGGCGGAGTTCGGGACCGTGCGGTGGTGCGCCCGACGCGCGATGGGGACCCTCGGGGTGCCCGCGGCGCCCGTGGTGCCGGGGCGGCGCGGGGTCCCGCAGTGGGACGCCTCGCTGGTGGGGTCCATGACGCACTGCGCGGGCTACCGGGGCGTGGCCCTGGCCCGCGCCTCGGAGTTCACCGCGGTGGGCATCGACGCGGAGCCGAACGCTCCGCTGCCGGACGGGGTGCTGGAGTCGATCGCACTGCCCCAGGAGCTGCGCCGCACGCGGGAGCTGGCCCGGGCGGTGCCGGAGGTCGCGTGGGACCGGCTGCTCTTCAGCATGAAGGAGGCGGTCTACAAGACGTGGTTCCCGCTCACGGGTCAGGAGCTGGACTTCACCGACGCCCTGGTCACCGTGGACGCGGGGCTGGAAACGTTCCGCGCCCGGCTGCTGCCGGACCCCGGGTGGCTCTCGCCGGACGGGCCCGCCGCGTTCAGCGGCCGCTGGTCGGCGGACGACGGCGTACTGCTCAGCGCCATCGCGGTGCCGGCCGCGCGGCCGGCGGCCGCCGGGGCCCGGACAGCGCGAAGCGCTCCCCCCATCCACCGTGCGGGGAGCGCTTGCTGAACCGGATCACGCGCGGGGTTCCCTCATCCCCACCGGTCGTCCTCCGGTGCTGCGGTGAACCCCTGGCCGGCCCCGTCGGGCCCGCTGACTCCGACGGACAGAGCGGATGTGCTCGGCAGAACCGGGCCCGACATGAACTGCACCCCCAAAACAGACATGACCATACCCGTCAGTAAGGTCAAGTAAACCGAAGAGAATTTACCGGAAATTACCCTCACGACTCCCCCAGTCGAAGATCGAGATTAACTCCGTCAGCACGCCTTCGCCCGATTTTTCCGGCTTTGGCGTCCCTGGTGATGCGAATAGAGTGCTTGATATCGATCATTCGCGCCAAGGGCCTCACGCTGGCGTAAAGTTACGTGGCAGCAATTACACCGATCAGTGGGGGCTGGCATGTTCGCAGGGGAGGGCCCGGATTCGGGGTTCGCCGAGCTTGATGACCTCAGCGCAGCGGCGTACGGTCTCGCGGTCGAGTGCGGGCGCTTCGTACGCGAGAAGATCGCCGAGGAGCTGTCGCTGACACCCGCGGAGATCGCGCGGGTGGAGCAGGTGCTGTGCGGGGTACGCCTGCTGCAGTCCATGCCGGGGCATCCGTCCGAACTGACCCCTGTCACACCCGATGTGGCGGCCGCGTCCCTGGTGGCTCCCGCGGAGCGGCACATCAGGGAACTGCAGCAGGCGGTGACCGACGTCCGGGCGAAGCTGCTGTCCCTGACGCCGCTCTACTTCGAGGGGCGCCGACTGCGCAACCGCCTGGAGGCCTTCGACATCATCACCGATGTCAACCGGATCCAGGCGATGCTCAACCACCTGAGCCAGAACTGCAAGAGCGAGCTGCTCACCGTCCAGCCCGGCGGCGCACGCCCCGCGGAACTGCTGGAAGAGGCGCGGGAGTCGGCACTGTCCACCCTGGCGCGCGGCGTCCGGATCCGGACCATCTACCAGCACACCGCGCGCAACGACCTGCCCACCCGCTCGTACGTCCGCGACGTGAGCCTCCAGGGCGCGGAGATCCGCACCGCCGACGAGGTCATCGACAGACTGATCATCTACGACCGGGAGGTGGCCTTCCTGCCGGAACGATCCTCCCGGGACCGCGCGCCCGGGGCGGCGATCGTGCGCGAGCCCACGCTCGTGGCGTTCCTGTGCTCCGTCTTCGAGTACCTGTGGGACGGCGCGTCCCCGTACGTCGTGGAGTCCCAACGGTCCCCCGCCTCCTCCGACGAGCTCAAGTGGTCGATCATCCGGCTGATGACCAAGGGCTACAAGGACGAGATGGTCGCCCGGCGGCTCGGCATGTCGGTGCGCACCTGCCGCCGCCACATCGCCGAGATCACCGAGGAGCTGGAAGCCACCAGCCGCTTCCAGGCCGGCTACAACGCCGCGCGTCAGGAGATACTCTCCGGCGGTACGGCGGCGTCCTCCTTAACCTGACGTTCCGTGGTGTCCGGCTCCCCAGGCGCTTGAACCCGGCGGCGGTCATCGCCCCGGGTCCTCCTCCAGCGCCTCCGTGATCGCGTCCACGCAGTCCTGGTCCAGCATCGTCGTGACATGGGCGTCCTGGAGCCGGCCGAAGCCCGCGTCGTAGACCGCGGCGCTGACGACGTAGCCCCCATCCAGCGGGAAGGTCCGGAAGATCCACTCGTCCCCGGTGCCCGCCGTCCCGTCCGGCCGCTGGACGCGTACGGGCCTGCCGTCGGGACCGAAGCCGAACTCGGTGAAGCGGAACTGCATGCCCTGGCCGATGGCCTTGCTGTAGGCCTCCTTGAGGGTCCACAGCCGCACGAGCGCGCCGTTGCGCTCCTCCTCCGGCATCCCGGACAGCAGCACCAGCTCGTAGGGCGTGCAGATGTGGCGGCCCAGACCGCTGCCGTACATCTCGCGGTCGGCGCGCTCCGCGTCCACCCCGATCAGGCCGCAGGTCGTCAGCCCCACGAGGAGCAGGTCCTCGGTGTGGCTGAGGCTGATGTCGATCTGGTCGCAGCCGCGCAGGTACGGGCGGCCGGTCGGCCCGTAGGCCAGTTCCAGGTCGGCGGGTTCGCTGGCGAGCACCGCACCGGCCGCGTACTTCAGCAGCATCCGGGAGGCGATGTACCGGTTGCGCACGTCGGCGTGCGTCAGGTCGAGGTACCGCGTCCAGTCGCGGCCGAGCAGTTCGCGCAGGCCGTCGCCGGACGGCAGGACGGGCTCCAGGTCCTTCAGCCACGCGTAGGCCAGCGCCGTCCCGTGGGTGGCGAGGTCGTCCCTGACCCGGTCCCACGAGTCCCCTCCCGGGACCACGGCGACGGGCGCACCGAGCGGCGGACCGAGCGTGGGGCTGCCCGGGGCGGTCATCCGTACTCCTTCACCAGCGTGTGGATGTCCCGGAGGCTGTGCGCCTCCAGCAGACGGTGCACCGGCACCCGGTGGCCCGACTCCTCCAGGAGGGCCAGCAGCCGGAGCAGGTTGAGTGAGTCCCAGCCGGGCAGGTTCACCAGAGCGGTGTCCGCGCCCGCGGGGATGTCGAGTTCCAGGCCGAGGTCGTCGCGGACCGTCCGCAGGAACGTGTCGACGCTATCGAGGTTCATCCGCCGGCCTTCCCCCAAAGGATTCGGTGATGTGTACGTGGCCGGGGACGTCGGGCACCCGCGCCAGATCGTGGTGGAACTCCACCGCCCCGTCCCCGGCCGCACGGGACCGGGCCCGCGTGAAGCCGCAGGACGGATAGAGGTCACGGACGCGGTGGTTGCGCGCCGTGGGTACGTACCGGGCCGTCACCGCGGACAGCCCGAGGTCGCGGGCCCGGCCCAGCAGCACGGCGAGGCAGACCTGTTCGACGCCGCGGGCGAGCACACGGCAGCTCAGCCACATGTTGTCCAGGTGCAGCGCCCCGTCGGCGAAGGTCCCCAGCACCGCTCCGACCAAGCCGTTGTCGCCGAACCGGTCCGCGGTGCGGGCGGCCAGCAGCAGGTGCCGGTCCGGGTCGGCGGCGAGCGACACCAGCTCGGACTCCTGGTGTCCCCCGCCGGTGAGGTTGAACTGGTTGGTGCGCAGGGTCAGCTGGGACAGTCTGGCGAACTCGTGGGGCCGGGGCGGGCCGAGGTCCACCCTGACCCCGAGGGCCCGCAGGAACTCCTCGTGCGAGCCCGAGCTCTCGTGCAGGTCCCGGCGTTCGCGCTGCCTGTGGTACTCGCCGGTCCTGGCCCGGTCCTCGTCGGTCAGCCGCAGGGTGTCGAACCAGCCGTCCGCGAGAAGCCGGGTCACGTGCAGCGCGGGCTCCTCGTCGAGCGGTACGACGGCCACCTCGGGCGCGCCGAAGCGCACCTGGGCGCGCTCGGCGGGCGAGTCGTCGGCGAAGACGAGGGCGTCGGTGGCGATGTCCAGCCGGTCCGCGATGTCGGCGAGATTGCCGTCCTTTGGCTCCCAGTTGGCGTTGATCCGTACGAAGTCCTCCTCGCGCAGCACGAGGTCGGGATGGCCGCGCAGTGCCGCGAGGACCGGGCCCTCGTCGTTCTTGCTGCTCACCGCGAGGAGCACGCCTTGGGATCCGAGCTGTTTGACGCACTTCTGGAATGCTCCGAAGGCCTCTCCCCGCAAGGTGCCGGCCGCCGCGACGCCGTCGGGTCCCCGCTCGCCGAGCACCCCGTCCCACAGGGTGTTGTCGAGGTCGAGCACCAGGCACTTGCGGGTCATTCCGCGCAGGGCGCGCGCCAGGTGCGCGACCTCGCGGGCGTACGCGGCGAGGAGTTCAGCGCCGAGCTGCACCTTGGCGTAGCGCGCCAGGCGCTGGTCGGTGACCGGCCCGCCCTCGCCGACCAGCGGTTCGAGGTCGATCACCACGAGGCGGGTGGCGGACCCGGTGAGGCGCAGCAGGCGGGCGTTGAACTCGCGCCACACGGCGCCGAGCAGGGCCCGGGAGCGGTGGTCGAGGAGCTGGTGGCTGTAGGCGCGCGGCAGCGGGACGGTGTTGAGCACGAGGGTGCCGGGGGCGCGGTCCGCGAGAGCGGCGCACCGGCGCAGCACCTCCTCGCCCGCCGCTTCGACGTCCTCGGCCCGCCACACCGCGGGGACCTCGCTGAACACGGTCTCCGCGTCGAGCAGGCACAGCGTCAGATCCGGTGCTGCCTCCCGCAGGTCACCGCCGGGCCCGGTCAGGTCGCGCAGATAGGTGCCGTGCTCGCCGAGGACGGGACGCAACAGCAGTCCGTGGCGGGCCAGTTCACCCGTGAGGGGATCGACGACGTGCCCGACCGTGGACTGGCCTGTGACGGCCACCGTCACGACCGGTGTCCGCGGATGGTGGGCCAGCACGGCGTCGGGGTCGAGCCCGGCGAGCAGCCGCCCGGCCGCGGCCCCGGCGGCGGCGCCCGCGGGCGTGCCCGCGCCGCCCGGTCCGCTCTCGTCGGCGAGCAGCGCCGGCACCTGGTCGTACTCCTTCTCCAGCAGGCCCCGCGTGCGCAGGTCGCGCAGCCGGTCCAGTCCCGTCGTCATCGACGCCTCACACCTTCTCCAGGGCGAACCCGGCTCTGATCCACCTGCTGGACTCCACGCACAGCGCGAGTGCGCGCTCTCCGGTGGCGAACGTCGGCAGCAGCCGGTCGAGTTGCAGGAACGGCAGGGCGTTTCCCGTGTTGCCGGTCTCCGAGACGCAGGAGATCTCCCGCGCGGAGGTGACCGGCAGCCGCTCCAGGATCCGGGCGGTCATCCGCCGGGACAGCTGGGGCGGCAGCAGGTAGCCGATGTCGTCCAGGCTCCAGCCGAGTCCGCCGAGCAGCTCCCAGAGGATCTCCACGGAGATCGACGGCACGTGCTCCTCGATCGCCTTGTAGTCCTCGGCGAGCATCCGCCGCTCCGAGTGGCGGTCAGTGGTCCCGTACCAGTCGAGCACCTGGCCGGGCGGACGGCCCTGCCCGGTCCAGGAGTTCAGCACCGCCCGTACGGCCACCCGCTCGCCCTCGGGCTCGTCGGTGAGGACCGCGGCTCCGGCGCCGTCGCCGAACAGGACGTAGTTGACCAGTTCCTCGGTGGGCATCCGGGCGGTGTCCCCCCGCGGCGACAGGAAGCGGTGCGTGACGTCCCCGCCGAGGATCAGGCCGGCCCGGCGGCCGCCGGTGATCAGCGTGCGGCCGAGGTCGAGGGCCTGGATCGCGCCGGAACAGCCCGACTGGAGCTGGAAGACGGGCAGATGGCCCAGGCCCAGCCGGTCGGCGACCTCGCTCGCGGTGGTCGGCAGCAGCAGGTCGGGGGTCGCGGTCGCGAGTACCAGGAACTCCATGTCGGCGGGGTCGAGCCCGGAGGCGTCGATGGCCTGCGCTCCGGCCTCGGCGCACAGGTCGGCCAGCGAGCCGCGGACCTCCCCGGTCTCCGGGTCCCAGCCGAAGTGCCGGGTCCGGGTGCCGACGAAGACGTCGATCCACTCTTCGCTCACGCCCAGCAGCCGGCCGAGCGCGGTGTTGTCCACCGGGTCGCCGGGCAGCGCCGTACCGGTGGCCGCGAGGTAGACGGCGGGGCCCGTCATGCCGACCTCGCCGTGATCAGGTCGCCGAGGAACTCGGACAGCGAGCCGACGGAGTTCAGCGCGGGCAGCATCTGCTGGACGGACACCTCGCCGACGCGTGGCAGCCGGGCCTCCACCCGGTTCTTGAGCTGCATGATCATCACGGAGTCGAAGCCGAGGTCCTCGTGGAACCGGGCCTCGCGCACCACGCGCTCCGGCGGGTATCCGCCGACCTCGGTGACCGCCTCGACCACCGCGAGCAGCACCGGGTCGCCGGCGTCGCGGGCGGTGGCGTCGCGGGCGGTGGCGGGCGCGGCCTCGGAGGACCGCCGCTCAGGCGCGCCCTCCGGCCGACGCTCCTCGGCCGGAGCCGGGAGCGGGGCGGCGGGCGGCGGCGTCCGCCGGTCCCAGTAGCGCTGGGCCGAGGAGAAGACGTACGGGCTCAGCGGCTCGACGACGCGGTGCTCTGGGGCGTACAGCTCCTCCCAGAGCGGGTCGAGTCCGCAGCGGTGCAGCGCGGCGACCGTCTCGGCCAGGTCCCGGCCGGTCGCCTCGGGGCCCGGGGCGGGGTGCAGGAACTCGGCCCCCGGCGCCCGCCCGCCCCGGGCGGCGATCTGCAGCAGCTGGGTGCGCGGACCGATCTCGATCAGATGGGTGGGGGCGATGTCCGAGGCGAGCGCTCCCAGCGCGGTGTCCATGAGCACGGGCTCCTCGATCTGGTCGGCCCAATAGCCGGCGTCCATGGGCTCGTGGTGCAGCATCCGGCCGTACCGGGTCGAGGCCACGGGCAGCGCGGGCGTCGCGCACCGCACCTCGGCGGTACGCAGCCCGGCTGCGGCCGGGGCCATCAGGACCGAGTGGAAGGCGTGGGAGACGGGCAGCTCCCTGACCCGTACGCCGCGCCCGGTCAGCTCCTTGCCGATCCTCGCCAGGACGTCCAGGGGCCCGGAGACCACGGTGTCCGCGGGGCCGTTCAGCACGGCCACGACGGCCTCCGGCTCCGTCGCCAGGATCCCGGCGAGCTCCTCGGGTCCGGTGGCGGCGGCGATCATGCCGCCGCCCCGGGGCAGTTCGCCGATCAGCGCGCCGCGCCGGACGACCAGGCGGGCGGCCTCCTCCAGGCCGAGGGCGCCCGCGGTCACGGCCGCCGCGTACTCGCCCAGGCTGTGGCCGAGCACGGCGGCCGGGGCGATACCGAGCGAGGTGAGGGTGCGGGCCAGGGCGTAGCCGACGGCGAACAGGGCGGGCTGCGCGAACTCCGGCCGGTGCACCCGCTCGTCGCCGCCGAGGATCAGTTCGCGCACCGAGGTGCCCAGGGGTCCGGCGAGGGCCTCGTCGGCCTCGGCGAGATGACGGCGGTAGGCCTGCGACTCGTGGTGGAGCTGCGCCGTCATGCCGGGGTACTCGGTGCCCTGTCCGGTGAAGAGGAAGGCCACGACCGGTCGCCCCCACGGGCGGCCGGCGTTCCCGGCGCCGTCCTGGGCGGCGGCCCGGCGCAGTTCGTCGACCAGCTCGTCGGTGTCGCGCACGGTGAGCGCGAACCGGTGCGGCAGGCCGGTCTTGACGCGGTTGCTGCTCCAGCACAGGGCCGCGGCGCCGCCGCGCGGCCGCCTGGCGACCGCGTCGGCCTGGGCGGCGAGGTTGCGGCGCAGCGCCTCGGGGGTGTCGCCGCTGACGGTGAACACGCCGACCGGCCCGCGGGCGCTGCCCGTACGGGCCCGGGCGGCGGCAGCGGTCCGGCGGAGCCGGGGCGCCGTGCCCAGGATCGCGTGGGCGTTGGTACCGCCCATGCCGAAGCTGCTCACCCCGGCGAGGCTCTCGCCGCGCGGCAGCCGCATCGGGGACTTCAGCAGCCGCAGGCCCCGGTCGGCGAGCCGCAGCTGCGGGTTCTCCCGGTCGGCGAAGAGGCTGGCGGGGACGATGCGGTGGTGCAGGGCCAGCGCGGTCTTGATGAGTCCGGCGATGCCCGCCGCGCCCTCGGTGTGGCCGAGGTTGCCCTTGACGGAGCCGAGCGCGCACGGGGTGTCGCGGGGGACCCCGTGCACCGCGCCGAGCGCCGCGCACTCGATGGCGTCGCCGAGTACGGTCCCGGTGCCGTGCCCCTCCACGAACGCGACGTGGTCCGGGGTGACACCGGCCCGCCGGTACGCGGAGTTCAGCACCCGTTGCTGCGACCAGCGGTTGGGGGCGATGACCCCGTTGCTGCGGCCGTCCTGGTTGACGGCGCTGCCGCGCAGCACGGCGTAGATCCGCTGCCCGTCGGCAACTGCGTCGTCGAGCCTGCGCAGCACGACCAGGCCGACGCCGTCGCTGCGGCCGATGCCGTCGGCGTCGGCGCTGAAGGGCTTGCAGCGGCCGTCGGCGGCGGCCAGGCCGAGCTGTCCGTAGACCATGCCCAGGGAGGGCGACAGCACGATGTTGACGCCGCCGGCGAGGGCGGTGTCGCACTCCCCGGCCAGCAGGGAGGTGGCGGCGAGGTGCACGGCGACGAGCGAGGAGGAGCAGGCGGTGTCGACGGCGAGGCTCGGCCCTGTGAAGTTGAAGTGGTACGAGATCCGGTTGGCTGCCATCCCGGCGCTGCTGCCGGCGCCGAGGAGCGGGGTGACGCGCGCGAGGTCGCTCATGGTGAGGCGGCCCCACTCGCCGCCCATCATCCCGACGAACACGCCGGTCTCGGTGCCGGCGAGTTCGCCGGGGGCGCGGCCGGAGTCCTCCAGGGCGCGCCAGGCGCAGGGCAGCAGCAGCCGCTGGTGCGGGTCCATCGCGGCGGCCTCGCGCGGGGTGACGGAGAAGAAGTCGCTGTCGAAGACATCGACGTCGCCGAGGAAGCCGCCGCTGCCGCTGACAGCGGGGAAGTCCTCCGCTTCCCAGCGCTGTCCGGGGACGGGGCCGATCGCGGCCCCGCCCCGCAGCAGCAGGTCCCAGTACGCCTGCACGCCCGCCGCCCCGGGGAACGCGCAGTCGATGCCGACGATGGCGATGTCCCCCATCAGCGCTGGTCCCGCGCGGACGGATCGGTGGCGGCGAGGACGGCCGACAGGTGACGGACCAGGCTCTCCACGGTCGGGTGGTCCCACAGCAGCGTCGGCTCCACCTCCAGGCCGAACTCGTCCTCCAGGTCTCCGCACAGGCTCAGCGCGGCCACCGAGTCCATGCCGTACTCGGCGAGCGGCACGGTCGGGTCGATGGTCTCGGGAGCCCGGCGCAGGTACAGCGAGAGCCGGGCCGACAGCCAGGCGTGCGGCGGTACGCCGACCGCGGTCGCCGTGGTCGCGGTGTGCCGGCTGGTGGGAACGGTCATCGTGGGACTCCTTCGGTGCGTACGGCCCAGGGCCCGGTCAGCCCGGGATGGGGGTGGAGTAGAGGTCGTAGCTGATCTGGGTGCTGAAGCGGAGCTGCACCTCGTGCCGGATCCGGGTCTCGCACTCCGGTGGCAGGTCGGCCACGCGCGTGCCCAGCCGGCGGGCGATGCGGTGCAGTGCGGCCGCCGCCCAGCACGGGTCGGCGAGGAACGGGTCGGGCCCGTACCGGCCCTGGTCCCACAGGCCCAGGACGGCGGCCGCGGCCAGCAGCAGCGCGTAACGGTCCATGAGCGCGAACCGCGCGGGCTGCGCGGAGGCCGCCGAACCGGCCGCCTCCAGCCTGAGCACGCGGCCGCGTACGTCCCGGAACTCCTCGACGAGCTGGCCGGCGAGCGTGCGCAGGGCGCGCTCGACGGGACCGCCGCCGTCGATGCCCGCGCTGACGGCGAGCATCGTCGCGGTGAGGGAGTCCCGCCCGCACGCGAGGCTGAGCCGGTCGGTGCGCAGCGGTGGCAGGTCGCCGCGCAGCCGGAACAGGCCCGCGGGGGCCTCGTCCTCCAGGAACCACGAGGTCTGGGCCAGGCGCGGCATCTGGGGGATGACGGTGGCCTGGCAGGCGACCGTGCCGGCGTGACCGAGGCTGAGCACCGGTACGTCCCTGACGTGCTTCTGGAAGATGCCGAGGCTGCCCTCGCGGGTGTAGAAGCCGGAGCCGAGGACGATGGACAGGTCGTACATGGTCTCGGTGAGCACCCGGGGCAGCAGGTACTTGAGCGCCGCCGAGTAGACGCTGGTCTCGGCGGGCAGCAGGTGCAGGGCCCTGGTGGCGACGACGGCGAGGCTGTCGTAGAGCAGCAGGTTGACGAAGGCGCTGGTCAGTGCCGCGCCGGTGCGGCTCCCGTCGATGCCTCGGGCCTGCCAGCCGCCGGAGTGCTCGCGGTCGAAGCGGACGGCCGTGCGCAGGCTGGTGTCGAGCGCGGCGACGGCCGACGCGGCGATCACCGTACGGCTGATCTGGAAGGAGCGCAGGGCGGTCTCGATGCCGCTGCCCTCCGGGCCGAGCAGGGCGGAGCCGGGCACCGGGCAGTCGTCGAACTCCACTCCGGCGAACCGGCAGCCGCGCAGGCCCACCGGAGTGCGGCGGGCCGTCACCGCGGCGCGTGCGTCGGTGAGCTGCTCGGGTTCCAGCAGCATCACCGAGTGGCTGCGGCTGCCGGGCGCGGGGTCGGTACGGCAGAACAGCACCAGCGCGCCGGCCCGCTCCAGGTTGTTGACGAGGGGCTTTCCCCCGCTGATCAGATAGCCGTGCGGGCCGCGCCGGGCGGTGACCTGGCTGCGGACGTAGTCGTTGCTGTGGGCGGTCTCGTGCTGGGCGATGGCCGCCTTGCCGCCGTCGCGCAGCAGCCGGGCCAGCCAGTGCCGCTGCCGGGAGCTGCCGGCGGTCCAGACGTCGGAGGCGGCCATGAAGGTGGTCATGCCGTGGCCCATGGCCAGGCCCACGTCCCGGCGGAAGACCGGGCGCATGATCCTGACCAGGGTGTCCATCCCGTCGAGCCGGCCGCCGAGGGCCTGGGGGATGTACTCGTCGGTGATCCCGAAGTCGTCGAGCAGCGCCTCGCCGGCTGCGAAGGGCACGGCGGCCCGGTCCGCCTCCAGCAGCGCCGTGTAGCCGACCGGGTTGGCGGGGTCCGAGGGGTCGCCGAGCAGCGACTCCAAGGCGGCGACCCGGGTCCGCACGACGCTCTCGCGCCGGTGCGCCACGGCCTGGTCGCCGAGGAGGGCTGTCACCACCTTCTTCCTCCGTCGGCTCCTTCCGGCCGCAGCAGGTCTTCGCCGAACAGCACGTCCTCGGAGCGGGCCAGCGCCCACACGTCCGGGGTGAGGACCTCGTACTCGCCGCGGACCACGCCGTCGAGGAAGAGCTTGCGCATCAGGGTGCGCTGGACCTTGCCGCTGCTGGTGCGGCGCACGGCGCCGGGACGGACCAGCAGGATGTTGCCCGCCGGGATCTCGAACTCCTTGCCGATCAGGGCCTGGATCTTCTGGGCGACGGTCCGCAGTTCCTCGCTGCCCGCTCCGCGTACCTCCTGGACGAGGACGAGGTGCTCCCGTCCGGCGTCCACGGAGAACGCGGCGCCCACGCCGAAGGTCAGGGCGGGGCTCACGGTCCGCGCCGCCCATTCGATGTCCTGCGGGTACACGTTGCGGCCGTTGATGATCACGACTTCCTTGAGCCGCCCGGTGACGAACAGCTCGCCGTTGTCGAGCATCCCGAGGTCGCCGGTGCGCAGGAAGTTGCTCTCCTCGTCGTTGAGGCTGGCCCGGAAGGTCCGTACGGTCTCGGTGGGCCGCTGCCAGTAGCCGCGGGCGACGCTGTAGCCGCGCAGCCAGATCTCGCCGACCGCACCGGGCGGGAGTTCGTGGTGGGTCAGCGGGTCGACGATGCGTACTTCGACCTCGACGGGGGCGCCGCAGCCGACGAGGGTCTGGACGCGCTCGGTGCCGGTGGCGGCGGGCCCGGCGCCGATCACCCGGTCGCGTTCCAGGGCGGTCTTGTTGAAGTCCTTGCGGACGTGCGGGGTGCCGGGGGCGCCGCCGGAGACGACGAGGGTCGCCTCTGCCAGTCCGTAGCAGGGACGCAGGGCCTCGGGGCGGAATCCGGCCGGGGCGAACTTCTCGGCGAACTCGTCCAGGCTCTCGGGGCGCACCGGTTCGGCGCCGTTGAGGGCGAGGCGCCAGCGGGACAGGTCCAGGCCGGCGACCTGCTCGTCCTTCACCCGCCGCACGCACAGGTCGTAGCAGAAGTTGGGGCCGCCGCCGACGGTGACGCCGTACTCGTCGATGGCCTGGAGCCAGCGCAGGGGGCGCTTGACGAAGGACAGCGGGGTGACCTGGACGCTGTGGCTGCCGAGCCACACCGGGTGCAGCAGGTGGGCGACGAGGCCCATGTCGTGGAAGTACGGCAGCCAGCTGCCGAAACGGTCCTCGCGGGTGGTGTGCAGCACCTTCTGCAGGGCGGCCTGGTTGGCCAGGAGGTTGCGGTGCGAGACGGTCACACCGCGCGGTTCGGAGACCGAGCCGGAGGTGTACTGGAGGAACACCAGGTCGTCGGGGCGCGCCGTGACGGGCCGCCAGGCGTCGGGGTCGCCGATGCCGGGGACGTCGGTGACCACGCAGGCCGCGTCCGGGCGGGAGTTGCGGGCGAGCCAGAGCGCGACGTCGGGCGCCGCGGACGTCTCGGTGAGGACCACCTTGGCGCCGGTGTCCTTCAGGACGGCGGTGGTGCGGTTGAGCCGCTTGTCGCGGCCGGCTTCGCCCGGCATCGGTACGGGGACCGCGACGGCGCCCGCGTAGAGGCAGCCGGCGAAGGCCTTGAGGAACTCGGCGGTCGAGGAGTAGACGAGCAGCACGGGCTGCTCGGTCACTCCGTACTCCTGGAGGCAGGCCGCGATGCGTCTCGCCTCCCGGTCCAGCTCCCCGTACGTGAGGTGCTCGGCCTGCGCTCCGCCGACCGTGTCGCGGAGGAAGATGTGCACATCCTCGTCGGCGAGTTCAGCCGTCCGAACGCGGAGCAGTTCGGTGAAGGTGGCGAAGCGTGACTCTGACATCCGCGGCATCCCCTCGCGTCTGCGGGCCCGTGGATCTGCGGACCTCGTTTACCGGCGATCCTCCGCGCGCATCCTTAAGGGGCGCTTGCGCGAGGGCTGTCGGGGCGCCTCCGGACAGGTCCTTAGGGGGCGGCAGGGGTGCTCGGCGCGCGGACGCGCGGGCGACCCTCGGTCCATGGACATCGACACCGACACCGGGACGCCGCGGGAAGCGGCGATCGTCTTCCCCGGTATGCAACCGACCGCCTTCTCCGAGGTCGCCAGGTTCATGCTGGTCAACCCGTACGCGCGGGAGCTGCACGCGATCGCCGACGACGTGCTGGGCTTCTCGCTGGCCGACCGGTACCAGCAGGCCGACGGCGACTACTCGCTCTACGGACAGATCTCGTTCGTGGTGAACTGCCTCGCGCTGGCACGGTGGGCGACGGACCGGCTGGAGATCGCGCCCGCGTACGTGACGGGGCCGAGCTTCGGCGCCCGGGCCGCCGCCGTGTACAGCGGAGTGCTCGATTTCGCCGATGCCGTACGGATGACGGCGCGGCTCGCCGACACGATGGAGGACTACTTCGCGCGGGAGCACCCCGCCCTGGTGACCCAGTCGATCGCGCGCGTGCCGCAGGACAAGGTCGCGCTGATGCGCCAGGAGCTCGACGAGCGCGGCGAGTGGAACGACGTGTCCTGCGTCGTCGACCACGACTTCACGATGCTGACGGTGCACGAGTCGGTACTCGACTGGCTGCAGCGGCGGATCCGCTCGCTGGGCGGCATGTCGATGTACACGATGAAGCCGCCCATGCACTCGTACCTCTTCGGCGGGCTGCGTGACCGGGTGGACGCCGAGATCTTCGACGGACTGGCCTGGTCCGAGCCGCGGCTGCCGGTCGTCGCGGACCAGGACGGCCGGGTGGTGACCACCGGCGAAGAGGTGCGCGGGATGCTGCTGGACGGTTTCGTCCGTACGGTGCGGTGGCCGGACGTGGTGGCCTCGTTGGAGCGGGCCGGTGTCGGCCGGCTGTACGTGTCCGGGCAGGACGGGCTGTTCACCCGTGTCGCGTGCACCACGCGCGCCTTCGAGGTGGTTCCGGTGACGCCCAGGTCGGCGATGCGGCCGGTGCGCCGGCGGCTGCCTGCGGCTGCCTGACGCCCGGTCGGCCGCCCGGCCCGCCGGACATGTGGCGCACGGACGACGGGAGGGGCCGGTACCCAGTGGGTACCGGCCCCTCTCACGTGTCCTGTCCGGTCACTTGCCGTCCACCGTGAAGGCGTAGAAGGTGCCCTCGGTGAGGCTGCCGGTGGTTCCGCCGCCGTTGGCGAAGCGGGCGTAGCCGTTGCCCCAGTAGACGGTGCCGTCGACGACCGCGGGGCCCGCGTTGGACGAGTACGGTGCGGTGAAGTCCCACAGGTAGGCACCGGTCGCCGCGTCGAGCGCGTACATGCGGCCGCTGGTGGAGCCGCCGAAGACGACGCCGTTGGCGGCGGTCAGGGCGCCCCAGGCGAAGCCGTCGCTGCGGTCCGCGACCTGCCACAGGATCTTTCCGGTCTGCGGGTCGAGCGCCGCGAACGAGCTGCGGGTCGTCGTGGAGCCGTCGGCCAGCTGGTAGGGCAGCTTGTTGAAGTTGGCCTCGGCGACGTAGATCCGCTTGTCGTCGTTGGCGGTACCCCATTCGATGCCGCCGATGTGGCCGCCGGGGCCGGCCGCCGCGCTCCAGACCACGGCGCCGGTGGCCGCGTCCATCAGCCAGTACTCGCCGCTCTTCTCGCCCGCGCCGATCACCTTGCGGGGGCAGCCGTTCGGGCCCTTGATGGTGAACAGGTGGGCGCCGTCGCCGAAGTCGTAGTCGTAGCCGGGGTTCGGCGGGCAGTTGTTGGGCGGGAATCCGGGGATGCAGCCGGTGTTCCAGGCGTCGAAGCGCTTGGCCCCGGTGTTCCACTTGACGCGGCCGGTCGTCATGTCGAGGGCCAGGACCGTGTCCACGTAGTTGTCCGGTGCGTAGCACTCGGCCGGGGTGTGGCCGGCCGTCTGGCAGTCGCTGACGGACTGCGGGACGGTGTAGTTGTTGCCGGTGGTGAAGTACACCGTGTTGGTCGACGGGTCCAGCGCCGGGGTGCCCCAGACGGCCACGCCGCTGTAGCCGCCGGCCTTGCCGCCGTTGTCGGGGGTCGTGTACTGGCGCCACAGGAGGTTGCCGGTGGCGGCGTCGATGGCGTTCACGCTGCCGCGGAACGTGCAGCAGGGGTAGGCCGGGTCGAGGGCGCCCTCGGACTCGCGGGAGGAGACCCCCTGGTAGATCACGCCTTCGTGCACGACGGGCGACTGGGTCAGCACCGCCTTGTACTGGGTGTCGATCTCCCGCTTCCACACCAGGTTGCCGTTGGAGGCGTCGACCGACATCAGGACGGCCTTGTTCCAGTCGGCGATGTAGAGCTTGCCGCCGACGACGGTCGGGCTGGTCCGGGAGACGGAGGCCGGGTCACCGGTGTAGTCGGAGACCTTGCGCGACCAGATCGGACGGCCGGTCTTGGCCTCCACCTTGTGCAGGTAGCCGCCCCAGTCGGGGAAGTACACGGCTCCGCCGACCACGGCCGGGGTGGCCGAGACGTCGCCGTGGGTGGCGTACGTCCACTTGGCCTTGAGGCGGCCGACGTTGGCCTTGGAGATCGTCGTTTCCTGCGGGTTGGTGCGGCTGTTGCGGAGGTCGTGGCCGCCGGTCGGCCAGGAGGACGGGGGCGAGGACGCGTTGGTGGCCGGCGCGGTGAACAGCGTGGCGGTCAGTGCGGCTACGGCGAGCAGCGCGAATCGGCGGACCACTCCCTGCCGGGACCGGGGTCTTGTGCGCATGGGACTTCCTCTTCCGTGCTGTGATGGGGTTCGTCGATCAGCCGGCGGTCACCAGGACGCGGTTGCCGTGCAGTGCGGCAGCGCGTGCGGTGAGCTCCAGCCGGTCGGTCTTCTTGTTGGTGTTCAGGGGAAACTCGTCCAGCCGGTGGTAGTGGCGCGGGATCAGCTGCGCGGGCAGCAGACCGGCCAGGTCGCGGTGGAACTCCTGCGGCGTGCGCTGCCCGCCGAGGTAGAAGGCGACCAGTTCGGTGCTGTTGGCCACGGGGACGCCGACGACCACCGCGTCGGTCACCGGGGTCCCGGCGCGCAGTGCGTGTTCCACCTCGGCCAGTTCGACCCGGTAGCCCTGCACCTGCACCTGGGAGTCCGTACGGCCCAGGTAGACCAGTTCGCCTCCGGCGAGGCGGCGGACCCGGTCGCCGGTGCGGTACCACAGGACGCCGTCGCGCTCCAGGTACTTGCCCGCTCCGTCCTCGGGGTCCAGGTAGCCGGCCGACAACTGCGGCCCGGACAGCCACAGTTCGCCTTCGTCCGCCGCCGGGGCGCCCGCTTCGTCCAGGAGCAGTTCCGCGTGGCCGTCGTGGAGCAGGCCGAGCGGTACCACGCCATTGACGCCGAGCCGGGTCGACTCCTGCGGGGACCAGCGGTGGCGGTGGGTGGTGATGGTCATCTCGGTCGGGCCGTAGACGTTGATCACCGCGGAGTGGGGGGCGGCCTGCTGCCAGGCGTCGGTGTCCTGGAACTGGAGCGCCTCGCCGCCGAAGTAGGTCCAGCGCAGCGAGGGCATGGTGCCCGGCACCAGGCGGCCGGTGCGGCGGGACAGCGAGATCACGCTGGGGGCCGAGAACCAGACGGTGATGCCGTGCTCGGCGACGAAGGCGGGGAGGTCGCGGTAGGCGTGGGGGGAGACCGAGACCAGCGGGGCGCCCACCGCCCAGGCGCACCACAGGTCCGAGACCGCGGAGTCCCAGTTGAGGTTGGCGGCCTGGGAGAAGACGTCGTCGGACGTGAAGTCGTACCAGGCGTCCATCAGCGCGAAGTAGTGCGCCGTGTTGCCGTGCGTGAGCCGTACGCCCTTGGGCCGGCCGGTGGAGCCGGACGTGAACAGGATGTAGGCCACGTCGTCGGGAGCGGCGGACCGCGGCTGTGCCAGCGCGGTCTCCCGGGCGGCGAACAGCGGCAGCGCTCCGCCGGCGGCCAGCGCCTCGGCCTGCTCGCGGCCGAGGTCCGGTGCGAGCACCGGGAGGCCCCCGAGCCCCGTCGCGAGATCCGTGGCGAGGCCGTCGGGGTCCCGGAGCAGGGCCGCGCCCTCCTCGTCGACGACGAGGGCGGAGACCTCCGCCGACGCGAGCATCGAGGCGATCTTGCCGGGCGGGAAGCCGGCCAGTACCGGCACCGCGGGGAGTCCCGCGTACAGGCTCGCCAGGACGGCGACGTACGAGGTCACGCTGCGGCCCGCCAGGATGCCGACGGCCTTCGGCGGCCCGCCGGGGGCGGCGAGCAGGGCCCCCGCCCAGGACAGGGCCAGTTCGTGGACCGTCGTGTAGTCGACGGTCTCCTTCCCGACGCGCACCGCCACCCCGCGCGGTGAGCGTTCCAGACCGCGCAGAAAACGTGCGTGCAGCGCGGTCCGCGCCAATGGTTCCATTTCTGCTCCTCCTCGCCAGAATTACCGGCAAGCTCTTTTCCGGACGCTTTCCGGGCGCATTTCCGGGATGCATTGACAGCCGTTGGCGGCCGCCCCCATCATTCCCGTATGCCAGAACTCACGAATCACACCTGGGACGGCGCTTTCGAAGCCGTCATTCGCCCGTTCCTGCCCTACCTCTCCCCCGACGAGAAACTGACCGGGGACACACAACTCCGTGACCTGGGGCTTGACTCCATGGGAACGGTCGAACTGCTCGCCGCCCTGGAAGGCGCCTACGACGTCCGCTTCCTGGACGACGCGCTGAAACTGGAGAATTTCGCGAGCCCGGACGTCCTCTGGAAAACCCTGATAACCGAAACCGAATCCGCCGCGTGAGAAAATCGGTCCACCGACCGGCCCGACGAGGATTTCACATCCAAGTCGGGCCGCTTCTCTTTTCGCGGCAGAAGACGGTCAGGGGATCAGCCGCTGAAAACTCTCCTCGATCCTGTCGAGATTCGAGCGGACGTGCGGCAGGGCGAGCGGGTCCCGCGCCTCGAGCGAGAGCTGCTGCTGCTCCGCCGTCTCGCCGTACAGCATGCTGGTGGCGCACTTGAACCTCAGGGCGTCCCCCTCGTCGCCTAGCAGGTGTCCGGCGAGCACCACGATCCCGAGGTCGAGCATCCGCCGGGCCAGCGTCGGCGAGTCGGTCACCTCGTACTTCGCCAGCTCCTCGCGGACCGGCTCGAAGTCGGGGTAGACGTAGAAGGCCCCGGTGGGCGGTCGGCAGCGGGCGCCCGCCTCCACGGTGATGCGGTGGACCTCGCGCGCGACGATCCCGTGCAGCCGGGCGCTGGCCCGGAGCCTGTCGCGGACGTCCTGCGGCTCGCTGAAGGCGTACTCGGCCACCGCCTGCATGGGCCCCGCCAGCGTCGACCAGACCTCGCTGGCCACAGAGACCACTCCGGTGCGGATCCACTCGCCCCAGGGGCCCTGCGGGAAGCGGGCCACACCGATGCGCCAGCCGCCCAGGGCGAGGCTCTTGCTCAGGCCGGTGGCGATGACCGTGCACTCGGGGGCCACTTCGGCGGGGCTGAGGTACTCGGTGGCCGGGTCGTGCACCACGTCCCGGTAGATCTCGTCCGAGACGATCAGCAGCCCCTCCTCCTCGGCGATCGCGCACAGTTCGCGGATGAGCGGGGGCGACGCCAGGGTGCCGGTCGGGTTGTCCGGCAGGGTCAGCACCATGATGCGCGGGTCGCGGCCGAGCACGCGCGCCGCGGTGATGCACTCGCGCAGGGCGTCCGGGTCCGGTACCCCGCCGCACTCCTCGGGGATCGGGACGGCGATCGGGTGCTTGCCGGCCAGCCGGGCCTGCGGGGCGTACGTGTTCCACGCGGGGCGGGGCAACAGCACGTCGCCGGGGACGGCCAGGTTGAGGGCCATCAGCAGCGGTTTGCTGCCCGGGGCGACCACGATCTGGTCGGCGTCGGTGGGGATGCGGCGGCGGTTGAAGTACCCCGCGGCGGCGCCCCGGACCGCGGGCGAGCCGGCCACCGGCCCGTAGGCGTTGCGGGTCGCCCCGGCGGCGAGCCGTTCCACCAGCGGCGCGAACGCGGGGAGTCTGGACTCCCCGAAGCCGAGGTGGATCAGCGGCTCGCCGGCCGCCTGGCGCTGTGCCACCAGCTGGTTGAGGGCCAGGTTCGGTGACATCCGCATGTCGCTCATGCCGGGCTCCCCACCGGTGCGGCCGCCTTGGTCCCGAAGAGCTCCTTCTCGCCCTGCCACGCCGGTCCGGCGAGCGCACGCGCGATGTCGGCCGGTACGGTGCGGTCGAGCCGCAGTTCGTCCAGCCAGGCGGCCTCGGGGTCGAAGTGCGCCAGGAAGGGCCGGCCGACCAGGGAGGGATCACGGGCCTGGACCATCTGCAGCTGGAAGAACCGGCCCTCGGCGTTCTCGACGACGCCGTCCACGGCCACCTTGCCGGGAGTCGCGGACATCACCGGGCCGCGGACCGTACGGGCCAGGCCCGGGAGGGTGCGGTAGGCCGACTGGAAGATCTCGGCAGCCCGGGCGAGCGGCACCCGGAAGTAGTCGTACGGGCCGGTGTCGCGCTCCACGAACATGTAGTACGGGACCGAACCGGCGGCGAGTTCGGCCCGCCACATCCGGCTCCAGACGTCCGGGTCGTCGTTGACGCGGGCGATCAGCGGCGCCTGGCAGTAGACGAGGGCGCCGGTGGACCTGATCCGGGCGATCGCGCGACGCGCCAGGTCGGTGCCGAGCTCCCGGGGGTGGCTGAAGTGCGCCATGACGGCGAGGTTGCGGCCGGAGGCCACGACCTTCTCGAAGAGACGCAGCACGTCGTCGGCGTCCGGGTCGGTGACGAACCGCTGCGGCCAGTACGCGACGGACTTCGTACCGATCCTGATGGTCCGTACGGTGTCCACGGAGAGCAGCGGCTCCAGGTGGGAGCGCAGCCGCTCAGTAGACATCACCATCGGGTCGCCACCGGTCACCAGCACGTCGGTGACGTCGGGGTGGGAGCCGAGGTAGGAGATGAGGCCGCTCGGGTCGGGCGCCGCGAAGCGCAGGTCCGCGTCCCCGACGAACTGGGCCCAGCGGAAGCAGTAGGTGCAGTACGAGTGGCAGGTCTGGCCCTGGCTCGGGAAGTACAGGACCGTCTCGCGGTACTTGTGCTGGAGCCCGGCGATCTCGGCGCCCTCCCGGGTGGGGACGTTGAGCTCCTTCTGGCCGGACGGGTGCGGGTTGAGCCGGCCGCGGATCTGCTGGACGAGGGTCCGCAGGGCGATCTTCGAAGCGGGGTCCGCGGACAGGGTGGCCAGGTCCCGCTCGTTCTGCTCGGTGAGCATCCCCTTCTGGGGGAAGACCAGTTGGAACATCGGGTCGTCCGGGATGCGGTCCCAGTCGATCAGCTGCGACAGGACGTACTCGTTGACCCGGAAGGGCAGGACCATCGACACGAGCCGGACGGTCTCCCGTATGTCGGCGGGCAGGCCGTGGCGGTCGGCGATCTCGTCGAGCTGCCGCGGCCCGTATGCGCGGAACCGTGCCGTCTCGACAGAATCGGTTGCCAGCAGGGACATGCGGATATTCCTCCAGCCTGGTGCCTGGCAGTTCCGAGCGTCTGCTCGAATGCGGTTCGATGCTAGGGAGAGGAATCGGCCACCGGACCCCAGATCGGACCCCAGCCCTACCCTTACGGCGGCCCCTGGCGCCCGGCGGCCGGGAAGGGGTTCGGGACGGTCCCCGGGCATGGCGAAGCCGCCCAGGACCGGCGGGGGTTCAGGTCCTGGGCGGCTGTCGGTGGGCCCTGTGGCAGGGCCTGTGGGGGGTGTGGGGCGGCTGCGCGTCAGGCCGTGCCGGTGCCCGGCTGGCCGGCCCGCTCCACCGGGGCGGCCTGGGCGGCCAGTTCGGCGGCCCGCTGGTTGTCGGTCTGGACGGCGCGCAGCCCGATCAGGGCGAACACGGCGGCGCCCGCCATGACGACCGCGCCGGCCACCGAGGCGGCGTGCACCTCGGTCGTGAACGCGGCGCGGGCCGCCTCGATCAGGTTGGCCGAGGCCTCGCCCGAGAGCTTGCCGGCGGCGGCCAGGGCTCCGCCGATGGTCTCGCG
Organism: Streptomyces sp. NBC_00122; assembly: GCF_045160845.1. Taxonomy (NCBI): domain Bacteria; kingdom Bacillati; phylum Actinomycetota; class Actinomycetes; order Kitasatosporales; family Streptomycetaceae; genus Streptomyces; species Streptomyces sp. NBC_00122. The sequence continues at coordinate 5,361,534 of NZ_CP108191.1, read as the reverse complement.
GGCCTGGTCCAGCGCGTCGGCGGGCACCCCGGCCGGGGCGTCCAGCTCGGAGCTGTTGCGGTACACGGCGGCGCCGATGCTGCCGAGGACGGCGACGCCGAGGGCGCCGCCGAGCTCCTGGCCGGTCTGGAGCAGGGCGGAGGCGGTACCGGCGCGCTCCGGCGGCACCTGGCCGACGACGAGCTCGGTGACCAGGGTGAGGACCGGGGTGAGCCCGACGGCGAGCGCGATGATGCCGATCAGGATCAGGACCAGGCCGTCCTCGGCGGGCACCTGGGTGAGCATCAGGAGCGCCAGGGTGGCGATGGTGAACCCGGCGCCGATGATGTGGGCGGGCTTGACGGTGCGCACGAGCACGGTGGCGACGGGCACGACGGCGCCCACGGCGAGGGTGCCGGGGATCGTCCACAGCGCGGACTTCAGCGCGGTCATGCCGAGGACCGACTGCATGTACTGGGTGCTGAAGAGCGAGTAGCCGACCAGGGTGAAGCAGGCCAGCATGTTGACGGTCACCGAGGCGCCGAACGCGCGGTTGCGGAACAGCGAGATGTCGATCATCGGGTCGGAGCTGGTGCGCTGGCGCCGCAGGAACAGCGGGACGATGGCCAGGCCGACCGCGATGGCGACGACGTGGGTGACGGCGAAGCCGTCCACGGCGATCTTCTTGAAGCCGTAGATGACCGGCAGCACGATGGCGAGCGAGAGCGCGGCGCTTACAGGATCGAACTTTCCGGCCGCGGCGTCCTTGAACTCCGGCAGCAGGAACGGCGCCGTCACCAGCAGGAGCAGCATCACGGGGACGTTGATGAGGAAGACCGAACCCCACCAGAAGCCGGTGAGGAGCGCGCCGCTGACCACGGGGCCCAGCGCCGCGCCGGCGGCCATGCCGGTGGACCACACCGCGACGGCGGTGCGCCGCTGGGTCTGGTCGCGGAACAGGTTGCGGATCAGCGCCAGGGTGGAGGGCATGAGGGTCGCGCCGCCGATGCCCTGCAGGGCCCGGGCGATGATGATCATCTCGGGGTTGGATGCGTAGGCGGCGAGCAGGGAGCCGCCGCCGAAGACCACGGCACCGATCAGCAGGAGGCGGCGGCGGCCGATGCGGTCGCCGAGCGCACCCATGGTGAGCAGGACTCCGGACAGGACGAAGCCGTAGATGTCGATCATCCACAGCTGCTCGCTGCCGGACGGCTTCAGGTCCTCGCTGATGGAGGGGATCGCGAAGTAGAGGACCGTCAGGTCCATGGAGACGAGCAGCACGGGCAGGAGCAGAACGCCGAGGGCGATCCATTCCTTACGGCCCGCTTTAACCTCCGGTCCGGTGTTGTCGTTCTCGCTCAGGGAGCTGGTCATGGGGGCTGTCCAATGCTGTCGGGACGGGGCGTACGTATCAGTGAACGGAAAGCGGGGATGCGGGGGGAGCGTCCGGACGCGAACAGGGGTCAGGACAGGGGTCGGAACAGGGGTCGGAGCAGGGGTCTGTACCGGGGGGCGGGGCCGGGCCGGGGGTCAGCCCTCCTCCGCGGCGCGCGCCGCCAGGGCCCTGCGGTCGGTCTTGCCGTTGGGGGTGAGCGGCAGGCCGGGGATCAGGCCGACCTTCCGCGGAACCATGTACTCGGGCAGTGTCTGCTTGCAGAACGCGCTGATCACGAGGGGGTCGGCGGTGAACCCGCGGGCCGGGACGACGTACGCGTACAGCTCGGGGTCGTCGCCCTGCCGCGGGCGCACCACCGCCGCGGCCGCTTCGACGCCCGGGAACTCCAGGAGCCGGCGCTCGATCTCCCCCAGCTCCACCCGGTTGCCGCGAATCTTGACCTGGAGGTCGGACCGGCCGACGAAGTACAGCTCACCACTCTCGCCCCGGTATGCCAAGTCATTTGACTTGTAGACCAGTTGGCCGGACCTCGGGTTGAGCGGATCGGGCACCAGGACGGCGCGCGTGGCCTCCGGGTCGTCCCAGTAGCCGGTGAAGAGCGACGGTCCGCGCAGGTGGATCTCGCCCACCGCTCCCGGCTCCTCGACGGGCCTGCCGTCCTCGTCGATCAGCAGCATCTCGGCGCCGGGGTAGGCGAATCCGATGGACAGCTTGTCGGCGCCCTCGGGCAGCGGGTTCGGCACGTCGGTGAGGGAGAAGGCCATCGCCTCGGTGGGGCCGAAGCAGTTCACGACGCGGGTCCGCGGCAACAGGCTCTGCAACTGCCGCAGTTCAGGCAGCGGGAAGGCCTCGCCGGAGAAGAGCACCCCGCGCAGCTGGCCGGCCAGCGCGGCCAGCCCCTTGGCCTCGTGGCGCAGTACCGGCCGCCAGATGGACGGCACGCCGTCCACCTGCGTGGCGCCCGTCTCGGTGAGGAAGCGCAGCAGCCTGCGCGGCCAGTGCATCAGCTCGCGCGGTACGGGGATCAGCTGCGCGCCCGAGCCGAGCGCGAGCCCGATGTCCAGCAGCGCGAAGTCGAACTGGAGCGGCGAGGTGGTGGCGAGCCGGTCCTCGGCCGTGACGATGGAGTGCTGGAGCATGCCCCGGTAGAAGGAGAGCACTCCGCGGTGGCTCATGACCACGCCCTTGGGGCGCCCGGTGGTTCCCGAGGTGAAGATCATGTACGCGGCGTCCGTGCCGACCGCCTCGCGCCGGTGCCGGGTACGGGGCGCGGGAGCCCGCTCCACGGTGATCCCGTCCGGGCCGAACCGGGCCGTGCCGATGGACTGTGGAACCTCCTCGCGCTTGCCGTCCACCGTCTGCAGGTGCAGGGCGGGCTCGGCGGTGGCGGCGATGGCCAGCAGCCGCGGGGTGGGGACCTCCGGGCTCACCGGGATGAAGGTGAGCCCGAGCATCGAGCAGGCGAGGAGAACGGCCACGGCGGCGGCGGAGTTGTCCGACTCCAGGATCACCCGGTCGCCGATGTCGAGGCCGAGCGAGTCCAGGGTGACCGCGTAGTCGTGGGCCCTGCGCTCCAGCTGCCGGTAGGTCAGCACGCGTGCGGAGCCGTCCGGGCCGGCCTCCCAGGCGGCCGGGCTGTCCGGTGCGGTCCTGGCCGCCGCCAGCATGAACTCGTGGATGCGTGTCGCCGGTTCGTGGACCGCCGCCGGTCCGGCCGCCGGGCGTACCGTGCTCAGGCTCACCGTCGTGCCACCTCTCCTCGTCTCGGTCGGTTCGGCCGTCTCGTTCGGTTCGGTCGGTTCGGTCGTCGTCGTCCGGCTCATCAGGAGATCCGCTCCTTGAGGTCCGTCAGCCAGCGGTCGATGACCGGGGCCGTCGTGTCGACGTGCTGCTCGACGATGGTGAAGTGCGTGCCGGGCACGGTCGCCACGGTGTCCGCGCCGTCCCAGTCGGCCTGCCAGTCGGCGTCGGGCGCGATCTCCGCGTCCTCCCCCATCTCGAAGAGGTCCCCGGCCCGTACGAAGAGCACCGGCGCCTCGATGGCGTCCTGCCGGAACTGCGGCAGGAGCTCCACGTACCGCCCCATCGCGGAGAGTTCGGCGCTGCTGAAGTTGCCGAGCGTGGCCGCCTTGCCGGGGACGGCGAAGGCCATCTGGTCGAAGATCGCGTCGTTGGTCTCGCCCATGTAGTAGGTGTCCAGCAGGACCAGCCCGGCGGGCCGTACCCCGTGCACCCGCTCCAGGCGGGCCACGGTGGCGTGGGCGAGCAGGCCGCCCGAGGAGAAGCCGAGCAGGGCGAACGGCTCCCCGCCCGCGGTGCGCAGCACGGCTTCGGCGAGTACGTCCACCGCCGCCTCGAACGACTCCGGCAGTGCCTCCCCGCGCCCGAATCCGGGGGTGGGGATACCGGACACGGGCATCGAGAGCCGGGCCGCGAGCCGCGCGTGCTGGTGCACGCCGCCCGCCACGGTCGGCGTGCTGAGGCAGATCAGCCGGGGCGCCTTCGCGTCCTCGCCCTGCGGCCGGGTGCGTGCCCCGTAGGACACCGCCGCGGGCAGGTCCGCCAGGTCGGCCGCCGAGCCGAAGGCGGGCCGCAGCGCGGCCACGGACCGCAGCATCGCCAGGCCGGGCTGGAGGTTCCCCGACATGATCGCGTCGAGGAACAGCCCGTACAGCGTGTCGTCGAGCCGGTCGTCGGCGTGCGCCGACGGCGCGTCGGCCCGCCCGGGCTCCCCGGGGGCGGCGCCCAGCCGCTCGGCGACCTGCCGGGCCAGAGCCAGCGGGTTCTTGCTGTCGAAGACCACCATGGCCGGCAGGGAGAGGCCGGAGGCCGCGTTCAGCCGGTTGCGCAGTTCGACCGCGGTCAGCGAGTCGAATCCGGCTTCCAGGAAGCCCGCTTCGGGGTCGACCGCGCTCGCGTCGGCGTGTCCGAGGACCTCGGCGGCGTGGGTAAGCACCGCTTCGAGTACGGCCTTCTCGCGCTCGGCGGCGCCGAGCGCGCGGACCTTCTCGCGCAGCGCGCCGGCCTCGGCGGCTCCGGCCGCGGCGCCGGCCCGGCGCCGCGCGGTGGGTGCCAGGCCCCGCAGCAGCGCGGGCACCTCGTCGGTACGGGCCCGCAGGGCTCCCAGGTCCACCCGCAGCGGTACGAGGGCGGGGGCGTCGGCCGCGACCGCCGCGTCGAAGAGCCACAGGCCCTCCTCCTCGGACAGGGCGGGCGTTCCGCTGCGCCGCATCCGCTGGAGGTCGGCCTCACCGAGCCACTGGCTCAGCCCGGTCTCGGTGTCCCACAGGCCGAAGGCCATCGAGGTGGCCGCGAGCCCCTGCGAGCGGCGGTGGGCCGCGAGCGCGTCGAGGAAGACGTTCGCCGCCGCGTAGTTGCCCTGTCCGGCGGCCATGACCAGGCCGCCGGCCGAGGAGAACAGCGCGAACGCGGACAGTTTGTGACCAGCCGTCAGTTCGTGCAGGTGCCAGGCCGCGTCGGCCTTGGCGGACAGTACGGTGTCCACCTGCTCCGGGGTGAGCGCCCCGACCAGGCCGTTGTGCGCCACACCGGCGGCGTGGACGATCCCGCGCAGCGGATGCGCCGGGTCGATGCCGTCGATCAGGGCGGCCACGGCGGCCCGGTCGGACACGTCGCAGGCGGCGATGTCCACCTGGGCCCCGAGCGCGGCCAGTTCCTCGCGCAGCCCGGCCGCGCCCGGCGCGCCCGCTCCCCGGCGGCTGGTCAGCAGCAGGTGCCGCACTCCGTGCGTGGTCACGAGGTGCTTGGCGACGAGCGCCCCCAGGCCTCCCGTACCGCCGGTGATCAGGACGGTCCCCTCGGCGTCCCACGGCGTGTCGCCGCCTGCCGCCGCGGACCGGGTGAGGCGAGGCGCGAGGACCTTGCCCTGCCGGACCGCGAGCTCCGGCTCGCCCGAGGCGAGCGCGGCGGCCAGCGCCTTCGGGGACACCTCGGCCTCCTCCAGGTCGAGCAGTACGAACCGGCCGGGATTCTCCGCCTGCGCGGCCCGCACCAGCCCCCAGACGGGGGCCTGCCGTACGTCGACCGGGTCGCCGTCGGCGACGGCCGCCGCGGCCCGCGTGACCAGGACCAGCCGCGACTGCGCGAACGCGGGCTCGGCCAGCCAGTGCTGTACGGCGGCGAGCGCCGTACCGACCGCGGTCCGCACTCCGGCGGGGACGTCCTCCTCACGGCCCGCGCCGGGCCCGGTCGCGAGGACCGGCAGCAGCACGGTGTCGGGCACGTCGGCGCCCTCGGCGCCCAGCGCGTCGAGTCCGGGGGCCACGGGAACGCCGGCGATCTCCAGGCCGGGACCCGCGACCGTCCACGCTCCGCGCGGTCCGGAGCCGCCGCCGACCGGCTGCCAGTCGACGGCCAGGAGCGCGTCGCGGAAGCCGCCGGTGGCCAGCTGCGCGGCGGCTACCGGACGCAGCTGCAGAGCGGCCACCGAGGCCACCGGCGCTCCGGCCGGGTCGGCGAGGTCTATGCGTACGGCGTTGCGCTGCCCCTCGACGGGAGCGAGACGGACCCGTACGGCGGTCGCGGACGCGGCGTGCAGGGTGACGCCCTCCCACGAGAAGGGGAGCAGCGCGACCCCCTCGTCCTCCTCGGCACCGAGCCCGCCGAAGCCGAGGGCGTGCATCGAGGCGTCGAGCAGCGCCGGGTGGAGTCCGAACCGTCCGGCGTCGGCGTGCGCCTGCTCGGGCAGCTCGATCTCGGCGTACAGGGCGTCGTCCAGCCGCCAGGCGGCGGTCAGGCCCTGGAAGACCGGGCCGTAGCCGAACCCGCGCTCTTGGAGCCGGTCGTACAGTTCGGCGGCGTCCAGCTGGGCCGCGCCGGTGGGCGGCCACGCGGTGAGGCCGTCGCCGGGCCCGGTGGCGCCGGGGGCGAGGAAGCCGTCGGCGTGCCGGGTCCACGGCTCGTCGGGCCTGTTCTCCGGGCGCGAGTAGACCTGCACGGTGCGCCGGGCCCGGGCGTCGGGTTCGCCCACGACGACCTGGACGGCGACGCCTCCGCGCTCCGGCAGCACGAGCGGGGCCTGGAGGGTGAGTTCTTCCAGGAGTTCGCAGCCGACGTGGTCGCCGGCCTGCAGCGCGAGCTCCACGAAGCCCGTGCCGGGGAGCAGGACGCTGCCGTGCACGGTGTGGTCGGCCACCCACGGCTGGGCGTCCAGCGAGATCCTGGCCGTGAAGGTCACCGCGTCGGCGTCGGGGGACGACAGGACGGCCGCGAGCAGCGGGTGGTCCAGGGCGTCCTGGCCGACGGCGACGGCATCGGTGGCGGGCTTGGCGGCGTCGACCCAGTAGCGGGTGCGCTGGAAGGGGTAGGTGGGCAGGTCGACGCGCTGGGCGCCGGTGCCGGCGTAGTACGCCTCCCAGTCGACGCGTACGCCGGCCACGTGCAGCTGCGCGAGGGCGGTGACGAGCGACTCGGGCTCCGCGCGGTCCTTGCGGAGAGCGGCCGCCGAGACGGACTGCTCGGCGTCGAGTACCTGCTGGGCGAGTCCGGTGAGGACACCGCCGGGCCCGATCTCCAGGAACCGGGTGACGCCTTCCTGCTCCAGCGTGCGCACGGCGTCGGCGAAGCGGACGGCTTCACGGACCTGGCCGACCCAGTACTCGGGCGACCCCCAGTCCGCACCGGACCGGTCACCCGTCACGGTCGAGACGGCCGCGACCCGCGGCTCCCCGTACGCCAGCTCCCCGGCGACGGCCCGGAACTCGTCGAGCATCGGATCCATCAGCGAGGAATGGAACGCGTGCGAGACGGACAGCCTGCTGGTCTTGCGACCCGCCGCCTCGACATGCCCGCCGAGCGCCAGGACCGCAGCCTCCACACCCGAAACCACCACGGATTCCGGCCCGTTGACCGCCGCGATAGCGACACCGTCGCCCAGCAGCGGCAGCACCTCGTCCTCGGTTGCCTGCACGGCCAGCATCGCACCACCCGCGGGCAGTGCCTGCATCAGACGGCCACGTGCCACGACCAGCCGGGCCGCGTCAGCGAGCGACAGCACCCCGACCGCGTGGGCGGCGGCCAGCTCACCGATCGAATGCCCGGCGACCACGTCGGGCTTCACGCCCCACGCCTCGACCAGCCGGAACAACGCCACCTCAAGCGCGAACAACGCCGACTGCGTGATCGCCGTCGCGTTCAGCGCCTCCGCGTCCTCACCCCACACCACCTCACGCAACGACCGCCCCAGATGCGGGTCGACCTCCGCACACACCGCGTCGAAAGCCTCGGCGAACACCGGGAAGGACGCGTACAACTCCCGCCCCATACCGAGGCGTTGTGCACCCTGCCCCGTGAACAGGAACGCGGTCTTTCCGGAGCGGCGCGCCAGGTCCCGGACCACCGCGGGTGCGTTGCGGCCCTGGGCCAGGGCGGTCAGCCCGTGCAGCAGCTCCGAACGCTCCGTTCCCACGACCACCGCCCGGTGGGCGAACGCCGTGCGCGAGGAGACCAGTGAGAGGCCGATGTCCGTCGCGTCGCTCTCCGGCCGGTCCGTGACCTGCTCCAGCAGGCGTTCGGCCTGGGCTGCGAGGGCCTGCGGGGTCTTGGCCGACAGCACCCAGGGCAGGGCCGGGAGTCCGGCCCGTTCGGCCTGCGCCTCCGCACCTTCGGGGGCCTCCTCGACGATGACGTGGGCGTTCGTCCCGCTGATGCCGAAGGAGGAGACGGCGGCCCGGCGGGGCCGGTCCGTGGTCTGCCATTCCCGGGCCTCGGTGAGCAGTTCCACGCTCCCCGCCGCCCAGTCCACCTGGTCGGACGGCGCGTCCACGTGCAGGGTCTTCGGCAGCGTCCCGTGGCGCATGGCCATGACCATCTTGATGATGCCCGCGACGCCCGCGGATGCCTGGGTGTGGCCCATGTTGGACTTGATGGAGCCCAGGTAGAGGGGCCGGCCCTCGGGGCGGTCCTGCCCGTACGTCGCCAGCAGTGCCTGCGCCTCGATCGGGTCGCCCAGGGTCGTACCGGTGCCATGTGCCTCCACCGCGTCGACCTCGACCGCCGACAGACCGGCGTTGGCCAGCGCCTGGCGGATCACCCGCTGCTGCGAGGGCCCGTTCGGCGCGGTCAGACCGTTCGACGCACCGTCCTGGTTCAGGGCGGACCCGCGGACGACGGCGACCACCGGGTGGCCGGCCCGCCGCGCGTCGGAGAGCCGCTCCAGGAGCAGGACGCCCGCGCCCTCGCCCCAGGCGACACCGTCGGCCGAGGCGGCGAAGGACTTGGACCGGCCGTCGGGGGCGAGCCCGCGCTGCCGGCTGAACTCCACGAACATGCCCGGTGTGCCCATGACGGCGACACCGCCGGCCAGGGCGAGGGAGCACTCCCCCGACCTCAGCGCCTGCACCGCCATGTGCAGTGCGACCAGCGAGGACGAGCAGGCCGTGTCCACGGTGACCGAGGGGCCTTCGAGCCCGAGCGTGTACGACGTACGGCCGGAGACGAGGCTGCCGCCGCTGCTGGCCGCGGCCTCCACGCCGAGGGCGTAGTCGTGGTACATCACACCGGCGAACACGCCGGTCGAACTGCCCTTGAGGGCCGCCGGGTCGATACCGGCCCTCTCGATCGCCTCCCAGGACACCTCCAGCAGCAGCCGCTGCTGCGGGTCCATCATCAGCGCCTCGTTCGGGCTGATCCCGAAGAACACCGGGTCGAACTCGGCCGCGTCGTAGAGGAATCCGCCTTCGCGGGCGTACGTCCGGCCGGGCGTGCCCGGCTCCGGGTCGTAGACCTCCGGGTCCCAGCCCCGGTCGGCCGGGAACCCGCCGATGGCGTCGACGCCTCCGGCCACGAGGTCCCACAGCTCGTCCGGCGTGGTCACCCCGCCCGGGTAGCGGCAGCCCATCCCCACGATCACGATCGGGTCGTCCACGTCCGGTCCGCCGGAGGCGGCCGGCACGGCGCGGGCGGGTACGGGTGCGATGTGGCTCCGGCCGGCCACCTCGGCGCCGATGTGTGCGGCCACGGACTGCGCGGTCGGGTAGTCGAAGATCAGCGTGGCGGGCAGCCGCAGCCCGGTCGCCGAGCCGAGCCGGTTGCGCAGCTCCACGGCGGCGAGCGAGTCGAAGCCCAGCTCGCTGAAGGCCCGCTCGGGCTCGATCGCGTCCGGCGAGGCGTGGCCGAGGACACCGGCGACCTGGCCGCGTACGAGGTCGAGGAGCGCCGCGGCCTGCCCGTCGGCGTCCAGCCCGGCCAGCCGTGCGAGCAGCCCGTCGCCGCCGTCCGCGGACTGCGCGGCCCGGCGCACCGGGACGCGTACGAGGCCACGGAGGAGGGCGGGAAGCTCTTCGGCCCGGCCGCGCAGGACGTTGGTGTCGATCCGCAGGGGGACGAGGGCGGGCTGTCCCGAGCGCAGGGAGAGGCTGAACAGCGCCAGGCCCTCGGCCTGGGAGAGGGCGGGCAGGCCCTGGGCCGCCATGCGCTCCTCGGCCAGGTCCAGCATGGTGGTCATGCCGGTGTTGACGCCCCAGAGGCCGAAGGCCATCGCGGTGGCCGCCAGCCCCTCCGCGCGGCGGTGAGCCGCGAGCGCGTCGAGGAAGACGTTGGCGGCCGCGTAATTGCCCTGACCGGCCGCCAGCACCAGACCGCCCGCCGACGAGAACATGACGAACGCCGACAGGTCCAGGCCCCGGGTCAGCTCGTGCAGATGCCAGGCCGCGTCCGCCTTCGGACGCAGCACGGCGTCCATGCGCTCGGGAGTGAGGGCTCCGATGACGCCGTTGTCGGCGACTCCGGCCACGTGGACCACGCCCGTCAGGGGGTGCGCCGGATCCACACCGTCCAGGACCGCCTTCAGCGCGTCCCGGTCCGCCACGTCGCACGCGGCGACGGCGACCGAGGCACCCGATTCCGTGAGATCCGCGAGCAGTCCGTCGACGCCGGGCGTGTCCGCGCCCCGCCTGCCCAGGAGCAGCAGGTGCCGTATCCCGTGCTCGGCCACCAGGTGGCGGGCCACCAGGGCGCCCAGGCCGCCCGTACCGCCCGTGATCACGACGGTTCCGGCCGCGTCCCACACCGGCTCCGCGCCGTCGTCCGCCGACACCCGGGCCAGCCGCGGCACCGACACCTCACCGGCGCGTACGGCCGACTCGGGCTCGCCCAGGGCCAGTACCCGCGCCAGGTCCACCGAGTCGTCGGTGTCGATCAGCGCGAACCGGCCCGGGTTCTCCGCCTGCGCCGACCGCACCAGACCCCACACCGGAGCCTGCCGCACATCGACGGCCTCACCGTCGCCGACGGCCACCGCACCCCGCGTGACCACCGCCAGCACCGCGCCCTCGGGACGCTCCTCGGCCAGCCAGTCCTGGACCGCCGCCAAGGCCCGGTTGGCCAGGTCGTGCACGGCGGCCGGGACGTCCGTGTCCGCCGGGTCGCACTCGAAGACGACCGTGCCTTCGGGCAGGCTCTGGGAGCCCGCCGAGGCCGGCACGGGCAGCGGGTTCCAGGCGATGCGGAAGAGCGAATCGGTTCCGCCCGCGTCGAGCTGCTCCGTGGAGACGGGCCGGCCGACGACCGCGCCGACGGTGGCGACGGGGGCGCCGGTGGCATCGGCCACCTGCAGCGAGAGGCTCTCCGGCGTGGGCTGGGTGATCCTCACCCGTACGGCGGAGGCTCCCGCCGCGTGCAGCGTGATGTCCTTCCAGACGAAGGGCAGTACGGTCTCGTCGCCGCCGGTGCCGTTCACCAGTGCCGCGTGCATGGCGGCGTCCAGGAGCGCGGGGTGGAGTCCGAACTCCGCGGCCTCGGCGTGCGACTGCTCCGGCAGCGCGACCTCGGCGTAGAGCACGTCGCCCCGCCGCCAGGCCGCCTTGAGGCCCTGGAACGTCGGACCGTAGCCGAAGCCGCGCTCGCGCAGGCCCTCGTACGCGCCGTCCAGGGGCAGTTCGTCCGCTCCCGCGGGCGGCCACGCGGCCAGGTCGAAGCCGGGGGCTCCGGCGCGCGTGGCGAGCACGCCGTCGGCGTGCAGGGTCCACGGCAGGTCCGGCCGGTCCTCGGCGCGCGAGTAGACGCTCACCGACCGCCGCCCGGAGGCGTCGGCCGCGCCGACGACCATCTGTACGGTCAGCGCGCCGCGCTCGGGGAGGATCAGCGGTGCCTGGAGTGCCAGCTCCTCCAATACGTCGCAGCCCACCTGGTCACCGGCGCGTACCGCCAGCTCCACGAAGCCGGTACCCGGCAGCAGGACGCTTCCCAGGACCTCGTGATCGGCGATCCAGGCGTGGGTGCTCGCGGACAGCCGGCCGGTGAAGGTGACCAGGTCGGTGTCCGGGGAGGGCAGGACCGCGCCGAGCAGCGGGTGCCCGGCATCGGTCAGGCCTGCGGTCGCCATGCTGCCGCTGCCGGAGCCGATCCACGAGTTGGCGAGGTACTCCTCGGTGCCGATCCAGTAGCGGGTGCGTTGGAAGGCGTAGGTGGGCAGGTCGACGCGGCGGGCGCCGGTACCGGCGTGGAACGCCTCCCAGTCGACGGCCACGCCGTGGACGTGGAGCTGGGCCACGGCGGCGACCAGGGTCTCCGGCTCGGAGCGGTTCTTGCGCACGGCCGCGACGAGCACGGCGTCGTCCAGGCTCTGCGCGGCGAGGCCGGTCAGGATCCCGTCCGGGCCGATCTCCAGGAACCGGGTCACACCCTGCTGCTCCAGCGTGCGGACGGCGTCGGCGAAGCGGACGGCCTCACGGACCTGCCCGACCCAGTACTCGGGCGACTGCCACGCCTCCGACAGCTCACCCGAGACCGTGGAGACGACCTGCACGCGAGGAGCGTTGAAGGTCAAGGCCTCGGCAACGGTCCGGAACTCGTCCAGCATCGGGTCCATCAGAGCCGAGTGGAACGCGTGCGACACCGACAGACGGCTGGTCTTGCGACCCGCCGCCGAGAAGTGCTCACCCACGGCCAGGACCCCGGCCTCGACACCCGAGACCACCACCGACTGCGGACCGTTCACCGCCGCGACACCGACACCATCGGACAGCAGCGGCAGCACCTCCGCCTCCGTGGCCTGCACGGCCAGCATCGCACCACCCGCAGGCAGCGCCTGCATCAGACGGCCACGCGCCACCACAAGTTGAGCCGCATCCGCCAACGACAACACACCGGCGACATGCGCCGCCGCCAGCTCACCGATCGAATGACCGGCCACCACATCGGGCTTCACACCCCACGCCTCGACCAGCCGGAACAACGCCACCTCAAGCGCGAACAGGGCGGGCTGGGTGATCGCGGTCGCGTTCAACGCCTCCGCATCCTCACCCCACACCACCTCACGCAACGAGCACCCCAGATGCCCGTCGACCTCCGCACACACCGCGTCGAACGCCTCGGCGAACACCGGGAAGGACACGTACAACTCCCGCCCCATACCCAGCCGCTGCGCACCCTGCCCCGTGAACAGGAACGCCGTCCGGCCACCGGACTGTGTCTGTCCGGCGACCACCGCGGGGTGGGTCTCGCCCGCCGCGAGGGCCGCGAGCGCGCTCTCGCGCTCACCCACCACCACGGCCCGGTGCTCCATCGTGCTGCGCGCCGAGGCCAGGGTGTGCCCGATGTCCTCGGGGCGGTACGCGTCCGCCACCGCGAGCAGCCGCTCGGCCTGGCCGGCCAGCGCCTTCGCGGACTTCGCCGACAACACCCAGGGAGCCACGGACGGTTCGCCACCGGCCTCGGCCTCCGCTTCGGCGGGCCGCGGGGCGGCGGGAACCTCTTCGACGATCACGTGGGCGTTGGTCCCGCTGATGCCGAAGGAGGAGATGCCGGCCCGGCGCGGACGGCCGTCGGCCTGCCATTCCCGGGCCTCGGTGAGTAGTTCCACCTCGCCCGCCGACCAGTCGATCTGGTCCGAGCGCTCCTCGGCGTGGAGGGTCGGCGGCAGCACACCGTGCCGCATCGCCATGACCATCTTGATGATGCCCGCGACGCCCGCCGCGGCCTGCGTGTGGCCCATGTTGGACTTGATGGAGCCCAGCCACAGCGGCTGGCCCTCGGGCCGGTCCTGTCCGTACGTGGCCAGCAGCGCCTGCGCTTCGATCGGGTCGCCCAGGGTCGTACCGGTGCCGTGTGCCTCCACCGCGTCGACCTCGAACGCCGACAGACCGGCGTTGGCCAGCGCCTGGCGGATCACCCGCTGCTGCGCGGGACCGTTCGGCGCGGTCAGACCGTTCGACGCACCGTCCTGGTTCAGCGCCGAACCCCGCACCGTCGCCAGGACCGGGTGCCCGTTGCGCCGCGCGTCCGAAAGCCGCTCCAGCAGCAGCATTCCGGCGCCCTCGCCCCAGCCCGTGCCGTTCGCGTTCACACCGAACGACTTGCACCGGCCGTCGGGGGCGAGGCCGCGCTGCCGGCTGAACTCGACGAAGACCTCGGGGGTGGCCATGACGGCGACGCCGCCGGCCAGGGCGAGGGAGCACTCCCCCGACCTCAGCGCCTGCGCCGCCATGTGCAGCGCGACCAGCGAGGACGAGCACGCCGTGTCCACGGTGACGGCCGGCCCCTCGAGGCCGAACACGTACGAGACGCGCCCGGAGGCGATGGCTCCGGTGCTGTTGTTGGCGGCGTAGTCGTGGTACATCATCCCGGCGTAGCAGCCGGTCATGCTGCCGCGCAGGGTCTCCGGGTCGATCCCGGCCCGCTCGAACACCTCCCAGGCCGTCTCCAGCAGCAGGAACTGCTGCGGGTCCATGACAGCCGCCTCGTTGGGGCTGATCCCGAAGAAGGCCGGGTCGAACTCGCCCGCCTCGTGCAGGAAGCCGCCCTCGCGGGCGTAGCTGGTGTGGGGCCGCTCGGCGGTCGGGTCGTAGATGCGGTCGAGGTCCCATCCGCGGTTGGCGGGGAAGCCGGAGACGGCGTCGACGCCGTCGGCGACCAGCTGCCACAGGTCCTCGGGGGTGCGTACGCCGCCGGGGTAGCGGCAGGCCATGGCGACGATCACGATCGGGTCGTCGTCGACGGCTCCGCCGGACCGGACCGCGGTGGCCGCTGGGCCCGACTGCCCGGTGGATCCGTCGAGTTCGTCGAGGAGGTGGCGGGCCAGCGCGCGCGGGTTGGGGTAGTCGAAGGCGAGGGTGGCGGGCAGCCGGACGTCGGCGGCGGCGCTGACGGCGTTGCGGAACTCGACCGCGGTGAGCGAGTCGAAGCCGAGCTCGCTGAACGCCCGCGTCTCGTCGACCGCGTGCGCCCCCGGGTATCCGAGGGTGACGGCGACCTGCGTACGGACCAGGTCGAGCAGGACGGCCGTGCGCTCCTCCCGGTCCAGTCCGGCCAGTCGGCCCCGCAGGGCGCCGGCCGCCTCGGGGGCCGACACCGCGCTCCTGCGCGCCCGTACGCGGACCAGGCCGCGGAAGAGCGGCGGCAGGGCCTCGCCCGCCTCGGCGAGCGTGCGCACGTCGAGGCGGATCGGGACGACGAGCGGGTTGTCGACCGTCAGGGCCCGGTCGAAGAGGTCCACCCCGTATGCAACGGTGAGCGCGCCGATGCCGGTGCGGCTCATCCGCTGGAGGTCGGCGTCGGTCAGGGAGCCGGACATGCCGCTCGCCCACAGGCCCCAGGCGAGGGACTGGGCGGGCAGGCCGTGGGCGCGCCGGTGGGTGGCGAGAGCGTCGAGCAGGGCGTTCGCCGCACCGTAGTTGCCCTGTCCGGGCACGCCCAGGACGCCGGTCGCGGAGGAGAACAGCACGAAGGCCGACAGCTCCAGGCCGCGGGTCAGTTCGTGCAGGTGGAGCGCCGCGTCGGCCTTGGCGGCGAGTACGGTGTCCAGGCTCTGCGGGGTCAGCGAGGCGATGAGCGCGTCGTCGAGCACGCCGGCGAGGTGGACCACGCCGGTGAGCGGCACGCCGGTGATGAGCGCGGCGAGGGCGTCGCGGTCTCCCGCGTCGCAGGCGGCGACGGTGGCCTCGGCGCCGAGTCCGCGCAGTTCGGCGCGGAGTTCGACGGCTCCCGGGGCGTCCGCACCGCGCCGCGAGACCAGCAGGAGGCTGCGTACGCCGTGGGCCTCGACCAGCTGCCGGGCCACCAGGCGGCCGAGGGCGCCGGTCGCGCCGGTGACCAGGACGGTGCCGTTGCCGAAGTCGGGCCGGACGCGTCGCTCGGGGTCGTCGGTGAGGCGGGCGAGGCGCGCGCCGTGCACGGTCGTGCCGCGTACGAGGGTCTGGGGCTCGTCGGCGGCCACCGCGGCGGCGGCCTCCCCCGCGTCGGCGAGGTCGGAGAGGTCCGTGAGGAGGAACCGGTCCGGGTTCTCGGCCTGTGCGGAACGCACCAGGCCCCACACGGCCGCGCCGGCCAGGTCGGTGACGTCCTCGCCGGGCCGGGCCACGGCCCCGGAGGTCGCGACGAGCAGCCGCGAGGCGGCGTACCGCTCGTCGGCGAGCCAGCTCTGCAGGACGGCGAGCACCCTGGCGGTGGCGGCGCGCACCGACGCCGGGTCCGACCCGGGCAGCGAGCGCAGGACGACGGTCTGCGGTACGGGCCCGTCGGCGGGCAGGGTGTCCCAGTCGGCCGGTGCGGCCGCCGGGGCCGCGGGGGCGGGCAGCGCGGTCCAGTCGAGGGCGAAGAGGGATTCGTGGGCGACCGTGCGGGCGGCGGCGAGCTGCTCGGCGGAGACCTCGCGCAGGACCAGGGAGTCCACGGACAGCACCGGTCGGCCCGTCTCGTCGCCGACGGACAGGGCGATGGCGCCCGCGCCGTCGGGTGCGATCCGGACCCGCAGCCGGTTGGCGCCGGAGGCGTGCAGCCGCACTCCCGTCCAGACGAACGGCAGGACCGGGCCCTGGGCCCCGGCGAACAGGCCGGTGAAGACGGAACCGTGCAGCGAGGCGTCCAGCAGCGCCGGGTGCAGGCCGAACGCGGCTGCGTCGGCGTGGGCCCGCTCCGGCAGGGCGACCTCGGCGTACACCTCGGTCCCTGCGGCCCAGGCGGCCGAGAGCCCGCGGAAGGCCGGGCCGTACGGGAGGCCGGCCTCGGCCAGCGCCTCGTACACGCCGTCCGTCTCGATCGGGGTGGCGGCGGCGGGCGGCCAGGTGTCCAGGCCGAGGGAGTCGAGAGCGGAGTCCGCGGCGGTGGCCAGGACGCCGGCCGCGTGCAGGGTCCACGGCTGGTCGGGCTGGTCGTCCCGGCGGGAGTGGACGCTGACCGGTCGCCGCCCGGAGGCGTCCGCGGCGCCGACCTCGACCTGGAGGGCGACCGCGCCGCGCTCGGGCAGGACCAGGGGAGCCTGGAGCATCAGCTCTTCGAGCAGTTCGCAGCCGACCTGGTCGCCCGCACGCACGGCGAGCTCCACGAAGCCGGTGCCGGGGAAGACCACGGAGTCGCCGACGACGTGGTCGGCGAGCCAGGGCTGGGCCGATACGGAGACCCTGCCGGTCAGGACCACGCCGCCGGAGTCGGCGAGGGAGACCACGGCGCCGAGCAGCGGGTGCCCGGCGGCGGCCAGGCCGGCTGCCGAGAGGTCGCCGAGGGCGCCGGTGCCCTCGACCCAGTAGCGGGTGCGCTGGAAGGCGTAGGTGGGCAGGTCGACGCGGCGGGCGCCGGTACCGGCGTAGAAGGCCTCCCAGTCGACGGCCGTGCCGGAGGCGTAGAGCTGGGCCACGGCGGTGACCAGGGCCTCGGGCTCGGGGCGGCTGCGGCGCAGGGCCGGTACGAGGACCGCCTGCTCGGAGGCGGCGCTCTGCTGGGCGAGTCCGGTGAGGATGCCGTCGGGGCCGATCTCCAGGAAGCGGGTGACGCCCTCCTGTTCCAGGGCGCGGACGGCGTCGGCGAACCGGACGGCCTCCCGGACCTGGGAGACCCAGTAGTCCGGGGACTGCCAGCGGGCGCCGGGGCGGTCGCCGGTCACCGTGGACACGGCCGCGATGCGCGGCTCCTCGTACGTCAGCTCCTGCGCGACGGCCCGGAAGGCGTCGAGCATCGGCTCCATGAGGGGCGAGTGGAAGGCGTGCGAGACGGCGAGACGGCTGGTCTTTCGTCCGGCCGCGGTGAAGTGTTCGCCGATCGCGAGGACGGCGTCCCCGGTTCCCGAGACGACCACGGATTCGGGGCCGTTGACGGCGGCGATGTCCACGCCGTCGGTGAGCAGCGGGAGGACTTCCTGCTCGGTGGCCTGGACGGCGAGCATCGCGCCGCCGTCGGGCAGTTCCTGCATCAGGCGCCCGCGGGCGACCACCAGGCGGGCCGCGTCGGCGAGCGACAGCACGCCCACGGCGTGGGCGGCGGCCAGCTCGCCGATCGAGTGCCCGGCGACCGCGTCGGGGGTGATGCCCCAGGCTTCCACGAGCCGGAACAGGGCGACTTCGAGGGCGAACAGGGCGGGCTGGGTGATCGCGGTCGCGTTCAGCGCCTCCGCGTCCTCACCCCACACCACCTCACGCAACGACCGGCCCAGGTGCGGGTCGATCTCCGCGCACACCGCGTCGAAGGCCTCGGCGAACACCGGGAAGGACGCGTACAACTCCCGCCCCATCCCGAGGCGTTGCGCGCCCTGGCCGGTGAACAGGAACGCGGTCCGGCCCTTCGCCACCACCCCGCTCACCACACCCGGGTGCGGCTGCCCCTCGGCCAGCGCGGCGAGACCGGCGAGCGCGGCGTCCCGGCCGTCCGCCAGGACGACGGCACGGTGGTCGAGCGCCGCGCGGCTCGTGGCCAGCGAGTAGGCCAGGTCCGCGGATCCGGGCTCCGGTGCGGCCGTGACGTGGGCGCGCACCCGGCCCGCCTGGGCGGCCAGCGCCTGGGCGTCGCGGCCGGAGACCGGCCAGGGCAGGAGGGCGGGCAGCGGTACGACGGCGGCGGCGGACGGCTCCTGCGGCGCGTCGGCGGACTCGGCGGGCTCGGCCGGCTCCTCGGCGGGGGCTTCCTCCAGGATGACGTGGGCGTTGGTGCCGCTGACTCCGAACGCGGAGACGCCGGCCCGTCGCGGCCGGTCCTCGGCGCGCTCCCACTCACGGGATTCGGCCAGCAGCCGGACCTGGCCCGCGGTCCAGTCGACGTGGCTCGACGGTTCGTCGACGTGCAGGGTCTGCGGCAGCACTCCGTTGCGCAGGGCCATGACCATCTTGATGACGCTGCCGACACCGGCGGCGGCCTGCGCGTGCCCGAGGTTGGACTTGATGGAGCCCAGCCACAGCGGCTGCCCCTCGGGGCGGTCCTGCCCGTAGGTGGCCAGCAGCGCCTGCGCCTCGATGGGGTCGCCCAGGGTCGTACCGGTGCCGTGCCCCTCGACGACGTCCACCTGCGTGGCCGGGATCCGGGCGTTGGCGAGCGCCTGGCGGATGACCCGCTGCTGGGCCCGGCCGTTGGGGGCGGTCAGACCGTTGCTGGCGCCGTCCTGGTTGACGGCGCTGCCGCGTACGACGGCCAGCACGGGGTGGCCGTTGCGGCGCGCATCCGCCAGCCGTTCGAGTACGAGCATGCCCGCGCCCTCGGACCAGCCGGTGCCGTCGGCCGCCTCGGCGAAGGCCTTGCAGCGGCCGTCGGGGGCGAGGCCGCGCTGCCGGCTGAACGCGATGAACGGCGAGGGGGTGGACATCACCATGACGCCGCCGGCGAGGGCCAGCGAGCATTCCCGCTGGCGGAGCGCCTGGGCGGCCAGGTGGAGGGAGACGAGGGAGGAGGAGCACGCCGTGTCGACGGTGACCGCGGGGCCTTCCAGCCCCAGGGTGTAGGAGATCCGGCCGGATATGACGGCGGCCGCGTTGGCCGTGGTCATGTAGGCCTCGGCGACCTCGCCCGCCGCGCCGATCAGGTACTCGTAGTCCTGGATCCCGGAGCCGGCGAACACGCCGACCGGCTTGCCGCGCAGCGACACCGGGTCGATGCCGGCCCGCTCGATCGCCTCCCAGGACACCTCCAGCAGCAGCCGCTGCTGCGGGTCCATGGTCAGCGCCTCGTTGGGACTGATCCCGAAGAACCCCGCGTCGAAGCCGGCGACGTCCTGGACGAAGCCGCCCTCGTGGACGTAGCTGCTGCCGGACTCGGTGCTCTCCTGCTCATCGCCGCGGAGCCCGTCGAGGTCCCAGCCCCGGTCGGTGGGGAAGGTGGTGATGGCGTCCCGGCCGTCGGCCACGAGCCGCCACAGGTCGTCCGGGGTGCTGATGCCTCCGGGGTAGCGGCAGCTCATCGCCACGATGGCGATGGGCTCGTGGTCCTGGTTCTCGACCTCCTGAAGCCTGCGGCGGGTCTGGTGCAGATCCGCCGTGACCCGCTTGAGGTAGTCGAGAAGCCTTGCGTCGTCATTGGACATCTTGGTCCCACCGAGTCCTTGTTCATGCCGTGAGGTCGAGTCGGGTCGCAGTTCGCGGGTCGCGTGTCGGGCCGCGGATCGGGCCGCGCGGTCGGTCAGGTGAGGCCGAGTTCGTTGTCGATGAAGGCGAAGACGTCGTCGGCCGAGGCGGATTCCAGCTGTTCGCCGATGCCGTGCGCGCCGTCGGCCGTCGCGTCGAGGGTTCCGGTCAGCCGGGCCAGCAGGCTCTGCAGCCGGGCGGTGATGCGGGTGGCCTCGATCTCCTCCGCGGCGAGCGCCGCGGCGGCCTCTTCGAGGCGGTCCAGCTGCACCAGTACCGGCAGTTCGCCGGCGGTGTCGTCCTGGCAGAGCTCGGACCACAGGTGGGCCGCGAGCGCCCCGGGGCTGGGGTGGTCGTAGATCATGCTGGTGGGCAGGGGGCGGCCGGTGGCCGCGACGAGCCTCGTGCGCAGGTCAACGGCGGCGACCGAGTCGAAGCCGAGGTCGGTGAAGCCGCGGTCGGAGGGGACCTCGGCCGGGTCCTCGTAGCCGAGCAGCGCCGCCACGTGCGTACGGACCAGGTCGAGCAGGGCCGCCCGCTGTTCGGGCTGGGACAGGTCGGCCAGCCGGCCGCCGAGGTCCGTGCCGTCCCCGCCGCCGGACTGTGCCGGATCGGGGGCGAGGGCGGCGCGTGCCTCGGGCAGCGCGTCGAGGAGGGGGCGCGGGCGGGCGAGTACGTAGGTGGGGGCGAAGCGCTCCCAGTCGAACTCGGCGACCACGGCGTGCGAGGTCCCGCCGGCCAGGATGCGGCGCAGGGCGCCGACGGCCAGTTCGGGCCGCATCGCGGGCGCTCCGATGCGCCGCATGACGGCGGCCAGTTCGGCGTCGACCATGCCGCCGTCCCAGGAGCCCCAGGCCACGGAGGTGGCGGCGAGGCCGCGGGCGCGGCGCCGGTGGGCGAGGCCGTCGAGGTAGGCGTTGGCGCTGCCGTAGGCGGACTGCCCGGCGCTGCCCCACACGGCTGCGCCGGAGGAGAAGAGGACGAAGGCGTCCAGCGGGGTGTCCGCGAGGAGTTCGTCGAGGTGGCGGGCGCCGAGGACCTTGGCCGCGGCCACGTCGGCGAGGTCCGCGAGGGTCAGTTCGCCCAGGGGCGCGATGCGCTGGGGAAGTCCGGCCGCGTGGATGACCGCGGTGAGGCCGGGGAGTCCGGCGAGGAGGGTGCGTACGGCTTCGCGGTCGGCGATGTCGCACGCCTCGACGGATACCCGTACCCCCGACTCCCGCAGCTCCTCGGCCAGTTCCGCGGCTCCCGGGGCGTCCGGGCCGCGCCGGCCGACGAGGACGACGTGTTCGGCGCCGTCGGCCGCGAGCATGCGGGCGACGTGCGCGCCGAGCCCTCCGGTGCCGCCGGTGACCAGGACCGTGCCGCGGGGCCGCCACGGCCCGGCCGGGTCGGGCTGCGCGGGGCGCACGAGGCGGCGGGCGTAGGTGCCTTGGAGCCGGACGGCGACCTGGTCCTCGCCGGTGGCTCCGGAGAGGGTGTCGCAGACCCGCAGCGCGATCCGTTCGGCTTCCGCGCCGGCCGGGTCGATGCCGACGGGGTCGGTGCCGGCCGGGAGGTCGACGAGGCCGCCCCATGTCCCGGGGCTCTCCAGGGCGAAGGCCGCGCCGAGGCCCCAGACGGCCGCCTGCGCGGGGTGTACGGGCCGGGCCGCCGCGTCGGCGTCGTCCGTGGCCACGGCCCCCCGGGTCACACACCACACGGGGGCGGTGACGTCGCGGGCGGCCAGCTCCTGGAGCAGGGCGACGGTGTCCGCGAGGCCCTGGGAGAGCTCGGGGTGGCCGGGGTGCGGGGTGTCGTCGAGCGCGAGCAGGCTCAGTACCCCGGCCGGGGGCGCGGGGAGCTGCTCCGGGAGGACGGGGCCCTCGGTACCGCCGGTCTCCCGCAGTACGGGCGCCGCGCCGCGCGAGGTGAGCGCGTCCGCGAGCAGGGCGGCGAGGGGGCCCTGCGCGGGTGCGTGGAGTACGAGCCATTCGCCGTCGAGCGGCGCTGCCGGCGCGGGGTCGGCGACCGGCGCCCAGGCCACGCGGTAGCGCAGCGCGTCGACGGCGGAGGCTTCGCGGCGGCCGGCCCGCCAGGTGGTGAGCGCGGGCAGTACGGGGGCGAGGGCTGCGGGGTCGAGGCCGAGCCGTTCGGCGAGTCCCGCGGTGTCCTCGCGCTCCACGGCCTCCCAGAACCGGGACTCTCCCGGGTCGGTGCCGGGCCCGGTGGCGGCGGCCGCGCCGGGCTGCGCCTGCGCCCAGAAGTTCCGTCGCTGGAAGGCGTAGGTGGGCAGGTCCACGCGGCGGGGGCGGGATCCGGTGGCCGCGGTGAAGTAGGCGGCCCAGTCGACGTGGACGCCGCGGGTGTGGGCCAGGGCGAGGGCTCCGGCCAGTTCGCGCTCCTCGCCGCGGCCGCGGCGCAAGGCGGCGGCGAACACCGGCCGGTCCTCCCCGTCCCCGTCCCCGTCCTGGTCTTCGGTCCGGGCGGCGGCCAGGCAGTCGGGGCCGAGCGGGGTGAGCGCGGCGTCGGGGCCGAGTTCCAGGAAGGTGTGGACGCCCTTGTCCGCGAGGAGCCGTACGGCGTCGCAGAACCGGACCGTCGCGCGGACGTGGCGTACCCAGTAGTCGGCGGAGGCCAGGTCGTCCGCTCCGGCCAGTTCTCCGGTGACGGTGGAGACGATCGGCACGCGGGCGGTCCCGTACGGGACGCTCTCGGCGACGGCGCGGAACTCGGCGAGCATCGGCTCCATCAGCGGCGAGTGGAAGGCGTGCGACACCGCCAGGCGCTTGGTCTTGCGTCCCAGGGCGGCGAAGTGCCCGGCGACGGCGAGGACTTCCGCCTCCTCGCCCGAGACGACCACGGAGCGGGGACCGTTGAGTGCGGCGATGCCGGTGACGGCGGTGAGGAGCGGGTCCACCTCGTCCTCGGTGGCCTCGATCGCGACCATCGCGCCGCCCTGCGGGAGCTCGCGCATGAGCCGGCCGCGGGCCGCGACGAGGCGGGCGGCGTCGGGCAGCGTGAGCACGCCGCTGACGTGGGCGGCGGCCAGTTCGCCGATCGAGTGGCCGGCGAGGAAGTCGGGCCGCACTCCCCAGGACTCGATGAGCCGGTAGAGGGCCACCTCGCAGGCGAACAGGGCGGGCTGGGCACGGCCGGTGTCGGCGAGCAGCTCGCCGTCCTCGCCCCACACGGTGTCGCGCAGGGGGGTGTCGAGGTGCTCGTCGAGGGCGGCGACCGCCTCGTCGAAGGCGCGCGCGAACACCGGGTGGGCCGCGTGCAGTTCGCGCCCCATGCCGAGCCGCTGGGCGCCCTGCCCGGTGAACAGGACGGCGGACAGCGCGTCGGGCCGGGCGATGCCGGTGACCGTGCCGGGTGCGGGGAGTGCCGGGTCGGCGGCCAGGCCGCGCAGGGAGCGGGCCAGCTCGTCGTGGGTGTCGGCGACGACCACGGCGCGGTGTTCGAGCGCGCCCCGGGTGGTGGCCAGGGACCAGGCCGTGTCGGCGAGGGGGTGGAGCGGGTGGGCGTCCACGTGACCGGCGAGGCGGGTGGCCTGGGCGGCGAGGGCTTCGCGGCGCCGTGCGGAGACGAGGAACGGCAGGGGGCGGGGGGTGTCCTGGACGGCGCCGACGTCGGTCCCGGCGCCGACGGTCCCGGCGCCGACGGTCCCGGCGCCGACGGCCTCCGGCTCGGACCCTGCCTCGGGGGCCGGGGCCTCCTCCACGATGACGTGGACGTTCGTGCCGCTCAGGCCGAAGGACGACACCCCGGCGCGCTTGGCGTGGCCGCGGTCCGGCCAGGCGATCGGCTCGGTCAGCAGACGTACGCTGCCGGCGCTCCAGTCGACGTTGGGACTCGGCTCGTCCACGTGCAGGGTGCGCGGCAGCACGCCGTGGCGCATGGCCTGCACCATCTTGATGACGCCGCCGACACCGGCGGCGGCCTGCGAGTGGCCGATGTTCGACTTGAACGATCCCAGCCACAGCGGCTGGTCGGCGGGCCGCTCCCGGCCGTACGCGGCGAGCAGGGCCTGCGCTTCGATCGGGTCGCCCAGGGTGGTTCCGGTGCCGTGCGCCTCGACGGCGTCGACGTCGGCGGGGGTCAGCCGCCCGGAGGCGAGCGCCTGCTGGATGACCCGCTGCTGGGACGGCCCGTTGGGGGCGGTGAGGCCGTTGGAGGCGCCGTCGGAGTTCATCGCCGAACCGCGGACGACGGCGAGGACCGGGTGCCCGTTGCGCCGCGCGTCGGACAGCCGCTCGACGAGGACCATGCCCGCGCCCTCGGACCAGGTGGTGCCGTCCGCGGCCGCCGCGAAGGACTTGCAGCGGCCGTCGGGGGCCAGGCCGCGGTCCTGGCTGAAGCCGACGAACGAGTCCGGGCTCGCCATCACGGTCACTCCGCCGGCGAGCGCCATCGTGCACTCTCCGGTCCGCACCGACTGGACGGCGAGGTGGAGGGCGACGAGGGAGGAGGAGCAGGCGGTGTCCACGGTGACCGCGGGACCTTCCAGGCCCAGCGAGTACGCCACGCGCCCGGAGGCCACGCTGGCGAGCCCGCCGGTACCGCCGCCGCCCGGGTAGTCGTGGTACACCACACCGGCGAACACGCCGGTGCGGCTGCCCTTGAGGGAGGTGGGGTCGATCCCGGCCCGTTCGATCGCCTCCCAGGACACCTCCAGCAGCAGGCGCTGCTGCGGGTCGGTGTCGCGGGCCTCACGCGGGCTGATCTTGAAGAAATCGGCGTCGAACTCGCCCGCGTCGTGGAGGAATCCGCCTTCCCGGCAGTACGTCTTGCCGGGCGTCGCCGGCTCCGGGTCGTACAGGGCGTCCATGTCCCAGCCGCGGCCGTCCGGGAAGAGCGAGACCGCGTCCCGCCCCGCGTCCACCAGGTCCCACAGCTCCTCGGGCGAGGTGATGCCGCCCGGGAAACGGCAACCCATCGCGACGATGGCCACGGGCTCGTGGTGCTGCTCCTCGGCCTCCCGCAACTGGCGCCTGGTGCGCTGGAGTTCCGTGGTGGCGCGCTTGAGATAGTCCCGGAGCTTCTCGTCGTTGCTCATCGAACCTCAACCAATCTAGAGCTGATCGCTGGCTAGGAGATGCCGAATTCGCTGTCGAGCACGTCGAACAGCTCCTCGTCGGTGACCGTTTCGAAGTCGGGGCCGTCGTCGGCGGGTCCGGCGCCCCGGGCGTCGCGCCAGCGGCGTACGACGGCCTCCAGCCGGGCGGTGATCGCGTCGGCGCGGGCGCCGATGACCTCGGTGTCCCCGCCGGTTGCGGGGAATCCGGTGAGCACGGCCTCGATGCGGTCGAGTTCGGCCAGCGCGGCGGCGGCCGGATCACCGCCCACGGGCTGGGCCTCCATCCGCTCGCCGAGGTGGGCGGCGGCGGCCCGGGGGGTCGGGTAGTCGAAGATCAGGGTGGCGGGCAGGTCGCATCCGCTCGCCGCGGTGAGCCGCTTGCGCAGTTCCACGGCGGCCAGCGAGTCGAAGCCCATGTCACGGAAGGCGAGGTCGGCCTCCACGGTGGTGGCGGACGTGTAGCCGAGGACGGCCGCGACATGCGTACGCACCAGCGCCAGCAGGATCCGGCCGCTCTCGGCGGCGTCGGCCCCGTCGAGCTTGGCCCGCAGGGCCTCGGCGGCCTCCCGGGACTCCTCGGCCGAGGGGACGTCGTGGGCGGGCGGGGCGACGGGGGCGGCTGTGGAACCCGCGGCGTCGACCCAGTAGCGGGTGCGCTGGAAGGGGTAGGTGGGCAGGTCGACGCGCTGGGCGCCGGTGCCGGCGTAGTACGCCTCCCAGTCGACGCGTACGCCGTCCACGTGCAGTTGCGCGAGGGCCGTGACCAGGGTCTCCGGCTCGGGACGGTTCCTGCGCAGGACGGGTACGAGGACGGCGCGGGCGCTGTCGTCGCCGTCGAGGCTCTGGCTGGCGAGTCCGGTGAGGATCCCGTCGGGCCCGATCTCCAGGAACCGGGTGACGCCTTCCTGCTCCAGCGTGCGCACGGCGTCGGCGAAGCGGACGGCTTCGCGGACCTGGCCGACCCAGTACTCGGGCGACTCCCAGTCCGCACCGGACCGGTCACCCGTCACGGTCGAGACGGCCGCGACCCGCGGCTCCCCGTACGCCAGCTCCCCGGCGACGGCCCGGAACTCGTCGAGCATCGGATCCATCAGCGAGGAATGGAACGCGTGCGAGACGGACAGCCTGCTGGTCTTGCGACCCGCCGCCTCGACATGCCCGCCGAGCGCCAGGACCGCAGCCTCCACACCCGAAACCACCACGGATTCCGGCCCGTTGACCGCCGCGATCCCGACACCGTCGCCCAGCAGCGGCAGCACCTCGCCCTCGGTGGCCTGCACGGCCAGCATCGCGCCACCCGCAGGCAGTGCCTGCATCAGACGGCCACGCGCCACGACCAGCCGGGCCGCGTCAGCGAGCGACAGCACCCCCACCGCGTGGGCGGCGGCCAGCTCACCGATCGAATGACCGGCCACCACATCGGGCTTCACACCCCACGCCTCGACCAGCCGGAACAACGCCACCTCAAGCGCGAACAACGCCGGCTGGGTGATCGCCGTCGCGTTCAACGCCTCCGGATCCTCACCCCACACCACCTCACGCAACGACCGCCCCAGATGCGGGTCGACCTCCGCACACACCGCGTCGAACGCCTCGGCGAACACCGGGAAGGACGCGTACAGTTCGCGGCCCATCCCCAGCCGCTGGGCGCCCTGTCCCGTGAACAGGAACGCCGTACGGCCACCTCGCCGGATCTGCCCGGTCACCACGCCGGGCGACTCCTCGCCCGACGCGAGCGCGGCGAGCCCGCTGCCGCGGTCACCCACCACCACCGCCCGGTGGGCGAAGGCGGTGCGCGAGGCGGCCAGGGAGAGTCCGACGTCGACCGCTCCGGCCTCGTCGACGTCCGCTCCCCGCAGGCGCTCGGCCTGCGCGGCCAGCGCCTGCGGGGTCTTCGCCGACATCACCCACGGCGCGACGGGGACTGCGGCCCGCACAGCCGGCTCCCCGGCGCCTGCGGGCGCCTCCTCGACGATCACGTGGGCGTTCGTCCCGCTGATGCCGAACGACGAGATCCCCGCCCGCCGCACACCGGCCCCGGCCTCCCACTTCCGGGCCTCGGTGAGCAGTTCCACGCTGCCCGCCGACCAGTCGACCTGGTCCGAGGGCTCGTCCACGTGCAGGGTCGGCGGCAGAACGCCGTGGCGCAGGGCCATCACCATCTTGATGACGCCCGCGACACCCGCCGCCGCCTGGCTGTGCCCCATGTTCGACTTGATGGACCCCAGCCACAGCGGCCGGTCCTCGGGCCGGTTCTGCCCGTACGTCTCCAGCAGGGCCTGCGCTTCGATCGGGTCACCGAGGGTCGTGCCCGTGCCGTGTGCCTCGACCGCGTCGACCTCGGCCGCCGACAGCCCGGCATCCGCCAGTGCGCGGCGGATCACCCGCTGCTGCGCCGGGCCGTTCGGGGCGGTCAGACCGTTGGACGCGCCGTCCTGGTTCAGCGCCGAACCCCGGACCACGGCCAGCACGTTGTGTCCGTTGCGCCGCGCGTCCGAGAGCCGCTCCAGCAGCAGCACCCCGGCGCCTTCCGAGCAGGCGACGCCGTCCGCCGAGGCGGCGAACGACTTGGACCGGCCGTCGGCGGCCAGGCCCTGCTGGGTGCTGAAGTAGACGAACATGTCCGGCGTGGACATGACGGTGACCCCGCCGGCCAGGGCGAGATCGCACTCGCCCGACCGCAGCGCCTGGGCCGCCATGTGCAGGGCGACGAGGGACGACGAGCACGCCGTGTCCACGCTCACCGCCGGGCCTTCCAGACCCAGCGTGTAGGCGACCCGCCCCGAGACCACGCTGCCCGCGGTGGTGCTGCCGGGCTCCCGGCCCAGGGCGTAGTCGTGGTACATCACACCGGCGAACACGCCGGTCGAACTGCCCTTGAGGGTGGTGGGGTCGATGCCGGCCCGCTCGATGGCCTCCCAGGACACCTCCAGCAGCAGCCGCTGCTGCGGGTCCGTCATCAGTGCCTCGTTCGGGCTGATCCCGAAGAACACCGGGTCGAACTCTGCGGCGTCGTAAAGGAATCCGCCTTCACGGGCGTACGTCTTGCCCGGCGTGCCCGGCTCCGGGTCGTAGACCTCCGGGTCCCAGCCGCGGTCCTCCGGGAACCCGCCGATGGCGTCGACGCCTCCGGAGACGAGCTGCCACAGCTCCTCCGGGGTGGTCACCCCGCCCGGGTAGCGGCAGCCCATCCCCACGATGACGATCGGGTCGCCGTGGTGGGAAGGGCGGCGGCTCTCGGCCTCGGCGAGGCGGCGACGGGCGTCACGCAGGTCGGACGTGGCCCGCTTCAGATACTCGAGAAGCCGCTCCTCGTTGCTCACCGAGACCTACTCCCTCTGGTCGGACATACCGTGGCGACTCATGTGTCGTACCTGGCCGTTCAGTTGATCGGTTGGAACGCTACTGAGCTGCCGGAAGGGCGGCCTACCCTTAACCCACCCCTGCCGCGGGAGCCCGCGGACGAGGGGGAGAACGCGTGAAAGGCCGGGGTGCGTGACGGCTGTCGTGCAGCTGTCACGCACCCCGGCCCGGGGTGACGCCGATCCGCCTCGGGTCAGGCGGTCAGGGGGTCGCGGGGGTGCCGAGCTCGTTGTCGAGGATGTCGAACAGCTCGTCCGCGGTGACCTCGTTCAGGTCCTCCTGGCCACGGTCCGGGATCTCCGGCGTGGCATACCCCTGGGCGTCCATCAACGGTCCGTCGAGCCGGCCGGCCAGCTCCCGCAGCCGCTCGGCCAGCCGCGCCCTGCCGGGGCCGGCGGGCGGGGCGGCGGTCATCAGGAGGGACTCCAGCCTTTCCAGGTCGGACTCCACCCCCGATGCGGGTACGGCGGGCACGAGGCGCTCGGCGATGTAGGCGGCGACCTCCGCCGCACTCGGATAGTCGAAGATCAGCGTGGCGGGCAGCCGCAGCCCACTGGCCGCGTTCAGCTGATTGCGCAGCTCGACCGAGCCGAGCGAGTCGAAGCCCAACTCGCCGAAGGCACGGTCGGGTTCGATGGCGTCGCCGGAAGCGTGACCGAGTACGGCCGCCGCGTGGCCCCGTACGACGTCCAGGATGATCCGATTCCGCTCCTCCTCGTCGTGCCCTGCGATGCGGTCGGCCAGCGGGGCGCCGCCCGTGGACGCCGGCCCCGCCGCGGCCCGCTTGCGCGTGGCCGGGACCAACCCCCGGAGCAAGGCGGGCAGTTCGTCACTCCGGGTACGCAACGCGGCCGTGTCCACCTGGAGCGGGACGGTCACCGGCCTGCCCGACGCCAGTGAGGCGTCGAACAGGGCGAGCGCTTCCTCCTCCGACAGGGCGGGCGTGCCGGCGCGGCGCATGCGCTCCAGGTCCGCTTCGGTGAGGTGGGCGGCCATGCCGGTGCTGACGTCCCAGAGGCCGAAGGCCATCGCGGTGGCCGCCAGCCCCTCCGCGCGGCGGTGAGCCGCGAGCGCGTCGAGGAAGACGTTGGCGGCCGCGTAATTGCCCTGACCGGCCGCCAGCACCAGACCGCCCGCCGACGAGAACATGACGAACGCCGACAGGTCCAGGCCCCGGGTCAGCTCGTGCAGATGCCAGGCCGCGTCCGCCTTCGGACGCAGCACGGCGTCCATGCGCTCGGGAGTGAGCGCACCGACCACACCGTTGTCCGCGACACCCGCGACATGCACCACACCCGACAGCGGAGCCGCCGGATCCACACCGTCCAGGAGGGCGGCGAGCGCCTCCCGGTCCGCGACATCGCAGGCCGCGACCGCGACCCGCGCACCCGCCCCCGTCAGGTCGGCGACGAGTTCGCCGACGCCGGGCGCGTCCGCGCCCCGCCTGCCGGCCAGCAGCAGATGACGCACCCCGTGCTCGGCGACGAGGTGGCGGGCCACCAGGGCGCCCAGGCCGCCGGTACCGCCGGTGATCAGAACCGTCCCCGTGCTGTCCCACGCGGGCCCGGTGTCATCCGCGTCGGCCGTCAACCGCGACAGCCGCGGAACCAGCAGTCCACCGGCGCGTACGGCCGACTCCGGCTCGCCCTGGGACAGGGCCGCGCCGAGATCGACCGACCCGTCGGTGTCCACCAGCACGAACCGGCCCGGGTTCTCCGCCTGCGCCGCGCGCACCAGACCCCACACCGGAGCCTGCCGCACATCGACGGCTTCTCCGTCGCCGACGGCCACCGCACCCCGCGTGACCACCGCCAGCACCGCGCCCTCGGCGCGGTCGTCCGCCAGCCACTCCTGCACCGCTGTCAGGACCCGCTGCGCGTGGGTCCGTACGTCCGCCAGCACGTCGGCGGTGGCCGGCACCTCGGCGCAGTCCAGGACCACGGCCTCGGGCGCGGCGGCCGGAGCGGGCGGCGGCGCGGGCTGCCACTCCACGTGGAGCAGCGCGTTTCCGGTGCCGGCGGTCAGCTGTTCCGGCGACACGGGCCGGGAGAGCAGGGACTCGACCGACAGCACGGGATTGCCGTGCTCGTCGGCGACGGTGAGCGAGAGGCCGTCCTGCTGGGCGACGGGGGTGATCCGCACCCGCAGGGCCTTGGCTCCCGGGGCATGCAGTGCGACACCGTTCCAGGCGAAGGGCAGCAGGGTCTGTCCGCCGCCTTCGCGGCCCGGAATGCCGAGCAGGCCGACGTGCATGGCCGCGTCGAGCAGGGCGGGGTGGAGCCCGAACCGGGCGGCGTCCTCGTGGGCCCGCTCCGGCAGGGCGACCTCGGCGTAGAGGGCGTCGCCCAGCCGCCAGGCCGCCTTGAGGCCTTGGAACGTCGGCCCGTAGTGATAGCCGACGGCGGCGAGGTCCGGGTAGGCGGCGGACACGGGAAGCGCCTCGGCTCCCGTCGGCGGCCAGTTGGTGAGCGCCTCCCCGGCATCGGCGGGCGGCGAGGACAGCACGCCTTCGGCGTGGCGGGTCCACGGCAGGTCCGGCTGGTCGTCGGCGCGCGAGTGGACCGCAACGGTCCGGCGCCCCGTCCCGTCGGCCGGGCCGACGACGACCTGGACGGCGATGCCGCCCCGGTCGGGCAGGATCAGCGGAGCCTGCAGGGTGAGTTCTTCGAGCAGTCCGCAGCCCACCTGGTCGCCGGCGCGTACCGCCAGCTCCACGAAGCCGGTACCCGGCAGCAGGACGCTTCCCAGGACCTCGTGATCGGCGATCCAGCCGTGGCTGCTCGCGGACAGCCGGCCGGTGAGTACCGCTCCCCCGTCGTCGGGCAGCTCGACGGCGGCGCGCAGCACGGGGTGGTCGATCGCGACCTGCCCGGCGTCGGCAGTTCCGCCGGCCGCCGAAGGGGCCGTCATCCAGTAGCGGGTGCGCTGGAAGGCGTAGGTGGGCAGGTCGACGCGGCGGGCGCCGGTACCGGCGTGGAACGCCTCCCAGTCGACGGCCACGCCGTGGACGTGGAGCTGGGCCACGGCGGCGACCAGGGTCTCCGGCTCGGAGCGGTTCTTGCGCACGGCCGCGACGAGCACGGCGTCGTCCAGGCTCTGCGCGGCGAGGCCGGTCAGGATCCCGTCCGGGCCGATCTCCAGGAACCGGGTCACACCCTGCTGCTCCAGCGCGAGCACCGCGTCGGCGAAACGGACGGCCTCACGGACCTGCCCGACCCAGTACTCGGGCGACTGCCACGCCTCCGACAGCTCACCCGAGACCGTGGAGACCACCGGGATACGGGGCTCCGCGAAACTCAACCCATCGGCTACGGAACGGAATTCGTCCAGCATCGGGTCCATCAGAGCCGAGTGGAACGCGTGCGACACCGACAGACGGCTGGTCTTGCGACCCGCCGCCGAGAAGTGCTCACCCACGGCCAGCACCCCGGCCTCGACACCCGAGACCACCACCGACTGCGGACCGTTCACCGCCGCGACACCGACACCATCGGACAGCAGCGGCAGCACCTCCGCCTCCGTGGCCTGCACGGCCAGCATCGCACCACCCGCAGGCAGCGCCTGCATCAGACGGCCACGCGCCACCACAAGTTGAGCCGCATCCGCCAACGACAACACACCGGCGACATGCGCCGCCGCCAGCTCACCGATCGAATGACCGGCCACCACATCGGGCTTCACACCCCACGCCTCGACCAGCCGGAACAACGCCACCTCAAGCGCGAACAACGCCGGCTGGGTGATCGCCGTCGCGTTCAACGCCTCCGCGTCCCCACCCCACACCACCTCACGCAACGAGCACCCCAGATGCCCGTCGACCTCCGCACACACCGCGTCGAAAGCCTCGGCGAACACCGGGAAGGACACGTACAACTCCCGCCCCATCCCCAGCCACTGCGCACCCTGCCCCGTGAACAGGAACGCCGTCCGGCCCTTCGCCACCGCCCCGCTGACCACCCCCGGGTACTGCTGCCCCGCGGCCAGCGCCGCCAGTGCACCCGGGCGGTCGTCGCCCACGATCACCGCCCGGTGCTCCATGGCACCGCGCGAGGTGGCGAGTGCGTGCCCGATGTCCTCGGGGCGGTACGCGTCCGCCACCGCGAGCAGCCGCTCGGCCTGGCCGGCCAGCGCCTTCGCGGACTTCGCCGACAACACCCACGGCACGACGGGCAGTCCGGCCCCCGGCTCGCCGGCGGCTTCGGCCACGGCTTCCCGCGGCGCCTCCTCGACGATCACGTGCGCGTTCGTCCCGCTCAGCCCGAACGAGGAGACGGCGGCCCGGCGCGGCCGGTCCGTAGCGTCCCACTCGCGCGCCTCGGTCAGCAGTTCCACGTCACCCGCCGACCAGTCGATCTGGTCCGAGCGCTCCTCGGCGTGGAGGGTCGGCGGCAGCACACCGTGCCGCATCGCCATCACCATCTTGATGATGCCCGCGACACCGGCGGCCGCCTGCGTGTGACCGAAGTTGGACTTGACGGAGCCCAGCCACAGCGGCTGCCCCTCGGCCCGCCCCTGGCCGTACGTCGCCAGCAGCGCCTGCGCCTCGATCGGGTCGCCCAGCCGGGTGCCCGTACCGTGCGCCTCCACCGCGTCCACCTCGGCCGCCGACAGACCGGCGTCCGCCAGGGCCTGGCGGATCACCCGCTGCTGCGCGGGCCCGTTCGGCGCGGTCAGACCGTTCGACGCACCGTCCTGGTTCAGCGCCGAACCCCGCACCGTCGCCAGGACCGGGTGCCCGTTGCGCCGAGCGTCCGAAAGCCGCTCCAGCAGCAGCATTCCGGCGCCCTCGCCCCAGCCGGTACCGTCCGCGCCCGCGCCGAAGGACTTGCACCGGCCGTCCATGGACAGGCCGCGCTGCTCGCTGAAGTACACGAGCATGTCGGGCGTGGACATCACGGTCACACCGCCCGCCAGGGCCAGGGAGCACTCGCCCGATCTCAGCGCCTGCGCCGCCATGTGCAGTGCGACCAGCGAGGACGAGCACGCCGTGTCCACGGTGACGGCGGGCCCCTCCAGCCCCAGGGTGTAGGCGACCCGGCCGGAGACGAGACTGCCCGCCGTGCCGCCCGCGTAGTCGTGGTACATCACACCGGCGTAGACACCCGTCCGGCTGCCCTTGAGTACGCCCGGGTCGACTCCCGCGCGCTCGATGGCCTCCCAAGAGATCTCCAGCAGCAGCCGCTGCTGCGGGTCCATGGTCAGCGCCTCGCGCGGGCTGATCCCGAAGAAGGCCGGGTCGAACTCGGCCGCGTCGTAGAGGAAGCCTCCGTCGCGGGCGTACGACTTGCCCGGCACGCCGGGTTCCGGGTCGTAGACGCCGGGGTCCCAGCCCCGGTCGTCGGGCAGGGGGGCGATCGCGTCCACGCCGTCGGCGACCAGCCGCCACAGGCCGTCCGGCGTGGTCACCCCGCCCGGGTAGCGGCAGGCCATGCCGACGATCACGATCGGGTCGTCGTCCGTGGCGCGGACGGCGACGGCCGCCCCCTGCGCGGAGCCCGCGTCCGGGGTGCCGTCCAGGAGTTCCCGCACGTACGTCGCGGCCGCTTCGGCCGTCGGGTAATCGAAGATCAGCGTGGCCGGAAGTCGCAGTCCGGTGGCCGAGTCGAGCCGGTTGCGCAGTTCGACGGCGGTCAGCGAGTCGAAGCCCAGCTCGTCGAAGGCGCGCCCGGGTTCGATGGCGTCGCCCGAGGCGTGTCCCAGGACCGTCGCGACCGTCGTACGGACCAGGTCGAGCACGGCAGCGGCGCGGTCCGCTCCGCTCAGACCGGCGAGCCTGCCGCGCAGTGCCGGGGAGCCGGACCCGGTACGGGTCGTCCGGCGTCCGGGGGTGCGTACGAGGCCGAGCAGCAGGGCGGGGATCCCGTCGGCGTGCGCGCGCAGCACGCCGAGGTCCAGGCGGACCGGCACGGTGGCGGCGGCGCCCGATCGCAGCGCGGCGTCGAAGAGGGCGAGGCCGCTGTCGGCTGGGATGGCGGGGGTGCCCGCCTGCCGCATCCGCTCCAGTTCGGCGGCGCCGAGCCGGGTGCCCATGCCGCCCGCGGTGTCCCACAGCCCGAAGGCCATGGAGACGGCGGCGAGTCCGCCGGAGCGGCGGTGGGCGGCCAGGGCATCGAGGAAGGCGTTGGCGGCCGCGTAGTTGCCCTGTCCCGTCGAGCCGAGGGTGCCGGCGATGGACGAGAAGAGGACGAACGCGGTGAGGCCGAGGCCTTCGGTCAGCTCGTGCAGGTGCCAGGCGGCATCCGCCTTGGGGGCGAGGACGCCGGTCACGCGTTCGGCGGTGAGCGAGGTGATCATCGCGTCGTCGAGTACGCCCGCCGCGTGGACGACTCCGCGCAGCGGGTGCGCGGGATCCACCCCGGCCAGGAGCGCCGCAAGGGCGTCCCGGTCGGACACGTCGCACGCGGCGACCGAGACGCTCGCGCCCAACTCCTCCAGTCCGGCGACGAGTTCGGTGACGCCCGGCGCGTCCGCGCCGCGCCGGCCGGCCAGCAGCAGGTGCCGGACCCCGCGCTCTGCCGCCAGGTGCCCGGCCACCAGGGCGCCCAGGCCGCCGGTGCCGCCGGTGATGAGGACCGTCCCGTCCGGGTCCCACACGGTCTCGGGTCCGGCCGCGGCCGCGACCCGGACCAGCCGGGGAACCAGTACCCGGCCGTCGCGCACGGCCGACTCCGGTTCGCCCTGGGCCCGCAGGAGGCCGGAGCCCTCGGCCCCGTCCTGCGTGTCCAGGAGCACGAACCGGCCGGGGTTCTCCGCCTGCGCCGCCCGCACCAGGCCCCATACCGGTGCCTGCCGCACGTCGACCGGATCGCCGTCACCGACCGCGACCGCACCGCGCGTGACGACCACGAGGGTCGACGCGGCGAACCTCTGGTCGGCCAGCCACGTCTGCAGCACCTCCAGGACCCGGCCGGTGAGGGCGTGGACGGCGGACGGCACGTCCTCGCCGGTCACCGCGCACTCCAGGACGACCGTGTCGCCTACCGGGCCCTCGGCGGGCACGTCCTCCCACCGCGTCCACTCCCCCGGCGAGGCGGCTTCGGCCGCAGGCTGCCATACGACGCGGTAGAGCGGGTCCGCGGCAGGGCCGCCGGTCCCGGACTCCTCCACGGCGCGGCCGACGACACCGCCGACCGCCGCGACCGGGGCGCCGCCCGCGTCCGCGATCTCCAGGGAGAGGCTCTGCGGGGTGGGCCGGGAAATCCGTACGCGGGCCGCCGAGGTGCCGGCCGCGAACAGCCGGACGTCCTTCCAGACGAACGGCAGGACCGTGGCGCCGTCGTCGCCGTCGGCGCCGTCCACCAGTGCGGCGTGCATCGAGGCGTCCAGCAGCGCCGGGTGCAGCCCGTACGCGTGCGCCTCCACGTCCTGGCCCAGCGTCACCTCGGCGTAGACGGCTCCGTCGAGCCGCCAGGCGGCGGTCAGGCCCTGGAAGGCCGGCCCGTAGGCGAGACCGCGCGCGCTCAGGGCCTCGTACGCGCCGTCGAGGGGGAGCGGAACCGCGCCCGGCGGGGGCCAGGCGGTGGCCAGGTCGAAGGCGGGCGTGTCCGCGCCTTCTGCCAGTACGCCTTCCGCGTGCAGGATCCAGTCGGAGTCCGGGAGGCTCTCGTCCCGCGCGTACACCCCGACCGTGCGGCGCCCGGTCCCGTCGGCCGCGCCGACGACCACCTGTACGGCGACGGCACCGCCCTCGGGGAGTACGAGGGGCGCGTGCAGAGCGAGCTCTTCGAGGACGTCGCAGCCCGCGTGGTCGCCCGCGCGGATCGCCAGTTCCACGAATCCCGAGCCGGGGAAGAGGATCGCGTCCCGCACCACGTGGTCGGCGAGCCACGGCTGCGCTGCGACGGCCAGCCGTCCGGTGAGGACGGCGCCGCCGGAGTCGGCCAGGGTCACCACCGCGCCGAGCAGCGGGTGCGCGTGGGCCGTCGCCGACCGCACCGCGTCGATCCAGAAGCGGGTGCGCTGGAAGGGGTAGGTGGGGAGGTCGACGCGCTGGGCGCCGGTGCCTGCGTAGTACGCCTGCCAGTCGACGCGTACGCCGTCCACGTGCAGCTGGGCGAGGGCTGCGACCAGCGCTTCGGGCTCGGGGCGGCTGCGGCGCAGGGCGGGTACGAGGACCGCCTTCTCGGAGGCGGCGCTCTGCTGGGCGAGTCCGGTGAGGATGCCGTCGGGGCCGATCTCCAGGAAGCGGGTCACGCCCTGTTGTTCCAGGGTGCGCACGGCGTCGGCGAAGCGGACGGCCTCGCGCACCTGCCCGACCCAGTACTCGGGCGACCGCCACGCCTGGCTCGGCTCACCCGTCACCGTGGACACGACCGCGATCCGCGGCTCGGCGTACGTCAACTGCCCTGCCACGGCCCGGAATTCGTCCAGCATCGGGCCCATCAGCGAGGAATGGAAAGCGTGCGACACCGACAGTCGGCTGGTCTTGCGTCCGGCCGCGGTGAAGTGCTCACCCACGGCCAGGACCGCAGCCTCCACACCCGAAACGACCACGGATTCCGGCCCGTTGACCGCCGCGATACCGACACCGTCGCCCAGCAGCGGCAGCACCTCGTCCTCGGTGGCCTGCACGGCGAGCATCGCGCCACCCGCGGGCAGTGCCTGCATCAGACGGCCACGCGCCACGACCAGCCGGGCCGCGTCAGCGAGCGACAGCACCCCCACCGCGTGGGCGGCGGCCAGCTCACCGATCGAATGCCCGGCGACCACGTCGGGCTTCACGCCCCACGCCTCGACCAGCCGGAACAACGCCACCTCAAGCGCGAACAACGCCGGCTGCGTGATCGCCGTCGCGTTCAACGCCTCCGGATCCTCACCCCACACCACCTCACACAACGACCGCCCCAGATGCGGGTCGACCTCCGCACACACCGCGTCGAACGCCTCGGCGAACACCGGGAAGGACGCGTACAACTCCCGCCCCATCCCCAGCCGCTGCGCACCCTGCCCCGTGAAGAGGAAGGCGGTCCGCCCGCCGGTCCGTGCCTCGCCGGTCACCACGCCGGGGTGTTCCTCGCCCGCCGCGAGGGCGGCGAGGCCGCGCTCGGGGTCGCCGACGACCACCGCCCGGTGTTCGAACAGGGTGCGGGAGGCCGCCAGGGAGTGGCCGACGTCCACCGGCCGGAGCCCTGCGTCGCCCACTCTCCCGAGGAGGCCGGTCGCCTGGTCCGCCAGGGCCTGCGCGGTCTTCGCCGACACCGGCCACGGCACCACCGGCGGCAGCGATCCCGCGGTCACCTCCTCGGACGCCGGCTCCGCGGCCGGCGCCTGCTCCACGATCACGTGCGCGTTGGTACCGCTCAGCCCGAACGAGGAGATCCCCGCGCGCCGCGGCCGGCCCCCGGCCTGCCATTCCCGGGCCTCGGTGAGCAGTTCCACGTTCCCCGCCGACCAGTCGACCTGGTCCGAGGGCGCGTCCACGTGCAGGGTCCGCGGCAGCACTGCGTGCCGCATCGCCATGACCATCTTGATGATGCCCGCGACACCCGCCGCGGCCTGCGTGTGACCGAAGTTGGACTTGACGGAGCCCAGCCACAACGGCCGCTCCGGAGAACGCCCCCGCCCGTACGTGGCCAGCAGCGCCTGCGCTTCGATGGGGTCGCCCAGCCGGGTTCCGGTGCCGTGGGCCTCGACCGCGTCGACCTCGGCCGCCGATATCCCGGCGTCCGCCAGGGCCTGGCGGATGACCCGCTGCTGCGCCGGACCGTTGGGGACGGTCATGGCGCTGGACGCGCCGTCCTGGTTGACGGCTGAGCCGCTGACCAGCGCGAGCACCGGGTGCCCGTTGCGCCGGGCGTCGGAGAGCCGCTCCAGCAGCAGGACGCCCGCGCCCTCGCCCCAGCCCGTGCCGTCCGCGGCCGCAGCGAACGGCTTGCAGCGGCCGTCGGGCGCGAGCCCCCGCTGCCCGCTGAAGTACACGAGCATGTCGGGCGTGGACATCACGGTCACACCGCCCGCCAGTGCCAGGGAGCACTCCCCCGACCTCAGCGCCTGCGCCGCCATGTGCAGGGCCACCAGGGAGGACGAGCACGCCGTGTCCACGGTGACCGCCGGACCTTCGAGGCCGAGCGTGTACGCGGTGCGGCCGGAGACGAAGCTGCCCGCGCTGCCGTCCGCGTAGTCGTGGTACATCACCCCGGCGTACACACCGGTCCGGCTGCCCTTCAGCGTGGCCGGGTCGACCCCGGCCCGCTCGATGGCCTCCCAGGAGATCTCCAGCAGCAGCCGCTGCTGGGGATCCATGGTCAGGGCCTCGCGCGGGCTGATCCCGAAGAACGCCGGGTCGAACTCGGCCGCCTCGTACAGGAACGCGCCGTCGCGGGCGTACGACTTGCCCGGCACCCCGGGCTCCGGGTCGTAGACGCCCGGATCCCAGCCCCGGTCGGCCGGGAAGCCGGACACCGCGTCCGTTCCGTCGGCGACGAGCCGCCACAGGTCCTCCGGCGTGCCGGCCCCGCCCGGGTAGCGGCAGGCCATGGCCACGATCGCGATCGGGTCGTTGCTCGCGGCGGTGAGCCGGGCGTTCTCCTCGCGCAGCCGCTCGTTGTCCGTGAGTGACTTGCGCAGCGCTGCTACGACCTGTTCCACCGATGTGCTCACGTCATCCTCATAATTCAGGTCGGGGTCAGCTGAGTTCGCCGCCGGCCAGGGCGGCTCGTACGAGGTCGTCCACGTCCATCTCCTCGATGGCCGCGCCCTGGTCGGCCGACGGGGCGCTCGGCCCCGCCGGAGCGTCCTGTGCCTGCGCCAGGCCGAGCAGCGCGTCGAGGAGGCCGGATTCGCGCAGGCGCGCCGCCGGGATCGACAGCAGGGCCCGCCTGATGCCGTCCTCGTCCAGGGGCTCCGCGGCCGCCGCGGCCGCCGGCTCGGGCTCCAGTTCCTCCAGCAGGAACCCGGCCAGGGCCGCCGAGTTGGGGTAGTCGAACATCAGCGTGGCGGGCAGCCGCAGCCCGGTCGCCTTCTGGAGCCGGTTGCGCAGTTCGATCGCCCCGAGGGAGTCCAGTCCGAGCTCGGTGAAGCCCCGGTCGGCCGCGACACCCGAGGGGTCGCCGTGGCCGAGCACGGCTGCCGCGTGGCCCCGTACCAGCTCCTCCAGGTAGCGGACCCGCTCCGGTCCGCCCTCCAGTCCGGCCAGCTTGCCCCGCACCAGGGATCCGCCGGTGTCCCCGGAGCCGGCGGACGGAACCGCGGCGGCCTTGACGGCCTTGCGGGCGGGCGGACCGGCCAGGGCCCGCAGCAGGGCCGGGATCTCGTCGGCCCGCTCGCGCAGCGCGGCACGGTCGAGCCGGACGGGTGCGAGCAGGGCCTCGTCCCGGCCCAGCGCGGCGTCGAACAGGGCGAGTCCGTCGCCGAAGGACAGTTCCAGGACTCCGGAGCGGCCCATCCGGCGCAGGTCGGCCTCGGTGAGCTCCGGGCCCTCGCCGACGGTGCCTTCCCACAGGCCCCAGGCCAGCGAGGTGGCGGCGAGTCCGGCAGCGCGGCGGTCGGCGGCGAGCGCGTCGAGGAAGACGTTCGCCGCCGCGTAGGTGGCCTGCCCGGCGGACAGGATCTGGCCGCCGGCCGAGGAGTAGAGGACGAAGGCGGTCAGGCCCAGGTCCTTCGTCAGCTCGTGCAGGTGCCAGGCCGCGTCCACCTTGGGCCGCAGCACCTTGCTCACCTGCTCCTTGGTGACCGCGCCGACCAGGGCGTTGTCCATGACTCCGGCCGCGTGCACGACGCCGGTCAGCGGGTGCCCGGCGGGGATCTCGTCCAGCAGGGCCGCGAGCGCGTAGCGGTCGGCCGCGTCGACCGCGACGATCCGTACGGTGGCGCCCGACGCGGCGAGCTCCTGCTGGAGTTCGGCGGCTCCGGGGGCGTCCGTACCGCGGCGGCTGGTCAGTACGAGGTGGCGTACGCCGGCCTCGGCGACGAGGTGCCTGGCGAGCACCGCGCCCAGCAGGCCGGTGCCGCCGGTGATCAGCACGGTGCCGTCCGGGTCCCACGCCAGGGGCTGCGCACCACCGGAGGTGGCGGCGTAGCGGGGTACGAGGACCTCGCCGCGGCGGACGGCGATCTCGGTCTCCGCCGAGACGACGGCGGCGGGCAGGGCCCGTACCGATTCCGGCGCCTCGTCGAGGTCGACGACGGTGAAGCGGCCCGGGTTCTCGGCCTGCGCCGCGCGCAGCACGCCCCACAGCGGGGCCTGCACGCAGTCGACGCCGTCGCCGTCCCCGGCCACCACCGCGTTCCGGGTGACGAGCACCAGACGGGAGTCGGTGAACCGCTCGTCGGCCAGCCACTGCCCGAGCCCGTCGAGGAGCCGGCCCACGGACGTCCGGACCTGCTCGGGCACCCCGCCGGTCGTACCGAAGACATCGGAGACGTCCGGTGCGGTCAGCACGACCGTGCCCGGAACCCGCTGCTCCGCCGCGAGGTCGGTGAGCGAGGACACCGACCGGAAACCGGCGAGGCCGGATCCGACCACCACCCAGTCGTCCAGGGGGACCGTGGCCTGGGCCGACGCCGGGGCGCCGGACGGCTGGTGGGCCTGCCAGTCGACACGGAACAGCTGCGCGCCGCGGCTGTCGCCGTTGCCCACCAGCTGCTCGGCGGACACCTCGCGCACCACCAGGGACTCCACCGTGGCCACGGGCTCGCCGGTCGGTGCGGTGATCCGCAGGGCGACGGCGTCGGGGCCGGGCTTGGTCAGCCGCACGCGGAGGGCGGCGGCTCCGGTGGCGTGCAGGGTGACGCCGTTCCAGACGAAGGGCAGGGCCGCCCGGACCGGACCCTCGTGATCCGCGTCGAAGATCCGCTCCGCGTGCAGGGCCGCGTCGAGCAGGGCGGGGTGCAGGGCGAACGCGGCGGCGTCGGTGCGGGCGTGGTCGGGCAGCGCGATCTCGGCGAAGAGCTCGTCGCCGCGCCGCCAGGCCGTCGTGAGGCCCTGGAAGACCGGGCCGTACCCGTATCCGAGTCCGGCGAGGTCCTCGTACATCCCGCTCACGTGCACCGGCTCGGCGCCGGCCGGGGGCCACGTCTCCAGGTCTGCGGCGGGGACCGCCGGCTCCGGAGCGAGGACACCGCGGGCGTTGCGGGTCCACGCGGCGTCCGCGGCCAGGTTCTCGGCGCGCGAGTACACGGTGACGTCCCGGCGCCCGGTCCCGTCGGCCTCGCCCACGACGACCTGCACGGCGACTCCGGTGTTGCCGGGCAGCAGCAGCGGGGTCTCCTGGGTCAGCTCCTCCAGCTGGGCGCAGCCCGCCTCGTGCCCGGCGCGCAGGGCCATCTCCACGTACGCGGTGCCCGGCAGCAGGACGTTGCCGTGTACGGCGTGGTCGGCGAGCCAGGGATGCGTGGGGACGGAGATCCGGCCGGTGAGGACCGGGGCTCCGGTCTCGGGCGAGACCACGACCGCGCTGAGCAGGGGGTGCCCGGCGGGGAGCTGGCCCAGTCCGGCCGCGTCACCGACGGCGGCGGGGGCGTCGAGCCAGTAGCGGGTGCGTTGGAAGGCGTAGGTGGGCAGGTCGACGCGGCGGGCGCCGGTACCGGCGTGGAACGCCTCCCAGTCGACGGCCACGCCGTGGACGTGGAGCTGGGCCACGGAGGCGACCAGGGTCTCCGGCTCGGAGCGGTTCTTGCGCACGGCCGCGACGAGCACGGCGTCGTCCAGGCTCTGCGCGGCGAGGCCGGTCAGGATCCCGTCCGGGCCGATCTCCAGGAACCGGGTCACACCCTGCTGCTCCAGCGTGCGGACGGCGTCGGCGAAGCGGACGGCCTCACGGACCTGCCCGACCCAGTACTCGGGCGACTGCCACGCCTCCGACAGCTCACCCGAGACCGTGGAGACGACCTGCACGCGAGGAGCGTTGAAGGTCAAGGCCTCGGCAACGGTCCGGAACTCGTCCAGCATCGGGTCCATCAGAGCCGAGTGGAACGCGTGCGACACCGACAGACGGCTGGTCTTGCGACCCGCCGCCGAGAAGTGCTCACCCACGGCCAGCACCCCGGCCTCGACACCCGAGACCACCACCGACTGCGGACCGTTCACCGCCGCGACACCGACACCATCGGACAGCAGCGGCAGCACCTCCGCCTCCGTGGCCTGCACGGCCAGCATCGCACCACCCGCAGGCAGCGCCTGCATCAGACGGCCACGCGCCACGACCAGCCGGGCCGCGTCGGCGAGCGACAGCACACCGGCGACATGCGCCGCCGCCAGCTCACCGATCGAATGACCGGCCACCACATCGGGCTTCACACCCCACGCCTCGACCAGCCGGAACAACGCCACCTCAAGCGCGAACAACGCCGGCTGGGTGATCGCGGTCGCGTTCAACGCCTCCGCGTCCCCACCCCACACCACCTCACGCAACGAGCACCCCAGA
This sequence comes from Streptomyces sp. NBC_00122, assembly GCF_045160845.1. Taxonomy (NCBI): domain Bacteria; kingdom Bacillati; phylum Actinomycetota; class Actinomycetes; order Kitasatosporales; family Streptomycetaceae; genus Streptomyces; species Streptomyces sp. NBC_00122. The sequence goes on along the minus strand of NZ_CP108191.1, from coordinate 5,319,099 downwards.
TGCCCGTCGACCTCCGCACACACCGCGTCGAACGCCTCGGCGAACACCGGGAAGGACACGTACAACTCCCGCCCCATACCCAGCCACTGCGCACCCTGCCCCGTGAACAGGAACGCCGTCCGCCCGGCCGCCCGAGCGGATCCGCGGACGCCGTCCCCGGCGAGGAAGGCGTCGAGCTCGCGCAGTGCGCTCGGGGTGTCCGCGGCCAGGACCGCCCCGCGGTGTTCCAGCGCCGCACGGCCGGTGGCCAGGGTGTAGGCGACGTCGCCGAGGTGCAGGTCCGGATCGGCGAGCAGCCGGGCGCGCAGGGCCTGTGCCTGGCGGGCCGGGCCGTCCTCGTCCGAGCCGGACAGCAGCAGCGGCCACGCCGCGGGCGCGTCGGCCGTCGCGGGCACCGAAGGAGCGGGTGCCACGGCCGGCTCCGGTGCCTCCTCGACGATCAGGTGGGCGTTGGTGCCGCTCAGCCCGAACGAGGAGACGGTGGCGCGGCGCGGCCGGTCGGCCCGCCGGGGCCACGGCCTGGCCTCGGTGAGCAGCCGTACGTTCCCGGCCTCCCAGTCGACCTCGGGCGAGGGCTCGTCCACGTGGAGGGTCTTGGGCATCAGGCCGTTGCGGAGGGCCATGACGGACTTGATGACACCGCTGACGCCTGCCGCGGCCTGGGCGTGTCCGATGTTGGACTTGATGGAACCCAGCCACACCGGGTCCTCGGCGGGCCGCCCCCGGCCGTACGTCGCGAGCAGCGCCTGGGCCTCGATCGGGTCGCCCAGCCGGGTGCCCGTGCCGTGGCCCTCGACGAGGTCCACGTCGGAGGTGGTGAGGCCGCAGGTGGCGAGCGCGCGCTGGATGACCCGCTGCTGCGAGGGACCGTTGGGGGCGGTCAGGCCGTTGCTGGCGCCGTCCTGGTTGATCGCCGAGCCGCGGATCACGGCGAGGACGTCGTGACCCAGGCGCTGGGCGTCGGAGAGCCGCTCGACGAGCAGCAGGCCGACTCCCTCCGCCCAGCCCGTGCCGTCCGCGCCGCCCGCGAAGGCCTTGCAGCGGCCGTCGGCGGACAGTCCGCGCTGCTGGGCGAACTCGACGTAGATCTCGGGCGTCGACATCACCGTGACACCGCCGGCCAGGGCCATCCCGACCTCGCCGCGACGCAGTGCCTGGCAGGCCATGTGGAGGGCGACGAGGGAGGAGGAGCAGGCCGTGTCCACGCTGACCGCCGGGCCCTCGAGGCCGAGGGTGTAGGCGACGCGGCCGGTGAGGATGGACGCCGCGGTGCCGTTGCCGAGGTAGCCGGCGACGTCGTCGGGGATGTGCTGGAGGCGCGAGCCGTAGTCGTGGTACATGACGCCCGCGTAGACACCGGTCTGGCTGCCGCGCATGGTCGTGGGGTCGATGCCGGCGCGTTCGAACGCCTCCCAGGCCGCCTGGAGCAGGAGCCGCTGCTGCGGGTCCATGGCGATGGCCTCGCGGGGGCTGATCCCGAAGAACGCCGGGTCGAACTCGGCGGCGTCGTAGAGGAAGCCGCCTTCCCGGGCGTACGTCTTGCCGTGCAGGCCGGGTTCCGGGTCGTAGATGCCGTCGGTGTCCCAGCCGCGGTCGGCGGGGAAGCCGGCGATGGCGTCGCGGCCCTCGGCGACGAGGTCCCACAGGTCCTCGGCGGAGCGTACGCCGCCGGGGAAGCGGCAGCTGATGCCGACGATCGCGATGGGTTCGTCGTCCGACAGGCCCACCGGGGCGGTCTGCTCGGGGGCGGTTTCCGGTTCCGTGCCGCCGAGTTCCGTGTCGAGGTACTCGGCGACGGCGCGGGTGGTCGGGTAGTCGAAGACGAGCGTGACGGGAAGCCTGAGGCCCGTCGCGGAGTTGAGGGCGTTGCGCAGTTCGACGGCTGCCAGGGAGTCGAAGCCCAGTTCCTTGAAGGCACGGTCCGCTCCGACGGTGTCCGCGGACTCGTGGCCGAGGACGGCGGCGACCTGCGTGGCGACCATGTCGAGGAGGGCCCGGCGGCGTTCGGCGGCGCCGAGGGCGGCCAGCCTGCGGGCGAGGCTGTCGCCGACGGGCGCGGCGTTCGCCGCGCTGCGGCGGGTCGTGGGCCGGCCGGCGGCCGCGGCGGCGCGCAGCAGCGGCGGGACGTCGGCGCCCCGGGCGTGCAGGGCTGCCGGGTCGACGACGAGGGGGGCGAGCAGGGCGCGGCGGGTGCGCAGGGCCTGGTCGAAGAGTTCGAGGCCGTGCGCGGCGGGCAGGGCGGGCAGGCCGAGCCGGTTCATCTTCTCGATGTCGGCGTCGGTGAGCTCGCCGCCGAGGCCGGTGTTGACCGCCCACAGGCCGTACGCGAGGGAAGTCGCGGGGAGTCCGGCCGCGCGCCGGTGCGCTGCCAGTGCGTCCAGGAAGACGTTGGCGGCCGCGTAGTTGCCCTGACCGGCGGGCAGGACGAGTCCGCCCGCCGAGGAGAACAGCACGAACGCCGTCAGCGGGAGGTCCTGGGTCAGTTCGTGCAGGTGCCAGGCGGCGTCCGCCTTGGGGCGCAGGACGGTGTCCAGGCGTTCCGGGGTGAGGGTGCCGATGAGGCCGGGGTCCACCACGCCCGCCGCGTGGACGACGCCGGTGAGCGGGTGCTCGTGGGGGATGCCGGCGAGGGTGCCGGCCAGTGCGGCGCGGTCGGCCGCGTCGCAGGCGGCGATCCGGACGTCCAGGGCTCCGGCCTCGATGAGGCGCTCGCGCAGGCCGGCGGCGCCGGGGGCGTCCGGGCCGCGGCGGCTGGTGAGCAGCAGGTGGCGTACGCCGTGCCGGGTGACGAGGTGGTGGGCGATGCGCGCGCCCAGGCCTCCGGTGCCGCCCGTGACGAGGACGGTGCCGTCGCCGTTCCAGGGGGAGTCCGCCTCGGGTACGGGCGTCGGCACCAGTCGCGGGATGAGGAATCGGCCGTCGCGCAGGGCGAGTTCCGGCTCGCCGTGGGCCAGGGCCGCGGCCGCGATGCCCGGGAACTCCACCGGGTCGACGTCCGGGTCGGTGTCGAGCAGGACGATCCTGCCCGGGTTCTCGGCCTGGGCCGCCCGGACGATGCCCCACACGGGGGCCTGGGTCAGGTCGGGGGCGGTGTCGCCGGTGGTGGCGACCGCGCCGCGGGTGACGACGAGCAGGGTGGTGAACTCGAACCGCTCGTCCGTCAGCCAGGACTGCAGCAGGCCCAGCACGTACGAGGTGACCGTGCGCGTGGCTTCGAGCAGGGGCCTGCGCACCGGGGTGGGGCAGCAGGCCAGCACGACGGCCGACGGGTCGCCGAGGATGGCCAGCCCGTACTCGTCGAGCACGACGGTGGAGGAGGAGTGGGCGGGTTCGGCCGGCTCGGGGAGCGCGGTCCACTCGATGTGCCGCAGGGCGTCGGAGAGGGTGCCGTCCACCGGCTCCAGCTGTTCGGCGGAGACGGGCCGGCAGATCAGCGAGCCCACGGTCATCACGGGGCGGCCGGTCTCGTCGGCGACGACCATCGCCGACTCCTCCGCGCCGCGGATGCGGCGTACGTACACGCGCAGGGCCGCGGCTCCGGTGGCGTGCAGGGCGACCCCGCTCCAGGCGAAGGGCAGCAGCGCTTCGGTGCCGCCCTCGCCCTGGTCGACCAGGACGTCCACGTGCATGGCGGTGTCCAGGAGGGCCGGGTGCAGGCCGTAGTCGCCGGCCTCGCCGCGCACCGTGTCGGGCAGGGCGACCTCAGCGAACAGTTCGTCGCCGCGCCGCCAGGCCGCCTTCAGGCCCTGGAAGGCGGGCCCGTAGCCGTATCCGCGCTCGCGCAGGCTCTCGTACGCCCCGGTCACGTCCACGGTGGTGGCGCCGGGCGGCGGCCACTGGGTGAGGTCCGCTTCGACCCGCGGGGGTTCGCCGGTGGCGAGGAAGCCGGTGGCGTGGCGGGTCCAGGCGCCCTCGGGGGCGCCGTCCAGGCGGGAGTGGATGTGCAGGGGACGGCGGCCGGTCTCGTCGGGGGCGCCCGCGGCGACGCGCAGGGCGGCGCCGCCGGTCGCGGGCAGGACGAGCGGGGCCTCCAGGGTCATTTCTTCCAGGAGGTCGCAGCCGACCTGGTCGCCGAGGCGTACGGCGAGTTCGACGAACCCGGTGCCCGGGAGCAGTACGGCTCCGTGCACACCGTGGTCGGCGACCCAGGGGTGTCCGGCGGCGGAGAGCCTGCCGGTCAGGACGACGGACCCCGACTCGGGCGACAGGACGGCCGCGCCGAGAACGGGGTGGTCGACGGCGTCGAGGCCGGCCGAGCCGACGTCTCCGGCCCTGGCCGGTACATCGAGCCAGTAGCGCCCCCGCTGGAAGGCGTAGGTGGGCAGGTCGACGAGGGTACCGGGGCGGCGGGCCGGGCCGCCGAGCACGGCGGTCCAGTCGACGGCGCTGCCGCGCGCCCAGGCCGCGCCGATGCCGGTGAGCGTCTCGCGGGCCTCGTCACGGTCGCGGCGCAGCAGGGGGACGAAGGCGGTGTCCTCACGGGTGGCGGAGCCCGCGCCGAGTGCGGTGAGGACCGCGTCGGGGCCGATCTCGACGAAGGTACGGGCGCCCAGTTCCTCGGCGCGGCGGACCGCGTCGGCGAAGCGGACGGGCTCGCGTACCTGGCCGGCCCAGTACTCCGGTGACTGCCACTGCGTGGAGGTGTCGCCGGTGACGGTGGAGACGACGGTGACGCGCGGCTCGTGGAACGTCAACCGCTCGGCCACCGTGCGCAGTTCGTCGAGCATGGGTTCCATGAGCGCCGAGTGGAAGGCGTGCGAGACCGACAGCCGGCTGGTCTTGCGGCCCGCGGCGGCGAAGTGCTCGCCCACGGCCAGCACCGCGGCCTCGGTGCCCGAGACGACGACGGACCGCGGGCCGTTGACCGCCGCGATGCCCGCCTCGTCGGTGAGCAGCGGCAGGACTTCCGCCTCGGTGGCCTGGACGGCGACCATCGCGCCGCCGACGGGCAGGGCCTGCATCAGTCGACCGCGTGCGACGACGAGCCGGGCCGCGTCGGCCAGCGACAGCACCCCCGCGACGTGAGCGGCGGCGAGCTCGCCGATCGAGTGACCGGCGACCACGTCGGGCGTGAGGCCCCAGGCCTCCACGAGCCGGAACAGGGCGACTTCGAGGGCGAACAGGGCGGGCTGGGCGATGGCGGTCGCGTTCAGCGCCTCCGCGTCCTCACCCCACACCACCTCGCGCAGCGACCGGCCCAGGTGCGGGTCGGTCTCCGCGCACACCGCGTCGAAGGCCTCGGCGAACACGGGGAAGGACGCGTACAGTTCGCGGCCCATCCCCAACCGCTGGGCGCCCTGCCCCGTGAAGAGGAAGGCCGTCTTGCCGTCCTGGGCCACGGCGGCGCCCGCGAGCAGCTCCAGCGAGCGGGAGAGCTCGGCGCGGTCGGCGCCGAGGGCGACGGCGCGGTGCTCCAGGGCCGCGCGTCCGGTGGCCAGTACGTCGGCGGCGGGGGCGAGTTCCTCGTCGGAGAGTTCCGCGAGGCGCTCGCGCAGGCGGTCGGCCTGGGCCCGCAGGGCCTCGGGGGTGGCGCCGGAGACCACCCAGGGAAGGGCGGGGAGCTCGGCGCCCGGCCCGGTCCCGGCCGCGGCGGCCGTCGCGACCCGCGCCTGCTGCTCGGGCGCCTGCTCGATGATCACGTGGGCGTTGGTGCCGCTGATCCCGAAGGAGGACACACCGGCCCTGCGCACCCCGCCGGACGCCACCCATGCGCGGGCCTCGGTGAGCAGTTCCACCTCACCGGCCGACCAGTCCACCTGGTCGGACGCCGTCTCGGCGTACAGGGTCCGCGGCAGCAGGCCGTGGTCCATCGCCTTGACCATCTTGATGATGCCCGCGACACCTGCGGCGGCCTGCGTGTGCCCCATGTTCGACTTGATGGAACCGAGCCACAGCGGCCGCCCCTCGGGGCGTTCCTGGCCGTACGTCTCCAGCAGGGCCTGCGCCTCGATCGGGTCGCCCAGCCGGGTACCCGTGCCGTGCGCCTCGACCACGTCGACCTCGGCCGCCGTCAGTCCGGCGTCCGCCAGTGCCTGGCGGATCACCCGCTGCTGCGCGGGGCCGTTCGGGGCGGTCAGGCCGTTGGAGGCGCCGTCCTGGTTGAGTGCCGAGCCGCGCACGACGGCCAGCACCCGGTGTCCGTTGCGCGTTGCGTCCGAGAGCCGTTCCAGGAGCAGGACGCCCGCGCCCTCACCCCAGCCCGTACCGTCCGCGCCCTCTCCGAAGGACTTGCAGCGGCCGTCGGCGGCGAGACCGCGCTGGCGGCTCATGTCGAGGAAGGTGTCCGGGGTGGACATGATCGTGACACCGCCGGCGAGGGCCAGCGAGCACTCGCCCGAGCGCAGCGAGCGCGCGGCCATGTGCAGGGCGACCAGCGAGGAGGAGCAGGCCGTGTCCACGCTGACCGCCGGGCCTTCGAGGCCCAGGACGTAGGAGACCCGCCCGGAGACCACGCTCGCCAGGCTGCCGTTGCCGTGGTAGCCGGCCACGTCCTCGGGGAGCGGGCCGAGCCGCAGCCCCCAGTCGTGGTACATCACGCCGGCGAACACGCCGGTGCTGCTGCCCTTGACGGACCGGGGGTCGATCCCGGCTCGTTCGAAGGTCTCCCAGGCGACCTCCAGCAGCAGCCGCTGCTGCGGGTCCATGGCCTGCGCCTCACGCGGGCTGATCCCGAAGAACGCCGGGTCGAACTGGGCGGCGTCGTAGAGGAATCCGCCCTCGGTGGAGTACGTCTTGCCGGGCTTGCCGATCTCCGGGTCGTAGAGGTCGCCCGCCCAGCCCCGGTCGGTGGGGAAGGGGCCGATGGCGTCCGCGCCGTCCGCGACCAGCTGCCACAGCTCCTCGGGCGAGGTCACCCCGCCCGGGTAGCGGCAGGCCATGCCGACGATCACGATCGGGTCGGCGTCGGTGGCGGCCTGCCCGCCGGGCGCGGCCGGGGCGGGGGCCGCGGAGGGGGCGGCCGCGCCGACGAGCTTGGTGACGAGGTGCTCGGCCAGGGCGGTCGCGGTGGGGTAGTCGAAGGTCAGGGTGGCGCTGAGCCGCAGGCCGGTGGCCGCGCCGAGGCGGTTGCGCAGCTCCACCGCGGCCAGCGAGTCGAAGCCGGTCTCGGTGAACGCCCGGGTCGCGGTGACCTCTTCGGCGCTCTGGTAGCCGAGTACGGCCGCGGCCTCGGTACGGACCAGCCGCAGCACCGTGGCGAGGCGGTCGGCCGCCCCGATTTCCGCGAGCCGCGCGCCGAGCGGCACCTGGGCGTTCGGTACGGAGGCGGCGGACGCCCCGGCCGCCGGACGGCGGACGGCGCTGCGCACGAGGGCCCGCAGCAGGGTGGGCGTGCCGTCGGAACGGCCGCGTACGGCACGGTGGTTCACGCGTACGGGGACCACCGTCGGCTCGTGGCCGGCCAGGGCCTTGTCCAGCTGGGCGAGGTTCTCCTCGAAGGACAGCGAGTCGAGGCCGAGGCGCTCGATGCGGGTGAGGGCGGCCGCGTCGAGGGTCGCGCCCATGCCGCCGCCGCCGGCCCACAGGCCCCAGGCGAGGGAGGTGACGACCTGGTCGGCCGCCGCGCGGCGGGCGGCCAGCGCGTCGAGGAAGAGGTTGGCGGCGGCGTAGTTGCCCTGGCCCGCGCCGTCGAGGACGGTCGACGCGGACGAGAAGAGGACGAAGGCGGTGAGGCCGAGGTCCGCGGTCAGCTCGTGGAGGTTCCAGGCCGCGTCCACCTTGGGCCGCATCACGGTGTCGAGCCGCTGCGCGGTGAGGGAGCCGGTCAGGCCGTCGTCGATGACGCCGGCCGCGTGCACCACGGCGCGCAGCGGGTGCGCGGCCGGGATCGCGGCGAGCAGCACGGCCAGGGCGTCCCGGTCGGCGACGTCGGTGGCGGTGACGGTGGCCTCGGCGCCCAGGGCGGCGAGGTCGGCGACGAGTTCGCGCGCTCCGGGGGCGTCCGGGCCGCGCCTGCTGGTGAGCAGGAGGTGGCGGACGCCGTGCCGCCGCACCAGGTGGCGGGCGAGTTCGGCGCCGACGCCGCCGGTGCCGCCGGTGATCAGTACGGTGCCGGTTTCGTCCCAGGGGGCCGGGCGCTCCTCGGCGGGAGCGGGTACGGCGGCCAGCCTCGGCACGTACGACCCGGCTCCCCGCAGGGCCAGTTCGGGTTCGGTGCCGGCGAGCGCGCGGCCGAGCGAGGCGAGTCCGGCCTCGTCGGTGTCGACGAGGGTGAAGCGGCCGGGGTTCTCCGCCTCGGCCGACCGTACGAGACCCCAGACGGGTGCCTGCGCGAGGTCGACGTCGGTGCCGGGTACGGCCGCGCCGTCGCGGGTGACGACGACCAGACGGGACTCGGCGTAGCGGTCGTTCTCCAGCCAGGTCCGCAGGGCGGCCAGCGCGTCGGCGGCCACCGTGCGGACGGCGGAGGGCAGGTCGCCGTCCGGGGTGGGGAGGGTGCGGTGGACGACGACGGGCGGCACCGGGCCGTCCGCCAGATCGGCGAGATCCGCGAACTCGGCGAACCCGACCGCGGTGGCGGGCAGTTCGACGGGGTTCCACTGCACGCGCAGCAGCGGGTCGGGCCGGTCCCCGGCGAGCTGCGCCCCGGTGACGGCGCGCAGCAGCAGCGAGTCGACCCGGGCGACGGGGGAGCCGTCGGCGGCGGCGACGGTGACCGCGAGCTCCTCGCTCCCGCGCGCGGTGATCCGTACGCGCACGGCGGAGGCGCCGGACGTGTACAGCGTGACCCCGTTCCAGGAGAAGGGGATCCAGGTGCCCTCGGGCCGGCTGCCGCGGGCCGCCAGGGCGTGGTCGGCGGGGTGCAGCGCGGCGTCCAGCAGGGCGGGGTGCAGTCCGTAGGCCGCGGCGTCCGCGCGCGCCGGCTGCGGGGGCTCGACCTCGGCGAAGACCTCGCCGTCGCGGAGCCAGGCGGCCTGAACGCCGTGGAAGGCGGGCCCGTAGCCGTAGCCCTCGTCCGCCATGTCGCCGTACAGGGTGCTGACGTCCAGCGGGACGGCGCCGGCCGGGGGCCAGGGGCCGGAGAGGGCGGCGGCGTCCGCTTCCGGGGCGGCGGGCGCGAGGACGCCGGTGGCGTGGCGCACCCAGCCGTCCTCGGCCTCGTCGGCGCTGTCGGCGCCGTCGGGGCGCGAGTAGCACTCGACGGCGCGGCGGCCGGCCTCGTCGGGGGCGGCGACGACCACCTGGAGCGCCACTCCGCCCGATTCGGGCAGGACCAGCGGGGACTGGAGCGTCAGCTCCTCGACCAACGCGCAGCCGGTCTCCGCGCCGGCCCGCAGGGCGAGTTCCACGAAGGCGGTGCCGGGCAGCAGGGTGACCCCGGCGATGGTGTGGTCGGCGATCCACGGGTGGGTACGCAGCGACAGCCGGCCGGTCAGGACGGTGCCGCCGGCGCCCGCGAGGTCGACGACGGATCCCAGCAGCGGGTGCTGGGCGGCGAGCTGGCCCAGCCCCGAGGGGTCACCGCCGGCCCGCTCGGGGGCGAGCCAGTAGCGCCGCGTGCGGAAGGCGTAGGTGGGCAGGTCGACGCGGCGGGTGTCGCGTCCCGCGTACACGGCGGCCCAGTCGAGCAGGGCGCCGCGGGTGTGGGCGAGGGCGGCGGCGCCGAGCGCCTCGCGGACCTCGTCCTTGCCGGCGCGCAGCATGGGCGCGAAGACCGTGTCGGCCTCGCGCTCCTCGGGCAGGCAGTGCTGGCCCAGCGCGCTGAGGACCGCGTCGGGGCCGAGCTCCAGGAAGGTGCGTACGCCGCCCTGCCCGGAGAGCCAGTCCACGGCGTCGGCGAACCGGACGGCCTCGCGGACGTGGCCGGTCCAGTAGTCGGGCGAGCGCAGTTCCTCGGAGGTGGCGAGCCGTCCGGTGACGGTGGAGACGATCGGGATGCGCGGCGCGGCGTAGGTGAGGATGCCCGCGACCCGCCGGAACTCTTCCAGCATCGGCTCCATGAGCGGCGAGTGGAAGGCGTGGCTGACCTGGAGCCGCTTGGTCTTGCGCCCCTGGTCGGCGAACCGGTCGGCGAGCGCCCGTACGGCGCTCTCCTCGCCCGAGAGGACCACGGAGTCGGGGCCGTTGACGGCGGCGACGGCGACCTGCTCGCCGAGGTACGGGAGGACCTCCTCCTCGGTGGCCTGTACGGCAACCATGGCTCCGCCCGGGGGCAGCTCCTGCATCAGGCGGCCGCGGGCGGCGACGAGGGTGGCCGCGTCCTCCAGGTTGAGGACGCCCGCGGCGTGGGCGGCCGCGATCTCGCCGATCGAGTGGCCGGCGAGGAAGTCAGGGCGCACGCCCCAGGACTCGACGAGCCGGAACAGGGCGGTCTCGACGGCGAACAGGGCGGTCTGGGCGTAGCGGGTCTCGTCGAGGAGGGCCGCGGCTTCGGAGCCGGGCTCGGCGAAGAGGACGTCCCACAGGGAGGTGTCGAGCTGGAGGTCGAGCCAGCCGATCGCGTCGGCGAGGGCGTCCGCGAACACGGGGTGGGTGTCGTACAGCTGCCGTCCCATGGCCAGGCGCTGGCTGCCCTGGCCGGTGAAGAGGAAGGCGAGGCGCCCGGCGGGGAGGGCCCCGGTGCGGGTTCCCGGGGTGCTCTGTCCGTCGGCGAGGGCGCGCAGCCCCTCCAGGAGTTCCTCCCGGTCGGCGGCCAGGACGGTGGCGCGGTGTTCGAGGGCGGCCCGGCCGGTGCCGAGCGAGTGCCCGACGTCGCCGGGGGTGAGCTCGGGCCGTTCGGCCAGGTACTGGGCGAGCCGCGCGGCCTGCGCGCGCAGGCCCTCGTCGGAGCGGCCTGCGACCGGTACGAGGGCGGGTACGGCGCCGGGCGTGAGGGCGTCGGCGCCGGTACCGGCGGGCGCGGGGGTGTCCGCCAGCGGCTCGCGGGGCGGCTCCTCCACGATGATGTGCGCGTTGGTGCCGCTGATGCCGAAGCCGGAGACGCCCGCCCGGCGCGGCCGGTCCTCGTCCGTCGGCCACGGCACGGGCTCGGTGAGCAGCCGTACGGTCCCGGCCGACCAGTCGACGTTCCCGCTGGGGGCGTCGACGTGCAGGGTCTGCGGGAGCACTCCGTGCCGCATCGCCATGATCATCTTCATCAGGCCGGCGACGCCGGCCGCGGCCTGGGTGTGCCCCAGGTTGGACTTCACCGAACCGAGCCACAGCGGCCGGTCCTCGGGGCGGTCCTTGCCGTAGGTGGCGATCAGCGCCCGGGCCTCGATCGGGTCGCCCAGCGTGGTGCCGGTGCCGTGCGCCTCGACCGCGTCGACCTCGTCGCCGGACAGCCCGGCGTCGGCGAGGGCCTGCAAGATGACGCGCTGCTGCGCCGTGCCGCTGGGGGCGGTGAGGCCGTTGCTGGCGCCGTCCTGGTTGACGGCCGATCCGCGGATGACGGCGAGCACCTGGTGTCCGTTGCGGCGGGCGTCGTCGAGGCGTTCCACGACGAGCAGGCCGACGCCCTCGGCGAAGGAGGTTCCGTCGGCGCCCGCGGCGAAGGCCTTGATCTGCCCGTCGGGGGCGAGCCCGCGCTGCCGGCTGAACTCGGTGAACAGGCCGGGCGTGCTCAGTACGGTGACACCGCCGGCCAGGGCCATGGAGCACTCGCCGCGGCGCAGCGACTGCACGGCCAGGTGCAGCGAGACCAGCGATCCCGAGCACGCCGTGTCGACGGTGAGCGCCGGGCCCTCCAGGCCCAGCGCGTAGGCGACGCGCCCCGAGGTGACGCTGAGCGCGCCGCCGGTGACGAGGTAGCCGGTCAGGCTCTCGGGGGCGTCCTGCACCCGCGGCCCGTACTCGGAGGGGCCAGCGCCGATGAAGACGCCGGTGCGGGTGCCGCGCAGCGAGGTCGGGTCGATGCCGGTCCGCTCCAGCGCCTCCCAGGCGGTCTCCAGCAGCAGCCGCTGCTGCGGGTCCATGGCCAACGCCTCGCGCGGGCTGATGCCGAAGAACTCGGCGTCGAACTCGGCGGCGTCGTGCAGGAACCCGCCGGTGCGGGTGTAGCAGGTGCCGGGTGTGGCCGGGTCGTCGTCGAACAGCGCGTCGAGGTCCCAGCCGCGGTTGTCGGGGAAGGGGCCGACGGCGGTGCCGCCCCGGGCGACCAGGTCCCACAGCTCCTCGGCCGAGCGGACTCCGCCGGGGAAGCGGCCGCCGATGCCGACGACGGCGATGGGCTCGCCGTCGAAGACCTCGGGGGCGGCCGCGGCCGGGGCGGGGTGCGCGGCCACCGGCTCGGCGGGTCCGCCCAGGAGTTCCGTACGGACGTACGCGGCCAGCAGCTCGGGGCTGGGGTGGTCGAACGCGGCGGTCACCGGCAGGCCCAGCCCGGTCGCGGCGTTGATCCGGGCGTGCAGGTCGACCAGGGCGATCGAGTCCAGGCCCAGTTCCTTGAAGGAGGTTCCGGTCGCGACCACCGGTTCGGTGTCGGGACGGGCCTTGCGGAGGATGTCGGCGGCCTGCGCACAGACCAGGTCGAGGAGAAGCCTGGACTGCTCGCTCCCGGGAAGTCCGGTCAGCCGGGCGGCCAGTTGGGCCCCCGGGCGGACCTCCGCGCCGGACAAGTCATCAGCGACAGGATCGAAGCCCGCGGACATCTGCACGCTCCCAGCTCGGTATCGATTGCCCCGGGTCAGTTCCGGCCACGGGGTGATCGCACGCTAGGTCGGCCCCGAAGGGGCGCGACACCCCTATCCCCCCAGGTGTTGACCCTGCCCGGCGCCCGCCCGGACCCCGCGCCGGACGCCGCGCGCCCGCCCCGCCCGTGGCGACGTGCCTGCTGGGCGGGGGTGCGGGCGGGTCACCGAGCGGTCAGGGGGGTGGTCGGTGTTCTCCGCGCCCGCCCCGGCCACCTTCAATGACACGCACTGCCCAGTGCGGCTCCGCTTCAGGCGGGCCCCGACGGCCGAAGAGACGGGTGGAGCATGTCAGTTGCCGATGTCAGTGTCCGAGTGGCCGAACTAGGAGCGATCAAGGAGTCCGTAGAGCTGGGGCCGTCCGCGAGCGCCTCCGAGGCGCAGCACGCCCGCGGCAAGCTGACCGTGCGCGAGCGGCTGGACCTGCTGTTCGATCCGGGTACGTTCCGCGAGATCGAGCAGCTGCGCCGGCACCGGGCCACGGGCTTCGGCCTGGAGGACCGCAGGCCGCACACCGACGGCGTGGTGACCGGCTGGGGCAAGGTCGACGGCCGGCGGGTGTTCGTGTACGCGCACGACTTCCGGATCTTCGGCGGCTCGCTCGGCGAGGCGCACGCGCAGAAGATCCACAAGGTGATGGACCTCGCGGTGGCGGCGGGCGCCCCGCTGGTGTCGCTCAGCGACGGCGCGGGGGCCCGTATCCAGGAGGGTGTCACCGCGCTCGCCGGGTACGGGGGCATCTTCCGCCGCAACGTGGCCGCGTCCGGGGTGATCCCGCAGATCAGTGTGATGCTCGGGCCGTGCGCCGGTGGGGCGACGTACTCCCCCGCCCTGACGGACTACGTGTTCATGGTGCGCGACATCGCGCAGATGTACATCACCGGCCCGGACGTGGTGCAGGCGGTGACCGGGGAGAAGATCAGCCACAACGACCTCGGCGGAGCCCAGGTCCACTCCTCGGTCTCCGGCGCGAGCGCGTTCCTGTACGACACGGAGGAGGAGTGCCTGGAAGAGGTACGGCACCTGCTGTCGCTGCTGCCGTCCAACAACCGTGAGCTGCCCCCCTTCGTGCCCGCCACCGACCCGGCCGACCGCCCGGGCGAGGCGCTGTCGGAGCTGGTGCCGGCCGACCCGAACCGCTCGTACGACATGCGCGCCGTGATCGAGGAGATCGTCGACGACGGCGATCTGTTCGAGGTCCACGCCAACTGGGCGACCAACATCATCTGTGGTCTGGCCCGGCTGGACGGGCACGTGGTGGGGATCGTCGCCAACCAGCCCGCCTCGCTCGCCGGGGTGCTGGACATCCATGCCGCGGAGAAGGCGGCCCGGTTCGTGCAGACCTGCGACGCGTTCAGCGTCCCGCTGGTGACCCTGGTGGACGTGCCGGGCTTCCTGCCGGGCAGCGACCAGGAGCACAGCGGAGTCATCCGGCACGGCGCGAAGCTGCTGTACGCGTACTGCGCGGCCACGGTGCCCCGGGTGCAGGTGATCCTGCGCAAGGCGTACGGCGGCGCGTACATCGTCATGGACTCCCGCTCGATCGGCGCGGACCTGTCGTTCGCGTGGCCCACGAACGAGATCGCGGTGATGGGCGCGGAGGGCGCCGCCAATGTCGTCTTCCGCCGGGAGATCGCCGCCGCGGACGACCCCGAGGCGGCGCGCGCACAGCGCGTCAAGCAGTACCGCCAGGAACTCATGCACCCCTACTACGCCGCCGAGCGGGGCCTCGTCGACGACGTCATCGACCCGGCCACGACCCGGCAGGTGCTGGTGGACGCGCTGGACGCGCTGCGTGCCAAGCACGTGCCGCTGCCCGAGCGCAAGCACGGCAACCCGCCGTTCTGACCGACACACCCCCCATGACTGAGGAGCACGCCCGATGAGCGAGCGGGCCGAACCACACATGACGATCGTGCGCGGCGCCCCGGACAGTACGGAACTCGCCGCCGTCCTCCTCGTCCTGCTCTCCGCCGCCCGGCGGCGGGGCGGGGCCGGGGAGGAGGCCGCGGCCCGGCCCCGGGCAGCCGACTGGGGCCCCGCGCGCGGCTGGCGCCCGCCGGGCACCTGGACCGCCCCGTGAGCGGGCCCGGTCCCCACCGAAAGGACACCCACCGAGGATGAACCACATCACGACAACCGCGACGCCCCCGACAACCGCGACGCCCCCGACGACCGCCACGCCCGCGACCCCGGCCGCGCCCAGCGCCTGGCTGCGCCGCTTCCACCCGGCCGGGGAGGCTCCCGTACGGCTGTTCTGCTTCCCGCACGCGGGCGGCTCGGCCAGCTACTACTTCCCCGTGTCCCGGGCCCTGTCCCCGCGGGCCGACGTGGTGGCCGTGCAGTACCCGGGACGCCAGGACCGCCGCCACGAACGGTGCGTGGACGACGTACGCGAGCTCGCGGACCAGGTGTTCGCGCAGCTGCTGCCGTGGTGCGACCGGCCGGTCGCGCTGTTCGGGCACAGCCTGGGCGCGACGCTGGGCTTCGAGGTCGCGCTGCGGCTGGAGGCGGCCGGCGTCCGGCCCGCTGCCCTGTTCGCCTCGGGGCGGCGGGCCCCCTCGCACCACCGCGAGAACGAGCGGGTCCACCTCGCCCCCGACGACCAGCTGCTGGCCACGATCAAGCGGATGAGCGGGACGGACCCGGCGGTCCTGGCCGACGACGAGCTGCTGCGATCGGTGCTCCCGGCGATCCGCGGCGACTACAAGGCCGCGGAGACCTACCGCTACCACCCGGGCCCCGCCCTGACCTGCCCGGTCGTGGTCCTCAACGGGGAGAGCGACCCCGAGGTCACCTCCGAGGAGGCCCAGGGGTGGTCGGACCACACCGACGGCCCGACGTCCTTCCACTGGTTCACCGGCGGCCACTTCTACCTCAACCAGCACGCCCCCCAGGTGATCGACCTGGTCCGGCAGCAGCTGGCGTAGCGCAGTGACCGAGCAGGTCCGGCAGGACGGTGTCTTGGCAGTTTGGGGCCTCCGCTGTGGGCAAAGGCAACC
The DNA here is from genome assembly GCF_045160845.1 of Streptomyces sp. NBC_00122. NCBI lineage: Bacteria > Bacillati > Actinomycetota > Actinomycetes > Kitasatosporales > Streptomycetaceae > Streptomyces > Streptomyces sp. NBC_00122. The sequence goes on along the minus strand of NZ_CP108191.1, from coordinate 5,303,492 downwards.
ATCCTGCTGCACCGGCTCGGCTGATCCCCGCACGTGCCCGCGCATCGAGCAGTAGCACGTGGCGAGTCCGCGGATGCCGCGGCGGCGCCCTGGAACAGTGGTCACGGGTGAGGGGACAGCCCAGTTCCCGGGCACTGGACAGTCTTCGAGAATGAGGTGGGCAGGACGTGCGCCCCGTGAAGGGCCGCACTTGGTCCCGTCGCGGCCAGACCAGGCACGGGAGGTGACCGGGAGGGGCTCGGTCCGGGTGCTGATGGCCGACATGGTCTACGTCGGACCCGGCCGCCGGACGCGGTTGATCTACCGGACCCAGCCCTACCGTGGCCGAACGGGCGAGAAGAAGGCTTCAGAGCCCGAGAGTTCGCCGACCTGCTCGCCGCTGCCCACCAACGACTCGGCGCCCCGCGGATCGTGGTGTGGGGAAAACGCCTCCACGGACACGCCCACATCGGCGTCACCGCCACCGTGTACGCCCACGTCCGGCTCCGCCTCCAGCGCGACGCCATCGACCTCCTCGGCAACGCCCTTCTCGCCCCCGCCGAGCCAGCCACCCGGAACGACGACGGCGGCGAACCGCCACTTTGCGCACGACCCGTCAGCTGACGTTGCCGTCAACTACTGCCGTCAAGACTCACGCTGTGGCACGGGTCATTGTGTAACACGGGGTCAGGCCTGCGAGACGAATCCCGTCCAGGCGCGGGGGGTGAAGGCGAGGTGGGGGAGGCGGGTGTCCTTGGAGTCGCGGACGTGGACGGTGGCGGGGGTGGTGGCCACCTCGACGCAGTCATTGATGTCGCCGCTGTCGCTGTAGCTGCTCTTGAACCACTCCAGCTCGGACTCGTGTGTCATGTCTCTCCCAGCACTTGCTCGATGAATGCGACGGACTCCCGTGGCGTGAGAGCCTGGGACCGGATCATGGCATGGCATTGCTCAAGGATCCTGACCTGCCTCGGGTCGGAGACGGGGCGGCCGTTGAACGCCCCATCGGAGCGCCCTACCGCCGATCCGTCCGCGAACTTCAGCACTTGGATCAACCCACCCATTCCGGCGTGCTCTTCGAGGTCGGTGGGCATGACCTGGATCGTTACGTGCCGCAGCTCGGCAACCTCCAGCAGGCGTTCGAGTTGCCCACGCATCACCATTGTCCCCCCGATGCGGCGCCGCAGGGTCACCTCTTCCTGGACGAAGCACAGAGCGGGCGCGGGACTGCGGTCGAAGATCGATCGGCGTGCCATCCGGGCGGCCAAGCCGCGTTCCACCTCCTCGGTGGTCTGCGGAGGCTGCCACATCTCGAACAGGGCCCGCGCGTAGCCTTCCGTCTGCAACAGGCCGTGGACGTTGTGGTTGCCGTACGCCGACAGTTCGACCGCCCGGCCTTCCATCTGCACCAGGTCCCGGACCTTCTTCGGGTATCGGACCTGCTCCATGTCCGCCTTCATCGCGACGATCTTCCCGCCCGCCCGCAGTACCTCGTCCGCCTTGGCCAGGTACTCGGGGCGGGGGATCCGCTTGCCCGCCTCGACCTTGCGGACCAGGTCCTCCCCGTACCCAACCGCCGTTCCGAAGTCGGCGGCCCGCATGCCCGCCTGCTCCCGCCATGCCCTGAGCTGGCGGCCCAGCGCGGCCAGTACCGCCACTCCCTGTTCGTCCTCAGGGTCGACGTCCCAGCCGGCGTCTTCCGTACCGTCACTGTCCACGCTCATGCGCACCCACCTCCGACGAGCCGATGTCCTCAGCGCTCAGTGCCCATACGTCATCCGGGACAGCCGGGACAGGGCAGGACAACGACCGGACAGAGGCCAGACCTACGGGCGCTGCCGCTTCTCACGGTACGCAGACCCCACCACGCTGAGTCACGTGAACGCTCAAATCTGTGACTCGGCACGCCGATGCGGCGAGCGACGGCGAAGGGTCCGGCCGCCTGGTGGCGGCCGGACCCTTCGCCGTACGGCCCCGGAGCTCGACCGCGTCAGAGATCGACGCGGGTCCCGTCCGGTGGGATCTCCGCGCCCGCCGCGCGCACCTCGCGGTGGGCCTCGGAGCGCGGATCCGCCATCGGGTTGGTGTTGTTGAGATGGGTGTACGCCCATCGGGTGCCCGGCCGCCCGGCGCGCAGCCGCCGGATGTGGGCCAGGCTGCCGCCCTCCCCGGTCACGGGCAGGTGTCCCATCGCGGCCTGTGCTCCGGTCGCCCCGGCCGAGCCGGTGGCCCCGCCGAACTCCCGCGTCGAGTGGAACGTACCGTCGAGCAGGACGTAACTGGCGCCGGCGGTGAACTCGTCGAAGCCGTCGGGCCACGTGGCCAGGCACGGCGCGTACACGAGGGCCCCGCCCGTGGCCGGGTCCTCGAAGCGGTACGCGACCACCCACGGCCCGTCCCCGGGCCCGTCCGCGGACAGCGAGCGCGCGTACTTGGGACGTTTGGCGCCGACCGCGAAGGCACTGACCCGCAGCCCGCCGACGTCCTGCTCCTTGTCGACGGACGTCTCGGACCACTCCCAGCCGCTGTAGCCGCCGAGGATCCCCCGCACCGGGAAGGCCTCGTCCAGCGCCCCGAGGACCGCCCGCGGCGCCCACACCCGCAGCCCGGCCCCCTCGCGGAGCATCATCAGGCCCAGCGTGTGGTCGATCTCGGCGTCCGTGAGCAGCACCCCCCGTACCGGCGTGTCGCGCGGCCCGGGGCCCGCGGCGAGCTCGGAGGTGGCGAGGATCTGCGCGCGGATGTCGGGCGAGGCGTTGACCAGGTACCACGACACGCCGTCGGCGCTGACCGCGAGCCCGTCCTGGCCCCGCGCGGGCGCACCCGACGTACAGACCGGGCAGGCGCAGTTCCACTGCGGGCAGCCGCCCCCGGCGGCGGTTCCGAGCAGGACGGCCCTCATCGGCGTCCCGCCACCGGTCCGCGCATCACGAGCTCAGGAGGGTTCGGCGAGATGCCCGCCAGCAGCAGGTCGACGGTGCCTCTCCGGTCCGAGCGCGAGCAGACCGGGTCGGTGGCCGCGGCGTCCCCGGCGAGCAGGAAGGCCTGGCAGCGGCAGCCCCCGTGGTCGACGGAGCGCCGGTCGCAGCCACGGCAGAGGTCGGGCATCCACTCCTCGCCGCGGTAGGCGTTGAAGGAGCCGGAGTCGTACCAGATCTCGGACAGCGGCTTCTCGGTGACGTTGTCGAGTTCCAGGGTGGTGATCGCGCCGGCCGCGGGGCAGGGCAGCACGCTGCCGTCGGGGGCGACCGTGAGCTGGATCGCGCCCCACCCGTGCATGCAGGGCTTGGGGTAGGGCTCGTAGTAGTCGGCGAGCACGTACACGATCTCCATCGTGCCCTTCAGCCGCTCCATGGCCGCGCGCACGACCGGCTCGGCCGCAGCCAGCTGCTCGCGGGTGGGCATCAGGGCCTCCCGGTTGCGCAGCGCCCAGCCGTAGTACTGGGTGTTGGCGAGCTCCAGCCGGTCCGCGCCCATGCTTGTCGCCAGGTCGATGAAGCCCGCCACCTGGTCGTGGTTGGCGCGGTGCAGTACGGCGTTGACGGTGAGCGGAAGTCCGTGCTTGCGGACCAGCGCGGCGGCGGCGATCTTGTGGTGGTGGGCCTTGGCCCCCGCGAGCCGGTCGCCGCGCGCGGCGTCGGCGCCCTGCACCGACAGCTGTACGTTGTCCAGCCCGCGCTCGACCAGGTCCGCGAGCCGCGCCTCGGTGAGGCCGAGGCCGCTGGTGACGAGGTTGACGTAGCAGCCGAGGCCGCTGACGTGCGAGACGATCTCGGGCAGGTCGGGGCGGGCCAGCGGCTCGCCGCCGGACAGGTGCACCTGCAGGACGCCGATCTCGCGCGCCTGGGTGAACACCTCCAGCCACTGGCCGGTGGTCAGCTCGCGTTCGCGTTCGATGAGTTCCAGCGGGTTGGAGCAGTACGCGCAGTGCAGCGGGCAGCGGTGGGTGAGCTCCGCGAGCAGCCCGAGCGGCGGGGCCGCGCCCGTGCTGCCCGCGGCGGGAGCGGTGGTCAGGTCCATCGCACGACGCCCTTCTCGGCGAGCCGCTCCAGGACGGTGCCGACCTCCGTCTCGCGGACGCCGGCGTACCGGGCGCCCAGCGCCGCGGTGATCTGCGGCACGGTCGTCGCGCCGTCGCAGAGTTCGAGTACCGAGACGGCCGTCCCGTTGGGCACGAGCACCCCTTCCGGGTGGAGCACGACATGGGTCTGCCGCGTGTTGTCGTAGATGAGCCGCACTCCGCGGCCGAGCACAGGCCGGTCCACGGCCACTCCTTCTGCAGGTCCGGTGGCTACTGGTCGGTGGCTGCGGCGCGTTCGACGGCGTCCAGCATCTGCCACAGCACGTCGCACTTGAACGCGAGCGCGGCGACGGCCGCGTCCTGCTGCTCGCGTGTCGTGCAGTGCCGGACGACGATGTCCAAGGTGCCCTTGCCCTCGCCGGACACGGCCTCGATGCGGTCCGTGAAGTAGGCCAGGTCGTCCGGGCGGATCCAGTCGTAGTGCGCGAGCATGTCCGCGACCCTGCGGGTCATCAGGTGCCCGGCGAACATCTCGGTGAGCCCGGAGGCGATGGCCTCGGCCCACGGCCGGGTCCGGGCGAAGTTCACGTACGCGTCGACCGCGAAGCGCACCCCGGGGACCACGTGGCGCTCGTCCAGGACCTCCTCGCGGGTCAGGCCCACGGCCTCGCACAGTCGCAGCCAGCGCGCGATGCCGCCCTCGTCGTCCGGAGTCCCGTCGTGGTAGGCCAGCCGGTCCACCCAGACTCGCCGGATCTCGGGGAGCGGGCAGTTGCTGATGATCGCCGCGTCCTTCTGCGGCAGCATCCGCTGGTAGTACCAGCGGTTGGCGGCCCACAGCCGCATGGCCCGCCGGTCGAGCTCGCCGCCGTGCAACCGCCGGTGGAAGGGGTGGCCGCCCCAGTAGGAGGAGGACAGCGCGCGCAGCGCGCCGATGAACTCGGTCTCGTCCAGAATTGCCGTCATGGTGTTCTCCCGCCACGGCGGGAGCCGGTCGCCCGGACTCCCGCCCGCCGACAGTCGGTTCACTTCTCCAGACGCGCGGCGTACGCGGTGACCTCGAAGGCCGTCTCGTACGCGACGAAGTCCGGGGTGGTCCACGCCTCGGGGGTCTGCTTGACCTCGGCCATGGGGGTGCTCCTTCGCTCGGTGCCCATCGGTTTCCGCCAGGAACCTATGGCCTGGCCCGAGCGCCGCAGATCCCCTAGCCGCCCCTAACCCCGGACACTCCCCCCTGCGGCCCCGCCCTCCCGGCGGCCGGAGGCGCGGTCGTGCGCGCCGGGGTGAAACCCGAACGGATGTGGGGCGTTAGAAGGGCGGACCGCCATGCCCCGCCGGGTGTGGCCTGCGGCGATACGAGTACGAGGAGCAAGATGAGAGTCTCGATGCCGGCCCGGCGCGGCCGCGTGAAGCTGGCGGCCAGATGTCGGCTGGCCACGGAGGCCCCCGCCTTCGGGCTGGCCGTCTTCTGCGTGATCCTGCTCAACGCGGCGTTGATGGGGGTGGAGACCTACAGCGGGCTGGCCGCGGAATACCGGCAGGTGCTCGGAGCCGCGGAGGACGGCTGCCTCGTCCTGTTCACGCTGGAGATGCTGCTGCGCGTGGGCGCGCACGCGGACAAGCCGAAAGCATTCTTCCGCGACCCGTGGAACCTCTTCGACCTCGCAATCGTGGCCTCCGCCTTCGTCCCCGTGATCCGCGAGAACACCACCCTCCTGCGGATGCTGCGGCTGGCCCGCGTCCTGCGCACCGCGCGGTTCCTGCCGCACCTGCGCATCCTGCTGATCGCCGTCGGCCGCAGCCTGCCGGGAACCGCCAGCTTCCTGTTCGTCGGCGCGCTCGTGCTGTACGTGTACGCCATGGTCGGCTGGGTCTGCTTCGCCGACTCCGACCCCCAGCACTACGGCTCGGTGGGGCGCGCCGCCCTCACGCTGTTCCTGCTGACCACGCTCGACGGCCTCACCGACGCCGTCCGCGCGGGGCTGCAGATCTCCCGCCTCAGCATCATCTACTACGCCTCCTACGCCCTGCTGGCCTCCTTCGTGCTGGTGAACGTGCTCATCGGCGTCGTCCTCAACTCGCTCGACGAGGCACGTGAGATGGAGGCGGAAGCCGGCCGGGTCCCGGCGCCGGCCCCGGACCCCGACGCGGGCGGGCCGGACGTCAAGGAGCGGATCGCCACCGCCCGCCGCGCGCTGGACGAGATCGAGGCGAGCCTCGCCTCCGCGCACACCGGGCCGGCCCGGCGGCTGGAGGCCTCCCGCACCGGTTCCTGAGAGGCTCGCGGACGCGGCTCAGCCCCGGGGCACGACCGTCCCCAGGACCTGGGGCAGCGGGTACCAGTCGGCGGAGACGACGGACGCGTGGTGTCCGGCGAGGAGCGCGAGCCGGTCGCGTGCCTGCGCCTCGGTCGGGCGGGTGGAGTCGATGGCCGGGGCGACGTTGTGGGCGTCGGTGGCGATCAGCAGGTAGTGGTTGCGGTCGTACCAGCCTGTGTCGATGGAGCCCGACGCGTACGCGCTCGCGTCCCCGTCGAACACCACGAACCAGGGGCGCAGCGAGGCGTCGGCGTAGCGGACCCGGGGGTCGCCCGCCTCGGCCCGGTGCACCGCCGGGAACGCGGCGGCCTGGCCGAGCCGGCCCTGGGCCGCGAGGGAGCGCAGGTGGGTGGCGTACTCGCGGTCGGTCCACAGGGTGTCGGAGCTGTTGCCCTCCTCCAAGGTGCCGGGGATCAGCTCCACGATGAACTTCCCGGCGAGCGCGGCGCGGCTGGGCCAGGCCCCGGCGCGCGCGGCGGTGTCGAGGTCGGGGTGACCGGCGGCCAGCTGGCCGGGACGGTAGACGGCGTCGCCGAGCTTGCCGGTCAGCAGCGCGTCGAGCTCGGCCGGACCGCGCCCGAGGTTGGCGGCGAAGCCGTCCTTGAGTTCCAGCTTGAGGACGACCGGCCGGTGGCCGGGGTGGGCGTCGTGCCAGCTGCGGATGTCGGAGAGGCAGCCCGCCAGGTTCTGGTTGCGGGACTTGGTGCGCAGCTGGGCGGGCGAGGTGGCGTTCTCGCAGTTGCTGTCGTTGCCGAAAGGATTGTCGTGGGAGACCCGCCACGAACTGCCGAAGAAATTGGTCCACACGTCGAGTTCGAGCATGGCGGCGCCCGAGTCCAGCGCGTCGGCGAAGTACGGGTACTTGGCCTTCTCGTAGGCGTTGTGCACGCCGACTCCGGTCGATCCCGCGTACGGGAGGTCGTCGAAGGCGCCGGTACCGGCCGCGCCGGCCGGGGCCGCGCCCAGTACGAGGGCCACGGCCGCCACTGCGGCGGTCACCGCGCCCGCCATCCGGTTGCGCAATCTCATGCTTTCGGCTCCTGTCGGTCCGGTGCGGCTCAAGTCGCGTGGAGGCTAGGCGAGTTGTATGACACGCGGAAGACCGGGGAGTGACGTGCGGGCGGCCGGGAACCGCTGTGAGCACCGACACGTCCGGATTTCGGAACCCATCCCGCCCGTCTCCCCATCGAACGGAGCGTCGGACGCGTATGCGGGGCGGGGAGTGCCACATGTTCAGCAAGGTTCACGGGCGGGCCGTACGGGCCACCGTGCTCGTCGGCGCCCTCGGCGCGCTGGCCTTCGTGGGCGCCGGGTACCTGTGGGAGCTGCGCGGCGTCGCCGCCCACCGTGCGGACGGGGATACCGCGCAGGGCGTCTACCAGCAGGATCCCGAGCGGGCCGACCGGACGGCGGCCGCCGTGCTGGACGGGATGGTCCACGAGGTCGCGGACCCGCCGACGGACGGCAAGGCCTTCGCCGACAGCGGCCCCAGGGCGCACTGGAGGTCCGCCGGGTGGAAGCCCTCGGACCCCTTGGAGGCCCGGCCGGCGCCCGCCGAGCCCGCCGTCGGAGCGCTGTTCTCCCCCGGCGACGACGGCGACCCCGACCACCACTGCTCGGCCGTGGTGGTCCACTCCCCCGGCGGCGACCTCATCGCCACCGCCGCCCACTGCGTGTACACGGGCGGCTTCCGCACCAACCTCGCCTTCGTCCCCGGCTACTCGGACGGCGCGGCTCCGTACGGGGTCTGGGTTCCCACCCGGATCGACGTGGACCCCCGCTGGGCCGAGGACCAGGACCCCGACCACGACGTCGCCTTCGTCCGGCTGCGCCGACCCGGCTACCCCGGCCAGCGACTGGAGGACTTCACCAGGGCCGAGGAACTGGGCCTGCGGCCCGAACTGCCCGCGCCCGCACGGGTCGTGGGCTACCCGAACACCTCCGAGCAGCCGGTGGACTGCCGCAACACCGCCCGGGCCGCAGGGCCGACGCAGCTGCGCCTCGACTGCGCGGACGTGCCCAACGGCACGAGCGGCGGCCCGGTGCTGACCGACGGGCACACGCTGATCGGGGTGATCGGCGGCCTGGACGGCGGGGGCGACGACGAGACCTCGTACAGCAGCTACTTCGGCGACGGGGTCCGGGCCCTGTACGAACGCGCCACGAAGTCCTCGTAACGCCGGGAGCCGGGCCCTAGCGGGCGTACGAGCCGATGCCGACCAGGCAGTACACGTACTCGCTGATGACCCTGCCGTTGACGGTGTAGCGGTGGGAGAAGGCGTACTGGGTCCTGGGGTTGCCGTTGCAGCGGTCCAGTTCCGACGTGAAGGGGATGGACTCGATCACCCGGTAGTGCGCGTCGGACGCCGAGCAGGAGACCTCGTCGATGTCGTCGACCCGCTGGGCCGTCGTCGAGTCCGGCAGGCTCCCGTTGAGGCAGGTGCCGCGGTCGTACGGGGTGGGCTCCGGGCTGGGTAATTCCAGGCTGGGTACCGGGACTGCCGCTCGGCTGGACGGGGCGACGGGCTCGGCGCTCCAGGGACTCGGCGACGCGGTGGGCGCCCGGCTCGCAGGCTCGGTGGGCGCCCCCGAGGCGGAGACCCTGCTCGCGCCGTCGTCCCCGCCGCTCAGCACGGCGGCGATGCCGATGGCCAGCACCACCAGGACCGCGAGCGCCACCAGGCAGCCGCGGCCGCCCGCCGCGGGGGCCGCTCCGGGCCGGGGCGCACCCGCGGCCCCGGTGCCCGCTCCGGCTCCGGCTCCGGCTCCGGCCACCCGGATGCGCAGCAGCACCTCGGCGTCGCCGACGCGGGCCCGGACGAGGTCCCCGTCCCGGGTGTGCGGGATGCGGACACGCGTCGGGCCCGCCGGCAACTGGACGGTGAGGATCACACCGTGGGCAGCCTGCTGCGGGGTGAGCTGGATGGGGATCTCCTGCGACGACACCGGCTGCTCCAGGGGATGAGGGGGGCGGGTGCACACGGGTCCGGCTGACTGCCCAGTGTGGCGCGCCGGCCGATTTCATGGAGGGTCTTTCTAGAAAGATCTTCTAGTTCCAGGTCTTGCTAGGCTCTCTGCGCGCCACAGGTCACAGAAACACCGCGACGGACACCGACGGGATCCCACATGTCTCCTAAGCAACAACGCGGCGAGGCCACCGTCGACTTGATCCTGACCGCCGCACTGCGGGTGTTCGCCGAGTCCGGCCAGCAGGGGTTCACGGTGAACGCGGTCGTCGCGGCCGGCGGTGTGAGCCTCGGCAGCCTCTACCACCACTTCGGCAGCTTCGACGGCCTGGCCGCCGCCCTCTACATCCGCTGCATGGACCAGCTGTGCGACGAGATGGTGGCCGCACTGACCCGGTGCCGGACCGCGCGCACCGGTGTCCAGGCGTGGGTGGCGTCCTACCTGCGCTTCACCGAGGAACACCGGGACGTCGCACTGTTCCTGCACGCCTCGGCCTACTCGGGCTACCTCGTGGCCCACGCCGAGGAGATCGGCGCGGCCAAGACGGAGAAGTTCGCGGCCATCATGCAGTGGATGGGGGCGCGCATGGAGCGCGGCGAGGTCGCCCCCCTCCCGGCAGCCGTGATCGAGGTCATGGTCATGGGGCCGCTCACCGAAGTCGCGCGCCGCTGGTTGTCCAGCACCTACGAGATCGACCTGGCGGAGGCCGCGCGCTACCTCCCGGACCTCATCTGGCGCTCCCTGCGCCCCGATTAGACTGGGTGGTTGTCCGGAGTGTCGTCCATGCCACCGATTGTCCGGCCGCCGGGGCGCCGCGGTCAGGTCCCGTCCGGGGCGCCCTGAGGCGTCCGGGGGCGGACGGGGGCGCTCAGGAGCGGCTCCGCGCCCCCGGCGGGATCAGCGCGCCCGGCGGATGGGCACGCCCGGCCGATCAGCGCGGCAGGGACGCGTACGAGACTCCCGTGAGCTTCTCGGAGGCGGCCCAGAGCCGTTCGCCCGACGTGTCGTCGAAGGTCCGCTTCGCCCTCCAGGACCGTACGGGCGCCCCGCGCCAGCCGAACCGCGGCCCGATGAAGTCGTCGGGCCCGACCCCGGGCGCGGTGGCCGCGTAGAGCGTGGGCAGCGCACCCGAGGACGCGGGCTGCGCGACGAACGCGTTGCCGAACGCCGCCACGCGCGAGTTGAAGGTGGGGCCCTCCAGCTTCGAGGCTCCGGCGTGGAGGTTGGATGAGGCGTAGCCGGGGTGCGCGGCGGCGGCGACGAGGGTGGAGCCGGCGGCGGCGAAGCGCCGGGACAGCTCGTGCGTGAAGAGCAGATTGGCGGTCTTGGAGCGGCCGTAGGCGATCCAGCGCCGGTAGCCGTGCTCGCCGTCCAGGTCGTCGAGGTCGACGTCGGCCAGGGCGTGGAATCCGCTGGAGACGTTGACGATCCGGGCGCCCGGCGCGGCGGCCCGCAGCCTCGGCAACAGCAGCCCGGTGAGCGCGAAGTGCCCGAGGTGGTTGACCCCGAACTGGGTCTCGAACCCGTCGGCGGTCCGCCCGTACGGCAACGCCATCACGCCCGCGTTGTTGACCAGCAGGTCCAGCGACTCCCGCCGCTGCCCGTAGTCCTTGGCGAACTCCCGTACGGAAGCTAGGTCGGCGAGGTCGAGCGGGGCGAACTCCACTTCGGCTCCCGGCACTTCGGAACGTATTCTGACCTCGGCGGCGCGCCCGCGCGCGGCGCTGCGGCAAGCCAGGACGACCGAGGCACCGCTCCGGGCGAGCTCGCGGGCGGTGATGTAGCCGATCCCGCTGTTGGCCCCCGTGACGACCGCGGTCCGGCCGCTCTGGTCGGGGATGTTCGTGGCGTTCCAGCCGGGCATGGCGGGCTCCCTCGCGATCGATGGGCTACCGACAGTAGACCGGCCGGGGCCGGGCGCCGGAGCGGGGGTGGTACGGACAGGCGTACGCGCAGGCCAGTAGGCTGCGGTCCGCCCGCCTTCCGCTCTCCTTCCCGTTCCGAGGTAACCGCGCAGTGAGCTCCGCACCGCCCCCCGCCCCCGTCACGGTCGTCGGCCTCGGCGCCGACGGCTGGGCCGGGATCAGCGCCGCCGCGCGCTCGGCGCTGTCCTGCGCCGAGGTGCTGATCGGCGGCCCGCGCCAGCTGGACCTGCTGCCGGCCGACCTGTGCCCCGGGCAGCGGGTGGCCTGGCCGAGCCCGCTGCGGCCGGCCGTGCCGAAGCTGATGGCCGAGCACGCGGGCCGCCGGATCGCGGTGCTGGCCAGCGGCGACCCCATGTTCTACGGGATCGGCCGGGCCCTCGCGCAGGAGCTGGGGCCCCGCGCCCTGCGGGTGTACCCGCACCCCTCCTCGGTCTCCTACGCCTGCGCCCGCCTGGGCTGGCCGGTCGAGGACACCGAGGTGGTCACGGTCGTCGGCCGCCCGGTGGCCCGGCTCGCGGCCGCGCTGTACGAGGGGCGGCGCGTGCTGGTGCTCAGCGCCGGAGCGGCGTCCCCGGGCGAGATCGCCGCCCTGCTCCGGGAGCGGGGCTTCGGCCCGAGCCGGATCCGGGTGCTGGAGCAGCTCGGCTCCGAGCGCGAGGAAGCGTACGAGGGCCTCGCCGACGGCTGGGACCACCCGCCGGGCGACCCCCTGAACGTGGTGGCCGTGGACTGCCGCCGTGACCCCTCTCACCCGGCGCCCCGGATCGGCGCGACGCCGGGCCTGCCGGACGCCGCGTACGAGCACGACGGACAGCTCACCAAGCGCCGGGTCCGGGCCGCGACCCTGTGCGCGCTGGCCCCGGCCCCCGGCGAGCTGCTGTGGGACATCGGCGGCGGCTCCGGCTCCATCGGCATCGAGTGGATGCGCACGCACCCCTCCTGCCGGGCGGTGGCCGTGGAGCGCGTCCCTGAACGGGCGGCGCGGATCACCCGTAACGCGGCGGCGCTCGGCGTGCCCGGCCTGCACGTCGTCGTCGGCGCCGCGCCGGACGCCCTCGCGGGCCTCCCCGCCCCCGACGCGGTGTTCATCGGCGGCGGGCTGACCGCGCCGGGGCTGCTCGACGCGGCCTGGGCAGCGCTCGCCCCCGGCGGCCGGCTGGTGGTCAACACGGTCACCCTGGAGTCGGAGGCGGTCCTCACCGACCGCTACCGGCGCCACGGCGGCGAACTGGTGAAGCTGTCGGTCGCGCACGCGGTGCCGGTCGGCGGTTTCACGGGCTGGCGCCAGGCCATGCCGGTCACCCAGTGGTCGGTGACGAAGTCGACGAACGAGAAGGATCTCTGACATGACCGTGTACTTCATCGGTGCGGGCCCCGGCGCCGCCGACCTGATCACGGTGCGCGGTGCCCGGACGCTGGCCGCCGCCCCGGTCTGCCTGTACGCGGGCAGCCTCGTCCCCCGCGAACTGCTCGCGGAATGCCCGGCGGACGCCCGGCTGGTGGACACCTCGCAGCTGAACCTGGACGAGATCGTCGCCGAGTGCGTACGGGCGCACGCGGCGGGCCAGGACGTGGCGCGGCTGCACTCCGGTGACCCGTCCATCTTCAGCGCCGTCGCGGAGCAGATGCGGCGGCTCGACGCGGCCGGCATCCCGTACGAAGTGGTCCCGGGCGTACCGGCCTTCGCCGCGGCGGCCGCGGCGCTGAAGCGGGAGCTGACCGTGCCCACCGTCGGCCAGACGGTGATCCTGACCCGGATCGCCCAGCAGGCCACCCCGATGCCGCCGGGCGAGGACCTGGCCACCTTGGGGCGCAGCGGCGCGCTGCTGGTGCTGCACCTGGCCACCCGCTACGTGGACCGGGTCGTCGACGAACTGCTGCCGCACTACGGGGCCCAGTGCCCGGTGGCGGTGGTGGCGATGGCCAGCCGCCCCGACGAGCTGATCCTGCGCGGCACCTTGGCCGACATCGCGGCCCAGGTGAAGGAGCACGGGCTGGTCCGCACCGCGGTCATCGTGGTGGGCCGTACGCTGGGCGCGGAGCAGTTCCGCGACAGCCACCTCTACTCCCCCGAACGCGACCGGCATGTCTGCTGAACCGGGGCCCCTCCCCGCCCACCACGTCCTGATCCTCGGCGGCACGACCGAGGCCCGCCGCCTCGCGGAGGCACTGGCATCCGACCCCTCGTGCCGGGTGACCACCTCGCTCGCGGGGCGGGTCGCCTCGCCCGTGCTCCCGCCGGGCGAGACCCTGATCGGCGGCTTCGGCGGAATCGCGGGCCTCGCCGCCTGGATCGTCGCCCACGACGTCACCCGCGTCATCGACGCCACCCATCCCTTCGCGGAGCGGATGAGTTTCCACGCGGCCGAGGCTCAGGCGCTCACGGGGGTACCCCTGCTGGCACTGCGGCGCCCCGGCTGGACTGCGCGGCCGGGCGACGACTGGACCTTCGTGGACTCCCTGGAAGAGGCAGCCGACCGGCTGCCCGGTCTCGGCTCCCGCGCGTTCCTGACCACCGGCCGGATGGGCCTGCACACCTTCGCACACCTCACCGACACCTGGTTCCTGGTGCGTTCGGTGGACCCCCCGGCGGCGCCGGTGCCGCCACGCCTGGAAGTCCTGCTCGCCCGGGGCCCGTTCACCCTGGACGACGAGCGGGAGCTGATCGCCCGGCACCGGATCGACGTACTGGTGACGAAGGACAGCGGCGGCTCGGCCACCGCCCCCAAACTCACCGCGGCCCGCGAGGCCGGCATCCCGGTCCTCGTGGTGCGCCGCCCAGCGGTACCGCAGGACGTACCGGAGGCGGACTCGGTGGCCGCGGCCCTGAACTGGCTGGGCAGCGCGCAGAGTTGGTAGGACGCACAAGGCCCGGCATCCGGGGCGGCGGATCGCCCGCCCCCGGATGCCGGGCCCTCTCGTTCACCTCACCCGGTCACGGGTAGCGGCGCGGCGTCCAGGTGATCCTCGATCCGTCGGCCCGCTCGGTGACCTGGGTCTGCGAGGACCCGATCAGCAGCAGGGTGCGCATGTCCACCTCGGACGGCTCCAGTTCGGCGAGCGTGACGATCCGCACCGACTGCTCCGGGCCGCCGACGTCGCGCGCGACGACCACCGGGGTCCCGGGCGAGCGCAGCTCCAGCAGCAGCTCGCGGGCCTGCGCCACCTGCCAGGTCCGGCTGCGCGAGCCGGGGTTGTACAGGGCGAGCACCAGGTCCGCCGAGGCGGCCGCGCGCAGCCGCTCCGCGATGACCTCCCAGGGCTTGAGCCGGTCGGACAGCGAGATGGTGGCGTAGTCGTGGCCGAGCGGCGCACCGGCCGCGGCGGCCGCCGCGTTGGCCGCCGTCAGCCCCGGCAGGACCCGTACGGGCACGTCCTTGTACTCGGCCTGCCCGGCGACCTCCAGGACCGCCGTGGCCATGGCGAAGACCCCGGGGTCGCCGCCGGAGACCACGGCCACCCGCTGTCCGCGCCGGGCCAGGTCGAGGGCGAACTCGGCGCGTTCGGACTCCACCTTGTTGTCGGAGCCGTGCCGGATCTGGCCCGGCCTGGCCGGGACCCGGTCCAGGTAGGTCGTGTAGCCGACCAGCACCTCGGCGTCGGCCAGCGCCCGCCGGGTCTCGGGGGTCAGCCACAGCGGGCCCGCCGGGCCGGTGCCGACGACCACGACCTCGCCGGGGCCGGACGGCACGCTGCCCGGGTTGCCGATCCGGCTGGGGACGACGGCGACGGCGAAGTACGGGACGGACCCGGGGTCGATGCCCGCGAGGACTCCGGTGCGCTCCCCGGCCATGGTGGCGCGCTCGACGTAGCGCGCCTCGGCGAGCCGGCCGCTCTTCTCCATCGCCCCGCGCACGGCGGGGAAGGTCCGGCCGAGCTTCATCACGACGGCCGAGTCGGTGGCGGCCAGGCGGGCGGCGAGCTCGTCCTCGGGCAGGGTGCCGGGGAGGATGGTCAGGACCTCCTCGCCCTCGACGAGCGGGGTGCCGAGCCGGGCGGCGGCGGCGCTCACCGAGGTGACCCCGGGGATCACCTCGGTCTCGTACCGGTCCGCGAGCCGCTTGTGCATGTGCATGTACGAGCTGTAGAAGAGCGGATCGCCCTCCGCGAGCACGGCGACGGTCCGGCCGGCGTCCAGGTGTGCGGCGAGGCGGGCGGCCGCGGACTCGTAGAACTCCTCCATCGCGCCCTGGTAGCCGCCGGGGTGGTCGGTGGTCTCGGTGGTGACCGGGTAGACCAGCGGCTCCTCGATGTGGTCGGCGCGCAGGTGCTTCGCGGCGATCGAGCGGGCGATGGACCGGCCGTGGCGGGCGCTGTGGTAGGCGACGACGTCGGCCCCGGCGATCACCTCGACCGCGCGCAGCGTCATCAGGGAGGGGTCGCCGGGCCCGAGCCCCACGCCGTAGAGGCGTCCGGCGCTCATTCGGCCACGCTCGCGATGGCGTTGACGGCGGCGGCGGCGATGGCGCTGCCGCCGCGGCGGCCGCGCACGATCAGGTGGTCGAGCCCCGACGGGTGCGCGGCGAGGGCGTCCTTGGACTCGGCGGCGCCGATGAAGCCGACGGGCACGCCGATGACGGCGGCCGGGCGCGGAGCGCCCTCCTCGATCATCTCCAGCAGCCGGAAGAGCGCGGTCGGCGCGTTGCCGACGGCGATCACGGAGCCCTCCAACAGGCCGCGGTCGCGCCAGACTTCGAGGGCGGCGGCGCTGCGCGTGGTGCCCATCTTCGCGGCCAGGTCCGGCACCGCCGGGTCGGAGAGGGTGCAGATCACCTCGTTGCCGGCGGGCAGCCGCTTGCGGGTGACCCCGCTGGCGACCATCTGCACGTCGCACAGGATCGGCGCGCCCGCCTCCAGGGCGGCGCGGGCCCGCAGCACCACGTCGGGCGTGTACCCCAGGTCGCGGGGCAGGTCGGTCATCCCGCAGGCGTGAATCATGCGCACCGCGACCTGGGCGACCGAGGCGGGCAGCCCGGAGAGGTCCGCCTCGGCGCGGATCGTGGCAAAGGACTGGCGGTAGATCGCGGCGCCGTCCTTCTCGTACTCGAACACGGTGTACTCGCTCATTTCTTCACTGCGGCTTCGGACACTGGGCGTTGGTTGCGTGCGGCGGCGAGAGCCGCCGTGAGTTCGTGGGGCGCCACCGGGTCCGCGCCGAGCCGGTAGCCGTCGGGCGTGGCCACCACGTCCACCCAGGCGGCGGCGCGCGGGCGCCCGCAGCGGCGCTCGCACCCGGACCAGTGGACGGGCAGCGGCCCGCGCGTCCGCTCGGCGACGGCTCGCGCGTCGGCGCGTACGTCGGCCAGGGACTTGGCGCAGCCGGGCCGGCCGGTGCAGGCGGTGACGGACTCCCAGGCGCTGTCGGGCGTGGTGACGAGCCCGGCGGGGCGGGCGGCGGTGTCGGTGACGACGATGCTGCGCCACGGCGTGATCCGCAGGTCGCCGGGCAGTTCCCGCCACGGTGCGGTGCCGAGCCGGCCGAGGGGGACCAGTACGCAGAGCGCGCCCGCGTGCACCCCGGGAGCGGGCGGGTCCGCGTACGGGCGGGGCGCGTCGGGGACGTACCGCGCGCGCAAGCCCCTGCTCTCCAGCCGGGTGGTGAACTCCTGGGCGTCCAGGGCGTGTTCGGCGGGAAGTTCAGCGATCCGCCAGGCCCGGGTTCCGGCGGCGGCCGCGGCGTCGAGGAAGTGGAGTGCTGCCTCCAGCCCGGCCCGCGCGGCGTCGGCGGCGGCCACCTCGACGGCGTCGGGCGCCGCGCCGAGCCGGACCAGCACCCGGCCGCCGGGCCGGGCGAGCAGGGTCACGTCGGGGTCGAGGGCGGCCACGTCCCCGCGCCCGTCGTCGACGGCGAACAGGAACCGGCCGGACAGGGCGGCGGCCTTCGGTTCGGCGCAGAGCGCCTCGTCCAGGGCGCGGACCGGAGCGGGGTCGGCGAGGGGGGTGGCGACGATGTTGCGGATCCGCTCGTGGCCCGGCGCGGGCAGCAGCCCGGCCGTGTCGAGCAGTTCGGCCAGCCGGGCACCGCAGCCGTCGGACAGCCCGCGCAGTTGCACGTTCCCGCGCGAGGTCAGCTCCAGGTGACCGTCGCCGAACCGGTCGGCGGCGTCCGCCAGCGCGGCGGCCTGCGCGGCGCCGAGCAGCCCGCCCGGGATCCGGACCCGCGCGAGGAACCCGTCGTCCGCCGGGTGCAGCCGCAGCGCGCCGGGGCAGGCGTCACCACGCTCCCGTATGACGGGTTCGTCCCGCGATGCGGCGGCAGGGGGCTGGGGCATGGCGGCGAGCATACCTACGATTCCCCTCCCCCGACCTGTGTCCGTCACCACCCCGCCCCCTCCCACCGTCTCAACCGTCCCACCAGCACAGTCCAGCCAAATCCAGCCCCGCCGGCGTTTGAGGCGCGGGGTCCGGGGCAGAGCCCCGGCAGCAACGCCGCGGCGGACCACCCCCACTCCCGGCCAGGACGAAGGCCCCCTAGGATGACCCCCGGCGGACCACTCGGCCCGCCATCGCCGAGGACGGCGACATGGGAGGAAGCCCGGTGAGATTCCGGCGCGGTCCCGCCACTGTGAACCCCGCGGAGCGATCCACGGGGTGAGTCAGGAACTCCCGCCGCCCTCACTGCCCGGGGCGCGGAAACCCCGAGGAAGGCCTGCCGCCGCATGATCCTGCTGCTGTCGACGTCCGACACCGATCTGCTCAGCGCCCGCGCCGCGGACGGCCCCGTCCCGTACCGGTTCGCGAACCCCTCCCGCCTTCCCCTCGACGACCTCCCCGGCCTCCTCGACGGCGTGGACCTGGTCGTCGTACGCCTCCTCGGGGGCCTGCGCGCCTGGCAGGACGGCCTCGACCTGCTGCTCGCCCCCGGCCAGACCCGCCCGGTCGTGGTCCTGACCGGCGAACAGGCCCCGGACGCCCAGCTGATGGAGGCCTCCACGGTCCCGATCGGCATCGCGGCCGAGGCCCACGGCTACCTCGCGCACGGCGGCCCCGCCAACCTCGGCCAGCTGGCCCGCTTCCTGTCCGACACGGTCCTCCTCACGGGCCACGGCTTCGAGCCGCCCGCCGCCGCCCCCACCTGGGGCCCCCTGGAGCGCACCGCGCGGCGGACGTCCGGCCCCCGGGTCGCCGTGCTCTACTACCGCGCCCACCAGATGAGCGGCAACACCGCCTTCGTGCACACCCTGTGCGAGGCCATCGAGGCCCAGGACGCGCAGGCACTCCCGCTCTACGTCTCGTCGCTGCGCACCCCGGAGCCCGAGCTGCTGGCCGAGCTGGAGGGGGCCGACGCCGTCATCACCACCGTCCTCGCGGCCGGCGGCACCCGCCCCGCCACCGCCTCGGCGGGCGGGGACGACGAGTCCTGGGACGCGGGCGCGCTCGCGGCGCTCGGCGTGCCGATCCTCCAGGCGCTGTGCCTGACGGGTTCGCGCAGCAACTGGGAGGAGAACGACGAGGGTCTGTCCCCCCTCGACGCCGCCACCCAGGTCGCCGTGCCCGAGTTCGACGGCCGTCTGATCACCGTCCCGTTCTCCTTCAAGGAGCTCGACGAGGACGGCCTGCCCGCGTATGTGGCCGATCCCGAGCGGGCCGCCCGGGTCGCGGGGATCGCCGTACGCCACGCCCGGCTCCGGCACATCGACCGCCGCGACAAGAAGGTCGCGCTGGTCCTCTCCGCCTACCCCACCAAGCACTCCCGTATCGGCAACGCGGTCGGCCTGGACACCCCGGCCAGCGCCGTGGAGCTGCTGCGCACCCTCATCGCCGGCGGCTACGACTTCGGCCCCGCCGACGAGATCCCCGGCCTGGTCTCGGGCGACGGCGACGAGCTGATCCGGGCCCTGATCGAGGCCGGCGGCCACGACCAGGACTGGCTCACCGAGGAGCAGCTGGCCCGCAACCCGGTCCGCATCCCGGCCGCCGACTACCGGCGCTGGTTCGCCGAGCTCCCCGCCGAGCTGCGCGAAAGCGTGGAGGAGCACTGGGGTCCGGCCCCGGGCGAGATGTTCGTCGACCGCTCGCGCAACCCCGAGGGCGACATCGTCCTCGCGGCCCTGCGCCGCGGCAACCTGCTGATCCTGATCCAGCCGCCGCGCGGTTTCGGCGAGAACCCGATCGCGATCTACCACGACCCCGATCTGCCCCCGTCGCACCACTACCTGGCCGCGTACCGCTGGATCCAGGCCCGCGCCGAGGACGGCGGCTTCGGCGCCGACGCGATGATCCACCTGGGCAAGCACGGCAACCTGGAGTGGCTGCCGGGCAAGAACGCCGGTCTGTCGGCGGCCTGCGCGCCCGACGCCGCCCTCGGCGACCTGCCGCTCATCTACCCGTTCCTGGTCAACGACCCGGGCGAGGGCACCCAGGCCAAGCGCCGCGTGCACGCCACCCTGGTCGACCACCTGGTGCCCCCGATGGCGCGCGCGGAGTCCTACGGGGACATCGCGCGCCTGGAGCAGCACCTGGACGAGTACGCCCAGATCTCGGCGATGGACCCGGCGAAGCTCCCGGCCATCCGCGCGCAGATCTGGACCCTGATCCAGGCGGCGAAGCTCGACCACGACCTGGGCCTCGAAGAGCGCCCGGACGACGAGGGCTTCGACGACTTCCTGCTGCACGTCGACGGCTGGCTGTGCGAGGTCAAGGACGCCCAGATCCGCGACGGTCTGCACGTACTGGGCGGCGCCCCGACCGGCGCGGCCCGGGTGAACCTGGTCCTCGCGATCCTGCGCGCCCGCCAGATCTGGGGCGGTACGACGGCGCTGCCGGGCCTGCGCGAGGCGCTGGGCCTGGACGAGTCCGCGGCCACCCGCACCTCGGCGGACGCCGTGGAGGAGCAGGCCCGCGCCCTGGTCCAGGCGATGGAGGACGCGAACTGGGACCCGTCGGCGGTGGCTTCGGCCGCCTCGGCGCATTCCGCGGACGTCGCGGCGGTACTGGACTTCGCCGCCCGCGAGGTCGTCCCGCGCCTGGCCGGCACCACGGACGAGATCGCCCACGTGGTCGCCGCCCTGGACGGCCGGTTCATCCCCGCCGGCCCGTCCGGCTCCCCGCTCCGCGGCCTGGTCAACGTCCTGCCCACCGGCCGGAACTTCTACTCGGTGGACCCGAAGGCCGTCCCCTCCCGCCTCGCGTGGGAGACGGGCCAGGCCCTCGCCGAGTCCCTGCTGACCCGCTACCGCACGGACAACGGCGAGTGGCCCGCCTCCGTCGGCCTGTCCCTGTGGGGCACCAGCGCGATGCGCACCTCGGGCGACGACGTGGCGGAAGCCCTGTCCCTGCTGGGCGTCCGCCCGGTCTGGGACGAGG
This sequence comes from Streptomyces sp. NBC_00122, assembly GCF_045160845.1. Lineage (NCBI taxonomy): Bacteria > Bacillati > Actinomycetota > Actinomycetes > Kitasatosporales > Streptomycetaceae > Streptomyces > Streptomyces sp. NBC_00122. Next base: position 5,282,976 of record NZ_CP108191.1, on the reverse strand, counting down.
CCTCGCGCCGTGTGACGGGTCTGGAGGCGATCGCGCTCGCGGAACTGGGCCGTCCCCGCATCGATGTGACGCTGCGCATCTCGGGCTTCTTCCGCGACGCGTTCCCGCACGTCATCGGCCTCCTCGACGACGCGGTGCGGCTGGCCGCCTCGCTCGACGAGCCGGCCGACCAGAACTTCGTCCGGGCCCACGCCCAGGCGGACCTGGCCGAGCACGGTGACGAACGCCGCGCCACCACCCGTATCTTCGGCTCGCGCCCGGGCACGTACGGCGCGGGCATCCTCCAGCTGATCGACTCCCGCGACTGGCGTACGGACGCCGACCTCGCGGAGGTCTACACGGTGTGGGGCGGGTACGCGTACGGCCGCGGCCTGGAGGGCCGCCCCGCCCGCAGCGAGATGGAGACCGCGTACAAGCGGATCACCGTCGCCGCGAAGAACACGGACACCCGTGAGCACGACATCGCGGACTCGGACGACTACTTCCAGTACCACGGCGGCATGGTGGCCACCGTCCGCGCCCTGCGCGGAACGGCGCCGGAGGCGTACATCGGCGACTCCACCCGACCGGAGACGGTCAAGACCCGCACCCTGGTCGAGGAGACCTCGCGCGTCTTCCGCGCGCGCGTGGTCAACCCCAAGTGGATCGAGGCGATGCGCCGCCACGGCTACAAGGGCGCCTTCGAGCTCGCGGCGACGGTGGACTACCTGTTCGGCTACGACGCCACGACGGGCGTGGTAGCCGACTGGATGTACGACAAGCTGACCGAGACGTACGTCCTGGACCCGGAGAACCGCGCCTTCCTGGAGGAGGCCAACCCCTGGGCCCTGCACGGCATCGCGGAACGCCTGCTGGAGGCGGAGTCCCGCGGCATGTGGGAGAAGCCGGACCCGCAGGTCCTCGAAGCCCTGCGCCAGGTCTACCTGGACACGGAGGGCAACCTGGAGGGCGAGGCCGAGTAGCCGGTCCGGCCCCCGGTCCACGCGCGAAGGCCGTCCTCCTCACCCACGGGAAACCGCAAGGGTGAGGGGGACGGCCTTTTCGTCGGCCCGCCCGGACCGCGAGCCGTACGAGAGGGCCTACGCCTTGACGGTCTGGTTCAGGGCGACGAGCGCCTGCGCCCAGCGCACGTACTTCAGTTGCCCGAAGTCGGCGACGGTCTTGACGCCGAACGCCTGGTGCAGCAGTTCGCCGTCCTTGTCCGTGACGCCCTTGAGCGCCGCCACGGGGGCCGTGAGCACCTCGGAGAGCGGCTTGTCGGCCCACGCCTTGTCGAGCACCTTGTCCAGATCGATCGCCATCAGTGTCCCTCCCGGAACGCCGGAGTCATTAACGGGGCAAACCTAACCCAATCGGACAATCATTCTGTCTTCCGACACCCCGCGGCATTCCGCGGCCGCCCCGCGACGAACGGGACGGCCTCCTGCGCGCTCCGCGAGGTCACGCAATCCCTCGAAGGGGGTCACCCCCACCGCCGGGTGGTTCGAACGCCGCGTCACGACCCGGCCCCCGGCCGCCCCTTGGGTTCCCCGGCCGCACCGGAACTCCGTACGAACATTCGCTCCCCGCGCCCCGTGACGTCGCTCTGAACAGCCACGTTCTTCCGGCTGTCAGTGCGCAGCCGCGGCACCTCGGGAGGAACCTTGCGATCCGTGCACGTTCGTGTGGCGTTCGACCCGGCAGCGGGCGGAGGTGGCCGCTCATGAGGCTCCTCAAGCGGCCCGCGCCCGCCGAGCCCGCCGTCTCCGAGAGTGAGCGCCGACTCTTCGGCGGGCCCCTGCGCTACGACGCCGGCTGGGCCAACCACGACTACGCCCGGCTGGAGAGCCGGCTCCTGACCACCCTGCGCTCCATGCCCCGCATGGCCGGCGGGACGCTCCGGCTCGCCTGGCAGACCGACCGGCGCGCCCTGCTCACCGTCGCCGTCACCGAGGCCGGCCAGGGGATCACCTCCGCCGTCGGGCTGCTCGTCCTCAGCGTGGTGCTCCGTTCGCTGCTCGGCGCGGGCAGTGCCGCCGAGCGGCTGCACGCCGCCCTGCCCTCCCTCGCCGCGGGCGCGCTGGTCACCGTACTGGGCGCCGTACTTGCCTCCCGGTCGACGGCGGCCGCCGGGCGGCTGGAGCCGAAGGTGGAGCGGGCCGCGCACGAGCAGTACCTGAAGGCCGCCGTCGAGGTGGAGCTCGAAGCCATCGAGGACGGGGACTTCCGGCGGCTGCTCGACAGCGCCCAGTGGGGCCCGCCCTCGGCCCGCCGGACCGTCGGGGCCTGTGTGACCACCCTCGGCGGGCTGTTCTCCCTCGTCGCCACCGCCGGGGTGCTCACCGTGCTGCACCCGCTGCTGCTGCCCATGCTGCTGCTGATCGCCGCCCCGCGCGGCTGGGGCGCGATGCGGGTGGCCCAGCGCCGCTACCTCTCCACGATCACCTGGGTGGAACACGTCCGGGCCTCCCGGCTCATCGGCCAGCTGCTGATCTCCCGTACGTCGGCCCCCGAGGTGCGGGTCCACGGGGTCGGGCACTACCTCCTCGGCCACTACCGGCAGATGGCCGAGCACGCCGAGGGCGAGGCCACCCGCCTCGCCAAGGACAAGGCGGCCACCGAACTGCTGGCCGCCGCGCTGTCCGGTGTCGCGGCCCTCGTCACCTACGCGGCGATGGGCGCGCTCATCGTCAACGGCCGGATGGACCTGGCGGTCGCCGGCGCCGCCGTGGTCGCGGTGCGGACCGGCTCGGCCAGCCTGGGCGCCCTCGTCGCCACCACCAACACCCTGCACGAGGAGTCCTTGTACGTACGGGACATGGAACGGTTCGTCGCCGAGGCGGGCCGCCGCGCCATCCCGCCCGGCGGGCTCCCGCTGGCCGAGCGGCTCGGGACGCTCCGGCTCGTCGACGTGGACTTCAGCTACCCGGACCGGGACGAGCCGGCCCTGACCGGCGTCTCCCTCACCATCGACGCGGGCAGCGTCGTCGCCCTGGTCGGCGAGAACGGCTCCGGCAAGAGCACGCTGGTCAAACTCCTCGCCGGTCTGCACCTGCCCGACTCCGGATCGCTGACCTGGGACGGGGTGGAGGTGCGGGACGCCGACCGGGAGCAGGTCTTCGACCGGGTCGCCCTGCTCACCCAGGACTTCGAGCGCTGGCCGGTGACCGCCCGTACCAACATCGCCATGGGCAGGCCCGCCGCCGAAGGACCGGACGGGTCGGTGGACCAGGCGGCGGAGGTGGTCGCGGCCGCCCGGTACGCGGGCGCCGACCGGGTCGTCGAGAAGCTTCCGCACGGCTACGAGACCCTGCTCGCCCGGGTGTTCAGGGGAGCCTCGGAGCTGTCCGGCGGGCAGTGGCAGAAGTTCGGCCTGGCCCGCACCCGGTTCCGCGACGCCCGTGTCCTCGTCGTGGACGAGCCCACCTCCGCCCTCGACCCGGAGGCGGAGATCGCCGCCTTCGACAGCATCCGCGGCCTGGCAGGTCCGCAGCGCGCGGTCGTCCTCGTCTCGCACCGGATGTCGGGTGTCCGGTTCGCCGACGTCATCTACGTGCTGCACGAGGGCCGGCTCGTCGAACAGGGCAGCCACGACGAGCTGTTGGCGCAGGGCGGCCGCTACGCATCCATGTTCCGGATCCAGGCCGACCAGTACGGCGACCGGCCCGGGCGGGGGGCCTCTATCCCGCACCAGGCCTCGGCGGCGCAGAACGACTCGTCCGTCACCTGAAGCGGTGAACTCCCCCTTATCCCAGGGGCACCAGGGGTAGGGCACTGCTGATCTCGTGCGGGGACCGGGCCACCGGCCCCCGCACCCATGGACGAAGGGCCGACCCCGCCGTGACGCAGCCGTTCCAACTGCCGGATTTCTATGTGCCTTATCCGGCGCGACTGAACCCCCACCTGGAGGACGCGCGGGTCCACACCAAGCAATGGGCCCGCGCGCTCGGGATGCTGGAAGGATCCGGCGTCTGGGAGGAGAGCGACCTCGACTCCCACGATTACGCGCTGCTGTGCTCGTACACGCACCCCGACTGCGACAGCGAGGCGCTGTCCCTGGTCACCGACTGGTACGTCTGGGTCTTCTTCTTCGACGACCACTTCCTGGAGATGTACAAGCGCTCGCAGGACCGCGACGGCGCCAAGGACTACCTCGACAAGCTCGCCGCCTTCATGCCGATGGACCTGGCCGACGGCTTCCCCGAGCCCACCAACCCGGTGGAGGCGGGGCTCGCGGACCTGTGGAAGCGGACCGTGCCGGCCATGTCGGCCAACTGGCGGGAACGATTCTCCGAGTCCACGAAGAACCTCCTCGACGAGTCGATGTGGGAACTGGCCAACATCAACATCGGGCGCGTGGCGAACCCTCTCGAATACATCGAGATGCGCCGCAAGGTGGGCGGCGCCCCCTGGTCGGCCGGCCTGATCGAGTACGTCTGTGCCGAGGTCCCGGCGCGCGTCGCGCACTCGCGTCCGCTCGGGGTGCTGCGCGACGCCTTCTCCGACGCCGTGCACATCAGGAACGACCTCTTCTCCTACGAGCGCGAGGTCGCCGACGAAGGCGAGCTCTCCAACGCCGTCCTGGTGCTGGAAACCTTCCTCGGCTGCACCACCCAGGAGGCCGCCGAAGCCTCCAACGACCTGCTCACCTCCCGCCTCCAGCAGTTCGAGCAGACCGCGCTCGCCGAGCTCCCCCAGCTCTTCGCCGACCAGGCCATGAACCCCGCGGAGATCGCGGCCGTCCTGGCCTACGCCAAGGGCCTCCAGGACTGGCAGTCCGGCGGCCACGAGTGGCACATGGTCTCCAGCCGCTACATGAACAAGGAGGCCCGGGCGACCGCCCCGCTCACCCTGCCCTTCCTCCCGTCCGGGCCCGGCACCGCCGCGCTCGACCTCCGGTCCGTCTTCACGCGGCGCTCGATGGAGATGCGCCGCCGGTCCTTCACCCACGTCCCGTTCGAGCGCACCGGCCCGTCCGTGATCCCGGACGTCTACATGCCGTTCACGCTCTCCCTCAGCCCGTACCTGGACCACGCGCGCGAGGGATCCGTCGCCTGGGCGCGGCGGATGGGCCTGCTGGACCCGCGGCCCGGCGATCCCGGGTCAGCCATCTGGGACGAACAGAAGCTGCGGGGCTACGACTTCGCGCTCTGCTCGGCCGGCATCGACCCCGACGCCACGCCCGAGGCACTGCTCCTGAACGCCTGCTGGCTGACCTGGGGGACGTACGGGGACGACTACTACCCGGTGGTGTTCGCCCAGGCCAAGAACCTGGCGGCCGCCAAGGCGACCACGGCGCGGCTGATCGGCATGATCCCGGTCGACCACGCCGAGCAGGGCGTACCGCTCACGGCGATGGAGCGTTCCCTCGCCGACCTGTGGGTACGGACCAGCCAGGGCATGGGCCCGGCCGTCCGCGCCGAATTCCGGGCCACCCTCGTACACATGCTGGAGAGCTGGGTGTGGGAGGCGGAGAACCAGATCCTGAACCGCATCCCCGACCCGGTGGACTACGCGGAGATGCGCCGGCACACCTTCGGCTCGCAGCTCACGATGTACCTGTGCCGTCTGGGACAGGCGGGGCGGGGCATTCCCGAGAGGATCTACGCCTCCGGGACCATCCGGTCCCTGGAGAACGCGGCCGCCGACTCCGCCTGCCTGCTGAACGACATCTTCTCGTACCAGAAGGAGGTGGAGGTCGAAGGCGAGGTCCACAACTACGTGCTCGTCACCCGGAACTTCTTCGACATCGGATACGCGCAGGCGCTGCACATCTGCCATGCGCTGATGACGCAGCGCACCGAGGAGTTCGAGCACATCGTCGCCCACCAGCTGCCGCTGCTCTACGACGACTGGAAGCTGGACGAGGAGGCCCGGGCCGGGCTCGACGCCTACGTGGGCGAGCTGGAGGACTGGCTCGCGGGCATCCTCAACTGGCACCGGAAGTGCCGCCGTTACCGCGAGGAGGACCTCCACGCACTGCCCGACGCGCTGTCCACCCGGGTCTGGGGCGCGGACTTCGGCATGTCCGCGGCCCGGATCTCGCTGCCCTCCTGACCCCAGCTCCGGGGCGGCGGGGGCGGTCCGCTCGCCCGCCCCCGCCGTCGCGGCCGTTCGGCTACCGTGCGGCGGGGCCGGTCCAGCCCGCCGGGACGCGGCCGAGACGGACCCGCTGCGGGTGGTCGCCGACGGGGACGGAGACCCGCTTGGCGCCGGTGGCGAAGTCGATGGCCGTGACCCGGTCGGCGCCGCTCTCGGAGATCACGCAGGCCGTGCCGTCGCCGTCGACGGTGGCCCAGTACGGCTTGTCGGCGGGTACGAGCGGCCCTTCGGCGAGGGTGGCCCGGTCCACGACGGTCGCGTAGTCGTCCATGGTGCCCGCGATGCAGAGCTTGGTCCCGTCCGGGCTCATGGACATGCCGTGGTGGCGGGAGTCGTTGACCCACTTGGTGCGGTCGGTGGTGGTGGCGGGGTTCTCGGGGAGGGTCTTGAGGCGGGTGATCCGGTCGGTGGCCACGTCGTACTCCAGGAATCCGTTGAAGAACGACACCTGGAAGTAGAGCTTCGACTCGTCGGGGCTGAAGGAGACGGGGCGTACCGCGTCCGACAGGTCCGGGCGGCCGAAGGCGTCCAGCCGCTCCCGCATGTCGATCACCCGGACCGTGCGGAAGGTCTGCGCGTCGACCACGGTGATCTTGCGGTCGCCCTTCGTCCAGTCCAGCCAGGGCGCGTCGAGGACGGAGGTCACGTCTCCGATGGAGCTGTTCCACAGGAAGCGGCCGTCGCGGCTGAAGCTGTTCTCATGGGGCTTGTCGCCGGTGCCGAAGGAGCCGACCTGCCGGCCGGTGGCGATGTCCAGGACGTGCACGGTGTTGGCGGTGGAGGCCGAGACCGCGACCCGGGTGCCGTCCGGCGAGACGGCCATGTGGTCGGCGCGGTAACCGGCGACGGGAAAGCGCCAGTTGATCCGCCCCGTCCGCACGTCGACCGAGACGACGTCGGCGAAGCTGGGCCGGGAGGCGACGACGGCCGAGCCGTCGGGCGTGGTGTACATGTCGTCCACGAACTGGTCGTGGCCCTCGCCCGCCGTGGCGCGGATCCCCAGGAAGAAGCCGAGCTTCACGGGGTTGAGGTAGATCTCCCGGAGCCGTTCCTCCTTGTCGGGGATCACGTTGATCCTGCCGACCTTGGCGAGATCGCCGGTGGAGGCGAGGACGTCGGCGGTCCCCTCCCAGTTGTTCCCGACGAAGAGCACCTCGCGGGTGCCCTCTCCGGGCGCGGCCGCGGCCGGCGCGAAGGAGGTCAGCAGGGTGGCCGCGGCCAGCGCGCCCAAGGTGCGCAGGGTACGTGACATCCGTTCAACTCCGCTGTGGGGAAGGGATGGAGAGGGTGCCCCCCGTTACCGGCGGTAACATAGACGGAACGATAAAAGGGCACAACCCCTACGGGGTGCGCCCTGTTCTCACGTTCCGGTTTCTCACGTTCCGGCGTCAGCTCTTCAAGCGACGGAGCCGATCCTGCCGATCACCGTGGTCGAGGTGGCCTGGAGATCGGGGTGGATCGGGATGTGCGCCCCGGTCAGGGCGGCGCCGGTGCCGCCGCGGCGGTTGGCGACGATCTCGGCGGCGATGGACAGCGCGGTCTCCTCCGGGGAGCGGGCGCCGAGGTCCAGGCCGATCGGGGAGCGCAGCCGGGCCAGTTCGAGCTCGGTCACGCCGACCTCGCGGAGCCGCTTGTTGCGGTCCTCGTGGGTGCGGCGGGAGCCCATGGCGCCGACGTAGGCGACGGGAAGCCGCAGGGCCAGTTCGAGCAGCGGCACGTCGAACTTGGCGTCGTGCGTGAGCACGCACAGGACGGTCCGGCCGTCGACCGCGGTGGTCTCCAGGTAGCGGTGCGGCCAGTCGACGACGATCTCGTCCGCCTCGGGGAAGCGGGTCTTCGTCGCGAACACCGGCCGCGCGTCGCACACCGTGACCCGGTAGCCGAGGAACTTGCCGATGCGCACCAGGGCGGAGGCGAAGTCGATGGCCCCGAAGACGATCATCCGCGGGGGCGGGACGCTGGACTCGACCAGCACCTTCAGCGGCTCTCCGCAGAGCCTGCCGTCGGCACCTACCTCCAGCACGCCAGTCCGGCCGGCGTCGAGCATGGCGCGGGCCTCTTCGGCGATGGTGCGGTCCAGCTCGGGGTGGCCTCCGAAGCCTCCCTGGAAGGGGCCCTCGGCGCGGACGAGCACCGCGCGGCCCATCAGCTCGGCCGGGCCCTCGGCTATCCGGGCGACCGCCGCCGCCTCCCCACGGGCGGCGGCGGCCAGACCGGCCGCGAACACGTCCCGCGCGGGAGAGCCCACGGGGACCGGGGTCACGAGGATGTCGATGATGCCGCCGCAGGTCAGGCCCACGGCGAAGGCATCGTCGTCGCTGTATCCGAAACGCTCCCGGACGCTCTCGCCGTCATCCAGGGCCTGCCGGCACAGCTCGTACACCGCGCCCTCCACGCATCCGCCGGACACCGAGCCGATGGCCGTGCCCTCGCTGTCCACGGCGAGGGCGGCCCCGGGCTGCCGGGGCGCGCTCCCGCCGACCGCCACGACCGTGGCGACGGCGAAGTCACGTCCCTGCTCGACCCACCGGTTCAGATCTTCGGCGATGTCCAGCATGTGCGGCCTCCTCGGAGACGTTCGGTTTCCAGTATCGGATGCGTGGAGGGTGGCTACGAATCGCCGCCCGGGCTACTTGACCCCGAGCCAGCCCTCGATCGGGTGCAGGGCGAAGAAGACCACGAAGATCACGGTCAGCGCCCACATGAAGGCACCGATCTCGCGGGCCTTGCCCTGCGCGACCTTGATCGCCACATAGGAGATCACACCGGCCGCGACACCAGCGGTGATCGAGTACGTGAAGGGCATGATCGCCACGGTCAGGAAGACCGGGATCGAGGTCGCGCTGTCGGCCCAGTCCACGTGGCGGGCGTTCTGCATCATCATCGCGCCGATGACGACCAGGGCCGCGGAGGCGACCTCACCCGGGACGATCTGGGTGATCGGGGTGAAGAAGAGGCAGGCGGCGAAGAAGAGACCGGTGACGACGGAGGCGAGGCCCGTGCGGGCTCCCTCGCCGACGCCGGTGGCGGACTCGACGAACACGGTCTGGCCGGAGCCGCCCGCGATGCCACCGATGGCGCCACCGGCACCGTCGATGAACAGGGCCTTGGACAGGCCCGGCATGCGGCCCTTGTCGTCGGCGAGCTTGGCCTCGGTGCCGACGCCGATGATGGTGGCCATCGCGTCGAAGAAGCCGGCGAGCACCAGGGTGAAGACGATCATGCCGACCGTCATGACACCGACGTCGCCCCAGCCGCCGAAGGAGACCTGGCCGAAGAGCGAGAAGTCCGGCATCGAGACCGCCGAGCCGGTGAGCTCGGGGGCACCGCTGCGCCAGGCCTTCGGGTCGACGTCCGCGACGATGTTGATGATCGCGGCGAGCACGGTGCCGCCGACGATGCCGATCAGGATCGCGCCGCGGACCTTGCGGGCCTGCAGCATGAAGATGGAGATCACGGTCACGCAGAAGATCAGAACGGGCCAGCCGGCGAGCTCACCCGCGGCACCGAGGGTCACGGGGGGAGCGAATTCCCCGCCGTTGCCGACGAAGCCGGCCTTCACGAGGCCGATGAGGGCGACGAACATGCCGATGCCCATGGTGATCGCGTGCTTGAGGGCGAGCGGGATCGCGTTCATGATCATCTCGCGGAGGCCGGTGACGACCAGGAGACAGATCACGACGCCGTACATCACGCACATGCCCATGGCCTGCGGCCAGGTCATCTGCGGGGCGACCTGCGAGGACAGCACGCCGGAGACGGAGAGTCCGGCGGCCAGGGCGAGCGGCACCTTGCCGACGAAGCCCATCAGGAGCGTCGTCAGGGCCGCGGCGAACGCCGTGGCCGTGATGACGGCCTTCTGGCTCATCGTGTCTCCGGCGACGTCCTTGCCGGAGAGGATCAGCGGGTTGAGCAGGAGGATGTACGCCATCGCCATGAAGGTCGTGATACCGCCACGAACCTCATTGCCGACGTTGGATCCTCTGTGGGTTATGTGAAAGTACCGATCGAGCCAAGAACGCCCGGCGGGATTGAGAGAGCCGTCGCCGGCCTCTTCCGCGGTGGTCTTGGGCTCTACAGACGACTGGGTCATGGTGCCTAACTCCCAAGGTTCAAAGGGGCACCCGCATAAAGATTGGAGACGCGGGATTTGGGAAACTCCGTTTGGCTGCACGACCCGGGGTGACGGCCCGAGGCGACGCGAATTCTCATTGCGTGTACTGCGGGTACTGCGGGGTTACCGCTGGTACTTCGGTACTGCTGGGGGTGTTCTCGCAGGATTACTGCCGGGTGAAGCGAACCGCGAGCGGTGCGGTACTTCATGTACTCCGGGCGGTGCGATGTGAAGTGTGACGTTCCCATGTCGCACCACCCGGAGAGTCTGAGGGGGTCCGGGGGCCTCGCGGCCCCCGGACCACGCCGTCCTAGAGGGTTCCCGTGAGGGCTTCCGGACGGATCGGCGTCTTGTTGAGCTCCAGACCGGTCGCCTGCCGGATCGCCGCGAGGACGGCCGGGGTGGACGAGAGGGTCGGAGCCTCGCCCATACCGCGAAGGCCGTACGGCGCGTTCGGGTCGGCGAGCTCCAGGACGTCGACCGGGATGGTCGGGGTGTCCAGGATGGTCGGGATCAGGTAGTCCGTGAAGGAGGGGTTGCGCACCTTCGCGGTCTTCGGGTCCACGATGATCTCTTCCATGATCGCCACGCCGAGGCCCTGGGTGGTACCACCCTGGATCTGGCCGACCACGGAGAGCATGTTCAGGGCCTTGCCGACGTCCTGGGCGGTCGCCAGCTCGACGACCTTGACCAGGCCGAGCTCGGTGTCCACCTCGACGACCGCGCGGTGCGCGGCGAAGGTGTACTGGACGTGGCCGTCGCCCTGGCCGGTCTTCAGGTCGAAGGCGACGGTCGGACGGTGACGGAACTCGAGCTCGAGGTCGATCGCGTCCTCGCCCTCCAGGATCTCCGCGATGTCCGCGAGGACCTCGCCGCCGTCGGTGACGACCTTGCCGCCTTCGAGGAGCAGCTCGGCGGTCGCCCACGCCGGGTGGTAGGACCCGTTCTTGCGGCGGCCGATCTCCAGGACGGCCTCGCGGACGGCCTCACAGGTGTTCTTCACCGCGCCGCCGGTCATGTACGTCTGCCGCGAGGCGGACGTGGAACCGGCGGAGCCGACCTGCGTGTCGGCCGGATGGATGGTCACCTGCGTGACACCCAGCTCCGTACGGGCGATCTGGGCGTGGACGGTGACACCGCCCTGGCCGACCTCCGCCATGGCCGTGTGGACCATCGCGACGGGCTCGCCGTTGATGACCTCGAGGCGCACGCGGGCGGTCGAGTAGTCGTCGAAGCCCTCGGAGAAGCCGACGTTCTTGATGCCGACCGCGTAGCCGACGCCGCGGACGACGCCCTCACCGTGGGTGGTGTTGGAGAGGCCACCCGGCAGCGCGCGGACGTCCGCGCCCTCGCCCGCGGTCTCCCACTGGCGCTCCGGCGGCAGCGGGCGGGACTTGACCCGGCGCAGCAGCTCGGCGACCGGGGCCGGGGAGTCCACGACCTGGCCGGTGGGCATGATCGTGCCCATCTCCATGGCGTTGAGCTGGCGGAATTCGACCGGGTCCATGCCCAGCTTCGCCGCGAGCTTGTCCATCTGGGCCTCGTACGCGAAGCAGGCCTGGACGGCGCCGAAGCCGCGCATCGCGCCGCAGGGCGGGTTGTTCGTGTAGAGCGCGATCGCCTCGATGTCGACGTCCTCGATGACGTACGGACCCACCGAGAGGGAGGAGGCGTTGCCCACGACCGCCGGGGAGGCCGACGCGTACGCGCCGCCGTCCAGGACGATCTTGCACTTCATGTGCGTGAGCTTGCCGTCCTTGGTGGCGCCGTGCTCGTAGTAGAGCTTCGCCGGGTGACGGTGCACGTGACCGAAGAAGGACTCGAACCGGTTGTAGACGATCTTGACCGGCTTGTTCGTGGCCAGCGCCAGGAGGCACGCGTGGATCTGCATCGAGATGTCCTCGCGACCGCCGAAGGCACCGCCGACGCCGGAGAGCGTCATGCGCACCTTCTCCTCGGGGAGACCGAGGACGGGGGCGATCTGCTTGAGGTCCGAGTGCAGCCACTGGGTGGCGACGTAGAGGTCGACACCGCCGTCCTCGGACGGCACGGCCAGGCCGGACTCCGGGCCGAGGAAGGCCTGGTCTTGCATGCCGAAGGTGTACTCGCCCTCGACGATGACGTCGGCGCGCTTGCGGGCCTCTTCCACGTTGCCGCGGATGATCGGCTGGCGGTGCACGATGTTCGGGTGCGGGACGTGACCGGAGTGGTGGTCGTCGCGGCCCTCGTGGATCAGCGGCGCGCCTTCGGCGAGCGCCGAGGCCTCGTCCGTGACGACCGGCAGCTCCCGGTAGTCGATCTTGATCTTGGCGGCCGCGCGGCGGGCGGTCTCCGGGTGGTCGGCGGCCACGAGGGCGACCGGCTCACCGTGGTGGCGTACCCGGCCGTTGGCGAGCACCGGGGTGTCCTGGATCTCCAGGCCGTAGTTCTTCATCTCGGCCGGCAGGTCGTCGTACGTCAGCACCGAGTAGACACCCGGCATGGCCAGGGCCTCGGAGATGTCGATGGACGCGATCTCGGCGTGGGCGACGGTGCTGCGCAGGGTCTGGCCCCACAGCATGTCCTCGTGCCACATGTCCGAGGAGTACGCGAACTCACCCGTGACCTTGAGGGTGCCGTCCGGGCGGAGCGTGGACTCGCCGATGCCGCCCTTGGTGTGCTTCTGCGTGACGTTGGTCGGCGTACCCGCCGGAACCGTGCGCGTGTTCTGGGCCATGGTCAGACCGCCTCAGACTGACGGGCGGCCGCGAGGCGGACCGCGTCGAGGATCTTCTCGTAGCCCGTGCAGCGGCACAGGTTGCCGGACAGGGCCTCACGGATGTCCTGGTCGGACGGGGAGGAGTTCTCCTCCAGCAGCGCGTCGGCCTGGACCAGGAGGCCCGGGGTGCAGAAACCGCACTGGACGGCGCCGGCGTCGATGAACGCCTGCTGGATGTTGGAGAGCGGGGCGCCCTCACCGGTCTGCGAGTCGCCGGGCTTGGCCCGCCACTGCTTGGCCGCGTCCAGGGAGACGCCGCCCTTGCTGCCGCAGCCGCCGCCGGTGCCGCAGGCACCGCCGTGGCCGTGCTCGTCGCGCTGCTTGGCGAAGTCCGCCAGGCCCTCGACGGTCACGACGTCGCGACCCTCGACCTGGCCGGCCGCGACCAGACACGAACAGACCGGCACGCCGTCGAGACGGACGGTGCAGGAACCGCACTCGCCCTGCTCACAGGCGTTCTTCGAACCCGGCAGGCCCAGGCGCTCGCGCAGGACGTAGAGAAGGGACTCGCCCTCCCACACGTCGTCGGCTTCCTGCTGACGGCCGTTGACAGTGAAATTGACGCGCATGATTACGCAGCCCCTTCAAGCGAGCGGCCGTTGCCGGTACCGCGGTACTGCTCCCAGGTCCAGACGAGCTGGCGGCGAGCCATGATGCCAACCGCGTGACGGCGGTACTTCGCCGTGCCGCGGACGTCGTCGATCGGGTTGGCCGCGCCGGAGGCGAGGTCACCGAACTGCTTGGCGATCGACGGGGTGATGACCTTGCCGGACTCCCAGAAGCCGCCCTCTTCGAGCGCGGCGTTCAGGAACTCCTCGGCGGCCTTCGCGCGGATCGGGGTCGGCGCGGCCGAACCGATGCCGGTGCGAACCGTGCGGGTCTCGGGGTGCAGTGCCAGGCCGAAGGCGCAGACGGCGATGACCATCGCGTTGCGGGAGCCGACCTTGGAGTACTGCTGGGGGCCGTCCGCCTTCTTGATGTGGACGGTCTTGATGAGCTCGTCGGCGGCGAGCGCGTTGCGCTTGACCCCGGTGTAGAACTCGTCGATCGGGATCAGGCGGGAGCCGCGTACGGACTCCACCTCGACCTCGGCGCCCGCCGCGAGGAGCGCGGGGTGGGAGTCACCGGCCGGCGAGGCGCAACCGAGGTTGCCGCCGACGCCGCCGCGGTTGCGGATCTGCGGGGACGCGACCGTGTGCGAGGCGAGCGCGAGTCCCGGAAGTTCCGTACGGAGGTTCTCCATGATCTGCGTGTACGGGACGGAGGCGCCCAGACGGACCACGTCCTCGCCGACCTCCCACTCCCGCAGCAGACCGATGCGGTTCAGGTCCAGGAGGTACTCCGGCCGACGGTGGTCGAAGTTGATCTCGACCATTACGTCGGTGCCACCCGCAATCGGCACAGCTGTGGGGAACTCGGCCTTAGCGGCGAGCGCCTCCTCCCAGCTGGCGGGGCGAAGGAAGTCCATGAGCGGCTCTCTTCTTCTTCATCGTGTCGTTGACTTCAAGCCAGGAGGCCTGAGGCCCTCGACTGGTCGTTCACGTGCTGTTAACGCGGTGTGGACTCAGTACACCGGCCGCCTGTCCCCCGGGTGCAGTCACCGAAACCATGAAGGAGTTGGCTGGCGGCCTCCCTCGTCTTGTAGATTCGTATGAAAGGCAGGATGCGACGACCTGCCCGATTTCCAACGGCAACATTCGAGACAGATCGGCGGCGACATCATGCGGCTGCGCGCACTGCTGGAAACCGAGGCGCTGGGGCTGCGGCTGCTGGGCGGCGAGGAAGAACTCGACCGGACGGTGCGCGGGGTCATGACGACCGACCTGCGCGATCCCAGCCGATACCTCACCGGGGGCGAACTCGTCCTCACCGGCCTGGCCTGGCGACGAAATTCAGCCGATTCAGAGCCGTTCGTACGAATCCTCGCGAGCGCCGGCGTCGCCGGGCTCGCCGCGGGCGAGGCAGAGCTGGGAGACATCCCGGAAGATCTTGTTTCAGCCTGTCGGCGCAACCGGCTGCCGCTGTTCGCCGTGAACGAGGACGTTGCATTCGCCACGATCACCGAGTACGTGGTGCGACAGGTTTCCGGCGAGCGCGCGGGGGACCTGGCGGCCGTCGTCGACCGCCATCGCCGCCTGATGACCTCGGGCCCGGCGGGCGGCGGACCCGATGTGGTGCTGGATCTGCTCACCACCGACCTCGATCTCCGGGCCTGGGTGCTCTCGCCCACGGGCCGGCAGATCGCCGGCGCCGGCGAGCCACTGACGCCGGGCATCTGCTCGACGCTGGCGAGTGAGCACCTCGCGGCGGTCCGGACAGGCCGCAGGGGGCCGCACCGGATCTCCATTCAGGGTATTACCTACTCCCTCTTCCCGATCAGGGGACACGGCCGCGGAGCAGCGGGCCCGGCCGTCCGGGACGTGCGCGAGAGCGTGCTCTCGGACTGGCTGCTGGCCGTCGAGGCGGACGCCGGCGACTGGCCCGCCGAGCGCCTGGACCTGCTCCAGGGCGTCACCCAGCTGATCGCCGTCGAGCGGGAGCGGCGCGACGCCGCCCGCACCGTGCGCCGCCGCCTCGCACAGGAAGTCCTCGAACTGGTCCAGACGGGCGCCCCGCCCGCCGAGATCGCCGCCCGCCTGCGGGTGGCGGCCCCGGTGCTGCTGCCCGGGCTGGGCTCGGCCCCGCACTGGCAGGTCGTCGTGGCCCGGGTCGACTGGGACGGCGGGGACATCCCCGGCGGCCCGGTGGCCCAGTCGCTGCTGGAGGAGATCCTCGTCGACCCGTCCGTCTCGGGGCCGGAGCCCTCGGACCGGATCGCCGTCGCCCACTCCGGCGACGAGGCCATCGCCCTCGTGCCGCTGCCGTCGCTCATCGGGGAGGGCGGGGAGGACAAGGGCCCCGACTCCGCCCTGCACGCCGACGAACTGCTCTCGGCCGTACGGGACCCCCTGCAGGCCGGCCTGGCCGACGACGGGCGCCTGACGCTCGGCGTCAGCGCGGCCGTGCACTCCGCCGAGGGGCTGCGCGGGGCGCTGGAGGAGGCCCGGCACGCCCGCCGGGTCGCCGCGGCCCGCCCGGGCCGGGTCTGCGCGGCGGGCCACCACGAGCTGGCCTCGCACGTGCTGCTGCTGCCGTTCGTGCCGGACGACGTGCGCCGCGCCTTCACGGCCCGGCTGCTGGACCCGCTGCGGGACTACGACCGGCGCCACCGCGCGGAGCTCATCCCGACGCTGGAGGCCTTCCTCGACTGCGACGGCTCCTGGACCCGCTGCGCGACGCGGCTGCACCTGCACGTCAACACGCTGCGCTACCGGGTCGGACGAATCGAGCAGTTGACGTCGCGGGACCTGTCCCGGCTGGAGGACAAGCTCGACTTCTTCCTGGCACTGCGCATGAGCTGAGAAGATCCGCCCCCGGCCGGCCGGGGGGTGGCTGATGATCCGTCCGGACTTTGTGAAAAGGTTCACCCGACCCCTTGGCCGGAGCCGTCGATCCGTGCTCTCATTTCGCCCCAGGGCTCAACGATGTGCTGCTTGATTGCTTTGGGGAGGGCAATGTGGCGGATACCGCCATGTCGAGTGCCGGATCCACCGGGGGAGACGACCCCCTCCAGCGGGCGATATGGCGGCTGCGCTCGCGCGGCTGTTGGACCGACGCGGCGGCGCTGCTGACACCACACGTCGGCAAGCCCGCCCACGCGGGGGCGGCCGTGCAGCGGACCGCGCTGCTGGTGGAGCGCTGCCTGTTCACGGGGCAGGGCTGGGCCGAGGCCGAGGACGCGCTGCGGATCGCCGAGGCGGGGGCGCGGGACGACGACGACCGCGGCGCGGCCGCCTGTGAGCGGGGTCAGCTGGCGTACGCGGCGACCGTGCTCGGCGTACGTGACCGGGCCGACGAGGCCCGCTCCGCGCTGGGCCGCGCGGCGGCCCTCCTCGCGCCCGGATCCCGGACCCGGCCGCTGCTGGACTTCCGGCGCGGGCTGGTCGCGGAGCACCTGGCGGACGACCCGCAGTCGGCGCGTCCGGCGTACCACCGGGCGCACGCGGGGGCCGTGGCCCACGGAGACACGCTGCTGCTGTCCTTCACCTGGCGGCACCTGGCGGCGCTGGCCCTGCGCGACGGCGAGGTGGCGGAGGCCCGCAAGGGGTTCATGGAGTCCCTGCGGATCCGGGAGGAGCTGGGCTTCCTGATCGGCACCGCCCCGGCGCTGGCCGCGCTGGCCGAGGCCGAGCCGGAGCCCGAGGCGGCCCGCCTCCGTGCGGAGGCCCGCCGCCTGTTCCACCTCCTGGGCGGCATCCCCACCTGGCTGGCGGACCAGCTCCAGCCGGCCCCTTCACCTGCGGCGTAGCCCCGGTAGGGGCCGGATCGCCTTGCGCGCGATCCGGCCCCGTCGGCGTTTGCGGCGCCGGGGGTGCCCCGGACGGAGTCTGGGGGAGGTCCGGGGACCCCCGGCGGCGCCGCGCCCGGTTCAGAGCGCCGGGCTCGCGAAGTGTTCGCGTACGAGGGACTCCACCACCGCGAGGTCACCGGCGATCAGCGCCTCCAGAAGCGCCGAGTGCTCCGCCGCGTCGGCGACGAGCTCCGCCCGCCGCACCCGCGCGGCGCCCGGCAGGGGCCACTGCGCCCGGCGGTGGAGCTCCTCGGCCACCTGGACCAACTGGTCGTTGCCGGCCAGCGCGAGCACCTCGCGGTGGAAGGCCCGGTCAGCCTCCGCGTAACCCGGCACGTCGCCCGCCGCCGCCGCCTCGGCCGTCGCGGCGGCCGCCGGCCGCAGGGCCTCCCACGTCGCCGTCGGCATCCCGCGGGCCAGCCTCAGCATCACGGGGACTTCGAGCAGGGCCCGTACCTCGGCCAGCTCGGCCAGCTCGCGCGCGGTGTGCGACAGGACGCGGAAGCCGCGGTTCGGGAGGCATTCCACCGCCCCCTCCAGCGCCAGCTGCTGCATCGCCTCGCGCACGGGGGTCGCGGAGACCCCGAAGCGCTCCCCCAGCGCGGGCCCCGAGTAGATCTCGCCGGGTACCAGCTCGCCGTCGACCAGCGCCGCGCGCAGGGCGTCGAGGACCTGCCCGCGCACCGAATGGCGTAGCACCTTCCGGGCGGTTTTCTGCGCCGGAATCAACGGCACGCGGTCCTCCTCCAGCTCTCGACCTGTTCTGAGGATACGACCTGATCGCAATCGGGTAAGGTAAGGCTAACCTGTTAACGATCGCGCGATTCGGTGGTCCTTCATGACCGTCACGGCCGTTCCCCCCGCCTCGGACGTCACGTCCGCCGCACCTTCCTCCGCGGTGGCGGACGCGTACGCCCGCCTGGCGGAGGCGTTCGGCGGGCTGCGGGTCGCGGAACGGGCCGCGCACGAAGACCTGCCCGGCGGTGCGGGCTGGGTCCGCGCGGAGGACCTCGCGGCGGGCGGACCGGCCCTGGACGCCTTCCTCGCCTGGGACGACGCCCAGGTGCTGCGGGACTACGGGCGCCAGGCCCGCCCCGACGTGGTCGCGAGCTTCGGGCTGCACCGGTACGCGTGGCCGGCCTGCCTGCTGATCACCGTCCCCTGGTTCCTGCACCGGCGGGTCCCCCGGCTCCCGGTCTCCGAGGTGGCTTTCCACCGGACGCTGGGCCGGATGACCGTGCGCGTCGACGGCTTCGCCTGCCTGCCGGACGACCCGGCGGCCGCTCTCCCCGGGGCTCGTGTCGTGCCCGACGAGGAGGCGCTGCGCGGCGAGGTGCGGGCGGCGGTGGCCCAGCACCTCGGCCCCGTGCTGGAAGGTTTCGGCCCACGCATGAGACGCGGCCGCCGCGCCCTGTGGGGCATGGTCACCGACGAGGTCGTCGAGAGCCTCTGGTACATCGGCCACCTGCTCGGCGAGGAGCGGCGGGCCATGGCCGAGCTGGAGGCGCTCCTGCCCGGTTCGACCGCCCCCTACACCGGGGGCGCGGGCTTCCGTACCCTCTGCGGCCCGGACGGCACGGAGCTGCCCACCCGGGACCGGGCCAGCTGCTGCCTCTTCTACACGATCCGGCCCGACGACACCTGCGTCACCTGCCCCCGGACCGGCGACGCGGACCGCGTCGCCCGGCTCACCGCGGCCGCCACCGCCTGAACCCACCCGCAGGGGTGGCTGTAATCGAACCCAACCAAGCACGCACGAGCGTCAGTTCGAAGAACAACACCCTATCCGGCGGGCCCCGCCCCCCGATGGCGTCCTCTTGCCCCGAATCCCGCGTGCACAGCCGGCCACCTGCGCCACTATGGCGCCCGGAAGCCGCACAGCCGCAGACGCGAGGCAAGGAAATCCGCGTAACGGGATCCCTCTCCTGGAGGAGGGGGCCTTCAGCCGCTCTGGCTGAGGGCCGCCGTTACCAGCACCAGCCAACAACACATATTGGGAGGTGAACGAAGTTGGCTACGTTCCACGTAGGCGAGAAGACCCACCAGTCCGTGCTTCCTCAGCGGGCTGCTCTGGAATTCGAGTCAGCAGACACACCCCGGATCGGGGACGAAACGGGGCTCGAACACCGCACTCGTGCGGTAACCGGCGTGGAACATGTGCGAGGGGAGACCGCCGCTGCTTCACCTGGCATCGGCGGCGTCACCCCCAACCGCGAGGTTGGGGAGAAGGCGCCGCGCCGTCGTCCCCACCGGCAAGAATACCGGCACCCACACCGGCACCCACACCGGCCGCATCGCCGTCCGCGCCACCGGCAGCTTCAACATCAAAACCGCCCACGGCCTCATCCAAGGCATCGGCCACAAACGCTTCCGCCTCCTCCAACGAGCAGACAGATATGCCTACACCACCCGACCCGAAGGACCCACCACCCCTGCCTGACCGCCCCCGACAGCAACGAAGAGACCTCCGGCGCTCCGCACTTCCGAGCCAAGGATTCGTTTCCTCTCCCAGCTAAAGCAGGGAGTATCCACGAAAGAAGAAAGCGATGAGACTGACCGACATATCGCTGGACTGGCTGCTTCCCGGCAGCCTGCTGATCCTGGGCGTACTTGCGGCAGTTGCGGTACTGGCCCGGGGCAAGCGCGAGAGCGAGAAGGCCGCGACCGAGGACAGCTGGGAGCGCAGCGAGGAGCGCCGCAGGCGCAAGGAAGCCGTCTACGGGACCGCCTCGTACGTCCTGCTCTTCTGCTGCGCGGCGGTCGCCGCCGCGCTCTCCTTCCACGGACTCGTCGGCTTCGGCCGGCAAAACCTCAACCTTTCCGGGGGCTGGGAGTACCTGGTCCCCTTCGGCCTCGACGGCGCCGCCATGTTCTGCTCGGTGCTCGCCGTCCGCGAGGCCAGCCACGGAGACGCGGCCCTCGGCTCGCGCATGCTGGTCTGGCTGTTCGCGGGCGCGGCCGCATGGTTCAACTGGGTGCACGCGCCGCGCGGGATGGGCCACGACGGGGCTCCGCAGTTCTTCGCCGGCATGTCGCTCTCGGCGGCCGTCCTCTTCGACCGGGCCCTCAAGCAGACCCGCCGGGCGGCACTGCGCGAGCAGGGCCTGATCCCCCGGCCGCTGCCGCAGATCCGCATGGTCCGTTGGCTGCGGGCACCCCGGGAGACCTTCGGTGCCTGGTCGCTCATGCTGCTGGAAGGGGTGCGCACCCTCGACGAGGCCGTGGACGACGTGCGCGAGGACAAGAAGGAGAAGGAGAACGACCGGCACCGCCGGCGGGAGCAGCACCGCCTGGACCGCGCGCACATCAGGGCGCTCGGCCGGCAGAACAGGGCATTCGGGCGGGCTCGCGCCCGCGAGGGCGACATGCCGGGGCTGGCCCCCGGAACGGGCTCCGCGCCGGTCGGCGCGGAGCCGGCCATACCCGAACGGGACCAGCTGCCACCCCTGCGCCGAAGGCCCTCCCTGCAGGCCGTCAACACGACCGACTCCTTTGAGCTGACCGGCTCCCGGACGGTGGACCTCACCGCAGAGGACGACACCCAGGCGCTCCCCCGGCTCGACTCGCTGGAGCGCAAACTGAAGGACCTGGAGCAGCAGTTCGGCTGACCGCTCCCGCACCGGAACATCCGGTGGAACCCCGGAGGGCTCGCCTCTCTCAGGCGAGCCCTCCGTCCAGTTCGAACCAGACCACCTTGCCGCGTCCCGGTCCCGCCACCTCCACGCCCCACGCGTCGGCGAGGGCCTGCACCAGCATCAGCCCCCTGCCGTGCGTACCGTCGTCGGCGGTCGGTACGTACGGCAGGGGCCGGCGGGAGGCGTAGTCCCGGACCTCCACCCGTAACCGGGCGGCGGCGAGGCTCGCGGACACCTCCGCGCCCTGCTCGGTGTGGACGAGGGCGTTGGTGACGAGCTCGGTGATCAGGAGTTCAGCCACCTCCGCGCAGTCGGCCTGGCACCGGTGCCGCATCAACTCCCGTAATGCCCGCCGGATTTCACTCACGGCCTTCAGATCCGCCCGGCGCACGCTGCGGGTGATCTCCCCCCCGTCCACCGCTCCCCCGTCCTCGACCGACGGTTCGCGCGGTACAGGCCGGCCCCTCCTCCACGGCTTCCCCGTCTTCGCCCCCACCCGCACGGCGATGTCCCTCCCGTGTCCACTGCTCTCGAACAGGTCTACGGGATGCATGCCCCCCGGGCGGTTTCGCACTCCTGCGGGCTCATGGGCGCGGTACGTTGCGGAGGTTGGATCGAGCCATCTGGATCATCCGGCCCACTCCGCCGTCCAGCACGATCTTGCTGGCGGAAAGTGCGAATCCGGTCACCATCTCGGCGCTGATCCTCGGCGGAATCGACAGGGCGTTGGGGTCGGTCACCACATCCACCAGAGCGGGCCCCCGGTGCTTGAAGGCGTCCTTCAAAGCCCCTGTGAGCTGCTTGGGCTTCTCCACGCGGACCCCGTAGGCGCCCGCCGCGCGGGCGATCGCGGCGAAGTCGGGGTTCTTGTTCGTCGTCCCGTAGGAGGGCAGGCCGGAAACCAGCATTTCCAACTCGACCATACCGAGGGATGAGTTGTTGAAGAGGAGCACTTTGACGGGCAGGTCGTACTGCACCAGGGTGAGGAAATCTCCCATCAGCATCGAGAAACCGCCGTCACCCGACAGCGACACCACTTGACGGTTCCGGTCGGTGAACTGTGCGCCGATGGCCTGCGGGAGGGCGTTGGCCATCGAGCCGTGACTGAAGGAGCCGATGATGCGCCGCTTACCGTTCGGGGAAAGATAGCGCGCGGCCCACACATTGCACATGCCGGTGTCGACGGTGAACACGGCGTCGTCGTCGGCGAGTTCGTCCAGCACCGAGGCCACGTACTCAGGATGGATGGGCGTGTGCTTCTCCACCTTGCGCGTGTAGGCCTTGACCACGCCCTCCAGCGCATCCGCGTGCTTCTTCAGCATCCGGTCCAGGAAGCGGCGGTCCGTCTTGACCTTCACGCGGGTGTTCAGGGCGCGCAGGGTCTCCCGTACGTCTCCCCAGACCGCCAGGTCCAACTGTGAACGGCGGCCGAGGTGTTCGGGACGGATGTCCACCTGGACGATCTTCACGTCGTCGGGGAGGAAGGCGTTGTACGGGAAGTCCGTGCCGAGCAGGATCAGCAGATCGCACTCGTGGGTCGCCTCGTAGGCCGCGCCGTAGCCGAGGAGCCCGCTCATGCCGACGTCGTACGGGTTGTCGTACTGGATCCACTCCTTGCCGCGCAGGGCGTGCCCGATGGGTGCCTTGACCCGGCCGGCGAACTCCATCACCTCGGCGTGCGCTCCGGCGGTGCCGCTTCCGCAGAAGAGGGTGACCTTGTCCGCCTCGTCGACGAGGCGGACCAGCTTCTCGATCTCGCCGTCGCCTGGGCGTACCGAGGGCCGGGCGGTGACGAGGGCGTGCTCCACCGTCTTCTCGGGCGCGGGCTCGGCGGCGATGTCCCCGGGCAGCGCGACCACGCCGACGCCGCTGCGGCCGATGGCGTGCTGGATGGCGGTCTGCAGCACGCGGGGCATCTGCCGGGGGTTGGAGATCAGCTCGCTGTAGTGGCTGCACTCGGTGAACAGCCGGTCGGGATGGGTCTCCTGGAAGTAGCCGAGGCCGATCTCCGAGGAGGGGATGTGGGAGGCGAGCGCGAGCACCGGGGCCATCGAGCGGTGGGCGTCGTACAGGCCGTTGATCAGGTGCAGGTTCCCCGGGCCGCAGGAGCCCGCGCAGGCCGCGAGCCGACCGGTGATCTGCGCCTCCGCGCCGGCCGCGAAGGCCGCCGTCTCCTCGTGGCGGACCTGGATCCAGTCGATGTCACCCGACCGGCGGATCGCGTCCACCACGGGGTTGAGGCTGTCGCCGACGACCCCGTACATCCTGCGCACGCCGGCACGCACGAGGATGTCGACGAGTTGCTGCGCCACGTTCTGCTTGGCCATGGGGGAGGCACCCTTCCCGGTCTGCGGACCGGTCCCGTCCGCTTCTCCGTTGCGTGTGCCTCCCATCCAGCCATGTATGCGCCGGTTACGCCTCCCAGACGGCGGCGGCCGTGCGGTCGTCGGCGTAGCCCTTGACGCGGAGCTGGGTGTCCGCGAGGAAGGCGGCGAGACCGGGCGGCTGCGGGTCGGCCCAGCGCGCGGCGAGTTCGGCCGTGAGGAGCCCCTCCTCCCGCATCGGCTCGGCCAGGCCGCCGGAGCACAGCAGCAGGATGTCGCCGGGGCGGGCCACGGAGGCGCGGAACCGGAAGCCGCCGTCGACGGGTTCGGTGTCCTCGGGCCCCTCTCGGGTCCCGGTGGTCCCGGCCGGGTCGCCGGGAGGGCCGGCCGCCGGTTCCAGGTCCTGCCAGACACCGGACCGGAGCCGGAACAGCCCGCCCGGGCCGGAGCCGAAGCACACGCGGGTCCGGCACTCGGGGTCCACCGGGAGCAGCAGTCCGCGCACTCCGGCGGTGTACGCCTCCTCGGCGAGCCCCAGCTCGGCGGCGCGGGCCCGCAGCCGCCCGTACCCCCGGTCCGTGAGGCGCTGGAGGCCGGAACGCAGGGCGTCGCGGCGCCCGGCCCGGATGTCGTCGGCCAGCCGATCCTGGCTGCGCCCGACGGCGGCGGCGATGGTGCGGCAGAGCTCGGCGGCGGCCTCGGCGGCTCCGGGGGCGGCCCGGTCGCCGCCGGCGAGGGCCACCAGGACCAGGGCGTCGTCGCCGCCGCCGAACCGGGCGGTGAGCAGGAAGTCCCGGCGGGCCTCGCCGCGGAAGCGGGCGGAGTCCCCGCGCAGGGAGGCGGCGCGCAGGGTGTACGTGCCGTAGCGGGCGCCCTCCAGGACGGTGTCGGGGGTCAGCCCGCCGACGCCGCTGAGGGCGGCGGGGTCGGCGGGCGGGAGCGCGCCGGGCTCGGCGGCGTACGTGGGGGCCCGGTCGCCGAGGTGACGCACCTCGGGCCGCCGCTCCGGCTCCGCCGGACCCGGTGCGGGTACGGAAGCGGGTGCGGGCTGTGGGGCGTCCCGGTGCCTGGCCGGGAGCCCGGACGGCGCCACCGGCGGTACGTCCACGTCCCCGAGGGCGTATCCGGTGACACCCCCGGCGCGCGGATCCCGCGGGGGCGCGGGCGGTACGGGCGGTACGGGTGACTGCTGATCCGGAGCCGGCCGCGGCCCCGGTACCCCGGACGCCGTCGGCGGAGCCGGGCTCGGCGGCGGGACCGGCGGGGCCGGGGGGTCCGCGGGCGGCCAGCCCGGCGGGGGCGGGGGCGGGGAGCGGCGGGGTCCCGGGAGCAGCGGCTCAGCGGCAGGAGGGGCGGGTGGGGCCGACGGCGGAGGCTCCGGCGGCCGCGCGGGCACCGCCTCGGGTCCCGGCTCCGCCGGACCCGGTGCCGGTGCCGGTGCCTGCCCCGGGTCCGTCGTCAGGACCGACGCCGAACGGAAGCGGTTGTCCAGGGTGTCCCCCGGGTCGGCTTCCGGGACCGCGTCCGGGTCCTCGTAGAGCTTCTGCCACCAGTCGTCCGCGCCCGCGCCCTGCTGACTCATGTCCCCATTCTCGGCCTCCCGGACGGACGGAAAACGCCGAATGCGCGAAAAGGGGTCCATCGGGCCGCCGCCCGGTGGACCCCTTCCTCATAACCCGTAACGACTGGCGGACGTCGTACGCCCGCGCGACCGTCTGGGTCACGGATGTGCCGTTCGCGTCGGTCAGTTCGACCTTCAGCGAGACCGGCTTGCCCGCGGCTCCGGCGTGGTCCACGACCGCGGTGGCCGCCCCGAGTGCCGTACGCGATATCGGGCGCATCGCTCTCCCCAGGTGAATTCCGGCCAACTGCTGCATTGCACGGCAAAGCTGCCATGTAAGTGGCTTATGGCCAGCGGATGTTGGTGCTGCGGTGGCGTCACCTTGGCAGAGTGGCGGGAGGTGCGGCGATGATGTCCGCGGCGGGTTTGCGCCGTGGCCGCTTCCCGCCAGGCGGCGTGTGCTGAGAGGTGGGTGGACGGGTTGCTGGGTGCGATAGGCCTGGACGAGGGCCAGGAGTCGGCGTACCGGGCGCTGGTGGCGCTGGGGGCGGCGGAGGTGCCCGACCTCGCGCACCGGCTGACCCTGCCGGAGCCGCAGACCGAACGGGCGCTGCGGCACCTGGAACGGCAGGGGCTCGCGGCGCGGTCCTCCGCCCGGCCGGGACGCTGGGTGGCGGCCCCGCCTGGAGTCGCCCTCGGCGCGCTGCTCACCCAGCAGCGGCACGAGCTGGAGCAGGCGGAGCTGGCGGCGGCGCTGCTTGCCGAGGAGTTCCGGGCCGAGGCGGCCGAGCCGGCGGTGCACGATCTGGTGGAGGTGGTGCAGGGCGCGAGCGCGGTGGCACACCGCTTCCACCAGCTCCAGCTGGGCGCGGTGGAGGAGGTCTGCGCGCTGGTCACCGGCCGGCCCCAGGTGGTGACGGGCACGGGCAACGAGGCGGAGGACCGGGCCTCCGTACGCGGTGTCGACTACCGGGTGGTCATCGAGCGGGAGGTGCTGAGCACGCCGAGCGGCATCCGGGAGGCGTCGACGGCGCTGGCCCGGGGCGAGCGGGTCCGGGTGACGGGGGAGGTCCCGACGAAGCTGGTGATCGCGGACCGGACGCTCGCCATGGTCTCGCTGACGGCGCGCGGGGCGGAGCCCGCGGCGCTGGTGGTGCACGCGTCGGGGCTGCTGGAGTCGTTGACGGGCCTGTTCGAGGCGGTGTGGCGGGAGTCGCTGCCGCTACGGCTGGGCGCGTCGGGCTCGCCGGAGGAGTCCGGCGGCGGGCCGGACGCCACGGACCTGGAGATCCTGACCCTGCTGCTGGCGGGAATGACGGACGCGAGCGTGGCCAAGCACCTGGAGCTGGGTCTGCGGACGGTACAGCGGCGGGTGAAGGGGCTGATGGAGCTGTCCGGGGTCACGACACGGCTCCAGCTGGGCTGGCACGCGTACGAGCGGGGCTGGGTGGCCCGATAGCCGCTGATCGGTCACGCTGAGCAGATGGATCCGCCGCAGCTGCTCCTGGTGGGGCTGGTGCTGCTGCTCGGGCTGGTCGGGGTGCTGGTCCCCGGCGTGCCGGGCACCTGGCTGGTGTGGGCGGGTGTCATGTGGTGGGCGCTGCACGAACGGTCGGCGCCGGCCTGGTCCCTGCTGGTCGCGGCGACGGCCCTGCTGCTGGTGGTGCAGGTGGTGAAGTGGCTGCTCCCGCCGCGCCGGCTTCGGGGGGTGGCGGTGAGCCGCCGGATGGCGGTGTACGCGGGGGCCGGCGCGGTCCTGGGCTTCGTGCTGATCCCGGTGGTGGGGGCGGTCCCGGGTTTCGTGGGCGGCATCTACCTCTGCGAGCGGCTCCGCCTCGGGACGCACGGCGAGGCGTGGGCGTCGGTACGGGCGGTGATGCGCGCGGTGGGCACGAGCGTGCTGGTGGAGCTGTTCGCGTGCCTGATGGTGGTGGGGGCGTGGCTGGGCGCGGTGGTGGTGGGGGTCTGAGGGCCTAGGACCGCGGCCCGATGCGGGTGGCCACGGCCTCTGCGAGGCTTCCGGCATGAAGGACTTCGAGGGTTTCAGCGAGGCGGAACTGACGTACCTCCGCTCCCAGCGCCTGGGCCGCCTGGCCACGGTGGACGCGACCGGGCAGCCGCAGGCGAACCCGGTGGGCTTCTTCCCCCAGGAGGACGGGACGATCCTGGTGGGCGGGATGGCGATGGGCACGACGAAGAAGTGGCGCAACCTCCAGCGGAACCCGCGGCTGGCGCTGGTCGTGGACGACCTGGTGAGCACCCGCCCGTGGCTGGTGCGCGGCATCGAGATCCGCGGCCACGCCACGCTCGAAGTGGGCCCGCACACCCTGGGCCCCCACTTCGGCCCGGAGGTCATCCGCATCCACCCGGACCACGTCCACGCGTGGGGCCTCTGACCGGCGGGAGGGCCCCTGCCTCAAAAACCCCGGCGGGGTTGGACGTTCCAGCCCCGCCGGGGTCTTTGAGGGGTCGCAGGACCGGCCGTGTCAGTTGATGGGTTCGTCGTCGTACTTGCCGCCGACACAGATCCACAGGCCGGTATCGGAGTCGTACTGCACCTTTCCGCCGGTCTTCGTACACGTTGGCTCGTCGACACCCGGCACGGCAGCCTGTGCGACGGAGCCCATGGTTCCAAGAGCGGCCATTATCACGGCAGCGGCGAACCCGAGAAGTCGTCTACGCATGGGGAGCTCCCGTCAGGACGAGTGATTCGTCATGCCCAGGTTCACCCCGCATCACGTCAAGGCGCTCACCCTGTTAGCCCAATCGGGTGACAGGCGCACCCCTGCCATGACACGGATGGCGCACCCGAGGTGCGCCTCCGAGGGGCGGGCAACCGGCACAAGCGGCAGGCTGGTGCCATGGCCAACACGCCCGTGATATCCGTAGGGGCACCGGATGAGCTCGGCTTGCGGAAAGTCATCATCGACGGTAAGTCCGCAGGCAGAGTGTGGTCTCCCAGAGAGCTGCAACGACTCCTGATACGTGCTGGTGTGGCGTTCGGACACGACATCCAATGGATCGGCGGAGACAGCACTGTCTGGCCGGATCGCCCGTGGCCCCGGCGAATCATCGGCACCGTCATGGCAGTCGGCCTCCTCATGACTGCATGCGTGCTCGCCAAGATCGGCATAGCGGACACCCTGGATGCCCTCACTTACGGTGGACGAATCGCAGGATTCACCTTCCTCGTCCTGGCCCTGATCGAAGTGATTGCCGCACTGGCCACTCTCGACTATTGGCGTAAGCGGCAGATGAAGTACTCAGGGGTAATCGTTCTGTTCGGAGCCCTGATCTCCCTAGGCATAAGCTCGGTTCTCCTCATAGTGGAGATCAGCGGCCACGTATACAACCTTTACCTGCCGCTTTGGGTGACCCTCACGCTCTGGTCTTCGTGGGCTCTGTGGATACTCGTCCGCAGCCGGGCATGGGAGGGCATTCGCAATCCCGGGCGCATCGCGATCGGGGCACTCATTCCCGCTCTCCTCGCAGCCACCAACCTAACGTATTCACAATTCTATGTCCCCTACGTGACATCTCCGCTGGTGCAGAGTGGAGCCGAATTCAGAACACCAAGCCTGGACAAGGAAAAGAAGACGATGTACCTGCCGGTTCATCTTTACGCAAAGAACTCTGGACAGGTTCCCGTCTATATCCTCGGCAGCATTTTCTGGATCAAGGGCCTGCTCCCCAAGGGCAATTCCAAATACAATCAGATCGACTCCAGGGAGTTCGTCATACCGCCAGGGCGGGCATTGAATCCGGGAGAAGAACTTGCACAGGATGCGGTCATCGAGATCCACAATCCCGGCACGGCCAACTACGAAGCAGTCAGCGCGCAGACCGAACTTTACGTTATCAGGAAAGACAGGATGACAATGAGCGCCAATTATGAGCGCTCCAAGGCAAAAGTAAAGGATCTCAAGGCGAGTGGCCATGACTTCCCCAAGGGACCGCCGGGCGCAGAGTTCAGATATCAATCCGTGATCTCGAACAGCAATGAGCTCCTCAACGTGACCAGAGGCCGACAGTGTGTATCACTGTGGTGGGCACGGAACACGGATGGCTCGACATATATCCATGTGGATGTGACGCCGCCGGGGGAAAAAAGAACTTCCCTTAACCTCGGCAACGTCTACGCGAACAAAGCGACTATCAATCGGTACGGTCTCGCGAGAGTGCGCGGCTCAATGGCACAGGCACCCTTCGTGGAACTCCAGGAGAAGGCTCAGAACAATCGCTAGACCCCGGGGCCCAGGCACGGGCGGGTGCCGCACAGCGGCAGACCGGCCCGCGCCCAGGACCCCGACGAGCCCCGCCAGGGGTCAGACCCGGCCGCCGCGCTTCGCCGCGTAATTGGAGCGGCCCTCCGCCGACTTGAGGCGCCAGTCACGACGGATCTCCGAGCGAACCCTGGCGTCCGTCTTCGCCACGATCCGCTGGTTCTCCCTCAACAGCTTGCGGTAGCTGTCCAGGCGGCGCTCGGCCAGCTCGCCCGAGGCCACCGCGGCCAGCACCGCGCACCCCGGCTCCGCCTCGTGGGCGCAGTCGTGGAAGCGGCACCGTGCCGCGTACTCCTCGATCTCCGAGAAGACCTGTCCGACCCCGGCCTCGGCGTCCCAGAGCCCGACGCCGCGCAGCCCCGGCGTGTCGATCAGGACGCCGCCGCCCGGCAGGGCGAGCAGGTTGCGCGTCGTCGTGGTGTGGCGGCCCTTGCCGTCGACCTCGCGGGTCTCCTGGACCTCCATGACCTCGGTGCCGAGCAGCGCGTTGGCCAGCGTGGACTTGCCGGCGCCCGAGATGCCGAGCAGCACACTGGTGCCGTCCGCGACGACGGCGGAGAGGACGTCCGTGCCCTCCCCGGTGAGGGAGGAGACGGTGAGGACCTGGACCCCCGGCGCGGTGGTCTCCACGTCCTGGACCAGGTGGCCGAGCGTGGCCGGGTCCGGGACGAGGTCCGCCTTGGTGAGGACGACCAGCGGCTGGGCTCCCGACTCCCACGCCAGGGCCAGGAAGCGCTCGATGCGCCCGAGGTCCAGTTCGACGGCGAGGGAGACCGCGATGATCGCGTGGTCGACGTTGGCGGCGAGGATCTGCCCCTCGGACCGCTGCGAGGAGGTGGAGCGTACGAAGGCGGTCCGGCGCGGCAGGTACGCCTTCACGTAGCGCGGGTTGCCGGCCGCCTCCACCGCCGCCCAGTCCCCGGTGCAGATGACCCGGAGCGGGTCGTGCGGGGTGACGAAGGCGGTGTCGGCGCGGACGATGCCGTCCTCGGTCATGACGTCGCACTGACCGCGGTCGACGCGTACGACCCGGCCGGGGACCAGACCCTGCGCGGCGTACGGAGCGAACTCCGCTTCCCAGCCCCCATCCCAGCCGTAGGCGGCGAGGACGTGCTGAGCATCAGAAGTGGAAGACGTGTTGAGCGAAGCGTTGAACAAGGGGAACCCTTCGAAGGGCGGCCCCGGCGGCGCGCTCTGCGCGCGTAAGTCGAGTGGGTGTCAGCCGGAGACCACAGGGGTGGAAACGATGAACTCCTGAATGCGGGCAGCGCCCGTCGCCATGACAGTCATCAATGTCCTCACCTCCTGCTTCTTCTCAACGAACCAACACCGCGCCTCGGCAACGACACACAGCCGCACCTTGGAACGAGTAGAACCTTAGCCCCACCCCGGGGCACGGCACCACCGATTAAATTCGGGGACTCCTGCACGACCCCGGCAGCCGGCGCTGTCGCCTGACCGATCGGCCATATAGGTAACTCAACTGTGTCGAAGCCGTCCGGCGATGTGGCCAGTGACATAGTGCAGTCGATGATCACTGTCCGTGATCGGACTCGCTGCTGATATGGAGGCACCGGTGTTCAGGCTCAGAGGCAGGGGAGGAAGACCGCGGCCCTCTACGGAATTCCGCGAGAGCGGGCTCCTGTGGGCCCGATGCACACGTTCGGCACGGGCGTGGGTGGCGTCTTTGGCCATGGTGGCCGGCGCCCTGCTGCCGGTCGCAGCCTCGTCACCGGCGTCCGCCGCGTCCGCTCCGCAACAGAACGCCTACGTCGCCAACTTCGGGTCCGCAACGGTCTCGGTCATCAACGCGGTCACCCAGTCCGTCACGGCCACCATCCCGGTCGGCAGCCACCCGGCCGGTGTGGCGGTCACCCCGAACGGCACACGCGCCTACGTCGCCAACTACAGCGACAACAATGTCTCGGTGATCGACACCAGCACCAACACCGTCACCACCACCATTCCGGTCGGCAACGGTCCCGTCGGCCTGGCGATCACCCCTGACGGTTCCCATCTGTACGTCGCCGACAGCGGGGATGCCGCAGTGGCGGTGATCGACACCGCGAGCAACACCGTCATCGCCACCGTCCCGGCCGGCGGCAACGATGTCAGCGTCGCGATCACCCCGAACGGCTCCCGCGCCTACGTCGTCAACAACGGCGGCAACACCGTCACAGTGATCGACACCAGCACCAACACCGTCACCGCCACCATCCCGGTCGGCAGGTCCCCGGACTGGGCGGCGATCACCCCGGACGGCGCACGCGTCTACGTCACCAACTCCGCTGACAGCACGGTCTCGGTGATCGACACCAGCGGCAACACGGTCACCACGACCATCCCGGTCGGCGCTGATCCCTTTGGCGCGGCAGTCACCCCCGACGGCTCACACGTCTACATCACCAACTTCATCGACTCCAGCGTGTCCGTGATCGCCACCGCCAGCAACACCGTCACCGCCACCATCACGGGCTTCACCGGACCAGGGCTCGTGGCCGTCAACGCTGACGGCTCGCAGGCCTATGTCGGCGACTTCAGCGACTCCACCGTGTCGGTGATCGACACCGCCAGCAACACGATCACCTCCGCCATCAGTGTCGGCAGCGCACCGTACGGCATCGCATTCGGCCCGGCGGCGGCCCGTGGGCCCAGCCTCACGATCACCAAGAGGCACCCCGGAAAGTTCACCCGGGGCGCCATCGGTACGTACCGAATCTCCGTGGGCAATGCCTCGGGGGCCGGCCCGACCGACGGAAGCACCGTCACCGTGCACGACACCCTCCCCGCCGGCCTCCTTGCCACCCGCATCGGCGGCCCCGGCTGGCAGTGCACCCTCGCCACGCTGACCTGTAGCCGTAACGGCGTCCTCGCCGCCGGAAGGCACTACCCGCCGATCATGCTGCAGGCCAGGATTTCCTGCACCGCCCCGAAGCAGGTCACGAACTCCGTGACCGTAACCGGAGGTGGCGATCCCCATACCCACACCGCCACCGACCCCACCCACGTCAAGGGTGATCCGCCCCGGCAGCACTGCCGCCCCTGACCGCGCGAGAAGGGACGCGCGCCACGGGGGAGCTCGCCGAACTGCGTGGCGCCGACCTCTCGTTCACCGGCGCGGACATCGAAGTGTGTTCGCGGGGGCTGGAGTCGTGCTCCTGCCGAAGCAGGTGACAGACCGGCTCGGCGTGCGGGGTGAACTCGGCCGCCCAGGCGTCGTCCCAGCCGAAGGGCTGAGCGCGTGCGAGAGCGAAAGCGAAAGCGAAAGAGCCTGCGGGAGAGAAGCCCTCACGCGCACACCAGTTCTTTATCCGCGACCCGCACGGAGCACTACGGCCCGTCCGGGTACAGGGCCGCGGCGTGGCCCGAACCCGCCTCGATGTCCAGCGTGCGGGGCGAGCCGGGGTCGCGCAGGGCGTCCGGCACCTCGCACCGGCCCGCTTCCGCCTCGCAGCGGACCCGGAAGCGGGTGGCCGGGGGCACGGTGAGGGCCGTGTGGCCGGAGCCGACGCGGGCGGTCACCCGGTCGGGCGGGGCGATGAAGGAGGTGTCGGCGCTGCCGGAGCCGACCCGGATGTCGGCCCGGGCCGAGGTGAGCCCGGCGGCCCGCAGGTGCCCCGAGCCGATCTCCGCGCGCAGCTCGCCCCGCAGCCCGCTGATGTCGACCTGGCCGGAGTCGGCCCGCGCGTCGACGTCGCCGCCCAGGCCGCTGAGGGAGACCCGGCCGCCGCCGGCCGTCACCTTCACCGGGATGTCCACGGGCACGGTCACCCGCAGCCGGACCGTGCAGCCGGAGCCGCTCCCCCAGGAGCCCGCGCCGGGGCACTGCGGGGTCAGCCGCAGGTTGCCGCCGAGCCAGCTCTCCTCGATGGTGGGCGCCTTGAGCGACCAGCTGACCTCGGCGCGGTAGCCGACCTCCCGGTCCCCGCGGGGGGTGACGGTGACGTCGGAGTCACCGCCCACGATCTCCAGGGCGGTCACCGGGCGGCCGCCGCTGCCGCCCTGCAGGACGCGGCTCTGTGCGCTCCCGTACGACCATGCCTGCCAGGTGACCGGCGCGACGACGAGCAACGCGCTGAGCAGCGCGGCGACGGTCCACGCGAACCGCTGCCCGGGCCGGTCCGGCGACGGAGCCGGGACGGGAGCAGGGGCAGGACCGGGAGCCGAGCCCGGAGCCGGAGCCGAGGTCCGAGCCGCGGTCACGGCGTACCGTCCAGGAAGCGCAGGACCGCGAGGACCCGGCGGTGGTCGCCGTCGGCCGGGGGCAGGTCGAGCTTGGCGAAGATGTTGTTGATGTGCTTGGCCACCGCGCTCTCGCTCACGACGAGTTCGGCCGCGATCCCGGCGTTGGAGCGGCCCTCCGCCATCAGGGCCAGCACCTCGCGCTCGCGCGGGGTGAGGCGCTCCAGCGGGTCCGGTCCGCCGCCCCGGCGCAGCAGGAGCTGGGCGACGACCTGCGGGTCGAGCGCCGTGCCGCCGGAGGCCACGCGCCGCAGCGCGTCGATGAACTCCTCGACGTCCGCGACCCGTTGCTTGAGCAGGTAGCCGATGCCGGAGCCGCTCTGGGCGGCCAGCAGGTCGGCGGCGTACCGCTCCTCCACGTACTGGGAGAGCAGCAGCACGGCGGTACCGGGGCTCTGTCGGCGGATCATCAGGGCGGCCCGGACTCCCTCGTCGGTGAAGCCGGGTGGCATCCGTACGTCGACGAGCGCGAGGTCCGGGCGGTGTTCGTCGACGGCGGCGAGCAGACCCTCGGCGTCGCCGGTCTCGGCGGCCACCTCGAATCCGGCCATTTCGAGGACTTTGACGAGTCCTATGCGCAGCAGGACGGAGTCCTCGGCGATCACAGCGCGCACGGCAGCTCCACGGTGATGACGGTCGGGCCCCCGAGGGGGCTGTCGATCATGATGGTTCCGTCGACCGACCCTACGCGTTTGCGCAGGCCGACCAGGCCGGTGCCGCCCGCCGGGTCGGCTCCGCCCACCCCGTCGTCGGTGACGGTGACGCGCAGCAGGTCCTCCCGGCGGCCGGCCCCGCCCGGCGCGGGGTCGCGTACGACCCGGACCGAACACCGGTCGGCCCGGGCGTGCTTGGCCACGTTGGCCAGGGTCTCGGAGACCACGAAGTAGGCGACGGCCTCGATGGTTGCGCCCGGCCGGGTCCCGATGTCCACGGTCAGTTCGACATGGAAGGGGGCGCGGGCGGCGATCCCGGAGAGCGCCGCGTCGAGCCCGCGGTCCTCCAGCACGGCCGGATGCAGGCCCCGCACCAGGCTGCTGAGCTCCTCGATGGCCTCCTTCGCCTCGCGGTGGGCCTCGTCGATGACGGCCTTCGCCTCGGGCGGCAGGTCGGTGAGGGTGGCGCGGGCGATGCCCAGGTTCATGGCGAGGGCGACCAGCCGCTGCTGGGCGCCGTCGTGCAAGTCCCGCTCGATGCGGCGGCGTTCGAGGTCGGCCGCGTCCAGGACGCCGGCCCGGCTCTCCGCGAGGTCCTCGACCCGCCGCTCCAGTTCCCGGGACCGGTTCGGGCCGAGGAGGGCGGCCGCCGCGGATGCGTCCAGGCGGGCCACGAGGGCGGCCGCCCAGGGCGCGGAGAGCAGCAGCAGGACGCCGGCCACGGTGACGACGTCGTAGTCGCCGGTCCAGCCGGGGGTACGGGTGTCCGCCGGCAGGATCCAGCACCAGGCGTAGACGCACGCGCCGGCCGCGCCGCAGACCCAGGCGAGGACCACCAGCGCCCCGGCGGCGGCGGCGATCGGGCTGACCAGGAGGTGGTAGCCGTACTGCCGCCAGGTGGCCTCCGAGCGCAGTCGTTCGGCCAGCCCGCGCGGGGTCCACCAGCTCCGCTCCCGCACGACCTCCGGCACGTCGAGGCCGAGCAGCGCCCAGAAGCGGCTGCGCTGGAGCGTGGTGAGCAGCGGGCAGAGGACCAGTACCAGGAGCAGCGGGACGGGGCTCCGGCCGGGCGCGAGGGCCGCGTACGTGAGGCCGAGGAGGGCGGGCAGGGCCGGCGGGATCGCGGCCACCGTGAAGGTCGTGTTGCGCCGGGCCCACGCCGACCACGGCGCGTGCGCCGCGATCCAGGTGTAGGTACGCGTCGGCGCGCCGGGAGTTGCCATGTCCGTACGGTAATCGTCCTGGTCAGGAGCATGCCATCACGCTGGTGCCCGCCCGGGGGTGTACCTGGCACCACCCCGGCTTCGGACAGTGGTGTGAGTGATCTCCGCGGCCCGGCCGACGAGGGTGGTGGTGTGCCCGGGGGACGGACCGCCGGGCCGGAAGGAGACCCGCCGCCATGGCACTTGTCGCCCCGCAGGCCCGCGCCTGGCGCACCCCTCGTACGGCCGCCCTGTTCACCGGAGCGGGGGTGGCGCTGGTGCCGTGGATGCTGGTGCTGGCGAAGACCCTGCCGCAGACGGCCGAGGTCCCGAACTGGGCCACCGCGTGGATCGGCCTGGACGTGATGCTGGCCGCCGGGCTGACCGGGACCGGCGTGCTGCTGCGGCGGGGGGATCCCCGGGCGTCGGCGGTGGCGGCGGCGACCGCCGCGCTGCTGGCGATGGACGCCTGGTTCGACGTCACCACCTCGCTCGGGACCGGCCAGCAGGGCATCGCGCTGCTGCTCGCGGCGGGCGCCGAGCTGCCCCTCGCGCTGGCGTGCGCGGCAGTGGCCGTTCGGCGGCAGGGCTGAGGGCTGAGGGCCTAGCCTGCGCGTATGACTCGACTGACTCCACGACTCGACATGATCGGCCTGGTCGTCTCCGACATGGCCGCCTCGCTCGCCTTCTACCGGCGCCTCGGGCTGGACATCCCGGCCGGCGCCGATGACCAGCCGCACGTCGAAGCCGCCCTGCCCGGGGGGCTGCGGATCGGGTGGGACACGGAGGCGACCATCCGCTCCTTCAACCCGTCCTGGACCCGGCCCTCCGGCGACAGCCGCGCGGGGCTCGCCTTCCTGTGCGACTCCCCCGCCGGGGTGGACGCGGTGTACGCCGAGCTGACCGATGCGGGGTACACCGGGCATCTGAAGCCCTGGGACGCCTTCTGGGGCCAGCGCTACGCCGTGGTCCTCGACCCGGACGGCTGCGAGGTCTCGCTCTTCGCCCCGTCGGAGCCCGCGGCGTAGACCGTCTCCGCGTACGGCCCCGGGCTCCGCGTACGGCCCCGGGCGCACCCGGGGCCGCAGCTCCTCCCGCACCCCGCCGTGCGGGAGGGCCGTCAGTGCTTGCGCAGCCGCGACGAGTAGTCCTCCGGCGGCAGGAACTTCGACCACCGCTCCGGGAACTCGGACGGCATCCCCTCGTCCTCGTCGTCCTCCGACTCGCCCTCCGCCATCGCCCGCCAGGCCGCGGCCCGTGCGATCAGTTCGGCGGCCTGCGCCTCGCGCGCCCGCTCGTTCGCCTCGCGCGCCGCCGCCGTGGCCACCGAGGGCCAGACCCGGTCGATCGCCGCGTTGACGGCCGCGCCGACGAGGACCGCGAAGGCCGAGATGCCGATCCACAGCAGCACCGCCACCGGCGCCGCCAGTGATCCGTAGATCGTCGGCCCCTCCACGGTGTTGGTCAGGTAGATCCGCAGCAGGAACGAGCCGAGCACCCACATGGCCAGGGCGACCAGCGCGCCCGGCACGTCCTCGATCCAGGGCGAGCGCACCGGTACCGACACGTGGTAGAGCGTCGTCAGGAAGGCGATCGACAGCAGGGTCACCGTCGGCCAGTACAGGATGGCGATCACCTCGGTGCCCCAGGGCACCAGCCGGACCACCGCGTCGGGTCCGACCACCATCAGCGGCAGCACGATCGCGCCGATCAGCAGCGCGATGACGTACAGCAGGAAGGCCAGCAGCCTGGTCTTGACGATGCCTCGCTGTCCGTCGAGCCCGTACATCACGGTGATGGTGTCGATGAAGACGTTGACGGCGCGCGAGCCCGACCACAGGGCGAAGGCGAAGCCGAGCGAGATGAGGTCGGGACGGCCGCGTCCGGTGACGTCGTCGAGCAGCGGTCTGGCGATGTCGTTGACGCCCCGGTCGGACAGGACGGTGCCGACCGCCCGCAGGATGTTCTCCTCGATGCTCTCGACGGTGCGGGTGTCCGTCCAGCCGTCCACGTAGCCGAGGAGGCCGAGCAGGCCGAGGAAGAGCGGGGGCAGCGAGAGCAGCGTGAAGAAGGCCGCCTCGGCGGCGAGCCCGAGGATCCGGTACTCGATGCACGAGTTGACGGTGTCCTTCAGCAGCAGCCAGCCCATCTTCCGCTTCGAGACGTTGCGGTAGAGGGCGCGGGCCCGGTGGAGCCGTCCATGGCGTCCGAGGATCCGCTGGGGTGTTTCTTTTGCTGGCTGCACGTCCTTACGGTATCCGCATGGCAGCCACCACCCACACAGTCAGCAATCAGGCTCCGCCCCTCGTGGGCCACGATGTCTACGGGGGCGACCGGGCCCTCACCGAGGGCGTGGAGCGTCATCTGGCCTCCGCGGACCCCGGACTCCTCGGTGAGGTCCAGGAGGAGCTCACCCTCCTCGGGCGCTCGGCGGGCTCCGCGCAGGCCCAGGAATGGGGTGCGCAGGCGAACGAGAACCCGCCGAAGCTGCGGACGCACGACCGGTACGGGAACCGGATCGACGAGGTGGAGTTCCACCCGGCCTGGCACCGGCTGCTCGGGAAGGCGGTGACCTCCGGGCTCACCGACGCCTGGGGGCGCCCGGCCGGGCATCTGCGCCGCGCCGCCGGGTTCTTCGTGTGGTCGCAGGCCGAGGCGGGGCACGGCTGCCCGGTCTCGATGACGCACGCGGCCGTACCGGCGCTGCGGACCGATCCCTCGCTCGCCGCCGAGTGGGAGCCGCGGCTGACCTCGCACGTGTACGAGGAGGGGCTGCGGCCGGCCGCCGAGAAGGCCGGTGTGCTCTTCGGCATGGGGATGACGGAGAAGCAGGGCGGCAGCGACGTACGGGCGAACACGACGGCCGCGGTGCCGCTGGACGCGTCGGGCGAGTACCTGCTGACCGGGCACAAGTGGTTCTGTTCTGCGCCTATGTGCGACGGCTTCCTGGTGCTGGCGCAGGCGCCCGGAGGACTGACCTGCTTCCTGGTGCCCCGGGTGCTGCCGGACGGCACGCGCAACGTCTTCGCCATCCAGCGGCTCAAGGACAAGCTGGGGAACAGGTCGAACGCGTCGAGCGAGGTGGAGTTCGACGGGACGTGGGCGCGGCGGGTGGGCGAGGAGGGCCGGGGGGTGCGGACCATCATCGAGATGGTCGCGGCGACCCGGCTGGACTGTGTCATCGGATCGGCCTCGCTGATGCGGCAGGCGCTGACGCAGGCCGTGCACCACGCGGAGCACCGCTCTGCTTTCGGAGCGCCGCTCATCGACCAGCCTCTGATGCGCAACGTCCTCGCTGACCTGGCCCTGGAGTCGGAGGCGGCCACCACCCTGACCCTGCGGCTCGCGGCCGCCTACGACGCCGGGACCGAGCAGGAGCGGGCCTTCCTGCGCCTGGCCGTGCCGGCCGCCAAGTACTGGGTGACCAAGCGCTGTACGCCGATGGTGGCAGAGGCCCTGGAGTGTCTGGGCGGCAACGGCTACGTCGAGGAGTCCGGGCTGCCGAGACTGCTGCGCGAATCGCCGCTGAACTCCATCTGGGAGGGCTCGGGCAACGTCCAGGCCCTGGACGTGCTCCGCGCCCTCCAGCGGGAGCCGCAGGCGCTGAACGCGTTCCTCCAGGAAGTCGGGCTGGCGCGGGGTGCGGACCACCGGCTCGATTCGGCCATCAAGGACCTGCTGACGGACCTCGCCGACCTGGACGGCATCGAGGCCCGGGCCCGCCGCGTGGTGGAGCGCATGGCCCTGGTACTGCAGGGGTCGCTGCTGGTCCGGTGGGCCCCGCCCGAGGTGGCGGACGCGTTCTGCGCCTCGCGCCTGGGCGGCGACTGGGGTGCGGCCTTCGGCACGCTGCCGCACAGCCTGGACCTGCGGACGGTCGTGGAACGGGCGCGGATCGCGGGCTAGGGACGGGGGCCGCCGGGCACCCCTGCGGTCCCCAGACCGATCCCAGCCGGGATCCGGGCCCGTGACCGGGATCAGGGATGGCGCCGCGCCGACTCGGCACCACCCCTGACCCGAGAAGCCCCGAGGAGGAGCTGTCACGCCGCACAGCGACGTCCGGACAGTTTCGGTCGGGCGGCCGGGACTTGGCGAGGGTTGCATACCGTTGCAACCTTTGAGTCGGCAGCCGCCCGGCGGCTTCCGTCGTACGTCCTGTTCGCACGGGGAGGTTCCGATGGCCGACACCACCGGCAGTACGGTCGATGCGGCCCGCATCTCGGCCATGGACGCGCGGGAGGCCGCGCGTCTGCTCAAGGGCGTACGGGCGGCCGCGCTGGCCGGGGACCGCCCTCCGGCCGCGCCGCGGCCGGAGATCGCCGAGTCCTGGCGCCGGATGCTGGCGGGCGGGGTGCACCCGGACCGGGACGCGCGCTCGCGGATGCTGTCGGCCGCCGAGACGGAGGAGCGGCGGCACGAGTCGCCGCTGCGGGAGATCCTCCCGGTGCTGCGGGAGGGCCTGCTGCCCGCGCTGGACGGGGCCCTGCACATCATGGTCGTGGCCGACGCGGAGGGGCGGCTGCTGTGGCGGGAGGGCCACTCCTCCATCCTGCGCAAGGCGGACCGGCTCGGCTTCGGGGTGGGGGCCGACTGGGACGAGGCCGTGGTCGGCACGAACGGGGTGGGCACCGCGCTGGTGACCCGGCGGCCGGTCCAGGTGTTCTCCGCTGAGCACTTCGTCTCCAGCCACCACGACTGGACCTGCGCGGGGGCGCCCGTACGGGACCCGCGGGACGGCCGGCTGCTCGGCGTGGTCGACGTGAGCGGGCCGCTGGCCACCATGCACCCGGCGACCCTGGCCTGGGTGAGCTCGGTGGCCCGGCTCGCGGAGCGGGAGCTGCGCGTGCGGCACCTGGAGTCACTGGAGCGGCTGCGGGCGGTGGCGGCCCCGCTGCTGGCCCGGCTGCCGGGGCAGGCGCTCGCCGTGGACCCCAACGGCTGGACGGCGGCCGTGACGGGCCTGGCTCGCGTGGAGCGCATCCCGCTGCCGAAGGGCTTCGGCCCGGGGCGGGTGTGGGTGCCGCAGCTCGGCGACTGCGCGGTGGAGCCGCTGCCCGGCGGCTGGCTGCTGCAGGTCGCGCAGGAGCGTACGAGCACGGGCGTGACCCGGGTCGTCGTCGACCTCAGCCGGTCCGGCTCCTGGTCGGCGACGGTGTACGGGGCCGCCGGGAGCTGGTCGCAGGAGCTGAGCCCGCGCCACGCGGAGCTGCTGTTCCTGCTGGCGGAGAGCCCGCGGGGCCGCTCGGCGGCCGAGCTGTCCGGGGAGCTGTTCGGGGACCCGACGCGCACGGTGACGGTCCGCGCGGAGATGTCCCGCGTACGCCGCAACCTCGCCGGGGTGCTGACCCACCGGCCGTACCGCTTCGCGGACGACGTGGAGGTGGAGCTGATCCGCCCCGAGGACCCGGCCGCGCTGCTCCCCCACTCCACCGCCCCGGCGGTGATCCGGGGCCGCCGGGCGGGGGCGGGGCCCGGGGGACCCCCGAGCGGCGGCTGGGGGATGTGATTCCCTGACAGGCATGAGCACCATCACCCTCACCACGTGGTCCCTGGAGATGACCTCCCCGGAGGACCTGATACCCGCGACCGGGCCCGGCCCGGAGGTCACCGTCGCCCGGGCGGAGGTCCCCTCCCCCGAGTTCAGCCGCTTCCTGTACGCCTCGGTGGGCGGTGACATCCACTGGACGGACCGGCTGTCCCTGACCCGGGCGCAGTGGGTGGAGCAGCTGGGACGGCCGGGCGTGGAGACGTGGGTGGCGTACGACCGGGGCACGCCGGCGGGCTACGTCGAGTTCGACCCGCAGGCCGACGGTGTGGTGGAGATCATCTACTTCGGGCTGCTGCCGGACTTCCGCGGCCGCCGCATCGGCGGGCACCTGCTGTCGGAGGGCATCGCCCGCGCTTGGGACCTCGCGGAGCGCTGGCCGGACCGCGAGCCGACCCGCCGGGTCTGGCTGCACACCTGCAGCCAGGACGGCCCGACGGCGATGGACAACTACCTCCGCCGCGGCTTCAAGGTCTTCATGACGGAGACGGAGACCAAGCAGGACACCCCGACCCCGGGCCCCTGGCCGGGCGCGTAGCCCCTCGGAGTCCGGCCCGGCGGGGTCCGGGGCGCTGCCCCGGACCCCGCGGCGCGGAGCCCCCGGCAGCGGCGGCGCCCGCCCCCCGGCAGGTGACCCCCGTCACGCCATCCCATGATTCGAGACGACTTCGTCCGGATCGTGGACAGTAGTGGACTCCTCCAAGAGGCACATGACACGCTTCCGCCATGAATGGAGCTGGAATTGCCTTGGTGAGTCGGCGGCACGTCGATCTCGGCCGCATGTCCAGCGCCATCTGTCCGGCGCGCTGACGGAACCAGCCACGCCGCACATC
Organism: Streptomyces sp. NBC_00122; assembly: GCF_045160845.1. NCBI lineage: Bacteria > Bacillati > Actinomycetota > Actinomycetes > Kitasatosporales > Streptomycetaceae > Streptomyces > Streptomyces sp. NBC_00122. Next base: position 5,241,355 of record NZ_CP108191.1, on the reverse strand, counting down.
GTCGTCGTCCCCGCCGCCGCGGACGCGCCGATCACCCGTTAGCCCCCTGAGGCCGATGTACCGCCCTGCCCGCCGGCCACCCCGGCATGGGGGCGGGAATCAGCCACACCCGCTCAGAGTCCAGGGGTCACGCTACGCCGCCGCCTCCCCCTGCCCTTGCCTTGAGCCGCCGAAGAAGGACGTACCGCCATGGCCGCCACCCCCGAAACGCCCGCAGCCGCAGCTCCCGCAGCTGCCGCGCGCCGCAAGACCGGCCGTCACCGCGGTGAGGGCCAGTGGGCCGTCGGACACCACACGCCCCTCAACGGCAACGAGCAGTTCAAGAAAGACGACGACGGTCTCAACGTGCGGACACGCATTGAGACGATCTATTCCAAGCGGGGCTTCGACTCGATCGACCCCAACGACCTGCGCGGCCGCATGCGCTGGTGGGGGCTCTACACCCAGCGCAAGCCCGGGATCGACGGCGGCAAGACCGCGATCCTGGAGCCGGAGGAGCTGGACGACAAGTACTTCATGCTGCGCGTCCGCATCGACGGCGGCCGGCTGACCACCGAGCAGCTCCGCGTCATCGGCGAGATCTCGCAGGAGTTCGCGCGCGGCACCGCCGACCTCACCGACCGCCAGAACGTGCAGTACCACTGGATCCGGATCGAGGACGTCCCGGAGATCTGGCGCCGCCTGGAGGCCGTCGGCCTCTCGACCACCGAGGCATGCGGTGACACGCCCCGCGTCATCCTCGGTTCCCCCGTCGCCGGCATCGCCCAGGACGAGATCATCGACGGCACCCCCGCCATCGACGAGATCTACCGCCGCATCGTCGGCAACCCCGCCTTCTCCAACCTGCCCCGCAAGTTCAAGTCCGCGGTCTCCGGCTCGCCGCTGCTCGACGTGGCGCACGAGATCAACGACATCGCGTTCGTGGGCGTCAACCACCCCGAGCACGGCCCCGGCTTCGACGTCTGGGTCGGCGGCGGCCTCTCCACCAACCCCAAGCTCGGTGTGCGCCTGGGCACCTGGGTCTCGCTCGACGAGGTCCCGGACGTGTACGAGGGCGTCATCTCGATCTTCCGCGACTACGGCTACCGCCGGCTGCGCACCCGCGCCCGCCTGAAGTTCCTCGTCGCCGACTGGGGCCCGGCCAAGTTCCGCCAGGTCCTGGAGGACGAGTACCTGAAGCGGGCGCTCACCGACGGCCCCGCGCCCGAGCAGCCCAGCGGCCGGTGGCGCGACCACGTGGGCGTCCACCAGCAGCAGGACGGCCGCTTCTACGTGGGCTTCGCGCCCCGCGTGGGCCGCGTGGACGGTGCCACCCTGACCAAGATCGCGGACGTCGCGGCGCAGCACGGCTCCGGCCGCCTGCGCACCACCGCCGAGCAGAAGATGATCGTCCTCGACATCGAGGCCGACCAGGTCGACTCGCTGGTCTCGGCCCTGGAGGCGCTCGACCTGCGGGTCAACCCGTCCCCGTTCCGCCGCGGCACGATGGCCTGCACCGGCATCGAGTTCTGCAAGCTGGCCATCGTCGAGACCAAGGCGCGCGGCGCCTCGCTGATCGACGAGCTGGAGCGCCGCCTGCCGGACTTCGCCGAGCCGATCACGATCAACCTCAACGGCTGCCCGAACGCCTGCGCCCGTATCCAGGTGGCGGACATCGGTCTCAAGGGCCAGCTGGTCCTGGACGACGACGGCAACCAGGTGGAGGGCTACCAGGTCCACCTGGGCGGCGCCCTCGGCCTGGAGGCCGGCTTCGGCCGCAAGGTCCGCGGCCTCAAGGTCACCTCCGCCGGTCTGCCCGACTACGTCGAGCGCGTCGTCAAGAGCTACGAGGAGCAGCGCGAGGACGGCGAGCGCTTCGCGGCGTGGGTCGCCCGCGCGGACGAGAAGAGCCTCTCGTGAGCGAGCGCGCCGCACCTTTCCACTGCCCGTACTGCGGCGACGAGGACCTGTTTCCCCATGAGACGGGCCACGGCGCCTGGGAATGCAGGGCCTGCAACCGAGCCTTCCAGCTGAAGTACCTCGGGCTGCTGGCCCGGGGTGTTCAGTCCAACATCGCTGGAGGGGACGAGATATGACCACTGCTCAAGACGCCGGTCTCAAGGCGCCGGCTCTCAAGGAGCTGGCCGAGCAGGCGGGCCGCGACCTGGAGGACGCCTCCGCCCTGGAGATCCTCACCTGGGCGGCCGAGACCTTCGGCAAGAAGTTCGCCGTGACCTCCTCCATGGAGGACGCGGTCGTCGCCCACCTGGCGTCGCGCGCCTTCCCCGGCGTGGACGTGGTCTTCCTCGACACGGGCTACCACTTCGAGGAGACCATCGGCACCCGTGACGCGGTCGAAGCGGTGATGGACGTCAACGTCATCACCCTCACCCCGCGCCAGACGGTCGCCGAGCAGGACGCGCAGTACGGTCCGAAGCTGCACGACCGCGACCCCGACCTGTGCTGCGCGCTGCGCAAGGTCAAGCCGCTCGAAGAGGGCCTGACCGCGTACGACGCGTGGGCGACGGGCCTGCGCCGCGACGAGTCCCCGACGCGGGCGAACACCCCGGTCGTCGGCTGGGACGAGAAGCGGCAGAAGGTCAAGCTCTCGCCGATCGCCCGCTGGACCCAGGACGACGTGGACGCGTACGTCGCCGAGCACGGGGTGCTGACCAACCCGCTGCTGATGGACGGCTACGCCTCCGTCGGCTGCGCCCCCTGCACCCGCCGCGTGGCGGAGGGCGAGGACGCGCGGGCCGGGCGCTGGGCCAGGCGCGGCAAGACCGAGTGCGGACTGCACGGCTGATGACGACCAGCGAAGAACTTACGGAGACAGAGCAGATGAGCGTGAGCGACCAGGGCGCCACCGTGTGGCTGACCGGGCTGCCGAGCGCGGGCAAGACCACCATCGCCTACGCGCTGGCCGAGCGGCTGCGCACCGAGGGCCACCGTGTGGAGGTCCTCGACGGCGACGAGATCCGCGAGTTCCTCTCCGCCGGCCTCGGCTTCAGCCGCGAGGACCGGCACACCAACGTGCAGCGGATCGGCTTCGTCGCCGAACTCCTCGCGAGCAACGGCGTCAAGGCGCTGGTGCCGGTGATCGCGCCGTTCGCGGACAGCCGTGAGGCCGTTCGCAAGCGGCACGCCGCCGAGGGCACCTCCTACCTGGAGGTGCACGTGGCCACTCCGGTCGAGGTCTGCTCGGAGCGTGACGTGAAGGGCCTGTACGCCAAACAGGCGGCGGGCGAGATCTCCGGTCTGACCGGGGTCGACGACCCGTACGAGGCGCCGGAGTCCCCGGACCTCCGTATCGAGTCGCACACGCAGACCGTGCAGGAGTCGGCCTCGGCCCTGCACGCGCTGCTCACCGAGAGGGGTCTGGCATGACGACGACCGTCGCACACGTCCACGACGAGACCGACGCGCCGTACGCGCTGTCACACCTCGACGCTCTTGAGTCGGAGGCCGTGCACATCTTCCGTGAGGTGGCGGGTGAGTTCGAGAAGCCGGTGATCCTGTTCTCCGGCGGCAAGGACTCGATCGTCATGCTGCACCTGGCGCTGAAGGCGTTCGCGCCGGCGCCGGTGCCCTTCACGCTGCTGCACGTCGACACCGGCCACAACTTCCCCGAGGTCCTCGCCTACCGCGACGCGGCCGTGGCGAAGCACAACCTGCGGCTGCACGTGGCCTCCGTGCAGGAGTACATCGACGCCGGCAAGCTCCGCGAGCGCCCCGACGGCGTGCGCAACCCGCTGCAGACCGTCCCCCTCACCGAGGCGATCCAGCAGCTGGGGTTCGACGCCGTGTTCGGCGGCGGCCGCCGCGACGAGGAGAAGGCCCGCGCCAAGGAGCGGGTGTTCTCCCTGCGTGACGAGTTCTCCCAGTGGGACCCGCGCCGCCAGCGCCCCGAGCTGTGGCAGCTCTACAACGGCCGCCACGCCCCCGGCGAGCACGTCCGGGTCTTCCCGCTCTCCAACTGGACCGAGCTGGACGTCTGGCAGTACATCGACCGCGAGGACATCGAACTCCCCGAGATCTACTTCGCCCACGAACGGGACGTCTTCCAGCGGGCCGGCATGTGGCTGACCGCAGGCGAGTGGGGCGGCCCCAAGGACACCGAGCCGGTCGAGAAGCGGCTGGTCCGCTACCGCACCGTCGGTGACATGTCCTGCACCGGCGCCGTCGACTCCGACGCCACCACGCTGGACGCCGTCATCGCCGAGATCGCCGTGTCCCGGCTCACCGAGCGGGGTGCGACCCGCGCCGACGACAAGCTGTCCGAGGCCGCGATGGAAGACCGCAAGCGCGAAGGGTACTTCTAGACATGACGACCACCACCGAGCAGCTCAGCGCCACGACGCTGCTGCGCTTCGCCACCGCGGGTTCCGTCGACGACGGCAAGTCCACCCTGGTGGGCCGCCTGCTGCACGACTCGAAGTCGGTCCTGGAGGACCAGCTCGAGGCCGTGGAGCGGGTCTCCCAGGACCGCGGCCAGGACGCCCCGGACCTGGCCCTCCTCACCGACGGCCTGCGCGCCGAACGCGAGCAGGGCATCACCATCGACGTGGCCTACCGCTACTTCGCGACCGCCCGGCGCCGGTTCATCCTCGCCGACACCCCCGGGCACGTGCAGTACACCCGGAACATGGTCACCGGCGCCTCCACCGCCGACCTGGCCGTGGTCCTGGTCGACGCCCGCAACGGCGTGATCGAGCAGACCCGCCGCCACGCCGCCGTCGCCGCCCTGCTGCGCGTCCCGCACGTCGTGCTGGCCGTCAACAAGATGGACCTCGTCGGCTACCAGGAGACGGTCTTCGCCTCGATCGCCGAGGAGTTCACCGCCTACGCCTCCGACCTCGGGGTCCCCGAGATCACCGCGATCCCGATCTCGGCGCTGGCCGGCGACAACGTGGTCGAGCCGTCCGCGAACATGGACTGGTACGGCGGCCCCACCGTCCTGGAGCACCTGGAGACCGTCCCGGTCAGCCACGACCTCACCGCCTGCCCGGCCCGCTTCCCCGTCCAGTACGTGATCCGCCCCCAGTCCGCCGAGCACCCCGACTACCGCGGCTACGCCGGCCAGATCGCCTCCGGTGTCCTGCGCGTCGGCGAGCCCGTCACCGTCCTGCCCTCCGGCCGCACCAGCACCATCGCCGGCATCGACACGCTCGGCCAGTCCGTGGACATCGCCTGGGCACCCCAGTCGGTGACCCTGCGGCTCGCGGACGACATCGACATCTCACGCGGCGACCTGATCGCACCCTCCGCGAGCGCCCCGGCCACCACCCAGGACGTCGAGGCCACGGTCTGCCACGTCGCCGACCAGCCCCTGGCCGTCGGCGCCCGCGTCCTGATCAAGCACACCACACGCACCGTCAAGGCCATCGTCAAGGAGATCCCCTCCCGGCTCACCCTCGACGACCTGTCCCAGCACCCCAGCCCCGGACAGCTCGTCGCCAACGACATCGGCCGCGTCGTCGTCCGCACCGCCGAGCCCCTCGCGCTCGACGCGTACGCCGACTCCCGCCGCACCGGATCCTTCCTCCTCATCGACCCGGCCGACGGCACCACCCTCGCGGCGGGCATGGCCGGCGAATCCTTCGCCTCCAAGGCCGAGACGGCAGTCCAGGCGGACGAAGAAGGGTGGGACTTCTAGATCATGCTTTCCGACATCTACTCCACCTTCGCGAAGGAGGGCGGCCGGGTAGGCAGCGGCGCCCTCGGCAGCGGCCAGGGAGGGGTGGCGCGATGTGCGCGATGACCGAATTGCCGTCGGCATCCCGCCTTCGCGCCCTCACCCCCCACGAGCCGTACCCGAGACCGCCCTTGCCCCACAGACGAAGACGTGCGTCATGAGATGACCACGTCACGAGAGGAAGTCCTCCCGTGCCTGCCACCGCCATCACCACCGGTGATACCCGTACCACCCGCTCCTCCCTGCGCCGCGGCGTCGTCGCCGCTGCCGCGCTGCCGCTGCTGATCGGCGCACTCGCCTCCTGCGGCTACGGCTCCCAGGCGCAGAAGACGGAGGACAAGACGGCCAACGCCGCCGCGACCGGCGGCAAGAAGCTGTCGGCTGCCGAGGTGCGTATCGGGTACTTCCCGAATCTGACGCACGCCACCGCGCTGGTCGGCCTCCAGGAGGGCCTGATCCAGAAGGAGCTGGGCGGCACCGCGATCAAGCCGCAGTCCTTCAACGCCGGTCCGTCCGAGATCGAGGCCCTCAACGGCGGCTCTCTCGACATCGGCTTCATCGGCCCCTCGCCGTCGATCAACGCCTACGTGAAGTCCAGGGGCACCAACCTGCGGATCATCTCCGGCTCCGCCTCCGGCGGCGTCAAGCTGGTCGTGAACCCGGACAAGATCAAGACCCTGGACGACCTCAGGGGCAAGAAGATCGCCACCCCGCAGAAGGGGAACACCCAGGACGTCGCGTTCCTCAACTGGATCTCCGAGAAGGGCTGGTCGGTCGACCCGGAGTCCGGCAAGGGTGACGTCTCCGTCGTCCGCACGGACAACAAGGTCACCCCGGACGCCTTCAAGCAGGGCTCGATCGACGGCGCCTGGGTGCCCGAGCCCACGGCCTCCAAGCTCGTCTCCGACGGCGGCTCCGTACTCCTCGACGAGACCGCCCTGTGGCCCGACAAGAAGTTCGTGATCACGAACGTCATCGTGTCGCAGAAGTTCCTCAAGGAGCACCCGGACGTCGTCGAGGCCGTCCTGGCGGGCACGGTGAAGACCAACGAGTGGATCAACGCGAACCCGGACAAGGCGAAGGCCTCCGCCAACGCGAAGCTGCAGGCGGAGAGCGGCAAGGCACTCGACGCCAAGGTCATCGACCCGGCGTGGCCGTCCATCCTGGTCACCGACGACCCGCTGGCGACGACGCTGAAGACCGAGTCCGAGTGGGCCGTCAAGGCCAAGCTCATCGAGCAGCCCGACCTGGCCGGGATCTACGACCTGACGCTGCTGAACAAGGTCCTCAAGGCCGCCGGCAAGCCCGAGGTCTCCGACGCCGGTCTCGGCGCCAAGTAACCCCGAAATCCAGCAACCCCAGGAGGTGACGACCATGGCCACCACGCTCGCCAAGGCTGCCGAGGGCATCGCAGCGGAGCACACGCACGCCGCGCGCATCGAGCACGTCTCGAAGTCCTTCTCCGGCCCGGCCGGATCGCAGCTCGTCCTGGACGACATCAGCCTCGATGTCGCTCCCGGCGAGTTCGTCACCATCCTGGGGGCCTCCGGATGCGGCAAGTCCACCCTGCTGAACCTGGTCGCCGGTCTCGACAAGCCCAGCGCGGGCACCATCGAAACCCCCGGCGGCCGTCCCGCCCTGATGTTCCAGGAGCACGCCCTGTTCCCGTGGCTGACCGCGGGCAAGAACATCGAACTCGCCCTGCGCCTGCGCGGGCTGCCCAAGACCGACCGCAAGCCCGAAGCCGAACGCCTCCTGGAGCTGGTCCGCCTCGGCGGCGCCTACGGCAAGCGCGTCCACGAACTGTCCGGCGGCATGCGCCAGCGCGTCGCCCTGGCCCGCGCGCTCGCCCAGGACAGCCAGCTCCTGCTGATGGACGAGCCGTTCGCCGCGCTCGACGCCATCACCCGGGACGTACTGCACGGCGAACTCACCCGCATCTGGGCCGAGACCCCGCTGTCCGTCCTGTTCGTCACCCACAACGTCCGCGAGGCCGTGCGCCTCGCCCAGCGGGTGGTCCTGCTCTCCTCGCGGCCCGGCCGGGTCGCCAAGGAATGGACCGTGGACATCGCCCAGCCGCGCCGCATCGAGGACGCGGACGTCGCGGAACTGTCCCTTGAGATCACTGAACACCTGCGTGGGGAGATCCGCCGCCATGGCCAGCACTGACACGAAGGCGAAGACGGACGACCTGGCGGGCCTGGAGGCCGGCCTCGACGCCCTGGACGCGGTCCAGACCCACCGCACCCCCGTCCGCGAACTCCTCGTCAAGAAGGTCCTGCCGCCGTTCCTGGCCGTCGGCCTCGTCCTGCTGGTCTGGCAGATCCTCGTCGCGGCCAAGGTCACCGAGGAGACCAAACTCCCCGCCCTGTCCGCCGTATGGGACAGCCTGTCCGGCATGTGGCTCAAGGGCACGCTCCTGGACGTCATCTGGACCAGCGTCTCCCGCGGCCTGCTCGGCTTCCTCCTCGCCCTGGCCATCGGCACCCCGCTCGGCCTCCTCGTCGCCCGGGTGAAGTTCGTCCGCGCCGCGATCGGCCCGATCCTGCAGGGCCTGCAGTCCCTGCCCTCAGTCGCCTGGGTGCCACCGGCGGTGCTCTGGTTCGGCCTCAACGACGCCATGATGTACACGGTGATCCTGCTGGGCGCCGTCCCGTCCATCGCCAACGGCCTCGTCTCCGGCATCGACCAGATCCCGCCCCTCTACCTGCGGGCCGGCCGCACCCTGGGCGCCACCGGGCTGAGCGGTGCCCGGCACGTGGTCATGCCGGCCGCACTGCCCGGCTACCTGGCCGGCCTCAAGCAGGGCTGGGCCTTCTCCTGGCGCTCCCTCATGGCCGCCGAGATCATCGCCAGCTCCCCCGACCTCGGCCTGGGCCTGGGCCAGCTGCTGGAGAACGGCCGCAACAACATCGACCTGCCCGGCGTCTTCCTCGCGATCATCCTCATCCTCGTCGTCGGCATCGCCATCGACCTGCTGATCTTCAGCCCAGTCGAGCGCTGGGTGCTGCGCAGCCGCGGCCTGCTGGTCAAGTGAGTCCCGTGTCCCCCGCGCCGGCACTCCTGGTCATAGCCCACGGCAGCCGCGACCCGCGGCACGCGGCGACCGTGCACGCCCTCACCGGGCGGGCCCGGGCGCTGCGGCCCGGGCTGCGGGTGGAGACGGCCTTCCTGGACTTCAACACCCCGTCCGTGGGGCAGGTTCTGTCCTCGCTGTACCTGTCGGGCGTACGGGACGTCGTGGCACTGCCGCTCCTGCTCACCCGGGCGTTCCACGCGAAGTCCGACATCCCGGCGGCGCTGGCCGAGTCGACGGCCCGGCTGCCGGGGCTGTCGGTCCGGGTGGCCGATGTCCTCGGCCCGTCCCCGCTCCTCGTCTCGGCCCTCGAACGCCGGCTGGCCGAGGCCGGACTCACCCCGGCGGACCGCGCCACCACCGCGGTGGTGCTCGCGTCCGCCGGTTCCACAGACCCGGAGGCGATCGCAGCGATCGCTGAAACCGCGCGGGAGTGGCGGCACACCGGTTGGTGCGCCGTGCGGCCTGCGTTCGCCTCCGCTGCCCTTCCCCGTACGGAAGACGCCGTACGGGCCCTGCGTGCCGAGGGCTTCGCCCGGGTGGCGGTGGCTCCCTACGTCATCGCCCCGGGGCGGCTCCCGGACCGCATCGCGGCGGGCGCCGAAGCCGCGGGCGCGGACGTGATCGCGCCGGTCCTCGGCGCGGCCCCGGAACTGGCCCGCCTGCTGCTGCGCCGCTACGACGCCGCCGCCTCGGCCCCGGCCCGCCTCCCCGCCCTGTCGGCGTAGCCGCGCCCCGCCGGGGTCAGGACCGGGCCGCGGCCTCGTCGGCCAGGGCGGTCAGGTCCTCGATGGACATCGCGCCCGGCGGCAGGCCCTCGCGGGCGAAGATGTTCGCCGCGTGCCGCAGCACGTCGTTCACCGGCGTCGGCACCCCGTGCAGCCGGCCCAGCAGAGAGATCTCCCCGTTGAGGTAGTCGGCCTCGACCGACCCCGTCCCCCGCGCCAGGCTCTGCCACGACGACCCGCCCCGAATCCCCGGCGGCTGGTTCACCTTGCCGTCGCGCGCTTCGGCCTGCTCGGCCTCCGAGGCGTACGCGATGCCCGCGGCCGCGAAGGCCGCCTTCGCCTCGCCGGCGGCCCGCCCCAGCAGCGCCGCCTTCGCGGCGTCCGGCTCGGGGCCCGTCGTGGCCTGGATCGCGTTGCCCAGGTTCCCCAGGAGCTTCGCGTACTTCCACCGCATCACGTCCTCGACCACCGGCGCCTCGAAGCCGGCCTTCCCGAGGTCCGCCGCGACAGCGCGGGACACGGCGTCCGTGCCGCCCGCCGCCAGGCCCACGTGCAGGATGCCGGTCAGCGGCGTGCACAGCGCCGAGACCACGCCCGGCTCCAGGAAGGTGGAGGGCAGCCATACGCACACCCCGTACACCCGCGCGAAGCGCCGTAGCGCCAGCCGCTCGCTCTCCACGCCGTTCTGCGCGCACAGCACCGGCAGCCGCTGCGCCGCAGTACCGCCGCCCGCGACCTCCGCGTCGCCCCACGCGTCGAGCGCGGCGACGGCGTCCTGGGTCTTCACCGTCAGCAACAGCACGTCGTCCGGCCGCAGTTCGCCCAGTTCGGCCGGTCCGGAGGCCACGGGCAGCCGGTGCACCCGCGTCCCGTCGGCCGTCGTGAGCCGCAGGCCGTCCGCCCGCAGGGCCTGCGCGTGAGCGCCGCGCGCGACGAGGACGACCTCGCCGCCCGCCTCCGCGAGCCGTCCGCCGATGGTGGCGCCCACCGCGCCCGCGCCGATGATGATGTAACGCATGCCCAGAGCCTGGCACATCCGGGGCCCCGCGTTACCGTCGGGGCATGGTGAACGAGGTATTCGCGCTCGGTGGGGACCTGCCCGTGCGGCGGCCCGGTTTCGGTACGGGCGGTCTGGTCGGCCCCGGCTACTGAGGCCCGCGCGGCGGGCGCGCCGAGGCCCGGGAGCTGCTGCGTACGGCGGTGGAGCGCGGAGTCGCCCTCATCGACACCGCCGACAACTACGGCCCCGACCTGGCCGAGGAGCTGATCGCCGACGCCCTGCGCCCGTACGGGGAGCAGCTCGTCGTCGCCACCAAGAGCGGGGTGGTGCGCATCGGTCCCGATCAGTGGCATGTGGCGGGGCGCCCCGAGCAGTTGCGGGCGATGTCCGAGGCGAGCCTGCGGCGGCTGCGCGTGGAGCGGATCGGCCTGTACCAGCTGCACCGCTTCGACCCCGCGGTGCCGATGGCGGAACATCTGGGCGCACTGGCCCAGTTGCGTGCGGAGGGCAAGATCCGGCACATCGGGCTGGACACGGTCACCGCCGGGCAGCTGCGCGCGGCGGGCGTGGCTGCTGCACCGTTCGCCCGTGCTGTGCCCCACTCCGGGTACGGGTTCGCCCGTACACCTGGCGGAGAACCTGGACGCGGCGACGATCCGGCTCACCGCACGGGAGCTGGAGCTGCTGGACGCGCTGACGACCGTCCGGTGATTCCCGGTGGCGCACGACGCCGACCGCGTCACCGACCTGTCCGGACAGCCCTTGAAGCCCGTGCCGCGTATGAAGATTTCATGAACGGCCCAACCTCGAACGCGATCTGATCATCTTCTCCGCCGAGCCCGTCACCGCCCCCGAGGTGACGGACTCGCGATCGAGGAGGTTGGCATCCCCCATGAGGCTGCCCCACAAACGCCGCGCGGATCGCATCGGAAGTCCGGACGACACGGAAAGCCCGGACCAGTCGGAAGGTCCGGAGCGCACACGGCGCCGCGCGGGCCGAGCGAAGAACCGTAGGAGAGCAGTCCGCAAGGCTCGTCGCCGCCCCATCGACTTCCCCAGGCACGGCCGGCGGGGCTGGCGGCGCTGGATGCCCTCCTGGAAACTGATCTCCGGCTTGTTCCTGCTCTTCGCCGGCGCCCTCACCGGCCTCTTGACCGCCGTCTACCTACAGGTCGAGATCCCGAACGCGCACGACTCCGCGCGCCGGCAGGCCACCGTCTACTACTGGGCGGACGGCAGCCGGATGGTGAGCGTCGGCGATATGAACCGGCAGGACGTGAAGCTCTCCCAGGTGCCCGATTCCGTCCAGCGCGCCGTCATCGCGGCGGAGAACGCGGATTTCTACAGGGACTCGGGCGTCTCCGTGACGGGCATCGGCCGCGCTGCTGTCAACATCGTCAAGGGCGATGAGACCCAGGGCGGCTCGACGATCACGCAGCAGTACGTGAAGAACACCTATCTGAGCCAGGACCAAACCGTCGAGCGAAAGATCAAGGAACTCTTCCTCTCCTTGAAGGTCAGCAACCAGCGGCCCAAGACGGAGATCCTTGAGGGGTATCTCAACACTTCTTGGTTCGGCCGCGACGCGTACGGCGTCCAGGCAGCCTCGTACGCGTACTACGGCATCCCCGCCAAGGAGCTGAACCCCAGTCAGGGAGCTCTGCTGGCCGCTGTCCTCAAAGGCGCGGAAAGCTTTGACCCGTCCCTCAGCGCCGACAACCACGAACGCGCGGAGGACCGCTGGAGCTGGATCCTGGACCGTCAGGTCAGCACGGGCACGATGAGCGCCGAGGAACGCGCGAAGTACACGGAATTCCCCGAGCCGAAGCCTCCCGTCAAGCCGACCAGTCAGGCCGGGCAGATCGGCTACCTCGTCGACATCGCCAACAAGTACCTCAAGAGCCGCAGCGGGATCACGGGCAAGGAGCTGGCCAGTGGCGGCTACAGCGTTCACACCACCTTCGAGAAGGACAAGGTCCTCGCGCTGACCAAGGCCGTCGAGCAGGTACGTGCGGACCGACTGGACCCGAAGAACCGCGCGGACGACGAGTACGTGCAGGTCGGCGCCGCCTCGATACGCCCCGAGGACGGAGCGATCGTCGCGGTCTACGGCGGCTCGGATGCGATCGAACACTTCACCAACAACGCGGACACCTCAGGCGTCCCTGCTGCCTCGGCGTTCAAACCCTTCGTGTACGCCGCCGCGCTGGAGAAGGAGCTCGAAGGCAGGGAACGCTCCGCCGAGAGCGCTGATCCGGATCCTCTGAAACCCGCGCCGATACGGGCGCCCATGGCATCCATGGACCTCCACTCGGCCCTGGTGGACTCCTCCCACACGCCCTTCGTGGAGATCGGCAAGGAGATCGGGCTGAAGAAGGTCAAGGAGCTCGCGGTCGCGTCGGGACTGCGTGAGGAGAGCATGGCCAAGCTGGAGCCGACCTTCTCCATCGGTACCTCCACCCCCAGCGCCGTCCGGCTGGCCAGCGCCTATACGACCTTCGTCAACGAGGGCCGGGCCACCGAGCCCTACTCGGTGTCCAAGGTCGAGCGGAACGGCGTCGCGGTGGACGGCTTGGGCCGACCCAAACCGCGGCGGGCAATGAGCTCCGAGGCAGCCTCGATCGTGGGCGCGGCGCTCCGTCAGGTGAGCGGGAGCGCCGTCGGACCGCCGACGGGCCGGCCGGCCGCCCCGTCCTGGGCAGGCAAAACCGGTCCGAACGACCGTATGAACTCAGCCTGGTTCATCGGCGCGACGCCGGACCTGAGCACTTCGGTCGCGATGTTCCGTACGAAGCCCGACGTCCCGCAACTGCTGCCCATGCAGGGTGTGGGCGGCCCGGATGCCGAGCGGGGCAGCGCCTTCCCGCCGCTGATCTGGAAGGCTTACAACGAGGCGGCGGTGCCTGCGCCACCGTACCCGGCGGATGGTCCCCAGGACCGCCCGTGACGGTCTCGTAGCGCGGGACGCTCTCCGGTGTCGGTCCGGGGGCGCGATCGACCCGATCGTGCCCCCGGACCGACGGGACGGCGGACAGCGTCGGGGTCAGCCGGCCACCGAGGACCGGCTCACGGGCGAAACGACCTCTCAGGGGGTCGGGCACACCTGCCAGGCGAGGTGGTAGAGGGTGCTGACACTGGCGTCCGTGGAGTCCATGGCCATGAAGCTGGTGGACGTCTGCGGGTTGGAAGTGCCCGCATTCACGCGCAGTTCGGTATTGATGTTGAAGTTGCGCTTCTCTCCGCACGGCGCCCAGACGAGATCGGCGTACTCCGTCTTGTCACTCGATTGCCAGTTGTCGTTGAGCGGCCCGTTGAACTGATGGGTCCGCTGGGAAGTCTGGGGCATTCCCTGGAAGTAGTAGCTCGCCCGTTCCTGACCCCAGGCACCGGGCTGCAGAAACGCGAATCCGCGGTAGTCCGCCTGGACGATGGCGTAGGTGAAACCCGAAGGCACGTGCACGCGGAGATTGAGCTGGCAGTTCTTGCGGAATGCCGTGGGCGGGGCGCCGGGGCCGACCTGCGCGAGGTATTCACTGTAGGTGACGGTGAAGGCGGTGTTGTCCGGTGCGACGGCCACCTCGGCGGTGCCTTCGCGGCAGCCGGATCCGTTCACCGTGGCGAGCTCGATCACGATCTTGTCCGGGGGAGCCGTGATCAGCGGGCCGGGACCGGCCGCTCCGGCCGGCGTCGCCGTGGCGATCAGCGCGGCGGCCGCGCCGATGGTGAGCAGGGTACGAGACAGGGAATGAGACATCGTTGTCACTCCTGACCATGAGTCGGGTTCCTGCACTCACTCGGTGCCGGACTGCCGGCGTCAGACCGCGGTGCATTCCTTCCACTCGAAGTGATAGACCGTGCTGACGCTGCCGTCCGTCGAGTCCATGCTCATGAAGCTCAGGGCCTGCGGGTTCGACGTCCCCGCGTAGACGCGCAGTTCGGTGTTGACGTTGAGGTTGCGCTCCTCGCCGCACGGCGCCCAGACCAGGTCGGCGTACCCCGTCTGGTCGCTCGCCTGCCAGTTGTCCGTGTACGGGCCGTTGAACTGATGGGTCGTGCGGGCCGTCTGGGCGGAGCCCTGGAAGTAGTAGTTCGCGCGCTCCTGGCCGAAGGCCCCGCGCTGGAGGTGCGCGAAGCCGCGGTAGTCGGCGCGGGCGATGGCGTAGGTGAACCCCTGGGGCACGTGGATCCGGAGGGCGAGCTGGCAGTTCTTGCGGAACTCGGTACCGCCCGCGTCGGCTCCGGCCTGGGCGAGGTAATTGCTGTACGTGACGGTGAAGGCGGTGTTGTCGGAGGCCGCTGCCACGTCCGCGGTCCCTTGCGGACACCCCGATCCGTTGGCTCCGACCACCTCGACCGTAATTCTCCCGGGCGGCGTGTACACGGAATCGGCCTGCGCGGGTACGGCAACGGCCACGGCCGATAACGCCGCCACGGCCGCGCCGGAAGTCAGTCTGCGGAGCAACATCTCGATTTCTCCATTCGTGCGGACCCGATGCGAATTGGCATGCACATGCCATCACGAACGGGTGAGACCGGGAAGGGCGTGATACGGCCAACGGCCCCGGCGGTATTTCCCTGGCCGATTCCACTCAGGGCCCCGCCCCCCTCCCCGCCCCCTCATCAGCCCGCTCCCCCGCCGCGAGCGGCCACCGCCGGTCGCGCAGGTCGGGAAAATGACCAGAACCACCCCGAGAGGCCCGGCCGCGCCTCCGCGTGGCGGACCGGAGCTCGCCCCCGCTCACCCCTGCGTGAGCTCCACGAGCTTCACGACGGTGTTCCAGTTGCGGCTGGTCGCGTCGACGCCCTTGAGGACGGACGGCCTCAGCAGGACCGGGGCCAGTTCGGAGCGGCCCAGGCCGCCCGGGGCGTAGAGGTAGATGACGCGGTCGCCGAGCCGGTACTCCTCCGGGAGGTACGCCGCCTTGTCGATCGCGGCGAACCGTTCGGCGCCGGGCTGCTCGGAGAGGAAGGTGGCGTGCAGCTGCTTGCCCTCCAGCTCGGCCGCCGGGAAGGGGCAGGCCTCGACGACGGCCCGCAGGTACGCGCCGTCCCTCACCAGGCACGGCACCGGAAACCCGAAGTGGGCCTCGACGGCCGCCTCCAGCTCCCTGGCGAGCGCCGTCGGGTCCTTCTCGGCGCTGCTGAAGACGGCGTTCCCGCTCTGCAGGTACGTCTGTACCTCGCCGTGCCCGAGCCCCTCCAGCACGGAGCGCAGCTCCGCCATCGGGACCTTCTTGCTCCCGCCGACATTGATGCCGCGCAACAGCGCCGCGTATTTCTTCGCCATGGGGGCACACTAAGCGGCCTCGGGGAAGTGGGGTGCGTTTCCGCGTCGTCCGGTGCGGTGCATCGCAAGGCGCAGCAGTGCCCTTGTACTGGACGTACTCGTGAATTGCGACAACGCGGCGAGGTGCCGTGCCTGGGGGCACCTCCCAGCGGTAGCCGGGGGAACGGCGCGGGGACGTGCCCCACTTCCCCGAGGCCGCTGAGGCCCGCCCTAGGACAGTTCGGCCTCGATGAGGTCGGCGGCCTGGCGCGTGCCGCCCTCGGTGGCCATCTGCGCGCGGACGGCTTCGGCGCGCCGGGCGACCTCGGGGTCGGCGAGCAGTCCGAGTACCGCTTCCCGCAAGGTGGTGGCGTCCGCCCGGTCCATCGGGACGTGCCGGGCCACGCCGAGCGCGGCCAGCATGTCGGCGTTGGCGAACTGGTCGACGGCCTGCGGTACGGCGACCATCGGGGTGGCGGTGGCGAGGCCCTCCTGGCTGCCGCCGGCGCCCGCATGGGTGATGAAGGCGTCGGCCTGGCGCAGGATGTCGAGCTGGGGAACCCAGCGGTGGACCTCGACGTTGGCGGGGATCTCGCCGAGGTCCGCCTCGTCGGTGAACTTGCCGATCTGCAGGACGACGTGCCAGTCGGACAGGTCCCCGAAGGCGTCCATGCAGGCCCGGTAGAAGGCGGGCTGCTTGGTGAAGGCGGAGCCGAGCGAGACCAGCAGCACCTTCCTGCCGTCGGCCGGATCGGGGCGCTGCCAGCGCCCCTGGGTCGCCGCGCGGTCGCCCTGGCAGGCGCCGACGAAGGTGTGCACGGACTCGTCGACGCGGTCGGCGTTCGGCTGGAGGGCCCGGGGGATCAGGACGAGGCCGCGGCGCGGGGCGGCCTGGAAGCGGTCGACCTGGTCGCCGAGGCCGTTCTCGGTCAGCCAGGCGGCGAACCTGGCGTAGTAGGCCTGTCCGCGCTCCGACGCCTTCAGCTCGGCGAACATGGGCGCCGCCACCTCCTCCTCGTACCCCTCCCAGGCGACCATGTTCGGCGAGAGGGAGACGGCGGGCACGCCCCAGCGGTGGGCGAGCACGGGTGCCGGGTAGGCGGTGATGTCGTGGATGACGAGGTCCGGTTCGTCGCCCTCGAAGGCGGCCGCGAGCTGCGGGAGCGCCTGGACGGCGTCGTCCAGGAAGGGCTCCAGGTTGTCGATGAGCTCGGTTCCCCACGCCTCGGGATCGTCGTCGGTGGGGAGGGTGGAGGTCCAGATCACCGGCGTGGCGCCGGTCTCGGCGATCTTCTCGGCGAAGGCGGCGGGGATGGCGTAGCTGACGCGGTGGCCCCGGGCGACGAGTTCCCGGACCACTTCGATGCTCGGGTTCACGTGCCCGTGGGCGGCGATGGAGAACATGGCGATGTGTGCGGGCTTGGCTGAGGTCATGCCCACGACCCTAGCGAGACGATACGTCTCGTGCAACGTGAATTCATCTCTGGTAGCGCGCGAGCACCCTGTTCCCGTCCCCCACCAGGCGTTTCTCCAGTTCTCCCAGGTCGATGGCCCCGCTGTAGAACTCCTGGAGGGCCGGCGTGGCGACCTTGTCCTTCCATTCGGGATAGCCGCGCACCGACTGGGCGGGCGCCGGGCGCAGCCCGCCCGCCAGGGCCGTGCCGGTGGCCCAGCCGAGCTCGGGGGTGTGCAGGGCGGGGTCGGCCAGCGCCTGCGTGCCGGTCGGCAGCATCCAGTCGCCGCGGGCGAGGCGGACCATGTTGGCCGGGCTCAGCATGAAGTCGACGAAGGCCGCGGCCTCCTTCTTGTGCTGGCTGTCCCGTGCGATGGAGAGGGTCTGCGGGCTCACCCCCTGCATCGGCCCGCCGAGGCCGTCCGCCCCGGCCGGAGGCGGCAGCACCTGCCAGGCGAAGCCGGGCGGAGCCTGCCGCGCGATCTGCTGGCGGTACGAGAACCCGAGCGGCACCATCGCGTACCGGCCGCCGAAGAAGCCGGGCAGGGTGTCGGACCCGCCCATGGCGAGCGTGGCCCGGGAGGCGCTGCGGTCGGTCTCGATCTGGGCCCGGATGGTGGCGGGGACCACGGCGTCGCCCTCGGCCCAGCGGATGACGGCCCTTCCGTCGGTGTCGCGGTGGAAGAGCCTGCCGCCCGCGGACAGGCCGAGGTTGAGGGTGGCGGAGACCGGGTCCCTCAGCGGCCAGGCCACCCCGTACCGGCCCTCGCCGGTGAGCTGCCGGGCGGCCGTACGGAACTCCTCCCAGCTCCAGGGGGCTTCGGGGGTGGGGATGCGGACCCCCGAGGCGCGCAGGAGCCCGGTGTTGGCCATCAGGACCCTGGGTTCCTGGAGGAACGGGACCCCGTACACACCACCGTCGGCTCCAAAGGTCACGGACTCCCAGGAGGCGGCCGGGATGTCGGTCCTGAGCCGGTCGGAGAGGAGGGGCCGCAGGTCGGCGAGGTAGCCGCCGTGGGCGAAGTCGGCGAGGTCGTCGGAGGCGTCGTGGATGACGTCGGGCGCCTCGCCGCCTTCGAAGGAGGTCAGCAGCTGGTCGTGGACGCTGCTCCAGCTGCCCTGGACATAACGGACCTGGACCTCGGGGTGGGCGGCGTTCCACGCCGCGACCAGGGCCTTGTTCGCGTCGACGGACTCCTTCTGCCAGGCGAGCGACTGGAAGCTCAGCCGTACGGGCCCGTCACCGGCGCCGCCGCCCGGCGGGGAGCACCCGCCGAGCAGCCCGGCCACCAGTGCGAGCGCGCCCGCCCCGGCCCGCCACCCGCTGGTCCTCATCAGCTCTTCACCGCCCCGGCCAGCATGCCGCCGGTGATCCGCTTCTGGATGACCGCGAAGATCACCAGTGAGGGAAGGGTCGCGAGGAAGGCCGCGGCGGCGAGCGGGCCGAGGTCGGCGGCGCCCTCGGCGCCCAGGAAGTGGGTCAGAACGACCGGCAAGGTCTGCTTCTCCGGGGTCTTGAGGAGGACGAGGGCGAAGAAGAACTCGTTCCAGGCGGTGATGAAGGCGAACAGCGCGGTCGCCACGATCCCCGGCGCCAGCAGCGGCGCGACGACCGAGACGAGGGTGCGCAGCCGCCCGGCCCCGTCCATCGCGGCCGCCTCCTCCAGCTCCGGCGGGACGGCCCGGACGTAGCCGACCAGCATCCACAGGGCGAACGGCAGCGACCAGACGACGTAGACGAGGACCAGGCCCGGCACGGAGTTGACCAGGTGCAGGCTCTTCAGCACCAGGAACAGCGGGATGATCACCAGGACGAAGGGGAAGGCCTGGCTGACCACGACCCAGCCGGTGGCGGCCGCGGCCGCCCGCCCGGGCCGGCGGGCGAGGACGAAGGCCGTGGGGGTGGCGAGGACGACCGCGATCACGGCGGCGCACACCGCGGCGAGCAGGCTGTTCAGCGCGGCGTGCACCAGTGGCTGCTCGGCGAAGGCCCGGCGGAAGTTGCCGAGGGTCGGGTGATCGGGAATCCAGGTGGGGTGCAGGCTGCCGAGTTCGCGCGCGGGCTTGAATGCGGTGGAGACCAGCCACAGGAACGGGAAGGCGAGGAAGACCAGGTAGGCGGCGAGCGCCGCGTACTGGCCGGCCCGCGCGGCCCGGGAGGTCCGGGAGACCGGGGCGGCCCGGGAGGCCCGAACCCCGTGGCGCGGCCCCATCAGGCGTCCCCTTCCCTGAGCCGGCCGGCCAGGTACACGGCGAGCAGGACCGAGATCACCGCGACCATCACACACCCCATGGCCGCGGCGTAGCCGAACTGGCCGTAGCGGAAGGCCTCTTCATACGCGAAGAGCATGGGCAGCCGGGTGCGGCCGCCGGGCCCGCCGTTGGTCAGTACGTAGACCAGGGCGAAGGAGTTGAAGTTCCAGATGAGGTTGAGCGCGGAGACGGACAGCGCCACCGGCCGGATCGCGGGCCAGGTCACCGTCCGGAAGCGGCGCCAGGCCCCGGCACCGTCGAGGGCGGCGGCCTCGTGGAGCTCGTGCGGGGTGTTCTGCAGTCCGGCCAGCAACACGACCGTGGTCTGCGGCATGCCCGCCCAGATGCCGACCACGACGACGGCGGGCAGGGCGGTGGCGAGGCCGCTGAGCCAGTCGGTGTCCCCGGCGAGGCCGAGGCCGGAGAGGATCTCGCCCAGCACCCCCGCGTCGGGGTGGTACACGAGCCGCCACATGATGCCGACCACCACCTCGGGCATGGCCCACGGAATGATCGCGAGCGAGCGCGCCAGCCAGCGCAGCCGGAGGTTCTGGCTGAGCAGCAGGGCGAGGCCGAGTCCCAGCAGGAACTGCGGGACGGTGACCCCGGCCGCCCACACCAGGCCGATCCGGAACGACTCCCAGAACAGCCGGTCGTGGAGCAGGTCCTGGAAGCCCCGCAGCCCGACCCACCGGGTGGGCTCGGTACGCCCGGACTGGGCGTCCGTGAAGGCGAGGGCGAGGCCGTAGAGGAGCGGGCCCACGCTGAGCAGCAGGATGGGTACGAGGGCGGGCAGGACCAGGAACCAGGCTCCGGGGTCGGCCCGTCGGCCCGTGCGCACGGGGGCGGCGGCGGTCACCTTCACCCCCTCCCGGCGGATCGTCCGGATCGTCCGCATCGGGACGGCCGGGCTGCGGTCATCGTGCGCAGGGCCTGATGCCGCGTCAATGCATCGCACACCCGGATGGGAGACTTGGCGCATTCACGACGATCCGGATCCGGAGAACGACATGGACGAGGCGCGGGCCAGGGACGTACTGGCGCAGGCCGGCCTGGACGATGGCGCCGCGCTGCTGGCCCTGGGCGAGAACGCGGTCTTCGCGGCCGGGGACCTGGTCGTGAAGGTGGGCCGCGCGGACCCGGCGCTGCTCGGCCGGGCCGGGCGTGAACTGGCCGTCGCGCAATGGCTGGCGGAGGCCGGGATCCCGGCGGTCCGCGCCGCCGAACCGAAGGCACGGCTGGTGGCCGGGCACTCGGTGACGCTGTGGCACCGGCTCCCGGGCGCGGTGCGCCCCGCGGGCCCCGAGGACCTCGCCGTACTGCTGCGGCAGCTCCACGCCCTGCCCGCTCCGCCGTTCCCGCTGGCCGCGCGGGACCTGCTGGGCGGCGTCGAACGCTGGCTCCGGCTGGCCGCGGACGCCATCGATCCGGCGGACGCCGCGTACCTGCGAGCCCGTCGCGACGCCTACGCCGGTGAGGTCGCCGGGCTCGTGCCGCACCTGCCCCCGGGCCCGATCCACGGCGACGCCCTGCCCCGCAACGTGCACGTCGGCCCGGACGGCCCGGTCCTGGTCGACCTGGAGACCGTATCGGCCGACCTGCGCGAACACGACCTGGTGGTGATGGCCCTCTCCCGCGACCGGTACGGCCTGCCCGCCGAGTCCTACGAGGCGTTCGTGACGGCGTACGGCTGGGACGTCCGCGACTGGGAGGGCTGCGCGGTGCTGCGCGGGGCCCGTGAGACGGCCAGCTGCGCCTGGGTCTCCCAGCACGCCCCCACCAATCCGAGGGCCCTGGCCGAATTCCGCCGCCGGGTCGCCTCCCTGCGCGAGGGCGACCGGGAAGCGCGCTGGAGCCTGTTCTGATGAAGCTGTCCCTGACCGTCCACCGGGCCCGCCTCGGCACGGAGGAGTTCCAGGTGATCCGCCCGGCCCGGCCGCCGCGGCGCGCGGTGCTCCTCGATGACTCCTGGTACCTGAACGCCTACGTCGACCAGGAGGCCGCCCGGCTCATGGCCGGGCTGTGGACCCTGGCCGCCTCCTCGCCGCGCTCGCTGATCCACCTGCCCCTGCGGGGCTCCCGCCCGGACGCCGCATCACGCGGGCTCGACCTCGTCCTGCTCCACCACTCGCTCCAGTTCGCCCCCTCGCGCTGGAAGGAGCTGCGGGGACGGCTCGGCCCGGGCCGGCCGCGCAGCGTCGAGCTGTCCGTCCCCGAGCCCGGCACCAGCCTCGCGGCCCTGCACCACGCGGAGAACCGTGACGTGCTGCGCCAGCACATCCACGCCGGGACCCTCTTCGTGACGGGCAGTGCGAAGGTGTTCCACGAGGCCGCCGACGTCTTGCGGCGGGTGGCCGAGGACGGCCCCGGCCACGTCCGCGACGGCTCCCGCCACGGGCACTGCTGCGCGCAGGTGCGCTGCGGCGACGCCCGCGCCCGGGACATCCACGTCGAGTACACCGACGAGTGGGCGGCGGCGTAGGCCCGGCCGCCGGATCCGGTCAGCCCGCGGAGCCGACCGAGCCCGAGCCCGCCGAGCCCGCGGACCTTTCGGCGGCGTGCTCCTGCCACCCGCGTCCGATTCCCCGCAACAGCGCTGGATAGACCCCCAGGTACCGGAAGGGCTTGATGCCCGCCATGTACAGGGCGCCGAACAGTCCGTTGGACTTCACCAGGACGGCCATCTGGCCGCGGTAGCCGCCCGCCCCGTCCGGGACCCAGCCGATGTGCATCACCCCGTGCACGGTCCGGTTGCCCATCTCCGCCGCCCACTCGTCGTGCGTCTGGTAGACGGAGGTGAACGGAACCGCCGTCAGGTCCGGCCCCCTGGAACCCTCGCGGAGGTCCGCCGGAAGCCGGTCCCGCAGCGTGGACAGCCGGCCGCCGACGCCGTCTTCGGGCTTGTCCCAGCCGAACAGCGCCCCGAGCTTCCATCGGATCGCGAAGAGCGCGCGCCCCACCGGGGAGTCGATGGGCTCCCCCTTGCCCTGCGCGAACTGGTCCACGAGATGTGCGAGGTCGTCGGGACCGCCTGGTGTCGGCAGCGCCCACACGTCCTCGACCCGGAAGTCGCCTGCGATCTCGTGGATCCGCCAGGGACGGGAGGTGTGCGCGGTCTTCGGGAGTCTCATGAGCAAGCCCCTATCTATACGATGCCGTATAGAAGAAGGCTAGCACCCGCCTATACGGCACCGTATAGACGGGGGACACACGTGAGCGGAGACACATCATGGGTACGGCGCGCACGCCTCGCGGCACATGGATCGAGGAGGGGCTGCGGGCGCTGGCCGCCGGCGGCCCGGAGGCCGTCCGCATCGAGCCGCTCGCGCAGGCGCTCGGCGTCAGCAAGGGCGGCTTCTACGGGTACTTCCGCAACCGGGGCGCGCTGCTCACCGAGATGCTCGACACGTGGGAGCGCGAGGTCACCGAGGCCGTGATCGATCGGGTCGAGAGCGGCGGCGGGGACGCGCGGGCCAAGCTGGACCGGCTGTTCACGATCGTCGCCTCGTACGGGGACAAGCCGATGACGGGCGTGGCGGTCGACCTCGCGATCCGCGACTGGGCCCGGCGCGACGAGGCCGTCGCGCAGCGGCTCCGGCGCGCCGACAACCGGCGGATGGACTACCTGCGTTCGCTGTTCGGCGAGTTCTGCCCCGACGAGGACGACGTCGAGGTCCGCTCCATGCTCACCTTCTCCGTGCGGATCGGCAGCTACGTCGTCGCCGCCGACCACGGCGGCCGCAGCCGCGCGGAGGTCATGGAACTGACTCGCAACTGGCTCCTGCGGTAACCGCCGCGCACGGTCAGGCGCCCGCCGGAACCAGACCCCTCAGCGGCCAGGCCGTGTCGATCACCGCGTCCGGCCCCACCGTCCTTACGGCACGGTCGCCGGGATGATCCCGTACGGCACCTTTCCGTGGCCATGTTCGAGGGGTGCGCCGGGGCTTCACCCTCCGGATTCCGTGCGGAAGTCGCCGCCGAAGAGGCTCCGGCGCGCGGACCGACAACGAGTTCGCCCACGTGCAGACTGCTACGACCAGCCCGAGACGGCCCCGTGCCGAACCGCTGGGCACGGACCAGCCCATCCCCGGAACTGCCGCCCCGAGCGCTGCGGAAACCCGACCATCACCGCCCGACGTCGCCCAGGGCGGGAAGCGGCACGCGGCGACACCGAACCCGGCCTGGCCTTCGTGGGGCTCTCCGACCTCCAGCGCACGGCTCTGCGTCAGCACTTGGGTGGCATCACCAGTGTGGTCAAGGGAATCGACAATCCTCACACTGGAGAACCGGCGTCTCTCCAAGGCAGCCGACCGAAGCGATCGCGCCACTCACATCGATCGCCGCTGATCGATTCGACCTGATGCGGCACGGTATCCCGCTTGCAGAAGGTGATCTCGATGGCCATCCTCGAAGGCGGCGATGCGCCGGCCCGTCCCGCCCTGCGCTCCCGATCACGAGATCGGTCGGTGAGCGAGCATCGTCAACAACCACGGGGGAGCAACGTGACGTCTTTCGTCTACCGGATCACCAAGTACGACCCTGCCGACCGCGACGAGCACGGCAGCTACATAGGCGATGAGGACCCGACCAGCGACCACGGACCGGTCGAGGCCGCCTATCTGCAAGCGATTGCCGCCTTCGCCGAGGACACCGGCATCGACCATCTGGCCATACGTGAGCCGGGGATCCCCGGCCTTGCCCACTTCGGCCTGGAGCCGACGATCGACGGCCACGGTCTTGCCGGGCTCTTCCCACCCGACCTCAGCGGGTTCCACGACGGTGCCGAGGTGCCCCTCTCCCTCGGCCTGGAACTGGTCAGGGGCATGCTCCGCGACAGCGGTGCCTGGTGCCGTCTGGAGGTGGAGGACAAGTTCGCCGTGCAGGTCGGTTGGGACCAGTACGTCTACGTCAGCAGCGACGAGCCCTGCGAGCACGCCTTTGCCCATACCCGGGCTCTCGGTCTCTTCCCGGAGCGGCTGGACGCCTCGCCCTACGACGCGGACTTCGACGAGCCCGGCGTACAGCGGCCCGCGGACGAGGACTTCTGGGCCCGTCTGCGCTGGTCCCTCGCCGTGCGGCACGCAGCGATATTGGAGGAGGGGTACCTCCACAATGCCTCCCGCTGGCATCGTCTCACCGGGGGCACCCTCGATGAGGTCCGCGCCCGGCTCGCCCCTCGTGCCCGGTTGACCGTCTGGCCGGACCTGTCAGCCGATGTCGACGCGGTCCTCGCCTCGCTTCCCGACGAAGGGCCGGTGGAATTCGTGTGGGAGGACGAGAACGGGGTTGTCTCCAGCACGACGGCCGACGAGTCCGAGTACCGGGAACTGGCCGCCCGGGTGGCAGGCGCCCGTGCCGCTACTGCCCTGTCCTTGGCCCTCGACGAACGCCACCCGCTGTTCACCGGGGTCTTGCCCGACAGCGACGGTGTCCTCCGCGCGCGGTGGAGGACCGAGCCGACGCCGAGCGACCGGAACTGGGCCTTTATGAAGACTCTCCGCCGTGGGCAGATCTGCACCGGCACGGTGGTGGAGATCGCCAGCTTCGGTGGGACCTTTGTGGACATCGGCGGCGTCACCGCGATGATCAACATTCCCGAGCTGTCCTGGCGCCGTTTCGACCACCCCTCCGACGTCGTCTCCGTCGGCCAGGAAATCTCGGCCGAGATCCTCGACGTCGACCTGGTGCGCGAGCGTGTGTCGCTGTCCCTGAAGGCATTGCAAGAGGATCCGATGCCGCAGTTCGTACAACAGGTCGGCCAGATCACGAACGGAGTCGTGACCAAACTCGCGCCGTTCGGCGCCTTCGTCCGTGTCGAAGAGAGAGAGGACGGCTTCGAAGGCCTGGTACACCTCACCGAGCTGGCGGAAGGACACCTGGACCGGCCCGAGGATGTTGTTCAGGTCGGAGACAGCCTCACCGTGAAGATCGTGGGCGTCGACCTTCCACGGCGTCGGATCACCCTCTCCCACCTGCAGGCTTTCGCGCCCGGAGAGCCCTGACCAGCACGGTCATCGCCCCCGGGGAATGAGCGGCCAGGCCGGCTCGACGACTGCCGTCGGATCCGCGGTACGCCGCAGATAGGCCTGCAAAGAGACCGACTGTTCAGCCGCCGCGCGCACCTGGAGATCATGCAGATCCGCCAATGGCATCAGGCCGACGGGCTGGTGCTTCTCACCCAAGCGTCGGACCACGCGGGCGGCGGCCACGGCATCGGCCCTCGCGTCGTGCGCGTCATCGAGCGACACGCCGTAGTGAGCGCACAGCGCGTGGAGCGCCCGCTTGCCCTTCCGGTACTTGTCGACGTGCTTGTCGATCACCAGCGGATCGATGACGGGCGAAGGCACACTGCCCAGCCGGTCGCTGATCGACTCGACCTCGTAGCGCCGACACTCGCGGTCCAGCAACGACAGGTCGTAGCGTGCGTTCATCACCACCAGAGGCGTCCCCGAGCGCAGCCCTTCGGCGACGGCCTGCGCGATCTCCTCGATGGCGGAAGCAGCCGGTACCCCGTGCTCGCGGGCATGTTCCGTCGAGATGCCGTGGATCGCCGACGCCTGCTCGGGTATGGCTACCCCAGGATTCAGCAGCCAGGTCCGTTCAGCAGAGACGGCTCCGGCTGGATCCAGGCGCACGACCGCCGCCGTCACAATGCGGTCGGTCTCGACGTCGGTGCCCGTGGTCTCCAGGTCGAAGGCCACCAACGGCCCACTGATCCAGCTCATCACGCGCCCCCCATTCCGGCGTGGGCTACCGGCCGGCGCCCCGCTTCGCCTCGGGACACCTGAGCCTCCCGCGCCGGGCGGCCTTCGGCGACCGCCCGCTCGGTGCTGATCCCGTGGATCGCCGCGGCCTCGTCCGGGATCGGTATCCCGGGATCCGCGAGCCAGCCGCGCCGTCCGCGCACCTCGCCGCCCCGTACCTCGACCACCGCCGCCGTCACGATCCGCGACTCCCCCGGCTCCGTGCCGGTCGTCTCCAGGTCGAACCCGATCAGCACACCGCCGTACCAGTCCCCCATCACGCGCCTTCCCCCCTACACCTTCGGTCAACGGCTTTCAGCCTGCCACGGGCCACTGACAAACCGTCCGCCGGGTCCGGGGGCCACGGCTCGGACACCCCCCGTCACGAAACCGGACGGGAGTCCTCCCACACCGATTCGAATTCCTCGCGGTACGTCGTGAACAGTCCGTGGTCGGCGTCCTTCGGGACGCCGCGGCCGCCGCCGCGCAGGACCAGGACCGGGGATTCCATGCCCCGTGCCCGGCGCAGGTAGGACTGGACGACCGCGATGCCCGAGGACTGGCCCTCCACCAGATAGGCCGTGAAGCGCGGGGTCTCGTCGAACACGTGGATCTCGAAGCGCGAGGGATCGCGCAGGCCCGCGCGGACCCGGCGGACGTGCAGGATGTTCATCTCCACCGAGCGGCTCAGCTCTCCCTTGCGCAGCCCCAGCTCCCGCTCGCGCCGCTTGACCGCGCTGCTCGCCGGGTTCAGGAACAGCAGCCGCACCCGGCAGCCGGCCTCCGTGAGCCGGACGAGTCTTCGGCCCGAGAAGTTCTGGACCAGCAGGTTGAGCCCTATGCCGATGGCGTCGAGCCGCCGCGCGCCCCCGAAGAGGTCCTCCGCCGGGAGCTGGCGCTGCAGCCGCACCCGGTCCGGATGGACCGAGATGACGTCCGCGTACCGGTCGCCCACCAGGTCCTCGACGGCGTCGATCGGCAGCCGGTCCGCCGACGGGCTGCCCGAGCCCCCGCCCAGTACCTCCAGCAGCCGCGCCGAGGCCCGCTCCGCCTGCTCCAGTACCGGCCGGGACAGCGCCCGGTTGCGGGAGACGACGTTGCGGGTGACCTCCAGCTCGTCCAGCGCGAGCTCGATCTCGCGCCGGTCGTCGAAATACGGTTCGAAGCAGGGCCAGTGCTGGACCATCAGCTCCCGTAGCTGGGGGAGCGTCAGGAAGCTCAGCACGTTGTCGTCGGCCGAGTCGAGCAGATAGCCCTTGCGCCGGCTGACCTCGCGCACGGCCACGGCCCGCTGCACCCACTCCTGCCCGGCGGGCCCGGCGGCGGCGACGACCCAGTCGTCCCCGCCGTGCACCGGCTCGTAGACCGGCCGCAGCACCGCGCCGACCACCGACCGCAGCCGCTGCTCGATGAGATTGAGCCAGATGTACGCACGACCCGCCCGCTGCGCCCGCGTGCGGACCTCGCTCCAGGTCTCCGCGCCCCAGTCCAGCTCGGCGCCGGCCCGTGCGCTCCCGGTCGCCTGCGGGGCCAGCGACACCGCCCCGGCCGGCACTCCTGCGGGTGTCGCACCTGCGGCGTCCGCCGGGCCGCCCTCGTGACCGTTGTCACCAGGGGGCAGCTCCAGACCTCCCGAGCTCACCCGTGCACCGCCTTCTGCGTCTGGACGCCCGTCTCCAGTGATCACGGAAGGGTACTCCGCGCGCGCGACCCGTTGCAGCCCGATGGCCCTTACAGCGACCGTCCGTTGACGCATTATCCGATCCCCACACAGTCCGCAGAGCCGCAAATCAGCCCTCCGGGTCACCCGGAGGGACCCACCCAAGTCCACGCGTGAGGACCCTCTTTCGGGGAAGATCTGGCAGGGACGTGGTCCAGCCGGATCAGCCGGGGCAGAATGGGAAGAGTCGTTATCTATGCAGGTCTGGCCGGGACAGGCGTATCCGCTCGGCGCCACTTACGACGGCGTCGGCACCAATTTCGCGGTCTACTCCGAGGCCGCCCGACGCATCGAGCTGTGCCTCCTCCACGACGACGGCTCGGAGACCGCGGTGGAGCTGCGCGAGACGGACGCCTTCGTCCGGCACGCGTACCTGCCCGGCATCATGCCGGGCCAGCGCTACGGGTTCCGCGTCCACGGCCCGTACGCGCCGGAGCGCGGCAAGCGCTGCAACGCGGCGAAGCTCCTGCTCGACCCGTACGCGCGGGCGATCAGCGGCAGCGTGGACTGGGGCGAGGCGGTGTACGGCTACCACTTCGGCCGGCCCGACTCCCGCAACGACCTGGACTCCGCCCCGCACACCATGAGCTCGGTCGTGGTGAACCCGTACTTCGACTGGGCCAATGACCGGCCGCCGCGCCACGAGTACCACCACACCGTGCTCTACGAGGCCCACGTCAAGGGCCTGACGATGAGGCATCCGGACCTGCCGGAGGAGCTGCGCGGCACGTACGGGGCGCTCGCGCACCCGGCGGTCATCGGGCACCTGGCCAAGCTCGGGGTGACGGCGCTGGAGCTGATGCCGGTGCACCAGTTCGTCAACGACCACCGGCTGGTCAACGACGGGCTGAGCAACTACTGGGGCTACAACACCATCGGCTTCTTCGCCCCGCACAACGGCTACGCCTCGGGTGACCGCGGCCAGCAGGTGCTGGAGTTCAAGTCGGCGGTCCGGGCGCTGCACGAGGCCGGGATCGAGGTGATCCTCGACGTGGTCTACAACCACACCGCCGAGGGGAACCACCTGGGCCCGACCCTGTCCTTCCGCGGGCTGGACAACGCCTCGTACTACCGGCTGGCGGACGATCCCCGGCACTACACGGACACCACCGGGACCGGGAACTCGCTCCTGATGCGTTCCCCGCACGTCCTCCAGCTGATCATGGACTCGCTGCGCTACTGGGTCACCGAGATGCACGTGGACGGCTTCCGCTTCGACCTGGCCGCGACGCTGGCGCGCCAGTTCCACGAGGTGGACCGGCTGTCCTCGTTCTTCGACCTGGTCCAGCAGGATCCGGTGGTCAGCCAGGTGAAGCTGATCGCCGAGCCCTGGGACCTGGGCGAGGGCGGCTACCAGGTGGGCAACTTCCCGCCGCTGTGGACCGAGTGGAACGGCAAGTACCGGGACACCGTACGGGACTTGTGGCGCGGGCAGCCGCGCACGCTGGCGGAGTTCGCGGGACGGCTGACCGGCTCCTCGGACCTCTACCAGGACGACGGGCGGCGACCGCTGGCCTCCATCAACTTCACCACCTGCCACGACGGCTTCACCCTGAACGACCTGGTCTCGTACAACGAGAAGCACAACGAGGCCAACCGGGAGGGCAACCGGGACGGCGAGACCCACAACCGGTCGTGGAACTGCGGGGTGGAGGGGCCGACCGAGGACCCGGAGGTCGTCGAGGTGCGCGAACGCCAGATGCGCAACTTCACGGCGACGCTCATGCTGTCGCAGGGCGTGCCGATGCTCAGCCACGGCGACGAGTTCGCGCGCTCGCAGGGCGGCAACAACAACGCGTACTGCCAGGACAACGAGTTGTCCTGGGTGCAGTGGCCCGAACCCGGCAAACCCGCCCCCGCGCTGCTGGAGTTCACCCGGCGGATGGTGTGGCTGCGCCGCGACCACCCGGTCTTCCGGCGGCGCCGGTTCTTCCACGGGCGGCCGGTGGAGGGCACGCACGACGAGCTCTCCGACATCGCCTGGTTCACCCCGCACGGCGAGGAGATGCGGGCCCGCGACTGGCAGGCGCAGCACGCGCGGGCGCTGACGGTGTTCCTGAACGGGGAGGCGATCTCCGAGCCGGGCAGCCGCGGGGAGCGGATCACCGACGACTCGTTCCTGCTGATGTTCAACGCGGGCGCCGATCCGCAGGACTTCACCATTCCGGCGGGGCACGGGGCGCAGTGGCGCCTGGTGGTGGACACCGCCCGGCCGGACGTGCTGCCACCCGGCACCGGGCCGCAGTACGCGGCCGGGGACCGGGTGGCGCTGGCGGGACGGTGCCTGGTGCTGCTTCAGCGCCCGGCGTAGCTGCCGTTCCCGTCGACGGCGGGCTCCTCCCCGGTGTCCGCGCTCTCCCCGGTCTCCTTCTCGGCCGGGGAGACGGTCTGCTGCGCGGGGATGAACGCCTTGGCGCGGGTGCGGGCGGACGGCACGCGCGTGACGAGGGCGAGGGTCAGGGCCAGGGCGGCCGCCCCCACGGCGACGGAGAAGGCCCCGGCGGGCCCGTACCACTCGGCGAGCCGCCCGGAGACGGCGAGCGCGACGGCCTGGCCGGCAACCAGCGAGCTGGCGGCGAAGGCCATCGCCTCGGCGAGCCGGGCGGGTTCCACGACGCGCTCGGTGAGCGCGAAGGCGGTGATCAGGTGCGGTGCGTAGGCCGCGCCGAGCACGGTGACGACCGCGTACAGCGGCCACAGGGTGTCGGTGAACAGCAGCGGCACCGACAGGACCAGCGCGGCGCCCGTGGCGGCCCGCCAGCGCAGCCGCAGCCCGAAACGCGCGGGCAGCGCGCCGAGTGCCAGGCCCACGGCGGCGCTGACGACGCCCATGGCCGCGTAGACGATCCCGGCCTGGCCCGGGACGCCCAACTGGGCGGTGAGCGCGGCGATTCCGGCCTGACAGGCGCCGAACATGGCGCCCTGGAGGGCGAGCGAGCCGCGGACGGCGTGGACCACGCGCGGCTGCCGGGCCCGCTCCCCCTTCGTACGCGCCCGCGCGCCCCGCTCCCCCGGACCCCGTCCGGAGGTGCCCCCGGTGACGGCGGCGGTGGGGTGCAGTGCGTAGGCGGTGCCGAAGACGGCGACGAGTGCGGCCGCGCCGCCGAGGGCGACGGCCGGGTGCGCGACGAGCGCGGCGAGGCCGACGAGGGCGGGTCCGAAGACGAACGAGACCTCGTCCAGGGTGCCTTCGAGCGAGTGGACGGCGCCCACCACGCTCTCGTCGGACTCGGCGCGGTGCGCCAGGGCCACGGAGCGGGTCCGGGCGAGCGGTCCGATCAGCGGTACGGAGGCGCCGGTGACGGCGCCGATCGCGGCGAGCGGGACGGTGCCGAGGCCGCCCAGGGCCCCGGCGACGAGAGCGGCGGTCGCGACGGCGTTGACGGCCGCGGCGCCGAGTACGACGGGCCGCTGCCCGTGGCGGTCGGCGAGCCGGCCCAGGACGGGGCCGAAGACCACCTGCCCGGCGGAGAGGGTGCCTCCGACGATGCCGGCGGCGGCGAGGGATCCGCTGGTCTGGGCGACCAGCAGGACGCTTCCGAACTGGGACATCGCGACGGGCAGTCGGGCGAGGAATGAGACGAGCGGGAGTAGGGGCCCGGTCAGGGCGATGACTCTTCGATAGGTGTTGACGGTTCCAACCACTTGATCAACGTTAACCCGGCGCAGTCACCCGGATGCATTGGGTAATGGCACGGAATCCGGCAGGCTGGGTACGTACGTTCTCATGAGCCAGCCGCAGTCAAGCGTCCAATCGGAATCTGATGTTCCGACACCTGTCACTCCGGCGTCGACCTACCGTCTCCAGCTGCGCCCGGAGTTCCCCTTCGCGGCGGCCGAGGCAGCCGTACCGTACCTCGCCTCGCTCGGCGTGTCGCACCTGCACCTGTCCCCCGTGCTGGAGGCCGTGCCCGGCTCGGCGCACGGGTACGACGTCACCGACCACTCCCGGGTCCGCGAGGAGCTGGGCGGCGAGCCCGGGCTGCGCTCGCTCGGCGCGGCCGCCCGGGCGCACGGGCTGGGCCTGGTGCTCGACATCGTGCCGAACCACATGGCGGTGCCCGCGCCGCTGCGGCTGAACCGGCCGCTGTGGGAGGTCCTGCGGGACGGGCCGGACTCGCCGTTCGCGCGCTGGTTCGACATCGACTGGGAGGCGGGCGGCGGCCAGGTGCTGCTGCCGGTGCTCGCCGGGCCCGTGGAGTCCTGCGACCTGAGGGCCGACGGTGCGGTGCTGCGCTACGGGGAGCAGGAGTTCCCGCTGCGGGAGGGCACCGCGGGGCTGGGGCTGCCCGAGCTGCTGGCCGCACAGTGGTACCGGCCCGCCTGGTGGCGGGAGGCCCGTACCGCCCTCAACTACCGGCGGTTCTTCACCATTTCGGAGCTGATCGGGGTCCGGGTGGAGGACCCGGAGGTTTTCACGGCCACCCACGCGAAGGTGCTGGAGCTGGTCCGGGACGGGGTGGCCGAGGGGCTGCGGATCGACCACGTGGACGGACTGGCCGACCCGGAGGGGTACTTGCGGCGGCTGCGGGCGGCGGCGGGGCCGCACTGCTGGGTGGTGGTGGAGAAGATCCTGGCCCCCCACGAGCGGCTGCCGCCCGCGTGGCCCGTGGCGGGGACCACCGGCTACGACGCGCTGTACCGGGTGGACGGGGTGTTCACCGACCCGGCGGGCGCCGCCGAACTGGCCGGGCGGTACGAGGAGTCGACGGCGTCCCCGGAGTGGGAGCCGACGGCGGAGGCATGCGCGCGGGAGGTGCTGACCGGTGACCTGGCCGCCGAGCTGGGCGCGCTGGAGCGCCAGGCCGGTCCGGAACTGGCGGACGCCGTACGGGAGTTGCTGATCGCCTATCCGGTCTACCGGCCGTATCCCGGCGATGACGGGCCTGATCCGCGGGCCATGGAGCGGGCGGCCTCGGCGGCCGGTCCGGACGGTCCGGCCGCGGTGGCCGGCGTACGGGAGCTGCTGCTGCGCGATCCCGCCTTCGCCGCCCGCTTCGCCCAGACCTCGGCCGCGCTGCGCGCCAAGTCGCTGGAGGACCGGGCCTTCTACCGGTACGCGCCGCTGCTGTCGGCCACCGAGGTCGGCGGGGATCCGGGACGGCCGGCCGTGCCGGCCGCGGAGTTCCACGCGTACTGCGCCCGCCTGGACCGGGACTGGCCCGGGTCGGGAACGGTGCTGTCCACGCACGACACCAAGCGCAGCGCGGACGTCCGGGCCCGGATCTCGGTGCTGTCGCAGGCGCCGGGGCCGATGGGAGCGGTCACCGGCCCGGATCCCCGGCTGGCGTGGACGGCCCGGCAGACCGCGCTGGGCCTCGGTCAGGTCCCGCAGGCCGCGCCCCGGCTGGCCGAGGCACTGCTCAAGGGGGTCCGCGAGGCCGCCCTGCGCACCAGTTGGACCGACCGGGACGAGGACTACGAGGCGACCGTGGCCGGGTACGCCCCCGGCCCGCTCGACCTGCCCGCTGACCTCGCGGAGGCGGCCCGCGCCAATCTGCTCGGCATGACGCTGCTGCACCTGGCGATGCCCGGGGTCCCGGAGGTCTACCAGGGCGCCGAGACCGAGTACCGGGCCCTGGTGGACCCCGACAACCGGCGCCCGGTCCGCTTCCCGCGGGAGGCGCTGGCCCGGCTGGACGCGGGGACCGCCCCGGACGGCCCGGCCGAGGAGAAGCTGGCGCTGACGGCCGCCCTGCTGCGGCTGCGCCGGGCCCGGCCCGGGCTGTTCACCGGCTACGCCCCGCTCCCGGCCCGGGGCGCGGCGGCGGAGCACTGCCTGGCCTTCACCCGCTCGCCCGGCCTGGTGGCGGTGACCACCCGCCTCTCGCACCGGCTGGCGGAATCGGGAGGCTGGCGCGGGACCGCCCTGCCGCTGCCGCCGGGCCGGTGGACCCCGCTGCCGGGCCTGCCCGGCGGCCGGGGGGACGCGGACGGGAACACGGACGGGAACATGGACGGGAACTCGTCCGGCCTCGCCTACGAGGGCGAGGCGGACCTGGCGGACCTACTGGCCCTGTCACCCGTGCGGGTCCTGCTCCGCGACGACTAGGTCCGCGAAGGCCTCCGCCGCACCGGTCAGCCGGACCCGGGAGAAGACGGCCAGCGGCCGGTGCCACGGGGGGTCGAGCGACAGCAGCACGCAGTCCTCGCCGACGGCGCCCCGGACCATGTGGGCCGGGGCCATGACCACGCCCACCCCGGCGGCCGCCATCCGTACGGCCGTCGAGGTGTGTTCCGTACGCAGCACCGTGCGCGGGGTGAAGCCCACCGTGCCGCACTCCCGGTCGAGGACGAGCCGGCCCTCGACGACCGGCTCCATGGCGCAGCGGATCCAGTCACGGTCGGCCAGCTCGCCCAGGCGCACGGCGGCCCGGCCGGCGAGGGGGTCGTCGAAGGGGACGACGATGACGAGTTCCTCCCGGCCGACCCGGAGCAGCGGTCCGGTCCACTCCTTGGGCTCCGGGCCGACCGCGACGTCGGCGACACCCCGTTCCAGCTGCTCCTCCAGGGCCTCGGTGGAGCCGTACTCGCGCAGCACCAGCGACACCCCCGGGTGCTCGGCGCGCCAGCGCGCGGCGATGCCCGGGAGCAGTCCGACGGCCACCGCGTGGACGGTCGCCACGTGCAGTTCGCCGCCGGCCACGCCCGCGGCGGCGCGGGCGGCCCGCTCGGCCTGCCGGGCGCTGTGGACGGCGAGCTGCGCGTGCGGCAGGAAGGCGCGGCCCATGGCGGTGAGCCGGACGCCGCGCGGCATGCGCTCCAGCAGAGCGCCGCCGACGGTCCGCTCCAGGGCCTTGACCTGGTGAGACAGCGCGGGCTGGGTGACGTGGAGGGAGTCCGCGGCCCGGGTGAAGGAGGACTCCTCCACGACGGCGAGGAAGTACTCCATCTGGCGCAGAGTCATGACCGGGAAGCATAGAGAACGTGCATGGACTCCAGAAGATCATTTCCTTGGACCGCGGCGAACGGGCGGGCCAGGCTGGATACATGACCAACGACGACAGCACGGTGGACGTGATCGTGATCGGTGGCGGTACGGGCGGCTACAGCACCGCCCTGCGCGCCTCGGCCCTCGGCCTGAGCGTCCTGCTCGCGGAACGCGACAAGGTCGGCGGGACCTGCCTGCACCGCGGCTGCATCCCCAGCAAGGCCATGCTGCACGCGGCCGAACTCGTGGACGGCATAGCCGAGGCGCGCGAGCGGTGGGGGGTGCGGGCGCGCGTGGAGTCCGTGGACTGGGCGGCTCTGACCGCCACCCGCGACGACATCGTCTCCCGCAACCACAAGGGTGTGGAGGGGCACTTGGAACACGCGGGGGTGCGTGTGGTGCGCAGCGGCGCCCGGTTGACCGGCCCGCGGTCCATCCGGACCGCGGACGGGCGGGAGTTCACCGCCGCCCGGGGGATCGTGCTGGCCACCGGGTCCCGTCCGCGCACCCTGCCCGGTCTGGAGCCCGACGGGCGCACGGTGGTGACCAGCGACGACGCGCTGTTCGCTCCCGGGCTGCCCGCGTCGGTGGTGGTGCTGGGCGGCGGGGCGATCGGCGTGGAGTACGCCTCGTTCCACCGCTCGATGGGCGCGGAGGTGACGCTGGTCGAGGCCGCGGACCGACTGGTTCCGCTGGAGGACGCCGACGTGTCCCGGCATCTGGCGCGGGGCCTGAAGAAGCGCGGCATCGACGTGTGGACGGGGGCCCGGCTGGACGGGGCCGTGGTGGAGGACGGGATCGTACGGGCCACCGTGCGCACCGCGCGCGGGGAGCAGCGGGAGCTGACGGCCGAGCGGCTGCTCGTGGCCGTCGGCCGGGTCCCGGTCACCGACGGGCTGGACCTCGCGGCGGCCGGGCTGGCCACCGACGGGCGGGGTTTCGTGGAGCCGGCCGACTGGTCCCGGCTGGAGACGGCCGTTTCGGGGATCCACGTGGTGGGCGACCTGCTGCCGCCGCCGTCGCTGGGCCTGGCGCACGCCTCCTTCGCGGAGGGGCTGCTGGTGGCGGAGACCCTGGCGGGAGTCGCGACCGTTCCGGTGGACTACGCGGCGGTGCCGCGGGTGACGTACTCGGCGCCGCAGACCGCGGCCGTCGGCCTGACGGAGGAGCAGGCCCGGGCCTCGGCCTACGACGTGGTGGTGAACTCGATGCCGCTGACGGCGGTCGCCAAGGGGATGGTGCACGGGCAGGGCGGCACCGTGAAGGTGGTCGCGGAGCGGGGCGGACGGGTGCTCGGGGTGCACCTGGTGGGGCCGCACGTCTCGGAGATGATCGCGGAGAGCCAGCTGATCGTGGGCTGGGACGCCGAGCCGGGCGATGTGGCCCGGCACGTCCACGCCCACCCGACGCTGTCGGAGGCGGTGGGCGAGGCCTTCCTGACCCTGTCGGGCCGCGGCCTGCACCAGCAGTGACCCCGGGCCGGACCGTCCAGCGGTTCCGCACGCTTCACGCCCCGCCCGGGGCCCTCCCGGACGGAAGTACGGGAGCCGCGGAGCAGTAGGCGGCGGGCCCGGCGGGCATGGCATCCCTTGTGACCATCCTCCGTGACATGTGCTATCCCACACCGCGCGAACTCGCGCTGGCCGCCCGCGCACTCGCGGACGAACACCCCCGCGAGGTGCGGATCCGTCAGGTCGGCACCTCGCGGGCCGGGCAGCCCCTCTGGCTGCTCTCCGTCGACGCGGTCGGCCCTGCCGGGCCCGGGCAGAACGTCCTGGTCGTCGCCGGGGCCCACGCCAACGAGCCCGTCGGCGGCGCCACCGTCCTCTCCCTCGCCCGCCGCCTCCTGCGCGAGCCGGCCCCGCGGGCGGGCTGCGGCTGGCACTTCCTGCTCTGCGCCGACCCGGACGGCGCGGACCTGCACCGCACGCCCCGCCCGTACTCGCTCCTCGACTACCACCGGCACTTCTACCGGCCCCCCGGACCCGAACAGCCCGAGTGGGCGCCGTCTTTACTGGCCCCGGACCGGCTGCCGCCCGAGACCCTGGCCCTGACCGGCCTCATCGACGAACTCCGGCCCGTCCTCCAGGCCTCCCTGCACGCCACCGACCTCGGCGGCTCCTGGGTCCAGCTCACCCGGGACGTACCCGGCCTCGCCGAACCCTTCGGCAAATCGGCCGCCGAGCTGCGCATCCCGGTGGAGAACGGGGCCTCGGACGCCGCGGGCTGGCCCTCCCCCGGGCCCGGGATCTTCGTGATACCGCAGCCGGGGGGCGGGGCAGCCGGAGCCTTCCACCCCGAGGACACCCGGCTCAGCACCTGGTACCACCCCCACCGGTACGCCGGCACCACCGCGATCGTCGAAGTCCCCATGTGGGCCTCCGACCTGGTGGACGACCCGGCCCCGCACCCCGACCCGCGCCGCGCCCTGCGGATGCTGGCGGCGCGGCTCGACGGCGACTCCGCGCTCGTCGCCCGTGTCCGTGACGGGATCCCGCCCGGGCCGCCGCCGTACGCGGACCCGGCCGCGGCGGCCCTGCTGCGCGCGGTCGACTGGACGCTCGCGCTGATCCCCCGGATCACCGCGGAGTGGACCGGCCCCGCGGCTCCCACGGAGGCCACGGCGGCGTACATCGCCAGCATCGACGCCTTCGGGCGGCGCATGTCGCTGCGCGCCGCCGCGATGCTGCTGCGGGTGCTGCGCACGCAGGGCCACCCGGCAGCGCCCGGGCTGGACCGGCTGGTCACGGGGTGGTGCGAGGACTTCGCGGCCCGCTTCCAGGCCCGCTGGGTCCCGGTGGCCACCCAGGTGGAACACCAGTCCCGGACCGTCCTGGCCACGTACGAACGCCTCACGGCGACCGAGCGGGCCACCTAGGGCGACCTAGGACGACCTGGGACGGCCTAGTCCACGTCAAGTCCGTACCGGCGCTTGGGCAGGCCGGTGGCGCCGAGCCGGTCGTAGAACCGGATCGCGCCCTCGTTCCAGTCGGGGGTCTGCCACTGGACCTGGTCGAGGCCGAGCTCGCGGGCGAGGCCGCGCACGCCGTCCATCAGGGCGGCGCCGAGCCCGTGGCCGCGGGCCTCCTCGGCCAGGTAGAGGCAGTCCATGTGGAGGTAGTGCCGGGCGTCCCAGAAGGCGAACTCGGCCGAGCAGGCGGCGTATCCGGCGACCGCGCCGTCCGGGGTCTCGGCGAGCAGCACCCACTTTCCCCCGGCCACCGCTGGGGGTGCCTCCGAGGACCCTTCGGCGAACAGCTGCGGCCCGAGCCGCTCGGCGAGGTCCGGCGGCCGCGGGGCCGACTTCTCGTACGCGACGTGCTCGTGGATGAGTTCGACCAGGCGGGGCAGGTCCCCGACGCGTGCGCGGCGTACGACGGGCGTGTGTTCGGCGCTGTGTTCCATGCCCGCCATCCTGGGCCACGGCGCGGCACGGCGGGGGCCGCCCTCGGCCTCAGCTCGACGACAGCCGGAAGGTCATCTTCCCGAAGCTCACCTGGTCGCCGTCGCGGACCACCGCGGAGCCCGTCACGCGACGCCCGTTGACCGTGGTGCCGTTGGTGGAGCCGAGGTCCTTGAGCACCCACATCCCGCCCTGCAGGCTGAGCTCCGCGTGCGCGCGCGAGACGGTCTCGTGGCTGAGCCGCAGCCCGTTGCCGGGGTCGCGGCCGATCCGCAGGGCCGCCGCACTCGGGTGCGGCAGCAGCAGTTTGGGCAGCTTCTCGGCGGCCCAGGCACGCCGGACGCCGACCGAGACGGCGGAGACCCGCCCCACCCAGCCGAACAGCCGACGGGTCCACGGACTTGTCGCTTCCTCGCGTGTCTGGAGGTCTGCGGTCAGGACGGCCAGGTCCTCGGAGCGGCGGGCGACCAGGGCGAGTTCCATCCGGCGCATGAAGGTGTCATGGGACAGCTTGCCGAGGGCAGCGCCCTCTCTCAGCTGGCCCAGCGCCCGGTCGCGCTCGGCATCGGACAGCCGCGGCGCGGGGAAGGGTGGGAACTCAAAACTCGACGTCACAGGGTGATTGTCGGCCCGTCGGGGCCGGAGTGTCCAGAACTCCCCCGCCACGCCCGGAATGATGGGCAGGATACGCATGCTGGACACCGCCGGAGACGAGGGGAACGTCCGTGCAGTTCGAGGTGTGGGCACCGCTGACAGGTCACGTCGCCATGCGACTCGACGACGTGACGTACGACATGGCGCGCGATCCGGAGCGGGACGGCTGGTGGACCGCCCAGGCCCCGGCCTCCGACGGAAGCCGGTACGGGTTCCTGCTGGACGGCGACCGCGCCCCCCGCCCGGACCCGCGCGGCCGGCGGCTCCCGGACGGGCCGGGTGGCCTGTCGGCGGTGGTCGACTTCGAGGCCCTCCCCGCGCCGGGGGCCGGGCCGGTGCGCACCCCGCTCCAGGACGCCGTCCTGTACGAGCTGCACATCGGCACCTTCACCCCCGAGGGGACCTTCGACGCCGCCGCCGCCCGCCTCGGGCACCTCACCGCCCTCGGCGTCACGCACGTGGAGCTGATGCCCGTCTGCCCGTTCCCCGGCAGGCACGGATGGGGGTACGACGGGGTCGCCCCCTGGGCGGTGCACGAGCCGTACGGAGGCCCGGCCGGGCTGGCCCGCTTCACGGCGGCCGCGCACGCCGCCGGGCTGGGGGTGGTCCTCGACGTGGTCCACAACCACCTCGGCCCCTCCGGCAACCACCTGCCCTCCTACGGCCCGTACTTCACCGACACCCACCACACCCCGTGGGGCGCGGCGGTGAACCTGGACGCGCCCGGCTCGGACGAGGTGCGCGCCTACCTCCTGGGCAGCTCGCTGGCCTGGCTGCGCGACTACGGGATCGACGGGCTGCGGCTGGACGCCGTACACGCGCTGGCCGACGGGCGGGCCCTGACCTTCCTGGAGGAGCTGGCCGCGGCCGTGGACGAGCTGGCGGCCGAGACCGGCCGGCCGCTGTTCCTGATCGCCGAGTCCGACCGCTGCGACCCGCGCACCACCACCCCGCGCGCCGACGGGGGCCTGGGCCTGCACGCCCAGTGGAACGACGACTTCCACCACGCCCTGCACTGCGCGCTGACCGGCGAGTCCCAGGCCTACTACGCCGACTTCGCCCAAACCCCGCTGGCGGCCCTCGCCAAGACCCTGACCCGGGCCTTCTTCCACGACGGGACCTGGTCCTCCTTCCGCGGCCGAACCCACGGGCGGCCCGTGGACCGGCGCCGAACCCCGGCCCACCGCTTCCTCGGCTACACCCAGACCCACGACCAGATCGGCAACCGGGCGCTCGGTGACCGGCTCGCCGCCTCGCTCTCCCCCGGGCTGCTGGCGTGCGCCGCGACGCTGGCACTGACCGGGCCGTTCGTACCGATGCTGTTCATGGGCGAGGAGTGGGGCGCGGGCACCCCGTGGCAGTACTTCACGGACCACCCCGACCCGGAGCTGGCCGAGGCGGTACGGAGCGGCCGGCGCCGTGAGTTCGCGGCGCACGGCTGGAAGGCCGAAGAAGTCCCCGACCCGCAGGACCCGGCCACCCGGGACCGCTCCTGCCTGGACTGGGCGGAGCCCGAGCAGGCCGGCCACGCCCGCCTGCTGGACTGGTACCGCACCCTCGTGACGCTGCGCCGCGCCCACCCGGACCTGCGCGACCCGGACCTCGCGGCGGTCCGGGTCGCCTACGACGAGGAGCGCCGCTGGCTCACCTTCCGGCGGGGCGACGTACGGGTGGCCGTGAACCTCTCCCCGGAGCCGGCCACGATCGCGCTCGGCCGCAACGGGGTGCGGGTGCTGGCCGCCTGGGAGCCCCTCGAACACCCGGGCCCGGACGGGCGGATCCACCTGCCGGGCGAGTCGGCGGTCGTGCTCGGCCCGTGAGGACCGCTATTCGACGACGGCCAGCTCGCGCGGCGCGTGGTTGAAGCGCCGCGCGCCGTCCTCGGTGACGGTCACGATGTCCTCGATGCGCACCCCGAACCGGCCGGGCAGGTAGATGCCCGGCTCCACGGAGAAGCACATGCCGGGCACGAGGGGCTGCTCCTCGCCCTCGACCATGTACGGCGGCTCGTGGGTGGTGACGCCGATGCCGTGGCCGGTGCGGTGGATGAACCGGTCGCCGTAGCCGAACTCGGTGATCACCGCGCGGGCCGCGCGGTCGACCTCCTGACAGGAGACGCCCGGCCGGACCGCCGCCACGCCCGCCTGCTGGGCCTCGCGGACGATGTCGTGGACGCGCTGCTCCTCGGCACTCGGCTCGCCCACGTGCACGGTACGGGAGATGTCCGAGCCGTAGCCGTGGTGCAGCCCGCCGAAGTCGAGGACCACCATGTCGCCGTGCTGGATGACCCGTTCGCCCGCCTCGTGGTGCGGGTTGGCCCCGTTGGGTCCGGAGCCGACGACCGTGAAGTCGACCTGGGAGTGGCCGTGCACGCGTAGCAGGGAGGCCAGTTCGGCGGCGACATCGGTCTCCCGCCGTCCGGTGAAGGGGAGATGGAGGATCTGCGCGTAGGCGGCGTCGGCGGCCGCCCCCGCCGCGGCGAGGGCCTCCAGCTCCCGCGCGTCCTTCACGGCGCGCAGCATGGGCAGGGAGTCGGTGAGCGGGACGTAGGAGGTGGTGGGCAACTCCCGCTGCAGTCCCAGGAGATGCAGGGACCAGGTGTTGTCGCTCACCCCGAAGCGCCCGGCCGCGTCCAGCAGCGGGGCGGTCACCGCGTACGGGTTCTTCCCGTCGGTCCAGTCCCGCAGGGACAGCGCGGCGGCGCCGGGTGCCTTGGCCGCGTCCGGGGCCTCCAGGGCGGGCACGACGAGCACCGGCTCCTGCCCGGCGGCCAGCACGAGCAGGGTGAGCCGCTCGGTCTCGGCGGTGGGGCGGTAGCCGGTGAGGTGCGTGAGATCGGGCCCGGGGGCGATCAGCAGTCCGGCGAGGCCCGCGTCGGCGGCGGTCTCGGCGGCCGCGGCCATCCGGGCGGCGTAGTCGGCGGCGGTGAAGGGGGCGGGGCCCGCGGCGTTGTCCGTGTCATGGGTCATACGGGTGATCCTGCCGTGAGCCGCACGGCGAGGGCAGCGGCCGCGCCGGTCGGGGCGCCGGGCGAGAGCAGTTCCGTACGGTGCACCAGGCGGGGCGCGGACAGCGGTACGGCGACCCCCGCCGCGGCCGCTTCGGCGACGCGGCGCGGCAGCAGCACGAGGCCGTGCCCGGCGGCCGCGAGGGCGCACAGGGCGAGCACGTCGGTGCCGTCGTAGCGGGCGCCGGTGCGGGCGGCGGTCAGCGGCAGGCCGACACCGGGGGCATCGAGCCAGCGCGCGTCGGCGAGATCGTCGAGCCGGACGCCGGCCCGCCCGGCGAAGGGGTGCCCGTCGGGCAGCAGGACGGCCAGTTCCTCCTCGCCGACGCCCGTCACGGTGAGCGGGGCCACGTCGGGCAGCCGCAGCGGATCGCTGGGCGCGGCCGGGCCGTCCACGAGCCCGAGGTCGCAGCCCCCGGTGGCGACGGCGGCGGGCACCTCGACCGGGGGCAGCACCCGCAGGGTGACCCCGGTGGCGGGCAGGGCCGCGAGCAGCCGGGGGCCGACGGCGAGCGGGGACGCGGCGAGGGTGATCCGCCCGGGCGGAGCGGCGGCCAGCCGCAGGACGTCGGCCCGCGCGGCGTCGAGCCGCAGGAGCAGCGGTCCGGCGTGCTCCAGCAGGCGCGCCCCGGCCGGGGTGGGTGCCACGGGCCGGCGCGTGAACAGCTCGGTCCGCAGGTCCCCCTCCAGTGCGGCGATGTGCTGGGACACGGCGGACTGGGTGTAGCCGAGCTCGCGGGCGGCGGCGGAGAAGGAGGAGAGCCGGGCCACGGCGACGAAGGTGCGGAGCAGGTGCGGGTCCATGTGATCAGGGTGTCATCAGAACTGCTTATCGATCCAGCAGGAACAATCGTTGGCGCTGAAGTGGGGTCCGGGATCACCATGAACGGCATGACCACCGCACCGATCGCCCGGATCGCCCTCGTCGGCGACCGCTCCCCGCACGTGAAGTCCCACACCCGCATCCCGGTCCTCCTCGACGCCCTCGCCTCCCGGGACGGACTGGTCCTCGACGCCTACTGGATCCCCACCGGCGACGCCGGGGCCGAGGCCGCCGTCGGGACGCCGGCCCGCTTCGACGCGGTGTGGGTGCTGCCCGGCAGCCCGTACGCCAGCGAGGCCGGGGTGCTGGCCGCGATCCGGGTGGCCCGGGAGGAGGGCATCCCCTTCCTCGGGACCTGCGGCGGCTTCCAGCACGCCCTGCTGGAGTACGCCCGTACGGTCTGCGGGCAGGGCGACGCGGCGCACGCCGAGAACGACCCCGGGGCCGCCGACCCGGTGATCACGCCGCTGGCCTGCTCGCTCGTCGGGCACGAGGGCCTCGTACGGACCGAGCCGGGCTCGCTCGCCGAGGCCGCGCTGGGCGCGGAGCGGTCGATGGAGCGCTACCACTGCAACTACGGACCCTCGCCCCGGCACCTGCCGGCGCTCGCCGCGCACGGGCTGCGGCTCTCGGGCCACGACGAGGACGGGCAGGTGCGCATCGCCGAGCTGCCCGGCCACCCCTTCTTCCTCGCCACGCTCTTCCAGCCGGAGCTGCACGGGGACGGGACGCGGCCGCACCCGATCATCCGGGCCTTCGCCGCGGCCGCCGTCGCGCACGCCGCCCGCCGCACGGACAGCGTCTCCGGCCGGCTGGCCGCGACCCTCGCGGGCAGCCGGTCCGCCGGATAACGCGTCGCGGGACCACCCGTCTGATCGGCTATGCTGTGCTTGCACATCGAACGGGCGGTCCGCCGCCCTTCGTGGTGGGTGTAGCTCAGTTGGTAGAGCACCTGGTTGTGGTC
Source organism: Streptomyces sp. NBC_00122 (assembly GCF_045160845.1). Classification (NCBI taxonomy): domain Bacteria; kingdom Bacillati; phylum Actinomycetota; class Actinomycetes; order Kitasatosporales; family Streptomycetaceae; genus Streptomyces; species Streptomyces sp. NBC_00122. The sequence goes on along the minus strand of NZ_CP108191.1, from coordinate 5,197,660 downwards.
CAGGTGGCCGCGGGTTCAAGTCCCGTCACTCACCCTTTCGGTCCCGTGGGGGTACGAGGTTTTCCTCGTACCCCCACGGGCTTTTGCATGTCCGCCCGGCCTACCATCACCCGGTGGAACCGACATCGCGCACAGAGCCGCTGATCATGGGTGGTTCGTTTCCCCGGGTCGACGGCGCCGTACACCCGCACCATCCCCGGTCGTACGAGATCGGCGACCCGGCGGAGGCCGCCGAGGTCCGAGCCCTGCAGCCGCCCCACCGCGAGGAAGGCGCCGACGAGTTCGAGTGCATGTGCTGGGAGGACTCGGGAAGGGTGGTCGTCACCCCCGAGTGGATCCGGCTGCTCGACCCGCTGTCCCCCGACGGCATCCCTGCCCGGCACCGGGCCCGCTGGGCGGCCGCGGCGCCCGCGGGGCTGCGGGCGTACGCAGAAGCCCTCGCCGCGGGCGAGGAGGAACCGGACCTGCCACGGGGAGTGCCACTGGGCGTGGTGTTCAGCTGGATGGGCGCCGTGAGGAAGGAGCCCCGGGACGCGGCCTGGCTGCTCGCCGAGCGGGGTCCGCAGCGGCTGCTGGCCGGTGCGGCCACGGACGAACTGGCGTGGGCGGTGCGGGAGACGGACCGGGCCGGGCTGGAGGGGGCCGTGCGGTTCTTCGTGAGCGAGGAGTTCACCACCCGCCACCCCAAGCGGCGCCGGGTCGGGGACACCTCCCGCGACCTGCTGCTCCGGCACGCCCGCAGCCACCGCCCCCAGGACCTGCCGGTCCTGGAACGGCGGCTGCTGCGCGCACCGGAGGACCGGGTCAGACGGTCTTGATCGCCGGGTCGGAGATGCCCGGGGCGCCCGTCTCCACGTGGCCGGCGAACCGCCGCAGGAAGGTGGCGTCCGCGTCGGAGACGACCGTGACGTCGTACCAGCGGCCCGCCGTGCGCAGGTCCACCGTGTGGGAGACCGTGGCACCGGGCGTGACCCTGAAGGTCTGGGCCCCGCCGCCGTAGGCGTTCGTCACCGTGAGGTTGACCGCGGCCGAGCCGGGGTTCGTCAGGGTGAGGGCCAGGTTGCCGGCGGCGTCCACGTGGCGGGCCGTGACCTCGGGACCGGCCTTCTTCGCCGGGCCCTTCCAGGTGCGCAGGAAGCCGTTCGGGCCCCACACCGTGAGGTTGATCTGGTTGCCGGTGGAGCTGCTGGTGCTCCAGGTGTCCGAGAGGGTCTTGCCCGCCTCGACCGTGTAGGGCCAGGGGCCGTCCGTACGGTTGCCCGAGGTGCTGTGGAAGTGGGCGCCGAGGGCGGAACCGCTGGCGAAGGTCAGGGTGAACTTGCCCGTGGAGACGGTGGCCTTGCCATCCACGTACGGGCTGTAGCCCAGGGCGCGGGTCGGCTTGGAGCCGGCCTCCTGCTTGGGCAGGGTGCCCGTGGCCGGCGGCACCGGGTGGTAGGACGGGTGGGCGTTGTGGTCCGGCGGGATGTAGCCCGCCGTGGAGGGCAGGGCGGCGGGGGTCGCGTCCGCCTGGCTGAAGTCGAAGGCCGAGGTCAGGTCTCCGCAGACGGCGCGGCGCCACGGCGAGATGTTGGGCTCCTGCACGCCGAAGCGCTTCTCCATGAAGCGGATCACCGAGGTGTGGTCGAAGGTCTCGGAGCAGACGTAGCCGCCCTTGCTCCACGGGGAGACCACGATCATCGGGACGCGCGGGCCCAGGCCGTACGGGCCGGCCGCGTAGCCGCCGCCCCCGGAGTACAGGTCCTTGGACACGTCCGCCGTGGACAGGCCCCAGGCCGAGGAGGCGGGCGGGTACGGCGGGACGACGTGGTCGAAGAAGCCGTCGTTCTCGTCGTAGGTGATGAACAGGGCGGTCTTCGCCCACACCGCCGGGTTCGCGGTCAGCGCGTCCAGGACCTGCGAGATGTACCAGGCGCCGAAGTTCACCGGCCAGTTCGGGTGCTCGCTGAAGGCCTCGGGGGCGGCGATCCAGGAGACCTGCGGCAGAGTGCCGTTCGTCACGTCGGCGCGCAGCCGGTCGAAGTAACCGTCGCCCGCCTTGACGTTGGTGCCCGTGCGGGCCTTCTCGTACAGGGCGCTGCCGGGCGCGGCGTTGCGGTAGTTGTTGAAGTACAGCAGCGAGTTGTCGCCGTAGTTGCCGCGGAAGGCGTCGCTGATCCAGCCCCACGAGCCGGCCGCGTTCAGGCCGTCGCCGATGTCCTGGTAGATCTTCCACGAGACCCCGGCCGACTCCAGGCGCTCGGGGTACGTCTTCCAGCCGTACCCGGCCTCCTGGTTGCCGAGGACCGGCCCGCCGCCCACTCCGTCGTTGCCCGTGCAGCCGGACCACATGTAGTAGCGGTTCGGGTCGGTGGCACCGATGAAGGAGCAGTGGTAGGCGTCGCACACGGTGAAGGCGTCGGCGAGGGCGTAGTGGAACGGGATGTCGTTCCGGGTCATGTACGACATGGTGGTGGCCGTCTTGGCCGGCACCCACTTGTCGTACTTGCCGTTGTTGTAGGCCTGGTGGCCGCCGGCCCAGTCGTGGTTGAGGCCCTCGACGAACTGCATCCCCAGGTCGCCCACCTGCGGGTTGAAGGGGAGGATGTCCTTTGTCCCGTTGGACTGGTAGAAAACGGGCTTTCCGTTGTCCTGGAGGACCGGCCGCGGGTCGCCGAAGCCCCGTACGCCCTTCATCGCGCCGAAGTACTGGTCGAAGGACCGGTTCTCCTGCATGAGGACGACGATGTGCTCGATGTCCTGGATCGTGCCGGTGCTTCCCTGGGCCGGGATGGCCGCGGCCCGCGCGATGCTCTCGTTCAGCATCGCGGCGGCGGCGGTGCCGCCTGCGATCTGCAGGAACCTGCGGCGATTGAGTTCTGCCATGGCGTGACGACCTCTGCGGGTAAGGGGGTGTCGAGGGGCGCCCCAAGGACAGCGGCCCGGGGGTACCGGACGGAGATCCCTGTCCGACGCCCGGCCGTACAGCCGGAGAACGGAAGGGTCACCGCCGGCGGCCCGCGCGTCTGGCGAAGACGGTAGGGGAACCGTTCGCAGCGCAACAGCCCCCGGAGTCACTGCACTTCGGGGGCAGAACGCCGGCCGGGGTACTCATTCCGGCCTGTGCGCCGATCTGAGCATCCGTACTCAGGCCCGGGAGAAGGCGGCTTGTCATCGTGTGGGCATGTCCTTTCAGCCAAGTGACCAAGGGCCGCGCGCCGGGATAACCGCCGTCGGCAGCCTGCTGCCCGAGGACGTCCTGTCCTCGGACTCCCTCCAGCGGGAGGTGGCCCGCCGCAGCGGCCTCACCCTGCCGCCGACTCTGCTGACGCAGGCCACCGGGATCCTCTCCCGCCGCGTCGCCGGTGAGGGGGTGTACGCCTCCACGCTCGCCGTGGGAGCTGCCCGCCGGGCCCTGGACACCGCCGGCCTGTGCCCCCTCGACATCGACCTGCTGGTCTTCGCCTCCGCCTCCCGCGACATGGTGGAGCCCGCCACCGCGCACATCGTGCAGGCGGAGCTGGGCTCGCGGGCCCATGCCGTGGACGTCACCAACGCCTGCAACAGCTTCGTGAACGGGATCGACCTCGCCCGGTCGATGGTCCTCTCCGGGCGGGCCCGGCGGGCCCTGGTGGTCACCGGGGAGACCCCGAGCCGGGCGGTGCGCAAGGACCCCGCCGACTTCGCCGAGTTCCGCAGCGGCTTCGCCGGCTACACCTTCGGCGACGCGGGGGCGGCGGTGGTCGTGGAGGCCGTGGCGCGGGGCGGGATCCTCGACGTGGACACCGAGACCCACTCGGAGCACTGGGAGGTGGGGGGCATCCCGGGCGGCGGCTCGCGGCACCCGCGCGGGGACGAGCACACCTACTTCCGCGGCGACGGGCACGAACTGCGCGGCGTCTTCGAGAAGGTGGGCACCGCCGTCATCGACCGGACGCTGCACCGGACGGGGATGGACTGGGACGGCTTCGCCAAGGTGCTGGTGCACCAGGTGACGGTGCCGTATCTGGAGCGGTTCGCGGAGCTGACCGGCGTGCCGACCGGGAAGCTGGTGGTGACGGTGCCCGAGCTCGGCAACATCGCGAGCGCGAGCATCGGGATCCAGCTGGACCGGGTCTTCACGGAACTCGACCCCGGGGACCGGGTGTTGTTCGTGGGCCTCGGCGGCGGGATCAGCATCATGACGATGGTCTGGGAGAAGTCGTGAGCAGCCCGATGTGGGTGGTCGTGCCCGCGCACGAGGAGGAGGCCCGCCTCGCGCAGACCCTGCGGGCCCTGGCCGCGCAGCGGGACCGGGACTTCACCCTGCTGGTCGTCGACAACGCCTCGGCGGACCGGACGGGCGCCATCGCCCGGGAGTTCGCGGCGGGCGCGCCGTTCCCGGTGGAGGTGATCGAGGAGCCGCAGAGGGGGGTCGGCTCCGCCGTGGACACCGGCTTCCGGTACGCGATCGGCCGCGGCGCGGCCCTGCTCGCCCGCACGGACGCCGACTGCCTGCCCCGCCCCGGCTGGACGCGCGCCGCGCGGGCCGCCCTCACCCGGAGCCCCGGGCTGGTGTGCGGGCGGATCACCGCCCGGCGCGACGAGCACGGCCCGCTGGGCCGGGCCGGTTTCGGCCTGCTCGTGGCGCTCGCCGCGCTGTTCGGGCGGCTGCGGCCCGGGCACGCGCGCCGCAACGGCTTCCGGGCCCCGTACCGCATGCACGCCGGGAACAACATGGCCATCACCGCCGAGCTGTACCTGGCGGTCGGCGGCATGCCCCGGCGCCCCTCGCCGACCGACCGGCTCTTCCTCAACGCCGTACGCCGCCACACCGACCGCATCGTCCACTGCCGGCAGATGGTCGTGGAGAACTCCACGCGGCGCCTGCGTGCCTACGGGATCGCGGGCACGGCCCGCTGGTACCTCGACCAGGGAAGCGGCAGCCACGGAACGGATCCCCGCTGATGCTCGACCGTCTCGACCACGCGCTGCGCAGCCGCCCCGAGCGGCCGGCCGTACTCTCCCCCACCCGTACGGGTACCTCCCGGGTCCGGGCCACCCGCGGCGAACTCGCCGAGCTGTCCGACGCGTTCGCCGCCGCCCTGCACGCGCGCGGACTGCGCGCCGGGGACACCGTGGGCGTCGCCGTCCGGCCCGGGCCGCGGGCCCTGGCCGTGCTGCTCGCCCTGTGGCGGCTGGGCCTCGCCGGGGCCGTGCTCGACCCCGGCGCGGGGCCCGACGTGCTGCGCGCCCGGCTCGCCCTGGCCCGGCCCTCGCTGGTACTGGCCGACGCCGCCGCGCAGGCAGTGTCGGGCTGGGCCCGGCCGCTGGCCCGCCGCGCGCGGCTCGCGCTGCCTGACCTCGCCGAGCTGGGTCCGGTCGCCACCGTCGGGCCCCGGCTGCCGGGTTGCGCGCCCGCGCTGGACCTGGCGGCGCCCCGTACGGGCGTGCCCGTCCACCGGGACCACGACGGCGACGCGGTGATCGTGTTCACCTCCGGGACCACGTCCCGGCCGCGCGCCGTGGTCCACACCCGGTCGAGCCTGGCCGCCGGGATGGCCACGGTCCACACCCTGTTCGACGCCGCCCCGGACCGGCCCGTCCTCGGCGGCACCTTCTTCGTCCTGGTCCCCTCCCTCACGCGCGGCGCCCCCGTCGCCCTCCCGGCCCGCGACCCCCGGGTACTGGCCCGCCAACTTCACCGGCTGCGGCCCCAGGACACCTATCTGACCCCGCCCGTGCTGCGCGACGCGCTGGGCGCGGGCGCCCGCTTCCACGGCCGGGTCTGGACGGGCTCGGCCCCGGCCGGGGCCGGGCTGCTGGAACGGGTGCGGGAGGCGGGCGCGGCGCAGGCCTGGGGGGTGTACGCGCTCACCGAGCTGTTCCCGGCCGCCGCGGTCGAAGCCCGGGAGAAGTCCGCCTTCGACGGCCCGGGCGACCTGGTCGGCGCCCCGCTGCCCGGAGTCACCGCCAAGCCCGACGCGGACGGGCAGCTGCTCCTGTCCGGGGCCGCGGCCCGCCACCGCTACCTGGGCGAGGAGCCCGACGCGTGGGTGCGTACGGGCGACCGGGCACGGCTGGACGGCGCGGGCCGGATCGTCCTCGCAGGCAGGGCCAAGGACATGGTCCTGCGCCGGGCGGAGAACATCTACCCGGGGCTGTACGAACCCGCCCTCCACGTACCGGGGGTGGAGCTGGCCCTGCTCGTCGGGATCCCGGCGGGCGAGGGGGACGAGCGGCTCGTCGCCGTCGTGCAGCCGGAACGCGGGGTACGTGAACCCGCGCTGCGCGCCGCGCTGTCGGGCCCGCTGCGGCGGATGGGCACCGCCCGTCCCGACGCGCTGGTGTTCGCCCGGATCCCGCTGTCGGGGCGCTCGCGCAAACCGGACCGGGCGGCGACGGCGGCCCTGGCGGCCCGACACTTGGGCGGGTCGGCATGAGGGGGCAGGCGCGGGCCCGCAGGCGCGACCGGCGGGTCTATCTGGGCGCGCATCCGCTGCTGTTCGCCCTGCTCGCCGCCACGCGCGGGCGGGCCGTGCGCCGGCTCGGGCGGACCCTGCTGGTGCACGACGCGGACGCCTACCGCCAGGCGCTGACCCGGCTCCCGCTCGACCGTACGGCGGCGGGGACGACGGGCGGTGCCGCGCGCTCCGCGCTGCGGGGCGGTGAGGGCGTGCTCTTCGACCAGGAGGGCGGGGAGCACCGGGCCGAGCGGCGCGCTCTCGCGGGCGGGCTCGGGGCGGAGGGGGTGGAGGACCTGCGGTCGATGTGGCGGCCGTTGCTCCTACGCCGCCTCGCGCCGCTGGCTCGCGGCGCCGAGGTGGACCTCGTCGGGCTGGCGCGGGAGCTGGCCGGGTCGGTGGTGTGCGCCCTGCTGGGCTCCGCCGCCGATCCGCGGGAGCTGGCGGAAGCGGCCGGCGAGGCCGCGGCCGCCTCCGTACGCAGTCACCTGCCCGGCCCGCGCCGCCCGGGCGCCGAGGCGGAGGCCGCCCGCTGCGCGGAGCGGCTGCGACGGCTGCTCGGTGCGGGTGACGGGGCCCTGTCCGCGATGGTGGCGGTCGCCGCCGTCAACACCACGGTCGCGGCGCTGCCCCGGGCCGTGGCGTGGTGCGCCGACGCGGACCTGTGGGACCAGGCCGCCGACGAGGCGCTGCGGCCGGTGCTGGCCGAGGAGCTGCTGCGGGTCACCGCGGCCTCGCCGCTGCTGCCCCGGGTGGCCGCGACGGACGGGACGGTCGGGGGCTGCCCGGTGCGCGGCGGCGACCGGCTGCTGCTGGTGGCCCGGCACGCCGCCCAGGCGCACCGGCGCGACCCGGACGCCGTGCGGCCGGCCGGTCCGGGCAGCGCCCGGCTGGTGTTCGGGGCCGGATCGCACGCCTGTCCCGGGGCCCGGCTTGCCCAGGTCCAGCTGGCCGACGTCCTCGGGGCGCTGGCCCCGTACCGCCCGGTGGTGGCCCGGGCCCGGGTGGACCGGCGGGCCGCCCTGCCCGGCTGGCGTTCCCTGACCGTACGGGCGGCGTCGTGATCGCCGTCACGGGCGCCAGCGGCTTCTGCGGCGGGCACGTCGCCCGCGCGGCCGCGGCGGGCGGGGAGCAGGTGGTGTGCCTGGGCCGCAGACCGGGCCCGGTGGGCGAGCACCGCTTCTGGGACGCCGCGTCGGGCGCACCGGATCTCTCGGGCGTGGAGGTCGTGGTGCACTGCGCGGCGGCCGTGGGAGATCCGGCGCCCGGCTCGCGGGCCGAGGCGTCGATGCGCGCGGTCAACGTGGACGGTACGGAGCGGCTGCTCGCGGCGGCGGGCGGGCGGCCGGTGGTGTGGATGAGCAGTGCCAGCGTCTACGACCCGCGCCACGACCGGAGCCTGGTCGCCGAGGACCATCCGCGCGGCGGGCAGCTCAACGCGTACGGGAGGACCAAGGCGGCGGGCGAGGCCCTGGCGCTGGCCGCGGGGGCGGTGGTGCTGCGGCCGCGGGCCGTCTACGGGCCCGGGGACACGCAGTTGCTGCCCCGGCTGCTGTCCCGGGTCCGGGCGGGGACCCTGTTGCTGCCGGGGCCGGACGTCCGGCTGAGCCTGACGGCGGTGGAGAACCTCGCCGACGCCGCTCTGGCGGCGGCGCTGTGGCCTCCGGGCGCCTACAACGTGGCGGACGCCGAGCCGTACGGCCGCGACGAGGCCGTACGGGAGGTCCTGCGGGCCCACGGCGTACGGGCCCGGATCCGGCACCTGCCGCTCGGGGTGGCCCGTACGGCGGCCCGGCTCGCGGAGGCCCTGGCGAGCACGGGCCTCGGCGCCGAACCGGCGCTGAGCCGCTACGCGGTGGACCAGCTCGCCCACTCGGTGGTCCTGGACACGGGCAGGGCCCGGTCCCGCGGCTGGACCCCGGGCCGGACCCTGGAGGACCACCTCCGCTCGGTGCGCAGGTGAGCCGCCGGGATTCGGCCGAGGTCACTGCGGACGGCGGTTCGCCGGGAGGACTTCCGGCAGGATCTCCCTGACCGACCCGAGGGACAGGGAGATTCACGACGTGATCAACCGGACAACTCTCAGCGTTCCGGAGCTTGAGGAAGCGGCACGCGATCGTCTGGACCGCGCCGCCTACGACTTCTATGCGGCGGGTTCCGGCGAGGAGATCAGCCTCGGCGAGGCCCATCGCGCCTGGCAGGAATACCGGCTGAAGCCGCGCATACTGCGCGATGTCTCCGAGCTGGACACGTCGGTCGCGATACTCGGCACGGAGCTGGCCTCGCCCGTGATCGCCGCCCCGACCGCCTTCCATTCGATGGCGGACCCGGAGGGCGAGGTGGCGACCGCCCGGGGCGTGGCCGGGGCCGGCTCGCTGCTGGTCCTCTCGTCCAGGGCCACGCGCGAGGTGGAGGACGTGGCGGCCGCTGCCGGACCGTGGTGGTTCCAGGTGTACGCCCTGCGCGACGGGAAGCTGACCCGGAGCCAGGTCGAGCGGGCCGCGGCGGCGGGCGCCCGGGCCCTGGTGCTGACCGTCGACGCCCCGTACGTGGCCGCCAAACCCCGGGTCCGGCGGCCGCTGCCGCTGTCCGCGCAGGACCGGCTCAGCCGCGACGTGGGCCTGGACACGCGCAGCAGTTCATGGGAACAGGACCCCTCGATCGGCCCGGAGACGATCGCCCGGCTCGCCCGGGAGTCCGGTCTCCCCGTGCTGGTCAAGGGCGTTCTGCGGCCGGACGACGCCGCGGCCTGCGTGGACGCGGGAGCGGCGGGCGTGATCGTGTCCAACCACGGCGGCCGCCAGCTGGACCGCTCCGTGTCCACGGCCGCGGCCCTGCCCGAGGTGGTCCGTGCGGTCGGCGACCGCGTCCCGGTCCTGGTCGACGGCGGGATCCACACCGGTACGGACGTACTGACGGCGCTGGCCCTCGGCGCGCGGGCCGTCCTGGTGGGGCGGCCCGTGCTCTGGGCCCTGGCGACCGGCGGGTCCGAGGGGGTCCGCTCGCTCTTCGAGTCCTACCGGGCCGGCCTCGCCGAGTCCATGGCCCTGGCGGGCGCCCCGTCGGTGCGCGCGATCACGTCCGACCTGGTGGTTCCCCCGCACCGGGCCGGGTGACCGCGGGCCCCGTCGTTCAGCCGGTTCGACCGCTTCAGACGGTCGCCACGGCCTCCGCGTTGGCGATGAGCTGGTCGAGGAGCGAGAGCAGGCAGGCGCGGACGTCCTGGCGGGAGCGGGCATCGAGCATGAGGACGGGCGTGTTCGGGTCGCGCAGGTGCAGGGCCGCTCCGATCTCCTCTGCGGTGTACGCCTGTTCGCCGTGGAAGCAGTTCGCGCCGACCACGAAGGGCAGTCCGCGGCTCTCGAAGAAGTCGACGGCCGGGAAGCTCCGGTCGAGGCGTCGCGTGTCGACCAGCACGATCGCCCCGAGCGCCCCGTTCAGCAGGTCGTCCCACATGAACCAGAAGCGTTCCTGGCCCGGCGTACCGAACAGGTAGAGGACGACTCCGGCGTCGGTGAGGGTGATCCGGCCGAAGTCCATCGCCACGGTGGTGACCGCCTTGGACTCGATTCCGTCGAGGTCGTCGACGCCGACACCCGCGGCCGTCAGCCGCTCCTCCGTACGCAGCGGCTCGATCTCGGAGATCGTCTCCACCAGGGTCGTCTTCCCGACCCCGAACCCACCGGCGATGAGGATCTTGACCGGAGCCGATTCCTGAGTGGCGGGGGTGTCATATCCGGGCAAGGTTGTCCCTGATTCTCATGAGCAGGTGGACGTTGGTGGTCTCGGCGCCCTCCAGGGGCGGCCGGTGGTGGATCAGCCCGCGGTCGGCCAGTTCGCCGAGGAGCAGCGTCATCGGGGTGAGACGGATGTGCATCCGCGCCGCGATCTCGGCGACCGCCAGGCCGCCGGGCTCCGCGCACATGGCCAGGACGGCCTGCCACTCGGTGGGCAGGCCGCCTCGGGCGTCCTCGGCGACCGCCGCCGTGATCGTGGTGTCCATGGTGAGGACGGTGTGCGGTGCGGCTGTACGGCCGTCGGTCAGGGCGTACAGCCGCGTCCGGCGGCGTCTTGCGGGCCGTGGCTCGTCTTCCGCCATTACGAGGTCGGGAGAGGGGCGCGCTCGGGGGTGCCCAGCCACTCGCCGAGCGCCTGGGCGGTCCGTACGGCCTCGCCGCCCAGCTCCCCGAGCCGCGCCTTGCGGGAGGTCACCACGATGAGGGTGCTGCCCTCCCCGCACCCGACTATGCAGAGGTACCGGTCGTCCATCTCCACCAGCTGGCGGATGACGCGGCCGCCGTCGACCTCCCGGGATATCGCCTTCATCGTGGCCGCGATGCCGGAGGCCGCGGCCGCCATGCGCTCGGCCTGGGGCTGGTCCAGCAGGTAGGCGCTCAGCCTGATGCCGTCGTTGGACAGGAGCACGGCTCCCTGGATGCCGGCGATCCTGCTCAGGTTGTTGTCCAGGACGCTGTAGATCGCGTCGTTGGATGTCGCAGTGTTTGTGGTCATGGCTGATCCCGTCGGAGCTCTTCTTCCACTGTCTGGGTCCCCTGTTCGTAGTCCGCCCAGGCGTCGGCCACCTCTTCGGGTGTCGCCGTGTCCTGCGGGACGGCTGTTTCCGGTACGCGAGGGGCGCGCAGCTGCTCGGCGATGTGGGCCTGCGGGACGCGCTCGGGGAGGGCCGGCCGCGTGGGGCCGGCCGCCGGCGCCGGTGCGGGCGCGGCCGCGGCTGCGGCCACGGCCCCGGGCACCTTCGTACCGCGGCTCGGCAGCCCGGCGCCCGTGTGCAGGACCAGCTCGGGCTTGCGTTCCTCGGGACCGAGCGGTGCGGGGGCGGAGGGAGCGGCTGCGGGCGCCGCCTGGGCCGGGGCCGGGGCCGGGGCAGGGGCCGGGGCAGGGGCCGGGGCCGGCCTCGCGGGTTCGCGCGGCGCTTCCCCCTCGGTCGCCACCAGCAGCTCCCCGGGAAGGATCACCACGGCGGAGGTCCCTCCGAACACCGAGCGGCGGAGGGTGACCGTCGCCCGGAGCTGGTCGGCGAGGTGGCCGACCACGAAGAGCCCCAGCCGGTGCGCGTTCTGCGCCAGGACGGAGTACGGCGGGGCCTGGTGCAGGCGGCCGTTCATCTCCTCGTACCTCTCGGGAGTCACCCGCGGCCCACGGTCCTCGATCTCGACCGACAGCCCGTCCGCCACCAGTTCGGCGCGGATGACCACCTTCGACCGCGGCGGGGAGAACCGGGTGGCGTTGTCCAGCAGTTCCGCGAGCAGGTGGCTGATCTGGCTGATCACGCGCGGTTCCACGCTGGTCTCGTCCAGGGCCTGCCGCTCGATGCGGCGGAAGTCCTCGACCTCAGCGGCGGCTTCGCGCAGCAGGTCGGCGACGCGCATGGGCGCGGTGTGCGGGTCGGGGACCTCGCCGCCCGCCAGGATGAGGAGGTTCTCGATCTGCCGCCGCATGCCCACCGTCAGCTGGTCGGCCCGCATCAACTGTGCGAGCAGTGCTTCGTCGTGGCCGAAGGTGTCCTGGAGGTCCTCGGTGAGGCTCAGCTGGCGGCTGACCAGGTTTCCGGTGCGCGAGGCGATGCCCGCGGCGAACAGACCGAAGCCGTGACGCTCGGCCGCGAGCTGCCGGTGTCCGTCGACGGATACGGCGACGGCCCGGGCGAACGCGTCGCTGACGCGTCCGACCTCGTCCCGGTCGCCGCGCACCGCCGGCAGCGCCGCGGCGTCGACGGTCTCCCCGCGCTGGAGCCGGGCGACGACGTCGGGCAGGGTTTCCTCGGCGACGGTCACCGTGCGCTCGTGCAGGACGTGCAGGCGGCGGAGCACCGACCGCGTGGTGAGCACGACCACGAGCACGACGGCCAGCAGTCCGCCGCCGCTTCCGCCGATCAGCCAGGCGACCTCGGTCTGTAGCTCTTCGGCCTTGGCCTCGCCGCGCGTGAGCACCTGCCGCGCACGGTCGACGTTGAGCGTGGCCATCTGCACCGAGAAGTTCTCGTGCGCGGACCGCCAGTCGCCGACCTCGGCGGGCAGCTTGATGCCGTATTCGATGTCCTTGTGGTCGGAGACGATCGCGTTCTCGATACGGATCTTCGTCTGCCAGTCCGAGGAGGCGAGGATCCGCTCGTAGAACCGCCGGTCACGCTCGGACAGATACGGCGCGATCCATGTCTCGTTGAGGTACCGCTGGGACCCCATGGCGCTGATGAACTGGTCGAAGGAGGCGGAGTTCAGCTCCCTGGACGGCCCGGCCAGGGCCAGGATCGAATCCTCGCGCGCCACCATCTCGGTGGCCGAGAGCATGGGCACCACGGGCCGGCTCTCCTGCGCGAGTTCAGCGTCTTCGGCGTGGCTGAACTCCTGCTGGTACACCTGGATGATCGCGCCGATCGCCCCGGTGTAGTAGGCGAGCATGCCGTCGGCTCCGCCGCTGCCGGCATCCGCACGCTGGCGGTTTGCGGCCAGGCCGTCGAGCCGATGGTTCACTCCCCCGAAGGCCGCGGCCGAATCGGCCGCCAGCCGACGGAACTCGGCCGCGGCCCGGTCCGTCGCCTCCCGCCGGTCCCGCAGCTCCTCCTCGGCGCCGGCGGCGCCCGCCCACCGCGCGGCGGTCACCGTCCGCTCGGCCTGCAGGTCGACCATGAGCGTGTACAGCGGTACGCCCAACCGCTCGGCGGCCGCGACATCGGCCCGCAGGCGCTCCGACTGGGCCAGCAAGCGTTGAGCGGTCACGGCCACTTGGGTGCCCATCGCCACGGTGGGGATCACCGCCAGCAGGATGAGCAGAGTACGCAGGCGTACGGTACGCCGCCGACGAGACGTCGACTGCCCTCGTGCGCCTTCGGGTTCTATGGGAGACATCGGTCCTCGGGGGCGGGGGGACGAGCTGCGGACATCGGGGGCAGCGGTGGCAGCGGTGGCAGCGGTGGCAGCGGTGGCAGCGGTGGCAGCCCAGCATCCGAGACTTGCGCCGGCCTGGGGTGGGGACGGGCACAACCGGTGCGGCTGTGGCGGGATGTGAGGGTGCCGATCATAACCAGCCACACCGAAGAAGCGGATAGATGTCTTCCGCGGCAAAATCGTCGTATCTGCGGCAGAACCGCGCAGACCGGAGACCGGAGACCGGATCGCAATCCAACCGCGATGTCCCCGAGATCACGGGCCGCGCCCGGCAGGGCCCCGGAGCCCGGGCCGCGCGGCACCGCCTCGCCCTGCTCCGGCGCGGTGACCGCCGGCGGTGTCACGCGGAGCAGGGCGAGCGGACCGAAGGTGTCAGGCCTCGTCCGGGGTGAGCCGCAGGGAGATGGAGTTGATGCAGTACCGCTGGTCCGTCGGCGTCGGGTAGCCCTCGCCCTCGAAGACGTGGCCGAGGTGGGAGCCGCACGCCGCGCAGCGGACCTCGGTGCGGACCATGCCGTGCGAGGTGTCGGCGATCAGCTCGACGGCCTCGGTGTCCTTCGGGTCGAAGAAGGACGGCCAGCCGCAGTGCGACTCGAACTTCTCCGTGGAGCGGAACAGCTCCGCCCCGCAGCCGCGACAGGAGTAGACGCCTTCCGTCTTGGTGGACGTGTACTCACCGCGGAAGGCCGGCTCGGTGCCCGCGAGGCGCAGCACCTGGTACTCGGACGGGGTCAGCTCCGCCTGCCACTGCTCGTCCGTCTTCTCGACCTCGTACGCCATGACGTTCCCGCTCCCTCAGTTCGACAGGCGGGCGAGGATCTGAGGCCCCAGATCCGTGACGTCGCCCGCGCCCATGGTGAGAACGAGATCACCGGGCTTGGCCATTCCCGCGATGACGTCGGCGACGGCCTCCTTGGAGTGCTCGGCGGTGACGTCGGCGCCCGCGGCCCGGGCGGCGGCGATGATCAGCTCGCTGGTGATGCCGGGGATCGGGTCCTCGCGGGCCGGGTAGATGTCGAGGACCACCGAGGCGTCGGCCAGGGCCAGGGCCTGGCCCATCTCCTTGCCCAGCTCCTGGGTGCGGGAGAAGAGGTGGGGCTGGAAGACGACCAGGATGCGGGAGTCCCCGGCGGCGCCGCGGATGGCCTCCAGGTCGGCGGTCATCTCCGTGGGGTGGTGCGCGTAGGAGTCGATCACCTGGACGCCGGCCGCCTCGCCCTTGAGCTGGAGGCGGCGCTTGACCCCGGTGTACTTGCCGAGGGCGGAGGCGAGGTTGTGCGCCGGGATGCCGAGGGCCACGCCGGCGGCCAGCGCCGCGACGGCGTTGTGCGCGTAGTGGCGGCCGGGCACGGAGACGGTGAAGGTGAGCATCCGGCCGTCGAGGACGACCGTGACCTCGCTGGTCAGCCCGCGCGGGGTGATCTTCGTGATCCGGACGTCGGCCTCGGGCTCCTCGCCGTACGTGACGACGCTCAGGCCCTCCCGGCCGGCGACCCGGCGGGCGATCTCGGCCGCGCCCTCCTGGCCGTGGGCGACGACGAGCGTGCCGCCGGGCACGACCTTGGAGACGAAGGTCTCGAAGGACTCGTAGATCTCCTCGATCGACGCGTAGTTCGCGTGGTGGTCAAGCTCCGCGTTGAGGATGATCGCGACCTGCGGGCTGTACTTGTGGAAGGTGCGGTCGCTCTCGTCCGCCTCGGCGACGAAGATGTCGCCCTCGCCGTGGTGGGCGTTGGAGCCGGGGGCGTCCAGGTCGCCGCCGATGGCGTACGAGGGGTCCAGACCCAGCGCCGAGAGGGACACCGCCAGCATCGAGGTGGTGGTGGTCTTGCCGTGCGTACCGGCGACGGCGATCGGGCGCAGCCCGTCCATCAGCGCGGCCAGCGCGTCGGAGCGGTGCACCACGGGGATGCCGAGCTCGGCGGCGCGCGCCAGCTCGGGGTTGTCGGCGCGGATGGCGCTGGAGACGACCACGCAGGTGGAGTCGTCGGCGAGGTTGCCGGGGGCGTGGCCGCCGTGGACCGTGGCGCCGTGCGCCCGCAGCGCGTGGGCGGTGTCGGAGTCCCCCCGGCTGTCGCTGCCGGCCACCTGCGCGCCGCGCTGGGCCAGGATCTTCGCGATGCCGGACATGCCGGCGCCGCCGATGCCGATGAAGTGGGGCCGTTCCATGGCGGTCGGCAGGCCGGGCTTCATTCAGGTCGCTCCAGGATCGAGTGCTGTACGTGTGCGCGTGGGCTGTGCCCGCCCAGCCTATTCGTTGTGGGCGAAGAGCTTGAGCACCGGAACGCCGACCATGTGGCGGGCCCGGGAGGCCCAGTCCCGGTGGAAGAACTCCTCCACGAAGTGCGGGGCGGTCAGGACGATCACCTCGTCGGCCCCGGTCTCCTCCACGACGGTCTTCAGTTTGTCGAGCGGGTGGTCCCCGATGAGCTGCCCCGTGGCGCCCGCGCCCTTCTGGCGCAGGGCGTTCAGGGAGTGCGCGAGGGCGTGCGCCGCGGGGCCGCGGGCGGCATCGCCCTCGGGCTCGTCGCCCTCGCGGATGGCCTCGGGGAGCTCGCCGAGCGCTACGTCGTCGATGGCGCGCAGCAGTCGGTCCTGGTCTCCCCGGGGTTGCATGAGGACGACGAAGGAGACCTGGTCGTCTCCGTGCAGGGTGGTGACGAAGTCCACGTCCACCGAGGTCAGCGGCTGCTCGATCATCAATACGCTCGTGAACACGGACGCCCTCTCCTTCATGGGCCGAGGCCGGCTGGCCGGCCCCTGCGGAAACCATCCTGCCCCGCTGTCGCACGGGGCCTGCGCAGGTATATGTGCCCAGCGAAAGCTAAGCGGAACGACAAATTCCGCCCCTTGTCAGATCCGACGGTAGCTCGTGAAGAGGAACCCGGCCTCTTCCAGTACACACGCGGGCGCGAGCCGGTGCGGAACCGTGACGGAGGGGCCTCCGGAGATCCGCTGGGCGTCCCCGGCGGTGAGCATCGGCGAGATCGTCAGGCACAGCTCGTCCAGCGCGTCGGCGGCCACGAACTGGCCCAGCAGCCGTGGCCCGCCCTCGGTGAGCTGGCGGCGCAGCCCCCGCCCGGCGAGCTCCCGTACCGCGCGGGCCGGGTCCACGCCCGCCCCGTCGCCCGCCACCACGACCTCGGCGCCGGCCGCGCGGGCCGCGGCCACCCGGTCCGCGGGCGCGGCGGCCCCCGTGACGACCAGGGTCGGCACGAGCGGGGAGGTGAACAGGGGGAGCGTGAAGTCGAGGTCCAGGCTCGCGGTGACCACCGCGATGGCGGGGGCGGGGCCCTGTCCGGCGGCCGCGCGCCGGGCGGCGAAGGCCTCCCGCGCGCGGGCCGGGCGGTAGCCCTCCTGGCGAACCGTTTCCGCGCCGACGACCACCACATCGGCCAGCGCCCGCAGGGTGCCGAAGATCCGCATGTCGGTCTCGCCGGAGATGGGCTGCGAACGGCCGTCGTGCTGGGCCGCGCCGTCCAGGGTGGAGACCATGTTCGCCCGCAGCCAGTGGGCACCCTCGCCCAGAGCGGGGTACGCGTACGCATCCGCGAGCTCGTCCAGCGACCACTCCCGGTCGGCCGGGGCCTGGGACGGGGCTGGTGTCTGATCGGTCACAGGGAACAGGCGTCGCATCGGTGCAGTGTGCCACGCCCCGTAGAGTTAAGTGCTGTGTCAACATCACTCTCCACCTCCGGTGCCCCGTCCGGTCGTCCCCCGATAGCCGATGTGGGACCCCAGGCCCTGTGCGCCCGCGAGCCGCGGGTGCCCGCCGAACGACTGGTGGCCGAGATGGTGCCGCCGCCGCGTTTCGACTCGGTGCGCTTCGACACGTACAACCCGGACCCGTCCCAGCCGAGCCAGACCGAGGCCGTCACGGTGCTCAGCGGTTTCGCGGCGGGCCTCGGCGGCGCACACGCCACCGGCGCGGGCAAGCGCCGCTGGTTCGCCAGGACCGCGAAGAACACGCCCCCCACCGCCCCGCGCGGGGTCTACCTCGACGGCGGCTACGGCGTCGGCAAGACCCACCTGCTCGCCTCCCTGTGGCACGCCACCGCGGCCGAGCCCGCGCTCAAGGCCTTCGGCACCTTCGTGGAGCTGACCAACCTGGTCGGCGCCCTCGGCTTCCAGCAGACGGTGCAGACCCTGGGCGGGCACCGGCTGCTGTGCATCGACGAGTTCGAACTGGACGACCCGGGCGACACCGTCCTGGTGTCCTCGCTGCTCAGCCGCCTGGTCGAGCAGGGTGTGGCGCTGGCCGCCACCTCCAACACGCTGCCCGGCAAGCTCGGCGAGGGCCGCTTCGCCGCCGCCGACTTCCTGCGCGAGATCCAGGGGCTGTCGGCGCACTTCCGGCCGCTGCGGATCGACGGCCAGGACTACCGCCACCGCGGCCTGCCGGAGGCCCCGGCCCCCTTCTCCGACGAGCAGGTCACCAAGGCCGCGTACGCGACCGAGGGCGCGAGCCTGGACGACTTCCCCGGCCTGCTCGACCACCTGGCCCGGGTCCACCCGAGCCGCTACGGCGCGCTGACCGACGGGATATCCGCGGTCTGCCTGACCGACGTCGGCCCGGTGCCGGACCAGTCGACGGCCCTGCGGCTGGTGGTACTGGCCGACCGCCTGTACGACCGCGAGGTCCCCGTCCTGGCCTCCGGGGTCCCCTTCGACCGGCTCTTCAGTGACGAGATGCTGAACGGCGGGTACCGCAAGAAGTACTTCCGCGCCATCTCGCGGCTCACCGCGCTGGCACGCGACGCGAAGCCCCTGGTCTCGCAGTAGGTTTGGGCACGCCGGGCACCCTGGCGGGTGTCCGGTCGTTTCCACTTCTGCGAAGGGATCCACCATGGCCGCCACACGCAACGCACACGCCGTCTGGGAAGGCGACCTGCTCCAGGGCAAGGGCGTCGTCACCCTCGACTCGTCCGGCCTCGGCAACTACCCCGTCTCCTGGCCCGCGCGCACCGACGAGGCGGCGAACGGGCGGACCAGCCCGGAGGAGCTCATCGCCGCCGCGCACTCCAGCTGCTTCAACATGGCCTTCTCGAACGTACTGGCCAAGGCCGGCAACCCGCCGGCCAAGCTGACCACCTCGGCCGCGGTCACCTTCGTACCCGGCAAGGGCATCACCGGCATCCACCTCACCACCGAGGGCGAGGTCCCGGGCCTGGACAGCGACGCCTTCGTCGCCGCCGCCGAGGACGCGAAGAAGAACTGCCCGGTCAGCCAGGCCCTGACGGGCACGACGATCACCCTGAGCGCCAAGCTCGTCTGATCCGCCACGGCTCCGGCGGGGCACACCCCCGCCGGAGCGTGCCGCGTGGTACCACGGGCCAAGGGGGCACCCACCCCCAGCAGCAGCTGGGGGACATCTCCAGTTCTGCCACGGGGAGTTGCCCATGTCCGTGACCCGACGCAGCCTGCTCGCCGCGGGCGGGATCGCCTTCAGCGGGGCGCTCGGCGCCCTCTTCACCGGACGGGCCGGCGCCGCCCGGCCGACCCGGGGGTACGGGCCCCTCCTGCCCGATCCGCGCGGGCTGCTCGACCTGCCCGCGGGGTTCACCTACCGGGTGCTCTCCCGCGCGGGCGACCGGCTGCGCTCCGGCGAGGGCGCCGTCCCCGCCAACTGCGACGGCATGGCCGCCTTCGGCGCCGACGGCGGCGGCGTGCGGCTGGTCCGCAACCACGAGAACCGCACCACGGCCGCCTTGCGCGTCCCCGCCGTCGACGGGCTCACCTACGACCCGCACGCCCTCGGCGGCTGCACCGTCCTGGAGCTCGACCCGGCGGGTGCGGTGACCGGCGAGCGGGTCGCCCTCGCGGGTACGGCGGTCAACTGCGCGGGCGGCCGGACCCCTTGGAACACCTGGCTGAGCTGCGAGGAGACCGAGGACCGCGCGGGCACCTCGGGCTACGCCAAGGACCACGGCTACGTCTTCGAGGTGGACCCCGCGGACCCCCGCCGCAGCGGACCGGTCCCGCTCACCGCGATGGGCCGCTTCGCGCACGAAGCCGTCGCCGTGGACCCGTACCGCGGGGTCGTGTACGAGACCGAGGACGCCTTCGTCGAGCCGTTCGGGCTGTTCTACCGCTTCCTGCCCGCCCGCCCCCTCGGCGGAACCGGCTCGCTGCGGGCCGGCGGCGCCCTGGAGGCGCTGCGCGTGCCGGGGCTGACGGACCTGGCGGTGGTGGACGAGCCCGGGGCCGAGTTCCCGGTGGAGTGGGTCCCCGTACCGGACCCCTCGGCGGCCGGGACCGCGATCCGGTTCCAGGACTTCGGGCCGGGCGGGATCACCCACGCGCAGAAGCTGGAGGGCTGCTATTGGGGCGCCGCCGCGCAGCGGCCCGGCGTCCACTTCGTCTCCAGCTACGCCCGTACCCGCGAGGGCGCGGGCGCCGACCACCACGGGCAGGTGTGGTTCTACGACCCGCTGCGCGCCCGGCTCCGGCTGGACGTGCTCTTCGGTCCGGCCACCGACGTCCAGCTGCCCGGGGACTCCCCCGACAACATCTGCCTGGCCCCGGACGGCGGGCTGATGGTGTGTGAGGACGGCGGCGGGGCGCAGTACGTTTTCGGCGTGACGGTCGGCGGCGAGGTCTATCCGGTGGCCCGCAACGCCGAGGACATCGGGCGGCCGGGCGCCCCGGAGTGGGGGGAGTTCGCCGGGGTCACCTTCTCCCCCGACGGGCGGACGATGTACGTCAACGCCTACGCCCCGGGGACCACGTTCGCGGTGACCGGCCCGTGGCAGTGACCTGGCGACCGCTGAGGCATCCGATGCTCCGAAGGGTGACTTCGCCGTAGAGGAGCGCCGTGCACGACCACTTTCCAGATAGTCATATATTTTGCCTGTGTGACCAATTCTGTGCGCAAAGTGGCGGCCGTAGCCGTCCTCAGTGCCGCCCTCGCGGGTTGCGGGGGCGGCGCCGACACCCCGGACGCCGGCCGTGCCGCCCGTCTGGGCACCCCCGCGGCGACCTCACCCGGCTCCGCCACGCCGCCCGCGGCCGGTTCCGCTCCGTCCTCGTCCGCCGCCCCGCAGCCCGGCGCACCCGGCAAGGCCCCGACCCTGGCACCCGGCCCGGGCGGCCTGACCCCGGTGTTCGAACGGGCTAAGCAGAGCGGCGACAAGACCGTGGCGCTGACCTTCGACGCCGACATGACCGCCGATCAGGGGCCGCGCGCCGCGGACGGGGAGCACTTCGACAACCCCCAGCTGATCACGACGCTGCGCACCCTGAAGGTGCCGTCGACGATCTTCATGACGGGCCGCTGGGCCGAGGAGTACCCGGACCAGGCGAAGTCCATCGGCACGGACGCGAACTTCGAGATCGCGAACCACTCGTACAGCCACTACGCCTTCAAGTCCCCCTGCTACGGGCTGCCCGCGCTCGACGGCGCCGCCGCCCGCGCCGACGTGGACCGGGCCTTCGCCGCCTTCCACAAGGCGGGGGCGGTCAACACCGTCCCCTACTTCCGCTTCCCCGGTGGATGCTACGACGACCAGGCGCTGCGGTCCCTGTCCACGGCCAAGGTGACGGCCGTCCAGTGGGACGTGGTCAGCGGGGACGCCTTCGCGAAGGACCCGGCCGCGGTGGCCGAGCAGGTGCTCGCGGGCGTGAAGCCCGGCTCGGTGGTGGTCATGCACTGCACGCGCAGCGCGGCGCCGGTCACCGAGGAGGCCGTCCGGAAGGTCGTCCCGGAGCTGCGCAAGCGCGGCTACCGCTTCGTGAAGGTCTCCGAGCTGATCGGGAAGTAGCCGCCGGATTCAGCCGGAGCAGGCCGTGCGCTGCGCTTCCTGCCATTCGCACACGGGGCAGAGCACCACGCCCGGGGTCGCGACCCCGTACTCGGTGGGCCGGCCGCACTCCAGGCAGTCGGCGTACGGCGGCCCCGCCACGGCGGCGACCGGGGCCGCCGGGGCGGGGCAGTACGACGCGTCCTGTTCGGGCTGGTCCATGCCCACGAGCGTACTCAGCCCCGCCGCGCGGCGGCCCGGCAGGCCAGGGCGCCCGCCGCGCAGGCCAGCGCCAGCGCCCCGGCCAGGGCGCCCGCCGCCGGCTGCGCCGAGCCCGTGACCAGCCCCGTCACCGCCACGCGGGCCGGGGAGCCCGCGGTGACCACGGCCAGCAGGCAGCCGAGGCCGGCCGCCGGGACCGCGTAACCGGGAGCCCTCAGCAGCGGCCGGCTGCACAGCGCGCCCACGGCCACCCCGGTCAGGGCGCACACCAGTACGCCCGCGGCCCCGGCCAGGGCGGCCGCGGCCGGGCCCGCCCCGGGCTCCCTCCGGCCGATCAGCAGCACCGCAGCGGTGGCCGCCGCCCCTGCGAACAGCGCACCGCCCAGCGCGGTGAGCAGGGCCGCCGCGTGCACCCGCAGCGGACCGGCAGCGGCGGCGGCGCAGTCACGGGCGGCGTCGGGTTCGTTGGTCACGCAGACCCGCACCAGCCAGGCGGCCACCGGGACCAGCGCCGCGGCCGCGTACCCCAGCGAGTCGAGCACCGGGTCGCCCGGGCGCACCCCGACGGCCACGAAGGCGGCGTACAGCAGCACGGGCGCGAGCCAGCGCTGCGAGCGCAGCAGTAGGGCGCCCTGGTAGCGCAGCAGACCGGTCACGCCGACTCCCGGACATCGCGGATGTGCCAGGACGGGCGGGCGGTGAGCAGTTCGCGCAGCACCGCGTCGGACCGGGCGGCGGGCACGGTCAGCCGCACGCCGCCGCCGGGCGCGGGCTCGGCGGCCAGGCCGGGGGGCTGTTCGGCGCCGGGCGGTCCGACGGCCTCGATCCGTACGTACGGCCCCGCATGGACGGGTTCCCGTACGGGGACCAGCGCGACCCCCTCGATCCGGTGGTGCGCATCGGCCGCCCCGGCGAGCCGCGCGGGGTCGTGGTCGACGAAGACCACGGTGCCTCCGGCGGCGGTCCGCTCGGCGACGGCCCGGTCCAGCTCGGCGCGGGCCGGCGCGTCGAGCCCGGTCCACGCTCCCCCAGCTACCGCTGGGAGGTACCCCCACGTCGAGGACGAGCAGCCCGGGTTCGGCGAGCAGGGCCTGGGCGACGGCCACCTTCTGACTGCTCCCCTTGGAGAGTTCGGCCAGGGGAGTGTGCGCGTACGCGGCGGCCCCGAACCGCTCCAGCCACTCGGCAGCCCGGTCCGCCGCCGCGCGCGAGCCCGTGCACGCGGCCCATGTGAATCAGGTAGGCCGTCGCGGTCAGCGGCAGCGCCGCCGGGAAGCGCTCGGGCACGTACGCCGTGCGGGGCGGGCGCCCGGTGATCCGCCCCTCGGTCGGGGTGTCGATCCCGGCCACGAGTCGCAGCCAGGTGGACTTGCCGCCGCCGTTGCGGCCTTCGATGCGCACCAGGGCGCCGGGCGGCAGGTCCAGTGCGACCCCGCGCAGCACCCAGGGCCGCCGCAGTCCGTAGCGGCGGCCCACGGCGGTCAGCTTCAGTGTCCCGCCGCCACTTCGGTCACCTCGCTGGGCCGGACGATGACGAAGCCCTCGCCGCTCAGCTTCAGCTGGACGGCCTCGCCGGAGCCGCCGCGGATCATCGAGCCGACCGACTGGGAGCGGTGCAGGCCGGTCTCCAGCTTGGCGCTCCAGCCGACCACCGCGTCCGTGTCCACGTACACGGGGGCCTGCGGGGTCACCGGGATGATGATCGGGTTGCCGTCGCAGACCACGGCGAGCTTGCCGGTGCCGGTGAAGACGCTGTTGAAGAGTCCGCCGCCGGTCATGCCGGCGCCCTTCACCATCTTGATCTCGTAGGACAGGGTCGGGTCGAAGCAGAGCACGTTGCGGCCGTTGATGGTCAGCGCGTCGCCCGGCTCGAAGTCGATGATGAAGCAGTTGCCCGCCTCGTGGGCGAACCAGGCCTCGCCCTGGCCGCGTACGGACATCAGCGCCAGGCCCTCGCCCGTGACGGCGCGCTTGAGCATGCCGCCTATGCCCTGACCCTTGCGCTCGAACTGGAGGTTCCCGCGGAAGGCCACCATCGAGCCCTGGCGGGCCAGCATCTCGCCGTTGACGGCGTACTTCACGGACTTGGCGTTCTGCAGGGTCATCCCGGGGGCGACGGCTGCCTGGACGAGGTTCTCGGACGCGAAAAGATCACTCTTCATGGCCCCGATCCTCACCCGGAGCGCCCACCCGGGGCATCATCCTGAAGGCGGAGCCTGGCATCCTTGGCGGGATGAGCAGCCAGCACACCGACGACACCACCGGCGTACCCGCGGTCGGGGCGGACAGCCCCTTCCGGCAGGAGCACGTCCTGCGCGACGAGGCCCCGCAGTTCGTCCTGCCGCTGGTGGTGCGGATCGAGAAGGCCGAGCCGCCCGCCCGGACGGACGCGCTTCAGACGGCGGCCCGCGCGGTGCTGGTCCTGCTGACCGACGAGCGGTCGCGGGGCGAGGGCGAGTGGGCCGAGGCCGTCCGCGACTGGCAGGACGCGCGGATCCGCAAGGTGGTCCGCCGGGCGCGCGGGGCGGAGTGGCGCAAGGCGCAGACCCTGCCCGGCGTCACGGTGCACGGTGACACCTCGGAGGTACGGGTCTTCCCGCCGGTGCCCCTGGACGGCTGGCCCAAGGAGCTCGCCAAGCTCCAGGTGTCGGGCACCGACCTGGACGACCCGGAGCCGGTCACCGCGGCCACCGGGCCGGACCTGCCCGTGCTGTGGCTCAACCCCGATCTCGACATGTCGGCGGGCAAGGCGATGGCCCAGGCCGGGCACGCCGCGCAACTGGCGTGGTGGGAGCTGACGGACGCGGAGCGGGCCGCCTGGCAGGAGTCCGGTTTCGCACTGGCCGTACGGACGGCGCCGCGCGAGCGGTGGGCGGAGCTGAGCACCGGCGGGCTGCCGGTCGTCCGCGATGCCGGTTTCACCGAGATCGCTCCCGGCAGCGCGACGGTGGTCTCCGACCACCCGGCCCTGCGGGCCCGGCTCTGACGGACTTCCCGGTCGGACGGACTTTCTCCGGTCCGGCGGAACCTCAAATGTTGCTCTGAACGTCCCTCTTCGCGGTTGGCTCGACTCCGCCGGGGCCATCACTTCGGCACACGGCGCGATGAGATGCGCCGGGAGGGGGGCGAAAGACATGAAGCCCATGGCACACCTGGGGGTGGGCATCGGCTGGCGGCCGGAGATCGCGGACGCCGTCGAGCGGCTGCCCGGCCTGGACTGGGTCGAGGTGGTGGCCGAGAACATCTGCCCGGGCCACCTGCCCGAGGCTCTGCTGAGGCTGCGCGAGCGGGGCACCCGCGTCGTGCCGCACGGGGTCTCGCTGGGCCTCGGCGGCGCCGATCGCCCCGACCCGGCGAAGCTGACGGCGCTCGGGGAACGGGCGGTGGCGCTGGGGGCGCCGCTCGTCACCGAGCACATCGCCTTCGTCCGCACCTCCTCGCCCGCGCTGGAGGCCGGGCACCTGCTGCCGGTGCCGCGCACGCGCGACGCGCTGGACGTGCTGTGCGAGAACGTACGCATCGCGCAGGACGCGCTGCCCGTGCCGCTCGCGCTGGAGAACATCGCCGCGCTGATCTCGTGGCCGGGCGAGGAGCTGACGGAGGGGCAGTTCCTGACGGAGCTGGTCGAGCGGACCGGTGTGCGGCTGCTCATCGACGTGGCCAACCTGCACACCAACCGGGTCAACCGGGGCGAGGACCCGGCCGCCGTGCTGGACGCGATCCCGCTGGAGGCGCTGGCGTACGTACACGTGGCGGGCGGGGTCGAACGGGGCGGTGTCTGGCACGACACGCACGCCCACCCGGTGCCGCCGTTGGTCCTCGACGTGCTCGCCGAGCTCCGCTCCCGGGTGGACCCGCCGGGCGTCCTCCTGGAGCGGGACGACGACTTCCCGCCGGAGCCGGAGCTGGCGGGCGAGCTGGCGGCGATCCGCGCGGTACTGACGGCGGGCCCGGCGGCCACGGCACCCGCCGCCCCCGGCGTCCCCGTCGGCTCTGCCGCACCCGCCGCACCCGATGCACCCGCAGCACCCGACCGGCCCGTTGCCGCACCGGATCCCCGCCCCGCCGGGGACGACGGGGCCGCGCGTACCCGCGTAGGGCTCGGGCAGGCCGCGCTGCTGTCGGCGCTGGTGGCCGGAACGCCCGTGCCCGAGGGGTTCGACCGGCAGCGGATCCGGGTGCAGGCCCGGGCACTGGCCGCCAAGCGGGCCGACGTGGTGGCCAGGCTGGCTCCGGAGCTGCCCTCGATCCTGGGCGGTGACGAGCCGTACCGCACTGCCTTCCTCGCCTATGCCAAGGGCCGTCCCATGACCGGCGGATACCGCCGGGACGCGCTGGACTTCGCCGAGCACCTGCTGATCCAGGACCTGCCGGCCGACCCGGCCGCCCGGCGCCGGCTCACGGCGTGGTGGCGCGACCGGGCCGGGGCGCGGCCGCCCCGGCGGGTGGCGCGCTGGGCCCGGGCCCTCGTGGGGAGGGCCGCGTGAACCTCCTCGCCCTCGCCCTCTGGATCGCCGTCGCCGCCTCCAGCGGCCTGCTCTTCCTCGGCCTGCGCCGGGCCCGGCCGCGTCCGGCCGGACCGGCGCCGGTCCTCCACGACCTGTCCGAGGCCGCGTTCATGACGGGCGGCCCCGGCAACGTCGTGGACACCGCCCTCGTCTCGATGCTCGGGGACGGCCGGCTGATCATGGGCGGCCCCGGGATCGTCCACGTGAGCCCCGGGGCGCGGGCGGGCGACCCCGCCGAGCGCGCGGTCCTGCAGGCTCACCGCGGCGCGCCCTCGGGATGGCTCTACCAGCTGCGCTACGCCGCCATGCTCGACCCGGCCGTCCAGGAGACCGGGGACGCGCTGGCCGCCCGCGGGCTGCTCTCGCCGCCCGGATGGGGGCGGACATGGCGGCGCTGGGGCCTGACCCAGGCCGTGGTGTGCGGATTCCTCGTGCCGGTGTCGCTGCCGCTCACCTTCGTCGGGTTCGCCGTCGACCCCGGCACGCAGGTGCCGTTCATCGTCAAGGTGCTGCCCGTCCTGCTGCTCGGAATCGTGGCGGGCGGGATCTGCGCGGCGCGGGCCAGAGCGCGGATCACCCCGGCCGGGCAGCGGGCGCTGCGCGACATCCGCGCGCGCTACGTGAACGACCGGACCCCGCAGGCGCAGACCGCGTTGTCCGGCCTGCGGGGCCTGCGGGACCCGTACCTGCGCGGGCAGCTGGTGCCCGCCGCGCGCGGCACCCGGCTGGCCGCGGCCCAGTCGCGATCCCGTCCGCACCACTCGGACCCGGGCTCCTCGCACACGTCCTCCGCCGACGTCCTGCCGGTGGTCTGGTGCGCCGCGAGCGACGGCGGCGGGAGCGGAGGGGGCGGTTCGAGCTGTGGCTCGGGATCGGGCTGCGGGTCGTCCGGCAGCAGCTGCGGGGGAAGCGGCTCCAGCTGCTCCGGAAGCAGCAGCTCCAGTTGCTCGGGCAGCAGTTCCAGCTGTGGCGGCGGCAGCAGTTCGAGTTGCAGCAGTTCGTCCGGCTCCAGCTGTTCCAGCAGCTCCTGATCCCGGTACGGCTTGGAGGAGCGCTACGGCAACCGGGGGCGGATCGCGTGGCAAGGGGGGTACGGATCCCGACACACCCGGCGCCGGCTGTACAGGGAGGTGGCCCTGGAATCTCATCGGACGGACCGATGAGATGAAGGGGTCGCCATGTGGACGGCACTGGTACGCCACGGAGCCGCAGCGGCGGTCCTCTCCCTCACCGTGTGCGGCGCCACCCCCGCCGCCGCCGAGCCCCGCCCCGCCGCCGAGTCGGCCGGCGCCGGCCTCGCCGCCCGACGCGCCGCCGCCTCCGGCCTCCGCTTCGGGGCCTGCCCCGCGGCCGAGGGGCTGTCCGCGCCCGTGCGCTGCGCGACCCTGCGCGTACCGCTCGACTACGCCCGCCCCGACGGCCCGCAGATCTCCCTGACCGTCAGCCGGGTCCCGGCGAGCGGTGCCCGCGGCGCCGCCCGCCAGGGCGCGCTCGTCCACAACCCCGGCGGACCCGGCGCCTCCGGCATGTACTTCCCGCTCGTCGCCGGACTCCCCGGGTGGGAGCGGATCGCCGCCGCCTACGACCTCGTCGGCTACGCCCCGCGCGGCGTCGCCCGCTCCGCCCCGCTGTCCTGCCAGGACCCCGCCGCTCGCACCGGGGGCCCCACCCAGGTCCCGGCCCGTCCCTCCCCCGCGTACAAGGAGCGGCGCGCCGCCGAAGCCCGGGCGTACGGGCGCGGCTGCGCGCGGCGGGCCGGCGCCGCCCTGCCGTACTACACGACGCCGGACAACGCCCGCGATCTGCACGTACTGCGCGCCGCGCTCGGCGAGGAGAAGCTGACCTTCATGGGCGCCTCGTACGGGACCTACCTCGGCGCGGTGTACGCCACCCTGTACCCGGGCCACGTCCGCCGCATGGTCTTCGACTCGGCGGTCGATCCCGACCCGCGCCGCGTCTGGTACCGCAACAACCTCGACCAGGCACCCGGATTCGAGCGCCGCTGGTACGACTTCCGGGCCTGGGCGGCCCGCCACCACGCCACGTACGGCCTCGGCTCCACCCCGGAGGCCGTGCGGGCGAGCTACGAGCGCGTCCGGGACGCGGTGGCCCGCACCCCCGCCGGCGGCCGCGTCGGCACCGGCGAGCTCCAGGCCGCCTACCTCAAGGCCGCCTACTACGACGACGTGTGGCCGGACCGCGCGGCGGCCCTGGCGTCGTTCCTGCGCGGCGATCCGGCGGAGCTCGTACGGCAGGCGGCTCCCGACCCGGCGGCCGCGGCCGAGGCCGAGAACGCGACGGCCGTCTACACGGCGGTGC
This sequence comes from Streptomyces sp. NBC_00122, assembly GCF_045160845.1. Lineage (NCBI taxonomy): Bacteria > Bacillati > Actinomycetota > Actinomycetes > Kitasatosporales > Streptomycetaceae > Streptomyces > Streptomyces sp. NBC_00122. Next base: position 5,169,545 of record NZ_CP108191.1, on the reverse strand, counting down.
TGTGCAACGACGCCCCTTGGCCCGCGGACTGGGAGACCTGGGACCGCGACAACACCGGACTGGCCCGTACGGCTCCCTTCGAGACCTGGGCCAACGCCTTCCTGAACCTGCCGTGCGCCGACTGGCCGGTGCGCGCGCGGCGGCGGCCGGTGGACGTCGGGGCGCGGCCGGCCCGGCTGCCGCGCACGCTGATCGTCGCGGCGGAGCGGGACGGGGCGACCCCGTACCCAGGCGCGCTGGAGCTCCAGCGGCGGCTCGGCGCCGAGGCCGCGCTGGTCACGGAGAAAGGATCCGGCACCCACGGAGTGGTCGGCGGACGCAATGACTGCGTGGACCGTCACGTGGAGCGGTATCTGCTGACAGGTGACATCGCGGGACGGCGTGTCACGTGTCCGCCGCATCCGGAGCCCGCACCGGTGTCGCTGGACGACCGGGCAGCGAGCGCCCACAGGGCACCGCTGCCGCCAGTCGTCTGAACTTCCGGGCGGGATCTCCGGCTGCGTCGTTTCGGGGGCAGGGCCTCCCGATCCGCCGGAGGAATGAGTCAGTTCCTCCGGCCCTTCCCCCCAGGGGAGGTATCAGGCGAGCCCGGCCACCAGATCGGCGACGGACTTGCGGCGTCCGGTGTAGAAGGGCACCTCTTCACGGACGTGCATGCGGGCCTCGGAGGCACGCAGGTGACGCATGAGGTCGACGATGCGGTAGAGCTCGTCGGCCTCGAAGGCCAGCAGCCACTCGTAGTCGCCCAGGGAGAACGAGGCGACGGTGTTGGCGCGCACGTCCGGGTAGCCCCGGGCCATCTTGCCGTGGTCGGCGAGCATGCGGCGACGGTCCTCGTCGGGCAGCAGGTACCAGTCGTAGCTGCGCACGAAGGGGTACACGCTGACGTAGTCGCGGGCGACCTCGTCGGCCAGGAAGGCCGGGATGTGCGACTTGTTGAACTCGGCCGGGCGGTGCAGGGCCATGTTCGACCAGACCGGCTCCAGCGCGCGGCCCAGCTTGGTGCGGCGGAACAGGTTGTACGCGGTCTGCAGCTCGTCCGCGGTCTCCGCGTGCCACCAGATCATGATGTCCGCGTCGGCGCGCAGGCCGGAGACGTCATAGGTGCCGCGGACGGTGATGTCCTTGGCGGCCAGCTGGTCGAACAGCTCCTGGACCTCGTCGGCGAAACCGGAGCGGTCCTCCGGGAGTACGTCCTTCAGCTTGAAGACGGACCACAGGGTGTAGCGGATGACCTCGTTGAGGTCCTTCGCCTTCTTCCCCGCGTTGGGAATCTTCTCTGGAGCAGTCATGTGCCTATTGTCCCGTGTGCAGATCAGTGGTCTGTGCCAGGGGTACCGAACCCGCCCCCAGTGAGACGATCACCGCATCCGCGGCTTTCTCCGCGCTGGCGATGCACGCCGGGATGCCCACCCCGTCGTAGAGCGCGCCGCACACCGCGAGGCCGGGCAGGGCCGCGACGGCGGTGCGGATCCTGGCCACCCGGCCGAGGTGGCCGACCGGGTACTGGGGCAGCCCGCCGTCCCAGCGGGTGACCGTGGAGGCCACCGGCCGGGCCGCGAGGCCCACGGCTTCGCCCAGGTCGACGAGCGAGACCTCGACCAGCTCCCCGTCCTCCCGCTTCAGATCCGCCTCGTCGGCGTACCGGCCCACGGAGGTGCGCAGCAGGAAGAGCTCGGGATCGGCCCCGGCCCAGGCCCACTTGTTGCTGGAGAAGGTGGAGGCCTTGATGGTCCGGCCGTCGACGGGCGGTACGAGGAACCCGCTCGCGTCGCCCCCGGTGACGGAGGCCGGCAGGTCGGAGCGCCGGAAAGCCATGGTGACCAGGGCCATGGAGGCGTACTCGACCCCGCGCAGCTCGGCCGCGGCGGCCGGTGCGAGCCCGTCCAGCAGCCGGGCGGCGGGGCCGGCGGGGGTGGCCACGATCACGCCGTCGGCCTCGATGGCCTCGGAGCCCGCGACGACCCGCCAGCCTTCAGCCGTACGGAGGACCTCGCTCACGGGGGTACCGGTGGCGATCCGGGCTCCGGCGGACCGGCAGGCCTCGGCCACGGCGAGCGGGAGCCGTCCGATACCGCCGTCGATGCCGGCGAAGACCGGACCGGCCGACTGGGGCTGTGCCTGCGCCCGGTGCTGCAGTTCCCGTACGCCGTCGCCCAGCAGCGCGTGCGTCCGGGCGGCCTCGAAGAGCTGGGGCACCGCCGCCCGCATGGAGATGCGGTAGGCGTTGCCCGCGTAGACCCCGCCGAGCAGGGGTTCCACCAGCCGGTCGACGACCTCGCGGCCCAGGCGGGCGGCGACGTACTCGCCGACGGCGACGTCCTCGCCGATCTCGGCGGGCGGCAGCGTGCGTTCGGCCTCGGCCCGGGCCAGGCCCTCCGCGGAGAGCACCCCGGACGCGGCGAGCGGCGCCAGGTCGCCCGGGACGCCCATGACGTGCCCGCGCGGCATGGGCCGCAGCGCGCCGCGGGTCCACAGGTGGGCGGTGGCGGTGGCGGGCGGCTGCAGGGCGTCGCCCAGTCCCACGGCCCGGGCGAGGGCCACGGCTTCGGGGCGGCGGGCGAGCACGGATTCGGCGCCGAGGTCGACGGGGGCGCCGGCGAGCTCACCGGCGTACAGCTTGCCGCCGAGCCGCGGTCCGGCTTCCAGCAGCGTGACCCGCACGCCGTCGGCGAGCAGCCGGTGGGCCGCCGCGAGACCCGCGATGCCGCCGCCGATGACCACGACGTGCCGGGTCCGGCCGGGTCGATCCGTACGCATGTCCGCTTCGTGCATGGACACATCGTCTCAGACCCATCACCGACGCCGGACCGTGACCGCATCGGGACCGGCCCGGGACCGCGGAGGTGAAACCCGCGACGGGACCCTTTACGTCGAAACGGCAACACCAGCCGAACCTCGGGGGTTTGACACCATGCGCACTCCGCACAGACAGCGCTCCGCGACGGCCCTGGCCGCCCTGTCCCTGGCCGGAGCCCTCGCGCTCACGGGCTGCGGCGCCGACGGGAGCCGGGACGGCGCCGGCGACAAGGCGGCGGTCGCTCCCGCCCAGGGCGGCAAGGCCCAGGAGGGCGCGCAGGGAGCGGCGGCGGCTCCCCCCGCGTCGGCGCCCGAAGCGGCCGGCAAGAACGGGCAGCAGCAGCCCGCGGTCCGCCCCAACGTCATCCGTACGGCGACCCTCGGCATCGAGACGGCGGACGCCCAGAAGACCCTCGCGGCAGCCCGTTCGGCGGCCGACGGCGCGGGCGGCTACGTCGGCAACGAGTCGACCCGACGCGGCGCGGACGGCCGGATGACCTCCACGCTGACCCTCCGGGTGCCGGGCGAGCGCTACGACGCGGTGCTCAGCGCGATGGAAGGCAGCGGCAAGCTCCTGCACCGCAAGGTCGACGCGCAGGACGTCACCGAGAAGGTCGCCGACATCGGCAGCCGCGTCGCGTCCCAGCAGGCCAGCGTGGCCCGGGTGCGGGAGATGATGGGCAGGGCCTCGGCGCTGAGCGAGGTGGTGATGCTGGAGAGCGAGCTCAGCCGGCGCCAGTCCGATCTGGAGTCGCTGCTCGCGCAGCAGACGGCCCTGAAGGACCAGACCTCGATGGGGACGATCACCCTGGAGGTCTCGGAGCCGGCCCCGCCGCAGGCGGAGAAGGCGAAGAAGGAGGATCCCGGCCTCGGCGACGCCCTCAGCGGCGGCTGGAAGGTGTTCTCCACGCTCGTGCGGTACCTGGTGCTCGCCGCGGCCGCCGTGCTGCCGTTCGCACTGGCGGCGGGCCTGCTGGCGCTCGGGTTCCGGGTGTACCGCAAGCTGCGCCCGGCGAAGCCGAAGACGACGGCGGGGCCCGCCCCGGCCCGGGTGCCCCGCCAGTCCGTCCCGGCGGCGCCGTCCGCGGCGGACCGGAACGGGGCCGAAGGGGAGGACTGAGCGCACCCGCGCCCGTAGCGTGTCCCCGTAGACGACGGCGGCGGCTGAGGACGGTGCGGGCGATGGCGACGGAACGACTCGTGGTGGTCGGAGGTGACGCGGCGGGCATGTCCGCCGCGTCACAGGCCAGGCGGCTCAAGGGCCCGGCGGAGCTGGAGATCGTCGCCTTCGAGCGCGGGCACTTCACCTCGTACTCGGCGTGCGGGATCCCGTACTGGATCGGCGGCCTGGTCGGCGAGCGGGACGACCTGATCGCCCGTACCCCCGAGGAACACCGGGCGCGCGACATCGACGTGCGCACCCGGACCGAGGTGGTGGAGCTGGACCTCGCGGGCGGCCGGGTCCGCGCCCGCGATCTGGACGGCGGATCCGAATCCTGGACGGGCTACGACAAACTCGTCCTCGCGACGGGCGCCCGCCCGGTCCGTCCCCGGATCCCGGGCATCGGCGCGCACGGGGTCCACGGCATCCAGACCCTGGACGACGGCCGACGGCTGATGGACACGCTGCAGCGCACGGAGGGCCGCCGGGCGGTCGTCGTCGGCGCGGGCTACATCGGCGTGGAGATGGCGGAGGCCCTGGTCGGGCGGGGGTACGAGGTCACCGTCCTGCACCGCGGCGAGCAGCCGATGGCCACGCTGGACCCGGACATGGGCGGCCTGGTGCACAGCGCGATGAACGGCATGGGCATCCGTACGGTCTCCCGCGCCGAGGTCACGAAGGTCCTCACCGACGAGGAGGGCCGGGTCCGCGCGGTGGCCACGGCGACGGGGGACGAGTACCCGGCGGACGTGGTCGTGCTCGGCATCGGCGTGGAGCCGCGCACGGCCCTCGCGCGCGCCGCCGGCCTCCCGCTCGGCCCGTCGGGCGGCATCCTCACCGACCTCTCCATGCGGGTCCGCGGCCACGAGAACATCTGGTCGGGCGGTGACTGCGTGGAGGTCCTGGACCTGGTCGCGGGCCGCACCCGGCACATCCCGCTGGGCACGCACGCCAACAAGCACGGCCAGGTCATCGGCTCGGGCGTGGGCGGCGGGTACGCGACCTTCCCCGGGGTGGTCGGCACGGCGGTCAGCAAGGTCTGCGACCTGGAGATCGCCCGTACGGGGCTGCGCGAGAAGGACGCGCTGGAGGCGGGCCTGCGCTTCGTGACGGCCACGATCACCTCCACCAACACCGCGGGCTACTACCCGGGTGCGGTCGAGATGACGGTGAAGATGCTGGCGGAACGGCGCACGGGCCGCCTCCTCGGCGTCCAGATCGTCGGCGGCGCGGGCTCGGCGAAGCGGGTGGACATCGCGGCGGTCGCCCTCACGGCGGGCATGACGGTGGACCGGATGGTCACCCTGGACCTGGGCTACGCCCCGCCGTTCTCCCCGGTCTGGGACCCCGTCCTGGTGGCGGCCCGCAAGGCCGTCTCCGCGGTCCGCGCCGCGGGCGTGTAGCGCTCCGCCCGGAGTTCGGAGCGGACCAGTTCCAAGAGGCGGCCCGTCCAGTTCCGTCCGCCGCGGGGGCCCTCGTCACGCCAGAACGGTGCCTCGGAGATCCCGGTGTAGACGATCGGCGCCTCCCCCGTGGCCAGCAGGACCTGGGCGAGGCGGGGGTGCTGGTCGAACTTGGCCCGCAGCAGCCCGGCCATGACGGCGAGCCGTGCGCCGGACCAGTCCTCGCGCCGCGCCGCCCGTCCGCCCGTCTCCTGCGCCTCGCGCGCGGTGACGGCGGCGCGGACGCGGTCGTGGCCGTCCCGGCCGGCGGCGGAGCGGGCCCAGTACCCGTGGGCCACGGTGGGGTAGGTCTCCCCCTCGTACGTGAAGGGGGCGTCGTAGTCGTTGCGCAGCGCGAAGTCGCCGAGCTCGTCCGGCCAGCCCCTCGGGTAGGTGGTCTCGTAGAGGACGACCGGGGGCTGCGGGGCGCCGGCCGGGTCGTCCGCGTACCGGACGGCCTGCTGCTCCTCGGCCAGCGCGACGTCCCGGTCCCGGTCCGTGAAGTAGGCGCGCGCGTCGCGGTGCATCGCCTCCGTCACCACCGGACCGTCCCCGTCCACGGACTGGCCGAGGTCGGTCACCAGGATCCGCAGCGGCCGGTCCTGGCGGTCCATGTCGCCCAGGACGTAGACCCGCAGGTGAGCGGGGACGGCGAGGTACGCCGCCCGGAGCAGGGACCGGTTGGCCTCCGTCGTCTCCCGCTGGTAGCACCGGATGGCCTCCCAGAGCCGGTCGCCGGCCGACGGACGGCCCGCGAGCCGGGCGATCTCGTCGGCGACCTCCAGGAGGAAGCTCTCGTCCGTCCGCGGCTCGGGCGAGCGGGACTCCCACTTCGACGGCTCGGCGGGCCACTCGCGCGCGTCCGGCCGGTCCAGTGCGGTCTTCCCCGAGGCCAACTGCTCCGCCAGCCCGGCCAGGTCCGTCGCCGCGTACTGCCCGAGGGTGATCCTTCCGTCCGCGTAGACGAAGAGGTGCTCGGGGTAGTGCTCGTCCAGCAACTCGTGCCTGCGCCAGACGAGGCACCAGGCCCCGGCGATGGTCTGTCCGTCGGATATGCGAAACGTCGGCCTGCGCCATGTCATGCACGGCACAGTACCGACGTTTCGATCTTGCTCGGGTGCGGTTTCCGCTCAGCGGGCCGTCTTGGTGTGGACGTAGTCCACCAGGCGGGTCAGGGCGTCCGGGTCCGTCGTCGGGAGGACGCCGTGGCCCAGGTTGAAGACGTGGCCCTCCAGGCCGGCCGCGGCGGCGAGGACCTCGTCCGTCTTGGCCTCGACGGCCTCCGGGGTGGAGAAGAGCACGGCCGGGTCCAGGTTCCCCTGGAGCGCCTTGCCCGGGCCGACCCGGCGGACGGCCTCGTCGAGCGGGACCCGGTAGTCGACGCCCATGACGTCCGCGCCGGCCTCGCCCATGAGGCCGAGCAGCTCGCCCGTGCCCACGCCGAAGTGGATGCGCGGGACCCCGTAGGAGGCGACGGACTCCAGGACCTTCGCCGACGCCGGCATCACCGAGCGGCGGTAGTCCGCCGGGGCCAGCGCGCCGACCCAGGAGTCGAAGAGCTGCACCGCGGAGGCGCCGGCCTCGATCTGGACCTTCAGGAAGGCGGAGGTGATCTCCGCGAGGCGGTCCAGCAGGTCCGCCCACAGCTCCGGGTCCCCGTACATCAGGGCCTTGGTGTGCTCGTGGTTCTTCGAGGGACCGCCCTCGACCAGGTAGCTCGCAAGGGTGAAAGGCGCACCCGCGAAACCGATCAACGGCGTGGAGCCCAGTTCACCGGTGAGCATGCCGATCGCCTCGGTGACGTACGAGACGTCTTCAGGGGTGAGGTCGCGCAGCTGTGCGAGGTCCTCGCGGCGGCGGATCGGCTGGGCCACGACCGGGCCGATGCCCGGCTTGATGTCCAGATCGACGCCGATGGCCTTCAGCGGGACCACGATGTCGGAGAAGAAGATCGCCGCGTCCACCTTGTGGCGGCGCACCGGCTGCAGCGTGATCTCGGTGACCAGGTCGGGCCGCATGCACGACTCCAGCATCTGGGTCCCCTCGCGCACCTTGCGGTACTCGGGGAGCGAGCGCCCGGCCTGCCGCATGAACCACACCGGGGTGTGCGGCACCGGCTCCCGCCGGCACGCCTTCAGGAAGGCGGAATCGTACGTCTGACTCGGCTGGCCCTTGGGGCGTTCGTTGGCACTCACGACCCAAATCTTCGCACGTATGAAGAGTTGCCCGGCTCGGCGCGGGTGTCCCTGCGCCGCACGGGCGCTCGTTCCGCCTAGTCTTCCCCGCATGGCTGCGGCTCAGGGACGATTTTCAGATGGCGCTGACGGTATGGACAGCGCGAAGGAGAGCTCGGTCCCGCTCCCGTTCCGGCGGGCGGTCGACGGCTTGAAGAAGGCGAGACTGCGCCCGGGGATCGAGATCGACCCCACGAAGCCGCCGCAGAGACTGGCCCCGTACGCCTACGCGCTGGAAGCGGCGGTGGTGGACGGCGAGGACGATCTGGCCGACGGCCGCCTCATCCTGCTCCACGATCCGGCCGGGCACGACGCCTGGCACGGAACGTTTCGGCTCGTGACGCTGGTACGGGCGGAACTGGAGCCCGAGATGGCCACGGACCCCCTCCTCCCGGAGGTGTGCTGGTCCTGGCTGACGGGGGCGCTGGACGCGCGCGGGCTGGCGTACGGGGAGGCGAGCGGGACCGTGACCATGGCGGGCTCGCACTACTTCGGCGGGCTCGCGGAGCGGCGGCCGGCGACGCAGATCGAGATCAGAGCCTCCTGGACGCCGCGCGAGGGCGTGGGCGGGGTGCCGGACACCTCCGCGCACCTGTCCGCCTGGTGCGAGCTGCTGTGCCAGATCGCCGGGCTGCCGCCGGTCGGGCCGACGGACAGCGTCACGGGCGTGGTGTCCCTGCCACAGCGCCGCGGTCCGCACCACCCGTAGGACCGGGACCGCACGGGCGCGCGAGCCGACCCGAAAGAGCGCCCACGGCGGGGAACGCCCGAGCGAACTCCGTAACGGAGTGTCGGAACGGGGCGTCCATTGCGGGGTTCTGATCACCCTATGATCGATCGTGCGTCCGAATTGCCCGAATTGTTACTCACCAAATCGTGATCATTCCCTAAAGCCGGGTGGGTGACGTGCCGAAGGAGTCAGTGACCATCCGCACGGTTCGCACCGGCTTCCTTCCCCGAGCCGGCCGTCCCGCCACTCCCCCAGGAGGCCTAGGTGTCCGTTCTTCTCGAGCAGCCCGCAAGCCTGGTCGCCTACCGCCCGAACAAGCCGACGGCCATGGTCGTCGTGGCCGACCCGCGCGTGCGTTCCACCGTGACCCGCCATCTGTGGGCCCTCGGAGTACGTGACGTGATCGAGGCTTCGTCCATCGCGGAGGCCCGTCCCCGAGTCGGCAGCCCGCGCGACATCTGCGTGGCCGACGTCCACCTGCCCGACGGCTCCGGTCTCACCCTGCTCTCCGAGACCCGCGCCGCGGGCTGGCCGAACGGCCTGGCCCTGTCCGCCGCCGACGACATCGGCGCCGTACGCAACGCCCTCGCGGGCGGGGTGAAGGGCTACGTCGTCACCGGCACCCGGACCAACATCGGGCTCCCCAGCCGGCCCGGCGCCGCACCCATCGGCGCCGCCGCCGCCCGTATGCACCGCCGCCCCCCGGGTGCCCCGAGCCACCCGGGCGGCTACCGAGAGCTCTCCGGCCGCGAGGTCGAGGTCCTGCGCCTCGTCGCGGAGGGGCAGTCCAACAAGGCCATCGGTGTCTCGATGGGCCTGTCCGCCCTGACCGTCAAGTCCCACCTCGCCCGGATCGCCCGCAAGCTGGGCACCGGCGACCGGGCCGGGATGGTCGCCGTCGCTCTGCGGACCGGGATCATCCACTGACCCCGCCCCGAGGTTCCCGGGCAAATCCCCCGTGAACCCCGGACGAACCTCCGCCCTGCCACCCCGCGCCCGTCGACGGAACGTTCCGGCGACGGGCGCGTCACATCCACGGATACCCTTGACCGGTGACCGACGCCCAAGAGACCGCAGCAGACCTGCGCACCACCACCGGGGGCGGCCCCCCGGACGAAGTCGTCAGTTCGTCCGATGGGCCGCCGATTCCACTGCTGGAACCCCGTGAGGGGATCCCTCCGGTGGTCGCCGACGCCGACGCCCTCGCCGAAGTGGTCGCGGCCTTCGCCGCGGGCACCGGCCCCGTGGCCGTCGACGCCGAGCGCGCCTCCGGATACCGCTACGGCCAGCGCGCCTACCTGGTACAGCTGCGCCGCGAGGGCGCGGGGTCCGCGCTCATCGACCCGGTGGGCTGCCCCGACCTCTCCTCACTCGGCGAGGCCCTGACCGGCACCGAGTGGATCCTGCACGCCGCCACCCAGGACCTGCCGTGCCTGCGCGAAATAGGCATGGTGCCCACCTCCCTGTTCGACACCGAACTGGCCGGCCGCCTCGCCGGGTTCCCGCGGGTCGGACTGGGCGCGATGGTCGAGAGCGTGCTCGGCTACGCGCTGGAGAAGGGCCACTCCGCCGTCGACTGGTCGACCCGCCCGCTTCCGGAGCCGTGGCTGCGCTACGCCGCGCTCGACGTGGAGCTGCTGGTGGACCTGCGGGACGCGCTGGAGGAGGAGCTGGACCGGCAGGGCAAGCTGGAATGGGCCCACCAGGAGTTCGACGCCATCGCCGCCGCCCCGCCCGCGCCGCCGCGCAAGGACCCGTGGCGCCGTACGTCCGGTATGCACAAGGTGCGCCGCCGCCGGCAGATGGCGGTCGTGCGGGAGCTGTGGGAGTCGCGGGACCGGATCGCGCAGCGGCGCGACGTGTCGCCCGGCAAGGTGCTGGGCGACGCCGCGATCGTCGAGGCCGCCCTCGCCCTCCCGGCGAACGTACAGGCCCTGTCCGCCCTGCCCGGCTACGGGCAGCGGATGGGCCGGCGCCAGCTGGAGCAGTGGATGGCCGCCGTGGACCGGGCGAAGGCGCTGCCCGAGAACGAGCTGCCGCAGCCCGGGGCGACCCCGGCCGGTCCGCCCCCGCCGCGCTCCTGGGTCGACAAGGACCCGGCCGCCGCCGTACGGCTGTCGGCGGCCCGCGCGGCCGTCTCCGCACTGGCCGAGGGGCTGAACCTGCCCCAGGAGAACCTGATCACCCCGGACACGGTCCGCCGGCTGTGCTGGGAGCCGCCGCACCGGCTGGAGGCGGAAGCGGTGGCGCAGGCCCTCGCGGGCTACGGCGCCCGCCCGTGGCAGATCGAGCAGGTGACGGCGGCGCTGGTCACCGCCCTCGCCGCGCGCGCCTGACGCGGCGCCACATCACAGAGAGCCCCCGGCCGTTCCTTCGGCCGGGGGCTCTGCGCATCCCCGGAGGGCGTCCCGGTTCCGCAACAGCCCTGCGACATCGCTTTTGAACACGCTCAAACCCCGTTAACTTTTGAACATGCTCAATAATGGGTACGAGGGGTACGGGGCATGGGTACGCGACTTCGAGGCCGAGCGGGAGCGCCGCGCCGCGGTCGGGGACCCGGACTGGGGCCGGGGGGCCGCGCTCGATCCGGCGCTCGTCCGGAGCCTGCAGCGGTTCCAGGTCGGCGAGGACGGGGACGGACTGGCCCTGATCGGCAAGGCGGACCGGGCCGGGGACCCGGTGTACGCGGAGGCGGTACGGCTCTTCGAGGCCGAGGAGCACAACCACGCGCGGATGCTGGCGCTGCTGCTGGCGGCGGGCGGGGCCGGCACCCTGCCCGGACATTGGAGCGACGCGGAGCCGGTGTGACGTTCGCCGCTCCTTCGGGAGGGGGTGTCCACTCCGGTTACCGACAAGTAGCATGGCCGGGTGAGCGGGCGCTCAGTGACGTAAGCCGAGCATGCCCCCGCGCAGCAGTGCACACCCGCACCTGGAGGAGAGCCAACGTGCCTCGTACCGTCAGGGACGTCGTCTTCGTCGACGGCGTCCGCACCCCGTTCGGCAAGGCGGGCCCGAAGGGCATCTACAACGGGACCCGCGCCGACGACCTCGTCGTGAAGGCGATCCGGGAGCTGCTGCGCCGCAACCCGGACCTGGACCCCGCGAAGATCGACGAGGTCGCCATCGCCGCGACCACGCAGATCGGCGACCAGGGCCTGACGCTGGGCCGTACGGCCGGCATCCTCGCGGGCCTCCCGCAGTCCGTCCCGGGCTACTCCATCGACCGCATGTGCGCCGGCGCGCTGACCGCCGTGACCGCCGTCGCGGGCGGTGTGGCCTTCGGTGCGTACGACGTCGCCCTCGCCGGCGGTGTCGAGCACATGGGCCGCCACCCCATGGGCGAGGGCGTGGACCCGAACCCGCGCTTCGTCTCCGAGAAGCTGGTCGACGAGTCCGCCCTGTTCATGGGCATGACCGCCGAGAACCTGCACGACCGGTACCCGACGATCACCAAGCTCCGCGCCGACGAGTACGCCGTGCGCTCGCAGGAGAAGGCCGCCAAGGCGTACGCCGACGGCAAGATCCAGCAGGACCTGGTCCCGATCTCGGTGCGCAACACCAACGAGGCAGCGGGTGAGACGGGCTGGGGCCTGGTCACCTCCGACGAGCCGATGCGCCCGGGCACCACGCTGGAGAACCTGGCCGGCCTGAAGACCCCGTTCCGTACCCACGGCCGGGTCACCGCGGGCAACGCCGCCGGTCTCAACGACGGTGCCACCGCCGCGATCATCGCGTCCGAGGACTTCGCCCGGGAGAACAACCTCCCGGTCAAGATGCGCCTGGTCTCGTACTCCTTCGCGGGCGTCGAGCCCGAGGTCATGGGCTACGGCCCGATCCCGGCCACCGAGAAGGCCCTGGCCCAGGCCGGCCTGACGATCGACGACATCGGTCTCTTCGAGGTCAACGAGGCCTTCGCGGTCCAGGTCCTCGCGTTCCTGGAGCACTACGGCATCGCCGATGACGACGCCCGCGTGAACCAGTACGGCGGCGCCATCGCCTTCGGTCACCCGCTCGCCTCCTCGGGCGTGCGCCTGATGACGCAGCTGGCCCGTCAGTTCGAGGAGCAGCCGCACGTCCGCTACGGCCTGACCACCATGTGCGTCGGCTTCGGCATGGGCGCCACGGTCATCTGGGAGAACCCGAACTTCAACGCCGAGGGAGACTCCAAGTGAGCACCACCGCTGAGCTCCTGAAGGGCGCGGCCGAGCTGTTCCCGGACGAGGTCGTCACGTCCGCGCACGTCCGCCACCTGGACCTGCCGTTCGGCGCCGGGCGCTTCGCGCTCATCACGCTGGACAACGGCTTCGATCACACCAAGCCGACCACCTTCGGCCCGCAGTCCCTCGCCAACCTGAACGCGGCGATCGACCAGGTCGAGCAGGAGGCCCTCGCGGGCTCCATCGTCGGCGCCGGCATCACCGGCAAGCCGTTCATCTTCGCGGTCGGCGCCGACCTCAAGGGCGTCGAGCTGCTGAAGAAGCACGACGAGGCGCTCGCCATCGGCAAGGGCGGCCACGACGTCTTCAAGCGCCTTTCCGCGCTGGCGGTCCCGACCTTCGCGTACTACAACGGCGCGGCCATGGGCGGCGGCGTCGAGGTCGGTCTGCACTGCTCCTACCGCACCGTCTCGAAGGCGATCCCGGCCTTCTCGCTGCCCGAGGTCTTCCTCGGCCTGGTTCCCGGCTGGGGCGGCTGCGCCATCCTGCCGAACCTGATCGGCGCCGAGCGCGCGGTCTCGGTGATCATCGAGAACTCGCTCAACCAGAACAAGCAGCTGCGCGGCAAGCAGGTCTTCGACCTGGGCATCGCGGACGCGCTGTTCGAGGGTGCGGACTTCCTGGAGCAGTCGCTCCTGTGGACCGCGAACGTCCTGAACGGCACCACCGAGGTCGTCCGCGCCGAGATCGACCGCGGCGAGGCCTGGGACGCGGCCGTCGCCAAGGGCCGCTTCATCGCGGACTCCAAGGTGCACGGCGCCGCTCCGGCCGCCTACCGCGCGCTGGACATCATCGCCGCGGCCAAGTCGGGCGACCTCCAGGCCGGCTTCGACGCCGAGGACACGGCCCTGGCCGACCTCATCATGGGCGGCGAGCTGCGCTCGGGCATCTACGCCTTCAACCTGGTCCAGAAGCGCGCCAAGCGCCCGGCCGGTGCCCCGGACAAGTCCCTGGCCCGTCCGGTCACCAAGGTCGGCGTCGTCGGCGCGGGCCTGATGGCCTCGCAGCTGGCGCTGCTCTTCCTGCGCCGCCTAGAGGTGCCGGTGGTCCTCACCGACATCGACCAGGAGCGCGTGGACAAGGGTGTGGGCTACGTCCACGCCGAGATCCAGAAGCTGCTCGGCAAGGGCCGCATCAACCAGGACAAGGCCAACCGCCTGACCGCCCTGGTGACGGGTGTCCTGGACAAGGCCGAGGGCTTCGCGGACGCGGACTTCATCATCGAGGCCGTGTTCGAGGAGATGTCCGTCAAGCAGAAGGTGTTCGCGGAGGTCGAGGCGGTCGCCCCGGCGCACGCGATCCTCGCCACCAACACCTCCTCGCTGTCGGTCTCCGAGATGGCCTCGAAGCTCCAGCACCCGGAGCGCGTGGTCGGCTTCCACTTCTTCAACCCGGTCGCGATCCTCCCGCTGCTGGAGATCGTCCGCGGTGAGCAGACCGACGACGCCTCGCTGGCCACGGCCTTCGGTGTCGCCAAGAAGCTGAAGAAGACCGCGGTCCTCACCAAGGACGCCCCGGCGTTCGTCGTGAACCGCATCCTGACCCGCTTCATGGGCGAGATCCAGAACGTCATCGACGAGGGCACCCCGGTGGTCACGGCGGAGAAGGCCATCGAGCCGCTCGGCCTGCCGATGTCCCCGCTGGTGCTGCTGGAGCTCGTCGGCCCGGCCATCGGTCTGCACGTCTCCGAGACCCTGAACCGCGCCTTCCCGGAGCGCTTCACCGTCTCCCCGAACCTGGCGGCCGTGGTCAAGGCCGGCAAGCGCGGCTTCTACGTCTACTCCGCCGAGAACGGCTTCAAGCCGGAGCTGGACCCCGAGGTCGCCGCCCTCCTGGTGCAGGGCGATGTCGTCCTGACGGAGGAGCAGGTCCGCGACCGCGTCCTGGACGCGGTGGCGCAGGAGATCGGCCTGATGCTGGAGGAGGGTGTCGTGGCCGAGGCCCAGGACATCGACCTCTGCCTCATCACCGGTGCGGGCTGGCCCTTCCACCTGGGTGGCGTCACGCCGTACCTGGACCGTGAAGGCGTCTCGGAGCGCGTGAACGGCAAGAAGTTCCTCGCTCCCGGTCTGGCGAGCATCCCAGCCTAGTCCGGCTCGCAGACGGGTATCTGACGGCCTGGCCCGCCCCTTCCCGGGGGCGGGCTTCGGCCGTTCGAATATCTGTCTAAGATTCACCCCCATGACGGACACGCACGCGCGCCCCAGGCGCCGCCGACGCCGCGTTCTGCGGATCACCCTGTTGCTGGTCGCCGTGCTGATCCTGGGCGCCGCCGGAGCCGGCTGGTGGATGTACAGCCACCTCAACGGCAACATCGACAGCGTCGACCTGGACCAGGCCATCGGCGACAACCGGCCGCCGAAGGTGGCCGCGAACGCCCAGAACATCCTGGTGCTCGGCTCCGATTCGCGTGCCGGAGCCAACGCCGACCTCGACCACGGCGATGTCAGCGGCGCCCGCTCGGACACCGCGATGCTGGTGCACATACCCGAGGGCCGGGCCAAGGCCACCGCGGTGAGCATCCCCCGCGACACCCTGATCACCCGGCCCGAATGCAAGGACGGGGACGGCAAGACCGTGCCGTCCGCGAAGCGGGTCATGTTCAACTCGGTCTACTCGCTGGCCGGTCCGGCCTGTGTGGTCAACACCGTGGAGCAGATGTCCGGCGTCCGCGTGGACCACTTCGTCGAGGTCGACTTCGCCGGCTTCAAGGGCCTGGTGGACGCGCTCGGAGGGGTCACCGTCACCCTGGACAAGCCGATGAGCGGGGCCAAGGGCGGGCTGAAGCTGGACGCGGGCACGCACCGGCTGAACGGCACGGACTCGCTCAAGTTCGTCCGTACCCGCTACGGCTACGGGGACGGCAGCGACCTCGGACGCATAGGCCTGCAGCAGCAGTTCATGATGGCGATGCTGACCGAGGTCAAGAAGCAGGACGCGCTCGGCAACCCGGCGCGGCTCTACAAGCTCGCCGACGCCGGCACCAAGTCGCTGACCACCGACTCGGACCTCGCCTCCCTCACCGCGCTCTCCGACTTCGCCAAGAGCATGAAGGGCGTCGACCCGGACACGATGGAGACCATCATGCTGCCGGTCGCCTACGACAAGGTGGACCCGAACCGGGTGGTCGTGGCCGAGCCGCAGGCCACCCAGTTGTGGGAAGCCCTCCGCACGGACCAGAAGGTCCCGGCCTCCGCGAAGGACTCCCCCGCCAAGGGCTGACGGAGCCGGCACCGGCGAAGCCGGCCGTACGGGTGACGCGTACGGCCGGCTTCGCCGTTCCGTGCCCTGCTGCGCGTCTAGAACTTCGCGTCCTGGCCGAGCTTGCCGAGCCGGCTGTGGCTGCGGCCGTACAGGAAGTAGACGATGAAGCCGACGACCATCCAGATGCCGAACCGGATCCAGGTCTCGGCCGGCAGGTTGAGCATCAGCCAGAGCGAGGCCGCGATCGACACGATCGGGACGACCGGCACCCACGGGGTGCGGAAGGCCCGGTGCAGGTCGGGGCGGGTCCGGCGCAGGACGATCACGCCGAGGGCGACCACCACGAAGGCGAACAGGGTGCCGATGTTCACCAGTTCCGCGAGCTTCTCCAGGCTGGTGAAACCCGCGACGATGGCGATGATCCCGCCGAGCAGGAGGGTCGCCCGGTACGGCGTGCGGTACTTGGGGTGGGTGACGGAGAAGACGCGCGGCAGCAGTCCGTCACGGCTCATCGCGAAGAACACGCGGGTCT
The DNA here is from genome assembly GCF_045160845.1 of Streptomyces sp. NBC_00122. Taxonomy (NCBI): domain Bacteria; kingdom Bacillati; phylum Actinomycetota; class Actinomycetes; order Kitasatosporales; family Streptomycetaceae; genus Streptomyces; species Streptomyces sp. NBC_00122. Next base: position 5,153,225 of record NZ_CP108191.1, on the reverse strand, counting down.
GGCCGAGCAGCAGGATCATGCACACGGTGATCAGGCCGACGGCCGCCCCGAGGCTGATGGCGCCGGAGAAGAACGGCTGGTTCACCGACTTGAAGGCTTCGGCGAGCGGGGCGGTGGGCGACATCTCCGTGTACTTCTGCATGCCGGTGACCACCAGCGTCACGGCGACGTAGAGCACCGTGCAGACCAGCAGCGAGCCGAGGATGCCGCGCGGCATGTCCCGCTGGGGATTCTTGGTCTCCTCGGCCGCGGTGGCCACGACGTCGAAGCCGATGAAGGCGAAGAAGATGAGGGAGGCCGCGGTGAAGATGCCCATGACACCGAAGTTGGTGGGCGCGTAGCCGAACATCAGCTGGACCAGTGGTGCGTGCAGGCCGCCGCCCGCTTCCTGGGGCTGCGCCGGGGGGATGAACGGCGAGTAGTTGTCGCCCTTGATGAAGAACAGGCCCGCGATGATGACCAGCAGGACCACGGTGACCTTGATGGCGACGACGACCGCGGTGATCCGGGCCGAGAGCTTCGTCCCGATGACCAGGATCGCGGTCAGCACCAGGACCAGCAGGAAGGCGAGCAGGTCGAAGGATCCTCCCGCGTCGGGCCCCGACAGCGCGGCGGGCATGTCCCAGCCGAGGTTCGTCGACATGAGGTGGCGCACGTACCCGGACCAGCCCACCGCCACGACGGCGGTGCCGAGCGCGAACTCGAGCACCAGGTCCCACCCGATGATCCAGGCGGGCAGCTCACCGATCGAGGCGTACGAGAAGGTGTACGCCGAACCGGCCACCGGCACGGTGGACGCGAACTCGGCGTAGCAGAGCGCTGCGAGGGCGCAGACGATGCCCGCTGCCACGAAGGAGAGGGAGGTGGCGGGTCCGGCGTTGTTCCGGGCCGCGATGCCCGTGAGGACGAAGATGCCGGTGCCGATGATGACGCCCACGCCGAAGACCGTCAGGTCCCAGGCGGAGAGCGACTTGCGGAGTGCGTGTTCCGGCTCCTCCGTGTCGCGGATGGACTGCTCCACCGTCTTGGTGCGGAAGGGGCTGTTCAGATCCTTACTCACCGACGCACCTCCGACAGGTGATGACGCACGCGAACGGGCCGGGAGGCCCACCCCTTCAAGGGTGATCTCCCGGCCCGTGGCGTGCAACCGCGCGGCGATCCGGCCTGCGCTGTCCGGCCTAGTCGACGGCGGCGGCCGGCTCGCTGTCGAAGCGCCCGTCCAGCTTGGCCACGAGGCCGGTGACCTGCCGGGCGATGTCCGGAGCGGTCAGCCCGATCTCGGCCATGACCTCCTTGCGGGAGGCGTGGTCCAGGAAGCGCTGCGGGATGCCGAAGTCGCGCAGCGGTACGTCGACCCCCGCGTCCCGGAGCGCCTGCGAGACGGCGGAGCCCACGCCGCCGGTACGGCCGTTGTCCTCGACGGTGACGACCACGCGGTGGCGGTCGGCGAGCGGGGCCAGGGCCTCGTCCACGGGCTTGACCCAGCGGGGGTCCACGACGGTGGTGGTGATGCCCTGCTTGTCGAGCAGGTTCGCGATCTCCAGGCACATCGGGGCCAGCGCGCCGACGGAGACCAGGAGTACGTCCGGCCTGGTGACTTCGGGAGCCGGGGTGCGCAGCACGTCCATGCCGCCGATCCGGCCGACGGCCGGGACGGCCGGGCCGACGACGCCCTTGGAGTAGCGCACGACGGTCGGCGCGTCCTTGACCAGGACGGCCTCGCGCAGCTGGGCGCGCAGCTGCTCGGCGTCGCGCGGGGCGGCGAGCCGCAGACCGGGTACGACCTGCATGATCGACATGTCCCACATGCCGTTGTGGGAGGCGCCGTCGGTGCCGGTGACACCGGCGCGGTCCAGGACGAAGGTGACCCCGCACTTGTGCAGGGCGACGTCCATCAGGACCTGGTCGAAGGCGCGGTTGAGGAAGGTGGCGTACACCGCGAAGACCGGGTGGGCGCCGCCGGTCGCCAGGCCCGCCGCCGAAGTGGCGCCGTGCTGCTCGGCGATGCCGACGTCGAAGATCCGGTCGGGGTAGGCGTCCGCGAACTTCTTCAGGCCGACCGGCTGGAGCATGGCCGCGGTGATGGCGACGATGTCCCCCCGCTCCTTGCCGAGCTTGACCATCTCGTCGGCGAAGACGGAGGTCCAGCTGGCGGCGTCGGTGCTGACCGGCAGGCCGGTGTCCGGGTGGATCACGCCGACCGCGTGGAAGCGGTCCGCCTCGTCCTGGACGGCCGGCTCGTAGCCCCGGCCCTTCTGGGTGAGGCAGTGCACGATGACCGGACCGCTGAAGCGCTTGGCGCGCTGCAGGGCGGACTCCAGGGCCTCGATGTCGTGGCCGTCGATGGGGCCGATGTACTTCAGGCCCAGGTCCTCGAACATGCCCTGCGGGGCGATGAAGTCCTTGAGGCCCTTCTTGGCGCCGTGCAGGGTCTCGTAGAGCGGCTTGCCCACGACGGGGGTGCGCTCCAGGAGGTCCTTGCCGCGGGCCAGGAAGCGCTCGTAGCCGTCCGTGGTGCGCAGGGTCGCCAGGTGGTTCGCGAGGCCGCCGATGGTGGGGCCGTACGAGCGCTCGTTGTCGTTGACGACGATGACCAGGGGGCGGTCCTTGGCGGCGGCGATGTTGTTCAGCGCCTCCCAGGCCATGCCGCCGGTCAGCGCGCCGTCGCCGATGACGGCGGCGACGTGGTGGTCCTCGCGGCCTAGCACCTCGTTGGCCTTGGCGATGCCGTCGGCCCAGCCGAGCACGGTGGAGGCGTGCGAGTTCTCGATCACGTCGTGGTCGGACTCGGCGCGCGAGGGGTAGCCGGAGAGGCCGCCCTTGGAGCGCAGGTTGCCGAAGTCCTGACGGCCGGTGAGCAGCTTGTGGACGTAGGCCTGGTGGCCGGTGTCGAAGAGGACCTTGTCCTTGGGCGAGTCGAAGACCCGGTGCAGGGCGATCGTCAGTTCGACCACCCCGAGGTTGGGGCCGAGGTGCCCGCCGGTCTTGGAGACGGCGTCGACGAGGAAGGACCTGATCTCGGCGGCGAGCTGGTTGAGCTCCTCCTGGCTGAGCAGGTCCAGATCGCGCGGTCCCTTGATGCGGGGCAGCAGCACCCGTGCCTCCTTGCAGTTGCTTGCTGGTCCGACGAGTCTAATGTTCCGCTCGCGGGTGCGGTCATCGGGCCGCCCCCGTGAGTCACACCTTTGTCATACATGAACACACCATCGCGTGGTCACACATCACAAACAGGCGTATACCCGCACAGGCGTACGCACATATGTACGCACGGATGCCCGGCACCACACGAAGTGGCGCCGGGCATTGTGACGGGTCTTACCGCTTAGGCACGTCCGGCCGTCTTCTGGGTCTTGCGCGTGACCGAGTCGATCACCACGGTGGCCAGCAGTACGGCACCCGTGATCATGTACTGGATCGGAGTCGCGATTCCCTCCAGGGCCAGACCGTACTGGATCGAGACGATGACCATGACGCCGAGGAGGGCGTTCCAGGTCCGGCCCCGGCCACCGAAGAGGCTGGTGCCGCCGATGACGGCCGCCGCGATCACGTTCATCAGCAGGTCGCCGGCGCCGGCGCTCTGGTTGGCCGCCGCGATCTTGGAGGCCCAGAACAGGCCGCCGATGGCCGCGAAGGTGCTGGAGATCGCGAAGACCGTGATCCGGATCCGGGTGACGTTGATGCCCGCGCGGCGGGAGGCCTCGACGCTGCCGCCCAGTGCGAAAACGTTTCGCCCGAAGGTCGTGCGGCGCAGCAGGAAGTCCGTGACGACCAGGGCCAGCAGGAAGAGCACCACCGCGAGCGGCAGGCCCTTGTACTGGTTGAACAGCACGGCGGGACCGAACGCGCACAGTGCGAGCAGGCCGGTGCGCAGCAGGATCTCGGTGAGCGGCCGGGACGGCATCCCGGCTGCCTCGCGGCGCCTCGCGTCGAGGAAGGCCGCGACGAAGTAGCCGGCCACCGCGAGCGCGGCCAGCCCGTAGGCGACGGCCACGTCCGAGAAGAAGTACGTGGTCAGCTGGCCGACCACGCCATCGGAGTCGATGTTGATCGTGCCGTTGCTGCCGAGGATCTGCAGCATCGCGCCGAGCCAGAAGAGCAGGCCCGACAGGGTGACGGCGAAGGCCGGGGCGCCGACCTTGGCGAAGAAGAAGCCGTGGATGCAGCCGATCAGGGCGCCGCCGACGATGGCCAGGAGGATGGCCAGCCATTCGTTCACGCCGTGGGTGACGGCGAGGACGGCGACGATCGCGCCCGAGACACCGCTGACCGAGCCGACCGAGAGGTCGATCTCGCCGAGCAGCAGCACGAAGATGATGCCGATGGCGATCATGCCGGTGCCGGTCATCGTGATCGCGATGTTGGTCAGGTTCTCCGGGGAGAGGAAGTTCGAGTTCAGCCCCTGGAAGATCGACCAGATGACGATCAGGCCGATGACGACCGGGAGGGAGCCCAGATCGCCGGCCTTCATCTTGCGCTTGAACTCGCCCACGTACCCGGCGAGGCCCTCTTCCCTGACGAGCAGGCGGGGGTCAACGGCCGGGATCGCGTCGTGCGCGGCCGCGGGGTTGACCGGGTCGATGTGCTCCTGCTGGTCGACGGGGCCTTTGCCCAGTGGACCGGTGGCAGGGTTCTTGGTGCTCACTTGCCGGCCTCCGAGGTGCGGGCCGCCCGGCGGGTCACGGCGTTGTCCGTGGCACCGGTGATGGCGGAGATGATCTCTTCCTGCGAGGTGTCGGCGACGTTGAAGACACCGTTGTTGCGGCCCAGCCGCAGGACCGCCACCTTGTCGGCGACGGCCTTCACATCGGCCATGTTGTGGCTGATGAGGATGACGGCGTGGCCGCGCTCGCGCAGCCGCTCCACCAGGTCGAGCACCTGTGCGGTCTGCTCGACGCCGAGGGCGGCGGTGGGCTCGTCGAGGATGACGAGCTGGGGCTCGCCCAGCATGGAGCGGGCGATCGCCACGGTCTGGCGCTGACCGCCCGAGAGCGAGGCGATGGGGATACGGACGCTGGGGATCCGGATGGACAGGGTGGTCAGGAGCTCGCGGGCGCGCCGCTCCATCTCCACCTCGTCGAGGACGCCGTGGCGCTTGAGCTCGCGGCCGAGGAAGAGGTTGCCGACGACATCGATGTTGTCGCACAGCGCCAGGTCCTGGTAGACCGTCGCGATGCCCAGGTTCTGGGCGTCATGGGGCTTGCCGATGGAGACCGGACGGCCCTCCCACTCGATGACGCCGTCATCGATGGGGTGCACGCCGGCGATCGTCTTGACCAGCGTGGACTTTCCGGCACCGTTGTCGCCGACCAGGGCGACCACTTCACCGGAGTGGATCTCGAGTTCTACGTCGGTCAGGGCCTGAACGGCGCCGAACCGCTTCGAGACCCCTCGCAACGCCAGCACGGGCGCAGCGGACACATGAACCATCTCCTTCGCCGCCTGACCGGCGGGGATGTCGTGCAAAAGAGCAGGAGCGGGGCGAATGGGGGAACGTTTCTGCCCGGCGCCCCGCCAGTGGCGGGGAATGGGGGCGGGGCGCCGGTCAGGCACGGGGGCCGCCTCGCGAGGAGGCGGCGGGGGCCGCTACTTCAGGCCGAGGGAGGCGCAGGCCGCCGCGTACTTGTCGGTGCAGATCTCGGCGACCGTGTAGACGCCGTCCTTGACGACGGTGTCCTTGATGTTGCCCTTGGTGAGCGAGACGACCGGGATCAGCACGGAGGCGACACCCTTGGCGGTCGGGCTGTCGACCGTGGAGGTGCCGCCGGCCTTCTCGCCCTTGGCGAGGGCGACGGCCATCTTCGCGGCGGCCTCGGCCTCGGGGGCGTACGGCTTGTAAACGCTCATGAACTGCTCGCCCGCGACGATGCGCTGGACACCGGCGAGTTCGGCGTCCTGGCCGGTGACCGGCGGCAGGGGGGAGACGCCGGCACCCTTGAGGGCCGTGATGATGCCGCCCGCCATGCCGTCGTTGGCGGAGTAGACGCCGACGACCTTGTCCTTGCCGAGCGCGGAGAGCGCGGCCGCCATGTTGGTGTTGGCGTTCTCCGGCTTCCACTCGACCGTGTCGTACTCCTTGCCGACGTTCACCTTGCCGTCGAGGACGGAGTGCGCACCGGACTTGAAGAGCTTGGCGTTCGGGTCGGTGACCGAGCCGTTCATCATGACGATCTGGCCGTCCTTGGCCTTGTCGCCCAGCGCCTCCAGCAGCGCCTTGCCCTGAACCTTGCCGACCTCTTCGTTGTCGAAGGAGGTGTAGGCGTCGATCGGGCCCTCGGCGAGACGGTCGTAGGCGACGACCGGGATGCCGGCCTCCTTCGCCTTCTTGACCGAGCCGGCAATGGCCTTGGAGTCCACCGCGTCGACGATCAGGACGTCCACCTTGTTGGTGATCATCGTGTCGACCTGCGAGTTCTGCGTGGTGGCGTCCTGCTTGGCGTTCGCGTAGACGACCTCGCCCTTGCCGCCGGTGAGCTCGGCGACCTTCTTCTCGATGAGCGGCTTGTCGAACTTCTCGTAGCGCGCAGTCTGGTTCTCCGGCAGGAGCAGGCCGACCTTGATCGCGTCGCCCTTGGCGGCGCCGGACTCCTTGGTCTTGTCGCCGGCCTCCTTGGCGCTGCCACAGGCGGCGAGGGAAACGGCCATGGCGCCGGCGGCAACGGCTACTGCGGTTCTGCGCATACGCGTGTTCATTACTTGAACCTCCCTGACGAGGCCGCAGCACTGCGGCCGAGGTGGATGTGAGTCAACCCCGGCCGCAAGTTTGCCGTCAAGGAGTGAATCCTTAACGAGATGACAACGGTGCCATCCGTTATCTAACTGAAGACATGGCGGCTGAAGCGCGCACTCCACTTCCATGATCCGACAAAAGTGTCGAATCGCCCATTTCACTGAGCACAAGAGCTAGTGCGCCGAGCACCTCGGCCCGCCCGCCCAGGGACCCGGTCAGCACCGACAACTGGCGGGCCGCGCTCGGGATCGCGTACCTCCCGACCGATTCGCGGATGGGCGCCAGGACGAGTTCGCCCGCCTCCGCGAGCGAGCCGCCCAGGACCACCCGGCTCGGGTTCAGGAGGTTGCACAGACTGGCCACGCCGCTGCCGACGTGGCGGCCCACGTCCGTGATGACGCGGCGGCAGCCCGGGTCCCCGTCGCGGGCCAGTTCGACCACCCGCTCCATCGTCAACTCGGGTCCGTGGCTGCCCTGGAGCAGCGGGAGCACGTACCGGGCCGCGGCGAAGGTCTCCAGGCAGCCGCGGTTACCGCAGCGGCACACCGGACCCGATTCGTCCAGGGTGATGTGCCCGATCTCGCCGGCCGTGCCGCCGGGGCCGCGGTAGATCTGGCCGTTGATCACCAGTCCCGCGCCGACGCCGCTGGCGACCTTGATGTAGGCGAGGTCCTTTACTCCCCGCCCGCTCCCCCAGACGAGTTCACCGAGGGCCCCGAGGTTCGCGTCGTTGTCCACGTACACGGGTACGCCGAGGCGCTGCGAGAGTTCCTGGCGGGGGTTGATGCCGGCCCAGCCCGGGAGGATCGCGGTCGACCCCAGGGTCCCGGACTCCACGTCGATCGGGCCGGGGACGCCGAGGCCGACGCCGATGGCCTTGTCCAGGCTCACCCCGATGCCCGCGATCAACCGTCCGACCAGCGCTTCCGCCCGGTCGAAGCCCTCCACCCAGGAGGCGTCCACGTCGAGCGGCTCAGCCTCCTCCGCCAGCACCTGGTGGGCCAGGTTCCCGACCGCCACCCGCAGGTGGGTATGGCCGAAGTCCACACCGATCACGATGCCCGCATCGCCGCTGAGCGACACGCTGCGGGCCCGCCGGCCGCCCGCCGAGGTGTCGGTGACCTCGACGGTCCCGCCGTCCTTGAGCTCGCGGACGATGTTGGAGACCGTGGCCGCCGACAGTCCGGTGGCGCGGGCGATCTCCGCCTGGGTCAGCGAACCCGCGAGCCGCACCGCCCGCACGACCCGTTCGAGATTCGCGCGATGTAGCGAAGACTGCGATCCGGGCGTCTGCACGACTCATCCACTCCTGCCCATAAGCGACGGCCAGCCGTCGCCCCCCGGCCGGGGAACGTCGCAGAAGCTCTCGCTCCGAGACCCCGGCGTCTCTCCAACTTGTGAACCTTAAGTCGAGCCTTTGTCCCTCGACACGTCAAGAGGCTGACACGGCACGAACCGGCAACTACTGGCCATAAGGGGGAGAGAACGGTCGCCCGGATCGTGCTACGGTCGCTGAGGCGCCGGTCCTCTGCGGCCTTTCCGGCCGGACCGCGCCTGCAATGACAGCGCGATGCGAGGAGGTGTTCGGGATGAGTCCCGATCGAAGTCCTTGCCGCGCTCTCGCTCTCGCCGGCTGACCCGCTGACCGGTCGGCCTTTCCCTGAGCACGCACGGCTGCGGTCACCCGCTGTGTCCGTGCGCTTCCGCGTTTCCCTTTCCTTCCGGATGTCCTGACCCTTCTGTCAGGCATACGTCATCCATGCCCCCGGCGCATCCCGTGGCCCGTCCGCGGCACCCCGCGCCGTTCAATGATCACTCCACGTGACCGCCCGGCTTCGCGCTGCCCGGACACCGCGGAGGGAGGTATTCGTCATGACCATGCTCACCCCTCGTACCCCCGCGAAGCTCGCGCCGCCGGGCCGGTCCCGCCGCGAGCGGGCCGCCGCCGAGCTGGAGTCCCGTAGCCGGATCGTCTCGGCGCCGACATCGACGCCCTCGACGACACGGCGCTGCGCGCGCTGGCCGCCCGTACGACCGTCTTCGCCAAGGTCACCCCGGTCCAGAAGGCCCGGATCGTACGGGCCCTGCAGGCCGGAGGCCACACCGTCGGGTTCCTCGGGGACGGCATCAACGACGCGGCCGCGCTGCGCGACGCCGACGTCGGCATCTCGGTCGACACCGCCGTGGACATCGCAAAGGAGTCGGCGGACATCATCCTGCTGGAGAAGGACCTCACCGTCCTGGAGCAGGGCGTGATCCAGGGCCGGACCACCTTCGGCAACACGATCAAGTACATCAAGATGACGGCGTCGTCGAACTTCGGCAATGTCTTCTCGGTGCTGGTGGCGAGCGCCTTCATTCCCTTCCAGCCGATGCTGGCGATCATGCTGCTCGTGCAGAACCTGGTCTACGACATCTCCCAGCTGGCCACGCCGTGGGACCGGATGGACGAGGAGTACCTGCGCAAGCCGCGCAACTGGGACGCCAAGGGCATCTTCCGCTTCATGGTGACGATCGGCCCCGTCAGCTCCGTCTTCGACATCTCGATGTTCCTGATCATGTGGAACGTCTTCGCCGCCGACAGCGAGGCGAGCCAGTCCCTCTTCCAGTCCGGCTGGTTCATCGAGGGCCTGCTCTCCCAGACCCTGATCGTCCACGTGATCCGTACCCGGAAGATCCCCTTCATCCAGTCCCGCGCCTCCTGGCCGGTGATGGTGATGACCGTCCTCGCGGTGCTGACCGGGCTGTACCTGCCGTTCTCCCCGCTGGCCGCCTCGCTGGGCTTCGTGGCCCTGCCGGCGAGCTACTTCCCGTGGCTGATCGGCGTGCTCCTCGCGTACTGCACGCTCACGCAGGTCGTGAAGACCTGGTACATCCGCAAGTTCAACACCTGGCTTTGACGCGCTTCCCGGCGGCACGGCCCGGGATTCCCGCCACGGCTGACTGGCCGTCCGGGTGGCTTCCTGCTTCACCGCGCTGTGCCTGGGTCTTCCCCTCGGCGCCCTCGGGTTCACCACCGGCCTGCTGCCCACGTACGAACCGCCGGCGGTCGGTCCGGCGACCCTGCCCGGCGGCCGGGCCGACCGCCGGGCGGGACACCGACCTTCACCTGTGACGGCCGGGGCACGGCCTTGGACGTCGGCACGCACCCGCCCCGACGACCACCCCAGCGGCCCGTCGCGGCAGTGCACGGGCTCCGGCACCTGGTCGTAGGCGCCCGGCCGGGACGCCTGGACCCATGGGGTCCGCGCCCCCATCCCGGGGTGCTTCTGGCCGGCGTGGAGCGTCGGCGGCACCGACCGGCAGCCCTGGATCCTCCAGAACGTCGGTCACCCGGGTTCCGGCAGCCGACGGCTCCTAACGCCGGGGCTACTTGAGGGTGGCGGAGGTCAGGCCGGCCTGGATCTGGCGCTGGAAGGAGAGGTAGACCGCCAGCATGGGGATGATGGCGATGGTGGCGCCGGCGAACAGCACCGGCAGGTCCGTCTCGTAGCCCATCTGGTACTGGAGCTGGATGAGCCCCTGCGTGAGCATGTAGCGCTCGGGCTCGCCGCTCGTCTGCGGCTGCATCAGCACGGCGGGCAGGATGTACTGGTTCCACTGGCCCAGGACGTTGAAGATCCCCACGCTGATCAGGCCGGGCTTGGCCATGGGCAGCATCACCTGGAAGAAGATCCGGGTGTCGGAGGCCCCGTCGATGACCGCCGCCTCGTGTATCGCCGTGGGCAGCGTCCGGAAGAAGGAGTGCATGAAGAAGACGGTGAACGGCATCGAGTAGGCGACGTACACCAGGATCAGGCCCTGGTAGGTGTTCAGCATGTCGAAGCGCTTGACCATGAAGAAGAGCGGTACGAGCGCCAGGAACACCGGGAACATCGCCCCGCTGACGAAGAAGTAGTAGATGACCCGGTTGCCCGTGAAGGGGTAGCGGGCGAGTACGTACGCGGCCATCGAGCCGAGCAGCATGGTCAGCGGGACCGAGAACACCAGCACGATGAGGGTGTTGGCGAAGTAGCCGCCGATGCCCTTCTCCCAGGCCCGGCCGAAGGCGTCGAAGTGCCAGTTCGAGGGCCAGCTCAGGGCCGAGCCGCCGATCTGCGCGTCCGTCTTGAAGGAGCCGAGCGCGAGCCAGATCAGGGGCAGCACGATCATTATCGCCCAGAGGACGAGGAAGCCGTGCGAGAAGACGTTGAGGACCATGCCCTCGGAGCGCCGCCCGTCCCGATCCCCCGTCCGGCCTGTCTTGCCCGACCGCTCCGCGGCAGCTTCGCCCGGAGCCTTGATCACTGTGGACTGTGCAGCCATCGTGGGACTCCGCTCAGAACTCGATGCGCTCGCGGCGGGTGGCGCGCAGCGTGATGATGGAGAGGATCATGGTCAGGGCGAGCATGACCACGCCCATGGCGCAGGCGTAGCCGCTCTTGCCGAAGTACAGGAAGTTGCGCATCAGCACCGTCGACATGACCTCGCTGTGGTGGTCGGGTCCGCCGCCGAACTGTTGCGAGGTCATGGTCGACACCAGGACGAACATGTCCATCGCGGCGATGCCCAGATAGACCGCGGAGGTCTGCACAGAATCCCACAGCAGCGGCAGGGTGACCCGGAAGAAGGTCTGGGCGCGCCCGGCGCCGTCGAGCAGCGCCGCCTCGTAGATGTCCTTGGGGACGGACTGCATGGCCGCGGAGAAGAGGACGAGGTAGAAGCCGACTCCGTGCCAGACGACGACGAACAGCAGGCACCAGAGGACGAGGTCGGGCTCGTTGAGCCATTCGACGGGGTGCTCCGCGTCGATCAGGCCGAGCTGGGTGAGGAAGCCGTTGAGCAGGCCGCCCTCGTCGCTCCGGTAGATCGCTCCGAAGAGCACGGCGAGAATGGCGAGGGAGAGCACCTGCGGGAAGAAGTAGACGATCTTGTAGACCCGCGAGCCGCCGACGCCCCGCACTCCGCCGGCCCCGCTGCGTCCTCCCGCGTTCACCATGAAGGCGAAGAAGAGGGCGAGCAGGATGGTGATGACCGGGACGAACACCAGGAGCAGCAGGTTGTGCCCGAGGGCGCCGCGGAAGACCTCGTCCTTCAGCAACGAAGCGTAGTTGTCCAGGCCGACGAAGTCGAACGTCGGGGACTGGCCGCTCCAGTTGGTGAAGGAGTAGCCGAACGTCTGTACGTACGGCCAGATGACGAAGGTCAGGTACAGCGCGAGGGGCGCGACGAGGAAGCCGGCGATGAAACCGGCCCGCCCCTTGCTCTGGGCTACATGGCTCATGGTGTCCGTCCCTGCGGTGTCAGGAGCGCTTGTTGTTCTTGGCGTTCGGGTCCTTGGCCGCCTTGTCTACCGCAGCCTGGGCCCGCTTGATCCACTCCTTTGGCTGGATCCGCTGGGCCATCAGCTCATTGGACGCGTTCTGGATCTCGGTGTCCATCTCGCTGTACCAGTCGGGGTAGCGGTAGCTGAAAGTGTTGCTCCCCGCGGCCTTGAGCGCCTCCACGGCCGACTGGGTGCCCGGCCGCAGCTTGACGCCCGGGTCCACGCCGTCCTTGACGACGGTGAGCGAGTTGGCCTGCTGGGCGAAGATCGTCGACCATTCGCGGGACAGCATCGAGCGGAGGAACTCCATGCCCGCGGCCTTGTTGGCGGCCTTCTCCGGGACGATGAAGGGCTCGTCGACACCGGCCCGGATGGCCTCGAAGGGCAGCTTGCTGTCGGCGAGCAGCGGCATCGGCAGGAACTTCATGTCGAAGTCCTCCGGGGTCTGCTTCAGCTGTTCGTTCTCCAGCCAGGAGCCGGAGGGGATGAAGGCGGCCTTGTACTGGTTCCAGGCGGTCTGGGACTCCGTGTGGGTGAGGCCGTTGGTGCCCGGCATCAGCAGGCCCTTCTCGACCACCTCGTAGACCGCCTCGACCGCGGCGAGGGCGGCCGGGTTGCCCTCGAAGGCGTTCGGCTCCAGGTTGTCGATCGCCTTCATGGCCTCCAGACCGCCCTTCTTGGCGATCAGGTCCATGATGACGACGTTGATGTAGTACGGGAACTTGCCCTGGTGGGCGAGGCCGCCGATGCCGGCTTCCTTGGCCTTGGTGCAGACGGCCAGGAACTCGTCCCAGGTCTTCGGCGGCGCCCAGCCCTTCTCCTTGAAGAGCTTGCCGGAGTACCAGAAGCCGAACACGGCGTAGACGTACTTCAGCACGACGAACTTGCCGCCCTGCAGGCCCTGTTCGTAGGCGCCTTCGACCAGGGTGTCGCGCACCTTCTTGGTCGGGTCGTCGAGCGAGGGCGCGTCGAGCACGGCGGTGAGGTCGGCGAGCTGGTCGCCCTTGGCGAGCACGTCCAGCTTGATCTGCTGGGCGCCGGAGTCGTCGACGACGTCCGGCGGGTTGCCGCCGTTGAAGCGCGGCTGGAGCTTCGCGGTGATCTCCTGGGTGCCCAGGTGGGAGCTGGTGGTGCCCCACTTCTTGTCGAAGGCGGCCTCCCAGGCCTTCGCGTAGTCGTCGCCGAACCCGCCCTTGAAGACGACGACGTCCAGCTTGCCGCCCTTCGCGACGCCGAACGGGTTCTCCTTGGTCACGGCGCCCTTGTCGGGGCCCTTCGTGGACTCCTCACCCCCTGAGGCGCAGGCGGACAGGAAGCTCATCGTCGGCACCGTGATCAGTCCGAGTGCTGCGGAGCGCTTGATCAGATCACGGCGCCCGAGGCCCTCACCAGTGGATCCCATGCTCATGTCCTCGCCTTCGTCAGAGGTGTGAAGGAAGCCGGGGAATCACGGCGTCGCCGTGCATGCGGACATCACCGCAGGTCCCCGCCCGCCCCCCGGTCCGGAGTCGATCGACTCGCGGTGATCCGGACGGGCACAGGTATAGTCCACTTCCGCTCGTGTGAGCAAGATCATGCACACGTATGGCCGTCGGCTTTTCCGAGTTGAGACCTGTCCGTCACCTGGGACGGCCGCCCGGACAAGCGGAAGGGCCGTACCCCCTTGACGGGGATACGGCCCTTTGGTGCCGATGGCGTGCTTAGCCGCGGATCAGGTTGCGGAGCACGTACTGCATGATGCCGCCGTTGCGGTAGTAGTCCGCCTCACCCGGCGTGTCGATGCGGACGACCGCGTCGAACTCCACACCGGTGTCGGTGGACACCTTGACGGTGCGCGGGGTGGTGCCGTTGTTCAGCTCCTCCACACCGGTGAAGGCGAAGGTCTCCTCGCCGGTGAGGCCCAGGGAAGCCGCCGTGGCGCCCTCGGGGAACTGCAGGGGCAGGACGCCCATGCCGATCAGGTTGGAGCGGTGGATGCGCTCGTAGGACTCGGCGATGACGGCCTTGACGCCGAGCAGCGCGGTGCCCTTGGCGGCCCAGTCGCGGGACGAGCCCGAGCCGTACTCCTTGCCCGCCAGGATGACCAGCGGGATGCCGGCGGCCTGGTAGTTCTGGGAGGCGTCGTAGATGAAGGAGACCGGCGCGCCGTCGACGGTGAAGTCGCGGGTGAAGCCGCCCTCGGTGCCCGGCGCGATCTGGTTGCGCAGGCGGATGTTGGCGAACGTACCGCGGATCATGACCTCGTGGTTGCCGCGGCGGGAACCGTACGAGTTGAAGTCGCGGCGCTCGACGCCGTGCTCGGTGAGGTACTTGCCGGCCGGGGTGTCGGCCTTGATCGCACCGGCCGGGGAGATGTGGTCGGTGGTGACCGAGTCGCCCAGCTTCGCCAGCACGCGGGCGCCGGCGATGTCGGAGACCGGGGTGGTCTCCATCGTCATGCCCTCGAAGTAAGGGGGCTTGCGCACGTAGGTGGACTGCGGGTCCCACTCGAAGGTGTTGCCGGTCGGGATCGACAGCGCCTGCCACTGGGCGTCGCCCGCGAAGACGTCCTTGTAGGACTTGTTGAACATGTCCTCGCCGATGGCGTTCGCCACGACGTCGTTGACCTCGGCCTCGGACGGCCAGATGTCCGCGAGGAAGACCGGCTTGCCCTCGGTGTCGATGCCGATGGCGTCCTTGGTGATGTCCACCTTCATGGAGCCCGCGATGGCGTACGCGACGACCAGCGGCGGGGAGGCCAGGTAGTTCATCTTGACGTCGGGGTTGATGCGGCCCTCGAAGTTGCGGTTGCCCGAGAGGACCGAGGTGACCGCGAGGTCGTGCTCGTTGATCGCCTTCGAGATCTCCTCGTCCAGCGGACCGGAGTTGCCGATGCAGGTGGTGCAGCCGTACCCGACGAGGTTGAAGCCCATCTTGTCGAGGTACGGGGTCAGGCCGGCCTTGTCGAAGTAGTCGGTGACGACCTTCGAGCCCGGGGCCAGGGTGGTCTTGACCCACGGCTTGCGGGACAGGCCCTTCTCGACCGCCTTCTTCGCCACGAGGGCCGCGGCCACCATGACGTAGGGGTTCGAGGTGTTGGTGCAGGAGGTGATCGCGGCGACGGTGACGGCGCCGTGGTCGATCTCGAAGGAGGAGCCGTCGGCCAGGGTGACCAGGGTCGGGCGGGTCGGCACGCCGTTGACGGCGGCCGGGGCGTCGGAGGCCGGGAAGGACTCCTTGCCCGCCTCGTCGTCGTCCTCGACGTAGTTGCGCACGTCCTGCGCGAACTGCTCGGCGGCGTTGGCCAGGACGATGCGGTCCTGCGGGCGCTTCGGGCCGGCGATGGAGGGGACGACCGTGGAGAGGTCGAGCTCCAGCTTCTCGGAGAAGTCGGGCTCGGCGGCCGGGTCCAGCCACAGACCCTGCTCCTTGGCGTACGCCTCGACGAGCGCGACCTGCTGGGCGTCGCGGCCGGTCAGGCGCAGGTACTTCAGGGTCTCGTCGTCGATCGGGAAGATCGCGGCGGTGGAGCCGAACTCCGGCGACATGTTGCCGATGGTGGCGCGGTTCGCCAGCGAGGTGGCGGCGACGCCCTCACCGTAGAACTCGACGAACTTGCCGACGACACCGTGCTTGCGCAGCATCTCGGTGATGGTCAGCACCAGGTCGGTGGCGGTGGTGCCGGTGGGCAGCTCGCCGGTCAGCTTGAAGCCGACGACGCGCGGGATCAGCATGGAGACCGGCTGGCCGAGCATCGCGGCCTCGGCCTCGATGCCGCCGACGCCCCAGCCCAGCACGCCCAGGCCGTTGACCATGGTGGTGTGCGAGTCGGTGCCGACGAGGGTGTCGGGGTAGGCCACACCGTTACGGACCATGACCGTGCGGGCCAGGTGCTCGATGTTGACCTGGTGGACGATGCCGGTGCCCGGGGGGACGACCTTGAACTCGTCGAAGGCGGTCTGGCCCCAGCGCAGGAACTGGTAGCGCTCCTTGTTGCGGCCGTACTCCAGCTCCACGTTCTGGGCGAACGCGTCGTTGGTGCCGAACTTGTCGGCGATGACCGAGTGGTCGATGACCAGCTCGGCCGGGGCCAGCGGGTTGATCTTGGACGGGTCGCCGCCGAGGGCCTTGACGGCCTCACGCATGGTGGCGAGGTCCACGACACACGGGACACCGGTGAAGTCCTGCATGATCACGCGGGCCGGCGTGAACTGGATCTCCTCGCTGGGCTGGGCCTGCGAGTCCCAGTTGCCGAGCGACCGGATGTGGTCGGCGGTGATGTTCGCGCCGTCCTCGGTACGGAGCAGGTTCTCCAGCAGCACCTTCAGGCTGTAGGGAAGGCGGGCGGAGCCCTCAACCTTGTCCAGCCGGAAGATCTCGTACGACTCGTCGCCCACCTGCAGCGTGCTGCGGGCGTCGAAGCTGTTCGCCGACACGACAGTCTCCTTCATGCATGAATTTCGCGCGTATGACCGCATCCTGCCGCCACGCCCCTTGGCCAATCCGCTAAGGTAAGACTAAGTTAGGTAACCCTTACCAGCGGGGGCGGCTGCGGTACGCCTTCGGCAGATATCTCGATGTCGAGATAACTCTAGTACATGTCCGGGGGCAGGGACGAGGCACGTACCTGTAGGCCCGCCGGGACAGTGCGCTGTCCCGGAGGTTCCGCATACCCGGATTCGATCAGTGTGACCAGCGCGGACATCGCCGACTCGGCAATCCGTTCGGGGTTGAGGGTGACGGTGGTCACGGGCGGTTCGAGCGCCCCGTACGCCGGGTCCTCGCTCGCGCAGACCAGCAAGAGGCCTCCGGGCGTACGGATTCCATGGCGCGCGGCGGCTGCCAGCACCTGGCGGCCGCCCGGATCGTAGAGGGAGTAGACGGCGTCGGGGCGGCCGGGCGCGGCGAAGGCCCGGTCGAAGGCATGGCCCTGGTCGTCCTCGGGGTGGAAGGGGATCACCAGCGGGGGCAGACCGCGCTCCGCGCACCATTGTTCGTAGGCGGAGGTGACGGCCCTCGTGTAGAACTCCCGGCCGAAGCCGGAATGCAGGGCTGTGCGCCGGGCTCCGGACGCGGCGAGGTGGTCGAGCACCGCGCGGGTGGTGGCCTCGTGGTCGTTGTCCACCCACACGTCGTCGGGCCGGGGCTCGGCGGGCCGCCCGTCGAAGACCACGGGCAGACCGCGCGCCCGCATGGCCCGGAGCACCGGATCGCCTTCCGGGCTGTCGAGGAGCAGCATCCCGTCGACCGCCAGGGTGTGCCACAGGGGCTCGGCGCCGCGGTCGGCGGGCAGGCTGATCAGGGCGTAGCCGTGGGAGTGGGCCGCGGAGGTGGCGGCGGTGAGCAGCCGGGAGAAGTACGCGACGCCCGCGAAGTCCCAGGTCCAGTCGGCGTAGGTGGTGACGGCGAGGCCGAGGGTGCGGGTGCGGGGGCCGCGGTGGGCGCCGTAGCCGAGTGCGGCGGCCACCTCCCGGACCCGGCGGCGGGTGCCGTCGCCGAGGCGGCCGGTGCCGTTGAGGG
This sequence comes from Streptomyces sp. NBC_00122, assembly GCF_045160845.1. Lineage (NCBI taxonomy): Bacteria > Bacillati > Actinomycetota > Actinomycetes > Kitasatosporales > Streptomycetaceae > Streptomyces > Streptomyces sp. NBC_00122. The sequence goes on along the minus strand of NZ_CP108191.1, from coordinate 5,135,694 downwards.
CGTGCGAGACCGTCGCCGTGGAGACCTCCGCGGCGCGCGCGATATCGGCGATCGTCGGTCCGGGCACGCGGGCCATCGTACGGATTCCGTCGTCCGGGGTGGGTTCCGGTTACGGGGTTAACCAAAGAGTGTCCTGGCCACATCGACGATCGGAGTGGTCATGACGTCTTCTTCCCTGTCCCGGCGGGGCCTGCTCGCGGCGGCCGGGGCCGCCGGCGCGGCGGGTCTGCTCGGCGCGGCGGCCGGCAACGCCTCGGCGGCTCCTTCGGGGCGCGGCCCGGCGGCCCTGGTCATCCACAACGCGCGGGTGTTCAGCGGGGCCGGGTCGGGCCGGCCGGCCGAGGCGGTGGCCGTCGGCCGGGACGGGAGGATCCTGGCCACCGGGGAGAACGCGGCGCTGCGCCGGTTCATCGGCCGGGACACCGAGACGGTCGACGCGGGCGGCAACACCGTGATGAGCGGCATCCACGACGGGCACGTGCACCCGCTGGGCGCCGCGGACCGCTCGCTGCGGCCCTCGCTGGACGGGGCGGAGACCACCGTGGAGGAGCTGCGGGAGATCCTCGGCGGGTTCCTGGCCGACTCCGGGGGCGCGGCGGCGGAGCCGGACCGCTGGCTGGTGGTGGAGGACTGGAATCCGGTCGGGCTGCTGCCGGCGGGGACCGAGGCGCACCACTCGGTGCTGGACGCGCTGGCGACCCGCTGCCCGATCGTCCTGGTCGGCGGCGACGGGCACAACCTGTGGGCGAACCAGCGGGCGCTGGACATCGCCGGGATCAGGGCCGACACCCCGGACCCGGTGGGCGGCAAGGTCGTGAAGGGGCCGGACGGGCAGCCGACGGGCGTGCTCAAGGACGACGCACAGGGCCTGGTGAAACGGCACGTCCCGGAGCCCTCCCGGGCCGAACTGGTCGCGGCCTGTGCCCGGGTGCTGGAGCTGGCCGCCGCGTCCGGGATCACGACGATGATGGACGCCCTGGTCGGGCGGCACGAACTGGAGCTCTACCAGGCCCTGGCGGGCGCGGGGAAGCTGCCGCAGCGGATCGTGCCGGCGATCCGGCTGGACGCCGGGCAGGCCAAGGACCCGGCGGGCGCGCTGGAGTACGCGCGCGGCCTGCGGCGGGATTTCGAGGGCGTGCGCGGGCTCCGCTTCGGGATGATCAAGGTGTTCCTGGACGGGGTGATCGAGTACCCGGCGCAGACGGCCGCGCTCCTGGAGCCGTACCTCGACGGCAAGGGCGCCCCGACGGACAACCGGGGCGAGCTGTACACCTCGGCGGCGGACTACGGCCGGCTGACCGCGGCCTTCAACACCGCCGGCTGGCAGATGCACGCCCACGGGCTGGGGGACCGTGCGGTACGGACGGCGCTCGACGGGTACGCGTACGCGCGCCGGGCCACCGGGCAGCGCGACCCGCGCAACGCCGTCGCCCACCTCCAGATCGTGGACCCGGCCGACCTGCGGCGGTTCGCCCAGTTGGGTGTCGCGGCCTGCATGCAGCTCCAGTGGGCGGCGCGGGACATCTGGACGATGGAGGCACTGCTGCCGTACATCGGGCCCGAGCGGCACCGCTGGATGTACCCGGCGCGCAGCCTGGAGAAGGCGGGCGCGCGGCTGACCGGCGGTTCCGACTGGCCGGTGGACGCGCTCCAGGTGTGGAACCAGCTGCGGACGGCGATCGACCGGCAGGGCGCGCAGGGCGAGGGCGAGCTGTACCGCGAGCTGGAGGGCCTGAGCCGTACGTCCGCCCTGCGGATGCACACGGCCGGCACGGCCTGGCAGCTGCGCCAGGAGGGGCTGACGGGCACGGTGGAGCAGGGCAAGGCCGCGGATCTGGTGGTGCTGGACCGGGATGTGACCCGTTGTCCGGTGGCCGACATCAGCGGTACCGGGGTGCGGATGACCCTGGTCGGCGGCCGGGTGGTGCACGACGCGGAGTCCGCGGCGGGCCGGGCGGCTTCGGCGCGGGCCGCGCGGGCGGGATCCGGACCGCGCCCGGCCTCGTACGCGGCGGTGCACGGCGAACGCCACCGGGCGTGCGGGTGCGGCGGCGGGGCCTGAGCCCCGGGCCCGGCCCGGGCCCGAGCCGGGTCTGAACCGGGCGTGAGCCGGGTCTGAACCGGGCGTGAGCCGGGTCCGAACCGGGCGTGAGCCGGGCCGTCAGCCGAGGAGGTCGTGCCGCCGGGCCCAGGAGCTGACGGCGGCGGCGATCTCCTCGGGCCGGTCCTCCGGGGCGAGGTGGGCGGCCGGGCCGCAGTACTCGGTCTCCAGTGCGGAAACGTTCTCCGCGCACCACGCCGCCTGCTCGGCCTTGATCATCAGGGCGGGCGAGCCGTCGAAGGTGAGCAGCAGCTTGGGCACCTCCGGGCTGGCGGCCAGCCAGGCGTCGTACGCCTCGACGACGGCGAGCACGTCGGCCGGCTGCCCGTCGATCGGCAGTGAGCGGGCCCACCGGAGCATGGGCAGCCGGCTCTCGCGGGTCGGGTAGGGCGCGGCGTAGACGGCGCGGTCCGCCTCGCTCATCGGGTTCAGCACCGTCTGCCTGATGCTGTCCTCGATGAAGATGTTCCGGTCCAGGACCATCTCCTCCCCCACCCCCGGGGTACGTATCGCCTCGAACCGGGCGCGGCCGGCGGGCGGGTACTCCGCCCAGCTGAGCGGCCGCACGATGGTCTCCATGAAGGCGAGGCCGCGGACCCGGCCGGGGTGCCGGGCCGCCCAGTCGAAGGCGAGCGCCCCGCCCCAGTCCTGGCCGACCAGCACCACCTCGTCGAGTCCGAGAGCCTCGAACCAGGCGTCCAGGTAGCGGGCGTGGTCCGCGAACCGGTACTCCCCGCCCGGCTTGCCGGAGCGGCCCATGCCGATGAGGTCGGGGGCCAGGACCCGGACCCCGCCCTCGATCCGCGGCAGCACGCCCCGCCACAGGTGGGAGGAGGCGGGGTTGCCGTGGAGGAAGACGAATGGAACGCCTTCGCCGCGGTCCTCGTAGTACATCGTCGAGTCGAGTACGTCGGTCACGGGCATGGGAGGCCCCCTTCGAGAATCGTTCGGATGACTAACGTTGGTGACACGAACGAAGTTATACCGTTAGTGCCACTAACGCAACGGATAACATCGGCTCCCATGACCACGGAAGAGAACGAAGCCGTGCCCGCCCGGCTGCGCAAGCTGCCCAGCCGACTGCTGGGGCAGGCCTCGGCGCACGCGCAGCGACTGGTGACCGAGAGCCTGAGCGGAGCAGATGCGCATAAATGGCATTACGCGGCGCTGGTCGCCCTGGAGGAGTCGGGGCCGGTGAGCCAGGCCGCGTTGAGCACCCGTACCGGCATCCACCGCAGCGACCTCGTCGCCGTCATCAACGAGCTCGCCGAGCGCGACCTGGTGGAACGGGCCCCCGACCCCGGGGACCGCCGGCGCAATGTCGTCACCCTGACACCGCTCGGCCGGCGCCGACTGCGCAAACTGGAACAACTGCTCGAAACGGCCCAGAAGGAACTCCTGTCCCCCCTGTCCGCACAAGAGCGCGACCAGCTGGTCCGGCTCCTCTGCCGGCTCGTCGAGCACCACACCACCACCGGCCCCACCATGGGACCTGACGGTCGATAACACCCGAACAGCCCACCCCGCGCGATCAACATCTCATATCTGAGATACGGTGCAGCCATGGCAGACGACTACCTCGTACGCATCGGCAAGCTCATCCGTGACGCCCGGCAACACCGGGGCTGGACGCAGAGTCAGCTCGCGGACGCCCTCGGCACCAGCCAGAGCGCCGTGAACCGGATCGAGCGCGGCAACCAGAACATCAGCCTTGAGATGATCGCCCGCATCGGGGAAGCCCTCGACAGCGAGATCGTGTCTCTCGGCTACGCCGGCCCGATGCATCTGCGCGTCGTCGGCGGCCGCCGGCTGTCCGGTGCGATCGACGTCAAGACGAGCAAGAACGCCTGTGTCGCCCTGCTGTGCGCCTCTCTGCTCAACAAGGGCCGTACGGTGCTGAGGCGGGTGGCCCGCATCGAGGAGGTCTACCGCCTCCTGGAAGTCCTGAACTCCATCGGTGTCCGCACTCGCTGGATCAACGACGGCGTGGACCTGGAGCTGATCCCGCCGGCCCGCCTCGACATGGAGGCCATGGACGCGGACGCGGCCCGCCGGACCCGGAGCATCATCATGTTCCTGGGCCCCCTGCTGCACCGCATGGACCACTTCCGCCTCCCGTACGCGGGTGGCTGCGACCTCGGCACCCGGACCATCGAGCCGCACATGATCGCCCTGCGCCGCTTCGGCCTGGACATCACCGCGACCGAGGGCATCTACCACGCACAGGTCGCGGCCGGGGTCTCCCCGGACCGCCCGATCGTGCTGACCGAGCGCGGGGACACGGTCACCGAGAACGCGCTCCTGGCCGCCGCCCGGCACGACGGCGTCACGGTCATCCGCAACGCCTCGTCCAACTACATGGTCCAGGACCTGTGCTTCTTCCTGGAGGCGCTGGGCGTGAAGGTGGAGGGCATCGGCACCACCACCCTCACCGTCCACGGCATCCCGAACATCGACGTGGACGTGGACTACTCCCCCTCCGAGGACCCGGTCGAGGCGATGAGCCTGCTGGCCGCCGCGGTCGTCACGGAGTCGGAGCTGACGATCCGCCGGGTCCCGATCGAGTTCATGGAGATCGAGCTCGCGGTCCTGGAGGAGATGGGCCTCGACCACGACCGCTCGGCGGAGTACACGGCCGACAACGGCCGCACCCGCCTGGTCGACCTGACGGTCCGCCCCTCCAAGCTCGAAGCCCCGATCGACAAGATCCACCCGATGCCGTTCCCCGGGCTGAACATCGACAACGTCCCGTTCTTCGCGGCCATCGCCGCCGTCGCCCAGGGCCAGACCCTGATCCACGACTGGGTCTACGACAACCGGGCCATCTACCTGACCGACCTCAACCGCCTCGGCGGCCGCCTCCAGCTCCTGGACCCCCACCGCGTCCTGGTCGAGGGCCCCACCCGCTGGCGCGCGGCGGAGATGATGTGCCCGCCGGCCCTGCGCCCGGCGGTGGTGGTCCTCCTCGCGATGATGGCGGCCGAGGGCACCTCGGTGCTCCGCAACGTCTACGTCATCAACCGCGGCTACGAGGAACTGGCCGAGCGCCTCAACTCGGTGGGCGCCCAGATCGAGATCTTCCGCGACATCTAGCGGGAACAGCGGTCCCGAGCCCCCGTCACTCGTCCCGGCGAGTGACGGGGGCTCGGCGTTTCACGCACGCCGCAGGGTGGCCTTGTTGCTGCGTGCTCGCGCGCGATGGTTCAGGCCACGAGGAGGCGGAGGCCGAGCTCCGCCGCGTCGAGGGCGACGAGGTCGCGGTTGCGTTCGGCCCACCGGCCTGAGGAGAGGTCGTCGCGGAGTCTGCCCACTGCTCGCCGCTCGGCCTGCGGCCCGACTCTGGTCCATACCGATACCGCGCGGCGCACATGTTCGTCCAGGTACGCCTCGGGCCGGCGCCAGTGCGCCTCGAAGAAGCCGTCAGCGCAGTCCCACGGGATGAGCACCGGCTCCGCGCGGCCCCCGATCGCGCGGGTCAGGTCGGCCAGTGAGGGCCAGCCGACGAGAAGGTCGGCGAACTCGGGCAGGTAGTCGCGGGTGAGCCAGAACCGCTCACGCCAGCCGGTGTCACAGGCGTCGTACGTGAACACCACCACGCGGCGGGCCACGCGCCGCATCTCGCGCAACCCGGCGACCGGGTCCGGCCAGTGATGAACGGTGCTGACCGCCATCGCGGCGTCGAAGGACCGGTCCGCGAACGGGAGGCTCTCCGCACTGGCGGCCACGCACCGCGCCGCGCCCGCGGGACGCTGTGCCCGCATGACCGCCGACGGTTCCACCGCCGTCACGTCGCGGTCGGGGGGCTCGTAGGAGCCGGTGCCGGCCCCGACGTTCAGGACCGTCCGCGCGTCCCCGAGCGCATCCCAGATCCGCGCGGCGATCCGCGGCTCGGTGCGCCGCGTCGCCGGGTAAGCGGACCCGATGGCCTCGTACAACTGCGCGCCGAACACCTTCAGTTGTTCCTCCGGTGTCGTCCTGATCCCCATCGCCCGTGCCTCCAGTTCCCTGTCTATGGCCATCAACGTGGCGGCAGCGCGGTCGCGTTGTTCCAGCAGCAGGCCGCGCAGCCGGTGCAGGTGCGCGACCGCGTCGGTGGCCGGGTCGTCGACCAGGTCCGCGATCTCGCGCAATCCGAAGCCCAGCCGCCGGTAGGCGAGCACCTCCCGCAGTCGCTCCACGTCACCCGCCGAGTAGGCCCGGTACCCGGCCGCGGTCCGCGCGGACGGCTGCACGAGGCCGATCTCGTCGTAGTGGTGCAGGGTGCGGACGCTCACGTCGGCCAGGGCGGCCACACGTCCCACGGTCAGGTGCTCTTCCACGTCACCGACCATGCGGCATGACGCCACGTGAGGGTCAAGCGCTTCGCTCCTCGCCCCGGCTCCGACGTCCTGAACCGGCCCCGGCCCGTACGCAGACCGGCCGGCGTCGGTATTCGGCCTGAGGTGCTGGGATCCTCGCCAGGAAAGGGTGGGGACCGGCAGAATCGGGCCGTCGGTACGGAGCTAAGGGGCGGCCATGGCGGTTGGTACGAGCGCGGGTGTCGGTGCGGGGGTTCCCGCGCTGGCGGGGCTGCCGCTGCTGGGATCGCTCTTCGACCTGAAGTCCGACTCCCTCGGCACCTATCTGCGCGCCCAGCACCTGCACGGGGACGTCGTACGGATCACCGCCGGGCCGCCCGGGCTGCGGGCCGAGCTGTACTGCGTCTTCTCCGCCGAGGGCGCCCAGCAGGTGCTCGCCTCGGAATCGGCCAACTTCCGCAAGGACAACCCCTTCTACCAGGAGGTTCGCGACTCCTTCGGCAACGGCCTGCTGACCAGCCAGGACGAGGACTACCTGCGCCAGCGCCGGCTGGTCCAGCCGCTGTTCACGCGGCGCCGGGTGGACGGCTACGCGGGGGCCGTCGCCGCCGAGACCGAGGCGGTCCTCGCCGCCTGGCAGGAGGCCCCCGGCGGGATCGTCGACGTCTCCGACCAGATGATGCACCTGGCCCTGCGCGCGGTCGCCCGGATCCTCTTCGGCACCGACGTGGAGGCCACCGTCGACGTCGTCGACCGGTGTTTTCCGGTCATCACCGACTACGTCCTGCGGCGCGGCTACTCTCCCGCCAACATCCCGCGCAGCTGGCCGACACCGGCCAACAAGCGGGCGGCCGCCGCGATGGACGAGCTCTACGCGGTCTGCGACAAGATCATCGGCGAGCGGCGCGCCGACCCCGCGGACGGCCCGGGCGAGGACCTGCTCACGCTGCTCGCCGCCGCCAGGAGCTGCGACGACGGGGAGTTCGACGCCTCCGAACTCCGCGACCAGGTGCTGGTCTTCCTGCTCGCCGGGCACGAGACGACCGCCACCTCCCTCTCCTTCGCCCTGCACCTGCTGGCCCGCCACCCCGAGGAGCAGCAGCGGGCGTACGAGGAGACCAGCCGGGTGCTGGGCGACCGTACGCCCCGGGCCGCCGACCTCGACCGGCTCCCGTACCTCACCCAGGTCCTCAAGGAGGCGATGCGGCTCTACCCGGCCGCCCCGGTCATCGGCCGCAAGGCCGTCGCCGCCACCGAGGTCGGCGGGCACACCGTCCCCGCGGGCGCGGACGTGATTCTGGCGCCGTGGGTGACGCACCGCCATCCGCTCTACTGGCCGGATCCCGACCGCTTCGACCCCGAACGCTTCACCCCGGAGGCGGAGGCCGGCCGGCCGCGCTACGCCTGGTTCCCGTTCGGCGGCGGCCCGCGCGCCTGCATCGGGCAGCACTTCTCGATGCTGGAGTCGGTGATCGCGCTGGCGATGATCCTGCGCGCGTACGAGTTCGAGGCCGTGGACACCGACATCGCGGTCAGCGCGGGCATCACTCTGCGGACGGACGGCCCGGCGCGCTGCCGGGTCCGTCGCCGGGGCGGCCAGGGCCTGTCGGCCTAGGGGCTGCGGGCCTGCCGCTCTCCGCCTCCCCGCCCTCTTTCCCGCCCTGCATCCCGTCCTCCGTCCCGCCCTCCGTCTTCGCCGGCGCGTGGTTTCCCTGGAGCCGGGCCAGGTCCGAGGGCCGGACCTGGATGACGATCAGCGCGATCAGCGCACCGACCAGGGTGAACGCCGTCGCCACGACGAAGGCCTCACTGATGCCCGAGGTCAGCACCTGGTCGCTCCACGGCTTCGGGAACTGTCCGGTCCGCTGGAAGAAGGCCTTCTGTACGGGGCTGGCCGTGCGCAGGAAGTCCGGCACCTGATCCTTGGCCGCGTTGCGGCTGGCCGTGCCGAACACGGTCACCAGGATCGAGAGGCCGAGCGAACCGCCGACCTGCTGCATCGTGTTGAGCAGGCCGGACGCCGCACCCGACTCCCGGTCGGCGACGTTGGACAGGGCCATCAGTGTGAGCGAGACGAACTGCAGGCCCATGCCGAGGCCGAAGATCAGGAGGGGGCCGAAGATGCTGCCCAGGTACGTCGAGTCGATGTCGGTCTGCGTCAGCCAGGCGAGGCCCGTCGCCGAGCACAGCGCTCCGGTGACCATGAAGGGTTTCGGCCCGAACTTCGGCAGCAGCTGCGAGGTGATGCCGGCACCCACGGCGACCACCACGCTCACGGGCAGGAAGGCGAGGCCGGCCATCAGCGGGCTGAAGCCCAGCACGATCTGCACGAAGAGCGTCAGGAAGAAGAACATGCCGAAGATCGCGCAGGCGAGCATGAGCATGATCCCGTAGGTCCCGGCCCGGTTGCGGTCGGCGAACATGTGCAGCGGGGTGATCGGCTGCGGCGAGCGGCGCTCGTTGAGGATGAACAGGGTCAGCAGGGCCACGGCGGCGCCGAAGGCGGCGAGCGTGAAGGGGTCGGTCCACCCTTCCTGGGCGGCGCGGATGAACCCGTAGACGAGCGAGACCATGCCCAGGGTGGACAGCAGCGCGCCCGCGAGGTCGAAGTGCCCGGGGTGGCGCTGGGACTCGTGGATGACCTTCACGGCCATGACGGCTATCAGCACGGCGATCGGGACGTTGACGAAGAACACCCAGCGCCAGTTGAGCCATTCGACGAGGACGCCCCCCGCGAGCAGCCCGATCGCGCCGCCGCCGGCCGAGACCCCGGCGAACACGCCGAACGCCCGGTTACGGGCGGGGCCTTCGCGGAAGGTGGTGGTGATCAGCGCCAGGGCGGTCGGCGAGGCGATGGCGCCGCCGACACCCTGGAGGGCTCGGGATGCCATCAACTGACCCTCGTTCTGGGCGAGTCCACCGAGGAGGGAGGCAAGCCCGAAGAGCAGGACGCCGAAGATGAAGACGCGCTTGCGGCCGAGGATGTCGCCCGTGCGCCCACCGAGGAGCAGCAGACCGCCGAAGGCGAGCGTGTAGGCGTTGACGACCCAGGAGAGGCTCTCGGTGGAGAAGCCGAGGGCGGTCTGGATGTGCGGCAGCGCGATGTTCACGATGGTGATGTCGAGGACCACCATGAGCTGGCAGGAGGCGATCACGAACAGGGCGAGCCCGTTCCCGCTCCCTCGGACCTTGCCGTCGGTCCCGGTGCTGGTCGGCGTTGCGTTCGGGTCCACGCTGTCGACGCTATGCCCGCACCCCTGGGGTCACCACTCGAACGGCCTAGTGGCTATGACATTGCACATGTCACACTACGATCATGGATGACTTCCTCAGGCTCTCCGCGAGCACGGCCCGGTTCACCTACGGCGCCCCGCGCGCCTTCGCCTTCGGGGACGAAGGGCGCCTCCTCTGGTACCTCCGCTCGACCGGTCCCACCGACGCATTCGACAGCCTCTGGGTCCTCGACACGGCCACCGGCGCCGAGACCCGGCTTGCCGATCCCCGCGAACTGTGCCCCGAGCCGGGCGAGCTCCCGGCCGTGGAGCGCCGGCTGCGCGAGCGGATCCGCCTCGTCGCCGCCGGGATCGGTTCGTACGCGCTCTCCGGCGACGGCAGGCGCGCCGTCTTCCCGCTCTACGGGCGGCTCTACGGGGTCACCGCGGACGGGACCGGACGGCCTCAGCAGATACCTGCCGCCGGACCCGCCCTGGACCCCCGCCCCAACTCCGACGGCACCCGCACCGCGTACGTCAGCGACGACGCCCTGTACGTCGAACCCGGCGGCCGGGTCAGCCCGGCCGACGGGGCCCGCTGGGGCGTCGCCGAGTTCGCCGCCGCCGAGGAGCTCGGCCGCTCCCGGGGCCACTGGTGGTCACCCGACGGGGTCACCCTGCTCGCCGCCCGCGTCGACGAGTCCGCCCTCCAGCGCCGGTATTTCGCCGACCCCGGCCGCCCCGAGCTCCCGGCGGAGGACTTCGCGTACCCCGAGGCGGGCGGGCCCAACGCCGACGTCCAGCTCTGGGTGCTCGGCCCGGACGGGGACCGGACACGGCTCGACTGGGACGCGGAGGCCTACCCGTACGTCTCCGACGCGGGATGGGAATCGGCCGGCGAGATCCTGCTGACCGTCCAGGACCGGCTCCAGCGGTCCGTGCTGCTGCTCTCCGCCGACCCGGCCACCGGCCGTACCCGGGAGCTGTCCCGCACCACGCACCCGCAGTGGGTGGACCCGCTGGTCCCGGGCACCCCGGCGCGCCTGCCCGACGGCCGGATGCTGACCGCCGCCGACACTCCCCCAGCTACCGCTGGGGGTACCCCCAGCGGCGGGGCCGCCCGGGCACTCGCGGTGGACGGCGAGCTGCTCACCGGCGACGGGGTCCAGGTCCGCGGCGTGGCCGGGCTCCACGAGGGCCGGCTGCTGATCGAGGCCGGGCTGCGCGACCCCGCCGAGCAGCAGGTGCTGCTGCTGGACCCGGCGACCGGGGAGCTGACCCCGGTCGCCGACGGGCCCGGGGTGCACAGCGTGACCGCCTCGGCCGGGACCCTGCTGCTGACCTCGGCCGACGCCGACGGGATCCGCCGCACCGTACGCACCCCCGACGGGCGGGAGTTCACCCCCGCCGACCTGTCCCGGCCGCTGCCGTACCGGGTGGTCCCGGTCTTGGAGCGGGTCACCGAGCACGGCGTCCCGACCGCCCTCGTCCTCCCCCGCGACCACGTCCCCGGCCGGCGGCTGCCGGTCCTGGTCGACGCGTACGGCGGCCCCGGCTACCAGGACATCAGCGCCGAGCCCCGCCGCTGGCAGGCCAAGCAGTGGTGGGCCGACCAGGGCTTCGCGGTGGTCACCGTCGACAACCGCGGGACCCCGTACGTCTCGCCCGCCTTCACGCACGCCATGTACCGCGGCTTCTCCGAGGTCACCCTGGAGGACCAGGTCGCGGCGCTCCAGGCGCTCGGCGCCCGCCACGGCGACCTCGACCTCGGCCGGGTCGGCGTACGTGGCTGGTCCTACGGCGGCTACCTGTCGGCGCTCGCGGTGCTGCGCCGCCCGGACGTCTTCCACGCGGCGTCCGCCGGGGCCGCGCCGACCGACTTCCGGCACTACGACACCGCGTACACCGAGCGGTACCTGGGCCTCCCGCAGGAGCGGCCCCAGTCCGACGACGTGTACGAGCGGGACTCCCTGATCCCCGACGCCCCGAAGCTGACCCGGCCGCTGCTGCTGACCACCGGCCTGACCGACGACAACGTCCACCCCTCCCACACCCTGCGCCTGTCCCAGGCCCTGACGGACGCGGGCCGCCCGCACCAGCTGCTCGCCCTCCCCGGTGTCACGCACATGACCCCGGGCGGCACGAAGGAGAAGGTCATGGCCCTGGAGCTGGAGTTCTTCCGCAGGGAACTGGGCTGATCCCACGCGAGCAGGGCCCCGCGGACGCCATTGGCCGCGGGGCCCTGCTGCTTCCCCGGATCCCCGTCAGTCAGCCGGGGGCCTGTGCCTACACCAGATGACACGCCACCTCGCGCGAGGCGGCCGACCGCAACAGCGGTCGCTCGGTGCGGCAGATCTCCTGCGCGACGGGGCAGCGCGGGTGGAAGGTGCAGCCGGGGGGCGGGGCCGCCGGGCTCGGCGGGTCGCCGAGCAGCACGATCCGCTCCCGCCGCCGCTCCGCCGCCGGGTCGGGCAGCGGTACGGCGGACAGCAGCGCCCGGGTGTAGGGGTGCTGCGGGTTCTCGTAGAGGGACTTCTTGTCCCCGATCTCGACGATCCGGCCGAGGTACATGACGGCGACCCGGTCGCTGACCCGTTTGACCACCGACAGGTCGTGCGCGATGAACACGTAGGCGAGGCCCAGCTCTCCGCGCAGCTTCTCCATCAGGTTGACGATCTGGGCCTGTACGGAGACGTCGAGGGCGGAGACCGGTTCGTCGGCGACGATCAGCCGGGGGCTGGTGGACAGGGACCGGGCGATGCCGATGCGCTGGGCCTGGCCGCCGGAGAACTCGTGCGGGTAGCGGTCGATGTGCTCGGGGATCAGGCCGACCAGTTCCATCAGCTCGGCGGCGCGCCGGCGGGCGTCGGCGGCGCTCCAGCCCTGCACCAGCAGCGGGTCGGAGATGATCCGGGCCACGGTCTGGCGGGGGTTGAGGGAGGAGTGCGGGTCCTGGAAGACCATCTGGATGTTCTTGCGCAGCGGCCGCATGGCGCGCTGGGACAGCAGGCTGATGTCCTTGCCCTCGAAGGCGACCGTGCCCGAGGTGGGCTCCAGCAGCCTGACCAGCATCCGGCCCGTCGTGGACTTCCCGCAGCCCGACTCCCCGACCAGGCCGAGGGTCTGGCCGGCCTCCAGGTCGAAGGAGACCCCGTCCACGGCGCGCACGGGCGCCCCCCGGCGCCCGGTCGCGGTCCGCTTCCCGGGGAAGGCCATGGTGAGGTCCCGTACGGACAGCAGGGGTTCGGCAGTCGTCTTCATCGCGTCGCCTCCTCGGCGGTGCGGGTCCCGGCGAAGTGGCAGGCCACCGTCCGCCCCGGAGCGTCGGCGTACGTCTGCAGCTCCGGGCGTACGTCGGTGCAGGGCGCGGCGGCGCGCGGACAGCGCGGGGCGAAGGCGCAGCCCGGGGCCGGTACGAGCAGGGACGGCGGGGAGCCGGGGATGAAGGGCAGCGGCTCCTCGTCGTCGGTGTCGAGGCGCGGCAGCGAGTCGAGCAGGCCACGGGTGTACGGATGGGCGGGGTCGGCGAACAGCTCGTCGACCGGCGCCTGTTCGGCGGCCCGGCCGCCGTACATGACCAGCACCTCGTGGGCGACGCGGGCGACCACCCCCAGGTCATGGGTGATCATGACGACGCCGAGTCCGCGCTCCTGCTGGATCCGCGCGATCAGCTCCAGGATCTGTGCCTGCACGGTGACGTCCAGGGCGGTGGTGGGCTCGTCCGCGATCAGCAGATCGGGCTCGCAGGCCAGGGCCATGGCGATCATGGCGCGCTGGCGCATGCCGCCGGAGAACTGGTGCGGGTACTCGCCCGCGCGGCGCGCCGGTTCCGGGATGCCGACCTCACCGAGCATGTCGACGGCCCGCTTGCGCGCGGCGGCCCGCCCGGCCCTGAAGTGCACCCGGAAGTGCTCGGCGATCTGCTCGCCGACCGTGTAGTAGGGGTGGAGGCTGGAGAGCGGGTCCTGGAAGATCATGGCCATCCTGCGGCCGCGGACCTTGGCCAGCTCCCGCTCGGAGAGGCCGGTCAGCTCCCGTCCGGCGAGGGCCACGGAGCCGCTGACCTCGGCCGCGCCCCGGTGCAGGCCCATCACGGCGAGCGAGGTGACCGACTTGCCGGAGCCGGACTCGCCGACGATGCCCAGGGTGCGGCCGGCCTCGACGGTGAAGCCGAGGGAGTCGACGGCCCGTACGGTGCCGTGCGGGGTGGTGAAGGTGACGCGCAGATCGCGTACCTCAAGAAGTGCGGCCATCAGTACCTCACCCTCGGGTCGATGACGGCGTACAGGAGGTCGACGACGAGGTTGGCGACGACGATGAAGAAGGCGGCGAGCAGGGTCACGCCGAGGACGACCGGCTGGTCCGAGCTGACGAGCGCCCCGTAGAACAGCCGTCCGATGCCGGGGAGTCCGAAGATGGACTCGGTGATCACGGCTCCGGCGAGGAGCCCGCCGAGGTCCATGCCGAAGATGGTCAGGATGGGGGTCATCCCGGAGCGCAGGCCGTGTTTGACGACGACCGTGCGCTCGGGCATCCCCTTGGCCCGGGCGGTACGGATGTACGGCTCGGCCATCGCCTCGATCATCGAACCGCGGCTCTGGCGGGCGTACATGGCGGCGTACAGCAGGGCGAGCGCGGTCCACGGCAGCAGCAGGTTCGAGGCCCAGGCGAGCGGGTCGTCGGCGAAGGCCTGGTAGGCGGGGTAGGGCAGGAGGCCGGCGACGCGGATGACCCCGTAGATCAGCATCACCGAGGTGAAGTAGACGGGCAGGGAGGCGGCGGCGACGGCCCCGACCATGAGGGCCTTGTCGGTGGCGGTGTCCTTGCGCAGGGCCGCGGTGACCCCGGCGCCGAGCCCGAGGACCAGCCACAGCACGGCGGCGCCGACGGCGAGCGAGGCCGAGACCGGCAACCGGTCCATGAGCAGGTCCCAGACCGGGAGGGAGTTCTCGTAGCTGTAGCCCAGGCAGGGGAAGTCGCACTGGACGGCGTACTGGCCGGTGCCGAGGGTGCGGCCGGTGAAGATGCCGGTGAGGAAGTCGGTGAACTGGCGCCACAGGGGCTGGTCGAGGCCCAGGTACGCCCGTACGTCGGCCAGCCGCTCGGCGCTGCAGGTCTTGCCGCAGGCGGCCGCGGCCGGGTCGGAGGGCAGGACGTAGAAGATGACGAAGGTGACGGCGGCTATGGCGAGGAGCACGCCGACGAGGGCGAGCAGCCGGCGGGCGAGGTAGAGGATCAACTGCGGCCGCCCCTCGGGTCGAGGATGTCGCGCAGGGCGTCGCCGAGCAGGGTGAAGGCGAGCACGGCAAGGAAGAGGAAGACGCTGGGGATGACGAAGTACATGGGGTCGGTCTCGTAGAAGGCGACGGACTCGGCGATCATCTGGCCCCAGGACGGGGTGGGCGGGCGGACGCCCACGCCGAGGTAGCTCAGCGCCGCCTCGGTGCTGATCATGCCGGGGATGAGCAGGGTGGTGTAGGCGATGACCGGGCCCGAGACGCCGGGGAGGATGTCGCGGGTCAGGATCCGCCAGGAGCTCGCGCCGCCCACGCGGGCGGCGTCCACGTACTCGCGGTGTTTGAGGGAGAGGGTCTGGCCGCGGACGACCCGGGCGACGCCGGGCCAGCCGAAGACGCCGATGACGGCGGTCATGAGGACGATCCGGTTGACGTCCTTGGCCACGGACAGCATCGCGATCATGAAGATCAGCGAGGGGAAGGACATGGTCAGGTCCATGAGCCGGGACAGGACCGCGTCGGTGCGGCCGCCGAAGTAGCCGGCGGCGATCCCGGCGGCGGTGCCCGTGACCACCACGATGGCGGTGGCGGCGAAGGCGATGAGGAGGGAGACCTGGGCGCCGTGGACCACGCGCGCGAACAGGTCGCGGCCCGTGACGGGTTCGACGCCGAGCCAGTGCTCGGGGCTGATCCCGCCGAGGGAGCCGAGCGGCTGGCCGCCGAGGTAGGGGTCGATGGCGGTCTTGTCGAACTCCTCGGGGGACCAGCCGCCGAGCGCGCCCAGCCAGGGGGCGGTGGCGGCCATGAGGACGAAGAGGAGGACGACGCAGAGGCTGACGCGGACGGCGGGGCGGCGACGGAGTTGCCGCCGGGCGAGCTGCCGGGGGCTGCTGCCGGGCGGGACGTCCTTGGCCGGGGCGCCGGCCGGGGCCGCCTGGGGGGCGGCGCCGGGTGCGGTGGTGGTCATGGTGTCGTGGGACCCGGCGTCCTCAGCCCTGGCTCTTCGACGGGTCCTTGAGGCCGACGCTCCCGTAGTCGACGGTGCCGGTCCACACGGGGTGGCCGTAGGCGCCCGCGATGTTCGGGCCGACGAGGAGCGGCTTGCGCTCCATGAGGATCGGGATGGACGGGGACTTCTTCGTGATCTCCGCGTCCAGGTCGATCCAGGCCTGGTTGGCCTGCTTCGCGTCGGCCATCGCGTTGATCTCGTCGATCCGCTTCGTGGTGGCCTCGTCGCGGAACTGGGCGTAGTTGCCCTGGTTCCCCTTGTCCTTGATGGTGCGTCCGTCGAAGACGAAGGGCATCCAGGTGGAGCCGGAGGGGTAGTCGGGGCACCAGCCGGTGTACGTCATGTCGGGGGTCGTGGAGAGGTCGCCGATGACGTCGTAGTACGCGCCGGGGTCGACGGTGTCGATGACGACCTGGATGCCGGCCCGGGACAGGCCCTGCTGGATGGCCTCCGCCCTGCCCTTGTCACCGGTGGAGACCGCGAGGGAGACCTTCAGGTTCTCCTTGCCGGCGGCCTTGAGGAGCTCCTTGGCCTTGGCCGGGTCGCCGGCCGGGGCGATCTTCAGGGTGTCGGCCTGCTTGCCGCCGGAGAGGGCCGGGGGCAGGTAGGCGGTGGCGACCTCGTTGAGGGCGGGCCCGCCGGCCGCGGTGATGATGGCCTCCTTGTCGACGGCGTACTGCATGGCCTCGCGGACCTTGGGGTCGTTGAAGGGGGCGCGGGAGTTGTTCAGGTGGAGCATGACCGTACAGCCCTGGGACTCGGCGAGCAGGCGCGCCTTGACCTCGGGCTTGGGCAGCACCTTGGCGGCGCTCTCGGGGCGCATGTTGGCGTACTCGACGGCGGAGGCGTCGGCGCCCTCGCCGGCGATGATGCGGTCGTCGATCTGGCCGCCCTTGAGGCCCATGACGACCACGAACTTGTCCGGGTAGGCCTTGCGGACGGTGTCGGTCTTCGGGTCCCAGTGCTCGTTGCGGACGAGCACGAGCTTCTTGTCGCGGTCGTACGACTCGATCTTGTACGGGCCGGAGGAGAACGGGCGGGCGTCGTACTGGGTGCCCTTCTCCTGGGCCTGCGGGACGGGCGCGAACGTGGGGAGCGTGGCGGTCTGGGAGAACTCCGCGACGGGCCGCTTGAGTTCGAAGACGATCGTACGGTCGTCGGGGGTCTTGACGGAGTCGAGGTGCTGCCCCTGGAGCGGGCCCTTGTAGCCCTCGCCGCCGGCCAGGTACTGGGCCGCGTAGTCGGGGCCGCCGGTGAGGTCGGGGGCGAAGGAGCGCTCGACGTTGTACTTGACGTCCTGGGCCTTGATCGGCGAGCCGTCCTCGTACTTCAGGCCCTCCTTGAGGGTGAAGGTCCAGGTACGGCCGCCGTTGGAGGGGGTTCCGAGGTCGGTGGCGAGGTCGGGGACCAGCTCGCTGCCGCCCTTGCCCGGCTCGGCCTTGAAGGTCACCAGGGTGCGGTAGAGCAGCCGGGTGCCGAAGTCCATGGTCGGCATGACCCAGTTGCGGGCCGGGTCGAGGTGGGCGAAGTCCTGGTTGGACAGGACGGTGAGGGTGCCGCCCTTGACCGGAGTGCCGCCGAGCATCTTGCCGTCGTTCGCGGCGGCGGGGTTCTCGGCGGAGGCGCCGCCCTTGCCCTTCTTCACGGTGCCGGTGCAGCCCGAGGCGCCGACTGCGAGAGCGGCCACCAGGGCGGTGGCGAGGGCGAGTTGGGTGCGCTTGGTCATGGGTCACTCCAGTGAAGGGCCGCGCTCTATGATGTGACCGGTAACATAGTAATGTGAAATTGCACTGACAAGAGGTTGAGCCCCCCGTTATCCAGCCGTATCCAAAATCGGGCACCCGGAGTCGAGTTGGGGCTTCCGGGCGGCCCACGTGCGGCGACCGCCCGACGCCGCGCAGCGCCAGGCGGCCCGGGGTCGTCATCCCGTCACCACCTGGCGCCGCGCGTCACGTCGTACGGCCGGAGCGGCACCCGCTCCCGCCTGGGATCAGCTCAGTGCCGCGAACCGGCCGTCTCCTTCTCCTTCTCCCTCTCCTTGTGCTTGCTCGGGACCGGACGGAAGTCGGGGTTCGTCACACAGCCGAGGTTCCGGTAGATGCGGTCGTTCGTCTGCGGGTCCCGGCCGACGAAGTGGTACTTGCAGGCCCCCTCGATGAACCTGGCTTCGATGCCGCCGGGGAAGTCGATCTCCTTGTTCCACAGGAAGGTCGACACGAGGCCGGTCTGCCGTGCGGTGGCGTTGATGTCGATCCCGCCGGGAGCCTGGATCGCGTACACCCAGCCGTCCCCGCTCCCCGTGGCGAATTCCTGCGCCACCCACCGCTCACACGTGGTGCTCACGTGCGCGGCGTCCGGCTGTTGGGCGCCCCCGATGATCCACTGCGACAGCGGGATGAGGTTCATGCCCCGCGGCTCGAAGCCGCTGGCGAAGATCGTTTGAGGGGTCCGCGTGTCGCCCCGCCACAGCGTGTTCCCGTCGTGCCGCCAGTACCAGGCCTCACGCACCGCGGCGAGGTCCACCTCCGGCTGGATAGTGGGGTCCGTCGTGGTCTGCAGCCACTCCGACGCACGGTAGCCGCCGGTCGGGCCACAGGGGCCGGTGTCACGGATCTGCTGCGGGGTGCCCGGGTACGGATCCGCCGCGGCGCCGGCGGGTGAGCCGAACGCCAACGAGACGGTGACCAGGACGGTGGCGGAAGCGATCCGAAATGCAGTCTTCAACACAGTCGGTGCAACCCATCACTCGGTGTACAGGACTGTGTGTTGGTAGACGGATTCCGGGCGGGATCAACCTCCGTTCGCAGCCGTCACCCGCAGGCATCACGAGGTCCACCCGCCCGGCGCAGGCCCCGCCTCCGAGCCGCCCTCACGGCGGTGGGACCGCGGCCCGACTCCGCCCCTCCCGTTCACAGCGCTACACGCCGGAGCCGAGGCCTCCCGGTGTGCGGCCGACCGGCTCGTCGCGGCCCTGGGCCCAGAGGGAGCGGACGTGGCCGAGGTGGCGGACCATGCAGGCCTCGGCCGCCTCGGCGTCCCCGCTGATCATCAGGTCGAGCAGCTCGATGTGCTCCTCCGCCGAAGACACCAGTTTTCCGGCCTCGTCCAGGCCGGTCAGCCCGTACAGCCGGGACCGCTTGCGCAGGTCGCCGACCGTCTCGACGAGGCGGTCGTTGCCGGCGAGCCCGAGCAGCGTGAGGTGGAAGCGGCGGTCCGCCTCCAGATAGCCGATGAGGTTGTGCTCGCGGGCGCTCGTGACGATCTCCTGCGCGACCGGCCGCAGGGCTTCCAGCTGCTCGGTCGTGGCGATCTTCGTGATCCGGCCGATGGTCGGCACCTCGATCATCGTGCGCAGCTCGGTGTACTGGTCCAGGTCGCGCTCGCTGACCTCGGTGATCCGAAAGCCCTTGTTGCGGACCGGTTCGACGAGGCCTTCGCGGGCCAGGTCGAGCATGGCCTCGCGCACGGGCGTGGCCGAGACACCGAGTTCGGCTGCGAGACCGGGGGCCGAATACACGCTCCCCGGGCGCAGTTCACCCGCTATCAGGGCTGCTCGGAGGGCGTGGCCGACCTGGTCGCGGAGCCGTTCCTGGGCCTTGATGAGACTGTGCTGCTTCAGGTCACCCATTGCATTTCCTCCGAGCCATGGCAGAGGAACAGCGTACAATGTCACGTTTCGCTGCTCACACCCTGGCGGCCTCGAACAACGCGACCGCCACGGCCAGATCTTCCCAGGCCATGCCCACACTCTTGAAGAGCTGTGGACAACTCTGCGGCCCGCCCGCCGGCATCCGTCCGGCGACGAGGTCGGCGAGCGTGCCGGTGATGTGGCCGGGCCCGATCGCCCCCTCGGCCTCCGGGACCAGCAGGTCCCCCGCCTCCCGCAGGGCCGCCGCGCGCGACTCCACGTACACGGCGGCCCGCCGCACGAGGGCGGTGTCGGTCTCCCGGGCCGTCGGTTCGTGCGAGCCGACGGCGACGACCGTGGCGCCCGGGCCGACGAGACGCCCGTCGAAGAGCGGTTCCCGGGCCGTGGTGCAGCAGATGACCAGATCGGCGTCGGCCACGTCCTCAGGTGCGCCGGTCCGGGCGGTCAGGCCCAGGGTGCGGGCGTGCGCGGCGAGCCGCTCGGCGCCCTCCCGGTTGCGGCCGACCACCACGACGTGGTCCAGCTCCCTTACGGACAGGGCCGCTTCCAGGTGCCCGTACGCCTGCGGGCCGGAGCCGAACAGCACCAGCCGCAGCGGGCGCCCGGACGGAGCCAGGTGGCGCAGCGCGAGGGCGGAGACCGCCGGGGTGCGCAGGGCGGTCAGGGCCGCGCCGTCGAGCAGGGCCAGCGGGCGCAGGGTGCGCCCCTCCAGCAGGAGGTAGGAGCCGGTGATCCGGGGCAGCCCCCGGGCCGGGTTCCCGGGCGCGACCCCGGCGATCTTCACCCCGGCGTACGCCCCGGAGGCGGCGGGCATCAGCAGCAGCTCCCCGTCGGGGACGGGGATGTTGGTGCGCTGCGGGCAGCTCTCCGGGTCGAGGCCCCCGAGCAGGGCGGCGGCCAGGGCGTCGGTGGCCGCGGCCGGGGTCAGGAGCCCGGCCGTGTCGTCGGCGCTCAGCCGCCTCACAGCAGGAAGCCCGTACCGAGCGCGTCGTGCGGGTCGTGCGTGAAGGCGTGCTCACCGGTGCGGTACGCGGTGCCCGTGATCTCGGTGACGCCCCCCGGGAGGATCCGGCCGGTGAACACCGTGCCGGTGACCGACTCGTTGACGAGGTCCTCCCCCGCCGCGAGCCGCCCGTCCTCCGCGAGCAGCGCGAGCCGCGTCGAGGTCCCGGAGCCGCAGGGCGAGCGGTCGATCTGGCCGTCGGCGAAGACGGTGACGTTGCGCTGATGGGGCCCGAAAGGAGTATCGGGGAGTTCCTCGTACAGGATCACCCCGTAGACGCCGGAGAGCAGCGGCCCGCCGGGATGCCAGGTGGCCGGGTGGGTGGCCAGCGCGGCGCGGATCTCCCGGCCGGCCCGCACCAGGTCGGGCAGCGAGGCCGGGGACACGTCCAGGCCGAGGTCGCGGGCGGCGACGGAGGCGTAACAGGCCCCGGCGTGTGCGATGTCCACCTCGGCGAGCCCCAGCGTGGTGGCGACCGGCACCTTGCGGGCGCTCACCCGGGCGGGGACGTTGCGGAAGGTGACCCCGGTGGTGCGGCCGCCGTCCCGGTGCACGGTGGCGGTGACCCGCCCGGACGGCACGTCGATGCGCACGGCCGCGTCCCCGTCGTCCGGGGCGGCGACCCGGCCGGCGTCCACGGCCCAGACGCCGAGCGCCATGGTGCCGTGGCCGCAGGCGGTGGAGTAGCCGTCCTTGTGCCAGAACAGCACGCCGAAGTGCGCGCCGTCGTCGTCGGGCGGGACGACGAACCCGCCGTACATTCCGGCGTGCCCGCGCGGCTCCTGCACCAGCAGGCGGCGTACGTCGTCCAGTGCGCCCCGGCGCGGGGCCGTCCCCGATCCCCCCGGGCCGATGGCGGTGGCGCAGCGCTCGGCGACGGTGTCCCCGGGGACGGGCGGGAAGCCCCCGTGGGCGGCGGCGGCCGTGTCGACGATGCGGAAGGGCTCTCCGGCGGTGTGGTAGTCCACCGTTCGGACGGTGATCACAGGAGGAAGCCTCCGGGGAAGGGGTCGGTCGGGTCGAGGAAGTACTGGGCGGTCCCGGTGATCCAGGCCCGGCCGGTGACGGTGGGGATGACGGCGGGGTGTCCGCCGACGGTGGTCTCGCCGACCAGCCTGCCGGTGAACTCGGTGCCGATGAACGACTCGTTCACGAAGTCCGCGCCGAGCTCCAGGAATCCGCGGGCGTGCAGCTGGGCCATGCGTGCGCTGGTGCCCGTACCGCAGGGCGAGCGGTCGAACCAGCCGGGGTGGATGGCCATGGCGTGCCGGGACCGGCGGGCGTCGGAGCCGGGGGCCGCGAGGTAGACGTGCTTGACCCCGGCGATGGAGGGGTTCTCGGGGTGGACGGGCCGGTCGCCGGAACCGTTGACCGCCTCCATGATCGCGAGCCCGGCGGCGATCAGGTCGTCCTTGCGGGCGCGGTCGAAGGGGATGCCGAGGGAGTCGAGTTCGACGAAGGCGTAGAAGTTGCCGCCGTAGGCGAGGTCGTAGGTGACCGTGCCGAGGCCGGGCACGTCCGCCTTCAGGTCGAGCCCGACGCAGAAGGAGGCGACGTTGGTCAGGGTGACCGCGGTGGCCGCCCCGTCCTCGACCCGGACGTCCACGCTCACCAGCCCGGCCGGGGTGTCCAGCCGGACGGTGGTGACCGGCTCCACGACGGGCACCATCCCGGTCTCGACCAGGACGGTGGCGACCCCGATGGTGCCGTGCCCGCACATGGGCAGCAGGCCCGACACCTCGATGTAGAGGACGCCGAAGTCGGCGTCGGGGCGGGTGGGGGGCTGCAGGATGGCACCGCTCATCGCGGCGTGGCCGCGCGGCTCGTACATGAGCAGGGTCCGGATGTGGTCCAGGTGCTCGATGAAGTGGAGCCGCTTGTCGGCCATGGTGGCGCCGGGGATCACCCCGACTCCCCCGGTGATCACCCGGGTCGGCATGCCCTCGGTGTGCGAGTCCACGGCGTGGTAGATGTTGCGCGTGCGCATCAGGCGCCCCCTCTGGCGGGTCGGTCCAGCCCTGCTGGTTAGTTGAGGCCCTCGGCGAGGGCCTTCTCGGTGGCGGCGCGGACGGCGGCCTCGGTCTCGCCGGTGAGCGGGAAGCGCGGCGGGCGGGTGGCGCCGCCGGGGCGGCCGGCCAGGTCCATGGAGAGCTTGATGGCCTGGACGAACTCGGTCTTGGAGTCCCAGCGCAGCAGCGAGTGCAGCGACTTGTACAGCGGCAGTGCGGTGGCGAGGTCACCCTCGACGGCGGCCCGGTACAGGGTGGCGCAGGACCGCGGGAGCGCGTTGGGGTAGCCGGCGATCCAGCCGACGGCGCCGGCGAGGGCGAGTTCGAGCAGGACGTCGTCGGCGCCGATGAGCAGGTCGAGGCCCGGGGCGAGTTCGGCGATCTCGTACGCGCGCCGCACGTCACCGCTGAACTCCTTCACGGCGACGACGGAGCCGTCGGCGTGAAGCCGGGCGAGCAGGGCCGGGGTCAGGTCCACCTTGGTGTCGATGGGGTTGTTGTACGCGACGACGGGCAGCCCGGCGCGGGCGACCTCCGCGTAGTGGGCGCGTACGGCTTCCTCGTCGGCGCGGTAGGCGTTGGGGGGCAGCAGGAGCACGGAGCCGGCGCCCGCCTCTGCCGCCTGGTCGGCCCAGCGGCGGGCTTCGGCGCTGCCGTAGGCGGCGACGCCGGGCATGACGCGGGCGCCGTCGCCGGCCGCCTCGACGGCGGTACGGACGACGCGGGCCCGCTCCTCGTCGGTCAGGGTCTGGTACTCCCCGAGGGAGCCGTTGGGGACCACACCGTCGCAGCCGCCCTCGATCAGCCAGGCCACGTGCTCGGCGTAGGCGTCGTAGTCGACGGTGAGGTCCTCGCGCAGGGGCAGCGCGGTGGCGACCATGATTCCGTGCCAGGGGCGGGTGTCCGTGCGGGGCGCGGGGGTGGGCGCGTGGTTCATGAGGTGACTCCCTAGTGTGGTGTGTGACATTTTACTAGTGGGTGTGAGGCGGCCACAAGGGGCCGGGCCGACCTGATCAGCCGTCCGCGCCGGGAAGTTCGGCGGAATGCTCGGCGGGAAGGTCGGCGGGAAGGCCCGCGAGATGGCGCAGCGGGACCGGGCAGGACAGCGGCCGCCGGTCGGGCGCCGCGTCCGTGGACGCGGCGGACCCGCCGGCGAGGGCGGCGACGGCCGGGCCGCACATCCGGCCCTGGCACCAGCCCATGCCCGCCCGGGTGAGGAGTTTGACGGTACGGGCGTCCCGTGCGCCGAGGTCTTCGGCGGCCTCGCGGATCCGGCCGGCCGGCACCTCCTCGCAGCGGCACACGACGGCGTCGTCCCGCAGCCAGCCGGTCCAGCGGGGGCCCGGGCGGTGGGCGGCGGCCATCGCGTCGGCGAAGGCGCGCAGCCGCGAGCGGCGGCGGGTCAGGGCGGTGGGCACGGACCGGCCGGCGATCGCGTGGGCCGCGATCTCCCCCTCGGTGATCGCGAGCCCGGCACCGCCGATGCCGCCGGTCTCGCCCGCGGACCAGACGCCGGGGACGGAGGTGCGGCCGTCGGCGGCGAGGTCCAGGGCGACGGTGCCGTCGGGGCTGCGGCGGGTGGCGCAGCCGAGGCCGGTGGCGAGTTCCAGCTGGGGTACCAGGCCGTGGCCGACGGCGAGGGCGTCGCAGGGGATCCGGCGGGCGGTGCCGGGCAGCGGGCGCCAGTCGCGGTCGAGCCGGGCCACGGTGACGGCCTCGACCCGGTCGGTGCCGTGCGCCTCCGTCACGGCATGCCGGGTGAGCAGGCGGATGCGGTGCCTGAGCAACGCGCCTCCGTACGTCGCGCCTTCGGCGAGCTTGGCGGGGTTGCGGAGCAGGGCCGCGGCCTTCCCCGCGTACGCGGTGTACGCCGACGCCTCCACCACGGCGGGGACGGAGGCTCCGGCGGCGGCCAGGGAGCCGGCCACGGCGAGGAGCAGCGGGCCGCTGCCGGCGACGACGATCCGCCTGCCGGGCAGGACGAGGCCCGCCTTGAGCATGGCCTGGGCGCCGCCGGCCCCGACCACGCCGGGCAGCGTCCAGCCGGGGAAGGGGAGTTGGCGTTCGTACGCGCCGGTGGCGAGGAGGACGGCCCGGGCCGTGACGGTGGCGGCGGCGCCCTCGTCTCCGGCCACGGCGTGCAGGGTCCACGCCGTCTGCCGGGCCACCACCGTCCACACGTGGTGGCCCGGGAGGTACGTGATGCGGCCCGCCGACACATGGGCGCGCAGGGCGGCTTCGCGGGTGGCGAAGTCTGGCCAGGCGTGGTGGAGGGCCTCGGGGCGGGCCGCGCCCAGGCCCGGGGCGGGGTGGCGGTAGAACTGGCCGCCGGGGCGCTCGCCCGTGTCGAGGACGGTGACGCGCAGGCCGAGGCCGGCGGCGGTGACGGCGGCGGCGAGGCCGGCCGGACCCGCGCCGACGACGGCCAGGTCGGCGGCGGCGGCCGGGCCGGCCGGATCTGCCGGATCGGCCGCCGGTCGGTCAGACGGCGAGCTCGGCATGGCCGGTTCCCTCCTGGGTGGTCACGGTGTCGCCCTCCTGGGCGGGGACGAGGCAGGCGCGCTGGTTGGGGCGGCCGTTGACGGTGACGAGGCAGTCGTAGCAGCTGCCGATCCCGCAGAAGGCGCCGCGCGGGGCGCCGCCGTCGCGGGTGGTGCGCCAGGCGAGGATCCCGGCGGACCAGAGGACGGCGGCGATGGACTGGCCCTCCTGCGCGGGCAGTGCGCGGCCGTCGAAGTCGACCGTGTACTGCGACGCGGGGCTGCCGCCGACCAGTGAGCGGGGGCTGCGCATGTGGGGGTCCTCCTCGGGGGGTGTCGGGGGCGGGGCGAGGGCGGGTGGGGGCCGGGCCGGGGTGCCGTCCGGGACTGCATGATTTATGGCGCCGGTGCGATCGGCCTGCGCGGGCATGTTTTGTGCCGACAAATCATGTTTTACGTCCCGGACGTCACCCCGGCCCGTCCCCGTCCCCGGCGTCGGGTGACTCGCCGAAGCGTTCCGGGCGGAAGGGGGTCGCGTCCAGAACAGGTTCGGTTCCGGTGAGGGCGGCGGCGATCAGTAGGCCCGTCGCCGGGGCCAGGCCGATGCCCGCGCCCTCGTGGCCGCAGGCGTGCAGCAGTCCGGGGCGGCGGGGGTCGGGGCCGATCGCCGGTAGGTGGTCCGGGAGGTACGGGCGGAAGCCGTGGTAGGTGCGCAGGACCCGGACGTCGGCCAGGACGGGGAAGAGCGCCGCCGCCTGAGCGGCGAGGCGGCGCAGGGCCTCGGTGGAGAGGGTCCGGTCGAAGCCGACCCGTTCGCGGGTGGCGCCGATGAGGACCGGGCCCGACGGGGTGCCCTCGACCACCGCCGAGGACTGCAGGGCCGCGGAGCCGCTCGCGACGTCCGCGATGTAGTCGGCCGCGTAGACCTTGTGGCGGACCACGCGGGGCAGCGGTTCGGTGACCAGGACGAAGCCGCGGCGCGGAAGGACCGGCAGGCTCACGCCCGCGAGGTCCGCGACGCGGCCGCCCCAGGTCCCCGCCGCGTTCACCACGGCCGGAGCCAGGAGTTCGCGCCGGGTGGTGCGGACGCCGCGGACCGCCTCGCCGGACCGCAGGATCCCGGTCACCTCCTCGCCGAGGTGGACCTCGGCGCCCGACGCGGCCAGCAGGCGGGCCGCCGCCTGGGCCGGCTGCACCTGCGCGTCCTGCGGGTACAGGAATCCTCCCGCGAGGCCCCGGGCCAGATGGGGCTCCAGGGTGCGCAGGTCGTCGGCCCCCGCCTCGACCGCGTCGACCCCGGCCTTGCGCTGGCCTTCCGCGAAGCTCCGCAAGGCCTCCAGCGCAGCCTGGTTCGGGGCGACGACGAGGCCGCCCTTGGCCTCGTACTCGATCTCCTGGGGGAGGACGCCGGCCAGTTCGGTCCACAGGCCGGTGGAGAGCAGGGCCAGGTCGAGCTCCGGTCCCGCCTCCTTGTCGGAGACGAGCAGGTTGCCTTCGCCGGCGCCCGTCGTGCCGCCCGCGACGGGGCCGCGGTCGACCACGGCCACGGAAAGTCCGGCGCGGGCCGCGTAGTACGCGCACGCCGCTCCGACGACGCCGGCGCCGATGATCACGGCGTCCAGTGGGTGTCTCTTGAGCACGGCAGTAATATGTCACATTCCTTAGTGGCTGCCCAGACCGGTCCCGCGGGATGCGGGACCGGTCCGGGACGGGTCAGCTGCGGAGCGGGCCCTCACAGCTGTAACTCGACGAGCCCGCCGTCTTGTTGCTCCAGATCTCCAGCGGACCGAAGGAGCAGTTCATGTCGGCGAGGTTGTTGGACGCCGCGCCGGCGCGGTCGAGGATGAAGTAGTCGACCGTCTCGGACATGTCCTTGAAGTTCTGGTCGTCGCTGCGCCAGTTCTTCAGGTTCGCGGTGATCCGGCCCGTACAGGTGAAGCGGCGCTTGCCGGGGTCGCCGTTCTCCACGCAGTCCGGGGTGTTGTACGTGGCCGTGGCGAAGGCCGACTTCACCGACGCCAGCGCCGAGTCGCGCAGCTGGTCGTTCGGGGTGAAGGAGGTGTTCGGCACGAACAGCTGGTCCACCTTGGCGATCTGCGCGTCCAGGAAGCGGTCGTAATCGCGCTGGAGGTAGGTGTCGGCTCCCATCCGGTGGCGCCAGGCGTCGTACGCGGCCACGTCGTTGTTGCGCAGGTGGGTGTACATCTCGCGCAGCAGGGTGGGCTTCTCGGTCCACAGGAACTCGAAGAAGGTGCCCGCGTAGCTGTAGAAGCGGAAGCCGTCGCCGTCGTAGGTGGCGTTCAGCAGCTGCTCGACGCTCATGCGCGGGCCGCCGCCGGACGTGTCGCTGATGATGCTCTTGACCAGGGACTTGCGGACGGCGATGCCGTTGTCGCGGGTGGCACCGTCGAAGAACTCGGCCGTGCCCTCGTCCATCGCGGTCGTGCGGTCGCCCTCGTACCAGGGGCCCTGGCCGAAGAAGCCGGGGACGGCGAAGCGGCCGTTGAGGTAGTGCGTGTACTCGTGGCGGAAGAGCTCTTCGAGGGTGAGGGAGGAGTCCTGGGGGACGCGGCGCTGGTACGTGTAGAAGGTGGCGCCGTTCTCGATGTAGATGCCGCCGTTGTTGGTGCCGTAGCCGGTCAGGATCGGGTGGTAGTTCTCGTAGTCCGCGCGGGAGGCGTAGAGCACGATGTTCAGCGTGGTGTTGGGGTCGCCGGCGAGCGGCTGGTCGGTGCCGAGGACCCGGTGGTACTGGGTCTTGACCTGCTTGCTCGCGTAGTAGAGCTGGTCGACGGTGGCCCGGTCGAGGGCGGTGCGGACCTTGATGCCGCCGTTGTCGTAGGTGTAGGTGTAAGGGAAGAGCTGCTTCTCGATGTCCTCCTTGCAGACCCCGTACTGCTTGCACGCCTGGTAGTAGTTGAGCCAGGACACGAGCTTGGCCCACGGCTCGGTGCCGAAGGTGGACTTCACCGGCTCCAGCAGGGCGCCGATGTCGGCGACGATCTGGTCCTTGAGGGCCGGGATCTGGCCGAAGCGGCCGTACTCGCCGAGCGCGTCGCGCACCACCCAGGCGTTGCCGGTGCCCTTGAGGTGGGTGTAGCCCGAGAAGCCCTTGAAGACCGCCCGGTACGCGGGGTCGGCCGCCACCGCCGCCTGGAAGGCGGTGTCGTGGTTGCCGTCGTAGACGCCGAGGTAGTTGACGGAGAGGCCGGCGAGCGCCGCGCCCGCCCAGCCCGCGTCCAGGTGGGTGGCCGGGTGGGCCGGGTCCATGGTGGCCAGGACCTTCTTGATGAGGCCCAGCTGGTGCTGGCGCAGGCCCGGCGCGCTGCCGGCGTAGAGGGCCTCGCGCAGGGTCCGGGCGTTGGAGGCCGTGACGTCGAAGGTGTGCGCGGCGTCGCCGAAGGCGGCGATGGCCTGGCGCATGGCGTCCACGGTCGGCGGGTCGGTGACGTCGATCTCGGTGCGCGAGTAGTCGTGGTACGCGACCGCGTGCAGGTAGGTGAACATCTCCTCCAGGTGGGAGGAGTTGCGGCCGTCGTGGGCGGCGGCCAGGCCGGATATCCGGCGGGACACGGCCTGGACGTGCGCGTCGGACATCACGGGGGCCAGGCGGGCGTCCCACGTCCAGATGAGACCGCGCAGACAGCCGTCGGCGAGGACGGCCTGATCGGCGAGGAAGTCGGCGAACTGCTCCGGGGAGAGGTTCGTGATCCCGTCGAGGGTGCAGGGCACGCCCGCGGCGACTCCCCCAGCTACCGCTGGGAGGTGCCCCCACTGCGCGGTGGGAGCGGACTGGGCGGCCGCCTTGCCGCTCTTCTCGACCCGCTCGGCCGTGGCGGTGGCGGTGGCGGCCGTCGCGGCGCCGGGGACCTGCCCGGCGATGGCCTGCCCGCCCGGGGCCGGGGCGGGCGAGGAGTCGGTCTTGGGCGCGTCGGCGAGGTGGTCGACCTCGTCGAACGGGTTCCCTACGGGGCCGGGGGCCGGGGTGGCGGACCGGGCGCCGGTGAACGCCGCCGGGGCTCCGGACTCCGCTGCCTGCGTGGCGGCCTGGCCCGCGGTGGCGAGAAGGGTGACCGCGACGGCGGAGGCGAGGAGGGAAGAACGCACTGCTCTGTGCTTGAACACCGAGAACTCCTGATGGAGAGGGTGACGTGGGGGGTGGTGCGTGTGAAATGCCCTGAGCGAGTTCAACTGCTCTGCGTCACGCGGCGTTTGACGGGGATTAACGTGCCGCGATGTGAGCTGTAACATAGTAATGTGAAATTGCACTGACAAGACCTGTGCGCCCATCAGTTCGCGTCTTCTTGAGGGAGCCCCCCGTGACCGACACCCCCTCCCGCCTCAACACGGGCAGCCACGATCTGCCGGTATCAGATGAGTTGTCCCGGTACATGGCGGGCAATTGGGCCGCTTCCCCCCTGCCCGAGTCCGCCCGCGTCCCCGGCCACGCCGTCACCCCCGCCCGCCGGGCGCGGCTCTCGGCCCGCTTCCCCGGCGAGCGGCTGATCATCCCGGCCGGCGGGCTGAAGGTCCGCTCCAACGACTGCGACTACCGCTTCCGCCCGCACAGCGCGTACGCCTGGCTGACCGCCCTGGCGGGCGAGGACCAGGCGGGCCACGTGCTGGTCATGGAGCCCTCGGGCCCGCACGCGCACGAGGCTGTGCTGTACCTGCGGCCGCGGTCGGCCCGGGGGGACGGCAGCGGGGAGTTCTATCGCGACCGCCGGTACGGGGAGTTCTGGGTGGGCCGCCGGCCGGACCTGGCCGAGGCGGAACGCCTCACCGGCATCCGCTGCGCCCACCTGGACCAGCTCGGGTCACCGGCAGGCCGGGACGCGACCACCGACGCGGAACTGGCCGCCGCCCTCTCGGAGTTGCGCCTGGTGAAGGACGCGTGGGAGGTGGAGCAGCTCCAGCTGGCCGTCGACCACACGACGGCGGGCTTCGAGGACGTCGTACGGGCGCTGCCGCGCGCGCTGGCGCATCCGCGCGGGGAGCGGTGGATCGAGGGGGTCTTCGGCCTGCGCGCGCGGGCCGAGGGCAACGGCACCGGGTACGAGACGATCGCGGCGGCGGGCGCGCACGCGTGCGCCCTGCACTGGATCCGCAACGACGGCCGGCTGAACGGGGACGAACTGCTGCTCCTGGACGCGGGCGTGGAGACGGACACCCTGTACACGGCGGACATCACGCGCACCCTCCCGCTGTCGGGCCGCTTCTCCCCCGTCCAGCGGCAGGTGTACGAACTGGTCCTGGCCGCCCAGGAGGCGGGCATGGCGGCCCTGCGGCCGGGGGCGAGCTTCGGGGACTTCCACCGGGCCGGGATGCGGGTGATCGCGGACGGTCTGGCGGAGTGGGGCGTCCTGAAGAACGCGGAGGGCGACCTGCACCGGCGGTACACGCTGTGCAGCAGCGGCCACATGCTGGGCCTGGACGTCCACGACTGCGCGAAGGCGCGGGCGGAGACCTACCTGGAGGGGGTCCTGGAGGAGGGCCAGGTCCTGACGGTGGAGCCGGGCCTGTACCTCCAGCCGGACGACGAGACCCTGCCGCCGGAGCTGCGCGGCATCGGGGTCCGCATCGAGGACGACCTGGTCGTCACGGCGGACGGCGCACGCCTGATGTCGGGCGCCCTGCCGCGCACGGTGGCGGGCATCGAGGAGTGGATGGGCCGCCTGCTGGAGGGCTGACCCGGACAAGACGCCTTTGTCCGGACAACAAACCTAGCCGCTCACGGGGGCGGTGAGGCTGCTGGTGAGCTCCTCGACGAAGGCGTCCACGTGGGGCGGGCGCGGGCCGGGGCGGGTGGCGCAGAACCATGTGCGGGTCAGCGGCCTGGCGCCGATGCGGACCAGCGCCAGGCCGTGGGAGGACGCGTACGGGGCGGCCACCCAGTTGGGCAGCACCGTCACGCCCTGGCCGCCCGCCACCATCTCGACGACCAGGTCGGTCACCACCGGCATGGTGGTGATCCTGGCCGGGCGGGCTCCGGTGGGGATCGGCAGCGGCATCGACGGGATGCGCTTGGGGTCGTAGAAGTCGTAGAGGACGAGGTCGGCGCCGTCGAAGTCGCGGGCGGTCAGGTGCGCGCGGGAGGCCCACGGGTGTCCGGCGGGCACCACGGCCACCATCTCGTCCTCGAACAGCCTGGTCAGGGACACCCGCTCCATCTGCAGGTCCGGTTTGGTGACCAGCGCGACGTCGACCAGGTCGGCGAGCAGCGCCGGGATCGGCGCGTCGTCGGCGACGGTCTCGATGCGCACGTCGATGTCCGGTTCGCGCGCGCGGAACGCGCGAAGGACGGGCGGCAGCCACGGGAAGGTGGTGCTGCACTGCGCTGTGAAGCGGACCCGCCGGTCCCGGCCGTCGCGCAGCTCGCGCAGGTCACGGGAGGCCGACTCCAGTTCGCCGAGGACGTGGCGGGCGGCCACCAGCAGCCGGCGGCCCGCGGCGTTGGGGATCAGGCGGCGGCCCTTGCGGTCGAAGAGGGGCATGCCGAGGCGGGCCTCCAGCCGGGTGAGCCGCTGGCTGAGGGCCGGCTGGCTGACGTAGAGCCGCTCGGCGGCGGCGGTCAGCGAGCCGGCCTCGGCGGTGGCGGCGAGGAGCTCCAGGTCACGCAGATCCACATCCATAACCTGGGATTATCACATGATCCAATCTACGTCGTGGTGTTATGCGTTGAGGGTTCGTACGTTTCTGGTGTCACCGGACGAACCCACCGCCGCGAAAGGCGCATGAACCATGAACACCAGCACCGCATTGATCACCGGCTCCTCCAGCGGCATCGGCCTCGACATCGCCCGCGCCTTCCTGGCGAGCGGCGCCAACGTCGTCCTGAACGGCCGGGACCCCGAGCGCCTCGCCAAGGCGGCGGCCGGCCTCGGCCGTCCGGAGCGGACCGCCTGGGTCGCGGGCGCCATCGCCGATCCCCGGACCGGCGAGTCACTCGTCCGCACCGCGATCGACCGCTTCGGCCGGATCGACGTCCTGGTCAACAACGCCGGCACCTTCGCCTCCAAGCCCTTCACCGAGGTCACCGAGGAAGAGCTCGACGGCTTCCTGACCGGCAACCTCAAGGGCACCTACCTCACCACCCAGGCCGTGGTGCGGGCGCTGCGCGCCCAGGGCGAGGGCGGCAGCATCGTCAACATCGGCACCGTCCTCGTGGACCACGGGCTGGCCGGCTTCCCGGCCTCCGCTCCGGTGGTCAGCAAGGCCGGTGTGCACGGGCTGACCACGAGCCTGTCCGCCGAGCTCGCGGCCGACGGCATCCGCGTCAACCTCGTCGCGCCCGGCATCGTCCGTACGCCGCTGCACGCGGACTCCGACGTGGACTCCTTCGGCGGTCTCGCCCTGCTGGACCGGGTCGGCGAGGTCTCCGAGATCTCCGAGGCGGTGCTCTACCTCGCGGGCGCCGCGTTCGTCACCGGCCACGCCCTGCGCGTGGACGGCGGCCACGTCACCGGCCGCGCCTGATCCCCCGCCTCTCCCCCGCCGACCAGGAAGGACCTGCCACCGTGCCGTACGTCAACGTCAAGATCACCCGTGAGGGTGCCACCCCGGCCCAGAAGGCCGAGATCATCGCCGGGGTCACCGACCTTCTGGTCCGGGTCCTCGACAAGGACCCGGCCACCACGTTCGTCCTCATCGACGAAGTCGCCCTGGAGGACTGGGGCGTGGGCGGCGTCCGCACGGACGAGTACCGCCGCCGCACGCGCGGATAGCCGGTTGCGCGGCTAGCCGTATGTGCGGCTACGGCAGGACCGCGACGCCGTCGAGTTCGACCATCGCCTGTTCGTCCCAGAGGCGGACCACGCCGATGACGGCCATCGCCGGATAGTCGCGGCCCGCCAGCCGCCGCCAGATCCGCCCGAGTTCGGCGGCGCAGTCCCGGTACGCCGGCACGTCCACCGCGTAGACGGTCACGCGCGCCAGGTCGGCCGGCGCGCCGCCGGACTCCGCGAGGGCGGTCAGCAGGTTGGACAGGGCCCGTTCGAACTGCTCGGGCAGGGTCTCGCCCACCACCTTGCCCGCTGGGTCCAGCGCGGTCTGGCCCGCCAGGAACACCAGCCGGGAGCCGGTCGCCGCCACCGCGTGCGAGAAGCCCGTCGGCGGCGACAGCTCGGCCGGGTTGATCCGCTCCAGGCTCATCGCGGCGCCACCGCCCGGTACATCTCCTTCGCGATGATGGTGCGCTGGACCTCGCTCGCGCCCTCGTAGATCCTCGGGGCCCGCACCTCCCGGTAGAGGTGTTCGAGCAGGTGGCCCCGTCGCAGGGCGACGGCTCCGTGGAGCTGGACCGCGTGGTCCACGACGTACTGGGCCGTCTCCGTGGCGAGGAGCTTCGCCATGGCCGCGCGCCGCGGGACGTCCGGCGAGCCGCTGTCGTACGCCCCCGCCGCCGCGTAGACGAGGAGCCGTGCGGCCTCGGTGCGCGTGGCCATCTCCGCCACCCGGTGGGCCACCGCCTGCAGGTCGCCGAGCACGCCGCCGAAGGCGGTCCGGCCCGCCGTGTACGCGAGCGTCGCGTCGAGCGCGGCCCGGGCCATGCCGACCGCGAACGCCCCGACGCTCGGCCGGAAGAGGTTCAGCGTGTCCATCGCGACCCGGAATCCGCGCCCGGGCTCGCCGAGCAGGTCCTCGGGGCCGACGGGGACGCCGTCGAAGGTCAGGGAGCCGATCGGGTGCGGGGACAGCATGTCGAGCGCCTCGCCGGTGAGCCCGGGCCGGTCCGCCGGGACCAGGAAGGCCGACACCCCCTTGCCGCCCGGCCCTTCGCCCGTCCGGGCGAACACCGTGTAGAAATCCGCCTCCGGGGCGTTGGAGATCCAGCACTTCTCCCCGCTGAGCCGCCAGCCGCCCCGGCTCCGGCCCCCGGCCGCGCCCCCGGGATCGGGGGCCGCCTCCAGTGCCAGTGCCGCCGCGTCCGAGCCCGCCCCCGGCTCGCTCAGCGCGAAGGCGGCCACCGCCCGCCCGGCGCGCACCCCGGGCAGCCAGCGCGCGCGCTGCGCCTCACTCCCCGCCCGCAGGACCGGGTACGCCCCCAGTCCTTGGAGCGCGAGCGCCGTCTCGGCCTCCGTGCAGCCGTACGCGAGGGATTCCCGCAGCAGGCACAGTTCCAGCGCGCCGGAGGTGAACACCCGCTCCAGCAGACCCAGTTCACCAAGTTCTGCCAGCAGCGGCCGATTGATCCGCCCCGGCTCGCCCTTCTCGGCCAGCGGCCGCAGCCGGTCGGCCGACAGCGCGCGCAAGTGCGCGCACCATTCCTCCTGGTCCACCCCGAGCGCGAATCCGGTCATCCGAACATCCCCGCTTCTATCGCGTCCTGTTGACTGCCGTCACCATCACGATACGCTCGTGTGGTACCGCACGGCCGGCTCCACCCAAAATCCGGACGTCGCAAGGGGGCGCACCCGCCTTGGAGCTCAAGCCTTCCGCTCACGCCGACACCTTCGCCCGCGACCATCTGCCGCCCGCCGACACCTGGCCGGAACTCCTCTTCGAGCTGCCCGAACTGGCCTACCCGGACCGCCTGAACTGCGCGGCCGAACTGCTCGACGCCACCATCGCCCGGTTCGGGGCGGGCGGCGCCGACCGCCCCGCCCTGCGCAGCGGCGCGGGCGAGGTGTGGACGTACGGCGGCCTGCGCGAGCGCGTGGACCGCCTCGCCCACGTGCTCACTGTCGATCTCGGCGTCGTCCCCGGCAACCGGGTGCTGCTGCGCGGGCCCACCGGCCCCTGGCTCGCCGCCTGCTGGCTCGCGGTGGTCAAGGCGGGCGCGGTGGCGGTGACCGTACTGCCCCAGCAGCGCGCCCAGGAGCTGGCCACGGTCTGCGCGATGGCGCGGGTGGGCCACGCCCTGTGCCACGCGGACGTGCTGGACGACCTGGTCAAGGCGGAGGTGCCGGGGCTGCGGATCACCGCGTACGGCGGCGAGGCCCCGGACGATCTGCTGCGCCTCGCCGAGCGGCACGCGGGCAGACCGTTCCCCGCCGCCCCGACCTCCTGCGACGACGTCGCCCTGATCGCCTTCACCTCCGGGACCACCGGACGGCCGAAGGGCTGCATGCACTTCCACCGCGACCTGCTCGCCGTCGCGGACACCTTCTCCCGCCGCGTTCTGCGCCCCCGCCCCGACGACGTCTTCGCGGGCAGCCCGCCGCTCGGGTTCACCTTCGGCCTCGGCGGGCTGGTCGTCTTCCCGCTGCGGGCCGGGGCGTCCGCGCTGCTGCTGGAGGAGGCCGGGCCGCGCCACCTGCTGCCCGCGCTCGCCGAGCACCGGGTGACGGTGCTGTTCACGGCGCCCACCGCGTACCGGGCGATGCTGGACGCGCTCGGCCCGTACGACGTGGGCACCCACGATCTCTCCGCGCTGCGCCGCTGCGTCTCCGCCGGGGAGAACCTGCCCGCCGCCACCTGGCAGGCCTGGTACGAGCGCACCGGCCTGCGCATCATCAACGGCATCGGGGCGACCGAACTGCTGCACATCTTCATCTCCGCCGCCGACGAGGACATCCGGCCGGGTACGACCGGCCGGGTGGTCCCGGGCTGGCAGGCACGCGTGGTGGACCCCTACGGCCGGCCGGTCGCGGACGACGAGCCGGGGCTGCTGGCGGTACGGGGCCCGGTGGGCTGCCGCTACCTGGCCGATCCCCGGCAGGGGGAGTACGTACAAGGCGGCTGGAACCTGACGGGCGACACCTACGTCCGCGACCCGGAGGGGTACTTCCGCTACGTCGCCCGCGCCGACGACATGATCATCTCGGCGGGCTACAACATCGCGGGCCCGGAGGTGGAAGAGGCCCTGCTGCGTCACCCCGACGTGCTGGAGGCGGCGGTGGTGGGCCGACCGGACGAGCGACGCGGGCAGGTCGTGGTGGCGTACACCGTCACGCGTGACGGTGCGGTGCTCACGGAGGAGGACCTGCGCACCTTCATGCGGTCCGAGCTGGCCCCCCACAAGTGCCCGCGCTCCTTCGTCTTCCTCCCCGCCCTCCCCCGCACGGCGACGGGCAAACTGCAACGCTTCCGCCTGCGGGAACCGGGACAGGTCCTAGAGTGAACCCGTGGCCGAGCAGCACACTCCGCGATCTCTGATCGTCACGTTCTACGGCGCCTACGGGCGGGCCTTCGAGGGACCGGTCCCGGTGTCCGAGCTGGTCCGCCTGCTGGGCGCGGCCGGCGTGGACGCCCCATCGGTCCGCTCGTCGGTGTCCCGGCTGAAGCGGCGCGGCTTCCTGCTGCCCGCGCGCGCCGCCGACGGCTCGGCGGCCTACGAGCTCTCCGAGGAGGCCCGCCAGCTGCTGGACGACGGCGACCGGCGGATCTACGGCAGCCCTCAGTTGTCGGACGAGTGGCTGGTGGCGGTGTTCTCCGTCCCGGAGCAGGAGAGGAACAAGCGGCACCTGCTGCGCTCCCGGCTGGCCCGGCTCGGCTTCGGCGCGGTGGCGCCGGGCGTGTGGATCGCCCCGGCGGGGCTGGCCGAGGAGACCGGCCACACCCTGGAACGGCTGCACCTGACGCCGTACGTGGAGCTGTTCCGCGGCGCCCACCTCGGCTTCGCGCCGACGGCCGAGGCCGTGGCCCGCTGGTGGGACCTGACGGCCCTGGCCAAACAGCACGAGGAATTCCTCGACCAGCACGAACCCGCCCTGCGCGCCCTCCAGCCGGGCCCGGAACCGACCCCGGAGGAGGCCTACCGCGGCTACCTCCTCGCCCTGGACAGCTGGCGGCGCCTGCCGTACGCCGACCCGGGCCTGCCGCGCGCTCTGCTGCCGTCGGACTGGCCGGGCGACCGCGCGGCAGCCGTGTTCTCCGAGCTCCACGCGCGGCTGCGGGACGCGGGGGCGCGCTTCGTACAGCCGTGACCGACGACGGCCGTTCGTCTTCCACGTCTCCCCGCCGCCCCGCGATCTCGTCTGAGGCACGGCAC
Organism: Streptomyces sp. NBC_00122; assembly: GCF_045160845.1. Lineage (NCBI taxonomy): Bacteria > Bacillati > Actinomycetota > Actinomycetes > Kitasatosporales > Streptomycetaceae > Streptomyces > Streptomyces sp. NBC_00122. Next base: position 5,098,764 of record NZ_CP108191.1, on the reverse strand, counting down.
GGGCCGGCCCCCCGTTGAAAGTCGGATGCGCGGGGCTCCGGGGCCGCGCGAGGATGGGCCATGACTTGGACCTTCACTTCGGACCTGGCGGCCTATCTGGCCGCGGCGGGCCCGGCCGTGGCCGCGGATCCCGTCGGCCATACCGCCCTGCTGACCGTGACCGACGCACTGGAGCGGCGCGGGACCGCCGCCTACGGGGCGGACGAGCCCTTATTCGGCTGGTGGACCGGCGCCGACGGAGTCGTTGCCGGGGGCCTGTTGTGCACCCCGCCGTTCCCGCTGCTGCTCAGCGCGGTGCCCGAGGACGCGGTCCGGGCCCTCGGGGCCGCTCTCACCACCGAGCCGCTGCTCGCCGGACTCCACGGGATCAACGCCCGCCGCCCGGACGCGGAGGCACTGGCCGAGGCCTGGGGGCGACCCACCCGGATCGCCGAGGAGACCCGCCTGTACCGGCTGGACGGCCTGGTCGCCCCGGATCCCGCGCCGGCCGGGCACGCCCGGCTCGCCGCCGAGGCGGATCTGCCGCTGCTGACGGCGTGGATCGACAAGTTCAACGCCGAGACCGGGATCCCGGGCTCCGCCTCCGAGGCGGTCCTGCGCGACCGGATCTCGTACGACGGCATCCTGCTCTGGGAGCACGGGGGCGCCCCGGTCTCGCTGGCCTCCTTCAACCGCCCGATCGGCTCGGCTGCCCGCGTCGGCCCGGTCTACACCCCGCCGCAGGCCCGTGGCCGCGGCTACGCCGCCGGGGTCACGCACGCGGCGAGCGAGGCGGCGTACGCGGCCGGTGCCTCCGAGGTGCTGCTCTTCACCGACCTGGCCAACCCGACCAGCAACGGCATCTACCTGCGCCTGGGCTACACCCCGATCGAGGACCGTGTCGAGGTGGTCCGCGTCTGAGCGGCCCGGCCCGCAGGCCGCCGCCTGCCGTGGCCGAAGCCTCGGCCACCGCGCCGTTGCGCGCGGCGCATGGGCAAAGCAGAGTCGCCCGCTGGCTGTGGTCGAGCAGCCGTTGGGCTTGCGTTCATCAGGTGCCGGCTGGGCGTGCCAACGGCAGTCCGGTGGTCCAGGGCCGGGAGGTCTGCCTCCGCAGGCCGGTGAACCGTGCTCGGCGCTCTCCTGCCGGGCAGGCACCCCCCCGGGAGGGGGACACGGTCCTCGTCGGCGCGGCGCGGCCGGGGTCGGCCTGGGGGCTCTGCTCTCGGTGACATGGCCGACACGTTCGATCATGCGCCGGACTCCCATGCACGGAGTGGGAGTCAGGACCGCCGCCGTCCTGCTGGTCACCGTCGGGCCGCTGGCCGTGACCACTGCCCCAGATTCGCCGGAGGCCTGAAGGCCCTTCGGGGCCACGTCGCCATCCTGACGGCCCGAGTACGGGCCCTCACCAGGGGTGCTGCTTCCGACCCGGGCGACGGCCGGGCAAGGAGGCGAGAGCGCCAGATCGATCACCGCCTGCCCCGCCAAGGACGCGTTAACCGGCAGTCTGGTAGGCCATCAGCTCGTTGCTGGACGCGGCGATGGCGATGGCGATGTAGCCGTTGACGAGGTCCGGGGCGATGCCCGGCTGAGCCGGCACATCCGCACCCGTACGGGCGTCCAGGGCCACGGTGCCGCTGCCCGTCCTGCCGTAGACCCGTCCGTGCCACACCGAGGTGACCCGGGGGGCGATGCGGTCTGCCTTCTTGTCAGGGAGCTCCCAGAGGGTTGCCCCGCTGGTGCCCTCGAAACCCACGGCGTGATCCCTGCCGAAGCAGACCACAGTGTCTGCGCCGTCGTGATCGCACCTGGACCCCTGCACGGCCTTCGACAGGTTCTGCTTGACCGCCCCGGTCATAGGGTCGAGGAACTGCTGGTAAGTCGTGCGGTAGTCGGACTTGTCGCTTGCCGTGAGGAAGACGAGGTGTGGCCCCGCCGACTGCATGTCGAGCCGGTAGAGCTCTTCTCCGTGCCATCGCTCGGCACCGGTGGTGAGGTCGTACCCGACGGCAGTGGAGTAATCGTCGATCGGCTTGTTCCTCTTCTCGCCCGTCACCATGCCCTCCGTGACCGCGGAGGCTTTGAACATGTCCTGGGTCCACAGCACGCGATGGGCGGTGAGATCGATGGCGTAGGTGGTCGAGGCGGAGTAGACCACCGAGTCTTTGTGGGCGAGCGTGACGACGGCGACGTTGCCAGAGGATCCGACGACCGAGACAGTCAGCGGGCTCAGCACCTCCTTCGTCCACTCCGGCACCTCGAACGGCAGCCGCCACGCGAATTTGCCAGTGGCCGCGTCCGCCGCAACGATCTCCGCCGAGGTACGCGCGGACTGCGTCCCGACCGCGGCCTGCCGCACCAGGAACGGAGCGAGGACCAGTGGGGAGGTACTACCCCCGGTGACGACAGGCGGCGCTGCCCCGTTGGGGCTGTTTCGCGTGAGCTTCGCGAGCGGTTCGCCTTCGGGGGTGATGCTGTCCTTGGTCTCGGCATTGGTGGTGTCGAACGCCAGCAGCCGGTCTGGGGTGGCTACATACGCCATCTCGTGGTGGAGGACTACTGGACTCCGCGTGTTAGACAGCCATGTGCCACCCACGCTCAGCAGACCGGAGGATGCCTCCCACGGCATGAGGACTCCCGACGGACTGAACTTCGCCGGGGGGTCGTGGGCGACGCGCGGGGTCACGGCCGGTCCGCTTGTGCTGGCCGGTGGGGCCGCGTCAACGCGGTCCGGCGCCTTGGTACACCCCGCTGTGGCGGCCATCATCAAGGCTGCACCGACTGCGAGACACCGGCGTACACGAGTCGACTTCAAGCGCTCATCCTCTCGGGAAACAAAAGATCACCCTAGGGGAGGCTGACCGGATCCGGGATCGATAGGAGGCGGGCCGTCACCGTTGGAGCCAGGTCACGCGCCTGTGCGGCCGCGGCGTCGATGTCCTGGCAACGAGGTTGTACAGGGTCTGGGGCGGGCTGGCCTCGGAGATCCACTCCCGCAGCAGCGGCCCAACATGCGTGGGGACAGTACGTCAGGCGGCGGCAGAAGGCTCAACCTCCCCTCGGGCGCGGGGAGCAGAGTTCCCGATGTGGGTGGTAGTGCGGGCGGCGGGGTTCATCGCCGCGTCTGCAGGGTCGAACCCCAGTCGATCGAGACCCCGGACATGGGCGACGACTGCTGCCCTCGCATGGCGGGAACACGGTCGCTGGCCCCGGAGGCAGCATCCTCACGCTCCGTTCCGGGGTCTGGTGTCTGGCCGAGGACCCTGCCCTCATCGCGCGGCGGCCCTGGTCGATACCCTCGCAACGGGCTACGGGGCGCCGGCGCGGGCGAATTGGGAGCTCACGCCACCCCCGCCCGACGGTGAGTGGCCGGTCGCGGCGCGTGTGGCCGCCCCGGACGCCGCTCCCCCTCCCGCGCACCCGCTGCCCGGAGTAGTCCGGCAGGAGACAGACAAGAGGATGGTGGCCTGAGTGGCCGAACCCAGTACATCGGCGTCCGCCGGGCTCGACGACAACTCCGTGCTTGCCCTGTACGGGATCGGCGCCGTCGCGGTGGTCGGCGGGGCCAGCCTGCTCGCAGGGCCCCTTGCCTCGTTCCTCTCGGGCCGGGGCTGGGCACACGCCACCCAGGACCTGCCCACGACCGCGCTCTCCGCACTGGTCAAGGGCCCGGCTTCGGTCTATCAGCCGGACCCGCCGAGCTGGCTGTTCTACACCCTGATGGCGGTTCTCATCCTGGTGCCGTTCCTGGTGTTCCTGAGGATCCTCAGGCTGTTCAGCTCGCGCGGCAGCGCGGGTGGCGCGCAGTGGGGCGGGCCCGCCGTCGAGCGTCGGCTGGCCGCCCCCAAGGATCCGGCGAAGCGGGCCAACCGGATCACGGCCGGCCGAGGGATGCGCACCAAGAAGATCGTGGCCGCCCAGCCCAACATCTCCGCCACCGTCTTCGGCGTACCCGGCTCGTCGAAGACCACCGGACTGGTTCTGCCCAACGCCGCCGAGTGGCAGGGTCCCTTGGTCGTGACCACCACCAAGGCCGCCGACCTCGACATCATCTACGCCCGCCGCCGCGCGCTCGGACCGGTCTGGGTCATCGCCCCGGCCGGAATCCCCGGCCGCGCCAGCGACCACTGGTCCCCGGTCGACTACTGCACCGACGCCAAGGCCGCCGACCGGATGGCCTCCTGGATGGCCGAGGCCTCCGCCTCCGGCGACGACCAGCGGGCCGCACCGTGGATCGACCAGGCCAAGAACGTCCTCAAGGGCGTCCTCCTCGCCGCGAACCTCTCCGGCACCGGCATCAACGGCATGCGCCGCTGGCTCTCGCTCGGCAAGGACGCCGTCGACCACGTCCGCGCCGTCCTGCTCCAGCACGGCTACGCCGAGGTCGCCGACGACTACGCCTCCCCGTGGCTGCGCCTGCACGAGGACGGAGTCGGCTCCATCCAGTTCAGCCTCAACGTCCTGGCCCGCGTCTACGCCGACGAGGAAGTCCGGGAGACCTGCGCCTCCTCTGACTTCACCGCCGAGCAGTGGCTCGAGGAGAACGGCACCATCTGCCTGATCGCCTCCGAAGCCGACGCCGACCGCTTCGCCCCGCTGCTCACCTCACTCATCGCCTCCGCCATCCACGGCGCCGAGGTCCGCTACAACGCCACCGGCAAGGCGCTCGACCCCGGCGTCGGAGTCCTCGTCGACGAGGCCGGCAACATGCTCCGCTACCCCCGGCTGCCGAACATCCTCACCACCGGCCGCGGCATGGGCATCACCGTCCTGACCGTGTGGCACGACCTGTCCCAGCTCCGCGACCGCCTCGGTGTGCAGAAGGCCAACACCGTGCTCTCCGCGTCCGGCCTGCGGATGCTCCTGCCCGGCTGCGGAGACCTGGAGACGCTGCGGTACTTCTCCGGCCTCTACGGGCGCACCGAGGTCCTGAAGACCTCCCACGGCCGATCCCGCGGCGAGCGTTCCACCAACACCTCCGCGACCGAGACCGACCTCGCCCCCGTCCACTCCCTCCAGCAGCTCCCGGACTTCACGGCCATCGCGCAGTACACGAACCTGCCGCCCATCAAGGTTCGGATGCGGCTGACCTTCCGCGACAGGGACATCAAGAAGCTGCTCGCCGTGCCCCCGACCCCGCCCGGGCCCTCGGCGGACGCCGTCGGCCTGGTGAAGGCGCCCGCCTCCACCACCGCCCCCGAGGAGGCCGGCCGTGTCTGACCCGCTCACCGATCCCGCCGACCTGTGGCCCTCGCCGCCCACCGCGAAACGGGGCGAACCGCAGCGCTGGGTCTGGGCCGCCATGGAGCCGCCCGAGCGCCGTCTGCGGATGCGCGAGCTCGCTGGCTGGGTGGACTGGCTGCGTACGACGTTCGAGCTCCACAACCAGATCACCCACTGCTGGTACCTGCACTCGGCGGTCGTGGAGCATCTGACGGCCTTGTACGCGGGGTGGATGCGCACCTACGTGGGCGAGGAGGAACCAGCCCGCGAGCTCGCCGAGGCCGACTGGATCAACACCCTGCACGCCTTCACCCCTCGGTTCCAGCTGGCCGCGTGCGCGACCGGCCGGCATCAAGAGGCTCCGCCCGTGGTTCCCCCACCGCCGGGCGCGGACGAGGCCTTCGAGATGTACCTGTCGGTATCCGAGACGATCACGATGGCCGCCGTCCATCCGGCGGCCGCCGAGCTGGGCCGCCGTGAGGCCGCGCTCAACGCGCCGCTGTAGCGCGGACACAGGAAAGGAAGGACGGAGCGAGGGGCCCGCGGCGACAGCCGGTCGGGCCCCTCCCCCTCGCAAGCGAGCAGAGATGTGCTCGGCGGATGCGACTCCCTACGAAATCTTGGCGCGCCGGTGCTTGCCGAAGACCTCGTGGTCGAGGGTCACGAAGGACTCGTAGAGCAGCCGGTCCCACATCGCCCCGGGCGTCGCGCGCTCACTCTGCGAGGCGCCGGGGATGGAGTGGACGATCTCGGCGAAGGTCCGCGGATCCTGGTGGACCACCGAGTTCCTGAGGAGCCGCCACTTCTCCAGGCGCTCGGTCCTGGTGACCACGAACCGCCCGGGTCCGACCACCCTGTTCCAAGCGTCCAGCCAAGGTTTGTGCTGCTTCTCGGGGACGCTGCACGCCCGGAGGAAAGCTCCCATCTGGGCGGGCGTGGTCGGCAGCGCCTGGCGGTTGACGATCCGGGAAGCGCTGCTCAGAGCCAGCCATTCCTTGCCCGCCCTGCGCTGCATCTCGCGCAGTGAGGGAGCGCCGTCCTTCTGGTACAGGCTGACCAACGCCTGACTCAGTTCCCCCTCGGTGCCGATGAGCGAGGGGCTGGGCAGACCCCGGCCGGTGAACCCCCGCTCGGCAGCCCGTGCCCGCCGCCAGTAGGCCTTGCCCGCGGCGATCTCCAGATCGCCGGCCCCGCACGCCCTGATGTACCGGACGACGGTGACCTCGGTGGGGGTCTTCCTGCCGGCGGCAGCGCGCTTCAGCGTCGCGGACGACAGCCCGCTCCGCAGGGAGAGCTGCTCGTAGGTGAGCTCGGCCGCCACCCGGCACTGGCGCAGCTGAGAAGCGAGGTGGCCGCGTTCGGGAACGGAGAAGTCGACGGGGTTCTCGGAGCGTCCCATGACCGTCCCCTCACTGGCTCACACGGAGTACGAGCTCCGCGAGGCCGGTGATCAGCTTCCTTCCCCCGCTGGCCGCGATGAGGACGGCGGATCCGATGCCCCCGCAGTACGCGAGGAGAGGGTAGATCTCGGAACTCGGCATGCCGGTGACGGCCAGAACCGTGCCGAGTACGGGGAAGGAGATCACGCCCATCACCAGGGGAAGGGTGAGGCGGGGTGGCTCTTCGGGGCGGGGTAACTGCGCGACGGCGGGCTCGACCGCGCTGGAGCCGGGGTTACTGGAGCTGGGCGCGCTGGAACAGGGTGCGCTGGGCTTCCTGGGCATGTAAGGGCAGTCCTCACTATGGGTGGACTGGCGAGACGCCGACAGGTGGCGCCTCGCCAGCGGCTACTGGCTGCAAAAGGCGTGCACGCAGGGGTATTTGGCGTTCCCCCCACGGCTGTGGTGCCGTTCCCAATCATCTCAGCCCCGTGACCATGAACGGCCGGACAGGCGAGGTCGCCGGGCCTTTTGGCTCACCGGCGTTCCATCGGGACGACGCTGTGAGACGCCGTGAACGGGCCAGTCCTGGAACAGTTCTCAGTCGCTCCTGAACTGGGAACTCTGTGACCGGCGGGCGTCCGGGCCGTGGACTCGGCACACCGTGATGGGCTCTTTTCGGCCACAGGTACGGCTATGAGCCATGTGTTGGCTCTGCTTTGTCCAAGTCAAGCTTGTGTTCCGGTCCCCTCCGAATGACGCTGGAGCAACCAGGCCGGTGAGGCACCGCTTGGACAGTCCCCCTGACGGCTACTGGCTGCAAACCCTGCCGCGTGGGACCTCGGCTGCTCCGCGTTGGCGCGTGGACCGCCCTGAGGCTGTCACCTCCCAGAGGTGACAGCCTCAGCTGTTTCCTCCACAGCGCCGGGGTGTCCGGATGTCCGCTGTTACCGGACTTGGTCCGTTCGCCATCAAGGCTGGATCGCGTGGTGTGGCGGCTACAGGCCTGCAGCGGGGCGGGCGCGTTCCCACTGCTCCTCGAACTCTTCCCGGGTGATCTCCTGGCCAGCCAGTTCCGGGTCGAAGAAGTCGACGACCGGTGGGTTGAAGGGCCAGTCGTCAGGCCCGCTCCTGATGAGGCCGCTCCCGTCCCCAGCCAGCTCCACTTCCCGGGTCCGGCGCCCGTCGGATTCCACCTCCATGAGGTAGACGGGTCCGCCGTCGTCCTCGTCGTCCCAGTGGCGCCGCACGTACACGATGCTCCTGTCCGCGAGTGCGCCGAAGCCCGGACGCCCGCGCTGCGCGTCACGTTTGGCACGCAGGCCATCCAGACCTGGAGGCATGAGTGGTGCGTCGATGTCGACTTCTTCGAGCTCGTCGTCCTCGGCCCAGGTCACCGTCTCCGGCCGGGTGACAACCTCGGCCCACGCGAACGTCTCGAGGATCTCCCGGGCCGACCGCGCGTGGATCCACCACCATGAACCGCCCATCCCGTAGTCGTGCAAGACGAGGAAGCGTGTTTTGGCCGCAGGGTCTGGAGGAGTCATAGGAACGGAGCCTAACGACGCCGTCACCAGCCCTATTCACCTGTTTGGCCCACCTTGGGTGGCAGACGGTTCAGATTCGGCGTCAGCGGACACCGGACGCTGGGACGCCTCCGGGGAGAGCGGCGATGGCGCGGCGGGTGCGGTGGGCCGCATCGGAGTCGGGGCCCAGTACGTCGGTCACGGTATCCAGCAAGGTGGTCGCCACGGCCAGGGCCCGGGCGGGCTGGAGGGTGCGCCACATGCTGTACGCGCGCCGGGCTGCCTGTTGGGTGCCCGGAGCGTCAGGGCCCTGGAGCGCGCCGCGAAGGCGGAGGGCGTGCAGGTACCAGGCCAGTCCGGTCTCCGCATGCCCGGTCAGATCGGCGAGGTAGCCGCGGATCTCCCGGACCTGGACGGTGTCGAGGTGCAGTTCGCCGAACTCGGCGGTGACGGCGGAGTCCAGCTCCTCGGCCAGCAGAACGGCCTTGTCCTTCTGCGCGGCGCCGACCGCGCTTCGGATCGCGGCCAGGGCATCTTCCACGAAGCGGCTGTCGGCGGGCGACGGCGCGGCCACCGCATCTGCGGCCGCCGATGCCTCCACGACTCTGTCCCCGGCCGCCGCCGGTTCCTCCACGACGCCCTCCTCGGCCACCGCCCCGGCGACCGGATCCTCGGGGGCGGCTCCTCCGGTCCAGAACGCAGGGCTGACGACGCCCCAGGGGTGGTACAGCTGCTCGGCCATGGTCGTGCTCCCGCTCCTCAGGTCCGTCACCAGTTCACCACCCGCCGGATCGCGACCGCCTTGACCATGTAGCTGGTGGAGTTGCGCCAGCTGTCGTACGGGACGATCCGGGTCCGGACTCCGGTGCGGGGTGCTTCGATGATCATGCCCTGGCCGATGTACATGGCCACATGGCCGGGGGAGCTCTCGTTCCCGTCCGAGCCGGGGTTGAAGACCAGGTCCCCGGGCTTGGGGTGGTCCAGGTCGATCCGGATGGGCAGGTCGATCTGGTCCCACGTGGTGCGGGGGATGGTGATTCCGGCCGCCTTGTACGCCTGTTGCATGAGGGAGGAGCAGTCGCACCACCCGGCGGGGTCTTCGCCGTGGGCGTTCGTGCAGGTGCCGCCGAGGTTGTACCAGCCGCCCTTCTGCTTGAGCGCCCAGGCCACGGCCGTCTGCACCTGCGGAGGAGTGTCCGGAGGGAGGGAGAACCCGGGCGGGAGGTCGACGGGACCGCCGCCCCCGCCGGTCTGGGTGTAGAGCACGGAGCGCGCCATGATCGCCTTGACGTAGTTGTAGGTCTGCCCTTCAGCGAAGCCGACCGGGGGTACCCCGCCGAACTGCTCGACCCTTCCCCAGCCGGCGTTGTACCCGGCGAGTGCGAGCTCGATGGCCGATCCGTTGTACTCCGGGTGCTTCTTGGCTGTCTTGAGCAGCCCGCACATCATCGATCCCTGGGACGGGATCGCGTCCTTCGGGTCCATCACGTCCTTGTCGCCGTCGCCGTCACCGTCGATCCCCTCGGTGGCCCACGTTCCCGGAATGAACTGCGAGATCCCGGAGGCGATGGGATTACCCGCGCTGTCACGGGAGACCGCGGTCGGGTCGAAGTTGGATTCGGCCCAGATCTGGGCGGCCAGGATCGCGGGCGGCAGACCCTCGTCGCAGCGCGCGGCCGCGTCCGTGATCAGTCCTGCGTACTCGGCCGGGACACCGTCCTTGCCCCCGATCTTCAAAGAGCCCGCCGTCGGCCACGATCCGCCGAGACCCGGGCTCTTGTCGTCGTCGGCGAACGCGGCCACGACCAGGACCACACCCAGGCCGATGGCCATCGGTGTGGCGACGATGGCCGCTGCGGCGGCGGCCATCAGCTTCTTGGCATCCACCCCCCTGCACCCCCTGCCCCCATGGCCAGCCCAGCCCCCGGCCGGCCAAAATTGTTTGCTTCATGAAATAAATCTTGTGCCACCTCGACCGGCCCCTACGTGCGGGCCGGGAGGTCTGACAGTGCCTGACACTATGCCATCACAGGTCAGGGGTCCGCCTGGTGGATATGGAAGAGCGCTGCGCGGCGAGGCATGTAGTGTTCATACGCGCTTGATCCTTCCTCGATCGGCGCCCAAGAATTGCGCACGCAAATATTGGATGCGCTTCTACGGGGGGGTTAGTGGGGAAACGTACCCATTTCCTGCCGGAGCTTCCTGTCGAAGCACGGCTGATCGTGCCTGTCCTGGCGCCTTCGGGCGGGGCCGGCCGCTCGACGCTGTCCTGCCTGCTGGCCGGCGCGCTGGCGGGTACGGGCGAGACGGTGGTGCTCGACACCGCAGCACGCCTCACCTCGCCCTGGCCCGCCTGGACTTCGGACCGCGTGGGGGGCGGCCTGGCCGCGCTGCCCCCCTCGGCTCCGCTCTCGCGGGAGACCGTCCGGGCCTCCTGCATGCCACTGCGCGGCCCCGTGGCCGACTTCGAGGTGCTGACCGACGGGCGGGAGTGGTCCGCTCCACCTCTTGACCTGCCGTCAGACCCCGCCGCCTGGTACCAGTTGGCAGCCATCGGCGGGTGGCGGACGGCGGTTGTGGACACCGCGTACCCGATCACCCATGACCTCCTCACGGCGCGCTGCGCGGATGTCCCCGGCCTGACACGGACCTGGACCGCGCTGCCGTACGCGGTGCCCGTGCTGTGCGCCGCCGCCACGGCGGAGGGCGTGCAGTCGGTGCAGCAGGCCGTGATGGTCATGTCCGCCGAGGGTCTCCCGCTGCACCGTGCGGTCGCCGTTCTCGTCGCGACCGGTGACGGCCGACTCCCAGCCGTGGTCCGCGCGGCCGCCACCATGCTTTCCGGGCGGACGGCCGCGGTCGTCCACCTGCCGTACGACGCGGGGGTGCGGGCCAGCGGCCTGCGCTCCGGCCGCGTCCACTCCCGTACCCGGCAGGCCGCCGCGCAGGTCGCGGCCGCCGTGCTGGCCGCGGCCCATCAGTCCTGGGGCGATCCGCTCCCGCCGGCTCCGCAGCCGGCGGTCCTTCGCCCCGTTTCCCCTGCAGTTCCTGCCTAAGAGGTCCGCATGAGCATCAAGAATCTGGCCGCCGGTGTGCTGGCCGACGGTCCGGTCCCCGCGTTCACACCGACGGTTCCGTCGGAACTCAACACCGCCGTGGGCACGGTCCTGGGGTGGACGGCCGGTGTCGGCCTGGCCCTCGCCGTGATGGGCGGCCTGCTGTCCTGGGCGGCCATAGCCGTCGGACACAACAGCTCGAACGCGCAGCTGGCTGCGCGCGGCAAGACGGGCGTCCTCGCATCCCTGGTCGGCGCCGGCGGGATCGGCGCGACCAGCGCCCTGATCCTGATGGCCTACAACCTCTTCGGCAAGTAATGGGGCGCGACTCCGACCTCAAGGCCCGGCGGGCCCGCTTCGCCCTGGCTGGCTTGGCCGTGCTGGGCGCGGCCGTGCTGGTGGGCGGCGGCTTCGCCGCGGCGGTCCTCATGGAAGACGACCCGAAGTCTCCTGCGGCGAGTGCACCGCCAGCAAGCCCATCGGTGCCTGCGTCGTCATCTCCCACGGACCGGCTTACGCCCGCCACGGGCAAGAAGATGACCCTGGACAAGCCGACGGGGCAAAAGGACGGAATCAGCACAGGGTGGCAGCACTCGCCCATCGGCTCCGTCAGTGCGGCGGTGTACTGGTGGGAGGGATACGCCTTCCTGGACGACCAGAAGGCCGCACAGCAGCTGTCCGCGATGGTCTCCCCGAATGCGACCGGGCTGGTCGACAAGCAGGTCTCGGACGTGCGCAAGTTGCGCGAGGCGGTCGGCCTGCCCCCCTCGGGCGGCACCACCTCCGAGGTCCGGTTCACGACCTCGGTGACGGCGGTCCGGGCTCTGAGTGTGCCTGCCCCGGGGATCCCTAAGGGGGATGTCGTAGAGGTCTGGATGAATTACGACCGGTACGCGACCGGACCGGACGGTGCCCCAGACAAGGATCCTCGCAGGAACGAGCTCACCAGCGTGATCCTGCGCTGGCAGAACGGCACTTGGAAGCTGACCAACGAATTCGACAAGCTTTCATCGCCCCCGGTCGCCTACTTCCCCGACTCGCCGTACGCGTGGCAGGACCGATGGGTACAGGTGCTCCATGGGTAGAGGCGGAGGGTTCCTCACCCGCGGCCTGCTGGTGCTAGTGGCTGTCCTGCTCTGCGCGCTCGGGGCGGCCTCCGCGCCGGCACTGGCTGCTGACGACCCGAAATACCACTCCAAGGTGGGACCACCCGACCCGGTTCCGAAGGATTTCGCTGAGGGCGGGTGGAACATCGGTGTTGACACCAACGGGAAATATTGCCTGCTGGATGCCATCAACGACTCTTCTATTTGCGCTTTGCCGGATGGCGGCACGGGTGGAGGGCCCAAAGTCTGCGAAGGCGCTGACGGAAACGCGAGCCGCGACTGCGGGACACCAGAAGACCAGAAAGAATTCGAAAAGAAGAGACTGGAAGAGTGGAGGAAGAAAACTCAGGACACGAAAGGCTGGGAGCACTGGGACAAGCTGAACGAGGAACTCACCAAATGCGTTGAGGGTGGGAAACCCTTCTCTGTCTGCCAGAAGCAGTGGGAGGGAGAATACCCGCCACCGGGACCGAGCCTGAGCGCTTGGGTGGCCGGAAAGTTCAGCGAATTCGCGTCCGATGCACTGAAGGAAGCAGCCAACTACCTCGGGAAGTCCGTGGTGTGGCTGCTGCATGAGTTCGCCCAACTGTTTAACCAGTCCTCCACGATCAAACTGGGGGACACCGGGATCAGTAAGCCGCTGGCTATCGCCACGACCATTTCCGCGATGCTCGCGGCCTTCCTGCTGATCCTCCAGTTCGCAAAGACTGCCATCTCCCAGCGTGGCGAAGCTGCCGGTACCGCCATTGGGGGGCTGGCCAAATGGGCTGTGATCACCCCCGTCTACATCGTGTTCACGCAGGCGGCCCTCGGTCTGAGTGACGAGATCAGTACGTGGATCATCAATTACACGTTCACCAATGGCGGTGAAGGGTCTGATGCGGCTACTGCGGCGATGCAAGAGCAGTTCGGGAAGATGTTCGGCGGTCTGATTGCAGGCGGGGGCGGCGGTGCCACGGCCAGCGCTGTGCTGATCTCCGGGGCAACCATGGAGAGCGCCGCTGTCGGGGTCGTCATCGTTGTGGGCATCATCTGCATTCTGGCCATTGGCGCGCTGTGGCTCGAACTGCTGCTGCGGCAGGCCGGAATCATGATCCTGTGCGTCACGATGCCGATCACGCTGGCCGGGCAGATCAGCGAGACCACCACCGAGTGGTGGCCCAAGGCCCGCAACGCACTGATCACGTTGATCATGATGAAGCCGGTGATCATCCTCTGCTTCAGTATCGGCTTCTTCGCGCTGGGCGAATCCTCCGGCGTGCAGAACATGATCGTCGGCCTGCTCATCTTCCTGCTGGCCTGCTTCAGCTGGCCCGCCCTGGCCAAATTCATGACCTTCACGACCAACGGTGAGGGGTCTTCCGCGTTCTCCGGCCTCATGAGCTCGGCCGGATCCTCGGCCTCCGGGTCCGCCCGCGGCGACGGCGCGGGCTCGGTGGGCGGCGGAAGCGGCTACACCAAGGCTCTCGAAAGCGAGGCTGCGCCGTCCGCGGTCGGCCCGTCCGGTGGGGCTGCGGGTGCCGCAGGCGGTGCGGCGAAGAAGGGCGTGTTCGCGGGCGCTGCCTCGGTGGCCGCAGTCGGTCTGCAGGTCGCGGCTGTCGCCAAGGACACCGCGGAGTCCGGCATGGCCAACACCGCCGCGAACGCGGGCCTGGGCCACGGAGCCCCGGGTGGCCGGCACGCCGTGTACGCCCAGCGCAAACCCCGCCCCGCGGCCGAACCCGAGGCGCCGCCACTGGAAGCCGGATTCGTCGTCGTACCGCCGGAGCCTCCCAAGCCCGCGGCCAGGACGAGTCCGTTCGAAAAGACTGAGATGGCCGATCCGTCCACGTTCCCCACGGAGCCGTAAATGTCCCAGACTTCACCGACCTCGTACGGCGGCTGGCAGTCGGAGCGGTCCGGGTGGTTCGGGCACATGTCCGGGACAGGCTTCGCGCTGATCGCGGTGGCGTCCCTGCTGCTGCTCGTCCCGCTCAACCTGGCCAGCTGGACGGCGGCGGCCCTGTGCATCCCCACCAGCCTGATTCTCGTGGCCCTCGCCCTGGGCAGGGTCATGGGCCTGTCCGCAGACGAGTGGATACTCCTCGCAGTAAGGCACCAAATCGCCGTGGCAACCAAGCGCAACCTGTTCATGAGCGGGGCGTCCGCGCCCCACAACAAGCAGACGGGCGAACAGCCGATGGACCTGCCGGGCACCCTCGCCCGGCTGCGCATCCTGCAAGCCCCGGACGGCCTGGGCGGACAGCTCGGCGTCGTCCACGACCCGATCGCGGGGACCTACACCGCCGTCGCCCGGGTCTCCTACCCGGGGCTGGCGCTCATCGACACCGGCAAGCAGGCGGCACGAGTGGCCGGATGGGCCGCACTGCTGCGCACGTACTGCACGGAGGACTCGCCCATCACACGGCTGAGCGTGCACCAGCGCGTCCTGCCCGACGACGGTGCGGCCCTGATGTCCTGGACTGCCCGGCACATCAGCCCGGACGCGCCGCCCGCGGCGGTCGCCTCGCTCACGGACGTCATGGAGGGCGCAGGCCCTTCGGCCTCGGCCCGTGAGACGTACCTGTCGGTGACGCTCTCCGCGGGCCGCGCCCGCCTCGCCGTCAAGGGCGCCGGCGGCGGGCAGATCGGCGCGGCCGCCGTCCTCGTCCGCGAGATCGCGGCCATGGGCCAGGCCCTGTCCAGCGCCAGCCTGCAGGTCACCGAATGGCTGAGCCCCCGCGGCGTCGCGGAGACCATCCGCACCGCCTACGACCCGGACGCACAGGTCATGCTGGCCACCCGCAAGGCCGCCGCCGGTATCGAAGGCTGGCAGGGGGTGGAACCCGGAGTCGAACCGGCCCTCGCCGGCCCCGCGTACGCGGAGACCGGCATGGGCACCTACCAGCACGACGGGGCGTGGACGGTCTCCTACCAGGTCCGCACCTGGCCCCAGAGCCAGGTGTACGCGACCGTGCTGCAGCCCCTGCTGCGGCCCCGGGCCAACGCCCGGCGTGCCATGTCGCTGGTGTACGAGCCCCTCGGCCCCCGGCGGGCCCGTACGGAGCTGGCCAAGGAGACCACCAAGCGCAACGCGGCCCGCAAGCTCCGGGCCAAGACCGGCCGGGACGAGTCCGAGGACGAGAGGCGCGCGGAGGTTGTCGCCCGTACGCAGGACGCCGCGCGGGCAGCCGGCCAGGGTGTGGTGCGGATGACCGCCATCCTCTCCGTGACGGTGACCGACCACGACGAGCTGGAAACCGCCTGCGCGGAGCTCCAGGCGGACGCGGCCGCCGCGAACCTGGAAGTGCGCCGCATGTGGGGCACGCAGGACACCGGATTCGCCGCGGGCGCCCTCCCCCTCGGCCAGGGCCTGCCCGACCGCCGGGGCGCGTTCTGATGGGCCTGTTCCGGCGCCGGACGGGCGCGGACACAGACCTCGCGGGCGACGGCCTCGGGGAGGCCGCGGGCATCGGCCGTGCCCCGGCGGCCCGGGTACCCGTACAGCTCAGCGCGCGGGAGCGGCAGCAGGCCCGGCTGCTGGAGGACGCCGACTCGGTGATGCGGGTGGCGCCCAAGAAGGGGTGGAAGGGGCCCTACGCAGGGCGGGCCGCGTCCCTGCCGCGCGGGGAGGTCGTCCGTGCCACCACCACCTCGGCGGCAGGGGCCTTCCCGTTCCTGCACGCCGCGTCCCTGCCTCCCGTAGGCGCGTACATCGGGCAGAACACCCTCACCACCGGGGCGTTCTCCGCGCACCCGGCGGTGTGGGTGTCGGCGGGGCTGGTCACCAACCCCAACATGATCATCACCGGCGTCCCCGGAAGCGGGAAGTCCGCGCACGTCAAGGCACTCGTCTACCGGCTCATGCCCTTCGGCAGCAGAGCCCTCATCGCCGGGGACGTGAAGGGCGAGTACGGGCAGCTGTGCCGTCACCTGGGGGTCGAACCGGTGCGGCTGGGGCCCGGCCTGCCCGGCCGCCTCAACCCCCTCGACGCCGGCCCCCTCGGCGCCGACCTGGGCTCGATCACCGACCCTGCCGTGCTCAAGGCTCGGCTGACGGAGATCCACCGGCGCCGGCTGACCCTCCTCCAGGCGCTGCTGGAACTGCAGCTGCGACGCGCACTCCAGCCCCAGGAGGAGGAAGCCCTGGACGTGGCGGTGCGGGACCTGACCGGCGAGCTGTACGGGACCACCACCCTGCGCACACCGACGCTGCCCCTCGTCTACGACAAGCTGCGCGACCCGACCGACATGATGGCGCGCGAACTGCGCGTGCGGGACGGCGACATCCAGCGGGCCCGGGAGTCCATGGCGTCCATCCGGTCCGCCCTCGGCGGCATGGTGACCGGGCACCTGGGCGGTCTTTTCGACCAGGAGACCTCCATCTCGCTGGACTGGGACGCGCCGATCCAGTCCGTGGACATCAGCGCGCTGGCCGCGTACGGCGACGAGACCGTGGCGATGGTCCTGTCGTGCGTCTCCTCCTGGGCGCAGTCGGCCATCGACCGGCCCGGCCAGCGGCCGTGGGTCGTGGTACGGGACGAGCTGTGGCGCCAGATGAGGGCCGGCGGCGCGGCCATGGTCAAGAAGATCGACGCGGACCTGCGGCTCAGCCGCGCGACCGGCACGATCCAGATCCTCGCCACCCACCGTCTCTCCGACTTCGAGGGGGTCGGCGCGGCCGGCTCCCAGGAAGTCGCCATCGCCCGGGACCTCATCGCCTCGTGCGAGACCCGGGTACAGCTCGCCCAGGACACCCGGCCGCTGGCCATGACGCGCGAGGCGATCGGCCTCACCGACGCGGAATGCGAACTGATCGGCTCCTGGGGCGCGGCGCAGCGGGGCCGCGCGCTCTGGAAGGTCGGCCGGGGCGGCGGCTCCCATGCCGTCCAGCTCATCCTGAACAAGCAGGAGATGCGGCTGTTCGAAACGGACGAGCGCATGGCCGTGTGAGCACGCCTCCATGTGGGGCCGGGCCCGGTAGATGTGGGGCCGGGCCCGGGCGGCCCGGCCCCACATGGAGATCTCGCTTCACGCGGGACGGCTATTGCGGTTGCCGATCACGGTCTCGGCGCAGTTCCACCAGAGTCGCAGACACGACATGGCGACGCCCTCACTGGCGCAGCGGGTTCGCTGACCAGCGCTTTTCATGGATTCGGGGGGACCGTCTCGCAAGGGGACCGGTCTGCACCCGGTTCCGCCGCGCAAGCACCGGTACAGAGATCGCCGTCTGTGATGAGACACCGGCCGCCGTGCCGCGCCACACTGTCAGTGCCGCGCGATGAGGAGGTGAAGGGAATGAGCGTTGCCAGCATTGCCCAGCACCACGGGCCCTGGACCGTCGCCGACGTCCTGGCCCTGCCAGAGGACCGCACCCGTCGCTACGAGCTTCTGGGGGAATCACTCGTGATGTCCCCGGCTCCGGGCCTGCGCCACCAGCGGGCCGGCTTCCGCCTCCACGTGGCACTGGACGCGGCCGCCGAGGCCGCCGGCGCCGCGGTCGAGGTGCTGGAAGCGATCAACGTGACGCTCCCGTCGGGACTCGTCGTGCCTGACATCGTCGTCGCCGACGCCGGCGCCACCGCCGAGGACGGCGTCAGCATCGATGCCGAGGCCGTCCAGCTGGTCGTGGAGCTGGTCTCCCCCGGCAACAAGCCCATGGACCGCAAGGTCAAGCCCCTGCTGTACGCCGAGGCCGGGATCCCGCACTACTGGCGCCTGGAGTTCGACCCGGCGCCCCGGCTGATCTGCTGTGTCCTGGAAGACGGCCGCTACGTGGAGACCGCGACCGCCCTTCCGGGCGTCGTCACCCTGGTCGAGGAGCCGTTCCCGTTCGCGATCGACCCGGCCGGGCTGGCCCAGGCCCGCAAGACCGGTTGAGCCACAAACATCAGGGCGGTGATACGGCTGCCCTCGATGAAAGGACATGGGGGAGCCCCGGCGGCGACGCCGGGGCTCCCCATGTCCACCGTGGCCTCAGGAGTGCGGGCCCGAGACCGCGGCACACCGATGTCCGACCCGATAATCACTGAGAGCAGGCACGACATGCGATGGACCGTTCACGGCGAGCGCACGCTCTACGACACCCCCTGGGTGCGGCTGCGTTCGCTGGACGTGGAGCAGCCGGACGGCGCCCGCACCGACTACCACGTCGTACGGCTGCGGGACCTCGCCGTCGCGGCGGCCGTCGACGAGCAGCAGCGCGTGCTGATGATGTGGCGCCACCGCTTCGTCACAGACACCTGGGCCTGGGAGCTGCCCATGGGTCTGGTCGAGGACGGTGAAAGCCCTGAGATTGCCGCGGCCCGGGAGCTGGAGGAGGAGACCGGGTGGCGTCCGCAGGCCGTAAGTGCGCTGATCCACGCACAGCCGGCGGCCGGGATCACCGACAGTCGGCACTTCGTGTTCCGCGCGGACGGGGTTCGTCGTATCGGCGAGCCCACCGAACGCAACGAGTCGGACCGGCTGGAATGGATCCCGCTGACCGACATCCCCGGCATGATCGCCCGACGGGAGATCGTCAGCAGCGCGACGCTGGTGGGCTTGATGGCCCTGCTGCTGGACCTCAGGGCCTGAGCCTGCCAGCCAACGCCGAGGCGCGGCCCTCTGCTACCGGGGCCGCACCCTTGGCTGCGCTCTCAGCTCTGAGGCGGGCTGTACCGGTCGATGCCGGCAAGGACCTTCCGGTCCAGCTCCAGCGCGGCGTCGATGTCCTTGCGCGTGAACCGTGACGGGTCCTTCGCGTACATCTCCCGTCCCCGCTCGGACGTGAAGCGGTCCTCCGGGATCCGGTCGGCGTCCTCCGGCAGGAACTTGGCGACCTCCTCGAGCGCGGCGGTCCCGTACGCGGCGGCCGGACGGATCTCGCGGTGTTCGGCCGCCGGGGTGTTCAGCAGCCTCAGCCCCGACTCGGTCGACATTCGGTCACTGACCCACAGGAACTCGCCGGGGTCGATGATCTGCGAAGGCTCGGGACCGCCAAACGCCGGGGGCGCCGGAGGCCGGTCGCCGGAGATCGTGAACGCGTAGGAGCGCGTACGACCGCATTGGGGGCAGACCCCCTCGTACACGCTGACCAGGACCCCCTCGCGGTCCTCCAGCCGGTGCTCCCGGGCGAACTGCGTCGCGCCGCATACACAGGCGTGAAGATCCATGTAGAGGTGCGCTTCCTGCGCCGAACGAGCGATCAACATGTCATGATCATACGGGAATCGGCACGTCAAACGGGGGAATGTCAGTGGACCTGCACATCGGCGAGGGACGGCTGCTCGCCGAAGCGGAGGCCGCGTTGCCGATGGTGCTTCGGCAGCTCTACTCCGACCGGCTGCGCGGCGGCTCCATGACCGAGCAGGACGGGCGGCGCTTCTTCCTCCTCAGCGACCCCGCCGGGCAGCGGATCGAGCTGCGCCTGGACACGGCGGCGCTGCCGCAGCCGCTGGTGGCGCGCACCTTCACCAACACGACCACCGACCGGTACGTCGTCCAGCTCGCCGACACGCTGCCGCCGGAGGAGGCCGGACAGCTGCTGTCCCGCGAAGTGGGCGAGCTGCTCGCCGTACGGCAGCGGTCTGCAGCCGAAGGACAGGCACCGCTGGAAGACCTTCTGGCAACCGGTGCCGCACTGCCCGCGCATCTGGAGTTGTCCGACGCGGACTTGGGCCGTGTGGGCGAATTCGACTACCTGGCGGGCCGGATGAACGAGGCGGGGCTTCCGGCCCCGGAACGGCAGGAGGCCCGCGACCGGTTCTCGATCCTCGTCGACGAGTCGGGGCTCAGGCCGGGGGCGCCGGCCGATGACGCGCAGAGCCACGCCGCCGAGGCGTACGCGGCTGACGTACGCCTGAAGATCGTGCGCTCGCGCCTGCGGGAGGAGGCGCGTGACGCGATGGCAGAACTCGCCCTGCCCGTCGAGCGACTGCACGCAGCCGACGCGGCGGCACTGGCCGGAGCGCGGGCGGCGCGCGCCGCCCGGGTGCAGGCTCCGCAGGCCCTGGGCGAGTTCCCCATGCCCGGACTGCGGCCGGACGGGACTCCTGTACCGCGTGAGGAACTGGTACAGACGGCCGCCGAGGCCGCCCGGCAGCGGACCGACCTCAGTAGCCGGACGCTCGCCGAACTGCGTGCGCGGCAGGCGGCCCTGCCCGCAGGCCGGCACCCGGAGTTCGAGATCATGATCGGCGGCGGCGCCGCGCTCGCCGGGCGCGACCCCGACGTCCTGCTCGTGGATGCGCGGGGACGCTGGCACGTCGACCCCATCGAGGCGATCGTCCAATCAGCCGACCAGGTACGCCACCTGCGCCAGAGCGGCATGGGCGACCCGTACCAGTTCGCGGGTCCGCAGGAGCGTGTGCCCCTTCCCGCGCTCCAGCTGTGGGAGGACACCGCTGCGGTGCGCGGCCCCCTCATCGACGGCAGGGCGGAGCTGAGCATCGGCGCCGAGGGCCGCCTGATCGCCGAGATCATCCCGGCCGACGGCTCTCCCCCGGTGAAGGTCGAGGTCCAGGGCTCCCCGCTGCTCGCCACCGGCATTCCGCCCGAGATCGTTCCGGGCGCCAACCGGCAGGTGCCGACCGTACGGGAGGCGGCCGACGTTCTCGCGGAGTCCCTCACCGCGGCGGGCACGCCGGACGCCGCCGCGGCCCGTGACCGGCTCCTTGCGCTGCCCGGGGGCGAGGGCCACGCCGCAGCGACCCTGGACGTGCTTGCCGACCGGCAGGTCTCCGAGGCCCTGAGGGCCTCCGAGGACACGCGCGTCGAGAGCGCGACCGAGACCCTGCGGGCGACCGCGGCGTGGGAGCAGGCCCGAGCCGTCGCGCCCGGCCGCGTCCTCATGGGTGACGAAGTCGGGGACGGCGACTACGACCCCTTCGTCGCCAAGGACTGGGTCATCGCCGGAGTCGGCGGCGCCGCCATCGCCAACGCGGAGATCATCCTCCAGGCCAACCCGGACGCCAGGGTCTTCATGGTCGGCAAGGACGCGCCGTTCGTGCTCCACAACGACGCCCAGTACACGGCGCTGCGCCGCGAACACGACGCCGAGTACGGCGGCGACGGCCGGCTCGTGACGTTCAACGGGCGCTACCTCGGGGCGATCGGCATGGTGACCGCCCCCGACGGTCGAGTCCGCCTGGAGGCCCTCGACAGCGCGGGAGAGTCCTTCGGAATCGAGGGCGACGCGTACCTGGCGTGCCTCGGCCGCGTTTCCCGCCTCCCTCATGCCCTGGACTCGATGGAGGCTTCGGTGCGCTCCGCGGGCGGCGAGGTCCGCGGGGAACTGGTCTTCGACGGTGACCGCCAGTACCTGGGCTACCGGCTGGAGTTCGAGGCGCAGGGGCGGCAGCACACGGTCGATGTGACAGGCGCCGCCTCCCGCATGCTGCCCGGCAACGTCTTCAGCCGCGACGTCATGGCGCAGCTTGCCGTCCTCGACGGGAAGGTGGCCCCGCCGGAGAGCGGAAACGTTTCCTCCGGCTTCATGGCCACAGCCCTTCAGGGCTCCCACCTCGCCAGACACCGAGCGGCCGAACGCCGCCAGGATGGCCCGGCCACAGCACCGGCCGTCACATCCTTCGATGGACGGCCACCCCGGCAGCAGGGATTGAGCGAAGGGCCGAGCGCCGATGGCGACGCCGCTCCGGCCACGCGGCTCGCAGGTACCTCCGCACCCCCCGCGTACACCACGCCCAAGGAGGCCGTGCACGCAGCCGAAGACGTCACCCGCTCCTTCCAGGCCTGGATCGGGACGGACATGGGCCGGCAGCTGGCCGACTCGGACCATCCACGGATCAGTGCCCTCCGCGAAGCCTGGCAGCAGCTGCCCCCGCACGACCTGCCCGAGGGGCCTGGCCCGGCCGCAGGGCCATACGGAGCCGTCGCCGAGCGGGCCGACGCTGCGGTGGCCGCCGCCGTCGCGGCGGGACGCTTCGCCCCCGAAGACGTCAAGGCCCTGCACAGCCTGGCGCAGGCGGCCGGGACCCACTCCGCACGGCTGTCGGCGACCACCCAGCCCGGGACCGCCCCCGGCCAGGGAACCCCGAGGCTCCCCCCGGCCACAGCGCCGACGCCGCGCGTGGCCACACCCCCGCCAACCGCTCCCCGCAGGCCGGGCCTGTCGGCCTGACCGCCCCCCGTCCCGGTTGGGTCTGTCCGAAGAGGCAGACTGCCGGAGGCGCGACGTTGCCGGCACCGCGCGCCCGGCCAGCGCCAAACCACCGATCCACCAGCCCTGCGAGCGCGGCCATGGACTGATCAGTGGCTCTCTGCGCGATGAGGGTCCTGACGCCGTGTCCGGGCCCGCGGTGGGGTACTCGCCGGACGATTCTCGCGGTCCGGACGTCGACCTGGCCTACGAGGGCGAGCGACCTCACCGGCTCATCCCCTGGCGACGGCTCCCGACATGACCCGTGCTACGGGCGTGCCCGCGCTGCGCGCGGCGGTAGCGGCACCGGCTGGCGTAAGCCAGGGCGACGGCGTCGCACTCCCAGTCGTAGGGGAAGGTCAGGATGGCGCTGCGGTGGGCGACAGTGCTCTGGATCGTGTTCAGGAGCTTGTGGTAGGGCTCGAAGCCTTTGAAGAAGGGGCTCCAGGCGGGGGTCTCGAGCAGTCGGCGGGCTCTGACTCGGCCGTGTTCACCGGCGAGTTCGTCGGGCGTGAGCCGGAGCGAGTCGAGCCCGGAGCGGGTGAGCCAGGCCGTCGCCGCCCGGGCCTCAGCCGCGGCCCGTCGGCGGTGTGCGGCTGCCCGCCCGGTAGGGCGGGGGCCAGGGGGCGGCCGGGCCCTCGTAGGACTGGTCGGCGGCCGCGTGCAGGGTCCAGTGGGGGTCGTACAGGTGGGGGCGGCCGATGGCGCAGAGGTCCGCGCGCCCGGCCAGCAGCAGCGAGTTCACGTCGTCCCAGGAGGAGATGGCCCCGACGGCGATGACGGGGACGCCGAGCGCGTTGCGGATCCGGTCGGCGTACGGGGTCTGGTACGAGCGCCCGTACTCCGGGGCCTCGTCCGCGACGACCTGCCCGGTCGAGACGTCGACGGCGTCCGCGCCGTGCGCGGCGAAGGCGGCCGCGATGTCCACCGCCTCCTGCGGGGAGGTGCCGCCCGGCGCCCAGTCGGTGGCCGAGAGGCGGACCGTCATCGGGCGGTCCTCGGGCCACACGGCGCGGACCGCGTCGAAGACCTCCAGCGGGAAGCGCAGCCGGTTCTCCAGGGAGCCGCCGTAGGCGTCGTCACGCCGGTTGGTCAGCGGCGAGAGGAACCCGGAGAGCAGGTAGCCGTGGGCACAGTGCAGTTCGAGCAGGTCGAAGCCGCAGTCGGCGGCGCGGACCGCGGCGGCCGCGAAGTCCGAGCGGACGGCTGCCAGGTCATGCTCCGTGAGGGCGCGGGGGACGGCCGAGACACCCGGCCGGTAGGGCAGCGCCGAGGCGGCCGCCAGCGGCCAGCCGCCCTCGGGGAGGGGGTCGTCCATGCCCTCCCACATCACGCGCGTGGCTCCCTTGCGCCCCGAGTGCCCGAGCTGGACGCCGAGCGCGGTACCGGGCGCGGAGGTGTGCACGAAGTCGGTGATCCGCCGCCAGGCGGTTGCCTGTTCCTGCGTGTACAGGCCGGTGCAACCGGGGGTGATCCGGCCCTCGGCGCTGACGCAGACCATCTCCGTCATGACCAGCCCGGCCCCGCCGAGCGCCCGCGCGCCCAGGTGCACGAGGTGGAAGTCGCCGGGGACGCCCTCCCCGGCCGAGTACATGTCCATCGGTGAGACCACGACCCGGTTGCGCAGGGTCAGCCCGCGCAGGGTGAACGGGGTGAACATGGGCGGGGTCCGCTCGTCCGGGCAGCCGAAGTCCCGTTCCACGGCCCGGGTGAACCGGTCGTCGCGCATCCGCAGGTTGTCGTGGGTGACCCGGCGGCTGCGCGTGAGCAGGTTGAAGGCGAACTGCCGGGCGGGCTGGCCCACGTATCCGGCGGCCTCCTCGAACCAGCGCATGCTGGCGGCCGCCGCCCGCTGGGTGCTGGCCACGGCCGGCCGCCGCGCGGCCTCGTACGCCGCGAGCGCGGCGGGTACGCCGGGCTCGGCGCGGACGGCTTCGGCGAGCGCGAGGGCGTCCTCGACGGCCAGCTTGGTGCCGGACCCGATGGAGAAGTGGGCGGTGTGCGCGGCGTCGCCGAGCAGCGCCACGTTTCCGTGCGACCAGCGTTCGTTGACCACCGTACGGAACCGGGTCCAGGCCGAGCGGTTGCCGTGCAGGGGCCGGCCCCGCAGGGCCTCGCTGAAGATCTTGGCGCAGCGGGCCGCCGACTCGTTCTCGTCGCACAGGTCGAAGCCCGCCGCCCGCCACACCTCCTCCCGCATCTCCACGATCACCGTGGAGGCGTCCGCGGAGTAGGGGTAGGCGTGCAGCTGCATCACCCCGTGCTCGGTCTCCGCGATCTCGAAGCGGAAGGCCTCGAAGGCGAAGTCGGCGGCGAGCCAGATGTACCGGCACCGCCCGCCGGTCACGGTCGGCCCGAAGTGCGCGGCGCCGGCCTCGCGGGTCGCGCTGTGCACCCCGTCGGCCGCGACCACCAGGTCGTGGGAGGCCGCGAGCGCCGCGGCGTCCACCGCCCCGGTACGGAAGCGCAGCCGGACGCCCAGCCCGGCGCAGCGCTCGTGCAGGATCTCCAGCAGCCGGCTCCGCCCGAGGGCGGCGAAGCCGTGGCCGCCGGAGGTCAGCAGCCGGCCGCGGTGCACGATGTCCACGTCGTCCCAGCGCACGAACTCCGCGCTCAGGGCCTCGTAGACCACGGTGTCGGCCTGCTCGATGCCGCCGAGGGTCTCGTCGGAGAGGACCACGCCGAAGCCGAAGGTGTCGTCCGGCGCGCCCCTCTCCCAGACCTCGACGGTGTGGCCCTGCCGGGCCAGCAGCGCGGCGGCGTACAGCCCGCCCGGTCCCCCGCCGACGACGGCGACCCGCATGGCGCCCTTGGACATCCGGCTACCTGCCCTTCCAGGCGGGCGGCCGTTTCCCGGTGAAGGCCGCGTGGAACTCCGCGTAGTCCTGGCCGTTCATCAGCAGGGCCTGGGTGTTGGCGTCCAGCTCCACGGACGCGGCCAGGGGCATGTCGAGCTCGGCGGTGAGGAGCGCCTTGGTCTGCGCGTAGGCGAGGGCGGGGCCGGCGGCCAGGTGCGCGGCGAGCTCGGCGGCCCGTACGTGGGCCTTGCCCTCCTCGGTGAGCTCGCTGAGCAGGCCGATCCGTTCGGCCTCGGCGGCGCGTACGGGCTCTCCGAGCATCAGCAGCCGGGTGGCGTGGCCGAGGCCGACGACGCGGGGCAGCAGGTAGGCGGCGCCCATGTCGCCGCCGGAGAGGCCGACGCGGGTGAAGAGGAACGCGAAGCGGGCGCTGGGGTCGGCGATCCGGAAGTCGGCGGCGAGTGCGAGGACGGCCCCGGCTCCGGCGGCGACCCCGTGCACGGCGGCGATGACCGGGAAGGGGCATTCGCGGATGGCGCGGACGACCTGGCCGGTCATCCGGTTGAAGTCGAGGAGCTGGGCGGTGTCCATGGCGAGGGTGGCGCCGATGATCTCGTCCACGTCCCCGCCGGAGCAGAAGCCGCGTCCCTCGCCGCCGAGCACGAGGGCGCGTACGGACCGTTCACGGGACAGTTCGGCCAGCAGGTCGCGCAGGTCGGCGTAGGCGCCGAAGGTGAGCGCGTTCAGCTTGTCGGGGCGGTCGAAGGTGACGGTGGCCACGCCGTCCTGCCGGGTCACCCGGAGGTGGCGCCACCGTTCGGTCGCTTCTGTGGAACCGGTGAAGGGGCTCACACGATCGACGGTATCACCAGATCGTGACTGCCGTCACAGAAGCGCGACATGTTGGTGGCGAGAAGGCACCGCACCCGCCGCCTCCGCGCGGCTGTTCCCCTGCCCCGACCGGCCCGCGCATGACTATGCGAGGGGCTGCGCGAGGGGCCGCGCGCAGGGCTACACCCGGGGCTTTCCGAGCGTGGCGACCAGCACGGCCTTGATGGTGTGCAGCCGGTTCTCGGCCTCGTCGAACACGAGGGAGTGGGCGGACTCGAACACCTCGTCCGTCACCTCCAGGGAATCCAGCCCGTGGCGCTCGTGGATCTCCCGCGCCACCTCGGTACCGAGGTCGTGGAAGGCCGGAAGGCAGTGCATGAACTTCACGTCCGGGTTTCCGGTGGCGCGCAGCACGTCCATGGTCACCGCGTAGGGGGACAGGGCCGCGATCCGCTCGTCCCAGACCTCCTTGGGCTCCCCCATGGACACCCAGATGTCGGTCAGGACGAAGTCGGCCTGGGTCACACCCTCGGCGATCTCCTCGGTCAGCGTGATCCGGGCGCCGCTGCGCTCCGCGAGTTCGCGTGCCGCGGCCACCACGGGCTCGGCCGGCCAGTAGGCCTCCGGCGCGACGATCCGTACGTCCATGCCCAGCAGCGCGCCGGTCACGAGGTACGAGTTGCCCATGTTGAAGCGGGCGTCGCCGAGGTAGGCGAAGGAGATCCGCTCCAGCGGCTTGGCGGTGTGCTCGGTCATGGTGAGCACGTCGGCCAGCATCTGGGTGGGGTGCCAGTCGTCGGTGAGGCCGTTGAAGACGGGCACGCCCGCATGAGCGGCGAGCGCCTCGACGGTGTCCTGGCTGTCACCCCGGTACTCGATCCCGTCGAACATCCGGCCGAGCACCCGCGCCGTGTCCTTGACCGACTCCTTGTGGCCCATCTGGGAGCCCGCGGGGTCGAGGTAGGTGGTGCGGGCCCCCTGGTCCGCGGCGGCGACCTCGAAGGCGCAGCGGGTGCGCGTCGAGGTCTTCTCGAAGATCAGCGCGATGTTCCTGCCCTGGAGCGAGGGCTGCTCGGTCCCGGCCTTCTTGGCCGCCTTGAGGCCCGCGGCGAGCTCGACCAGACCGCGGAACTCGGCGGCGGTGAAGTCGAGCTCCTTGAGAAAACTGCGGCCGGCGAGGTCGGTGGCCATGGGGTCGCTCCAGCATCACGGTGACAGGGGATGTTGGAAGTCTATACGATCCACTGCATTGATATACAGACCTGTCTCCGCATGTGACGAAGCCTTCAGACCGCGTCCCGCTCGACCGGGCAGCTCATGCAGCGCGGTCCGCCGCGGCCCCGCCCCAGCTCGCTGCCCGGAATCTCGATCACCTCGATGCCCTCCTTGCGCAGATGGGTGTTGGTCGTCACGTTCCGCTCGTAGGCGACCACCACGCCCGGCTCCACGGCCAGCACGTTGCACCCGTCGTCCCACTGCTCGCGCTCCGCCGAGTGCACGTCCTGCGTCGCGGTCAGCACCCGGATCGAGTCCAGCCCGAGCGCCGCCGCGATGGCCCGGTGCATGTGCTCCGGCCGGTGGTCGGTCACCTTCAGCTCGCCCGGACCGTCACCCGGCTCGATCGTGTAGGAGCGGAGCATGCCGAGTCCGGCGTACTGGGTGAACGTATCTCCGTCGACCATCGTCATCACCGTGTCCAGGTGCATGAAGGCACGCCGCTTCGGCATGTCCAGGGCCACGATGGAGGTCGCCGACCCGGCGGCGAACAGACCCCGCGCGAGCATCTCCACCGCCTGCGGAGTGGTCCGCTCGCTCATCCCGATGAGCACCGCGCCGTTCCCGATGACCAGCACGTCACCGCCTTCGATGGTCGAGGGGTAGTCGGCCTGGCCCTGCGACCAGTAGTGGAAGGCGCCGGAGGCGGTGAAGAGCGGATGGTGCCTGTAGATCGCCTCGAAGTGGACGGTCTCGCGCTGCCGTGCGGGCCAGCGCATCGCGTTGATGGACACGCCGTCGTAGATCCAGGCGGAGGTGTCCCGGGTGAACAGGTGGTTGGGCATCGGGCCGAGCAGGAAGTCGTCCAGTTCCATGGCGTGGAAGCGCACCGACACCGGCTCGGTGTGCCGCTCCAGGAACTCCCGCTTGGTCATCCCGCCGACCAGCGCCTCGGCCAGGGCGGCTGAGCTCAGCCCGTCGAAGGCCGACCTGAGGTGGTCGGTGGCGAGCGGCCCGTACTCCTTCTCGTCGAAGACCCGGTCCAGTACGAGGTGTCTCGCCTCCGGGATGCCGAGGGCCTCGCACAGCAGGTCGCCGAAGAGGTGGACCTCCACGCCCCGGTCGCGCAGCACGTCCGCGAAGCCGTCGTGCTCCTGGCGGGCCCGGCGCACCCACAGCACGTCGTCGAAGAGGAGCGCGTCCTTGTTGCTGGGTGTGAGCCGCTTCAGCTCCAGGTCGGGCCGGTGGAGGATGACGCGGCGAAGCCGCCCGGTCTCGGAGTCGACATGGAATCCCATGCCGTACACGTTCGCAGACCGGGCGGCTCTTTGACGTGGCGTCTGCTCAGCGGGGGGTGCCGAGGCCGAGAAGCGCCGTCGGGGCGCCGATCAGTTCCGGGGTGGTCAGGCCCAGTTCGGGCAGGCCCACGTTCGGCACACCGGAGTTGGAGGCGTCCGGCATCGTCAGCAGACCGCCGGCGACCACGCCGGGGGTCCGGGCGAGCAGGTCGGTGGCCGGTGACTCCAGCGAGCCCTCGCCGTCCGTCTCCGGCTTGCCCAGCAGGTTCGGCACCGGTGAGGTGACGAGGGTGCTGCCGAGCTCGGTGCCGATCGGGACCGCCGGGAGCAGCGGGGTGGGGAGCATGTTCCCCCTGTGGAAGCGGGGCGCCTCGGGCGCTCCCACGGTCGGCACCGGCACCCCGGTCGCCACCTTCGGGGTCTCCACCCCCAGCGTGGTCTTCACGGCGTCGAGCGGGACACCGACCGGCACCGAGTCGGCCACGGCCGGGGTGGCCGCGCCGGCCGCGGCCATACAGGTCATGAGTGCCGCAATGCTTCCGCGCGCGGTCATCTTCATAGGTGACGTTCCGTCCTTCCAGGGTCGCGGACATTCCGCTGCCCTGGATGAACGATCCCGCGGGTGGGTTTCCCGGAGTTCTCCGGGAAAGTTCCCCCATACGACCTAATTCGAGGCCGTACGGGGGTCCTGGCTTTACGCCCCGGTCACGCCCGGGTGGATCTCACAGCCGGGGGTCGACCGGCTCCGACTCCAGGGCGAGCACCGCGAAGACGGCCTCGTGCACCCGCCACAGCGGCTCCCCCGCCGCCAGCCGGTCGAGCGCCTCCAGCCCGAGCGCGTACTCGCGCAGGGCGAGGGAGCGCTTGTGGCCGAGGAACCGCTCGCGCAGCCGCTCCAGGTGGTCGGGGCGCGTGTACTCCGGACCGTAGATGATCCGCAGGTACTCGCGCCCGCGCACCTTGATCCCGGGCTGGACCAGGCGGCCCTTCCCGTCGCGGGCGTACGCCTGGAGCGGCTTGACGACCATGCCCTCGCCGCCCGCGGCCGTCAGCTCCAGCCACCAGTCGGTGCCCGCCCGTACCGAGTCCTCGTCCGCGGTGTCCACCAGGATCCGGCCGGTGCGGCGCAGCAGCCCGGTGCCCGCCGCCTCGTCGGCGGCGACGAGCCGGTCCAGCCAGAACAGCTGCTCGTCGTGGGGCACCGCGGCCAGCGACCGCCCGGCCGCCGCCAGCAGCTGGAACGGCGCGAACCGTACGCCCTCCAGCCCGTCGGTGGTCCAGCAGTAGCGCCGGTAGGCGTCGGTGAACGCGGCCGCGTCGTCGGCCCGGCCGCGCTGGCGCGCCAGCAGCTCGCCGGTGTCGATGCCCCGGGCGGCGGCCGCCTCCAGGGCGGCGATCGCGCCCGGGAAGACGGCGCCCGAGGCCGCGCCCACGGCGGCGTACTGGTTGCGCAGCAGGCCGGCGGACTTCAGGGACCAGGGCAGCAGTTCCCCGTCGAGCAGCAGCCAGTCCGTACCGAGCTCCTCCCAGAGTCCGGCGTCGGTGACCGCCGAGCGGAGCCGGGTGAGGACCTCCTCGGTGACCTCGGGGTCCTTGAAGAAGGGCCGCCCGGTGCGGGTGTAGACGGACCCGGTCGGGCCCTCGACGCCGAAGCGCTCGCGCGCCGCATCGGCGTCCTTGCAGACCAGGACGGTGGCGCGGGAGCCCATGTGCTTCTCCTCGCACACCACCTGGGCGATGCCGTCCTTGCGGTACTGGGCGAAGGCCTCGGCCGGGTGCTCCAGGTAGCCCCCGTCAGCGGCTCCGTCGCGGGCCTCCTCGCGGGAGGTGGCGGTCGGCGCCATGGTCGGCGGCAGGTACGGCACCAGCCGCGGGTCGACCGCGAAGCGGCTCATGACCTCCAGGGCCGCGGCCGCGTTCTCCTCGCGCACGGTGACGTTGCCCAGGTGCCGGGTCTCGACGATCCGGCGCCCGTGCACGTCGGCCAGGTCCAGCGGGCGGCCGTCGTGCCCCCCGGGTGCCTCGGCGGCGAGCGGCTTGACCGGCTCGTACCAGACCTTCTCGGCCGGTACGTCGACCAGTTCGCGCTCGGGCCAGCGCAGGGCGGTCATCTTCCCGCCGAAGACGGCGCCGGTGTCGAGGCAGATGGTGTTGTTGATCCAGGTCGTGTCCGGGACCGGGGTGTGGCCGTAGACCACCACGGCCTTGCCGCGGTAGTCCTCGGCCCACGGGTAGCGCACGGGCAGGCCGAACTCGTCCGTCTCGCCGGTGGTCTCCCCGTACAGGGCGTGCGAGCGGACCCGGCCGGAGGTGCGGCCGTGGTACTTCTCGGGCAGGCCGGCGTGGCAGACCACGAGCTTGCCGCCGTCGAGGACGTAGTGGCTGACGAGGCCGCGGATGAAATCCCGCACCTCCTGGACGAACTCCTCCGGCTCGTGGGACAGCTGCTCGACGGTCTCTGCCAGTCCGTGGGTCTGCTGGACCTTGGAGCCCTTCAGATAACGGCCGAGCTTGTTCTCGTGGTTCCCGGGCACGCACAGGGCGTTGCCGGACTTGACCATGCCCATGACGCGCCGCAGCACGCCGGGGCTGTCCGGCCCGCGGTCGACGAGGTCGCCGACGAAGACGGCGGTGCGGCCCTCGGGGTGCGCCCCGTCCGCGTAGCCGAGCTCGGCGAGCAGGGTCTCCAGCTCGGAGGCGCAGCCGTGGATGTCGCCGATGATGTCGAAGGGGCCGGTGAGGTGGGTGAGGTCGTTGAACCGCTTCTCCAGGACGACCTCCGCCGTCTCGGCCTCCTCGACCGAGCGCAGCACGTGCACCTTGCGGAAGCCCTCGCGCTCCAGACCGCGCAGCGAGCGCCGCAGGTCCCGGCGGTGGCGCTGGATGACGGCGCGGGGCAGGCCGGCCCGGTCGGGGCGGGCGGCGTTGCGCTCGGCGCACACCTCCTCGGGCATGTCCAGGACGACGGCGATGGGCAGCACGTCGTGCTCGCGGGCGAGCTGGACCAGCTGACGGCGGGCGTCGGCCTGGACGCTGGTGGCGTCGACGACGGTGAGGCGTCCGGCGGCGAGGCGCTTGCCGGCGATGTAGTGCAGGACGTCGAAGGCGTCCCGGCTCGCGCTCTGGTCGTTCTCGTCGTCGCTGACCAGGCCCCGGCAGTAGTCGGAGGAGATGACCTCGGTGGGCTTGAAGTGCTTGCGGGCGAAGGTGGACTTGCCCGATCCGGTGGCTCCGATCAGGACGACGAGGGAGAGATCGGTGACGGGAAGTACGCGGTGGGTCTCGGTGCCGGTCATGCCGCCTCGCCCTCCTTCGGGGTGCGGTCGGTGCCGTCGGTACGGCCGGTGCTGGTGGTGTGATCGGTGTGGGTGGTGTGGTCGGCGGCGGTGAAGACGGCCATCTGGGTGGGCGGTCCGACCTCGGGGTCGTCGTCCCCGACGGGGACGAACTCGACCCCGTACCCGTGGCGCCGGGCGACCTCGCCGGCCCAGGCGCGGAACTCCGCGCGGGTCCACTCGAAGCGGTGGTCGCCGTGGCGGACGTGCCCGGCGGGCAGGGACTCCCAGCGGACGTTGTACTCGACGTTCGGGGTGGTGACGAGGACCGTGCGGGGGCGGGCCGAGCCGAACACCGCGTACTCCAGCGCGGGCAGCCGCTCCGGGTCCAGGTGCTCGATGACCTCGCTGAGCACGGCGGCGTCGTAGCCGGCGAGCCGCTTGTCGGTGTAGGCGAGGGAGCCCTGCAGCAGCCGGACGCGCGTGCTCTGCCGCTCCCCCATCCGCTCCAGCCGCAGCCGCTTGGCCGCCAGGTTCAGGGCCCGCACGGACACGTCCATGCCGACGATCTCGGTGTACGCCGGCTCCTTGAGCAGCGCCTGGACCAACTGCCCCTGTCCGCAGCCGAGGTCGAGGACGCGGGCGGCTCCGGCGGTGCGCAGCGCGGCGAGGATCGCGTCGCGCCGGTGCAAGGCGAGCGGCACGGGCCGCTCCTCCGTGTCGCGGTTCTCGTCCACGGCGTTGTCGAGCTCCTCGACCTCGCTGCCGTCGGCCTCGGCGAGGCGGACCAGCTCCAGCCGCTCCAGGGCGTCCTGGGTCAGCCGCTTGTGGCGGGCGAGGTAGCGCGAGCTGATCAGTCCGTTCTCGGGGTGGGCGGCGAGCCAGCCGTCTCCGGCGCGCAGCAGCTTGTCGACCTCGTCGGGAGCGACCCAGTAGTGCTTGGCGTCGTCGAGCACGGGCAGCAGGACGTACAGCTGGCGCAGGGCGTCGGCGAGCTTCAGCTCGCCCTCCAGCACGAGCCGCACGTAACGGGAGTCCCCCCACTCGGGGAACCGTTCGTCGAGCGGTACGGGTTCGGCCTGCACGAGGTCCCACCCGAGCGGGTCGAACAGCCGGTGCACCAGCTCCGGCCCGCCGCGCGCGGGCAGCACCGGGATCTCGACGCGTAGCGGCCGGGCCTGCTCGGCCAGTTCCGGCCGGGCGGTGCACCGGCCCCCCAGCGCACTGCGGAACACCCCGCTCAGCGCGACGGCGAGCAGCGAGGAGGCGGCGTACGGGCGGTCGTTGACGTACTGCGCGAGCGCGGCGTCGGGCGCTCCGCCCCGGCCCTTGCCCTGACCGCGCCGCACGAGCGCGACGGGATCCACCTCCAGCAGCAGGGCCGCCGTGCACAGCTGGGCCGTGGCCTCGGGGTAGAACACGTGGGCGGTGCCGTGGGAGGTGGAGAACGCCTGCGTCTTCCCGGGATGCTTGTGCAGAAGAAAGCCCAGGTCGGTGGCGGGTCGTTCGGGGGAGCCGGTGGTGGAGATCGTCAGGAACACACGACCGATTGTTGCTGCTCACCCGCCCTGGCTGCGCCCTATTTTCCGGCGGCCAGATCCGCGATCCGCTCGGGGCCGATGCGGCAGCAGCCGCCGATGAGGCGGGCGCCCGCGCGGTGCCAGGCGTCGGTGGGCCAGGGGACGGGGGTCCGGGGGGACTGCCAGGTGCGGGTACCGGCGTCCCAGACCGATCCGTCGTTGGGGTAGGCCAGGAGCGGCTTGCCGGTGGTGGCGGCCGCCGCTTCGAGGGCGGGCAGGACCTCGGCCGGGTCGCAGCAGTTGACGCCGACCGCGATGACCTGCGGCGCCGCGGCCGCGAGGGCGAAGGCCCCGGGGAGGGGGGCACCGGATCGGGTCCGGCCGCCGGCGACGGTGTAGCTCAGCCAGGCCGGGGCGCCCGTCTCCGCGAGGACGGTGAGCAGGGCCTCGGCCTCGGCCGGGTCGGGGAGGGTCTCCAGGGCCAGGACGTCGGGGCCCGCGGCGAGCAGGGCCTCGATGCGGGGGCGGTGGAAGTCGGCGAGCTCGCGCACGCTCAGGCCGTACCGGCCGCGGTACTCGGAGCCGTCCGCGAGGACCGCTCCGTACGGGCCGACGGAGGCGGCCACCCACACCTCGTGGTCGGCGGCCTCGGCGGCTCGGGCGGCGAGGTCCACGCTGCGGTGGAGCAGCTCGGCGGCCCCGGGGCGGCCGGAGCCGATCTGGTAGCTCGCGGTGATCAGCACCTCGGCGCCGGCCCGCGCGTACGCCGTGTGGGCGGCCTCGACCTGGTCGGGCCGCTCGGCGAGCACCCGGCCCGTCCACAGAACGCCGGACAGGTCGCAGCCCTGGGCGGCGAGCTGGTTGCTCAGCCCGCCGTCCAGGAGCACGGTCCTGTGGGCCAGGGCTTCGGCGAGCGGGCCGGACGCGCGGGGCATGTGGTACTCCCTCCTCGGGTCCTTGTATCAGCCGAGCTGGGGAAGCACCTGGGCGGAGATCAGCTCCAGGTGGTCCAGGTCGTCGAGGTCGAGGAGCTGGAGGTAGACGCGGGAGGAGCCGATGGCGCCGTAGGCCCCGATCTTCTCCACGACCTCGGCCGGGGAGCCCGCGAGGCCGTTGGCCTTGAGCTCGGCCACGTCGCGGCCGATGGCGGCGGCCCGGCGGGCCACTTCGGCGTCGTCCTTGCCGACGCAGACCACGAGCGCGTTGGAGTAGACGAGGCCGTCGGGCCCCCGCCCGGCCGCCTCCGCGGCCTCCCGGACCCGCCCGAACTGCCGCTCGCTGTCGGAGACCGAGGCGAAGGGCATGTTGAACTCGTCCGCGTACCGCGCGGCGAGCCGCGGGGTACGCCGGGCACCGTGACCGCCGATGAGGACGGGCACCTTGGCCTGGGCGGGCTTGGGGAGCGCGGGCGACTTCTCCACCTGGTAGTGGGTGCCCGCGTAGTCGAAGGCGGCTCCCACCTCGGTGGCCCACAGACCGGTGACGATCTCCAGCTGCTCCTCCAGCCGGGACATCCGGTCCGCTGGGAAGGGGATCCCGTACGCCTTGTGCTCCTCCTCGAACCAGCCTGCGCCCAGGCCCAGTTCGACCCGGCCACCGGACATCTGGTCGACCTGGGCCACCTGGATGGCGAGCACACCGGGCAGCCGGAAGGTCCCGGCCGTCATCAGCGTGCCCAGGCGGATCCGCTTGGTCTCGCGGGCCAGGCCCGCGAGGGTGATCCACGCGTCGGTGGGTCCGGGCAGGCCGTCGGCCGAGCCCATCTTCAGATAGTGGTCGGAGCGGAAGAAGGCGTCGAAGCCGAGGTCCTCGGTGGCCTTGGCGACGGTCAGGAGGGTCTCGTAGCTCGCACCCTGCTGGGGCTCGGTGAAAATGCGGAGGTCCATGCCCTCCATCCTGCCCTCCGTCCCCGCCCGTACCGCCCCTCGCCGGGTGAATCGCGTCAACCGGACGTGTCCGCCCCTGCCCGGCCAGTGACCAGCCCTGAAGGAGATCGTTTGCTCGGACGGAGCCGGACCGCCCGGCCCGCGCGCCGGCGGCCCTTCGCCGGTGCGTCCACCGCCCCTTCCACTGCGGAAGGGCCAGGGCCGAGGAGGCCGCCATGTCCCACGAGGCCGTGCCGGAGACCCGCCGACAGACCGGACAGACCGGACAGGCAGCACACGACGATGCGTGCCAGGACTCCGCCTCGGCCGCCCAAGGCGGCGCGCCGAAGGGACTGCTGCAGCAGATGGAAGAGCTGATGGCGGCACTGAACGCCGACCTCTCGCAGCTCGACGCCGACCTCCAGTCCTCCACGGACCGCACCCCCGGCAGCGGTGCCCCCGGGAGGGGGCGCCCCTCCGACCGGTCGTCCTGACCGTGCGGGTCCCGTCGCGCGCGACGGGACCCCACTCGTGCCGCCGCGCTCAGGCAACTCCCGAGGCGGACCCCCGCTCACGGACCGCCATGCGGCGCAGGATCGCCCGTACCCGGTCGCTCGACTCGTCAGCCGCGTCGATCGACTCTATGCACTGCCAGTACAGGGTCTCGTCATCCGTCCCGCAGGCGACCCCGACCAGGGCTATGCCCACTTCACCCAGCAGCGCCTGGAGTCCGAGCAGCGCTTGGCGGACATCCGACACCTGCGTCAACTGCGCGGCCCGCGGCGGATAGTCGGGCGCGCTGCCCTCTCCGCTCAGGGCCGCCCGGTCGATCACGCCGCAGCCTCTGCTGCCCGCTTCCCCCAGTCCCCGTGCCTCCGCTCTCATCTCCGGCGGTCCGGTAACCGCCAGATAGCCTCCTACACCCTGCGCGAGCGCCTGGGCCTGCCAGGCCTCGCCCACGATGTCCCACGCAGCCCCACTCTGTGCCAGCGCGTGCCGGCCGGCCGCGATGAGCCGTACCGCATCCATATGCCGTCCCCCGTCCGCACGACATCCCACCGTTCCTCACCACTACCCAGAGTGAGGGCAATGGGCCAGTAAAGCCAGGGGTATTCGGAAAATAGTGGACACAAATGTGATTGTGATGGAGTCCATCACTCCGAAGAGTGACGATCTGCCGTCGGACCGCCCGGTACCGGGAAGCGGAGCTCGTTCCTCTCGATCTTCGCGGCGAGCGCATCCAGCACATCCACCCCGAGGACCTCACAGAATTGCAGCAGATACGCCAGCACGTCGGCCACCTCGTCGGCCACGCGGTGAGCCGTTTCCGGCTTCTCCATGACCTTCGCCGACTGTTCCGGCGTCAGCCACTGGAAGATCTCGACCAGTTCCGAGGCCTCCACGCTCAGCGCCACCGCCAGGTTCTTGGGCGTGTGGTACGGCTCCCAGCCGCGCGCCGCCGCGAAGTCGACGAGCCTGCGCCGGAGTCCGTCCAGCCTGTCGCCGGACGTCTCGGGGCTCTCGCCCGCGCCGTCCGTGTCATGCGTGTCGCTCATGGGGTCAGGTCTACCACCGTGACCCCGGGGAGGCGGCGGGCGGCCGCCGCGGTCTCCTCCCCCACCGCCGCCGCCAGCCGGATGTGGCCGCGTCCGCAGGCCAGCAGGGCCAGCCGGAGCAGTTCGGCGCTCTGGGCCCGGTCCAGGCCCCGGTCGAACCCGTCGGCCAGCACCGTCAGTGCCTGCCGCGCGGACAGCAGCTCGGCGGCCGGGTCCATGGCGAGCACCCCGGGCCCGGTCAGCAGGACCAGCGCCAGCGCGAGGAAACGCAGTTCGCCCGCGCCCAGGCGGGCCAGTTCGGTGGCGGGCCGGGCGGGGCCGCGGTCGAGCACCGCCGTGACGGGGCCGCCCGCGGGCGCCCGTACGTCCAGCCCGGCGACCGGTCCCGCGCAGCCGGTGCGGGCCGCTTCGGCGAGCAGCGCGTGCCGGGTGCCGCATTCGTGGCGGGTGCGGCGCAGCACGTCGGCCAGGTTGGCGCAGTCGCCCAGCAGCCTGCCCTCCCCCGGCGGGACGGGGGCGCGCATCCGCTCGGGGCGGGGGTCGCAGGGGAACACCGAGCGCAGTGCCACCACGACCTGCTCGGCGGCGGCCAGCACCTGGCGCTGGCCGGCCGTGGCGCCGGCCACGCGGAGCGGGAGCAGGGCGGTACCGAGCTGGTCGTCGGGCAGCGGGGCCCGGGTGACACCGATGGCGCCGCCGGTCAGCCACGCGGCCTGTACGGTGCGCCGGCCGGGGTCGCGCAGGGCGGTGGCGAGCAGGATCCGCCCGTCCTGCGAGAGCCGTTCGCCGACGATGCGCACGGTGGGCTCCGCCTGGACGGCGAGGTCGAGCCGGACCGGACCGGCGGGCCCGTCGACCGTGCAGCCGACACGGAAGCCGCGCCGCCGCTCGGCGTCGGGGACGGCCAGGTCGGGGATCCGGGCACCGGGGTCGGGGAAGGCCTCCTCCAGGGTGGCCCCGGAACCCAGCGCGGCGAGGGCCTCGTAGGCGGCCAGCGCCTGGGACTTGCCGCTGCCGCTCGGTCCGGCGAAGACGGTGACGGGCCCGAGCCGGAAGGCCGCACCGCGGTGCGGCCCGAAGGCGGAGAGCCGCAACTCGGTGACCACGGGCCGCGGCTGGGCGCGGCCCGCCTGTGCGGGAACGGCGGGAGTGGCGGGAGAGGCGGGAACTCCGGCGACGGCGGGCTCGTCGGGAACGGCGGCGTCGGCTAACGCGACCGCGGCGGGGGCGAGGCCCGCCGGCGCGTCCAGGGGGGCGTCCATGCGCGGGACGGTACGGGCCGCCGGACCCCCCGTGGACCCGGCGAACCGTTCCGTCGCGGCGACCTTCCTACGATCGGGGGACGGCGGCGGCCGCGATCCCCTCGACCTCGGTCCCGACGGGCGCCAGCAGGAAGACGTTCCGGTCGACCCGGTGCATTCCGCTGCCGAGCCCGAAGACGACACCACTGCTGAAGTCCAGGATCCGCTTGGCCACTTCGCTGTCCGCGCCGGTGAGGTCGAGCAGCACCGGGATCTGCGCGATCAGATACTCCGCCACCTCCCGCGCGTCCGCGAAGATCTGAACCCGGATCACCACGAAGCGCCGCTGCTCCGCCGCCGACGCGCCGGGCGCCGTGGGGATGGTGCGGTGGTCCACCCGGGAGGGCCATTCGTTGCGACTGCGCAGGGGGACCACCTGCGCGAGCCCCTCCCACTGTTCATCGGTGACGTCGTACCTGCTCACCGGGCCGCCTCGGCCGCGCGCTTCATGTGCATCCCCCTATCCTCTCGCGTTTCACCCGTTCAGCCCAACACCGACACGAACCAGACCGGCTGCTCCCCGCGAGCCGAATAGGTTAGGTTAGGCATACCTAACTCAGTCGCGATGATGGAGAAGATCCAGATGCGCATCTCCGGTGTCCCCGCCCACCCCGCCGCCCGTCCCACCGATGCCGCGCGGGTCCGGTCGATCCTGGCCGCCGCCCACTCCATGACCGTGGTCACCGACGGACTGCGCACCGAGGTCCGCCACCTCGACGGCACGGACCCGATGGGCCGGCTGCACCTGCACCCCGCCGAGCCGGGCGGCGACGCCGAGCTCCGGCCCGCGATCCGGCTGGAGTTCACCGACGTCACCCCCACGCCCGCGCGCGACCGGGTGCGGGCCCGGGTGACCGTCCTGGGCCGCCTGCTCACCCCTTACTCGGACTACCCGAACAGCCCGCGCGGATCGGACGAGAACACCGGCTCCACCTGCGTGGAGTTCGGCCAGGCCGTCCTGGAGACCGCGGACGGCTTCTCGTACGTCGGACTCCACGAGCTGGACGAGGCCCGCCCCGACCCGCTGGCCCCGTACGAGGCGGGCATGCTCACGCACCTGCTCGACGACCACGCCGACCTCGTCACCCTGCTGCTGCGCCTGGTCGATCCGCTGCCCACCGCCGCCCTGCTCCGCGCGCTGCCGGTCGCGATGGACCGGTACGGGATCACCCTGCGGCTGGAGGAGCGGCGCGGCCACCGCGACGTACGGCTGCCCTTCCCCTCGCCGCTGGACGACGTGGATCAGTCGGGCGCCCAGATCCAGGCCCTCTTCAGCGCTGCCAGGCGGCGTTCGCACCGCAACACCCTGCCCGCCTGAGTCCGGCCCGGCCGGGCCCGGGAATAGCGGGCCACTACACCCGATTGGCGGCGATCATGAAAGCCATCGCCTCCGCGGCGGGCGGCACCGGCTCCTTCGGCGTGCAGATCGCCGTCGCCCTCGGCCTGCGGGTCATCGGCACGGCGGGCGCGCACAACCACGACTACCTGCGCTCGCTCGGCGCCGAGCCCGTGCTGTACGGGGACGGCATGGCCGACCGCATCCGCGAGCTGGCGCCCGAAGGCGTCGACGCGGCCCTCGACTTCTACGGGGACGACGTCATCGAAATCCTCCAGTCGCTCGTCAGGCAGCGCGACCGGGTGGTCTCCATCGCCGACTACGAGGCCGCGGCCAAGGGCGCCCACCAGCTGTGGGTACGGCCGGACACCGCCGACCTGACCTTCCTGGCGGAGCTGGCCGACAGCGGGCGCCTCACCGTCAACGTGGAGCACGCGGAACTGAGCGCCGCCGGCCGCACCCTCGGCAAGATCGTCCTGACGGTATGACGGCCTGACGGCCTGCCCCTCCGACGCGCGGAAGCTCTGACCGCACGAGAAGGGGGCGGTCCCTCGCGGACCGCCCCCTCCCCCGCTCCCGCCCCCGCACTCACGCGGTGACGGGCTGCGTACCGGTGTAGCGGTTGGCCGGGCGCGGCAGGCCGTAGTTCTCGCGGAGGGTGCGGCCGGTGTACTCGGTGCGGAAGAGCCCGCGCCGCTGGAGGATCGGCACCACGTGGTCGACGAAGTCGGTCAGGCCGGTGGGCAGGACGGGCGCCATGATGTTGAAGCCGTCGGCGGCTCCGTGCGTGAACCACTCCTCCAGCTGGTCGGCGATCTGCTCGGGGGTGCCGGCGAAGACCCTGTGGCCGCGGCCGGCGCCGAGGCGGGCGATCAGCTCGCGCAGGGTGAGGCCGTCGCGGCGCGCGAGTTCGGCGACGAGGGTGAATCGGCTCTTGTTTCCGTTGATGTCCCGCTCCTCCGGGAGCTCGGGCAGCGTGCCGTCGAGGGGGTGGCCGGTGAGGTCGACGCCGAGCATCTGGGAGAGCTGGGCGAGGCCGTACTCCGGCACCTGGAGGTCGGTGAGCTGCTGCTTCAGGGCTTTGGCCTCGGCCTCGGTGGAGCCGATGACGGGCGCGATGCCGGGCAGGACGAGCAGGTCGCTCTCGGTGCGGCCGTACTTCGCCAGGCGGGACTTGAGGTCCTTGTAGAAGGTCTGGCCGTCGGCGAGGGTCTGCTGGGCGGTGAAGACTGCCTCGGCGTACTGGGCGGCGAACTCCTTGCCGTCCTCGGAGGAGCCCGCCTGCACCAGGAGCGGGTGGCCCTGCGGGGAGCGGGGCACGTTGAGCGGGCCGGCCACGCCGAAGTACTCGCCGCGGTGGGCGGCCGGGTGGAGCTTGCCGGTGTCGGCGTAGATGCCGCGCTCCTTGTCGAGGACGATCGCGTCGTCCTCCCAGCTGTCCCAGAGCTTGGTGGCGACGTCGAGGAACTCGCGGGCCCGGTCGTAGCGGAGGCTGTGCTCCAGGTGCTCGTCGCGGTTGAAGTTGCGGGCCTCGTCGACGCTTCCGGAGGTGACGATGTTCCAGCCGGCGCGGCCGCCGCTGATGTGGTCGAGGGAGGCGAACTTCCGGGCCGTGTGGAAGGGCTCGTTGAAGGTGGTGGAGACGGTGGCGATCAGCCCGATGTGCTCGGTGACGGCGGCGATCGCGGAGAGCAGGGTGAGCGGCTCGAACCCGCCGACGGCGTTGTAGCGGGCCTTGCCCCAGAGGGCGACCCCGTCGGCGAAGAAGATCGAGTCGAGCCGTCCGCGCTCGGCGGTGCGGGCCAGTTCCTGGAAGTACCGCAGGTCGGTGACGCGTTCGGGGGTGCTGTCCGGATGGCGCCAGGCGGCGTCGTGGTGTCCGGCGTTCATGAGGAAGGCGTTGAGGTGCAGGGTCCGGGTCGCGGTCATGGCTGTTCCTTGTGTTCGGTGTCGGGGGGCGGCGTCGGGGCCTGAGCCGGGGCGGGGGCCGGGGGCCTGAGCCGGAGCGGTCAGGCGGGGACGCGCCAGACGCTGAGGCGGCGTTCGACCGCGACCAGCAGCTGGTTGAAGGCCACGCCGATGGCGGAGATGGTGACGATGCCCGCGTACATCTGCGGGATCGCGAAGTTGAACTGCGAGGCGTTGATCAGGTAGCCGAGGCCCGCCTTCGCGCCGATCATCTCGGCGGCCACGAGGACGAGGATGGAGACGGCTCCGGCGAGGCGGATCCCGGTGAAGACGGCCGGGACCGAGGCCGGCAGGATCACCTTCTGGAAGAGCCTGGGCGTGGACAGGTCCATCGAGCGGGCCAGTCTGACGAGGGTGGGGTCGACGTTCCCGACCGCGCTGATGGTGTTCAGCAGGAT
This sequence comes from Streptomyces sp. NBC_00122, assembly GCF_045160845.1. NCBI lineage: Bacteria > Bacillati > Actinomycetota > Actinomycetes > Kitasatosporales > Streptomycetaceae > Streptomyces > Streptomyces sp. NBC_00122. The sequence goes on along the minus strand of NZ_CP108191.1, from coordinate 5,057,017 downwards.
CGGCCACACGCAGGCGTAGACGACGATCGAGACCTTCGACGTCTCCCCGATGCCGAGCAGGAGTACGAAGACCGGCAGCAGGGCGAGCGCGGCGGTGTTGCGGAACACCTCCAGCAGCGGGCCGAGCAGCGTGGCGACCGGCCGGTACCAGCCGATGAGCAGGCCGAGCGGGACGGCGACGGCGACGGCGATCCCGAAGCCGCCGAAGGAACGGACGAGGCTGGCCGAGACGTGCGTGCCGAGCTGGCCGTTGCCCAGGAGTTCCCACCAGGCCACGGCGACCTGGCTGACCGGTGGCAGGAAGGTGGCGTCGACCAGGCCGAACCGGGGTGCCGTCTCCCAGACGGCGAGCAGGGCCAGGACGGCCGCGGACCGCAGGGCGAGGGCGCGCAGCCACCGCGCCAGTGCCCTGGCGGTCTGCCGGACGGGGGCCGAAGCTTTGGCCGGCGCTCCCGCCGGGGCCGGGGCTTTCGCCGTGGCTCGGCCGGCGCTCCGCCCGGCGCCGGGGAGCGCGGGTGACGCGGGATCCCGTACCGCATCGGCGGTGGCCGGGGGCCGGGTGGTCTCGGGCACCGGACGGGCGTCCGGCCCGGTGGCGGGAGCCTCCGGCGCGGCCGGGCCGCGGGCGTCCTCCTCCTGCCCGGCCAGGGCGGTGGCGGCGGGGCTGGCGTTCGTGGTCATACGGTGGCCTCCTCCTTCTCCAGTTGCTGAGCACGGGCCACCTCGTCGTGGAGCAGGGTCCAGATCTCGTGGCGGTAGCGGGCGAACTCCGGGCTGGAGCGCAGGTCCTCGCCCTGCAGGCCGGGCCCGCGCTCGCCGAAGGTGACGGGGACGACCTCCTTGACCCGTCCCGGGCGGGAGGTCATGACGGCCACCTTCTGGCCGAGGTAGACGGCCTCCTCGATGCCGTGGGTGATGAAGACGACGGTCTTGCCGGTGCGCTGCCAGATGCGGCGCAGCTCGTCCTGGAGGGACTCGCGGGTCTGCGCGTCGAGCGCGGCGAACGGCTCGTCCATCAGCAGCACGTCCGGGTCGTAGGCCAGCGAGCGGGCGATCGCCACGCGCTGGCGCATGCCGCCGGACAGCTCGTGCGGGTGCCGGTCCTCGAAGCCGGCGAGTCCGACGAGGTCCAGGAACTCCCGGGCGCGGTCGGCTCGTTGACGCCTCGGTACGCCGGTGGCCTCCAGGCCGAATGCGACGTTGCCCAGTGCCGTGCGCCACGGGAGCAGCGCGTACTGCTGGAAGACGATGCCCCGGTCCAGGCCGGGACCGGTGACGGGCTCGCCGTCGAGCAGGATCCGCCCGGCCGTCGGCCGGGACAGGCCGCCGAGCAGGTCCAGGAGGGTCGATTTGCCGCAGCCGCTGGGGCCCACGACGACCACGAACTCCCCCGCCCCTATCTCCAGGTCGATGCCGTCGAGGGCGGTGAACCCCTCCTTGCCCCGGCCCTTGTTCCTGGCCGGGAAGGTCTTGCCCACTCCCTCGAAAACGATCTTCGCCATGTCCGGTCAGCCCTTTCCGTAGCCGTTGAACTCGTTGGTGTAGAGGTCGGACGGCTTGAACTGGCCCTTCTTGATGTCGCCGCGCTCGCCGAGCCAGTCGATCCAGAGCTGGAAGGACTGGTCGGGTATCCGGCCGCCCGTCTCGGCGATCCCGAACGAGCGCCAGTACTGCAGTGCGGCGGTGTCCTCGTTGCGCCCGCGCTTCTTGACGATCTCCGTCATGCGCGCGACGGCCTCCTCGCGCGGGGTGGTGCGGGACCATTCGATGGCCTTGGCCACGCCGGTCGTGAAGGTCCGTACGGTGTCCGGGTTCTGCTTGATGAAGCGCTCGGTCATGATGTAGGTGCCGGCGCTGAAGGGTCCGAGCAGCTCGACATCGGTGAACAGCGGGCGGATGCCGCCGTTCGCGAGGGCCTTGTCGCGGAGGATCCCGGTGAGCACTCCGACCTCGATCTGCTTCTGGCGCAGCGACTGTTCGGTGTTGACGGGCGGCACCACCAGGGCCTCGACCTTGGCCGCGTCCGCCTTGGACAGGTCGTTGCGGCTCAGGTAGAGGTCGAGCAGGGCCTGGTAGTGGGCGCCCAGGGTGTTCATCCCGACCTTTTTGCCGATCAGGTCGCGGGCGGAGCGGATCGGGCTGTCCTCCAGGACGAAGTAGCCGCCGTAGGAGTACTGGTCGGAGCCGTAGGAGGAGATGACGGCCTTGATCGGGGCGTTGCCGGCGGCGAGCTTGATGACCGCGCCGTTGAAGGCGCTGCCGAAGTGGGTCTGGCCGGTGGCGGCGGACTGGATGTCCTGCGGGCCGCTGATGGTGTTGCCGACCCATTCGAGTGTGACGTCCTCGAAATAGCCGAGGTCCGCGGCGAGTTCGGGGAGAGTGACCGCGCCGACGGCGCCCTGGTACTTCAGGGTCTTGATCTGCGAGCCGGAGCCGGAGCCGCCGGCGGTGGCCGTGCCGCAGCTCACCGCGGCCGCCGAGATGCCGAGCAGGGTCAGGAACTGGCGCCGGGAGGTGGAGGTCGAGGTGAAGGCTGCGGGCATGGCGGATCCTTGTCGGTGCGGGGGCCGGGTCGTTACGGGGTGGCGGTGAGCGCGCTGGGGTGCGCGGCGCGCAGGGCGTCGGCGAACTCGTCGACGGCCTGGAAGAGGTCCAGCTCCGCCTCGGGACGCAGCCGGTCGGGGCCGTGGCCCCGCTCGACGGAGGAGTCGAGGACGAACCGGCCGGCGGTGACGTGCCGGGCGCCGAGGGCGGCGAGCACGGGGCGCAGGGCGTAGTCGATGGTCAGGACGTGGGCGAGGCTGCCGCCGGTGGCCAGCGGCAGAAGCGTCTTCCCGGCCAGGCCGTCCTGCGGCAGCAGGTCGAGGAAGGCCTTGAGCAGACCGGTGTACGAGGCCTTGTAGACCGGGGTCGCGATGACGATGCCGTCCGCCTCGGCGACGGCTTCGAGTGCCCGGCGGATCTCCGGCTCGCCGCGCCGGGCGGAGAGCAGGTCGGCGGCGGGGAGGTCGCGGACGGCGAGGTGCGCGGTCTCGAACCCGGAGTGGGAGAGGCGGCGCAGCACGTGCTCGGCGACGACCTCGGTACGGGAGTGGAGGGACGGGCTGCCGGTGAGGGCGAGCAGCTGGGGCACGGGGGCTCCTTGGGTGTCGTACGGGGAGCGGACGGTCAGGTGGCCGAAGCGCCGGAGGCGATGCCGAAGGCGGGGTCCGGGACGGCCTCGGGGCTGATCAGCCGGGAGGGCTCGCCGTCGGGTCCGACCGGGACGTCCCCGTCGACGGTGACGCGGCGCAGGGTGCGCTCGTGGTCGTCGGAGTCGTCCACGCCGTAGTGCTGGGTGGCGCGGTTGTCCCAGATGGCGACGTCCCCGGCCCGCCACTGCCAGCGGACGGTGTTCTCGGGGCTCTCGATGTGGGCCTGGAAGAGGTCCTGGAGGATGCGGGAGTCGCGGCCGGTGAGGCCGTTGATGCGCTGGACGAAGTTGCCGAGCAGCAGGGTGCGTTCGCCGGTCTCGGGGTGGACCCGGACCACCGGGTGCTCGGTGAGGAACTTGGTGGAGGTGAACACCTCGCGGTACTGGGCCAGCGCCTCGGGCAGGGCGTCCGGCTTGAGGGCGGCGTAGTCGTACTCGTTGGAGTGGACGGCGCGCAGGCTGTCGGCGAGCGCCCGGAGCGGCTCGGGGAGGTTGCTGTAGGCGGTGGCGGTGTTGGCCCACAGGGTGTTGCCGCCGTACGGGGGGATGGTGACGGCCCGGAGGATGGAGAAGGCCGGGTAGGCGGGGACGAAGGTGACGTCGGTGTGCCACTGGTTGGCGCGGGCGCCGTGGTGGGAGTCGATGCCGAGGGCGTAACGGCCGTCGGCCGAGGGGACGGTGGGGTGCGCGACGGGCGCGCCGAGCAGCTGGGCGAAGGCCTCGTGGCCGGCTTCGTCGAGGTGGCCTTGGCCGCGGAAGAAGACGGCCTTGTGGGCGAGGAGCGCGGCGCGGATCTCGGCGACGGTGGCGGCGGGCAGGTCGCCGCCGAGCCGTACGCCGCCGATCTCGGCGCCGATGCGGCCGCCGATCTTCGTGACGGTGACGGAGGTGATTGCAGTGGCCATGGGAACTCCCTGGTTTATTTCCGCAGCGGAAGAAATAGGGGTACGGGGCAGCCCGGCGGGCAGGAGGTGGCGCGGGAACGCAGGCGCGACACGACGTGCCGGGGCGGGGCGGGGCGGGCGAGCGGGCTGCCACGGACGCATCGGGCGGCGGGGCCGCCAGGCGTGACGCCGGGCCCTTCGGAGCAGCCGGGCTCAGGCGCGGCGCGGGGCCGGACAGCGGCCCGGACACTCACCCGGCGCGGTACACGGGCCGGTGGTGTGGAGCCGCGGGACGAGGAGTTCGTTCGCGGACATGGCTCGGAGCGTGTCAGCGCCCCCGCCACCGGTCAACCCCCGGGACGGGCCACCCCCAGACCCCTCGCACTGCCCCCGTACACCCGCTGCGACCTGGCCTTTCCCCACACCGAGAGGGGTACGCCACCCCGCCCCCGGCGGCCGAAAACCGTGGCCGGATTTCACGGCCCCGCAACGCGGCCGCCACGCGCTCGCCCAGATCCTCAATCGCCAGTGGGACTGGCCGAACCCCACGATGCCAACGGGGTCGACCCGACGGGTTGGTCGGGGGCGGGGACGGGGTGGGGTGTGGGCCGGGACGTAAAACGTGATGTGTGGCGTGGCCAGGCCCGTAAGGGCCGAAGCCAGGGCCAGGGCGCCATAAATCATGCAGTCCCGGCCGACACCCCACCCCGGCACCGACCCCGACCCCGCCAAGCCCCCACACGGGCTCCGTCATGATCGCAGGACGCACCCCGCCCCCGAGGAGACCGTGTGACGCGTATGACCGGTGACGGCCGGGCGGCCGCCAATGCCGCCACCGTGCTGCGGACAGTCCTGGAGCACGGGCCCGTGGCCCGCAGCGGCATCGTCCGCCTCTGCGGGCTCAGCCCCGCCGCGGTCTCCCGGCAGACCACCGGCCTGCTCCGCAGCGGCCTGCTGCGCGAGCTGCCCGGCCCCGCCGACGGAGTGGGCCGCCCGCGGATCCCGCTGGACCTGCACACCGGGGCCGTCGGCGGACCCGTCGCCGCCGGGCTGCACATCGGCGTACCCGCCTCGACCTTCAGCCTCGTCGACCTGCGCGGCCGGCTCCTGGCCCGGCGGGCCTTCTCCCACGAGGGCCGCTCCCCGGCCGGCCTCACCGCCGACATCGCCGCCGAACTGGCCCGGTTCCTGGCCGAGTCCGACACCGGACGCCCGCGACTGGGCGTCGGCGCAGCCCTCGGCGGGTGGATCCGCCCCGACGAGGGCGTCGTCGTGCACCACCCCGTGCTGCGCTGGCGGCAGAAGCCCCTCGGTGCCGAGCTGTCCGCCGCCGTCGGACTCCCGGTGCGGGTCGACAACCACGCCCGGGCCGTCGCACGGGCCGAGATCCTTTTCGGCCGCCCGGAGGCCCGCCGCAGCCTGGTGCACCTGTTCATCGGCAACGTCGTCGACGCCGCCTTCGGCATCGAGGGGACCGTGCACCAGGGCCCGGGCTCGGCCGCGGGCGACGTGGCCCACCTGCCGGTGCCCGGGTCGCGGACGCGCTGCGCGTGCGGACGTACCGGCTGCCTGGAGGCGACCGCCTCCGACACCGTGCTGGGCGCCGAGGCGGTCCGCCGGGGCATCGTGCCGGACCCGTCCGTCGGCATGCTGGTGGACGCGGCCGCCACCGGCGACCCGCGGGCCGACCGGCTGCTGCGCGAGCGCGCCCGCGCCGTGGGCCGCGCGGCGGCTCTTCTGTTGGATGTCTTCAATCCCGCGATCATGGTCGTGACCGAGCTGTCGAGCGTCCTGCACGAGGGGTATCTGGAGGAGATCCGGGGCGCCGCGACGGAGTTCTCGCACGTCGGCGACGACCCCGCGCGGATCGTCGTACCGCACGCGGGCCCGGCCGTGCTCCCGGAGGCGGCGGCAACGGTGCTGCTCAGCCGGGTTTTCCAGGATCCGTTCGGCACGCTGTGAGAGGGCGAGATCACACCCGCCGGTATGGTGCCACCTGAGCGCCCTCCCCTACATTCGAGCCATGACGGTCCTGCCTGACGACGGGCTCTCCCTGGCCGCCGAGTTCCCTGACGCGACGCATGAGCAGTGGCAGCGCCTTGTAGAGGGCGTACTGCGCAAGTCGGGCAAGGAAGCCTCCGGCGAGGCCGCTGAAGAAGCGTTGTCCACCCCACTCGAGGACGGGCTCACCACCCGCCCGCTGTACACCGCGCCGCCCGACGGGACGGCTCCCGACACCGGTTTCCCCGGCTTCGCCCCCTTCGTACGGGGCGGCAGGCCGGAAGGCACCACCGCGAACGGCTGGGACGTGCGCCAGCGCCTCGCGGGCACCGATCCGGCACGCCTGAACGAGGCGGTCCTCGCCGACCTGGAGAACGGGGTCACCTCGCTCTGGCTGACCGTCGGCCCCGGCGGCATCCCCGTCGACGGCCTCGCCCGGGCCCTGGACGGGGTCTACCTGGACCTCGCCCCGGTCTCCCTGGACTCCGGAGCCGAATACGCGCAGGCCGCGCGAGCGTTCCTCGCCCTGTGCGCCGAGCGCGGGACGCAGCCGGCGGCGGTACGGGCGAGCCTCGGCGCCGACCCCCTGGGCCACGAGGCCCGTACGGGCGAAGCGCTCGACATGGCCGACGCCGTGTCCCTGGCCCGGGAAGCCGCCTCCGGCTATCCCGGGGTGCGCGCCCTGACCGTGGACGCCCTGCCGTACCACGAGGCCGGCGGCAGCGCCGCCGAGGAGCTGGGCCTGTCCCTGGCCACCGGTGTCGCCTACCTGCGTGCCCTCACCGGGGCCGGCCTGAGCACCGCGACGGCCCTCGGCCAGCTGGAGTTCCGCTACGCGGCCACGGCCGACCAGTTCCTCACGATCGCCAAGCTGCGCGCAGCGCGCCGCCTGTGGGCCCGTGTCGCCGAGGCCTCGGGGGCCCCGGAGGCGGGCGCCCAGCTCCAGCACGCGGTGACCTCGCCGGTGATGATGACCCGCCGCGACCCGTGGGTGAACATGCTGCGCACCACCGTGGCCTGCATGGCCGCGGGCGTGGGCGGCGCGGACTCGGTCACCGTGCTCCCCTTCGACAACGAGCTCGGCCTGCCGGACGCCTTCGCGCGCCGGATCGCCCGCAACACCTCCACGATCCTGCTGGAGGAGTCGCACCTGGCCCGCGTGATCGACCCGGCCGGCGGCTCGTACTACGTCGAGCGGCTCACCGACGAACTCGCCCACGCCGCCTGGGAGTTCTTCCAGACCTTGGAGAAGGCGGGCGGCCAGGCCGCCGCCCTGCGCTCCGGGCTGGTCGCCGAACGGCTCGCCGCCACCTGGGCCGAGCGCTCGAAGAAGCTGGCCAAGCGCCGCGAACCGATCACCGGTGTCAGCGAGTTCCCGCTGCTCTCGGAGAAGCCGGTCGTACGCGAGCCCGCGCCCGCCGGACCCACCGGCGGACTGCCGCGCGTACGGCGCGACGAGGCGTACGAGGCTCTGCGCGCCCGCAGCGACGCGCACCTCGCGGCGACCGGCGCCCGGCCCAGGATCTTCCTGGCCGCGCTGGGTCCGGCGGCCGCGCACACCGCGCGCGGCACTTTCGCCTCGAACCTCTTCCAGGCGGGCGGCATCGAGCCCGTGCACGATCCGGTCTCCGTGGACCCGGCGACGGCCGCCGCGGCCTATGCCGCGAGCGGCGCCGACGGCATGGCCGTGCTGTGCTCCAGCGACGCGCTGTACGAGGAGCAGGCCGCGGCGGTGTCCGAGGCGCTGCGCGCGGCGGGCGCCACGACCGTGTTCCTCGCGGGCAAGCCGGGTACCGCAGAGGCTTCCGTGGACGAGTACGTGTTCGCCGGCTGTGACGCCGTCGCCGTGCTGTCCTCCGTACTCGACCGGATGGGAGTGCCGTCTTGAGCATCCCCGATTTCTCCGAGCTGGCGCTCGACCCGACCGCCGCCGCCGGGGTGTCCGAGGACAACTGGCGCTCCGCGGTGAAGGAGTCCACCGGCACCGCCGCCTCCGACCTGCTGTGGGAGACCCCCGAGGGCATCGGCGTCAAGCCGCTGTACACGGGCCGGGACCTGGAGGGTCTGGACTTCCTCCAGACGTACCCGGGCGTGGCCCCGTACCTGCGCGGCCCGTACCCGACGATGTACGTCAACCAGCCCTGGACGATCCGGCAGTACGCCGGCTTCTCCACGGCCGAGGAGTCGAACGCCTTCTACCGGCGCAACCTGGCGTCCGGCCAGAAGGGCCTGTCGGTGGCCTTCGACCTGCCGACGCACCGAGGCTACGACAGCGACCACCCGCGCGTGACGGGCGACGTCGGCATGGCGGGCGTGGCCATCGACTCGATCTATGACATGCGGCAGCTCTTCGACGGGATCCCGCTGGACAAGATGTCGGTGTCGATGACGATGAACGGCGCGGTGCTGCCCGTTCTCGCCCTGTACATCGTGGCGGCGGAGGAGCAGGGCGTCTCCGCCGACAAGCTCGCCGGGACCATCCAGAACGACATCCTCAAGGAGTTCATGGTCCGCAACACCTACATCTATCCTCCCAAGCCCTCGATGCGGATCATCTCCGACATCTTCGCGTTCACCTCGCAGAAGATGCCGCGGTACAACTCGATCTCCATCTCCGGCTACCACATCCAGGAGGCCGGGGCCACGGCCGACCTGGAGCTGGCGTACACCCTCGCCGACGGTGTGGAGTACCTGCGCGCCGGTCAGGCCGTCGGGCTGGACGTGGACGCGTTCGCGCCGCGCCTGTCGTTCTTCTGGGCGATCGGCATGAACTTCTTCATGGAGGTCGCGAAGCTGCGCGCCGCCCGCCTGCTGTGGGCGCGCCTGGTCAAGCAGTTCGACCCGAAGAACGCCAAGTCGCTGTCGCTGCGCACGCATTCGCAGACCTCGGGCTGGTCGCTGACCGCGCAGGACGTCTTCAACAACGTGACGCGTACGTGCATCGAGGCGATGGCGGCGACCCAGGGCCACACCCAGTCGCTGCACACCAACGCCCTCGACGAGGCGCTCGCGCTGCCGACGGACTTCTCGGCGCGCATCGCCCGCAACACCCAGCTGCTGCTCCAGCAGGAGTCGGGGACGTGCCGGTCGATCGACCCGTGGGGCGGCAGCGCGTACGTCGAGAAGCTGACGTACGACCTCGCCCGGCGTGCCTGGCAGCACATCGAGGAGGTCGAGGCGGCCGGCGGCATGGCGCAGGCCATCGACGCGGGCATCCCGAAGCTGCGCGTCGAGGAGGCCGCGGCGCGTACGCAGGCGCGGATCGACTCGGGTCGGCAGCCGGTGATCGGCGTGAACAAGTACCGCGTCGAGAACGACGAGGCGATCGACGTACTGAAGGTCGACAACTCGTCGGTGCGCTCGCAGCAGATCGCCAAGCTGCGGCGGCTGCGCGAGGAGCGCGACGAGGCCGTCACGCAGGACACCCTGCGGGCGCTGACGAACGCGGCCGAGCGCGGTGACGGCAACCTGCTCGCCCTGGCGGTGGACGCGGCGCGCGCCAAGGCGACGGTGGGTGAGATCTCGGACGCACTGGAGAAGGTGTACGGGCGGCACGCGAGCCAGATCCGTACGATCTCGGGTGTGTACCGCACCGAAGCAGGCGAGTCCCCGTCCGTGGAGCGCACCCGCGCCCTGGTCGACCGGTTCGAGGAGGCCGAGGGCCGCCGTCCGCGCATCCTCGTCGCCAAGATGGGCCAGGACGGCCACGACCGCGGCCAGAAGGTGATCGCGACCGCCTTCGCCGACCTGGGCTTCGACGTGGACGTCGGCCCGCTGTTCCAGACCCCGGCGGAGGTGGCCCGCCAGGCCGTCGAGGCGGACGTCCACGTGGTGGGCGTCTCGTCGCTGGCGGCCGGCCACCTGACCCTCGTACCGGCGCTGCGCGAGCAGTTGGCGGAGGAGGGCCGCGAGGACATCATGATCGTCGTGGGCGGGGTCATCCCGCCGGCCGATGTCCCCACGCTGCTGGAGATGGGCGCCACGGCGGTGTTCCCGCCCGGAACGGTGATCCCGGACGCCGCCCACGACCTGGTGACGCGGCTGGCCGCGGATCTGGGCCACGAGCTGTAGGCGGCGGCCGGTGCCGAAGATCGACATCGAGGCATACGCGAAGGGGGTGCTCGACGGGAAGCGCGCGTTCATCGCGCGCGCGATCACGCTCGTCGAGTCCACCCTGCCCGCTCACCGGGTGCTGGCGCAGGGGCTGTTGACGGAACTACTGCCGCACGCGGGCCGGGCCCGGCGGATCGGCATCAGCGGGGTGCCGGGGGTGGGCAAGTCCACCTTCATCGACGCGTTCGGCACGATGCTGACGGGGCTCGGCCACAAGGTCGCGGTCCTCGCGGTCGACCCGTCGTCGAAGCGCACGGGCGGCTCCATCCTCGGCGACAAGACGCGGATGGAGCGGCTGTCGGTCGACCCGGCGGCCTTCGTCCGACCGTCGCCCTCGGCGGGGACGCTGGGCGGGGTCGCGAAGGCCACCCGCGAGTCGATGATCGTGATGGAGGCGGCGGGCTACGACGTGGTCCTCGTCGAGACGGTCGGCGTGGGCCAGTCGGAGACCACGGTGGCGGGGATGGTCGACTCCTTCCTGCTGCTCTCCCTGGCCCGTACGGGCGACCAGCTGCAGGGCATCAAGAAGGGCGTCCTGGAGCTGGCGGACGTCCTGGCGGTCAACAAGGCGGACGGCCCGCACGAGCGGGACGCGAAGGCGGCCGCCCGTGAACTGTCGGGCGCGCTGCGCCTGATGCACCCGGCCGACGCGGCGTGGACCCCGCCGGTCCTGACGTGCAGCGCCCGCGAGTCGGCGGGCCTGGACGAGGTGTGGAACCGTCTCGAACAGCACCGCACCCTGCTGGAGGCGGGCGGCCGGCTGACGGCGAAGCGGGCGTCCCAGCAGGTGGAGTGGACCTGGTCGATGGTCCGCGAGGAGCTGCTGGAACGGCTGCGTTCGGACCCGGCGGTACGGGAGCTCGCACCGGGCCTGGAGGAATCGGTCCGCGCGGGCTCGGTCACCCCGACCTCGGCGGCGGACCGGATCCTGGCGGCGTTCGGGAACTGACGGCGGGACGGGCGGCACCCCCGGGTGCCGCCCGGTCACTCGATGTGCAGATCCACCGACGGCGGGAGCAGGTCGGCGCCGCGGATCGGGACTCCGCCCGATGCGATGTAGACCTGCTGAAGCCGGGCCAGTCCGGCCAATGGTGCGACGTCAATGCCGGTGTCGCCCTCCGTCGCGACGTCCGCGATGAGCCGGCAGTCTTCCAGTCCGGTGAAGGCCGCGGGCAGTCGGTGGACGGCCGCTTGCAGAACTCGTTCCCCGCCGCCCCCGACGAGGATCAGAGTGCTGACGTCCGGCAGCACCGCTCCCGCCGGAAGGGCATCGAACGACGTGGCGGAGACGGTCAGGTACTCGAGGGAGCCGAGGGCGCGGATCTCATGCCAGTCGGCTTCCGAGCCGGGACCGGACTCGGCGTTGAGCACCAGGCGCCGGAGACCGCAGAGCACTCCGATCCCCTTGAGCCCGTTCACGGGACTCACTTCACCGTCCACGGTCAGCCACTCAAGAGGTGCGCCCGTGGGCAGAGCCTCGGCGGACCAGCTCATGCCGGAAGGACCGCGGACGTTCAGGGATTCCAACTGGGAGAGCTGAGAGACCTTGCGCAGGTCGAGATCGGGTCGGGCGCCGGTGATGTCCAGATACCGGATCGGCAGGCCCTCGATCCCGTCCAGGTCCGTCAGGCCCGGGCAGTGGCCGATGCCGAGGAATTCCAGGGCGGACTGCCCCGCCAGGAAGCCCAGGTCGGGCGCGGTGTCGTTCGAGTACGTGATCTCGGTGAGGCTGTACCGGCCGATGTACGTCGCCAGGTGGTCCGGTGACACGTCGTTCCTGATGTCCAGGCGGGTCGGCCGGAGTCCGAGGCGGTCCAGATGACTGAGCTGTTCGTCGGACTGCACCGTGTAGAGGAGATCGGCCGGGTCCAGCTGTGCGATGACCTCCTCAGCGTATCGGGCACTTTCGAACCGTGACCACGCCCACACGAGCTGGGAACGGACCGGCAGGGAGGGGTGCTTGGCGAACTGCGCGAGGAAGGAGATGGCAGCGTCCGACGTCACGTGGGAGGCCGCGATCACCACGTAGTAGGCGTCGACCTGATCAAGGTTCTCCGGGCCGGGGAGCAGGCCCAGGATGAGCGGACCGGCTTCGGACAAGGCGCGTGCCTCTTGCTCGTTCCCCGGCGGGATGAGAGTGCCGGTGCGCGACTCGACGGCCGCGCGTACCTCCGGGTCGAGCGTGGTGGCGTGTTCGAGGCAGGCGGCCGCGAGCAAGTACACGCGGGCCTCGGTGCGCTTGTCGGGGGAACGGTCTCCCAGAGCGAGCAGGTCACGGATGATCGTGACGCGCTCGCCGGGCCGGGCGAGGGCGACAGCCATCCGGATGACGTCTTCCCACTGGTCGTCGGCGGCGTGGCCGGCGAGTAGGCCGAAGTCGCCCTCCTCCACGGCGGCCCGCGCACCGAGGAAGTCCTGGAAGGTGCGGTGGACGAAGTCCACGGTGCCGGGCGTCGGTTCCCGCAGGAGCCCGCTGCGCTGGAGGAAGTGCGCGAAGACGACGCGCGCTTCACCCAGAGCTGCCGCTTCCGGGACCGAGGGCAGAGCGCGGGCGATGATGTCCTCCGCGCGGGAACGGTCCATCTCCGTACGGCCGTTCTTGATCAGCCAGTACGCGAGCCGTTGGAGCAGGTCGAGCTGAGGCTCCTCCCGGAGGTCCGGGCCCGCCATGTCGCGCTCGCGGTCCCGGCGGCTCAGCAGCATCGAGAGGGCGGCCTCGTAGAGGTCCTTGCGGCCGTGCGGGAGGTAGCCCCGCCGGTCCCGGTGGAGAGCGCAGATCAGCCCGCACATCAGGGGGTTGGTCGCGAGCCGGCCGAGATCGGGTTTGGTGCGCACGGCCGCCAGGAGCTGGGCCTGGTACTCCTGGAGGACGGCATCGTCGTCCGTTCCGACGTGGGCCGCCTTGTGCCACCGCTCGATGAACGTAGCGATGTCGGCGGGGCCCATCGCGGACAGCGTCAGCTCGGTGAAGTCGTCCCCGGCGAGCCAGTCCGCCCCCACGGCGGAGGGGCGCGAGGTGACGAGCCAGCGGTTGTCACCGTCGTAGGTGTCCATGAGGTCCCGCAGCCAGCCGCGGGTCCGCTCGCGCTCACGGTCGGGGATCTCGTCGATGCCGTCGACGAGGACCAGGCCCCGCCCGGTGGCGAGGACCCGGTGCACCCAGCCGTCCGGCTGGGCACCTCCGAGCGGACAGCCCGCCGCGGCCAGGAAGTCCTGGGGCAGCGGGAGCCGCTCGCCGTGGCGCGTCAGGGTCCGCAGCGGCAGGACGAACGGGATGCGGTCGTACAGGTACTCCATCTGCGCAGGGAGGTCCTGGCGGGCGGCGGTGACGGCCAGCCACTGGACCAGCGTGCTCTTGCCGGAGCCGGCCTCGCCCCGGAGCAGGACACGGTGGCTGCTGGCCAGGGCCTGGTCCGCGGGCTGCGGACCCGAGGCGTCGCGGTACGCCTGGCGGAACACGCGGCGCGCCGTCCGCGCCGCCTGCGGATCGGTGGAGGCGGTGAGATCGAGCCCCGCGCCGGCCAGTTCCGGAACCTCGACGACGTGGTCGAGGGACACGCGCCACTGCGACGTCGCTTCCAGGCTCAGGTACGCCGCGTCCAGCGGCCACCGCGTCGGGGAGTTGCTGAGGTCGATCCCGTAGATCGTCAGCTTGCCGTGCCTCTTGGCCACGTACGGCAGGTACACCTGCTCGAAGGCGGCGTCCTCGGCGCCCGGCAGGGGCGCGCGGCGGATCAGTTCGTCGACCTTGGCCGTCAGCTCGGCGATCCCGCGCGTCTGCTGTACGAGGGCGTGGGCGACGAACGTCGAGCGCTGCGTGAAGAAGTGGAGGATGTGGAGGCAGGCGGCTTCGAGCAGCCGCTCGTAGAAGTACGTGGCGTCGGTGCTCAGTTGGGCTTCGGGCCGGCCGCTGACCCGGCGCAGCTCCCGCGCGAGGGCTTCGGAGCCGAGCCGGACCGCGTCCAGATCGGTCAGTGTGATGTCGCCCAGCGCGTGCAGGGTGGTGGCCAGGGCGTCGGCCACCGCCTGCTGTTCGTCGGCGGGGATGGGGCGCTCGCCCGTACGGAGGGCCTGTTTGACCAACTTGGCCGCCAGGTCGTGGAGATCGGATTGCGTGAGCGAGCGCTTCTCGCCCCTGAAGGACACGTGACCCGAGATCCGGACCGGTTTGTCGACGAGACCGGCGCCAGGGCCTTCGGTGACGAAGAGCTTCCTGACGAGCGGGGCGATGGCCGCCGAGGCGAGTCGGATGCCGATGGTCCCGGGTTCCATGCGTCCCCCCGTGGCGCGATGACCGATGCACCGGATCCTATGGCGCCCCGGTCATACCGCGCTGAGGAACGCTGCGGGACAGCCCTCAGGCACCGATCAGGACCGGGCCCTCGGAGGAGAGGGTGTCGCGCAGGATGCGGTTCTGCTCCGCGCCGTCGGTGGAGGCGAGCAGTGCGGAGAGCACCGCGATGCGGGCCTGGCCCGCGCGCAGGGTGCCCGTCGGTACGGCTCCGGCCGCGACCAGGTCCACGGCGCCGCCGTGGGTGTAGATCTCGGTGACCGGCCCGGCCATCACGCGCGTGGTGAGCGCGACCAGTACGCCGCGCCCGATGGCGGCCCTGACGGCGTCCACGATCTCGGGGGTGGCGTTGCCCGCGCCCGTCCCGACGAGGACGATGCCCCGCGCGCCCGCCGCGACGGCGGCGTTCAGCAGCACCGCGTCGCCGTCGGCGTGGTGCACCACCACGTCGACGCGCGGCGGGAGTTCGGGCATCGCGGGCAGCGGGAGCGGGGCGGGGCGCTGCGGTGTGCGCAGGATCGCGACCTTGCCGAAGCCGACCTTGCCGAGGAGTTCCTTCGAGGGGTCGGCGAACGCGTCCAGCGCCACGGCCTGGCTCTTCACCGTGCCGCGGGCGGCGTGCACCCGGCCGGCGAAGGCGATCAGCACGCCCAGCCCGCGCGTGGTGTCGGCGGTGAGCAGCGCGTCGTAGAGGTTCTCCGGCCCGTCGCCGTCGGCGGTGCCCATGGGCCGCTGCGAGCCCGTGAACACCACGGAGCGCGGGTCGTGGTGGTGCAGGTCGACGAGGAACGCGGACTCTTCGAGGGTGTCGGTGCCGTGCGTGACGACGATGCCGTCCACGCCGGGATCGGCGAGCACCTCGTGCACGGTACGCAGCAGGGTGAGCTGGTGGGCGGTGGTGAGCCGCGGGCTGTTCACGCTGAACAGGTCCACGAGCTCGACGGTGATGCCCTCGGGCAGCGGCGCGGTGGCGACGACCTCACTGCCGTCGGCGTCCGCCGCGAAACCCGAGCCCTGCCAGCGGCTGGCTATCGTCCCGCCGGTGCTGATGACGACGATCCGTCCCATGGCCGTGGCCGCCCTTTCCTCGTATTCCTCGTCACCCGTACAGGTGAACTCGCACACGCGCGCGAAACAGCAATCATAGAGAGATCTACGCGCAATGTGATTGCTTCTTTGGCCCCTCCTGTCACACTGGCTGGGTGATAATTGCGCAATGGATGCCATCGACCGGGATATCTTGCGTGAGCTCCAGGCGGACGGCCGCCTCAGCAACCAGGAGCTCGCCCAACGCGTGGGCCTGACCCCCTCCCCCTGCATGCGCCGGGTGCGGCAGCTGGAACAGGACGGGGTGATCCAGGGCTACCGCGCCGTGATCTCCCCCGAGGCGGTGGGCCGCGGTTTCGAGGTGCTCGTCTCCGTGGAGGTGCGCCGCGACCGCGAGGCGGTCGAGGCCTTCGAGGCCGCCCTGCAGGACATCCCCGACGTCGTCGAGGCGTACCGCCTCTTCGGCAGTCCCGGCTGCCTGCTGCGGATCGCCGTCGCGGACCTGCGCGCGTACGAACGCCTGTGGATCGAGAAGCTGACGGCGCTCGAAGGGGTCACCGAGGTCAACTCTCAGATCATCATGAAGCGCATCAAGGAGCCGACCGGCCTGCCCGTGGAACGCTGAGCGCGGACAGCGCGGACGGGGATGCGCAACGGGGCGGCAGCGACCCCCCGGCCGCTGCCGCCCCTGTCCTCACGGCCTGCGGCCGCCGCCTGGCTACCTGCCCAGGCGGCGGCGGTACGCGCGCATCGACAGCGGGAAGAAGACCACGACGAAGCCGGCCATCCAGGCCAGACCGCCCAGCAGCGGCCCCGTCAGCGAGCCCTCGCCCAGCAGCAGCGAGCGGTTGACGTCGGTCATCAGGGTGACCGGGTTGATGTTCACCCAGACCTGCAGCCAGCCCGGCATGGTTTCGGCCGGGGCGAAGACGTTGCTGCCGAAGCTGAGCGGCATGACGGCGCCGATCAGGACACCGGGGACGGCCGCCGGAGTACGGACCAGGATGCCCGCCAGGATCGCCATCCAGCACACGGACAGGCCGAAGGCGATCAT
Source organism: Streptomyces sp. NBC_00122 (assembly GCF_045160845.1). NCBI lineage: Bacteria > Bacillati > Actinomycetota > Actinomycetes > Kitasatosporales > Streptomycetaceae > Streptomyces > Streptomyces sp. NBC_00122. The sequence continues at coordinate 5,040,434 of NZ_CP108191.1, read as the reverse complement.
GAGGACGACCGCCAACAGCACGGCGAGCGGATTGGTCTGGATCCGGAAGCCCATCAGCGTGCCCACGCCGAGGACCACGGCGACCGACAGGAAGTAGCGGGCCACGTCCCCGATCACGATGCCCGCCAGCGGCGCGGAGCGGGCGATGGGGAGGCTGCGCAGGCGGTCGAAGAACCCCTTGGAGATGTCCGTGCACAGCGCGACACCGGTACCGATGGTGACGAACAGCGGGCTGAACACCAGCAGACCCGGGACGAGTTGCTGGAGGTAGCCGTCGCGGTCGCCCCCGGCGATGGCGCCGCTGAACAGGAACGTGAACATGAACAGCATCAGCAGCGGCTGGAGCGTCACGTCGACCAGGGCGTCAGGGTTCTTCCTGAGCTTGGTGACGTTCCGGGAGGCCAGGGACAGCGCGTTGCCGACGGCTTCCAGCGGGCCGATGCGGCGGCGCGCCGCACGGGTGGGGGTCGTCATCGAAGCTTCTCTTCCGTGAGGGGGGCCCGTACGCCGCCCGGGCTGGTGATCGCGAGGAACGTCTCGTCCATGGTGGGCAGGCGCAGCCCGAGCTCGTCGAAGGCCACGTCGGCCGCTTCGAGCTTGTGGACCAGGGCGGACAGGATCACCGGGTCCTGGACGGGCACGGTGAGACGGCCGGTGTCCTCGTCGCGGGCGGGCAGCTGACCGGTGAGGCCGAGCATGATCTCGGCGACGGTGTCCACCTGGTCGCGCCGGGTGGCCCTGACCTCCAGGGTCTGGCCGCCCGCCATCCGCTTGAGTTCGTCCGGGCGGCCCTCGGCGACGACCGTGCCGTGGTTGAAGACGGTGATGCGGTCGGCGAGCTGGTCGGCCTCTTCGAGGTACTGCGTGGTGAGCAGGACGGTGACCCCGCCCGCGACGAGGCCCCGGACGGTGTCCCAGACCTCGTTGCGGCTGTGCGGGTCGAGCCCGGTGGTCGGCTCGTCCAGGTAGAGCACCGAAGGCCGGCCGACCAGGCTGGCCGCGAGGTCGGCGCGGCGGCGCATGCCGCCCGAGTACGTCTTCACCGGGCGGCCCTCCGCCTCGGTGAGGCCGAAGTCGGCGAGGAGCTCACGGGCCCGGGACCGGGCGTCGGCGGCGGGCAGCCGCAGCAGCCGGCCGATGAGCGTGAGGTTCTCGACGGCGCTGAGCTCCTCGTCGAGCGCCGCGTACTGGCCCGTCAGGCCGATCACGCCGCGCACCCCGACCGGGTCGCGGATCAGGTCGTACCCGCCGACCGTGGCCCGGCCGGCGTCCGGGGTGAGCAGGGTCGCGAGGATGCGTACGGCGGTCGTCTTCCCGGCCCCGTTGGGGCCGAGGACACCGTGGACGGTGCCGGCCGGCACCGCGAGGTCGACGTCCCGCAGGGCCGTCGTCTCCCGGTACCGTTTGACCAGTCCCTCGGCCTCGATCGCGAGCGGCATGGGAGTTTCCCTTTCGTAGGCTGGCGTGCGAGATGTTTCCACCCGCCTGATCGGCGTCACAAGGTCATTAAGGCCTCGCCTAATCGCCCCGCTCAGACGGAATGCTGCGAGCGCAGCAAGTCGCCCACGCGGAAGGCGAGTTCGAGGGACTGCACGGCATTGAGCCGCGGGTCGCAGGCCGTCTCGTAACGCGTGCCGAGCTGCCCGTCGAGAATCTCCTCCAGATCACCGCCGAGGCATTCGGTGACGTCGTCACCGGTGAGTTCGAGGTGAATTCCCCCGGGATGGGTGCCCTCTTCACGGTGTACCGCGAAGAATTCGGCCACTTCGGCGGTGACATCGGACAGCCGGCGGGTCTTGTAGCCGCTGTCGGAGACGAAGGTGTTGCCGTGCATCGGGTCACATGCCCATACCGGGACGTGTCCGGCGGAGCGTACGGCGTGCAGCAGCGGTGGCAGCAGGTCCGCGGACCTGCCCGCGCCGAGGCGGGTGATCAGGACCAGTCGGCCGGGTTCCCGGTCCGGGTCCAGCCGTTCGCACAGTGCGCGCAGGCCCTGCGGAGTGGTGCCGGGGCCGACCTTGACGCCGACCGGGTTGCCGAGCCCGGACAGCAGTTCCACGTGGGCGCCGTCGGGGTCGCGGGTGCGGTCGCCGATCCAGAGCATGTGGGCGCTGGTGCCGAACCAGGTGCGGCGGCGCTCGTCGTACCGGGTCAGGGCCTCCTCGTAGGGCGGCAGCAACGCCTCGTGGGAGGTGTAGAGCTGGATCCGCTGCAGGGCGGAGAGGGCGCGGGCGTCCACCCCGCAGGCGGTCATGAACCGCAGGGCCCGGCTGATGTCGTCGGCGGCCGATTCGTAGCGCCGCCCGGCGGCGCTGCGCCGGACGAACTCCTGGTTCCACGCGTGCGCCTGGCCGAGGTCGGCGTATCCGCCGAGGGTGAGCGCGCGCAGCACGTTGAGGGCCGCCGAGGAGTGCTGGTACGCGCGCAGCAGCCGGTCCGCGTCGGGACGGCGGGCCTCGGCGGTGAACTCGGGCGCGTTGACGATGTCGCCCCGGTAGACGGGCAGCTCCTCGCCGCCGATGGTCTCGGTGGGACGGCTGCGCGGCTTGCCGAACTGGCCGGCGACGCGGCCGACCTTCACCACCGGCAGGCCGGATCCGTACGTGAGCACGACGGCCACCTGGAGGATCACGCGCAGCTTGCTCCGGATCCCGTCCTCGGTGCAGGAGGCGAACCGCTCGGCGCAGTCCCCGGCCTGGAGCAGGAAGCCCTCGCCCGCCGCGACGCCCGCGAGCGCGCCGCGCAGGCCCATGATCTCGTCGGGCAGGACCAGCGGGGGCTGGAAGGCGAGGGTGCTCTCCACCCGATGCAGGGCTTCGGGGTCGGGCCAGTCGGGCTGCTGGGCGGCGGTCCGCGTGCGCCAGGAGCCGGGGCTCCAGGAGCCGGTGTCGGCAGGCGCGTCCGCGGAGACGGCCGACGGGCTGCTCACGGTGGCGGTGGCGGTGGCGGTGGCGGTCATCCGATCAGCTCCTTGATCACGGCACCGGGGTGCGCGGCTCGCATGAGGAGTTCACCGACGAGGACGGCGTCCACCCCGGCCCGTTCCAGTGCGCGGGCGTCCTCGGCGCCACGCACTCCGCTCTCGCCGACCATGACCCGACCGGGGCCGACCCGGTCGCGCAGCCGGGCACAGAGCGTGCGGTCGATGGCGAAGTCCCGCAGGTCGCGGTGGTTGACCCCGATGACGGTGGCGTCCGCGGCGAGCGCGGCGTCCACCTCGGTCTCGTCGCGCACCTCGACGAGCGGCTGCATGCCGAGCTGCCGGGTGGCGGCGACGAGTTCGGCCAGGCGCGGCGCGCTCAGGGCGGCGGCGATGAGCAGCAGGGCGTCCGCGCCCAGTGCCCGGGCCTCCAGGACCTGGTACTCGTCGACGACGAAGTCCTTGCGCAGGAGGGGGACGTCCACCTCGGCGCGGACCGCGGCCAGGTCCTCCGGGCTGCCGCCGAAGCCGGCCTCGTGAGTGAGGACGGACAGTGCGGCGGCCCCGCCCGCGGCGTAGGCGCGGGCCAGTTCGACGGGCCGGTAGTCGTCGGTGAGGGGCCCCTTGGAGGGGCTGCGGGGTTTGAGTTCCGCGATGACGCCGAGGCCCGGGGCCCGCAGGGCGGCCGCGAAGTCGCGGGGTGCGGGCGCGGCGGCGGCCCGTACGGCCAGTTCCGCCACGGGGCAGGCGGCGCGGCGGCGTTCGGTCTGCTGCCGGGCCTGGTCCACCAGGGTGCCCAGGACCCCGGTCAGGACCCCGGCCTGCTGTGCGGCGCTCACGCGGACACCTCCAGCTCGGCTCCGGCGAGCTGCCGGGAGACCGCGACCCACCGGTTCAGCAAGGTTGCGGCGGCTCCGGTGTCGAGGGCCGCGCGGGCCGCGGCGAGGGCCTCGTGCCAGGTACCGGCCGCGTCCGCGACGCGCAGCGCGGCGGCCGCGTTGAGCAGGACGGCCTCGCGGGCGGGTCCGCGCTCCCCGGCCAGGACCCGGCGGATGACGGCCGCGTTGACGGTACGGTCGCCGCCGGCCAGGTCGGCGGGGGTGTACGGGCGCAGGCCGAGCCCTGCCGGGTCGAAGCGGTACGCCGTACGGGTGCCGTCGGGCAGCAGCTCGACGACGCGGGCGGCGGCTCCGGTGCTGAGTTCGTCCATGCCGTCCTCGCTGTGGAAGACCATCGCGCGCCGGGCGCCGAGCCGGGCCAGCACCTCGGCCATCGGCTCGACCAGGTCGGCGCTGGGCACCCCGAGGGTGCGCAGCCGCGCCCCGGAGGGGTGGCAGAGCGGGCCGAGCAGGTTGAAGACGGTTCGGGCGCCCAGCTCGCGGCGCGGCGCGGCGGTGTGCCGGAACGCCGGGTGGAACCGGGGGGCGTACAGGAAGGTGATGCCGGTCGCGGCCAGGCAGTCGGCGGCCTCGCGGGGGCCCAGGTCGATGCGGACCCCGAGCTCCTCCAGCACGTCGGCGCTGCCGCAGGCCGAGGAGGCGCTGCGGTTGCCGTGCTTGGCGACGCGGACTCCGCAGGCGGCGGCGACGATCGCGGAGGCGGTGGACACGTTGAAGGTGTTCAGGCCGTCGCCCCCGGTGCCGCAGGTGTCCAGCACGTCCCCGCCGAGCGGTACGGGCGTCGCGAACTCCTGGGCGGCGCGGGCCATTCCGGCGAGGTCGTCGACGGAGGCGCCGCGCACGGTGACGGCGAGGGCGAAACCCGCGATCTGGGCGGTCGTGGCCTCGCCGCGCATGATCGTGCGCATCGCGGAGGCGGCCTCCGCCTCGGTGAGGGACCGCCGGGCGACGGTCTTCAACAGGTCAATCAAGGCTGCACTCCAGGAAGTTGGCGATCAGCTGTTTGCCGTCGGGGGTGAGCACCGACTCGGGGTGGAACTGCACGCCGAAGGTGGGGTGGTCGCGGTGGCGCAGGCCCATGAGGGTGCCGTCGGCGGTGTGGGCGTTGCCGGCGAGTTCGGCCGGCAGGCTGTCCGGGTCGACGACCAGCGAGTGGTAGCGGGTGGCGGTGAACGGGTCGGGCAGTCCGGCCAGGACGCCGGTGCCGTCGTGGTGGACCGGGGAGGTCTTCCCGTGGACCGGGGCGCCGCGGACCACGCTCGCCCCGAAGGCCTCGGCGATGGCCTGGTGGCCGAGGCAGACGCCGAGGATCGGCAGCCGGCCGCTGAGCGCGCGCACGGCCTCGACGCAGATCCCGGCGCCCGCCGGACTGCCCGGGCCGGGCGACAGCAGGAGCAGGTCGTAGGCGGCGAGTTCGGCGACGGTGGTGGCGTCGTTGCGGAAGACCTCGGGTGCTCCGCCCATCTCGCCGATGTAGTGCACCAGGTTGTAGGTGAAGGAGTCGTAGTTGTCGAGGACCGCGACGCGGGGTACGGGGGGCGGGGTGCTCACGCGTGGGCCTCCGCCCGTCGTACGGCGGTGATCATGGCGCCCGCCTTGTGCAGGGTCTCCTGGTACTCGGCGCCGGGGTCGGAGTCGGCGACGATGCCCGCTCCGGCCTGTACGTGGACCTGGCCGTCGGCGACGACCATGGTGCGCAGCGCGATGGCGAAGTCGGCCTGGCCGTCGTGGCCGGCGAAGCCGAGCGCGCCGCCGTAGACGCCGCGGCGCTGCGGCTCCAGCTCGGCGATGATCTCCATCGCCCTGATCTTGGGCGCGCCGGAGAGGGTTCCGGCGGGGAACGCGGCGCGCAGGGCGTCCAGCGGGGTGCGGCCGGGCGCCAGCCGGCCGGAGACGGTGGACGACAGGTGCATCACGTGGGAGAACCGCTCGACGCGCATGACCTCGTCGACGGTGACGCTGCCGATCTCGGTGACCCGGCCGAGGTCGTTGCGGCCGAGGTCGACGAGCATGACGTGCTCGGCGCGTTCCTTCTCGTCGGCGAGGAGTTCGCGCTCCAGCGCGAGGTCGATCACCGGGTCGGGGTGGCGGGGCCGGGTGCCGGCCAGCGGGCGGGTGCGTACCCGGCGGCCCTCGCTCTTGACGAGCAGTTCGGGCGAGGCCCCGATGACGTGCCGGCCCCCGCCCAGGCTCAGGTGGTACATGTACGGCGAGGGGTTGGTGGACCGCAGGTGCCGGTAGAGGTCGAGGGGTTCGGCCTCCAGCGGCTTGCTCAGGCGCTGCGAGAGCACGATCTGGAAGGCGTCCCCGGCCGCGATGTGGGCCTGGGCCCGCCGCACCCGGTCGCGGAACTCGCCCTCGGTGAGGTTGGCGGTCCAGCCCGCCGTGGGGTCGGCGACCGGGACGGAGGGCAGCAGCGGGCGGCCGGAGATCCGGCCGGCGGGGACGGCCGTGCGCAGCCGCCGGGCCATGGCGTCGATCCGGGCGACCGCCTCCTCGTACCTCTCGGCGGCCGGGCGGTGCAGGGTGATGAGCAGGACGCGCTGGGTGGCGTGGTCGAAGACGACCAGGTCGTCGGCGATCAGGAAGGCGGATTCCGGCAGCCCGGGTCCCGGGCCCGCGGCGAGCGGCAGTTCCTCGAAGTGGCGTACGGATTCGTACCCGAGGTAGCCGACGACCCCGCCGTGGAAGGGCGGGAGTCCGGGCACGGGCGCCTCGGACGCCGCGAGCCGGCCCTGGAGGGCGGCCAGCGGGTCGCCGTCGGGCAGCGCGAGCGGTACGGGGCGGTGGCCGACGTACGAGTAGCGGGCGACGCCGCCGGAGACGGGCACGCTCTCCAGCAGGAAGCCGGGCTCGTCGGACCCGCAGAGCAGCGCGAAGGCGGCGACCGGCGTGAGGGTGTCGGTCAGGAACTCCTGCCGGACGGGGACCACGTCGTGGGTGCGGGCCAGGGCGGCGGTGGCGGCCCGGTCGGGCACGGTCGCGGGGTCGTCCGCGAGGGCCGTCCCGGTGGCGGCTTCGGTGGGAGCCGGCACAGGTGTCCTCCAAGTGTTTTCCGGTCGATTTCGGTGCTGCGTCGGGGAGGGTGTCCGGCCGGACCGTAACCCCGGTCACCCGCCCGCACCATGACTTTCAATTTCCGCTGAAGTGACCCCCAAGCACCCCTCAAGGCCTCACCACACCCACTCTGACCTGCGGAAACAGCATCCCGCCCGACATGTTTCCGGCCAGTAACCGTGAATAATTCACATTCAACACGAAGAAGAATTCATACCCCGGCATGCGAACTACTCACGTTGCCAAGAAACAAGCCGATGTCTAAAGTGGATGGCGCTGCATGGGGGAGGAGGTGCATGCATTTGTACACGATGCACATCGCGGCAAGGGGGAACTATGGAAAATCCGGTTCACAGGCATCTGGCGGACTGGATCATGGGCGAGGATTTCTCGTGCCTGGCGGCCAAAGCGGCCGTACGCAGAGGAACCCTGACGCCCGTTCAACTCGGCAGCATGGGCAGTGCGGACGCGACGTCCGACCTGCACACCGCAATTTTCGAATTCACGAAAATGGAATTGTCGCCGACCGAGAACTTCGCGACACTCGTCGCGGTATTCGAGGAGACGTCGGCTCTCACCGAGCCGGAATTCGACGCGCTGATGTGGCAGCAGCTCACCGATCTGCACGCCGTGGACGTGGAGCAGGGGTTCTCCTGGGCGCCGGGCGTCTCCCCGGACCCGGCATCGCCGGACTTCGCGTTCAGCCTGGCCGGCCACCCGTTCTTCGTGGTGGGCATGCACGCGAACGCGTCCCGGATCTCCCGGCGGTACCCGCGCCCCGCCCTCGCCTTCAACTCCAACCACCAGTTCCGGCGGCTGAAGCAGTCCGGCGTCTACTACGGCCTCCAGCGCCGTATCCGGCAGCGCGAGGAACGCCTGCAGCGGTCGATCAACCCCAACCTCGCCGAGTTCGGTGAGGCTTCGGATGCCCGCCAGTACTCCGGAGCCGCCACCGGCGAACAGTGGCGCTGCCCCTTCCATCCCCAGGACGGCACGGCCTCCGGCTCCTGAGCCGCCGGCCGGCCCGGCCCCCCTTCTTCGATCACGGAGTGTGCATTCCGTCATGCAACGCGTGCATTTTTCCGGCCAGGACCTGGCGCGCACGGTCGTCAAGGTCGCCGAGCGGCCGCTCGTCGAAACGCTGTTCGCCCTGGACCTGCTGGCCCGTCAGGGGGGCGGCGACGGCTACGCCTCCTGGCGTCAGCGGACCACGAGCCGGCTGGGCCGGCGCTCCTGGTCCCTGATGACGCTGGCCCGCACCCTGCGGCCGATCCCCGACCTGCTGCACATGGCCGAGGACTCCGCGAACCAGGAGCCCGGGACCGAGCGGCAGAACCTGGCCGGGATGCTGGAGGAGTTCCACAAGGCGGCCCTCGCGCCGTACTGGGACCGGGTCTCGGCCACCCTGGAGGCCGACTGCGCCGCCCGCGGCCGCACGGTCCTGGCGGGCGGCATCGAGCAGTTGCTGTCGACGCTGCACCCCACGGTGCGGTGGAACGGCGGCGTCCTGGAGATCCCCAGCCACCGCTCCCAGGACGTGGTCCCGGGCGGCGCCGGTCTGCTGCTGGCGCCGTCCATGTTCCTGTACGACCGGCCGGTGCTGATACCCGCGGCAGGCCGGGGCCGTCCGCCGGTGCTCGCGTACCCCGTCGCCGCCGGTTCGGCCGAGACCGTGCTGGCCGCGCCGTCGGCCGAGCAGAGCTGCGCCGACGCCCTCGGCCCCCTCGTCGGACGGACCCGGGCGGCCATCATGAAGACCCTGACCGACAGCTGCACCACCACCGAACTCGGCCGCCGCATGGGCATCTCGGCGGCATCCGCCAGCCAGCACACCTCCGTGCTGCGCAGTGCCGGGCTGATCACCACCCAGCGGCGGCTCAACACCGCGCGCCACTCGCTCACCCCGCTCGGCGCCGCCCTGCTGGACGGCTACCACCACCGGGACCTGGCGCGCGTGAAGCCCTGACCGTTCAGGGGCACGACGCGGTCAGCTGCGCCAGGCGCGCGTCGATCTGTGCCGCCGTGACGTCGCACATGACGTCGGCGAGCCGACCCTCCACCAGGAACAGCACGACATCGGCGGCGGCCGCCACGGCCGCCGCCGATGTCGTGACGAGCACCGTACGGGCCTCGTCCTCGAGGCCCATCACCGTATACAGGCTCCCGGCGTCCGCCAGGTCGTCGGCGACGAGCAGCTCGGGCCGGGCCGGGTCGGCGGCCGGCAGTCGCTCCCAGCAGGACGGGGCGGGGGTGACGATCCGGTCGTGCCGGCCCACCCACCCCGAAGTCGGTGCCCGGCGGCCGGTCACGCACGCCAGCAGGGTGCTCTTGCCCGCCCCCGGGGGGCCGATGACGGCGGTCACCCCGCCGCGCACGAGGCCGACCGTCACCTCGCTCAGGGCCCGCACCTCACCGTAGTTCTTCGAGACGGCGTCCATTTCCAAGGCATACGGCGAAATTTCCAGGGAGTCACAACCCCCGGCTGCTTCCTTGGTGTTCATTTGCGTGGGCCTCCAGTGCATCGAGCGATATGAAGAAGCTACCGACCGGGCGCGGACCGGGTAAGCACGTGAGGTGCACTTCCGACAGTGGAGCAGGCTCCACCAATGAACGGGGGGCAGAGGGTAATGCCCCCCGTCGATTCCCTGCCTAGTCTTCTCTTCGAGAACAAAAAGGGCTCCCCGGCCCGCAGCGCGCTCAATCCCCCGCGAGCGCCTGCGGGCCGGGGTTTTTTCATGACCTCGGCGTGACGCTGCCGGCGAGGTCGCGGAGCAGGTCGCCGAGCCGGGCCGTGAACCGCTCGATGTCGGCGCGTTCGTGGACGGCCGTCGCGTACGAGACCCCGACCGTCAGCCGATCGCCCTGGACCCCGCACACCACGTCCAGGAGGTGGGCGCGCACCCCGGCTCCGCCCTGCGCGGCGGAGGTGTCCTCCAGCAGGCTCCCGTAGAAGCCGGGGTCGAAGCCGTCGGACCTGCCGACGTAGTTGAAGCTCACGTCGGGCAGCGGGCGGCCCAGCGGTGCGTCCGCGCGCAGGTGGCGCAGGACTCCGTAGCCCAGGCCCTTGTGCGGGACCGCCCGTAGCCCGCGCTTGACCGCGGCGACGTACGGCCGCCAGTCCTCGCCGCCCGGCACGTCCCAGGCGAAGGGGAACAGCGTCGTGAACCAGCCGACCGTGCGCGACAGGTCGGCGCCCTCGACGACCTCCTCCTCACGGCCGTGGCCCTCCAGGGCGACCGCCACCCGGTCCTGGCCGCTCCACCCGGCCAGGGCCCGGCCGAGCGCGGCGAGCAGCACCTCGTTGACCCGCGCCCGGTGGGCGCCGGGGACGGTCTGCAGCAGCGCCCGGGTGGTCCCGGCGTCCAGCCGCAGCGAGACGGTGTCCTCGAAGTCCGCGGTGTTGGCCGGGGAGCCGGAACCCGGCAGGCGCGGTACGCGCTCGGCCTCCCGCCAGTAGGGGATCTCCTCGTCGAAGCGGCCGGCGGCGGCGAGTCCGGTGAGCTTCCCGGACCACTCCTGGAAGGAGGTGGTCCGCTCGCCCGGTTCCGGCCGCTCCCCCGCGGCGATCAGCCCGTAGCAGCGGGCCAGGTCGGCGAGCAGGACGCCCCAGGAGACCACGTCGGTGACCAGGTGGTGGGCGACGAGGGCCAGGCGTACCGGCAGGCCCGCCCCCTGGTCGAAGACCAGGGCCTTGAGCAGCGGTCCGGCGGCGATGTCCAGGCCTTCGTGGGCGGCGGCGAGGTGCCGGGCCATCTCGGCCTCCCGCTCGGCGGGGTCCTCCTGGAAGAGGTCGTACCAGGTGAACCAGTTGCCTTCCTCCCGCTCGACGACGGTCTGCTCCCAGCTGCCGTCGCCGCCGCGGGTGTACCGCGAGCGCAGGCCGTCGTGGTGGTCGTACAGCGCGGCGACGGCCGCCCGCAGGGTCGCGCGGTCGGGCCGCTCGGCGAGTTCGGCGTACGCGGACATCGTGAAGCGGTCGTGGGAGCCGCGTTCGCCGTCCAGGAACCAGCGCTGGACGGGCGTCAGCGGTACGGATCCGGTGACGGGTCCGGTGACGGCGGGCCCGCCCGCCGCGCCGGGCGAGCCCGCCAGTTCGGCCAGGCCCGCCACGGTCGGCGCGGCGAAGAGCTGCCTGGTGGAGATCGCCAGCCCGGCGGCCCGGGTCCGTGCGACGACCTGGATGCTCAGGATGGAGTCGCCGCCGAGCTCGAAGAAGTTGTCGTGGACGCCGACCTCTTCGAGGCCGAGCACGGCCTTCCACACCTCCGCCAGGGTGATCTCGCGCTCCGTGCGCGGGGCGGTGTACGAGGCCGCGCGCGCCGGGAGTCCGGGCGCGGGCAGCGCCCGCCGGTCCACCTTGCCGTTGGGGTTAAGCGGGAGCGCGTCGAGCGTCACCCAGGCCGCCGGGACCATGTACGGCGGCAGGGAACGGGCGGCGTGCTCGCGCAGCGTGTCGGGGTCGGGGAGGGAGGCGGGGTCGTCCCCGACGACGTAGGCGACGAGCCGCTTCACGCCCGGCTGGTCCTCGCGGATCTGGACCAGGGCCCGGCGCACGCCCGGGTGGGCCGCGAGCACGCTCTCGATCTCGCCGGGCTCGATGCGGAACCCGCGCAGTTTGACCTGGTCGTCGGCGCGGCCGGTGAACTCCAGCTGCCCGTCGGGCAGCCAGCGCACCAGGTCTCCGGTGCGGTACAGCCGCTCCCCCGGTGCGAACGGCGAGGCCAGGAAGCGGCTCGCGGTGAGCGCGGGCCGGCCCAGGTAGCCCCGGGCGACGCCCGCGCCGGCGACGTACAGCTCGCCGGGGACGCCGGCCGGTACGGGGCGCAGCCGGGCGTCGAGGACGTAGACGCGCGCGTCCTGGTTGGGGCGGCCGATGGGCACGGCGCTGCCGGGCACGAGGCGGTCGCTAATGGTGGCGGAGATGGTGATCTCGGTGGGCCCGTAGGCGTTGAACATGGCGCGGCCGGGCGCCCAGGCGGCGACCAGCTCGGGCGGGCAGGCCTCGCCGCCCACCACCAGGGTCCGCAGGTCCGGCAGGGGGGCCGGGCCGGCCCCGGCCAGCGCGGCCGGCGGGATCATGGCGTGCGTGACCCGCTGGCGGCCGAGGACCTCGACGAGGTCCTCGCCGAGGACCCGGCCGGGGGCGGGCAGCACGAGGGCGGCGCCCGCGGACCAGGCCATCAGGATCTCCATGACCGAGGCGTCGAAGTTGGCGGACGCGGCCTGGAGCACCCGGGAATCGGCGGTGATCGCGAAGCGGTCCGCCTGGGTGGCGGCGAAGGCGGCCACGCCTCGGTGGGTGACCAGGACTCCCTTGGGCACTCCGGTGGAGCCGGAGGTGTAGATAAGGTAGGCGCCCGCGTCCGGCAGGGGCGGGCCGGCCGGGTCCGGCGCGGCGTCGTCACCGGTGGCGGGGGCGTCGACCAGGAGCGCGGGCACCGCCGAGGTGTCGAGCAGGGCGGCGTTGTCCGCGTCCGTGACCACCAGGGCGGCGCCGGAGTCGGTGAGCATGAACGCCCTGCGGTCGGCCGGGTAGTCGGGGTCCAGCGGCAGGTAGACCGCACCCGCCTTCAGCACGCCGAGGACGGCGGTGATCCAGTCGGCGCCGCGCGGCAGGCAGACCCCGACGACGGTCTCGGCGGTCACGCCCGCGGACCGCAGCCGCCGGGCCAGGGACGCGGCGCGGCCGTCGATCTGGGCGTAGGTCCACCGCGCGGTGTCGGTGACGACGGCCGTCGCCTCGGGCCGCAGCGCCGCCTGCCGCTCGAACAGCGCGTGCAGGGCGGCCGGTTCGATGCCCGAGTCGGTGGCGTTGCGCTCCTCGGTCAGGGTGCGCCGTTCGGCGGCGGACAGCAGGTCCAGGTCGGACAGGGCGCGTGCCGGGTCGTCGGCGAGGGCGGTCAGGACGGTGAGCAGGTGGCCCGCCATCCGGCGGATGGTCGCCGCGTCGAACAGGTCGGTGTTGTAGACGAGGTGGGCGTGCAGGGCCCCGTCGGCCTCGCCGAAGTCGAAGGTGAGGTCGAAGGGGGAGGTCCAGGACCGCAGCGGGTGCTCGGTCCAGCTGACCGACCCGCCGCTGTCGCCGTCGGCCGCCGCCGGGCTCTCGTAGCTGATCACCGCCTGGACGAGGGGGCTGCGGCTGGGGTCGCGTTCGGTGACGACGGCGTCGACGACCCGGTCGAAGGGCGTCTCGGCGTGCGCGAAGGCGTCCAGGACCGTGCGGCGTACGGAGGCCAGCAGCTCGGCGCCGGTCGCGTGCTCGTCGATCCGGGTGCGCAGGGGGAGGGTGTTGACGAAGAAGCCGACGACGTCTTCCAGTTCGGCCCGGTCGCGGCCGGAGGTGACGGTGCCGAGGACCACGTCGGGCCGGCCGCTGTAGCGGGCCAGCAGCAGCTGGGTCGCCGCGGTCAGGCCCATGAACAGGGTGGCGCCCTGCGCGTGGCAGAGGTCGGTGAAGCGGGCCAGGAGCTCCACCGGCACGGCCACCTGCTCGCTCGCGCCGCGCGTGGTGCGCTCGGCCGGGCGGGGCCGGTCGGTGGGCAGCTCCAGCACCGGCGCGTCGGCGAGCTGCTCACGCCAGTAGCCGAGGCCCGCCTCCAAGGCCGGCGGTGTCAGCCGTTCGCGCTGCCAGCGCGCGAAGTCGGCGTACTGCACCGGCGGGGCCGCCGGGGTGCGGCCCGCGTACAGTTCGGCCAGCTCCCGGGTGATCACGTTCAGGGACCAGCCGTCGGTGACGATGTGGTGCATGGACAGGACCAGGATGTGGTCCTCGTCGGTGATCCGGACGAGGGTGGGCCGCAGCAGCGGTCCGCGGCGCAGGTCGAAGACCTCGCCGAACAGGGAGCGGACGAGGGCGTCGACGCCGTCGGGGGCGCACTCGGCCACCGGCAGCGGGACGGGGGCGGGCGGGTGGACCACCTGGACGCCGTGGCCGGCGGCCGCGGCGAAGGTGGTGCGCAGCGACTCGTGCCGGGCGACGAGGGCATCGAGCGCCCGGCGCAGCGCGGCCGGGTCCAGCGGGCCGGTCAGCCGCAGGGCGGTGCCGGAGTTGTATTCGGTGCTGTCCGGGTCGAGGTCGGCCGCGAACCACATGCGGGCCTGCGCGTACGACAGCGGCAGGGCGCCGTCGCGGGCGGTGGGCACGACCGGGTCGGCGGGCGCGGCCGCGGCCCCGGCGAGTGCGGCGAGCCCGGCGACGGTGGGCGCGTTGAACAGCTCGCGCACGCTGGTGTCGTAGCCTGCGGCGCGCATCCGGGAGACGGCGCGGGTGCTGAGGATGGAGTCGCCGCCGAGTTCGAAGAAGTTGTCGTGCACCCCGACGCGTTCGGCGCCCAGTACCTCGGCCCAGACGGCGGCGATGGCCGTCTCGGCCTCCGTACGGGGGGCGGTGTAGGCGTCGGTGAGCGCGGCCGGGTCGGGCGCGGGCAGGGCGCGCCGGTCCACCTTGCCGCTCTGGTTGAGCGGGAAGGCGTCGAGGAGCATCCAGGCCGTCGGGACCATGTAGTCGGGCAGGGCGTCGGCGGCGTAGGCGCGCAGCCGCGCCGTGTCGAGTCCGGCGCCGCCGACGACGTACGCGACGAGCCGCTTGACGCCGGGGCGGTCCTCGCGGGCGACCACGACGGCCTGGGTGACCTCGGGGTGGCGGGCCAGGACGGTCTCGATCTCACCGAGTTCGATGCGGAAGCCGCGGACCTTGACCTGGTCGTCGCGCCGGCCGAGGAACTCCACCGTCCCTTCGCGGGTCCAGCGGACCAGGTCGCCGGTGCGGTACATGCGTGTCCCGGTGAACGGGCAGGCCACGAAGCGGCCGGCGGTCAGGCCGGGCTTGCCGACGTAGCCGCGGGCGAGGCCCGCGCCCTCGATGTACAGCTCGCCGACGACTCCGGCGGGGACCGGGCGCAGGGCCGTGTCGAGGACGAAGGCGCGCGCGTTGCCGACCGGGCGGCCGATCAGCGGCCGCTCACTGCCCTGCGCCGTCCAGGTCAGCGAGTCGCAGGTGCATTCGGTGGGCCCGTAGAAGTTGTACGCGGCGATCTCGGGGTGGGCGCGCAGGGTGTCCCAGATCTGTCCGTCGACGGCCTCGCCGCCGAAGACGATCACGCTGGGCACGTGGACCGGGTCCTCCAGCAGGCCGTCGGCGATCAGCTCGCGCAGGTACGTGGGCGCCTCGTCGATGACGTCGACGCGCCGCTCGCGCAGGTAGTCGCGGAAGGCCCGCAGGTCGATGTGGGTGTCGTGGTCGACGGTGTGCAGCTGGTGGCCGCCGACCAGCCAGAGCAGGGCGACGCAGGAGGCGTCGAAGGAGATCGACGCGGTCTGCGCCATCCGCAGCTGGCGGCCCCGGGAGGCGGGTTCGAACATGCGCCGGCGGTGGTGCGCGAAGAGGTTGCGGAAGGCGCCGTGCCGGATGAGCGTGCCCTTGGGCAGGCCGGTGGAGCCGGAGGTGTAGATGACGTAGGCGAGGTGGTCGGCGGTCAGCGGCGGTACGGGACCGGGCGCCTGCGGGGCGAGGTCCTCGTCCGCACCGCGGTCCAGGGTCAGCAGGGTGCCGGCGTAGTCGGCGAACCGCTGCGCGAGGTGTTCCTGGACGAGCACGGTCGCCGTACCGGAGTCGGCCAGCATGTGCCGTACCCGCTCGGCCGGGTAGGCGGGGTCGATGGGCAGGCAGGCGGCCCCGGCCTTCAGGATGCCGAGCAGGGCGACGACCACGTCCGCCCCGCGTTCGGCGCAGACGCCGACGACCGTGTCGGGTCCGGCGCCCTGGGCGCGCAGACGGTGGGCGAGGCGTCCGGCGGCTCGGTCGAGTGCGGCGAAGGTGAGCCGCTCCTCTCCGTCGACGAGGGCGACCGCGTCGGGGGTGCGGGCGGCCTGGGCGGCGAACAGCTCGGGCAGCAGCGGTTCCGGGACCGGGGCGGCGGTGTCGTTCCAGCCGTGCGTGAGGGTGTGCTCCTCCTCGGCGCCCAGCATCCGGACGGCGGACAGGGGCTTGTCCGCGTCGGCCATCTCGCCGAGTACGCGGACCAGGTGGGCGCCGAGCCGGTGGACGGTGGCGGCGTCGAAGAGGCCCGTGTTGTAGTTGATCACCATGGCCAGGGAGCCGTCGCGGTCGGCGAAGTCGACGGCCAGTTCGAACTGTGCGGTGTCCACCTCGAAGGGCTGGTCCCGCCAGGTCAGGCCGGCGCCGGTGGCGGGCCGCGGGGCGGTCTCCATGCTGACCAGTGCCTGGACGAGGGGGCTGCGGCTGGGGTCGCGCTCGGTCACGACGGCGTCCACGACCCGGTCGAAGGGGATCTCGTCGTGGGCGAAGGCGTCCAGGACGATCTCGCGGACGTCGTCCAGCAGCGCGGCGACGCTGCGCCGCTCGTCGATGCGGGTGCGCAGGGCGACGGTGTTGACGAAGAAGCCGATCAGGCCCTCCAGTTCGGCGCGGGAGCGGCCGGAGGTGACGGTGCCGACGACGACGTCCTGCTGGCCGCTGTAGCGGGACAGCACCAGCTGCACCGCCGCGACCAGCCCCATGAACAGGGTCACGCCGCGTGCCTTGCACACCTCGGCGAAGCGGTCCACGGCCTCGGCCGGGACGTCGATGTCCGCGAGCGCCCCGGCCCAGGTCCGCTCGGCGGGGCGCGGCCGGTCCGTCGGCAGTTCCAGCACGGGTACGCCGGCCAGCCGCTCGCGCCAGTGCGCGACTCCCGCCGCGAGGGCGTCCGGGGTCAGGTTCGCACGCTGCCAGGCGACGAAGTCGGCGTACTGGACGGCCGGTTCGGGCAGTTCGACGCCCTGGTAGAGCTGGTCGAGCTCGCGGACGGCCACGCCCATCGACCAGCCGTCGGTGATCATGTGGTGCATCGCGAGGACGAGGACGTGCTCCTCCTCCTCGACCCGCAGCAGGGTGGCCCGCAGCAGCGGTCCCGTGCGCAGGTCGAAGACCCGGCCCAGGGCGGCGCGGATGCGGCCGGGCAGCTCGGCGGCCGTGCAGGCGGCCACCGGCAGGTCGACGGGGGCGGGCGGGTGGATGACCTGGACGGCTTCGCCGTCGGCTTCCGCGAAGGTGGTGCGCAGCGACTCGTGGCGGGCGACGAGGGCGTCGAGCGCCCGGCGCAGCGCGGCCAGGTCCAGCGGACCGGTCAGCCGCAGGGCGCCGCCCGAGTTGTACTCGGTGCTCTCCGGGTCGAGTTCGGCCGCGAACCACAGGCGGGCCTGGGCGGAGGACACGGGCAGTGCGCCGTCACGGGCGACCGGCACGACCGGGCCGCGGGTGTCGGGGAGATCGGTGGCGGTCTCGATCCGGGTGGCCAGGGCGGAGACGGTGGGGTGGTCGAAGAGGGTGCGGACGCTGGCCGCGTAGCCGGCCCGGCGCAGCCGGGAAACGGCCTGGATGCTGAGCAGCGAATCGCCGCCGAGGTCGAAGAAGTCGTCGTCGGCGCCGATCCGGCCGGCGCCGAGCAGCTCGGCGAAGACGGCGGCCACGGCACGCTCGGCCTCGGTGGCGGGCGCCACGTACTCCCGTACGAGGGCGGACAGGTCGGGGGCGGGCAGGGCTGCCCGGTCGACCTTGCCGTTGGCGTTGAGCGGGAAGGCGTCGAGGACCACGCAGACGGCGGGAACCATGTACTCGGGCAGCGAGCGGCCCGCGAACTCCCGCAGCTCGGCGGGGTGGACGCCGTCGGCGACGACGTAGCCGACGAGCCGCCGGCTACCGGGCCGGTCCTCGCGGACCATGGCCACGGCCTGGGACACGCCCGGGTGGCGGGTCAGCGCGGCTTCGACCTCACCGGGCTCGATGCGGTGGCCGCGCACCTTGACCTGGTGGTCGGTGCGGCCGAGGAAGGCCAGCTGCCCGTCGGCTCCCCGGCGGACCAGGTCGCCGGTGCGGTACATGCGCCCGCCGGTGAACGGGTTCGCCACGAAGGCGGCGGCGGTCAGGCCGGGCCGGCCCGTGTAGCCGCGCGCCACTCCGGGCCCGGCGAGGTACAGCTCGCCGGCGGTGCCGTCGGGCACCGGCCGCAGCCAGGTGTCCAGGACGAACGTGCGGGCGCCGTCGACGGCGCGGCCGATGGGCGGGGTGACGGTGGCCGGGTCGAGGGGGTCGCTGAGGGTGGCGGCGACCGTGGTCTCGGTGGGCCCGTAGGCGTTGACCAGGATCCGGCCGGGCGCCCAGCGGGCCGGGATCTCGGCCGGCATCGCCTCGCCGCCGGAGACGAGGGCGCGCAGGTGCGGCAGCGGTACGTCGGGCAGGGTGGAGATCGCGGCCAGCGGCAGCATGGCGTGGGTGATCCGCTGCTCGTCGAGGAGCCGGGCGAGGGGCTCGCCGACGGTGTGTTCGGGTCCGGCGAGGACGAGGGCGGCACCCGCCGTCCAGGCGTTGACGAGGTCGCCCATGGCGACGTCGAAGCCGGGGGAGACGCTCTGCAGGATGCGCGAGTCGCCGTCGAGGTCCAGGGCGCGGACGTGGGACGTACCGAGGTCGCGCAGGCCGCGGTGGGACACGGCGACACCCTTGGGGGTGCCGGTGGAGCCCGAGGTGTAGATGACGTAGGCGGCCGCGTCCGGGTGGTCGGGGCGGGCCGGGGGCACTGGGCTGACGGGCGCGCCGAGCGCCAGGAGGTCCGCGGCGTTCAAGGCGGGCGCGGTGTCGGCGTTGCCCAGGATCAGGCCTGCGCCCGCGTCGGCGGCCATGAAGGCGAGCCGCTCGGCGGGGTGGGCCGGGTCGAGGGGCAGGTACACGGCGCCCGTCTTGGCGACGGCCAGGAGACAGACCAGCCAGTCCACTCCGCGCGGCAGGCTGACGCCGACCACCGTCTCGGGGCCCGCGCCCACGTCGGCGAGCCAGTGGGCCAGGCCGTTGGCGCGGGCGTCCAGCTCCCCGTACGACAGTTCGGTGCCGTCGCAGACGACGGCGAGCGACTCGGGGCGCCGGGCGGCCTGGGCCTCGAACAGGCCCGGCAGGGTCACGGTCTCCCGCGGCCCGGCGGCGGTGGCCGCCGCCGCGGCGAACCGGTCGCGCTCGGCCTCGGTGAGCAGCGGGACGCGGGCCAGCAGCTCCTCCTCCAGCAGGGCGCGGACCAGCGCGGCGAGACGCCCGGCCAGCCCCCGCGCGGTGGTGTCGCCGAAGACCCGTGGGTCGTAGGACAGGCGCAGGGAGACGCCCGGGGCGTCGCCACCGACGAGTTGACGGCCGGTGAAGGCGGTCAGGGAGAGCGGGTAGTCGCCGCCCTGGACGGCGGCCTCCGCCTCGGTGACGGCGAGGCCGTGGCGGGCGGCGAGGTCGTCGTCGACGGGGTAGTTCTCGAAGACGAGGACGCTTTCGAAGAGCCGGGTACCGGGCGGCAGGTCGGCGAGCGAGGTCAGCTCGGGCAGGGAGAGGTACTCGTGCGCCCGGGACTGCCACTGCTCTGCCTGGAGCTGCTGGAGCCAGTCGGCCACCGGCGTGGCCGGGTCGAGGACCGTACGGACCGGCACGGTGTTGATGAACAGGCCCAGCGTGCCGTCCGCGTCGGGCAGTTCGGCGGGGCGGCCGGAGGTGGTGGCGCCGAAGACGATGTCGCGCCGGCCGGTGCAGGCGGACAGGAGCAGCGCCCAGGCACCCTGGATCACCGCGTTCACGGTGAGCCGGTGGCGGCGCGCGAACGTACCGACGTCCGTGGCGAGCGTGCCCGGCAGATCGACGTCGAGGTGGCGGATGCCGTGCGCCGGTCCGGTGCCGGGTACGGCGTCGGGTGCGGCCGGGAGGGTGAGCGCGGTGTCGTACCCGCGCAGGACGGAGCGCCAGTGCGCGCGGTCGGCGGCGGTGTCGCGGGAGGCGAGCCAGGCCAGGTAGTCCCGGTAGGGGGCACGGTCCTGGGGGCGGCCGCCCGCGTAGCGGGTGAAGACGTCGTCGAGCAGCTGGGGGGTGCTCCAGCCGTCGAGGAGGAGGTGGTGGAAGGTCCACACGAGCTGGACGCGGCCGCCGCCGAGATCGGCGAGGGACAGGCGCGTCAGGGGCGCCTCGTCGAGGCTGATGCCGTGGAAGTCGGTGGTCCGGCGGTCCTGGAGGCGTTCGGCGCGTGCGGCGGCTCCGAGCGCCGTCCAGTCCTCGGTGTGGACGGGGATCTCGACGCGCTCGTGGACCAGCGCGGCCGGTTCGTCGGCCTGTTCCCAGACGACGGAGACGCGCAGGGCGTCGGAGGCGTTGACGGCCTCCTGCCAGGCGGCGGCGAGCCGGTCGATGTCGAGGACGCCTTCGAGGACGAAGGACATCTGCTCGACGTAGGCCGTCCCGGAGGGGTCTTCCAGGGAGTGGAAGAGCAGGCCCTGCTGCATCGGGGAGAGCGGGTGCACGTCGGCGATGCCGCGCCCGTCGCCGATCACCCGGTCGACGGTGGCCTGGTCCCAGGCGACGAGCGGGAAGTCCGACGGCGTCCGGCCGCCCACGCCCTCGCTCAGGCAGTACGCGACCGCCTCGCGCAGGGTGTCGCGGTAGTGCGCGGCGAACTCCCGGGCTCGGGCCGGGCCGTGGCCGTGGTCGTGCTCGGAGGCCGGGTGGTAGAGGTCGATGCGCAGGCGGCCGTCCTCGACCCGGCCGACGACGTCCCAGACGTGGGGGCGCTCTTCGGCGGGGGCGTGGTCGTTCTCGGCCGGGAGCATGCCGGCGAAGACGTCGGGGTGGCCGCCCGCATCGAAACGGCCGAGGTAGTTGAAGCTGACCTGGGCCGGATCGGCGAGATCCGCACCGTGCAGGTGGCGCAGGGCGCCGAAACCGATGCCCCGGTCGGGAATGGCACGGAGTATCTCCTTCGTCGACCGGATCTGCTCACTCCAGTCACCGCTCGCACCGAGCGCGACCGGATAGATCGACGTGAACCAGCCGACCGTACGCGAAACGTCCGCCCCGATCACCGACTCCTCACGGCCATGGCCCTCCACGTCCACGACGACGCGGCCACGGCCGGTCCAGGAGCCCAGGGCGCGGCCCAGGGCGGCCAGGAGGATGTCGTTGACCTGGGTCCGGAAGACGGCGGGGACCTTGTGGAGGAGGGCCTCGGTCTCTTCCGGGGACAGGGTGACGGTTTCGATGGCGGATGCGGCCACGGTGTTGGCGCCGGCCGGCACGTCGAACAGCGGCCCGGCGCCGTCGACGACCGAAGCCCAGTAGTCCAGCTGACCCGAGAAGTCGTGCGCGGCGAGCTTCGCGGTCCACGCCGGGAACGACAACGACACCGCATCCAGCTCCACCTCACGCCCGGCCACCAGCTCCCGATAGGCCAGCGCGACGTCCTCCAGAAGGATCCGCCACGAGACACCGTCCACCACCATGTGATGCACCGCGACCAACAGCCGGTCCCCGCTCAGAACGGCCCGCACCAGCGGCCCGCCCTCAAGCCGGAACGACTCCTGAACCACCCCCTCCACATCCCGCTCGACGACCACCACACCCGGCTCACCCGCCGACTGCCGCCAGCCCTCCGCCGTGTCCGCGAAACGGACCCACAGCCCCTCGTGATGCGACAGCACCACCGACACGGCCTCCGACAGCACACCCACATCGACACCCTCGGCGACCTTCACATGCATCGACATACCGAAGTGATCCGGCGCCACCGGATGCGTCTCCAGGAACCACTCCTGCACCGGAGACAGCACCACCGGACCGGACACAACCTCCACCGCACCCACAGCAGACGCCTCACCCACCACAGCAGCCACACCCGCCACGGTCTGCCGCACCAGCACATCCTGCGGAGAAACCACCAGCCCCGCCCGCCGCAACCGCGACACCACCTGAATACTCAGGATCGAATCGCCACCCAGCTCGAAGAAGTTGTCCCGCACACCCACCCGCTCGACGCCCAGCACCTGCGCCCACACCTCAGCCACCACCCGCTCCACCTCGGAACGCGGAGCGACATACCCCTTCGAAACAGCCGCACCCAGATCAGGCTCCGGCAACGCCCGCCGGTCCACCTTCCCGTTCGCCGTCAACGGGAACGTACCCACCACCACGAACGCCGTCGGAACCATGTAATCCGGCAGCGACTTGGCAACGAACTCACGCAGACCCACCTGGTCCAGACCGTCCCCGACGACGTACCCGACCAGCCGCTTCACTCCCGGCCGGGCTTCGCGCACCGTCACCACGGCCTGCTGCACGTCCGGATGCGCGGCCAGCGCCGACTCGATCTCACCGATCTCGATCCGGAAACCACGCACCTTGACCTGATGGTCGGCCCGCCCCACGAACTCCAGCTGTCCGTCGGCCAGCCACCGCACCACGTCACCGGTCCGGTACATCCGCTCCCCGGCTCCGAAGGGCGAGGCGACGAAGCGGCCCGCGCTCAGCCCGGGATGCCCCACGTAGCCGCGGGTCAGTCCCTCACCCGCGATGTAGAGCTCCCCCGCGACGCCGGCCGGCACCGGCCGCAGCCAGGAGTCGAGCACGTAGGCGCCGGTGCGCCCGATGGGCGAGCCGATCGGCACGGACGCGCCCACGGAGGCGGCGTCGACGGGGTGGACCGCCGCGAAGACGGTGGTCTCGGTGGGCCCGTACCCGTTCACCAGCCGTACGTGCGGCAGTCGTTCGAGCACGGTCCGGCAGTGCTGCGGGGCCAGCGCGTCGCCGCCCGCCATCAGCAGCCGGAGCCCGGCCAGCATGGTCACGTCCGTGTCGACCACCTCGTGGAACAGGCCGGCGGTCAGCCAGGCGACCGTCACCCCGTGGTGGCGCAGCAGCGCGCCGAGTTCCTCGACCGACAGCACGCGGGCGGCGGACACCACGAGCGCGGCGCCGTTGGCGAAGGCGCTCCAGATCTCCAGGGCGCTCGCGTCGAAGGACAGCGTCGCGAACTGGCCGACGACGTCCGCCGCCGTGGTGGCGAGCCGAGGGTCGCGGGCCACGCGCAGCACTCCGGCGTGCGGCAGCACGATGCCCTTGGGCCGGCCGGTGGAGCCGGAGGTGTAGAAGACGTAGGCGCCGTTCTGCGGGGTGAGTGCGACCTGCGGCGGTCCCTGCACGTGGATGGAGCAGACGGCGGCGCGCTCCTCCAGTTCGTCGAAGAGCAGCACCGGCGCCTCGGCGCCGGGGATCGTATCGCGGGTCGAGTCGTCGGCCAGCAGCAGTTCGACCCCGGCGTCCCGCGCCATGTACGCGAGGCGCTCGGCCGGATAGCCGGTGTCGAGCGGTACGAAGATCCCGCCCGCCTTCAGTACGGCGAGCAGCGCCACGATCGGCTCGGCGCCGCGCGGCAGGCAGACCCCGACCCGGGTCTCCGGACCCACCCCGTGCTCGCGCAGCGCGTGGGCCAGGCGGCTCGTGCGCACGTCCAGTTCGCCGTACGTGAACTGCTCCTCACCGCAGACCAGCGCGACGGCGTGCGGGGCGCGGGCCACCTGCTCGGCGAAGACGTCCGTGAGGACGGCGCCGGCCGGTCCGTCGGCGCCCTCGGCCCAGTCGCCGAGGATCACGGCGCGCTCGGGCGCGGAGAGCCGGGGGATGCGGGAGAGCGGCTGCTCCGGCTGGTCCGCGAGGGCGCCGAGGACGGCGGCCAGGTGGTCGGCCATGCGGTGGATGGTGTCGGCGTCGAACAGGTCGGTGTTGTAGTTGAGGGACAGCCGCATGCCGTCGGCCTGCTCCCAGAACTCCAGGGTCAGCTCGAACTGCGCGTCCTGGCGCGGAAGGTCGGCCGCCTCGAAGCCCAGCCCGCGGACTCCGTCCGCCTGCCAGGGGCGCTTCTGGAGCACCATCATGGCCTGGACGAGGGGGGTGCGGGAGGGGTCCCGCTCGGTGACGACGGCGTCGACGACGCGGTCGAAGGGGACGGCCGCGTGCGCGAAGGCGTCGAGGACGGTCTCGCGTACGGACGCCAGCAGCTGCGTGCCGGTCGCGGCCTCGTCGATCCGGGTGCGCAGGGCGAGGGTGTTGACGAAGAACCCGAGCAGGTCCTCCAGTTCGGGCCGGTCGCGGCCGATGGTGGCCGTACCGA
The DNA here is from genome assembly GCF_045160845.1 of Streptomyces sp. NBC_00122. NCBI lineage: Bacteria > Bacillati > Actinomycetota > Actinomycetes > Kitasatosporales > Streptomycetaceae > Streptomyces > Streptomyces sp. NBC_00122. The sequence continues at coordinate 5,016,600 of NZ_CP108191.1, read as the reverse complement.
GGACCACGTCCCGCTGGCCGCTGGTGCGCGCCAGCATCAGCTGGACGGCGGCGGTCAGGCCCATGAAGAGGGTGGCGCCGCGCGTCCGGCAGGCCTCGGCCAGCCGGTCGAGCAGGGCGGCGGGCAGGTCGAGGGCGTAGGTGCTGCCGGCGCGGGTGCGGACGGCGGGGCGGGGGCGGTCGGTGGGCAGATCCAGTACGGGCGCGTCGGCGAGCTGCTCGCGCCAGTAGGCCAGGCCGCCCTCGTCCAGGGCCCGGGGGGTCAGCGTGGCGCGCTGCCAGACGGCGTAGTCGGCGTACTGGACGGGCAGTTCGGGCAGGGATTCACCGGCGTAGAGGGCGGCGAGTTCCCGGGCCAGGACGTTCACCGACCAGCCGTCGGTGACGATGTGGTGCATCGAGAGGATCAGGAGGTGCTCGTCGGGGGCGGTGCGCAGCAGGGTGGGACGCAGCAGCGGTCCGGTGCCGAGGTCGAACGGGGTCCGCAGTTCGGCGTCCATCACGGCGGCGGCCTCGGCGGCGGTGGCCTCACGGACGGGCAGGGCGACGGGGGCGGCGGGGTGGATGATCTGCACGCCCTGGCCGTCGACGGTGGCGAAGGTGGTACGGAGCGACTCGTGGCGGGCGACCAGCTCGCCGAGGGCGGCTTCGAGCGCGGCGACGTCGAGGTCACCGCGCAGGCGGACGGCGCCGCCGGTGTTGTACTCGGTGCCCTCGGGGTCGATCTCGGCGGCGAACCACATCCGGGCCTGCGCGAACGACAGCGGCAGGGCGCCGCCGCGGGCGGCCGGCGACGGTCCGCCCGCGGCGCGCCCGGTGTCGGCCTGCGCGGCGGCGGCGAGCGCGGCGGTGGTGGGGCGGTCGAACAGATCGCGGACGCTGATGTCCACTCCGGTGCGGCGCAGTCGTGAGGCGGCCTGGACGGCGCGGATGGAGTCACCACCGAGCCGGAAGAAGTGATCGTGGACACCAACCCGGTCGAGCCCCAGCACCTCCGCGAAGACCCCGGCAACCACCGCCTCACGCTCATCACGCGGAGCGACGTAAACCTCCGCCAGATGCGACAGATCCGGCTCCGGCAGCGCCTTGCGGTCCACCTTCCCGTTCGCCGTCAGCGGCAGCACATCCAGCACCACACACACCGCCGGAACCATGAACTCCGGCAGAGACTTGGCAGCGAACTCACGCAACGCCTCAGCACTCACACCCTCACCGACCGCGTACGCGACCAGCTGCTTCGTACCCCGCGCATCCGCCCGCACCACCGCAACGGCCTGCGACACCGAAGGATGCGCCGCCAAAGCCTCCTCGACCTCACCCAGCTCCACCCGGAACCCGCGCACCTTGACCTGGTCGTCCGCCCGGCCCACGAACTCCAGCACACCCTGCGACACCCACCGCACCACATCACCCGTGCGGTACATCCGCTCGCCCGAACCACCCGGCACCGCCACGAACCGGCCCGCCGTCAGACCCGCCCGACCCCCGTACCCATGCGCCAGACCAATACCCGACACATACAACTCACCCTCGACACCCACACCCACCGGCCGCAGCCCACCGTCCAGCACGCGAAGCCGCGTATCCGGAGTCGGGCCACCCAGCAGGACGGGGCCTTCGACCACATGCGAGGACGCCGTGATCGACGATTCCGTCGGACCGTACACATTCACGAGCCGTACATCGGGCACCTCGTCCAGGACCTTCCGGCAATGCCGCGGCGACAGCGCGTCACCACCCGACATCACCAGACGCACACCCGAGAACACCGACACATCCGCATCCACCACCTCGTGGAACAACCCCGCCGTCAGCCACAGCACACTCACCCCGTGCGCCCGCACAAACGCACCCAGCTCATCCACCGACAGCATCCGCTCAACGGAAACAGCCAACGCCGCACCATTCAGCAGCGCATTCCACATCTCCAACGCACCCGCATCAAAAGACAACGTACTCAACTGCGAAACCACATCATCCGGACCCAGCCCGAAATTCGGATCACGCACCACCCGCACAAAACCCTCATGCGGCAGCACCACACCCTTCGGACGCCCCGTCGAACCCGACGTGTAGAACACATACGCCGCACTCTGCGGAAACACCCCCACCACCGGCGCCGACCCCGGCCGGCCGGAGACATCGGTGACCGCGAGGAGTGCGGGCGCGCCCGCCCGGCGCATCACGTCCGTCGTGGAGGCGTCGACCAGCACGGCCGACAGTCCGGCGTCCGTGACCATGAACTCCAGCCGGTCGACGGGGTATTCGGGGTCCAGCGGGACGGCGGCGGCGCCGGCCTTCAGGACGGCGAGGAGCGCCACGACCGGCTCCACACCGCGCGGCAGGCAGACACCCACCCGCGATCCGGGCACGATCCCCTGCGCGAGCAGCTCGTGGGCGAGCCGGTTCGCCCGTACGTCCAGCTCCGTGTAGGACACCCGCTCGCCAGCACACACCACGGCGGGCGCCTCAGGCGTCCGCGCCACCCATTCCGCGAAGATCTCGGTAATCACCACTCCACCGAAACCGGACACCCGGACCACTCCCCCACGCATAGAAAACCCAATCGATCAGCAATCGAGCACACCATCAACAAGGCGCCCGGCACAACGAACTAAAGGCACAGCCAAATTCATTCTTCAGCGGAGGCTGAAATGCCCGCGGAAACGCGCGCGGGAGGGGATGGGCAATGCCCTTCCCCTCCCGCGCGGCCGGCCGGAATCAGCCGGAACCGGCTCCGGAACCAACAGGGGTCATCCGGCGCCGACGATCTCCTCCAGCCCGGCGACGAAGTGCTCCGCGAGCGCGGTCACCGTCTCGGGGCGGTAGGTGTCCGTCGCGTACATCACCTGGACCTCCAGCCGGCCCTCGGAGACGATCGCCACGACGTCCAGCAGGTGGTGGCGTTCCTCCGTGGCCGGTGCCGTCGGCGCCTCGTACGGGACGGGTGCCCCGTAGAAGCCGTCTCCGGCGTCGGCGGTGTCGTACTGGCCGAGGTAGTTGAAGCTGACCTCGGGCGCGGGCCCCTCGGCGAGGGTGCCGCGGAGGTGGCGCAGCAGCCCGTACCCGATGCCGCGCTGCGGTACGGCCCTCAGCAGGCGCTTGACCTGGTTGATCTGCGGGCGCCAGGCCGGCCCGGCCGGGGCGGGCAGGCGGACCGGGAACTGCGTCGTGAACCAGCCGACCGTGCGCGAGAGGTCCACCCCGTCGAGGATCTCCTCGCGGCCGTGGCCCTCCAGGGTGACCAGCACGCTGTCGGCTCCGGACCACCCGGTGAGCGTCCGGCCGAGGGCCGACAGCAGCACGTCGTTGATCTGCGTGCGGTAGCGGCCGGGAACCTCCTGCAGGAGCCGCCTGGTGGTCTCGGCGTCGAGCGTGGCGCGGGCGACGGCACGGTGCCGGTCCAGGTTCCCGCCGTCCAGGTCGACCGGCAGCCGGCCGGTCCCGCCCTCGGCGAGCTCGTTCCAGTACGGGACCTCGTCGTCCACCGTGCCCGCCTCGGTGTGCGCGACCAGCGCCCGCGTCCAGTCCCGGAACGAAGTGGTCTTCGCCCCGAGGTCGACGGGACGTCCGGCGCGCGCCTGCTCGTACGCGGTGGCCAGGTCCGACAGCAGGATGCGCCAGGACACGCCGTCGACGACCAGGTGGTGGACGGTGACGAAGAGCCGGGGGCGCCGGTCCCCGCCGTATTCGAAGAGGACGGCCTTCACTAGCGGGCCGTCTTCCGGGCTCAGGCTGCCCTGCGCGGCGGCGACGGCCCGTACGGTCTCCGCCTCCGGATCGGCCGCGTCCGACAGGTCGTGCCAGGTCAGTACGGAGCCGTGGGCGGAGGCCGGGTTGTACTGGCGCCAGCCGGCCGCGCCGGCCGCACCCGTGCCCGCATCCGCCCCCGTGCCCGTGCCCGTGCCCCCATCCTTCCGGATGTACCGCATCCGCAGGGCGTCGTGGTGGTGGAGCAGTCCGGCGAGGGCCGCCTCCAGGGCGCGGCGGTCCACGCCGGTGAAGCCGAGCTCGACGAAGGTCGCCATGGTCAGGTGCTCGGGCGCGGTGAAGCTGTCGAAGAACCAGCGCTGGATGGGACTCAGCGGCACCTCGCCGCTGACCGGCGGCGCTGCGGCCGCGGCGGGCTCGTCCGGCTGTCCGGCCTCGGTGACCAGCTCGGCGAGGCCGGCCACGGTCGGCGCCTTGAACAGCTGCTTCGGGGAGATGGCCAGTCCCGCTTCGCGGGCCCGCGACACCACCTGGATGGTGAGGATGGAGTCGCCGCCGAGCTCGAAGAAGTTGTCGTGGACGCCGACCCGCGGCAGGCCCAGTACGGCCGCCCACACGTCGGCGAGGATCCGCTCCCGCTCCGTGCGCGGGGCGGTGTACTCCGTGCTCGCCGCCGCCTCCGGGTCGGGTGCGGGCAGCGCCTTGCGGTCCACCTTGCCGTTGGCGTTGAGCGGCAGCGCGTCCATGACGACGAAGGCCGTCGGCATCATGTAGTCCGGCAGCGACTCGGCCGCGAAGGACCGCAGGCCCGCCTGGTCCAGGCCGGTGCCGGCCGCGTAGGCGACGAGCCGCTTGGTGCCGGGCCGGATCTCGCGGACGGCCACCACCGCCTGGGCGACGTCCGGGTGGGAGGCCAGCGCGATCTCGACCTCGCCGAGCTCGATCCGGAAGCCGCGGATCTTGACCTGGTTGTCGGCCCGTCCCACGAAGTCCAGCTGCCCGTCGGGCAGCCAGCGGACCACGTCACCGGTGCGGTACATCCGGCCCGCGGAATACGGGCTGGCCACGTAGCGGCCGGCGGTGAGCGCGGGATGCCCGGCGTAGCCGCGGGTCACGCACTCGCCCGCGAGGTACAGCTCGCCCGCGACGCCGACGGGGACCGGCCGCAGCCAGGCGTCCAGGACGTACGCCCGGGTCTGGCCGAGCGGGGTGCCGATGGGCACCGACGGCTTCTGGGTCTCCCAGTCGACCAGGTGGACCGTGGCGAAGATGGTGGTCTCGGTGGGTCCGTAGGCGGCCACCAGCTGCACGCCGGGGGCCCGGTCGACGACCGTCTGGAAGTGCCGCGGCGAGAGCACGTCGCCGCCGGTCATCACCATGCGCAGGTCGCGCAGCATCTCCACGTCGGCGTCGACGACCTCGTGGAAGAGGCCGGTCGTCACCCACAGGACGCTCACGCCGTGCGTCCGTACCAGCGCGCCGAGTTCCTCGACGGACAGCACCCGTGCCGTGGAGACGGCGAGGGCGGCGCCGTTGGCGAAGGCGCTCCAGATCTCCAGTGCGCTCGCGTCGAAGGACAGGGTCGCGGTCTGGCTGACCACGTCGTCGGCGGTGAAGGCCAGCCGGGGGTCTTGGGCCACGCGCAGGACGCCGGCGTGCGGGACCACGATGCCCTTGGGCCGGCCGGTGGAGCCGGAGGTGTAGAACACGTACGCGGCGTTCTGCGGAGTCAGGGCCGTCGCGGGCGGTCCCGCGGGGGCCGTGACGGCCGTGCGCTCCAGCTCCTCCAGGAGGAGTACGGGAACCTCGGCGTCCGCGACGGCCTCACGGGTGCCTGCAGTGGCCAGCAGCAGCCGCAGCCCCGAGTCGCCCATCATGAACGCGAGCCGGTCCGCCGGGTATTCGGGGTCGAGCGGTACGAAGACCCCGCCCGCCTTGAACACGGCGAGCAGCGTCACGATCGGGGCGGTGCCGCGCGGCAGGAAGACCCCGACCCGGACCTCGGGGCCGACCCCGTGCGCCCGCAGGACGTGGGCGAGGCCGTCGGCCCGCGCGTCGAGTTCCCCGTACGTGAGCCGCTCGCCCTCGCACACCACCGCGACGGCGTCCGGTGTGCGGGCCACCTGGTCGGCGAAGACCTCGCTCAGCACCGCACCCGCGGGGCCTTCGGCGCCGTCGGACCAGCGGCCGATGATCTCGGCGTGCTCGGCGCCGGTCAGCCGGGGCGTGGTGCGCAGGGGGCGGTCGGGGCCGTCGGCCATGGCGGTGATGAGGTCGAGCAGGTGCGCGGAGAGACGGCGCACGGTGCTCTCGTCGAACAGGTCGGTGTTGTAGACGATGTTGCTGAGCAGGGCTCCGTCGACCTCGCCGAAGTCGAGGGTGAGGTCGAACTGGGAGGTGCCGGCCTTCAGCGCGTAGTCCTGCCAGCTCAGCTCTCCCGCGCCCGGCCGGGCGGGGGCGCCGGACAGCTTCTCGTAACTGATCGCCGCCTGGACGAGGGGGCTGCGGCTGGGGTCGCGTTCGGTGACGACGGCGTCGACCACCCGGTCGAAGGGCACCTCGGCGTGCGCGAAGGCGTCCAGGACCGTGCCGCGTACGGAGGCCAGCAGCTCGGCGGTGGTGGCGCGTTCGTCGATCCGGCTGCGCAGGGCGAGGGTGTTGATGAAGAAGCCGACGGCGTCGTCGAGCCGGCCGTGGTCGCGGCCCGAGGTCACGGTGCCGACGACCACGTCCTGCTGCCCGCTGTAGCGGGACAGCAGGACCTGGCCTGCGGCTGTCAGGCCCATGAACAGGGTGGCGCCCTGGGTCTGGCAGACCTCCGTGAAGCGGTGGAGCAGTGCGGACGGGATCACCGTCTGGAAGCTCGCGCCGCGGGTGGTGCGCTCGGCGGGGCGCGGCCGGTCGGTGGGCAGCTCCAGCACCGGGGCGTCGGCGAGTTGTGCCCGCCAGTAGCCCAGTCCCTCTTCCAGCCGCTGCGGGGTCAGCCGCGCGCGCTGCCAGAGGGTGTAGTCGGCGTACTGCACCGGCGGTTCGGCCGGGGTACGGCCCGCGTAGAGCTCGCCGAGCTCACGCTGGATCACTCCGAGGGACCAGCCGTCCATGACGATGTGGTGCATCGACAGGACGAGTACGTGTTCCTCGTCGGTGACCCGGATCAGGGTGGGCCGCAGGAGCGGCCCGGTGCGCAGGTCGAAGGGCTCCGCGAGCAGGGCGTGCACGAGCGCGTCGAGGCCGCCGTCGCCCTCGGCGGGGCAGTCGAGCACGGGCAGCCGGACGGGGGCGGGCGGGTGGATCACCTGGACGCCTTGGCCGTCGACCGTATCGAAGGTGGTGCGCAGGGACTCGTGCCGCGCGACCAGCGTCTGGAGCGCCGCGCGCAGCGCTTCGGCGTCGAGGCGGCCGCCGAGCCGTACGGCGCGGCCCGAGTTGTACTCGTCGCTGGCGGTGTCGTGTTCGGCGGCGAACCACATGCGCGCCTGTGCGGAGGACAGGGGCTGGGCGCCGTCGCGGGGGGCCCGCGGGATGACGTCCCGCCGTGCGCCCGCGGCGGGCAGGCGGGGGGCGAGGGAAGCGGCCGACGGGTGGTCGAACAGCTCCCTGACGGAGACGTCCGCCCCGGCCCGGCGCAGCCGCGACACCACCTGGATGCTCATGATGGAGTCGCCGCCGAGCTGGAAGAAGTCGTCCAGGGCGCCGACCCGGTCCAGGCCGAGCACCGCGCCGAACACCTCGGCGACCAGCTGCTCACCCGGCGTGCGCGGGGCCACGTACCCCTCGCCGAGGGCCGACAGGTCCGGTGCGGGCAGCGCCCGGCGGTCCAGCTTCCCGTTGGCGTTCAGCGGCAGCGCGTCCAGCACGGTCAGGGTCGCGGGGACCATGTACTCGGGCAGTACGGCGGCCAGCGCCGCCCGCAGCGCGGCCGGGTCCGGGGCGCCGACGCCGGAGCGGGCGGCGGGGACGGCGTAGGCGGCCAGCCGCTTGACGCCGGGCGTGTCCTCGCGGGCCACGACCGCGGCCCGGTCGACCTCGGGCAGGTCCGTCAACGCCGCCTCGATCTCGGAGAGTTCGATGCGGAAGCCGCGGATCTTGACCTGGTCGTCGCTGCGGCCGGCGTACTCCAGCACGCCGTCGGACCGCCAGCGCACCACGTCGCCGGTGCGGTAGAGCCGCGCGCCGGGGCCGGCCGGGTCGGCGACGAACCGTTCGGCGGTCAGCGCGGAGCGGCCCAGGTAGCCTCGGGCCACGCCCTGGCCGCCGATGTACAGCTCGCCCCACACGCCGGCCGGGACGGGGCGCAGCCAGGGGTCGAGGACCCTCAGGACCTTGCCCGCGACCGGGCGGCCGATGGGCACCGAGCCGGTGTCGGGGGCCCGTTCGGCGTCGGAGAACCACCCGGTCGCGTACACCGTGGCTTCGGTGGGTCCGTAGATGTTCCCGATGACCGCGCCCGGCGCGACCTCGCGGATCCGCTCGTACAGCGCGGCGGGGAACGCCTCGCCGGCGAGCACCACGTGCCCGGCGGAGATGCCGGCGCCGTCCTCGGCCAGTACGGCGCCGAGCGCGGACGGGACCGCGGAGATCAGGCTGCCCGACCAGCCCCGCGGCCGCTCGGCGAGCTCCAGGACGTCGCGCATCACGTGGACGGCGCCGCCCGCGGCGAGGGTGCCGAAGAGCTCGAAGACCGAGACGTCGAAGTTGAGCGAGGTGGAGAAGCAGGTCGTGGCGAAGACTTCCTCGCCGAGGGACACCGCCCACTGGACGAGGGAGGACATGGCCTCGTGGGAGACCACGACGCCCTTCGGCCGGCCGGTGGAGCCGGAGGTGTAGATCACGTAGGCGGAGGCGGCGAGCGGCGCCCGGGGCAGCACGGCGGGAGCCGCGGCCGGCTCCAGCGGGCCGTCCACCGCGAGGAGTTCGGCCTCCCCGGCGAACGGGAGCTGCTCGGCGAGGGCGCGCTCGGTCAGCACCAGCCCGATGCCGGAGTCGGCGGCCATGTAGCGCAGCCGGTCGGCGGGGTAGTGCGGGTCCAGCGGTACGTACGCGCTGCCGGCCCGGAGCACGGCCAGGACGGCCACGACCAGGTCTGCGGAGCGTGACATCGAGACCCCGATCGGGGTCTCGGGGCCTGCGCCGCGCGCGATCAGCACGGCCGCCAGCCGGTCCGCGCGCTCGGCCAGGGCCGCGTACGTGAGCACCTGCCCGCCGTGTACGACGGCGGGGGCGTCGGGCCGGGCGGCGACCCGAGCATCGAAGAGGTCCTGGAAGGTGAGGTCCGGGGCCGTGGGCAGAGCCCCGGACCAGGCCGCGAGCCGGGTCCGCTCGACCGGCGTCAGCCGGGGCAGAGCGGACAGCGGGCGGTCGGGGGACTCGGTGAGGGCGGCCAGGGTGGCAGCCAGGTGGGTGCCCAGGACCTGGACGGTCACCTCGTCGAACAGCTCGGGCCGGTAGGTGATGCGCAGGGCGACCTCGGCGGCGGTGCCGCCCATGGCGACCAGGTGCCGGCCGGTGTACGCGCTCAGGGTCAGCGGGTAGTTGGTGGCCAGGCCGCCCTGGGTGTCGGTGACGGTGAGCCCGTGCCGCGCGGCGAGGCTGTCGTCGACGGGGTAGTTCTCGAAGACGAGGAGGGTGTCGAACAGGCTGGTCCCGGCGGGTACTTCGGTGACGGTGTTGATCTGGCTGAGGGACAGGTACTCGTGGGCGCGGGACTCCCACTGCTCGGCCTGGAGCCGCTGGAGCCACTCGACGACGGGCGTGGCCGGGTCGAGGACCGTACGGACCGGCACGGTGTTGATGAACAGGCCGAGCATGCCCTCGGCGTCGGCGAGGTCAGCCGGGCGGCCCGAGGTCGTGGCACCGAAGACGATGTCCCGCTGGCCGGAGTAGGCGGACAGGAGCAGCGCCCAGGCGCCCTGGATCACCGCGTTCACGGTGAGCCGGTGACGGCGCGCGAAGTCGCCCACACGGGCGCCCACTTCGGGGTCGATGACGACGTCGTGGCCGCGCGCGTCCCACTTCTGCGCCGTGACCGACCGGTCGACGGGCAAGGGTACGGGGGTGTCGAAGCCGGCGAGCACGGAGCGCCAGTGGTCAAGGCCGGCCGCGGTGTCGCGGGAGCCGAGCCATTCCAGGTAGTCCCGGTAGGGGCGCCGAACCTCCGGGTCCCCGCCCGCGTACCGGGTGAAGACGTCCTCCAGCAGGCGCGGAGTGCTCCAGCCGTCCAGGAGCAGGTGGTGGAAGGTCCACACGACCTGGATCCGGGAGCCGCCGAGGGCGGCGAGGGAAACCCGCAGCAGGGGGGCCTCGTCGAGGCTGATGTCGGCCCGGTCGGCGGTCCGGCGCTCGTCCAGGGCCGCCGCGCGCTGCGTCGCGTCCAGGGCGGTCCAGTCGGCGGTGTGCACGGGAACGTCGACGCGGTGGTGCACGAGCGCGACGGGTTCGTCGACCGCCTCCCAGACGACGGACACGCGCAGGGCGTCGGACGCGTTGACGGTCTCGCGCCAGGCGGCGGCGAGCCGGTCGATGTCGGCGGCGCCTTCGAGGACGAAGGACATCTGCTCGACGTAGGCAGCGTCGTCCGTTGCCTCCAGGGAGTGGAAGAGCATGCCCTGCTGCATCGGCGAGAGCGGGTGGACATCGGCAATGCCCTGCCCGTCGCCGATCACCCGGTCGACGGTGGCCTGGTCCCAGGCGACGAGCGGGAAGTCCGATGGCGTCCGGCCGCCCACGCCCTCGCTCAGGCAGTACGCGACCGCCTCCGCCAGGGCGTCCCGGTAGCGCTCGGCCAGCACCCGGATGGCCTCGGGGGTGTGCAGAGCCGTCGAGAACTGCAGCTGGATCTCCAGCGCGCCGTCCACGACCCGGCTGACGACGTCGAGGACGTGCGGCCGCTCTTCGCGGAGGCTGCGGTCGTCGTCGGCGGGCAGCAGGCCGGCGAAGACGTCGGGGTGGCCGCCCGCATCGAAACGGCCGAGGTAGTTGAAGCTGACCTGGGCCGGATCGGTCAGGTCGGCGCCGTGCAGGTGGCGCAGGGCGCCGAAACCGATGCCCCGGTCGGGAATGGCACGGAGCATCTCCTTCGTCGACCGGATCTGCTCACTCCAGTCACCGCTCGCACCGAGCGCGACCGGATAGATCGACGTGAACCAGCCGACCGTACGCGAAACGTCCGCCCCGATCACCGACTCCTCCCGGCCATGGCCCTCCACGTCCACCAGGACCCGCTCACGCCCGGACCACTCACCCAGCACCCGGCCCAGCACCGCCAGCAGCACATCGTTGACCTGCGTACGGAAGACAGCCGGAACCTTCTGGAGGAGGGCCTCGGTCTCCGCCACCGGCAGAGCCACCGACACGATCTCCGCCGACCCGACGGTATTCACCCCACCGGCAACCTCCACCAACGGCTCGGCGCCGTCGACGACCGAAGCCCAGTAGTCCAGCTGACCCGAGAAGTCATGCGCGGCGAGCTTCGCGGTCCACGCCGGGAACGACAACGACACCGCATCCAGCTCCACCTCACGGCCGGCCACCAGATCCCGATAGGCCAGCGCGACGTCCTCCAGGAGGATCCGCCACGAGACACCGTCCACCACCATGTGATGCACCGCGACCAACAGCCGGTCCCCGCTCAGAACGGCCCGCACCAGCGGCCCGCCCTCAAGCCGGAACGACTCCTGAACCACCCCCTCCACATCCCGCTCGACGACCACCACACCCGGCTCACCCGCCGACTGCCGCCAGCCCTCCGCCGTGTCCGCGAAACGGACCCACAGCCCCTCGTGATGCGACAGCACCACCGACACGGCCTCCGACAGCACACCCACATCGACACCCTCGGCAAGTCGGATGTTCATCGACATGCCGAAGTGATCCGGCGCCACCGGATGCGTCTCCAGGAACCACTCCTGCACCGGAGACAGCACCACCGGACCGGACACAACCTCCACCGCACCCACGGCAGACGCCTCACCCACCACAGCAGCCACACCCGCCACGGTCTGCCGCACCAGCACATCCTGCGGAGAAACCACCAGCCCCGCCCGCCGCAACCGCGACACCACCTGAATACTCAGGATCGAATCGCCACCCAGCTCGAAGAAGTTGTCCCGCACACCCACCCGCTCGACGCCCAGCACCTGCGCCCACACCTCAGCCACCACCCGCTCCACCTCGGAACGCGGAGCCGTGTACTCCCGGAGCAGGACGCTCAGGTCGGGCTCGGGCAGGGCCCGCCGGTCCACCTTGCCGTTCGCCGTGACCGGCAGGCTGTCGAGGACCACGCAGATCGCCGGGACCATGTACTCGGGGAGGGATTCCCCGACGAACTCCCGCAGTCCGGCCGAGGCCACGTTCGCGGCCACCACGTACCCGACCAGCCGCTTCACGCCGGGCTGGTCCTCGCGTACGACGACCACCGCCTGCTCGACCTCGGGGTGGTTCGCGAGTGCGGCCTCGACCTCGCCGAGCTCGATCCGGAAGCCGCGCACCTTGACCTGGTCGTCAGCTCGGCCGGCGAAATCGATCACACCGCCCGGCAGCCACCGCACCACGTCACCGGTCCGGTACATCCGCTCCCCGGTGCCGCTGAACGGCGAGGCCACGAACCGGCCGGCCGTGAGCCCGGACCGCCCCGCGTAGCCGCGGGCCAGCTGGACACCGGTGACGTACAGCTCACCGGCGACGCCCTGCGGGACCGGGCGCAGCCACGGGTCCAGGACGTACAGGCCGGTGTTCCACACGGGCCGGCCGATGGGCACGGTCGCGGTGTCCGGTTCGGCCGGGTGCGAGGTCACGTCGACGGCCGCCTCCGCGGGCCCGTACAGGTTGTAGAGCGTCGCCTGCGGCAGTACCTCGCGGATCTGGTCGCGCAGTGCGCCTTGCAGCATCTCGCCGCCGCTGAAGACGGTACGCAGACCCGTGCAGGCCCGGGTGGCGGGCTCGGCGACGAGGGCGCGCAGCATGGACGGGACGAAGTGGACGGTGGTCACGTCGAAGTCGCGGATCATGCGCGCCAGGTACTGCGGGTCACGGTGACCGTCCGGGCGGGGCAGCACCAGGCCGGCGCCCGCGATCAGCGGGCCGAAGAACTCCCACACTGCCACGTCGAAGCTCGACGAGGTCTTCTGGAGGACGCGGTCCGCGCCGGTCAGGGGGTATTCCGACTGCATCCACAGCAGGCGGTTGGAAATGGCCGCGTGGGAGACGAGCACACCCTTGGGGCGGCCGGTCGAGCCGGAGGTGTAGATCATGTACGCCGCGTGCTGGACCAGCGTGTCGATGCCCGGGGAGGTCGCGGGCTGCCGGGCGATGTCCGCCGTGCCCGGCGCCACCACCTCGATTTCCCCGGACGCGGACGCGTTCGCCCGGTCCGAGATCAGCAGCCGGGCCCCGGAGTCTCCGAGCATGTAGGCGATCCGGTCCGCCGGATAGGCCGGGTCGACGGCGACGTACGCGCCGCCGGCCTTCACGACGGCGAGCAGGCTCACGACGAGGTCGATCCCGCGGGGCAGGCTGACCGCCACGACGGTGTCCGGCCGTACGCCGTGCTGCTGCAGCAGGTGCGCGAACCGGTTGGCCCGCTCGTCGAGTTCCCGGTAGGTGAGGGAGGTGTCCTCGGTGACGACGGCAAGGGCCTCGGGGGTACGGGCGGCCTGTTCGGCGAAGAGCTCGGGCAGCAGGCGCGGCGGGCAGTGCCGACTCGTGTCGTTCCAGTCGCCCGTGATGGTCGCCGACTCCGCTTCCGTGAGCAGCGGGATCCGCCCGGTCACCTCCTCGTCGAGCAGGGCGCGCAGCAGCCCGCCGAGTCTGCCCGCGATGTCTTGGGCCGTGGTGTCCTCGAACAGGGCGGGGTCGTACGACATGCGCAGCGTCACGCCGGGGTCGGCTCCGCCGACCAGGCGGCCGCCGGTGTAGGCGGTCAGGGAGAGCGGGTAGCTGCTGCCGCCTTCGCCGTAGCTGTCGCGTACGCGCAGACCGCTCCCGGCGCCCATGTCCTCGTCGACGGGGTAGTTCTCGAAGACGAGGAGGCTGTCGAACAGGCTGGTCCCGGCGGGTACTTCGGTGACGGTGTTGATCTGGCTGAGGGACAGGTACTCGTGGGCGCGGGACTCCCACTGCTCGGCCTGGAGCCGCTGGAGCCACTCGACGACGGGCGTGGCCGGGTCGAGGACCGTACGGACCGGAACCGTGTTGATGAACAGGCCGAGCATGCCCTCGGCGTCGGCGAGGTCAGCCGGGCGGCCCGAGGTCGTGGCGCCGAAGACGATGTCCCGCTGGCCGGAGTAGGCGGACAGGAGCAGCGCCCAGGCGCCCTGGATCACCGCGTTCACGGTGAGCCGGTGACGGCGCGCGAACGTACCGACATCGGTGGCGAGGGTGCCAGGCAGGTCCACCTCCAGGTGGCGGCCGGCCCAGGAGCGGTGGTCGGGAGCGGGCAGGCGGTCGGCGGGCAGGGGTACGGGGGTGTCGAAGCCGGCGAGCACGGAGCGCCAGTGGTCGAGGCCGGCCGCGGTGTCGCGGGAGCCGAGCCATTCCAGGTAGTCCCGGTAGGGGCGCCGAACCTCCGGGTCCCCGCCCGCGTACCGGGTGAAGACGTCCTGGAGCAGCAGCGGGGTGCTCCAGCCGTCGAGCAGGACGTGGTGGAAGGTCATCACGACCTGTGCGCTTCCGTTGCCGAGGTCGGCGAGGGATATCCGCAGGAGGGGGGCCTCGTCGAGGCTGATGTCGGCCCGGTCGGCGGTCCGGCGCTCGTCCAGGGCCGCCGCGCGCTGCGTCGCGTCCAGGGCGGTCCAGCCGGCGGTGTGCACGGGAACGTCGACGCGGTGGTGCACGAGCGCGACGGGTTCGTCGACCGCCTCCCAGACGACGGACACGCGCAGGGCGTCGGACGCGTTGACGGTCTCGCGCCAGGCGGCGGCAAGGCGGTCGGTGTCGTGCACGCCGTCCAGGACGAAGGACATCTGCTCGACGTACGCGGCGCCTTCGGCGTCCTCCAGGGAGTGGAAGAGCATGCCCTGCTGCATCGGCGAGAGCGGGTGGACATCGGCAATGCCCTGCCCGTCGCCGATCACCCGGTCGACGGTGGCCTGGTCCCAGGCGACGAGCGGGAAGTCCGATGGCGTCCGGCCGCCCACGCCCTCGCTCAGGCAGTACGCGACCGCCTCCGCCAGGGCGTCCCGGTAGCGCTCGGCCAGCGCCTGCATGTGGACGCGGCCGTGAACGGCGGTGGAGTAGTACAGGTCCACGTGGAGGGACCCGTCCTGGACACGGGAGACCACGTCGAGGAGGTACGGGCGTTCCTCGCCTGCGGCGTGGTCGTTCTCGACCGGGAGCATGCCGGCGAAGACGTCGGGGTGGCCGTCGGCGTCGTAGCGGCCGAGGTAGTTGAAGCTGACCTGGGCCGGATCGGCGAGATCCGCACCGTGCAGGTGGCGCAGGGCGCCGAAACCGATGCCCCGGTCGGGAATGGCACGGAGCATCTCCTTCGTCGACCGGATCTGCTCACTCCAGTCACCGCTCGCACCGAGCGCGACCGGATAGATCGACGTGAACCAGCCGACCGTACGCGAAACGTCCGCCCCGATCACCGACTCCTCCCGGCCATGGCCCTCCACGTCCACCAGGACCCGCTCACGCCCGGACCACTCACCCAGCACCCGGCCCAGCACCGCCAGCAGCACATCGTTGACCTGCGTACGGAAGACAGCCGGAACCTTCTGGAGGAGGGCCTCGGTCTCCGCCACCGGCAGAGCCACCGACACGATCTCCGCCGACCCGACGGTATTCACCCCACCGGCAACCTCCACCAACGGCTCGGCGCCGTCGACGACCGAAGCCCAGTAGCCCTGTTGGGCGGAGAAGTCGTGCGCGGCGAGCTTCGCGGTCCACGCCGGGAACGACAACGACACCGCATCCAGCTCCACCTCACGGCGGGCCACCAGATCCCGGTACGCCAGCGCGATGTCCTCCAGGAGGATCCGCCACGAGACACCGTCCACCACCATGTGATGCACCGCGACCAACAGCCGGTCCCCGCTCAGAACGGCCCGCACCAGCGGCCCGCCCTCAAGCCGGAACGACTCCTGAACCACCCCCTCCACATCCCGCTCGACGACCACCACACCCGGCTCACCCGCCGACTGCCGCCAGCCCTCCGCCGTGTCCGCGAAACGGACCCACAGCCCCTCGTGATGCGACAGCACCACCGACACGGCCTCCGACAGCACACCCACATCGACACCCTCGGCAAGTCGGATGTTCATCGACATGCCGAAGTGATCCGGCGCCACCGGATGCGTCTCCAGGAACCACTCCTGCACCGGAGACAGCACCACCGGACCGGACACAACCTCCACCGCACCCACGGCAGACGCCTCACCCACCACAGCAGCCACACCCGCCACGGTCTGCCGCACCAGCACATCCTGCGGAGAAACCACCAGCCCCGCCCGCCGCAACCGCGACACCACCTGAATACTCAGGATCGAATCGCCACCCAGCTCGAAGAAGTTGTCCCGCACACCCACCCGCTCGACGCCCAGCACCTGCGCCCACACCTCAGCCACCACCCGCTCCACCTCGGAACGCGGAGCGACATACCCCTTCGAAACAGCCGCACCCAGATCAGGCTCCGGCAACGCCCGCCGGTCCACCTTCCCGTTCGCCGTCAACGGGAACGTACCCACCACCACGAACGCCGTCGGAACCATGTAATCCGGCAGCGACTTGGCAACGAACTCACGCAGACCCACCTGGTCCAGACCGTCCCCGACGACGTACCCGACCAGCCGCTTGGCCCCGT
Source organism: Streptomyces sp. NBC_00122 (assembly GCF_045160845.1). Taxonomy (NCBI): domain Bacteria; kingdom Bacillati; phylum Actinomycetota; class Actinomycetes; order Kitasatosporales; family Streptomycetaceae; genus Streptomyces; species Streptomyces sp. NBC_00122. The sequence continues at coordinate 5,000,091 of NZ_CP108191.1, read as the reverse complement.
TCCGCGTCTCGCGCACCGTCACCACGGCCTGCTGCACGTCCGGATGCGCGGCCAGCGCCGACTCGATCTCACCGATCTCGATCCGGAAACCACGCACCTTGACCTGATGGTCGGTGCGGCCCACGAACTCCAGCTGTCCGTCGGCCAGCCACCGCACCACGTCACCGGTCCGGTACATCCGCTCCCCGGAGCCGCTGAACGGCGATGCGACGAATCGTTCCGCCGTCAGTCCGAAGCGTCGTACGTAGCCGCGTGCCACCCCGGGCCCGGCGATGTAGAGCTCACCCGCGACCCCGGCCGGCACCGGCCGCAGCCGCGCGTCCAGCACGTACAGTCGGGCGCCCGCGACCGGTCGGCCAATGGGGACGCCGTCGGCGCCGTACTCGTCCACCGGGTCGCCCGCGGTGACCGTGACCGTGGTCTCGGTCGGGCCGTAGACATTGCGCAGCACCCGGCCCGGCGCCCAGCGGGAGATGAACTCCGCCGACATGGCCTCGCCGCCGACCAGCAGGCCGCGCAGCTCGGGCAGGTCCATGTCCGGCACGCTCTGCAGAGCCGCGGGCGGGATCTCCAGATGGGTGATCCGCTGATCGCGCAGCACCTGACCGAGCGCCTCGCCCGCCAGCGGGCCGGGCTCGGGCAGGACCAGGGTGGCGCCCGCGTGCCAGGCGGCCAGCACATCGGCCATCGCGACGTCGAAGTTGGGCGAGACGGCCTGGAGCAGCCGGGATCCGATGGTCAGGCCCAGCGCCCGCTGGTGCGCGGCGGCCATGCCGGCCACGTTGCGGTGCGGGACCAGTACGCCCTTGGGGCGGCCGGTGGAGCCGGAGGTGTAGATCATGTAGGCGCCGGCGTCGAGCGAAGCCGCGGCGGGCAGCTCCGCGACCTCCACCGGCTGGGTGGCGAGCGCACCGTCCCCGTCCCCGTCAAGGTCCGCGTCCACGCGCAGGACCGGTACCGCGACGTCCGGTACGAGGTCCAGCGTCTCCGTGTCGCTGAGCACCAGCACCATCCCCGCGTCGGCGGTCATGAAGGCGAGCCGGTCGGCCGGGTACTGCGGGTCCAGCGGCACGTAGACGCCGCCCGCCTTGGCGACGGCGAGCAACGCGGTCAGCCAGCGCACTCCGCGCGGCAGGCAGACGCCGACCGCCACGTCGGTGTGCACCCCTTGGGCGCGCAGGGCGTGGGCGAGCCGGTCGGCGCGGGCGCCCAGCTCGGCGTAGGTGAGGGTGAGTTCGCCGTCGACGACCGCGGTCCGCTGCGGGTCGCGGGCCGCTCGCGCCTCGAACAGACCCGCCATCGTGAGCGCGGGTGCCCGCTCGTCACCGGCGTTCCACTCGTCCAGGATGCGCGTGCGCTCGTCGGCGGTCAGCGTCGGCACGACCGCCGCGAGGGGCAGCTGCGCGGCGGCGGGCTCGCCGAGCTCGGTGAGTGCCGTGACCACGTGGGCGGCGATGCGGTCGACGGTGGTCCCGTCGAAGAGGTCGGTGTTGTAGTTGATCAGGCCGCCGAACGCGCCGCCGTTGTCCTCGAAGGCGACCAGCAGGTCGAACTGCGCGGACTCGATGTCCAGGGGGTGTTCGCTCCACCGCAGGCCACCGGAGTCGCCGAGTCCACCGGGCATGCTCTGGAGCAGCACCATGGCCTGGACGAGGGGGGTGCGGGAGGGGTCCCGCTCGGTGACGACGGCGTCGACGACGCGGTCGAAGGGGACGGCCGCGTGCGCGAAGGCGTCGAGGACCGTCTCCCGTACGGACGCCAGCAGGGCGGCGCCGGTGGCGTCCTCGTCCACGCGGGTGCGCAGGGCGAGGGTGTTGACGAAGAACCCGACCTGGTCCTCCAGTTCCCAGTGCCCGCGCCCGGAGTCGGCGGTACCGACGACGATGTCGCGCTGGCCGCTGTAGCGGGACAGCACCAGCTGGACCGCCGCGACCAGGCCCATGAACAGGGTGACGCCCTGCTCCTCGCACATGCGGTTGAAGCGGGCCAGCCGGTCGGCCGGTATGCCGAAGCGGCGCGTGGCACCGGCCGATGTGCGGACGGCGGGGCGGGGGCGGTCGGTGGGCAGGTCCAGTACGGGCGCGTCGGCGAGCTGCTCGCGCCAGTAGGCCAGACCCTCGTCGAGGACCGGGCGGGTGAGCGTCCTGCGCTGCCAGACGGCGTAGTCGGCGTACTGGAGCGGGAGTTCGGCCGGCGGGCGGCCGGCATAGAGCTCGCCGAGTTCGCGCAGCAGGACGCCCATGGACCAGCCGTCGGTGACGATGTGGTGCATCGACAGCACCAGGAGGTGGTCGGCGGCGGCCACCCGGAGGAGCAGCGGACGCAGCAGCGGTCCGGTGCTCAGGTCGAAGGGGACTGCGTGGTGGGCGCGGACGACGCGGTCGATGTCCGCGGGCGGGCAGTCTGCGGCGGTCAGCCGGACGGGGGCGGCGGGGTGGATGATCTGCACGCCCTGGCCGTCGACGGTGGCGAAGGTGGTACGGAGCGACTCGTGGCGGGCGACGAGCTCGCCGAGGGCGGCTTCGAGCGCGGCGACGTCGAGGTCACCGCGCAGGCGGACGGCGCCGCCGGTGTTGTACTCGGTGCCCTCGGGGTCGATCTCGGCGGCAAGCCATACGCGAGCCTGCGCGAACGACAGCGGGAAGGACACCGGCAGGGCGGTGCCGCGCACGGCGGGGGTCAGCGGCGGGGCGGCCACGGTGGTGATGCCGGCGGCGAGCATGGCCGGGGTGGGACGGTCGAACAGGTCCCGGACCGGCGCCTCCAGGCCCGCGCGGCGCAGTCGTGAGGCGGCCTGGACGGCGCGGATGGAGTCACCACCGAGCCGGAAGAAGTGATCGTGGACACCGACCCGGTCGAGCCCCAGCACCTCCGCGAAGACCCCGGCAACCACCGCCTCACGCTCATCACGCGGAGCGACATAAACCTCCGCCAGATGCGACAGATCAGGCTCCGGCAGCGCCTTGCGGTCCACCTTCCCGTTCGCCGTCAGCGGCAGCACATCCAGCACCACACACACCGCCGGAACCATGAACTCCGGCAACGAGGACGCCAGGAACTCACGCAACGCCTCAGCACTCACACCCTCACCGACCGCGTACGCGACCAGCTGCTTCGTACCCCGCGCATCCGCCCGCACCACCGCAACGGCCCGCGACACCGAAGGATGCGCCGCGAGCGCCTCCTCGACCTCACCCAGCTCCACCCGGAACCCGCGCACCTTGACCTGGTCGTCCGCCCGGCCCACGAACTCCAGCACACCCTGCGACACCCACCGCACCACATCACCCGTGCGGTACATCCGCTCGCCCGAACCACCCGGCACCGCCACGAACCGGCCCGCCGTCAGACCCGCCCGACCCCCGTACCCATGCGCCAGACCAATACCCGACACATACAACTCACCCTCGACACCCACACCCACCGGCCGCAACCCACCGTCCAGCACCCGCAACTCGGTGTCCGGCGCCGGACCACCCAGCAGCACCGGACCCTCCACCACATGCGAAGACGCCGTGATCGACACCTCGGTGGGCCCGTACGCGTTCACCAGCCGCACACCCGGAACCTCGTCCAGGACCTTCCGGCAATGCCGCGGCGACAGCGCGTCACCACCCGACATCACCAGCCGCACACCCGAGAACACCGACACATCCGCATCCACCACCTCGTGGAACAACCCCGCCGTCAGCCACAGCACACTCACCCCGTGCGCCCGCACAAACGCACCCAGCTCATCCACCGACAGCATCCGCTCAACGGAAACAGCCAACGCCGCACCATTCAGCAGCGCATTCCACATCTCCAACGCACCCGCATCAAAAGACAACGTACTCAACTGCGAAACCACATCATCCGGACCCAGCCCGAAATTCGGATCACGCACCACCCGCACAAAACCCTCATGCGGCAGCACCACACCCTTCGGACGCCCCGTCGAACCCGACGTGTAGAACACATACGCCGCACTCTGCGGAAACACCCCCACCACCGGCGCCGACCCCGGCCGGGTGTCCAGGTCCAGGTCCTCCCAGAGCACCACCCGGTCGCCCGCGGCGGCGGCCGCCACCGGGCCCGTGCCGGCCGCGGCCAGCACCACGGACGCATCCGAGTCGTCCACCATGAACTGCAGCCGTTCCACCGGGTATTCGGGGTCCAGCGGCACTGCGGCGGCGCCGGCCTTCAGGACGGCGAGGAGCGCCACGACCGGCTCCACACCACGCGGCAGGCAGACACCCACCCGCGATCCGGGCACGATCCCCTGCGCGAGCAGCTCGTGGGCGAGCCGGTTCGCCCGTACGTCCAGCTCCGCGTAGGACACCCGCTCGCCGGCACACACCACGGCGAGCGCGTCAGGCGTCCGCGCCACCCACTCGCCGAACACCTCGGGAAGCACCGCATTCCCGAAGCCGCCACCCTGCGAAGCCCACGACCCCAGCACCCGAACCACTCCCCCACGCATCGAAACAACAACCATCCAGACGAACGAAAGACAACCCGCGCACGCGAAACGACATACGTGCCGGAAACCGGAAACCGGAAGCGAGAAATCAGCCGATCAGGCCGATTCCCTCGCGCACCTGGAGCCGTCCACCGCTCATGTACATGCCGCCGACCTGCCCGGTGCGGGAATCCCGCACGAATCGGTACAGGTCCTTTGATTCGTCACTGCCGTGCCCGCCGTCGGCGGTACCGCTTTTCAAACAGAATTCCAGTCCCTGGTAGATTTCCAACCGGACCGGCACGAGCCCGCTCCGTTCCAGGAGCAGCTCCCCGTTTCCGGAGCGGCGCACGGTATGAAGGTCCGCGCCCGCCCGGTAATCCCCGCACACTTCGTCGGCGACCGCGGTCAGTGCGTCGCCGGAAAGCGGGCTCCCGATTTCGGGCCGGCGGTAGCGCCCGATGTCCCAGCCCTTTGCCGCCAGCGCGTCGAAGAAGGCATGTCCCATCTGCCGGCCGGAAGTGGCGTTCGCCATCAGGGCGACGGCGATCCGCCGCTCGGGGTCGAAGCGCAGCGCGCAGCTCGCCCCTCCGGTGTTGCCGTCGTGGCCCAGCCAGCGCCGCCCTTCGCCGTCGGTGTGGACGGCGAGTCCCAGGCCCCAGGCGTCGGCCAGTCCGAAGGCCGCCGAGCCGGGCACCGGGGTGCGCAGTTCCGCGAGCATGTCCGGTTCCAGTACCGCGGTGCCGTCCGCCGCGAGGTGCACCTCGGCGTAGCGCAGCAGGCCGGCGGCGCTGGAGGTCAGCGCCCCGGCCGGTACGAGCGCCTTGGGCAGTCCCGGTTCGTCGACCACGTGCACCGACCCGGTCGGCAGGTGCACCGCGTGCTGGCCCGCGACGGGCCCCGGGGCGGTGGCGCCGAGGAAGCCGGCCGCCACGCCGAGCGGGCTCAGCGCGAAGTCCCGTACCGCCTCCCACCAGGTCACTCCTGTGACGGATTCGAGGATCCGGCCGGCCAGGACGTAGCCGAGATTGGAGTACGAGAACAGCCGCCCGGGCTCGCACAGCGCGGCCGCTCCGGCCGACGCGGCCACGCAGTCGCGCAGGGACAGGTCGTCCTCGACGGGCGGCATGTCCGGCAGGCCGGCGGTGTGGCTGAGCAGCCCGCGCAGCGTGGCCGTGTAGAGAGGGCCGTCGGGTGTCCGCGCGAGTTCCGGGAGCAGCGGCCCCACCGGCGCGTCCAGCTCCACGTCGCCGTCGCTGACGAGCTGTGCCAGCAGCAGCGCGGTCGCGGACTTCGTCACCGATCCCCACGGGAAGACGGTGTCGGCCGTCACCGGCCGACCCGACCCGTGGGTCTCTTCTCCGTACGTGAAGGTCGTGATCTCACCGCGGTCGTAGACGGCGAATTGCACACCGGGTACGAGGTATTCACGGGCGAGTGTTTCCAGCAGGCCGGCCACTTCGCCGTGCGCGGGCAGCCCCATGGAAAGGTCAGCGGATTCCGTCATCAAGTCCACCCAGGTCAATGAATAACGGCCAGCGTAGTGATGCCCCTAGTCCATGACCAAAGAGCTAAAGTCTGGGGTTAAACGGCCAGGTGGAAAGGGGGGCCCGCGCAGTGGACCGAACGGAACCGGCCATGGTGTAGCTGGCTCCACCTTCAATACGGGATTCTGGGGGTTCGTCGCCCATCATCTCTTCCCATAGTCTGATGCGGCTGACGAACGGGAGGGCGAGAAATATGACATCGGTTTGGCGCCGGTCGACGACCGCCAAGGAACAGATCCAGGGAACGGCTGCCGCCATGCGGCTGGACTCGGTGAGCAAGACCTACGGCGAGGGGACGGGCGCCGTCACCGCTCTGGACGACGTCTCGTTCGATGTGCCCCGCGGGTCCTTCACCGCCGTCATGGGCCCTTCCGGCTCGGGCAAGAGCACGTTCCTGCACTGCCTGGCCGGACTCGACCGTCCGTCGTCCGGTCATGTCTACCTCGGTGACACCGAGTTGGGCGGCCTCAAGGAGTCCGCGCTGACGGCCGTGCGCCGCGAGCGGATCGGCTACGTGTTCCAGGCGTACAACCTGATGTCGGCGCTGACGGTGAAGCAGAACGTGACGCTGGTACCGCGACTGTCGAACACGGCGGTCGACGAGTCCTGGCTGCGCGAGATCCTGGAGCGCGTCGGCATGCTCCAGTACGCCGACCGGCGGCCCAACCAGCTCTCCGGCGGCCAGCAGCAGCGGGTGGCCATCGCCCGCGCGCTGGTGACCCGGCCCGACGCGGTGCTCGCCGACGAGCCGACGGGGGCCCTGGACACCCGGAGCAGCCAGGAGGTCCTGCGCCTGTTCCGGCAGATCGTCGACGAGACGGGGCAGACCGTGGTGATGGTGACCCACGACCCGGTGGCGGCGTCGTTCGCCGACTCGGTGGTCTTCCTCGCGGACGGCCGGCTGGCGGGGCAGTTGCTGCGGCCGACCCCCGACCAGGTCGCCGACCGCATGACGCATCTCGGCAACTGGTAGGGCGGCCGTACATGTTCGACATCGCGTGGAGCACCATCAAGAACCGCAAGGGCGGTTTCATCGCGGCGTTCATCGCCGTCTTCTGCGGATCGGCGGTCGTGACCGCCTGTGGCGTGCTGCTCATGTCCGGGCTGCTGTCCGGGGTTTCGCCGGAACGCTACGCGGGCGCCGCCGTGATGGTCGGCGGCAACCAGACCAAGGCCGTCAAGGAGAACTTCGACCCGCACTTCGCCGAGCGCGTCACGCTGCCCGCCGGCCTGGCCGGCGAGGTGGCCAAGGTCCCCGGGGTCCGCTCGGTGGTCGGCGACCGCACCGTGGAGATGAGCGTCACCGGTCCGCAGGGCGGCACGGTGGCCCTCGACGACCCGCTGTTCGGGCACGGCTGGGCCTCGGCGGCCCTCGGGCCGTTCCCGCTGGCCGAGGGGCACGAGCCGCGTTCCGCCGAGGAGGTCGTCCTGGACTCCGCCGTGGCCCGGCGGGCCGGGGTCAAGGCCGGCGACACCGTGCGGCTGTCGGTGGGCACCACGCCCGCCTCGTACCGGGTGTCCGGCCTCGTCGCGCCGCCCCCCGGCGGCCTGGACCGGCAGTCGGCGGCCTTCTTCACCGACGACCGGGCCGCGCAGCTGTCGCAGCGCCCGGACCGGCTCACGGCGATCGGCGTGCTCGCCGAGCCGGGCACGGACGCGGACGCGCTGGCCGCCCGGATCGGGAAGGCGCTCGCCGGCCGGCCCGAGGCGGTCGCCGTGTACACGGGCAAGCAGGTCGGCGACCTGGAGTTCCTGGACGTGGGGCAGTCGCGCGGCTTCCTGGTGGCGCTCTCCGCCTCCTTCGGCGGTACCGCGCTCGCCGTCGTCATCTTCGTGGTCTCCTCCACCCTCGGCCTGACCGTCCACCAGCGCCGCCGCGAACTGGCCATGCTGCGCGCGATCGCCGCCTCGCCCCGCCAGATCCACTCCCTGATCGGCAGCGAGATCCTGATGGTCGCCGCCGCCGGCGCGCTGCTGGGCGCCGCGCCCGGCTTCCTGATCGCCGGGGCGCTGCGTGACGCGTTCGCCGCGGTCGGGGTGCTGCCGGGTGACTTCGAGCTGTCCTACAACCCGGCGCCGGCGGGCGCGGCCGTGGTGCTGTGCGTACTGGGTGCGCGGCTGGCGGGCTACGTGGCGGCCTTCCGCACCGCACGGATCCAGCCGGTGGAGGCGCTGCGCGAATCGCAGGCGGAGCCCCCTCGGCTGGGCCGGCCGCGGCTGATCGCCGGCCGGGTGCTGATCGTGCTCGGTCTCGCGGCGGCGGTCGTCCTGCCGATGGTCATCCCCGGGCAGCTGGCCATCGCGGGCGCCGCGGGTTCGCTGCTGATCCTCATGTTCGGCTGCGCGCTGATCGGCCCGCAGCTGGTGAAGATCACCACGCGGGTGATGGCTCCGCTGCTGCGCCGCTTCCGGGTCAGCGGCTACCTGGCCGCCGCCAACAGCAGCGCGAACTCGCGCCGGCTCAGCAGCGCCGTCGTCCCGCTCGCACTCGGCGCCGCCCTGGCCCTGATGCAGCTGTCGACCCTCTCGACCGTCGAGGCCACGGCCAAGCAGCAGGCGGCGACGGGAGTCGTCGCGGACTACGTCCTGACCAGCGACGCCACCGGGCTGTCCCAGGACCTGACCGGGACCGTCCGCGCCGTGCCCGGCGTCGCGGCCGCCACCCCGGTGGCCCGCTCGCAGGTGATGCTCACGTACGTGGAGATCGACAAGGAGGCCTCCCGGCCCTTCAGCGCCCAGGGCGTCGACCCGCGCGGGCTCGGCCGTACGCTCGACCTGGACGTGCGCGAGGGCAGCCTGGACGAACTGACCGGGGACACCGTGGCGCTCAGCTGGATGGCCGCGGGCACGGCGGGACTCGGCGTGGGCGACACGGCCGACGTCAGCCTCGGCGACGGGACCGGGCAGAAGCTCAAGGTCGTGGCCGTCTACGGCAACGGCCTCGGCTTCGGCGATGTCACGCTCCCCCACGACATGCTGGTGGCGCACACCACCCAAGGCCTCGACTCGGCCCTGCTGGTGACGGCATCGGGCCCCGAGGTCCGCGACCGGGTGGGGACGGCGCTGGCCGAGCTCGCCCAGCGCACCCCCACGCTCAAGGTGCAGGCGGCGGACCGGTTCGCGGCGGTGCAGCAGGGGCAGTTCGCCCAGCAGTCCTGGACCAACCTGATCGCCAACTCGCTGCTCCTGCTCTACGTGCTGATCGCCGTGGTGAACACCCTGGTGATGGCGACCATGGCGCGCAGCCGCGAGTTCGCCATGCTGCGCCTGATCGGCACCAGCCGGCGCCAGACCCGCCGGATGATGTTCATGGAGTCCTGGGTCGTGGTGGTCACGGCGATCGCCGTCGGCGTCTTCATCGCCATCCCGCCCACCGTGGGCAGCAGTCTGGCGATGACCGGCCAGGCCGTTCCGCACCTGGAGCCGGCCGTCTGGCTCGGCATCGCGGGGTTCATCGCGGTGCTGGGCTGGCTGTCCATCGCCCTGTCCACGCGCTCGGCGCTGCGCACCAGGCCGATCGACGCGGTGTACACGGGCGAGTAGCCGCCTCCCGGCGGCCGCCTCCCGGCGGCCGCCGCAACCGGCAGCGGCCGGTCCCGGCGCGGCCGGACAACACATCAGGGCGGGTGCCCCGGATCTTTCCGGTGCACCCGCCCTGACGCTGTGGGGGGTTGGGGGTTCCTTGACGGTCAGGCAGCTGCCGGGACCGTCTGCTCCATCGCCTTGATGAGGCTGGCGGGCCGCATGTCGGTCCAGTTCTTCTCCACGTAGTCCAGGCAGGCCTGGCGGCTTTCCTGGCCGAACACGACGGTCCAGCCGTCCGGGACCTCGGCGAACACGGGCCACAGCGAATGCTGGTTCTCGTCGTTCACCAGAACGTAGAAAGTGCCGTTGTCGTCGTCGAACGGATTGTCCATGAGTCTCCCCTTCGGTCGTGCCGATCGTGGCCCGTCCCCACGGCCCGGTGCAACGATTTAAGGCAGGGCCGAAACTGCTGGTCCGTCGGTATCCGGCCGACTAATTTCCGACCCGGAACCAGCCGGTTCCACGGTGCAGAGGAGGGCAGGGCCGTGCCGGTCAGCACAATCAACGGAATCAGCCTCGGCTATGACGTCACCGGCCGCGGGGAACCCGTGGTGATGGTCATGGGGACCGGGGCGAGCGGCCGTGCCTGGCACCTGCACCAGGTGCCGGCACTCGTCGCGGCGGGGTACCAGGTCGTCACCTTCAACAACCGGGGGATCCCGCCGACCGACGCCTGCGCGGACGGATTCACCATCGACGACCTGGTCGCGGACACCGCCGCCCTGGTCGACCACCTGGGTCTGGGTCCGTGCCGCTTCGTCGGCACCTCGCTCGGCGCGCACATCACCCAGGAGCTGTGCCTGGCCCGCCCGGACCTGGTGACCGAGGCGGCGCTGCTCGCGACCCGCGGCCGCAAGGACGCGATGCGGCGGTTCCGCGACCTCGCGGAGCGGGAACTGCACGACAGCGGGATCAGCCTGCCGCCGCGCTACGCCGCGACCGTCCGGGCGATGGAGTTCCTTTCCCCGGCAACGCTGAACGAGGACAAGGAGATACAGGACTGGCTGGACCTGTTCGAGGTGTCCCCGGCGAGCGCGGCACCGGGATACCGGGCGCAGCTCGGAGTCGAAATGGCGGCGGACCGGCTCACCGCCTACCGGGACATCCGGGCGCGTTGTCTGGTCATCGGTTTCGCCGACGACCTCGTCCTTCCGCCGCATTTGAGCCGGGAAATAGCCGATGTCATTCCGGACTCCCGTTACGTGGAGATCGAGAATGCCGGGCACTACGGCTACATGGAACGCCCGGACCGCGTGAATGCCGAACTCCTGAGTTTCTTCGGGCAGAACTGACTGCGGAGGATCCGTGATTGTCCGAACGACCGGTGAGGCCCGCTCTCTCGGCCTGCGCCACCCTCGCGTCTGGCGGCTCACCGCCGGCCGGCCGCTGTTGTCGGCCGAGGGGCTGACGGCTGAGGAGGCGCACTCCCGGTACGCCGCGCACCAACCGATTCCGGACGGATACCGAAAACTTCTGGCCGAATTGGGATACCCGTCGGTGATCCCGGCGGGCGAACGTCTGCGTGAACTCGTGGCCACGCGCGGCTGGAAGTCGCATGGCGCGGTCGTGGACGCCGTGACCGTCGCGACACTGCTGCACGGTGCGGGAATAGGCCTCCACCAGGCCCCACCGTCCGGTGACGGCCGGGACCTGGTCGTCACCCGGGCCGTCGGCGGCGGGCGGATCGTCCCGGCCTTCTCCAGCAAGTCCCGGCCGATTCCCGTCGGCGACCTGATATACGGTCTCGCGCGAGCGGGCGAGACCCTCGACCCCCTCGCCTGGCTGGGAAAACGCGACTGCGACGCGGCCGGCCACCAGCTCGCCCCGGACAGCCGCGAGGCCCTGCTCGTGGTCCTCGGCTGCCCCGGCGAGGACGCCCGGCACAGTGAGGAGATCGGGGCGACGGTCGCCCGGATACTGGCGGAAGCGCGTTTCGAAGTGGCCATGACACCTGTTCCACTCGCACCAGCATCGTGAATCACGCTGCCCGGTTCATGAGAAGTTCACGTCTTCACGGTGATTGCGGCACTGCCTGTAGGGTGCATGCGCCGTGCAGAATTACCAGAGAAACAATCGAGTTCAATCCTTGGGGGAATGAAGCACCATGACGAACACCGTTGCCTCGCACAGCCGATTCGGTGAGCAGTCCGCCGCGGACACGATGCGTTCCGCCGCCCGCGCCCTCGTGATCGAGGACCTCGACGCGTCCGGCGACGGCGGCGCCGCGCTGCTGTCCGTGTGCGTCGTCGCCGTTCCCGCGGGCACCGCCGTCGCGGCGGCTCCCATACGGTTCGAGTAGGAAACGGGACGGGGGGAACGCATGTCCATGGGGGACTCAGACCACAGATCGCCGTCCGCCGGCGAGGACGAGGCGCGGATCGGTTTCAAGAGCCACCTGCGCGCCACGCTCGTCCCCGGGGAAGCCGCCTACCTCGTCTCGCACCGCGGCGTCACGGCCCTGCACGGCCCGCCCGCCGACGTACTGGTCCCGCTCCTGGACGGCAGCCGCACTCCGGCCGCCGTCGTACGGGACGCGGCCCCGTCGCTGACCCCGGCGGAGGTCGACGCCTCCCTGCGCGCCCTCGACGCCTCGGGCCTGCTCCGGCTGCGTGCGCCCGGGGCGTCCGGGGCGTCCGGCGGTCCGCGCCCCGACCCGGCGGCCGAGGCCTACTGGGACCTGGCCGGCCTCGACGGCGGCCAGGTCCCGGACGCACTGGCGCAGCGCACCCTGCGGGTGGTCACCCCGGCCGGCGTGGACGAGGCCGAGGTCCGCGCCGCCTGCCGGGCCTCGGGCCTCGTCCTCGCCGCCCCGGGTGCGGACGGCGACCTCACCCTCGTCCTGTGCGAGGACTACCTCTCCCCGCTGCTGCGGGAGATCGACGCCGAGCACCGCGAGTCCAAGCGGCCCTGGCTGCTCGCCGGTCTCGGCTCCACCGCCTCCTGGATCGGGCCGGTCTTCCAGCCGCACGAGGGCCCGTGCTGGCACTGCCTGGCGACCCGGCTGCGCGGTCACCGGCACTCGGAGGAGCCGCTGCGGCGGGCGCTCGGCCTGGCCGGTCCGCCGCCGCGGCCGCAGGCCACCCTTCACGCGGGCCGTTCACTGACCGTGCAGCTGGCCGTACTGGAGGCCGCCAAGTGGCTGGCCGGCGTACGCAATGACGCACAGCACGCCGTACACGTACTGGACACCCTCGGGTGGCAGAGCGCCGCGCATCCGGTGGCGCGGCTGCCGCAGTGCGCGGCGTGCGGGGATCCCGGCCTGGTGGCCCGGCGGGTCGCCGAGCCCTTCGTACCGCGCTCGCGCCCCAAGGCCGTACTGGACCTGGGCGGGCACCGGGCGCTCACCCCCGCCGAGATGCTGCGGCGGTACGCCCCGCTGGTCGACCCCGTCACCGGGATCGTCCGCGAGATCCGGCGGGCCCCGGGCAGTCCCGGCTTCGTCGAGGCGTTCGTCGCGGGCGAGAACCTCGCCATGCGCAGCCCCACCCTGGCGGGGCTGCGCGCCGGTCTGCGCTCGCTCAGCGGCGGCAAGGGCCTCAGCGAGGAAGAGGCCAGGACCAGCGCCCTCGGCGAAGCGGTGGAACGGTACAGCGCGACCCGGCAGGGCGACGAGCCGGTGGTCCGCGGCAGTTACCGCGCACTGGGGCCCGCCGCGCTGCACCCCAACGCCGTCCAGCTGTACGCCGACCGGCAGTTCGCCGACCGCGAGCGGATCAACGCGCGCGGGGACCGGCTGCAGTACGTACCGCCGCGCTTCGACGAGGACCGGCCCACCGACTGGACACCGGTCTGGTCGCTCACCGAAGGCGTCCAGCGGCTCGTGCCCACCGCCCTGCTGTACTTCAGCGAAGAGCCGTCCCCGGACGGCCTGTTCGCGGACTCCAACGGCAACGCGGCCGGCAGCAGCCCTGAAGACGCCCTGGTGCAAGGCTTCCTGGAGCTGGTCGAGCGGGACGCGGTGGCCCTGTGGTGGTACAACCGCACCCGTCGGCCCGCCGTCGACCTCGACGCCTTCGCCGAGCCGTACATCGGCCGGCTTCGCGATGGCTACCTTTCGGTGGGGCGCGAAGTGTGGGCGCTGGACCTCACCTCGGACTTCGGGATCCCGGTCGTCGCGGCCCTGTCGCGGCGCACGGACAAGCCGGCCGAGGACATCGTCTTCGGCTTCGGCGCGCACTTCGACCCGCGCCTGGCGCTGCGCCGCGCGCTGACCGAAATGGGCCAGTTGCTGCCCCTGGTGGCCGGGGCCACCCCGCAGGGCACCGGCTACCGGGTGACCGATCCCGAACCGCTCGACTGGTGGCTGCGCGCCACCGCCGCCAACCAGCCCCACCTACGGCCGGACGCCGAACGGCCGCGCGTGCCCCGGGACTGGGCGTACACCCCGACCGCCGACCTGCTCGACGACGTGGCCCTGATCACCGAGACCGTCCGGTCGCGCGGCATGGAGCTGCTGGTGCTGGACCAGACCCGGCCCGACCTGAAACTGCCGGTGGTCAAGGTGCTGGTGCCGGGGCTGCGGCACTTCTGGCCGCGGTTCGCGCCGGGCCGCCTCTTCGACGTTCCTGTGGCTTCGGGGCACTGCCTCGCCCCGACTCCGTACGAACACCTGAACCCCGTCCCTCTGTTCGTCTAACCCGTATGATCTTTACGAACGCACCGGGGTTCGAAGGACGAGACAGACAAGGCTGCAGACCCAGACGACCATGCCACGCCATGACGAGAACGATCCCTTGCATTCAGCGGCCGAGGCGGGCGGTGGCAACAGCCAGCCGCACGACGTGCCGGACCTGCCCGCACCCCGGCTGGCCCGCATCATCCTCACGGTCGCGCTGATCAGCTACCTGGGCATCACGGTCCTCAACCTGCTGGGCACGAAGCTGCCCACGCCGTCATTGCTGACCTCGCTCGTCTGCCTGGGCCTCATCTTCGTCCTGCAGCTGCGGCATTCGGGAGTCGCCGCACGCCGGGCCCCGGTGTGGCAGCGCAGTGCGACGCTCGGCGCGCAGGCACTGCTGACGTACCTGCCGATCGCCGTCTTCCATTCGCAGTGGGGCGCGATGGCCGGATTCCTGGCCGGGTCGCTGCTGCTCCTGCTGCCGGGCCGATGGGCCTGGCCGGCGTACGGCCTGGTGGGCCTGAGCATGCTGATCCCGCCGACCCTGGACAACCTCTCCATCCAGGAGACCGTCTATCTGTGCCAGTCGACGCTGCTGACCGGCCTGGTGGTCTACGGACTGTCGCGGCTGGCCTCGCTCGTACAGGCCCTGCACGACACCCGCAGCCAGCTCGCGGGCCTGGCCGTCACCAGGGAGCGGCTGCGCTTCGCGCGGGACCTCCACGACCTGCTGGGCTACAGCCTGTCGGCGATCACCCTCAAGGGCGAGCTGATCCACCGGCTCATCCCGTCCCATCCGGGACGCGCCCTGGAGGAGGTCAGCGAAGTCCTCGCCATATCCCGGCAGTCGCTCGCCGACGTCCGCGTGGTCTCCAGCGGTCTGCGCAGCATGTCCCTGGAACAGGAGATGCGCTCGGCCCAGTCCCTGCTGGAGGCCGCGGACGTCGAGGTGCGGGTGGAGATCCGGTTGGACGGGAGCGTCGACCGGCAGGTCGACTCCGTACTGGCCGCCGTCCTGCGCGAGGCGGTCACCAACCTGCTGCGGCATTCCCGCGCCACCACCTGCACCATGACGGCGACCCGGGACGACGACTGGGTGCGGCTGTCCGTTTCCAACGACGGTGTGGACCCCTCCTACCGTGATGTGTCGCCCCACAGCGGCAGCGGCCTGGGCAACCTGCGGGAACGGCTGCTGTCGGCCTCCGGCGTACTCACCGTCACCCGCGGCTCCGGCGACACGTTCGAGCTCGTCGCCCAGGCCCCGGCACGGCCGCTGCGCAGACTCGCCGATCCCGACGACACCGAACTCGGTGTCCGGGACCCCGCCGCCTGAACCGGGAGGACCCTTCCGCATGACGATCCGCATCCTGCTGGCCGAAGACATGAACATGGTGCGCGGCGCCCTGGTGGCCCTGCTCAACCTGGAGGACGACCTGGAGGTCGTCTGCGAGGTGGAGCGCGGCGACCAGATCCTCGACGCCGCCGTCCTGCACGAGCCGGACGTCGCCATCATCGACATCGACCTGCCCGGCATCGACGGGCTGACCGCCGCCGAACGGCTGCGCAAGCGGCTTCCGGAGTGCCGTGCGCTCATCCTCACCAGCCTCGGGCGTCCCGGCGCCCTGCGCCGCGCCCTGGCCGCGCAGGTCTCCGGCTTCCTGCTCAAGGACGCCCCTCCCCGCGAACTCGCCGCCGCCGTCAGGAACGTGGCCGCCGGAAAGCGGGTGATCGACTCCCAGCTCGCCCTCTCCGCGTGGAACAGTACGGAGAGCCCGCTGACCAGCCGCGAGACCGAAGTGCTGCGGCTGGCGGCGGACGGACTGGAGCCGGTCGAGATAGCCAGACACCTCCAGCTCTCCCTCGGCACCGTTCGCAATTACCTGACCACCACGGTGACCAAGCTGCAGGCCCGGAACCGGGTGGACGCCATCAAGATCGCGCGAGACGCCGACTGGCTGCTGTAACCGCTGTGGCTGTACCGCGCAATCATCAAGAACGAGTATGGGGGCGGGACTTCAGCGGGCGGTAGCGCCAGACTCATGTTTCCGGCATGAATATTTCACGTACGGAATCTCTTGTTCAGGTAGGCGAGGACCGCCAGGACCCGGCGGTGGCCGCTGTCGCTCGGCGGGAGCCCGAGCTTCAGGAACACGTTCCCGATGTGCTTGCTCACCGCCCGCTCGGTGACCACCAGGTGCGCGGCGATCGTGGCGTTGTCCCGCCCCTCCGCCATCAGCTGCAGGACCTCGCGCTCGCGCGGGGTCAGGGAGTCGATCGGATCGTCCTGGCGCTTCGCGAGGAGTTCCGCCACCACCTCCGGGTCCAGCGCGGTACCGCCCGCGGAGACCCGGTCCAGGGCGTCGAGGAACTCGTCGACCCGGCCGATCCGGTCCTTGAGGAGATAGCCGACGCCGCTCGCGCCGCCGCCCAGCAGTTCGGCCGCGTAGGTCTCCTCCACGTACTGCGACAGCACGAGGACCGGGAGCCCCGGGATCTCCGCCCGCGCCGCGAGCGCCGCGCGCAGCCCCTCGTCCCGGAAGCCGGGCGGCATCCGCACGTCCAGCACGGCGACGTCCGGCCGGTGTTCGAGCAGGGCCGGGAGCACCTCGGGGCCGCTGGCCGCGACGGCGACCACCTCGTGGCCCGCGGAGGTGAGCAGCAGGACGAGTCCTTCCCGCAGCAGGGCGTTGTCCTCGGCGATCACCACACGCACGGAAGCTCCACTTCGATCACGGTCGGCCCCCCGACGGGGCTCGACACCTGGACGATGCCGTCGAGGGCCGCGATCCGCCGCCGCATGCCGAGCAGCCCGCTGCCGCCCGTCTCGTCGGCGCCCCCGTGTCCCTCGTCGCGCACCAGGATCTTCAACGCGCGGGGTGCCCGGGACAGTTCCACCCGGGCCCGCCGGGATCCGCTGTGCTTGGCGGCGTTGGTCAGCGCCTCCGCGACCGCGAAGTACGCCGCCGCCTCGACCGCGGCCGGCGGACGCGAGCCGCCCTCCAGGCCCTCCTCGGCCACCTCGACCTCCAGCGCGCTGCCCGCGGCCAGCGCCCGTACGGCGCCGGTGAGGCCGCGGTCGGTGAGGATCGGCGGGTGGATGCCGCGCACGACGTGGCGCAGTTCGGTCAGCGCTTCCTGGACCTGGTCCTGCGCGTCGTCGAGGAGCTTGCGGGCGGCGTCCGGGTTGTTGTCGTACGCCCTCCTGGCCAGCCCCACCCGCATCGACAGCGCCACCAGGCGGGCCTGGGTCCCGTCGTGCAGGTCACGCTCGATGCGCCGCAGTTCGGCGCCGTGCGCGGCGACCGCCCCGGCCCGGGTGGCCGTCAGCTCCTCGACGCGCTCGGCGAGTTCCGCACTGCGCCGGGCGTCCGAGGAGGGTTCCAGCAGGGAGCGGGACCAGGCCGCGTCGAGGGCGGCCAGCCGCCCGATGGCGGGCAGCACCACGGCCCGGTGGCCCAGCACCCCGCACCAGATGCCGTCGACCATCAGGCCGAAGATCCAGACGAGCAGGGCGGCGTAGGCCAGCAGCCAGCCGTAGAGGAAGTGCGCGGCCAGCCACCGCAGGTCCCGGTACGTCCCCGGATCGGCGACCGCCGTCCGTACGCGTACGGAGAGCCCGCCGACGATCGGTACGTACGCCTCCGGGACCGGCTCACCGGTCCAGTTCTCCACCTCGCCGCGCTTGATCCCGGCGATCCTGCGGAGCAGCAGGACCGTTTCGGGCAGGACGCCGGCGCCGATCACCAGCAGGGTGGCGACCGCGGTGAATCCCGCGACGGGCAGGAACAGGAGCGAGGCCAGGGCGAGGCCGGCCGATCGCAGCAGTTGCCTCGTCGCCCGCCATTCGACCCACAGCCTCTCTTTCATGGGCCTCAGATTAGGCGAACGCCCAGGCCGGCGAAGGCGTGCGCACCACCCGGCCCTTGGTGTAGCGGGCTACACCAAGGGTCCGGTAGACCGCCCCCTCGCTCCGCCGCTCCGCGAACGGGCATCGTGGTGTCCACAAGGGGCCGCACCGGCCCCGCCCCCCTCGACGAAAGGAACGGCCATGAAGGCCCTGCTCTGGATCCTCCTCGTGGCGGCCGTCGCCGTGAACGTCTCCACCAGCTTCGCCTTCGACGGCGGCAAGCAGATCGCCATCAGCGTCAGCACGGGCACGGTGGCCCTCGCTTCTGCCCTGACCCTCTTCCTCCTGCGCACCAAGCGCCGGACGAACGCCTGACCGAAGCGGCAGGTCAGGCCGCCCACCCGTGGTTCATGCGGCATCCGCGCGGCTGACCGCCAATGCCGCGCGCACCAGGTCCGCCACGGACCGGTGGGACGCCCGGGACGGAGGATGTGACCGCCGGGCCTGCATCGGGAGCTCCGTGCCTCCTTGGAGTACCTGGAGGAGCAAGCGGTTCTTGTCCACGTCCGGGAGCCGGTGGATCCACTGGCTCAGCTTCTGTTGATGCGCCTGGGAATGAGACTGGGCATCGGGGCTCGCGCTGCCGGCGACCTGCAGCAGCCGGGGGTCCACACAGAGGATCTCCGCGAGCGCGCAGAGCCCGGGTCCCAAGGTGGTCAGCCCGGCCGGAACCGGCGGCTCCTCCTCGGCTTCCAGCTCCTGCACCTCCGACGCACCGTATTGGTCCGGGTTGCCCAGTGAGGCCAGCCACGCGAGGTACAGGGCGCGGCGGCCTCCGGTCGCGAGCTCGGCCCGTACACTCGCCAGCCGGCTGAGCGAGTCTTCGACCGGCGTGTACGCCGCGCCGCCGGCGAAGTCGGTGCGGAGTACGACCAGCGTGTGCTCGTCGACGGACCAGGCCTCCACTCCGTAGCGCCTGGCCAGCGGGACGGAGAGGCACTCCTGCGGCAGCCTGAAGATGACCTCGCGGGTCCCCCACGGGGAGACTGCGAGATGAACGTCGAAGTACCGTTCCATCAGTGCCCGCGGGTCCGTGTGGAACGGCCTGACCACCGAGCTGGCCACGAGAGTCTTCGGACTGTCGCACGACCAGTTGGACAGCATCTGCACGTCAGCCATCTGCAGCTCGTCGAGCGGCGCATCGACGGCCATGAATTCGTATGTATGGGTTTCGATCACGTGTTCACGCCCAGAGTTGGACTGGTGGGGGCTCCATGGCGGTCCGCCGGTTCAGGAACCGGCCACCGCATTGATGAGTTGTTCCTGCTCGGCAAGGGTGTTGTAGTAGTGGACCGACGCTCGGACGACGACCGCTGGCTTGTCGGCGCGGATGTCGAACCGGGCGCGGGACGGCAAGGAGAAGTCGGTGGTCACGCCTTCCTCCCGCAGCCTGGCGACGAGGTCCTCCGGGCTCCAGCCGTCCTTGACGAACGTCACGATGCCGCTCCGGACCGCGCCGCGGTCGCAGACCGCCACCCCCGGCAGGCGGGAGAGACCGAACCGCAGGCTGTCCGACAGCAGCGCGATCCGCTCCCGGACCGCCTCGATGCCGAGGTCGAGGAGGTCGTCCACGGCCGCTCCCAGTCCGAGGAGCCCAGCCACGTTGCGCTCCCAGGTCTCGAAGCGCTTCGCATCCGCCTTCAACTCGAAGGACTCAGGACCGGTCCAGGTGGCCGCCCGCAGATCGAGCAGCGGCGGGTCCAGCTGGTCCACCACTTCCTCGGACACGTACAGGAAGCCGGTGCCGCGGGGTCCCCGCAGATACTTGCGCCCGGTCGCCGAGAGCAGGTGGCAGCCGATGCGCCTGACGTCCACCGGCAGTTGGCCGACCGACTGGCAGGCGTCCAGCAGGTAGAGGGCGCCCGCACGGGCGGCCAGCTCCCCGATTTCGGCCGCCGGGTTCACCAGGCCGTCGTAGGTCGGCGCATGGTTGACGGCCACGAGCCGGACCCCGCCCTGCCCGAGCCTTTCGGCCAGGGCGTCGAGACAGACCTGCCCGTTCCCGTCATCGGGGACGGCCTCGACCTCGACCCCGAAGCGCTCGCGTGCCTGGAGGAAGGCGAGGGCGTTGCTCGGATACTCGCTGCGTGACGTGAGGATGCGGTCACCCGGCTTGAACGGGATGGCGTAGAACGCCATGTCCCATGCGCGAGTGGCGTTCTCCACCAGGGCGATCTCGTGCGGCTTCGCGTTGATCAGGCGGGCCACCGAGGTGTACACCGCGTCCAGCCGGCCCGCGGCGATGTCGGCGGCGACGTAGCCGCCGACCCGTTGCTCCAGGAGCAGATGGTCGATGACGGTCCGGGTGACCCGTTCCGCGGGGAGCGCGGAACCCGCGTTGTCGAAGTAGGCGGATTCCGCACAGCCCGGTGTCTGCACGCGCAGCTGCGCGACGTCCATCGTCTATTCGCCCGCAGCGGAGAGCAGGTCCGTGACGATGTCCGCCGCGCGGGTCGCCATGGTGCTGAGCAGAGAGTCCGCGATCCCGTGGGTGGATTCGTTGACGCCCTGCAGGTACAGGCGAGCGCTGTCGGTGGGGCCGCCGTCCCCCTTGGCCGTCCTGACCCGGTAGTTGCGCGTGATCTCGAGCTCCGTCAGGCCCAGCTCGTCCCCGAGGCGCCGGACGCCGGCGGGCATGGACGGCTCGTAGCCGGTGCCCAGGAGGACGCGGTCGCAGCGCAGCTCCGATTCCAGTCCCGTACGGCGGTCGCGCAGGGTCAGTACGACGCAGTCCTCTTCCTCGACGGCCGTGACGACGTCGGTGGCGGTGAGGACGCGCAGTCCTTCCTTCCCGTCCAGCCGGTCGCGGTACATCTGGTGGTAGAGGCTGTCGAGCAGTTCGGGCGTGACGCCCGAGTAGTTGCTGCGCGCCATCTCGGCGAGGACGAGTTCACGTCCCTCCGGGCCCAGCTCGAAGAACTCCTCGGAGGCGGCCGCGGAGTAGAAGCGGCTGGTGAACTTGGAGGACACGTAAGGAGTCAGCCCGATGCCGCGGACCACGAGGACCGGGGAGCAGTTCGGCACGTCCTGCCGGACCGCCTGCACCATTTCGACGGCGCTCTGGGCGCCGCCGATGACGACGACCCGCTGCGGGACGTCCCTGGGCAGCTCCGCGATCCGTACGGAGTATTCGCTGCTGTGGACGACCCGTTCGGCCGGGAGCCCCTGGAAGACCTCCGGTATCCGCGGGTCCCGGCCGCCCGCCACCACGAGATGGCGGGCACTGACCTGTGAACCGTCGGAGAAGAGGACGTCCCAGCGGGAGAGCGCGCCCGATGCGTCGCGTACGGGGTCGATGCGCACCGCTCGGCGGTTGTACTGGACCCGTACCCGTTCCAGGGAGGCGACCACCCACTGCAGGTAGTCCGAGATTTCACTGCGGTACGGGGTGAAGGTCCCCAGGCTCATGAAATCGTCGAGCCGGCCCGTCTCGTGCAGGTAGTTGACGAAGGTGAAGCGCGAGCGGGGGTTGCGCAGCGTGGCGAGGTCCTTGAGGAAGGAGACCTGGCTCTGCGCCCAGGGGATCAGCAGGCCCCGCTGCCACACCGTGCTCTCGCTCTGCTCCACGAGGAGGGTCTCGCCGGCCAGTTCGGGGGCCAGCTCCTCCAGAGCGACCGCCAACGCGAGGTTGGCGGGGCCCGCACCGATGCCGAGTACTGCTACTTCGCTGCCTGCCACGTTCAGCCTTCCTCGGTGTGTACGTCGATCTTGTAGTGCGTGCCGACCGCGGCGATGCGCTGCTGGACCTGTTCCTCGGAGTCGGCCCGCACCAGTACGAGGCCCGCGAAGGTCGCCGAGTGGACCACGCCCGTCTCGCTGTCCCCTGTCGTGGCCCGGACGTCCGCGTAGACGACACCGGGCACCTGGAGCAGGTCCTCGGCGGTGCTGATGTGAGTGATGGTGCCGGGCGGCCGCGGCAGCATGTACTGGATGAGGTGGTCCTCGGGCTCCAGCTGGACGCCCGTGACCGGGTCGTCGAGGGAGGTGGCGAGGAACTCCATCCAGATGTCGACGCCGTACTGGTGCAGGAGCTGTTCGGCGATGCCACCACCGCCCGGGCGGCAGGCCACCTCACCGATCAGGTATCCCCGGGAGCACTTGAGGACCTCCAGGTGCGTCACTCCGTCGCTGAGGCCGAGGGCCTTGACCGCGGCCGCGTGCTGCTCGGCAACGGCGACGGCATCCGGGTGGCCGGCGGGCAGGGTGTACGAGCCGACGAGCTCGCCGACACTCTTGAGGACGGGGCTGAAGTACCGGGAGACGGCGGCGAAGTGGACTTCACCACCCACGACAACGGCGTCGCAGTGGAATTCCGCCTCGATGTCGACGAACTCCTCGGCCACCATGGGGTACGGAGACTCACGGAGTTGGGCAGTGAGCTCCGCAGTGGCCAGGTCCCGGACCTGCGCTTCGTCCCGAAGGACGAAGACGTCCTCGGAACCGCCACCGATGGCGGGCTTGACGACGACCGGCCAGCCGAGCGTCCGCGCCGCCTCAGAGGCATCGGTGAACTGGCTCAACTGCTGGAAGCGGGCCACTGGCAGCCCCGCCGCGGCGAGCCGCTGCTTCATGACGTGCTTGTTGGAGAAGGCGTTGGCGACCTCGTAGCCCGCGCCGGGCAGGCCGAAGTACGAACGGATGTATCCGCCCGCCTGGAGGCTCAGCTCCGAGGGCGAAACCACGTACGCGAACGGATTGCGCCTGCGGATCTCCAGGGCCGCGTGGCGGACCTGGGTGAGGTCCTCGACGCTTTCGACGACCACGACGTCCGCGTCATCCGCGTAGAAGCGCCGATAGCTCGGTGTGGTGATCACCGACAGCTGGATGCCGGCGCGTTCCTGCATCAAGCGGGCGGCGGGCTCCGAACTGGTGTTGATCAGCAAGACGCTCTTCATGCCTCAGCCCTCGTGTCGGTTGCGGAAACCAGGTCGGGTGCGGGCTTCTGCCCCGCCCCGCCTCGTGCGAACGCCCAGACACAGACGGCCAGGAGGGCGGTGATGGTCACCGGGAAGAACACCTGCAGCGACCCGGAGAGGTTCGCGGTGAGACCCAGCAGCAAGGCCGAGACCGGCACTGCGCCGGTGATGAACGTACGGATCACGGCGTTGACCCGGCCGGACAGTTCGTCAGGAATCTCCTGCTGCCGGTAGGCCATGGTCGCCGCGTTGACGCCTCCCTCACCCAGGCACAGGATGCAGAAGCCGACGACCACGGCGAGCGGGGCGCTCACGAGCAGACCCAGCGAACCGACCGCCGCGACGCCCAGCCACAGGGTGACCTGCCGTCGGCGGTTGTCACCGACCAGGGCACGCGGACTGAGCCAGGCACCGAGCGCGGCGGCCACCGCTCCGCACGAGACCGCGACACCGAGCGCGGTGGGGGACCAGTTCCAGTGGTCCCCGCCGACGGTGAGCAGGGTGGGTTCCAGCGCGCCCGCGCCCAAGTTGTACAGCGCGACCGCCATGGTCAGTCTGCGCAGGTCCGGCCTGGCGCGGAAGTACGCGATCCCCTCCTTGAGCATCGTGGAGAGGGACGCGGCGGCCGCTTGGGGCTCGGCCTTGGGCATGAAGACCACGACGAAGGCCGTGAGGAGGAAGGTCACGGCGTCGATCTCGAGCGCCCACGTGGTTCCCACGGCCGCGATGGTGAAACCGGCCAGGGCCGGACCCACGAAGCGGGCGACCAGGAGAATCGAGGTGAACTGGCTCGACGCCTTGTCCAGCCGGTCCCGTGGGACGAGGGCGGGGATGAGGCCGTAGTCACCGGCGACGTCCGAGATCACGTTGGCCAGGCCGAGGACGAAGAGCGATACGAACACCGCCGCGACCTGGTGATAGGCGAGGAGGAGCGGGATGATCGCGACCGACGCACCCTGGACCAGCTCGCCGCCGGCGAACAGGAATCGACGGTCGTAGCGGTCGATGAACGTGCCGAGGAACGGCGCCGCGAGATACGGCGCGGTCTGTGCGGCAACGCTGAGGACCGCGAGCAGGCTCGAGTCGGTCGACTCCAGGAGAGCCCACGGTATTGCTATGTAGAGAAATGTGTTGCCCACCGTGGAGACCGCGGAGGCTCCCGTAAGCAGCCAGAAGGCTCTCATGAAATGATTCCTCGAGTCTGGAGCCGGATCCGGTCCCGCACTCTGTGGATGCGGGACCGGGCCCGGTTTGACTGGTGATCAGACTGCAGTGACCTGGCCCAGCAGGCGCGTGGCCTCGTCAGCACGCTCGTTGATCGTGGCCGTGAGAGCGTCCACACGGTCCGACATGAAGCCGTCGGCACCGATGAGCGCCGCTTCGGCCGTGCCCAGACCGCTGAACAGGCGTGACGCGAAACGGTGGTTGGCCGTGTGGCGGTGGCCGGAGGCGTCGAGGATCTTGTCGATCGAGACGGCGTGGTCCCGCGGGTGCCAGATGTACCGCTTGAGGCGGAACCGCAGCTCGACCGGACCGAGTTCCCACCAGGCGGACCTGATGCCCAGTTCGTTCTCGGTGATATCCGAGTAGTCCTGGGTGTTCCGCAGGTGAAGGCGCTCGTACAGGGCGAGGAGCTCGTGCAGGCTCTCGTGGCTTCCCAGCGGCTCGCCGTGCTCGGCAACGGTGTCGGTGGCCGGCACGACCTCCGGCGACAGGCCCGCGCGGCCGCGGTCCAGCGCGTGCAGGATCTGCGGCCGGTACGCCCACCACTCGGCCATGATCACGTGCGCGAGGTTCTCGCGGATCGACCGCTCGGAGCGCAGCGGAGTCTTGTCCAGAAGTGAGTCGGGCACTCCGACGAAGAGGGACTGGAACTCGCGGTACGCGAAGCGGTGCTGGCCCAGCAGGCGGTGCGTGTCGTTGAACTCCGGTCCGTGCTTGGCGCGTTCGCGCTCGGCGACGATGGCGAAGTCGCACAGCTCCTGGTAGCCCTGGAGCACGACCTCACGGAGGCAGTCGGAATACCACTGCCAGTCTCCCGGACCCGGCTTGCCGATCCAGTCCTTCATGAGGACGCTGTCCGGCAGGGCGGCCACGGTCTGCGCGAAACGCTCCACCGCGGCGGCGAGCGGCGACGTCGTGACCTGCTGCCGCATGTCCCACGAGGTCTCGATCGTGCCGCTCTCGCGGGCGACCTTGCGCCAGCGCTCGGCCTCCTCGACGGTGACCCGGTCGTGGGGGTGACGCGCGATCGCTTCGTCGAAGAGGCGGATCGCCTCCCCGTACTTCTTCTTGCGGAGGGACGCCTTGCCGCGTCCGACCAGCAGCTGCGCCCGGAACGACTCGGGGGTCAGGTGACCTGCGGTGTCGTGGAAGACGGACTGGTAGCCGACGGAGAGTCGGGTACGCCGCGGGGCGCCGTTCCACTCGTGGTAGCGGGTCTGGTCGGGTGCGACCAGCTGCACGGTCGGCGACCAGATGAAGATGTGGTTGTTGATGATCTCGGTGCTGGCGCGGTCCGGGTTGGTCGTGACCACACGTACCGGGAGCGTGTATTCCATGACGTCCCGAGCGATCTCGGGGTCGGAATAGATACTCCGGTCATGGCCGGTACAGCCTGAACACTCCGGCGAATGAAGGTCCAGCAGTACGGGCTTGTCTTCGATCTCAGAGCGCTTCAGAAGAGCCTGAAAATCATGCTGGTCGGCCCACTTGATTGCCAAGGTATGTCCTTCCCTGCGGCTTTCTCCGATACCGGCGGGGAAGGACAGAGCGGCCCTCTCCCCCCACCGCGATCACGAACCTACAGGTCCGGGATCATGAACTGTCAAGCGATATCTTCATGGTTGCTCATGAAAAATGTCCACCACGTGGACACGATCGACGATCATGAAAAGTCGGACATCTCACCGAATAGCAGGCGGTAGGGTTCACTCCACTTGTTTTATGTCTGGAGCATTAACGCATCCAAAGAGCCAGGTCAAGTCTTGATCGACGTCATTACCGTCAGGTAGAGATAGGGTCGATCGCGCCAGGGGCGTCCGCTGCGGTTCATTTGCCATATGTTCACGCTAGCGAAGTCGCTCCCTGTTGAGACTGTCACTGAGCGTCGCAGGACTGACTCCTGGGCTGCCTTGAGCGTTGGGTCTGCATAGCATGAAGATTCAGATCAATTCGGACCATCTTCCGCATTCTTCAATAGATTCACAGAATGCGGTGCGAGCACCCCAGCCGTACGAGTACACATTTCGGCCACTGACCGAACCGGACTGGTCGAGGTTTCCGGGGTGGGCCGGCGTAACTGCCGACGAATGGGCTTCGGCTCAATGGCAGCGGTCCAACTGCATAAAGAACATCCGCCAGCTTGAGGCTGTTTTCGGCCACCGACTCGACCGGTCATTCGTGGCCGACCTGACACGGGACCAGAGCGACCGGGCTACCATGTCCATGCTGATCACACCTCAGATGGTGAACACCATGGTGGCGGACCTGGCCCCGGGCGACCCGGGCTACACCGACCGGCTGTACGCGGATCCGGTGCGCCGCTACATGCTGCCGGTCTACAGCGACCGGCACACCGAGTGGCCCTCGCACCCGTTCGCGAGCCGCGACTCACTGCACGAGGCCGAGATGTGGGCCGTCGAAGGACTGACCCACCGTTACCCGACCAAGGTCCTGGCCGAGTTGGTCTCCACCTGCCCCCAGTACTGCGGGCACTGCACCCGCATGGACCTGGTCGGCAACTCGACCCCCCAGATCACCAAGCTCCGCCTGGAGCTCAAGCCGAACGACCGGCTCGAGCGGATGCTGGAATTCCTGAGGGCCAGCCAGAGCATCCGCGACGTCGTGGTGTCCGGCGGGGACGTGGCCAACGTGCCGTGGCCCCGGCTGGAGGCCTTCCTCTACGCGCTACTGGACATCCCGAGCATCCGCGACATCAGGCTCGCGACCAAGGGACTTGTCGGACTCCCACAGCACTGGCTGCAGAAGGACCTCCTCGACGGACTGGCGTCGGTGTGCGCGAAGGCCCGCCAGCGCGGCGTCCAGATCTCGGTGCACACGCACGCCAACTCGGCGCAGTCCGTCACTCCGGCCGTGGCCCGCGCCACCACCGCACTGTTCGAGGCGGGCGTCCGCGACGTGCGCAACCAGGGCGTCCTCATGCGCGGAGTCAACGACTCCGTCGAAGCCCTCCTCGACCTGAGCTTCGCCCTGCTCGACGGAGCGGGCATCATGCCCTACTACTTCTACCTCTGCGACATGATCCCGAACAGCGAGCACTGGCGGGTGGCCGTGTGGGAGGCGCAGGCGCTGCAGCGCGGAATGATGGGCTACCTGCCCGGTTTCGCCACCCCGCGCATCGTCTGCGACGTCCCGTTCGTCGGGAAGCGCTGGATCGACCAAGTGGACTCGTACGACCGCGAACGCGGGATCTCGTACTGGACGAAGAACTACCGGACTCCTCTTGAGCTCAGTGACCCCTCGGCCGCCCAACAGGCCTACCCGTTCTATGATCCGATCCCGACCCTCCCCCAGAGCGGCCAGGACTGGTGGAGGAAGAACGATGCTTCCGTCACGTCCGGAAGCGAGGCGCAGACATCCGAGGACACAGCATGAAGATGATCGATGAGCATGGACTCTCCGTTGCCCTGATCGAAGCCACGGATCTGACCGCGGAGCCCTGGCTGTCGTCGGACCAGCACATCGACGTGGTCAGGATGCTCAAGCCGCCGGCCGACGTCTGGGACGACCTCACCGCCCGCGGGTTCATACGCAAGCCGGAGATGCTGACCTGGCTCGCCCGGCTCGAACCCGACGAGGACCAGTTCCTCGCACGCCTGGACAACAAGTCGCGCCAGGACATACGGCGAGCTCAGCGCAGGGCCGCCGGGTCGCTGCGGGAGGTCGTGCAAGACCAGGTCGACGCGGAGGCACTGGACCGGTTCCTCACGCTCTATGAAGAGCGGGTGGCCGGCATGCAGTTCGGCGTCCCGTACGCCCGGCGGCACCGGGAAGCCGTGCTGCACGGACCCCAGAAGTACTTCGCGCACTTCGCCTTCGACGGTGACGAGATGGTGGGCGGCTGCCTGGTGCTGGAGTGCCCGGAAGAGGATGCGATCCGCATCCGCTTCTCGGCTGTGAGCGAGTCCTGGCGGAAGTCGAGCTTGGCCCGCACCCTCTACTTCGCAGCCATGCAGACCGCGCGGCGCAAGGGGTACACGTGGGCAACACTCGGGGACGAGCCGAATCTGTACGGCCACCTGACCCAGGCGGGGCTCTTCTCGTTCAAGGTCAACATGGGTTTCACAGCGGTCCCCTCACAGGATTTCGCCGACCCGACCGGCTGCGACGAAGCGGATCTCGTACTGAGCCTCACAGCCTTGAACGACCCCTGCCTGATCCTCGGCTATGCACATCCTTCGGAAGGCGCGGACAGGGCGCTCGACGGAATTCTGATAACCGAGTCCGACATCGACGCCAATAAATTCTCCGCGCCGTTCCTCGCCACAATGGAAACGCGTTCCCCAGGGGCTCCCCGGGGAACGCGACACTGACGTTACGATGCGTTCGGATTCCCGGATTCGACCGGGAATCCGTCACGCTTCCAGTATTCGAATCCGCCGATCATTTCCTTGACCCGGAAACCCAGGACGGCGAGCTTCGCAGCACCCTTGGTGCCCGCGTTGCAGTCGGGCCCGAAGCCGTAGGTGACGTAGGTGACGTCGCGGTCCAAGCCCACGACGTGCTCCGACGACAGGTCGCGGTGCGGCAGGTTGAGAGCACCGGGTATGTGGGCTTCCCGGTAGGACTCCGCGCTGCGCGTATCGATGACAGCCACTCCCGGAATCTTGTGGGAGATGTCGTGTTCGACGTCCGACGGGTCGCATTCGGCGGCGAGCTTCGCCAGGAAATACGTAGCCGACAGCTCTGCCGTGGTGGGCACCCCGGCTATCTTGCTCTCGGCTTTGAGGAACTCGAAGAGCTCGTGACTCTCGGACACTGTTACTCCTTGACGAATCATTTCAGTTCGGTCCGTCACAGGCTATGAGCATGATCAGTATTTTCGCAAGCAGCTGCAGAAAATGGATGCGGCTGAACCGAGAAGGAGTTAGTGAACACCCGGAGACGGGCCGCGATGTGACAAGCGCCGGGCTCATACGCGAGGCTTGACGCCATGCGGATCAGAGCAGGTTCACGGGGCGACATGGAGCAGATCGCGGCTCTTCACGCCGACAGCTGGCGCACGGCTTATGCGGGAATCATGCCGCACAGCTTCCTGAGCCGCTCTTTGCTCGGGGACAAACTGGCGCTCTGGCAAGGGCGGTTGACCGAGCCGGACCCGGCCGCGGGGCTGTTCGTGGCCGTGGAAGAGCGCGAGATCGCCGGGTTCGTGTACATCACCCCTTGCTCCGACGGCCGGCTCCTCCTGGACAACCTGCATGCCCGGCCGGACCGTACGGGTTCCGGAATCGGCGGCCGGCTGCTGCGGCACGCTCTCGCATGGGCCGTCGCGGAGCATCCCGGGCGGGACGTCTACCTTGAGGTGCTGCGTGCCAACACCCGTGCCATCGCCTTCTACGTGCGTCACGGTGCCGTTCGTACGGATGAACGCGTCTGCCGGTTCGAGCAGGGCTTTGCCCTGCCCGAAGTCGAGTACACCTGGGCGGCGGAATCGCTGGTGCCTTCGGGCCCGTCGTTCACACCGATCGAGCAGGGCCCCGACCTCGACGCGTGAGACGACGTCGAGGTGTGCGGCGCGAGCGACGGCCCGACCGGGATTCCGGGAATCGGGCCGTCGCTCCCGTTCGTTCAGCGCAGGGACACGAACTTAGCGGTGCTCGGTACCCCGTTCTCGTCCAGCAGGAAGAGCATGTAGTGGCCGGGAGGGGCGTCATTGGCGGAGGGCGGGGCCTGGAGCCCGATCGTGTTGCCCTCACGCTGGACGATCCGCAGCTCCAGATGACGCTGGCTGGTGTTGACCGCGTGGGTCGCCGTGGTCGGCGCCAGCAGGACGGCCTTCTTGACCTGACCCGGGGTCGAAGTCGTCACCTTGAAGCGGGAGTCGTAGCGGATGGGGCCGCCCGGCACCTGGTCGAGCTTGGGCCGGGCACCCTGGTGGAGGTAGGCCGGCTCGAAGATCTCGATGCTGCCGTTCATGTCGTCGTCGATCTTCGGGTCGTTGGCGAGCTGCTGGAGTTCGTCACCCGTGACCATGATCCGGCCGTCGGGCAGCACGACGGCGTTGGAGTGGTAGCCGCGCGGCAGCCGCTGCACGGGACCGAGCCGCCACTCCCCGAGGGCGTCGCGGGTCTCGATCTGGCGGTACTTGAGATCGGACTTGGGGTTGTAGTCGCCGTTTCCGTAGTCCCGGATGCCGTAGGCGCCGTTGACCGTCAGCAGGCTCGCGTCCGGGAGGAGGAGGGTGTCGTCCTGGGTCCGGCCGAAGGCGCGCGGCTGCTTCTTCTCCCACGCCCCGTTCGCGAGCTGGTAGGTGTTGGGGTCGTCGCGGTCACCGCCGAGGATCAGTACGGAGTCCGGACCGCGGAATCCGGCGGGCAGCGGTACCGCGGAGCCGTAGCCGCGGTGGACGCCGTCCGGGCGGGCCGGAAGGTCCGCGCGCGTCTCCGCGACCGGGTCGAAGGCCCACTGCCGGGTGGCGTGGCGGCCCAGGCCGTACACCTTGCCGTCGCGCAGGGTGAACAGGTGCGGGTAGTCGCTGTCCTCACCGAACGGGGCGTCGACGCGAAGGGTGTCGGTGGGAACGTCCCGCGGGACCACGGTCTTCTCGAACGGGACCGGGTGGCTCTTGGCCGGGAACCGCTCGACGACCGAGGTGGAGGTACCCCATCCCTTGTCGGTGTGGCCGGACATGATGAGCAGCCGCCCGTCGGGGGCGGTGGCGACGGTCGGGTACCAGCGGCCGACCGCCATGTCCTTGTTGACCGACCACTTCTCGGTCCACGGGTCGAAGACGAGGGACAGCTTCGCTCCGGCGCCTCCGCCGTAGCCGAGGTTGCCGCCGAACACCCCGAGCATGCCGTTGGGCAGGAAGGCGTGCCCGGCGCAGAAGAAGGGGGCCGGGCGCTTCACGTCCGTGCCGTCCGGCACGACCAGCTCGGGCGGGGTGACCTTTTTGAACGCGGCGGGGCCGGTCCCCTTCGCCGGATCCCACAGGAAGGCACGGCCGGCGTTCTCCGGCCCGAGCGTGTTGGTCGGTGCCGGCTCCTCCGTGGGATCGGTCTCCACGCGCTCGAAGGAGAACATCAGCACCTTGCCGGTGGGCAGCATGGCGATGTGGGCGGCGAAATCGGGCGACTGGAAGTACTCCGCGAACTGCCCGTACTCCTTGGGGTGGAACTTCGAGTTCGCCAGCTCCTGGGACCTGGTCAGATCGCTCAGGCTCTCGATCCGCGCCAGCTGGGAGTACCCGCCCAGAGCCTGGGCCGCCGCACGGATCTTGGCATGCTCCTGAGCATGCTCGGCCCCCAGTGCCGCCGCCTCGGCGGCCTCGTCGGGATGACTGGCCCCGTCATGGGCGGAGGCCGGGACGGCGGCGACGAAGAGGGCGGTGGCCGCGAGCGCGGAGAGCGACGCCGCGAATCTCTTGGAGCGGTGCCTGCGTGACATGTGACTCCTCACCTGTGAGCACGTGCGGACAGGCGGGGAGCCTGCCTCGGGTGATGGTTACCCACAGCGACAGATGTATGACGATATACACGCAGCGCGCTTGCCGGAACCGGGCGCTCGGGGCGCAGCCATCGGTGGCACTGACCAGCACCAACCTGCCGACACGCCGACCCCCCGGCCCCGGCACGGTCCCCCGCACGGCCGTCACTCTTCGTAGACGAACACGCCGCCCGCGCCGAACGGCAGGACCGCCCCTGCCGAAGCGTCAGCCGTCGTCGGCCCCCGGTGCCCCGCGTACGGCAGCTGTCGCCGACCGAGGCCGTTCCCCGGCGCACACGGCGGCGGGCACGCCCCTGCCCACGGCCCTGTTCCTGCCCCTGGACCAACCTGATCGTTTCCTGCTGATCTCGCGAACACGCTGCGCAGGCCGACCCTCAAGCCGTGATCGCTGCCGTTCGGACGCGGCTCCTCAAAACCCCCGACCGCTCCGGACCCTGTACCAGCGGACGTACTCCTGGACGGACAAGCAGCTGAGCCAGCTGTGGAACGACGTCCTCGAGATGGGAAGCGACTTTCGGGTCCCGGGAGCGTCAAACGGGCGTAAACAACCGGCGACACCATCCTCGGTCGACCACCCGAGGGTTCGCACGTGCACCCGCGGCCGGCCTCGACAAGGGCCGGTTCGAGTCGCGAACCCGAACGTGTCGCGACCGTTTCACCCCGCGAGGTCCGTCAGCAGCACACCCAGAACTGCCTCCTCCTCGACACGCAGGGCGTGCTCGGTAAGAGCGAGCGCCAGGTCCGGGTCCCATGGCGACA
Source organism: Streptomyces sp. NBC_00122 (assembly GCF_045160845.1). NCBI lineage: Bacteria > Bacillati > Actinomycetota > Actinomycetes > Kitasatosporales > Streptomycetaceae > Streptomyces > Streptomyces sp. NBC_00122. The sequence continues at coordinate 4,967,630 of NZ_CP108191.1, read as the reverse complement.
GCGCCGGTTTCCCGTCCAGCAGGCGCAGATCAGGTCCAGCAGCTTCGACCGCCTCACGGTAGTCGTCGGCCGTGTAGCGCCAGGGCCGCCAGGGCACGTGCCCCAACAACGTCGTGGCGATGCGTAGACCGCCCCAGTCGAAGTCGCCGTGGTAGCGGAAAGCAGTACCGAGCTCGTACAGACGGGCGAGAAGGGTCAAGGCGGCGGCCGACGGCTGGCCCTGGACACAGACCAGCGGTCGGGCATCCGGTCCGTGGTTGTCCGCCGCGGCCGAAAGGACCGCAGGATTCTCACAGATGTGGACCACGGGCGGTGCCGTCCGCGGCGGACGGTGGGCGATCTGACGGAGGGTGAGGACGCACGGCTCACCCACGTCGGCCATCCAGTCCAGGGCCGCGGTCCCGCGGAGGTTGAGAGTGAGCACCGTCGAGGAGACGTCGTCCCGGAGCAGGCCGGCGGAGGCCCATGCGGCCCGCCGCCAGGCCGCTCCCGCTCCCTCGGGATGGCCGGTTAGAGCGCGGGCACCGGAGAGGGCCAGGGTGGCCACCGGCGTGCCGTCGTCGAGTGCGTGGGCACTCCCCAGAATGTCCGCGGCGAACACCGACAGCGACCGCGCTGGTTCGACAGGCAGCTCCCGCAGTACGCGGACGGTCTGCTCCAACAGCAGACGGGCAGCGGTGGGAGTACGGGCGAGACGACGCACGAGGCCGTCGTCACGAACACGAACGGCCCAAGCGGCGTACACCGGAAGGTCTTCGGCCAGCAGGGTGAGAGGCGCATACGCCTCCCTCCAGGCCTGTTCCTCGCTCCGGCGGACCTCGCCGAGAAGGACGACCCGCCCAGTGAGCACCGTCACGGCAGCCTCCAGGCCTCCCGGGCTGATGCCCGATCTGACCAGCACGGCGTCCACGGCGTCGAGCCGGACCGTCAGCGCCCTGCCGGCACCCGGTGCCCGGCCCAGCAGTCTCTCGGCCGCTGCCCGCTCGGCCGGGGTCGGCGATGCCAGCGAGACGGCTCCGGTGAGTGGCTGTCCGCGCTCCAGCCGTCGGCGTGCCCGCCCCACCAGCCAGGCCAGGTCGGCGCCGCCGAGGAGCCGGCGCAGGCGCGCTTCGTCCACCGGCGGACCGCTCACGCCCACAGGGGCTCCGGGTCGGCCGGACGCACCGGGTCCTCGCGGCGCGTGCGGGCCGTGCCGTCCCACTCCCAGCGGGTGACCAGGACGGCGGCCACCTCGTCGACGCGGGCGAGCTGGGCGATGGCGATGCCCGGCACCTGCGGATAACAGGCCCACTCCCGCTCGCTGGTCATGACCACATCCAGGTCGAAGGCGTGCAGGAGCCCGAGGCACTTGGCACGCGAGTCGTCGTCCACACCCGCGAACGCCTCGTCCAAGGTCACCAGGCGTGGTGCGTACGGGCTGCTCGCGCTCGCGTAGTGCGAGGAGGCGGCGGCGAACAAGGGAACGGACACGGCCAGGACGCGTTCGCCTCCGGAGGCGGGTCCCGTGGCGGGTACCCAGCGGCCGTGCTGCTGGCGCTCAACGGCGAACTCGTGCCAGGAGCGGTAGTCGAGGGCGGCGGTGAGGTGCTCCAGCCAGCTGCCCGCCGCGTCCTCGGTCTGCTGGCGGGCGATCTGAGCCTGCAGGAACTCACCGACCGCGGCCCGGTCCTCGGCCGTCCAGGCATCAGCGGTCTGGAGCAGGCGGCCACGGGCCTGGGCAAGGCCGACCGGGGCCTTGCGGGAGGGCCGCCACACCAGGCGCAGCCTCATACCGGTGGAAGTGGGCCGTTCCTCCAGCTCGGCGTTCATGGCCAGCACCTGCCGCTCGGCGGCTGCGATCAGCTCTTGGAGGGTGCCGGCCACCTCGGTGATGAGGTGGGTTTCGAGGATCTCACGCTCATGTGCGGAGAGGATGCGGGTGAGTTCGCCGACCTCGACCGCCAGTGCCTCGGCGAGTTCGGGTACGGCTCGCTCACGGCCCTGGTAGACGATGTCGACGATCATCCCGTCCTCGACCATGCGGGCCGAGGCGGTGTTGCCGTGCCGCGACAGTGCGTCCTGGAGGGTTTTGAACTCCTCGCTCAGACGCCGCTGCACACGTTCCCAGGCGCCGTCCGAGTCGTCCGTCGTCGACAGCTCCGATTCGAGGGCACGGGCCAGGGCGATGGCCGGGGTGGGCGCCCACGGGCCGTCGTCCGCGGCCGGTACGGCGAGATCGGGAAGTGCGACGGCGATCAGCCCTGTGGCAGAGAAGCGCTGGAGCGCGGCGATGGCCTCGGAGCGCGCCGCGGCGGCTTCGGTCACGGCCTTCTCCAGCTGTTCGATGCGGCCCTCGGCCCGGCTGGCCCGTCGGTCCGCCTCCGTGTGCTGGTCCTGGGCGCGCTGCTGGTCGGCCGCGCAGCCGCGCAGGGCTCCTGCGGTCTCCGCGAGCAGCCGCTCCAGCTCTGCGACGGCGGCGCCGACGGTCGAACGCAGCGTGGCCAGCCGCTCGTCCGCGGCCGCAGCCTCACGGGCGGCATCCTCCGCGCGAACGGCGAGTTCGGCGGTCCGCTCCCCTGCCCGGACCGCCTCTTCGCGTTCGTCGTCCGTCTGCCGGGACGCCTCGCTCCGCTCGCGGAGTGCGGGCCAGAGTCCGGCCAGGACGACCTCGAGTTCGGCGAGGGCCTGCCGGACGGCGGCCAGCGCCGGCCGGTCCGGGGGCAGCCCCAGATCAGCTGCGGTCTCACGGAGTTCGGCGGTGGCCGACTCGGTCCGCTCGGTTGCGGCCGTCACCTCGGCGGCCCGCTCGTCGCGCCGGGTCCGGATCCGGCGCTCAGTGTCGGCGGCAGCCGCGGCGTCGGCGTGCGCCCGGATCAGGGGCGCGTCGTCGGGCACGGCCGCCAACTCGGTGTCGAGCGTACGACGACGGGTCGCCAGAGCCCGCGCCTGCGCGTCGGCGTCCGCCGACTCCTGCCGGAGGAGGGAGAGTTCAGCCCGCAGGGCAGCGATCAGGGTCCGCCTCGCGGCTTCCCGGGCGCCCTCTCCGATGTACTCGGCGGCGGGTTTGGCCCACCGGCCGGTGAGGACGCCGACGCGGTGGCGTCCGTCCAGCGCGACCCAGGTGCCGTCCGTGGCCCCGGTGCCCGCCGGGCCGGCGCCCAGTACATCGCCAGCCGGTGCCGTATCCCCGGAAGCCCCGCCGAGGCCGATCGCCTCCAGCAGCCGGCCCACCGCCTCCACTCCGACCTGTGCGGCCTGCGCGTCGCCGTGGTCCACGGCCGGGCGCAGTACGTCGGCGAGCGATGGCCCCTCGACCGGTCCGGTGTTCGGGGCGAGGAGCACGTCACAACCGTCTGCGGCGAGGCCCGCTCCGTCGGGGCGCACCCACGCGTCCAGCAGGCCGGACGCCTCCAACGCCGCTTCCAGCCCGGCGCGGTCGTGGTCCGTGACCTCTTCCCGGAAGTCGATCAGCCGCCACAGGGGGGCACCGGGCGCCTGGTCCCGCAGGCCGGGAGTCCGGGTGTACGGGGCCTGCGGCCCGCGCCGACCGCCGGACTCCAGCCCGGCGAGTTCCTGTTCGGCATCGCGGGTCCGGGTGGCCAGGCTGGCCCGGTGTTGCGCTGATTGCGCCGCTTGGTCGGCGAGTACCGATGCGGTGGCGCTGTGTGCTTCCGAGGCACGGCGGCGCGCCGGGTAGGGGCCGTCCTGGTGCCGGGTCCACTCCTGGAGCTCGTCCAGAAGTCCGGCCGGGTCGGCGTACGCCAGCTCCCCGCACCGGCCCGCGTGCTCGCGTACGGCATCGACCAGAGCCCGTCCGGCGGCCTGCGCCGTGTCCTCGGCCGTGTCCAGGGCCTCGGCGGCGTGCGCCAGCTCGGTCTCCGTCTCGTCGAGCCGGAGTACGGCGGCCCGGCGCCCGGCCGCCGCCGCCTCGGCCTGGTCGGCGAGCGCCTCGACGTGCGTGAGGGTGCGGTGCCTGCGGTCGGTCGCTTCGGCCACCGCGGCCCGTAGGTCGGCAACCGCCTGTCCCTCGTCTTCGGGAAGGTTCAGCCGGGCTGCCGCAGCCGTCTCCCGGGCTCGGAGCAGCGTGTCCCCGGACAGCTCCCGGGCGACCCTGAGCCGGTTCTCCGCGGCACCGAGGCGGCCGAGCGCCTTGGTGTGCTGAATTGAGGCCTTCTCCCGGTCGTCGCGCGCGCGGGCGCAGTCGTTCTCCGCCCGGTCCAACGCCTGTGCGGCCCGCTCCAGTTCGTGGGCACTGCGCATCTCCGGGCCCTCGCGCAGGGCTGCGTCGGCCGCCTCCAGCCTCGCCCGGGTCTCGGTGAGTGCGGCGACGCGCTCCTCCGCGGCCGCCCGGTCTTCCTCCGCCGCGGTCTTCCCGGCCTGCGCTTCGGCGAGGTCGCGCAGCAGCTGCTCGTACTTCGAGTGTTCGCTGCGCGGGAGGCGGGCGCGACGGCGGGAGGCCGTGCGGGCGTAGCGCCGGTAGTGGTCGAGGAACACGGAGGCCGCCCGTTCGGCGGCCCCGGCTGCCCGTAGCTCCTCCTTCTCCTCGTCCAGGGAGCGGAAGGCCTCGGCCACATCCGCGATGACGGCCTGGTCCATCGGCGGGAGGGCCTCGGTGAGGGCGCGGGAGAGGGCGGCCTCGTTGGGACGCTTGGACAGCTGGGGCTGACGCAGCTGGACGAGCAGGTCCACGAGGGCTGCGTAGCGCTGCTCCCCTAGGCCGAACAGCGCCTCGTCGACGGCCCGGCGGTAGGCCTTGGCCTGGTCGTAGACCATCCCCTGCCCGGCGACCGCCTCGATGAGCCGGTCCCGCGACAGGACGGTGCCGGTGGCGTCGAGCAGGCTCAGTGACCCGTCCGCGCGTACGTCAGCCGGGCCGTGGTCGATCCGCTGCCCGGTCACCGCCCACCAGTGCCGGGCGATGCCGCGCCCGCTGACGGCCTTGAGCCCGCACAGGAGCGTACGGAACTGCTCCTCGCCGCTCACCGCATCGCGGCGACCGAACTCGACCCAGGTGTAGCCGAGGCGTTCGGAGTGCGGGTGCTCACCGCCGAGCAGGAGGTTCCACTCCATCCGCTTGCCGGCGTCCCCGTCCGGTTCCACTCGACGGGCGCTGAGGTCCCCGTCGAGGAGGAAGGGCAGGGTCAGGGCCAGCACCTTGGACTTGCCGGTGCCGTTGTTCCCCCGGAGCAGCAGCCGGCCGTCTCGGAAGTGGAACTCTTCCACGTCGTAGTGGAAGAGGTCGACGAGACCGATCCGCAGGGGCTGCCAGCGGGGGCGCGCAGGGGCGGGGGGTACGGGACGGGGAGTCAAGGCCGGTGCGCCTTTCGCTGCACGGGCACCTGCGCGGTGCCGGCTGTACGGGGTTCGAGTACGACGGTCTCGCCGACGGCGTAGCGGGCGAGCGCCGGGCGCGGCACGACCCCGTCACCGGTGCGGACGACCAGGCCGAGAGCGGCCAGCCGGGCAACGGCCTGCTCGGCCAAGTCACCCTCGGCCCCTGGCTCACGGGCCGATTTGGACCAGAATCCGCTGTGCTCGGCGGCCAGTTCGACGACGCGGCGCTCAAGGTCGGCCATGGGTACGATCAGGCCTCCGGCCGCCGTGAGGTACTCGGCGAGCAGGAGGGTGACGTGGCCGCGGGTCCCTGATTCCGGCATGCGGACGTCGGTGAGGTCGTCCTCGGGGTCGACCATGGCGATGCCTTCGGCCCGCACTTCGGCGACCAGCCCGGTCAGTTCGTTGATGCGGGCGGTGAGGAAGCCGCGCTGGCGCGTGAGGTAGCCGAGTTCGGTGTCGGTCAGCTCGTCGTAGTAGAGGACGGGGTCGTCGAGCAGCCGCCGGGTCAGCGAGCGGCGCATGGCGCGGAAGCGCAGTTCGTCGCTGTCGAGGGCTGTTTCCGCGGCGAGCTCGGCGAGCCGGGCATCCAGCGTTTCGGCCCGGACGGTGGAGGGTCCCCGGCGGGTGGCGAGCAGACCTGCGAGGACCCGCCGTTCGACGTCGTACAGGACGTCGCCGGCTCCACTGACGTACGCGTCCTCGTCTCCGGCGACGCGCCGCAGGACTCCGAGGTGGAGCAGGAGCCGCACGACGGCGGCCAGGTCGAGCCGCTCGTCACGGCGGTCCAGGGTGAACTGGATGCCCGCCGCGGCCAGCTGGGGGTCCTTCGCGTCCAGCATGATCTGGTCTGCGAGGCGGCCCAGCGCGATCTGCGCCTCGCCGCGTTCGAGGGCGGCGAGGGCGAGGCAGAGCAGGACGTACCGACGGCGGCTGAAGGGGACAGCGGTACGGGTGACCTCGCGCGCGGGGTGCGTGGCGTCGTCCGGCACACCGGGGATCTTGCCCAGCCGGGCGGTCTCGGCGTCCACCTGGAGGGACCAGCCGGTGTTGCGGTCGAACCACTCGCGCAGCTCGGAGGCGTGCCGCCGGACGAGGCGGAACTCGTCGGCGTACGCACCGTGCGCGAGCAGCAGGGGCTGCTTCAGCAGGGCACGGGCGGCCTTGCGCCGCTCGGCGGCGTGCTGCCCGTCGAGTACTTCGGCGAGCGGGGTCGTCATCACGCTCCGCCCCTTCCTTGTGCTTCGGTGAGGTCGACGATCTCGATGGCGTGGTCCGGGCCGCGGAAGTTCCCGTCCGGTGTGCGGACCTCGGCCGTGGACCCGTCGGTCGGCGCGGTGAGCCGGATCTCCATGGAGCCGTCGCCGCTGGTGGCCGCGGTGTGCGTCATACCGGGCCGCCAGGTGGCCAGCGCGTCGCCGAGGAGCTGGAGGAAGAGCCGGAAGCTGAGGGGGTCGAGCTCGCCGAGTCCGGACAGCCTGGTGATGCCGTGGGTGACGAGCCGGGCCCGGGCGGACGCTGTCTCGGCGGCCTGCTTGGCGGCCGTCTCGGCGAGCAGTCGGCGCGCTTCCTGCCGGTCCTCGACCCTGCGGGGTTTGCCGCGCCGCTCGTAGCTTCCCGTGCGGCGCAGCTGCGGGCTGATCCGCAGCGGCGCGGCATCGGCCCACCCGGTTCCCGCGGGCTCGGGACGGGCCTGGCGGGCGGCCAGCGTCTCGGCGTCCACGGTCAGGTGCCGGGCCGGGTACAGCCCGAAGGCGGTGCGCCACAGCCGGTGCCGGGCGTCGTCGTCGGGCGCTTCGGCGAACCAGCGCGCAAGGGTACGGAAGTCGGCGGAGCGGTCCGAACGCCCGGCCCGGCGCTCGTTCAGCGACCGTACGACGGCCAGCAGCTGCGGGATCGCGCCCAGTGCCCGGCCGCGCAGCAGCCGGGCCTGCGACTCCCGGCCGTCCCGGCTGAGGAACCAGGCCGCCAGACCTGCCCACCGGCCGGCCCACCGCTCGTACGCGGCCTGCCCCGCGTATGCCGCCTCCTGCGGGGTGGCGTCCGCCGCCTCACGGGCGGCCGCGGCACGCAACAGCCGCTCGATGCTCCCGCCCTCCTCCAACTCCAGGATCAGCCGGGCGATGCGCCCGCCGAGGGTGATCAGGTCCTGGATGAACCGCTCCAGGTACTGGATGAGCTGGTCCTTGTAGGCGAGGAAGACCTCCTCCCCCACGTCGTGGAGGTCGATGGTCCGCTGGAGCGAGCCCATGAAGGCCCGCGCATTGTCGGCGAGCGCACCGAAACGACTCGCGAGCCCGTCCAGCGCCAGATGCGTCTTGGCCGGATCGGGCTCCTCCTCGGCCGCCAGCACGAGCAGGGCGCGCAGCTGCGTCACGATGTCGTGCAGCGCGACGGCCTGCAGCGCGCCCCGCCGCCCGAGCGCCTCGTCGTACGCGGACAGAGCCTCCTCCGCCGCCTCGCCCTCCCGCGTGAGCTGGTAGATGAACCGCTTGCGGTAGAAGTCCTCGACGGCGGTGACCCGTCCGGTGTCCGGGTCGGCCCGCAGGTTCCCCCAGCTCACCAGGCTGTCGAGGGCCTTGACTACGGCGTCGAGCTCCGTCGGCCGGCTCTCGGAGGCCAGCCCCGCGTGCACGTCCTCGGGCCGCAGATGCACGGCGAACCGCTCCTTGGCGACGAGGAAGGCCCGCATCACCGCCCGGTAGAGCAACACGTTCGGAGCGGTGAGATGCGCGAAGGGCCCGTACCCGTCGGGCGGGCCCTCCGCCTGCGGAGAAGTCATGTCCATTGCCCGCCATCCTCCTGGAGCGACGTCCATGATCGGCAGGGACTTAGGTACTTGGCCGATTCGCATCGGTCCTGTTCGGCTCCAGCCCGCAACGACGTCACCAGAAGCGCTGGAAGATGCCCGTGCGCTGGAGTTCCGACACGTGCTCCGCGGCCCGCGCCGACGCGGAGCCTCCTCTGACGAGAACCCCAGGTCAGGCAGCCTTCGCCACCGGCTCCAGGATCGCCACGCACTCCACGTGGTGCGTCATCGGGAACAGGTCGAAGACGCGCAGCGTGCGGACCTTGTAGCCGTTCTCCTTGAAGTAGCCCAGGTCGCGGGCCAGGGCCGCCGGGTCGCACGCCACGTAGGCGACGCGGCGGGCCGAGAGGCCCGCGATGTGGCGGACCGTCTGCTTGCCGGCGCCCGCGCGGGGCGGGTCCAGGACGACCAGGTCGCACTCCGTGATGCCGGTCTTCGGGAGGACCGTCTCGACCTTGCCCTGCTCGATGCGGACCCGGGGGAAGTCCTCCAGGTTGTGCCGGGCGTCCTCGACCGCGCGCTTCGTGGACTCGATGCCGAGCACCGCGCCCGTGTCGCCCAGGCGTTCCGCCAGTGCGCCCGCGAAGATGCCCACGCCGCAGTAGAGGTCGAGGGCCATCTCGCCCTTGCGCGGCATCAGGCCCTGCATGACGGCCTTGATCAGGGTGTCGGCGGCCTGCGGGTGGACCTGCCAGAAGCCGCCCATGCCCACGCGGTACGTACGGCCGTCCGCGCGCTCCCGTACGAACGGGCGGCCGTGGACGCGGTGGACCCCGCCGTCCTTCTCCTCGACCCGCAGGACCGAGACCGGCTTGTCCAGCTCGACGAGGGGAAGGCGGCCGCCGGGACGCGGGGTGAGGACGACCTGGCGGTCGTTCGAGCCGGAGGCCGCGATGGCCTCGACGGTGGCCATCTGGGGCCAGTCCTGCTTCTCGATGCCCAGCTCGCTGACGCCCGGCGCCGCGATCATGCAGTGGTCGATCAGCTCGATGTCGTGCGAGCGGTGCTTGCGCAGACCGGCGTTGCCGTCCTCGTCGATGGCGAACTGCACACGGGTGCGCCACTGCGGGACCTGCCCGGCCGGCAGCTTGTCGCCCTCGGCCGGCATGACGGTGCCGTCCCAGCCGGCCTCCTCGGGGGTGAGCCCCGCGAGCCGCTTCAGCTGCTCGGCGACGACCTCGCCCTTGAGCCGGCGCTGGGCACCGGGCTTGGCGTGCTGCCAGTCGCAGCCGCCGCACTTGCCGGGGCCGGCGTAGGGGCAGGGCGCCTCGACGCGGTCCTTGGAGGCCTCCAGCACGGTGATCGCGTCGGCGCGCAGGAAGCGGGAGTCCACGTCGCCCTCGGTGACCTTCGCGACGACCTTCTCGCCCGGCAGGGTGTGGCGGACGAACAGGACGCGGCCCTCGGCGGTCCGGGCGATGCAGTGACCGCCGTGCGCGACGGGACCGACCTCGACCTCGTACTCCTCCCCGACCAGTGACTGCTTCTCGTTCTGCTCGGCGCTCGTCATGGTGGGGAGACTCCAAAAAACTGAAACGGGGAACGGCCGGACGACCGACCCACCAGTTTACGTGGATCTCGTCCGGCCGTTCGCCAACCCTGTCCGGCGGCCGACTTCGCCGCCGGTGCTTCGCCGCCGGTGCTTCGCCGCCGGTGCTCCGCCGCCGCTACTTCCCCGCCGGGGTCTTCGGGCGCGGGGCGTCCACCGGGCCGCGGCGCACCGCGCCGGGGGCGTTCCACTCCGCCCGCTTCTTCGCCCGCTTCTTCGCGAGCTCCGAGGACCGCAGCTGGTAGGGCACCGAGGTGACCATGACGCCGGGGGTGAACAGGAGCCTGCCCTTGAGCCGCAGCGCGCTCTGGTTGTGCAGCAGGTGCTCGTACCAGCGGCCGACGACGTACTCGGGGATGTACACGCTGACCGCGTCGCGCGGGTTCTCGGTGCGCAGCCCCTTCACGTACTCGACCACGGGGCGGGTGATCTCCCGGTACGGCGAGTCGAGGATCTTCAGCGGGACGTTGATCCCGCGCCGCTCCCACTCCTCCTTGAGGGCCTTGGTCTCGGCCTCGTCGACGTTGACGCTGAGCGCCTCCAGCCGGTTGGCGTGCAGCAGCTTGGCGTAGGCGAGGGCCCGCAGGGTGGGCTTGTGGAGCTTGGAGACCAGGACGACGGAGTGCACCCGCGAGGGGCGCACGTACTCGTCGGGGCGCTCCTCGGCGGCGGCGATCTCGGTGGCGACCCGGTCGTAGTGCTTACGGATCGCCGTCATCGTGCCGTAGAAGATCACCATGCCGAGCAGGGCGACCCAGGCTCCGTGGGTGAACTTCGTGGCGAGGACGACGACCAGGACCAGGCCGGTGAAGAAGGCGCCGAAGGCGTTGATCGCGCGGGAGCGGATCATGTGGCGGCGCTTGGCGGGGTCCTTCTCGGCCTTCAGGTGACGGTTCCAGTGCCGGACCATGCCGGTCTGGCTGAGCGTGAAGGACACGAAGACGCCGACGATGTAGAGCTGGATGAGCTTCGTCGAGTCGGCCCCGTAGAGCCAGGTGAGCAGCGCGGCGGCGCCCGCGAGGAGGACGATGCCGTTGGAGAAGGCGAGCCGGTCGCCGCGGGTGTGCAGCTGGCGCGGCAGGTAGCGGTCCTGGGCGAGGATCGAGCCGAGCAGCGGGAAGCCGTTGTACGCCGTGTTCGCGGCGAGGAACAGCACGAGCGCGGTGGCGGCGGCCAGCAGGATGAAGAGGAACGAGCCGTCGCCGAAGACGGCCTCGGCCACCTGGGAGATCACCGGGTTCTGGACGTACGAGGGGCCGACCGGGGTGCCGTTCACCAGCAGGTCGGTGGCCGGGTTCTCGGCCATCCTGACGTCGGTGGCCATGGCCAGGCCGATGATGCCGCAGAACATGGTCACGGCCAGGGCGCCCATCAGGGCCAGCGTCGTCGCCGCGTTCTTGCTCTTGGGCTTGCGGAAGGCGGGTACGCCGTTGCTGATCGCCTCGACGCCGGTCAGGGCGGCACAACCGGAGGAGAAGGCACGCAGGAGCAGGAAGACCAGCGCGAACCCGGCCAGCCCCTCGTGTTCCGCCTTGATCTCGAAATCGGCGGTCGGCGCCTTCATCGTGTCGCCGAGGACGAGGCCTTGCCAGGCACCCCACGCGATCATGATGAATACGCCCGCGACGAAGACATAGGTCGGAATCGCGAAGAGCTTGCCGGATTCCTTCATGCCGCGCAGATTCATCAGCGTGAGCAGCACGATCATTCCGACGGCGCAGAGCACCTTGTGCTCGACCACGAAGGGAACGGCCGAGCCCAGGTTCTCGACGCCCGAGGCGATCGACACGGCGACGGTCAGCACGTAGTCGACGAGCAGCGCGCTCGCGACCGTGAGACCGGCCTTGGGTCCCAGGTTGGTGTTGGCGACCTCGTAGTCGCCGCCGCCGCTGGGGTAGGCGTGGACGTTCTGGCGGTACGAGGCGACCACGGTGAACATCAGCACCACGACCGCGACGGCGATCCACGGGCTGAATCGGTACGCCGACACGCCCGCGATCGACAGGACCAGCAGAACCTCGCCCGGGGCGTATGCCACGGAGGAGAGCGGGTCGGACGCGAAGACAGGGAGGGCGATCCGCTTGGGAAGGAGAGTTTCCCCGAGGCGGTCGCTGCGTAGCGCCCGGCCGATCAGGATCCGTTTGGGCAGGTCGGTCAGTTTGGACACGCAGAGGATCGTAAGCGTTCGAAATCCGGCTGACGAACCCCCCACCCCTTCCCGCCGCAATTCACCACCGACTGCACACCAAGAGGTCACACTGGTGACCACCCGTGTGTAGCTTGGGCCATGGTCTGAGACCCTGTGAAGCCAGAGCATGCAATAAGGCTGGAAACCAGCGAGCGCTGACAGCCGGAAGGACGGCCGTGCACATCGTCATCATGGGCTGCGGAAGAGTGGGCTCCGCCCTCGCGCAGACCCTGGAGCAGCAGGGGCATACGGTCGCTGTCGTCGACCAGGACCCCACCGCATTCCGCCGGCTGGGCGCCGGATTCGGCGGCCGCCGCGTCACCGGGGTCGGCTTCGACCAGGACACCCTGCGCGAGGCGGGAATCGAGGAGGCGGGAGCCTTCGCGGCCGTCAGCAGTGGTGACAATTCCAACATCATTGCCGCGCGTGTCGCCCGTGAGATGTTCGGCGTCGAGAACGTCGCGGCCCGCATCTACGACCCCAAGCGCGCCGAGGTCTACCAGCGCCTCGGCATCCCGACGGTCGCCACGGTGCGCTGGACCGCCGACCAGATGCTGCGCCGCCTGCTGCCCTCGGGTGCCGAGCCGCTGTGGCGCGACCCGAGTGGCGGTGTGCAGCTCGCCGAGGTGCACACCTCGGCCGCCTGGATAGGCCACAAGGTCAGCCGGCTGCAGGACGAGACCGGCGTTCGTGTCGCCTTCCTCACCCGACTGGGCGAAGCCATGCTGCCCACGTCGGCGACGGTCCTTCAGGAGGGCGACCTCGTCCACGTGATGATGCGCACGGACGAGATCGACAAGGTCGAGGCGGCCTTCGCCGAGGGGCCTGAGGAGGCACACGCATGAGGGTCGCGATCGCCGGAGCGGGCGCGGTGGGCCGCTCCATCGCGGGTGAGCTGCTCGAGAACGGCCACGAGGTGCTCCTGGTCGACAAGGCCCCGACCGCCATCTCGGTGGAACGGGTACCGCAGGCCGAGTGGCTGCTGGCCGACGCCTGCGAGATCACCTCGCTGGACGAGGCGGCGCTGCAGCGCTGCAACGTGGTCATCGCGGCGACCGGTGACGACAAGGTCAACCTCGTCGTTTCGCTGCTCGCCAAGACCGAGTACGGGGTCCCGCGCGTGGTGGCCCGCGTCAACAACCCGAAGAACGAGTGGCTCTTCAACGAGTCCTGGGGCGTCGACGTCGCGGTCTCCACGCCGCGCCTGATGTCGGCCCTGGTCGAGGAGGCCGTCAGCGTCGGCGACCTGGTCCGGTTGCTGCGCTTCAGCCACGGCGACGCCAACCTCGTCGAGCTGACCCTGCCGGCCGACTCCTCGGTCGCGGGCACCCAGATCAGCGAGATCACCTGGCCCGAGGACACCTCGCTGGTCACCATCATCCGCGGCAACCGGGTCCTGACCCCGCACGCGGAGGAGACCCTGGAGCCCGGCGACGAGCTCCTCTTCGTGGCCGCCCAGGCCCGCGAGGAACAGCTGGAGGACCTCCTCCAGGCCCGTCGCTGAGGAAGCGAAGAGACACCTGAAGTGACGCGAAGGGGGCGGGGTGACCGGATGGTCACCCCGCCCCCTTCGCGTCACCGTCGGATACCGCCCCTCAGCGGCAGCGGCAGAGGCGGCGGCAGCAGGTCTCAGGCCCCCGGCTTCCCGGCGGCGGCTTCGGCGGCCTCCTTGGCCTCCCACTCCGCGATCACATCGATCGGCGGCGGGGCCTTCGCCAGGAACACCCACGTGAAGTACACCGCGAGCACCATCGGCGGCAGCTTCAGCGCGATCAGCACCCAGCCCAGCTGCGTCGCGTCGCCCCACCAGTACAGCGGGAAGAGGATCGCGTACTTGGCGAGGAAGATCAGGCCCCAGGCCAGGCTGGCCTTGACGTAGGCCTTCTTGCGTCCGGGGTTGCGGGTGCGCCAGGACAGGTTCTCCTTGAAGACCGGGCCCAGGATCACCCCCAGCAGCGGGAAGCCCACCAGCGCCGAGACCGTGAAGGCCACGCCCAGGCCGACACCGTAGATCATGCCCGGCAGGTAGAAGCCCTTCGCGCTGCCCGTGAACAGGGCGAAGGCCACGCCCACGCCCACGCCGAAGACGCCGCTGAAGGCGTGCTTGACCGTGTCCTTGCGCAGCAGCCGCACGATCACCAGAAGGACCGCGACCGCGCCCGCCGCGATGGCGGACAGCTTCACGTCCTTGTTGATCGTGTAGATCATGACGAAGAGGAGCCCGGGGAGCATCGTCTCCACGGTGCCCCGGATGCCGCCGAAGGCGTCGAAGAGCGCCGCCTGCGTCACCGCCTTCTGGTCCTCGGCGGAACCGGCGGCGGGGTCTGGGGTGGTCGGTTTGTCGAATGACGTCACCGGTCAGTGCTCCTGTCCGAGCGGTCGGAGTTCGTACTTCGGGTTGAAGAGCACCCGACGGCCGTGGGTCATGGAGATCCGCCCTGAGGCGATCATGCGCCGGCCGGGCTCGATTCCCACGATCGAGCGACGCCCGAGCCAGACCACGTCCAGTGCGGCCGAGCCGTCGAAGAGCTCCGCCTCCAGGGCGGGGACGCCCGCGCGCGGGCGCAGGGTGACCGTGCGCAGCGTTCCGGTCACCTTGACTATCTGGCGGTCGTGGCAGTCGCAGATCCGCGTGCACCCCGCGGCTTCTGCGTCCTCCTGCAGCTCCGCCGAATGCAGCTCCTCCTGCGAGGAGGACAGCCGCTCTATCATCCGGCGGAACCGGCCCGCCGGCCTGGCAGGCTTCACGGGCATCTCGGGACGCGGTTCAGCACTCATACAGGAAGCGTACCGGCGCCCGCACTACCTCTCGAAGCGGTATCCCATGCCCGGTTCGGTGATGAAGTGCCGCGGGTGCGAGGGGTCCGCCTCCAGTTTGCGCCGCAGCTGCGCCATGTAGACCCGCAGGTAGTTCGTCTCCGTGCCGTACGAGGGCCCCCAGACCTCCTGGAGGAGCTGTTTCTGGCTGACCAGCTTGCCGCCGTTGCGCACCAGGACCTCCAGCAGGTGCCACTCGGTGGGCGTGAGCCGTACGTCGCGCCCCTCGCGCACGGCCTTCTTGGCGGCCAGGTCCACGGTGAAGCCGTCGGTCTCCACCACCACCTCGTCCTCGCCGGAGCCGGCGGCCGGCTCGGCCCGCCGGACGGCGGCGCGCAGCCGGGCCAGCAGCTCGTCCATGCCGAAGGGCTTGGTGACGTAGTCGTCGGCGCCCGCGTCCAGCGCCTCGACCTTCTCGTCGGAGGTGTGGCGGGCGGAGAGGACCAGGATCGGCACCCGGGTCCAGCCGCGCAGGCCCTTGATCACCTCGATGCCGTCCATGTCGGGCAGGCCGAGGTCGAGGAGGACCACGTCGGGGTGGCGGGCCGCCGCGAGTTCCAGGGCGCTCGCCCCGTCGGCCGCCGCGTCGACCTCGTACGTGCGTGCCTTCAGATTGATCACGAGGGCTCGGACGATCTGCGGCTCGTCTTCCACCACGAGCACCCGGGTCATTGAGGTCCTGCCTTCTGTCGTACCTGTCGGTTCCGATCACGTTCGTGATCACGTTCCACTATCTCCGCACCGGATGCGGTGCCGGCACCGGTGTTCCGGCCTTCCCGGGCGGCCGCGCACAGGGTGAGCACCATGGTCAGCCCGCCGCCGGGGGTGTCCTCGGCCGTCAGGGTGCCGTCCATGGCCTCGGCGAAGCCCCGGGCGACCGCGAGTCCGAGGCCCACCCCGGAGCCGCGCGGCGCGTCCCCGTACCGCTGGAAGGGCGCGAAGATCCGGTCCTTGGCCTCCTCGGGCACGCCGGGCCCGCGGTCGACGACCCGCACCTCGACCCGGTCGCCGAGGAAGCTGGCCGCCACCAGCACCCGCTCCCCCGCCGGGCTGTACTTCACGGCGTTCTCCACCACGTTGGCCACGGCCCGCTCCAGGAGTCCCGGGTCCACCGCCACCATCGGCAGCGTCTCCGGCACGTCCAGCACGACGCTGTCCTCCGGTACGCCGCCCAGCGCCATCGGGACCACCTCGTCGAGGTCGATCTCCCGGATCAGCGGGGTGACGGTGCCGGTCTGCAGCCGGGACATGTCGAGCAGGTTGCCCACCAGGTGGTCGAGCCGGTCGGCGCCGTCCTCGATGCCTTCGAGGAGCTCGGCCCGGTCCTCGTCGGACCATTCCACGTCGTCGGAGCGCAAGGACGTCACCGAGGCCTTGATGGAGGCCAGCGGGGTACGCAGGTCGTGGCTGACGGCGGCCAGCAGCGCGGTCCGGATCCGGTTGCCCTCGGCCAGCCGACGGGCCTCCTCCGCCTCCCCGACCAGCCGCTGCCGGTCCAGTACCACGGCGGCCTGGGCGGCAAAGGCGCCGAGCACCCGGCGGTCCTCGGCGGGCAGCACCCGCCCGGTCAGGGCCAGCGCCATGTGGTCCCCGATGGGCATGTCCACATCGCCGTCCTCGGGCCGGGCGGCGGGGTTCGGGCCGACGCTGCCGGCCTGCTTCCACGGCTCGGTGTCGCCGGACCGCTCCAGCAGGGCCACGGACTCCATGGCGAAGGTCTCGCGCACCCGCTCCAGCAGCGCGTTCAGGGTGGTCTCGCCGCGCAGCACGCTCCCGGCGAGGAAGGACAGGATCTCGGACTCGGCGCGCAGCCGCGCGGCCTGGTGGGTGCGCCGGGCGGCCACGCCGACCACGGAGGCCACCGAGACGGCCACCCCGAAGAAGACGGCGACGGCGACGATGTTCTTCGGGTCGGCGATGGTCCACAGGTGCAGCGGCGGTGCGAAGTAGTAGTTCAGCAGCAGCGAGCCCAGGGCGGCCGAGGCGAGGGCCGGCCAGAGCCCGCCCAGCAGCGCGGACGCCACCGTCAGCGCCAGGAAGATCAGCATGTCGTTCGCGAGCCCGAGGTCCGCGTCGACGTGCGTGAGCAGCAGGCACAGCAGCACCGGGAAGGCCACGCCCACCACCCAGCCGGCCACGGTCCGGGGCCGCCCCAGCCGGGCCGCCGAGCGGACCACGGGCAGCCCGCGCCCCTTGGCCGCGTGCTCGTGCGTGACGATGTGGACGTCGAGGTCGGGCCCCGAGTCGCGGGCCACGGTGGCGCCGACCCCGGGGCCGAAGAGGTACTGCCAGGCCTTGCGGCGGCTGGAGCCGAGCACGATCTGGGTGGCGTTGACCCCCCGGGCGAAGGCGAGCAGCGCCTCGGGGACGTTGTCGCCGATCACATGGTGAAACGTTCCGCCCAGGTCCTCGACCAGGGTCCGCTGAACCGCGAGCTCCTTCGGCGAGGCGGCGGTCAAGCCGTCGCTGCGGGCGATGTAGACGGCCAGGATCTCGCTGCCCGAGCCCTTGGCCGCCATCCGGGCGGCGCGCCGGATGAGCGTGCGCCCCTCCGGGCCTCCGGTGAGCCCGACGACGATCCGCTCCCGCGCCTGCCACGTGGAGTGGATGCCGTGCTCGCCCCGGTACTGCTGGAGGTACTCGTCGGCCCGGTCGGCCACCCACAGCAGGGCGAGCTCGCGCAGCGCGGTCAGGTTGCCGGGGCGGAAGTAGTTGGACAGGGCCGCGTCGACCTTGTCGGGCCGGTAGACGTTTCCGTGCGCCATCCGCCGCCGCAGCGCCTGCGGAGACATGTCGACGAGCTCGATCTGGTCGGCCCGCCGGACCACCTCGTCCGGCACGGTCTCCCGCTGCCGCACCCCGGTGATCGACTCGACGACGTCCCCGAGCGACTCCAGGTGCTGGATGTTGACGGTCGACACGACGTCGATGCCGGCCCGCAGCAGCTCCTCGACGTCCTGCCAGCGCTTGGCGTTGCGCGAGCCCGGCACGTTGGTGTGCGCGAGCTCGTCCACGAGCGCGACGGCGGGTCTGCGGGCGAGGAGCGCGTCCATGTCCATCTCGGTGAAGGCCGCTCCGCGGTACGTGAGCTCCCTGCGCCGCACCTGTTCCAGGCCGTGCAGCATGACCTCGGTGCGCTGCCGCCCGTGGTGCTCGACGAATCCGACGACGCAGTCGGTGCCCCGCTCCACCCGGCGGTGGCCCTCGGAGAGCATCGCGTAGGTCTTGCCCACACCGGGTGCCGCGCCGAGATAGATCCGTAGCTTGCCGCGTCCCATGCGCCCATTCTCGGGGACGCCGGCCCGCTCCACGCACCGATGAGGGGCCGGACGCCCATCCCTGACGGAACCCTGACGCGGGTCCTGCCGTGGGCGCGAAAGCCGGTGGGCCCCACCCCGAAGGAGTAGGGCCCACCGGCCGAAAACGCACGTCTGCCCCCGCGCGCGGGGGTGACACCTCGGTCAGCGGACCTCGGTGATCTCCGGGCCGCGCTCCAGCTGGCCCATGCCGCCGCCGAAACGGGAGCCTTCCTGGTCCTCCGTCTGCACGCCGTCCGGCACCATCTGGGCGTCGTTCGGCAGCTTCAGGACGATCGGGTCGCGGGGGGCCATCGGGCCGTCGCCGCGGACCACGACGGTGTCGCGGAGGATCTGCTCGAGGACACCCGCCGACTCGGGGCGCACCGCGCCCTGGCCGGAGATGACACCGCGCAGGAACCAGCGCGGACCGTCGACGCCGACGAAGCGGACCAGCTGAGCGCCGGTCTGCCCGTCCGGGAGCGGTACGGGCACCTGCGCACGCAGCTCCCAGCCCAGCGGGCCCTCGGCCTCGTCGATGATGCCGCCCTGCTGGGTGATGCCCGCGGCGATCTCCTCGCGGACCTCGCCCCAGATGCCTTCCTTGCGGGGCGCGGCGAAGGCCTGCAGCTGTACGGCACTGTCGCCCAGGACGACGGTCGCGGCGACGATCGCGTCACCGGCGACCTCGACCCGCAGCTCCATGCCCTCGACACCGGGTACGAGGATGCCGCCCAGGTCGACCCGGCCGTCGGCCGGGTCGCCGAGCACCTCGGAGATGTCCCAGGGGCCGTCGGGCCGCGGGGCCGGAGGCAGGTTCACCCGGCGCGGCTCGGCGTCGGGTTCCCCGGCGCCGTCCTGCTCGCCGGCATCCAGGCCGGACTCGCGGCCATCGACCTGCTCGGCCGCGCCGCCGTCCTTGGCGGAGTCGTTCTTCTTGCGACGTCCGAACACGTCACTGTCCTTCCCGGTCGGTTACGACCGAAGCGTAGCCATTCCCACCCTGCTGACCAGCGCCGGATCCGGCCACGGCCGCATGACCGCCGGTGGAGCCGAAACCCCCCTCGGCCCGGGCCGAGCCGGGAAGTTCCGCCACCTCGTGGAAGCGCACCTTCTCGACCCGCTGGACAACCAGCTGGGCAATGCGGTCGAAACGCTCGAACCTGACGCTCTCGCGAGGGTCGAGATTGACCACGATCACCTTGATCTCCCCACGGTACCCGGCATCCACCGTCCCCGGGGCATTCACGAGCGCGAGCCCGCAGCGGGCGGCCAGCCCGGACCGCGGGTGCACGAAGGCCGCGTACCCGTCGGGCAGGGCGATGGACACCCCGGTGGGCAGCACGGCCCGCTCGCCGGGTGCCAGCTCGGCGGCCTGGGTGGTCACGAGATCGCAGCCGGCGTCGCCGGGGTGACCGTAGGCGGGGAGGGGCACCTCGGGGTCGACGCGGCGGATCAGCACGTCGACCGGGGCGTTCTCGTTCAGGGACATCAGGGGTTCACCTCGAAAGCGCGTGCGCGCCTGACCTGGTCCGGGTCGGCCATCGCCGCCCGGATCTCCTCGGGCCGTCCGTTGTCGATGAAGTGGTCGACCTTCACCTCTATGAAGAGGGCGTCGGCGCGCACGGCGACCGGGCCCAGCGGGCCGCCGGTCCGGCCGACCGCGGTGCAGTAGATCTTCCGCCCGGCCACGGCGGTGACCTCGGCCTCCAGGTAGAGCACGGTGTCCACCGGCACGGGCTGCACGAAGTCGGTCTCCAGCCGCCCGGTCACGGCGATGACGCGCAGCAGCCAGTTCAGCGAGCCGAGCGTCTCGTCGAGCGCGGTGGCCAGCACGCCGCCGTGCGCGAGGCCGGGGGCTCCCTGGTGCGCCGGCTTGACGGTGAACTCGGCGGTGACGCGCACGCCCTCACCGGCACGGGCCTCCAGGTGGAGTCCGTGCGGCTGGCCCTCGCCACAGCCGAAGCAGTGCTCGTAGTGCGCACCGAGGAGCTCTCCGGGCGCCGGGGCATCGGGGTGCCTGACCGGCGCGGTCGCGTCGGCCGGAGGCGTCAACGCTGTGTTTCGTCCACTCACAGCCGCAGACCTTACCCGCGCGGCTACCCACCGGTCGCCCCGTGGCAGGCTTGACCACATGCAGCTCTCCCCCGCGCACCACGACGAACGCCTGACCGCCCCCCGCTCCTGGTGGGCCATCGCCGTACTGGCCGGGCTCGCGTGCGCGCTGATGCTGCTGCCGCTGGGCACGCTGCCTCTGCTGGCCGGACTGGTCGGGGGCACCGCGCTGGCCGGGCTGCTGGTGAGTTCGTACGGCTCCGCGCGCGTGCGCGTGGTGAACGGCGCGCTGGCGGTCGGGGACGCGCGGATCCCGGTGACGGCCCTGGGGGAACCGGAGGTCCTGGACGCCGAGGAGTCGCGCGCCTGGCGCACGTACAAGGCCGACACCCGCGCCTTCATGCTGATGCGCAGCTACGTGCCGACCGCGGTCCGCGTCGAGGTCACCGACCCGGCCGACCCGACCCCGTACGTCTACGTCTCCACCCGCGAGCCGCAGGCCCTGGTCGCCGCCCTCCGGGCCGCGCGCGGGCAGACGGTCTGACCCTCAGCCCTCACCGCGGGGGTCCAGGCCCTCGAGTGCGGCCCTGGTGGCCTCGGGAAGGGGCTGGACGGGCTGCTCCAGGGGCGGGAGGTACGGAAGGGCATTCCATGCCACGGCACGGGCCCGCAGGTCGCTACGGACCTTCTCGGCGACTTTCCGGGTGTCGCGGCGGTTCATCACCGCGCCGACGGCCGCGCCCACCATGAAGGGCATGAGGTTGGGGAGGCTGCGGAACATCCGCTTCATGATCTGCTGGCGCAGTTCGCGCTTCATCTGACCGCCGAGCGCCACGTTCAGCGTCGTCGGCTTGGTCAGGTCGATGCCGCGCTCCTCGGTCCACGCGGTCAGGTAGGCGAAGCTGCGCTCCCGGAGGGTGCCGGGCGGGCGCTGGCCGTAGACCTCGTGGAGCTCGGCGACGAGCTTCAGTTCGATCGCCGCCACGGCGGTGATCTCCGCGGCCAGCTCGGCCGGCATGGCGGGCGGTACGGGCAGCATGGCCGCCGCCCCGATGCCTGCGCCGACGGTGGAGGTGGCGTTGGCGGCACCGAAGATCAGCTTGTCCGCGAGCTGATCGGGGTCGAGGCCCGGGAACTGCGCGCGCAGGGTCGCGAGGTCCCGAACCGGAACGCGCGGTGCGTTCTCGATGATCATGTCGGCGATGTGCAGGGCGGCGGCCCTGACACCTTCGCCGCCCTTGCGTACACCGTGGCGCACACCGGTCTTGAAGGCTTCCAGCCGACGAGCCCGGGACCGCTGCTCGGCCTCCTCGTCGGCCTGAGTGGCCGACGGCACCGCCGGGGCGGTGTCGGAGGGCACGACGGCGGTCCCTGTGGCGGAGCCGCCGGGGGCTCCAGGACCCGCCTCCGGGTCCGTGGTTCCCACCTGCGTCTCCGCCGGATCACCAGATTTCCGGAAGCGGCGCTTCCGAAATGGTGTCGAGCCAGCCACGGCCGACGCCTCTCAGTCGCAGTCGCGACAGATCGGCTGACCGTTCTTCTCGCGTGCCAGCTGGCTGCGGTGGTGCACCAGGAAGCAGCTCATGCAGGTGAACTCGTCGGCCTGCTTGGGCAGGACCCGGACGGCCAGCTCCTCATTGGAGAGGTCCGCACCGGGAAGCTCCAGGCTCTCGGCCGAGTCGAACTCGTCCATGTCGACGGACGAGGACGACTTCTCGTTACGCCGAGCCTTCAGCTCTTCGATGCTGTCGTTGTCGACGTCGTCGTCTGTCTTGCGTGGGGTGTCGTAGTCCGTTGCCATTTGTTCGCTCTCCCCCTCTGGGTGTTAGCGGTGTCTCAGCGCACGTAACGCGCGAGAGGCCGGACTTGTGCCCGACCTGAGGCGGAGATTTTGCCTCACATCAAGGTCTGTTACTCAATCGACACCCAGCCGCGCGCCTTGAGAGCGATTGGCTGGGATGACGACCGGGACCGTACACGGTCCGGGGGCCGTCTTGCACAAACGCCACCCCGTGTATTTCCCGCCATCCGGGGGGCCGGAAACCCGGACTTCCCGGGCGTTCCGGCCGCCAAGGGGTCACAGAACGCACATGGGCCGACACCGGGCCATGTGATCGATCACACAGACTCGATTTCTTTCACATGGCAGGCATTCAGCCAAAAGCGAACACAGGGAGGAAGAACTCACATGGGAAGAGTGACACGCATCACGAGGCCACCGCCTTCCCTGGGGGTCGCCTGGATCCTTCCGCCGTGTGCGCGGGCCACTGAGCGCGCGATGGAGAGGCCGAGCCCGACACCCTTGTCGCTGCCCGTTCGCTCCGTACGCAGCCGCCTGAACGGCTCGAACAGATTGTCCACCTCGTACGCGGGAACCACGGGACCCGTGTTCGACACCACGAGGACCGCCTCGCCGTGCTGGGCCTCGGTGGTGACCTCCACCCAGCCGCCCTCCGGCACGTTGTACCGGACGGCGTTCTGCACCAGGTTCAGCGCGATCCGCTCCAGCAGCACGCCATTGCCCTGGACGACGGCCAGGGCGCGCTCGCCGCGGATCTCCACGCCCTTCGCGTCGGCCTCCCCGCGCACCTGGTCGAGGGCGCGCGAGGCCACCTCCGCCAGGTCCACGGGCTTGCGCTCGACGATCTGGTTCTCGCTGCGGGCCAGCAGCAGCAAGCCCTCGACCAGCTGCTCGCTGCGCTCGTTGGTGGCGAGCAGGGTCTTCCCGAGCTGCTGGAGCTCGACGGGAGCCCCCGGATCGGAGAGATGGACCTCCAGCAGGGTCCGGTTGATCGCGAGCGGGGTCCGCAGCTCGTGCGAGGCGTTCGCGACGAACCTCTGCTGGGCCGTGAAGGCCCGCTCCAGCCGGTCCAGCATCTCGTCGAACGTGTCGGCGAGCTCCTTGAGCTCGTCGTCCGGCCCGTCCAGCTCGATCCGCCGGGTCAGGTCGGAGCCGACCACGCGGCGGGCGGTCCGGGTGATCTTGCCCAGCGGCGAGAGCACCCGGCCGGCCATCGCGTAGCCGAAGGCGAAGGCGATGATGCTCAGGCCGAGCAGGGCCATCAGCGAGCGGCTCAGCAGGTCGTCCAGCGCGTGGCGGCGCTGCTCCAGCGCGCACGCCTTCATGGCCGAGTTGAACTGGTCGTACGACTGGTTGATGCTCACCACGGGGCAGGTGGGGCTGGTGACCTTGACGTTCTGGCCGCCGACGATCTCGTACATGAGCGCGTTGCCCTCACGCAGGGCCTGCGCCGCCAGCAGGTAGATGATCGACAGCAGCAGGATGCCGGCGATCAGGAACATCCCGCCGTAGAGCAGCGTGAGGCGTATCCGGATCGTCGGCCGCAGCCAAGGGAAGGGACCCTCGGGCTGGCCGGGGTCCCAGGTCGGTTTCGGAGGCGCCGAAGGTGGCGCCGGACTCGTTGCCACCCGCGTCAGATCCGGTACCCGGAGCCAGGCACGGTCACGATGACCGGCGGCTCCCCCAGCTTGCGCCGCAAGGTCATGACCGTCACCCGCACCACGTTGGTGAAGGGGTCGGTGTTCTCGTCCCATGCCTTCTCCAGCAGCTGCTCGGCGGAAACCACGGTCCCCTCGCTGCGCATGAGCACCTCCAGCACCGCGAACTCCTTCGGCGCCAGCTGCACCTCCTTGCCCTCGCGGAACACCTCACGCCGGTTCGGGTCCAGCTTGATGCCGGCCCGCTCCAGCACGGGCGGCAGCGCGACGGTGGTGCGCCGCCCGAGCGCCCGCACCCGGGCCGTCAGCTCGGTGAAGGCGAAGGGCTTGGGCAGGTAGTCGTCCGCCCCGAGTTCCAGCCCTTCCACGCGGTCGCTGACGTCGCCGGAGGCGGTCAGCATCAGCACGCGGGTGGGCATGCCGAGCTCGACGATCTTCCGGCAGACGTCGTCGCCGTGCACGAGCGGGAGGTCCCGGTCGAGCACGACCACGTCGTAGTCGTTGACTCCGACGCGCTCCAGGGCGGCGGCGCCGTCGTACACGACGTCCACTGCCATGGCCTCCCGGCGCAGCCCGGTGGCCACCGCATCGGCGAGCAGCTGCTCGTCCTCGACGACGAGTACGCGCACGTCGTTTCCTTCCTCAGGGCCCATCAGGGCACACGTGTGTTGCGTCGTCCATCCTGCCCGTTTCGGCCGTAAACCGGCTGTAAGGCGACGCTCACAGGGAGGCGGACGGGACGGAAGTGAGGATTCCCTCGCCTCAAGAGGTTTCTGGGCCCAGGGTGCCGGGGAGGACGTCACCACACCCCATCCACTCCCTGACGGCGGACTGCCACGTGCCGCCGCCGACCCACGAAGAGGGGGCGAACCCACCATGGACGCATTCACCGCGGGTCTCCTGCAGCGCATCAGGGCCACGCAGTCGGACCTCAGGATGGCCCGCGAGTCGGGCGACGACTTCCTCGCGGAAGTGGAACAGGCGGAGCTGGAAGACCTCCAGCGCCTCGCCGCCGAACACGGGGTCCCCGTGTCCGTCAGCGCCGCCTGACCCCAGACCTCGAACCCCGGCCGCCGTCTCCCGGCGGCCGGGGTTCCCTCATTCCACGACGGCGACGGCGCGGGGTCAGTCGTGCCAGGCCCCGACCTCGTCCAGCAGCGGCTGGAGGGAGGCGAAGACCGCCGGGGTGGCCGCCAGGGCCAGCTCCCCCGAGGCCCGCTCGCCAGTGCGGCCCCCGGTCACGGCCCCGGCCTCCCGGGCGATCAGTTCACCCGCCGCCAGGTCCCACGGGTTCAGCCCACGCTCGTAGTACCCGTCCAGCCGTCCGGCGGCCACGTCACACAGGTCCAGCGCCGCCGACCCGCCCCGCCGGATGTCCCGTACCACCGGGATGATCCGCGCCACGACACCGGCCTGGTGGGCCCGCCTGGCCTGGACGTACGCGAAGCCGGTCCCGAGCAGCGCCTGGTCCAGCGGCGCCGCCGCCCGGCAGGCGAGCCGCGCCGTACCGAGCCACGCCCCGCCGCCGAGCACCGCGTGGTACGTCTCCCCGCGCATCGGCGCCGCCACGACGCCCACCACGGTCTCGCCCCGGTACTCGGCCGCGATGGACACGCCCCAGCTCGGGAGCCCGTAGAGGTAGTTCACGGTCCCGTCCAGCGGGTCGACGACCCAGCGCACCCCGCTCGTCCCGGGGGTGTCCGCGCCCTCCTCGCCCAGCAGCCCGTCCGCGGGCCGCCGCTCGGCGAGGATGCTGGTGATCAGCTTCTCCGCCGCGATGTCCATCTCGGTCACCACGTCGATCGGACTGCTCTTCGTCGCGGCCACCGCCAGATCGGCCGGCCGGCCGTCGCGCAGCAGCGCCCCGGCCTGCCGGGCGGCCTCCAGGCCCACGTCCAGCAGTTCGGCCTTCAGCTCTTCGGAAATCACGGTCCACTCCTCAGCGGGGGTACGGCCTCAGCGGGGGTACGGGCTGTCGCCTCAGCGGGGGTACGGGCTGTCGGCGCCCGCGGCCGCCGGCCGGGGTGCCCGCGCCGGGCAGCAGCCCACGGCGCACAGGTCATGGCTCGCGCCCAGCAGTCCCAGCGCGCACCGCTCGACGGGCTCGCCCCGTTCGGCCGCGGCCCGTTCCAGCACGAGTTCGCGTACGGCCGCGGCGAACCGCGGGTCGGCCCCGACCGTGGCCGACCGGGCGACGGGCAGCCCCAGCTCCGCCGCCTTCGCCGTCGCCTCCGTGTCGAGGTCGTACAGGACCTCCATGTGGTCCGAGACGAAGCCGATCGGCACCATCACCGCCGCGGGCGCACCCGCCGCGTGGAGGGCCTCCAGGTGGTCGCAGATGTCCGGCTCCAGCCACGGGATGTGCGGGGCGCCGCTGCGCGACTGGTAGACGAGCTCCCAGGGCAGTTCCGTGCCCGTCTCGGCGCGCACGGCGTCCGCGACGACCCGTGCGACGTCCAGGTGCTGCTTGACGTAGGCGCCGCCCTCGCCGTGCCCGGTGTGCTCCCCTGCCGGTCCCGAGGTGTCGGCGGCCGCGGTCGGGATGGAGTGCGTGGTGAAGACCAGGTGCGCCCCGGCGCGTACCTCCGGCGCCAGCCCGGCCAGCGAGGCGAGCACCCCGTCGATCATCGGCTGCACGAAGCCGGGGTGGTTGAAGTAGTGCCGCAGCTTGTCCACCTGCGGCAGCTGGGCCACGCCTTCCTCCTCGAGCGCGGCCAGCGCGTCGGCGAGGTTCTCGCGGTACTGCCGGCAGCCCGAGTACGAGGCGTACGCGCTGGTCGCGAGCACCGCGATGCGGCGGCGCCCGTCGGCGGCCATCTCGCGCAGCACGTCGGTCAGGTACGGGGCCCAGTTCCGGTTGCCCCAGTAGACCGGCAGGTCCAGCCCGTGCTCGGCGAAGTCCTTGCGCAGCGCGTCCAGCAGTTCGCGGTTCTGCGCGTTGATCGGGCTGACCCCGCCGAAACCGAAGTAGTGCTGCCCGACCTCCTTGAGCCGCTCGCGCGGGATGCCGCGCCCGCGCGTGACGTTCTCCAGGAACGGCACGACGTCGTCGGGTCCCTCGGGACCTCCGAAGGAGAGCAGCAGGAGGGCGTCGTACGGGGTGGCGGGCCCGCCGACGGGCGGGCGGAGCTGGTCTGACATGGATCGAATCCTGCCACCCGGCCTCCGCGCGCGGGAACCGCCCTGGCCGGGACCTGGCCCGCGTCACAGGTAAGGTGACCCTAAGTTCCTTGGTTCGGAACCTTTCCCGTGCGGGTGCCCGGCCGGCAGTCGTAACCTGTACGAGCCGATGACGTCCCTTACGGAGACCCCTTGCCCAGTCCCTACCGCGCGATCTTCGCGGCCCCCGGAACCAAGGCGTTCAGCGCGGCCGGCCTCATAGGCCGGCTCCCGATCTCCATGGTCGGGGTCGGCATCCTCACGATGATCTCCGAGATCACCGGCCGCTACGCGATGGCCAGCGCGCTCACCGGCACCCTCGCCCTCGCCGCCGCGGTCATCGGCCCGCAGGTCTCCCGCCTGGTGGACCAGTACGGCCAGCGGCGGGTCCTGCGCCCCGCCACGGCGGTCTCGGTGGCCTCGGTGGCCGTGCTGCTGGTGGCCGCCGCGAACGGGTGGCCCGACTGGACGCTCTTCGTGTGCGCCGCGATCGCGGGCTGCGTACCGAGCGTGGGCTCGATGGTCCGCGCCCGCTGGACCGTGATCTACCGCGAGTCCCCGCGCGAGCTCCACACCGCGTACTCCTTCGAGTCCGTGATCGACGAGGTCTGCTTCATCTTCGGCCCGATCATCGCCATCATGCTGTCCACCGTCTGGTTCCCCGAGGCCGGACCGCTGATCGCCGCCGTCTGCCTG
Organism: Streptomyces sp. NBC_00122; assembly: GCF_045160845.1. NCBI lineage: Bacteria > Bacillati > Actinomycetota > Actinomycetes > Kitasatosporales > Streptomycetaceae > Streptomyces > Streptomyces sp. NBC_00122. The sequence goes on along the minus strand of NZ_CP108191.1, from coordinate 4,940,289 downwards.
TTCGCCGGCGTCTGGCTGCTCACCGCGCAGCGCGCCACCGAGCCCTCGCCGCACCCGCGCGACGAGCACGCGGACCGCACCTCGGCCCTGCGTTCCCCCGGCCTCCAGGTGCTGACGGCCACCTTCGTGGCGACCGGCGCGATCTTCGGCTCCATCGACGTGTCCACCCTGGCCTTCGCCGAGGAACAGGGCCACAAGTCCTACGCCAGCTACATCCTGGCCGTCTGGGCCCTCGGGTCCTGTATCGCCGGAATCGTCTTCGGCCTGCTCCATCTCAAGGGCCGGACCGAACGCAGGTGGGTACTGGGCATCTGTGCGATGGCCGTGAGTATGATCCCCCTCCTACTGGCCGGGAACCTTCCGTTTCTGGCCGTGGCGCTCTTCGTCTCGGGCCTCGCCATCGCTCCCACGATGATCACCACGATGGCCCTGATCGAGGCGCACGTACCACGCGCGAAGCTGACCGAGGGCATGACCTGGATCAGCACCGGCCTCGCGGTCGGCGTCGCGATCGGCTCCTCCGTGACCGGACTGGTCATCGACGCGGCCGGCGCGCAGCGCGGGTACGTCGTCTCCATCGCGTCGGGGGCGGCCGCGGCAGCGGTGGCGTTCGCGGGTTATCGCCGGCTGACGAGGCCGGCGCAAGGGGAGGAGCCAGCTAGCGATGGGGACGGCGACAGCAGGGAAGAACAGCCAGACCGCGTGGCGTAACTGGGCGGGCAACGTGTCCGCCCGGCCCGCGCGCGTGGTGACCCCGGCCTCGGTCGGGGAGCTCCAGGAGACGGTCCGCCGGGCCGCCGAACAGGGACTGCGGGTGAAGGCGGTCGGCACCGGCCACTCCTTCACCGCGGCCGCCGCGACCGACGGGGTGCTCGTACGCCCTCAGGCGCTGGCCGGGATCACCTCGATCGACCGCGAGGCGGGCACCGTCACGGTGGCGGCGGGCACGGTCCTGAAGGACCTGAACGCGGCCCTGGCCCGGGAAGGCCTGTCGCTCACGAACATGGGCGACATCATGGAGCAGACGGTCTCCGGCGCCACCAGCACGGGCACCCACGGCACCGGCCGCGACTCGGCCTCCATCGCCGCCCAGATCCGCGGCCTGGAACTGGTCACCGCCGACGGCCGGCTGCTCACGTGCTCCGAGAAGGAGAACCCCGAGGTGTTCGCGGCGGCCCGGGTGGGCATCGGCGCGCTGGGCATCGTCACTTCGATCACCTTCGCGGTGGAGCCGCTCTTCTTCCTGACCGCCCGTGAGGAGCCCATGGGGTTCGACCGGGTGACGGCCGAGTTCGACGAGCACTTCGCGGAGAACGAGCACTTCGAGTTCTACTGGTTCCCGCACACCGGCAACTGCAACACCAAGCGGAACAACCGCAGCCAGGGCCCCGCCGCCCCGCCCGGACCGGTGAGCGCGTGGATCGAGGACGAGCTGCTGTCCAACGGCATCTTCCAGGCGGTGAACTCGCTGGGCCGCGCGGTCCCGGCCACCATCCCCTCCATCGCCCGCGTGGCCAGCCGCGCCCTGTCGGCGCGCACCTACACGGACATCCCGTACAAGGTGTTCACCAGTCCGCGCCGGGTGCGGTTCGTGGAGATGGAGTACGCACTGCCGCGCGAGCGGGTGGTCGAGGCGCTGCGGGAGCTGCGGGCCATGGTCGACGGCTCCGGGATGCGGATCAGCTTCCCGGTCGAGGTGCGGACGGCTCCCGCGGACGACATCACCCTGTCGACGGCCTCGGGCCGCGAGACGGCGTACATCGCGGTGCACATGTACCGGGGCACCCCGTACCAGGCCTACTTCACGGCGGCCGAGCGCATCTTCACCGCGCACGGCGGCCGGCCGCACTGGGGCAAGGTGCACACGCGGGACGCGGAGTACTTCGCGCGGCTCTACCCGCGGTTCGCCGAGTTCACCGCGCTCCGCGACCGGCTGGACCCGGACCGGGTGTTCGGCAACGACTACTTGCGGCGCGTGCTGGGCGAGTGAGTTCAGGGGGCGCCCCCGTCTGGCCCGGCGGATGTCGGGGTGTCCGTACCCGGAGTCCGGCTCGGGGTGGGCGTCGGTGTGGGCGTCGGCGTCGGGCCGTGCTGCGACGGGGAGGGGGACGGGCCGGGCGAGGAGTCGGCCGGGTCCGGGGTGCCCGCACCGGGGCTCGGGCTCCGGCCGCCGCCGCTGAGCGGGGCCGAGGGGTCCGGGGAGGTCCCGGACCTTGGTGTCTTCCCGTCCTTCCCGTCGGCGCCCTTCTCCTCCCGGGGCCGCGAGGGCTCGTGGTCGGGCGCCTTGCGCGTGCCTCCGGAGAGGATGGTGCCGCCGCCCGCGCTGACCGCGGTGCCGGCCATCGCCTCGTAGCTCCCGAGGACTCCCAGGGAGAGGGCGAAGACGGCACCGGCCGCGACGGCCGTGCGCTTCCAGCCCCGTACCCGTGTGCCGTGCACGGTGGCCTCGCCGAACTCCCCGCTGGGCGCGGCGTCACCGGGGAGCGGCACCCGGTGGGCCTCGGGGCGGGCGGTCTCGCGCAGCTGGTCGCCGGTGCGCCGGAAGAAGTGCTGGATGACGGGTCCGCCGGCGGTGGCGACGACGCTGACCACACCGGCGCCCAGGATGGTCCCGTAGACGCCCATCTTCGAGGCGAGGAGGGCGGCCGCGACGGTGGCGAGGGAGCTGCCGGCCACCTGGGCCGCGCTCAGGTCGAGCTTCCTCTTCTCCGGTTCGCCGTCGTGCGCCGTCTTCTGACCCATCGCCATCCCCTGTGTGTCCCGCCTCTCCCGCACCGGAAGCCTTCAGCAGTTACTGACACCCGAGCGAAACAAATAGTTCCATTTCTGGGGATTCTGTGAAGCAAGACACCCGGAAACGAACACGGGTGCAGGTGGGACCCGTCAGAGGGCAGGCCAACTCCCACCGTCCGGGAGAAGTTCGGCGGCGCGGCGGTCCACCCAGGTGGCCCGAATGGAGTACTGTGACGAGCCCTGGGTTCGTCCTTCCTTACGGATGTCCGGATTCGGGAGAGGGGGCCGAATTGATGGAAAACGGCACTCAAGACCGGTGATGCCGCGGTATCGCATGGATTCCTGCTGCGCACAGTAACCACTCGGTCACTGTGCGTGCCCAACAGGTAACCGTGCCATAACGGCGATCAAGGGCACATGCCCGACACGCCGGTTTAACTCGGCAAGGTTGTGGCAGGCTGCACCCGGGCAGGCCACACTCGACTAGCGGAAGCAGCGACGCACGTGACGTCGGCAGGCACCACCCGGGAGGTCCCCATGCCCGAACTGCGTGTCGTGGCCGTCTCAAATGACGGCACACGACTGGTGCTCAAGGCTGGGGACAGCACGGAGTACACGCTTCCGATCGACGAGCGACTGCGGGCTGCCGTGCGCAACGACCGCGCGCGCCTGAACCAGATCGAGATCGAGGTGGAGAGCCACCTCCGCCCCCGCGACATCCAGGCCCGCATACGGGCCGGTGCCTCCGCGGAGGAGGTCGCTCAGCTCGCCGGCATCCCCGTCGACCGCGTACGCCGCTTCGAGGGCCCGGTGCTCGCCGAGCGCGCGTTCATGGCCGAGCGCGCCCGCAAGACCCCCGTACGCCGCCCCGGCGAGAACACCGGACCCCAGCTCGGCGAGGCCGTGCAGGAGCGGCTGACCCTGCGCGGGGCCGAGAAGGAGTCCGTCCAGTGGGACTCCTGGCGCCGCGACGACGGCACCTGGGAGGTCCTGCTCGTCTACCGGGTCGCCGGTGAGCCGCACTCCGCCATCTGGACGTACGACCCGCCGCGCCGGCTGGTCGTGGCCGTGGACGATGAGGCCCGCTCGCTGATCGGCGAGTCGGACGACCTGCCGGCCACGCCGGAGCCGAGCTTCCCCTTCGTGCCGAGGATCGCGCGGCTGCCGCGCGACCGGCCGCTGGACCGCGCCCTCGACCGCCAGCTGGAGCGGCCGACGGCCCCCCAGCCGGATCCGGAAGAGGAACGGGACACCCTGACCAGCCTGCTGGAGGCGGTCCCGAGCTTCCGCGGCGACATGGTGGTCCCGGACCGGACCGAACCCCCGGCCGAGGAGGCCGAGGCGGAGGAACCTCCGGCCCCGGCCGCCTCAGCGGGCGCGGGTTCCGCGTACGCCGACGTCCTGATGCCCCGCACGGTGGCCGGCCACCGCGACCGGCTGACGGGCACCACCGACCGGCAGGCCGAGGCCGACGGGGTCCGCCCCGGGCGCCGGGCGGCGGTGCCCAGCTGGGACGAGATCGTCTTCGGCACCCGCCGCAAGAAGCAGGAGTAGCGCCAGCGCCGCCGCCCGGGCATCCCCGGCGGCGGCGCCTTCGGGGCTACTCGGGGTGCGGACCCGTGGCCACCGGGCGGGCCGGGTCCGCGGACCACTCCGACCAGCTGCCCGCGTAGAGGTCGGAGGCGATTCCCGCCACCTCCAGCGCGAGCACCTCGTGCGCGCCGGAGACCCCCGACCCGCAGTACACCCCCACCGGGGTGCCGTCCGCGGCGCCGAGGGCGGCGAAGCGCGCCCGCAGGGCGGCCGCCGACAGGAGCCGGCCGTCCGGATCCACGTTCTCCGTGGTCGGGGCCGACAGGGCGCCCGGGATGTGGCCGCCGACCGGGTCGATCGGCTCGACCTCCCCGCGGTACCGCTCCCCCGCACGCGCGTCCAGGAGGACCCCCGCACGCGCCCGCGCGGCCGCCCCGTCCGCGTCCAGCAGCCCGACCGCTCCCGGACTTGGCTTGAAATCACCCTCCGTGGGAGTCACCCGGTCGGCCGTCACGTCACCCCCCGCTGACGTCCACTGCGCCAGGCCTCCGTCCAGTACCCGTACGTCCGTGTGACCCGTCCAGCGCAACAGCCACCATGCGCGGGCGGCCGCCCAGCCCTGACCGCCGTCGTACACGACCACCGGTACGTCCGCCGAGACGCCGGCCCTGCGCATCACCGCTCCGAAGGCCTCCGGGTCCGGAAGTGGGTGCCGCCCGCCCGACCCCGGCGGACCTGCCAGTTCACTGTCGAGGTCGACGTACACCGCGCCGGGCAGGTGCCCGGCCTCGTAGGCGGGGCGCTGGTCGGGGCCGCCCAGCTGCCAGCGGACGTCCAGCAGCACCGGCGGCCGGGAAGCGGCCAGCTCGCTCGCCAGTTCGGCGGCGGAGAGGATCGCAGATTTCGAAGTCATGGGGCCCATCTTCCTCCCCGCCCGGCGCCCCCGTAACAAGCCCGACACCGGAGGTGCGAACCGATCCGGTCATCTCTCTCCCGGGCGCCCGCGACGCGGCCGGTCGGGGCGCGTCGGGCCCCCCGGAGTGGAAGCATCAGCACCGGTAAGCGGCACGACGGAGGAGACGGCTGACATGACCGAGGCAGCGGAAGCAACCCGGCGCACGCCCGGCACCCCGTGCTGGGTGAGCCTCATGGTGCACGGCCTGGGGACCACCGAGGACTTCTACGCCGACCTGTTCGGCTGGGAGTACGTACCGGGCCCGGAGCAGCTCGGCCCGTACGTACGGGCCCTGCTGGACGGCCGCGAGGTGGCCGGCATCGGCGAGATGCCGCCGGACCGGCATCTTCCGGTCGCCTGGACCACGTACCTCGCCACGGACGACGCCGACGCCACGGCGGAGACGATCCGTGCGTGCGGCGGGACGGTCGCGGTGGGCCCGCTGGACGCCGGCGTCGCGGGGCGGGTGGCGATCTGCTCCGACCCGCTGGGCGCGATCTTCGGGCTGTGGCAGGCGCAGTCCCCCATGGGCACCCGGCTGCACGGCGCCCCGGGCACCCCGGTCTGGAACGAGCTGGTCACCCAGGACACCTCGGCGGTCGGCAAGTTCTACGAGCACGTCTTCGGCCACGAGGCCCAGACGCACGCCACCGCCTCCGACGACTTCGACTACCTGACCCTGCACCTGGAGGGCCGCCCGGTGGCCGCCGTGCACGGCGTCGGCCGCTCGCTGCCGCACGACCGGGGCCCGCACTGGATGACGTACTTCGAGGTCGAGGACACCGACGCGGCCGCCGCCCGGGTCAGCGATCTGGGCGGGCGGATCCTGGAACCGCCCCGCGACGGCATCGGCGGCCGGGTGGCCACGGTCGCGGACCCGGAGGGCGCGGCCTTCACCCTCATCCACTCCCGGCCCCGCGACTGACCGGGGTGCGGACGGTCGGGCGTGGTTGACCGGGAGGACCTCCGGGGAGTGTCCGCAGGCAGCCTGCAGACCAGTCGTGTCTTCCCCCGGGTGTGTCCGAACGGGCATGTCACCAGGGCGATTTCGCGGGTAGGCAGGTGTACGTCCCGCCGCATCCCCGAGAGGAACGCCCATGCGTATCCCCGCCCGCGACAAGGCAGCAGCCGATGCCTCCAAGGACAGCTCCGCCCCGTCCCGGCAGAGGCGTCCGGGTGAGGACCGGGCTCCCGCCGCTCCGGCGGCGGCGCTGTCGGCACTGCCGGCGCTCCAGCGGTCCGTCGGCAACGCGGCGGTGACGCGCATGCTCGCGGCGGGCCACGGCGCCGGCCCCGGGCGCGGGGACGCACCGGTCCAGCGGGCGACCGCGCACCAGGTGCTCCGGTCGCCCGGGCGGCCGCTCGACGCACCCCTGCGCGAGGAGATGGAGAACCGGCTCGGCGCCGACTTCTCCGACGTACGGGTCCACTCCGATCCCCTCGCGCAGCGGTCCGCGGCCGAGATCGGGGCCCGGGCGTACACCTCGGGCAGCCATGTGGTCGTCACGGACGGCGGGAAGGACAAGCACACCCTCGCCCACGAGCTCACCCATGTCATCCAGCAGCGGCAGGGGCCGGTCGCGGGGACGGACACGGGCCACGGGCTGCGGGTCAGCGACCCCGGCGACCGCTTCGAGCGGGAGGCCGAGGCCAACGCGAGCCGGGTCATGGCGGCTCCCGCGCCCGTACAGCGTGCCGCCCGCGAGGAGCACGGCACGCACGCGCCGGTGTCCGGCGAGCGGGCCGTCGTCCAGCGCAAGGGGCCCGAGGAGCTCGGCCCCTCGCTGCCGGTCGACCCGCCGCGTCCCGGAGGGCTGCTGGGCCGGCTCATGTCGCGCAACCCGGCTCCGGCGGACCCGTTGGTGGCGCAGGTGCGGGCGGGCATCGCCGCGTACGACAGCGATCCCGTCCGCGACCCGATGCACTGCATGATCGAGCTGTCGCGCCTCACCCAGGAGATCGCCCCGGCCGAGGACGACGCACCCCCGGCCGTCAAGCCCTGGCTGGCTGCCGCGCTCGACATCGTCAAGGCCGAACTGGTGCTGGTGAACGACCAGCTCGTCCGCGACGCCGAGTTCCCCGTCGAGGCGGGGGCACCGTTCAGCGCGATGACCACGAACGGCATGCTGTGGCAGCAGGCGCAGTGGGCCGACAGCGCGGCCGCGTTCCACATGCACGGACCCAGTTACTTCCGCGAGCTGTCGGAGCTCAACCGGGCCGGGATGGCCAAGGAGATCGGCCGGGGCCAGGGGGACCGGAACTGGGTTCCCGACGTCAGGACCAAGCTGACGTCAGCGCTCCAGCGGAGCGTGCTGTGCCACTACACGGGCAGGTCGCGGGCCGAGACGATGCTCGCCCAGGGGCGGATGAAGTCCAAGACCGAGCTGCTCCGGGCGGATCCGGACGCGCCGAACAACTCGGAGGCGTACGACAAGCACGTCCTGGCCAACGAGGGCTTCGTCTTCTTCTTCCTGGAGGTGCCAGGCAGCCCGTTCCGATCGACGCGCTTCAGCGGCGATGACGAACCGGCCAGGATCCAGATCCCGCTCACCGAGTCCCCCCTGATGAGCCAGGGCTGGCTGATGCTCAGCGACTTCGCGCAGCGCGAGTACCCCACCGTGCGCGCGCGGCCCGAGGATCCGGCGCAGACGGAGAGCAAGTTGAACACCCGCGAGGACGCCTTCTCGGCTGAGTTCACGCTGCCGGTGCGGAAGTTCGACGTCGGCGCGGGGGCGGCGGCCGATTCGCTGGACATGGAGGCCGTCATGGAGGTGATGGGCAACGAGTCGAACCAGGAGCGCAGGGGGCAGATCATGTTCTCCACGACCCAGGCCCTGTCGGACGAGCACAGCACCATGACCTACGGATCCGGTGCGCAGGAGCAGGTCCATTCGGAGCGGCTGCGGTCCAACACCCTGATGGGCCGGGACATCGTGCCGGGGCTGGTGGAGCGGGCCGTCGTGGAGATCCAGCGTCTCGAAGCGGTGAACCCGCAGCTCGCGGACAGGCTCAAGGCGATGTCCGGCGCCGATCTGATGCGTTTCCTGCTCAAGGACCTGGTGCGGCCGCAGGCGATGCTGCCGAACACGGTCGACCTCGGCGCGGCGACCGTGGTCCTGGAATCGGGCCAGCGGGTGGGAGTCCCCACGCACTGACCGGACCGAAACAGAGAGACCAATTCAAGCCAAGTTTGGCGTTTCGCCAACTGGTGACGTGCGTACCCGGGTTAACCGGTCCTGGCACTGTCGAATCGAAAGCGTGCGGTTGCGAGGGGAACGCCCGATCGATCCTCTGGAGTGCCGATTTCCGGACGCCAGGGCAAAGGCCCTCTTTGCCCTGGCGTACAACCTGACCGACTATGGCCGTGCCGCTCGGGTCACCGGAGGTCGCTCAGTACACCACTTACGTTGAGCACCTCGTGGCACTCCTGCGCCTGACGCCCGGTGGCAGGGGTGCCCGGCTTCGCACAGGTCACCTGGACGGTCACAGTCTGGCTCTCGGCGATGCTGATGGGGGTGACCCAGTGATAGTCCTGGTTGCGGAACGTCTCCAGCGCGATCGTCGTGATCTTGCGGTCGCCGAAGCTGATGGTCACCACGCCTTCGTCGCCCTGGAAGTTGGCGACGACGATGTCCGTGATCCCGAACGCCTTGCCCGCGGGCACCGTGTAGGCGCCGGCCTTGGTCTGACCGCCGTCGGTCTGCAGGTCGATGGTGGCCGAACTCTGCTGTCCTGCGGCGCCCCCGCCGCCGCCTCCGGACCCCGATCCGGGCCCGGCCCCCGTACCGCCTGTGCCCGCCCCGGGCTGGGGGTTCTTGCCTCCGCCGCCCGGCTGCTTGGTGGCGCCGCCGGCCCCCGGGGACTGTCCGTCCACGTCCGCACCGGGCGTCGGCCTCTTCTGGACCACCTCGTCGGCGGCCTCCTTGGCCGTGCTGCGCACGGCCGGGCGCACCAGCATGAACCAGGCGAGCAGCAGCGCCAGCAGCGCGGCCAGTACCGCGAGCAGCCACGTCGGGAAGATCGGGATCTGGACGAACTCCGCCTCCAGCGGGGCCCGCACGGCGTCCGGCTCCGGCTGCTCCTTGCCGTCCTCACCGTCCCCGTCGCCGGTTTCGGCCACTTCGACCGTGAACGGCCAGGTCACCGGGGACCCGAACCACACCGGCTTGCCGGTGCGGACGCGCAGCGCCACCTCCGCCGACTCCCCCGGCTCCAGCTTCAACGTGGCGGGGCGGAAGTCGAACTTCAGCTCCTCACCCGGCTGCGCGGGCGTGAAACCGAGCCGTACCGGGGAGTTGCCCTCGTTGCGCACGGCGAGTCGATAGCGCCCGCGCAGCCAGCCGCGGCGGCGTTTGGGAGCGCTCTCTGCGCGCAGTTCCCGGAACTCCTCGATGTGCACGGTGGTCTCGGGGACCCGCACGGACTCGGGATGCTCGGTGGGCAGCACGCGCACGGCGAGCGGCACATCGCCCGCCCGCACCTGCGGCGAGCGCGGTGGGGCCAGGCGGATCGTCACCGTTTCCGAGGTGCCGGGGTAGAGGGAGACGCGCTCGGGTTCCACCGTGGTCCACGCAGCGCAGTCGCCGACGACCTCCAGGCGGTACGCCTCGACGATGTCGCCGTCGTTGCGGACCGTCAGGGTGGTGGATGCGGTACCGCCCGGCGTCACCGACACCCGCGGGATGTCGAGGCCGGGAGCGCCAGGGCTGGAAGAGGCTGCTGGGGATGTCACACCACGACGCTAATGGCGGCGCCCCGGCCACTTCCACGGGCGCGAGGGCAACGCCCCGGGCAGCCCCGATGCCCCCGCAGGCTGTCCCCAACTCCTCTTACTGAACCACCTGTTGACCATCTCCCTCACATCCGTATCCCACATACGCATCACGGAACAGGTACGCACATGCCCCAGCCTCAGCACAACGGAACCGTTTCCTCACCCGGCGGCGGCCAGCGGGTCACCGTGGCCGTGTACGCGTCGGACCCGATCCTGCGCGTCGGGGTCGTCCACCAACTGCGCCAGCGACCGGAGATCGAGCTCGTCGACGACACCGACGCCGACGACGCGCAGGTGTCGCTCGTGACCGTGGACAGCGTGGACGACGAGACGGCCGCCCTGCTGGACCGGCTGCGGCTCAGCTCCGACACGCGCACCGGGCTCGTGGTCGGCACGTTCGAATCCGGGGACGCCTTGCAGCGCGCCATCGAATCCGGGGTCACCGCGGTGCTGCGGCGCTCCGAGGCCGACCAGGACCGGCTCCTTCGTCTGGTCCTGGCGATAGCGAACGGCGAGGGCGTGCTGCCCGGCGACCTGCTCGCGAAGCTCCTCGACCACGTCGGCAGCCTGCAGCGTTCGGCGCTCGACCCGCGCGCCGTGTCCCTGTCCACCCTGACCCCGCGCGAGGCGGACATGCTGCGCCTGGTGTCGGAGGGCCTGGACACCGCGGAGATCGCCCGCAAGACCTCGTACTCCGAACGGACCGTCAAGAACGTGCTGCACGAGGTCATCACGCGGCTGCAACTGCGCAATCGCACGCATGCGGTCGGCTACGCCCTGCGCAACGGGCTGATCTGACCGTACGGCGGGGACCGGTACCCCGCGGCCCGCACGTGCGGGCCGCGGACGCCACTGCCCGAAAGCGCACCCGGCGCTTCCCCCGGATCCGGCCCCGCGGCCCTGCCGGTCCGCCGCCGCGGGGCCGCAGGGTGGCGGGGTCATACGTAGATGCTGCACCGGACGGTGAGGTGGACCCTGATGGGCACGGGTGGATCCGGCGGTCGGCGACCCCGCTGGGGGAGAGTCGGCGCGTCACTGCTGCTGCTGATCCCCTTGCTCGCGGTGACGGCGGCCTCCGGCCCCGGCGACGCCGAGGCACGAACCCTCGCGGCGGACGCCGGGGACAGCCGGGTCGCGTACGCCGGTACGCGCCACCGCAGTCTGGGCCGGGTGGCGAGCGACACGTCCAGCACCCCGCTGTTCGGCGAGGGCCCGGTGCACCAGGACCTCCAGCCCGCCGCGCAGGGCGACCAGTTGGTCTTCGCCAGCCGCCGCGACGAGCGGGCCCCGCAGGTCTACCTGCGGTCCGCGGACGGCTCGGTGCGCCGTCTGACCAGCGGCCTGGACGTGGCGAACCCCCGGCTGACCCCGGACGGCCGTTCGGTCGTCTTCGACTCGGTCCAGCCCGCCGCGTCCGGTGGCGTCCAGCGCGACCTGTGGCTGGTGCGCACCGACGGCACCGGCCTCACCCGGCTGACCGACACCCCCGCGAACGAGGAGCACCCGACGGTCTCGCCGGACGGCGGACGCCTGGCGTACTCCTCCGACGGCGACCGGGCCGTCGGCCGACAGGTCTACGTACGCCCCCTGCGGGGCGGCGGCGCCACCCGCGTCACCGACCCCGCCAACGGCACGGCCACCGAACCGGTGTGGAACCCGGTGGACGACAAGGCCAACCGGGACGTGATCGCCTACACCGCCACCGGACCGTCCGGGCCCCGCCTGCGCTGGACCGACGGGCGCGGCGACGGCCCGCTGCTGGCCGGCGCCCAGGCGGGCTGGCGTACCCACGGGGCAGCGTGGCTGCCCGACGGGAACGGCTTGCTCTTCCTCAGCCCCGACCGCACCTGTGACTGCAAGGGCGACTGGGAGCACGTCTTCCGGGTGCCCGCGCACTCGGCGGACCCGCCCAAGGTGGAGCTCAGCGAGAACCGCGAGGTCGGCCCGGCCACCTGGCTCGGTCCGCTGACCGGCGGCGGCATCGTGGTCGAGCGGATCTCGGCGGCCGGGCCGCACGCGGTGACCCTGCAGGACGCCCGGATGGACGGCTCCGACCCCCGCGACCTCAACCTGACCATCCTCGACGAGGACCCGGCGGCCGACACCAACACCGACCCGGCCAAGGACCCGCTGTTCCAGCCCGCCGCCGGGTACGACCCGTGGACCGAGCGGCAGAACTACACGCCCGACGGGCGCAGGATCGTGGTGACGCGCTTCGAGGGCAAGCCCGACGCCCGGATCGAACGGATCTGGATCGCGGACGCCGACGGTACCCACGAGGCGCCCCTGCCGCTCGCGGGCCGCGGCCCCAAGGACTGGGACACCGACCCGACGTTCTCCCCCGACGGCAGGTTCCTGGCCTTCACCCGGACCTCGCCCGGCGGCGTCGGCGATGCCGCGGGCCCCGCGCGCATCCTGATCGCGGACGCCGCCACCGGTGCGATCCGTGGCGAGATCACCCCGCCCGCGGGCCAGGCCCGGGGCGGCGACGCCCAGCCCACGTGGTCCTCCGACGGCACGACGCTGGCCTTCACCCGCAACCTCGTGATCAACGGCCGCGGAGGCAACAAGCACATCTGGACCGTGCCCGTGGACCGCCTGGACCAGCAGCGCGACCTGAGCGCGACCAACTGTCCCGGTGCCTGCGACGTCATCGACGACAGCCCGGCGTTCTCGCCGGACGGCGCCACCATCGCCTTCAACCGCAAGAACGGCGGAGGCCGCGTCGACGAGCGCAGCGGCATCCTGCTCGTCTCTCCGGCGGGCGGCACCTGCCGGGTCCTGCTGCCCGACTCCGCCCGCGACCTGTCGGGGGCCTGCGGCCGGGAACTGCCCGAACCCACCGCCAAGGGACCGTTCCAGCCCCGCGACGCGGCCTGGACCGCCGACGGCAAGAGCCTGGTGCTCAGTGCCCGCGGCGACCGGGCCGCCAACAGCCCGGAGAAGCTGAAGCTGGTGGACGTGGCGACCGGCGCCCACAACCTGCTCGTCACCGGCCTGCCGGGCCGGCAGAAGGAACCGAGCGTGCAGCAGTCGGTGGACCTCGCGGTGCGCGCACCCGAGAAGGCCGCGCCGCTGACCGTCGGCGGCTCGGCCACCGTCCGGGTGGACGTCGTCAACCACGGCCCGGCGGCCTCACCCGGCACCCGGCTGACCGTCGCGCCCCCGCTCGGCGTGAACGTCACCGCGCTCACCGCACCCCGCGCCACCTGCGACGCCGCGGCCCTGACCTGCGCCCTGGGCGTGGTGCCCCCCGGCACCACCGTCCCGGTGACCGTCACCCTCGCCGGCGTCACCCCGGGCGACCAGCCGGTGGACTGGTCGGTCACCGGCAGCGTCCTCGACCCCCGGCCCAGCGACAACACCGGGCGGACCGTGGTGCCGGTGCACGAGGCACCCGTACCCCCGAAGCCGACGCCCACCCCGCCGACGCCGACCCCGGCCCCGCCGACCACCCCGCCCACGACGCCCACGCCGCAGCCGGAACCGCCCGCACCCCCGGCCGGCCCCGGGGTGAGCGTCACGGCGCAGCCGAACCCCGGCTACGTCGGCGGCCGCGTCGTGGTCACGTACACCGTCCGCAACGGCCGCAACGCCCTGGCCACCGGCCTGCGTCTGCGCATCGGCCTCCCGCAGGGCGTGCCCCACGCCGGGCCGCCGCCGGGCTGCGACCAGAACTGGGAGTGCGCACTGCCGGACCTGGCTCCGGGCGCCCGGACCGTCCTGCGGGTCGTCCTCAACCCCGACAAGGCGCTCACCGGCCTCGTGACCGGCAGCCTGACCACGACCGGCACGGACGCCGACCCCGGCGACAACAGCGCCCAGCAGCAGCTGCGCATCCTCCAGCCGCGCATCGTCGCCGTGCCGCCGATCGGCAGGCCCGGCTTCGTCACCTCGGTACGCGGCGAGGACTTCCCGCCCGGCGTGCCCGTGCGGTTCACCTGGAAGCCGGGCATCACGGCCGCGGCGGCACCGACCTTCCCCCGGTCCGACGGCACGTTCATCGGGCAGCTGCTGATCCTCGCCAAGGACCAGACCGGCCCCCGTGTCATCACCGCGAGCGGCCCCGGCTTCTCCCCGGTGCAGACCGACTTCCTCGTGGTCAACGGCACGGTGCAGCCGCCCGACGAGGTGACCCGCCGGTGATCCACGAGGTCGACGAGGGGCTGCGGCGGCTGCTGGCGGAATCCGGCCTGGAGGCGTCGGGCGTCGAGGTCGTGTTCGACGCGCCGACCAGTGACTGGGCGGCACGCCGCAGCGCGCCCACGGTCTGCGTGTTCCTGTACGACATCAGGGAGGACCCGACCCGGCGCGGCAGCGGTGCGGGCGAGGTGTACGACGCGGACGGGTTCGTCGTCGCGCGCCGCACCCCGCCACGCTGGTTCGAGCTGACGTACCTGGTCACCGCCTGGGCGAGCAGACCGCAGGACGAGCACCGGCTGCTCTCCCAGGTGCTCTCCTGCCTCGTGTCCACCGACACGCTGCCCCCGCGCCTGCTGACCGGCACGCTCGCCGAGCTCGGCCTGATCGTGGACGTGGACGCGGGCGGCACCGGAATGGACGCGCCGGCCGCCTCCGACGTGTGGTCGGCGCTGGGCGGCGAGCTGAAGCCGTCCCTCGGGCTGCGCGTGAAGGCGCCGCTGGCAGGCATCAGCAAGGTCACGGCCCCGCCCGTCACCGAGGGCCTCGTGGTGAACTCCGTACCGCAGGCCGGACCGGGCGAGGACGGGAGCCCGCGCCGGCTGCGCTACGTCGAGCTGGGCGCACCGGGGCCGGAAGGCTTCGGCGGCTCACGGGAACGGCCCAAGGCTCCCGCCCGCCGCCGACGAGGAGAACGGCAGCCGTGACGCACACCCTCCAGCCCCCGGCACCGGACACGGCACCGGACCCGGCCGGCGCCGACGAGGTCCCGTACCTGTGGACGCGGCTCCGGCTCGTCGAGGAGCGGGTACGGCTGGCCGTGGCGCTCCGGCGCGCCGTCGACCCCGACCTGGACGACCCCTACCGGGGCCAGTACTTCACTCCCGAGGGGGTCGCCCAGATCCTGGACGAGGAGCACGGGCCGGGCCTGCCCGCGCTCGCACCGGGCGGCCCTCCGCCCGGCTCGCCGCTCGACGTCCTCGCGACGCGCTTCGGGCTGGATCCGCTGGACGTGGACCTGCTCCTGGTCGCCCTGGCGCCGGACCTGGACGCCCGCTTCGAACGGCTCTACGGCTACCTCAACGACGACCTGACACGGCGTCGGCCGACCGTCGGACTCGCCCTCGAACTGTGCGGACGCAGCCGGGTCGCGGCCGCCCGGTTCCGGCTCTCCCCCGGCGCACCGCTCGTCGCGGGCGGTCTGCTGGAGGTCACGGAGGCCGAACGGCCGCCCCTGTCCCGGGTGCTGGCCGTCCCGGACCGGGTCACCGCCCACCTGCTCGGCGACGCCGCGCCCGATCCGCGTCTGGCCGAGGTGCTCGGCGAGGCCGCCGACGACCCGGCCGTCGACCCCGACGAACTGAACCGGGCCGCCGCCGCGGCCACGAGCGGCACCGGCCACGTCCACCTGCGGACCCGCGGCGGCGACCCCGAGGGCCTGGCCGCCGCCGCACTGCACGCCTGCGGACTGCGCCCCCTGGTCCTCGACCCGGCGGCACTGACCCACCACACCCGCGCCCTGCCCGCACTCGCCCGCGCCGCCGCCCGCGAGGCCCGCCTGCTGGGCGCCGGTGTGCTGCTCGGGCCGCTGGAGGAACTGCCCGACAAACCCGATGAGCGGGCCCACGTCCTGCGCACTCTGTGCACGGCGCTGCGCGGCATCCCCCTGTTCACGCACGGTACGAGCGGCTGGGAACCCGCCTGGGCGGCCGCCACCCCCGTCACCGTGACGGTGGCGGCCCCCTCCCCCGACCGGCAGGCCGTGCGCTGGCGCCACGCGCTGGAGCGGGCCGCCGGCGAACGCGGGGACACCGGCGAGGCCGACGCGCTCGCCCGGTCCGTGGCCGCGCACCGCCTCGACGCCGGGCAGCTTCGGCGGGCCGCCGACGCCGCGTCGCGCACCGCCGCGCTCGACGGCCGCCCGGTCGACCCCGACGACCTGCGTACCGCGGTACGGGCCCAGAACGGCGCGGGCCTGGCCCGCCTCGCCCGCCGGGTGGAGCCCGCGGTGGGCTGGGACGACCTGGTGCTGCCCGCCCCCACCCACCGTCGGCTGCGTGAACTCGCGGTGCGCGCGCGCCACCGCGACCAGGTCCTCGGGCAGTGGGGCATGCGGCCCGGCGGCGGGCGCGGGCGCGGGGTGATCGCGCTGTTCGCGGGTTCCTCCGGCACCGGCAAGACCATGTCCGCCGAGGTCGTGGCGGCCGACCTGGGCATGGACCTGTACGTGGTGGACCTGTCCACGGTCGTCGACAAGTACGTCGGCGAGACCGAGAAGAACCT
The DNA here is from genome assembly GCF_045160845.1 of Streptomyces sp. NBC_00122. Taxonomy (NCBI): domain Bacteria; kingdom Bacillati; phylum Actinomycetota; class Actinomycetes; order Kitasatosporales; family Streptomycetaceae; genus Streptomyces; species Streptomyces sp. NBC_00122. The sequence goes on along the minus strand of NZ_CP108191.1, from coordinate 4,923,871 downwards.
GGAGCGGATCTTCACCGAGGCGTCGGCCGTCAACGCGGTGCTGCTCTTCGACGAGGCCGACGCGATCTTCGGCAAGCGCTCGGAGGTGAAGGACTCCCACGACAAGCACGCCAACATGGAGTCGGCGTACCTGCTCCAGCGGATGGAGTCCTTCGACGGCATCGCCATCCTGACCACCAACCTGCGGGCCAACCTCGACGAGGCGTTCACCCGCCGCCTGGACGTGGTCGCGGACTTCCCGGTGCCCGACGCCGCCCAGCGCCTGGCCCTGTGGGAGCGGTGCCTGGGCGACCGGCTGCCCCGGACCGACGACCTCGATCTCGGCTTCTGTGCGGACCGGTTCGAACTCGCCGGAGGCTCGATCCGGGCCTGCGCGGTGACCGCCGCCTACTCCGCGGCCGCATCGGGTGAGCCGCTGACCATGCCCCAGGTGGTGACGGCCGTCGCCCAGGAGTACCGCAAGCTCGGCCGCCTGCTCCTGGAGAGCGAGTTCGGGCCGTACCTGGGCCGGATCACGGACGTGTGACCTGGGCCGCGGCGTGCCGGGCGGGCTGCCTGGCCGGTCCGGCGGGGGCGACCGCAAGGGCAGCGCACTTGCCCCTGGCCAGGTCCGAACGCCCCTGCCGCCGGCGGCGGCAGCCGGAAAGGCTGTGACCAGACCTGATTGCCAAGCCGTGACGAAGGAGCGAGCATGCCGACGTACCTCACCCCGGGCGTGTACGTGGAGGAGGTGCAGTCCGGTGCTCGCCCGATCGAAGGGGTCGGCACCGCCGTCGCCGCGTTCGTCGGGTTCGCCCAGAGCGGACCCTTCCACGAGCCGACGCTGGTCACCAGCTGGGACCAGTACAGCCAGCACTTCGGGGGCTTCACCGAGGGCACCTACCTGCCCCACGCGGTCTACGGGTACTTCGCCAACGGCGGCGGCGCCGCGTACGTCGTCCGCGTCGGCGGATCCGACCGTGACGACGCCTCCGCCGCACCGGCCACCGCGGGAGCGGTCCCCCAGCCCCGCGCGGCGCAGCCCGTCGAGCTCGGCGGCTTCCTGATCACGGCGCGGCCGGGCGTCACCGGCGTGTCCGTGGAGATCGCCGACGCGGACGGGGAGAACCCGCCCGAGGACCGCTTCAAGCTCCTGGTCCGCCAGGGCGAGCAGGTCGCCGAGACCTTCGAGGTCTCCGCCCGCAAGAACGTCAAGGGCTACCTCGTCACCCAGGCGCGCGCCTCGAAGCTGATCGAGGTCACGGAGCAGCGCTCCGCCGCCCAGACCCGGCCCGCCGGCCAGACCCTGGCCCTGCCCGACGCCCCGGCCGCCGTGCCCGCCGCGACCGGCAACGGCACCGTGTCCCGGCTCGACCCGGCCGAGTACGTCGGCGACGCGGCCGCCCGCACCGGATTCGCCGGCCTCGAGACCATCGACGAGATCACGATGGTCGCCGTGCCGGACCTGATGAGCGCCTACCAGCGCGGCGACATCGACGCCGAGGGCGTGCGCACCGTGCAGCTCGCGGTGATCTCGCACTGCGAGCAGATGGGCGACCGGGTGGCCGTGCTGGACACCCCGCCCGGGCTCTCCGCGCAGCAGGTGCGCACCTGGCGCAACGACGAGGCGGGCTACGACTCCCGCTATGCCACCCTCTACTACCCGTGGGTGCGGGTCTTCGACCCGGCCGCCGGGCACAACACGACCGTCCCGCCGAGCGGTCACATCGCCGGTGTGTGGGCGCGCAGCGATGCCGAGCGCGGTGTGCACAAGGCCCCCGCCAACGAGGTGATCCGCGGCGCGGTGGACCTGGAACTGCGCCTGAGCAAGGGCGAGCAGGACCTGCTCAACCCGATCGGCGTGAACTGCGTACGGGCCTTCCCCGGCCGGGGCATCCGGATCTGGGGCGCGCGCACCCTCTCCTCCGACCCGGCCTGGCGCTACCTGAACGTGCGCCGCCTCTTCAACTACCTGGAGGAGTCCATCCTCCTGGGCACCCAGTGGGTGGTCTTCGAACCCAACGACGACCGGCTCTGGTCGAGCATCCGGCGCAACGTCACCGCGTTCCTGACCGAGGAGTGGCGCCGCGGCGCCCTGTTCGGCCGCACGGCGGCGGAGGCGTTCTACGTCAAGTGCGACCGGGACAACAACCCGCAGGAGTCGATCGACCAGGGCCGCGTGGTCTGCGAGATCGGTGTGTCGCCCGTCAAGCCCGCCGAGTTCGTGGTGTTCCGGCTGGCCCAGTTCTCCGACAGCACCAGCCTCATCGACGAGTGACCCTCCGGGGCAGCAGCAGCAAGGAAAGGTGAAGGACAGTCATGGCAGAGGGCGATGCTCTTTCCACCCACATCTTCGGCGTACAGCTCGGTGGCTACCTGGTCGAGTCGATCCAGGAGATCAGCGGTCTGACCGTCGAGGAAGAGGTCGTCGAGGTCCGCCAGGTCAGCGCGGAGGGCAAGCAGATCATCCGCAAGCAGCCCGGCGCACGCCAGGCGGGCGAGGTGACGATCACCCGGGGACTCGACAAGAGCAGCGAGTTCACCAAGTGGATCAAGGAGACGCTGAACAACGGCGCCGTCGACACCGCGCGGCAGAACCTCACCATCGAGATCAAGGACTCCACCGGATCGACCGTCCGCCGCATCCAGCTGATGCAGGGCTGGGCCTCCAAGTGGGAGGGCCCCTCCCTCAAGGCCGGCGAGTCCGCGGCGGCCACCGAGTCCGTGACCATCGTGTTCGAGGAGATCATCGTCGAATGAGGCGCCGCACGGTGACCGCGGGCAGCCTGGAGGAGATCCTCCAGGTCACGGCGCCCGCCCAGACCCCGGAGCAGGCGGCGGCACCCCCGGCCGCCGCCGCTCCGGCCCCTCGCGAGGACCACGGGCTGCGCACGGAGTTCGAGTTCGAGCTGCCGCGCGGGTACGTGGACGAGGCGGGCACCGTGCACCGGCACGGTGCGATGCGCCTGGCCACCGCGCGCGACGAGCTCCGCCCGCAGATCGACCTGCGGGTCAAGGAGAACCCGGCGTACCTGAGCGTGGTGCTGCTGAGCCAGGTGATCACCCGGCTCGGCACCATCACCGACGTGCACGCCGGGGTCGTCGAGCGGATGTACGCGACCGACGTCGCGTTCCTCCAGGACTTCTACCGGCGCGTCAACAGCGAGGGCCACACCCGCGCGGCGGTCACCTGCCCGCACTGCGACGGCGGCTTCGAGGTCGACCTCTCCGGTGGGCGCCTGGGGGAATCGTGACGTACGCCCTCCCCCGGCTCCGGGAGGAGATCGCGTACATCGCCTACCACTTCCACTGGCAGCGCGACGAGATCCTCGACCTGACCCACGGCGAGCGCCAGAACTGGGTCACCGAGATAGCTCGTATCAACACCCGTGTGAACGAAGGTGGTTGAACAGATGGCATGGCGGGACAGGCTGCGTCGGCGTGCCGCCGTGCCGGACACCGCGGCCGCGCTGGCGCCGCCGGCGGCGGCGGCGGACCAGAACACGGCTGCCGCACGGGACGTCGCCGTGCCCGGCGACTGGGACGGCGGCTGGCGCATGACCTCGCCGCCCGAACTGACCGTGTCGCGCGCGCCGATGGGCGTCAGTGACGGGCTCGCCTTCCGCTCCGGCCTGGCCGCGTGGCGCGACCCGTCCTTCGACACGGGGCTCGCCCACGCCCTGCTGCCGTCCGCCCCGGCCGGTCTCGTACGCGGGGTCGCCCGCTCCGCCACCGCCCGCCCCACCCACAGCGGCGGCGGCCCCCTGCTCCTGCGGGCGCTGCGCACCGAGCCCGGCGCGGAGGAGCCGGCCGGGCAGACGCAGCCGGTGCGGCCGTCGGCTCCGGGAGCGCCGTCGCGGCGGCGCGACACCCCGCAGATCTCGCGCCGTACGCGACCCGGCGCCCCGTCGTCGGGCATGACGGCGCCCGGCCCGAACCAGTCGGGCACGGACCGGTCCGCACCGGACGCCGTACCCCCGACCCGCGGCGCGGAGCCCGGCACACCGGGTCCGGTGGTCGCGCGTACCACCGCCCGTGGCCGCGCGGGCGCCCCGTCCTCGGGCGCCCCGTCCTCGGGCGCCCCGTCCTCGGGCGCCCCGTCCTCGGGCGCCCCGTCCTCGGGCGCCCCGTCCTCGGGCACGACGCCGCCCGGCCCGAAGCACTCGGGCACGGACCGGTCCGCACCGGGTCCGGTCGTCGCGCGTACCACCGCCCGTGGCGACGCGGGCGCTCCGTCCTCGGGCTCGCGCGGCCCGGCCGCGGATCCGGAGGCGTCCGCATCGGGCGGGAACCCGACCGCGGCGGACGCCGTGGCGCCGTCCCGCGGCAGCGACCGCGCGCGGGCCCGGGCCAAGGACGCCGGTGCCGGCGCGCCCGGCCCCGTCGTCGCGCGTGCCCTCGCACGTGGCGCTGCGGGCACGGTCCGGCCGGATGCCGGGACGTCGGGGGAGGCCGGGGCCGCCACCCGAGGCCTCACGTCCACGCACTCCGCGGCCGTGCTGGGGGCGCCCGCTCCCGCCGTGCAGCGGGCCGCAGTGTCCCCTGCCGATGCCGACCGTACGGCGACGCCTGCGCGGTTCCCGCTGGTCCGCCGCATCGCGGTGGTCCCCGGGGCGTCCGCCGAAGGTGCCCCGGCGGCCCGGACGACGTCCCCGTCCGGTCCTCCCGTCCAGCGCGCCGCGGCGCGCGCATCCGGGTCCGGCGCACCTGCCCGCGCCACCGGGTCCACGCCCGTACGGGCGGCCTCGGATGCCCATCCCGGTCGCACGGGTGAGGAGTCGCCCGCCCCGGAGGCCCGCGGCACCACCCGTACCACCGTGGTCCGGCCGCGCGCCGTCGGCCGTACGCTGACCGTCGCCCGGGTCCCGGCCACGCCCCGGCGACGCGTGTCCGCCGTACGTCCCCCCGAGGCGCCGGACACCGCCCCCGTCCTGCCCGGGGCCGGCTCGGAAACGCCCGTACAGCGTGCGCAGACCCGCGCACCGCTCGGCACACCGCTGACCGAACTGCCGCCCCCCGCCACCGCCACAGCGACCCCCGTCCCCGCGCCCGCATCGGCCCCCGCCATGCCCACGGTGCAGCGCCAGGCAGAACCCACACCCCCGCAGACCCGCGCCCCGCTCGGTGCGCCGCTGACCGAACTGCCGCCCCAGACCACGGCAACCCAGGCATCGGCGCCCGCTCCCGCCATGCCCACGGTGCAGCGCCAAACGGAACCCACGCCCCCGCAGACGCCGGTGCAGCGGGCACGCACACGCGCACCGCTCGGCGCGCCGCTGACCGAACTGCCGCCCACCGCCACAACGACCCCCGTCACCGCCGCCGCACCCGCCGCCTCCCCTGCCATGCCCACGGTGCAGCGCCAGGCCGAACCCGCACCCCCGCAGACGCGCCCACCTCTCGGCGCGCCCCTCACCGAACTACCGCCCACGGCCACAGCGGCCCCAGGACCCACACCGGCATCGGCGCCCGCACCGGCAACCGCACCCGCCATGCCCACGGTGCAGCGCCAGGCAGAACCGACCGGCCGGCCGGACCCCGCCCCGGAACGGCCGGAACGGTCTGCGCCGCGCGTACGCACCGGCCTGGGGGCGCCCCTGCCCTCGCTGCCACCGAGCGCCGCCGTGCCCACGTCCGTCTCCTCCCGGTCCCGCGCCGCGCGGCCCCAGGCGCCGTCCGTCCACGCGCCTGTGCTGGGCGCCGGCGACGTGCAGCGCCGTACCGCCGTACCCTCCGCGGCCGCCGGCGGCCCGGCCGGTACTCCCCCGCTCGTCCAGCGGGCCACCGCCACCCCGCAGGGCAAGGGCATCGGCCCGGTCCCGCTCGTCGTGGCACGTGCCGTCGCCGACCGGAGCGGAACCCCGCACCACGAGCGCGCCGACACCGCGACGGCCGCGCCGTACGCGCCCCGCACCCTCCAGCTCCTGGCGGCACGGCCGCTGACCCTCGGCACCGGTGACATGGGAGGCCCCGGAGGCACGGCCGCCCCCGCCCCCCGCCCGGCAGGCCGCCCTGTGGTCCCGGCCCGCTGGTCCGCGCCGTCCACCCCGTCCAGCCCGTCCACCGCACCGCCGCAGATCCAGCGAGCCGCGGACGGGCCACGGGCAGCGGCCTCGCCGACACCCGCGCCGCACGCCCCCGCCCCCGTACCCCCTGGCCACGGCCCGCGTCCCGTGCGCGCCGTGCGCCCGGCATCCGCGTCGTCCGGGGCGGCCTCCGCCGCGGCCGCTCCCCTGCCCGTGACCGGCCCGTACGCACCACCGCTCGTGGTCCAGCCGTCCCCGGCCGCGTCGGCGGCCGGGACCGTACCCGTCGTACGCCCCAGGACACCGGCCCCCGTCGTCGCCCCGGTGGCGACCGGCCCCGCGCCACCGGCGAGCGGCCCGCCTGCGGTACAGCGGGACACGGGCGGGACCACGACCAACAGCGGTCGGACCAACCCCGGTCAGAGCAACCCCGGTCGGACCGACCCCGCTCCGATCGGCGCAGGCAAGACCGCCGCGGCCGGCCGGCCCGAGGGTGCACGCGACGCGGTGCCGCACGGCGGCGACCTCGACCTGGACGACCTGGCACGGCGTCTGCTCGATCCGGTCGCCCGCCTCCTGCGCACCGAGCTGCGGCGCGGCCGGGAACGCGCGGGCAGGCCCTTCGACGGGCGCCGCTGAGAACACGTACGAACGAGAAACGGACGACGGACCGATGACCGACAACATCTTCGCGACAAGCGTGTTCTTCCGGCTGGCGATCGGCGGCAACGACCTGGGCGCCTTCCACACCTGCTCCGGCATGGGCGCCGAGGTCGAGATGGAGAGCTACGCCGAGGGCGGCAACAACGGCTTCACCTGGCAGCTGCCCGGGCGCGTGACCTGGTCGAACATCACCCTCACCCGGCCCGTCACGGCCGACACGGCGAAGATCGGCCGTTGGCTGGACGAGACGCTGCGGCGGGTCGAACCGAAGGACGGCGAGATCGTGGCACTGCGGCCCGACCTGAGCCGGATCATCAGCTGGCAGGTGTTCGGGATCGTCCCGGTGCGCTGGCAGGGGCCGTCCTTCGACCCCGCCAACTCCGCGGCGGCGGTGGAGACCCTGGAGATCGCCCACGCGGGCCTGCTGCCCTCCTGACCCACCGTCACCACCTGCTCCTCGTCCTCGTCCTCGCCGCTCCGGAAGGAAGTCCACGGCATGGCCTCTTCGGCACGCGCCAGCCGCGCCAGGGCCCAGCTCACCCTCAAAGAGCCCCCGGCCTCGGTCGGGGCCAAGCCCGGCGGGACGATCGCCCGGCTCGACCTCCAGTTCAACCCCTCGAAGCTGCAGCTGGGCAAGACCACCGAGTGGCGGCGGTCCCCGTCCCGGATGGCGGGTCAGTCGGCGCTGCCCGAGTTCGTGGGCAGCGGCCCGCGCACCCTGAGCCTCGAAGTGTTCCTGGACGCCACCGCCAAACACGACAACTCGGTGGAGCAGGCGGTGGAGAAGCTGATGAAGGCGTGCGTGCCGACCCCGGCCAGCCTCGGCCGCAAGAAGCCGGCGAGCCCCTGGGTGCGCTTCGAGTGGGGCAGCGCGCGGACGACGTCGTTCGACGGGGTCCTGTCGAACCTGTCGGTGTCGTACACGCTCTTCGACGTGGACGGCAAGCCGCTGCGGGCCACCTGCTCGCTGTCCATCGAGGAGGCGAGCGTCGACCCGCCCGGCCAGAACCCGACCTCCGGCTCACGCACCGCCCGCAGCACCCACACCGTGGTGGCGGGCGACAGTCTGGCCATGCTGGCCTGGCGCGAATACGGCGACGCGACGGCCTGGCGGGCCATCGCCGAGGCCAACGGCATAGACGACCCGATGGCACTCGTCCCCGGCACCGAGCTCGTGGTGCCGGGCACGCGGGACCAGCACGGCGAGGAGGAACAGCGGTGAGCGGGTCCGAACCCGGAGGCCGGTCGTTCGCGGCCGACCCGATCGTAGAGGCCCCCGGCGAACTGCCGCAGACCTGGGCGGCGCAACTGGTGAGCTGCGTGGTGGACGAGAACGTGGGCCTGCCCGACACCGCGGTGCTCACCTACCGCGACCCCGACCACGAGTTCCTGCGCGCCACCGGCATCACCATCGGCACCCCGCTGCGGGTGTCGGTGGCTACCGCGAAGGGGCAGACGCGGGAACGGCTGTTCAACGGCGAGGTCACGGCCCTGGAGATCGACCGGGACCGCACCGGCTCGTTCACCGTCGTACGCGCCTATTCCAAGGCGCACCGGCTCCAGCGCGGCCGCAAGGTCGTGGCGTACCGGAACATGACGACCGCCGCCATCGTCCGCAAGGTGGCGGCCGGAGCCGGACTCGCCGTCGGGAAGGTGGAGGCCGCTCCGGTCACGTACAAGCAGCTGTCCCAGGCGAACGTCTCCGACTGGGACTTCCTCCAGTACCTCGCCGGCGAGAGCGGCGCGCAGGTGCGCGTCGACGACAAGGGGCTGCTCCAGTTCACCCGGCCCGTGAAGGCGTCGGGGGCGCCCGCCCCGTCGACGTCGGCGGTGCGCGACCCGATGGTCCTGGAGTACGGGCGGAACCTCCTCGCCCTGCGGGCCGCGCTGTCGGCAGCCGACGGCGCCTCGAAGGTGCAGGTACGCGGCTGGGACGTGACCACGAAGCGGCCGCTCGTCGCCGAACACCCGTCCGTGGTCAGCGACACGGTGGTTCCGGGCCTCGGCCCGCAGACCGCCGCCCGGTTCGGGGCGGCGGCCGTGTCCGTCACCGACACCCCCTACCGCACGCAGGCCGAGACGACGGCGGTCGCGAAGGCGGCGGCGGCCCAGATCAGCGCCGGTTTCGGCGAGTTGGAGGCGGTGGCCGAGGGGAACCCGCTGCTGCGGGCCGGCAAGCCGGTGGCCCTCGGCAACGTCGGGCAGGCGTTCTCCGGCCGGTACACGGCCACGGCCGTGCAGCACGTCCTGGAGCCGCACGGCGGCTTCCGCACGACCGTGTGGGTCAGCGCCAGCCCGGACCGCTCCCTGACCGGCCTCGTGACCGGCGCCAACGCGCCGGGTCGCGGGCCGCGCATCCCCGGCCTTGCGATCGGCGTGGTGACGGACGTGCGCGAACCGAACGGCTCCGAACGCGGCGCGGTGCGGCTGAAGTTGCCCTGGCTGGACGACACCTACGTCACGGACTGGGTGCGCACCGTCCAGTGGGGCGGCAAGGGCGGCGGCGGGGTGGTGAGCCCCGAGGTCAACGACGAGGTGCTGGTCGGGTTCGAGCAGGGCCTGCTCGACAGCCCGTACGTCATCGGCGGGCTCTACAACGGCGTGGACAAACCCTCACCGCACGACGTGCCGCTGATCGACAAGACCAGCGGCAAGGTCAACCGCCGCTCGATCGTGTCGCGTTCGGGCCACCGCGTGGAACTGCTGGACGCGGCGGCGCCCGGCCCCTCCGGGCTGCGGCTGGTGACCGGGGACGAACGGCTCGAAGTACGCATGGACGACCGGCGGGACCGGATCGAGCTCACCGTGTACGCGGGCCGGGGCCGTCCCCTGACCTCGGTCCTGCTGGACAAGAGCGGCATCACGCTGGACGCCCGGAAGGGCACCGTGAAGGTGTCCGGCCGCCAGGTGGACATCGACGGCACCGCCGGGGTCAGCATCGGCGGCCGGTCGGTCAAGGTGAACGGCACCACGGACGTCACCGTCAACGGCGGCCTGCTCGCCGTCCTCAAGGCCCGGCTCATCCGGATCAACTGAGCCCCGTACCCGCATGCCCATGCCCCTTGCACCACGACCGCCTTCCCCGAGGAGCACCCGATGCCAGCCGCAGCCCGTACCGGCGACCCCACCAACCACGGTGGTCGGCTCGCCACACCGCCGCCCGGGGCCGCCGCGGCGGTGGCGACGGTGCTGATCGGCGGCCGTCCCGCCGCCGTCGTGGGCAGCCTGCACGTCTGCGTGGTCCCGCCGCACGCGGCCATGGGCCCGGCCAACGTGATCATGCCCAACCCGGCCGCCCTCACCGCGGGCGCGGTGCTCATCGGCGGGCTGCCCGCCGCGCGGGCGCGCGACCAGACCGCGTGCGGCGCGATGGTCCTGACCGGCGCCCCGAACGTCCTGATCGGGGGCGTGTGATGAGCGAACGGTTCATCGGGCGCGGCTGGGCCTTCCCCCTGCGGGTCGGACCGACCGGCGGGATAGCCATGGTCGAGCGGGAGCGCGAGCTGGAGGAGGCCATCCGCCTGGTGCTGGGCACCGCGCCCGGCGAACGGCCGATGCGGCCCGAATTCGGCTGCGGCATCCACGAGTACGTCTTCGCCCCCGGCGACGGCGACACCGCCGGCCGGGTCGCCCAGCAGGTGCGCGAGGCACTGGAACGGTGGGAGCCCAGGATCGCGGTCGACGAGGTCGTCGTGGCCTTCGACGCCGTCGAGGCGGGCACCCTCTACATCGATGTGCACTACACGGTGCGCACCACCAACGACCGGCGCAACCTGGTCTTCCCCTTCTACACGATCCCCTCCGAGGAGGGGGCCGAGGAAATGGTCGCGGACTGATGGCCCTGCCCTCCCCCAACCTGGACGACCGACGGTTCCAGCAGCTCGTCGACGAGGCGAAGCGGTACGTGCAGCAGCGCGCCCCGGAGTGGACCGACCACAACGTCTCCGACCCGGGCGTCACCCTCATCGAGACGTTCGCCTACCTCGTGGACCAGCTGCTGTACCGGCTGAACCGGGTCCCGGACAAGAACTACCTGGCGTTCCTCGACCTGTTGGGCATCCAGCTGTACCCGCCCTCGGCCGCCACCGCCGACGTCGACTTCTGGCTGTCCGCCCCGCAGCCCGACACGGTGACGCTGCCCGCGGGCACCGAGGTGACGACCGCGGCCGGCGAGACCGAGGAGGCCGTGGTCTTCGCCACCACCGACGATCTGCGGATCGTGCCCAGCGAGTTGACGCGGCTGGTCGCCGCGCCCCGCACCGGTGAGCCGGCCGACCGGACCGGCGCGCTCGCCGAGGGCCGCGACATACCGTGCTTCCAGGCGACGCCCGAGCCCGGCGACGCCCTGCTCTTCGGCCTGCCGACGGCGGTGCCGCGCTGCGTGGTCGCGGTGCGCCTGGACAGCCGCGTCGAGGGCGTCGGTGTCGACCCGCGCCAGCCCCCGCTGGTGTGGGAGGCGTGGGACGGCGGCCGGTGGCAGCGCTGCGCGACGGACTCCGACAGCACCGGCGGCCTGAACCGGCCCGGCGAGATCATCGTGTACGTACCGGCCGGGCACACCGCGTCGGTGATCAGCGGTACCCGCGCGGGCTGGCTGCGCTGCCGGGTCACCGAGCCCGAGCCCGGCCAGCCGTTCTACTCGGAGTCACCGACCGTGCGCGAGGCCGCCGTCTTCACCGTCGGCGGCACCATGACCGTGGAGCACGCCGAGCGGGTGGCCTACGTACCGCTCGGCGCGTCGGAGGGCGTGGCGGGGCAGAGCTTCCGCCTCGGCCGCCCGCCCGTGCTGCTCGACGGGGAGCCCCCGGTGGTGGAGGTGTCCTCCCCCGAGGGCTGGCAGCGCTGGGACGTGGTGGAGCACTTCGGCCGCTCGGGGCCCGACGACCGGCACGTCCGTGTGGACGCCACCACCGGCGAGTTCTCCTTCCCGCCGGTGCTGCGCGAGGCCGACGGCACCCTGCGCCCCTGCGGCGCCGTACCGCCCAAGGGCTCCCAGGTCCGCGTGGCCCGCTACCGCACGGGCGGCGGCCCGGCGGGCAACGTCTCGCGCGGCGCGATCTCCGTACTGCGCAGCTCCGTCCCGTACGTCGCCCGGGTCACCAACCGGGAGGCGGCGCGCGGCGGTGTCGCCGGGGAGACGATCGACAACGCCAAGCTGCGGGCCCCGGAGGCGCTGCGCATGCAGGAGCGCGCGGTGACCGCCGAGGACTACGAGATCATCGCCCGCCGGGCGGCGCCCTCGGTGCGCCGGGTCCGCTGCATGCCCGCCACGGACGGCGGCGGCGCGGGCGCGGTACGGGTCCTGGTGGTGCCGGACGCGGTCGCCGACGAGGGCGACCGGATCCGCTTCGAGCAGCTGATCCCTTCCGACCAGGTCCTCACCGCGATCACCACGAGCCTCGACGAACGGCGCCTGATCGGCACCAGCCTCGTCGTGGAACCGCCCGTCTACCAGGGCGTCACCGTGGTCGCCCGGCTGTCGGCGCCCGCTGGGGACGCCGACCGGGTGCGCGACGCGGCGCTCGCCGCGCTGTTCCGGCACCTCAACCCGCTGCACGGCGGGCCCGACGGAACCGGCTGGCCGTTCGGGCGGCCCGTCCAGTACGGCGAGGTGTTCGGCGTACTGCAACGCGCCATCGGGGACGTCCTGGTGGAGGAGATCCGCATGTTCGCCGCCGACCCGATCACCGGGCGGCGCGGCGCCCCGGTCGACCGCATCGACATCGGCGCGGGCACGCTGGTCTTCTCCTACCAGCACCAGGTGGTCGTGACGGCGCCGGAGCCGGGGGCGCGCGGATGAGCCGGGCCGCCGTCCCCGGCCTGCCCAGCAGGCACCCGATCGGCGAGCAGCTGCCCGCGCTGTACGCCGACGACGACTTCGCCCAGCGGTTCACGGCCGGGCTGGACACGGTCCTGGCCCCGGTGTTCACGACCCTCGACAACCTGCCCTCGTACTTCGACCCGCGGCTGGCCCCGGCCGACTTCCTGTCCTGGCTGGCCTCCTGGGTCGGCGGCGCGGACGACCCCGACTGGCCGACCGCACTGCGGCGCGAGGCGGTGGCACGCGCGGTGGAACTGCACCGGTGGCGCGGCACCCGGCGCGGCCTGACCGAGGCCCTGCGCCTGGTGCTGGGCGTGTCCGCCGAGGTCAGCGGGGACGGCACAGCCACCTGGTCCCGTACGGCCGGTGCCGAGCCGCCGCCTCCCCCGGCCGGCGAGGTCCTGGTACGGGTGTGGCCGCGCGGCACGGGAGAGGCGTACGAGGTGGACGTGGACCGGGTCCGCTCGCTCGTCCGCACCCTGTGCCCGGTTCATACGGTCTGCCGGGTGGAGGTCCTGCCCGGGCCGCCCGCAGGTGAAGGGAGCTGATGGCATTGCGTGCGTGTCCCGTGTGCGGTGCGTCCAACGGCGTGACGGACGATTTCTGCGGCAACTGCGGCGCCTACCTGGGCTGGTCGGACTCCACCCCCGCGCGGGGTGCGGCAGGGACGACCCCGAACACCGCCCCGGCTGCCCCTCCTGCGGGTGCGGGGGACGCGGTTCCCGAACGGGTGGACTCCCGGCCGCCCGCTGCCGCGGAGGGCGGCCCGCCCGCCCCCTCGGCAGCGGAGCCGGCCCCGCCCGCGCCCGTCGGCGCACAGTCCGCGCCGTCCGCGCCCTCCGCCCCGTCCACGCCGTCCGCCCCGCCCGCGCCCTCGGGGGCAGCCCCCTCCCCGTCGGAGCCTGATCCGCCGCGGACACCGCTCCCGACGGCCCGTGCGGCGGGCGGGGAGGACCGGACCCGACCCGGAACGGCGCCCGCCGCTCGGCCACCCGCCGTCCCCCAGGCCGCCGTCCCCGAGGCCGTCGCCCCCGAGGCCGTCGCGCCGCAGGCATCGGCGTCCCCGCAGCCCGTGCGGCCCGCGAAGGCCGTCGCGCCGCGCCCGGTCGTGCGTGCCCCTGTGGTGAGCGACGACGTGGCCGGGGTGCCGTGTCCCTCCTGCGGCACGCCCAACCCGTCGGACCGCCGCTTCTGCCGCCGCTGCGCGGCGCCGCTGACAAGCGGCGCCGCACCAGCTCCCCTGCCGTGGTGGCGGACGATCTGGCCGCTGCGCCGCCGCACGCGGGCGGGGTCGGGCCGGATGGTGCGCTTCCTGGTGATCCTGGCCGTGGTGCTGGCCCTGTGCGCGGCCGGCTTCCTGATGCTGCCGGCCGGACGCCACCTGATCGAGGACACCCGGGACAAGCTCGGCAAGGCCAAGGCGGTGACCCCGACCCGCGTCGAGGCGAGCGCCGAGCTGCCCGGGCACCCGGTGAGCCACAGCACGGACGGGCTCAGCAACCGCTACTGGGGCGTGCCCGGCCCCGGTGCCTCGGCGACGTACACCTTCGCCAAGCCGTTCCGCCTGGTCGACGTGATCATCACCAACGGCGCCTCGTCCTCACCCGAGGAGTACGCGAACCAGGGGCGGGCGCTCCAGATCGACATGGAAGTGACGGCACAGGACGGCCAGAAGGTCCGCAAGCAGCTCACCCTGAGCGACAAACCCGGTCCACAGACGTTCCCCACCGGCATCAGCGACGTCACGGCGATCCGCCTGACCCTCGACGCACCCGCCGGGTCGGCCCCGGACCGCCATGTCGCCCTGGCGGAGGTGGAGTTCTTCCAGCGCAGCTGACCGCCCGGCCGGTCAGGCGTGGTTGACCGGGAGGACGTCCGGGGAGAGGGCGCCCGCCTGGGCCGCGTCGCCTGGTACCGCAGACGACCTAGGTCTGGGCCAGTTCGCGCACCGTGGCCATATCGCTGAAGGGCAGCAGCTCCTCGCCGACGATCTGGTGTGGTTCGCTGCCCTTGCCGGCGATCAGGACCGTGTCGTCGGGGCCCGCCGCGGACAGGGCGAAGGCGATCGCCTGGCGGCGGTCGGTGTAGCGCCGGAAGGGGGTGCCGGTCGCCGTGAGGCCCGGGGAGACCTGGTCCAGGATGGCCTCGGGGTCCTCGTTGCGGGGGTTGTCCGAGGTCAGGACGCAAAGGTCGGAATGGGTCCCGGCGATCTGGCCCATCTCGGCCCGTTTGGTGGTGTCGCGGTCCCCGCCGCAGCCGAAGACCGTGATCACCCGGCCGCGGGCGAAACCCCGGATGGTGGTCAGGACCTTGTCCAGGGAGTCCGGCGAGTGGGCGTAGTCCACGATCACCGACGTGCCCAGCGGGGTCCGGAAGCGTTCCAGTCGGCCCGGGACCGGCGGCATCCGGTCGAGCGCGTCGACCAGGGGGCCCAGCTCGTGCCTCAGCACATGGCAGGCCGCCACCGTGGCCAGCGCGTTGGCCACCGAGAACCGGCCGGGGACCGGGATCGAGGCCGGGTAGGCACGTCCGTCGTGGTGGAGCGTGAACCGCGTACCCGAGGCACTCACCACGAGGTCGGTGGCCCGGTAGTGAGCCGGGCGGTCCAGGGCGTACGTGGTCACCGCACCCGGCATCATCGACACGATGGACGCGCCCACCGGATCGTCGGCGTTGACCACCGCACGCCGGCACAGTCCCTGGAAGAGCCGCAGCTTGGCGTCCCGGTAGTCCGCCATCGTCCCGTGGTCGTCCAGATGGTCCTGCGTGAGGTTGGTGAAGACCCCGACGTCGATGAACGTACGGTCCACCCGGTGCGTCAGCAGCGCCATCGAGGTGGCTTCCAGCACCACGCCGGCGGCCCCGCGGTCGCGCATGTACCCCAGTAGGTACTGCAGGTCGGGAGATTCCGGCGTGGTCAGCACCGATGGCGGCATGGGGATCGGCTCATCGCCGATCCTGCTTCCGGCGGTTCCGATCACCCCCACCCTGGAGCCCTCGGCGATCCGCAGGACGGACTCGACCATGTACGAGACGGAGGTCTTCCCGTTGGTGCCAGTGATCGCCACCATGTCCATCTGCCGCCCGGGCTCGCCGAAGTAGCGGGAGGTCACCACCGCGGCGGCCGTCCGCGTGTCGGGTACCCGGACGGCGCAAGTGCCGGGGGGCCATCCCGCGGCCGGCAGGGCGGGTTCACTGCCGTCGACGAGTACGGCGGCGGCACCCCGGGCCAGGGCGGGCGAGACGGAGCCGGGGCCGCCCTCCCGGTGTCCGGGTACGGCGATGAAGAGCGAGCCCGGCATCACCCGGTCGGCGTCGAAGGTGGTTCCCGCGGTGATCAGCGTCGTGTCCGGATCACCCTGGAGGACGTGGTGCTCCTGCCCGGCCAGCAATTCGCTCAGCTTCACAATGATCCCTTCGAGGGGGCTCGGGCCCGGGCGTGCGGCCGTAGCCAGGCGGCAGCGCCGGCGGCATGCCGGGAAGCTGCTGTGGTGATGTGGAGCAGAGGGGCCGGAGGCGCGAAGCGCTAGCCGTGGCCGTGCAGGGCCGTACGGCGCGTCTTGGACGGTACGGCGAGGGCCGCGCCGGCCGGGTCGACGACGGTCGGAACCCCGGCGGCCGGGCGCATACCGGAGGCGGCCTGCTGCAGGCACTGCCTCGAGGAACGTGTGCGACCCATGGGCCGAGTGTACGGCCCACCCAGCGGCCCGGGGTTCACCACTGCTGGCGCGCGAAGGCCACCGGTCCGTCTACGACGGCGACCAGCCGTCCCCGTACGTGGATGCATGGCGGGAGGCGATGGCTCAGGTGGGGCGGCGCTCGTCCTGGCGCGCACGGACCAGAGCGCCCGATTCGAACCAGCCACAGGATCACTGGACGTCCACGGCGGATACCGACCCGCACCACAGTGCGCGCCGAGCCCAACTGGGCACTACGGCAGGCTGGGTGACCTACTGGTGGTGTTCTACGTATACGAAGCGGCCCTGCACCTACGCATCGGCGATCATCAAATTGAAGTGGGGGCAGCCCAGAGGCACGACACGAACGCCCTGTCGGAACGCAGCTGATCCCGCCCCGTCGCCCTCCTGGAGCGACCGGCTCCAGGAGGGCGGATCCGAAGCCCGTTACCTGCGGTGTCCACGACCTCACCGTTCCGCAGGCGCGGCATCCGGGACCCGTCAGGCGTGGTTGACCGGGAGGACGTCCGGGGAGAGGGCGCCCGCCTGGGCCGCGGCCGAGGTCATGCGGCGGCGGTGGTGGCGGCGGCACAGGACCTCGTAGCCGATCTCCTCCGCCGGGCGGTTCACGTCGCCGACCACGACCTGCGCGCCCTCGACGACCATCTCCCCGCCCACCGTACGGGCGTTGTGCGTGGCGCGGGCGCCGCACCAGCACAGGGCCTCGACCTGGAGCTGCTCGAGGCGGTCCGCCAGCTCGATCAGCCGCTGCGAGCCGGGGAAGAGCTTGGTGCGGAAGTCCGTGGTGATGCCGAAGGCGAAGACGTCCATGTCGAGGTCGTCGACGATCCGGGCGAGCTGGTCGATCTGCTCGGGCGCCAGGAACTGCGCCTCGTCCACGATCACGTAGTCCGCCTTGCCGCCCTTGGAGAGCTGGGCGACCAGGTACGCGTACAGGTCCATTCCCTCCGGCGCCTCGACCGCCTCCGTCACCAGGCCGAGCCGCGAGGACAGCTTGCCCTCGCCCGCCCGGTCGTCACGGGTGAAGATCACGCCCTGGAGCCCCCGCGCGTCACGGTTGTGGGCGATCTGGAGCGCCAGAGTGCTCTTTCCGCAGTCCATCGTTCCGGAGAAGAACACCAGCTCGGGCATGGGAAGTACGGGACCTTTCCGGTCGTGGGCAGGAGGGGGAGGCAGGGAGGAGCGTCGGTCAGGTGCGGATTTCGAGCAGCGGGACGAGCTGCTCGGCCGCGGTCATGGAGCCGTGCATTCCGACGAGGGCGGACTCGTTGGGCTCGTTGCGCGAGGCGGTGATCGCGACATCCGCCTGGGCGGCGGCCACGACGTCCCCGATCCGGCCGAGCACGCGCTCGTCGCACTCCCCCGGCGGCCCGAACCAGCCCAGTTCCAGGGCCTCTTCACGGCTCGCGACCCAGAACCGGTCGCCGAGCACCTCGCGCCACACGGTCAGCACGTCGGCCCCGGCCCCCGGCACGGCGTACACGTGCCGGGCCCGGCCCTCGCCGCCGAGCAGGGCCACGCCCGCGCCCAGCTCCCAGTCCTCGTCGAAGTCGATCCGGGAGTCCTCGTCGAAGGGGACGTCGACCATGCCGTGGTCCGCGGTCACGTACAGGGCGGTACGCGGCGGCAGTTGCTCGGCGAGGCGCTGCACGAGCCGGTCGACCAGCATCAGCTGGCCGCGCCAGGCGTCGGAGTCCACGCCGTGGCGGTGGCCGGCCCCGTCGAGCTCGCTGAAGTACGTGTACACGAGCGAGCGGTCGCCGGCCGCGAGCTGGATCGCCGCGAGGTCCATCCGGTCCTCGCCGGTCATCCGGCCGTGGAAGGTGCCGCCGGACAGCGCGATCTTGGTGAGCGGGGTGGTCTGGAACGCGGGCGAGGACACCTGGGCGGTGTGCACCCCGGCCTTGTCGGCCAGCTGGAAGACGGTCGGGTACGGCTGCCAGGGCTTGGGCGCGGTCCACGGCTGCCAGCGGAGCTGGTTCATCAGCTCGCCGGTGGCCGGGTTGCGCACGGCGTAGCCGGGCAGGCCGTGGCGGGCGGGCGGCAGGCCGGTGCCCACCGAGGCCAGCGAGGTGGCGGTGGTCGCCGGGAAGCCCGCGGTGATCGGGCGGCCGGTGCCGCCGCGCGAGCCCGCGAGCAGGGAGGTGAGGTACGGAGCCTCGTCCGGGTGGGCCTTGATCTGCTCCCAGCCCATGCCGTCGACCAGGAAGACGCAGTTCCGGTCGGCCGGGGTCAGCTCCGCGATGGAGGCGGTGAAACCGGGGACGCCCTGGCCGGCCACGAGGGTGGGCAGCAGGTCGGCGAGCGAGCCGGCGCCGTACTCGGGGACGGGGGCGGCCGCGAGATCCAGCAGCTCCGGCTCGTCCGCCCAGTTCTGCGCGGCGGGGTACGCCATCAGCGGGCGGAGGTGGACGTGGAGGTGGCCGCCGTTGCCTCGCTGAGCGCCTGCGCGAAGACCAGGGTCTGGCGCACCGCCTCCGGGCCGTCGCCCGCCTCGCTGACCCGCAGGCTGAGGTCGTCGGCGGTGGAGTTGCCGGTGTAGCCGTGGTCGGAGTCGCAGTTCGGGTCGCCGCAGGCGGCCGGCTCCAGGTCGATCCGGGAGACCGCGCCCCAGCCGATGGTCAGGACGACCTCGCGGGGCAGGGTGCCGGGGGTGTAGGACTCCGGGTTCGCGACGACGCGGCTGAGGACCACGGAGGAGATGCTGGAGAGCTTGACCGACTCGGTGGAGGTGGTCGCGTACGGGGACGGGGACCCGGCGTCGGCGGCCTGCTCGTCGGTGTGGCTGACGATGAAGCGGTTTCCGGTCAGGACCAGCACGGTGACGTGGCGGCGCACCTCGTTGGAGTCGAAGGTCGTCTCCTGGTGGACCAGGTACGACGAAATCGGCTCGCCGCCCACCGCGGCCTCCACGGCCTCGGCCACGAGGGCCGGGTAGTAGCCGCTGCGCTCGATCGCCGTGCGCAGCCCCTGGGTCGTCGTACCGGATTTCGCCATGAGGTCCATCCTAAGGCCCGCACGGGGCGCCCCGGCCTCTCCGTACGCGCTCAGTAACTGGGGAGGGTCCGCGGTCCGAGGTCGCCGCGGGCGGGCGGGTGCGCGACGCGGACGGTGGCGCTGAGTACGGACAGTCCCTCGGTGGCGACGACCACGGGCTCCAGGGAGACGTCGATCACCTCGGGGTGGTCGTCCACGAGGCGGGACAGGCGCAGGAGCAGCTCCTCCAGGGCGGGGGTGTCGACGGCGGCGCTGCCCCGCCAGCCGAACAGGAGGGGTGCGGTCCGGATGGACCGGATCAGCCCGGCGGCGTCCCGGTCGGTGGCCGGGACCAGGCGGTGGGCGGTGTCCCCGAGCAGCTCGGAGGCGACGCCGGCGAGCCCGAAGGAGAGGACGGCGCCCGCGGCCGGGTCGATGACGGAACGGACGACCGTGTCGACCCCGCGGGGCACCATCGCCTGGACCACCGGCTGGAGCTCCGAGGGCTTGCCCAGCAGGCCGGTGAGGTCCTCGTACGAGAGCCTCAGCTCGGCCTCGTTCCTGAGGTCGAGCCGTACGCCGCCCAGGTCGGCGCGGTGGCGCAGGTGCGGGGCGGTGGTCTTGAGGGCGACCGGGTATCCGAGTACCCCGGCGGCCCGGACGGCCGCGTCGGGGCTGGGCGCCGGCAGGGCGTGGATGACGCGGATCCCGTACCGCCCGAGGAGCTCGCGGGCGTCCCACTCGGCCAGGGTGAGCACGGCTCCGCCGTCGACGTCGGCCAGCAGCCGGGCCAGCTGGGCGGCGGCGCCGGGCTCGTCGATGTCCTCGTACTCGGGGACGTGGCCGGCCTCGGCGCTGGCCCGCCGCCACTGTCCGTACCGGACGGCTTCGGCGATGGCGCGTACGGCCCGCTCGGCGGCGGGATAGCTGGGGATCCGGTCCCCCGCGGTGCCGGCCCCGCCGACGGCCCCGGCGCTGGGCCCGGCGCCGGGCCGGGGGCGGAGCCCCGGTTCGGGCAGGGGCGCGGCGGGTGCGGGGCCCCGCGTGGCGGACAGCGCGTCCACCAGTTCGCCGAGCTCCACGTGCACCACGGCCACGGGCTTGCCCGGCACCTCGGCCACGGCCTCGCGCAGGGAATCGGCCAGGTCGTCGGCGAGCGCGTGCTCGCTCACCCAGGGGATGGCGGTGACCACCACCGCGTCGCAGTCGTCGGAGGCCAGCGCCGAGACCAGCGCCGCGCGGAAGTCCTCGGGCGAGGCAGCCGTCGTCAGGTCGAGCGGCGGCAGCGGCCGCAGCCCCTGGGCCAGGCAGGCGTCGTACGTGAGGACCCCGAGGGACTCGGAGTTGCCGAGGATCGCGATCCGGGGCCCGGCGGGCAGCGGCTGCGCGGCCAGCAGGAGGCCGACGTCCACCAGCTCCGTCACCGTGTCGACCCGGATCACGCCCGCCTGCCGCAGCAGGTCGGAGACGGTGGCGTCGGGCAGCCGGGTGCCCGGGACCACGTGCCCCGCCGGGGTGTGGCGGCCGCCCCTGGCGACGACCACCGGCTTCTCGGCTGCGGTCCGGCGGGCGAGGCGGGTGAACTTCCGCGGGTTGCCGAGGGTTTCCAGGTACATCAGGGCGACGTCGGTCGCCTCGTCGTCGTACCAGTACTGAAGGATGTCGTTGCCGGAAACGTCCGCCCGGTTCCCCGCGGAGACGAAGGAGGACAGGCCCTCGCCGCGCCGGAGCAGGGCGGAGAGCAGTGCGATCCCGATCGCCCCCGACTGCGTGAACAGGCCGATCCGGCCCCGCATCGGCATCGGCGCGGGCGTCAGCGAGGCGTTGAGCTCCACCTCGGGCGCGGTGTTGATCACCCCGTAGGCGTTCGGACCGATGAGCCGCATCCCGTACGAGCGCACCTGGCGCACCAGTTCGCGCTGGCGGGCGAGTCCGGCCGGGCCGCTCTCCCCGTATCCGGCGGACAGCACCACGAGCCCCTGTACCCCGTGTTCGCCGCAGGCCGCCACGGCCTCGGGCACCCGGTCCGCCGGAACCGCGATCACCGCGAGGTCGACGGGGGCGCCGATGGCGTCGATCGTGCGGTAGGCCCGCACGCCGTCGAGCAGGTCGAGGGCGACCTCCTCGTTGACGGCGTAGAGGTGGCCGTGGAAGCCGCTGTCGCGCAGGTTGCGCAGCGCGGCGGCGCCCACGCCCGCGCCGGAGCGGCTGACTCCGATCACCGCGACCGAGCCGGGGGCCAGCAGCCGCTGCACCGAGCGGGCCTCGGCGCGCTGTTCGCGGGCGCGCTGCACGGCGAGGGACTCGGCGGTGGGTTCGAGGTCGAGGGTGAGGTGGACGGAACCGTCCTCGAAGCTGCGCTTCTGCTGGTAGCCGACGTCCGTGAACACCTTGATCATCTTGCTGTTGGCGGGCAGCACCTCGGCGGCGAACCGGCGGATGCCGCGCTCGCGGGCCACCGCGCCGATGTGTTCGAGCAGCGCGGAGGCCACTCCGCGGCCCTGGTGGGCGTCCTGGACGAGGAAGGCGACCTCGGCCTCGTCGGCGGGGGCGGTGGCGGGCCGGCCGTCGGAGCCGATGCGGTCGTAGCGGACGGTGCCGATGAACTCCCCGCCGATGGTCGCCGCGAGGCCGACCCGGTCCACGTAGTCGTGATGCGTGAACCGGTGCACGTCGCGGTCGGAGAGCCGGGGGTAGGGAGCGAAGAAGCGGTAGTACTTCGACTCGTCGGAGACCTGCTCGTAGAAGCTGACCAGCCGGCCCGCGTCCGCGGTGGTGATGGGCCTGATCCGGGCGGTGCCGCCGTCACGCAGGACGACGTCCGCTTCCCAGTGGGCCGGGTACGAGGGGTCCGACTCGGTGGTCATGGGCCTACCTTACGGCCGGGAACGGCCCGGCAGCGCTCGCGCGGCGCATTAGGCAGGCTGGGGCAAAACGGTGCAAGCTGGGGGAGGCCGAACGGCGGGAGATCCGAGCCGAAGGCCGGTCGGAGCATTCCGGGCGTCGTGAGAGACTGGTCTAGACAACCGTAAGAACCTGAAGGGCATCACCATGGCAGAGCGCCGCGTCAACGTCGGCTGGGCCGAGGGCCTGCACGCTCGTCCCGCCTCGATCTTCGTCCGCGCGACGACCGCTTCCGGCGTCCCGGTGACCATCGCCAAGGCCGGCGGCGACCCCGTCAACGCCGCTTCCATGCTGGCGGTTCTGGGCCTGGGCGCCCAGGGCGGCGAGGAGATCGTCCTCGCCTCCGAGGCCGACGGCGCGGAGGTCGCACTGGACCGCCTCGCGAAGCTGGTCGCCGAGGGTCTCGAGGAGCTCCCCGAGACCGTCTGACCCTTCGGGTTCGACCCACGCGGTACACCCGCCGGAGCCGCGGCCCCCACCACCCCGGGGCCGCGGCTCCGGCGTTCGCGGGTCCACCCAGCTCCGCCCAGCTCCATCCGGCTTCACCCGGTTCCCCCCGGCTTCACGGAATACGGCACGCGAAAACACGGCAGCGCTGCGGGCACGGCGAATTCGGCGCCACGAAAATGCGGCAGCCCGGAAATGCGGCAGCCCGGAAATGCGCCGGCGCGGGAATCCGACTCCACGGGAATTCGGCGCGCAACAAATTCACGCACCCCGGAAATCCCGGCAGCGGCGCCCGGATACGTCCCTTTGTATACGGGCCCTGTTAATGCCGGCCGCTCGCCATGTTTACGGAAGGTTGCGAAGTGCTCACCGTCGGCCGGAGCCGCGGCCGGTGCGCGGCCGTCGCCCGGTCGGCGTGGACCGCCGTCAGCGCCCGGGCCCGCTCCGCGTCCCCGCGCGCCACCGCGTCCACGATCGCCCCGTGCTCCGCCCATGACTCCACCGGCCGGGCCGGCGCCTCCACCACGTACATCCACGCCACCTTGTGCCGCATCTGCGTGAGCAGGGCGACCAGCCCGGGACTCCCGGAGGCCTGCGCGAGCGTCTCGTGGAACCAGCCGCCCAGGGACCGCAGATCCTCGCCCTGGCCCCGCCTGGCCCGCTCCTGGCCCAGCCTGACCAGCCCGCGCAGCACCTTGAGGTGGGCCTCGGTGCGCCGCCGGGCCGCCCTGGCGGCCGCCAGGGGCTCCAGCAGCATCCGCACCTCCAGGAGGTCGGCGGCCTCCTGCTCGGTCGGCTCGGCCACACAGGCGCCCGCGTGGCGCCGCGTGGTCACGAACCCCTCGGACTCCAGGGTCCGCAGCGCCTCGCGGACCGGGACGCGCGAGACTCCGTACCGGCGGGCCAGCACTTCCTCGGTCAGCCTGCCGCCAGGTTCGAAGACCCCGGAGACGATGTCGTCGCGGATTGCCGTGCATACCGCGTGCGCAGGAATACGCAAGACCGAACCTCCGCTATTTCTGACTGCCACGCTCATTGGACGCGCATGTGCGCAACTCGACTCTATTGCAACACACGATAATTTCCGAGAGCGCTCGGAAATGCGAAACATTTGCCCGCCGGAGCAGCGCGAAGGCCCCGGCTCGGGGAGCCGGGGCCTTCGGTGAAGCGGTGCGGTGCGCGTCAGAGGCTGACGTCGTGCGAGCGCAGGTACGCGATCGGGTCGATGTCCGAGCCGTACTGCGAGCCGGTGCGGGCCTCGAAGTGCAGGTGCGGGCCGCTGGAGTTGCCGGTGGAGCCCGACAGGCCGATCTGCTGGCCGGGGGTGACCTGCTCGCCGACGGAAACGCTCAGCGAGGACATGTGCCCGTACTGGGTGTACGTACCGTCGTTGTGCTTGATGACGACGTTGTTGCCGTACGCGCCGCCCCAGCCGGCCTCGACCACGACGCCCGCGCCGACCGCGTGGACGGTGGTGCCGGAGGCGGCGTGGAAGTCGATGCCGGTGTGGCTGCCGGAGGACCACATGCCGCCGCCCGCCTTGTACTGCGTGCTGACGTACGAGCCGTCGACCGGTGCGACGAAGGTGTTGAGGCGCTTGCGCTCCTCCTCGCGGGCCGCGCGCTCGGCGGCTTCGCGCTCGGCCTTCGCCTTGGCCTCGGCGAAGCGCTTGGCCTCGGCGGCCCGCTGCTTGGCGTCGGCCTCGGCCTGAGCCTGGGCGGCCGCGTGCTCGGCAGCGCGGTGCTGGGACGCGGCCTGGTCCTGGATGTCGTCCTGGAGGTCCTCGGCGACGACCACGGCGCCGAGAGCGTTGTCCTGGGGCGACTGGTGGTCGCTGTTGTCCGCGGCGAAGGCCGGAGCGGCGAGGGAGCCGACGACACCAGTGGTGGCGAGGGCGGCTATGCCGGCGTAGCCGGCGGTCTTGCGGCTCAGACGGCTGGAACCACGGTGCTTACCGGAGCCGGCGGGACGACTGCCAAACGCCATGAAGGGGTTGATCCTTTCCTTCCTTCTCGCCTACCGGGTTAGCTGACGGGTTCGGAGCAGGAAGGTCTCCTACGGGCCCCCTCTGGCGAGGCGGTCCGATTCACCCCAGGGACACATGTGGGTCCCCGGCTCCCCAGGCTCGCGCCTGACGGGGACTCGGCGATCGCTGCCCGGTGCCGCGGATGCGACGGGTACGACTGACGGACAGCACGAGTGACGCTAGGCGGATCATCAGTCAATCGCCAAACAGACACGCCTTTTTGTTGCGTACGCCACACCACATAAAAGCAACCTCACCACCAAACGGACAAAAGGGCCCTGGCGGACAAGCCCGCCAGGGCCCTGCGTGAATCGGCCAGTCGACCGACTGCCGCCGTCAGTTGGTGACGACGCTCACCTCGCCGATCCCGAGGGCGCGCACCGGCGCCTCGATCTGCGCGGCGTCGCCGACCAGGATGGTGACCAGCCGGTCCGCCGGGAAGGCCTTCACGACCGCCGAAGTCGCCTCCACCGTCCCGGTTTCGGCCAGCTGCGCGTACAACTGCGCCTGGTAGTCGTCCGGCAGCTCCTGCTCGACCTGGTCCGCGAGGGTTCCGGCGACCGAGGCCGCCGTCTCGAACTTCAGCGGGGCCACGCCCACCAAGTTCTGCACCGCCACGTCCCGTTCGGCATCGGTCAGGCCGCCCTCCGCGAGGGTGCGCAGCACCTCCCAGAGGTCCTCCAGCGCCGGGCCGGTGTTCGGGGTGTCCACGGAGCCGCTGATGGCGAGCATCGAGGCGCCCTTGCCGTCGGCGGTCGAGCGCAGCACCTGGCCGAAGGAGCGCACGCCGTAGGTGTACCCCTTCTCCTCGCGCAGCACCTTGTCCAGGCGGGAGGTCAGCGTGCCGCCCAGGCAGTAGGTGCCGAGCACCTGGGCCGCCCAGACCCGCTCGTGCCGGTCCGGCCCGATCCGGCCGATCAGCAGCTGCGTCTGGACCGCGCCGGGCCGGTCCACGATGACCACGCGGCCGGTGTCGTCGGCGGTCACCGGCGGCACCGGGAGGGGCTCGGCGGTACCGCCCGTCCAGGCGCCCAGGGTGTCCGCGACAACGGCGTCCAGGTCGATGCCGGTCAGGTCGCCGACGACCACCGCGGTGGCCGTGGCGGGGCGTACGTGGGCCTCGTAGAAGGCGCGTACGGCCGCGGAGTCGATCCGCGCGACCGTCTCCTCGGTGCCCTGGCGCGGGCGGGACATCCGCAGGGAGGCCGGGAACAGCTCCTTGGAGAGCTGCTTGGCGGCGCGGCGCTGCGGATTGGCCAGCTCGTGCGGGATCTCGTCGAGCCGGTTGCGCACCAGGCGGTCGACCTCGGCATCGGCGAAGGCCGGCGCGCGCAGGGCCTCGGCGAGCAGGCCGAGCGCCTTGGGCAGCCGGGAGGCCGGGACCTCCAGGGAGACCCGCAGGCCCGGGTGGTCGGCGTGCGCGTCGAGGGTGGCGCCGCAGCGCTCCAGCTCGGCCGCGAACTCCTCGGCGGAGTGCTTGTCGGTGCCCTCGGACAGGGCGCGGGCCATGATGGTGGCCACGCCGTCCAGGCCCTCGGGCTCGGCGTCCAGCGGGGCGGCGAGGTTGACCTCGACCGCGATCACCTGCTGGCCCGGGCGGTGGCAGCGCAGCAGGGTCAGGCCGTTGGCCAGGACCGAGCGGTCGGGGGCCGGGAAGGCCCACGGCTGCGGTTCACCGGCCTGCGGGCGCGGGTGGAAGGTCATCGTGACGGCTGCGGTGTCGCTCACTGCTCCGCCCCTTCGTTCTCGTTCGCGTCGTTCTCGTCGGACTCGTCGGCGTCGGCGTCCGCGCCGATCGGCTCGTAGACCAACACGGCACGGTTGTCCGGGCGCAGCCGGGCCGCGGCCACGGCCTGCACTTCCTCGGCGGTGACGGCGAGGACGCGCTGGACGGCGGTCAGGGCCAGCTGCGGGTCGCCGAAGAGCACCGCGAAGCGGCACAGTTCGTCGGCGCGGCCCGCGACCGTGCTCAGCCGGTCCAGCCACTCCCGCTCCAGCTGCGCCTGGGCGCGCTCCATCTCCTCGGCCGTCGGGCCCTCGGCGGCGAACCGCGCGAGCTCCTCGTCCACGGCCGCTTCGATGTCGGGCACCTCGACGCCGCCGGAGGTCTTGACGTCCAGCCAGCCCAGGGAGGGCGCGCCGGCCAGGCGCAGCATGCCGAAGCCGGCCGCGACGGCCGTCTGGTCGCGGCGTACCAGGCGGTTGTGGAGCCTCGAGGACTCGCCGCCGCCGAGGACGGTCAGCGCCACGTCGGCGGCGTCGCACTCGCGGGTGCCGTCGTGCGGGAGCCGGTAGGCGGCCATCAGGGCACGCGCCGGGACCTCCTCGACGATCTCCTCGCGCAGCTCCCGGCCGATGACGTCGGGCAGCGAGCCGTCACGGGGCGGCTGCTTGCCGTCGTGCGCGGGGATGGTGCCGAAGTACTTCTCGATCCAGTCGAGCGTGCGCGCCGGGTCGATGTCGCCGACCACCGACAGCACCGCGTTGTTGGGCGCGTAGTACGTACGGAAGAAGGCGCGCGCGTCCTCCAGGGACGCGGCGTCCAGATCGGCCATGGAGCCGATCGGCGTGTGGTGGTACGGGTGGCCCTCGGGGTACGCGAGGGCGGTCAGCTTCTCGAAGGCCGTGCCGTACGGGACGTTGTCGTACCGCTGGCGGCGCTCGTTCTTGACGACGTCGCGCTGGTTCTCCATGGACTCGTCGTCCAGGGCGGCCAGCAGCGAGCCCATGCGGTCCGCCTCCAGCCACAGCGCGAGCTCCAGCTGGTGGGTCGGCATCGTCTCGAAGTAGTTGGTGCGCTCGAAGCTGGTGGTGCCGTTCAGGGAGCCGCCGGCGCCCTGGACCAGCTCGAAGTGCCCGTTGCCCGGTACGCTCGCCGAGCCCTGGAACATCAGGTGCTCGAAGAGGTGAGCCAGGCCGGTTCGCCCCTTGACTTCGTGGCGCGAGCCGACGTCGTACCAGAGGCAGACCGCGGCGACCGGGGTCAGGTGGTCCTCGGAAAGCACCACGCGCAAGCCGTTGGCCAGCCGGTGTTCGGTTGCTGTCAGGCCGCCGGAGCCGGCCTGGGCTGTGGCCGTGTGACCCATGGGCATGTGGTCCCTTCGATCGCGATGCAGAGATTTCTGTCAGACCTGCCACTGTATGCAAGCGCGTCGGCCGCCGGATAAGTTCCCGGGTCACACCCTGGGTCGGAGTCGGCGTTGTCGGTGCCTCGGGCCACAATGGTCCGCGTCAGACCCCCAGCACACTCATTCTTGGTTAAGGAGCCGCGCAGCGATGGCCCGCCGCAGCACGAAGACCCCGCCGCCGGAGGATTTCGAGGAGAGGATCCTCGACATCGACGTCGTCGACGAAATGCAGGGCTCCTTCCTCGAGTACGCGTACTCGGTGATCTACTCCCGTGCCCTGCCCGACGCCCGGGACGGCATGAAGCCGGTGCACCGCCGCATCGTGTACCAGATGAACGAGATGGGTCTGCGCCCCGACCGCGGGTACGTGAAGTGCGCCCGCGTCGTCGGCGAGGTCATGGGCAAGCTCCACCCGCACGGTGACGCGTCGATCTACGACGCCCTCGTGCGCATGGCCCAGCCCTTCTCGATGCGGCTGCCGCTGGTCGACGGCCACGGCAACTTCGGTTCGCTCGGCAACGACGACCCGCCGGCCGCGATGCGTTACACCGAGTGCAAGATGGCCGACGCCACGTCGCTGATGACGGAGTCGATCGACGAGGACACCGTCGACTTCACCGCCAACTACGACGGCCAGGAGCGGGAGCCGGTCGCGCTGCCCGCCGCGTACCCGAACCTGCTGGTCAACGGCGCGTCCGGGATCGCGGTCGGCATGGCCACCAACATGCCTCCGCACAACCTCGGCGAGGTCATCGCGGCCGCCCGCCACCTGATCCGCTACCCGCACGCGGACCTGGAGGCGCTGATGCGCTTCGTGCCGGGTCCCGACCTGCCCACGGGCGGCCGGATCGTCGGGCTCTCGGGCATCAAGGACGCCTACGCGAACGGCCGCGGCACCTTCAAGATCCGCGCGACGGTGGCGGTGGAGAACGTGACGGCGCGCCGCAAGGGCCTCGTCGTCACGGAACTGCCCTTCACGGTCGGCCCCGAGAAGGTCATCGCGAAGATCAAGGACCTGGTCGGTTCGAAGAAGCTCCAGGGCATCGCGGACGTCAAGGACCTCACCGACCGCTCGCACGGCCTGCGCCTGGTCATCGAGATCAAGAACGGCTTCCACCCGGAGGCCGTCCTGGAGCAGCTGTACAAGCTGACGCCGATGGAGGAGTCCTTCGGCATCAACAACGTGGCCCTCGTGGACGGGCAGCCGCTGACGCTCGGCCTCAAGGAGCTGCTGGAGGTCTACCTGGACCACCGCTTCGAGGTCGTCCGGCGGCGCAGCGAGTTCCGCCGCACCAAGCGCCGCGACCGCCTGCACCTGGTCGAGGGCCTCCTGGTGGCGCTCATCGACATCGACGAGGTCATCCGGCTCATCCGGGACAGCGAGAACTCCGCGCAGGCCAAGGCCCGGCTGATGGAGCGGTTCTCGCTGAGCGAGATCCAGACCCAGTACATCCTGGACACCCCGCTGCGCCGGCTCACCAAGTTCGACCGGATCGAGCTGGAGTCCGAGCGCGACCGGCTGACCGGCGAGATCGACGAGCTGACCGGGATCCTGGAGTCCGACGCCGAGCTGCGCAAGCTCGTCTCGGCGGAACTGGCGGCGGTCGCGAAGAAGTTCGGCACCGAGCGGCGTACGGTCCTGCTGGAGTCGGCGGGCACGGCGGTCGCGGCGGTTCCGCTGGAGGTCGCGGACGACCCCTGCCGCGTGCTGCTGTCCTCGACGGGCCTGCTGGCCCGCACCGTGACCGGTGAGCCGCTGGCGGAGGCCGACGGCAAGCGCGCCAAGCACGACCTCATCGCCTCGCAGGTACTGGCGACGGCGCGGGCCGAGGTGGGCGTGGTGACCTCAGCGGGGCGCCTGCTCCGGCTGTCCGTGATCGACCTGCCGCAGCTGCCGGACACCGCGACCGCACCGGCCCTGGCGGGCGGAGCCCCGATCACGGAGTTCCTGACCGGCCTGGAGGCGGACGAGAAGGTGATCTGCCTGACCTCGCTGGACGAGTCATCGCAGGGCCTGGCGCTCGGCACCGAGCAGGGCGTCGTCAAGCGCGTCGTGCCGGACTACCCGGCCAACAAGGACGAGCTGGAGGTCATCACCCTCAAGGACGGCGACCGGATCGTCGGCGCGGTCGAGCTGCGCACGGGTGAGGAGGACCTGGTCTTCCTCACCGACGACGCCCAGCTGCTGCGCTACCCGGCGGGCCAGGTGCGCCCGCAGGGCCGCCCGGCGGGCGGTATGGCGGGCATCAAGCTCTCCGAGAACGCCAAGGTGATCCACTTCTCGGCCGTCGACCCGGCCCGGGACGCGATGGTGTTCACGGTCGCGGGCTCGCACGGGACGCTGGACGACTCGGTGCTGTCCGCGAAGCTGACCCCCTTCGACCAGTACCCGCGCAAGGGCCGGGCCACCGGTGGCGTGCGCTGCCAGCGGTTCCTGAAGGGCGAGGACGTACTGGTACTGGCCTGGGCGGGCAATTCCCCGATCCGGGCCGCGTCGGCGAACGGCACTCCGGCCGAGCTGCCGGCCGTGGACCCGCGCCGGGACGGCTCGGGGGCCGCGCTGCCCGCGGCCGTCGCGGCGCTGGCGGGAGCCGCCCTGTAGGACG
This sequence comes from Streptomyces sp. NBC_00122, assembly GCF_045160845.1. Taxonomy (NCBI): domain Bacteria; kingdom Bacillati; phylum Actinomycetota; class Actinomycetes; order Kitasatosporales; family Streptomycetaceae; genus Streptomyces; species Streptomyces sp. NBC_00122. The sequence goes on along the minus strand of NZ_CP108191.1, from coordinate 4,893,597 downwards.
TACGACGCCATTCAGGTGGTACGCCCAACGGGGGACGTACCACCTGAATGGCGACTAGTGTTTTCCCTCTTGGCACTGGCGGGTGGGGCGGGAGAACAGAGCTGATGAGTCGTCGCTCGGGCGGAGTGATCGGGGACTGGGCGGAGGCTCAGCGCCGGATACAGCAGACGCAGTTGATCCAGCAGCGCGAGGCGGAGCGCCGGCGGCGCCAACAGCAGGCCGCCGACCGGCAGTACCGCGAGGCCGAGGCCCGACGGCGTACGGAACACATCGAGGCGGAAGTCGCCGCCCTGCAGAGCCTGCTGGCCACGGGGTGCCGGGCGCCGGCGTTCCGGATGGCCGAGCTGGTCCGGTCCGAGCGGCTCGAACCTTTCGACCCGGGCACCCTGGCGCACCCCGTGCCGATGCCGCAGCTGATCCAGTTCCAGCAGAGCTCAGGCTGGACACTCGGCTCGAACCGGCGGGTGCAGGCCGAGCGCGAAGCGCACGCCCGGTACACGCAGGCCTGGCAGGCCGCGAACGCGGCGGAGGCCCAGCGGCAGCGCCAGTTGGCGGCGTACCGGCAGCAGTACGACGTCTGGGCCGCGGAGCAGCTGGCCGGGATCCGCGCGCACAACAGCGGGCTGAGCGAGCTCGGCGGGAGGCTGCGCGTGGGCGACGCCGAGGCCGTGGTGGAGTACTTCTCGGCCGCCCTGTACGCCTCGACGGCCTGGCCCGAGGCGCTGCCGAGGCAGGTGACGGCAGCGTACGACCCTGGTGCTCGCCAGTTGGTGCTGGACTGGGAGCTGCCGCCGTACGCGGTGGTGCCGGAGAACAAGTCGGTGCGGTACATGCCGAGTACGGGCCAGGACAAGGAAACGGCCCGCCCGGCCACGCAGCGGCGGGCGCTGTACCGGGACCTGCTGGCGCAGTGCGTGCTGCTGGTGGTGCGTGAACTCTACGCCGCGGACGAGTTCGGGGCGCTGGACTCGGTGGTCGTCAACGGTTTCGTGGACGACCACGATCCGGTGACGGGTCGCGAGGCACAGATCGTCCTCGCCACGGTGCCGGTGGCCCGGCCCGCCTTCGAGGGCCTGCGGCTGGAGCAGGTCAGCGCGGTGGACTGCCTGGTGGAGGGCTTGCGCGGGCAGCTGTCGGCGCGGCCCGACCAGCTGACCGCGGTACGCCCCGGGCGCAGGCCCGACGAGGTCGGCGGCGGCGTCGTCAGCCACGGCGGGCACGCGGGCGGCGACGAGGACGAGCCCGATCTCTTCTCGATGGACCCGATCGCCTTCGAGAACCTGGTCGCCGAGCTCTTCCGGGCGATGGGCATGGAAGCGGTGACCACCCAGCGGTCGGGCGACGGCGGGGTGGACGTCGAGGCGCTGGACCCGGCCCCGATCCGGGGCGGACGGATCGTGGTGCAGGTCAAGCGCTACCGCAACACCGTGCCGCCGACGGCGGTACGGGACCTGTACGGGACGGTCCAGGACAAGGGGGCGAACAAGGGGGTGCTGGTCACCACCGCGTCCTTCGGGCCGGGGTCGTACACCTTTGCCAACGGCAAGCCCCTGGAGTTGGTTCCCGGCGACAAGCTCGTGGAGCTGCTTCACCAGTACGGGTTGCGGGGGCGTCTGGGAGACGGTGCCACCGCGGGCGTCCCGACGCGGCGAACGCCCGAGCCCGCCCCTTCGGCGGACCACAACGTGCTGGGCATGTCCTGGACGGGCTCGGTCGCGCTCGACGTGTGCGCGCTGGTCTGCACGGGCAACCGGGTGCTGAGCGAGGACCACTTCGTCTTCTTCAACAATCCGCGGACACCCGACGGTTCGGTACGGACCCGCGCCCACGCGGCGCCCGACAAGGCGGCGCTGGAGGTCGCCTTCGAGGCGCTTCCGCAGGCGGCCGACCGCCTGGTCCTGGTGGCCGCGATCGACCCGGAGGCCGATCCGCACGCCGACCTGGCCGGTTTCACCGAGGCCCGGATCCGGCTCCTGGACGCGGCCGGTGCGGAGGCCGGGCAGCTGGAGGTCTCCGACGGCCGGGCCGGCGAGACCGCGCTGGTGCTCGGGTCCTTCCGGCGCCGGGCGAACGGTGACTGGGACTTCGTGATCGGCGGCAAGGGCTACCGGGGCGGGCTGGAGGACCTGCTGCGGGAGTACGGCGTGGAGGTCGCCTAGAGAACGGCTTCGGTGGCCTCGGCCTCCGGGTCCGCGGGCCTGGCCACGTACCGCAGTACGCCCCACATGCTCTCGGGGCGCGCCTCGTGCGGGGCCGGTTCGCGGCAGGCCTCCAGTTCGCTCAGCAGGCCCGGCCCGTCGGTGCCGGAGCCGATCAGGACCAGCTGCGTCAGGCGTGCCTCGCCCCGCCCCCAGGGCTGCGGGGCGAAGCGGAGGAAGCGGCCGACCGCGTGGACCTCGTACCGCTCCTGGTGCCCGGGCACGCCGAAGTAGACGAAGCCCTTGATCCGGTAGAGCCCGGCGGGGCGGCGGTCGAGGAAGTCGATGAACCGGCGCGGTGACAGAGCCTGCTCGGAGACGAACTCGACGCTTTCGTACGCCGCGTGCGCGTGGCCGCTGTGGCCCTGACCGACTTCGTGGCCGACTTCGTGGTCGTCACCGTGGTCCTCGGCTTCCGCGAGCAGGTCCTCGAAGGAGAGCTGCCCGCGGGTCTCGGTCCAGGGCCGCCGGTCGAAGAGCAGTTCCGGGTCGATCCGCCCGTGGTCGGCGCCCACGACCGGAATGCCGGGGGCGCAGAGCGCGGCGAGCTCCTTCTCGATCCGGGCCCGCTCGGCGGCGTCCACCCGGTCGGTCTTGTTGAGCACGACCAGGTCCGCGACGGCGAGGTGGCGGTCGGTCTCCGGGTGCCGGGTCCGGGTCGCGTCGAACTCCGCCGCGTCCACGACCTCGACCATGCCTCCGTAGCGGACGCCCGGATTCTCGTTGGCCACGAGCATCCGGACCATCTCCTGGGGCTCGGCCAGCCCGCTCGCCTCGATGACGATCACGTCGATGCGGTGGACGGGCGCGGCGAGCTTCTCCAGGTACGCGTCGAGCTCGCTGCCGTCGACGGCGCAGCACAGGCAGCCGCCGCCGAGGGAGACCATCGAGTCGCCGAGCTGGCCGGCCACCGACATGGCGTCGACCTCGATCGAACCGAAGTCGTTGACGACGACTCCGATCCGGGTGCCCCCGCGGTGGGCGAGGAGGTGGTTGAGGACGGTGGTCTTGCCGGATCCGAGGAATCCGGCGAGGACGACGACGGGGATGGGCTGCCTGCTGTTCACCCGGCCGATCGTAGCCAGACTCCGTCAGCCGAGCGGCGGCACCGGCACCGGCTGCGGCGCGGGCGGTCCGGCGTACCGGGCTGCCGGGCGGATGATCTTCGAGTCGGCGGCCTGTTCCAGGATGTTGGCACTCCAGCCGACCACTCGGGCCGCGCAGAAGGTCGGGGTGAACATCTCGCGCGGGAGCCCGCACAGTTCCATGACCACGCCCGCGTAGAACTCCACGTTGGTGTGCAGTTCGCGGCCCGGCTTGAGCTCGGCGAGAATCTCCTCGACCTGCCGCTCGACCTCGACGGCGAGGTCCACGAGAGGGCCGCCGAACCCGCGGGCGATGTCGCGCAGCATGCGCGAGCGGGGATCCTCGGTGCGGTAGACGGGGTGGCCGAAGCCCATGATCCGGTCACCCGCCAGGACCCGCTCGCGGATCCACGGTCCGATCCGGTCCGCCGTGCCGATGGCGTCGAGGGTGTCCAGGGCCCGGCTCGGGGCGCCGCCGTGCAGCGGGCCGGAGAGCGCGCCGATCGCCCCGGTCAGGCAGGCCGCGACGTCCGCGCCCGTGGAGGCGATGACGCGGGCGGTGAAGGTCGAGGCGTTGAAGCCGTGGTCGATGGTGGAGATCAGATACCGCTCGACCGCGCGGGCCTTGACCGGGTCGGGCTCCTGCCCGGTCAGCATGTAGAGGTAGTTGGCGGCGTACGGAAGGTCATCGCGCGGCTCGACGGGCTCCAGGCCCTGGCCCAGCCTGTGCAGCGCGGTGAGCAGGGTCGGTACGGCGGCGCAGGCGGCCAGCGCGTCGGCGGCCCGGCGGACGGGGTCGAGGTCGTAGACCGGGCGGAATCCCGCGGAGGCGCCGAGCAGCGAGAGCCCGGTGCGCAGTCCGGCGAGGGGTCCGGAGAGCGCGGTGGCCCGGGCGAGGGCGGGCAGGGCGTCCCTCACCGCGTCGGGGAGCCGGCGCAGCGGTGCGGTCTCGGCGGCGAAGGCGGCGCGCTCGGCGGTGTCCACGGGCAGGGCGCCGCGGAACATCAGGTGCCACACGTCCTCGAAGCTTCGGCTCCCGGCGAGCTCGACGGCCGAGTACTGGCGGTAGTGGTAGAAGCCCTCGCGTCCCCGGACGTCACCGAGCTCGGTCTCGGTGACCACGACTCCCGCGAGACCGCGGGGTGCTTCGACGGTGGTGTCGGTGGTGTTCATGCATCGACCATCGATGATTGATGGAATCATTGTCAATCTTGATTGAATCAACATATGTAGGGTGGCGTGCATGAACGAAGAGCGACGGCTCACCACCCGGCAGGCCGCCGAGCTGCTCGGGGTGAAGCCCGCGACCGTGTACGCCTACGTCAGCCGGGGCCAGCTCACGAGCCGACGGGACCCGGTCGGGCGCGGCAGCAGCTTCGACGCGCGCGAGGTGGAGGAGCTGGCCCGGCGCAGTCGGCGGGAGGCGGCGGCCCCGGCCGGGGAGCTCGCCGTACGGACGGCCCTCACGCTGATCGAGCCGGACCGCTACTACTTCCGGGGCGTGGACGCCGTGGAACTGGCCTCGCGGTACGCCTTCGAAGAGGTCGCGGAGTGGCTCTGGACCGGAACGCTCCCGCGCGGGGCCCGGTTCACCGCTCCCCCGGAGCCGCTCGCCGCGGCGCGGCGGGCGGTGGCCGCCCTGCCGGCACACAGCGGTCCCGTGGACCGGCTGCGGGTGGCGGTCGCCGCCGCCGCGGTGGCCGATCCCCTGCGCTTCGACCTTTCGGAGGAAGCCGTACTCGGCTCCGCGCGCTGCCTCATCCCCACGCTGGTCGGCGCCCTGCCCGTGGTCGGGCCCGCCCCGTGGGCCGGCGACGGCCGGACGGCCCGGCAACTGTGGGCGCGGCTGACCGAGCGGGAGCCGGACCCGGACGCACTGGCCGTCCTGGACCTGGCGCTGGGGCTCCTCGCCGACCATGATCTGGCCGCCTCCACCCTGGCGGTACGGGTGGCCGCGTCGGCGCGGGCCCATCCGTACGCGGCGGTATCGGCCGGACTCGGCGCGCTGGAGGGACCGCTGCACGGCGCGGCCGGGCGGCTGGCGCACCGGATGCTGGTGGAGGTCCTGGAGCGGGGCGGAGCCGCCCCGGTGGTGGCGGAGTACCTGCGGGCGGGGCGCCGGGTGCCGGGGCTCGGCCACCGGCTGTACCGGGGCGAGGACCCCCGCGCGGCGGCGCTGTTCGGGCGGCTGGAAGGCCTGGCGCATGCGGGCCCCGCACTGGCCGCGGCGCGCGAGGTGTCCGCGGTGATGGCGCGGCAGGGCGGGCTGCACGCCAACGTGGACCTCGCGCTGGCGGTGCTGACGGTGTCGTGCGGGATGGAGGCGGAGGCCGGCGAAACGGTCTTCGCGGTGGCGCGCACGGCGGGCTGGATCGCGCACGCGCTGGAGGAGTACCAGGAGCGGCCCCTGCGGATGCGGCCGAGCGGCGAATACCAGGGGCCGCGCCCGCCGCAGCCGATGCCGTGACGGGCTGGCCCAGATCCACCGGGGGCATGGCGCAGCGAGTGCCCTGACCGCACGTCCATGCCACTGTCACTCACTTACGCAAGCCGACACAAATAACGCAAGCGTTTCGCGTGCACGATACAGATTCCGCTTTTGCCGGAGCCGACCTACCGTTGCTGCTCATGCGGTTCCTCCTCATGAGCGCTCGGCGCCTCGGGCTGCCCAGACGGGCCGTCTCGCAGATCCTGCTGACCCAGCTGGCCATCGCAGGCGGGGTCGTCACGCTGGCCACCGGGCTGTTCCTGGCTCCGCTGAGCACGCAGCTCGACGACCAGGCCATGCGGCGCGCCCTGGCCATCGCGCAGAGCGCCGCGGCCGACCCCTCGCTGGCCGCAGACCTCCTGGATTCCCGCGCTTCCGCCGACAGCCCCGTACAGTCCTCGGCCGAGCGGATCCGCCGGGCCACGGGCGCCGAGTACGTGGTCGTCATCGATCTGAACGGCATCCGGCGGTCGCATCCCAGCCCCGGACGGATCGGGCTGCCCGTCTCCACCGACCCCAGCGACGCCCTGGCCGGACGCGAGGTCATGGAGATCGACGAGGGCACCCTGGGCCGCTCGGCCCGCGGCAAGGTCCCGCTCCTGGCCGCCGACGGCGAGATCGTCGGCGCGGTATCGGTCGGCATCGCCTACGACAGTGTCCGCGACCGGCTGCTCGGCGCCATCCCGGGCCTGCTCGCCTACGCGGGCGGTGCGCTGGCCGCGGGCGCCCTCGCCGCCTACCTGCTGTCCCGCAGGATCCATCGGCAGACCCGCGACCTGGCCTTCTCCGACATCGCCGGGCTGCTCGCCGAACGCGAGGCGATGCTGCACTCCATCCGCGAAGGCGTGATCGCTCTCGACCGGGAGGGCCGGGTCCGGCTGGTCAACGACGAGGCCCACCGGCTGCTCGGCCTCACGGCGGACTGTGCCGGCTCCCTCGCCGGACGCCCGCTGGACGACGTACTCGGCGCCGGGCGCACCGCCGACGTCCTGTCGGGCCGCGTCACCGGCCGGGACCTGGTCACCGTCCAGGGCCCGCGGGTCCTGGTCGCGAACCGGATGCCCACCGAGGACGGCGGCGCCGTCGCCACCCTGCGCGACCGCACCGAACTGGAGCACCTGGGACGCGAGCTCGACTCCACCCGGGGCCTGATCGACGCCCTTCGCGCCCAGGACCACGAACACGCCAACCGCCTCCACACCCTCCTCGGCCTGCTGGAGCTGGGCCTGCACGAGGAGGCGGTGGAGTTCGTGACCGAGGTCGTCGGGGTGCACCGCACCACCGCCGAACAGGTCACCGAGAAGGTCCACGACCCGCTGCTGGCGGCCCTCCTCGTAGGCAAGGCGACGGTGGCCGCGGAGCGAGGCGTCCCCCTGCGGCTGGCCTCGGCCACGCTCCTGCCCGACCGGGTCGTGGACCCGGGCGGCCTCGTCACGATCCTCGGCAACCTGGTGGACAACGCCCTGGACGCCGCGGCCGGTTCGACGGCGCCCCTGGTCGAGGTGGAGCTGCGCGCCGAAGGACGCACGGCCGTGCTCCTCGTGCGCGACAGCGGCCCCGGGGTCCCTGCCGCGCGCCGCGAGGAGATCTTCACGGAAGGCTGGTCGACCAAGCAGCCCAAGGCCCACCGCGAGCGCGGGCTGGGCCTCGCCCTCGTACGCCGCCTCGCGGAGCGGCAGGGCGGCAGCGCCCGGGCCGGCGAGACAGCGGACGGAGGGGCGGAGTTCTCCGTCGTACTCCCGGAGGCCCTGCGATGAACGAGACCCCGATCCACGTATTGGTCGTCGACGACGACATGCGTGTTGCCCGGATCAACGCGGCGTACGTGGCGAAGGTTCCCGGATTCCAGGTGACGGCGCAGGCCCATTCGGCGGCCGAGGCCCTCGACTTCCTCACCTCCCGCCCGGTGGACCTGATCCTCCTCGACCACTACCTCCCGGACGAGAACGGCCTCGATCTGGTGCGCCGCCTGCGCCAGCTCGGCCACCGCACCGACGTGATCATGGTCACGGCCGCGCGCGACCTGGCCACCGTCCAGGCCGCCATGCGCCTCGGCGCCCTCCAGTACCTGGTCAAGCCCTTCACCTTCGCCGGCCTGCGCACGAAGCTGGAGGCGTACGGAACGCTGCGCCGCACCCTGGAGACGGGCGGCGAGGCCGAACAGGCCGAGGTGGACCGGATCTTCGGCGCCCTCGCCGCCGCCGGATCCCCGAACGACCTGCCCAAAGGCCACTCGCCCACCACCGCGGAACTGGTCCGCCAGGTCCTGCGCTCCGCCGACGGCCCGCTGTCCACCCAGCAGATCGCCGACCGCGCGGGCATCAGCCGCCAGACCGCCCAGCGCTACCTCAAGCTCCTCGAACGCTCCGGGCGCGTCAGCCTGGCCCTGCGCTACGGCGAGACCGGCCGCCCCGAGCACCGCTACACCTGGCTCCCGTCGGACGGGTCCTGAACGGGCTCACACCGCTCCGGCGCCGGTCAGCGAGCGCACCTCGGTCTCCGCGTGCTTGCGCTCGTCGGCCTCCTCGACGGAGGTGACGGTACCCAGCCAGCCCGCCAGGAAGCCCAGCGGAATGGAGACGATGCCCGGGTTCTGCAGCGGGAAGTACTGGAAGTCCACGCCCGGGAAGAGCGATTCGGGGCTCCCCGACACCACCGGCGAGAGGACGACCAGCAGCACCGCCGGGATCAGGCCGCCGTACACCGACCAGACGGCTCCCCGCGTGGTGAAGCCGCGCCAGAACAGCGAGTACAGCAGCACCGGCAGATTGGCCGAGGCGGCCACCGCGAAGGCCAGGCCCACCAGGAACGCCACATTGAGGTCCTGGGCGAGCAGCCCCAGGGCGATCGCCACCGCCCCGATGCCGACGGCCGCGGCCCGGGCCACGGAGACCTCGCTGCGCTGCCTGGCGTGGCGCCTCTTGAGGGAGGCGTAGAGGTCGTGGGCGACGGAGGCCGACGAGGCCAGGGTGATCCCGGCGACGACCGCAAGGATCGTGGCGAAGGCGATGGCGGCCACGAACGCGAACAGCACCGCGCCCCCCGCCGAGTCGGCGCCGCCGCCGAGGAAGGCGGCGAGCAGCGGAACGGCCGTGTTCCCGGAGGCGTTGGAAGCCCGCACCTCGTCGGGGCCCAGGAGCGCCGCCGCCCCGAAGCCGAGCACGATGGTCATCAGGTAGAAGCCGCCGATCAGCGCGATCGCCCACACCACCGAGCGGCGCGCCGCCCGCGCGGTGGGCACGGTGTAGAAGCGCGACAGGATGTGCGGCAGTCCGGCGGTGCCCAGGACCAGTGCGAGACCGAGGCTCATGAAGTCCACGCGGGCGGTCCAGCCCCCGCCGTACTTGAGGCCGGGACTCAGGAACCGCAGGCCGTGCCCGCTCCGGCCGGCGGCGGTCGTGAGCAGCTGGTCGAAGTTCCCGTGGAAGCGCAGGAGGACGAGCACGGTCAGCGTGATCGCCCCGCCCATCAGCAGCACGGCCTTCACGATCTGGATCCAGGTCGTGGCCCGCATCCCCCCGAAGGACACGTAGACCACCATCAGGGCGCCGACGCCGACCACGGTGAGCGTCCGGGCCGCGGCGCTCGAATTGCCGAGGAGCAGGGCGACCAGACTGCCCGCGCCGACCATCTGCGCGACGAGGTAGAGCACGGAGACGACCACCGACGAGGTGCCCGCCGCGATGCGCACCGGCCGCTCGCTCATCCGGGCGGCGACCACGTCGGCGAGGGTGAAGCGCCCGCAGTTGCGGACCAGTTCGGCGACCAGGAACAGCACCACCAGCCAGGCGACGAGGAACCCCACCGAGTACAGCAGGCCGTCGTAGCCGAAGAGGGCGATCAACCCCGAAATGCCGAGGAAGGAGGCGGCGGACATGTAGTCGCCCGCGATAGCGAAACCGTTCTCCAGGGGGGAGAACAGCCGCCCGCCCGCGTAGAACTCCTCGGCCGACCCGTGCCGGTTCCGGCTGACCCAGGTGGTGATGCCCAGGGTCACCGCGATGAAGACACTGAACAGGACCAGCGCGAGGGCCTGGTGTTCCGTGGTCACCGGCCGGCCTCCCTCGCCCGGTTCCGCACCTGGTCGCGCTCCTGCTCGAAGACGGTCCAGCGCAGGTCCAGCGCGGCCCGGTCCCGGCGCAGCCGCGCGTGGCGGGCGTAGGCCCAGGTCAGCAGGAAGGTGCTGAGGAACTGGGCGAGCCCCGCCAGCATGGCCACGTTGACCGCGCCCGCCACGGGCCGGGCCATGAGGCCGGGCGCCGCGGTGGCGGCGACCACGTAGGCGACGTACCAGAGGAAGAAGCCGGCGGTCGCGGGGACGACGAACCTGCGGTAGCGGCTGCGGACCTCCTGGAATGCTGCGCTGCGCTGCACTTCGAGGTAGATGTCGGATGCGCCTGGCGCGGGGCGGTCGCCGAAGGCCGGGCGCGGCGGGGCCGTTTCCTCACCCTCGCCCCAGCCGACGGCCAGCGCGTCGTACCAGGGGTCGTCCAACCGGATCGTTCCGGTATCACGACCATCGTGCTTGTCCACCGAACTCTCCTTGTCCGCTGCCGCATTGGCCGCGCGCCCCCAAGGATGGGCTCAATGGTCGCTTTCCGGACTGATGTCCCGGTGCTCTTCACTCCTTCAGGTGATGGAACGAAGAGCACCGGTATGCCGTGGAACCGGACGGGCCTCCTGCCCGCTCAGGCGTCGATGCGCGAGCGGTCCAGGGTGGCCGCGGAGCTCGTGATGAACTCCTTGCGCGGGGCCACCTCATTGCCCATGAGCAGGTCGAAGACCGTCTCGGCCGAGTCCAGGTCGCCGATGTTGATCCTGCGCAGGGTGCGGAAGCGGGGGTCCATGGTGGTCTCCGCCAGCTGGTCCGCGTCCATCTCGCCGAGGCCCTTGTACCGCTGGATCGAGTCCTTGTACCGGATGTTCTTGCGCTGGTACTCCAGCAGGGTCTGGCGCAGTTCGTTGTCCGAGTACGTGTAGACGTACTTGTCCTGGCCCTTCTTCGGCTGGACCAGCTCGATCCGGTGCAGCGGCGGCACCGCCGCGAAGACCCGGCCCGCCTCGACCATCGGGCGCATGTACCGCTGGAACAGGGTCAGCAGCAGGCAGCGGATGTGCGCGCCGTCCACATCGGCGTCGACGAGCAGGACGATCTTTCCGTACCGGGCCGCGTCGATGTCGAAGGTCCGGCCCGAGCCGGCTCCTATGACCTGGATGATCGCCCCGCACTCGGCGTTCTTGAGCATGTCCGAGACCGACGACTTCTGGACATTGAGGATCTTGCCGCGGATCGGCAGGAGCGCCTGGAATTCCGAATTCCGGGCGAGCTTGGCGGTGCCGAGGGCGGAGTCGCCCTCGACGATGAAGAGCTCGCTGCGCTCCACGTCGTCGCTACGGCAGTCGGCCAGCTTGGCGGGGAGCGAGGAAGACTCCAGCGCGGTCTTGCGGCGCTGCGCCTCCTTGTGCTGGCGGGCCGCGATCCGGGTCCGGGCGGCCGCGACGATCTTCTCCATCACGGAGCGGGCCTGCTGCTTGTCGTCCCGCTTGGTGGAGGTCAGGAAGGCCTTGAGCTCCTTGGCGACCACGGCGGCGACGATCCTGGTGGCCGCCGAGGTGCCGAGCACCTCCTTGGTCTGGCCCTCGAACTGCGGCTCGGCGAGGCGGACGGTGACGACGGCCGTCATGCCCTCCATCGCGTCGTCCTTGACCACGTCGTCCTCGGCGACTCGCAGCAGCTTGGCCGAGCGCAGCACCTCGTTGACGGTCTTGGCGACCGAGCGCTCGAAGCCGGAGACGTGGGTGCCGCCCTTGGGGGTGGCGATGATGTTCACGAAGGACTTGACGTTGGTCTCGTACCCCGTACCCCAGCGCAGGGCGATGTCCACGCCGAGCTCACGGGTGACCTCGGTGGGGGTCATGTGGCCGCGGTCGTCGAGGACCGGGACGGTCTCCTTGAAGGTGCCCGTGCCGGTCAGGCGCAGCACGTCGCAGACGGCCTTGTCCTGGGCGAGGTACTCGCAGAACTCGCTGATGCCGCCGTCGAAACGGAAGGTCTCCTCGGTCTTGCCGGCGCCGTCGATGCCCCGCTCGTCGCGGACGACCAGGGTCAGGCCGGGGACGAGGAAGGCGGTCTGGCGGGCGCGCTGGTAGAGCGTCTCCAGGCCGAGCCGGGCGTCCTTGAGGAAGATCTGGCGGTCGGCCCAGTAGCGGACGCGGGTGCCGGTCTTCCCCTTGGCGATGCGCTTGACCTTGCGCAGGCCGTTGGCGGGGTCGAAGGGGCTGTCGGGGCCCTGCTCGGTGAACATCCCGGGGACGCCGCGGCGGAAGCTGATGGCGTGGGTGGAGCTGCCCCGGTCGACCTCGACGTCCAGGCGGGCGGAGAGGGCGTTGACCACGGAGGCGCCCACGCCGTGCAGGCCGCCTGAGGCCGCGTACGAGCCGCCGCCGAACTTTCCGCCGGCGTGCAGCTTGGTCATGACGACCTCGACGCCGGACAGGCCGGTCTTGGGCTCGACGTCCACGGGGATGCCGCGGCCGTTATCGCGGACCTCCACGGAGGAGTCCTCGTGGAGGATCACCTCGATGTGGTCGCAGTAGCCGCCCAGGGCCTCGTCGACGGAATTGTCGATGATCTCCCAGAGGCAGTGCATGAGGCCCCGGCTGTCGGTCGAGCCGATATACATGCCGGGGCGCTTGCGGACGGCCTCCAGCCCTTCGAGGACGAGCAGGTGCCGCGCGGTGTAGTTGGAACCGTCCCGGTCTGCTCCGGACAGCAGCGCGCTGGAAGGCACGGACGTGTCGGCGGTCACGCAGTTCGCTCCTCGCTGAATTTCTTTTCTGGCCCGGTCGGGCGCAGGGGTGGCTCGGTTGCCGGTCGAAGGGTACCGAGGCCAGGTAGAGCCGATGCAACGCCACCCTCGCGCGTTCCTCAGCCTAGTCCAGATCCGCACGGATGTTCGATCCCCCCGGGGGGTGAAGCAAACATCACGTTCCCTTCCAGGCATGAACCATTTAGGGTTCGGGCACGTCCTCATGAACAACCTGGCACTCACGCCGGGGAGGATGGAACTGCAACAAGCGAACGACTGACAACGCGAAACCGTAAAGCAACGCAATACGGCTCCTTCGCCGCCAACCGGCAGCAGCCGGCCAGCTTCGGAAGGAAGTTTCGAGGAAAAGCCGCGAGCGGGAACGTTTTCGGCCTGGTTGGATGTTGACCCTGGTACGACAGCTCGTCGAGCTAGAGAAGAGGCGACGTGACTACTGTTCTGACACCCGCGACCCCGCTGACGGCCGCTGACCGATGCGACCGTTGCGGCGCCCAGGCATATCTGCGCGTCGTCCTGCTGAGCGGCGGTGAACTGCTCTTCTGCGCCCACCACGGTCGCAAGTTCGAGCCGGAACTCAAGAAGATCGCCGCAGAAATACAGGATGAAACCGAGCGGCTCACGTCCGCTCCGGCTGCCAATGCCGCCGAACCCGAGGACCGCTGACACAAGGCCTGCACCTCGCATCCGACGAGCCAGGACCGGCCAGGCCGGTCGACGGGCGGCACCCCTGCGACCCAGGGATGCCGCCCGTCCTCATGTCCACACCCGGAGCCGGTACGGGGGCTACTGCGTGCGAGGCCCCTGCACGGGCCCTGCACCCGCCTCGTACGCCCTCCGGGTGCCGACCGCGACATCCTGGGCCTTCGCGGGCTGCGCGGCCCTCTGCGGGCCTGTCACGAAGTCGGCGAACGGCGCAATCCGCGTGTACACCCCCGGGCTGTCGGCGCGCCCGCAGCCGCGTCCCCACGACACCAGGCCGATGAGCCGCCCCTGCGCCACCAGCGGTCCCCCGCTGTCGCCCTGGCAGGCGTCCTTGCCGCCCCCGTCGTCGCCCGCGCACACCATGGAATCCGCGCGGTACTGCCCGTCGGCGTCCCCGGGGTAGGCCCGCCCGCAGACCTCGTCCGACAGAACGGTCACCGGAGCGGCGCGCAGCGCGTACGCGTAGTCACCGAATCCGCTGGTGTCGCCCCAGCCGTACACGGCCGCCTCGGTCCCCGCCTCGTAGGCGGGGTGCCCCGCTCCCGCCATGGGGAGTACGTAGTGCGCCGGCACGGCTTCGGCGAGTTCCAGTACGGCTAGGTCCCCGGCGTTGCTGCGCGGGTCGTAGTCCGGGTTCACCCGGGCCGAGCGCACCGCGATCTCCTGGCCGTCGGTCGCCCGCAGCTCCGTACGCCCGGCGATCACCCGGAAGTCCTCGACCGACTCGACGGGGCCGCCCAGCACCTCGTGCCCCAGGCAGTGGGCGGCGGTCAGCACCTTCGCCGGTGCCACGATGACGCCCCCGCAGAACTGCCCGCCCCGCGTACCCCCGAACCGGTCACGGCTGGCGAGGGCCACGACCCAGGGACTGTCGGCCACCTTCACCGGCTTCCCGCCGATCACCACGCTGTCCGCGGCCGCCTGCGGCACCTGGGCCAGCGGGGCCGCGGCCGCTCCCGCCGCCAGGGTCAGCGCTCCCGCCAGAGCACGGGCAAAGGGACGACGCATGAGGCCTCCTGACTCCGAGTGTGCATGACTCCACCCAGAGTGGGATGCCTGGTGGCCGTGCGCACCCGCGCGGCCACCGCCGTCGGCATCGCCGCCGGACCCTCTGCCGGTCAGTCGAGGTAGTCGCGCAGCACCTGGGAGCGGGACGGGTGGCGCAGCTTCGACATCGTCTTCGACTCGATCTGGCGGATCCGCTCACGGGTGACCCCGTAGACCTTGCCGATCTCGTCGAGGGTCTTGGGCTGGCCGTCCGTGAGGCCGAAGCGCATCGACACCACGCCGGCCTCGCGCTCGCTCAGGGTGTCTAGCACCGAGTGCAGCTGCTCCTGCAGGAGCGTGAAGCTCACGGCGTCGGCCGGGACGACGGCCTCGGAGTCCTCGATCAGGTCGCCGAACTCGCTGTCGCCGTCCTCGCCGAGCGGGGTGTGCAGGGAGATCGGCTCGCGGCCGTACTTCTGGACCTCGATGACCTTCTCGGGGGTCATGTCGAGTTCCTTGGCCAGCTCCTCCGGGGTGGGCTCGCGGCCCAGGTCCTGGAGCATCTGGCGCTGGACGCGGGCGAGCTTGTTGATGACCTCGACCATGTGCACCGGGATGCGGATGGTGCGGGCCTGGTCGGCCATGGCGCGGGTGATCGCCTGCCGGATCCACCACGTCGCGTAGGTGGAGAACTTGTAGCCCTTGGTGTAGTCGAACTTCTCGACGGCGCGGATCAGGCCCAGGTTGCCCTCCTGGATCAGGTCCAGGAAGAGCATGCCGCGGCCGGTGTAGCGCTTGGCGAGGGAGACCACGAGGCGGAGGTTGGCCTCCAGCAGGTGGTTCTTCGCGCGGCGGCCGTCCTCGGCGATGATCTCCAGCTCGCGCTTGAGCTTGGGCGCCAGCTTGTCGGAGTTCGCCAGCTTGTCCTCGGCGAACAGACCCGCCTCGATGCGCTTGGCGAGCTCGACCTCCTGCTCGGCGTTGAGGAGGGGGACCTTGCCGATCTGCTTGAGGTAGTCCTTGACCGGGTCGGCGGTGGCGCCGGCGACGACCACCTGCTGAGCGGGGGCGTCGTCCTCGTCGTCGGAGATGACGAAGCCCTTGTTCTCGCCGCCCTCCTCCTCTTCGTCGGCCTCGGCCTTGACGGCGTCGGGACCCTCGTCCGGGGTCTCCTCGTCACCGGCCGCGTCGGCGTCCTTCTTGGAGGCGGTCTTCTTCGCCGCCGTCTTCTTGGCGGCGGCCTTCTTGGCGGGCGCGGCCTTCTTGGCCGCCGTCTTCTTCGCCGCCGTCTTCTTCGCGGCGGGCTCCGTTCCGGGCTCCTGCGCGAGGGCGTCCGCGATCTCCGGGTCCGCCGTCCCGGCCGCCGGGGCCGCGGCGTCCGCGGTGGCCACGGGCTGCGCTGCCGTCGTCTTCGCCGCCGTCTTCTTGGCCACCGGCTCGGTGGCGGTCCGCTTGGCCGGGCTCTTCGCTGCGACGCTCTTGCGGGTGGTGCGCTTGGGCGACTCCGCGGCACTGACCATCAGCGTCACACCCTCTTCCTCGAGGATCTGGTTGAGGCTGCGCAGAACATTCTTCCACTGGGTCGCAGGAATCTGGTCAGCCTCGAAGGCCCGACGCACGTCATCGCCGGCGATCTGCCCCTCGGCCTTGCCCCGCTCGATGAGCGCCATCACAGACTCGGAATCGGCGATCTCCGGCGGGAGCGTACGGGATGTGCTGGCCGACACGAACAACCTCTCGGAACGATGGGAACGGCTTCCGACCCCGGCCTGGTGCTGGACCGGAGCCGACGACCACCGACTGGGGATGGGCCGGGGGCGCGGGCAGGGGCCGGGGAGCTGCACAGCACCCGCAAGGGCTGCTGTCTTCCCTCCGTCGGCCATCACCTCTTAGGTCATCGCGTGACGTCGCGGAGCGTTACGCCCAATCTTCGTGGCCCGAGTCACACCCCGTATGAGCCAATGCCGGTCATAGGGTCATACGCATGGTTCCGGCGGGGCCGGAACGGGGCGCCGCATCCCCGTGTCGCCGGACCCGACGGGGTCCGGCGACACGTCGTGCACCCCCGCGCCCCCGCGCGTCCGCCCGTCAGTGCTCGCGCGGGGCGGGGACCACGCGCTCGACCTCCGGATGCACCGTCAAGAGCTGACGCATGGCGTTCTCGGCGCCCGTCGCGTCACCCGCGGCGAGGGCCTCGACCATCCGCGCGTGGTGCGCGACGCAGGCCTCACTCGGGCGGTCGCAGGCGGTGACCGGGCTGCCGGAGACCTGGAGCGCGGCGGAGACGATGCCGGAGAGGTGCTCCAGCATCCGGTTGCCGGCGACCTGGATGAGGAGTGCGTGGAACTCGTTGTCGGCGCGGGCGAAGGTGATCGAGTCCCCCTGGCCGAGGGCGTGGCCCATGATCTCGACCATGTCGGCGAGGCGCTGCTGGATGTCCGGGCGGCCGTGACCGGCGGCGAGGCGGGCGGCGAGCGGCTCGATGGTCAACCGGAGCTCCCCGAGCTCGCGGCGCTGGTCGTCGCGCTGGGGGCCGAAGGCGCGCCATTCGATGATGTCGGGGTCGAGGAGGTTCCAGTCGGCGACCGGACGGACCCGCGTGCCGACGTTCGGGCGGGCGCTGACGAGACCCTTGGCCTCCAGGACCCGCAGCGATTCGCGGACGACGGTGCGGGAGACCTCGAAGCGCTGGCCGATCTCCTCGGGGACCAGCGGGCGGTCCGCTCCGAGATCGCCGGAGACGATCATCTGGCCGAGCTGCTGGACGAGTTGGCCGTGCAGTCCGCGGCCGCGGCTGCCTGCCGCGCGGCGGCCGACCCGGCTCAACTCGACGTCGGCGCCGTCCCAGCGGGGCGCTCCGACGCGGTCGGGCCCGGGGGCCTCCGCGTAGGGGTAGCGGTCGAGTTCGCCCGGGCCGGCGAGGCCGGAGTCGGCATGGCGGGCGGCGGTCATCATGGTGTGCGCAAGGGTACTCACGAATCCTTTGTCGGCCGCGCCTCGATCGCCCTTGAGGTCTTTGGTGAAAAGCACACGAAAGGGTGATCGGTGCCACCTACTCAATTGACGACTTATCGTAAAGAACCGGGCCTTTTGCGGGGAGTTGCGGTCCGCGTCACGCGACGCGGACTTCAACGGTCCCGTCCGGGCCCGGTACGCACCGAAACGATCACCAACGGACCCTGCTGCGCAGTCCGGTGAACCCATAGGCGCACAACAGGACCATCAGCGACAACACCAGGGCGGTGCCGACGGGTTGGGCCATCACCCGCAAGGCCCCCAGGATCAGGCGGTCCGCCTCGGGCGGCCACTGCACCCGGGTGAGAGCCCGCAGCCGGGGCCCGAGTCCGGTGACCGGGTACGCGGAGGGGCCTTCCAGTACCTTGCGCACCAGCGGCACCACCATCACCGGTACGGCGAGCACCGCGGCCAGGCCTGCGGTGGCGGACCGGAAGACACCGGAGGCAAGTACGCCGGCCCAGGCGCAGCCGATGAGCAGCCCGGCCCAGCTCACGGCCGGGGAGAGCCATCGCGCCGGGGTGCGCAGCGGGCCGCTGTCGAAGACGAGCGCCAGGGCGCCGGCGTCGGCCACCACCACGAGGGCGCCCAGCAGCAGCGCGAGCAGGGCGCAGACGCCGAGCTTGGCCGCGAGGAGTCCCATCCGGCGGGGCACGGTGCCCCGATCGGCGGCGAGCGCGGGGTAGCGGTACTCCTCGCCGAAGGCCAGGGCGCCGAGCAGGCCGGCGCCGAGGGCCGCGGGCGGTAGCGGCAGCTGCTCGGGCCATGCGGCGAGCAGCCGGTTCTGCGGGGTGTGCCCGGCCCGGGCCAGCACCAGGGTGGTCAGGACGGAGACGGCGACGACGAGCGCGGTGGTGAGGGCGGGGGTGGCGGTCCCGAAGACCCGGAGCAGCTCGTAGCGCAGCGGCCGCAGTGGTCCGCCGACGCGGCGCACCGCGGATGCGGGCCGCCCGGACCGGGCGCGCGGCGGCCGTCCGCCGGGGGGCTCGTCAGACACCTCGCCCGGGGCTTCGCCGGAGGCGGAGGCGGGCTGGGCTCCGGCGGCCTCGGCGCGGGCGCGCGGGACGGGCGGCGTGGGAGCGCCTGCGTCTCCGGTCTCGTCGGCGAGCTGGTGGACGAGCACCCCGTGCCGGAACGCCGCCTCGCCGACCTCGGCACAGTTGCTGCCGTACACCGACAGGCGGCTGCCGCTCTCCGCCACGATCTCCATGGCACGCTGGGCCGCCCGGGCCTCCCGGCCCAGCACGTCGGCCAGCCGGGCAGCGTGCGGGGTGCGCACGGCGACGCGCGGCCGCAGCCGGGTCCGGGCGAACTCCGCGGCGTCCTGGTCGGCGACGAGGCGGCCCGCCTCGATGCTGACGACCCGGTCGGCGCTGCGGGCCGCCTCTTTGGCGTCGTCGGTGGTGAAGAGCACCGCTCCGCCGAGCGAGGCGTGGCCGCGCAGCAGCCCGTGCAACCAGCCGCGTTCACGTGGGGACAGACCGGCCGTAGGCTCGTCCAGGAGCAGGGTGCAGGGGTCGGCGAGCAGCGCCGCGGCCAGCGCGACCCGTCGCTCCATGCCCAGAGAGAGCGAGCCGAGCCGCTGGTCCCGCAGGCCCGCGATACCGACGACGTCCAGCATGGTGTCGGCCCGGGAGGCCGGCACACCTGCGGCGGCGCAGAGCATCCGCAGCTG
This sequence comes from Streptomyces sp. NBC_00122, assembly GCF_045160845.1. NCBI lineage: Bacteria > Bacillati > Actinomycetota > Actinomycetes > Kitasatosporales > Streptomycetaceae > Streptomyces > Streptomyces sp. NBC_00122. The sequence goes on along the minus strand of NZ_CP108191.1, from coordinate 4,874,617 downwards.
GTTTCGCACGGTGCGCGCAGGGTTGCCGGGGACGTCGCCGAGCAGCACGCCGACCTCACGGCTCGGATGCGGGATCCGGTGCAGCGGACGGCCGCGGAAGTAGGTGACGCCGCGGCCCGGTTCGAGTTCGAGCATGAGCCGCAGCGCGGTGGTCTTGCCCGATCCCGGCTCGCCGAGCAGGGCGGTCACGCTCCCCGGGCGGGCCTCGAACGAGAGGTCGTCCACGAGGGGCCGGGTGTCGGGGCGGGATGTGCTGGTGAGTCCGATTGCCTGGAGCATCGCTTCTCTCGCGGGGGGGGTGAGACCGCTCTGCGGCAGGGTGAGTACCGCAAGCAAGATAGCGCGATATGTCCGATTTACGGCGCAACCGGTCCGATGGAATGCCGATATTGCCTTCGGAACGGAAGCCGGGACCGTCGGCTCGGCGTCAGACTTCCGGACGCAGCATCGGCGGGTTGAGCAGGGTGGCCCCGCCCGCGCGGAACAGCTGGGCGGGGCGCCCACCCTGACGGGTCGTCGTCCCTCCGGCCGGCACCAGGAACCCGGGGGTCCCGGTGACCTTGCGGTGGAAGTTCCGTGGATCGAGGGCCACGCCCCAGACGGCCTCGTAGACCCGGCGCAGCTCGCCGACGGTGAACTCGGGCGGGCAGAAGGCGGTGGCGAGGGAGGAGTACTCGATCTTCGAACGGGCCCGCTCCACACCGTCGTCGAGGATCCGGGCGTGGTCGAAGGCGAGCCCCGCGAACGCCTGGTCCTCGGATTCCAGCAGCTCGTCGACGGGGGCCCAGCGGGCGCTGTTGGCATCTCCGCCGGCCCGGGGCGCAGGCAGGTCGGGAGCGAGCACCAGATGCGCCACGCTGACGACACGCATCCGCGGATCCCGCTTCGGATCACCGTAAGTGGCCAGCTGTTCGAGATGGGCCCCGTTGCCCACGCCCGGCACGGCGGGGTCGTGCGCGCACAGCCCGGTCTCCTCGGAGAGTTCCCTGGCGGCGGCCGCCGCCAGGTCCTCGTCTCCGCGCACGAATCCGCCGGGCAGCGCCCAGCGCCCCTGGAACGGCTGCTCACCCCGCCGGACGACCAGCGCGCAGAGCGCGTGGCGCCGTACGGTGAGCACGACCAGGTCGACGGTGACGGCGAAGGGCGGAAAGGCCGACGGGTCGTAGGGCGACATGCCGCGATCATAGTCGTCTGCCTGACGATAAACAGCGCTTTGGTGACCTTGAAGACGCTGGAGTGGAGGCTAGCCCCCCAGTACGAGCGCATCGGCCGCCTCCTCCACCATGCCGAGGCCCAGCCGGCTGATCCGGACCGCGAAGGGCTCCCCCGACACACGCAGGCCGGAGAGGCGCAGCGCACCGAGCGGTGCGCCGGGGAGGGGGGCGAGGGCGACCGTCCCCGCAGGGGCGTCGGGGCGGATCCCGGCGAGGGCTGTCAGGACGTGGATCCCGGCCGCGGCGGCCACCGCGGCCGGGCGACAGGCCGCCGGGTGCGGAATCGGAGCGCTGCCGGAGGTGCGCTGCTCGGCCGCGAACATCTCCGGCAGTCGGTACCCGAAGCTCTCCGCCGCGTCCAGCAGGCCCCGGAGCAGGCCGGTGGCCTCCTTCTCGAAGCCCGCCTGGGCCAGTCCGGCCACCGCCACGGCGCTCTCGTACGCGCGCACCGCGCCGGATCGGTGGCCGAACGGGTTGTGACCCGGTTCCCTGGCCGCCATGCTCCGCAGCCCCCACCCGGAGTCCATGGCGGGCGCGCCGAGCAGTCGGGCCAGCTGCTCGGTGCGGACCCGGTCCAGAAGCCCCGGGGCGAGCCGGCCGCCGCTGAGGAGGCCGGTGTCGAGCAGGTGGGCGGCGGCCCCCGTCAGCCGGGGCAGCGGCCGGCCGTCGGGATGCAGGGCCGCCGCGGGCCGCCCCCCGTCCGGGCCGTCGATCCAGAACTCGGCCCGGAACCGCTCCCGCAGCGCGGCCGCCCACTGCCGCCACTCCTCGGCGTCGGGCCGACCGCGTGCGGCGAGGAGGTCCGCGCCGAGCAGCGCGGCCCGGTGGGCGTGGGCCTGGGTCTCGCAGCGCCGCGGCCCCGGGTCTGGATCGGCCAGGAAGCCGTCCTCGCCCAGGGCGCCCCGCAGCCAGTCGAGGCACCGCTCGGCGGCGGGGAGCAGCCGGTCCACCTCCTCCTCCGGCATCCCCCAGAGCCGGGCCTCGGCGAGCACCGCCGGGAAGGCCAGGGTCGCCTCCGTGCCCGTGCACCCCGGGGGGAGCTGCGGGCCCGCCCCCCGCAGGGGTCCCGGGATCTTCCCCGCGTCGGGCCCGCGCCCGTCGCTCTGGTTGCGGGCCAGGATCCGCAGGGTGGCCGCGGCCAGTCCGGTCCCGAGCGGCAGTGCCATCCGGGCGGCCCACAGGGACTCCGCCGGGGCCAGCCCCAGGCGCCATGGCACCCCCGCTGCCGCGAAGGAGTCGCCCGGCTCGGCGGGATCCCTCAGGAGCAGCGCCCCGAGGTCCTCGACGCCGGTCCGGAACCACGCCTCGGCTCTCGGGTCGTCCCCTTCGGCCCGGGCGGCGGCGAGCGGATTGGCCACCTGGCCCGCCGGAGCCCGGACGACGCGGTCCTGGGTGGTCCGCAGCTCGATGGTGCGGGACTCACCGGGACCGAGTTCGAGCTGCCAGCGCAGCAGCCCGGAGGAGGCCAGCGCGTCGTCCGGAGACGGATCGGCGGCGGTGACCGCCTCGGCGTCGCCGGTGCTCCAGCGCAGCCCGGCGGCATGCACCGCGGCGGGCAGCTCCGGCCCGGCCCGGCCGGCGGCCACGGCGGCCAGTTCCGCCAGGTCCGTGCCGAGCAGGACCTCCACGGACAGGCGCAGCGGCCGGGCCGTGAAGCTGCGCAGCGTGATCCGCTCGGTGCCGTCCGCGTGCCGGACCCGTTCCACGCCGACGTCCGGATCGGGGCCGGGCTCGGCACCGGTGCGCACCGTGGCGGTGAAGGCGGCACGGTCCGCGCCGAGGCTGCGCCCCTGGACGGCCACCGGTTCCCGCCCGCCGACGCGCAGCACGCACCGGGAGAGCAGCCGCCGCCCGGAACGGTAGATGCCGTCGATCCCCCGCCCCGTCAGCTGGCCGTGCTCCGGCGAGATGACCAGGCAGGGCGCCGCGACGCAGATGACGGCGCCGTGCACCGGCGGTGGCTCGGACCTGCGGGCGGCAGGCACGCCGGGTGGTCGGGAGGGTGCGGGGTGAGACATGCGTCGCCTTGTCTGCGCTCCGGTCGGTTCGGCTGGGCGGCGGCGCGGCCGGTCCCCCACCGCCCCACAACTGAACGTCCCCACCCCCGCCCGGGTCACGGGCCGTACCGCCGACCGCGCACGCCCGGGACGGGGCGGCCGCCTCAGGACCGCGCCCAGGGCCCTTCGCAGCCGCCGCACCCGGGTCCCGTGCCGGGGCCGCAGCGGGCTCACTGCCCGCTCCCCGCGGTGCGGCGGGGCTCACGGCGGGGAGCCGCCTTGCCGCGGCGGCCGGGGGGACGGGTACCCGCGGTCCGCCGCCCCGGCCGGGGCTCGCGGCGCCGCCGTTCTTCCCGCAGGCATTGCCGCAGTCCCTCGGGGTCGATGCCCTCGTTGCAGGCGTGGTGGAGCAGTTGGGCGAAGCGGTATTCGCCGTCTGCCTGCAAGGCAAGTCCGAGGGCGATCCGGGCGGTCGGCTCGTCCCCGGTGGACCAGGAGACCCAGCCCGCGAGGGTGAGCGGGGCCGCCGCGTGTTCGCCGTACGCCCCGACACAGCGCCGGGCCAGGGCCCGCCACAGCCGCAGGGCGGGCGCTGCCTCCTCGTCCTCCATCCACTCGGCCGCGATGTCCCTGATCTCACGGTCCTGGAGGCCGAGGATCACTGAGGCGGCCTCGTCGTGGCCGAGCAGCGCGTCGTCCCAGTCATCGGCGTGGGGACCTCCCTCCACGGGCGGCGCGAGGGTCATCCGCCGCATCAGGGAACGGGCCAGCGTGAGGGTCTCGGCGCCGACCTCCTCCCGGGTGGCCCCGTCGAGGATCTTCGGTACCAGGGCGGCTGCCGCCCGGTCCAGGGCGCTCTCCATCTCCGCGGCGACAGCCCCGCGCAGCGGCGCCAGCCGGCCCTCGATGTCCTTGAGGGAGCCCCGGACCTGGAGCCCGGCGAAGGTGGCCGCGGCGGCCATCACGGAGGTGCCGACCGCGGCCAGCGGGCTGCCTTCGGCCGGGCAGCAGCGCTCGTCGGGGCATACGTAGGACCAGAACCGGCCCGCGGAGAGGCACAGGGCCTCCAGAACGGGCACGTCCAGCGCGCCGCAGGCCAGCCGGATCCGCTGGGCGAGCGGCCGCAGCCGGGTCATCACCCGCCGGCCGCTCTCCTCTCCCTGCGGCTCCTGGCAGAGGAAGACGACGATGCCGTCGGGCTTGCTCCCGCGCCGCTCGCTGCCGCGGATCAGGCAGTCGGCGACCTGCCGTGCGGTGTCCTCCCATTCCGCGGGGGTTGCCGGGATGCCGACGCGCAGCCGGCCGCCGAACCGCCCGCCATCGCCGTGCACGGCGACCATGACCAGGGAGTCCGTGGGGTGGAAGCCGAGCATGTAGGGCAGGGCGTCGGCCAGCTCGGCCGGGCTGCGCAGAGTGATCCGGGAGTCCGAGGTGGATCCGGCCGAGCTGATGGACGGCTGGCCGGACGGGGTGCGCGATTCGTGGTTGTTCGTCATGTCCCGAAGATCCCGTGCGTGATCCGATCCCGAAAGCCCTGTGGATAACCATTTGACCGCTCAACATCCACAGGCTCAGAGCGGCATTGGCGCTATGTCGGAGCCATCGGGTTGCATGGGGGCATGAACGCAGACCTGAGGTCCTCGGCCGACTCCGTACTAGCCCGCCTCGTGGGCGATCCCACGGGAACCGCGCGGCTGCGCGAGGACCAGTGGCGGGCGATCGAGGCCCTCGTCGCGCACAAGCGGCGGGCGCTGGTGGTACAGCGCACGGGCTGGGGCAAGTCCGCGGTGTACTTCGTCGCCACCTCGCTGCTGCGTGCGAGCGGCGCCGGTCCCACCGTGATCGTCTCCCCGCTCCTCGCCCTGATGCGCAACCAGGTCGAGGCCGCCGCCCGCGCGGGGATCCGCGCCCGCACCATCAATTCCGCCAATCCCGAGGAATGGGAGGGAATCCAGGCCGAGGTCGCGTCGGGCGAGGTCGACGTCCTGCTGGTGAGCCCGGAACGGCTGAACAACCCGGACTTCCGCGACCAGGTGCTCCCCAAACTGTCCGCCGCCACCGGTCTGCTCGTCGTGGACGAGGCCCACTGCATCTCCGACTGGGGCCACGACTTCCGTCCCGACTACCGGCGGCTGCGCACGATGCTCGCCGACCTCCCGCCGGGCGTCCCGGTGCTGGCCACGACCGCGACGGCCAACGCCCGTGTGACGGCCGACGTCGCGGAGCAGCTCGGTACAGGCGCCGGCACGGACGCACTGGTCCTGCGCGGCCCGCTGGACCGCGAAAGCCTGAGCCTGGCGGTGCTGACCCTGCCCGACGCGGCACACCGGCTGGCCTGGCTCGCCGACCACCTGGGCGAGCTGCCCGGCTCCGGGATCATCTACACGCTGACCGTCGCGGCGGCCGAGGAGGTCACCGCGTACCTGCGCCACCGCGGGCACACGGTCGCCTCGTACACCGGGAAGACGGAGAACGCCGACCGCCAGCAGGCCGAGGACGACCTCCAGGCCAACCGGGTCAAGGCGCTGGTCGCCACCTCCGCCCTCGGCATGGGCTTCGACAAGCCCGACCTCGGCTTCGTCGTGCACCTGGGCTCCCCCTCCTCCCCCATCGCCTACTACCAGCAGGTCGGCCGCGCCGGCCGCGGTGTGGAGCACGCCGAGGTCCTGCTCCTGCCCGGCCGGGAGGACGAGGCGATCTGGCAGTACTTCGCCTCGGTGGCCTTCCCGCCCGAGGAGCAGGTGCGCCGCACCCTCGACGTTCTGGCCCAGGCGGGCCGGCCGATGTCGCTGCCCGCGCTGGAGCCGCTGGTCGACCTGCGGCGCACCCGGCTCGAGACCATGCTCAAGGTGCTGGACGTGGACGGGGCCGTGCACCGGGTCAAGGGCGGCTGGACCTCGACCGGCGAGCCGTGGGCGTACGACGCCGAGCGCTACGCGTGGGTGGCCCGCCAGCGAGCCGCGGAGCAGCAGGCCATGCGCGACTACGCGGCGGCCACGGCGTGCCGGATGGAGTTCCTGCGCCGCCAACTCGACGACGAGGAAGCCGCGCCGTGCGGCCGCTGCGACAACTGTGCCGGGGCCCGGTTCACCGCGGACGTCTCCACCACCGCGCTGGACACCGCACGCGGCGAACTCGGCCGCCCGGGCGTGGAGCTGGAACCGCGCAAGATGTGGCCGACCGGGCTCACGGCCGTCGGCGTCGACCTCAAGGGCCGCATCCCGGCCGGGGAGCAGGCCGCCACCGGCCGGGCACTGGGCCGGCTGTCCGACATCGGCTGGGGCAACCGGCTGCGCCCGATGCTCGCCCCGCAGAGTCCGGACCAGCCCGTTCCCGACGACGTCGCACAGGCCGTGGTGGCCGTCCTCGCCGACTGGGCCCGCGGCCCCGGCGGCTGGGCCTCGGGGGAGCCGGACGCCCCGGCCCGGCCGGTGGGCGTGGTCGCGCTGCCCTCGCGAAGCCGCCCCCAGCTGGTCGGTTCGCTGGCCGCACGCATCGCCGAGGTGGGGAGGATGCCGCTGCTCGGGACGGTCGCGTACACGGACCAGGTACCGGAGTACGGTCTGCCCTCCTCCAACAGCGCCCAGCGGGTGCGGGGGCTCCACCAGGCCTTGACCGTGCCCCCGGCCCTCGCGGCGACATTGGCCGAGGCGTCAGGGCCGGTTCTCCTCGTGGACGACCGAGCGGAGAGCGGATGGACCCTCGCCGTGGCCGCTCGGCTGCTGCGCCGGGCGGGCGCGAAGGGGGTGCTCCCACTGGTACTGGCGGTCCAGCCGTAGCCGAATGAGTCATCTTCGGCGTGGCGGGGCAAGGATATGAACGGCATACCGGCGAATTCCGGTCGGCGGCGTCAATTGCTCGTTGCCGCATGCTCCGGGGCCACGCGAGAATTGGAGTGCTCCCGCTCGGCTCCGCGGCACTCTTTTGGGCCGCGCTGCGGCGCGCCCACACTCCAGCCGTGCCCGTCCGCGGGCGTGTACCCGAAGGGAGGACCGTGACCTTCGGATTCGCCCCGCTCTCGACCACGTCCCTGAAAGCGGCCACCGGCGGCGCCAGCCGGCACGGCCGGCTGCTGGAACCCGCCGAATGGACAGCGGCGGGAATTCCGCTGCTGCGCAATCCTCGTGAGGTCGTCAGCGGGCTGCACTCGCGGCACGCCCCGGCGCCGTCGACCGCGGTCATCGCCGTCCTCGGCCCGGAGGAGCAGCTCGTGGCGAGCGCCTCCTTCGTGCAGCGGTCGACCTCGGCCGACGGCTGGGAGTACCGCAACGCCCTGCTCTCCGCGCTGCGCCGGGTCCTCCCGCACGACCTGCGGCGACGGACCCCGGTGCGGACGGCCGTGCTGCTCTACTGCCGCGAGGGCGACGAGCGGTGGACCGAGGAGGACGGCGCGTGGATGTGGGGACTGCGGGACGCCTGCACCCTGCACGGGCTGCGCTGCGGCGCGTACATCACGCTGACCCGGGGCGGGTGGCAGGTTCTCGGCGAGGGCCGGGGCGGCCGGCGGCCCAGCTCGGACTCGCGGCCTCAGCGGCTCGGCGACACGGTGGCCGAGTTCTCCCCGCTCGCCCTGCACAGCGGCGGCGGCGCGGCCGAGGCCCTGCGCCGAACCGCCGCGCGCTGACCGTCGTACCGCCGCCCGGCCGCACGGGTGCATACCCGGACGGGCAGACCGCCGACACGCGGACCACAGGTATGCCAACCACCGGCATCCGACCCACGTGCGGGCGGACTCCGGCGGGCACGCCTCACGGCCGTACACCCAGGCGCGGGCGTACGGCGGATCAGCCTCCGGGCTTCAAGCGGGGCCGGCCGTCGGCCCGCCCCGCCCCTCGCCCGGACCGGGATACGGGGCGTCAGACGCCCGCACCCAGAACGGAGTTGATCTGCGTCGGGTCACCGCACACGATCAGCAGCGCACCGGCCCGCGCGAGGGCGACTGGCAGGGCGCCGACGACCGCGTCGACCGCTCCGCCGTTGACGGCGAAGACCACGACCGGACGGCCGGAGGCGCGCTTGACGTGCGCGGCGTCCGCGTAGAAGACGTCGTCCCCGGCCTCGTGCAGGGCCCAGTACGCGGCCTCGCCGAAGGACAGCTCGTGAGCGGCCCACGGGTGCGGGTCGCCGGTGGTGAGCACCAGGATGTCACCGGGCGCGCGCCCGGTGTCGAGCAGCAGGTCAACGGCCTCTTCGGCCGCGTCCAGCGCACCCTCGGCGGATGCCGGGATCAGCTGGATCTGCGGGACCGCCGCCGAGACGGACGGCGCGGCGGGAACCGCGGTGGCTACGGGAACGGGTCCGGGAGTGGCCTGCTGAACGGGCGGGGCGGGCCGGACGGGACCGGGGCGTCCGGGCCGCGGCACGGCGGCGGGACGCGGACCAGGTACGGGGCGGGGGGTCTGCGCGGTGCGGCTCGCGGCCGGCGTGACGCGGGGACCCTGGGCACTCTCGTGAATCTGAGGCTCCTCGATGGCGGGGTGAGAGGCGTGACGTGGTGTCTATCAAACGCCGGTACGAAACGTACCGGTCAGCGGCACATGGGTGCGATCAGAAATCGAAGCCGAGTTGGCCTCCGTTTTCCAGCTCCATCGACTCCTCGCTGCGGCGCACCTTCTTGAGGTGGCGCCACTGGGGAAGCGCGTCGAGGTACGACCACGAGAGCCGGTGGTAGGGGGTGGGCCCCCGCACCTCCAACGCCGCCCGGTGCACAGGTGAGGGGTATCCGGCGTTGGCGGCGAAAGCGAAGTCCTCGATTCCACCGCCCTGTTCGCCTATCTCGGCCATCATGCGGTCACGGCGGACCTTGGCGATGACCGAGGCAGCCGCGACGGCGACGCAGGACTGGTCGCCCTTGATCACCGTACGGACCCGCCAGGGCGAGCCGAGATAGTCGTGCTTGCCGTCGAGGATCACCGCGTCGGGCCGCACCGGCAGCGCTTCCAGAGCACGCTCCGCGGCGAGCCGCAGGGCGGCGGTCATCCCCAGTTCGTCGATCTCCTCCGGGGAGGAGTGCCCGAGGGCGTACGCGGTGACCCAGGCCTCCAGGACGTCGACGAGGGCGTCGCGCCGTTTGGCGGTGAGCAGTTTGGAGTCGGTGAGGCCCGCGGGCGGCCGGCGCAGACCGGTGATCGCCGCGCACACGGTGACGGGACCGGCCCAGGCCCCTCGTCCGACTTCGTCGACCCCGGCGATGACCTTGGCGCCGGTGGTTGCACGGAGGGAGCGTTCGACGGTGTGGGTGGGTGCTTCGTACGGCATGGCGCCAGCAAGGTTACGCCGCCCCGCGCCGCCTGCACACCCCGCCCCGGGTCCGACGCGGCTCCGTCCCGGTCGCGACGCGCGTCCGGCCCGTGTCCGGATCCTCTCGTTCGCTCCCGCACACCTCCGTGTGATGCATCGCCGTCGCCGCGAAAGGCATCCATGACAAACGGACCAGCCGAGTCCGACCGCACTCCGCCCCGCCCGATTCTCCGCCGCACAAGCCCCTGATCAGCCACCCGCGCCGACGTCCACCATCCGGACCGGACGGCTCCGCAGAACCCGTCGACGGACACCGGACCGCACTCGCGATCGCATTCGTGAAGGAACGGCCGACAGATCTGTCCGTCGGCGCTCGGCCCCCGCCCGCCTCGCGTGAATTTTCGGCACCGGTGAATCCTTTCGTTCACTAAGGATTCGCTCCTACCGTGGTCCCACAGTGAACGGTTGCGTTCACCCATTCACTTTGGGGGGGATCCTCAGTGACAAGCTCTCAACTCACCAAACCCCGGATACCGGGCGCGGCCCGCCGGGAGGGGCGCCCCGGCGTGGCGCTCACCGTCATCGCCGCATGCCAGCTCATGGTCGTCCTCGACGCGACGATCGTGAACATCGCGCTCCCGCATATCCAGACCGCCCTCGACTTCAGCACCACCGACCTCTCCTGGGTACTGAGCGCCTACACGCTCACCTTCGGCGGCCTGCTCCTGCTGGGCGGCCGGGCCGGCGACATCCTGGGCCGGCGCCGCGTGTTCATGGCCGGAATCCTGCTCTTCACCCTGGCCTCCCTCCTCGGCGGTTTCGCCCAGGAACCCTGGCAGCTGCTCGCAGCCCGCGCCCTCCAGGGCGTCGGTGGTGCGATCGCCTCCCCGACCTCGCTCGCCCTGATCACCACGACCTTCCCCGAGGGCCCCGAACGGAACCGGGCCTTCGGGGTGTTCGCCGCCGTCTCCGCGGGCGGCGGCGCCATCGGCCTGCTGGCCGGCGGCATGCTGACCGAGTGGCTCGACTGGCGCTGGGTGCTCTTCGTCAACGTGCCGATCGGCGTGCTGATCGCGATCCTCGCCCCGCTCTACATCAGCGAGTCCGAGCGCCACCCCGGCCGCTTCGACGTCGCCGGCGCCCTCACCTCCACCGGCGGCATGGCCTCGCTGGTCTACGGGTTCATCCGCGCCTCGGAAGACGGCTGGCGCGACTCCCTCACGCTCGGCTCGTTCGCCGCTGCCGTCGTCCTGCTCGCGCTCTTCGTCGCCATCGAGTCCCGGGCCGCCGAACCGATCATCCCGCTGCGGATGTTCGCCGACCGCAACCGAGCCGGCACGTACTTGATCATGCTCGGTCTCGCCGCGGCGATGTTCGGGATGTTCTTCTTCATCGTCCAGTTCGTGCAGAACGTTCTGGGCTTCTCCCCGATCCAGTCCGGACTCGGGTTCCTACCCGTGACCGTCGCCATCGTCACGGCCGCGGGTCTCTCCCAGCGCTTCCTGCCCCGCTTCGGCCCCAAGCCGTTCATGGTCACCGGAACCGCCCTCGTAGGCACCGGGCTCACCTGGCTGACCTTCATCCGGACCGACTCCTCGTACCTCGCCGGGGTGCTCGGGCCGATGCTGCTGTTCGGCTTCGGCATGGGGCTCAACTTCGTGACCCTCACCCTCACCGCCGTCTCCGGAGTCGCGCCGAGAGAGGCGGGCGCGGCCTCCGGACTGCTCAACGCCAGCCAGCAGGTGGGCGGTTCCCTGGGGCTGTCCATCCTGGTCACCGTCTTCGGCACGGCCGCCCGCACCGAGGCCGACCAGCAGGTCCCCGTCTTCATGGCGCAGGCTCGGCCGGAACAGCTGGCCGCCTTCAACGAGACCGGCCAGCTGCCCGATCCCTGGGGCGATCTCGTGCTCACCCAGGGCATCTCCACCGCGTTCGGCGCCGCCGTGGCGATGGCCGGTCTCGCCCTGGCCACCGCGCTGCTGGTGATCAGGGTGCGCAAGAGCGACCTGGATGCCCTCAACGGAGCCGCCGCGAAGAGCGGTCCGGCGGCCTGAGCCGGCCCCGACGTACGGGATCCGGGCGCGGCACCGTGCCCCGTGCCCGGACCCCGTGCCGCGCCCCCTAGTACTCGATGCGGCTGCCGAACGCGCCGAGGCGCGAACAGACCTCGTACGACGCGGTCACCGGCCGCTCGCGCAGAATCTGGCGGGCCCGGTGCTCGCCGAGGCTCATGGCGTACCACGGGACGTCGCCCGCCCTGGAGATTTCGGCACTGATCCCGTACAGGGCGCAGGACCTGCGGGGCTCGGGCAGCCGGTCCAGGGCCGGCACGGCGTCCGCCGACAGGCTCTGGAAGTAGGCCAGGTCGATCTTGCCGTCCGCCTGGAACCGGGCCACGTTGCTCTCGGCGACCATCCCGTCCGGGGACAGCAGGCCGAAGGCCAGGACGCCGGCCGCCACGCTCCCCGCGACCGCGCGCGGCAGCCAGCGCGCGCCGAACACCCCGGCTGCCATGATCAGTACGATGACCAGCCCGAGCCACAGCTCCATCGCGGCCACCGACACGCGCAGCCTGGTCAGGCCGTACGCGTCCACGTAGAGGTCCATCCGGCGCAGCGCGGAGGCGACGACGACCAGGGCCAGCGCACACAGCGCCCCGAGGACGACGCGGACGAAGCGGCGGTCGCCCGCGCCGTCGCGCGGGGCCCAGCGCAGCGCGAGGGCGATCACTGCGAGAGTGAGCAGGGTGGCCCAGAGCAACTGCCAGAAACCCTGCCGGGCGTACTCGGCGTAGCTGAGGCCGGTGCTCTCCAGGACCTTGTCGTAGCCGCCGAACAGAACGGCCAGCTGCACGGCGTTGAAGCCGGCGAACAGCAGGTTGAGCAGGACGAGCGGAAGGGCCCATTCGACGCGGGACCTCGGCCTGCCGGGGGTCACCTTGATCCGGTCCCAGCGCAGCGGGGCCGCGGCGGTGCGGGCGGCGGCCAGCGCGAGGAGGGCGCCGACGAGGAAGAGCAGGATCCGCAGGGGCCCGTCCCCGATGGAGATGTCGGGCGTCAGCCCGCCCAGCAGATCGGCGAACGCCGCGTCGGCCGAGGCGAACAGCGTGCCGAAGAGCAGCAGGAGGGCCACCGCCACGGCGCCGGCCTTGGCGACCGGCAGCCAGCGGTCCTTGCTGACGCCGCTGCGCGAGCGCAGGCCGGACCAGGCCCAGCCGACGCCGGACACGGCAGCTTCGAAGAAGCCGAGCGGGCTGAGTAGGACTCCGGGCCAGGTGCGGCTGCCGTGCAGGGCCAGCGCGCCGAGCAGGACGGCGGAGAGGATCGCGAGGGTGGACGGCCACGCCGAGTCGCGCAGGGCGGGTACGGCCAGGAGTGCGAGGCAGCCTATCGCCCAGACCACGGTCCAGGGGCGGGCCGTACGACGGGCCGTGCGGGCGGCGGCGTACGCGGCGACGACGGCGGGCACGATGGCGAGCAGCAGGCCAGGGCCCATGCCGTCGCCGAGGAGCAGGGCCGCGGCGAGTCCCGCGAGGCCGGCCGCGGCGAGGGTGGCGGTCCCGATGGGGGCGGCCTGGGCGGGCCGCACGAGTACGGCCCACGCGGGCGGCGCGGCGGCCTTGGCGCGGGCCGCGGCGGCCCGTTCGCGCCGCTGCTGCTCCTGCCAGGCCTGCCAGGCGGCGGCGTCGGCCGGGGCTCCGACGCCCGGCCCTGCAGGTCCGGCCGCTCCGGCGGGTCTGCCTGCGGTCGGAGCCGTGCCCGCGAGTGGATCTCCGGCCGCGGACGCTTCGTTGGACCCACCGCTCGACGTCCCGTTGGCCGCGCCCTCGGTTGCGGTGCCGGCCGCGGTGTCGTCCACCCCGTCGGTGTTCTCTGACATCGGGTTCCCCTCCCCTGTCGTCCGCCCCCGAGTTCCGATGGGGGCGGCGGAGCGGACAGAGTAGGCCGGTGCCATGCAGTTTTGAACAGGATCAAAAGACTCCTGTGGCAGGACCGTGACAATCGGAACGGGGTATTTCACCCCGCTCCCGGACGCCACGGGCCACCTTCCGCTATCGCGTCGCGGCCTCCGGCAGCCAGGCCGGCAGGGCCTCGGTACGCGCCAGCCACGCGGCCGGCAGCACCTCGTCACCGCGTGCGCCCAGCACCCCGCCGACGATCGCGCAGGTCGTGTCGACGTCCCCGCCCACCTGCGCGGTGGTCCAGAACGCCCGCTCGTAGTCGTCAAGCGACCGCGCCGCCGACCACAGCGCGAACGGCACGGTGTCATGGGCGCTCGTGCGCCGCCCACAGCCCAGTACTGCCGCGACCGTCGTCGCATCGCCGTAGTCGAGCATGTCCCGTGCCCGCCGTACTCCGGCGCCCACGGCGCTGCGCGGCACCAGTGCGATCACGCCGTCCAGCAGGTCGGCGGCCTTCGGCGGTCCGGCCGGGGCCGCCGCGAGCGCGGCCGCGGCGGCGACGGCCATGGCCCCGCAGACGGCCTCGCGGTGCTGGTGGGTGGTGTAGGCGGAGATCTCCGCCTGGTGCGTGGCCTGCTCGGGGTCGTCCGCGTACCAGGCGCCCAGCGGCGCGATCCTCATCGCGGCGCCGTTGCCCCACGAGCCCTGCCCGTTGAACAGCTCGGCGGCCAGCGTGCGCCAGTCCTCGCCTTCCCGGATCAGGCGGAGCATCCGGTTCACGGCGGGCCCGTAGCCCCGGTCGAAGTCGTGGTGGTGGGCGAACGAGCCGGCCAGCGCGTCCTGGTCGATGCGACCGTGCTCGGCGAGCACGGCCACCACCGAACAGGCCATCTCGGTGTCGTCGGTCCACTGCCACGTCTCGGTGCCGGCAGGGAGTTCGCGCCGCTTGAGGCGCGGGTAGTTCACGGGGACGAAGTACTGGGAGCCCAGGGCATCGCCCAGCGCCAGCCCGCGGAGGCTGGACATGGCGCGTGCGTAGCGCCGTTCGGGAGTGGAGTCAGGGGTCATCGCGGGTCACTCTAGCCGTCCAGGTCATAAGGCTCGGGTGTGGTCCAGCGCTCAAACGGGCGGTCCATCCGGTACCGGCCGTCCGGTGCCAGCACGAGCGTCCGGAATTCGCCGTTCCCGGGGTTGGACAGGGCCTCGAACTCGGCCACCGACCAATGGAACCACCGCATGCAGAACAGCCGCATGGTCAGCCCGTGCGTCACCAGCAGCACGTTCTCGGGGTGGTCCGGGGCCTCGAAGCTGCGGTAGAGGCTCTCCAGGAAGGACCCGACACGGTCGTACACGTCGGCGCCCGACTCCCCTTGCGCGAAGCGGTAGAAGAAGTGGCCGTACGCGTCCCGGTACGCCTTCTGGAGCCGTACGTCGTCCCGGTCCTGCCAGTTTCCCCAGTCCTGCTCGCGCAGCCTCGGCTCCTCGCGCATCCGGACCCGCGTCGGATCCAGCCGCAGCTCCCGGAAGGTCTGCAGGGTCCGGCGGTACGGGGAGACGTACGCACTGATCGTCTCGTCACCGAAGAGCTCGCGCAGCCGCTCGCCGACCGCCGCGGCCTGCTCGCGGCCGTTCCTGGTCAGCCGCAGCGCGTGGTCGGGTTCCCGTTCGTACACCGAGTCGTCGGCGTTTCCCTCGGATTCCCCGTGCCGGACAAGGACGATGCGGCGTGGTCGAGACATCCCCCGACCCTATTCGGCCACCGGGAGCCGACCGGCCGGGCACGCCGGTAGGCCCGCCGGTCGTCGTACGGTCATACCGTCCAGGAGGGTTCGAGGTCGACGACGTCACCGGTGAGGGCCTCGATGTCGGCCTGGATCTGGGCGCGCAGGGAGAGCCGCTCGACCCGCTCCTGCCGGTACTTGCCGTGCTCCGCGGCCGCGTGCCACATCGACAGCACCAGGAACTCCCGGCCCGGGGCCTCCCCGAAAAGGCCGCGGATCATGCCCGGCGAACCGGCCATGGCCGGATTCCACACCTTCTCCTGCATGAGGGCGAAGTGGTCCACTCGCCCTTCCCGGACACGGGTGTGCGCCACCCGGACGACGTCGGCGTCGGTGAAGCGCGGCTCGAACCCGGTCTTCACATCGAAGCGGTGGTCGAAGAGCGTGACCCGCGCATCGGTGTAGGTGCCGTGCTGCGCCGCGGCGAGCCGGTCGTGGCTGCGGGCCATGAAAGAGTCGTAGAAGGAACGGCTCTCCCAGAACGCGAAGACATGCGCGACCCCCTGCCGGCCCCGGCTCCAGCCGCCGCCTTGTCCCCGGAATCCCGGCTCGCCCGGCAGCCCCGCCCATTTTCGCTGTCCGCGCTCGAACCCGCGTCGGTCCGTCACCGTGCAGCGAATCCACTTGACCAGCACTGCGCCATCGTACGGTCCCGGCGCGGCCCGGGTCAGTCCCCGGCGCGGTGGATCCGCACCAGTTCCGCCGCGTCCCGCTCAGGCAGCCGAAGCCCGAACTCCCGGTCGAGCACGTCGAGCAGCTCGTCCGGGCCGACGGACCGCCGCTCGTCCCGCCCGTCGGGGTGCAGCCGGGTGAGCTCGCGCCCGACCAGCGCCCGGCGGACGTCGTCGCCCGGGTGCTGGACGATGACTCGCCCGATGAAGGCGGAGCGGGGGTGGGTGGAGCTGTAGTGGTTGAGCAGGAGGTAGTCGACGGGGTGGTACCGCTGCGGGGAGAACGCGTACAGGTCGCGCCAGGCTCCCCCGCGCAGGAAGCACAGCACGAGGATGTCGTCCTCCTCCTCGCGTACGCGGTACGTCCACTCCCCCTGCCGCACCTCGCCGCCGGGCCGCCCCAGCGGGACGGGCTCACGCGGGCCCTGGTAGCCGAACCCGGCGTCGCACAGCCACGGTTGTCCCTCGACGGTGGCTACGAGGACGGCGTGCGTCACCGGTGTCAGGGAGTCCCCGCGGGTGCGGTTGCGGGCACCTCGCCCCGAGACCTCGAAGCCGATCCGCTCCAGTGCGGCGGCCAGCAGCGAGTTCTGCTCGTAGCAGTAGCCGCCGCGGCGGGCGTGCACGAGCTTCTCCTCGATCGCCTTTGTGTCCAGCTCGACGGGGCGGCCGAGCAGGACGTCCAGACTCTCGAAGGTGATGGCGGCGGTGTGTGCGCGGTGCACTGCGTACAACGTCTCCAGGTCCGGACGGAGTTCCCCGCCCCCGCCCCCGATCCCGATCCGTGCCAGATACGCGTCCAGGTCCAGCTCGTCACCGCTCCACATGGTTCCCCGTCTCCCCGTGTCCCTCGCTCGTCCGCGGCGTACGCGGCGTCCACACAATGATCGCGGGCCTGAGAACGCCGGAGGCGGGCAGGTCCCCCAAGGGACCTGCCCGCCTCAGCGGATCACGGCATCAGCCGGATGTCAGCTGCAGCCGCTGGTGGAGCCGCAGCCCTCGCAGATGTAGCAGGAGCCGGCGCGCTGCATCTTCGTACCGCAGGAGAAGCAGAGCGGAGCGTCGGCGGAGACGCCCAGCTGCATCTCGACCAGTTCGGCGTTGCTGTGCGCCGTCTTCGGAGCCGGGACCGGGGCGACCGCCGGCTTCGGGGCCGACGGGACGGCGGCCAGCGGGGCCGACTGGGCCAGCGACTCGGTGTCCAGCTCGTCCTCGAGGGGCTCGTAGGAGCCGGTCTCCAGGTGGCGCTGGCGCTCCTCGGCGGTGTGGATGCCGAGGGCCGAGCGGGTCTCGAAGGGCAGGAAGTCCAGCGCCAGGCGGCGGAAGATGTAGTCGACGATCGACTGCGCCATCCGCACGTCCGGGTCATCCGTCATGCCGGCCGGCTCGAAGCGCATGTTCGTGAACTTCGAGACGTACGTCTCCAGCGGGACGCCGTACTGCAGGCCGACCGAGACGGCGATGGAGAAGGCGTCCATCATGCCCGCGAGGGTCGAACCCTGCTTGGACATCTTCAGGAAGACCTCGCCCAGACCGTCGTCCGGGTAGGAGTTGGCCGTCATGTAGCCCTCGGCGCCACCGACCGTGAAGGAGGTGGTGATCCCCGGGCGGCCCTTGGGGAGGCGCTTGCGGACGGGGCGGTACTCGATGACCTTCTCGACCGCCGCGCGGATGGTGTCCTCCGCCTTGGCGGTGACCTCCACCTTCTCCTCTTCCTTCTTCTTCGCGGAGAGGGGCTGGCCGACCTTGCAGTTGTCGCGGTAGATCGCGAGCGCCTTGACGCCCAGCTTCCACGCCTCGAAGTAGATCTCCTCGATCTCCTCGACGGTCGCCGACTCCGGCATGTTGACCGTCTTCGAGATCGCGCCGGAGATCCAGGGCTGGATCGCGGCCATCATGCGGACGTGGCCCATCGCGGAGATGGAACGCTCGCCCATGGCGCAGTCGAAGACCTCGTAGTGCTCGGTCTTCAGACCCGGGGCGTCGACGACCACGCCGTGCTCGGCGATGTGGGCGACGATCGCCTCGATCTGCTCCTCCTGGTAACCCAGGCGACGCAGGGCCTGCGGGACGGTGCCGTTGACGATCTGCATCGAGCCGCCGCCGACGAGCTTCTTGAACTTGACCAGCGCCAGGTCCGGCTCGACACCGGTGGTGTCGCAGGACATCGCGAGACCGATGGTGCCGGTCGGCGCCAGGACGGAGGCCTGGGAGTTGCGGAAGCCGTTCTTCTCGCCGAGGCGGAGAACGTCCTGCCAGGCCTCGGTCGCCGCGGCCCAGATCGAGTTGTCCAGGTCCTCGGTGCGCGGCGCGACGGCGTTGGCATCGGCGTGCTGCTTCATGACGCGCTTGTGCGACTCGGCGTTGCGGGCGTAGCCGTCGTACGGACCGACGATGGCGGCCAGCTCGGCGGAGCGCTTGTACGCGGTACCGGTCATCAGCGAGGTGATCGAGGCGGCGAGGGTGCGGCCGCCGTCCGAGTCGTACGCGTGGCCGGTGGCCATCAGCAGGGCGCCGAGGTTGGCGTAGCCGATGCCCAGCTGGCGGAAGGCGCGGGTGTTCTCGCCGATCTTCTGCGTCGGGAAGTCCGCGAAGCAGATGGAGATGTCCATCGCCGTGATGACGAGCTCGACGACCTTGGCGAAGCGCTCGGCGTCGAAGGACTGGTTGCCCTTGCCGTCGTCGTTCAGGAACTTCATCAGGTTCAGCGAGGCGAGGTTGCAGGACGTGTTGTCCAGGTGCATGTACTCGCTGCAGGGGTTGGACGCGGTGATGCGGCCGGACTCGGGGCAGGTGTGCCAGTTGTTGATCACACCGTCGTACTGGATGCCCGGGTCGGCACAGGCCCACGCGGCCTCGGCCAGCTTGCGGAAGAGCGCCTTGGCGTCGACCTTCTCGATGACCTCGCCGGTCATGCGGGCGCGCAGGCCGAACTCGGTGCCGTTCTCGACGGCCGTCATGAACTCGTCGTTCACGCGGACGGAGTTGTTGGCGTTCTGGTACTGGACGGACGTGATGTCGTCGCCGCCCAGGTCCATGTCGAAGCCCGCGTCGCGCAGGGCGCGGATCTTCTCCTCTTCCTTCACCTTGGTCTCGATGAAGGCCTCGACGTCCGGGTGGTCCACGTCCAGGACGACCATCTTGGCCGCGCGGCGGGTGGCGCCGCCCGACTTGATCGTTCCGGCGGACGCGTCGGCGCCGCGCATGAAGGAGACCGGGCCGGAGGCGTTGCCGCCGGAGGAGAGGAGCTCCTTGGAGGAGCGGATGCGGGAGAGGTTCAGGCCGGCGCCGGAGCCGCCCTTGAAGATCATGCCCTCTTCCTTGTACCAGTCGAGGATCGACTCCATGGAGTCGTCGACGGCGAGGATGAAGCAGGCGGAGACCTGCTGCGGCTGGGGCGTGCCGACGTTGAACCACACCGGGGAGTTGAAGCTGAAGATCTGGTGCAGGAGGGCGTAGGTCAGCTCGTGCTCGAAGATCTCCACGTCGGCGGGCGACGAGAAGTAGTCGAAGTCCTCGCCGGCCTTCGTGTACGTCTTCACGATCCGGTCGATCAGCTGCTTCAGACCGGTCTCGCGCTGCGGGGTGCCGACCGCGCCGCGGAAGTACTTGCTGGTGACGATGTTGACCGCGTTCACCGACCAGAAGTCGGGGAATTCGACGCCACGCTGCTCGAAGTTGACCGAGCCGTCGCGCCAGTTGGTCATGACGACGTCACGGCGCTCCCAGCTCACCTCGTCGTAAGGGTGCACGCCGGGGGTGGTGTGGATGCGCTCGATACGCAGGCCGCCCTTGGCAGCCTTGGTCCCCTTGGCGCGGGAACCACGTGCCGAGCTGCTCGCCGTCTCTGTCATGCCGCCTCCCAATGCGGGCAAAACGCCCTAAAGTGCCAGCGCTATTCCGCGGCACGGTGCTGTGTCTTGTATCTACGTCTCTTCGCCTGGCTCACCGGCCGCTCCGCGTTGCGATTGCAGTGCGGGGCGGGCCGTCCGGTCAGTCGGCGGCGGAGGCGGGCACGGGGACCGAACCGGTCCCACCGGGCTCGCGCTCTTCGGGGTGAGGCCGCGGCACGCGGAGCTCCGCGATGGCGGTCTCGAAGTCTTCAAGGGTGTCGAACGCTTTGTAAACGGACGCGAAGCGCAGGTAGGCGACCAGATCGAGTTCCTGCAACGGGCCGAGTATGGCCAGACCCACGTCGTGGGTGGTCAGCTCGGCACTCCCGGTGGCGCGCACCGCCTCCTCGACCCGCTGGCCGAGCTTGGCGAGGGCGTCCTCGGTGACCGGCCGCCCCTGGCACGCCTTGCGCACGCCGGAGATGACCTTGGTACGACTGAAGGGTTCGGTCACCCCGCTGCGCTTGATCACCATCAGCGAGGCCGTCTCCACCGTCGTGAAGCGACGGGAGCAGTCGGGGCACTGACGGCGCCTGCGGATCGACGTGCCGTCGTCCGTGGTGCGGCTGTCGACGACGCGGCTGTCGGGGTGCCTGCAGAAGGGGCAGTGCATGGTTCCCTCACCCTCCCTCTTGGCACGACTGAATCACCCCACGAGGCCCCTGAACGACAGAGACAGACTCTGCCGGGGGCTCGTGAAGCAGCCACAAGCATATGCGATGCCGGGACCCTCGACAGACCGAGGACCACAACTTCTGGGCGGCCGCGCTCATCCAACCACTAGATCTTGGGTTGTGGTGGATTTCCTGGACCCTGCGTGTCGCAGCGTCCGATAGCCGGATACGAGGCCTCGCGGTGCCACACTGGAGCCAGGCCCGGAAGGCGGCGACCCGACCGGGAAGGGTACCGTAAGCGGCGGATGCCGAGCCGAACCCGCGTTCGGCGAACCGATCGTCCATACACCCCTCGATGTACCCACGCGGGACGATCTGCGATTTTTCACTCGAACGTGTGTTTGGCGCAACCTTTCGAAAGCAACTACCGTTGTCCAGCTAGGGAGAACATTTCGAGAGGGGCCGACGTGACCACCACCGCAGACAGCGCCACCATCACTGCCCAGAACCGCTCCCAGAGCCGACTTGAGCCGGTGCATGCCATGAACGACGCAAACCTGAACCCGGAGGCGGAGCCCGTACGCCCCGCACGCTCGCTGCCCGGTCGACCTCCAGGCATCCGCGCCGACAGCTCCGGGCTCACGGACCGGCAGCGGAGGGTCATCGAAGTCATTCGCGACTCGGTGCAGCGGCGGGGTTACCCGCCGTCGATGCGGGAGATCGGCCAGGCGGTCGGCCTGTCCAGCACCTCCTCGGTCGCGCACCAGCTGATGGCGCTGGAGCGGAAGGGCTTCCTGCGCCGCGACCCGCACCGCCCCCGGGCGTATGAGGTACGGGGCTCGGACCAGCCCAGCTCGCAGCCCACGGACACCACCGGCAAGCCCGCCGCCTCTTACGTTCCCCTGGTCGGCCGGATCGCGGCCGGCGGCCCGATCCTCGCCGAGGAGTCGGTCGAGGACGTCTTCCCGCTCCCCCGCCAGCTCGTCGGCGACGGCGAGCTCTTCGTCCTCAAGGTCGTCGGCGACTCGATGATCGAAGCCGCCATCTGTGACGGCGACTGGGTCACGGTCCGTCGCCAGCCGGTCGCGGAGAATGGCGACATCGTCGCCGCGATGCTGGACGGCGAGGCCACCGTCAAGCGGTTCAAGCGCGAGGACGGCCACGTGTGGCTGCTCCCGCACAACTCCGCCTACCAGCCGATCCCCGGTGACGAGGCGACCATCCTCGGCAAGGTCGTCGCGGTACTGCGTCGGGTCTGACCCGCCGCCACCATCCAGCCCCCGGGATCCACTGCGCCGGTCCCGGGGGTTGTTCCATGCCCGCGGCCCGGTGCCTACTTGCCGTCGGCCTTGGCGGAAGCGTCGATGGCGGCCAGGGAGCGGCGGGCCTGGTTGCGGTCCGTGGTGTACCAGAAGTCCGGCAGCGTGGCCCGCAGGAAGGTCCCGTACCGTGCCGTGGCCAGCCGGGGATCCAGCACGGCGACGACACCCCGGTCCCCCGTGGCCCGTACGAGGCGGCCCGCGCCCTGGGCCATCAGCAGGGCGGCATGCGTCGCCGCGACGGCCATGAAGCCGTTGCCGCCGTGCTCCTCCACCGACTTCTGCCGGGCGCTCATCAGCGGGTCGTCGGGGCGCGGGAACGGAATCCTGTCCATGACGACCAGCTGGCAGCTGGGTCCGGGCACGTCCACGCCCTGCCACAGCGACAGCGTTCCGAACAGGCAGGTCTTCGGGTCCGCCGCGAAGGCCTTGATCAGCTCGCCGAGCGTCTCCTCGCCCTGGAGCAGGATCGGGTTGTCGAGCCGGCCGCGCAGTTCCTCGGCGGCCGCCTTGGCGCCGCGCATGGAGGAGAAGAGCCCGAGGGTACGGCCGCCGGCCGCCTCGATCAGCTCGGCGAGCTCGTCCATCATGTCGCCGCGGGTGCCCTCGCGACCCGGCGTGGCCAGGTGCTTGGCGACGTAGAGGATGCCCTGCTTCGGGTAGTCGAAGGGCGAGCCGACGTCCAGGCCCTTCCAGAGCGGCACGTCGTCCCCCTCGACTCCCTCGGGGGACAGGCCCAGCGAGGCCGCGACCCCGTTGAAGTCGCCGCCGAGCTTGAGGGTGGCCGAGGTCAGGACCACCGAGCGGTCCTCGAACAGCTTCTCGCGCAGCAGGCCCGACACCGACAGCGGGGCGACCCGGACGGTGGCGCCGAAGCGGTCGTGGCGCTCGTACCAGACGACGTCGTACTCGGAGCCGTTGGTGATCCGCTCGGCCACCGTGTGGATACCCTCCACGCCGGCCAGAGCCTGCTTGCGGACCGCGTCCTCGTCGTGGACGGACTTGTCGCGGGTCGCGCCGATCGCGGAGATCACATTGCGCGCGGCGTCCCGCAGGGCCATCAGCGCGTACCCGAGGTCCTCGGGGATCTCTTCCAGGCGGCCGGGGAGCGCCAGCTCCATGACCCGCTCGAAGGACTCGGAGGCCGTCTGCAGGGAGTCGGCCGTCTTCTCGTCGACCAGCTTGGCGGCACGCTTCACCGCACGGTTGACCTGCCCCGGGGTGAGCTCGCCGGTGGCGACCCCGGTCACCCGGGAGACCAGCTCGTGCGCCTCGTCCACGATCAGCACCTCGTGCTGCGGCAGCACCGGGGCGCCCTCGATGGCGTCGATGGCGAGCAGCGCGTGGTTGGTGACGACCACGTCCGCGAGCTTGGCGCGCTCGCGCGCGGCCTCGGCGAAGCACTCGGCCCCGTACGCGCACTTCGTCGCGCCCAGGCACTCGCGGGAGGAGACGGAGATCTGCCCCCAGGCCTTGTCGGAGACGCCCGGGGTCAGGTCGTCGCGGTCACCGGTCTCCGTCTCGTCCGCCCAGTCGCGCAGGCGCAGCAGGTCCTTGCCGAGCTTGCTGGTGGGGGTGGCCGCCTCGAACTGGTCGAAGAGGCCCTCCTCCTCGTCCTGCGGCGCGCCCTCGTGCAGGCGGTGCAGGCACAGATAGTTGGAACGGCCCTTGAGCATGGCGAACTGGGGGCGGCGGCGCAGCTGCGGGTGCAGTGCCTCCACCGTGCGCGGCAGGTCGCGCTCGACGAGCTGGCGCTGGAGGGCGAGGGTCGCGGTGGCCACGACCACCCGCTCCCCGTGCGCGAGCGCCGGCACCAGGTAGCCGAGGGACTTGCCGGTGCCGGTTCCGGCCTGGATGAGCCGGTGGGAGTTGTCGTCGATCGCTTCGGCGACGGCTTCGGCCATGGCCACCTGGCCGGGGCGCTCCGTGCCGCCGACGGCGGAGACGGCGGCGTGCAGCAGGTCGGGGAGGGAGGGCTTCGTCATAGCACTGCCAACCCTACGGGGCTCCACCGACAGTGACGGCACCGGCGAGGGCTCACGGCTGGTAAAGCGGGTTGGGTACGGTGCCGTGCTGGACGGCGTGCGGGCGTGTGGGGCGGTCGCGGTAGCCGTCCTCGTAGAGCCGGTTCCGGTTCAGGCAGAGCCGTCCGATGCGCTCGCCGAGCAGGTCGAAGAGCTCGTAGCGGTCCTTGAGCTCCGGGAAGCGGGACTGGTGGCGGAGGATCTCCGCCCGTACGAGGAACCAGAACTCGCTCTCCGGGACGCCGAGGCTGTCCTCGCACAGGGCCGAGAGGTAGCGGAAGACGCCGACGAAGAGCCCGGAGTGGATGAACTGAGGCAGGAAGTCCGCGGGCTCGGTGAGCAGGACCGCCCGGACCTCTTCGGGCAGGGAGTCCAGCTCGGGCAGCGGTTCGGCACTGATGTTGACGTCGTCCACGAAGTCCTTGACCGCGAGGCGGACCGGGACGTCCTGCTCGTCGAAGATCACGATGGCGTTCTCTCCGTGCGGGGAGAAGACGGTGCCGTAGCGGTAGAGGAAGTGCAGGAGCGGGGGGAGCACGGCGGCGAACAGGCGCCGCAGCCAGGCCTCGGGGGTCAGCCCGGACCGGGCGACGAGTTCGGCGGTGAAGGAACGGCCGCGCAGGTCGGTGTGGAGGAGCGAGGCGAGCGTGCGGGCACGCTCGCCTGATCCGAGGCGGCCGGTCAGGGGCTCGCGCCAGATCGCGCCGAGGAGCTCCTTGTACTGGTACGGGACCTCGGGAAGCTCGTCGTAGACGGCGTGGCGGACGGTGACGGAGGCGACCTCGCCGAGCAGGATGACCCGGCATTCGTCGCGGAGGAAGGGGTCGGCGTCGCGCAGGGAGTGGATCCAGGCGGTGACGGCGGGGGCGGCGAGGGCGAGGTCGCTGGGCAGGCCGCGCCAGACCATGGTGTTGAAGACGGAGAGCGGGAGCTTGACGCTGTGCCGGTCGGGACGGGTGAGGTTGAGGAACGTACGGATGGACTGCTGAGGCAGGCGCACGTCGGGATCGGCGGGGAGCGGGACGAGGACGCCCGAGGCGAGGGCCGGGGCGAAGAGGGGGAGGACGACCTCGTCCCACTGCCAGGGGTGGACCGGCAGGTAGAGGTAGTGGAGCGGGTCCAGGCCGCGGTCGCGCAGGGCCTGGTCGAAGGCGGCGCGGGTGGCGGGGTCCAGCTCGGCGGAGTAGAGGCGGGCGGGATCCTCCAGGCCGGCGGTGCCTCGGTAGGTCGCGAGCGAGGTGTGGGCGGCGAGCCAGGGCAGCCGTTGGCGGGTGCGGGCCTCGGGGGCCCAGGCGGCGGTGTCGGAGGCGGAGAGACCGATGCGCCCCTTGTTGAGGACGAGCCAGGGATGTCCGGTCTGGTGGCCTTCGAGGGCGGCGTAATCGAGGTCGGCGAGGACGTCGGCGGTGAGCGCGGTGTGATCGATCCGGGCGTCGGCGCAGAGGGTGGCGCTCAGCTCGCGGACGAGGTGGCCGAGGGTGACTCCGTCGATGCCGAGGAGGGTGCGGGATCGGGTGAGGAAGGCGTACGGGTCCCCGAAGGCGGACGGCGGCTGCGGTGAGGAAGGAGGCGGGGTGAGGGTGATCGTGTCGGGGGCGACGTCCCAGCTGCCGTAGGCGCGGCGGCGGGCCCGGAAGCCGAGACTGCTGCCGTCGTCCAGGGTCAGGGTCCACGCGTCACCGGCGGCGGCCGGGGCGGGGGTGGGGACGGAGACGGGGACAGGGACGGGGCTGATGATCTCCTCGTAGGCGAACTCGGCGAGCATCTTGGCGAGCAGTCGCCTGGCGGCGCCGTCCCAGGTCGCGCGGTTGAGTTCGGGGGGTGTACGGGGGTACTGGGGCGAGGGGGACACGGAGGGCTCGGCGGAGTCGGGGGCTGAGGGAAAATTCTGCACGGGACTCCTCGGAGATCGGGAACTGCGCTTCGTCACGCAGAGTTATCAAAGGGAGAGGTGCGGAGCGCGACCACGGTCAGGGCGTGCGGGGCGGCAGTCAGAGGAGATTGCGCAGCGCCCGCTCCCGGATCATCAGGGCGGCTCGCTTCTCGGGAAGGTCGATTTCCGCGTAACAGCGGAATCCGGAGCTCAGGAAGGCCGATACGGAGGGGGTGTTGCGGATGTCCGGTTCCGCGATCACGCGCGTGCAGCGAGGGCGGTTGTCGAGCACCAGGCCGGCGACGGCGCGCAGCAGAGTGGTGCCCAGACCCCGGCCGCGGTTCGGGCCGTCTCCGATGAGCAGGTGGATACCCGTGTCGTGGGGGCGCGCCGGGTAGTGGCGGGAGAGCGGGTCCAGGTCGGCCCGGTAGATCTCCCAGTAGCTCATCGGTGTGCCGTCGAGGAGACCGAGGCAGGGGATGCTGCGGCTGTCCCCGTCGAGCTGGGCCCGCAGGTGGGCGGCGGTGACGGCAGCGGGGCCGGCGAGCTCCCAGTAGGCGGCCACGTCGGGGTCGTTCATCCAGCCGGTGAGGAGTTCCAGGTCTCGGCCGGGTCGTACGGGATCGAGGCGGAAGGCTCCGGCGGGGGTGTCGGTGCTGCCCCAGGTCGCCGGGGAGTCGAGGAGGTCGGCTTCGGCGAGCAGGGGCAACAGCTCGGCGGTGAGCCGCAGTTCGAAGGTGTCGTCGCGGGGCCGGACCACGCCGGTGGCGTGGGTGGCGCGGCCGACGGGTTCGGCGGGGGCGTTTGTGGTGGGCATGGGGGCTCTTCCCCGCGTCGGCGGCGACGCGTCAATCGTGGAGGGGGTTGGTGATGGTGACGTAGACGGACTGGGTGTCGACGGGTCCGACGAGTTCGTCGAGGCCGCCCAGGCGGGTGAGCAGGTTCGCCTTGCAGCGCAGGGTGGGCGAGTCGAGCAGCCGCGCGGGGAGCGGGCCGAGGCCTGAGGTCTTGCCGAGGAATCGGCGGAAGGCGGCGAGGAGCACGCGCTCGTCGGCGAGCCGCTGGGACCCGAAGGCGCCGATGAGACCCAGCACGTTGTTGATGCCGAGGTAGTAGGCGAAGCGTTCGTCGGTGACGGCGTCGGGGACGAAGGTGTCGCTGAGGCTGCCGATGCCGGGGAGCCGGTGCTCCAGTTCCGCGCGGCGGGATGCGCGGAAGTAGTAGCCCTGGTTGTCGCGGTAACGGCCGCCGACCGGCCAGCCGACCGGGTCGAGGAGGACCAGGGTGTTCTGCTGGTGCGCTTCGAGGGCGATGCCGGCGAGCGCGTCGAAGGCGAGGACCGGAAGGACCACACGGTCGAGGTAGCGCAGGAACCACTCTGCGGCGACCGCGGTGGTGGTACGTCCGGTGGCGGCGGCGAGGGCGGAGATGATCTCGGCGAGCCGGGAGCTCATGGTGGTCCGTCCGGGCCACGGGCGGGGCGAGGTGAGCGCGGCGACGCAGACGGCGTCGTCGCCGGAGCGGAAGGGGTTGTGGCGCAGGAGGGCGTCGAGTCCGGGGACGGGGGTGCCGTCCGGGGAGTCGACGGCGACCCAGGCGGGGTCGCGGACGATGTCGAAGCCGGGGTGGGCCGTCTGCCACTGCTCGGCGAGGCCGGTGCGGAGCAGCCGGTGCACTTCGACACCGCGGTGGAGCTCCTTGCGGAGGTTCTCGCGGCGGGAGTTGGTGATGCGCAGGCCCAGGGAGAGCTTGAGCATCGCGGGCGCGCCCGGGCGGTGGACGGTGCGGACGGAGGAGGTGGGGTACCAGTGGGCGCCGTACGGGCCCAGGTCGTGTAGAAGTCCCGCGTCGCGGAGGGCGGCGACGGCGGGGCGCTGGAGCAGGTCGCGGGCCTGCCAGGGGTGAAGGGGAAGGGGGGTGGCGCCGTCGGGGAGGGGGAGTCCGGGGGCGAGCCGGCCGAGCAGCGCGGTGGCGGAGACGGGACGGCCGCGTTCGGTCCAGGCTGATTCGGTGGCGAGGGCGGACGGCGCGACGGCGAACCAGTGCAGGGGGAAGGAGCCGTGGAGTTCTGGTGAGTAACGGCGTACTTCGGTCTCGGAGAGCCCTTCGCGGCTTTTCGGGTCCGGCTGGAGGGGGTGACCGAGGAGGAGAGACTGTTCGGCGGTCAGGAAGCGGTCCACACCGATGGGGGGAGGGGCGGCGGGGCGTTCACGCCGGTCGGCGATGAACTCGGCGGTGCGGCGGACCGAGTCGGCGACCCGGCCGACGAGGTCGGCGCTACCGCGAACGCCGCAGGAGCCCGCGGCTGTGGCTGTGACCGCGGCTGTGGCCGTGGCCGCGCGCGTGCCTGTGCCCTCGCGGGCGATCAGCGCGGCCAGGGTGACAGCGTCCAGGGCGGGGGCGGCGGCGGGGGCGGCCGCCAGCCGGGCGGGGCCGAAGCGGTGCCATCCCGTGGGGGACCAGTACCGGACGGGGACGACGAGGGCCGCGCCGGATGCGGGGAGGGGGATGCGCAGCGGGGTCCCGGCGAGGCCGTCGGGGCGGCGCAGTCCCGCTTCGCGGACCCAGCAGCGGAGGAGGTTCTCCACCGCCGCTCCCTCGGCGGCGACGGCCGGGTCGGGGTGGTCCAGGAAATCGGGCAGCGCTGTCGGCGCCACTGCGGGGCGAACTGCCCAGCCGGGCCGGGGTCTGGGCGTGCCGTCCTTTTGACGCGGCACGGTGGCCGCCGCCTCGATTCCGGTCGCGGGGGGCTGCTGGTGCGCTGCTCCGGCGGTGGGGGCCGGGACTGCGGGACGGGGCTCGGCGGCCGGGGATCGGTCGGCCGGGGATCGGTCGGCCGGGGAGCGGTCGGCGGAGGCCTCGTACCGTTCGGCGGCCCCGGGCGGCGGTACGGATGCCTGCCCGGGCCCGGTGGTCCGAGGAGGGCCGGCGGGAGTCGGCGGCGGGGGCGCGGGGGGAAGAAGCCCGGAGGCGGGGTCGGGAGACGCCGCGGGGGCCGGGCGTTGCTGGGCCTCGGCGGGTCCGGAGGCCTCCTGGGCACCTCGCTCGGGCGGCGTGGGGGACCCGGGGGCCGACTGGGGTCCGTGGTCGGGGTCAGGGGCCGGGGCTCTATCGAGTTCCTGGTGCTGCGCGGGGGCGGGGTCCGCGGGTCCGGCGGCCGCGGGGGCCGGGGACTGCGGGAGCGGCCCGCCGTGGGGCGGGGTGGACTGGTGCGGATCGGGCATCGCGGGTCCTCGGGGTCCGGGTCAGTGGGGTCCGGGTCAGTGGGGTCGTCGGGCTGCGGCCGGGATGGCGTCGGCCAGGCGGTCGAGGACCGCCGCGGCCTGCTCGTCGGTGAGGGTCAGTGGAGGGAGCAGTCGGACGACGGCGTTGTGGCGGCCGCCCAGTTCGACGATCAGGCCGCGGTCCAGGCACTCCTGGCGGACGGCCGCGGCCAGGGCCGGCGCGGCCGACCCGGTGTCGGGGTCGACCAGTTCGACGCCGATCATCAGGCCGCGCCCCCGGACGTCCCCGATGCAGGGCTGGGCGGAAGCCAGGCCGCGCAGGGCCGTCAGCATGCTCTCGCCCAAGGCGGCGGCGCGCTCGGCGAGCCGGTTCTCGCGGACGAAGGCGAGCGTGGCGGCACCGGCGGCCATGGCGAGCTGGTTGCCGCGGAAGGTGCCCGCGTGGGCGCCGGGGGTCCAGATGTCCAGGGCCGCCCGGTACACGATCACCGCGAGCGGCAGGCTGCCGCCGATCGCCTTGGACAGGACCATCACATCGGGCACCACCCCGGCGTGGTCGACCCCCCAGAAAGCACCGGTGCGGCCGACTCCCGTCTGTACCTCGTCGGCGATCAGCGGGATTCCCCGCGCCTCGGTGATCTCCCGCATCCGGCGCAGCCAGGCGTCCGGGGCCGGGAGTACCCCGCCCTCGCCCTGTACGGGTTCGACGATCAGGCCGGCGGGGGCGGGTACCCCGCCCTTGGGGTCGTCGAGGAGGTTCTCCGCCCAGCGGGCGCCGAGTTCGGCCCCCTCGGGGCCGCCGATCCCGAACGGGCAGCGGTGGTCCTGCGGATACGGGAGCCGGGTCACCCGTACGTCCGGGGCGCCGCCCGAGGCGGCGAGGGCTCCGGCGGTCATCCCGTGGTAGGCCCCGGTGAAGGCGAGCAGCCCCGAGCGACCGGTCGCTGTGCGGACCAGTTTGAGGGCGGCCTCCACCGCGTCCGTGCCGGCCGGTCCGCAGAACTGGATGCGGGCGTCGGCGGCCAGTTGTGGCGGCAGATTGGCGAACAGCTCGGTGGTGAAGGCGTCCTTGACCGGGGTCGCGAGGTCGAGCACGTGCAGCGGAGCCCCGGAGTCGAGGACTTTGCGGATGGCTTCGAGCACGACCGGGTGGTTGTGCCCGAGGGCGAGGGTTCCGGCCCCGGAGAGGCAGTCGAGGTAGCGGCGCCCGTCGGCGCCTTCGATCGTCAGCCCGCGGGCCCGCACCGGGACGATGGGCAGCGAGCGGGCGTACGTCCTGGCGGCGGACTCCCGCTGCGCCTGCCTGCGCAGGATGCCGTCCGGGGAGAGGGACCGGCCGGGTCCGCCAACTCCCCGGGCGGCGCCGGGCCCTGGCGCCCGGCTCCCCTGCGGCGGCACCTGCGGCGCGATGTCCCGCGTGCCCTGCGGCGCGATCTCCGCCGTGAACTCTTCTGTGAACTCTTCGGTGAAGTCTTCCGTGAAATCCGCCGTGAACCCCTGGGCGCTCTGCGGCGTGTTAGGTGCGGCGGCCTCGGCCGCGGCCGGCTCGGTCAAAGCCACGAGTGTCGTCCTCCCGCACGGATTGCACTTCCGGATTGCGTCTCGAACACGAACGCTGCCCATCCATCCCCCGTACGTACCAACGACGGTGACGGCGAGGGATCACGGGTGGACGCAAGATCCTTGCCCGGCAAGACGGCAGGGCCGGGGAACCACAGCCCCGGGCTGTGCCGTCCCTCACCACGGCGGCATAGTGGGGTGCTGCACTCCACGCCTCGAAACCACCAGGGGGACGAACGACATGCGACCGAACCGACCGGTCACCGCGATCCTGTGCGCGGCCGCGCTCGCGCTGACCGCCGCGGCCTGCGGCCCCGGCGACGGGGAGGCCGGCGGCGACGCCAAGCCGACCGTGGCGGCGAGCCTTCCTGGCAACGACGGGATCAAGATCCCGGACGGGCTCAAGGAAAGGCTCAAGGAGCACGGCATCGACCTGGAGAAGTGGAAGGGGGGTGCGTGGAAGAACTGGAAGAAGGAGGACTGGCTCCGCGAGGCGGGCGACTACGTCAACCCGATCATCGAGGGCCTGTGGGACCCGGACCGCATGCGTGACGCCGAGCAGCCGCAGCAGCCGGCCGTCGACCCGGACGCGGGCAAGGACCAGGGCGTGACCGACCCGACCCCGGCACCGGTGACGGCCAAGGCGGCGAACACGCCCTACCACACGAGCGTTCCGCAGGCGGGCAAGGTCTTCTTCGACGGTCCCGAGGGCTCGATGGTCTGCTCGGCGACCGTGGTCAAGGACCCGGCCCACCCCGGCAAGTCCAACCTGGTCTGGACGGCGGGCCACTGCGTGCACGCGGGCAAGTCCGGCGGCTGGTACCGCAACATCGCCTTCGTCCCGTCCTACAACAACGCGGGCAGGCCGGCGGCGCAGCTCAAGGGCGCGCCCCGCGAGCAGGTGGCCCCGTACGGCGTCTGGTGGAGCGACTGGGCGCAGACCTCCGACCAGTGGATCGCGAACGGCGGCCCGACCGGCGGCGCGGGTGCCCCGTACGACTTCGCGGTGCTGCACGTGACTCCGGAGAAGGGCAGCGGCAAGTCCCTGGAGGAGACGGTCGGTTCTGCGCTCCCGGTGGAGTTCAACGCCCCGGCGGTGCCGAAGGTCGCGGGCATCACGGCCACCGGCTACCCGGCGGCGGCGCCCTTCGACGGCCAGAAGGCCTACCAGTGTGCGGACAGGCCGGGCCGGCTGTCGCTGACGGCGAACGACCCCGTGATGTACCGCATCGGCTGCACCATGACCGGCGGTTCCTCCGGTGGCGGCTGGGTCGCGGCGGGCGCGGACGGCAAGCCCGCGCTGGTGTCGAACACCTCGATCGGCCCGGCCAAGGCGGGCTGGCTGGCCGGACCTCGGCTGGGTCCGGAGGCGCAGGGCATCTTCACCGCGGTGAGCGGCAAGTTCAAGTAGTCACGGAACGACGGAGAAAGGCCGGGGCCCCCTGCACCGCAGGGGGCCCCGGCCTTTCTCACATGTACGTCAGCACGTCAGTGCGTCAGCGTGTCACCGCTTCGCCAGCGCGTACGGCGCCAGGTCCGCCGCCAACTCCGGGTGGACCCGCGCCTTGAGCAGGGTGCCCTCCGGGGTGTGCTCCTCGGAGATCACCTCACCTTCGGCGTGTGCCTTGGCCACCAGCGATCCGCGGGTGTACGGCACCAGGGCCTCCACCTCGACCTCGGGCCGCGGCAGCTCGGTGTCGATGAGCGCGAGGAGTTCCTCGATGCCCATGCCCGTGCGCGCCGAGACGGCGATGGAGTGCCGCTCTATGCGCAGCAGCCGCTGCAGGACGAGCGGGTCCGCCGCGTCCGCCTTGTTGATCACCACGATCTCGGGCACGTTCACCGCGCCGACCTCGCGGATCACCTCGCGCACCGCCGCCAGCTGCTCCTCCGGCGTCGGGTGCGAGCCGTCCACGATGTGCAGGATGAGGTCGGAGTCGCCGACCTCCTCCATCGTGGAGCGGAAGGCCTCGACGAGGTGGTGGGGCAGGTGCCGGACGAAGCCGACCGTGTCGGCCAGGGTGTAGACCCGGCCGCTCGGCGTCTCGGCCCGGCGCACGGTCGGGTCGAGGGTGGCGAACAGCGCGTTCTCCACCAGCACGCCCGCGCCCGTGAGGCGGTTGAGCAGCGAGGACTTGCCCGCGTTGGTGTAGCCGGCGATGGCGACCGACGGCACCTTGTTGCGGCGCCGTTCCTGCCGCTTGATGTCACGGCCGGTCTTCATCTCCGCGATTTCCCGGCGCATCTTCGCCATCTTCTCGCGGATCCGTCGCCGGTCGGTCTCGATCTTGGTCTCACCGGGGCCTCGGGTGGCCATGCCGCCACCGCCGCCGCCACCCATCTGACGGGACAGCGAGGCACCCCAGCCACGCAGGCGCGGCAGCATGTACTGCATCTGCGCGAGAGCGACCTGCGCCTTGCCCTCTCGGGACTTGGCGTGCTGGGCGAAGATGTCCAGGATCAGGGCGGTCCGGTCGACCACCTTCACCTTGACGACGTCTTCGAGGGCGATGAGCTGGCCGGGGCTGAGCTCGCCGTCACAGACGACGGTGTCGGCGCCGCTCTCCATGACGATGTCGCGCAGCTCGCGCGCCTTGCCCGATCCGATGAAGGTGGCCGGGTCCGGCTTGTCGCGGCGCTGGATCACGCCGTCGAGTACGAGGGCACCCGCCGTCTCGGCGAGGGCGGCGAGCTCCGCGAGGGAGTTCTCCGCGTCGTTCACCGTGCCGGAGGTCCAGACACCGACGAGGACGACACGCTCCAGGCGGAGCTGCCGGTACTCGACCTCGGTGACGTCTTCGAGCTCGGTGGAGAGGCCGGCGACGCGGCGAAGGGCCGCGCGCTCGGAACGTTCGAACTGCTCGCCGTCCCGGTCTCCGTCGATCTCGTGGCTCCAGGCGACGTCCTCTTCCATCAGGGCATCGGCCCGAAGGCTCTCGGTGAAGCTCGACGGGTCCGGCACGTCCCGTGCGTCCCGCGCGTCCTGGGAAGGGGAAGAAGAGGAGGTCATTGGATCCTTACGTCGATTCGAATAGCACTGCTGGAACTGTCACGTCCAACGTGTCACACCATCCGGGGATTCCCCGAACGGCCCCGTCGATGGTGACATGCCCGTTCCCCGGCGGTCACACCCTTTATTTGGCGGCCGCGGTCCCGCTCCACTCCGGGTGCCCGGGCATCGCGGGGGTCGTCTGCCCGTACAGCCACGGCTCCAGGAAGGCCTTCAGGTCCCGGCCCGCCTCTTCGGAGGCCAGGCGTACGAAGTCGTCCGTGCCCGCGACCCCGTCCCGGTGGTCCGCCACCCAGCGCCGCTCGACCCGGTCGAAGGCCTCCGTACCGATCTCCTGGCGCAGCGCGTACAGGATCAGCGCGGCCCCGTCGTACACCACGGGCCGGAACAGCCCGATCTTCTGGCCCGGGGCGGCTGCCTTCGGAGCCGCCGGGGGGCCGCCCGCCGCCCGCCACTGGTCGGAGCGCTGGTACGCCTCGCGCATGCGCCGCTCCAGGGAGTACTTGCCGAGCCCGTCCGCGTACAGGGCCTCGTACCAGGTGGCGTGTCCCTCGTTGAGCCACAGGTCGGACCAGGTCCGCGGGGCGACGCTGTCGCCGAACCACTGGTGGGCGAGTTCGTGGACCATCACGGCCTCCACGTACCACTCGGGGTAGCCGTCGCCCGAGAACAGGCCGTGCTCGAAGAGCGAGAGGGTCTGCGTCTCCAGTTCGAAGCCGGTGGTGGCCCGGGCGATCAGCACCCCGTAGTTCTCGAAGGGGTAGCGGCCGACGCGCTCCTCCATCCACGCGATGTGCCCGGCGGTCTTCTTCAGCCAGGGGTCGAGCTTCTCCCGGTCCTGGGCGGGCACCACGTCGCGCAGCGGCAGCCCGTGCGGTCCGGTTCCGTGGACGACGGCGGAGCGGCCGATGGAGACCTGGGCCAGCTCGGTGGCCATCGGGTGCCGCGTCCGGTACGTCCACGTCGTCGAGGAGCCCGTGCTCAGGGCGCGGAGGGCGGGAAGGACCGGCAGGCCGTTGGCGACGACCGTGAGCCCTTCCGGGGCGGTGACCCGGAAGGTGAAGAAGGCCTTGTCGGCGGGGTGGTCGTTGCAGGGGAAGACGCGGTGGGCGGCGTCCGCCTGGTTGGCCATGGCCAGGCCGTCCTCGGTGGGCACCCAGCCGCCGTCCCCGCGCCCGCGCGGGTCGCTGGTGTGCCGGACCGTGATGTGCAGCGGCACATGGCGCGGGACGGGGCGCGCGGGGGTCAGTACGAGGTCCTCCCCCACGCTCTCGAACCGCGCCGGCTCGCCGTTGACCTCGACGGACGCCACTTTTCCGTGCGTGAAGTCCAGATTGATCCGGTCCAGCGGCTGCAGGGCGCGGGCGTCGATCACGGTGACCGCGTCGAGGGGGGTGCGGTTGTCCTTGTACGTGAACGACAGGTCGTAAGAGAGCACGTCGTACCCGGGGTTCCCCAGCTCGGGGAACAGCCGGTCGCCGATGCCCAGCGCCGCCGGCGGGGGCAGCACGGCGGCGACGAGGGTGAGGGAGGCCGCGGCGAGCAGGGCGGCGCGCAGGCGCGGGGAGATGAGCTGCATCCCCCACCGCTTACCAGCGCCCGCCGCGCTGCCGCGAACGGCGCGCGACGAGTCCACCCGAACGGGACCTTCCGGCGCCGACCCGGCCTACGCGCGGCTGACGTCGTAGACGCCCGGCACGTCGCGCATCGCCCGCATCAGGGCGGGCAGCCCGGCCGCGTCGGGCAGCTGGAGTGTGTAGCTGTGCCGCACCCGCTGCTCGACCGGGGGTTCCACGGTCGCGGAGACGACCTCGACCCCCTCGCGGGCGATGGCCTCGGTCAGGTCGGCGAGCAGATGGGGGCGGCCGAACGATTCAGCCAGGAGCGTGACCCGGCAGTCCGCCGTGGCCCGCCAGTGCACGGCGACGGAGGTACGCCCCACCGCGCGCATCTGGGCGACCGCGGCGCAGTGGGCTCGGTGCACGGTGACGGCCCCGCCCCGGACCACGAACCCGGCGACCGCGTCCGGCGGCACCGGGGTGCAGCATCCGGCGAGCCGGACGGGGGCGTCCGGCAGGTCGGCGACGGCGTTGGCCCCGCCGCCCCGGGCCCCGACCACCGACAGCGGCGCCCGCGCGGCCGAAGTGGTGGCCATCGCCCGGTCGGGATGGGCGTCGAGCCAGCTGCTGATGGCGATCCGGGCCGCCGGGGTCCGCGCGTGGTCCAGCCACTCGGCGGCGGGCCCCGAGGAGGCGTCCTGCGCGAGCAGCAGCTGCACGGTGTCCCCGTCGGACAGCGGGGAGGAGAGGGAGGTGAGGCGCCCGTTGACCCGGGCGCCGATACAGCCGTGGGCCGCCTCGCCGTGCTGCGCGTAGGCGGCGTCGATACAGCTGGCACCGGCAGGCAGGCCCAGCGTCCCGCCGTCGGCGCGGAAGACGGTGATCTCCCGGTCCTGGGCCAGCTCGGCGCGCAGCACGCTCCAGAAGGTGTCCGGGTCGGGCGCGGACTGCTGCCAGTCGAGCAGCCGGGACAGCCAGCCGGGCCGCGTCGGGTCCACCCGCTCCTCGTCGCATTCCGCGGCGTCGGCCGTCGCGGTGGCGTACGGATTGCCGAGCGCGACCACGCCCGCCTCCGCCACGCGGTGCATCTGCCGGGTCCGCACGATGACTTCGGCGACGTAGCCCTCGGGCGTGGCGACCGCGGTGTGCAGCGACTGGTAGAGGTTGAACTTGGGGGCGGCGATGAAGTCCTTGAACTCCGATACGACCGGGGTGAAGCAGGTGTGCAGCTCTCCCAGGACCGCGTAGCAGTCGGCGTTCTCGCCGACGAGGACGAGGACGCGGCCGAAGTCGGAGCCGCGCAGCTCGCCGCGTTTGCGGGCGATGCGGTGCACGGAGACGAAGTGCCGCGGCCGGACCTGCACCTGGGCGGCGATGCCGGCCTCGCGCAGGACGGTGCGTACGGAGTCGGCGATGGCGGGCAGCGGGTCGCGTTCCCCCGCGTGGGCCGCGATGAGCGCGCGGGTGTGCTCGTACTCCTCGGGGTGCAGGATCGCGAAGACGAGGTCTTCCAGCTCGGTCTTGAGGGCCTGGACGCCGAGCCGTTCGGCGAGCGGGATGAGCACGTCGCGCGTGACCTTGGCGATGCGGGCCTGTTTCTCGGGGCGCATCACGCCGAGGGTGCGCATGTTGTGCAGCCGGTCGGCGAGTTTGATGGACATCACGCGGACGTCGTTGCCGGTGGCGACGAGCATCTTGCGGAAGGTCTCGGGCTCGGCGGCGGCGCCGTAGTCGATCTTCTCCACCTTGGTGACGCCGTCGACGATGAAGCAGACCTCGTCGCCGAACTCCTCGCGGACCTGATCGAGGGTCACTTCGGTGTCCTCGACGGTGTCGTGGAGGAGAGAGGCCGTCAAGGTGGTTGTCTCGGCGCCGAGTTCGGCGAGGATCAGGGTCACGGCGAGCGGATGTGTGATGTACGGCTCACCACTTTTTCGCATCTGACCGCGGTGT
The DNA here is from genome assembly GCF_045160845.1 of Streptomyces sp. NBC_00122. Lineage (NCBI taxonomy): Bacteria > Bacillati > Actinomycetota > Actinomycetes > Kitasatosporales > Streptomycetaceae > Streptomyces > Streptomyces sp. NBC_00122. The sequence continues at coordinate 4,837,784 of NZ_CP108191.1, read as the reverse complement.
GAGGACTCCGCGAGGACGTACGCGCGACGCAAAACGGACAGATCGGCGTCCGGATGGTGGGCGCGGTGCGCCTCGGCGACGTGGCCGATGGCGTCCGGGAGGCGGTCGCGGGACGTGGGCCCCAGCAGGGCCGCGCGGCCGAGCCGGCGCAGATCGAGCCTGGTCCGGCCGCGTCTGCGGAGCTCAGGGCGCGCTTCGGGGTGTGCTTCGGGGTTCGTGGCCTCTGCACTCATGGGCACCTCCGGCGGCTTCGACCGGCGGTGGCGGGCATGGGGTGAGCCCTCAGGGCCGGTGCCTGATGTTACCGACCCCACCACGTGGCGCAGTCCACCTCTCGCTGAGCGTGAAACGGATCACCCATTAGAGGGAAGCTTCAGGCGAAGGCCGTTTCGGTGAGCCAGGCCGCTTCGAACTCTCCCGCGGCCACGATCACGGCCGGTCCGGTCATGTCGATCTGCCCGTCGGGGTGCTCGGTGATGACCAGGGTTCCGCCGGGGAGGTCGACGGTGTAGGTGACCGGCCGACCGGTGGCGGCCGGGTCGGCTCCGTCGCGGCGGATGGCGGCCACGGCCACCGCGCAGGCTCCGGTGCCGCAGGAGCGGGTCTCGCCGGAACCTCGCTCGTGCACGCGCATCGCGACGTGCCGGGGGCCGCGGTCGACGACGAACTCGACATTGACCCCGGTCGGGTAGGCGGACGCCGGGCTGAACGGCGGGGCGGTGTACAGGCTCCCGGCGTCGTCGAGGCTGTCGACGAAGGCCACGGCGTGCGGGTTGCCCATGTTCACGTTGCGCGCGGGCCAGCTGCGCTCGCCGACCGAGACGGTGACCTCGCCCTCGGGGAGGACGGCGCGCCCCATCGAGACGGTGACGTCGCCGCTCTTGTCGAGGTGGACGTGCTTGACGCCGCCGCGGGTGGCGATCGCCAGGTCGCCGGGCTCGACGTGACCGGCGTGGTGGAGGTAGCGGGCGAAGACGCGTACGCCGTTGCCGCACATCTCGGCGATGGAGCCGTCGCTGTTGCGGTAGTCCATGAACCACTCCGCCTCGTCGGCCAGGTGCGCGGCCTCGGGGTGCGCGGCGGACCGGACGACGTGCAGGACGCCGTCCGCCCCGATCCCGGCCCGGCGGTCGCACAGCTTCGCGACGGCGGACGCGGGCAGCTCCAGCGAGTTGTCCGGGTCCGGGACGATCACGAAATCGTTCTCGGTGCCGTGACCCTTGAGGAAGGGGAGGGTGGTGTGCGTCACCCGCCCATGGTAGCGAGCCGCAGTTCAGGGGCGCTGCGCAGGGCCTGCGGCGCGGCCCGGGAGGGGGCGGTCAGCGCGGTCAGCGCAGCCGGGCGACGCGGTACACGGCAAGGCTGACGACGGCCAGCGCGACCAGGGCGTACAGCGCGGCCATGCGCCAGTCGGGGCGGCAGCCGCTCCCCCGGGCCGGGAGCCCGGGCCAGGTGTAGCCCACCCGGCGGGCGGCCATCATCCCCCAGCCTCCGGCGCAGCAGCTGATGAGGAAGCCGAGCATGGCGACCACGGCTCCGCCGTCGCCGAACTCGAAGGCGAGCGGGAAGGCGAACATCAGCGATCCCGCGGCGGCGAGCACCGCGATGGGGGCGATCTGCCACAGGCGCAGGCGGCGCTGCGGACGCAGCTCGACCTCGAACGCGGGTCCGGCGGCGGCCTCGGCCTCCGCGGAATCCGGTGCGTCCGGGCCGTCCGGGGTCAGGCGCGCGGGGTCGGCGGGCAGCCCGAGCCCGGCGGTGCCGTCGGGCCCCGCGGACCCGTCCGTCGGGTCGGGGGACCCGTCCGTCCGGTCGAGACGCCTCGGATCCGCTTCCTGCCGGGTGTCGTCCCGCCCGGTGTCACGAGGGCCGGCCTCCATCGCCACGCGCCCTCCCCACTCGGACTCAGTACGCCGCAATTCACTGCGGGTGACCACACCCGCAGGAGTTTGATGATGGCACGCCGCCGACCCCTCGACGGGCGCCCGGGGCGTCCCGATGCCATCACGTGATCAGGCTGTGACCGCTCGTTCGACCAACGTCTGCGCGAGCCCGGGGAGTTCCCCCCGGTCCGCGGCGCCGCCGCTGAGCCAGTGCACGCGCGGATCGCGGCGGAACCACGAGTCCTGCCGCCGGGCGAAACGCTTGGTGGCCCGGACCGTCTCGGCCCTGGCCTCGTCCTCGGTGCACTCCCCGGCGAGCGCGGCGAGCACCTGCTGGTAGCCGAGCGCCCTGGAGGCGGTTATTCCGTCCCGCAGGCCCCGGGCCTCCAGCTCGCGGACCTCGTCCACGAGCCCGTCCTCCCACATCCGGTCCACGCGCAGCGCGATCCGCTCGTCGAGCTCGGGCCGCGCCACGTCGACGCCGATCTGCACGGTGTCGTAGACGGACTCGTGGCCGGGCAGGTTGGCCGTGAAGGGGCGGCCGGTGATCTCGATGACCTCCAGCGCGCGGACGATCCGGCGGCCGTTGCTGGGCAGGATCGCCCGGGCGGCCGCCGGGTCGACGGAGGCGAGGCGGGCGTGCAGGGCGCCGGGGCCGCGCAGGGTGGCCTCCTCCTCCAGCCGGGCGCGGACCTCGGGGTCGGTGCCGGGGAACGCCATGGCGTCCAGGGCGCCCCGTACGTACAGGCCGGACCCGCCGACGAGGACGGGCGTGCGGCCCTCGGCGAGGAGCTTGTCGATCTCGACGCGGGCCAGGCGCTGGTACTCGGCGACGTTGGCGGTCTCGGTGACGTCCCAGATGTCCAGGAGGTGGTGCGGGACGCCGCCGCGCTCCCCGGTCGTCAGTTTGGCGGTGCCGATGTCCATCCCCCGGTACAGCTGCATGGAGTCGGCGTTGACGACTTCGCCGTCGAAGTGGCGGGCCAGGGCTACGCCCAGATCTGACTTTCCGGCCGCGGTGGGACCGACGACGGCGATGACCCGCGGTGCGGGGGCTGCTTTCCTCACTGCCCCAGTCTCGCAGCCCCCGGTCAAGACACGGCCATGTACCCGATCGAGCTACGTGACGGGGTGCGGGCGGGGTCGTTGCCCTGGCGGGGTTCGGCCCGGTGGAGGCCCCTGCGGCCACGGCGGAACTTCACTCACACGAGTAACGTTATAGGAGTAGACATGGGCGTTTTTGATCGGCTTTTTCGCCGTAAGGACCAGGGTGTGACCGAGGCGGTCGCCGCGGAGTCCCCGACGGCGGAGTCCGGTTCGGCCGAGGAGACCGAGGCCGAGGCGGCTGCCGTGGAGGCTCCGGCGGCGGAAGCCGTGGAGATTCCGAAGCAGCAGTCGGCCGAGGTGGCCGCGGACAGCGAAGCCGGTGACGGCGCCCGTACGTAGCGACCGCCAACGGAAGGTGACCCATGGGCCTGCTGGACAATCTGAAGGCCAAGCTCGCTCCGGCGAAGGAGAAGGTCGGAGGCCTCGCCCAGAAGAACGAGGGCAGGATCACCGAGGGTCTGGACAAGGTGGCCAAGGCCGTGGACTCGAAGACCCACGGCAAGTACAGCGACCGGATCACGAGCGGTACGGGCAAGGCGAAGGACGCCCTGGGCAAGATCGCGCACAAGGACACCCCCGGCGGGCCGACGACGTCGCCGACCGCTTCCTGACGCGGTACCGGAAAGGGGCGCGGGACCGGCTGGAGCCGGTCCCGCGCCCCTTCGTCGCGTCTGTGGGTCTCCCCCCTCCGGTGAGGCCTTCCGCGGCCCCGGGCGGCCCCTACGACCAGGCGGCGACGAAATAGCCCACGCCGTACGGCGCGTCCTCGTACAGCAGCCGCCCGTCGAGGCCCGCGCCCTCGGCTGCACCCGCCAGCACCTGCCAGGGGGCCCGGCCTGCGGCCTGGAGCTCGGCCGCGAGCCGCGCGTCGAGTGCGGCGAGCGCGGCGACGTCGGCCGCGCCCAGCGCGCGGGCGGCGGCTGCGTCGAAGGCGGCGGCGCGCTCGTCGAGGTAGCCGGGGGCCTTGAGGGTCCGGCAGGCGCTGCCGTCGCCCATGACCAACAGGGCCACCCGGGCGTCGCGCGCGGCGAGCTCCCGGCCGGCTTCCAGGCACCGGGCGGTCTCCAGCGGCTCCTCGACCCCGAGCCCTTCGATGGGGGCGGCGCCCCAGCTCGCGCGGCGCAGCAGCCAGGCGCCCACGGCGAGCGACGGGGGCAGCAGGCGCGGCCCTTCCTCGCCCTCCCCGAGCTGTACGTGGGCCTCGACGCCGAATCCGCGGAAGGTGCCGCGGGCGCCCTCGGGGTAGGGCCCGCGGTGGTCGTGGTCGGCGGCCCCGACCACGACCAGCAGGTCGGGCCGGGAGGCCGCGAGCACGGCGAGCGCGTCGGAGCAGGCGGTACGGGCGTCGCCGAGTTCGGCGGCGGCCCCCGCGGCGACCTCCGGCACGAGCAGCGGCGGGGCGGGACAGACGGCAGCGGCTACGAGCATGATCCGCAGCCTAGCCGCCCGCGCCGGTGCGGGGTCAGTCGATCGCGCAGCCCGAGGTCGCCGCCGGCAGCGGGGCCGGGACGCCCAGGGTCGGGATGCCGAGCATGACGCCCGCAGGCTGGGCCGGGGCGGCGTTGCGCTTCTCCCAGGCGTCGCCGGCGCGGGTGCGGCGCACGGTCCGCGTGGGGCCCTCGGCGAGCAGGTGGTGGGGGGCCGCGTAGGTGATGTCCACGGTGACCACGTCGCCCGGGCGGACGTCCGCGTCCGGCTTCGTGAAGTGGACCAGGCGGTTGTCGGGGGCGCGGCCCGAGAGGCGGTGGGTGGCGCCGTCCTTGCGGCCCTCGCCCTCCGCGACCATGACCTCCAGGGTGCGGCCGACCTGCTTCTTGTTCTCCTCCCAGGAGATCTCCTCCTGGAGGGCGACCAGGCGCATGTAGCGGTCCTGGACCACCTCCTTGGGGATCTGCCCGTCCATGTCGGCTGCGGGGGTGCCGGGCCGCTTGGAGTACTGGAAGGTGAACGCGCTCGCGAAGCGGGCCTCGCGCACGGTGTGCATCGTCTGCTGGAAGTCCTCCTCCGTCTCACCGGGGAAGCCCACGATGATGTCGGTGGAGATCGCGGCGTGCGGGATGGCGGCGCGGACCTTCTCGATGATGCCGAGGAACCGCTCCTGCCGGTACGACCGGCGCATCGCCTTGAGGATCGGGTCCGAGCCGGACTGCAGCGGCATGTGCAGCTGCGGCATCACGTTCGGGGTCTCCGCCATCGCCGCGATCACGTCGTCCGTGAAGTCGCGGGGGTGCGGGGAGGTGAAGCGGACCCGCTCCAGGCCCTCGATCTGCCCGCAGGCGCGCAGCAGCTTGCTGAACGCCTCGCGGTCGCCGAGGTCCGAGCCGTACGCGTTCACGTTCTGGCCGAGCAGGGTGATCTCCGAGACGCCCTCGGCGACCAGGGCCTCCACCTCGGCGAGGATGTCGCCGGGACGGCGGTCCTCCTCCTTGCCGCGCAGCGCCGGGACGATGCAGAAGGTGCAGGTGTTGTTGCAGCCGACGGAGATCGAGACCCAGGCGGCGTACGCGGACTCGCGGCGGGTCGGCAGCGTCGAGGGGAACGCCTCCAGCGACTCGGCGATCTCGACCTGCGCCTCCTCCTGGATGCGGGCGCGCTCCAGCAGCACGGGGAGCTTGCCGATGTTGTGCGTACCGAAGACGACGTCGACCCAGGGGGCCCGCTTGACGATCGTGTCGCGGTCCTTCTGCGCGAGGCAGCCGCCGACGGCGATCTGCATGCCGGGGCGCTTGGTCTTCATCGGGGCGAGCCGGCCGAGGTTGCCGTACAGCTTGTTGTCGGCGTTCTCGCGGACGGCGCATGTGTTGAACACCACCACGTCGGCGTCCCCGTCGGAGCCCTCGGGCGCACGCGTGTAGCCCGCGCCCTCCAGCAGACCGGCCAGCCGCTCGGAGTCGTGCACGTTCATCTGGCACCCGTAGGTGCGCACCTCGTATGTTCCCTTGACGTCCACTGCCGTGCTCCGGTCGCTGCTGCTGGTCATGGAACAAGGGTAGGCGGTACCCGGGAGCGCTCCGGTCGGCCTCCTCGTGACAGGACGGCGGCCGGGTGGCAGGATCGCGGCCATGCCTCTCGTACCGCCCCGGATCAGCAGGCGCCAAGCCCTGCGGGCCCTGGTGGCCGTACTCGCCGTGCTCGGCGTCCTGCTCTGGTGGCTGAAACCGTTCGGGGAGCCGGAGCTCAAGGGAGAGCTGACCTTCAGCACGGGTGTCAGGACCGGCGTCTACCACCGGTACGGGCAGCTGCTGGAGCAGCAGCTGAGGCTGGACATGCCCGGGGTGAAGGTGCGGCTGGAGACCAGCGAGGGCTCGCAGCAGAACCTCGCGCGGGTGGCCGCCGGGGAGGCCGACTTCACGGTGGCGACGGCCGACGCGGTCGCCAAGTACCAGCAGGAGATGAAGCCCGGATCGGACGATCTGCGCGGGTGCGCGCGGCTCTACGACGACTACGTGCAGCTGGTCGTGCCCGCCGGCTCACCGGTGCAGTCGACGCGGGACCTGCGCGGCAAGCGGGTCGCGATAGGCCAGCCGGGATCCGGGGTGCGACTCATCTCCGACCGGCTGCTGACGGCGGCCGGGCTGGATTCGGCGAAGGACATCGCTCCGGTGTCCATCGGCATCGACACCATGCCCGCCGAGCTGGAGGCCGGCCGGATCGACGCGTTCTTCTGGTCCGGCGGGCTCCCCACGAACGCGGTGCGCGAGCTCTCGGAGCGGTTCGACATCCGGCTCGTGCAGCTCGGCGACCTGGTGGAGGCGCTGCAGGCGAGCGGGAGCCCGGCGCGGTACTACCGGGCGGCGGTGATGCCGCAGGACGCGTACACGCGGGCCCGCAACACCAGCGCTGTGGCGACCCTGGCGGTGCCGAACCTGCTGGTGACCACGGAGCGGACGGACGCCCAGCTGACGCAGCGGTTCACGCGCACGGTGATCCTCAGCCGCGACGACATCGGGCACGAGGTGCACGCGGCGCAGCTCGTGGACCTGCGGACGGCCATCTACACCGCCCCCCTCGCCCTGCACGAGGGCGCGATGCGGTACTACCGCTCGGTCAAGCCCTGAGCCGCCCCGGCCGTCACGCGCACGGCAGCAGCATCGTCGCCGCGGCGGCCGCGCCGATCAGGCCCGCGTGCGTGCCCAGGCTCGCCGGGACCACCCGCACGCCGCGCGCGAAGGACAGCGTGGCGTAGGCGGCGAGGTGCCTGCGGATCGGGGCGAAGAGGGTGTCGCCGGCGGCGGCGACGCCGCCCCCGATGACCGCGATGTCCGTCTCGACGAGGGTCGCGGTGGCGGCGATGGCCGCCGCAAGCGCGCGGCCCGCGCGGTCGAAGGCGGCCAGGGCGACCGGGTCGCCCGCCCCGGCGGCCGCGGCCACGCCCGCCGCCGTCGCGTCACCGCCGGGCTCCGCGGGGGTCCAGCCCTGGGCCAGGGCCCAGCGGGCGATGGCGGTGCCGGAGGCGATCGACTCGACGCAGCCGTGGCCGCCGCAGGCGCACGGCTCCCCGTCGAAGGCGACGCTGATGTGGCCGATGTGACCGGCGTTGCCGGTGGGGCCGGGGTGGAGCCGGTTGTTCAGGATGAGGCCGCCGCCGACGCCCGTGGAGACCACCATGCACAGCGCGTTCGCGTGGCCCTGGGCCGCTCCCAGCCAGTGTTCCGCCGCGGTCATCGCCACGCCGTCACCGGCCAGTACGGTCGGCACCGCCGCCCCGTCGGCTCCTCGTGCCCCGCGCGCGGCGAGCTCCGCCTCGACCCGGGCCTGGACCGGGAACTCCCGCCACGCCCCGATGTTGACCGGGCTGACCGTGCCCCGGGAGGCGTCCACCGGGCCCGCGCTGCCGATCCCGCAGCGGACCGCCGACGGCCACAGCGGCGAGCGGGACAGCTCGGCGACGACTTCGGTCACCGCCGCCATGACGGCGTCCGCGTCCCGGTCCGCGCCGCGCGGGGTCGGGCGGCGGGTCGTGGCCGACATCGTGCCGTCGGGGTGCACCAGCGCCCCGGCGATCTTCGTCCCGCCGATGTCGATCGCCACCGTCAGCCCGTCGGCCGCGGCGCCGGCGCGCGGTGTGAGGCAGGGGGTGGTGGTGGGCGTGGTCACGGTGGCGGCTCCAGGAAGGGGTCAGGAATCAGTATGCGCCGCGGGCGCGGCCGTACTCTCGCGCGGCTCCAGGCGCGGCTGCTCGCTCTGGCGCACCCCGGCCGGCCTTCCCGCGAGCACGGCGAGAAGCTCCTCGGCGGCAAGTCGGCCGAAGCCCGCGGTGTCCCGCACGAGGGCGGTGAGCCGGGGGTGGGTGACCCGGCAGAGCGCGGAGTCGTCCCAGGCCACGATCGAGAGGCTGCCCGGTACGGGGATGGCCAGTTCGGCAGCGACCGCGATCCCGGCGACGGCCATCACGTCGTTGTCGTAGACGAGCGCGGTGGGGGGCTCGGGCTCGGCCAGGACCCGCCGGGTGGCCGCCGCGCCCTCGGCGTCGGAGTAGTCGGTGACCACGGAACGCACCCGGTCGGGTCCCAGGCCCCGCCGCGCGGCCTCGGTCCGCAGCGACTCGATCCGGCGGGCCGTGTGGGCGAGGCCGGGGAGCCCTGCGATGTGGACGATCCGGCGGTGGCCCAGCCCGTGGAGGTGGTCCAGGACCTGGGCCATGGCCCCGGCGTCGTCGGCCCGGACCGAGGAGAGGGTGCCCGCGGGGTGGGAGGTGCCGTGGGAAGGGCCTTGAGGGGCGGCCGGGGAGGGACCGCGGGAAGGTGCCTCGCCCACCATGACGGCCGGCAGGGCCAGCTGCCCGAGGAGCTCCGGCCGCGGGTCCGTCGTGCGGGGATCGACGACGAGGACGCCGTCGACCCGCCGCTCGGCCCACCAGCGGCGGTAGACGGCGCATTCGGCGTCGATGTCCTCGACGACCTGGAACAGCAGGGCTGTCCGGGCGGCGGCGAGGACCTCCTGTATGCCGGAGACGAGCTGGAGGAAGAAGGACTCGACGCCGAGTGTGTGCGCGGGCCGGGCCAGCACGAGTCCGACGGCCCCGGAGCGCTCGCCGGACAGGGCGCGGGCGGCGCTGTTGGCCTGCCAGCCGAGCTCCTCGGCGACGCGGCGGATGCGGGCGCGGGTGTCCTGGGAGACCCCCGGCCGGTCGTTGAGCGCGAAGGACACGGCGCTCTCCGACACTCCGGCCTGGCGGGCGATGTCCTTGATCGTGGGTCTACGGGCCATGGCCTGTCATCCTCCGGTGACGCGGACTGCGATGGCCAGACCGTACGCGATCTCGCCCCGGCGGGACGCCGTGACCGGAATATCGCTGCCCATTTCCACGCACCGCCATGCGGACGGCCACAACTAAAGCGCATTAGTTTTGCCGGGTCTGGATGACCAGAACCCTTGTGCCAACAGGACTGAAGCGCATAAGTACACAGCCGGTAGGCCCTGTTGACTTTCCCCATCCGCACCGGCAGGTTGTGCCCACCCGGTGAATTCCTCAGAACTCCAGGACGCCTTGTGCACGAAGACGCGCTCCGATTCGGTGCCAACTACACGCCGTCCCGCGGCTGGTTCCACCACTGGCTGGACTTCGACCTCGACGAGGTCAGGGCCGACCTCGACTCGATCGCCGCGCTCGGGCTGGACCACATCCGCGTGTTCCCGCTGTGGCCGCTGTTCCAGCCGAACCGGACGCTGATCCGGCCGCGCGCGGTCGAGCAGCTCGTCGCGCTCGCCGACGCGGCCGCCGAGCGCGGGCTCGACGTCGACGTGGACGGCCTGCAGGGCCACTTGTCGAGTTTCGACTTCCTGCCCGCCTGGACCCGGACCTGGCACCGGCGCAACATGTTCACCGACCCGGACGTGGTCGCCGCTCAGGAGGAGTACCTGCGCACGCTGGCCGCCGCCCTGGCCGACCGGCCGAACTTCCTGGGCATGACGGTGGGCAACGAGATCAACCAGTTCGCCGGCGCCCCCCACCCCGACCCCGACGAGATCACCCGGGACCAGGCGGGCCACTGGCTGGAGCGGATGCTCGCCGCCTGCGAGGAGGGCGCGCCCGGCCGGTTCCACCTGCACGCCGAGTACGACGCCGCCTGGTACCAGGACGGGCACCCCTTCACCGTCGCCCAGGCCGCGCGGCTGGGCGCGGCAACCGCCGTGCACTCCTGGGTGTTCAACGGCACCGCGCAGCGCCACGGCCCGGCGGGGACGGCGACCGAGCACCACGCCGCGTACCTGATCGAGCTGTCGAAGGCCTGGGCCCGGGACCCGCACCGGCCGGTGTGGCTCCAGGAGGTCGGCGCGCCCGCGCCGCTGATCGGGCCGGAGCACGCGGCCGAGTTCACCGAGGCCACCGTGGCGAACGCGCTGGACTGCCCGGACCTGTGGGGCGTGACCTGGTGGTGCTCGCACGACGTGTCGCGCGGGCTCGCGGACTTCCCTGAGCTGGAGTACGGCCTCGGCCTGCTCACCAACGACCGCCGGACCAAGCCGGCCGGCGCCGCCATCGCGCGGATCACCGAGACGTGGCGGGGCCGCGAGCACCGCCCGGCCGTACGGTCCACCGCACTGGCGGTCGACGTCGGCGGGGCGGAGGCGGCGCCGCGGCGTTCGGTCTGTGCTCCCGGCGGCGCGTTCTTCGAGACCTGGGCGGCGCTCACCGCGGACGGAGTGCGGCCCGCCGTCGTGCTGGCCGAGCTCGCCGAGGACCCCGCGCACCTTTCCGCGCGCGGCATCACGGAGGTGCTGCGCGTCCCCGACCTGACCTGACGCCTTTCCGGAGGAGCCCGCATGTCCGAGACCGACGACGGAGTCGACCCTCGTACGCACGTGCCCGTACCCGCGCCCGTGCACCCGCCCGGGCCCGCCTCCTTACGGCCGCCGACCCGGCGCGCGGTACTGGCCGCCGGGGCCGGGGCGGCCGCGCTGCTGGGCGCCCCGGCCCTGGCGCCCGCCGCCTGGGCCGGGCCGACCGCTCCCACGGCCCCCGCCCCGTCGGCCCCGCCGGACCCGGCCGACCTGGCCCCGTACGCCTCGTACTGGTTCCCCGACTCGCTCCCCAAGGGCGCCCCCGGACCCGGGATCGTATGGCGCTCGCTCAAACGGTGGGCTCCCGAGAGCGACCCGGATCTCGCCCACAACACCGCGACCGTGCCGCTCGCGCCGCGCTTCACGCCGGTCCCGCCGCACCCGGGCGCCCGGGCCGGCCAGGCCCGGATCGCCTCCCTCGTCTCCTTCGGGCCCACCGCGCAGAACCCGTCCCAGGGCTCGGCCACCGCCGACTACTACGCGCTCACGCACTGGGCGTACATCGACGAGCTGGTCTTCTGGGGCGGCTCCTCCGGCGAGGGCATCGTGCTCGCGCCGAACGCGCCCGTGATCGACGCCGCCCACCGCAACGGGGTCCGCGTCCTGGGCAATGTGTTCCTGCCGCCCGCGGCTTACGGCGGGGACCTCCAGTGGACCCGCGACCTGGTCCAGCGGGACTCCCTGGGCCGCTTCCCGATCGCGGAGCAGCTGGTGCGGGTGGCGACCGCGTACGGCTTCGACGGCTGGTTCGTCAATGCCGAGACCGACGGCGGCGACAGCGGACTCGCCACCAGGATGCGGGAGTTCCTACGGGCGCTGCGAGCGGCGGGCGAGCCCCACGGCCTGCGGATCACCTGGTACGACGCGATGGACACGACCGGCCGGGTCGGCTGGCAGGGCGCCCTCAACGAGCTCAACCAGGAGTTCTTCGAGGACCGCGCCGGGAAGGTCGCGGACACGATGTTCGTGGACTTCCGCTGGACGCCGCAGAGCCTGGCCGCATCCGGCGCGCTCGCGCAGCGCCTGGGCCGCTCCCGCCACGAGCTGTGGGCCGCGGTGGACACGGAGGCCAACGGCTGGAATTCCGCCGTCCGTTGGGACGCGATCATCCCGCGCGGGGGCGACCACGTCGTCAGCTACGGCTTCTACCGGCCCGAGTGGACCCGCAATCACCTCACCGACCGCTCCCCCGGAGCCTTCCACCGGGCCGACGACCGGTTCTGGACGGGCGAGTCCCTGGACCCCGCCCGGCCCGCGCCCGAATCGGGCTGGCGGGCCCCCGCCACGGCCGTCGCCGACCGGTCCACGGTCACCTCCCTGCCCTTCGCCTGCACCTTCAACACCGGGCACGGGGAGCGCTGGTACGAGGACGGCGCGGCAGTCTCCGACACCCCCTGGAACCACCTCGGGCTCCAGGACCGGCTGCCGGGCCGCCGCTGGGTCGTGGACACCGCCGGAGAGCGGCCCGCCGTGACCCTGGACTTCGCGCGTGCCTGGCGCGGCGGCTCCAGCCTGCTGGTCGCGGGCACCCTGACCGCCCCGGCGGCCGTGGGGCTGCACTCCACCCGGCTCCCCCTCACCTCCTCGACCGTCCTGGAGCTGGTGCACGCCGCCGAGTCGGGCCCGGTCGCGGTGGAGGTCGGCGTGGCCACCCGCGAGCCGACGGCTCCGGGCCGGCCGGCCCCGTACACCTGGATCCGTGCGGACTCCTGCGGCACGGGGGCGGACTGGCACCGGTCGCGGGTCGGGCTCGCGGCCCTGGCCGGGAAGACGGCGTACGGACTGGCCGTACGGATCACCGGGCTCGGAAAGAGACCCGTGGTGTGGCGGCTCGGGGCCCTGTCGGTACGCGACGCCGCCGTCGGCCGGCGCCCGGCGTCTCCCGCCGCCCTGACCGTGGACGCCTCGGCCCGCCGGGAGGACCGGGCCTGGCTGCGCCTGTCGTGGCGCCGGGCGGCCGGGCCGGTGCGGCACTACGAGGTGTCCCGGGTCCTGCCCGACGGCAGCCGCCGCTTCCTCGGCGGCACGTGCGCCGCCGCCCTCTACGTGGCCGCCGTACCCCGCTCCGGCCGGGAGCTCGCGACCGCCTTCGAGGTCCGGGCCGTGGACGAGCTGTACGCGGTCTCCGCCCCGGCCCGTACGGCCCTTGCCTGGTAGCGGCGTCAGGCGGTGTGGGGGTCGGTGCGCGGCACGGTCACCGTCACCCGCAGCCCGTGCGGCGGGTTCGTCTCGTACGTGAGGGACCCGCCGCCCGCGGCGAGCAGGGCGCGGGAGATCGACAGGCCGAGCCCGGAGCCCTTGATGTTCTGGTGGCGGCCGCTGCGCCAGAAGCGGTCGCCGACGCGGAGCAGCTCGTCCTCGTTGAGGCCGGGGCCGCGGTCGGCGACGACCACGCGGACGGTACGCCCGGCGGCCTCGACGGAGACCTCGACCTTCTCACCCGCGGGGGTGAACTTCAGGGCGTTGTCGATGACGGCGTCGAGGGCGCTGGACAGGGCGATGGGGTCGGCCCAGCCGGTGACGGCGGACCGTCCCGCCTCCGTGAGCCGTACGCCCTTCTCCTCGGCGAACGGACGCCAGGCGGCGACCCGCTCGGCGGCCAGCGCCCCGATGTCGGTGAGGCTGATCTCGGCGGAGGCGTGCTCGGCCAGCGCCAGGTCCAGCAGGTCGTCGAGGACCTGTGTCAGGCGCTTGCCCTCGGCGCGCACGGAAGCGATCTCCTCGTTGCCCTCGGGGAGTTCGAGGGCGAGCAGCTCGATCCGCAGGAGCAGCGCCGCGAGCGGGTTGCGCAGCTGGTGGGAGGCGTCCGCGACGAACGCGCGCTGCTGCTCCAGTACCTCTTCGACGTTGTCGGCCATCTCGTTGAACGAAGCGGCCAGGCGTTGGAGTTCCGGCGGCCCTCCGGCGGCCGCGACCCGCGAGTTCATCCGGCCGGTGGCGATCCCGTGGGCGGCGGCGTCGAGGGTCCGCACGGGCTTGAGGACCCAGCTGGTGAGCCGCAGGGCGGCGCCGAAGGCGACCAGCATGGCGGCGGCGAGCCCGCTCGCGATGAGCAGCCAGCCCCTGAGGATCCGGCCGCGCATGAGGTCGGTGGGTGATTCGGTGGCGACGACGGCGACCACGTCCCCGTCGAGGACCACCGGGGAGGCGACGATCAGCTTGCCGTTGGTCTGCCAGGGCCACACCTGCGGGGGATCGTGGCTGCGCCGCCCGGCGAGCGCCTCCTGGAAGGCGCGGTGGCCCTCACCGGTATCGGGGAGCTCCCACCAGCTGGGGGACCGGGCGATGGCGTTGTCGTCGCGGCGGAAGATGCCGACGCGGACGCCGTACAGCTCCTGGTAGCGGGCCAGTTCGAGCTGGAGGATCGCGTGGCGCTCGTCGGAGCCGTTGGATCCGGCGCCTTCGGCGTCGATGACGAACTGGGCCAGGGCGGCGAAGCGGGCACTGTCGTCGATGCGGTCGACGACGACCCGCTGCTGCTGCCCGGCGGCCAGGCTCACGGCGAGCGGGAAGCCCAGCGCGAGGAGGGTGCCCGCCATCAGGACGACGAGCAGCGGGAGGAGCCTTGCGCGCACGAGCGGACCCCGCTAGGGCGCGGCCGGGGCGACGAGCCGGTAGCCCACCCCGCGGACGGTCTCGATGAGGGCGGGCATGCGCAGCTTGGAGCGCAGCGAGGCGACGTGGACCTCCAGGGTCCGCCCGGTCCCCTCCCAGCTGGTACGCCACACCTCGCTGATGATCTGCTCGCGGCGGAAGACGACACCGGGCCGCTGCGCGAGCAGGGCCAGCAGGTCGAACTCCTTGCGGGTGAGCGGTACGTCGGTACCGTCGACGCTGACCCGGCGGGTGGACAGCTCGATGCTGACGGAGCCGAGCCGGACGCCGGCGGGGGCGCCCGTCCCGGCGGCTGCCTCCTCGGAGGCACCGGTGCGCCGGGCGACGGCGTGGATGCGGGCGAGGAGTTCGCCGGTGTCGTAGGGCTTGGTCACGTAGTCGTCGGCGCCCATGTTCAGGCCGTGGATGCGGGAGCGCACGTCGGCCCGCGCGGTCACCATGATGACGGGCGTGGCGGTGCGCTTGCGGATCTTGCCGCACACCTCGTAGCCGTCCTGGTCGGGCAGGCCGAGGTCGAGCAGGATCACCCCGTAGGGATGGGCCGCGGGCTGGGCTCCGGCGGGCAGCAGGGCCTGGAGGGCCTCCTCGCCGTTGCGGGCGTGGGTGACCTGGAAGCCGTGCCGGGCGAGGATCGCGGACAGGGCGGCGGCGACGTGGTCGTCGTCCTCGACGAGCAGCAGTCTCATGTCGTCCCCCTCTCCTTCTCTCGGTCTTCGGATTCCGTACGTTGCAGGGCCACCCTGCATTCCCGCCGATGCGGACGCCCACGTCAAGAGGGTTCCGGTCCGGCGCGCCTTCCGTTATGCACCCGGTACGACCGCACCGGGAGCCACGCCGATGTCGCGCACGGAGCGTATCCGGGCGAGGCCGGATCGTTATGCTCAATTCTCCCTCAGATGTGATGACGTTGTGCGCGTCACGTCACTACTGTCCTCCCAACCGAGGAGGACGGAGCAAGAAGCCGATGAGCGGAGTATCAGTGACCAAGGACGTGCAGGACGCGGCCGGTACCGCGGACGACCTGGTCGTACTGAGCAACGTCAACAAGCACTTCGGCGCGCTGCACGTGCTTCAGGACATCGATCTGAGCATTGCCCGCGGTGAGGTCGTCGTGGTGATCGGTCCTTCGGGATCGGGCAAGTCCACGCTGTGCCGGACCATCAACCGGCTGGAGACGATCGACTCCGGCACCATCACGCTCGACGGCAAGGAGCTGCCCTCGGAGGGCAAGGAACTCGCCCGACTGCGTGCCGACGTCGGCATGGTGTTCCAGTCGTTCAATCTCTTCGCGCACAAGACGGTGCTGGAGAACGTCATGCTGGGCCAGGTCAAGGTCCGCGGGACGGACAAGGCCGCGGCCCGTGAGAAGGCCGTGGCCCTGCTGGACCGAGTCGGTGTCGGCACTCAGGCCGACAAGTACCCGGCGCAGCTCTCCGGCGGCCAGCAGCAGCGCGTGGCGATCGCCCGTGCGCTGGCCATGGAGCCGAAGGTGATGCTCTTCGACGAGCCGACCTCGGCGCTCGACCCGGAAATGATCAACGAGGTGCTGGAGGTCATGCAGCAGCTCGCCCGGGAGGGAATGACGATGGTGGTCGTCACGCACGAGATGGGCTTCGCCCGCTCCGCGGCCAACCGCGTCGTCTTCATGGCCGACGGAAAGATCGTCGAAGAGGCCGCCCCCGAGCAGTTCTTCAGCAACCCGCGCAGTGACCGGGCCAAGGACTTCCTGTCGAAGATCCTGCATCACTGAGCGTCCGGTCTGGTAGTCATCCGGTGACGGACCAGCGCCGGGCGGCTTCCGCTGCCCGCGCATGCGCCCGTACGCGTCGCTCGTCGTTCAACAACGTCTCATCCGAGGGAAGTTCACCATGAAGATCTCCAAGGCCGCTGCGGCCGCGGCCGTCGCCGTAGCTCTCGCCCTGACCGCGACCGCCTGTGGCGGCAGCGACAAGGCCGCCAGTGACGGCGGTGCCTCCGGCGACGCCAAGAAGGACAAGATCGTCGTCGGCATCAAGTACGACCAGCCGGGTCTCGGCCTGAAGACCCCGGACGGCAAGTACACGGGCTTCGACGTCGACGTCGCGACGTACGTGGCCAAGGAGCTCGGCTACGAGCCGAACCAGATCGAGTTCAAGCAGGCCGTGAGCGCCGAGCGCGAGAACCTCATCGCCAACGGGGACGTGAAGCTGGTCGTCGCCACCTACACGATCAACGAGAAGCGCAAGGCGAAGGTCGACTTCGCCGGCCCGTACTTCCTGGCCCACCAGGACCTGCTGGTCCGCGCCGACGACACCTCGATCACCAAGGCCGAGGACCTCAACAAGAAGAAGCTCTGCTCGGTCACCGGCTCCACGTCGGCGCAGAACGTCAAGACCAAGCTGGCCCCCGAGGCCGACCTGCAGGAGTACCCGGGCTACTCCGAGTGCCTGACCGGCCTGGAGAACAAGGCCGTCGACGCGGTGACCACGGACGGTTCGATCCTGGCCGGCTTCGCGGCCCAGGAGAAGAACAAGGGCAAGTTCAAGCTGGCGGGCCTGAAGCTCAGTGACGAGCCCTACGGCATCGGCCTGAAGAAGGGCGACAAGGAGCTCCAGACCAAGGTCAACGCCGCGCTGAAGAAGATGGTCGAGGACGGTTCCTGGCAGAAGGCGGTCGACAAGAACTTCGGCCCCGCCAACTACAAGGCCGACCCGGCCCCGCAGGTCACCGAAGGCAGCTGATTCTTCGGTGAGGTGTGCCGCCACCCGCCCACCTCGGGCGGCGGCACACCTCACCGGCCATCCTGGGGAGAGCGCAGGGCAACGTGTTCGACTTTCTTACTTCCGGGCAGTATGACGTGCTCGGAGCCTTCTGGGTGACGGTTCAGCTCACCCTCTATTCGGCTGTCGGGTCCATGATCTGGGGTCTGATGCTGGCCGGGATGCGGGTCAGTCCGGTCCCGCTGATGCGGGCCTTCGGCACCGCGTACGTCAACATCGTGCGCAACACGCCGCTGACCCTGCTGATCCTCGGCTGCTCGCTGGGCCTGGCCCAGACCCTGACCATCACCCTCGGAGGCGGGACCTCCAAGGAGATCGGCTTCCGCCTCGCGATCCTGGGTCTGATCGCCTACACCGGCACGTTCGTCTGTGAGGCGTTGCGCTCCGGCATCAACACCGTGCCTGTGGGGCAGGCCGAGGCCGCCCGCGCGCTGGGGCTGAGCTTCTTCCAGGTGCTCACCCTGATCGTGCTCCCCCAGGCCATCCGCGCGGCCATGGCGCCGCTCACCAACGTACTGATCGCCCTCACCAAGAACACCACGGTGGCGGCGACCATCGGCGTGGCCGAAGCGGCCCTGCTGATGAAGGAAATGCTCGAGAACGAGTCGGACGCGATCTTCGCGGTCTTCGCCGTCATCGCCCTCGGCTTCGTCCTGCTGACCCTGCCCACCGGTCTGCTGCTGGGCTGGGTAGCCAAGCGAGTGGCGGTGAAGCGATGACCTCCGTCCTGTACGACACGCCCGGCCCCAAGGCCAAGGTCCGCAACTGGATCTACACCGGCGTCTTCGTGGTCCTCCTCGGGCTGGCCCTGTGGTGGATCCTCGGCCGCATGGCCGAGAAGAACCAGCTCGACGCCGACAAGTGGACCCCGTTCGTCACCGACAGCCAGATCTGGACCACGTTCCTGCTGCCCGGCCTCGGCGAGACGCTCAAGGCCGGCCTGATCGCCATGGTGATCGCGCTGCCGCTCGGTGCGCTCCTCGGCATCGCCCGGCTCTCCGACCACGCGTGGGTGCGCATACCGGTCGGTGCAATCGTGGAGTTCTTCCGCGCCATCCCGGTCCTGGTCCTGATGTTCTTCGCCTCCGCGCTGTACGTCATGCTCGGCACGGTCAGCTCCGACCTGCGGCCGCTGTACGCGGTGGTCACCGCCCTGGTCGTGTACAACTCCGCGGTCATCGCCGAGATCGTCCGGGCCGGCATCCTGTCGCTGCCGCGCGGCCAGGCCGACGCGGCCAAGGCGATCGGCATGCGCAAGGGCCAGATCATGACGTACGTCCTGGTCCCGCAGGCTGTCACGGCGATGCTGCCCGCACTGGTCAGCCAGCTCGTGGTGATCCTCAAGGACACCGCGCTCGGCGGCGCCGTCCTGGGCTTCGCCGACCTGATGTCGATGAACCGGCAGATCTCCGCCAACTACAGCAACACCATCGCGACCATGGTCGTGATCGCCCTGCTGTACATCGCGGTGAACTTCACCCTCACCACCTTCGCCTCCTGGCTGGAGCGACGGCTGCGGCAGTCGAAGAAGGGCACCGGCGCCGTGGTCGAGGCCGACGTGGCCGAGGTCGACGCGGGCGGCGCGGCCGGCGTGGGCAAGGCTCCCTGACGCCCGGTCAGTACAATGGCGTGACACGTGTGGTGCGGCGGAACTCTTCCGCCGCACCACACGGCGTTGTCCGGACCGGCGTCACTTGACGCGGGCACCTTCAGTCGGTTGCATACGTTCTGTGATCACATACCGGACACTGGGAGCCACATCATGGACCCGGTGATCGTCGTCGGCGCGGGGCCCGTCGGCCTGGCCCTGTCCCTCGCCCTGGCCGGCCAGGGCGTGCCCTCCGTCGTGCTCGACGAAGGGCCCGGCAAGGAGGAGTCCCGTCCCGCCCGTACCGTCGTCCTGCACGCCGACACGGCGGCCATGGCGCACCGGCTGGGCTGTTCGACCCTGCGCTACGAGGGGGCGTACTTCGCCGCCTGGCGCACCATGCGGCGGGGCCGCCCCGCGCAGCGCAGCACCTTCGACGACGGACCGGCCCCCCTGCACCTGCCGCAGCACGCCCTGACGCGCGGGCTGCGCGACGCCGCCACCGCGCACCCGCTCGTCCAGCTGGTCACCGACAGCAAGCTGGACTCCCTGGAGCAGGACGACCACGGGGTCACCGCGCACACCCGGGGCGCCGAGACCACGTGGTGGCGCGGGAGTTACCTGGTCGGCTGCGACGGCGCCCGCTCCACCGTGCGCAAACTGCTGGGCATCCGCTTCCCCGGCCGCACCGCCGTGGAACGGTACGCCGTGGCCGCCCTGCGCACCGAACTGCCGTGGCCCGGCGAGGCCTTGCTCCACCGCAACCCGCTGTCCGGACCCGAGGAGGTCACCTCCCGGCCGCTGCCCGGCGGGGTGTGGCGCCTCGACTGGCTGCTCCCGGCGCGCGGGGAGCTCGTCACCCCCGACGCGCTGGTCACGCTCATCCGGGACACCCTCGCGGTGTGGTGCGGGGGCACGACTCCCCCGTACGACCTCATCGACACCGGGGTCCACACCCTGCACCACCGCCTCGCGCGGCGCTGGCGCGACGGCCGCGCCTTCCTCGCCGGGGATGCCGCGCACCTGCTGGGCGCCCTCGGCACCCAAGGGGTCGAGGAGGGGCTGCGGGACGCCGAGAACCTCGCGTGGAAGCTGTCCCTGGCCTGGCACCAGGGAGCCTCCGAGGAACTGCTCGACAGCTACGAGGGCGAGCGGCGCACCGCGGTCGCCGCCCGGCTGCGCGCGGCCGACCAGGCGATGCCGGTGCTGCGGGCCGGGGGCGGCCTGCGCACCTACCTGCCCGGCGCCTCGCGGTCCGCCGAATCCCTACTCGCCGACGGCCACCTGGGGCGGGGACCACTGGGCGCCGCGCCGGCGTACGCCCCGCCGGTGGCCGTACGCGAGGTCCCGACGGCAACGGAACCGGGCGGGGCGGTGGCGAACGTACCGGTGACCGCGCCCGACGGGTCGACCGTGCCGCTGCGCGACCTGCTGGGGCGGGGCCGGCTGCTGGTGGTCCTGGTCGCGCCGGGCACCGGGGTCTGGGACCGGCGCCACTGGCTCGGCGCCGGGCTGATGCCCCGCCTCGCGGCGGCGGTGAGCGCGCTGCCGGTGCGCACCGATCTGCTGGTGGCGGACGGCTACCCGGGGGCCCCGGCGCACACCGTGCTCCTGATCCGGCCAGACGGGCACCTGGCGGCGACCTTCGCGGGCGTGCGGCCGGCGGAGCTGTACGAGGCGGCGGACGCGGTCCGGGCGGGCGCACCCGTGTCCCGGGTGCCGGCGCCCTCGTCCGCCCCGACACCGACACCGACACCGACACCGACCGCGGTGATCGATTGACCGTCCCGCGGTCCCGTGGTTCACTCGCGGACATGACCGGCAACGACGTGCGCCTGTGGCGGAGGGTCCATATGGACCTGCTCCGCTACGCGGGCTGCGTGTGTCGCCCTTCCTGCTGATTCGCCCTTCCCCCTGCGCGCCCCGTGCCGTCACCGGCCCGCGCGCACTTCCGCGAACCCCAGGAACGGTCCACTTCCATGTCTGCACCCGCGTACACACCTGAGCCCGTGCTGGCCGGGGGCCCCACGGCCGCCGAACTCCTCGACTTCGCCCTGCGCACCGCGGCCGACGCCGAGCTCGTCGCCTCCCTGCCGCTCGACCCGGAAGGCCGCACCTGGATCCGGCTGGACGGGCCGTCCGGCAGTGAGGCGTGGCTGATCGGCTGGCCCCCGGGGACCGGCACCGGCTGGCACGACCACGCCGAGTCTCGGGGCGCGTTCGCCACCGCCCGGGGCCGGCTCACCGAGCACTCGCTCGCCGTACGCCTGCCCTCGGAGGGGTGGCGGTCCCTTGAGCTCGACTCCGGGCTGGACCGCAGCCGCAGCCTGGGCGCGGGCACCGGGCGGGCCTTCGGGGAGCACCACGTGCACGAGGTCCTCAACGAGTCCCCGGCCGAGCACGCGATCTCCGTGCACGCGTACTACCCGCCGCTTCCGCTGATCCGCCGGTACAGCCGCAGCGGACCGGTGCTCAACCTGGAGCACGTCGAGCGTCCGGCGGACTGGCAGTGAGCGCCCCGGTCGGCATCGACGAACTGCTGGAGCGGGTCCGCGCGAAGTACACCCGCATCGACCCGCGGGAGGCCTACGCCGCCTCCCGCTCCGGCGCGCTCCTGGTGGACATCCGCTACCAGGCCCTGCGGGACAGCGACGGGCTGATCCCGGGCGCACTGGTGGTCGAGCGCAACGAACTGGAGTGGCGCCTGGACCCCCGGGGCAGCCATCGCGCCGCGGAGGCCACGAGCCACGACCTCCAGGTGGTGGTGATCTGCAACGAGGGTTACGCCTCCAGCCTCGCGGCGGCCTCCCTCCACACCCTGGGCCTCCACCGCGCCACGGACCTGACCGGCGGCTTCCAGGCCTGGAGGTCGGCCGGCCTGCCGGTAACGGCTCCTTCCTGACCCGCCCGAGCCGCTGCCCTCCTCCCTTCCCCGGCCGGGGAAGGGAGGAGGGCAGCCGCAGCGGTCAGCCCTTGGCCGTGGCCACGTCCACCGGCGGGACGCGGAGCGCGACCCGGCCCGGGAGGGCGGTGGCCGCCAGGGCCAGCAGCCCGGCCACCCCCACGACCACGGCGTAGGCGACCGGCAGTAGCGCCGGCGCCGCGACCCCCGTCATGCCCACGCTGAACGCGGTCAGCACGGCCAGTGCGATCCCCGACCCCAGCACCACCCCGATCAGCACCACCGCCACCGCCTCCGCACGGAGCATCCGCAGCACCTGGCGCCGCTTCGCCCCGGCCAGCCGCAGCATCGCGAACTCCCGGACCCGCTCGGCCGTCGACATCGCGAGGGTGTTCACCACCGCGACGGCGGTGAAGGCCAGTACGAGTCCCATCGCCAGCAGGTTGATCTCCGCTCCGGCGTCCTGCCGCTCCGCCCGTACCTCGTCGGCGTCGCGCGCGGACAGCACGCTCACCCCGGGGTGGTTCTTCAGCGCCGCGGCCAACCGGTCCCGCCCGACGCCCGGCTCCGCCGCCACCAGGACGCTTCCCGCCAGCGGATTGTCCACGTGCGCGGCCACCAGTGCGTGCGGCAGGGTCAGGTCCCCGAAGCCCAGCCCCCGCGCGTACACGGCCGAGACCGTCAGGGTGACCGGCGTCCCATCGCCCAGCGTCAGCCGCAACGGGCTCCCCGGCTTCAGCCCGAGCTGGTCGGCGGCGAGTTCGCTGACCGCCGCGTTCCCCTCGCCGAAGCCGGCCAGGCTCCCGCCGGTGACCCGGGGGTCCCACGTCCGGGTCAGCCCGGCCGGGGTCACGCCCTGGGCGCCGTACTTGACCAGCCCCACCCGGACGGAGGTGTGCACGATCTCGGTGGCCGCCTCGACCCCGGGGGTCCGGCGGATCCTGTCGGCAGCCTCCGCGGTGACGCCCGGTCCCTGCGCGGCCAGCACCCATCCGGCCCGGATCCCGTCGCGGGCCTGGTCCCGGGCGGCGTCCCCGAGGGTCGGGGTGATGAAGAGCACGGTGCACGTCATGCCGACGAGGAGTGCGAGTGGGGTGACGGCGGAGGCCATCCGGGTGGCGTTGCCGCGCAGGTTCGCGGTGGCGAGGTGGCCGCCCGCCCCGGCGAGCCGCAGCGGACCGGCGAGCAGCGCGGCGCAGCCCCGTACGAGCAGTGGGCCGAGCAGCGAGACCGCACCGGCCAGGACCACCACGGCCAGGAAGGTGACCGGGGTCGACGCCGGCTCGGTGCGCAGCGAGGCGAGCACCACGACCAGCACCGCACCGCCTGCCAGCAGCAGCACCCCGAGCACGGTGCGGATCCAGGAGGGCCGACGCGGTTCGAGCGCGGCTTCGGCGAGCGCCTCGGCGGGGCGGATCCGGGTGATCCGCCGTCCGGTGATCCGCGCGGCGGCCCAGGCGCCGAGCAGGCTGGCGCCGACGGCGGCGAACATCGGGAAGATGCCGGCGGTGCGCTCCAGGGCCGTGGGGACGACGCCGCTGTCGACGAAGCGTCCGTACAGCCAGGCGGCGAGCGGAAGCCCCGCGAACGACCCGGCGATCCCGGCGGCCAGGCCGACGAGCAGCGCCTCCCGGCCGATCATGCGCCGCAGTTGCCCGGGGGTGGCGGCGATGGCCCGCAGCAGGGCGAGTTCGCGGTGGCGCTGCTGGACGGAGAGGGCGAAGGTGCCGACGACCACGAGGATCGCGACGAGCAGCGAGGTGCCGCCCATCGCGCCGCCCATGGAGACCAGCTTGATCCGGGCCCCGGCGGCGCCCGGGAACTCCACCGGCCCACGCTCGTCCCCGGTGGCGACCTGCGCCGTGGCCGCCGTGGTGCCCTTCAGTGCCTGCTCGATGCGGCCGGCCAGTTCACCGGCGTCGACGCCGGGCCGGGGCAGTACGCCGATCGCGCTGACCTGCCCGTCGCGTGCGGCGAGCCGCTGGGCCTCGGCCTCGCCGAAGAAGAGGGCGCTCTGCTGGGCGAGGTCCCCGCGAGGGGTCGTCGCGATCCCGCTGACCCGGTACGTCTTCGGCTCGCCGGTGGACTGCACGGCGAGTTCGGAGCCGGGCTTCAGCGCGGCGCGGGCTGCCAGCGCGCGGTCGACGACCACCTCGTCGGCGCCCTGCGGGGCACGGCCCTCGGCGAGCGTGAACGGGGTGAGGGCGGCGGAGGTCCAGGCGTGCCCGTACGCGGGCTTCGGGTCTCCGGTGGACTTGGCCAGCGGGACGGCCTGGAAGGTGAGCTCGGGCACGGCCCGCTCGACGCCGGGCACGGACCGTACCGCGTCCAGGGCGGCGGCGGGGAGCCAGGCCCGCTCGGCGACGGGCTTGGCCTTGTGCTTCGTCTTGGCCTTGCCCTTCTTCTCCTTGACCGTGGTCTCGTGGACGTTCTGGTCGGCGGAGACGAGGACCGGCGTGGTCGCGTAGCGCTCGGTGCCGATCGTGCCGCGGAGTCCTGTTTCCAGGAGCGTCCCGCACGCGGTGACGAGGGCGGCCGCGCACAGCAGCGCGACGAAGGCGCCGAGGAAACCGGCTTTGCGATCTCTCACGGTCTGGAGGGCGTAACGCAGCATCATGCGGCCAACTCTGCCGCCGGCCACGCCTCCTGACATTGGCGTACCCCGGCGTGTGCGGCCGGGGGCTAGCCCTACCCCAGGTACCCCGGATCGTCGGCGTCCACGCCCTCCGCCTCCAGCGCACGGCGGACCACTCGCAGAGCCATGCCTTCCGGGTACCCCTTGCGGGCGAGCATCCCGGCGAGCCGCCGGATCCGCTTGTCACGCTCCAGGCCCCGGGTGGCGCGGAGCTTGCGCTCCACGAGCTCCCGGGCGGTCTGTTCCTCCTGGTCGGAGTCCAGCTGCTCCAGGGCCTCCTCCACCAGGGTGGCGTGTACCCCCTTGGTCCGGAGCTCCTGCGCCAGCGCCCGCCGGGCCAGGCCCCGGCCGCGGTGCCGGGACTCGACCCAGGCCCCGGCGAAGGCGGCGTCGTCGATCAGGCCCACCTCCTCGTACCGGGAGAGGACCTGCTGCGACACCTCCTCGGGGATGCCCCGCTTGTCCAGGGCGTCCGCGAGCTGGCGCCGGGTGCGCGGGCTCCCCGTGAGCAGGCGCAGGCAGATCGCCCGCGCCTGCTCCTCGGGGCTCTGGGGCGGCAGTTCCTGGCGGCGCTCACGGCCGCTCCGGTTCTCACCGCCCCCATCCTGCTCCCGCACGGGTCAGCTCTTGGCCACGGCGGCCTTGGCCGTCGTCTTGGCCTTCGTCGCCGGGGCGGGCACGGCGGCGGCCGTGGCGTCGGCCGCGGCAGCACCCTCGGCGGTCTCGGCGTCCTTGCGGACCCCCACGCCCAGCTTCTCCTTGATCTTCCGCTCGATCTCGTCGGAGAGGGCGGGGTTGTCGCAGAGGAACTTCCGCGCGTTCTCCTTGCCCTGGCCGAGCTGGTCGCCCTCGTACGTGTACCAGGCGCCGGCCTTGCGCACGAAGCCGTGCTCGACGCCCATGTCGATCAGACCGCCCTCGCGGCTGATGCCCTGGCCGTAGAGGATGTCGAACTCGGCCTGCTTGAACGGCGGCGCGACCTTGTTCTTGACCACCTTGACGCGGGTGCGGTTGCCGACCGCGTCCGTGCCGTCCTTGAGGGTCTCGATGCGGCGGATGTCCAGACGCACGGAGGCGTAGAACTTCAGCGCGCGGCCACCGGTGGTGGTCTCCGGCGAGCCGAACATCACACCGATCTTCTCGCGGAGCTGGTTGATGAAGATCGCGGTGGTCTTGGACTGGTTGAGCGCACCGGTGATCTTCCGCAGCGCCTGGCTCATCAGGCGGGCCTGGAGACCCACGTGCGAGTCGCCCATCTCGCCCTCGATCTCGGCGCGCGGCACCAGGGCCGCCACGGAGTCGATGACGATCAGGTCGAGGGCACCGGAGCGGACGAGCATGTCCACGATCTCCAGCGCCTGCTCGCCGGTGTCCGGCTGCGACAGGATGAGGTTGTCGGTGTCGACGCCGAGGGCCTTCGCGTACTCGGGGTCGAGCGCGTGCTCGGCGTCCACGAAGGCGACGGTGCCGCCGGCCTTCTGCGCGTTGGCCACGGCGTGCAGGGTCAGGGTCGTCTTACCGGAGGACTCCGGCCCGTACACCTCGATCACGCGGCCGCGGGGCAGCCCGCCGACGCCGAGGGCGATGTCCAGCGCGGTCGACCCGGTGGGGATGACCTCGATGGGGTCGTTCGGCTTGTCGCCGAGGCGCATGACCGCACCCTTGCCGAATTGCCGTTCAATCTGTGCGAGCGCGGCGTCGAGAGCCTTCTCGCGGTCGGTGCCTGCCATGGGTTCCACCCGGTTTGCTTGAGTCGATCGCTTCACGCCATTGACGCTAATGCCTGCCACTGACAATGCGCCTCCACGACCGGTTCGGCTGTGGATAACCCATCAGAATGGATGTTCGATTTCCCTGTCAAGCGCGCCACGTCCGGGGGCGGTACGGCCGCGCAGCGGCACCGGTCCCGGCCGTTCCCCTGCCGCCCGGCCGACCGCATACTCGCGGACACGGAGCGCACCGGGCGCACCGTGCGCACGGAACGCGCGGAGTCGGGAGCAGCCGTGTGGGTCTTCATCTTCCTGGCGGCGGGGGTGCCGCTGCTCACCGCGACCGCCGTCCGCGTCCTGCTCCACCGCGGCCTGCGGAGGCGGTCCGAGTGGGCCGACAGGGCCCAGGCGGTGCTGGCGCGGGCCGCCGGGCTGGCCGCCCTCGCCGCGTGCGTCACGGACTCGGCGCGCGGCGAGGGCGTCGGCCTGCACCCCTTTCTCGCGTTCGCCGCCCTCGGCACGGCGACGGGCCTCCTGAGCCTCCTCTGCGGACCACCCGGACCACCCCGGGAGCCCGAGGAGCCCACCGGCCGAGCCGCTCACCCCACCCAGGACTGACAACCCTAGGTTGACACCCCCCGACTGTCAACCTAGGGTTGCACTCATGACGAACCCTTCAGTGGAACCCGTTCGCATGACCAATCCGGTACGCCTCGACGACCTGATCGAGGCCATCAAGAAGGTCCACACCGACACCCTGGAGCAGCTCAGCGACGCCGTCGTCGCCGCCGAGCACCTCGGAGAGGTGGCCGACCACCTCATCGGACACTTCGTCGACCAGGCCCGCCGTTCCGGCGCCTCCTGGACCGACATCGGGCGGAGCATGGGCGTCACCCGCCAGGCCGCCCAGAAGCGCTTCGTCCCCAAGGCCGACAAGGAGGGCGACCCCGGCCTCGACCCCAACCAGGGCTTCGGCCGCTTCACCCCGCGCGCCCGCAACGTCGTCATGGCCGCGCAGAACGAGGCCCGCGCCGCCGGCGGCACCGCGATCCGCACCGAGCACCTCGTCCTGGGCCTGCTGTCCGAGCCCGAGGGCCTCGCGGCGCTCGCCCTGAGCGCCCAGGGCGTCGCGGCGGACGACGTACGCGCCGCCGTGGCCGCCGCACTGCCCCCGGGCCAGGCGGAGGTGCCCGACCTCGTCCCGTTCGACGCGTCCGCGAAGAAGGCCCTGGAGCTCACCTTCCGCGAGGCCCTGCGCCTGGGCCACGGCTACGTCGGCACCGAACACATCCTGTTCGCGCTCCTGGAGCTGGAGAACGGCGAGGGCCTGCTCAGCGGCCTCGGCGTGGACAAGGCCGCCGCCGAGGCGACCGTCACCGACGCCTTGGCAGCCGTACTCGGCGCCGCGGACGGGAAGTAGCGGCGGCCGCGCCCTCCGTCAGCGCGTACCGCTTCACGTACGCGCCGAGGAACGCCTGCAGCGTGGCGACGGCCGGGATCGCGACGAGCGCCCCGACCGCGCCCAGCAGGGCGGTACCCGCGATGACCGACCCGAAGGCGACCGCCGGGTGGATGTCCACGGTCTTCGAGGTCAGCTTGGGCTGCAGGACGTAGTTCTCGAACTGCTGGTAGACCACCACGAATCCGAGGACGTACAGGGCGTACCAGGGATCGACGGTGAAGGCGATCAGGACCGGCAGCGCGCCCGCGAGATAGGTGCCGATGGTGGGGATGAACTGGGAGACCAGCCCCACCCACACGGCGAGCGCGGGCGCGTACGGCACGCCGAGGACCGCCAGCACGATGTAGTGCGCGACGCCGGAGATCAGCGCCATCAGCCCGCGCGAGTAGAGGTAGCCGCCCGTCTTGTCCACCGCGATCTCCCAGGCGCGCAGCACCTCGGACTGCTTGGCGGGCGGCAGTACGGAGCACAGCGCGCGCCGCAGCCGCGGTCCGTCGGCGGCGAAGTAGAAGGAGAAGAGCCCGATCGTCAGCAGCTTGAAGAGCCCGCCGAGCACGGTGGCGGACACGTCGAGCACGCCGGTCGCGCTGTTCTGCACGTACTTGCGCAGCCAGTCGGAGCGCAGCAGGCTGTCCTGGATCTCCAGCCTGGACAGCTCGGTGTGGAACGTGGTGTTGATCGATTTGATCACCGAGTCGAGGTAGCCCGGGAAACCCTC
This sequence comes from Streptomyces sp. NBC_00122, assembly GCF_045160845.1. Classification (NCBI taxonomy): domain Bacteria; kingdom Bacillati; phylum Actinomycetota; class Actinomycetes; order Kitasatosporales; family Streptomycetaceae; genus Streptomyces; species Streptomyces sp. NBC_00122. The sequence continues at coordinate 4,809,621 of NZ_CP108191.1, read as the reverse complement.
CACCATCTCGACGATCTGCCCGGCGAGCATCGAGCCGAGCAGCGCGAGGAAGCCCGCGGTCACCACGAGCACCAAGAGGAACATCAGGAAGGTGGCGAGCCCGCGGCGCATGCCGCGGGCCGCCATCCAGTCCACCGCGGGTTCGATCGCGAGCGCGAGGAAGAACGCGATCAGGATGTTGACGAGCAGCCCTATGAGCTGGTGGAAGGCCCAGCTGCCGAGCTGGAAGCAGGCGACGAGCGCGAGTACGAGGACCACGGCGCGCGGCAGCCAGCGCGGCATCCGCGCGTCCGCCCCGTCGGGGGCCGTCCCGGCCGGAGGGCTCCCCGGCCCGGCGGGCCCTTCGGCACCTGGCGACGAGGCGGCGCCTGCGGGGCCGCCGGGGCCGGTGGACCCGGCCTGATCCGCCGGCCGCGGCGGCGGCGCGCCCTGGGCGTCTGCGGGCTGATCGGTCGTCGTCTCATCACTGGCTGCCACGCCGCCAAGTCTGTCCCACCGGCTGCGCGTACCGCGAAGCGGTGCCCCGAAGCGGTGCCCCGAAGCGGTGCCCCGAAGCCCCGTCGGCGCCCGGCCGGCGCGATGTCACCTCAGCGAGGCAGGCACGTCCATCGCCGAACACACCGCGCGCCACACGTCCTTGGCCTCCCAGCCCGCTTCGAGCGCCTGGTGGACCGTGCGCCCGCCGAGCTCCGTCATGACGTGGTCCCGCGCGAAGGAGTCCGCGTAGCCCGCACCGAAGTGCTCCGCCATCCGCTCCCAGAAAATCGTCAACCGCATGCCTCCAGTATCCCGCCCCGGAGAGTGCACCCGCCCCGTTCGTCCCCCGTCGCCGCACCACGGCGTCCTACGGTTTCTCGCATGCCTGGAGACGAAGCTCCCCCAGCGGCCGCCGTGGCGGCCACGGCCCCGCTGCCCCGTGCCGAGCGGTTCATCTGGCTCACGGCCCGCGTGCTGGAGCAGCGGCGGTTCGCGTTCCACTTCCTCGGCGGGGACGCCGACGCGGTGGACACCGCCCTCGGCTCCTACCTCAACGACGACGGCGGCTACGGACACGCCCTCGATCCGGATCTGCGCGGCCCGCTCAGCCACCCGCTGCACACCGCGCACGCGCTGCGCGTCCTCGACAGCCTGGGCCGCTGCACCGGGCAGCGCATCGAGAGGCTCTGCCGCCACCTGACCCGGGTCTCCACCCCGGAGGGCGCCCTTCCGGTGGTGTCGGCGGCCCCGCACGGCTACCCCGCCGCCCCCTACCACCCGGTGTACGACGACCCTCCGGGCGAGCTGCTGACCACGGGCCCGGTCGTCGGCCTGCTGCACCGCAACCGGATCTGGCACGCCTGGCTCTTCCGGGCCACGGACTTCTGCTGGGACCGGGTCGAGAGCCTGCACCGCTCGCATCCGTACGAGGTCCAGAGCGCGGTGGCCTTCCTCGACGGCGCCCCCGACCGGGCGCGGGCGGTGGCGGCCGCGGACCGACTGGGGCGGCTGGTGCGCGAGCGGCGGCTCGCGGTGCTCGATCCGGTGCGGCGGGCGGAGTACCCGGCGGCCCCCGGTTACGCGCCCGGCGAGCAGCTCTTCCCGCACGACTTCGCGAGGCGGCCGGAGTCGCTGGCGCGCGGCTGGTTCACGGACGAGGAGCTGCGCCGCTCGCTGGACTTCCTGGCCGCGGAGCAACAGCCGGACGGCGGCTGGCCGGTACGCCGCAGGGCGTGGGCGCCGGGCAGTTCGCTGGAGCGGCGCCCGATCGCCACGCTGGAGGCCCTGCTGACGCTGCGCGCGTACGGGCGCCTGCCGGCCGGGGTCAGCCGCCCAGGGCCCGTACCCCCGCGGTGACGACGACGGCGGCCGCGACCACGAGGAGGAACGGCGCCCGCAGCAGCAGCGCGAGCGCGGCGGCCGCGAGACCGGCGGCGCGGGCGTCGAGGACGAGCTCGTGCCCGGTGCTGAAGGTCTGCTGGGCGGTGAGCGCCGCGAGCAGGGCGACGGGCAGCAGGGCGGACAGCCGGCGCACCAGCGGCCGCTCCAGGGCCCCGGCGGGTACGAGCAGCCCGGCGAGCTTGACGGCGTAGCAGCCGACGACGGTGAGTCCGATGGCGATCCAGACGTTCACGAGCGGCGTCCCTTCATCCACAGCACGGCGGGCGCGGCCAGCGCGGCGATCAGCACGGGCACCCCGGCGGGCAGCACGGGCAGGAATCCCAGTCCGAGGACGAGCGCGAGCCCGGCGACGGCCCGTTCGGTGGAGGTCTTCAGCATGGGCGCGAGGAGGGCCAGGAAGACGGCGGGTCCGGCGGCGTCCAGCCCCCACGCGGCGGTGTCCCCGATGGCCTCGGCGCCGAGCGCCCCGAGCAGGGTGGTCAGGTTCCACAGGACGTAGAGGCTGAGGCCGGTGACGGTGAACCCGAGCCGGGCCGACCTGCGGTCCCGCTGGGCGAGCGCCACGGCGGTGGTCTCGTCGATGACCCAGTGCGCGGCGAAGGGCCGTACGGCGCGCGGCAGCGCGAGCAGTTGCGACAGCCGCAGCCCGTAGAAGGCGTTGCGCGTCCCGAGGAAGAAGGCCCCGGCGGCGGCCGTGAACGGGTTGCCACCGGCCGCCAGCGCCCCGACCAGCGCGAACTGCGAGGCGCCGGTGAAGACGAGCAGGCTCAGTACGCAGGCCTGCAGCACGCTGATCCCGGCTCCCGCGGCGGTCACCCCGAACGCGAACCCGGACAGCCCGACCGCCACCCCCACGCCGAGCGCGTCCCGTACGACGGCGGCGCGCGGCCGCCCGGCGGCGACCCCCTCGGGGGCCTCCTGAATCACAGTCTGACGTTCTTCCACGCCCCGAAGCTACGCAGGGCACGGCGTCCGGGTCTTGTACGTTCTTGCGCGCGCATCGTCACGCTCCGCACCCACATCGCTACGGTGGGCGCATGGAGAGTGCTCCGACACGAGTTGTTGTACGTCCTTCATATGCCAAGTGGGCCGCATGGCTGTGCTGCATCGGCCTGATCGCCGGGGGCGTTCTCATCGTCCTGTACGTCGACCGGCACAGAACGCTCCCCGACGAGGTGCCGCTCCAGCTCGCGGGCAGCTGGGACCGGGCCTGCCGGATCATCTACGGGCAGAGTCTGTGGTGCCCGCTTCCCGGCGGACACCGCGAGCCGTTCCGCCGGGCCCTGCGGCTCGATTCGTTCCTCTTCATCCCGGGATACACGCTGGCGCTGCTCGCGGTGTTCGGTCTGGGCAGCTGCTTCCTGTACCGCAAGGTGTCGCGGAGATTCATGCTCCGGGGCCTCGCCGTCACCGGGGTGACGGCCGCGGCGGACGTCTGCGAGAACATCCTCCTCTACCGGGCCCTGGACGGGCTCGGCACGGGCGCGGACGGTGACTGGCAAAAGGCGTCCTGGTGCGCGCTGCTGAAGTGGGCGCTGGTCGGACCGGTGACGGTGGCGGCGCTGTGGATCGCCCTCACGCTGGCGGCCCGGATCCTCCTGTTCCCCAGGGCCGCGGTGAAGACCGCCGGGACCGCACCGTCGGGCACGCCTCCCCTCCCCCGGACCCCGCTCGTGCAGAAGGCCCACGAGCTCGCGAACCGCGGTGAGCCCTGGGACGACCCGGACATCGTCACTCCGCCCGCCGCGCCGCACGCCACCACACCCGTGAGCGAGTGGCCGGATCCTGCCGTCACGGCGGAACCGCCGGACAGCGCCAAGGAACGCTGGCGCACCCGCGCGCTCCAACTGCCCGGGCGGAAACCGGCGGAGGTGGGCATCTGCGTCTCCGGCGGCGGCATCCGGTCCGCATCGGTCACCCTGGGCGCGCTGCAGGCCCTGCGCGAGGGGGGTGTGCTGGCCAAGGCCCGCTATCTGGTGTCCGTTTCGGGCGGCGGCTACACGTCCGGGGCGTTCCAGCTCGCCCTTACCGACGAGCAGCCGGCGTATCTCGCCGACGCCCGTCTCGCCACCGTGCGCGACGTGTTCGCGCCCGGCAGCCCCGAAGAGGACCACATCCGGCGGCACGCGAAGTACCTGGCGGACAGCCCGAGGGAAAAACTGCTGGCGGCGGGCATCATCCTGCGCGGCCTGTGCGTGTCGCTGGGTCTGCTGGCGCTGGCGTTCGTCGTCGTCGGCGTCTATCTGAGCGCGTTCTACCATCGCGTCCCGCTGACGGATCTGGACCGGCTGCGGACGGACCCGGCCGCTTCCTTCCCCTCGCTGTCCGACCAGCTGCACGACGAACTGGTGACGCCCCTCGTCGCCCTCGTGGCACTCGCCGCCGTGGTGTCCGTGGTGGCGTCGCTGGTCAGGGGGCGCGAGGGGAAGTCGCGCCCGGCCTGGGTGCGCAGCACCGTGAAGTTCATCCTGGCGGTGGCGGCGGCCATCGCCGTGTTCGCCGTGATCCTGCCGACGGTGCTGTGGTTCTTCGCCTGGCTGGCCAATCGGGAGGACGTCTTCCCCGAGGGCCCCAAGGGCATCTCGATCTTCGGTGCGCTGACGGCCGCCGCGACCGGACTGGGCGGTCTGTTCACCGCCACCAAGGACCGGGTGACGAAGGTGAGACCGGACGGCGGCAAGGCCGGCCGGTTCTCGGGAGCCAGCTCGATCGTGACCCAGACCGGCGCCGGCTGGGCGCAGACGCTCGTGGTCTGGCTGGTGCTGACCCTCGTCGCGTTCTTCGGTCTGGCGCTGCTGTCCTGGGCCGCCGTCTACGCGGGCGACTGGAGCGGGTGGTGGCGGTGGGGCCTGGCGGCCCTGCTGCTCTTCTCTGCGCTCGCCGTCGACCAGACCACCTTCAGCCTGCACCCCTTCTACCGGCAGCGGCTGGCCGGCGCGTTCGCGGTGCGCCGGGCCGTGCTGCGCGACGGCTCGGTCGGCGCCCTGCCGTACGACTACAACGCCGAGCAGACCAAACTGTCCACGCACGGCAGGCGCGTGGAAGGCGACAGGGGCACGTTCCCGCAGACCATCTTCGTCGCCTCGGCAGCCCTGTCCCTGCGCAACCGCACCGCGCCGGGGCGGCCCGCGGTGCCGTTCACCTTCTCCCACGACTACGTGGGCGGCCCGGACACCGGGTGGGTACGGACGACCACGATGGAGGACACGGCGCCCCCGCTCGTCGGCCGCGACCTCACCGTGCAATCGGCCGTCGCTGTCTCCGGTGCCGCGTTCGCCTCGGCGATGGGCACCCAGTCGATGGCCGCGCAACGGCTGCTCGCCCTGTCCAACCTGCGCCTGGGCACGTGGGTGCCCAACCCGCTGTACCTGGCGGAGGTGGCCCTGCGGGGCCCGGACTGGGTCATGCCGAGGCTGCCCCGGGTGCGCCGGCTGCGCTACCAGCTCCAGGAACTCATTGGCCGGTACTCGGACTCCAGCCCCATGCTGCTGTGCACCGACGGCGGGCACTTCGACAACCTGGGCCTGGTGGAGCTGCTGCGGCTGCGCTGCCGGACGGTGTACGTGATCGACTCCTCGGGGGACTCGCCCCCGCTGGCCACGACCCTCGCCCAGGCGGTCACGCTCGCCTACGAGGACCTCGGCGTGCAGATCACCTTCGACCAGAAGGAGGTGCTGAAGCTGGTGCCGGGCAGCGCCGAGAAGCTGGAGCCGACGGAGCCGATGGCCGCCCTCAACACGCGGTTCTCCGCGAACTGCCTCGTCAAGGGCGTCATCAAGTACCCGGAGGACGTGGAGTTCGAGGAGGGCAAGCCGGGCTCCAGGTGCGGCACCATCATCTTCGCGAAGGCCAGCCTGACCCCGGACATGCCGTACGAGCTGCTGAGCTACGCCCTCAAGGAGAAGGCGTTCCCGCGCCAGAGCACCATGGACCAGTGGTTCGACCACACCCAGTTCGACGCCTACCGGGAACTGGGATACCACCTCGGCGCCGCGGCCGTATGGCCCGCGCCGGTCAAGCGGCGCCGCCTGTTCGACCGCGCCGATAGGCCCCCGGCGGCACCCCCACGATCCGTGTGAAGTGCCGGTTCAGGTGCGGCTGGTCGGTGAAGCCGACCACCACGGCCGCCTCCGCGGGCGGGGTGCCCGCGTCCAGCAGGCGGCGCGCGCGGCGGACGCGGGCGTCGGTCAGCCAGGTGTGCGGGGGCATGCCGTAGCGGTCGCGGAAGGCGCGCAGCAGCGCGAAGGGGCTGGTGCCCAGTTCGGCCGCGAGCTGCTCCAGGGACGGCGGGTCCGCGAGGCGCCCCTCCAGGACGGCACGGGCCCGCTCGGCGTCGGCGGTGCCCGCGCGCCGTACCGTACGGCCGGGCAACGGGCCGGCGTGGCTGCGGAGCATCCGCGCCACCACGCCCCGCAGCAGCGTGTCGGCCGCCAGCGCGTTCCCGGCCTCGGCGGCCCGGTGGACTTCGGCGATCGCCTGGGAGCCCTGCGGGTCGGCGACCATGTCGGCGGTGAAACCGGGGGTCCCGCGCAGGGTGCCGATCTCGGCGGCGACCTCGGTGATCAGCGCGCGGGAGGGGTAGAGGGTCGCGTACGCCCAGCCCTCGGGCACACCCGCGCGCGCCGTGTGCGCCACCTCCGGGTTGATCAGGACCACGCTGCCCGGCCCCGCCCGTACGGTGCCGCCGGGGAGCCCTATCTCCTCGATGCCGCCGGTGACGGCCGCGATGACGTACCCGTCGTGGGCGTGACGCGGGAAGGTGTGGCGTACGTAGTGGGCGCGCAGCAGGTCCAGCCCGGGCAGTTCCGGGTACTGCCAGTGCCGGGCCCACTCCCGGCGCCCCTCGTCCGTCCCCATCCCCCCATTCTGCGCCTCCCCCGGTCACGGCCGGGCGGCGGCCTCCGGCCCGGAAGGGGTGTTCCCGCAGGTCCGGCCCGTTGTCAGTGCCGGGGTGCACGATGGGGGCATGTCCGGCTCCGCGCTCGCATCGTTCTCCCCCGCGACCCGCTCCTGGTTCACAGGGGCCTTCGTCACGCCCACCTCCGCGCAGGAAGGCGCCTGGCGGGCCATCGGGGAGGGGGCGGACGTGCTGGTCGTGGCGCCCACCGGCTCGGGCAAGACCCTGGCCGCCTTCCTCGCCGCCCTCGACCAGCTGGCCTCGGTCCCGCCGCCGGCCGAGCCGAGGAAGCGCTGCCGCGTGCTGTACGTGTCGCCCCTGAAGGCCCTGGCCGTGGACGTGGAGCGCAATCTCCGCAGCCCGCTGACCGGTATCCGCCAGGAGTCCGTCCGCCTCGGTCTGCCCGAGCCCGAGATCCGGGTCGGGATCCGCTCCGGCGACACCCCGCCGGCCGAGCGGCGGGCGCTGGCCACCCGACCGCCGGACATCCTCATCACCACGCCCGAGTCGCTGTTCCTGATGCTGACCTCGGCCGCCCGGGACGCCCTGACCGGGATCGAGACCGTGATCCTGGACGAGGTGCACGCCGTGGCCGGGACCAAGCGCGGCGCGCACCTGGCCCTGTCCCTGGAGCGGCTGGACGAGCTGCTGCCGCGCCCGGCACGCCGGATCGGGCTGTCGGCGACGGTCCGGCCGGTGGACGAAGTGGCCCGGTACCTCGCGCCGCGCGGCAGGGTGGAGATCGTCCAGCCGCCGTCGACAAAGGAGTTCGACCTGTCGGTGGTCGTCCCGGTGCAGGACATGGGCGAGTTGGGCGGCTCTCCGGCGACCGAGGGCCGGGAGGGCGGGGACAAGCCTTCCATCTGGCCGCATGTGGAGGAGCGGATCGCGGACCTGGTGCAGGCGCACCGCTCCACGATCGTGTTCGCCAACTCCCGCCGCCTCGCCGAGCGGCTCTGCAACCGGCTCAACGAGATCGCGTACGAGCGGGCCGTGGGCGAGAAGCTGCCCGAGGGCTCTCCCCCGGCGGAGGTCATGGCGCAGTCCGGCGCCGCCCGGGGCGCCCCGCCGCTGCTGGCCCGCGCTCACCACGGCTCGGTCTCCAAGGAGCAGCGGGCCCTGGTGGAGGAGGACCTGAAGGCGGGCCGGCTGCCCGCGGTGGTCGCCACCTCCAGCCTGGAGCTGGGCATCGACATGGGCGCCGTGGACCTGGTGGTGCAGGTGGAGTCCCCGCCGTCGGTGGCCTCCGGGCTCCAGCGGGTGGGCCGCGCCGGGCACCAGGTGGGCGCGGTCTCCACCGGTGTGGTCTTCCCCAAGTACCGGGGTGACCTGGTGCAGGCGGCGGTGGTCACCGAGCGGATGCGCACCGGCTCGATCGAGTCCCTCCGGATCCCTTCGAACCCCCTGGACGTCCTGGCACAGCAGCTGGTCGCGATGGTGGCGATGGACACCTGGCAGCTGGACGACCTGCTGGCCCTGGTGCGGCGGGCGGCGCCCTTCGCCGCGCTGCCGGAGTCGGCGTTCACCGCGGTGCTGGACATGCTGGCGGGCCGCTACCCCTCGGACGCGTTCGCCGAGCTCAGACCGCGGGTCGTCTGGGACCGCGTCGCCGGGACGGTCACCGGCCGGCCGGGGGCCCAGCGTCTCGCGGTCACCTCCGGCGGCACCATCCCCGACCGCGGCCTGTTCGGCGTCTTCCTCGCGGGCTCCGACCCCAAGAAGGGCGGCGGCCGCGTCGGCGAGCTCGACGAGGAGATGGTCTACGAGTCGCGCGTCGGGGACGTCTTCACCCTGGGCACCACCTCCTGGCGGATCGAGGACATCACCCGCGACCGCGTCCTGGTCACCCCGGCGCCCGGCGTGCCCGGCCGGCTGCCGTTCTGGAAGGGCGACCAGCTGGGCCGCCCCCTCGAACTGGGCCGCGCGGTCGGCGCGTTCCTGCGCGAGCTGGGCGGCCTCACCGAGGAGGACGCCCGGCTACGGCTGCTGGCCGCCGGCCTGGACGCCTGGGCCGCCGAGAACGTCCTGGCGTACCTCGCCGAGCAGCGCGAGGCCTGCGGCCACGTGCCGGACGACCGGACCATCGTGGTCGAGCGCTTCCGCGACGAGCTCGGCGACTGGCGGGTGGTCGTCCACTCTCCCTTCGGCGCGCAGGTGCACGCCCCGTGGGCGCTGGCGCTGAGCGCCCGCCTCGCGGAGAAGTACGGCATGGACGCGCAGGTGATGCACGCCGACGACGGGATCGTGCTCCGCCTCCCCGACGCCGACCTGCTGTCCATGGACCTCCTGGACCACGACCCGTCACGTCCCGCGGGCTTCGAGTTCGACGACGAGCAGGCCCCGTTGGGCGCGGCCGATGTCGCCTTCGACCACGGTGACATCAACCAGGTCGTCACCGAACAGGTCGGCGGCTCGGCGCTGTTCGCCTCCCGCTTCCGCGAGTGCGCGGCCCGCGCGCTGCTGCTGCCCCGGCGCAGTCCGGGCAAGCGCACCCCGCTGTGGCAGCAGCGTCAGCGCGCCTCCCAGCTGCTCCAGGTGGCCTCGGAGTTCGGCTCCTTCCCGATCGTGCTGGAGGCCGTACGCGAGTGCCTCCAGGACGTCTTCGACGTGCCCGGCCTGACCGAGCTGATGGGGGACATCGAGGCACGCCGCGTCCGCCTGGTCGAGGTCACCACCCCCGAACCCTCCCCCTTCGCCCGCTCGTTGCTCTTCGGGTACGTCGCCCAGTTCCTCTACGAGGGCGACTCGCCCCTGGCCGAGCGCAGGGCGGCCGCGCTGTCGCTGGACTCGCGCCTGCTGGCCGAGCTGCTCGGTCAGGCGGAGCTGCGCGAACTGCTCGACGCGCAGGTACTGGAGGAGCTGGAGCGGGAGCTCCAGTGGCTCACCGAGGACCGGCGGGCCAAGGACCCCGAATCGGTGGCCGACCTGCTGCGCCTGCTGGGCCCGTTGACGCAGGACCAGCTGGCCGAGCGCGGGGCCGATCCGGCCTGGGCGCGGGAGCTGGCATCGGCCCGCCGCGCCATCCAGGTCCGGATCGGCGGCACCGACCACTGGGCGGCGATCGAGGACGCCGGCCGGCTGCGGGACGCACTGGGCACGGCGCTGCCGGTCGGCGTCCCGGAGGCGTTCACCGAGCCGGTCAAGGACCCGCTGGGCGATCTGCTGGCCCGGTACGCCCGCACCCACGGGCCGTTCACCACGGCCGCCGTCGCGACCCGCTTCGGCCTCGGCCCGGCGGTCACCGAGGGCGCCCTGCACCGGCTCGCCGCGGCCGGGCGGGTGGTCCAGGGCGAGTTCCACCCGGCGGGCATCGGCCAGGAGTGGTGCGACGCGACGGTGCTGCGCAGGCTCCGGCGCCGTTCGCTGGCCGCGCTGCGCCAGGAACTGGAACCGGTCCCGCCGACCTCGCTGGCCACCTTCCTCCCGCAGTGGCAGCACCTGGGCGGAGCCCTGCGCGGCATCGACGGCCTGGCCCGGGCGGTCGAGCAGCTGCAGGGCGCCCCGGTCCCGGCCTCCGCGCTGGAACGTCTGATCCTCCCGTCCCGGGTGAGCGGCTACTCCCCCGGACTGCTGGACGAGCTGACCACCGCGGGCGAGGTGGTCTGGGCGGGCGCCGGCGCGCTCCCGGGCAAGGACGGCTGGATCTCCCTCTACCTGGCGGACACGGCCCCGCTGCTCCTGCCCCCGCCGCACCCCCTGGAGCTGACCCCTCTCCACCAGGCGGTCCTCGACCGGCTGTCGGGCGGGTACGGCCTGTTCTTCCGCCAGATCGCCGAGGCGGTCCGCGCGGCGTTCCCCGAGGTGTCCGATGTCGCGCTCTCCGAGGCGGTGTGGGACCTCGCCTGGTCGGGCCGGCTCACGAACGACACCCTGAGCCCCCTGCGGGCCCTGCTGGGCTCGGGCCGCACCGCCGGCTCGACGGCCCACCGGGCCCGGCGGACGGTCCCGCGCGGGCGGTACGGCACGCTCAGCGCGACCGTGTCCCGTACCGGCCCGCCCACGGTCTCGGGCCGCTGGTCGCTCCTGCCCTCGCAAGCCCCCGACCCGACCCACCGGGCCCATGCCCTGGCCCGCACCTTGCTGGACCGGCACGGGGTGGTGACCCGGGGCGCGGTCGCGGCGGAAGGGGTGGAAGGCGGCTTCAGCGCGGTCTACCGCGTCCTGTCGGCCTTCGAGGACAGCGGCCAGGCCCGCCGGGGCTATGTGGTCGAGGGGCTCGGCGCGGCCCAGTTCGCGATGGACGGCGCGGTGGACCGCCTGCGGGCCGCCGAGCGGACCCCGCCCCCGCTGGCGGCGGTGGTGCTGGCCGCCGCCGATCCGGCGAACGCGTACGGCGCGGCGCTGCCCTGGCCGGAGCCGCCGGGCGGAGCCACCCACAAGCCCGGCCGCAAGGCGGGCTCCCTGGTGGTCCTGGTCGACGGCGAGCTCACCCTGTATCTGGAGCGCGGCGGCAAGACCCTCCTGGCCTGGCCGGACCCCGGCGACCCGCGCCTCACCGCGGCCGTCGAAGCCCTCGCCACAGCCTCCCGCACGGGCACCCTCCCGGCCCTCACGGTGGAACGGATCAACACTGCCGCGGCCCTGATCTCGCCCCTGGGCGGCGCCCTGGAGGCGGCCGGTTTCCACGCCACCCCGAGAGGTCTGCGCCTGCGCTCCTGATGGCTCCGTACGGTCTCGACTGAGCCACTTATGTCTTGGGCATGTCACGAAACGGCTGCCGCCCCCGACTCAGCTGGCAGTGATCCTTATTCATGCTTTATCAAGATGATCACAGGCATCGCGCTGGACGATGCGTAGTCATGGGGGAGAAGAAAAGTGAGCACCATCAGCATGCGCAAAACCACCCTGGGCGCGGTCGGCCTGGCGGTCGCCGGAACCCTGGCCCTCACCGGCTGCAAGAGCGGCAACGAGGAGCTCCCGGCGCAGCCGTCCGCTCCGGCCTCTTCGGCCCCGTCCGCCCAGCCCTCGCAGCCGGCCCAGCCGAGCACCTCGGGCAGCCCGTCGGCCGGTGGTTACGGTGACGCCCCCGCCGGTGCGGCGGGCACGGCCAAGTCCGGCCAGACCTTCAAGCTCGGCGAGGCCGCGACGGTCCCGTTCAGCTACGGGAGCAACAAGGGCGGCCAGATCGCCATCACCGTCACCGCGATCGAGCAGGGCACCCTCTCGGACCTGGACGCGATGAAGCTCGGCGACAAGGTCAGCGGGAAGGTTCCGTACTACATCCGCTACACGGTCAAGAACACCGGCACGACGGACCTGTCGTTCTCCTCGGTGGGCCACATCAAGGGCCTGCTCGGCGACGGCAGCGAGGCCCAGGGCCTGTCGGTCATCGGCAAGTTCGAGAAGTGCCCGAACGAATCGCTGCCGAAGGGCTTCACCAACGGCCAGACGCAGACCAGCTGCGCGGTGGCCCTGGCCCCGTCGGCCCAGACGAAGGTCTCCGCGGCCGAGTACTGGGGCGAGCCGTACAACTCGCTGAGCAACAACAAGGGCCTCGTCTGGAAGTAGCAGCGGCCACCCCGCCCTGCGCTCCACCTGAAGGCACACCCGGACGAGCCCCCGCGACGGCACCCCGCCGCGGGGGCTCGTCCCGTACGGCCCCCACGGCCCCGCAGCCCCGCAGCCCCGCAGCCCCGCAGCCCCGCAGGGTGACAATGGGGCCATGCCCGAAGGTGACAGCATCCGGCGCGCGGCCACCCGCCTCCACACCGCTCTGGCCGGCCGGGAACTCACACGCTGCGACCTGCGCGTCCCCCGCTTCGCCACCGCCGACCTCACCGGCCGCACCACCCTCGACGTCACCCCTCGCGGCAAACACCTCCTGGCCCGCTTCGAAGGCGGGCTCACCCTCCACAGCCACCTGCGCATGGACGGCGCCTGGCACGTCTTCCCCGCGGGCGCGAAGTGGCACGGGGGCCCCGCCCACGAGATCCGGGCGATCCTCGGCACCGCCGACCACACCGCGGTCGGCTACCGCCTCCCCGTCCTGGAGCTCATCCGCACCGCCGATGAGGACCAGGCGGTGGGCCACCTCGGGCCCGACCTCCTCGGCCCCGACTGGGACGCCGACCGGGCCGCCGCCAACCTCCTCGCCGCCCCCGAGCGCCCCCTCGGCGAGGCCCTGCTCGACCAGCGCAACCTCGCCGGGATCGGCAACATCTACAAGGCCGAGCTCTGCTTCCTGGCCCAGGTCACCCCCTGGACCCCGGTCGGCGCCCTGCCCGAGACCGCCCTCCCCCGCCTCGCCGCCGCGGCCCACCGCCTGCTGTCCGCGAACACCGGCGAGCGGCCGGGCCCCCGCAACACCACCGGCAGCCGCCGCCCCGGCCAGGACCTCTTCGTCTACGGCCGCGCCCACCGGCCCTGCCTGCGCTGCGGCACCCCGATCCGCGAGGCCCCCCAGGACGGCCGCCCCACGTACTGGTGCCCCCGCTGCCAATCCGGCCCGACAGGCTAGTTGACGGACCGTCAGATCCGCTCGTACGGTCCCGGCATGCCCACAGCCTCGTACGACCTCACCGGCCGCACCGCCCTGATAACCGGCGCCGCCAGCGGCATCGGCCGCGCCACCGCCGTCCTCCTCGCCGGGGCGGGCGCGCACGTGCACTGCGCGGACCGCGACGAACAGGGCCTCGCCGAGACGGCAGCCCTCGTCGGCAAGGCCGGCCACGGCGCCGCCACCGTCCACCCGCTCGACGTCACCGACCGGGCGGCCCTGCGGGCCGCCGTCACCGCCGCCGGCCCGCTCGACATCGCCGCCGCCATCGCCGGGGTCATGCACACCAGCAGCGTCCTGGAGACCTCCGACGAGGACCTCGACCGGATCCTGGACATCAACTTCAAGGGAGTCCTGCGCACATGCCAGGAGGCCGCGCGATCCATGATCGAGGCGGGGCGCCCCGGCTCGATCGTCACGATGGCCTCCGGAGCCGTGGACGCCGCCCAGCCCGGCCTGCTCTGCTACAGCGCGGCCAAGGCAGCCGTCGTCCAGCTGACCAAGACGCTCGCCACCGAGGCCGGCCCGCACGGCATCCGCGTCAACGCCGTCGCCCCCGGGTGGATCCGTACCCCGATGACCGGCCGCCACGCACCCGAGGTCCAGGAACAGACCGAGGCGATGATGATCCGCATGTCCCCGCTGCGCCGGGTCGGCGAACCCGAGGACGTCGCCCGGGCCGTGCTCTACCTGGCCTCGGACGCCTCGTCCTTCATGACGGGCCAGATCCTTCGCCCGAACGGCGGAGTGTCGATGCCCTGGTAGCCCTGGTCGCCCCGGCGGCCTTGCGCACCGGGCACGGGACACAGTGCACCGGCAGCAGCCCCAGCCCCCACCCGCCCACCGCCACCGCGCCCTCCACGGGCCCGGACTCCGCAGGCGCCAGGAGCAGCCGCAGCACGGCCCACCACCACAACACCCCCACCGCCAGCGCCAGGGCCGAAGCCACAGGCGTGCGCAGTAACCGCCGCACGGCTACCTCCCTGGGGCCGGGACCCGGACGGCCCCATCCTCCCGCACCCCTCCCGCCGCCGCACCCAGAACGGCCGGGAGCCCCGGCCGGTGCTTCACGCACCGGCCGGGGCTCCGGCCACACTCACACGCTCACGTGCTCGCTCACGCGGCTACGACATTCACCGCTTCCGCAGGCGCCTTGATGGTCACCCGCTCCGGTCCCGCGACCGAAGTCATGGAAACCGAATTGAGCATCGGGCGGACCGGCACACTGACCGGTTCGCTTGCCGCGGCCGACTGTGCCAGCTCGGCCAGCGACAGTTCATCACTGACTTCGCGCATCAGCTCGGACATCCGTACGTCCAACGCGTCGCAGATCGCGGAGAGCAGCTCGGAGGATGCCTCCTTCTGCCCCCGCTCCACCTCGGAGAGATAGCCGAGCGAAACTCGGGCCGACGAGGAGACTTCGCGCAGAGTACGGCCCTGGCGCTGGCGCTGCCGACGCAGCACGTCACCCAGCAGGCGACGGAGCAGAATCATCGGTGGCTCCCTCCTCTGACCGTGTAGCCGCATCCTTCACGCCCCACCGTACCGCCTCGCGCCGCGGCCGTGCGGGGAGCGATGTCGTGTTCACTCAGGGCTGCAAACATCAAATCCCCCCGTTGTGTTCCGTATCCTGCCCCCGCGCATTCTCACGAAGTTGGCCTGAGAGCAGTTCGAGCACTGTCCGTGCACTCTCCCTACGGATTTCCGCACGGGAGCCGTTCAACCTCAGCCGGGCCGTTTTCCTGCCCCCCGGGCCCTCCACGGCGACGAAAACCGTGCCGACCGGCTGCCCGTCCTGCGGGTCCGGGCCGGCCACTCCCGTCGTCGCAATCCCCCACGAAGCGCCCATCACGCGCCGCACCCCGGCCGCCATCTCCGCCGCGACCTGGGCGTTCACCGCACCTTCGGCGGCCAGCAGCCCGGCGTCCACCCCGAGGACCCGGTGCTTGAGCTCCGTGGCGTACGCCGTGACCGAGCCGAGGAAGGACCGCGAGGCCCCGGGGACCGCGGTGAGCTCCGCGGCCACCATGCCGCCCGTCAGCGATTCGGCGACGGCGAGGGTCTGGCCACTCTCCGTGAGCAACCGCAGAACCTCCGTGGCCGCGGCCGCCGTTCCGGCTCCACCCTCAGCCACAGGAAGATTCCCCCGCCGCGTCTGTCACGTCGCGGCCCGCTCCGCGGCGAGACCCTGGCGACGCAGTACGACCGCCTGCCGGATGTAGTCCAAACCGGTGACGACGGTCAGCACGACGGCGAGCGCCATCACCCAGAAGCGCATGGTCGCCAGCGCGCCGGTCAGCGCGAGCACGTACATGCCCACGGCCGTTCCCTGCGCCAGGGTCTTGAGCTTGCCGCCCCGGCTGGCCGGGATCACTCCGTAGCGGATCACCCAGAAGCGCATGAGCGTGATCCCGAGCTCGCGCCCGAGGATCAGCCCCGTCACCCACCAGGGCAGGTCGCCCAGCCAGGAGAGGCAGATCAGCGCGGATCCCATGATCGCCTTGTCGGCGATGGGGTCGGCGATCTTGCCGAAGTCCGTGACCAGGTTGTACGTCCGGGCCAGGTGCCCGTCGAAGATGTCCGTGATCATGGCGACGGCGAACGCCGCCCAGGCCCAGGCACGCCAGGCCGGGTCGTAGCCGCCCTCGGCCAGCAGCAGGAAGACGAAGCCCGGCACCAGCACGAGCCTGATCATCGTCAGGATGTTGGCGATGTTCCACAGGCTGGCCTGATTGACCGCCGCGGCTCCCAGCTTCGCGCCGGGCGCGGGCCGACGGCCGGTCCCGCCCGCCGCAGATGCCGGGACTCCGGTCATCCGGCCGCCTCCTCAAATTCCGTGCCCAGGGGCTCGGCCACCAGGTCCACACCCAGGGTGCCGACCACCTTCGCCGTGACGATACGCCCGGGGACCAGTCCCGTGCCGTCCGTGAAGACGACCTGGCCGTCGGTCTCGGGGGCCTGGTGGGCGGCGCGCCCGTAGGCGCCCTCGCCGTCCTCCGCCTCGTCCAGGGGGACGACGGTCTCGACGAGTACCTCCAGGGTCTCCCCGATCCGCTCCTCCGCGCGCTGCGAGGTGAGCTCCTCGGCGAGCCGCTGCATGTGCGCGAGCCGCTCGGCGATGGTGTCCTCGTCCAGCTTGTGGTCGTAGGTGACGGCCTCGGTGCCGTCCTCGTCGGAGTAGCCGAAGACGCCGATGGCGTCGAGGCGGGCGTGGGTGAGGAAACGCTCCAGCTCGGCGAAGTCCGACTCCTTCTCGCCGGGGAAACCGACGATGAAGTTGGACCGGACGCCGGCCTGCGGGGCCTTGGAGCGGATGGTGTCCAGCAGTTCCAGGAACCGGTCGGTGTCACCGAAGCGGCGCATGGCGCGCAGCACGTCGGGGGCCGAGTGCTGGAAGGACAGGTCGAAGTACGGCACGACCTTGGGGGTCGAGGTCAGTACGTCGATCAGGCCGGGCCGCATCTCGGCGGGCTGGAGGTAGCTGACGCGGACGCGCTCGATGCCGTCCACCTCGGCCAGCTCCGGCAGCAGGGTCTCCAGCAGCCGGATGTCGCCGAGGTCCTTGCCGTACGAGGTGTTGTTCTCGGAGACCAGCATGATCTCCTTGACGCCCTGCTCGGCCAGCCAGCGGGTCTCGCCCAGCACGTCGCTGGGGCGGCGGGAGATGAAGGAGCCGCGGAAGGACGGGATGGCGCAGAAGGAGCAGCGCCGGTCGCAGCCGGAGGCCAGCTTGACCGAGGCGACGGGGCTCTTGTCCAGGCGGCGGCGCAGGGGCGCGCGCGGGCCCGAGGCGGGCGCGAGCCCGTCCGGCAGGTCGGCGGGGGCCTCGGCGGGCTCCTGCGCGTGGCCGGGAAGTGCCACCTCGGCGTCCTGGCGCTGCGCCGGGCTGATGGGCAGCAGCTTGCGCCGGTCGCGCGGGGTGTGGGAGGCGTGGATGCCGCCGTTCAGGATGGTCTGGAGGCGGTCGGAGATGTCCGCGTAGTCGTCGAAACCGAGGACTCCGTCGGCCTCGGGGAGCGCTTCGGCGAGTTCCTTGCCGTAGCGCTCGGCCATACAGCCGACGGCGACGACGGCCTGGGTCTTGCCGTGATCCTTGAGATCGTTGGCTTCCAGCAGGGCGTCTACGGAGTCCTTCTTGGCGGCTTCGACGAAGCCGCAGGTGTTGACGACGGCTACGTCCGCATCGGCGGCGTCCTCGACGAGCTCCCAGCCATCCGCCGCCAAGCGGCCTGCGAGCTCCTCCGAGTCCACCTCGTTACGGGCGCAGCCAAGAGTGACAAGGGCGACGGTACGGCGTTCGGGCATGGACTCAAGACTACTTCGTCCCGGCGGCGGCCCCCGCCCCAAGTCCCCTTACAACAAGATCCCCGGGGTGCGGTGCGGCACCCCGGGGATCCGGATCAAAGCGTTCCGCCCTAGGGCGGCCTCGGGTCAGCCCGCCTGGGGCTGTCCTCGGAGGGGGTCTTCCTTCGTGTATGTGAGACGTTCCACCTGACCCGACTGGAATTCGTCCTTGATCTCCTTGCCGTTCACGAACAGCTTCACGGCGCCGGCGTCGCCGAGCACGAGGTCGACGGACTCCTTGTCCGTGAAGGTCTTGGACTCACCCTGGGCGAGGGTGCCGTCGAAGAGCAGGCGGCCGCTGTGGTCCTTCGCGGAGATCCAGCTCTCGCCGGTGTCGGCCGTCAGGACGACCGTGACGAGGTCCTTGGGCGCGGCGGCGATGGCACTGTCGGAAGGCTCCGGCTTGGGTGCCTGCGGGGTCTGCGGGGGCTGGGCAGCCGGCTTGCCGCCGGACTGCTTGGGCGCGGGCTTCGGGGAGGCGGAACCTTCCGCCACCGGTCGCTTGGTCTGCTCGTCGCCGCCGCCGAAGGCGGTGAAGCCCACGAAGCCGATCACGGCGACGATGGCGGCGACCATGGCGGCGGTCCAGTTGGGCCGCTGCCTTTCCGGGCGGATCCGCTCGGCGTCGAACATCGGCGCGGCGGGGGTGGGTGCCGGCCGGCCGCCATGAGCCGCGTCGTAGGCCTCGACCAGGGGTTCCGGATCGAGGTGTACGGCGCGGGCGAGCGTACGGATGTGACCGCGGGCGTAGACGTCGCCGCCGCAGCGCGTGAAGTCGTCCTCTTCGATCGCGTGCACGATCGGGATGCGCACGCGGGTGGTGGAACTGACCTCTTCGACGGTGAGCCCGGCGGCGATCCGGGCCTTCTTGAGGGCCGTCCCGATGGACGGTCCTTCGACGGAGCGTTCGACGATGCGGTCCTCGGACCGGTCGTCGGTCGAAGGCCGCTCTTCTTCGGGGGAGTTGGAGTTGCCGATGGACACGAGTGCGCCTTTCGAGCGTGTAGCCACCTGCTGGATGTCCAGTCTAGGGGGGTGACGAAAGGGTGGAGCAACCGGAGGGTGCACTTCCTACGCCATCCGAATGGCGCGGAAGCATCCCCTCCGGTGCGGCGGTCCCGCGCCGTACGTGATGCCGTACGCGGTGTCGCCACCTTCCTTCAACTGGACGCGGGCCCAAGGGAAACGGTTGCCCGCCGTTTCCTTACGGTTGTGTCTCTCCTCGGATGACGGCGAGCACTCCGTCCAGCTCATCGGCCTTCAGCAGGACGTCGCGCGCCTTCGAACCCTCGCTCGGGCCGACGATTCCACGCGATTCCATGAGGTCCATGAGCCGGCCGGCCTTGGCGAAGCCCACCCGCAGCTTGCGCTGGAGCATCGAGGTGGAGCCGAACTGGGTGGAGACCACCAGCTGCGCAGCCTGGCACAGCAGGTCCAGGTCGTCGCCGATGTCCTCGTCGATCTCCTTCTTCTGCTTCTGCCCGACCGTGACGTCGTCCCGGAAGACGGGCGCCATCTGGTCCTTGCAGTGCTGCACGATCCCGGCGATCTCGTCCTCGGTGACGAAGGCGCCCTGCAGGCGGACCGGCTTGTTCGCCCCCATCGGCAGGAACAGCCCGTCACCCTTTCCGATCAGCTTCTCCGCGCCCGGCTGGTCCAGGATGACCCGGCTGTCCGCGAGCGAGGAGGTGGCGAAGGCCAGACGCGAGGGCACGTTCGCCTTGATCAGGCCGGTGACCACGTCCACCGACGGCCGCTGGGTCGCCAGCACCAGGTGGATGCCGGCCGCGCGCGCCAGCTGCGTGATGCGGACGATCGAGTCCTCCACGTCACGCGGGGCCACCATCATGAGGTCGGCGAGCTCGTCGACGATCACCAGCAGGTACGGGTACGGGCTGAGCTCCCGCTCGCTGCCCGGCGGCAGTTTGATCTTGCCGTCCCGGATGGCCTGGTTGAAGTCGTCGATGTGCCGGTAGCCGAAGGCGGCCAGGTCGTCGTAGCGCAGGTCCATCTCGCGCACGACCCACTGGAGCGCCTCGGCGGCCCGCTTGGGGTTGGTGATGATCGGCGTGATCAGGTGCGGGATGCCCTCGTACGCCGTCAGCTCCACCCGCTTGGGGTCCACCAGCACCATCCGCACGTCCTCCGGGGTCGCGCGGACCATGACGGAGGTGATCAGGCAGTTGATGCAGGAGGACTTTCCGGAACCGGTGGCTCCGGCCACCAGCACGTGCGGCATCTTGGCGAGGTTGGCCATGACGTAGCCCCCCTCGACGTCCTTGCCGAGCGCGACCAGCATCGGGTGGTCGTCCTCGGCGGCGTCCGCGAGCCGCAGCACGTCGCCCAGGTTGACCATCTCGCGGTCGGTGTTCGGGATCTCGATGCCGACCGCCGACTTGCCCGGGATCGGGCTGATGATCCGCACGTCCGGCGAGGCCACGGCGTAGGCGATGTTCTTCGCCAGTGCCGTGATCCGCTCGACCTTCACCGCCGGGCCCAGCTCCACCTCGTAGCGGGTGACCGTCGGGCCCCGGGTGAAGCCGGTGACCTTCGCGTCGACCTTGAACTCCGTGAAGACGTTGGTCAGCGAGGCGACCACGGCGTCGTTGGCGGCGCTGCGGGTCTTGCCCGGCCCGCCCCGCTCCAGCAGGTCCAGCGAGGGCAGCGCGTACGTGATGTCCCCGCGCAGCTGGAGCTGCTCGGCGCGCGGCGGCAGCGGCTGGGTCTCCGGCGGGGCCTTGGTCAGGTCGGGCACCGACAGCGTCCCGGAGGCCGCGGCGGTGGTGGCGTGCGGCTTCTCGGCGGCGGGCGCCGCGGACGGTACGGGGCGCTCCTCGCGGGCGGGCGGCACGGGAGCGGTGTTCTCCCGGGGCTCCCGCGGGGCGGAGATGCCCTGGGTGAGGTCGGCGACGAGCGGCGAGGGGGGCAGCCCGCCGTAGACCACGCCGTCCAGCGCGGCGGCGGCGGCCGCGGCCACGTCGACGGCGTCCATCTCCCGGTCCATGGCCGGCCGGGACGGGGCCCGCTTCGGCCGGCGCCGCCGCGCGAGGGCCTCCTCCTCGGCGGAGTCCACCGGATCGGCGGGACCGGCGCCGGCGCCGCCACGAGCCCGCCACTGCTCGGCATCGTGTCGGTCGGCGCCCGCCTCGGCCTCCCCGTAGCCCTCGTCGTACTCGTTCGGGGCGATGATGCCGAGCTTGATGCCGAGCCGCCGCAGCCGCTGCGGGATCGCGTTGACCGGGGTCGCGGTGACCACGAGCAGCCCGAAGACCGTCAGCAGCACCAGCATCGGTACGGCCAGCGGCGCGCCCATGGTGAAGATCAGCGGCTTGGAGGCGCCCCAGCCGATGAGCCCGCCCGCGTTCTGCATCGCGGTGGTGCCCTCGTCCCGGCCGGGCGCCCCGCAGGCGATGTGGACCAGGCCCAGCACCCCGATGACGAGGGCGGACAGCCCGACCCCGATCCGGCCGTTGGCGTCGGTCTGTTCGGGATGGCGGATGAAGCGCACCGCCATGACGCCGAGCAGGATCGGCACGAGCAGATCCAGTCGTCCGAACGCACCGGTGATCAGCATGGTGACCAGATCGCCGACGGGACCGCTCAGGTTCGACCAGGTCCCGGCGGCCACGATCAGCGCGAGGGCGAGCAGCAGCAGCGCGACACCGTCCTTGCGGTGGGCGGGATCGAGGTTCCTCGCACCCTGGCCGATCCCCCTGAAGATCGCGCCGACCGCGTGCGCGCAGCCCAGCCAGACGGCGCGCACCAGCCGCACCACGCCCCCGGTCGGGGACGGCGCGGGCTTGGGCGCGGCCTTCTTGGCGGGGGCGCGCCTGGCGGCGGCCTTCTTCGCGGGAGGCTTGCGCACAGGAGCCGCCTTCTTCGCCGGCGCCGACGTACGGCCGGTGCGGCCCTTCGCGGTGCCCGCGGTGCTCTGGGAACCCTTGCCGGACGTACGTGAGGCCATGGGCCCGAGATTACCGGTGTCCGCGCCGGTGGACGCGCGTGCCCACCCCTTCACCCGTTCGTGTCGCCCGTCCCGTGGCCGCTTTGACGCACCACCAGACCTGACGCACCACCAGACCGCTTGCCGCTCAGCCCTGCAGCGGCAGTACGGGCGCTCCCCCGCCGGTCCCGGGCTCCAGCGCGTCGAGCGCCCGCCGCAGTCCGGTCAGTTTGCGCTCCAGATGGGCCGCGGTCGCCACCACCGCCGCCTCGGCCGAGTCCTCGCCGAGCTGCTTGGTCAGCGCCTCGGCCTGCTCCTCGACCGCCGCGAGCCGCGCGGAGAGCTCGGCCAGCAGACCGGCCGTCTCCCTGCTGCCGTCCACACCGGTCGGACCGCCGCCCTCCAACTGGAGCCGCAGCAGGGCCGCCTGCTCCCGCAGCTGGCAGTTCTTCGTGTACAGCTCCACGAAGACCGAGACCTTGGCCCGCAGCACCCACGGGTCGAAAGGCTTGGAGATGTAGTCCACCGCGCCCGCCGCGTAGCCGCGGAAGGTGTGGTGCGGACCGTGGTTGATCGCGGTCAGGAAGATGATCGGGATGTCCCGGGTCCGCTCCCGCCGCTTGATGTGCGCGGCGGTCTCGAATCCGTCCATTCCCGGCATCTGCACATCCAGCAGGATGACCGCGAAATCGTCCGTCAGCAGCGCCTTGAGCGCTTCCTCCCCTGACGACGCCCGGACCAGTGTCTGATCGAGCGCGGAGAGGATGGCCTCCAGCGCCAGCAGATTCTCCGGCCGGTCGTCGACCAGGAGGATCTTGGCCTTCTGCACCATGCCCTGTCCTCCTCGCCCCGGCATGGGGCCTCCCCGGCTCCAGACTCCGGCCTGTACGCCGGGCCCCGCCCCAGAGGACGGCATCCTTGCGCCGTCCGTCCTTGTGCCGGTCATCGTAGCCCCAGTCCCGAGATCGCCACACCCTGTCACCAAGATGTCACTGTGCACGAAGCACAAACGTGGTGGAAGAGCCGAAGGTTCCCCGTCTGCCACCCTCCCACACCGCGTCGGGCACGGTCAGCCAGCTGTCGGCGTCGGTTCACTCACCCGGTGATCACTTCCCACGCATCCACTGTTCCATGACCGACAGCAGATAGTCGGGGTCGACCGGCTTGGTGACGTAGTCGGAAGCACCGGAGTCGATCGCCTTCTCCCGGTCCCCCTTCATCGCCTTCGCCGTCAGCGCGATGATCGGCAGCCCCGCGAACTGCGGCATCCGCCGGATCGCCGAGGTCGTCGCGTAGCCGTCCATCTCCGGCATCATGATGTCCATCAGCACGACCGTCACGTCGTCGTGCTGCTCCAGGACCTCGATGCCCTCCCGGCCGTTCTCCGCGTACAGCACGGCCAGCCCGTGCTGCTCCAGCACGCTGGTCAGCGCGAAGACGTTGCGTACGTCGTCGTCCACGATGAGCACCTTCTCGCCGTGGAAGTCGTACGTCCGGGGCGCGGCCGGAAGCTCTGCCTCCGGGTTGCCCCAGGCGTCCTGGGCCCCCACCGCGCCCGGCTGCCCCGGCACCGCCGTACGGGGCTCCAGGTCGCTCAGCGACTTGCGCCGCCGCCGGAACAGCGCGGCGCCGCCCTGACCCTGCCCGGCCTGCTCGGAGCCCGGCAGGGCCGCCCGCTCCGCGCGCACGGGCTGAGCGGGCGCCGGAGCCGTCGGTACGGGCGCCACCGGAGCCGCCGGCAGCGCGGGCCTCGCGTCCTGGGCCGGCCTGCGGTACAGCTCCGCGCGGCCACCGCCGGGCGTGGGCGGCGCGTACCCCTGCGGGGGCAGCTCGCTCGGGTGCAGCGGCAGGTACAGCGTGAAGGTGGACCCGCGGCCCGGCTCGCTGGCCGCGTGGATCTCCCCGCCCAGCAGCCGGGCGATCTCCCGGCTGATGGACAGGCCCAGGCCCGTGCCCCCGTACTTGCGGCTGGTCGTCCCGTCGGCCTGCTTGAACGCCTCGAAGATCACCAGCATCTTGCTCGCCGCGATCCCGATCCCCGTGTCGGTCACCGAGAAGGCGATCAGGTCCGCGTCGGCCTCCCGCAGCGAACCGGCCTCCAGCAGCTGCTCGCGGATCGCCGCCGGCACATCGGCCCCGGCCGGCCGGATCACCAGCTCCACCGCCCCGCTGTCGGTGAACTTCACCGCGTTCGACAGCAGGTTGCGCAGCACCTGCAGGAGGCGCTGCTCGTCCGTGTGCAAGGTGGCCGGCAGCTCCGGGGAGACGCGCACCGAGAAGTCGAGCCCCTTCTCCGCGGTCAGCGGCCGGAAGGTCGCCTCCACGTAGTCCACGAGCTGGACCAGCGCGATCCGGGTCGGCGAGACGTCCATCTTCCCGGCCTCGACCTTCGACAGGTCCAGGATGTCGTTGATCAGCTGGAGCAGGTCCGAACCCGCCCCGTGAATGGTCTCCGCGAACTCCACCTGCTTCGGCGAGAGGTTCTCGTCCGCGTTGTCGGCGAGCAGCTTGGCCAGGATCAGCAGCGAGTTGAGCGGGGTCCTCAGCTCGTGCGACATGTTCGCCAGGAACTCGGACTTGTAGCGCATCGAGACCGCGAGCTGCTCGGCACGCTCCTCCAGGACCTGCCGGGCCTCCTCGATCTCGGTGTTCTTCACCTCGATGTCCCGGTTCTGCTGCGCCAGCAGCTCGGCCTTCTCCTCCAGCTCCGCGTTGGCGGCCTGCAGGGCCTTCTGCCGGTTCTCCAGCTCGTCGGAACGCTCGCGCAGCTGCTCGGTCATCTCCTGCGACTGCTTCAGCAGCATCTCCGTCTTGGAGTTGACGCTGATGGTGTTGACGCTCGTACCGATCATCTCGGCGATCTGGCTGAGGAAGTCCTTCTGGATCTGCGTGAAGGGCGTGAACGACGCCAGCTCGATGACGCCGAGCACCTTCCCCTCGAAGAGCACCGGCAGCACGATCACGTGCGCGGGCGGCGCCTCACCGAGCCCGGAGGAGATCTTCAGGTAGCCGGGCGGGGTGTTCTCGACGAGGATCGTCCGCTTCTCCTCGGCGACGGTCCCGATCAGCCCCTCCCCGGGCCGGAAGGAGGTGGGCACCTGGCCTCCCGCATACGCGTAACTCCCGCGCATCCGCAGCTCGTACGAGCCGTCCGCGCCGCCCTCCGTCCCGATCTCGTTGGTGCCGCCGGCCGGCAGGGCCAGGAAGAACGCGCCGTGCTGCGCCGAGACCACCGGAGTGAGCTCGCTCATGATCAGCGAGGCCACGTCGTCGAGCTCCCGGCGGCCCTGCATCAGCGCGGAGATCCGGGCCAGGTTGCCCTTGAGCCAGTCCTGCTCCTTGTTGGCCAAGGTGGTGTCGCGCAGGTTGACGATCATCGTGTTGATGTTGTCCTGGAGGACCTGGATCTCGCCCGCCGCGTCCACGTCGACCTTCAGGCTCAGGTCGCCGCGGGTCACCGCGGTGGCCACGGCCGCGATCGCGCGCACCTGCCGGGTGAGGTTCCCGGCCATCTCGTTCACGGACTCCGTCAGGTCCCGCCAGGTGCCGTCCACGTCCCGGACGCGGGCCTGGCCGCCCAGGATGCCCTCCGTGCCCACCTCGCGCGCCACACGCGTCACCTGGTCGGCGAAGGAGGACAGCTGGTCGACCATCGTGTTGATGGTGGTCTTCAGCTCCAGGATCTCGCCCCGGGCATCGATGTCGATCTTCTTGGTCATGTCGCCCTTGGCGATGGCGGTCGTGACCATGGCGATCTGCCGCACCTGGCCTGTGAGGTTCGAGGCCATGAAGTTCACCGAGTCGGTGAGGTCCTTCCACGTCCCCGAGACACCCGGCACGTGCGCCTGGCCGCCGAGCCGGCCCTCCGTACCCACCTCGCGGGCCACGCGCGTGACCTCGTCGGCGAACGACGACAGGGTCTTCACCATCGTGTTGACGGTGTCGGCGAGCTGCGCGACCTCGCCGCGCGCCTCGACGGTGACCTTCTTCGTCAGGTCACCGTTGGCGACCGCCGCCGAGACCTGGGAGATGTTGCGCACCTGCGACGTCAGGTTGTTGGCCATCAGGTTGACGTTGTCGGTCAGGTCCTTCCAGATGCCCGTCACCCCGCGCACTCGGGCCTGACCGCCCAGAATGCCCTCGGAGCCCACCTCACGGGCCACTCGCGTCACCTGCTCCGCGAACGACGACAGCTGGTCCACCATCGTGTTCACGGTCGTGACGAGTTCGAGGATCTCGCCCTTCGCGTCGACGGTGATCTTCTTGGAGAGGTCGCCCATCGCGACCGCGGTGGTCACCTCGGCGATGTTGCGCACCTGCGACGTCAGGTTGTTCGCCATGAAGTTGACGGACTGGGTGAGGTCCTTCCAGGTGCCGGAGACACCCTTCACCTCAGCCTGACCGCCCAGGATGCCCTCGGTACCCACCTCACGGGCGACCCGCGTCACCTGCTCCGCGAAGTTCGAGAGCTGGTCGACCATCGTGTTGAGGGTGTTCTTCAACTCCAGGATCTCGCCCCGCGCGTCCACGTCGATCTTCTGCGACAGGTCACCGCGCGCCACCGCCGTGGCGACCTGCGCGATGTTGCGCACCTGCGAAGTCAGGTTCCCGGCCATGCCGTTCACGGAATCCGTCAGATCCCGCCACACACCCGCCACGCCCGGCACCTGCGCCTGACCGCCGAGCCGGCCTTCCGTACCCACGTCCCGGGCGACCCGCGTCACCTGCTCCGCGAACGCCGAGAGCTGGTCGACCATCGTGTTGATGGTGTTCTTCAGCTCCAGGATCTCGCCCCGCGCGTCCACGTCGATCTTCTGCGACAGGTCACCACGGGCCACCGCCGTGGTCACCTGGGCGATCTGGCGCACCTGGGACGTCAGGTTCCCGGCCATGAAGTTGACGGAGTCGGTGAGCTCCTTCCAGGTGCCGGACACCCCCTCCACCCGGGCCTGGCCGCCGAGCCGGCCCTCCGTACCCACGTCCCGGGCCATCCGCGTGACCTGGTCGGCGAAGGACGACAGCTGGTCCACCATCGTGTTCACGGTGTTCTTCAGCTGGAGCATCTCGCCCGAGACGTCGACGGTGACCTTCTGCGACAGGTCGCCGTTGGCCACCGCCGTCGTCACCTGCGCGATGTTGCGGACCTGGCCGGTGAGGTTGCGGAAGGCGGTGTTCACCGAATCGGTGAGGTCCTTCCACGTCCCCGCGGCGCCCGGCACCTGCGCCTGACCGCCCAGTTCACCCTCGACGCCGACCTCACGGGCCACACGCGTCACTTCCGCACCGAAGGACTGGAGCTGGTCCACCATCGTGTTGACGGTGTTCTTCAGCTCCAGCATCTCGCCGGCCACGTCGACGGTGACCTTCTGCGACAGGTCGCCGTTGGCCACCGCCGTCGTCACCTGCGCGATGTCCCGCACCTGCGTGGTGAGGTTGCGGAAGACCGTGTTCACCGAATCGGTGAGGTCCTTCCACGTCCCCGCGGCGCCCGGCACCTGCGCCTGACCGCCGAGCAGACCCTTCGCCCCGACCTCGCTGGCCACACGCGTGACCTCGTCCGCGAAGGTCCGCAGCGTCTCGGTCATCTGATTGATCGTTTCGGCCAGCTGCGCCACCTCGCCGCGCGCGCTCACCCGTACCTTCTGCGACAGATCGCCGTTCGCGACCGCCGTCGTCACCTGCGCGATCCCACGCACCTGGGCCGTCAGGTTGCCGGCCATGGTGTTGACGGAGTCGGTCAGGTCCTTCCACACACCCGCGACCCCGGGCACCTTCGCCTGGCCGCCCAGCTCGCCCTCCGTACCCACCTCGCGGGCGACCCGGGTCACCTCGGAGGAGAACGAGGACAGCTGGTCCACCATGGTGTTCACGGTGTTCTTCAGCTGGAGCATCTCGCCGGCCACGTGCACCGTGACCTTGCGCGACAGGTCGCCCTTCGCCACCGCCGTCGTGACGAGGGCAATATCACGCACCTGAGCGGTGAGCCGGTACGCCATCGTGTTGACGGAGTCGGTCAGATCCTTCCAGGATCCGGACATTCCGCGCACCTGGGCCTGGCCGCCGAGCTTGCCCTCGGTACCCACCTCCAGCGCCACGCGCGTCACCTCGTCGGTAAACGCGGACAGCTGGTCGACCAGGTTGTTGACCGTACGGCCGACCTTCAGGAACTCGCCGCGCAGCGGCTGCCCGGTCCCCTCCGCGGTCTGCGTCCGCAGGTCCATCCGCTGGTCCAGATCGCCCTCGGCCACCGCCGACAGCACCCGGCCCACCTCGGACACCGGCCGGGCGAGATCATCCACCAGCTGGTTCGAGGCGTCGATGGCGGCCGCCCAGGAGCCCTCACAGGCACCTGTTTCAAGCCGTTCGCTCAGCTTGCCCTCGCGGCCCACCATCCGCCGTACGCGGGACAGCTCCCCGGTCAGGTGCAGATTGCGGTCGGCGACCTCGTTGTAGACGGCGGCGATCTCCGCCATCACGCCCTCGCCGGACACCGTCAGCCGCTTGCGGAAGTTCCCGTCCCGCATCGACACCAGGGCCGTGAGCAGCCGGTTCAGAGCGGCGGTATCGACCTCCGTCGTGCCGCCTCGCCGGGACCGCCCGCCCTTCGGCCGCGTTCCCGTACGCCGCACCGCTGCGCCAGACTCCACCGTGTCCCTCCCGAAAGGGTCGACCGCTGTTCCACCGGGTGTTGACTGTCCTGCCCGGCTCTTCAAGCCTGCCCAGTGTTTCACCCTGGCCGAACCAGGCCATAACACTTCGGCACCATCGCACACCGGCCGTACCCTGCGGGTGGATTCCCAGACGACGGCACCATGCCGACCGCGAAGGTAAGTAACCTGGCACCCGTTGTCCAACCGCGTCGAAGGAGAATCGTGATCACGGCACGGGCGGCTGCCAGCTTCGACCCCCTCGGGCGCTCGGTCGCCGCTGCCCGCACGTTCGTCCGCGACACCCTGCAGGGATGGGGCTTCGCGGACATCGTCGACGACGCGGTGGTACTCACCAGCGAGCTCGTCACCAATGCCGTGGTCCACGCCGGAACCCGGGCCGAGGTCCTGTGCCTGCGCACCGACGACGGCGTGCGGGTCGAGGTCGCCGACCGGTACCCGGAGCGCGAGCTGCCCCTCCAGCACCCCGGCGAGCGCCCGTACGCCGACCCCGACCGCGAGAGCGGCCGCGGCCTGATGCTCTGCGCCGCCCTCGCCACCCGCTGGGGCGTCGAGTACACCGCCACCCACAAACACGTGTGGTTCCGCCTCGACCTCCCGGACCGGCCGGTCGGTACCCGGTCCGCGGGGCCCGTCGTCCCCGACCAGCTGCTCCCCCTCGCCGACAACCGGGTCCGCGTCGCCGTCCTCCAGGTCGACTCCGCCGACGCCGTCTCCGCCTGGAACGAGGACGCCGAGCACATCTTCGGCTACCCCGCCGAGAAGGCCGTCGGCCGCCCGCTCGCCGAGCTCGCCGCCTGGCCCCAGACCCCCGGCACCGGCACCGGCATCGCCGAGGCCCTGCGCCTGTCCCGCTGGGAGGGCAGCTACGGGATCCGCGGCGCCGACGGCCGGGTGATCCCCGTTTACGCCTCACACCTGCGGGTACGCGATGCCCATGGCGAGCCCTCGATCGTCTGCCTGCTCGTCCACGACGACGAGCGCGCCCTGCTCCAGACCCCGGTACGGGTCCCGGCCGACGGCGGCCAGCTCACCGAGCCCCGCCCGACGGACCCCTTCGAGGTCTTCATCGGCTCCCCCGCCCCCGACGACCTCGACGGCCTCCTCCAGCGCACGGTCGAACGGGCCCGCGACCTGCTCGACGCCGACGCCGCCTTCCTGCTGCTGGCCACCGACGACGAGACCGAGCTGGAGGTCCGCGCGACCACCGGCCTGCCCTCCACCCGCCAGCGCTTCGCCCGCGTCCCCGTCGAGGCCGGCACCAACCGGTACGGCTCCGCCCGCATGCCCGCCGTCCACGACGACCTCACCGCCGTCCCCGGAGCCGTCCCGCTCCTGGAGTCCACCGGCATGCGCTCCGTGGTCACCGTCCCCCTCAAGGTCGAAGGCCGGCTCACCGGTTCCCTCGGCGTCGCCGCCGAGGTCCCCGGCCGCTACTCCAACGAACAGGCCCTGCGCCTCCAGTTCGCCGCCGACCGCATCGCCCTCGCCGTCGAGTCCGCCCGCCTCGGCGAGCTGGAACGCCTGCGCCGCGGCTCCCTCTCCTTCCTCGTCGAGGCCTCCGACCTGCTGGCCGGCACCCTGGACCGGGACCAGACCCTGGCCCTCATGGCCCAGATGACCGTCCCCACCCTCGCCACCTGGTGCGCCGTCTACACCATCGCCGACCAGTCCTCGGACCCGTACCTCTCCTACGTCCTCCACGAGGACGAGGAGCGCATCGACGGCCTCAAGGACCTGCTCTCCCGGGTCAGCCCGCCCGAACCGGTCCGCGAGGCCGGCGCCCGCCCGTGGCCGGAAACGGCTCTCGCGGTCGGCGGCGAGACGGTGGTCCTTCCCCTCCTCGCCCGCAACCGCGTGATCGGCATGCTCACCCTCGGCAAGCCCAGCGAGGAGCACTTCCGCCAGGAGATCCTCGAACTCGCCGAGGACCTCTCCCGCCGGGCCGCCCTCGCACTCGACAACGCCCGCCTCTACTCCGAGCGCACGGCCATCAGCCGCTCCCTCCAGCGCAGCCTGCTCCCGCCCGGCTCCCCCGCGATCCCCGGCATGGAGGTCGAGGTCATCTACCGCGCGGCCGGCGAGGGCAACGAGGTGGGCGGCGACTTCTACGACGTCTTCCCGATCCGCGACGGCGCGTACGGCTTCGCCATCGGCGACGTCTGCGGTACGGGCCCCGAGGCGGCCGCCGTCACCGGCCTGGCCCGCCACGCGCTGCGCCTCCTGGCCCGCGAGGGCCTCGGCGGCCCGGCGGTCCTGGAGCGGCTCAACGCGGCCATCCTCGACGAGGGCGCCCGCAGCCGCTTCCTCACCCTCCTCTACGGAGAACTCCACCCCCAGCCCGACGGAGGCGCCCTCATGAAGGTCGTCTGCGCCGGCCACCCGCTCCCGCTGCGCCTGCGCCCGAACGGCGACGTCAGCGCGGCCGCGGAGCCGCAGCCCCTGCTGGGCGTGATCGACGACCTGGACCTCTACGAGCAGACGCTCACCCTGGACCCGGGCGACGTGCTGCTCTGCGTCACGGACGGCGTGACCGAGCGCCGCGAGGGCACCCGCATGCTCGGCGACGACGGCCTCGCGGAGGTCCTCACCACGTGCACGGGCCTCACTGCGGGCGCGGTCGCCTCCCGCGTCCTGCGCGCGGTGGAACGGTTCGCGGCGGAACCGGCCTCGGACGACATGGCGATCCTCGCCTTCCGCGTCCCGCACCAGCGCGAAGGCGACTAGTCTCTGGCCCCGGGTGGTCGCGATGTGCTCAACTCACCACCGTGGACACAGTCTTGACGAGTGTGGTGGCCGTCGCCGGCACCTTGATCGGATCTCTGAGCACCTACCTCTTCCAGCGCCGCACGGCCGAACGGACCGAGGCCGTGGCCCGCCGGGAAAGACTGCGCCAGGAGCGCCTCGCCGCGTACAGCGGCTACGCGGCGGCGGTCACGGACCTCAAACGCGCGAAGATCACCCTATGGTTCCGCCAACGGCGCTCCCCACGGGACGAAGAGGCGCTGCTGGCGGCTTTCCTGGAGAGCGACCGCCTGGGAGCCGCGGCCGAAACCGCCGCGTTCCGTATCCAGCTCGTGGCCGACGATCCCCAGCTGCGCCGACTAGTGGAAGCCGTATTCGCCAAGGTCGGTGAGATCACCCATGCGGAAGACCGGCAGGCGGTCATCGCGATCGAGTCCGAGTTCGAGCAGGCTGTGCGCGCGTTCATCGACGCGGCGGCCGGCCAGCTGCGATGAAGGAAGCCCGTAAACGCAAAAAGGCCCCCGCCTATTGGCGGGGGCCTTTTTTGTTGGAGCCCTTTAACGGAATCGAACCGTTGACCTTCTCCTTACCATGGAGACGCTCTACCGACTGAGCTAAAAGGGCGGGTTGTTCGGCGGCGTCCTACTCTCCCACAGGGTCCCCCCTGCAGTACCATCGGCGCTGAAAGGCTTAGCTTCCGGGTTCGGAATGTAACCGGGCGTTTCCCTAACGCTATGACCACCGAAACACTATGAAATTTGAACGCTGGTGTTTTCACAGCCGTTCGTTATTTCAGAACTAACACAGTGGACGCGAGCAACTGAGGACAAGCCCTCGGCCTATTAGTACCAGTCAGCTTCACCCGTTACCGGGCTTCCACATCTGGCCTATCAACCCAGTCGTCTACTGGGAGCCTTACCCTCTCAAGGAGGTGGGAATACTCATCTTGAAGCAGGCTTCCCGCTTAGATGCTTTCAGCGGTTATCCCTCCCGAACGTAGCCAACCAGCCATGCCCTTGGCAGGACAACTGGCACACCAGAGGTTCGTCCGTCCCGGTCCTCTCGTACTAGGGACAGCCCTTCTCAATATTCCTACGCGCACAGCGGATAGGGACCGAACTGTCTCACGACGTTCTAAACCCAGCTCGCGTACCGCTTTAATGGGCGAACAGCCCAACCCTTGGGACCGACTCCAGCCCCAGGATGCGACGAGCCGACATCGAGGTGCCAAACCATCCCGTCGATATGGACTCTTGGGGAAGATCAGCCTGTTATCCCCGGGGTACCTTTTATCCGTTGAGCGACGGCGCTTCCACAAGCCACCGCCGGATCACTAGTCCCGACTTTCGTCCCTGCTCGACCCGTCGGTCTCACAGTCAAGCTCCCTTGTGCACTTACACTCAACACCTGATTGCCAACCAGGCTGAGGGAACCTTTGGGCGCCTCCGTTACCCTTTGGGAGGCAACCGCCCCAGTTAAACTACCCATCAGACACTGTCCCTGATCCGGATCACGGACCGAGGTTAGACATCCAGCACGACCAGAGTGGTATTTCAACGGCGACTCCACAACCACTGGCGTGGCTGCTTCAAAGTCTCCCACCTATCCTACACAAGCCGAACCGAACACCAATATCAAACTGTAGTAAAGGTCCCGGGGTCTTTCCGTCCTGCTGCGCGAAACGAGCATCTTTACTCGTAGTGCAATTTCACCGGGCCTATGGTTGAGACAGTCGAGAAGTCGTTACGCCATTCGTGCAGGTCGGAACTTACCCGACAAGGAATTTCGCTACCTTAGGATGGTTATAGTTACCACCGCCGTTTACTGGCGCTTAAGTTCTCAGCTTCGCACACCCGAAAGTGCACTAACCGGTCCCCTTAACGTTCCAGCACCGGGCAGGCGTCAGTCCGTATACATCGCCTTACGGCTTCGCACGGACCTGTGTTTTTAGTAAACAGTCGCTTCTCGCTGGTCTCTGCGGCCACCCCCAGCTCACGGAGCAAGTCCGATCACCAGTGATGGCCCCCCTTCTCCCGAAGTTACGGGGGCATTTTGCCGAGTTCCTTAACCATAGTTCACCCGAACGCCTCGGTATTCTCTACCTGACCACCTGAGTCGGTTTAGGGTACGGGCCGCCATGAAACTCGCTAGAGGCTTTTCTCGACAGCATAGGATCATCCACTTCACCACAATCGGCTCGGCATCAGGTCTCAGCCTTAATGAGGGACGGATTTGCCTACCCCTCGGCCTACACCCTTACCCCGGGACAACCACCGCCCGGGCTGGACTACCTTCCTGCGTCACCCCATCGCTTACCTACTACAAGTCTGGTTCGTCGGCTCCACCACTTTCCTTTCCCCGAAGGGTCCGGAACGGCTTCACGGACTTAGCATCGCCTGATTCGATATTGGGCGTTTCAAAGCGGGTACCGGAATATCAACCGGTTGTCCATCGACTACGCCTGTCGGCCTCGCCTTAGGTCCCGACTTACCCTGGGCAGATCAGCTTGACCCAGGAACCCTTAGTCAATCGGCGCACACGTTTCTCACGTGTGTATCGCTACTCATGCCTGCATTCTCACTCGTGAACCGTCCACAACTAGCTTCCGCTGCTGCTTCACCCGGCACACGACGCTCCCCTACCCATCACAGCGGGCGTTGGCCCTATTGCTGCAATGACACGACTTCGGCGGTACGCTTGAGCCCCGCTACATTGTCGGCGCGGAATCACTTGACCAGTGAGCTATTACGCACTCTTTCAAGGGTGGCTGCTTCTAAGCCAACCTCCTGGTTGTCTCTGCGACTCCACATCCTTTCCCACTTAGCGTACGCTTAGGGGCCTTAGTCGATGCTCTGGGCTGTTTCCCTCTCGACCATGGAGCTTATCCCCCACAGTCTCACTGCCGTGCTCTCACTTACCGGCATTCGGAGTTTGGCTAAGGTCAGTAACCCGGTAGGGCCCATCGCCTATCCAGTGCTCTACCTCCGGCAAGAAACACACGACGCTGCACCTAAATGCATTTCGGGGAGAACCAGCTATCACGGAGTTTGATTGGCCTTTCACCCCTAACCACAGGTCATCCCCCAGGTTTTCAACCCTGGTGGGTTCGGTCCTCCACGAAGTCTTACCTCCGCTTCAACCTGCCCATGGCTAGATCACTCCGCTTCGGGTCTAGAGCGTGCAACTCAATCGCCCTATTCGGACTCGCTTTCGCTACGGCTTCCCCACACGGGTTAACCTCGCTACACACCGCTAACTCGCAGGCTCATTCTTCAAAAGGCACGCAGTCACGACCGTTGTTCCGAAGAACAACGGCGACGCTCCCACGGCTTGTAGGCACACGGTTTCAGGTACTATTTCACTCCGCTCCCGCGGTACTTTTCACCATTCCCTCACGGTACTATCCGCTATCGGTCACCAGGGAATATTTAGGCTTAGCGGGTGGTCCCGCCAGATTCACACGGGATTTCTCGGGCCCCGTGCTACTTGGGAGATGAGCAAGCAAGCCGCTGATGTTTCGTCTACGGGGGTCTTACCCTCTACGCCGGACCTTTCGCATGTCCTTCGACTACATCAACGGTTTCTGACTCGCCGACCGGCCGGCAGACCGGTCAAGCTCATTCCCACAACCCCGCATGCGCAACCCCTGCCGGGTATCACACGCATACGGTTTGGCCTCATCCGGTTTCGCTCGCCACTACTCCCGGAATCACGGTTGTTTTCTCTTCCTGAGGGTACTGAGATGTTTCACTTCCCCTCGTTCCCTCCACACTGCCTATGTGTTCAGCAGTGGGTGACAGCCCATGACGACTGCCGGGTTTCCCCATTCGGACACCCCCGGATCAAAGCTCAGTTGGCAGCTCCCCGGGGCCTATCGCGGCCTCTCACGTCCTTCATCGGTTCCTGGTGCCAAGGCATCCACCGTGCGCCCTTAAAAACTTGGCCACAGATGCTCGCGTCCACTGTGTAGTTCTCAAACAACGACCAGCCACCCATCACCCCACCAGACAAGCTGGCGAGTTCACTGGGGCCGGCACTGAAGATCAACCTTACGGCCGTACCTTCAGGACCCAACAACGTGCCAGGCACGATCCCTCATCAGTGAGTCACTTTCCACGCCGAAGCAGTACTCGTGATCCATCCGAAGAACCGTGCCAACTAATCAACGTTCCACCCATGAGCTGACCGTGCAGAACGTTTGTCTGCAATCGGTACTGTGCTCCTTAGAAAGGAGGTGATCCAGCCGCACCTTCCGGTACGGCTACCTTGTTACGACTTCGTCCCAATCGCCAGTCCCACCTTCGACAGCTCCCTCCCTTACGGGTTGGGCCACCGGCTTCGGGTGTTACCGACTTTCGTGACGTGACGGGCGGTGTGTACAAGGCCCGGGAACGTATTCACCGCAGCAATGCTGATCTGCGATTACTAGCAACTCCGACTTCATGGGGTCGAGTTGCAGACCCCAATCCGAACTGAGACCGGCTTTTTGAGATTCGCTCCACCTCACGGTATCGCAGCTCATTGTACCGGCCATTGTAGCACGTGTGCAGCCCAAGACATAAGGGGCATGATGACTTGACGTCGTCCCCACCTTCCTCCGAGTTGACCCCGGCGGTCTCCTGTGAGTCCCCATCACCCCGAAGGGCATGCTGGCAACACAGGACAAGGGTTGCGCTCGTTGCGGGACTTAACCCAACATCTCACGACACGAGCTGACGACAGCCATGCACCACCTGTATACCGACCACAAGGGGGGCACTATCTCTAATGCTTTCCGGTATATGTCAAGCCTTGGTAAGGTTCTTCGCGTTGCGTCGAATTAAGCCACATGCTCCGCTGCTTGTGCGGGCCCCCGTCAATTCCTTTGAGTTTTAGCCTTGCGGCCGTACTCCCCAGGCGGGGAACTTAATGCGTTAGCTGCGGCACCGACGACGTGGAATGTCGCCAACACCTAGTTCCCAACGTTTACGGCGTGGACTACCAGGGTATCTAATCCTGTTCGCTCCCCACGCTTTCGCTCCTCAGCGTCAGTAATGGCCCAGAGATCCGCCTTCGCCACCGGTGTTCCTCCTGATATCTGCGCATTTCACCGCTACACCAGGAATTCCGATCTCCCCTACCACACTCTAGCTAGCCCGTATCGAATGCAGACCCGAGGTTAAGCCTCGGGCTTTCACATCCGACGTGACAAGCCGCCTACGAGCTCTTTACGCCCAATAATTCCGGACAACGCTTGCGCCCTACGTATTACCGCGGCTGCTGGCACGTAGTTAGCCGGCGCTTCTTCTGCAGGTACCGTCACTTTCGCTTCTTCCCTGCTGAAAGAGGTTTACAACCCGAAGGCCGTCATCCCTCACGCGGCGTCGCTGCATCAGGCTTTCGCCCATTGTGCAATATTCCCCACTGCTGCCTCCCGTAGGAGTCTGGGCCGTGTCTCAGTCCCAGTGTGGCCGGTCGCCCTCTCAGGCCGGCTACCCGTCGTCGCCTTGGTGGGCCATTACCCCACCAACAAGCTGATAGGCCGCGGGCTCATCCTTCACCGCCGGAGCTTTCAACCCCCGCCCATGCAGGCAGGAGTGGTATCCGGTATTAGACCCCGTTTCCAGGGCTTGTCCCAGAGTGAAGGGCAGATTGCCCACGTGTTACTCACCCGTTCGCCACTAATCCACCCCGAAGGGCTTCATCGTTCGACTTGCATGTGTTAAGCACGCCGCCAGCGTTCGTCCTGAGCCAGGATCAAACTCTCCATGAATGTTTACCCGTAATCGGGTGCACACATCACTTAGAGCGGGCACGTCATATCGGAATATGACCGACGCGCCACAACGTCCTCGCTGTGTTATTGCCTGCAAGCACTCCGAAACCGGAGCCTCACAGGTCTTTTTCAAAGGAACCTCATCCACCGAAGTGGACGGGGTATCAACTTCTGGCGTTGATTTTTGGCACGCTGTTGAGTTCTCAAGGAACGGACGCTTCCTTTGTACTCACCCTCTCGGGCTTTCCTCCGGGCTTTCGTTCTGTGTTCTTGCGTTTCCGACTCTATCAGACTCTTTCGTGTCCGACTTCCTCGGTGCTTTCCAGGTTCTACGCTTTCGCGCTTTCCCTTTCCGGCGATTCCGACTCTATCAGATTCATTTCCGTGCCGTTTCCGGTTTGGATTGGAATTCCGATGGCCTTCGGGGGGCCTTTCCCTTTCGGGTGGATCAGACTTTATCAGGTCTCCCTGAGTCTCGATTCCCACCCTCCCCGGACTTCGTCCGGAGGGATCCCAGCATGACTGTTCCGGACACACATGTGTGCCCGGGCGCCGTGCGAGGTGGAGCCGTAAACGTACTGGAGCGGGGCCCCCGGATGCAAATCCGGTTGCCCCGCTCCAGTGACGCCGCTACGGCGAGGGTCAGACCTCGACGACGACGGGGAGGATCATCGGGCGGCGGCGGTAGCTGTCCGACACCCACTTGCCCATCGTGCGGCGGATGAGCTGCTGGATCTGGTGCGGCTCGGCCACGCCGTCGGAAGCGGCGCGGGCGATGGCCTCCTCGATCTTCACGACGACCGGGCCGAAGGCCGAGTCGTCGATGCCGGAGCCACGGGCCTGGATGTTCGGGCCGCTGACGACCTTGCCCGTCGTGCTGTCCACCACGACGTAGACCGAGATGATGCCCTCGTCGCCGAGGATCCGGCGGTCCTTCAGGTGGACCTCGGTGACGTCGCCGACCGAGAGGCCGTCCACGTACACGTAGCCGGCCTGGACCTTGCCGGAGATCCGGGCCTTGCCGTCGATCAGGTCGACGACCACGCCGTCCTCGGCGATGACGATGCGGTCCTTCGGGACGCCCGTCAGGGCACCGAGCTCGGCGTTGGCGCGCAAGTGGCGCCACTCGCCGTGGACCGGCATCAGGTTCCGCGGCTTGCAGATGTTGTAGAAGTACAGCAGTTCGCCCGCGGAGGCGTGGCCGGAAACGTGCACCTTGGCGTTGCCCTTGTGCACGACGTTGGCGCCCCAGCGGGTCAGGCCGTTGATCACGCGGTAGACCGCGTTCTCGTTGCCCGGGATCAGGGACGACGCCAGGATCACGGTGTCGCCGGGGACGATCCGGATCTGGTGGTCGCGGTTGGCCATGCGGGACAGCGCGGCCATCGGCTCGCCCTGGGAACCCGTGCAGACGAGGACGACCTCGTGCGGCGGCAGGTCGTCGAGGGTCTTGACGTCCACGACGAGACCCGGCGGCACCTTCAGGTAGCCCAGGTCGCGGGCGATGCCCATGTTGCGGACCATCGAGCGGCCGACGAAGGCGACCCTGCGGCCGTACTCGTGGGCGGCGTCGAGGATCTGCTGGATCCGGTGCACGTGGCTGGCGAAGCTGGCCACGATGATCCGGTTGTGGGCGTTCGCGAAGACCGTGCGCAGGACGTTGGAGATCTCGCGCTCGGGCGGGACGAAGCCCGGGACCTCGGCGTTCGTCGAGTCGGAGAGGAGGAGGTCGATGCCCTCTTCGCTCAGACGCGCGAAAGCGTGCAGGTCGGTGAGGCGCTTGTCCAGCGGGAGCTGGTCCATCTTGAAGTCGCCGGTGGCGACGACCAGGCCCGCGGGGGTCCGGATCGCGACGGCCAGGGCGTCGGGGATGGAGTGGTTGACGGCGATGAACTCGCAGTCGAAGGGACCGAGGCTCTCCCGCTCGCCTTCCTTCACCTCAAGGGTGTAGGGGCGGATGCGGTGCTCCTGGAGCTTCGCCTCGATGAGGGCCAGCGTCAGCTTGGAGCCGATCAGCGGGATGTCCGGCTTCTCCCGGAGGAGGTAGGGGACTGCGCCGATGTGGTCTTCGTGGCCGTGCGTGAGGACGATGCCGTCGATGTCATCGAGACGGTCCCTGATGGACGTGAAGTCCGGCAGGATCAGGTCGATGCCCGGCTGCTCCTCCTCGGGGAAGAGGACGCCGCAGTCGACGATCAGCAGGCGGCCGTCGAACTCGAAGACGGTCATGTTGCGGCCGATCTCGCCGAGGCCACCCAGAGGGGTGACCCGAAGGCCGCCCTTGGGCAGCTTCGGCGGCGGACCGAGTTCAGGATGCGGATGGCTCAAAAGTGTCTCCTCACCACACACGCCACGTACCTCGGAAGGCACGTGGCGTGTATGACATTCGTGCTCTTGCTGTTGTCTGTTTCGGTCGTGCTTGTTCAGTTGTGAAGTCTGTTCTCAGAGCTGTACCCCGCCGGCGGCGAGATCGAGCTTGAGCTGCGCCGTCTCTTCGGCGGTCAGGTCGATCAGCGGGAGCCGCAGCGGACCCGCAGGCAGCCCCAGCAGGTTCAACGCGCCCTTGGTCGTCATCACGCCCTGGGTGCGGAACATGCCGGTGAAGACCGGAAGCAGCTTCTGGTGGATCTCGGTCGCCTTCTGGACGTCTCCGCCCAGGTGGGCCTCGAGCATCGCGCGCAGGTCGGGGGCGACCACGTGGGCGACCACGGAGACGAAGCCGACCGCACCGACGGACAGGAGCGGCAGGTTCAGCATGTCGTCGCCGGAGTACCAGGCCAGGCCGCTCTGCGCGATGGCCCAGCTGGCGCGGCCGAGGTCACCCTTGGCGTCCTTGTTGGCAACGATACGGGGGTGCTCGGCCAGCCGGACCAGAGTTTCGGTGTCGATCGGGACACCACTGCGGCCGGGGATGTCGTAGAGCATGACCGGCAGCCCGGTCGCGTCGGCGATCGCCGTGAAGTGCCGGTAGAGGCCTTCCTGCGGCGGCTTGCTGTAGTACGGGGTCACCGCGAGGAGGCCGTGGGCGCCCGTGCGCTCGGCCTGGCGGGCGAGCTCCAGGGTGTGGCGGGTGTCGTTGGTACCGATGCCGGCGACCACGTGGGCGCGGTCTCCGACGGCTTCGAGGACGGCTCGTACGAGGTCGTTTTTCTCCGCGTCGGTGGTGGTCGGCGACTCGCCGGTGGTGCCGTTGATGATCAGGCCGTCGTTGCCTGCGTCCACCAGGTGGACGGCGAGACGCTGCGCGCCGTCGAGGTCGAGTGCGCCATCCGCCGTAAACGGCGTGATCATGGCGGTGAGGACCCGCCCGAAGGGGGTCTGCGGAGTCGAGATCGGAGCCATGGGTAACACGCTACTCGCTGCCATGCTCGCGGTGTCCCCTCGGGGGACGTCAACAGGGTGTACGGAGTGTTGGACGCCGGCACTGCCTGCTCGGGGGTTCAAGCAGTGCCGGGTCCGTTTGATCAGCCTAGATGAACTTTCCGAAACGCCGCAATACGGACACTTCGGACTTGACTGAGCGCACCCTGTGCGTCCCACGGGCAAGGGACCTCAGGGGGCGACGCGGCCGTTGCCGTTGAAGGCGGCGTACGTGAGCGGCATGAGCTTCGCCCAGTGCTGCTCCATCTTCTCGCCGACCATCTCGATCTCCCGCTGCGGGAAGGACGGCACCGCCGCGAGCTCGTGCTGCGTGCGCAGACCCAGGAAGTGCATCAGCGAGCGAGCGTTGCAGGTGGCGTACATGGAGGAGAAAAGTCCGACCGGCAGGACCGAACGGGCAACCTCCCGGGCCACGCCCGCGGCGAGCATCTCCCGGTAGGCCTCGTAGGCCTGCACGTACGAGTCCTCCATGACGCGGCCGGTCAGCTCCTGCTGCGCCTCGGTGCCCTCGACGAAGACGTACTTGCCCGGGCGGCCCTCCTGGACGAGCTTGCGCTCGGCGTCCGGGACGTAGAAGACCGGCTCCAGCTCCCTGTAACGGCCGGATTCCTCGTTGTAGGACCAGCCGACGCGGTGGCGCATGAACTCGCGGAACACGAAGATCGGCGCGCTGATGAAGAAGGTCATCGAGTTGTGCTCGAAGGGGCTGCCGTGGCGATCCCGCATGAGGTAGTTGATGAGGCCCTTGGAGCGCTCCGGGTCCTTCTGCAGCTCCTCCAGGGACTGCTCGCCCGCCGTGGAGACACGGGCGGCCCACAGCACGTCCGAGTCGGCGGCGGAGTGCTTCACCAGCTCCACCGTCACGTCACTGCGGAAGCTGGGTTTCAGATCTGAAGCGGCGGTCTCGCTCACCGGGGGTCCTTCCAAACGTGCGTCCTGGGGCGCGCCCACTCTACGTCGCCGCCTGCGGGCCGCAGCGCCATGGATTTTCGTTAATGTGCCCAAACCCGGCACCGATTGGGCCTCTCGGACGTCCTACGTAAGAGAACGCACACCGATCGTGAGGAGAGTGGCTCCCATGTTCCGCCGACGGGAACCCGTCCCGTTCGCCTTCGTCGCCGAGGCCGACCGTTTCCGCAGCAACGTCACTCCGCCGCCGCGCGAGCGCCTGAGCAGGACTCAGCTCGCCGCCCGTAGTCTGGTCGGGCTGACCGTGGTGGCGGGGCTGGCCGGCGCGCTGCTCTTCGGTATGCCGGCACTGCAGCCGAGCAAGGCGCCGACGAAGTCGCAGCAGTCGGAGGCCTCCGAGGGGCGGTAGCCTCACGGTCACAGCCCAACCGAACGTGCATGTGAGTGAGGTCCAGCCGTGCCCCTGCCCTTCCTGACGGCCGACGGTGTGTCCGAGGCGGATGACGACGGCGACGAGGCGCTCGCCCATGACGACCACGAGCGCTGGCGGCGGCCCTACCGGCCGGGTCCCTGGCGGGTGGCCATCGCCGCGCTGCTGCTCCTGCTGTCCGCCTTCATGCTGCTGGCCACGATGATCATCGCCTTCGCGGGTACCTGGGGCGGAGCGTCGGTGTGCCTGGTCGCCGCGCTCGGTGTCGTCGGGTCCGTGCTGCAAGTGCTGCGCGCCGGCGTCTGGGTGAGCCGTACGGGACTGCGCCGGGTCGGCTTCTTCGGGACCCGCTCGATCGCGTGGAGCGAGATCGCCGAGCTCCGTACGGTGCAGCAGCCGGTGCGCTGGCTCGGTCTGCCGAGGACCGTACAGGGGCAGGCGCTGACGGTGGCAGGGCGCGACGGCGCAGAGCTGCCGGTGCTGCTGACCGACCACGACGCCGATTTCCTGTCGCGGTCCGAGGCCTTCGACCGGGCCGCCGACACGGTCGGGGCCTGGGCCGACGAGTACCGGCCCGTGCCCGCCTGATCCGGAGCCGCGCGCACGGGGAGCCCGTACAGGTGTCAGACCGCTTAGACCTGTACGGGCTTCTTGTCGTGCAGGGCGATCGCCCGCTGCATGGCCTTGCGCGCCCGCGGGGTGTCGCGGGCGTCGTGGTAGGCGACGGCGAGCCGGAACCAGCTGCGCCAGTCCCCCGGCGCGTCCTCGGTCTCGGCCTTGCGGCGCGCGAAGACCTCGTCGGCCGAGTCCCGCAGGATCCGGCCGTACTCGTCCCGCTCCAGCTCGTCGACGGGCAGGCCGCCCTCGCCCTCCAGCTCGGTCGCGAGCTGGTTGGCCCTGGTGACGAACCGGGTGTTCTTCCAGAGGAACCAGACGCCGATGACCGGCAGGATCAGCACGGCCACACCGAAGGTGACGGTGAGCCAGGTGCCGTGCCGGATCAGCATCAGACCCCGGCTGCCGGCCAGGACGAAGTAGACGACCAGGACGGCGGCCGTGAGGAAGTACGTGATCTTCGCGCGCATGATGATCGGATCAGCCCAGGTCGAGGAAGTGTTCCAGACCGAAGGTGAGGCCCGGGGTCTGCGTCACGCGGCGCACGCCGAGCAGGATGCCCGGCATGAAGCTGCTGTGGTGCAGGGAGTCGTGACGGATGGTCAGGGTCTCGCCCTCGGCCCCGAGGAGCACCTCCTGGTGGGCCAGCAGGCCACGCAGGCGGACGGCGTGCACCGGGACGCCGTCGACGTCCGCGCCGCGCGCCCCGTCGAGGGCGGTCGCGGTGGCGTCGGGCTGCGGGGCGCAGCCGGCCTCGGCGCGGGCGGCCGCGATGAGCTGCGCCGTACGGGTCGCGGTGCCCGAGGGGGCGTCGACCTTGTTGGGGTGGTGCAGCTCGACGACCTCGACGGACTCGAAGTAGCGGGCGGCCTGGGCGGCGAACTTCATGGTCAGGACGGCGCCGATGGAGAAGTTCGGTGCGATGAGCACACCGGTCTCCGGGGATCCGGCGAGCCAGGTGTTCAGCTGAGCGAGGCGGTCCTCGTTCCAGCCGGTGGTGCCGACCACTCCGTGGATGCCGTGACGGGTGAGGAACTCCAGGTTCCCCATGACCGAGGCGGGGGTGGTCAGCTCGACGGCGACCTGGGCGCCGGCCTCGGCCAGCGTCTCCAGCTTGTCGCCGCGGCCGAGGGCCGCCACCAGCTCCATGTCGTCGGCGGCCTCGACCGCCTTCACGGCCTCGGAGCCGATGCGGCCCTGTGCGCCGAGGACTGCCACGCGCAGCTTGCTCATGTTCATGTCCTTAAATCAGAGCAGACTTACCTACGTACGGGACTGGGCGACGGCCTCGTCGAGGCGGGCCGCCTGCTTCTCCTTCAGCGAGCCGATCACCGCGAGCGAGGGCCGCTGGGCCAGTACATCCTGCGCGACCGAGCGGACGTCGTCCGGGGTCACGGAGGCGATCCGCGCCAGCATGTCGTCGACCGACATCTGGTCGCCCCAGCACAGCTCGCTCTTGCCGATCCGGTTCATGATCGCGCCGGTGTCCTCCAGGCCGAGGACGGTGGAGCCGGACAGCTGGCCGATGGCCCGCTTGATCTCGTCGTCGGTGAGCCCGTCGGACGCGACCTTGTCGAGCTCGTCGCGGCAGATGCGGAGCACGTCGTGCACCTGGTTGGGGCGGCAGCCCGCGTACACGCCGAAGAGGCCGGTGTCGGCGAAGCCCGAGGTGTACGAGTACACGCTGTAGGCGAGGCCGCGCTTCTCCCGGACCTCCTGGAAGAGGCGTGAGGACATGCCGCCGCCGAGGGCGGTGTTCAGTACGCCCAGCGCCCAGCGGCGCTCGTCGGCGCGGGCGAGGCCGGGCATGCCGAGGACCACGTGGGCCTGCTCGGTCTTGCGGTTGACCAGCTCGACGCGGCCGGAAGTGCGGATGCGCTTGGTGCCGGCGCGCGGGCCGATCGGCTCGGCGTCGGTGCGGGTCAGCGCGTCGGCCTGCTCGAAGGCTGCGCGGACCTGGCGCACGACCTTGTTGTGGTCGACGTTGCCGGCGGCCGCGACGACGAGGTGGGTCGGATCGTAGTGCTTCTTGTAGAAGCGGCGGATCCGGTCGGCGCCGAGTGCGTTGATCGTGTCGACGGTGCCCAGGACGGGACGGCCCAGCGGGGTGTCGCCGTACATGGTCTGCGCGAACAGGTCGTGGACCATGTCGCCCGGGTCGTCCTCGGTCATCGCGATCTCTTCGAGGATGACGCCGCGCTCGGCGTCGACGTCCTCCTCGCGGATCAGCGAGCCGGTGAGCATGTCGCAGACCACGTCGATGGCCAGCGGCAGGTCGGTGTCGAGCACCCGGGCGTAGTAGCAGGTGTACTCCTTCGCCGTGAAGGCGTTCATCTCGCCGCCGACCGCGTCGATCGCGGAGGAGATGTCGAGGGCGCTGCGCTGGTGCGTGCCCTTGAAGAGGAGGTGCTCCAGGTAGTGCGTGGCGCCGTTCAGCGTGGGCGTCTCGTCACGGGAGCCGACGTGCGCCCAGATGCCGAAGGTGGCGGAGCGGACGGAGGGCAGCGTCTCGGTGACGATGCGCAGTCCGCCGGGCAGGACCGTGCGCCGGACGGTGCCGATGCCGTTGCTGCCCTTGAGGAGGGTTTGGGTACGGGCGACGGCCCGCCCCTCCGAAGAGGGGCGGGCCGTCACACGGGAACTACGCGACATCACTTGTCGGAGTCGTCCTTGTCAGCGTCGTCACCGGCGGCCTCGCCGTCGATCACGGGGACCAGCGAGAGCTTGCCGCGCTGGTCGATCTCGGCGATCTCGACCTGGACCTTGGTGCCGACCGCGAGCACGTCCTCGACGTTCTCCACGCGCTTGCCACCGGCGAGCTTGCGGATCTGCGAGATGTGCAGCAGGCCGTCCTTGCCGGGCATGAGGGAGACGAAGGCACCGAAGGTGGTGGTCTTG
The DNA here is from genome assembly GCF_045160845.1 of Streptomyces sp. NBC_00122. NCBI lineage: Bacteria > Bacillati > Actinomycetota > Actinomycetes > Kitasatosporales > Streptomycetaceae > Streptomyces > Streptomyces sp. NBC_00122. The sequence goes on along the minus strand of NZ_CP108191.1, from coordinate 4,764,662 downwards.
ACGACCGTACCCAGGTAGCGCTCGCCGACCTCCGGCATGGTCGGGTTGGCGATCGAGTTGATCGTGGCACGGGCGGCCTCGGCGGCCGGGCCGTCGGAGGCACCGATGTAGATGGTGCCGTCGTCCTCGATCGTGATCTCGGCGCCGGTGTCCTCCTGGATCTGGTTGATCATCTTGCCCTTGGGGCCGATGACCTCACCGATCTTGTCCACCGGGATCTTGACGGTGATGATCCGCGGGGCGAACGGGGACATCGCGTCCGGCGTGTCGATCGCTTCCATCATCACGTCGAGGATGTGGAGGCGGGCGTCGCGGGCCTGCTTGAGGGCCGCGGCCAGGACGGAGGCCGGGATGCCGTCCAGCTTGGTGTCCAGCTGGAGGGCGGTGACGAACTCCTTGGTGCCGGCGACCTTGAAGTCCATGTCGCCGAAGGCGTCCTCCGCACCGAGGATGTCGGTGAGGGCGACGTAGTGCGTCTTGCCGTCGATCTCCTGGGAGATCAGACCCATGGCGATACCGGCGACGGGGGCCTTGAGGGGCACACCGGCGTTCAGCAGCGACATGGTGGAGGCGCAGACCGAGCCCATGGACGTCGAACCGTTGGAGCCGAGGGCCTCGGACACCTGACGGATCGCGTAGGGGAACTCCTCGCGGGTCGGGAGGACCGGCACGATCGCGCGCTCGGCGAGCGCGCCGTGGCCGATCTCGCGGCGCTTCGGCGAACCGACGCGGCCGGTCTCGCCGACGGAGTACGGCGGGAAGTTGTAGTTGTGCATGTAGCGCTTGCGGGTCACCGGGGAGAGGGTGTCCAGCTGCTGCTCCATGCGGAGCATGTTGAGGGTGGTGACGCCCAGGATCTGGGTCTCGCCACGCTCGAACAGCGCCGAGCCGTGCACGCGCGGGATGGCCTCGACCTCGGCGGCGAGGGTACGGATGTCCGTGATCCCGCGGCCGTCGATGCGGACCTTGTCCTTGATGACGCGCTCGCGCACCAGGGCCTTGGTCAGGCTGCGGTAGGCGGCGGAGATCTCCTTCTCGCGGCCCTCGAAGGCCGGGAGGAGCTTCTCGGCGGCGATCTCCTTGACGCGGTCCAGCTCGGCCTCGCGGTCCTGCTTGCCCGCGATGGTCAGCGCCTGGGAGAGGTCGCCCTTGACGGCGGCCGCGAGGGCCTCGTACACGTCGTCCTGGTAGTCCAGGAAGACCGGGAACTCGCCCTCGGGCTTCGCGGCCTTGGCGGCCAGGTCGGCCTGGGCCTTGCAGAGGACCTTGATGAACGGCTTCGCGGCGTCGAGACCCGCGGCGACGATCTCCTCGGTCGGCGCCTGGGCGCCGCCCTTGACGAGGGCGATGGTCTTCTCGGTGGCCTCGGCCTCGACCATCATGATCGCGACGTCGCCGTCCTCCAGGACGCGGCCCGCGACGACCATGTCGAAGACGGCGTCCTCGAGCTCGGTGTGCGTCGGGAAGGCCACCCACTGGCCGCGGATCAGCGCGACGCGGACGCCGCCGATCGGGCCGGAGAAGGGCAGGCCGGCCAGCTGCGTGGACGCGGACGCGGCGTTGATCGCGACGACGTCGTACAGGTGGTCGGGGTTGAGCGCCATGATCGTGGCGACGACCTGGATCTCGTTGCGCAGGCCCTTCTTGAAGGACGGGCGCAGCGGGCGGTCGATCAGGCGGCAGGTGAGGATCGCGTCCTCGGAGGGCCGGCCCTCACGGCGGAAGAAGGAGCCGGGGATCTTGCCGGCCGCGTACTGCCGCTCCTCGACGTCCACCGTCAGGGGGAAGAAGTCGAGCTGGTCCTTGGGCTTCTTCGACGCGGTGGTGGCGGACAGCACCATCGTGTCGTCGTCCAGGTAGGCAACGGCGGAGCCGGCGGCCTGGCGGGCCAGACGGCCCGTCTCGAAGCGGATGGTGCGGGTGCCGAAGGAACCGTTGTCAATGACGGCCTCGGCGTAGTGGGTCTCGTTCTCCACTAGCGTTTTCTCCATTTTCGTCGTCTCCGTCCGCCGCCCGTGTGGCGGTGGACGGTTGCGGAGAAGCGCTCCTTGCCTGGGGCCGGTCTTCGATCGAAGCACCCGGTCCGTTGCCCGTGGGGGCATTCCGGGTGCCACTACCGAGGACCGGCGGCGTAGGGAGGGCGCTCCTCCTCTTCTGTTGTGCACGTCTTCGCGCGTCTTCATACGCGCACGTGCGTCCTTTCCAGACTACAAAGGGTCCGGTCCGTCCCGCACGTACAGCAAAGGGAGCGGCCCCCGGATGTGGGAACCGCTCCCTTCACGGCGTGTTACTTGGCGCCGGCCGCACCGCGGCGGATGCCGAGGCGCTCGACCAGCGTACGGAAGCGCTGGATGTCCTTCTTGGCCAGGTACTGCAGCAGGCGGCGACGCTGGCCGACCAGGATCAGCAGACCACGACGGGAGTGGTGGTCGTGCTTGTGCGTCTTGAGGTGCTCGGTCAGGTCCGAGATGCGGCGGGAGAGCATCGCGACCTGGACCTCGGGAGAGCCGGTGTCGCCCTCCTTGGCACCGAACTCGCTGATGATCTGCTTCTTCGTAGCGGCGTCGAGCGGCACGCGTACTCCTCGTTTGGGTCTTCGTAGCCACCGAGTGCCCCAGGTCTGAGTCTCTGGGGAGCTTCCGTAACTCGGGAGGCGGGGTCCGCTGAGCGCAGTCCACAGACCCTTTGTCGAGGATCCGGAGGACGCGTACACAAACGGCCGTCACACAGCGTACCAGGCTGCCGGGACTCGGCGTCTCAGCTGGTGAGAGCGCGGGCCCGGGAATAGACGTCCAGCACGGCCAGGGCCAGCGGGACCAGGCTGAGCAGGACCGCCGCCTCGGTGAGGTCGAGCAGCCTTCCCCAGAAGGGTGACAGGCCCTTGCGGGGAATGACAAGCGCAATTCCGGCGAGGAGGGCCGCGCCGGCCGCGACGGCGGCGGTCAGCCAGATCGTACGGAGGTCCAGGCCGCTGCGGTCGTGCTTCACGAGGAGGGCTTCGAGCAGGTCGGCCGGCGGGTGCAGGGCCAGGCCCAGGATCAGCAGCGCGACGGCGACGAGGCCGGCGGCCAGTGTGCAGACCACCTGGGAGGTGTAGCGGAAGAGGCGGGCGCGCAGCAGCATGGCGAGGCCGGTGGTCAGGGCCAGCAGGCGGCCCCAGGTGTTGTCGGAGAAGCCGAGGACGGCGGCGGCGCCGACGGCGACCGCCGCGCAGCCGCCGACCAGGCCGAGCAGCATCTCGTGACCGCGCCGGGCCTGGGCCGCGATCTGCTCCGCGTCGAGCGTGGCGGCCTGGTCGTGCTGGTCGGCGGCGGACTGGTCACCGTACGGCTCGGTCTCGTAGCGGTCCGGGGTCTCGTAATCCTCGGTGGCGCTCTGCGGGGCGGCGTAGCCGATGGGCAGGCGGGCGAAGCGCGCGGAGAGACCGGGCAGGAAGGCGACGAGGCCGATGGCCACGGGTGCGCAGACGGCGGCGGTGGCGGTCGCGGAGGCCTCGGTGGCGATGGCCGTGAAGGTGGCCAGGGTGCCGGTGGCGGCGACGAAGGTGGCCGCGACGAAGGGCGCGTCGCCGCTGGGGGTGAGCGCGACCAGGGCGACGGAGGCGACGAGGACGCAGACGCAGCCGAGCAGGAACTGGAGGCGGCCGGGGCCCTGGCCGGCGGCGGGGGCGATGATCCCGGAGCCGGCGATCAGCAGCTGCGGCAGGGCGGCGAGGCCGAGCGCCACGGCGGAGCCGCGGTCGCGGTAGACCCGGGCGCGCACGCCCGCCACCGCGGTGAGCAGGACTCCGACGGCGCCCGCGAGGATGCCGGGCAGGCCGTGCATGTCGTGGCGCAGCGGGTCGGCGTACCAGAGGACGAAGCCCAGCATGAGGAGGAGCACCGCGGCGCCGGCCAGGCCCGCGCCGCGCAGCATGTCGTCGCTCCAGCGGTGCCGGTCGCGGACGACGGCGGAGGCGACGGCGTCGGAGACGTCGTCGAAGACGGCGGGCGGCAGGGACTCGGCGAAGGGGCGCAGGCTGAGCACCTCGCCGTCGAGGACCTGCTGGGCGGCGAGGGTGCGGGCGCCGTCGAGGACGGCGCCGGAGCGGCGTACGAGGTGGAAGCCCGTGGGGGCGCCGACGGGCTGGGTCTGGCCGGTGAGGCGCAGCAGCTCGGGATAGACGTCGGCGACGGCGATGTCCTCGGGGAGGGCGACGTCGATCCGGCTGTCCGGGGCCACGACGGTGACCCTGCAGAAGCCCGTCGTTGCGGCCGTACTCACCTGTGTGACCCCCCTTGTTGACGTCCGCGACGGCGGACGATTCGCGGATGCGCATACTGCGCGCGCCACCCTACCGGGCTCGTGCCTGACAGTCGGCAAGTAGGATCACCGACGCGTGGAGGAGACCCCCTCCACGCCCGGGACTTGGGGGCGCCGGTTACGACGTCCCGTCCGTTTTCGAGGGATTGATGCTCCGGTGAGCCAGATCGTCGTCAAACGCCCGCCGCGGTCCCTGCCGCCCGAAGTGCCGTCGGACGAGGTGCGGCTGGAGGCGCCGCCTGAGCTTCCCCGGGGACAGCAGGAGGGCATGCTGATGCAGCTCCTGCCGATGCTCGGCATGGGCTCGTCCGCCGTCTTCTTCTTCATGCCGGGCGCGGCGCCGTTCATGCGCATCATGGGCGTGCTGATGCTGGTGTCGACGGTGTCGATGGTCGTCGCGCAGTTGGTGCGGCACCGGCGGGGTACGCAGGGGCAAATGGCCGATGTGCGCCGGGACTACCTCAAATACCTTGCGCAGACGCGCCGTCAGGTACGCCGGACCGCGCGGGCGCAGCGCGACGCGCAGCTGTACCTGCACCCGGCCCCCGAGCAGTTGTGGTCGGTGGTCGCCGAGGGTTCGCGGCTGTGGGAACGGCGGGTCGGCGACCCGGACTTCGGGCAGGCCCGGCTGGGGCTGGGCTCGCAGCGGCTGCAAACGCCGCTGGTGGCGCCGGACACGGCCCCGGTGGACGAGCTGGAGCCGCTGACGGCGGGCGCGATGCAGCGCTTCCTCAAGGTGCACTCCTCGCTGGACGGACTGCCGATGGCGGTGTCGATCCGGGCCTTCTACCACGTGACGGTGTCCGGTGAGCCGGAGTCGGCGCGTGCTGCGGCGCGGGCGATGGTGGCGCAGCTGGCGACGCTGCACTCCCCCGAGGACCTGACGGTGGCCGTGGTGGCCTCGCCGGGTGCGGTGCCCTCGTGGGACTGGACGAAGTGGCTGCCGCACACGCAGGTGCCGGGCCAGGTGGACGGGGCCGGTACGAAGCGGCTGTTCGGCGACGACCTCGGAGAGCTGGAGGGGCTGCTGGCGCCCCGGCTGGAGGGGCGGCCGCGGTTCAGCCGCGAGGTGTCCCCGGTGCTGGACCAGCCGCACCTGGTGGTCGTGCTCGACACCAACTCGCCCCGCGGTGCCCTGGTGCCGCCGGACTCGGTGTTCGCGGCGGCCGAGGGGCTGCAGGGCGTCACGATCGTCGAGGTGGTCACGGGCGAGCTGGACGAGCCGCGCGGTGGGCTGTCGGTCGTGGTGCGGCCGGGCCGGCTGCGCCTGGAGTCGGGCGCGGGGGTCGCGTACGAGGGCACCCCGGACGCGCTGTCGCTCCCCGCGGCGGAGGCGCTGGGCCGCCAGTTGGCCCCACTGCGCACGGGCGGCGGGGACGACGACGAGCCGCTGCTGGCGAACCTGGACTTCACGGACCTGCTGAACCTGGGCGACGCGGCCGCGGTCGACGTGGCGCGTACCTGGCGGCCGCGGTCGGCCGGTGAGCGGCTGCGCGTGCCGATCGGTGTCGGCGAGGACGGCGCCCCGGTCATGCTGGACCTCAAGGAGGCCGCGCAGGAGGGCATGGGGCCGCACGGCCTGTGCGTGGGCGCGACCGGTTCCGGCAAGTCCGAGCTGCTGCGCACCCTCGTGCTGGGCCTGGCGGTCACGCACACCTCGGAGACGCTGAACTTCGTGCTCGCCGACTTCAAGGGCGGTGCGACCTTCACCGGCATGGGGCAGATGCCGCACGTGGCGGCCGTCATCACCAACCTGGCGGACGACCTCACGCTCGTGGACCGCATGGGCGACTCGATCCGCGGAGAGCTGCAGCGCCGGCAGGAGCTGCTGCGCTCGGCGGGCAACTACGCGAACATCCACGACTACGAGAAGGCGCGCGCGGCGGGTGCCCCGCTGGAGCCGCTGGCCTCGCTGGTGCTGGTCATCGACGAGTTCAGCGAGCTGCTGACGGCGAAGCCCGACTTCATCGACATGTTCATCCAGATCGGCCGCATCGGCCGCTCGCTGGGTGTGCACCTGCTGCTGGCCTCGCAGCGGCTGGAGGAGGGCAAGCTGCGCGGGCTGGACACGTACCTCTCGTACCGGATCGGTCTGCGGACCTTCTCGGCGGCGGAGTCACGGACCGCGATCGGTGTGCCGGACGCCTACCACCTGCCGTCGGTGCCCGGTTCGGGCTACCTGAAGTTCGGAACGGACGAGATGACGCGGTTCAAGGCCGCGTACGTCTCGGGCACCTACCGCTCGGGCGGGCCGGACGTGTCGGTGGGCCTGTTCCCGGTGGAGCGGCGGCCCGCGCTGTTCACGGCGGCTCCGGTGCCGGTGGTGTACGCCGCTCCGGACCCGGCGTACCTGGCGGCACAGTCGGCGCGCGAGGACGACGCGCTCGCCGACACGGTGCTGGACGTGATCGTGAGCCGGCTGGAGGGCCAGGGAGTGCCGGCGCACCAGGTGTGGCTGCCGCCGCTCGACCAGGCGCCGCCGCTGGACCAGTTGCTTCCGGCGCTGGCGCCGAGCGCGGAGCGCGGGCTGCACGCGGACGGGTACACGCGGCCCGGCGGGCTCGTCGTACCGCTCGGCCTCATCGACAAGCCGTTCGAGCAGCGGCGCGAGGTGCTGTACCGGGACTTCTCGGGTGCGGCGGGCCACATGATGGTGGTCGGCGGTCCGCAGTCGGGCAAGTCGACGCTGATGCGGACGCTGATCTCGTCCTTCGCGCTCACGCACACCCCGCGCGAGGTGCAGTTCTACGGGCTGGACTTCGGTGGTGGCAGCCTGTCGGCGGTCGCCGAGCTGCCGCACGTGGGCGGGATCGCCTCGCGCCTGGATCCGGAGCGGGTGCGGCGCACCGTCGCGGAGGTGGGGGGCATCCTCAACCGCCGTGAGGAGTTCTTCCGCGCGAACAACATCGACTCGATCGGCACCTACCGGCGCCGGCGGGCGGCGGGCGAGCTGCCCGGTGAGCCGTGGGGCGACGTGTTCCTGCTGATCGACGGCTGGGGCGGCTTCCGCGGCGAGTACGACGGCCTGGAGCAGATCGTCACGGACATCGCGGCCCGCGGTCTGGGCTACGGCATCCACGTGGTGATCACCGCGGCGCGGTACATGGAGGTCCGCGCGGCGCTCAAGGACCAGATGCTCAGCCGGCTGGAGCTGCGGCTCGGCGACACCATGGACTCCGAGTTCGACCGGAAGGTCGCGGCGAACGTCCCCACCGGGATGCCGGGCCGCGGCCAGGTGCCGGAGAAGCTGCACTTCCTGAGCGCGCTCCCGCGGATCGACGGCTCCCACGACGCCTCGAACCTGTCGGAGGCCACGGCCGCGTTCGTGGAGGCCGTGAAGCAGAACTGGAAGGGGCAGGCGGCCCCCGGGGTACGGCTGCTGCCGCGGCTGCTCCACGCCGACCAGCTGCCCAAGGGCGGAGAGTTCCCCGGCCGCGGGATCGCGATCGGCATCGACGAGACCGACCTGGAGCCGGTGTTCGTCGACTTCGAGTCCGACCCGTTCCTCCTCGTCTTCGGCGAGAGCGAGTCGGGCAAGACGAACCTGCTGCGGCTCATCGCCCAGCAGATCGCCCAGCGCTACACACCGGACCAGGCACGCCTCGTGGTGGGCGACTACCGGCGCGGCCTGCTCGGGGCGCTGCCGGAGGAGCACCTGCTGGAGTACGCGCCGATGGCGAGCTCGCTGCAGATGCACATGGAGGCGCTGGGCGGGGTGTTCTCGCGCCGGCAGCCGCCGCCCGACGTCACTCCGCAGCAGCTGCGCGACCGCAGCTGGTGGACGGGCCCGGACGTGTTCATCGTCATCGACGACTTCGACCTGGTGGCCACCAGCCAGGGCAATCCGCTGGCTCCGCTGGTGGACTTCCTGCCCTTCGCCCGGGACACGGGCGTGCGGTTCATCATCGCGCGGAACTCGGCGGGTGCCTCGCGTTCGCTGTACGAGCCGTTCATGCAGCGGATCAGGGAGCTGGGCGCGCAGGGCGTCGTCCTGTCGGGTGACCCGTCCGAGGGAGACCTCGTCGGCAACGTGCGACCGCGTCCGATGCCGCCGGGCCGGGCCTACTTCGCCTCGCGCAGGCGGGGCACCTCGCTGGTGCAGCTGGGGCGGATGCCGGGGATGTGAGGAAACCGGTTCCCCTCGGCGGCGCAGCACCGATAATCGGCGGTGAAGACCGCGCCACCGAGGGGAAAGGCCGCACATGGGCACCCAGCAGGAGAAGGACGAGCTGTACGCGCTCGACATCAGCGGCGTGGAGTGGGAGGGCCCGCCCGGGACCAGCCCCGACGAGGAGCGGGTCGAGATCGCGCGGCTGCCCGAGGGAGCGGTGGCCATGCGGTCCTCGCTGGACCGGGACACGGTGCTGCGGTACACCGCCGCCGAGTGGGAGGCCTTCGTACTCGGGGCCCGTGACGGCGAGTTCGACCTGGACCGGCACCGCCCTGAGGAGCCGGACGCCTGAGGGACCGGACATCCGACGGGCCGGACACCTGACGGACCAGACGCCGAAGGGGCGCGCCCGGTGCGGGCGCGCCCCTTCGGCGCGTACGGACTGCGTGGGCTACCGGCTCAGTAGGCCTCGGTGAACAGGCGCGAGGCCTTCACGTCGGTGGCGCGGTAGTCGCCCTTGCCGCGCTCGATGAGCTGGGCGACCTGCTCCAGCTGCTTCTGCATGTGGTCGGCCTTGCCCTTGTACTTCGCCTGCAGCTGGACGTACTGGCCGTGGGCCTCACCGTCCCAGGTGTCGGTGACGACCTTGAGGGCCTGCTCCATCTCGTTCAGGTCCGTGATGATGTTCTTGGAGACGATCCGGATACGGTCCGCCATCTGCTGAACGGTTTCATACCGGACCCGGGTGTGCCCGTCGTTACCCGCCATGTTCTTCTCCTTCTCGCTGCGGCAAACTGAAAAACGGCTGCTGTCAGATGCCGTTGAGGCCGGAACTGTTGGAGCCGCCGCCGGAACCGGCCGGCTGGACGGCCCTGAACGCGGCGCGCACGTCGTCGTCCTGGGCGTTGCTCAGGTTCTTGGTCTGCGCGACGGCGTTGTGCAGGACGCCGAGCAGCCTGCGGATCTCGTCGTGGTCGTCATTGACCATGCTCTGCGCGGACATGAACCCCGAGGCACCCACACCGGTCCAGCCGGCGCTCACGGTGGCGAGGATGTCGGCCAGTTCGCGGGCCTGCCTGGTGACGGCATTGGCCGTCTCCTCGATCTTGCTCTTCGCCTGGACGACCGGATCGTCTGCAAGTCCGAACGTGTTCGTGCTCATCCGAAGCTCCTCACTTCTCAATTCGCCGGCAGAACCGGCGGATTGCGTGGCGGAGCGGACCATGCCCGGCGCGGTCGTGAGCCACGCGCCCTGGGCGTCCCCCTCCGCTTCACGCGATCCCCCGATCACACTCGTGAAGCCTGCTGTCACTCTAGCCAGTTCATCGGCAGGGCCCAACACCGGTGGGTTGCTACCGTTGATGAACTGTGACCGTTCACTGCAAACGGCGTCGGCGCCCGCGTGCGTCCCGCACGACGGTCGCGGTCCCCGCGATGACGGCGATCAGGACGGCTCCGATGCCCAGAGCGTACGTGCCGTACCGCTCCTGCCGCTCCTGTGCCGTCTCGGTGAGCTGGAGCGCGGCGGCCTCCGGGGCCGCCGCGGGGGGCGGGCCGGGATCCGGGACGGGGGCCTTGGGTGCCTCGCGGTCCTGGCTGAGCGCGCGCACCGGGTCGACGACGCCCCAACCGACGTAGTCGTCACGGCCCTTGACCGAGCGCTCCGCGGTGTTCTGGATCTGCCAGACGATCTGCTCGACGGTCCAGTCCCCGTGCTTGGCGCGCAGCAGGGTGGCCACCCCGGCGACGTACGGGGCGGAGAAGCTGGTGCCGTTGTCGATGCACTGGCCGAATCCGGGGACCGTGGAGACCATGTCGACGCCGGGCGCCGCCACCCCGATGAAGTCGCCGGGCTGGGAGAACACGGCCCGCTCGTTGTTGCGGTCCGAGGAGGCCACCGCGAGCACGCCGGGGAAGGCCGCCGGGTACGTCTTGCGCTTCTCCCCGGTCATGCCGTCGTTGCCCGCCGAGGCCACCACCACGACCTTGGCGTCGATGGCCTTCTGGACCGACTTGCCGAGATCGGAGTCCGGGGACATCGGCACGTCGGTGTCCTGGGAGATGTTGATCACCTGGGCGCCCTTGGCCACCGCGTGGTCGATCGCCTGGCTCAGGGACAGGGCGTTGCCCTTGCCCTGGCCGTCGTTCTGCCGGATGGGGATGATCGTGGCGTCCGGGGCCAGGCCGACGAAGCCGGTGCCCTCCTGGGGGCGGGCGGCGATCAGCCCGGCGACCTTGGTGCCGTGGCCGACGGTGTCGTTCGTGCCGTCGCCGCCCTTGGGGTCGATGAAGTCCTTGCCGGCGCCGGTGTCGAGGGCGCCGCTGAGCTGCGGGTTCACCCGGTCCACCCCGGTGTCGATGACCGCGACGCGGATGCTGTTGCCGTTCTTGTCCTTGCCCTTGGTGTGCGTCCAGAGCTCGTCGAGGAGGAGCCGCTGGAGGGCCCAGGGTCGGTCCGCGATCTGCTTCTTCATGGGGAAGGTGCACTCGCCGGCGCCGTCGAGACTCAGGGCGTACGGGGGCTGCGGCGCGGCGGTGGCGGGGGTGGCCGCCGCGGCGGCGGCGGTGGCGGGGGTGGCCGCGGCGACCGTCGCGAGGGCCAGGGCGGCGGCGCGGACCGCGCGCCGCCGCATCGGGAGCTGGGTCATCGGCGGCTTCCTCACGAACCCTGCGGCTGGCGGGCGGAGTTGGTGTCCAGGCGCGGCCCCTTGGAGAGGAACTCCGACCACGCGATGGGCACCATGGCCGGTGTGACGCCCGCGTAGCCGAGCCGGATCTGCGCCTGGCTGGCCTCGGGCGCACCTCCCGTGGCGCCGCCCTTGGCCTGCTGGTCGGGGGCGCCGATCTTCGACTGCTCGGCGTCGCTGTCGCCGTTGGCCTGGACCGCGTACCGCAGGCCGGTGTCGGTGACCAGGAAGAGGGAGCCGCCTGCCGTGGTCTGCTTGCCCTGGACCTGGGTGTAGAGCAGTCCCGAGCCCGGGGTGACGTACGCGCTCGTGCCGCTGGCGGTGATGTCGATGGGGAAGCCGGTGCCCGCCCAGGTGCTCAAGGTCTGGTTGCCCTGGCCGTCGACCGAGCGCAGCACGTTGCAGATGGTGTCGCGGCCGGAGGCGCCGGTGCCTTGCGTCCCGGCTGCCGGTGCGCCCTGGTTGATCCGCTCGGTCTTCTTCTGCGGCCACTTGAGGTCGCCCGCGAACGGGGTGGACTCCGGGCTGATGGCCTGGAGGTCGATCTCGCGGGCCTTGCCGTGCATGTTGAGGCCGTCGGTCGCGGGCGCCGAGATCAGCAGCCAGGCGACGAAGTCGGAGACCGGCGCGACCTTCCCCGGCAGGACCACGTAGTGCTGCGTGCCGGAACCGGTCTGGGCCATGAGCACCATGCCGACCTTGTTGTCGTCGGTGATCAGGCCCTTGACGTCGGCGTTCGTACCGGCCTTGCCGGGCAGCTGCGGGAAGGACAGGTCGTCGCCGGAGTTGAGGGTCCCCAGCCACTGCTCGGTGACCTGCTGCGGGGTGGCGCCGGTGCCGACCAGGGCGTTGGTCATCGTGCCCGCGGCCGGGGTGCCCTCCGGGAACTTGTACTTGGTGCCCGCGGCGTCGACCAGGTAGCGCTCCTTGCCCGGGCCGGCGCTCTGCACGTACAGCGACTGCGTGTCGGTCAGCTTGCGCTGATCGTCCGTCAGGTGCGTCTCGCGGTCGGCGAGGACGAAGGTGGCGGTCTGCACCCCGCGCCCGTTGCCGCCCGGCTGCTGGCAGGCGGCCCAGCGCTTGGCCTTGGCCGCGTCCGCCTTGGCGGGCAGCCGGTCGGGGGCGTACGGGATGCCGATGATGGGCCCGCGGGGCGGCTGGCCCTTGTCGAGGACCTTGTCGTCGACCTGGATGACCTTGAACTTCGAGGGGTCCAGCAGGAGTCGGGCGGAGGCGAGGTTGAGCACCGGGTGCAGCCGGGTCTGGTCCTTGCCGTTCACCTTCGTCGTCAGGACCACGTAGCGGGTGGTGGAGTCCTTGCCGACGATGACCTGGGTGCCGGGGTCCGCCCAGCCCTTGGGGGCCGTCGGCCTGAACATGCCCCAGGCGCCGAAGCCGGCGAGTACGACCGCGGCCGCGATCAGCCCCGGCACGACCGCGCGCAGCGGGCGCGGTGCGCCCTCCTCGGTCCCCGTCGCGGACGGCTGGAGGAACGCGGCCACCGTGCGCCGCTTCGCGAAGGTGTACGCATTGAGCTCATCACGTCGTGATGCCATGACCGTCTGCTTCTCCCCGCACGGCCCGGTCGGTGAGTACGGTCCCCGGGCCTCGATTGTCGGACCGGGCACCTACTATGCCTCTTGACGGAGGCCGCCCAGGGGCCGGGTAGGGTGAGATCGCCGCTCAGCGCCTTCCGCACCGGGGTATTCAGGGCTTGTCGGGGTGGATTGAGAAGATTCCGGGGCCCTGCGCCAGCTGTCGCGCGCCGCCGGAACTCACGGTCCGGCCCTGGGGGCACCTCCCTTGGGGTCCCCCCGAACGAAGTCCGGGGGAGGTAGCTGAGGGAGAAAGGGGAGGTGCGCGAGTGATGGCCACCGCGACGCAGCCGCAGACTGGCGCGGCCGCACCCGCACGAGGCGGCGTGACGCCGCATCCGAAGTCGAGCCCTGGCCGCTTCGGTCCGTTCCGATTGCAACAGCTTGTGCTGCTTCAGGTGGCCGCGGCCCTCCTGTTGGTGGCCTGGGTGGTCGAACCGGTGCTGCTGGTTCCCGCCGGCGCGCTCGCGCTCGTACTCGTGGTGCTCGCGGTCGTACGCAGGCACCAGCGCTCCCTGCCCGAGTGGATCGGCGGTGCGCTCGCGCTGCGCGCGCGTCGGCGCCGGGCCGCGTCCCTCACCGTGCCAGCGGGCACCGAGCCCGGGCTCGCCCCGCTCGTCGAGGCCGATCCGGCGTTGCGCACCCTCACGTTCAGCGACCGCGACCGGCGGCCGGTCGGGATGATCGGCGACGGTACCTTCCTCACCGCCGTCGTCCAGGTGGACACGGACGCCACCGCTCTGCGGCCCGACCGGGGGGCGCGGCCACTACCGCTGGGTGTCGTACGGGACATCCTCGAAGTCGACGGCATCCGGTTGGAGTCCGCGCAGCTGGTGCAGCACACCCAGCCCGCGCCGGCCCCGCACCTGCCCGCCCAGTCGATGGCCACCCGCAACTACGCGCCGCTGCAGGCCCGGACCGGTACCCCGGCGGTGCGGCTCACCTGGATCGCGCTCAAGCTCGACCCGGAGCTCTGTCCCGAGGCGGTCACCGCGCGCGGCGGCGGACTGCCGGGCGCCCAGCGGTGCGTGGTGCGGGTGGCGGACCAGTTGGCGAGCCGGCTGACCGGCGCCGGGTTCACGGCCACCGTGCTGACCGAGCAGGAGCTCACGGCGGCCCTGGCCACGTCCTCGTGCGCGAACCCGATGGCGATCACCCAGGCCGGACGGTCCGCCAGCACGGGACGGCGTACGGAGGAGACTCCGCGGACCTGGCGCTGCGACGACCGGCGGCACACCACGTACTGGATAGGCCGCTGGCCGCGGTTGGGCGGCGCGGGGGCCGCGGCGCTGCCGCAGTTCGTGGCGCTGCTGACCTCGCTGCCGGCCCTGGCGACGAACTTCAGCCTGACGATCGCCCCGGCGGAGCGCCAGGGCGTGACGCTGACCGGGCACGTCCGGGTGACCGGGCGCAGCGACGAGGAACTGGTCGCGGCCCGACGGGAGTTGGAGCGGACGGCGCGGGGCGTGAAGACCGGTCTGGTCCGGCTCGACCGTGAACAGGTGCCGGGGCTGCTGGCTTCGCTGCCGCTGGGAGGGGCGCGATGAGGGGCGGTTTCGGGCTGGTCGGCCCCCGGCGGGAGCGGCACGTGGTGCCCGCCGCCGACCTGGACGCGCTGGCGCTGCCCGTCGGCGACGACGGGGTCGTCATCGGTGTGGACGCGGAGGGACGGCCGGCGGTGCTCGGCGTCAACCGGCCTACGCCGTACGAGGTGACGCTGATCGGCGGTCTGTGGACGGCGCAGGTACTGGCGCTGCGCGCGGCGGCGACGGGCGCGCGGGTGGCGGTGGAGACGGGGCGCGGGCACGTGTGGTCCGGGCTGGCCCAGGCCGCGGGCGGCGGACAGCAGTGCGTGACCCTGCACGAGGTGGGCCGGGTGCCGCCGCAGGGCGCGTCGGCCGGCAGCCCGGTACTCGTGATCCGCGACTGCGGGATGCGGCCGCCGCGCGGGCGCGTGGTGGCCGGGCCCTGGCAGTCCGTACTGACGTTGCTGCCGTACCTGAGCCCCACGGCGCCACGGCTGCTCCAGCAGTCGTCGCTGGTGGGTGTGCAGCGGGTGTCGCCGGACGAGGCCGAGCAGATCGGCCGCCTGATGAGCCTGCCGCAGGCGGCGGTGGAATCCCTGCCGACACTGGGCGACGGGGTGACGTTGTGGTGTACGCCACGGGACCGGCAGTTCGTGATGACCCAGGGGACGGACGCGGAGACGGGCCTGTTGGGCCCGGCGCGGCGGATCGACTGACGGTCGGCGGGGCCGACGGGGGCGGACACCGGCAGCGGAGCGCGATTAGGCTGGACGCGGGCGCGGCGTCGAAGTGGGCGCCGGACCAGTGTTCGACAGACCAGGAGGACCAGTGAACGGCGATCGGAACGAGAGGCGCGGCGGGACGTGGGACGTCCCGACGGACGATCAGTCCGACGCGGAGCCCGAACTGACGGGCGAGTTCACCATCGACTACACCCCGCCGGCCTGGTACACCCAGGGCGCGGCTCCGTCCGCGCAGGTGCCGGGGCTACCCGAGGGCAGCGGCTTCGAGCCCCACCGTCCCTCGGACGTGGCCTCGCCCCCGACGATGCGGATCGCTCCGCCGAGCCCGCGCACCCCGTCCGATGGCGCGGGCCTGCCCGCGCCCTTCACGGCACCGGCCGATACCCCGGTGCCCGCGCCGTTCCCGGCTCCGGCTCCGGCTCCGGCTCCGATCGAAGCCCCCGCGCCGTTCTCGGCTCCGGCTCCCGTCGACGTGCCGGCACCCGCGCCCGTCGAGGTGCCCGCGCCGTTCGCCTTCCCGGCACCGGTCGAGGCGGCCCCGCAGTACGAGGCTCCGGCCCCGGGCCCGGTCGAGCCTTCGGTGCCCGCGCCGTTCACCCTCTCCGCACCGGTGGAAGCCCCGGTGCCCGCGCCGTTCTCTTCTCCGGCACCGGTCGAGGCCCCCGCGCCGTTCCCGGCTCCGGCTCCCGTCGAGGTACCGGCTCCGGCACCCGTCGAGGCTCCCGAGCCGGTCGAGGATGCGGTGCCCGCGCCGTTCACCTTCCCCGCACCGGTCGACGCGGCCCCGCCGTACCAGGCCCCGGCCCCGGTAGAGGCCCCGGCGCCCGCGCCGTTCACCCTCCCCGCGCCCGCCGATGCGCCGGCGCCGGCACCGTCCGAGGGCGAAGCCGGTCCGCACGACACGCCCGCCGAGGGGACGCCCCTGCTGCCCCCCGCCGAGCAGGCCTCGGCCGCGCCGGTCAGCCCTACGGACGTACAGGTCCCCGCCGCGGAGCACCCGTTCGGGGGACCCGGTGGCGAACTGCCGCCGCTGCCGCCCTCGTTCGCGGACCAGGCGGGCCAGCCGGACCAGGACGGGTACTCGTTCCCGCCGCCGGCTCCCGCCCCGCAGCCGCAGCCGATGCCGGCGCCGGCGCCGCAGCCCCCGCACCACGATCCGCGCTCCGGCGCCCAGTGGCCCGTCGGCCAGCCGCAGCATCAGCCGCAGCCGCCCCAGCCCCACGACCCCCGCTACTCGGCCGCCCAGACCACCGGCGGGGCGCCGCTCGGCTACACGGCCGCCGTCGAGCTGTCCTCGGACCGCCTGCTGCGGAACAAGCAGAAGCCCAAGACCGGCAACAACAGCGCCGGCGGGCGCTTCCGCTTCGGCGGCAAGGCGGCCGAAGCGGAGCGCCAGCGCAAGCTGGAACTGATCCGCACCCCGGTCATGTCCTGCTACCGCATCGCCGTCATCAGCCTCAAGGGCGGCGTCGGCAAGACCACGACGACCACCGCTCTCGGCGCCACCCTCGCCACCGAGCGCCAGGACAAGATCCTGGCCATCGACGCGAACCCCGACGCCGGCACCCTCGGCCGCCGTGTCCGCCGCGAGACCGGCGCCACCATCCGGGACCTGGTCCAGGCGATCCCTTACCTGAACTCGTACATGGACATCCGCCGGTTCACCTCCCAGGCGCCCTCCGGTCTGGAGATCATCGCCAACGACGTGGACCCGGCCGTCTCCACGACCTTCAACGACGAGGACTACCGCCGCGTCATAGAGACGCTGGGCCGCCAGTACCCGATCATCCTCACCGACTCGGGCACCGGCCTCCTCTACTCCGCCATGCGCGGCGTCCTGGACCTGGCCGATCAGCTGATCATCATCTCGACCCCGTCCGTCGACGGCGCCAGCAGCGCCAGCACCACCCTCGACTGGCTCTCCGCCCACGGGTATGCCGATCTCGTCTCCCGCTCGCTCACCGTCATCTCCGGGGTCCGCGAGACGGCCAAGATGATCAAGATCGAGGACATCGTGCAGCACTTCGAGACCCGCTGCCGCGGTGTCGTCGTGGTGCCGTTCGACGAGCACCTCGCGGCAGGCGCCGAGGTCGATCTCGACATGATGCGGCCCAAGACGCGCGAGGCGTACTTCAACCTCTCCGCCCTGGTGGCCGAGGACTTCCTGCGGGCCCAGCAGCAGGCCCCACAGGGCCACTGGGGAGCCCCGCAGCAGCCCCAGCCGCAGCCGCCGTACCACCAGCAGCCTCAGCCGCAGCAGCCGTACGGCCAGCCCCAGGGCCAGCCTCCGTACCAGCAGCCGCAGCCGCCCTACCAGCAGCCCGGCCAGCCCTACCCGCAGCCCGGCCAGCCCTGGCAGCAGCCCCCGGCGCCGCAGCCGCAGCCGCCGCAGCCGCAGCCGCAGCCGCAGCAACAGCCCCCGCGCGACCCCCGCCTGGGCTGAGCCGACAGCGCGAAGGGCCCGTACCGCCCCGGGATCGATCGAGATCCGGGAAGGTACGGGCCCTCGCCCGTTCGTCCGTCAGCGCTGCGCGTCGTGCGCGTCCGTCAGCACCCGCGCCCGCTTCACGTCGTCCGCGATCGCCTCCAGCAGCCCGTCCAGCGACTCGAACTTCGCCATCCCCCGCACGTACGCGAGGAAGTCGACGGCCACGTGCTTCCCGTACAGGTCCAGTCCGATCCGGTCGATCGCGTACGCCTCCACGGTCCGCTCGGTCGCGTCGAACTGCACGTTCGTCCCCACCGAGATCGCCGCGGGCATCCGCTCGCCGTCGGCCGTCAGCCAGCCCGCGTACACCCCGTCAGCCGGGATCGCGGTGTGCGGCTGCGTCTCGACGTTCGCCGTCGGATAGCCGAGCTCGCGCCCGCGCTGCGCACCGCGCACCACCACGCCCTCGACCCGGTGCGGCCGTCCCAGGATCTCCGCCGCGCCCTCCATGTCGCCCTCGGCGACCAGCCTGCGCGCCAGCGTCGAGGAGAACGGCACACCGCCGCCGGCCTCTCCCCGCTCGACCAGGTCCACGACGTCGACGTCGTAGTCGTAGGTGGAACCCAGCTCGCGCAGGAAGTCGACGTTCCCGGCGGCCCGGTGGCCGAAGCGGAAGTTCGGGCCCTCGATGACGGACCGCGCGTGCAACTTGTCGACCAGCACCTTCACGATGAAGTCGGCCGGGGACAGCTGCGAGAACTCCGCCGTGAACGGCAGGATCAGCAGCGCGTCCACACCCAGACCGGCCATCAGGTCGGCGCGCCGGTCGTAGGGCGCCAGGATCGGCGGGTGGCTGCCCGGACGGACGACCTCGCTCGGGTGGGGGCTGAAGGTGACGACGACGGACGGGAGGCCGAGCGCGCGCGCCTTGGCCACGGCCCGTCCGATGATCAGCTGATGACCGCGGTGCACGCCGTCGTAGGAGCCGATGGTGACGACGCTGCGTCCCCAGTCCTGGGGGATGTCCTCCAAGCCACGCCAGCGCTGCACTGTGACCGCTCCTCGCCCGAACCCGTTTAGGCCTTGTACTGATTGCCGATTACAGGTCTAAGACTGCCATGCCGGTGCCCGGTGCCCCGCATCGGCATCTGCGTCGCACGGCCGCCGCGCCATATCGTCACGTCACATCCGCGGCCGCCCTGCCGAAGTGGTCTTCCGGGCGGGCGGCGGCACAGGCCGCGGCGGCTCCACGGAACGCGTCGAGCACCCGCGGGTCGGTCTCCTCGCGCAGCAGTACGCCGGCCAGCTCGCCGCGCAGCGCGTACGAGGCCTTCCCGCCCGGCGTGGCCAGTACGACGGCCAGTTCGGCCCGTACCGGCGCCGGGGCGGACCGCAGCAGGTCCAGGACCAGCGGGCGCAGCACGGGTGCGGCGGCCGCGCCCTGCTCCAGGCGCCGGTCGACGAAGGCCGCGGCGTGCGGGGCGTCCTCGGGCCGGCATGCCAGGAGGTCGCGTACGAGGTCGGCCGCGCGCCGGGCCAGCCCGGGGGTGGTCAACGCGGCCAGGGCGCGCACCACCTCCCCGTCGGCCCGGGCCCGCAGCGCGTCGAACACCGCGTCCGGGTCGGGCAGTACGGGCAGGGCCGCGACCAGCGCCGCGGCGGGCAGCCGACAACCGTGTTCGGGGGCCCGGAAGCAGGCGAGGGCGTCGGGCAGGTAGCGGCCGCGGGCCTGCGGGTCGCGCAACAGCACGGCCAAGGCGCTGCCGTGCAGAGCGGCGTCGGCGGGGCGGGCCAGCAGCGCCTGGGCGGCGTAGCGCAGCAGCTCCCGGTCGGCGGGGGTCCGCACGTACGGGGCGGTGGCCGTCCCGTAGGCGGCGGCCGCGGCGCGCCGCGCGGGCCGTTCGTCGTGCGCCCAGCGGTCCACGGCCCGGCACAGGGCGGCGGGCTCCTCCTCGGCGAGTACGCGGAGCAGTTCGTCGGCGCGGGGGTGCGCGGCGGTGACGAGTGCCTCGGTGAGGTCGTCGAGGGCGAGGCGGCGGTGGGTGTGCAGCAGTGCCTGGGCGGCGGTGGCGACGGTGGCTCCGGGGCGCCCGCGCAGCCGCCGCCCGTCGGTGAACCAGGCGCAGAGCAGGGGCTGCGCGAGCCGCGGGTTCCGGGCGAGCCGGCGGGCGGCGGCGTCGAGGTAGCGGTCGCCGGGGACCGCCTCGGCGGGGTCGGCGGGGAGCAGCCGGCGCAGCAGGTCGAGGCGGTCGGGCTCGGGCAGCCGGAGCCGGTTCCAGAACCGGCCGCCGAACTCGCCCGGGCCGGCGCGGGCCACGTGCTCCGCGAGGGCGTGCAGGACGGGGAGGTGGGGGTGGGCGTCGGGGGCCCGGAGCAAGCTCTCGCGCAGCAGCCGGGCGGCCCACCAGGTCCGGTCGGCATCGGGTCCGGGCCCGGCATCGGCCGCTGCGGCGGCGGGTCCGGCGTCCGTTGCGGCTGCGGCGGCGGCCTCGGCGAAATCGTTGAGGCGGTGGACCAGCCGCATGAGCTCCCCGTGCAGGGCGTCCGCGGGCAGTCGGCGCAAGGCCTCCAGGACAGGCCCGATCCGGTGCCGGGCCACCGGCCCGCCCGGCCGGGCGGGCCGGTGGACGAGGGAGTCGAGGGCGGTGGGGACGTCCAGGTGGCCGGCCTGGATCCAGTCGGACAACGCCTCGTGGGCGAAGCGGTAGCCGGGCCCGGCGGGCACCAGCAGCCCCTCGGTGAGCACGGCGCAGGCCCAGCCGGTGCGCCACGGGAACAGTTCCTCGAAGGTGGCCCGGTCCAGCGATCCCTGCCCGGGTCCCAGACAGCGCCGTGCGGCCTCGTGGACCCGGCCAGCCACGCGCGCCGCGAGCCGCCTGGCGCCGGGGCCGTGCACCCGGTCCGCTCCGGCCCGGGCGGCGGCGATGCGGACGGCGGCGCGCAGGCACAGGAGGTCCAGGTGGGCGGCGAAGACCTCGTCGCGGCCGGGGCACCCGGCCGTGACCCCGGCCGCGCGGATCCCTGCGAGCAGGCGCAGGGTGAGCGGGTGCCCGGCGTCGGACTCCCGGACGGAGCCCTCGGGGATGCCGAACCGGGCCCGGGCGGCCCCGGCCTCGGCGGGGGTGAGGTCGCCGAGCGGGAGGGCGGGCGGCATCCGCCGGGACGGGCGGGCGGGGGCGTACAGCACCTCGGGCGGGCAGAGGGCGCCGGCCCGCTCCCAGTGCTCGGGCCGGGCGGCGACGGCCAGCCGGGCCCCCGTCGCGCGCAGCCACCCGACGGTCGCGTCGGTCCAGGGTCCCAGGCGGTGCGCGAGCTCCGGGGGCATCTCCTCGGGGGCGTCGAGCACCACGAGCAGAGCCCGCCCGGCCGCGTCCGCGACCCGCGCCGCCTGCTCGGCGTCCGTGTCGGCCGCGGATCGGTCCACCAGGACGTCCGGTCCCCCGGCGGACGCGGTCCGGGCCGCCGAGACCAGCGCCCGCGTCACCGCGTCGGCCACCGAGGCGTCCCCGCCGTGCAGGTCCGCCCCGCGCAGCCACACCGTCGGTGCGGGACGGGCCGCGCGTGCCCGGCGTACGGCCAGGGCCGCCAGCGCCGTGGTGCGACCCGTGCCGGGGGCTCCCACCAGGCCGAGGACAAGGCGGTCCCCCGCCGTGAAGGCCTCCAGTTCGGCCGCGGTCCCCGGTCGCCCGACGGTTTCGCAGCCGGGCTCGGCCTCGCCCGGGGGCAGGGCCGCGCCCAGGGTGGTCCCGGTCAGTTCGAGGACCCCGGCGAGGTTCAGGTCCGGCCCGTACGCCGGCACGGTCGCGGCGTTGCGTTCCAGCAGCGCGGCCAGCTGGCCGGCCGGGTCGGCTGCGGCCGCCGCCCGCAGGGCGACCGCGAAGCCGCCGGACCGGTGTTCCGCGCGCAGAGCGGTGCCCAGTACCGCGAGCACCGCTCCGGTCCGCGCGTCGAGGACCGGTCCCCCGCAGGCCTCCCCGCCCAGGCTCAGCGCGTCCCGCCCGTCCGTGCCGATCGCCAGCTCGACCGCCGCGCCCGGGGGCACGGCGTGCCGCCGGTCCGCCGCCGGGTAGGTGACCTCCGCGCCCCCCAGCACCCGCGCCTGCCGCCATCCCCGCGCGGGCAGCCGTACGTACGTTCCCGGAGCGATCGCCTCGCGCATCGCCACCGGCAGCGGCCGCACCCCGAGCCCGTCGGTGCGTACGAGTGCCAGCGCGAGCCCCGGCAGTACGGTCACGTCCCCCGCCTCGGCCAGCCAGGTGCGGCCGCCCTGGCCGGGCCCGTGGAGCACCACCCGGCCGAGGCCGTCGACGGCCTCGTGACCGGTGACCACCGTCCCGCGGTCGTCGGCGACGAATCCGCTGCCGCGCGCCCGCCCGGCCGGATCGCAGATTGTGACGAGCTCCGCCATGGCCGCACCACTCCCCCGCAACGCCCCGTGCTCATGACGGTAGGCAGGTGAAGATCAGCACGAAAAGCACGCGAGGTGAACGCGCCCCCTTACGCTCCCTCCATTCACTCCAAGCGCCTGCTCGGACGGGTGAATACGAGGGTCCGGGTGGATAGAGACCTACCCGAGGGGGGTCGTGGAGCGGTGAGCGGCCATGCATGTGCGCTCACCGCTCCACGTCGGCAGACCAGGGCGGCGCGTGGTCAGGCGAAGACCGCGAGGGCCTTCGCCTTGCCGCCCTTGCTCTCCACGAGCCCGAGCAGGTTCCCCTGCGGCCCGAAGACCGCGACGGTCCGGCCGGCCGGGTACTCCTCCGGCATGTCGATCCGCACGCCGTTGGCGAGCAGCGAGGCGCGCCGGGCGTCCAGGTCCCAGCGCGGGAAGGCCGCGGCCGCCGCCTCGCCGATCGGCATGACGGTCAGCTCCTCCTGGAGCTGGTCCAGCGTGCGCGCCCGGTCGATCTTGTACGGGCCCACCCGGGTGCGCCGCAGCGCGGTCAGGTGGCCGCCGACACCCAGGTCGGCGCCCAGGTCACGGGCGAGCGCGCGAATGTACGTACCACTGGAGCAGACCACGGAGACGACGAGGTCGACGACCTTGGTCCCGTCCTCGGCCTCCGCGTCCCGCATGTCGTACACCTGGAACGACGAGATGGTCACCGGGCGGGCCGGGATCTCGAAGTCCTCGCCGTCGCGGGCGCGCTTGTAGGAGCGCACGCCCTTGATCTTGATGGCGCTGACCTTCGACGGGACCTGCATGATCTCGCCGGTCAGCTTGGCGATGCCCGCGTCCACGGCCTCCCGGGTGACCCCGGCGGCGTCCGTGGAGAAGGTGATCTCGCCCTCGGCGTCGTCCGTCAGGGTGTTCTGGCCCAGCCGGATCGTGCCGAGGTACTCCTTCTCCGTGAGCGCGAGGTGACCCAGGAGCTTGGTGGCCTTCTCGACGCCCAGGACCAGCACGCCCGTCGCCATCGGGTCGAGCGTGCCGGCGTGGCCCACGCGGCGGGTCTTGGCGATCCCGCGCATCTTGGCGACCACGTCGTGCGAAGTGAAGCCGGACGGCTTGTCGACAATGACAAGGCCGTCCGGAGTCTTCCCTGCGTTGCTGCTCATTCCGCGGCTGCGTCCTCGTCGTCGTCCTCGCCCGGCTTCTTGTACGGGTCGGCGTCGCCGGCGTACTGGGCGCCGGACGAGACCTCGCGTACCTGGGCGTCGGATGAGCGTGCCTTGTCGAGGAGGTCCTCGATCGTCTTGGCGGTCTCCGGGAGGGCGTCCGCCACGAAGGTCAGGGTGGGCGTGAACTTGGTTCCCGCCGCCCGGCCGACCGCCGAGCGCAGTACGCCCTTGGCGCTCTCCAGGCCCGCTGCCGCACTGGCCCGGTCCTCGTCGTCGCCGTAGACCGTGTAGAAGACCGTGGCCTCCCGCAGGTCGCCGGTGACCCGGGTGTCCGTGATGGTCACGTGCGTACCGAGGCGGGGGTCCTTGACACCGCGCAGCAGCTTCTCGGCCACCACCTCCCGGATGAGGTCCGCCAGCTTCTTCGCCCGCGCATTGTCGGCCACTGGTCCGTCTCCTTCTTATGTCTTGCTATCAGTCTTCATCACCGTGGAGGCGCCGTCGTACGGACAGCAGCTCCACTTCCGGACGTGCCGCGACCAGCCGCTCGCAGCGGTCGAGTACGTCCGAGAGGAACCCCGTGTCCCCACTCACCAGAGCGACCCCTATACGGGCCCTGCGGTGCAGGTCCTGGTCGCCCACTTCAGCCGCGCTCACGGAGAACTTGCGTTGGAGCTCAGCCACGATGGGCCGGACTACGGAGCGTTTCTCCTTCAGCGAGTGGACGTCGCCGAGGAGCAGATCGAAGGACAGAGTCCCCACGTACATGCAGTTCCGGATATCCCGCCGGTGCGGGTTCGGTGGCCTGCCGGCCGTCGCTCGGCAGGGTCACCAGAACCGTACACGCAACGGCCGGGGCCGATCGACGGATATTCCGTCGACCGGCCCCGGTGTTACGAGTTACGACACGGTGCGAACCGCCTCGCGCTTACGCGCGGGGCTTCTCGCGCATCTCGTACGTCGCGATGACGTCGTCGATCTTGATGTCGTTGTAGCTGCCGAGGTTGATACCGCCCTCGAAGCCTTCGCGAATCTCGGTGACGTCGTCCTTGAAGCGGCGCAGACCGGAGATGGTGAGGCTCTCGGCGATGACCTTGCCATCGCGCAGGAGCCGCGCCTTGGTGTTGCGCTTGACCTCGCCGGACCGGATGAGGACACCGGCGATGTTGCCCAGCTTGGACGAGCGGAAGATCTCGCGGACCTCCGCCGTGCCGAGCTCGACCTCTTCGTACTCCGGCTTGAGGAGACCCTTCAGGGCCGCCTCGATCTCCTCGATGGCCTGGTAGATCACCGAGTAGTAGCGGACGTCGACGCCCTCGCGGTCCGCCATCTGCGCGGCACGGCCGGCCGCACGGACGTTGTAACCGATGACGATGGCGTCGGAGCCCATCGCCAGCGAGATGTCGGACTCGGTGACCGCACCCACACCGCGGTGCAGGACGCGGATGTCGACCTCTTCACCGACGTCGAGCTGGAGCAGCGAGGACTCGAGGGCCTCGACCGCACCGGACGCGTCGCCCTTGATGATGAGGTTGAGTTCCTGGACCAGACCGGCCTTGAGGACCGAGTCGAGGTCTTCCAGGGACACCCGGCGGACGCGCTTGGCGAAGTTGGCGTTGCGCTCACGCGCAGCACGCTTCTCGGCGATCTGACGGGCCGTGCGGTCCTCGTCGACGACGAGGAAGTTGTCGCCGGCGCCGGGGACGTTGGTGAGACCCAGGACCAGGACGGGGGTCGACGGACCCGCTTCCTCGACGTTGTTGCCCTTGTCGTCGAGCATGGCGCGCACTCGGCCGTAGGCGTCGCCCACGACCATCGTGTCGCCGACGCGGAGGGTACCGCGCTGGACGAGGACGGTGGCGACGGCACCGCGGCCGCGGTCGAGGTGGGACTCGATCGCAATACCCTGAGCGTCCTGCTCCGGGTTGGCGCGCAGGTCGAGCGAGGCGTCGGCGGTGAGGACGACGGCCTCGAGCAGGGAGTCGATGTGCAGACCCTGCTTGGCGGAGATGTCGACGAACATCGTGTCGCCGCCGTACTCCTCGGCGACCAGACCGAACTCGGTGAGCTGACCGCGCACCTTGACCGGGTCGGCACCCTCGACGTCGATCTTGTTGACCGCGACGACGATCGGGACGCCGGCGGCCTTGGCGTGGTTGAGCGCCTCGATCGTCTGCGGCATGACGCCGTCGTTGGCCGCGACCACGAGGATCGCGATGTCGGTCGACTTGGCACCACGGGCACGCATGGCGGTGAACGCCTCGTGACCCGGGGTGTCGATGAAGGTGATCTTGCGGTCTTCGTCGTTGACCTGGGCGCTGACCTGGTACGCACCGATGTGCTGCGTGATGCCGCCGGCCTCGCCCGCAACGACGTTCGTCTTGCGGATGGCGTCGAGCAGTCGGGTCTTACCGTGGTCGACGTGACCCATGACGGTCACGACCGGCGGACGCGGCATGAGGTATTCCTCGCCGCCCTCGTCCTCGCCGAACTCGATGTCGAAGCCCTCGAGGAGCTCGCGGTCCTCTTCCTCCGGGCTGACGATCTGGACGACGTAGTTCATCTCGCCGGCCAGCATCTCGAGCGTCTCGTCGGAGACGGACTGCGTGGCAGTGACCATCTCGCCGAGGTTCATCATCACGGCGACGAGCGACGCCGGGTTGGCGTTGATCTTCTCCGCGAAGTCGGTGAGGGACGCACCGCGCGACAGGCGAACGGTCTCGCCGCCACCGCGGGGCAGCATCACGCCGCCGACGGACGGGGCCTGCATGGCCTCGTACTCCTGGCGCCTCTGACGCTTGGACTTGCGGCCACGACGGGCCGGACCACCGGGACGGCCGAAGGCACCCTGCGTGCCACCACGGGCACCGGGACCACCGGGACGCCCGCCGAAGCCGGGACGACCGCCGCCACCGGCACCGGCCGGACCGCCGCCGAAGCCGCCGCCACCGGGACGCGGGCCGCCGAAGCCGCCGCCACCCGCGGGACGCGAGCCGGGACCGGCCGGACGGCCGGCGAAGCCGCCGCCGCCGGGACGACCGGCGCCACCGGGACGCGGACCGCCCGCACCGGGACCACGGCCACCGGGGCCGCCACCGGGACGGGGACCGGGACCACCGGCAGCGGGACGCTGCGGCATCATGCCCGGGTTCGGACGGTTACCACCGGGAGCACCACCCGGACGGGGGGCGCCGCCCTGCGGACGGGGCATGCCGCCGGGGGTCGGGCGACCGGCGCCCTGGCCCTGCGGACGCGGAGCGCCGCCGGGACCGCCCTGCGGGCGGGGAGCACCCTGGCCGCCACCGGCGCCGGGGGCACCGGGACGGGGCGCGCCGGCCGGACGGGGCGCCTGCGGGCGCGCCATGCCGGTGGAGCCACCAGAGGTGAACGGGTTGTTGCCCGGGCGGGGACCCGCCGGACGGGCGCCCTGCGGACGCGGGGCCGCGCCACCGGGGCGCGGGGCCTGGGCACCGGGAGTGGCGCCGGCCGGGCGCGGGGCGCCGGGACGGGCACCGGCCTGGCCGCCCTGGGCCGCCGGACGCTGCTGCGCCGGACGGGGGCCGGGAGCCGCGGCGGGACGCTCGGTGCGCGCCGGAGCGGCCGGAGCCGCCGGAGGCGCGGAGAACTCGGTCGCCACGGGCGCCGCCGGAGCGGGCTTCGGGGCGGCCGGAGCCTTCGGACCGGGACGCGGGCCGGAGGCGGCCGGAGTCACCGGGGCGGGCGCTGCGGCGGCCGGAGCCTCCGCGACGACCGGCTTGGGGGCCGGTGCGCCGGGCTTCGGCGCAGCGGGACGTGCGGCACCCGGGGTCGGAGCCCCGGGCTTGGCGGGGGCAGCCTTGCGGGGCGCACCCGGCTTCGCAGCGGACTTGCCGGCGTTGCCGCCGGGCCCCTGCAGTGCGTCAGTCAACTTGCGTACAACCGGCGCCTCGATCGTCGAGGACGCCGAACGGACGAACTCACCGAGTTCCTGGAGCTTGGCCATGACGACCTTGCTCTCAACTCCGAACTCCTTGGCGAGTTCGTATACCCGGACCTTAGCCACTTCGCTCCTTTTAGGTCCGGGTTACGCCGGACCGTTGCTACTTCATGGGCGTACTCATCGCGTACTCATCGAGTGCTCATCGCAATCTCGACCTACTTCCAACTCGCGAGGTACCTGACCGCACGGGGTATCCGTGCCGTTCTACGTCTTACGGTGTCGCCTCGGCCTGACCGGCCAGGACATTGCGCAGTTCCGTCGTGTCGAGCGCTCCGGCGGACCGCAGGGCCCGGGGGAACGCCCGGCGGCGGACCGCCTGGTCGAGGCAGACCACGGCAGGGTGCACATACGCACCCCGGCCGGGCAGCGTACCGCGATGATCGGGGACGCATTCGTCCTCGATCGCCACGATGCGCAGCAGATCGCTCTTGGCCGCTCGCTCCCGACACCCCACACAGGTTCGTTCGGGGCATGCGCGGGCTTGCGTCCGGCCAGACACGCCTAAGTCTACCTCCCCGCACCGACCCTCCCCCGACAGGTTCCGGGCGAAAATCGAACGGCTGTTGTGTTGTGGTGATCCACAGGGCCGGTGTAAGGCCCTTCGTGGTCCCTGTCTACCGCCCGGGTAGCCCCGGGCGGTACCGGTTTATTCCCCGCCGCCGTCCGAAGGCTGCTCGGTGTCGGGACGGATGTCGATGCGCCAGCCGGTGAGCCGCGCGGCGAGGCGGGCGTTCTGGCCCTCCTTGCCGATGGCCAGCGACAGCTGGTAGTCGGGCACGGTCACCCGGGCGGAGCGGGTGTCCCAGTCGACGACCTCGACCTGGCTCACCCGGGCGGGTGACAGCGCGTTCGCGACCATCTCCGCCGGGTCGTCCGACCAGTCGACGATGTCGATCTTCTCGCCGTGCAGCTCGGCCATCACGTTGCGCACACGGCTGCCCATCGGGCCGATGCAGGCGCCCTTGGGGTTCAGGCCCGAGCGGGTGGACCGTACGGCGATCTTGGTGCGGTGACCGGCCTCACGGGCGATCGCGGAGATCTCGACGCTGCCGTCGGCGATCTCCGGGACCTCCAGCTGGAAGAGCTTCTTCACGAGGTTGGGGTGGGTGCGCGACAGCGTCACGGACGGACCGCGGACGCCCTTCGCCACGCGCACGACGTACGCCTTCAGGCGCAGACCGTGCGTGTACTCCTCACCGGGGACCTGCTCCTGCACGGGCAGGATGGCCTCCAGCTTGCCGATGTCGACGAGGACGTTCTTGGGGTCCTTGCCCTGCTGGACGACGCCGGTGATGACGTCGCCCTCACGGCCTGCGAACTCGCCGAAGGTCAGGTCGTCCTCGGCGTCGCGCAGACGCTGCAGGATCACCTGCTTGGCGGTCGTCGCGGCGATCCGGCCGAAGTCCGACGGGGTGTCGTCGAACTCCTTCGGTTCCTGGCCCTCTTCGAGGTCCCTCGGGTCTTCCGTCGCCCACACGACCACGTGACCGTTGGTGCGGTCCAGCACGACGCGGGCGCGGCGGAAGCTCCCGTCGGTCCGGTGGTACGCGATGAGGAGGGCCGACTCGATCGCCTCGACGAGCAGGTCGAAGGAGATCTCCTTCTCCCGGACCAGACCCCGCAGGGCACTCATGTCGATGTCCACGACTACGCCTCCTCTTCCTTCTTGTCCTTGCGGCTGAACTCGATCTCGACACGCGCCTTGGCGATGTCGGTGAAAGCAATACGGCGGGCGGTCGCCTTGCGGCCCTTCACGCCCGGGACTTCGAGGTCCAGTCCCTCGTCGTCGACGTCGAGAACGCGGGCGATCAGTTCCCCGCTCTCGGCCAGCTGGAACTTCACGAGGCGGCCGATCGCCCGTACGTAGTGACGGTGCTCGGTCAGCGGGCGGTCAGCACCCGGCGAGCTCACTTCGAGGACGTACTCGTCCTCGCCCATGACGTCGGTCTCGTCGAGCAGGTCGGACACCTCGCGACTCAGCTCGGCACACGCGTCCAGCTCCACGCCCTCGTCGGAGTCCACGATGATGCGCAGCATCCGGCGCTTGCCCGCCCGGGACGTCTCGATCTCTTCGAGGTCCAGGCCCTTGGCGGCGACGAGCGGCTCCAGCAATCCGCGCAGCCTGTCGCTCTGGGTGGTGCTCATCCGGGTGACTCCTCGGCCGCGTGTGCTGTTGTGGTTTCCGTCGTGTGTCAGGTCAAAGGGTATCCGGTCGCGGAGGGTGTTGCCGTCAGCCCTGTGGACGGGGCCCCGGGTACCGTGATCACACCCTGCCCCGCCATCACCCCCGAGGACGTCGCCGTGCCCTGGACTCTGCCACCGAGGCCCTCGCGCCGGAGCCTGCTCGCAGGAGCCGCCGGCGCGGGCGGCGCCGCGCTGCTCAGCGGGTGCTCCGCCGCCGGTTCGCCCGACACCGCTTCCGGGATTTCACTCGAACAGCGGATGCGGGAAGCGGCCGTTCGTGACAGTGAGCGGCTGCTGGAACGTTACGACGCCACCGTCGCCGCCCATCCGGACCTGGCGGAGCGGCTCGCCCCGCTGCGCACCGCGGTCGCCGCGCACGCCGCGGCGCTGTCCCCCGCCCCGGCGGGCGCACCGTCCCGGTCCGCTTCGGCGTCCCCGTCCGGCGGTACGGGGGCGGCCGCTCCCGCGCCGAGCGGGGAGCCCGTGGCGCCCAAGCCCGCCGAGGCCCTGACCGCCCTCGCGGACGCCGAGCGCAGCCTGTCGGAGACCCGCACCATCGACCTGGCCGGCGCCCCGGGGGAGCTGGCCCGGCTGCTGGCCTCGGTGGCCGCCTGCGGCGCCGTACACGCGTACCTGCTGACCTCGACCCCCGGAGCCAAGCCGTGAAGCCCGAACCCACCACCGCCGGCCAGGCCCTGGAAGCGGCGCAGGCCGCACTGGCCGCCGAGCACGCGGCCGCGTACGGCTACGGGGTGATCGGCGCCCGGACCACCGGGGCACGCGCGACGGAGGCCCGCGAGGCGTACTCCGGCCACCTCGCGCGGCGCGACGCGCTCGCCCGGACCGTGCGGGAGCTCGGCGGCGCGCCCCGGCCGTCGGAGGCGGCGTACGCCCTGCCGTTCGAGGTCCGCACCCCCGCCGAGGCCGAGCGGCTGGCCGCCGAGATCGAGGACCGGGTGGCGGGCGCGTACTCCGACCTGGTGCGGGCGGCACAGGGCCCGCTGCGCCGCATGGCGGCCGACGCGCTGAGCGCCGCGGCCGTGCGCGCGGCACGCTGGCGTGGTGTCGGCGTAGCCTTCCCTGGGCTCACGGAAAAGCGCTGAAGTGGCACGACGGGCCCAGCACAGCTGAAAGGGACCACGCACGCATGGCTTTCGAACCGCCGCAGCGGCTTGTACGGGCGCTCGGCGAGATGCCGGAATCGGCGCAGGACGCGGACTGGCTGAGCCAGTTGCCCCGGATCACCGAGGCCGCGCTGGACCGGCGTGGGGTACAGGCCCAGCGGGTGCAGGCCCCGGGCGGCCGCAGCAGTCTGGTCGTCCTCGTCCGGTACGCCGACGGGACCCCGGCCGCTCTGAAACTGGCTCCCCCGCACGCCCGGCCCGACCGGGAGCTGGCCGCGCTGGCGCACTGGGGCGGTTTCGGGGCCGTACGGGTCCTCGATTCGCGGTACCACGAGGAGGACGGAGCGCTGCTGCTGGAACGGCTGCACCCGGAGGTCTCGTTGCGGTCGCTGCCGGAGGCGAAGGCGCTGCTGGAGGCCAGCGGCACGCTGCGCAGGCTGTGGGTGGCGCCGCCGGCCGGGCACGTCTGGGAGACGGTGGCGGAGCGGTCCGAGCGGCAGTCGGTGGCGCTGAAGGCGGCCCCGGCGGACGTCAGGGCGCTGGCCGACACGGCGCTGGCGGTGCGCGACGAGCTGGTCGCGGGCCCGCCGGAGGAGCTGCTGCTGCACGGGAACTTCCGGCAGGGCAAGGTCCTCGCCGGCGAGCGTGCCCCGTGGCTGACGGTGGGCCCGGACCCGCTGGTCGGCGAGCGCGCGTACGACCTGGCGCGGCTGGTCCGGGACCGGCTGGAGGACCAGATGGCCACCTCGGCGGGGGCGGCGGGCGCCCGGCGCCGGGTGAACAAGCTGGCCGACGCCCTGGAGGTGGACCGGGACCGGCTCCGGGGCTGGACGGTGTTCCGGGCGGTGGAGTCGGGGAACCGGGCGCTGGCCGCCGGGCGGCGACGGGACGCCGAGCTGCTGCTGGAGTTCGCGGCCTGGCTGTAGGGCATACCGTTTAGATAGGTACGTCAGTCCGGCAGGGGGCCGTCATGGTCGAAGAACTGCTGACAGCGGCGGTCGCCGTGGGTGTGGGCGTCGCGGTCTACGTGGGCGCCGCGGCCCGGGTGGTGAAGCAGTACGAGCGCGGCCTGGTTTTCCGCTTCGGCAGGCTGCGCCAGGAGATCCGGCCGCCCGGCTTCGCGATGATCGTGCCCGGGATCGACCGGCTCAGAAAAGTGAACATGCAGATCGTGACGCTTCCGGTGCCCGCGCAGGAGGGCATCACGCGGGACAACGTCACGGTGCGCGTGGACGCGGTCGTGTACTTCAAGGTCGTCGACCCGGCGAACGCGATCGTGGCGGTGGAGGACTACCGGTTCGCCGTCTCGCAGATGGCGCAGACCTCGCTCAGGTCGATCATCGGCAAATCGGACCTGGACGACCTGCTGTCGAACCGGGAGATGCTCAACCAGGGCCTGGAGCTGATGATCGACAGCCCGGCCGTGGGCTGGGGCGTGCAGATCGACCGGGTCGAGATCAAGGACGTGTCCCTGCCGGAGACGATGAAGCGGTCGATGGCCCGGCAGGCGGAGGCGGACCGGGAGCGGCGGGCCCGTGTGATCAACGCGGACGCGGAGCTCCAGGCCTCGCACAAGCTGGCCGAGGCGGCGGAGGTCATGTCGGAGCAGCCGGCGGCGCTGCAGCTGCGCCTGCTGCAGACGGTGGTCGCGGTGGCGGCGGAGAAGAACTCGACGCTGGTCCTCCCCTTCCCCGTGGAGCTCCTGCGCTTCCTGGAGCGCGCCACGCCGTCGGCGGCGACGGGCGCGGAGGGGGGCCAGGCCCCGGCCGCCCCCGGTTCCGCGCCGGACGCTCAGGCCCCCTCCGCGCCCCCCTTGGGCGACGCCGAGGCTCCCCGTGCGGTGACCGGCCCGCCCACAGGGCTGTCCCTGGACGGCTCGCCGCCGCCCCCGTCGGGCACCGACGAGCCGTGCGGCTAAGCGGCCTCGGGGAAGTGGGGTGCGTTTCCGCGTCGTCCGGTGCGGTGCATCGCAAGGCGGAGCAGTGCCCTTGTACTGGACGCACTCGGCTACTGCGACAACGCGGCGAGGCGCCGTGCCTGGGGGCACCTCCCAGCGGTAGCTGGGGGAGCGGCGCGGGGACGTGCCCCACTTCCCCGAGGCCGCTGAGGGCGGCGCCGCCCCGTTACGTCAGGCGGGCCAGCGCCTCGGTGAGGGGGAGCTCCTCACGGGTGCCCGAGGCGCGGTGCTGGAGTTCGACCACCGACTCGGCCGAGCGGCGGCCCGCGACCAGGATCCACGGGACGCCGATCAGCTCGGCGTCCGTGAGCTTCACGCCCGGGGACAGGCCGGGGCGGTCGTCCAGCAGGACGCGCAGACCCGAGGACGCGAGCGCCGACGCCGCCTGCTCCGCCAGCGCCAGCGGCACGGCCTTGCCCGCCGCCACCACGTGGACGTCCGCCGGGGCCACCGCAGCCGGCCAGTTCAGTCCGCGCGCGTCCGCCGTCTGCTCGGCCAGCGCGGCCACCGCGCGGGAGACCCCGATGCCGTACGAGCCCATCGTGACCCGCACCGGCTTGCCCTCGCGGCCCAGCACGTCCAGCCCGAACGCGTCGGCGTACTTGCGGCCCAGCTGGAAGATGTGCCCGATCTCGATCGCCCGGTCGAGCCGCAGGCCCGCCCCGCAGGTCGGGCAGGGGTCGCCCGGCTCCACGACGACCACGTCCAGGTACTGGTCCACTTCGAAGTCCCGGCCGCAGACCACGTTGCGGACGTGGGTGTCCACCCGGTTGGCGCCGGTGATCCACGCCGTGCCCGGCGCCACGCGGGGGTCGGCCAGGTAGCGGACGTTCTCCAGGCCCTGCGGGCCCACGTAGCCGCGTACGAGGTCGGGCCGGCCCTCGAAGTCCTCGGCCGTGACGAGCTCGACGACCGCCGGCGCCAGGTGCTCGCCGAGCTTGCCGAGGTCCACCTCGCGGTCTCCGGGCACGCCGACCGCCACGATCTCGCCGTCGACCTTCACGAGGAGGTTCTTCAGGGTCGCCGAGGCGGGCACCCCCAGCTGCGCGGCCAGGGATTCGATGGTCGGGGTGTCCGGGGTGTCCACCTCCTCCGGTGCCGGGTGCTGAGCGGACACCGGGGCGAGGGCGAACGTCACGGCCTCGGTGTTGGCGGCGTAGTCGCAGGACGGGCAGTCCACGAAGGTGTCCTCGCCGGCCTCCGCCGGGGCCAGGAACTCCTCGGACGCCGAGCCGCCCATCGCCCCCGACACCGCCGACACGATGCGGTGGTCCAGGCCGAGACGCTCGAAGATGCGGACGTAGGCCTCGCGGTGGAGGCGGTACGACTCTTCGAGACCCTCGTCGGACACGTCGAAGGAGTACGAGTCCTTCATCTGGAACTCGCGCCCGCGCAGCACCCCCGACCGGGGCCGCGCCTCGTCGCGGTACTTGGTCTGGATCTGGTACAGCATGACCGGCAGGTCCTTGTACGAGGTGCACTGGTCCTTCACCACCAGGGTGAAGATCTCCTCGTGGGTGGGGCCGAGCAGGTAGTCCGCGCCCTTGCGGTCCTTGAGCCGGAACAGCAGGTCCCCGTACTCCGACCAGCGTCCGCTGACCTCGTACGGCTCCTTCGGCAGCAGCGCCGGGAGCAGCACCTCCTGGGCGCCGATCGCGTCCATCTCCTCGCGGACGACGCGCGAGACGTTGTCCAGGACCCGCTTGCCGAGCGGCAGCCACGTCCACACCCCGGCCGAGCTGCGCCGGACGTATCCGGCGCGGACCAGCATCCGGTGGCTGAGGGTCTCGGCGTCGGCCGGGTCCTCGCGGAGGGTCTTGGCCATGAGGCGGGACATGCGCTGCACGTGTTGCGTAGACATGCCCGGAGGTTACCGGCGGCCGCGCGGGCGGCGGAAACCGTTTCTCAGGGCCGCAGCAGGGGCAGCGGGGCTCCCATGACGGCGTACGGGAGGCTCGCGCTCGGGAAGTGGACCTGGCGGGCGAGGTCCTTGTAGCCGAGGGCCCGGTAGAGCCCGCGGGCGGGGCTGTCGGTGTCGATGGCGGAGAGGATCGAGCGCGGTTCGGCGGCGCTGTCGGTGATGTCGGTGATCAGCGCGCGGCCGACGCCGTGGCCCTGGAATCCGGGGTGGACGTGCAGCTCGGTGATCACGAAGGAGTCGTCGAGCCAGTCGTCGTGGCCGCCGGCCCGGAGGTAGGGCTCGACGATCGTGGACCACCAGTGCGTCCGGTCGTTCGGCATCCCGTAGACGAAGCCGGTGAGCGCGCCGTCCTCGGCGAAGGCCCCGAGGGCGCGGGCGCCCTTGCAGGTCATGTGGCGCTGGACGATGTATCTCCGGATGCCGACCTCGTCCTCGCTGAGGCCGAAGGCGACGGCCTGCACGCGCAGGGCCTCGTCCACGCGGGCGGCGAGGTCGAGCGGGCCGATGCGGACTCCGGAAGGCAGCATGCGGCGACCTTACTGCGCGGTAGGGGCATGCCGGTATGCCGTCGGCAAGGTCTCCTGCGGATTCAGAAGAGCACGCTCATGAAGGCGCCGACCTCGCGGAAGCCGACCCGGCGGTACGAGGCCCGCGCGGCGGTGTTGAAGTCGTTCACGTAGAGGCTGACGACCGGCGCGACGTCCCGCAGCGCGTAGGCGACGACGGCGGCCATCCCGGTCTCGGAGTGGCCGCGGCCGCGGAACTCGGGGTCCACCCACACGCCCTGGATCTGGCAGGCGCGGGAGGTGGCGGCGCCGATCTCCGCCTTGAATACGATCCGGCCGTCCTCGACGCGGGCGAACGAGCGGCCGCTGCCGACGAGTTCGGCGACCCGGGCCTGGTAGAGCAGCCCGCCGTCGCCGGCCATCGGCGAGATGCCGACTTCCTCGGTGAACATGGCCACGCAGGCGGGCATGATCAGGTCCATCTCGTCCTTGCGGATCCGGCGGACCAGCGGGTCGGCCTCGACCGCGGCGGACGGGCCCTCCATGACCATGAGGGGCTGGTGGGAGCGCACGTCGCGGGCCGGTCCCCAGGTGGGCTCCAGGAGCTGCCACAGCAGCCGGGTGGCCTCGGCGGGGCCGACGATGGAGGAGCAGCGGCGGCCCGTGCGGCGGGCGCGGTCGGCGAAGGCGCGTACGGCGTCGGGTTCGGCGCAGACGGGGACCAGGTTGGCACCCGCGTAGCAGAGGGAGCGCAGCTCGCCGTCGGCGTACCAGCCCCACATCTCGCCGCCCAGGCGCCAGGGGTCGAGTCCGGCGACCTGGACCCGGGAGGTGACGAAGGCGTTCTCGACCGGCTCGCGTCCGAGGACTTCGAGGGCGGCGTCGAGATCACTGGGCTCAAGGACCCGGGTGGTGGTCTGCGTCAACACTGGGGCCTCACCGTGCAAGTCTGCTGATCTCCGCACTGTACCCGGCAGGGCCGGAGGATGCCCGGTCCCCCAGGTCACGAAAGAGCCCCGGCCCCGGCCCGCGAGCTGCGGGAACGGGGCCGGGGCGGAAGTTCGCGGGCGTCAGACGCCGATGGCGACCGTCGGCTCGCCCGACATCACGCCGTCCTTCTCCATCTGCTCGGCGATCTTCATGGCCTCTTCGATGAGGGTCTCCACGATCTTCGACTCGGGGACCGTCTTGATGACCTCGCCCTTCACGAAGATCTGGCCCTTGCCGTTGCCGGAGGCGACGCCGAGGTCGGCCTCGCGGGCCTCGCCGGGGCCGTTGACGACGCAGCCCATGACCGCGACGCGCAGCGGGACCTCCATGCCCTCCAGGCCCGCCGTGACCTCCTCGGCCAGCTTGTAGACGTCCACCTGGGCCCGGCCGCAGGACGGGCAGGAGACGATCTCCAGGCGGCGCGGCTTGAGGTTCAGCGACTCCAGGATCTGGTTGCCGACCTTGACCTCCTCGACCGGCGGCGCGGAGAGGGAGACGCGGATGGTGTCGCCGATGCCCTCGGAGAGCAGCGCGCCGAAGGCGACGGCGGACTTGATGGTGCCCTGGAAGGCGGGGCCGGCCTCGGTGACGCCGAGGTGCAGCGGATAGTCGCAGGCGGCGGCCAGCTGGCGGTAGGCGTTGACCATGACGACCGGGTCGTTGTGCTTGACCGAGATCTTGATGTCGCCGAAGCCGTGCTCCTCGAAGAGGGAGGCCTCCCACAGCGCGGACTCGACCAGCGCCTCGGGGGTGGCCTTGCCGTACTTCCTCAGCAGCCGGGCGTCGAGCGAGCCCGCGTTGACGCCGATCCGGATCGGGGTGCCCGCGGCCTTGGCGGCGTGCGCGATCTCCTTGACCTTGTCGTCGAACTGCTTGATGTTGCCCGGGTTCACGCGGACGGCGGCGCAGCCGGCGTCGATCGCGGCGAACACGTACTTCGGCTGGAAGTGGATGTCGGCGATGACCGGGATCTGCGACTTCTTCGCGATGACGGCGAGGGCGTCGGCGTCGTCCTGGGTCGGGCAGGCCACGCGGACGATGTTGCATCCGGAAGCGGTCAGCTCGGCGATCTGCTGGAGCGTGGCGCCGACGTCGGAGGTGCGGGTCGTGGTCATCGACTGCACCGAGATGGGTGCGTCGCCGCCGACGGCCACCGACCCGACCTGAATCTTGCGGCTGACCCTGCGGTCGGCAAGCTTCGTCGGCACGGCCGGCATTCCGAGAGAGATGGCAGTCATCTGCTGTACAACCCCAAGGTGTGGATCAAGGTGCCGAGATCGGCGGGCTCCAGGTTTCGAGATTACGCCAACCAGCACGCGGCCCATGCATCCCGGGGGGCGAGCCACCCGAACGTAGGGAGCCGGGCACGATGCGTGCCCGGCTCCGGTACGTCTGGGGCAATGCCCCGGACGGGCTAGGTGATCTTGATCGGGTTCACCACGTCCGCCACCATCACCAGCAGCGTGAAGCAGATGAAGAGCCCCGCCACCACGTACGCGACGGGCATCAGCTTGGCCACGTCGAACGGGCCGGGGTCGGGGCGCCTGAACACCCGTGCCACATTGCGCCGGACCGACTCCCACAGGGCGCCGGCGATGTGCCCGCCGTCGAGCGGGAGCAGCGGCAGCATGTTGAACAGGAACAGCGAGAGGTTGAAGCCGGCCAGCAGGTTGAGGAAGAACACCAGCTGGTGCTGGGCGGGGATGTCGAGGGTGAAGATCTCACCGCTGACCCGCGCCGCGCCGACGACGCCCATCGGGCTGTCCTGCTTGCGCTCGGCCCCGTTGAACGCCGCGTCCCACAGGTCCGGGACCTTGGAGGGCAGGGCGATCAGCGACTCCACGCCGCTCTGCATCATGTCGCCCATGCGCGTGACGGACTGGCCGAAGGACTGCGGGACGTAGCCGGAGGCGGGGGCGAAGCCGAGGAAGCCCGCGGTGACGTACTGGTCCTTGACGTAGTTGCCGCTGCCGTCGGTCTTGGCGACCTTGTTCTCGATCAGGTTCGCCTTCAGGTCGATCCGCTGGCCGGCCCGCTCGACGGTGATGACGGCGGGGCCGACGGTGGCGCGGATGTCCTTCTGGAGCGCGGACCAGTCCTGGACCGGGCGCCCGTTGAAGGCGACGATCTTGTCCTTCTGCTGCAGCCCGGCCGCCTTGGCGGGGGCGGCCGGGTCGCCCGCGACGCACTTGTCGCGCTTCTCGCTCTGCTGGATGA
This sequence comes from Streptomyces sp. NBC_00122, assembly GCF_045160845.1. Taxonomy (NCBI): domain Bacteria; kingdom Bacillati; phylum Actinomycetota; class Actinomycetes; order Kitasatosporales; family Streptomycetaceae; genus Streptomyces; species Streptomyces sp. NBC_00122. Next base: position 4,726,830 of record NZ_CP108191.1, on the reverse strand, counting down.
CGCAGTCCGAGACCGAGCCGACCACGGTGGTCTGCGTGTTCAGCCCGAAGGTCATGAGCGTGGTGAGGAAGATCGCCACGGCCAGGACCAGGTTCATGAACGGGCCGGCGAACATCACAATCACGCGCTTCCACGGCTTGCGCGTGTAGAAGAGCCGGCTCTCGTCACCGGGCTGGAGCTCCTCGTACGCGGCCGAGCGCGCGTCCTCGATCATCGACCGGAACGGCGACGTCGAACGGGCGGTGACCTTGCCGTCCTCGCCGGGCGGGAACATCCCGATCATGCGGATGTAGCCGCCCATCGGGATGGCCTTGATCCCGTACTCGGTCTCGCCCTTCCTCCGCGACCAGATGGTCGGCCCGAAGCCCACCATGTACTGCGGCACCCGGATGCCGAAGATCTTGGCCGTGGAGAGGTGCCCCAGCTCGTGCCAGGCGATGGAGACCAGCAGGCCGAACGCGAAGATCACGACCCCGAGCACCGTCATCAGTAGTGTCATGCGCTCGCCTCCACGGCGGCCCGAGCCGCCATCTCCCGCGCCCGGGCCCTGGCCCAGACCTCTGCTTCGAGGACGTCCTGGACCGTCAGGGAAGTTCCCGACTCCGGCGTCCCGTGCTCATCGACCACGGCAGAGACGGTATCCATGATTGCTGTGAACGGCAGCCGACCTGCCAGGAACGCCTCGACGCACTCCTCGTTGGCCGCGTTGAACACGGCCGGGGCCGTGCCGCCGAGCGTGCCCACGTGCCGGGCGAGGCCCACCGAGGGGAAGGCCTCGGTGTCCAGCGGGAAGAACTCCCAGGTGGACGCCTTGGTCCAGTCGAACGCGGGGGCCGCGTCCGGGATCCGCTGGGGCCAGCCGAGGCCGATCGCGATGGGGCCGCGCATGTCCGGCGGGGTGGCCTGGGCGAGCGTGGAGCCGTCCGTGAACTCGACCATCGAGTGCACGTAGGACTGCGGGTGGACCACGACCTCGATGCGGTCGAAGGGGATGTCGTAGAGCAGGTGCGCCTCGATGACCTCCAGCCCCTTGTTGACGAGGGTGGCGCTGTTCACCGTGATCACCGGGCCCATGGCCCAGGTGGGGTGCGCGAGCGCGTCCTTGACCGTGACCCCCGCCAGCTCCTCGCGGGTGCGGCCGCGGAAGGGCCCGCCGGAGGCGGTGACCACGAGCTTGCGCACGTCGGCCCGGGTGCCGGCGGCGAGCGCCTGGAACAGCGCCGCGTGCTCGGAGTCCACCGGGATGATCTGGCCCGGCTTCGCCAGGGCCTTGACCAGCGGGCCGCCGACGATCAGCGACTCCTTGTTGGCCAGGGCCAGGGTCCGGCCCGCCCGCAGGGCGGCGAGGGTGGGCGCGAGGCCGATGGAACCCGTGATGCCGTTGAGGACGGTGTGGCACTCGGAGGCGGCGAGCTCGGCCGCCGCGTCGGGCCCGGCCAGGATCTCGGGCAGCGGCTCGGTGGCGCCGTACTGGGCGCTCAGCGCCTCTTTCAGGGCCGGTACGACGTCCTCGCGGGCGACGGCCACCGTCTTGACCCGCAGCAGCCTGGCCTGCTCGGCCAGCAGCCCGACGCGCCCGCCGGCGGCGGACAGCGCGGTCACCCGGAACCGGTCCGGGTTGCGCAGGACGAGGTCGATGGCCTGGGTGCCGATGGACCCGGTGGAGCCGAGGATGACGATGTCCCGGGGGCCGGCCGCGGGGTCGAAGAGGAGGTGCGGATCGGCGAGGGGGGCTGGGCGGTCGCTCATGCCCCCCATTGTTGCCGGAAGTCAGGAGCGGCCCGACACGGAGCCCCCTTCCGTGACCCGCAGGAGAAGGTGCGGGAGCGTTCCGGCGAAGTCCGGGAGGGTGACGGCGACCCGCCACCAGGCGTCCGGATCGGCGCCGATGGACACGGCGAACAGCCGGTCGGCCTCCGCCCGCGCGGCGAGCACCGGCTCGGCCCAGTCGTGGCGGTCGGGGTGGTGCACGTCCCCCAGCCAGTGGTCCTCGTCCAGCGCCCAGCAGGCGGGCGCCTTGTGCCGGATCACGTCCTCGCCGGTCAGCAGCCCGCGGGCCAGGCAGTCCCGCACCCACCGGATGTCCTCCTCGACGGAGTCCACGGGCACCGCGAGGCTCGCCAGAGCCAGTTCGCGGTCCACTCCCCCGACGGGCTCGGCGGCCCTCGGGGCCAGGGAGGCCACCGCCGCGGGGAGTCCGTCGACGGCCTGCGGGCCGGCTGACCCGTCCAGGGTGCCGCGGACGATCCGGGCCACGAGTACCGGCAGGGTGCCGCGGAAACCGGGGGCGTGGCGCAGCAGCTCCGCCCACAGCCGGGGATCGTCGCGCAGCGGGCGCAGCGCCCGGGCGACGGCCGTCCGCATCCCCGTCCGTTCGGGCAGGGACCAGCGCAGGCCGGTGTTCTCGGGGAGGTCCGCGAGCAGCAGGGTCCGGTGCGCGGGCGCCACGTGGGCGACGAGCTCGTCGAAGGTGAGCAGCCCCATGCGGACGGCGCGGACGGCGGGCCGGTGCCACTGGCGCCGTGACGTGTCCTGCCGGCCTGCGTCCAGCAGTGCCTGGCACGTCTCCCGGGGCAGTGCGCCGGCCAGCAGCAGGGCCTCGACGGCGCCGGGCGGCAGCGGGGCACGGGCGTGCTCGGCGAGCAGCGTCTGCGGGTGGAGGGGCTCGTGCGGCATCCGCAGCAAGGTGAGGGGGATCCGGGGCCGGCGGCCGTGGCGGCGCAGCAGCGCGATCAGCTCGCCGGGGGCGAACGGCCCGGGTCCGACCTGCCCCAGCAGCTCCGGCGAGGGCCCCGGCCGGGCCGCGTACCGCGCCGGCCCGGGCAGCCCGGGCAGGGGCCGTCCGACGACGTGGGGGTTGCGGGCGACGAACTGCCGGTCCGCCTCGTCGCCGTGGCGCAGCAGCAGGGTGACGGTCGAGGCCGACAGCCACTCGTCGCGGCACAGGTATTTGCGGGTCGGCGCGTCGAGCCGGCCGATCAGGTCGACGACGACGTGGTCCGGTGCGTGGCGCAGGAGGTGCGCCACGCACCAGGCCAGCCGTCGGCTGTTGCGGTCTTCCGCCGTCGGCATCGCTGGTTCCGCCTTGCCCGTGCTCGTACGCGTACGGGTACCGGTACGCGTACTCATCCTCGTACGTCTGTCCGACGTTCGGTGATGATCGCAGGTCAGCGGATGGGACGGTGCACGTTTTCCCGGGTGGAGGGACCGGGTGCGGCGTCCGCGATCCAGGGGCCGTCACCGGAGGGGTCGATGACGCCTTCCTCCAGCCAGGTGTAGGTGCCGGACAGGACGCCCTCGACGACCTTGCGGTCGATCTCGTCGGTGTTGGACCAGAGCCGGCCGAAGAGCTCCTCGACGCGGATCCGGGACTGCCGGCAGAAGACGTCGGCGAGCTGGTAGGCCTCGCGGCCGTGTTCCCCGTCGGCGCGCAGGTGCTCGGCGCGGACGCAGGCCGCGCTCATCGCGAAGAGCTCGGCGCCGATGTCGACGATCCGGCCGAGGAAGCCCTGTTTGGTCTCCATCCGGCCCTGCCATCGCGACATCGCGTAGAAGGTCGAGCGGGCGAGTTTGCGGGCACAGCGCTCCACATAGCGCAGGTGGGTGGCGAGGTCGGGGTGACCGCTCGGGTGGAAGGCCCGGTAGGTGCCGGGGACCTGGCCGGCGCCGGCGGCCAGCTGGGGCAGCCAGCGGGCGTAGAACCCGGCGGCGCGGGCGCCCGCCTTCGCCTTGTCGCCGAGTGCCTTGTCCGGGTCGATGAGGTCGCCCGCGACCGACAGGTGGGCGTCGACGGCCTCACGGGCGATCAGCAGGTGCATGATTTCGGTGGAGCCCTCGAAGATCCGGTTGATCCGCAGGTCGCGCAGCATCTGCTCGGCGGGCACGGCGCGCTCGCCGCGGGCGGCCAGGGACTCGGCCGTCTCGAAGCCGCGGCCGCCGCGGATCTGGACCAGCTCGTCGGCCATCAGGCAGGCCATCTCGGAGCCGAAGAGCTTGGCGAGGGCAGCCTCGATGCGGATGTCGTTGCGGTCCTCGTCGGCCATCTGGGAGGCCAGGTCGACCACCGCTTCGAGGGCGAAGGTGGTGGCGGCGATGAAGGAGATCTTGGCGCCCACGGCCTCGTGCCGCGCGACGGGCCGGCCCCACTGCTCGCGTACGCCGGACCACTCGCGGGCGATCTTCAGGCACCACTTCCCGGCGCCCACGCACATGGCGGGCAGCGACAGCCGGCCGGTGTTGAGGGTGGTGAGCGCGATCTTGAGGCCGGCCCCCTCGGCGCCGATGCGCTGGGCCGCCGGCACCTTGACCTGGTGGAAGCGCGTGACGCCGTTCTCCAGGCCGCGCAGGCCCATGAAGGCGTTGCGGTGCTCGACGGTGATCCCCGGGGAATCGGCCTCCACGACGAAGGCGGTGATCCCGCCGCGGTGGTTCTCGCTCTTGGGGACGCGGGCCATGACGACGAGGAGGTCGGCCACGACCCCGTTGGTGGTCCACAGCTTCACGCCGTCGAGGAGGTAGGCGTCCTCGCCGTCCGGGACCGCCGTGGTGGCCAGGCGCGCCGGGTCGGAGCCCACGTCCGGCTCGGTGAGCAGGAAGGCGCTGATGGCGGTGGTGGCGCAGCGCGGCAGGTAGGTGTCCTTCTGCTCCTGCGTACCGAAGATCTTCAGCGGCTGGGGGACGCCGATGGACTGGTGGGCGGAGAGCAGGGCGCCGATGGCCGGGCTGACGGAGCCGACGAGGGCGAGCGCCTTGTTGTAGTAGACCTGGGTGAGGCCGAGGCCGCCGTACTTGGGTTCGATCTTCATGCCGAGGGCGCCGAGCTCTTTCAGCCCGCGCACGGTCTCGTCGGGGATCTTCGCCTCGCGCTCGATGCGCGCACCGTCGATCTGCGTCTCGCAGAAGGCCCTCAGCCTGGCCAGGAAGGCCTCGCCGCGCCGGACGTCCTCGTCGGCGGGCAGCGGATGGGGGTGGATCAGGTCCAGCCGCAGCCGGCCGAGGAAGAGCTCCTTGGCGAAGCTGGGCTTGCGCCAGTCCTGCTCCCGGGCCGCTTCCGCGACCTGCCGTGCCTCGCGCTCGGTCACCTTGGGCTGTACGGGTTGTGTTGCGGACATGAGGGGGCTCACCTCGCCGCCGGAGTCGGGTGGTGCACCGGACTACCAGCCGGTGCTACCTGTGAGTCGTACCCCGTTCGCGCCCTCGGGAAAAGAGGAACGGCCGGAGCCCCCGCACAGTGGGCTCCGGCCGTCGGCTTTTTGGCCGTACGAGATCAGATGTCGAGGCCGGTCAGGACCAGGACTCGCTCGTACGTGTAGTCATCCATCGCGTAGCGGACACCCTCACGGCCCACACCGGACTGCTTGACGCCGCCGTACGGCATCTGGTCGGCGCGGTAGGACGGCGCGTCGCCGACGACCACGCCGCCGACCTCGAGCTCACGGTGGGCGCGGAACGCGGTCTGGATGTCGCGGGTGAAGACGCCGGTCTGCAGACCGAACTTCGAGTCGTTCACCGCGGCGAAGGCCTCGTCGGTGCCCTCGACCTTCTGCAGCGTCAGTACCGGTCCGAAGACCTCCTCGGTGGCGAGCTTCACGCCGGCCGGGACGTCCGCCAGGACGGTGGGCTCGTACGAGGCACCTTCGCGCTTGCCACCGGTGAGCAGCTTGGCTCCGCCGGACACGGCCTCGTCGACCCAGGACTCGACGCGCTTGGCGGCGTCCTCGGAGACGAGGGGGCCGACGTCGGTGGCGGAGTCGGACGGGTCACCGGTGACCTGCGCCTGGACCTTCGCGACGACCTTGTCGACGAGGGTGTCGTAGACGGAGGCATCGGCGATCACGCGCTGCACCGAGATGCAGGACTGGCCGGCCTGGTAGTTCGAGAAGGTCGCGATACGGGTCGCGGCCCAGTCGAGGTCGGCCTCGGAGGCCCAGTCGGCGAGGACGACGGCCGCGGCGTTGCCGCCGAGCTCCAGCGTGCAGTGCTTGTGCGGCACGGACTGCTGGATGGCGTAGCCGACGGTGTCGGAGCCGGTGAAGGAGATGACGGGGAGGCGCTCGTCCTTGACCAGGGCGGGCATCTTCTCGTTCGCGACCGGCAGGACCGACCAGGAGCCGGCCGGGAGGTCGGTCTCGGCGAGCAGCTCACCCAGGATCAGGCCGGACAGCGGCGTGGCCGGAGCGGGCTTGAGGATGATCGGCGCGCCGACGGCGATGGCCGGGGCCACCTTGTGGGCGCACAGGTTCAGCGGGAAGTTGAACGGCGCGATGCCGAGGACCGGGCCCTTGACGAAGCGGCGCGTCAGGGCGAGACGGCCGACGCCACCGGCGTCGGTGTCGAGGCGCTGGGCCTCTCCGCCGTTGAAGCGGCGGGCCTCTTCGGCGGCGAAACGGAACACGGACACCGCACGGCCGACCTCACCGCGGGCCCACTTGATCGGCTTGCCGTTCTCGGCGGAGATCAGCTGGGCGATCTCCTCCGTGCGCTCGGCGAGCCGCTTGGACACGTGGTCCAGGGCGGCGGCGCGCACGTGGGCGGGGCTCGCGGAGAACTCCGCCGTCACGGCGTGCGCCGCGGCCACGGCCTCTTCGACCTGGGCGTCGGTGGGCACGCTGACCGTGCCGACCAGCCGGCCGTCCCACGGGGAGTGGACGTCGAAGCTGTCCTCGCCGGTGGCCTGGCGGCCGGCGAGCCAGAAGGCGTGGGTGGAAGTCATGCGAATCCCGGCCCTTCGAATGTGTGCTGGGGCACCGCCCAGCGGTGGCTGGGGGCGGGTCGTTGTCCCCTCCACCGTAGGACCCGGCCGTGGATTCGGCGTTTAGCCGGGGTGTAGTACCTGCGGTCCGGGCCGCGCCGGTTTGTCACTGTCGCACCCGTGGGCCGCCTGCTGGGGCGGTGGCTACGACGGGGCCGGGGACGCCTTCAGGGCGAGCCACAGCTCCATGCGGACGTCCGGGTCGTCCAGGGAGCGGCCGAGGATCTCCTCGACCCGCTTCATCCGGTAGCGCAGGGTGTGCCGGTGCACGCCGAGGTCGGCGGCGGCCGCGTCCCACTGGCCGTGCCGGGAGAGCCAGGCCTGCAGCGAGGCCACCAGGTCGCCGCGACCCGTCTCGTCGTGCTCCCGAAGCGCGCGCAGCGTGCCGTCCGCGAAGGCGCGTACGGCGTCGTCGGCCAGCAGCGGCAGGACCGAGCCCGCCGCCATCTCCTCGTGCTCCACCAGCGGCCGTCCCCGACGCCGGGCCACGGCCATGGCCTGGTCGGCCTGTTTCAGGGCCGCCGCCACGGCACCCGGGCCGGCCGGCGCGGACAGGCCGACGACGAGTTCGTCCGGCTCCGGACCTGCGGCGTCCCGGCCGCGCCGCGCCTCCAGCGCCTCCGCGTGGTCCAGGCACGCCTGTACGGCCGAGCCCCCGTCGGCGGCCAGGACGACGAGCCGGCCCGGCTCCGGGACCACGAGCAGCGGCTCGCCGGTGCGGGCGGCCGCCGACTCCACGGTGTCGGCCAGCAGGGCCAGACCCTCGGGCTGCGCGGTGCCCGGCAGCGCCGGCTCGGCCGCGATCAGCCGGAACGGGGCCTCCAGCAGGGCCCCGTACAGGTCCCCGGCCACCGCCCGCGCGTGCTCCGCCTCCCCCGCCAGCAGCATCCGCAGCACCGCCGCCCCCAGCCGGGACTCGGCGTCGTGCAGCGAGCGCGAGCGCTCGGTGGTGAGGGTCAGGAGCGCGACCGCGGAGTGGACCGCGTACCGCTCGGCCGTGCCCAGCGGGGCCCCGGTGCCGACGGCGAGCGCGCCTCGCGCCCGCCGGCCCGTGCCCAGGGACTGCAGCTCGACCCGGTCCTCCGAGCCGCCGACCACGGCGCTCGCCGGCGCGGGCCGCTCCCGCAGCCGCTCCACGTCCGGGGTGAGCCGGGCGGCGCGCCGAGCGGCCCAGTCGGGGGCGGCCGCGACGACCGCGCCCGAGGTGTCGTACAGCGCGGCCCAGCCGTGCACGTGCGCGGCCAGCTTCGACAGCAGCTCGGCGGGCCCGTCGGCGGCGAGCGCGGCGCGCGTCAGCTCCCGCTGCGCCTCGAAGCCGGCGGTCACGGCCCGGTACTGGTCGGCCGCGAGTGCGGCGGAGACGGCCTTGCTGATGGCGAGGAACGGGGTCCGCCGCGGGACCTCCAGCAGCGGCATGTCCTCGCCGCGCGCCGCCTCGACCAGCGCCTCCGGGATCGCCTCGTAGTTCACGCCGACGGCGAAGCCGATGCCGACGACCCCGGCCGCGGCGAGGCGGCGTACGTAGCGGACCATCTCCTGCGGGTCCTCCGCGTCCAGCTTCATCGCGGTGATCAGGAGCAGTTCCCCGCCCTCCATGTAGGGCACGGGGTCGGCGAGCTCGCTGACGTGGGCCCAGCGCACGGGGGTGTCGAGGCGACCCTCCCCCGCCCGGACGCTGAGCTTGAGGGCCGAGTGCTGGACGAGCGAGGCGAGGGTGAGCGGCATCGGTTACCGGAGGCCTTAGCGGGAGGGGGCGGCGGAAGGGGAAGGACAGAAGGGCAGCAGGAGGAGCCGCGTCCACTTTTCGCCGTGTCGTACGAACGGCTCCCCTCGATTCTGCCACCTCGTACGGGTCCGTTCAGGCGGTTCCGCCGAGCCGGACCAGCAGCGGAGCCGCCCGCTCCCCCCGGACCGAGGTCAGCGACAGCACCGCGTACCCCGGCGGCACGTCGTGCGCCAGGTCCGAGGCGGACCACCGCTCCCGCTCCACCTGCCGCACGGTGACCGCGTCGGTGGTGACGGCCTTGCCGGTGACGAGCTTGCGGAAGGCGTGGATCGCCCGGGTCAGCGGCTGGTCGGCGAAGACGGTGCGGTGGGTGACGTCGCGCGTCTCCACCCATTCGGTGCCCCAGGTCTCGGCGAACCGCTTGCCGTCCCAGGTGGTGACCCCGGAGAAGGCCATCCGGCAGCCGACCGCACCGAGCAGCGGGGTCCGCAGCTCCTCCGGTACGTCGTCCAGCGAGCGCAGCGTGAGCAGGACTCCGGCGTTCGCCGAGCGCAGCCGCTGCACGCCCCGGACGGTCTGCGCGGTCAGGGTGTGCGAGGCGTCGTCGAAGGCGAGGAAGGCGAAGAGGGAGCGGTCGGCGCGGGCGGCCGCGGCGGCGTTGAACTGCGCGAGCAGCAGCCGGGCCAGCATCCGCGAGGCGTCGGCGTGTCCCCGCTCGGGCAGGTCGACGCGGACCCGGATCGGGTGTTCGAGGGTGCGCAGCGAGAACGGCCGGCCCTGGCCGGTGGTGTCGAAGAACCCGGCGAAGGCGGGCCGGTCGAGCAGGGCCACGCGGTCGGCGAGAGCCGGTCCGGGGTCCGCGGGAGCCCCGTGCTGCCGTTCCCGGGCGTCGAGTTCGCGGAGCATCGTGTGCAGGCCGGCGTCGGCCAGGTCCCGGCGCAGCTCGCCGAAGGCGTCCGGCATCTGGTCGAGCAGCTCGCGCAGTTCGGCCACGGCGGGGAAGCGCCCGTACGCCGCCCGGAAGGGCCCCAGCAGCTGGGCGAGGGCGGTCGCGGCCCGGCGCACCTCGATCCCCTGCACGTCTCCGACGAAGGCCTCGGCGAGCAGGGTGGCGGCCTCGTCGGGGTCCGTCGCGCCGCCGTAGAGGTCGAGGTCGTAGACGGAGTCGGGGTCGCCGACGCGGACCACGACGTCGTACGCGGCGTCCGGCCCGAGCCGGGCCCCGGCCGCGCCGACGGCGACGACGGCGGCCTGGCCGGCGAGCGCCTGCAGCGCGAGGGACTCGACGACGGGCCGCACCAGCCGGCCGGTCTTGCCGGATCCCGAGGGCCCGACGGCGAGCAGCGAGGTCCCGAGGACCTCGGGGTCGAGCGCGAGCGAGGTACCGCGGCGGGCGTACGGGTTGCGCCGGCCGTCCTCGACGGTGCCGAGCAGCACCTGCCGGGCCAGCAGGTCGTGCCGGGCGGCGCGCACGGGCAGGTCCCGCTCCCCGGACGGGTGTACGCAGGCCCCGGCGCCCTTGTCGCGCACGGCCTCGGCGAACGCCCGGAGCCGGGACGGGTCGGCGCACACGGACTCCCACGCCCGTCGGATCCGCGCGTAGTCCACGTCGTTCATCCGCCCGGCCCCGGCCTCCCCTTCGAGCCGTTCGGCCGCGTCCCCCAGCCCGGCACCCCGCAACTGCGGCCAGCGCGCGGGGTCGTCGGCGCCCCCCGCCTCGGGGCGGACCGGGGCGGCGGTCTGCAAGGCGTGCACGGCGCGGACGGCGCGGCTGGCGAGCAGCCTGCGGCCCAGCTCGGGCCAGCGGCCGAGGCGCCCGAAGCCGATGGTCAGGGTGGCGGCGACCAGGGCGTACCAGACGTACGAGGCCACGACGGACGGGAGCGTCCCCGCCCAGGAGTCGGGCGTGAACATGTAGAGGGGCCAGAGCCAGAACCCGCCGAGGTAGCCGTTCCACAGCAGGGACCACAGGAGCAGCCCGGCCAGCAGGGCGATCAGCGCTCCGCTGACCAGCTGGCGGGTGGGGGTCACCTCGGGTTCCTCGGCGGCCCGCGGCACGTGCCCGTAGGTCCAGACGCCCGGCCCGTCGGAGGCGCGCGGATGGCGCAGCCAGTCCTCCAGCGCCGGCCCGGCCGCCGGCGCGTGGGAGGGCTTCGGCGGGAGGCCCGGCAGGGCCGGCGGGTGCGCGGGGGGCCCGGCGGGTCGCGGTACACGACCCGAACGGGTCTCCTGACCGTCGTACGTGCCCTCGGTGTCCATGAACCCCTGCCCCCTGACCGTGCCGTGCGCTGCGGCGCTCAATCTAGTGCCCGGCCCGGGCGTTGGGGCCGTACACCGCCATGACCGGCGGGACACGTCCCGCATCCTTCCTATGGCCGTCACGGACAAGGACACGCGGGCACCACTCCCGAACGGAGCATGCAGTACCCCCACCCCCGGGCCTAGCCTGCGGACAAAGACACAAGTGCGTCCGAAAACACCCCCAGGAGCCCTCTATGACCGCTGTCCCGCAGGAGCGCCGCATCGTCACCGCGATCCCCGGCCCCAAGTCGCAGGAGCTGCAGGCCCGCCGCCTCGAGACGGTGGCCGGCGGCGTGGGCTCCGTGCTCCCCGTCTTCACGGCCCGTGCGGGCGGCGGCATCATCGAGGACGTCGACGGCAACCGCCTGATCGACTTCGGCTCCGGCATCGCCGTGACCTCGGTCGGCGCCTCCGCCGAGGCCGTCGTGCGCCGCGCCTCCGCGCAGCTCGCGAACTTCACGCACACCTGCTTCATGGTCACGCCGTACGAGGGCTACGTCGAGGTCTGCGAGGCCCTCGCCGAGCTGACCCCGGGTGACCACGCCAAGAAGTCGGCCCTGTTCAACTCCGGCGCCGAGGCCGTCGAGAACGCCGTCAAGATCGCCCGTGCGTACACCAAGCGCCAGGCCGTCGTCGTCTTCGACCACGGCTACCACGGCCGTACGAACCTCACGATGGCGCTGACCTCGAAGAACATGCCGTACAAGCAGGGCTTCGGCCCGTTCGCCCCCGAGGTCTACCGCGTCCCGGTCGCCTACGGCTACCGCTGGCCCACCGGCGCCGAGAACTGCGGTCCCGAGGCCGCCGCCCAGGCGATCGACCAGATCACCAAGCAGATCGGCGCCGACAACGTCGCCGCGATCATCATCGAGCCGGTCCTCGGCGAGGGCGGCTTCATCGAGCCGGCCAAGGGCTTCCTGCCCGCGCTCGTGAAGTTCGCCAACGACAACGGCATCGTCTTCGTCGCCGACGAGATCCAGTCCGGCTTCTGCCGCACCGGCCAGTGGTTCGCGTGTGAGGACGAGGGCATCGTCCCCGACCTGATCACCACCGCCAAGGGCATCGCGGGCGGTCTGCCGCTCGCCGCCGTGACCGGCCGCGCCGAGATCATGGACTCCGCCCACGCGGGCGGCCTGGGCGGCACCTACGGCGGCAACCCGGTGGCGTGCGCCGGTGCGCTCGGCTCCATCGAGACCATGAAGGAGCTCGACCTCAACGCCGCGGCGAAGAAGATCGAGTCCGTCATGAAGGCCCGCCTGACGGCCATGCAGGAGAAGTACGACATCATCGGCGACATCCGCGGCCGCGGCGCCATGATCGCGATCGAGCTCGTCAAGGACCCCGCGTCCAAGACCCCGTTCCCGGAGGCGGCCGCGTCGCTCGCCAAGGCCTGCCACGCCGAGGGCGTGATGGTCCTCACCTGTGGCACCTACGGCAACGTGCTCCGCTTCCTGCCGCCGATCGTCATCGGCGAGGACCTGCTGAACGAGGGCCTGGACATCATCGAGGCCGCTTTCGCGGGCATCTGATCGAACGGTTAGAACGTCCGAGCGCAGCGCTCGACCGCTACCGGCGGTAATCGTCGGGCGCTGTGAAGAACGTGTGGGGGGCCGATGGCGGGAGCGCGTTCCTGCTGTCGGTCCCCCTTTCGCTGCCGTACGGTTTCTGCAGATGAGTGAGACACCCCGCTCCCGGGAAACCGTGGGCGACACCAGTGCCGGGCTTCCCCAGCGCCGTACTGGGCATGCGTTCGCGCACACTCCTCACCGATCGGACGGCCGACCGCCCCAAACCCCCCGGGGCGTGCGGCGACCCGATCCGGGCGGCCGTCCCGGAACCATCCCCCCTGTTCCGGGACGGCCGGCCACTCTTTCCAAGGCCGCCGTCCAGGCAACGCTCTGCCTGACCGCCTTCGCCCTGATCACCTGGCAGGTCCTGGTGTCGGGGCCACTGCTGTCCCCGGACGCGCGCCTCAGCCGCGCCCTCGTCCGCAGCGTCCCCGACGCCGTCACCGAACGGCTCTCGGACCTCGGGAACGTCCCCGTCGCCCTGCCCGTGCTCCTCCTCGCCGTGGCGTACGCCGCCCGGCGCGGCAACCGGCGCGGCGCCGCGGCCGCGGCCCTGGCCATGGCCCTGGTCCCGGCCCTGGTCGTCCCGCTGAAGGAATGGACCGCCCGGCCCGGCCCGCTGGAGCCCTGGGCCGCCGGCTACTACCCCTCGGGCCACACCGCGACCGCGGCCGTCGCCTACCTCGGGGCGGCGCTGCTCGTCGCCCCGTACACCCGCCGGGCATGGCCGACGGCCGTCGCCCTCGTCCTGACGGGTGCGACGGCCGTGGGCCTGGTGCTGCGGGGCTGGCACTGGCCGCTGGACGTGCTGGCCAGTCTCCTCGTGTGCGCCCCGCTGCTGCTGGCGGTGGGGCGGGTCAGCCGGCCGCGCCCCCGAAGTACGCGTCGAAGTTCCGGCTGAACTCCCAGCCTCCGAAGCGGTCCCAGTTCACCGACCAGGTCATCAGGCCGCGCAGGCCCGGCCACGTGCCGTGGGTCTGGTACGCGCCGCAGCCGGCCTTCTTCGTCAGGCAGTCCAGGGCTTTGTTCACCTCGGCGGGCGGAGTGTGGCCGTTGCCCGCGTTCGTCGTGGCCGGCAGGCCGATGGCGACCTGGTCCGGGCGCAGCGGCGGGAAGACGCGGGCGGCGTCGCCGGCCACCGGGAAGCCGGTGAGCAGCATGTCGGTCATGGCGATGTGGAAGTCCGCGCCGCCCACGGAGTGGTACTGGTTGTCGAGACCCATGATCGAGCCCGAGTTGTAGTCCTGGACGTGGAGCAGGGTGAGGTCGTCGCGCAGGGCGTGGATGACCGGGAGGTACGCGCCCGCCCGCGGGTCCTGGCCTCCCCAGGGGCCCGAGCCGTAGTACTGGTAGCCCAGCTGGACGAAGAAGGTCTCCGGGGCCATCGTCAGGACGAAGTCGGGGCCGTACGTGGCCTTCAGGGTCTTCACGGCCGAGATCAGGTTGACGATTCCCGGGGTGGTGGGGGCGCGGAAGTCGGTGTCCCCGGTGGCGAGGGAGAGGGAGTGGCCCTCGAAGTCGATGTCGAGGCCGTCCAGGCCGTACTCGTCGATGATCGCGCTGACGGAGGAGACGAAGGTGTCGCGGGCGGCCGTGGTCGACAGCTGCACCTGGCCGTTCTGGCCGCCGATGGAGATCAGCACCTTCTTGCCCGCCGCCTGCTTGGCCTTGACGGCCGCCTTGAACTCGGCCGGGGATTCGACGTTCGGGCACTCGGCGGCCGGGCAGAGCCGGAAGCGGATGTCGCCCGAGGTCACCGAAGTCGGTTCGCCGAAGGCGAGGTTGATGACGTCCCAGGAGGCGGGCACGTCGGCCATCCGGAGGTAGCCCGAGCCGTTGGCGAAGCTCGCGTGCAGGTAGCCGACGAGCGCGTGCGCCGGGAGGCCGCCGCCTCCACCGCCGCCGCTCGTCGTGGTCACCGAGACGGGGGCGCTCTTGGGGGACTCGCCCGCCGAGTTCACCGCGCTGACCCGGAAGGTGTACGTGGTGGACGCGGCGAGTCCGGTGACCGTCACCGGGCCGGAGCTGACGGACAGGGGCGTCGCGCCGTCGCGGTGGACGGTGTACGAGGTGGCTCCGGGTACCGCCGGCCAGGACAGGGAGGCCGTGCTCGACGAGGTGGCGGAAGCCGTCAGGCCGGTGGGGGCGACGGGCGGCAGGACCGCGCCGCCCGGGTCGGGTCCGATCAGGGTGAGGTCGTCGGTGAGGTGGGCGGGCTGGCCGTACCAGCCGTGGGTGTAGACGGTGACGGAGGTCGTCGACGGGCCGGTGCGGAAACCGGTCGTCAGCTGCTTCCAGGCACCCGGGGTCTGCGTCCAGGCCGACACGTCGGTGGTGCCGGTGCCGCTCGCGCCGAGGTAGACGTAGGCGCCCTGCACCCAGGCGGCCAGCGTGTAGGCCGAGTCGGGCTTGACCGCGACGGTCTGGGAGCAGCGGGCGTTGTCCTGGCCGGCCGGGGTGGCCTTGAGGGCCGAGCCGCCGCCGTGCACGGGCGAGCTGACGGCGGCTCCGCTGCCGCCCGAGCAGCTCCAGCCGTCGAGGCCGGCTTCGAAGCCGCCGTTGCGTACGAGGTCGGCGTCGGCCGCCGCGGCCGGCGGGCCCGCGGCGAGGAAGCCGGCCGCCGCGAGGGCGGCGGCCGTGAGGAGGGACCAGGCTCTGCGCACAACTGCCTCCGGTACGTGGGGGGATGGAGGGGTTCTGGGGGCACCTCCCTGGGGGTCCCCCGGACGGAGTCTGGGGGAGGCGACCGAGGGAGGAGCCCAAGATGGTCCAGACCAATACCCTTGTCAAGACGTCCGGCCCTCCTCCGCCGCCACGCGCGCGGCCGCCTCGTGCATCGCGAGCTCCAGCACCACCGGGTCGGTGAGCATCCCCTGCCCGTCCGGGAGCACCAGCCAGCGCACCCCGCCCGTGGCCCGGCCGGGATACGGCACCACGATCCAGGTCCCGCGCCCGGCGCCCCGTACGCCCGTACCGACCCAGCGGGACGCCGTGCCCGGAGGCACGAAAAAGCCCAGCCGCGAGTCGCCGAAATCCGCGAGCACCGGGCCGGGCCGGGCGAGGAGCAGGGCCAGCACGTCGAGGGTGGCCTGCCCCAGCTCCCCGGGCAGGATCAGCACGTCCCAGCGCCGGCCGGCGGGCAGCAGGGCGACCCCGAGGGGGTTGCTCTCCCACCGCGCCCGGCAGGCTTCGGGATCCGGCGCCACCGATACCAGCCATTCCACTGCCGTCTTGGCCTCCGGGATCGCCATCGCCCGGCCTCCGTTCGTCTCGTGCCGGTGAAGGGTTCTCACCGGGAGAGAGCGGGGCCGGGCGGGTCTATGACGCGGATTCCGTTACTCCGACGTGGTGAAGCGGCTCACACGCCGGCGGGCGGGTGTGCGGCGGGGGCGTGCGCCTCGGCGGATCAGCTGTCGAAGCCGAGGCCGAAGCGGTCCAGCGTCCTGAGCCAGAGGTTGCGGTGCCCTCCCCGGCTGTCGGCGCGGGCGAGCGACCACTTGGTGAGGGTGATCCCGGTCCACGCGAAGGGCTCGGGCGGGAACGGCATCGGCTTGGACTTCACCATCTCCAGCCGGGTGCGCTCAGTGGAGACCCCGTCGAGGAGGTCCAGCATCACGTCCGCGCCGAAGCGGGTGGCGCCCACCCCGAGCCCGGTGTAGCCGGCCGCGTAGGCCACCTTCCCCGAGTGCGCGGTGCCGAAGAAGGCCGAGAAGCGCGAGCAGGTGTCGATCGCCCCGCCCCACGCGTGGCTGAAGCGGATCCCCTCCAGCTGCGGGAAGCAGGTGAAGAAGTGCTCCGCGAGCTTGAGGTAGGTCTCGGGGCGGTGGTCGTACTCGGAGTCGAGCTTCCCCCGGTACGGGTAGATCGCGTCGTAGCCGCCCCACAGGATCCGGTGGTCCTTGGTGATCCGGAAGTAGTGGAACTGGTTCGCGCTGTCGCCCAGACCCTGCCGGTTCTTCCAGCCGATGGAGGCGAGCTGCGCCTCGTCCAGCGGCTCGGTCATCAGGGCGTAGTCGTAGACCGGCACGGTGAACGGGCGGATGCGGCGGACGAGCGAGGGGAAGATGTTGGTGCCCAGGGCGACCCGGCGCGCGAGGATCGTCCCGTACGGGGTCTGCACGGTCATCCCCGGACCGGCCGAGGCCATCTTGAGGCCGCGGGTGTTCTCGTAGATCCGCACCCCGAGGTCGAGGCAGGCCTGCTTGAGGCCCCAGGCCAGCTTCGCCGGGTTGAGCATGGCGACGCCGTCACGGTCCCAGAGGCCCGCGAGGAAGGTCGGGGAGTCGACCTCGGCGCGCAGCGCGTCCCCCTCCAGCCACTCGGAGCCGCCCGCGAGGCCGAGGCGGCCGGCCTCCTCGTGGAGTTCCCGCAGCTCTTCGACCTGGTGGGGCTCGGTGGCCACGTCGATCTCGCCGGTGCGCTCGAAGTCGCAGTCGATGCCGTAGCGGGCGACCGCCTCCTCGATGGCGTCGAGGTTGCGGGCGCCCAGCTCCTCCAGCTTGGCGAGCTCCCCCGGCCAGCGGGCCATTCCGTTGCCGAGGCCGTGGGTGAGGGAGGCGGCGCAGAAGCCGCCGTTGCGGCCGGAGGCGGCCCAGCCCGCCTCCTTGCTCTCGATCAGGACGACGTCCCGTCCGGGGTCGCGCTCCTTGGCGATCAGCGCGGTCCACAGACCGCTGTAGCCGCCGCCGATGACCAGCAGGTCGCACCGCTCGTCGCTGGTCAGCGCCGGCTGCGCGGCGGGCTTGCCGGGGTCGTCCAGCCAGTACGAGACCGGCTTCGCTTCGGAAAGGGATTTCGCAACACTTCGCATGGCGACTGGGGCCATGGCTTCCAACTCCCTACGGAACTGATGACGTGCTTTCGAACTACTTCGGTTGTGCTTTCTTGCGGCGGTTGCCGACCATCTGGCCGGCGAGCACCACCAGCACCGCGATGACGAACATCGCCGTGCCGATGACGTTGATCTGCACAGGCGTACCGCGCTGGGCCGATCCCCACACGAACATGGGGAAGGTGACGGTGTTGCCCGAGTTGAAGTTGGTGATGATGAAGTCGTCGAACGAGAGCGCGAAGGAGAGCAGCGCGCCCGCCGCGATACCGGGTGCCGCGATCGGCAGGGTGACCCGTACGAAGGTCTGCACCGGGCCCGCGTAGAGGTCGCGGGCGGCCTCCTCCAGCCGCGGGTCCATGGACAGGACACGCGCCTTGACGGCGGCGACGACGAAGCTGAGGCAGAACATGATGTGGGCGATCAGGATCGTCCAGAAGCCCAGCTGGATGCCCATGTTGAGGAAGAGGGCGAGCAGTGAGGCCGCCATCACGATCTCGGGCATGGCCATGGGCAGGAAGATCAGCGAGTTGACCGCGCCGCGCGCCCGGAAGCGGTAGCGCACCATCGCGAAGGCGATGGCGGTGCCCAGCGCGGTCGCGGCGACGGTGGCCCACAGGGCGATCTGGAGGGAGAGCGAGAGGGAGCCGCACAGGTCGGCGACCCCGCAGGGGTCCTTCCACGCGTCGAGCGAGAACTCCTGCCAGGCGTAGTTGAACCGCCCGGTGGGGTTGTTGAAGGAGAAGACGGTCACGACCACGTTCGGCAGGATCATGTACGCGAGCGTGACGAGGCCCGCGATGACGACCAGATTGCGCCGGAGCCAGGCGATGGAGGTGCGCATCAGACCAGGTCCTCCGTCCCCGCTCGGCGGATGTAGATGGTGACCATGATCAACACGATGGCCATGAGGATGAACGACAGCGCGGCAGCCGTCGGGTAGTCGAGGATCCGCAGGTACTGCGACTGGATGACGTTGCCGATCATCCGGGTGTCCGTGGAGCCGAGCAGCTCGGCGTTCACGTAGTCGCCGCTCGCCGGGATGAAGGTGAGCAGGGTCCCGGAGACCACGCCCGGCATGGACAGCGGGAAGGTCACCTTGCGGAAGACCGTGGCGGGGCGGGCGTACAGGTCCCCGGCCGCCTCGTGGAGGCGGGTGTCGATGCGCTCCAGCGAGGAGTACAGCGGCAGGATCATGAAGGGGAGGAAGTTGTACGTGAGACCGCAGACGACCGCGAGCGGCGTGGCCAGCACCCGGTCCCCCTGGGTGATGCCGAGCCAGCTCGTGACGTCCAGGAAGCCGATCTTGTTGAGGACGGCGACGACCGGGCCGCTGTCGGCCAGGATCGTCTTCCAGGCGAGCGTGCGGATCAGGAAGCTGGTGAAGAACGGCGCGATGACGAGCACGAGCAGCAGGTTGCGCCAGCGGCCCGCCCTGAAGGCGATCAGGTAGGCCAGCGGGTACCCGAGCAGCAGGCACAGCACGGTGGCGGTGCCGGCGTACAGCAGGGAGCGCAGGAACTGCGGCAGGTACTCGGTGAAGGCGTCCCAGTAGGTCTGGAAGTGCCAGGTGACCTCGAAGCCCTCTTCGAGGGAGCCGGTCTGCACCGAGGTGGAGGCCTGGTAGACCATCGGCAGCACGAAGAAGACCAGCAGCCACAGGATGCCGGGGAGCAGCAGCCAGTACGGGACCAGCCGCTTGCGTACCGACGGCTTGTGCACCGGGGGTCCGGCGGGGGCGGGCGCCTGGGGCGGCGCTGCTTCTACAGCGGGGCCGGTCACGCGATCTCCTCGACCGTCTCGATGCCCGCGTCGATGTCCTGGGCGGCATCCAGGCCGAAGGTGTGCTCCGGGTTCCAGTGCAGGACCACCTCGGCGCCCGGCACCAGGCGGGCGTCCCGCTCGATGTTCTGGACGTACACCTCCAGCTCGGGGCAGACCTGGCTGTCGATGACGAACTGGGTGGAGACGCCGATGAAGGAGGAGGCCGCGATCCGGCCGGGCACCTTGTTGCGGCCGGCCGCGATGGTGTCCTCCTCGTCGGCGTGGACCACGGATATCTTCTCCGGGCGTACCCCGACCAGCAGCTTTCCGCCCGCCTTGGGGGTGGTCGAGCAGCGGGCCCCGGGCAGCCGCAGCTTCGTCCCGGCCGAGCTGACCACGACGTCGGCGCCGCCCGCCTCCAGGACCTCGGCTTCGATGAGGTTCGAGGTGCCGAGGAAGTTGGCGACGAACGTGGTGCCCGGGTTCTCGTACAGCTCGGCGGGCGCGCCCAGCTGCTCGACGCGGCCGCCGTTCATCACGGCGACCGTGTCGGCCATGGTCATGGCCTCTTCCTGGTCGTGCGTGACGTGCACGAAGGTGATGCCCACCTCGGTCTGGATGCGCTTGAGCTCCAGCTGCATCTGGCGGCGCAGCTTGAGGTCGAGGGCGCCGAGCGGCTCGTCGAGGAGGAGCACCTGGGGGTGGTTGATCAGGGCACGGGCGACCGCGACCCGCTGCTGCTGCCCGCCGGAGAGCTGGTGCGGCTTGCGCTGGGCGAACTGGCCGAGCTGGACCAGCTCCAGCATCTCGTCGACCTGCTTCTTGACCGACTTTATGCCGCGGCGGCGCAGGCCGAAGGCCACGTTCTCGTAGATGTTCAGGTGCGGGAAGAGGGCGTAGCTCTGGAAGACCGTGTTGACCGGCCGCTTGTACGGCGGCAGGTGGGTGACCGCCCGGTCGCCGAGGTGGACCGTGCCGGTGGAGGGCTCCTCCAGGCCGGCGATCATGCGCAGGGTGGTGGTCTTCCCGCAGCCGGACGCGCCGAGCAGGGCGAAGAAGGAGCCCTGGGGAATGGTGAGATCCAGCGGGTGCACGGCGGTGAAGGTGCCGTAGTGCTTGCTGATCCCGGCGAGGCGGACGTCGCCGCCCGCGGTCTTGTCAGTCATGGATGGGTCCCGGGGTTGGGTGGGGCGAAGAGGTCAAGGGAGGGGTTCGCGGCGAGGCGGGTACCGCTACGCGCCGATCAGCTTGGCGAACTTCTCTTCGTACGCCGTCTCTTCCTCGCTGCTGAGCGAGCGGAAGGAGTGTGCCTTCGCGGCCATCGCCTTGTCCGGCACGATCAGCGGGTTGTCCGCGAGGGCGGGATCGATCTTGGCCAGCTCGTCCTTGACGCCCTCGACCGGGCAGACGTAGCTGATGAAGGCGGCCAGCTGGGCGGCGACCTCAGGTTCGTAGTAGAAGTCGATGAGCTTCTCGGCGTTGGCCTTGTGCCGGGCGTGGGCGGGGACCAGCAGGTTGTCGCTGGAGGTGATGTAGCCGGGTGCCGGGATCGCGTACTGGATGTCCGGGTTGCCGGCCTGGAGCTGGATGACGTCGCCCGCCCAGGCGAGGCAGGCGGCCAGGTCGCCCTTGTCGAGGTCGGCGGTGTAGTCGTTGCCGGTGAAGCGGCGTATCTGCTTGGTGTCCACGCCCTTCTGGAGCCGGCCGATCGCCCCGTCGAAGTCCGCGGTGGTGAAGTTCGCCGGATCCTTGCCCTGGTCGAGCAGGGTCATGCCGACGCTGTCGCGCATCTCGGTGAGGAAGCCGACCCGGCCCTTGAGGGTGGGGTCGTCGAGCAGCTGGGTGACGGAGTCGACCTTCTTCCCGTCGGTGGCCTTGGTGTTGTAGGCGATGACGGTGTCGATGCCGGTCCACGGGTAGCTGTACGAACGGCCCGGGTCCCAGTCGGGGGTGCGGAACTGCGGGATCAGGTTCGCGTAGGCGTGCGGGAGGTGCGAGGGGTCCAGCTTCTGCGCCCAGCCGAGGCGGATGATGCGGGAGGCGAGCCAGTCGGTGACGACGATCAGGTCGCGGCCGGTGTCCTGGCCTGCGGCGAGCTGCGGGCGGATCTTGCCGAAGAACTCGACGTTGTCGTTGATGTCCTCGGTGTACTTGACCTTGATCCCGGTCCGCTTGGTGAACTCCTCCAGGGTGGGACGGCTCTTCTCGTCCTCGCTGGTGTCCATGTACTCGGTCCAGTTGGAGAAGTTGATCTCCTTCTCCTGGGCCGAGTGGTCGTCGGAGGCCGCCGCCGCGTCACCCGCGCGCTTGGCGGGCGGGATGCCGCACGCGGCGAGGGTGGACAGGCCGCCGAGGGTGAGCGCTCCGACTCCGGAGGCGCGCAGCAGCGAGCGGCGGGTGAGGGCGCCGCGCCCGCTGGTGAGGCTGCGCCGCATCGCGGCGAGTTGCGCCGCCGAGAGGCGGTCGGGCTCGAACTGCTCCATGCGCGTTGCCCTTTCGGGATGTTGGGCCGCTGGTCAGGCGGAGGTTTCCTATCGGTCCCCGAAGATCGTGCGGTGCCAGTCCTTCGCGGCAACCGCGGTGTTGTCGTACATCACGTGCTTGACCTGCGTGTACTCCTCGAAGGAGTAGGCACTCATGTCCTTTCCGAAGCCACTCGCCTTGTAGCCGCCGTGGGGCATCTCGCTGATGATCGGAATGTGGTCGTTGACCCAGACGCAGCCCGCCTTGATCTCGCGGGTGGCCCGGTTGGCCCGGTAGAGGTTCCGGCTCCAGGCGGAGGCGGCGAGGCCGTAGGGGGTGTCGTTGGCGAGCGCGATGCCCTCGTCGTCGGTGTCGAAGGGCAGGACGACCAGGACCGGGCCGAAGATCTCGGACTGGACGACCTCGCTGTCCTGGGCGGCGCCGGTGATGAGGGTGGGCCGGTAGTACGCGCCTTCGGCGAGCTCACCTCCCGGTACCTCGCCGCCGGTGACGACGGTGGCGTACGAGCGGGCGCGCTCGACGAAGCCGGCGACCCGGTCGCGCTGGGCGTGGGAGACCAGCGGGCCGAGGTCGGTGGTGGCCGCGAAGGGGTCGCCGAGGCGGACGGTCTCCATCAGCTCCGCGACGCGGGCGACGAAGGCGTCGTGCAGGGGGCGCTGGACGTACGCGCGGGTGGCGGCGGTGCAGTCCTGGCCGGTGTTGATGAGGGAGGCGGCGACGGCGCCGTGCGCGGCGGCCTCCAGGTCGGCGTCGTCGAAGACGAGGAAGGGGGCCTTGCCGCCGAGCTCCAGGTGGAGCCGCTTGACGGTGGCGGTGGCGATCTCGGCGACCCGCTTGCCGACGGCCGTCGAGCCGGTGAAGGAGGTCATGACCACGTCGGGGTGGCCGACCAGGTGCTCCCCGGCCTCACGGCCGGCGCCCGTGACGATGTTGATCACGCCGTCGGGCAGCCCCGCGTCCTTGGCCGCCTGCGCGAACATCAGCGAGGTCAGCGGGGTGAGCTCGGCGGGCTTGAGGACGATGGTGTTGCCCGCCGCGATCGCCGGGAGGATCTTCCAGGCGGCCATCTGGAGCGGATAGTTCCAGGGCGCGACGGAGCCGACGACGCCGATGGCCTCGCGGCGTACGTACGAGGTGTGGTCCCCTGAGTACTCGCCGGCCGCCTGCCCCTGGAGGTGGCGGGCGGCACCCGCGAAGAAGGCCGTGTTGTCGATGGTCCCCGGCACGTCGAACTCCGTGGACAGCTTGACCGGCTTCCCGCACTGGAGGGACTCCGCGTACGCGAAGTCCTCCGCCTGCTCGGCCAGTACGGCGGCCAGCCGGTGCAGGGCGTCCGAACGCTCCCCGGGAGTGGCGCCGGACCATGCCGGGAAAGCCCTCTTGGCGGCGGCGACGGCCTCGTCGACGTCGGCGGTGCTCGCCAGTTCGTAGGTGAGGACCTCGTCGCCGGTGGCGGGATCGACCACCGTGTGTGACTGACCGGAGGTGCCGGACCTGAGTCGCCCGTCGATGTACTGCGCGCCGTCCGCGAAGCGGTCCTTGACCTGGAAGCGGTTGCCCATCACGCTCTCACGCTCTCCGTAGCTACAGTTCGAGCTACAGCTCGAATTGAGTGCCGATCCTGACAGAGGACATCCCCTCGGCCAAGTGATTCCGTTGTTGCCTTTTGATTACGCGACGGAATCGGTCGACCATGTGTCGAGGCACACCCGAAATCCCGTACGAAGTGTCAGTGGCGACTGTCAGACTCGCGTGCATGGAAATGATCGACAAGCTGATCAAGCAGGTCAGCCACGGTGAGCGGGTGAAGTTCCTGCCGTTCTGGGGGCACCGCCCGCGGCCCGACGGGACGCTCGGGCCGAGTTGCCTCAGCCAGTGGTGGCCGTCCGCCTTCACTGTGGGTGATGTCCGATATGCCACGGCTGAGCACTGGATGATGGCCGGGAAGGCCCGTCTGTTCCAGGACGCGGAGGCCGAGCGCGCCGCGCTCGAGGCGGCCACTCCGGCCGAGGCGAAGAAGGCCGGGCGGCTCGTGCGCGGCTTCGACGACGCGATCTGGGAGCGGGAGCGGTTCGCGCTCGTGGTGGAGGGCAGCGTGCACAAGTTCGCCTCCGACCCGGCGCTGCGCTCGTACCTGCTGTCCACCGGGAACCGGGTGCTGGTGGAGGCCAGCCCGATGGACCGGATCTGGGGCATCGGGCTGCCGGCCGACGACGAGCGCGCCCTGGACCCGGCCCGCTGGCGCGGCTTGAACCTGCTGGGCTTCGCCCTGATGGAGGCCCGGGACCGGCTGCGCGCGGACGGCGCGTGACGGAGCGGCGCGTGACGGAGCGGCGGCGGGTGGCAGCCGTGATCATCCGGGACGGCTGCGTACTCATGGTGCGCGAGCGCGGGCGGGGCCCACGGGTCGGCACGCCCGCGGATGGTCGGCATCATCCGGGTCCCGCTGTCGCGCGGGGGCGCCGACGGCGAGGTCATGGTGCCGACGCCGCTGATGGCGGCCACGGTCCGACCGGGAGGTAATTGCGTGGCGGCGGCCGGACCCGGCGCCTAACGTGATCCTTGTCCAGGTGCGCAGGTGAGACCTACTTCCACTGTTAATGGGGCGGTCGCGGGTTCGAGTCCCGTCACCGGCGTCAAGCCGGTGTAGCTCAGTCGGCAGAGCACCACGTGGTTTCGCCGACCTTGTTCTCTGGACACCTACGTCACGCACCTCCCGGTGCGCAGGCAGCGGCTCCTTCTTTTGCAAAGACACCAGGCCGCCGCCACCTTGATCTCGGGAGGCCGTACGTGGGGGATGCCCGGTGCGCAGGCAGCGGTTACTTCCGGATCAACGGGTCGCGGGTTCGAATCCCGCCCGGCCACGGCCGGTAGCTCAGCTTGGCAGAGCAGTCGACACAGTCCGTCGCCGACTTCGATCTCGGGCATCCCTCACGTCACGCCTCCCCCGCGTCCTTTGAATTCGGGGGAATTCACCATGGCTCGTTTCAACCTGCGCTCGTCCGCGTCCACGTCCGCGCCCGCGTCCGCCTCTCGGCCGGCTTCGCCCGTGCGCTCGACCCGCCGCACCCGCACCCACGAGGGCGGACCGGGTCACGAACGCGATGCGCGCTCCGAGCTGTTCCTGCTCGCCGTCGCCAACTTCGTGACGCAGCAGACCTCCTACGAGAGCGGCGAAGACCGCGACGACCGCTTCGGCGCCCTCGTGCGGCGGCTCGCGGTCGAGGACCCCGCGTGGACCGCCGGCCTGCTGGGCTGGCTCCGCGGGGACGCGAACATGCGGACCGCCTCACTCGTCGGCGCCGCCGAGTACGTCCGGGCCCGGCTCGACGCCGACGCCACCGACGGGCCTTCGAACCGGCAGGTCGTGGACTCCGTGCTGCGGCGCGCGGACGAGCCCGGTGAGCTGCTGGCCTACTGGACGGCGACGTACGGGCGCAACGTGCCCAAGCCCGTCAAGCGCGGCATCGCCGACGCCGTACGCAGGCTCTACTCCGGCACCTCGCTGCTGAAGTACGACACCGACTCGAAGGGCTACCGGTTCGGTGACGTCCTCAACCTCGTGCACGCCTCCCCCGACCCGGCCAAGGCCTGGCAGGGCGAGCTGTTCCGCTACGCCCTCGACCGCAGGCACCACCCGGAGAGCGCGGAGGTCCCGGCGGGCAACCGCACCCTGGCGGCCCACCGGGCCCTGATGGCGCTGCCGGTCTCCGAGCGGCGCGGTGTGGTGCTCGCCCCGGACGGCGCCGAGCGGCTCGCGGAGGCGGGCATGACCTGGGAGGCGCTGGCCGGCTGGCTGCAGGGGCCCATGGACGCGGCCGCCTGGGAGGCGGTCATCCCGTCGATGGGTGCGATGGCCCTGCTGCGCAACCTGCGCAACTTCGACCAGGCCGGGGTCTCGGACCAGGTGGCCGAGCAGGTGGGGCTGAGGATCTGCGACCCGGAGGCCGTGGCCCGGGCGCGGCAGTTCCCCTTCCGCTACCTGGCGGCCTACCAGCATGCGCCCTCGCTGCGCTGGGCGTACCCGCTGGAGCGGGCGCTCGGCCACTCGCTGGGCAACGTACCGGCGCTGCCCGGGCGGACGCTGGTCCTCGTCGACCGGTCCGGGTCGATGTGGTCCTCGCTGTCGGACCGCTCCAAGCTCAACCGGGCGGACGCGGCGGCCGTGTTCGGGGCGGCGCTGGCGCTGCGGGCCGAGGACGCGGACCTGGTGCAGTTCGGCTCGACCAGTCAGGTGGTCCCGTACAGCCGGGGCGAATCCGTACTGAAGGTGCTGGAGCGGTTCGGGAACCTCGGCGGCACCTACACGGCGCAGGCCGTGCGGGAGCACTACCGCGGCCACGACCGGGTGCTGATCGTCACCGACGAGCAGGCAGCCTCCTACGGCTACGGCGGTGACCCGACGGCCCAGGTGCCGCCGACGGTGCCGGTGTACACCTGGAACCTGGCGGGCTACCGCGTGGGCCACGCGCCGTCCGGCTCCGCGAACCGGCACACCTTCGGCGGGCTCACCGACGCGGCCTTCCGCATGGTGTCCCTGATCGAGGGCGGCCGGGACGCCGACTGGCCGTGGGCGGCGGCTTCGGCCTCAGCCTGAGCCCCGGCTCAGGCCGAGGCTCATATCTTCTCGCGCACCCGCGAGTTGGAGTACGGGCTGTCGTAGTCGGAGTCCCAGTCCCTGTCCATGACCGGGGCGAACATGGCGAGGAGCATCAGGGCGCCCAGCACGATGCCTATCGCGCCGAGGATGATGCCGGCCAGCGCCATCCCGCCGTTGTCAGCCTCGCCGCGGGTCGCCTTGCCCTTGCCCAGGGCGCCGAAGACGACGGCTCCGATCCCGAGCGCGATCGCGATGAAGCTGGTGATGCAGCCGACGACCGAGATGATGCCGAGGACGAGGGCGGTGACGCCGAAGCCGTTGTTCTTCGGCGCCGCGTACAACGGGTATCCGGCGTTGCCCGGGTAGCCGGGGTATCCCGGATACCCGGGGTATCCCGCGTCGCCGGGGTACCCGTAGCCCGGCACGGCGGTCGGCGTCAGGGGCGGGGTCGGGGTCGGGGTCGGCGAAGCCATGGGCGTGGGCACGGGCGTCGGATACCCGTATCCGCTCGCGTCCGGCTGGGCCGGATAGCCGTACGCGGGCGGCTGCACGGGTGCGGGCGCCGGAGCGGGCTGCGACGGATGCGCCCCCGGCATCCCGGCGACCGTGTGCTGGTCGTGCACGGACGGCGGTCCGGGCGTGCCCCGCTGCTTACCGAGGTCCACCACCGGCCGCTCCGGCGGCGCCCACGGGTCCCTCGCCTCAGGGCTCTGGTCGGTCATGCGGCGCCCCCCTCTCGTACAGCCATGCTAAGCGTTGCCACCGACAGTCACGGTCCCTGCCTACGATGAAGGCAGACCTGCCCGCACCCGCGTCCTTCCGGAGGCACCCTCATGACCGACCTTCATCCCTTCATCGCGGGACTGCCCAAGGCGGAACTCCACGTCCACCACGTCGGCTCGGCGTCACCGCGCATCGTGGCCGAGCTCGCCTCCCGGCACCCCGACTCGAAGGTCCCGACCGACCCCGAGGCCCTCGCCGAGTACTTCACCTTCACCGACTTCGCGCACTTCATCGACGTCTACCTCTCCGTCGTGGACCTGGTCCGCACCCCCGAGGACGTCCGGCTGCTGACCTTCGAGGTCGCGCGTGACATGGCCCGGCAGAACATCCGCTACGCCGAACTGACCATCACCCCCTACTCCTCCACGCGCCGCGGCATCGACGAGAAGGCCTTCATGGAGGCCATCGAGGACGCCCGCAAGGCCGCCGAGGCCGAACTCGGCGTCATCCTGCGCTGGTGCTTCGACATCCCCGGCGAAGCCGGCCTGGAAGCCGCCGCCGAGACCGCCCGCCTCGCCGTGGACCTGCGCCCCGAGGGCCTGGTCTCCTTCGGCCTGGGCGGCCCCGAGATCGGCGTCCCGCGGCCCCAGTTCAAGCCGTACTTCGACCAGGCCCGCGCCGCCGGCCTGCACAGCGTGCCGCACGCCGGCGAGACCACCGGCCCCGAGACCATCTGGGACGCCATCCGCGAACTGGGCGCCGTGCGCATCGGCCACGGCACCAGCTCCACCCAGGACCCGGAACTGCTCGCCTACCTGGCCGAGCACCGCATCGCGCTGGAGGTCTGCCCGACCTCCAACATCGCCACCCGCGCCGTCACCGACCTGGACCGGCACCCCGTCAAGGAGATGGTCGCCGCGGGCGTGCTCGTCACCATCAACAGCGACGACCCGCCGATGTTCGGCTCCGACCTCAACAACGAGTACGCGGTGGCCGCGCGCCTCCTCGACCTCGACGAGCGCGGTCTCGCCCAGCTCGCCAAGAACGCCGTCGAGGCCTCCTTCCTCGACGCGGCCGGCAAGGCCAAGCTCAACGCGGAGATCGACGCGTACACGGCCGAATGGCTCGCGCGCTGACGGCCGCTTGAACCTCCGGCCCGCGAGAATGGGGCCATGCGCACCCTGACTGCCGTCGGCCACCGCGGCGATCCCTACCGTGTCCGTGAGAACACCCTGTCCTCGATCCGCTCCGCCTTCGCGCGCGGGGCGGACGCGGTCGAGATCGACGTACGGCTGACCCGCGATGGGGTGCCGGTCCTGCTCCACGACGAGACGCTCCAGCGGCTGTGGGGCCATGACGTGCGCCTTGACGCCGTCACGGCCCCCCAGTTGGCGGAGCTGACGCAGGGCGCGGTCCCGACGCTGCGCGACGCGCTGACGGCGGGCGGGGCGGGCCGGCTGATGCTCGACCTGCCGGGCGCCTCGTTCGAGGCGGTGCGGACCGTGGTGGGCCAGGTCCGCGAGTGCGGGGCGCGCGAGCGCACCTACTACTGTGCGGGGCCCAACACGATGCTGGCGGTCCGCGCCGCCGATCCGGGCGCGGAGATCGCGCTGACCTGGACCACGCTGTCGCCGCCGCGCCGGGTGCTGATCGACGCGGTCGCCCCGCGCTGGCTCAACTACCGCTTCGGGCTGGTCGGCCGGGAGCTGACGGACGCACTCCACCGGGACGGCCTGCTGGTGTCGGCCTGGACCGCGGACACCAAGCGGACGATGCGGCGGCTCGTCAGGGCCGGGGTCGACTCGATCACCACCAACCGGGTGGACGCGCTGGAGTCCGTACGGGCCGAGTTCGGCCGGTGATACGGGCCTTCGGCGAGCGGATCCGGCACGCGGACCCGCGCTGGCAGGACCTGGGCCTGATGCTGCTGGTGCAGGTGGCCACGACGATTCCGTTCGTCGTGCCCAGGGCTCCGGACGAGTCGCCGGCCGACTGGCCGGCATACCTGCTGACCACGCTGGTCAATGTGCCGCTGGTGTGGCGCCGACGGGCGCCGGTGTGGGTGATGTTCGGCGTGATGGCGGCCGGCTCGGTGTACCGGCTGTCGCTGGACGGTCCCGGGCAGCCGCTGCCGTACGCGGCGCTGATCGCCGTCTACACGATCGCGCTGCTGAGTTCGGCGCGGGTGCGGCTCGTGATGGGGGTGGTCGTGACCGTGGCCATCGTGGGCTCCGTGGCGCTCAACACGACGACGGCCAAGGAACTGCTGTTCGCGCTGTTCGTGTTCGGGGCGGCGGTCACGCTGGGCCGGCTGCAGGCCACC
The DNA here is from genome assembly GCF_045160845.1 of Streptomyces sp. NBC_00122. Classification (NCBI taxonomy): domain Bacteria; kingdom Bacillati; phylum Actinomycetota; class Actinomycetes; order Kitasatosporales; family Streptomycetaceae; genus Streptomyces; species Streptomyces sp. NBC_00122. The sequence goes on along the minus strand of NZ_CP108191.1, from coordinate 4,697,762 downwards.
CGGCAGGCGTACACGGCGGCCGTCGAGGACCGGGCGGCGCAGCTGGAGCGGGCGAACCGGATCGAGGCGGAGCAGGCCGCGGCCCGTGAACGGGCCCGGATCGCACGGGAGATGCACGACATCCTCTCCCACGCGGTCAGCCTCATGATCGTGCAGGCCGAGGCCGGTCCGGTGGCGGTCCGCCGGGCGCCGGCCCGGGCCGAGGCTGCCTTCGAGGCCATCGCCGAGACGGGCCGGGACGCGATGGCGCAGCTGCGCACGATGCTGGGCGTGCTGCGCACGGAGGAGGCGGCTCCGCGTGCGCCGCAGCCCGGGATCGGGGCGCTGCCGGCTCTGCTGGACAGGGTGCGGGCCAGCGGGGTGCGGGTGTCGTACGAGCGGACGGGCGAGGTGCGGGAGCTGCCGGCCGCGCTGGAGGCGACGGTGCACCGGGTGGTGCAGGAGGCGCTGACGAACGTCGTGAAGCACGCCGCGGCCTCGGCCGTGGAGGTCGCGCTGGAGTACGGGGCGCGGGCGCTGACCGTGAGGGTCACGGACGACGGCCGCGGGACGGGCCCGTCCTCGGGCGGGCACGGCCTGATCGGGATCCGCGAGCGGGCGGCGGCACACGGCGGGACGGCCGAGGCCGGTCCGGTGCCGGGCGGGCGGGGCTTCTCGGTGCGGGTGGTCCTTGTAACCTCGCCGCTGGAGGTGGGGAATTGACGATCCGTGTGGTGGTGGCGGACGACCAGGAGCTGGTGCGCAGCGGGTTCGCGATGATCCTGGACGTCCAAGAGGACATCGAGGTCGTGGCGGAGGCCGGGGACGGCGAGGCCGCGGTGGAGGCGGTGGCCCGGCTATCGCCGGACGTGGCGCTGCTGGACATCCGGATGCCGGTGCTGGACGGGATCGAGGCGTGCCGGGCGATCACGGCGCGGAGCGCGTGCCGGACGGTGATGCTGACGACGTTCGACTCGGACGAGTACGTGTACGAGGCGCTGCACGCGGGGGCGAGCGGGTTCCTGCTGAAGGACGTGCGGCGGGACGATCTGGTGCACGCGGTACGGGTGGTGGCCGCGGGCGAGTCGCTGCTGGCGCCTTCAGTGGCGCGGCGGCTGATCGAGGAGTACACGGCGGCGACGGCGCGTCCGTCCCAGCCGGCCTTCGCGGCGGACCGGCTGGAGGTGCTGACGGCGCGGGAGCGGGAGACGCTGCTGCATCTGGGGCGGGGACTGTCGAACGCGGAGATCGCGGCGGCGCTGGTGGTGAGCGAGCACACGGTGAAGTCGCATGTGGGGAACGTGCTGGCGAAGCTGGGGCTGCGCGGCCGGATCCAGGCGGTGATCTGCGCGTACGAGACGGGTCTGATCGCGGCGGGTACTCCCTCCGGAGAGTGAGTGCACGGCGTGTCGCCTCCCTCTCGCGGCCCAGTTGTCGTACTGGAGAAGACCCCTCTCAGTGGTGATCCTCAACCACCCCTCCGACCAGGAACATTGAGGTCGTCGGGGCAGCTGGGCCCCGCGGTCTCGCAGGGGGAAGACATCATGAACGCATCCGCGCGCACGCTGATCGCCGCCGCTCTGGTCCTGGGCATCGCGTCCGGCCCGGCGGTCGCACACGCCGCTCCGGCTCCGGTGCCGGCGGGCGCCGCGGCGCCGGCCGTCTCGACCCCGCCGAACGCGGCGGCGCTGGAGAAGGCGATCGCGGGGCTCGGCCCGCAGAACCCGTACGCGACGGCCGCGCTGGTCCGCGTGGGTGGTACGAGCGGTAGCTGGAAGGGAAGTTCCGGCGTGGCCGACATCCGGACGGGGCGCGAGCCGATCGAGGGCGCCCGGTTCCGGGCCGGGTCGGTGACGAAGACCTTCACCGCGGCGGTGGTGCTGCAGTTGGCCGCCGAGGGCAGGGTGGATCTGGACCGGCCGGTGCAGGAGTACCTGCCGGGGCTGCTGTCAGGAGAGTTCGAGCCGGTCAGCGTGCGGCAGCTGCTGAACTACACGAGCGGCATCCGGCCGGCCGACGGTCCGGGGGACTCCTTCGAGGCGCAGTACGCCCACCGGTTCGACGTGGTCGACCCGCGCGCCCTGATCGCGAACGCCGTGGCGAAGGGGCCGGAGTTCCGGCCGGGCGAGAAGCAGCACTACCTCAACATCGACTACACGGTCCTGGCCGTACTGATCGAGAAGCTGACGGGCACGACGTACGAGCGGGCTCTGACCGCCCAGATACTGGGGCCCCTGGGCCTGCACCACACGTCGGTGCCGTCCCGTGAGCAGAACCGGATACCCGGCCCGCACCACCACGGCTACCAGGCGGTGCCGCGGGCCGACGGCACGCGGGAGCTGGTCGACGTGACGGACTGGAACTCCTCTTCCAACTGGGCCGCAGGGGACCTGATATCGACCACCGCGGACCTGGAGAAGTTTACCGTGGCCCTGTTCGGCGGCCGGGTGGTGCCGAAGGCGCAGCTGGAGGAGATGTTCACGGTGCCTGGGGTGAAGGACTTCGAGAGCGGCGAGGACGCCGCGCAGACGGCGGGGCTGAAGCGGCTGGTGCTGCCGGACGGCACGGTGACCTACGGCAAGACGGGCTCCCGGTACGGCTACAGCACCGTGATCGGGGGGACGCGCGATCTCTCGCGCACGCTGGTCTACTCGGTCAACTCCACCGATGCCAAGGGGCAGGACATGAACAAGGTGACGTTCGGCATCGTGATGGCGGCCTTCGCTAAGTAGCCATCGCCTCAAGGCGCTTGATCATGCGACGCAGGACCATCAGGGGGATCACCCCGAAGACGCCGAACGACATGTCGATGACGCTCCACCAGATGGGTATGCCCCGGATCGGGCCGCAGATCAGGGCCAGCGGGATGATGCCGGCGCAGGCGACCATGCCGGCTTCGACGATCCAGATGTTGCGAACCGGGTCCCGGTGGACGCCGTAGAAGAAGACGGCGATGACGAGATGGGCGAAGGCGAGCCAGTCGGTGCCGTAGAGGAGGAAGGGGTAGTCGGCATCGGCGCGGTCCAGTCCGTCGCCCACCCGTCGCAACCACTCGTTGTCCAGCAGGGCGTTGGCCCAGTGGAGCTCGCTGACCAGGGGGAAGGCCGTGAGTCCACTGAGCACGAGGCAGACGAGGAACAGGGTCAACCAGGCACGGATCCGCCGCTGAACGGCGTTTGACTCGCTCATGAAAGGAAGCCTACGCCAGCTTTCTGAACACGTTCAGCCACATTGATGAACGCGTTCAATTCTGTGGCCGGTCCGTGATCAGAGCCCGACGATCGCGTTCCACCGCCGGGCGAGGGAGCGGCGTTCGGCCGAGGAGATGTCCCGGGCCACGGCGAGCCGCTTGCGCATGTCGCCGTCGGGGAAGATCAGCGGGTTCTCGGCCAGTTCGGCGGTCTCCTTGTCGCCGGAGCCGGCCAGCACCTCACGGGCGGCCGGGACCGGGCAGACGTAGTTGACGGAGGCGGCGAGCTCGGCCGCCACCTCCGGGGCGTAGTAGTGGTCGATCAGGGCCTCGGCATTGGCCTTGTGCCGGGCCAGGTTGGGCACGAGGAGGCTCTCCGCCCAGAGTTCGGCCCCCTCCTCCGGCACCACGAACTCGATGTCCGGGTTGTCGGCCTGGAGCTGGATGGCGTCGCCGGAGTAGGCCTGGCAGGCCAGGACGTCGCCCTTGCTCAGATCGGAGGTGTAGTCGTTGCCGGTGAAGCGGCGGATGTGCTTCTTGCGCACCATGCTCTCGACCTGGTCGCACATCCGGTAGAAGTCGGACTCCGTCCAGCGGGTGACGTCCACGCCTTCGCCCTGCATCAGCAGCGCGAAGGACTCGTCGAGGCCGGAGAACAGGGTGACCTTGCCCGCGAGGTCGGGCTGCCAGAGGTCCTTGACCGACTTGATCTCCCGGCCCAGGGCCTTGCGGTTGTAGGCGATGCCGGTGATCCCCGACTGCCAGGGGACGGTGTGGAGCCGGCCGTCGTCGAAGGCGGGGGACCGCAGCTGCGGGTCCAGGTGCTCGGCCACGTTGGACTGTGCCGAGCGGTCCATCTTCTGGGCCCAGCCCAGGTGGACGAAGCGGGCGGCCATCCAGTCGCTGACCACGATCAGGTCGTGGCCCGTCTCCTGGTGGTTCATCAGGGCCGGACTGACCTTGCCGAAGAACTCGTCGTTGTCGTTGATCTCCTCGGTGTACCGGACCTCGATGCCCGTCCGCTCCGAGAACGCCTCCAGGGTCGGACGGCGCTCCTCGTCCTCGTCGTCGGTGTCGATGTACAGCGGCCAGTTGGAGAAGACGACGGTCCGGTCGCTGCCGGAGCCGTCGGGGCCTTCGCGCCGGTCCTCGGGGACGTAGGCGGCGGGGACTCCGCAGCCGGTGAGGGCGGCCAGCAGGCCGGCGGCACCGAGGCCGCGCAGCGCGGCGCGGCGGGAGAAGGCGAGTTCAGGCATGGGTTCAGCCTCGGTGAACGCGATGGGGCGGGCAATAGACATGTTGTCTACCGCCCGCCCCGTCAACGCTGTGCTGTGATCGATGCGGCCGATCAGCCGTCGAGCGAGGTCATGACGTGCTTGATGCGCGTGTAGTCCTCGAAGCCGTAGGCGGAGAGGTCCTTGCCGTAGCCGGACTTCTTGAAGCCGCCGTGCGGCATCTCGGCGACGAGCGGGATGTGGGTGTTGATCCACACGCAGCCGAAGTCGAGGTTCTTGGACATCCGCATCGCGCGGCCGTGGTCCTTGGTCCACACCGAGGAGGCGAGGGCGAACTCGACGCCGTTCGCGTACTCCAGGGCCTGGGCCTCGTTCGCGAAGGACTGGACGGTGATGACGGGGCCGAAGACCTCGTTCTGGATGATCTCGTCGTCCTGCTTGAGGCCGGAGACCACGGTCGGGGCGTAGAAGTAGCCCTTCTCGCCGACCTGGTGGCCGCCCGCCTCGACCTTGGCGTGCGCGGGGAGGCGCTCGATGAAGCCCGCGACCTGCTTGAGCTGGTTCGGGTTGTTCAGCGGGCCGTACAGCACGTCCTCGTCGTCCGGCTGGCCGGTCTTCGTGTCCGAGGCGGCCTTGGCGAGCGCGGCCACGAACTCGTCGTGGATCGACTCGTGCACGAGCACGCGGGTGGCGGCGGTGCAGTCCTGGCCGGCGTTGAAGTAGCCCGCGACCGCGATGTCCTCGACGGCCTTCGCGATGTCGGCGTCCGGGAAGACCACGACCGGGGCCTTGCCGCCGAGCTCCAGGTGGACGCGCTTGACGTCCTTGGAGGCGCTCTCGGCGACCTGCATGCCGGCGCGCACCGAGCCGGTGATGGAGGCCATCGCCGGGGTGGAGTGCTCGACCATGGCCTTGCCGGTCTCGCGGTCACCGCAGATGACGTTGAAGACGCCCTTGGGCAGGACCGAGTCGATGATCTCCGCCATCAGTACGGTGGAGGCCGGGGTGGTGTCCGAGGGCTTGAGCACCACGGTGTTGCCCGCGGCGATGGCCGGAGCGAACTTCCACACGGCCATCATCATCGGGTAGTTCCACGGCGCGACCTGGGCGCATACGCCGACCGGCTCACGGCGGATGATCGACGTCATCCCTTCCATGTACTCGCCGGCCGAACGGCCCTCCAGCAGCCGGGCGGCGCCCGCGAAGAAGCGGATCTGGTCCACCATCGGCGGCAGCTCCTCGCTGGCCGTGAGGCCCAGCGGCTTGCCGGTGTTCTCCGACTCGGCGGCGACGAGCTCGTCCGCGCGCGCCTCGAAGGCGTCCGCGATCTTCAGCAGTGCCTTCTGGCGCTCCGAGGGCGTGGTGTCACGCCAGCCCGGGAAGGCCGCCGCGGCGGCGGCCATGGCGGCGTCGACATCGGCCTGGCCGGAGAGCGGGGCGGTGGCGTACACCTCGCCGGTGGCGGGGTTGACCACCTCGGTGGTCCGCCCGTCGGCGGCGTCCTTGAACTCTCCGCCGATGTAGTTGCGCAGACGACGCAGTTCGGTGGTCACTACAGCCACACTCCTGATCACATGTCCAATGGTTGAGACGAATCCCAAGCCTAGCTTCTCGGCGGACGCTTTCGACAGACCCAGACGCCACGACCTACGAAATCAGTGAGATCGGAGTCGCCAGACAACGGATTTCATCGATTCCGTCTTGCGGAACAGACGACTCCTCGTGCACAGTGTGGTCGTGGTCAGTCGAAGCGCAGATTCCAGGAACAGACAACCGTCCCCTTCGGTCGATGCTGTGTCCCTGGCGATCATCGAGCAACTCCAGGAGGACGGTCGCCGTCCCTACGCGTCCATCGGCAAGGCGGTCGGCCTGTCCGAGGCGGCCGTGCGCCAGCGCGTGCAGAAGTTGCTCGACCAGGGCGTCATGCAGATCGTCGCGGTCACCGACCCGCTCACCGTGGGCCTGCGGCGCCAGGCCATGGTCGGCATCAACGTCGAGGGAGACCTCGACCCGGTGGCCGACGCCCTGACCGCAATGGCCGAGTGCGAGTACGTGGTGATGACCGCGGGCTCGTTCGACCTGATGGTGGAGATCGTCTGCGAGGACGACGACCACCTGCTGGACACGATCAACAAGAAGATCCGCACGCTCCCCGGCGTGCGCTCAACCGAAAGCTTCGTTTACCTGAAGCTGAAGAAGCAGACCTATATGTGGGGAACTCGATAGCCCGTGAGCCAGGACCTCTCCAAAACCGCGTACGACCACCTGTGGATGCACTTCACCCGCATGTCGTCCTACGAGAACGCGCCCGTCCCCACCATCGTGCGTGGTGAGGGCACCTACATCTTCGACGACAAGGGCAAGCGCTACCTCGACGGTCTCGCCGGACTGTTCGTGGTCAACGCCGGTCACGGCCGCAAGGAACTGGCCGAGGTCGCCTACAAGCAGGCCCAGGAACTCGCGTTCTTCCCCATCTGGTCGTACGCACACCCCAAGGCCGTGGAGCTCGCCGAGCGACTCGCCGACTACGCCCCGGGCGACCTGAACAAGGTCTTCTTCACCACCGGTGGCGGCGAGGCCGTCGAGACCGCCTGGAAGCTCGCGAAGCAGTACTTCAAGCTGCAGGGCAAGCACACCAAGTACAAGGTCATCTCGCGTGCGGTCGCCTACCACGGCACCCCGCAGGGAGCCCTGTCCATCACGGGCCTGCCGGCCCTGAAGGCGCCGTTCGAGCCGCTGGTCCCCGGCGCGCACAAGGTGCCGAACACCAACATCTACCGCGCCCCGATCTACGGCGACGACCCCGAGGCCTTCGGCCGCTGGTGCGCCGACCAGATCGAGCAGGAGATCCTCTTCGAGGGCGCCGACACCGTCGCCGCGGTCTTCCTGGAGCCGGTGCAGAACGCCGGCGGCTGCTTCCCGCCGCCGCCCGGGTACTTCCAGCGGGTCCGCGAGATCTGCGACGAGTACGACGTGCTGCTCGTCTCCGACGAGACGATCTGCGCCTTCGGCCGCCTCGGCACGATGTTCGCCTGTGACAAGTTCGGCTACGTCCCGGACATGATCACTTGCGCCAAGGGCATGACCTCGGGCTACTCCCCGATCGGTGCCTGCATCGTCTCGGACCGCATCGCGGAGCCGTTCTACAAGGGCGACAACACCTTCCTGCACGGCTACACCTTCGGCGGCCACCCGGTCTCCTCGGCGGTCGCGCTGGCCAACCTCGACATCTTCGACAAGGAAGGCCTCAACCAGCACGTGCTGGACAACGAGGACGCCTTCTTCTCGACGCTGAAGAAGCTGCACGACCTGCCGATCGTCGGCGACGTCCGCGGCAACGGATTCTTCTACGGCATCGAGCTCGTCAAGGACAAGGTCACCAAGGAGTCCTTCACGGACGAGGAGACGGAGCGCGTGCTCTACGGCTTCCTCTCCAAGGCCCTCTTCGAGAACGGCCTGTACTGCCGGGCCGACGACCGCGGCGACCCGGTCATCCAGCTGGCCCCGCCGCTGATCGCCGACCAGGGCACCTTCGACGAGATCGAAGGCATCCTGCGCTCGGTGCTCACCGAGGCGTGGACCAAGCTGTAGACAGCCGCCGGTCCGGACGGTGAACCGTCCGGCGCCGCAATGCTCCAACCACACGGCCCGGATCCTCCGTTCGAGTGAGAACGCGGGGGTCCGGGCCGTGTGCTGTCACCATCCAAGAGGTTCATCTCTTTACATCTCAGTGCGGCGCCAGTGACTTCGGCCGGCTCCGCTTCGTTCCCCCGGACGGAGGTGTACGCCATGGTGGCTCCACGGGACACTGCCCCAGCCGACAACGCCCTGCCGCAAGATGATCTGCTCTGGGCACGGTCCCTTCACTACTCCCACAGCGGTTCTCCGGGCATCACCGGGGTCTGCGTGGGAGTCCGCCAGGGCGAGATCCTGGCCCTGACCGGCCCGCGCGGCAGCGGCAAGACCACCTTGCTGCGCTGCCTGTCCGGACAGCTGCGGCCCGAGCAGGGCGAGGTCTGGTTCAACAGCGTCCCCGTGCACACCATGGGCGCCCTGGCCCGCGAGCGGCTGCGCCGCGACCGGTTCGGCTGGATCGGCCCCGAGCCGCAGCTGCTGCCCGAGCTGAAGGTGTGGGAGAACGCGGCCCTGCCGCTGCTGATCGCCGGCGCCTCCCACCGCGGCGCCAAGCACGCCGCCTGCGAATGGCTGGACCGCCTCGACATCGGCGGCTTCGCCCGCAAGCGCCCCCGTGCCCTCACCCGGGCCGAATCCCAGCGGGTGGCACTGGCCCGGGCCCTGGTCAACGCGCCCGCGGTGATCTTCGCCGACGACCCCACGGCTCCGCTGCACCGGGCCGAGCGCGCCCTGCTGCTCCGTTCGCTGACCACCGCGGCCCGCTCCCACGGGATCACCGTGCTGCTGGCCACCCACGACGAGGAGGCGGCGGCCGTCGCCGACCGCCGCTTGGCCCTGCTCGACGGCCGCGACGCCGCAGCCGCCGGGCCCCCCGCCTCCGAGACCACGGAGGACCAGGCCGCGTGCTCGCTCTCCGCCTAGCCCGCGGCTCCCGCCCGCTCGTCCAGCTGCGCCGGCTCCTCGTCGCCGCCGCCTCGGCCGGTACCGGGTTCCTGCTGCTGTACGTGCTCGCCGAGGCGGTGGCCCGGCCCGCCGGATCGTTCCCGCGCCTGCTGTGGGCCCTGGTGCCGCTGGCCGCCACCGTCCACTTCGCCGTCGCCGTCGCCCGGACCGACCCGGCGACCCGGCCCCGGGAAGGACTGGACGCCGCCGGGCTGGGACCCGTACGGCTCGCTCTCGCCGCGGCCTTCTCCACCGCCGTCGCCTGCGCCCTGGGCAGCGCCCTGGCCCTGGCCGCCTTCCTCCACCTGCGCGGCGACCTGTCCGGGCTGCCGTTCGACGGAGCCGGGGCCGGGCTGCTCCACGCCGGCCAGCCGCTGCCCGTGGCGGCCGCCCTCACCCTCCTGGTCCTGCTCCCCCTGACCGCGTCGGCCTGTGCCGCCTGCGTCCTGGGCCGACGGCGCACCCCGACGGCCCCGCAGACCGGCCTGCCCTGGGGCATCGCGCTGACCTCCTGCGGCCTCGCCGTCGAGGCGTACGCGGGGCGGGGCGGGCCCGGCATGCTGGCCGGCTGGTCACTCACCGCGATCGGCCTCGCCCTCGCCGGACCCGGCCTGGCCTACGTGTGCGGCACGCTGGTCCAGGCCGTACGCCCGGGCGCGCTCCGGCTGCTGGCCGGGCGGGCCCTCCAGGAGGAAGCGCCCCGGCTCGGCCCGCCCCTCGGGGTGCTGTGCGCGGTCGGGGCGGGCGCCCTCACCGCCCTGGCCCTGCCCGACCGGGGCGGGCTGCTCGTCCCGCTGGGCCCGCTGACCGAGCCGGCCGCGGCCCTGGTGGCCCTGTGCGCCGCCGCGACCCTTCTCACATCCGCGGTAGAGGCCCGGCAGGGCCGCGCCGCCACCCGCGAGGCCCTGCACGACCTCGGCGCGCCCGCCAAGGCCCTGCGTACGGCCGCGAGTCTGCGGGCAACCGCCCTGATCGCCGTCTGCGTACCGGTCAGCTGGGGTGTGGCACAGCTGACGTCCCTGGCACTGACCCGCTGACCCGGGCAGCCCTTAGGGTGGGCCGAATGGTCAACGCAGACATCGAGATCGAGACGCTCGCCGAATTCGACCGGGTCGTGGCCCGCGGCTCGCTCAGCGGTTACCGGATCCAGTCGGTCAACCTGCTGGAGCGGACGTTCGCCCTGCTGTCCGCCGACACCTCGGCGGCCGTGTTCCTGGGCTGCGCGATGGAGCCCGACGCCTCGGCGAAGGTCCGCGCCGACGGCGCGCTGGTCTTCCCGCCCGTGCCGGACCTGCCGTTCAACCCGTACCGGAGCCTGCTGTACACGCCCGAGGAGCTGTTCGCCGGGCTGCTCGGCGGGTACGAGGCCACTCCCGACGCCCAGGCCTACGCCTGGTTCCAGGAGACCAAGGCGGACGGCGACGTCTTCTCCTCGATGCTGCGCTCCATCCACGACGACGCCGTCTCCGACGCGCTCGACGAGCACCTCGCCGGTGCCCGGGTGGTCGGCGTGATGGGCGGCCACGCCATGTCCCGGGGTGGTGCGGAGTTCCGGGGCGCGGCCGAGCTGGGCCGGGCGCTGGCCCGGTCCGGGTTCACGGTCGCCACCGGCGGCGGGCCCGGCGCGATGGAGGCCGCCAACCTCGGCGCCTACCTGGCCCCGGCCCCCGACGAGGCCCTCGCCGAAGCCCTGGAGCTGCTGGCCAAGGCCCCGTCCTTCGCCCCGTCCGTGTCCGACTGGGCGCAGGCGGCCTTCGCCGTACGCGACCGGTGGCCCGACGGCGGCGACTCGGTGGGCATTCCGACCTGGTTCTACGGTCACGAGCCGCCGAACGCCTTCGCGGGCCACATAGGCAAGTACTTCGCGAACGCCACCCGCGAGGACGGACTGCTGGCGCGGTCCACGGCGGGCGTGGTGTTCCTGCCGGGTGCGGCGGGCACGGTCCAGGAGGTCTTCGACAGCGCGACGCCGAACTACTACGCGTCGCGGGGCGAGCCCGCGCCGATGATCCTGGTCGACCGGGCCCACTGGACCGAGCACCTCCCGGCCTGGCCCCTGCTCCAAGCGCTGGCGCGCGGCCGGGCGATGGAGTCCCGGATCGCCCTCGTGGACTCGGTGGACGAGGTTCCTGGCGCGCTCGCGTCGATGAGCTGAGCTCTCGAAGCAACTTCCCGGCCCGTTCTTACGTCTGGCAGAGGTACCGCAAAACCTGCCAGACGTGAACGGAGCCCTTGGTGCTCATAGGCCTGCTGACCGCTGTCGCGGCGTCCATCTGCTACGGGACGGGATCCGTCCTGCAAGCCGTCGGATCGCGCCGCGCCGCCCGGATGTCCCCGTCCGCCGCCGGGGTGACGGCGCACGGCGGCCCCAACCTGTCGTCCACCGCCAAGGCGGCGATGACGTGGGAGTTCATCGTCGGCACGATCCTGGACTTCGTGGGCTTCGGGCTGGGCGCTCTGGCGGCCCGGTTGCTGCCGCTCTTCCTCTCGCAGACCGTGATCAGCGCCAATCTGGTGATCACGGCCGTGCTGAGCGTGAAGATGCTGGGCATCCGGCTGAGCCGCAAGGAGTGGACCTCCATCGGAGTGGTCTGCACGGCGCTGGTGCTGCTGGCGACGGCGGCGGGCCACGAGGGCGGCCACCACGCGCCGATGTCCACGCACTGGTGGCTGCTGGGGATCACCCTGCTGCTGATGGCGGGCGGCACGGTGGCCGTACGGCTGCTGGGCGGCGGGGCGGCGATCCTGGCGGGCCTGCTGTCCGGCCTGGGCTTCGGCGCGCTCGGCGTCGGCGTCCGGATCCTCGACGGCATCGACCCCTTCGACCTCGGCACGCTGCTCTTCGACCCGGCGCTCTACGCCATCGTGGTGGCGGGCGTCGGCGGCATGTACCTGCACACCGTCGCCCTCCAGATCGGCTCGGTGAACGGTGCGACGGCGGCCCTGGTCGTCGGCGAGACGGTCCTCCCGGGCGCGATCGGCGTCCTGTGGCTCGGCGACGCCTCGCGCCCGGGCCTCGCCTGGCTGGCCGTCCTGGGCTTCGTCCTGGCCGTGACCGGGGCGGTGGCGGTCGCCTGGTACGGCAAGCACGAGGGCTCCGACGCGGAGGCGGACGCCCCGGTCCCCGAACCGGTGGCGTAGGCGGGCCGGTTCACCTGGTCGGCCGGTTCACCCGGTCGGCCGGTTCACCCGGTCGGCCGGTTCACCCGGTCGGCCGGTCCCCGATGGTGGCGGAGCCGCGCCTGCCGCTTGCTGGACGGGGGAGAAAGCGAGGGTTCATGGAACCCACGACTCAGCGGCTGCGGACCCCGCGCGCCGCGGGAATGGTCGGAGTCGCCTTCGCGCTGCTGCTCGCGGCGGCGATCGTGCTGATACGGATCGCCGTCCCGTCGGGGAACGCCGACACGGCCATCGATCCGGACCGGCGCTGGGCGGTACGGGTGGCCCTGGAGATCGTGCCCTTCGCCGGGATCTTCTTCCTGTGGTTCATGGGCGCCCTGCGCGCCCATACCGGCGAGGCCGAGGACAGATTCATCGCCACCGTGTTCCTCGGCAGCGGATTCGTCTTCGTCGCCACCCTGTTCGTCGCCGCCGGGGCGGCGGGCACCGTGCTGGCGGAGAACACGCCCTCCGGCTTCGGCCGCCACTACGCCTACACGATCCTCGCGACCTACTGCATGCGGATGGCGGCCGTCTTCGTCTTCGCGACCACGGCGATCGGGCGGCGGCTCGGGGCCTTCCCCAGGTCGCTGGGCGTGCTGGGCACCGTCGTCGGGCTGGTCCTGATCGTCATCGGGTCCGGTGTGCCCTGGTCCGAGCTGGTGTTCCCGGCCTGGGCTCTCGTCATCAGCGTCCACATCCTGCGAACACGGCGCTGACCTGCGCATCTGCCGCCCGGCAGGCCGTCCTTGGCTCCCGCGCGCATCCTGGATGAGGGGAGGGATCGGGGACGGGGGGCTCGGGGACGACTGGGATCACGCGGATGACCGGGCCACGGAAGGACGGGTCTTTCATGAGGCTTGTCGTCGACCTCAATCGCTGCCAGGGATACGCGCAATGCGCGTTCCTCGCTCCCGACGTGTTCGCCATGCACGGGGACGAGTCGTTGCTGTACAACCCGGAGGCCGACGAGGAGCAGCGCGAGCACGTCGCGCGCGCCGTCGCCGCCTGTCCGGTCCAGGCCATCCTCGTCGAATACGACGCGTCGGACGAGCCCGTACCCACCGCGGAGGTGCGCGGTGAACGGTGACGGAAGTCTGGAGCGCCTCAAGCGCGACGGCCGGATCGTCGTCGTCGGCGCCTCCCTGGCCGGCTTGCGGGCGGCCGAGACCATGCGCGAGAAGGGCTTCACCGGTTCGCTCACGATGATCGGTGACGAACCGTACGAGCCGTACGACCGGCCCCCGCTGTCCAAGCAGGTCCTGCTGGGCAAGGCGACCGCGGACCGCACCGCGCTCCCCCGCCGCCGGGACATCGACGCGAAGTGGCGTCTCGGGGTCCCCGCCACCGGCCTGGACATGGCGGGCCGGAGGGTCCGGCTCGCCGACGGTGACGAGGTGGAGTACGACCGCCTGCTCATCGCCACCGGCGTACGGGCCCGGCCGTGGCCGAACGAGGAGGAGGGAGCGCTGGACGGCGTCTTCGTCCTGCGCACCCGCGACGACGGCGCCGCGCTGGAACGCAGCCTCGCGGCCGGTCCCCGCCGGGTGCTCGTCATCGGAGCCGGCTTCACCGGTTCGGAGATCGCGTCCGCCTGCCGGGAGCGCGGCCTGCCCGTCACCGTCGCCGAGCGGGGCAACGCCCCGCTGGTCGGCGCGCTCGGCGGAGTCATCGGCGAGGTAGCGGCCGAGATGCACCGCACGCACGAAGTGGACCTGCGTACCGGTGTGATGGTGACCGCGCTGGAGGGCGACCCCTCCGGGCGGGTCCGCGCCGCGCACCTGTCCGACGGCGCCACCGTCGAGGCCGACGTGGTGGTCGTCTCTCTCGGCGCGCAGCGCAACACCGAATGGCTCGCCGGATCCGGACTGGGTGCGGGACCCCGCGGCATCGCCTGTGACGCGGGCTGCCGGGCCTTCAACATCTGGGGCATCGTCACCGACGACATTTATGTGGCAGGTGACGTGGCACGTTCCCCGCACGCTCTGTTCGGGTACCAGTTCCTGTCCCTGGAGCACTGGGGCAACGCCGTCGCCCAGGCCGAGACGGCGGCGCACAACATGCTCAGCGAGGGCATGGACCGCCGCCCCCACGTGTGGGTACCGGCCTTCTGGTCCTCCCAGTTCGGGGTGAACATCAAGTCCGTCGGCGTCCCTCCGATGGGAACGGAGATCCTCATCACGCAGGGCTCGCGCGACGAGCGCAGGTTCGCGGCCGTGTACGGGTACCAGGGGCGCGTCATCGCAGCCGTCACCTTCGACCAGTGCCGCTGGCTGCCGTTCTACCAGCACCTGATCGAGACGACCGCGCCGTTCCCGCCGCAGTTCGCCACCGTGGACCGCAGGCCGGAGGGGCACAAGGCCCTGGCCGCGGACTTCCCGGACCCGTCGGTGCCCACGCACGGCCCGACCATCACCCTCAGCGGCTACTCGCCGGCCGACCGGAAGATGACCTTCACCCCCGCGCGCCACTGACCCCGCCGCGCCCTCCCCCGAGGACCACGAGGACCTGTCATGACACAAGCCATCCTGCGGGAGATCATCGACTACGCGAACCGCGCCGATCCGTATCCGCTGTACGAGGAGCTCCGCAAGACACCGGTGTCCCAGGACAGCGACGGGCCGTACGTCATCAGCACGTACTACGAGATCCACAGCCTCCTCCACGACCCCCGGATCAGCTCCGACCGCCGCAACCTGACGCCGACGACGGGTGATCCGCTGGCCCAGACCGAGGAGGACGGGGAGACGGCCCTGCCGCCGTCCTTCCTCGGCCTCGACCCGCCGGAGCACGACCGGCTGCGCCGGATGACGAACCGGCCGTTCGGGCCGCCGCACTCCCCGCACCGGGTCCACGACATGCGCGGCGAGCTCAAGGGCATCGTCTCCGGGCTCATCGACGGCATCGTCGCGGCCGACGGGCTGGACCGGATCGACCTCGTCGACCAGTTCTCCTACCCCTTCCCGGTCTCGGTGATCTGCCGGCTGCTCGGTGTGCCGCCCGAGGACGAGCCGCGGTTCCACGTCTGGGCCGACACCCTCGCCGCAAGCCTGGACCCCGACCCGGACGCCGACCCCTCCCAGCGCCACAAGGGCTCGCAGGACACCCGGATGGAGCTCGGCATGTACCTGGCCGGGCTGATCGAGGAGCGCCGCAAGAACCCGGGCGACGACATGCTGTCCCACCTGGCGACCGCGGACACGCCGGACGGCACGATGACGACGATGGAGATCCTCAGCACCTCGGCCCTCCTGCTGATCGCGGGCCACGAGACCACCGTCAACCTCATCACCAACGGGATGCTGACCCTGCTGCGCCACCCGGAGGTCCTCCAGCGACTGCGCGAGGACCCGGGTATGGCCGTCCCCATCGTCGAGGAACTGCTCCGCTACGAACCGCCGGTGCAGCTGCTGCCCCAGCGCAGCCCGCTCACCGAGATCGAGATCGGCGGCGTCACCATCCCCAAGGGCGCGTCGCTCTGGCTGATCCTGGCGTCCGGGAACCGCGACCCCAAGCGGTTCGACCACCCGGACCGCTTCGACCCGGACCGCGGGGACATCCAGCACCTCGGCCTCGGCAGCGGGATCCACAGCTGCTTCGGGGCTCCGCTGGCCCGGCTGGAGGCCCAGCTGGCGCTGAGCGAGCTGGCCCGCAGGCTGGAGAACCCGCAACTGCTGGAGGACCCGCCCCCGTACCGTCAGAACGCGGTCCTGCGCGGCCCGCGCCACCTGCCCATCTCCTGCGACGGCATCCGCCCCTAGGCGGCGTCGTCCACGTCACCGAAGCCCGGGGCGTCCGCCGGGAGTACGACCACCTCCGCGGGGGCGAAGGTCACCGCGACCCGGTCCCCCACGGCGGGCGCCCCCGCCAGTGCGCACTCCGCCTCCAGCACCGGACCCGCCTCCGGCCGCAGCAGCAGTGCGACGTGCGTTCCCCGGAAGGTGCGGGAGAGCACCTCGCACCGCAGGCCGTCCGGCCCCAGCACGACCCCCGCCGGGCGGATCAGCAGCCGCCGCTCCCCGTCCGCCTCCCCATCGGGAACCGGCACCTTCCCCCACGGGGTCCCCGCCACGCCGCCCGACACCACGGCCGGCACCACGTTCTCGAAGCCGAGGAACCGCGCCACGAACTCCGACGCGGGCCGCTGCCACACCTCCAGCGGGGTACCGGCCTGCGCGATCCGCCCGTCGCACATCACCACCACCCGGTCGGCCAGCGCGAAGGCCTCCCCCTGGTCGTGCGTGACGGCCAGCACGGTCGTGCCCAGCCGGGAGAACAGGCCCTGCAGCTCCACCACGAGGCGCTCCCGTAGCCCGCGGTCCAGCTGACCCAGCGGTTCGTCCAGCATCAGCAGCCGCGGGGACGGGGCCAGTGCCCGGGCCAGCGCGACCCGCTGCTGCTCGCCGCCGGACAGGGAGGCCACCGCCCGCTTCCCGGCTCCGGGGAGCCCGACCAGCTCCAGCAGCTCCGCGACCCGGCCCTCGCAGGCGCTCTTCGAGGAGCCCCGCATCCGCAGCCCGAAAGCGACGTTCCCGCCGACGTCCCGGTGCGGGAACAGCTGGTGGTCCTGGAACATCAGGCCGACGCCCCGACGGTGCGTGGGCACGGCCGCCTGGTCCGCGCCGCCGAGCAGCACCCGCCCCGCGGACACCTGCTGGAGCCCGGCGACGACCCGGAGCAGGGTGGATTTGCCGCTCCCGCTCGGCCCCAGCACGCACACGATCTCGTGCTCGGCGACCCGCAGGTCCACGCGGTCCAGGGCGTACCCGCCCGCCCGCTCACCGAAGCGGACCGACACCCCTTCCAGCTGAAGCAGCGTCATCAGAATTCTCCGGAGGTCTTGTCGGGTCGCAGTCGCTCCAGCACCAGCAGGGACACCGCGCACACCAGCATCAGAATCGTGCTCAGGGCCATCGCCTGCCCGTAGTTCAGCTCACCGGCCCGTCCCAGCAGCCGCGCCACGGCCACCGGCAGCGTCGGCCGGTCGGGCCGGGCGATGAAGACGGTCGCACCGAACTCGCCCAGCGAGACGGCGAAGGCGAACCCGGCCGCGATCAGCAGGGCCCGCCGCACCAGCGGCAGGTCCACCTCCCGCCACGCCCGCAGCGGGGACGCGCCGAGGACGGCGGCCGCCTCCCGCAGCCGTGCGTCGACGGCGCGCAGGACCGGCAGCATGGTCCGTACGACGAAAGGCACGCCCACCAGCGCCTGCGCGAGCGGCACCAGGATCCACGAGGTCCGCAGATCCAGCGGCGGCTCGTCCAGTGTGATCAGGAAGCCGAAGCCCACCGTCACGGCGGACACCCCGAGCGGCAGCATCAGCAGCGCGTCGAAGCCCCGTACGAAACGGCCCGCCCGCCGGGTCAGCGCGGCGGCCGCGAGGCCTCCGACGAGCAGGGCGATGGCGGTGGCGGCGAGCGCGTACTGGAGCGAGTTCCAGATCGCCTCCAGCGGCGGCACCAGGAACGTTCCGCCGCCGGCGCCCGTGTCCTGCAGCGCCCGGTAGAAACCGAACCCGTATCCGCCGGGAACGTCGAAGGACCGTTCCACCAGCACGCCCAGCGGCAGCACGATCAGCAGCGCGATCGTCAGCAGCACCCCGCCCAGCAGGGCGCTCTGCGCCCAGCCGCGCGGCCGGTGGGCCGTACGCGCCGGGTCCACGAGCCGCAGCGCGGTCTCCCGCCGACGCACCGTCCGGGCGTGCACGGCGAGGACCCCGCCGATCGCCGCGAACTGCACCATCGTCAGCACGGCGGCCGTAGACAGGTCCAGGAACTGCGCGGTCTGCCGGTAGACCTCCACCTCCAGGGTGGAGTACGAGGGGCCGCCCAGGATCTGCACGACGCCGAAGGAGCTGAAGGTGAACAGGAACACCATCAGCGAGGCGGCCGCCACCGCCGGGGCCAGCGCCGGCAGCGTCACATGCCGCCAGGCGGCGAACCGTCCGGCGCCCAGCACGCGGGCGGCCTCCTCCTGGCGCGGGTCCAGCTGCGCCCAGAGCCCGCCGACCGTCCTTACGACGACGGCGTAGTTGAAGAAGACGTGCGCGAGCAGGATCGCCCACACGGTGGTGTCCAGCCGGACGCCCCACAGCTCGTCCATCAGCCCGCCCCGGCCGACCAGCGCGAGGAAGGCGGTACCGACCACCACGGTCGGCAGCACGAAGGGGACCGTCACCACCGCCCGCAGCAGCTGCTTGCCGGGGAAGTCGAGGCGCGCGAAGACGTACGCGGCGGGGAGTGCGATCACCAGCGTGAGCGCGGTGGAGGCGAGCGCCTGCCAGGTGGTGAACCACAGCACGTCGGCGATGTCGGGCCGGGCGAGCACCTCGCCGATCCGGCCGAACTGCCAGCCGTCGTCGGTCTTGAGCCCGCGCCCGACGATCGCGGCGACGGGATAGGCGAAGAAGAGCCCGAAGAAGACCAGGGGTACGGCCATCAGGGCGAGTCGCACCGCGATCGCCCGCCGGCCCTCGCGAGGGCCGGGGCCCGGTGCGGCGCCTCCCGGCGCCGCACCCGGCTCCTTGGTGCCGCTTACTTCACGACGAGCGAGGTCCATGCCTTGACCCACTGATCACGGTTCTTGGCGATGCTCTCGGGAGCGACGTTCTCGGGCTTCTCGATCACCACACCGTGCTTCGTGAACAGCTCCGGCAGGGAAGCGTCCTTCGTCACCGGGTTCACGAACATCTGGAGGGGCATGTCCTCCTGGAACTTCTTGCTGATCAGGAAGTCCAGGAGGGCCTTGCCGCCCTCCTCGCTCTTCGCTCCCTTCAGCAGACCCGCGAACTCGGTCTGGCGGAAGCAGGTGCCGGTGGAGACGCCGGTCGGGGCCTCGGCCGGCTGCGGCTCGCCGTACAGCACCTCGACCGGCGGGCTGGAGGCGTAGGAGACCACCAGCGGACGGTCGCCCTTGGCCTTCTTGCCGCCCGCGGAGCCCGAGAAGCGCTCGTTGTAGGCCTGCTCCCAGCCGTCGACGACCTCGACGCCGTTGGCCTTGAGCTTGCTCCAGTAGTCCTTCCAGCCCTCTTCGCCGTACTTGCCGACGGAGGCGAGCAGGAAGCCGAGGCCGGGCGAGGAGGTCGCCGCGTTCTCGGTGACCAGCAGGTTCTTGTACTCCGGCTTGACCAGGTCGTCCAGCGTCTGCGGCGGGGCGAGCTTCTTGTCGGCGAAGTACGCCTTGTCGTAGTTGACGCAGATGTCGCCGGAGTCGATCGGCGTGACCCGGTGCTCCTTGTCGAGCACGTACTCGGGCTTCACCCCGGCCAGGCCCTTGGCCTCGTACGGCGTGAAGATCCCGTTGTCGAGGGCGCGCGAGAGCAGGGTGTTGTCGACGCCGAAGAAGACGTCGCCGCGCGGGGAGCCCTTGGTGAGGATCTCCTGGTTGAGCGCCGCGCCCGCGTCCCCCGACTTCAGCACCTTGACGGTGTAGCCGCTCTGCTGCTCGAACTCCTTGAGGACCGTGTCGGTCACGTTGAAGGAGTCGTGGGAGACGAGCGTGACCGTCTTGGACTTCGGGGCGTCACTCGAACCCGCGGACTTGTCCTTGGCATCGCCGCCGCAGGCGCTGAGCGTGGCGACGCCCAGCGCGGCCGCGAGCGCTGCGCCCGCCAGCTTCTTGGTGGTGCTCACTGGTGAATTCCTCCTGGGATGTCCAGGAGAAGACGCGGCCCTGCCCGGCGCTCTTCGCGAGCGGACGCCGGGCAGGGCGCAACAGCTTGAGTGGTGACCGAACTTCCTACCCCGAATGACCGGGGCGAGGTTCAGAGGGTCTGCGGATGACGGATACCGCACTCTCAGCGCTGTGGCGCTCCCCTGTCGGAATATGAAATTGGTTCGGCCACAGGGTACCCCGTGGCCGATCGCGACCGGCCAGAACCGGAACCTAGCGCTCCGAAGCGGCCAGCTGACCGCACGCGCCGTCGATCTCCTGGCCGCGGGTGTCCCGTACGGTCACGGGGACGCCGTGCCGGGCGATGGCCTCCACGAAGGCCTTCTCGTCCTCGGGCCGCGAGGCGGTCCAC
Source organism: Streptomyces sp. NBC_00122 (assembly GCF_045160845.1). NCBI lineage: Bacteria > Bacillati > Actinomycetota > Actinomycetes > Kitasatosporales > Streptomycetaceae > Streptomyces > Streptomyces sp. NBC_00122. The sequence goes on along the minus strand of NZ_CP108191.1, from coordinate 4,677,598 downwards.
TTGGAGCCGGGCGTCGGGTTCAGCGGGATCAGGTTGACGTGGACACGCTTGCCCTTGAGCAGCTTGCCCAGCAGGTCGCCGCGCCAGGCCTGGTCGTTGATGTCACGGATCAGGGCGTACTCGATGGAGATCCGGCGGCCGGACTTCTCCGCGTACTCCCAGGCCGCGCCGAGGACCTCGCGGACGTTCCAGCGGGTGTTCACGGGGACCAGGGTGTCGCGCAGCTCGTCGTCGGGCGCGTGCAGCGAGACCGCGAGGCGGCACTTGAAGCCCTCGTCGGCGAAGCGCAGCATGGCGGGGACCAGGCCGACGGTGGAGACGGTGATACCGCGCTGGGAGAGGCCCAGGCCGTCGGGCTCCGGGTCGGTGAGGCGGCGGATGGCGCCGACCACGCGGTTGTAGTTGGCCAGCGGCTCGCCCATGCCCATGAAGACGATGTTCGACAGCCGCGCCGGGCCGCCGGGGACCTCCCCGTCGCGCAGCGCGCGCATGCCGTCGACGATCTGGTGCACGATCTCGGCGGTGGACAGGTTGCGGTCCAGGCCCGCCTGGCCGGTGGCGCAGAACGGGCAGTTCATGCCGCAGCCGGCCTGCGAGGAGATGCACATCGTGACCCGGTCGGGGTAGCGCATGAGCACGGACTCGACGAGCGTGCCGTCGTGCAGCTTCCACAGGGTCTTGCGGGTGGTGTCGTTGTCGCAGCTGATGTGCCGGATGACGTTCATCAGGTCCGGGAGGAGCTCCTGCCGGAGCTTCTCGCGGGAGCCCGCGGGGATGTCGGTCCACTCGGCCGGGTCGTGCGCGTAGCGCGCGAAGTAGTGCTGGGAGAGCTGCTTGGCCCGGAACGGCTTCTCGCCGATCGCGGCCACCGCCTCACGGCGCTCCTCGGGAGTGAGGTCGGCGAGGTGCCGGGGCGGCTTCTTGGCTCCGCGCGGGGCGACGAAGGTGAGCTCTCCCGGAACAGGGCGGGCCATGGCAGGTACTCCTTGTAAGACGAAAGGCGCGCCGCAGAAGCAGCGCGCCTTCCAAGAGTAACCGCCCGGCGTGTTACGACGCCTTTCCGCAGGTCAGCCCGTACCGACGAACGCGGCCAGGAGCAGCCACACCACCGGGGCGGTCGGCAGCAGCGAGTCGAGCCGGTCCATGATGCCGCCGTGTCCCGGCAGCAGGGTGCCCATGTCCTTGATGCCCAGGTCCCGCTTGATCATCGACTCGCCGAGGTCGCCCAGCGTGGCGCTGACGGCGACCGCCAGGCCCAGGAGCAGGCCCTGCCACCAGGAGCCGCCGTCGATCAGGAACTCCATGCACAGCGCGCCGGCGGCCATCGCGAAGGCCACCGCGCCGAACAGGCCCTCGCGGGTCTTTCCGGGGCTGATGCGCGGCGCGAGCTTGGTCTTGCCGAAGCGCCAGCCGACCGCGTAGGCCCCGGTGTCGCTGACCACCGTCAGGAGCAGGAAGGTGATCACCCGCTGCGGCCCGTCGTCAGCGGTGAGCAGCATCGCGACGAAGGTGGCCAGGAAGGGCACGTAGAACGCCGCGAAGGCACCCGCCGTGACGTCCTTGAGGTAGTCCTCGGGCGGCTCGGTCATCCGCCAGACCAGGACCGCCAGCACGGTCAGGGCCATGGCCACCCAGGCGCCCTCGGCACCGCGGACGTATCCGGCGATGACCATGGCCGCGCCGCCGACGGCGAGCGGGACCAGCGGGGCCTTGATGCCCTTCTTCTCCTGCAGGCGGGAGGTGAGCTCCCACAGGCCCACGACGACCGCCACGACGATGACGCCGACGAAGACCGCCTTGACGATCAGCAGCGAGGCGAAGATGACGGCGCCGAGGCCGACGCCGACCCCTATGGCGGCACGCAGGTCCCGTCCCGCGCGCTTCTTCGGCGGCGGTGGCGAGGCGTCCTGCGGCTGCGGGGGCGGGGGGCTGGGCATGGGCTCCTGCGGCGGCGTCTCGGCGCGGAAGAGGAGGCCGCCGTCCGGGACGGCCCCCCGATCGCGTGCTTCCCGGTCGTCGAAGTCACGGCCGGCGGCATCGGGCACGATGGGCATGGGCCGAGTGTGCGGGCCCACCTGCGCATCGTATGCGGGACCCGCCGGAACTGGCTCCGGCTGCCAGGAAGAGTCGTTCATCAGACTTCGAGCAGCTCGGCTTCCTTGTGCTTGAGCAGCTCGTCCACCTGCGCGACGTACTTCGCGGTGGTGTCGTCGAGCTCCTTCTCGGCGCGGCGCACCTCGTCCTCGCCGGCCTCCTTGTCCTTGACCAGCTTGTCAAGGGCGTCCTTCGCCTTGCGGCGGACGGCGCGCAGGGAGATCTTGGAGTCCTCGGCCTTGGTGCGCGCGACCTTGATGTACTCCTTGCGGCGGTCCTGCGTCAGCTCGGGGAAGGTCACCCGGATGATGCTGCCGTCGTTGCTCGGGTTGACACCGAGGTCGGAGTCGCGGATGGCCTGCTCGATGTTGCGCAGGGCGCTCTTGTCGAACGGGGTCACGATCGCCATGCGCGGCTCGGGCACCGAGAAGGACGCGAGCTGGTTGATGGGCGTGATGGCGCCGTAGTACTCCGCCACGATCTTGTTGAACATCGCCGGGTGCGCACGGCCGGTGCGAATCGCGGCGAAGTCTTCCTTGGCGACGACGACGGCCTTTTCCATCTTCTCCTCGGCCTCGAGGAGGATCTCTTCGGTCACCACGTGCTCCTGCATGTCTTGAATGGATGGTTCAGGCGGGCGGGGCGGGCGGATCCGGTCCGGGCTCGGTCCGGCAGCGGACTGCTCAGGCCCGGGTTCCCTGGTCGCTGACGAGCGTGCCGATCTTCTCACCCTTGACGGCGCGCGCGATATTGCCCTCGGCGAGCAGCTCGAAGACGAGGATCGGCAGCTTGTTGTCACGGCACAGCGTGATGGCGGTCGCGTCCGCGACCTTGAGGTCGCGGGAGAGGACCTCTCCGTACTCCAGCGCGTCGAACTTCACCGCGTCGGGGTTCTTCTTCGGGTCGGAGTCGTAGACCCCGTCGACACCGTTCTTGCCCATGAGCAGGGCCTCGGCGTCGATCTCCAGGGCGCGCTGGGCGGCCGTGGTGTCGGTGGAGAAGTACGGCATGCCCATGCCGGCGCCGAAGATGACGACGCGGCCCTTCTCCAGGTGCCGCACGGCGCGCAGCGGGATGTACGGCTCCGCGACCTGGCCCATGGTGATGGCGGTCTGCACGCGGGAGTCGATGCCCTCCTTCTCCAGGAAGTCCTGGAGAGCGAGGCAGTTCATGACCGTGCCGAGCATGCCCATGTAGTCGGACCGGGCCCGGTCCATGCCGCGCTGCTGGAGTTCGGCGCCGCGGAAGAAGTTTCCGCCGCCGATCACGACGGCGATCTCCGCGCCGTCACGGACCACCGCGGCGATCTCGCGCGCGATGGCGTGGACGACGTCGGGGTCGACGCCCAGTCCTCTGCCACCGGAGAAGGCTTCGCCCGACAGCTTCAGCATGAAGCGGCGGCGGCCCTTCTTGTCCTGGTCGCTCTTGTCGTCGGAAGCGGTGTGGGGGTCCACGCCCTGATTCATGGAGATCTCCTCGTGCACATACGAAGAAGGCCATTGCCGGTGGGTCCTCGCGGTTCCCTCTGCGGCAATGGCCTCCTCGTCAGATCTGCGGTCGCCTCGCGCAAGCGCGGACGACTGCCTCAGACCCTACCGGGGTCCGGTGTCCGTTCGCGTACGGACGGACTCAGATGCCGACCTTGATGCGGCTGAAGCGCTTCAGGGTGACACCGGCCTCGTCCAGGACCTTCTGGACGGACTTCTTGTTGTCCAGCGCGTACGCCTGGCCCAGCAGGGTGGCGTCCTTGAAGAAGCCGTTGATGCGACCCTCGACGATCTTCGGCAGGGCGGCCTCGGGCTTGCCCTCCGCGCGGGTGACCTCTTCGGCGATGCGACGCTCGGACTCGACCTTCTCGGCCGGAACGTCTTCCTTGGAGAGCCACTGCGGGGCGAACGCCGCGATGTGCTGCGCGATGCCGCGGGCGACCTCGGCGTTCTCCTTGTCGAGCTCGACCAGGACACCGATCTGGAACGGCAGGTCGGGCATCGTGCGGTGCATGTACGACGCGACGTAGGCGCCGGAGAACTGCGCGAAGCGGTCCAGGACGATCTTCTCGCCGAGGTTGGCGTTCGCCTCGTCCACGAAGGCCGTGACGGTCTTGCCGGGCTCGATCTCGGACGCGAGCAGCGCCTCGATGTCGGCCGGGGAGGTGGCGGCGACGTGCGCGGCCAGCTGGTTGGCGACGGCCAGGAACTTGTCGCCCTTGGCGACGAAGTCCGTCTCGCACTTCAGCTCGACGAGGACACCGGAGGTGTTGTCGTCGGCGATCAGGGAGACGACGGCACCGTTCTCGGCAGAACGGCCCTCGCGCTTGGCGACGCCCTTCTGACCCTTGATGCGGAGGGCCTCCTGGGCCTTCTCGACGTCGCCGTCAGCCTCGACCAGCGCGTTCTTGCAGTCCAGCATGCCGGCGCCGGTGAGCTCGCGGAGCTTCTTGACGTCAGCGGCGGTGTAGTTCGCCATGAGTCTGTGATTCTCTCTCGAAGTCGTAGATCTACGGGTGAACGGCGGAGGCGCCGCGCCGTGTGCGCGGCTCCCCCGCCGTCATCGTCCGTGCTGCGAGTGCCCGGCGAGTGAACGCCGGGCGCTCTCAGTGGGTCAGGCCTGCTCGGCGTCGGCCGCCGGGGCCTCGGCAGCCGGGGCCTCGGCGGCCGGGGCCTCGGCGGCCGGAGCGTCGGCGGCCGGGGCCTCGGCGGCGGCCTCGGCCGGAGCGGCCTCAGCGGCGTCGGCCTTCTTGTCGCCCTCGAGCAGGTCGCGCTCCCACTCGGCGAGCGGCTCGGCGGCGGCCTTCTCGCCCGGCTTCGAGTCGCCGGTCGCAGCGCCGGAGCGGGCGATGAGGCCCTCGGCGACGGCGTCGGCGATCACGCGGGTGAGCAGGGTGACGGAGCGGATCGCGTCGTCGTTGCCCGGGATCTTGTAGTCGACCTCGTCGGGGTCACAGTTGGTGTCGAGGATCGCGACGACCGGGATGTGGAGCTTGCGCGCCTCACCGACGGCGATGTGCTCCTTCTTGGTGTCGACGATCCAGACGGCGCTGGGGACCTTCGACATCTCGCGGATACCACCGAGGGTCTTCTCCAGCTTGGTCTTCTCGCGGGAGAGGACCAGGAGCTCCTTCTTGGTGAGACCCGAGGCGGCGACGTCCTCGAAGTCGATCGCCTCAAGCTCCTTCAGACGCTGGAGGCGCTTGTAGACGGTGGAGAAGTTGGTGAGCATGCCACCCAGCCACCGCTGGTTGACGTACGGCATACCAACGCGCGTCGCCTGCTCGGCGATGGCCTCCTGGGCCTGCTTCTTGGTACCGACGAACATGATGGAGCCACCGTGCGCGACGGTCTCCTTCACGAACTCGTAGGCGCGGTCGATGTACGACAGCGACTGCAGCAGGTCGATGATGTAGATGCCGTTGCGCTCCGTGAAGATGAAGCGCTTCATCTTCGGGTTCCAACGGCGGGTCTGGTGACCGAAGTGGACGCCGCTTTCCAGCAGCTCCCGCATCGTGACGACGGCCATGGCCATCTCCTTGGTTTCTCGGTTTGGTTCCTGACGCCCCGCCGCGCCCTGCCCCCATCGGGACCGAGAGACGCTGTCACCTGCCGTTTCGGCTCGGTGCTGGGGCGTGCGAAGTCGACCCGGTGACCCGGATCGCCACAAGAAGTGTACGGGACCCGGCGGTATGCCGGGTGACGCCGTTGTCCACATCCGCCGGTCTGTCCACAGGGCGACGCGCGTGTCGGCCTGGCCCGGGACCCTTCAGATCATGACGACACTGCTGCTCAGCCTGCTGCTGACCCTGGTCCAGGCGGCCGTCCCCGGGGTCCGGCCACTGCCCGCGCCGCTCTCGGTGGCCCGCTGGTGGGACCCGCCCCCGACCCCGTACGCCGCCGGCCACCGCGGGGTGGACCTGTCCGCGCCGGTGGGCGCCGAGCTCCGCGCGGTCGCCGCCGGCCGGGTCCACCACGCGGGCCCGGTCGCCGGCCGCGGGGTCCTCTCGATCGCCCTGCCGAACGGACTGCGCACGACGTACGAGCCGGTCCGCCCGCTGGTCTCGGAGGGCGAGCAGGTTATGGCGGGCCAGGTGGTGGCGCTCCTGACGGAGGGCTCCCACTGTCCGGTCCCGTGCCTGCACTGGGGCCTGCTGGCGGGCGAGGCGTACCTGAACCCGCTCACCCTGCTCCCCCGCCCGACGCCCCGCCTGCTACCGGACCCCGGCGGGAGGTGAGACGCGGGCGGAGAGGCAGGAGGGAGGAACCTGGGCTCAGCCCCGCACGCCCCGCAGGGCCATGGCGACGGCCGTCTCCGTCACGACGTCCGGATCCTCGGCGGCCCCGAGCTCGATCCTCCGGACGGCGGCATCCACGACCCCTTGCAGCAGCATCGCGGCCAGCCTCGGCTCCGCCTGCCCCGAAGAGCTCAGCGCCTCGACGATCATCGCCACCAGACCCCCGTGGGCCGCGCGGATCTTCTCCCGCGCCCCGGCGTCCAGCTCGCTCGCGGAGATCGCCACGACCGCGCGGTGCCGCCGGTCGCCGACCAGCCCCAGCTGGCTCCGCACATAGGCCTCGATCTTGGCCTCGGGCGACTGGACCTGCTCCATCGCGGCCTCGATCTCGGCGGCCCAGACGGGGAAGTCCACCGCGCACAGCTCTTCGACCACAGCGGCTCGGGAGCGGAAGTACTCGTACACGGAGGACCGGGCGAGGCCGGTCCGCTCCGCGAGGGCGGGGAAGGTCAGTGCCTCCGTCCCGCCTTCGGACAGCAGGGAGCGTGCGGCGTCCAAGAGGGCGCCGCGCTGCATCGACCGGTGCTCGGCCACGGAGGCCGCTCGAATCCTGGGCACCCCTCCACTCTACGGAGGTACCGCAAGCTCACCGCCCCACATCCGCGAGCTTCGCCCGCAGTTGCAGCACCGACTTGGTGTGGATCTGGCTGACCCGGCTCTCGGTGACGCCCAGTACGTTGCCGATCTCGGCCAGCGTGAGCCCCTCGTAGTAGTAGAGGGTGACCACCGTCTTCTCCCGCTCGGGCAGGGTGTTGATGGCCCGCGCCAGCAGGCGCCGCAACTCCCGGTCCTCCGCCACCGCCACCGGGTTGTCGGCGGCGGTGTCCTCCAGGGTGTCCATCAGCGAGAGGCGGTCGCCCCCCTCCCCGCCGACGTGCAGCAACTCCTCCAGGGCGACCACGTTGGCCAGGGACAACTGGCTGAAGACCGTGTGGAGATCCTCGACCCCGATCCCCATCTCCGCGGCGACCTCGGTCTCCGTCGGGGTGCGCCGCAGCTGGGCCTCCAGCGTGGCGTAGGCCCGCTCCACGGCCCGGGCCTTCTGCCGGACCGAGCGCGGAATCCAGTCCAGCGCCCGCAGTTCGTCGATCATCGCGCCGCGGATCCGGGTGATGGCGTACGTCTCGAACTTGATCGACCGGTCGATGTCGAACTTCTCGATGGCGTCGATCAGTCCGAAGACCCCGGAGGAGACGAAGTCGGCCTGTTCCACATTGGGCGGCAGGCCCACGCTGACGCGGCCCGCAACGTACTTGACCAGCGGCGAGTAGTGCAGGATCAGCTGCTCCCGCAGCCGCTCGTCACCGGACTCCTTGTACGAGCGCCAGAGCACCTCCAGGGACGAGGGCGCGGTGGACCGCACGCTGCCACGGGCAGCGGGGGGCAGCGCAGCGCGGTCGGACCCTGAGGTGTGCTGGGGCATGCTTCGCCTTTGCCGGAGCGGGATTCCTTGGGAGCGTAGCGTGACGGGAGTGTCGCGGTGCGCGAAGAGTACGGGATCGCGCGGGGGCGCAGGGGCGACCCGACTCGCGCGTGCGACCCGGGACCGGCGCCTGGCGCACGGTCCCGGCGACTGCCACCGGGAAGACCGCGTCTCTCATCGGTTTCACTCTTTCACCGGAACGCTCCAGGTCAACGACCGCCTCGCCGGACGGTTCCGGTTTGTGTGCCTCCTTCAGGTGTTCGTCGACTCAACTGCCAGCCGTCGCCCTGCCGTTCGACGAACCCCAGAGAGTGAAGTTCGTACAGTCTGCCGATGACTTCATCTGCGCCGTTGCCGGAGGCACGTGCCACTTCCTCCGCGTGGACCGGGCGGCCGGCCGGGAGCGCTTCGAGCACGCGGGCCGTGTCCGGGTCCAGCAGATCCCTGGCGAGCACGGGGCCGCGCCGCTCAGGGGCCAGTTCCCCGATGGAGCCGACGAGTTCCACCACCTCCGCCGCGTCGGTGACCAGCACGGCCTCGCCCCGCAGCAGTTCGTGCACCCCGGCCGAGAGGCCGCTGGTGGCGGGCCCGGGGACGCCTATCGTGAACCTGCCGAGCCGCTGGGCGCGCCGGGCGGTGACGAGGGACCCGCTGCGGTGGGCGGCCTCCACCACCACCGTGCCCCGGGTGAGGGCGGCGATGACCCGGTTGCGCAGGACGAACCGGCTGGGGGTCGGATGGCTACCGGGCGGCAGCTCCCCCAGGACCAGGCCCTGGCCGGCGATCCGGCCGAGGAGCCCGGCGTGTCCACGGGGATAGGCGACGTCCACCCCGCAGGCCAGCACCGCGGCCGTGGCGCCGCCCGAGGCGAGGGCCCCACGGTGGGCTGCGGCGTCGATCCCGTACGCGGCCCCCGAGACCACGACCCAGCCGCGCTCCGCGAGTCCGGCGGCCAGGGTCTGGGCCATGTGTGCGCCGTACGGGGTGCAGGCCCGGGCCCCGACCACGGCGACCGAGCGCAGCGCCCAGGTCCGCAGGTTCGGCCGGCCCCGCAGCCACAGCCCGACGGGCCGTGCGTCACCGAGGTCGTCGAGCTGGGTCGGCCACTCCGCCGAGCCGGGGCACACGAACCGGCCCCCCGACTCGGCGGCCAGCTCCAGGTCCCGCCGGGGATCGGCCAGCGCCGCCCGTCTGCGGTAGCCGGCGAGCCGCTCGGCCCCCACCCCCGCGGGAGCGCCCGCCTCCGCCCCGGGCGCGGTCAGCATCCGCATCAGCCCGACCGCCCCGTACTCCCGGAGCCACCTCCCGCCCCGCTCCTCCCCGGGCTCCAGCACCCGCGTCAGCGCCGCCCTCGCCAACCGTTCGCCCTCGTCGTCCCCGGCCCCGGCCCCGGTCATGGCCCGGCCCCCGCCGCCAGGGTTGCCCCGCGGGCGATTCCGGTCCGCAGTTCCAGGGCGACGGCCACGTCCAGTGCCTCGGGCCGGTCCCGCCCCCGCAGGTCGGCAACGGTCCAGGCGACCCTGAGGACCCGGTCCAGCCCCCGCGCGGTGAGCAGCCCGCGCTCCAGATCCCGCTCGGCCTGTGCCAGCGCCCCCGGGGCGAGCTGCCAGCGTGTGCGCAGCTCCCGCCCCGGGACCTCGCTGTTGATCCGCCAGGGGGTGCCGTCGAGACGGCGGGCCGCCCGCGCCCGGGCCTCGACGACCCGCCCGGCCACGGTGGCGCTGGTCTCGCCCCGCCCGCCGTGGCCGAGCAGGTCGGACCGGGTGACGGGTTCGACCTCGATGCGCAGGTCGACCCGGTCCAAAAGGGGCCCGGACAGCCGCGCCTGGTACCGCCTGATCGACGAGGGCGCGCAGTCGCATCCCGCCCCGTGCAGGGTGTGCCGCCCGCACGGACAGGGATTGGCGGCGAGCACCATCAGGAACCGGGCGGGCAAGCGCACCACCCCGGCCGCCCGGGCCACCACGATGTGCCCCGATTCGAGGGGCTGTCTCAGCGCGTCCAGCACCTGGGGGCGGAACTCGGGCGCCTCGTCGAGGAAGAGCACCCCTTTGTGGGCCAGTGACACCGCTCCGGGTCTCGGCAGCCCGCTGCCGCCCCCGACCAGGGCCTGCATCGTCGCCGAGTGGTGCGGGGCGCAGTAGGGCGGGACGGTCACCAGCGGCTCGCCCGGTGGGAGGATCCCGGCGACCGAGTGGACGGCCGTGACCTCCAGGGACTCCTGTCGGGTGAGCGGGGGCATGATGCCCGGCAGCCGCTCGGCCAGCAGCGTCTTGCCCGCCCCGGGCGGACCGCTCAGCAGGATGTGGTGGCCCCCGGCCGCGGCGACCTCCAGCCCCCGCCGGGCGGGGCGCTGGCCCGCGACGTCGGCGAGGTCCAGTCCTTCCCAGCCGCCGGGCGTACTCGACAGGCCCGTCCCCAGGCCCGCGCCCGGGAGGACCAGGCCTGCCAGCATCGGATCGGGGCGGCCCGGCGGGTCCGGCGGTTCTTCCTCGGGGACCGCCCCGTCGGTCAGTACGGCGATGAGCTGGCGCAGGCTGCGCACCCCGAGCACCGAGACGTCCGGCACGAGCGTGGCCTCGGCGGCGCACTGCTGCGGCACCACTACCTGCCGGTAGCCGGCCTCGGCCGCCGCGAGCACCGCCGGCAGGATGCCCCGCACCGGCCGCACCCGGCCGTCCAGGCCCAGCTCCCCGATGAGCACGAGGTCGGTGATCGCACCCGGGTCCACCACCTCGGCGGCGCCCAGGACCGCGGCGGCCACCGCGAGGTCGAAGCCCGATCCGCCCTTCGGTACGGAAGCCGGGCTGAGCCCGACGGTGAGCTTCTTCTGCGGCCACGCCGCGCCCGAGTTGACCACGGCGGCGCGCACCCGGTCCCGGCTCTCCACCAGGGTCTTGTCGGGCAGTCCCACCAGGGTGAAGGCCGCGACCCCGGGCTCCAGGTCCGCCTGGACCTCCACCACCACGCCGTCGACTCCCACCAGGGCCACCGAACAGGCTCGGGCGAACCCCATCAGGCCACCCCCCTGACGTGCTCCACCACGGGCGCACCGCGCCGCGGCAGCAGGACTCCGACGAGGTCGATGCGCACCCCGCCCGGGGGTGGTCCGCCGTGGTCGGCGAGCCAGCGCTCGGCGAGCGCCCGTAAGCGCTCGGCCTTGCCCGCACGTACGGCGGCCATGGGATGCTCGAACTCCCCCGCCCGGCGGGTCTTCACCTCGCACACCACGAGGGCGTCACCATCCCGGGCGACGATGTCGATCTCCCCGCCTCGGCACCGCCAGTTCCGCGCGATCACGGTCATCCCGGCCTCGGTCAGCCGCCGCGCCGCGAGTTCCTCGCCGTACCGCCCCAATGCCTGCTGTGCCACGCCCTTCGCGTTCATCCGGCACCACCTCCGGTACCGACGATCGCGCGCCCCCGCCCACCTTGTGGATCTTGGTGGACAACTCCGCCGTTGTGGATAACCCGGTCACCCGTACGACGGAGGAAACTCAGCTGCCCGGCAGTTCGAGGTCGCTCTTGTTGAGTTCCTCGATGTTCACGTCCTTGAAGGTCAGCACCCGCACCTGCTTGACGAACCGGGCCGGCCGGTACATGTCCCAGACCCACGCGTCGGCCATCGAGACCTCGAAGAAGACCTCTCCCTGGACCGAGTGCACCTGCATCTCGTAGTCGTTGGTGAGGTAGAAACGACGTTCGGTCTCGATCACATACTTGAACAGCCCGACGACGTCGCGGTACTCCCGATAGAGCTTCAGCTCCATCTCGGTCTCGTACTTTTCGAGGTCCTCGGCACTCATGGCATGTTCCCCTTCAGCCGTGCGTCCCCCTATTGTGCGCCAGGCCCCTGCGCCCCTAAACGATTTCCGGGGCCAGGACCACCGGCGCACCCGGAGGACCGTCGTCGAGCAGCGTCCGGAGCAGCTCGGCGAGTCTGGTCGGGTACACCGTCTCATGGGCCGCGAGAAGTTCCTCGGAGGTCCACCACCTGGCTCCGGCGACGCTGCGTCGCTCCAGCTCCGTGAGGCCGCCCATCTCGGTCGCCGTCTGGGCGGTACGGGCCAGGAAGTACCACTCGTCCTGCTCCCAGCGGCGCCCGTCGAAGGGGAACGAGCAGTACCGGTGCCACAGCACGGGCCCCAATTCGACCTGTGTGATCCCCGTCTCCTCCGCCAGCTCCCGCAGCGCGGCGTCCTCCCGGCTCTCGTCGCCCTCCAGCCCGCCGCCCGGGGTGAACCACCACTCGTCCGCGGGATCCGCCGGTTCGAAGCCGTGCAGCAGCAGGATCCGGTCCGCCGGGTCCAGCAGGATCACCCGCGACACCTTCCGGCAGCCCGGCGCCGATGCCGCTTCAGCGGGCATCGGCCCGCTCCCGCCGTCGGCCGCGCCCGAGTACCCGTGCGAGCGGCCCGTACGCGGCCCCCAGCACTACCAGGGCGGCGCCCACGACCACGGCCGCCAGCTGCAGCCGCAGCGGCCCGGGCCCGGAGACCCCGCCGGGCAGCCCGGAATACGTCGGCGGCCGCTCCAGCATCTTCATGGAGGGCCAGGCGAGGGCGTCGACCCGGGCACTGACGGCCGACCGGGGCACGGTGCCCTGTCCGGCCTCCTGGAGGTGCGCCCGGGAGTCCAGGGAGCCGCTCCGGTGGTCACCCATCAGGAAGAGGTTGCCCTCCGGCACCGTCACCTCGAAGGGCGTGCCGGGGGTGGTGGTCTGCCCGGGCGGCATGGGAAGCCCCGAGTCGGGCTTGGTGGCGTCGATGTAGGGCTCGTCCAGGGCCGTGCCGTTCACGGTGAGCTCGCCGGCGGCGCCGCAGCACTTCACGGTGTCGCCGCCGATGCCGACGACCCGCTTGACCATGGGCGAATCGCTCCACATGGAATCAGTAAAGATGACCACGTCCCCGCGGCGCACCTCACCGCCGTCGATGCGCTGCGCCAGCACCCGGTCCCCGGGCACGACGGTGGGCGTCATCGAGTCGGTGGGCACGGTGTAGGGCCGGTAGACGAACGCCCCCCACACGAAACCGCCGAGGAAGAGCGCAAAGCCGACGGCCACGGCGATACCCGACAACACGTTGCCGAGACCACCGTGGCCGTCCTTGCCACTGCGTATTGCCTGTGTTCCGCCCATTGCAGCGCCCCCACGTCGGAGATCGTCGACCTGGGCGGCACCCTACCCGGCGGTACGCCCGCCAGTCAGCCTCCGTCGGCGCCACATGACGAGCGGCACAGCGCCGGTGAGCCCCAGCGCGGCCGGGCCGAGCCCCACCGGCGCGAGCCCGGAGGCGCCGAGGCCCAGCGCGGCGGCCTTGGTCTGGTTGCCGATGCCCGGCTGGTCGAAGGTGTCCGGGATCGGCAGGGTGGACCAGCGGGTGATCGGCCACGCGACCACCACGGCCCGCCCGACGACCTTGTCGACCGGCACGAAGCCCTGGGTGGAGTCCTGCATGTGGTAGCGGGAGTCCTGGGAGTTCTGCCGGTGGTCGCCCATCACCCAGATCTTGCCCTTGGGCACGGTGATCGGGCCGAACGGGGCGTCGTCGCACGGGGTGTTGCCGGGGTAGATGTACGGCTCGTCGAGCGCCTTGCCGTTGACGACGACCGGTCCCCCCTTCTTGCACTCGACCGTGTCCCCGCCGATGGCGATGGTCCGCTTGATCAGGTCCTTCTCGGCGGCGTCCGGCATCAGGCCGATCTTGCTGAGGATCTGCTGGGCGAGGTTCGGCTCCGGGGTGGGCTCTCCGGACAGCCAGTCCGCCGGGTCGTGGAAGACGACGACCTCGCCGCGCTCGGGCTCGGAGCCGAACCAGGGGGTCAGCTTGTCCACCAGAACCCGGTCCCCGCGCTGCAGGGTGTCCTGCATCGAGTCGGACGGGATCGAGAACGCCTGGACCAGGAAGGTTTTGATCAGCAGGGCCAGCAGCAGGGCGATACCGATCAGGAGCGGAAGCTCCTTCCAGAACGAGCGGTGCGGGCGCGCCGCGGTACCGCCGTCCTCCTCGGCCTCGCTCATGGCAGCGTCGTCGTCCGGCCGCTCCTCGCCCTCGTCGCGTCCGGAACGTGCGCCTACCGCCACATCCCCCACATCCACTCCCTCACTCGGATCGACCGCCCGCTCCGGATCGGAAACGGGCTCTCCCCTCCCTTAACGAGCGGGAGTTCCCTAAGGCGCGGGAGACCCAGGACACACTATGCGAACAGCGGGCCCCGTCGGCGTCGACGACGCCCGCGTGCCTCGCGGCGGGCCTGATCGGGCACCATCCGGAAGGTGGCGGGCGTCTCCAGCCGGCGCCAGTGCCCGAAGGGCCAGGCGATGACCACGGCCTCCCCCACGACCCCGTTCTCGTCGATGGTCCCGTCGAAGGCCTCGTCGAGGTGGAAGCGGGAGTCCGCCGAATTCGCCCGGTGGTCGCCCATCACGAAGAGCCGGCCCGTCGGCACCTGTACCTCGAAGCGGATGTCCGAGGGCGTGTTGCCCTCGTTCACGTACGGCTCATCGAGCGGCGAGCCGTTGACGGTGACCCGGCCCCTGGCGTCACAGCACATGACGGTGTCCCCGCCGACGCCGATGACGCGCTTGATCAGGTCCTGCTCGTCGGCCGAGGGCAACAGTCCGATGAAGGTGAGTGCCTGTTTGACCTGCTTGACGCCGACCGGGTCGGGGGCGGGCCGGGCGACCTCGCCCTTGAGCCAGCCGCCGGGGTCCTTGAACACGACGACGTCGCCGCGCTCGACCTTGGATCCGAACCACGGGGTCAGCTTGTCCACCAGCACCCGGTCGCCGATCCGGATGGTCTGCTCCATCGAGCCCGACGGGATGAAGAAGGCCTGCACCAGGAAGGTCTTGAGGACCAGGGCGATGCACAGCGCCACGGCCACCAGCAGGGGCAGTTCACCGGCCCGGCGCGTACGGCGCCGGCGCTTCACCCGGCGGGCCAGCCTGCGCCGCTCGGCCCGGCCGCCCTCCACCACCGGGACGGGCTCCGGCTGCGGCTCCGGCTCGGGTTCAAACTCGAGTTCCCATTCGGGTTCGCGTTTCTGACGGCCGCGCGGCCGCCCGCGGCTACCCATGCCCGCCCCCGGCCGTGCCCCAGCGCGAGACGGGCCAGCCTATCCACGCGGCCCGCCCGATCACCTTCTCCACCGGCACCATCCCCCCGCCCGGTTCTCCCAGGTGGTCTCGCGAGTCCCTGGACTGGGATCGATGGTCACCCATCACCCACAGGGTCCCAACTGGTACGACGATCCGGAAGGGCACCTTCGAAGGTGCGTCGCCCGGGTACAGGTACTTCTCCTCCAGCGGGAGGCCGTTGACCTTGATGCGCCCGCCCGCATCACAGCACACCACGTCGTCCCCGCCGACGCCCACGACCCGCTTGACGAAGTCGGTGTCGGACGGCTGAGCGAGCCCGAGCGCCGAGGCCGCGCCGTGCAGGGCCTCCCCGACCGGATGGCCCGCGGGGCGTTCCCGTACGAAGGACCCGGTGCCGTCGAAGACCACCATGTCCCCGCGGCGCGGCTGATCGCCGAAACGGTACGCCAGCTTGTCGACCAGCACCCGGTCCCCGACCTCGAGCGTCGGCTCCATCGAGCGGCTCGGAATCAGGAAGGGCTGCACCACGAAGTTGCTGAGCAGCAGCAGGAAGACGGTGCAGACCACGCCGAGCACTCCGGCCCGCCGCCACGTCAGCCGCCTGGCCGGCCGTTGCCGCCGCGTCCGCGGCGACGAGAACGCAAAACGCGACCGCCCCTCCCCCTCGCCGGGGGAAGAGTGGCCGCGCTGCGTGTGAGGTGCTTCGGTGTCCATCGGGGGCGAGCCTATCCGGCCACCCCGGGACCCCGGAGAGGACCTCAGTTGTCGCGCTTCTCCTTGATCTTCGCGGCCTTGCCGCGGAGCTCACGGAGGTAGTACAGCTTGGCACGGCGCACGTCACCGCGGGTGACGAGCTCGATCTTCTCGAAGATCGGGGAGTGGACCGGGAAGGTACGCTCCACGCCGACGCTGAAGGAGACCTTGCGAACGGTGAAGGTCTCGGAGACACCGGCGCCCTGGCGGCGGATGACGACACCCTTGAACTGCTGGATACGGGAGCGGTTGCCCTCGATCACGCGGACGTGCACGTTGATCGTGTCACCCGGGCGGAAGGCCGGGACGTCCGAGCGGAGCGCGGCGGCGTTGACGCCATCGAGCAGGTGAGACATGTTCTTCGTCTGCTTTCTTCGCATGACGCCACAGGTCGCCAGTGCGGGTTTCCGTAGAGAATTCGGGAGCCGTGGAACCCGGCGGACGACGGTCCCCCTGTGGCAGGGGCGTCCGCGAGCACACAGCAGCCGCCTATTCTTCCACGGCTGGGGGCCTGCGCCAAAATCGGCCGTCGGCCGACGGCTTCCAGCCCAGGATGGAGAGGATCTCCCGGTCCTTCTTGTCGAAGGCCGCGGCCTCACAGCGCTCGATCAGGTCGGGGCGGTTCTGCGCGGTCCGGCGGAAGGCCTCGTCCCGGCGCCAACGGGCGATCTTTCCGTGGTGGCCGCTGAGCAGCACCTCGGGGATGCCCCGGCCGCGCCACTCGGGCGGCTTCGTGTAGACGGGCCCCTCCAGCAGATTGGCCATCTCACCGGGGGCGAAGGAGTCGTCGCGGTGCGATTCGGCGTTGCCGAGCACCCCCGGCAGCAGCCGGGCCACGGCCTCGGTGACGACGAGTACGGCGGCCTCGCCGCCCGCCAGGACGTAGTCGCCGATGGAGACCTCGTACACCGGCATGCGCGTGGCGTACTCGTCCATGACACGGCGGTCGATGCCCTCGTACCGGGCCGGCGTGAAGATCAGCCAGGGCCGCTCGGAGAGCTCGACGGCCAGTTCCTGGGTGAAGGGCCGGCCGCTGGGGGTGGGGACGACCATGACGGGCCCGTGCGCGCCCGCCTCGTAGCCGTCGGCCAGCGCCGCGTCCAGGGCCGCGCCCCACGGCTCGGTCTTCATGACCATGCCGGGGCCGCCGCCGTACGGGGTGTCGTCGACGGTGTTGTGCCGGTCGTACGTCCAGTCCCGCAGGTCGTGGACGTGTACGTCGAGCTGGCCGCGGGCGCGGGCCTTGCCGACGAGGGAGACGTTCAGCGGCTCCAGGTACTCGGGGAAGATCGTGACGACGTCGAGACGCATCAGGCTTCTTCCCCGGAGTCCTCGTCGCGGGTCGAGTCGATGATCGCTTCGCGCTCGTCGATCAGCCCGGGCGGCGGGGTGATGACACAGCGCTGCTCCTCCAGGTCGATCTCGGCGACGATCTCCTCGACGAAGGGGATCATCACCTCGGAGCCGTCCGGCCGCTCGACGATGAAGAGGTCCTGCGAGGGCAGGTGGGAGATTTCGGTGATCCGGCCGATCTCGGTGCCGTCCTCCAGCACCACGTCCAGGTCCATCAGCTGGTGGTCGTAGTACTCGTCGTCCTCTTCCGGGAGCTCCGCCGGGTCCACCTCCGCGATCAGCAGGGTGTTGCGCAGCGCCTCGGCGCCGGTGCGGTCCTTGACGCCCGCGAAGCGGAGCAGCAGCCTGCCGCTGTGCACCCGGCCCGTCTCGACGGTCAGCGGTCCCGCAGACGCGGGTTCCGTCTTGAGCACGGCGCCGGGACTGAGCCGCAGTTCCGGCTCGTCGGTGCGCACCTCGACGGTGACCTCACCCTTGATGCCGTGGGCGCGGCCGATCCGCGCGACTACCAGCTCCACTGTGTGTCTCTCCTGTTCAGACGACGACGGGCCGGGGCGGGCACGTATGCCCTCCCCGGCCCGTGCCGGTGATCACTCTTGCAATGGACCTGGTCTCAGCGGACCTGGTCCACGTCGACGAGGTCGACGCGGATCCCCCGGCCGCCGATGGCGCCCACGACGGTACGCAGAGCACGTGCGGTGCGGCCGTTGCGGCCGATCACCTTGCCGAGGTCGTCGGGGTGGACCCGGACCTCGAGCACCTGCCCGCGGCGCAGGTTGCGCGAGGCGACCTGCACGTCGTCGGGGTTGTCCACAATGCCCTTCACGAGGTGCTCAAGAGCCTCCTCGAGCATGATCAGGCCTCGGTCGACTCGGCGGCGGCCTCAGCCTCGTCCGCCTTCTTGTCGGCCTTCTTGGCCTTCTGCGTGATGGCCTCGCCCTTGCCCTCGCCGATGCCCTCGAGGGCCTTGGCGAACTCGTCGAAGGAGCGACGCTTGCTCTCCTTCGTCTCCGGCTGCAGGAGCGGCGCGGGGGCGGGGAGACCCTTGTGGGCCTGCCAGTCACCGGTCAGCTTCAGGATGGCGAGCACAGCCTCGGTGGGCTGGGCGCCGACGGACAGCCAGTACTGCGCACGCTCGGCGTTGACCTCGATGCGCGACGGGTTGTAGGTCGGGTGGTAGATACCGATCTCCTCGATCGCGCGACCATCCCGGCGGGTGCGGGCGTCGGCGACGACGATGCGGTAGTGCGGCTGGCGAATCTTGCCGAGGCGCTTGAGCTTGATCTTGACTGCCACTGGAGTGGTGTCTCCTGAACTTGACGTGGTTGGGCACATGAGATGCCACGTGGGGTTGCGGTACTCGGGTGCCCGATGGACGCGTCAGCCGGAGGAGAGAGGGGTCCTATGCGACTGTCGAGTACAGCTAGCCATTGTGCCATACGCCTGCGGCGCGCTCAGCAGGGCGGGGTGGATGCACCCCGCCCTGCGGGCGCGGCTGAGCGCGGCCGCGGCTCCGGTCGCCGCCGCAGTGGCGCGGCGCGGCCCGCCGGGGTGCCTTGGGCGGGCCGGCCCCACGGTCAGGAGGCCGCCGCGATGGCCACCTCGGGGATGCGGAACGGCTTCATGCAGCCGCCGCACACGATCGGCGCCTGGGCGAGCACGGAAGGGACCACCCGCACGTTGCGCCCGCAGTCGCAGACCGCCTTGACGCGCACGCCGCCGCCGGAGGAGCCGTGCCGGGCGGCCGGCCCCCGGAAGCTGCGCTTGGTGTCCGCAGCCGTGGCGGCCGTGTGGGCCTTCAGCGCGCGCTGGAGCCGCTCCATCGTGGGGCGGTAGCGCCGCTTCGCCTCGGGGTTGAGCGTGACCAGCGAGAAGCCGCTGCTGGCGTGCGGCTCTTCGGAGTGGTCCAGACCCATCTCCTCGGCGATCGCGAGGAATCTGCGGTTGTGGTAGCGGCCGGCGCGCGAGGTGTCGCGGACTCCGCGGGCGGCGGCGATGCCGTGGACTGCCTCGTGCAGCAGTCGCTCGAAGGAGAGCTCGGCGCCGCAGGCGGACGAGGACTCTCCGATCAGGGACTCGGGCGCGGCAAGGTCAGGCAGCTCGGGGTGGTACCGCTGAATATCGGCCCACGCCTGCGCCAGCTCTGCGGCGAGAACAGGGGGTGTCGTGCTCACGTCGTGACAACGAGCCGAGGTGCCCCGGTGTTCCGATTCCGGGCCATTCCAAATTTTTTGCACGTACCAGTCAGTTCACACTCATGCGTCCCGACGAGGACGGGTGCGTCGATCTCAGGATGAGTCGGTACGTAACGTCGACGGGAAAGCACCAACCCCGGCGCACGGCACAGGCCGCGCGCCGGGGCGTAGGAGTGATCAGTAGGAGCGCGCGACGATCGCGAGGGTACCGGGGGCGTCGTCCGCCTCCGGAACCGACCCGTCGGCGGCGATCAGGCAGCGCACGGAGACGGCCTGCTCGGCCAGCTTCGCCTCGCCCTCCGGACCGAGGTCCGCCCACGGGATCCGCGCCCAGCCGCCGGCGATGGCGGCCTCGGCGGCCTCCTCGATGGTCGAGACGTCCGAGGTACGGGCCTCACGGCGCTCGCGGGACTCGCGCAGCAGCTGCGCCTGGTCCTCGTCGAGCACCTTGGGCAGCAGGTCGGCGAGCGCGTCGATCTGCACGGGGGTCTTCCCGCCCGGGATCCGGCGGGCCAGCATCGCGGTGCCGGCCTCCAGGTCGCGGGGGCCGATCTCGATGCGGACCGGTACGCCCTTGAGCTCCCAGTCCACGGCGCGGCGGCCGAAGGGGGTGTCGACGCGGTCGTCGACCTGCACCCGGATGCCGGCGGCCTTCAGCTGGGCGCCCAGCTCGCGGACCTTGGCCACGGCCTCGTCGCCCTTGATCGCCATGACGACGACCTGGACGTGGGCCAGGCGCGGCGGGACCCGCAGGCCGTTGTCGTCGCCGTGGGACATGATCAGGCCGCCGACCATGCGGGTCGAGACGCCCCACGAGGTCTGCCAGACGAGCTCCTGCTTGCCTTCCTTCGACAGGTACTGCGTGTTGAAGGCCTTGGCGAAGTTGGTGCCCAGCTCGTGGCTCGTGCCCAGCTGCAGGGCCTTGCCGTCGCCCATCATGCCTTCGAGCGTGAGGGTGTTGATGGCGCCGGCGAAGCGCTCCTTGGCGGTCTTGCGGCCGAGCACGACGTCGATGCCGAGCACGTTCGTCATGAAGTCGCCGTACACGTCCGTGTGGATGCGGGCGGCGTAGTCACGGGCGTCCTCGTAGGTGGCGTGGGCCGTGTGGCCCTCCTGCCACAGGAACTCGCTCGTGCGGAGGAAGACGCGCGGGCGCATCTCCCAGCGGACCACGTTGGCCCACTGGTTGATCAGCAGGGGCAGGTCGCGGTAGCTCTGGACCCACTTGGAGAAGTAGTCGTTGATGATCGTCTCGGAGGTGGGCCGGACGACGACCGGCTCTTCCAGCTCCTTGCCGCCGCCGTGCGTGACGACCGCGAGCTCGGGGGCGAAGCCCTCGACGTGCTCGGCTTCCTTCGTCAGGTACGACTGCGGGATGAACAGCGGGAAGTACGCGTTCTGGGCGCCCGCGTCCTTGATGCGCGCGTCCATCTCCTGCTGCATCCGCTCCCACAGGCCGTAGCCGTACGGTCGGATGACCATGGTGCCGCGGACCGGACCGTTGTCGGCCAGCTCGGCCTTGTTGATCAGATCCTGGTACCAGCGGGGGAAATCCTCCGCCTGCGGGGTGAGAACGGGTGCCTTTGCCATGGCGCGAATGGTACGGCGCCCGGCGCTCGATGCGTGAATCGGGTGGCACGCTCCTCTGGACGCGGGGGCCGATGGGGAGTTCTCTGTCAACGGGGGCAAGGGGGCGACATGGAATCAGGAGCGCTCTTTCGATGACACCGATGCCGACCGCGACACTCGTCGCCCGGGACTGGGCGGAGATCCAGGAACGGATGCTGGTACCGCTGTACGAGGCGGTCTACGACCGGCTGGAGATCGGGCCGGGGGACCGGCTGCTGGACCTCGGCTGCGGGGCCGGGCTGCCCCTGCTGCTCGCTGCCGGGCGGGGAGCCGTGGCCACGGGGGTGGAGGCGGATCCGGCACTGCGGGCGCTGGCCCGTGAGCGGCTGCTGGAGGTGCTCGCGGCTCCCCCGGCGCCGTCGGCGGCGCCGCGCCCGTACGACGCCCTGCTGGCCTTCTCGCCGGCCCCGGCGGCGCTGGCCCGGGCGCTGCCCGCGGTCCGGCGCGGCGGGGCAGTGGTGCTGGCCGACTGGGGTCCGGCGGAACGGTGCACGGTGCCGGCGGTCCTGGGCGGCGGGCCCGCGCCCCGGGACCTGGACGCGCTCGTGGAGCGGGCCGGGCTGCGGCCGGACGGGTCGGGTCGGGTGTTCTGCCCCTTCGGGTACGCGGATGTGGACAGCGCCGTGCGCGGGCTGCTGTCGACGGGGCTCTTCGACGGCGCGGCCGATCCCGCGCTCGCGGAGAAGGAGCTCGCCGAGGCCCTTCACCCGTTCGAGCGATCCGACGGAGCGGTGTGGCTGCCGAACATCTTCCGGTACGTGATCGCCCGGGTGGTGTGAGCGGCGGCCCCTTCAGTCCGCGCCGTGGCCCTTCGTCAGGCGCGGGATCCCGGCGGCGGCGTAGGCGGCCGCTTCGTCCAGGGTCTCGGCGGCGAGCAGGGCCTCGGCCAGGGCGTCGAGCTTCAGCCGGTGCTCGCGCAGCAGCCGGCAGGCCTCCTCGTAGCACTCGTCCACGATCCGCCGCATCTCGTGGTCGACCACGTCGAGGGTGGCGGGGGCCGCGGACAGGCCGTACGGGCCCTGGCCGTCGGTGGGGATGGCGGTGAGCTTGCCGACGCGCTCGCTCATGCCCCAGCGGCCGACCATGCCGCGGACGATGTTGGTGACCTGTTCGAGGTCGTTCTCCGCGCCCGTGGTGATCACGTCGTAGACGATGTGCTCGGCCGCCATGCCGCCCAGCGCGCCGATGATGCGGCCGCGGAGGTACTCCTCGGTGTACGCGTACCGGTCCGCGTCCGGGGTCGAGAGGGTGACGCCGAGCGCGCGGCCCCGGGGGACGATGGTGATCTTGCGCACCGGGTCGGCGCCGGGCTGGAGCATGCCCAGCAGGGCGTGGCCGCTCTCGTGGTAGGCCGTACGGCGGCGCTCCTCCAGCGGCATGACCAGGGACCGTTCCGCGCCGAGCTGGACCTTCTCCAGGGCGTCGGAGAGATCGGACTGGGTGACCTGGTCCTGGCGGCGTTTGACGGCCAGCAGCGCGGCCTCGTTGGCCAGGTTGGCCAGTTCGGCGCCGGTCATTCCGGGGGTGGTACGGGCCACCTGGGCCAGGTCGACGCTCGCGGCGAGCGGGATGTCCCGCGTGTGGATGCGCAGGATGGCCTCGCGGCCGCCCCGGTCGGGCGGGGAGACGACCACCGTGCGGTCGAAGCGGCCCGGGCGGGTCAGCGCGGGGTCCAGGACGTCCGCCCGGTTGGTGGCGGCCAGGACGACCACGCCCTCCGAACCCGAGAAGCCGTCCATCTCGGTGAGGATCTGGTTCAGGGTCTGCTCGCGCTCGTCGTGGCCGCCCATCGTCGCACCGCCGCCCCGTACGCGGCCGATGGTGTCGATCTCGTCGATGAAGATGATCGCGGGGGCCACTTTGCGCGCCTCCGCGAACAGTTCGCGGACCCGGGAGGCTCCCACGCCGACGATCATCTCGATGAACTCGGAGGCGGAGGCGGAGAAGAACGGGACCCCGGCCTCGCCCGCGACCGCCCGTGCCAGCAGGGTCTTGCCGGTGCCGGGCGGTCCGGACAGCAGGACCCCGCCCGGCATCCTGGCGCCCATCCTCCGGTAGTCCTGCGGGTTCTTGAGGAAGTCGACGACGTCGTTCAGCTCCCCCGCGACCTCGTCGATGCCGGCCACGTCCTCGAAGGTGGTGCGCGTGGCGCCCTCCACCAGCTCCACCGGCTTGGGCGGGGCCTTGCGGCCCAGCGCGCCCATGCCGCCCATCCGGGCGCTCATGCGGCGGGAGAAGAAGATCCACAGCGCGACCAGCAGCAGCATGGGGGCGAGGGAAAGCAGCAGGTTGGCCAGGAAACTGCGCTGCAGGACGACCGGAGAGGCCGTCACGGTCACGTTCTGCTTGGTGAGCTCGGCCCACAGGTTGTCATCGGCGAAGGCCGGCCGCTGGCTGACGAACTTGGTGTAGTCGCCCTTGTCCCCGTCGGGCAGCGGCTGCTTGGTCTTCAGCTCTCCCTGGATGGCGTCGCCCTTGGAGTAGATCTTCGAGACGTTTCCGTTCGCGACCTGCTTGCTGAATTCGGTGTACGAGATCGTCGGCTCGTCGCCCTCGTTGAAGAAGGACAGCACCAGGTTGGTGATCAGGTAGACGATCAGGGCGGCGAGGATCAGCCACCGCCAGCCGCCCGGCATCCTCTTCTTCGGCGCGGGGGCGGGCGGTGCGCCCTCCGAGCGCCAGGGCGTGTCGGCCCGGTCGCGCGGCGGTACGGGGCTGGGGCTGGGCACGGGCGTCTCCTTCTGCCGTCCTCCCGGCCGACCATAAGCGACAAACCCGACCACTGCCCCCGCAGATACAGAAGGCCCCGGCTGTGTGAACACAGCCGGGGCCCACGCTCGCGTACCCGCGTGCGTACTACTTCATGAACTTCTTGAACTCGTCCGGCAGGTCGAAGTCCTGACCCGGCTGACCGCCGCCCGCGGGAAGCCCGAAGGGGCTGCCGCCGGCCGCGGGCTCGATCGCCTGCGGACCCTGCTCACGGCGGGCCGCGGCTGCGGCCTCCTCTTCCTTGCGCTTCATCGGGTTCCCGCTCTTGCGCTTGCCCTTGGCCTGCTTGACCTGCTTCTTCTGCCGGCCGGGGCCGCCGCCCATCCCGGGGATGCCGGGCATCCCGGGCATGCCGCCGCCCTGAGCCATGCGGGACATCATCTTGCGGGCGTCGAAGAACCGCTCCACGAGCGACTTGACGGCGCTGACCTCGGTGCCGGAACCCTTGGCGATACGGGCACGGCGCGAGCCGTTGATGATCGTCGGGTCCTGGCGCTCGGCCGGGGTCATCGACTTGATGATCGCGGCGGTGCGGTCCACGTCGCGCTCGTCGATGTTGTTGATCTGGTCCTTGATCTGACCCATGCCGGGGAGCATGCCGAGGAGCTTGGAGATGGAGCCCATCTTCCGGACCTGCTCCATCTGGGCCAGGAAGTCGTCGAGCGTGAACTCCTTGGGGCCCTTGGCGAGCTTGGCCGCCATCTTCTCGGCCTCGGCCTGCGAGAAGGTCTTCTCGGCCTGCTCGATGAGGGTGAGCATGTCACCCATGTCGAGGATCCGGCCCGCCATGCGGTCCGGGTGGAAGGCGTCGAACTCGTCGAGCTTCTCGCCGTTCGAGGCGAACATGATCTGCTTGCCGGTGACGTGCGCGATGGAGAGCGCGGCACCGCCCCGGGCGTCGCCGTCGAGCTTCGAGAGCACGACGCCGTCGAAGCCGACGCCGTCGCGGAAGGCCTCGGCGGTGTTGACCGCGTCCTGGCCGATCATGGCGTCGACGACGAACAGGATCTCGTCGGGGCTGACGGCGTCGCGGATGTCCGCGGCCTGCTGCATCAGCTCGGCGTCGATGCCGAGGCGGCCGGCGGTGTCGACGATGACGATGTCGTGCTGCTTGGTCCGCGCGTACTCGACGGAGTCCTTCGCGACCTGGACCGGGTCACCGACGCCGTTGCCGGGCTGGGGCCCGTAGAAGGCGACGCCCGCGCGGTCGGCGACGACGGAGAGCTGGTTGACGGCGTTGGGGCGCTGGAGGTCGCACGCGACGAGGAGCGGGGTGTGGCCCTGCCCCTTGAGCCAGAGGCCGAGCTTTCCGGCGAGGGTGGTCTTACCGGCACCCTGGAGACCGGCCAGCATGATCACGGTGGGGGCGGTCTTGGCGAAGCGCAGCCGCCGCGTCTCGCCGCCGAGGATCGTCACCAGCTCGTCGTTGACGATCTTGAGGACCTGCTGGCCGGGGTTCAGCGCCTTGCTGACCTCCTCGCCGCGGGCCCTCTCCTTGACGTTCGCGATGAAGGAGCGGACGACCGGGAGGGCGACGTCGGCCTCGAGGAGGGCGATACGGATTTCCCGGGCCGCTGCGTCGATGTCAGCCTCGGACAGCCGGCCTTTGCCGCGCAGGCCCTTGAAGGTATTCGCCAAGCGGTCGGAGAGCGTATCGAACACGGTGGTCGCGATTCCTCGGGTCGGGGGCGTTGTGGTCGTCCCCCAGGGTATCGGGCCGCGCCACCGGCCCGGCCCTTCGGGCGTCTTTTCCCGGAGCTCCGACCCTGACCGCGGGCCCCGCAGGGCCGGTGGGGCCGAAATCGCCCGGGGGCGATCCGGCCCCGCCGCTACGCCAGCGCCGCCTGCACGGATGCGGCCAGGGCCGCCGCCCGCACGGGTTCGAGCGGCTTGCCCTCGGGGGTGGTCACGTACAGCGTGTCCACGGCATTGGCGCCGAGCGTCGAGACGTGCGCGCTGCGGACCCTGACCCCGCCGGACTCCAGCGCCCGCCCGATCCGGTGCAGCAGACCCACCGCATCGGGGGCGCGCACCTCCAGGACCGTGGCCAGCGCGGAGACGTCCGGGACCACCTCGACCCGGGGCGGCGGCGGGACCACCCCGCGGCGGCGCGGGTACGCCGCCTCGCGGTCCGCCAGCCTGGCCGGTACGTCGAGCGAGCCGTCCAGGGCGCGGACCAGGTCGGTGCGCAGCCGCGCGGCCTCGGGCAGGGAGCCGTACTCGGCCGCCACCCGCCAGCGCAGCACCAGGACCTCCCCCAGCCGGTCCGGGAGCTCCACGGAGCGCAGGTCTGCCGCCCGGACGGTGAGCCGGTGCAGGGCCAGCACGCCCGCCGCGGCCGGGAGGACCCCCGGCTGGTCGGGGACGGCCACGACGAGTTCCACGCCGACGGCGTCCTCCTCGTGCCGGGCCTGGAGCGCGAGCACCGGCTCCCCGGTGCGCAGCGCCTCCACCGCCAGGCGTTCCTGTTCGGTCGAGGGGATCTCCGGTTCACGCTCGGCCGGGGCCGCGCCGCGCAGCACGGCGGCGACCCGCGCGACGAGGTCCGCGACCAGCGATCCCCGCCAGGCGCTCCACGCCGCCGGCCCGGTGGCCAGGGCGTCCGCCTCCGTGAGGGCGTGCAGTATCTCCAGCGTGCCCACCGACCCCACGGCCCCGGCGACCGCGCGGACGGTCGCCGGGTCGTCCAGGTCGCGCCGGGTCGCGGTGTCGATCAGCAGCAGGTGGTGCCGTACGAGGGTGCCCAGTACGTCGATGTCCCGCGTGTCGAAGCCGACCCGCACGGCGACGTCACGCGCGATCGTCTCCCCCGCCACGGAGTGGTCCCCCGGCCAGCCCTTGCCGATGTCGTGCAGGAGAGCGGCCATCAGGAGCAGGTCGGGGCGGCCGACCCGGCGGGTGAGGGCCGAGGCCCGCACGGCCGTCTCGATGAGGTGGCGGTCCACCGTCCAGGTGTGGACGGGGTTGCGCTGCGGGCGGCACCGTACCCGTTCCCAGTCGGGCAGCAGTCGTGTGATCAGGCCTTCCGCCTCCATGGCCTCCCAGACCGCGATGGTCGGCTCGCCGGCACCCAGCAGGGTGAGGAGCTGCTCCCGGGCCTCGGCCGGCCACGGCACCGGGAGCGGCTTCGCCTGGGCCGCGAGCCTGCGCAGGGCGTGCAGGGACACGGGGAGTCCGGCCTGTGCGGCGGCCGCGCCGAAGCGCAGCGGCAGCACGGGATCCCGGTCGGGGCGCGCGGCCAGGGCCAGCACGGCTTCGCCGTCGGACTCCACGACCCCCTCGGCCAGGGGTGCCCGCTCGACGGCGGGCGCCCCGCGGGTGCCGAGGAGCCCCCGCAGCCTCGGCCTGGCCGCGCGGGCCCGCAGGACCCGGCCGACTTCGCGCCAGGTCACGTCACCGGCGTACGCGACGACCCGCGCGGCCTCGTACACCTCGCGCAGCAGCGCGTCCGCGTCGAGCAGCCCGAGCTGGGCCGCGACCTGGTCCTGTTCCTGGAGCGAGAGCCGGTCGGTGGCCCGGCCGGTCACCAGGTGCAGGGCGTCCCGTGCGTCGAGGAGCCGGCGCCGGGCGTCGGCGAGGCCCTCGCGCGGGGCGTCGGCCAGCCAGGACGCCGCCACCGCCCGCAGCGCGGTGGCGTCCCGGAGACCGCCGCGGGCCTCCTTGAGGTCGGGTTCGAGCAGGAAGCGCAGCTCACCGGCCCGCTCGGCCCGTTCCCGGCACAGGGTGTGCAGCTCCGGGAGCCGTTTGGCCGCCTGGTTGCGCCAGTCGGCCAGCACCGCGGTCCGCAGGCCGGCGAGGAGGCCGGCGTCGCCCGCGACCGGCCGGGCGTCCAGCAGCCCGAGGTGCACCTTGAGGTCCTCGGCGGCCGTCTTCCGGGCCTCACCGGGGGTCCGTACCGAGTGGTCGAGGGCGACGCCCAGGTCCCACACCGGGTACCAGACGCGGTCGGCCAGCGCGCTCAGGGCCCGCGGCTCGGCCTTGCCGTCGTGCAGCAGCACCAGGTCGAGGTCGCTGCGCGGGGAGAGTTCGCCGCGCCCGTAACCGCCGACGGCCACGAGGGCGGCGCCGCGTACGCCGGTCTCCCGTACGGCGGCCGTGAACAGGGCGTTCAGCCATTCGTCGGTCAGCCCGGCCAGGGCGGAACGCCGCGAAGGCCCGGACCGCGACTCCTCCTGGAGGAGTCGCAGCCGGGCCGCGGCGTAACCGCTGGGTCCCGAGTCGGCCGTGTGGTCCGTGGTCTTCTCGACGCTCGTCACCCAGGAGCTCCCGTCACCTAGAGCGCGTCAGCGCCGCGCTCGCCGGTGCGGACCCGGACGACCGAGTCCACGGGGACGCTCCACACCTTGCCGTCGCCGATCTTGCCGGTGGCGGCGGCGCTCACGATGACCCGGATCACCTCGTCGGCGTCGGCGTCCTCGACGAGCACCTCGATGCGGATCTTGGGTACGAGGTCCACGGTGTACTCGGCGCCCCGGTAGACCTCGGTGTGGCCGCGCTGACGGCCGTAGCCGCTGGCCTCGGTGACCGTGAGCCCCTGGACTCCGAAGGTCTGGAGGGCTTCCTTGATCTCGTCCAGCTTGTGCGGCTTGACGATCGCGGTGATCAGCTTCATGCGTCAACCTTCTTGCTCGCGGCGGCGGGGGCGGGGGCGGCGGTGCTCCGTGAGGAGGATCCACCGCCCGCTCCGCTGAAGTCGTAGGCGGTCTCGGCGTGTTCGACCTGGTCGATGCCGGAGACCTCGTCGTCCTCGGTGACCCGCATCCCGATCGTCTTGTCGAGGAGGAAGGCGAGCAGCGCGGACGCCACGAGAGAGTAGGCCAGGACCGCGAAGACTCCGATGGCCTGCTTGCCGAGCTGTTCGAGACCGCCGCCGTAGAAGAGGCCCGCCGCGTCGGACTGGACGCCGCCGGTGGCGAAGAAGCCCACGAGCAGCGAGCCGACGACACCGCCGACGAGGTGGACGCCGACCACGTCGAGGGAGTCGTCGTAGCCGAACTTGTACTTGAGGCCGACGGCCATGGCGCACACGACACCGGCGATGGCGCCGATGGCGATCGCACCGAGCGGGGAGCAGGAGCCGCCGGAGGGGGTGATGGCGACGAGGCCGGCGACCGCGCCGGAGGCGGCGCCGAGGGTGGTGAAGGAGCCGTGGCGCAGCTTCTCGTAGCCGAGCCAGGCGAGCATGGCGGCGGCGGCGGCGACCTGGGTGTTGACGAACATGACCGCGCCGACGCCGTCGTCGTTGCCGAGCCAGGAGCCCGCGTTGAAGCCGAACCAGCCGAACCAGAGCAGACCGGCGCCGAGCATCACGAGGGGGAGGCTGTGCGGGCGCATCGGGTCCTTCTTGAAGCCGACGCGCTTGCCGATGACCAGGATCACGCCGAGGGCGGCGGCGCCGGCGTTGATGTGGACGGCGGTGCCGCCCGCGAAGTCGATGACGCCGAGCTCGAAGAGCCAGCCGCCGGCGCCCCACACCCAGTGGGCGACGGGGAAGTAGACGACGGTGACCCACAGGACGGTGAACAGGGCCCAGGCGCTGAACTTCACGCGGTCGGCGAGGGCGCCGCTGATCAGGGCCGGGGTGATGACGGCGAACATCAGCTGGAAGACGGCGAAGACGTAGACCGGGATGGTGTACCCGTCCCACAGCTCGGTGATGCCGATTCCGCTGAGGCCCACGTAGTCGGAGTTCCAGCCGATGAGGGAGCCGGAGTCGGTGCCGAAGGCGAGGCTGAAGCCGTAGAGGACCCAGAGGATCGTGACGATCCCGAGGCTGATGAAGCTCATCATCAGCATGTTGAGGCTGCTCTTGACGCGGACCATGCCTCCGTAGAAGAAGGCGAGTCCCGGGGTCATCAGCATGACCAGGGCGGAGCAGATGAGCATGAACCCGGTGTTCGCGGCAGACAGCGTCGGGGCGTCTGCCGCGAGGGTCGTGATGGCTGATGCCATCGGCGTCTCCTCGTCGTCGGTACGTTCGCGTGCGGGCGATCGTGAAAACCTGAGCGGCGTTAAGGGGTCCGGCCGGATGGGGGGCTGGCCGGGACTGGCCGGTTAATGACCCTGAGATTCGCGCAGGCCGGTTTCCGGCGGCGCCGCTCGGTGTTTCGCGCCGATGACGAAGGCGTCCGGGCTGTTACAGCCCGATGAACACGTGAACCATCAATTGAAGAACCACGACGGCGGGCAGCCGCTTCCGCGAGAGCGGGGGCGGTTCGGCCGCACACGAGGGGCCGGCCGCGGCGGTGACCCGGATGTCCTGGCTGGGGGAGCCTGATCGGGCTTCACGGGGTGACTGCCGCGGCCGGGGTCTGGGAGGGGCGGCCGCCCGGGCCGCTAGACGGCCTCTGCGGCTTCGGGGAGCCGGGCGACGAGGACGTCGGTGAGCCGACGCACGTCGGAGACGTCGCCGTACTCACGGGCGGCGGTGTCGACGGTCTTGCGCAGTCGGGTGTTCACCCGTTCGGACCGAACCTTTCCCGCCACGTCGAGGGCCCGGCCGACGAGGACCGTGGCCTGCTCGGGCTCGCGCTGGAGCAGGTGCACGGTGGCCATGCCGATGAGGTTGAGGGCGTAGGAGCGCTGGTGCTCCTCGTCCTTCTCGAACAGTGCGACGGCCTTCTCCATGACGGGTTCGGCGAGGGAGGCGTACGTGGGGCTGCGCCCGGCGACGTAGGCCAGATCGCGGTACGAGTGCGAGTTCTCGCCGTTCAGCTCGGCCTCGGAGAAGAAGCGGATCCAGTCGGGTTCGGGCTCACCCCCGAAGCCGACGTCGGCGAAGGTGTCCTCGGCCATCCGCACCGCCCGCTTGCAACGGCTGGGCTGCCCCATGTTGGCGTAGGCGCGGGCCTCCATCGCATACAGCATGGCCTGGGTGCGCGGGCCGGCGCAGTCGCGGCTGCCGTACTGCGCGAGGTGCACGAGTTCCAGCGCGTCCTCGGGGCGGCCGAGGTGGATCATCTGGCGGCTCATGCCGGAGAGGATGTACGAGCCGAGCGGCTTGTCCCCGGCCTCCTTCGCGGCGTGCAGCGCGAGGACGAAGTACTTCTGGGCGGTGGGGTGCAGGCCGATGTCGTAGCTCATCCATCCGGCCAGTTCGGCGAGCTCGGCGGCGACCTTGAAGAGCCGCTTCATGACGGGCGCCGGGTGGTTCTCCTGGAGCAGGTCGGTGACCTCGTGGAGCTGGCCCACGACGGCCTTGCGGCGCAGCCCGCCGCCGCACTGGGCGTCCCACTGGCGGAACATCACGGTGGTGGCGTCGAGGAGGCCGAGCTCGGGCTCGGAGAGCCGGGGCGGGCGGTGGCCGCCGAGGGCGCCCGCCGGCCCTCCCCCTCGCTCCGCTGGGGCCCCCACCGCGCGCGGTCCCGGGTCGGCGGCCGGGGCCGGGACGAGCCAGCGCTGCATGGGCTCGATCAGGGCGGGGCCGGCGGAGAGGGCGAGCGAGGTCCCGAGGAATCCCCGGCGGGCCAGCATCAGGTCGCTGCGGGAGAACTCGCCGAGCAGTTCGACGGTCTGCGGGCCCGCCCAGGGCAGGTCGACGCCGGAGACGGACGGGGTCTGGTGGGCGGTGCGCAGGCCGAGCTGCTCGATGGCGACCACGGAGCCGAAGCGCTCCGAGAACAGCTCGGAGAGGATCCGGGGGACGGGCTCGCGGGGCTGTTCGCCGTCGAGCCAGCGGCGCACCCGGGAGGTGTCCGTGCTGATGTGGTGGGCGCCCATCTGGCGGGCACGACGGTTGACCTGGCGGGCGAGCTCGCCCTTCGACCAGCCGCTGCGGACGAACCATGACGTCAGCTGATCATTACGGTCAGCACACTCGTCGCTCGTTCCGCTTGCGTCGTTGCCGCTCACTGGAACGCCCCCATCCGCTCAGCATCTTCCACACGAAACCCTGGCGGGAGCGGCGAGCGCCGCCACGGACCTTCACGAGTCCTTCACGCATTGCCTCCGGCATACCCACGGACGGGCCTGCCTTGGGGGTTCGTGTACCGAAAGTAATCCTACGATCACCCCTCCCGCGAGGTCGATCCCGGAAACGCCACCATTCGCCACCCCTTCGAATGAACTCGCCACCGGCCAGGCGCGATTCACTTGACACAAGGCGAAAACGGATCGGTTGGACTGGAGTGCGCCAGGGGCGCGCGCGGCGAGGAGTGCGCCGGGCCGCGGCAGAGGAACCCCGTGGCGGACCGCCCGCAGCCGGTCCCGCCGATGTCGTAACCACCGGCGCGTCCGACCCGTTGGAGGGGGCATGGGCATGGGCTTCACGATCGGCGGCAGCCGCAGCACCAAGGAGTTCCGTTCCGGCGCCCGGCGCCGCGGCCGGGCGTCGGAATGCACAGCGGTGGCGGAGTACACGGGGCTGTGGGGCTGGGACGTGGTCCCGGGCGCCCGCGCCGCCTCACCCGCCGGTGACTGCTCCTGCGGGGACCCCGGGTGCGCCGCCGCCGGGGCGCACCCGCTGCCCTTCGCCCCCACCGTCAAGGCGGGAGCCACCCTGGACGAGGTCACCGAGGCCTGGTGCGAGTACCCGGGCGCGGCGGTACTGCTGCCCGTGGGCCGGTCCTTCGACGTCATCGAGGTCTCGGAGGAGGCCGGGCGGCGCGCGCTGGTCCGGCTGGAGCGGATGGGCCTGCCGCTCGGGCCGGTCGTCGTGACCGCGGACGGCCGGGCGCAGTTCTTCGTGGCGCCGGGCGCGGCGGCCGAGCTGCCGCAGCTGCTGTACCGGATGGGCTGGGACGACGCCGACCTCGACCTGCGGGCGCTGGGCCAGGGGGCGTACGTCACGGCGCCGCCCTCCGACCGGGCCGGTCTGGGCCAGGTCGGCTGGCTGCGCCCGCCCGCGCTCGATTCCGCCGCGAGCCCGCCGCAGGCCCGGCTGCTGCTGGGCACCCTCGCCTACATCTGCCACCGCTTCCGCGGATAGGGCCCGCCGAGCCCCGTACACGGCGGTGCCCCTGTCCTCAGGCCGCAGGACAGGGGCACGGGTCTCCGTACGGACCGCTCAGTCGCCGATCAGGGCGTCCACGAACGCCTCCGGCTCGAAGGGCGCCAGGTCATCGGCGCCCTCGCCGAGGCCGACGAGCTTGACCGGGACGCCGAGCGCACGCTGGACGGCGATGACGATGCCGCCCTTGGCGGTGCCGTCGAGCTTGGTCAGCACGATGCCGGTGATGTCCACGACCTCCGCGAAGACGCGGGCCTGGGTCAGGCCGTTCTGCCCGGTGGTGGCGTCCAGCACGAGCAGGACCTCGTCCAGCGGGCCGTGCTTCTCCACGACACGCTTGACCTTGCCGAGCTCGTCCATGAGGCCGGTCTTGGTGTGCAGGCGGCCCGCGGTGTCGATGAGCACCACGTCGGCACCCTCGGCGATGCCCTCCTTGACCGCGTCGTAGGCGATCGAGGCGGGGTCGCCGCCCTCGGGGCCGCGTACGGTACGGGCACCCACGCGCTCGCCCCAGGTCTGGAGCTGGTCGGCGGCCGCCGCGCGGAAGGTGTCGGCCGCGCCGAGCACCACGCTGCGGCCGTCGGCGACGAGCACCCGGGCGAGCTTGCCGGTGGTGGTGGTCTTGCCGGTGCCGTTGACACCGACGACCATCACGACGCCCGGCGTGTCGGCACCGCTCTCGGTCTTCACGGCGCGGTCGAAGTCGGTGCCGACCAGGGTCAGCAGCTCCTCCTTGAGCAGGGCGCGCAGGTCCGCGGGGGTGCGGGTGCCGAGCACCTTGACCCGCTCGCGGAGCCGGTCGACCAGCTCCTGGGTCGGTGCGACACCGACGTCGGCGATGAGGAGGGTCTCCTCGATCTCCTCCCAGGTGTCCTCGTCGAGGTGCTCCCGGGAGAGCAGCGTGAGCAGCCCCTTGCCGAGGGTGTTCTGCGACCGGGCGAGGCGCGCGCGCAGCCGGACCAGGCGGCCGGCGGTGGGCTCGGGGATCTCGATCCGGGGCGCGGGCGGCGCCTCGGGCTCGGCCTCCTCCACGGGAGCGGGAGCCTCCGCCTCGGGAAGGCCGACCTCCTCGATGGTGCGGCGCGGCTCTTCGACCGTCGGTGCGGCGTCCTCCCCCACCTGGGGTTCGGCGGGCGGGGCAGTGATGGTCGGCGTGCTCGACGGTGCCGGCGGCGGCAGCTGCTTCTTCTTGCGGCTGCTGACCACGAGCCCGCTGATCACGCCGACCGCGACCAGGGCGATGACTACAGCAAGGATGAGGATGTCCATAACAGATTCAGTATGCGTGACCTCGTCGACCGCTCCTCGTATCTCCGGACGAGGCTCCTCAGCTCCTTGGACGAGGCTCCCGGCCTGAGCGGGCCGGGCCGGACCGCCGGATCCCTGTCCAACTGACGCTGCGTCAGCTAACGTCCCCCTTCGCCCGCCCACCCACATCCGGCGAAGGGGGACTTCTCCATGCCCATCACCGTGGCCCGGTTCAATCTCGTCGACCCGAACGGCACCCCCGAGTCCCTCTCCGCCCGGTACAAGGCGGCGCTGGAGATGGCGAGGTACGCGGACGACCGCGGGATCGACACCGTCCAGACCGAGGAGCACCACGGCGCCGGCAACAACTGGCTGCCCTCCCCCTTCGCCTTCGCGGGCGCGGTCTTCGGTGCCACCCGCCGGATCGCGGTGACCGTCTCGGCGATCATCGGCCCGCTGTACGACCCGCTGAAGGTGGCCGAGGACATCGCCGTCCTGGACCTGCTGAGCGGCGGGCGCCTGGTCACCGTCGCCGGCATCGGCTACCGGCCCGAGGAGTACGAGCAGCACGGCGTGGAGTGGGGCCGGCGCGGCAGGCTCCAGGACGAGCTGCTGGAGACCCTGCTGAAGGCGTGGACGGGCGAGCCGTTCGAGTTCCGCGGCCGCACCGTACGGGTGACCCCGCGGCCCTTCACCCGGCCGCACCCGATGCTCCTGGTCGGCGGGAGTTCACAGGCGGCGGCGCGGCGCGCGGCCCGGCTCGGGCTGCCGTTCTTCCCGAGCGCCCACCTGCCGGAGCTGGAGGCGTACTACAGCGCGCGGCTGGCGGAGTACGGCACGGAGGGCTTCTGCATGATGCCGGCGGCCGAGACCCCGCTGCTGCACATCGCCGAGGACCCCGACCGGGTCTGGGCCGAGCACGGCGAGTGCTTCCTGCACGAGGCGGGCATGTACGCGTCCTGGCAGTCCAAGGACATCCGCAGCGCCGTACGGTCGACGGCGCGCTCGGTGGCGGAGCTGCGCGCGGAGGGCGTGTACCGGGTCCTCACGCCGGACCAGGCGCTCTCGTACGCCCGGGGCGCGGGCGAGGCGGGGAACCTGGTGCTGCATCCGCTCTGCGGCGGGATGCCGCTGGACGAGGGCTGGCGCAGTCTGCACCTGCTGTGCGAACAGGTACTGCCCCGGCTCAAGGACTGAGCCGGGGCAGTATCGAGGAGAGGGGTGTTGGCGGGGGTGGTTACCCCATCTCCTCCAGCGCCTTGCCCTTGGTCTCCGGCACCCACTTGAGGATGAAGGGGATCGAGAGCAGGGCGAAGACGGTGTAGATGACGTACGCGCCGGACAGGCTCCAGTCCGACAGGGACGGGAACGACACGGTGATGACCCAGTTGGCGATCCACTGGGCCGAGGCGGCGACACCGAGGGCCGCGGCCCGGATGCGGTTCGGGAACATCTCGCCGAGCAGCACCCAGACCACCACGCCCCAGGACAGGGCGAAGAAGAGCACGAAGGCGTGGGCGGCGATCAGCGCGACCGTGCCCTGGGTGCTGGGGATCGAGATGGTGCCGCCGATCTCCTCCTTGAAGGAGAACGCCCACGCGCACAGGCCCAGGGAGACGGCCATGCCCGCCGAGCCGATGAGGGCGAGCGGCTTGCGGCCGATCCGGTCGACGAGAACCATCGCGATCACCGTGCCGATGATGTTGATGATCGACGTGGTGAAGGAGTAGAGGAACGAGCTGGTCGGGTCGATGCCGACGGACTGCCACAGCGAGGAGCTGTAGTAGAAGATCACGTTGATGCCGACGAGCTGCTGGAAGACGGAGAGGCCGATGCCGATCCAGACGATGGGCAGGAAGCCGAAGCGGCCGCCCAGCAGGTCCTTGAAGGTGGACTTCTGCTCGGAGTGCATCGCGTGCTCGATCTCGGCGGCACGCGCGTCGATGTCGATCTTCGAGCCCTCGACCTCGCGCAGCACCTTCTTGGCCTGCTCGGTGCGGCCGGCGGAGATCAGGTAGCGGGGGGACTCCGGGATGACGAAGGACAGCAGCCCGTAGATCACGGCCGGGACGACCATGACGCCGAGCATCCACTGCCAGGCCTCCAGGCCGGCGATCTCACCGCGCTGGTTGCCGTCGGCGAGGTTCAGCAGGCCCCAGTTGACGAGCTGGGAGACGGCGATGCCGATGACGATCGCCGCCTGCTGGAAGGAGGCGAGCCGGCCGCGGTAGGCGGCCGGGGACACCTCGGCGATGTAGGCGGGGCCGATGACGGAGGCCATGCCGATGCCGAAGCCGCCGATGACGCGCCACATGGCCAGGTCCCACAGGGCGAACGGAAGGGCCGAGCCGATGGCGCTCGCGGTGAAGAGGACGGCAGCGATCTGCATGCAGCGGATGCGGCCGATCCGGTCGGCCATGCGGCCGGCCGTGGCGGCGCCGATGGCGCAGCCGATCAGCGCGGCGGCGATCACCTGGGCGAGCGCCGCGGACCCGACGTCGAACCGTTCGCGGATGGCGACGACCGCGCCGTTGATGACGGAGCTGTCGTAGCCGAAGAGGAAACCGCCCATCGCCGCGGCCGCGGCGATGAAGATGACGTGCCCGAGATGGTCGGGGCGTGCCGCCCGGCCTCCGCCCGACGCGGGTGCGTTCGCTGTGCTGGTCAAGATGCGCTCCTGGGCCCGGCGCCGACGGCGGGCGGTGTGGGGGTGTGCGTCTGTGCGCGTGTTCCTCCAGTGGCGCACAGCAAACTGCTCACCACCACCTGAACGTCGGACACGGCACAGCAGAGCCTATGGCTTCACTTTCTGAAGTCAAGAGCGAGGAAGAACCGGTCATGCCGGAGTGAAGAGGGCCAGAGCGTTCACTTCCTGAAGTGAACTGGTCAGCGCAGCCGCTGACTGATGACCTTGGAGACCCCGTCGCCCTGCATCGAGACGCCGTAGAGCGCGTCGGCGACCTCCATCGTCCGCTTCTGGTGGGTGATGACGATCAGCTGGGAGCTCTCCTGGAGCTCCTCCATGATCCGGATCAGCCGCTGCAGGTTGGTGTCGTCGAGCGCGGCCTCGACCTCGTCCATCACGTAGAACGGGCTGGGCCGCGCCTTGAAGATGGACACCAGCAGGGCCACGGCCGTCAGCGAGCGCTCGCCGCCCGAGAGCAGCGACAGCCGCTTGACCTTCTTGCCCGGCGGGCGGGCTTCGACGTCGACGCCGGTGGTCAGCATGTTGTCGGGGTCGGTGAGAACGAGTCGGCCCTCGCCGCCGGGGAACAGCCGCGAGAAGACCCCCTCGAACTCCCGGGCCGTGTCCCGGTACGCCTCGGTGAAGACCTGTTCGACGCGCTCGTCGACCTCCTTCACCACGTGAAGGAGGTCGGCGCGCGTCTTGCGCAGGTCCTCCAGCTGCTCGCTGAGGAACTGGTGGCGCTCCTCCAGCGCCGCGAACTCCTCCAGCGCGAGCGGGTTGACCTTGCCGAGCTGCTGGTAGGCGCGCTCGGCCGCCCTGAGCCGCTTCTCCTGCTGGGCGCGGACGAAGGGGCCGGGCAGGTTCCGCGGGTGCCCGGCGTCCTCCGGCAGCGTCTCGCCCTCGGCGGGCGGGGAGGGCGGCACCGGCTGGTCGGGCCCGTACTCGGCGACGAGCCCGGCCGCCTCCATGCCGAACTCCTCCAGCGCCTTGGCCTCCACCGCCTCGATGCGCAGCCGCTTCTCGGCCCCCAGCACCTCCCCGCGGTGCACGGAGTCGGTGAGCTTGTCGAGCTCGCCCTTCAGGTCCCGGCCGCTGTTCCTGGCCGCGGCGAGCTCCTGCTCGCGCAGGCCCTTGGCGTACTCGGCCCCGGCGCGCTCCTCGTCGGCCCTGCGCAGCGACACCTCCACGTGCGCGAGCAGCTGCCGGGCCCCGTCGGCGACCGCCCGGGCCACTTCCGCCTCGTGCCGCAGCCGGGCCCGGCGGCGTTCGGCGCGGGTGCGGGCCTCACGTTCCGCGCGGGCCGCCCGGTCGAGCGAGTCTGCCCTTCCCGCCAGCCCCTTGACCCGCTCCTCGTGGGTCCGCAGCTGCAGCCGGGCCTCCATCTCGGTCTGGCGGGCGTTGGCGCCGTCGGCGGCGAGCCGGTCCCGCACCGCGGAGTCGGGCTCCTCCTCGACCGGCATCTCCTCGGCCGTCGCCAGCTGCTCCGCGCACTCCTCCACGTCCATCAGCGCCTGCTCCAGCGCGTCCTGGGCCTTGGCCGCGGCGGCGGCAGTGCGCTCGGCTTCGCCCGCGGCCCCCTTCGCCTGCCCGGCGAGCCGCCCGAGCTGCTGCGCGACCCCGGCGCGGGCCTGCTCCCCGGCCCGCCGGCGCTCGGCGAGCTCCTCGACCAGGGCCGCCGCGGCCTTGCGCCGCGCCTGGGCGGCCGCCTGTACCTCGCCCAGCTCCAGGCACCGCGCGTCCAGCCGGGCCAGCTCCGCCGCCGCCTCGTCGACGGCCGCCTGTACCTCGATCAGGCTGGGCGCACCGGCGGAGCCGCCGTGCGCGAGGTGCGCGCCGAGGACGTCCCCGTCCACGGTCACGGCCACCGCGTCGGGCCGCGCGGCGACGAGGGTCTCGGCCTCGTCGAGCGTCCCGACCACGAAGTGGTCCCGCAGGACCCACCCCACGGCCCGCGTCGCCTCCGCGTCTCCCCCGACCAGCTCCGCGGCGGGCACACCGGAGGGGCCGGGCAGAACCCGGTTCCGGGAAGCGGTGGGGTGAGGAGAGCCTCCCCCGGCCTCGGCCAGGACCTGGCCGGGGACGGCAGCCCCCGGGCCCGAGACCCGGCCCGGCAGCGGCGGGGCGGACGGATCGGCCGGGACGTGGGCCGGGGCCTGGCTCTGGGCCGGCAGGACCGGCGGCGGGGTGATCAGGAGGGTGGCGCGGCCGGCGTCCGTACCGCGCAGGTGACGGATCGCCTCGGCCGCCGCGCCCGGCGAGGCCACGGCCAGCGCATCCGCCGCCGAGCCCAGCGCAGCGGCCACCGCCGCCTCGTACCCCGGGGTCACCGACAGCCGCTCCGCCGCCGGTCCCAACAGCCCGGCCAGCTGCTCCCGCGCCATGAGCAGCGCGCCCGTGCCGTCCTTGCGGCGCAGCCCGAGCGCCAGCGCGTCCCGCCGCGCCGACACCGCCGCGCGCGAGCGTTCCGCCGCCGTCAGGGCGTCGCGCGCCGCGCCCAGTTCGGCCTCCGCCGCCGCGAGCGCGGCCCGGGCGGACTCGTACTCGCCCTCCAACGAAGCGTCGTCGAGACCGCCGACCTCCTCCGCCAGGGCCTCGTACTCCTCCTGCGCGGCCACCGCCCGAGCCTCGGCCTCGTCCCGCGCCGCGACGAGCCGGTCGATCTCGGCCTGCGCGGCGCCCGCCCGGGAGCGGGCCGCGCCGAGCCGCCCCGTCAGCCGGGCCAGTGCCTCGCGCCGGTCCGCGATGGCCCGCGCGGCCTCGCGCAGCCGCCGCTCCTCCGCGGCCAGTGCCCGCTCCAGCTCCGCCCGGTGCGCGGCCGTGTCCTCCAGCGCGTGGGAGGCCGCCTCCAGGGCCGCCGTCAGTTCCGCCTCCTGCTCGCGGATCCGGGCGGCCTCCCTTTCCATGTCCTCCGGGTCGCGCCCCCGCCGCTCCTCCTCCACGGGGGCGGTCGCGCTCTTGACCCGCGCGTCGGCCAGGGACGCGGTCCCCCGTACCCGCTCGGCGAGCTGCGAGAGCTCGTACCAGGTCCGCTGCGCCCGCTGGAGCCGCGGCGCGAGCTCCCGTACGGCCTCCTCCAGTTCCGCCTCGCGCCGCAGCGCCTCGGCGAGCCGGGCCTCGGCGGCCTCCTTGCGTTCCTTCAGCGCCGCCTCGTCCGCGACCTCCGCGTCGAGCGCGCGGCGCAGCGTGACCAGGTCGTCGGCGAGCAGCCGGAGCCGCGCGTCGCGCAGGTCCGCCTGGATGACGGCTGCCCGCCGGGCCACCGCGGCCTGTCGGCCCAGGGGCTTCAGCTGGCGCCGCAGCTCTTCGTTGAGGTCCTGTACGCGTGCGAGGTTGGCCTGCATCGCGTCCAGCTTCCGCAGCGCCTTCTCCTTGCGCTTGCGGTGCTTGAGTACGCCGGCCGCTTCCTCGATGAAGGCGCGGCGCCCCATGGGATCCGCGTGCAGGACGGAGTCCAGCTGGCCCTGTCCGACGATGACGTGCATCTCGCGGCCGATGCCGGAGTCGGAGAGCAGCTCCTGGATGTCGAGCAGGCGGCAGGTGTCGCCGTTGATCTGGTACTCGCTGCTGCCGCCGCGGAACATGATGCGGGTGATGGTGACTTCGGCGTAGTCGATGGGCAGCGCGCCGTCGGAGTTGTCGATCGTGAGGGAGACCTCGGCGCGGCCGAGCGGCGGACGTCCGGTGGTCCCGGCGAAGATGACGTCTTCCATCTTCCCGCCGCGCAGGGACTTGGCCCCTTGTTCGCCCATGACCCAGGACAGCGCGTCCACCACATTGGACTTGCCGGAGCCGTTCGGACCCACGACACAGGTGATGCCGGGTTCGAAGCGCAGGGTGGTGGCGGATGCAAAGGATTTGAAGCCGCGCAGGGTCAGGGACTTGAGGTGCACGCCGCCGGACTCTACCTTTCGCGTTCGGTTTCACCCATGAAGGTGCAGGGCACAACTGAGCTCAAAAGGAATCAGCCGCCCACCTGGCCTCATGCCGTGGGGCGCGGCGCCGAAAGAAAGAAGGGACGCCGGAGCGTCCCTTGCAGATCATGCGGGGCTGGAGTCGAGCGACGAATTGAGCGGATCAGGTGAGCGCAGGCTCCGCCTGGGGTACGTCGATCTCGATGCTGTCGAGCAGCGAGTCTCCGTCGTGGTGAGCGGCGGCCGCGTTCAGCGCGTCATTTTCGGACTGAATCCGTACGAGCTCGGACTCAAGGTCCTGGACGCGCTGCTGGAGCCGTCGCATCTCGGCGAGGAGTCGCGGATCGGAACCGCCGACGTAACCGAGAAGCGCCTTTGCCATGATGGATGGTCCTCCACACTGAGTGACCGACCGAAGTGGTGTGGGTCGTGAGGGAATCGCACCCGCGGATGTCCGGCAGCGACTGACAGTCACTGCGCTTACTACTGCCAACACTGCCAAACAGCTCAGGTGCGCGGGGCTTCCAGCGTCTCACCAAAAAGTTTGACGGTCAACACGATCACGCCCCGTATCGGCGGGCAGCCCGGGCCCCGCAA
Organism: Streptomyces sp. NBC_00122; assembly: GCF_045160845.1. NCBI lineage: Bacteria > Bacillati > Actinomycetota > Actinomycetes > Kitasatosporales > Streptomycetaceae > Streptomyces > Streptomyces sp. NBC_00122. The sequence continues at coordinate 4,636,604 of NZ_CP108191.1, read as the reverse complement.
GGGGCGTGGAGATCATCCGCATCTCCGAGCCTTCCACGGATCGTCCGCGTCGGCAACGCGTCGGCGGAGAATGCGCAGATCCGACCGTGTGCGGACGATCTCAGGGTGTGATCAGTACATGATCAGGCGATCCGTCATCTGATCGCGAACCCGTCGTAGCCACCGCGCGGTGTGCCCCAGATCTCTGTCACTCCGTTCACCTGGCCGGGCGTGTCGGACGACTGCAGCCAGTCGAGCAGCCGGTGGCAATTCTCACGTTGACCTTCGGCCACCACCTGCACTCGCCCGTCGTCGAGATTGAGCGCAAAGCCGACGAGCCCGCCGATCTCCAGAGCGTTCTCCCTGGTGAACCAGCGGAAGCCCACTCCCTGCACACGGCCTCGCACCCAGGCGATCAGGCGGACGTCTTCATTCATGCGTGAACGCTAACGGGGCAAACACTTTCGGGACACATCGCCCCCCTGGCCCCACTGCCGTACAGTCGCGCACCAATGAACTCACCCGTTTGGGTGAGTTAGGACGATCTTGACCTGGTAAGGAAGGCTCGACGCCGATGGGACGCCACCGACTCCACGCCGCACCGAACCGCGGCGGCAAGCGCGGCACCGCCCTGCGCACCGGCCTTTTGGGCGTCTCGGTGGCCGTGGCCCTCGGGACCGCGGCCGTCACCACCGGCATGGTGCCGGTCAGCAGTTCCTTCCCCTATGTGGGGATCGCCGGTTCGGGTTCCGCAGACAAGACGGAGGCAGCGGCGAAGCCCACGCCGAGCCGCGCCCACAGCACGCCGGAGCAGCAGGGGGGTCTCGCCAACCTGTCCGGCCGCGCCTCCGCGGGCACGGGTACCGCCGCCGGCCCGTCGGCCTCCCCGTCCCCTTCCGCCTCCCCCTCCACCTCGGCCCCGGCCTCGCCGAGCCCGTCCGCGTCGGCTTCCGTGCCGACTTCCGCGCCCGCTTCCGCTTCGCCCCCGCCGAGCGCCTCGGCCGCGGCGAAGGCCTCCGCGAAGCCCGTGGCGAAGCCCGTGGCGAAGGCCTCCGCGAAGCCCGTGGCGAAGCCGGCCGCCAAGGTCCCGGCGAAGCCCGCTCCCGTACCGCCGAAGCCGCCCGTCCAGGTGCCGACCGCCGCGCCGGTGCCCAGTGACGGCCACTCCGCCGAGGAGGCCGCGGTGGTGGCCCTCGTGAACCAGGAGCGCGCGATGGCCGGGTGCGGTCCGGTCCGGGCGAACCCGCCGCTCGCGGCGCTGGCCGGAGCCTTCAGCAAGGACATGGCCGTCCGCGGCTTCTTCGACCACACCGACCCGGACGGCAGCACCCCCTGGGACCGCGCGGCCAAGGCCGGGCTCTCGGGCCTCGGCGGCGAGAACATAGCCCGCGGCCAGGGCGACGCCGAGGCCGTGATGAAGGCCTGGATGAACAGCCCGGGCCACAAGGCGAACATCCTCAACTGCGAGTTCCGCACCCTGGGCGTCGGCGCCTACTTCGCCGCCGGCGGCCCCTGGTGGACGCAGGACTTCGGCTTCTAGGGCCGAAGGGGGATCAGAGCGCGGCCAGCGCCGCGCGGCCGGCGACGACGACACGGGTGTGCTCGGCGACGCGCCGGCCCAGGTGCTCGGCGGTCGCGATGTCGGCCTTGTGGACCGCGTCCGCGCCCTCGTCCGAGTTGGACTGCGCGGCGGCGCCGGCGAAGACGCCGAGGCGGTTGAGGTCGTTCTCCGAGGCGGTGCTGGAGTTCCAGCCCGGCTTCAGGCCCAGGTTGACCCAGCTCATGCCGTGCTGCGCGGCCAGGATCTGGAAGAACTGCAGGGTGTGCAGCTTGTCGCCGCTCTTGGAGGCGGAGTTGGTGAAGCCGGCCGCCACCTTGTCCTGCCAGGCGTCGCCGAACCAGCGCTTCGAGGTGGCCTCGGCGAAGACGTGGAAGGCGCCGGAGGCCGTGCCCATGTAGGTCGGGGAGCCGAAGACGATCGCGTCGGACGCGTCGAGCAGCGCCCACTGCGCGTCGTCGATCTCGTCGACCTTGATCAGGTGGACCGTCGCGCCGGCCTCGGCGGCGCCGTTGCGGACCGCTTCGGCGACGACGGCCGTGTGGCCGTAGCCGGAGTGGTAGGCGATCGAGACGACGGGGGTGTGCGTGGTTCCGGACAAGGCGGTTCTCTCCCTCGGGGAAGTGCTCGCCGCACACGGGGCGTGGTGCGACGAAAGAAAGAGAACCACTAACTTTTAGAAAGCGCAACCCATTGGATAGCGCTGCCCGAGGGTACGCTCTCCTCATGGACACACCAGCGTTCTGTACCGAAGCCGACGGATCCGAACTACCGTTCGATGCATTCGCGCGCGCCTGCCCGTCCCGCGAGACCCTTGAGCACGTGACCGGCCGTTGGGGCAGTCTCACCGTGGGCGCGCTGCGCGAGGGCCCGTGCCGCTTCAACGAGCTGCGCCGCCGGGTGGAGGGCGTGAGCGAGAAGATGCTCTCCCAGACCCTGCACGCGCTGGAGCGCGACGGCATCGTCAACCGCGAGGCGCAGCCGACGAACCCGCCCCGCGTGGACTACGAACTGACCCCGCTCGGCGTCGAGGTGGCGAACCGTCTGCTCTCGCTCATCCACTTCCTGGAGGGGAGCATGCCTGAGGTGCTGACCGCCCGGCAGACCTACGACGACACGCGCGGAGCCCGCTGACACCGCGGGCAGAAGTAGCTGGACCTGTTCATCCAGGGGCGGCGGCGCATCGGCGTGCCGCAGCGCCGGCAGGGCTCGTCCTCGCGCCCGTAGGCGTCGAGCGAACGGTCGAAGTAGCCCGACTCGCCGTTCACGTTGACGTAAAGGCTGTCGAAGCTGGTGCCGCCCACGTCGAGGGCGGCGTTCATGACGTCCCGGACATGGCCGAGGAGTTCCGCGCTCCGGGGGCGCGTGAGGGTCGCGGTCGGGCGCTCGTAGTGCAGCTTGGCGCGCCACAGCGCCTCGTCCGCGTAGATGTTGCCGACCCCGCTGATCAGGGACTGGTCGAGCAGCGCCCGCTTGACCGTGGTCCGCTTGGCGCGCAGCGCCAGGTGGTAGGCCCCCTCGTCGAAGAGCGGGTCCAGGGGGTCGCGCGCGATGTGCGCGATGACGTCGGGCATCCCGTCGGGCGTGTTCTCGTGCAGCGAGAGCCCGCCGAAGGTCCGCTGGTCCACGAAGCGCAGCTCGGTACCCGCGCCGTCGTCGAACCGCACCCTGATCCGCAGGTGCTTCTCGTCCGGGGCGTCCGTCGGCTGCACGAGCAGCTGCCCGCTCATCCCCAGGTGCCCCAGGACGGACAGGTCCCGCTCCAGCAGGGGCAGCCACAGGTACTTCCCGCGCCGCTGCGGCACCCCGATGGTCTGTCCCGCGAGGCGGGCCGCGAAATCGGCCCCGCCGCCCGGGTGGCGCCGTACGGCCCGCGGGTGCAGGACCTCGACGGCCTCGACGGTCCGCCCGGCCACCCAGCGCTCCAGCCCCCGCCGCACGACTTCGACCTCGGGCAGCTCGGGCACGGTGTTCCTCCGGTGGCGATGCGGTTGTGGACGCTGCCGCCGAGCCTACCGGCCGCGCGTCGGCGCCCGGGAAACGGGACCGCCCCGCCCTTGCGAGGCAAGGGCGGGGCGGGGAAATCCCGAAGGAAGGGTCAGGCGTCCTGCGCCGTGTCGGCGGGCTCCGGCGCCCCGCCGTCCTCGGCTTCGGCCTCCGCCCCGGCCGAAGCCGGGACCTCGACCGCAGGAGCGGCGGCGGCAGCGGCCTCGGCCGCGATCCGCTCGTCCGCCGCGGTACGGATACCGCGCCAGGCGGATTCCGCCGCCTGCTGTTCCGCTTCCTTCTTGCTGCGGCCGGTGCCGGTGCCGTACGAGACACCACCGACGCGGGCGGCAGCAGTGAAGGTCTTCTCGTGGTCCGGACCGGTCTCGGTGACCAGGTATTCCGGTACGCCAAGACCTTCGGCCGCCGTGAGCTCCTGGAGACTGGTCTTCCAGTCCAGGCCGGCCCCGAGGTTCGAGGACTTCTCGATGAGCGGGTCGAAGAGCCGGTGAACCAGCTCCGAGGCCGCGTCGAGGCCCTGGTCGAGGTAGACCGCGCCGATCACCGCTTCAAGGGTGTCGGCGAGGATGGAGGCCTTGTCCCGGCCGCCCGTACCCTCTTCGCCCCGGCCGAGCCGGATGAAGGAGCCGAGTTCGAGGCCGCGCCCGACCTCCGCCAGTGCGCGCGAGTTGACCACCGCGGCCCGAAGCTTGGCCAGCTGGCCTTCGGGGAGATCCGGGTGGGTCGTGTACAGCGTGTCCGTGACCACCAGGCCGAGCACGGAGTCCCCGAGGAACTCGAGGCGCTCGTTGGTGGGCAGACCGCCGTTCTCGTACGCGTACGAGCGGTGGGTCAGCGCACGCACCAGAAGGGCGGACTCGAGTTGATACCCGAGCCGCCCTTCCAGAAGCGTGTGGGACGAGGCCGCGTTGTTACTGTCTGCCTGCTTCTCAGCGTTGGACAGCTCAGACATTGCGCCTCTCACCAGCCGCTCAGACCTCGAGGACCTGGCGCTTGTTGTAGGTGCCGCAGCTCGGGCACGCAATGTGCTGGAGCTTCGGCTCCTGGCAACGCTCACACGAAACCAGGGTGGGGACCGCAGCCTTCCACTGCGACCGGCGGTGGCGCGTGTTGCTGCGCGACATCTTCCGCTTCGGAACAGCCACGGCTACTTCTCCTGCTTCTCGGCGGCGCCCTGAACTCCGTCAGAGGCAGTGCCGCTCATGTTGTCCTTCTCGCCGTCCTGATCGGTCACGACGAGTCCTTGCAATGCCGCCCAACGGATGTCGACGGCGTCATGGTGGTGGTCCGGGTCGTCGTTCAGGCTGAGCCCGCAATCGGGGCACAGTCCGAGACAGTCCTCCCGGCACACCGGCTGCAGCGGCAGTGCGAGCACCACCACGTCGCGCAGCACGGGTTCGAGGTCGAACAAACCGTCCTCGAGGAAAAGCGTGTCCTCGTCGTCCTCGGCGTCGTCGGCCGGTTCCGCCTTGGAGCGGCTCCGGTCGTCGGCGTCAGGGTACGAGAACATCTCCTGGAAGTCCGCCTTGAGCTCACGCTCGACGGACTCCAGACACCTTACGCACTCCCCTACGGCCGATGCACGGGCGGTGCCTGTGACAAGCACCCCTTCCATGACCGACTCCAGGCGGAGCTTGAGCTTCACCGGACTGCCTTCCGGCACCCCGATGACCCCGGCGAGACCGAAGTCCGCCGGTGCCGCGATCTCACGGGACAGCCGCTGCATGGCACCAGGACGCCGACCCAGCTCGTGCGTGTCGAACACGAGGGGGTTGCGGTGGTCGAGGCGGGTATTCAGGGCCGTTCCTGCTTTCACGGATCGCTAAAGATCAAAAATTCCGCCGCTCAAGGGCAGCATGGACCGCGGTGCATACGCGCGACCGAAGAGCCAGGATACCCGGCGCCGCGCTCTGCGCCCAATCCGGGCCTAGCGACCCTGTTCGTACTGGCGCAGCTGGTCCAGGTTGATCATGCTCGTGTCGAAGAAGCTGGTCTCGTCGAGCGAGGGCTGCTGGGCCTGCGGCTCCTGGTACGCGGAGTACGGGTCGGGCTGCTGCTGGTAGCCCGCGTAGGGGTCGGGCTGCTGCTGGTAGCCCGCGTAGGGGTCCTGGTGGTCCTGGTAGGCGTAGCCGTCCTGCTGCTGGGGCTGCTGGTAGGCGTACGTGTCGTACGCCGGCTCCGGCTGGGCCGGGATCGGCGCCTGGAGCTGCTGGGGCTCGGCCAGGCCGGCCAGGAAGTCCGCGTCGCTGGACGAGCGGGTCTGCTGCCCGCCCGCCGCGTCCTGGGCGGCCATGTGCGCGCCGAGGTCGTCCGTGGGCACCCGGCCCAGCAGCTTCTGCCGGCCGCGCCCGACGGCCTCCAGGGTCTTGGAGAGCACCGCCTCGAAGGTCGCCAGCTTGGTGTCCACGTACGCGTCCGCCTGCTGCCGCTGCGTCTCGGGGTCGTGGCTGCGCTCGGGCGCGTCCGCGTCGGGGTAGCCCTGCTCGTCCAGCCCCGGGCCGCGGCCCAGCAGCTTCTCGCGGCCCCGGTCCACCGAACCGATGGTCTTGGTCAGCACGACCTCGAAGTTGGCGAGCTTGCTGTCGACGTAGTCGTCGGCCTCGGCCCGGATCTCCTCGGCCTCGCGGCGGGCCTCGTCCAGGATCCGGTCCGCCTCGGCCTGGGAGCGCCGCGCGACCTCGGTGTCGGAGATCAGCGAACCGCGCTGGCTGTGGGCGGACTCGATGATCCGCTCCGCCTCCCGGCGGGCCTCCTCGACCATCTGCTCCCGGCCGCCGATGAGCTCCTGCGCCTGCGCGAGCGAGCCGGGGAGCGCCTGGCGGACCTCTTCGAGCTGGGCGAGCAGCTCGGCGCGGTTGATGACGCAGGAGGCCGACATGGGCATGGACCGGGCCCCGCCGACGGCCGCGACGATCTCGTCGAGCTTCTTCTGCACGTCCATGGGGGCTCGCACTCTCTCGGCCTCGGGCGGTTCCTGAGACGGACGGGTCGACTTTAAGGCCAGCGGGCGGGCCCCCGACACTGACTGACGGACCGTCAGTCGCTCAGCGGTCGCGCAGCCGCTCCATCAGCGCGGTGTGCACGTGCGCCGGCAGCAGGTGGGCCACGTCGCCGCCCCAGGCGGCGACCTCCTTGACCAGCGAGGACGACAGGAAGCTGTAGGTGGGGTTCGTCGGCACGAACAGCGTCTCGACGCCCGACAGCCCCATGTTCATCTGGGCCATCTGCAGCTCGTAGTCGAAGTCGCTGACGGCGCGCAGGCCCTTGACGATGGCCGGGATGTCACGCTGCTTGCAGAAGTCGACGAGCAGGCCGTGGAAGGACTCGACCTGGACGTTCCCGTAGTCGGCCGTCGCCTCGCGGATCAGCTCGATCCGCTCCTCGACGGTGAACAGCCCCTGCTTGGACTGGTTGATCATCACGGCGACGTGGACCACGTCGTAGAGCCGGGAGGCGCGTCCGATGATGTCGAGGTGTCCGTTGGTGATGGGGTCGAAGGACCCCGGACAGACGGCGCGGCGCAACTTAACTCCCTCGTTCATGAGTCTTCGCTGGTGAAGGCGGCGCGACCGTACCAAAGGGTGCCCTCGCCGTACTTCCGCGACCGGAGCGGCTCGAAGCCCTCGGGCCACGGGAAGGCGCCGCTCCTGGTGCTGCGTTCCACGGTGACGAGCGCATCGCCGGTGAGCCAGCCATTGGACCGGAGTGTGAGGAGGATCTCGCGGAGATCCCCGTGGTCCACGGCGTACGGAGGGTCCAGGAAGACGATGTCGTACGGGTCCCCGGCCGCGGTGGCCGCCACGATCTGCTCGGCCTTGCCCGACCGGAATTCGGCGCCGGGCAGGCCCAGCGTCCTGATGTTGTCGCGGATCGCCTTGGCGGCCTTGGCGTCGGCCTCGACCAGCAGGGCGTGGGCCGCGCCGCGCGAGAGGGCCTCCAGGCCGACGGCCCCGGAGCCGCCGTACAGGTCGAGCACCCGGGCCCCTTCGACGCCGTGCAGCGACTCCCAGGTGGAGAAGAGCCCTTCGCGCATCCGGTCCGAGGTCGGCCGGGTCCCGGTGCCCGGGGGCACGGTCAGCCGTCGCCCGCCGGCGCTGCCGGCGATCACGCGGGTCATCTGGGGGGTCCTTCAATCGTCGGAGGGATCGGGCACCCCCATTGTCAGCCCTTCTCCAGGTACTGCTCCCGCTCGGTGTCCAGCAGGGCGTCCAGAGCGGTCCGCAGGCCCGGCAGCCGCTCCAGCTCGGGATCGTCGGCGACGACGCGGGTGGCCTCCTCCCGGGCCTGGGCGATGACCTCCTCGTCCTCGATGACGGCGAGCATCCGCAGCGAGGAGCGCACCCCGGACTGGGCCTGGCCGAGCACGTCGCCCTCGCGGCGCTGCTCCAGGTCGATCCGGGAGAGCTCGAAGCCGTCGAGGGTGGCGGCGACGGCGGACAGCCGGGCCCGGGCGGGGCTCGCCTCGTGCATCTCGCTGACCAGCAGGCACAGGCCGGGCGCGGAGCCCCGGCCGACGCGGCCGCGCAGCTGGTGGAGCTGGGAGACGCCGAACCGGTCCGCGTCCATGATCACCATGACGGTGGAGTTCGGCACGTTCACCCCGACCTCGATGACGGTCGTGGCGACCAGCACCTTGACCTCGCCGGCGGCGAACCGGCGCATCACGTCGTCCTTGTCGGCCGGGTCCATCCGGCCGTGCAGCACCTCCACCGGCAGCCCGGTGAGCGGTCCGCGCGTGAGCTGCTCGGCGATGTCCAGGACGGCGAGCGGGGGCCGCTTCTCGGCGTCGTCCTCCGCGGAGGCCTTCTTCTTCGGGTCGTCCTCGCCGTCACCGATCCGCGGGCAGACCACATACGCCTGGTGGCCCTTGTCGACTTCCTCGCGGACCCGCTCCCAGGCGCGGGCGAGGAAGTGCGGCTTGTCCTTGGCGGGCACCACGTGGGTGGCGATCGGGGAGCGGCCGGCGGGCAGCTGGTCGAGGACGGAGGTCTCCAGGTCGCCGAAGACGGTCATGGCGACGGTGCGCGGGATCGGGGTCGCGGTCATCACCAGCAGGTGCGGGGGCTGCTTCCCCTTGGACCGCAGCGCGTCGCGCTGCTCCACGCCGAAGCGGTGCTGTTCGTCGACGACGACCAGGCCGAGGTCGTGGAACTGCACCTTGTCCTCGATCAGCGCGTGCGTACCGATCACCATCCCGGCCTCGCCGGTGACGAGGTCGAGCAGGGCCTGGCGCCGCGCGGGCATCCCCATGGACCCGGTGAGCAGCACGACCTTGGTGCCCTGGTCGGAGCCGCCGAGCATGCCGCCCTCGGCGAGCTCGCCCATCATCTCGGTGATGGAGCGGTGGTGCTGCTGCGCGAGCACCTCGGTGGGCGCGAGCATCGCGGCCTGCCCGCCGGAGTCCACGACGGCGAGCATGGCCCGCAGCGCGACCAAGGTCTTGCCCGAACCCACTTCGCCCTGGAGGAGGCGGTGCATGGGGTGGCTGGTGGAGAGGTCGTCGAAGATCTCCTTCGAGACGGATTGCTGGCCCTCGGTGAGCGTGAAGGGGAGCTTGGCGTCGAAGGAGTCGAGCAGGCCGCCCGGGGTGGGGCGGCGGGGGACGGCCGGGAGCTGGGAGTCGGCGTGCCGGCGGCGGGCGAGGGCCACTTGCAGGACGAAGGCCTCGTCCCACTTCAGGCGCTGGCGCGCGTCGTCGATGTCGGCCTTGGTGCCCGGCCGGTGGATCTTCAGCAGGGCCTCGGTGAGCGGAACCAGTCCGCGGCCCTCGCGCAGGGACGCGGGCAGCGGGTCCACGGCCTCGTGGACGCCGGGCAGCACCGCGTCCACGCACTTGGCGATCTTCCAGGACTCCAGCTTCGCGCAGGCCGGGTAGATCGGGATGAGCTGGTTGGCGAAGGCGGTGGCCGCGTCCCGGTCGGAGGCGTCCGCGCCGAGCGGCTCGTACGCGGGGTGCGCCAGCTGGAGCTTGTGGTTGAACCTCGAGACCTTGCCGGCGAACATCGCGCGGCTGCCGGGCAGCAGGTCCTTGTGCGGCTTGTGCACGCCGGCGCCGAAGAAGACCAGCTGGAGCCGGCCGCTGCCGTCGGTGATGGTCACCTCCAGCCGTTTGCCGCGGCCCCCGTTGAAGGTCAGGATCCGGGCGTCGGCGACCTGGGCGACGACGGTCACGTGCTCGTCGATCTGGTCGGCGAGCTCGGCCAGCGAGGTCAGCTCACCGCGCTCGGCGTACCGCCGGGGGTAGTGGTGGAGCAGGTCCAGGGCCGTGTGCAGGCCGAGCTGCTCGGCCAGCACCTTGGCGGTGGCGGGGCCGAGCGTCTTCTTGAGGTCTTCGTCGAGCGCGGGCACGTCTTCCATTGCACACCATGCCGCTGACAAGACCGCTGTTCGGCCCTTACTCCACGCCGATGAGGAGCGGCGCCGAGTAGCGCCCGCCGCGGTAGGTGACGGTGTCCACGGCCAGGTGCCCGTGCTGTACGTACGCCTCCAGGCGCTCGGCGAGGGCGTCCGGCACCTCCGGTCCCAGGACCAGGGTGACGAGTTCGCCGCCGGAGCCCAGCATCCGCTCCAGGACGGCCTCGGCGGTCTCGGTGAGGCCCGCCCCGATCACGGCGACGTCGCCGTCGATGAGGCCGAGCACGTCGCCGGCCTGGCAGATGCCGGCCGAGGTGAAGGACTGCCGTTCGGCGACGGCCAGTTCCGCGTAGCGGGTGGCGCCGGCCGCCGCGGTCATGGCGACGACGTCCTCGTCGAAGCTGCCGTCCGGGTCGTGCACGGCGAGGGCCGCCAGGCCCTGTACCGCGGACCGGGTGGGGATCACGGCCACCCGTACGCCGTCGGCGCGGGCCTCTTCGGCCGCAGCGGCCGCGGCGGCCCGCAGTTCGGCGCCGCCGGGCAGCAGGACCACCTCGCGGGCGTGCGCGCGCCGGATGGCGTCGACCAGCTCCGCGACGGCCGGGGCCTCCCCGGGCGGCGCGAGCACGGTGGTCGCGCCCGCCTCGCCGCACAGCACGGCCAGCCCCTCGCCGGGGACGACGGCGACCACGGCCCGCTGGGCGCGTTCGCCCCGGCCCCGGCGCCGCTCGTCGCCGAAGTGCGTGATGCGTATCCGGTACGGCCGGCCGGCGTCGACCCCGGCCTCCACGGCCGCGCCCGGGTCGTCGACGTGGACGTGGACGTTCCACAGCCCGTCGCCGCCGACCACGACCAGGGAGTCGCCGAGTCCGTCGAGCCGTGCGCGCAGCTCCCCGACGGCCGCTTCGGTGGCCTCCAGCAGGTAGATCACCTCGTACGCCGGCCCGTCCTGCTCCTGCTCGCAGGGGTCCGGCGGCTGCGGTACGGGTACGGCCCGGCCGCGCACCGGCTCGGCGGCCGGCTCCCGGCCGGAGAGCGCCTGCCACAGGGCCCCGAGTACGGCGACCAGGCCGCAGCCCCCGGCGTCGACCACCCCGGCCCGGCCCAGCGCGGCCAGCTGCCCCGGGGTCTCGGCCAGGGCGGCGCGGGCCGCGTCGTAGGCGGCCCGCGCCACGTCGGCCGCGGTCCCGGCGGCGTGCTCGGCGGCCTCGCCGGCCCGGGCGGCCGCGGCGGCGACGGTGAGCATGGTGCCCTCCACCGGGTGCGCGACGGCCTCGTACGCCTCCTGCGCGGCCCGGGTCAGCGCCTCGGCCAGCAGCCTGCCGGGCTCCCGTCCTGCGGGCTCGTCGCCGAGTACGTCGGCCACTCCGCGCAGGAGCTGCGCCAGGATCGTCCCGGAGTTCCCCCGGGCCCCGATGAGCGCGCCGTGCGCGAAGGCCCGTACGGCCCGGGCGAGGGAGGTCCCGGCTGTGGCGTGGGTCTCGTCCTCGAAGGCCGCCGTCAGGGCACGGTCGGCCGATTCGGCGGTGAGGTAGAGGTTGGTGCCGGTGTCCGCGTCGGCCACGGGGTAGACGTTGATCGCGTCGATGTCCTCGCGGGCCCGGCCCAGTGCGGCCAGGGCCAGCGAGCTCCAGGTGCGCACCGCTTCGGCGTCGAGCTCGTCAGTGGGCTGCGGCTGCGGCTCGTGGGGCACCGGGCGTTCCTCCTTGTGCGGGCCGGGGTTCACCGCAGGGTAACCAAGGACTGCCCCTGCGTCCGGACCGCGGGGCAGGGGCAGCGGCGGTCATGGTAGTTTTCTTGGACGGACGCAGTCGTTGTATGCTGCTCCGGTTGCCCGACGAGAGTCGGGCCATTCCCCCGGCAAACCACTTCAGACTCTCTGATTCCGGTGCGCCGGATTCACTGTAATTGCATCTGAAGTCTTTGGAGTGACCTGTGGCTGCCAACTGCGACGTTTGCGCCAAGGGGCCGAGCTTCGGCAACAACATCTCCCACTCGCACCGCCGCACCTCGCGTCGCTGGAACCCGAACATCCAGCGCGTCCGTGCCGTGGTCAATGGGACGCCGAAGCGCCTCAACGCCTGCACCTCGTGCATCAAGGCCGGCAAGGTCTCGCGCTGACGCCTCACGTCGTAGCGCAGCCCTTTTCGGTTGCCAAAAGGAAGGCCGGTTCACCTCTGGTGAACCGGCCTTTTGCCTTTCCCGGACCGGCTGGGGCTCAGCGCCACCGCCAGGCGTGATCCACCGGGCCGATGCCCCGGCCGAGTGCGAAACCGGCTGCGATGGCGCCCGTGACGTACTCCTTGGCGGCCGTGACCGCCTGCGGGACGGACAGTCCCTTCGCCAGGCCGGCCGCGATGGCGCTCGCCAGGGTGCAGCCCGTGCCGTGGGTGTGCGGGTTGGTGTGCCGGGGGGCCCGCAGCCACCGTTCGTCGGTGCCGTCGGTCAGCAGGTCCACGGCCTGGCCCCCGTGCGCCGCGAGGTGTCCGCCCTTGATCAGCGCCCAGCGGGGTCCGTGGCCGAGGATCGCGTCGGCGGCCCGCCGCATGTCGTCCTCGGTCTCCACGACCACGCCCGTGAGCTGCGCCACCTCGTCCAGGTTGGGCGTGGCCACGGTGGCCACCGGGAGCAGGTCCCCCCGCACGGCGTCCAGGGCCGAGGCGGCCAGCAGGGCGTCCCCGTGCTTGGAGACGCCCACGGGGTCGACGACGACCGGGGCGGGGGTGTCGGCCAGCAGCGCGGCCACCGTCTCCACCAGCACGGCCGAGGAGAGCATCCCGGTCTTCACTGCCTGTACGCCGATGTCGTCCACCACGGCCCGGTACTGGGCCGTCACGGCCTCGGCGGGCAGCTCCCAGGCTCCTCGTACCCCGAGGGAGTTCTGCGCCGTCACAGCGGTCACCACGCTCATCCCGTGCACGCCGAGCGCCAGCATGGTCTTGAGGTCGGCCTGGATGCCCGCGCCGCCGCCGGAGTCGGATCCGGCGACGGTCAGGCAGCGCGGCGGGGCGCTGGTCACAGCGCGCCGTCCTCGGCGGCCGGGTCGGCTCCGAAATGGTCCCAGCCGCCGGTGCTGGTCCACGGGGCGCCGTCCACGGTCACCTGGGGCAGCGCGGAGCGGTTCAGCACCTCCCCGATGACCTTCCAGCGGGCGGGGAGCTTCACGTCCGGCGGGAAGGTGGCCACGATCGCGTGGTCCTCTCCCCCGGTGAGCACCCACTGCAGCGGGTCCACGCCGACGGCCTGCCCGATGTCGTGCATCTGGGTCGGGATGTCGACGGCCGCCGAGCGCAGGTCGATCCGTACCTTGCTGGCCTCGGCGATGTGACCGAGGTCGGCGATGAGGCCGTCGCTGACGTCGGTCATGGCGGTGGCGCCGAGCCCGGCGGCCGCGGGGCCCGCGTGGTACGGCGGCTCGGGCCGCCGGTGGGCCTCCACGAAGGCCCGCGGGGAGCGGAAGCCGCGCGAGAGCACGGCGAAGCCCGCCGCGGACCAGCCCAGCCAGCCGGTGACGGCGACGACGTCGCCGGGCTGGGCGCCGGAGCGCAGGACGGGCTCGTGGTTGCGCAGGTCACCGAGGGCGGTGATGGCGACGGTGATGGTGTCGCCGCGTACGACGTCGCCGCCGACCACGGCCGCGCCGGCGACCTGGCACTCGTCGCGGATGCCGTCCATCAGCTCGGTGGGCCACGTGACCGGGAGTTCGGCCGGGACGACGAGGCCGAGCAGCAGTGCGGTCGGCACCGCGCCCATGGCCGCGATGTCGGCGAGGTTCTGGGCGGCGGCCTTGCGGCCGACGTCGTAGGCGGTGGACCAGTCGCGCCGGAAGTGCCTGCCCTCCAGCAGGATGTCGGTGCTCGCCACGACCCGCCGGTCGGGGGCCGACACCACCGCGGCGTCGTCGCCCGGACCGAGCCGGACCGCCGGGGTGGTGGTGAGCCGTGAGGTGAGCTCCCGAATGAGCCCGAACTCCCCCAGCTCGCCCACAGTGCCCTTCATCGCTGTGCCCCTTCTTGCCCAGTCCGCTTGCGGTCGCGAGCCGTCACAGCTCTGGGTACCGTCAACAGATACGTCAACTTCTGCTCTCCGTACGCCCCGCTGTGCGTGGCGCCGGGCCCGCAGGTCTCCCCGCGGCGCACGGCGACGCGGTACCGTGGCGTCCCTTCTTCCCCCGGCCCTTGCGATCGTGTGGGGCCCATCCGAAGGTTAGGGGAAATGATCCTCGTGGCCGCCCTGGAGGTTCCGTGGTACAGGCGTACATCCTTATCCAGACCGAAGTGGGCAAGGCGTCGTTCGTCGCCGAGTCCATCGGCCAGATCGCGGGGGTGATCCAGGCCGAGGACGTGACGGGCCCGTACGACGTGATCGTGCGTGCCCAGGCCGACACCGTGGACGAACTCGGCCGCATGGTCGTGGCCAAGGTCCAGCAGGTGGAGGGGATCACCCGCACCTTGACCTGCCCGGTGGTCCATCTGTAGCCCCCGTCTACTCTTGGCCGGTGATGTCCCACCACCGCCGGCCCCGCCGTGTCCGTGTTTCGTCGGCCCTGTCTGCCGTGCCCGCCGTGTCGGCCTTGCTGGCCCTCGCGGCGTGTTCCCCGGGCGATTCGCAGGCCCGGGTCGATCCGCCGCCCACGCCGCCCGCCGACATCGCGGGGTTCTGTGCAGCGCTGCACAAGGAGCTCCCGGAGACGGTGGCCGGCCTGGCGCGGACCCCGACCGAGCCGGAGTCCGGTCTGACCGCCGCGTGGGGCGGCTCGGCGATCGTACTGCGGTGCGGTATCCCCAAGCCCCCCAAGATGGCTGATCCGAAGCAGGAGGGCGTCCACGTGAACGACGTGGCCTGGCTGCTGGAGAAGCTCCCGGGTGGCGAATTCCGGTTCACCACCGGGATGCGGAAGGCGTACACGGAGGTCCGGGTCGACAGGGAGCACGCCACGGACGCGGGGATGCTGGTCGGGCTGTCCGACGTCATCGCCAAGACCGTGCCCGAGGGCATCTCGTCCTACTGAGCACACCGCCGCCCGCCGAACCGTGCTTTTGAAGGCGGCTCGGCGGGCGGGCGGCTGTTCGGGTCCCTGGAGGTCCCCCCGGACGGAGTCTGGGGGAGGCTAGCGCAGGCCGGTGGAGCGGCGCAGGGCTGCCTGGATCAGGAGGTCCACGAGTTCCTGGTACTCGATGCCCGACTCCTGCCACATCCGCGGGTACATGGAGATCGGGGTGAAGCCCGGCATCGTGTTGATCTCGTTGATGACGAACTCGCCGTCCTCGGTGAGGAAGAAGTCGGCGCGTACCAGCCCCTCGCAGGACGCGGCCTCGAAGGCCTCGATCGCGAGCCGCTGCACCTCGGCGGTCTGCTCCGGGGTGAGCGGGGCGGGCACGATCCCGGAGGCGGAGTCGATGTACTTCGCCTCGAAGTCGTAGAAGTCGTGGCTGGAGACCGGCGGGATCTCGGCGGGCGCGCTCGCGCGCGGACCGTCCTCGAACTCCAGGACGCCGCACTCGATCTCGCGGCCGCGCAGCAGCGCCTCCACGATGATCTTCGGGTCGTGGCGGCGGGCCTCGCGGATCGCCTCGTCCAGCCCGGAGGCGTCGTCGACCTTGGTGATGCCGATGGAGGATCCGGCCCGGGCGGGCTTGATGAACAGGGGCCAGCCGTGCTCGGCAGCGAAGTCCATGATCTTCGCCTCGGCGGCGTCCCGGCCGGCTTCCCATTCGCGGGGGCGGATGGTCACGTACGGGCCGACGCGCAGCCCGAAGGACGTGAACACCCGCTTCATGTAGTCCTTGTCCTGGCCGACGGCCGAGGCGAGGACGCCCGAGCCGACGTACGGGACGCCGGAGAGCTCCAGGAGGCCCTGCAGGGTGCCGTCCTCGCCGTACGGGCCGTGCAGTACGGGGAAGACGACGTCGACCTCGCCCAGGGCCTTGGGGACGGCACCCGGCTCGGTGTAGACGACCTCGCGGCTGGCGGGGTCGACCGAGAGCACGACGGCGCCGTCCTCGGAGTCGGCCAGCTCCTCGACACTCGGGAGCTTGCGGTCGGCGATGGCCATCCGCGCGGGCTCGTCGGCGGTCAGTGCCCACCGGCCGTCCGTGGTGATGCCGATGGGCAGCACCTCGTACTTGGAGCGGTCGATGGAGCGCAGCACCGCGCCCGCCGTGACGACCGAGATGGCGTGTTCCGAGCTGCGGCCGCCGAACACGACGGCCACGCGGGGCTTGCGGCCCTGCTGCTCAGGGGTCTGGGGGAGGTTCTCGCTGCTCATATCGCCACGAGGGTACCCGCTCAGACGTCCGGAATGGAGTCAGCGGCGTTCCGGTTTGGCGCTGCGCCCCATCAGTTCCTTCAGCGCGACCAGGGTCGGCTTGCCGTGGTGGACGATGTCCACGACCGTCTCGGTGATCGGCATGTCCACTCCGTACCGGTGGGCGAGATCGGCCACGGACTGGCAGGACTTGACTCCCTCGGCGGTCTGCTTGGTGACCGCGATGGTCTCCTCCAGGGTCATCCCGCGGCCGAGGTTGGTGCCGAAGGTGTGGTTCCGGGAGAGCGGCGAGGAGCAGGTGGCGACCAGGTCGCCGAGGCCCGCGAGGCCGGAGAAGGTGAGCGGGTCGGCGCCCATCGCCAGGCCCAGCCGGGTCGTTTCGGCGAGGCCGCGGGTGATGAGCGAGCCCTTGGTGTTGTCGCCCAGGCCCATGCCGTCCGCGATGCCGACGGCGAGGCCGATGACGTTCTTGACGGCGCCGCCGAGCTCGCAGCCGACGACGTCGGTGTTGGTGTACGGGCGGAAGTACGGGGTGTGGCAGGCGGCCTGGAGGCGCTGGGCCACGGCCTCGTCCACGCAGGCGACGACCGAGGCGGCGGGCTGCCGGGCGGCGATCTCACGGGCCAGGTTGGGGCCGGTGACGACGGCGACGCGCGCCGGCGGAACCTTGGCCACCTCTTCGATGACCTCGCTCATCCGCTTGGCGGTGCCGAGTTCGATGCCCTTCATCAGGGAGACGAGCACGGTGTCGGGGGCCAGCAGCGGCGCCCATTCGGCGAGGTTGCCGCGCAGGGTCTGGGAGGGGACGGCGAGGACGGTGAAGTCGGCGCCGCGCGCGGCTTCGGCCGGGTCGGTGGTGGCGCGGAGGTTCTCGGGGAGTTCGATCCCCGGGAGGTAGTCGGGGTTGGTCCGGCCGGTGTTGACGGCGTCGGCGAGCTCCTGGCGGCGGCCCCACAGGGTCACCTCACAGCCTGCGTCGGCGAGCACCATGCCGAAGGCCGTGCCCCAGGAGCCGGTTCCGAATACGGCTGCCTTCACGGGACGTGTCACTTCTTGCCCTCCCCCGCGGCTTTGCGCCGCTGTTCCGCCCTGGCCTTGCGATGGTCGTACGGCTGCCCGGGCGCGGTCTCTCCCCGCACCTCCTCCAGCAGCGCGGTGATGGCCGCCATGATGACCTCGGTGACCTCCTTGAGTACTTCCGGGGTGGGTTCCCGGTCGTAGAAGGCGGAAAGGTCGACGGGCGGTCCGGCCAGCACCTGGAGGGTCTTGCGCGGGAAGAGCTGGACCTTGTTCTCCTGCGCGTAGGGCGGCATGGCGAGATTCGCGCCCCACTGGGCCACCGGAATGACGGGAGCCCTGGTGATCAGCGCGACGCGGGCGGCGCCGGTCTTGCCGGCCATCGGCCACATGTCGGGATCGCGGGTGAGAGTGCCCTCCGGGTAAAAGGCCACGCATTCGCCGCGCTCGATGGCGTCCACCGCGGCCCGGAATGCGTCCAGGGCGTTGGTGCTCTCCCGGTAGACGGGGATCTGCCCGCTGCCGTGCAGGATCGCGCCGACAATGGGGACCTTGAAGAGGGCCGCCTTGGCGAGCAATCGGGGCACCCGGCCGGTGTTGTACTGGAAGTGCGCGTAGGAGAGCGGGTCCAGATACGAGTTGTGATTGACGGCGGTGATAAATCCGCCCTCGGCCGGAATGTGCTCCATTCCCCGCCAGTCCCGCTTGAAGAGCACTACCAGCGGCGGTTTTGCGATGACCGCCGCCAGGCGGTACCAGAAGCCGATTCTGCGGCGGGACACTCGGACACCTTTCCTCATGACCGGTGGGTGGGGGCACCTCCCAGCGGTGACTGGGGGAGCTTGGGCACCTCGTCGGCCGGACAAGTGTCGCCCCGGGCCCGGTCTCTGTCGAGAACACCGTACGCCCCGCTCACCCCGCCGGGCCCCCGGGCCGCCGGGGCGGAGGGGACAATGGGCCGACACATGACCCGGCCATGACCTGACCATGGGCCGTGGTTGTGCCGGAGCTCACCGGAGGGAAGGGGTCGGTCACGAACGC
This sequence comes from Streptomyces sp. NBC_00122, assembly GCF_045160845.1. NCBI lineage: Bacteria > Bacillati > Actinomycetota > Actinomycetes > Kitasatosporales > Streptomycetaceae > Streptomyces > Streptomyces sp. NBC_00122. The sequence goes on along the minus strand of NZ_CP108191.1, from coordinate 4,618,380 downwards.
CGTCTGGAGCCTGGTGGTCCCGCTGAAGCCTCTGGCGGTGGCCAAGAGCCGTCTCGCGGCGGACGTCGGCGGGTCCCGCCCGGGGCTCGCGCTCGCCTTCGCCCAGGACACCGTGGCGGGGGCGCTGGCCTGCGCCGCGGTCGCGGATGTGGTGGTCGTCACGGACGACGCCGAGGCCGGTGCGGAACTGGCCCGCCTCGGCGCGCGGATCGTCGCGGACACCCCGGGGGCCGGGCTCAACGCGGCGCTGGCCCACGGGGCGCGGGCGATACGGGCGGGCCGGCCCGGGGCGGCCGTGGCCGCGATGAACGCCGATCTGCCGGCACTGCGGCCGCCCGAATTGCTACGCGTGCTCGAAACCGCCTCGGCATTTCCCCGGGCATTTCTGGCGGATGCGGCCGGAATCGGTACTACGTTGCTTTCCGCTGCTCCGGAAGTGGAATTGACACCCTCGTTCGGCGGTCCCTCGCGGGCCAGGCATTCGGCTTCGGGAGCGGTGGAAATCGCCCTGTCGGGAGTGGACAGCGTGCGCCGGGACGTGGACACGGCGCGGGATCTGCGGGCGGCGCTCATCCTCGGTGTGGGGCCTCACACGGCCCGATACAGTGCCGGTATGCAGGCGACCGCGTACACGTACGACTCCCAGACCCGCAGCGGCAGTGTGCTGCTGGACGACGGCACCCCGGTGCCCTTCGAGGCCCCGGCCTTCGACGCGGGCGGCCTGCGGCTGCTGCGGCCCGGGCAGCGGGTGCGGATCGAGACGGACGGCGAGGGCACGGACCTGCGGATCACCCTGGTCACGCTGCAGACCTTCTGACCTGCCACGACGCACCGCGGGCCGACTTCCCCCGGCGGGGAAACCGGCCCGGCGTGTGTGACTCGTGCCCTTACTTCTTGCGGGCGGTGGTCTTCTTCGCGGTGGCCTTGCGCGTCGCCGTCTTCTTGGCGGGCGCCTTCGTCGCTGCGGTGGCCTTCTTGGCCGCCGGAGCGGTCTTCTTCGCGGCGGCGGTGGTCTTCTTCGCCGCCGGGGCGGCCTTCTTGGCGGCCGCTGCCTTCTTCGCCGTGGCCGTCGCCTTCTTCGCGGTGGCCGTGCTCTTCACCGCCGCCTTCTTGGCGGTCGCGGTGGTCTTCTTGGCCACGGCCTTCTTCGCGACCGTGGTCTTCGCCGCCGCCCTCTTGGCGGTGGTGGCCTTCTTCGCGGCGGCCTTCTTGACCGTCGCGGAAGCACCACCGGTGAGGCTTCCCTTGGGCGCCTTCTTCACCGACACCTCGCCGCCCTTGGGCAGCTTCTTGGTGCCGCTGACCAGGTCCTTGAACCCCTGGCCCGCACGGAAGCGGGGCACCGAGGTCTTCTTGACCCGGACGCGCTCTCCGGTCTGCGGGTTGCGGGCGTAACGGGCCGGACGGTCGACCTTCTCGAACGAGCCGAAGCCCGTGACCGAGACCCGGTCGCCCGCGACGGTAGCGCGGACGATGGCGTCCAGTACCGCGTCGACAGCGTCCGCGGCCTGCTGACGGCCGCCCAGCTTGTCGGCAATCGCTTCTACGAGCTGCGCCTTGTTCAACGTCTTCCCCTTCGGAGACTTCGCCAGAACGAATGTGTTCAAGCTTATTTCGCACGTTAGGCGGATATATACCGCAAATCAAACACGAAACGGGCTAATCACCCTAGTGCCGCAACGCTGGAGGCCGTTACGGAGTTCCTTCGCATCAGTCGCCTTCAGGGAATCGACCCTCGTCGAGGTCCTTCATCAACCTGTCCAGGCGCCTTGCCGCATCGGCGAGATCGTGCTTCGCCGCGGCCGTGACGACCAACAGCTTCCGGGACAGCGCCATCCTTACGCCCTCCGGGACTTGCAGTGAGCGAACCCTTGTGTGTGCTTCTTTCAGCCGGTCCGCGACGAGCTCGTAGAGCTCAAGTTGACTGTCGCGTTCCATGCACAGATTGTGCCATCTGGGGCGAGTTGTCGCCTCACGGGGCCTCAACACACAGCTGTGCCCCCCACCATCCGGTGGGGGGCACAGTGTTGTCGATGTGATCACCCAAAGGTGAATAAGCGCTGATCAGGCAGGAATCAAGCCTGAATCGTGCGCGGCTTGAAGGACGGCCGGACGCTTTCGTACGTGGCGATGTCCGCTTCGTTCTGAAGGGTGAGCGAGATGTCGTCCAGCCCCTCCAGCAGCCTCCACCGGGCGTTGTCGTCGAGTTCGAACTCCGCCTCGATTCCTTCCGCCCGCACCTGGCGGTCGACCAGGTCGACGGTGATCTCGGCGGTGGGGTCGGCCTCGGTCAGCTGCCACAGCCGGTCGACCGTCTCCTGGGGCAGGACGACGGTCAGCAGTCCGTTCTTCAGCGAGTTCCCGCGGAAGATGTCGGCGAAGCGGGAGGAGATGACCGTCTTGAAGCCGAAGTTCTGCAGGGCCCAGACGGCGTGCTCGCGCGAGGAGCCGGTGCCGAAGTCGGGTCCGGCGACCAGCACGGTCGCGCCGGCGCGCTCCGGGCGGTTGGTGATGAACTCCGGGTCCTTGCGCCAGGCCTCGAAGAGCCCGTCCTCGAACCCGTCGCGGGTGATCTTCTTCAGCCAGTGGGCCGGGATGATCTGGTCGGTGTCGACGTTGCTGCGGCGCAGCGGAACGGCCCGGCCGGTGTGGGTGGTGAAGGCTTCCATGGTTCTCAGACTCCGGCGGTCGCGTCGGCGGCGGACAGGTCGGCGGGCGAGGCCAGATGGCCCAGTACCGCGGTGGCGGCGGCCACCTGCGGGGAGACCAGGTGCGTGCGCCCGCCCTTGCCCTGGCGGCCCTCGAAGTTGCGGTTGGAGGTGGACGCGGAGCGCTCACCAGGGGCCAGTTGGTCGGGGTTCATGCCCAGACACATCGAGCAGCCCGCGTGCCGCCATTCGGCGCCGGCCTCCTTGAAGACCTTGTCCAGGCCCTCTTCCACGGCCTGCAGGGCGACCCGGACCGAGCCGGGGACGACCAGCATCCGTACGCCGTCGGCGACTTTGCGGCCCTCGACGATGCCGGCGACGGCGCGCAGGTCCTCGATGCGGCCGTTGGTGCAGGAACCTACGAAGACGGTGTCGACCTTGATGTCGCGCAGCGGCTGCCCGGCGGTCAACCCCATGTACTCCAGGGCCTTTTCGGCGGCGTGGCGCTCCGAAGCGTCCTCGTACGAAGCGGGGTCGGGGACGTTGGCCGACAGCGGCGCGCCCTGGCCCGGGTTGGTGCCCCAGGTGACGAACGGGGCCAGCGCCGTGCCGTCGATGACGACCTCGGCGTCGAAGACCGCGTCGTCGTCGGTGCGCAGCGTCTTCCAGTACGCGACCGCCGCGTCCCACTCCTCGCCCGTCGGGGCGTGGTCACGGCCCTGGAGGTAGTCGAAGGTGGTCTGGTCGGGGGCGATCATGCCCGCGCGGGCGCCGGCCTCGATCGACATGTTGCAGATGGTCATGCGGGCTTCCATCGACAACTGCTCGATGGCCTCGCCGCGGTATTCCAGGATGTAGCCCTGGCCGCCCCCGGTGCCGATCCTGGCGATGATCGCGAGGATCAGGTCCTTGGCGGTCACGCCCTCGGCCAGCGCGCCGGTGACGGTGATCGCCATCGTCTTCGGGCGAGCCAGCGGCAGCGTCTGGGTGGCCAGCACGTGCTCGACCTGGCTGGTGCCGATACCGAAGGCCAGCGCGCCGAAGGCGCCGTGCGTGGACGTGTGGGAGTCACCGCAGACCACGGTGGTGCCGGGCTGGGTCAGGCCCAGCTGCGGTCCCACGACGTGGACGACGCCCTGCTCGACGTCGCCGAGCGAGTGCAGCCGGACGCCGAACTCGGAGCAGTTCTTGCGCAGCGTCTCCAGCTGGGCCCGGGAGACCGGGTCCGCGATCGGCTTGTCGATGTCCAGGGTGGGGGTGTTGTGGTCCTCGGTCGCGATGGTGAGGTCGAGGCGTCGGACTTTGCGGCCGGCCTGGCGCAGGCCTTCGAAGGCCTGGGGGCTGGTCACCTCGTGCAGCAGGTGCAGATCGATGAAGAGGAGGTCGGGCTCGCCCTCGGCGCGCCGGACGACATGGTCGTCCCAGACCTTCTCCGCGAGTGTCCTACCCATCGCTTTCCCTCCGGCTCACCGTCTCGGACCCAGTGGTTCGTGGACCCGTACATACAGACTCGCTGGTTCTTGGAAAAATTGAACTTGCGTTTCACAGTGTGAGACGTGAATATCGTTTCATGGACAACTCTAGCGGCGTCGGCGTTCTCGACAAGGCAGCTCTGGTACTGAGCGCACTGGAGTCCGGTCCGGCCACCCTCGCCGGGCTGGTCGCGGCGACAGGGCTCGCACGACCCACGGCACATCGCCTCGCCGTGGCACTGGAACACCACCGGATGGTGGCGAGGGACATGCAGGGCCGGTTCATCCTCGGTCCGCGGCTGGCGGAGCTCGCCGCCGCGGCCGGCGAGGACCGCCTGCTGGCCACGGCCGGACCGGTGCTCACCCACCTCCGCGACGTGACGGGCGAGAGCGCGCAGCTCTACCGCCGTCAGGGAGACATGCGCATCTGCGTGGCGGCCGCGGAGCGGCTCTCGGGCCTTCGGGACACCGTCCCGGTGGGCTCGACCCTGCCCATGAAGGCGGGCTCGGCCGCGCAGATCCTGATGGCCTGGGAGGAGCCCGAGCGGCTCCACCGCGGCCTGCAGGGCGCGCGCTTCACGGCGACGGCGCTCTCGGGCGTCCGGCGCCGCGGCTGGGCGCAGTCGATCGGCGAGCGGGAGCCCGGTGTGGCCTCCGTCTCGGCGCCGGTGCGCGGGCCGTCGAACCGCGTGGTGGCCTCGGTGTCGGTCTCCGGGCCGATCGAACGCCTGACCCGCCACCCGGGCCGGATGCACGCCCAGGCCGTCATCGACGCGGCCGCACGCCTCACGGAGGCGCTGCGCCGCTCCGGCTGACCCGCTCCGACCTCTTTACCGACCCCCGGGCCCGGGGGCGCGTACGACGCCGCACACGTCCGAACACGCGCCTCCGGGCCCGCACTTACGCCCTTACGTCACATCGGGCCCACGTCGGGGAACAGTGCCGACGAACGACGAAGAGGCCCTCCGCGATGAACGCGGAAGGCCTCTTCGATGCGTACCCCCGACCGGATTCGAACCGGCGCTACCGCCTTGAGAGGGCGGCGTGCTAGGCCGCTACACAACGGGGGCTAGCTGGTGTTGCTGTTACTGCGCTGGGCTACCAGGACTCGAACCTAGAATAAGGGAACCAGAAACCCTCGTGTTGCCAATTACACTATAGCCCAAAGTGGTCTAGACCAGACCAACAGTACCCCCGACCGGATTCGAACCGGCGCTACCGCCTTGAGAGGGCGGCGTGCTAGGCCGCTACACAACGGGGGCCCTAGCGATCCTGCATCAAGACGTCCGGGTGCGACCCTGGAGATCTCGCGGGAAGGATCTGTACCCCCGACCGGATTCGAACCGGCGCTACCGCCTTGAGAGGGCGGCGTGCTAGGCCGCTACACAACGGGGGCAAAGCACTGCGTTACTGCTGCACTGCGCTGGGGTACCAGGACTCGAACCTAGAATAAGGGAACCAGAAACCCTCGTGTTGCCAATTACACTATACCCCACCAAAAGTCAACCCCCTGTGGGGTTTTCTTTTTTTGGTGGCGCCTCCGTCCGGCCTTTCGGCCCGCTCCGGCGGCGCAGAAAGAACATTACCGGATGCCTGACCGTGCTCCAAAACGGGTATCCCCTGCCAGCAGCTCCGGTAGCCCCTCAAGACCGGCGATGCGGTGCACGCCGTCGGGACCGTCCCCGCGGCGGCCGTCGCGGTCGAGCCAGATCGCCAGCAGCCCGGCGTCCCGCGCCCCGCGCGCATCGATCTCCGGCTGGTCACCCACGTACGCGACCTCGTCCGGGGCCAGCGCCAGCGCCTCGCAGGCGGCCAGGAAGGCCCCCGCGTCCGGCTTGCTGACCCCGAGCTCGACGGCGCAGACCAGCACTTCGAAGCGGTCGCGCAGGCCGAGGTCACGCAGCTTGGGGTCCTGGTTGGCCGTGGAGGAGTTGGAGAGCACCCCGTGCCGGTAGCCGGCGGCGAGGGCGTCCAGCGCGGGCACCACGTCGGGGAAGACGGACCAGTAGGTCTTGTAGTGCTCGATGTACTGGTCGAACCAGGCGTCCGCCTCGTCGGCCGTCATCCCGGGCTCCCCGAGGAACTCCCGCACCCGCTCCCGGCGCTGCCCCTGGAAGGTGCCCTCGCCGGCCGCGAAGCGCGCCCAGTGCAGGTCGGTGATCTGCCGCCACAGCGCCAGCGCCTGTGCGGGGGTTCCGTACCGCTCCGCGATCCCGTCGGTCTCCAGCTGCCGCGCCAGCCCGGCGGCGTCCGCCCCCGTGTAGTCGAAGAGGGTGTCGTCGATGTCCCACAGCACGGCGCGGATCGGCATGGGGCCGAGCCTACGCCGGACGCCGGTCCTCCGCGGGCGGACGGGAAAGAAAGATCCGGTCCGGCCCCCGGAAGGGTCCCCGAAACGCCCCGGAAGGGCGCGGAAGGGCGCGGAGAACGCCGCAGGGGGCGGCGGCCGGTGGTCCGGCCGCCGCCCCCTGCGATGGGGCCCCTCCCGGCGCCGGCCGGGGGATGCGGGTGGTGCTACGCGGTGAGCTTCGCCAGGGTCGCGTCGATGCGGGCCAGGGACCGCTCCTTGCCCAGGATCTCCAGGGACTCGAAGAGCGGCAGGCCGACGGTGCGGCCGGTGACGGCCACGCGGACCGGGGCCTGGGCCTTGCCCAGCTTGAGGCCGTGGGCCTCACCGGCGGTCAGGACGGCCTGCTTGAGGGACTCGGGGTCCGACCAGTCGGCGGCCTGGAGGTTCTCGCGTGCCGTGGTCAGCAGGGCCGCGGGCTCGCCCTTCATCGCCTTGTCCCAGGACGCCTGGTCCTCGACCGGCTCCTTCAGGAACAGGAAGTCGACGTTGGCCGTGATGTCCGACAGGACGGTCACACGGGTCTGGGCGTACGGGGCGATGCGCTCCCAGGCCGCGGCGTCGAAGTCCTCGGGCGCCCAGTTGGCGTGCGGGGCCCGCAGCCACGGGGCGCAGGCGTCCGCGAAGTCCTTCGGGTCGAGCAGGCGGATGTGGTCGCCGTTGATCGACTCGGCCTTCTTGAGGTCGAAGCGCGCCGGGTTGGCGTTGACGCCGTCGATGTCGAACTTCGCCACCATCTCCTCGATCGAGAAGACGTCCTGGTCCTTGGAGAAGGACCAGCCGAGGAGCGAGAGGTAGTTCAGCAGGCCCTCGGGGAGGAAGCCGCGCTCGCGGTACAGGTTGAGGGAGGCCTCGGGGTCGCGCTTGGAGAGCTTCTTGTTGCCCTCGCCCATCACGTACGGCAGGTGGCCGAAGGCGGGGGTGATCTTGGCGACGCCCAGCTCGATCAGCGCCTTGTACAGGGCGATCTGGCGCGGGGTCGAGGAGAGCAGGTCCTCGCCGCGCAGGACGTGGGTGATCTCCATGAGCGCGTCGTCGACCGGGTTCACCAGCGTGTACAGCGGGGCGCCGTTGGCCCGGACGATGCCGAAGTCCGGCACGTTGTCCGGGGTGAAGGTCAGCTCGCCGCGGACGAGGTCCGTGAAGGTGATCGGCTCGTCGGGCATCCGGAAGCGGACGATCGAGGAGCGGTGCTCACCCTGGTACGCCTCGACCTGCACGGTGGTCAGCTCGCGGCAGTGGCCGTCGTAGCCGGAGGGCTTGCCGGCGGCGCGGGCCGCGGCGCGGCGCGCGTCGAGCTCCTCGGTGGTGCAGTAGCAGTGGTACGCCCAGCCGCCGTCGAGCAGCTTCTGCGCGACGTCCTTGTAGATGTCCATGCGCTCGGACTGCCGGTACGGGGCGTGCGGGCCGCCGACCTCGGGACCCTCGTCCCAGGTGAAGCCGAGCCAGCGCATCGAGTCGAGCAGCTGCCCGTACGACTCCTCGGAGTCGCGGGCCGCGTCGGTGTCCTCGATGCGGAAGACGAACGTACCGCCGTGGTGGCGGGCGAACGCCCAGTTGAAGAGGGCGGTCCGGACCAGGCCCACGTGGGGGTTGCCGGTCGGGGAGGGACAGAAACGTACGCGGACGTTCGCGTTAGCCACGCTTGATCACCTTGTTGGTGAGAGTGCCGATGCCTTCGATGGTGACGGCGACCTCGTCGCCGACGTTGAGGGGGCCGACTCCGGCCGGGGTCCCCGTGAGGATGACGTCACCAGGGAGCAGCGTCATGGCCTCGGTGATGTGCACGACCAGGTCCTCGATGGAGCGGACCATGTCACTGGTGCGGCCGAGCTGGCGCTGTTCGCCGTTGACGGTGCACTGGATGGTCAGGTCGCTCGGGTCCAGGTCGGTCTCGATCCAGGGGCCGAGGGGGCAGGAGCTGTCGAAGCCCTTGGCGCGGGCCCACTGCTTCTCGCGCTGCTGGACATCGCGCGCGGTGACGTCGTTGGCGCAGGTGTAGCCGAGGATCACGTCCTTGACGCGCTCCTTCGGGACCTCTCGGCACATGCGGCCGATGACCACGGCGAGCTCCGCCTCGTGGTGCAGGTCCTGGGAGAAGGAGGGGTACGTGATCGGGTCGCCCGGGCCGACCACGGAGGTGGAGGGCTTGAAGAAGGTGATGGGGGCGTCCGGGACCTCGTTGCCGAGCTCCGCCGCGTGCTCCGCGTAGTTGCGGCCGATGGCCACGACCTTGTTCGGGAGCACGGGCGGCAGCAGGCGCACCTTGCTGAGCGGGACCTTCGTACCGGAGAGCTCGAAGTCCGCGAACGGGATGCCCTTGATGATGTCGAGGACGAGCTCCCCTTCGGCGCCGGGGGCGGCGTTGCCCTCGACCGCGCCGAAGGCGACATTGCCGTCGATCGAGAACCTGGCGATGCGCACGTGTTGCGTCTGCCCCTCTGTATTTCCGCTGGCTGGAGTCTGCGGCTCCAGGCTAACGCGGCGGGCAGGGGCGCTTCGCTCTCTTTAGGGCCGTGGCTACTGCGCGGCGGCCGCCACGGGCGCGTCCATCAGGATCGTGCGCCGCGGGTTGGCGGTCTGCGTCGGCAGCTCGACGGCGTGCTCCGGGGTGGCCGGGGCCGCCTGCAGGTCCTCGGCGTCCTTGAGGTGCGCGAGGGTGGTGCGGCGGGGGTTGGCTATGCGGAACATCGGCCGCGTCGTCGTCTTCATGGGAGTTTCGGGCCCTCGGCTGCTCGGTGTGTCGGTCGGCGTATCCGCCAACCCTTTAAGGGGCAAGGCTAAACATCTGAATCCCCTGCCGAACCGGGAAGTAATGGCCACGGCCATGTGAGTTTGCTCACCTGCGACCAGACATTACCGGCATAATGGACAGTCAATTGGACCTCACGAAACGGGCATTCCGCCACTGAATGCGTCATTCCGCTCCTGATCATCTCGACTGGGACACCTTGCCGGGCATGGTGTTTGCATGATGTAAGTCCGGTTTACCCCGAAAGCAGCCCCACGTGCTGTAGTGCGCCCATCACTGGCCGTCACCGACTCTCCGGGCCGATGCTCGCACCTTGTTGGAGATCCTCCACTGTGCTGGAATTCGCGAGACCGCCGCGGGAATCAGCCGGCGCGCAGGTGGCGCGAGACCGCGCCGAGCGCGGTGGCACAGAGAGGGAAACGCGCCGGTCACCGACGACCACCATGGGGCCGTTAGTGCCCCACGACTCGACACCGTCCCACCGGTCGCCCGGCGGGACGCCTGGTCCAGAGGTTGCGACGCTAGTGCAGGGACGATTCAAGAGGGATGGCAGCGCTGCGGCGGAGCAGGAGCCGCGCGGCGGGACCGATCGTGGCTCCTCGCCCCAGCACGCCCAGAACCGCGGGCCGGCTGTCGAAGGCGCAGGCCCCGACTCCTCCGCCTCGGTGAAGGCGAAGGGCCGAGGGAAGTCCGTCAAGACCAAGGCCAAGGCCGGGTCGGTCGAGCAGGACGTGGCGATACCGAAGGCCCCCAGTGGGCCCGGTTCCCGCCTCCACATGCAGAACTGGCGCATCAGCACGCGACTGGTGTCGCTGCTGACCCTGCCGGTCGTCGCCGCCACCACGCTGGGTGGCGTCCGTATCAACGACTCGCTCAACGACATCGCGCAGCTGGAGCACATGCAGCTGCTCACGACGATGACCCGGCAGGCGACCAACCTCGCCGCCGCGCTCCAGGAGGAGCGCGACAAGTCCGCGGGTCCTCTGTCGGTCCCCGGGGCGGGCAAGGCCAACAGCACCGTCACGAACGTCCGTGACACCACCGACGCCGCCGCCAAGGCCTTCGCCGCCGCGACCGACAAGGTCGACAGCACGGAGGACAAGGACGAGACGCTCAAGTCGATCCGCAACAACATCCTGCAGATCGGCCGCCAGCTCACCCTCATCGAGGACATCCGCAGCAAGGCGTACCAGAACGGCGCCCAGCAGACGGTCACCGAGTACAACAGCCTGATCGTCTCGCTGCTGTCGCTCTCCCAGGACATGGCGCAGGCCACCTCCAGCCCGGAGATGATCAAGCGCACGCGCGCCCTGGCGGCCTTCTCCGCCGCCAAGGAGTACGCCTCCGTCCAGCGCGCGATCATCGCCGCCTCGCTCCCCGACAGCGCCGAGAAGCAGGGCGAGCTGAAGGAGAACGACCGCCTTTACGCGCTCTCCGCGCTCAAGGGCGAGCAGCAGTCGAAGAAGACCTTCGAACTCGTCTACCAGGGCAAGTCCGAGGAGCTCCTCGCGTCGCTCGGCGACGGCAACACGGAGATCGGCACCGCCGACCACTACGCGCGCCGCGTCCTGAGCACCAAGGACCAGTTCCTCAAGGAGAAGAACCGGTCCTGGATGGACTGGTACGACGCCGACGACACCAAGCTCCAGGCGATGAAGGTCATCGAGCTGACCCTGCTCGAGGACATGGAGCAGAAGGCCCGCGAGCTCAAGAACGAGTCGCAGCAGGACGCCATCATCAACGGTGCGCTGATCCTCCTCGTCCTCGGTGTCTCCCTCGTCGGCGCCTTCGTCATGGCCCGCTCGATGATCCGCTCGCTGCGCCGCCTGCAGGACACCGCCACGCGGGTCGCCCAGGACCGCCTCCCCGAGCTGGTCAAGCAGCTGTCCGAGTCCGACCCGCAGGACGTGGACACGTCCGTGGAGTCCGTCGGCCTGCACACCCGCGACGAGATCGGCCAGGTGGCCGCGGCCTTCGACGACGTGCACCGCGAGGCCGTCCGCCTCGCCGCCGAGCAGGCCCTCCTCCGGGGCAACGTCAACGCGATGTTCACCAACCTCTCGCGCCGCTCGCAGGGCCTCATCCAGCGTCAGCTCTCGCTCATCTCCGAGCTGGAGTCGCGCGAGGCCGACCCGGACCAGCTGTCCTCGCTCTTCCGTCTCGACCACCTCGCGACCCGCATGCGCCGTAACGGCGAAAACCTCCTCGTCCTCGCGGGCGAGGAGCCGGGCCGCCGGTGGACCCGCCCCGTCCCGCTCGTCGACGTGCTCCGTGCCGCCGCGTCCGAGGTGGAGCAGTACGAGCGCATCGAGCTGGCCTCGGTGCCCGGCACCGATGTCGCCGGCCGCGTCGTCAACGACCTCGTGCACCTCCTCGCCGAGCTGCTGGAGAACGCCACCTCGTTCTCCTCCCCGCAGACCAAGGTCAAGGTCACCGGTCACGCGCTGCCCGACGGCCGTGTGCTCGTCGAGATCCACGACACCGGTATCGGCCTCTCCCCCGAGGACCTCGCCGCGATCAACGAGCGACTCGCGTCGCCGCCGACCGTGGACGTCTCCGTCTCCCGCCGCATGGGCCTGTTCGTGGTCGGCCGCCTGTCCCTGCGACACGGCATCCGCATCCAGCTGCGCCCGTCCGACTCGGGCGGCACCACGGCCCTCGTCATGCTGCCGGTCGATGTCGCCCAGGGCGGCAAGAAGCCGGCTCCGATGGCGGGCCAGGGTGGTCAGGGCGGCCCCGGCGGCGCTCAGGGCGGCCCCGGCGGCCAGGCTTCCGGTCCCGGTGCGGGCGCCCGTCCGCCCGTGGGCGCGGCTCCGCAGCGCGGGCAGGTCTCCGGTGGCGGCCAGCGCGCCGCCCTGCCGGGCCGCGACGGCGGCCCAGGCCAGCAGCGCCAGCAGGGCGGCCCGGGGGCTCCCGGCGCCCGGCCGCAGGCGGGTCCGACGACCGCGGGTCAGGGCCAGGGCGGCTTCGGCTCCGGCGCTCCCCTGGCGGGCCGCGGTCCGCAGGCCCGTCCGGCGGCCGCTCCGACCACTTCCGGGCAGGGCGGCTTCCCGCAGGGCAACGGCTTCGAGCGTCCCCAGCAGCCCCAGCAGGCTCCGCAGCAGCGGCCCCAGCAGCAGCCGGCCGCCCCTGCGGCTCCGGCTTCCCGCGGCGGACGGCCGCAGCTGCCGCCGCGCGGTGGCGCCCGCCCCGAGCTCCCCGGTCCGCAGACCACCAGCTGGGGCGCCGACCAGGCCCGCGGCCACGACGAGCTCTCGGGCCCCGGCTCGACCGCCGAGTTCGCCCGCCCGGACTTCAACGCCCCGATGCCCCAGGCCGACAGCCTGGGCAGCACCACCGGGCAGTTCGAACGTCCGGACGTACGGGGCCCCCTGGACCCGTCCTCCACCGGGCAGTTCGAGCGCCCGGCCGGCTACCAGCCCCAGCGGCCCGGCGGCCCCGGTGTCGGCGGCTTCGCCCGTCAGCCCCAGGCTCCGCAGCAGCCGCAGGCGCAGTACCAGCAGCCGCAGGCTCCGCAGCAGGGCGGTGACTACGCACCCGTGGCGCCCCGGCGCCCGGAGGCGCCCGGCCTGCCGCAGGCCCCCCGGCCCGAGGCGCTGCCGCCGGCGCAGGGCTCCGGCGACGCCCGCAGCCCGATCTTCGACACGCTGGAGTCGAACTGGTTCCGCGAGGAGGGGCAGCAGCCCCCCGCGCAGGCACCGGCCGTACCCCAGCAGCCGCAGCAGTCCGCTCCGGCGGCCCCTGCTCCGCTGCCGCAGCGCGGCCAGGAGTTCGCGGCCGAGCCCGCCGCGGCGGCGACCGGCGCCATGCCGACCGTCAGCTGGAAGTCGTCTCCGAACGACGAGCTGATGCGGCAGGCCGAGCGCGTGCGCCAGCCCGCCGCCGGCGGCATCACGACGTCGGGGCTGCCCCGCCGGGTACCGCGGGCGAACCTCGTGGCCGGCACGGCGCAGCAGCAGGCCGAGGCGCAGGCCGGTCCGCAGGTCTCGCGGGCGCCGGACGACGTCCGCGGCCGTCTGACCAACCTCCGACGCGGTATCCAGCAGGGCCGTCAGGCCGGCAACAGTGGTCCGGCGACCGGCAGTTACCACATCGACCCCACTTACCAGCAGGAGCGATAGTTGAGTTCGATGAGCCAGGCGGCACAGAACCTGAACTGGTTGATCACCAACTTCGTGGACAACACCCCTGGGGTGTCCCACACCGTGGTGGTCTCCGCCGACGGACTCCTTCTGGCGATGTCCGACGGTTTCCCCCGCGACCGCGCCGATCAGCTGGCGGCCGTGGCCTCCGGTCTGACCTCGCTGACCGCCGGTGCCTCCCGCATCTTCGAGGGTGGCGCCGTCAACCAGACCGTGGTCGAGATGGACCGGGGATTCCTCTTCCTCATGTCGGTCTCCGACGGGTCCTCCCTGGCCGTACTGGCGCACCCCGAGTGCGACATCGGCCTCGTCGGCTACGAAATGGCCCTCCTGGTGGACCGTGCCGGCAGCGTCCTCACTCCGGACCTGCGCGCGGAACTGCAGGGCAGCCTGCTCAGCTGACTTACCCACTCCCGGCCGGACGGTACTGCCGGCCGGGGGACCGGGGCCGCGGCCCCGGAACCCAGTACCACCGACAGGCCGTCATACCGTCCCCCCACCGGCCGCCCCGTCAGACGGCACGCTGACCACTGCTGTCCAGCCCGGAGGATCAATGACCCCGCCCCCCGCCTACCCCGATGCGTACGGAGATTCGTACTCGGAAGGCGATCAGCCGCTGGTGCGTCCCTACGCGATGACCGGTGGCCGGACCCGGCCCCGCTACCAGCTCGCCATAGAGGCCCTGGTCAGCACCACGGCCGATCCGATGCACATGTCCGGCCTCCTTCCGGAGCACCAGCGCATCTGCACCCTGTGCCGCGAGGTCAAGTCGGTCGCGGAGGTCTCCGCGCTGCTGTCGATGCCGCTCGGTGTCGCCCGGATCCTCGTGGCCGACCTGGCGGAGGCCGGAATGGTGGCCATCCACCAGCCGGGCAATGGAGAGGCCGGCGGCACGCCCGATGTAACACTGCTCGAAAGGGTGCTCAGTGGCCTTCGGAACATCTAGCGGTGGAGCGGCTCCCCGCTCCACCACCTCCGCCAAGATCGTGGTGGCGGGCGGCTTCGGCGTGGGCAAGACCACGTTCGTCGGAGCCGTGTCCGAGATCAACCCGCTGCGTACCGAAGCGGTCATGACCTCCGCGAGCGCGGGGATCGACGACCTCACGCACACCGGCGACAAGACGACCACGACCGTCGCGATGGACTTCGGCCGCATCACGCTGGACCAGGACCTGATCCTGTACCTCTTCGGTACGCCGGGCCAGGACCGCTTCTGGTTCATGTGGGACGACCTGGTCCGTGGTGCCATCGGGGCGATCGTGCTCGTGGACACGCGCCGGCTCGCCGACTGCTTCCCGGCCGTCGACTACTTCGAGAACAGCGGCCTGCCGTTCGTCGTGGCGCTCAACGGCTTCGAGGGACACCAGCCGTACACCCCGGAGGAAGTCCGCGAGGCCCTGCAGATCGGCCCCGGCGCCCCCATCATCACCACCGACGCCCGCCACCGCGCGGACGCCAAGAGCGCGCTCATCACGCTCGTCGAGCACGCGCTCATGGCGCGGCTCAAGTAGCACGCTTTCAACTGCCGTGCGTGAGGGGCGGGCTGTGTCATGGGACACGGCCCGCCCCTCTCGTTCATAACGTTTCGACAGAGAATTCGGGCCGGTTCGCCACAGGGCGCGTTCAGTTGGTACCGCTACGCGCACAACTCCCCCCATTTTTGCCGCAGGAAGCTCTTTATGTCCGATTTATGCGGGGCATAAGGTTCTCGGAGTGGCCGAATTCAACTGTTTGGAACACGGCCGTTAACCGTGCTGGAATTCAACGAACTAGCTAGTAGCACCGCCGAGAGGTTGTTGGTCGAGTGAGGCGAAGCATCGCAAGCCCCGCGGATGAACCCGCGCGCGGCAACTTCACCCCGCCGCCGCGAGCGGCCGCGTCGCCCGTCGACGTGCCCGTGGAACCACCCGTGAGCAGCGGGAGCACCAGCAGGTTCTCCCCCCGCAACTGGCGTGTGCCGACCCGCCTGAACGCCATCCTGCTCGTGCCCGCCCTCGTCGGGCTGGTCATGGGCGGTTTCCAGGTGAAGGGCTCCGTCGACACCTGGAACGAGGCCCAGGACGCCGAGCAGATAGCCAGGGTCGTCCAGGCGGCCTCGGAATACAGCCAGGCACTGCTCAACGAGCGTGACCTCACGGCCGAGCCGCTGCTGAGCGGCAACGCCAACAGCGAGATCGTCACCAAGGCCCGCGGCGCGACCGACGCGGCCAAGGTGAAGTTCGACCAGGTCGTCCAGGACATGCCGAAGAACCAGGGCATGGAACGGCGTCTGGACCTCTTCCGCGCGGAAGAGCCCAGGCTGAAGGACGTACGCGAGAAGGCGTACCTGGCCGCGGCCGAGAGCCCCAAGAAGAACCCTCCTTCGTCGTTCGGGCCCATCCCGACCGAAGAGGGCTACGTGGCGGTCCAGCACTACCTGATGCAGTTCGCCAACGAGCTCGGCCTCGGCACCGGCAACGTGACCTCGTACGGCCGCATGGTCTACGCGATCCAGCTGGCCAAGGCGGCCAACTCGCTGCAGCGCTCCGTCGGTACCCACCTGCTGGTCCGTCCGAGCACCAACGAGGACGTCCGCAAGGCCCAGCTCGTCGCCTTCTCCTCGTACGCCTACCTCGAAGAGATCGCCCAGGGCGAGTACGTCGCCGCGGGCACCGAGGAGGACGTGAACCGCCTCCGCGAGGTCATGGGCAAGAAGTCCGACGAGGGTGCCGCCAAGATCGCCGAGGCCAAGCGCCAGGCCGAGCAGGCCGGTGTCCGCTTCGTGCCCCCGCCCGTGGTCAACAAGTCGGCACTGACCGGCATGACCGAGGCGATCGCCAGCGGCGAGAACAAGAAGAAGCTCGCCGAGAACGGCACCAACCCCCAGTTCTGGCAGGCCGCCGCCACCGCGAAGTTCGACGGCTACGACGAGATCGAGAAGGAACTCCTCGACAAGGCCGTCAAGGACGCCGTAGCGGTCTCCGACGAGGCCCGCACGGACGCCATCACCAACGGCGCCATCGTGGTCGTGTCCCTGCTCGCCGCCTTCATCCTGGCCGGTCTCATGGCCCGCCAGATGGGCCGCGCGATGCGCCGCCTGCGGTCCGCCGCCTTCGACATCGCCGAGCAGCGCCTGCCGATGCTCGTCGACCAGCTCTCGCGCACCGACCCGGGCAAGGTGGACACCCGCGTCCACCCGATCCCGATCGACTCCCAGGACGAGATCGGCGAGGTCGCCCGCGCCTTCGACCAGGTCCACCGGGAAGCGGTCCGGCTCGCCGCCGAGCAGGCGCTTCTGCGAGGGAACGTCAACGCGATCTTCACCAACCTCTCGATGCGCAACCAGTCCCTGATCGAGGGCCAGCTGACCCTCATCACCGACCTGGAGAACAACGAGGCGGACCCGGACCAGCTGGAGAACCTCTTCCGCCTGGACCACCTGGCCACCCGTATGCGCCGTAACGGCGAGAACCTCCTCATCCTCGCGGGTGAGGAGCCGGGCCGCCGCTGGGACCAGCCGGTGCCCCTCGTCGACGTCCTGCGCGCCGCCTCCTCCGAGGTGGAGCAGTACGAGCGCATCGAACTCTCCGGTGTCTCCGACGCCGAGATCCACGGCCAGGCCGTGACCGACCTCGTGCACCTGCTCGCCGAGCTCCTGGAGAACGCCACCACGTTCTCCTCCCCCCAGACCAAGGTCCGTGTCAACGCGACCCGTCTGCCGGACGGCCGCGTGATGGTCGAGATCCACGACAAGGGCATCGGCCTGACCGCCGAGGACTTCGCGGACATCAACCACAAGCTCGCCAACCCGCCGACCGTGGACGCCGCGATCTCGCAGCGCATGGGTCTGTTCGTGGTCGGCCGGCTGGCGGACCGCCACAGCATCCGCGTGCAGCTGCGCCCCTCGGGCGAGGCGGCGGGCACCACCTCGCTGGTCATGCTTCCCGACGCCATCACCCACGGTGGCGGTGGCGAGGGCATCCCGGACGACGACTTCACGGTCTCCCAGATCATCCCGGAGCAGAAGGCACAGCTGCAGGCGCCGCTGCGCACGGCCGCCGAGCTCGGTTTCGACGACTCCCGCTACGACCAGCAGGGCGGCGACGGCCAGCTCGACCCGGTCGGGCGCTCGCTCCTCGCCGAGGAGCGGCGCGCCGCGCTGAAGGCCCAGGTCTCCTACCCGCAGGACGATCAGGAGTACGCCGAGCAGGCTGGGCAGGAGTATGCGGAACCTCAGCCTGAGCACGGGTACCAGCCGTACCAGGGCTACGAGCAGCAGTCCGAGCAGGGCTACGACGCCTCGTACGAGGCCCAGCAGCCCCAGCAGGGCTACGAGGCCTACCCGCAGCAGGGCTACGCCTATCCGGAAGCGGGCTACGCGGACGGTCAGCAGACCGGCCAGGGCTACGACAACGGCTACGAATCCCAGGCGGGGCAGGCCGAGTGGCCCGAGCAGAACACGTATTCGGCTGGCTACCAGCAGGATTACGGGACCGAATCGGAATCCCCTGCCGTCCCCGAACGGACTGCGGAGCGCGTAGGCTTCGACCGTCCGGGTGCCGCTGCCGACACCGGTCACGAGATGACCGGAGCGGGCCTGCCGCGTCGCGGCAGCCAGCAGCAGCGGCAGTCGGGACGGCAGGAAGCGGAGTCTTCCGGATCCCTCTTCGAACAGCGGCCGCCGCGTCAGCAGCAGCCCGCTGAAGCGGAGCGGGCCCCGGAGGTGAAGGAAGCCAGCACCGGCTGGCGTTCGGGCAACGACGAACGCTGGCAGCAGGCCGCCAAACTCCGTGAGCCGAAGGCGGGCGGGGTCACCTCGTCCGGTCTCCCTCGGCGAGTGCCCAAGGCCAACCTGGTCGAGGGCGCGGCGGAGACGACCCCGCAGGGCGGCCCCCAGGTCTCCCGCGCACCGGAGGACGTCCGCGGCAGGTTGAGCAACCTGCGGCGTGGTGTCCAGCAAGGACGCAACGCGGGTTCTGAGCAGTCAAGTAACAGCTATGACCAGGAGCGTTAGTGTGAGCCCGATGAGCCAGGCGGCACAGAACCTGAACTGGTTGATCACCAACTTCGTGGACAACACCCCTGGGGTGTCCCACACCGTGGTGGTCTCCGCCGACGGACTCCTTCTGGCGATGTCCGACGGGTTTCCGCGCGACCGCGCCGATCAGCTGGCGGCCGTGGCCTCCGGTCTGACCTCGCTGACCGCCGGTGCCTCCCGCATCTTCGAGGGTGGCGCCGTCAACCAGACCGTGGTCGAGATGGACCGGGGATTCCTTTTCCTCATGTCCGTCTCGGACGGATCCTCGCTCGCGGTGCTCGCGCACCCCGAGTGCGACATCGGCCTCGTCGGCTACGAGATGGCCCTGCTGGTGGACCGTGCGGGCAGTGTCCTCACTCCGGACCTGCGCGCCGAGCTGCAGGGAAGTCTTCTCAACTAGCAGACAGGCAGTGCGTTTCGCGCCATCGCACCATAGGGTGCGGTGGCGCGGTTCCACAGGAAGTACTGCGTACTTGGAGTCGGAGGAGGAAACGTGACAACACCCGGAGGACATCCTTATGGCGGCGCGCAGCAGCCGCAGGGTGGGCACGACCAGAACCGCTTCAACTTCCCCTCCACGCCCAGCCGGCCCATGCCGGAGCAGCACAACCCCTACCAGCAGCAGCCGTACGGGCAGCCCCAGCAGCCCTATGTGCCTCCGCAGCAGCAGCCTCCCCGCGCCATGCGGCAGCCTGCGCCGAAGGCCCACAACCCGCTGGTGCGCCCGTACGCGATGACCGGCGGCCGTACTCGGCCGCGCTACCAGCTCGCCATCGAGGCGCTGGTCAGTACCACGGCCGATCCCGCGCGGCTGCAAGGGCAGTTGCCCGAGCACCAGCGCATCTGCCGTCTGTGCCAAGAGATCAAATCCGTCGCGGAGATCTCGGCACTCCTCTCCATTCCTCTTGGTGTCGCCCGCATCCTCGTCGCCGACCTGGCGGAGGCGGGCCTTGTCGCCATTCACCAGCCCGGCGGCGACGAGTCTGCCGGCGGCCAGCCAGATGTGACACTGCTCGAAAGGGTGCTCAGTGGACTTCGCAAGCTCTAACGGCGGAGCGGCTCCCGCTCGCTCCACCACCTCCGCGAAGATCGTGGTGGCGGGCGGCTTCGGCGTGGGCAAGACCACGTTCGTCGGCGCGGTCTCCGAAATCAACCCCCTGCGCACCGAAGCCGTCATGACCAGCGCCTCCGCCGGCATCGACGACCTCACCCACACCGGTGACAAGACGACCACCACGGTCGCGATGGACTTCGGCCGCATCACGCTGGACCAGGACCTGATCCTGTACCTCTTCGGTACGCCGGGCCAGGACCGCTTCTGGTTCATGTGGGACGACCTGGTGCGTGGTGCCATCGGCGCCGTCGTGCTCGTGGACACGCGCCGGCTCGCCGACTGCTTCCCCGCCGTCGACTACTTCGAGAACAGCGGCCTGCCGTTCGTCGTGGCCCTCAACGGCTTCGACGGGAATCAGGCGTACACGCCGGAGGAAGTCCGCGAGGCCCTGCAGATCGGCCCGGACGCCCCGATCATCACCACCGACGCCCGCCACCGCGCGGACGCCAAGAGCGCGCTCATCACGCTCGTCGAGCACGCGCTCATGGCCCGCCTGCGGTAGCGGCCCGCCGACGACAGCCGTAAGGCCCCCGTGTCCCTGACGCGGGGGCCTTCGCCGTGTACGGAGTCCGGTGTTGCCGCGTGCCGCGTGCCGCGTGCCGCGTGCCGGTTGCCGGTTGCTGCGTGCCGTGGGGCGGGTACGCGCAAGGCCCCGCACCCTGAGGGAGGGTGCGGGGCCTTGCGTCGGGCTCGGGACTCAGCCCTGCCAGCTGTGCGGGGCGCGGAAGCCCGGGGTGCGCTCCAGGCGGCGCCAGCCGGCCTGGGAGCGGCCCGCGGGGACCGAGGTGCCCTCGGGCGCGGCGGCGGCACGGGCGAGCAGGATCGCGGTGATCGCGGCCAGCTCCTCGGGCTCGGCGTTGCCCTTCTCGACGCGCAGCATCATGTCGGTGCTCATCGGTGGCTTGTCTCCTTACTGCGGCGGGTTGCCGTGCTTGCGGGACGGCAGGTCGGCGTGCTTGTTGCGGAGCATCGCGAGGGCGCTGACGAGGACCTCGCGGGTCTCGGCGGGGTCGATGACGTCGTCGACGAGGCCGCGCTCGGCCGCGTAGTACGGGTGCATCAGCTCGGCCTTGTACTCCTTGACCATGCGCACGCGCATGGCCTCGGGGTCCTCGGCGTCCGCGATCTGCTTGCGGAAGATGACGTTGGCCGCGCCCTCTGCGCCCATGACGGCGATCTCGTTGGTGGGCCAGGCGTAGGTGATGTCGGCGCCGATGGACTGGGAGTCCATGACGATGTACGCGCCGCCGTAGGCCTTGCGCAGGATCAGCGAGATCCGCGGGACGGTGGCGTTGCAGTACGCGTACAGCAGCTTGGCGCCGTGGCGGATGATGCCGCCGTGCTCCTGGTCGACGCCCGGCAGGAAGCCAGGGACGTCCAGCAGCGTGATGATCGGGATGTTGAAGGCGTCGCACATCTGGACGAAGCGCGCGGCCTTCTCGGAGGCCTCGATGTCCAGGACGCCGGCGAGGTGGCCGGGCTGGTTGGCGACGATGCCGACGACCTGTCCGTCCATCCGGGCCAGGGCGCAGATGATGTTGCGGGCCCAGCGCTCGTGGATCTCCAGGACGTCGCCCTCGTCGACGAGCTCCTCGATGACCTTGAGCATGTCGTACGGGCGGTTGCCGTCGGCGGGCACCAGGTCCAGCAGGACCTCGGAGCGGCGGTCCGCCGGGTCGCTCGTCTCGTGGACGGGCGGGTTCTCGCGGTTGTTGGAGGGCAGCATCGAGATGAGGTAGCGGACCTCGGAGATGCAGGTCTCCTCGTCGTCGTACGCGAAGTGCGCGACGCCCGAGGTCTCGGCGTGCACGTCCGCGCCGCCGAGCCCGTTCTGGGTGATCTCCTCGCCGGTCACCGCGCGGACCACGTCCGGGCCGGTGATGAACATCTGCGAGGTCTCGCGGACCATGAACACGAAGTCCGTCAGCGCCGGGGAGTACGCGGCGCCGCCCGCGCACGGGCCCAGCATCACCGAGATCTGCGGGATGACGCCCGAGGCCCGGGTGTTGCGCTGGAAGATGCCGCCGTAGCCGGCGAGGGCGGAGACGCCCTCCTGGATACGGGCGCCGGCGCCGTCGTTGAGGGAGACCAGCGGAGCGCCGGCCGCGATGGCCATGTCCATGATCTTGTGGATCTTCGTGGCATGGGCCTCGCCCAGGGCGCCGCCGAAGATGCGGAAGTCGTGCGCGTAGACGAAGACCGTGCGGCCCTCGACCGTGCCCCAGCCGGTGATGACACCGTCGGTGTAGGGCTTCTTGGCCTCCAGGCCGAAGCCCGTCGCCCGGTGGCGGCGGAGCTGCTCGACCTCCTTGAAGGAGCCTTCGTCGAGGAGCAGCGCGATGCGCTCGCGGGCGGTCAGCTTGCCCTTGGCGTGCTGGGTCTCGGTCGCGCGGTCACTGGGGCCGCGCCGCGCCTGCTCGCGCAGGGAGTGCAGCTCGGCCACGCGCCCTCGGGCGTCCGTCGGCTCGCTCGGGGTCTGGTCCACAACGGTCATGTACCGACCTTACGAAGCGCGGGGTCAAAAACCTCCGTTGATTCCACACAGTCTCGGGTGTCATCAGCTGTCCGGCCCGCACAGAACGGTTCGGGGATGCGCGTAGTCCGCCAGACGGGGGCATCGTCCTTTGTCGCTCCTCTACAAATCGACCTGACACCCCGCCTAGAAGTTGAAATTTGAACGGAATGGGTCTAGCGTCATTCTCGTTGAAAGTTCAACGAACATCACTACCGAGGAGGAAGCCATGGGTCTCTTCACCCGCCGCAACCAGGACACCACCGCCGCCGTCGCCACGCTCGAAGTGGACCCGGCTCTCGCCGCCCTCACCGGCGACTACGTCATCGACGCCGGCCACAGCAGCATCGGCTTCACCGTCCGCCACGCGATGGTGACCAACGTCCGCGGCAGCTTCACCAAGCACGAGGGCACGCTGCACCTGGACGGCAGCGACCCGTCCCGCTCCACCGCCGCCATCGACGTCACGATCGCCTCGGTCAGCACCGGGATCGCCGACCGCGACGCCCACCTGCGCAGCGGTGACTTCTTCGACGCCGAGGCCTTCCCGCTGATGACGTTCCGCTCCACCGGGGCGGCCCAGCTCGGCGGCGACACGTACCGCATCACCGGCGAGCTGACGATCAAGGACGTCACGCGGCCGCTCTCCATCGACCTGGAGTTCGCCGGCTCCGCCACGGACGTCTACGGCAACGAGCGCGTCGGCTTCGAGGGCTCCGCCGAGATCCTGCGCTCCGACTGGGGTCTGACCTGGAACGCGGCGCTGGAGGCCGGCGGAGTGATGGTCAGCGACAAGGTGAAGCTGACCTTCGACATCTCGGCCATCAAGCAGGCCTGACCCGGCGGGCGCCCGGGGACGGTCAGAAACCGCCCCCACCGTCGAAGCCGCCGCCTCCGTCGAAGCCGCCACCGCCGCCCCAGTCCCCGCCGCCGAAGTCGGACGGGTTGAAGTCGGCCCCCGAGACGTCCCCGCCGTCGAAGCCGCCGCCGAAGTCCGAGGCGTAGGCGGGGCTGGACATCATCGAACCGAGCATCGTGCCCACGAGCAGGCCGGGCAGGATGCCGCCGCCGAAGTACCCGCCGGCCCAGGGGCCGTACGCCGGGCCCGCGTCGTAGTACGGGCGCCGACCGTAGTCGGTGTCCACCGTGCGGACCGCGGGATCCAGGCCGTCGCGCAGCCGGACGGCGTCCGCCGTGCAGACCGGCACGGTACGGGCGGCCCCGCCGGCCGGAGCCCAGGAGGCGTCCTCGGTGCTCGGCCCGTGCCGCGGGTCGAAGAAGCAGGGCGAACGGCGCTCGGGTACCGGCCGCCCCTGACGGCGCGCGTCCAGGCGGGCCAGGGCGAAACGGCCGTCCTCCAGCGCCTGGGTCACGCCCTGGACCTCATCGGGCCGCTGCACGGAGGCCATGATCTGCTTGGCCCGCTCGTACGAGTCGAGCCCCTGCTCGTAGTCCGCCCGCATGGCGTCGTCGGCGCCGGGCTCACCGGGGTGGAAGTCGAGGCGGTCGAGTTCCTCGCCGAAGGCCGTGATGTCCTCGTCGACGACCACGCTGAGCCGCTCGATGGCCTCGCGACGGGCCTCTTCCTTCTTCTTCCGGTTGCGGCGGACCAGCGCGTACGCGCCGCCGCCGCCGACCGCGGCCACCACGCCGAGGGTGATCAGGCCGCCGACCGGGGCTCCGCCGTCATCGGCGGCGCCGCCCCAGGAGGCCGGGGCGCTGCCCTTGGCCTGGCTCAGGGCCTGGTCCACGAAGTTGTTGAGCTGGGTGCTCGCGTCCACCGGGGTGCCCGTCTTCACGGCCTCGGTGAGGTTGCGCACGGCGTTGGACGGCATGACCGCCTTGTCGGCGCCCGCGTTGAAGCCGTCGCCCAGCCGGATCGCGTAGAGCCCGGTGATGCCGGTCTCGGCGCGGACGGCGCTGAGCACCTTGCCCGGCGGGAACTCGGCGGTGGCCGGGAGCACGGCGACGAAGACCGGCTTCCCGGCGTCCTTGATCTTCTGCGCGAGCGCCTGCGCCGCCGGAGCCGGCAGCTGCGCCTCGGCCCGGGGATCGACGTAGACCGGGCCCTCCTTGAGGGCCTCCCCCACGGCGGCGACTCCGGTGGCCGCCGATGCCTGCGGCGCGGCCACGAGGGCGCTCGCCGACAGGGCCAGCAGCAGACCGGACAGCAGCGATCCAACGCGTACGGATATCAGCCAGGTCCTCATGCTCACGACGCTACCGGAACCGGCACTTTCCTGTGTGAGCTGGACATAAGCCCGTCCGGCCCGCCGCCGAGGACCTCGCCGGGCCGAGGCCCGGCGAGGCGTGGCGGACTACTCGGCCGGTTCGACGCCCGCGCGCAGGAGGCCGTACGTGAAGGCGTCCTCCAGGGCCTGCCATGACGCGGCGATCACGTTCGGGGCCACGCCGACCGTGGACCACTCGCGGACGCCGTCGGTCGTGGCGATCAGCACGCGGGTCGTGGACTCCGTGCCGTGCTTGCCCTCCAGGATGCGGACCTTGTAGTCGACCAGCTCGAACTTGGCGAGCTGCGGGTAGAACCGCTCCAGCGCGACCCGCAGCGCCCGGTCCAGTGCGTTGACCGGGCCGTTGCCCTCCGCCGTCGCGACGATCCGCTCGCCCTTGGCCCACAGTTTGACCGTGGCCTCGTTGGCATGGGTGCCGTCCGGGCGGTCCTCGACGATCGCCCGCCAGGACTCGATGCGGAAGTACTTGCGGGCCCGGCCCTCGGCCTCCGCGCGCAGCAGCAGCTCGAAGGAGGCATCGGCCGCCTCGTACGTGTAGCCCTGGAGCTCCCGCTCCTTGACCCGCTCCACGACCCGGGAGATCAGCGCGCGGTCCCCGTTCAGCTCGACGCCGAGCTCCTTGCCCTTGAGCTCGATGGAGGCGCGGCCGGCCATGTCGGAGACCAGCATCCGCATGGTGTTGCCGACCCGCTCGGGGTCGATGTGCTGGTAGAGGTCCGGGTCGACCTTGATGGCCGAGGCGTGCAGGCCCGCCTTGTGGGCGAAGGCGGACACACCCACGTACGGCTGGTGCGTGGAGGGCGTGAGGTTGACGACCTCGGCGATGGCGTGCGAGATCCGGGTCATCTCGGCGAGCGCGCCCTCGGGGAGCACCGTGCGGCCGTACTTGATCTCCAGGGCGGCGACGACGGGGAAGAGGTTGGCGTTGCCGACGCGCTCGCCGTAGCCGTTGGCGGTGCACTGCACGTGGGTGGCGCCCGCGTCCACCGCGGCCAGGGTGTTGGCGACGGCGCAGCCGGTGTCGTCCTGGGCGTGGATGCCCAGGCGGGCGCCGGTGTCGGCGAGGACGGTCGCGACGGTCGCCGTCACCTGGGCGGGCAGCATGCCGCCGTTGGTGTCGCAGAGGATGACGACGTCGGCGCCGGCCTCGTGGGCGGCGCGTACGACGGACTTCGCGTACTCGGCGTTGGCCCGGTAGCCGTCGAAGAAGTGCTCGCAGTCGACGAACACCCGGCGGCCCTGGCCGACCAGGTAGGAAACGGTGTCCCGGACCATCTCCAGGTTCTCGTCCAGGGTGGTGCGCAGGGCGAGTTCGACGTGACGGTCGTGGGACTTGGCGACGAGCGTGACGACCGGGGCGCCGGACTCCAGCAGGGCCCGCACCTGCGGGTCCTCGGCGGCGGAGCCGCCTGCGCGCCGGGTCGCGCCGAAGGCGACCAGCTGGGCGTTCTTGAAGTCGATCTCGGCGCGGGCGCGGGCGAAGAACTCGGTGTCACGGGGGTTGGCGCCGGGCCAGCCGCCCTCGATGAAGCCCACTCCGAACTCGTCGAGGTGACGGGCGATCGTCAGCTTGTCGGCGACCGTGAGGTTGATGCCCTCGCGCTGGGCGCCGTCGCGCAGGGTGGTGTCGAAGACGTGGAAGCTGTCGTCCAGGCCCCCGGACAGCGCAGTTGCCGCCTCTGGTGTCGTCGTCATGCTGATCTGACTCCTGTCGGATGAGTGGTTCCGGATGCCCGCCAAAGGGGCAGGCCGCCGTCACTGCCCCCATCATCGCGCGCAGGCCGGTCCCGGCTGGGATGGGCCGGGAAACGAAAAAACCTCTCGCGGGTAGCGAGAGGTCTGCGCGCGGGTCTGAGGCACGGTGGCCGCTTCCGCGAAGTTCTTCCACGGTTCAGCGGCCACTGGGGACCGGCGCGCTGCTGGCGATAATCATGAGCTGAGCAGGCACGCTCGCAGTGTGCCACAACGCCCGCAGCGCGTGGACACGGATCTCAGCATGCGGGCACGGCCCGCCCGCCCGCCGGATGGTGCCGGTCCCCCGGCCGCGTACGGCGCCATCGCCGGGGCTACGGCCGGGGGGTGAGGGTCTCGTCGAGGAACTCCCGGACGTGGTCCAGGATCTCCTCGCGGTTCACCGTCGGCAGACCGACCGCCAGTTGGATGCTGAACCCGTCCAGCAGGGCCCGGATGCGGGCCGCCACCCGGTCGGGGTCCACCGGGCGGAACTCACCGCGCGAGATGCCCTCCGCGAGCAGCGCCACCAGGTCGCGGTGCCAGGCGCCCTCGATGGCCGCCTGGCGGTCGCGCTCCTGCGGGCCGGCGTTCTGGGAGCGGTTCCAGACCTCCAGCCACAGCGTCCAGTGCGGGTCGCGGGCCTGCGTGGGCACGTACAGGTCGACGTACGCCCGCAGCCGCTCGGCCACCGGGCCGCGTCGGGACAGCAGGGCCCGCCGCTCGGTGCCCAGTTCCGCCTCGCTCCACTCCAAGGTCTGCAGCAGGAGCTCGTCCTTGCTGCGGAAGTAGTAGAGGAGGTGGCCGCTGCTCATGCCGACCTCACGGCCCAGACCTGCCATGGTCAGGCCTTCCAGGCCCCGCTCGGCGATCGTGGCCATGGCGGCGACGAGTACGTCCTCGCGCGGGGGCGCGTTCTTGCGCGCCGCCCGTACCGGTACTCCACCCGCCACCATGGGCCCACTCCTCGTCCGTCCGTCCGCCGCCGGTCTTGTCGGTCAGACCTTCGGCTGCTGCTGGGTGATGCAGTGGATTCCGCCACCCCCGGCGAAAATCGTACGTGCGTCAACGAGTGTCACGGTCCGCTCGGGGAACAGTCCGCGGAAGATCTCGGCGGCCTCCTCGTCGCGCGGGTCGTCGAAGGAGCACAGCACGACACCGCCGTTGCACAGGTAGTGGTTGATGTACGAGTAGTCCACCCACTCCCCGCCCTCCTCCAGCACGGTCGGCGCCGGGACCTCCACGACCTCCAGCTGCCGGCCCCGGGCGTCGGTGGACGCCCGCAGGATGGCGGCGATGGTCTTGCAGCGCTCGTGGTCCGGGTGGGCCGGGTCGGGCTGCGTGTGCACCATGACCACGCCGGGGCGGGCGAAGGCGGCGACGATGTCCACGTGGCCCTGGGTGCCGTAGGTGCCGTAGTCGCCGGCCAGGCCGTACGGGAGCCAGATCGCCTTCGCGGTGCCCAGGTGGGCGTGGATCTCGGCCTCCACCTGCTGGCGGGTCCAGCCGGGGTTGCGGCCCTCGCCGAGGTGCACGGTGTCGGTGAGGAGCACGGTGCCCTCGCCGTCGACGTGGATCGCGCCGCCCTCGTTGACGAGTGCGGTGCTGTAGGTACGGGTGCCGGCCAGGTCGGAGACGGCCCGGGCGATCTTCGAGTCGTGGTCCCAGCGGGCCCACTCCTGGGCGCCCCAGCCGTTGAAGGTCCAGTCAACCGCGGCCAGCTCACCGGCGTCGTTGGTGACGAAGGTCGGGCCGATGTCGCGCATCCAGGCGTCGTCGAGCTCGCGCTCGACGATCTGCACGTCGTCGCCGACGTGTCCGCGGGCGCTCTCGGCGTCACCGGGCGAGACGACCAGGGTCACGGGCTCGTACGAGCGGACCGCGCGGGCCACGGCGCTCCAGGCCTCGCGGGCCTCGGCGAGCTCCTGCTCGTTGGTGAAGGTGGGGTTGGGGCTGGGCCAGGCCATCCAGGTGCGCTCGTGGGGCATCCACTCGGCGGGCATCCGGAATCCGTGGTCGGCGGGCTTGGTCATGGCAGGGGGTCCTTAGGGGCTCTGCTGTCTTACAGGAAGTACAGGCGGTTGAGGGAGACCGACTCGGCGGCTTCGGAGCGCAGCGGTTCCCCGTCGAGGGAGACCAGGCCGCTGCGCGCGTCCACATCGACCGCGCCCACCCGGGAGTTGAGGAGCAGGTCCTTCGGACCGATGCCCCGGGTGCCGCGGACGGCCACCCGGCGTCGGCGGGTCGGCATCTCGTCGGAGCCGAGCGCGGCCGCCGCGGCGGAGACGAAGGCGACGGAGATGTCGGCCGCGGCGGCCCCGTACGAGCCGAACTGCGGTCCGAGGACCAGCGGTTCACAGGTGTCGGTGGCGGCGTTGGGGTCGCCGGTGACCCCGTACGCCGGGAAGCCGGACTTGAGGACCAGCTGCGGCTTGGCGCCGAAGAACTGCGGGCGCCACAGGACGATGTCGGCGAGCTTGCCGACCTCGATGGAGCCGATCTCATGGGCCAGGCCGTGGGCGATGGCCGGGTTGATGGTCAGCTTGGCCATGTAGCGCAGGACGCGGGCATTGTCGTCGCCCTCGCCGTCGCCGGCCAGCGGACCCAGCTCGCCCTTCATCTTGGCGGCCATGGCGAAGGTGCGGCGGATGGTCTCGCCGGCGCGGCCCATGCCCTGGGCGTCGGAGGAGGTGATGCCGATCGCGCCCAGGTCGTGCAGCACGTCCTCCGCGCCCATGGTGCCCGCGCGGATCCGGTCGCGGGCCATGGCGGCGTCGCCGGGAAGGTCCGGCTTGAGGTCGTGGACGGAGACGATCATGCCGTAGTGCTCGGCGACCGCGTCCCGGCCGAAGGGCAGGGTGGGGTTGGTGGAGGAGCCGATGACGTTCGGCACGCCCGCCATCTTCAGGACGTTCGGGACGTGGCCGCCGCCGCAGCCCTCGATGTGGAAGGCGTGGATGGTGCGGCCGTCCAGCACCCGCAGGGTGTCCTCGACGGAGAGGCATTCGTTGAGGCCGTCGCTGTGCAGGGCGACCTGCACGTCGTGCTCCTCGGCCACCCGCAGGGCGGTGTCCAGGGCCCGGGTGTGCGCGCCCATGTCCTCGTGGACCTTGAAGCCGGACGCGCCGCCCTCGGCCAGGGCCTCGACCAGCGGGGCCGCGTCCGAGGACGAACCGCGGGCGAGGAAGCCGATGTTGACGGGCCAGGCGTCGAAGGCGTTGAACGCGTGGCGCAGGGCCCAGGGGGAGTTGACGCCGACGCCCCAGACCGGGCCGAACTCCTGGCCGATGATCGTGGTGACGCCCGCGGCGAGCGAGGCCTCCATGACGCGCGGGGAGAGCAGGTGCACGTGGGTGTCGACGGCGCCGGCGGTGGCGATCAGGCCCTCGCCGGAGACGATGCTCGTGCCCGTGCCGACGATGACGTCGACCCCGTCGAGGGTGTCCGGGTTGCCGGCCCGGCCGATCGCGTGGATGCGGCCCTCGCGAATGCCGACGGAGACCTTGCGGATGCCGAGGACGGCGTCGATGACCAGCACGTTGCTGATGACGACGTCGCAGGTCTCGCGGACGGCGGCGGCCTTCAGGTGCAGGCCGTCGCGGGCGGTCTTGCCGAAGCCGGCCAGGAACTCGTCGCCGGGCTTCTGGGCGTCGGACTCCACCCGCACGGTGAGCCCCGAGTCGCCGAGCCGCACCCGGTCGCCCGCGCGGGGGCCGAAGACGGAGGCGTACTCGTGCGGGTCGATGTGCCGGCTGCCGGGCGCGCAGTGATCGCTGTGGGGGGTCTGGCGGCTCACGCCTGTGCTCCTTCGCTACCGGTGGTGTCACGTACGCCGACGTAGCCGCAGGCGGCGGCCCGGCGCAGGGCCTCGTCCTTCGCGCCGGGCGCGTCCAGCGGCCCGTCCACCA
The DNA here is from genome assembly GCF_045160845.1 of Streptomyces sp. NBC_00122. NCBI lineage: Bacteria > Bacillati > Actinomycetota > Actinomycetes > Kitasatosporales > Streptomycetaceae > Streptomyces > Streptomyces sp. NBC_00122. Next base: position 4,588,485 of record NZ_CP108191.1, on the reverse strand, counting down.
GGCCGGCGAAGCCGATGGCGATCCGGTCGCCGCCGATCGGCACCAGACCGACCTCGCCCTCGCCGTGCGGGTCGAACCGTACGGACGAGCCGGCCGGGACGCACAGCCGCATGCCGTAGGCGGCGGCGCGGTCGAAGTCGAGGCGCGGGTTGGCCTCGAAGAAGTGGAAGTGGGAGGTGACGCTCACCGGTACGGCGGCGGTGTTGCGCACACGCAGGTGCAACACCGGCTCCGGCTGGGGGACGCCCGGCCCGGGGACCACCGCTCCGGGGGCGTCGTGGCCGAGCGGTACGGCGCCCCGTACGGGGGACGAGACCACCGCGAGCCGGGAGCCGTCGTCGAAGACGGCCTCCACGTGCACCTCGGTGACCACGTCGGCCACGCCGGGCAGGACGTCGTCGGGGCCCAGCACGCCGCGGGCCTCCTCGATGGCCTCCGCGAGCCGCTTGCCGTCGCGCGCGGCCTCGCAGACCGTGTCCGCGATCAAAGCGGTGGCCTCCGGGACGTTGAGCTTCAGGCCCCGGGCCCGTCGGGCCCTGGCCAGTTCCGCAGCGCTGCGGAGCAGCAGCCGGTCGCGCTCCGTAGGGGTCAGCCGCACGCCGATCCACCACCTCTTGAGTCGATGGGTTAGAGCATCACTCTAACTCTTCTTTCGTTCACAAGGAATCATTGACCTGGCACCAGGGCTTAGGCCACATTGAGTGTCGCTCAAAGATTGCGCAACCCACCCCCCCGCCCTGCCAAGGGAGTCCCCTTATGCCCATCGAACAGCGCGGAGTCGACACCATCCCCGAGGAGGAGCGGACGAGCGGTCCTCGTGACCTGATCTCGATCCTGCTCGGCTCCAACCTCTGCCTCGGCGTGATCGTGTTCGGCTGGCTTCCCCCGTCCTTCGGACTGGGCCTGTGGCCCTCGGTCACCGCCATCGTGACCGGCACGATCGTCGGCATCGCCGTCACCGCGCCGCTGGCGCTGGTCTCCCTGCGGACCGCCACCAACCTCTCCACCTCCAGCGGCGCGCAGTTCGGCGTCCGCGGCCGCCTCGTCGGCTCGGTGGTCGGCCTGCTGCTCTCCCTCGGCTACACCGCGCTAACCCTGTGGATCGGCGGCGACGTGATGGTCGGGGTCCTGTCCCGGCTCACCGGGCTGCCGGACACCGGCGTATGGCGGGCCGTGATGTACGGAGCACTCGCCGCGTGCACCGTCGTCGGGGCCGTCTTCGGCTACCGGCTGCTGCTGCGCATGAGCAAGATCCTGTCCATCGGCATGGTGGTCCTGCTGGGTGTCGGCCTCTTCGCCTACGCGCCGGACTTCACCACCGCCGCGCCGCCGGACACCCCGTACCTGCTCGGCTCCTTCTGGCCGACCTGGCTGCTCGCCGCCGTCGCCGCCGGGCTCAGCGGCCCCGTCGCCTTCATCACCCTCCTGGGTGACTACACGCGCTACATCTCCCCGCGCAGGCACAGCTCGCGCAAGGTGTTCTGGGCCACCGGCCTCGGCCTGCTGGCCGGTCTGCTGATTCCGCAGCTCTTCGGCACCTACACCGCGCTCGCCGCCAAGGCCGGCGCCGAGTACGCCGGGCCGCTCGTCGACGCCGCCCCGTTCTGGTACCTGGTGCCGCTGCTCGCGGCCGCCGCGGCCGGCTCGGTGGGCAACGCCGGCCTGATGCTCTACTCCATGGGCCTCGACCTCGACGCGATCGTCCCCAGGGCCACCCGCACCGCGGCCACCGTGATCGCCGCGGCCGTCGCCACCGCCTTCGTGTTCGTCGGCTCCTTCGAGTGGGACGTGCAGTCGGCGATGACCTCCTTCGTCCTGCTGCTGACCGCGATCGGCACCCCGTGGGCCGTGATCACCCTGATCGGCTACGTGCGCTGCCGCGGGCAGTACGACGCCGACGCCCTGCAGGTCTTCAACCGCCGCTCGGTCGGCGGGGCCTACTGGTACCGCGGCGGCTGGAACGTGGCCGCCACCGCTTCCTGGGCCATCGGCGCGGGTGTCGGCCTGCTCGCCGTGACCACCCCCTTCTACGAGGGCCCGCTGCTCGCCCTGACCGGCGGCGTGGACTGCTCATTCGTCCTCTCCGGCCTGACCGGCGGGCTGGTCTACACGGCCCTGACCGCCCGCACCGCGCCGGCGGCGGTCCCCGCCGAGGAGCCGGAGCCCGCGGCCGCGGCCGCCTGAGCCGCCCCGTACGCACGAAGGCCCGCGCCCCCCTCTCCGGGGGCGCGGGCCTTCGTGCGTACGGGGCGCGGGCTCGGTCAGCCCAGCGGGTGCATCCAGCCGTGGGAGTCGGCCGCGTGGCCGGTCTGGAGTTCCAGCAGGGCCTTGCGCAGGCGCATGGTGACCTGGCCCGGCTGGCCGTCACCCTGGGTCCAGTTGGCGCGCTCGGACTTGACGGAGCCGACCGGGGTGATGACGGCGGCGGTGCCACAGGCGAACACCTCGGTGAGGGTGCCGTTCGCGTTGTCGCGCTCCCAGTCCTCGGTGGTCAGGCGGCCCTCCTCGGCGGTGTAGCCGAGGTCGCGGGCGATGGTGAGGAGGGAGTCGCGGGTGATGCCGGGCAGCAGCGAGCCGGTGAGCTCCGGGGTGACGATGCGGTCGCCGTACACGAAGTACAGGTTCATCCCGCCCATCTCCTCGATCCAGCGGTGCTCGACGGCGTCGAGCCAGACCACCTGGTCGCAGCCGTGCGAGGCGGCCTGGGCCTGGGCGACGAGGGAGGCCGCGTAGTTGCCGCCGGTCTTGGCGGCGCCGGTGCCGCCCTTGACGGCGCGGACGTACTCCTCGGAGAGCCAGACGGAGACGGGCTTGACGCCACCGGGGAAGTACGCGCCGGCGGGCGAGGCGATGACGATGAAGAGGAACTCGTTGGCCGGGCGGACGCCCAGGCCGACCTCGGAGGCGAACATGAACGGCCGCAGGTACAGGGAGGCTTCGCCGGAGTCCGGGACCCAGGCGCGGTCCTGCGTGACGAGCGCGTCGCAGGCGTCGATGAACAGGTCCACCGGCAGCTCCGGCATCGCCATGCGGCGGGCGGAGGCCTGGAAGCGCTCGGCGTTCGCCTCGGGCCGGAAGGTGGCGACGGTGCCGTCGGGCTGGCGGTAGGCCTTGAGACCCTCGAAGATCGTCTGCGCGTAGTGCAGCGTCATGTTCGCCGGGTCGATCGCCAGGGGCGCGTACGGGACCAGCTCGGCATCGTGCCAGCCGCGACCCTCGGTCCACTTGATCGTCACCATGTGGTCGGTGAAGTGGCGGCCGAAGCCGGGGCTGGCCAGGATCGCCTCGCGCTCCGCGTCGGACAGCGGGTTCGAGGAGGGCTTGAGCTCGATCGTGGGCGTCGTCATGAGTGCTTGTCCTTCACCAGTTGTGTATGGCGGACCGCGCTCACGGCGTACTAGGACGTCCGAGCTTCCCCGCATTCCGCGGCCTCGCGTTCGATTATCGCGCGCACGGGGTCTTCGGAGAAGCGGGGGGTTGCGGCCCAGGGGAGATGGTGGCACCCGGGGCCGCACAGGGAAAGCCGCCGGGTCCCCTATCCGACCCGACGGCTTCCTGAGGTGCGCTGCCGGGTCAGCCGGCTACGCGCGCGGCGAGGGCGTCGCCGATGGCGTCGGTGGAGCGGAAGGTGCCGTCCCGCTCCGCGAGGTCGGCGGAGACCGCGTCCTCGATGCGGCCGGCCTCGGCCTCGTAGCCGAGGTGGCGCAGCAGGAGGGCGACCGAGAGGATCGTCGCGGTCGGGTCGGCCTTGCCGGTGCCGGCGATGTCCGGGGCCGAGCCGTGGACGGGCTCGAACATGGACGGGAAGGCGCCGGTCGGGTTGATGTTCCCGGAGGCGGCCAGGCCGATTCCGCCGGTCACGGCGGCGGCCAGGTCGGTGAGGATGTCACCGAAGAGGTTGTCCGTGACGATGACGTCGAAGCGCTCGGGCTGGGTGACGAAGAAGATCGTCGCGGCGTCGACGTGCAGGTAGTCGGTGCTGACCCCGGGGTACTCCTGGCCGACCTTGTCGAAGATGTTCTTCCACAGGTGACCGGCGTACACGAGGACGTTGTTCTTGTGGACCAGCGTCAGCTTCTTGCGGGGCCGGGCGTTGGCCCGCTCGTAGGCGTCACGGACCACGCGCTCCACGCCGTACGCGGTGTTGAGGCTGACCTCGGTGGCCACCTCGGCCGGGGTGCCGGTGCGCAGCGAGCCGCCGTTGCCTGTGTACGGGCCTTCGGTGCCCTCGCGGACCACGACGAAGTCGATCTCCGGACGGCCGGCCAGCGGGGTGGCCGTGTTGGGGAAGAGCTTCGACGGGCGCAGGTTGATGAAGTGGTCGAAGGCGAAGCGGAGCTTGAGCAACAGCCCGCGCTCCAGGACGCCCGACGGGACCGACGGGTCGCCGATGGCGCCCAGCAGGATCGCGTCGTGGTGCTTCAGCGCTTCGAGCTCCGCGTCCGGGAGGGTCTCACCGGTGCGGTGCCAGCGCTGGGCACCGAGGTCGTATTGCTTGGTCTCCAGCTTCACATCCTGGGGCAGGACCGCGGTAAGGATCTTGAGTCCCTGAGCCACGACTTCCTGGCCGATGCCATCACCGGGGATCACTGCGAGATTGATGCTGGTCGACATGGCGAAACCGTACTCCGTGTCCCAGCCCTCAGACATATTGCGTCCAGCATTCGGACCAACGGGGACGCAACATGTCCGGGGCGGACGGTGGTCAGCGGCCGGTCGAGCCGCCGTTGTCACGGCGGTCGAGAGCCCTCTGGAGGGCTGCGGCGGCGTTCTTGCGGTCGGCGTCGGCGGTGGAGGAGTGGCGGACGCGGCGGACGGCAGCGGTGGTGGGGGTCATGTGGATCGACTCCTTGAGATCACGGCGTGGCGAAGCCACGGATGAGGGGTTCCTTCAAGGCGCCGGAAGAGGCGGGGAGCGGTGCGCGGCAGGGGTTGCCTGCCCGGGGCGCGCGCTCTCGACCGCCATTCGCCTGATCGGCGAGACGTTCGGCTTCTCCAAAGCTAGGGCAGGTCCCGCTGTATGTCTCCGCAATTACTCGGACTTCCTACTATCTGAGACGCGGAACCGCCCGGGAGGCAGCCCGCATGGATCCGTTTTCAGCTGCTCTCGGAACGAAGTTCCCTGATCAGAGCCCTTACGGCGAGCGATGAAGCGGATTCCGGTGTGGTGACGTATCCCACGCGTCTCACCGGCCCCCGGGGACCCAGTCCAGTGATGTCGACGGCCTCGGTCGCCTCGCGGAGGGACAGCTCGGGCATGATCGCCATGCCGAGCCCGCGGCCGACCATGGTCAGCACCATCGCGTCGTCCTCCGCCTTCACGGTCGCCCGCGGGATCCAGTCCTGCGCCAGCCACCAGGTGCGCGTGTAGGAGCCGCAGTTCTCGTCCCAGTCCATGAGCGGCAGCGCCTTCGGATCGGGATGCCCGGCCGGATGCACCAGCGAGTACGCCTCCTCCACGAGGACTCCGCTCAGCAGGCCGGGAGGCATGCCCTGCGCCACGCCCAGGGTGGCGATACCCAGGTCGGCGCGGCCGGCCGCCACCTCCCCGGCCGCGCCGGCGCCGATCTCGCGGACCACCCGGACCTCGGGGCGGATGCCGGGGTGCCGGGCGGTGAGCCGGTCCAGGGCGGGCGGCAGCAGGTGCAGGGCCGCGCTGCGGAACGCGGCGATCCGGAGCACACCCTCGACCGTGTCCCGGTGCGGCGCTCCCCGGCCCGCGCCGCGCGCCTCCGCGCCCATGACCTCGTACAGCCGAAGGATCCTGCGCGCGTGGCCGACGGCCCGCTCCCCCGCCGGCGTGGGCGCGGCCCCGGTCCGGCCGCGCTCGAAGAGGACCGTGCCGATCTTCGCCTCGCTGCCGCGCACGGAGTGCGAGACGGCCGACTGGGTGAGGCCGAGCGCGGCGGCCGCGGCGGAGAAGCCACCGGACTCGGCGACGGCGACCAGGATCCGCAGTTCCTGCGGGAGGAGTTCGGACACCGGGGCCCCCACCTCGTTCTATGAGCGACATTCATGGCTGTGCGGCTTCCATGAGCGCAACCCCCTGCCCGGCCCGGTGATTCCTTCCTAGCGTCTGGGCCATGACCACGAACACCGCTCACGCCGTGCACCAGATCGCCCGCCCCGCCGGCTTCCCCGCCGCCACCGACTTCACCTACGTCGCGTACCCGGTCCCGGAGCCGGGGCCCGGCACCGCCCTGGTGGAGAACCTGCTGCTCTCGGTGGACCCGTACCACCGCGGGCTGATGGACGGCGGCGAGGGAGGCTTCGAGCTCGGCACCCCGCTGGAAGGCCGCTCGGTGGGCCGCGTGGTCGCCTCGCGCGACCCGGGACTGGCGGAGGGCGACCTCGTCTTCCACCGCGAGGGCTGGCGCACGCACTCCCTCGTCACCCTCGGGGTGGCCGGAACGCGCAAGCTGCGCGGCCACCAGGGCGTCCCGCTGGAGGCCTACCTCTCCATCCTCGGCGGCACCGGCCTCACCGCGTACGCCGCCCTGACCCGGACCGCGGCGCTGCGGGAGGGCGAGGACCTGTTCGTGTCCGCCGCCGCGGGCGGGGTGGGCGTGGCGACCGGCCACATCGCCCGGCTGCTCGGCGCCCGCCGGATCATCGGCAGCGCGGGGTCGGCGGCCAAGGTCCGCCACCTGACGGAGGACCTCGGCTTCGACGCCGCCTTCGACTACCACGACGGCCCGGTCGGCGAGCAGCTCGCGGAGGCGGCCGCGGCGGTGTCCGCAGGAGGCGTCGACGTCTACGTGGACAACGTGGGCGGCGACCACCTGGAGGGCGCGATCGACGTGCTGCGCGAGTACGGGCGGATCGCCTGGGTGGGGGCCATCTCGATGTACAACGGCGACCGGTCCCCCGCCGCGCCCCGCAACCTCTTCGAGGTCGTTCACAAGTCGCTGCGTCTGGAAGGGGTATTGGTTCGCAATCACACCAATCTTCAGGACGAGCTGGAGGACTTCATCGTCCCTCATCTGCGCAGCGGCCGGATCGGTACGGATACCACCGTTGTGCAGGGATTCGACCACACTGTGGATGCCTTCCTGGGCATGCTCCGGGGCGACAATCTGGGCAAGATGCTCGTCCGGATCGACGGGTGATTCCAGCCACCCGGATGTTCACCGACTTCTTACCGCACGGATGTAGACCTTTGGCGCCGCTCCCGTCACCCTTGCGGTCAATGTGCCAGCGGGGCACGCGAGTTGGAGGCGAGGGGCCAGTGACACCGATCAGCCGCAGAGGGTTCGTGGGAATCGGCGCCGGGCTCGTGGCGGGGGCGGCCCTGCCCGCGGTCACGCCGACGACGGCGGCCGCGGCCGCCGCGACCGGCACGATCACCGATGTGAAACACGTGGTGATCCTGATGCAGGAGAACCGCAGTTTCGACCACTACTTCGGAAAGCTGAAGGGTGTCCGCGGGTACGGCGACCGCGCCGCCGGCAACATCCCCGGCGGCTGGGGCATGTTCAACCAGCCCAACTGGGGCGGTCGCCAGTACCCGTGGAAGCTCTCCGCGACCCCGCCGGCGGGCGGGGTCGACGGCGAGACCCTGGCCCAGTGCAACGGCGACCTCCCGCACAGCTGGACCTCGCAGCACGCGGCCTGGAACAAGGGCCGGATGGACAACTGGGTGTTGGGGGTCGGCAACACCCGCACCCTCGGCTACCTGGACCGCGCGGACATACCCTTCCACTACGGGCTCGCCGACAACTACACGATCTGCGACGCGTACTTCTGCTCCACGCTCAGCGCCACCGGCCCGAACCGCACCTTCCTGTGGAGCGGCAAGGTCGACGCGTCCAGCAAGGACGGCGGCGACGAGTCCGGGCTGACCTGGGAGACGTATGCGGAGGCCCTCCAGCGCGCCGGCATGAGCTGGAAGGTCTACCAGAACGCCCAGGACAACTACGGCGACAACGGTCTGGCCTACTTCAAGAAGTTCACGGACGCGGCCCCCGGCAACCCGTTGTGGGACCGGGGCATGGGCTCGGTCCCGAAGGTCACCGGCTCCACCCCGGACGACATCGCGGCCGCCATCCGCGCGGACGTCGTCGCGGGCACCCTCCCCCAGGTCTCCTGGGTCGTGGCGAGCGAGGCCTTCTCGGAGCACCCGTACGCCCCGCCGGGCGACGGCGCGCACTTCGTGGACCTCGTCTACCGGGCACTCGCCGCCAACCCCGAGGTCTTCGACTCCACCGTCCTCTTCCTCAACTACGACGAGAACGACGGCTTCTTCGACCACGTGCCGCCGCCGGTCGCCCCGCCCGGCACGCCGGGCGAGTACATCGACGGCACCCCGATCGGCCTCGGCTTCCGGGTACCGATGATCGTCATGTCCCCGTGGACGCGCGGCGGCTGGGTGAGCTCCGAGGTCTTCGACCACACCTCGGTGCTGCGGTTCATGGAGACGTGGACGGCCGCCCTCGGCACCCCCGCCAGCTGTCCGAACATCAGCGCGTGGCGCCGCAAGGTGACCGGCGACCTGACCGGCGTCTTCGACTTCGCGCACCCGGTCTACGGGGTGCCCGCGGGCCTCCCGTCCACGGCCAAGGTGATCGGCCAGTCGACCTGCGGCCCGCTGCCCAACCCGGCGCCGCAGGACAACGCCCTCCCGGCGCAGGAGTCCGGCACCCGCCCGGCGCGCGCCCTGCCGTACCAGGTCAACGGCAACCTGGACCGCTTCGAGTTCGGCGCGGCCGGCAAGATCCTGGCCTGGTTCTCGATGACGAACCAGGGCGCGGAGGCGAAGCAGGCGGCGCACTTCTCGATCCACCCGCACCAGCACCGGGACACGGCGGCCTGGCAGTACACGGTGGACGCGGGCGGCACCGGCAGCGACTACTTCAACATCGGCCTCGGCTACGGCTCGGGCAAGTACGACATCTCGATGCACGGGCCGAACCGCTTCCTGCGCCGCTTCATCGGCGACGCGTCGAAGGCGGGCAAGGCGATCGAGGTGGCGGCCCGTTTCGCGGTGGAGCCGGGCACGGGCAAGACCGCCGTCTACTTCAAGATGACGAACACGTCGGCCGCGCCCGTCACCTTCACGATCCGCTCGAACGCCTACCGCACGGACGGCCCGTGGACCTACACGGTCCCGGCGAACTCCTCGCGCGAGGACTACTTCAACGCCGTGGCCTACAGCAACGGCTGGTACGACTTCACGGTCCTGGCCGACTTCGACGGCACCTGGTCGCGCCGCTACACGGGCCACATCGAGTCGGGCGCGGCCAGCATCTCCGGCTGACGGGGGCTACAGCACATCCCCGTTGCGCCAGTCGAAGTCCAGTCGCCCGGCGGGGTCCGGAAGGACCCCGCCGGGCGGCACCCACAGGTAGGTGCTGCCCTCCTCCTCGGGGAGCCGCTCGGGCCCCCGTGGCCCGAGGACTCCGATCTGCCCGCCCCACACCTGCCAGCCGCGGCCGCGGTACAGCCCGGCCCCGTCCTGCGACGCCGACAGCGCGCCGAGCACGTAGGCCCGCCCGATGACCGCCTCCAGCCCGGCCATGACGGCGCTCCCGATCCCGCGCCGGCGCCGGTCGGCCCGTACGGCCACGCCCTCCGCGTATCCGGTCCGCAGGGCCCGCCCCGCGTGCACGACCCGCCGCTGCACCACGCTCCCGTGCGCGACGAGCTCCCCGCCCTCGTGCACCAGGGCGTGCATCCCGCCGAGCCCGTGCTCGAAGTCCTCGTCGGAGAAGTCGCCCTCGAACGCGCCGTCGAGCAGGGCCCGGATCTCCTCCAGCGCCCCGGGGTCCAGCTGCGAGGTGTGTGCGAGGCGTGTCCGTGTATCGGTCATGGAACCAGTGTCCCCCCGCCACCAATCGGCCTGTACGTTCCTGGCCGTCCCCGGGAGCCTCCCGGCACACTCGCCCCATGTCGCCCGATACCCAGCAGTGGACGCCCACCCACGGCGAGCCGTACCGCCCCGCCGCCTACCGGCCCGCGCGGATGCCGAGCCGGGAATCCCTGGCCCGCGCCGCCGAGTTGCGTGCCCGGATGGACGAACGGCGGACCGTGCGCCACTTCTCCCCCGACCCCGTGCCCGAGCAGGTGGTCCGGGACGCCATCGCGTGCGCCGCGACCGCCCCCTCAGGGGCGCACCAGCAGCCCTGGACGTTCATCCTCGTCAAGGACCCGGCGGTGCGGCAGCAGATCCGCGCCGCCGCCGAGCAGGAGGAGGCGCTCTCCTACGACGGCCGCCTCGGCGACGAGTGGCTCGCGGCCCTGCGCCCCCTCGGCACGGACGCCGTGAAGACCCACCTCACGGATGCCCCGGCCCTGATCGTGGTCTTCCAGCAGCGCTACTGGCTCGGCCCGGACGGCACGAAGCGCAAGCACTACTACGTCGACGAGTCGGTCGGCATCGCGGTCGGCATGCTCCTGTCCGCGCTCCACCTGTCCGGCCTGGCGGCCCTGGTCCACACGCCGAGCCCGATGCGCTTCCTCTCCCACGTCCTGGACCGCCCGGAGAACGAGAAGGCCTTCGCGGTCGTCCCGGTCGGCTACCCGGCGGACGACTGCGAGGTCCCGGACCTGGTCCGCAAGTCCCTGGACCAGGTCATCGTCGAGGTCTGACCTCTACGGTGAGACTCGACCAAGATCGAAAACAGGGAGGTCGTGATGCTGCGCATCCGCTACGAGGTCCCGGGCGGGCCCGAGGTGCTGTTCGCCGAGGACGTGCCCGTCCCCGCGCCCGGCCCCGGTGAGCTGCTCCTGCAAAGCGAGGCCGTCGGGGTCACGCTGCCCGTCGTGCGCAAGGTGCGGGAGGCCGCCGAGCCGATCGCGCTGGGCGGGGAGATCGCCGGGACGGTCGCCGCGCTCGGCGAAGGAGTGACGGGCTTCGCCGTCGGGGAGCGCGTCACCGGGCTGTGCTTCGGCCAGGGCTACGCCGAGTACGCCGTCCTGCACACCGCCATGGCCTCCCGCGTGCCCGGCGGAGCCACCTCGGTGGAGGCGGTCGCGCTGGTGCGCAGCGGGCTCGTCGCCCGCGGCGCCGTCGGGGCCGGGCGGATCCGGCCGGGCGAGTCGGTGCTGGTCACGGCCGCTGCGAGCGGGGTCGGCAGCCTGGCCGTGCAGCTCGCCCGGGCCGCGGGGGCGGGCCGCGTGGTCGCCGCCGTCTCCAGCCGGGACAAGGCCGATTTCGTGCGTGGGCTCGGCGCCGACGAGGTCGTGCTGTACGAGGAGGCCGCCTGGGGCGACCCGTACGACGTGGTCCTCGACGGCGTCGGCGGCGAGCTGCTCGGCCCCGCCGTGCGCGCTCTGGCCACGGGCGGCCGGCTGGTCGCGTACGGCTCCGGCGGCGGGACCGTGGAGGCGTACGAACTGCTGGTGCGCGGCGCGTCGGTGATCGGCTTCCAGATCCGGGCCGTCGCTCAGGGCAGCCCGGAGGAGTACGAGGGCTGGCGGCGCGGGCTGTGGGAGGCGTACGGCAGCGGCGCGCTGCGGCCGGCGGTGCACGAGGAGATCCCGCTCGCCGAGGCCTCCCGCGCGCACCGCATTACCGAGGAGCGGCGCAACCTCGGCAAGGTGGTGCTGATCCCCTAGCGGGGCAACTGGAACCGCCCCCGCTCCGGACTTGGGGGTACCGGAACGGGGGCGGGGTTCAGCGGGGGCCGGTCAGCCCATGTGGGGGTAGCCGTACTCGGTCGGCGCGACCAGGGTCTCCTTGATGGAGCGGGTCGAGGTCCAGCGCTGCAGGTTGGTCGCGGCGCCCGCCTTGTCGTTCGTACCCGAGGCGCGGCCGCCGCCGAAGGGCTGCTGGCCGACGACGGCGCCGGTGGACTTGTCGTTGATGTAGAAGTTGCCCGCCGCGAAGCGGAGCTTCTCCATCGCGTCCGCGGCCGCGTACCGGTCGGCGGCGATGATCGAGCCGGTCAGGGCGTACGCCGAGACGGACTCCATCTGCGCGAGCATCGCGTCGAACTCGGCGTCCTCGTAGACGTGCACGGCGAGGATCGGGCCGAAGTACTCGGTCGTGAAGACCTCGTTCTCGGGGTCGGTGCACGCGATGACGGTCGGGCGGACGAAGTAGCCCTCCGAGTCGTCGTACGTGCCGCCGGCGACGATCTCGCAGGTCGGGTCGGCCTTGGCGCGGTCGATCGCGGCCTTGTTCTTCGCGAAGGACCGGTCGTCGATGACGGCGCCGATGAAGTTGGTCAGGTCGGTGACCGGGCCCATGGTGATGCCGTCGACCTCGGCCGCGAAGGCCTCCTTGAAGCCGTCGTTCCAGATCGAGGCCGGGACGTAGGCGCGCGAGGACGCCGAGCACTTCTGGCCCTGGAACTCGAAGGAGCCGCGGGTCAGGGCGGTCTTCAGGACGGCGCGGTCCGCGGACGGGTGCGCGACGACGAAGTCCTTGCCGCCGGTCTCGCCGACCAGGCGCGGGTAGGACTTGTACTTCTCGATGTTGTTGCCGACCGTCTTCCACAGGTACTGGAAGGTCTTGGTCGAGCCGGTGAAGTGGATGCCGGCCAGCTCGGGGTGGTTCAGGGCCACCTCCGACACCGCGATGCCGTCGCCGGTCACCAGGTTGATGACGCCCTTCGGCAGGCCGGCCTCCTCCAGGAGCTCCATCAGGAGGACCGCGGAGTGGGTCTGCGTCGGGGACGGCTTCCACAGGACCACGTTGCCCATGAGGGCGGGGGCGGTCGGCAGGTTGCCCGCGATGGCCGTGAAGTTGAACGGCGTGATCGCGTAGACGAAGCCTTCGAGCGGGCGGTGGTCGCTGCGGTTCCACACGCCGGCGGAGTTCGCGACCGGCTGCTCGGCCAGGATCTGGCGGGCGAAGTGGACGTTGAAGCGCCAGAAGTCGACGAGCTCGCACGGGGTGTCGATCTCGGCCTGCTGCGCGGTCTTCGACTGGCCCAGCATGGTGGAGGCGGCGAGCTTCTCGCGCCACGGGCCGGACAGCAGCTCGGCGGCGCGCAGGATGATCGCGGCGCGGTCGTCGAAGGACATCGAGCGCCAGGCCGGGGCGGCGGCGAGGGCGGCGTCGACGGCCTCCTGCGCGTCGGCCTGGGTGGCGTTGGCGTAGGTGCCGAGCACCGACTTGTGGTCGTGCGGCTGGACCACGTCGAAACGCTCGCCGCCGCCCATCCGCTTGACGCCGTTGATCGTCATCGGGAGGTCGATCGGGTTCTCGGACAGCTGCTTGAGCTGCACTTCGAGCCGCGCGCGCTCCGGGGTGCCGGGGGCGTACGAGTGGACCGGCTCGTTGACCGGAGCGGGGACCTGGGTCACAGCATCCATGGGGCTGGTAACTCCTTGACCTAGTTCTTGGCTAGTTCTTGGTGATCATCGAGCGGAGGAAGAACAGCAGGTTGGCCGGCTTCTCCGCGAGGCGGCGCATGAAGTAGCCGTACCAGTCGGTCCCGTACGCGGTGTAGACCCGCATCCGGTGGCCCTCGGCGGCCAGCCGCAGGTGCTCTTCGCTGCGGATGCCGTACAGCATCTGGAACTCGTACTCGTCCAGTTTGCGCCCGGCCTGGCGGGCCAGCTCCTGGCCGATGGCGATAAGCCGCGGATCGTGGGACCCGATCATCGGGTAGCCCTCGCCCTCCATCAGGATCTTCATGATCCGGACGTACGCCTTGTCGATCTCGCCCTTGTCCTGGTACGCGACCTCGGCGGGCTCCTTGTAGGCGCCCTTCACGATCCGGACGCGGCTGCCGGCGGCAGCAAGGCGGCGGGCGTCGGCCTCGGTGCGGAAGAGGTAGGCCTGGATCACGCAGCCGGTCTGCGGGAAGTCCCGGCGCAGCTCCTCGTGGATGGCGAACATCGAGTCGAGGGTGGTGTGGTCCTCGGCGTCGAGCGTCACGGTGGTGCCGATGGCGGCGGCGGCCTCGACGACCGGGCGGACGTTGGCGAGGGCGAGCTCGTGGCCGCCCTCCAGCGCCTGGCCGAACATCGACAGCTTGACCGACATCTCGGCGGTCTCGCCGAGGCCCAGCTCCGCGAGGCGCTCGATCAGCTGGAGGTAGGCGTCGCGGGCGGCGTGCGACTGCGCGACCTCGGTGATGTCCTCGCCCACGACGTCGAGGGTGACCTCCAGGCCCTTCCGCGTGAGGTCCTCGACGATCGGGATGACCTGGTCGACCGTCTCACCGGGGATGAACCGGTTCACCACGGGCTTGGTCACCGGGGCGGCAGAGACGATACGGCGCATCTTGTCGCTGCGCGAAGCGGCGAGGATCACGGGACCCAGCACGGGGCACCTCCAGCGGGTGGCAGAAGAAAAGCTCAAGTAAAACCACCGTGAAACCTAAGGATCGGTTTGATCCTCTGCCATCGACAGCTGTCACGCATCCGTGGCCCCGATCTCATACATCTGTCTGAAGAGCCTCCGCGAGGGTGGGAGAATGCTGGGGTGAAGGGCGATTACCAGGACCTGGTGGACGAGATCTCCGCGCTGCTCGGCGCCCCGGCGACCCTGGAGAACCGGGACTTCCGGCTCATCGCCTTCGGCGCCCACGACAGCGACGACGATCAGGCGATGGACCCGGTACGGACCCGCTCGATCCTGACCCGCCAGTCGACCGCGGCCGTCCGCTCCTGGTTCGAGGGCTTCGGCATCGCCCGCGCCACCGGGCCGGTCCACATCCCGGCGGCGCCCGAGGCCGGGGTGTTCCGGGGGCGGATCTGCCTGCCGGTGCGCTTCCGCGGCATCGTGCAGGGCTACGTGTGGCTCCTCGACCAGGAGCCGGGCCCGGGGCCGGCGGAGCTGGCCGCGGCCATGGAGGTGGCCCAGCGGATCGGCGTCCTGCTCGCCGAGGAGGCGAAGGCGGGGGCGGACCTGTCGCGGGAGTTCCAGGCCGTGCTCACCGCCGGGCGGGGCTGGCAGCAGGACATGGCGGTGGCCGCGCTGCGGCTCGCCCTCGGCCCGGGCGGGGACGGGCTGCACGCTGCGGTGTGCGTGGCGCCGTGGTCCGGGGAGGCTCCGCCGTCGGTGCCTGGCGCGGCGGCGCTGTGCGTCGTACCGCGGCGCGGCGGCGGTGAAGCGGGCGGGGCCGCGGGCACGGGTGGCGGCGGGGGCGGAGGCGGCCTGGCGCTGGCGATCCTGCTCCGGCTGCGCTCCACGGACGCGTTGGCTCCGGCCCTGACGGCGGTGGCCCGGCTGCTGCCGCGCTCGACGGGGCAGCAGCCGGACGGCTCGGGGGTTCCGAGGACCGTGACCGCCGGGGTCGCCGATCCCGTCCGCACCCTCGCGGCGCTGCCCGACGCCTGGGAGCAGGCCGTCGCGGCGGCCCGGGCGGCCGCCGCGCAGCCGCGGTTCGGCCCCGTCGCCCAGTGGTCGGCGATCGGCCCGTACCGGCTGCTGGCCGCCGTGGCCGCCGGCCCGGTGGACGACCCGGCGACGCGCGCCCTGCTGAACCCGGCCCACCGCGAACTCGCCCGTACGGCCGAGGTGTTCCTCGACTGTGCGGGGCAGGCGGGCCGCGCGGCGGCGGTCCTGGGCATCCACCGCCAGACTCTCTACTACCGCATCTCCCGGGTGGAGCAGCTCACCGGCCTCGACCTCGACGAGGGCGAGGACCGGCTGCTGCTCCACATGGCCCTGAAGGCCGCCCGCCTGGCCTGAGCGCGCGGCCTTCGGATCCGGGCCCCACCTAGGGACTGTCCCCGATGTCCGCACCGGCATCAGTCGCCTACCGTCGCGAAGAGCGTTGGCCTCCCGGTCAGCCGAACGGAGGTCTGATGAAGGCGATCGTCCAAGACCGGTACGGCTCCCCCGACGTGCTGGAACTCAGGGAGGTCGACAAGCCGGTCGTCGCCGGCCACGAGGTGCTGGTACGGGTCCACGCGGCCGCGGTCAACGCGCGCGACTGGCACCTCATGCGGGGCGATCCGTACCTGGCCAGGCTGGTGTTCGGGCTGCGCGCGCCGAAGGAGCGGATCCGGGGCACGGACTTCGCGGGCCGGGTGGAGGCGGTGGGCAAGGACGTCACGCGGCTGCGCCCCGGTGACGAGGTGTTCGGCGAGGCCGACGGGGCGTTCGCCGAGTACGTGTGCGCCTCCCAGGACGTGGTGGAGCCGAAGCCGGACAACCTGACGTTCGAACAGGCGGCCGCGGTGCCGCTGGCGGGCAACACCGCCCTCATGGGCCTGCGCGATCTGGCGCGGGTGCGGCCGGGGCACAAGGTCCTGGTCAACGGTGCGTCAGGTGGGGTGGGGACCTTCGCCGTCCAGATCGCCAAGGCGTTCGGCGCGGAGGTGACCGGGGTGTGCAGTACGAAGAACGTGGATCTGGTCCGGTCGCTCGGCGCGGACCACGTCGTCGACTACACCCACGACGACTTCACCCGGAACGGACCCCGTTACGACGTGGTGTTCGACCTGGTGGGCAACCGCTCGCTGGCCGAGTGCCGGCGGGCGCTGGCCCCGTCGGGGACGCTCGTCCTGTCCGGTGGCGGCGTGTCCGAAGGCGGCAGCCTGCTCGGGCCGATGGGCCTCATCATCAAGGGGCGGGCACTGTCCCGTTTCGTCGGCCAGCGGCTGCTCGTCCTCACGGCGACGCCGAGCAGCCAGAACCTGGCGGCGCTGCGGGAACTCGTCGAGCGCGGCGACCTCGCCCCGGTCGTCGACCGGACCTACCCGCTCCGCGAGGCTGCCGAGGCCATCCGGTACCTGGAGGTGGAGCACGCCCGCGCGAAGGTCGTCGTCACCGTCTGACGGACCGCCGCACCACCGGACCACCGGACCACCGGCGCCTGTGCCGCGCCGGTGGTCCGCTCGTCACGCCGGCTGCCCTGCGGCGACGGCGAGCCTGCCGGGGTTGAGGACCGTACGGACCCGATCAGCGCCCCGTCCGCGAGGTTGAGGCAGGGGTTCGCCCGTCACTCCCGTTCCCCGGCCGGCTCCGCCGGGGAACGCGTCAGCGCCTCGGACGCCGCCCGCATGCCCTCGGTGAGCTCCTCCGCGCTCGCCGCCGTCTTGGGGTCGAACAGCCACTGGATCATCAGGCCATTGAGCAGCGCCACGTAGAAGGCGCCGAGCGTCCGCTCCTCCCGTTCGGTGATCCCCTCCTCCGGGGCGCCGGTCATCATCGCGATCAGGCCGCGGCGCCCCTCGCCCTGCGAGGCCGCGATCATCGCGTTCAGGTCCGGCAGCCGGTCGCGGGAGAGCGCGACCTCCAGGCTGGCCGCCCAGACCGGGCCGGCTTGCTCGCGCTGGGCGAGGAAGCCCTCCCAGACCGAGCGGAAGCGTTCCAGCGAGCCGCCCTCGCCTTGCACGCCGTCCTGGAAGCCCGCGCCCAGCTCCTGCATCAAGGAGATGAACGCCTCGGTGAGCAAGGCGTCCTTCGAGCCGTAGTGGTAGCCGATGGAGGCCAGGTTCGCGCCCGAGGCCTTCACGATGTCGCGCGCCGTGGTGCGCACGAAACCCTTCTCGACCAGGCATTTCTTGGCGCCTTCAAGCAGATCCTCACGATGTCCCATGGCGTCACCGTAGCAAGACAGGTGTCATAGACGAAAGTTCCAGACGAACGTTCTATACATCCGTCATAGACAAACGTTTATGACGTCTGTACATTGCTTCTCATGACGAACCCCGCAGCCACACCGCGCCTCGCCGGCCGCCGCGAATGGACCGCCTTCACCGTCCTCGTGCTGCCGCTGCTCCTGGTCTCGATGGACGTCTCCGTCCTCTACTTCGCCATCCCCGCCATCACCGAGCAGCTGGACCCGAGCGCCACCCAGCAGCTCTGGATCTTCGACAGCTACGCCTTCGCCCTCTCCGGCCTGCTCATCACGATGGGCTCGCTCGGTGACCGGATCGGCCGCCGCAAGCTGCTGCTGATCGGCGCGGCCGCCTTCGGCCTCGCCTCGGTCGGCGCCGCGTACGCCACGAGCGCCGAGATGCTCATCGCCTGCCGCGTCCTGCTCGGCATCGGCGGCGCGACCCTGATGCCCTCCACGCTGGCCCTCGTACGGAACCTCTTCCAGGACGACAAGCAGCGCGGCAAGGCCATCGCCATCTGGTCCGGGGTCATGACCGGCGGCATCGCACTGGGCTCGGTGCTGAGCGGTGTGATGCTGAACCACTTCTACTGGGGCTCCGTCTTCCTCATCAACGTGCCCGCGATGCTGCTCCTGCTGGTCCTGGTCCCGGTGCTGGTCCCGGAGTTCAAGGACCCGGCCCCCGGCCGCTTCGACCTGCTGAGCGTCCCGCTGTCCATGGCCGCCGTGCTCCCGGTCGTCTACGGGCTCAAGGAGATCGCCGCCGAGGGCTTCGAGCCGCTCTACCTCGGCTGCCTCCTGGCCGGCCTGGTCTTCGGCTGCGTCTTCGTCCGCCGTCAGCGCACCCGTGACGACGCCATGGTCAGCCGGGCGCTGTTCCAGGGCCCCGGTTTCGGTGCGGGCGTCGGCCTCAACACGATCGCCGCGTTCGCCATGATGGGTTCGGCCTACTTCACCACCCAGTACCTGCAGTCCGTGCTCGGCATGGGCACCCTGGAGGCGGCCCTGTGGAGCCTCGCCCCCTCGGTCGTCATCGGCGCCGCGGCCCCCGTCTCCGCCGCCCTGGCCCAGAAGATGGAGCGGGCCTACGTCATCGCCGGCGGATTCGTCCTCGCCGCCGCCGGGTTCGCCCTGGTCAGCCTGGTCGACACCGACTCCCTGTGGCTGCTCCTGACCGGCGCCGGCGTACTGGCCTCGGGCATCGTCACCGTCATGTCGCTGGTCTCGGACATGGCGCTCGCCTCGGCTCCCGCCGAGAAGGCCGGTTCGGCCGCCTCCCTGCTGGAGACGGGCCAGGAGTTCGGCGGCGCCCTCGGCATGGCGGTCCTCGGCAGCCTGGGCACCGCGGTCTACCGCAGTGACCTGGCGGACTCCGAGCCTGCGGTACGGGAGACCCTGGGCGGGGCCGTGGCCACCGCCCACCAGCTCGGCGGGGCGGCCGGCGAGCAGGTCCTCGCCCTGGCCCGCGAGGCCTTCGTCCACGGAATGCAGTACGCGGCCTGGGGCGGTACGGCACTGCTGCTCGCGGCGGCCGTGCTCGCCGCGGCCCTGATGCGGGGTGCCGAAGCCGCTGCCCCGCCCGCGGCGGAGCAGGCCCCGGCTCCCGGGGACAACGTGCAGGTGCCGACGTACAACTGATCCCGGCCGGTGCGGGGTGGGCTGTGGAACGTGAAAGGGCCCGGGGGTCACCCCCGGGCCCTTCCCCTGTGTCCTGCCGGTCAGCCGAGGCTGACCGTGCGCGCCGAGACGGCGCCGATCTCGGTGGCGATGTCCGCGAGGACGCCGACCGGGACCTTGGCGTCGACCGTGAGGACGGCGAGCGCCTCGCCGTGCTCCTCGGCGCGGGCGACCTGCATGCCCGCGATGTTCAGCCCGGCCTCGCCGAGCAGCTGGCCGACCTTGCCGACCACGCCCGGGCGGTCGGTGTAGCGCAGTACGACCATGTGGTCGGCGAGCGCCAGGTCCACGTCGTACTCGCCGACGCCGACGATCTTCTGAAGGTGCTTCGGGCCCGCGAGCGTGCCGGAGACCGAGACCTCCTGGCCGTCGGCAAGGGTGCCGCGGACGGTCACCACGTTGCGGTGGTCCGGGGACTCGGAGCTGGTGGTCAGGCGGACCTCGACACCGCGCTCCTGCGCGAACAGCGGCGCGTTGACGTAGGAGACCGTCTCGTCGACGACGTCCTCGAAGACACCCTTGAGCGCGGAGAGTTCGAGCACCTTGACGTCGTGCTGGGTGATCTCGCCGCAGACCTCGACGTCGAGGCGGACCGCGACCTCGCCGGCGAGGGCGGTGAAGATGCGGCCGAGCTTCTCGGCGAGCGGCAGGCCCGGGCGTACGTCCTCGGCGATGACGCCGCCCTGGACGTTGACCGCGTCCGGAACGAGCTCACCGGCGAGGGCGAGGCGCACCGACTTGGCGACCGAGACGCCGGCCTTCTCCTGGGCCTCGTCCGTGGACGCGCCGAGGTGCGGGGTGCAGACGACCTGGTCGAGCTCGAAGAGCGGGGAGTCCGTGCAGGGCTCCTTCGCGTACACGTCGAGGCCCGCGCCGGCGACGCGGCCTTCCTTGATGGCCGAGTACAGCGCGGCCTCGTCCACGATCCCGCCGCGGGCGGCGTTGACGATGCGGACGGACGGCTTCACCTTGTGCAGGGCCTCGTCCCCGATGAGACCGATGGTCTCGGGGGTCTTGGGCAGGTGCACGGTGATGAAGTCGGCGACCTCCAGGAGCTCGTCCAGCGTCAGCATCTTGACGCCCATCTGGGCGGCGCGCGCGGGCTGTACGTACGGGTCGTACGCGACGACCTTCATACCGAAGGCCGACATGCGCTGGGCGACCAGGACGCCGATGCGGCCGAGGCCGACGACGCCGAGGGTCTTCTCGCTGAGCTCGACACCCGTGTACTTGTTCCGCTTCCACTCACCGTTCTTCAGGGCGGTGTTGGCCTGCGGGATGTTGCGGGCGGTGGCGACGAGCAGGCCGCAGGCGAGCTCGGCCGCCGTCACGATGTTCGAGGTCGGAGCGTTGACGACCATCACGCCGGCCTTGGTGGCGGCGGAGACGTCGACGTTGTCCAGCCCGACGCCGGCGCGGGCGACGACCCGCAGCTTCTTGGCGGCGGCGATGGCCTCGGCGTCGACCTTGGTCGCGGAGCGCACGAGGATCGCGTCGGCGTCGACGATCGCGGGGAGCAGCTCGGCGCGGTCGGCGCCGTTGCAGTGCCGGATCTCGAAGTCCGGGCCGAGCGCCTCGACGGTGGCAGGCGACAGCTCTTCGGCGATGAGTACGACAGGTTTCGAGCTCACGTGGGTCCTCACAAGTCCAGTGCGGACGGCCGTCCCGACGGCCGCAGGCGGTGGAGGGGGTAGCCGCGTGGAAGACGCACGACACTGTGGGCCTGACGCGTATGTGTTGAGCAGTGTAGTGGCGCCGGCGGGCCGGATTTCCGCCTGTACGGAAGGATCACCCTTCCGTGGTTGGCCGGGGTGGACAAGGCGGGACCGCAGATGCCGCGTGTCCGGCCTCCCCGGCCGTCCGTGCTGTGCGGCAGGGCCGGGACGGCGCGTCCCGGCCCCGCCGCCACGAGATCAGCTCTCGTCGCTGTCGACCCAGCTCATCAGCTTGCGCAGCTTCTTGCCGGTGGTCTCCAGCAGGTGCTCCGAGTCGGCCTTCTTGTACTCGTTGTACTTCGGCAGACCGGCTTTGTACTCGGCCATCCACTCCTCGGCGAACTTGCCGCTCTGGATCTCCTCCAGGACCTTCTTCATCTCGGCCTTGGTGGCGTCGGTGATGACGCGGGGGCCGGTGATGTAGTCGCCCCACTCGGCGGTCTCGGAGACCGACCAGCGCATCTTCTCCAGGCCGCCCTCGTACATGAGGTCCACGATGAGCTTCAGCTCGTGCAGGCACTCGAAGTACGCGATCTCGGGCTGGTAGCCGGCCTCGGTCAGGGTCTCGAAACCGGCCTTGACGAGGGCGGAGGCGCCACCGCAGAGGACGGCCTGCTCACCGAACAGGTCGGTCTCGGTCTCCTCGGTGAAGGTGGTCTTGATGACGCCGGCGCGGGTGCCGCCGATGCCGGCCGCGTACGAGAGCGCCAGGTCGAAGGCCTTGCCGGTGGCGTCCTGCTCGACGGCCGCGATGCACGGAACGCCGCGGCCCTCCTCGTACTGGCGGCGGACCAGGTGGCCCGGGCCCTTCGGGGCGACGAGGGCGACGTCCACGTTGGTGGGGGGCTTGATGAAGCCGTAGCGGACGTTGAAGCCGTGACCGAAGAAGAGCGCGTCGCCCTCCTTCAGGTGGTCCTTGATGGACTCCTCGTAGATCTCGGCCTGGAGCGGGTCCGGGGTCAGGATCATGATGACGTTCGCCCACTCGGCGGCCTCGGCCACGGGGACGACCTTCAGGCCCTGCTCCTCGGCCTTGGCCTTGGAGCTGGAGCCCTCCTTGAGGCCGACGACGACGTCGACGCCGGAGTCACGGAGCGACAGCGCGTGGGCGTGGCCCTGGCTGCCGTAACCGATGACCGCGACCTTGCGGCCCTGGATGATGGACAGGTCGGCGTCGTTCTCGTAGAACAGCTCGGCCACTGGGATATCTCCTTGGTGCGCTGGTGTTGCACCCACCGTACGGCGGGGAACGGAATCTGAGTCTGTCGGTCTCGCCATGCGAGCTTGAGCGTGTCCGACGTGTCTTGCGTGTCTGTTGCGTCCGACGTCGCGGGCGCGTCAGGCAGGTCCGGCGTGTCGGGCACCGGGCCTGTCGGGCCGTCAGGCGCTGCGGTCGAGCGCCCGCAGGCTGCGGTCCGTGATGGACCGTCCGCCACGCCCTATGGCGATCGTGCCGGACTGCACGAGCTCCTTGATCCCGAAGGGCTCCAGCATCTTGAGCATCGCGCCGAGCTTGTCGGTGCCGCCGGTGGCCTCGATGGTGACGGCCTCCGGGGAGACGTCGACCGTCTTGGCGCGGAACAGCTGGACGATCTCGACGATCTGCGACCGGGTCTCGTTGTCGGCGCGGACCTTCACCAGGACGAGTTCGCGCTCGATCGCGTTGTGCGACTCCAGCTCGACGATCTTGAGGACGTTGACCAGCTTGTTGAGCTGCTTGGTCACCTGCTCCAGCGGGAGGTCCTCGACGTTCACGACGATGGTGATGCGGGAGATGTCGGGGTGCTCCGTGACACCGACCGCCAGGGAGTCGATGTTGAACCCGCGGCGGGAGAACAGCGCGGCGATCCGGGCGAGGATGCCGGGCGTGTTCTCGACCAGGACGGAGAGCGTGTGCTTGGACATGTGAGGCGTTCTCTCTCTCGGCTCTCTCGGCTCAGTCGTCTTCGTTGTCGCCGAAGTCGGGACGGACGCCCCGGGCTGCCATGACCTCGTCGTTGGAGGTGCCGGCGGCGACCATCGGCCACACCATGGCGTCCTCGTGGACGATGAAGTCGATGACCACCGTACGGTCGTTGATCGCGTTGGCCTCGGCGATGACCTTGTCGAGGTCGGCCGGGTCCTCGCAGCGCAGGGCGACGCAGCCCATGGCCTCGGACAGCTTGACGAAGTCCGGGACGCGGGTGCCCTTGCGGGGGGCGGTCGACTCGCCGAGCTGGGAGCCGACGGTGTCGTGGCCGGTCTCGTCCGCGTGGAGGACGGTGTTCGAGTAGCGCTGGTTGTAGAACAGGGTCTGCCACTGGCGGACCATGCCCAGCGCACCGTTGTTGATGATCGCGACCTTGATCGGGATGTTGTTCAGCGCGCAGGTGACCAGCTCCTGATTGGTCATCTGGAAGCAGCCGTCGCCGTCGATCGCCCAGACCGTGCGCTCGGGCATGCCGACCTTGGCACCCATCGCGGCCGGGA
The DNA here is from genome assembly GCF_045160845.1 of Streptomyces sp. NBC_00122. NCBI lineage: Bacteria > Bacillati > Actinomycetota > Actinomycetes > Kitasatosporales > Streptomycetaceae > Streptomyces > Streptomyces sp. NBC_00122. Next base: position 4,565,159 of record NZ_CP108191.1, on the reverse strand, counting down.
CCGCGTAGCCCATGGTTCCGGCGCCGCCGGAGTTCAGCCAGGTGCGGGGCTCCTCGTACTTGACGAAGTGCGAGGCCCACATCTGGTGCTGGCCGACGCCGGCCGCGAAGATCGTGCTCTTCGGTGCGAGCGCGCCGATCCGCTCGATGACCTGCTGGGGCGAGAGGCTGCCGTCCGCGGGCAGGTCGTAGCCCAGCGGGTAGGTGTCGCGCCAGCGGTTGAGGTCGTTCCACCAGGCGGTGTAGTCGCCCGCGTTGCCCTCGGTGTGCTCGGCCTGGACGGCCTGGATCAGGTCGGCGATGACCTCGCGGGCGTCGCCCACGATCGGGACGTCGACCTCGCGGTTCTTGCCGATCTCGGCCGGGTCGATGTCCGCGTGGATGATCTTGGCGAAGGGCGCGAAGCTGTCCAGCTTGCCGGTGACGCGGTCGTCGAAGCGGGTGCCGAGGGCGATCAGCAGGTCCGACTTCTGCAGCGCGGTGACGCCGGTGACCGAGCCGTGCATGCCCGGCATGCCGACGTGCAGCGGGTGACTGTCGGGGAAGGAGCCGAGCGCCATCAGGGTGGTCGCGACCGGGACGCCGGTCAGCTCGGCGAGGACCTTCAGCTCGGCGGTCGCGCCGGACTTCATGACGCCGCCGCCGACGTACAGCACCGGGCGCTTGGCCTGGCAGATGAGCTTGGCGGCCTCGCGGATCTGCTTGGCGTGCGGCTTGGTGACCGGCCGGTAACCGGGGAGGTCCTGGGAGGGCGGCCACGAGAAGGTGGTCTTCGCCTGCAGGGCGTCCTTGGCGATGTCGACCAGGACCGGGCCGGGGCGGCCGGTGGAGGCGATGTGGAAGGCCTCGGCGATCGTCCGCGGGATGTCCTCGGCCTTGGTGACCAGGAAGTTGTGCTTGGTGATCGGCATCGTGATGCCGACGATGTCCGCCTCCTGGAAGGCGTCGGTGCCGATCGCCTTGGAGGAGACCTGGCCGGTGATCGCGACCAGCGGGACGGAGTCCATGTGCGCGTCGGCGATCGGGGTGACCAGGTTCGTGGCGCCGGGACCGGACGTGGCCATGCAGACGCCGACCTTGCCGGTGGCCTGCGCGTAGCCGGTGGCGGCGTGGCCGGCCCCCTGCTCGTGGCGGACCAGGATGTGACGGACCTTCTTCGAGTCCATCATCGGGTCGTACGCGGGGAGGATGGCACCTCCCGGAATCCCGAAGACGGTGTCGCACCCCACCTCTTCGAGAGAGCGGATGAGGGACTGCGCGCCCGTGACGTGCTCAACTGCGGTGGACTGCTGTCCGCCGGAACGGGGCCGCGGCTGCGGATGGTGGGCCCCGGTGGCCTGCTCGGTCATCGGCATTCTCTTCTCGAAGCTGAGGGTTTTACGCGGATTCGACTCTGTGCCAGTGCAACAAAAAACCCCTCGTGCCGGGAGGCAAGCGAGGGGAGCGCGTCGGGTGTGTTGAGCGGGGACATGCTGGTCCCGGCTTCAGCCGACGCGCTTTCCAAGTACGAGAATTCGGGTGCGCATGGCATTGACCCTCCCTCTGGCGGGAGGGTGATGTCAAGTAGGTGGGACGGGCGTCTCATTATGTGAGCCCCTATGGATGGCCATCGATCCCCCCGGCGAACCACCGGCCAGGGCGGGCTGCACCGCGCCACCCGGTACTGGGAAACTACCGCGCACGAGCGCGCGCCGCAGCCGGTATTCGTCGAGTGGCCCGGAGAAGGCCATTCCCTGGCCGTGGGTGCACCCCATGGCGCGCAGCGCCATCACCTGTTCGGGCAGGTCCACCCCGTCGGCCACCGATTGCATGCCCAGGTCGTTTGCGATCCGCAAGAGACCTGCGGTGATCTTGTGGAGCCGCGAGGACTCGACCACACCCTCCACCAGCCCGCGGTCCAGCTTGAGCATGTCCACCGGAAGGCGGCGCAGGGCGCTGATCGCCGCGTAGCCGCTCCCGAAGCCGTCCAGCGCGATTCCCACCCCGAGCCGGTTCAGGCCCGTCAGGCGGCGCTCCAGGTCGTCGAAGGGCACTCTGGGATCGGAAACGGCCAGCTCCAGGACCAGAGCACCGGAGGGCAGTCCGTGCCTGGTCAGCAGGGCCTCCACGGTGCCCAGCGGCATGGCCCGGTCGAGGAGCCGCTGGGCGGTCATCCGGACGGCCACGGGGACGCCGTGCCCGGCCCGGTGGCGGTCGGCGGCCTGCTCCACGGCCTGCTCCAGCAGCCAGCGCCCCAGCTCGGCGGTCCGCGACGCGTCCTTGCCGGCGGCGGCCGCGGACCCCTCGCTGTACTCCGCCACACGGAGGAACTCCGCCGGGGTGAAGAGGATGCCCTGGGTCGAACGCCAGCGGGCCTGTGCGACCACGGCGGAGACCTCGCCGGTGGCCAGTGAGACGACGGGCTGGTGCAGCAGCGCGAACTCGCCCTCGTGCAGTGCGGTCCGCAGCCGGCCCGCCAGCTCGGCCTTCCGGACGACCTCGGCCTGCATCTGCGGGGCGTACATCTCGACGCGGTCCTTGCCGCCCGCCTTGGCCCGGTACATCGCGAGATCCGCGTTGCGCATCAGGTCCGAAGGGGTGATTCCGGGGTCGGCGAAGGCCACGCCGATGCTGGCGGAGACCCGTACCTCGCTGCCGCCGATCCGGTACGCCTGGGAGAGGGTGGTGCGCAGCCGGTCGGCGATCTCGCGCGCCTGGTATTCGCGGGCGCTGCGGTCCCGGCTGCCGTCGCCGAGGATCAGCGCGGCGAACTCGTCGCCGCCGAGGCGGGCCGCGGTGTCCCCGGCCCGGACCGAGTCCTGGAGTCTGCGCGCGGCCTCGCTGAGCAGCTCGTCGCCGGCCTGGTGGCCGATGGTGTCGTTGACCGCCTTGAAGCCGTCGAGGTCGATGAAGAGCACGGCGGTGCTGTGGTCGCCCGCGCGCCGGCCGGTGAGGGCCTGGCGGACCCGCCGGGTGAACAGGGCCCGGTTGGGCAGGTCGGTCAGCGGATCGTGCTCGGCGCTGTGCTGGAGCTGGGCCTGGAGGCGGACCCGCTCGGTGACGTCCCGGCTATTGAGGATGAGCCCGCCCTGGTGCCGGTTGACGGTGGACTCCACGTTGAGCCATTCGCCGTCGCCCGACTTGAACCGGCATTCGATGCGGGTGGTGGGCTCCTCGGCCGGGGGCGCGGCGAGGAAGCGGCGCACCTCGTGGACCACCTTGCCGAGGTCGTCGGGGTGGATCAGGGCGGCGAGCTCGGTGCCGACCAGCTCCTCCGCCTCGCGGCCGTAGACCCCGGCGGCGGCGGGGCTCACGTAGTGCAGGGTCCCGGTGGGCGCGGCGATCATGATGACGTCGCTGGAACCCTGGACCAGGGAGCGGAAGTGGTTCTCCTTCTGGGCCAGTTCCTGGGTCAGCGCGATGTTGTCGAGGAGCATGATGCCCTGGCGGATGACGAGGGCGAGGACGACCGTGCAGCCGGTGAAGACTACGATCCGGTCGACCTTCCGGCCGTCCACGACGTTGTAGAGGATGCCCAGGGTGCACACGGCGGCCGCGAGGTACGGGGTGAGGGCGGGCAGCGAGCCGGTGATGGGGCGGCTGTGCGGGCGCTCCGCGCGCGGGTGGCCGACGGGCTCCGGGCCCGGGTGGAGGCGCCGGGCGCCCCAGGGCGCGTACGCGAGGAGCAGCGAGCCCGCGAACCAGCCGGCGTCGAGCAGTTGTCCGGACCGGTACTCCGCGCTCAGCAGCGGTGAGGTGAACAGGGCGTCGCTGAGCACGGTGAGGGCGAGCGCGGCGATGGCGGTGTTGACGGCGGAGCGGTTGGTCTCGGACCGCCGGAAGTGCAGGACCAGGACCATCGAGACGAGCGCGATGTCCAGGAGCGGGTAGGCGAGGGAGAGCGCGGCGCGCGGCACGCTGCCGGGGGCGCCGGACTGGGCGGTCCGCGCCGCGTGGGCCAGCGCCAGGCTCCAGGAGAGGGTGAGCAGGGAGCCGCCGATGAGCCAGGAGTCGAGCCCGAGGCACACCCAGCCGGCGCGGGTGACCGGGCGTTTGGCGAGGACGAGGAGGCCCACGATGGCCGGCGGGGCGAAGCAGAGGAAGGCGAAGTCGGCGAGCGAAGGCTTCGGTACCTCCTGGCCGAGGATCACCTCGTACCAGCCCCAGACCGCGTTGCCGCCGGCACCCATGAGGGAGGAGAAGGCGAAGAGCAGCCAGGCGGGCCGTTCACGGCTGTCGATCGCCCGCGCGTAGGAGTAGCAGGAGACCGCCGCGAGTAATCCGGCGGCGCTGAGCCCGAAGTCACCCATGATCTCGGCGACTTCCTCCGACCCCCAGTTGAGGGCGGCGCCGACGGCGTACCCGCCGCTGACCACCGCGAGGAGCAGCTGCATGGCCAGGCCCTTGCCTCCGCCCGAAAGGGACGGGCGGTTCAGGAGCGCCGCCCCCTGGGCACTCACCGGTCCCCCTCGCGAGCTGCTTCCGACGCACCCCATCGTCGCCTCCGGCGGCTGTGCCGTGTCGGATCCTTTGTCCATTGGCCGTACATCGCCCGTCGCCCCCCAAAGTGTCCGATCACTCCCCAGCGCCAGACGTTCGTGGCGCAGCCCCTTCTTCCGGACGATACACCACTTTCGTCACTCAGGGACATACCTTCTCTACGCTGCGTTACCATCAAGGGAGTTGGTCCTGCTGAACGCATCCGGACGACTGCGGAGCGTGCTCGCTCGCGTCACTCGGTGATCAGCACCGTGTGTTCCACGGACTCCCCGGCGGCGAACCGGGTCAGCTGGCGCGCCACCATGCGCTTGGCCCGCGGCTCGAAGGCCGAGCTGCTGCCGCCCACATGGGGCGTGATCAGGACATTCGGAGCATGCCAGAGCGGGTGGCCCGCGGGCAGCGGTTCCGGGTCGGTGACGTCCAGCGCCGCCCGCAGCCGGCCCGAATCCACCTCCGCCAGCAGGGACTTGGTGTCGACGACGGGGCCGCGCGCGACGTTCACGAGCAGGGCGCCGTCCTTCATGCGGCTCAGGAACTCGGCTCCGGCCAGGCCGCGGGTGGATTCGGTGAGCGGCATGGTGAGGATCACCACGTCGGCCCGCGGCAGGAGTTCGGGCAGGTCGGCCAGGGCGTGGACGGGGCCGCGCGGCGCGGTGCGTGCCGAGCGCGCGACGCGGTCGACCGGCCCGCACTCGAAGGGCACGAGCCGGTCCTCGACGGCCGAGCCGATCGCTCCGTAGCCGACGATCAGGACGGACTTGTCGGCGAGGGCGCCGTAGAAGCCGGCCCTCCACTCCTCGCGGTCCTGGCTCCGGACCATGCCGGGGATGCCCCGCAGGGAGGTGAGGACGAGGGTGAGGGCGAGTTCGGCGGTGCTGGCCGTGTGGACCCCGACGGCGTTGCACAGCCGTACGCCGGGACGCAGGCTGCCGAGGCCCCCCGGCTCCCCGACGAGATCGTCGATGCCGGCGGTCAGGGTCTGGACGACCTGGACGGCGGACATCGAGGCCAGCGGGCGCACGGTGACCGCGGGGGGCTTCATGTACGGGGCCACGTAGAAGACGCAGTCGGCCGGATCGGCGGGGAAGTCGTCCTCGCCGTCCCACACGCGGTATCGGAAGGAGTCGGGCAGGCCCTCGATCTCCGCGGCGGGGAAGGGGAGCCAGACGTCCCAGGTCTTTGCAGTCATGATCACGAGGCTATGCCAAGCCATCGCGATCAAGCCGTTAGTTTGATTGCGGGACCGGGAGCGGCGGGACCGGGAGCGGGGGAGGGGGACGCACGGGTGGAGCGCAGGTCGATCGGGGCGGGAGCACTGGCGGTGGGCGCGGTCGGACTCGGCTGCATGCCGATGAGCTGGGCGTACGCGCCTTCGCGGCGGCGGGGGCAGGAGTCGGTGGCGGCGGTGCACACGGCGCTGGACCTGGGGTCGAACCTGCTGGACACCGCCGATGTGTACGGACCGTTCACCAATGAGCTGCTGCTGGGGCGGGTGCTGCGGGACCGGCGCTCCGAGGCGTTCGTCTCGGCCAAGGTCGGGCTGCGGGCGGGCGACCAGCACGTGGTGGCCGACGGCCGGCCCGGCTATCTGCGGCGGGCCTGCGACGCCTCGCTGCGGCGGCTGCGGACCGATGTCATAGACCTCTACCAGCTGCACCGGGTGGATCCGGAGGTGCCGGTGGAGGAGACCTGGGGTGCGATGGCGGAGTTGGTGGGCGCGGGGAAGGTGCGGGCGCTCGGGTTCTGCGCGCTGGGGGCGGGCGCCGGGCCGGGGGCCGGGCGGCGCGGGGACCGGGCGTACGCCACGACCGTGCGGCACCTGGAGCGGGCGCAGCAGGTGTTCCCGGTGAGCGCGGTGCAGGCGGAGCTCTCGGTGTGGTCGCCGGAGGCGGCGTGGCAGCTCCTGCCGTGGTGCGCGGCGCGCGGGGTGGGTTTCCTGGCGGCGATGCCGCTGGGCAGCGGATTCCTGACGGGGACGCTCACCCCGGGCGAGGGTTTCGAGTCGGAGGACGTGCGGGCCCGGCATCCGCGGTTCACGGCGCACGCGATGGCGTCGAACCAGGGGCTGGTGGCGGGGCTGCGGCGGGTGGCGGGACGGCACGGGCCCGAGGTCACGGTCGCGCAGGTGGCGCTGGCGTGGGTGCTGGCGCAGGGGCCGCAGGTGGTGCCGGTGCCGGGGGCGGACCGGGCACGGTGGGCGGCGGAGAACGCGCGGGCCGCGGAGGTGCGGCTCACGGCCGGGGACCTCGCGGAGATCGCGTCCCTTCCGGTCGCCGTGGGAGCCTGGGACTGACGGGGACGGGGCCTCGCCCACAACCACTCGATCGGGTGTACGAGTGGTGGAACTTCGGGAACCTCTGCGGCTGTTGAGACGGGTGAAGGGGCAGGATCGGAGCACCGGGAAGGGAGCAGGGCGATGCGATACGGAAGTTCTCGCGGGCGGCAGGCGGGGTTCGGGGGCCCGGGCGCTCGGCGTCAGGGCGTGCTGGCGGCCCTCGCGCTGGCGGGGTGCGGCGCCCTGCTGGTCACGGGATGCTCGCCGGCGGGCGGCCCGGGCTCGGCGGCGGGCAGCTCTCCACCGGGCAAGGCCGCGACCGGCCCCGGATCACCCGGCCCGTCGGGGAGCCCGTCCGCCTCTCCGCAGGCCTCGGGCCCGCCGGCCAAGGGCTCGGTGACGGTGACCGGTGAGGTCGCAAAGGGCCTGGAGTCCCCGTGGGGTGTGGCCCCGCTGCCCGGCGGGGACCTGCTGGTCGCCTCGCGGGACAAGGGGACGATCAGCAGGGTCGCGGCGGACACGGGCGCGGTGACGCAGATCGGCAAGGTGCCGGGGGTGGCTCCGGGCGGGGAGGGCGGGCTGCTGGGTCTCGCCCTGTCGCCGTCCTTCGCCTCGGACCGGTTGGTCTACGCGTACTTCACGACGGAGTCCGACAACCGCATCGCACGGCTGCGTTATGACGAGCAGAGACCTGCCGGGCAGCAACTGGGCTCCCCGGACACGGTGTTCCGGGGCATTCCCAAGGGCCTCGTCCACAACGGCGGCCGGATCGCCTTCGGCCCGGACAAGATGCTCTACGCGGGAACGGGCGAGACCGGTGACAAGGGGCTGGCGCAGGACAGGAGATCGCTGGGCGGCAAGATCCTGCGGATGACGCCGGACGGGGATCCGGTGCACGGCAATCCCGAGGCCGATTCGGTCGTCTACTCCTACGGGCACCGCAATGTGCAGGGCCTCGCGTGGGACAAGGACAAACGGCTGTGGGCGGCCGAGTTCGGCCAGAACACCTGGGACGAGCTGAATCTGATCGAGCCCGGCGCCAACTACGGCTGGCCGGAGGCCGAGGGGAAGGCCGGCAGACCGGGGATGCGGGATCCGGTGGCCGTGTGGAAGACCGACGAGGCCTCCCCGAGCGGGATCGCCTGGGCCGAGGGGTCGGTGTGGATGGCCGGGCTGAAGGGCAGCCGGCTGTGGCGGATCCCGCTGGCCGGTGCGGAACTCGCGGCGGAGCCCGAAGCGTTCCTGGAGGGGAAGTACGGGCGGCTGCGCACGGTGCTGGCTCTCGGCGGGGACAGACTGCTGCTGGTCACGAGCGAGACGGACGGGCGCGGATCGCCGGAAGCGGGCGACGACAGGATCCTGACACTGACAGTGCGATAGCCGGCCCGGACAGGGCTTTGGCCCCCGTGGGGGACGGAAGGCACGGTGGACGCGGTGTTCAACATGATCGAGGAGCTTTTCAACCCGGGACGGGGGCACACGGACGACGAGAAGAAGCGGCTGGAGCTGTCCCGGGTCGACGTCGGTGACGGGGACCCGGGACGGGGGCCGATAGACCTGGAGTCCGGCCACGTGCTCATACGCCTCGACGAGCGGCCTCCGGCGGAGGAGCGGCCGGCCCGGCAGGTGTAAAGAGGCGCAGCCGGTGGGCGAGGGCGGCCGCCTCGCCGCGGCCGGCGACGCCCAGCTTCGCCAGGATGTTCGAGACGTGCACGCTCGCCGTCTTCGGGGAGATGAACAGCTCCTCGGCGATCTTGCGGTTGGTGCTGCCGGCCGCGACCAGGCGCAGTACCTCGCGCTCGCGGCTGGTCAGGCCCAGCTCCTCCACGGGGTCGGCCCGGGGTACCTGCGGGACCTGGGGTGTGTCCGCGGTGGACAGCGGAAGCCGGGCGCGCTGTGCGAGCAGGGCCAGGTCCTCACGCAGCCGGCGTGAGCCGAGCCCGTCGGCGGTGGCGTGGGCCTCGCGCAGCAGGGCGGCGGCTCGCTCGCGGTCGGCGCCGGCGGCCAGCAGGGCCTCGGCGAGCCGGTGGCGGGCCCGGGCCAGCAGGTACGGGCGCTCCAGCGGGCGGACGGCCTCCTCCACGGCGCTCCAGTCGGCCACGGTGTCCCGGGCCTCGGCCCGCAGCAGTTCGGCCCGGAGGTACTCGGCGTGGGCGCACCACACGGGGGCCGGGGCGGGCAGGTTGCGGGCGGCCTTGCGCAACACGCCCAGGGCGGATTCCCGGTCGGCGTCGGCGGCCGGGAATCCCCGGGAGTCCGCCTCCGCGGTGGCGGAGGCGAGGAGCAGCGGCCAGCCGTAGCGGTGCTGCCCGAGCGGGAATCCGTAGGCGACGGCGGCGGCCGTCTCGGCCCGGACGTCGGCGATCCGGCTCTCCCCCGCGGCGACACCGATCGCGAGACGGTACAGCGGTATCCGGTGCTGGGGCTGGATGGCGTGGGTGCCGAAGTGGGCGTGGGCGGCGGTGAGCTGCTGGGCGGCCTCGGTCAATTCACCGCGGGCCAGTGCCAGATGGGCGAGCTGGGTGGCGGCGGCGCCGCGTGGGGCAGCGCTCTGCCCGACGAGCAGCGTGCGCCGGGCCGCCTCGGCGGCCTCGTCCCAGCGGCCGAGGCTGTAGAGGCTCTCCGACATGTTGCCGCTGACCCAGGCCTCGGAGTCCAGCAGCCGGGACTTGCGGACCAGTTCAGCGCCCAGTTCAGCCAGTTCCACGGCTTCACGGGACCGGCCCAGACCTTCCAACTGAGAGGCGAGGTTGATATGTGCACGACCCGCGAGCACGGCGAGGCCGAGTTCCGTGGCCCGTTCCCTGACCGAGTGCATCTCGGCGAGACCGGCTTCGGGGTCGCCGGCGTCGGTGATCAGGCTGCCGACGGTGATCCGGGCATTGAGCTCGATGTCTTCGGCTCCGACCATCCGCGCGTATTCGACGGCGCGTTCGGCGGCGTCGATGTTGCCGGGGCCGGGGTCGTGGAGCATGCCCCAGCCCGCGGCCCGGACCAGGACCTCGGCATGCACCTGGGACGGGGGCAGCCCCTGTACGAGCTCCTGGGCCTTGGCGATCTCGTCCCAGCCGTCGCCCCGGCCGAGGCTCGCGACCAGCCGGGAGCGTTCGGTCCAGAACCAGGCGGCCCGCAGCGGGTCGTGGCCGTCGTCCAGCATGCGCACGGCCGTCTTGCAGAACTTCAGGGCGCGTTCCCGCTCCCCGCCGTAGCGGGCTGCGACGGTCGCCTCGGCCAGCAGGTCGAGCCGCTGCAGCGGGGTGGTGGCCGGGTCGCAGCCGCACGGAGGGTACACATCGGTGTAGTCCGCCGGGCGAAGCGCCTCGCGGACGTCCTCCGGGGCGCTCTCCCACAGGTCCATCGCCCGTTCCAGCAGGCGCAGCTGCTCGGAGTAGGCGTGTCGGCGGCGGGCGGCCACGGAGGCGGCGAGCGCGGCGGGCAGCGCCTTGGACGCGTCGTTCGCGTGGTACCAGTAGCTGGCGAGCCGGATGACCCGCTCCTCGGCGCGGATCAGGGACTCGTCGGCCTCCAGGGCCTCGGCGTAGCGGCGGTTGACGCGGGAGCGCTCGCCGGGCAGCAGGTCGTCGCTCACGGCCTCGCGCACCAGCGAGTGGCGGAAGCGGTAACCGTCCCCGTCGGTGGTGGCGAGCAGGATGTTGGCACCGACGGCGGCCCGGAGAGCTTCGATGAGCTCGTCCTCGCTGAGCCCGGCGACGGCGCGCAGGAGCGGGTACTCGACGGTGGAGCCGCCCTCGGCGACCATGCGCACGACGCCCTGGGCCCGTTCGGGGAGGACCTCGACACGTACGAGGAGCAGGTCGCGCAGGGATTCGGTGAGTCCGGCACGGCAGCCGCTCGCCCGGGAGGCGACGAGTTCCTCGACGAAGAAGGCGTTGCCGTCGGAGCGGTCGAAGACGGAGTCCACGAAGTCCTCGTCGGGCTGCGAGGCGAGGATGCCGGCGAGCTGGCGGCGCACCTCGGCCCGGTTGAAGCGGGGCAGCTCGATGCGCCGGACCGTGCGGAGCCGGTCCAGTTCGGCGAGGAGGGGCCGCAGCGGGTGGCGGCGGTGGACGTCGTCCGCGCGGTAGGTGGCGACGACGACGAGGCGGCCGCTGGACAGAGTGCGGAAGAGGTAGGAGAGCAGGTGGCGTGTGGAGGTGTCCGCCCAGTGCAGGTCCTCCAGGACGAGGACGACGGTGCGGTCGGCGGCGAGCCGCTCCAGCATCCGGGCGGTCAGCTCGAAGAGCCGGGCGGTGCTTTCCTCGTCGTGCGGGCCGCGCGGGGTGTCGCCGAGTTCGGGCAGGATCCGGGCGAGTTCGTCCTCCTGGCCCGCGGCTGCGGCGGCGAGCTCCTCGGGGAGCTGCCGGTGCAGGGTGCGCAGGGCCGTCGAGAACGGGGCGAAGGGAAGCCCCTCCGCCCCGATCTCCATACAGCCTCCGACGGCGACCACGGCGCCGCGGCGGGCCGCTTCGCCGAGGAACTCCTCGGTGAGGCGGGTCTTGCCGACCCCGGCCTCGCCCCCGATGAGCATCGCCTGCGGCTCACGGCTGGCGGCGCGGGTCAATGCGTCGGTGAGTACGGCCAGTTCGTCGGCGCGGCCGACGAACACCGGGCTGACAGATCTGGTCTCCACGTCGCCGAGCATCGCACAGACGTCCCTGGCGGCGGCACTCGTTATCCCTGCGCTTCTCATCACGTGTCAGTTCACGCGGTCGGCGCGGGTCACGCGGTGCGGGCGAAGCGGCTCCGGTGCTCCCTCACCGCCCTTTCGGGTTCCTGGCTTCGTGAGGAGGCACGGCGCGCCTTCTCGGCCTCCCGCACCAGGCGGTACGCGTCGGCCTCGCGGATGAGGTCGGCGTTGCGGGCGGCTGCGATCTCGTACTCGAACATCTCGTACTCCCTGGTGGCGTTTCTCGGGCACCTCGTTCGGTGTGATCCAAGATTCGCGTCCCAGGGGGTACCGGCACATCGGTCGCATGCCGCATCTGCCGGGGCCGCAGGGCCTTAGTCCGGGGCGGAGGGTTCGTGAGCCGGGCCGAGGAGGCCTAAGGCGGTGCCTAGGCGGCTGCCTTCGGGATGGTGAGGAGGAGGTCGAAGTACATGAGGACGAAGAGCAGGATGCCGAGGGCGCCCAGCGCGATGGCCGCCCAGGAGACGGACCGGACCCAGGCGGGGAGGGTGCGCTCGGGGGTGCCGAAGGCGGGCAGGGCCAGCACGAAGACGGCGATGATCAGGGCGAGAGTGGCGAAGATGCCGTTGACCAGGGCGGTGGAGTGCCACGGGCCGATGAACTGGGCGGCGATCTGCGCGTTGGCGTCGGCGGCCTGGGTCAGCTCCAGGCGGCCGGTGATGCTCTTGCGCTCGGACACGATGCCGGCGACCCAGCTGCCGCTGAGCGCGACGACGGAGAGACCCGCGGCGACGATCGCGGAGGCCGCGGATCCGACGTGGCTCGGCTGCTCGTCCCCGGCCACGTCCTCGGCGAACGTGTCGTCGTCCAGGTCCGCGTCGGTGAGTACGGCGTCGGCCTCGGCCTCGGCGGGCTGGGGGATCTCGGCCTTCTCGAGGTCGGCGGGGGTGGCGTCCGCCTCGGAGGCGTTCGGGGCGGGGGTCTTCGTGGTGTCCATGCGGGGCACGGTAAGCGGCGAGTCTGAGAGGTTCATGAGAATTGCGGCGGGCCCCGCGGCCGCGGGGCCCGGACCGGGTTCAGGAGGGACGGGCCGCCGCCCACTCGTGGGCGAGGACCGCCCAGATCTCGGTGCTCTGGCGCGCGCCCCGGTGCAGGTGGTTCTCGCGCATCACGCCCTCGCGGGTCAGGCCGAGGCGCTCGGCGACCGCGATGCTCTTCTTGTTCCCGGTGGCGACGTGCCACTCCACGCGGTGCATGCCGCGCCCGTTGAAGGCCCAGTCGATGAGCACCCGGCAGGCGGCGGTGACCAGGCCGCGTCCGGCGGCGGCGGGCTCCAGCCAGCAGCCGACCTCGCAGTTGCCGCCGGCGGCGTCGAAGACCGGGTAGAGGACGCCGCCGACGAGCGTGCCCTCGACCCAGATGCCGAAGAAGCGGGTGCCGTCGTTCGCGGCCTTCTCGGCGTTCGTACGGAGCAGCTCGCGCGCCGAGTCCAGGTCGGTGGCACGGTCGGGGAAGCCGACGTACTGGCCGATGAACTCGCGGCCACGGTCCATGTGGGCGAGGAATTCCTCGGCGTGCCACACCTCCAGCGGCTTGAGCTGGGCGTCTTCGGCCAGGTCTATCGCGAACATGCGGGGAGTCCTTACGGCTGGTCAGCGGGACACGGGTACGGAGTCAGCCGGCTCCGCGCTGTCATCGCTCGGCCGCTGTGCCGGAAGTTTCGCATGGGGGCGGTGTTCCGGGGGCTCGATGCTGATCCGGGGCAGCCGCCGGTCGAGCCAGGCGGGCAGCCACCAGTTCGCGCCGCCGAGCATGTGCATCAGGGCCGGGACGAGGAGGGTGCGCAGCACGAAGGCGTCGAGGGCCACGGCCGCGGCGAGGGCGATGCCGAACATCGCGATGATCCGGTCGCCACTGAGGACGAAGGCCAGGAAGACGGAGATCATGATGACGGCGGCCGAGTTGATGACCCGGCTGGTCTCTGTGAGGCCCACGCGGACGGCCCGCTTGTTGTCACCGGTCTCCAGCCATTCCTCGTACATCCGGCTGACGAGGAAGACCTGGTAGTCCATCGAGAGTCCGAACAGTACGGACACCATGATCACGGGCAGGAAGGGTTCGATCGGCCCGGCGCTGCCCAGGCCGAGCAGCTCGCTGCCCCAGCCCCATTGGAAGACCGCCACGACGACTCCGAAGGAGGAGGCGACCGCGGCGATGTTCATGAGCGCCGCCTTGAGCGGGATGCCGATGGACCGGAAGGCCAGCAGCAGCAGCACGCAGCCGAGGGTGATGACCACTCCGACGAAGAGCGGCAGTTTCCCGACGATGACCCCGGCGAAGTCGTCGTAGCCGGCCGTCACGCCACCGACGTGGACCTGCATGGAGCTGCCGTGCCCGGCGCGCGGGATGACGTCCTCGCGGAGTCTGTCGACGAGGTCGCTCGTGGCCCGGGACTGGGGGGCGGAGTCCGGTACGACGGTGAGGACGGCGGTGTCCCCGCTGCGGTTGAGGACGGCCGGGCCGGTGGAGGCGACGCCCTTCGTCGTACGGAGCGCCTCGGCCAGGCGCTCGACGGCGAGGCGGTCGCCGGCTCCGTCCAGGCGGGCGACCACGGCGAGCGGGCCGTTCGTGCCGGGCCCGAAACCCTCGGCCAGCAGGTCGTAGGCCTGTCGGGTGGTGGAGCCGGCCGGGTTGTTGCCCTGGTCGGACGTGCCGAGGTGGAGGAAGAGGGTGGGCAGTGCCAGCACCAGCATGACCGCGGTGGCGACGGTGCCGAGCAGTTTGGGGTGCCGTTCCACGAAGGCGGACCAGCGGGCGGCGAAGCCGGTGGTGTGTTCGGGCCGCGGACCGTCGGCGGCGAGTCTGCGGCGCTCGCGGCGCGAGAGGGCTCGGGTGCCGATGGAGGAGAGGAGAGCGGGCAGCAGTGTGACCGAGGCGGCGACCGTGAGGACCACCGTCACGGAGGCGGCTATCGCGACGCCGTCGAGGAAGTTGAGCCGCAGCACCAGCATGCCGAGCAGCGCGATGCAGACGGTGGCTCCGGCGAAGACGACGGCCCGGCCGGTGGTGGCGACGGCGTTCTCGGCCGCCTCCTCGACGGGGAGTCCGCGCGCGAGGCCCTTGCGGTGCCGGGTGACGATGAACAGCGCGTAGTCGATGCCGACGCCGAGGCCGACGAGGGTGCCGAGCATCGGGGCGAAGTCGGCGACCGGCATCGCGTGGCCGAGCAGGGTGATGCCGAAATACGCGGTGCCCACGCTGACCAGGGCGGTCGCGATGGGCAGCAGGCTCGCGGCGAGCGAGCCGAAGGCGAGGAAGAGGACCAGGGCCGCGACGGCGACACCGATGACCTCGGCGAGGTGCGCGGTGGGCGCCTCGGTCAGCCCGACGGCGCGTCCGCCGAGTTCGACCTGGAGGCCGTCGGCCTCGGTGGCCGGGTTCTTCGCCGCGTCGACGACCGCCTGGGCCTGGGCCTTGGGTACGGCGTCGGCCTGCCGCTCGAAGGTCACCACGGCGTAGGCGGTGCGCCCGTCGGGGCTGATCCGGGCGGCGCTGTCGGGGCCGGGGCCGTAGGGGCCTGCGACCGATCCGACGCCGGGGAGCGCGGCTACGGCGTCGAGTGCCCGGGTCATGCGCTGCCGTACGTCCGGGGTGCGGGCGCTCTGATGCTCCGGGGCCCGCCACACGATGGTGTCGGTGTCTCCGCCCTGGCCGTGGAAGCCTTCCCGCAGGAGGTCGCCCGCCCTGCCGGACTCGGTGCCGGGGACCTCGTAGTCGTTGGAGAACGCGGACCCGGCGCTCGCCGCGGCCGCCGTGGTCCCCCCGAGGGCGAGCAGCCAGATCATGACGGCGAGGAGTCGGTGCCGCATGCACCAACGCGCGAGTGCTGCCAACGGAAACGTGCTCCCTGGTGGTTCGGATCTTTACCGGGAGACAGCCCGTCGCAAAGAACGCTTGAACTCGTGAAGGCCGGGCCGACCGCTCGGGGGATCGCCCCGGAAGTGCGGCCAAGATGGTCTACGCCTCGACGATCTCAGCGTTTCGTGATCGTTGGCCCCTTTCGTGTGCATCGTCACAGGGGAACCGGGAAGTGCGGGACGTCGGTCACCCAGCGGGCCGGCCGGAGGGCTCGGGGCGGCCCTGGTCATCGGGTTCGTCGGTCCGGTAGCCGGGGATCGAGGGCCACCGGACGGTGAGGACCACCGCGTCCTCCTCCGCGTACCAGGAGTGGTCGACGCCGCGCCCCCAGAGCACGTAGTCCCCCTGCTCGGCGAGGACGACCGTCCGCCCCGGGAACTCCAGCCGGAAACGGCCGCTGATCAGTACCAGCAGCGCGGTCCGCTTCTCCGCGGTCGCCCAGCGCTCCCGCTCGTCGCCCTTCGGGTGGACACCCCATTTGATCTCCACGTCCTCGCTGTGACGGGGGTCGGCGGGGTCTTTGAAGTGGCCGAGGAGCCAGCCCCGGTCGGCCGCGGCGTCGGGGGTGGCCTTGCCGGTGTAGATGGTGGAGTCGTCGTTCACGGGGTGAGGTTAATGCAGTTGTGGGACCGGTCGGCCACTGGTGAGCTGGGCCGATGACGACGATGGATCATGACGAACTCCGCCGGGTGCGGGCCGAGTACGACGCCCGGATGCGCCGCGGCGCGCAGCCGGACGCGGCGTCGGCCCGTGTGGAACGGGCCCGCGCGGTCGTACGGCAGACCGTGCCCGGAGCCGGCTGGAACGGCGTGCTCTGGTCGGACCTCGACGAGGGGACGGCGGACGCTGAGATCGCGGCGCAGGTCGCGTACTTCGATGCGCTGGGGACGTCCGAGTTCGAGTGGAAGCTCTACGACTACGACCGGCCGGCGGACCTGGGGCAACGCCTGCGGGCGGCAGGCTTCGTGCCGGAGCCGGCCGAGACGCTGATGGTCGGCCGGACGCGGGAGCTCGCCGCGCTCCCGGTGGAGCCGCCGCAGGGCGTCACCCTGCGGGTGGTGACGGACGAGGCGGGGGTGGACCTGATGATGGACGTCCACACGCGGGCCTTCGGAACCGAGCGGCCGCAGATCCGGGAGCAGATGCTGAGCCTGCTGCGCCACGAGCCGGACACCATCGAGGCCGTCGTGGCGATGGCGGGCGACGTCCCGGTGAGCGCGGCCCGGATGGAGATGCCGCCGGGTGCCCCGTTCGCAGGGCTGTGGGGCGGCGGCACGGACCCCGGGTGGCGCGGCCGCGGCATCTACCGGCTGCTGGTCGCCCACCGGGCCCGCGTGGCGGCCGAGCGCGGGATCCCGTACCTCCAGGTGGACGCCTCCGCCGACAGCCGCCCGATCCTGGAGCGGCTGGGGTTCGGCGTGCTGGGCGTGACGGTGCCGTACGTGTGGACGCGGGGGCAGAGCGGCCCCGCCGATCGGTCCGGCCTCGTCGACGGGCTTCCGGGCGACGGTACCCGGCGGGCATGATCACCGGCATGGAACGCATCGACCCGCCTCTGACCGGCCGCGAGCGCGAGACGCTCCGGACCTACCTCGACTACCACCGGGCCACCCTCGCCTGGAAGTGCGAAGGTCTCGACGACGAGCAGCTTCGGCGCGCCTCGTCGCCCCCGTCCACCCTGTCCCTGCTGGGGCTGGTGCGGCACATGGCCGAGGTCGAGCGGCACTGGTTCCGCCGCGTCCTGAGCGGTGAGGACCTTCCCCACCTGTGGTCGGACACCCACGACTTCCAGGCCGCCTACGACGCCTCCGGGTCCGGCCGCACCGAGGTGTTCGCCGCCTGGGAGGCGGAGGTCGCCCATGCCCGCCGCATCGAGGCCGCCGCCGAATCCCTGGACGTGACGGCGTACGTGCCGAGCTGGAAGGAGGAGGCCTCGCTGCGCCTGCTCATGCTCCACCTCATCCACGAGTACGCGCGCCACAACGGCCACGCCGACCTGCTCCGCGAGGCGATCGACGGCGCCACCGGAGCCTGAGCCCGGCTCGGAGCGGCTCGGAGCGGCTCGGAGCGGCTCAGGGAACGAACCCTTCCCCGACACCCCTATAGTTAGGGCAGCCTAACCTAATGCACCGTGGGGAAGAGTGTGAGCAGCGTGAGCAGTGCGAGCGGCGAAAGCGTCGGCGCGTTCGGGGAGTACGGGACGTACGAGGTCTACCGCGACCCCTGGGGCATCCCCCACCTCCGCGCCGCCGACGCCCTCGGCCTCGCCTACGCCCAGGGACGCGTCACCGCCTTCGACCGTGCCTGGCAGCTGGAGGTCGAACGCCACCGCGCCCAGGGCTCCAGCGCCTCCTTCCTCGGCGCGGACAGCGCGGCCTGGGACACGTTCGCCCGCCAGTGCCGCATCGACGACACCGCCCGCCGCTGCCACGCGGCCCTCGACCCGGAGACCGCCGCCTGGGTCGGCGCCTACGTCGACGGCGTCAACGACGGGCTGACCGCCGGCGCCGCCCGCGACGAGCGCTTCGCCCGCACCGGCCTCACCCCCACCCCCTGGGAGCCGTGGGTTCCGCTCGCCGTCTGGACCGCCACCCACATCCTGTTCGCCGGCTTCGCCACCAAGCTGTGGCGCGAGCGCGTGGCCCGCGCCCTGGGCGAGGAGGCGGTCACCCTCTTCGCCACCGACGGCCCCGGCACCGCCGGCAGCAACGGCTGGCTGGTGCCGGGCGACCGCACCGCCACCGGCGCGGCGATCATCGCGGGCGACCCGCACCGATTCATCGAGGACCCGGGCGTCTACCAGCAGATGCGCATCTCCTGCCCGGAGTACGACGTCCTCGGCCTGGCCGTCCCCGGCGTACCGGGCCTCGCCCACTTCGGGCACAGCGGCACCGCCGCCTGGGCCATCACCAACGCGATGGCCGACTACCAGGACCTGTACACCGAGCGGCTGCGCGGGGAGGGCCCCACCCTGGAGGCCCTCGGCCCGGACGGCGGCTGGGAGGCCGTCGCCCGCCACACCGAGACCGTCACCGTTGCCGGCGGCGCGGACATCGAGGTCGAGGTGCTGGAGACCGCCCGCGGCCCGGTCGTCGTCCGCGAGGGCGAGGAGACCCTCTCGCTGCGCTACCCGCCCCGCGTCCGCCGCGACCTCGGCTTCGCCGCCCTCCCCGCCCTGCTGCGCGCCCGCACCGTCGCCGACATCGACCGCGCCCTCGACGGCTGGGCCGAGCCGGTCAACGTCGTCCACGCCGCCGACTCGGCGGGCGGCCTGCTGCACCGCGTCGCGGGCGCCGTGCCACTGCGCGATCCCGCCAACCGGCTGCGCCCCGTGCCCGCGTGGGACCAGCGGTACGTCTGGCAGGACTGGGCCCCGACCCCCGCCGAGCCCGTGCAGGGCTTCGCCGTCATGGCGAACGCCCGCGGGATCGCCTCCCCGCTCGGCGTGGAGTTCGCGCCCCCGCACCGCGCCAACCGCATCCGCGAGCTGCTCAGCGGCTCCAGGGACTGGTCCCCGAAGGCGATGGCCGACGTACACGCGGACACGCACCTCGCCTCCGCCGAACCGCTCCTCGCCCTGCTGCCCGCGCTCGACGACCTGTCCCCCGCGGCGCAGGCCCTGCGCACCCGGCTGCTGGCCTGGGACCGGCACATGGCGGCCGACAGCACCGACGCCACCGTCTTCTCGGCCTTGCGGACCGCGGTCGTACGCCGTCTCGCCGCCGATCCCGTCTTCGCGGACCTGGCAGGCGCCCCCACCGGCCCGGAGGTGTTCCACCCCTGGCTGTACCTGGTCCCCCGGGTCGGCTACGCCCTCGAAGGCCTGCTCACCACCTCGCTCCTCCCGGGCCTCGACCGCGTCGCGCACGTCCGCGCCGCCTTGGAGGAAACGGCCGCGACCGGTGCGCCCGACACCCCGTGGGCGGAGGTCCACCGCCTCTCCCCCTGGTCGGCGCTGCCGGACCCCGAGGCACGGTGGCCCGGCCTCGGCGGCGACCACGACTGTGTGAACGCCGCCTCCTCCGTCCCCGGCTTCACCGACCTCACCGCCCGCGCCTCGGCGGCCCGTTACGTCTGGGACCTGGCCCGCCGCGAGGACAGCCTCTGGGCGGTCCCGCTCGGCGCGGACGGCGTCACCGGCTCACCCCACCACCGCGACCAGCTCCCGCTGTGGGCGCGGTGCGAACTCGTCCCGGTCGTCACCGACTGGTCCCGGCTCACCAAGGAATCGATATGAGCGCCGCCTCCACCTCCGCGTCCACCTCCGCCTCCACCCGGCAGCCTGTGTACACCCGCCTCGTCGAAGACTTCGGCACGGTCACGATCACGCCGGTCGACCCGGCCGCCGACTCCGCCCTCATCCACAGCTGGGTCACGCAGGAGCGCGCCCGCTTCTGGGGCATGGGCGAGGCCAGCCGCGAGCTGGTCCAGGAGATCTACGAGGACGTCGACCGCCGCACCACCCACCACGCGTTCATGATCGCGCGCGACGGCGAGCAGGTCGCACTGTTCCAGACGTACGACTGCGCCGAGGACCGGGTCAGCGAGTGCTACGAGGTCCAGCCCGGGGACGTCGGCGTGCACCTGCTGATCGGCCCCAGCGGGGGCGTGGCCCAGCACGGCTTCACCGCGGGCCTGATGACCGCCTTCATCGCCTACCTGTTCTCCGACGGCGGCGCCCGGCGCCTGGTCGCCGAGCCGGACGCCCGCAACGCCAAGGCGGTCGCCCTCCTGGAGCGCACCGGTTTCACACTCGGCCCGGAGGTCGAACTCCCGGAGATCGACCTGCCCGAGGTCTACCTCCCGGCCAAGCCGGCCCGCCTGGCCTTCCTCAACCCGCCGGCGTCTTCGCAGAAGATCGGCTGACCGGCGTACGACTGTTCGGCGGTGTGCGAGCTGGGCGGTGGCCGGAAGGCGCCGCCCATGCCGTCACCCTAACGGGGATCCCGATTCCCATTGACCCCGCACGCCCGACGGCTGGAAGCTGATCCCCAATCAAACCACTGGCGCTGGGGGGAAATTGACCAGCCAGAACCTGCACATCGGGCCGGACTCGGCGGCGGACCGCTACCGCTTGCTCCGGTCGATCGGGCGCGGCGGGGAGGCCGTGCTCTACCTCGCGGAGCTCGAGCTCGCCGGCGGATCCGAGCCCGTGGTCGTCAAGGTGCTCGACTCCAAGACGACCATCACGCCGGACATCTTCGATCGCATCAGCCAGAAGTGGAACGAGCAGGCCGAGCTGCTGCGGTTCGTCCACCGGCCCGGTGTGGTCGGCGTACGGGAGCACTTCGAGGGGCCGCCGATCCACCGGCCCGGCGAGTCCTCGACCCTGACGGGGCGGGCGCTCGTCCTCGTCATGAACCACGTCGACGGGCTCGACCTGCGCGACTGGCGGGCGGAGCGGACGCTCGCCACCGCCGCCGAGCGTCGTGAGGTGATGCGCACGCTGGAGCAGCTGGCCGACGTACTGGACTGGCTGCACTCGGGGAAGGCCACGCCGTCCGGGCGCCAGGTGATCCACGGAGACCTGTCCCCCGGCAACGTGATGGTCGACGCGCACGGGCAGGCCACCTTGGTGGACTTCGGCCTCAGCAAGCTGACCGCCGACCACCAGACGGCGGAGGTCTGGTTCACCCCGGGCTACGCGGCCCCCGAAGTCTTCGACGGCAAGCGCACCCCGGGTACGGACCGGTACGCCTTCGGGGCGATCGCGTACTTCATGCTGAGCGGTGAGTCCCCGCCCAATTCGCCGGACCAGCTGGCCCGGGCGATGGCCGCGCTCCCGCAGCTCGCCGTGCTGGACGCCGGGCAGCGGGCCCGGATCACCTCCATCTGCGCGGGCGATCCCGCCGAGCGGCCGGTGAGCCTGTCCGGCTGGATGAAGGACGTCCGCCACGCGGTCGTGTCCACGACCGCCTCCTCCACCTCGCAGCGGGCGGTGCAGGACGCGGCCCCGGCGAAGCCCGCGGCGGCTCCGACTCCGCACGTGCCGCCGCCGCCCGCGTACGCCCCGGCGTCCCCGACGCCCGCGCCGGCACCGGCACCGGCACCGGCGCCCGTCCCCGTACCGGAGCCCCTGCCCGAGGCCCTGCCCGCGACGGTGCCCACCGGGTACGGGCCGACGTACAACCTGGCGCCGCCCACGGCCCCGGCCCCGGAGCCGCCCCGCCCCAGGAAGCGCCGGACCGCCCTGATCCTCGGCTCGGCGGCCACCGTGGTGGTCCTGGCGGCGCTCGCGGTGCTCGGCGTACGGCTGCTCGGTGACAAGGACAAGGCGGCCGGCCGGGCCACGGACAGCAAGCAGTCCGCCGGACCCAGCCCCTCCGCGGACCCGACGGAGTCGGACTCCCCGACCCCGTCCCCGTCGGTCAGCGACAGCGGCGGGAGCAGCGACGGCCCGTCCGCCGAGCCCGGTGCGACGGGGTCCAGATCGCCCTCGGGCTTCGCTCCGGACATCAAGGCCGCCGATCTGACCGTCATGGCACCCGTATCGGGTCTGGGCAACTTCAGGATCGGTTCGGCGAAGATCAACACCAAGCAGTACGGGACCGCCTTCATCGCGGAGCCCGACTGCAACGACGAGGCGATCACGGAGTTCGACCTCAACCGCGAGTGGAAGCACCTGGAGTTCACCGCCGGGATCGACGACGGCTCCACGAACCAGAAGGGCCGGGTCACCATCGCCCTCGACGGCAAGCCCGCCGCCTTCTCCGAACTCGTCGAACTCGGCAAGCCCGTCACCCAGTCGGTGGACGTGACCGGGGCCCTGCGGCTGCGCGTCAAGGTCGACATGGGCTGCAACAACGGCACCGTCGTCATCGCCGCCCCGCAGCTCACCCGCTGACCGGATACGCCGACGGCCCCGCACCGGGATCCGGTGCGGGGCCGCCCTGCCATGCGACAGGGGCTGCTACTCGGAGACGCCCAGGCGCTCCAGGATGAGCTCCTTGACGCGCGCGGCGTCGGCCTGGCCGCGGGTGGTCTTCATGACCGCGCCGACCAGCGCGCCGACGGCGGCGATCTTGCCGCCGCGGATCTTGTCCGCGATGGCCGCGTTGCCCGCGATGGCCTCGTCCACGGCCGCGCCGAGCGCGCCCTCGTCCGAGACGACCTTCAGGCCGCGCTTCTCGACGACCTCGTCCGGGCTGCCCTCGCCCGCGAGGACGCCTTCGAACACCTTGCGGGCGAGCTTGTCGTTGAGCGAACCGTCGGCGACCAGCGCCGCGACCCGGGCCACCTGGGCCGGGGTGACCGGCAGCTCGTCGACGCCGACGCCCTGCTCGTTGGCGTTGCGCGCCAGCTCGCCCATCCACCACTTGCGCGCGGCGGCCGAGTCGGCACCCGCCTCGATCGTGGCGACGATGGAGTCCACCGCGCCCGCGTTGAGGATCGACTGCATGTCGTGCTCGGTGACGCCCCACTCCTCGCGGAGCCGGTTGCGGCGCACGCGCGGCATCTCGGGGAGGCCGGCGCGCAGCTCCTCGACCCAGTCGCGGGCCGGGGCCACGGGGACCAGGTCGGGCTCCGGGAAGTACCGGTAGTCCTCGGCGTTGTCCTTGATGCGGCCGGAGGTGGTGGAGCCGTCCTCCTCGTGGAAGTGACGGGTCTCCTGCACGATCGTGCCGCCGGACTGCAGGACGGCCGCGTGGCGCTGGATCTCGAAGCGCGCCGCGCGCTCGACCGACCGGAGCGAGTTGACGTTCTTGGTCTCGCTGCGGGTGCCGAACTCGGACTCGGGGGTCGGGCGCAGCGACAGGTTCACGTCGCAGCGCATCTGGCCCTTGTCCATGCGGGCCTCGGAGACGCCGAGCGCCTTGATGACCTCGCGCAGCTCGGCGACGTACGCCTTGGCGACCTCGGGGGCGCGCTCGCCCGCTCCTTCGATCGGCTTGGTGACGATCTCGATGAGCGGGATGCCGGCGCGGTTGTAGTCCAGCAGGGAGTGGGACGCGCCGTGGATACGGCCGGTGGCGCCGCCGACGTGCAGCGACTTGCCGGTGTCCTCCTCCATGTGGGCGCGCTCGATCTCCACGCGGAAGATCTCGCCGTCCTCCAGCTGGACGTCCAGGAAGCCGTTGAAGGCGATGGGCTCGTCGTACTGAGAGGTCTGGAAGTTCTTCGGCATGTCCGGATAGAAGTAGTTCTTCCGGGCGAAGCGGCACCATTCGGCGATCTCGCAGTTCAGCGCGAGGCCGATCTTGATGGCGGACTCGACGCCGATCGCGTTGACGACCGGCAGGGAGCCGGGCAGACCGAGGCAGGTGGGGCAGGTCTGCGAGTTGGGCTCGGCGCCCAGCTCGGTGGAACAGCCGCAGAACATCTTGGTCTTGGTGCCGAGCTCGACATGGACCTCAAGGCCCATGACGGGGTCGAACGAGGCGAGAGCGTCCTCGTACGAGAGCAGTTCGGTGAAGGTGGTCACGGTGAAACTTTCCCTCTCAGCCCAGCAGGACGTCGTCGTCGCCCAGGCGCTTCAGCTCGCGGTACAGGATCGCGAGGCCGGTGACGATGGCGGCGGCGGACACGGCGGCGTCGACCAGCTTCAGCATGTCGTGCTCGCTGCGGGCCTTCTTGACCTGCTTGATCACGCCGATGGCGCCGAAGGCGGTGGTGCCGATCGACAGGTAGGTGCCGGTCTTGGACTTCTTGAAGCCCTTGGCCTTGGACAGTGCACTGGTGCTCACAGCGACGGTGCCTCCTCAAGCAGCGGGTGACCCCAGCGCGCGACGAAGGCGGCCTCTACGGCGGCGCCGACCTTGTAGAGCCGGTCGTCCTTCATCGCGGGGGCGATGATCTGCAGCCCGACCGGGAGACCGTCCTCCGGCGCCAGGCCGCAGGGCAGCGACATGGCGGAGTTGCCGGCCAGGTTGGTCGGGATGGTGCACAGGTCCGCGAGGTACATGGCGAGCGGGTCGTCGGTGCGCTCACCGATCGGGAAGGCGGTGGTCGGGGTCGTCGGGGAGACGATCACGTCGACCTTCTCGAAGGACTTCTCGAAGTCCTGGGTGATGAGCGTGCGGACCTTCTGGGCGGAGCCGTAGTACGCGTCGTAGTAGCCGGAGCTGAGCGCGTACGTACCGAGGATGACGCGGCGCTTGACCTCGTCGCCGAAGCCGGCTTCGCGGGTCAGGGCGGTGACGTCCTCGGCGGACTTGGTGCCGTCGTCGCCGACGCGCATGCCGTAGCGCATGGCGTCGAAGCGGGCCAGGTTCGAGGAGCACTCGGACGGCGCGATCAGGTAGTACGCGGCCATCGCGAGGTCGAAGGACGGGCAGTCCAGCTCGACGATCTCGGCGCCGAGCTCGCCCAGGAGCTCCACCGACTCGTTGAAGCGCTGGACGACACCGGCCTGGTAGCCCTCGCCGGCGAACTGCTTGACCACGCCGACGCGCATGCCGGCGACGGAGCCGTTGCGGGCGGCCTCGACGACCGGCGGGACCGGGGCGTCGATGGAGGTGGAGTCGAGCGGGTCGTGACCGGCGATGACCTCGTGGAGGAGGGCCGCGTCCAGGACCGTACGGGCGCAGGGACCGCCCTGGTCGAGGGAGGAGGAGAAGGCCACCATGCCGTAACGGGAGACGCCGCCGTACGTGGGCTTCACGCCGACCGTGCCGGTGACGGCGGCGGGCTGGCGGATGGAACCGCCGGTGTCCGTGCCGATGGCGAGGGGGGCCTGGAAGGCGGCCAGCGCGGCCGCGGAGCCGCCGCCGGAGCCGCCGGGGATCCGGGTGAGGTCCCACGGGTTGCCGGTGGGCCCGTAGGCGCTGTTCTCGGTGGAGGACCCCATGGCGAACTCGTCCATGTTGGTCTTGCCGAGGATGACGACGTCGGCTTCCTTCAGCTTGCGCGTCAGGGTGGCGTCGTACGGCGGGATCCAGCCTTCGAGGATCTTCGAACCGACGGTGGTCGGGACCCCGACGGTGGTGAAGATGTCCTTGAGGGCGAGGGGCACGCCGGCCAGCGGGCCGAGCTTCTCGCCGGCCGCGCGCTTGGCGTCGACGGCGCGGGCCTGGGCGAGCGCGCCTTCGCGGTCGACGTGCAGGAAGGCGTGGACCTTCTCGTCGGTCGCGTCGATGCGGGCCAGGTGGGCCTCGGTGACCTCGACGGCCGTGAGCTCGCCGGAGGCGATCTTCTCGGCGGTCTCGGCGGCCGTGAGCTTGATGATGTCGGTCATGGCTGTTAGTCCTCCCCCAGGATCTGCGGCACCTTGAATCGCTGCTGCTCCTGGGCGGGAGCGCCGGAGAGCGCCTGCTCGGGGGTGAGCGAGGGACGGACCTCGTCCGCGCGCATGACGTTCGTCAGGGGCAGCGGGTGGGAGGTCGGCGGGACGTCTTGGTCGGCGACCTCGGATACGCGGGCGACCGCGCCGATGATGTCGCCGAGCTGTCCGGCGAAGTGATCCAGCTCGTTGCTGGACAGCTCAAGGCGCGCCAGCCGAGCGAGGTGGACGACCTCCTCGCGCGTAATGCCAGGCATGCAGCGATCCTCTGGGGGTGGGTGGATGTTTCTTTTCGGACCCAATCCTATGGGGCCCTGCCCCCGACCCACGAAACGGTTTGCGCTGATGCCGCCACGAGGCTGGGCGCGGGCCCGCCGCACGGGGCTTCCCGGGCTCCGCCCGGGGTCCGCCCGGGGTCCGGGGCGGAGCCCGGCAACGGCGCCGCGGCCGGCCGCGGTCAGACCGCGTCGGCCTCCGCGGCCGCGAGCTCCGCCGAGATGTCGGCCGGGCGGCGCCAGCCGCGCTCGCCGCGCGCCAGCAGCCAGGCGGTGGCCTCCTGCGGCGGCATCGCGGCGGCGACCAGCCAGCCCTGCACCGCGTCGCAGCCCAGGTCCCGCAGCCGCTCCCACGTCTCGTCGTCCTCCACGCCCTCCGCCACGACCAGCAGGCCCAGCGAGTGCGCCAGGTCCACCGTGCAGCGGACGATCTCCGCGTCCTGCGCGTCGACGGCGAGCCGCCCGACGAAGGACCGGTCGATCTTCAGCTCGCTGACCGGCAGGCGGCGCAGGTGGACCAGCGAGGAGTACCCCGTGCCGAAGTCGTCCAGGGACATCTTCACGCCGTGGCCGGTGAGCCCCGCCATGGTGTCCGCCGCCCGCTGGGGGTCCTCCAGCAGCACGTGTTCGGTTATCTCCAGCTGGAGGCCGCTCGCCGGGACCCCGTGCCGGGCCAGCCTCGCGGCCACCGCTCCCGCGAACCCCGGGGTGTGGACGTCGCGCGGCGAGACGTTGACGGCCACCGGGACCTTCAGGCCCTGGGCCCGCCAGCGCGCCGCCTGGGCGAGGGCCGTCTCCAGGACGTACTCCGTCAGGTGCGGCATCAGGCCGGAGGTCTCGGCGATCGCGATGAACTCGTCCGGGGACACCCGCCCGCGTTCCGGATGCACCCAGCGCACCAGGGCTTCGAGCCCTGCGACCTGCCCGTCGAAGCGAACCTTGGGCTGGTAGTGGAGTTCCACTTCACCGGCGTCGAGGGCCCGGCGGAGATCGCCGAGGAGGCCCAGGCGGTCGGGCGTGTTGCTGTCCCGCTTGGACTCGTACACCTCCACGCCCGTGCGGTCGCGCTTCGCCTGGTACATCGCCACGTCCGCGCGCCGCAGCAGCCCCTCCGCGTCCAGCGCGTGGTCGGGGAAGACGGCGAGGCCGGCGCTGGCCTCCAGGACGAGGGTGAGGCCGTCCAGGTCCAGCGGGGAGCTGAGCTCCGCGACCAGGTGGCGGGCGATCCGCTGGGCGCTGGTGGTGGAGTCGGCGACGGGGAGCAGCACGGCGAACTCGTCACCGCCGAGCCGGGCCGCCTCGGCCTCCTCGGGCAGGGCCTGGCGCAGCCGGTCGGCGATCTGGAGGAGCAGCCGGTCGCCCGCGAGGTGGCCCAGGGTGTCGTTGACCGCGCGGAAGCGGTCCAGGTCGATCAGTACAAGAGCTGCCCGAGTGCCCGAACGTTCGGCCTCGTCCAGGGCGCTCCAGGCCCGTTCCAGCAGCCACTGCCGGTTCGGCAGCCCGGTCAGCGGATCCCGCAGCTGCTCCTCGGCGCGTGCCCGGGCGATCCACAGGGTGGAGTCGAGCGCGATCAGCGGTACGGCGAACAGCGGCAGCAGCACCGGCTGCGTGACCGCGACGACGCAGATCAGCGGGGCGATGCCGAGCAGGGCGACGGCTACTAAAGCCTGCCGGATCAGGGCCGTACGGGCGACCGTGGGCAGGCCGCCGCCGCGCGGGGCCAGCGCGATCCGCAGCAGGACCCTGGTGGAGAGCAGGTAGGCGACGGCGACGAGGACGACCTCGGGCACCGCGTCCAGGCCCCAGGTGGTGGGGTTCCAGGGGGTCTCGACGGACGGGGCCTCGCCGAAGGCGGCGAGTACGAGGGCTCCCGCGCCGATGCCGAGGATGTCCACGGAGCCGTGCAGCAGGCCCTGCCGCCAGCGGTGCCGGCGGGCGGCTCCGACCAGGGAGACCACCGCCAGCGAGACGAGGCCGGCGGGCACCCACCCGTAGAGGATGAGCACGCCGAGGGTGAGTGCGGCGCCCGATCCGGTGCCGCCCCACCAGCGGTCGCGGCCGAGCGCGACGAGGTGGCCGACGATGATACCGGTGAGCAGGGCGAGCGCCCAGCCCACCGCGCCACCGGGGAACAGGACATGACGGCGGGTCAGGGAGGAGGCGATCCCGGCCGCGAGCACCACGACGGACAGGCCCACGACGGCGAAGGACAGCACGCCGCGCCGTCCCACTCCGGGCCCGCCGGCCGTGAGCGGCCGGGTCTCCGGTGTCCTGGACCCCAGGACACCCATCCGCCCCGCCCGCATGGACGGGATGTCCCCGCCGAATTCATGTGACGGGTCGGCGCTCTCGGTGGGTTTCATGCCCGTCCCTCTCACAGCCGGCGATGCCGATGTCACGCAATGGCCCCGTTGTCGTGCCACCACGGCTGGAATCGCATCCTGCAGCCGTGCACGAGGGGCGCACCCCTCAACAGTAGGACGCGAGAGGGGCCCAGGGGCAGCGGTCGGCGGTGGTTGCCCGAATGCGACCCGGCCATCCTCATCAGTACGGTATCCGCCGAACGGGTGAGTTTGAACCAGGACCCCCTGGTCACCCATCCGATGATCCGACAGGTCACCGCCCTGCCACCAGGCTTGTACCAGCCGTTTACCACCGTCCGTCGCGCCTGGCGTGCGCCCGCCCGTACGGCCGCACCCCACGCATCCGTTCGCCTTCGCTACTCCCGTCGGGCCTGTCGGCCGGTTGCCCCTACCGAGGTCTTACTCCGCTCCGCCGTCGCCGTCCACCGCGAGCGCCGCCTCCCGGGCCGCGTCCGGGCCCTGCTCCAGCAGCACCTCGAAGCCGGCGTCGTCGAGGATGGAGAGCTTCAGCTGCACGGCCTTGTCGTACTTCGAGCCGGGGTTGTCGCCGACCACGACGAAGGAGGTCTTCTTCGAGACGGAACCGGTGACCTTGGCCCCGCGGCTCTGCAGGGCCTCCTTCGCGCCGTCCCGGGTGTGGCTCTGCAAAGTGCCGGTGACGACGACAGTCAGCCCCTCCAGCGGACGCGGCCCCGCCTCCTCGGCGGAACCTTCCTCCTCCATCCGGACCCCGGACTCCCGCCACTTGCGCAGGATCTCCTGGTGCCACGGCTCTGCGAACCACTCCTTGAGGGACGCCGCGATGATCGCCCCGACCCCGTCGGTGGCGGTCAGCTCCTCCTCGGTGGCCTTCTCGATGGCCTCGATCGACCGGAACTCGCGGGCGAGGGCCTCCGCCGCGACCGGGCCGACATGGCGGATCGACAGGCCGTTGATGACGCGGGCGAGCGGGCGGGCCTTGGCGGCCGCGATGTTCTCCAGCATCGCCAGGGCGTTCTTCTTCGGCTCGCCCTTCTGGTTGGCGAAGACCGTGACGATCTTCTCCTCGCCCGTCTTCGGGTCCCGCTTGGGCAGTCCGCTGTCCTGGTCCAGGACGTACGCCTTGATGGGCAGCAGCTGCTCGATGGTCAGGTCGAAGAGGTCGCCCTCGTCCAGCAGCGGCGGCTGGGCCGGTTCCAGCGGGCCGGTCAGCGCGGCCGCCGCCACCATGCCGAAGTTCTCGATGTCCAGACTCTGCCGGCCGGCGAGGTAGAAGAGCCGCTCGCGCAACTGGGCGGGGCAGGTCTGCGCGTTGGGGCACCGGACGTCGATGTCCCCCTCCTTCATCGGCCTCAGCGCCGTCCCGCACTCGGGGCATTCGGCGGGCATCACGAACTCGCGCTCGCTGCCGTCCCGCAGGTCCACGACCGGCCCGAGGATCTCGGGGATGACGTCGCCCGCCTTGCGCAGTACGACGGTGTCCCCGATGAGCACGCCCTTGGCCTTGACGACCTCCTGGTTGTGCAGCGTCGCGAACTCGACCTCCGAGCCCGCCACCGTCACCGGCTCCACCTGCGCGTACGGGGTCACGCGCCCGGTGCGCCCGACGCCGACCTTGATGTCGATGAGCTTGGTGTTGACCTCTTCGGGCGCGTACTTCCAGGCGATGGCCCAGCGCGGGGCGCGGGCGGTGGAACCGAGGCGGCCCTGGAGGGCGATCTCGTCGAGCTTGACGACGACGCCGTCGATCTCGTGCTCCACCGAGTGCCGGTTCTCGCCGAAGTACGCGATGAACTCCCGGACCTCGGCGAGGGAGGAGACCACCTTGTTGTGCTGCGCGGTGGGCAGGCCCCACTCGTGGAGCAGCTCGTACGCCTGCGACTGGTGCTCGATCTCGAAACCCTGGCGGGCGCCGATGCCGTGCACGACCATGTGCAGCGGGCGGCTCGCGGTGACCTTCGGGTCCTTCTGGCGCAGCGAACCGGCCGCCGCGTTGCGCGGGTTGGCGAAGGGCTTGCCCTCGGCCTCGACGAGCCGCGCGTTGAGCTCCTCGAACTTCTCCATCGGGAAGTAGACCTCGCCGCGGATCTCGACGAGCGCCGGGATCCGGTCGCCCTTCAGCCGGTCCGGGATCTCGGCGATGGTGCGGACGTTGGGCGTGATGTCCTCACCGGTGCGGCCGTCGCCGCGGGTGGCGGCGCGGGTCAGCCGGCCGTTCTCGTAGGTGAGGTTGACGGCGAGTCCGTCCACCTTCAGCTCGCACAGGTAGTGGTAGTCCGGGGTGTTCACGTCCCGGGCCACCCGCTCGGCCCACGCGGCCAGTTCCTCGTCGTCGAAGGCGTTGTCGAGGGAGAGCATGCGCTCCCGGTGCTCGACGGAGGCGAAGTCCGTCTCGTACGCCCCGGCCACCTTCTGGGTCGGCGAGTCGGGGGTGCGCAGCTGCGGATACTGCTCCTCCAGCGCCTCCAGCGAGCGCAGCAGCTTGTCGAACTCGGCGTCGCTGACGACCGGCTGGTCGTTCACGTAGTACCGGAAGCGGTGCTCCTCGACCTGCTCGGCCAGCAGCGCGTGCTGCTCACGCACCGCCGCCGGTGCTGCCGTGTCCTGCTGTTCGGCTGCCATGCCGTGTCCTCCCGTGCCCCGTCTCGACCGTCACTCAGGGTTGTCGGCGAGCGACCTCGCCGCCCTGACGCAATGCGCCTGCACCGCGCGCGCGTAGGCGGGTGAAGCGCCCGCCAGACCGCACGACGGGGTGACCACGACGGACTCCGCCAGAGTCCCCGGGGCCAGTCCCAGCCTGCGCCAAAGCTTCCTGACACCCATGACGCTACCGGCAGGGTCTGACAACGGGACGTCGGTGCCCGCCACCACTCCGGCGAAGAGTTTCGTACCGCCCTCGACGGCCTCCCCGATGGCGTCGTCCTCGCGCTCGGTGAGCAACGAGAAATCGAACGACACGCCCGTGGCACCGGCCCGCCGCAGCAGCCCGAAGGGGACCTCGGGCGCGCAGGAGTGGACGACGACCTCCCCGTCATGGACGGCGAAGAGCTCGCGCAGGGTGCCCTCGACGACCTGCCGGTCCACGGCGCGGTAGGTGCGGTAGCCGCTCGCGGACCGCACCCGGCCGAGCAGCACCGAGGTCAGGGACGGCTCGTCGAACTGCAGCACGATCTCGGCGCCGGGAATGCGCTTGCGTACGTCCGCCAGGTGCTCGCGCAGCCCCTCGGCCAGCGATCCCGCCAGGTCCCGGCACGCGCCCGCGTCCTGGAGCACGGCCTCGCCGCCGTGCAGCTCCAGCGCGGCGGCCAGCGTCCACGGACCGACGGCCTGGACCTTGAGCTTGCCCTCGTACCCCTGCGTGAACTCCTCCAAGGCGTCGAGGTCCTCGCCGAGCCAGGACCGGGCCCTGCGCGTGTCCCGCCCGGGGCGGTCGCTGACCCGCCAGCCGCTGGGTTCCACGTGCGCGTACATCTCGACCAGCAGCCCGAGGGAGCGGCCGATCATGTCGGCGCCGGGCCCCCGGGCGGGCAGCTCGGCCAGGTACGGGAACTCCTCGAAGGAACCGGTGACGGTCTTGGCCGCCTCGCGGGCGTCGCCCCCGGGCAGCGAACCGACGCCGGTGGCGCTCGCGCTCATCGGCCGGGCCTGACGCTCAGGTCGTTGACCTCGGCGTCGCGCGGCAGATCGATGGCCATGACGACGGTCGTCGCCACGGACTCGGGGTCGATCCACTTCGCGGGGTCGTACTCCTTGCCCTCCTGCGAGTGCACCTTGGCCTGCATGGGGCTCGCGGTACGGCCGGGGTAGACGGAGGTCACGCGGATGCCGTGGGGCTTCTCCTCCTCCCTGAGGGAGTCGGCGAGCGCCTTGAGGCCGTGCTTGGAGGCTGCGTACGCGCTCCACCCGGCGTGCGCGTGGAGCCCGGCGCCGGAGTTCACGAAGACGATGTCGGCGCGCGAGGCGCGCAGGGTGGGCAGCAGCAGCCGGGTCACCTCGGCGGGGGCGATCAGGTTCACGTTGAGCTGCTGGTGCCAGGTCTTGGGCCGCAGCTCGCCCACCGGTCCGAGGTCCACGATCCCGGCGATGTGCAGGAGCGAGTCGATCCGCTCGGGCACGGGCTGCTTGGAGAAGGCCCACGAGAGCCGGTCGGGATCGGCGAGGTCGCCCACGAGGGCCCGCGCCCCGGGGTACCGCTCGACGAGCTGCTTGCCGCGTCCGGCGTCGCGGGCGAGGAGGACGAGGTCGTCGCCGCGCGCGTGCAGGCGGGCGGCGACGGCGGCGCCGATGCCGGATCCGGCACCGGTGATCAGGTGAGTAGCCATACCGCCCATGCTCGCACCCGTCAGGCGTCGGCGGCCTCGCGGTACGCCGCCTCGATCACGGCGCGGGCGGTGACGGCCGGATCGGCGCCCACGGCGGGGCCGAAGCCGTCACCGACCAGGATGTGCGGGTGCGCCGCGACCAGCGCGGCCCGCGCGTCACGCCGCGGCCCGGCCCACCGCTCCAGGGCCTGGTCCCGTACTCCCCCAGCGGTTGCCCA
This sequence comes from Streptomyces sp. NBC_00122, assembly GCF_045160845.1. Classification (NCBI taxonomy): domain Bacteria; kingdom Bacillati; phylum Actinomycetota; class Actinomycetes; order Kitasatosporales; family Streptomycetaceae; genus Streptomyces; species Streptomyces sp. NBC_00122. Next base: position 4,532,485 of record NZ_CP108191.1, on the reverse strand, counting down.
CGGTCAGAGCCCGGCGGCTTCGCGCAGGGCGGCCGCCGTCTTCGAGGCGTCGTAGTCGGCCGGGACGCCCTCGACCAGGATGACCTCGCCCGCGATGTGGTCGGTGCGCAGCGGGATGAGGGCCTGGTAGGCGTCGGAGGCGTACCAGCCGCGGGCCTTGTCGATGTCCGGGAAGCCGATGACGACGACCGTGCCGGGCCAGGGGCCCTCTTTGACCTCGACCTCCTTGCCGTGGACCAGGAAGCGGCCGTCGAAGGGGTCCATGGTGGACTGGATCTCCTCGATGTAGCGGAGGACGTCCTCGTTCATCGTGTCGGGGCGGATGTGTCCGATGGCGTATGCGGTCATGATGATCTCCCCCTTCAACCGGCCCGCGGGTTCGGGCTGTTGGCCAGATCCTGTCAGGACGCGGCGTCGGAGGCGATTACTCCTGAGGTCATGCCAGGGCGGGGCTGTGCGGCTGGAAGGTGCGGCGGTAGGCGATCGGGGAGATCCCGAGGGCGGTCCGCATGTGCTGGCGCAGGGAGCCCGCGGAGCCGAAGCCGGCCCGGTGGGCGACCAGGTCGACCGGCAGGTCGCTGGACTCCAGCAAGTGCCGGGCCACTTCGAGGCGTTGGGTGGTGAGCCACTGCACCGGGGTCATGCCGACCTCGTCGCGGAAGCGCCGGGTGAAGGTGCGCAGGCTCATCCGGGCGTGGGCGGCCAGCTCGCCCAGGGTGATCGGGGAGTCGAGGCGTTCCAGGGCCCAGGCACGGGTGGCGGTGGTGGTGGCGATGGTGGGTTCGGGAACGGGCCGGTCGATGTACTGGGCCTGCCCGCCGTCCCGCCACGGCGGGACGACGCACAGCCGGGCGGCGCGGTTGGCGACGGCGGAGCCGTGGTCCTGGCGGATCAGGTAGAGGCAGAGGTCGACGCCGGCCGCCACGCCCGCCGAGGTGAGGATGTCGCCGTCGTCGACGAAGAGGACCTCCTCGTCGAGCCGGACGCGCGGGAAGCCGCGCTGGAACTCGGGCGCGTGCAGCCAGTGCGTGGTGGCGGGCCGGCCGTCGAGCATCCCGGCGGCGGCGAGGACGTAGGAGCCGGTGCACAGGGAGACGATCCGGGTGCCGGGCCTGATCGCGGCGAGCGCGTCGGTCAGCGGCTGCGGCAGGGGCGCGCCCTGCGCGAGCTCGTCCATGGAGTGCGTGGGCGTGATGATCACGGTATCGGCGGCGGCGAGGGCCTCGGGGCCCGCCGAGACGCCCACGGTGAAGCCCGCGTCGCTGGCCACGGGCCGTCCGTCGGCGGTGCAGACGGTCAGCTCGTAGAGCGGGTTCCCGGCCTCGTCCAGGGCGTTGCCGAAGACCCGGGAGGGGATCCCGAGCTCGAACGGGGGGACGCCTTCGAGGGCCAGTACTGCGATCCGGTGCATGGCCAAATCCTGACACATGGTGGCCGTCCGGCCAACACCATGGACTGCCGTCGGCGCCGAAGCTGGTTCCGGAGCAGCGCCGGACACACCGGACACGCCTGCAACACCTGAGGAGAAACACATGCGCGCCGTCGTCGTCAGCCAGTGGGGCGGACCCGAGGTACTGACCGAGACCGAGCTGGACCGCCCGGAGCCGGGCATGGGAGAGGTCCTGGTACGCGTCCACGCGGCCGGGGTGAACCCCGTCGACTGGAAGACCCGGGCCTCCGGAGCCCTCATTCCCTGGGGGCCGGTCCCGCAGGTCGGCTGGGACGTGTCGGGCACGGTCGAGGCCGTCGGACCGGGCGTGACCCTGCACCGGGTGGGCGACGAGGTGTACGGGATGCCCCGCTTCCCGCAGCAGGCCGGCGCCTACGCGCAGTACGTGGCGGCTCCCGCCCGGCACTTCGCCCGCAAGCCCGCCTCCCTGGACCACGTACAGGCCGCCGCGCTGCCGCTGGCGGCACTGACCGCCTGGCAGGCGCTGGTGGACACCGCCGGGGTCTCGGCCGGGCAGCGGGTGCTGGTGCACGCCGCGGCCGGCGGGGTCGGCCACCTGGCCGTGCAGATCGCCAAGGCCCGCGGCGCGTACGTGATCGGCACCGCGAGCGCGGGCAAGCACGACCTGCTGCGCGGTCTGGGCGCCGACGAGGTGATCGACTACCGCACCACCGACTTCGAGGACGCGGTCGCGGACGTGGACGTCGTGATCGACGCCATCGGCGGGGACTACGGGCAGCGCTCCCTGAAGGTGCTGAAGCCGGGCGGCCACCTGGTGACCCTGCCCGGCCCGGACGGCATCCCGGCCGACACGCAGGGCATGCAGGCCGCCTGGGTGCTCGTGGAGCCGGACCTGAAGGGCCTGGAGGAGATCGCGGCCCTGGTCGAGCAGGGCCTGCTGAAGCCGCTGGTCGACACGGTGCTGCCGCTGGAGCAGGCCGCGAAGGCCCACGAGATCGGCGAGCAGGGCCGCACGACCGGCAAGATCGTCCTGACGGTCGCCTAGCCGAACGCCTAGCCGGTCCGGGATCCAGCAGCGGTCAGGGGGCGGCCACGGGGGCGGTCACAGGGACTTCGCGAAGCGCGAGGATCTCGCTCGCCGACGTGGCCCGCAGGGTGGCGGGTGCGGACTGGGCGGCGGCCGCAGTACCCGCGGCGACTCCCATGAGCAGCAGCGGGACCGCACAGGGCGGCAGGACCGGGGGTAGTCCCCCTCCGCTCCCCGGCGTCCCCCACTTCCACCTTCGCGTCCGGGTCGCCCCGCTCCCGCACCCGGGGCGGGGCTCACACGGCGGCGGCCGCGGCCCGAGTGGTCGTGGCGATGGTGGCGGAGCCCACCACGCGGGTGCCGTCGTAGAGGACGATCGCCTGGCCGGGGGCCACGCCGCGGACCGGTTCGGTGAAGGAGACGTGCAGCTCGCCGTCCACGAGCTCGGCGAAGACCTCGGTCTCGCCGCCGTGGGCGCGCAGCTGGGCGGTGTAGGTGCCCGCGGCGGCGGCCGTGGATCCGCACCAGCGGGGGCGGATCGCGGTCAGGGCGGTGACGTCGAGGGCCTCGACGGGGCCGACGGTGACGGTGTTGTTCACCGGCGAGATGTCGAGGACGTAGCGCGGCTTGCCGTCGGGGGCGGGGTGGCCGATGCGCAGGCCCTTGCGCTGGCCGATGGTGAAGCCGAAGGCGCCCTCGTGGGTGCCGACCTTCTCGCCGGTCGCCTCGTCGACGATGTCGCCCTCGGCCTTGCCGAGGCGGTTCGCGAGGAAGCCCTGGGTGTCGCCGTCGGCGATGAAGCAGATGTCGTGGCTGTCGGGCTTCTTCGCCACGGCCAGGCCCCGCTCCTCGGCCTCGGCGCGGATCTCTTCCTTGGTGGTGAGGGTGTCGCCGAGCGGGAAGAGGGCGTGGGCGAGCTGCTTCTCGTCCAGGACGCCGAGGACGTACGACTGGTCCTTGGCCATGTCGGAGGCGCGGTGCAGCTCGCGCGTGCCGTCCTCGTTCAGGACGACGGTGGCGTAGTGGCCGGTGCAGACGGCGTCGAAGCCGAGGGCGAGGGCCTTGTCGAGCAGCGCGGCGAACTTGATCTTCTCGTTGCAGCGCAGGCAGGGGTTGGGCGTGCGCCCGGCCTCGTACTCGGAGATGAAGTCCTCGACCACGTCCTCGCGGAAGCGCTCGGCGAGGTCCCAGACGTAGAAGGGGATGCCGATGACGTCCGCGGCGCGGCGGGCGTCGCGGGAGTCCTCGATGGTGCAGCAGCCGCGGGCTCCGGTCCGGAAGGACTGCGGGTTCGCGGAGAGCGCCAGGTGGACGCCGGTCACGTCGTGCCCGGCTTCGACCGCGCGGGCTGCGGCGACGGCGGAGTCGACACCGCCGGACATGGCGGCGAGGACGCGAAGGGGGCGGGCGGTGCGCGGCAGGTTCTCAGTCATAGCACCGTCCAGAGTACGGGGAACCGAGCGGGGTCACAGCGCGTTATCGGGGTACGGGGGGTGGATCACATGGGGAGCAAGGGCGGAAAGGTCGACGGAGCACCGAAGCCGGCGCCGCGCAGGACGCGCCGGGCGGTGCTGTTCGGGGGTCTGGGGATCTTCACGGTGGCGGCGATCGCCGGCCGTGACGAGCTGCAGCGCGCCTGGTGGCTCCTGCCGGGGGTGGGCAAGCCGCGAAAAGAGGGCGCGGTGGACCATCCGGGCGTGGGCTGGACGGCGGCCTCGCCGGCGAACTGGCGGCTGGCGGACCGGCCCGACGACTACCCGGTGGACCGGATCGTCATCCATGTCACGCAGGGCAGCTTCGCGTCCTCGGTGGACGCCTTCAAGAACCCGTGGCACCAAGCGTCGGCCCACTACATAGTGGCCCAGGACGGCCATGTCGAGCAGATGGTGCGCGAGCTGGACGTCGCCTTCCACTCGGGCAACCGCAAGATGAACGAGCGCAGTGTGGGCATCGAGCACGAGGGCTTCGTGGACCGGCCGCAGGACTTCACGGACGCGATGTACGCGGCCTCGGCCCGGCTGGCCGCCGACATCTGCCGCAGGTACGACATACCCGTGGACCGTACGCACATCCTGGGCCACTCCGAGGTCCCGGGCGCCGACCACACGGACCCGGGCAGCCACTGGGACTGGGACCGCTACCTGGGGCTGGTCCGATCGGAACTCGCGGCGGCCCCCCGCTGAGCCCTAGCTGAGGCCTGCCGTACGGGCGCGTTCGACGGCCGGGCCGATGGCTGCGGCCAGGGCTGCGATGTCGTCCTTGGTGGAGGTGTGGCCGAGGGAGAAGCGCAGGGTGCCCCGGGCCAGTTCGGGGTCGGTGCCCGCGGCCAGCAGGACGTGGCTCGGCTGGGCCACCCCGGCGGTGCAGGCCGAGCCCGTCGAGCACTCGATGCCCTGGGCGTCGAGCAGCAGCAGCAGGGAGTCGCCCTCGCAGCCAGGGAAGCTGAAGTGGGCGTTGGCCGGGAGCCGGTCGTCGGGGTCTCCGCCGAGGACGGCGTCCGGCACGGCCGCGCGGACGGCGGCGACCAGCTCGTCCCGCAGTGCGCCGATCTCGGCGGCGAACCGCTCGCGCCGCTCGGCGGCGAGGACGGCGGCGACCGCGAAGGCGGCGATGGCGGGCACGTCGAGGGTGCCGGAGCGGACGTGCCGTTCCTGGCCGCCTCCGTGCAGTACGGGCACGGGACTCTGGTCGCGGCCCAGCAGCAGCGCGCCGATGCCGTACGGGCCGCCGACCTTGTGCCCGCTGACGGTCATGGCGGCGAGGCCGCTGTCGCCGAAGGAGACGTCGAGCTGCCCGAAGGCCTGCACGGCGTCGGAGTGCAGCGGGATCCCGTACTCCCCCGCGACGGCGGCCAGTTCGCGGACCGGCATGACGGTGCCGATCTCGTTGTTGGCCCACATGACGGTGGCCAGAGCCACGTCGTCGGGGTTGCGCTCGACGGCCTCGCGGAAGGCGTCGGCGTGCACGCGCCCGTAGTGGTCCACCGGCAGGTACTCGACCTGGGCGCCCTCGTGCTCGGCGAGCCAGTGGACCGCGTCGAGCACGGCGTGGTGCTCGACGGGGCTGGCCAGGACCCGGGTCCGGGCGGGGTCGGCGTCGCGGCGGGCCCAGTAGAGGCCCTTGACGGCGAGGTTGTCGGCCTCCGTACCGCCGGCGGTGAAGACCACCTCGCTCGGACGGGCGCCGATCGCGTCGGCGAAGGCCTCGCGGGCCTCCTCGACGGTGCGGCGGGCCCGGCGGCCGGCGGCGTGCAGGGAGGACGCGTTCCCCGTGGCGGCGAACTGCGCGGTCATCGCCGCGGCGGCCTCCGGCAGCATCGGGGTGGTGGCGGCGTGGTCGAGGTAGGCCATGATCCCCCGATTCTACGAGTGCGGCGGCACCCTCCCGCGCCGCGGTCCCGTCAGGCCGGCCGCTTCGGGGCCGCCGGGGCCCCGTGGGGCCCGCGGGCCCCCGGCCGAGGATCGGCCGACGGAGTCCGTCGCCGCGCCCCCGAAGCCCGCCGGGGCCGAGCGGTGCGAGGGGGGCGCGGGGGCGCGTCGAGAAGGTGTCAGGACTGGCGCGGGGCGCGGGCCAGCTGGCGGGACTGGGCGACCAGGTGGTCCGCCGAGTCCCAGACCTCGGCGTCCTCCTCCAGGAAGCCGCCGGCCAGGTTGCGCGTGGTGATGGCGACGCGCAGCGGGCCCGGGGCCGGGCGGCGGCGGATGTGCGTGGTGAGTTCCACGGTCGGCGCCCAGCCGATCAGCCCCAGGTCGAAGGCGGTGGGCGGCAGCGCGTCGACGGCGAGGAGCATGGACAGCGGGTCGGCGTCACGGCCGTCGGCCAGCTCGAACCAGGCACGCATCTCGCCCTTGCCCGAGGGAGCGCCGACGGCCCAGCCCGCGGTCGCGGGGTCCAGCCGCAGCCGCAGCCGGTCGACGATCTCGGAGCTCCCGGGGATCGGGGCCGGTCCGGCTTCCGCGCCGAGGCAGTCCTCGTAGGCCGGCATGCCGGGCGCCGTGGCCACCGTCCGCACGTCGTCCGGCAGGGACGAGAGGTCGCCGTAGGAGGCGAGGACGCGGATGCGCTCGATCTCGGCGCCGCTCTCGTCGTACTGGAACAGCGAGGCCTGGCCGGTCGAGAGGGTCCGGCCGACCCGTACGACCTGCGTGCGGATCACGGCGGGGCCGGGCACGGAGGAGGTCAGGTAGTGCGCGGAGACGGTGAAGGGGTCCGGGTGCGGGAGGGCCGCCGACAGGGCCCGGCCGACCAGGGCCAGCAGGTAGCCGCCGTTGACGGCGGTGATGATCGTCCACCCGGCGGAGAGCTCCGCGTCGTACACCCCGGGCTCGCCCGCGCGCGCGGTGATCGTGGTGTCGCGGTCGAACTCGCTGTCGCCGATGGTTGCCTGGGCAGCTGCGTTTGACATGAAAACGACGGTACACCGTGAAGCTACTAAGCGGTAGCTTTCTAGTATTACGGCTCTTCGGCCACCGACGACCGACGGTTCCAGGCCAGCGGCGCCCGCCAGTGGTAGCGCATGGCGAGGAGGCGCAGAACGAATGTGGTGACGATCGCCAGGCCGGTGGTGAAGGCGTTGAGGGACTCCAGGGCGATGAAGACGGCGACCATAGCGGCGCCGACCGTGGCGGGCACGGCGTACATCTCGCGGTCGCGCAGCAGCGAGGGCACCTCGTTGGCGAGTACGTCGCGCAGTACGCCGCCGCCGACGGCCGTGGCCAGGCCGAGCGCGGCGGACGCGGTGAGGCCGAGGCCGTACTCGTACGCCTTGGTGGTGCCCGTCACGCAGAACAGCGCGAGGCCGGCGGCGTCGCAGACGTTGATGGCCCGGTTGATCCGCTGGACCTCGGGGTGGAGGAAGAAGACGAGCGCGGCGGCGATCAGCGGCGTGACGAAGAAGCTGAGCTCGCCGAAGGCGGCCGGCGGGACGGCGCCGATGACGAGGTCACGGAAGAGGCCGCCGCCGAGGGCGGTGACCAGCGCGAGAACGGCGATGCCGAAGACGTCGAAGTTCTTGCGGACGGCGAGCAGGGCGCCCGCGGTGGCGAAGACGAAGATGCCGGCGAGGTCCAGGGCATGCTGGATCCCGGGCGGGAAGAGATCGTGGGACACCGGGCCATTGTCGCCTGCCGGGCGGCTCCGCCCGGCTGCGGGCCCCTGGCCGGTGCGGCTTCAGGATCCGGGGCTGCGCCCGCTACCGCCGCGAACGCCGACGGGGCCGGATGCGCGCCGCCGCGCGCATCCGGCCCCGCCCACACCTTCGGCCGTTACTCCGAGACCGTGGCCACCGCGTCCGCCGCGCCCGGCAGGGGCTGGTCGCCCGGAGCCTGGTCGGGGGCGTTCTCCGGGTGGTGGCAGGCCACCTGGTGGCCGGTCTTCAGCGCCAGCATCGGCGGTTCCTGCGTCGTGCAGATCTGCGTCGCCTTCCAGCACCGCGTGTGGAAGCGGCAGCCGGTCGGCGGGGAGATCGGCGACGGCACGTCGCCCTTGAGCAGAATGCGGCCGGTCGCCGCGCCCCGCCGCCTCGGGTCGGGCACCGGCACGGCCGACAGCAGGGCCTTGGTGTACGGGTGCATCGGGTTCTCGTAGAGCGACTTGCGGTCCGTCAGCTCCACGATCTTGCCGAGGTACATCACCGCGATGCGGTCGGAGACGTGCCGGATGACCGACAGGTCGTGCGCGATGATCACGTACGTCAGGCCGAGCTCCTCCTGGAGGTCGTCCAGCAGGTTCACCACCTGGGCCTGGATCGACACGTCCAGCGCCGAGACCGGCTCGTCGGCGACGACCAGCTTCGGCTTCAGGGCCAGGGCCCGGGCGATGCCGATGCGCTGGCGCTGGCCGCCGGAGAACTCGTGCGGGTAGCGGTTGTAGTGCTCCGGATTCAGGCCGACCAGCGACAGCAGCCGCTGCACCTCGGCCTTGAGACCGCCCTCCGGGTTGACCCCCTGCAGCTTGAACGGGGCGCCGACGATCGTGCCGACCGTGTGCCGCGGATTCAGCGAGCCGTACGGGTCCTGGAAGATCATCTGCACATCGCGGCGCAGCGGCCGCATGCCCGCCACCCCGAGGTGCGTGATGTCCTTGCCCTCGAACTCGACCGTTCCGCCGGTCGGTTCGAGCAGCCGCGTGATCAGCCGGCCCATGGTCGACTTGCCGCAGCCGGACTCGCCGACCACGCCCAGCGTCTCGCCGCGACGGACCTCGAAGTCGATCCCGTCGACGGCCTTGACGGCCCCGACCTGCCGGCGCAGCAGCCCCTTGTTGATGGGGAAGTGCTTGACCAGGCCGGTCACCTTCAGCAGCGTTTCCGCGGGCGCCTTCTCGGAGGCCTGCACAGAGGCCTCCGCCGCGCCGGTCTTCTTCATGTCGGTCACAGCTTCGGCGCAATCTCTTCGGTCCAGATCCGGGTCCGCTCCTCCTGCGACATGTGGCAGGCGGACCAGTGCCGGCTGTCGTCCTGGGTCAGCTCGGGCCGCTGGGTGCGGGTGATGCCGCCCTTGGGGATGTCGGCGTACGGGCAGCGCGGGTTGAAGGCACAGCCGCTGGGGATGTTGATGAGGCTGGGCGGCGAGCCCTTGACCGGGATCAGGCGCTCGGTCTGGTCGCGGTCGATGCGCGGCATCGAGCCGAGCAGGCCCCAGGTGTACGGGTGGCGCGGCTCGTAGAAGACCTTCTCGGCGGTGCCCCGCTCGACGCACCGGCCGCCGTACATGACGAGGATGTCGTCGGCCATCTCGGCGACCACGCCGAGGTCGTGAGTGATCATGATGACCGCGGAGCCGAACTCCTTCTGCAGATCGCGGATCAGGTCCAGGATCTGCGCCTGGACGGTGACGTCCAGGGCGGTGGTCGGCTCGTCCGCGATGAGCAGCTCGGGGTTGTTGACCAGGGCCATCGCGATCATCGCGCGCTGGCGCATGCCGCCGGAGAACTCGTGGGGGTACGCGTCCACGCGCCGGTGCGGCTCCGGGATGCCCACACGGTCGAGCATCTCGACGGCCCGCTTGCGCGCCGTCTTCTTGTCGACGTCCTGGTGGGTCCGGTACGCCTCGATGATCTGCTTGCCGACCGAGTAGTACGGGTGCATCGCGGACAGCGGGTCCTGGAAGACCATGGCCATCTTGCGCCCGCGGAGCTTGCGCACGTGGTCCGCGTCGGCCCGTACCAGGTCCTCGCCGTCGAGCACGACCTCGCCCGAGATGTGGGGGCGGCTGCGCGCGTTGCCGGTGCGGTGCAGGCCCATGATCGCCAGCGAGGTCACCGACTTGCCGGAGCCGGACTCGCCGACGATGCCGAGGGTCTTGCCGCGCTCCAGGTCGAAGGAGAGCCCGTCGACGGACTTGACGAGACCGTCGTCGGTCGGGAAGTGCACCTTCAGGTCGCGCACGGAGAGGAAGGCGCCGTCCTTGGGCGGCCCGGCCTGCTCGGGGATGAACGCGGGCCCGCCGACGACGGGTTCGCGGTCATCGGGCTCGCCGGAGCCGGTGGTGGGGTTCTCGGTCACGTCAGCCTCACGCGCGGGTCGATGACGGCGTACAGCAGGTCCACGATCAGGTTGGCCATCACCACGAACAACGCGGCGATCAGGGTGACTCCCATGATCACGGGGAGGTCGCCGGCGCCGATGGCGGCAACGGCCGCCGTTCCCAGACCCTGGAAGTTGAAAGTCGTCTCGGTGAGCACCGCACCGCCGAGGAGTCCGCCGAGGTCGAGGCCGAACATCGTGACGATCGGGGTGAGCGTGGAGCGCAGGGCGTGCTTGCGGATGACCACGCCCTCCTTGAGCCCCTTGGCGCGGGCCGTGCGGATGTAGTCCTCGCCGAGGACCTCCAGCATCGTGGCGCGGGTGATGCGGGCGTAGGTGGCGGCGAAGAGGAAGGCCAGGGTGACCCAGGGCAGGATCAGGCTGTTGAGCCAGGCTCCTGGATCCTCGGTCAGGGGTTTGTAGTTGGACACGTCCAGCCAGCCGAGGCTGTAGACGAAGATCGCGGGGGCCACCATGCCGGTGAAGAAGATCGGCAGGGAGACACCGGCGAGCGCGCCGACCATGACGGTTCGGTCGATGGCGGTCCTGCGTTTGAGCGCCGAGATCACACCGGTGGCCACACCGGCGATCACCCAGATCAAGGCCGCACCGAGGGCGAGCGAGAGCGTGACCGGCATGCGGTCGAGCATCGTCTCCCAGACGGGCGCGTCGGTCTTGAAGGAGTACCCGAAGCACGGCGCCGCACAGTGCGTGACGTCGGAGCCGCCGTCGTAGTCACGGCCGGTGAAGATGCCCTTGAGGAAGAGCAGGTACTGCTCGGAGATGGGCTTGTCGAAGCCCATCTTCACGCGGATGCCCGCCAGGGCGGTCTCATTGGTCTCGCGTCCGGCGTACATGAGCGCGGGATCGCTGCCGGTCAGCTTCGGGACCGCGAAGAAGATGCCGAAGGTGACCACGGAGACCACCAGCAGCGTGGCGGCGACGTTGAACAGCCGCCGTATGAGGTAGACGAGCACTGCAGTCGGCCGCCCGGGGCGGGTGGCCGCCGCCCCTTGTGGGGACGGCGGCCACCGCCTGCGGCCTTCACCTGCCCTTCGGACTAGCGCATGTGCGGTGAAGGCACTTACTTACTTGCGTGCTGGGTTGATTCCCTGCACCGGACCGGACTACTTGGCGGCGATACCCACGGTGGCAAGGTCGATCTTGCCCATGGAGTCGTTGAAGTAGACGTTGGTCAGACGCGGGTTGTGGTAGACGAAGGCCTTGTCGAAGTTGATCGGCAGGTAGAGCGCCTTCTCCATGATCTTCTTGTTGATGTCCGTGTAGAACGGCGCGGCGGCTTCCGGCGTGGCGGCGGAGGCGGCCTTGTCGAAGAGGCCGTTGACCTCGGCGTCGTCGAGCATCGAGTAGTTGTTGTTGCCGTTCGGCTGGATGAACGATCCGTCGACCAGCGGCTGCAGGAAGCCCGCGCCGGAGTTGTAGTCGGCGCCCCAGCCCATGACGATGATGCCGTAGTTCTTCTTCTTCACGTTCTCGGGCGAACCGATCGTGGAGGAGGAGAGCTTGCCGTCGTACTGGTCGATCGTCGCCTTGATGCCGACCTTGGCGAGCGCCGCCTGGAGGGACTCGGCGGTCTTCACCTCGGGAGCGCGGTTGTTGCGCACGGCGATCGTGGTCTCGAAGCCGTCCGGCTTGCCACAGGCCTTCAGGGCCTCCTTGGCCTTGGCCTCCTGCGGCTCGCCCTTCGTCAGACCGAAGGGGTCGTAGGACTTGTCCGAGCCGGGGATACCGGGCGGCAGCATGTTGGCGCCGAGGTCACCGCTGGTCGGGCCGCCGCGGGCGGTCTGCAGGGACTTCGGGTCGGCCGCGTAGATGACGGCCTTGCGGCACTCGATGTTCTCGAACGGCGCGACGGTCTGCGGGAAGACGAAGTAGCGGATGTAGCCCGTGAACGGGTTGTCCGCGTTCGCCTTGAGCTTCTCGTCCTTGATGATCTTGTTCTTCGCGGCCTGCTGGACGCCGGTACCGTCGACCGCGAGGTCGATGTCACCCGACAGCAGGCGCTGGTCCATGTCGTCCGGGTTGGTCGTCACCGTGAAGGAGACCTTGTCCGGCAGACCCTTGCGGATCGTGTCGGTCTTCGGGTCCCAGTTCTCGTTGCGGACGAAGGTGGCACCCTTGCCGGCGGTGAAGCTCTCCACCTTGTACGGGCCGGTGGAGACCGGCTTGTTGGTGTAGGTGGCGCCCGTGTCCTTGGCCGCCGGGACCGGCGAGGAGGACGGCATGGCCAGCAGGTAGCTGAAGTCGGAGTTGGCGCTCGCCAGGTTGAAGACGATCGTCTTGTCGTCCGGCGTCTCGACGGACTTCAGACCCATCTTGTTGGGGTCGGTGTCCTTGTACGGGCCCGGGTACTTCTGGCCCTGGTCGAGCAGGTCGATCAGGTAGGTCGGGCCGCCGGACAGCACGTCCTGCGCGAAGTTGCGCTCGACGCCGTACTTGATGTCCTTCGAGGTGATCGGCGTACCGTCCTCGAACTTCACGCCGTCCTTGAGCTTGAGCGTGTAGGTCTTGCCGTCGTTGCTCAGGACCGGCAGGGCCTCGGCGAGGTCCGGGACCAGCTTGGTGCCGTCCTTGCCCGGCTTGCTGTCGTATGCGAGCAGCTGGCGTACGTACAGGCGCTGCATGTTCCAGACGAAGCCGTAGTAGGCACGCGCCGGGTCGAGGTAGTCGACGTCCTGCGGCGACCAGAGCTTGAGCTCTCCGCCCTTGGCGTCCGACGGGTTGACGACTCCGGTGGTGGCGGCGTTGAACGCGGCGGCACCGTTGCCCTTCCCCTCGCTCTTCTTGCCGTCGTCGCCACCGCACGCGGCGGTCAGCGACAGGGCGGCGATCACGGCGGTGATCGCGAATGCCTGCTTTCTGCGGATCACGGTTGTCCAACCTCCATGGTGGGTGAATCGATACAGCGGTTCAGTTGCCCTTGGGGTCGAGTGCGTCACGCAGCCCGTCCCCGAAGAGGTTGAACGCCAGGACGGTGATGAAGATCGTCATACCGGGGACCACCATGTACATGGGGTCGTCCTGGTAGATGGGGACGGCGTCGGACAGCATCTTTCCCCAGGAGGCCGTGGGCGGCTTGACCCCGGCGCCGAGGAAGCTGAGGGCCGCTTCCGTCAGGATGTTGGTCGGGATGATCAGCGTCGCGTAGACGAGGATCGGTGCGACCAGGTTGGGCAGCAGCTCCTTGATCAGGATGTAGCCGCGGCCCGCCCCGAGACTGCGCGCGGCCTCGACGTACTCGCGTTCCCGCAGGGAGATCGTCTGGCCCCGGACGATGCGGCCGATGTACGGCCATCCGAAGAAGCCGATGACGACGATCAGTACGCCCATGCGGACACCCGAACCCTCAAACCCCCAGAGGGAGTTGGGGACCACGGAGACCAGGGCGATGGTGAACAGCAGCTGCGGGAAGGCCAGCAGCAGGTCCATCGTGCGGCTGATGAGGCCGTCGACCCAGCCGCCGAGGAACCCGGCGAGCGCGCCGAGCAGGCTGCCGATGACGACCGAAACGAAGGCCGCCAGGAAGGCGACGACCAGCGAGATCCGGGCGCCGAAGACGATCCGGCTGAACACGTCGCGCCCGTTGGTGGGTTCGACGCCCATCAGGAAGTCGGAGCTCATGCCGCCGAAGGAACCGAGCGGCGTGCCCAGGTCCGGGTCGATCAGGTCCTCGTGGAACTCGTTGGGCGGGTGGCCCAGCAGGCTCACGATCTGCGGCGCGAAGACCGCCACCAGGATCAGGAGGATCACGACCACGCCGCCGGTCAGCGCGATCTTGTCGCGCTTGAGCCGCATCCAGGCGATGCGGCCGGGCGAGCGGCCTTCGATGGCCTTGGCTGGGACGTCGGCTACGGACACAGGTGCGGGTGTTTCCGCGCTCGTGTCATGCAGTGGTGCCGTCATCGTGGTGGGGACCCCTCTCGGCCGACGGGTGGCCGGCCCATGCCCGCCGCTGTGGCGGCGTTGGTGCGGAGTGGCGCTTGGAGTGCGTGGGACACACAGGACGCGTGTGAAGTGCAGGAACTGCGGGAATTGCCGTGCCGAACAACAAGCGAAGTGCACATGCCGAGCCGGGTGTCGAAGGACTGACCGGGCTCTTGGGTGGGGAGTCTTCATCGGGCGCTCAAGCGGCCGCCAGACCTCCCGGTGATGTGATGCGCAACCGTGATCTGCGTCTACACCTTCCGTTATCCGAACCGCGCGCCCTGTTGAGCGGTGAAACACCTCCCCTTCGGCGCGGAACGGACATCCGGCCCAACTGCCATTTCAGGCACGGTTCTTGGGTGGAGTCGGCGGATACGCCGAAGGCCGCACCGATGGGGTCCGGTGCGGCCTTCGACACAGATGTCTCGATATGCGGATGTCTGGGGATCGGAACGGGAGCGGTCGGACGGCGCCGGTCAGTAGGGCGGCGCCTGGCCCTCGCGGTCGTAGAAGGGACGGGTCTGCGCGCGCAGCCACATCGCGACGGGGTCGTGCTCGTCCGCCAGCGCGACCGTGCACACCGGGACGCCCTCGGGGACCACGCCGACCGACTGGCGCATCATCTCCCGTACGGATTCCAGCGCGGGCGCGGAGGCGTCGTACAGGTCGAGCCCGATCGCGAGGTACGGGGACCCGAGCGCGGGCTGCACCCACGCGCGGCGCAGCGACCGGACGGCCGGGGTGCGGTGCGCGTGCTGGGTCAGCAGCCCGTAGAACTGCGGGAGCTCGATGGCGGGCTCGGACAGCCGCAACGGCCCGGCCGGCATCCGGTCCAGACCGGTCGCGATCCGGCGCAGGTCGGCCCAGGGGATGCCGAGGCCGCCGCCCTGGGCGTGCGGGTTGAGCCACAGGCCCCAGCGGTCCGGATAGAGCGCGCGGGCGATGTCCCGCCCGGTGACCACCTCGTAGCCCCGGTTCCAGCCGCTGGCGGCCAGTTCCTGCGGGGAGGTCACGCAGGGCGCGTACCCGAGGCTCTCGACCTCCATGCCGCCGTACTGGGCGTCCGGGGAGCCCGGCTGTCCCTGCCAGAGGAGCATCCACAGCCGGCCCTCGGCGAGGGCGTGCAGAAGCGACTCGTAACTCTCATACCGCCCGGGAGTCACCTGGCGGAGCATGTGCTCGACCTGCCCGGCCGCGGCCGTGCCTGACGCACTCACCCGGTACCCCTCTTCGTCCGCCCGTCGTCCACGCGTACCAACAGCTTAAGCGGCCCTATGGGAGGTAGAAGGGGCGTACGCGCTCACGAATCCACTCTGTGACCGGGTCCTGGGCGGCGTCGAGGAGGATCAACTGCACGGGCCAGGGCGCCGGTACGCGGGTCAGGGCCCGGCCGAGGGCCTCCATCGGGGCGTTTCGCATATCGGCCTCCCATCCCACCAGTCGGACACCGATGAACAGCTGCGGCTCCCCGCCCTCGACGCTGGCGAGGCAGCGGTGTGCGGCGGCGACCACGCCGGTGGCGCGGAACTCCTCGGCGGCGGCGGCCAGGAAGTCCACCGGGTCCTCCTGCCAGTCGGGCTCGTAGAGCCGCACCCGGCCGCCGGTGGACGGGCCGTCGAGCGGGGTCCGGCCCGTGCGGCACAGCTCCGCGACGGCGGGCGGGGGCAGGGGGACGCCGACGGCGCCCTCGGGGTTGAGCGCGATGCCCAGCTGCGGGGGCAGGCCGCGGGCGAACTCGACGGCGGGGGCCACCGCGAAGTCCGTGCCGGGGCCGACGCAGGCGAGGAACTGGGCCTCGGAGCTGTAGACCGGGACGTACGCCGCCCCGCCGATGTCCATCGTGGGCAGGTCCAGGGAGGCCGAGTCCTGCCCGCCGCCGCCGGGCAGCGGCACCCACACCTGGCTGCGCCCGAGCACTTCCAGGATCCGCCCGCCCGCGTCCGGCTGCCCGAGCGCCGCCCCGAGCACCTGCTCCAGCTCATTCTCCGGCCAGCCGCTGCCCTGCATGTGCGTGTGCCTCCGTTGGTTCCGCGGATCGTCGTCGCCGAGGTTATCGGCCCGGGGTGCGGCGCCGCTGCCGGGGCCGGATCGCGCCGCACCCGGCGGTTACGGGTGGAACACGATCCTCGTCACCGCGGAGGCGGACGCGCGGTCCAGAAGGGTCGCCGAGGCGCAGCCCGCGGGCGGGTGGCCGGCCTCCGCGGCGCGCAGCAGGCGGGTCACCGCGCCCCGGTGGCGGGCGAAGGCGTACGCCGACACGCGGCGCCCCCGCGCCGTCTGCCCGGCCAGGGCCTCCGCGGGGCTGCTGTCCAGCAGGAGCAGGTGCAGCGCCCGTCCCCGGCGGCGGGCGGCCGCCGCGAGCAGGCCCCGTACCCAGCTCTGCGTTCCGCAGTCGTGGACGATCACCGAGGCGCCGGAGCGCAGGGCCCTCCACAGGCCCCAGTAGTGGGCACCGCGCACCAGCGGCCGGTAGACCGCGTACGGCAGGGTCCGCGGCATCCGCCGCTCCCAGCGCTCACGGGTGTCCTGGGAGTCGATGGCCCCGCCCCCGGCCGCCACGCGCTTGATC
This sequence comes from Streptomyces sp. NBC_00122, assembly GCF_045160845.1. Taxonomy (NCBI): domain Bacteria; kingdom Bacillati; phylum Actinomycetota; class Actinomycetes; order Kitasatosporales; family Streptomycetaceae; genus Streptomyces; species Streptomyces sp. NBC_00122. The sequence goes on along the minus strand of NZ_CP108191.1, from coordinate 4,516,008 downwards.
AGCGTGCTCTTGCCGCCGCCGGGCAGGCCGGACACCACGACGATGTCGCCCGCGGCGAAGGCGAGGCGCTGCGGGCCGCGCACCCCCGGGCCGCGGAGGTCACGGACGGGACCGGCCGGCCCGCTCCGCACGCGCGCACCCCGCTGCGCGGGCACCGCGTCGACGGTCGCCCCGGCCGCCACACCTACGAATCTCCGCACAGTGATCGCCTCCCCCGAATCGGGTCACCAGGACCCTTGCCCACTGAGTGTAAAGAGACGGTAATCCGGCAGCCCCGGTTCCGGTCGGGCCGCTCGAGTGCCGCACGAACTTTCGGGGCCCCACCCCCGATCACGGCGGTGGCGTGCAATGATGTGCGCCATCTGGACCAACTGCATACCGGCCGCTTGAATCCGCGCGGGAGAGTCCCGGCACGCCGCAAGGCCGTGCGCGGGCGCCGAAGGAGCAAGAACCTCCCTTGAATCTCTCAGGCCCCGTACCGCGTGGATGAGGCAGATCTGAAAAGCGAGCTGTCCGACAGCTCCACCCAAGGTGCAAGCCGAAGATCCCGGGCAACCAGGAACTCTCGGCGAACCTCTCAGGTTCCGATGACAGATGGGGAGGACCCTCCTCGTCATGTCATGCCCTGGGACTCGGGAGCCACACCCATGAGCACTGCCCCCCGTCTGACCGCCCTCGATGCGCTGCACCGTTCCCTCGGTGCGACCATGACCGACTTCGCGGGCTGGGACATGCCGCTGCGGTACGCGAGCGAGCGCGACGAGCACAACGCCGTACGCACCAAGGCCGGTCTCTTCGACCTGTCCCACATGGGCGAGATCACCCTGACCGGCCCGGAGGCCGTCAAGGCCCTGGACTACGCGCTGGTCGGCAACATCTCCACCGTCGGCGTCGGCCGCGCCCGCTACACGCACATCTGCCAGGAAGACGGCGGCATCGTCGACGACCTGATCGTCTACCGCCTCGGCGAGACCGAGTACATGGTCGTCGCCAACGCCTCCAACGCCCAGGTCGTCCTCGACGCCCTGACCGAGCGCGCCGCCGGCTTCGACACCGAGGTCCGCGACGACCGCGACGCGTACGCGCTGATCGCGGTGCAGGGCCCGGAGTCCCCCGGCATCCTCGCCTCCCTCACCGACGCCGACCTGGACGGGCTGAAGTACTACGCCGGCCTGCCGGGCACCGTGGCCGGGGTGCCGGCGCTGATCGCGCGTACGGGCTACACCGGCGAGGACGGCTTCGAGCTGTTCGTCTCCCCCGAGCACGCCGTGGAGCTGTGGCAGGCGCTGACCAAGGCGGGCGAGGGCGTCGGCCTGGTCCCGGCCGGGCTGTCCTGCCGCGACACGCTGCGCCTGGAGGCGGGCATGCCGCTGTACGGGCACGAGCTGACCACCTCCCTCACCCCCTTCGACGCGGGGCTGGGCCGGGTCGTGAAGTTCGAGAAGGAGGGGGACTTCGTCGGCCGCGCCGCGCTGGAGGCCGCCGCCGAGCGCGCCGCCACGAACCCGCCGCGCAAGCTGGTCGGCCTGATCGCCGAGGGCCGCCGCGTGCCGCGCGCCGGCTTCCCGGTCGTGGCCGACGGACAGGTCATCGGCGAGGTCACCTCCGGTGCCCCGTCCCCGACGCTCGGCAAGCCGATCGCGATGGCGTACGTGGACGCGGCGCACGCCGCGCCCGGCACCTCCGGTGTCGGCGTCGACATTCGCGGTACGCATGAGCCGTACGAGGTCGTGGCCCTGCCCTTCTACAAGCGGCAGAAGTAACACTTCGCACGACCCGGCGCGCAGGCAGTCGTACGGACATCCGTACGGCGCCGTCTCAGTACCCAAGACCACAGTTCGTATCCACTCCCCCGCATCCAGGAGAATCAGGTCATGAGCACCCCCCAGCAGCTGCGTTACACCAAGGAGCACGAGTGGCTGTCGGACGCCGTTGACGGCGTTTCGACGGTCGGCATCACGGAGTTCGCGGCCAACGCGCTCGGTGACGTCGTCTACGCCCAGCTCCCCGAGGTCGGCGAGACCGTCACCGAGGGCGAGACCTGTGGCGAGCTGGAGTCGACGAAGTCGGTCAGCGACCTGTACTCCCCCGTCTCCGGCGAGATCGTCGAGTTCAACCAGGACGTCGTCGACGACCCGGCCCTGGTGAACTCCGCTCCCTTCGAGGGCGGCTGGCTGTTCAAGGTGCGCATCTCGGAGGAGCCCAAGGACGTGCTCTCCGCCGAGGAGTACACCCAGCTCACCGCCGGTAACTGACCCCAGGGGATCCTGATGTCCGTACTGAACACCCCTCTCCACGAGCTCGACCCCGACGTCGCCGCAGCCGTCGACGCCGAGCTCGTGCGCCAGCAGTCCACCCTCGAAATGATCGCGTCGGAGAACTTCGCTCCGGTCGCCGTCATGGAGGCCCAGGGCTCGGTCCTGACCAACAAGTACGCCGAGGGCTACCCCGGCCGCCGCTACTACGGCGGCTGCGAGCACGTCGACGTGGTCGAGCAGATCGCGATCGACCGCATCAAGGCGCTGTTCGGTGCCGAGCACGCGAACGTGCAGCCCCACTCGGGCGCGCAGGCGAACGCAGCCGCGATGTTCGCGCTGCTGAAGCCGGGCGACACGATCATGGGCCTGAACCTGGCCCACGGCGGTCACCTGACCCACGGCATGAAGATCAACTTCTCCGGCAAGCTCTACAACGTGGTCCCGTACCACGTCGACGAGACCGGCGAGGTCGACATGGCCGAGGTCGAGCGCCTCGCCAAGGAGTCCAAGCCGCAGCTGATCGTCGCGGGCTGGTCCGCCTACCCGCGCCAGCTGGACTTCGCCGCCTTCCGCCGCATCGCGGACGAGGTCGGCGCGTACCTGATGGTCGACATGGCGCACTTCGCGGGCCTGGTCGCCGCGGGTCTGCACCCGAACCCGGTGCCGCACGCCCACGTCGTCACCACCACCACGCACAAGACCCTCGGCGGTCCGCGCGGCGGTGTCATCCTGTCGACGCAGGAGCTGGCCAAGAAGATCAACTCCGCGGTCTTCCCGGGTCAGCAGGGCGGTCCGCTGGAGCACGTGATCGCGGCCAAGGCCGTCTCCTTCAAGGTCGCCGCCTCGCCCGAGTTCAAGGAGCGCCAGGAGCGCACCCTGGAGGGCGCGAAGATCCTCGCCGCCCGCCTGGTCCAGGACGACGTCAAGGCCGTGGGCGTGGACGTCCTCACCGGCGGCACCGACGTGCACCTGGTCCTGGTCGACCTGCGCAACTCCGAGCTGGACGGCCAGCAGGCCGAGGACCGCCTCCACGAGGTCGGCATCACGGTCAACCGCAACGCCATCCCGAACGACCCGCGGCCCCCGATGGTCACCTCGGGTCTGCGGATCGGTACGCCGGCGCTCGCCACCCGCGGTTTCGACGCCGAGGCCTTCACCGAGGTCGCCGAGATCATCGCGCAGGCGCTGAAGCCGACGTACGACTCCGAGGGCCTCAAGGCGCGCGTCTCGGCGCTCGCCGCGAAGTTCCCGCTGTACCCGTCGCTCTAGTCGGCACGGGGAGGGCCCGGCCTCGCTGGTGCAGAGGCCGGGCCCTTCTCATGGCCGAGGACGGGGCGGACGCGGCCCCTGGCCGCACAGGCCGGTGTGTGCGGGAGCGTGAGTGACACCCGCGTGACCCCCCTCCGTCCCTTTCCGGCAGACGAGCCGTTCATTTCACCGCGTTAAGCTCGTCTGTCGGACAAAATCCGAACAATCCACATCTCCCGCCCCCTCCACCCCACGAGCAGACAAGGGAGTCCGCCAGTGGCCATCTCCGTCTTCGACCTCTTCTCCATCGGCATCGGCCCGTCCTCCTCCCACACGGTCGGCCCGATGCGTGCCGCGCGCATGTTCGTGACGCGGCTCAAGAAGGACGGTGTCCTCGCCCAGACCGCGTCCGTCCGTGCCGAGCTGTTCGGCTCCCTCGGCGCGACCGGCCACGGCCACGGCACTCCCAAGGCGGTCCTGCTGGGTCTGGAGGGCCACTCCCCCCGCACCGTGAACGTCGAGACGGCCGACGACGAGGTCGAGCGCATCCGCAAGAGCGGCCGCCTGCGCCTCCTCGGCACGGAGATAGGCGATGGCCACGAGATCGCCTTCGACGAGCCGACCCAGCTGATCCTGCACCGTCGGCGCTCCCTGCCGTACCACGCGAACGGCATGACGCTCTTCGCGTACGACGACACCGGCGCCCCGCTGCTGGAGAAGACCTACTACTCCGTCGGCGGCGGCTTCGTCGTGGACGAGGACGCGGTCGGCGAGGACCGGATCAAGCTCGACGACACGGTGCTGAAGTACCCCTTCCGCTCCGGCGACGAGATGCTGCGCCTGGCGAACGAGACCGGCCTGTCGATCTCCTCCCTGATGATGGAGAACGAGAAGGCCTGGCGCACCGAGGAGGAGATCCGCGAGGGCCTGCTGGAGATCTGGCGCGTCATGCAGTCGTGCGTCGCCCGCGGCATGTCCCGCGAGGGCATCCTCCCGGGCGGCCTGCGCGTCAAGCGCCGCGCCGCCTCCACGGCGCGCCAGCTGCGCACCGAGGGCGACCCGATGATGCACCGCAGCGAGTGGACGACGATCTACGCGATGGCGGTCAACGAGGAGAACGCGGCGGGCGGCCGGGTCGTCACCGCGCCCACCAACGGCGCGGCCGGGGTCCTGCCCGCCGTCCTGCACTACTACGTGAACTTCGTGCCGGGCGCGGACGAGGACGGCGTGGTCCGCTTCCTCCTCGCCGCGGGCGCGATCGGCATGCTCTTCAAGGAGAACGCCTCGATCTCCGGCGCCGAGGTCGGCTGCCAGGGCGAGGTGGGCTCGGCCTGCTCGATGGCGGCCGGCGCGCTGGCCGAGGTCCTGGGCGGCACCCCGGAGCAGGTCGAGAACGCGGCCGAGATCGGCATGGAACACAACCTGGGCCTGACCTGCGACCCGGTCGGCGGCCTCGTCCAGATCCCCTGCATCGAGCGCAACGGCATGGCGGCGGTCAAGGCCGTCACGGCGGCCAAGATGGCCATGCGCGGCGACGGCAGCCACAAGGTCTCCCTCGACAAGGTCATCAAGACCATGAAGGAGACCGGTGCGGACATGAAGGTGAAGTACAAGGAGACCGCCCGCGGCGGCCTCGCGGTCAACGTCATCGAGTGCTGATCCACGGCAGGTGACGCGCAGGGCCCGGCGCACGGCGAATTCCAGGGGTCGTTGCAACACGTGATCACCGACGTGTGGTGGCGAGCAGTTTAGACAGGCGCTCGGCTGGGGTTTCCCAGCCGAGCGTCTTGCGTGGGCGGCTGTTGAGTTCGGCAGCGACTGCGTCGAGGTGGTCCCGGGTGTGGCCGGACAGGCTGCTGCCCTGGAGACTGCCCGATTCGCGACCAGCGTACGGGCCCCAATCTCTCGCCCCACGGCAGCTCCAGCCCAAAGCCGCTCCCGCCGACCTCATCTGGCTCGTGTGCGATCGTCACGCCTCCCAGGTACGTTGAGCCGTCAGCCGAGGGAGAACGCTCGCGAGGGAGTCGCCCCGCAACGCGTGGCTGCGGGGCGACGATCCACTTTCGCAACGGGCCTAGTGGGGTTTAGTCGACCGTCTGCCCGTCGTACATACCGCCCCTGCAGGTCGGGAGCACGGGCGTCGACCGATCGATCGTTCCGCCGTTGTCCGTGCACTCACCCGGGGTGACGCTGGCCGGGGTGACGCTGCCGGCGGTGGCGGTGGCGGCGCCTGTGAGGCCGAGTCCGGCGAGGGCTGCCGTGGCGAAGACTGCGGCGAGGATTCGTCGAATGCGCATTTGGTTCGCCTTTCACAGATTGCCTCGGTTGGGGCACTAGCCAGCTTGATCTTCACCCATGTGGGTGGCACGTCATGTTGGGCCATTCGGGTGACAGTGTTATCGGGTGCGGGGTCGGTGACGCGACCCGTCAGAGCGGATGGAAGCCCGTGCCACATCCGTGCCAGAAAGAGCGGATCCCAGCAGTCAAGAGCAGTCAAGCGCGACGCCTCGCGATTAATCACCAGAGGCCGTTTGCGCTGGTCAGCGTCAACCCCCTCCGTGACGGCCCGGTGATTCCCAAGCTCAGAGCGCGGGTTCGATTCCCGTCACCCGCTCCACGGCGAAGGCCCAGCTCATAGGCGAATCCCAGGGGTCGTTGCCACACGTGATCACCGACGCGTGGTGGCGAGCAGTTTAGACAGGCGCTCGGCTGGGGTTTCCCAGCCGAGCGTCTTGCGTGGGCGGCTGTTGAGTTCGGCAGCGACTGCGTCGAAGTGGTCCCGGGTGTGGCCGGACAGGCTGCTGCCCTTAGGGAAGTACTGCCGCAGGAGGCCGTTGGTGTTCTCGTTCGAGCCTCGCTGCCAGGGGCTGCCGGGATCGCAGAAGTAGACCGGCACGTCCGTGGCGACACTGAAAGCGTGGTGGGCGGCCATCTCGGCGCCCTGGTCCCAGGTCAAGGACCGTTTCAAGTGGGGCGGCAGGGTCTGGACCGTGTCGACCAGTGCCTTGCGGACAGCGGCGGCTCCGTGGCCGTTGGGAAGGTGGACCAGCATCAAGTAGCGAGTGCTGCGTTCGACCAGGGTGGCGATGGCGGAGCGGGAGTTGCTGCCGATGATGAGGTCGCCTTCCCAGTGCCCGGGGACAGCGCGGTCTGCGACTTCTGCGGGCCGCTCGCTGATCATCACCATTGGGTGGGGGAACCGCTTCCTGCGGCGTGCTGAGTGGCGATGGGGCCGGCGCACTGCGCGTCCGGTCCGCAAAGCGCGGGTCAGTTCCCGCTTCAGCTCGCCGCGGCCTTGGACGTAGAGAGCTTGGTAGATCGTCTCGTGAACCACGTGCATCTCCGGCCGGGCGGGGAAGCGTCTGCGCAGAGCGTGGCAGATCTGCTCGGGACTCCAGCGCAGGGTCAGGTGATGCTGGACGAAGTCACGGAGCTCCGGGTTCTGGCCGATCTTGCCGACCTTCGGCCGAGGCCGTCGCCGAATTGCTCGCCGGTGGGCCGCATGCGGTCGGTAGTACCACTGGCCGCTGGGCAGGACCGTGCGGTTGCGGCGGATCTCCCGGCTGATGGTGGACGGGCTGCGTCCCAGCTCGGCAGCGATCGTGCGGACTGACGCCTTCTCCCGGAGGCGGTCGGCTACGTGGATCCGGTCCGCCTCGCGCAGGTAGCGCGAAGGAGCGTCGTCCTCGGGCTCCTGGGCGGCCGCCGGCTCTGGGGCCTCGGTGTACCGCCACGGCCCCGTTTCCACGAGAGGCGGTGCCGCCTTGTTCTTCCCGGACGCCTGCCGGCCGTTACGCCATCGCCTGCCTGTCCCGTCGTTGATGCCAACGATCCCGCAGGCGTCCAGGTGAGAAGTCCCTTGATCCACGAGCAGAAGGTATGTCTCCCGCTCGCGGCTCAACTTCTTGCGTCCCTGTGGCCGTCGATCCGCCCGAACCTCGAAGTCCATCGCATCCCCTGAGCTGGGGTGTTGCGACGACCACTAGAACTCAAGCACGCGCCGGGCCCTGCGCGCTGTCCGGCGCCGTCCGCGGCGCCGTCCGCTTCACTGTCCGCGGCGCAGGGCCTTGAGGACGCCCTTGGCGAAGTCGTCCACCGACGCGTCGTACGCCTTCAGGCTCTCGGGGGTGGGCTGGGTGCGCGCTTCGGCCGTGACCGTCACGTCGATCATCAGGTTGCTGTCCCGCAGGCGCAGCTCACGGACCTGGCGCAGCTCGGTCGGCTTGTCGTAGGCGAACCGGTAGGCCTCCTTACCGACGCCCTTCACCTCGGTGAGGCCGCTGTCCGGCATGGCCTTGACCGTGTCCTCCCGGCCCCTGGCGAAGACGTCCTTCGCGAAGTCGACGCTCTCGGTGTAGGCGAGGTCCAGCTCGACCTTGACGCTGCCGTACTTCGCCGGGCCGGACTCGACGAGCGGCTGTTCGCACTTGACGCCCGGGGCGCCCCCACCGGACCGCTTGATCCGGTCCGCGGCCTCCTCGCGCGCACCCAGCGGGTCGGCGAGCTCGCCGTAGGGCAGCACGTTGCAGATCTCGTCCGTGGCCGCCCAGTGGTAGCCGCCCTTGCCCTCCTGCGAGACCTCTCGGTCCGCGTCGCCGCCGCAGGCGGTGGCCGCCAGGACGAGAGCCACGGCGACCGTTCCACGGCGCGTAAGACGGCGTCGGCGCATCCGGTTCTCTCCTGTGTCGAGCGGGTCGGATTCCACTCAACCAGCCTGCCACCAAGGGGAGTTGCGTACCGGAGGAATTGCGGAAGGAGAAGTGGAACTACTGGGTCCGCTACGGCGTCCTAGGCTGTGTCACAAGTCCCCGCCTCCCGAGAATCGAGGGGACGTCATGATCCACCCGACCTTCCGCCGGATCGTGGCCCTGGCCTCCGGCGCCCTGCTCGCCGCCGGGCTCTCGTCCGCCGCGCCGGCCTCGGCCGCCATCGCCGCCCGGACCCGGACCCAGACGCAGATCCAGACACCGCTCGTCGTCAACGCCCGCTGGGGCGGGCACCCCACCTACGACCGGATCGTCATCGACCTGCGGGGGTTCGCCCCCGGGGTGAGCGTCACCTCCGTCCCGCACCTGTTCTACGACGGGTCCGGCAAGCCCGTGCCGCTGGCCGGGAAGTACTTCCTGGAGATCCGCCTCAACCCCGCCGCCGCCCACGACGACGCGGGCCACAGCACCTACCAGGGGCCCGCGCTCCAGAAGATCAACCTCAGCAAGCTCAAGGGCCTCGCCCTGACCGGCGACTTCGAGGGGTACGTGACCTTCGGCGCCGCCTTCGACACGGTCCCGTACTACCGCACCTTCTCCCTGCACTCGCCGGAGCGGTTCGTCGTGGACATCGCGCACCAGAGCGGGTGCTGAACCCCGGGATGCGCACAGTCCGAAATGTTCCTAAGGTCGATGGACAGGGATACGCCGCAGGAGAACCCGGTTCCCCTCCACTGACGGCGTCAGCCCCCCGATCCCGTCAGGAGATGAACCGCATGACGTCTGCGTCCGACACTCCTGTCCTCGACACCCTCGCCGCCATGACGCTCGACTCGCTCGAGCGGTGCGGCCTGTCCGCGGACACCCTCATCCTCACCCGCATCGCCGCGCTCGTCGCCATGGACGCGCCCGCGATGTCCTACGTCGCCCACGCCGGCCCCGCCATGGAATCCGGCGTGGACGCACAGAAGCTCCAGGACGTCCTGGTGGCCATCGCGCCGATCGTGGGCACCGCCCGCGTCATGTCCGCGGCCACCCACATCACGGAGGCTCTGGGGATCGCCATCGCAGTGGCCGAAGCCGAATCCCGATCCGAGTCCTGAGCACCATCCGCGGCGGGTGAGGACGATGTCCCTGTCGCCCGGATCCGGCACGCCGGCGCGCGCACGCGCGTCGGCGCGCCTGGCCGTGGTCTGCGCGCTGGGAGCGGCGGTGTCGCTGGTGGCGGCGAGCGGGTTCGGCGGTCTGGTCATCCTCGCCGCCGGGGTGGCCTGTTCGGCGCTCACGGCGATGGGTACGTGGTGGGCCCTGTCCCATCGCGGGGCGGTGCGGGCGGCCGGGGTGCTGGTCGCGGTGGCCGCGCCCGTGGCCGTCCTGGTGCTCTACACCCGGGCGGGCCTGTGGCCCACCCTGCTGGCCGCGATCGCACTGTGGGCGGCCGCCGTGGCGTGCTCGCGGTGGGCGCTGCTGCGGGCGCGGAAACCCGAAGGCATGCGTGCCGTCCCGTGCTCCCTCCCCCGGCATCCGGTACTGATCATGAACCCGAAGTCCGGCGGCGGCAAGGTCGGCCGCTTCGGGCTGGTCGAGAGGGCCGAGGCGCTGGGCGCCCGGGTCGTGCTGCTGGGCGGCGAGGGCGAGGCGGACCTCGCGACGATCGCCCGCCGGGCGGTCGCCGAGGGCGCGGACCTGCTGGGGGTGGCCGGCGGCGACGGCACCCAGGCCCGGGTGGCCGAGGTGGCCGCCGAGCACGGCCTGCCGTTCCTGGCGATCTCCGCGGGCACCAGGAACCACTTCGCCATGGACCTCGGCCTGGACCGGGAGGACCCGTCCCGGTGCCTGGACGCGCTGACCGACGGGGAGGAACTCCGGATCGACCTGGGCGTCGTGGGCGGCCGCGCCTTCGTCAACACGGCCTCGTTCGGCGTCTACGCACAGGTCGTGCAGCGCCCGGAATACCGCGACGCCAAGGCGGGCTCGATCCTGGACGCGCTGCCGGACCTCCTGCTCGGATACTCCGGCCGCCCGCTCGACGCGCAGACGGACGACACGAAGCTGGAGTCCCAGCAGGCCCTCCTGGTCAGCAACAACCCGTACTCCACCCCCGATCCCACGTCCGCGGGCGGCCGCAGGCCCCGGCTCGACCAGGGGTCGCTGGGCGTCGTCGGGATCCGGGTGGGCAATGCGGCCCAGGCGGCGGACGTCGCCGTCAGAGGGGCCCGTGCGGCAGGTCTGCACGTACTGACCTCCCGCAGGATCGTCGTCACCTCGGACGGCGACCGCATCGCGGTCGCCGTGGACGGCGAAGCCCTCACCCTGCCCGCCCCCGTCACCTGCACCATCCGTCCGGGCGCCTTGCGCGTTCTGGTACCCAAGGACCGGCCCGGGTCCCGCACGCCCGCCCCGCCCCCCGACTGGCGCGAAGTCGTCGCGCTGGCCTTCGCCCGCCCGACATGAAGATGCCCTCTATGAGACATACCGCCACAATTAGCCATGTCTGTCGTTCCCCCCAGGTTGGAGACAGCCGTGAAGGACCTCGAATTCGAGCAGAAGAGTTCGCTGACACGCCTTGAGGCCGCCGATCAGCTCTCCGCGCTCGCGGACGCCCTCAGGCGCGGCGGCACGGCCGAACTGGATCTCGGGCCCGGAACGCTGACCCTGCGGATCCCCGACGAACTCCGCACCGAAATCGAGGTCGAGGTCGGCGACGGGGAGATCGAGCTGGAGATCGAATTCAAGTGGCCGACCCTGCAGGCAGCCGCGACGAAGGAATAGGCCTCGCCCGCGATCCGCCGTCCCCGCCGTTCGGTCAGGGTGCGGAGCGACAAGGAGCAGACCATGACCAGTCCAGCCGACCGGGCCCGGATCGGGCGCGCGGTCCGCAAGCAGGTCAGCCGGGCCTCGCACGGCCGGTGGACCCCTGCCGAGGACCGTCCCGATCCCCTGTGGGTGCTGCAGCGGCAGGCTGCCGACCGGGTGGCCGAGCTGCTGCCGATCCGCTACGGACGGATGGCGGTCTCCCCGTTCACCTTCCTGCGCGGCGCGGCCGCCGTCATGACCGCGGACCTGGCCGCCGTACCGAACACCGGTCTGACCGTCCAGCTCTGCGGTGACGCGCACCTGATGAACTTCGGCGTCTTCGCCTCACCCGAACGGGCCCTGCTGTTCGACCTCAACGACTTCGACGAGACCCTGCCCGGCCCGTTCGAATGGGACGTCAAGCGGCTCGCCGCCAGCGTCGCCGTGGCCGCCCGCGACCGGGGGCAAGGTGACGCACGCGCGTGGCAGGCCGCTCTCTCCGCTGCCGAGACCTACCGGCGCGCCATGCGGCAGCTGGCCGGGCAGGGCGAGCTCGCCGTCTGGTACCAGCGGATCGACCCCTACGAGGTACTCCCCCTGATCCGCCAGCGCAAGCAGCGGGGACGGGCCGAGGCGAACCTGGAGCGCGCCCGCGGACGCACCAGCCTGCAGGCGCTCGACAAGCTCACCGAGATCCGGGACGGACGCCGACGCATCATCGACGACCCCCCTCTGCTGGAGAACGCCGGCCGGCGCGCGACACAGGCCGTCGACAAGATCTTCAGGGAGTACCGCAGCACCCTCCCCGAGGAGCGCCGCCTCCTGCTGGACCGCTACCGGTTCGTCGACGCGGCCCGGAAGGTCGTCGGCGTGGGAAGCGTGGGCACGCGCTGCTACATCGCCCTGCTGACCGGCCGCGACGAGCAGGACCCGCTCTTCCTCCAGATCAAGGAGGCCGTGCCGTCGGTGCTGGAGGCACACCTGCCGGCCGGCAGTCATGACCATCACGGCCACCGGGTGGTCGCGGGGCAGCGGCTGATGCAGGCCACCAGCGACATCTTCCTCGGCTGGACGACCGGACCGGAGGGGCGCCACTTCTACTGCCGCCAGCTGCGCGACATGAAGGGATCGGCGGTGGTCGAGACCATGACCCCGTCCGCGCTCCGCGACTACGCCGGACTGTGCGGGATCGCCCTGGCCCGCGCCCACGCCCGTACCGGCGACCGCATCGCCATCGCCGGCTACCTCGGCAACGGCGACGCCTTCGACCGGGCCGTCGCCGACTTCGCACTCGCCTACGCCGACCAGACCGTCTCCGACCACGCCGCGCTCACCGCTGCCGTCTCCGCCGGCCACATCATCGCCACCCCCGACGTCTGAACGGGAACACCCGCTCAGGGCCGTTTCGGCTTCCGGGCCGGCCGGAAACGAGTGATCTTCCCCCGGGTGGTGTGCCACCGCTCTCTCATCTGGCCGACCACGTTGTCCCATTCGCGGCGGACCTCGTCATCGGGCGGCCGCTCGCCCTGGCGGATCCGGCCGAGTTCGTCGTGCACCTCCCGGCCGAGCGCCGCCGACCCCACCACGACCAGCACGACGGCGAAGAACGACGAGAGCATCGCGAAGACCACGCCCACCGCGCCGTAGCGGTCGGCGTAGGAGTTGAACAGGCGCGGCAGATAGAGCTCCGCGGCCACGAAATAGACCGCCGTCGCGACGGACGCGATGACTCCGAACGGCAGGAGATCACGCCAGGCGATCCTTTTCGCCGAGAGGATCCAGCCGCCCCAGATAAGGAAGATCCCGGTCAGCGACGCCTCGGCCAGGCTCACCGCCAGCGTGAGGTGTCCGCGGCCGGTGACGGCGACGAGCCAGCCGCTCGCCGGCACGTAGAGCACGAAGACGAGGGCCCACTTCGCGTCGTTCACCGTGTTGCGCACGCTCAATGGCCGCAGCTCCCACGTCTGCTCGAACAACCGCTGCACCGCCCGCGCGAAGCTCAGCGTGGAGATCAGCAGGAACAGGGCCCCGAGGACGCCGAGGCTCGTGTCGGCCGCCGAGGAGAAGAGCTTCCGCACCGCGTCGGCTCCGGCCCCCGTGAGGCCGTACCGTTCGATGATCCGGTCGGCGACGTCCTTGTCACCGATGCCGGCCAGAACGGCGCCGCAGAGGATCGCGAGGGAGACCATCGTGGTCAGCATGCTGGAAGCCAGCGCCATCGAGCGGTCGAACCCCGCGATTCTCTGGAATCGGTTCACCACGCGGAGCGCGAATGCCGGACGCAGCCAGAACGTCAGCGTTCTCAAGAATCGCTCGCGGTCGATCTGAGCCGCCCTCCCCTCCGTGGATCGCGGAGGTCCGTGCCCGGGTGCCTGCCGGAGCGTCCCTCACCTGTGCTCGGGGTTCTCGAAGTCGAAGCGGCACCCCGCGTCCCACTCCGACCGCTGATTGCCGTGGGCGGGGATGCCGCCGGCGTCCTTCAGCATCCTCGCCATGTGGAGCATGTTCCAGGTCATGAAGGTGGTGTTGCGGTTGGTGAAGTCGTTCTCCGGGCCGCCCGAACCCGGGTCGAGGTACGAGGGACCGGGGCCGGCCTCCCCCACCCAGCCCGCGTCCGCCTGCGGCGGGATCACGTACCCCAGGTGCTGCAGGCTGTACAGCACGTTCATCGCGCAGTGCTTCGCACCGTCCTCGTTGCCCGTGATCAGACATCCGCCCACGCGGCCGTAGTAGGCGTACTGGCCGGCCTCGTTCAGGATCGACGAACAGGCGTAGAGACGTTCGATCACCTGCTTCATGACCGAGGAGTTGTCACCCAGCCACACCGGCCCGGCCAGCGTCAGCATGTCGGCGCCCATCACCTTGCTGTAGACGACCGGCCACTCGTCCGTCTCCCAGCCGTGGTCGGTCATGTCCGGCCACACACCCGTGGCGATGTCGAGGTCCACCGCCCGCACGACCTCGACCTGCACGCCCTGGCGTTCCATGATGCCGCGGCTGAGGTCGATCAGGCCCTCGGTGTGGCTGCGCTCCGGCGACCGCTTGAGCGTGCAGTTGATCACCAGGGCCCGCAGGTCCCCGTACCTCTCTCCCGCCTCCGCCATCGTCCTGTCTCCTTCACGCGGCAGGAGCGAGCCGGGCTCGCGTACCGCCCTGGTGGGGGAACGTGTACCGCACTGCGCCCTCCACTTCACCAGGCCGCTCCCCCGTGCGCCCGACGGGCTGGGCCACCTGCCGTACTCCGGGCACCGCCTGGTGGTGTTCGGAGCGGTTTGTCACCTCTCCGCGCGGCCGACTAGGGTCAATGGGCCTTGGTGTTCGGGAAACCGGTGCGAAACCGGTGCGGCCCTCGCCACTGTGATCGGGAAGTCCGGCTCCATTCCTACGGAAGCCACTGGGCCCGCGCGGGAGACCGCACGGCCCCGGGAAGGCGGAGTCCGGGCATCAGTACCCGTGAGCCAGGAGACCGGCCGGGGCGCGCTGTCCATCCACGAGGTGCTGGAGAGGTCTTCCCCACTCATGCATATAGCCGAGGGGTTTCTGCCCCCGTTGCACGCGGTCGCCTGGGGCGCCGCGTCCGCTCCCTTTGTCGTACACGGAGTACGCGCCCTCACCCGCGAGGTGAAGGCCAATCCGGAGAGCACGCTGCTGCTCGGAGCATCCGGAGCATTCACGTTCGTCCTGTCCGCCCTGAAGATCCCTTCCGTGACGGGCAGTTGCTCCCACCCCACTGGTACCGGGCTCGGGGCCATCCTCTTCCGGCCGCCGATCATGGCGGTGCTCGGCACGATCACCCTGCTCTTCCAGGCGCTGCTGCTGGCGCACGGCGGGCTCACCACCCTCGGCGCCAACGTGTTCTCGATGGCGATCGCCGGACCCTGGGCGGGCTACGGCGTCTACCGGCTGCTGCGGAAGTCCGGCCTGCCGCTGATGGTGACCGTGTTCTTCGGCGCCTTCTTCGCCGACCTGGTCACCTACTGCGTGACCTCCGTCCAGCTGGCGCTGGCCTTCCCCGACCCGGGCACCGGATTCCTGGGCGCGCTGGAGAAGTTCGCCGGCATCTTCGCGCTCACCCAGATCCCGCTCGCGGTCAGCGAGGGGCTGCTGACGGTGCTCGTGATGCGGCTGCTGATGCAGTCCAGCAAGTCGGACCTGGTCCGGCTCGGCGTCGCCAAGCTCACCGGATCCGGGACGAAGCAGGAGGCGTCGGCCTGATGACCAGGAACGCGAAGATCAACACCCTGCTGCTGCTCCTGGTGGCGGCGCTGGCCGTGCTCCCGCTCGTGCTCGGCCTGGGCGAGGGCAAGGAGGAGCCGTTCAGCGGCGCCGACGCGCAGGCGGAGGCGGCCATCACCGAGCTGGAGCCGGACTACGAGCCCTGGTTCTCGCCGCTGTACGAACCCCCGTCCGCGGACATCGAGTCGGCGCTGTTCGCCCTCCAGGCGGCGCTGGGGGCGGGCGTGCTCGCGTACTACTTCGGCGTCCGCAAGGGCCGCCGCCAGGGAGCGGAGGCGGCGGCCGCCGCGGCCGCGTCCACGTCCGCCACGGAGTCGTAGCCGGTGCTGCCGATCGACGCGGCGGCGCACAGCAGCCGCTGGCGCCACCGCCACCCGCTGGAGAAGGCCCTGCTGGGGATCGGACTGACCGTCACCGCGGTGTGCCTGCCCCCGTGGCCAGGCGGTCCGCTGGTCGCCGCGGCCACCCTCGCCGTGCTCCTCGGCCCCGCCGGGGTGGCCGGGCGGCAGCTGTGGCGGGCCTTCCGGATCCCGCTCGGCTTCTGCTTCACGGGGGCGCTGCCGCTGCTGTTCGCCGTCGGCGGGCCCGGCGGGATCGTCTCGCTGGCCCCGGACGGCCCCCGGCACGCCGCGGAGCTGCTGCTGCGCACCTCGGCGGCCTCGCTCGGTGTGCTGCTGTTCGCGTTCACCACCCCGGTCTCGGACGTGCTGCCGCGGCTGGTCCGGGCGGGGGTGCCGGCTCCCGTGGTGGACGTGGCCCTGGTCATGTACCGGATCGGGTTCCTGCTGCTCGACTCCCTCGCCCGGATCCGGCAGGCCCAGGCGGCCCGGCTCGGCACCACCGGCCGGGCGGCGGCATGGCGTTCGGTGGGCGGTCTCGCCGCGACCTCGTTCGTACGGGCCTTCGACCGCGCGGCGCGGCTCCAGTCGGGCCTGGCCGGGCGCGGCTACGACGGCGCGCTGCGCGTGCTCGTCCCCGAGGCGACGCTGTCCTGGCGGTTCCTGGCCGCCTGCGCCGCACTGCTGACCGGTCTGACCGCCGTGACGCTCGTACTGAAGGAGTTGTACCTGTGAGGCCGTTGGTGGAACTGGTGGGCGCGGGCTACGCGTACGAGGACGGGCCCGCCGTGCTGCGCGGAGTCGACTTCGAGATCGCCGAGGGCCGGGCGCTGGTCCTGCTGGGCCGCAACGGCAGCGGCAAGACCACGCTGATGCGGCTGCTGAGCGGCGGCCTGCGGCCGGGGCCGGGCGAGCTGCGCCTGGAGGGGGCGACGGTCTCGTACGACCGCGCCGGCCTGACCCGGCTGCGGACGGCGGTCCAGCTGGTCGTGCAGGACCCGGACGACCAGCTGTTCGCGGCGTCGGTGGAACAGGACGTCTCCTTCGGCCCGATGAACCTGGGCCTGCCGGTGGCGGAGGTCCGCGAGCGGGTCGACTCCGCGCTCGCCGCACTGGACATCACGGCGCTGCGGGACCGGCCGACCCACCTCCTCTCGTACGGGCAGCGCAAGCGCGCGGCGATCGCGGGCGCGGTGGCGATGGCTCCGCGGGTGCTGATCCTGGACGAGCCGACCGCCGGGCTCGACCCGGACGGCCAGGAGCGGCTGCTGGACGTCCTGGCGGGGCTGCGCGCCTCGGGAACCACGGTGGTGATGGCCACCCACGACGTGGACCTGGCCGTACGGTGGGCCGACGACGCCGCGGTCCTGACCCCGTCGGGCATCCGGGTGGGCGCGGCCCAGGCGCTGCTCTCGGATCCTGCCCTGCTCGCCGAGGCGGGCCTGCGCCAGGCCTGGTCCCCGGCGGTGACGGCCTTCCTGCGCGCCCACGGCCTGCTGCCCGCAGGCGTCCCGGGCCCCCGTACCCCTGGCGCGCTGTCCGCCTTGCCGTCCGCAGACCGGCCGGAGCGGCCGCAAACCTAGGATGGCGTCATGTCGCTGCCGCACGCCATCCTCACCGCCCTGCTCGAGAAGCCCTCGTCCGGGCTGGAGCTGACCCGGCGGTTCGACAAGTCGATCGGGTTCTTCTGGTCGGCGACGCACCAGCAGATCTACCGCGAGCTCGGCAGGCTGGAGGAGTCCGGGCTGATCCGGGAGCTGCCGAGCGAGGTTCCCGTGCGGGGGCAGAAGAAGGAGTACGAGGTCCTGCCCGCGGGCGGCGCGGAGCTCGCGCGGTGGGTCGGCGAGAGCCAGGACCCGAAGCCGATGCGCGATCCCCTGCTGCTGCGCATCCGCGCGGCGGGGGTGGTCGGGCCGCAGGGGCTCGGCCTGGAGCTGCGGCGCCACCTGGAGCTGCACCAGCGGCAGCTGGCCCAGTACCAGGCCATCGAGGAGAAGGACTTCCCGCCGGAGCGGGACGCCGTGGAGGACCGGCTGCGCCGGCTCGTCCTGCACGGCGGGATCGCCCTGGAGACGTTCTGGCTGCACTGGCTCCAGGAGGCCCTCACCGAGGTCGAGGACATGACGCCCCCGGGCGGCGGCAGGGCATGACCGCGCCCCCGCCCGGCAAGCGGGGCGGGGGCGGCGCGGAGGCCTGCTGCGCGGGGACCCGCTTCGCGGAGGCCTACTTGTTCAGGGCGGCCCAGAACTCGTCGAAGCTCAGCAGGCCGTCGCCGTTGGTGTCCTTGGCGGCAAGCACGGCGTCCGCGACCGCGCCGGTGACGTACGCGTCGCCCATCGCCTTCATGGCCGCGCTGTACTCGTCGGCCGTGACGAAGCCGTCACCGTTCACGTCGAACTTGTTGAACGTCGCCCGTGCGCTCTCGATGTCCGCCACTGGGTCCACCCTTTCTCGGTGCTTGTTGACCGGCTCAGGGTAGCGGCCCGCGGAGCCGGCCTCCGCTCCGGGTCCCGTTCGGGCGGCAGATACATATTCAATTACCCGCCCGTAAACCGGAAGCGATAATTCCGGCCAATAAACGCCACGCGGACTTGTCACGCTCCGGGACCACGGCATAACGTACCGACATTGCCGCCACACCAGGAGCACAGGGCTCCCAGGGACAAGCGGCAACAAGGGCGATCACACAGGTGACGATCACAGCCGACGCATCATTCGAAGTTCTGCCCTTCACACGTACCTGCCGCCATATCTGGGAAGACGGCGACCATGTGCTCATCGGGGTGAGTCCCGGAAACAGCTACTTCAGCTCCGAGCGCATCACCCGCCTTGCCGAGTGGGCCACGACCCGCTTCGCGCAGGTCGACTTCGTCTACGCAGACCTCCACGTGGACCGGATGTTCGCCGCCTTCGGCTACACCCAGGAGCACGCGGAGAAGCGCGCCACGAAGGAGATAAAGGCAGTCCGGCGGCGAATCCTGAAGGGCGTGGAGGAATCGGGGCCGCCCCAGGGAGAAATCCGCGTGAGGGCGCTTTCGGAGTTCCGGGACAACCCCGTCTACCAGCTACTGCACCGACGTGTGCTGCATTTCCTGGAGACCGACGACGAATTCCGCAAGGGCTGCGAGAAGATGGCCTTGCACTTTGTCGGCTCCAAGTTGCCGGAAGGTGAATCCATCACGGACGGGCAGTTGCAGGTCTGTTTCGATTACATGGCGGCCGAGCTGCCGTTCTTCGTGGACACCCCGAGCATTCTCGACGTGCCGTCCTCGGTGGCGGCGTACCACGTCAAGATGCCGCTGACGGACCTCCTCTTCGCGCGCGGCGGGGGCCTGCGCGCCACCCGCAACCAGGCGTACGCCGTCGTCCGGCCCGAGGCGGCGCGGACCGCCGGCGAACACACGCCCGCGGGCGACACGAACCACGCACCAACCGAAAGGAACGTCAATGAGCGTCGAGCAGCTTGAGGGCCCGGAGACCCAGGAGCAGCCGCTCCTCGACTTCCCGCTCTCGCGGCGCGGTGACGTGCTCCCGGAGGAGTGCACGTGGCTCCGCGAGAAGGCCCCGGTGGCGAAGGTGCGCACCCTCACCGGGGACCCGGCCTGGCTGGTGAGCAGCTACGCCCTCGCCAAGCAGGTGCTGGAGGACGAGCGGTTCAGCCTCAAGGACACGGCGAACGCCGGAGTCCCGCGCCAGTACGCGCTGACGATCCCGCCCGAGGTCGTCAACAACATGGGCAACATCAACAGCGCGGGCCTGCGCAACGCCGTCATGAAGGCGCTCAACCCGCGCCAGAAGGGGCTCCAGGACTGGCTGCGCGCCAAGGCGGGCGAGCTGATCGACCAGCTGGTCGCCGAGGGCGGTCCGGCCGATCTCCGGGCGGGGTTCGCCGACCCCTTCTCGGCGGCACTGCACTGCGCCGTCCTCGGGGTCCCCTTCGAGGACTGGCGGCGGCTGATGTCGGGGCTGGACGTCGCGTTCATGACCGCGCGCGAGCCGTTCGCCGACTCGGCCCTCAACTGGTACAAGGACGTGGGCTACTTCGCCGAGCAGCTGAACGTCCAGCTGGCGCTGCCTGCCGAGGAGCGTACGGGGCTCCTCGGCAGGTTCGCCGCGCTGAAGGAGGCGGACCCGGAGTCGGCGCACCTGACCGACGACATGTTCGCGACGGTCGCCGTCTCGCTCTTCGGCGCGGGCGCGGTCTCCACTTCCGCGTTCCTGGTCCTCGCGGTCCTGGCGCTGCTCCAGAAGCCGGAGCTCATCGGGTACCTGCGCGAGCACCCGGAGCGCATGGGCAAGGCCGTCGACGAGCTGCTGCGCTGGAACCTGTCCGTGGGGGACGGCCTGCCGCGCATCGCTCTGGCGGACGTCCAGGTCGGCGACGTGCTGGTGAAGGAGGGTGAGCTCGTCCTCGTCCTGCTGGAGGGGGCCAACTTCGACCCGGCGGCCTTCGAGAACCCGGACGAGCTGGACCTGGGGCGCGAGAGCTCCAACGCCAACCTCGCCTTCGGCGCCGGCCGGCACTTCTGCCCGGCCTCCGCGCTGGGCCGGGCTCACGCCGAGATCGCGCTGGAGGTGCTGGTCGAGCGGCTGTCCGGGCTGCGGCTCGCGGTGCCCGCGGAGAACCTCGTCTGGCGTACGGGCTTCATCAAGCGGCTGCCGGAGCGGCTCCCGGTGGCCTGGTAGTCCGCACACGGCCGTGTACCGCGGTGTCCCGGGAGCTGTGCGAGCTCCCGGGGCACCGCCTTGCCCGCGCGGCCTACCGGAAGATGCCGGTGTGTCCGAGCGAGTAGCGGCCGGGCTGCGGGTACACGGCGAGCCCGTGCGGTCCGCCGCCCACCGGGATCCGGGCGAGCTCCTTGCCGGTGGTGGTGTCGATCGCGTAGACCTCGGAGTTGTAGCGGCCCGACAGCCAGAGCACCTTGCCGTCGGCGGAGACGCCGCCCATGTCGGGACTGCCGCCGTCGGGCAGCTCCCACTTCTTGGTGAGCTTGTTCTGCGGGAAGTCGAAGACGGAGACGGTGCCTTCGCCCCGGTTGGAGACGTACATCTCCTTGGAGTCACGGCTCACGTAGAGCCCGTGGCAGCCCTTTCCGGTGGGCAGCAGCTTCGGGACCTCGAACTTGTCGCCGCTGAGCACCCACATGCCGTCCGCCATCATGTCCGCGACGTAGAAGGTCTTTCCGTCCGGCGAGACCTTGACGTCCTGCGGCATCGCCCCTTCGAAGGGCAGTTTCTGCTGCCCGATGACCTCCATCTTCTCGGTGTCGACCTTGAGGAGTTCGCCGGAGAACTCGCAACTCACGATGAAGTAGCGGCCGTCGGCGGAGAAGTCCGCGTGGTTGACGCCGAAGCAGCTCACCGGGACGGTCTTCACCCGGTCCATCGTGTGCGGATCGCGGAAGACGAGCTCCTTGTCCATCGAAGCCATGACGACGGCGTACTTGCCGTTCGGCGTGAAGTACAGGTTGTACGGGTCGTGCACCTCGACGGGCTCTCCGGCCTCGCCGGTGGCGGGGTTGATCGGGGTGAGCGTGTGGCCGCGGTTGTTGTTGACCCACAGGGTCTTCATGTCCCAGGAGGGCACCACGTGCTGGGGCTGGACCCCGACCGGGATGGTGTCGATGACCTTGTACGTCTCCGGGTCGATGACGGACACCGTGTTGGAGGTGGTGTTCGGCACGTAGACGCGGGACGGGAAGTCCTTGACCACCGGCGAGAGCTTGTTCGGCCGGTCCGCCGCGTACACGTCGTCCGGATCGAGCAGCGGGGGCATGCCGGGAAGGCCCGGCGGGACGGCCTTGACGGGTTTGGCCGGGCCCTTGGTGCCGAGCGCCTCGGCGGGTCCCTTGTCGGCAGATCCGCAGCCGGCCAGGGCGGCGAGGACCAGACCGGCCAGCAGCACGGAGGCCTTCCGGGGAAGGCGGGTGGTCTTCATGGCGTCAGCAGCTCCGTGGTGGTCACCGCGCGCAGCTTGCGGCGCGCGAGTTCTTCGAGGAGGGGCGGCATCGCGTCGACCGTGTCCGCGTAGCCGAAGTGCAGGCTCACCACCGATCCGGCGAGGATCGTCCCGGTGACGGTGCGGATGACGGCCGCGGCGCCGGGCGAGGTGAAGTCGAGGGAGTCCACGTCGTACGAGAGGACGTGGGGGTAGCCGGCCCGCTGGGCCAGCTTCTGGACGAGCGGGGTGGCGTACTGGGTCTGGGAGGGCCGGAACCAGGTGCCGATGGAGCCGGTCAGCCGCTTGAGCCGGGTGGCGCAGCCGGTGATCTCGGCGTACGCCTCCGCCTCGGGCATGGTGTTGATCGCGAGGTGGCGCTGGGTGTGGTTGCCGAGCTCGTGGCCGCCGTCGAGGATCCGGCGGGCCATGTCCGGGTGGGCGTCGAGCCAGCTGCCGATGGCCAGTACGGTGACCCGCGCGCCCGCTCTCTCCGCCTCGGCCAGCACCGCCCGGGCGATGGCGGGTTCCCCGTTGCCGTGGAAGGTGAGGGCGACCGCGGGCCGGTCGCGCGGACCGTGGCCGATCTCGACGGGCTGCCCGGCGAACCGGCGCGGGACGGCCGGGGCCGCCCGGGCGGGGCGGACCGGGCCCGGCGGCGGGGTGGTGGGCGCGGTGGCGGAGGCGGGGCGGCCCGATCCGCAGGCGGCGGTGAGGCCCGCCGTGGCGGCACCGGTCACCCCGAGACCGGCCGCGCGCAGGACCGCCCTGCGGCCTGGATGTGAGAGCACTCGCCCATTTAAGAGGCGGAAAGCCCGGAAGGTAATGATTGACCCAATTCGGTACGTCCGCCGAAGTGGGCCAAACGGGCGACCCGTCCGCTACGTGATCAACGATTCACACAGAGCAGTCGATACTTATTCATAGATTGCGAGGTGAGTGGCCCACCTCACCTAGGATTTAACTAGAAACTCTCACTATTTGCACACTTATGTCCGAGTAGGGACTTTTGGCGTTCGGGCCCACGTCTGCCATAGTCGGTAGCACGACTTCCCCATTGACCCGAGCGAAGTCGCCACGCCGAGGATCACACCCCAATCGGTCCTCGGCGCACCCACGAAGCCCCCACACCGCCCCACCACGGCGACCGGGGGCTTCAGGCGTTCTGACGGTCGGCGACCCGCATCTCGAACCACGTGATCTTCCCGCGGGGCAGAAGGTCCGCACCCCAGCGGTCGGAGAGCTTGTCGACGAGGAAGAGCCCGCGGCCGGTGACGTCCAGCTCGTGGACCGGCATCAGGCAGGGCAGTCCGCGCGAGGGGTCGCGCACCTCCACCCGGATCCAGCCGCGCCGCCGCTTCATCTGTAAGCCGAAGGTGCGGGCCCCGGTGTGCCTGACCGCGTTGCCGACGAGTTCGGAGACCAGCAGGACGGCATGCTCGGCGATCTGCGGGGAGAGGCCCCAGAGGCGGACCACCACGCACTGGGCGAGCCTGCGCGCGGTACCGGCCGATTCCGGCATCGACGGCAGGATCACTTCGCCCTCGGCCGGGTTCCCGTACAACTCCAGCGCCTTGAAGCCCTGTTCGTCCTCGACCGCCGCCGTGAGCCGTACGGCCGAAGCGCTGCTGCGCTGCCGCGGCTGTTCCACACCCTCCAGGCCCGCCATGCACCCATCATGGAGGGCCGCCCCGTCCCTCCGGGCCGTTCCACGGGAAAACACCCCCCGGATCCGATGAACCCGGGGGGGTGTCCTGTCATATGCGTAAGGCAAGCGGAGGGCTCCGCTACACGCCCTGACCTGCCGTGACGCAGCGCACAGCGATGATCACCGTGAGTGGATCAACGATTTCCTTTAAGGCTCCTTTAAGGCCTGGCTAATCCACCCACAGGGAGGACCGGGCGACGCGCCCTGCACGACGGCGCCTACACGACTGCGCCTATACGAACTTGGCCTTGCCCGGCCCCTCTTCGACGAAGCTGCGCATGCCGCGCTCGCGGTCCTCGGTGGCGAACAGGCCCGCGAACCAGTTGCGTTCGATGGTCAGACCGGTGTCGATGTCGGCCTCCAGGCCCGCGTCCACGCACTCCTTGGCGGCACGCAGCGCGATCGCCGGCCCCTGGGCCAGCTTGGCGGCCCAGGCGTGGGCCTGCTCGTACACCTCGGCGGCGGGGACCACCCGGTCGACCAGGCCGAGGGCGAGCGCCTCGTCGGCCTTGACCATGCGCCCGGTGAAGATGAGGTCCTTGGCCCTGGACGGGCCGATCAGCCGGGACAGCCGCTGGGTGCCGCCCGCCCCCGGGATCAGGCCGAGCAGGATCTCGGGCTGCCCGAGCTTCGCGTTGTCGGCGGCGATCCGGTAGTCGGCGCACAGCGCGAGCTCGCAACCGCCGCCCAGCGCGTAGCCGGTGACGGCCGCGACCACGGGCTTGGGGATCCGGGCCACGGCGGTGAAGGCGTCCTGCAGCGCGCGGGACCGGGCGATCATCGCCGCGTGGTCCATCGCCTGCATCTCCTTGATGTCCGCGCCCGCCGCGAACACCTTCTCGCCGCCGTAGAGGATGACCGCGCGGACGTCGTCCCGGTCGGTCGCCTCCACCGCGAGCTCGCGCAGCCGGTCCTGGGTGGCGATGTCCAGGGCGTTCATGGGCGGCCGGTCCAGGCGGATGGTGCCGACGCCTTCGGAGACTTCGAGAGAGATGGTCATACGAGGAAGGTTAGCGGCGGTTAACGGCAGGTGGCCCGGTGCTGTGTGTCACAGCACCGGGCCACCTGGGACTACGTACGGGGGACTACTTGATCCACTCCGCCCAGTCCATGTTCCAGCCGTTGAGGCCGTTGTCCGGGGCGATCTGCTTGTCCTTGGAGTTCTTCACGATGACCACGTCGCCGATCAGCGACTCGTCGAAGAACCAGGCGGCGGGCTGGTTGCCGTCGCCGGCGCCGCGGACGTCCTTCAGGCCGACGCAGCCGTGGCTGACGTTCTCCGAGCCGAAGGTGCCCGAGGAGGCCCAGTAGTTGCCGTGGACGAAGGTGCCCGAGTTCGACAGCCGCATGGCGTGGGGGACGTCGGAGATGTCGTACTCGCCGCCGAAACCGACGGTCGCGCCGTTCATCCGGGTCACCTTGTACTTCTCGCTGATGACCATCTGCCCGTTGTACGTGGTCGTCGACGGGGCGCCCGCGGTGATCGGGACGTTCTTGAGCACCTGGCCGTCGCGGACGACCTCCATGGTGTGCTCGCTCGCGTCGACCGTGGAGACCTGGGAGCGGCCGACGGTGAAGGTGACCGTACGGGTCTGCTTCCCGTAGACGCCGGGGCGGCCTTCGACCCCGTCGAGGGCGAGCTTCACGGTGACCTTCGTGCCCGCGGCCCAGTACTTCTCGGGGCGGAAGTCGAGGCGGTCGTTGCCGAACCAGTGGCCCTCGACCGGCACGGCCGGCTCGGCCGTCACGGTGATGGCCTTCTCGACGGCCTCGGGGTTGGTGATGCCCCGGCTGAAGTTGATCGAGACCGGCATGCCCACGCCGACGGTGGCGCCGTCCTCGGGCGTGTAGTGGCCGACGAAGGTGTTCGTCGGGGTCAGCGTCGTGAAGGTGGTGTCCTTGGCGGACTCCCGGCCGGCCTCGTCCTTGGCGACCGCGTGCACCTTGTACTCGGTGGCGGAGGCCAGGTGGCGGGACGGCTCCCAGCTCGCGCCGTCGTCGGCGACCTTGCCCTCGACCGCGTTGCCCTTGGTGTCGGCGACGGTCACCGTGGTGAGCTTGCCGCCGGTGCTGGTTATCTTCAGGATGCCGCTGGTCGCGACCTCCTTGGCGCCGTCGTCCGGCTTGACGTTGACCACGGCCTTGGACGCCTCGGTGCCGGTCTTGGCACCGTCCCCCGCCTTGTCTCCACCGCTGCCGCTGCTGTTGCCGCCGCCGCCACTGCACGCGGTGGTCAGCAGCAGGGCCGCCCCCAGCAGAAGGGCCGGCAGGCCGGTGCGGGCGCGGCCGCGTATCGGCTGCAGGTTCACTCGTGTTCTCCCCATGTCCCCCGCGCGCGGGCAATCGCGCGCATGTCGACAGGTAATCACATGGGGACAACACGAAAAGCCACGGTCTTGTCACCATTCCGTCCCAACCGTGGGTGCGGAATCGGTGACGGTGTCGCAGGTCAGTCCTCGGTTCCGGGCTTCGTGCCCCAGACGTAGACGGCGTCGCCCTCGGTCAGCAGGTTCCAGAGGCGTTCGGCGTCGGCCACGGTGAGGTTGACGCAGCCGGCGGATCCCCCGTGGGCGTAGAGGTAACCGGTCCGGCCGTGCAGCGCCTGGCCCCCGTCGAAGAACTGGGAGTACGGCATCGGGGAGTCGGCGTACAGCGTGGACTTGTGGTCCTTGCTGCGCCAGTACACCTCGTGCCAGCCGGGCCGGGTCTCCTGGGTGTCGCGGCCCGTGCGGATGGGCACGACCGGGAAGACGATCCGGCTGCCCTGCTGCACCCAGAGCAGCTGCCGGCCCATGTCCACGCACGTCACGCGGTACGAGCGCACGGGGCAGTCGCCCTCGGCGTTGGGGTTCGGGCGGGCGGCCACGACGAGCATCGTGCGGTAGGTGGCCACGCCCGGGTAGCCGTCCGCGGGAGTGACCCCGTTCTTGCGCTGGAAGGCGCGGACGGCGAAGCAGTCCGCCGAGGACTGCACCCCGTCGACCGGCCGGCCCACGTGCTCCTCCAGCTCCCGCTGGTAGGGACCGGTGCCCGCCGCGCACGCGGACTCCGGGCCCGGCGCGGGCGCAGCCGCCGCGGCCGCCGGGTTCAGCCCCGCCAGTACGAGCAGGGCGCCGAGCACGGCCGCCCGGACACCGCCTCGGGGGCTCGTCGCCTGACCTGTAGTCATCCGGGCCTCCTCGGGCCCGCCAGCCGGACCCTCGCAGCCCAGCT
The DNA here is from genome assembly GCF_045160845.1 of Streptomyces sp. NBC_00122. Lineage (NCBI taxonomy): Bacteria > Bacillati > Actinomycetota > Actinomycetes > Kitasatosporales > Streptomycetaceae > Streptomyces > Streptomyces sp. NBC_00122. The sequence continues at coordinate 4,489,567 of NZ_CP108191.1, read as the reverse complement.
AACCCGCGGGGCGGGTCTACGGCCCGTGCTGCTCCGCCGAGGGGGTGAGCGGGCCACTCCAGCGGCGCACCCGCCGGGCGGCCCTGCCCTCGTCCGGGTCTGTGATGGGGACGCCGGCGTAGGAGTCGCGCGCGTTCTCCAGGGTGACCACGCGTCGGCCGCCCGGGGTCTCGTCGTCCAGGCGGAGCGGGCCGGTCACCGTTCTCGCCGGCAGGACGTACCCCTCGGGAACGTCCGTCTCGACCAGGTAGTACTCGCCGTCGGGGAGTCCCTCGAAGTCGCAGACGCCGTCCTCGTCGGTGGCGCAGCCGGGCCTGACCCGCTGGTCGGCGTTGATGCCCCGGGTCTGGAGTCCCCCGGTGCTGTTGGTCTCCCTCCAGAGCTCGAACACCGCACCGGCCAGCGGTGACCCGGTCTTGGCGTCCTCCTTCAGGACCCGGACGGCGCCGCTGTACGCCGCGCCGCGCTTGTGGTGCGGGACGTTGAGGACGATCCCCTCCTTGGCGTCGGCCTCCCTCACGGTGAAGCCGGTGACCGGGTCCTCGGGGGCCTCGTACCCGGCGGGGACGACGGTCTGCCGCCAGTAGTACGTCTCGCCGACCGGCAGCTCCACCGTGCAGCTGCCCCTGGCGTCCGTTTCGCAGGCGCCCTCCTGCTTCTCGTCGGCGGCCGGTCCGGTGACCTGGAGCCCCGGCTGGTCGTTGACCTCCCGCCACAGCTCGAAGCGGGCACCGGGCAGGGGTGTTCCGGTGTCCAGGTCCGTGTTCCGCAGCACCACCTGGGCGCTGGGGACGGGTCCGTCCACGCCCGCGCAATGGGCCGGCGCCGCCGCGACGACCACCGCTGCGGCGGCGAGGCCGAGCGGCCACACCCTTGCTGTCCTGGCTGCCATGACACTCCGTCCGTCTCCTGGGGCTGTCGCCCCCTGACAGGCTGGGGGAGCTTCGTACGCGAGTACGGGAGGACACTCGGCCGCTACGGCATTCCGGTCATACCGATCACCCTCCCGTGGCCACGGGAGGGTGATGCGCGGTGGCGGGCGGCGGCGGGCGGCGGCCCTCAGGCGATGGCGGAGCCCGCGACCCAGTCGGCCCAGGACATGTTCCAGCCGCCCAGGCCGTTGTTCGGGGCGACCGTCTTGTCCTGCGAGTTCACGACCTCCACGACGTCGCCGACCAGGGTCCGGTCGAAGAACCAGCCGGCCGGGGTGTCCGAGCCGCCGCCCTTGTCGTCGCGCAGGCCCACGCAGCCGTGGCTCATGTTGCTGCTGCCGAAGGTGTCGGGGCTGAGCCAGTAGTTGCCGTGCAGGAAGGTCCCGGAGGAGGTGAGCCGCATGGCGTGCGGGACGTCGGGGATGTCGTACTCGCCGCCGAAACCGACGGTCTGGCCGTTCATCCGGGTGACGTCGAACATCTCCATCACCACCATCTTCCCGTTGTACGTGGTGGTCTTGGGCGCTCCGGCGCTGATCGGCACGGTCGACAGCAGCTCCCCGTCCCGGCGGACCTCCATGGTGTGCGCGGCCGCGTCCACGGTGGAGACCTGGGAGCGGCCCACGGTGAAGGTGATCGTCTTGTCCTGGATGCCGTAGGAGCCGGGCGCGCCTTCGATGTCGCGCAGCTTCAGCTTCACCGTGACCTGGGTGCCCGCCTTCCAGTACTCCTTGGGCCGGAAGTCGAGCCGCTCCTTGCCGAACCAGTGGCCGACGACCTGCACGGCGGGGGCGGAGGTGACGGTGATGGCCCGCTCCACCTCCGCCCGGCGTTCGATGGCCCGGTTGAAGTTGAAGGAGAGGATCATGCCGGTGCCGACGGTGGAGCGGTTCTCGGGCTTGAAGTAGCCGATGAACCGCTCCTCGGGGACGTAGGTGGTGAAGGTGGTGTGCCGGGCCTGGCGGCGGTTGTGCCCGTCGAGGGCGACGGCGTCCACGGTGTACTTGGCCGCGAGCGAGAGCCGGGCGGCCTCGGGGTCCGGGCTCCAGCTGAGCCCGTCGGCGGCGATGGCACCGGGGACCTGCTCCTCCTGCGCGTCCTCCACCTTGGTGACCACGACCCGCTCCAGCCGGCCCTCGGGCACGGTGACGCCGAGGCGTCCGTCCGCGGGGACCGCCTTGGCGTTGTCGTCGGGGGTGATCCGGATGGCCTCGTCCGGCGAACGCGGTTTTCCCGGCAGCTCGATCTCGACCGGGGCCCGGCCGTCCTGGGTGCATCCGGTCAGGCCGCCGAGGAGGCCCGCCCATGCCGCCACGGCGGCCAAGCCCGCCCCTGCCCGCCTCGTCAGAAGTGTCACGACCCTCCAACGACCGGGCCCCTCCGGGGGAAACGTGAGCGGGCTGCACGTTCCGGGCGGATCAGTCCGGGCAGAACAGTGGGAAGGACCAGACGGGGGCGGGCCCTGGCCGGGACGCCGGGGCCGCACTCCCCTCCCCGCAGGTACCCAGGAGCCGTGGAGGCGGGCAGTGTCGAGCGCAGCCGAGCAGGAAGAGGCGGTGGAAGCCGTCGGAAACGCGGTGGACGCCGTGGATGCGGTGGATGCCGTTGATGCCGTGGACGGGGTGCGCAGCGGCCGCGCCGCGCCCGCGCCACGGGTGGACGAGCCGCCCAGCGGGCGGCCGAACGGCCAGGTCAGAGGGCAGGTGTTACGGGCATCCGGGCGCCCGGGACCACAGGTGTGGCCCGGGTCCTCGCATCCCCTGGGGGCACGGTTCCATCACGGTCCGGACGGGACGGCGGGCACCAACTTCGCCCTGTGGGCGCAGGGCGCGGAGGCGGTGGAGGTGTGCCTGTTCGACGCGGGCGGGGCTGAGACCCGCTGCGCCCTGACGGAGCTCACGCACGAGATCTGGCACGGATTCGTGCCGGGCGTACGCCCCGGGCAGCGGTACGGCTTCAGGGTGCACGGGCGCTGGGACCCCTGGACGGGCGCCCGGCACAATCCGGCGAAGCTGCTGCTGGACCCGTACGCCCGGGCCGTGGACGGTGACTTCAGGCTGCCGCCGGAGGTGTACGGGCACGTCCGGGACTGGCCGCAGCAGTACATCGCCGACACCGTGCGCGACGACCGGGACTCGGCGCCGTTCGTCCCCAAGGGGGTCGTGGTCCACGATCAGGACGACTGGGCGGACGACGTCCGGCCGAAGACCCCCTGGGCCGATTCGGTGATCTACGAGCTGCACGTGCGCGGCTTCACGATGCGCCATCCGGGGGTTCCCGAGGAGCTGCGCGGCACGTACGCGGGTCTCGCGCATCCGGCTGCCGTCGAGCACCTGGTGAAGCTGGGCGTGACGGCGGTCGAGCTCCTGCCCGTGCACCAGTTCGCGCACGAGGACCACCTGCTGCGCAGGGGACTGCGCAACTACTGGGGCTACAACTCGGTCGGCTACTTCGCCCCGCACGCGGGGTACTCGTCGAGCGGTACGGCGGGCCAGCAGGTCGGGGAGTTCAAGCGGATGGTGCGGGCCCTGCACGCGGCCGGCATCGAGGTCATCCTTGACGTGGTCTACAACCACACGGCGGAGGCGGGCGAGCTGGGTCCGACGCTGTCGCTGCGCGGGATCGACAACCGGGGCTACTACCGGCTCCAGTCGGACCAGCGCCGGTACGCCGACTACACGGGCTGCGGGAACACCCTGCACGCGGGCCGCCCGCACGTGCTGCGCCTGATCACGGACTCGCTGCGCTACTGGGTCACGGAGATGGGGGTGGACGGCTTCCGCTTCGACCTGGCGGCGGCGCTGGCCCGCTCGATGCACGACGTGGACATGCTGTCGCCGTTCCTGGCGGTGATCGCCCAGGACCCGGTGCTGCGTCGGGTCAAGCTGATCGCGGAGCCGTGGGACGTGGGCTCGGGCGGCTACCAGGTGGGGGCCTTCCCGCCGCTGTGGACGGAGTGGAACGACCGGTACCGGGACGCCGTACGGGACTTCTGGCGGGGCGCGCTGCCCGACGTACGGGACCTCGGGTACCGGCTGTCGGGGTCGAGCGACCTCTACGCGTGGGGCGGGCGGCGGCCGTACGCCTCGGTGAACTTCGTGACCGCGCACGACGGTTTCACCCTGCGGGACCTGGTGAGTTACGAGCGCAAGCACAACGAGGCGAACGGGGAGGCGGGCCGGGACGGGACGAATGACAACCGGTCGTGGAACTGCGGCGCGGAGGGGGAGACGGACGACGCCCGGATCGCCGCGCTGCGCCGCCGGCAGCTGCGGAACCTCCTCACCACCCTGCTGCTGTCGACGGGCGTGCCGATGCTCGTCGCGGGGGACGAGTTCGGGCGCACCCAGGGCGGCAACAACAACGCGTACTGCCAGGACAACGAGACGGGGTGGGTGGACTGGTCGCTGCTGGAGGACCCGGCGTGGCGGGAGCTGTTCGCGCTGACGACGCGGCTGATCTCGCTGCGGCAGGCCCATCCGGTGCTGCGGCGGCGGGCGTTCTTCTCGGGGCGCCCGCAGGGGGTGGACGGGCTGCGGGACCTGGCCTGGTTCATGCCGGCGGGTGCGGAGATGACGGAGCGGGACTGGTACGCGCCGGGCGCCGCGCTCGGGATGTACCTGTCGGGGCGGGACATCCCGGGCCGCGACGAGCGGGGCCGGCAGGTGACGGACGACAGCTTCCTGGCCCTGCTGCACACCGGGGACCGGCCGGTGGCGTGGGTGCTGCCGGGGGCGCCGTGGGCCGAGGGCTACGAGGTCGTCCTGGACACCTCCCGCGAGGACCAGTCCACCGCCCCGCTCACCCGCCACCGCGGCGGTGAGACCGTGACGGTGCCGGCCCGGTCGGTCGTGCTGCTCAGGGTGGTCGGCTGAGCCGTGGACCCGGGGTCCGGACGGATCTAGTACTCCAGTTCGCCCTGCGATGATGTGTTCGACATCGTCACTGAGGGGGTCCCTGCATGGGCAGAGTCGGAACCGCGCTGCGGGAGTTGCGCGGAGCGCAGAAGTCGGCGAAGGGGGTGTCGCTCTACTCACGGTTCGTCAACCGGCCCGCTGGACGCTATCTGGCCGCCGGGTCGTACGGGCTCGGGCTCACCCCGAACCAGGTGACGCTGGTCAGCGCCGCGTTCAGCTTCGCCGCCGCGGCCGCGGTCGCGCTCACCGAGCCCTCCTGGGGGCTCGGGATCGCCGTCTGGGCCGCGCTCGCGGTCGGGTTCGCCTTCGACTCCGCCGACGGACAGCTGGCCCGGCTTCGCGGGGGCGGCAGCGCGGCGGGCGAATGGCTCGACCACGTCGTGGACTGCGCCAAGCTGACCGCCGTGCACTCCTGTGTACTGATCGCCTTCTACCGCTTCCCCGACTCGTACGGGATCGGCGGGGCCGGGACGGGCGGCGACGGCTGGCTGCTGGTGCCGCTCGGCTTCCAGTTCGCCGCGATCGTGACCTTCTTCGGCGGGCTGCTGACCGAGAAGCTCAAGCCCAGGCCGGCTCCGGGGAGTCCCGCCGCCGCGCCGTCGACCGTGCGCGCGGTGGCGTTGCTGCCCGTGGACTACGGGGTGTTCTGCCTGGTGTTCCTGCTGCTCGGCGGCGGGCTGTTCCGATGGGCGTACGCGGGGCTCGGGGTGGTCGCCGGACTGTTCCTGCTGGCGTTCCTCACCAAGTGGTACCGGGAGCTCAGCGCCGTTCCGCGGTGACCGGCTCCGTGAGGGGCTCGGCGAGCGCGTCCAGCGCCCGGCGCAGCTGGGTGCTGGAAGTGTGGACGGTGTAGGGGAAGTAGACGACGTCGACGCCGTGGGCGGCGAAGTCCTTCTCCAGCTTGTCGCCCTTGGGGGTGCCCCGCCAGTCGTCGCCCTTGAAGATGACGTCGAAGCGGACCTGCTTCCAGGTCTCCACCTTGTCCGGGACCGTCTCGACGAAGGCGGCGTCCACGTACTTCACGCTGCGGACGATCTCCAGCCGCTCGACGAGCGGGATCATCGGGCGGCGTCCCTTGGCGAGTTCGGCCATCTCGTCGGAGACGACTCCGGCCACCAGGTAGTCGCACTGACTCCGGGCGTGCCGAAGGATGTTGAGATGCCCGATGTGGAACAGGTCGTATGCGCCCGGCGCGTAGCCGACTCGATACGGTTTGCGCGCGGACGCGCGAAGTTCGGACATGTCACGGTCCGTCATCTCTTACCCCCCAGCAGCCACACCCCCCGGCGTAGCGGATTAGCAGACAATAGCGTGCACGTTCCGCACCGTGCGGGTGAACGAATAGGGTGACGTGCGCATCATCCTGGGGAGAAGGGGACGTTCAGTGTCGAGATCCGGTCACCGGCGCATGCTGCTGGTTTCCACCAATTACGCTCCCGAACACGCGGGGATTGGGCCGTACGCCACCCAAATCGCGGAGCACTGGGCAGATCTCGGCCACGAGACCCACGTCCTCGCCGGAATGCCGCACTACCCGGCGTGGTCGCTGGAGCCGGAGTACCAGGGGGCGTTCCGGCGCACGGAGCAGCGCGCGGGGGTCACCGTACACCGGCGTGCGCACACCGTGCCGCAGAAGCAGACCGCCGTGAAGCGCGCCCTTTTTGAAGGATCGATTCTGCTGCACGGCGCCGTGGCCCCGCCCCGGATGCCCAAGCCGGACGCGGTCCTCGCCCAGATGCCCAGCCTGGCCGGCGGCGTGCTGGCCGCCCGGCTCGCGGCGCGGTGGAAGGTCCCGTACGTCCCGGTCGTCCAGGACCTGATGGGCGCCGCCGCCGCGCAGAGCGGGATCAGCGGCGGCGACAAGGCGGCCGCGGTCGCCGGCCGCGCCGAGGCGTACGCGTTGAAGCGCGCCACCCTCGTCGGCGTCATCCACGAGACCTTCGTGGAGCGGGTCGTGGGCATGGGCGTGGATCCCGGCAGGATCCGCCTCGTCCCCAACTGGTCCCACGTCGCGGTGCCCAGCAAGCCGCGCGGCGAGACCCGTCACCACCTGGGCTGGGCCCCCGGCCAAACCGTCGTGCTGCACTCCGGGAACATGGGCCTGAAGCAGGGGCTGGAGGTCCTCGTGGGCGCCGCCCGGCTCGACCCGAGCGTCCGCTTCGTCCTCATGGGCGACGGCAGCCAGCGCTCGGCCCTCACCGAACTCGCCGCCGACGTCCCGAATCTGGACATCATCCCCCCTGCCGCTGACGGCGAGTTCCCCGATATCCTCGCGGCGGCGGACGTACTCGCGGTCACACAGCACGCCGCCGTGCTGGACATGAGCGTTCCGTCGAAACTCACCTCCTACTTCCAGGCGGGCCGGCCGGTCGTCGCCTCCGTGGCGGCGGAAGGCGGAACCGCCCAGGAGGTGGAGCGCTCGGGGGCAGGGGTGCTCGTACAGCCGGAGGACCCCGAGGCCCTGCTGAAGGCCGTACGGGCCCTGGCGGAGGACCCCGAAGGCGCGGACGCGCTGGGGGCGGCCGGACCCCGCCACGTCGCGGCCCACCTGAGCCGCGAAGCGGGCCTGGCCCGCATCGACGCACTGATGGACGAAGCACTTGGGGGATCCCGGCCGTGATCGAGACGAACCGCCCAGCAGCGGCACCGGCCGAGGACGAACCGGACCTCCTCCGGGATCAGTTCCGCCAGCTCCTGCGCTACCGCAGACTCATCGGCGCGGGCATCGCAGTCGGCCTGCTGGGCGGCGTCTACCTCGGCATCTCCACGGCCGACACCTACGTCGCGACCGCCGACGTCGTCCTGCGCGCACCCACCGACGACCCCTTCAACCCGAGCCTCGCCCCCGACAAGGCGATCAACATCGGCTCGGAGCGCCAGGTCGCGCTCAGTTCCTCCATAGCCAACGAGGCCGCCAAGAAGCTCGGCGTGTCCGCGTCCGGCCTGGCGGCCCTGCGCAGCGGTCTGCAGGTGACCAACCCGCCGCAGACGATGGTGCTCCGCTTCACCTACACCGCGTCCTCCCCCGGCGAGGCCGCCAAGCGCGCCAACGCGATGACCGATGCGTATCTGCTCAAGCGTCAGGAAGCCCTCGACGCCACCCGCGACAAAATGGTCAAGGGGTACAAGGAGCAGCGCGATCCGATCTCCAAGCAGCTCGACGAGCTCTCCAAGGAGATCGCCCGGATGCCCGCCGGCTCCGGGCGCGACGCGGCCACCTCCTCCAAGACCGACCTGCAGAGCGAGGTCGGCGGCTACAACACCAAGATCACCAAGCTCGAAGCCCTCGACATGACCCCGGGCCGGGTCACCAGCGCCGCGACCGCGCCCACCGCGACGGACGGGCCCGGCATCGTCATGTCGCTCGCGCTCGGCGCGGCCGTGGGCCTCGCACTCGGCCTGCTGGCCGCCTGGGTCCGGCTGGTCTTCGACCCGGCGCCGCGCTCCGAGGGCGATGTGGCGCGGTCCCTGCGCGCGCCCGTACTGGGCTACCTGCCCCGGGACAGGACGGGCGGCGGACCGCTGCTCGCCGCCGGCGAGGCCGATCCCCGGGTCGCCGAGGAGTACCGCTCGGTGGCCTTCCGGCTCGCCTACGACTCCCGCTTCGCCGACCGGCGCCGGCTGCTCGTCGTCGCCCCCCGCGGCAGCAGCGAGACCGCCGCCGCGGTCGCCGTGAACCTCGCCGCCTCCTTCGCGGAGACCGGCAAGGACGTCCTGCTCATCGAGGCCGACCTGCGCACCCCGGTGCTGGCCAGCCAGCTGCCGACGGACGCCGGCGGCCGGCCCCGGTGGAGCCGGACCCCGGGCGGCCCCTCCGCCGCCGGACGCCACGCCGACTCCGAGTGGCCCGACGGGCGCCAGCTCGTCGTCGACGCCGGGGAGTCCGGCACGTTCGAACTGATTCCGGGCGAACGGGCGCGCAACGTCCCGCGCGCGCTGACCTCCGCCCGCGCCACCCAGCTGATCTCCGAGGCCGACTCCCCCAACTCCACCGTGGTCGTGCTCGCGCCTCCCGTGCTCTCGTACGCCGACGCCCTCGCCCTCGTCGACCGTGTCGACGGCGTCCTGGTGGTCTGCAACCCGCGCGCCGTCCACCGCAGCGACCTGTCCCGGATCCGCGAGCTGATCAGCGGCGCCGGCGGCACGGTGCTCGGCGCGGTGCTGCACGCGCCGCTGCCCGGCGAGAAGCGCGGCCGGAGCAAGGACAAGGTCGTCCCGGCCGCCACCGGCCCGGCCGCCGGCTCCGGAACGTCCGGGAAGTCCGCCCCGCAGCCCGAGCCGATCGCGTACGAAGTGGCCGAGCCCGAGCAGAACATCGCCGGTGACGGCACCGACACCGTCGCGCTGCGCACCGTCCGCCAGGGCCGCAGATGAGCCGACGCGGCCTCGCCGCCGTCGCGTCGGTGCTGGACCAGGCCGCTTCCAGCGCCACGAACATCCTGGTGCTGGTACTGGCCGCCCGGCTGTCCACGGAGTCCGGCTTCGCCGACTTCTCGATGGTGTACGTGACCTTCACCGTGCTCCTCGGGCTGAACATGGCCTACGTCGGCCAGAGCGTCGTCCTGGAGAACGGCGCGGGACTCCCCCCGGACGAAGTCCGCGGGAGGCTGGGCGAGGTGTGCCGGTCGGCCGTGGGCTTCACCGGGGCGGCTTCGGTGCTGGCCGGGGCCGCGGTGGCGGCCGTGGGCCTGGCCCTGTCCGGCTCCGCCGGGCCGGCGTTCCTCGCGCTGGGCCTCGTACTGCCGCTGGTCCTCCTCCAGGACGGGCTGCGGTACTGCTTCTCGGCGCTGCGCGCCCCCGAGCGGGCGCTGGCCGCCGACGCGCTGCGGCTGGTGTGCGTGGTCGCGGCGCTGGCCGCTCAGCCGTCCGGGGCCTCCGCGGGACGGCTGGTGCTGGTGTGGGGCCTCTCCGCGCTGCCGGCGCTGGGCCTCGGGCTGTGGCTGCTACGGCCCTACGTTCGCGGGGCGCGGGCCGATCTGCGACCGTACGTGCGGCGCGGGCACCTGGGGCAGCGGTTCGTGGTCGAGTTCGCCGTGGGCAACGGCTCCAGCCAGCTCGCCGTACTGGGCCTCGGAGTCTTCGCGACGCCGCTGGCCGTCGGTGCGCTGCGGGGTGCGACGACCCTCTTCGGGCCGCTGAACGTGCTGTTCAACTCGGCGAACTCCTTCGGGCCGCCGGTGCTGTCGCGGCTCGGCGGCAAGCGGGCCACGGTCCGGGCCACGGGTCTGCTGGGCGTGGTGCTGGCGCTGCTCGGTGCCGGGTGGGGGGCCGTGCTGTACGCGCTTCCCGAACGGGCGGGCCGTCAGCTGCTGGGCGACACCTGGGCCTCGGCGTCCGCGCTGCTGCCGGCGACGGGTGCCCAGTACGCGGTGATGGGTCTGGGCACCTGCGCGCTGCTCACCCTGCGGGTGCTGGCCCCCAAGGCCACGCTGTCCCTGCAGGTGGTCTTCTCGCTGCTGTCGGTGGGGCTGCTGCTGGGCGGCTACGCGGCGTTCGGTGTGGCGGGCGCGGCCTGGGGCCTGGTGGCCGGCTCCGCGCTGAAGGCCCTGGCCGCCTGGTTGCGGGTCGCCCGCCTGCCGGCCGCCACCACGCGGGACAGTGAGCCCCTGTCGGCTTCCGCCGCCTGATCCGCTGCGCGGAGCTCCGCCCTGACTAGCGCAGGGTGGTGGACTTGTCCGTGCGGTAGGTCGCGACCAGCGCCAGGCACAGGGCGGCGATCGCGACGCGCCCCGACGCCTGGAGGAGCGGCCCGCGCAGCAGGATGAAGGAGTAGCCCGCGACCAGCGGGACCACCACCGAGATCAGACTCCCCGGCGGGGACCGCCGGGTGGCGCGCTTCGCGTAGCGCCGGTCGACGCGGGCGGCGGCGTACCCCATGGCCAGCAGCCCGGCGCCCATGCCCAGCGGGCCGAAGTCGATCCACAGCTCCGCCCAGATCGGGGAGGAGAGGTTGGTGTTGACCGTGCCCATCCACTGACCGACCATCACGCCCGTGTCGCGCGGCTTGCCCGGCCACACCGAGCGCGGCACCGCGAAGAAGACCGACCCGGCCAGCTGGCGGCCGTAGAAGTGCCCCGGCCCGGAGTTCGAGAAGGTGATGGTGTTCGCGAACATGCCGATCTGGTCGTAGTCCTTGAGCGCCATCGGCTCCAGGAAGGACGTGGTCTCGACCGGACGGTAGTTCTTCTCGTCGTACCGGAAGCGGTCCGCGAAGGGGAAGACGAGCAGGGCGACGACCACGGCCATCGACAGGGCCACCCGGTACATCGCCGCGCTGACCGGGAAGACCGTGAAGAGCATCGCGAACATGACCGTCAGGAACCAGTAGCGCGGGTTCGAGATCGGGTTGTTGACCACCAGGTTCAGCAGCGCGAGCGCCGACCAGGTGACGATGACCGAGACCTTGCGGCGGGCGAACTTCGAGGTGATCAGCCAGCGCGTGTAGAGCAGCAGCGAGAGCAGCGCCGGCACGGTGCCGAAACCGCGCAGCAGGGCCTGCCCCGCCTGGCCGTCGCCGTTGGAGACACCCGCCTCCTGGATGCCCGCGATGATCTCCTGGCGGCTGGAGAAGAAGACCGCCGGACCGCCGAGTTTCAGCACGAAGGCCGCGCTGCACGCGAAGGACACGACCGTGAGCAGCTGGAGCCGCCGCCGGTGGGCCATGACGGGGCGCGACTCCTTCTGGGAGCCGCCCGCGCGGCCGGCGGGCCGGTGGCGGGCGAGCAGGACGCCCACGTCGAAGGCGGTGCAGCCGAGCAGCACCAGGCCGATGGCGACGGTGAGGTCGGAGCGGGGCCCGACGACGGGTGTCGGGACCTGGCCGAGGACGGCCTGGGCGAGGGGGGCCACGCCCATGGCCATGTAGACGAAGAGCCAGAAGGAGCCCTGGAGCAGCTTGCGTCGGCTGGTGAGCACCATCGCGGAGAGGCGGGCGCCCGCGTACATGGTGAGCAGCAGCTGGAGCCAGAAGGCCGCGTCGCGCTGGCCCGCACCGGGCTGGACGGCGACGAACAGCGGCAGGAAGACGGTGAATCCGAGGGCGAGCGGGACGGACAGCGCGCGGGAGAGCAGGGTGCGCGGGGTGGTGACCCGGCCCCACAGGGTCTCGTCCTCAAGTGGGTGCGGCACCGGGGCTACGGAAGGCTTGCGTATGTCCGTTGCCACTGCTGCCCCCACCCCATGTGCCTGGCTCCGCGCGCAGTCTAGTCTGAGCGGGCGGCGCCCGGGGAGGCGCTGGGGGTCCCTCCGACGAGGTCGGAGGGAGGGTGGACGATCGGGGCTTCAGTTGCGTGACCTTCCTGCCTTCACGCTGGCCGGATACGACAAGGGGCGGGGTCTGCTGACGCAGGCGCTCTGGTTCGCCGTGATGAACACGCTGTTCATGAGCTGGTTCTGTCCGGCGCGGCTGCGGGTCGCGCTGCTGCGCGCCTTCGGCGCGGAGATCGGCGAGGGCGTGCTGATCCGGCACCGGGTGCGGGTGCTGTGGCCGTGGAAGCTGACCGTCGGGGACCACACGTGGATCGGCGAGGGCGCCTGGCTGCTGAACCTGGAGCCGGTGACGATCGGTTCGCACGTGTGCCTCTCGCAGGAGGCGATGCTGTGCACCGGCTCGCACGACCACCGGGCCGCCGATTTCCGCTACCGCAACGCCCCGATCACGGTCGGGGACGGCGCGTGGGTGGCGGTGCGGGCGACCGTGCTGGCCGGGGTGACGGTGGGCCGCTGCGCGGTCGCGGGCGCGGGCGCCGTCGTACACAAGGACCTGCCGGAGCTGACCCTGCAGACCCAGGACGGGCAGCGCCGCCCGGTGGAGGAGCCGAAGTGAGAGTCCTGCACACCGTTACGCTGCACTCCCCCACGCACGCCTTCGGCGGGCCGGTCCGGGTCGCGCTGAACCTGGCGAAGGGACTGCGGGCCCGCGGCCACGAGGCGCGGCTGCTGGCGCTGGGCGAAGGCTTCGAGCCGTGGCCCACCTCCGTGGAGGGCGTCCCGGCGAAGCTGTTCCCGGCCCGGCGGCTGCTGCCCCTCGGCTTCAGCGGGATGACCTCGCCGGCGCTGCTGGCGTCGGCCGGGCGTCTGGTCCGTGACGCCGATGTCGTCCACGTCCACCTGGCCCGGGACCTGGTGACCCTGCCGGTGGCGCTGGCCGCGCTGCGGGCCGGGAGGCCCCTCGTCCTGCAGACCCACGGCATGGTGGATCCGAGCGGGAAGCTACTGGCCAAGGTGCTGGACGCGGTGGCGGTGCGCCGGCTGCTGCGGGGCGCGGACGCGGTGCTCCACCTGACCCCGCACGAACGGACTGGCCTGGACGCGGTGGTGGGGGCGCCGCCGCTGGCGAACACGGTCCGCCTGGTCAACGGCACCCCGGCGCAGGAGGAGCGTCCCGCTCCGTCCGGCCCGCCGCGCGTCCTGTACTCGGCGCGCCTGCAGGCCCGTAAGCGGCCGGTGGACTTCGTGGACGCGGCCCCGGCGGTCCTCGCCGCGCATCCGGACGCGCACTTCGTGGTCGCGGGCCCGGACGAGGGCGAGCTGGCTGCCGTCCGCGCCCGCATCACGGCACTGGGCCTCTCGTCCCGCTTCACGGTCCCGGGAGCCCTGTCCGGCGGGGAGGTCCTGGCGGAACTGCGCCGTGCGCACGTCTACGTACTGCCCTCCGTGGACGAGCCGTTCCCCATGTCGGTCCTGGAAGCCCTCGCGGTGGGCGTTCCCCCGGTGGTGACCCACTCCAACGGCCTGGCCCGCGACATCGCGGCGGCGGGCGCGGGACACGCGGTCGACCCGGGCCCGGCGGGCGTGTCGGCTGCGGTCCTGTCCCTGCTGGACCCCGCGGCGAACGCGGCGGCCTCCCGCGCGGCCCGCAAGCTGGCCGCGGAGTCGTTCTCGATGGACGCGGTCTTGGACACCCTGCTCCCGGTGTACGAGGCCGCCCGCCGGAACCAGAGCCCGCTCTAGACGCCGTCCCGGCGGCGCTCCTCCACCACCGGGATGGCGCCCGCCGTGCGACGGCGCCCCAGGACCCTGGAGTACACGGCGAGGCCGATGGCTCCCGCCGCCATCATGATGAGGCCGACCAGGTCGAGGTCGACGCTGCGCATCTCCCAGTCGGTGGCGAAGGTGAGGATGGCCCCCACCACGATCAGGCCGATGCAGCCGCCCAGGCCGCGCATAGGATCGCCTCCGGATGCCGGTGTCGTGGTTGCGTACTGGCACGCGGCTACCCGGCACGGGGACACGAAAACGCCCCCGGGGACCGGCAGTCCGGCCCCGGGGGCGTTCTCGTACGGCAGTGGCCCTAGACGGGCAGCCAGGCGTAGCAGCCCGAGGAGTTGAACTCCGCCGTGCCGGACGGGATCGTCGCCGTGATCTTGTCGCCGGCCTTGGGCTGGGTCTCGGGGCCCGAGGCCAGGATCGAGCCGTCCTTGGCCTTGGCCTCCCACGTGCAGGTGGTGGCCTGGGTCAGCGCCCGGTACGTGCCCGCCGCGGGCGACTGGCGGGAGCCCTCGGGGAAGCCCTTCTCGGCCGCCGCGAGGATCGGCTTCTGCTCCGGGCACAGCAGGGTGATCGCGTCCTTCGCGCCCGGGATCTCCCCGGTGATGACCGCGCCGGTCGCCGCGTCCTTGTCGCGCTTCGCGGTGCGCTCCACGCGCTGGCAGGCCTCCTGGCCGCTCTGCAGGACGGCCGCCGGGTCCATCTTCTCCGGGACGCGCCCGCTCAGGTACTTCTTCTCCTGCGCCGTGAAACTGCCCGTCTTCGGGGTGAGCTTCGCGTCGGGCAGGACGGGGCCCGTCGGCTTCGCTTCGGGCGCGGACGCCGAGGGCGCCGCGCTGTCCGCGGGATCGGGGGCCGCCGACGAGGCCGGGGGCTTCGCCTTGCCCTCCGCGCCGGAGTCGGCCTTGCCCGAACTGCAGGCGGTCAGCGTCAGGGCGGCGGTCAGCAGAACAGCAGCCGCTGCGGAGCGTCGGTACATCGGATGGCTCCCGTACTTACTGGGTGGGACAGGAGTGCGGGGCCCGGCCGGGAAGGGCCGGGCCCCGCACGCCGTCAGGCGGTTACTTCGGTTCCCGTCGCTACTTCGCGCCGAAGGTGAGAACCAGCTGCGGGATGCCGTCCGCGGCCGTGGACTCCGAGGACCAGATCCACAGCGGGTCGGTGCCCGTGCTCGTCAGGCCCATGCTGTAGCTGGTGCCCAGCACCGCGGAGACCGCGGCGGTGTTCAGCTCGACGCTCTGGACCGCCGAGCCGTCCGGCACGCCCGCGATGGTGCCGAGCGGGGTGGTGCCGAGGGTGGGCTTGGTGTTGAAGGTCGTGCCCGCGCCGCTCCAGGTGCCGGTGACGGGGACCACGGAGACGGTGTCGGCGGTGCCGGCGCCCGTCTGCGTGGTGGTCTTGACCTGCAGGGCGGCGGACTTGAGGACCTGGCCGGCCGGGGCGGCCGGGAGGTCGAAGCGCAGGTACGTCTCGTACGCCGAGGTGCCGCGCACCGCGAGCGAGCTCGACGTGCCGTACGCGGTGCTCGGGGCGCCCTGGTTGATGTAGGTGTCCTCGGTCGCGTTGACCTTGGAGACCGTGTCGGTGGGCGCCTTGGCCAGCGTGAAGTGGTTCTTGACCTGGGCCTCGGTGAGCGCCGACGGGTAGACGGCCGTCTCGTCGATCTGCCCGGCGAAGAAGTTGCTCGTCGGGCGGGTCGGCCAGTTGGCCAGGTTGTCGCCGCCGACGTGCCAGTAGCCCGCGTAGGTCATGTTGCTGGTGGCGTTCAGCGAGCCCTTGTTCTGGCCGTCGACGTACAGGGTGATGCCGCCGGGGCCCTGGGTGCCGACCACGTGGTGCCACTTGTTGTCGTTGTACGTGTCGAGCAGGCCGGTGGAGACGGTCCGGGTCGAGCCGTTGTAGACGCCGAAGACCAGACGACCGGTGTTGGTCATGTAGATCTGCCGGTCGTACGAGCCGCTGTTGCGGTCGGTGTTGTTGCCGAAGCCGATCAGCTTGCCGCCGCGCGTGCTGCCCGTCTTGAACCAGGTCTCGATGGTGAACGCGTTGCCGACCGTCTGGCGGTGGTCGCTGTAGACCTGCTGGCTGGTGCCGTTGAAGCCCATCGCCGTGCTGGTGCCGGAGACCGCGCCGGGGGTCTGGCGCAGGGCCGGGGCGTTCAGCTGGACACCGCCGGTGTTGCCGCCGACCGAGGAGTCGGCGACGTACGGGCTGACGGTGTCGTCGTAGCGCCAGTACAGGTCGGCGCCGTCCGCGCGGACCTGGTTCGGGTACGACTGGACCGCGGTCGGGACCGTCACCGAGACGTTGGCCGACAGGGCGCTGGTGTTGCCCGCTCCGTCGGTCGCGGTCACGCGGTAGCTGTACGACTGGCCGGCCTTGACCGTGGTGTCGACCCAGGAGGCCTGGGGCCGCTCGAACTCCAGGGATTCCGCGCTCACCGTGGCGGCGGGCGTGGCCGAGCCGTTGCGGTAGATCCGGTAGGTCAGCTTGCTGTCGTCCGCGTCATAGCTGGTGCGCCAGCGGACCTGCGCCTCACCGGGCTTGACGCTCGCGGCGCTGACCACCGGGGTGGTCGGGGCGCCGACGTCGCCGGTGGAGGCGAAGCGGGTCAGGGCCTTCTGCGGCTTGCCGTTGATGAGGGTGAACTCACCGCCGACCCACATGTACTTGACGTCGTTCTTCTCCGCGACGGACATGACGCGCGGGCCGATGCCCTCGCCGATGCCGTCGTTGGCCGTGGGGAACCAGCCGAGCTTGCGCGGGCCGCGGACGAAGCCGTCCACGGGCGCGGGGGCGGCGCCGGTGTGGTCGGTCGGCTGGGCCAGCAGGAAGTGGCGCTTGCCGTCGGGGTACTCCAGCTCGGTGGAGCAGTCGTGCGCGTGCGAGGAGCTGTAGAGCACCCCGTCGTACGGCAGCACGTACTGGGTGGCGCCGAGGCAGCGGTCGCGCCACTTCTCCTTGAAGTCGGTGCCGAGGCCGATGCGGCCGTCGAAGACACCGCCGCCGGAGCCCTCGCTGCCGGTGTAGTAGCCCGTCGCGTCGGCCGAGATGTCCTTGACCACGGAGTTGGACGGGATGTTGGTGTACGTCTTGGTGACCGCGCCGGTGGTGGCGTTCACGACGGCCAGCGCGTGCGAGTTGGTGCCGTTGACCGAGAAGAAGTCGCCGCCGAGCAGGACGTTCTTGCCGTCGTTGCTCACCTCGACGGCGCGGCCGGGCTCGTCGGCGTTGGCGACGAAGGGCTTGAGGGCGCCCGAGGAGGCGTCGACCGCGGCGAAGCGCTCGCGGGTCTGGCCGTCGACCGCGGCGAAGTCACCGCCCACGTACAGGGTGTCGTCGGTGACGGCGAGCGCGCGCACGGTGGCGGGGACGCCCGGGTGGAACGCGGCCTTGGGGGTGCAGGTCTCGATGTCGACCGCGGCGAGGCTGGAGACCGGGGTGCCGTTGACGGCGCCGAAGTACCCCCCTGCGTAGAGGGTCTTCTTGTCCTTCGAGACGACCAGCGTGCGGACCGTCGCGGTGCCGTCGCCGATGGTGAAGGCGAGCTTGCACGAGGTCGGGTTGCCCGTCGCGGCGTCGAGCGCAACGAAGTTCACGGCTTCCTGCTCGGCCCCGGCCGCGCCGTCGGGCGGGCTGACGGCCGAGAAGGTGCCACCGGCGAAGACGGTGCCGCTCGCCTGGGCCATCGCCCACACGACCCCGTTGGGCTGCCACGTCGGCAGGTTGTCGGCGGTGAACGCCACCGGCGCCGTGATGGCGGACGCCTGCGGCATCAGCACGAGGCCTATACCCGTGCCGGCACCGGCCAGTGACAGGACGAGGGCAACGGTCAGCCCTCTGGATCTACGCATGAGCCCCCCAGGGCAATCGCCCGGTTTGATGGCTGGAACTATCCGAACAGCCATATGTACTGGCGCAGACTAGGGCTCACGCGAGGGCCCGGTCACCTCACTTGACCCATTGCATACCAACTTGGAATCAACAGGGTTCAGCATGGAGGGCGCACTTCGGACATACAGCAGGTTTAACCCGGCCGCACCCACACGGACCTGCGAAGTATGGCCGGGGCAGGGCAAATCTAGGGGAAATATAAAGCCTCAGCGGTCAATGCGTACCGTCACGCCCGCCAGTTGGTCCTCGACCTGGCGGATGTCGGCGTCGACCATGATCTTGGCCAGTTCGGAGACCAGGACCGTCGGCTTCCAGCCGAGCCTGTCATGGGCCTTGGAGGCGTCGCCGATGAGCGCGTCGACCTCGCTGGGGCGCTCGTACTTGGGGTCGTAGCGCACGTGCTCGTTCCAGTCGAGACCGGCGTGCCCGAACGAGGCCTCGACGAACTCGCGGACGGTCGCGGCCACTCCGGTGGCGACCACGTAGTCGGTGGCCTCGTCCTGCTGCAGCATCCGCCACATCGCGTCCACGTACTCCGGGGCGTAGCCCCAGTCGCGGACGGCGTCGAGGTTGCCGAGGTAGAGCTTCTCCTGGAGACCGGCCTTGATGCGGGCGACCGCGCGGGTGATCTTGCGGGTCACGAAGGTCTCGCCGCGGCGCGGGGATTCGTGGTTGAAGAGGATCCCGTTGACGGCGAACATGCCGTACGCCTCGCGGTAGTTCACGGTGGTCCAGTACGCGAAGACCTTGGCGGCGCCGTAGGGGCTGCGCGGGTGGAACGGGGTGCCCTCGTTCTGCGGCGGCGGGGTGGCGCCGAACATCTCGGACGACGAGGCCTGGTAGATGCGGGTGTCGATGCCGCTGGCCCGGATCGCCTCGAGCAGGCGCAGTGCGCCGAGGCCGGTCACGTCGCCCGTGTACAGGGGCGCGTCGAAGGAGACGCGGACGTGGGACTGCGCGCCGAGGTTGTAGACCTCGTCGGGGCGTATGTCGCGGAGCAGGTTCACCAGGGCGACGCCGTCGGAGAGGTCGGCGTGGTGCAGGACGAAGGACCGGTTCGCGGTCTGCGGGTCCTGGTAAACGTGGTCGATCCGCTCCGTGTTGAAGCTGGAGGACCGCCGCACCAGACCGTGCACCGTGTAGCCCTTGGAGAGCAGGAGTTCGGCGAGGTACGAGCCGTCCTGCCCGGTGACGCCGGTGATCAGTGCGGTCTTGCCCATGTGGTCCCCCTGGTGATGATTGCTGGTCGTGGTCTTGAGCGGGCTGCACCCCCGGCAGCGCCCGGCCCGCCGGGCGGGGGCCCGGGGACTGGATGCGTACCGTACACGCCGGGTCCGGCCGCGTTTGCGGCGGATTCCGCGGTGCGGCGCGGGAGATGGGGGCAGAACTCCCGTGGAAGGGCCCCGGGATGCCGGACCGGGCCGGGGCGGACTGGCGCCGCCTCCGCGGGAGCGGACTGGCATCATCGGCGGTATGACAAGTTCGCTGCCGCTGCTGCCCCCGAACGCCCGTGTCTTCGTCGCGGGCCACCGCGGCCTCGTGGGGTCCGCGGTCGCCCGCCGGCTCACCGCCGACGGCCACGAGGTGCTCACCCGGGGCCGCGCCGACCTCGATCTGCGCGACGCCGCCGCGACCGGGGCGTACCTCAGGGACGTCCGCCCGGACGCCGTGGTGCTGGCGGCCGCCAAGGTCGGCGGGATCATGGCCAACAGCACGTACCCGGTGCAGTTCCTGGAGGACAACCTCAAGATCCAGCTCAGCGTCATCGCCGGTGCGCACACCGCCGGTGTGAACCGCCTGCTGTTCCTCGGCTCGTCGTGCATCTACCCGAAGCTGGCCCCGCAGCCGATCAGCGAGGACGCGCTGCTGACCGGCCCGCTGGAGCCGACCAACGAGGCCTACGCCCTCGCGAAGATCGCCGGCATCGTCCAGGTCCAGTCGTACCGCAAGCAGTACGGGGCCTCGTACATCTCGGCCATGCCGACGAACCTCTACGGCCCGGGCGACAACTTCGACCTGGAGTCCTCGCACGTCCTGCCCGCCCTCATCCGGCGCTTCCACGAGGCCGCCGCCGAGGGCCGCGAGGAGGTCACCCTGTGGGGCAGCGGCACTCCGCGCCGGGAGTTCCTGCACGTGGACGACCTCGCCGCCGCCTGCGCGGTGCTGCTCGGCAGCTACGACGGCGACGAGCCCGTCAACATCGGCTGCGGCGAGGACCTGACGATCAGGGAACTGGCCGAGACGGTCGCCGAGGTGACGGGCTTCCAGGGCGAGCTCGCCTGGGACACGTCCAAGCCGGACGGGACCCCGCGCAAGCTGCTCGACGTCGGCCGTCTGACCGCCCTCGGCTGGAAGCCCGGCATCCCGCTGCGGGACGGCATCGCCGCCACTTACCGGTGGTGGCGCGAGCAGAACGGCTGATCCCAAACCAGAGCCTCTCAGTACGCTCCGCGGCCATCGACGACGGCGCGGAGCGTACGGCCCATCACGTCGACGTCACTGGTGAAGGACCAGTTGTCGACGTACTGCAGGTCGAGCTGGATCGTCTCGTCCCAGGACAGGTCGGACCTCCCGCTTATCTGCCACAGCCCGGTCATGCCGGGCCGCACGGTGAGCCGGCGCAGTTCGACCTCGTCGTACTTCGCCACCTCCTCCGGCAGCGGCGGGCGGGGGCCGACCAGCGACATGTGTCCCGTCAGGACGTTGATCAGCTGCGGCAGTTCGTCCATCGACGTGCGGCGCAGCAGCCGGCCCACCCGGGTCACCCGCGGGTCGCGGCGCATCTTGAACATCAGGCCGTCGTTCTCGTTGGACCCGGCCAGCTCGGCCTTCTGCGCGTCGGCGTCCACCACCATCGTGCGGAACTTCCACATGACGAACGGGATCCCGTCGCGGCCGATGCGCCGCTGGCGGTAGAAGGCCGGGCCGCGCGAGCCGAGCCGTATCGCCAGGACGATCCCGAGGAACATCGGGGCGAGCAGCATCAGTCCGGCCGCGGCCCCCGCCCGGTCCAGGACCGACTTGAGCAGGGTCTGCAGGCCGCGGCCGACGGGCGGCGCGACCCGCAGCACGGCGAGTCCGCCCGCGGACAGGGTCTCCAGGCGCTTGACGGAGACCTCCACCAGTCCGGGGAAGACGGCCAGTTCCAGCCCGGCGTCGTGCAGGGCCCAGGCCACCCGGCGCAGCCGCTCCCCCGAGATCCGCGCGCCGGGGGCCACCAGGACCAGGTCGGCGTGGTGGCTGCTGACGGCTCCGAGCACGGCCGCGGAGTCACCGGCGGGCGCCGCGGGCATCGCCGCGTCGAGCCGGGCCGCCACGGGCACCCCGCTGGCGAGGGTGCCGGCGCCGACCGGGACCACGCCCACGACCACGTACGGATGGTCGGTGCGCGCGGCGAGGTGGGCGATGACGTCCTCGGCGGCGTCGGGCTCCCCTATCACCAGGACCCGGCTGACGGCGTGGGCCTCGCGGCGGGCGGCCGAGAGGTGACGATAGGTCAGTTTGTGGCAGGCGACGGTGATCAGCAGGGCGGGCAGCAGTGCCCCGAGGGCGGAGAGCCGGGGGGTGTCCTCCTCGGTCACCACGCGGGCCACGGCCAGCACGCCGATCAGAATCAGCCAGTCGTGCACGACCGGCAGCACTCCGCGGGATTCTCCGAGCACCCGGGCCGCGTACCGTCGGCGCAACAACTGCACGCCGGTCCACGCCAAGGCGGCGCCGAGGGCGCAGTAGAGGGGCCGGACCTGCTGGGCGGCCGCGAAGACGAGTCCTACGGGAACGGCCGCGCCGAGGAAGTCGGCGGTGACGGCGGCGGGCAGATACCAGCGGGCCTTGTCACCGAGGCGCCGTGCGGACTCATGGGCCGTTCCGGCCACCCTTTGCGCAGGAAAATGGACATGCCTCATGGGCCCCCCTGGCACGTGGTCTATGACAGCGACGAGTCTCCACGGCTTCCCCAGGCAGTGGACACCTGTCGCACCGGGAAACAGTACGACAAACACCCGTTCGCCAGATGCCGTTTGGGGCATCACGAACTCCCGTTGCCCAAGTGTGAGCAACTGGTATGAGCCGTTCCGTATAGCGGATGCCCCCTTGGCACGCAAAGGTGAATGGTTCGGATACCGGATATGACTGATCGGACAACGAACTATTTCTGGCCAACTTTTTGACGCGGTCCTGACATCATGGCCAACAGGTGGCACTCTTCGACCGTTCATCGCACCAGCCCTGATCTGCCCGGAGGCCCACCCAGCCATCCGGAACCCCCCTTGCAGAAGGAGTCTGCGTTGAGAGCCACCCCCCAGAGGCGTGCCACGGCGGCCGGCGCACTCGTTGCCGCAGCAGCCCTGCTCGCCGTCGGCATTCAGACCGGCACCGCGACCGCCGACGCCACCGCGTCGCAGGCCCGTCAGGCCGTCAAGTCCAACCCGGGCGCGGCCAACCGCGCACTCAGCGCTTCGGAGCGTGCGACGCTCCTCGCCGAGGCCAACTCGACCACCGTGCAGGCCGCCAAGGCGCTCGGCCTCGGCGGCGGCGAGAAGCTCGTCGTCCGCGACGTGGTCAAGGACGCCGACGGCACCACGCACACCACGTACGAGCGCACCTACAACGGCCTCCCCGTGCTCGGCGGTGACCTCACGGTCCACGCCAAGGACGGCGTCACCAAGAGCGTGACCAAGGCGACCAACCACGAGATCAAGGTCGCGGACACCGACGCCACGGTGACCCCGTCGGCCGCGGAGGGCCAGGCGGTCGCCGCCGCCAACGCCGCGGGCTCCAAGGACGCCAAGGCCGCCAAGGGCGCCCGCAAGGTGATCTGGGCTGCCGAGGGCGCTCCGGTCCTCGCCTTCGAGACCGTCGTCGGCGGCCTCCAGGACGACGGCACCCCGAGCCAGCTCCACGTGGTGACGAACGCCAAGACCGGCGCGAAGATCACCGAGTGGCAGGCCATCGAGACGGGCACCGGCAACACGCAGTACAGCGGCCAGGTGACCCTCGGAACCTCCCAGTCGGGCAGCAACTACACGCTGACCGACGCCGGGCGGGGCAGCCACAAGACGTACAACCTCAACCACGGTTCCTCCGGCACCGGCACGCTCTTCACCGGTACGGACGACATCTGGGGCAACGGCCTGGCCTCCAACCTGGAGACGGCCGGCGCCGACGCCCACTACGGCGCCCAGGTGACGTGGGACTACTACAAGAACGTGCACGGCCGCAACGGCCTGCGCAACGACGGCGTGGCCCCGTACAGCCGGGTCCACTACGGCAACGCGTACGTCAACGCGTTCTGGGACGACTCCTGCTTCTGCATGACCTACGGCGACGGCGAGGGCAACAACAAGCCGCTCACCTCGACCGACGTGGCCGCGCACGAGATGACGCACGGCCTGACCTCGGTCACCGGCAACATGACCTACAGCGGTGAGCCCGGCGGTCTGAACGAGGCCACCTCCGACATCATGGCGGCGGCGGTCGAGTTCTACGCCAACAACCCGCAGGACGTCGGTGACTACCTTGTCGGCGAGAAGATCGACATCAACGGCGACGGAACCCCGCTGCGCTACATGGACAAGCCGAGCAAGGACGGCGGATCCAAGGACTCCTGGTACTCGGGCATCGGCTCCATCGACGTCCACTACTCCTCGGGTCCGGCCAACCACTGGTACTACCTGGCCTCCGAGGGCTCCGGCGCCAAGGTCATCAACGGCGTGAGCTACAACTCGCCGACCTCCGACGGCCTCCCGGTCACCGGGATCGGCCGTGACGCCGCGTCCAAGATCTGGTTCCGCGCGCTGACCACCGGTCTGTTCAAGTCGAACACCAACTACGCGGCCGCGCGTACGGCCACCCTGCAGGCCGCCGCCGACCTGTACGGGTCCGGCTCGGCCACGTACAACAACGTCGCGCACGCCTGGGCCGCCATCGGCGTCGGGGCCCGTCCCCAGGTCGGGGTCTCGGTCACCAGCCCGGGTAACCAGACCACCGTCACGGGCGGTGCCGTCAGCCTGCAGATCCAGGCCACCAGCAGCAACGCCGGTGCCCTGAGCTACGCGGCGACCGGTCTGCCGGCCGGCCTGTCGATCAACTCCTCCACCGGCCTGATCTCGGGTACGGCCACCACCGCGGGCACGTCCAACGTGACCGTCACGGTGACCGACTCGGCGAACCAGACCGGTACGGCGGCCTTCACCTGGACGGTCGGCACCACGCAGCCGAACGTCTTCGAGAACACCACCGACTACCAGATCGCGGACAACTCCACGGTCGACTCCCCGATCACCGTGAACCGCACGGGCAACGCCCCGAGCACCCTCAAGGTGGACGTGAACATCGTCCACACCTACCGCGGTGACCTCCAGATCGACCTCATCGCCCCCGACGGCTCGGCGTACCGGCTGAAGAACACCTCCAGCTCGGACTCCGCGGACAACGTCGTCGCCTCCTACACCGTGAACGCCTCCTCCGAGGTCGCGCAGGGTGTCTGGAAGCTGCGGGTCAAGGACGTGTACGCGGCCGACACCGGCTACATCAACAGCTGGAAGCTCACGTTCTGACCCCCACCGGGGCCGTGTGAGAAGAAGCTGACCAGATAGACCACGGGGCCGCCCGGGAGACGACCTCCCCGGGCGGCCCTGTTCCATCGGACCCGACGAGGCCCGGCGCCCCCTGTGCGGGACGCCGGGCCTCGTCGGTCAGACAGCCGCCGGATCAGCCCATGTTGCGGAGGATGCGGTCGAGCATGTCCTCGTCGCCCTGGTCGTCGCGGGCCTGGTCCTGGCGGGCCTGGTCGTCACGGGCAGCCTGGTCGCCCCGGCCCTGGTCCTCACGGGCCTGGTCCTCACGGGCCTGGTCCTCACGGGCCTGGTCCTCACGGGCGGCCTGGTCGTCACGAGCGGCCTGGTCGTCACGAGCCTGGTCGTCACGAGCGGCCTGGTCGTCACGGGCCTGGTCGTCACGGGCGGCCTGGTCGTCACGGGCCTGGTCATCACGGGCCTGGTCGCCCAGGCCCGCGCCCGGCTGGTCGACCGGCTTGAAGAAGACCGAGACGGCCTCCACGTCCTGCGCCTTCTGGCCCGGCTCCAGGACCCGCTCCGCCTTGCCGTCGCACGTCCGGTTGTCGAAGAGGACGGCCAGTGACTCCGTTTCGTTGCGCACCTCGACGGTGGGCTCCGCGCCGGAGGTGCGCGTCAGCACGTAGCAGGTGTCGTTCTCCGCGGGCTGGAGCTGCGCGCTGCGCTCGTCGCCCTGGTCGTCGACGAAGTGGTAGTGCAGCGTGCCGAGGGTGCGGCTGCCCTGGTCGTCGGCCAACGACGGGCCGGCGGTGGGCAGGACGAGCGCGAGGGCGCCGGCGAAGACGGCGGCGGTGGTGCGAAGACGCATGGAAAGTCCGTTTCTCGGGGTCCGCGGATACCGGGTCCGGTGGCATCCGCGGGCCAACGTAGGAGCGGACGGGGGTGATGAAACGATTCGGCAGGCTCAGCGCGTTCGAAGGTTCACCCTTGCGATACCAGGCCACCCGCCTTATGGCCGGGTGCAGTTACCGCCGGGCCACAAAACGCCCGTCCGTCGGCGCCGCCTGAACCGGGACCGCCGCCGGGGCGCCCGGAGCCGGTCGCGGGCCGGTGCGGACCAGCAGGAAGACCGCCAGGGCTCCGGCCAGTCCCATCGCGCCCGAGACCAGGAACGTGTCGCGGAGCCCGCTCGCGAAGCCCGCGTCCACCAGCGCGGTCAGCGCCTCGCGCGTCGCTCCCGCCGGGGCCTCGGCGAACAGCCGCCCGGCGCCGCCGGAGGCCAGCGGCTCCGACAGCTCCCGGCCGCCCTCACCCAGCCCGCCGCGCAGCCCGGCGTGGAAGACCGCGCCGAGCACGGCGATCCCGAGGGCCGTGCCCAGCTGCCGCACGGTGTTCAGGGCTCCGCCGGCCATGCCCGCCCGGGCCGGGGCCACGGCGGCCATCGCGGTCGCGGCCAGCGCCGGGGTCGCGGCGCCCACTCCCACGCCGGTCACCAGCAGCCCCGGCACCATGGCCGCCCAGCCGTCACCCGCGTCCATCATCCAGGCCAGGATCAGCGCACCCACCCCGATCAGCAGCAGTCCGCCGCCGATGGTCAGCCGCGCCGGCATGGCGTGCAGCAGACGTCCGGCCACCGCCGAGACGACGAGCGCGGCCGCGGCCATCGGCATCAGCGCCAGGCCCGCGCCGACCGGGGTCATCCCCCGGACGGACTGCAGCCAGAGGGAGACGTACATCAGGTACGAGAAAGCGGCGCCCGACAGCAGCAGTGCCGCGGCCATGACCGCGACGAAGGTGCGGCTGCGGAAGAGCGCGAGGTCCAGCATCGGGCGGGAGCTGCGCAGTTCGACGAGGACGAAGGCGGCGAAGGCGGCGGCGCCGAGGCCGAGCAGGCCCAGCGTGGTGGGCGAGCCCCACCCGTTCTCGCCGCCGCGGATCACGGCGTACGTGACGGCCCCGGCGCCCGTGGTGAAGGTGGCCATGCCCGGCAGGTCGAGGCCCTTGGCGTGCGGATCGCGGGACTCCGCGACGGCCTTGAGGGTCACGTACACGGCGAGCGCGCAGACGGGCAGGTTGATGAAGAAGATCCAGCGCCAGCCGAAGTGCTCGGTGAGCAGCCCGCCGATGACGGGGCCGGCCGCGGCGGCGGCGCCGTTGACCGAGCCCCAGACGCCGAAGGCGATCCCGCGGTCGCGGCCCTGGTAGGCCCCGCTGAGCAGGGCCATGGTGGTGGCGAACATGGCGGCTCCGCCAATGCCCTGGACCGCGCGGAAGGCGATCAGCTCGCCCGGGCCTGTGGCCAGCCCGCAGACGAGCGAGGCCGCGGCGAACAGCACGAGCCCCGCGAGGTAGACGCGGCGGCGGCCGATCCGGTCGGCGAGCGAGCCCGCGCCGAGCAGCAGGGCCGCCAGCGCCAGCGCGTAGACGTCCATGACCCACTGGAGTCCGGCGAAACCCGTGTGCATGTCGGCAGCCATGTCGGGCAGGGCGACGGTCACGATCGTGACGTCGACCAGGAGCATGAAGGCCCCGAGGCAGACGGCCGTCAGCGGCAGCCATTTGCGCATGGGAGTTCTCCTCTGATTGCGGAGGGCGGAGGGACCCGGGGGGATCCCGGTGACCCCAAGTTCTCAGCGCCCCGCACCACACCCCCACCTGGATACCCGTACTTGCCGGATTTCCGTCACCGAAGCCTCTGCCATGATGGAAACCGTGAACGACACGGAGCTGGACGTACTCGACCGTTCCCTGGTCCAGGCCCTCACGATCGACGGCCGGGCCGCCTTCAGCCGCCTCGCCGAAGTCCTGGAGGTGTCCGACCAGACCGTCGTGCGCCGCTACCGGCGCCTGCGGACCGCCGGCCTGATCCGGGTCGTCGGGCTGCCGACGGGCAGCCGCGTCGGGCTGTTCGAGTCCTGGCTGCGGGTGCAGTGCGCCCCGGACGCGGCGCTCCCGGTGGCCGAGGCGCTCGCCCGCCGCCCCGACATCGCGTGGGTGACCCTGAATTCGGGCGGCACGGAGATCCACTGCATGACCCGGTCCCGTACCCGCAAGGACCGTGACGGCCTGCTGCTGGACAAGCTGCCGCGCACCCGCCGGGTGACCGGCATCAGCGCCCACACCATCCTGCGGAAGTTCTTCGGCGGACGCGACGCCTGGGTGGGCCTGGACGTACTGCGCCCCGACCAGATCGAGGCCCTGCAGCGGCCGCCGGTCCAACCCGTCCCGGACCGGTACGCCCTGGACGAGCCGGAGCTCGCGCTGCTCGCCGTACTGGGCCGGGACGGACGCGCCGGATACCCGGAACTCGCGCGCGCCACCGGCCTGTCGGAGTCCACCGCCCGCCGCAGGCTGGAACGGCTGCGGGACCTCGAAGCGCTCTTCTTCGACGTGGAGTTCGTACCCGCGCTCTTCGGCTACGAGGCGGAGGCGACCTTGGTGCTGACCGTCCCGCCGGCCCGGCTCGCGGAGGTGGGCGCGGCGCTGGCGAGCCACCGCGAGGTGGCCTTCGCGGCGGCCGTGACCGGTGCGGCCTCCTTGATGGCGGTGGTGGTGTGCCGGGACACCGAGGCCCTCTACACGTACCTGACCGAGCGGATCGGCGCGGTGGACGGCGTCGGCCAGGTGGAGCTGATCCCGACGCTGCGCAGCGTCAAGCGGGCCGGGATGCTCGTGGAGGACGGGCGGCTGGTGGACCCGCCGCCCGTCCCCCGGTGAGGGTTCACCGCAGCAGTACGCCGCCTCCCGCGTCTGAGTCCATCGGGGCGGCGACCAAGCCCAGTTCGGCCGGATTCGCCAGCAGCCGGTGCGCCGGCAGGATGCGTACGGTGTAGCCGTAGGGTCCCGTACGGTCGAGGGCGAGCGGGCCCTCGTACACCCAGCGGCCGTCCAGGTCGGGCCCTGCGGCCGGCTTCAGCGGGAAGGTCCGCCCGTCCCGGATCACGTCCTGCGGGTCCACCCGCCCGGCGAAGGCCTGCACCTCCACGTCCTCGGGCACGAGCGCGTCCAGCGACACCTGCACGCGCAGCGTGAGGGTGGCCCCGAGCTCGGCGGTGCCGCCCACCGGGGCCGCGGCGAGGGCTTCGACGTGTTCCACGCCGACCCGCGGCCAGGCGGCCCGGACCCGGCCCTTCCACCAGGCGAGGTCCCGTGCCGCGTCGGGGGTGAGGGCGCGGTGGGCGAGGGCGGCCGGCGCGTACAGCCGTTCCACGTACTCCCGCACCATCCGCCCGGCCAGCACCTTCGGCCCCAGCGAGACGAGCGTGCGCCGGACCATCTCGATCCACCGCACCGGGAGCCCGGTACGTCCGACCCGGTCGTAGAAGCGGGGCGCGACCCGGCCCTCGATCAGCTCGTAGAGCGCGTTCGCCTCCAGGTGGTCGCGGCGGTCCTCGTCCGCGCCGAGCCCGTCGGCGGTCGGGATGGCCCAGCCGAAGTCGGGCTCG
Organism: Streptomyces sp. NBC_00122; assembly: GCF_045160845.1. NCBI lineage: Bacteria > Bacillati > Actinomycetota > Actinomycetes > Kitasatosporales > Streptomycetaceae > Streptomyces > Streptomyces sp. NBC_00122. The sequence goes on along the minus strand of NZ_CP108191.1, from coordinate 4,460,876 downwards.
AACCACTCGTCCCACCAGCCGTCCAGCACGGACAGGTTGAGGCAGCCGTTCAGCGCGGCCTTCATCCCACTGGTCCCGCACGCCTCCAGCGGCCGCAGCGGGTTGTTCAGCCAGACGTCGCAGCCCGGGTAGAGCTTCTGCGCCATGGCCATGCCGTAGTCGGGAAGGAAGACGATCCGGTGCCGCACCCGCGGGTCGTCCGCGAACCGCACCAGCTCCTGCACGAGCCGCTTCCCGCCGTCGTCGGCCGGATGCGCCTTGCCCGCGACCACGATCTGCACCGGCCGGTCCGGGTCCAGCAGCAGCCTGCGCAGCCGGTCGGGGTCGCGGAGCATCAGGGTCAGGCGCTTGTAGGAGGGCACGCGCCGGGCGAAGCCGATGGTGAGCACGTCCGCGTCGAGTACGGAGTCCACCCAGCCCAGTTCGGCGTCGGCGGCCCCGCGCTGGCGCCACGAGGCCCGCAGCCGGTCCCGTACCTCCTGGACCAGCTGCTCGCGCAGCACGCGCCGCAGGTCCCACACGTCCTGGTCGGGGATGTCGGCGACCGCGTCCCAGCGGGCGGAGCCGCCGACCGACAGGGCGTCCTCGGTGCGGCCGGCGCCGATCTGGCGGGCGCCGAGCCGGACGACCTCCGGGGCCACCCAGGTCGGGGCGTGCACCCCGTTGGTCACCGAGGTGATGGGCACGTCGGACGGGTCGAAGCCCGGCCACAGCCCGGCGAACATCTCCCGGCTGACCGCGCCGTGCAGGGTGGACACCCCGTTGGCGCGCTGGGCCAGGCGCAGCCCCATGACGGCCATGTTGAACACCCCGGGGTCGCCCCCCGGGTAGGACTCGGCGCCCAGCTCCAGGATCCGGTCGACCGGTACGCCGGCCAGCTCCCCGCCCTCCCCGAAGTGCCGGGCGACCAGGGCCCGGTCGAAGCGGTCGATACCGGCGGGGACGGGGGTGTGCGTGGTGAACACGGTCCCGGCGCGGACCGCCTCGACGGCGGCGTCGAAGCCGAGTCCCTGCTCCCTCTCCAGTTCCCTTATGCGTTCGAGTCCGAGGAATCCGGCATGCCCCTCGTTGGTGTGGAAGACCTCGGGGCCGGGGTGGCCGGTGAGCCCGCAGTAGAGGCGGACGGCGCGGACGCCGCCGATTCCCAGCAGCATCTCCTGGAGCAGCCGGTGGTCGCTGCCGCCGCCGTAGAGCCGGTCGGTCACCTCCCGGGCCGCGGCGTCGTTGTCCTCGACGTCGGAGTCCAGGAGCAGCAGGGGGACGCGGCCGACGCGGGCCTGCCAGATGTGTGCGTGCAGGGCCCGGGCGCCGGGGAGGGTGAGCGAGATCCGGGCCGGGGAGCCGTCGTCCTGGCGGAGCAGGGCGAGCGGGAGTTCGTTGGGATCGAGTACGGGATAGTGCTCCTGCTGCCAGCCGTCGCGGGAGAGCGACTGGCGGAAGTAGCCGTGCCGGTAGAGCAGTCCCACGCCGATGAGCGGGACGCCGAGGTCGCTGGCGGCCTTCAGGTGGTCCCCGGCGAGGATGCCGAGGCCGCCGGAGTACTGCGGCAGGGCGGCGGTGATGCCGAACTCGGGGGAGAAGTAGGCAATGGCGGCGGGCAGTTCCGTGCCGTTCTCCTGGCTCTGGTACCACCTCCCGCCGTTCACGTAGTCATCGAGGTCGGCGGCGGCGACGGCGAGCCGCCGCAGGAAGCGGCGGTCGCCGGCCAGCTCCGCGAGGCGGGCGGCGGGGACGGCGCCAAGCAGCCGGACGGGATCGCCCCCGGCGGCCTGCCAGCCCTCGGGGTCGACGGATTGGAAGAGTTCGCGGGTCTCCGCGTGCCACGACCAGCGCAGGTTGCGCGCGAGGTCGCTGAGCGGCAGCAGGGTCTCCGGAAGGACGGGGCGCACGGTGAATCGACGGATAGCCTTCACGTGTTCCACCTTCGCAGGGGATTACGGATCGGAGCGGCCGCACCACGCTGTGCATCCGCGCATCACCCCCGGAAGGCTAGCGCCGCCCCGCCCCCGCGGCCATGCCGCCTCGGGCGGGCCCGTATGGCAGGGTCGGCGGTATGAACGGTGGGGTGGGTGTGGCACGCGACAGCCTTGAGGGCCTGGTACTCGGGGACGCCTTCGGGCAGAGCTGGTTCGTACGGGACGCCGAGGCCGGGGAGCGGTGGCTGGCCGGGCGGGTGCTGCGGCCGGGGCCGTGGAAGTGGACGGACGACGGGGCCATGGCGATCGTGCTGTACGAGCACCTGGTCCGCTACGGGGAGGTCCGCGAGGACGTGCTGGCCGCCGGCTTCGCCGCCGAGTACGCGCGGGACCCGTATCGGCAGTACGGGGCTTCCATGCACGAGGTGCTGGAGCGGATCGGGGCCGGGGAGGACTGGCGGGCCGTCACCGCCGAGCAGTTCGACGGCCAGGGTTCGTGGGGCAACGGGGCGGCGATGCGGGTGGCTCCGCTCGGCGCCTGGTTCCGGACGGACCTCGCGATGGTGGTCGAACAGGCGCGGCGCTCGGCGCTGGCCACGCACGCGCACCCGGAGGCGGTGGCCGGGGCGGTCGCCGTGGCGGTGGCGGCCGCGCTGGCCGCCGCCGGCCGGGGCGGCCCCGCGCCGAGCCGCCCGGAGTTCCTGCGCGAGGTGGCGGCCCGGGTGGCGCCCTCGGAGGTACGGACCCTGCTGCTGGAGGCCGCCGCCCTGCCCGCCGGGACCACGGTCCGGGAGGCCGCCGACCGCCTGGGCTCGGGCTGGCGGATCTCGGCGCCGGACACGGTGCCGTTCGCACTGTGGTGCGCGGCGCTCTCCCCCGACGACCTCCCCGAGGCGCTGTGGCGCACCGTGGAGGGCTGGGGCGACCGGGACACCACGTGCGCGATCGTCGGCGGCGTGATCGCCGCCCGCACGTCGCTGTCCGCCGTCCCCGCGCAGTGGCGCGCCCACACCGAAGCGGTCCCGGCCCGGCGTCCTTAGCCCACGTCCACGTTCCACTCGGCCGGCAGGTCCCCGTCGCAGAAGACGCACACGAACCACGCGTCGCGGACCACGTTGCATTCCCCGCAGGCGGTGCAGCGCCGGAACACCACCGCGTGCGTGAACCCTTCGGGACGCCCGATCCCGGCCCGGTCCAGCGCCTCGGCCACCGCCGGCCAGGACGCGAGGTCGGGGCAGTAGCCGGTCGACAGGTTGCTCACCTCGTCCGCCTCCCACGCCGGTTCCCGGCCCGGGCAGGCGGTGAAACGTATCTCCCCGGCCGCCAGTACCGGATCGCCGCCCGCGCACGCCACGTGCTCGCTGCGCCGCGGGGCGAGCCGGAGCACGCCCGCCCCGTCCACCACATAGGTGAACGGCTCGGCGGGAGCGCCGTCCCACTCCGTGAGATCGCGGGCCGAGCGTACCGGACGGCCCCGGCCTCCGGATCGCACGGGACCGGCCAACTCCGGCGGTCCCACATAGCGGTACGCCCGCGTTCCGGCATTCACGTTTCGCCCTCCATCCTCCCCGTTCGTCCCTGTGACCCGGCGGACCTGAAGCAACCCGTGGGACTGATGAGAAGCACGTTGTCCGTCACTACATCAGGTAGTCCTGGCCGACTTGACGGAGCCCCGGCGGATGTCGATCCGGGGCTTGGTATCGGGCGTGCCACTACGTACGAGTAGTTAACCAAGCGCGCGGATTGGGCGGGGAGAGAGTGGGAAGGGCTCACCGGGTACACGTCGTACACGCACGGCGCACCCGCCCCCAACCTCTCCCCGCCACCCGAGTGAACGCGGACAGGAGCGGCCATGCCCGCAGCCCAGCCGTCCACCGAGCGGCTAGAAACAGAGCGAACAGAGCGTGCACTACCAGCCGCCATGCCGGCTGGCCTGTTGTCACCGAGCCCTGCGAACTGCCCCCAGGTGAGCCCATCATGATCGGTCGCATTCCCGTGCTGGACGTCCGCCCCGCCGTCGACTGCGGCGCCAGACCCGCCAAGGCGGTCGTGGACGAAGTCTTCGAGATCTCAGCCACCGTGTTCCGCGAGGGACACGACGCCGTATCCGCGCACGTCGTGCTGCGGGATCCGAGCGGGCGGCTGCGGCCCCCCGTACCGCTGCGCGAGCTCGCCCCCGGAACCGACCGGTGGGGGGCCCGGGTGTCCGCCGAGGCCGAGGGGAGGTGGACGTACACCGTCGAGGCGTGGAGCGACCCGGTGGCCACCTGGCGGGCCCATGCGGCGATCAAGATCCCCGCCTGTATCGACACCGGCCTCACCCTCCTCGAAGGCGCCGATCTCTACGCGCGCGCCGGCGCCCGGATCCCCAAGCGGGACGGCCGCGAGGCCGTGCTGGCCGCCGCCGAGGTGATGCGCGACGAGGACCGGCCGGCCGCCGAACGGTACGCGGCGGCCCTCGGCCCGGCCGTGGACGCGGCGCTCGCCAAGCGCCCGTACCGCGAGCTGGTCACCTCCGCCAAGCCGCTGCCCCTCCTCGTCGAACGCAAGCGCGCCCTCTTCGGATCCTGGTACGAGATGTTCCCCCGCTCCGAGGGAGCCGTCGTCGAGCCCGGCGAGGCTCCGGTCAGCGGGACCTTCCGGACCGCCGCCGAACGGCTGCCCGCGATCGCCGCGATGGGCTTCGACGTGGTCTACCTGCCGCCCATCCACCCCATCGGTAGCACCTACCGCAAGGGCCCGAACAACACACTTTCCGCCGGTAGTTGGGACCCGGGCGTGCCCTGGGCCATCGGCTCCACCGAGGGCGGGCACGACGCCGTGCACCCCGAGCTCGGCACCATCGAGGACTTCGACGCCTTCGTCGCGCGCGCCCGGGAGCTGGGCCTGGAGATCGCCCTGGACTTCGCCCTCCAGTGCTCCCCCGACCACCCCTGGGTGGAGAAGAACCCGCAGTGGTTCCGCCACCGCGCCGACGGGACGATCGCGTACGCCGAGAACCCGCCGAAGAAGTACCAGGACATCTACCCCGTCCACTTCGACACCGACATGGCCGGCATCGTCGAGGAGACCTGCCGGATCCTGCGGCACTGGATGGACCACGGCGTCCGCATCTTCCGGGTGGACAACCCGCACACCAAGCCCGTCGTCTTCTGGCAGAAGGTGATCGCGGACATCAACAAGTCCGATCCCGACGTGATCTTCCTGGCGGAGGCCTTCACCCGTCCCGCGATGATGCGCGCCCTGGCCGCCGTCGGCTTCCAGCAGTCGTACACGTACTTCACCTGGCGCAACACCAAGGCCGAGATCACCGAGTACCTGACCGAGCTGTCCGACACCCCGTCGGCCTGCGTCATGCGGCCGAACTTCTTCGTCAACACCCCCGACATCCTCCACGAGTACCTCCAGCTGGGCGGCCGCCCCGCGTTCGAGGTGCGCGCGGTGCTCGCCGCCACCCTGTCCCCCGCCTGGGGCGTCTACGCCGGCTACGAGCTCTGCGAGAACACCCCGGTGCGGGAGGGCAGCGAGGAGTACCTGAACTCCGAGAAGTACGAGCTGCGGCCGCGCGACTGGGCCGCCGCCGACCGCGAGGGCCGCACCATCGCCCCGCTGATCACCGCCCTGAACCGGATGCGCCGCCGCAACCCCGCGCTCCAGCAATTGCGCGACATCCACTTCCACTCGACCGACAACGAACAGGTGATCGCCTATTCGAAGCACGCCGGAGCCAATTCCGTACTGGTGGTCGTCAACCTCGATCCGCACCACACCCAGGAGGCGACGGTGTCGTTGGACATGCCGGTACTCGGCCTCGACTGGCACGGGTCCCTCGCGGTGCGCGACGAGCTCACCGGCGATACCTACCACTGGGGCAGGGCCAACTACGTGCGCCTAGAGCCGGGCCGAACGCCCGCGCACGTACTGGCGGCTCTGCGACCGTCCCCGCCCACCGGAGGGTCACCCACCACATGATGATCAACGATCCCGTCCACGACACGTTCGAGGACACCCCCGCCAAGGACCGCGATCCCGACTGGTTCAAGCGGGCCGTCTTCTACGAGGTCCTCGTCCGCTCCTTCCACGACAGCAACGGCGACGGCGTGGGGGACCTCAAGGGGCTCACCGCCAAGCTGGACTACCTCCAATGGCTCGGTGTCGACTGCCTCTGGCTGCCGCCGTTCTTCGCCTCACCCCTCCGCGACGGGGGCTACGACGTCTCCGACTACACCTCGGTACTCCCCGAGTTCGGCGACCTCGCCGACTTCGTGGAGTTCGTGGACGCCGCGCACCAGCGCGGCATGCGGGTGATCATCGACTTCGTCATGAACCACACGAGCGACCAGCACGAGTGGTTCCAGCAGTCCCGCAAGGACCCCGACGGTCCGTACGGCGACTACTACATGTGGGCCGACAACGACAAGCAGTACCAGGACGCCCGCATCATCTTCGTCGACACCGAGACCTCGAACTGGACGTACGACCCGCTGCGCAAGCAGTACTACTGGCACCGCTTCTTCTCGCACCAGCCGGACCTGAACTTCGAAAACCCGGCCGTCCAGGAGGAGATCGTCTCCGCCCTCCGCTTCTGGCTGGACCTCGGCATCGACGGGTTCCGGCTCGACGCCGTCCCGTACCTGTACGCCGAGGAGGGCACCAACTGCGAGAACCTGCCGCGCACCCACGAGCTGCTCAAGCGGGTGCGGGCGGAGATCGACGCGCACTACCCCGACACGGTGCTGCTCGCCGAGGCCAACCAGTGGCCCGAGGACGTCGTCGACTACTTCGGGGACTACGCGAAGGGCGGGGACGAGTGCCACATGGCGTTCCACTTCCCCGTCATGCCGCGCATCTTCATGGCCGTACGAAGAGAGTCCCGCTACCCCGTCTCCGAAATCCTGGCCAAGACCCCGGCGATCCCGGACCGCTGCCAGTGGGGCATCTTCCTGCGCAACCACGACGAGCTCACCCTCGAAATGGTCACGGACGAAGAGCGCGACTACATGTACGCCGAGTACGCCAAGGACCCGCGGATGCGGGCCAACATCGGCATCCGGCGCCGGCTGGCCCCGCTCCTGGACAACGACCGCAACCAGATGGAGCTGTTCACCGCCCTGCTGCTGTCGCTGCCGGGCTCGCCGGTGCTCTACTACGGCGACGAGATCGGCATGGGCGACAACATCTGGCTGGGCGACCGCGACGGCGTGCGCACTCCCATGCAGTGGACCCCGGACCGCAATGCCGGTTTCTCCTCCTGCGATCCGGGCAGGCTGAACCTGCCGGTCATCATGGACCCGGTCCACGGGTACCAGGTCACCAATGTCGAGGCCGCGATGGCATCGCCCTCCTCACTGCTGCACTGGACCCGTCGGCTGATCGAGATCCGCAAGGCGAACCCGGCCTTCGGACTCGGCTCGTACACCGAACTGCCCTCGTCCAACCCGGCGGTGCTCGCGTTCCTGCGCGAGTTCGGGGACGACCTGGTGCTGTGCGTGCACAACTTCTCGCGCTTCGCGCAGCCCACCGAGCTGGATCTGCGGTCGTTCAACGGGCGGGTCCCGGTGGAGCTCACGGGTGATGTGCGCTTCCCGCCGATCGGCGAGTGGCCGTACCTGCTGACCCTGGCGGGACACGGCTTCTACTGGTTCCGCCTGCGCACCGAGCAGCGCGCCGAGAAGTAGCCGGGTACGGGGCGGGCAGCGCGAATGGGTCAATCGCCCGCCCCTGTACGGATCATCCTGACCCGACACTCGCACACGCCGGAGAAGCAACTGCCGCACATCCGGGACACTCTGCGCATTCTGTGACGGCCCGGGGAAAGGACGCGACGCCATGTCGGAGGCTGCATCCGCCCGGAGCCGGCTGACGGCCGACCGGGCCACCGGGATCGCCGGGATCGCCGGGTTCGCCGGGATCGCCGGTATCGGCCCGCTGGAACCGATGCTGCGGGCCTGGCTGCCCGCACAGCGCTGGTTCGCGGGCAAGGGCCGCACCATCGGCACGCTCAAGGCCGTGTCGGCGGCCGAGCTGCTGCCGCCGGGATCCACCCCCGGACTCCTGCACCTGCTCCTCGACGTCGACGGGGACTGCTACCAACTCCTGCTGGGCATCCGCCCGTCCCTGCCGCCCGCGCTCGCGCCCACGTTGATCGGGCACGCCGAGGACGGCCCGTACGCGGGCCGGGCGGTGTACGAGGCGCTGGGCGACCCCCGGCTCGCCGCCATGCTGCTGGAACGATTGCGCTCCCCCGGCAGTCTCGGCCCGCTCCGCTTCGACCGGGACCCGGACGCGCCGGTACCGACCGGGCTCGCACCCCGGCCGCTGTCCGGCGAGCAGACCAACTCCTCTCTGATCTACGGGGATTCGTACATCCTGAAGGTGTTCCGGCGGGTGGGCCCCGGGGTCAATCCGGACCTGGAGCTGCCCCGGGCCCTGGCCGCCGCCGGCTGCGCCCGTGTCCCGGCGCCCGTCGCCTGGTACGAGGCCGAGCTGCCCGGGAGCGAGCCGCTCACCCTGGGCGTGCTCCAGCCGTACCTGCGCGGCTCCGACGACGGCTGGCAGCTCGCCCTGCGCCGGCTGGACGCCGGGGAGGACTTCACGGCCGAGGCGTACGCGCTGGGCCGGGCCACCGCCGAGGTGCACAGCGCGCTCGCCGCCGCGCTGCCCACCGTGGCGCTCGGCCCGGAACAGACCGCCCGGCTCGCCGCCGGAATGACGGCCCGGCTGGCCGCCACCGCCCGGGAGGTGCCCGCGCTGCGGCCCTACGAGGCGGGGCTGCGGGGGGCGTTCGACGCGCTGGCCGCCTCCCGGGGGGCCGGGGTACCCGCGCAGCGGATCCACGGGGACCTCCATCTGGGGCAGACCCTGCGCACCCTCGACGGCTCCTGGTCGTTGATCGATTTCGAGGGGGAGCCGGCCCGGCCGCTGGCCGACCGGCGCCGCCCCGAACCGGCCGTTCGCGACATCGCCGGGATACTGCGCTCCTTCGACTACGCCGCGCGCTCGCACCGGCCGTTCGCCCCCGCCTGGGCGGACGACTGCCGGGCCGCCTTCTGCGAGGGCTACGCCCGCACCACGGGCCGCGACCCCCGCGAGGACCCGGTGCTGCTGCGCGCGTACGAGACCGACAAGGCGGTGTACGAGGCCCGTTACGAGTCCCGGCACCGCCCCGACTGGCTGCACGTCCCGATGGCCGCGATCCGGCGGCTCTCCGAGCCGCAGCGGCCCGCCCACCGGGTACCGCCGACCCCGCCCGTCCCCGGCTCCATCTCCACGCATCCCCAACCCCATCAGAAGCCCCCGAGGAGGCCGCTCGCGTGAGCGCCGCACGACAGCCGTCACCGACCGTCCACGACGAAGCCGCATCCGTCCCGGCGGCGGCCAAGAAGCCGCGCGCGCCACGGGCCCGACGTGCCGCCCCGCCCCGCGGGGTCCGGCCGGCGCCCGCGCTCGGCGGGGAGGAACGGGCCCGGCTGCTGGAGGGCCGCCACCACGATCCCCACGCGGTGCTGGGGGCCCGTGCGCAGCGGGGCGGGGTGGCCTTCCGCGTGCTGCGCCCGTACGCCAAGACGGTCACCATCCTCGCCAAGGGGCTGCGGACCGAGCTCTTCGACGAGGGCGACGGGCTGTTCTCCGGGCTGCTGCCGCTGACCGGGGTGCCGGACTACCGGCTGCTGGTGGCGTACGACAGCGACGAGATCGAGATCCACGACCCGTACCGGTTCCTGCCCTCGCTCGGCGAGCTGGACCTGCACCTGATCGGCGAGGGCCGCCACGAGCAGCTGTGGAAGGCGCTCGGCGCGGAGCCCGTCGAGCACCAGGGGGTGGCCGGCACCCGGTTCACGGTGTGGGCGCCCAACGCCCAGGGGGTCCGGGTCACCGGTGACTTCTCGTACTGGGACTCCGTCGCCTACCCGATGCGCTCGCTCGGGTCGAGCGGCGTGTGGGAGCTGTTCCTGCCCGGCGTGGGCGCCGGGGCGCTGTACAAGTTCGACATCACGCGCCCCGACGGCAGCCACACGCTGCGCGCCGACCCGATGGCCCGCTCGGCGGAGGTCCCGCCGGCGAACGCCTCACGGGTGACGGCGAGCGCGCACGAGTGGCGGGACGAGGAGTGGATGGCGAACCGCGGCGCCCGCACACCGCACCAGGCCCCCTTCTCGGTGTACGAGCTGCACCTGGCGTCCTGGCGGCCCGGGCTCTCCTACCGGCAGCTCGCCGAGCAGCTCCCCGCGTACGTGAAGGAGCTCGGTTTCACGCACGTGGAGCTGATGCCGGTCGCCGAGCACCCCTTCGGCGGCTCCTGGGGCTACCAGGTCACCGGCTTCTACGCGCCGACCTCGCGGATGGGCACCCCGGACGACTTCCGCTTCCTGGTGGACGCGCTGCACCGGGCCGGCATCGGGGTGATCGTCGACTGGGTGCCGGCGCACTTCCCGCGCGACGAATGGGCGCTCGCCGAGTTCGACGGGCGTCCGCTGTACGAGCACCAGGACCCGCGGCGGGCCGCCCATCCGGACTGGGGGACGCTGGAGTTCGACTACGGCCGCAAGGAGGTCCGCAACTTCCTCGTCGCCAACGCCGTGTACTGGTGCGAGGAGTTCCACGTCGACGGGCTGCGCGTGGACGCGGTGGCCTCGATGCTCTACCTCGACTACTCGCGCGGTGAGGGCGAGTGGGCGCCGAACGAGCACGGCGGCCGGGAGAACCTGGACGCGGTGGCGCTGCTCCAGGAGATGAACGCGACCGTGTACCGGCGCTGCCCGGGCGTGGTGACGATCGCGGAGGAGTCCACGGCCTGGGAGGGCGTGACCCGGCCGACGGACGTGGGCGGGCTGGGCTTCGGCCTGAAGTGGAACATGGGCTGGATGCACGACACGCTGCGCTACATGTCGAAGGAGTCGGTGCACCGCAAGTACCACCACCACGACATGACCTTCGGGATGGTCTATGCCTACAGCGAGAACTACGTGCTGCCGATCTCGCACGACGAGGTGGTGCACGGCAAGGGCTCGCTGGTGTCGAAGATGCCCGGCGGGGACTGGTGGCAGCAGCGGGCCGCGCACCGGGCGTACCTGGGCTTCATGTGGGCCCACCCGGGCAAGCAGCTCCTGTTCATGGGGCAGGAGTTCGCCCAGGGGTCGGAGTGGTCGGAGACGTACGGGCCGGACTGGTGGGTGCTGGACGACTCCTACGCGGCGGCCGGCGACCACCGGGGCGTGCGCACCCTCGTGCGCGACCTGAACCGCGCGTACACGGCGGCGCCCGCCCTGTGGGAGCGGGACTCCGTGCCGGAGGGCTTCGCCTGGGTGGAGGCGGACGCCGCGGAGGACAACGTCTTCGCCTTCCTGCGGTACGCGCAGGACGGCTCGCAGCTGCTGTGCGTGTCGAACTTTTCGCCGGTGGTCCGGCACGGGTACCGGATCGGCGTCCCGGAGGACGTCGCGCAGTGGCGGGAGGTCCTCAACACGGACCAGGAGCAGTACGGCGGCAGCGGCGTGCGCCATCTGCAGCCGCTGCGGCCCGAGCCGGTGCCCGCGCAGGGGCGGCCGGCGAGCCTGCGTATGACGCTCCCGCCACTGGCGACGGTCTGGCTCAGGCCGTAGCGAGCTGCTCCTCCAGTTCCTGCAGCAGGCGGCGCTTGGCCCGGGCGCCGACCATCTGCTGCACGGGCTCGCCGTCGCGGAAGACGAGCAGGGTCGGCATGGACAGCACCCCGTACCGCGTGACGGCGGCGGGGTTGCGGTCCGCGTCGATCTGCACGACCTTGAGGCGGTCGGCCTCCTCGGCGGCGATCGCGGACAGCACGGGGGCGAGCTGGCGGCAGGGGCCGCACCAGTCCGCCGTGAACTCGACGAGGACGGGCCTGCCCCGCTCGCCGAGCACCTCCGCCTCGAAGTCCGCGTCGGTCACTTCCGCGACACCCTGTGCGTGGATCATGTCGTGTCCCCTCTTGTGTCGGTCGTGTGTGCGGGCCGTTCAGCCCGTCATCTCGCAGCGCGGGGCGGCCGCCTCCCCGGCGGCCTCCTCGGCGTCGGCCAGCCGGCGCGCGACCTGGTCCCGTACGTCGGCGAGCTGGCCGATCAGGCCGTCCAGCTCGGCGAGCTTGCGCCGGTACACGGCGAGCGAGGCCGGGCAGGAGTCCCCGTCCGGGTGGCCTGCCCGCAGGCAGTCCACGAAGGGCCGGGTCTCCTCCAGTTCGAAGCCGAAGTCCTGGAGCGTGCGGATCTGGCTCAGCAGCCGCAGGTCGTCCTCGTCGTACGTCCGGTAGCCGTTGTCCGCCCGCCGCGCGGGCAGCAGCCCGCGCGACTCGTAGTACCTGAGCGTCCGGGTGCTGGTCCCGGCCCGTTCCGCCAGTTCGCCGATGCGCATGGACCGACCGTATTCCTTGACGCCGACGTCAAGGCAAGAGGAGCAGGGGGGGGCGGGCGGCCGGGGGCGGGGCCCTCGCCACCCCCGTCTGCGAGGGCCCCCACAGGTGTCACGCACGGGGTGGACGTGCGGTTCAGGTGTGTGCAGGAGCTGTGAGGGGTCTTGCGCCGAGGGGCGCTGGCTGGAACCGTACAGGTGCAGTCGATCTTCGAGTCGCACCGGTTACCGGACAGTCGCACAGGAAACCGATAAAAGCCCCTAACTCCATAGGACGTTCCTACGAGTTCTGGGCTTGTTTGATTGGTCTGTAGTCGCCACAGCCCGGCCACTCCTACGGTGTGCCGTGTGCACTCCAGCCCACCCTTCAATGCCCCCGCCGCGCGTCGCCTGCGCGCGGCCCTGGGCATGGCTCCCGGTCATGTCGCCTATGGCCTGCGCGCCCAGTACGGACTGATCGTCGCGCCCGAGACCGTGCTGGCCTGGGAGCGTGGCGAGATATCGCCCACCTCGGCCGAGCTCACGGCCCTCGCCGGCGTCCTGTGGTGTTCGCCCGGGGAGCTGCTGGCCGAGCCGGTCACCCTGCGGGAGCACCGGATCGCCAGGGGGCTGGCCGCCGAGGAGCTGGCCCGGCGGATCGGGCTGGAGGCGAACTCGTACCAGAAGATGGAGGACACCGGGCGCTGGAAGGGCAACGAGCGGCAGTCCGCCTCCCTCGCGACGGTGCTCGGGCTGACCCTGGCCCAGTTCGTGGCGGCCACCGGCAAGCAGGAGGAGCTGGCGGAGCTGCTGCGCAGTGCGGTGACCACGCGCTGGCAGGCGTACGTGAAGCCGCTGAGCAAGCTGCTGCCGATCCCCAAGGCCAATCTGGAGCGGGTGCTGGAGCAGCTGCACGGGGACTACCAGTCGCGGATGGTGGCGACGCTCAGCTGGGGCGGCGGCCAGGGTGAGGCGGGCAGCGGCGACGCGGGCCGGGAGTTCCTCGCCGAGATCGTGGACCGCTTCTGGCACCTCGCGGGCGGCGGGGCATAGGAGACATCGGGGCGGCCCGGCCCGCCCGGCGAAGGGCCGGGACGCGGCGAGGCCCCGGAGCACTGGGCTCCGGGGCCTCGCCGCACGGAAACCGGGGCTGGCGGCGGCGGTCAGAACACCGACTCGGCCTCGTACATGCGGTACTCGGGGACGGTCTTGAGCTCGCTGACGGCCGAGGCCAGCGGGGCCATCACGATGTCGGTGCCGCGCAGGGCCGTCATGTTGCCGAAGTCGCCGCGGTGGACGGCTTCGACGGCGTGCCAGCCGAAGCGCGTCGCGAGCACGCGGTCGTACGCGGTGGGGGTGCCGCCGCGCTGGACGTGGCCGAGGATGACCGGCCGGGCCTCCTTGCCCAGGCGGTGCTCCAGCTCGACCGCGAGGCGGTTGCCGATGCCGGCGAAGCGCTCGTGACCGTACTGGTCGATCGCGCCCTTCTCGTACGGCATGGAACCCTCGGCCGGGTGCGCGCCCTCGGCGATGCAGACGACGGCGAACTTCTTGCCGCGGGCGAAGCGTTCCTCCACCATCTTCACCAGGGCGTCCACCTCGAACGGGCGCTCCGGCAGGCAGATCCCGTGGGCGCCGCCGGCCATACCGGACTCCAGGGCGATCCAGCCCGCGTGGCGGCCCATGACCTCGACGACCATGACGCGCTGGTGCGACTCCGCGGTGGTCTTCAGGCGGTCGATGGCCTCGGTGGCGACCATGACGGCGGTGTCGAAGCCGAAGGTCCGGTCGGTGGAGGAGATGTCGTTGTCGATGGTCTTCGGTACGCCGACGACGGGCATTCCGGCGTCCGACAGCATTCGGGCGGCGGTCAGGGTGCCCTCGCCGCCGATCGGGATGAGGGCGTCGATGCCGTACCGCTTCGCCAGCTCCTGCGCGTTCTCGGCGGCCTCGTGCAGACGCGCGCGCTCCATGCGGGCCGAACCGAGGATCGTGCCGCCGCGCGCCAGAATGCCGCTGACGGCATTGATGTCGAGCGGGCGGAAGTGCCCGTCGAGGAGTCCTTTGAATCCGTCCTCGAAACCGATGACCTCATCTCCGTGCCCGACCATGGCACGGTGTACGACCGACCGGATGACAGCGTTGAGGCCCGGACAGTCGCCGCCTGCGGTGAGAACTCCGATACGCATCGTGCTGTGTCTCCTGCCGTACATATGAAGGGCGTAATGGTGAAGCCTGTCCGATTCTTCCACGGGCCCGGGGTGCCGCGCGTCTTCTGCTGCTCCGCCCTCCGGGCCTCTCGACCCTTCCGGCCAGGCCTTTTCCCGGGGGGCGCCCTAACCAGCGACAGAGGTATTGTCAAGAGGTCAAGCCAGACTAAACAGACATTCACAGCAAGGGATGGAGAGCAGGCGTGACGCGCAGCGTGTATGTGACCGGCATCGAGCGGGGGGACGGCCGGCAGGTCGTCGAGCTCGGGATCATGGAGCTCCTGACCCGGCAGACGGGCCGGGTCGGCGTCTACCGCCCGTTGCTCCACGACGGGCCGGACCGGCTCTTCGATCTGCTCAAGGCCCGCTACCGGATCGATCAGGACGCGGCGACCGCCTACGGCATGGAGTACGACGAGGCCTCGGTGATCCTCGCCGAGAAGGGCACCGACGAGCTGGTCTCCCAGCTGGTCGACCGCTACCACCGGGTGGCCCGCGGCTACGAGGTCATGCTGGTCCTCGGCACCGACTACGCCGACACCAATCTCCCCGACGAGCTGGCGCTCAACGCCCGCCTCGCCAACGAGCTGGGCGCGGTCGTCGTTCCCGTCGTGGGTGGCACCAAGCACCCCGCGGAGGCCGTCCGCGCCGAGGCCCGCAACGCCTACCGCGCCTACGAGAGCCTGGGCTGCCACGTCGTCGCGATGATGGTGAACCGGGTGGCCGCCGAGGACCGCGACCTCATAGCCGAGCGCCTGGCCGCCCGGCTCCCCGTGCCCTGCTACGTACTGCCGGACGACAAGTCGCTGTCCGCCCCCACCGTCGCCCAGATCACCCGCGCGCTCGGCGGCGAGGTGCTCCTCGGCGACGAGGCCGGGCTGGCCCGCGACGCGCTGGACTTCGTCTTCGGCGGAGCCATGCTGCCGAACTTCCTGAACGCCCTGACCCCCGGCTGCCTGGTCGTCACCCCCGGGGACCGCTCCGACCTGGTCATCGGCGCGCTGGCCGCGCACACCTCGGGCACCCCGCCGATCGCCGGTGTGCTGCTCACCCTGAACGAACGCCCGGGCCCGGACATCCTGACGCTCGCCTCGAAGCTCGCCCCGGGCACGCCCGTGGTGTCGGTCGCCGGCAACAGCTTCCCGACCGCCGCCGAACTCTTCGCGCTGCAGAGCCGCTTGAACTCCGCGACCCCGCGCAAGCTGGAGACCGCGCTCGGCCTCTTCGAGCGGCACGTGGACACCGGCGAGCTGCGCGACCTGCTGTCGGTGACCCGCTCGGAGCGCGTCACCCCGATGATGTTCGAGCACGAGCTGCTGGAGCGGGCCCGCTCCGAGCGGCGCCGCGTGGTGCTGCCCGAGGGCACCGAGGAGCGGGTGCTGCGCGCCGCGGACGTGGTGCTGCGCCGGGGGGTCTGCGAGCTGACCCTGCTGGGCGAGGAGCCGGCGATCCTGAAGAAGGCCGCCGACCTCGGCATCGACATCTCGGCCGCGCAGCTCATCGACCCGGCGACCTCCCCCCTGCGGGAACGTTTCGCCGAGTACTACGCCAAGGCCCGCGCACACAAGGGCATGACCGTCGAGCTGGCCAACGACGTGGTCGCCGACGCCAATTACTTCGGCACCCTGATGGTCCAGGAAGGCCTGGCCGACGGAATGGTCTCCGGCTCGGTGCACTCCACCGCGGCGACCATCCGCCCCGCCTTCGAGATCATCAAGACGAAGCCGGACGCGTCCATCGTCTCGTCGGTCTTCTTCATGTGCCTGGCCGACCAGGTCCTCGTCTACGGCGACTGCGCCGTCAATCCCGACCCCGACGCCGAGCAGCTCGCCGACATCGCCGTCCAGTCGGCCGCCACCGCCGCCGCCTTCGGCGTCGAGCCGCGCATCGCGATGCTCTCGTACTCGACCGGCACCTCGGGCAGCGGCGCGGACGTGGACAAGGTCCGCAAGGCCACCGAGCTCGTCCGCGAGCTGCGCCCCGACCTCGCCGTCGAGGGCCCGATCCAGTACGACGCGGCCGTGGAACCCTCGGTCGCCGCGACGAAGCTGCCCGGCTCCGAGGTGGCCGGCCGCGCGAGCGTGCTGATCTTCCCCGACCTCAACACCGGCAACAACACGTACAAGGCCGTGCAGCGCTCGGCGGGCGCCGTGGCGGTAGGCCCGGTGCTCCAGGGCCTGCGCAAGCCGGTCAACGACCTCTCGCGCGGCGCGCTCGTCCAGGACATCGTCACCACGGTGGCCATCACCGCGATCCAGGCGCAGGGCGCGGCCGCGCCCACCGCCTGACCTCCCCCCACCACCGACCGCGACAAGGAAAGACCTCCACCGTGACCGCATCGCGCGTACTCGTCCTCAACTCCGGCTCCTCGTCGGTCAAGTACCAGCTCCTCGACATGGCGGACCGCTCCCGGCTCGCCGTCGGCCTGGTGGAGCGCGTCGGGGAGGAGACCTCCCGGCTGGTGCACGAGCCGCTGACCGGGCCGGGCGCCGCGGGCGGCAAGCGGGAGCGGCTCGGCCGGATCGCCGACCACGAGGCGGCCCTGGGGGCCGTAGCGGCGGAGCTGGCCGCCGACGGGACGGGCCTGGACTCTCCCGAACTGGCCGCGGTGGGGCACCGGGTGGTGCACGGCGGGACGAGGTTCACGCAGCCGACCGTCATCGACGACGAGGTGCTGGCGGAGATCCGCAGCCTGATCCCGCTGGCCCCGCTGCACAACCCGGCGAACGTGACGGGCATCGAGGTGGCGCGCGGGCTGCGCGGGGACATCCCGCAGGTGGCCGTCTTCGACACGGCCTTCCACTCCACGATGCCGGAGTACGTGGCGCGGTACGCGATCGACGCCGCGACCGCCGACAAGTACGCCATCCGGCGGTACGGCTTCCACGGCACCTCACACGCCTACGTCTCCCGGGCGACGGCCGCGCTGCTGGGCCGGCCGGTGGAGGACGTGAACGTGATCGTGCTGCACCTGGGCAACGGCGCCTCGGCCTCGGCCGTCCGCGGCGGGGTGTGCGTGGAGACGTCCATGGGCCTGACCCCGCTGGAGGGTCTGGTCATGGGGACCCGTTCAGGCGATCTGGATCCGGCGGTCGTCTTCCACCTGGCGCGGGTGGGCGGCCTCTCGGTGGATGAGATCGATTCGCTCCTGAACAAGAAGAGCGGTCTGCTGGGCATGTGCGGCGACAACGACATGCGCGAAGTGCTGCGGCGGGCGGGCGAGGGCGACGAGGCGGCGAGCACCGCCTTCGCGGCGTACGTCCACCGCCTGAAGAAGTACATCGGCGCCTACTCGGCGGTGCTCGGCCGGGTGGACGCGGTGGCGTTCACGGCCGGGGTCGGCGAGAACGCCCACCAGGTCCGGGAAGCTGCGGTGGACGGCCTGGCCGAGCTGGGCCTGGTGCTGGACCTGGAGGCCAACGCGGTGCGCTCGCCCGAGCCGCGGCTGGTCTCGGCGGACTCTGCCCGGGTGGCCGTCGCCGTGGTCCCGACGGATGAGGAACTGGAGATCGCCACCCAGGCGTATGCGCTGGTTACTCACTAGTCACTTGGACTTTCCGCCAGACGGAATATTCCGCTACGAAACAAACCGATAGGATCCAGTCATGCGCCGTTCCAAAATCGTCTGCACGCTGGGCCCCGCCGTCGACTCGTATGAGCAGCTGAAAGCGCTCATCGAGGCAGGTATGAACGTGGCCCGATTCAACTTCAGCCACGGGTCCCAGGCAGAACACCAGGAGCGGTACGACCGCGTCCGGAAGGTCTCCGAGGACACCGGGCGCGCCGTCGGCGTCCTCGCCGACCTCCAGGGCCCGAAGATCCGTCTGGAGACCTTCGCCGAGGGCCCCGTCGAGCTGGTGCGCGGTGACGAGTTCACCATCACCACCGACGACGTCCCGGGCGACAAGTCCATCTGCGGCACGACCTACAAGGGTCTGCCGGGTGACGTCTCCAAGGGCGACCAGATCCTGATCAACGACGGCAACGTCGAGCTCCGGGTGACCGAGGTCGACGGCCCCCAGGTCAGGACCATCGTCATCGAGGGCGGTGTCATCTCGGACCACAAGGGCATCAACCTGCCGGGTGCCGCCGTCAACGTCCCCGCCCTGTCGGAGAAGGACGTCGACGACCTCCGCTTCGCCCTGCGGATGGGCTGCGACATGGTCGCCCTGTCCTTCGTCCGCGACGCCAACGACGTCAAGGACGTCCACAAGGTCATGGACGAGGAGGGCCGCCGGGTCCCCGTCATCGCCAAGGTCGAGAAGCCGCAGGCCGTCGAGAACATGGCGGCCGTGGTCGACGCCTTCGACGCGGTCATGGTGGCCCGTGGCGACCTGGCCGTCGAGTACCCGCTCGAGAAGGTCCCGATGGTCCAGAAGCGGCTCATCGAGATGTGCCGCCGCA
This sequence comes from Streptomyces sp. NBC_00122, assembly GCF_045160845.1. Classification (NCBI taxonomy): domain Bacteria; kingdom Bacillati; phylum Actinomycetota; class Actinomycetes; order Kitasatosporales; family Streptomycetaceae; genus Streptomyces; species Streptomyces sp. NBC_00122. The sequence goes on along the minus strand of NZ_CP108191.1, from coordinate 4,442,002 downwards.
ACGCCAAGCCGGTGATCGTCGCGACCCAGATGATGGAGTCGATGATCACCAACTCCCGCCCGACGCGCGCGGAGGCGTCCGACGTCGCCAACGCGATCCTCGACGGCGCGGACGCGGTCATGCTGTCGGCCGAGTCCTCGGTCGGCGCGTACCCGATCGAGACGGTCAAGACGATGTCGAAGATCGTCACGGCGGCCGAGGAGGAGCTCCTCTCCAAGGGCCTCCAGCCGCTGGTCCCGGGCAAGAAGCCCCGCACCCAGGGCGGCTCCGTCGCCCGCGCGGCCTGCGAGATCGCGGACTTCCTCGACGGCAAGGCGCTCATCGCCTTCACCCAGTCCGGTGACACGGCCCGCCGGCTGTCGCGCTACCGCGTGACCCAGCCGATCCTGGCCTTCACCACCGACGCCAACACCCGCAACCAGCTCACGCTGAGCTGGGGCGTCGAGTCCTACATCGTCCCGCACGTGAACAACACCGACGCGATGGTCGACCTGGTGGACGGCGAGCTGCTCAAGCTGGGCCGCCACAACCCGGGCGACACCATGATCATCACCGCCGGCTCGCCCCCCGGCGTCCCGGGCACCACCAACATGGTCCGCGTCCACCACCTGGGCGGCGGCGAGCGCGACTGACTCCCCCGGCCACCGCTGGGAAGTCCCCCACCCACCGCCTGAACTCTGCCGCACAGAGACCGAGGGCGGCACCCCGATCCCGAGGAGGATCGGGGTGCCGCCCTCGGTGTTTCTGCGCCGACGGTTCCTACCTCCAGGTCAAGGATCTGGTGATCGTCCGCGAACCCGGTGTGGAAGCCATGACCCGCGCGCTGGTGGGCATCTTCGACGAGTACGGGATGAACACCGAGGTCCTGCCGCGGTTCGACGCCTGAGCACCACACGCACGACTGAGGCCCGCTCCCTGTGGGGAGCGGGCCTCAGGCCTGTGCGGGACCGTTACTCCGGCGGGCCGATGTAGTTCTTCAGGCCCGGAACGGTGAGCGTGCCGCCGAACTGGCCGGCCTGGACGACCTTGACGTTCGTGAAGAACGCGAACGGGACGTTCAGCGGCGGCGGGCTGTTCGGGGTGAACTCGATCGGGATCAGGCCGAAGAGGTTGCCCTTGAGGCTCTCGGTGTACATCGTCACCGTGCCGCCGCGGATCTTGGACGTGGAGCCCGGACGGGACTTCAGGTGGGCGACGTTCCCCTCCTTGCCGACCGTCTGGTAGAGGTCCTTGATGTCCAGCGAGTCCGCGGTGAACTTCAGGACCTTCTTGGTCTTGCCGCCGGCCGTCTTCACCTCGACGATGCCGTGGTAGTCAAGGCCGTAGAGGGTCAGCAGGGAGCTGTCCAGGTACCAGGGCTCGTCCGGCAGGAGCGGGACGCCCTGCTCCAGCTCGGCGTCGGCCAGCGCCTTGGCGTCATAGGTCGGGCAGGGGAAGGGTTCCTTCCCGTCCGGGTCCTTCTTCTCCTCGGTCTTGGCCTTGTCGTCGTCGGCCTTGCCCTCGCCCGTCTCGTCCTTCGGGGTCTTGGCGGTGTCCTTGACCTCGTCGGACAGCTCCTTGACGTCGACGCCGGCGTTCTTCGCCGCGTCGCGGATCGCGTCCGCCGCCGGGTCCGCAGCCTTGGACGGGGCCGGGGCAGGCGTCTGCGGAGCGGTCGTGGAGGGCGCGGGCGTCGGGGTCACCGGCGTCTTCGCGTCCTTGAGCGGGTTGCCGAGCTCGTCGACCAGGCCCTTGAGCGCGTCGCCGAGACCCAGCGGGTCCAGCGGGTTCGTGGTCTTGGTCGGCGACGGGGTCGCGGACGGGGACGTCTTCGGCGCCGGGGCGTCGGCCTGCTTGTCGGCCGCGGGCTTGGTCGCCGACGGGGACGGGGACGTGCTCGGCTTCGGCTTCGCGGAACCCGACGCGGACGGCGAGGGGCTCGCACTGGCCGACGCGCTCGGCGAAGGCGAAGGCGACGTCGAGGGCGTCGGGGACGCCGACTCGGCTGGCTCGTCGGACCGCGTCACGCACGGGCCGGGCGCGAAGGGGATGTCCTTCTCGTCGGCCACGGCCAGCTTGGGCGCCATGCCCATCCCGACGAACACGGCCGTCGGCATGGCCGCCAGCGCCATCGTCTTGCCGACGGGTATCTGGAGCTTGTTCAGCAGCGATTTCCTGGGCGCCGCATGCCGCGGCCCCTTGATCTCGCGGGACTCTGCGCCTGGGGCCACGCCCCGCTGCGTCTCGTCACCCCGCACTGTTCCTCCCGCCATCGGCGTGGGCAGTCGTCTCGCTCGCGTGTGCCGTTTCCGTCTCACGGTGTGCGGGGAAGCCCTGGGGGCCGACCGCCGACTCCGCCTTGCCCATGTCCACCGGGGCGGGCCGCTGGTCGACCGGGGCCTCTTCCACCGGCTGACCAGGGGCCCACGACAGGGCGAGGGCGCCGCCGAGCATGGAGAGGAGGAAGCCCATGAAGAAGCCGCCGAGGTTGGACACCGGGAGCGAGACCAGGGCGAGCAGGATCGCGGCGACACCGGCGAAGACGCGGATGGCCTGCTGGAACCACAAGGCCAGGCCGAGCGTGATCAGCAGGACGCCGATGATCAGCGCGCCGGCGCCACCCGTGGTGGCCATCGCCAGACTGACGTTGCCCAGCCGGAGGTCCGCGTACGGGAAGTACGCGATCGGGAAGCCGCCGAGGAACGTGAACAGCCCGGCCCAGAACGGACGGCGGCCGCTCCACGCGTGGAAGCGGTAGTACACCGCGGTGAGCCAGGCGTCATCTTCGGCGCGAACGTAAACCGGGGCCTGGGGGTTCATGGACAACAGCTCCCTGGAAACGGTGGTACTTGAGAACTCTGTGGAGCCCGGACGGGGCGGACGGCGACTCGCGCCGCCGGCCGCCCCTCCGGTCACTCGCCGGGACGGATTACTTCTCGTCCTGGTAGCACGGCTGGTCGCCGCCCATGAGGCGCAGCTTGAGGTCGGGCAGCCGGAAGGTGCCCGCCGTCGTCGCCCACGCCTTCTGGCGCACGTTCGACAGGATCGCCTTGTCCGCGCGCTGCGAGAACGCGTACGGGCTGGAGACCGTGCCGGCCTGCGGCTTGGTCTTGTGGCTCGCGTCACCGACCGCGACACCGATGTCCAGGTTGGTGAACTCGGCGTCGGTGTCGAGCTCGGCAACATCCAGGTAGATGTTGTCGGCGACGGCCGGCTTGCCCTTGTGGCCCGTACGCAGCTGGAGCGTGATGTTGCCCAGCGGCGTCGGGGTGACCAGGGACTGGCACATGTTGGTGATCTCGGCGTGGCTGAACCCGGAGATGGTGACCGGGTGGTCAACCTCCTTGCCGGTCTTCAGGTCGTGCCCCTTGGCAATGCCGCCGTACTGGATGAGGTTGTCACCGTCGAGCTTGTCGGCCGAGACCTTGAAGTCCTGGCCGGAGACGCTGAAGGACGCCGCGAGGGCACCCTGCGCCAGACCCACACCGACCGCGGCGGTGGCCGCGATGCTCGGCACCATGACGAGCGCGAAGCGCTTCCATCTGGTCCCGCCACGAACCTGAGAACTCATTATTCGTTCCTCCTTCTCGGACGTACATCTCCGGTCCGGGCCGTACCCGTCCTGGGATGGGAGAAGTGCTACGTCCTCGGGAAGGAGCGCTGGCGGCCCGGCCGCGGCTGTGCCACGTCCCGTACACCGGCGATCACCCCCGAGCGACAACCACTGGGCCACGCGTTCGCGCAACCTGGAGGACAGGCCCTGCCGTGCGGCAGAGACCCCCCTGTCCCACGGCCGGTGCCACTGCCACCGGCCGGCTCGGTGGGGACCCTCCACCGCGGCTCCGGGTGAGCGGCTCTGCGGGAAGGACCGAGCGTCGCCGATCGTGGTCCATTCCCGGCCGGGGCACAAGGGGGGTCGTTACTGGCGGGTAACGGCCAGATAACCGGGGTGCTGCCTCCTGTTGTCGGGCAGCAACACAGGGTGTCACCGAGGGCCACGACAGAACGGGGGAAGAGTGAACACACCGGACAGTTCACGGGGTTCGGCTTACTGCGAGTAACAGCGGCCGCAATTGCCAAGTTTTGGCAAAGCGCGGCCGCTGTTTCTCTCTGTGTCAATAAATCGCCGGTGGTCCACCGGCCTTCGCGGCGGCTCTCGGAGCCGCTCCTGGAGCCGCTCCTAGAACAGCACCCGCGCCAGTGCCGTACGCGCCGCCGACACCCGCGGGTCGTCCGCGCCGATGACCTCGAACAGCTCCAGCAGGCGCAGCCGTACGGCGTCCCGGTCGTCACCGAACGTCACGCGCACGGTGTCCACCAGGCGCCCGAAGGCGTCCTCGACGTGCCCGCCGACCAGATCGAGGTCGGCCGCGGCGATCTGCGCCGCCGGGTCGCGCGGGTTCTCGGCGGCCGCGGTGCGCACCGCCTGCGGGTTCATGCCCTGGACCCGGATGAGGAGTTCCGTCTGGGCCAGGCCCAGCTTGGCCTCGCTGTTGGCCGGGTCGTCGGAGAGCACGTTCTTGTACGCCTGCACCGCGCCGCTCAGGTCACCGGCGTCCAGCGCGGCGACGGCCGCTTCCAGCAGGGCGTCGTACGGACCGGCCGGGACCTCGGCCTCGGCGGCCGGGGCCGCACCCTCGGCGTTCGGGTCCACCTCGATGCCGATGATCCCGAAGCGCTCCTCGGCGACCTGGACCAGCTGGGCGAGGGTCTCGCGGATCTGCTGCTCGGGGGCCACGCCCTGGAACAGCGGCAGCACCTGGCCCGCGACCACGGCGAAGACGGCCGGGATGCCCTGGATGCCGAACTGCTGCATCAGCATCTGGTTGGCGTCCACGTCGACCTTGGCCAGTACGAGCCGGCCGTTCGCCTCGACGGTCAGGCGCTCCAGGAGCGGGCTGAGCTGCTTGCACGGCTCGCACCACTCGGCCCAGAAGTCCAGGACGACCGGGACCTCGGCGGAGAGCTGGAGCACATCGCGTTCAAAGCCGGCCTCGTCTACGTCGATGACGAGCGCGGACGGCGGCACGGCGCCGGCGGCCGGGCCGGTCCCGCCGCCCTGTGCCGCCTGCCGCGCCGATTCGGCGCGGGCCTGCTCGGCCTTGGCCTTGGCCTCGCCGGCCGCCTTCACCGCGGCGAGGTCGACGACGCCGCTCATGGACATGTTTCTGGGCTGCATGCGTACATCCTCCCCCGTATGCGCGCGCCGACGAAAAAGATCGCGAGAATTACCTCGTCGCGACCGTCGAAACGGTGCGGCGCCGGGTCCCCACCTGGCGCCAGTAGCCCTTCGCGTGGTTGTCGCTCTTACGCTACGAGCCGTAGCGTAACTCCTCCCGGCCCCACGGCGCCCCGTGATCTGAACCACAGCGGCCCGGTCGGCTACCGGCGGGTATGGTCTCGGCCATGCGCAACCCCAGCCCTGGCCGGACCGGCCGCCCCCGCAGCGCCACCGCGGACGCCGCCATCCTCGCCGCGACGCGGGACGCGCTGGTGGATCTGGGCTGGTCGAAGCTGACGATGGGCGATGTCTCGGTGCGGGCCGGCGTGGCCAAGACCACCCTGTACCGGCGCTGGGCGGGCAAGAACGAGCTGGTCGTGGACGCGGTCGCGGAACTCTTCGACTCGCTGGAACTGCCCGACCGCGGTTCCCTCGAAGCCGACGTCGAGTACGTGGTCCTGCAGTTCGCGGAGCTGCTGCGGCGCCCGGAGGCCCGTACGGCCCTGATGGCGGTGGTCGCCGAGTCCACCCGGGACGAGGCCCTGCGCTGCCGGATCCGGTCGGCCATCGTGGACCGGCAGAAACGTCTCGTCGTACTGGGGCGCGAGCGGGCCCAGGCGCGCGGGGAACTCCCGTACGAGGAGGACGAGTCCCTCACGGGCCGCACCACCGACCTGATCTTCGACGTGATCGCGGGCACCGTGGTGCACCGCGCGCTGGTGAGCTCCGAACCGGTGGACGAGCTCTGGGTGTCCACCTTCACGGCGCTCCTGATGCACGGCCTCCGGGGCCCGGCCCAGCCCTGACGCGGGGCGGGGTCAGGCGCCCTCCTTCGGCTTCGGCCGGGGCTTCCCCGGCCAGTTCACCCGGATCTGCCGGCCCTGGTCCTGCGGCGGGGGTCCGAGCCCCGAGGCCGCGAGGGCGGCTCGCCCGCCTCGCGGCCGGCCAGCCAGTAGCCGTAGTCCCTGGAGTCGACCTCGTGGAAGCCCCCGTCGGTGAGCAGCACGGTGGCCGCCACTGCGCCGAGCCCTTCCCGGATGCCCTCCCACACCGCGGGCAGGAACTCGTGCGGCAGCCGCGCGTCGGGCACGGTGTACAGGAACTCCTGCCCGCCGTCCGGGCCGGGCGGTTCGAAGTCGACGACGACGTACGCGTACGGTCCGCAGCCGGTCTGCATCACCACGCGGACGCTCACGCCGGGCACGGCGCGGTTGATCGAAACAGCGGAAGGGCCGGCCATGCCGCCACCGTAGGGCGCCATGACCGGCCTTTCCGGCCGACGGGGTCTCAGAAGCCGGGCGGCTCGGTGTAGGTGCCCCACTCCTCGCGCAGCACGTTGCAGATCTCGCCCATCGTGGCCTCGGCCCGCGCCGCGTCCAGCATGGCCGGGATCATGTTCGACCCGTCCCGGGCGGCCTCCAGCATCGCGGCCAGCGCCCCGGACACCTTGGCGTCGTCGCGCCGGTCCTTGCGCTCGGCCAGCTCCCGTACCTGTACCTTCTCCACCTCGTGGCTGACCCGCAGGATCTCCAGGTCCCCGGTGACCGACCCGTGGTGGACGTTGACGCCGACGACCCGCTTGTCGCCCTTCTCCAGCGCCCGCTGGTACTGGAAGGCCGACTCGGCGATCTCCCCGGTGAACCAGCCGTCCTCGATGCCGCGCAGGATGCCCGAGGTGATCGGCCCGATCGGGTGCTGCCCGTCCGGGTGGGCGCGCAGGCCGCGCTCCTTGATCTGGTCGAAGATCTTCTCGGCGTCGGCCTCGATGCGGTCGGTGAGCTGCTCCACGTACCAGGAACCGCCCAGCGGGTCGGCCACGTTGGCCACCCCGGTCTCCTCCATCAGCACCTGCTGCGTGCGCAGGGCGATCTCGGCCGCCTGCTCGCTCGGCAGCGCGAGGGTCTCGTCGAGGGCGTTGGTGTGCAGCGAGTTGGTGCCGCCGAGGACGGCCGCGAGGGCCTCCACGGCGGTGCGCACGACGTTGTTGTACGGCTGCTGGGCGGTGAGGGAGACCCCGGCGGTCTGCGTGTGGAAGCGCAGCCACATGGACTTCTCGCTCTTCGCCCCGTAGACCTCCTTCATCCAGCGGGCCCAGATCCGGCGCGCGGCGCGGAACTTGGCGATCTCCTCGAAGAAGTCGAGGTGCGCGTCGAAGAAGAAGGACAGGCCGGACGCGAAGTGGTCCACGTCCAGGCCGCGGGAGAGCCCGAGCTCCACGTAGCCGAAGCCGTCGGCGAGGGTGTACGCGAGCTCCTGCGCGGCCGTGGCTCCGGCCTCGCGGATGTGGTAGCCGGAGACGGACAGCGGCTTGTAGGCCGGGATGCCCTTCGCGCAGTACTCCATGAGGTCGCCGATGAGCCGCAGGTGCGGCTCGGGCTCGAAGAGCCACTCCTTCTGGGCGATGTACTCCTTGAAGATGTCCGTCTGGAGCGTGCCGTTGAGGGAGGCGGGGTCCACGCCCTGCCGCTCGGCGGCGACCAGGTACATGCAGAAGGCGGGCACGGCTGGGCCCGAGATGGTCATCGAGGTCGTGACGTCACCGAGCGGGATGTCCTTGAAGAGGACCTCCATGTCGGCGGCGGAGTCGATGGCGACCCCGCAGTGGCCGACCTCGCCGAGGGCGCGGGGGTCGTCGGAGTCCCGGCCCATGAGGGTGGGCATGTCGAAGGCGACGGAGAGCCCGCCGCCGCCGGCGGCCAGGATCATCTTGTAGCGCTCGTTGGTCTGCTCGGCTTTCCCGAACCCGGCGAACTGCCGGATGGTCCAGGTCCGGCCGCGGTACCCGGTGGCGTGCAGGCCGCGGGTGTACGGGTACTCGCCCGGCCAGCCGATGCGCTCGAATCCCTCGTACGCGTCGCCGGGCCGGGGCCCGTAGACCGGTTCGACGGCATCGCCGGAGAGCGTGGTGAAGTCGGCCTCGCGCTTGCGGGCCCTGTCGTAACGGGCCTGCCAGCGAAGGCGGCCTTCCTCGATGGCGTCTGCGTCCATACCCATGAATTTACTAGGACGTCCTAGTAAATGTCGATGGCAAACCCCCGGGAGATGCCCCGGGGGTTTGTGACGATCAGGCCTCGGCGGTCGCGAGACCGCCGCTGACCAGCGGCTCGATCTCGGCGCGGACCTTGCGCTCGACGAAGAACGCGGCCAGCGGGATGGTGCCGCTGAGCATGACCCAGAGCATCTTGCCGAAGGGCCAGCGGGCCTTCGAGCTCAGGTCGAAGGCGAAGACCAGGTAGATCATGAAGAGCACGCCGTGGGCCTGGGACACCACGAACGTCAGATCGGCGCCCTTGTCGAAGCCGTACTTGAAAATCATGCAGGTGCACAGCACCAGCAGCATCACGGCGGTGGCAAAGGCCATCACCCGGTAGCGGGTCAGCACGCTCTTCTTCATGCCACTGAGACTAACCGTCCGTTTTGCTCGATCTTGACGGGGGCTTACTTCTCGTCGAAGTCCCCGCTGGCGACCCGCAGCGGGCGCAGCAGCGCGAAGATCTCCGCGCACTCCTCGGCGTCGTACGCGCCGAGTCCGAAGTCGATCTCCATCAGGTCCCGGGTGGCGGCCTCGACGACCTCGCGGCCCTTGTCCGTGATGGAGGCGAGGGTGCCGCGGCCGTCGTTCGGGTTGGGCCGCTTGTCGACGAGCCCGGACCGCACCAGCCGGTCGACGGTGTTCGTCACCGACGTCGGGTGGACCATCAGCCGCTCGCCGATCTTCGACATCGGCAGTTCGCCGGCCTTGGAGAAGGTGAGCAGCACCAGCGCCTCGTACCGCGCGAAGGTCAGACCGTACGGCTTGACCACCGCGTCGACCTCGCCGAGCAGGATCTGGTGCGCCCGCATGATCGAGGTGATGGCGGCCATCGAGGGCACCGGCCCCCAGCGCTGCTGCCAGAGCTCGTCGGCGCGGGCGATGGGATCGAAGGGAAGGCTGAGCGGCTTGGGCACGCGACAGACCCTACCGGGCGGTCATTTGGCGGCGAGTCCCGTCTCACTCCTCGGCCGTTCCCGCTCCGGGGCGCAGGCGCGGAGTTCGGCGAGCAGCAGCAGGACGACGGCCGTGCCGAGGATCGCGGCGGCGGTGACGACCTGGTGCACGGGGAAGAACTCGGCGGCGAGGCCGGCCAGGGCCATGCCCACGCCCTGGAGGGTCATCAGACCGGTGCTGAGCAGGGTCATCGCGCGGCCGCGCAGCTCCTCGGGGACGGCGTCGACGTACCACTGGTCGAGCCCGAGGGTGTAGGCGTGGGCCAGGCCGGCGAGCAGCAGGGCGGCGAGCGCCAGCGGTACGCCGGGCCGGACGGCGTACAGGAGCAGCGGCAGCAGTCCGGCGGCCACGAGCGGGCCCGTGATCCGGGAACGCGTTCGGGCGGTGAGGGCCGAGCCGGCCCAGAGTTCGCCGGCGATGGTGCCGACGGGCATCGCGCACATCAGCAGCCCCAGCGCCACGGTCCCGGAGCCGAGACCGGCGGCGTAGGGGGCGAGCAGGGCCTCCGGTACGACGACGAAGACGGGCGGCAGCCAGAACAGCAGGGTGAGCACCCGGATACGGCGGTCCCCGAGGACGGCGCGCAGCCCGCGCAGCGGGGACTCGCGGGAGCCCCCGCGGGCGGGGCGGCTGCGCGTGCCGAGGCCCAGCAGGAGCGCGGAGCCCAGGAATCCGGCGGCGGTCAGGCCGATGGCCCCGCGCGGCGCGAGGACGGTGAGCAGCAGCCCGCCGAGGCCGAAGCCGATGAGCTGGGAGCTCTGGGCCACCATGCGCAGCAGTGAGCGGCCGAGGACGAAGGCGTCGCCGGCGCCCAGGATGTCGGTGAGGGAGGCGGCGCGGGCGCCCTGGAACAGCGGCGCCACGAACGCCATCGCGCAGCGCAGTACGAGGAGCACCGCGACGGGGGTGCCCGGCAGGGCCATGGCCGCGGCGCAGGCCGCGCAGAGGAGGTCGCAGCCGACGAGCACGCGCCGGGCGGGGTGGCGGTCGGCGATCCCGGCGAGCAGGGTGCCGCCGAGGGCGTACGGGAGGAAGCCGAGGGCGAAGGTGAGCGCGCTCATCAGGGGCGAGCCGGTGGCGCGGTAGACGAGGACGGTGAGGGAGATCTCGGCGACGACCACGCCGAGCACGGAGATCAGGTGCGCGGCGAAGACGGGGCGGAACTCGCCCGTACGGAAGACGGCCCGGTAGCCGCTGGAGGCGGAGGTGACGGCTGACATGTCCGGCAGCTTCGCCGCGGCTACGGTGGGCGCCGTAGAGATTCGTCCCCGCACGAATCTTCGGTGGACGGGACGCGGACGGGGACGCGAAGGGGCGGGGAGGGGCGCGATGGGCTTCCACTACCGGTTCGGGCCCGGCGACCTGCTGCGGTGCCGCTTCGCCGTGTCCGCTCGCTGGGAGACGCAGGAGGCGGTACGGACCCTGCTGCGGCCGCACCGGCAGACCTACCACCTGCCGTGGCTGCGGCAGGTCCGGGCGGCCGCCGAGGGGCTGGACCTGCGTCCGCTGTGGCTGCTGATGCCGCGGGCCGGGCACCACCCGGACTTCCTCAGCCCGTCGCCGCTCGGTCCCTCCGTCACCTTCGAGGAGGAGCTGGCTCGGGTGCGCGCGGCCGATCCGCGGGCGGCGCGCGAGGACCTGCGGCTCTCCCTGGTGTGCACCCCGGGCGCCCTGGAGAGCGACATCGGGCAGCGGATGCTCGCGGATCCGGCGCGGGCGGTACGGGAGCTGGCCGATCTCACCGAGCGGGCCTGGGAGGCGCTGATCGCCCCGCACTGGCCGCGGCTGCGGGCACTGCTGGAGGCGGACATCGTCTTCCACTCGCGGCGCCTCGCGGCGGGCGGGCTCCAGGCGCTGTTCGACGGGCTCCATCCGGAGCTGCGCTGGTACGAGGAGACGGCGACGCTGACCATCGAGCGGCCCGCGCACCACGACCGCGCGCTGGACGGGCAGGGGCTGCTGCTGATGCCGAGCGCGTTCGTCTGGCCGGAGGTGGTCGGCGGCTACGACCCGCCGTGGCAGCCGACGCTGGTGTACCCGGCGCGGGGCGTCGGCGCGCTGTGGACCGCCCGGGCGGGGCCGACCCCGCACGCGCTGGCCCGTCTGCTGGGCCGGGCCCGGGCCGATGTGCTGTGCGCGCTGCACGAACCGGCCTCCACCACGGCGCTGGCCCACCGGCTCGGGCTGGCCCCTTCCACCGTCTCGGCGCACCTGACGGTCCTGCACGCGGCGGGCCTGCTCGTCTCCGCCCGCCACGGCCACCAGGTCCTCTACGAGCGCACTCCACTGGCCATCGCCCTCACGACGGGCGACCCGGCTCCCTGACCCGCACGGTGCCGCACGCCTCAGCCGCGGCCGCCGCGCCGCAGTCCGTGCCGGACCGCGCGCTGGCTCAGCGGCCCGAGGCCTTCCAGCGCCTGGGCGAGCCCGGCGAGCTGCTCCAGGGCGTCGAGCGCCCGGCCGACGCCCTGCGGGTCCACGCCCTCGTGCAGCTCGATGCCGACGAAGGAGGCGGCGGCGGCCCGGGCCAGTCCCGCCGGGTCGGCGAACCCGGCCAGCGGGGTCGCCGCGAGCATGCGGCGCTCGCGCACGGACTGGGCACCGCCCTCAGAGACTGCACGGTGCCGCAGGCGCGCAGCTCGGCCCCGCCGATGCGCGAAACCAGGGCGGGCCGGCCTGAGTGCGTCGCCTGCGCAACGGGCTTCGGCCTGGCCGACTGGCGCCGGATCGGCACCGTCCTGGGGCAGCCCGACTCCCACCGAAGAAGGGGCCGACGCGGTGGATGCCTGCGTGGCCCTGGCAGCCACGAAGCACGGCAGCGCCGTGATCTTCACCAGCGACCCGGAGGACATCGCTGCTTATCTGGCGGTGCTGAATCCGCCGGACGTGCACATCCACGCCGTGTGAGCGCGTCAGCCCTCGGCGAGGTGGCGTTCCACCGTCTCGACCTTCGAGGTCATCCCGTCCGAGACCCCGGGCCGGATGTCGGCCTTCAGGATGAAGGAGACCCGCGGCGCCCGCTCCTCCACGGCGGCCACGGCGCGCCGGACCACGTCCATGACCTCGTCCCACTGACCCTCGACGGTGGTGAACATGGCGTCGGTGCGGTTGGGCAGGCCGGACTCACGGACCACGCGGACCGCGTCGGCCACGTACTCCCCGACTTCTTCGCCGACCCCGAGCGGGGTCACGGAGAACGCGACGATCACGCGTCGGCCGCCGCACGCGCGCGGGCCGCGATCACACTGTCGGCCTCGTCCCGCTTGAGCAGCCGGTCGCCGTACAGGCCGCCGAACGGCAGCAGCGCCAGCCCGAAGAACAGGGCGACCTTCGAGACCGGCCACTTCGCCTTGTTCCAGACATCCAGCAGGAAGACCGCGTAGATGACGAACAGGATCCCGTGGAGGATGCCCAGCGGCATCATCAGGTAGTCGATGTCCGAGATCCGGCTCAGCAGCGAGCCGAAGATCAGCAGGGCCGGGAACGACAGCGCCTCCGGGACGGAGATGAGGCGCAGCCGGTGCAGGGCGGAGGCGGTCTTGATGTCCACGGGGAACCTTCGGGGTGGAGGTCAGGGCGTCCCAGTGTCTCAGCCGCTTTTGCGTGATCTTGACCCGGCCCCTGACCCGGGCCGCTGCCCGCGGGCCGCCGAAAGGTGCGCGCACGGCATCCGTTCGGCGTCCGTTACCGCCCGGGTGTGGCGTATATCGGCCACGGGACCCTGTTCGTGCCCGCCCACTGCCGATAACGTCATCCCGTGGCTCAGTTCCGACTCCAAGGCAGCAAGGTGCTCGCCGTCGACCTGACCGGGGATGCCGTGAAAGCGAAGAACGGCTCCATGGTCGCGTACGACGGTCAGATGGCCTTCAAGAAGATGACCGGCGGCGGCGAAGGCCTCCGCGGAATGGTGACCCGCCGGCTCACCGGCGAGCAGATGACCGTGATGGAAGTGCAGGGGCACGGCACCTGCTTCTTCGCCGACCGCGCGAGCGAGATCAATCTCGTCGACCTGCGCGGCGAGAAGCTCTACGTCGAGTCCAGCAACCTGCTGTGCACCGACGCGGGGCTGCGCACCGGCACGACCTTCACCGGTCTGCGCGGCGCGACGACCGGCAATGGCCTGTTCACCACGACCGTCGAGGGCTCGGGCCAGGCGGCGATCATGTCCGACGGTCCCGCGGTGGTGCTGCGCGTGAGCGCCCAGTACCCGCTCTCCGTCGACCCGGGGGCGTACATCGCGCACACCGGAAACCTCCAGCAGTCCTTCCAGTCGGGTGTCAACTTCCGCACCCTGATCGGCGAGGGCTCCGGGGAGTCCTTCCAGATCCGCTTCGAGGGCGAGGGCCTGGTCTACGTGCAGCCCAGCGAGCGCAACACCATCGGGGGCGACATCTGATGCCGTTCCGCGAGATCAACTCGAAGATGGTCGAGGCCCAGGTGATCCCCGGGCAGCGGATGTACAGCCAGCGCGGCGCGATGCTCGCGTACCGCGGCGAGGTCTCCTTCACCCCGAGCCTGACAGGCGGTCAGGGCGGGGTGATGGGCATGATCGGGCGCCGGGTGGCGAACGAGCAGACCCCGCTGATGACGGTCGAGGGCAACGGCACCGTGATGTTCGGCCACGGCGGCCACCACATCCAGGTGATCAGCCTGACCGGCGAGACGCTCTACGTCGAGGCCGACCGGCTGCTGGCCTTCGACGGCAACCTCCAGCAGGGCACGATGTTCATGGGCTCGCAGGGCGGGGTCATGGGCATGGTCCGCGGCCAGGTGACCGGCCAGGGGCTGTTCACCACCACGCTCAAGGGGCACGGCGCGGTCGCCGTGATGGCGCACGGTGGGGTCATCGAGCTCCCCATCACCCCCCAGCGCCCGGTCCACGTGGACCCGCAGGCGTACGTCGCCCACCACGGGGACGTACGCAACAAGCTCTCCACCGCGCTCGGCTGGCGGGACATGGTGGGGCGCGGCTCGGGCGAGGCGTTCCAGCTGGAGCTGTCCGGCCAGGGCGCGGTGTACGTACAGGCCTCGGAGGAGAAGCTGTGAACTTTGGCCCCGTGACGGGCGGCCCCGGCGGCCCGACGGTCTACGACCCGTACACCCTGCCCTCCGACGACAACGTGAACGCGTACACCTTCTGCGTGGAGCTCAAGGGGAGCCAGTGGTTCCTGCAGAAGGGCAAGATGATCTCGTACTACGGGAGCATCGAGTTCAACGGCATCGGCAACGGCCGCTTCGACCGGCTGCTGCGCACCAGCTTCCACTCGCCGCTGCACGCCAGCGACTGGGTGGTGGCCGAGGGCCAGGGCAAGATGCTGCTGGCCGACCGGGCCTTCGACGTGAACTCGTACGACCTGGACAACGGGAACCTGACCATACGGTCGGGCAACCTGCTCGCGTACCAGCCCTCGCTGGCCCTGAAGCAGTCGATCGTCCCGGGCTTCCTCACGCTGATCGGAACGGGCAAGTTCGTGGCGGCGTCCAACGGGCCGGTGGTCTTCATGGAGCCGCCGCTGCGCGTGGACCCGCAGGCGCTGGTGGGCTGGGCGGACTGTCCCTCGCCGTGCCACCACTACGATCACGGCTACATGTCGGGCGTGATGGGCGGGCTGCGCTCGCTGACCGGCATCGGCGGCACCTCGGGCGAGGAGCACCAGTTCGAGTTCGTGGGGGCGGGCACGGTCCTGCTGCAGTCGTCGGAGATGCTGATGGCGGAGCAGGCGGTCGGAGCGGTAGGCGCCGGCGCGGCCACGGGCAACGCGCAGGGCGTGCCGGGAGCCGGCCAGGGCCCGCTGGGGCAGCTGGGCGTGCCGCGGATGCCGGGGCAGCTGGGTGATCTCCAGCGGCGCTTCGGACTGTAACCGCTTACCCGCCCCATTTTTGTACGTAATTCAACTTCTTAGGTAGAGTTCACTCATGGAGACCATGGAGACCGAGACGGCAGACCTCCCCCGGACGGAGTCCGGCGGGACCCGCTGGCTGACCGACGCCGAACAGTGCGCCTGGCGCACCCACCTGGACGTCAGCCGACTGCTGATGCACCAGCTGGAGAAGGACCTCCAGCCCTTCGGTCTCACCAACAACGACTACGAGATCCTGGTGAACCTCTCGGAGTCGGTGGACCACCGGATGCGGATGAGCGATCTCGCGACCGCCACCCTGCAGTCAAAGAGCCGACTGTCCCACCAGATCACGCGCATGGAGGCGGCGGGCATGGTCCGCCGCGTGAACTGCGAGTCCGACCGCCGCGGCCTGTTCGCGGTGCTCACGGACGAGGGCATGGAGACGATGCGAAAGGTCGCTCCGCATCACGTGGCGTCCGTCCGGCGGCACTTCATCGACCTGCTGCCGCCCGAGGCTCTGGCCGCGCTGCGCGAGTCGCTGCGCCCGGTGGCGGAGCACCTGCGGGGCAACCGCGGCAAGGCCTGACGCCGGCCCGCCCCTCGCCGGGGTGCCGTCCCCGGCGGCAGCCCGGAGAATGGATGGTCGGTAACGCTCGCTCGCCGGCCGCCCGCCGGGCAACCGTCAGCGCATGGCCGGCCTGAGGAGGTCAGCCATGCACTGCACGCACAAGGCGTACGTCTCGACGGCCGCGGCCGTGGCCCTGATGATCGGGGGCCCGGTGGCGGCCGCCGCCGCGAACACAGCCGACGCGGCGGGATCCGCCCCCGCGGCAGCGGCGGCCCGCTCCGAAATGACCGCCGAGCAGGCAACCTCCGCCGCGCTGAAGAAGTACCCCGGCGTCGTGGAGTCCGTCGACAAGGACGACGCCGTCTGGCACGTCGACATCATCGCCAAGAACGGCAAGCACGCGGAACTGACGGTCGACACCCGCAGCGGCAAGGTGTTCACCGAGAACGCCGACGAAGACAGCGACGACGCCGGCGGGAACAAGGCGCTGCTCAGCGCGAAGGTCACCGCCGTGCAGGCGATGAAGGCAGCCCTCGCCGCCCACCCCGGCCAGGTCTCGTCGGTGGAGTGGGACGACGATGACGACAACGCCTCCGCCCCCTACTGGAACGTCGAGATCAAGTCCGGCGACAAGACCACCAACGTGCACGTCGACCCCGCGTCGGGGAAGGCGACAGTGTCCGACTCGGACTCGGACGACAACGACGACAACTGACGCCCACCGGCCCGCGGGATCTGATGCGGACCGGACCGGGCGCCCCTAGACTGACGAGCGCCCGGTTTACCCCGATCTTCGAGGGAGTGGCGTCATGGCCAAGCGCGGCAACAAGAAGCGAGCACGCAAGAAGAAGAAGGCGAACCACGGCAAGCGTCCCAACGCCTGAGCGGTCCGCCCCACAGACGCGCGAGAGCCGCGCCCCGGTCGATCGGGGCGCGGCTCTCGCGTACGGCGTAGGGCGTACGGCCTCTCAGGCCTCCGTCAGCGTCGCCAGGAGCGTGTCCGCGGCCGCGTAGGGGTCCATCTCGCCGGCCGCGACCCGGGCGGCCAGGGCGCCGACGTGGTCGTCCCCGTGCACATCCGCCATGCGGGCCCGCAGGGCCGTCACCGCGATCGTCTCCACCTCGCGGGCGGCCCGCGCCGTACGCCGCTCGGCCAGCACCCCGTGCTCGTCCATCCACGCACGGTGCTTCTCCAGCGCCTCGACGAGTTCGTCGATGCCCTGCGCCCGCGCGGCGACGGTCTTGACGATCGGCGGACGCCAGTCCCCCGCCCCCCGGGACTCGCCCAGCCCCAGCATGTGGTTCAGCTCCCGGGCGGTGGCGTCCGCCCCGTCCCGGTCAGCCTTGTTCACCACGTACACGTCACCGATCTCCAGGATCCCCGCCTTCGCGGCCTGGATCCCGTCGCCCATCCCGGGCGCCAGCAGCACCACCGAGGTGTCGGCCTGCGCGGCGATTTCCACCTCCGACTGGCCGACCCCGACCGTCTCGACCAGGATCACCTCGCAGCCGGCCGCGTCCAGCACCCGGATGGCCTGCGGGGCCGCCCAGGCGAGACCGCCCAGGTGGCCGCGGGTGGCCATGGAGCGGATGTAGACCCCCGGGTCGGAGGCGTGGTCCGACATCCGCACCCGGTCGCCGAGCAGCGCCCCGCCGGAGAACGGCGAGGACGGGTCGACGGCGAGGACGCCGACCCGCTTCCCGGCCTTGCGGTACGCCGACACGAGCGCCGAGGTCGAGGTCGACTTGCCGACGCCCGGCGACCCCGTCAGCCCCACCACGTACGCGTTGCCCGTGAGCGGGGCCAGCGCCGCCATCACCTCGCGCAACTGCGGGGACGCCCCCTCCACCAGCGAGATCAGCCGGGCCACCGCTCTCGGCCGGCCTTCACGTGCCTGGGCCACCAGCTGGGGGACGTCCACCGCCGTCATACGTGCTGCGCTCCTCGGTTCTCGTACGGGTACGGGTACGGGCGGGTGCTGCCGGGCTCGTGCTACGCCTTGGGCACGCGGACGATCAGGGCGTCGCCCTGGCCGCCGCCACCGCACAGCGCGGCCGCGCCGGTCCCGCCGCCACGGCGCTTGAGCTCCAGCGCCAGGTGCAGCACCACGCGGGCGCCGGACATGCCGATCGGGTGCCCCAGGGCGATGGCGCCACCGTTGACGTTCACCTTTTCCGGGGTCACGCCGAGGTCCTTCATTGACTGCACGGCGACCGCCGCGAAGGCCTCGTTGATCTCGATGAGGTCCAGGTCAGCGACCTGCAGGCCCTCCTTCTTCAGGGCGTGGGCGATGGCGTTCGACGGCTGCGACTGGAGGGAGTTGTCGGGACCGGCCACGTTGCCGTGGGCGCCGATCTCGGCGAGCCATTCCAGGCCCAGCTCCTCGGCCTTCGCCTTGCTCATCACGACCACGGCGGCGGCGCCGTCGCTGATCTGCGACGAGGTGCCGGCGGTGATCGTGCCGTCCTTGGCGAAGGCCGGGCGCAGCTTGCCCAGGGACTCCACCGTGGTCTCCGGACGGATGCCCTCGTCCTGCGAGAAGACCACGGGCTCGCCCTTGCGCTGCGGGATCTCGACCGGAGTGATCTCCGCCTCGAAGACGCCGTTCTTCTGCGCGGCGGCGGCCCGCTGGTGCGAGGCGGCGGCGAACTCGTCCTGCGGGGCGCGCTCGATGCCCAGGCGGGTGTTGTGCTTCTCCGTGGACTCGCCCATCGCGATGTTCTCGAAGGCGTCGGTGAGACCGTCGTAGGCCATCGCGTCGAGCATCTCGATGGCGCCGTACTTGTAGCCCTCGCGCGACTTGGGCAGCAGGTGCGGGGCGTTCGTCATGGACTCCTGGCCGCCGGCGACCACGATGTCGAACTCACCCGCGCGGATCAGCTGGTCGGCGAGCGCGATCGCGTCCAGCCCGGAGAGGCACACCTTGTTGATGGTCAGGGCGGGCACGTTCATCGGAATGCCGGCCTTGACCGCGGCCTGGCGGGCGGGGATCTGGCCCGCACCGGCCTGGAGCACCTGCCCCATGATCACGTACTGCACCTGGTCGCCGGAGATCCCGGCCCGGTCCAGCGCGGACTTGATGGCGAAGCCGCCGAGGTCGGCACCCGAGAAGGACTTCAGCGAGCCGAGCAGCCGCCCCATGGGCGTGCGGGCCCCGGCGACGATCACTGAGGTGGTGTTGTTCGATCCGGACATGAGGCACAGCCCCTTGAGGATGAGGAGTGAACGAGGGTTTACATGAATGTACTGAGCGGTACCCGCGCCGTCACCGGGCTGCCGGTGTGATCGCTGGCACGTTGCGTAACCACCCTCTTCGGCAGTGCACTGGTTCCATGCTGACAAGGATCGACCACATCGGGATCGCCTGCTTCGACCTGGACAAGACCGTCGAGTTCTACCGTGCCACGTACGGCTTCGAGGTCTTCCACACCGAGGTCAACGAGGAGCAGGGCGTCCGCGAGGCCATGCTCAAGATCAACGAGACGTCCGACGGCGGCGCCTCCTACCTCCAGCTGCTGGAGCCCACCCGCGAGGACTCCGCGGTGGGCAAGTGGCTGGCGAAGAACGGCGAGGGGGTCCACCACATCGCTTTCGGCACCGAGGACGTCCAGGGCGACTCGGAAGCCATCCGCGGCAAGGGCGTCCGCGTCCTGTACGACCAGCCCAGGACCGGCTCCATGGGGTCCTCGATCACCTTCCTGCACCCCAAGGACTGCCACGGAGTCCTCACCGAACTCGTCACCTCCAACCCCGAGCACTGATGTCCCCATTCCCCGGCCGGTAGAGTGGCCATGGCTCGGCCGGGGTTCGGTGCGGAGACGGGGTCGGGGCCTGTGACCCCTGCCCCGGTATCTGACACCATTCACCCGGGGGCGTCGTTCAGCGGGCGAGCGATGCTCATTTGGGAGTGAGCTTGCGACCAGGGGACGGATGGGACCGCGCTGTGCGGGGCTACGAAAGCCAGGAGAGCCATCAGGCCGAGGCCGACCATCTCTCGCGCTTCGAGGCCGAGATGGAGCGGCTGAAGAAGGAGCGCGGGAAGGCCGTCCAGCACGCTGAGGACCTGGGATACCAGGTCGAGGTGCTGCGCGCCAAGCTCCACGAGGTACGCCGAGCTCTGGCGTCCCGCCCCGCCTACGACGGCGCGGACATGGGGTACCAGGCGGAGCAGCTGCTCCGTAATGCCCAGATCCAGGCCGACCAGATGCGCTCCGACGCCGAGCGCGAGCTGCGCGACGCCCGGGCCCAGACCCAGCGCATCCTCCAGGAGCACGCCGAGCACCAGGCACGACTGCAGGCCGAACTGCACAGCGAGGCCGTCAACCGCCGCCAGCGTCTGGACCAGGAGCTCAACGAGCGCCGCCAGACCGTCGAGGCACACGTCAACGAGAACGTGGCCTGGGCCGAGCAGCTGCGCGCCCGTACGGAGTCCCAGGCGCGCAGGCTCATGGAGGAGTCCCGCGCCGAGGCCGAGCAGTCCCTGAACGCCGCCCGCGCCGAGGCCGCCCGGGTCGCCGAGGAGACCCGGCGCCGGATGGCCGCCGACGCGGAGACCGCCCGCGCGGAGGCCGAGGCCACCCTGCTGCGCGCCCGCAAGGAGGCCGAGCGGCTGCTGACCGCCGCCTCCACGCAGGCCCAGGAGGCCAGTGAGCACGCCGAGCGGCTGCGTTCCACCACCTCCGCCGAGGCGGAGCAGACCCGTCAGCAGACCCTCGACCTCGGCCGGGTGGCCGAGGCCCGCGTGCAGGAGGCCGACGCCGCGCTGCGCGAGGCCCGCTCCGCGGCCGACAAGGTCCTCGCCGAGGCCAAGGAGAGCGCGGCCCGCCAGCTCGCCTCGGCGGAGTCCGTCAACGAGCAGCGCACCCGCACCGCCAAGGAGCAGGTGGCCCGGCTGGTCGGCGAGGCCACCAAGGAGGCCGAGGCCCTCAAGTCGGAGGCCGAGCAGTCCCTGGCCGATGCCCGCGCGGAGGCCGAGCGGCTGCGCAGCGAGGCCGGCGACCAGGCCCGTACGGCGGCGGCCGAGGACACGGCGGCGCAGCTGGCGAAGGCCGCCCGCACCGCCGAGGACGTACTGAACAAGGCCTCGGAGGACGCCCGGGCCACCACCCGGGCCGCGTCCGAGGAGGCCGAGCGGATCCGCCGCGAGGCCGAGGCGGAGGCCGACCGGCTGCGCCTGCAGGCTGCGGCCACGGCCGATGAGCTCAAGGGCGCCGCGAAGGACGACACCGAGGAGTACCGGGCCCGTACGGTCGAACTCCAGGAGGAGGCCCGGCGGCTGCGCGGCGAGGCCGAGCAGCTGCGCGCGGAGGCCGTCGCCGAGGGCGAGCGGATCCGCGGCGAGGCCCGCCGCGAGGCGGTCCAGCAGATCGAGGAGGCGGCCCGGACGGCCGAGGAACTCCTCGGCAAGGCCAAGGCGGACGCGGACGAGCTGCGCGGCGGGGCGACCGCCGAGAGCGAGCGCGTCCGCGCCGAGGCCGTCGAGCGGGCCACCACCTTGCGCAGGCAGGCCGAGGAGACCCTGGAGCGGACCCGCGGCGAGGCGGAGCGGCTGCGCGCCGACGCCGAGGAGCAGGCGGAAGCCGTACGGGCCGAGGCGGACGCTGCGGCTCTCGCCCGGCGCGCGGAGACCGAGCAGGCCGTCGCCGCGAAGCGGGCGGAGGCCGACGAGGAACTCGTACGCCTCCACACGGAGGCCGAGAACCGGCTGGGCACGGCCGAGCAGACGCTGCGCGACGCCCGCTCCGCGGCGGAGAACATCCGCCGGGAGACCGGCGAGGAGACCGACCGGCTGCGCGCCGAGTCGGCGGAGCGGATCCGGACCCTCCAGGCGCAGTCGCAGGCCGAGGCCGACCAGCTGCGGGGCGAAGCGGCGCAGGACGCCGGCCGGGTGCGCGCGGAGGCCGAGCAGGCCGCCGTACGCCTGACCGGCGAGGCCGAGGCCGAGGCCGAGCGGGTGCGCTCCGAGGCGCAGGAGACCGCGGACCGGCTGCGCTCCGAGGCGAAGGCGGCGGCCGAGCGGGTCGCCGCGGAGGCCGCGGAGGCGCTGGCCGCCGCACAGGAGGAGGCCGCCCGGCGCCGCCGGGAGTCCGAGGAGACCCTGGCGTCGGCGCGGACCGACGCGGAGAACGAGCGGGCGCAGGCCCGGGAGCAGAGCGAGGAACTGCTGGCGCAGGCCCGCAAGCGCTCCGAGGAGGCGCAGGCCGAGGCGGTCTGGCTGACCGAGGAGGCCGAGCGGCGCGCGTCCGAGGTCGTGGCGGCGGCGGAGGCCACCGCCCAGCAGGTGCGGGACTCCGTGGCCGGGCTGCACGAGCAGGCCGAGGAGGAGGTCGCCGGACTGCGCAGCGCGGCCGAACACGCGGCGGAGCGCACGCGGACCGAGGCCGAGGAAGAGGCCGGGCGGGTCCGCGGCGACGCGTACGCGGAGCGGGAGCTGGCCACCGAGGACGCCAACCGGATCCGCAGTGAGGCGCGCGCCGAGACGGACGCGGCCAAGGCGCTCGCGGAGCGGACGGTCGGCGACGCGATCGCCGAGGCTGAGCAACTGCGCAGCGACACGGCCGAGTACGCGCAGCGGGTGCGGACCGAGGCCACGGACGCCCTGGCGGCGGCCGAGCGGGACGCCGCCCGGACCCGGGCGGATGCCCGGGACGACGCGAACCGCATCCGCGGCGAGGCGGCGGAGGCCCTGGAAGCGTCACGCGCCGAGGGCGGACGGATCACCGCCGAGGCGACGGCGGAGGCCGAGCGGCTCACCGAGGAGACCCTCGCGGCGAACGCCGAGACGGTCGGCGAGGCGACCGCCGAGGCCGAGCGGATCACCGCCGAGGCGGCGGCCGCGGCGGAGGCCATCGGTGCCGAGGCCGAGCTCACGCTGGCCGAGGCGCGCGGTGAGGCCGAGCGGCTCACCGAGGAGACCCTGGCGGCGAACGCCGAGACGGTCGGCGAGGCGACGGCGAAGGCCGAACGGCTCACCAAGCAGGCGGCGGACACCCTGGCCGCGGCCGAGCGGGACGCCGCGAGGGTGCTGGTCGATGCCCGCAACGAGGGCGACCGGCTGGTCGACGAGACCCGTGCGGCCAACGAGCTCACGGTCGGCGAGGCCACCGCGGAGGCGGAGCGGCTGCGCGCCGAGGCGGAGCGGACCCTGGACGACGCCCGTGCGGAGGGCGGCCGGATCATCGGCGAGGCCACCGCGGAGGCGGACCGCGTCACGGTCGCGGCGAACGAGACCCTGGCGAGTGCGGAGCGCGAGGCCGAGCAGACGCTGGACGAGGCGCGCGCCGAGGCGAACCGGCTGCGGACCGAGGCCGCCGAGCAGGCGGACCGGCTCATCACCGAGGCCGCGTCGGAGGCGGACAAGCTCACCGCCGAGACCCGCAAGGCGAACGAGCGCACGGTCGGCGAGGCCTCGAACGAGGCCGAGCGGCTGCGCGCGGAGGCGTCCGAGGCGCTGTCCTCGGCGCAGGAGCACGCGACGCGTACCCGGTCGGAGGCCGAGCGGGTCAAGGCGGAGGCGGCGACCGAGGCCGAGCGCATGCGTACGGAGGCCCGGACGGAGTCCGAGCGGCTGCTGGACGAGGCGCGCGAGGAGGCCAACAAGCGCCGCAGCGAGGCCGCGGAGCAGGTCGACCGGCTCATCACCGAGGCCGCGGCGGAGGCCGACAAGCTCACCGCCGAGGCGGGCAAGCAGGCGCTGGCCGCCACCACGGCCGCCGAGGAGCAGGCCGACGCGATGGTCGACGCGGCCCGCAAGGAGGCCGTGCGGATCTCTTCGGAGGCGACCGTGGAGGGCAACTCCCTGGTGGAGAAGGCCCGTACGGACGCGGACGAGCTGCTGGTCGGGGCGCGTACGGACGCGTCGGCCATAAGGGAGCGGGCGGAGGAGCTGCGCGGCCGCGTCGAGGCAGAGGTCGAGGAGCTGCACGAGCGGGCCCGCCGGGAGTCGGCCGAGCAGATGAAGTCGGCCGGCGAGCGCGTGGACAAGCTGGTGCGGGCGGCCACCGAGCAGAGCGCCGCGGCCGAGGCGAAGGCCAAGGAGCTGGTGTCGGACGCGAGCAGCGAGGCGAGCAAGGTGCGCATCGCCGCGGTGCGCAAGGCCGAGGCGCTCCTGAAGGAGGCCGAGCAGAAGAAGGCCGAACTGGCCCGCGAGGCCGAGAAGGCCCTCGCGGAGGCGAAGGCGGAGGCCGAGCGGCTGGTCGACGAGGGACGCCGCGAGCTGGAGGTCCTGGTGCGCAGGCGGCAGGACATTCAGGGCGAGATCTCCCGTGTCCAGGACGTTCTTGAGGCGTTGGAATCATTCGAGGCGCCTTCGGGCGGCGCAAAGCCCTCGGTCGGCGGCCAGGGCGCGGGGGGCGTGAAGGCCGGAGCCGCGGCGGGTTCGACTCGTTCGGGTGGTAAGTCGTCGGAGGGGTAGCAAGCGTGCGGGATGTGTGTTCCTGATGAAGGTTCAGTCGAACGAGTGACAAGCATTCTGTCGCCTTGCCACTCAAAAGGGGTCTCATTGTCCAGATCAATCGCGGATTGACTCGAAGACACGCCGCTTCGGCGCCTAGGATTCCCCTAACACCTCACGTAGCACCTCATCGGTCTCATTCGACAGGAACCCCATGAGCGACACTTCCTCCCCCTTCGGCTTCGAGCTCGTGCGGCGTGGTTACGACCGCGGTCAGGTGGACGACCGCATTACCAAGCTGGTCTCCGACCGCGACAGCGCCCTTGGACGTATCAACTCTCTGGAAAAGCGGATCGAGGAGCTGCACCTCGAAACGCAGAACGCCCAGGCCCAGGTGAGCGACGCGGAACCGTCGTACGCCGGCCTCGGCGCCCGGGTCGAGAAGATCCTGCGCCTGGCCGAGGAGGAGGCGAAGGACCTGCGCGAGGAGGCCCGTCGCGCGGCCGAGCAGCACCGTGAGCTGGCCGAGTCGGCTGCCCAGCAGGTGCGCAACGACGCCGAGTCGTTCGCCGCCGACCGCAAGTCGAAGGCGGAGGACGAGGGCGTCCGCATCGTCGAGAAGGCCAAGGGCGACGCCTCCACCCTGCGCGCCGAGGCCCAGAAGGACGCGGCCTCCAAGCGCGAGGAGGCCGACGCCCTGTTCGAGGAGACCCGCGCCAAGGCCGCCCAGGCCGCCGCGGACTTCGAGACCAACCTGGCCAAGCGCCGCGAGCAGTCCGAGCGCGACCTGGCCTCGCGCCAGGCCAAGGCCGAGAAGCGCCTCGCGGAGATCGAGCACCGCGCCGAGCAGCTGCGCCTGGAGGCCGAGAAGCTGCGTACGGACGCCGAGCGCCGCGCCCGTCAGACCGTGGAGACCGCGCAGCGCCAGGCCGAGGACATCGTGGCCGACGCCAACGCCAAGGCGGACCGTATCCGCAGCGAGTCCGAGCGCGAGCTGGCGGCGCTCACCAACCGCCGCGACTCCATCAACGCGCAGCTGACCAACGTCCGCGAGATGCTGGCGACGCTGACCGGTGCGGCCGTCGCGGCGGCCAACCCGATCGTCGACGACGAGCCGGTCTCGCGCGGGGTCCCGGCTCAGCAGAGCCGCTGACCCCCGCGTCACGGCTACCGGGCGGTACTGTTCGCCCGTTTCACGACCAAAGCAGGGCCGTACGTCACCTTTCGGAGGTGGCGTACGGCCCTGCGGCGTTCTAGCGTGGCCTGCATGATCGAGCTTGAGGGCCTTACGAAACGATTCGGCGCGAAGACCGCCGTGGACAACCTCAGCTTCCAGGTCAGACCGGGGGTGGTGACCGGCTTCCTCGGCCCCAACGGGGCGGGGAAGTCCACGACCATGCGCATGATGCTCGACCTCGACAACCCGACCAGCGGTACGGTCCGGATCGACGGCAAGCACTACCGGGATCTGCCGGAGCCGCTGAAGTACATCGGTGCACTGCTTGACGCGAAAGCGATGAACGGTGGCCGAACTGCATACAACAACCTTCTCTGTCTGGCCCAGTCGAACCGGATCCCGGAACGCCGGGTCGCCGAAGTACTCGACCTGGTCGGCCTGACGGCTGTCGCGAAGAGGAAGTCGAAAGGATTTTCGCTGGGCATGGGCCAGCGGCTGGGAATCGCCTCCGCACTGCTCGGTGATCCCCAAATCCTGATGTTCGACGAACCCGTCAACGGTCTGGACCCGGAGGGAATTCTCTGGATCAGGAATCTCATGAAGGGACTGGCGGCGGAAGGACGAACGATCTTCGTCTCGTCCCATCTCATGAGCGAAATGGCCCTGACGGCCGAACATTTGGTCGTCATCGGGCAGGGAAAGCTGCTGGCAGACCTGTCGATGGCCGATTTCATCCACCAGAACTCGCGCAGTTACGTCCGGCTGCGCTCGCCCCAGCAGGAGCGGCTCAAGGACGTCCTGCACGAGGCGGGGATCGACGCCGTCAGCGTGCCGGCCACCGGCGCGCTGGAGATCGACGGCGTGGGCCCGGAGCGGCTCGGCGAGCTGGCCGCCCAGCACCAGATCGTGCTGCACGAACTCAGCCCGCAACGGGCTTCACTGGAGGAAGCGTTCATGCGCATGACGGCGGACTCCGTCGAGTACCACGCCCACGCACCGGGCGCGCCCGTGCCCGCGGGCATGGCCGCCGACCACCCCTCCCGGCCCGCCGACGCTCCCGGCTGGGGCGCCGGCTACGAGGCGACCCCCAAGGGCGGTGAGTGAGCATGGCCTTCTCCGCCGTCCTCAGGTCCGAGTGGACCAAGATCCGCACGGTCGCCTCCACGAGCTGGTCCCTCGCCGTCTCGCTCCTCGCCACCGTCGGGTTCAGTGCCGGTTTCTGCGCCCTGGTCAACGCGAGCTTCGACAACATGGGCGCGGTCGAACGGGCCACGTTCGACCCCACCCTGCTGAGCTTCAGCGGGATGCAGTTCGGCCAGCTGGCGATGATCGTCTTCGGGGTGCTGGTGGTCAGCACCGAGTACAGCTCGGGCATGATCCGTACCTCGCTGGCCGCCGTACCCGCACGCGCGAGCTTCCTGCTGGGCAAGCTCGCCGTGGCCACGGCCCTGGCCCTGCTGGTCGGACTGCTGACCAGCTTCGTGTCGTTCTTCCTCGGCCAGGCGATCCTGGGGGACCACGGCATCGGCATCGACGGGGAGAACGTCCTGCGCGCGGTGGTCGGCGCCGGCCTGTACATGGCGCTCCTCGCCCTGTTCTCCATGGGCGTGGCCGCCATGCTGCGCAGCTCGGTCGCCTCGATCAGCATCCTGATCCCGTTCTTCCTGATCGTCTCGAACCTCCTCAGCGGTTTCGAGGCGACCCGTAAGTACGGCCAGTACCTGCCCGACAAGGCGGGGTCCAAGATCATGCAGATCGTGCCGGACGCCATGGGCAGCTCCGAGACGCCGTACGGCCCCTGGGGCGGCCTCGGGATCATGCTCCTGTGGGTGGCCGCCTCGGTGCTCGGGGGCTACCTCGTCCTCAAGAAGAGGGACGCCTGACGCACTACGGGACATCCCCGGGTCGGTCTCAGGGGCAGCTCAGGGATCCGGCCCGGGACGGAACCGTAGGAGACTGGATATCCTCTTAACCCTTACGCGGGCGAGAGTCGTCCCGGCCTGGTAAGGGGCAGCAAGATGATCGAGGCAGTCGGCCTGACCAAGCGCTACGGCGCCAAGACCGCCGTCGACCAGCTGTCCTTCCAGGTCAGGCCGGGTCATGTGACCGGTTTCCTGGGGCCCAACGGCTCCGGGAAATCCACCACCATGCGCATGATCGTCGGCCTCGACCGGCCCACTTCCGGCCATGTCACGATCAACGGCCTCCCCTTCCGGGAGCTGCCGAACGCCCAGCGGCACGTCGGGGCCCTGCTGGACGCCAAGGCCGTGCACGGGGGCCGCCGGGCCCGGACCCACCTGCTCTCGATCGCCCAGCTCTCCGGGATCCCGGAGAAGCGGGTGGACGAGGTGCTGGCCGTGGTCGGCCTCCAGGACGCCGCCCGGCAGCGTACGAAGGGCTTCTCGCTCGGCATGGGCCAGCGGCTCGGCATCGCCACCGCCCTGCTCGGGGATCCCCAGGTGCTCCTCTTCGACGAGCCGGTCAACGGGCTGGACCCGGAGGGGATCCTCTGGGTCCGCAACCTCATGCGCCGGCTCGCCGCCGAGGGGCGCACCGTCCTCGTCTCCTCGCACCTGATGAGCGAGATGGCGCTGACCGCCGACCACCTGATCGTGATCGGCCGGGGACGGCTGCTGGCCGACATGGGCACCCAGGAGTTCATCGCGCACAACTCGGCCGGATTCGCTCGGGTACGCGCGGCCGACACTGATCCCGATGGCTGGGACACGCTGGGTACGGCCCTCACGAAGGCGGGCGGCCGGGTCCTCCAGGAGCCCGATGGAGCACTGCGCGTGACCGGGCTGGAGCTCCCCCGCATCTCGGACCTCGCGCACGAGGCGGGCGTACGGCTGTGGGAGCTCTCGCCGCACCGGGCCTCGCTGGAAGAGGCGTACATGCGGATGACCCAGTCGTCCCTGGAGTACACCTCC
This sequence comes from Streptomyces sp. NBC_00122, assembly GCF_045160845.1. Lineage (NCBI taxonomy): Bacteria > Bacillati > Actinomycetota > Actinomycetes > Kitasatosporales > Streptomycetaceae > Streptomyces > Streptomyces sp. NBC_00122. The sequence continues at coordinate 4,413,903 of NZ_CP108191.1, read as the reverse complement.
ACCGAAGACCCGCGGGCCGAGCTGTGGGAGCCGGAGCCGCTGACCGTCCCGGCGTGGGAGGACGAGGCGCCCGCACCGGAGATCCCGGGGACGGGCTTCTTCGCGCCCCCGCCGCCCGGAGCGGGCGGCCGGCCCTTCCTGATGCCGGAAAACCCGGGCCAGCTCGCCGAGGCCGCCCAGAACAACCCCGAGGAAGCCCGATGACCCCGCCGACGACCGCGGACCAGCCGAAGAGCTACAGCTCGCCGCTGCCGACACCGCGACCGCACCTGGGACACGCCATGGCCTCGGAGTGGACCAAGCTGGTCTCGGTCCGCTCCACGATGTGGACGCTCGGCTCGCTCGTGCTGACCGTCGTCGGCGTCGGGCTGCTCTTCGTCGTGCAGACGGGGGACCAGGACTACGCGGGCATCTCCTTCACCACGCCCGCTCTCTTCGGCCTGCTGATCGGGCAGCTCGCGGTGATGGTCCTCGGCGTCCTGACGATCACCTCGGAGCACGCCACCGGACTGGTGCGGACCACCTTCACCGCCTCCCCGGAGCGGCACCGCGTGCTCACCGCGAAGTACCTCGTCTTCGGCATGACGGCCTTCGTCGTCACCGCCGGGTCGGTCTTCCTCGTCGGGCTGGCCGGTGCACTCTTGCACAACGGCTCCGCCGCCGGACGGCACGGGGCCGCCGAGTGGTTCGGCGCGCTGGCGGGCGTCCTCTACGTCACACTGCTCGGCGTGCTCGCGCTCGCCGTCGGCGCGCTGGTGCGGCATTCCGCCGGGGCGATCGCGGTGATGCTCGGCGTCGTCACGCTGCCGCCGCTGACGGGCGGGATGCTCAGCGCCTGGGAGTCGTCCGCCGCCGTGGGACGGCTGATCCTCCAGTACAACGCGCCGGTGGCCCTGATGCAGCTGTTCGGCATGTCCGACACCGGCCCGGACATGGCTCCGGTGCCCGGCGGCCTCGCGCACATGATGCTGATCGTGCTCGTCGCGGGCGGCGCGGTGGCGGCCTCGTACGTGCTGGTCGGCCGCCGGGACGTGTGAACCGCCGCTCAGTACCTGGGCGCGTTGCGGGACCGCTGCACCTTCGAGGTGCGGCGGTCCTTCGCGTTCCAGCAGGCCTTGTGCCAGTGCCGGCGGTCGTCCACGCCGCCGTACTCCGGCCAGGCCACCAGGTGCGGGGTGCCGGAGGGGATCTCCTGGTCGCAGCCCGGGCAGCGGTAACGCTTGCCCGCGGCGCTCGCGCCCGCGACGTGCCGGACCTTCCAGTCCTCGCCCTGGTACTCCTCCGTGCGCTCCAGCCCGTAGCGGTCGAGGCCGGTGCTCGGGCGTTCGTCCGGAGTCTCGCCGCCCCTGGGGCGGTTGTGGCGCGGTGACACGTATACCTCACGGATGGGCGGACGGCAGTGACTTTCTCCCAGACTACGCGCAGCGAGGCCGGGTACCCGCAGGGTGGTTGCGGGAGCCCGGCCCCACGAAGAGGAATGGCCTGACAATCCCAATAACTTTCGTGTCAGCCCGTGCCTTTGGCACGTGTCAGACGTTGTTGCCATAGGAAGAACCGGTCAGCCTGGGGAGGCCGCGTCAGCCGCGAGGAGGATAAAGGCGATGCGCGTAGGAGCGTTTGTACTGGCTGCCCAGTTCCCGGGCCAGGGACAGGGCGAGGCACTGCACCGGGCGGTGCGCACGGCCGAGGTGGCCGAGGAGTCCGGGCTCGACTCGGTCTGGCTCGCCGAGCACCACTTCGTCCCGTACGGGGTCTGCCCCTCGGCGGTGACACTGGCGGCCCTGCTGCTGGGCCGGACCCGGAGGCTGCGGGTGGGCACGGCGGTCAGCGTGCTGCCGAGCACGCACCCGGTGGCCCTCGGCGAGCAGGCGGCGCTGCTGCACCTGACCTCGGGCGGGCGGTTCAGCCTCGGGGTGGGCCGCGGCGGGCCGTGGGTCGACCTGGAGGTCTTCGGGGGCGGCCTGGACCGTTACGAGAACGGCTTCCCGGAAGCCCTGGACCTGCTGCGGCGCTGGCTGACGGAGGCGCGGGTGGGGGCCGCCGGCGAGCGGTACGACTTCCGCGAGGTGGCCGTCGTACCGCGCCCGTCGGAGGCGCTGGACGTGGACGGGCCGGGCCCGGAGGTCATCGTGGCCTGCACCTCCCCCGCATCGGTGCGGCTGGCCGCGGAGCGGGGGCTGCCGATGCTGCTGGGCATGCACTGCGGGGACGAGGAGAAGGCCGAGATGGTCGCGCTGTGGCGGGCCGCGGCGCTGGCGGCGGGCCACTCCCGGGAGCACGTGGCGAGCGCGGGCCATGTCTCCGCAGGGGTCTGCCAGCTGGCGGACCGTACGGCGGACGCCCGCGAGTCGCTGCTGAAGGCGATGCCGGGCTGGCTCAGGCAGGGCCTGGACGCGCATGTGACGGTGGACGGCCGGGTGCGCGCGATGCGCGACCCGGTCGCGTACACGGAGCTGCTGTGCGACCTGCACCCGGTGGGCACACCGGCACTGGCGGCGGACCGGCTGGCGGCCACCGCCGAGCGGACCGGCATCACGCGCTTCGCCCTCCTGACGGAGGGCTCGGGCGATCTCGCCGCGACGGAGGAGAACGTACGGCGCCTCGGCACCGAAGTCCTGCCCCGTCTCGGCTGAGATCTGCTGTCGTTGCTAACAGTCCCGCAGTTCGGGTGACTGGTTGAGCAGCTGGCCGCGGATCGAGGTGAACTTGGCCAGCCGGTCGTCCACCGAGGGATCCAGCGGGAACACCGCTACCCGGTGGCAGTTCTGGAACGCCAGGCGCACTCCGAAGTGCCGCTGCAGCGCACCGCGTATCGCGTCACTCGCGAGAGCGCGCAGCAGCTGCCCGCGCGCCTGCTCGTCGGGCGGCGGCGTCTGATTGTCGGCGAACTGTCCGCCGTCGACCTTCAGCTGGGCCACCAGCGAGCTGATCATCTCCCATGCGTAGGGCAGGGAGGTCCGGACGCAGTCGACGAAAGCGGCTTCGTCGACCTCGCCTCGCTCGGCCTGTTCGAGTAGGGCCGGTGAGACGTCGAGCGACATGGGTTCTCCTCTCGCGACTCCGGCGGACTGGTTGCCGGAGTCTTACGGGCAGGGAAGGAGGCCGCGACGCTGCGTACACGCTCGGCAACCTCCCGCTCACCACGGTAGGCGTCCCATGGGTGACGCACCAGGAGAATGCGCATACAACGCGCCATCGGCGAAGGGGGCTTTCAGGGGCGAATCGCGTGGAGCCCTTCTCGTCGAGTAGCGTTGCCGACCATGCGTCTCGTCATTGCCCGCTGCTCCGTCGACTACGCGGGCCGGCTCACCGCCCATCTGCCCTCGGCACCCCGTCTGATCCTCGTGAAGGCCGACGGCAGTGTCTCGATCCACGCGGACGACCGGGCGTACAAACCGCTCAACTGGATGTCGCCCCCGTGCACCCTCAAAGAGGGGAGCGGTGACGAGGCCGGTGTGTGGACCGTCGTCAACAAGGCTGGTGAGAAGCTCATCATCACCATGGAGGAAGTCCTGCACGACTCCTCCCACGAGCTCGGCATCGACCCCGGGCTGATCAAGGACGGCGTGGAAGCACACCTCCAGGAACTCCTCGCGGACCGCATCGAAACGCTGGGCGAGGGCTACACCCTGATCCGGCGCGAGTACATGACGGCGATCGGGCCCGTGGACATCCTGTGCCGGGACGCCTCCGGCGCGACGGTGGCCGTGGAGATCAAGCGGCGCGGCGAGATCGACGGCGTCGAGCAGCTGACCCGCTACCTGGAGCTGCTGAACCGCGACCCGCACCTGGCCCCGGTCCGGGGCGTCTTCGCGGCGCAGGAGATCAAGCCTCAGGCCAAGGTGCTGGCGACGGACCGCGGGATGGACTGCGTTGTCCTCGACTACGACGCGATGCGCGGCATCGAGGACGACAAGCTCCGGCTGTTCTGACCGTCCGCCCGTCCCGTCGCCACGGCTCCGTCCACGAGGACGGAGCCGTGGTCGTTCACCGGACGGTGCCCGGGCCCGGGCTGGTCGTGGTGCCCGTGGCGGTGGCCGTCCCCGTGGCCGTGGCCGTCGGCGACGGAACGACCGACGCCGAGGGCGTGTCGGACGGGGTCGGCGCGGCGGAGGTCGGCGGTACGGGGGCCGACGACGAGGCCGGGGGCTGCGGCCCGGTCGACTGCGGACGGCGCGACGGCGTGCGGGAGGGGGTCCGGCCCGGGGTCGGAGCACCGGCGGTCCCGCCCGGGGCGGTGGACTGCGCCGACGGTTCCACCACCGGGTCGGCCGGATCCGCTGGAGAATCGTTCCCGCTGATGCCCGGCTCCGACGGCTGAACCATCCGGGTCGGGCTGGTCGACACCGCCGGACCCTGCGCGGGCGGCTCGGAGTCCGAGGAGGCCAGCGCGAGGCTCACCACCGTGCCCAGCACGACCACGGCCAGCGCCCCCGCCCCGGCCAGCAGCGCCCGGCGCCGACGGCCCGAGTCCGCGGCGGGTCCGGCCACGGGCGTGGGGGCGGGCGCGGGCTTCGGCGACAGCGGGAAGGCGTCCTCGAACACCTCCGACAGCGTCGTGGGCGGCTCCTGACGCCGGGTCACGGGCACCACCGGAGCCACCCGCGTCACCGCCTCCGAAGCCGCCGACGGGGCTCCGGCCGCAGCGCGCCCGGCCGTCGCGGAACCGGCCCCCGGCCGGGCTGCCGACCGGGCCACCGGCCCGGGAACCGTGAGGGCCTCCGATGCCCCCGAACCCCTGGTCAGAGCCGGCGCCGTGACGCCGGCGGCCGGCGAGTCGGCCTGCGGGACGGCTGGCGCCTCCAGCCGCAGCGGCGGCGACACCGTCACCTCCGCGGCCTCCCGGTCCACGACCAGTGCCAGCGCCCGTCGGCCCGCGACCGTGCCCCGCTTGTCGGCCAGCGCGCCGCGCAGCCCGATCGAGGTCTCCAGTTCGGCCCGCGCCCGGTCCAGGCGTCCCTCGCACAGCGCGAGCACACCGAGTTCGTGGTGGAAGTACGCCTGCTCGGCGACCTCTCCCGCCTTGCGCGCGGCCTCGGCGCCCGCGCGCAGCACCCGGTCCCAGGCCTCCCAGTGCAGCGAGGCGGCGAACGCCGGAGCCGCCGTGCGCGCCAGCAGTACGGCCGCCACCACGTCGGCACCGCCCAGCGCGGCGAGCACCGCGTCGGCCTCCGCCGCGACGCGCTGCGGGTTCACCGAGGCGTGACCGGTCCACCAGGCGTAGTGCCGGGCGGCCGTACGGGCCTCCTCGGCCGCGGTGTCCCCGTACCCGACCTCCTCCAGCTGCCGGGCGACCCCGGAGGCCAGCCGGTAGCGCGGGCCGACCTGGGTCAGCATGCCGCAGCCGAGCAGTTCCGCCACCGCGGAGTCTGCGTGGGTGTCCCCCACCAGCGCGGGCAGGTGTGCGTGGTGCGGCAGTTCACCGCCCAGCGCGCACGCGATCCGCAGGGCGGCGCGCGCCGACTCGCTGACCCGCGAGGCCAGCAGCTCCGCCGGGGCGGCGCCCTCGGCCAGCGTCGGCAGCGGCACCTCGACGGTGTCGCGCGGGCGCTCCTCGAAGACGCCCGGCTCCTCCTCGTCGTCCGCCTCGTCGGTGTGGTTGATCTCGTCCCGCTGCCGCAGCAGCGCGGCTGCCTGCACGAAGCGCAGGGGGAGCCCCTCGGAGGCGAACCGCAGGTCGGACGCCCAGGCGGTCTCCGCCTCCGTCAGCGGCCGGCCGACGCCCGCCTCCAGCAGTTCCAGGCATTCGTTCTTCCCGAGCCCGCCGAGGAAGACCTCTTCGATGTGCGAGTCGTCGGAGGGGGCCCGGGTGTCGGGGGTCGCGGCCAGCAGGTAGGCGCATTCGGGGGTGGCGCGCAGCAGCTCGTCGAGGGCGACCCCGCCCATCTCCAGGTCGTCGAGGAGGACGACGGCGCCGATGTCGCGTACGCGGGCGAGGATCTCGATCCGGTCGGGCCGCGTGTCCGAGGCCTCGTACACGGTCTCGTAGAGGGTGTGGAGCAGCTCGGCGGGCTGCTGGTGTCCGTAGCCGGAGAGCCGTACGACCCCGTCGGGGGCGAGGCCCGCGCACTGGGCCGCGACCTCGTCGAGCAGCGAGCTGCGGCCCGATCCGGCGGGCCCGGTGAGGCGTACGGACCGCCCCCGGCCCAGCAGCCGTACGAGCCGCTCCAGCTCCTCCTCGCGCGCCCGCGGGGGGCGGGCGGGTACCGGAGCCCCGGGCAGCGCGGGCGGCCGTGCGGCGGCGTCCCTGGCGGCGCGGGCGGCCGCGTCGCGCTTGGCGGGGCGGCCCGCCCGGGTGCCGGGCCGGAGCGGTTCGATCTCGCTGCCGTCGACCGGGTTGACGGTGAGGGTGAACTCCCCCGCGGTCAGGGTGACCACCCGGGCGGGCGCCACGGGCGCGGGCAGCGCCGCGGCGCCTCCGGACTGTTCCTCCGGTTCGGCCTGCCCCTGTATGTGGTCCATGACCAAGTCCCCCGATCGCGCCGTGCGCCTCGCCGTCGTACCGCCCGGCCTTCGCACACGCCGCTGCCGCTACTGGTCCGGTTTTCCGCCCGAACCCTAGACCGTGGCCGGTCCTGCGGGGAACCGCGGGGGTGCCATCACCACCGGACCGTTACGTTTCCGCAGGAAAACGGAACACTGTGTTCACGCCCTGGGCAGGGACTCCGCTTCCAACCCGCCCTCGATCGCGAGGATCCGGTGCAGGCGGGTCGCCACGAGCAGCCGCTGCATCTGCGGCGGCACCCCGCGCAGGACGAGGCGCCGTCCGGTCCGGCCGGCCCTGCGGTGCGCGCCCATGATGACGCCGAGGCCGGTCGCGTCCCAGGAGTCGAGCCCGGTGAGGTCGAGCACGAGGTCGCCGTGGCCGTCGTCGAGGGCGGAGTGGAGGACCGTACGGGCGTCCGCCGCGCTGCGCACGTCGAGGCGACCCCCGACAGCGAGTTCGGCGTGGTCGCCCCTGATGTGCATGTGTACTCCCGGCAGTACGCGTACGTATGGTCCGACTGGTCCGTGGTCGGCAACTCTCACTGCAACTGACTGCCTCGCGGGCAGGGAAGTTGCCGACCGTGAGCGAACCGATACCTAATTCACCCCGACGGGTGAAGGTATTCGAACGGTGGTGCTCGGCGGCCCGGCCTCAGTGCTTGTAGAAGCCCTGCCCGCTCTTGCGGCCGATGTCCCCGGCGTCCACCATCCGGCGCATCAGCTCCGGCGGCGCGAACTTCTCGTCCTGGGACTCGGTGTAGATGTTGCTGGTGGCGTGCAGCAGGATGTCGACGCCCGTCAGGTCCGCGGTGGCCAGCGGGCCCATCGCGTGCCCGAAGCCCAGCTTGCACGCGATGTCGATGTCCTCGGCGGAGGCCACGCCCGACTCGTACAGCTTGGCGGCCTCGACGACCAGCGCGGAGATCAGACGGGTGGTCACGAAGCCGGCGACGTCGCGATTGACGACGATGCAGGTCTTGCCGACGGACTCGGCGAACGCCCGGGTGGTGGCGAGGGTTTCGTCGCTCGTCTTGTAGCCGCGGACGAGCTCGCAGAGCTGCATCATCGGGACGGGCGAGAAGAAGTGCGCGCCGACGACCCGCTCCGGGCGCTCCGTCGCGGCCGCGATCTTGGTGATCGGGATGGCGGAGGTGTTGGAGGCGAGGATGGTGTCCTCGCGCACGATCTTGTCGAGGGCGCGGAAGATCTCGTGCTTGATCTCGATCTTCTCGAAGACGGCCTCGACCACGATGTCGACGTCGGCGACCGCATCCAGGTCGGTGGTCGTCGTGATGCGCGCGAGGGCCGCCTCGGCGTCCTCGGCGGTCAGCTTGCCCTTGGAGACGAACTTGTCGTACGAGGCCTTGATCCCGTCGGTGCCACGCGTCAGCGCGGCGTCGGTGACATCGCGCAGCACGACGTCCCAGCCCGCCTGAGCGGAGACCTGAGCGATACCGGAACCCATCAGTCCGGCACCGATGACGGCAAGCTTCCCAGCCACTGCACACCCCACGTTCTTGATACGGCCCGGCCTCGAAACGGCCCGGACTCCTGGCCCCTCCGGCGGAGACTAGCGTCCGGGCGGTGCGGTGTGACCTCGAAGTAACACGCGTCACGTCTCAGATGACGGACATCACACCGGGACGGGTCAGTCGTCCGCCGGTCCCCCAACCGCTCCTCGATCGACCGCAGTCGCCCGACCTCGCGCGGCGCCGGCGGTCTGTTCGACCGTCAGGCGCGCGCGGTTCCCCCGCGTGACGCGAGCCCGGGAACCTCACCAGGACGTCGACCCGCCCGGCCGGTTCGGCCCACTGTCAGATTCCGAACATGTCGGTCAAACTGTCACCTCTTCACCCTCCTCTGCCCCTTTCGGGCTGCCCGCGGACGGTACCGGGCTCACAGACGGCTCCGCGTGCGATTCTCCGGCGGGCGTCACTACGCTGGCCGCATGGTGAACCTCACGCGCATCTACACCCGTACCGGCGACAAGGGCACGACCGCCCTGGGCGACATGAGCCGCACGGCCAAGACCGACCTGCGGATCTCCGCGTACGCCGACGCCAACGAGGCCAACGCGGCCATCGGGACGGCGATCGCCCTCGGAGGCCTGCCGCAGGACGTGGTGAAGGTCCTGGTCCGGGTGCAGAACGACCTGTTCGACGTCGGCGCGGACCTGTGCACCCCGGTGGTGGAGAACCCGCAGTACCCGCCGCTGCGGGTGGAGCAGTTCTACGTGGACAAGCTGGAGGCGGACTGCGACGCCTTCAACGAGCAGCTGGAGAAGCTGCGCAGCTTCATCCTCCCCGGCGGCACCCCGGGCGCGGCCCTGCTGCACCAGGCCTGCACCGTCGTCCGGCGCGCCGAGCGCTCGACGTGGGCGGCGCTGGAGGTGCACGGCGAGGTCATGAATCCGCTGACCGCCACCTACCTGAACCGCCTCTCCGACCTCCTGTTCATCCTGGCCCGTACGGCCAACAAGGAGGTCGGCGACGTGCTGTGGGTGCCAGGCGGCGACCGCTAAGCGGTCTCGGGGAAGTGGGGTGCGTTGGACGTGCCCCACTTCCCCGAGGCCGCTTAGACCCAATGCCGTTGACATTGATCTGGATCGGTGAGACGACGTCATCGGGGGTGGTGGCATGGCGTCGTCTCTGCCGGATCTGGCCGGGGTGGGTGTGCTGACCCGGATGTATCCGCCGTGGCTGGTGGACGAGGTCGTGGCCCAGTGCGACCGGACGGAGAAGCGTCGGCGGCTGTTGCCGGCCCGGCTGGTGGTGTACTTCCTGCTGGCGATGGCATTGTTCTCGCCCGCGCCGTATCTGGAGGTCATGCGGCACCTTGCTGAGGGCCTGCGGTGGGCGGGGCTGTGGGGGTCGTGGCATCCACCGAGCAAGGCTGCCATCTTCCGGGCGCGTGGACGGCTCGGGGTCGAACCGATGGCCGCGCTGTTCGACAGATGCGCCCGACCGCTGGGCACGCCCGCGATGCCCGGGGTGTTCTGGAGGGGCTGGCGGCTGATGGCCATCGACGGCACCCGTTTCGATGTCGCCGACAGTGCGGCGAACGCCGCTGAGTTCGGCCGCCCTGGGACCGGCCGCGGGGAAGGCACCGGCGGATATCCGCAGGTCCAGGTCGTCGCTCTGGTCGAATGCGGCACCCACGCCGTCGTCGATGCGGTGCTCGGCGGCTGGCATGACGGCGAGGTCCGCCTCGCCGAGGACCTGGAACGCTCACTGACCGAGGACATGCTCGTCCTGGGCGACCGCAACCTGCCCTCGACCCGGTTATGGCGAGCCCTGACCAGCAGCGGCGCTGACCTGTGCTTCCGCGCCAAGACCAACCGCCGCCTGCCCGTCCTGCAAACACTGCCCGACGGGTCCTGGCTCACCGTGATCCAGGCCGGAGACGACAAGAAGGCCGGCCGCGAGCCGGTGGCGGTCCGCGTGATCCGCTACCGCCTGGACGACCCGGGACGACCCGGCGAGGACCAGTACGTGCTGCTGACCTCGGTCCTGGACCCGGTCCGGGCCCCGGCCGCCGACCTGGCCGCGCTCTACCCGCAACGCTGGGAGTGCGAGAGCGTCCTGGACGAGATCAAGACCCATCAGCGCGGCGCCAAGACCGTTGTCCTGGCCAGCAAGACCCCCACCGGCGTCCGCCAGGAGATCTATGCCCACCTGCTGGTGCACCACGCCCTGCGCGCACTGATGGCCGAAGCGGCGGCCGGTAGTCCCGAGCCGGTCGACTGCGACCGGCTCTCCTTCACCACCGCCCTGCGGGCGGCCCGCCGCACCGTGACCATCCTGCCCGGCTCTTTTTCCCCCTGACCACCTGCACAGGGCCTGGCGGCATTTCCGCGCCGAGGTCACCGAGCGGCTCCTGCCCCCGAGGCGACTGCGCAGCCAGCCCCGGGTCGTCAAACGCAAGATGTCGAACTACAAGGCCAAGGCCAGTCGCCACCGCGACTGGCCCCAGCCAACCCGGCCCTCACACGACGCCATCGTGATCCAACCGCCATAAAGCAACGGCATTGCGCTTAGACCCTCGGCTCCGCCGCGACGCCGCCCTGCGGGGCCTTCTTCGGCCAGATCGTGTACGCGACGGCGATCAGGCCGTGGATGACGACCGCCCGCAGGGCGCCGAACTGCCACGCCTTGAGCGAGCTGACGTCGCCCGCGTCGCCGACGTACCAGATCGCCACCTGGAGCAGGCCGAGCGCAACAGCGGCGGCGATGACGGTACGGACCCACAGCCGCCACTCGTGGACGGTCCTCGCCTTCCCGTACCCGGGTCCGGCCGGCTTGGGCCCTCCGGCCAGCCGGTGCGCGGCGTGGCCGTCCAGCCACTTGATCGTGTAGTGGCCGTAGGCGACGGTGTAGCCGATGTACAGCGCGGCGAGGCCGTGCTTCCAGTCCGGCTCGGCGCCGTTCTTGAGATCGACCGTGGTGACGACCAGCAGGATCAGCTCCATCAGCGGCTCGCACAGCAGGACTGCCGCGCCCACCCCGGGCATCTTCGCGAGGTAGCGCAGGGCCAGTCCGGCGGCCAGCAGCACCCAGAAGCCGACCTCACAGGCGATGATCAGCGCGACGATCACGGGACTCTCCGTTCCTCTCGGGTGGTGCGACGTACTCCCAGCCTCCCGTCCGGACCGGCCCGGTACGTCGTCGCCAGTGACGACGTGTGACTGCATCCTTCGATGTACCGACAACTCGGCCTCTCCGCCGAGGCCCGCGCCCCGCCCACCCTGTTGGATGGGACCGTGACCGAGAAGAGCCTGCGCCCCCACCGACACGACGTCCTCCTCGCCGTGGTCGGCGTGCTCGCCGGCCTGGCGATGTGGTCACTGGGCGTCTACAGCAGCGCCGGCCGGGACTTCCTGCCCGCCTGGGCCGCCCTGGTACCCCTGGTGATCCTCGGCGGGATGGAGCTGCTGCGCCGCTCCAGGCCGGCGGCGGCCCTGGCCGTCGGCACGCTCGGCGTGATCGCCAACGAGTTCACGGTCGGCAGCCTCGCGACCGTCCTGATCTTCACCGACCTGATGTACGCCGCCGTCGTCTACGGGAAACCCGTCACGGCCCGGCGGCTCCCGGTCAGCACCGGCCTGGTCACCGTGGCCGTCACCATCGCCGCCCTGGCGTGGCTGCGCACCCCCGAGGCGCTGCTGATCGGCGTGGTCACCGGCCTCGTCAGTTTCGGCCCGGCACTGACCGGCGCCACCCTGCGCAACCACCGGGAGGCCGCGGTGGCGGCCCGGCTGCGCGCCGAGCAGACCGCGCTGCTGGCCGAGATGGACCGTACGCAGGCGGTCGTCGCCGAGCGCGCCCGGATGGCGCGGGAGCTGCACGACATGGTGGCCAACCACCTCTCCGCCATCGCCATCCACTCCACCGCCGCGCTGTCCATCGACAAGGCCGAGACCAGCCGTGACGCCCTCGGGGTGATCCGGGAGAACAGCGTCCAGGGCCTGGCCGAGATGCGCCGGCTGATCGGGCTGCTGCGGGACGCCGGGGCGGAGCGCGAGCCGGTCGCCGTACCGACGCTGGACGGTCTGGACGCCCTGGTGGGGCAGGCCCGGACCAACGGCTCGGCGAGCGGGCTGGACTTCGTACTGCACGACGACCGGCCGCCCGGGGAGCCGACGGCGGCCCCGGTGGAGCTGGCCGCCTACCGGATCCTCCAGGAGTCGCTGACCAATGCCCTCAAGCACGCCTCCCCGGGCACGGTCACGGTCCGCGTGGCCCGCGCGGCCGGGATGCTGACCGTGACCGTGGACTCCCCGTACGGGGACCGGCCAGGTCCGCGCGCGCCCGGCTCCGGGGCCGGGCTGATCGGCATGCGGGAGCGGACGGAGCTGCTGGGCGGGGAGTTCACGGCCGGCCGGGCCGACGGGGTGTGGCGGGTACGGGCGACACTGCCCGCGGAAGAGAAGGCGGTGGAAGCATGACCATCAAGGTGGTGGTGGCGGAGGACCAGAGCGCGGTCCGGGCCGGGCTGGTGCTCATCCTGCGCAGCGCGGGCGGCATCGAGGTGGTGGGCGAGGCGGCCGACGGGGAGGAGGCCGTACGCCTCGCGCGCGAGCTGCGGCCGGATCTCGTCCTCATGGACGTGCAGATGCCGAAGCTCGACGGGGTGTCCGCGACCCGCGAGGTGGTCGCGGAGGGACTGGCCGATGTCCTGGTGCTGACCACCTTCGACCACGACGAGTACGTCTTCGGGGCGCTGCGGGCGGGGGCCGCGGGCTTCCTCCTGAAGAACGCGGAGGCCGCGGAGCTGATCGAGGCGGTACGGACCGTCGCGCGGGGGGAGGGACTGATCGCCCCGGCGGTGACCAGGCGGCTGATCTCCGAGTTCGCGGCGCCGCGTCCGGCGCGGGCGCCGGTGTCCCCGGAGGCGACGGCGGCCGTGGCCTCCTTGACCCGGCGGGAGCGGGAGGTGCTGAGCGCTCTGGGCGAGGGCCGGTCGAACGCGGAGATCGCCGAACGCCTGGAGATGGCGGAGTCGACGGCGAAGACGCACGTCAGCAGGCTGCTGGGGAAGCTGGAGCTGCGCAGTCGGCTCCAAGCGGCCGTCCTGGCACAGGAGTTGGGGATCTAGAACCCCGAATGCCGCACCGGTCTGGACCTCTTGACGGTTGGTCCAGACCTTTCTACCCTCACGAACACTGTGGTGAGCGTGCCATGACAAAGCGTGCTCACGGGCGGCGCAGGTCCCACCCCCATGTCGAAGTCGGCCCCACGACCGCGACGGACCTACGGAGGATCACCCTTGAGCACAGCATCCCCACCCCGCACCCGGCGCACCCGGTTCTTCACCCGGGTCGCGGCGATCGTCGCCGCGCTCGCCCTGCCCGTCACCGGGCTCGTCGTGCTGGCAGGACCCGCCCAGGCCGCCACCTCGGCGACCGCGACGTACACCAAGGTCTCCGACTGGGGCACCGGCTTCGAGGGCAAGTGGACGGTGAAGAACACCGGCACCACCACGATCACCTCGTGGACCGTCGAGTGGGACTACCCGGCCGGCACCGCCGTCACCTCCGCCTGGGACGCCACCGTCACCAGCTCCGGCACCCACTGGACCGGCAAGAACGTGGGCTGGAACGGCACCCTCGCACCCGGCGCGACCGCCAGTTTCGGATTCAACGGCACCGGCAGCGGCTCCCCCGGCGGCTGCAAGGTCAACGGCACCTCCTGTGACGGCACCCAGCCCGGCGACACTCCCCCCACCGCTCCCGGCACCCCCACCTCGAGCAACGTCGCCGACACCTCCCTGACCCTGAGCTGGTCCGCCGCCACCGACGACAAGGGCGTCAAGAACTACGACGTCTACCGCGGCTCCAGCAAGATCGCCACGGTCACCGGGACCACCTACGCGGACTCGGGCCTGACCAAGGGCACGACCTACTCGTACAGCGTCACCGCCCGCGACACCGTCGACCAGACCGGCCCCTCCTCCGGCTCCCTCTCGGTGACGACGACCGGCGGCGTCATTCCCCCGGACCCGGGCGGCAAGGTCAAACTCGGCTACTTCACCGAGTGGGGCGTCTACGGCCGCAACTACCACGTCAAGAACCTGGTGGCCTCCGGCTCCGCCGCGAAGATCACCCACATCAACTACGCGTTCGGCAACGTCCAGAACGGCCAGTGCACCATCGGTGACGCCTACGCCGACTACGACAAGGCCTACACCGCCGACCAGAGCGTCGACGGCGTCGCCGACACCTGGGACCAGCCGCTGCGCGGCAACTTCAACCAGCTGCGCAAGCTGAAGAAGCAGTACCCGAACATCAAGGTGCTGTGGTCCTTCGGCGGCTGGACCTGGTCCGGCGGCTTCGGCCAGGCCGCGGCGAACCCGGCCGCCTTCGCCCAGTCCTGCTACAGCCTGGTCGAGGACCCGCGCTGGGCCGACGTGTTCGACGGCATCGACATCGACTGGGAGTACCCGAACGCCTGCGGCCTGTCCTGTGACACCAGCGGCGCCGCCGCCCTGAAGAACCTGATGTCCGCGCTGCGCGCCAAGTTCGGCGGCTCCAGCCTGGTCACCGCGGCCATCTCCGCCGACGGCTCCAACGGCGGCAAGCTCGACCTCGCCGACTACGCGGGCGCCGCACAGTACGTCGACTTCTACAACGTGATGACCTACGACTTCTTCGGCGCGTGGGACGCCAAGGGCCCGACCGCCCCGCACTCCCCGCTCACCTCGTACACCGGCATCCCCATCGCCGGCTTCAACTCCGAGGCCGCGATCACCAAGCTCAAGGGCAAGGGCATCGCGGGCTCCAAGCTCAACCTCGGCATCGGCTTCTACGGCCGCGGCTGGACCGGCGTCACGCAGGCCGCCCCCGGCGGCACGGCGACCGGGCCCGCGCAGGGCACGTACGAGCAGGGCATCGAGGACTACAAGGTGCTCAAGGGCAGCTGCCCGGCCACCGGCACGGTCGCCGGCACGGCCTACGCCAAGTGCGGCAGCAACTGGTGGAGCTACGACACCCCCGCCACCATCGCCGGGAAGATGACCTGGGCCAAGAACCAAGGCCTCAAGGGAGCCTTCTTCTGGGAGTTCAGCGGCGACACCGCCAACGGTGAGCTCGCGAACGCGATCCACACCGGACTCCAGTAAAGACCGAAGCCGGGGAGACGGGTCCGCCCCCGTCTCCCCGGCTTCTTCACGTCAGTGAGGCCTCAGGCCACGTTCACCCGCTGGCCGGGCGGCGCCGCCTCCAGCCACGCGAGGAAACCGGTCAGCGCGTCCTCGCTCATCGCCAGCTCCAGGCGGGTCCCCCGGTGGAGGGCGCCGAGCACGACGGCGTCGGAGAGCAGGGCCAGCTCCTCCTCGCCCTCGGGGGCGCGGCGCGAGACGACCTCGATGGAGGAACGCTCCAGCAGCCGGCGCGGGCGGTGCGAGTAGCTGAATACGCGGAACCACTCGATCCGGTCGCCGCTGTAGCGCGCGACCCCGTACACCCAGCCCTTGCCCGAGGTGTCGGTCTCCTCGGGCACACCCCAGCGCATGCTGCAGTCGAAGGTGCCGCCGGAACGCTGGATGAGTCTGCGGCGCAGCCCGAAGACAAACAGCCCGATCACCACCAGGGCTACGACCAGGCCGCTCACAAGCAGAGCGAGGAGCATCTTCACCGACCTCCTCGCTCATCGAAATACCGCACACGACCGTGCCCATCAACGGACAAGTCCGAAGACGGACGTACATCGCCTCAGCCGCGACCCGGTCTGGAAAATTCCAGAACGGACCGCGGCTGAGGTCTGCTGTGTCCCGGAGGGTGACCCTCCGGTACTCAGCGGTTCAAACTCCGACGGGTGTTCAGCCCGTTACGGCGCGCAGCCGGACATCCGCGCGACGCTCGGCGGCGGCGTCCGCCTCCGCCTTCGCGCGCTCCAGTGCCCGCTCCGCACGCTGGACGTCAATCTCGTCCGCGAGCTCGGCGATCTCGGCCAGCAGGGACAGCTTGTTGTCCGCGAACGAGATGAAACCGCCGTGCACCGCCGCGACGACAGTGTCGCCCCCACTGGTGCGGATGGTCACAGGGCCCGATTCCAGCACACCGAGAAGCGGCTGGTGACCGGGCATGACGCCGATGTCGCCGGACGTGGTGCGGGCGACAACAAGGGTGGCCTCGCCGGACCAGACATTGCGGTCCGCCGCGACCAGCTCGACGTGCAGCTCAGCAGCCAAGGTGGCTCCTCGGGTCACCACCCGGCGGGTCAGCCGGGTGTTGGGTCAAATTCTAATGGGCGTGGGGAGAGGGACGGGACACACCCGCCCCTCTCCGTGAATCCTTCGAGCCGGAAGCGCTCCGCGAGGAGCGCGCCGGATCAGGAGACGCCCAGCTCCTTGGCGTTGGCCTTCAGGTCCTCGATGCCACCGCACAGGAAGAACGCCTGCTCGGGGAAGTGGTCGTAGTCACCGTCGCAGATCGCGTTGAACGCGGTGATCGACTCTTCGAGCGGAACGTCCGAACCGTCCACACCGGTGAACTGCTTCGCCACGTGGGTGTTCTGCGACAGGAAGCGCTCGACGCGACGGGCACGGTGGACAACGAGCTTGTCCTCCTCGCCCAGCTCGTCGATACCGAGGATCGCGATGATGTCCTGGAGGTCCTTGTACTTCTGGAGGATCCCCTTGACACGCATCGCCGTGGCGTAGTGGTCCGCCGCGATGTACCGCGGGTCGAGGATGCGGGACGTCGAGTCCAGCGGGTCCACGGCCGGGTAGATGCCCTTCTCGGAGATCGGACGGGAGAGAACCGTCGTCGCGTCGAGGTGGGCGAAGGTGGTGGCCGGCGCCGGGTCGGTCAGGTCGTCCGCGGGGACGTAGATCGCCTGCATCGAGGTGATCGAGTGACCACGGGTCGAGGTGATGCGCTCCTGCAGCAGACCCATCTCGTCAGCCAGGTTCGGCTGGTAACCCACGGCGGACGGCATGCGGCCCAGAAGGGTCGACACCTCCGAACCGGCCTGGGTGTAACGGAAGATGTTGTCGATGAAGAAGAGCACGTCCTGCTTCTGCACATCGCGGAAGTACTCCGCCATGGTCAGACCGGCGAGCGCGACGCGAAGACGCGTGCCCGGGGGCTCGTCCATCTGGCCGAAGACGAGGGCCGTCTTGTCGATGACGCCCGAGTCGGCCATTTCCTCGATGAGGTCGTTGCCCTCACGGGTACGCTCACCGACGCCCGCGAAGACCGACACACCGTCGTGGTTGTTGGCGACGCGGTAGATCATTTCCTGGATCAGAACGGTCTTGCCGACACCGGCACCACCGAACAGACCGATCTTTCCACCCTTGACGTACGGGGTGAGAAGGTCGATGACCTTGACGCCGGTCTCGAACATCTCGGTCTTCGACTCGAGCTCGTCGAAGCGAGGGGCCTTGCGGTGGATCGGCCAGCGCTCGGTGACGTTGGCGTTCTCCTCCGGGTAGTTCAGCACCTCACCGAGGGTGTTGAACACCTTGCCCTTGGTGAAGTCGCCGACGGGGACGGTGATGCCCTCGCCCGTGTCGGTCACCGGGGCCTGGCGGACCAGACCGTCGGTCGGCTGCATCGAGATGGTACGGACGAGGCCGTCACCCAGGTGCTGCGCGACCTCAAGGGTCAGGGTCTTGAGCTTGCCGTCCTCGGCCGGGTCGGCGACCTGGACCTTGAGGGCGTTGTAGATCTCGGGCATGGCGTCGACGGGGAACTCCACGTCGACGACCGGGCCGATGACCCGGGCGACGCGGCCCGTGGCGGCGGCCGTCTCAACAGTGGTCGTCATTACTTGTCACTCCCCGCGGTCGCGTCAGCCATGGCGCTCGCGCCACCGACGATCTCGCTGATTTCCTGGGTGATTTCGGCCTGGCGGGCCGCGTTGGCAAGCCGGGAGAGGCTCTTGATGAGGTCTCCGGCGTTGTCGGTCGCCGACTTCATCGCGCGGCGGCGGGCGGCGTGCTCGGAAGCGGCCGACTGCAGCAGTGCGTTGTAGATGCGGCTCTCGACGTAGCGCGGCAGAAGGGCGTCGAGGACGTCCTCCGCCGACGGCTCGAAGTCGAACAGCGGAAGGATCTCGCCCTTCGCGCCGGTCTCCTCCTCTGCCTTCTCGAGGCTGAGCGGCAGCATCCGGCCGTCGACCGCGTTCTGCGTCATCATCGACACGAATTCCGTGAAGACGACGTGCAGCTCGTCGACGCCGCCGTCGGCCGTGTCCAGCTGGATGGCCTCGATCAGCGGTCCGGCGACGCGCTTGGCGTCGGCGTAGGCCGGGCTGTCGGTGAAGCCGGTCCACGAATCCGCGACCTTGCGCTCGCGGAACCCGAAGTAGGCGACACCCTTGCGGCCGACGATGTACGTGTCGACCTCCTTGCCCTCAGCGCGCAGCCGCTCGGTGAGCCGCTCCGCCTGCTTGATGGCGTTCGAGGAGTAGCCACCGGCCAGACCGCGGTCGCTCGTGATGAGCAGGATCGCGGCACGGGTCGGCTGCTCGACCTCGGTCGTCAGGGCGTGCTTGGTGTTCGAACCGGTCGCCACCGCGGTCACCGCACGGGTGAGCTCGGTCGCGTACGGCATCGACGCCGCCACCTTGCGCTGCGCCTTGACGATGCGCGAGGCGGCGATCATCTCCATCGCCTTGGTGATCTTCTTGGTCGCCGTGATGGCACGGATGCGACGCTTGTAGACCCGGAGCTGCGCTCCCATGAGTCAGGTCCCTTCCGTCGTCACTTGGAGACGTTGACGGCCGGTGCGTCCTCGCCCAGGAGCTTGCCGTCCGAGGTCTCGAACTGACGCTTGAAGCCGGTGATGGCGTCCGCGATGGAGGACAGGGTGTCGTCCGACATCTTGCCGCCGTCGGCGATGGAGGTGAGGAGGTCCTTGCGCTCGCGGCGCAGGTGCTCCAGCAGCTCCGACTCGAAGCGACGGATGTCGTTGACCGGGACGTCGTCCATCTTGCCGGTGGTGCCGGCCCAGACGGAGATGACCTGCTCCTCGACGGGCATCGGCTGGTACTGGCCCTGCTTCAGCAGCTCGACCAGACGCTTGCCGCGCTCCAGCGAAGCCTTCGAAGCGGCGTCCAGGTCGGAACCGAAGGCGGCGAACGCCTCGAGCTCACGGTACTGGGCGAGGTCCAGGCGCAGACGGCCCGAAACCTGCTTCATGGCCTTGTGCTGGGCGGAGCCACCGACGCGGGAGACCGAGATACCGACGTTCAGCGCCGGGCGCTGGCCCGCGTTGAACAGGTCGGACTCCAGGAAGCACTGGCCGTCGGTGATGGAGATGACGTTGGTCGGGATGAACGCCGACACGTCGTTCGCCTTGGTCTCGACGATCGGCAGACCGGTCATCGAACCGGCACCCATGTCGTCGGACAGCTTCGCGCAGCGCTCCAGCAGACGGGAGTGCAGGTAGAAGACGTCGCCCGGGTAGGCCTCGCGGCCCGGCGGGCGGCGCAGCAGCAGCGACACGGCGCGGTAGGCGTCGGCCTGCTTCGACAGGTCGTCGAAGATGATCAGGACGTGCTTGCCGGCGTACATCCAGTGCTGGCCGATGGCGGAACCGGTGTACGGCGCCAGGTACTTGAAGCCGGCCGGGTCGGACGCCGGGGCGGCGACGATCGTCGTGTACTCGAGCGCGCCGGCGTCTTCCAGGGCGCCGCGAACGGACGCGATGGTCGAGCCCTTCTGGCCGATGGCGACGTAGATGCAGCGGACCTGCTTGTTCACGTCGCCCGAGCGCCAGTTGTCGCGCTGGTTGATGATCGTGTCGACGGCCAGAGCGGTCTTACCCGTCTGACGGTCACCGATGATCAGCTGACGCTGGCCGCGGCCGACGGGCACCATGGCGTCGATGGCCTTGTAGCCGGTCTGCATCGGCTCGTGGACCGACTTGCGGACCATGACGCCGGGGGCCTGCAGCTCGAGGGCGCGGCGGCCTTCGGTCGCGATCTCGCCGAGACCGTCGATCGGGTTGCCGAGCGGGTCGACGACGCGGCCAAGGTAGCCCTCGCCGACGCCGACGGAGAGCACCTCACCGGTGCGCTGCACCGGCTGGCCCTCCTCGATACCGCTGAACTCGCCGAGGACGACCGCACCGATCTCGCGCTCCTCGAGGTTGAGGGCGAGACCGAGGGTGCCGTCCTCGAACTTCAGCAGCTCGTTCGCCATGGCGGAGGGCAGGCCCTCCACCTTCGCGATGCCGTCGCCGGCAACGCTGACCGTTCCGACCTCCTCGCGCGAGGCCGCGTCCGGCTGGTACGACTGGACAAAGTTCTCCAGTGCGTCCCGGATCTCCTCCGGCCGGATCGTGAGCTCCGCCATCTGGGTTCCCTGCTCTCCTTGTTGGGCCTGAAGCTTCTTAGGGGTCTGGGGGCGACCCCCAGGAATCTTCTGCAAGTTCTGCACGGCCCAACCGGGCCGCTAGGAATGCTTTTGTTCTGTTGGTGGCTGGTCAGCCGGCCATGCGGCGGGACGCCTCGGCGAGGCGGTCCGCGATGGTGCCGTCGATGACCTCGTCGCCGACTCGCACCGAGATCCCGCCGAGGACCTCGGGGTCCACGTCGAGGTTCAGGTGCATCTGGCGGCCGTACAGCTTGGCCAGCACCGCGCCGAGACGCGCCTTCTGCACGTCGCTGAGCAGAACCGCGCTGGTCACGGTGGCGACCATGCGGTTGCGGCGCTCGGCGGCGAGCGTGGAAAGGGACTCGAGTCCCGCTTCCAGGCTACGTCCACGCGGCTGCGTGACGAGACGGATCACCAGGCGCTCGGTGACGGCGTTCACCTTGCCGCCGAGCAGGCTGCGCAGCAGCTCGCTCTTGGCGGAGGCGGTGGCCGCGCGGTCGGTCAGCGCGGAACGCAGCTCGGTGCTCGAGGACACGATCCGGCCGAAGCGGAAGACCTCGTCCTCGACGTTGTCGAGCGCGTCGGCCTGCTGGGCCGCCGTGAGGTCGGCGGTGGCCGCCAGCTCCTCCAGCGAATCCACCAGGTCACGGGACTGCGACCAGCGCGACCGGGCCATGCCGGACACCAGGTCGAGGGCTTCCCCGCCAACCTGACCGCCGAGCAGCCGGGCGACGAGCTCGGCCTTGGCCTCGCCGGACTGCGCCGGGTCCGTGATGACCCGACGCAGCGAGACCTCACGGTCGAGCAGCGCGGTGACGGCAGCCAGCTCACCGGCAAGCTTCGCCGCGTCGACGGACGTGTTGTCCGTCAGCGCGTCGAGACGCTCGCGCGCGGAGGCCAGTGCCTCGCGGCTCGCTCCGTTCATCGGGCGGCCTCGGCCTTCTCCTCAAGCTCGCTGAGGAAGCGGTCGATCGTGCGGCTCTGCCGGGCGTGGTCCTCAAGGGACTCGCCGACGAGCTTGCCGGCCAGGTCGGTGGCGAGCTTGCCCACGTCCTGGCGCAGCGCCTGAGAGGCGGCCTTGCGGTCTGCCGCGATCTGGGCGTGACCGGCAGCGATGATCTCCTCACGCTGCCGCTGGCCCTCTGCGCGCAGTTCTTCCTTCAGCGCAGTGCCCTGCTCCAGCGCTTCCTGGCGCAGGCGCGCGGCCTCGTGCCGGGCTTCGGCGAGCTGGGCCTTGTACTGCTCCAGCACGCTCTGAGCCTCGGTCTGAGCGGCTTCCGCCTTCTCGATACCGCCCTCGATCGCCTCGCGGCGCTCTTCCAGAACCTTGTTGATGTTCGGGAGGAGCTTCTTCGCGAGGAAACCGAAGACGATGACGAAGGCGATCAGACCGATGACGAGCTCGGGGATCGGCGGGAAGAGCGGGTTTTCCGTCTCTGCCGCGAGAACCAGGAGGTTCACATCAGTGCCTTTCGTCTAGTGGGCTGTTCGTCGAGACCGAGGATCAGGAGGTCGGGTAGACGAACGGCATGACCAGACCGATCAGGGCGAGCGCCTCACAGAAGGCGAAGCCGAGGATCTGGTTGGCGCGGATCAGGCCGGCAGCCTCGGGCTGGCGGGCGAGAGCCTGGGTGCCGTTACCGAAGATGATGCCGACGCCGACGCCGGGGCCGATGGCCGAAAGACCGTAACCAACGGAGCTGAGGGAGCCGGTGACGGCGGCAAGGGTCTGGGACATGCCAGTTCTTCCTTCTCTTTCACGGACCGGTGGGGGTTGGCCACCGGACGAATACGGGGGGGCTGAGCGGGGCGGGCCTGGCTCAGTGGTGCTCGGCGAGCGCGCCCTGGAGGTAGCTGCAGGCCAGGAGGACGAAGACGTACGCCTGGACGGCCTGGATGAAGAGCTCGAAGGCGGTCATCACGATGACCATCACGAACGAGACACCCGCGTAGGCGATGCCGATGCCGTTCAGCAGGTACCAGCTGGCGATCGTGAAGAGCAGCAGCAGGGTATGACCGGCGAACATGTTCGCGAACAGTCGGACCGCGTGGGTGAAGGGCCGCACCAGGACGTTCGAGAAGAACTCGATGACCATGACGAGCGGCAGCACGCCGCCGAGGCTCTTGTCGTAGCCCGTCAGGTTCTTGAGGCCGCCGACGAAGCCGTGGCGCTTGAACGTGACGCTCATCCAGATCGCGTACACGATCAGAGCCAGGGCGGCGGGGTACGCGATGATCGCCGTCACCGGGAACTGGGCCACCGGAATGATCGACCAGAGGTTCAGGACCCAGACGAAGAAGAACAGCGAGACCATGAAGGGGACGTACTTCTCGCCCTCCTTCTTGCCCAGCGTCTCGTACACGATGCCGCGGCGCACGAAGTCGTAGCCGGCCTCGGCGACCATCTGGAGCTTGCCGGGGACGACCTTCGGCTTGGCGAAGGCGGCCCAGAAGAAGCCCACGATGATGACGGAGCCCAGGAGGGCCAGCAGCATCGGCTTGTTGAAGTACGTGCTGGTCAGGCCAGGCTCGCCCCAGAGCGGCTCGAAGAGGAACGAGTGCAGGCCCGGGCCGGGGAAGCCACATCCGTCGAAGATGTGACAGTCGGTCTCGAAAGCGAGCACCTGCGTCGGGTCAGCACTCACCGCGGGCTCCTTCAGCGTGGCGCATAGGTACGGCAACCTCGTTGTGTCGGCGCGGCGCGCAGCCGCGGTTCGGCACTGGACTGGTGTTTCGGATGGTGGGGCGGCAGTCAGGCATCGAGCCTCGCGATGGGACAGGCGTCAGCTCAGATGCCCGCGCCCGCAGTGCCGCAGTTGGCACCGGACGATAGCAGGACACCGTAGGCGCACTTATCCCGACCCTACCCTTCACGACTTGGGCCCCGGATTTTCGGGCTTGTCGCCCTTCATCGAGTCCGGTTCGACGTAAAGGATCTTGGCCTTCATGTGAGCACGCGTCTGCGCACCGATCCACACGAGGGTGGTGGCGACGAGCGAGATCGCGAAGGCCCTGGGGTTGAACAGGGTGGTGTTCTTGAACGCGGCGAGAAAGACGAAGAGCAGCAGGATCTGGGTCGCATAGAGCATGAGCCCCATGGCCTGGAAAAGGTGCGGGAGTGATTTCGCCGTGCGCTGCAGAACGACGAATCCGATGCCCATGAACAGGATCACTACCAGCGTCGCGACGATGGCACCGACCGCGCCCTTGCTGCCGACGACCAGCCCGCTGATCAAGGCGGCTACAGCGCCTGCGACAGCAGTGGGTACGGCAGCTTGAAGGAGGGATCGGACGTCATCTGACCGCATGGCGGTTTGCTCCGCGTGGTGGTGGGGGCACGGGACTCGTACAGGACGAGCGTAAGCCCGGTCCGAGAGGGAACCTCGGGCCAATGGACCGTCGCACTACGGTCCTTCGGCTCTGTCGCCGGGTTTAGTGAACGGTATCACAAACTATTTGATGAGAGCTTTACCTGCAGAGTGTGCTGACTGTCACACATGAGAGTGACCCTGCGCGTGTGTGCGCGACAGCAGAACCCTTTGTCTGGTAAAGGGCGTTCATGTCCGACATGCGTCGGCGCCGTCAGCGGGCAGATTCAGCCTTACGCCGCTCGGGGAAGCGCGAACGGGGGCCGATGGCGGTCGCCCCGTTGACGCCTGACACACCGGCGGCGATCGGCCTGACGGGTTCCGGCTCGGCTCCCGAGGCGTCTGCGGCGGCGGCCTCCGCCGCGGCCTCGGCGGCCCGCACGGAGTGCCGGTAGCGCGGCGGCACCAGCCCCTGCGCCCAGCGCGGGGCACGCGGGGTGAAGCGCGGCAGGAGCAGCAGGATCAGGCCCACCGCGCTGAGCGCGGCGATCGCCAGCACGATCCACATCGATGCGGAATTCACCGAGTACGCCACGGTGCCGAAGGCGATCAGCCCCGACCAGAAATACATGATGAGCACAGCGCGGCTGTGTGAATGCCCGAGTTCCAGCAGCCGGTGGTGAAGGTGCCCGCGGTCGGCCGCGAAGGGCGACTGGCCCTTCCAGGTACGCCGGACGATGGCCAGGATCAGGTCCGCCATCGGGATCGCGATGATGGTCAGCGGCAGCAGCAGCGGGATGTAGGCGGGGAGCATCGCGTGCGTCGCGTTGCGCTCGCCGCCCGCGAAGAGGGCCAGCGCGTCCGGGTCCACCTGCCCGCTGATGGAGATCGCGGAGGCGGCCAGCACCAGGCCGATCAGCATCGAGCCGGAGTCGCCCATGAAGATCCGGGCGGGGTGCATGTTGTGCGGCAGGAAGCCCAGGCACATCCCCATCAGGATCGCGGCGAAGAGGGTCGCGGGCGCGGCTTGTTCGATGCCGTAGCCGAACCACAGCCGGTAGGCGTAGAGGAACAGCGCGGTGGCGGCGATGCAGACCATGCCGGCGGCGAGGCCGTCCAGTCCGTCCACGAAGTTCACGGCGTTGATGGTGATCACGACGAGCGCCACCGTGAGCAGGTTGCCCTGCCACTGGGTGAGCGGGACCGTGCCGATCCCCGGGACGGGGATCCACAGGATGGTCAGACCCTGCATGACCATCACGCCGGCGGAGATCATCTGCGCGCCGAGCTTGATCAGGGCGTCGAGCTCGAACTTGTCGTCGAGTACGCCGACCAGCCAGATCAGGGCGGCGCCGGAGAGCAGCGCGCGCGGTTCGTTCGACAGCTCGAAGACGCCGTTGAGGTTGCGCAGGTGGTCCGCGACCAGCAGTCCCGCGCACAGTCCGCCGAACATGGCGATGCCGCCCAGCCGCGGCGTGGGCTCGCGGTGCACGTCACGCGCGCGGATCTCCGGCATGGCCCCGGCCGCGATCGCGAACTTCCGCACGGGCCCGGTCAGCAGGTAGGTCACCGCGACCGTGACGCAAAGCGTCAGCAGATATTCACGCACGGGCTGCCCCAGATGTATCGCCGGCCATCTCAGCCCCACACATTAGCTGTGATGTCGCCACCATCGAGGACGCGAGGGGGCGGTATCCCGGTTGCAGTACGTCCCTCTTGTCCTGATTACTCACCGTACGGGGGAAATCCCATTGTGAGCTCGTTGACCTCCGCACGGGTTTTCGCGGCTTCCCCGTGGATCGCGGCGGCAAACAGTGCCGCGATGCGGAGCATCTCCGGCTCCCCCATCCCCTGGGTGGTCACGGCGGCCGTGCCCAGCCGGATGCCGCGCTGGTCCCCGTACGGGAGGGCGCAGGTGTCGAGCACGATCCCGGCGGCGGCCAGCCGGCCGCGCGCGGTCGGGCCGTCGACTCCCAGCGGTGCCGGGTCCGCGGTGATCAGGTGGGTGTCGGTCCCGCCGGTGGTGAGCGTGAAGCCGTGGTCCTCCAGCGCCTCCGCCAGCGCCCTGGCGTTGCCGACGACCCGGTGGGCGTACGTGGTGAAGGCGGGACCCGCGGCCTCCCCGAAGGCGACGGCCTTGGCGGCGATGGTGTGCATCTGGGCGCCGCCCTGGGTGAAGGGGAACACCGCCCGGTCGATCCGCTCGGCCAACTCGGAGCCGCACAGGAGCATCCCGCCGCGCGGACCGCGCAGCACCTTGTGCGTGGTCGCGCAGACGACGTCGGCGTACGGGACCGGGCTGGGCGCGGCCCCGCCGGCCACCAGCCCGATCGGATGGGCGGCGTCGGCGATCAGGTAGGCCCCCACCTCGTCGGCGATCTCCCGGAAGGCGGAGTACTCGGGGTGGCGCGGGTAGGAGATGGACCCGCAGACGATCGCCTTGGGGCGGTGCGCGCGGGCGAGGTCCTGCACCTGCTGGTAGTCGATGAGCCCCGTCTCGGCGTCGACGCCGTACCCGACGAAGTCGAACCACCGGCCGGAGAAGTTGGCGGGCGAGCCGTGGGTCAGGTGGCCCCCGTACGGGAGCCCCATCGCCAGCACCGTGTCCCCGGGCCGCAGCAGCGCGGCGTAGGCGGCCAGGACGGCGGAGGAGCCGGAGTGCGGCTGTACGTTGGCGTGCTCGGCCGCGAACAGCGCCTTGGCCCGCTCCACGGCGACCTGCTCGGCCACGTCGACGTACTCGCACCCGCCGTGGTAGCGGGCACCGGGGTACCCCTCGGCGTACTTGTTGGAGAGCGTGGACCCGAGCGCGGCAAGCACGGCGGGCGAGGTGAAGTTCTCGGCGGCGATCAGCTGCAGCGTGCTCGCCTGACGCTGCCGCTCCCCCGCGAGCACGTCGGCCATCTGCGGGTCCTGCCGTCGCAGGAGGTCCGTGGGTTGGGTGATGACGCTCATGGCGCGACTCCAGGGGATACCGGGTACCAGCCACTGTAGGCCGAGGCCGCGCATCGTGCCCTGCGACGGGCCGTCCTCCCGGGTACCGCCGTCGGCCCCGCGGGGTCAGCGGGACGCGGTGACGCCCGTCAGGGCCGTGACCACCGGGTCCAGCGCCTGGTTGATCTCGTCGCCGATCGAGCGGAAGAAGGTGATCGGCGCCCCGTACGGGTCGTACACCTCGTCCGCGTCCGGCGACGGGGCCAGCAGCCAGCCCCGCAGGGCCGCGGCGGCCCGTACGAGCGCCCGCGCCCGCTCCGCCATGCCGTCGTCCAGCGGCGGCAGCGTGGCCGGATCTATCGCCCGGACCAGCCGGGTGAACTCCTTCAGCGTGAAGGTGCGCAGCCCCGCCGAATGCCCCATCGAGATGACCTGGGCCCGGTGGTCGCGGGTGGCGGTCAGCACCAGGTCCGCGCGTATGACGTGCTCGTCCAGCAGCTCCCGCCCTGTGAACCCGGAGGCGTCGGCCCCGAAGTCGGCCAGCACGGCGGCCGCGTTCGCCTCCATGGGGGCGCCCTCGTGGCCCCAGGTGCCGGCACTCTCCACGATGAGGTCCCCGTGGGCGAGGCCACCGAGCCGGTGCGAGAGGGCATGCCGCGTCAGCCGCTCGGTGATGGGCGAGCGGCACACGTTGCCGGTGCTGACGTGGAGGATGCGGAAGGTGTCTCCCCCAGCCTCTGCTGGGAGGTACCCCGTTGCTATGCCACGCCCCTCAGGGCTCACGGGGCGACCTCGAGGTCGGGTACGACCTCCCGCAGCTGGTCCGCGGTGAGCGCCCCTTCCCGCAGCAGGACGGGAACCTTCCCGGTGACGTCGACGATCGACGACGGCTGGATGCCGGGGGTCGGCCCGCCGTCGAGGTACACGGACACCGAGTCCCCGAGCATCTCGCGCGCGGCGTCGCAGTCCTCCGGCGCCGGGTGCCCGGACAGGTTGGCCGAGGACACCGCCATCGGGCCGACCTCGGTCAGCAACTCGATCGCGACGGGGTGCAGGGGCATGCGTACGGCCACGGTGCCGTGGGTGTCGCCGAGGTCCCACGCGAGCGAGGGCTGGTGCTTGGCGACCAGCGTCAGCGCGCCCGGCCAGAACGCGTCGACGAGCTCCCAGGCCTGCTCGGAGAAGTCGGTGACCAGGCCGTGCAGGGTGTTCGGGGAGCCGATGAGGACAGGGGTGGGCATGCCGCGGCCCCGGCCCTTGGCGGCGAGCAGGTCATGGACGGCCTCGGGGCTGAAGGCGTCCGCGCCGATCCCGTACAGGGTGTCGGTGGGCAGCACGACGAGCTCGCCGCGGCGCACGGCGGATGCGGCTTCACGCAGACCCGTCTTGCGGTCCGTCGCGTCGTTGCAGTCGTATCGCCGGGCCATCAGCGGGACTCCTCGTGCAGCAGGGGGGTGGAGGGGTGGGTCGCGCCCGTCACGGCAGGGCCTTGCGGGCGGTGGCGAAGCGGGGGCGGTTGTTCAGGTCGGGGTGGTCGGCGGCGTCGGCCCAGCCCCGTTCGTCGGCGAAGATCCAGGGAACCTGGCCGCCCTGGGTGTCGGCGTGCTCGATGACGACGATGCCGCCCGGCCGCAGCAGCCGGTGCGCGGTGCGCTCGATGCCGCGGATGGTGTCGAGGCCGTCCTCGCCGGAGAACAGGGCCATCTCCGGGTCGTGGTCGCGGGCCTCGGGGGCCACGTACTCCCACTCGGTGAGCGGGATGTACGGCGGGTTGGAGATGACCAGGTCGACCTGGCCGTCGAGCTCCGGCAGGGCGCTCAGCGCGTCACCCTGGTGGACGGTGACCCGGGAGCCCTCGGCGTTCTTGCGGGTCCACCGCAGGGCGTCCTCGGACAGCTCGACCGCGTGCACGCGCGAGCGCGGCACCTCCTGCGCCATGGCCAGCGCGATCGCGCCGGAACCGGTGCACAGGTCGACGATCATCGGCTCGACCACGTCCATCGCACGGACGGCGTGTATGGCCCAGTCCACGACCGACTCGGTCTCGGGCCGCGGGACGAAGACCCCGGGCCCGACCTGGAGCTCCAGGTACCGGAAGAAGGCGCGGCCGGTGATGTGCTGGAGCGGCTCGCGCGCCTCGCGGCGGGCGACGGCCTCCCAGTAGCGGGCGTCGAAGTCCGCGTCCTTGACGTGGTGCAGTTCCCCCCGCTTGACGCCGTGCACGAAGGCCGCGAGCTCCTCCGCGTCGAAGCGCGGTGAGGGCACGCCGGCGGCGGCCAGCCGCTGGGTGGCCTGGGCCACCTCGGCAAGCAGCAAGTTCACGCTGGTCCTCCGGGCTGCTGTCGTACGGGGTGAAGCGGGGGCAGGCAGGTCAGGCAGGGGTCAGTGCGCGGCCGCGAGCTTCGCGGCGGAGTCCGTGTCGACACAGGCCTGGATGACCGGGTCGAGGTCCCCGTCGAGCACCTGGTCCAAGTTGTACGCCTTGAAGCCGGTCCGGTGGTCCGAGATCCGGTTTTCCGGGAAGTTGTACGTACGGATCTTCTCGGAGCGGTCCACGCTGCGCACCTGGCTGCGGCGCACGTCGGAGGCCTCCTGTTCGGCGGCTTCCTGGGCGGCGGCCAGCAGACGCGAGCGCAGGATGCGCATCGCCTGCTCCTTGTTCTGGAGCTGGCTCTTCTCGTTCTGGCAGGAGGCGACCACACCGGTCGGGATGTGCGTGATGCGCACGGCCGAGTCGGTGGTGTTGACGGACTGGCCGCCGGGGCCCGACGAGCGGTACACGTCGATGCGGAGGTCGTTCATGTTGATCTCGACCTCGACCTCCTCGGCCTCCGGGGTGACGAGCACGCCGGCGGCGGAGGTGTGGATGCGGCCCTGGGACTCGGTGGCCGGAACGCGCTGGACGCGGTGCACGCCGCCCTCGTACTTCAGGCGGGCCCACACGCCCTGGCCGGGCTCGGTGGCGCCGTTGCCGCCCTTGGTGCGGACGGAGACCTGGACGTCCTTGTAGCCGCCGAGCTCGGACTCGGTGGCGTCGATGATCTCGGTCTTCCAGCCCACGCGCTCGGCGTAGCGCAGGTACATGCGCAGCAGGTCGCCGGCGAACAGGGCCGACTCGTCGCCGCCCGCGCCAGCCTTGACCTCCAGGAGCACGTCCTTGTCGTCGCTGGGGTCGCGCGGGACCAGGAGCAGGCGGAGCTTCTCGGTGAGCTCCTCGCGCTGCTGGGTCAGCTCCTTGACCTCGGCGGCGAAGTCCGGGTCGTCGGCCGCGAACTCCTTGGCCGTCTCGATGTCCTCGGCCGACTGCTTCCAGGCACGGAAGGTCGCAACGATCGGGGTCAGCTCCGCGTAGCGCTTGTTCAGCTTGCGGGCGTTGGCCTGATCGGAGTGGACCGAAGGGTCGGCGAGCTTCTTCTCAAGATCGGCGTGCTCGCCGATCAGTTCCTCGACCGCCTCGAACATCGGGGTACTCCTGGTGTGAAAGTGCGATGGGACCGCACGGGGCTGGGTTACGGGCTAGACGACGACAAAGGCGCCGGTCCGGCCGCCCCCGAGTGGACAGGGAGCGGCCGGAAACCGGCGCCTGGGTCGCGCTACTTCTTGGCCGCACCCTTGCCGAAGCGAGCCTCGAAGCGGGCCACACGGCCACCGGTGTCGAGGATCTTCTGCTTGCCCGTGTAGAAGGGGTGGCACTCGGAGCAGACCTCGGCACGGATGGTGCCCTCGGTGAGGGTGCTACGGGTGGTGAACGACGCGCCACAGGTGCAGCTGACCTGGGTCTCGACGTACTCGGGGTGGATCTCGCTCTTCAAGGTGTCTCCTAGATTCGGGAGGGCGCCGGGTCGCAGGAGCCGAATTGCGCGCTGCGTGAACCGGGGCCGACAGACCAGTCTGCCAGGACCGGGCTGCCTGTCAAAATTCTGAGGACGCCTCCCTCAACGGAGAGGGGCCGGCATCTATTCCGGACCGGCTCCGGACCGTCGCGGACCCCCTTGTGGACAGGGCGCTACTGGACGATCCCGCCGACGGTGCCCTTGTCGCCCATCGAGTTCTCTGTGGCCTCCGGAGGGACGGGCTGGTCGGCGAGCAGGGCGTCCCAGACCATCTTGGACTGCTTGGTCAGCGGCGCCACGCGGTCGGGATCGATCGGGTCCGCGGTCACCGGCAGCGTGATCATCTGCATGCCCTGGGCGTCGATGCCCTGGAGGCTCTGGGCGAAGCCCATGAGGGACTTCACATCGCCGAGCGCCTTGTCGGTGGTGAGCGCCTTGGTGCCGGTGTCGGCGAGGTCGAGCAGCCGCTTGGGGTTGTCGAACAGGCCGACGCCCTTCACCTGCTTGATCAGCGCCTTGATGAAGGCCTGCTGGAGCTGTATTCGGCCGAGGTCGCTGCCGTCGCCGACGCTCTTGCGGGTACGGACGAGGCCGAGGGACTGCTCTCCGTTGAGCCTGTTCGGGCCCGCCGCGAGTTCGAGGTGGCTGGCCCCGTCCTTGATCGGCTTCGTGATGTTCACGTCCACGCCGCCGAGGGTGTCGATGATCTTCTTGAAGCCCGTGAAGTCGACCTCGATGTAGTGGTCCATGCGGATGCCGGACATCTTCTCGACCGTCTTGACCGCGCAGGCCGCCCCGCCGACGGTGAACGCCTCGTTGAACTGCCTGCGCGTCCCGCCGGGGTCGGTCTTGCCGTTGGCCGTGGTGCAGGCGGGGCGGGCGGTCATGGTGTCGCGCGGGATCGATATGACGCTGGCCTTCTTGTGGCCTTCGTAGAGGTGGACGATCATCGCGGTGTCGGAGCGGGCGGAGCCGCCGTCGTCCTGGCCGTACTCGCCGTTGGCGCCGCCGCGGGAGTCGGAGCCCAGCACCAGGATGTCCATGGAGCCGTTGTCGACGTTCTGCGGGCGGTCGGCACCGAGCGCCTGGTCGATGTCGACGGTCTTCAGGTTGCCGTTGAGCTTGAAGTAGAAGTAGCCGACCCCCGCCCCGCCCACCAGGACCACGCCGGCGGCGCTCCACGCGGCGATGACGAGGGCTCTGCGGCGCTTCGGCGGTTTCCGTCGGCGCCGGCTCGCGGCGCGCCCGCCGCTGCCCGTGCTGTCGTCGCTCATGCTCTCCTCGGTCCTGAGTCCGTTTCCCCGGGTCGTCTGAGGCCGCCGCAACCGTGCGGTCCCCTGACACAGACGGCCGCGCGCCCCCCGGGGTTCCACGGCGTCCGGAGCGCGGACGGGGTGTGTGCAAGAGCACAGCCGCCCCCGCCGCGGGCGCGGCGGGGGCGGCTGTGGTGATGCCGTGAAGCGGATCAGTCGTCGTTCTTGCCCGACGGAGTCGTCTTCGCGATCTGCATCAGGAACTCGGCGTTCGACTTCGTCTGCTTCATCTTGTCGAGGAGCAGCTCGATCGCCTGCTGCGAGTCGAGCGCGTGCAGCACCCGGCGCAGCTTCCAGACGATGGCGAGCTCCTCCGCGTTGAGGAGGATCTCCTCCTTGCGGGTGCCCGACGGGTCGACGTCGACAGCCGGGAAGATGCGCTTGTCGGCGAGCTTGCGGTCGAGCTTGAGCTCCATGTTGCCGGTGCCCTTGAACTCCTCGAAGATCACCTCGTCCATGCGCGAGCCGGTGTCGACCAGCGCGGTGGCCAGGATGGTCAGCGAGCCGCCGTCCTCGATGTTGCGCGCGGCACCGAAGAAGCGCTTCGGCGGGTACAGCGCGGTCGAGTCGACACCACCGGACAGGATGCGGCCGGAGGCGGGCGCCGCGAGGTTGTACGCGCGGCCCAGACGGGTGATGGAGTCCAGCAGGACGACCACGTCGTGACCCAGCTCGACGAGGCGCTTGGCGCGCTCGATGGCCAGCTCGGCGACGGTGGTGTGGTCCTCGGCCGGGCGGTCGAAGGTCGAGGAGATGACCTCGCCCTTGACCGACCGCTGCATGTCGGTGACCTCTTCCGGACGCTCGTCGACCAGGACGACCATCAGGTGGCACTCGGGGTTGTTGGTGGTGATCGCGTTGGCGATCGCCTGCATGATCATGGTCTTACCGGTCTTCGGCGGGGCCACGATCAGGCCTCGCTGACCCTTGCCGATCGGCGACACGAGGTCGATGATGCGGGTCGTCAGCACGCCCGGGTCGGTCTCCAGGCGGAGCCGGTCCTGCGGGTAGAGCGGGGTCAGCTTCTGGAACTCCGGTCGGCCGCGGCCGGATTCGGGCGCCATGCCGTTCACCGAGTCGAGCCGGACCAGGGCGTTGAACTTCTCGCGGCGCTCGCCGTCCTTGGGCTGGCGCACGGCACCCGTGGTGTGGTCACCCTTGCGCAGACCCGCCTTGCGGACCTGGGCCAGGGAGACGTACACGTCGTTGGGGCCGGGCAGGTAGCCCGAGGTCCGGATGAACGCGTAGTTGTCGAGGATGTCGAGGATGCCCGCGACGGGGATCAGGACATCGTCGTCGGCGACCTGCGGCTCGTTCGGGGCGAACTCGTCGCGGCCACGACGGCCACGGCGGTCGCGGTAACGGCCGCGACGGCCGCGACGGCCGCCCTCGTCGTCGAAGTCGTCCTGCGGACCGTTGTCCTGGCGGTCCTGACGGCCCTGCTGCTGGCGGTCCTGACGGCCGCCGCCCTGCTGCTGGCGGTCGGCGCGGTCCTGACGGCCGCCGACCTGCGCGCCCTGGCCCTGCGCGCCCTGGCCCTGCTGGCCCTGGCCGCCCTGGCCCTGGGCGCCCTGACCCTGCTCGTCGGCCTTGGCACCGCGGTCGCGGCGGTCACGCTGGCGGTCGCCGCGCTCACCGCGCTCGGCACGGTCACGGCGGTCGCGACGGCCGCGGCCCTCGCCGTCCTGCGCGGGGGCGGAGACGGCGGTGGCGGCCTCGGCCTTCACGTCCGTCTGCGGCGCGGTGGCGGTCGTGGTGGCGGCCTCGGCCTTGACGGTCTCGGTCTTCTGCTCGACCTGCACGGCGACGGGGGCGGAGGCCTCCGGGCTGCCGGAGGGCGCGGTGGCCCGACGGCGGCGGCGCTCGCCGGCCGGGGCGTCGTCACTGGCCGGCTGCCCCGGGATGTCGATCTGCGCCTGCGCGGCAGGCTTCTCGGCGGGCGCCTCGGCGGCGGCCTCGCCCGTACGGGCCTTGCTGGTGGCACGGCGCTTCGGCTTGGCCTCGGCGGTGTCGGCGGCGCCCGCGGCGGTGGAGGCGGCCTTGGACGCACCCGCGCCGCCCGCCTGCGTCTCCTTGATGACCTCGATCAGCTGGCTCTTGCGCATCCGCGCGGTGCCCCTGATGCCGAGGCCCGACGCGACCTGCTGCAGCTCGGCCAGGACCATGCCGTCAAGGCCGGTGCCGGTGCGGCGACGCTTGGGTGCGGCGCCCGCGGCGGGGGCACTGGTGTCGACAGATGTGTCGGCAGCGCCCATCAGATCGGTGGTGTCGCTCACGAAGGGTCCTTCCCTGGAGCGGACGTCGGCCTGTCTGGCTCGGCGACCGGTTGTGCTGTCCGACAACAGTCCGTGACCTGATGGGGCATGAACTGCGGCCGGGGCGGTGGTCCGCCGGTAGAGATACGGCGGAAAGAAACGTGCATGAGTGGTTCCGGCGAGAAGCCCCCGAGCTGGAAGCGTGGGAATGTCACGCCGATTCCGGAGCGTGCTCGAAACTGCTGGAAGTGATCAAAGCAGTCGGGGAGGCTCCCGGAAGAAAGGTGGTCCCGGATGGGGACACTGAGCACCGAGCCATGGCGGCTTCGGATACGCACTTGAGAGTAACACTACCGGATCCAACAGATATTCCCCCTCTCAATCACCGGCAATCGCGCCCTTCCGCTCGGGCGGCCTGCCCTGGCCGCCCGCCCCTGACCGGCCCTGATTCAGCCGCCCTGGGTGCCCAGCGGAAGTACGCTCGCGCCCGCGGCGTCGAGTGCGAGCCGGTTCGCCGCCCACCCCTCGCCCGCGAGCTGCGCGACCTTGTCGGCCGCGCCGTTGTCGACCAGCGCGAGGACCGTGGGGCCCGCGCCGGAGATGACCGCGGGGATGCCGTCCGCCCGCAGCCGGTTCACGAGGGCGACGCTCTCGGGCATCGCCGGGGACCGGTACTCCTGGTGGAGCCGGTCTTCGGTGGCCGGCAGCAGGAGCTCGGGACGCCTGGTCAGGGCCTCCACGAGCAGTCCCGCGCGACCTGCGTTGACGGCCGCGTCCACGTGCGGGACGGTGCGCGGCAGCAGGCCGCGCGCGGTCTCCGTGAGGACGGGCTTGGAGGGGACGAAGACCACCGGAACGATGGAATCGGCGGGCTCCATCCGGATCGCCTTGGCGCTGCCCCCTTCCATCCAGGCCAGGGTGAAGCCGCCGAGCAGGCAGGCGGCGACGTTGTCGGGGTGGCCCTCGATCTCGGTGGCGAGCTCCAGCAGCGCCGCGTCGTCGAGCCTGGCCTCTCCGCCTATGGTCACGGCGCGGGCGGCGACGATGCCGGCGCAGATGGCCGCGGAGGAGGAGCCGAGGCCCCGGCCGTGCGGGATGCGGTTGGCGCAGACGACCTCAAGGCCGCGCGGCTGCCCGCCCAGCAGGTCGAAGGCGGTGCGCATGGAGCGTACGAGCAGGTGGCTCTCGTCCCGCGGGAGGGTGTCGGCGCCCTCACCCGCGATGTCGATGTTCAGGCCGGAGTCGGCCACCCGGACGACTACGTCGTCGTAGAGCCCCAGGGCCAGGCCCAGGGCGTCGAAGCCCGGGCCGAGATTGGCACTGCTGGCGGGGACGCGCACCCGTACGGCGGCGGCGCGGAACGCTGGACCGGCCATCGTCCGATGACACTCCTTGTGACTGTGCGAGATCTTCGCTCTTTGCTGGCTCGCTGCGAATGTACTGGAGAACGTACGACACCCGAAGGCCCTGTGGGCAGCACCGCAGTCATATGCGCGGTGGCGGATGTAAGTACAGCCTATCGAAGGAAGGTTCTCTCGCGACATAGGGCGCACGGGAGGCGCACGATGCGTGTCGCGCGCGACGGCTGACTCCGATGGAATTCGGCCACACATTTGTTGTCGTACGGGGAGAGTTGCCGGGTTCCGGAGGGCTCGTTCGCCTTCCGGAACCCGGCTCTCGGGTGGTGCGCAGGACCGGCGCGGCGGACCTTTCCGCCGGACCTTCCGGCCGGATCCGGACTCAGACCAGGCCGAGGCGGATGGCCGCGGCTTCGGCGTCCACCGGGACGGTGACGGGCTGCGGAGCGCCGGCGACCGCCCAGTCGGGGTCCTTGAGGCCGTTGCCGGTGACGGTGCATACGATCTTCTGGCCCGGGTCGACGAGGCCCTGCTCGGCGGCCTTGAGCAGACCGGCCACGGAGGCGGCCGAGGCGGGCTCGACGAAGACGCCCTCCTGGGCGGCCAACAGCCGGTAGGCGGCCAGAATCTGACGGTCGGTCACTTCGTCGATGAAGCCCCCCGACTCGTCGCGCGCCTGCAGGGCGTAGTCCCAGGACGCCGGGTTGCCGATGCGGATCGCGGTGGCGATGGTGTGCGGCTCCTTGACGACCTCTCCGCGCACGATCGGCGCGGAGCCGGAGGCCTGGAAACCCCACACGCGGGGCGTACGGGAGGCCAGGCCGTCGGCCTTGTACTCCTTGAACCCCCTCCAGTACGCGGTGATGTTGCCGGCGTTGCCGACGGGCAGCACGTGGATGTCGGGCGCGTCACCGAGCGCGTCGACGATCTCGAACGCGGCCGTCTTCTGGCCCTCGATGCGCACCGGGTTGACCGAATTGACCAGCGCCACCGGGTAGTTGTCGGAGAGCGCGCGGGCCAGGTCCAGGCAGTCGTCGAAGTTGCCGTCCACCTGCAGGATCTTGGCGCCGTGCACGAGGGCCTGGCCCATCTTGCCGAGCGCGATCTTGCCGCGGGGCACGAGCACCGCGGAGACCATCCCGGCGCGCACCGCGTAGGCGGCGGCGGAAGCCGAGGTGTTGCCGGTGGAGGCGCAGATGACGGCCTGCGCGCCGTCCTCCTTGGCCTTGCTGATCGCCATGGTCATACCGCGGTCCTTGAAGGACCCGGTGGGGTTCGCGCCCTCGACCTTGAGGTGGACCTCGCAGCCGGTGCGCTCGGAGAGCACCTGCGCGGGAACGAGAGGAGTGCCGCCCTCGCGGAGCGTGATCACGGGAGTGGCATCCGTCACCGGCAGGCGGTCCCGGTACTCCTCGATGATGCCGCGCCACTGGTGGGTGCGATTGCTGCTCATGGGCCCTTACTCCCCTTCAACACGCATGATGCTGGCGACACCGCGCACGGTATCCAGCTTCCGCAGCGCCTCGACGGTCCCGGAGAGGGCGGCGTCGGGTGCGCGGTGAGTGACGACGACGAGGGAGGCCTCGCCGTCCTTTCCCTGCTGACGGACGGTGTCGATGGAGACACCGTGCTCCGCGAAGGTGGTCGCCACCTGGGCGAGGACGCCCGGCTTGTCCGCCACATCGAGGCTGATGTGGTAGCGGGTGACGACGTCCCCCATGGGGCTGACCGGCAGCTGGGTGTACGCCGACTCGCCCGGCCCCGTTGCCTCGGCGAGCTTGTTGCGGCAGACGGCGACGAGGTCGCCGAGGACCGCGGACGCGGTCGGCGAACCGCCCGCGCCGGGCCCGTAGAACATGAGCCGACCGGCGGCCTCGGCCTCGACGAAGACCGCGTTGTAGGCCTCGCGGACGGAGGCGAGGGGGTGGCTGAGCGGAATCATCGCGGGATGCACGCGCGCGGTCACCGACTCCCCGTCGGCGGCGCGCTCCAGGATCGCCAGGAGCTTGATGGTGCAGCCCATGCGCTTGGCGGAGGCGAAGTCGGCGGCGCTGACCTCGGTCATGCCCTCGCGGTACACGTCGTCGAGGCGGACCCGGGTGTGGAAGGCGATGCCGGCCAGGATCGCGGCCTTGGCGGCGGCGTCGTAACCCTCGACGTCGGCCGTGGGGTCGGCCTCGGCGTACCCGAGGGCCGTGGCCTCGTCGAGCGCCTCCTGGTAGCCGGCGCCGGTGGAGTCCATCTTGTCGAGGATGAAGTTCGTCGTGCCGTTGACGATGCCCATGACGCGGTTGATCTTGTCGCCCGCGAGGGACTCGCGCATCGGACGGACCAGCGGAATGGCGCCGGCGACGGCCGCCTCGTAGTAGAGGTCCAGCCCGTGCTGCTCCGCGGCGGCGTGCAGCGCGGCGCCGTCCTGGGCGAGCAGCGCCTTGTTCGCGGAGACGACGGAGATGCCGTTCTCGAAGGCGGTGGTGATGAGCGTACGGGCGGGCTCGATGCCGCCGATGACCTCGATGGCGATGTCGATGTCGCCGCGTTTGAGGAGGGCGGTGGCGTCGGTGGTGACGAGCGCCGGGTCGATGCCCTCACGGACCTTCGAGGGCCGCCGTACGGCCACACCGGCGAGCTCGACGGGCGCGCCGATCCTCTGCGTGAGGTCGTCGGCGTGCGTCGTCATGATGCGGGCAACTTCCGAGCCGACCACTCCACAGCCCAGCAGCGCCACCTTCAGCGGACGCGTACGCATCATCGACCTACGCCTTTCGATCTTCCATCAGTACCCCGTGCGCGGCTTGCGTGCGGGGTGGGAACCAGTCTCACTCAATGGACAGCAGTTTCCACCTTCGGTCCATTGAGTGAGATGTCTATTTCATCATCCGAGGTCGAGACGCAGGAGATCTTCCTCCGTCTCGCGGCGGACGATCACGCGGGCC
This sequence comes from Streptomyces sp. NBC_00122, assembly GCF_045160845.1. Lineage (NCBI taxonomy): Bacteria > Bacillati > Actinomycetota > Actinomycetes > Kitasatosporales > Streptomycetaceae > Streptomyces > Streptomyces sp. NBC_00122. The sequence goes on along the minus strand of NZ_CP108191.1, from coordinate 4,375,656 downwards.
TGTCCGTCGCGCACGGCGACGACGGGCGGGCGGAGCGCGTGGTTGTAGTTACTGGCCATGGACCGGCAGTACGCGCCGGTGGCGGGGACCGCGAGGAGGTCACCGGGGGCGAGGTCGGCGGGGAGGAAGGCGTCCTTGACGACGATGTCGCCGCTCTCGCAGTGCTTGCCTACGACGCGGACGAGCATCGGCTCGGCCTCGGACGTGCGGGAGACGAGCGCGACGGAGTACTCGGCGTCGTAGAGCGCCGTCCGGATGTTGTCGGACATCCCGCCGTCGACGCTCACGTACGTGCGGAGCCCTTCGAGCGGCTTGATGGTGCCGACCTCGTAGAGGGTGAAGGCGGTGGGGCCGACGATGGCGCGGCCGGGCTCGACGGAGATGCGCGGCGCGGCCAGGCCGGCGGCCTCGCACTCGCGGGCCACGATCTCGGTGAGCGCCTTGGCGATCTCGTACGGCTCGCTCGGGTCGTCACCGGAGGTGTAGGCGATGCCGAGGCCGCCGCCGAGGTCGATCTCGGGAAGCTCGACGCCGTGCTCGTCGCGTACGGCGGCCAGCAGCCGCACGACGCGCTTGGCGGAGACCTCGAAGCCGGCCATGTCGAAGATCTGCGAGCCGATGTGGGAGTGGACGCCGAGCAGCTCGAGGCTGTCGTGACCGAGGGCGCGCCGTACGGCCTCGGCGGCCGATCCGTCGGCCACGGCGATGCCGAACTTCTGGTCCTCGTGGGCGGTGGCGATGAACTCGTGGGTGTGCGCCTCGACGCCGACGGTGACGCGGATCTGGACGGGCTGGCGTACGCCCCGCTCACGGGCGATGTGCGCGACGCGGGCGATCTCCTGGAAGGAGTCGAGCACGATGCGCCCCACACCGGCCTCGACGGCGCGGGTGATCTCGCTCTCGGACTTGTTGTTGCCGTGGAAGGCGATCCGCGAGGCGGGCATCCCGGCGGCCAGCGCGGTGGCCAGCTCCCCGCCGGAGCACACGTCGAGATTCAGTCCTTCCTCCTTCAGCCACTTCACGACGGCCTTGGAGAGGAACGCCTTGCCGGCGTAGAAGACATCGGCGTCCTTGCCGAAGGCGTGCGCCCAGGCCCGGCACCGCGCCCGGAAGTCCTCCTCGTCGAGGAAGTAGGCGGGCGTCCCGAACTCCTCGGCGAGCTTGGTGACTTCGATCCCGCCGACACTGGCGACGCCCTCACCGTTGCGCGTGACGGTACGGGCCCAGACCTTCTCGTCGAGGGCGTTGAGGTCGGCGGGCGGCGGGGAGTAGTGCCCCTCGGGCAGGACGTCGGCGTGGCGGGGCCCGGCGGGGTGCGCGGAACGGCTCATCGGTATCTCTCTTCGCGGGTCACAGGCGTGTCGGTGCGTCTATGCCGAGGAGGGCCAGGCCGCCGACCAGCACCGTCCCGGCGGCTTCGGCGAGAGCCAGCCGGGCACGGTGGGCGGCCAAGGGTTTCTCGTCCCCCTGGGGCAGTACGCGGTACTGGAAGTCGAGCAGCGCGTCCGCCAGCTCGACGAGGTGCCGGGTGAGCCGCTCGGGGGCGCGGTGGTGCGCGGCGGCTTCGAGGACGAGCGGGTGGTCGGCGAGGACGCGCAGCAGGGCGGGGGCGTCGTCCACGTCCCCGGCGTCGGGCCCGAACCCCAGCTGCTCGGCATTGCGTACGAGGTCGCGGGCGCGGGCGTGGGCGTACCGCACCCGGAAGAACTCGCTGGCCTCGCCCTGGAGGAGCAGCGCGTCAGTGAACGTGGGCGTCTCCTTGGCCGGCACGGCGAGCATGGCCCACACGGCGGCGTCGCGCCCGTACCGGGCGAGGACGTCCCCGTCCCGCCCGGCGACAGCGGCGACGGAGAGCCCGTCGGCGTCACCCTTGCCCTGGGTGCGCACGAGCCGCAGCACACAGTCGTGCACGACCCGCTTCCGCAGTTCCAGGGAGGGGTCCGCCGCGTCGGCGGGCGAGAGGAAAGCGGCCCCTCCCCGCACATCGCGGATGACGATGTCGTCGACGATCCCCCGCGAGATGACCTCTTGGGCGGTGGGCGTCGGCAGCACGAAACACAGGAACCCGGGGCCGGTGACCTCGACGCGCTCGATCCCGGGCTGCTGCGCGAGCCGACGGGCGAGCACCTGCGCCACGGCGTGCGGCGCACACCCGGCCCGCTTGGCGACCTGGAAGGCGACGGGGGTGGCGTAGTCCCCCACCCCACCGGGCCGGGTCCGCTCGACGACGACCCGCTCGGGCACGGCCGCACCGATGGCCAGTTCCCCGTCCTCGACGGCGCAGCGCACGGCGCGTACGACGGTACGGGGGAGGTCGGCGGGGTTCACGGGACCCAGCCTAGGGGAGACGGCCTGCCATCACGCGAAGGGTTTCGCCATGTGAAATGCGGGCAACGGGATCAGCCCCTCCCCCTCCCGGCGGGAGCCCCTTTCCGCCCGTCGCGCCGCTCCTTCCCCTCGGCCAGCCGCCGTACGACCCGCACCAGCTCGGCGGGCTCGAAGGGCTTCGCGACGAAGGCATCCACGCCGGCCGTGATCCCGGCCTCCACCTCGTGCTGCGTACAGGCGCTCACGATCGCGACGGGCACGTCCCTGGTCCGCGGATCGGCCCGCAACTGCGCAGCGGTCCCGAAGCCGTCCAGCCGGGGCATGACCACATCAAGGGTGATCACGTCAGGACACACGTGGTGTACGACGTCCAGACACTCGGCACCATCGTTCGCGGTCACGACCTCGAAGCCCTCCAGCTCGAGATTGACCTTGATCAACTGCCGGATGACCTTGTTGTCGTCGACAACAAGCACCCGGCCCGAGACGCCTGACACAACTCGAGAGTAGGTCGGCCTGGGCCCCCGCGTCCGCGTTTTTGCCACTTCCACCCCCTCCGGGCGACCCACCCCCTCTCCCCCGCAAACCGGTTCCTGATCACCCCACGGAAGCTGGTAGTGTTCAACCCGTCGCCGCACAGCGAACGACGCGCCCCCGTAGCTCAGGGGATAGAGCAACGGCCTCCGGAGCCGTGTGCGCAGGTTCGAATCCTGCCGGGGGCACTTCTCAGGAAGTGCCCAAAGACCCCGCCATCAGCGAGTTCGCTGAGACGGGGTCTTCGCGTATCCGGGCAATGGCCCGGGGGGGTGGGTCTGCCGGAACTGCCGCTGTTCCCGCGTCCCTTCGGGACGCGGGAGCTCCGTCACGTGAGGGTGTTCGTGAGGTGCGGGCCTATGTAGCCGATGAAGATGCCGTGGGTGGCGCAGGAAGCGTCGTAGTAGTGCAGGCGCGGGGCGACCGTGTTGCCGCCGCCGATCCTGATGTGCGCGCCCATGAAGACCTTGCGGGTGGGGTCGACGTCCACCGGCACGGGGAAGGTCCGTTCCCTGCGCCAGTCGGTCTTGGTCTTCACCGACTTCGACTCGTCCCGCACGATCTTCCGCGGCGAGATGGCGTGCATGCCGTCGGGCGCGTCCTCGCACCACTGCTTGAAGTCCCGCGAGGTCTCCCCGCCGGCCGCGGCGTCGGCGTAGTCCCGGAGTGCCAGCAGGGCGTCCCAGGTCATGCGCCCCCAGGACGAGCCGTAGGCCTGGTCGTCGAGTTCCAGGGTGACCTTGCGGGCACCGGTGAAGTGGACGTGGGGCATCGCGTCGATCCGGCCGAGGATCTCGGCGAACGACGCGGGTTCCACGGGGCCGGGCTCGGCCGGTGTGTACGCGGCCTCGCCGGCGTTGAGTACGAGGAGCCGGTTCTGGAGCACCCGCACCTGGGCCTTGGCGCCCTGCAGCTCCCGGTACTGATCGTCGTACTCGACGGCCAGCATCGACTCGCCCCGCCGTGCCTGCTGCAGTTCCTGCTTCAGGTCACGGATCTCGTCCGCCCGGACCCTCTGCTCGCGTCCCGCCTCCTCCAGGATTTCGAAGAGGGCGTGGTTCTCGTCCCTCAGCCGCTGCAGCTCGGACGTCCCGACGCCTTCCTTGGTCCGGGCGCGCAGGACGGGGACGGAGTCGAGTTCCGTCGGCAGCGGGGCGTGCGTCGCCAGACTCTGCGGGAGCTGGGCGAGGAGGCGGCGGGCCCGCTGCGGGCTCTCGATGACGGCCCTGCGGGACATCACGCGGTGGCGCTGGCCGTCGGCCGCCCAGGCCGGGTCCACTCCCGGCAGGTAGGTGCGGATCCCGCCGGCGAAGACCTGGTGGTATTCCAGGGCCCGGTTGAAGTGCGGCTCGGCCTCGGGCGCGAGGACGTAGAGGATGGCCAGGCCGGCCAGGGGGCGGACGAGCGGGTCCACGGTGCGTTCCAGCCAGGCGTCGAAGTCCACGCCGTACGGGGTGCTGGCCACGACGACGGGCAGGCGCCGCCGGTCGTCGCAGAGCTCGTCTATGACGCAGTCGACGTCGTCGACCTCGATGACCTGCGGCATCCGCGTCACGTCGGCGAGCCCGTCGCGCGCCCGGAGCACGTCGAGCAGGCTTCCGGCGAGCCGGGGGGTCTTGGCCGGTACGGGGAGCGCGTCGGGGTCGTCGGGGAGGTGTTCCACGTCCAGCTGGACCCAGGTCGGTCCGGCTCCGGTCTGGCGGATCACCACGGTCGTCTGCCAGGTGCCGTCGGGGGTGGTCTCGCGGAGCCGCCAGCGTCCGTAGGCTCCTGACGTCCCGGTCGCGGAGTCGTGGTCGAGGGTCACACCGCGGGCTATCTCGTTGCGCCCTTCGGCGAACGCGTCGATGTCGTACGTCTTCGGCGGCTCCTTCAGCCAGCTCCGCAGCCGGTCGTCGACCTGGGCTCCGGTTCCTACGTAGTCGAGTCCGCTGGTGACGACCATGCGGTAGCGGCGGGTGTCCACGTGGCGCGGTTCCTTCCGTACGGGGGTCACGGCCTGCTGGGAGCGGGAGTGGGCGGCATGGATCGCAGGAGTTCCGTGACGTCCGCGTGCCAGGCCCGCACCTCGGCTGGCGTGGGCGGCAGTTCGTAGGTGTGGTGGTGGCAGGCGGCGCTGAGGGCCGACCAGACGGCGTACCACTGGCGGGCCACCGAGGGGCTCACGTACTCCAGGCAGAGGGCCTTGGTCCGGCCCCTGCTGTGGACCATGCGCGGGCTGACGCTCCGCCAGAAGTCGTCCATGGCCTCGTCCAGGGCGAGGCGCAGCAGAGCGGCCGCGGCGCGGGCGCGCAGTCCCGGCGTGAGCGTGGCCATGGTGCCGGGCGGGGGCGTGAGCAGGCGGTCGGCGGCGGCCACGAGGTCGCGGGGGGACCGGGTCACCGGCGCTGCACCGCCCTGGCGAGCCGCTCGGTCTCCCGGACCAGGTCCTTGGGGGCGACGGACGGGGCGGGAGCCTGGTGGGCACCCGCGTTGCACCGCTCGATCAGGGTGCGCGCCCACGGCCCGTGGTCCTGGGCGATCGCGGCGAGCACCTCGGCCGGTGCCATCGCGCTGTCGTAGAAGGCGAGCGCGGCCAGCTCGGTGAGCTTGTGCGTCCTGCCGATCCTCGCCTCGATGTCGTCGTGGCCGTGGCCGTCGGCGCGCAGCCGGCGCCGTGCGGGCTCCAGGTACGCCGCTTCCAGCGCTCCCCGGCACATCTGGGGCAGCACCCGGTCGGCGACGTCCTGTGGCACGTTGCGGTCACCGGCCACGGCTCGGGCCTCGCCGAGCGCGAGGGTGACGGGGTCGTCGGTCCGGGTGACCCGTACGACGGAGTCGGTCTGACGGGAGACCTGCATGATCGTCGCGGGGACGCGCAGCCGGTGGATGGCCTGCTGGAGGCGGGTGTCGTGGGTGAAGACGACCACTTGGCGTTGCTGGGAGTGGAGGTGGAGGACGCGGGCGAGCCCTTCGACCTTCTCCGGGTCCATGGACTGTACGGGGTCGTCGATCACCAGGAAGCCGAAGGGGCTGCCGCGGTGCGTGGCGCGCGGGAGGAACAGGGAGAGCGCGAGCGAGTGGAGTTCGCCCTGGCTCATCACGCCGAAGGCGGGCGCGTCGATCGTGTCCACGGAGGCGTCGAGGACGACCTTGCGCGCGTTGGCGGTGCCCGCGAGGCTGATCGGGCCGAGCGAGACGCTGCTGCGTTCGCACAGCAGTTTCCAGATGGTCTGCGACTGGTCGGCGAAGGGCCGCAGCCGTTCCTCGCGCAGTTCGTCGGTGACCTTCCTCAGCCACGCGCGGCCGTCCTTGATCTGTTTGACGAGCGGACGGGCGGCCTCCGCCCGCTCGGCCTCGCGGAGGCATTCGGCGAGGCGCAGGGCGAGGGGCTGCCACCGGCCGTCCTGCTCCGCGATCCGGTCCGCGGCCTCCTCGCTCAGCTGTCGGCAGGCCTCGGCCAGCGCGGCCACCACGCGCTCGGTCCGGTCCGCGAGTTCATGTGGATCGGCGACTCCCCGGCAGGCGGCCCACTCGGACCAGAGGGAGGTGAGCTGCGAAGCGTCGCCCTGGAGCCGGCCCGGGACCGGCTGGACCAGGTCGTGTACGGCTCGCACCGCGGCCGCCAGGTCCGCGCGTGCCGTCTGCGCCTCGGCCGCCTCCCGCCGGAGCCGTTCGACCTGTTCCCGGGCGTGCTCGGCCCAGTCCTCGTCGAGGCGGCTTTCGCCGCCGCACACGGGGCAGTCGGCGGACCGCGGGTGGCGGCGGCGGTGGTCCAGGGCGCGCTCCAGCAGTCCGATCAGCTGTCGGGCGTCTTCGGCGGTGGTGAAACGCGCGTCCTCGGCAACGGCGGCGGCCTCCCGGAGCCGGGCGGCCGCGGCCGCGGCCTCGCGCGGGTCGGGTCCTTCGAGGGCGGCGAGGCGGCGCAGGCGGGCGAGCTCGGCGCCGTCGGTCGCCACCTGGCCCTTGAGCAGCCCGCGTAACCGGTCGAGGTCCGGCAGGCGTCCGCCCAGCGCCGCCAGGGCCTCGGCGGCCCGCGGGTCGTCCGACTCCGACAGTTCGGCGCTCACGGCGCGGACCAGGTCTCCGGCTCCCGTGACGGTGTCGGTGAGTTTCTTCGCGCGGGCGCGGGCTTCGTTGTCGGCGTCGCCGAGCAGGTCCAGGCCGAGGATCTGCGCGAGCGCGTCGTGCAGGGCGCTCATCCGCCCGTTGATCATCGCGCCGAGCTCGCTGTACGAGAGGAACGGCCGGTAGAGGGCCAGGTCCTCGGCGTCGATGACCTCGCGCGGGTCCTGTTCGGGGCCGCCGGGCCGGTGGACGACCGTACGGGAGTCGTCCAAGCCGTCCCCGTGCCAACTCCTGTGGACGGTCAGCGGATCGCTCTCGCCGTCGAGGCAGAGCCGCACCGACACCTGCGGAGCGCTGTGGTCGTGCAGGTTGCGCCAGCCCTGCTTCCAGACCTGAGTGCGGTCCTGCCAGCGGAAGTTGTCTCCGGTGAGCACCATCTCGGCGGCCTCGGCGAAGCTCGACTTCCCCGAACCGTTGCGGCCTGCGACCACGGTGAGGCCGGGGCCCGGTGTGAGCTCCAGCGTGGTGGCCGGTCCGATGCCGCGCCAGCCGGCCGCCGAGATCGACCGCAGGTAGACCGGCCCTGCCCGCCCGGCACTTCTGGCCCGCGGCTCGGGCAGCAGTTCGGCCACCAGGTCCCGCGCCGCGGAGTCCAGCCCGGACACGGCGAGGCGGCCGAGCACCAGGTCGCGGAGGGAGGGGTGGGGCTGGTCACTCACGGCGGCTCCTTGCGGGGGCGCGGGGGCGGCGCTGATCGAGCTGTTCGCCCATGTTGCCCGAGTCCGCCGCCCCCGGGAGGCGGAACCGTCCAGCCAGGTCACCGGTCCTGCGGGCTCGGTCCGCCCGAGCCCCGGTGCTGCGGTTCCGGTGGTCCGTACGAGGGGGTGGGGGTGGGTCTGTGGGTTTGGGGGGTGGGTGGGGGTGGGGAGCGTGCGTAGGGTGGGTGATGAGGCCGCATAGTGCCGTTGACCTGGCACTTTGCGGGGAGTGAGCTCGCATAGGGATGGGGCGGCGCGAATGCGTGAGCTGGTGGAGACGGCGCGGCAGTGGCTGGCCGAGGGGCGGGCGGGGTATCTGGCCCGGCCCGTGACCGAGCAGGGGTTCGGACCGCGGGATCCGGCCGGGGCGCTGCTCGTGGATGCGCGCGGGGAGTGCGTCGGGGCCCTGTACCGGGGCGTCTTCGACGCCGAGCTCGCCGCCGAGGCAGGGGCCATGGCGGCCGGGACCACCGCGCGGGTGTGCGAGGTGTCCGTGCGCGCGGCGGAGGCCGCGGAGGCGAAGCTGACCTGCGGCGGGCAGGCCGAGGTGCTGCTGCAGCCGCTGACGGCGATCCCGGCCGAGTGGTGGGAGCTGCTCGGCGAGGGGGCCGGGGTGGCGCTGGTGACCCGGTTGAACGAGGCGGCCGACAGGGCCGTCAGTGAGGTCGTACGGGCCACGGACACCCCGCGCGACGATGCCGGGCGGCGGGCCGGGGAGCTGCTGGGCACCCGGCGGCCCGGGCGGGACGCGCTGTACGGGGAGACCGGGCTGGTGCTCGTCGAGGCGTACCCGTCGGCCCCGTACGTGGTCATCGGCGGCGGCGGCGAGCTCGCCGGGATCATCGAGCGGCAGGCCGCCCTGCTGGGCTGGGACACGCGGCTGGTGGACTCCGCGGCGGACGCCGCGAAGGTGCTCGCGGACCACCGGGACGCCGCCTGCCTGGTCATGCTCAGCCATGAGCCGGACTTCGACGTCCCGACGCTGCGCAAGGCGCTGGAGCTGCGGATCCCCTACGTCGGGGCGCTGGGGTCGCGGCGGACCACGACGCGGCGCCGGGAAGGACTGGTCGCCGCCGGGGTGAGCGAGGCCCGCCTGGCCCTGGTGCACGGGCCGATCGGGCTGGACCTGGGCGCGAAGACGCCCCCCGAGACGGCCCTGGCCATCTGCGCGGAGATCCTCGGGGTGCTGAGCGGCCGGGCGACCCCGGCGCTGCGTGACTCCGAGAGCCCGCTGAGGGGATGAGCCGGCCCGCCGGGCGGATCCGCCCTTGGGGGACACGCCCCGGCGGACCCGCTCCGGCGGAAAAGGAGTTGATGCGGGGCACGGCGGCTGGCACGCTCCCCCGCATGACCTTCATAGATGGAAAGGCGGGCTCCGCCGGGCGCCTGTGAGCGCCCGGGAGTTCGCGTACGAGTACGCAGACGGGTACGAACGCGTGCGCGAGGCGTGCGCGTTGCGGGACGAGTGGCTGGCGTACGGGCTGAGCACCCGGCCGGCCGAGCGGGCGGACGCCGAGGACGCGGTCGGGGAGATCTACCGACTGCTCGGGGAGGCTCCGCCGCGCTTCGAATGGGTGGCCTCCCCCGCCGCCGCCCTCGATGCCGTACGGGACGAACCCGGCTTCCGGGCCGGGCCGTTGCGGTATTCCGATCGGCCGCAGACCGCCCGCGCCTCGCCGTTGCCGGACCGGCTCGCCCGCATGGAGTCCGCTCTGCGCCACCGGCTGGGCGAGGCCGTGGCCGAGCCGTGGACGCCACCCTGGTCGCACCGCGGACCGCTGCCACCCGGCACCGCGGCCGAGGAGGCGCTGGCCGCCGGATTGCCGGTGCAGCGGGTGCTGCGCACCGCCGTGGGGGACGCGCTGAAGGCCTCGGTCGCCGACGCCGTACGGGCCGCCGTGCGCCACTCCGTGGGGACCGTGCCCGGACTGATGACCTGGTACGGACAGCACGACGCGCACTGGGTCGGCCATTACGACGTCTGCGCCCGGGTCGGGGCCGCCCGGTACCGGGCCCAGGACGCCGCCGAACTGCGCTTGTGGGCGCGGCTCGCCCGCGCCACCGGCTGGTGGTGGGCGGCGCCGGGGCGGTGCGTGATGGCCGAGCGGCCCACCGCCGTGCGCACGGAGCCGGCTCCCGCGGCGGCGTACGGGGAGATCCGGCTGCACCGGGACGACGGGCCCGCCGTGCGGTTCGCGGACGGCAGCACGGTGCACGTGCTGCACGGGACCGTGGTGCCGGAGTGGGTGGTGACCGGGCCGACCGTCGAGCGGATCCACGCCGAGGCCAACATCGAGGTGCGGCGCAGCGCCATCGAGCGCATCGGCTGGGGAGCGTACGTCGAGCAGGCCGGGCTGGAACTCGTCGGGACGGCCGACGATCCCGGCAATCCCGGGTTCCGGCTGAGCCTGTACGACGTACCGGCCGGGGCGTGGGGGCGGCCCGGGCGGCTGCTGCTCACCGTCAACGGCTCCGTGGAGCCGGACGGCCGGCGGCGGCGCTACGGGCTCGGGGTCCCCGCCCATCTCGACGATCCGCTCGACGCGGCCGGCTGGACGTACGGCGTGAGCGGGCAGCAGTACGCACAACTCGTGCGCAGGACATGACGGTTCATGACGAGAGGGGAAGGGTGATGCGCATGGTGACGCTCGGGGAACTGACGGAACGGACCGGGCTCGACGTGCTGGAGCACCTCGCGCGCGAGGTGGCGGTTCCGGTGGTCGACGGGATGCAGGCGCAGGGCGACCTGCTGCTGGTGCCGATGGGGATGCTGGGACATGTGGGTCTGGGGCGCAGCTGGTCCCCCCATCCGAGGTGGCAGGACGTACCGCCCGAGGGGATCGAGCTGCTGCGCAGCACGGCGGGCGGGAACCCGCACACGCTGGTCGCCGATCCGCAGCAGTGCCGCTGGACGGACGACGTCACGGACCCGACCGGGCTGGCGATCGGGGCGCTGGAGGCGACCGCGATCGCCTACCTGATCCACCCGGAGCACGGCGCCACGGGCATAGCGCCCGGGCGCTACCTGGTGCGGCGGCAGCGGGAACGGGCGCTGGGGGCGCCGCCGGGCCGGCTGCGGTCCCAGCTGTTCCGCGGGGGGAACCAGTTCGTCTGCGACTGACCGGAACCGGCCGGCCTCAGTCGCCCAGGGCGCGCTTCAGCTGCGCCTTGTTCATGTCCGACCGCCCGTGGACGCCTCGGCGCCGGGCCTCCGCGTAGAGCTGGTCGTACGTGGGGCCCTGCGCGCCGGAGTGGGAGCGCAGGCCGCCGCGCCGGGACGAGGACATGTCCTCCAGGGACTCCTTGCTCGCGGTCTTGGATTCGCCGGCCCGGGCGCGTTCCTTGTTGACCGTCCGGGCGGCGATCTCCTTGGCCTTCTCCTCGGACTCGCCGCGCTGCTCGGCGCTCTCCTTGATGTGTTCGTACTGGCGTTCGCGCTTGGGGGAAGATCCGCGGGGCATGACCGGCTCCCTTCTCCGCTCCGGCTTCCGCAGGGCGCGTACCCCGGACGGCGCAAGATATCCCCCACCGAACAGCGCATTCAGTGCTGAAATGCGGGAAAGTGGACTTCATGGACATGACCCTGAGCGTGGACGAGACGCTGACCCACATCGCATGGTTCCTGATCGTCGGGCTAGCGATCGTCGGCTTCCTTCTCGCCGGCTTCAAGCTGGGCCAGCGGGTCCGGGCGAAGGAGCCCCCGCCGCCCACTCCCGAGAGCCAGCCCCACCTGCCCAACGGCGGAGCCGTGTACGAGGTCCGCGAGGAGCGGGACCCGGTGGAGATCCCCGAGGGCGGCCTGAGACCGCACGAGATGCAGGGCTACGGGAACTTCGGCTCCACGACCTCCGGTCATCCTGACGAAGTCCGGGCGGAACGCGAGTCCGGCTACAAGCCCGTGGAAGGCCCTGGTCCGCACCCACAGCCCGGGGCTCCCCCGAACGCGGGTCGCGGCGCCCACAGCTGACACCTCACCTCACCTCACCCTCTGAACCGCGCCTCCCGCGCGGCTCAGAGGTCTGTCCGCAGCCGCAGCACCTCCGGCGGCGGATGCCGGGCCGAGGCGTGGCGGACCTCCGCCGCCAGCGGCGGGTCCAGCGGGCGGTAGGGGACCTCGCCGAGCCCGATCGCGGTGACGGTCGCCCCGGCCTGCGCGGCCTGCGCGCGGTCGGCGACGGCCGCCGCCACCTCCGCCCGCAGGGCCGCCGTCAGCGGGCTCGACACCGTCGGGGTCTCGTCCCCGACCGGCAGCACGAGCACCAGGGCGAGCGGGCGGCGCGGGGTGCCGGTGTAGCCGACCACCGCGGCGTCGCGGACGTCCGTGTGCCGGAGCTTCTGCCAGCCGCGCCGCCCGGCCGGGTAGGTCTGGTCGAGCCGCTTGATGACCAGGCCCTCGACACCGCTGGCGGGCAGGGTCTCGTACCAGGTGGCGGCCAGTTCCGGGTCGGTCGTCATGGGCACCGGCTGCAGCGGCGGCCCGAGCGGCAGCAGCAGGTCGACCAGGAGCGCACGGCGGCGCTCGTACGTACGCCCGCGCAGGTCGAGCCCGGCCAGTTCCAGTACGTCGAAGGCGGCGTACGAGGCCGGCAGGCTCTGGGCCAGTACGGCGGCCCGCGCGGGCGTGGCCGCCGCCCGCCGCTGCACCAGCGCGAAGTCCGTCCGGCCCGCGTGCCAGACCACCACCTCGCCGTCCAGGACCGTTCCGGCGGGCAACTGGCGTGCGGCCGCGGCCAGATCGGGGAAGGCGCTCGTCACCATCCGGCCGGAGCGCGCCTGCAGCGCCACGTCCGCCTCGGAGCGCACGACGACCAGGCGGTGGCCGTCGAACTTCGGCTCGTACGCCAGGCCCGCCCCGCGCGGCAGGGTCCGTACGGCGGCGGCCAGCGCGACCAGGATCACGGCCCGGCTCCCCGCACTCCGGGCAGCCGGCCGGCCAGGGCGGGGTTGAGCATCGGGCCGAAGATGTCCCCGTCGCGCTCCAGCCGCGGACCGATGTCGTCGGCGAGGAAGACCAGGTCGGCGGGGGTCCGGCAGGCCGCCACCTCCTCCCAGGACACCGGCGCGGACACGGTCGGGCGGGCCCGCGCGCGCAGCGTGTAGGGGGCGGCGGTGGTCTTGGCGGCGGCGTTCTGGCTGTGGTCGACGAAGACCTTGCCGGGGCGCAGGGCCTTGGCCATGCGGTGGACGATCAGGTCGGGGAGCTCGCGCTCGGCCTCCTGGGCGAGGAGCTTCGCGTACGCCGACACCTGCCCGGACGGGGTCGGCTCCAGGGGCACGGCCAGGTGCATGCCCTTGGAGCCGGAGGTCTTGGCGTAGGCGTGCAGGCCGTCGGCGGCGAGCCGGTCGCGCAGCCAGAGCGCGGCGGCGCAGCACTCGACGACGGAGGCGGGCGCGCCGGGGTCGAGGTCGAGGACCATCCGGTCGGCGACCGCGGGGGCGCCGGCGGGCCACTGGGGGGTGTGGAACTCCACGACGAGGTTGGCGGACCACATCAGGGTGGCCATGTCCGCGACGACCACCTGTTCGGCGGAGAGGTCCTCGGAACGGGGGACGGGGGTGGTCTTCACCCAGGCGGGTGCGCCGGGCGGCGGGTTCTTGGTGAAGAAGAGCTGGCCGTCCGGACCGTCGGGATAGCGCAGGAAGGACACCGGCCGGTCGTGGATGTGGGCGAGGAGGGAGCCCGCCACGGTGGCGTAGTAGTGGAGCACCTCGCCCTTGGTGAAGCCGGTCTCCGGATACAGGACCTTGTCGAGGTTGCTGAGCGTGATGCGACGGCCCTCCACCAATGTGATCGGCGTCATACGATGAGACTGCCACGAATCAGGAGGAACCGTGCGATCCATTTGGAACGGGGCGATCTCCTTCGGCCTGGTCAGCATTCCGATCAAGCTCGTGAACGCCACCGAGAGCCACTCGATCTCCTTCCGCCAGATCCATCTCGCCGACGGCGGGCGGATCCGCTACCGCAAGGTGTGCGAGCTGGACGGCGAGGAGGTGCCGGGCACCGAGATCGGCAAGGGGTACGAGGAGGCCGACGGGTCGCTCATCCCGATCACCGATGAGGACCTGGGGCAGCTGCCGATCGCGACGGCCAGGACGATCGAGATCATGTCGTTCGTGCCGGCGGAGGAGATCGATCCCCTCCAGATGGACGCGGCGTACTATCTCGCGGCGAACGGGGCGACGGCGGCGAAGCCTTACACGCTGCTGCGGGAGGCGCTGAAGCGGAGCCGGAAGGTCGCGATCGCCAAGTACGCGCTGCGGGGGCGGGAGCGGCTGGGCATGCTGCGGGTCGTCGACGACGTGATCGCGATGCACGGGCTGCTGTGGCCGGACGAGATCCGGGCGCCGGAGGGGGTGGCGCCGGAGGCGGACGTGTCCGTACGGGAGGCCGAACTCGACCTGGCGGACGCGCTGATGGCGACGCTCGGCGAGGTGGAGATGTCCTCGCTGCACGACGACTACCGGGATGCAGTGGAGGCGATGATCGCGGCGAAGGCGGGTGGCGCGTTCGAGCCGGCCGAGGCCGTCGTGGAGCCGGCCGGGGGCAAGGTGATCGACCTGATGGCGGCGCTGGAGAAGAGCGTGAAGGAGGCCAAGGCCTCGCGGGGCGAGACCTCCGCGGCGGAGGCCGGGGTGGAGGCCGACGTGACGCCGATCCGGCGCAGGGCGGCCGCCGCCGCGCCGAAGTCGGTGGGCGGGAAGAAGTCGACGGCGGCTTCGGCGAAGAAGACGGCCTCCGGCGCGACGAAGAGGACCGCGGCCGCCGCCAAGTCCACGAAGACGACGAAGTCGGCGGCCAAGACTGCCAAGGCGGCCAAGACGGCCAAGACGGCGGCGACCAAGTCCACTTCGGCGGCCGCGAAGAAGACGGCCGCCGCCACGAAGAAGGCGGCGCCCCGGAAGCGCACCTCCGCCTGACCCGGGCGGGACCGGTTGGGGCCGGGCGGGGCCCTGCGCCGCTGCCCCTACCCGGTCACCCGGCGCCCCCGGCTCCCCGGCCTCAGCCGCCGAAGCCGCTGATGCCGCGGCCGGACCCGCCCAGCCACGTTCTCGCGTCGCGGGCGAGCGTGAACAGGGCCTCGATGTCCGGGGGTTTGAGGGCGACCTCGGATCCGGTGAGGTCCGCGGCGGCCGTCGGGGGCTGCAGGACCCGGATGTCGCGGACGGTGGGGGCCACCTCGACGCGGGAGGCGTCGGCCACCGCCAGGGCGGGGGTGACCTGGGCCGTCAGGGCGAGGGTGGCGCGGGCCGCCGCGCGGCGGGCCCAGCGCGGGTCCGGGCGGGGTTCCGCGCGGCCGACCGTGAGCAGCAGGTCTCCGACCACCGCGCGCTGGCGGCGGCCCGGGACCGAACGGACGCAGAAGATCCCGGCCGGGCCGATGAGCAGGTGGTCGATGCGGCCCGTTCCCGGGAGCGGGACGCAGTGCAGGATCCGCCAGCCCTGCGCCTCCAGGGCGTCGCAGACGTCGCCCGTCCGCTGCTGGGCGGCCAGGTCCTGGCGCAGCCGGTGCCGGGTCCGGCTGCCCGCCGGGCCGTGTTCCAGCTCCCCCAGCAGGGCCTCGCCGGGGCGGTTGGGAGCCAGGTCCGCGTCCGGCGGGAGGGCGAGGCCGGCCAGGTCGGCGGCCGTGGGTACGGGGGGCGGCCCGATCGAGACCGTGCCGCTGAGATAGGGCCGTAACACCGCCAGGATCGCCTCCCGATGGTCGTCCGCGAGCACGCTGATCCGGTTCGCCTGCCGGTCGTACCAGGCCACCGCCTGCCCGTCGGGCAGGTTGACATACAGCCGGCCGCGGCCGGGCCGGCCGCTCGGCAGTACCTTGAGTCCCCTCATCGCCCTCACCCCCGCGCTCCATGGGAGCAGCCGGGA
Organism: Streptomyces sp. NBC_00122; assembly: GCF_045160845.1. NCBI lineage: Bacteria > Bacillati > Actinomycetota > Actinomycetes > Kitasatosporales > Streptomycetaceae > Streptomyces > Streptomyces sp. NBC_00122. Next base: position 4,360,119 of record NZ_CP108191.1, on the reverse strand, counting down.
CGCCGCACGGCAATCCCCCGGTTGTGTAACGACTCCGACGTGACCCTGCGACACCGCTGTTACACGAACGGGGCGCCGCCGCAACGGCCGCCCCCTAAGTTGGTCGCACCTGGACCCGCCAGGCTCCGAACAGCACCGAAGGGCTTCCCGTGAGCACCGTCAGCCGCCGCACCGTCGTTCGCGCCGCCGCCGTGACCGCGTGCGCCGGAAGTCTGCTGGCGCTGCCCACGGCCGCCGCTCTGGCCGAAGGCGTGCCCGCGGCCTCGGCCGCGCACTCCGCGGGCCCGCGGGGGGTTCTGGTCAAGAGCCTCGCCCTCGCGGACGGCACCTCCACGGCGAAGGTCTACCGCATCGCCGACGGCGCGTACCAGGCGGACATCCTGACCGCCGAGGGCTACAAGGCCACCACCCTGACCAGCCATGACGGCATCACGGGCTTCGGCAGTGCCGGGGAACTGCACGCCTCGCTGGAGTCCGACGGGCGGCTGACGTCCTGGGTGGGCGGCGCTCCCGCCGGGGCCGTCGCGCACGCCGTCGGGGGCGAGGGCCACAAGACGGGCACCCGCAGCCGGCAGGTCGTCCCCGCGTCGGCGTCGAAGGCGGCGGGCGGCGGCATCGGGGCCGTCGCCACCGGCCCGGCCGGGGTGCAGCGCCTGAACACACTGGCCGACGGACCGGGCGAGGGCGTGCTGCTGCTCGCCGCGGGCGGCGGCATCGCGGCCGTCGGCGCCGCCGGGCTCGGCTTCGCGATGCTGCGGCGCGGGCGGACCGAGGGCTGAGGCGCGGGCGCCGTCCGCAGGCGGGGAAAGCCGCGAGCGAAAACGTCATACCTCTGCATAAGGTTGCCGAGATCGATCTCGCACCGCGCGGACAGGAGGACGTCGGGGTCCGTGAAAGCGCTTTCATTCCGCTCGGCCGCCGCCACAGCCACCGCCTCCGCGGCACCGGCACTCACGGTGCTCGCCTTGGTGACCCTGCTGGCGGGGTGCGGCGACGGCGGCGAACTGGCCGGCGCGGGCAGGGCGCCGACCGCGAGCGGGCCCGTACACCTGTGGCCCGACCGTCAGGGCGCCGTCGTACCGCCGGCCGATCCGGGCGGAGCCCCGCCCGAGTACGTCAAGGGGATCCCGCCCGTCCGGGACCAGGACGTGCGCGGCGTCGACCCGGTGGCCATCGTCCAGGCGGAGCTGCGGGCCCATCCGAAGACGGACGTCGGCGCGGACGGGATGCCGCCCCGGACCGCGGCCGCGATCAAGGACTGCGGCAAGCAGGACGCGGAGCCCGAGGCGTGCCCGGTGCTGGCGCCGTACTACCGGGACCTCACGGGCAACGGCGAGGACGAGCTGATCGTCGGCATCGAGTTCCCGGACAAGATGATGTCGGTACGGGTGTACACGGCGGACGAGCACGGCCGGCTCAACCGGATCATGGCGACCACGCAGACCGTCATCTCCGTGGACCTGGCCGGGCGGGACGTGGTCCTGCGCGCGCCCAGCGGGAACAACGGCTACGAGCTGATCACCGCCTGGTCCTGGGACGAGAAGCAGCTCACCATGCTGCCGACGCGGGAGCAGATCGTACGGGTGCCGGGCGGTCCGCAGGGCCCGGCGAGTCCGTCCAGCCCGGGCACGGGCGGGCCGGGTACGCCGTGAGGCCCTGGCTGCCCGCCTGGACGGCGACGCTGACCTGGAAGGCGGCGTGCTTCATCGTGGTGATGTGCTGCTCCCTGGCGGCCGCGCTGGGGGCGCTCGTGCACGTCGAGGTGACCCGCCAGACCGTGGCCGCGGCGCGCGAGAAGGCGCTCGCCAAGCTGGACGACGCCTCGCAGGCGTACGAGGACGGCGAGGCGCTGCCGCCGGAGTCGGGGCTGGATCCCGCGGGGCTGCCGCCGCGGTTGCGGGCGCTGGCCGTCAGCGGGTACCGCGGGACGGTCCTGGCCGACCACCGGGGCCGCCCGACGATGTGGGCGGCGGCGCCGGCGGACGGGCGGGCGCTGGCCACCGTCGTCGACTACGAGCAGAGCGCGCGCACCATCAACGGGCTGGACAACGCGATCATCGGGTCGTCGGTCCTGGCGATCGGCGGGACGCTGCTGGTCGGCGCGTTCGCGGTGACGCGGGTGACGCGGCGGCTGCACCAGACGGCGACGGTGGCCCGGCGGATCACGCAGGGCGACCTGGACGCGCGGGTGGGCGATCCCCGGACGAAGGACCCTTCACGGCACCAGGACGAGGTGGCGACGGTGGCCGGGGCGCTGGACACGATGGCGGCGACCCTGCAGGCGAAGCTGGAGGGCGAGCGGCGGTTCACGGCGGACGTGGCACATGAGCTGCGCACGCCGCTGACCGGGTTGCAGGCGGCGTCGGAGCTGTTGCCGGAGGGGCGGCCGACGGAGCTGGTGCGGGAGCGGGTGCGGACGATGCGGCAGCTGACGGAGGACCTGCTGGAGATCTCGCGGCTGGACTCGGGCAGCGAGGCGGTGGAGACCGATCTGCACCAGCTGGGGCGGCTGGCGGGGCGGGTGGTGCGGGCCTCGGGGACGCGGACGGAGGTCGTGGTCGTCCGGGACGCGCACGTGGAGACGGACCGGCGGAGGCTGGAGCGGGTGCTCGGGAACCTGGTGGCCAATGCGCACAAGCACGGGCGGGAGCCGGTGGTCCTGACGGTGAACGGGCCGGTGGTGACCGTACGGGACCACGGGGACGGGTTCCCCGACTACCTGCTGGCGCACGGTCCGCAGCGGTTCCGCACCGGGGAGAGGTCGAAGGGGCACGGGCTGGGCCTGACGATCGCCGCCGGGCAGGCGGAGGCGATCGGGGCACGGCTGGAGTTCCGGCGGGCGGAGGGCGGCGGGGCGCTGGCGGTGCTGTCGCTTCCGGGCTCGTAGGAACCGTCGACGAGCGGGGCGGACACCTTCACCGTGCCCGCCCCCGCCGCGGCGGGAAGCAGTGCCGGCGCCCCGGACGCGCAGCGGCAGCGGTTACGGGCGGGGGGACTTGGTCCAGGGCCAGCGGACCTTGGGCTTCTGGCCCGAGGGGGCGAAGGTGTACTTCCAGCCCTTCTGGAGGCCCAGGCGCTTGGAGTAGCCCGCCGGGACGCGCTCGTACAGCAGGACCGTCGGGGCGCCGCCGTCGGGTGCCGGGACCGGGATCTCGTACCACTTCGGGGGGTGTCCGGTCGGGCCGAGGAGGATCGGGAGGACCCGGCCGTCCATCGGGCCGCCCTCGAAGGGGGTCGGTTCGCTTTTCACCCCACCAGTGTCACAGCAGGTGGGCGGCCTCGGAGACCACCGGGATGACGCGGCGGGCCAGGACGCCGACCGGGCCGTCCGCCGATTCCAGGGCCAGGGCGGCGCGGGCCGCGGCGGCCGTCTCCGGGTCCGTGGCCGCCGTGGCGGTCAGCAGCGCGACGAACTGGTCCACCAGCCAGTCCCGCAGGGACTCGACCTCCGGCTGCTTGCCCTCGTCGATCCAGATGAGGGAGGCGGCCTCGACGGCCGTGATCCACGTGCGGACCATCATGCGCAGGCGCGGCCCGGGGGCGGGCACGGACAGGTGGAAGAGGATCTGTTCGGCCGCCGCGCGCCGGATGCCGTCGACCGTCGCGGTGGTGCGCGAGGTCTCCACGACGCTGCCGCCCTGGAGGAGGGCCGAGAAGCCGGCGTCGTGTTCGTCGACGAAGGCCAGGTACCGGTCGAGGGCCCGGGTGAGCCGCTGGGTCAGGGGGCCTTCCTGGGGTTCGGCGAAGCACAGTTCGAGGACGTCCGCCGCAGAGCGCAGGGCGGCCTCGTAGAGCTGCTGCTTGCCGCCCGGGAAGTACCGGTAGACGAGGGGGCGCGAGACCCCGGCGGCCTCGGCGACGTCGTCGAGCGAGACGTCCTCCGGCGCCCGGTGCGCGAACAACGACAGGGCGGCGTCGAGGAGTTGGGCTCGCCGCTCCTCGACGCTCAGTCTGCGGTAGGCGCGTACGGTCATGCCCGCAGCGTAGACGACCTTCCTACGCCAGGAGGCCCGAGCTCTTCCACAGCCGGCGGCCGGGTCCGCGCAGGATGCCGATGTCTTCCAGGAAATCGGTGAGCCGCTTGGCGCCGGTCTGCATGACCTCGCGGCGGTGGCCGCTCGCCTTGACCTGGGCGACGGCTTCGCGGCGGTCCAGGCCGATGTTCTCGTAGACGGCCGGGTTGACGAAGGCGAGGGAGAAGACGCGGGCCGCCTCGCCGCAGCTGATCCGGGTGAGTTCCTGTTCCCAGCGCGGGGCCGTCAGCATCTGGCGGCGCAGTTCCTCGCGGGCGTACCGGACGTGCCGGGCCTCCTCGATGACGTGGATGCGGGTCACGCCGCGGACGAGGGGCTGGACGCGCTCGTCCGGGAAGGTCAGGCGCTGCATCCAGTCGAGGATCTCCTCGCCGAGGAGGGTGCAGGCGAAGGAGCCGGGGGTGGTGGAGACCGTCTTGAGGATGCGGGCGAGGTTGTGGTTGACGCGGGAGACGGGGTACGCCGGAGCGCCGGCCTTCTCGATCATGCGGGCGAACATCATCGAGTGGCGGCACTCGTCGGCGATCTCGGTGAGCGCGTAGCGCACGTGGCTGCTGGTCAGGGACTTGTCGTAGATGTGGCGGACGAGGAGCTGCATGAGGATGATCTCGAACCAGATGCCGAGCGAGCCGAGTGCCGCCGCCTCGTGGCGGGAGAGGTCGATGCGCTGCTCCTCGCCCATCTTCTTCCAGAGCGGGGTGTCGTAGAGGGACAGCAGCTCCGGCGGCCAGTAGTACTTGCCCTCGACCATCGGGGCGTCCCAGTCGAGTTCCTTGTCCGGGTCGAAGGAGTGCCTGGCAGAGGATTCGAGCAGCCGTTCGGCGATCTGCTCGCGGTCCTTGAGCAGGCCGAGTGCGTCCCTCAGCGCGGTTCGGTCGGTCACGGTCGTCATGGCTTCGGATACCTCGCTCGTTGGGTTACCGGCGGTCATTGCTTATGAGACTGCCTGTCAGCAAGGTCGTCAATCCCTCGCGCACGACTTGTTGACCGCGCGTCTACCAACGTGTGACGCTGCCAACTGTCCAGTCCTGTGCGGAAGTACGTGAGACGAGGAGGCGTCAGTGTCGACGCACGAGCTCTACACCAAGGACCCGGGCGAGGGCGTCTGGCAGATCCCCGCCACCGGCTCGGCCCGCTTCAGCTGGGAGTACGACGAGGGCCGCGAGCGGCTCCTCGCGCTCTACCAGAAGGGCAAGGACAAGCAGTGGGACGGCGCCAAGCGCATCTCCTGGGACATCGAGGTGGACCCGTACGACCCGCTGGGCGCCCCGGACGAGGCACTGACGCTGTACGGGACGCGGCACTGGGCCAAGCTCACCGAGAAGGACAAGGGCGAGCTGCGCCGGCACTACGCCTCCTGGCAGTTCAGCCAGTTCCTGCACGGTGAACAGGGCGCGATGGTGTGCGCGGCGCGCATCGTGGAGTCGGTGCCGGACCTCGACGCGAAGTTCTACTCCGCCACGCAGACCATGGACGAGGCCCGGCACGCCGAGGTCTTCGGGCGCTTCCTGCACGAGAAGGTCGGGATGCTGTACCCGATCAACAACAGCCTCCAGGCGCTGCTGGGCGACACCCTGCGCGACTCCCGCTGGGACATGCCGTACCTGGGCATGCAGGTGCTCATCGAGGGGCTGGCGCTGGCCGCCTTCGGGATGATCCGCGACACGACCGACAAGCCGCTGCCGAAGCAGATCCTGGCGTACGTGATGCAGGACGAGGCCCGGCACGTGGCCTTCGGGCGGATGGCGCTGCGCGATTACTACAAGCAGCTCACCGACGCCGAACGGCGCGAGCGCGAGGAGTTCGTGATCGAGGGCTGCTACCTGATGCGGGACCGGCTGCGCGGGGTGGAGGTGCTGGAGAACTTCGGCATCCCGAAGAAGGAGGCGGAGCAGTTCAGCGAGCAGTCGGAGTTCCTGGCGCTCTTCCGCAAGCTGCTGTTCAGCCGGATCGTGCCCTGCGTGAAGGACATCGGACTGTGGGGCGAGCGGCTGCAGAAGGCGTACCTGGAGATGGGCGTCTTCGAGATGGGCGACTCGAATCTGGACCTGCTGATGCGCGAGGACGAGGAGATCGCCGAGGCCCTCGACCGCGTGCGGTTCGCGGCCGAGGAATCGGAGCGGGTGGCGGAGGTCGAGGCCGCCATAGCCGACGGGGCCGCCTAGCCCCGTCCGCCGCTTCCCCCCCAGGTCCGCCCCGCTTCACCGTGCGGACAGCGCCGCCTCCATCACCGCCCGCGCGATCGGCGCGGCGGCCAGGTTCCCGCTGATGTCTCCGCGGTCCGCCGCCGCGTCCTCGACCACCACCGCCACCGCGACCCCCGGCATCGGCGCCCCGTCTGCCTTGGCCCAGGAGATGAACCACGCGTAGGGGGTCCCCGCGTTGCCCACGCCGTGCTGCGCGGTGCCGGTCTTGCCGCCGACCACCGCGCCCGGGATCGCCGCGTTCTTCCCCGTCCCGTTCTCCACCACCTTCACCATCAGCCCCTGCAGCCGCAGCGCGGTGGCCGGATTCATGGCCCGGCCCAGGCTGCGCTGGTCGCCGCGCCGCACCGGCGACCCGTCGTCCTGCGTCGTCCGCTCCACCAGGTACGGGGACTTCAGCTCCCCGCCCCCCGCGACCGCCGCCGCCACCATCGCCATCTGCAGCGGCGTCGCCCTCGTGTTGAACTGCCCGATCGAGGACAGGGCCAGCTGGTCCTGGCTCATGTCGGTGTCGAAGTTCGACCGGGACACCCACGAAGGCACCCGCAGCCCGCCGCCGTTGAACCCGAACCGCTCCGCCGCCGCCACCATCCGGCGCAGCCCGACCCGCACCCCGATCTTCGCCATCACCGTGTTGCAGGACCACTGCACCGCCTCCGCCATCGAGGCGTCCTGGCAGCCCGTGGCCGCGTTCGGCAGCAGGGTGCTGGTACCGGGCAGCGGGTACGGGTCCGGGGTCTGCGTCGGCGCGTCCGCATCGGCGACCACGCCCGCGTCGAGGGCGGCCGCCGCCGTCACGATCTTGAAGGTGGAGCCGGGCGGGTAGGTCTCGCGCAGCGCCCGGTTGAGCATCGGCCGGGCCGGGTCCGCGTTCAGCCGGGCCCAGGCCTGCTTGACCCGCGCACCCGTACCGGAGAGCACGGACGGATCGTACGAAGGGCTGCTGACCAGGGCGAGGATCTTCCCGGTGGCCGGCTCCACGGCGGCCACCGCGCCGCGCTTGCCCGCGAGCCCGGCGTACGCGGCCCGCTGCACGCCCGCCCGGATGGTGGTGGCCGCGTTCCCGCCGGCCGGGCGGCCGCGGGCGAGGTCGTACCAGAGCGGGAAGGCGGAGAGCCCGGGGTCGGTGCCCGAGAGGATCGCGTCCTCGGCGCGCTCGACGAAGCTGGTCCCGTACGTCTGCGAGGAGAAGCCGGTGACGGGCGCGTACAGCGGGCCGTTCGCGTACGTCCGCTCGTAGCGCAGCAGTTGGCCGCTGTCGCGGGAGCCGGTGACGGGGCGCCCGTCGACCAGGATGTTCCCGCGCGGCTGCGCGTAGCGCTCGATGGCGGGGCGCTTGTTGGCCGGATTCGCCCCGTAGGCGGCGGCCTCCCAGACCTGCACGCGCCCGATGTTGACCAGCAGGGCGACGAGCAGGAGGGCGCAGAAGTACGCGCACCAGCGGATGTAGCGGATCACGCGGCGGCCTCCGGGCGGGCGCTGTCCGGGCCCGCGGCCCGCTGCGCGGGGCGCGGTCTGCGCGCGCTGTCGCTGAGCCGGACGAGGAGGGCGACGATGATCCAGTTGGTGACGACGGAGGAGCCGCCCTGGGCGAGGAAGGGCATGGCCATGCCGGTCAGCGGGATGAGGCCGGTGACTCCGCCCGCGATGACGAACACCTGGAGCGCGACGATCGAGGCGAGACCGGTGGCGAGCAGCCGGCCGAAGGGGTCGCGCAGCGCGAGCCCGGCCCGGAAGCCGCGGGCGACGAGGAGCCCGTAGAGGAGCAGGATCGCGGCGAGGCCGACGAGGCCGAGCTCCTCGCCGGCGGTGGCGAGGATGAAGTCGGACTTGGCGGCGAAGCCGATGAGGAAGGACTGGCCGTGGCCGAGCCCGGCGCCGAGCAGGCCGCCGGCGGCGAAGGCGAAGAGGGACTGGGCGAGCTGGCCGGGGCCCTCGCCGCGCTCGATGGAAGCGAAGGGGTTCAGCCAGTCGTCCACGCGACTGTTCACGTGCGGTTCGAAGGTCCCGACGGCGTACGCGCCGAGGGCGGCGAGCAGCAGCCCGATCGCGATCCAGCCGATCCGGCCGGTGGCGGTGAACAGCATGATCACGAACAGTCCGAAGAACAGCAGCGAGGTCCCGAGGTCGCGCTCCAGGACCAGCACGCCGACGCTGAGCAGCCAGATCGTGAGGATCGGGCCGAGGACGCGGCCGGGGAGCAGGCGCAGCTTCCAGAAGAGGCGGCGGCCGGTGAGGGCGAGGGCGGTGCGGTTCGCGGCGAGGTAGGAGGCGAAGAAGACGGCGAGCAGGATCTTGGCGAACTCCCCCGGCTGGAAGGAGAGTCCGGCGAAACGGATCCAGATGTGGGCGCCGTTGACCGCCGGGAAGAAGACGGGGACGAGCATCAGCCCGAGGGCGGCGGTGACGGAGAGGTACGCGTACCGCTGGAGCGTGCGGTGGTCGCGCAGCGCCGCGACGACGAGTACGAAGAGCCCCATCCCGAGGGCTGACCAGAGGAGTTGGTCGTCGGCGGTGAGGTGGGCGGGGGTGGTCGCGTCGAGGCGCTGGATCAGGACGAGGCCGAGTCCGTTGAGCAGTACGGCGATCGGCAGCACGAGGGGGTCGGCGTACGGGGCGCGCAGGCGTACGGCGACGTGCGCGAGCAGGGCGGCCGCGGCGAGGCCGCCGGCGTAGTGCGCGGCGGGGCGCGGGATGTGGCCGGTGGTGGCGAGGCCGACGTAGAGGTGGCCGAGGACGGAGATCAGGACGGCGCCGGCGAGGAGCGTCAGCTCGACGCCGCGGCGCTTGGGGGCGCGGGCGTCGGGGGGCGGGGGCGGGGCGGGCTCCGCCACCTCTGCCGTCAGAGCGGTCATACGCGAAACGTAGCAAGCGGCGGATGTTATGTCCGGTTATGCCATAGTGTGCCGAGGAGTCGTCACAAACGGTCGGAAGCGGAGCCGAGCCTTATGGGACCTGTGGAATTCATCGTGCTCGCCTTCCCGGAGGAGCAGCTTCGGGTGCCGGCGGTCGAGGCCGTGATGGGCCTGCGCAAGACCGGGGTGGTCCGGCTGATCGACGGGCTCGTGGTCACGAGGACGGCGGCGGGGGAGGTCCTGGCCGCCGAGTTCGACGAGTTCGTTGAGCTACGGGGCCTGCTGACGGGCCGGGACGTGGCACGGCTGATCGGGCCGGAGGACGTACAGGAGTCGGCGGGGCTGCTGGAGCGCGGGAGCTGCGCGCTGCTGCTGGTGGTCGAACACGTGTGGGCCGAGGACGCGGCGATCGCCGTACGGGCGGCGGGCGGCCGGATCGTGGGTTCGGTCCGCATCCCGGTGGACCGGATCCCGGCCGATCCCCGGATGGGCGTGGCCTGATGTTCATCAGGCCGGTGGGAGTGACGGTGCGGTCCGCGGACCGCCCGCCGGGCCGCCCGCTGCTACGGGGCCTGCTGGCGCGCGCGGTGGGCGCGACGGAGGGCACGGTGAGGGCGGACGAGCCACGGCACGGGGTGCGCTGGACACCGGCGGGGGCGGTGGAGCCGGTGGAGGCGGAGCCGGAACCGGAGGCGTGGGAGGCGGAGCGGGCGGAGCCGGAGTGGGAGCCGGAGGCCGGCTCCCCGGTGGGTATGCCTCCGGGTGGAGCCACTCCCCCGGCGGGCCTGGTGGCGGAGCTACGGCAACTGGCCGACCTGGCCCGGGAAGGCCTGCTGACCCCGGAGGAGTTCGCGACGGCCAAGAGCCGTCTCCTGCGCGGCTGACGGCACAGGGGCTCCGCATCACACGGCCGGGTCCTCCCGGACACGGCGCTCCGATTCGAGGGCCGCGGCGCCGGCGCACACGGCGGCGGCCAGCGCGAAGCCGAGCGCGGCCGGGTTGATGTAGCCGGGCACGGACTCGGCGGCGTACCGCCCGCCGCCCGTCGTCTCGCAGACGAAGCGGAGGGGCACGTAGTCCACGGTGTAGTCGACGACCGTCAGCGCCCGCTCCCACTGGCCCGGCGTCCGACAGGGCCGGAGCGGCGAGGAATCGGTGCCGCCGTCTTCCGCGTCCACCACCGCGCCGGCGACGTACAGCAGGCCCCACGTGTAGAAGGCGGCGGCGACACCGGCCAGGAGGGCGGCGAGGCCCCGCTTCCACACCGGACGGCCGGTACGCCGCCGCCCGGTCCGGCCGAGGGTGACGAGGCCGTAGCCGAAGAGCCCGAAGGCCGCGACCAGCCCGGCCGGAATGAGCAGCAGAAGCAGGAGCGCCATCCGCCGAGTCCACCAGGCCGGGACCACACCGCCTATGGCGGACCCCACAGTTCCGGCAACGGGGTTGTTACAGGGGGGTGGGGTTGCGGGGTGGGGTGGGGTTGGTCGGTGGCTTCGGGAGGGGCGGGACGCCCGCCCCCGCCCCGCCCCCCGCCAACCGGGTGAGTGCCCGAGGCCCGCCGATGCCGCTCGGGGATTCGTCATACCGGGCGTGGCAGCATCGGCGGCCTCGGAGGTGATCACATTGTCCCATCGGCTGCTTCGTGCCGTCTGTATCGCCGCGGTGCTCCTCACGGCCGGGCCCCTGCCCGCCGTCCGTGCCGAACCGCTGCCCGGTGAGAACGTCGGGGTGCTCCTCACCCGTCTGCAGGGGCTCTACCAGAAGACCGAGGAGGCCGCCGAGGCGTACAACGCCACCGACGCCGCCCTCACCTCACGCCAGGAGGAGGAGCGGCGGCTCACTGCCGAGTCCGGCAAGGCCCGCAGCGCCCTCGGTTCCGAGAAGGCCCTGCTCGGGCGGCTCGCCCGGGAGCAGTACCAAGGCAGCCGCGGCCTCTCCCCGTACGCCCGGATGCTGTTGGCCGGGAACCCGCAGGCCGCCTTGGACCAGCGCCGCCTCGTCGCCCGCGAGGGCGCGCGGCAGGCCGCCGTACTGAAGCGGCTCACGCGCGGCGAGCGGGCGGCCGACGCCCTCGCCGCCCAGGCGCGCAAGGCGCTGGACTCCCAGCGGGCGCTGGCCGCGCAGCGCAGGCAGCGGAAGGACGAGGTCGCGGTGCAGCTCAAGGAGGTCGAGCGGGTGCTCGCCTCCCTGACCGCCGAGCAGCTCGCACAGCTCGGCGCACGCGAGGCCCGTGACACCGCCACCGCGCAGCGGGAGCTGGTGGCCTCCGGCCGGCTCCCCACCCGCTCCGGTACCCCCACGGCCGCCGGCGGCGCGGCCCTCACCTACGCGGCCGCGCAGATCGGTAAACCGTACGTGTGGGGCGCCGAGGGTCCGGCGTCCTTCGACTGCTCCGGGCTGACCTCGCAGGCCTGGGCGCACGCGGGCCGCGCCATCCCCCGTACCAGCCAGGAGCAGTGGGCCCGGCTGCCGAAGGTGCCGCTGGACCAGCTGCGGCCCGGGGATCTGGTCGTGTACTTCCCCAAGGCCACCCACGTGGGCTTGTACGTGGGCGACGGGAAGGTCATCCAGGCGCCGCGGCCGGGCGCGAAGGTCAAGGTCTCGCCGATCGCCGCCAACCCACTGCTCGGGGCCGTACGGCCCGACCCCGACGGGACGCCGCTCGCGGAATTCACCCCGCCGTCGCTCCCCGAGGGCGCGACGGCGGGGGACGACACCGGTTATTCGGAAGAGGAGGCGCCGACGGAGGCCGCGGCGGAGGCGGTGGACGAAGCGACCTCCGCCAGGTAGTCCGCCGTGTCCTCGGGGTCGAAGAAGTACGTGTCGAAGTCGGCCGGATTGTCGAAGCCATTGGCGAATCGATTCGCCACCGGCTGGAGCTCCCCGGCCGCGCCGATCAGGTTCAGCACGTGCTCCGGCGGGACGCCGAGCATCGCGTTCGTCCACTGGGTCACCGGCTTGCCCGTGGTGAACCAGTACTTGTCGAAGGTCGCCTTCATCCACGCCTCGTCGAACGGGTTCTCCCCGTGCATCAGGATCGACGAGAGGTACGAGGCCGCGCACTTGGCGGCGGAGTTCGAGCCCTGGCCGGTGATCGGGTCGTTGGCGACGACCACGTCCGCGACGCCCAGCACCAGCCCGCCGCCCGGCAGGCGCCCGATGGGCCCGCGGACCACCGGCGCGTAGCGGCCGGCGAGCGTGGCGCCCGCGTCCGTCAGCTCCACCTCCGTGGCACGCGCGTGCTCCCACGGCGTGAACTTCTCCATCAGTTCCAGCGTGAGCGCCAGGTGCGCCGCCGGGTCCGTGACGCCATTGAAGGCGTCCAGCGGACCGCCCGGGATGCCTTCCCAGAACAGGATGTCCGCCCGCCCCGAGGTGGTGAGGGTCGGCATGACGAACAGCTCGCCGACGCCCGGGACCAGGTTGCACCGGACGGCCTCGGTCTGCGGGTGCTCCGGCCGCGGGCCGAGCCCGTGCACGTAGCTGACGGCGAGGGCGCGCTGCGGGGCGTCGTACGGGGAGCGGGCCGCGTCCCGGCCGAACATCGACACCAGCTCGCCCTTGCCGGCGGCCACCAGCACCAGGTCGTACGTGCGGGAGAAGTAGTCGAGGTCGGCGACGGACGCGCCGTGGATGACCAGCTGGCCGCCGCGCTGCACGAAGGTGTCGAGCCAGCCGGCCATCTTCACGCGCTGGTCGACGGACTGCGCGTACCCCTTGAGGTGGCCCAGCCAGTCGATGGCGCGGCCGGAGTCGGGGGCGGCGACGGAGACGCCGAGGCCCTCGATCTTCGGGGCCTGCTGCTCCCAGAAGTTGAGCTGGAGGTCGCGCTCGTGCTGCAGGGCCGTGTCGAACATGACCTGCGTGGACATGACCCGCCCGGTGCGGATCTCGTCCGCCGTCCGGTTGGACATGAGGGTGACCTCGTACCCCTTCGACTGGAGTCCGAGGGCGAGCTGGAGACCGGACTGGCCGGCTCCGACGACAAGTATCCTGCGCATCTGTCACGTTCTCTCTTCGGGAGTGCCGGCGAGGGCGTGGTCCACCAGGGTCAGCAGGGATTCGACGACCGTGCGGCGGCTCCGCGCGTCCATGATCACGACGGGCACGTCCGGCGGGATGGTGAGCGCCTCGCGCACGTCCTCGGGCTCGTACGACTCGGTGCCCTCGAAGTGGTTGACGGCGACGGCGTAGGGCAGCCCGCAGCTCTCGAAGTAGTCGAGCGCGGGGAAGCAGTCGCGCAGCCGGCGGGTGTCGGCCAGCACGATGCCGCCGATGGCCCCGCGCACCAGGTCGTCCCACATGAACCAGAACCGCTCCTGGCCCGGGGTCCCGTACACGTAGAGGACGAGGTCGTCGTCGAGGGTGACGCGGCCGAAGTCCATCGCGACGGTGGTGGTGTTCTTGTCCGGGGTCGCGGACAGGTCGTCGGTCGGGACGCTGGCCTGGGTCATCACCGCCTCGGTGCGCAGCGGGGTGATCTCGGAGAGGGAGGAGACGAAGGTGGTCTTGCCGACGCCGAAGCCGCCCGCGACGAGCACCTTGACGGCGACGGGCGCACGGGAACGGTCGTACTGCCAGGGCTGGACGGCCTCGTCGTCCGCCACGCCCGACACGTCCGCCACGGGCGTTTCAGAGACGGCGAAGACCACTGAGCACCCTTTCGAGCAGCGCGCGTTCGGGCCGGCCCGTGCCGTGGCCCGTCCCGTAGACGCGGATCCTGCCCTGGTCGGCGAGGTCGCTGACCAGGACGCGGACCACACCGAGCGGCAGCTTCAGCAGCGCGGCGATCTCGGCGATCGTGCGCATGCGGCGGCACACCTCGACGATGGCGGGCAGCTCGGGCACGCGGTCGGGCTTCTGCGGCTCGGACACCTTGGTGTCCAGGGCGGCGACGAAGGTCTCCACCAGCAGGACCTCTGTGAACCGGGTACGTCCTCCCGTGAGGGAGTACGGGCGTACGCGGGCGGGTCGGCGATCGGCGCCGCGTATCGGCAGCCGGTCGGAGGCCTGGCTCCTCACGGGGTCTTCTCCATCGACTGGCGCAGCTCACTGCGGACTTCGGGGGTCAGGACGTGGCCGGCGCGGCCCACGAACAAGGCCATGTGGTAGGCGACGACGCTCATGTCGCAGTCGGGGGCGGCGTGCACGCCCAGCAGCGAGCCGTCGCTGATGGCCATGACGAAGACGGAGCCGTGCTCCATCGCCACCATGGTCTGTTTGACGGAGCCGCCGTCCATCAGGGCGGCCGCACCGGTGGTGAGGCTGCCCAGGCCGGAGATGATGGTGGCCAGGTCGGCGGAGGCGCCCCGCGGCCCCTTGCTCCTGGCCTGCGGGGCGGTGGCGGCGCCGTCCGTCACGGGGTCCGAGGACAGGAGCAGGAGCCCGTCCGAGGAGACGACGGCGACGGAGGTGACGCCGGGTACCTCCTTGACCAGGTCGGTCAGCAGCCATTGCAGGTTGCGGGCCTGGGTGCTCAGTCCGTACGTACTGGGCGCGGTCATGTGCGTGCCTCCTGTGCGGTGTCCCCCTGGTCGGTGTGGCCCTGTTCCTGTTCCTGTTCCTGTTCCGGGTCCTGCGTGTGCTCGCGCCCCGTGTCCCGCGCGATCTCGGCCGCGGCCACGCGGCGCCCGTCCTGGGCGCCCTGGTAGAACCCGCCGAGGCGGCGGCGCAGTTCGTCGGCGTCGACCCGGCGCGGCGGCTCGGACGGTCCGTCGTCACTGACGCGAGGGACGGGGACGGACCGCGGGGTCCGCTTCGGCAGGCCCTTGTCGGTGACGGGCTCCGCCTCGGCGGGGTCGGCGGGGTGGCTGCCCTGGCGGGGGAGCCAGTCCTCCTCGGCGGCGGTGGCATGGCTGTGCGGATCCGGCTCGGGGTCGGATTCCCGTACGTCGGCACCCTGCCCGGCATCGTGCGCCGCGGCCGGGATCCCCGGCTCGGGGTCCGCCGCCCCGGAGGCGGCCGCGTCCGCGTCGGGGACGACCCGCGCGAGCAGCCGCTCCTCGGGACCGGGCCCGGCCGGGACCTCCGCGGCCGGGTTCGGCTCCGGGTCCGCCGCCGGGGCCGGGACGGTGAAGATCTGCTCGGCGGGCGGCAGCGGGCCGTCCACCGGAGCGGCGGCGTCGGCCTCGGGCGCGGACTCCGGCTCGGCGGCGACAGCAGCGGCGACGGGCTCCGCCTCGGCGGCCGGGGCCTCGTCCGGCAGACCGGCCCCGTCCGGCCCGGGCTCCGGCTCCGGGTCGAGCTCCGATTCCGGCTCCGGCTCCAGGCCGGGCTCCGGCTCTCCGGCAGCGGACGCCGCCTCGCCGCGCAGGCGGCTGTGAAGCGTGTTCTCGTTCGCCTCGGCGATCACGCCGGGCAGGTGCAGCGCGGGCCCGCCCTGCGTGGCCAGGGTGTGCACCGGGGAGGCCGGCGGGGTCGCGGGCAGCAGCGCGGCCGGGACG
This sequence comes from Streptomyces sp. NBC_00122, assembly GCF_045160845.1. NCBI lineage: Bacteria > Bacillati > Actinomycetota > Actinomycetes > Kitasatosporales > Streptomycetaceae > Streptomyces > Streptomyces sp. NBC_00122. The sequence goes on along the minus strand of NZ_CP108191.1, from coordinate 4,344,583 downwards.
ACCACCAGGGCCTCGGTGCCGCCGTCCCGCGGGGCGCGCAGCTCCGCGGTGACCCCGTGGCGCGCCGCGAGGCGTCCGGCCACGTACAGGCCGAGGCCCAGGCCGTGTTCCGCCTCCGGCTCCTCGTCGTAGGCCTCGGGCGTGGCCAGCCGGGAGTTCAGTGCTTCCAGCCGGTCCTCGGTGACCCCGATGCCCGCGTCGACGACGGACAGCACCACGTCACCGGAGTCCAGCAGCCACCCGGACACCTTCACCTTGGCGTCCGGCGGCGAGAAGGTCGTCGCGTTCTCCAGCAGCTCGGCCAGGACGTGCGAAATGTCGTCGGCCGCGTGCCCGGCGACCTGGGTGTGCGAGGGCAGCGCGGCGAGGTCGACGCGCTCGTAGCGCTCGATCTCGCTGACGGCGGCCCGCATGACGTCGACCAGCGGTACCGGCAGTCCCTGGCCGTGGCCGTGCTCCTGACCGGCGAGGACCAGCAGGTTCTCGTTGTGGCGGCGCATCACGGTGGCCAGGTGGTCGAGCTTGAAGAGGGTCGCCAGCCGGTCCGGGTCCTGTTCCTTGGACTCCAGTTCCTCGATGACCGCGAGCTGGCGCTCCACCAGGCCCAGGGTCCGCAGCGACAGCGAGACGGAGGTCGTCGACATGATGCGGCGGTGCTCTTCGAGCCCTGCGCGCAGCGCCGTCAGCTCCTCCTCCAGCACCTCGCGGCCCGAGGCGAGCGCCTCGTTGCGGCCGATGATGCGGCGCCGGTCTGCGTCGAGCCCCGCGATGCGGGTGTGCAGGGAGACGGTCTGGTCCCGGACCGCGTTCAGGTGGCGTACGACCTCGGCGAACTCGTCGTTGCGGCCCGTGAACCGGACCGGCTCCACGGAGCCCTCCGGCGTCGCCAGCCGCTCCGCGCCACGGCGCAGGACGGACAGCGGCCGGGTCAGCGAGCGGGCCACGGCGGTCGAGACGCCCACGGCGATCAGGAACAGCAGGCCCATCACCGCGATGATGGTCTCGAGCCGGGTCACGTCGTCGTCGCGCAGGGCGGCGAGCGCGGAGGCCCGCTGTCCCGCGAGGGTGGATTCGACGGACCGCATGCGGTCTATGCGGGCGGTGAGCGCGGAGCCGACGGCGGCCCCGTCGGCCTTGCGGTCGGCGGCCGAGAGCGTGGGCCGCTCGGTCAGCCGCTTGAGGTGGTCGTCGGCCGCCTTGACCTCGGGTCCGGTGACGGTGGCGGCGAGGGTCTGGCGTACGTCGGGCCGCGCGGCCCGCGCGAAGTCGTCCAGCGCGGCCTGTTCCCGTACGCGCGAGCGCTGGGCGGCGGTGCTGAGTTCGTCGGCCACGGCGGAGTTGGGGAGCTGCTCGCCGCGGGGGACGGCCAGTGCGGCGAGCAGCAGTCCACGGGTGGCCGAGGCCTGGTCGACCGCCTGGCCCAGCGGGGCCATCGGGCGGGTGGTGGCGAGGGCGGCCACGGCGCGCGGCGGGGTCAGTTCGGCGAGCCGGTCGCCGGGGGCGAGGAGTTCCGCGATGACTCCGGCGTAGGCCTGGTGGGCGGCGAGGGCGCTGCCCTTGCCGTCGACGGCCTCGGCGCGGACGGCCTGGACGCGGGCGAGGGCCAGGGCGGTCGGCTCGTCGGCGTCGGCCTGGACCTCGGCGAGCTGCCGGTCGGTGCGGGCGGCGCGTTCCTGGACGGGGCCCTTGGCCCCGCCGGGGCGGCCCTTGGCGGCGTACTCGACGACGGCGTCGCGCTCGTCCCCGAGGAGGTGGGCGAGGGTGAGGGTCTGCCGGGTCTGCTCCGCGAGGGTGACCAGGCGCTGGGAGTCGTTCAGTTCCCTCGTGGCGGAGACGACGGCTGGGCTGCCTGCCGCGAGGACGGTGAGACCGGCGACGGCCACGCCTACGACCAGCCTGCGGCGCACGCGGACGCGGCGTCCTGCGGGGGCCGGGCCGTCGGTGGCGGTGCCGTTCTTCCGAGACCGCTTCTTCTGCACCGGTGCTCGCAATCCTGTACGTGTGCTCTTGCTCGTCTACTCGTGTGGCCGAGGTAACGGCCGGTCAACAAGTAAACGCGCCCCGCTCCCCCGTACCGCCTCAGACCTTTGCAGTGCGATGGGAAGAGAGCCGCACATCGCCCACCCGGCCACTCGAACGAGTGAACATCACGGATGAGTTGGCGACCAACTCGGACACCGGATGTCAGGGCGCGTCCATGGACGGACGGTTGAAAGATCCACGCGGGCTTTGGCAGTATGCCCGCCCACACGCCGCGGGGCCTCGGCGGGGCTCCCGCCGGGCGTGCGGGGCCGCTCTCGCCCGCCCCGCCCGCATTGGTACGTACCTACCCGCGCACCGGACCCCCGCGCCCGGCAGAATGATGGCATGCGCATCGACCTCGCTTCGGCCCCCGGTAACGAGGAACGCCCCAATGAGGACTGGGTGTCGGCCGCGATCCCCGCCTCGGGCGGCGGCGTCGTGGTCGTCCTGGACGGGGTCACCCCGCCGCGCGGCGACGACGGATGCGTGCACGGAGTGCCGTGGTTCGCGACCCGGCTCGGCGGCCGATTGACCGAACTGTCCGGATCGCGGCGGGACATGCCGCTGGACCGGATCCTGGCGGAGGCCGTCCGCTCCACGGCCGAGGCACACCGGGACACCTGTGACCTTTCTCACGTCCGCACGCCGCAGGCGACGGTGGTCGTCGTCCGCTGGGACGAGGCGTACGTGGAGCACCTCGTGCTCTCGGACTCCGTACTGCTCCTGCAGGCTCCGGGCGGAGAGGTCACGGCCGTGCTCGACGACCGGCTGGACCGGGTCCCGCCGCACATGCTGCGGTCGGCGGAGGCGGCGGACACGCTGCGGAACGCGGAGGGCGGCTTCTTCACGGCGGCCGCCGATCCGGCGGTGGCGGCCCGGGCGGTGACGGGGCGCACCCCGCGCGGGCGGGTCCGGGCGGTGGCCGCGCTCACGGACGGGGCGAGCCGGTGGACGGACACGTTCGAGGAGGGCGACTGGTCGCAGTGCCTGGCGGTGCTGCGGAAGGAAGGCGCGCAGGGGCTGATCGGCCGGGTCCGCGCCATCGAGTCCGACCCGGCGCGCCCGTCGGGCCGGGGCAAGCGGCACGACGACGCGTCGGTGGTCTACGCGGAGCTGTAGGGCTGCGCCGCGGCTGCCGCGGCGCTTGCCCGGAGCGGCCCCGGGACTGCTCGGGGCCTACTCCTCGCCCGCGTTCAGCTGGTTGAGCAGCCGGGCCAGTTCCGCCACCTCGCCGCGGTCCCAGTCGGCGAGCTTGCGCATGTACTGCTCGCGCCGCGCGTCCCGTACCCGCAGGAACCGCTCGCGGCCCTCCTCGGTGAGGCCGACCAGGAAGGCCCGGCCGTCGGCGGGGTCCGGCTCGCGGGCGACCAGGCCCAGCACCTCCAGGGCCCGCAACTGGCGGCTCATGGTGGCCTTGCCGACGCCGAAGTACGCGGCGAGCTCGGTGGCCCGCTGCCGGCCGGCCGCCTCCAGGCGGGTGAGGAGTCCGTACGCGGCGGGTTCGAGCTCGGGGTGGAGCTCGCGGGCCATCTCGCCGGAGGAGGCGCGGGCGCGCCGGAGGAAGACGGACAGCTCCCGCTCCAAGGCAAGGAACTCCTGGTCTTCGCTCCCGTGCACGTCCGGCTCCCTCTGTGGTGTGTTGGGCCGCCAGTATTTCGCAGCGGACACGCCGACGGCCCGGGGCCCCGCCTGGGGGTCCCCCCGGACGGAGTCTGGGGGAGGGGACCCGGGCGCCGCTTCCCGCCCCTACGCGGCGGTGGTGTAGGGCACTTCCGTCCGGGCCCGGGTCCCGGCCAGGGCGAGCTCCAGGACCTGGCGCACATCCGTCACCGGGTGTACTTCCAGCCCCTCCAGCACCTCGGCCGGGACGTCGTCCAGGTCGGCCTCGTTGCGCTTGGGGATGATGACGGTGGTCAGCCCGGCCCGGTGCGCGGCCAGCAGCTTCTGCTTGACCCCGCCGATCGGCAGGACCCGCCCGGTCAGCGAGACCTCGCCGGTCATGGCCACGTCCGTGCGCACCTGGCGCCCGGAGAGCAGCGAGGCGAGCGCCGTCGTCATGGTGATGCCCGCGCTCGGCCCGTCCTTGGGCACCGCGCCCGCCGGGAAGTGGATGTGCACGCCCCGGTCCTTCAGGTCTGCCACCGGGAGTTCCAGTTCGGCGCCGTGCGAGCGCAGGAAGCTGAGCGCGATCTGCGCGGACTCCTTCATGACGTCACCGAGCTGGCCGGTGAGGGTCAGACCGGCCGCGCCCGTCTCGGGGTCGGCCAGCGAGGCCTCCACGAACAGCACGTCGCCGCCCGCGCCGGTCACGGCGAGGCCGGTGGCCACGCCGGGGACCGCGGTACGCCGCTCCGCCGGGTCCTGGGCGGACTCCGGCACGTGGTGCGGGCGTCCGATCAGGGCGCGCAGGTCGTCGGCGCCGATACTGAAGGGCAGCTCGCGCTCGCCCAGTTCGTGCTGCGAGGCCACCTTGCGGAGCAGCCGTGCGATGGACCGCTCCAGGGTCCGTACGCCCGCTTCGCGGGTGTACTCGCCGGCGAGCTTCCTGAACGCCTCCTCCTGCAGGACCACCTCGTCGGCGCCGAGGCCGGCGCGCTCCAGCTGGCGGGGCAGCAGGTGGTCGCGGGCGATGACGACCTTCTCGTCCTCGGTGTACCCGTCGAGGCGGACCAGCTCCATGCGGTCGGCCAGGGCCTCCGGGATGGCCTCCAGGACGTTGGCGGTGGCCAGGAACACCACGTCGCTGAGGTCGAGCTCCACCTCCAGGTAGTGGTCCCGGAAGGTGTGGTTCTGGGCCGGGTCCAGGACCTCCAGGAGGGCGGCGGCCGGGTCCCCGCGGAAGTCGGAGCCGACCTTGTCGATCTCGTCGAGCAGGACGACCGGGTTCATCGACCCGGCCTCCTTGATGGCCCGGACGATGCGGCCGGGCAGGGCGCCGACGTAGGTCCGGCGGTGTCCTCGTACCTCGGCCTCGTCGCGTACGCCGCCGAGCGCGACCCGGACGAACTTGCGGCCCATGGCGTGGGCGACGGACTCGCCGAGCGAGGTCTTGCCGACTCCGGGCGGTCCGACGAGCGCGAGGACGGCTCCGCCGCGGCGGCCGCCGATGACGCCCATGCCGCGCTCGGTGCGCCGCTTGCGCACGGCGAGGTACTCGGTGATGCGGTCCTTCACGTCGCTCAGCCCGGCGTGTTCGGCGTCGAGGACGGCGCGCGCGCCCTGGATGTCGTACCGGTCCTCGGTGCGCTCGTTCCAGGGCAGCTCCAGGACGGTGTCCAGCCAGGTGCGGATCCAGGAGCCCTCCGGGCTCTGGTCGCTGGCCCGCTCCAGCTTGTCGACCTCCTTGAGCGCGGCCTCGCGGACCTTCTCGGGGAGGTCCGCGGCCTCGACGCGGCTGCGGTAGTCGTCGGACTCCTCGCCCTCCTTCTCCCCGTTCAGCTCGCGCAGCTCCTTGCGGACGGCCTCCAGCTGCCGGCGCAGCAGGAACTCGCGCTGCTGCTTGTCGACGCCGTCCTGTACGTCCTTGGCGATGGATTCGGCGACGTCCTGTTCGGCGAGGTGGTCGCTGAGTGCCTTGACGGCCAGCTTGAGCCGCGCGACGGGGTCGGCGGTCTCCAGCAGTTCGACCTTCTGCTCGACCGTCAGGAACGGCGAGTACCCGGAGTTGTCGGCGAGCGCCGACACCCCTTCGATCTGCTGGACCCGGTCGACGACCTGCCAGGCCCCGCGCTTCTTGAGCCAGCTGGTGGCGAGCGCCTTGTACTCCTTGACGAGCTCGGCGACCGCACCCGGCAACGGGTCCGGCACGTGCTCGGTGACGGTCTCGCCCTCGACCCACAGTGCGGCCCCGGGTCCGGTCGTACCGGCGCCGATGCGGACGCGGCCGCGGCCGCGGATGAGCGCGCCGGGATCCCCGTCGGAGAGCCTCCCCACCTGCTCGACGGTCCCGAGCACACCCGTGCCCGCGTACTTCCCGTCGATCCGCGGCACGAGCAGCACTCGGGGCTTCCCGCCGCTGCCCGCCGCGGCCTGGGCCGCCTCCACGGCCCCGCGCACCTCGGCGTCGGACAGGTCCAGCGGAACGACCATCCCAGGCAGCACGACCTCGTCGTCGAGCGGCAGCACGGGCAGAGTGAGCGTTACGGACGTCGAAGCCATGATCTTCCCTCCGGCAGTGAAGTTGAGCTATGCCGACTCAATGCATGTGCGCCGCCCGTTGTTCCCCAACAGCCGTTCGCCCGGGGCGAACGGCTGAGGGGTCAGCCGGCCGGTGTGGAGACGCGGACGTTGCCCGAGGTGGTCTTCGCCGCGAGGCGGGAGGGAGCCGAGGGGTCCGCGGGGACAGTGACGTCGCGGGTGCCGGAGGTGGTGGTGACCGCGAGCTGGTAGGGGGCCGGGGGGACCTTCAGGATGACGTCGCCCGAGGTGGTTTCGGCGCGGACCGAGGACGGGGCCACCGCGAAGTGCAGGCGGGCGTCACCCGATTCCGAGTGGACGTCCGCGCTCGGGCCGGACAGGCCGGTGGCGGTGATCCCGCCCGAGGAGGTGGTGGCCTTCAGCGGGCCCGTGACGCGGTCGGCCCGGACCTCACCGGAGTCGGCCGTCAGCTCGGCCGCCGCCACGCCCGTGACCGTGATGCGGCCGCTGCTGCTCTCCAGCCTGACCGTGGCGGAGGCCGGGACCTCCAGGCGGTAGTCGATGAAACAGGTGGCGTCGCAGCCGCTGGAGAAGGTGAGCACGCCCGCGGTGACCCGCTGTCCGGGCGTCGGGGCGGTGTCCCCGCGGTAGTGGACGGTCCGGCGGACCGTGACTCCGGCCCCGTTTCCGGCGGTGACCTCGATCGAGCCGGCCCGGGCGCCCGTGACCTCCACCGCCGTGACGGCCTCGGTGACCGTGGCGTCGGCCGTCGCCTTCTTCTGCGGGCCGTCCCCGAGGGAGCAGCCCGCCAGCAGGAGCCCGGCCCCGAGGGCGACGACGGCGGTGCGGGCGGGGCGACGTGACACGGCGTGAGAGATCATGGTCACGAGTCTCGGGCGGAAAGCGCCCGCGGCCGATGGGGCGGGTCCCCGGTCCTGTGGTGGGGTTATCCCCCGCTGCGGCCCGCGTCCCCGGCCGCCGGCCCGGGGCCCGTGACCACCGGCCGCCGGTCCGAGGGCATGCCCCATTCGCTCCACGAGCCGTCGTACACGGCCAGGTCCCGGTAGCCGGCGAGGGTGGCGCCGAGGGCCAGGACGCAGGCCGTCACTCCCGATCCGCAGCTGAAGTAGAGGCGCTCCCGGTCGCCGGTCAGCGCGCCGATGGCCGCGCGGAGTTCCTCCGCCGGCCGCATCAGGCCGTCGGGGCGCTGGAGTTCGGCGAAGGGCAGGTTGAACGCGCCCGGCATGTGGCCGCCGCGCAGGCCCGGGCGGGGTTCGGGAGCGGTGCCGGCGAAGCGCTCACGGGTGCGGGCGTCCAGGACGGCCGCGGCCGGGTCGGCCAGGGCCGCGGCCACGGTGGCGCTGTCGGCCAGCAGTCCGGGGCGGGGGCGTGCGGTGAAGGAGCCGCGCGGGCCGTCGTATTCCGGGCCGGAGGCCTCCACGGGCAGGCCGGCGGCCTTCCAGGCGGGCAGTCCCCCGTCGAGTACGGCGGCCCGGTCGAAGCCCATCGCGCGCAGCATCCACCAGGCGCGGGCGCTGGAGTAGATGCCGGCGCCGTCGTAGACGACCACGGTGGAGGTGTCGTCGACGCCGAGGGCCCGCATCGCCTCGCTGAACCGCGCGGCGCCGGGCATGGTGTGCGGAGCGGGGGCGTCGTGGTCGGACAGGTCCCCGTCGAGGTCGAAGGGGCGGGCGCCCGGAATCCGGTGGGCGGCGCCGCGATGGGCGCCGACGGAGGCGTCGAAGAGCACCAGCCCGGGCACGGTCAGCCGCTCCGCGAGCCAGCCCGCGCCGACCAGCGGTCCGGGGATCTCTGAAACGGCCTCTCGGGACGGGGAGTTCTGGGACGTGGGCATGCAGCGCCTCCTGTGCGAACCGGGTCGCCCCATCCTCGCAACCGGCCCGTCGCGAGAACGCGCCCGGGCGGGCTCAGGGTCCGCCGCAGCCTCCGGGGCGGGCGTACACGGCGACCCGGGCTCCGCGTACCGCGGTGACCGAGCACAGGTCGAACCAGGCGGCCAGCGTCTGCCGCTTCACGGCCTCCCGCGGGTACGGGTCCAGCGGCTGGCCGGCCGGGTCCAGCAGGGCGATCACCCGGGGGGATCCGATCAGCGCCTCCCGGATGGCGAGCGACGGCAGCTCGGTGCCCTGCAGGCTGCGCGAAGCCGCCGGGGTGCGGTCCAGGGCCACGTCGCGCAGCTGCGCGTAGACGTCCGGCGAGGACAGCAGCCATTCGCGCCGCCGCGACGGCAGGAAGGCCACCGCGTCCCCCGGCCGGGCCTGCTCCCGGACGGCGGCGGCCACCGCGAGGACGTCGTCCTTGCGGCTCTCGGGCGTGCGCAGCCACGCCGACCAGAAGGCGAAGGGCACCAGGAGGGCGGCGGCCGCGAGCCACGGCCACCAGCCGCGGGCCGACGCCAGCCGGGCGCCCGCCAGCAGGGCCGGCCCGGCCAGCGCGTAGAGCACGTACCGGTCGACGTACCAGGGGTCGAGGAGGGAGACCGCCAGCAGCAGGCCGGGCGGCAGCAGGGCCAGCGGCAGGGCCACGCGTACGAGCTCTCCCGGTGCGCCCCGCGCGAGCAGCAGGGCGGCCGCCGCGAGGACCCCGTACGCCGCCCAGTCCTGCCAGCCCGGCCGGCCGAGCCAGCCGAGCTGCTGCTGCGCCTGCCGGGCGCTCACCAGGGCCAGTGGCAGGAGCAGGGCCACGACGGTCCCGGCGGCGACGCGCCAGCCGCGCGAGCGCCAGGCGCTGAAGGCGTGCGCGAGCAGGGCCAGTACCGCGAACTCGTGCAGCCAGCAGCCGAGCAGCAGCACCGCCGCGTACGCCGTCCACCGCTCGCGCAGCATCAGGTACGTCGCCCACACCACGGCGGCGGCGACCAGGGCGTACGAGCGGCCCTCCTGGGCGTACATCTGCACGGGCGGCAGCACGGCGTAGGTGAGCCCGGCGATCAACGCGGCCCGCTCCCCCGAGAGCCGGTGGGCGATCGCGGCCACCCCGGCGGCCGCGAGGGCGGTGGCGGCGACGGAGGGCAGCCGCAGGGCCCACAGGCCGCCGTCCCAGACCAGGAGCACACCGTGCATGAGCAGGTAGTACAGGCCGTGCACGGCGTCCACCTGGCCCAGCAGCTCCCGGATCCCGCCGAGCGGGCGGTGGGCCACCTGCCAGGTGACCGACTCGTCGCGCCACATGCTGCCGCGCCGCTCCAGGCCCCAGAGGCCGAGGAGGACGGCGAGCAGCGGGGGCAGGACGCGCCAGGACCAGGGGGCGATGCGGGTGATGGCTGCCTCCGGGAACTGTCGCGACGGGCGTGGGGACTCCATACTCGGGGTTCGGGGGAAGTACCTGCGGAGGTGGGTGTGCGAGCGTACCGGGCGGTGGCAGGAGCGGTGCTGTGCGCGGTGGTCCTGGCGGGCTGCGGGGCGTCCGGATCCGGGAGCGGCGACGACGCGCCCCCGACGTCACCGTCCCGGGCCCCGGCGCCGAGCGGCGCCGCGAGCCCGACGGCCGGCAAGCCGCCCTCCGCGGACCAGACCCTGGTACGGGTCACCCGCACCGGCGGCTTCGCGGGCCAGACGCACTCGCTCGTCGTCAAGGACGACGGGTCGTGGACCCGGCTGGACGGCGGGGCGAAGCCGGAGGGCACCGGAAAGCTGTCGGAAGCCGAGCTGGCCGCGCTGCGCACCGCGCTGCGCGAGGCGGACTTCGCCGGGCTGCCGCGGATCGCGACGGGCGGCCCCACGATCTACGACGGGTTCTCCTACGAGTTCGTGCACGGCGGTTTCGAGGTGGCGGGCGCCGAGGGCAGCCTGGCCCCGGCCCTGGGCAAGGTCCTGGCCGCGCTCCCCCCGTTCACCCAGTAGCAGGCGGGCCCGTCCCCGCGGCCGGGATCTCCCACGGCTGCCGGTCCGGGCCCGGCCTGTTCGAGGACCCGTACGTGGATCCGGACACGGCGGCCGAGTGGTGGGCCGGGCCGGTTCCACGGCTCCGGGGGCCGCGGCGCGGCGTCACTCACCGACGGTCCTGACAAATCCGGAGGGATTCCTTCCGCTCTCCGCGAAACTCTCCGCGAAACCGGAGCCGTACCTGCGCAACGTGGACAAGGCCGTCGCGGGACGGGCTGTCGTCGCAGGGCACGCAGACAGCTGCGCGGGGTCCTCGCCCCGCCCGCCGGGAGCCGGTCCCGCGGGGGGTCCGGCGCCCGGTACATCCCGCCCTCTACCAGGATGATCAGCACAAATGCCCTGTCCGAACCCCGCATAGCCGCAGGCCGGTGCCTCCTCTACGCTGCACCCCACCACGCAGATCTTCATGGGGCGGGACCGGGACATGGAACAGACACACACCACCCACAACGGCGCCTCGGCGACCCCCGGCGCCCAGCGGCGCGTACTCGTCGTCGAGGACGACCACACCATCGCCGAGGCGATCGCGGCCCGCCTGCGGGCCGAGGGCTTCCAGGTGCAGACGGCCGCGGACGGCCCGGCCGCCGTCGCCGCGGCCGAGAGCTGGCTGCCCGAGCTGCTGGTCCTCGACATCATGCTGCCGGGCTTCGACGGCCTGGAGGTCTGCCGCCGGGTCCAGGCCCAGCGGCCGGTCCCGGTGCTGATGCTCACCGCCCGGGACGACGAGACCGACCTGCTGGTCGGGCTCGGGGTCGGCGCCGACGACTACATGACGAAGCCGTTCTCGATGCGCGAGCTGGCCGCGCGCGTCCACGTACTGCTGCGGCGCGTGGAACGGGCCACTCTGGCCGCGCACGCCCCGCGCGGGGCCACGCTGCGCCTGGGCGACCTGGAGATCGACCACGCGCAGCGCCGGGTCCGCGTGCAAGCCGAGGACGTGCACCTGACGCCGACCGAGTTCGACCTGCTGGTGTGCCTGGCCGGCACCCCGCGGGCGGTGCTCTCGCGGGAGCAGCTGCTGGCCGAGGTGTGGGACTGGGCCGACGCGTCCGGGACCCGTACGGTCGACAGCCACATCAAGGCCCTGCGCCGCAAGATCGGCGCGGAGCGGATCCGCACGGTCCACGGCGTCGGGTACGCCCTGGAGACCCCGGCGCAGGCGTGAACAGCACACCCGGGCAGCGCTCCGCCGGGGCCCTGCGGCCCTTCTCGCCGTTCTCGATCAAGACCAAGCTGGGCACCCTCGTGGTGGTCTCGGTCTTCATCACGACGGGCCTGCTGCTGGTGGCCCTGCGCACCGACACCGAGCTGCGGTTCATCACGGTCTTCTCGGTGATCGCCTCGATGCTGATCACCCAGTTCGTGGCGCACAGCCTGACGTCGCCGCTGGACGACATGACGACGGTGGCCCGGGCGATCTCCCACGGCGACTTCACCCGCCGGGTGCGCGGCGCGGGACGCCGGGACGAGCTGGGCGACCTGGCCTCCACGATCAACCTGATGGCGGACGACCTGGAGGCGGTGGACCGGCACCGCAAGCTGCTGGTCGCCAACGTCTCGCACGAACTGCGCACGCCGATCGCGGCGCTGCGCGCGGTGCTGGAGAACGTGGTGGACGGGGTCTCGGCCGCCGATCCGGAGACCATGCGCACGATGCTGAAGCAGACCGAGCGCCTCGGCCGGCTCGTGGAGACGCTGCTGGACCTGTCCCGGGTGGACAACGGCGTGGTCCCGCTGCGCGCCCGCCGGTTCGAGGTGTGGCCGTACCTGTCGGGGGTGCTGAAGGAGTCGGCGCTGGCGGCCGCGGGCCGGCCGGGGCTGTCCAGCGGCTCCGGCGGGCACACCCGCAACGACGTGCACCTGCACCTGGACGTGTTCCCGCCCGAGCTGACGGCGTACGCGGACGCCGAGCGGCTGCACCAGGTGGTGGCGAACCTGATCGACAACGCGGTCAAGCACAGCCCCCCGCACGGCCGGGTCACGGTCCGCGCGCGGGCCGGCGACACGCCCGGCAGCCTGGCGCTGGAGGTGCGGGACGAAGGTCCCGGCATCCCGGAGGCGGAGCGGCACCGGGTCTTCGAGCGGTTCAACCGGGGCAGCGCGCGCGGCGGCGACGGCGGTACGGGGCTGGGCCTGGCGATCGCCCGCTGGGCCGTGGAGCTGCACGGGGGGCGGATCAGAGTGGCCGAATCGTCACGGGGCTGCCGCATCCTCGTCACGCTTCCGGGCAGCTCGTAGGCGCTGTGTTGACGTAGGGTTCGAGTGGGAAGGACATGATCTCGGCCACACGTACCCGGGGTCCGTCAGGGGTGCGAAGCCATGAGGCCGCAACCTCGGTGCCCCCTACCCGAACCACACGTGTTTCCCGCCATTCCAGGCGATGAAACCCGCCGTTCGATGTGACCTACGCGACGGAAGTCCCGCCCGGTCTGCATCTCGCGGTCCAGGAGGCGTAGCCTTTATTCCCGCTGTCCATACCTTGTGAAGCGGAAGAGGGCGGTTGCCGCCGTGTCGCCACAGTCCCCCAGTAACTCGAGCACCACGACCGAAGCAGCAGGGGGCGGGAAGAACCCCGCCTCAGGCTTCGGCGCCAATGAGTGGCTCGTCGACGAGATCTATCAGCAGTACCTCCAGGACCCGAACTCGGTCGACCGGGCCTGGTGGGACTTCTTCGCCGACTACAAGCCGGGGGCTGCCGCTCCGGTGAAGTCCGAAGAGCCGAAGAAGACCACTGCGACGACGGACGGCGCCTCCGCACAGGCCGCCACCACCGTCACCGCAGCCCCCCAGGCCGCCGACGCCGCCGCCACGGGGGCGGCGAGCGCCGGTGCGAGCACCCGCTCCACTGGAGCGGCTGCCACCGCGCCCTCCGCCGCGCCCACGCCTGTGTCAGCTCCTGCCCCTGCTCCTGCCACCCCCTCTGGTGCCCCTGCTGTGACTGTCACCTCCCAGGCCCCGGCCGCCGCACCGGCCGCGCCCGCCTCCTCCGCCGTAGCCGCTCAGAAGGCCGCGCCCGCCACCGAGGCCCCCGCGGGCCCCGAGCTGGTGACGCTCCGCGGCCCGGCTGCCGCCGTCGCGAAGAACATGAACGCCTCGCTGGACGTGCCGACGGCCACGTCCGTCCGCGCCGTCCCGGTGAAGCTGCTGTTCGACAACCGCATCGTCATCAACAACCACCTCAAGCGCGCCCGGGGCGGGAAGATCTCCTTCACCCACCTCATCGGCTACGCGATGGTGCAGGCGATCAAGGCCATGCCGGCCATGAACCACTCCTTCGCGGAGAAGGACGGCAAGCCGACCCTGGTCAAGCCGGAGCACATCAACTTCGGTCTCGCGATCGACCTGGTGAAGCCGAACGGCGACCGCCAGCTGGTCGTCGCCGGCATCAAGAAGGCCGAGACCCTCAACTTCTTCGAGTTCTGGCAGGCCTACGAGGACATCGTCCGCCGCGCCCGTGTCGGCAAGCTGACGATGGATGACTTCACCGGCGTCACCGTCTCGCTGACCAACCCCGGCGGCCTGGGCACCGTGCACTCCGTGCCCCGCCTGATGCCCGGACAGTCGGTCATCATGGGCGTCGGCTCCATGGACTACCCCGCCGAGTTCCAGGGCACCTCGCAGGACACCCTGAACAAGCTGGGCATCTCCAAGGTCATGACCCTGACCTCGACCTACGACCACCGGGTCATCCAGGGCGCGGCCTCCGGCGAGTTCCTGCGCATCGTCGCGAACCTGCTGCTCGGCGAGAGCGGCTTCTACGACGACGTCTTCGAGGCGCTGCGCATCCCGTACGAGCCGGTCCGCTGGAACCGCGACATCGACGCCAGCCACGACGACGACGTCACGAAGGCCGCCCGCGTCTTCGAGCTGATCCACTCCTACCGGGTCCGCGGCCATGTCATGGCCGACACCGACCCGCTGGAGTACAAGCAGCGCAAGCACCCCGACCTCGACATCACCGAGCACGGCCTCACCCTGTGGGACCTGGAGCGCGAGTTCGCGGTCGGCGGCTTCTCCGGCAAGTCGATGATGAAGCTCCGCGACATCCTCGGCGTGCTGCGCGACTCGTACTGCCGCACCACCGGCGTCGAGTTCATGCACATCCAGGACCCCAAGCAGCGCCGCTGGATCCAGGACCGCATCGAGCGTCCGCACACCAAGCCGGAGCGCGAGGAGCAGCTGCGCATCCTGCGCCGCCTGAACGCGGCGGAGGCCTTCGAGACCTTCCTGCAGACGAAGTACGTCGGCCAGAAGCGCTTCTCCCTGGAGGGCGGCGAGTCCGTCATCCCGCTGCTCGACGCCGTCATCGACTCGGCCGCCGAGGCCCGCCTCGAAGAGGTCGTCATCGGCATGGCCCACCGCGGCCGCCTGAACGTGCTCGCGAACATCGTCGGCAAGTCGTACGCGCAGATCTTCCGCGAGTTCGAGGGCAACCTCGACCCGAAGTCCATGCACGGCTCCGGCGACGTCAAGTACCACCTGGGCGCCGAGGGCACCTTCACGGGCCTGGACGGCGAGCAGATCAAGGTCTCGCTCGTCGCCAACCCCTCCCACCTGGAGGCCGTCGACCCGGTCCTGGAGGGTGTCGCCCGCGCCAAGCAGGACGTCATCAACAAGGGCGGCACGGACTTCACGGTCCTCCCGCTGGCCCTGCACGGCGACGCGGCCTTCGCGGGCCAGGGTGTGGTCGCCGAGACGCTGAACATGTCGCAGCTGCGCGGCTACCGCACCGGCGGCACCGTGCACGTGGTCATCAACAACCAGGTCGGCTTCACCGCCGCACCGGAGTCCTCGCGTTCGTCCATGTACGCGACCGACGTGGCCCGCATGATCGAGGCGCCGATCTTCCACGTGAACGGCGACGACCCGGAGGCAGTGGTCCGCGTCGCGCGGCTCGCCTTCGAGTTCCGTCAGGCGTTCAACAAGGACGTGGTCATCGACCTCATCTGCTACCGCCGCCGCGGCCACAACGAGTCCGACAACCCGGCGTTCACGCAGCCGCTGATGTACGACCTGATCGACAAGAAGCGCTCGGTGCGCAAGCTGTACACCGAGTCCCTCATCGGTCGCGGCGACATCACGCTGGAAGAGGCCGAGCAGGCGCTCCAGGACTTCCAGGGCCAGCTGGAGAAGGTCTTCGCGGAGGTCCGCGAGGCCGCCGCGCAGCCCGCCGTCGGCGCCCCGGTGCCGCCGGCCCAGGTCGCGCAGCAGTTCCCGGTCACCGTGAACACCGCGATCTCCCAGGACGTCGTCAAGCGGATCGCCGAGTCCCAGGTCAACATCCCCGAACACGTCACCGTCCACCCGCGTCTGCTGCCGCAGCTGCAGCGCCGTGCGGCGATGATCGACGAGGGCACCATCGACTGGGGCATGGGCGAGACCCTGGCCTTCGGCTCGCTGCTGATGGAGGGCACCCCGGTCCGGCTGTCCGGCCAGGACTCCCGCCGCGGCACGTTCGGCCAGCGCCACGCGGTCCTCATCGACCGGGAGACCGGCGAGGACTACACCCCGCTGCAGTACCTGTCGGACGAGCAGGCCCGTTACAACGTCTACGACTCGCTGCTCTCCGAGTACGCGGCCATGGGCTTCGAGTACGGCTACTCGCTGGCCCGCCCGGACGCGCTGGTCCTCTGGGAGGCCCAGTTCGGTGACTTCGTCAACGGCGCGCAGACCGTCGTCGACGAGTTCATCTCCTCGGCCGAGCAGAAGTGGGGCCAGACTTCCGGCGTCACGCTGCTCCTGCCGCACGGCTACGAGGGCCAGGGCCCGGACCACTCGTCCGCGCGCCCCGAGCGCTTCCTGCAGATGTGCGCGCAGGACAACATGACGGTCGCGATGCCGACCCTGCCGTCGAACTACTTCCACCTGCTGCGCTGGCAGGTCCACAACCCGCACCACAAGCCGCTCATCGTCTTCACCCCGAAGTCGATGCTGCGTCTGAAGGCGGCGGCGTCGAAGGCGGAGGAGTTCACCACCGGTTCGTTCCGTCCGGTCATCGGCGACGCGACGGTGGAGCCGAACGCGGTCCGCAAGGTCGTCTTCTGCGCGGGCAAGGTCTACTACGACCTGGAGGCCGAGCGGCAGAAGCGCGGCATCACGGACACCGCGATCATCCGCATCGAGCGGCTGTACCCGCTGGCGGGCGCTGAGCTCCAGGCGGAGATCGCCAAGTTCCCGAACGCGGCGAAGTACATCTGGGCCCAGGAGGAGCCGGCGAACCAGGGTGCGTGGCCGTTCATCGCGCTGAACCTGATCGACCACCTCGACCTGGCGGTCGGCGCGGACGTCCCGGCGGGCGAGCGCCTGCGGCGCATCTCGCGCCCGCACGGCTCGTCGCCCGCCGTCGGCTCGGCGAAGCGCCACCAGGCGGAGCAGCAGCTCCTGCTGAACGAGGTCTTCGAGGCCTAGTCGCCGCGCGGCCCAGCAGTGGAAGGCCCGGCCCCCTCACGGGGAGCCGGGCCTTCCGGCTCTACGGCTGGGGCTCGAAGTCCCAGTACGGGCGGGCCTGCTGGCGGGCCGAGACCGTGTGGACGTGTTGCGGGCCCAGTGTCCGGATGAGGCCCTTGATGCCGGCCTCCTCGTGCTTGCCGGCCTCCGCGTCCTCCCGTACCGACCGCAGGTCCGCGGCCAGCGCGATCTGCGCGCTCAGCGTCATGGGGTGGTCCGGGCCCAGCACCTGCTCGGCGGTGCGCAGCGTCTCGCGGCTCAGGTCCAGCGCGTCTTCCAGGCGCCCGGTGATGTTGCGGTGTCCGGTGGCGTTCAGGGCGCAGCCCAGCGTCCAGGGGTGCCGGTCGCCCAGTGCGCCCCGCATGCCGACCAGCGCCTGTTCGGCGAGCGAGAGGGCTTCGGCCCGCTCGCCCTGGGCCCGCAGCACCAGGCCGAGGTTGCCGACCGTGCCGATGCTGTACGGGTGGGCGAGGCCCAGCTGGGACTGGTAGCCGCGGACCACGTCCTCGGAGATCCGGCGGGCCTCGCCGATGTCCCCGTACTCCCTGAGGTAGGTGGCGTAGTCGGAGGCCACCATCAGCGTCCACGGGTAGTCGATGCCGAAGACCCGCGTGGCCCGTTCCCACACGGCCCGCAGCCGCATGCCCGCACCGGGGATGTCCCCGGAACGCCGCAGGCACAGCCCGAGGTTGTGCTCGGCGCGCAGGGTCTGCGGGTGGCCCAGCCCCAGCACCTGGGTGTTGAGCTTGAGCCCCTGCTCCTGCCGGGTCTGCGCCTCCCGGTAGCGGCCCATCATCCGCAGCCCCATGGCGCAGGCGATGCCGGAGGAGAGGGTGGAGATGTGCTGGGCCCGCAGCACCCGCTCGCGGCGGCGCAGGGTGTCCAGGTCGAGGTCGTAGGCGTCCTGGTAGCGGCCCAGCAGCCGGTAGGTGGCGGCCAGGTTGTTCTGGGCGCCGAGCGTCGTCGAGTCGTCCTCGCCGAGCAGCTCGCGGTACATGGCCAGGCAGTGCTCGAAGATCTTGCGGGCCGGCTCGAACTTGGCGATGCACAGCAGGACTCCGCCGTACGCGCTGCTGGCGCGCAGGGTCTCCAGGTCGCGGTCGCCGCGTTCGCCGGTGAGCCGGTCGGCGACGGCCTTGGTGAGGGTCTCGGCGCGGCGGAAGAGGCCGAGGTTGCGCAGCGCTCCGCCGTACTGGTAGCTGAGCTCGCGGACCTTGGGGTGGTCCTCGCCGAGCATGGCGCGCCAGGCGTGGTCGGTCTCCTCGGAGAGCCGCAGGCAGGTGCGGTACTCCCCGGCGAGGATCAGGTAGCGCAGGCAGTGCAGCAGGAAGGTCTGGATGCGCGGGTTGCTGCTGGTCAGCACCCCGGCGGTGGCCAGGTGCGGGATGAGCTCGGCGTAGCGGGGCCACAGCCGGGAGTCGGACGGCCGGCCGGGGTCGGCGGCGGCGAGGACCTGGCGGACGGCGCGGGAGAGCGGTTCGGCCTCGTCCTCGGAGAGGTTGTCCCGGACGATGCCGTGGACCATGCGGTGCAGCTGTACGGTCTCCAGCCCGCCGCCGCCCTCCTCCACGGGCAGGTCGGAGTACTCCAGGCGGACCACGGAGAACTGGACGAGCTTGTTGAGGGCCGCGTTCCACCGGATCTGGTCGTTGATCAGCCCGGCGAGTTCCTCGGGCACCTCGTCGGCGGGGAATTCGCGCAGCAGCCGCAGCGGCACCGGCCCGGGTGCGAAGAAGACGAACAGCCGCAGCAGGGCGAGGGCGTCGGGGAAGTTCTCCCGGACGTTGTTGAGCAGTATGGCCAGGGCCGTGGGGAAGGGCAGCGGGTAGTCGTCGGAGACGGTGACGGCCTCGCGGGAGTCCATCCGGCGCTGGAGCAGCGCCAGGTAGTCGCCGACGGTCAGCGGGGAGTCGGCGAGCCAGCCGGCGGTCTGGTCGAGGGCGAGCGGGTAGTCCTCCAGGGCCTCGGCGAGCTGGTCGGCCTCCACGGCGGTGAGCCGCAGCGCACGGCGCCGGATGAAGGTGATGGACTCGGGGCGGGCGTAGAGCGGTACTTCGACGAGGTTGGTGTGCCGGGAGGCCCACTCGCGGTTGCGGGAGGTGATGATGACGTCGCCCGCGCCGGAGGGCAGCAGGTCGGTGAGGTCGTCGGGGTTGTCGCAGCCGTCGAAGACGATCAGCCAGCGGCTGTAAGGGGATCCGCGCCGCAGTGCTTCCAGGACGGCGCGGATCTGCTCGCCGTAGCTGCCGGCGCCGCGCGGCAGGCCGAGGGCGGGGGCCAGGTCGGCGAGGCGTTCGCGCAGGGTGGGCCGGTCCTCGGCGGGGACCCACCACACCACGTCGTACTCGGAGGCGAAGCGGTAGGCGTACTCGGTGGCGACCTGGGTCTTGCCGACGCCGGAGAGCCCGAGCAGGGTGACGGTGGAGGCGCCGGCCGGGGCTTCGGCGAGCGCCGCGCGCAGGGTGCCGATGACGTCGTTGCGGCCGGTGAAGCGCGGGTTCCGGCGCGGGACCCGGCCCCAGATCTCGGGCGGGTCGTTGGGGAAGCGGGGGCCGCGTCGGCCGCTCTCGGTGCCGATCCGGTCGGTGGGCAGCTCCAGGCGGCGCAGCACGCGGTACTCCGCCTCGTACGCGTCCAGGCCCCACAGGTCGGTCTTCTCCAGGACGGCCACGGCGCTGGGCAGCGGGGAGTCGGTGAGGCAGACCGCCGCGAACCGGTCGCGGTGGCGGTCGGTCACCGCGCGCAGGGCGGTGTTCCACTCCTCGTCGGTGTGGGTCCCGGCCGAGAAGTAGCGTTCGCTGAGGACGAGGAGGACCCGGCTGCCGGAGCGGGCGAGGTCGTCGAGGGCCTGGGCGAGGCCGGGCCTGTTCTGCGGGTCCCAGCGCTGGAGGGCGACGCGGTGGCCGTGCTCCTCCAGCCGGTGGGCGATCCACACGGCCCAGGGCCGGTTGAACCCGGCGAAGCTGATGACGAACCGCTGCGGCCCAGCGGCTGAAATGGTCTGTTCCTGCCGACTACCGGTCATGCGGCCGTCTCCCTGAGATCCGGGCAGTGGACGGGATTGAAAAGGTACCTCAGCGGACGGTCCGTCAGCCTTGTGCGAACGGCGCGAGTTCGGGGTGTTCCGCGCACCAGGCGCGGCGCTCGCGGTCGACGGCCCGGCGGGCGGTGGCGTGCTGGTCCCCGGGGGGCGGGAGTTCGTCCATGGCCCGTTCGGCGGACCTCATCGCTTCGGTGAACTCCCGTCCCGCGGAGGTCAGTCGGTCGTCCGCGTGCAGTACGGGCAGGACGGCGGCGACCTGGGCGCGGATCCGGGCGTGCTGGGCCCAGGCGCCGCGTGCCCCGTAGAGGGCGGCGCGCTGCCAGTACCCGGCCAGGGCCAGGTGGGCGTAGGCGCCGTGGAGGAGTCCCTCCAGCGGGCGGGGGTCGGCGCGCCAGGGGGCCCAGTAGCGGGGGACGCGGTCGGCGGTGTGCAGGGTCAGGACGTCGGCGAGGGCGGTGAGCTTGCCGTGCTGGACCTCGTGCACGAGGGTGGCGGCCAGCGCGGGCGGAGCCTGTGCGCGGGCCAGTACGGAGCCGGCGGCCGCGGGCAGGGTCGCGCCGCTGGAGCGGGAACCTCCGGCGAGCGGTACGACGGAGCGCAGCAGCTGCACGGTCTCCTCGGCGCGGGCGGTGTCGTACCGCTGGAGCAGGGTGAGCGCGCCGGACCACTGGGTGTCCCAGCGCCGGTGTCCCTTGGAGGTGAGCCGGCGGGCGGGGCGTACGGGGGCCTGCTGCGCGGGGCCGGATGCCCGGTAGGGGTCGAGGTCGTCGAGGGCGGTCCGGCCGCCGGGGAGCGTGTGCAGGGGGAGGGTGACGGGGTCCTCGGGGTCCCAGGTGCGTTCGGTGAGGGCGAGCGGGCCCGGGCGGTCCGGGCGCAGGAGTCCGAGCGTGGGCAGGACGAGGCGGCCGTGCTGGGGGCGCAGGGTGTGGGTGAAGGAGATCCCGGCGCGCAGGGCGGCGGCGACGGCGAGGGCCCCGAGGTGGCCGAGGTCCGGCGGGGGGCCGTCCGGGGCGTGCAGGCGGCGCAGGGTCTCCTCGGCCCACACCCCCGTGGCCGGGTAGTGCAGGACGTCGCGCACGGCGGCGGGGGCGTGGCGTTCGGCCTCCTCCAGCAGGGCCCAGTGAGCGGCGGTCTCCCCGGACCGGCCGCCGGGGGCGGCGTCGAGGACCCCGCGCAGCAGGACCAGGCGCTTGGAGCGGCGGACGTCGCGGACCAGGCGGGTCCCGTCGGTGGAGGGCTCGGTGGAGGCGAGGGCGCGCAGGGTGCGGGAGGAGACGGAGAAGGCGGCGAGGGCGGAGGTCATGAGGCGACCGCCGGGGGGTGGGCCGCGGTGGCCGTGGACGCGGCCCGCTGGAGGGCCGCGGCGATGTGCCGGATCAGGACCTGGAGGTCCGCGCAGTACACGGAAGGCTGCCGGAATCCCTCGCCGGCGCGGTAGCGGTGCGGGTAGTGGCCGCCGCCGCACACGTCCACCAGCTCGCAGGCGCGGCACCCGGCGGCGAGCGCGTCCCGCCCGAGCTGGCGGGCGGCGAATCCGGGGTGGTCGAGGATCTGGTCGAAGCTGTGGGTGGCGAGGGTCGCCCCGGTTGCGGCGGCGCCCTCGTAGGCGGACTTCAGCGAATCGGCCTGTTCGATGGAGCCGTCGGTCTCGATGACGGCGGTGGCGGCGGGCGCGAGCCCGAGGGTCTCGGTGGCGGCGGGCAGGCCGAGCAGCAGCGCGATGATCTCCTCGAAGATCCGGATCCGGGTGCGTCGTACACCGTCGTGCCACCAGCGTTCGAAGACGGCGAGGAGCCAGTCGGCGTACGGGGTCGCACCGGGCCGGTGGCCGGCCGGCGGGGAGCTCCAGTTGGCGAGCGGCAGCAGCAGCCCGAGGCTGGGCGGGGCGAAGGCGAGCAGGGACTCGTACGTCTCCACCGGGTCCTGGTCGAGGTCGATGACGCACAGCACCCCGGCGTAGCTGTCCGGATGCCGTGCCAGTAACCGCAGGCCGCGGGCGGCGGCGCCGAACCCGGGGCGCCCGGTGTGGTCGACGCGCCGGGCGTTGTGCGCGGGGAGGCCTCCGTCGAGGCTGACGCCGACGCGTATCCCGGCGGCGGCCAGCGCGGCGATCCGGCCGCGGGTGAGGAGGGTGCCGTTGGTCTGGACGGCGGCGGTGACCCGGGTGCGCGGGGCGGCCGCGGCCACGGCGGCCCGTACGGCCTCGACGGGCCCGGCCAGCTGGGCGGGCGCGGTGAGCAGCGGTTCGCCGCCGTGCAGCACAAGGTCGACGCGGGGCAGGTCGTGGGCGGCGGCGTGCTCGGCTATCCGCTCGGCGGCGCGGCGGGCGGTGGCCGGGGCCATGACGGCGGGCTGGCCGCGCCAGCTCTGGTCCGCCAGTTCGTAGACGTAGCAGTAGGTGCAGGCGAGGTTGCAGCGGCTGCGCGTCTTGAGCACGAACTGCCGTATCGGATGGGGCCGGTGGCCGGCGGTCCGCAGGGCGGGCACGTCGAGCCGGGTGTGGGGCCAGGGCGCGTGGCGGGCGTGGGCCTCCTGCGCGGCGTTGCGTCCGGGCGGCGCGGCGTCCTGTGCGGGCGGCGCGGCGTTCTGTGCGGGCGGCGCCGAGTCCTGTGCGGGCAGCGCGGCGTCGCTCGTGCCGGTGTGCCTCATCGCCCGCGCCTCCCTCCCCCGGTGGCTGCTGGGAGGTACCCCAGCGACGGTCCATCCCTGCCCTTCGGACGGCCTCGGCTAACGGCGGAAAGCGGTCAAGTGGCGTGCGGCCCGCCACCGCGTCCGGTCAGGCGACGCCCGAGTCGAAGGCGTTGAGGATCTCGGCCGGATTGGTCACCCGCTCGACCATGCCCTCGATCACCTGGGCGAGCACGGGATGGTCGATCCCGCGCAGCGCCGCCAGATCCAGGCCTGAGAG
Source organism: Streptomyces sp. NBC_00122 (assembly GCF_045160845.1). Lineage (NCBI taxonomy): Bacteria > Bacillati > Actinomycetota > Actinomycetes > Kitasatosporales > Streptomycetaceae > Streptomyces > Streptomyces sp. NBC_00122. Next base: position 4,322,121 of record NZ_CP108191.1, on the reverse strand, counting down.
ATCCGGCAGCCCCCCGGAGCACCGCTGGACCACCACTGCCACATCCTGATCCTTCGTCACCATGGGCCGCCCGTCCCCCTCTTGCGTCGCACGTTCGATGGTCCACTGCCTTTTCCCCTCCCCCCGGCGCCCGGAAACGGGCGGACCGGGGGCGCAGGGCGGCTCAGAGGGCCGCCTCCAGGGCGCTGATCCGCGCGGCGAGCGCCTCGGACCGCCCTTCGGCCCCCGCCTCGGCCGCCCCTTCCGCACCTGTGCCGATCCGCATCCACAGCTCCAGCGCGGAGCGGTACGCGTCCAGGGCCGCCCGGGGCCGGGCGAGGCGCTCCAGTACCTCCCCGCGCAGCTCCTGCACGCGGGCGGCCAGCGACACGGCGGTGCCCGCGGCCCGGCGCTCCTCGTGGTCGGCCTCCAGGGCGGCCCGCCAGGCCCGCCGGTAGGAGTCCGCCGCCCGGTCCAGGCGGTCCACGGCCCGGGTGTGGCCGTGGATCTCCTGCTGCACGTCCCCGTGGTCCCGCCAGGCGCGGGCCCTCTCCAGGGGGCTGCGGCTCTGCCGGACGGCGAGTTCCAGCAGGTACTCCGCCTCCCGCAGGTCCACCGGGTCCCCTTCGTAGGCGTGCCGCAGCCGGAGCCCCGCGGCCAGTCTCAGCAGCCGGTGCGCCGCCCCGGGGTCGGACTGCGGCACCGCCGCCCGGCTCTCGCGCAGCACGCGTACGGCGGCCCCGGTGAAGCGCCGCCCGTCGGCGGCGCGGGCCCGCTCCAGCAGGACGTCGCCCCATTCGGGCAGCAGCTCGGCGAAGGCCTCCGCGTCCCGGGGGATCAGCCGCCGGGCGCGGCCGTACGCCTCGGCGGCGTCCTCCAGGGCCGCCGGGTCGGCGTCCCGCTCGTGGCGCGCCCGGTGCACCCGCGCCAGGCACACCAGGGCCGCCACCCGCAGCTCGGCGTCGCCGCCGGCCTCCGCGAGGGCCGCGTCCAGCTCACCGGCCGCCTCCTCCAGCCGCCCGGGCAGGTACCGCAGGGCGCCGGCCAGCTCCACCCGCACCCGTGCGCGCCCTTCTCGACCGGCCGTGCCGTCCGTGGTCAGGGCGGTCGCGGCCAGCCGCGCCGCGGCCTGCTCGGCCAGGGCCGTGCGCTCGGCCGGGTCCGGGGTGTGGGGCAGCAGGGCCAGCAGGACGCGGCCCAGGGCCTGTTGGAGTCCGGGATGCGGCGGCGCGTCCACGGCTCCGCCGGGCGTGGGCCCGGCCAGCGGCTCCAGGGCGGCCCGCGCCTCGCGCAGCGCGCCCGGGTCGTCCCGCAGGGCGCTCAGCCGGATCAGGGTCTCGGCGCGGCGCACCGCGCAGTCCCGCCGCAGTGCGGGGTCGGCCGAGGCGCCGGCCGCCGCGAACTCCCGGTCGGCGGCGGCCAGCAGCTCCGCGTCGACCGACGAGGCCGTACGGGCGGCCGCCCGCGCCCGCTCGTACAGCACCCGGCCCCGCGCGAACCGGGCCGGCGCGGTGCGCAGGCCGGTCAGGGCCCGCTCGGCCTCGGCGAGGAGTTCCGGGTCCCGCTGGGCCGCCCACAGCCGCAGCAGCGCGCCCGCCAGTTCGGTCTCCGCCTCCTCCGGCGGATCGCCGGGCCCGGGCGGGGCCGTCACGGCGCGGCGCAGTACCGCCACGGCTTCGTACAGGGCGCGCGCGTCCCCGTCCGCGAGCCGGTCGCGCGCCGCGCGCACCGCGCCGGCCCGGCCGGGCGCCGGGGGCGCGGCGGGCTCGCGGACCGGCGGGTCCCCGTCCTCCGGCACCCCGGGCAGGTAGCGCCGTACCACCTTGGCCGAGACCTGGGCGAAGGCCTGCGGGAGCCGCCCGGCGGGCGTGCGCTCCGCGGCGTCCTCCGGCGCGGGTCCGGCCTCGGCGGACGGTGCTCCGGTGAGCTGCGAGACCGCGAGGGCGGGGAAGTTCCGTACGCCCCGCCCGAAGTGGGCCTGTACGTACTCCGAGCAGTGCTTGAGCACGAGGGCGGCCTCGTCCCGCCCCAGCGGCCCCAGCAGTACGTCCTGCACGCCGGGCGCGAACTCGTACCACTGCCCCGGCGCCTCCGCGCTGCGCCGCAGCAGCCCGCTCAGCAGCACCTCGGCCAGGTCCGAGGGCTCGGAGTCGGGCAGCATCGTGCGCTGCACCAGCCGCATGACGGGCAGCGTCAGCGGGGCCGCCGACAGGTAGACGGCCAGCTGTACGGCCCGGGGCGCGGCCGAGGACCTGAACCGCGCCACCAGCTCGCGCGGCGGCCGTACGGCACGCGGCGGCGGCGGGGGCGCCGCCGGGTGGGCGGCCAGCACCCGGCCCACCTCCGCCGGAACCGGGCCGGTGCCCAGCCCGGCGACGAGCCGGGCCCAGGCTCCGAGGGCTGTCGCGCCCGGGGGCAGCACGGGCACGGTCAGCCCGCCCACGAGCCGTCCGGGCAGCGGCGGCCGGTCCGACCGGAATTTCAGCTTCCCGCCGCTGCCCTCGACGCGGGAGAGCGTGCCCCGCTCGGTCGGCAGCCAGCTGCGGCCCCACAGCCGCTGCGGCAGCGGCTGCACGACCACGCACGGGGTGCACTCGGCCCACCGGTGCAGCAGCCGCTGCGCCGCGCCCTCGCGCCACAGCGGTCCGGCGCAGTCGGAGACCATCATGGTCAGGGCCCGCCCGGTGGGGTCGCGCAGCTGTTCCCCGGAGCGCAGCCCGGGGCCGGGCACGGGGCCGCGCCCGAGCGCGGCCGTACCGTCGGCGAGCCGGTGCAGGTAGTGCACCTGGACGTCCCGGAAGGCACCCAGCCGCTCGCACACGGAACGCAGTTCCTCGAACATGTCCTGCCACACCGCCATCGACGGCGACGCGTCCATCACCAGCCGTGCGGTCGCCTCGCGCCTGCTGTCGGGCCGGAGCACCGGGATGACCAGCCCGAGGGCCCGGGCGCTGGCCTCGGCGGTGGCCGGCTCGTCGAGGACCATCCGGGTGGGCGGGGCGGGCGGGCGGTGCCGCTGGAGGGCGCGCAGGGCGCGCTGTATCTCCAGGATGCGTGGCAGCGCGGCCGCCCTGGGGACCCGTACGGGCACCCCGCGCTCCCCTGGCACCTCCCCCGCGAGCTCCGCCTCGGTCTCGCCGCCGCGGCGCGTCCCGGGCGGATAGAGCCTGACCGGATCACCGGCTTCCGGCTCCGCGCGCCCGGGATCCACGGGCGGACTGACCGGATCCTCATCCTCCGGTTCTGGTGCGGACGCCTCCGCACCCGGTGCGGGCCGCCCGGGCCCGCTGATCCGACCGGCCAGCCACAGCGCGTCGGCGAGCTCCTCGGCGGACGGATCGAGCCCGGCGCGGCGCAGCAGCACGGCCAGTTCGCGGATGCCGGACGGTCCGGCCGGGGGGCTTCCCGCGGGCGGAGGTCCGGCGGGCGGAGGTTCGTCGCGTGGCGGCACGGCCCGTCACCTCGGGCGGTCGAGTCGCTGGATGAGCAGGTCCGCGAGGTCCTCCCGGGTGGGCGGGGCGGCGTAGTGGGTCAGGTAGACGGCGTTGAGCAGCTGGTCGGCGGCGACCAGCTCGGACTGCGAGCGGCTGAGGAACTCCCGGATCAGGTCGGCCCCGAGCTGGGCGGCCTCTTCCCCGAGGTGGGCGCGGACCATGGTCGCGAGCCGCTTCTCACCGGGCTGCCCGAGCTTGAGCTGGATGCAGCGCCGCAGCAGGGCGGCGGGGAAGTCCCGTTCCCCGTTGCTGGTCAGGATGATGAAGGGGAAGGCCCGGCAGCGCACCCGGCCGCCCCGGACGGTCACCTTCGCCCCGTCGTCGGTGAGCACCTGCACCTCGGGCTCGGTGTCGGCGACCCGCTCCAGCTCCGGAAGGGCGAACTCCCCTTCCTCCAGGACGTTCAGCAGGTCGTTGGGCAGGTCGATGTCGCTCTTGTCGAGCTCGTCGATGAGCAGCACCCGGGGCCGCTCGGCGGGCAGCAGGGCGGTGCCCAGCGGCCCGAGCCGGATGTACTTCCCGATGCCCGGAGGCCGGCCGGCACCGGGCGCCCCGCCCTGCCCCCCGCCCACGGCTCCGCCGCTCGCGGCGATCTGCACGTCCTGGAGCCGGGCGAGGGCGTCGTACCGGTACAGGCCGTCCTGGAGCACGGTCCGCGACACCACCGGCCAGCGCAGCACCCGGCCCAGCTTCAACTCGTGGGCCACGGCGTGCGCGAGGGTGGACTTGCCCGTTCCGGGAAAGCCCGTGACCAGCAGCGGCCGCCGCAGGTACAGCGCGGCGTTGATGGCCTCCAGCTCCTCGGGCTCGGGCCGGTGCAGCTCGGCGGCCTGCCGGTGCGCGCCGAGCCGCCGGGCGATGTTGCCGTCGGCCGTGCCGGCCCCGGCCGCCGCGCCCTCCTCGTCCACGGGCCCGCCGTCGAAGTCCCGCCACGGAGGCGGATCGGGCAGGGCCTCGATCCCGTCGTGGGGTTCGCCGACACCTCGGTATATGAGCCATTCGTCGTTCATGGGTGCTGCTCCCTCCTGCCGGTCACAGGTCCCCCTGGAGCGGCTCGTCCTCGGGCAGGGCGCGCGCGGGGTCGTCCCATACGAGCGTCGCCCCCGCCGCCCAGTAGGCGTCCGGGTCGGCCCCGTACGCCCGCCCCCGCAGCGCCTGCAACCGCAGCGGCAGCACCTCCGCCCGGCCCGCTTCGGCCAGTTCCTCCCGCAGCCCGCGGTGGAAGGGGGCGCACGACACCCCCGGATCCGCCGGGGGCCGGCGGCCCACCGCCATCCCGTACCCGGCGTCCCGCACCGCGTGCAGCGCCCCGAGCGTGGGCTCCAGCGCCGCCGCCCGGCAGTGCACCGGCACGGTGTTGTCCGGGAGCGCGGCCAGCCAGCCCGGCGCGGGGCTGCGCGCACGCCCCCGTACGCAGTCGGCCCGTTCGTCGAGCAGCGGCCCCGCCTGCACCCGGGCCCACCGGGCGGCCGCGGCGGGCGCGCCGCTTCCCTCCGGGTAGCGGAACACCACCGGCCGCTGCCCCCCCAGCGGTACGCCGCCCACCAGCACCCATGCGTCCACGGGCACCCCGAACAGCTCCGGTTCGACGGCCACTTCGAGCACGGCCGCCGCCTCGTGGGTGTCGGAGGCCCGGAAGGCCTCGGCGAGCGGGGCCCGTAACACCTCGGGCAGCTCCCGCAGGGTGGCCCGTACGCCCGAATCCACCGCCCGCACCCGCCCGGGGTGGGCCGGGCCCGCCAGCACCGAGACCTTCCAGTCGTAGACGTCCTCCCAGCCGTGCGCCCACAGCTGCAGCAGGGCCGAGGCCCCGGTCGGCAGCCCGCCGGCCGGGCGGGCGGGACCCCGTACGGCACGCCCGGCCGAGGCCCGCCGGCGCAGCTCGCGCTCGGCCAGGCCCCGTTCGTGGCGCTCGCCGAGCTCCCTGCGCAGCGGCCGCCACAGCCGCTCGGCGGTGGCCCGTACCCAGTCCCACAGTTCCTCGTCGGCGCCCGGTGTGGGCGGCTCGCGGTAGTCGGCCACGCTCACGTCCGTCGCGTACCGCAGCATGGCCGCCGCCTCCCCTGCCCCGCCCGGCGGGTCGTGCAGCAGCCCCAGCCCGTCGCGCCAGCTCAGCGGGGCGAGCGGGTGCGGGTCCGGCTCCTCCCCGCGCGCCGCCTCCACCAGGGCCTGTACGACCTCGGAGGAGCCCGGCGGGGGCAGTTCGGCCAGCAGCCCGCACAGGGTGGTGCGCTCGCCGGGGGTGAGGCGGCCGCGCCCGGCGTACGGGTCCCCGTCCTCGGCCGGGAGTTCGTCGTGCACGTCCGTCCAGGTCCGCCGACTGTTGAGGTCGCTGAGGTGCTGGTCGTAGTGGTGCAGGTCGTGGGCCTGCATGACCCGCCGGTAGAGCCCCGTCTGGCCGCGTGCGGGCATCGGCAGCGTGCGCAGCTGCGCGACCGAGACGGCGAGTCCGCCGGCCCCGGTGTGCCGGCGGGCCTTGACCACGCCGACGACCTCGCCGCGGGCCAGGTCCACCACGGGGCCCCCGGACATGCCGGGTTCGATCTCGTCGTCGTCGCCGAGCCGGATGGCCGCGCCGTTGCCCGCGGTGCCGCGGAGCCGGGTGGTGCGGCCCGTGATCTCGGGCGTGCCGAGGTCCTCGGTGCAGCCGAAGTACGCGACCTCCTCGAAGCGCGGCCGGGAGCGGTCGGTCAGCCAGACGCAGGCGTGCGAGACGGGGGCCAGGACCCGGATCAGCGCCAGGTCGGGCAGGTCCCACATGGTCCGCGGGCCGGGGCGCCGCTCCTCCAGCCGCTCGGGCAGTACGCACTCCACCCGCCCGGTGACGGTCCCGGTGGAACCGTTGCCCCCGGAGGAGAAGGTGATGCCGACCTCGCGCCCCGTCAGACGCACCGCAGCACCCCCTTCGCCGACGACGTGCGCGCACGTCAGGACCCAGCCGGGGGCGATGAAGAAGCCGCTCCCCCAGGTGGGGCCGGTCACAGGGGATCCATACCCGCCCGCCGGGGCGTGGACGCGTACGGTCGCGGCCTGTACGAGGGGCTCCAGAAGCTCGAAGGCGCGCGCGGAGCGGGCCGTGCGCCCTTCCGTCATTCGCGCCCCCTGCTCGTGAGACATCCAGGCTAGCGCCGCAGGCGCAGCAGGCGGGAGGTCTCACCGCAGAGCGGATTATCCTGGCGGGAAACACCCCCCTGCACATCCACATCACGGCACGGAGCCCGACTTGTACTTCACCGATCGCGGCATCGAGGAGCTGGAGAAGCGGCGCGGCGAGGAGGAGGTCACCTTCGAGTGGCTCGCCGAGCAGCTTCGTACGTTCGTCGACCTGAATCCCGACTTCGAGGTCCCGGTGGAACGCCTGGCCACCTGGCTGGCCCGCCTGGACGACGAGGACGACGACACGGAGGACTGACCTGGACACGAGAACGGCCCGGCTGCGCGCTGCAGTCGGGCCGTTCTCGTCAGGGTGCACCAGGTGCACAAGGCGCCGGATCAGGCGGCCTTGGTCTCCCAGAAGATGCGGTCGATCTCGGCGATGAGCTCAAGGGCCTTCGCGCCGGTGGCCGGGTCGTTCGACGCCTTGGCGGCCGAGAGGGCCTTCAGGGTGTCGTTGACCAGCGTGTGCAGCTGCGGGTACTTCTCGAAGTGCGGCGGCTTGAAGTAGTCGCTCCACAGCACCGAGACGTGGTGCTTGGCGAGCTCGGCGCGCTGCTCCTTGATGGTGATGGCGCGCGCGCGGAAGTCGGCGTCGTCGTTGGCCTGGTACTTCTCCTGCACGGCCTTGACGGACTCGGCCTCGATGCGGGCCTGGGCAGGGTCGTACACGCCGCACGGAAGATCGCAGTGGGCGGAGACCTTCGCCTTGGGGGCGAAGAGGCGGGAAAGCATGGAGTTTGTCCTCCTCGTGATCGTCTTCTCAAGGGGGAGATTACTCGCTCGGAATGCCGTTTTCGCGGTCGCCCCCATGGGCTTAGGACAAAAGTCCAGCGTCGTGGGCGGACCGGTGCGCGAATGTACGGGGCCTTACGGCAGCATGCGGGGGTGACGAGGAGGTCGGGAATGGTGGAGAGCGGGCACCCGCGGGGGCGCTTCGGACTGGTCGACGTGAGCGGGCCGTCGATGGTGCCGACGCTGGTCCACGGGGACCAGGTGCTGGTCCGGTACGGAGCGGCGGTCCGTCCGGGTGACGTGGTGGTGCTGCGCCACCCGTTCCAGCAGGACCTGCTGGTCATCAAGCGGGCGGTGGAGCGGCGGCCGGGCGGCTGCTGGTGGGTGCTCGGCGACAACCCGTACAACGAGACCGGCGACAGCACCGTCTACGGGCCGGTGCCCGACGAACTGGTGCTGGCGACGGCGGTCCTGCGCATCCGGCCGCGCGGGGAGGATCAGCGCTCGCTCAGGGCCCGGCTCTCCTGGGCGGTCTCGGCGGTGCGTCCGCTGCGGGCGGACTCCTCGGCCTCCAGCCGCTTGCGGGCACGGTAGGCGGCCACGTTGGCCCGGGTGGCGCAGCGGTCGGAGCAGTAGCGCCGGGAGCGGTTGGTGGAGGTGTCGAGGTAGGCGTTGCGGCAGGGCGCTGCCTGGCACAGGCCGAGGCGGTCGGGGCCGTGCTCGGTGACGTGGAAGGCCAGGCCCATCGCCGCCATGGCGGCGTATCCCGCGGAGGCGTTCGAGGGGTGCTCGGCGAGGTGGATGTGCCAGTCGGGGCGGCCGTCCTCGCCGATCGTCTCGTGGCCGGAGACCTGGGGGCTGACGGGGAACTCCATGAGCAGCGAGTTCAGCAGGTCGACCGCGAGGACGTGGTCCCCGCTGTCGGCGGCCTCGAAGACGGCGCGCAGCCGGCCGCGGACGTTGCGGAAGCGGGTGACGTCGGTGTCGGTGACCCGGCGGGCCATCTGCAGGCTTGCGCCGAAGAGGGCGCGGACGGCGTCCACCGAGGTCAACGAGTCCTTGTTGCGGGCCGGCTCCTCGGTGTTGACCAGGCTCACGGCGAAGTCCGAGTAATGGGCCAGTTCCACTTGTAGTCCTTACGGCTGCGGATTAGTGTCTCCGGTAACGGCTGAGACGTCTTCGAGGGTATTACGCATGGAGGGGTTCGTGATGGCGGATACGGCGGAAACCGGCACCGGTCGGCGGGCGTGGCAGGCATGGCAGGACAGCTGGGACCGGCAGCAGGAGTGGTACATGCCCGACCGCGAGGAGCGGTTCCGGGTGATGCTCGACATGGTCGAGGCCCTGGTCGGCCCCGCCCCCCGGGTCCTGGACCTCGCGTGCGGTACGGGAAGTATCACGGACCGCGTCCTCAAGAGGTTCCCGGAGGCCACCAGTACGGGCGTCGACCTCGACCCGGCGCTGCTGACCATCGCCGAGGGCTACTTCGCCGGGGACCGGCGGGTCACCTTCGTGACCGCCGACCTCAAGGACCCCGACTGGCGCGCGGCCCTGCCCCGCGCCACGTACGACGCGGTCCTGACGGCCACGGCCCTGCACTGGCTGCCGAGCAAGGAGCTCGCCGTCCTGTACGGGCAGCTGGCACCCCTGGTCAGGCCGGGCGGGGTGTTCATGAACGCCGACCACATGCCCGACCCGGCCACCCCCCGCATCGGCGCCGCCGAGCGCGCCCACCGGCACGCCGGCATGGACCGGGCCAAGGCGGCCGGGGCCGTGGACTGGCGCGAGTGGTGGGCCCTGGCGGCCGCGGACCCGGCGCTGGCCGAGCCGGTGAAGCGGCGCTTCGAGATCTACGGGGAGCACGCCGACGGCGACACCCCCACCGAGGCCTGGCACGCCGGCACCCTCCTGGACGCCGGGTTCGCCGAGGCCCGTACGGTCTGGCGCTCCCCCTCGGACGCGCTGGTCCTAGGTCTCAAGTAGGGACCGACACGCACATGCGTGAGGGGCGGTACGGGAAACCCGTACCGCCCCTCACCTGTCCGCGGGTGCGACTACAGCACCTTGGACAGGAACGCCTTCGTCCGGTCGTGCTGGGGGTTGCCCAGCACCTCGCGGGGGTGACCCGACTCGACGACCACGCCGCCGTCCATGAAGACGAGGTTGTCGCCGACCTCGCGGGCGAAGCCCATCTCATGCGTGACCACGATCATGGTCATGCCCGACTCGGCCAGGTCCCGCATGACGTCGAGGACGTCACCCACCAGCTCCGGGTCGAGCGCCGAGGTGGGCTCGTCGAAGAGCATCAGCTTCGGCTCCATGGCGAGCGCGCGGGCGATCGCCACGCGCTGCTGCTGGCCGCCGGAGAGCTGGGTGGGGTAGTTCCCGCCCTTGTCGCCGAGGCCGACGCGGTCCAGGAGGCGTACGGCACGCTCGCGCGCCACCGCCTTGGACTCGCCCTTGACCATGACCGGGGCTTCCATGACGTTCTCTATGGCCGTCATGTGCGGGAAGAGGTTGAAGCGCTGGAAGACCATGCCGATGTCCCGGCGCTGGGCCGCGACCTCGCTGTCCTTCAGCTCGTAGAGCTTGTCGCCCTTCTGGCGGTATCCGACGAGCTCCCCGTCGACGTACAGCCGTCCGGCGTTGACCTGCTCCAGGTGGTTGATGCACCGCAGGAAGGTCGACTTGCCGGAGCCGGACGGGCCGACCAGACAGAAGACCTCACGCGGGGCGACCTCCAGGTCGATGCCCTTGAGGATGTGCGCCGCACCGTAGGACTTGTGGACGCCCTCGGCCTTCACCATGGCAGTCGTCATCAGGCCACCGCCTTGCGGTTCGAGAAGCTGGACAGTTTCGCCTTGACCTTCTGGAACGGCGTGGGCGGCAGGGAGCGGAGCGCACCACGGGCGTAGCGGCGCTCCAGGTAGTACTGGCCGACGCTGAACACGCTGGTCAGGGCGAGGTACCAGATCGACGCGACGAAGAACATCTCCATCACCGCGAACGAGGTGGACGCGATGTCCTGGGCCGCGCGCAGCAGGTCGAAGTACTGCACGGCCACGACGAGCGACGAGGTCTTGAGCATGTTGATGAACTCGTTGCCCGACGGCGGCACGATCACGCGCATGGCCTGCGGCAGCACGACCCGGCGCATGGTCTGCATGCGGGTCATGCCGAGTGCGTGCGAGGCCTCGGTCTGGCCCTCGTCGACCGACTGGATGCCGGCGCGGACGATCTCCGCCATGTACGCGCCCTCGTTGAGGCCGAGGCCCAGCAGGGCGGCCAGGAACGGCGTCATGACCTGGGTCATCTCGTCCTTGTAGAACCCGAGGTTCAGGATCGGGAAGATCAGGGCGAGGTTGAACCAGATGAGGAGCTGCACGTACACCGGGGTGCCGCGGAACAGCCAGATGTAGAACCAGGCGATGGTGCTGGTCACCGGGTTCTTCGAGAGGCGCATGACGGCGAAGAGGACGCCGAGCACCAGGCCCAGGGCCATGGACGTGATGCTGATCCAGACCGTGTTGACCACACCGCGGAGGATGGTCGGGTCGAACAGCTTCTCCGGCACGGTGGCCCAGCGCACGTTGCCCTGCGAGAAGGCGAACGCCAGGGCCACGACCAGGCCGATGACGACCACGCCGCTGATCCAGCGGCCGTAGTGGCGGACCGGGATGGCGCGGATCGCCTCGGGGTGGGCGGTACCGGCCGGCGGGGTGTCCGCCGGGTCCGGGACCTTGTCGAGCTTGTCAGTCACAGTGACTGCCCTTCAGTGTGCTGCGGTCTGCGCGGAGGTCAGGAGCCTGCGTTGGTCTTGGCCTCGGTCACGGCGCCGGAGCCCGCGTTCCACTTGTCCAGGGCGGCCTTGTACGTGCCGTCCTTGATGACCGCGTCGAGGGCTTCCTTGAGCGCGTCGCGCAGCTCGGTGTTCTTCTTGTCCACTGCGATGCCGAAGAGGCCGGCGTCGGTCGGGTTGGCAACGGCCTCGAAGTCGTTGCCGCCGCCCGCGGTCTGCGCGATGTACGCGGCGACCGGGGAGTCGTTCAGGTCGGCGACGGCGCCGCCGGCCTTCACACGGGTCTGGGCCTCGGCGTCGGTCGGGAAGGACTCGATGGCGACCTCGCCCTTGCCGGCCGCCTTGCACTTCTCGGACTGGTCCTTGGCGGACTGCTCGTACGTCGTGCCGCGCTGGACGGCGACCTTCTTGCCGCACAGGTCGTCGAGGGTCTTGATGCCCTCCGGGTTGCCCTTCTTGACCAGGATGCCGGTCGAGGCGGAGAAGTAGTCGACGAAGTCGACACCGGCACCGGTCTTGGCGCCCTTGTCGTCCAGGCCCTCCTGACGGGCCTTGGTGTCGGTGAGCGAGGACATGACCAGGTCGCTGCGGCCCGTCTGCATGCTGCCGATCAGGGTGTCGAAGGTCCCGGACTCGAACTTGAACTGGACACCGAGCTGCTTGGCCAGGGCCGCCGCCACGTCGGGGTCGACACCGACGATCTTGCCGCCCTCGGTGAACTCCATCGGCGCGTAGGTCGCGTCCGTACCGACCTTGATGACACCCGCGTCCTGGATCTTCTTCGGAAGCTTCGAGAAGAGCGGCGCGCTGCTGTTCGCCTGGCCCGACGGGGCCGTGGAGGCCTTGTCGGTCTGGTCGCCACAACCGGTGAGGACCAGGGCGCCGGCAACCGCGATCGCGCCGACCGCGGCGATCCGGGACCGGGCGGCGGTCGTACGACGGGTGATGCTTGCGGTCATGAGCTGGTTCCTCCGGCTGGTGGAAAAGCACCGAAAAAAGGTCGAGCACGCACCATCGAGTGTCGCGACCTTGTGTGATTACGGCATCTTGCCATTCGGACTGGCGCATTCAGGGTGCTCGTGAGGTCAAAATCAGATAACGGACACCCCGGGCTACCCAACAGGACTGCGGGCGAAGCCCCTCGGAGCCACAGAAAACGCTGCGACCAGGCACTTCGGGCTCACTATTTACGGCGCGTCTCGCCCATTGGACACAGACGTTTGGACTTTTAGCCAAAACCAGGACATGCAGCCTATGGTCGAGCAGGAATCGACTCGTCTGGGTGAGCGTTCATCCGGTAGAACAGATCCTTACACCCCTCATCCGGGGCTCAGGGCGCGCGTGCGGCGCGCCCGCGCGTACGAACCTCCCCTTCGCGGAGACGGGCCAACCGTCGATGCGGAGTACGGACGCGGTGCCCGCCCACCCCTTAACCAGGAGTGGCCACCCTCAACGATTCAAAGGACTTAAGGGGTCACACACAGTGGCAGCGGAGATCTTCAACCCTCGCAGTGACAGCGTGACGGACAACAACCCGGACGCGGTGTTCGCGCTGCACCGGGGCGGCAAGATGGCCATCCAGGCCACGGTGCCGGTCAACGACAAGGACGACCTTTCCCTCGCGTACACCCCCGGCGTGGCGAAGGTGTGCACCGCCATCGCCGAGCAGCCGGAGCTGGTGAACGAGTACACCTGGAAGTCCAACGTGGTCGCCGTCGTCACCGACGGCACGGCCGTGCTCGGACTCGGTGACATCGGTCCCGAGGCCTCCCTCCCCGTGATGGAGGGCAAGGCGATTCTGTTCAAGCAGTTCGGCGGCGTGGACGCGGTCCCGATCGCGCTCGCGACCAAGGACACGGACGAGATCATCGAGACGGTCATCCGTCTCGCGCCGTCCTTCGGCGGGGTGAACCTGGAGGACATCTCCGCACCCCGCTGCTTCGAGATCGAGCGCCGCCTGCAGGAGGCGCTGGACATCCCGATCTTCCACGACGACCAGCACGGCACGGCCATCGTGACGCTGGCCGCGCTGCGCAACGCCGCGAAGCTCACCGGGCGCACGCTCGGCGACCTGCGCGCCGTGATCTCCGGCGCGGGCGCCGCGGGCATCGCCATCGCCAAGATCCTGGTCGACGCGGGCATCGGCGACGTCTGCGTGACGGACCGCAAGGGCGTCGTGTCCGCCGACCGCTCCGACCTGACGGACGTCAAGGCGGAGATCGCGGGCCTGACCAACCGGACGGGCCAGACCGGCTCGCTGGAGCAGGCCCTCGCGGGGGCCGACGTCTTCATCGGCGTCTCCGGCGGTACGGTCCCCGAGGAGGCGGTGGCCTCGATGGCGAAGGACGCGTTCGTCTTCGCCATGGCCAACCCGAACCCGGAGGTCCACCCGGACGTCGCGCACAAGTACGCGGCGGTCGTGGCCACGGGCCGTTCGGACTTCCCGAACCAGATCAACAACGTGCTGGCGTTCCCGGGCATCTTCGCGGGCGCCCTCAAGGTGCGCGCCACCCGGATCACCGAGGGCATGAAGATCGCCGCCGCCGACGCCATCGCCGGTGTCGTGGGTGACGAGCTCTCCGCCGACTACGTGATCCCGTCGCCGTTCGACGAGCGCGTGGCCGAGGCCGTCGCGTCGGCCGTCGCCGCCGCGGCCAAGGCCGACGGCGTGGCCCGTCTGGTCTGACCGCAGCGCCGAGCTGTACGGGCAGGGGCCCGGCCGGAGTGATCCGGCCGGGCCCTTCCTTGTGACGCCCCCTCGGCCCGGTGCGACGAAGGCCTCACCGCCGGGGTCCCGGGAAGGCTGGAACCCTGCGCTACCGAGCGGTAGCGTCGCGGCATGTTCGCTGCCTACGCCGCCCGAATCGACCGTGACCACCCCCTGAACGGCCTTGAGCTGGGCGAGCGCCCGGCCCCCGAGGTCCGGCCCGGCTGGGTGACCGTGAACGTCAAGGCCGCCTCCCTCAACCACCACGACCTGTGGTCGCTGCGCGGGGTCGGCCTCGGCCAGGAAAGACTCCCGATGATCCTCGGCTGCGACGCCGCCGGGATCGACCAGGACGGCAACGAGGTCGTCCTGCACTCCGTGATCGGCCAGAGCGGCCACGGGGTCGGCCCGGACGAGCCCCGCTCGATCCTGACCGAGCGCTACCAGGGGACCTTCGCCGAGCAGGTGACCGTCCCCGCCTGGAACGTCCTGCGCAAGCCCGCCGAGCTCTCGTTCGAGGAAGCCGCCTGCCTGCCGACGGCCTGGCTGACGGCGTACCGGATGCTGTTCACCAACGCCGGGGTCCGCCCCGGCGACTCCGTCCTCGTACAAGGCGCCGGCGGCGGGGTCGCGACCGCGGCCATCGTCCTCGGCAAGGCGGCCGGCCTGCGCGTCTTCGCCACCAGCCGGGACGAGGCCAAGCGCAAGCGGGCCGTGGAGCTGGGCGCCGTGGAGGCGTACGAGCCGGGCGCGCGGCTGCCGCAGCGGGTGGACGCGGTGATCGAGACGGTGGGCGCGGCCACCTGGTCGCACTCGGTGAAGTCCCTGCGCCCGGGCGGCACGCTGGTCATCTCCGGCGCCACGAGCGGCGACCGCCCGGCGCACGCCGAGCTGACCCGGATCTTCTTCCTGGAGCTGAAGGTGGTCGGCTCGACGATGGGCTCGAAGGACGAGCTGGAGGACCTGCTGTCGTTCTGCGCGACCACCGGGGTCCGACCGGTCATCGACGAGGTGCTGCCGCTGGAGCGGGCGCGCGAGGGCTTCGAGAAGCTCGCGTCGGGCGACCTCTTCGGGAAGATCGTGCTCAACCCGTAGGCGTCAACGATGGTTGACATTCCTCCCTGCGTCAACCTACATTGACACGCATGACGGAAGCTACCGATCTCGCCGAGCGGGCCGGTGACCGCGACCCGCGTGTGGGCCTGCGTGCCGTGGCCGCCCTCCGCAGACTGCTGGAGCAGCTGGAGGCCGTACAGGTACGCAGTGCCCGCACGCAGGGGTGGTCCTGGCAGGAGATCGCGGCCGAGCTGGGCGTCAGCCGACAGGCCGTGCACAAGAAGTACGGGAGGCTTTGATGTTCGAACGCTTTACGACCGAGGCCCGCGAGACCGTGACGGGCGCGGTCGCCGAGGCCCGGCGCGCCGGGTCCGCCACCGTCGGCGAGGAGCACCTGCTGCTCGCCCTGCTCGCCCAAGGGGCTCTGGATCCCCTGGGCGTGGACCGCGAGGCAGTGGCCGCGGACCTCGCCGCGGCCCGCCGGCGCGGCGGGATGTCCAAGGCCGACGAGGAGGCGCTGGCCGGGCTCGGCATCGACCTCTCGCAGATCGTCTCCCGGGTCGAGGAGACCCATGGCGAGGGCGCCCTGTCCTCGGCGGCTCCCCGGCGGCGGACGCTGGGGGCCTCGCTCCGCTCGGCCCTCGGCCGCCCGGAGCCGGACAACCGCCACGTCCCCTTCACCCAGGGCTCGAAGAAGGTCCTGGAACAGTCCCTGCGCATCGCCCTGGGGCGGGGGGACCGTCACATCGCCGCCCTGCACCTGCTGTTGGCCCTGCTCTCCCGCCCCGGCACGGTCTCCGAGGTCCTGACGGACCACGGAGTCACCTACGGGACGGCCGAGACGGGCCTGGCCGCCTGACGGCAGCTCCACGGGCACCTGACCGACGCCCCTGACGCCGAGGTCTTGATGAGCAGACCGTCGACGAGAACGATCCCTGAGCACCCCAGGCCGACGGCCCGGACGGTCCGCCACCTTCCGGGCCGCAACCGGACCCGCCGCCCTAAGGCCTGGCCCGCAGGGTCTGCGTCAGCCGGGCGGCAGCGGCGGCGAGATCGTTGCGCGCCTCGGCCAGCTGGGCCGCGGACACACCGTGGTCGCGCGCCGCGTCGCGGACATCGTCACGGAAGCGGTCCAGAAGCCGGTCCAGGTCGCGGGCCGCGTCGCCCGAGGGCGTCAGATCCTCGGCCCAGTCCGTGTCGACCACCAGGGGCGTACCGGGCGCGGCGGGTCCGGCCGGCGTGGAGCCGCCGAGCCAGGCTTCGGCCAGACTGCCCAGCACACCACCCGACTTGGCGAACTGCTCCTGGAGCTGGCCCGCTATGCGCTGGACCTCCTCACGCGCCCGCTCCTGGGCCTCCTTGGCCTGACGGCGGGCCTGCTGGGCCTCCTCGCGGGCCCGGCGGCTCTCGTCCTTCGCCCGCCTCGCCTGCTCCTTCCACTCCTGACGCGCCTTGCGCAGCTCCTCCTTGGCCGCCTTCCAGGACTCGTCCTCGACCCGGGTCGCCGACGCGGAGGCCGCCGCCCGCATCTCGCGCCGCAGATCACCCGCCGCGCCCCGGACGTCGTCGCGGATCTCGGCGGCCAGTTCGGTGACCGAGTCGCGGATCTCCAGCTCCAGGTCGGCGAGTTCACCGCTGCGGTCGGCCAGTTCGGCCCGGCCCGCCTCGGTGATCGAGTACACCTTGCGCCCGCCCTCGGTCGCGTACGTGACCAGGCCCTCGGCCTCCAGCTTGGCCAGGCGCGGGTACACCGTGCCCGCGGACGGCGCGTACAGGCCCTGGAAGCGCTCCTCCAGCAGGCGGATCACCTCGTACCCGTGGCGCGGCGCCTCGTCCAGCAGCTTGAGGAGGTAGAGGCGGAGGCGGCCGTGGGCGAAGACGGGCGGCATGTCAGAGCACCTTCTTGTCGAGCAGGGGGGCTTCGGCTTCGGCCTGCGGGCGGCGCAGCAGCGCGATCCCGCCCGAGACCGTGGTGGCGCGCAGGGTACCGGTGCCGGAGCCGAGGGTTCCGGTGATCCGCTTGGAGCCCAGCTGGCCGGAGACCCGCAGGTCCTCGAAGGCGTTGGAGACGCCGCCGGTGGTGGTGTTGGCCTCCACGCGGGCGTCGGCGGGGTGCGGCAGCCGGATGGCCACCTGGCCGGAGACGGAGTTCAGCGCGATGTCCACCGGCCGCGGGGCCGACGGGTCGAGGTCGAGGTCGATGAGCATGTCCCCGCTGACCGAGTCGGCCCGCAGGCTCACGCCCGCGCCGTCGACCACCGTCAGGCCGCCGGACACCGAGTGGAAGCCGAGGTCGCCGGTGACGGACTGGGCCTCGACACTGCCGGAGACCGTGTGCGCCTTGACCCGGCCCGACAGCCCGACCAGCGTGGCGTCGCCGGAGACGCCGTTGACGTCGGTGCCCCCGGAGATCCCGGAGACGAAGGCGGTGGCGTGGACCGTGGCCAGCTGCACCTGGGTGGCGGCGGGGACGGTCAGGGTGAGGGCGGCGCTGCGCTCCCACACCTTGCGGCCGGAGGCGGAACCGGACCAGGCCTTCCACGGCTTGGCCTCCCACCACTCCTTGAAGCCCTGGAATCCGTTCCAGGGCAGGTCCTCGTAGGAGACGGTGAGGGTGCCGCCGTCCTGCACCACATACAGGGGCGGCCCATCCACCTCGGTCACCTCCAGGCGGGCCGGGCCGTCCTCGGCGGCGACCACGTTGACCGTGCCGCTCACGAGCCGGACGCGGAGCTCGGTCACCGGCTGCTCGAAGGCGAGCTTCTGCGGGTCGGCGATGTGCCACGTCGACTGCGACGTCTGCTCTGCCATGGGGCTGATCCTCCTCGTGCGCTGACGGACGGGTCTCGACGCACGCAACATATCGCGTCTTCTGAGTAACACGATATATCGCGGTCGAGTGAAGTCAAGCGTGCTGCTGAAATCTCCGATATGGGATGGTTTGCCTTAGCGTGTGGGCATGCCCATCTCCCGGACCACTACCGGCGGACTGCTGCTCTGCCGGGCCGAACCCCTCGCGGCCCGTCCCGCCGCGCACCTGCTCCGCGTCCGCCTGCTGCTCGCCCCGGCGGGCGGGTGGAGCGTGCTCGTGCCCGACGTCCAGCCGTGGCTGGGCGGCGAGGAGACCGTGCCGGAGGTGCTGTCCGGCTGGGGTGCGGCGGTCGCGGTCGGCGTCAACTGGCCCGTGCTGAGCGTGTGGTGGGAGGACGGCCGGACCGGCTTCGCCCTGTCGAGCGGCTTCCGGCGCACCGCCGTCTACGAGTGGGACGAGCGCGGCCGACCGTCGGGCGAGCCGGACGCCATGCGGAACCTGTCCGCGCGGCTCGGCCTGGACCCCGTACTCGACCTGGAGGAACTGGAGCGGCTCACCCGGCCCGACCCGGCCGCGGACGGTACGGCCCGCCTCCTCGGCCTGATCGCCCTGCTGGCCCGCGCGGGGCTGGCGCTGCCCCCGGGGCTCGGCCCCGGCGAAGGGGCCGACCGGCTCCGGGAGGCGGCGCGCGTCGCGCCCGGCGCCGAGACGGTGGAGTGGTCCGGATGGCGCGACGCGGTGCGGGCGGAGCTCGACGTGGTGGAGGAGGGCCCGCTGGGCCCGTGGGTGCGCGGCCCGAAGGCCCGGCTGCTGGGCGCGGCCCAGGTCGCGGCGGGCGCACCGCTGCTGGTGTGGGCGGCGCACCGGCGCAGCCCGGGGTGGGCCGCGGCGGGCGCGGTCCTGGTGGCCCAGGGTGCGCTGTCCCTGGCGTACGACCGGGTCCGCACGCCGCACTGACCCGATCCGGCGCCCGCGTTACGCCGCTTCGAGCAACGGGCTCGCGTGGTGGCGCAGCCACGCCCGGTACGGCGGCGTCCGCATGGCCGCCTCGCGGTACGCGGCGCGGAGGTCCTCGTAGACCTCCGCGTGCGCGCCGGGCCGGGTCGCCAGGAGCAGCCGTACGGCGAGCGGGTCACCCGACAGCGGCCGGATCGCCATGTCCTCGCGCGGGCCGGAGGTCGGCTGACAGGGGGCCACCGCCTCGCCGGAGACGATCAGCGAGGTCGCCGTGTGGTAGTCCGCGTGCAGCACCGGCGGGTCCAGCCCGGCCCCCGCGAAGACCCGTCGCAGCCCGTCCCATTCGCCGTCGACCGACGGGTCCACCATCCAGCGGTCCGCGGCCAGGTCCCGTAAGGACACCACCGACTGCCGGGCGGCCGGATGGTCCCGGGACATCGACACGAACTGCGGCTCCCGTTCCATCAGCACGTGCAGCTGCAGTCCGGCCGGCACCCGCAGCGGGCTGCCCTCCACCTCGTGCACGAAGGCCACGTCCAGCTGGCCTGAATCCACCATCCGCAGCAGCGCGTTGGCGGACACGTCCACCACCAGCGAGGTCTCGGTGTCGGGCATCCGCCGGTGGATCCGCCGGAGCCAGCCCGGCAGCGCACGGCTGGCCGTGGAGCCGATCCGCAGCCGCGGCCCGCGGGCCAGCGCCCGGGCCTCCGCCACCAGCGCGGCCATCTCGGCGAGCAGCGGACGGGCCCGGCCCAGCACGGTGCGGCCGAAAGGCGTGGGCCGGCAGCCGGTCCGTTCCCGCAGGAACAGCTCGCCGTCCAGGGCGCGTTCGATGCGGCGCAGCTGCGTCGTCAGGGAGGGCTGGCTCACGCCGAGCTGCCGGGCGGCCTTGTGCAGGCTTCCGGCGTCGGCGATGGCGCACAGCGCGCGCAGGTGCCTGACCTCAAGCTCCATGCCCCGAGAGTAGGCCGCGGCCCGTGGGCCGCACCAGCCACCGATAGCCCCCCGAATCCCGCCATTCTCATACTAGTTGATCTGTCGAAATCTTCCCGATAGGCCCGTGCTATCGCAGAGTGACATCATCCGCCGGGCACTTCCGCTCCCGCAGACTCCGGTCACGAACGACCACCCCCCACCGCACCGGACGAGTAGGAGCTCCCCCACATGCGCCACTCCCGTAAGGCCGTTCTGGCCACCACCATCGGCCTCGGCCTGGCCGCCGCCCTCGGCGTCGCCCCCACCGCCACCGCCGCCACCGCCCCCGCCGGCACTCCCGCGAGCTACGCGGCGTACACGAACTCGCAGGAGAACCAGGCCGCCAACCAGGCCTTCTTCGAGGCAGTGCAGCGCTCGGTCGCCGAGCAGCGCGCCGCGAACCCGGCCGCCCTGGCCGTGACCGTCACCTACAACACCCGCAACGCGCCGAGCTTCCGCAGCCAGATAGCCCGCTCCACGCAGATCTGGAACAGCTCGGTGAGCAACGTCAAGCTGCAGGAGGTGTCCTCCGGCGGGAACTTCTCGTACCGCGAGGGCAACGACTCGCGCGGTTCGTACGCGAGCACGGACGGGCACGGCCGGGGGTACATCTTCCTCGACTACCGGCAGAACCAGCAGTACAACTCCACCCGGGTGACCGCCCACGAGACGGGTCACGTCCTGGGCCTGCCGGACCACTACTCGGGCCCGTGCAGCGAGCTGATGTCGGGTGGCGGCCCGGGCACCTCGTGCCAGAACGCGACCCCGAACAGCACCGAGCGGGCGCGCGTCAACCAGCTCTGGGCCAACGGCCTCGTTGCCTCCGGGATGGGGACGAAGGGCTGACCGGGTTCAACCGGGTCAACCCCCAGGGGGAACGCACTCCGGACACTCCGGGTTCCGACAGGGACCCCGGACCCATTCCGGGATGAAGATCCCCAGGGACTTGCGTCGCCTGAGCACCGTGTCCACGGGGCTCCCGCAGGCCGGGCACACCTGCTGCTCGTGCCCGGCCTGCGGAGCGACCGTCCCGTGCTCGTGCTGTTCCCGCTGTTCACCGGCCATACCTCCACGGTAGGCCGGTTTCGCGCGTTCGGCGGGTCAGCGCGTGACGCTGTACGAGGTGACGACCTGGCCGCCGCCGAGGGCCTTGACCCCGGTGAGCTCCAGGGGGCGCACGCCGAAGCCCGCCCGCGACATCGGCATCCCGGTGCCCACGAAGAACGGGTACGTCTTGACGACGAACTCGTCGATCTCGTCGATCAGCTGGGCGGCCAGGTCCGCCCCGCCGCACAGCCAGATCCCGAGCCCCTCCTGGGCCTTGAGCTCACGGACCCGGGCCGCCACGTCCCCGCTGATCAGCCGGACCTGCGGGTCCGGCGGGGTGGTGAGGGAGCGCGAGACGACGTACTGCTCGGGCAGGTGGCCGTACGGGCTGGTGACGCCGGCCTTGACGCCCGGCTCGTAGGTCCCCCGCCCCATGAGCACCGCGTCGAAGCGCTTCGGCTCGGCGTCCTCGATCCCGAGCTGGGCGCGCCCCTGGGCGGCGATCGTCTCCGGGTACTCGGCCCTGAGGAATTCGATGAACTCCGGGTCGAGGCGGCTGTAGAAGAAATCGCCGTCACCGTCCGGGGCCCCGATGAACCCGTCGACCGACGTGGCGATGAAGTACGTGAGCTTGCGCAAGCGATTCTCTTCCGTTCGACTGGGGGCACCTCCCAGCGGTAGCTGGGGGCGCCACCGCTTCGGAGGCACGTCGCATAAAGTACTTCAGGTGAAGTGGTTACGCAACGGGATGCGCGACCCCGTCCGGCTTGCGCCACATCGGCCACATCAGCGGTCCGTCGGGCAGCTGCACCGGCGACCCCGTGTGCGCGAATCCGAGCCGTTCGTAGAGCCGGCCGCTGCGCTCGCTGCTCGCCTCCAGGTACGCCGGCACACCCTCCCGGTCGCAGCGCTCCAGCACCGGGCGGATCAGTTCGCCGCCCAGCCCTTCCCCCTGCCGGTCCGGGGTGACCGCGATCATCAGCAGGTACTCGTGCTCCTCGGCCGTCGGGTGCACCGCGCCCGTGAGGCGGCCCACCAGCTCGCAGCGCTCGTTGTCCGGGTCGGCCACCGCCCGCATCTTCGCCGGGACCTCGTCCTCGCCCTCCGGCTCGCCCGCCGGGATCCGAAGCCACAGCGCGGCGGCCGAACCGTCCACGGCGTAGTCGATCCGCCCCTCGGCCAGCGCCACGTCCACGAAGACGCCGAGGAACTTGCCGTGAACCGCGGCCCGGTGGTCCGGGTCCGGGAAGACCCAGCTGCTCACCGGGTCGGTGCGGAAGGCCTCGTCGAGGAGGCGCGCCACCGCGTCCCGGTCCGACTGATCCGCCTGGCGTATCTCCAGCGCCACTGGTCACACCCTTCACTCACGTGTCAACAACCGTGAGCGATCCTAGAGTTGGGGCGGAAACGCGGTAAGGCCCGTTCCGGCACCATCCGGTGCCGGAACAGGCCTCTCCCGTGCCCCTGCGCGATCACCGCGTACGGCGCGTCACGAACTCCGCGAGCGCCAGCAGCCCGCCCGCCGCCCCGAGGTCCGGTACGGCCCGGGACAGCTGCTGCACGGCCCGGCCCATCCGGTCCGCGGCATGGGCCTGCGCCCAGTCCCGCCCGCCGGCCCGGTCCACCGCGTCGGCCGCCCTGTGCACGTCGTCCCCGGTCATGGGACCCCCGTACAGGACCGCCAGCTCCTCCCCCGCCGCGGTGCCCGAGGTGAGGGCGGCCACGACCGGCAGGGACTTCTTGCGGGCGAGCAGATCGGCCCCGGCGGGCTTGCCGGTGTGCCCCGGATCGCCCCAGATGCCGATCAGGTCGTCGATCAGCTGGAAGGCCAGGCCGGCCTCCCGCCCGAAGGCGTCCATCGCGTCGGCCTCGTCCGGCCCGGCGCCCGCGTACAGCGCACCCAGCGCACAGGCGCAGCCCAGCAGGGCCCCGGTCTTGGCCGTCGCCATGGTCAGGCACTCGTCGAGCGAGACGTACGGGCGCTGCTCGAAGGCGCAGTCCGCCTGCTGGCCCGCGCACAGCTCGATGACGCAGGCCGCGAGCCGGGCCGCGGCCGCCGCCGCGGCCGGGTGCGGGTCCTCCGCGAGCAGCCGCTGCGCGAGCGCCATCATGGCGTCGCCGGTGATGATCGCGTCCGGTATCCCGAAGACGGTCCAGGCGGTGGCCCGGCCGCGGCGCCGGGCGTCCTTGTCGATGACGTCGTCGTGCAGCAGCGTGAAGTTGTGCGCCAGCTCCACGGCGACCGCCGCCCGGACGATGCCGTCCACGGGTCCGCCCGGCCCCCGCAGGGCCTGGGCCGCGGCCAGCACCAGGGCGGGCCGGATGGCCTTCCCGGTGTTGCCCGTCGCCGGGGTGCCGTCCGCGTGTTCCCAGCCGAAGTGGTACATCGCGACGCGCCGCATCGAACCGGGCAGACTCTCGACGGTCCGGCGCAGTTCCGGGTTGACCGTTTCTCTTGTCCGCTCCAGCAGGGCCGCGGCCTCCTGGCCCTCACCGGTCGCCAGGGCGGCGTCCACCGCGCTCAGCGCCAGCGGCCGATCTCGACGTTCTCCAGTACGCCGAGCGCGTCCGGCACCAGCACCGCGGCGGAGAAGTAGGCGGTGACCAGGTAGGAGATGATCGCCTGCTCGCTGATCCCCATGAAGCGGACCGACAGGCTCGGCTCGATCTCGTCCGGGATGCCGGGCTGGTGCAGGCCGATCACGCCCTGCTCGTCCTCGCCGGTACGCATGCACAGGATCGACGTGGTGCGGGCGTCGCTGATCGGGATCTTGTTGCTCGGGAACATCGGCACCCCGCGCCAGGCCGGCACCCGGGTGCCGCCGATGTCCACCGACTCCGGGTACAGCCCGCGCTTGTTGCACTCGCGGCCGAAGGCGGCGATGGCCTTGGGGTGGGCGAGGAAGAACTTGGAGCCGCGCCGCATGCTGAGCAGCTGGTCCATGTCGTCGGGGCTGGGCGCGCCGTCGTGCGGCTGGATGCGCTGGTCGTAGTCGGCGTTGTGGAGGAGGCCGAAGTCGCGGTTGTTGAGCATCTCGTGCTCCTGGCGCTCGCGCAGCGCCTCGACCGTGAGCCGCAACTGCTGCTCGGTCTGGTTCATCGGCTGGTTGTAGAGGTCGGCGACGCGCGTGTGCACCCGCAGGACCGTTTGTGCAATGGAGAGTTCGTACTCGCGCGGGCGGGCCTCGTAGTCCACGAAGGTGCCGGGGAGCACGGCCTCGCCCTGGTGGCCGGCGGAGAGCTCGATCGCGGCCTCGCCGTACGTGTTGGCGTGCCGGGCGGGCTGCGTCGTCACGTTCCCCACGTGCTCGCGCAGCGAGTCGACGCGATCGGCGAGCAGCTGGAAGTCCTGCCGGGACAGGACGAGCGCGGTGCCGGAGGTGGCGGCGCGGGCGGTGTACTCCCAGATCGCCGCCTCGTCGACGAGGGAGTACTCGCCGAAGTGGGCGCCGTCGGCGACAGTCCCGAGGACGGCGTCCTCGCCGTAGGGGCCCGGGCCGATCTGGTCGATGCGGCCGTGGGCGAGCAGGAACACCTGGTCGCAGGGGCTGCCGAAGGAGGTCAGCTCCTGGCCGGGCTCGAAGTCGATCTGCCGGAAGCGCTGGGCGAGTTCGCCGAGGACGTCGAGGTCCTCGTAGTCGCGCAGCAGGCGGAGCTCACCGAGCTCGGCCGGGATCACCTGGACCCGGGTCCCGGTCTTGATGAACTCCACGCGTCCGTCGCCGACCGTGTAGCTCAGCCGGCGGTTGACGCGGTACGTGCCGCCCTGCACCGAGACCCACGGCAGCGTCTTCAGCAGCCACCGCGAGGTGATCTCCTGCATCTGCGGCGCGGACTTGGTCGTGGTTGCCAAGTTCCGCGCGGCCGATGTCCCGAGACTGCGCTGCGGAGCCTGGGCCTCGGACTCGGAACCTGCCTGGACCGACATGTATTTCCCTTTCGATCACTCCATGGATCTGCAGGGTGCAGCCTTCCGGCACGGAACCTGGTGGGCCCATTACACAAAAGGGTGGGACTACTCCCTCCGGGGACGGGGCACCCTCTCGGGTCGACCTGTTCCCCGCGAGCCCCCCTGGACCCACCGCTTTCAGCCACGCACGCGATCGCGCGCCGGTTTAATTTGCAGGCAGGATGCAAGTTTTCTAGGGTGGGCGCATGCGCCTGACCCGATTCACCGACGTCGCCCTGCGCGTCCTGATGCGCCTGGCGGTCCTGGAGACGGACCTCCCGACCACCCGCGAGGTGGCGGCGACCATGGAGGTCCCGTACACCCACACCGCCAAGGTGGTCGCCAGGCTGCAGCACCTCGGCTTGGTCGAGGCGCGCCGCGGCCGCGGCGGCGGGCTCACCCTGACCCCCGCCGGTCGCGCCGCCTCGGTCGGCGGGGTGGTGCGCGAACTGGAGGGCGCGGGCGACGTCGTGGACTGCGACGGCACCACGCCCTGCCCGCTGCGCAGCGCCTGCGTGCTGCGCGGCGCGCTGCGCCGGGCCCAGGAGGCCTTCTTCGCCACCCTGGACCCGCTGACGGTGAACGACCTGGTGGCGGCCCCGACGGGTCCACTGCTGCTGGGCATCTCGGGCGGCGCACCGAGGAGGGCCGAAGGGCCCTGACGCCCGGGCCGAATGGCCGATACGCACCCGTCCCGGGCCCGCCTAGCCTGACCCGGACGGAAAGTTCGAACAGAAGTCCGCCCTTCAACGGGCGGCCGACCCTGCCCAATAATACGCATGTTAAATGCCAATTAACGAGGAGACCTGATGCTGTCCGAGAAGTCCACCGCGACCGTACGAGCCACCCTGCCCGCCGTGGGTGCTGCGATCGGCGACATCACGGAGCTCTTCTACACGAAGCTGTTCGCGGCCCACCCGGAACTCCTGCGCGACCTCTTCAACCGGGGCAACCAGAACGCCGGCCTCCAGAAGCAGGCCCTCGCCGGATCCATCGCCGCCTTCGCCACCCACCTCGTCGCCCGGCCGGACACCCGCCCCGACGTGATGCTGGGCCGCATAGCCCACAAGCACGCCTCCCTCGGCGTCACCCGCGAGCAGTACCAGGTCGTCCACCGGCACCTCTTCGAGGCGATCGCCGAGATCCTCGGCGAGGCCGTCACCCCCGAGGTCGCGGCCGCCTGGGACGAGGTCTACTGGCTGATGGCGGGCGCCCTCATCGCCATCGAGGAGCGCCTGTACGCCGAGCAGCGGGTCGTCGCCGGAGACGTGTGGCGCGAGTGGACGGTCACCGGCCGGACGGAGGAGACCGCCGACTGCACCACCTTCCGCATCGCCCCGGCCGACGGCGCCCCGGCTCCGGCGTACCTGCCCGGCCAGTACGTCTCGGTCCAGGTCGAACTCCCGGACGGCGCCCGGCAGATCCGCCAGTACAGCCTCTCCACCGCCCCCGGCTCCCCGGTCCGCGCGATCACGGTCAAGCGGGTCCACGGTCCGGCCGCGGCCGGACCGGACGGCGAGGTCTCCAACCACCTGCACGCCCGGGTCCACGTCGGCGACATCGTGAGGGTCTCGGCGCCCTACGGCGACCTGGTCCTGCGGGACTCCGCCGCCCCGGTGCTGCTCGCCTCGGCCGGCATCGGCTGCACCCCGATGCTCTCGATGCTGGAGCACCTGGCCGACACCGGGCACGCCGCCCCGGTGACCGTCCTGCACGCCGACCGCTCCCCGGCCGACCACCCGCTGCGGGCCGACCACCGGGCCCTGACGCACAAGCTGGCCGACGCCTCGGCCCGGTTCTGGTACGAGGAAGCGGCGGAGCCGGGCGACGGCGAGGGCCTGATCGACCTCTCGGCGGTCCCGGTCGCCCCCGGCACCCAGGCCTACCTGTGCGGGCCGCTCCCCTTCATGCGGTCCGTGCGCGAGCAGCTGATCGCCAGGGGCGTGCCCGCCTCCGACATCCACTACGAGGTGTTCGGCCCGGACCTGTGGCTGGCATCCGCCTGACAGCTGGCCGGATAACGCCCTAGCCCCGGAAGAGCCGCCTCCGCTAAACCGGAGTGTAA
Organism: Streptomyces sp. NBC_00122; assembly: GCF_045160845.1. Lineage (NCBI taxonomy): Bacteria > Bacillati > Actinomycetota > Actinomycetes > Kitasatosporales > Streptomycetaceae > Streptomyces > Streptomyces sp. NBC_00122. Next base: position 4,295,393 of record NZ_CP108191.1, on the reverse strand, counting down.
CGAGACACACACATAACGTGTCCGTCACGCACCGTAAAGGAGGCGGCCATGGCCGCACCCATGTCCGCGGACCGATTCATCAGCGCATTGCGGCACGAGGGTCTGACCGTCGTCGAGGTCGGCGCCTGGCGCACCCACAACCGCAACCACAAGGGCCCCTGGGGGCCGGTGCACGGGGTGATGATCCACCACACCGTCACGCACGGCACCCCGTACACCGTCCAGCTCTGCCGCGACGGCTACTCCGCCCTGCCGGGCCCGCTCTGCCACGGCGTGATCGCCAAGGACGGCCGCGTCCACCTGGTCGGCTACGGCCGCGCCAACCACGCGGGCGCCGGGGACCCCGACGTCCTGGCGGCGGTGATCGCGGAGAAGCGGCTCCCGCCCGACAACGAGGCGACCACCGACGGCAACCGCCACTTCTACGGCTTCGAGTGCGAGAACCTCGGCGACGGCAAGGACCCCTGGCCGGCGGTCCAGCTCGACGCGATCACCCGCGCGGCGGCGGCCGTCTGCCGGGTCCACGGCTGGACGGCCCCCTCGGTGATCGGCCACCTCGAATGGCAGCCGGGCAAGATCGACCCCAAGGGCTTCACGATGAAGTCCCTGCGCGAACGCGTGGCCGAACGCCTCAAGTAGCCCGGCCCGCGCTCCGCCTCCCCAGCCCCGCGCGAGGCGGCGGAGCGCGGCTACGACGGCTGCGCCCGGCCGGCAGCGCGTGGTTAGCCGAGGTACGGCGCGGGACGGTGCTCCAAGAAGTGTTGGAGGCGCAGTCGTTGGGTGTGGTGCATGGGCAGCCCGTCGAGGTCTGCCGTTGCCACGAACCGCAGTTCCGTGCTCTCGTCGGAGAGCGACAGTATTCCGCCCGTGATACTGGCCGTGAAGCAGACGTTGAGCTGCCGCCTGACCTCGCCGTCGGTGTACTCGATGATGTGCCGGGGGTCCGTGTACGTGCCGACCAGTCCCGTGATCTCCACGTCGAGCCCGGTCTCCTCCTTGACCTCACTGACGGCCGTGCCGGGCAGCGAGTCGCCCAGGTCCATCCCTCCGCCGGGCAGCGCCCACACGAGCAGGCGGACGCGCAGGACTGGGCGCTGCGCCACGCCGGGCGGACGGGGCACGACCTGTTCAGGCGGGTGTTCACGGATCACGCGCGCGTCACCCGCGAGGCATAGGCCCCGGCCCGCCGGGCGACGGCGATCGGGACAGTCCAGCGCGCCGGCTCCGGCCCCGTTCACACCACCCGAATGGTGTGGGCGGGGCTCTGACGTGCGATGGCACGGGCAGGAGCGGCCCACAATGGGTGGGTGAACCGCCCCGCGAACCTTGACGTGCTCCTGCAGCCGCGCCCGCCGTCCCCCTTGCAAGAGGTCCGCGACGACCGGTTCGCCGCGCACGGCGTGCGGCTGCTGCTCAAGCGGGACGACCTGGTGCACCCGGAGCTTCCCGGGAACAAGTGGCGCAAGCTCGCGCCGAACCTGCGGGCCGCCGTGGCCGCCGGGCACGACACGCTGGCCACCTTCGGCGGGGCCTACTCCAACCACCTGCGGGCCACGGCTGCCGCCGGGCGGCTGCTCGGGCTGCGGACGGTCGGCGTCGTGCGCGGCGACGAGCTGGCCGGGCGGCCGCTCAACGACTCCCTCGTCCGGTGCGCGGCGGACGGCATGCGGCTGCACTTCGTGTCCCGGGCCGACTACCGCCTCAAGGCCGAGCCGCGGACGCTGGCCCGCCTGCTGGACGGGGCCGGTGCGCAGGAGGCGTACGTCGTCCCGGAAGGCGGCAGCAACGTCCTCGCCCTCGCGGGCTGCGCCGAGCTGGGCCGGGAGCTGCGCGGGCGGGCCGACGTGGTCGCGGTGGCCTGCGGGACGGGCGGCACACTGGCGGGCCTGGCCGCAGGGCTCGACCCCGGCCAGCAGGCGCTCGGCGTGCCGGTCCTGGCGGGCGGGTTCCTGGACGCGGAGATACGTTCCCTCCAGCACCAGGCCTTCGGCGGCCCGGCCGGCGGCTGGGCCCTGGCCGAGGGCTTCCACCACGGCGGCTACGCCCGCGTCCCGGCCGCGCTGGACGCCTTCGCCGCCGACTTCGAGGCCCGCCACGGCCTCCCGGTCGAGCGGATCTACGTGGCCAAACTCCTCTGGGCCCTGGCCGAGCTCACCGCCTCCGGCACCTTCCCGCGCGGCACCACCCTGGCCGCCGTGGTCACGGGCCGGCCGTGACCGAGCGCGTGCGCAGCCAGTACGACCGCGTCGCCACCAGCAGGGCCAGCCCGTATCCGGCGAAGGCCGAGAAGCCGATCCAGCCGACCAGCACCGCGTCCGCCGGGGAGTGGAAGTCACCGGCACGGACGCTCACCACCCCGGCCGAAGCCAGCGTCAGATAGCCGACGCCGAACAGGCCGTAGGGCACCAGCGTGCCCACGCCGATCAGGGCGGGCCCGAGCGGCAGCCAGCGCGGCACCCGGCGGCCGCGCAGCGCGAGGGTCCACCGCGGGAAGACCTGCCCCCACGACCCGACCAGGCCGAAGAGCAGGAAGACCCCGAGCGCGGCCAGCAGCACCGTGCCGTCCAGCCCCCAGCGCTCCAGGGTGAGCCAGAGTCCGGACGCCCCGTTGCGCTCGGAGGCCGCCAGCATCTCCGCGCCGCTGATCCCCGCGAAGGTGCCGCCCAGCGCCCACGTCAGCTTCATCGCCACGTACGGAACGAAGGCCAGCGCTCCCGCGCACGCGGCGAGGTGCGCCCGGCGGGAGGCCGCGGAGGGCTGCGGCGCCACCACGGGCCCGGTCCCACGGGGTCGTGCGGCGCCCGCGAGCAGCACCGCGCCCAGCAGGCCGAGCGCGTGCAGTACCGCCGCCGCCCCGTCGTCGACCCCCTGCGCGAACAGCAGTCCCACCACGTCCATCAGCAGGCCGAACCCCGCAGCCGCGGACAGCCCGCAGGCCGCCCACAGCACCGCCCGCCGCCGCACGGCCAGCCCCGCCCCGGCCACGGCGGCCGCCCCGGCCAGCCCCCAGGCGAGCGGCGGCGGACCCGCCCCCAGCAGGCCGGCGCCGAGCGCGAGGGTGCTCGTACCGGCGGCCCAGAATCCGCACGCGGCCGAAGAGTTCGGAGAGTTCGGTGTCATGGGTCGAGCCTCGGGTCCGGCGCGGCCCGGCGCGTCGGCCCCCGGTCCCATCCCGTCCCCCGTGCGGGGGACGGGATCAGCCCGCCTCCTCCCGGTACGCCGCCGCTTCCTCCAGGTCCAGGCGGCGCAGCAGCGCCCGCAGCATCTCGTCGTCGATCCGCCGCCGGTCCCGCAGCGCGACGAAGACCTCCCGCTCCGCCTCGATCATCTCCCGCGCGAGGCGCCGGTAGATGTCGTCCGCCGACTCCCCCGTCACCGGGTTGACCTCGCCCAGCCGCTCCCACACCGCGTTGCGCCGGCGCTCCAGCACCGTCCGCAGCCGGTCCGCCAGCGGCGGCGGCAGCGTGCTGTTCTCCGGTTCCTCCAGCAGCTCCGCGAGCCGTTCCTCCGCCGCCCGCGAGGCTTCGCTCTGCGCCTGCGCCTCCGCCAGCGTCTCGGCCTGCGCATCGCGCGGCGGCAGCCTCAGCAGCCTGATCAGCGGCGGCAGCGTCAGCCCCTGCACCACCAGCGTCCCGATGACCGTCGTGAAGGTGAGGAACAGGATCAGGTTCCGGTGCGGCACCGGCATCGGCACGGAGAAGGCGATGGCCAGCGAGACCACGCCCCGCATCCCGGCCCAGCCCACGATCACCGGGGCCTTCCAGTTGGTCTCCGGCTCCCGCTCCCGGATCCGCTCCGACACCCACCGCGGCACGAAGGTCGCCGGGAACACCCACAGGAACCGGGCCACCACCACCGCGACGAACACCACGACCGCGTACCAGGCCGCGTGCAGGCCCTCGTACTCCCCGAGCCCCTTGAGGACCACCGGCAGCTGCAGTCCGATCAGCGCGAAGACCACCGACTCCAGCACGAAGGCGATCACCTTCCACACCGCCTCCTCCTGCAGCCGGGTGGCGAAGTCGACCTGCCAGTTGCGGTGCCCGATGTACAGCGCCACCACGACCACGGCGAGCACCCCGGAGGCGTGCACACGCTCGGCCGCCGCGTACGCCACGAAGGGGATCAGCAGCGAAAGGGTGTTCTGGAGCAGCGGCTCCTTCAGCCGCTTGCGCAGCTGGTGGATCGGGACCATCAGCAGCAGGCCCACGCCGATCCCGCCCACGGACGCCAGCAGGAACTCCGCGATCCCGCCCGCCCAGCCGGCGCTCACCCCGACAGCCGCCGCCAGGGCCACCTTGTACGCGGTGATGGCCGTGGCGTCGTTCACCAGGGACTCGCCCTGCAGGATCGTGGTGATCCGGTTCGGCAGCCCGAGCTTGCGGGCGATCGCGGTCGCCGCGACCGCGTCCGGCGGCGCGATCACCGCGCCCAGCACCAGCGCGACCGGCAGCGACAGGCCCGGCACCAGGAGGTACGCCGTGTACCCGACGGCGATCGTCGCGAAGAGCACGTAGCCCACCGACAGCAGCGCGATGGGCCGGATGTTCGACCGCAGGTCCAGGTACGAGCTGTCGACGGCGGCCGTGTGCAGGAGCGGCGGGAGCAGCAGCGGCAGGACGATGTGCGGGTCGAGGGTGTACGGGGGCACCCCCGGCAGGTACGCGGCGACGAGCCCGGCGGCCACCAGCAGCAGCGGCGCCGGCACCGGGGTCCGGCGGGCCACGCCCGCGACGGCCGCGCTCCCCGCGACCAGCGCCACCAGCTGCAATACCTCCATCGAAGATCCCCTCCCCGTCCGTCGGAGCCATCGCGCACCCGCACCCTGGCCGTACGCTGGCAATCATGAGCGAGTGCACCCACGTTGCCGAACTGCCGCGCCCCGAGCCCGCCCCGTCTGACCTGACCTGCCCCGAATGTCTGGCGATCGGCAGCCACCCCGTGCAGCTGCGGATGTGCCTGGAGTGCGGACGCGTGGCCTGCTGCGACTCCTCGCCCCACCGGCACGCCACCGCGCACCACGAGCAGACCGGCCATCCGGTGATGCGGAGCTTCGAACCGGGCGAGATGTGGCGGTGGTGTTTTGTCGACGGTTCGATCGTCTGAAGCGGGGTAGGTCAACCCTCCGCCGGTTCCCCAGATTTGGGCCCGCAGACCCCTAGCCACTGTGCGTACCCATGGGCTTACCATCAGTCACTGGCCGTGGGAAGGGGTGCCCCCAGCGGGCGCCACGAGGGGTGCCGCGACACGATTGCCCGGATCGCGATAGCGTCACCGGCGAACACAGCTCGTACCACCTTGGAGGTGAGGGTGTCCCAGATCGCAGGCGAGCCCGGGACCCAGGACTTCGTGGAAGTCCGGCTGCCCGCTGCGGGTGCCTACCTGTCGGTGCTGCGGACGGCCACGGCCGGCCTCGCGGCACGTTTGGACTTCACTCTCGACGAGATCGAGGACCTCCGCATCGCGGTGGACGAAGCCTGCGCGATCCTGCTCCAGCAGGCCGTGCCGGGCTCCGTCCTCAGCTGCGTCTTCCGGCTGGTGGACGATTCGCTGGAGGTGACCGTCTCGGCGCCGACCACGGACGGACGTGCGCCGGAGCGCGACACGTTCGCCTGGACCGTACTGTCGGCCCTGGCCGGCAAGGTCGAGTCGACGGTCGAGGAGGACCGGACGGTGAGCATCAGTCTCTACAAACAGCGCGGCGCGGGACCAGGCCCGGCGTGAGCGGCGGGGAGATCCCGGTGCGGGGCGGGGATCGGCCCCGGGTACGGCACGAGGTCGACGGCGGCATCCCGGAGCAGCAGCACGCCCGGCCGCACCCGGCTGACGCGGATGCGGAAGACGGCTTTTTGGACTCGGCGGAGCGACGGGCGGGCCCTATGAGCGAGAACCAGCACGACCAACCACAGCCACCCCAGACCCCGGCGGTTCCGGTGGCACCGGCGGAGCCCCTGGCGGCTCCGATCTTCCCGGTGGCGCAGGCGCTGCCGGATCCGCGCGACCGCAGTGGCGCGCGGGCCCTGTTCATCGAGCTGCGGGCGCTGCCCGACGGCTCGGCGGAGAAGGCGGAGCTGCGCAACCGGCTCGTACGGATGCACCTGCCGCTGGTCGAGCACCTGGCGCGGCGCTTCCGCAACCGCGGCGAACCGCTCGACGACCTGACGCAGGTCGCGACGATCGGCCTGATCAAGTCGGTGGACCGGTTCGACCCGGACCGCGGGGTCGAGTTCTCCACGTACGCCACGCCCACGGTGGTCGGCGAGATCAAGCGCCACTTCCGTGACAAGGGCTGGGCGGTACGCGTACCCCGGCGCCTGCAGGAGCTGCGGCTCTCGCTGACGACGGCCACGGCCGAGCTGTCCCAGCAGCACGGCCGCTCCCCCACGGTGCACGAGCTGGCGGAACGGCTCGGGATCTCCGAGGAGGAGGTGCTGGAGGGGCTGGAATCAGCCAATGCCTACAGCACGCTTTCGCTGGACGTCCCGGACACCGACGACGAGTCGCCGGCGGTCGCGGACACCCTGGGCGCGGAGGACGAAGCCCTGGAGGGCGTCGAGTACCGCGAATCCCTCAAGCCGCTGCTGGAGGGGCTGCCTCCGCGGGAGAAGCGGATCCTGCTGCTGCGGTTCTTCGGCAACATGACCCAGTCGCAGATCGCCCAGGAGGTCGGCATCTCCCAGATGCACGTCTCGCGCCTGCTGGCCCGCACCCTGGCCCAGCTCCGCGAGAAACTCCTCGTCGAGGAGTAGGCGAGGAGCCGGGGAGTAACAGCGGCAGCGGTTATCGGGTCTCTTCGCGAGGCCCGATTCCGAGGGCCACGGTCGCCGTCGGGTTCACCAGCAGGGCCACGACGGCCACCGCGGTCGCGGCCAGGACCACGGCGGCGGCGATCATCGCGCCGCCCGTGGAGTACAGGGTCCAGGCCACCGGCAGCGCCATCAGCTGGGTGATCAGGGCCGGGCCGCGGCTCCAGCGGCGGCCCAGGCGCAGCCCGCGGGCCGCGACCAGCGGCAGCGCGGCGAGCGCGAGCAGCGTGATGCCTCCCGTCTCGGCCTGCTGCGGGGAGTCGGGGTCGCCGGCGATGCCCACGAACAGCATGTAGACACCCAGGCCTGCCAGCGCCAGACCCTCCAGGGCCGTCAGCACAGCGGCGGCGGTCAGCCGGCCGGGCAGGACGGCGGGCCCGGCGGCGGGGGTGGCGGCGGGGACGGCGGCTTTCGGGGGCTGGTTCTTGCTCACCCCAGCAGGGTAGCCGCGGGCCCCGCAGGCCGGAGGGGACGGGCAGTAGGGTCCGCGTCCGAAGGGGTGGGTAGTCTGGCGCTCATGCGTGCACTTCTCGTGGCCAACCCAGCAGCGACGACCACCAGCGCGCGCACGCGTGACGTCCTGACCCACGCCCTGGCCAGCGAGATGAAGCTGGAGGCGGTGACCACCGAGTACCGCGGCCACGCCCGTGACCTGGCACGCAAGGCCGCGCACGAGGGGCTCGACCTCGTCGTGGCCCTGGGCGGCGACGGCACGGTCAACGAGGTGGTCAACGGACTGCTGCACGACGGGCCCGATCCGGAGCGGCGGCCCCGGCTGGCGGTGGTGCCCGGCGGCTCCACCAATGTGTTCGCCCGCGCCCTCGGCCTGCCCAACGACGCGGTCGAGGCGACCGGCGCCCTGCTCGACGCACTGCGCGAGCAGCGGGAGCGGACGGTGGGGCTGGGCCTGGCGGCCGGCGCCCCGGGCACGGAGGACGAGTCCGTCCCGGCCCGCTGGTTCACCTTCTGCGCGGGCTTCGGTTTCGACGCGGGCGTGGTGGGGCGGGTCGAACAGCAGCGCGAGCGCGGCAAGCGTTCGACGCACGCCCTGTATGTACGACAGCTGATGCGGCAGTTCCTGGAGGAACCGAACCGCCGGCACGGGACGGTCACGCTGGAGCGCCCCGGCGCGGATCCGGTGACGGACCTGGTGCTGTCGATAGTCTGCAACACCTCGCCGTGGACGTATCTGGGCAATCGTCCGCTTTACGCCTCCCCGGAGGCGTCGTTCGATACCGCACTTGACGTATTGGCCCTCAATCGTTTGTCAACTCCGGCGGTCGCGCGCTACGCGACACAGCTCCTGACCTCGACTCCTGAGCGGGGCCCGCACGGCAAGCATGCGGTGTCTCTGCACGATCTGACGGACTTCACCTTGCATTCGAAGGTGCCGCTTCCGTTCCAGATGGACGGAGACCACCTCGGTCTGCGCACCAGCGTTCGGTTCACAGGCGTACGCCGGGCACTGCGTGTGATTGTGTGAGTGGAAGGACCCAAAGTCCTTTCACTCGAACGTTTACACGCTGGTCCACCCCCAGGATGTAGGGCTGTGACCTAGTAGACACCGACGAATCAAAAAAAACTTTCCGGAAGGGGTTGTATCCCCGTCCGAGGTTTGCGAATCTCTACATGGCGATCGGGACAGCCCGCAGAACCGGCACCCACACAGACCGCCAGAACCCCACCACGCATCTTCGGACCGCACCAGGCGACTGGGCGTCGGCCCTTCCCTCACGGGGGGATTCGTGAAAGCGTTCACATTCACAAGCAACGTGCATGTCACACAAGAGAGGTAGCAGCCATGGACTGGCGTCACAACGCCGTTTGTCGTGAGGAAGACCCCGAGCTGTTCTTCCCCATCGGCAACACCGGTCCTGCGCTGCTGCAGATCGAGGAAGCCAAGGCCGTCTGCCGCCGCTGCCCCGTCATGGAGCAGTGCCTGCAGTGGGCGCTCGAGTCCGGTCAGGACTCCGGCGTGTGGGGCGGTCTCAGCGAGGACGAGCGCCGCGCGATGAAGCGCCGCGCCGCTCGCAACCGGGCGCGCAACGCCAGCGCCTGACAACGACTTTCGAGCCTCGACGCGCAGCGCGTAGAACCGTATAGGCGCTCAGCAACGTGCTCTTGAGCCCCGGACCGAGAACCCTTCGGTCCGGGGCTCAGTGCTGTCCGGGCAGCGCCCGAATCGAAGTCGTCACACCGAGTGACGACTTCGCCGCTACTTCTGCGGGCTGGACGGGATGTCGAGTACGACCTTGGTGCCGCGCGGCTCCGCCCGGAGCATGTCGAAGGTGCCGCCGAGCTCGCCCTCCACGAGGGTCCGTACGATCTGCAGCCCGAGGTTGCCGGCCCGCTGGGGGTCGAAGCCCTCGGGCAGACCGCGGCCGTCGTCGAGGACGGTGATCAGCAGCCGGCCGTCCTTGCGGCCGGTGCCGGAGCGGATCGCGGAGACCTCCACGGTGCCCCGCTCCCCCTGTGCGAAGGCGTGCTCCAGGGCGTTCTGCAGGATCTCGGTCAGCACCATCGACAGCGGGGTGGCGACCTCGGCGTCCAGGATCCCGAACCGGCCGGCACGCCGGCAGGCGACCTTGCCCGGCGAGATCTCCGAGACCATCGCGATGACCCGGTCGGCGATCTCGTCGAACTCGACCCGCTCGTCAAGGTTCTGAGACAGCGTCTCGTGCACGATCGCGATCGAACCGACGCGGCGCACGGCCTCGTTGAGCGCCTCGCGGCCGGTCTCCGAATCCATCCGCCTGGCCTGGAGCCTGAGCAGCGCGGCCACGGTCTGGAGGTTGTTTTTCACCCGGTGGTGGATCTCCCGGATGGTGGCGTCCTTGGTGATCAGTTCGCGTTCGCGACGGCGCAGCTCGGTGACGTCACGGCAGAGCACCAGGGAGCCGATCCGGATCCCCTTCGGCTTGAGCGGGATGGCGCGCAGCTGGATGACCCCGCTGTTGCCCTCGACCTCGGTCTCCCGGGGGGCCCAGCCGCTGGCGAGTTTGACCAGGGCCTCGTCCACCGGGCCGCGGGAGGGGGCGAGTTCGGCGGTGGTGTTGCCCAGGTGCTGGCCGACGAGGTCGGAGGCGAGGCCGAGCCGGTGGTAGGCGGAGAGCGCGTTCGGGGACGCGTAGGTGACCACGCCCTCGGCGTCGAGCCGGATGAGGCCGTCCCCGACGCGCGGGGAGGCGTCCATGTCGACCTGCTGGCCGGGGTACGGGAAGGAGCCCGCCGCGATCATCTGAGCGAGGTCGGAGGCGGACTGGAGGTAGGTGAGCTCCAGCCGGCTCGGTGTACGCACAGTGAGCAGGTTGGTGTTCCGGGCGATCACGCCCAGGACCCGGCCCTCGCGGCGCACGGGGATCGACTCGACGCGCACCGGCACCTCCTCGCGCCACTCCGGGTCGCCCTCGCGCACGATCCGGCCCTCGTCGAGCGCGGCGTCGAGCAGCGGGCGGCGGCCTCGCGGAACCAGGTGGCCGACCATGTCGTCCTGGTACGACGTGGGACCGGTGTTCGGGCGCATCTGAGCGACCGAGACGTACCGGGTGCCGTCGAGGGTGGGCACCCACAGCACGAGGTCCGCGAAGGAGAGGTCGGAGAGCAGCTGCCACTCCGAGACCAGCAGGTGGAGCCACTCCAGTTCGGTTTCACTGAGAGCGGTGTGCTGGCGTACGAGGTCGTTCATGGAGGGCACGTGGCGAGCGTACCCCGGGTACGCGGCATGACTTTCCCCACGGGAATACTCAGGAGTATCCAGAAGGCCCGAAGGCCGCGTACTGTTGGATGAAGTGACGGGATTCCAGGGCCCGCCATTGGATGGACAGAAGAGAATGGTCTAGTCCACAATTGCCTGAAGCTTCCGCCCTCCCCGCACAGGAGGACGGATCGAGGTAAGCCGCGCACTCTGCCCTGACTGCGCCGGCACCTCCCACCGGCCGCGGGAACCGCACACCCGCCGGCCGTAAGTACTCCGGGCTACGGTGCCGGGCGGGCTGAGGGTCCCGTCAGGCACCGTGGCCCAGAGGAATTTCCGGGGCCTTTTTCATTTCCCAGGCCTATTCGGGGGACGGGGCCACGCGGCTCCGGTCCGGCGCGGTCCCCGGTCTACGCGGGCCAGGCCAACAGGGCCCGCTCCGCGACCGCCTCCAGCTCCTCCCGGCTCGCCCCGTCGCGCGACTGCTGGGACATCCCCTGAAGCACGGCACCGGCGTACCGGGCCAGCGCCCGCGCGTCCGTGTCGGCGGGCAGCACGCCGGTCGCCATGTCGGCCCGGATCCGGCTCTCGAAAAGCTCCAGGCTGGCGTTGCGTCGCTCGCGCAGGGCCTCGGCCACCTCGTCCGAGGCGGTGTTGACCGCCGCGCTGATCACCAGGCAGCCCGGCGGGTGGGCCGGGTCGGTGTAGATCTCGGCAGCCTCGCGCAGGATGCGGCCGACGGCCGCCCGGGCGGTGGGCTCCTCGGCCAGCGCCACGCCCGCGAAGTCCGCGTAGCGGCCCCCGTACACCATGACGACCTCGTCGAAGAGCTTGCGCTTGTCCCCGAAGGCCGCGTACAGGCTGGGCGCGCCGATGCCCAGCGAGGCGGTCAGGTCGGCGATGGAGGTCGCCTCGTAGCCGCGCTCCCAGAAGGCGAGCATGGCCTTGTCCAGGGCGGCGTCGCGGTCGAAGGAGCGGGGTCTGCCACGCTGTCCGGTCACCATGCCCGGATTCTATAGCGGGCGCTATGGAATCTGATACGTTCCTTTCTGTAGCGACCACTAGCAAATGCTGAAGGGGGGCGCGTCATGGGCGTGCTCAAGGGGAAGACGGCGCTGGTCACGGGCGGCAGCCGGGGTATCGGCCGGGCCGTGGCGGAGCGGCTGGCGCGCGACGGGGCGCTGGTCGCCGTGCACTACGGGCGGAGCGAGGCCGCGGCGAAGGAGACCGTGGCCACGATCGGGGCGGCCGGGGGACGGGCCTTCGCCATCGGGGCCGAGCTCGGGGTCCCGGGCGACGCCCGGGCCCTGTGGGCGGCGTACGAGGCCCACCCGATGCACACCGACGGCGTGGACATCCTGGTGAACAACGCGGGCGCCGCGACCTTCGCCGGAATCTCGGACACGGACGAGGAGACGTACGACCGGGCCCACGCGCTCAACGCCAAGGCGCCGTTCTTCGTGATCCAGCACGGACTGGCCCGGCTGCGGGACGGGGGCAGGATCGTGAACGTGACCGGCACCCCGGACATCGCCCTGCCCGCGATCCTGGCCACGGTCATGGCGAAGGGCGCGGCGAACGCGCTGACCCGGTCGCTGGCCGCCGAGCTGGCCCCGCGCGGGATCACGGTGAACTCGGTGGCGCCCGGCATCACCGCGACCGACCTGAACGCGGAGCTGCTCGCGGACCCCGGGACCCGGGCCCACCTGGCCTCGCGCTCGGTGTTCCACCGGGTCGGCACGGCGGAGGAGGTCGCGGACGTGGTGGCCTTCCTGGCCTCGCCGGACTCCCGCTGGGTGACGGGCCAGCACCTGGACGCCACGGGCGGCCTCCAGCTCTCGCTGGTCTAAGCGTGATCTAAGCGACGCTTAGCCGGCGCCGGCGGCGGATCCCGGTACCCGGGAGGCCGGGCGCCGGGATCCGGACCACGATGGATGTGGGCGGGACCCCCGCCACAGGCGGCCACCTCTGCTAGATTGGTCTATACCACCACCACTCCAGATCGGCAGGCCCCGCGTGGAAGTTGTCATCGTCCCGGACGCCAAGGCTGGCGGCGAGCTCATCGCGGAGGCCATGGCCGCCCTGGTCCGCCGCAAGCCCGATGCCCTGCTCGGCGTGGCGACCGGCTCTACCCCGCTGCCCGTCTACGAAGCCCTCGCCGCCAAGGTCAGGGCGGGGCGGGTCGACGCCTCCAAGGCACGGATATGCCAACTCGACGAGTACGTGGGCCTGCCGGCCGGGCACCCGGAGTCCTACCGCGCCGTCGTACTGCGCGAGGTGGTCGAGCCGCTCGGCCTGTCCGAGGCCTCCTTCATGGGCCCCGACGGCTCGGCGGCGGACATCGTCGCCGCGTGCGCGGCCTACGACCAGGCCCTGGCCGCGGCGGGCGGCGTCGACCTCCAGCTGCTGGGCATCGGCACGGACGGCCACATCGGCTTCAACGAGCCCTGCTCCTCGCTGGCCTCCCGCACCCGGATCAAGACACTGACGGAGCAGACCCGCGTGGACAACGCGCGCTTCTTCGACAACGACATCGACCAGGTGCCGCACCACGTCATCACCCAGGGCATCGGCACCATCCTCGACGCCCGCCACCTGGTCCTGCTGGCCACGGGCGAGGGCAAGGCCGAGGCCGTCGCGCAGACCGTGGAGGGTCCGCTGTCGGCGCTGGTCCCGGCCTCCGCGCTGCAGCTGCACCCGCACGCGACCGTCGTCGCGGACGAGGCCGCCGCGTCGAAGCTGAAGCTGGCCGACTACTTCCGGCACACGTACGCGGAAAAGCCCGCCTGGCAGGGCCTGTAGCCGTACCCGCCGCCGCCGGAGGGCCGGACTCCCCCTGAGGGGCGGTCCGGCCCTCCGTACGTTCCGGTGCCGGGCGCGGTACGCGACGAAGCCGGGCACCACCCCTGTGACGGGTGCCCGGCTCCGGCTCAGTGCGGGTTCACGCCCCCGCGATGACCTCGGCGGCGGCGCGGCCGCAGACGCGCGAGGCGCCGTGCGTCGCGATGTGCAGGGCACCGCGCGGCTGCGCCCGCGGGAGGCCCATCTCGACCACCACCGTGTCCGGACGCGCCGCGACCAGCGCGTCCAGGGCCCGCGTCATCCACGGGTGCCGGTGCGCGTCACGGACCACCGCGACGACGGTACGGTCCCCCGCCGCCGCCAGGATGTCCCCGGCCGAGGCGCCCTCCGGGTAGACGCCCGCCTCCGTGCCCGGGAGCAGCGAGCCCAGTTCCGCGGCCACCCCCCACGGGGTCTCGTCCCCCACCGCGATGTTCGCGACGGGCGCGAGCGTGGCTACGTACGGGGCGGACAGCGGGGTGACCGGGCCGGTGATCATCAGTGCCCGGCGGGCGGCCGTCAGGCCGATGCCGGATGCGCGGCTCCCCTCCTCCGGCCGCGCATCCGGCACGGCCCGGCGGGTCCACGCGGCCAGCGCGCGGACCCGGGCGGCCGCCTCGGCGAGCCGCTCCTCGGGGAGCGCGCCCTCGCGGACGGCCGCGACCAGCGCGTCACGCAGCCGGAGCACGGTCGCCTCGTCGGCGAGTCCGCCGCCGACGCAGATCGCGTCGGCGCCGGCCGCGATGGCCAGGACCGAGCCGCGCTCGATCCCGTACGTCCCGGCGATGGCGTTCATCTCCATGCCGTCGGTGACGATCAGGCCCTCGTAGCCGAGTTCCTTGCGCAGCAGCCCGGTCAGGATCTGCGGGCTGAGGGTGGCCGGTCGGGTCGGGTCGAGGGCGGGCACCAGGATGTGCGCGCTCATCACGGCCTTGGTGCCGGCCTCGATGGCCGCCCTGAAGGGGACGAGCTCGCGGGCCTGGAGGGTGTCCAGGTCCACGTCGATGCGCGGCAGCGCGTGGTGCGAGTCGACGTTGGTGTCGCCGTGGCCCGGGAAGTGCTTGGTGCACGCGGCGACGCCGGCGGCCTGGAGGCCTTCCACGTACGCGGCCGTGTGCCGGGCCGTCAGGTCGGTGTCGGCGCCGAAGGACCGTACGCCGATCACCGGGTTGTCCGGGTTGGAGTTGACGTCCGCGGACGGGGCCCAGTTGAGGTTGACCCCGCACTCGGCGAGGCGCCGGCCCAGTTCGAGGGCGACGTCGCGGGTCAGGGCGGTGTCGTCGACGGCGCCGAGGGCCAGGTTGCCGGGGAAGGACGAGCCGCCCCGGACCTCCAGGCGGGTGACGTCGCCGCCCTCCTCGTCGATGGCGACCAGGACGTCGTCACGCTCGGTACGCAGCTGCGCGGTCAGCGCGGCGAGCTGCTCGGGCGAGGTGATGTTGCGGCCGAACAGGCCGACGGCGGTGAGGCCTTCGCCGACCTGGCGCAGCAGCCAGGCGGGGGCGGTGGTGCCTTCGAAGCCGGGCTGGAGGACCGCGAGAGCGTCCCTGGTCACGGCGTCGTTCGCATCGGACGCGGTGGGGCGGTGCGCAAGGACAGTCATGGGGCCGTTATCCCTTCACGGCCCCGGCGGTCATGCCGCCGACGGCCTTGCGCTGGAGGAAGATGAAGATCAGCAGGACCGGGACCGCGAACAGCGAGGAAGCGGCCATGGTGGCGCCCCAGTCGTTGCCGAACGCGCTCTGGAACTCGGTCAGCCACAGCGGCAGGGTCTGCGCGGTCTTGTCCTTGTTCAGGATCAGGACCATCGCGAACTCGTTCCAGGCGGTGATGAAGCCGAACAGCGAGGTGGACATCAGGCCGGGGGCCAGCAGGGGGAAGATCACCTTGCGGAAGGCCTGGCCGCGGGTGCAGCCGTCGATCTGGGCGGCTTCCTCCAGCGTCACCGGGACGGCGGCGATGAAGCCGCGGAGGGTCCAGATGGTGAAGGGGAGGACCATCACGAAGTAGATCGCGGTGAGCAGCGGGAGGCTGTTCAGGACCTCGGCGTCGCGGGCGATCATGTACATCGCGATGACCATGACCTCCCAGGGGGCCATCTGGGCCATCATCACGGCGAGGACGAGGCCCTTGCGGCCCTTGAACTTCATGCGGGCGATGGCGAAGCTCGCGGCGAGGGCGACGAGCAGGGCCAGCAGGACGGCTCCGACGGTGACCAGGACGCTGTTGGTGACGTACGTCCAGAAGTTGGCGACCCCGGTGGCCTTGGTGAAGTTGTCCAGCGTCGGGGTGAAGACGAAGACCGGGTCCTTGGTGAGGATCTCGCTGGACGGCTTGAGCGCCGAGGAGAACATCCAGTACACGGGGAAGACGAAGACGAGGGCCAGCAGGAGCGCGCCGAGGTTCTTGGCGACGGCTCCGGGGCGGACCGGCCGGCGCGTGCGGAGCTTCTGCTCGGGTTCGGGGGCGGCGGCCTTCGGGGCGGTGGTCGTGCTCACTGCTCCTCCTCCTGCTTCAGGATCAGGCGGAAGTAGAAGGACATGACGATCACGAGGATCAGGATCGTCAGGACGGAGATCGCGGCGGCGAGGCCGTAGTGGGCCTGGCTCTGGCCCTCGACGTAGGCGAAGACCGGCAGGATCTCGGAGGCGCGGTCGGGGCCGCCCTTGTTCATCGCGTAGACCTGGGTGAAGGCCTTGAAGACCCAGATCACCTCAAGGAACGTGGTGACGAGGAAGAAGGGCTTGAGGTTCGGGAAGACGATCTTCCAGAAGGTCTGCCAGCCGTTGGCCCCGTCCATCCGGGCGGCCTCGTACAGCTCGGCGCCGACCGTGGTGAGGCCGGCGTACATGTTGAGGGCGACGAAAGGGATGGATCCCCAGACGACCAGGATCGTGACGATCACGAGGGTGGAGAGGCCCGTCTCCATCCAGTTGTGCTGTTCGTAGCCGGCGAAGCCGGCGGTGCGCATGACCCAGTTCATGACGCCGAACTGCTCGTCGAACAGCCACTTGAAGACCTGTACCGAGGCGACGATCGGCATGGCCCAGGCCATCACCAGCGCCATCGACAGGACCAGGCGCATCTTCGTGCCGAGCTTGTTCAGCAGGATGCCGATGAGGCTGCCGAGCGTCATGATCAGCACGACGTTGGCCAGGGTGAAGGCGAAGCTGCGTACGACGACGGTCCAGAAGTTCGCGTCACCGAGGAGTTCGGTGTAGTTGTCCGGTCCCGCGAAGGGGTACTTCCGCTGGATGAACTCGATCTTGTTGATGTCCTGGACGGACAGGATCACGTTCTTGATCAGCGGGTACAGCAGGAGCGTCGCGAGGGCGAGCACGGCGGGCCCGACCAGCAGGTAGGGCAGCCACCCCGAGGGGAGCGGCTTTCTGCCCCCGCGAGGAGACGTATGACCGGGGCCGGTCGTGGTGGCGGGCCCCTCGGGCCGCCCGGCGGACTTCAGTGGTGCGTCCTGTGGAGCGCTGGTCATCGCTCCCTGGGAGTGCACGGTCATGTCTGGCTTCCTCGCGGTTGACTGTGGAGTCAAATGCGCGACCGGGGGCACGGCAGGCGGCTGGGCGCCTGCCGCACCCCCCGGTGCGTTCACACTGCTGGGTAGTGCGGGTCGTGCCGGTACTGCGGGGCGGGACTACTTGTTGATGCGGCTCGCGATTTCCTTGTCCGCGTCCGCGCCCGCCTTGGCGGCGTCCTCACCCTTCAGGACCTTGGTCATGAACTCCTTGACGGGGTTCGGCTCGGTCTCGACGTTCGCCCAGCCCGGGGTGACCGGGGTGATCTTGCCGTTGACGCCGGCCTTGCCCATGGCCTCGGCGAAGGAGCCCGCGGCGGGGGCGAAGTTCGCGCCGGCCTGGTTGGGGAGCAGCGCGCCCTTGGTCTCGGCGGCGTACTTCGCCATCTGGTCCTTGCCTGCGGCGAGGGCCAGCCACTCCTTGGCGAGCTCCTTGTTCTTGGAGCGCTCGGCGACGGCGAGGTTCGAGCCGCCGAGGAAGACGGTGCCGGTCTTGTCGGCGGTCTTGCCCGGGATCGGGAAGTAGCCGAAGTCGGCCTCCTTGCCCGCGTCCTTCAGGGCCTTCTCCGCGCCGCCTGCCTCCCAGCCGAGACCGATCCAGGAGGCGACGCCGCCTTTGGGAACGATGTCGGTGGACTGCTGCGGGGTGGCCTCGTCCTTGTCCTTGGGGGCGGTGGAGTATGCCTGGAGCTTCTTGTAGAACTCCATCGCGGAGGCGGCCTGGGGGGTGCCGAGACCGCCCTTCCACTTGCCGCCGTCCTTGACGGCGAGGTCGCCGCCCTCGTCCCAGATGAAGCCCGCGAGGACGTACCAGCTCTGTCCGGGGAGGTAGATCGGCTGCGTGGACGGGTCCGCGGCCTTCAGCTTCTCGAGGCCGGCGACCCACTCGTCACGGGTGGTCGGCGGGGTGACGCCCGCCTTCGCGAAGGCCTTCTTGTCGTACACGACGACGCGGTTGGCCGCGTACCACGGAGCGGAGTAGAGCTTGCCCTCGTACTCGGCCGAGGCGAGCATGCTCTTCTGCCAGGCGTCGGCGCCGAGCTTGGCCTTGTCCTTGGTCAGGTCGGCGAGGCCGCCGGTGACCGCGTAGCCGGCGGTCTGGGTGTTGCCGAGTTCGAGGACGTCCGGCGGGGTGTTCTCGGAGAGGGCCGTGGTGACCTTCTCCTGGATGCCCTTCCACTGCTGCTCTTCGACCTTTACCGTGACACCGGGGTGCTTGGCCGAGAACTCCTTGTTGACCTCGTCGATCCAGGCCTTCGGCGCGGAGCCGTCCATCACCCAGACGGTGATCTCCTTGGCGCCACCCGCGTCGGTCGTGCCCTTGTCGTCGCCGCCGTTGCCGCACGCCGCGACTCCGGCCATCATGCCCGCGACACTGACCGCCGCGATGAGCTTGCGCTTCACGCCACCCTCCTCAGGGATGCTGCCTGCAACTTCCCTCGCCCGCCGCGGTGACATACGTACCAAGTACTGCCCGTGGGGCCGGGATCTGATCCATATTGGTGTAGACCAGTAGCTGGAGCTTGGCCTAGACCTTTAGGGGTGTCAAGGGTCTAATGAGCGGGTGCTCGGTCCGTTATCGGACCGACACC
This sequence comes from Streptomyces sp. NBC_00122, assembly GCF_045160845.1. Taxonomy (NCBI): domain Bacteria; kingdom Bacillati; phylum Actinomycetota; class Actinomycetes; order Kitasatosporales; family Streptomycetaceae; genus Streptomyces; species Streptomyces sp. NBC_00122. The sequence continues at coordinate 4,276,931 of NZ_CP108191.1, read as the reverse complement.
TGGGGAGAGAGAAGGCCTGTCCCCCCACACGTGTCACGATGTGACCGCACATATCGGAGGAGCCGGTGACGGCAGCGAAACTGGAGTCGGGAAGGCGGGCGGCGATGGCCACCGAAGGGGCGACCACGGAGCCGGAAGGCGGGGCGGCCACCCGCACGGCGCGCGTACCCAAGTACTACCGACTCAAGCGGCACTTGCTCGACATGACCGAAACGCTGCCACCCGGCACGCCGGTGCCGCCGGAGCGCACGCTCGCGGCCGAGTTCGACACCTCGCGGACCACCGTCCGCCAGGCCCTCCAGGAGCTCGTCGTCGAGGGACGGCTGGAACGGATCCAGGGCAAGGGGACCTTCGTCGCCAAGCCCAAGGTCTCGCAGGCCCTCCAACTGACCTCGTACACGGAGGACATGCGCGCCCAGGGACTGGAACCGACCTCCCAGCTCCTCGACATCGGCTACGTGACCGCCGACGACACCCTCGCCGGACTGCTCAAGATCAACACCGGCGGACGAGTCCTGCGCATCGAGCGCCTGCGGCTGGCCAGCGGTGAGCCGATGGCCATCGAGACCACCCACCTGTCGGCCAAGCGGTTCCCCGCCCTGCGCCGCTCGCTCGCCAAGTACACCTCCCTCTACACCGCTCTCGCCGAGGTGTACGACGTCCACCTCGCGGAGGCCGAGGAGACGATCGAGACCTCGCTGGCCACCCCGCGCGAGGCGGGCCTGCTCGGCACCGACGTCGGACTGCCGATGCTGATGCTCTCCCGTCACTCCCTGGACGCGGACGGCGAGCCGGTCGAATGGGTGCGGTCGGTGTACCGGGGCGACCGCTACAAGTTCGTGGCCAGGCTCAAGCGACCCGCCGTCTAGCACTCGGTCCCACATACCGGAATACGGACGGGGTCTTACGTTCTCCGGGCAATCCCCCGTAGATTCCCTGCGCTTGGGCAGTGATCGACGAGGGGACGAGAGCCATGGCGGAACCGCAAGCTACTGGTACAGAACGGGCCGCGGCGAGTCCGGGCGGCGCTCCGGGCTCGCCTTCACCGAAGTCCATCGCCGTGTGGGTACTCGTCGGCCTCATCGGCGCCCTCGGCTGGGCCGTGCTCGCGCTCTCGCGCGGCGAGGAGATCTCGGCCGCCTGGCTGCTCGCCGCCGCCCTGGGCTCGTACGCGATCGGCTACCGCTTCTACTCCCGGTTCATCGCGCACCGCGTGCTGAAGGTGGACAAGACGCGGGCCACCCCCGCCGAACGCCTCGACAACGGTGTCGACTTCCACCCCACCGACCGGCGGGTGCTCTTCGGCCACCACTTCGCGGCCGTCGCCGGCGCCGGCCCGCTCGTCGGCCCCGTGCTCGCCGCCCAGATGGGCTATCTGCCGGGCACCATCTGGATCGTCGCGGGCGTCATCTTCGCGGGCGCCGTCCAGGACATGGTCACGCTGTTCTTCTCCACCCGGCGCGACGGGCGCTCGCTCGGCCAGATGGCCCGGGACGAGATCGGCCCCGTGGGCGGTGCCGCCGCCCTCGTCGCCGTGTTCGCCATCATGATCATCCTGCTGGCGGTGCTCGCACTCGTCATCGTCAACGCGCTGGCGCACTCCCCGTGGGGCGTCTTCTCCATCGGCATGACCATCCCCATCGCCCTCTTCATGGGCTTCTACCTGCGCGTGCTGCGCCCGGGCCGGGTCACCGAGATCTCCGTCATCGGCGTCGCGCTGCTGCTGCTCGCCATCGTCGCGGGCGGCTGGGTCGCCGAGTCCTCCTTCGCCTCCACCTTCACGCTGGAGAAGGAGACGCTGGTCATCTGGATGGTGGTGTACGGCTTCGTCGCGTCGGTGCTGCCGGTGTGGATGCTCCTCGCGCCCCGCGACTACCTGTCCACCTTCATGAAGATCGGCACGATCGCGCTGCTCGCCGTGGGCGTGGTGATCGCGATGCCGACCCTGAAGATGCCCGCGGTCACCGACTTCGCGGCCCGCGGCGACGGCCCCGTCTTCGCCGGCTCGATGTTCCCCTTCGTCTTCATCACCATCGCGTGCGGGGCCCTGTCCGGCTTCCACTCGCTGGTCGCCTCGGGCACCACGCCGAAGATGATCCAGAAGGAGACCCAGGTCCGGGTCATCGGCTACGGCGCGATGCTCACCGAGTCGTTCGTCGCGGTCATGGCGATCATCGCGGCCTGCATCATCGAGCCCGGTCTGTTCTTCGCCGTGAACTCCCCCGCCGGAGTCATCGGCACCACGGTCGAGACCGCCTCGACGGCGGTGACCAACTTCGGCTTCGCCATCTCCCCGGACGCACTCGCCCAGGCCGCGAAGGACGTGGAGGAGGCCACCCTGCTCTCCCGTACGGGCGGCGCGCCGACCTTCGCACTCGGAATGTCGGAGATCTTCTCGGCCGTCCTCGGCGGCGCCGGGATGAAGGCCTTCTGGTACCACTTCGCCATCATGTTCGAGGCGCTGTTCATCCTGACCACGCTCGACGCGGGCACCCGCGTCGGCCGGTTCATGCTCCAGGACACCCTCGGCAACGTGCACAAGCCCTTCAAGGACGTCAGCTGGAAGCCGGGCGTCTGGCTGGCGAGCGCCATCGTCGTCCTCGGCTGGGGCTACTTCCTCTGGGTCGGCATCAAGGACCCGCTGGGCGGCATCAACCAGCTCTTCCCGCTGTTCGGGATCGCGAACCAGCTGCTCGCGGCGGTCGCCCTGGCCGTCTGCACCACCCTGCTGGTCAAGTCCGGCCGGCTGAAGTGGGCCTGGGTGACGGGTGTTCCGCTGGCGTGGGACGTGGCGGTCACGCTCACCGCGAGCTACCAGAAGATCTTCTCCGACGACGTGAAGGTCGGCTTCTTCGCGCAGCGCGACAAGTACCAGGCCGGGATCGACGCGGGCAAGGTCCTGCCGCCCGCCAAGAACATGGACGACATGCACACCGTGGTCACCAACGCCACGGTGGACGGCGCCCTGTCGGCCCTGTTCGCGATCCTCATCATCATCGTGCTGGCGGACGCGGCCCGGACCTGCTTCAAGGCCGTCAGCAGCCCGGAGTCCGTGAAGCTCGCCGAGGTCCCGTGGACCGAGTCGAAGATCATCGCTCCGGCCGGGCTGATCCCGACCGCCGAGGAGAGGGCGGAGCTGGCCCTGGCCGGCCTGGACTCGGGCGGCGGCCGGGCCAAGGAGCCCCTGTCCTCATGAGCGGCTCCACGAGCGGCCGTACGAGCCTGCGCGGCGTGCTGGCGCGGGCCCGGTTCTACGTACGGGAGTTCTCGGGGGAGGCGGCGTACGACCGGTACGTGGCCCACGCCCGCTCCCACGACCCGGACGCGCGGGTCCTGACCCGCCGGCAGTTCGAGCGGGCCCGCACGGACGCGCGCGAGGCGGACCCCCGCGAGGGCTTCCGCTGCTGCTGAGGGGCAGCCGAAGGGCCCCGCCGTAAAAGGGTGGGTCTCTTCGCCATGCCTCCGGCAGACTCGATTGCATGGACATCACGATCAGGCCGGTGCGGCCCGCCGACCACGCGGAACTGGGCGAGATCACCGCCCGGGCCTACCTCGCCGACGGACACCTGGACTTCGGCGAGGACGACGAGTACCTGCACGTGCTGCGCGACGTGGCCGGCCGGGCCGCCGAGGCCGAGGTCCTCGTCGCCGAACGGGACGGACGGGTCCTGGGCGGAGTGACCTTCGCCCCGCCCGGCAGCCCGCTCGCCGACATCGCCGGCCCGGACGAGGCCGAGTTCCGGATGCTCGCCGTGGCCCACGACGCTCGCGGCCAGGGTGCCGGCGAGGCCCTGGTGCGGGCGTGCGTCGAACGGGCCCGGGCCATCGAGGGCGTGACGGCGCTGGTGCTCTCCACCCAGCACTCCATGGCCGGCGCCCACCGGATCTACGCGCGACTGGGCTTCGTACGCACTCCCGAGCGGGACTGGTCACCCATCGACGACCTGAAGTTGCACACTTATCGGTTGAAGCTGTAGCCACGCCGACACAACATGTAGGGGCTGCCGCATCCGGCCGCCCCCACATGTATGCTCATGCCTGCTGTCGCCGCAGGGGAATCCGGTGCGAATCCGGAACTGTCCCGCAACGGTATGAAGTGCACCGATCGGTGCATAGCCAAGTCCGAGGACCTGCCGACAGCGCGCCCGGCTCGACCGAACCGGGTGCCGATACGTCCGGGCCTCGCGGTTGGGCCGGTGGACGCCATGCGGTCTACGCGTTCCGCCACGCCCGCATGCGCCCGCTCGCGCCCCGCCCCGCCGATGTCCGGGCCGAGCGAGGGAGAGCTCCCGCCGTGACCATCGCGCCTTCCGCACCGCGCGCCGAGTCCACTTCTGGCGACAACACCGAGGGCCCGGGGGCCACGCTGCTGCGTACCCTCACCGAACTGACGGCGGACCTCCCCGACACCGACCCCGGCCGGGTCGCCGCCGCCGCGCTGCGCGGCCGCAGCTCCGCCGCCGACGACGCCGAACTGCGCGCCCTGGCCACCGAGGCCGCCGCGGGGCTCATCTCCGAGGACCCGGCCTACTCCCGCCTCGCCGCACGGCTGCTGACGCTCGCCGTCCGTGACGAGGCCGCCGGCCAGGGAGCCACCTCCTTCTCCGAGTCGGTCGCGGTCGGGCACCGCGAGGGGCTCATCGCCGACCGCACGGCCGATTTCGTACGCATCCACGCGAGCCGCCTGGACGCGCTGGTGGAGCACGCCCTCATCGAGGGCGCCGACGACCGCTTCGGCTTCTTCGGCCTGCGCACCCTGCACAGCCGCTACCTGCTGCGCCACCCGATCACCCGCCAGGTCGTGGAGACCCCGCAGTTCTTCATGCTGCGCGTGGCCTGCGGCCTCGCGGAGGACGAGAGCATGCGCGCCGTCGAGGAAGTGGCCTCGCTGTACCGGCTGATGAGCCGCCTCGACTACCTGCCCTCCTCCCCCACGCTCTTCAACTCCGGCACCCGGCACCCGCAGATGTCCTCCTGCTACCTGCTGGACTCCCCGCTGGACGAGCTCGACTCGATCTACGACCGCTACCACCAGGTCGCCCGCCTCTCCAAGCACGCCGGCGGCATCGGTCTGTCGTACTCCCGCATCCGCGCCCGCGGTTCGCTGATCCGCGGCACCAACGGCCACTCCAACGGCATCGTGCCGTTCCTGAAGACCCTCGACGCCTCCGTCGCCGCCGTGAACCAGGGCGGCCGGCGCAAGGGCGCCGCCGCCGTCTACCTGGAGACCTGGCACGCGGACATCGAGGAGTTCCTGGAGCTCCGCGACAACACCGGTGAGGACCAGCGCCGTACGCACAACCTGAACCTCGCCCACTGGGTGCCGGACGAGTTCATGCGCCGCGTGAACGCCGACGCCGACTGGTCGCTGTTCTCCCCGGCCGACGTACCCGAGCTGGTGGACCTGTGGGGCGACGAGTTCGACGCCGCCTACCGCAAGGCCGAGGAGTCGGGCCTGGCCCGCAAGACCATGCCCGCCCGCGACCTGTACGGCCGGATGATGCGCACCCTCGCGCAGACCGGCCAGGGCTGGATGACCTTCAAGGACGCCTCCAACCGCACGGCGAACCAGACCGCCGAGCCGGGCTCGGTCGTCCACTCCTCGAACCTGTGCACCGAGATCATCGAGGTCACCAACGACGGCGAGACGGCCGTCTGCAACCTCGGCTCGGTCAACATGGGCGCGTTCGTCATCGACACGGCGAACGGTCCCGACATCGACTGGGAGCGGCTGGACGAGACCGTCCGCACCGCCGTGACCTTCCTCGACCGCGTGGTGGACATCAACTTCTACCCGACCGAGCAGGCCGGCCGCTCCAACGCCCGCTGGCGCCCGGTCGGTCTGGGTGCGATGGGCCTCCAGGACGTCTTCTTCAAGCTGCGGATGCCCTTCGACTCCCCCGAGGCGAAGGCCCTGTCCACCAAGCTCTCCGAGCGGATCATGCTGGCCGCGTACGAGGCCTCCTGCGACCTCGCCGAGCGCAGCGGCCCGCTGCCCGCCTGGGACAAGACCCGCACCGCCCGCGGCGTCCTGCACCCGGACCACTACGACGTCGAGCTGAACTGGCCGGAGCGCTGGGACGCGCTGCGCGCCCGTGTCGCCGAGAGCGGCATGCGCAACTCGCTGCTCCTGGCCATCGCCCCGACGGCGACGATCGCCTCGATCGCGGGTGTGTACGAGTGCATCGAGCCGCAGGTCTCCAACCTCTTCAAGCGCGAGACGCTGAGCGGCGAGTTCCTCCAGGTCAACGCGTACCTGGTGGACGAGCTGAAGCAGCTCGGCGTGTGGGACGCCCAGACCCGCGAGGCGCTGCGCGAGTCCAGCGGCTCGGTGCAGGGCTTCGGCTGGATCCCGGCCGAGGTGCGCGAGCTGTACCGCACGGCGTGGGAGATCCCGCAGCGCGGTCTGATCGACATGGCGGCGGCCCGTACGCCGTTCCTCGACCAGTCGCAGTCGCTGAACCTGTTCCTGGAGACGCCCACCATCGGCAAGCTCAGCTCGATGTACGCGTACGCCTGGAAGCAGGGGCTGAAGACCACGTACTACCTGCGCTCCCGCCCGGCGACGAAGATCGCCCGCGCCGCGTCCGGCTCCGCCGTCCCGGCCGCCGCCACCCCGCTCCCGCAGGCCGTCGACGCCGATGCCCTGGCCTGCTCCCTTGAGAACCCCGAGTCCTGCGAGGCCTGCCAGTAATGAGCTCCACCGACAACAAGAACCTCCTGGACCCGGGCTTCGAGCTCACGCTCCGCCCCATGCGCTACCCGGACTTCTACGAGCGCTACCGGGACGCGATCAAGAACACCTGGACCGTCGAGGAGGTCGACCTCCACTCGGACGTCGCCGACCTGGCGAAGCTGACGCCCTCCGAGCAGCACATGATCGGCCGGCTGGTCGCGTTCTTCGCGACGGGCGACTCGATCGTCTCCAACAACCTGGTGCTGACGCTCTACAAGCACATCAACTCCCCGGAGGCGCGCCTGTACCTGTCGCGCCAGCTGTTCGAGGAGGCCGTGCACGTCCAGTTCTACCTGACGCTGCTCGACACCTACCTGCCCGACCCGGACGACCGCTCGGCCGCCTTCGACGCGGTCGAGGAGATCCCGTCGATCCGTGAGAAGGCGCAGTTCTGCTTCAAGTGGATGGACTCGGTCGAGAAGATCGACCGGCTGGAGACGGCTTCCGACCGGCGCCGCTTCCTGCTGAACCTGATCTGCTTCGCCGCGTGCATCGAGGGCCTGTTCTTCTACGGCGCCTTCGCGTACGTCTACTGGTTCCGCTCGCGCGGTCTGCTGCACGGCCTGGCCACCGGCACCAACTGGGTGTTCCGCGACGAGACCATGCACATGAACTTCGCGTTCGAGGTCGTGGACACGGTCCGCAAGGAGGAGCCGGAGCTCTTCGACGACGCGCTCCAGCAGCAGGTCACCGACATGCTGAAGGAGGCCGTGGAGGCGGAGCTGCAGTTCGGCCGCGACCTGTGCGGCGACGGCCTGCCGGGCATGAACACCGAGTCGATGCGCGAGTACCTGGAGTGCGTCGCGGACCAGCGACTGGTCCGCCTCGGCTTCCCGCCGGTGTACGGCTCGCAGAACCCGTTCTCCTTCATGGAGCTGCAGGGCGTCCAGGAGCTGACGAACTTCTTCGAGCGCCGTCCGTCGGCCTACCAGGTCGCGGTCGAGGGCACGGTCGACCTGGACGAGGACTTCTAGCCCGTCCGCGCATGTGCGCACGGAGCCGGAACGCGAAGGACGACCGCGTTCCGGCTCCTCGCGTTCGGGGGCCGGGGCTCAGTGGGCCATGCGTCCCCGACGCCAGGTGACGAACCGGATGCCGCGCCGGCGCGGGGTGGGCGGCAGACCGCCCGCTCGCTGGCGGGGCAGCCACACCAGCCGGGTCGCGGCGGCCCGCAGCTGCCGGTCGATCCGCCGGTCGCCGCGCGCCCCGTACAGGCTGGGCCCGAGCAGGACGGCGGCGATGACCAGAACGGCGAGGTAGTTCACGAAAGTGCTCATACCTCCACTGTCCGCCTGTTCGGCCATGATCGACGAGTGGCAGGACTGTCATCAAAGAACGAATTACTGCCACACTGGGGCCATGCTGACCAATGTGGCCGTGGCTCTCGTCGACGGTGTCGCCCCGTTCGAGCTGGGGATCTTCTGCGAGGTCTTCGGAATCGACCGCAGCGACATGGGACTGCCGGTCTACGACTTCGCCGTATGTGCGGCGCAGGAGCGGCGCTCCCCGACCGGCGACGGGCATTTCGAGATCGTCGTCCCGTACGGCCTGGAGCGACTGGAGAGCGCGGACCTGATCTGCGTGCCGGCCGACCGCCGGGCCGCGACCCGCGAGTACCCCGAGCCGCTGCTGGCGGCCCTGCGCCGGGCCGTGGACCGGGGGGCACGGGTGCTGAGCGTGTGCAACGGGGCCTTCATGCTGGGCGCGGCCGGCCTGCTCGACGGCCGCCGCTGCACCACCCACTGGATGCACGCCCCGACCCTGACGCGCCGCTACCCGCGAGCCCTGGTCGACCCCGACGTGCTGTACGTGGACGAGGGCCAGGTGATCACCTCGGCGGGCACCGCCTCGGGCATCGACGCCTGCCTGCACGTGGTACGGCAGGAGCAGGGCGCCGAGGTGGCCAACACCATCGCGCGGCGGATGGTCGTACCGCCGCACCGGGACGGCGGGCAGGCGCAGTTCATCCGGCGCCCGCTCCCCCGCACGGCCTGCGACACGTTGGGCGAGGTGATCGGGTGGATGGCCCGCCACCTGGACGGCGAGATCACCGTCGAGCAGCTCGCGGAGCGCGCGCACATGTCGCCGCGCACCTTCGCCCGCCGCTTCCTCCAGGAGACCGGCACCACCCCGTACCAGTGGGTGCTCCGCCAGCGGGTCCTGCTGGCCCAGGAGTTGCTGGAGTCCACCGACGAGACCGTCGACGCGATCGCGGGCCGGTGCGGCTTCGGCAACGCGGCCGCCCTGCGCCACCACTTCCTGCGGACGCTCGGCACCACGCCGAACGCCTTCAGGCGCACCTTCCGGGGGCCGCAGGCCGCGGCCTGACCGGTACGCTCTGGCCGAGAAACAGGGAACCTTTGGCCCAAACCAAGTCCCTGCGTAGTCAAGCGGTATCGTACCGTGATGAGGCCTGACCTGGCCGCACCCGTACAGCGTCCGGCCTCGCGCCGCTCACCACTGCCCAGGGGGGCCTGCTATGACCCGTACCGCCCGTATCCTCGCCGCCGCCGCGTTCGCCGTTCTGCTCGTCGGCGGCGCGGCCGCGACCGCTTCCGCGGACAGCGGCTGGGGTTTCGCACCAGTCGACAGCGGCTGGGGCGCGGCTCCGGCCGACGCCGCGTCGAACCCCGTTCCCGGCGACAGCGGCTGGGGTTCTGCCCCGCGCTAGTCCAGAGCCGTGCGCACCTGCGGCAGGACCCCGATCCGGTTCCGGATCGGGGTCCTGCCGCAGGTGCGCGTGCGTACGCCGCGGGAGATCAGTCGTTCGGGACGGTCTCGTAACGCGGGGTGCCCTCTTCCATCTGCCGCAGGGCGTCCTTGCGGTCCCGCTTCGAGAGCCGGTCGATGTACAGGTACCCGTACAGGTGGTCGGTCTCGTGCTGCAGGCAGCGCGCGAAGTAGCCGGTGCCGCGCACCTTGATCGGGTTGCCCTGCGCGTCGTGGCCCTCGACCTCGGCGTAGTCCGGGCGGGCCAGCGAGGCGTACGCCGTCGGGACCGACAGGCAGCCCTCGTTGGAGTCGTCCAGCACCCGCGCGCCGGCCGGCAGCTCCACGAGCTTCGGGTTGACCACGACACCGGTGTGCCGCACGCCGTCGTCGTCCGGGCAGTCGTACACGAAGACCTTGGCGTCCACGCCGATCTGGTTCGCGGCCAGGCCCACACCCTCTGCGGCCTTCTGGCTGGCGAACATGTCGTCGATCAGCTGCGCCAGCTCGTCGCCGAACTCGGTGACGTCCTTGCACTCGCGGTGCAGGACCGGGTTGCCGACCACCGTGATCGGGCGGGCGGTGCCGCGCTCGCGGTGGGCGAGCTCGCGCTCCGCACAGTCCTCGGTGTCCACGACGTACCCGTCGTTCACCTCGGTACCGGCCGCCTCGGCCTCGACAACCTCGTTCTCCTGCTGCGCCATATCCGCCGTACGCCTTCCGTAAGTCACCGATGTGCCCGTACAGCCTACGGCCCGGCTCAGCAGACTTCTTCGAGATCCCGCCACTCCCGGCTGTCCGGGCTGTCGGCGACCCAGCCGTCGAGCAGTCCGCGCACCAGGCCGGCCGGAGCCGCGATGCCGCACTCCCGCTCGGGCACCCACAGAGATCCGGAACCGGCCGTGCGGTGACCCAGCGGTCCGGGGTGCCCCGGCTCGCTGTGGTCGTGCGGGTCCAGGTGCTCCCCGTCCCCCTCGTCGCTCGGCATCTCGCTCTCCGAACAGGTCCGGCACAGCAGCCGCACCGACGAGGACCAGTCCTCGGCGGCGAAGCCCGCGTCCGCGGCCAGCTGCTCCAGCGCGTCGCGGTCCGTCTCGCCGGCCGCCTCCAGCAGCACCACCCAGGTCGGCACCGGCGACGGCGCCCACAGCTCGATCTCGTCGAAGACCGGGTAGGAGGGTCCGGCCGCGGTGACCCGCTCGCCGTGCGGGACCCCGTCGTGGAGCACCACCTCGCCCCAGCGGCGCCCCGAGGAGGGCAGCGGGATCGACAGGACCTCGATGCGGGCCGGGTCCAGCCGGCGGCCCCAGACCACCTCGGCCTCGCCCTCGGGCGACAGCCGAACGGCTGCGCTGCCGAGCTCCATGCCGACCGGCTCACCGCCGTGCTTCCCGTTGCCCGCTCCGGCGCCGTGCGGGTCGCCGGGCACCTTGAGCCCGTACGCCTGCCAGGCCCGCCTGGCCAGCGGCCAGTCCTGCAGGGCGGTCGCGGCGATCCCCACGTTCCACCAGTCCGGGGCGCCGGTCTCCCGGTCCAGCAGGGCCACGGCGCGCAGCCCGGCGGACCGCGCCTGCTCCCAGTCGTGCCGGAACTTGTGCAGCAGAGCCAGGTTGAACCAGGACTCGGACAGCCAGGGCTCCAGGTCCGCGGCTCTGGTCAGGAGCGCCCCCGCGTCCTCGTACCGCCCGTCGCCGATCAGCGTGAACGCGCGGTCGGTGGCCTGCCGCCACGAGGCGGAGGGCCGATGCCGTACCTTCCCGAAGATCCTCACGATTCCCGCCTGCCGGTCCTACAGTGCAACCTTGCGGACACTCTCACGGTCCCTCTTACAGGCATCCAACCATGCCCACTCGGACGGCCGCTCATTACCCATGGGTTACCCAGGTTGGACAGGAACAACTCTGTCACGTCCACCCCTGGCCAGAACCCTCGCCAAGCCCTCCACGACCTCCGGCTGGTACTCGTGCCCGGTGCCCAGGCGGAGCTGCTCCAGAGCGGCCAGTGAGCCGCCCGGGTGACGGTTCCCGCCGGCCAGGTCGTCGTACGCGTTCACCGCCCGCACGATGCGGGCGGCGACGGGCTGCTCCCGGTAGGGATCCGCCTGCCGCTCCACCACCACGGCGACCTCGGCCGGCACCCCGGTCTGGCGGGCCACCTCCCCGCCCAGCTCGGCGATCCGCCGGGCTTCGGCGGCGGGCAGCTGCGCGGTCGCCCCGTCCGGGACCGGGTCGACGAGGGAGAGCTGCCCGATGTCGTGCATCAGCGCGGCGTACTCCAGCACTGTGAGCTCCCGCTCCGACAGCCCCAGCTCCCGGCCGACGGCGCAGCTCAGGGAGGCGACCCGGCGGGAGTGGCCGGGCGGGGTGTAGCCGGCGATCTCCGTGGCCCGGGCCAGGGAGGTGATGGTCTGGCGGTAGGTGGTGCGGATCGCGGTGATCCGGTGGAAGGACATCTGGGTCAGCAGCAACGGCACGCTGAACACGGGCAGGGCCCACAGCCCCGCGCCGGCCACGCCGAGGGCCATCACGACGCCCGTGGCGCAGATCGCCGAGCCGATGCCGAGCTGGGCGCGCAGCTCGTCGCGGAGCAGGGGCCCGTACGGCCAGCCGGTCCGGGCCGCGGCGAGGGCGGCGGCGAGCACCGCGTCGCACAGGGCGGTGAGGCCGAGGAGGAGGAGCAGGAAGAGGACGAGGTACGGGCCCTGGCCCACCCGCTCCTCCAGGCGGCCCGAGTTGTAGAGAGGCTGGAAACAGACGGCGGCGAAGGCGACGGTGAGGACCCGGCGGGCGACGTGGTCCACGGCGGGGCCGCGGCCCCGGGCGACGTGCGGGACGGCCCCGGCGAGGGCGGCCGCTACGACGACCGCGACGATCTGCAGCACCCCGTGGTGGGTGGGCCGCCCGGCGAGCTGGCCGAGCAGGGCGTAGGCGAGGGCTCCGGCGGAGCCGAGCGGCGCGGGCCGGCGGTCGGTGGGTTCGCGGCGCTCCCGGCGGGCGAGCTCGCCGATGGTGATCAGGATCCCGAAGGCCAGGGCGGTGCCGGGTTCGGCGAGCCCGTTCCACAGGGTGTGCCCGAGCCCGACGGCGGTGAGCGCTGCGGCCGCGCCCCGCACGGTCCAGACGGCGGCCGGCCTCACGTGCCGGCCCCCGGTGGCGCGGGGGACACGGGGGTGGCCACGGCCGGGCCGGCGCCCTGGCCGGGCAGGGCGGGCAGGGTCGGCGCCCCGGGCCCGCCCCCGGTGGGCGAGCCGCCGCCGATCACCTGGAGGTCGTCGTCGGAGGTGACCACCGGATGCCAGCCGTGCCGTCCGACGGCCCCGGTCAGGGCCCCCACCATCGCCGGGTCGAACTGCGCCCCCGCGCACCGCGCCAGTTCCGCCAGGGCGGCCTCCACGGGCCGGGCCCGGCTGTAGGAGCGGGTGGAGGTCATCGCGTCGAAGGCGTCGGCCACGGCCACCACCCGGGCCAGTACCGGGATCTGGTCGCCGGTCAGCCCGTACGGGTAGCCGGAGCCGTCGACCCGCTCGTGGTGGTGCAGGATCGCGGACCGGGCCTCCCCGAGGAAGCCGATCCCGCGCACCATCTCGTGCCCGTACTCGGGGTGCAGTTCGATGACGCGGCGCTCTTCCGGGGTGAGCGGCCCGTCCTTGCGCAGCAGCCGCGTCGGGACGCCGAGCTTGCCGACGTCGTGCAGGATCCCGGCGATGCGGACGACCTCCAGGCGGTCCTCGGCCATGCCCAGCTCGCGGGCGATCATCGCGGAGGCCTGGCCGACCCGTTCGCTGTGGCCGCGCGTGTAGCGGTCCTTGATGTCGACGGCCTGGACGAGCGCGCGGATGGTGGCCTGGTGGGCGGCGCGTTCGCGGTGGTACTGGGCGAAGACCCAGCAGGAGATGTACATCGGCAGGAGGACGAGCAGCGCGGCCGGGACACCGTACGGGCTGCGCCACATGACGGCCATCATCAGCCCGGCCAGGCCGTGCACGCAGTGCGGGGCGAGCGACCGGGTGAGCAGTCCGCGCCAGGCGGTGGCGGCGGGCCGGCGTTCCGCGGTGGCCAGGACGCCTCCGTCGAGGGCGGTGAGCACCAGGCAGAAGACGACGGCCGCGGCCGCCGCGGGGAGCATCACGTACGGGAAGTCGGCCACCCAGACGGGCGGGTCCGCGGCACCGGGCGGCCCGGAGCCCCCGGAGGAGCCCAGCGCCGCCGGGCCGCGCAGCAGTTGGTACGTCTGCCCGGCGGCCCAGGCGGCTATCGACTGCTGCGCGCCGTGCCACACCCGGCGCACCCAGGCGGGCCGTTGGACCACGGTCCCCGCGAGGGCGCCGGGCAGCGCCACGAGCGCGGCGGCGGCGGGCGGCAGCAGGAAGACGGCGGCCAGCACCACGGGGAAGAAGGAGCCGATGCCCTCGGGAACCCGGCCGCCCGGCAGCGGCCGGCTCTTCACGAGCTCGCAGCCGAGGTAGAGCACGGCGAGCAGCGCCACGGACTCCCGGGGCGCATCGGAACCGGCGAGGGCCGGGGCGACGCACGCGGCTGCCGCGAGGACGGCGCACAGGATGTATCCGCGCGCTCCCGGAGGAAGTACCCGCATGGCGTTCTCCTCCCCTGGGCCGTTCAAGCCGGGTACCGAATCGGACCGGTACCGAATGGGGAGAATAAGTGGGGCCCCGGGCGAAGGGGGCCACATTTTCGTATTGCGCCATACGGACGCCCCTGGATTAGCACCTTCGGGTGAACGAAGTACCTCTCCGGGGGCGGTTGTTCACGCCCTCGACCGTCGCGTCAGCCGGCGGCCGGATTGTCCGCGGTGGCATCCGCCGTGACGTCGGAGGTGACGCCGGCCCCGATGTCGGAGGGGACGTCGGCAGTGACGTCGTGGTCCGGCACGGCTTGCCCCGACCGGATCAGCTCGATCCGGCCCATCACCTTCGACCGCAGGTCGGTCGGCACGTCGTCCGATCCGCAGCAGCGCTTGACCAGCTTCTTCACGGCCTGTTCAAGGCCGTACTTCTCCAGACAGGGGTTGCACTCGCCGAAGTGTGTCTCGAACTTCGTGCAGTCACTGTCGGGCATCTCATGGTCGAGGAACTCGTAAAGGTGGTCCAGGACCTCAGAGCACTCCGTCTCGTGCGGCTCTCCGCAACTCATGAGCCCGAGCCTTTCCTGTCGTTCGACTCTCCCGCGCCCGCGGGGACCATCCCGCGCTCACGGGCATAGTCCTCCAGCATTCCACGGAGTTGACGGCGGCCACGGTGCAGTCGCGACATGACCGTACCGATGGGTGTACCCATGATGTCGGCGATCTCCTTGTACGCAAAGCCCTCTACGTCGGCAAGGTAGACCGCGATGCGGAACTCCTCGGGAATGGCCTGGAGCGCTTCCTTCACGTCCGAATCGGGCAAGTGGTCGAGCGCCTGCGACTCGGCGGAACGCAGGCCCGTCGACATGTGCGACTCGGCGCGTGCCAGCTGCCAGTCCTCGATCTCCTCCGCGGCGCTGCGCTGGGGCTCGCGCTGCTTCTTGCGGTAGGAGTTGATGAACGTGTTGGTCAGAATGCGGTAGAGCCACGCCTTCAGGTTGGTGCCTTCGCGGAACTGGTGGAAGGACGCGTATGCCTTGGCGTACGTCTCCTGGACCAGGTCCTCGGCGTCGGCCGGGTTGCGCGTCATGCGCAGCGCGGCCGAGTACATCTGGTCGAGGTAGCCGAGGGCGTCCCGCTCGAAGCGCGCGTTGCGCTCCAGGGTCGTCTCCTCCGCGTGGCCTTCGTCGGTCCCAGCGACAGGACCCACCTCCTCCGACTGCGTGGCGGCTCCGAAAGCGGACCCGCTCGAATCGGAGAATAGTCGACCTTCCCGGGCCTCCGCCGCCCGAAGCGAGCCGCGCTTCGGCGCAGGAAGCACCGTCCAGTCCAGGTCAGCGGCCTGCGGACGGTTCTGGCTGATGACCTGGGTCATGCGCTCCCTCTCCTCCGACGAAATCCCGTGCGTACCGACATCCGGGACAACAGAAGGCGCGGGCGGCAAATTCCCCGCACGTGGCCCGGTTTTCGGCCTCCGTACGGCTCCGTGCGGCCGACGGAGGGCCACAGTGATCCGGATCACCCCGGAATATGTCAGGTCGCGGTCAGGCCTCCAGGGCCGCGAGCCACTCGGCCACCGCCTCCGTGATCACGACGAGGGCCTCCTCCTGGGTGGTCTCCGCCTTCTTCGGCACGGCGAAGCCGTGGTCCGCGTACGCGACCTCCACCAGCGTGTACGGGACCCCCGCGGCCGACTCCGGGAACTCCTGCGGACGCCCGAAGGAATCCCGGCCGCCCTGGACCACCAGGGTGGGCAGCCCGGCGCCGAGCAGCTCCTCGGCCCGGGACTTCTCCGGCCGGCCCGGCGGGTGCAGCGGGAACGCCAGCGCCAGCACCCCGGCCGCGCCCAGTGCCGCCGCGGTCCGGCAGGCCACCCGGGCCCCGGCGCTGCGGCCGCCCGCGACCACGGGCAGGCCGGGCCCGGCCAGTGCCGGCCACAGAGCGCGCCATCCCTCGTCGAGCACCTTGGGAGCGGCGGCGACCTTCTTCCCGGCGACCCGCCAGGGCTGTTCGACCAAGGCCACGGTGATCCCCCGGGCGGGCAGGGCGGCGGCCAGCGCCTGGAGGTCGCGGGCCTCGACCCCGCCGCCGGCGCCGTGCCCCAGTGCGAGGACGAGCCGGGCCTTGCGGGCGGTGTGCCAGGTGATGCGGGCCTCGCCCGCCGGGGTGTCGACGCTCTCGGTACGCGTGGTCATGGATCCGGTCATGGATCCATCCTGCACGCGGACGGGTTGACGACAGGGTCTAGAAGGCTGATGAAGATCTTGTTGTGGGGCTGTCCGGCCGTAGGCCGGGTGGCCCCTGGGTCTATGTGGTGGCGGGGGTGAGGGCCCAGGTGGTGCCGGTGTGGGTGAGTCCGAGGTTGATGAGGCGGCGGAGGTTTAGGGCGGCTGCCCGATTGTGGAGCCAGGTGTTGTTCTTGAGGACGCCGCGGTAGGGGACGCGGCGGTTGCCTCTGGCGACGAGCCAGGCGATGGCGCGTTCGACGGGTGGTCGCCAGCGGCGGTATTCGTCCTGCCATTCCTGGCTGGTGGCGGCCTGGTCCCGGGCGGCTTTGAGGAGGTCGTACTGGGGATGGACACTGAAGACGCGTCCGGTCTTGGACCTGGTGCAGCGGTCGCGCAAAGGGCAATCGAGGCAGAGCTTCTTGAACTGGGCCTGGCGGTTGCCTCCTGCGAGGGGGCGGCCGAGGGGCTTGGTGTGGCCGGCCGGGCAGGTGACGGTCCCGGCCTGGGTATCGGCCTGGAAATCGTCCGTGCTGAATCCGCCGGGGACTGCCTGCCGCAGTGGCGGCGGCTTGATCACCAGGGTGTGGCCGTCGGCTTCGAGGCTCTGGCGGAGGTCGCCGGTGCCGTAGGCCGTGTCGCCGAGGACGGTCAGTTCCTGGTCCTCGTCGGCGAGGAGGTCTGGGGCGACGGCGGCCTCGTGGTTGTCGGCTCCGCTGCCGGCGGTGAGAGCGACCTCGGTGAACAGTCCCGCCTCGGGCTCGAACACGGCATGCGCACGGAAGCCCTCCTGATGGCGGGTTCGGTTCTTGTGGATGTGCCGGGCCTCGGGATCAATCGTGGACACCACGCGGTCGGGTGCGGTCCCCCGGGTGATGCGCCAGCGTCCGTCACGGCCGTCGGACTCCTGGGCCGGTTCGACGTCCTGGCCTGCGACCAGGGCCAGCAGGCCGGCCGCGTTCGCGGCCTTCTCGCCGAGTTCTTGTTCGGGCAGGTGGCCCAGCAGCCGCAGCGCGTCACCAACGAGGGCGTCCACCAGATCCGCCCTGGCCTGCTGGTCGTTCCAGGCGATCCTCGGTTTGCCCGGGTCGCCGTAGTCGTGGGCGGTGCACTGCACGGCCGCGACAGGTCCGGCGCCGGGGACCTCACGGATCACTGCCCGCACGGCGGAAATCAGCTGGGTGACGGTGTCCTGGGTGGCCACCGCATCGTCGAGGACGGTGGAGTCCAGTGCCCGCCGGTGCTTTCCCTTCAGCACGCCGGTGGCCTTCACGACCTCGCGCACCGCCTCGAAGACCCGGTTCGGGCGGGCCGAGCGGGCCAGGCGGCGGCGGAAGTAGGCCAGCAGCGAAGGATCGAACGCCATATCGTGCAAGCCGAGCCCACACGCGGCCTTCCACCGCAGGTCACAGCGTAATTCCTGGACCGTCTCGAAGTCCGACATCCCATGCAGGGCCTGCAAAGTGATCGCCGCGGCCAGAACCTGCGGAGGCATTGACGGACGGCCGTTCGCCGACGGATACATGTCCTCGAACATCACCGCGGGAAATAGCTGCCCACGGTGCTCGGCCAGGAACGCGAACACGCTCCCGACCGGGATTAACTCCCGGCACGTAGCCCACACATCCGGCCCGACCGTCTCCCCGACCCACTCCCCTTGAACCACGAAAACGAGTCTGCCCCGCCGCTCCCGCGGCGGGGCCAGAACCCAACATTTTCATCAGCCTTCTAGAAGAGGGTGGCCTCTTCCGGCGCGGCGAGCTCCTCCAGGAGCTCCGGACCGTTGTTCCGGACGTTGCTCACCGCGGTCGCTACCGGATAGGCCCGCATCAGGCCGCCCGGCGGCGGCTCCAGCAGGCGCCGCAGCGAGCCCTCGGTGTCGGTGTTCGCGGGGTCCAGCCAGGCGTCCCAGCGGTCGGGGGTCAGCATGAGCGGCATCCGCGGGTGGATGTCTGACAGGGAGCGCGGCCCCTCGGCGGGAGCCACGCCCAGCGGCCCGGTCTCGGCCTCGGTGGTGATCACCGAGCAGGTGACCCGCCACGCGAGCGGGTGCTCGTCGGGCAGCGTCCGGTCGCGCCAGAACTCGTAGATCCCGGCCATGGCGAAGACGGAGCCGTCGGCGGGGAGCACGAAGTAGGGCTGCTTGCGGGCCCGCTTCTTCTTCCCCTCCACCTCCAGCTGCCGCTCGTCGTGGGCGGTGACCCACTCGTAGTAGCCGTCGGCGGGGATGATGCAGCGGCGCTGGGCGAAGGGCCGGCGGAAGGACGGCTTCTCGGCGAGGGTCTCGGAGCGGGCATTGATCATCCGGGCGGCGCCGTCGGGATTCTTGGCCCAGGAGGGAACGAGCCCCCACTTCAGGACGCGCAGCTGGCGAACCGGACGCTGGGTCGGAGCGTCTTTCACGGGACGGTCGAGGACGACGCGGACCTCTTTCGTCGGCGCCACGTTCCAGTCGGGTGCCAGTGTCTCCTCCGGCTCCCACTTCTCGATGCCGAAGACCTCCACCAGGTCCTCGGGCCCACGGCTCGCTGCATACCTTCCGCACATGCCTGCCACACTGCCATGTCTCTCCCCCAGCTAACGCTGGGAGGTCCCCCCCGACCACTACCGCAAGGAGTCCGCCACCTCATGGACAGCACCACGACGGCCGGCCTGTGGGACCGGCTCACGGGCATACAGACCCCGCCCGATCTGTGGCTGGTGATCGTGACGGGCCTGGCCGCGCTGGCCGCCGTCGGCCCCCGCCCGCTGTGGCGGGTCTCGCGCAACGCCGTGACCATCGCGCACGAGGGCGGGCACGGCCTGATGGCGCTGCTGACCAGGCGCCGGCTCGAAGGGATACGGCTGCACTCCGACACCAGCGGGGTCACGCTCAGCGTGGGCAGCCCGACCGGCCTCGGGATGATCCTGACCGCCGCCGCCGGGTACACCGCCCCCTCGCTGCTGGGGCTCGGCGGGGCGGCACTGCTGTCCGCGCACCGGATCACGCTGCTGCTGTGGGTGGCCACCGCCCTGCTGCTGGCGATGCTGGTGATGATCCGGAACGCGTACGGGGTCCTGACGGTCGTACTGACCGGCGGCGCCTTCGTGCTGGTGTCCTGGCAGGCCCCGGCCGACGTGCAGGCCGTCTTCGCGTACGCGGTGGTGTGGTTCCTGCTGCTCGGCGGCGTCCGGCCGGTCTTCGAGCTCGGCGCCAAGCGGCGGCACGGCGGGGCGCCGGATTCCGACGCCGACCAGCTCGGACGGCTCACACACGTGCACCCGGTGGTGTGGCTGCTCCTCTTCCATGTTGTCGCCCTGTGCTCGCTGGTGGGCGGCGGCCGTTGGCTTCTCGGCCTCTGAGACGGCGCAGCGATCAAGATCTGGTGCCGGAGGAAGCCACTAAAGTGGTGGCCATGACCGAGACCCCCGCTGTCCCCGCCCTCTGGCCCGCCCCGACCGCCGACGCGGCCGTCCACGCCACCGTCACCGTGCCGGGGTCCAAGTCGGTCACCAACCGGGCCCTCGTGCTCGCCGCGCTCGCCGCCGAGCCGGGCTGGGTGCGCCGCCCGCTGCGCTCGCGCGACTCCCAGCTGATGTCGGACGCCCTGCGCGCGATGGGCGTCGGCATCGAGGAGACCGTCTCCTCCAGCTCCGCCGGATCCTCCAGCGGCACGGTCGGCGGAGAGGCCTGGCGGATCATCCCGGCGGCCCTGCACGGCCCGACGACCGTGGACGTCGGCAACGCGGGCACGGTCATGCGCTTCCTTCCCCCCGTCGCCACCCTCGCCGACGGCGACATCCGCTTCGACGGCGACCCGCGCTCCTACGAGCGCCCGCTCGGCCAGGTCATCAGCGCCCTGCGCGCGCTGGGCGCCCGCATCGACGACGACGGCCGGGGCGCGCTGCCCATGACCGTCCAGGGCGGCGGGGCACTGGAGGGCGGCACGGTCGAGATCGACGCCAGCAACTCCTCGCAGTTCGTCTCCGCGCTGCTGCTCTCCGCCCCGCGCTTCAACCAGGGCGTCGAGGTCCGGCACGTGGGCACGACCCTGCCGTCGATGCCGCACATCCGGATGACCGTGGAGATGCTGCGCGCGGCGGGCGCCCAGGTCGACACCCCCGAGGCGGGCGGCGAGAAGAACGTGTGGCGGGTGGCCCCCGGCGCGCTGCTGGGCCGCGACATGGTCGTGGAGCCGGACCTGTCCAACGCGCAGCCCTTCATGGCCGCGGCCCTGATCACCGGCGGCACGGTGACCATCCCGGACTGGCCGCGCCGCACCACGCAGCCCGGTGACGCGCTGCGCCGGATCTTCACGGAGATGGGCGGCTCCTGCGAACTGACCGACGCGGGCCTGGTGTTCACCGGCACCGGCAAGATCCACGGCATCGACGTGGACCTGGGCGAGGTCGGCGAGCTCACCCCGGGCATCGCCGCGGTGGCGGCCCTGGCCGACTCGGAGTCCGTCCTGCGCGGGGTCGCGCACCTGCGGCTGCACGAGACGGACCGGCTGGCCGCGCTGACCAAGGAGATCAACGCGCTCGGCGGCGACGTCACGGAGACCGCGGACGGCCTGCACATCCGGCCGCGCCCGCTGCACGGCGGCACCTTCCACACGTACGACGACCACCGGATGGCCACCGCGGGCGCGGTGATCGGCCTGGCGGTGGAGGGGGTACTGATCGAGAACGTGGCGACGACCGCGAAGACCCTGCCGGACTTCCCGCAGATGTGGACGGACATGCTCGCGGGAGACGCCGGGGACTCCGGCGCCCGCGCGGCGGGTGCGGGAGCGTAGGGCCCGTCATGCGCAGGTACGGCAAGCACACCGACGAGGACGACATCCGCCAGCGGCCCAACCCCAAGGGCAACCGGCCCCGGACCAACATCCGGCCCAAGCACGAGGACGCCTCCGAGGGCTTCGTCCTCACCGTCGACCGCGGTCGGCTGACCTGCCTGGTCGGGGACCGCACGGTCCACGCGATGAAGTCCAGGGAACTGGGCCGCAAGGCGGCGGTGGTCGGCGACCGGGTCTGGATCGTCGGTGACCTGTCCGGCAAGAAGGACACCCTCGCCCGGATCGTCCGGATCGAGGAGCGCAAGTCCGTCCTGCGGCGCACGGCCGACGACGACGACCCGTACGAACGCGTGGTCGTCGCAAACGCCGACCAACTGGCCATCGTCACGGCCCTGGCCGACCCGGAGCCGCGGCCCCGGATGATCGACCGCTGCCTGGTGGCGGCGTACGACGCCGGCCTGGAGCCGCTCCTGGTGCTGACCAAGTCCGATCTGACGTCCGCCGACAAGATCCTGGAGATCTACTCGACGCTCGGCGTCAACTACGTGGTGACCAACCGCGAGGACCTCGCGACGGGCGACGCGGCCGACAAGGTGCGCGAGCGCCTGGAGGGCCGGATCACCGCGTTCGTGGGGCACTCGGGCGTGGGCAAGACCACCCTGGTCAACTCGCTGGTGGCGCCGGACCGCAAGCGGGCGACCGGCGTGGTCAACGCGGTCACCGGGCGCGGCCGCCACACCACCACCTCGGCACTGGCGCTGCCGCTGCCCGGGATGGAGGGCTGGGTCATCGACACCCCCGGCGTGCGCTCCTTCGGCCTGCACCACGTGGATCCGTCCCGGGTGATCCTGGCGTTCCCGGACTTGGTGCCCGGCACCGAGGAGTGCCCCCGCGCGTGCAGCCACGACGAGCAGGACTGCGCGCTCGACCAGTGGGTGGAGGACGGTCACGCGGACCCTGCGCGGCTGTATTCGCTGCGGCGGCTGCTGGAGACGCGGGAGCGCCGCGAGGGCGACTGACCGTCCGGCGGGGGCGGCGGGGCAGAAGGGTCCGGCGGGGCGCCGGGGTTTGCCGAAGATCGTGTCTGGATAAATGCATAATCGCACCGAGTGGCGCGAGGGCACGTGACGCGGGGAGGCATTCGACATGGCGTGGCTGCTCGTCGTGGTCGCGGGAATCCTGGAGACCGGCTTCGCTGTCTGTCTCAAGCTGTCCCACGGCTTCACGCGGCTGTGGCCGACCATCGCCTTCGCGTGCTTCGCCCTCGGCAGCTTCGGTCTGCTGACGCTGGCGCTGAAGAAACTGGACGTGGGCCCGGCGTACGCGGTGTGGACGGGCATCGGCGCCGCGGGGACGGCGATCTACGGCATGGTCTTCCTCGGCGACCTGGTCTCCACCCTCAAGCTCGTCTCGATCACGCTGGTGATCCTCGGGGTCATCGGGCTCCAGCTCTCCGGTTCTGCGCACTGAGCAGCCGGAGCAGCTCACCCGCTCCCGGCTCCTCCCCCGGCGCGACCACGTAGGAGAGGGCGAGCCGTACGGCGAGCTCGCACCGCTCGGCGTCCGCCGCGGGCATCAGCACGGCTGCCGCCCGGTCGCGCACGGTCCGGGCGAGCTCACCGGGCCCGGGCGCCCGGCCCGCGGCGGGCAGGTCCGGGTCCCAGAACCCCGTCAGCAGGGCCCGTACGAGGGGGTAGGCGCGGGCCGCCCGTACGGTCCACTCCGCGACCGCGGCCAGCCGCTCGACGGTCCGGCCCGGGACGGTCAGGGCCCGCTCCACGCCCTCGAGGTACCGCGCGCACTCGCGCCGGACCAGGGCGCGGCCGAGGCCGTTCTTGCCGCCGAACTCGTTGTAGAGGGTCTGCCGGGACACCCCGGCGGCCGCCGCCACGTCCACCATCCGCACGGCCGGCCAGGGGCGCGCCGCGAGCGCCGCTCCCGCCGCCTCCAGCAGGGTTTCCCGGGCTGCCGGCACATGCGCCTCCCCCGTTTGGCTTCACGGCCAGAGTTGACGGGGCGACAGATCCTGTCAAGGGCGCGTCCCGGCCGCGCCACCGCCCGCGATACTGTTCGGCCATGTCCGAGTATGACGATGACCTGCGCCTTGCCCTCGAACTCGCCGACGCGGCGGACGTCGCCACGATGGAGCGGTTCCGTGCCCTCGACCTGAAGGTCGAGACGAAGCCGGACATGACCCCGGTGAGTGAGGCGGACAAGGCCGCCGAGGAGATCATCCGCGCGGGCGTCGCGGCCGCGCGGCCGGGCGACGCGATCCTGGGCGAGGAGTACGGCCTCAAGGGCAGCGGCCCGCGCCGCTGGGTCGTGGACCCGATCGACGGCACGAAGAACTACGTGCGCGGGGTGCCCGTCTGGGCGACCCTGATCTCCCTGATGGCCGAGGGCGCCGACGGGGTCTTCCGCCCGGTGGTCGGCGTGGTGTCGGCGCCGGCGCTGGGCCGGCGCTGGTGGGCCGCGCAGGGCGGGGGCGCCTTCGCGGGCGGCGCGCTCGGCGCGACCAGCGCGATCGGCGTGTCGAAGGTGGGCACGCTGGCCGACGCCTCGTTCGCGTACTCCTCGCTGAGCGGCTGGGAGGAGCAGGGCCGCCTCCCCGGATTCCTGGACCTGACCCGCGCGTGCTGGCGTACCCGCGGCTACGGCGACTTCTGGCCGTACATGATGGTCGCGGAGGGCTCGCTGGACCTGTGCGCCGAGCCGGAGCTGAACCTGTGGGACATGGCCGCGATCGCGGTCGTGGTCCAGGAGGCGGGCGGCCGTTTCACGAGCCTGGACGGGGCGGACGGGGTGCACGGCGGGAACGCGGCGGCCTCGAACGGGCTCCTCCACGAGGAGATGCTGGAGCTCTTGCGCCCACGCGCCTGAGCGTGCCCTCTTGTTGACCCTGCGTGTCCGTGGGAATCTGAGAATCCGCCCGCTTGTGCGCTTGTGAATCCATTCTCTTGGATTGCCTGCCGCACCCCACCCAAGCGGCGGGACTCACCAGGAGGTGGCTCTCTTCATGCTCGTCCGTGACGCAATGAGCACCGTGATCCTCACCCTCGGACCCGCACACACCCTGCGTCAGGCAGCCTGCCTGATGTCCGGCCGGCGCGTCGGCGCGGCCGTCGTACTCGACCCCGAGCACAGCGGAATCGGCATCCTGACCGAGCGCGACATCCTCAACTCCATCGGCGCGGGCCACGATCCCGACCGCGAGTGCGTGGGCGCGCACACCACCAACAACGTCGTGTTCTGCACCCCCGACGCCACTGTGCAGGAAGCCGCCGAGGCGATGGCCCACGGCGGTTTCCGGCATCTGATCGTGCTGGAGAACGGCGGCCCGGTGGGCATCGTCTCCGTACGCGACGTCATCCGCTGCTGGGTCCCGGCGCGGCGGACGGTTCCCGCATAGAACGACGGCGGGCCGGAACCCCGTGGGGTTCCGGCCCGCCGTCCTGCTACGGCAAGCGATCCGGATCAGCCGCGGAGGGCCTGGACCGCGGCTTCCAGCCGCTTGCCGAAGTCGCCGTCCGCCTGGCGGAAGTTGTTGATCGCGCGCTCGGCGATGTCGTCACGGGAGACCTTGGCGATGAAGCCGGCCAGGTTCTCGATCAGACGGGACTTCTCGTCCTCGGAGTACAGGCGGTAGAGGTTGCCCGCCTGGACGAAGTCGTTGTCCTCGCTGTGCACGGCGGCGGCGTGGTTGCCCGTGCCGCCGGTCACGTCGATGGGCTGCCACAGCGGGCGGTCCGTCTGGTGCGGGCCGCCGAAGGAGTTCGGCTCGTAGTTCTTCGCGCCCTTGTGGCGGCCGTCGTACAGGTAGCCGTCACGGGAGTTGGTGCGCGCCTCGGTGGCGTGCGGACGGTTCACCGGCAGGTGGTCGGCGTTGATGCCGACGCGGTAGCGGTGCGCGTCGCCGTAGCCGAAGAGACGACCCTGGAGCATCTTGTCCGGGGACGGACCGATGCCGGGTACGAAATGAGCCGGGCTGAAGATGCTCTGCTCGACCTCGGCGAAGACGTTCTCCGGGTTGCGGTTGAGCTCCAGCTTGCCGATCTCGATCGGCGGGTAGTCCTCGTGCGGCCACACCTTGGTGAGGTCGAACGGGTTGAAGCGGTACCCGGCCGCCTCGGCCGCCGGCATGATCTGGACCTGCACGGTCCAGGTCGGGAAGTCACCGCGCTCGATGGCCTCGCGCAGGTCGCGCTGGTGCGAGTCGGGGTCCTCACCGGCGAGCTTGTTGGCCTCGGCCTGGGTGAGGTTCTCGATGCCCTGGTCGGTCTTGAAGTGGTACTTGACCCAGAAGACCTCACCGGCCTCGTTGTTCCACTGGAACGTGTGCGAGCCGTAGCCGTTCATGTGGCGGTAGGACGCCGGTATGCCGCGGTCACCGAACAGCCAGGTCACCTGGTGGGTCGACTCGGGCGACAGACCCCAGAAGTCCCAGACGTTGTCCGCCTCCTGCGAGCCCGTGTACGGGTCGCGCTTCTGGGTGTGGATGAAGTCGGGGAACTTGATGGCGTCCTTGATGAAGAACACCGGGGTGTTGTTGCCGACGAGGTCGTAGTTGCCCTCTTCGGTGTAGAACTTCAGCGCCCAGCCGCGGGGGTCGCGCACGGCGTCGGCGCTGCCGAGGTTGCCCGCCACGGTGGAGAACCGCAGGAAGGTCTCGGTCTCCTTGCCGACCTCGGACAGGAACGCGGCGCGGGTCCACTGCGAGACGTCACGGGTCACCGTGAAGGTTCCGTACGCACCGGCGCCGCGGGCGTGCACCACGCGCTCCGGGATGCGCTCGCGGTTGAAGTGCGCCAGCTTTTCCAGCAGCAGCTGGTCCTGGACCAGGACGGGGCCGCCGACGCCGGCGGTCTCGCTGTTCTGGTTGTCGGCGACCGGAGCCCCGGCCTCCGTGGTGAGCGGTCCCTGCGTCACGTGCGCCTCCTGCGTCATTCCTGCATGTCCTGTCCTCGGCCTGTGCCGCACTCGACCCTACAATGGACTTTGTCTAAGTCAAGTAAGCATCCAAGTCCGCACTGGTTCGGGAGTTACACCCAGTCCCCTCGCTGTTAGGCTGGTGCCTATGAGTGACCTGCTGGAACGACTTCGCGGACGCGGATGGCGCATGACCGCACAGCGGCGCGTCGTGGCCGAGGTGCTCGACGGTGACCACGTTCACCTGACGGCCGACGAAGTACACGCGCGCGCCGTGGCCAAGCTGCCGGAGATCTCCCGGGCGACGGTCTACAACACGCTGGGTGAGCTCGTGTCCCTGGGTGAAGTCCTGGAAGTCTCCACGGACCGCCGCGCCAAGCGGTACGACCCGAACGCCCACCGGCCGCACCAGCACCTGGTCTGCGCCCAATGCGGCGCGATCCGCGACGTCCACCCGGCGGGCAACCCGCTGGCCGACCTGCCGGACACGGAGCGCTTCGGCTTCGTCGTGTCGGCGGTCGAGGTGACGTACCGCGGGGTGTGCCCGAACTGCGCCGGCGCGTAGCCGGGCACCGCAGCGGACCATCGCAAAGGGGCCGGGAGCTGAATGCTCCCGGCCCCTTTTTCTTCTCGACTGCCCATCTCGATCACCCGAAACGACTGAAGGCCCGGATCCAGAGGATCCGGGCCTTCAGCCTTCAGTAGCGGGGACAGGATTTGAACCTGCGACCTCTGGGTTATGAGCCCAGCGAGCTACCGAGCTGCTCCACCCCGCGTCGGTAAACACGACTCTACGTGAGGCTGCACAGCAGATGCAAATCCGTTGAGGACAGTTCCTGGCCGGCCACCAGCGGTCAGGCCGAGAGCTCCTCGGCCAGGGCCTCGCGCAGCCGCGCCGCGCGCTGCGAAACCTCCTCCGGCCCCAGCTCCATGGCTCGAACGCACCACTTCTGCCCCTCCGCCAGGTCGCCGTGCCGCGCCGCCAGCAGCCCCAGCCGCAGCGCGGCGCGGCCGTGGCCCGCCACCGCGGCGCGGGTCCACCACAGGGCGGCCTCCGGCTCGCTCCCCTCGCGGGCCAGCAGCAACCCCAGGTTGAACGCCCCGTTCCGGGAGCCTGCCTCGGCCGCCTCCCGGTACCAGCGCGCGGCGACCGCCAGGTCACCCCGGGCGGCGGCCAGCATGCCGACCCGCACCTGGGCCCGGCGGTGCCCCAGCTCGGCGGCGCGCTCGTACCACTCCTCGCTCTCGGTCCGCGGGGCGCCGCCCGCCGACTCGCCCAGCGCCACGGGCTCCGGCGGCGGAGCCAGCGACTCCAGCAGCGAGGCCAGCCGGAAGGCCGCCTCCGCGCTGCCGCCGCCCGCCGCGCACCGCAGGTGCCGCTCGGCGGCTCGCTCCTCCCCGTCCCGGACCAGCGCGATGCCGACCTGGAGCGCGGCGTCGGTGTGTCCCGCCGACGCGGCCCGCTCGTACCACTTCAGCGCCGTACGATCCTCGTCGCGGCTGGCGAACAGGATCCCGAGGTTGAAGGCGGCGTCGACGCTGCCCGCCTCGGCGGCCTTGGAGAACCACGGCTCGGCGCCCTCCGCGTCCCCGCCCTGCAGCAGCAGGATGGCGAGCGCGTTGGCCGCCTCGCGGTGTCCGGCGTACGCGGCACGCCGGTACCACTGCTCGGCCTGCGCGGTCCGGTCCTGTGCGACGCACAGCAGAGCAAGGTTGTACGCCCCGTTTTGATCGCCCGCGTCCATGGCGGTCCGGTACCAGCGCTCCGCGGTCTGGGTCTCACCCCGCGCCGCGTGCAGCGCGCCCAGGGCGTTCGCGGCGTTGCCGTCGCCGTCCTGGGCCGCCCGGTGCCACCAGGTGGACGCGCTTTCCTCGTCCCCCGCGTCGCGCAGCAGGAATCCGAGCGCGCAGGCCGCCCTGGCCTCGCCCTGCTTGGCGGAGGTCAGGTACCAGCGCCCGGCCTCCTTGAGCTCGCCGCGTGCCTCCAGCAGCGCGCCCAGGTGCAGCGCGGCACGCCGGTGTCCACGCGCGGCGGCCTGCCGGTACCACTGCTCGGCCTCGGCGGGGTCGCCCTTCCTCAGGTGCCGCGCCAGCCGGTACGCGGCTTCGCGGTGCCCCTGTTCCGCGGCGGCGCGGAACCACCGCTCGACGCCCTTGTCGCCCCGGTGCTCCAGCAGGTCGGCCAGCCCGTACGCGCCCAGGGCGTGGCCGGATTCCGCCGCCTGGCGAAGCCAGTACTCGGCGGCGGGCTCGTCCCCGCGCTCGCGGAAGTGGCGGCCCAGGGCGTGCGCGGCCGGCGCGGATCCGGCCACGGCGGCGACCCGCCACCAGCCGGCCGCGTCCTCGGGGTAGCCCCGCTGGTGCAGCAGGACACCCAGGTTGTTCGCGGCGGCGCGGTCCCCTTCCCCGGTGGCGCCGCGCAGGTACGGCTCGGCGCCGTCGAGGTCGCCGCGGCGCAGCAGCAGCGCACCGAGCACGCTCATGGCACCCGGGTCGCCCTTGTCGGCGGCCACCCGGTGCCGGGCTTCCAGCTCGGCGTCGCTCGCCGCGTCGGTCTCGGCGAACACTTCCTCCGCGAAATCCGCATCGGTCAGCGCGGTCTGCGCGTTGACAACGGGAGCCGACTCACCGGCTCCCGTACCCGGCTCGGCCTCCGCCCTCACAAACCGCCCTGTCTCCAGCAGAGTTGACCTGTCCCCCATAAATCCCATCGTCGCATCACCTGCTACCCGCGTACACCTGGTATGTCGCAGCCAGTGAGGTCACTACAGCGTTTTGTCGACATGCCCATAGAGAGTCAAGTCAAACACGCTCCCGCCCCAACTCACCCTTGTTGGCTACCGCGTGTCCGCCCCGGGCACGACAAAGGCCCGGATCCCATGGATCCGGGCCTTCATCTTCAGTAGCGGGGACAGGATTTGAACCTGCGACCTCTGGGTTATGAGCCCAGCGAGCTACCGAGCTGCTCCACCCCGCGTCGGTGAAACCACAGTATCACGACGCGGGACAGAGCCATTACCGATATATGGCTAGCCGCCCGGTGGAGCCGTGGGCGGGGTCACCTTCGCCTCCGCGTCGATCGCCCGCTTCAGCGCCGCCTTGATCTCGTCCTGCGCCTTGCCGAAGGCCGCCCAGTCGCCGGCCTGCCGGGCCTTCTCGGCGTCCTCGATGGCCCTCGACGCGTCGGCGAGCGCCGCCTTCACCGTCGGGTCCGTGGCGGCCGGAGGCGTCGTGGTGCCCTCGCCCGGCGGCTGGGCCGGCGGCACGGGCGTGGTCGGAGCCTCGGCCCCGAACACCACGTTCAACGCCTTCTCCAGGGTGTCCTCGAAGGCGGTCTGGCCGCCGTAGGTCACGAGCACCTTGCGCAGCAGCGGGTACTTCAGGCCCGAACTGCGCACGTACACCGGCTCCACGTAGAGCATGCCGCCGTCGAGCGGGACCGTGAGCAGGTTTCCGTACTCGACTTCCGAGTCGCCACCGCGCAGCAGGCGGATCGACTCGGCGATCTTCGGTTCGGACTGGAACTTGCTCTGGACCTGCTTGGGGCCGTCGACCGGCTTGCTCGTCGGCAGCTTCAGGACGCTGATCTTGCCGTAGTCCGGGGTGCCCGGATCGGCGTTGACCGCCATGAAGGCGCTCAGGTTGTCCCGCTCGTTCGGCGTGAACGTCGTCGTGAGCGAGAAGACCTGCTCCTTCTCCGTCTGGCCCGGCAGCTTCATCGACAGGTAGTACGGCGGGACCGCCGTACCGGCCTTGGTCGTCGGGTCGTCCGGGACGGCCCAGGCCTCACTGCCGCTGAGGAAGGTCTGCGGGTCGGTGACGTGGTAGCGGGTCAGCAGCTCGCGCTGGACCTTGAACAGGTCCTGCGGGTAGCGCAGGTGGTCCATGAGCGGCTTGGAGATCTCGCTCTTGGGCTTCACCGTGCCCGGGAACGCCTTCATCCAGGTCTTCAGGACCGGGTCCTGGGTGTCCCACTGGTACAGGCTGACCGTGCCGTCGTACGCGTCGACCGTGGCCTTCACCGAGTTGCGGATGTAGTTGACCTGGTTCTCCTGGGCCACCACCGCGCGCTGGCTGTTGGTCAGCGAGTCCGCGGTGCTCTGGCCCAGCGTGGTGCGGGAGGCGTACGGGTAGCCGTTGGTCGTTGTGTAGGCGTCGACGATCCACTTGATCCGGCCGTCCACGACCGCCGGGTACGGGGCGCCGTCGATGGTCAGCCACGGTGCGACGGCCTCGACGCGCTCCTTGGGCGTGCGGTGGTACAGGATCCGCGAGCCGTCGCCGATGGCCCCTGAGTACAGGATCTGCGGCTCGCTGAAGGTGAGCGCGTACGCCGCCCGGTTTATCGGGTTGTCGAGGTTGACGCCGGAGTCGCCCTTGTAGCTGGTCTCCTTCTCGCCCTTGAGGTCGTCCGAGTAGTCGAGCTCCTTCTGCGGTCCGCCGACGATCGAGTACTGCTTCGTCTGCTCGCCGTAGTAGACGCGCTGCTCGAAGTCCGTGCCGAACATCCCCTTGGAGGGCAGGTCGGACTGGGTGAAGTCGGGCGCGCCCTGGTCACCGACCGTGGTGCCCTTGGCCGCGACCACTCCGTAGCCGTGCGTGTACTTGAAGTGGTCGTTGATCCAGTTGTTCTTCGGGATGCCGCCGATGTTCAGCTCGCGCAGCCCGATGACCGTGTCCTGGCCGCTGTACCGGTCCACGGCGAGCGTGGACGGGAAGGCGTAGTAGCCCTTGACCTGCTGGAGCTGCTGGAAGGCCGGCGAGACGATGTTCGGGTCGAGGAGGCGGACGCTGGCGGTCGTGTCGGCCGCCTTGCGCAGCTTGGTCCGGTCCTGCGTCTGCGGAACGCCCGGGTAGTCCTTGACCTCGGAGGCCGCGATCCCGTAGGCGTCGCGCGTCGCCTTGATGTTCTTCTCGACGTACGGGGATTCCTTGGCCTGCTCGTTCGGCTGGACCTGGAACTTCTGCACGATCGCCGGATACAGGCCGCCGATCAGGATCGCCGAGAGCACCATCAGGCCGAAGCCGATGACCGGCAGCTGCCAGGTGCGGCGCCACAGCGTCGCGAAGAACAGCACGGCGCAGATCGCGGCGATGGCGACGAGGATCGTCTTCGCCGGGAGGTACGCGTTCGCGTCGACGTAGCGCAGGCCGGTCCAGTTGTCGGCGGCCTTGAAGTCACTGGACTTCACGGCGAGGCCGTACCGGTCGAGCCAGTACGCGACCGCCTTCAGCGTGACGAAGAGGCCGAGCAGCACCGACAGGTGGCCGGTCGCCGCGGCGGTGGCCCGGGCGCCCGGGCTCGTCACGCGCAGTCCGCCGTACAGGTAGTGGACGACGGCTGCGGCGATCACCGACAGCACGACCGCGGCGAAGCCGAAGCCGAGCAGGAAGCGGTACCAGGGCAGGTCGAAGGTGTAGAACGATACGTCGAGGTGGAACTCGGGGTCCTTCTGCCCGAAGGGCACCCCGTTGACGTACATCAGCCAGGTCTTCCACTGGCCCGCCGCCGACGCGCCCGCGATGAGGCCGACGATCACGGCGATGCCCAGGAGCAGCCACTTCTTGTACGGGGCGATGCTCATCCGGTAGCGGTCGAGGCTCTGCTGCTCCATCGACATCGCACTGAGCGGCGGACGCAGCCGGTGCGCCAGCCAGATGTTGAACCCGACGGCACCCGCCATCAGCAGGCTGAAGACGGCGAAGAGGCCGATCTTGGTCCACAGGGTGGTGGTGAAGACCGTGGAGTACTTCACCGAGCGGAACCAGAGCCAGTCCGTCCAGAAGCCCGCGAACATGATGAAGAGCATGGCCAGGACGGCCAGCACGCCCAAGGTCATGAGAAGAGTCCGGGCTCGCCGGGAGGGGCGGCCGACTCTCATCCGTGGCCCCGAAGGGCCTCCGCCGCGGTCCGGCATCTGGAAAGCCAAGGTGCGCACCTCGAAAGTCGCTGAGTCTGGTAATGAACGGGCACCCGATCCTAGAGCCCTACTCATGCAACTTTCCGTGGCCTTGGTCAGTTCCCGGTATCCGGTGGAAAGGAGGCAGGATGTTGTCCATGTCCAACGTTTCCCCCTCCCCCGGCACGCCCATGGCGGCGAGCCCCCTGACCCGCGCCTGCCTCGAAATCGACGAGTACGCGGCCGGCCTCGGCTGGGACAAGCCCGCCCGGCTGTTCGCGCTCGTCGACACCGCCCGGCTCAAGAAGCAGGAGCCGCGCCTGGCCTCCCAGCTGGGCCTCGACCAGGACGACGCCGGCAAGTCCTCCCTCACCCCGATCGAGCAGGACGAGGTCCCGGCCGGGACCCCGCTCGACAAGTTCCTGGGCACCATCGCGTGGCCGACGGCCGTCGTCGGCTGCGCGCTGACGGTGGAGCGGCTGATGCTGCCGCCGTCTGCGGAGGCCTCCGTACCGGAGGGGCTGAGCGACAAGCAGCTGGCGAAGTGGGTCGCCGGTCACCCGGAGCGGCAGGAGGTCCGGCTGACGGTGGCCGTGCTGCGCGACGGCTCGCGCGAGTCGGCCGTACGGCTGCGCGAGAAGGATTCCTCGACCGAGGTCCTCACCGGCGGGAACCTGGTGCCGGGGCTGGCCGAGGCGCTGGCCGCGACCTTCTCGTAGCACGCGTGGTCGGGGCCCGGGGGCCGGTCAGGGCTTGGCGCCGCACTGCGGCAGCCCGGCCGTGTCCCCCTTGCTGATCTTCTGCAGCGCCTGTGTGGCGTCGCCGATGGTGGAGACCTTCACCAGGGTCAGCCCGTCGGGCACGTGGGCGGCCGCGGCGGCGCAGTTCTCGGCCGGGGTCAGGAAGTACTCGGCGCCGGCCTGGCGGGCGCCGATGGTCTTCATCTGGATGCCGCCGATGGGCCCGACCTTGCCCGCGTCGTCGATGGTGCCGGTGCCCGCGACGAACTTGCCGCCGGTCAGGTCCTCCGGTGTGAGCTTGTCGACGATGCCGAGGGAGAACATCAGCCCCGCGCTGGGGCCGCCGACGTCGGCGAGCTTGATGTCGATCGTGAACGGGAAGGTGTGGTCGGTCCCGGCCCGGATGCCGACGATGGCGTGGCCGTCGCCCTCCGCCTTGCCCGCGGTGACGGTGACCTTGGTGGGGCCGGCGGGTTCGCGGTTCGCCTTCACCGCCTCGGCCGCTTCCGCGGCGGGGATGATGGTGAACTCGACCGGCTCGCCGGGCTTGTGCTTGGTGACGAGCTTGGCCACGTCCTCGGGGGCGTTGACGGGGGCGCCGTCCACGGCCTTGACGACGTCACCGGCGTGCAGCGTGCCGTCGGCGGGGCTGGCCTTGACCACGGAGGAAACGATGACGCGGGCGGAGACCGGGACGCCGAGCTGCTTGAGAGCGGCCACCTTGGCGCTCTGCTGCGACTGGCTGAACTCCTCGGCGTTCTCCTGGGTGGACTCCGCGTCCGTCTTGCCGTTCGGGTAGAGGTTCTCGTGCGGCACGACGATGTTGTCGCCGGCGAGCCACCCGTACACCGCTTCCACCAGGTTCATGTCGTAGTCCGCGCCGGTGACGCGGACCGTCGTCATGTTGAGGTGGCCGCTCGTCGGGTAGGTCTTGCGCCCCGAGATGTTGAGGACGGGCTCGCCGTGCGAGTCCCCGAGCGTGTTCACGGTCGGCCCGGGGCTCATCTCGGAGTACGGGACCTTGATGAACACCCCTGCGCAGAGCAGCGCGAACAGCATGAGGGTGGAAGCGAGCATCGTCGCAGTGCGGCGTGGCATGGATCCGACAGTACGGGACGGCTCTGGCGGGCGGCCCGTGGGGCCGGTCCGTACGAGGCCCTGCGCGGAGCCGTCGGGCTCTCGGTGATCTCGGGGCACTTTCCGGGACGCGTCAGACGGCGTCGGAACCGGAGTGGGCCTCTGCCTTGTGCCGGGCCTGTTCGGCCTTTCCCATGGCTTCGCGGAATCGCGCGTAGCCGGCGAGCTCGGATATGTCGCCTTGCGTGCGGTCGCGTGCCGCCCAGCTGCCCCATATCGCCGCTCCGATCGCGGCGAACAGCGGAATCAGCAACCACGCCAGTGACGCCATGGGCGTGCCTCCCTACCCCGAAGTACGTGTCGTTGGTGGCTTCAACGCTGCTGCCCGGGAAGGGGTTACGCAAATCGAGGGCGTGTTGCGCGGCCGAACGGGTGCGAGGCTACCCCCTTCCGGGGGCGGCCCCACGACCGGGGGTTCAGCAGGCGCCACCCACTCCTCGGTGCCGTCGGCGAACGGCCGCTTCTCTCCGCCGACCTCGCACCGCTCGGCGCAGGGGCGCCTCACAGGCTTCTGCCGGCTGCGCCGGACTCCGTCCGCCGTCACCGACCACGCGGTCGCACGGCTCAGCAGGCGCCGACCCACTCCTCGGTGCCGTCGGCGAACGTCTGGTGCTTCCAGATCGGGACCTCGTGCTTGAGGTCGTCGATCAGCATCCGGCAGGCCTCGAAGGCCTCGCCGCGGTGCGGGCAGGACACGGCGACGACGACGGCCAGGTCACCGACGGCCAGGTCGCCCACGCGGTGCACGGCGGCCAGGGCGCGGACCGGGTACTTCGCCACGACGCGCTCGGCGACCCGGCGCATCTCGGCCTCTGCCGTGGGGTGGCAGGAGTAGCCGAGCGAGTCGACGTCCGCCCCGCTGTCGTGGTTGCGCACCGTGCCGACGAAGAGTGTCGTGCCGCCCGTCGCGTCGTCGCCGACGGCCTGGAAGACCTCGTCGATCGAGAGCGGGGTGTCACGGATCGCGAGCAGCCGGATCGGGTCCTGCGCGGCCTGCTCGCCGGGGTGATCGAAGTGCGGAGCCATGTCTTCATCGTGCCCTAGGCGCTGACAAGGCGAAATAGCTGATTCGCCCGGGCCGCGCCCGGCTGCTTGGGAGCCTCCTACAGAAACCCCGGCTCCCGGGCCCCGCCGGCGATCGGGGCGCGGGGTCCGGGGCGCGGCCCGGGGCCGCTTGCGCGACGGCGTCGCGGGCCCCGGCAGCGGCCGGATCAGATCCCGCGGCGCCTGCGGGCCGCCCGGACCACGGCGGCGGCACCGAGCAGCGCGACCGTCGCGCCCGCCGCGCCCGCGGCGGTGGCGTCCTTGCGGCCCAGTCGGCGGCCCGCGACCGTGTGCCGGCCCGCGACCTCCTGGAGGAGCTCGGCCAGCACCTCCTCGTTGGTCCAGCGCGGCCGCCAGCCCGCCGCGTGCAGACCGCTGACGCTGACCACCCACGGGTGCATGGTGTACGCGAGGTCCCCGGCCGGAGAGGGCGTCAGGCCGATCCGGTGCAGCCGGGCCGCGGCTCCCAGGGCGACCGCCGAGGGGAGCTCCATGCGGCGGATCCCGCTCAGCTCCTCGACCTCCTCCTGCTCCAGCCAGCCCTCGCAGCCCACCGCGAGCTCGCCCTCGACCTTCTCCAGCGCCGCGTACTCCAGCGCGCTGACCAGGTCCTCGACGTGGCAGAACTGCCAGGTGGGGCGGGATCCGGCGACCACGAGCAGGCGCGGGGACTCGAAGTACCGGGTCAGGGCGGTGTCCGTGCCGCCGACCAGGACCGCCGGGCGGATCACGGTGACGTTCAGGCCGGGGTGGGCGCGGGGGGCCCGGCGGCCGAGGCGCTCGATCTCCAGCAGGTCGCCGACGCCGGTCGCCTCGGCGGTGGCCCGCAGCTCGGAGTCCTCGGAGAGGGGGATGTCGTTGTCGGGCAGGGCTCCGTAGAGCATCGCGGAGGTGCACAGCACGACCCGGTGCACCCCGGCCGCCGCGGCGGCCGTCAGCACGGTCTGGGTCCCGCGCACGTTGTACGCGGTACGGGCCGCCGGGTCGGTCTCCAGGTCCAGGTCCAGCGCGAGGTGCACCACGACGTCGGCGCCGCGCAGCTTCTCGGCGATCGCCGGGTCCCGTACGTCCAGGACGTGCCACTGCGCGGCCGCGCAGTCCCCGCGCCGCTCGTCGATGGCCACGACCTGCTTGACCTCGTCGGAGGCCGCCAGGCGGCTCACCAGGGCCGCGCCGACGCCCGACGCGGCGCCGGTCACGGCGATCACGGGGCCTCGCACGGCCGGGTTTCGCGGCTGGCGAACATCGTGGGCGCTGTCGCTCCGCTCAGGGCGGATTTCGGCGTCGGGCCTGTGCTTGTCCGAGCCGTGCTTGTCCAAAGCGTGCGGATCTGGGGAACTCACCGGGCGTCTCCAGCGGTTGTCTTCAGTAGGGACGCGCCGTGACGCGTACCCACCAGGTGATGTCCATCCTGCCGCAGCCCAGGACCCGGCGGAGCACCGAGCCCGGAAGCGGCTCCGGTGTCTACGCTGGGTGGTGTTGTCGGACCATTGCCCGTCGGCACCCGCCGACGGCCCTACGAGCCGAGGAAACCCGTGAGCGACACCCCATTCGGATTCGGCCTTCCGCCGGAGGAGCCGGAGGACGGCGACGAGGGCAAGAAGAAGGGCAATCAGGGCGGCCAGGGCGGCCCGGCGAATCCGTTCGGGTTCACCGGCACGGGCCTGCCGGGCGGCGCGGGGGGTCCCGGCGGCGCGGACAATCCGTTCGCGGCGATGTTCGGCTCGATGAACCCGAACGACCTGGGCGCGGCCTTCCAGCAGCTGGGCCAGATGCTCAGCTACGAGGGCGGTCCCGTGAACTGGGACATGGCCAAGGACATCGCCCGCCAGACGGTTGCCCAGGGCACGGCGGACGGCGTGAAGGACGCGAGCGTCGGCGTCGCCGAGAAGTCCGCGGTCGAGGAGGCCGTGCGCCTCGCCGACCACTGGCTGGACGGTGTGACCTCGCTGCCCTCGGGCGCCGCCACTGCCGTCGCGTGGAGCCGCGCCGAGTGGGTCGAGGCGACCCTCCCGGTGTGGAAGGAACTCGTGGACCCGGTCGCCGAGCGGGTCGGCGCGGCCATGGGCAGCGTGCTGCCCGAGGAGATGCAGGCCATGGCGGGCCCGCTGCTCGGAATGATGCGCTCCATGGGCGGTGCCATGTTCGGACAGCAGATCGGCCAGGCCGTGGGCGTGCTCGCGGGCGAGGTCGTCGGCTCGACCGACATCGGGCTGCCGCTGGGCCCGGCCGGCAAGGCCGCGCTGCTGCCGCTGAACATCGAGAGCTTCGGCAAGGACCTGGGCGTCCCGGCGGACGAGGTGCGGCTGTACCTGGCCTTGCGCGAGGCGGCCCACGCCCGGCTCTTCGCACACGTGCCGTGGCTGCGCTCGCACCTGTTCGGCGCGGTCGAGGGTTACGCCCGCGGCATCAAGGTCGACACCTCGAAGCTGGAGGACGTGGTCGGCCAGCTGGACCCGTCGAACCCGGAGCAGCTGCAGGAAGCGCTGCAGGGCGGCATGTTCCAGCCGCAGGACACCCCCGAGCAGAAGGCCGCGCTGGCCCGCCTGGAGACGGCGCTCGCACTGGTCGAGGGCTGGGTGGACGCGGTCGTGCACGAGGCGGCGAAGCCGCGTCTGACCTCGGCGGACGCGATGCGCGAGACCATGCGCCGGCGGCGCGCCTCGGGCGGCCCGGCGGAGCAGACCTTCGCGACGCTGATCGGGCTGGAGCTGCGGCCGCGCCGGCTGCGGGACGCCTCGCGGCTGTGGGCCTCGCTCACCGACGCGCGGGGTGTGGACGGCCGCGACGGGTTGTGGGAGCACCCGGACATGCTGCCGACGGCCTCGGACCTGGACGACCCGGACGGCTTCGTGCACCGCGAGCAGCTGGACTTCTCCGAGCTCGACAAGATGCTCGGCGAGGCCGCCCGGAAGCGCGACGAGGACGGCGGCGAGGAGAAGTGAGCCTGTACGACGACGCGGTCCTCGTGCTCAAGCGCTACGAGGACCAGCCCGAGCTGCGCGACGTCTACCTGGAGCACCTGGCCGCCCATCCGGACGGGGTCTACAAGCCGTGCGAGGCCGGGCACATCACCGGCAGCGCCCTGGTGATCGACCCGGAGCGGGGGCGCGTCCTGCTGACCCTGCACAAGAAGCTGGGCATGTGGCTGCAGATGGGCGGCCACTGCGAGCCCGGCGACGCCACCCTCGCCGAGGCGGCGCTGCGCGAGGCCCGCGAGGAGTCCGGCATCGAGTCCGGGCTGAGCCTGCTGCCCGGCGGGCCGGTGCGCCTCGACCGGCATCCGATCCCGGCGCCCTGCCACTGGCACCTTGACGTGCAGTACGCGGCGCTGGCGCCGGCCGGTGCGGTGGCGGAGATCAGCGAGGAGTCCCTGGACCTGCGCTGGTTCCCGTACGAGGAGGTGGCGGCGGTGGCCGACACCTCGGTCGTGCGGCTGCTGGAGGCGGCCCTGGCACGGCTCGGCGCGTGACGCCGTGACGCCGTGACGTGAGGAAGGGGCGGCCCCGGATGCCCGGGGCCGCCCCTTCCGCGTATCTGGCTCGTGCCCGGCAGCTGCCTTGCCCGTGCCTTCGCCGTGCGGCTAGTTCCAGGCGTTGTTCTGGTTCTGCGCGTGCGAGCCGTGCTGGCCCATGCCGAACTGCGCCGCGGCGCCCTGGCCGAGCTGGGCGTTCTGCGGCGGCAGCACCTCGCTGGGCTGCACGAGGGCGAAACCGGTGCCGAGGAAGCTCAGCTCCCAGCCCTCGCCGGTGTTGCCGCGCCGGCGCCACACTCCGGTGGAGTGCGTCTGGGCCTGCATCTGCACCCGCAGCGAGGTGGACCAGGCGACGATGGCGTCCGCGTCCGCGTTGACGTACTTGTCGGGCGTGACCTGCATCATCAGCGGCTGCCCGGAGGTCATCAGCGCGACCTTGCCGCGGCCGGTGACGTTGAGCTGGTACTTGCCGGAGCCGGAGATCCCGTACTGGCTGTCCACCGCGATGGCCTCGGTGTGCAGGGTGGAGTCCATGGCCAGCACGTAGCTGCTGTCGACGGTGAGGCCGTCCTGGTCCACGTCCACGACGTGCACGTACTGGGCCAGGTTGGCCAGGTAGACCGTGCCCTGCCCGGAGCAGCGCATGAGGTCGAGGCCCTCGCCCGTGCGGGCGCGGGCGGTGCGCTGGTTGGTGCTCTGGTACTCGCCGTCGAAGTCGATGATCCCCTGGTAGGCGACCATCGCGCCCTTGCGGGCGAGTACGTCGTCGTGGCCTGTCAGCGAGACCCGCAG
Organism: Streptomyces sp. NBC_00122; assembly: GCF_045160845.1. NCBI lineage: Bacteria > Bacillati > Actinomycetota > Actinomycetes > Kitasatosporales > Streptomycetaceae > Streptomyces > Streptomyces sp. NBC_00122. The sequence continues at coordinate 4,237,888 of NZ_CP108191.1, read as the reverse complement.
CAGCTGCGGGTTCTGGACGGCGTACCGCTCCTGGGACTGCGCCTCGGCGTGGGCGAAAAGTGCGCTCTGCATGATGTGTCCGCTCCCCCTCAGCCCCGGGCCCGGAGCCGGTCGGTGCTGTCCTCGCTCGGCTGTACGACGACGATGCCCTGGCCGGAGAAGGCCATCTGGTAGGCCTCCCCGCTGCCCCGGCCGATCATCGACGAGGCCTTGAAGCTGCGCTTCCCCTTGACCTTGAGATTCGGCGACCAGGCGACGAGCGCGTCCGGGTCGACGTACGTCTCGTCCTCGCCGCGACCGCAGTCGACCACGATCGGGGTGCCGCGGGAGGTGATCGCGACCCACCCGGTACCGGCGACCTGCACGTTGAACAGGCCCTGGCCGGCGAACTTCGCCATGCCCTTGACCCGCTCGACGCCCCACTGGAGGTGGGCGTCGAAGGCGAGCAGGTTGGTCCCGTTCACGGAGAGGGCGTCGTTGTTGAGGTTGACGACGACGACGTCCGCGCCGTAGTCGGCGAGGTAGAGCAGGCCGTCGCCGGTGCACTTCATCAGCGGGGCGCCCTCGCCGGTGAGCCACTGCGAGGCCATCTGGCGCACGGCCGGCGGGTTGGGCTCGTACTGCACGAAGCCCTCGTACGCGACCATCGAGCCGGTACGGGCGAAGAGGTCCTGGCCGCTCTGCATGGCGACCTTGAGCATGGCCCGTCCGTGGTTCTCCATGCGGGCCGTGACGGGCGTCGGGGCGTAGCCCGCGAGCTGCTGGTTCATTGCGTTCATGACGGGCTCCCTCAGACCTCGTACGGCTGGACGACGATGAAGTTGCCGGGAGCGCCGCGGAACTGGAGGTTCACGGTCTCCCCGCTGTGGCCGGGGTAGGCGTTGCGCCGGAGCCGGACCTGGCTGGAGATGATCACCTGTGAGGCGGCCGACCACGCCACGATGGCGTTGCTGTCCGCGAAGGTGGTCGGGGTGACGGGCAGGACGACCGGGACGCCGTGCGTCTTGACGATCACGGTGCCGGCGCCCTGGAACTGCATGGTGAACAGGGCGCCGCCGGGGATGCCGTGGCCCTCGATGCGGCGGACCTCGTGCTGGAGCGACTCGTCGAAGGCGAGCACGTTCTCGGCGGAGACGCAGATCGCGTCACCCTGGAGCTCGATGGCGTGCAGGTGGGCGCCGTTCTCCGCGAGGAAGACCTGGCCGCGGCCGGTGCAGCGCATCAGCTGCATCTCCTGGCCGGTGGCGTTGCCCACGATGCGGCCCGCGAAGCCCGCGCCCTTGTAGCTGAAGTCGACCTTGCCCTGGTACAGGACCATGCTGCCCTGGCGGGCGAGGACGGGCTGGCCGCCCATCGACAGGTCGACGCGCATGAGCTGCGGGTTCTGCGCGGTCCAGCGGGCGCCCGTGGGGGCTTCCTTGTACGGCTGGAGCGCGGCGGTGAGACCGGCCGCGGCGGGGGCGGGGGCCTGCTGCCCGTAGCCGGGCTGCTGACCGCCAGGGGGGTACTGGCCGGGGGCCTGGCCGGGGAACTGCCCGGGCATCTGGCCCGGTACCTGCCCCGGCACCTGGCCGTAGCCCGGCTGCTGCCCGTAGGGGGCGGGGGCCGGAGCGGGCGGGGGAACCTGGCCGTACGAGGGCTGCTGCGGCGGCTGGCCGTACGGCGCGGGGGCGGGCGGAGCGAGCGGCGCGGCCATGGTGGGCGCGCTGTGCTGCGGGTACGCCTGCGGCTGCGGGGCGGGGGCCGGAGCGGGTGGCGCGCCGAACGAGGGCGCGGGGGCCGGGGCCTGCTGCGGCGCGGCCTGGGGTGCCGGGGCCTGGGCGGGGGCGCCGAAGGACGGTGCCGGGGCCTGCGGCGGCGGGGCGAATCCGGGCGCGGCGCCGGTCTGGGCCGGGGCCTGCTGCTGCGGCTCCTCCTCCTCGGCGACCTCGCCGCCGAAGTTCTTGAGCAGCGCGGCGAGTCCGCCGTCGAAGCCCTGGCCGACGGCTGCGAAGCGCCATACGTCCTTGAGGTAGAAGTCGCCGAGCATCACGGCCCGCTCGGTGGTGAACTCCGCACCCGTGAACGAGTACCGGACGACTTCCTCGCCGCCCGCGACGATCCGGAGGTAGCCGGGGCCGATCTGCGACATCTGGCCGGCGCCGTCGATGGTGGCGGTGAAGGACAGCTTGTGGATGGAGGCCGGCACGCGGTCCAGGGTCACCCGGAAGGATTCGGTGTCTCCGGCCTGCGCACCGAGCTGCTGGATGGACTCCTCGGGCGACTTCGGCTGGTTGAAGAAGACGAAGTAGCGGTCGTCGGACAGCTGCTCGTTCGCATCGAGGCCGAAACAGCTGATGTCGAAGGTGAGTCCGGGTCCGGCGATCTGGACGCCCACGTAAAGATCCGTGCCCGGCGTCAGATCACTGATCTTGGCCTTGTGGCCCCGTTGGAATTCCCTGGCCATACGTAACGACCGTCCCCCATCCCGACTGTGAATGCGTGCCGCTCAGGCTAACGGCAACTGCCGACATCCGGCCAAGTCGGTACCGACCCGGTACATATCACCGTCCGTGACAGTGCGGACGGGCGCAGCGCTATTCGTCGCGGGCGGCGGGGACCTTCGGGAGGCGCTCGGCGGCGACGATTCCCTCCAGGTATCCGCGGGCCCGCTCGGTCCGGGGATACGCCTCCAGCAGCTCCCAGAAGCGGGGGCCGTGGCCGGGCACGAGGAGGTGGGCCAGCTCGTGCAGGAGGACGTAGTCGATGACGTACTCCGGCATCCCCTGGAGGCGGTGGGAGAGCCGGATGCTGCCTTCGGCCGGGGTGCAGGAGCCCCAGCGGGTGTTCTGGTTGGTGACCCAGCGGACCGAGCGGGGGCGGGCGCGGCCGGTGAAGTACTGCTCGGACAAACGCTCGGCGCGCTCGGTGAGTTCCGCGTCGCCGAGGGTGCGCTTGCTCTCCTGGGCGGCCAGCTTGTCGAGCATGACGCCCACCCAGCGCCGCTCCTCGGCCTCGGACATCCGGGCAGGGATGAGGACGACCGTACGGTCACCCTCGCGATAGGCGGATACGGTCCTGCGGCGGCGCGCGCTCCGGCGGACTTCTACGGCGCGCTGCGGTGGGTCGGCGGACACGCGACGACGGTACCCGCTAGCCGTGGCGGAAGTCCCGCCCGTCCGGCAGTCGAACGCGATCGATTCACAGTCGGCATCCGGAACACCCCATTTCTCCATCTCATATGCCTAATACACCTCGCCTGTGGACAAATTCCCGCACGGAATGCGGCGGACGGGCAATGTTGCGGGAGAGCGGAAAAGAGGCGGCGCGGGTGCGCACGCGAAATCGAGGGGGCGGCCGTGTATCCGAAGGTGAAGCCGGCGCTGGCACGGGCCTGGAGGGATCTGCAGACGGTTCAGTTCGGGGTGACACCCGCCCACGCGGTGGTGCTGGGCCCCGTCGACACGGCGACGGGCGCGCTCATCGACCGCATCGACGGGACGCGGCGGATGGAGCTGTTACGGGCCGAGGCCTCGGGGATGGGACTGCCGGACGGCCAGGCCGACGAACTGGTCCGGCGGCTGGCGGCGGCCGGACTGCTCGACGACGCCACGGCGGGCGGCCCGCTCGCCCAGGCCGTGCGCAAGCGGCCGGAGGCCCTGGAGCGGCTGGGGCCCGATCTGGGCTCGCTGTCCTTGGTCCACCGTGAGCCGGGCGGGGACTTGCGGGGGATCGCCGCGCGCCGGGCGATACGGGTGCAGGTGCGCGGGAGCGGCCGGGTGGGCGCGTTGATCGCCGCGGTCCTGTCGGGAGCCGGTGTGGGCGGGGTCGAGGTGCTCGACGGTGGCCGGGTGGAACCCGGGGACGTGGCGCCGGGCGGGTTCGGGTCGCAGAGCGTGGGCCGCCTGCGGGCCGAGGCCGCGGGCAGGCTGGTGCGCCAGTCGGCTCCGGGGCGCGCGCCGCGGGCCGGGGAGAGCGAGGGCCCGGAGCCCGGGCTCGCCCTGGTGGTGGTCGCGCCCCGCGACGGGCTGCAGGCCTGGGCCCCGGATCCGGACACCGCGGCCGACTGGGTGGCGACGGGCATCCCGCACCTGTACGCGGGGGTGCTGGAGGGCACCGGACTGGTGGGACCGCTGGTGCTGCCGGGTTCGACGGCGTGCGCGGGGTGCATGGAGCGCGAGCGGGTGGACCTTGATCCGGCCTGGCCGAGGATGCTGGTGCAGTGGCGGTCGGCGCACCGGCGCCGGGCGGGCGGCGCGTGCGACCTGGGCCTGTCCACTGCGGTGGCCGGTCTGGCCGCGGCCCACGCGCTGTCCTTCCTCGACGGCGAACTGCCCGCCTCCACCGCCTCCCGCTGGGAGGCCGCGCTCCCGGCCCTGCACTGGCAGCGCAGCCCGGTCGTCCCGCACCCCGACTGCCCGTGCGGAGCGAACGCAGGTCGTCCAGCTCTGCTCCAGCGACTGGGAGGAGGATCAGGAGGGGATCCTCCGGAGGGGCCATGACAGGATGCGTGGGTCGGAGGGGTCTTCCCGAACCGCCGCTTGCGGCGCAGCTGTCTGGGAAATGGAGGGGCGTATGTCTGATCTTCCCCGGAAGGCGGTCACCCGTACCGTCAAGCTGGCCGCGCTGCCGCTCGGCATCGCGGGTCGGGCAACCTGGGGGCTGGGCAAGCGGATCGGCGGCAAGTCGGCGGAGATAGTGGCGCGCGAGCTTCAGCAGCGCACCGCCGAGCAGCTGTTCCGGACGCTCGGGGAGCTGAAGGGCGGTGCCATGAAGTTCGGGCAGGCCCTGTCGGTCTTCGAGTCTGCCCTGCCCGAGGAGGTCGCCGGGCCCTACCGGGCTGCGCTGACCAAGCTTCAGGAAGCGGCCCCGCCGCTGCCCACGGCCACGGTGCACCAGGTGCTGGCGGACCGACTGGGCGCGGACTGGCGGGATCTGTTCGAGGAGTTCGAGGACAAGCCGGCCGCGGCCGCCTCGATCGGGCAGGTGCACCGGGCGGTGTGGCACGACGGCCGGCAGGTGGCCGTCAAGGTCCAGTACCCGGGGGCCGGCGAGGCTCTGCTGTCGGACCTGAAGCAGCTGGGCCGGTTCGCGGGTCTGCTGGGGCCGCTGATACCGGGCATGGAGATCAAGCCGCTCATCAAGGAGTTGCGCGACCGGGTCGCGGAGGAGCTCGACTACGAGCTGGAGGCCGAGGCGCAGCGGACGCACGCGGACGCGTTCGAGGGCGACCCCGACGTCGTGGTGCCGGATGTCGTGCACCAGGGCGACGGGGTGCTGGTGACCGAGTGGATGGAGGGGACCCCGCTGTCGGAGGTGATAGCCGACGGCACTCAGGAGGAGCGCGACCGCGCCGGGCAGTTGCTGGCCCGGTTCCTCTTCTCCGGTCCCGCCCGCACCGGGCTGCTGCACGCGGACCCGCACCCGGGCAACTTCCGGCTGATATCGGGGCCGGAGGGCCGGATGCGGCTGGGCGTCCTGGACTTCGGCACGGTCGACCGGCTGCCGGGCGGCTGGCCCAAGCCCATCGGCAAGTCACTGCGGATGACGCTGGACGGGGATGCCGAAGGGGTCTACGGGCACCTGTGCGCCGAGGGGTTCGTGAAGGAGTCCATCGAACTGGACCCCGACGCGGTACTGGACTATCTCAAGCCGATCATCGAGCCCGCCGAGGCCGAGGAGTTCACCTTCACACGGGCGTGGCTGCGCGGCCAGGCGGCGCGGATCGCCGATCCCCGGTCCCCCGCACACCAGTTGGGACGGCAGATCAACCTGCCACCCTCGTACCTGCTGATCCACCGGGTCACGCTGAGCACCATCGGGGTGCTGTGTCAGCTGGGCTCGACGGTGCGGCTGCGGGACGAACTGGACTCCTGGCTACCGGGGTTCGCGTCCGCGGAGTGACGTAGGGGGCGGGCAGGCCGGCTCCGGGTCACCACCAGGAGGAGTCGAGCCTGCCCTCGATCGCCCGGATGTTGGCCCGGGCGCAGTCGTGGCAGAAGTAGTGCCTGCTGCCGTTTTCCATGGAGCAGGTCCAGGTGATCGGGGCGCCGTCCGGAGACCGGGCACCACAGCGCGCGCAGACGACGGGCTGGGCCTCGGATCCCGGCTTGGCGGGGTGGGGAGTCGGCTGGTCCACCTCCAGACGATATCCCCGTACGGGGTGGACAGGCCCCGCAACGCACCGGGGGGACCGGTCCGTTCGGACCGGTCCCCCCGGGACGTCTTGTCTGTGATTTCAGAGCCTCAGCACTGTGGAGCTCTTAGTGCATGACGGCCATGGCGAGCGCGCGCCGGGCGCGCAGCGAGACTCGCTCGGCTCGCCGCTGCATGCGGCGGGCGGTGACCAGGCGCACGGCGTGACGCTCGGCGTCCACCTCACGCATGCGGTCGTCCATATGGGCGCGAGCCAGGGCTTCTGGGATGAGTTGCATTTCGCGGGTCCTGTTCTGACGCGAGGTGATCGCGCCTGCGGTGATGAAGTCTGCGGTGGCGGAGCCGTGCGGCTGCTCGCTCGTGGAGTGGGCGGTCATGAGGGCCTGCTTCAGGGGGTCGTGCGTGAGGGGGCGGTCGATGGTTCCGTGGGCGGTCATGCCGCGACAACCGGGTTCTTGCGCGGACGGCCACGCGGCCGCTTGCGGGCGACGACGACACCCTGGACGAAGAGCTCGCCACCCCAGACACCCCAGGGCTCGCGGCGCTCGGTCGCCCCGGCGAGGCAGGCCTCGACCAGCGGGCAGGTGCGGCAGAGGGACTTGGCGTACTCGACGTCCGCCGGGGACTCGGCGAAGAAGACCTCGGGGTCGAAGGTGCGGCACGGGACGGGTACGCCGAGGTTCTCGATGGCGTCGTCGAGCGCGGTCAGCGCGGTGAGCGGGGTCAAGGTGTGGTCCTCCGGGACTGCGGGCGGGGAGATCGTTTGGGTCTGCGGTACGGACGGGGCGTGCGCTTCGAGTTGCACGGTGTCTTCTTCCTCGTCTTGTTCGGCTAGTCGTTCCGGCCGGTCGGCCGGATTCGGCTGGGGTTCTGCCAGTCCCGAGGCGCCTGTCCGTCGTCCCGTTCGGGGACAAACAGAAGGGCCGCGGATCCCGGTTGGGTTCCGCGGCCCTGAAGGCGCCGGCCTGATCATGCGATCAGGCTGGATCACTCCAGGGTTCGAGCCCACGGAAGGCCCACATCAGGTGGTGCTGCTGCTTCGTCGTCTGCTTGTTCTGGGATCCGGCACCGGCTGCGGCGGCGAAGCCATAGGCGCCATGCGCCTGAGCTTCCGCTGCCAGTACTGCCACCGGTGCCTGGGTCGGTCGCTCATTGCGCTCGCTGACCGGACGGATCGCCAGCAGGGCGGGGCTGTCGGCAGAAATCGCGGACACACCGGTACCCAGGAGGGAGACGGAACCGAGCAGGCAGGAAGCGTCGACCGAGCGATCGGTCATTTTGGTGAAGGTCATGAAGCTGGTCACTGGTCTCGCCTCCTCTCGGCGTCTCGGGGACGGGGCCCGGGGGCCTGTCCCATGCGTATTCGGATAAGTACAGCACGGATCCAGGGCTTCGGAGAAGCCACCGTTTCCGTTGCTAAGAACCTATGGGGATTCGCTGGGCATGTGCAAACTATTTTTCCGACGAGTTTCTACGCGTCGTCAGAATCCTCGGACCCGGGGTCCTGACCTGCGCAGATGGCCAGGACGTCGGCTCCGTACCGGTCGAGCTTCCGTACACCCACGCCGGAGATCATCGAGAGCTCGCCCTCCTCGGAGGGCGCGGCCTCCGCGATCGCCATCAGCGTCTTGTCCGTGAAGACGCAGTAGGGGGGCAGGCCCTGGTCCTTCGCCTGGGTCCGGCGCCACTCCCGCAGCCGCTCGTAGAGCCCCTCGTCCATGTCGGACGGGCAGTCCTCGCAGCGCATCAGTTTCAGCTCGCCGGCGTCGGTCAGGGTCTTGCCGCAGACCCTGCAGAGCACCGGCCCGCGGCGGCCGTGCTTGCGGGCGACCCGCTCGGCCGCGCCGCCCGGGCCCGTTCCCGGGGCCGCGGAGCCCGGCCGCAGGCCGTTCAGGAAGCGGCTGGGGCGTCGGGAGGCCCGGCCGCCCGGCGCCCGCGAGAGCGCCCAGGAGAGCGTCAGGTGCAACCGCGCCCGGGTGACGCCGACATAGAGCAGTCGGCGCTCCTCCTCGACCTGCTCGTCGGTCTTGGCGTAGGTGATCGGCACCATGCCGTCGGTGAGGCCGACGAGGAACACGGCGTCCCACTCCAGGCCCTTGGCCGCGTGCAGCGAGGCCAGGGTCACGCCCTGCACGGTCGGGGCGTGCTGGGCGGCCTTGCGCTCGTCGAGCTCGATGGTGAGGTCCGCCAGGGTGACCCCGGGCCGGGTCCGGGCGAAGTCCTCGGCGAGGCGGACCAGGGCGGCCAGCGACTCCCACTGGTCGCGCACCGCGCCGGAGCCGGCCGGCGGCTCGGCGGTCCAGCCGGTGGAGCTGAGCACGGCCCGGACCTGGGAGCCGAGCTCGACGACATCGTCGAGCAGCGGGTCGTTCCCGCCGGACCGGGCGGCTCCGCGGAGCGCGAGGATCGCCTTCTGGACCTCGCTCCGCTCGAAGAAGCGCTCGGCTCCGCGCAGCTGGTAGGGCACCCCGGCGTCGGCGAGGGCCTGCTCGTACACCTCGGACTGGGCGTTGATGCGGTACAGGACGGCGATCTCGCCCGCGGGCACGCCCGCCGCGATCAGGTCCCGGACCCGCGCGGCGACGCCCTCGGCCTCGGCGGGCTCGTCCGGGTACTCGGCGTAGACCGGGTCGGGTCCGGTTTCGCGCTGCGAGACCAGCTCCAGGCGGTGCTCGGCGGCCCGGCCCTTGGCCTGCTTGAGGAGGCCGTTGGCGAGATGGACGACCTGGGGGGTGGAGCGGTAGTCGCGGACCAGCTTGACCACGGTGGCCTGCGGGTAGCGGGTACGGAAGTTCAGCAGGTGGTCGGGGGTGGCGCCGGTGAAGGAGTAGATCGTCTGGCTGGCGTCGCCGACGACGCAGAGGCTGTCGCGCTCGCCGAGCCACAGGTCGAGCAGCCGCTGCTGGAGGGGGCTGACGTCCTGGTACTCGTCCACGACGAAGTGCTGGTACTGGGCGCGGATCTGTTCGGCGATGTCGTGGCGGTCCTGGAGGATGCCGACGGTGAGGAGCAGCACGTCCTCGAAGTCGATCATGCCGCGGTCGCGCTTGAGCTGCTCGTACGTCCCGTAGATCTGGGCGATCTCGGCCAGGTCGCGGGGGGCTTCGCGGCCCGACTTGAGGGCGGCCACCGGATAGTCGGCGGGCACGGTCTGGGTGACCTTGGCCCACTCGATCTCACCGGTGACATCGCGCAGCTCGTTGCGGTCGAGGCGGATGCGGCAGCGCGCGCCCGCCTCGGCGACGAACTGGATCTTGCGCTCCAGGAGCCGGGGGACGTCTCCGCCGACCGCCTTGGGCCAGAAGTACTGGAGCTGGCGCAGGGCGGCGGAGTGGAAGGTACGGGCCTGGACCCCGCCGGCGCCGAGGCCGCGCAGACGGCCGCGCATCTCCCCGGCGGCGCGGTTGGTGAAGGTGACGGCAAGCACACTGGCCGGCATGAGCTGGCCGGACTGGACTCCGTAGGCGATGCGGTGGGTGATCGCACGGGTCTTGCCGGTGCCGGCGCCCGCCAGCACGCACACCGGCCCGCGCAGGGTCGTCGCGACCTCGCGCTGCTCCGGGTCCAGGCCCAGGAGCACCGCGTCGGCCGAGTCGGCGGCCTCGGCGGCAGAGAAGGATGGGGAGTGCGTTGCTGCTGTCACCCCGCCATGCTGCCAGGTCTGGAGGGGCGGGCGGGAAACTTGTCCACAGGTCACCCGTATCCGTAGTACTTGTCACACCAGCCGCCGTGTCGCACCGGCCCCCTGTCGCACCGGCCGCGCGGGAATGGCCGCGCGGTCGCGTACGTTCCAGTACTCGGACCACCGAGACCCCACGAAGGAGACCGCAGCATGCAGGACACGGGCACCGTCACGATGTACAGCACGACCTGGTGCGGCTACTGCCGCCGGCTGAAGACCCAGCTGGACCGGGAAGGCATCGCGTACAACGAGATCAACATCGAGCTCGACCCCGAGTCCGCGGCGTTCGTGGAGAAGGCGAACGGCGGCAACCAGACGGTTCCCACCGTTCTCGTGAAGTCCTCCGCCGGCAACGAGTCCGTCATGACGAACCCGAGCCTGGCCCAGGTCAAGCAGGCCCTCGCCGTCTGACCCCCCGCGCACCCAGAGCGGCCCCCGCCCCGGCGGGGGCCTTCTGCGTGCGCGGGCCGGGCCGCTGCCGGCCCGCGGAGCCGTCAGACGGCCGGGGGCTTCGGCAGCGGCCGGCCGTACCAGAGCTCGACCAGGCGGGCGGCGATGGAGATGCCGCCCGCCGGGGGCAGCACCTCGCCCGCCTCGATCGCCGCAGCCAGCTCGTCGCGGGAGAACCAGCGGGCCTCCTCGATCTCCTCGCCGTCCACCGTGATCTCGGAGCTGGTGGCGCGGGCCGTGAAGCCCAGCATCAGGCTGTACGGGAACGGCCACGGCTGGCTGGCCACGTACTCGACCTCGCCGACCTTGACGCCCGCCTCCTCCCACACCTCGCGGACGACGGACTGTTCGATCGACTCGCCCGGCTCCACGAACCCGGCGAGGGTCGAGAAGCGGCCCTCCGGCCAGTGCACCTGGCGGCCCAGCAGCGCCCGGTCCTGGTCGTCCGTGACCAGCATGATCACGGCCGGATCGGTGCGCGGGTAGTGCTCGGCGCCGCAGCCCGGGCAGCGGCGGATGTGCCCGGCGGCCGCGACCACGGTGCGCTCGCCGCAGCGGGAGCAGAAGCGGTGCATCCGCTGCCAGTTCTCCAGCGCCACGGCGTGCACCATCAGCCCGGCGTCGCGCGCGTTCAGCAGCAGTCCGGCCTCGCGCAGGCCGGCCGGGCGGGCCGACTGGTCCATGCGGCCCGGCAGCGCGTCCTTCTGGAGCGCGAAGTACCGTACGCCGTCCTCGTCGGTCCCCAGGAAGTAGCGGTGGGTCTCGGTGACCGGGGCCTCGAAGGCCGGGGTCATCACGATGCCGGTGCCCCCGTCGGGGGTGTCGTCGATCAGGACCTGGCCGCCGGAGACGACGAACACACGGGTCGTCGGGTGGCTCCAGGCGGCGGCGAGCCACGCCTCGTCGAGGCGGTGGTGCGCGGCGCGGTCGATTCCGCTGGGCGCGGTGAGCGAGATCGGGCGCTCGGTATGGATGCTCACAGGTACTTCCAACTCCCCCGGTGGTGGGACAGGCAGGCTCAGTGACTCAGGCGGCGTGTGTGTCGGGCGTCAGGCAGGTGTGCGGTGGGACTCGGCAAGGTCGCCCCAGAGGTACGCGGTCGTCTCGACGCCCTTGAGGAGGAGGTCCAGCTCGACCTTCTCGTTCGGCGAGTGCCAGCCGTCGGACGGGACGGAGATGCCGAGGAAGAGGACGGGCGCGTCCAGGACGTCCTGGAGGTCTGCCGCGGGTCCGGAGCCGCCCTCGCGGGTGAAGCGGATCTTCTGGCCGAAGGCGCGGCCCATGGCCCGGACGACCGACTGCAGCGCGGGGTGGTCCAGCGGGGTCAGGCACGGGCGGGTCGGGGCGCCGAAGGTGATGGAGTGACGGATCCCGGCCGGGACGCGGGCCGCGACCCAGTCCGTAACGGCGGCCTCGACCTCGTACGGGTCCTGTCCGGACACCAGGCGGAACGACAGCTTCAGGTGGGCGGAGGCGGGCACGATGGTCTTGCCGCCAGGGCCCTGGTAGCCGCCGCCGATGCCGTTGACCTCGGCCGTCGGGCGGGCCCAGACGCGTTCCAGGGTGGAGTAGCCGGCCTCGCCGGCGGCCGCGTGGGACTTGGCCGTACGGAGCCACTCGGACTCGTCGAAGGGCAGCTCGGCGATGAGCGCGCGCTCGGCGTCGGTGAGTTCGGCGATGCCGTCGTAGAAACCGGGGACCGTGACCCGTCCGTCGGCGTCGTGGAGGGCCGCGACCAGGCGGGCGGCGACGGTGGCCGGGTTGGGCACGGCCCCGCCGAAGGCGCCGGAGTGGATGTCCTGGTCCGGGCCGTGGAAGTCGATCTCGCAGTCGGCGACGCCGCGCATGCCGGTGCAGACGGTGGGGGTGGTCTCGGACCACATGCCGGTGTCGGAGACGATCACGACGTCGGCGGCGAGCTCGGCGGCGCGGGCCTCGACGAGGGCGCGGAAGTGCGGGGATCCGGACTCCTCCTCGCCCTCCACGACGAGCTTCAGGTTCACGGCGGGGGCGGCGGCGCCGGTGGCCGCCAGGTGCGCGCGTACGCCCAGGGTGTGGAAGAACACCTGGCCCTTGTCGTCGGCGGCGCCGCGCCCGTACATCCGGCCGTCCTTGACGACCGGTTCGAACGGGTCGGTGTGCCAGCCGTCCGCCACGGCGGCGGGCTGCACGTCGTGGTGCCCGTAGACCAGGACGGTGGGCGCGTCCGGGTCCTCGCTCGGCCAGTGCGCGAACACGGCCGGGGCGCCCGGCGTCTCCCAGACCTCGGCGACCGGGAAACCGGTCTCCTTGAGCTTCGCCGCGAGCCATTCGGCGCTGCGGCGTACGTCGCCCGCGTGCTCGGGCTGCGCCGAGACGGAGGGTATGCGCAGCCACTCGGCGAGGTCGTCGAGGAAGGCGGCGCGGTGGGTCTCGATGTACGTGCGGACGGCGCTGTCCGGCGGGCTGTCGCTCATGCCCCGAGCCTAGCCGTCCGCCTGATGGTCATCGCCGGTGCCCGATTTGCCTTGGAGGATCCGCTCAAGACGGGCCCGGTCGGGCAGGTCGCGGGGGCGGATCACGCGGCCGCTGCGGACGTGCAGGAAGGCGGCGGTGACCCGGCGCAGCGGCGTACCCGTGGCTTCCGCCCAGGCCAGGCGGTAGACGGCGAGCTGGAGGGGGTCGGCCTCGGTGGTGCGGCCGGTCTTCCAGTCGACGATCTCGTACGAGCCGTCGGGATTCTTGTACACGGCGTCGATCCGGCCGCGGATGACGCGGCCCGCGAGGGTCAGCTGGACCGGGGCCTCCATGCGGTGGGGCGGCCGGTCGGCGTACGGGCTGCGCTCGAAGGCGGCCTTGAGGGAGGCGAGATCGGCCTCGTCGGCGACCTCCTGGTCGGAGCCGGGCAGCTCGGTGACGGGGTCGAGGACGTCGAGGAGCGGGAGCGGGAGTTCGTCGAAGCGGGACTCGACCCAGGCGTGGAAGCGCGTGCCCTGGCGTGCCGCAGGCTGCGGGGGCCTCGGCATGGGGCGGGCGAGGTCGCGGACGAAGCCCTGCTCGTCGGCGGCGAGCCGGAGCAACTGGCTGGCGGAGAGCGCGGCGGGGAGCTCGACGTCGCGGACGGCGGCGCGGGCGCGGCGGAGCTCGCCCTCCAGGGCGTCGAGGTCCCGGTCCCAGGAGGCCACGGCCCGCGCGTCGTCGGGCGTCAGGGGGCCGGTGCCTGCGGCGGGGGCGGGCGCGGTGCCGGTGGCGCGGAGGCGTGGCACGGCCCGGTCCGCCTCCGGCCAGAGGTCCGCCTCCGGCCAGAGGTCGGCGTGCGGGTCCGCGGGACCACCGGTACGCGGCTCGGCCGGGTCCTGCGGCCAGAGGTCGTCGTCCGGCCAGGGTTCGTCCTCGTAGGACGGGTCCTCGCAGGAGGGGGGCCAGAGGTAGGACTCGTCCTCCTCCGGAGCCGGGGGCTGCGGGTCGGCCAGGTAGGACTCCACCAGGGCTGCCGCCGCGCGGCGCAGGTGCAGGGAGGCCGGGTCCAGCGGGAGGGGCCAGGAGTGGTCCGGGGTGGAGTCGTCGGCGAGGGACGGATTCTCGGCGGCCGGGTCGGGTTCGGGCGCCCAGGCCTCGATCTCGCCGAACCCGGCAGCGCAGTGCTCGTACAGGGCGGACAGGAACGCGGACGGGCCGCGGCGCTTCTTCTGCGTCGGGCCCCACCAGTGGCCCGAGGCCAGCAGGAGGGAGCGGGGGCGGGTGAAGGTGACGTAGCCCAGGCGGAGCTCCTCCACCGACTTGTGGTCCTTCAGGGCCGTCTTGAAGGACTTCATGCCGGCCGAGGTCCAGGCCGGGTCCCCCGGCAGGGTGGGGGCGTCGCCGCGCAGGGCGTACGGGAGCACCTTCGCGTACGAGGTCCAGGCCTCCGGCGCCTTCTCCTTCGGGAAGGACCCCGCGCACAGGTCCGGGACGACGACCACGTCCCACTCCAGGCCCTTGGACTTGTGGGCCGTCAGGACCTTGACCGTGTTCTCCCCGCCGGGCAGGGCGTGGTCCAGGCCCTTCTCGTACTGGGCGGCCGTGCGCAGGAAGGCCAGGAACGCGAGGAGGGTCGCCTCGCCGTCCAGCGCGGCGAAGCCCGCGGCGACGTCCATGAAGTTCGACAGGGTCTCGCGGCGGCGGGCCGCCAGCGCGTGCGGGGACGCGGACAGCTCCACTTCCAGGCCGGTCGCCGACAGGACCCGGTGCAGTACGTCCATCAGCGGGTCCGCGAGCGAGCGCCGCAGGTCGCGCAGCTCCTGCGCGAGGTGCGCGAAGCGGACCCGGGCGTCGGCGGAGAACGGCAGGTCGTCGGGGGCCTGGCCGGCGCCGTCGAGGAAGGTCTCCAGGGCGTCGGCCAGCGACACGATCTCCGCCGGGTCCACGCCCTCCACGGCCGCCGCGAGCCGCTCGTCCGGGTCCGCCCCGGCGGGGGCCTCGCGGCCCACCAGCAGCCGGGCGCGGCGCCCCAGCAGAGCCAGGTCGCGCGCGCCGATCCGCCAGCGCGGGCCGATGAGCAGCCGGACGAGGGAGGCGTTGGCTCCCGGGTCCTGGAGGACTTCGCAGACGGCGACGAGGTCCGCGACCTCCGGCAGGTGCAGGAGCCCGGAGAGGCCGACGACCTCGACCGGCACGTCCCGGGCCACCAGGACGGCCTGGATCCGCGCGAAGTCGCCGGCGGACCGGCACAGCACGGCGATCTCGCGCGGCTCCGTCCCGGTGCGGACCAGGTGCGCGACGGAGTCCGCGAGCCACTCCAGTTCCTCGGCGTGCGTATCGAGCAGGGCGCACCGGACGAAGCCGGCGCCCTCCGCGCCGGGCGCCGGGCGGAGCGCCTCGACGCCTTCGTGCATGGCGCGCAGCGGGGCGGCGAGCCCGTTGGCCAGGTCGAGCAGGCGGCCGCCGCTGCGCCGGTTCTCGCTGAGCGAGAGACGGGTGGCGGGTGTCCCGTCGGCGTGCGGGAAGTGCTCGGGGAAGTCGTCGAGGTTGGCGACGGAGGCGCCCCGCCAGCCGTAGATGGCCTGGCAGGGGTCGCCGACGGCGGTCACCGCGTGGCCGCTGCCCGCGCCGAAGAGGCCGGACAGCAGCAGCCGCTGTGCGACGGAGGTGTCCTGGTACTCGTCGAGCAGGACCACCCGGAACTCCTCGCGCAGCAGCGCCCCCACCTCGGGCCGGGTCGTGGCGAGCTGTGCGGAGAGGGCTATCTGGTCGCTGAAGTCGAAGAGGTCGCGGGAACGCTTGGCGGCGCGGTAGCGGCTGACGAGCTCCAGCAGTTCGAGGCGGCCGCGCACGGCCTCGGGGACCTTGCGCAGGTCCTCGTTGGTGAGGTTGGCGTCGGCCAGCTCGCCGAGCAGCCCGGTGTCGTGGGCGCGCAGCCGCTCCGGCTCGACGAGGTGCTCGGAGAGCTCCCCGTCCAGCGCGAGGAGGTCGCCGACCAGGTCGGGGAGGGACTTGGTGAGCGAGGGGTAGGGGCCGGGGGCCTCGCGCAGCACCTTGGCGGCGAGCTGGAAGCGGGTGGCGTCGGCGAGGAGGCGGGAGCTGGGCTCCAGACCGATGCGCAGGCCGTGGTCCTTGAGGAGCTGGCCGGCGAAGGCGTGGTACGTGGAGATGCGCGGCTCGCCCCCGGCCGCGTCGGCCTCGGCCGGGGAAGGATCGGGGTCGGTGATGCCGGCCCGCGCGAGGGCCTTGCGTACGCGCTCGGACAGCTCGCCGGCGGCCTTGTTGGTGAAGGTCAGGCCGAGGACCTGCTCGGGCGCGACCGCGCCCGTCCCCACCAGCCAGACCACGCGGGCGGCCATGACGGTGGTCTTGCCGGAGCCGGCTCCGGCGACGATGACCTGCGGGGCGGGCGGGGCGGTGGCGCAGGCCAGCTGTTCGGGCGTGAAAGGGATCCCGAGGAGCTCTTTGAGCTGCTCGGGGTCGGAGAGGACGGGCGCACGCGCGGACACGTAAAAAGGCTAGCCGCCCGCACCGACACTCCCCGACGCGCGCTCCGTCCGCCCGGCCGGTGCGCTCGGACGCTCTGCGCGGTCGCCCGGGTCACTCGGCCACTCGGTCACTCGGTCACTCGGTCACTCGGTCACTCCACGGTCTGGCGGCCCTCGGGCCGGGCGCTGCACGAGCTGCGGAAGGAGCAGTGGTCGCAGTGCTTGCCGACGGCGGGCGCGAAGCGTTCGTCCAGGACCCGGCCCGCGGCGGTGGCGAGCAGGTCGCCGACCCACTCGCCGGAGGAGCCGCCCGGCAGGGGCTGCTGGGCCTGGATCTTCGGGACCGCGTCGCCGCCCTCCTTCTTGGGCGCGGGCTGGCGCAGCTGGACGAGCTCGGCGCCGCCCTGTGCGGGGCGCAGGCCGTCGAAGACCTCGTCGACGGCGCCTTCGCGCACCGCGAGCTGGTAGACGGCGAGCTGGGGGTGGCGCTCGACCTCGGCCTTGGTGGGCGCCGACTTGCCGGTCTTGAAGTCGACGACGTAGGCGCGCCCCTGCGGGTCCGCTTCGACCCGGTCCATGGAGCCGCGGATCCGGACGGCGTACTCGCCCGCTTCGAGCGTGACGTCGAATTCGTGCTCGGTGGCCACCGCCGCCCGGCCCCCGCGGTCGGTGGTGTGCCAGCGCAGGAAGCGTTCCAGGGCGGCTCGGGCGTTCTCCTTCTCCTGGGCCGATTTCCAGGGCGCGTCGAAGGCGAGGGCGTCCCAGACGGAGTCGAGGCGTTCCATGAGGACGGCCAGGTCGGCGGGGGTGCGGCCGGAGGCGACCTCGTCGGCGAGGACGTGGACGACGTTGCCGAAGCCCTGGGCGGCCGTGGAGGGGGCGTCGGCCTTGACCTCGCGGCCGAGGAACCACTGGAGCGAGCAGGTGTTGGCGAGCTGGTCCAGGGCGCTGCCGGAGAGGGCCACGGGCCGGTCCCGGTCGCGCAGCGGGACGCTGCTGCGGGTGGGCTCGTACAGGCCCCACCAGCGCTGCGGGTGCGCGGCGGGGACCAGCGGGCGGTCCTCGTCGTCGGTGAGCGCGGCGAGGCGGGCGAGGCGGCGGGCGGCCGCGTCGCGCAGGGCGGGCGAGGCGTCCGGGTCGACGGTGGTGGCGCGCAGCTCGGCGACCAGGGCCGGGACGGCGAGGGGGCGGCGGGGGCGGCCGGTGACGTCCTTCGGGGTGACGCCGAGCTCGGTGAGGAAACGGGAGGGCTGGTCGCCGTCGTCGGCGGGGGCCTTGACGGCGGTGACGACGAGGCGGTCGCGGGCGCGGGTGGCGGCGACGTAGAAGAGCCGCCGCTCCTCGGCCAGGAGTGCGCCGGGGGTGAGGGGCTCGGCGAGGCCGTCGCGGCCGATCCGGTCGGCCTCCAGGAGGGAGCCGCGGCGGCGCAGGTCGGGCCACAGGCCCTCCTGGACGCCCGCGACGACGACGAGGGACCACTCCAGGCCCTTGGAGCGGTGGGCGGTCATGAGGCGGACCGCGTCGGGCCGGGTGGCGCGGGTCGTCAACGTGTCGGCGGCGATGTCCTCCGCCTCCAGCTGTTCGAGGAAGTTGAGGGCTCCGCGGCCGCCGGTGCGGTCCTCGGCGCGGGCGGCGGTGTCGAAGAGGGCGCAGACGGCGTCGAGGTCGCGGTCGGCGTTGCGGCCGGCCATGCCGCCGCGGCGGGCGGAGCGCTCCAGGCGCTGGGGCCAGGGGGTGCCGTCCCAGAGGGTCCACAGGGCCTCTTCGGCGGTGCCGCCGCCCTGGAGGAGTTCGCGGGCCTTGCGCAGGAGCGGGCCGAGGCGCTGCGCGCCGCGGGCGTAGGCCGGGTCGTGGGCGGTGAGCCGTTCCGGCTCGGCGAGGGCGCGGGCGAGCAGGACGTCGGAGGGCGCGGGCACCTTGACGCCGGCGGCGCGCTCCTCGTCGCGCAGGGCGCGGCCGAGGCGGCGCAGGTCGGCGGCGTCCATCCCGCCGAGCGGGGAGGCGAGCAGGGCGAGGGCGGCCTCTACGCCGATCCATCCCGCGTCGGGCCCGTCGGCGCCCGCGACCGCCGGGGCGGCCGGGTCGTCCGCCTGGTCGTCCGCCGGGGCGGAGTCGGCGGCCGACGCGGCGGGAGCCGCGGGCGCAAGGCCGTCGGCCGGGGCCACGGGTGCGCCGGACTCCGGCGCCGCCGGGTCGGCCGCGGGCCCCGCCTGCGGGTCCACCGGGGCGGGCGCCGCCGGGTCCGGGTCCGACGCGTCCGCCGGCGCGGAGCCGGCGGGGAGGCCCGCCGCGAAGGTGGCCGTGGCGCGCAGGGCCGTGAGGAGGGGGGAGACGGCCGGTTCGTGGCGCAGGGGGGTGTCCGCGCCGTCCGTCTCGACCGGGACTCCCGCCGTGATCAGGGCGCGGCGCATCGCCGGGAGCGTACGGCCGCCCGCGCGGACCAGGACGGCCATGTCCTGCCAGGGCACGCCGTCCTCCAGGTGGGCCCGGCGCAGGATGTCGGCGATGTTGTCGAGCTCGGCCCCGGCCGTGGGGTACGTGTACACCTCCGCCCCGCCGCCCTCCCGCGCGGCCGCGAGTTCGCGGTGTGCGCGGACCGCGGCCGCGGGCAGGCGGGGCAGCGGCATGCGGGTGGTGAGGAGCCGGGTCGCCGCCAGGAGGCCCGCGCCCGAGCGGCGGGCGACGGTCAGGGCCCGCACCCGCGCGCCGGGGAAGGACGACTCGAAGTCGAGGATGTTGTTGATGTCGGCGCCGCGGAAGGCGTAGATCGACTGGTCCGGGTCGCCGAAGGCGATCAGCGTGCCGCCGGTTCCGGTCAGCGCCCGCAGCAGCCGCAGCTGCGAGGCGTCCGTGTCCTGGTACTCGTCCACGTAGATCACGTCGTAGGCGGAAGAGAGGGACGGGGTGCGCTCCGCCAGGAGGACGGCACGGTGGAGGAGTTCCGCGTAGTCCAGGGTGCCCTGCATGTCCAGGACGTCCAGGTACTCGGAGAGGAAGGCCGCGGCCGCCTTCCAGTCCGGGCGGCCGATCCGCCCGGCGAAATCGGACAGCGCCTCCGGCCCCAGGCCCAGTTCGCGGGCGCGGGCCAGGACCGCGCGGACCTCGTCCGCGAACCCGCGCGTGGTCAGCGCGGCCCGCAGGTCGTCCGGCCAGCGGATGGAGCGGATCCGGCGCTGGCCCTCCAGCAGGGTGCGGACCATCACGTCCTGCTCCGGGCCCGACAGCAGGCGCAGCGGGTCGGCGAAGAGGTCGGTGTCCTGGTGGGCACGGACGAGGCCGTAGCAGAAGGAGTGGAAGGTGGTCGCCTGCGGAGCGCGCGCGCCGCCCAGCCGCAAGGCGGCCCGGTCGCGCAGTTCCACGGCCGCCTTGCGGCTGAAGGTGAGAATGAGGATGCGGGCGGGATCCGTGCCCGCCTCGACCCGGGCGGCGACGGCCTCGACCAGCGTGGTCGTCTTCCCGGTGCCCGGCCCGGCGAGGACCAGCAGTGGTCCGGCCGTATGGTCAACCACCGCGTGCTGCGCTGCGTCCAGGACAGGGGGATCCACCCGTTCCGGCCCGGTGCGCACCAGGCGGTACGCGTCAGGGGTCCGCGTACGCCGCCGTTCGGTGCGGTCGGAGGAGGAGGTGATCACGTGAGCTGCCGGTCCTGGTGGGTCTTCGGGTGGTGCGCGGTTTTCGGGTGCCGCCGGGACGGCATCGGCCGGAGCCGAAGAGGCAACGCTACGGCAACCGGCGGACGCCGCGCAGTTCGTCTCCGTCCCCCGGACGGGCCTTCGGGCGGACGCCCGACCGCCCGCGCGGGCCGCGCATGGCCGAAGCTGTCAGGTGTGAGCCTCGTCGCGGTCCCCGTCCCCGCCGCCGTCTCCGTCCCAGCGCGCCCGTCGCATGTCCAGCCGCGGATCGCCGGCCGCCGTCAGGCGCAGCGGCGTGGCCTCGGCCCGGTAGTGCTCCAGGGCGCGCCGCTCACTGCCGGGGAGCGGTACGCCGTCCGCCCGCACCACGCGCCACCAGGGCACGGCACCTCCGTACAGGGCCATGACGCGCCCGACCTGGCGCGGCCCTCCCTCGTCGAGCCACTCGGCCACGTCCCCGTACGTCATCACCCGGCCGGGCGGAATACGCTCGGCCAGCTCCAGCACGCGCTCCGCGTACACGGGCAGTTCGTCGCTCATCCGGCCCATGGTGCAGCACGTCGGGCGTCCGGCGACGGAAGGTGTGCTTCCGCACCGGCGCGCACCCTGCTGCCCCGCTCGCACGTCGGTCCGTGCCACCATCTTCCGGGCGGTGACTGGTGATACGTGATCAAGAAGAGACGGATGTGACGACGAAGGAGCAGGGTGTGAGCCCTCCGGACAGCGCGGCGCCGGACGACGACGCGCGCCCGGACCACCGGAGCCCCGGGACCCCGAGCGGCGGTGCCGGCGACGACGGCAACGGCACCGACGGCACCGACGGCACCGGCACCGGCGCGGCCGGAACCGAGGGCCCGCACGGGCACACCCCCACGGCCGCCGACCGGGTCGAGGTCGACGAACCGCTGCTCGCCGCCCGCGTGCACCGCCCGTCCGACCTCGTACGCCTCCTCGTCGGCATCCTCGGCATCGCCGTCGTCCTCGCCATCGCCGCCTTCGCCCACGGCACCACCGTCGGCCTGGAGGAGGACATCAACAAGGGCACCGGCCAGGCACCGGACCTGCTGGTCAAGGTCGCCGCGCTGGTGTCCAGCATCGCCGTGCTCCTGCTGCCCGTCGCCTTCGCCATCGAGCGGCTCATCAAGCGCGACGGGCTGCGCATCGCCGACGGCGTGCTCGCCGCCGTCCTCGCGCACGGGGTCACCCTCGCCACCGACCTGTGGGTGTCCCAGGCCGCCCCCGGCACCATCCAGGAAGCCCTCACCCGCCCCGCCGGCGCCGACGGGGCGCTCACCGATCCGGTGCACGGCTACCTCGCGCCCGTGATCGCGTACATGACGGCCGTGGGGATGACCCGGCGGCCGCACTGGCGCGTCGCGCTGTGGGTGGTCCTGCTGCTCGACGCGTTCACGATGCTGGTCAGCGGCTACACCACACCCTTCTCGATCATCCTGACCGTGCTGATCGGCTGGAGCGTCGCGTACGGGACCCTGTACGCCGTCGGCTCGCCCAACGTGCGCCCCACCGGGCAGCACCTCCTCGCCGGACTGCGCCGGGTCGGTTTCCAGCCGGTCAGCGCGATGCGCGCGGAGACGCCCGACGGCCCCGAGGCCCCCGAGGTGAACGACCGGGGGCGGCGCTACCACGTCACCCTGGAGGACGGCCCGCCGCTCGACGTCACCGTGGTGGACCGGGAGCAGCAGGCCCACGGGTTCTTCTACCGGGTCTGGCGCAGGCTCACGCTGCGCGGCATCACCACCGGGCGCAGCCTCCAGTCGCTGCGCCAGGCACTGGAGCAGGAGGCGCTCCTCGCGTACGCCGCCATCGCGGCCGGAGCGAACGCGCCGAAGCTGATCGCCACCTCCGAACTCGGGCCGGACGCCGTGATGCTCGTGTACGAGCACCTGGGCGGCCGGAGCCTGGACTCCCTCTCCGACGAGGAGATCACCGACGAGCTGTGCCTCAACGCGTGGGAGCAGGTACGGGCCCTGCAGTCGCGGCGGATCGCGCACCGGCGGCTGACCGGGGACGCCCTCGTGGTGGATCGTTCCGGCAGTGTCATCCTCACCGACCTGCGGGGCGGCGAGATCGCCGCGGGCGATCTGGTGCTCCGGATGGACATCGCGCAGCTGCTGACCACGCTCGGCCTGCGGGTCGGCGCGGAGCGGGCGGTGTCCTCGGCGGTGTCGGTGCTCGGCCCGGACGCGGTGGCGGACTGCCTGCCGCTGCTCCAGCCGATCGCGCTGAGCCGTTCGACGCGGGCGACGCTGCGCAGGCTGGCCCGGGAGCGGGCGCAGCGGCAGCGCGAGGCCGTACTGGAGTCCTCGCGGGCGGCGAAGGCGGCGCGCGAGGCGGGCGCCGAGAGCAGCCCGGCCGCCGACCGGAAGGCGGAGAAGAAGGCGCTGGACGATGCCCTGGACGGGGCCCGCGAGGAGGACCTGCTCAGCCAGATCCGCCAGCAGGTGCTGCTGATCCGCCCGCAGGCGCCGGTTGAGCCGGCCCGGCTGGAGCGGATCCGGCCGCGCACGCTGGTGTCGTTCATCGCGGGCGCGTTCGGCGCGTACTTCCTGCTGACCCAGCTCGCGCACGTGGACTTCGCGACCATCGTCGGCCAGGCGCAGTGGGGCTGGGTCGGGGCGGCGCTGGCGTTCTCGGCGCTGAGCTACTTCGCGGCGGCGATGAGCCTGCTGGGCTTCGTGCCCGAGCGGGTGCCGTTCCTGCGGACCGTGCTCGCGCAGGTGGCCGGGTCCTTCGTGAAGCTGGTGGCTCCGGCGGCGGTGGGCGGTGTCGCGCTGAACACGCGGTTCCTCCAACGAGCGGGGATCCGGCCGGGGCTCGCGGTCGCGAGCGTGGGCGCCTCGCAGTTGTTCGGGCTGGCCAGCCACATCCTGCTGCTGCTGTCGTTCGGCTACCTGACCGGGACCGAGAAGACTCCGGAGATGACCCCGTCCCGGACGGTCATCGCGGGTCTGCTGACGGTGGCGGTGCTGGTGCTGGTGGTGACGGCGGTCCCGTTCATGCGGAAGTTCGTGGCGACGCGGGTACGGGCGCTGTTCGCGGGCGTCGTGCCGCGCATGCTGGACGTGCTCCAGCGGCCGCAGAAGCTGATGACGGGCATCGGCGGGATGCTGCTGCTGACGGGCTGCTTCGTGATGTGCCTGGACGCGTCGATCCGCGCGTTCGGCGGCGGCCAGGCCATCAGCTACGCGAGCATCGCGGTGGTGTTCCTGGCGGGCAACGCGCTGGGATCGGCGGCGCCGACGCCGGGCGGCATCGGCGCGGTGGAGACCACGCTGACGCTGGGTCTGATCGCGGCGGGGCTGGAGAAGGAGGTCGCCATCTCGGCGGTGCTGCTGTTCCGCCTGATGACGTTCTGGCTCCCGGTGCTGCCGGGCTGGATCTCGTTCAACTTCCTGACCCGCAAGGAAGCCATCTAGCCTCCGCCCGGCTCAGGGGCATCTCCGGAAGCCTGCTGCGCCCGCCCGGCTGCCCGGCCGCCCCCACACACCTGCTCGGGGCGCGGGAGGCGGAGGTCGGTCGCTCCGGCGTCTCCAACAAGTGGACGTGACTGGACCCGTCGGCGCCGGACTCATCGAACTCCACCGCGCGGTCGGCGCGACGGGTGAGCCCTCGCGACGCGCGTGCCCCGATGAAACCGCGGCCTGGCGGCAGGGCCGTCCCTGACCCAGCCGTAGTCGGGCTACCGATCCGTACGCCTGTCTCAATCTATGCGCGAGACAAGGTGCAAAGTTGGCCCCTACTCGAACACCTCACACAATTGCGTTCAATTGCAAACGGTGTGGGGGGTGTCGGAGTGGTGTTCGACGAGGAGTGGCGAGCGCTACGGGACGAGGCCGCGGGACGGGTGTACGAACCCGTCCCCGATCCAGTCGCGTTGACTCGCGAGGCGGTACGGGAGCGGCTGGCGGACTTCCGTGGCCGACTGGTGCTGGTGCCGCTGGACGAGCGGGGCGGCCTGTGGACTACCCGACTCGGCGGCCTGGACTGGATCTGTGCGTTCTCCGGCGAGGAGGCTCTGGCCCGGTTCGCCGAGGCGCGGGGTGAGGCGGCGCGGGAGTGGGAGTACCGGCTGGTGGCCGGGGCGCGGTTGCTGGACGAGTTGGTGCCGGCGCTGGACTTCCCGTGCGGGATCGCGCTGGACGCGGCGGGGCCGGAGGGGATCGTGTTTCCGCCGTTGC
Organism: Streptomyces sp. NBC_00122; assembly: GCF_045160845.1. Classification (NCBI taxonomy): domain Bacteria; kingdom Bacillati; phylum Actinomycetota; class Actinomycetes; order Kitasatosporales; family Streptomycetaceae; genus Streptomyces; species Streptomyces sp. NBC_00122. The sequence goes on along the minus strand of NZ_CP108191.1, from coordinate 4,213,863 downwards.
GGGGGTTCGTGCCCGATGGGGCGGCGCTCGACGGTGAGGTGGCGGCGGCGTGAGCGGCGACGGGGCGGACCTCGATGTCTCCAAGCAGGCATTGGGGCAGATCGCAAAGGGCATCACGGACAGCCTGGCCGAGTTGAAAGAACTCGGGTCGGTGGGCTCGGCCGCCGTTGGTGGAGGCTTCACCGGCCTCGGGCTGTCGGGGATGGAGACCGGGCACGAGGGCCTGACGTCCACGCTGGGGAAGTTCTGCGAGCGCTGGGGGTGGGGGGTGCGCACCCTGGTGCAGCAGGCGAACACGTTCGCGTCGAACGTGGGCCTTTCGGCCGGTGTGATGCACGAGCAGGACCAGTACGTCCAGGGCAGTTTCAAGGTCCTGACGAACGCGGGAATGGGCAACCCGTACGCGTCGGAGAAGGACGTCATCGCCAAGGACTGGGGCGAGGTGTTCTCCGACAACCCGTATACGCAGTTCAGGGACGCGGACTACAGCCAGGAGTCCCACGACCGGGCCTCACAGAACAGCAAGGAAGCCTGGAAGAGTGCGGTGCGGGACGTAAACAGCTCGGACATCCTGCTGGGCAACCAGCTCATCGACGCCACCGGTCTGCGGGACGAGATGGACGGGGCCGTGGACGACATGGTCGGCCCCGCGCCCGAGAAGCAGCAGCCGGGGGCTGAGCACTGATGGCGGGCTGGGGCGAGGCGCTCGGCAAGGGCCTCGGGAAGATCGATGACGCCGTCGATTCGGCCGGGAAGGCCATCGGTCACGGCGTCGACAGGTTCACCGACGGGATCGGGGCGGGCCTGGACTACGCCGGTGCGCACGACCTGGCCGACAAGGTCGAGGACTGGGGCGACAACTACGCATCCGACCGCGGTGCTTCGGTCGCCGAGCAGCAGCTCGGGCAGAGTGAGCAGGCCAACGAACTCGTCCACGGCTCGCCGTCCGCGATCCGAGAGTCGGCCAAGCACTTCACGGACTTCCACGCCGCCTTCGACCGGGTCGGCCAGGGCATGAAGGCACTGGACTCCGGCCACTGGAAGGGCCAAGCCGCCGACGCGTTCCGCGAGAAGTTCGCGATGCACCCGACCGACTGGCTGCACGCCGCGGACGCCTGTGAGGCCGCGGGCGTGGTACTCGAACGGTACGCGGAGACCGTGGAGTGGGCGCAGAAGCAGGCGCAGCAGGCCATCGACCTGTACAAGGCGGCGGTCAAGGCCTCGGACGACGCCCGAAAGGCTTACGCCGAGCAGGCCGGCGCGCACGACGCGGCGGTGAGGGCCGGCAAGGATCCGGGGCCGAAGCCGGTGCAGGGCGCCGACCCGGGTGAGGCGGCCCGCAGCAGGGCCCACGAGATCCTGAACGAGGCGCGCAGACAGCGCGACGAGACCGCCGCAGCCGTCCAGAAGGCCCTTGAGGCCGGGCTGGCCCACGCCCCGGCCGAACCGTCCGCGGCGGACCGGGCGAAGGCCGGAATCCTCGACTACCAGCAATCACAGGCGGTCGAGCTCACCCATGTCATGGGCGGCGCGGTCAAGGGCACCGCGGGCATCCTGAGCTTCGCCCGCGGCCTCCACCCCAACGACCCGTACAACCTGACGCACCCGGCCGAGTACGAGCAGCACCTCAACATGACCCTGGCCGGTCTCGTCTCCACCGCCTCCCACCCGGAGCGGATACCCGGCCCGATGATCGACGCTTTCAAGGAGGACGGCAGCGAATTCGGAGGTCGGCTCCTCCCTGACCTCCTGTTCGGTACCAAGGGCCTGGGAGGCACCCGGGCGGGCGCACGGCTGACAGAGGACGCGGCACAAAGCGCAGCCCGGAAGGAGGCGACACGGGCGGCTCAGAAGGCTGAACAGGAAGCCGCGGCGCGGAACAAGAAGAACGACCTGACCTGCCTTGAAGACCCGGTCGACATGGCGACGGGCCGGATGATCCTCCCGCAGACGGACCTCGTACTCCCCGGCTCATTGCCGCTGATGTTCAGCCGTACGTTCGAGTCCTCGTACCGCTCCGGCCGCTGGTTCGGCCCCACCTGGGCGTCCACGGTCGACCAGCGCCTGGAGATCGACGAGGAAGGCGTCATCCTCGTCCGCGAGGACGGCAGCCTGCTCGCCTACCCACACCCCGCCGAGCCCGGGCGCCCCGCACTCCCGACCCACGGGCAACGCTGGCCGCTCATCCTCGACGCCGACGGCGGCTACACGGTCACCGACCCCGAGTCCGGCCACGTCCGCCACTTCTCGGACGAGGGCCTCCTCACCCAGCTCGACGACCGCAACGGCGCCTGGATCGCCTTCACGTACGACGAGTCCGGCACCCCGACGGCCCTGTCCCACAGCGGCGGCTACGAGCTCCGCCTCACCTCGTCGGACGGCCGAATAACCGGCCTCTCCCTCACCGACGGCACGCAGATCCTGCGCTACGGCTACACGGACGGCCACCTCACCCACGTCACCAACTCCTCCGGCCTGCCGCTCCGTTTCGGCTACGACGAACTGGGCCGGATCACCTCCTGGACCGACACCAACGACCGCCACTTCGACTACGTCTACGACGACCAGCACCGCTGCATCTCCCAGTCCGGCACCAACGGCCACCTCAACGTCCGCTTCACCTACGAACCGGGCCGCACCACCCTCATCGACTCCCTGGGCCACCACACCCAGTTCCTGGTCAACGACCGCGCCCAGATCACCGCGGAGATCGACCCCACGGGCGCCACCACCCAGTTCACGCACGACGCCTACAACCGCCTGCTCACCCGCACCGACCCGCTCGGCCACACCACCCGCTTCACCTACGACGAGCAGGGCCGGCTCACCACCATCGTCCGCCCCGACGGCCGCGAGGTACTCGCGGAGTACGACGCGCTGGGCCTGCCTCTGAAGGTGATCCAGCCAGACGGCCGGGTGACCCGCACGACGTACGACACCCGTGGCAACCGCACCTCCGCGACGTCCCCGGCCGGTACCACGAACCGCTTCGCCTACGACTCCCGTGGCCACCTCACCTCGGTCACGGACGCGCTGGGCGCGGTGACGACCGTCCGCTGCGACCCGGCGGGCCTGCTCCTCGAAGTGACCGACCCGCTGGGCGCGACGACCCGGTACACCCGCGACGCCTTCGGCCGCCCGACCGGCGTCACCGACCCCCTCGGGCACACCACCCGCCTGACCTGGAGCGTCGAAGGCCGCCTCCTCCGGCGGGAAAATCCGGACGGCACCACGGAGTCCTGGACGTACGACGGCGAGGGCAACTGCACCACCCACACCGACGCCCTCGGCGCCACCACGGTCTCCGAGTACGGAGACTTCGACCTCCTCACCGCCCGCACCGGGCCGGACGGCGTCCGCTACTCCTTCGACCACGACACCGAGCTGCGCCTCACCGAAGTCACCAACCCCCAGGGTCTGACCTGGACCTACACCTACGACCCGGCCGGCCGCCTCGCCGCCGAGACGGACTTCGACGACCGCACGCTGACCTACGGCTACGACCGTGCCGGCCGCCTCAGCTCACGCACCAACGCGGCGGGCGAAACCACGACGTACGAGCACAACGCGCTCGGTCAACTCCTTCGCAAGGACGCCGCCGGCCTCGTGACGACGTACGAGTACGACGCCTTCGACGCCCTCGCGACGGCGGCGTCACCAGACGGGCGGATCACGTGGCTCCGCGACAAGGCAGCCCGACTGCTCTCAGAAACGGTCGACGGCCGCACCGTCACCTACGGGTACGACACGCTCGGCCGCCGCACCAGCCGCACCACCCCCACGGGCGCGGAGTCGTCGTGGACGTACGACGCGGCAGGACGGCGCACCGCCCTCACCACGGCGGGCCGCACGCTGACGTTCGAGCGCGACGCGGCAGGCCAAGAGCTGACCCGCACGCTGGGCCCGTCCCTCTCCCTCACCCACGAGTACGACGACATGCGCCGACGCACCGCCCAGTCGGTGGTCGGCGAGGACGGCCGCACCCTCCAACGCCGGGGCTACAGTTACCGCGCGGACGGCTACGTGACCGGCATCGACGACTCGCTCACCGGCCCCCGCACCTTCACCCTCGACGTAGCCGCCCGCGTCACGGCCGTGGAAGCTTCGTCGTGGTCGGAGCGCTACGCCTACGACGACGCCGGCAATCAAACGTCCGCCTCCTGGCCGGACCGCCACCCCGGCTCGGAAGCCCGTGGTGACCGTTCATACACCGGAACCCGCATCGCCCGCGCGGGCTCGATCCGCTACGAGCACGACGCCCTGGGCCGTGTCATCCTCCGCCAGAAGAGCCGGCTCTCCCGCAAGCCGGACACCTGGCGCTACGAATGGAACGCGGAAGACCAGCTGACGGCGGTCACCACCCCGGACGGAACCCGTTGGGCCTACACGTACGACCCGCTGGGCCGCCGCACCGCCAAGCAGCGCCTGTCGGAAGACGGCACAGTAGTGGAAGAAATCGTCCTCACGTGGGACGGCACCACCCTCTGCGAACAGACCACCGGCCACGTCACCCTGACCTGGACCCACGACGGCCTCCACCCCCTCACCCAGACAGAACGCATCGACCAGGACGAGGTCGACGACCGCTTCTTCGCCATCGTCACCGACCTGATCGGGACCCCCACCCACCTCCTCGCCGAAGACGGCACGACGGCGTGGCGCACCCGTACCACCCTCTGGGGCACCACCACCTGGAACCGCGACGCCACCGCCTATACCCCACTCCGCTTCCCGGGCCAGTACTACGACCCCGAATCCGGCCTCCACCACAACTTCTTCCGCACCTACGACCCCGAAACCGCCCGCTACCTCTCCCCGGACCCCCTGGGCCTCACCCCCGCCCCCAACCCGGCCACCTACGTCCATAACCCTCACACGTGGTCGGACTCGCTCGGGTTGACGCCTGCCGACGAATGCAAATATCGAGTGGAGCGGGTTCCGGAAGGAGAAGTCACCACCCTGTACCACTACACCAACGAAGCTGGATATAGCGGAATCCTCGAAAGCGAAGAACTTCGCGCATCAATGAAGGCTCAAAATTCCAAGGATGCCAGATTCGGAGATGGCCAATACCTCTCCAACATCGCCCCGGGCACGAAAACACTCTCACAGCTTTCCGCTGCATTTATCCGCGTCCCGTGGGGCGGGCAGAGGTTTACGCACTACATTGAGGTAGACGTCAGCGATTTGATCGTGATGCGCTCAGTTGAGCGGCCAGACGTCTACGTAATATTGAATGATGGCCCACTGAACATTGCTGGCCGCATCGTCGGCCAAGGAAAGAATTAACTCATGGAACATTGGAAAGTGGAATGGTTCCACGAATCAGAAGAGGATCCGTCCCTCATTTATAGCGAGATCGGCGACGATGGCTACGAGGTTCGAAAGGTGCATCTATATGGCGACGGCCGCCTACTGAAGAGTGACGAATGGCATGAATCCACCGAGATCGGATTGAGCGAAGTTCCGGTCGGAACCATTGAAGACGTCACATCGCAGCCAGATTTCTCAGCCATCCGCGTGCCCCTGGCCGAGTTTCAAGAGATCTGGGCGGCGGCAACCTGGCCATCTCGGTAGCTTGCTCTAGATGATTGATTCCGAGGTCACGTGGGTCGCCTTCGGCATGGCTGGGGATCGTGTGGGCGCCCTGCCTCCCGACGTCGGCGTGACCACCCCCAATGGGTTCAGACGCAGCGCGCCGTGACCGCGCCTGCGCCGACCCGAATGGGTCAGCGCGGGGGCGGGGGTGGCGGAGGGCGCAGAGGATGGGGGCATGTCGAGAAACGTTCTGCGGGTTACCGGGGCCGCCGCACTCGCCGTTGTGCTGGCCGGGGCCGGCGGCTGTTCCGACAGCGAGGAGAAGGAGCCGAAGGCCGACGGCACCAAGCAGGCCAAGCCCCTCAAGTGGGGCGACTGTCCGGCCCCCACGCCGTTGGAGGGCGGCGGCCAGGTCCCGCCCAAGGACTGGCAGTGCGCCACCCTCGATGTGCCCCTCGACTATGCGAAGCCCGAGGGCGAGACCATCCCCATCGCCCTGATCCGCGCCAAGGCCCGCGACCAGAAGAACCGCATCGGGTCGCTCCTCTTCAACTTCGGCGGCCCCGGCGGCTCCGGCATCACCACCCTGCCCGGCGCCGCCAAGGAGTACGAGGCCCTGCGCTCCCGCTACGACCTGGTCAGTTTCGACCCCCGCGGGGTGGGCCGCAGCGTCCCCGTCCGCTGTGAGGACGACCAGCAGCTGGACGAGTACTACGCGCAGGACTCCTCCCCCGACACCCCGCAGGAGGAGAAGGCCTTCGTCGACAACATCCGCGGATACCAGCAGGCCTGCGAGAAGAACTCCGCCAAGATCCTGCCCCATGTCAGCACGTCCGACGCCGCCCGCGACATGGACCGGATCCGCCAGGCCCTCGGCGACGACAAGCTGCACTACTTCGGGATCTCCTACGGGACCGAGCTCGGCGGGGTCTACGCCCACCTCTTCCCGAAGAACGTCGGCCGGGCCGTCTTCGACGCGGTCGTGGACCCGACCAAGAACTCCGAGGAGGGGGCGCTGGCCCAGGCGAAGGGATTCCAGCTCGCCCTCGACAACTTCGCGCAGGACTGCGTGGACCGCGGCGACGAGTGCAGGCTCCCGGGCAGCACGGCCAAGGAGATCGAGGACGGCGTCATCAAGCTCCAGAAGGACCTCGCCGCGCAGCCCATCCCGGGCATCGGCGACCGGATGCTGACCGAGAGCGCGGCGACCAACGGCATCGCGCAGGCCCTGTACTCCAAGGAGCTGTGGCCGCTGCTGGAGCAGGGGCTCGACGAGGCGGACGGCGGGCAGGGGCAGCTGCTCATGGCCCTGTCCGACGCGCTCAACGGCCGTGACCAGCAAGGGCACTACAGCAACATCGGCGCGGCCAACACCGCGATCAACTGCGCCGACTCCAAGGACCGTTACACCCTGGAAGAGACCAAGTCGAAGCTGGCGGCGTTCCGTTCGGCCTCGCCCGTCTTCGGGAACTTCCTCGGCTGGGCGATGATGGGCTGCACCGACTGGCCGGTCGCGGGCGCCTGGGAGACCCCGGACGTCTCCGCCCCGGGAGCCGCCCCGATCCTGGTGATCGGCAACACCGGCGACCCGGCCACGCCGTACGAGGGCGCCCGCAAGATGGCCGAGCGGCTCGGCCCCGGCGTCGGGGTGGAGCTCACCTACAAGGGCCAGGGGCACGGCGCGTACAACAGCGGCGACATGTGCGTGCAGGACGCGGTGAACGCGTACCTGCTGGAGGGCAAGACCCCCGCGGCCGGCACCGTCTGCACCGCGGGCGCGACCCCGAGCGCGACCCCGGCCGTCCCGCCCACCCCGCCGCCGACCGGGGCCGCCCCCGTCTGACCCGTCGGCCGCCGCCCGTACCCCGGTCACGCCGAAGGGGCCGCACCCCGGACCTCGCGGGTGCGGCCCCTTCGGGGCGTGGCTACGTGACTAGTAGACCGGCTTGTCGGGCTCGATCTGGTGGACCCAGCCGATCACGCCGCCGCCGACGTGGACCGCGTCCGAGAAACCGGCGGACTTCAGGACCGCGAGGACTTCCGCACTGCGGACACCCGTCTTGCAGTGCAAGACGATGCGCTTGTCCTGCGGCAGGTCCTGGAGGGCGGTGCCCATCAGGAACTCACCCTTGGGGATCAGCTTCGCGCCGGGGATCGAGACGATCTCGTACTCGTTCTTCTCACGGACGTCGATGATCTCGATCTTCTCGTCCGCGTCGATCCACTCCTTGAGCTGCGTCGGAGTGATCGTCGAGCCGGCGGCCGCCTCCTGGGCCTCCTCCGACACGACGCCGCAGAAGGCCTCGTAGTCGATGAGTTCGGTGACGGTCGCGTTCGGACCGCAGACCGCGCAGTCGGGGTCCTTGCGGACCTTGACCTGGCGGTACTGCATCTCCAGGGCGTCGTAGATCATCAGGCGGCCGACCAGCGGCTCGCCCACGCCCGTGAGGACCTTGATGGCCTCGGTGACCTGGATCGATCCGATGGACGCGCAGAGCACGCCCAGCACGCCGCCCTCGGCGCAGCTCGGGACCATGCCCGGCGGCGGGGGCTCCGGGTAGAGGCAGCGGTAGCACGGGCCGTGCTCGGACCAGAAGACCGAGGCCTGGCCGTCGAAGCGGTAGATCGAACCCCACACGTACGGCTTGTTCAGCAGCACGCAGGCGTCGTTGACCAGGTAACGCGTCGCGAAGTTGTCCGTGCCGTCGACGATGAGGTCGTACTGGCTGAAGATCTCCATCACGTTCTCGGCTTCGAGCCGCTCTTCGTGAAGGACCACGTTCACGTACGGGTTGATGCCCAGCACGCTGTCGCGGGCCGACTCGGCCTTGGAACGGCCGATGTCCGCCTGGCTGTGGATGATCTGGCGCTGCAGGTTCGACTCGTCGACCTCGTCGAACTCCACGATGCCGAGCGTGCCGACACCGGCCGCGGCCAGGTACATGAGTGCGGGCGAGCCGAGGCCGCCCGCGCCCACGGCCAGCACCTTGGCGTTCTTGAGGCGCTTCTGGCCGTCCATCCCGACATCCGGGATGATCAGGTGGCGGGAGTACCGACGGACCTCGTCAACGGTGAGCTCAGCAGCTGGCTCTACCAGGGGTGGCAGCGACACGGGGACTCCGTAGATGGTTACGTCTTAACGGTGGTTCTCTCCGTAACACTGCCACGCCCGTCTTCATTCCAAGACACCCGTCCCGATCCGCGAGACGATTTCGTCCCAGTACGCGGGCATCGAGGCCCACGGATCACGGTCCCGCGCACCGCGCCGGTCCGTGAACCAGATCGTGCCCGCGCCCTGCCAGCGGGCGATCCGCATCGCCTCCTCCAGGTGCGTGCGCGGCACCCCGTGGACGAGGTGGCAGAACCGCTCCGCCGGGTGGTCCGCGGTCCACTCCGCCACCTGCGACCAGCGGTAGTCCGACCAGGTTCCGGAGAAGGTCACCAGCTGGTCGGCGGCCTCCACGTAGCCCTCGTACGGGTGCGTGCCGTGCCCGAGGACGATCCGCACGTCCTCGCCGAGTCCGCGCAGGGTGTCCGCGACCCGGCGCACCGAGTCGAGTTCCGCCTTGCCCGCCGGGGCCTGCGCGAGGTAGAAACCGCCGACGCCGTACCAGTCGCGGAAGCGGTGGGCGTCGGAGACGAGCTCGCCGAAGGACCGTTCGCCGTCCCGCATCGCGAGATGACCGAGGATCATGCCGCCCGCGCCGCGCAGCTTCGCGGCCGCCTCCGTGCAGTGCGGGTCGGGCCGCCCGCCCGGGCCGTCGGTGACATTGAGAACGGCCCAGTGGAGCGGGGTGCCGGGGCGGGTCAGCTCGGCCCACTCGACGGGCGCGAGCAGCGGGTGCGCGTAGCCGGGGATGCCGAGGCCGAGCCGGCCGGCCTCGGTAGCGGCGGCCGCGGGGGCGCCGGGCGGGGTGGTCAGATACGGCACGCCGCCTCCATCCAGATGTCCGCGAGGGATTCCTCCAGGTTGATCCGGGGCCGCCAGCCGAGCCGGTCGCGGGCGGTACGGACGTCGGCCTGCTGCCAGGCCCCGCAGCCGTCGGGGTACGGGTACGGCGGCGGGGCCGCCGCCGCGAGCTGATCGGCCGTCGCCTCGGACCGGGGGGACCCGATGGCGGCGAGCCCGGCCGGCCGCCCGGGGTGCCCGTGCGACTGCTGCGGCCCGCCGTGCGGTACGTCCAGCTCGTGCAGGGCGCCCCCGTAACCGGCGACCCGGGCCAGGACGGCGGCCGCGTCGCGCAGCCGGACCGCGCGGCCGGTGCCGATGTTGACGACGCCCTGCGCGGCCGAGAGGGAGGCGGCGTGCACGGCCCGCGCCACGTCCCGTACGTCCACGAAGTCGCGCTGCACGCCGAGCCCGCTGAGCTTGAGCTCGCCGTCCCCGGACTGCATCGCGCGGCGCATGGCCTCCGCGAGGCGGCCGAGGGGGGATCCGGCGGGGGTGCCGGGGCCGACGGGCGAGAAGACCCGCAACACGACGGCGTCCAGTCCGGAGCCCAGCACCAGCTCGGTGGCGGCCAGTTTGCTGACTCCGTACGGTCCGCCGGGTCTCGGCACGGCGTCCTCGGCAGTGGACGATCCGGGCTGGCTGGGCCCGTACTCGGCGGCGCAGCCCAGCTGGACCAGGCGGGCCCCGCAGCCGCTGCGGCGCAGCGACTCGCAGATGGTGGCCACGGCGACAGTGTTGTGCCGGGTCAGCTCCCGGGCTCCGCCGCGGGTGGCGCCGGCGCAGTTGATGACGACGCCGGGGTGGACGGCGTCGAGGAAGCGGGTGAGCGCGCCGGGGCTGCCGGTGGCGAGGTCGAAACGGACGTCGGCGTCGTCGCCGCGGCCGAGCGCGGTGAGCTGGACGGCGGGGTCGGCGAGCAGTCGGTCGGCGACGTAGCGGCCGAGGTATCCGTTGGCTCCGATCAGCAGCACCCTCATCGCGTGGCCCCTTGTTCGGTTGGCTGGCCGGTCATCTTCTGTTTCTCCTTGCGAGTGGGTGGATGGGGCCGCGCATGGGCGGATGCGCGGGACAGCGCGAGGACGGCGTGTACGAGGAGACCCGCCGCGGCGGCGGAGGCGGCCGCGGGGACCGGGACCAGGGTGAGCGCCAGGGCGGCGGCCACGGGTCCGCGGTGGGCTCCGTGCCGGAGCAGGAGCCTGGTCAGGAACAGCAGTACGGCGAGCGGCACGGCCGACGTGAGCGGTGTTCCGGCGAGCGCGGCGGCTCCGGCGGCGGCCCCGGCGAACAGGGCGACGGCCGCGAGGAGCAGCGGCCGGGCCCGGTCGGCGAAGTCCTCCAGGGCGCGGCTCCCGGCGAGCCGGGCCCTGGCCGCGGCGTCGAACGCCGCGGCGGCGAGGTGGGCGGGGGCGACGGCCAGGGCGAGGCCCACGGCGAGGGCGGCGCCGTGCCGGTACGCGCCCCAGCCGACGGCGAGGGCGGCGAGCAGGTGCGCGGCGTACGGGAAGCGGCCCCCGGCGGCCCGCCCGGGCCACACCAGGGCGGCGACGGCCGCGGCCACGGAGGCCGGCCCGGCCCAGGCGGGCGCGGCGGCGGCTGCGCCGAACGCGACGGCCCCGGGCAGCAGCGCGAGGCCGAAACCCCGGAGCGCCGACGGCCCGGCCGGGGCGGGGGTGAGCGCGGCGGCGGGTGCCTCGGCGTGCGGGGTCCGGGCGTACAGCTCCTCGGCGAGCGAGAACACGTCCCGGTGGCGGAAGCGCGCGGCGGTCCGGTCGGTGATGCCGTGGGCTTCCAGCCCGGCGGCGATCTCCAGCGGGTCCACGGCCCGTTCGCACAGGTCGCGGTGGCGGTGCAGGAGCGCCTTGACGGGATCCCCGCCACCTCGCCGCCCGGCGGTTTCGGCCGGCGCCGCACCCTCGCTGTGTCCCGCCACGGCGTGCGGGTCGACGGTGGTCATACGGCGGCCTCCGAGGTCTGGGTTTCGGCCGGGGCCGCGGCCCACGTCGGGCTGGTCCAGTGCCCCGGTACGCGCGCCTCCGGGGGCCGGGCGAAGGGGATCTCCCCGTCCGGCCGGGCGGATCCCCGGGCGAGCAGCCGCAGGTAGATCTCCTGGAAGGCGGCCACGTTCTGCTCGACGGTGAAGAGTTCCAGGGCCCGCGCCCGGGCGGCCGCCCCGAGCCGCTGCGCCCGTTCGGGATCCCGGAGCAGCGAGAGGCAGGCGTCGGCGAGGGCCCGCGGATTGCGCGGCGGTACGACGAGCCCGGTGCCGCCGATGACCTCGCGGACCGCGCCGACGTCGGTGGAGACGGTGGCCCGGCCGCAGAACATCGCCTCGGCCAGGGTGATAGGGAAGCCCTCGATCACCGAGGACAGGACGACCACGCGCCCGGCGCCGTAGGCCTCGGCCGGGGAGGGCGCCTCGGGTCCGCCGATCTCCTCGAAGCTGACGGGGTTCTCCCCGACGGTGACGGCGTCGGCCGCCTCGTCGGGGAACAACTGCGCGGCCAGGGACCGGCAGTCGGCCAGGTAGCCGGGAGCCACGGCCGTGGCGAAGATCCGCAGCCGGGTCCGCGGCGCGGCCTTGCGGACCTCCGCGAAGGCGTGCAGCAGGGCGATGAGGTCCTTGGCGGGCTCTATCCGGCCGACCCACACCAGGGTCTCCGGGTCCCCGCAGTCCACGGCCTCCCCGACGGTGGCGAATCGGTCCGCCTCCATCCCGGGATAGACCGTCCGCAGCCGGTCCCGCGGCGCCCCGCACCGCTCCTGCCAGCGCCGGGCGTGCGCGTTCCCGGGGGTCAGGAGGTCGGCCTGGGCGTAGATCTCCCCGGCCAGCCGGATGTGGAAGGCCGCGAGCAGGGCCCGTACGGCGGGCCGGGCCTCCTGGCTCTGGTCGAGGTAGTGGGCCCGCAGCTGGACGCCGTACTCGGTGACCAGCAGGGGGACCCCGAAGAAGCGTTTGGCCAGCAGCCCGGGGAGGGCCGCCACGCCGCCCGCGGCCGCGTGGCAGATGTCGACCGCGCCGAGATGGCCCGGCTCCTCGTACCAGTCGAGGGACAACGGCCGGAGCACGCGCTCCAGTTCGTCCACGAACTCCAGCAGGTCCGGCACCTGCGCCGCCTGTACGGTGCGCCCCGCGCCCGGTGCCCGGCAGGCGGACTCCACGGCCCGCACCGCGGACTCGGAGCGCAGCGCCGCGTACAGGCCGCCCTGCTCGCGGGCGAGCCCGGCGAGCCCGTAGAGCCCGGCCTCGAAGGCCGGTGCCTCGCCGGCGCAGATCCCGTGGACCAGATCGCGGAAGCAGTCCGCGAAGCGCCGGCGCTCACGCCGGCTGTACGTCCGCCCGTCGTCGGCCGGGGCCCACAGCGGGGCGGTCCGGACGCGCGTGACGTGCTCGGGCAGAGGGACCCTGGTGCGTTCCTGCTCGGCGCTGCGGCTCAGTGCGTAGAGCTCGAACTCGTGCTGCGGGAGCCCGCGCACGAGCCGGTCGCACCACAGCCTCGCCTCTCCCGTGGCATACGGATAACCACCTTCCGTGAGCAGTCCGATCCGCACGAGTGGCACCCCCGATCTCCCGTTCCAGGCGGTCGTCGTCGGTCCGGCGACCCGCCGCGGAAGAACTCAAGCGGATATACCGAAGGCGCGGCGGACGGTTGTCCGTCGCGCCACCGGAAGGGGTGAAGAGTCGTAACTTTCCCGTACGGTTCGCGTTCGAGCACGCTAGGAAGGGGGTGCCCTACATCAAGATCCCCCGCCGCGGCGTACGGCGGTCGGCGGAAGGTCCGAAGTCCGGCGCGTTCGGCCGGAGCCCGGTCAACTCCCAGGAAAAACCCAGGGATTGGGCTTGCACTGGATCCCGTCGATGTCGAGGGACTTGGTCTGCTGCTGCATGATCGGCGCGAGCGCGCCCGGAGTCCGGCAGCTCACGTGGCCGTGTCCGAGCCGGTGGCCGACCTCGTGGTTGATGAGCATCTGGCGGTAGGCGAACATCTGGTCCGGGCCGTACGTGGCCGAGCCCTGGGCCCAGCGGAACGCGTTGATCATCACCCGGTCGGTGGACGCCGAGTCGCAGGAGACGTTGTCGACGGTGGTGTCCAGCCCGGATTTGGCGCACCACGTCCCGGTGGTCCCGGGACTGGCCAGGGTGATCACGAAGTCGGCCTCACCGCCCGGCACCCGCTCGAAGGTCTTCGCGCCGCCGTGGCCCCAGCTCCGGTCGTCGTTGAGGGTGCGGTGGACGGCCTCGGCGAACAGCTGCGGGTCCAGGCCCAGGCCCTGCTCCACGTCGACCCGGTAGCGCACGACTTTGCCCTTGCCGGGGGCCTTGGCCACACCGGGCACGGTGTCGAAGGTGCCGGGACCGGCGAGCTTCTCGTCGATCGACAGCTGCTGGGCCATCTTCTGCTCGAACGTCAGCTCCACCGCGGGCGCGGGCGCGGCCGCGGGGGCGTCCGGCGTCGGGCGGCCGTCGGAACGGGAGGTCGGGGCGTCGGCCCGGCTCTCGCCGCCGGCGGTGAGCTTGCCGTGCTGGGCGGTCTCGCCGTGCTGCAGCACCTGGCCCGCGACGACGACGGCCACGACGGCGGTGACGGCCACGGCGGCCGCGCCGGTGTAGGCGCGGACCTTGCGGCTGCGGCCGGGGCCGGGGCCGGAACCGGGCTGCTCCGCCGGGGCGTCGGCCGGCTTGCGCGGTCCGGGCACGCGGCGGTGCGAGCCGGTGGAGGTGAAGGGGTCCGGGGCGGGTTCGGGCGCCGACGCGGGCATCGGTGTCGGCACGGGCATCGGCGCGGGCTCCGTCAGGTCGACCTGCGGGAAGCCCGCGGCGGGGGTGCCGTACGCCGGGGTGCCGGTGTCGAGCAGGGCGGTCGCGCTCCGGGCCCGCGGGACACCGCGCCAGTCCCCGTACACGGAGCCGGACGAGGCGCCCCAGGCGCCGCCGGGCTCGTGCTGCTCGGGGTGGCCGCCGGGAACGGGCCGCTCCTGGGGCACGTACCCCTGGTGGGTGACGGTGGGCTGGGGCCACCGCCGGGCGTGCGGTTCCTCGTACGGGACGGTGCCCGTGCCCTCGTACGGCGAGGGGTTCTCGTACGGGAAGTGGTCCTCGTACGGGAACGGCTGCTCGTACGCCACCGGTTCCTCGTACACCGGCGCCGGTCTGGCCAGGGCAGGGGCGGGAGCAGGGGCGGGGTCCTTACGACTATGTCGTCCCACGGTTCTCAGCCTCTGCCGTCTTCGGTGTCCAGGAGCAGCTCGCGGAAGGCGGCGGCCACCACCTCCGGGTATTCCATCATCGCCACGTGCCCGGCCTCGGGCAGACACAGCAGCCGCGAACCCCGGAAGGCGGCGGCGGCCTTGTGCGCCATACGGTACGAGACCAGCTGGTCCCTGCCGCCGTAGACGAGCAGCGTCGGCGCGAGCACCCGCTGCGCCTGCCGCCACAGCCCGTGCTGCCCGCCGAGGGTGTAGGCGTCGACGATTCCGCGCGAGGAACGGCTCAGGGACTCCCAGAAGTACGGCAGGGCCATCCGCCGCTCCATCTCCTCCACGGCGTCACGGAAGCCCTCCGGTGTCACCCGTGCGGGGTCCCCGTAGCAGAGCTCCGTCACTCCTCGGGTGCGCTGTTCGGCGGTCAGCCCCTGCGCCAGCCGCCCCAGCATCGCGCCCATCCCGGGTACGGCGAGCAGTGCGGTCGGCACGGCGGCCCGCTGCACCCGCAGCTCGGGCAGGGCGGGCGAGACCAGGGTCAGCGTGCGCACGAGGTCGGGCCGCACGGCCGCGACCCGGGTGGAGACGGCGCCGCCGAGGGAGTTCCCGATCAGGTGGACCGGTCCGCGCCCGGCGGCGTCGAGGTGCCGGATGACCACGCGGGCGAACGCGGTGACGGAGTAGTCCCGGTCGGCGGGCGGCGGGGACCAGCCGAAGCCGGGCAGGTCGAGGGCCTCGCCGTCGACGGTGTCCGCCAGCCGCGTCATGAGATCCGACCAGTTCTGCGAGGAACCGCCGAGTCCGTGGACGAACAGCGCGGGCGGCAGATCCGTGCGCACGGGCGGGCGCACCCGGACGGCCAGTTCCAGCCCGGGCAGCGCGACGGTGCGCAGCTGCTCTCCGTCGGCCACTCGGACGGCTCCCGCCAGGGAGGCCGGCTCGGCGGTGGACCGTACGCCGGGCAGCTCGGTCGAAGACATGCGGGCAATGTTACGAGACGATCACACTCCACTTCTTGTGTTCGCCGTCACAGACGCATGCGGATCCGCATAGCGGGGTATCCGCGATCCTCCTAGGCTCATAGGTGAAGAAGGAAGCGAGGGGAGTGGTATGACTGTCGACCCTGCGGAGCCGGATACCTTCCGGGAGCCGTTTCCCGAATCCATCGACGCCGAGGCCCCGGAGGCGGACCTCGCGGAGCAGCTGACCGAGGTGGGGCCGTCGGAGGACGACGACCGGGTCACCGGTGTGGAGCGCGGCGAGGCCACCGACGGCGACGCGGTCGAGCAGGCGCGGGTGGTGCCACTGGACGACGACGACTACCGCTGACCAGCGCATCCGACCGGTCCGTACCGCGAGAAAAGTCGGCTTGAACCCACCAGATTCGGTTACCGAAAAGTACGATGGCGGCGCGGCGCATGGGGCACTGTGTTCTTAGAGAAAGTGGGAGGCGGCGTGACAGCCATCGAGCAGACCGAGGCAGCGCGTCCGCGGGGCACGCGACTGCCGCGCCGAGCCCGGCGCAATCAGCTCCTGGGCGCGGCGCAGGAGGTTTTCGTCGCGCAGGGTTACCACGCTGCGGCCATGGACGACATCGCCGAGCGGGCCGGAGTGAGCAAGCCGGTGCTGTACCAGCACTTCCCCGGCAAGCTCGACCTCTACCTGGCGCTGCTGGACCAGCACTGCGAGGCCCTGCTGCTCGCCGTGCGCACCGCGCTCGCGTCGACGACCGACAACAAGCTGCGCGTGGCCGCCACGATGGACGCGTACTTCGCGTACGTGGAGGACGAGGGCGGCGCCTTCCGGCTCGTCTTCGAGTCCGACCTGACGAACGAGCCGGCGGTGCGCGAGCGCGTCGACCGGGTCTCGCTCCAGTGCGCGGAAGCCATCTCCGACGTCATCGCCGAGGACACGGGCCTGTCGAAGGACGAGTCGATGCTGCTGGCCGTGGGCCTGGGCGGGGTCTCGCAGGTGGTGGCCCGGTACTGGCTGTCGAGCGAGAGCCCGGTCGCCCGGGACACGGCGGTCGGCCTGCTGACCTCGCTCGCGTGGCGCGGTATCGCCGGATTCCCGCTGCACGGCACCGAGGGCTGAGCAGCTGTTCGCTGCGAGCATGTCCGCTCCGCGCGGTCCGCGTCCCCTCTCCGGGCTAATGTGGACCGCGTATGGCGCGGCTGATCGCGCGAACCGGATCGTCGGAGGGACAAAGCCGTGGAGGTCAAGATCGGCGTGCAGCACGCACCCCGGGAGATCGTGCTGGAGAGCGACCTGAGCGCCGAGGAGCTGGAGTCCATCGTCGCCGCCGCGCTGTCCGGCAAGGCGCCGCTGCTCAGCCTCACCGACACCAAGGGCCGCAAGGTCCTGGTGCCGTCCGACCGCCTGTCGTACGTCGACCTGGGCGAGCCCAGCGCGCGCAAGGTCGGTTTCGGCGCGCTCTGACGCGGCGGCACGTGACGTGCCGAGAACTGTGTGAAACGGCCTGGTGGTTGAATCCACCAGGCCGTTTCCCTTTCCTCCGCTTCGGGTAGGACCGCAGTGATTCGGTATGCCCCGACGTATGGGAGGGACCCCATGCTGCTGATGGAGACGTTCGGCTCGGCCCTGCTGGGGCTGGCCCTGTCTGCTACGGCCGCCCGGGTGCTCGCCAGCCGGCTGCCCGACCGGAGGGTGGTGCTGGTCAGCGGAGTGCTCGGGGCGCTCTTCGGGGCCTATCTGACGCACTTCGCGCTCGGCCCCGGACACAACACGCTGACCGCGACCTTCGTCGGGGCCGTGCTGGTGTCGGCCGTGGTCCTGTCCCTGCTCCTCCGGCCGGCCGCCGGGCCCCGCAGGCCCTCGCACAGGACTCCGTTTTCGCTCCCGTCGCGGGGCTGACCCGTGATCCCGGCCCCGGATCCGGGCTCCTGATCGTTCACGTACGTCGGCCCCGGCGCGGAGGATTCCGCGCCGGGGCCGACGTACGTGTGCAGGGAAGGACGGGCGCTTAGGCGCAATGCCGTTGACATTGATCTGGATCGGTGAGACGACGTCATCGGGGGTGGTGGCATGGCGTCGTCTCTGCCGGATCTGGCCGGGGTGGGTGTGCTGACCCGGATGTATCCGCCGTGGCTGGTGGACGAGGTCGTGGCCCAGTGCGACCGGACGGAGAAGCGTCGGCGGCTGTTGCCGGCCCGGCTGGTGGTGTACTTCCTGCTGGCGATGGCATTGTTCTCGCCCGCGCCGTATCTGGAGGTCATGCGGCACCTTGCTGAGGGCCTGCGGTGGGCGGGGCTGTGGGGGTCGTGGCATCCACCGAGCAAGGCTGCCATCTTCCGGGCGCGTGGACGGCTCGGGGTCGAACCGATGGCCGCGCTGTTCGACAGATGCGCCCGACCGCTGGGCACGCCCGCGATGCCCGGGGTGTTCTGGAGGGGCTGGCGGCTGATGGCCATCGACGGCACCCGTTTCGATGTCGCCGACAGTGCGGCGAACGCCGCTGAGTTCGGCCGCCCTGGGACCGGCCGCGGGGAAGGCACCGGCGGATATCCGCAGGTCCAGGTCGTCGCTCTGGTCGAATGCGGCACCCACGCCGTCGTCGATGCGGTGCTCGGCGGCTGGCATGACGGCGAGGTCCGCCTCGCCGAGGACCTGGAACGCTCACTGACCGAGGACATGCTCGTCCTGGGCGACCGCAACCTGCCCTCGACCCGGTTATGGCGAGCCCTGACCAGCAGCGGCGCTGACCTGTGCTTCCGCGCCAAGACCAACCGCCGCCTGCCCGTCCTGCAAACACTGCCCGACGGGTCCTGGCTCACCGTGATCCAGGCCGGAGACGACAAGAAGGCCGGCCGCGAGCCGGTGGCGGTCCGCGTGATCCGCTACCGCCTGGACGACCCGGGACGACCCGGCGAGGACCAGTACGTGCTGCTGACCTCGGTCCTGGACCCGGTCCGGGCCCCGGCCGCCGACCTGGCCGCGCTCTACCCGCAACGCTGGGAGTGCGAGAGCGTCCTGGACGAGATCAAGACCCATCAGCGCGGCGCCAAGACCGTTGTCCTGGCCAGCAAGACCCCCACCGGCGTCCGCCAGGAGATCTATGCCCACCTGCTGGTGCACCACGCCCTGCGCGCACTGATGGCCGAAGCGGCGGCCGGTAGTCCCGAGCCGGTCGACTGCGACCGGCTCTCCTTCACCACCGCCCTGCGGGCGGCCCGCCGCACCGTGACCATCCTGCCCGGCTCTTTTTCCCCCTGACCACCTGCACAGGGCCTGGCGGCATTTCCGCGCCGAGGTCACCGAGCGGCTCCTGCCCCCGAGGCGACTGCGCAGCCAGCCCCGGGTCGTCAAACGCAAGATGTCGAACTACAAGGCCAAGGCCAGTCGCCACCGCGACTGGCCCCAGCCAACCCGGCCCTCACACGACGCCATCGTGATCCAACCGCCATAAAGCAACGGCATTGCGCTTAGGCGTCGCCTAGGCGACGCCTAAGCGGCGAGGCCGAGGGCCGCCATCCGCTTGGTGTGCGCCTTGGTGATCCGGGTGAACATCTCGCCGACGGCGGCGAGGTCGAAGCCCGCGGCCATGCCGTCGACGCCGCCGACCAGCATGGTGGACAGCGCGTCGCGCTCGGCGACCACGCGCTGGGCCTGCGAGAGGGCCTCGCCCATCAGCCGGCGTGCCCACAGCGCGAGGCGGCCGCCGCAGCGCGGGTCCGCCTCGATGGCCGCGCGCACCTTCTCCACGGCGAAGTTGCCGTGGCCGGTGTCGTCGAGCACGCCGAGCACGAGGGCGCGGGTGTCGGTGTCCAGGTGGCTGGCCACCTCGCGGTAGAAGTCGCTGGCGATCGAGTCGCCCACGTACGCCTTGACCAGGCCTTCCAGCCAGTCCGACGGCGCGGTCTGGCGGTGGAAGTCGTCCACGCCCTTGGCGAAGGGCTGCATGGCGGCGGTGGGCTCGGCGTCGATCGCCGCGAGCCGGTCGCGCAGCTGCTCGAAGTGGTGGAACTCGGCGGAGGCCATGGCGGCGAGCTCGGCCTTGTCGTCGAGGGTGGGCGCGAGCTTCGCGTCCTCCGCGAGGCGCTCGAAGGCCGCGAGCTCGCCGTACGCGAGCGCGCCGAGCAGGTCCACGACGGCGGCCCGGTACTGCGGCGAGGCAGAGGCGGTCGCCCAGTCCTGGGCGGCGATGCCCGAGGCTTCGGCGGGGGCGCCGTCGTCGGCGGGCGAGGCGTTTTCAACGGTCGACATGCTCCGCACAATAGCCGTCCGGCAGACGCTCCACGCCACCACACATCCACACGGTCCGTCCACGTAAACGGGCCGGGCCGGTGAATTCGCCCGACACAGCTGCGCGATTCCGGGGTACAGTGGTAATGCGCCTGCCGGAAACTCGGCGGGCCATCCGAATGAGGATGCCCGGTCGGTGGCCCGATCGGCTCCAACCGACCCGCCCTCTGCGTGGTGCGTGCGTTCATGTGCCGCCACCCTTGAGGGGCCCCCTCAGCGGCACAAGCGCTTGAGCGAAGGCTTAGTGGTCCCGCGCAGCTTCGTATGTACGTCGTAGTACTGCAAGCCCGGCACGGTACGACCCCCCTCGCCGCCTCGCGCCGCGTCTCACAGAAGAGGCAGCACCCTGACTACGTTCCGAGACCTCGGGATCTTTCCCGAGACGGCCGAAGCCCTTGAGGCCGTCGGCATTGTGTCCCCCTTCCCGATCCAGGAGATGACCCTCCCCGTCGCCCTTTCCGGCACGGACGTCATCGGCCAGGCCAAGACCGGAACCGGCAAGACGCTCGGTTTCGGCCTTCCGCTGCTGGAGCGGGTCACCGTCCCCGCGGACGTCGAGGCGGGCCGGGCCAAGCCCGAGCAGCTGACCGACGCCCCGCAGGCCCTCGTGGTGGTTCCCACCCGCGAGCTGTGCACCCAGGTCACCAACGACCTCCTGACCGCCGGCAAGGTCCGCAACGTCCGCGTGCTCGCCATATACGGCGGCCGCGCGTACGAGCCCCAGGTCGAGGCGCTCAAGAAGGGCGTCGACATCATCGTCGGCACCCCGGGCCGCCTGCTCGACCTGGCCGGCCAGAAGAAGCTCGACCTGTCGCACGTCCGGGCCCTGGTCCTGGACGAGGCCGACGAGATGCTCGACCTGGGCTTCCTGCCCGACGTCGAGAAGATCATCAACTACCTGCCGCCGAAGCGTCAGACCATGCTGTTCTCGGCGACCATGCCGGGCGCGGTCATCGGCCTGGCCCGCCGGTACATGACGCAGCCGACGCACATCCGCGCCACCTCGCCCGAGGGCGAGGGCGTGACCGTCGCCAACATCAAGCAGCACGTCTTCCGTGCGCACAACATGGACAAGCCGGAGCTGGTCTCCCGCATCCTGCAGGCCGAGGGCCGTGGCCTGGCCATGATCTTCTGCCGCACCAAGCGCACGGCGGCGGACATCGCCGAGCAGCTGGAGAAGCGCGGTTTCGCGTCCGGCGCCGTCCACGGCGACCTGGGCCAGGGCGCGCGTGAGCAGGCGCTGCGCGCGTTCCGCAACGGCAAGGTCGACGTGCTGGTGTGCACCGACGTCGCCGCGCGCGGCATCGATGTGGAGGGTGTCACCCACGTCATCAACTACCAGACGCCGGAGGACGAGAAGACCTTCCTGCACCGCGTGGGCCGCACCGGCCGCGCGGGCAACAAGGGCATCGCCGTCACCCTGGTCGACTGGGACGACATCCCGCGCTGGCAGCTGATCAACAAGGCGCTGGAGCTGGACTTCCACGACCCGGTCGAGACGTACTCCACGTCCCCGCACCTGTTCGAGGAGATGAACATCCCGGCCGGCACCAAGGGCGTCCTGCCGCGCGCCGAGCGCACGCGGGCCGGCCTGAAGGCCGAGGACCTTGAGGACCTGGGCGAGACCGGTGGCCGCGGTGGCCGCGGTGGCCGCTCCGGCCCGGCCGCGGCCGCCGTGGTGGCCGAGGAGCGTCCGGCCCGTACCCGTACGCCGCGTCAGCGCCGCCGTACGCGGGGCGGGTCCGAGCTCGGCGCCGAGTCCGCCGCCGTCACGCCCGTGGCCGAGGCTCCGGCCGCCGACGAGCCGCGCAGGCCGCGCCGTCGCCGGACCCGCGTGGCCGCCGGTGCCGCGGTCGTCCCGGCGCCCGCCGCCGCGGTGGACGAGGCCGCCGTGGTGACTCCGGTCGCCGTGGTCGAGGCCCCGGTGGCCGTCGCGGTCGCCGAGGCCGCTGTGGAGGCTCCGGTCAAGCCGAAGCGCACCCGCACCCGCAAGGCCGTCGCCGCTGTCGCCGAGGCGGCCGTGGTCGAGGCCCCGGCCCCGGCCGCGGTGGCCGAGGAGGCTCCGGCGACGCCGAAGCGCACCCGGACCCGCAAGGTCGCGGAGGCCGCCCCGGTGACCCCGGTCGCCCCGGTCGAGGAAGCCCCGGAGAAGCCCCGCCGCGCTGTGCGCCCGCGCAAGGTCGTCGCAGCCGACCCGGAGCCTGACTTCCAGATGGCTCCGCCCGTGGAGCCGGTCAAGGCCCGCCGCACCACCCGCACCCGCAAGGTCGCGGAAGTCGCCCCGGAGGCTCCGGCCGCCGCCGCGGTGGCCGAGGACGCTCCGGCCAAGCCGAAGCGCACCCGCACCCGCAAGGCCGCGGCCGCGCCCGAGGCGTAAGCACGGCCCGATGGCCCGGCCCCCTGTCCGAGGGGGCCGGGCCATCGGCGTACCCCCGCCGGAGCGCTTCGTACGGGCCGGTAACCTCGGGCCATGAGCAAGCCGCCGCGCCTCACCCTGCCGTCCGCCGCCCGCGCCCGCCGCCTCCCGACCGCCCGTGGCGACTTCGCCGTGCACGAGGCGGGCGGGGGCGCCCGTGGCACCGCTCTGCTGGTCCCCGGTTTCACGGGGAGCAAGGAGGACTTCATCGCCCTCCTGGAGCCGCTGGCCGCCGCCGGGTACCGGGTGGTCGCGGTGGACGGGCGCGGCCAGTACGAGACCCCGGGGCCGCGCGAGGAGTCGGCGTACACCCTGGAGGAGCTGGCGCTGGACGTCCTCGCGCAGGCCCACGCCCTGGGCGAGGGCCCCCTGCACCTGGTCGGCCACTCGCTCGGCGGGCTGATCTCGCGCGCGGCCGTGCTGCGCGATCCGGCGCCCTTCGCCTCGCTGACCTTGATGAGCAGCGGGCCCGCCGCGATCTCGGAAGAGCAGCAGGCGCGCACGAAGCTGCTGGTGGCCGCGCTGGAGTCACTGCGCGAGATGCCGCCCGCCGAAAGCATGCCGGCGGTGTGGGCGGCCATGCGCGCGCAGGACCCGGAGGATGCCGTCCCCGACTCCCCCGAACTGGCGGCCTTCCTGCGCGGGCGGTGGCTGGCCACCGTGCCCGAGCAGTTGATCACGACGGGCCGGGTGCTGCTCTCGGAGCCGGACCGGGTCGCCGAACTGGCGGCCGTCCCGCTCCCCAAGCTGGTGCTGTCCGGAGCGGTGGACTACGCGTGGCCGGTGCCGCTGATGGATGACATGGCGGACCGCTTGGGCGCGTCGCGTGTGGTCGTCGAGGGGGCCGAGCACTCCCCCAATGCGGAGAGTCCGCAGGTCACAGCCGATGCGCTGGCCGCTTTCTGGGACTCCCGCGCCCGGTAGCCCCACGACAGTCGTTAGCGTGTGAAAAAATTTCCTTAGCGTAGGGAATGTTTGCCTCTTACACTTCGTTGAACCCTCTGCAAGGAGAGACACCGACGAAGGGAGAAGCCCCGTGCGCTTCGAGATTCTGCGCCTGGACGACGTCGACGGATCCGCCGTGGACAGCACCGTCGTGGACGCGGCCTCCGTCAACCGGATCGTGCAGCAGGCGGCCGCAGTCGGCCAGCGCATCCTGATCCGACCGGCCGAGACGGCGTCCTGCTGACGCCGCACGCACCGCACACACGTCGACGCCCCCGCACCGATACCGGTGCGGGGGCGTTCGCGCGTCCTGCGCCTGCGGTCAGCTGCCCTGGACGACCTGGAGCACGCCGTTGATGATCTGCTGGACGGCGATCGCGGACAGCATCATGCCGGCGAGCCGCGTCACGAGGACCACGCCGCCGTCCTTGATGACCCGGATGATCACGAGCGAGTAGCGCATCGTGATCCACAGGACGACGTGCATGGCGATGATCGCGGACCAGACGGAGACCTGCCCGCTGATCCCGTCCGCCTTCTGCACGGCCAGGATCACGGACACGATCGCGCCGGGCCCGGCCAGCAGCGGCATGCCCAGCGGGACGAGGGCGACGTTCACGTCCTTGGTCTGCTTCGGCTCGTCGTTCTTGCCGGTGAGCAGGTCGAGGGCGATGAGCAGCAGCAGCAGACCACCGGCGATCATCAGGGCCGGGACGGAGACGTGCAGGTAGTCCAGGATCTGCTGGCCGCAGACCCCGAAGACGGCGATGACGCCGAAGGCCACGCAGACCGCCTGCCAGGCCATCCGGCGCTGCACCTTGACGGGGCGGCCGGAGGTCAGGCCGAGGAAGATCGGCGTGATCCCCGGCGGGTCCATAATCACAAAAAGGGTGAGAAAAAGGGATCCGAAGATGGCGAAGTCGAACACAGTGATGCCTTGCAGATAAGGGGTGTGAAGAAAAGCGGGAAGGGCGGAGCGGCGCTTACGCGCGGACGCCTCCGCCGGCGCCGGGCACGGGGAAGGCCCCGGTCGCGCGGCGCGTGATCTCGCCGTAGATCTCGGGATCGGTGGTGTAGTCCCCGAGGCGACAGGTCTTGCGGCTGCCGTGGTAGTCGCTGGATCCGGTGGTCAGCAGTCCGAGGTCCGCCGCCAGGCCGCGCAGACGCGCCCGGGTGGCGGTGTCGTGGTCCATGTGGTCCACCTCGATGCCGTCCAGGCCCGCCGCCGCCAGCTCGGCTATCGCGGACTCGGGCACGCACTCGCCGCGCTTGACGGCCGCGGGGTGGGCGAAGACGGTGACGCCTCCGGCCGCCCTGACCAGGCGGATGGCGTCGAAGGGGTCGAGTTCGTGCTTCTCGGCGTACGCGCGGCCGCCGTCGGCGAGCCAGTCGGGCGTGAACGCGTCGGAGACGGTGGGTACGACACCCAGCTCGACGAGCGCGGTCGCTATGTGCGGCCGCCCCACGGAACCCTCGCCGGCGATCCGGGCCACCTGTTCCCAGGTGACGTCCACGCCGAGCGCCCGCAGCTTGCCGACCATGGTCTGGGCGCGGGGCGTGCGGTCGTCCCGTACGAGCTCCCGCTCACGGGCGAGCTCGGGCTCCTCGGGGTCGAAGAGGTACGCGAGCATGTGCAGCCCGACCCCGTCCAGCCGGCAGGACAGCTCGGCCCCGGTCACCAGCGTCAGCCCGGCGGGAAGCGCGGCAAGGGCCTCGGCGTATCCGCCCACGGTGTCGTGGTCGGTCAGCGCGACCACGTCCAGCCCCGCGGCGGCGGCATTGCGGACCAGCTCGGCGGGGGTGTCCGTACCGTCGGAGGCCGTGGAGTGGGCGTGCAGGTCGATGCGCACAGCCGGGCTCCATGGGTCTGCGTACGGATGGGGGGCACTCCAGGATAACCGGGCCGAAGGTCCCCCCTGATCAGCGGTGTCTAAGCGGCCTCGGGGAAGTGGGGCACGTCCCCGAGGCCGCTTAGGTCGGGCCCAGGATGCGCGGGCTCAGGGCCCCGCACGGAAGGAGCTCGACCTCCGCTCCCGCGTCGCGGAGGTCGGTGAGGACGAGCTCGTCGTACATCAGGAGGCCGGACTGCTCCGGCCAGACGATCGCCCAGAGCCACAGGCCCCGCGCCTCGCCCGCGAAGACGGCCCGGTCGTCGGGGCTTCCCTTGACGTGCCACAGCGGTGTCGGCCGGCCGGCCGCGACCACCTTGGCGTGCGGCGGCGCCGATACGTCGATGTAGGTGCCGGGGTCCGGCCCGTCGATGCCCGCGAACCGCGCGCCGAGCCCCACGCCCAGCTCCTCGGCGACCAACAGCAGCTCACCGATGCCGCCCAGCGGACCGGGACCCGAACAGGCCACCGCCGTCGCCCGTCCCCCGCTGCGGTCGTCCCCGGCGGACGCCACCCCGGTGAACAGCCACCCCACCGGGAGGGGCCACGGCATCCACACCGGTACCTGCGTCCGGTGGACGACCACGCTCAAGCCCTCGACGCTGGGCGGGATCACGGGTTGCAGGGGATGGACAGTGCCGTGCACGGAGCACTGCCAGGTGTCGGAGAAGAGACCGGGCGCCCTGACCCGGCCACCGCACTTCGGGCAACTTGGTTCGCCCCTCATAAGAAGCCACGCTCCTCCCCGCCCGGCGCGCCGTCAAGACGCGATCACCCGTCCGGGCTCAGTCCAGTGCGACTGCGGTACGCAGAGGATCCCGCAGATCCGTGCCGCGCGCGAGCCAGCGTTCCTGGAGGGCGGCCGCGCCGTGCACCCTCTTCCAGGCGGCCTCGTTCGCCGTCATGGGCAGGAGCGGCAGGAACCGCACCGGGTCCATGGGCTCGTCCAGCTCCAGGTCCTCCACCAGACCCCCCGGCTCCGCGACCAGGACGGAGCTGAAGGCGGCCCCGTCCCAGAGCGGTTCGCCCACGTCCAGCGAGGCCCCGGGGGCCACGATCAGCCCCTCCACCTGCGGGGAGGCGGCCAGTACCGCGAGCGGCCTGAGCAGTTTGTCGGTGGGCGCGAGTCCGCCCCGTACGGTCAGGACCAGCTCGGCGCGCGGCCCGCGTACGGGGTCCGCGACCACGGCGGTCGGGTCGGTCATCGGGTGCGCGGACATCCCGAGGGTCGCGTACCGCACCAGGTCGCCCTCGGTGAAGCGGAGTACCTCGATGCGGTCGGTGCCCAGGAAGGTGACGGCGGCGCGTGCGTCGGGTACGCCGAACGCGGTGCGGAGCCGAGCCTCAACGAGGGCCAGAATTTCTGCCATGAAGTGAGCATAGAACTCGTATCAGCCGGGTAAAGGGCGGGTCTTGACCATCCGTCGGCTGATAGTGTTGACAGCTGGTTCGGGCCGCACGCAGACGCGTTGTTTCAAGGCCTGGACGACAGGACGTCTCTCACGGGGGACCGGCCGGAGGAGGTGGGGCTGCGGTGGATCGAAGTCGATCGTGCAGTACCAATCGCTCTTCCACTTCTGTGACGGGCGCCTCCCGCGCCCATTGATCTTCTGATCAGTAGAAGAGCGACGGCAGAACTTTGTCCTCCCGTCCTGTTTCCTTCCGTCCGCCGGGCCTGCCCGCCCGCGCCCACGGAAGGCCTCCCACCCGTACGGTCCGCAGCCGTGCGCGCGAAGGAGCCTGCCATGTCGATGCTGCCCTACATCCGTGCCGCCGTCCGCCCGGCACTGCGCAAGTCCAGCCCGGCCCAGCCCGGATACGACACCACCCGCGATCCGTCCGCGAGCAGCGCCGTGGTCGACTGCGCCGTGTACCGCGAGGGCCGGCGCGTGCTGGGGCCGGCCTGCCTGACGCCCCGTGAGGCGATCCGCCGGGTCCGCGAGGACGGCGGCTTCGCCTGGATCGGCCTGCACGAGCCGACGGAGGCGGAGTTCGCGGGGATCGCGGCGACGTTCGGCCTGCACCCGCTGGCCGTGGAGGACGCGGTGCACGCGCACCAGCGGCCGAAGCTGGAGCGCTACGACGACACGCTCTTCACCGTCTTCAAGACGATCCACTACGTCGAGCACGCCGAACTGACCTCCACCAGCGAGGTCGTGGAGACCGGCGAGGTGATGTGCTTCACAGGCCCCGACTTCGTCATCACCGTCCGGCACGGGGGCCAGGGCTCGCTCAAGGGGCTGCGCCACCGCCTCCAGGACGACCCGGACCTCCTCTCCAAGGGTCCCTCGGCCGTGCTGCACTCCATCGCCGACCACGTCGTCGACGGTTACATCGCGGTCGCGGCGGCCGTGCAGGACGACATCGACGAGGTGGAGAGCGAGGTCTTCGCCGCGCCCGCGAAGGGCGGTACGCGCGGCGGTGACGCGGGCCGCATCTACCAGCTCAAGCGCGAAGTACTGGAGTTCAAGCGGGCGGTCTCGCCGCTGCTGCGTCCGATGGAGCTGCTGAGCGAGCGCCCGATGCGGCTGGTGGACCCCGACATCCAGAAGTACTTCCGCGACGTCGCCGACCACCTGGCGCGGGTGCACGAGCAGGTCGTGGGCTTCGACGAGCTGCTGAACTCGATCCTCCAGGCGAACCTCGCGCAGGCGACGGTCGCCCAGAACGAGGACATGCGCAAGATCACCTCCTGGGCGGCGATCATCGCCGTCCCCACGATGATCTGCGGGGTGTACGGGATGAACTTCGAGCACATGCCGGAACTCCAGTGGAAGTACGGCTACCCGATGGTGATGGCCTCGATCGTCGGCATCTGCTTCACCATCCACCGCGCGCTGCGCCGCCACGGCTGGCTGTAGCACCGCGGGAAGCACCCCCTACCCTGTCCGCATGACTCTCAGCACGCTCGACCTGGCCCTCGTCGAGGAGGCCACCAAGAAGTCCGGCCTGATCTGGGTCCGCGGCGCCGGGGACGACCGCGCCCTGTGGCACGCCTGGGTCGACGGCGCGGCCCACGTACTGGGCGACGGGCCCGGCGAGCAGCCGTTCCCGGGGCTGGCCGACGGCGCGGCCGCCGAGGTGACCGTGCGGAGCAAGGACAAGGGCGGCCGGCTGGTGGCCTGGACGGCGACGGTACGGGAGCTCCCGCCGCGCGGCGAGGAGTGGAAGGCGGCCGTCGCCGAGCTCAAGGGCAAGCGGCTGAACGCGCCCGACTCGGAAGAGATGACGGAGCGGTGGGCGCGGGAGTGCCGGCTGCTGCGCCTGGAGCCGGAAGCGGTGTCCACGCTGCCGGGCGGCTCCCTGGCCGCGGCCCCGCTGGCCTCGCCGGCCATCACGCGCAGGCCCATCCCGGCGGGCCTGCCGAAGCTGCTGCTGAAGCGGAAGAAGGCGGCTCGCTAGACGCGGCTACGGATTGGTGGGGTTGGAGCCCTGGCCGGAGCCCTTGGTGCTCTCCGGGGCCTTCGTCTCGCCGTCCTTGGTCGTCGGCAGCTGGGACCCGTAGTCGACGGTCTGGTCCTGCGCGGGCGCGGCGAGCGGGAAGGGCTTGCCCCACTCGGCGAGCTCCACCCGGCCGGCGCCTCCGGCGCGCTCCATCATCAGCGGGTACGGGGTCCCCTCCAGGGACACCGAGAGCTTGCCCCCCTTGCCCGCGTCCGCCGTCACCTGGACCGCGCGGGTGTGCCCGACCTTGGTGTAGGACCCCTTGGCGAGCTTGCCCTGAAGCCCCATCAGCCCGTCCAGCAGCACGTGCATGTCGGTGAAGCCGCGGAACTGCTTGTAGGAGGGGTCGCCCTCGGGCACCTTCACGTACTTGTCGCCGAGCTTGCCCGCCGAGTCGGACTTGCCCCAGAACGCCGCGCTCGCCTTCAGGTACAGCTGCTCCCCCACCCGCAGCACCTGGAAGGTGTCGTCCTGGGACTTCACCTCGCCCGAGCCGCCGTCCGACTTCAGCCGCATGTCGAGGGTGAACGATTTGCCGCCGCTCACCAGCGTGCCGGACAGGTGCACCGAGTCCGCTCCGCCCGCGGCCTCCTTCGCCTTCGCCTCGATCTTGTCGGCGGGCAGCTTGCCGATCCCGTTCGTCCCCTTGTCGGGATCGTCCCCGCAGCCCGTACCTGTGACGGCGAGGCCCGCGCACAACACACCGATGAAGGCGGCCCGGCGCAGCCGCGCGGCAGGGAAGTAGGCGGTCACGTGCGGGTGCCTCTCGTCGGTTCTCTTCGAGCAGCAGGCAGCGTACCTTTCCCCGTGATGGCGGCCGCTGTCGGCCGGATCACTCCCCACCGGACCGGCCGGTCGTCTCCCCGAACGGTCCGGGGAGACCGGGAGCAGCACGAGCCGGCCGCTCCGGTCCCGGCGGTTCCCGCCCGTAGGCTTACGCCCACCGGCCCCCGTGGGGATCCCCGGGCGGACCGCCCCACCAGGACGCTTGCCGCGGGCACGGGCTAGCCTGAGGGGCGGCAGGACTGTTGATTGACGCTCTAGGAGGCGCTCGGATGGCTGCAGGCGCCCCGCGGATTTTCGTCTCGCATCTGTCGGGTGTCCCCGTCTTCGACCCCAACGGCGACCAGGTCGGCCGGGTCCGTGACCTCGTGGCGATGCTGCGCGTCGGCGGACGCCCGCCGCGGCTGCTGGGCCTGGTGGTCGAGGTGGTCAGCAGGCGCCGGATCTTCCTGCCGATGACCCGGGTCACGGGCGTGGAGTCCGGGCAGGTCATCACCACCGGTGTCGTCAACATGCGGCGCTTCGAGCAGCGCCCCACCGAGCGGATGGTCCTCGGTGAGCTGCTGGACCGCCGGGTGACGCTGACCGCGACCGGCGAGGAGGTCACCGTCCTGGACGTGGCCATCCAGCAGCTGCCGGCCCGCCGGGACTGGGAGATCGACAAGATCTTCGTACGGAAGGGCAAGGGGGGCGCGCTGCGCCGCCGCGGCGAGACCCTGACCGTGGAGTGGTCCGCCGTCACCGGCTTCTCGCTGGAGGAGCACGGGCAGGGCGCCGAGAACCTGGTCGCGACCTTCGAGCAGATGCGCCCGGCCGACGTGGCGAACGTACTGCACCACCTGTCGCCGAAGCGGCGCGCCGAGGTGGCCAACGCCCTCGACGACGACCGGCTCGCGGACGTCATGGAGGAGCTGCCGGAGGACGAGCAGGTGGAGATCCTCGGCAAGCTGAAGGAGGAGCGCGCCGCCGACGTCCTGGAGGCGATGGACCCGGACGACGCGGCCGACCTGCTGTCCGAGCTGCCGGAGGACGACAAGGAGCGGCTGCTCACGCTGATGCGGCCGGACGACGCGGCCGACGTGCGGCGCCTGATGTCCTACGAGGAGCGGACGGCCGGCGGTCTGATGACCACCGAGCCGATCGTGCTGCGGCCGGACGCGACGGTCGCGGACGCGCTGGCCCGCGTACGGCAGTCGGACCTGTCGCCGGCGCTGGCGGCGCAGGTGTACGTGTGCCGGCCGCCGGACGAGACGCCGACGGGCAAGTACCTGGGCACGGTGCACTTCCAGCGGCTGCTGCGCGATCCTCCGTTCACGCTGGTCAGCTCGATCGTGGACACGGGCCTGGCACCGCTGCGGCCGGACGCCTCGCTGCCCGTGGTGACCAGCTACCTGGCCGCGTACAACATGGTGGCCGTGCCGGTGGTCGACGAGAGCGGTTCGCTGCTGGGCGCGGTGACGGTGGACGACGTACTGGACCACTTGCTGCCCGAGGACTGGCGCGAGACGGACTTCCACTCGGAGGAGGCCGTGGGTGGCCACTGAGCGGGGGCGCGGCGACCAGTCGCGTGAGCGGCGGCGCGAGCAGATCAGGGAGCGGCGCGAGCAGGCGCGGCGGCAGGCGCGCGAGCACGGGCAGGCGGAGGCCGCCGCGGAGCGGGTGGAACGTTCCTCCTTCGAGCGCGGCGAGCGGGCGAAGGCCGGTCAGTTCGCGCCGTCGACCGGTTCGAGCGCGCTGACGCGTTCGCGGGCCCGGCTGGACCTGCCGCGCCCGGCGCGCCGGCGGCTGCTGCCGGAGTACGACCCGGAGGCGTTCGGGCGGCTGTCGGAGCGGGTGGCGCGGTTCCTCGGCACGGGCCGGTTCATCGTCTGGATGACGGTCGTCATCATCATCTGGGTGCTGTGGAACATCTTCGCGCCGGAGGGCCTGCGCTGGGACGAGTACCCGTTCATCTTCCTGACGCTGATGCTGTCGCTGCAGGCCTCGTACGCCGCTCCGCTGATCCTGCTCGCGCAGAACCGGCAGGACGACCGGGACCGGGTCAACCTGGAGCAGGACCGCAAGCAGAACGAGCGCTCCATCGCCGACACCGAGTACCTGACGCGGGAGATCGCGGCCCTGCGGATGGGTCTGGGCGAGGTCGCCACGCGTGACTGGATCAGGTCCGAGTTCCAGGACCTGATCAAGGAGATGGACGAGCGGCGGCTATTCCCGCAGGAACGTGACGAAGGCGACCGCTGACGGGCTTTCCTGAGCCGTGCTACCGAGCCGTACCATCGGGGCATGGCTACCGACACAAGCTCCGCCGACGCCGCCGCAGTGCCTGAGCAGGACGCGATCCTCGATGCGCTGGCGACGGTGAACGACCCCGAGATCCACCGGCCGATCACCGAGCTCGGCATGGTGAAATCGGTGGAGATCGGTGACGGCGGCGCGGTCGCCGTCACCGTCTACCTGACGGTGTCGGGCTGTCCCATGCGCGAGACCATCACCAAGAACGTCACCGAGGCCGTCGAGCGGGTCGCGGGCGTCACCTCGGTCGCGGTCTCCCTCGACGTGATGAGCGACGAGCAGCGCAAGGAGCTGGCGAACAGCCTGCGCGGCGGGACCGCCGAGCGCGAGGTGCCGTTCGCCAAGCCGGGCTCGCTGACCCGTGTGTACGCGGTCGCGTCCGGCAAGGGTGGCGTCGGCAAGTCCTCGGTCACGGTCAACCTGGCCGCGGCGATGGCGGCGGACGGCCTGAAGGTCGGCGTGGTCGACGCGGACATCTACGGGCACAGCGTGCCGCGCATGCTCGGTGTGGACGGCCGCCCCACCCAGGTCGAGAACATGATCATGCCGCCGTCGGCGCACGGCGTGAAGGTCATCTCCATCGGCATGTTCACCCCGGGCAACGCGCCGGTGGTGTGGCGCGGGCCGATGCTGCACCGCGCCCTCCAGCAGTTCCTGGCGGACGTGTTCTGGGGCGACCTGGACGTGCTGCTGCTGGACCTGCCGCCGGGCACCGGTGACATCGCGATCTCGGTGGCCCAGCTGGTGCCGAATGCCGAGATCCTGGTCGTCACCACGCCGCAGCAGGCGGCCGCCGAGGTCGCGGAGCGGGCCGGCTCGATCGCCGTGCAGACCCACCAGAAGATCGTCGGCGTCGTCGAGAACATGTCGGGCCTGCCGTGCCCGCACTGTGACGAGATGGTGGACGTCTTCGGCTCGGGCGGTGGCCAGAAGGTCGCCGACGGGCTGACGAAGACGGTCGGCGCGACGGTGCCGGTGCTGGGCTCCATCCCGATCGACGTCCGGCTGCGCGAGGGCGGCGACGAGGGCAAGCCCGTCGTGCTGTCCGACCCCGACTCCCCGGCGGGCGCTGCCCTGCGGTCGATCGCTGGCAAGCTGGGCGGCCGCGCGCGCGGCCTGTCGGGCATGTCGCTCGGCATCACCCCGCGCAACAAGTTCTGATTCCCGCCGCGCACGCGAAGGGGCGCCGCTCGACGAGCGGCGCCCCTTCGCGTTGCCCGCGCGACCCCTACTCGTACGCCGCCAGGTCGCCGATGACCGAGAAGCCGAGGCCGTACGCGCTCATGCCCCGGCCGTAGGCGCCGAGGTGCACCCCGCTGCTGGTGGACCCGGCGAGCACCCAGCCGAACTCCGACTCGCGGTAGTGGAACGGCGTCGGCTCCCCGTCCACCGGCAGCGACAGCGTCGACCAATCCGGCCCCGCGAGATCGTCCGCGAGTTCCCACGCGGCCTCGGTCTGCTGGTCGAGCCAGTCGCTGCGCAGGGAGTGGTCCATCTGCCCGGGCCAGCTGTAGGCCAGCAGCCCCGACCCGGCCAGCCAGGCCGCCGAGGAGACCGAGGTGGCCTCCAGGGTGCCGGTGCCGTCGCCGCTGCGCCGGACCGGGTTGCTCGCGACGGTGACGACCACCGCGAAGCGCTCCTTCTCACCGGTGGCGATCTCGCCGCGGGCGGACGGCTCGTCGCCGTGGCCGGTGGATCCGTGCTCGACGGTGCCGTCGGCGCCGGTGCCGACCTGCATGAGCCAGCGGGGGCCGGTGAAGGCCCCGTCCAGCCCGTACCAGGGGAAGTCGGCCGCCAGGAACCCCCCGGCCGTCCGGCGGGCCGCCGGGACGGGAGCGGCGGCCTCCTGCGGCTGCGTGGTGGTCTGCGGTTCTTGCGCGGGTGCGGCGGCGTGGGCGGGCGTATCGGCGGTCTGCGCCCCTACCCGACTACTGCTCGTCGTCTCCATCTGAGCGGCCTCTCGTTCCGTGGGGTCCGGAACGGCCAGCCCCCCGCGGGCATCCTGGATCCGGACTCATGGAGGATAGCCATCCCACCCCCGATCGCCGGGCAGGTCGCGCGTCAGGTGGCGTCGGCGTCGAAGCGGGCGCGCTGGTCGGAGGCGGGCGCGGCGGGCTTCTTCAGCAGGTCGGGACCGGTGCCGTCGCCGGGCGTGGCGGCCGACGGGAGGTCCGTCTCCTTGCTGTTGACGGCGTCGGTGACGTCGTTCAGCTCCTTGCGGAGATCGAAGCTGCTGCGGAGCTCCTTGAGGTCCTCGTTCTCGGTCAGCTGCTTGCGGATGAAGGTCTTCGGGTTCAGGTCCTCGAACTCGAAGTCCTTGAATTCCGGGCCGAGTTCGGAGCGGATGTCCTGCTTGGCACTGTCCGAGAACGCACGGATCTTCCGGATGACGCCCGTCACGTCCTGAATGACCTTGGGCAGTTTGTCCGGGCCGAAGACGAGAATGGCGAGCACCACGATCGTGACGAGTTCGAGTGCTCCTATGTCGTTGAACACCTTGCCGCTCCTCGGCTCTCTTCACTGCGGGCCCGGACACACGGTACCCCAGTGCTCCTAAGAGCCGTCTGCCGATCCGAGGACCACTTCGAGTGTCCGCTCGCGGCCCTCGCGGAGCACGGTGAGGGTCAGCGGGTCCCCCGGGCGGTGGGCCCTGATCTTGATGATCAGTTCGTCACCGCCGCGCACGCGCTGGCCGTCGACCTTGGTGATCACGTCGCCGGCCTTGACTCCGGCGCGGGCGGCCGGGCCGCCGGCGGTCACGGCCGGCTTGCCGTCCTCGCCCTTGTCCCCGACCCGGGCGCCGTCACCCGTGTACTGCATGTCCAGGGTGACCCCGATGACGGGGTGCGTGGCGCGGCCGGTGCGGATGAGCTCCTCGGCGACGCGCTTGCCCTGGTTGATCGGAATGGCGAAACCGAGCCCGATGGAGCCGCCCTGCCGCGCGGGATCGTCCTTGTCGGCGCCCCGGATCGCGCTGTTGATGCCGACCACGTGGGCCTTTGCGTCGAGGAGGGGGCCGCCGGAGTTCCCGGGGTTGATGGGGGCGTCGGTCTGGAGGGCGTCCACGTAGCTGATGTCGCTGCCGTCGCCCTTGTCGCCGCCCGCGGTGACCGGCCGACCGGTGGCGCTGATGATGCCGGCGGTGACGGTGTTGGACAGGTCGAACGGGGCCCCGATGGCCACCACCGGGTCGCCGACCTTCACGTTCTCGGAGTTGCCGAGGCTCAGCGGCTGGAGCCCCCGCACCCCGCTGACCTTGACCACGGCCAGGTCGTACCCGGAGTCGCGGCCCACCAGCTCGGCGGTGACGCTCTCGCCGGTGCTGAAGGTGACCGTTATCTCCTTGGCGTCGGCGACCACGTGGTTGTTGGTCAGGATGTGGCCCTGCTGGTCGAGTACGAAGCCGGTGCCGGTGCCGCTGCTCGACGCGCCCCGCACGTGCAGGGTGACCACGCCGGGGAGGGCCGTGGCCGCGATGCCCGCGACGCTCTCCGGCGCGCGGCCCTTGTCGGCGACGGCCGCCTGGGGCAGTTCCAGGCGGGTGCTGCTCTGCCGCTCGGCGAGCACGCCGAGGTACCCGCCGATCCCGCCGGCCAGCAGGGCGGTACCCGCGGCGAGGGCCGCGACCTGCCACAGCCGGAAGCCGGGGCCACGCCTGCCCCGGTCCACGGCCTGCAACGGCTGGTCGCCCCAGGGGTCGTAGCGCACCGCACGGACCGCCGCCTGCGCGTCGGCCCGGGCCTCGTCCTGGGGCGCGGGCCGGTCTTCGTCCTGGGCTTCGCCGTCGGTCACGCCTTCGGGCCGCGGGGAGGGGACCCCTTCGCGGCGCGCGTCCGCCGTGCCGTCGGGCCGGCTCCACCACTGTGGAGCCGGATCGGTCTGCTGCCTGTCGGCCATGGGCGCTCCCCGCGTACCTATCCGCATGTGCCGCAGATTCAATCAGGTCCCCGGTCAGCGCAGCAGTGAGACCGGGCGGGCCGAACTCTGCACGGAGGGGTGGAGCGGCGGGAGCGGGGGCGTGACGGTCGACAGGAGGAGCGGTACCCCGGCCGGCGTGGGCGGCCGGTCGCGGACGGACGCGTCGGCCACGGACACGGCGGGGCCGGGCCTGGACGCGGGTGCGGGCCCGGCCGGGTGCGTCGTACCCCGCACGTTCGGGTCCGCGCCTTCCAGGGGCATCGCGCCGCCCAGCGCGATCGCGGCCAGCGACACGGCCCCGGCGGCGACGAAGGCGAACCGGCGGCGCGGACGGCCCACCTCGTGGATCCGGAAGCCGTCCTGACGCGGCCCGGCGGCCGTCGGCAGCGCGTACGCGAACGAGGCGAGCGGGTCGTTGCCGGAGCGACCCGGGAAACCGGAGCTGCCGTGCGGATCCGCGGAGCCGGACGGTCCCGACAGCCCCGACGGCCCGTCGAGGCCGCCACCCGGCAGCCCCTGCAGCCGGGCCAGCAGGCCGGCGGACAGCGGCGGCGGCGCGCTCTCCACGAACATGGTCTTCAGGCGACGCTGGGCATCGGCTTCGGCCTTGCACTTGGCGCAGGTGGCCAGGTGGGCCAGGACGCGCTCACGCACGTCGTGCGTCAGCTCGCCGTCCACCAGGGCGGCAAGCCGGTCACCCAGGTGCTGTTCGGCGGGGGACGGACTGACTCCGCTCACTCGGCTCCGCCCTCTCTCCCGGCGCCCGGCGCACCGACGGCCGCTCCGGCCAGCGCGCGCTGCTCGGCGCGGGCCGCGGGAGAGCGGTGCTTGAGCGCCTTGCGCAGGTGCGAACGGCCCCGGTGGATACGGCTGCGCACGGTACCGAGCTTCACGCCGAGCGTGGCGGCGATCTCCTCGTAGGACAGGCCCTCGATGTCGCACAGCACCACGGCCGCGCGGAACTCGGGCGCGAGGGTGTCCAGCGCCTGCTGGACGTCCGCGTCGAAGTGCGTGTCGTGCAGGACCTGCTGCGGGGACGGCTCCCGGCTGGGCAGCCGCTCGGCGGCGTCGTCGGCGAGCGCGTCGAAGCGGATCCGCTGCTTGCGGCGGACCATGTCCAGGAACAGGTTCGTGGTGATGCGGTGCAGCCAGCCCTCGAACGTGCCGGGCGTGTACGTGGACAGCGAGCGGAAGACGCGGACGAAGACCTCTTGGGTCAGGTCCTCGGCATCGTGCTGGTTACCCGTCAGCCGGTAGGCGAGGCGGTAGACCCGCGCACTGTGCGTGCTGACGATCTCCTCCCATGAGGGAGGGGTCCACGCCTGGGAGCCCGCATCGGCGGCAAAGGTCGCGGTGGTTGCGGCGGCGGTGTGGAAGCTGTCAGCAATGTCGGTCACGGATTTCGGCTCACCCGCCGACCAGAAGAGGCGTCTGAACACGCCCCCACGATCCACAGGCGCAGCCGCACCTCCCCTGTCGGCTCTGGTGGTGTCCAGTGGAGTCCCTACCATAGCCACCCCCTCTGTCAGCTCCGGATAAGCATTTTTGCAGTATCTTTACGCGAGTCTTAAGCCGCGGAGCGGTCCTGGACTGCCGATCTGCCCGGCACCGTCCCTTCTTATCCCGCCCACACCCTTCACAACGCCCGGTCCCATCTGCGGGTTCCCGACGTCAACGGATACAGTCACCGTTGCGCCAACTATGGGGACAGGAGAGGGTCATTACCGGCAACCGGCAGACGAGCTGGGCGTTCGCCGACGCGTTTGTCGCCGAGGACGACGCTCTGCGATGGGCCCGCGACCGGTCCAGGGAAGCGGGCCTGCGCTCCGTCTCTCCCGGCACCGGGGCCGCGCTGCGCCTGCTGGCAGCCACCGCGGACGCCAAGGCGGTCGCCGAGATCGGTACCGGAACCGGCGTCTCCGGCATCCACCTGCTCCACGGAATGCGCCCCGACGGGGTGCTGACCACGGTGGATCCCGAAGCGGACCGGCAGGCCTTCGCCCGCCAGGCCTTCCGCGCCGCGGGCTTCGCGGGCAACCGCGCGCGGTTCATCCCCGGCCGCGCACTCGACGTGCTCCCCCGCCTCGCCGACGGCGGGTACGACCTCGTCTTCTGCGACGGCGACCCGGCCGAGTCCCTCGACTACCTTGCTGAATCGTTGCGTCTGCTGCGCCCCGGCGGACTGGTGTGCTTCGAGGGAGTCTTCTCCGAAGGCCGTACGGTCGACTCCGCGGCCCAGCCGGTGGAGGTGCTGCGCGTCCGCGAACTGCTGCGCGCCGTCCGGGAGAGCCCCGCGCTGGAGGCCGCCCTGCTCCCGGTGGGCGACGGGCTGCTGTGCGCCGTGCGGCGCTGAGCCCCGCGCCGCGTCCCCCGCCCCCGCGTGCCCCGTACGTGCGTCTCAGCGCACCAGGGAGAAGGTGAGCGCCGCCGTACCGCCCAGGGCGGCGCCGGCGAGCAGTTGGGCAGCCGTGTGCGCCCGCAGGGCCAGCCGGGACCAGCCGACGGCGGCGGCGATCAGCGCCGCGGGGAGCACGGACGGACCGAAGACGAGCGCCAGGATCATCACGGAGCCGCCGGCCACCGACATGTGGATGGATATCTGCCAGCCGACGGTGACCAGCAGGGACGACACGAGGCCGACGAGCATCGCCACGACGAGCGCGAAGACGTCCTCGGGGGCGTCGAGCCCGTACAGCAGGGTGATCCCGGCGCCGACGGAGACCAGGCTCAGGGCCATCGGGACCACGCGCTGGCGCCGTACGCGGATGTGCTGGTCGGTCAGCGCCCCGCGGCGGACCCCGAGCACGATGATCCCGATCGGGACGGCGCCGCAGAACAGCGCGGCGAGCAGCCCCCAGCCGAGGCCGGACCACGAGGTGGTGCTGTGCCAGCCGATCAGCAGGAGGAGGGCCACCACCAGGTTCGCCGGCGCCAGGACGTCGGAGAGGACCCGGGCCGCCTTCTGACGCGGCGTGCAGTCGGCGAAGGCGGGCGGCGCGGGCGGGGAGAACGTCACGGCGTGGCTCCGGAAGGGGATGGGGCGGCCTGGAGGACGACACAACGCTGCCCCGGCCGCAGATCGCGGTCGGGGCAGCGCAGAGAATGCAGAACGCAGATGGTGCCGACGATTCAGCCGACGACCTTCTTCAGGGCGTCACCCAGGGCGTCCGCCTCGTCCGGCGTCAGCTCGACGACAAGCCGACCGCCGCCCTCGAGCGGTACGCGCATGACGATGCCCCGCCCCTCCTTGGTGACCTCGAGCGGGCCGTCGCCCGTCCGCGGCTTCATGGCCGCCATGCTCGTTCCCCTTCCTGAAACCAGCTCATCGTCAGCCGACGGCCCCATTCAGGCGCCTAGTACCCGGCATCGAACACATTGCTTCCAAGCCATTATCCCGCATGTCAGGACCCGATGACCAACATCGCCCGTGAACGATTGGGCAACGCGCTCGGCCAAAACCACTCATTTCGGGGACCCGCCTGCGATACTTCGCCGCCGCACCGCGCGAACCGCGTCCGCTTTCTTTGACGCACATCACACGCGCGCGTGCGCTCCGGTCCGCCATGCTGGCCCTTGCACCCGGCCGGTACCGGCCGGTAACCATCCCGCGACGAAGGGGTAGCCCCTGCCATGGCCGACAGCGTGCTCTACGAAGTGAACGACGGACTCGCGACCATCACGATCAACCGCCCGGACGCGATGAACGCCATGAACACCGAGGCCAAGGTCGCGCTGCGCGACGCGGTCCAGGCGGCGGCCGCGGACACCGCGGTACGGGCCGTCCTGCTCACGGCGGCCGGCAACCGGGCCTTCTGCGTGGGCCAGGACCTCAAGGAGCACGTCGGGAACCTGCTGTCGGACCGCGAGACCGGCACCTCGCTCACCATGAACACGGTCTCCGAGCACTACAACCCGATCGTCCGGGCGATCACGGAGATGCCGAAGCCCGTGGTGGCCGGCGTGAACGGGGTCGCGGCCGGAGCGGGCTTCGGTTTCGCGCTGGCGGCGGACTTCCGGGTCGTCGCCGACACCGCGTCCTTCAACACCTCGTTCGCCGGGGTGGCGCTGACCGCCGACTCCGGGGTCTCGTGGACCCTGCCCCGCCTGATCGGCGCCTCCCGCGCC
Source organism: Streptomyces sp. NBC_00122 (assembly GCF_045160845.1). Classification (NCBI taxonomy): domain Bacteria; kingdom Bacillati; phylum Actinomycetota; class Actinomycetes; order Kitasatosporales; family Streptomycetaceae; genus Streptomyces; species Streptomyces sp. NBC_00122. The sequence continues at coordinate 4,174,100 of NZ_CP108191.1, read as the reverse complement.
TCGGACCTGCTGCTCTTCCCGCGCTCGGTCAAGGCCCAGGAGGCGTACGACCTCGGCATCGTCAACCGCCTGGTCCCCTCGGACTCCCTGCCCGCCGAGGCCGAGGCCGTGGCCCGCGCGCTGGCCTCGGGCCCCACGGTCGCCTACGCGGCCCTGAAGGAGTCCCTGGCGTACGGGGCCACCCACTCCCTCACCGAGGCGCTGGAGCGCGAGGACGTCGTCCAGACCCGCGCCGGAGCCTCCGAGGACCACGCCATCGCCGTCCAGGCCTTCCTCGCGAAGCAGCCGCCGAAGTACCTCGGCCGCTGAGGCCCCTTTGCTCCCGCGAGGCTCAGGCCTCGCGGGAGGCGCAGTCGATCAGGTGGTCGTTGACCAGGCCGCAGGCCTGCATGAGGGCATAGGCCGTGGTGGGGCCGACGAAGCGGATGCCCGCCTTCTTCAGGGCCTTGGCCAGGGCGGTGGACTCCGGGGTGACCGCCGGCACCTCGGTGACCGTGTGCGGGGCCGGGCCCGGCTTCCCGGGGGCGTGGGACCAGATCAGTGCGTCCAGCTCGCCCGGCTCCCAGCCGGCCAGGACCTTCGCGTTGGCCAGGGTCGCCTCGATCTTGGCCCGGTTGCGGATGATCCCCTCGTCGGCCAGCAGCCGCTCCGCGTCGCGGTCGTCGAACTCCGCGACCGCCGCGATCGAGAAGTCGGAGAAGGCCTTGCGGAACCCCTCCCGCCGCCGCAGGATCGTCAGCCAGGACAGCCCCGACTGGAAGGCCTCCAGGCACAGCCGCTCGTACAGCGCGTCGTCGCCGTGCACGGGGCGGCCCCACTCGGTGTCGTGGTAGGCGACGTAATCCTCCGTGGACAGCGCCCACGGGCACCGCAGCAGCCCGTCCGGGCCCGCCACGGTGCCAGTCACCGCTCACCGCCCTTGGTGAGGTCGACGGTCCCGGCCGCGTCCGACGGGCCCGCCGGGGCGGCCGCCGCGGCCGTCAGCTGCGCGATCCGCGCGTCCCGCTCGGCCAGCTCGGCCGCCAGCCGCTCCAGTACGTCGTCCACCTCGGCCATCCGGTATCCGCGCGGCGCGACCGGCAGCCGCAGCGCGTCGATGTCCTCCCGTACGACGGGCCGGGTCTCCGGCAGCCCGTCGGCCACCCGGTCCGGCTCCGCTTCCGGCAGGACGGCCTCCGAGCCACCGCCGATCACCGCCAGGGTGACCGCTGCCACGACCACGACCAGCGCGATCATCAAGAAGAAGAACACGATCAACTCCCCTGAGAGACTCCGGCCACCAGGTTAAGGTCGCAGGCGAGGCGCGAGGGCCGCCGAAGGAGGAAAGAGCAGGATGCTGCGACTGGGCAGGCGCGAGTTCGACACCCACGAGCCGGTGATCATGGCCATCGTGAACCGGACTCCGGACTCCTTCTACGACCAGGGCGCGACGTTCCGCGACGAGCCGGCGCTGGACCGGGTCGAACAGGCGGTCGCCGAGGGCGCCGCGATCATCGACATCGGCGGCGTCAAGGCCGGCCCGGGCGAGCACGTGGACGCAGCCGAGGAGGCGCGGCGGACGGTCGGCTTCGTGGCGGAGGTCCGGCGCCGCCACCCGGACGTGGTGATCAGCGTGGACACCTGGCGGCACGAGGTCGGCGAGGCCGTGTGCGAGGCCGGGGCGGACGTGCTGAACGACGCGTGGGGCGGGGTGGATCCCAGGCTGGCGGAGGTCGCGGCGCGCCACGGGGCCGGGCTGGTGTGCACCCACGCGGGCGGGGTCGAGCCGCGGACCCGGCCGCACCGGACCCAGTACGAGGATGTGATGGAGGACATCCTGCGCGTCACGGTCGGCCTGGCGGAGCGGGCGGCCGCGCTGGGCGTCCGCCGGGACGCGATCATGATCGACCCGGGCCACGACTTCGGGAAGAACACCCGCCATTCCCTGGAGGCCACGCGCCGCCTGTCGGAGATGACCGACACCGGCTGGCCGGTCCTGGTCTCCCTGTCCAACAAGGACTTCGTCGGCGAGACCCTCGACAAGCCGGTCAAGGAGCGCCTGCTGGGCACCCTGGCCACAACGGCCGTCTCGGCCTGGCTGGGCGCCCAGGTCTACCGCGTCCACGAGGTCGCGGAGACCAAGCAGATCCTGGACATGGTCCGCTCCATCCAGGGCCACCGCCCCCCGGCCGTCGCCCGCCGCGGGCTGGCCTGAGTCCGCTCGGGGCCGGGCGGTGACCCGCGGCCGCACCTGGGGCGAGCCCGCGAGCCCCCGGCGGACGACCGCCGGGGGCTCGCGCGGCTCGGTCCTACTTGCCGACTTCCTTCGTCACCAGCGCGATCGCCTCGTCCACGTCGTCCGTGACGTGGAAGAGGTACAGGTCCCTCTCCGAGGCCTTGCCCTGCGCGATCACCGTGTTCTTCAGCCAGTCGATCAGGCCGCTCCAGTACTCGGTGCCGAACAGCACGATCGGGAAGCGGGTGATCTTCTGGGTCTGGACCAGGGTCAGCGCCTCGAACAGCTCGTCCAGCGTGCCGAGGCCGCCGGGCAGGACCACGAAGCCCTGGCTGTACTTCACGAACATCGTCTTGCGCACGAAGAAGTACCGGAAGTTCAGCCCGAGGTCGACGTGCTGGTTGAGCCCCTGCTCGAAGGGGAGCTCGATGCCGAGTCCGACCGAGATGCCGTTCGCCTCGCGGGCGCCCTTGTTGGCCGCCTCCATCGCACCCGGACCGCCACCGGTGATCACCGCGAAGCCCGCGTCGACGAGCGCGCTGCCGATCCGCACCCCGGCGTCGTACTCCGGTGATCCGGCGGGCGTACGGGCCGAGCCGAACACGCTGATCGCGGGCGGCAGCTCGGCGAGCGTGCCGAAGCCCTCGATGAACTCCGACTGGATGCGCAGGACCCGCCAGGGATCGGTGTGCACCCACTCGGAGGGACCGGCCGAATCCAGCAGCCGCTGGTCCGTCGTGCTGCCCGCCTTGATCTGGCTCCGCCTCCTCAGCACCGGCCCGAGCTGCTGCTCCTCGGGCCGGCGCTGAGCGTCCCCATCAGGATTACCGCGGTTGCCCATGACGTGCTCCCTCCTGCTGATCGTTGGATCAGATTAGGCGCACGAAGGTGACGGGAAGCGGAATTCAGTCGGTCAGCCAGGCACGGAGTCGTTCCTCGCAGTGCAGGATCGCCTTCGTCTCGACGCGCTCGTCGACCTTGTGGGCCAGCAGGGCGTCGCCCGGCCCGTAGTTCACCGCGGGGACGCCCAGCGCGCTGAAGCGGGAGACGTCCGTCCAGCCGAACTTCGGCATGGCGCGGCCGCCGACCGCCTCCATGAAGGCCGCCGCCGCCGGGTGGGAGAGACCGGGGAGCGCGCCGCCGGAGTGGTCGTCGACCACGAACTCGGCGACGCCGCAGTCCGCGAAGACCTCCCGTACGTGGGCCAGCGCATCGGCCTCGCTGCGGTCGGGGGCGTAGCGGAAGTTGACCGTGACCGTGCACGCGTCGGGGATGACGTTGTTGGCGACACCGCCTTCGATGCGGACCGCGTTGAGGCCCTCGTGGTACTCCAGGCCGTCGATGACCGGCTTGCGGGGCTCGTACGCCGCCAGCCTGGCCAGGATCGGGCTCGCCGCGTGGATGGCGTTGGCCCCCATCCAGCTGCGCGCGGAGTGGGCGCGCTCGCCGGCCGTGCGCAGCAGGACGCGCAGCGTGCCCTGGCAGCCGCCCTCGACCTCCGCGTTGGAAGGCTCCAGCAGCACCGCGAAGTCGCCGGTCAGCCAGTCGGGATGGGCCTCGGCGACCTTGCCGAGCCCGTTGAGGTCGGCGGCGACCTCCTCCTGGTCGTAGAAGACGAAGGTGAGGTCCCGGTTCGGCTCGGGGACGGTCGCCGCGATGCGCAGCTGTACGGCGACACCGGACTTCATGTCGGTCGTGCCGCAGCCCCACAGGACGTCGTTCTCGTCGAGGCGGGAGGGGACGTTGTCGGCGATCGGAACGGTGTCGAGGTGGCCTGCGAGTACGACGCGCTCGGCGCGGCCGAGGTGCGTGCGGGCGACGACGTTGTTGCCGAAGCGGTCCACGGTGAGGTGCGGCAGGGCCCGCAGCGCGTGTTCCACGAGGTCGGCGAGTACCTTCTCGTCGCCGCTCACGGAGGGAATGTCGACGAGCCGGGCGGTCAGCTCGGCGGCGTCCTGGGTGAGGTCCAGCTCGGATTCGGGCATGGACCGACCCTAACGCCCCGGGCACGGGCGGAGCCTCGGACGTCCGGCCGCTGGACGCGTCATATGGCTCAAGTACGGTGGGCCGCGTGCCCGAGAACCGTGATCCTCGCCCCCGTCGCCGCAGGCCGCTCCGTACGGCCGTGGGTCTGCTCGTCCTGTTCGCGGTGATCGGCTATTTCGCCGTCCAGCGGTACTCCAACGGCGGCGTCGGCGCCCCGCACTGCACGGCCGCCGCGTCCGCCGGCGGCGAGCAGGAGTACGAGATGACCCCGGAACAGGCGGCGAACGCGGCGACGATAGCCGCCGTCGGCATCTCCAAGGGGCTGCCGGACCGGGCGGTGACCATCGCGCTGGCGACCGCGATGCAGGAGTCGGCGCTGCGCAATCTCGACCACGGCGACCGGGACTCGCTGGGCCTGTTCCAGCAGCGGCCCTCGATGGGCTGGGGCACGCCGGAGCAGATCATGGACCCCGTGTACTCGGCCGGGATCTTCTACGACCACCTCGCGGACGTTCCGGGGTATTCGCGGATGCCGCTGACGGTGGCCGCGCAGAAGGTGCAGCGCAGCGGTTTCCCGCAGGCGTACGCGAAGCACGAGTCGGACGCGACGGTGCTGACGGCGACCTTCGGCGAGAGCGGCACGCTGTCCTGCGCGGGCCCGGTCCCGCAGCACGGCGATCCGGAGAAGGTGAAGGCCGAGCTGGTCCGCGCCTTCGGCAAGGAGGTCCTGGGAACTGGCGGAAACGGTGCGCCTGCCGGCCGGACGGCCCCGGGCGGGGCCGCGGAGCCCGAGATCACCCTGCGGCTGAAGCAGGACGGCGGGCCCGGTGAAGCGCGCCGCGGCCGGGCGATGGCGCACTGGGCGGTGGCCCGGTCGCACGAGCTGGGCATCGCCCGGGTCTCGTACGCGGGCAAGGGCTGGACCGGCGGGCAGGACCGGGGCGAGTGGCAGCGGAAGGGCGGGCGCGGCACGTCCGGCGGCGGTCCGGAGAGCTCCTCAGCCGACGAGGTACGGATCTTCATCGCCCGCTGAGGCGCGGGCAGGCGTACGAGTGATCACTCGTGCGGGGGTGGCCGAACGACCCGTCCGCGAGGGTCCCGGAAGCACAGAAGGCCTGGTGGGCGCGCATCCAATGCGCTTGTCGCGGAAGCCGATTAAACGATGCGTTACAGATCCTTTACCCACCGGAGCCGCAACTCCACCCGCCCCACGAGCGGTTGTACATGGCGTACTCAGCCGCTACCGCTTAGGAGCAACATGTCTCTCCCCCTGACCCGTCGGATCGCCCGTGCCGCGCTGCTCGTCGCAGCCGGGGCAGCGCCCGTGGTCGGTGCCGCCGGCGCGGCCAGCGCCGCCGGTCTGGAGTCCGTGCCGCAGCTGGGCGCACTGACCGCCCCGGACGCCGCCGACGCCTCGGCCGTGACCGGTGCCGCCACGGACGCCGCGGGTGCTGCGACCGAGGCCCTGCCGGCCGCCGCCCCCGCCGCCGACGTGGCCGGTAAGGCGACCGGACTGCTCGGCGGGCTGCCCACCACGCAGCAGCTGCCGCTGGCCGGCGGCGGGCTGCCCGGTGGCCTGCCGGGCGGCCTGCCTGGTGGTCTGCCGCTGGGCGGCTGATCCGCCGCGGGCGCACCGAAGGGGCCGGGAGCACGAACTCCCGGCCCCTTCGGGCTGTGCGGGGAGGTCCTCAGCCGAGGCGCTTGACGGCGGCCTCGACGCGCTCGTCGGTGGCGGTGAAGGCCACGCGCACGAACCGCGCGCCCGCCTCGCCGTAGAAGTCGCCCGGCGCGACCAGGATGCCCAGGCCCGCGAGGTAGGCGACCGTCTCCCAGCAGGGCTCGTCCCGGGTCACCCAGAGGTAGAGGCTCGCCTCGCTGTGCTCGACGCGGAAACCGTGCGCCTCCAGGGCGCCGCGCAGCGCCGCGCGGCGGGCGGCGTAGCGGCCGCGCTGCTCCTCGACGTGCGCATCGTCGCCGAGCGCCGCGACGGTGGCCGCCTGCACCGGGGCGGGGGTCATCATGCCGCCGTGCTTGCGGATCTCCAGCAGCTCGCCGAGCACGTCCGCGTCACCGGCGACGAACGCCGCCCGGTAGCCGGCCAGGTTGGACCGCTTGGAGAGCGAGTGGACGGCGACGAGGCCCTCGTACGAGCCCCCGCACACGTCGTCGTGGAGGACGGAGACGGGCTCGGCCTCCCAGCCCAGCTCCAGGTAGCACTCGTCGCTGAAAACCAGGATCCCGTGCTCGCGCGCCCAGGCCACGATCCGGATGAGTTCCTCCTTGGAGAGGACCTGCCCGGTGGGGTTGGACGGGGAGTTGAGCCACAGCAGCTTCACGCCGGCCGGGTCGAGCTCGGTCGGGTCGTCGTAGACGACCGCCTCGGCGCCGCACAGCCGCGCACCGACCTCGTACGTCGGGTAGGCGAGCCGGGGGTAGGCGACCTTGTCCCCGGCTCCGAGGCCCAGCTGGGTCGGCAGCCAGGCCACCAGCTCCTTGGAGCCGACGACCGGCAGGATGTTGCGGTGCCCGGCGGCGCTCGCCCCGAGGCGCCCGCGCACCCAGCCCGTGATCGCGTCGCGCAGGGCGGGCGTCCCCCACACGGTCGGGTAGCCCGGGGAGTCCGCGGCGCCGATCAGGGCGCGCTGGATCAGCTCCGGCACCGGGTCCACGGGCGTGCCGACCGACAGGTCGACGATGCCGTCCGCGTGGGCCGCCGCCGTCGCCTTGTACGGCTCCAGCTTGTCCCAGGGGAAGGCGGGAAGACGGTCGGATACTGCGGCCACGATGGTCTCTGCTCTCTCTGGGTGCTGGACGCGAAGGTCGGGAAACACCTCGGTCCCGTGCGGCGGGCAGGCCGTACGGGACCGAGTGGCGCTAGTGCCGCGAACCCTCAGTGAGACGGGTTGATGTCGGCGGGCAGCGCCGCGATGAAGGGGTGGTCGCGCTCGATCAGGCCGAGCTTGGAGGCACCACCGGGCGAACCGAGCTCGTCGAAGAACTCGACGTTCGCCTTGTAGTAGTCCTTCCACTCCTCCGGAGTGTCGTCCTCGTAGAAGATGGCCTCGACCGGGCAAACCGGCTCACAGGCACCACAGTCGACGCACTCGTCCGGGTGGATGTACAAGGACCGCTGGCCCTCGTAGATGCAGTCGACCGGGCACTCTTCGATGCATGCCTTGTCCTTGACGTCGACACAAGGCTCCGCGATGACGTAGGTCACGCTCTCGTTCCTCCTCGGTAGGGCTTTCCATATCGCGCGGGAGCGCGGCGTCGTCGATGCCCGCACCTAGTATCTCCGTTCCCGGGCACGATCCGAACAGGAGGGGCGTACAGAGCTGTGGAAATCACCGCCGGTGGGCTGCTGGAAATCCGTATTACCCCAGCTGACGTGGGTAAACGAGTCTCTGTACGACGGGTGGAGCGCGGCCGGAGCGGGGTGCCCGAGTACGCGGACGCGGTAGGGGTTCTCACATCCTGGGACCAGGGTGTGCTGCTGATCACACGAAAGAGCGGCCAGACCGTCCGCATCGCGGAATCCTCGCTGGTCGCGGGCAAGGTCGTGCCGCCCGCGCCGGCCCGCCGACGGGGTCCGGCGGCCTCTTTCGAGGAGCTCTCGCGGGTCGGGGCGCGGTCCTGGCAGCCGCTGGAGAGCGAGCGGCTGGGCGAGTGGACGCTGCGGGCGGCCGCCGGATTCACCCGGCGGGCCAATTCGGTGCTGCCGCTCGGCGATCCCGGGATACCGCTGGACGATGCACTCGCGCGGGTGACCTCCTGGTACGCGGAACGAGGACTTCCGGCGTACGTGCAGGCCGCGACGGGGGCGGTCGGCACCCAGGAGCTGCTGATCGCGGAGCTGGAACGGCGCGGCTGGGCGGCCGAGGTGTCGGCGGAGGTACGGATCGGGGCCCTCGCGCCGGTGGGTGACGTGGACGCCCCCGCCGCCGGGGACGTGCGTCTGACGCGCGTCCCGGACGAGGAGTGGCTGGGGCGCTACGGGAAGGTCGCCGACCCGGACGTGGCCCGGGAGGTGCTGGCCCGGGGCCCGTCGGTGTGGTTCGCGGCGCTGCCCGGGGGCCGGGCCGTCGGGCGGTGCGTGGTGGACGGCCGGTGGGCCGGCTTCGCGGCGGTGACGGTCGACCCCGCGCACCGGCGGGAGGGTCTGGCGACGGCGGTGATGGCGGCGCTGGCGCGGCGGGCGCTGGAGGAGGGCGCGTCGGCGGCGTGGCTCCAGGTGGAGACGGACAATCCGGAGGCGCTGGCCCTGTACGACGGGCTGGGCTTCGCGCCGCACCACACGTACCACCACTACCGGGCGTCGGCGTGAGTCCGGCGGACCGGCGGGAGCAGTTCGCGGCGGAAGCCCGGTCGGAGCGGCCGGACCTGGCGCTGCTGTGCCTGCTGCTGGCCGCGGAGGCGGACCCGGAGATGGACGAACGCGCCATGGACTGGGCGCAGATCGAGCTGGACCGGCTGGCCGGGATGCTGCCGTACGGGCTGCGCGGCGGGCGGGCGTGGGCCTCGGCGGTGACGGAACTGCTGGGCGGACGCCTCGGTTTCCACGGCACCCCGGCGGACTACGACCGGCTGTCGTCCTCGCTGCTGCACGAGGTGCTGCGGCGTCGGCGGGGGCTGCCGATCCTGTTGTCGGTGGTGTGGCTGGAGGTCGCCCGGCGGGCCGGTGCGCCGGTGTACGGGCTGGGGCTGCCGGGGCACTTCGTGGTGGGCTTCGGGGACCCGGAGGAGGGCGTGGTGGTCGACCCGTTCGCGGGCGGCGCGTCCTTGGGCGCGGGGCCGGCGGAGCTGGCGCAGGGGCCGCGTACGCCGGCCCGCACGCTGGACATCGTGCTGCGGATCCTGACCAACATCCGGGCGTGGGCCTCGGCCCGGCCGGAGCAGTCGGGGGTGGCGCTGTGGGCGGTGGAGCTGTCGCTGCTGCTGCCGTCGCATCCGGCGTCGCTGCGGATCGAGCGGGCGCGGCTGCTGGTGGAACGGGGTTCCTTCCAGGAGGGCGCGGCCGAGCTGGAGGCGTACGCCGACGTGGTGGCGGCGGTGGATGCCGATGCGGCGGCCCGTATCCGCGCCGAGGCCGTCTCCGCTCGCGCTCTGCTGAACTGACCCGGGCCCGGGGCGCGGTTGCCGCTGCGCGGGGCCTCTCCCCCGCCCCGCCCCTTCCCGGAACCGGGCTCCGCCCGGACCCGCGCCGCAAAGCCGCAGCTCCAAGACCTGGGGCGGAGCCCCGGTCAGAGCCAGCCCTTTTCGCGGGCCGTGCGGACGGCTTCGGCGCGGTTGCGGGCGGCGAGCTTCTGGATCGCCGTCGAGAGGTAGTTGCGGACCGTGCCCTGGGACAGGTGGAGGCGGGCCGCCAGTTCCGCGTTCGTCGCGCCCGACTCCGCCGCCCGCAGGACCTCCCGCTCCCGGTCCGTCAGCGGGTTCGCGCCCTCCGCCAGGGCCGCTGCCGCCAGCGTGGGGTCGATGACGCGCTCCCCCGCCAGGACCTTGCGTACGGCGGCCGCCAGCTGCGCGGCCGGCGCGTCCTTGACCAGGAACGCGGAGGCGCCGGCCTCCATCGCCCCCCGCAGGTAGCCGGGGCGGCCGAAGGTGGTCAGGATGACGATCCGGATCGCGGGGTGGGCGGCGCGGAGGGCCGCGGCCGCCTCGATGCCCGTCATGCCCGGCATCTCTATGTCCAGCAGCGCGACGTTCACGTCGTGCGCGCCCGCCGCCGTCACCACCTCGTCGCCGCGGGCGACCTGGGCCAGTACCTCGATGTCCGGTTCCAGGCCGAGGAGGGCGGCGAGGGCCTCGCGGACCATCGACTGGTCCTCCGCCAGGAGGATGCGGATGGGGCGTGAGGTCATGATCCTGATCCTAGGTCCAGCGGGACACGGGCCGTGAGGGCGAAGCCGGACTTTCCGGCCGGGCCCGCCGTCAGGGTGCCGCCGACCGCCTCCAGGCGTTCGGTCAGGCCCGTCAGGCCGTTGCCGGGCAGGCCCGGACCGCCCGTGCCGTCGTCCGACACCGTCAGCTCGGCCACCGGGCCCGCGAGCGTCTGGCGGGTCTCCAGCGTGACCCGGCAGCGTGTGGCCCCGCTGTGGCGGACCACGTTGGTCACCGCCTCGCGCAGCGACCACGCCAGCGCCGACTCCGCCTCTTCCGGAAGACCGCCCTCCGGTTCCTTCGGGATGTCCGCCACCACGCCCGCCGCGGCCAGCGCGGTCCGGGCGCCCGCGAGTTCGCCGGGCAGGGTGGGCCGCCGGTACCCGCTCACCGCTTCGCGTACGTCGACCAGCGCCTGCCTGCTGACCCGCTCGATGTCCGCCACCTGCTGGGCGGCGGCGTCGGGCTGTCCGGGCAGCATCCGGCCCGCCAGCTCGCTCTTCAGCGTGATCAGCGACAGCGAGTGGCCCAGCAGGTCGTGCAGGTCGCGGGCCAGCCGCAGGCGCTCCTCGTTGGCCGCGAGCTGCGCCACCGTGGCCCGGGCCTCGCGCAGTTCGATGGTGGTCCGGATCATCGCCCGGATGCCGACCATCGCGAAGCCGCCCATCAGGGCCGGGATCAGCAGGCCCGCCAGGTAGTCCTCCCCGCCCGGCACCGCGAAGGCCGTGGCCGTCATCAGCGCGGTCGCGCCCGGGACCGTCCAACGGGAGATCTCCCCGGGCAGCGCGGCGCCGGAGGAGATGGACACGTAGACGAAGAGCACGAGCCATTCGCGGCCCAGCGTCAGCGACAGGACCGTGGCCTGGGCGGAGAGCACCGCGAGCGAGACCAGGACCCGGCGGACCGCCATCTGCCGGGCGGTGCGGAAGACCAGCACCAGGTACCAGGCGACGAAGGCCGCGAGGCCCAGGCCGCCGAGCAGCCGGACCCCGGGGCTGTGTCCGCCGTGGATCAGGTCGATGACGGGTGCGCTCAGGTAGAAGAGCCAGACGCTGATCCAGAGCGCCTTCACCAGCTTCTCGCGGTGGTTCTCCGGCGGCTTGCCGATCCCCGTGCGGTCGTCGTCCTCCTGCGTCAGGGCCACTGGTTCATGCCTTCATCGAGTCCTTGCGGTACAGCCAGGCGGCGGCACCGGTGAACAGTACGAAGTACACCGCGAGGATCGCCACGTCCTTGGCCTGGGGCGCCCCGCCGAGCTCGATGGCCTGGCCGAGGCCCGCGTAGGCGTGGGTGGGGAGCCAGCTCGCGATGGTCTGGAGCCACTGCGGGAAGTTCGTGGTGGGCATCCACAGGCCGCCGAGGATCGACAGGCCGAAGTAGAAGATCATCGTGATGGGGCGGACGGTGTCCCCGCTCGCCAGGTAGCCGATGGCGACGCCGAGCGCGGCGAAGACGAGGCTGCCGGCCCAGATCGCACCGGTGAGGGCGAGCCACTGCCAGGCGGCGAACCGTACGTCCTTCACGGCGGCCGCCACCGCGAAGACGATCACGATGGACGGGAGCGAGAGCACGCCCGCGCCGGCGGTCTTGGCGAGGACGTAGCCGCGGCCGGGCAGGGCGGTCAGCCGGAGCTGGCGGACCCAGCCCTGCTCGCGCTCCTTGGCGATGCGCTCGCTGTTGCCCATCAGGACGGCGGTCAGGGCGCCGAAGGAGGCCATGGCGACCATGTAGAAGGCGGGCATGGTCAGTTCGGTGCCCATGACCTTCGTCGTGCCGTCGAGGGTGCCGCCGAGCATCAGGAAGAGGGCGGCCGGGTAGAGCACGGTGAAGAAGATGTACTTCTTGTTGCGCAGGGCGCGGGTGATTTCGAGCTTGATCAGGGCGTTCACTTCGAGGCCTCCTCGGTGAGGGCGATGAAGGCCTGTTCCAGGCCGAGGCCCGCGACCTCCAGGTTGCGGGGGTAGAGCCCGAGCGCGTAGACGGCGTGCACGGTCGCGTCGGCGTCGCGGGACTGGAGCCGCACGGTCGCGCCGTGCCGCTCGTAGGCGGTGAGGGCGGGCAGGGCGCGGAGCATCTGCTCGTCCACCGGGTCCTGGGCGTCCAGGTCGAAGGAGATCTTCCGGGCGCCCGCCCTGGCCTTGATCTCGGCGGCGGTGCCGTCGGCCAGCAGCCGGCCCTTGTTCAGCACCAGCACCCGGTCGGCGATCGCGTCCGCCTCTTCCAGGTAGTGCGTGGCGAACAGGACGGTGCGCCCCTGGGCGGCCTGTTCCCGCATGGTGGCCCAGAAGGCCTGGCGGGAGGTCACGTCCATGCCGGTGGTCGGCTCGTCCAGCACGATCAGGTCGCTCTGTCCGGCGGTGGCGAGGGCGAAGCGGACGCGCTGCTCCTGGCCGCCGGAGAGCTTGTTGACCATCCGGCCGGCTATGCCGTCGACCCCGGCGCGGGCCAGCACCTCGTCCACCGGGTACGGGCGGGGGTGCAGGGAGCAGCCGAGGGCGACGATTTCGCGTACGGTCACCTCCTCCATCAGGCCGCCGCTCTGGAGCATCGCGCCGACGCGGCCGGCGGCGACGGCCTCGCGCGGGGTGGTGCCGAAGAGCCGGACGGAGCCGGAGTCGGCGGGGCGCAGGCCGAGCAGGAGGTCGAGGGTGGAGGATTTTCCGGCGCCGTTGGGGCCGAGGAGTGCGACGGTCTCGCCCGGGTGGAGGGAGAGGGAGAGGCCGTCGACGGCCCGGACGGTGCCGTAGCTCTTGGTCACGTTCTCGAAGCTCACCACGGTGTCGGTGGCGGGCTTCGCGGTGCGTGTCGCGGTCGTCGTCATGGCTCAAGATTCGCCCGCACGGGGTCTCGCGCGGCAGTGCCGACCGTCGTGGGTGCCGCATGACGGATGTCATGCGGCGGACATGACGGTGCCCCCGCCCGGGTGGGGCGGGGGCACCGGTGTGGGGCTGCCTAGCTCGCGTTGGTGTCGATGACCGCGGTCCGCTCGGCCGTCGTCTTGCCGCGCAGGGCCTTGACGAGGGCGCCGGCGACGTCCTGCGGGGTGACGGCGGTCTTGGAGCCGTCGCCGCGGGTGATCAGGACGCCGTCGAAGGCGTTCCCGTAGGTCTGCTTGAGGGCTTCCAGGTCGAACTTCTCGACGAGGTGGCCGTCGACCGGCTGCATGCTGAGGATGCGGGGCAGGGACTTGCTGCCGAAGGGGATGGACTTGGTGCCGGCCTTGACCGTGGCGTTGGCGGACATCGCGGGTTCGGCGAAGTCCTTCATGGCCCGGTCGAGTTCGGCCTGGTCGATGACGGGCGCCTTGGTGGTGACCGGCAGCTCGGGCACGGTCGGCTTGCCCGTGGCCACCATGTCGCGGAAGGCCTTGGTCACCTGCGGGACGGAGGCGTCCACGTCCAGGGTGGTGCCGGCGGTGCCGGGGACGGCCACGGCCTTGCCGGTGTCGAACTTGATGGTGCCCTCGGTGGCCGAACCGGAGGTGCCCGCGAGCTCCTGGAGCGCGACCTGGAGCTTCTCCTCGTCGACCGGCAGAACGGCGTCGGCCTTGCGCTCGTTGCCGAGGAGGGAGCCGATGACGGTGATCGGGTTGTAGTCGCTGCCGGCCGCGTTGCGGACGGTGGTCTGGCTGTCCAGGGTCAGGCCGGCCTTCTCGGGCTTCAGCTCGACCTGCTTGCCGCCGACGCTGACCTGGAGCGGGGTGGTGGCGCGGCCGCCGAAGGCCGTCTGAAGCTTGGCCACGGCCTCGTCGCGGCTGCCGCTGATGTCTACACCGAGGACGGTGGTGCCCTTGGGGACGTCGGAGTGGTTCAGGAGCAGCCCGGCTCCGTAGGCCACGCCGAGGAGGACCACGGCGGCGCCGCCGAGGAGGACCAGCTTGGAGCGGCCCTTCTTGGCGGGCTTGGCGGCCTTGGCGGGGGCGGCCTTCTCCTGCTGGGCCGCCGGGCGCGGGGCGGCCGGGGCGGGCGCCGGGACCGGGGTCGGCACACGGTCCGCCTCGGGTCCGGGCCAGCTCGGCGCCCCCTGGGCCGGGGAGCCGCCGACGGGGCCGGTGCCGAAGCCGGGTCCGCCCGTGGGGCCGGGGAAGCCGTCGGCCTGGCTGTCGTAGACGGGGAACGCCTCGGTGACGGGGCCGTCGGCCTGGCCGCTCCCGTACGCCGGGAAGCCCTGGGTCGATCCGACGCCGGGGCCGCCGGGTGCGGGGGCGGCCGGGGAGAAGCCCGGACCGTAGTCCGCGACCGGCGGGGGCGGGGTGCGCGGCGCGGCGAAGCCCGCGTCGGCCACCGGCGGGGCCTGGGTGCGCGCGGGCGGCGGGAAGCCCGCGCCCGGCCCGGCCGGAGCCGGCGGGGTGGCCCGCGGAGCGGGCGACGGGGCCCGGCCGGCCACGGGCGGCGCGGCCTGCTCCCGGACGGGCAGCGGCGGGAGGGCCGCGGGGGCCGGGGCGGATGCCTTCCGGGGAGCGAACCAGTTGCTGGCCGGCTCCTCGGCTTCGCCCGCGCCCTGGGCGCCGGCCGGCTCCTGCTCGGCCTCGATCCGGGTCGGCACGGGCTTCGGCCGCTGCGCGAGCGGCGGCTCGGGCGCCCGCCCGGGCGCCGGCTCGGACGCCTGCTGCGGCGTCGGCCGGGTGTCCGGCGCGGCGCCGGCCTCTCCGGAGCCGCTGCCCATCGCCTTGCGTACGACCACCGGCGGGATCGGCCGCGAACCCGGGATGTTGATCCGGATCCGGGTCGTCAGGGTGGTCTCGGTCTTGGGCCCGTCGGAATCGGGCGTGGACGGCTTCGAGGTCACAGAGTTCTCCTCCGGGGCGGTCGACGCGCCGGGCCCAGGTGGCACAGTCGTGGACGGATACTGGCCGGTTCCATACGGCGGCGTACCCGAGGGGTATGCGGCTCCACCGCGCCCGTTGGGCCCGGAGGACGAACTGTCAGTTTCACGACTCAAGGCAGGTTCTCCCGGTTGGCTCCGCCGCCCGTCATACCGTGCGCGGGCAGCTCGGCGGCCCGTCCACCATACTGGCCGTCGCCGCCGGGCAACTGACCCAAGGGAATCCCTGGTTCCTCATAGGCCCCGCCAAACCCCCCTGAAGCGGCCCTCGGGCCCCGGTCCGCTCGTGCCGCGCCGACTCCCTACGGAGTCCGACACCACGTCACTTGGCAGGCCGCGCGGCCGAAACCGGCCGATCCAGCGGACCGCGCATCGTGGCACACATCACAGCGAGCACCGTTCCCCCCAAAAGGTAGGCGTACAGGCCGATTCCGGACGAACTGAGCAGGAAGTCGCCCTCGGGGCGCGGGGCGCCGAGCAGCACGTACGCGAGGAACCAGCCGACCGCGGCCCCGCCCACCCCGAGTCCGGTCCCGAGCGCGATCCGCCCGCCGAGGAACAGTCCGAAGGTCGCCAGCAGCGCGAGGAGCAGGCCGCCGGGGAACCACAGGTCCACCACCAGCCAGCCGGCCGTGCCGGTCAGGGCGCCCACCACCAGCAGGCCCAGGCTGCCGGCGATCCGCGCCGGGGTCAGCGTCCCGGTCACGCGTCCACCCCCGCGAAGAGGTCGTGCTCGCGCTCGCCCGCCGGTGCGCCCGGACGGCCCTGCACGAGTTCGTAGTACTCCCGGGCGAACAGCGGCTGCGCGAGGTCGTTGGAGAGGGCGAAGAAGGGCCCGTCCACGGCGATCTGGGTGGCGTGGGCGCGCATGGCGGCCGCCTTCGCCGCCACGAACCGCTCCTCGGCGCCGATCTCCGCGGTGATCCGCTCGTCGGGGACGACCCCCGGCACGTCCTCCGGCGAGGCCAGCCCCGGGAAGGGCGCCGCGTCGCCGGCCGCCCTCAGCCTGGCGAAGCCCTCCTCGACCACCGAGAGCGGGACGCGGTTCCAGTAGATCTTCCCGACGGCGTGCGGCTCACCGAGGTCACGCCGGTACGCGCCCTCCGCGGCGAGTTCGGCCGCGCGCATGGCGACCCGGTGCGCCTGGATGTGGTCGGGATGCCCGTAACCGCCGTCCGGGTCATAGGTGACGAGCACCTGCGGACGCACCTGCCGGATCACCTCCACGAGGTAGGCGGCGGCCTCGTCCACGTCGGCGGACCAGAAGGCCTCCGGGCGGTGGTTCTGCGGGGCGCCCATCATTCCGGAGTCCCGGAAGCGGCCGGGGCCGCCGAGGAACCGGTGGTCGCCGACGCCCAGCTCGGCCATGGCGGCGGCGAGTTCGCCGACGCGGTGGGCACCGAGGCTGTCGTCGCGGTCGGCCGCCAGGTGGGCGAGCGCGGGCGGGATGACCTCCCCCTCCTCGCCGAGGGTGCAGGTCACCAGGGTGATGTGGGCACCCTCGGCCGCGTACTTGGCCATGGTGACGCCGTTGTTGATCGACTCGTCGTCCGGGTGCGCGTGCACGAGGAGCAGACGACGGGCGGGAAGACCGTTCATGGCGCCTAGCGTACGAGGCGGGTCCTAGAACTTGAGCCCACTGATCATGCTGGCCACGTTCGAAGTGAGCTGACTGAGGGTCGGGGCGATGGTGGAACTCGCCAGATAGAAACCGAGGAGCACACAGACCACCGCGTGTCCCGCCTTCAGGCCCGACCTTCGGACCAGCAGGAATACGACGATCGCCAGCAGCACCACGGCCGAGATCGAGAGTGCCACGGCGTTTCACCTCCACGTCGAGCGGACATCGGTACACGATTCGTGCTCGGCGAGAGTCATACCCACCGTGCGCTACGGATCATAACTTTCCGTACCAGCGCATCGATCGAAATCCGGCAGCACAAGGGGCGCACGCCGCGCATGGACAGGGTCACCGGGGAGGCCGGCCGGAGGGGCTGTACGCCTCCCCGGCCGGCTGTCGGCACCCGCACGGCCGCACGGCATCCAGGCTGCATGCCCCAGATCTCGGGGCAGAAACGGTCAAGTTGCCCCCGTGTAAACGACGTTGAGCAGCGGAGCCGTCGATTCCCCGCCGGATACCCGCGGGTGGCCGGAAATGATCGACGGCGTGAGCTACTCCTTCGTGAGCGGAGGCGGCGGGGAGGCCGTCGGCGGGACCACCCGCTTCTCCGCCGCGAAGTGACAGGCCGACGGGTGGGCCGCCGGCCCGGACGGGAAGGCCGCCGGGACCGCGAGCAGCGGCACCTCCACCACGCACCGCTCCTGGGCCTTCCAGCAGCGGGTGCGGAAGGGGCATCCCGAGGGCGGGTCCGCCGGGGACGGCACGTCGCCGGAGAGGATGATGCGCTCCCGGTGGGTGCGGGCCTCCGGGTCGGGGACGGGTACGGCCGACAGCAGGGCCTGGGTGTACGGGTGGGTCGGGTGGTCGTAGATCTGGGTGTCGGTTCCGATCTCCACGATCCGGCCCAGGTACATGACCCCGACCCGGTCCGAGATGTGCCGGACGATCGACAGGTCGTGCGCGATGAAGACGTAACTCAGCCTGAACTCGTCCTGGAGGCGCTCCAGCAGGTTGATCACCTGGGCCTGCACGGACACGTCCAGGGCGGAGACCGGCTCGTCGGCGACGATGATCTCGGGCTGGAGGGCCAGGCCGCGGGCGATGCCGATGCGCTGGCGCTGGCCGCCGGAGAACTGGTGCGGGTACCGGTTGATGTACTCCGGGTTCAGGCCCACCACGTCCAGCAGGTCCTGGACCTTCTGCCGGCGCGAGCCCTTCGGGGCGACCTCCGGGTGGATGTCGTACGGCTCGCCGATGATGTCGCCGACCGTCATGCGCGGGTTCAGCGAGGTGTACGGGTCCTGGAACACCATCTGGATGTTGCGCCGGACCGCCTTGAGGGCGCGCCCGGACAGCTTGGTGATGTCCTCGCCCTTGTACGAGATCGCGCCGGCCGTAGGCCGTTCCAGGTTGACCAGCATCTTGGCGACGGTCGACTTCCCGCAGCCGGACTCGCCGACGATGCCCAGCGTCTCGCCGGCGCGCAGGTCGAAGGAGACCCCGTCCACGGCCTTGACCGCGCCGATCTGCTTGCGGAAGACGATGCCCCGGGTCAGCGGGTAGTGCTTGACGAGGTCCTTCACTTCCAGAAGGGACTCAGCCATGGAGGCACTCCTTCCAGAAGTGGCAGGCGCTGCTCCGCCGCACCGGTGACCCGGTCACCGCGTACAGCGGCGGGACGTCGGTCCGGCACACCGCCTGCGCCATCGGACAGCGCGGGTTGAAGGCGCAACCGGGCGGGATGGCCAGCAGGTTGGGGGGCAGGCCCTTGATCGCGTACAGCTCCTGGCCCTTCTGGTCGAGGCGCGGGATGGAGTCCAGCAGGCCGCGGGTGTACGGGTGCGCGGGCGCCCGGTAGATCTCGTGCACCGGGGCCGCCTCGACGATCCGGCCCGCGTACATGACGGCGATCTTGTCGGCGACGTCGGCGACCACGCCGAGGTCGTGGGTGATCAGGATCAGCCCCATGTTCAGCTCGCGCTGGAGCTCGGCCAGCAGGTCCATGACCTGCGCCTGGACGGTCACGTCGAGGGCCGTGGTCGGCTCGTCGGCGATGATCAGCGAGGGCTCCAGGGCCAGCGCCATGGCGATCATGATGCGCTGGCGCATGCCGCCGGAGAACTGGTGCGGGTAGTCCCCCACCCGCTGCTTCGCCGCCGGGATCTTCACCCGGTCCATCAGCTCGACGGCCTTGCCCTTGGCGTCCTTGCGGGACATCCCGCGGTGGACCTCGTACATCTCGCCGAGCTGCGCGCCCACGCTGAGCACGGGATTCAGGGAGGAGAGGGCGTCCTGGAAGATCATGGCCATGTCGGCGCCGCGGATCTTCCGCCGGTCCTCCTCCTTCATCTTCAGCAGGTCCTGGCCCTTGAAGAGGATCTCGCCGCCCGCGATCCGGCCCGGGGGCATGTCCAGGATGCCCATGATCGCCTGGGCGGTCACCGACTTGCCGGAGCCGGACTCGCCGAGCACGGCGAGGGTCTCGCCCTCCTCCACCGAGTAGTCGACGCCGTTGACCGCCTTCGCGACTCCGTCGCGCGTCTTGAATTCCACGTGCAGGTCGCGGACTTCGAGCAGCATGTGCGGGGCTCCTCAGCGCAGCTTGGGGTCGAGGGCGTCGCGCGCCGCGTCGCCGAGCATGATGAAGGCGAGCACGGTCAGGCTGAGTGCGGCCGCCGGGTAGAGCAGCATGTGCGGGGCGTTGCGGATCTGCGAGGCCGCGTTGGAGATGTCGATGCCCCAGGAGACGGTCGGCGGGCGCAGGCCCACGCCGAGGAACGACAGGGTGGCTTCCAGCGCGATGTACGTCCCGAGCGCGATGGTGGCGACCACGATGACGGGCGCGACGGCGTTGGGCGCCACGTGCCGGAGCAGCATCCGGCCGTTTCCGGCGCCGAGTGCCCGGGCGGCCTGGACGTAGTCGTTCTGTCTGACGGTGATCACCGAGCCGCGGGCGATGCGGGCGACCTGCGGCCAGCCGAGCAGCACGATGAAGCCGACGACGGGCCAGACGGTGGTGCTGGTGACGACGGACAGGAAGACCAGGCCGCCGAGGACCACCGGGATGCCGAAGAAGACGTCCGCGACCCGGGAGAGCAGGGCGTCCCCCCAGCCGCCGAAGAAGCCGGCGAGGCCCCCGAGCGCCGAGCCGAGCAGCGCCGCGCCGAGGGTGGCGCAGACGCCCACGGTGATGGAGGCGCGGGCGCCGTAGACGGTACGGGTGTACACGTCGCAGCCCTGGGTGTCGTAGCCGAAGGGGTGGCCGGGGGCAGAGCCCTGCTGCGATTTGGACAGGTCGCACTGGAGGGGGTCACCGCTCGCGATGAGCTGGGGCCAGATCGAGATGACGATCAGGAAGAGGATCATCAGGGAGGAGACGATGAAGACCGGGTTCCGGCGCAGCTCGTGCCAGGCGTCGGACCACAGCGAGCGGGCCTTCTCCTTGGGGCCGGCGGGACCGCGGGGCTCCGCGTCCTTCTCGATGCCCTCGACGCTCTCGGCCTCTTCGATGGCCAGGTCTATGGGACCGCCCTGGCCGGTGGGGGACACGGCCTCGTGGGGGCGCGGCCCCACGGGGTCGTAGCCGCCGGGGCCTGCGGGGCGCTCGGGGTCAGGCATAACGGATCCTCGGGTCCAGGACCGCGTAGAGCAGGTCGACGAGCAGGTTCGCCAGCAGGAAGACGATGACAAGGATGGTCACGAAGCCGACCACCGTGGGCGAGTTGTTGCGCAGGATGCCCTGGTAGAGCTGGTAGCCGACGCCGTGGATGTTGAAGATCCTCTCGGTGACGATGGCCCCGCCCATCAGGGCGCCGATGTCGGTGCCGATGAAGGTGATCACCGGGATGAGCGAGTTGCGCAGCAGGTGCCGGGTGACGACCCTGCGGCGCGGCAGGCCCTTGGCGGTGGCGGTGCGGACGTAGTCGGCCTTGGCGTTCTCGGCGATCGAGGTGCGGGAGAGCCGGGTGACGTACGCCAGGGACACGAGGGCGAGCACGATGCCGGGCAGGATCAGCTCGCTGAAGGGGGCGTCCGGGGAGACGGTGGGCTTGACCCAGCCCCATTTGACGCCGAAGAGGTACTGGAGCAGATAGCCCGTCACGAAGGTGGGCACCGAGATGACGACGAGGGTCATCACCAGTACGGAGGTGTCGGCGGCCTTGCCGCGGCGCAGTCCGCTGATCACGCCGAGGGTGATGCCGAAGACGATCTCGATGACGATCGCGACGACGGTCAGGCGCAGGGTGACGGGGAAGGCGCTGGCCATCAGCTCGGTGACCGGCTGCCCGTTGAAGGCGGTGCCGAAGTTTCCCTGGAAGATCTGCCCCATGTAGTGGAGGTACTGCTTCCACAGGGGCTGGTCGAGGAAGAGGTCCTTGCGGATGCGCGCGGCGGTGGCGGGGTCGGGTGCCTTGTCCCCGAAGAGGGCCGCGACCGGGTCACCGAGCGCGTACACCATGAAGAAGATCAGGAACGTGCTGCCGATGAACACCGGGATCATCTGGAGCAGCCGCCGGATCACGTAACGTCCCATGGAGTGCTCCATGTGTGTGGGTGGGCACGTGTCGGTGTTCGGCGGGCCCCCCGCACGGCGGGAGGCCCGGATCCGTGTGATCCGTCAGCCGGTCAGCTGACCTTGATCTCGTCGTAGACCGGAACGCTGAACTGGTTGAGCGCCACGTCCGTGAGCCGCTCGGAGTACCCGGCGCTGCCGTTCTGGTACCAGAGCGGGATGGAGGGCATCTGCTCGGCGAGGATCTTCTCGGCGTCCTGGAACGTGGCGATCGCCTTCGCCGCGTCGCTCTCCTGGTTGGCCTGGTCGACGAGCTTGTCGAACTCCGGGTTGCTGAACTTCCCGTAGTTGGAGGAGGCGCCCGTGTAGTACAGCGGCTGCAGGAAGTTCTGGATCAGCGGGTAGTCGGCCTGCCAGCCCGAGCGGAAGGGGCCCGTCAGCTTGTAGCTGCTCTGCTGGTTGCGGAAGTCGGCGAAGGTGCCGACGGGGTTGACCGTGCACACCGGGCCCTCGCCGAGCGCGTTGTTGATGCTGTTGCAGACGGCGTCCATCCAGTCGCGGTGCGATCCGGTGTCCACGTTGGAGGTCAGCGTGACCTTGCCGCCGGGGAGCCCGCCGCCCTCCTGGATGAGCTTCTTGGCCTCGGCGGGGTCGTACACGCAGGCGTCGCCGCAGATGGTGGCGGAGAAGCCGCCCTTCTCCCCGAGGGCCGGGGAGGTCCAGTCCTTGGCGGAGGTGCGGGTCTCCTGGAAGATCTGTTTGGTGATCTCGTCACGGTTGATCGCCCGCGAGATGCCCAGGCGGACCTTCTCCGTGCCCGGCTTGCTCCACTGCGGGTCGTACAGGGGGAAGGTGAGGGTCTGGATGATGAGGGCCGGCTGGTTGATGTACCGGTCGCCGAGGTCGTTCTTGACGTTCTTCAGCTGCTGCGCCGGGACGTCGTCGACGAGGTCGAGGTTTCCGGAGATCAGGTCCGTGTAGGCGGTGTTGTTGTCGGTGTAGACCTTGAGGTCCACCCCGCCGTTCTGGGCCTTGTCCGTACCGGGGTAGGCGTCCCACTTGCGCATCTTCATCCCGGTGCCCTTGGTGTACGAGTCCACCATGTACGGGCCGTTGCCGACGGGCTTGGCGAGCCAGCCGGCGTGATCGGTGAAGAAGGCCTTGGGCAGCGGGGAGAAGGCCTGGTAGCCGAGGGTCTGCGGCCAGGTGGAGAACTTCTCCTTCAGGGCGACGGTGAAGGTGTTGGAGCCCGTGACGACCAGCCCCTTCATGGTCTTGGCGGTGGGCTCGCCGGTGGCGGGGTGCACGTCCTGGTAGCCGACGATGTCCGAGAAGAACGGCGAGTTGTTCTGCTTGTTGCGCACGTCCGCCCCGTAGTTCCAGGCGTCCACGAAGGACTGGGCGGTGACCGGCTCGTCGTTGCTGAACTTCCAGCCGCTCTTCACCGTGATCGTGAAGTTCTGGCTGTCGGTCGTCTCGAACTTCTCGGCGAGCATGTTCTCGGCCGCGCCGGTCTTCGCGTCGTAGCGCTTCAGACCCCGGAAGAGCATGTCGAGGACCTTGCCGCCCTGCACCTCATTGGTGTTGGCCGGCTCCAGCGGGTTCTGCGGGTCGCCCCACGAAGAGCTGATGATGCCCGCACCCTCGCCACCGCCGCCGCTGCTGTCGCTGTCGCCCCCGCAGGCCGTCGCCGTGAGGGCGACGGCCACCGCACATGCGGCCCACTTGGCGTGGGTGGCTCCGCGCATGGAGTGCCTCCTATGGATCCCAAGACTCACTTGGGCCCTATGTCACCCCATGTAGCGTCCGGCACACCCCCGGTTGGACCGATTGCACCCCCGCTCGCGCCCCCTGTCACCCCTCCGGGTGCAAAGGCAGGTCCGGTGCCCACCGCGTGGCGCGGGCCCGTGCCGGGCGGAAAAGGCGAGGGCGCCCGGGCCGGAGGAATCCGGTCCGGGCGCCCTGGACGCCGTACGGCCGCAGCCGCGGGAGGTCAGACGGCCAGGACGGCCTTCTCCTCCGCGAAGTGGCAGGCAGACTCGTGCGCGGCGAAGGTGTCCTGCCCCTTGAAGCGCTCCGGGATCGCCAGCAGCGGCTCCTCGACGGAGCACTTGTCCTGGACCTTCCAGCAGCGGGTGCGGAAGCGGCAGCCCGACGGCGGGTTGGCCGGGGACGGGACGTCACCGGTGAGGATGATCCGCTCGCGGCCCTCGCGGGCCTCGGGGTCCGGAACCGGAACGGCCGACAGCAGCGCCTGGGTGTAGGGGTGCGTCGGGTGCTCGTAGATCTGCGCGTCGGTACCGATCTCGGCCATCTTGCCGAGGTACATGACGCCCACGCGGTCCGAGATGTGCCGGACGATCGACAGGTCGTGCGCGATGAAGACGTAGGACAGGTTGAACTCGTCCTGCAGCTTCTCCATCAGGTTGATGACCTGGGCCTGCACCGACACGTCGAGCGCGGAGACCGGCTCGTCGCAGATGATGATCTCCGGGTTGAGCGCGAGGCCGCGGGCGATGCCGATGCGCTGGCGCTGGCCGCCGGAGAACTGGTGCGGGTACCGGTTGATGTACTCCGGGTTCAGGCCCACGACGTCCAGGAGTTCCTGGACCTTGCGGCGCCGGTCGCCCTTGGGAGCCACCTCGGGGTGGATGTCGTACGTCTCGCCGATGATGTCGCCGACCGTCATGCGCGGGTTCAGCGAGGTGTACGGGTCCTGGAACACCATCTGGATGTTGCGCCGGACCGCCTTGAGGGCGCGCCCGGACAGCTTGGTGATGTCCTGGCCCTTGTAGAAGACCTCGCCGGCCGTCGCCCGCTCCAGGTTCATCAGCAGCTTGGCGACCGTGGACTTGCCACAGCCGGACTCGCCGACGATGCCCAGGGTCTCGCCCCGGTACAGGTCGAAGGAGATCCCGTCGACGGCCTTGACCGCGCCGACCTGCTTCTTGAACAGGATGCCCTGGGTCAGCGGGAAGTGCTTGACCAGGTTGCGGACCTGGAGGATCGGCTCGCGCTCGGTGGTGTCCTTGGTGAGCTCAGCCATGGAGCTGCTCCTTCCAGAAGTGGCACGCGCTGCGGCGGCCCGGCAGCTCGGTGCCGTCCTGCTCGCTGACCACCGCGAGCGCGGGGACCTCCGAGTGGCAGATGTCCTGCGCGGCGGTGCACCGCGGGTTGAAGGAACAGCCGCTGGGCAGACGCAGAAGGTTGGGCGGCAGGCCCTTGATCGCGAAGAGCTCCTGGCCCTTCTGGTCGAGACGCGGGATCGAGTCCAGCAGACCGCGGGTGTACGGGTGCGCCGGGCGCTTGTAGATCTCGTGCACCGGGGCCGTCTCGACGATCCGGCCGGCGTACATGACCGCGATCTTGTCCGCGACGTCGGCGACGACGCCGAGGTCGTGGGTGATCAGGATCAGACCCATGTTCAGCTCGCGCTGGAGCTCGGCCAGCAGGTCCATGACCTGGGCCTGGACGGTCACGTCGAGAGCCGTGGTCGGCTCGTCGGCGATGATCAGGTCCGGCTCCAGCGCGATCGCCATGGCGATCATGATGCGCTGGCGCATACCGCCCGAGAAGTGGTGCGGGTAATCGTCCACGCGCTGCTTCGCAGCCGGGATCTTCACCTTGTCCATCAGCTCGATGGCCTTGAGCCGGGCTTCCTTCTTCGACAGGCCCTGGTGGACGCGGAACATCTCGCCCAGCTGGTAGCCGACGGTGAGCACCGGGTTCAGGGAGGACAGCGCGTCCTGGAAGATCATGGCGATCTTCCGGCCGCGGATCTTCCGCCGCTGCTCGAAGGTCATCTTCAGCATGTCTTCGCCGCGGAAGAGGATCTCGCCCTGCGGGATCTTGCCGGGCGGCATGTCGAGGATGCCCATGATGGCCTGGGCGGTCACCGACTTGCCGGAGCCCGACTCGCCGAGCACGGCGAGGGTCTCTCCCGCGCTCACGCTGTAGTTGACGCCGTTGACTGCCTTGGCCACGCCGTCGCGGGTGTGGAACTCCACGTGGAGGTCGCGCACTTCGAGGAGCGGGCCCTGCTTGTCCCCGTCACGCGGGGAGGGAATTGCACTGGTGTTGTCCATGGTGATCACTTACGCCCTCCTCAGCGCAGCTTCGGGTCGAGGGCGTTGCGAACCGCTTCGCCGAGCATGATGAACGCGAGGACCGTGAGGCTCAGCATGATCGAGGGCCAGAGCAGGATGTGCTGCGCCACCCGGATCTGCGCGGCACCGGCGGAGATGTCCACACCCCACGAGATGGTGGGGGACGCGAGGCCGAGACCCAGGTAGGACAGGGTCGCCTCGGCGGCGACGTAGCCGCCCAGCGCGATCGTGGAGACCACGATCACCGGTGCCATGGCGTTCGGCAGGATGTGCCGGATCAGGATGCGGGTGGTTCCCGCGCCCAGCGCCTTCGCGGCGTGCACGTAGTCCGCCTGCTTCACGGTGATGACCGCACCGCGCATCACGCGGTTGATCTGCGTCCAGCCGAGGAAGGCCAGGGCGAAGACGACGGTCCACACGGTGCGCTTGGTGAAGGCCTGGAGGACGACCATCGAGCCGAGCAGGAAGGGGATGCCGAAGAAGACGTCGGTGACGCGGGACATGATCGCGTCCGTGAGACCACCGAAGTAACCCGCGATCATGCCCGTGATGCCGCCGACGACCGTGACGATCAGGGTCACGGCGACAGCGACGATGATCGAGGCGCGGGTGCCGTAGATGAGGCGCGCGTAGACGCTGCGGCCCTGACCGTCGTAACCGAGCCAGTCGGGCGAACCGACGCTGCCCAGCTCCGGCTTGGTCAGGAAGTGGTGGACCAGGTCGCCCTTGGTGGGGTCCA
This sequence comes from Streptomyces sp. NBC_00122, assembly GCF_045160845.1. Classification (NCBI taxonomy): domain Bacteria; kingdom Bacillati; phylum Actinomycetota; class Actinomycetes; order Kitasatosporales; family Streptomycetaceae; genus Streptomyces; species Streptomyces sp. NBC_00122. The sequence continues at coordinate 4,148,219 of NZ_CP108191.1, read as the reverse complement.
CGCTGGTGAACAGGCCCGGGAAGGCGGCGATCACCAGCAGGATGAGGATCAGCACGGAGGAGACGACGAAGTACGGGTTGCGACGCAGGTCGGCCCAGGCGTCGCCCCACAGGCTGCGCGCCTTCTCCGCCTTCGCCGGCTCCACCGGGGCCTGCGCGGACGGGTTCACGGCCGTCGCGGTGTCGGTCTTGGTCATGTCAGGCATACCGGATCCTCGGGTCCATGACCGCGTAGAGGAGGTCGACGAGCAGGCTGGCTATCAGGTAGACCACGACCAGGACGGTGACGACACCGACGACGGTCAGGCCCTCGCGGCGGACGATCGAGTCGTAGATCAGACCGCCGACGCCCTTGACGTTGAAGATGCCCTCGGTGACGACGGCGCCGCCCATGAGGGCGCCGATGTCGGTACCCAGGAAGGTCACGACGGGGATCATCGAGTTGCGCATGAGGTGCACACCGATGACGCGGCTCTTGGGCAGACCCTTGGCGACCGCGGTGCGCATGTAGTCGGCGCGCAGGTTCTCGGCCATCGAGGTGCGGGTCAGGCGCGCCACGTAGGCGAGCGAAAGCGATCCCAGCACGATGGCCGGGGCGAGCAGTTCGCTCCACAGCTCGTCGTTGCTGACGTTGGGGTCGATCCAGCCGAGCTGGAAGGCGAACACCGACTTGACGATGAAGCCGAGCACGAAGACCGGCATCGAGATGATCAGCAGCGTCAGGATCAGGACCAGGTTGTCGGCGAGCTTGCCGGCCTTGAGGCCCGCCACGATGCCGAGGCCGAGACCGAGGACGATCTCGATGGCGAAGGCCATCAGGGCCAGGCGCAGCGTCACCGGGAAGGCGCCGCCGATGACCTCGGTGATCTCACGGCCGCTGCGGATCTGGGACCCGAAGTCGAAGTGGAACAGGATGCCGGAGATGTAGTTCCAGTACTGCTGCAGGATCGGCAGGTCCAGGCCGTGCTCGTGGCGGAGCTTGGCCAGGGTTGCGGGGTCGGTGCCCTTGTCCCCGAAGAGTCCGGCCACGGGGTCGCCGGGCAGGCTGTACACCATCAAGAAGATGAGCAGGGTCGTCCCGAAGAAGACCGGGATCATCTGGAGCAGTCGTCGTGCGACATAGCGCCCCATCGTGCCTCCGTAGAAGATGCGGCAGGCGCAGCCGGACGGGCCCTTTCGCCACGCACGCGCGTGACGGTTCCGTCACTGCGTCGCGAAAGGGCCCCCCGGGCGCTGCGTATAGGCCCGGATGCGGGCCGGCTCCCCGCCGGCCCACATCCGTCGAACGAAATTACGCGGCGGAACTTACTTCTTGACCTCGACATCTTCGATGATCGGGTCGCCGTCCTGGGCGTACTTGACGTTCTGGACCTTCTCCGAGTAGCCCGCGTTGACCTTGTAGTACCAGAGCGGGATCGAAGGCATGTAGTTGACCAGGTCCTTCTCGATGGCCTGGTACGCCTTCACGGACTCGTCCAGGCTCGCAGCGGTGTCAGCCGCGGCGATCTTGGCGTCGAGCTCCGGGTTGGTGAAGCCGCCCTGGTTACCACCGGCGCCCGTACGGAACAGGTCGCTGATGAAGTTGGCGTTCACCGGGTAGTCGAGGACCCAGCCGGAGCGGTAGATCGACTTGACCTGCTTCGACTTGCGGGCCTGGAGGTCGGCCTGGAAGTCGGGCTTGGCGTCACCGGTGCACTTCACGCCGGTGGCCTGGGTGATGCTGTTGCAGACAGCCTCGACCCATTCCTTGTGGCCGCCGTCCGAGTTGAACTGGATCGAGATCTCGTTGTTCGGAACGCCACCACCCGCGGTGATGAGCTCCTTGGCCTTGGCCGGGTTGAACTTGGTGACGTCACCGGTGGCGTTCGGCGTGTAGCCGAGGACGCCCTTGGCGACCCAGCCGGTGGCGGGCTCGCGGGTGCCCTGGAGCACCGTCTTGGTGATGGTGTCGCGGTCGATCGCCATCGACAGGCCCTGGATGACCTTCGGGTCGACCGGCTTCGGGGTCTTCCACTGGTCGGCGTAGAACGCGATGGCCAGCGTCTGGACGGCGGAGTACGCCTGGTCCACGGCACGGTCACCGAGGTCGGCGCGGTAGACCGGGAGGTCCTTCGGGCCGATGGTGCGCAGGACGTCGACGTTGCCGGACTTCAGGTCCTCGTAGGCGGTCTCGACGGTGGAGTAGTTCTTGAGGATCACACCGCCGTTCTTCGCCTTGTTCGCGCCCTTGTAGTCGTCGAAGCGGGCCAGCTCGATCTGCTTCTTGTGCTCCCAGGACTTGAACTTGTACGGGCCGTTGCCGACCGGCTTCTCACCGGCGGCCGCGGGGTCCTTGTAGAAGGACTCGGGCAGCGGGGAGAAGACCTCGTAGCCGAGCTTGTACGCGAAGTACGGGACGGCGGTGGCGAGTTCGATGGTGAAGGTGTTCTCGTCGACGACCTTCAGACCCTCCATCGCGGTGCCGGTGGGCTTGGCGCCCTCGGCCTCGGGGTGGACGGTCTCGAAGCCCTTGATGTCCGCGAACCAGGACGCGTTGCCCTGCTTGTTGTCGATGTTCGCGGCCCAGTTCCAGGCCTTGACGTACGAGTCGGCGGTCACCTTGGTGCCGTCGTGGAACGTCCAGCCCGACTTCAGCTTGACGGTCCAGAGCTTGCTGTCCTTGGACTCGACCGACTCGGCGTTGACCATGGTCAGCTTGCCGTCGGCGTCGTAGTCGACCAGCTGCGAGAACAGGCCCGACATGACGATGGAGCCGTTGGACTCCATCGTGTCGGCCGGCTGCAGGAGCTTCTCGGGCTCGCCGACCTCGACCGAGTAGATACCGTTCGGGTCAACCTCGCCCTTGCCGGCCGCCTTGTCGTCACCGCCGCCACAGGCAGTTGCTGCCAGGGCGACGACAATCGCGCCCGCTACCCACTTGGCGCTCTTGGCACCGCGCATGGGTTTCCTCCTCATGAGTCCACTGTCAGATGTGAAGGACACCGATACGTTTCGCCGACACCCCTGACGGCGATTAGGAACGGTGTCCCGAGTGTGCTCGTGAGTCGGCGCTCCCCACAGCGCGTGACCCATTGACCCGAGCTCAATGGAGCCATCCTCAGGGACTCTTAGACCGTAAACCACACTTAAGTGGTCTCGTTTTCACAACATCACCCCAGGCCGAAAACCCGAAATCCGGACAAACGGATAGGAGACAGACACGTGCGAAACGGACGGTTAGCTCACCTTCCGGAGTGTCACGGTCGGTATGCGGACACCTGAACACAAAAATCCGCTTGACAGACGCGAACAGCCCCTCCCGTCACGGACTCCGTGACGGGAGGGGCTGTTGCGTACTACGGCTGTGCGACCGAGAAGGTCACCGCGCGAGCGGCGACCGGGCTCGGCAGGGTACTACTTGGCGGACTTGGCGCGCGACGCGGTGCGCGAGCGCTCCTTCTGGTCCAGGACGACCTTGCGGATGCGGACGGCCTCGGGGGTCACCTCGACGCACTCGTCGTCGCGGCAGAACTCCAGGGACTGCTCCAGGGAGAGCTTGCGCGGCGGCACCACGTTCTCGGTGTTGTCCGCGGAAGCCGCACGCATGTTGGTGAGCTTCTTCTCCTTGGTGATGTTCACGTCCATGTCGTCGGCGCGCGAGTTCTCGCCGACGATCATGCCCTCGTACACCTCGGTGCCGGGGTCGGTGAACAGGACGCCGCGCTCCTGCAGGTTGATCATCGCGAACGGCGTGACCGAACCCGCGCGGTCCGCGACCAGCGAACCGTTGTTACGGGTCACCAGCTGGCCGAACCACGGCTCGTGGCCCTCGTGGATCGAGTGGGCGATACCGGTACCGCGGGTGTTCGTCAGGAACTCCGTACGGAAGCCGATGAGACCGCGCGACGGGACGACGAACTCCATGCGGACCCAGCCGGAGCCGTGGTTCGACATGTTGTCCATGCGGCCCTTGCGGACGCCCATGAGCTGCGTGACCGCGCCCATGTGCTCCTCGGGGACGTCGACCGTCATGCGCTCGACCGGCTCGTGCACCTTGCCGTCGATCTCCTGCGTGACCACCTGCGGCTTGCCGATGGTCAGCTCGAAGCCCTCGCGGCGCATCTGCTCGACCAGGATGGCGAGCGCGAGCTCACCACGGCCCTGGACCTCCCAGGCGTCCGGGCGCTCGGTGTCCAGCACGCGCAGCGAGACGTTGCCGACCAGCTCGCGGTCCAGACGGTCCTTGACCTGGCGGGCGGTGACCTTGCGGTCCTTGACCGCGGACTTGGCGTCCGCGCCCTTGCCGCTGCCGCCGCGGCCGACCATCGGGGAGGTGTTCGTACCGATGGTCATGGAGATCGCCGGCTCGTCGACCGAGATCAGCGGGAGCGCGATCGGGTTCTCCGGGTCGGCCAGGGTCTCGCCGATCATGATGTCGGGGATACCGGCGACGGCGCAGATGTCACCGGGACCCGCCACCTCGGCCGGCTTGCGGGTGAGCGCCTCGGTCATCATCAGCTCGGTGATGCGGACGTTCGACATGGTGCCGTCACGCTTGATCCACGCGACGGTCTGGCCCTTGCGCAGCTCGCCCTGCTCGACGCGGAGCAGCGCGATGCGGCCGAGGAAGTTGTCGGCGTCCAGGTTGGTGACGTGGGCCTGGAGGGGGGCCTCCTCGTCGTACACCGGGGCGGGGACGTGCTCCAGGATGGTGGAGAAGAACGGCTCCAGGCTGTCGCTGTCCGGGGGGACGGTGCCGTCCTCCGGCTTGGTCAGCGAGGCGACGCCGTCACGGCCGCAGGCGTAGACGATCGGGAACTCGATCTGGTCCTCGGTGGCGTCCAGGTCCAGGAAGAGGTCGTACGTGTCGTTGACGACCTCGTCGATCCGGGAGTCCGGCCGGTCCGTCTTGTTGATGCAGAGGATGACCGGCATGTTCGCCTGCAGGGCCTTGCGCAGGACGAAGCGGGTCTGGGGCAGCGGACCCTCGGAGGCGTCCACCAGCAGAACGACGGCGTCCACCATCGACAGACCGCGCTCGACCTCACCACCGAAGTCGGCGTGGCCGGGGGTGTCGATGATGTTGATCGTGATCGGGGCCCCGCCGTCCTTGGGGTGATACTTCACCGCCGTGTTCTTGGCGAGGATCGTGATGCCCTTCTCACGCTCCAGGTCGTTCGAGTCCATCATGCGGTCGTCGAGGTGCTGGTGGGCGGCGAAGGCACCGGCCTGCTTGAGCATGGCATCGACGATGGTCGTCTTGCCATGGTCGACGTGGGCGACGATGGCGACGTTACGGATGTCGTGGCGCGTGGGCACTTCGGCGCTTCTCCCGGGATAGTGGATGGCGTCGCGTACGGTCCGGCACGCTCGCCTCGGCCGGGCGAAAACCTGCCACGGCCTTACCCCATGGTACGTCGCGTGGCGGGAACCGCCTGCCGGGGGTCTGTCAAGAGGCCGGACGAATGAGGGAGGCCGGGTGCGATGTGGGGTGCACCGGCCGCCCGTCCTGCCTGTATTCATGCGGGTCAACGGGTGTCCATGACCTTGCCCGCCGGGGGATCCGGCGGGCAAGCGACTTGAGTCACATCTGAGCTTGGGATCCCGGGGTCAACCTGACAGGCACCCCTTTGTCACCACATCTTCTCCTGCTCTCCTCCTCGCGCCGCTCCTCCTCGCGTCACTTCTTCTTGTCCTTGGCGGTCGGGGGCTTCTTCCAGCCGATGTCCTGGAAGCGGGGAGCCCCGAGCCCGAAGGCCCCCGCGTTGACCAGGGCCGGCTTGACGGCCACCAGCTCCGGGCGCTGGTAGAGCGGGACGGAGCCCGCGGCCGCCCAGATCCGGGCGTCCGCCTTGCGCATCAGCTCGCGGGACTGCTCCTCGTCCAGCTCGCCGGCCGCCTGGTCGAAGAGCTGGTCGATGTGGTCGGTGCCGACCCGTGTGTAGTTCTGTTCGACGAGGAGCGAGCCGTCCGCGGCCGGCTCCGGCTTGGCGAAGATCGGCCGGGCGTCGGTGGCCGGGTAGGCGGTCGCCGGCCAGGAGTAGAGGGCCAGGTCGTACTGGCCCGAGGCAATGTGGTCCTTGAAGAAGCTCTCGTCGGCGACCTTGGTGATCTCGGTGTTCACGCCGATCTTCTTGAGCATCGCGGCGATCCGCTCGCCGACCGTCCGCAGGGACTCCGATCCGGGGCCCGTCGGCAGGACGAAGCGCAGGCTGAGCGCCTTGCCGTCCTTCGCCAGCATGGAGCCGGAGGTCCGTACGGCCTGCTTGGCCGGGGGCGCGGAGCCCTTCGCGGGCTCGGCGGGCTCCCCCGCCGCGCCGTCGCGGGCCGGGCTGTGCTTGCCGTCCTCGACGGCTCCCGCGGCGGCGGCCTGGGCCCGCAGGGCCGCCTCCTGCCCTTCCGCGAACGGCGCGGGGGCCAGCACCGGGGAGAACCGGTCGTCCTCCGCGGCGTCCCGGGCGGACCGGTCGGCGTCGGCGATCTCGCCGTCGGGGCCGTAGGCCGCGCCCTCGGGAAGGGCGCCGTCGCCGCTGTGCCCCTCGGGGCGGCTGCCATGTGCGCCGCCGTGGTCGCCGTTGCGCTCGTCGTCCTGGCCCACGATGTAGAGGCCGTCGTTGCCGGTGCCGGGGCCCGACGGGGTCTTCCCGTCGTCCTGCGGCGCGCTCTCCGGGCCGGCCTTCGCGCCCGGCGGCTCGGTGAGCTTGCCGCCCCGGCGCCAGCCCGCGTCCGCGAGGAGGGCCTGGGCAGCCTTGGCGTCCTGGCCGCCAAGGGCCTCGCTGTTGTCGGCGTACGCCCGCTGCCCGGCCAGTGCCACGTGGCTGCCGACCGGCTTCGCGGGCAGGCCCAGCGGCTTCAGTACGATCTCGGCCAGCTCCTTGCGGTCCAGCACCCGGGCCACCGCCCGGCGGACCCGCTCGTCGGCCAGCGGGCCGCCGGAGCCGTTCATCGCGAGCTGCGTGTAGGCCGGCTCCAGGGACTTGCGGACGGTGAAGGTCCGCAGGGCCTCCTGCTCGTCGGCGTACCGGCTGACCGCCTCGGCGTGCTTCTGGCGGGTCTCCCTCTCCGCCTGGGCCTTGTCCTCGTCCGTGCCGAAGGCGATCGCCCACGACAGGGTGGCCTGCGCGGCCGTCATCGAGGCGCCGGGGCCGTGGGCCGGGGCTCCGCCCGCGCCCGCGTCGGCCGCTCCCGCGCCGCTCGCGCCCTGCTTCTTCTTCGCGTCCCGGAGGGCGAGTGCGATCCGGTCGGCGCCGGTACGGTCGATCTCCGCCATGTCGAGCTTGCCGGCGGCCAGCGCGGCCGGGCGCTCCGCCCGGGGCACCGCCGTCAGGACCAGGGTGTCCAGCTTGGCCGGCCGGCCCCACCAGCGCGGATTGCGGTTCAGGGCGACGGTGCCGGTCTTCTTGTCGATCGCCCCGAGGCCGAAGGGGCCGGCGGTGACCTTGAGGGTGCCGCGGGCCCCCTCGTTGAAGGCGTCCGGGGCGCCGGTGACCTGCTTGGGGTAGAGGGGGCTGAAGAGGGAGCGCCAGTCCGCGTACGGCTTGGCGAAGGTGACCTTGACCTCCAGGTCGGTCTTGCCCCGCTCGATCTTCTCGATCCGCTCGTAGCCAGCGTTGCGCGCGGTCCAGTACGCCGAATCCTTGCCGTTCAGGGCCCGCCACTGCGCGACGAAGTCGGGGGCGCCGATCTCGCGGCCGTCGCTCCACACCGCCTGCTGGTTCAGCTTGTACAGGACGACCTGCTTGGGCTCCCGCTCGACGACCTCGGCCTTCTCCAGGTAGTCGGGATTGGCCACCGGCCGCCCCTTGGCGTCCATCACGAACAGCTGCGGCAGCACGGCCGCGGCGATCCGGTTGGTGGTGGCGTCCGCGTCGGCCTGGAAGGTGTTCAGCGTCTGCGGGAGGGCGTCCACCGCCCACCGCAGGACACCCCCGTCGGCGACCTTGTCGCGGGCGGTCGCGGCGATGTCCTGTCCGGCGGCGACCGGACCGCCCTCGTCGTCACCCGCGCCGCAGCCCGTGAGGAGCGGCAGTGCGAGGACTCCCGAGGTCAGAAGCGCCAAGGACCTGCGCCTTCTCTGGGACATGGGTGGTACCTCCGGGGCGGGGCGTGGGGGAAGCATGATCACGTTCGGCGGTATATGGAGCTGATCACACCGGTTGCCGGAACCCACTGAAATCGACCGCCCGCCGCACCCCCCGCAGCCGCCTCGCGCCACGCCGCGAACCCCACCCGTGCGGACCAATCCGGCTTGCGCGGCAAACAGGCATTCCCTCGGAAGAGGGATGACAATGGGGTCCAGGGAGGGGCGCACAGTTCACGCCTGCGCGCCCGCAATCGCTGCACGTCCCTTCACAACCGGGGACGTGAGGCGCGACACTCGCAGGCGCACATGAGCGTTGCCACCGCACCTGCGGAAGTGAGGGCAAATCATGTCCCTGCAAGACGATCTGAGTGCCGTACGGCGCAACCTGGACGAGCTGACGCGCAAGGTCGAGCAGCTGGAACAGCAGGCGAAGCGGCAGAAGCCGACGTCGTCGGGCGCGCCGGATCCGTCCCGGATGGTGACCATCCCGGACACGCCGTACGACACCGCGCTGTGGACGGACACCGACGACGAGGGCCTGGGCGCGCGCGACCGCCACGCCCCCTGACGCCGGGCGCCCCGCCCCAGCCGTACACCGCTCCAGCCGTACGACCCGCTCCCCCATCTGGCCCGGCCGCCCGAGGCGGCCGGGCCTCCTGGGCCACCCCTCATCACTCCTCCCGGAGTCCCCTTTGGCCACAGGCACACAACCACCCCAGCAGCGGCCCGGCGGCGTCCACGACGCCTCCCGGGCCGCGATCACTGCCCGGCACCTGCGTACCGACCGGTGGTGGCTGGCCCCCGCCGTCACCGCGGCCGGGCTGCTCGCCTTCATCGTCTACTCGACCTGGCGGGCCTTCGCGAACGCCGACTACTACGCGGCCCCGTACGTCTCCCCCTTCTACTCCCCGTGTCTCGCGGAGAACTGCCAGGAGATGCGCGGCGGCCCCAACTGGGACCTCTTCGGCAGCTGGTGGGGCCTGTCCCCCGCGCTGCTGATCCTGGTCTTCCCGCTCGGCTTCCGGCTGACCTGCTACTACTACCGCAAGGCCTACTACCGGGGCTTCTGGGCCTCGCCGCCCGCCTGCGCCGTCGCCGAACCGCACGCGAGGTACACCGGCGAGACCCGCTTCCCGCTGATCCTCCAGAACGCGCACCGGTACTTCTTCTACGCGGCGGTCCCGGTCGCGGGCATCCTCACCTACGACACCGTGCTGACCTTCCGCGACGAGCACTACGCGTGGGGCCACATGGGCCTCGGAACGCTGCTGTTCCTGGTCAACATCACGCTGATCTGGGCGTACACGCTGTCCTGCCACTCCTGCCGCCACATCATGGGCGGCCGGCTCAAGCACTTCTCGAAGCACCCGGTGCGCTACCGGCTGTGGGGCTGGATCAGCCGGCTCAACTCCCGCCACATGCAACTGGCGTGGGCCTCCCTGGTCAGCGTGGCCCTGTGCGACTTCTACGTGTACCTGCTGGCCACCGGCGCGTTCACCGACCCGAGGATCTTCTGAGATGGCTCAAGTGGAACGGCAGCAGTGGGACGTGGTGGTGGTCGGCGCGGGCGGCGCCGGGCTGCGGGCCGCGATCGAGGCCCGCGAGCGCGGCGCCCGTACGGCCGTGATCTGCAAGTCCCTCTTCGGCAAGGCCCACACGGTGATGGCGGAGGGCGGGATCGCCGCCTCCATGGGCAACGTCAACGAGGGCGACAGCTGGCAGGTGCACTTCCGCGACACCATGCGCGGCGGCAAGTTCCTGAACCAGTGGCGGATGGCGGAACTCCACGCGAAGGAGGCCCCCGACCGGGTCTGGGAGCTGGAGACCTGGGGTGCGCTCTTCGACCGCACCCCCGACGGGAAGATCTCCCAGCGCAACTTCGGCGGCCACGAGTACCCGCGTCTCGCGCACGTCGGCGACCGCACCGGCCTGGAGCTGATCCGCACCCTCCAGCAGAAGATCGTCGCCCTCCAGCAGGAGGACTTCGAGGAGTACGGGGACTACGAGGCCCGGCTCAAGGTCTTCCAGGAGTGCACGGTCACCCGGGTCTTGAAGACTGAGTCCCATAGCGGCTCCGTCGCGGAGCAGAGGGTCTCGGGGACCTTCTGCTACGAGCGCGAGTCCGGCCGCTTCTTCGTCCTGGAGGCCCCGGCGGTGGTGCTGGCCACGGGCGGGATCGGCAAGTCCTTCAAGACCACCTCCAACTCCTGGGAGTACACGGGAGACGGCCACGCACTGGCCCTGCTCGCGGGTGCGCCGCTGCTGAACATGGAGTTCGTCCAGTTCCACCCCACGGGCATGGTCTGGCCGCCTTCGGTGAAGGGCATCCTCGTCACCGAGTCGGTCCGCGGCGACGGCGGCGTGCTGCGCAACTCCGAGGGCAAACGGTTCATGTTCGACTACGTCCCCGACGTCTTCAAGGAGAAGTACGCCGAGTCGGAGGAGGAGGGCGACCGCTGGTACGAGGACCCGGACCACAACCGGCGTCCGCCCGAGCTGCTGCCGCGCGACGAGGTGGCCCGGGCCATCAACTCCGAGGTGAAGGCGGGCCGCGGCTCCCCGCACGGCGGGGTCTTCCTGGACGTGTCCACCCGGATGCCGGCCGAGAAGATCAAGCGACGGCTCCCGTCGATGTACCACCAGTTCAAGGAGCTGGCGGACGTGGACATCACGGCGGAGCCGATGGAGGTCGGCCCGACCTGCCACTACGTGATGGGCGGGATCGCGGTCGACTCCGAGACCGCGGCCACCGTCGGGGTGCCGGGGCTGTTCGCGGCGGGCGAGGTCGCGGGCGGGATGCACGGCTCGAACCGGCTCGGCGGGAACTCCCTCTCCGACCTGCTGGTCTTCGGCCGGCGGGCCGGGCTGCACGCTGCGGAGCACGCCGCCTCCCCCGCCGCGCGCCCGGCCGTCTCCCAGGCGCAGATCGACGCGGCCGCCGCGGAGGCGCTGGCACCGTTCCACGCCGCCGAGGGCGCGGAGAACCCGTACACCCTCCACCAGGAACTCCAGACGACCATGAACGACCTGGTCGGCATCATCCGCCGGGCGGGCGAGATGGGCGAGGCCCTGGAGAAGCTGGCCGGCCTGCGCGAACGGGCCTCCCGGGCCGGTGTCGAGGGCCACCGCCAGTTCAACCCGGGCTGGCACCTGGCGCTCGACCTGCGGAACATGCTGCTGGTCAGCGAGTGCGTGGCCCGCGCGGCCCTGGAGCGCACCGAGAGCCGGGGCGGGCACACCCGCGAGGACTGCCCGGCGATGGAGCGGAGCTGGCGCCCGGTGAACCTGCTGTGCCGCCCGGTGGACCCGGTGCCCAAGGATCCGGCGGCCGACCGGATCGAGCTCACCAGGGTCTCCACCGACCCCATCCGTCCCGACCTGCTCGCGCTCTTCGAGAAGGAAGAGCTGGTCAAGTACCTCGCCGAAGAGGAGCTCTAGGAATGAGTACGTACGACGCGAGCTTCCGGATCTGGCGGGGCGACGCCGAAGGCGGATCGCTCAGGGACTTCACCGTCGAGGTGCACGACGGCGAGGTGGTGCTCGACATCGTCCACCGGCTCCAGGCCACCCAGGCCTCGGACCTCGCGGTGCGCTGGAACTGCAAGGCCGGCAAGTGCGGCTCCTGCAGCGCGGAGGTCAACGGGCGGCCGCGGCTGATGTGCATGACGCGGATGTCGACCTTCGAGCGGTCGGAGACGATCACGGTCACCCCGCTGCGGGCCTTCCCGGTCATCCGCGACCTGGTCACGGACGTGTCCTTCAACTACGCCAAGGCGCGGGAGGTCCCGGCCTTCGTGCCGCCGGAGGGGATGGCGCCGGGCGCGTACCGGATGCAGCAGATGGATGTGGAGCGCTCGCAGGAGTTCCGCAAGTGCATCGAGTGCTTCCTGTGTCAGGACACCTGCCACGTCGTGCGCGACCACGAGGAGAACAAGCCCGCCTTCGCCGGTCCGCGTTTCCTGATGCGGGTGGCGGAGCTGGACATGCACCCCCTGGACGCGGCGGCGGAGGCGGGCCTGGACCGCAAGCGCACCGCGCAGGAGGAGCACGGGCTCGGCTACTGCAACATCACCAAGTGTTGTACGGAGGTCTGCCCCGAAGGCATCAAGATCACCGACAACGCGCTGATCCCGCTGAAGGAGCGGGCGGTGGACCGCAAGTACGACCCGCTGGTGTGGCTGGGGAACAAGATCCGGCGGCGTTCCGATACCGGGTCACAGCCTGCGACTCCGGGTGCGGAGGGGTGAATACGCCCATAATCTCCGACATGTGATTCCGCCGAGAAGCGAGACGAGAAGCAGGCCTCCCAGCAGGCCGTTCGCACGGGCCGGGCTCGCCCTCGCCGCCGCGCTGCTGGCGCTCGGCGGCTGGGGCGTGGCCTGGGCGCCGCCCGTGCGGGCGGAGGATCCCGTCACCCTTTCGCAGCAGGGCCAGATCACCGACCGGGTCGACGCACTGGGTGACCGCGAGGCCGCGGTCACCGCGGCGCTCGACGAGCTGTACGCCGACCGGAAGATCCAGCTCTTCGTGACGTACGTGCGCGACTTCTCCGGGCGCTCGGCCCAGAGCTGGGCCGACGCCACCGCGGAGAAGAACGGCCTGGGCCAGAACGACGTCCTGCTGGCGGTGGCGACCGGTGCCCGCCAGTACGCGTACTCCGCCGCCGTCGACTCCGGTTTCACCGAGCAGCAGCTGTCCACCGTCGCGCGGACCGCGATCGAACCGGCTCTGAGGCAGAACGACTGGGCGGGCGCCGCCATCGGCGCGGCCAACGGCTACGACGCCGTGCTCGGCGGGCAGCCCGTACCCGTGCCCACCATCACCCCCGGCCCGGCCGACCCCGGCGGTGAGCCGAGCGGTGAGAGCGGGGCCGGGGACTTCGTCCTCCCGGTGGTCGCGGTCGGCGCGGCCGGAGCGCTCGGGGTGTACGCGTACCGCCGCCGCAAGCGCAAGGACGCCGGCTTCGGCGCCGGCGGCCGCGGTACGACGACCGGCCCGGGCTGGCCCGAAGGAGCGCCGGACCGGATCCCGCTGCCGGAACTGGACGCGAGGGCCAAGGCGCTGCTGGTGGAGACCGACGACTCCGTCCGCACCAGCACGGAGGAACTCGGTTTCGCCTCCGCGCAGTTCGGGGAGGAGGCGGTCGTCCCGTTCACCGCGGCCGTGGAGTACGCCAAGGGCGAGCTGACGCACGCCTTCCGGCTGCGCCAGCAGCTCGACGACGCCTACCCGGAGGACGACGCGACCCGGCGCCGGATGCTGGACGAGATCGTCGCCCGGTGCACCGAGGCCGACCGGCGGCTCGACGCCGAGGCGGCCGACTTCGACCGGCTGCGGGACCTGGAGAAGAACGCCCCGCAGGCGCTGGCCACCGTGGAGGAGCACTACCTGGGCCTGACCGGGCGCGCCACCACCGCCGAGGCGACGCTGACCGCGCTGTCCCGGCGGTACGCGGACTCCGCCTCCGCGCCCGTCGCCTCCAATGCCGAACAGGCCAAGGACCGGCTGCTGTTCGCGGCGACCAACCTGGGCCTGGCCCACGCGGCCCTCGACGCCGGCGAGAACGGCTCGGCCGCCGTGCGCGTACGGGCCGCCGAGGGCGCCGTGGACCAGGCCGCGACCCTGGTCGACGCGGTGGAGCGGCGGGCGCAGGAGCTGGCGGAGGCGGCCGGGAAGCTGCCGGGCGCACTGAACGAGACGGAGACCGACCTCGCCGACGCGCACGGGCTGCTCACCGGTACCGCGGAGGGCACCTCGACGGCGGACCTGCGCGGCCGCATCGGCCGGGCCGAGTCCGTACTGGCCGACGTGCGGCAGGAGATGGCGGCCGGCCGGTACGACCCGATCGACGCCCTGCGCCGTGTCGAGGAGGCCGACGCGGCGCTGGACGAGTCCCTGTCCGGGGCGCGGGAGCGGGAGTCGGGCCGGCAGCGGGCGGCCGCCCTGCTGGACCAGGCCATGCTCTCGGCGCGCAGTGCCATCGGGGCGGCCACGGACTACGTCACCACCAGCCGGGGCGCGGTCGGCAGCCAGGCCCGCACCCGGCTGGCGGAGGCGGGGCGGCACCTGGAGCGGGCGGTGTCCCTGGCGGCCGCGGACCCGGCGGGCGCGCTGGCGGACGCGCAGCAGGCGGATGCGCTGGCGCGGCAGGCACAGCAGCTGGCGGAGCAGGACGTACGGGCGTACCAGGACCCGTACGGCGGCCGGCGCGCGGGCGGCGGCCAGGGCGGCGCGGTACTCGGCGGGATCATCCTCGGCGAGATCCTGCGGGGCGGTGGGGGCGGCTTCGGCGGAGGCGGCGGCGGGGGCGGGGGCTTCGGGGGCGGTTTCGGGGGCGGCCCCGGATCGTTCGGCGGCGGCGGCACCCGCGGCCGGATGGGCGGCGGCGGCCGCTTCTGAACGCGACGGCACACCATCCCTCACCAGGAGCACCGGGAGAGACCCCTCATGAGCAAGCAGACCATCCTCGGCCGCGTCACCCAGCTCGCCAAGGCCAACATCAACGCGCTGCTGGACCAGGCCGAGGACCCGCAGAAGATGCTGGACCAGCTGATCCGCGACTACACGAACAACATCTCGGAGGCGGAGCAGGCGGTCGCGATGACGATCGGCAACCTCCGCATGATGGAGGCGGACCACAAGGAGGACGTGGAGGCGGCAGCCGAGTGGGGCGGCAAGGCACTCGCGGCGAGCCGGAAGGCGGACGAGTTGCGGGCGGCGGGCTCGGCGGCGGAGGCCGACAAGTTCGACAACCTGGCGAAGGTGGCGCTGGGCCGGCAGATGCAGTCGGAGAAGGAGGCGAAGACGGCGGAGCCGGCGATCGCCGCACAGACGCAGGTCGTCGACAAGCTCAGGTCCGGCCTGGACTCGATGAAGAACAAGCTGACGGAACTTCAGGCGAAGCGCGACGAACTGGTGGCCCGTGCGAAGACCGCGCAGGCGCAGAACATGATGCTGGACGCGGTGAAGAACATCGACGTGATGGACCCGACGAGCGACCTGAACCGCTTCGAGGAGAAGGTCCGCCGCGAGGAGGCCATGGCGATGGGCAAGCAGGAACTGGCCGCCTCCTCGCTGGACGCGCAGTTCGAGTCGCTGGAGGACCTCGGCAAGGCCTCGGAGATCGAGGCCCGCCTCGCCGCCCTGAAGGCCACCGCTTAGAGCTGTGACCGGGCCTCCTCGAACCGCGCCCCGGCGGCGGCCCGGACCTCGGCTTCCTCCATCGGGTCGTCGCGCAGCGCGGCGAGCCGCTCGCGTACCTCGGGGAGGTCGGGGGCGCGGGCGATGCCCAGCAGCCGTGCCTGCTCCTCGCAGTCCCAGAGGGACTCGGTGTGCGCGTAGTCCAGGCCGTCCTGGTCGATGGCCGCGAGTGCCTCCAGGTAGGCGGGCCGCTCCCAGGAGTGCGGGGTGTGCAGCCAGAACCGGCGCAGCTCCGGCACGGCCTCGGCCGCATCGGGCCCGAACCGGGCGAGCCGCTTCGCGGTGCGGTCGGGGCCGCACCAGGCGCGCTCCCGCCACTGGTCCCGCAGTTCGGCGGCGAGCCCCGGGATCAGCTCCGGCCCGAGGTGGTCGGCCAGTACGTCCGCCCCCAGCCGGGCCAGCCACTCCCGCTCGTCAGCCGCCCACCGGCGCGCGGCCGGCACGGCGAGGGCGCCGAGACCCTCGACCGCCCGCCGGAGGGCGGGCAGCGAGCGCCTGCCGTCGGAGGTGCCGAGCGAGGGCACGAGCGGGATCAGCGCTTCGTCCGGTGTCCGGCGGGCCAGCTCGCGGAGCACGCCGGTCTTCGGGCCGTCGCCGCTGCGGGCGTCGGCCAGTACGGCGAGGAGCTCCTCGCCGCTGCGGTCGCCCAGCGCCTCGGCGGGCAGGGCCGGGAAGACCCGCGTCCTGATCCCGAACCGGATCCACGGCTCGCAGGGCCACGGCAGCGCCTCCTCGTCCGCCTCCTCGCCGATCCGGGACCGCGCGGCCCCTTCCAGGTCCTCCCACCAGGCGACGGGCCAGCGGTCCGCGACCGACTCCAGTACGCGGATCCAGTACGCGCCCTCGCGGACGTGGGCGCGCAGTCCCTCCCGGGCTTCGTCGGATCCGCCGAGCGCGAGCAGCTCCAGCGCGTCGATCGCCCGCATGCACGCGTCCTCGTCGCCCGCCAGCTGCGCCACCACGGGCCCGGGTGACAGTTCCAGGTCCCGGAGCAGCCGCGCGTGGAAGAGGCCCCGGTCGTCGACCCCGTCCCAGCGCCAGTCCCGCCGGATCACGTCGTACACCAGCGGGGCGGCCGCCGCCGGGTCCTGCCTTGCGCGTACGGCGCCCAGGCCGCGGCCGCGCTGGAGCAGCCCCAGCAGCGAGTCGTGGTGGGCGTAGCGGGTTTCGTCCTCGTCGCTCATCGCCCCGTACCCTGCCCGTCGCGGTACGGGGCCGCCACCCGTTATCCGTACATGCCCAGCAGCTGCTCCGCCGACAGCTCCGCGACCGCCGCCGCGGCCGCGCCCGGGAGCGGGAGCTCGAACCAGACCGTCTTGCCGCGGTGGGTGCGGCGCGTGCCCCAGCCGGCCGACAGCAGGCCCACCAGCTGGAGGCCGCGGCCGCCCTCGTCGGTGTCGCGGGCCCGCCGGCGCCGCGGCTGCACGAGGTTCGCGTCCCACACCTCGCAGACCAGCGTCCGGTCGAGCAGCAGCCGCAGCCGGATCTCGCCCTCCCCGTACCGCAGGGCATTGGTGACGAGCTCGCTGACCAGCAGCTCCGTGGTGTCCAGCAGGCCCTCCAGGCCCCACGCGGGCAGCTTCGCCCGCGCCAGCTCCCGCGCGCGGCCCACCGACCGGGCCTCGCGGGGCAGTTGCCAGTCCCCCACCGCGTCGACCGGCAGGCCCTGGACCCGTGCCATCAGCAGGGCGATGTCGTCCTCCCCGTGCCGGGTGTCCAGGGTGTTCAGGACGTGGTCGCAGACGTCCTCCAGCGGGCGGACGGGATCCGCGAGGGCCTCGCGCAGCCCGCGCAGGCCCTCCTCCAGCGGGTGGTCGCGGGATTCGACGAGACCGTCGGTGTACAGCGCGAGCAGGGCCCCCTCCGGCAGATCCACCTCGACCTCCTCGAACGGTTCCCCGCCCACGCCCAGTGGCATCCCGGGAGGCACCTCCAGCAGCAGCGCGGGCCGCGACGCGCCGCCCTCGTCGGGCGGCTCGACCAGCACGGGCGGCATGTGGCCCGCGTTGGCGATCGTGCAGCGCCGTGTCACCGGGTCGTAGACGGCGTACACGCAGGTGGCGAGGTACACCTCGGAGCGGTCCGCGTCGCGCGAGTGCAGGGCGGCGCGCGAGGCCTGCTGGGATCCGCCGGGGGCCCCGAGGCCCCGGGCGATCTCGTCCAGCGCGGTCAGCACCTCCGCCGGTTCGAGGTCGAGCAGCGCCAGCGTCCTTACGGCGGTCCGCAGTTCGCCCATCGCGACGGCGGCCCGCAGCCCGCGGCCCATCACGTCGCCGACGACCAGGGCCGTGCGGTGGCCGGGCAGTTCGATGACGTCGAACCAGTCCCCGCCGACCTCGGTGGCCGCGTTGCCCGGCAGGTACCGGCAGGCGATGTCCAGGCCGGCCGCCTCCGGGTCGCCGGGCGGCAGCAGGCTGCGCTGCAGTATCAGCGCCCGCTCGTGTTCGCGCCGGTAGAGCCGCGCGTTGTCGATGCACACGGCGGCCCGCGCGGCCAGCTCCACCGCGACCGCCCGGTCCCGTTCGCCGAAGGGCTCGCTGCCCTTCGTACGGGAGAACTGCGCGAGGCCGACCACCGTGTCGTGGGCGACCATCGGCACGACCAGCGTGGACTGGACGAGGCCCTCCGGTCCGCCGCCCTCGATCAGCCGCGGCCGCGCCGTGCGCAGCGCGAGCGCGCCCGGCGAGGCCGCCGGATAGCGGTGGATCTCGCCTACGGAGACGGGTGCGCCCGTGCCCGACAGCGGGGCGTCCGAGACGGCCGAGGCGAAAGCGACGCGCCGCAGCGGCGCGGACGGGGCCCGCCCGGCGCCGAGCCCGGGCGGCAGTGAGGGAACTCCGGGGCCCTGCGGTCGCGCGGGCCGGTCGTCGTCTCCGAGCAGCAGCCCCTGGTAGAGGTCCACGGCGGCCAGGTCGCAGAAGCCGGGGACGGTGACGTCGAGGAGTTCGCGGGCGGTGGTCTCCAGGTCGAGGGAGTTGCCGATGCGGTGCCCGGCCTCGTTGAGCAGGGCGAGGTTGCGCCGTACCCCGGCGGCCTCGCGGGCGGCGAGGTGGCGGCGGGTGACGTCGGTGCCGATGCCCGCGACGCCGATGGGGCGGCCGGTGCCGCCGTGTACGCGGTAGAGGTTGATGGACCAGTGGCGGTCCTCCCGGCTGCCTGGAGCGGCGCCGGTGATCCGCAGATCGGTCACCGAGTCCCCGGTCTCCAGCACCCGGCGCAGGGCCTCGGCCATCCGGTCGGCCTCGTGCAGCGGGAGGTAGTCGTGCACGGTCCGGCCCCGGTGCTCTTCGGCGGCGCCGCCGAAGACGGTGGCGAAGCGGCGGTTGGCGCGCTGCACGGTGAGGTCCGTACCGAACAGCAGGAAGCCGAAGGGAGATTGGCCGAATATGGCCTGTGAGGCCGCCAGATCGGATTCGATCCGCCGCAGCGCGCGTACGTCGACGACGACACACAGCGCGGCCCGCTCGGCGGCTTCGGTCTGGGTGGGCATCACGTAGATCTCGGCCACGCCGTGTTCGCCGTCCCCGCCCGGGATCCGGAAGGGGACGAGGCCAGTCCACTCCTTGCCGTCGAGGATCTCGGCGACGCGGCGGTGTCCGCCGGCCCGCAGCTCGGGCGGCATGAAGGCGTCGACCGGATCGCGGCCCACCGCTTGGACGGCGGTCAGCCCGAAGAGTTCCTCGGCGCGCAGGCTCCACTGATCGATGAGCCCGTCGGGCCCGATCGAGAAAGAGGCAACCTTTATGTAGTCATATATCGAGCCAGGCGGACTGCTGTGCCACAAGGAGTCGTGCCATGTCTCCCCGGGCACCCTGGTCTGATGTGCCTGCGCAGGTATCTCGCTCACGCGACCGTCCCCTCCAGCTCACCGCAACCGGACCGGCCATGACCGCAGTATTCAGCACCACGGCCCCGGACGGCACGGCGTTCACGATCACAAAACGGTCCCGTTAGTTTCGAGCCACATCCGGTGATCGTCGGTCACCCTTCACCTTGTTACTCACCAGGAAGAGCCAACTCGAACCACACAGTCTTGCCCGACTTCCCGTGCCGGGTCCCCCAGCGCTTCGAGGAGACGGCGACGAGATGCAGTCCCCGGCCGCCCTCGTCCTCGGGTCTGGCGACCCGCTCGCGGGGCGGATCCGGAAGCGGATCGGAAACCTCCACGAGCAGCGCGGGGCTGCTCCCCGAGCCGTCGGCGGCCGGATTCCGCCGTTCCAGACGGACGCCGATGGGGCCGGACGCGTACCGCAGGGAGTTGGTGACGAGCTCGCTGACCAGCAGGACGGTCACATCGCCGACGGAGTCCAGGCCCCAGTCCCGGAGGGTTCCACGCACGGCGTTACGGGCGGTGCGGACGGCACCGGGCTCGGCGGGGAAGGCCCACTCGGCACGTTCACCGTCTGTGTCGATCACGCCGATCACTTCCCGGGCCAGCAGTGACCCCAGTCCGGTTCGTCGGGGACGAAAGGAGGACGAGACAGGGATTAATAGCGACATACCCGATATTTGGGGCGCCGTACCACCCGATCCCTCACGCACGGCGCACTGTGGCGCAGACGGCCTACAACGCGAGCGTCACGCGCCCCCCTGCGCCCTCGTCGCGCAGTCGGCGCCCGGCCTCGGCGACGGCGGGCCGGTCCTGGTCGAGCCAGTCCACCGACTCCAGTTCCTCCGGCCCCAGCCAGCGCAGCTCGTCGTGGTCCTCCAGCGGCGCGGGCTCGCCGGAGACCAGGCGGGCGGTCCATACGTGCAGGACGAGACCGGGTTTCAGCGGCCATTCCCCCGGGATCCGCTCCAGCGGCTCGGCCTCGACGCCGAGCTCCTCGCGCAGTTCGCGCACCAGCGCGTCGGGTACGGACTCGCCGGGTTCGGCCTTGCCGCCCGGCAGCTCCCAGCGTCCGGCAAGCTCCGGGGGCGCGCTGCGACGGGCGGCCAGCAGGCGCCCCTCATGACAAAGGGCTCCGCCCACGACCACTCGTACAGTCATGGACGGAGCCTATGTCAGTGCTGACGCTCAATTCATCGTGGCGGTCTGACCGATCCGCTCGACCCAGTAGAGCTGCTTGTGTCCCCGGTCGTCGAGGCTGTCGACGACCTTCTGGGCCTCGGCCCGGGTGGGGTAGCGGCCCACCCGGTAGCGGTTGCCGTTGTCGTCCTGACGTATGACGTGCCACGGGAGCAGTGCACCGCTGTCGTTCATCGCGTTTCACCCTCCGCCGGCGTACCTGCCCAGGAAACCGCATTGCGCATATGCCCGAGCTTACGCCCGGACTTTACGGAGCGGATACGGTTTTTCACGAAGAGGTACCTGGCAGGCGTACGCATCCGGCCATGCGTACGAGCGAGCCGTGCGCTCCGGCTCACGAACGGCGTACGGAGGGCACCGGAAGGATCACCGCGGCGATCCGGGCCGCGCCGGAATCGGCCTTCAACACCCCGGCAGGCGGCGGCGCGAGCCCGGCACATTGCCCGAACCGCCGCTCGGCCACGGCGCCTTGACTCCCGATCGAGCAGGTCACCGCACCGGCATGTGGTACGCCAGGCGGTAGCGGTCCGCCGGGACCACCACGTCGGCCGTTTCCACCGCGCGGCCGGAGGCGAAGTAGGTGCGCCCGATCACCAGCACCACGTGCCCCGGGACCCCGCCCAGGAGGAAGATCTCCTCCGCCAGCCCGGGCCGGGCGCCGACCTCCTCCACCACGTTGTCCACGACGACGTCGATCGCGGCCATCCGGTCGACCACCCCGGACCCGCCCAGCGGGCCTTCCTCCGGCAGCATCACGGGGGTCCGGCCGGTCACGGCCAGGGGCTCCCACGAGGTCGACAGCATCATCGCCTCCCCCGCGTCACGGAAGACGTACCGCGTCCGCATCACCCGCTCGCCCGGCTGGATGCCGAGCCTCTCGGCGATCTCCGCCGGGGCCGCCGTCTGCTCACTGTTCGACTCCCAGGTGCCGCGCGCGCCGGAGTCCGCCTGCTCCTGGCGGAACGGCGTCGAGGAGCCTCCCGTGCGGTAGCCGGAGCGCGCGACCCGCCGCGGCACCGGCTGCTCCCGTACGTACGTCCCCGACCCGGACCGGCCCTCGACCAGCCCCTCCGCCATGAGTACCTTGCGCGCCTCCAGCGCCACGGTGTCGGAGACCCCGTACTCCTCGCGGATGCGGGCCTGCGAAGGGAGCCGGGCGTGCGGGGGAAGGGAACCGTCGACGATCTTCTGTCGAAGGTCCCCGGCCACGCGCAGATAGGCCGGCTGCTCACCGAAAGTCACTGGCCACTCCCATCAGGTTGACAGACAGCAACACCCTGGCAACCGACGGTTGTACCTCGCAAGCAAGGGCCAGAGTTTCACCCGATGTGATGAAACCAGGTCACCCAAACCCGTTACCGCGCGTTACCTCGACGACGTCACGCGGCTTGGGCCGAGGGACCCCGGCCGGCTCCGCCCCCCGGGCTCCCCGAGGACTCCTCCAGCCACTCCGGAACCTCCGTCGACAGCCCGTACGCCCCGCGCAGCGCCTTTTCCGTTTCCAGGGACATCGCGCCCACGGCCCGGCCCCACAGCTTGTCGAAGTCCGCCGCCGTCCTCGCCTGGGAGGTCCGCTGCCATGCCGCGCGGGCCGTCTCGATCTCCGCCAGCTGTGCCTGGACGGCCTTGCCCAGCCCCGGCCGCCCCTTGTCGGCCTCCAGTGCCTTCGCCTCCTCGCCCAGTGCCGCGTACACCTCGCGGGCCCACGCCTGGTGCTCCGGGAGGGCGTCCTCGGTCTCGTCCTCGGGCGGCCGGCCGACGAGGAACTCGACCGCGTTCGCCGCACGCAGGAAGGCCGACTGCTCGGGCTTCAGCATGGCCCCGTCCCGGCGCAGGCTGCCCCGCTGCTCCTCCTCGGTCGTGCCGATCACGCACAGCAGCCGCCGGTCCCCCTGGCGCCAGGACTGGCGCGAGGGGGCGAAGTAGAACATGTCCGCGTAGGCGGGCAGCGCCCACGTGTCCATCGCGTACTCGTCCTGCGCCTTCCAGCACGCGTCCTCGGACGCGCGGTCCGCCTCGGCCGACTCGGGGAGGGTCCCCAGGTCCGCCGCCTTGGACGCGGTGACCTCTCCGTGGTGCGCCTGCGCGCAGTCGACCTTGTACGTCAGGGGCCGCTCGGCCATCAGGTCCCCGTGCGGGACGTTGAAGCAGTCACCCACCCGCAGGTCGTCGAGGTCGGTCAGGTCGCCCTCGACGTCACCGAGCTCGCCCATCGCGTCGATCCGGTCGCGGACCGCCGCGCCGACCCGGTCGACCGTGACCGCCAGGACACCGGTCATCACCACGGACACCACCAGGCCCACGATCGCCAGCGCCTTGCCCCGCTGCCGCTTCTTCGCGATCTGTACGAGGGCCACGACGCCGAAGACGATGCCCAGCGGCGGCAGGCACAGCAGCCCGACCAGGAGCGAGGCGAGCGCGAAGCCGTTGAGCTCCGGCTGCGACGGCGACGGCGACTGCCCGTAGCCGGGGGGCGGCGCCCACACGGACTGGGAGGCGGGCGGGGGCCAGGAGTGGCCAGGTCCGGGAGGCGGGCTCGGCGGGGTGCTCACGGCGTGAGTGACTCCATCACAGGGGATGCGCAAACGAATTCGCGCATAGTACGCAGCGGGGGCGACCGCCCGGTCGGTCGCCCCCGCCTGTTCATCGCGGCTCGGCGGATGTGCCCGGTTCAGGCGCTCAGAACTGGAGCGCCCACGAGTCGATCTTGCCGGTGTCGATGTTCGCGTTGTCGTTCACGCGCAGCTTCCAGACGCCGTTGGCCACCTCGGAGGAGGCGTTGACCGTGTAGGTCCGATTGATGTTGTCCGTGCTGCCGCCGGCCCGGTTGTGCAGGGTGTAGGCGGTGCCGTCGGGGGCGATCAGGTCGACCTTGAGGTCACCGATGTAGGTGTGCTTGATGTCGACCGAAACGCTCAGGGCCGCCGGGGCGTTGCCGGAGACTCCGCTGACGGTGACCGGGGATTCCACGGTCGAGTTGTCGCTGATCGCGTAGTCCGCGGTGTTCTCGAAGCGCGGGCCGGGCGGGACGGTGCCGCCGGCGCCGACGTTGAGCAGGCGGTTCGGCGAACCGGTGCCGGGGCCGGTCACGACGTTCGGCGTGGCCGCGGCGACCAGGCCGTCACGGACCTGGGCCGGGGTGCTCGACGGGTTCTGCGACAGGTACAGGGCCGCCGCGCCCACGACGTGCGGCGTGGCCATCGACGTACCGGAGATGGTGTTGGTGGCGGTGTCGCCCGTGCCCCACGAGGAGGTGATGGAGGAGCCCGGTGCGAAGATGTCCAGGATCGAGCCGTAGTTGGAGTAGCTGGCCTTCGCGTCGGTGTTGGTCGTGGCGCCGACCGTGATGGCTTCGGCGACGCGCGCCGGGGACTTGGTCGAGGCGTCGGTGGACTCGTTGCCCGCCGCGACGCCGTAGGTGATGCCGGAGGCTATGGAGTTGCGTACGGCGGTGTCGAGCGCGGAGTCCGCGCCGCCGCCGAGCGACATGTTGGCCACGGCGGGCTTGACGGCGTTGCGCGTCACCCAGTCGATGCCCGCGACGACCTGGGCGGTCGTACCGGAGCCGTTGTTGTCGAGCACGCGGACGCCGACGATCTTGGCCTTCTTCGCCACGCCGTACGAACCGCCCGCGACGGTGCCGGCGACGTGCGTGCCGTGGCCGTGGCCGTCCTGGGCCGTGTTGTCGTTGTCGATGGCGTCGTAGCCGTCGGAGGCGCGGCCGCCGAAGTCCTGGTGCGTCTTACGGACGCCGGTGTCGATGATGTAGGCCGTGACGCCCTCGCCGGCCTTGTCCGGGTAGGTGTAGCTCTGGTCGAGCGGGAGCGCCCGCTGGTCGATGCGGTCCAGGCCCCAGGACGGCGGGTTGGGCTGGGTGGCGTCGACGGTGAAGACGCGGTTCTGGACGACCGACTTGACCGCGGGGTCTGCGGCCAGCTTTCTGGCCTGCGCCTCGGAGACCTCGACGGAGTAGCCGTTGAGGGCCGCGCTGTAGGTCCGGTCGATCTTCGCGCCGTACCGCTTGGCGACGGCCTTGCCGCTGTCCGCGGTGGAGCGGGCGGCGGAGTCGTTCAGGGTCACGATGTAGCTGCCGGAGACGGTCCCGGCGGCCCCGGCGTTCTCGATCACGCCCAGCGGGGCGCTGTCGGCCGCGGAAGCGGGTAACGCGGCGGCCGCGCCGAGCGCGAGGGCCACGACGGCGGTCGCGCTGATGCCGGCGATCTTCCGGCGGGTGTGACGCATCACGGACATGTGAGGGGTCCTCCTCATAGGTGGTGCGCTGCGGGGGGTGAGGCGGTGCCGTACGCGCCGCACGGTCGCATGGGCATGACGAGATTGCCATGCCCATGACAAGCCATTCGGCTCAACGGGCTGCCGCTTCCGAAAGGTTGACGTACCGTCGTCAACGACCACAAGAGGACGGCCAAGCCGTAACATCCGTGCCATACGCAGGCCATGATTGAGCAAAGGCTCCCCGCACATGACGCATGCACTCCCCGGTTACCTCTGTCCCGAGGACGGCACCCGCGCGGACGTCCGGACCGCCCCGTGGCGCTGCCCGGTCTGCGGCAGCCCCTGGGACCTCGATTTCACGCCGGATCCGGCCGGCGTGCTGGAACCGTCCGCCGGGCCGAACTCGATGTGGCGGTACGCGGCGGCACTGCCGCTACCGGGGGCGTTCTCCGTATCACTGGCGGAGGGGCGCACTCCGATGGTGCCGCTGGGCGACCGGGTTCACGCCAAGCTCGACTTCCTGATGCCGACGCTGTCCTTCAAGGACCGGGGCGCGGTGATGCTCGCGGAGCTGGCCCGGAGGCTGGCCCCGCAGCGGGTGGTGGCGGACAGCAGCGGCAACGCGGGGGCCTCTCTGGCGGCGTACTGCGCCCGGGCCGGGCTGAGTTGTGAAGTTTTCGTGCCGGAGGGCACTTCGGAGAAGAAGACGGACCGGATGCGGGCGCACGGGGCGGCCGTGCGGGTGGTCCCGGGCGGCCGCGAGGCCGCCGCGGCGGCGGCCCGGGCGGCCGCGGACGAGGCGGGGGTCTTCTACGCGAGCCACGTCTTCAACCCGTACTTCCTGCACGGTACGAAGACGTACGTGTACGAGGTGTGGGAGGAGCTCGGCGGCCGGCTCCCGGAGGCCCTGGTCGTCCCGGTGGGCAACGGCACCCTGCTGCTGGGCGCCGCGCTGGCCGTGGAGGAACTGGCCCGGCGCGGGGTCACGCCGCCGGCCCTGATCGCCGTACAGGCGGAGGCCGTGGCCCCACTGGCGCGGGCCTTCGAGGCGGGCGCGGAGGAAGCGGACCCGGTGGAGCAGCGGCCCACCCTGGCCGAGGGCATCGCGATCCCGGCGCCGCCGCGGGCCCGTCAGATCCTGGCCGCGGTCCGCAAGTCCGGCGGCACGGTCCTGACGGTCCCGGAGGACCGCCTGCGCGCGGCCCAGCAGGACCTGGCCCGGCGCGGGCTCTTCGTGGAACCGACAGCGGCGGCCTGCTGGGCCGGGGTCGGCCCGCTGTCCCCGGACGACCCCCTCCAGGGCCGCACGGCGGTCCTCCCGCTGTGCGGCGCGGGCTCCAAGTAGGGCCCCGGCGCCGCGGCCCGTGCGGAGCCATCGGGTACGGGGGCCGTCTCGTACGGGGCCGCCGCCGGACGTTGATGTCGGAAACTCGCGCGCCCCGCCCGGGCCGCTCTGCTGAACTGGGCGCATGACCAGCAACCCTGACCTCGCCGCCCGGGCCCGCGCGTTCGCGGCGCTGCACACCCCCGCCGCCCCTCTCGCCCTGGCCAACGCCTGGGACGTCGCCAGCGCCCGCATCGTCGAGGCGGCCGGTGCGCCGGCCGTCGCCACCACCAGCGCCGGAGTCGCCTGGTCCCTGGGCTCCCCCGACGGTGACGCCCTGGCCCGCGACCGCGCCCTCGACCTGGTCGCCCGCGTGGCCGCCGCCGTCTGCGTCCCCGTCACCGCGGACATCGAGAGCGGCTTCGGCGCCGACCCCGCCGCCGTCGCGGAGACCGTCGCCGGGGTGCTGGCCGCCGGCGCGGTCGGCGTCAACATCGAGGACGGCACCCGTGCCCCCGCCGAGCACGCGGAGCGCGTGGCCGCCGCCCGCTCCGCGGCCGAGGCCGCCGGGGTACCGCTGTACATCAACGCCCGCGTCGACACGTACCTCAGGGGCCTCGGCGACTCCGCCGCCCGCCTCGACGAGACCCTCGCCCGCGCCGCCGCCTACCTCCGGGCCGGAGCCACGGGCGTCTTCGTGCCCGGCGTCACCGACCCGGCCACCGTCGCCGAGCTCGCCAAGGGCATCGACGCCCCGCTCAACGTCCTCGCCGGCCCCGGCGCCCCGGCCGTCGCGGAGTTCGGCGCCCTCGGCGTCGCCCGCGTCAGCCTCGGATCCTGGGTCGCCGAAGCCGCGTACGCCGTGGCCCGCCGCGCCGCCGAGGAGCTAGTCTCCGGCGGCACGTACGGTTCACTCGCGGGCTCCCTCCCGTACGGCGAGCTGAACAGCCTGCTCACGAGCTGATCGAAGGCCGGTCGACGGCTGAGAGGATCCCGTCCATGCGCATATCGACCCCGGTGGAGCCCGAGCCGACGGCCACCCGGCACCGCAAGATCACCGGCGCCGTGTGGACGGCCCTCCTCCTCGTCTACGTCGTCTGGGGCTCGACCTACCTCGGCATCCGGATCGTCGTCGAGACCATGCCGCCCTTCCTCTCCGCCGGAGCCCGCTTCATCACCGCCGGCCTGCTCCTGACCGCCGCCGTCGCCTGGCGGTACGGACCGGCCGCGCTCAGGGCCACCCGCGCCCAGCTCGGCTCCGCGGTCCTGGTCGGCCTGCTGCTGATCCTCGGCGGCAACGGCCTGGTGGTCCTCGCCGAGACCTCCGTGCCGTCCGGGCTGGCCGCGCTGCTGGTGGCGGCGGTGCCGATGTGGGTGGTGGTGCTGCGGGCGAGCACCGGGGACCGGCCGCAGCTGCGCACCCTGGGCGGGGTCCTGGTCGGCATGGCCGGGCTCGCGGTGCTGACCAGCCCGGGGCTGAGCGGAGCGGTACGGCTGTCCGGGGTACTGATGGTGGTGGGCGCGTCGCTGCTGTGGTCGCTGGGCTCGTTCTCGGCGTCGAAGCTGAGCCTGCCGGGCAATCCCTTCACGGGCAGCGCGTACCAGATGCTGGCGGGCGGGCTGGCCGGGGTACTGGTCGGCCTGCTGCGCGGCGAGCACCGCGGCCTGGACCCGGCGGCCTTCTCCACCGCCTCCTGGCTGGCCCTCGGCTACCTGGTCGTCTGCGGCTCGCTCGTCGGCTTCACGGCGTACGTGTGGCTGCTCCAGGCCGCGCCGCTGTCGCTGGTGTCCACGTACGCGTACGTCAATCCGGTGGTGGCCGTCGCGCTCGGCGCGCTGATCCTCGACGAGGCCCTGACCTGGCCGATCCTGCTCGGCGGCGCGATCGTCGTGGCGGCGGTGGGCGTGATCGTCAGTACGGAGCGCAAGAAGTAGGGCGGCACCCGGAGCCGGCGCTCAGCCCCGCGCGGCCCGCTCGTACAGCGCCTTCGCGCGCTCGTCGAACAGCGCGGCCGTGGAGTCCACGTCCGTGTCCCCGCCGCTCAGCACCCCGATGAGCCGACCGGGCCGGACCGGGCCGCCCCGGTCGGCGATCCAGGGGCTGCCGCTGGTCCCCGTCCAGAACCCGGCGCAGCTGATGTACAGCATGTCGGGGTCGTCCTCGTCGTGGCGGGTCTGCGTCGTGCAGGAGACGGGCTTGTTCTGCGGGTTGTGCTCGGACTCCGGATAGCCGACGACCGTCACCTCGCGCTGGTAGCCGGAGGTCCACTCGGGCGTCGGGGCCTCGTTGCGGCCGCCCACGGCCTCCTGGACGCTGCGCCCGTCGTCGTCCGGGGCGATGGTGAGGAAGGCGAAGTCGGCGGTTTCCTCGCCCCACTTCGTCCAGCGCTCGTCCACGTGGATCGAGCTGACCTTCCACACCCCCAGCGGGTGGCTGCCGGAGCCCTCGCCGGAGAAGGCCGGGGCGAAGGCGAGCTCGCCGATGGCATGGCCGTCGTGGGCGACCTCGCCCGGCCGGCCGTCCTCGCCGGCCGGGGCCACGCAATGCGCGGCGGTGGCGACGACATTGCCCTTCGGGCTGTCGACGACACTCGCCGTACACCAGTGCTCGCCGTTGGCCGTGAGTACGCCGACGGTGGGGAAGGGGTGCACCGGGCGGTCGCCGGGCGCCTTGAGGTACGCGACGGCGAACACCATCGCGATCCCCGCGGCGGCGGCCGCCGATGCCCCCTTCACCACCTGGCTCACCGCACGCCGGGGTCGGGTGTCGGTGCCAGCATCTGCTTGCTGATCCACGCCAGTGCGCCGTCCCTCATGCCGCGTACGTACGACTTTCCGTTGTGCTCACCATCCTGGATCACCTGCAGCGTGGTGTGCACGGGGCCCTTGCCGTAGTCCTTCATGAACTGCTCGGCCTTCTCCCGGCCGCTCTCGGCGGTGCCGATCTGGAAGTTGACGTAGACGTCCGGACCGCCGTTCTTGATCAGCTTCTCGGCGAGCTTCTCCGGGTTGTTCTCGTCCATGGCCTGCGTGTTTCCCTTCCACAGCGGGGAGTCGGGGACGATGTCGACGCCGCTCGCGATGGCCGCCTTGAAGCGGTCGGGGTACTTCAGGAGGTGCTTGAAGGCGCCGAATCCACCGGCGGACGAGCCCATGAAGGCCCACCCGTCGCGGGAGGTGAAGGTGCGGAAATTGGCCTTCGTGAAATCAGGGATGTCTTCGACCATCCAGGTGCCCATCTTGGGCTCTCCGGGGATGTCCGAGGCGTCGAAGTGATGCTTGGTGTCGGCATTGTGCACCGGCATGATCAGGATGAAGGGCAAGCTGGTGCCGGCCTTCGCCCCGTCGCTCACGGCCTTCTGGAGGCCGAGGCCGGGGCCCGTACCCCAGTAGTTCGTGGGGTAGCCGCGGCCACCGGGCAGGGAGATCAGGACAGGGAAGGCGCTCTTGGCGTACCTCGGGTCGTCGTACTCCTTCGGCACCCACACCCACACGTCACCCGTGAAGCCGGACTTCGCCCCGGTGAGCGTGGTCCGGGCGATCTGGGTGCCGTCCGGAAGCCGGCTGGTACGGATGAACGCGGCCTTGGGGCCGGTGGGCATGCGTACGCCCGGGCGGATGTCGGAGGCCTTCGCGGCCTTCTGCTTGACGTCGGAATCGACCTTCCCGAAGGACACCGGATCCCCTATGTCCGAGAAGAGGCCGTACTTGTACGCGGCCGCGCCGCCACCGGCCACGAGGGTGAGCGCGAGCCCACCGCCGATCAGAATCAGGCGCAGGCGCTTGGGGCGACGGCCGCCCTTGGTCGTGGGGCTGCCGTCGCCTTGCTGGTCATGCTGCACGGATTTGTCCCGTTCCTTCTCCGGCGCTCACTGGGAGCGCGGGTCGGACCGATCGGTCCCCCTTACACCCTTTACAGAGGTATGAACGACGGGATGGGTTGCCTGGGACGGGGGTGACGTGGTGAGCACCACGTGGCGCCCATCACGTGCCGTGCGCGCCGGGGGTACGGGGCCGTACGCGCCTCGGTACGGGCCTCGGTGCGGGCGTCAGCCGGCGGTGTCGGGCTTGGGGGCCTTGAGCACCTTGCTGATCGACTCCAGGGAGCCTTCCTTCATGCCCCGCACGTAGTGCCAGCCGTTGTGCTCGCCGTTCTGGATGTCGCGGATGGTGATCTTGACCGGGCCCTTGCCGTACTGCTGCTGGAACTTCACCATGCGCTCCTTCCCGGTCTCCTTGGTGCCGATCTGGAAGTTGATGTAGACCTCGGGCCCGTTGGCCTCGATCAGCTTCTTGGCGAGGTTCTCCGGGTTGTTGGCGTCCATCTCCGCCTGGTGACCCCTCCAGAGCGGGGAGTCGGGGACGATCTCGCCGCCGCTGGCGATCACGGCCTTGAACCGGTCCGGGTACTGCAGGACCGTCTTCATCCCGACGAAGGCGCCGGAGGAGGAACCCATGAAGGCCCAGCCGTCACGGGACTTGTACGTACGGAAGTTGGCCTTGGCGAAGTCCGGGACGTCCTCGGCGATCCAGGTGCCCATCTTGGGCTGGCCGGGGATGTCGGCGCCGTCGTAGTAGTACTTGTTGTCCGGGTTGAGCACCGGCATGACCACGACGAAGGGGAGGCTGGTACCGGCCTGCACGCCCTCGCTGATGGCCTTCTGGAGGCCGAGGCTGCGGTCGGACCAGTAGTTGGCCGGGAAGCCGTTGCCGCCGGGGAGCGCGATGAGCACCGGGAAACCGCTCTTGGCGTACTTCGGGTCGTCGTACTCCTTGGGCGCCCACACCCACACGTCACCCGTGAAGCCGGACTTCGCGCCCGCGAGGCGGGTCTTGGCGATGATCGTGCCGTCGTCGAGCTTGGTGGTCTGCTTGAAGTCGGCCTTCGGGCCCGTCGGCATGAGCACGTCCGGGTCGCCGGAGGGCTTGGGCGACGGGGACCCGCTCGGGGAGGCGGCCTGCTGTTCCGCGACGGGGGCCGGCGCGGGCTTGCCGAAGCTCACCTTCTCACCGTTGCCGGAGAACCAGTCCAGCTTCCAGGCGGCGAAGCCACCGCCACCGCCGAGCAGGACCACGAGGGCGACCACCGCGCTGATCCATATTCGACGGCGGGAGCGCTTGGGCTGCGGGCGCTGCGGATACTCGTGCACGAACTTCGCTCCGAACGATCATGGCTGCCCCGGGGGCGGGGCAGAACGGCTGGGCATCCCTAGGGGGTGGGATGCACGAATCCCCCGGACAGTTCCAAATCCGAGCAAAAACATTGCGGGGCGCTCGGCGGAACGAGGGGCGTCTCAACGCTGGCCGTCGAGCACCTCCGCGCACCGGCCGAGCAGCTGGACGAGCTGCTCCCGCTCCTCCGCGGTGAACTCCGCCGCGAGCGCCCGCTCCACCCGCACCGCGCCGGAATCGGCCAGCTCCAGCGCCGCGCGCCCCTCGTCGGTGAGCCGGGTCTCCAGCACGTTGCGGTGCCACTCGTGCGGGGTCCGCTCGATGAACCCGCGCTCCTGGAGGTTCTTCAGGACGGTGTTCATGGTCGGCGGGGTCACCCCGCACAGCCGCGCGAGCGCGGCGGCGGAGATGCCGGGCTTCTCGTCCAGCCAGAGCAGCGCGGCGTACTGCGGAACCGTCACCGCGGCCGGCTTGCACGCTGCGCTCTTCGCCGCGAGAAGTGCCTGCTCGGCGCGCTTGAGGTGCGCGCCGATGCGCTCCGTGGGGGCCATCGAGGTCATTCCCGCATCCTACGGCCCTTGCATGCATTAGAGCTCTAATCTACATTCGCCTTCACCTACTCAGTAGAGGACACACACGATGACGCACTCGACGAAGCGCCGGCAGCGGATCCCGGCCACGGCGATGGCCCTGACGGCAGCCCTGGCGGCTGGGGCGCTCGCGAACGGAGCGGTCCCCGCCCAGGCCCAGGCCCAGCCCCGCGCCACTGACGTCCGTGCATCCATATCCACGACATCCATATCCACGGCCTTCACGCTGCCCGGCGCGAAGGTCTACCCGGAGGGCATCGCCACGGACCCCCGTACCCACACGGTCTACGTGGGCTCGTACGCGGACGGCACCGTCTACCGCGCCCGTCCCGGCCGGCCCGAGGCCGAGGTGTTCCTGCCCTCCGGCGCCGACGGCCGCCACACGGCGAACGGCTTGCGCGTGGACGCCCGGGGCCGTCTGTGGGTCACGGACTCCACCACCGGCGTCTCCGTCTACGACACCGCGACCGGGACCCGCCTGGCCCACTTCGAGGTCGGCGGAACCTCCCCCCGCTTCGTCAACGACCTGACCATCACCCCGGACGGCACCGCCTACCTGACGGACAGCCTCCGCGGGGTGGTCTACCGCGTGACCCCGGCCCAGCTGACCGTCGGCAGCGGCACCCTGACCGAGGCGTACGACCTCACTCCCGCGCTGCGTCCCCGGACCGCAGGCCCGTTCAGCCTGAACGGCATCGTCTCGGACCGGTCCGGCCGCTACCTGCTCACCGTCGACATGCCCGCGGGCGACCTCTACCGCGTCGACCTGCGCACCGGCGCCGTCCGCCGCGTCGACCTGGGCGGCGCCGACCTGAAGGCCGCCGACGGCCTCGACCTCTCCCCCGACGGCACCCTGCGCGTGGCGCACAACACCACCAACACCCTGACCCGCTGGCGGCTCAGCCAGGACGGCACCCGCGCCCGCCTGCTCCACACGGTCACGGACCCGTCCCTGCAGATCCCCACGACACTGGCCCACACCGCGGGCCGCACCCTGGTGGTCCGCTCCCAGTTCGACAAGATGCCCCCGGGCCCGGACACCCCCACCACATTCACGATCGCCTCGGTCCACGGCCTGTAGCCGATGTCCGGTTCACCGGGCGGCGAGGCGGCCCCAAGCATCCCGACGACACCCGTGCGCCGAGTGTGGATCAGCAGCGCAACGCCCCTCCGCGACGGCCGCGATCGCTAGGGTTGGCTCATGACGGAACTGCCCGACTGGATGCGCCCGCCGCGCGCGGAAGGCTGGTTCGCGGAGGACCTGGACCGCCTCCCGCAAGCGCCGCGCCACACCGAGCTGATCGACGGAGCCCTCGTCTTCATGATGTCGCCTCAACGGTCGTGGCACGGCCGCCTCGTCACGAATCTCACGGTGGCACTCATGGCCCAAGCCCCCGACGGCATCGAAGTCGAGCGGGAGATGACCATCCGCCTCGACGCCCGTAACCGTCCAGAGCCAGGCCTGCTCCTGACCACCGCCCCCTACGACGCCAACCGCACCTGGTACGCCCCGAACGACGTCCCGCTCGTCATCGAGGTCGTCTCCCCCGGATCCGCCCACCGTGACCGCACGGTCAAACTCCGGAAGTACGCGGAGGCCGGCATCCCGCACTACTGGTGCATCGACGACGAGGACGGCGCACCCGTCGTCCACGCCTACGAGCTCGACGAACCGACCGGCGCCTACGCGCCCGCCGGCATCTTCCGCGGCTCCCTCCAGCGTCCGGTGCCCTTCGAGATCAACCTCGATCTGGACAAGCTCGCGCCGCCCCGAAGCAGCTGAAAAGTCAGCACGGGAATGCAGAAGGAGCCGGACCCGTCAGGGTCCGGCCCCCTTCCGACCTGCGCACTTACAGTTGAAGCGGACCGTCCCATGCAGAGCCATGACCTGTGGAAACGTCGCCTCACAGGGGCCGATCCTGACGTGCAGCGGAGCCGCAGGCAGCGCCCTCATCAGGCATTGGACGACGGGGCCTGCCCGTCGTCCAATGGCGGTGGCACGCGGGGCGCGAGCAGAAGCGTCAGAACGGGGTGACCGTCAGACGGGCTGGGTGGCGAAGGCGAAGAAGCCGTCAGCGCTGCGGACGATGGCGTACCCGTTCGCCGTGAACTGCGGCAATTCCTCGATCTCGGCGGTCAGCAGCTTCTTGTCCCGGACGTCGAAGGCAGCCTTCTTGCCGCCCTCCAGGTACGCGTAGAGGACGCCGTTGCCCGGAAGGGCCTGCGGCGTGATGTTCTTCTCGTCCTTCGCCTGGTGCCACAGCTCCTTGCCGGTCTCCGTGTTCCAGGCGACGGCGCCCTTGCCGTACTGGACGACGGCGGTCTTGCCGTCGGGGGAGACGGCGTAGCCGTCGTCTTCGATGGTGCCGTTGGTGTCGATGCCCGGGCCCTCGGCGATCCGGCGACCGGTCTTGAGGTCGATCGACGTCAGGACCGCTTCGGACTTGCCGTACTCGGACCATTCGAGGACGGCCTCGTCGCCGTGCAGCGACGTCAGCCGCGCGGTGGTCGCCGTCTTGTCGGTGACCAGTTTGGCGATGGCTGCCGGGGGCGCGAGCTCCTTCGTGCTCCACGCCTTCTTGCCCGAGCGGATGTCCGTGGCGATCAACCAGTTGGCTGCGGGCTGGTAGGAGATGTCCGTCGTCCAGGAGTAGCCGAGGCCGGGGCCGACCTTCCCCTTGCTTTCGAGCCACGTGAAGTTGGGGGTCAGGGTCTCCCCGTCGCCGATCGGGATGAACTTGGCGTTGCCGCCGGCCGCGCTGGTGTCCACGAGGTAGCCGCCCCGGACCGGGGTGGTCAGGTGGGTCTCCCCGTCGAAGGTCGAGCTCCCCAGCTTGTCGCCGGACGGCGCGTACATGGTCAGTACGGTCTGGGTGGAGGCTTTCTTCAGGTCCGTCGCCGGCGTGTCGACGCGGGTACGTATCAGCAGTGCCGGTGACCCGTCCCGCCACTGGCTCACCTGCACGAGCCGCTCCGCCGAGTACTGCTTGGCCCCCTCCGCGGGGCTCTCGAAGTCGAATTTCTTACGCAGCTCGCCGCTCTTGGCATCGAGGAGCTGGGCGGTGAAACCGCTCGAGCCCGGGTCCCCGCTGCGGTCGCCGGTGACGATGACGGCGTCTCCCAGGGCGCAGATGCTGCGCTCCGACTTATCCCCCTTGGACGCGTCGCCCGCACAGGTCCTCGCGGCGTCAGTCGGCAGACTCCATGCCTGCTGCTTGGCCAGCCCGGCTACCGGCGCGCCCTTGTAGACCGGGCCCTTCGGGGCAGAAGATGCGGACTCCCCGGCCTTCGGCGTCTCCCCGCCGGCCTTGGCATCCGGCCCCGACCCCCCGGAGCATCCCGCGACAAGCCCCAGCGACAGTGCCATGCCGACCACTGCCGTCATACGCATGCGATTCAACTTTCCTACCCGGCTTCCCTCTTGCTTGATCGCGCCTTCGACGGGAAGCCTACTTTGATCATGGTCCGGGAGCGCGGCCGGACGGCTGCGGAGGCTCCTCGATGCGGGCGAAGCCCCCTATGCCTGCGGAGCTCTGCCGCGAACTCGCGATCGTCACCCCCGGCCGACAGGGCCACGCGTCCTACCCGCCGTTCGCCATCGCAAGGCGCGATCGCTGCGCATCCTGGCCAAGCTGACCGAGTTGGAAAGCGACCCCCTCGGCTTCAACACCACCGCACTCGTGGCCGATGCTCGAACCACCTGCCGAGTAGGGCGGGACCCGATTGCTGCTGACATTGCGTCAAAACATCCAGCACCCATCCAGCACGGTGCTGACGAAAGGGCCGCCCCCCCCTGAGGAGCCGACCCCTTCTCCGTCTTCGGCCAGTAGAAGGAGAGGTCGATGAACGTCGGCCTCTCATCCTCGAAGGAGTACAGGAGGGATGCGTCGATGTATGGCGTTCCCGGCGTGTGCTTCGCGGGAGACATGCCGCTGGTGGACATCACGTCCTCGTGCCCGGCCTCGCTGCCGCCGGTCCGCTGCTTGTACCAGCGGTCCACGTTCACGGTGTCCATCGACAGCTCCTTGGCCAGCTCCTTCGCGGCCCGATAGGCGTCATCGGTGCTCATCTTCGGATAAATGATGTGCACCGAGTCGACAGTGCCGGTGTCCGGGTCCGCGTCGAGTCGGAGCATGCGCTTTCCGGTGAGGTGAATTCCGCCGGAGAACGTGATGTCGTACTCGGCCGAGGAGATTTCCCAGGAACTCCGGCTCTTGCCGGACCAGTTGACGTCCGATTTGGTATGGCTGTGACTCAGGTCCCATTTCACGGAACTGGGCTCCTCCCGGGCCATGTACAGGTAACCAAGAAGAAGCAGTGCGGCCGAGACGGCCGCAAAGGTGATGACGAGGGGCCGGGCGCGGTACGGCATCCTGGATCAGCCCTTGCCGTTGAGCGTGATGCGCCGGAACTCCTTGGCGCACTCGTTCAACGGCAGGGCGATGTCCGTCGTGGTGGTAGATCTCCGAGTAGCAGGGCGGGCAGGATGGTCTTCTGCTCCCGCGCGAGGAGATCCTGGTTCCCGTCGGAGATGCGCTTGGGGTCTCCTGAATTGACCCCTTTCATGTGCCGGCAGATCTGGCATCGATCAGACCTTCCCGTTGGAGGGGTCAGGCGTACACCTTCTGGACGATGGCGTCGTTGGGGCCGAGTCCCTTTGAAGTGTCCCAGGTGGTGGGGTCGACGTCCGCCGCGATCATCGCCTTGGCCATCTGGCGGGCCATCGCCGTGTCCGAAACGTCGGCCGCGTCCGGCTTCGACTCGGCGACCGCGCTGCGGCGTGCGTACGCGTCGAACACTCGGGTCTTGTTCTTGAGCATCTCCAACAGCCGCTCGTCCACCCCGCGGGTCGGTTTGATCTGAGGCTCACAGATGATCACGACGGAGGCGGCCTGCGTGTTGAGCCCCACCCCCGGCGCCGACCGTGGCCCGAAGCTGTTGTGTACACATGGCACACTCGGTACCCTTGAGGCATGACTCAGCCGCTGCCCATAGAGTCCATCCGCGACGTACGCGCTCACTTGGCCGAGGTCGTCGAACGGGCCGACCGCGACGACGTGCCCACTGTCATCACCCGTCGCGGCAAGCAGGTCGCCGCCGTGGTCTCGATCGAGGTGCTGCGCAAGTACCAGGAGTGGGAAGAGCGCGAGATCAACCGCATCATCGACGAGCGCATGGCGAGCCCGGCCGCCGGCATCCCGATCGAGGACGTGATGAGGGAGACGCTGGCACGCAGTGAGTGAGTGCCGCACGGTGTTCCGGCCCGAGGCCCAGGCCGAGCTGCGCAAGATCCCGCGTGACATGGCGCTCCGCATCCTGGCCAAACTGACAGAGCTGGAGAGCGACCCCTTCGGCTTCAACACCACCGCACTCGTATCCCAGCCTGAGCGCCGCCGCCTACGGGTCGGCGACTACCGTGTCGTCTACACGATCGACAACGGAGAGCTGGTGGTGTGGGTCGTACACGTCGGACACCGCTCCACGGTCTACGACACGTAGCTGCTCCAGGCTCTGCGGACTGTTGCGGACAGCACAACGGCCTGACCCGTGTTCTCGCAGGTCAGGCCGCCTGTGGGTATGCGATCAGACGTTGAAGCGGAACTCCACCACGTCGCCGTCCTGCATGACGTAGTCCTTGCCCTCCATGCGGGCCTTGCCCTTCGCGCGGGCCTCGGTGACCGAGCCGCACTCGACCAGGTCCGCGAAGGAGATGACCTCGGCCTTGATGAAGCCGCGCTGGAAGTCGGTGTGGATCACGCCGGCCGCCTCCGGGGCGGTGGCGCCCTGCTTGATCGTCCAGGCGCGGGTTTCCTTCGGGCCGGCCGTCAGGTACGTCTGGAGGCCCAGCGTCGCGAAGCCGACGCGGCCGAGGGTGGCCATGCCCGGCTCGTCCTGGCCGACCGACTGGAGGAGTTCGAGGGCCTCGTCGTCCTCCAGCTCGATGAGCTCCTGCTCCAGCTTGGCGTTCAGGAAGATCGCCTCGGCCGGGGCGACCAGGGCGCGCTGCTCGTCCTTGAAGGCCTCGTCCGTCAGCTCGTCCTCGTCCACGTTGAAGACGTAGAGGAACGGCTTCGTGGTCAGCAGGTGCAGCTCGTGGAGGAGGTTGCCCTGCTCCGTGCCCTTGGTGATGCCCTTGGAGAAGAGGGTGTCGCCGGCTTCGAGGATCTTCTTGGCCTCGACGACGGCCGCGAGGACCGCGACCTTCTCCTTCTGGAGGCGGGACTCCTTCGTCAGGCGCGGCTCGGCCTTCTCGATGGACTGGAGGTCGGCGAGGATCAGCTCGGTGTTGATCGTCTCGATGTCGTCCTTCGGCGAGACCTTGCCGTCGACGTGCACGACGTTCTCGTCCTTGAAGGCACGGATGACCTGGCAGATCGCGTCCGACTCGCGGATGTTGGCCAGGAACTTGTTGCCCAGGCCCTCACCCTCCGAGGCGCCGCGCACGATGCCCGCGATGTCGACGAAGTCGACCGTCGCCGGGAGGATCTTCTGGGAGCCGAAGATGCCCGCGAGGACCGCGAGGCGCGCGTCCGGGACGCCGACGACGCCGACGTTCGGCTCGATCGTGGCGAACGGGTAGTTGGCCGCCAGCACGTCGTTCTTGGTCAGGGCGTTGAACAGGGTCGACTTGCCGACATTCGGCAGACCGACGATTCCGATCGTGAGCGACACGTTGGCGACTTCCCGTAGCTGGAGGGGGCGGCGGCCCGGAGGTGGGCCACCGGACAGTTTACTTTCCGATGAGCGGCGGTCGATGTACGCGTGTCCCCACACGGATACCGCGCTCCCCGCGCCTAGCGTGGTGGCGTGGAGCAATACAGGACGCGACCGGCCCCTCACCCCCAGCGACCCCCGGCCCAGCGGCAGGGGACACGGCCCGCGGCCGTGCCCGCCCAGGGCGGCGGCCGTCCCCTGCCCGCGCTGACCCGCCGGCTGCCCCGGCCCCGGCTGACCGGGCTCGGCGGCGGGCTGTTCGCGTGCCTCGCCATGATGCTGGCCGGCGGGATCTGCTGGCTGCTGTTCGACTCCTCGCTCTTCGTCTACGGGCTGCTCTTCGTGCCCGTCGCGGCCGCCACCGCCCTGTGGGTGCGGCCCGCCGACCTGATCACCGCCCCGATCACCGCCCCCATCGCCTTCGCCGCCGGGGTGTGGCCCGTCTCGGGCGGCTCCGGCGGCTTCGGCGGGCAGCTGATGGGGCTGGTGTCCGCCCTGTCGCTGCACGCGGGCTGGCTGTACGCGGGGACGCTGGCCGCCGCTCTGATCGCCGTGGTGCGCAAAGCCGTCCTCATCGGCAGGCGGCGCCTGCCCCGGAGAACGGCCTGACACCGCCGGTCCGGCTCCTAGGCCTTGGCCTTGGCCTTGGCCGCCATCGCCGCTCCCACGATCCCCGCGTTGTTCTGGAGCCCGGCCGGGACGATCTCGGCCCGGACGCCCTCGATCAGCGGCAGGAACTTCTCCGGCTTGCGGCTGACGCCGCCCCCGACGATGAAGAGGTCCGGGGAGAACAGCATCTCCACGTGCGCGAGGTACTTCGAGACCCGGCGCGCCCAGCGCTCCCAGGTGAGGTCCCCGTCCTCCTTGGCCTTCACCGACGCCCGCGTCTCCGCGTCGTGGCCCTTCAGCTCCAAGTGCCCGAGCTCCGTGTTCGCCACCAGCTGCCCGTCCGTGAACAGGGCGCTCCCGATGCCCGTGCCCAGGGTGAGCATGATGACCGTGCCGCCGCGGCCGCGCCCTGCCCCGTACGTCATCTCCGCGACCCCCGCCGCGTCCGCGTCGTTGAGGACCGTGACCGGCAGCCCGCCCAGCTCGCGCGTGAGCAGCGCCGCCGCGTCCACGCCGACCCATCCCTTGTCGACGTTGGCCGCCGAACGGGTGATCCCGTTCGTGACCACGCCCGGGAAGGTGACCCCGACCGGGCCCGACCAGGAGAAGGCGCGGACCACCTCCGCGACGCAGCCGGCCACCCCCTCGGGGGTGGCCGGCTGCGGTGTCAGTACTTTGTGGCGCTCCTGCGCCAGGTCGCCGCGCTCCAGGTCCACGGGCGCGCCCTTGATCCCTGAACCGCCGATGTCCACACCCATGATCTGCATGGACATACCGTACGAAAGGAGTTACTTGTCGGCGACCAGTTCCGCGGCTTCGGCGCGCAGGTCGCGGCGCAGCTCCTTCGGCAGCGAGAAGACGATCGACTCCTCGGCGGTCTTGACGATCTCCACGTCCGCGTAGCCGCGCGCCGCCAGCCACTCCAGGACCTCCTCGACCAGGACCTCCGGAACCGAGGCCCCCGAGGTCAGGCCGACCGTGGTGACGCCCTCCAGCCAGGTCTCGTCGATCTCGCTCGCGAAGTCGACCAGGTACGCGGCGCGCGCGCCCGCGTCCAGCGCGACCTCGACCAGGCGGATCGAGTTCGAGGAGTTCTTCGAGCCGACCACGATGACCAGGTCGGAGTCGGCGCCCATCACCTTCACCGCGGCCTGCCGGTTCGAGGTGGCGTAGCAGATGTCGTCGCTCGGCGGCGAGACCAGCAGCGGGAACCTGGTCTTCAGCGCGTCGACCGTCTCCATCGTCTCGTCGACCGAGAGCGTCGTCTGCGACAGCCACACGACCTTGGACTCGTCGCGCACCTCGACGGCCGCGACGTCGTCCGGGCCGTCCACGATCGTGATGTGGTCGGGAGCCTCGCCGGAGGTGCCGATGACCTCCTCGTGGCCCTCGTGGCCGATGAGGAGGATGTCGAAGTCCTCGTTCGCGTACCGGACGGCTTCCTTGTGCACCTTGGTGACCAGCGGGCACGTCGCGTCGATCGTCGCGAGCTTGCCGCGCGCCGCCTCCTCGTGCACCACCGGCGCGACGCCGTGCGCGGAGAACATCACGATGGAGCCCTCGGGCACCTCCTCCGTCCGCTCGACGAAGATGGCGCCCTTCTTCTCCAGCGTCTGGACGACGTACTTGTTGTGCACGATCTCGTGCCGGACATAGACCGGCGCGCCGTACTGCTCAAGGGCTTTCTCGACGGCGATCACGGCTCGGTCCACGCCCGCGCAGTAGCCGCGGGGCGCGGCGAGCAGGACACGGCGGGAAGCGGGAGCAGGGGCGGGAGCACTCATACGCTCCATCGTACGGGGGTCTCCAGGAGGCCGGCCGTCGGCCGTACGGCACACACTTGCGCAGAGGATCCGAACGATTGTCCCGCCTATCGCCCGGAGGACGGATGGCGTCCGCTACGGATTCCGGTATGCCGGCACCCACCGCCCTGCGGCGGAGCCTCGGCTTCCGGGACCTGGTGGTCTACGGGCTGCTCTTCATCGCTCCCATGGCCCCGGTCGGGATCTTCGGCACCCTGGACGCGAAGTCGCACGGCGCCGTGGCCCTCGTCTACCTCGTCGCGACCGTCGCCATGGCCTTCACCGCGTTCTCGTACGCCCAGATGGTGCGGGTCGCCCCGCAGGCCGGTTCGGTCTTCACCTACGCCCGCAAGGGCCTGGGCGAGGGCCCCGGCCTGATCGCCGGGTGGATGGCGATGCTCGACTACCTGCTGATCCCGGCGGTCGCGTACCTGTTCTCGGGGATCGCGATGAACGCGCTGGTGCCCGAGGTCTCCCGGTGGGTGTGGACGGCGCTGGCCGTCGTGGTCACCACGCTGCTGAACCTGTGGGGGGTACGGGCGGCCGCGCGCGTGGGCTTCGCCGTGCTGGCCATGGAGATCCTGGTGCTGCTGGTCTTCGTGGTCGCCGCGGTCACGGTCCTGGCCTGGGGCGGGGCGCGGCGCGGCTGGCTCTCCCCGCTGACCGGCGACGGCTCGCTCGGCTTCTCGGCGGCGGCCGTACTGGGCGCGGTGTCGGTCGCCGTGCTCTCGTACCTGGGCTTCGACGCGATCGTCTCCTTCGCGGAGGAGGTGACGGGGGGCTCGGAGCGAGTGGCCCGGGCGGTGCTGTTCTGCCTGGCGCTGGCCGGGGCGCTGTTCTTCGTCCAGGCCTACCTCGTGGCGCTCCTCAATCCCGTCACCGCGGCGGAGCTGGCGGCCGATCCGGGGCAGCAGGGCCCGGCCTTCTACAACGCGGTGGAGTCCTCGGTCGGCTTCTGGCTGCACGACCTGGTGGCGGTCAGCAAGGCGGTCGGGGCGGCCTTCGCGGCGCTGGCCGGGCAGGCCGCGGCCGGGCGGCTGCTGTTCGCGATGGCCCGGGAGCGGCGGCTGCCGCGCGCGTTGGCGCGGACCTCGGACGGCACTCCGCGGCCGGCCCTGCTGGTGGCGGCCGCCATCACCCTGGTCGCGGCGGTGTGGGCGGCTCGGCGCGACGACGGGCTCGGCCACCTGGTGTCCGTCGTCGACGTCGGGGCGCTGGCGGCCTTCACCCTGCTGCACGCCTCGGTGGTGGGCTGGTTCGTCGTCCAGCGCCGGGAGGGCCCGCCGAACCTGTGGAAGCACCTGGTGGCCCCGGTGCTGGGCGCGGCGGTGACCGTTGCGGTGATCGTCGAGGCCTCCTGGACGGCGCAGCTGGTGGGTGCGGTGTGGCTGGCGGCGGGGCTGTGCCTGCTCTTCGCCCAGCGCGGGCGGCGCGGGCGGCGCGGCGAAGGCGCCCCCGCGGACCGGCCCGGACGACCGGCCTGACGACCGGCCCGACGACCGCCCTGGCAACCGCCCTGACGGCCGCCACCGTCGACCGTCGGGATCCCGACACCCGCGGCGGAGCCTGAGACGCTGTCAGCGACGCCCGTTAGCCTGCGTGCATG
The DNA here is from genome assembly GCF_045160845.1 of Streptomyces sp. NBC_00122. Taxonomy (NCBI): domain Bacteria; kingdom Bacillati; phylum Actinomycetota; class Actinomycetes; order Kitasatosporales; family Streptomycetaceae; genus Streptomyces; species Streptomyces sp. NBC_00122. The sequence goes on along the minus strand of NZ_CP108191.1, from coordinate 4,105,879 downwards.
GGACTCAATACGTCGGCCGAGGCGCCGCTGCCGGTGGGGCAGGTGTCCCGGCTCATCGGGGGCTGGATCGAGCGGCTCGGCCAGGTGTGGGTGGAGGGGCAGATCACGCAGCTCTCGCGGCGGCCGGGAGCGGGGGTGGTCTTCCTGACGCTGCGCGACCCCTCGCACGACATCTCGGTCAGCGTGACCTGCTTCCGTCAGGTCTTCGACGAGGTCGCGGACGTGGTCTCGGAGGGCGCGCGGGTCGTACTGCTGGCCAAGCCGGAGTGGTACGCCCCGCGCGGGCAGCTGTCCCTGCGGGCCACGGAGATACGGCCGGTCGGCATCGGCGAGCTGCTGGCCCGGCTGGAGCGGCTCAAGCGGTCCCTCGCCTCGGAGGGGCTGTTCGCGCTGGACCGCAAGAAGCCGCTGCCCTTCCTTCCGCAGCTGATCGGGCTGGTGGTCGGGCGGGCTTCGGCGGCCGAGCGCGACGTGCTGGAGAACGCCCGGCGGCGCTGGCCGGCGGTCCGCTTCGAGGTGCGCAACGTCGCCGTCCAGGGGGTCCACGCGGTGCCCCAGGTGATCCAGGCGGTCAAGGAGCTCGACGACCTCGACGAGGTCGACGTGATCATCGTGGCGCGCGGCGGCGGCAGCGTGGAGGACCTGCTGCCCTTCTCCGACGAGGAGGTCGTACGGGCGGTCGCGGCGGCCCGTACCCCGGTCGTCTCGGCGATCGGCCACGAGCCGGACTCGCCGCTGCTGGACCTGGTCGCCGACCTGCGGGCCTCCACGCCCACGGATGCCGCGAAGAAGGTGGTCCCGGACGTGGGCGAGGAGCTGGAGCGAGTACGCCAGCTGCAGGCCCGGGGGCTGCGCGCGGTGAACGGGCTGCTCGACCGGGAGGAGCGCGGCCTCGCGCACGCCCTCGCCCGGCCGGTCTTCGTCCACCCGCAGCGGATGGTGGAGACCCGCGAGGACGAGCTGGAGGCGCTGCTGGCGCGCGGCCGGCGGACGCTCGGGCATCTGCTGGACCGGGCCGACTCGGAGCTCGCGCACACCCTGGCCCGGGTGGTGGCGCTGTCCCCGGCCGCGACCCTGGAGCGGGGCTACGCCGTCCTGCAGCGGGCGGACGGGCACGTGGTGCGTTCGCCGGAGGAGGTCTCGGCGGACGAGGTGCTGCGCGCGCGGGTCACGGAAGGCGAGTTCTCGGTACGGGTGGTCGCGTCCGAGTAGCCCGCGGCAGGCCGCAAACACGACACACCACCGCAATCAACACGTCGCACCACACACATAGGTTGGATGAGGGAATGGCAGAGGCCGAGACGGCGCTGGGGTACGAGCAGGCGCGTGACGAGCTCATCGAGGTCGTCCGCAAGCTGGAGGCGGGCGGGACGTCCCTGGAGGACTCCCTCGCGCTCTGGGAGCGCGGCGAGGAGCTGGCGAAGGTGTGCCGGCACTGGCTGGAGGGGGCGCGGGCGCGGCTGGACTCGGCGCTCGCGGCCCGGGACTCGGCCGATCCGGCCGAGAGGGAGTGATCCCGGTCACCGGCCGGGGCATTTAGTTGAAAGTTCACCTACTTTCGCCGTAGAGTCGGGGACATCGCTTCACCCCCGTATGGAAGAAGGCTTTCCGATGTCTCTCGTTCTTGACTCCGCCGCGCAGGACCTGCTGTTCCGCGAGGCCCGCACGGCCAACTCGTTCTCCGACGAGCCGGTCACCGAGGAGCAGGTCCAGGCGATATACGACCTGGTGAAGTACGGCCCCACCGCCTTCAACCAGACCCCGCTGCGCATCACCCTGGTCCGCTCCCCCGAGGCCCGCGAGCGCCTGGTGAAGCACCTGGCCGAGGGCAACCAGGCCAAGACCGCCGCCGCCCCGCTGGTCGCGATCCTCTCCGCGGACAACGAGTTCCACGAGGAGCTCCCGCAGCTGCTGCCGCACTTCCCGCAGGCCAAGGACATGTTCTTCGCCGAGCGCCCGGTCCGTGAGCAGTCCGCCCTGCTCAACGCCGCGCTGCAGGCCGCGTACTTCATCGTCGGCGTCCGCGCCGCCGGCCTGGCCGCGGGCCCGATGACCGGCGCCGACCTCTCCGGCATCCAGAAGGAGTTCCTGGACGCCGACCACGCCCCGCTGATGATCGTCAACATCGGCAAGCCGGGCGAGGACGCCTGGTTCCCGCGCTCCCCGCGCCTGGCCTTCGACGAGGTCGTCACCACCGTCTGAGCCGACCGGGCCGGCCGAGCCGGCCCGGCACAGCGAACGGCCGCGCCCCCGGACACCGGGGGCGCGGCCGTTTCGCGTACCGCCGAAGGGGCTGCCGGCCCTACTGGCCCTGCTGGCCCTGCTGGCCCTGCTTGAACTCCAGCGCCGCCGCCATGGCGCCGAGCTGGTCGAAGGAGGCCGTCCCGGTGACCACCGTGACGTGACCCTGCTCCTGCTTCACGAGGGCGTCGTACTTCTCGCCCTCCCAGCGCTCCCACGCCGCGCCGCCGACCTGCTGGGTCTGCCCGGTGGACTTCGCCTGCTGGGTGATCTTGCCGAGGTTCTTGCCGGAGGTGTCCGTGGACTGCTCCACCGCCACGTACTGCTTGCCCGGGTCGAGGAAGCCCAGGTGCCAGGCGTTGGCGTTCTTGCGCTGGTACGACACCGAGGTCGCCCGCCACTCCGCCGGGAGCCCCACGGGGGCGGCCACGGGGTACGGGGCGGCGCGCCGGGCCGTGAGCGTCTCCACCCTGTAGTCGACCGTGTGCGTCGGATCGGCGTTCTCGTCATGTGGGATGAAGAGATAGATCCCCGCGACCACGACGCCGATCACTGCCAGCGACCGGACCATGTCCCAGATCGTCTGCTTGCCTTTCATACCTGCCACGGCACCATCGTCCCGCATCGCCGGGAGCGATCTCCGCCGGGGTGGGCCCGGGCGGTGGCGGGGCGCGCCCGCAGGGGCGCAAGATGTCCGCTCAGGCCAAACGACTGACCGATATTCCGCTCATACGTGACCCGGCCTGCTCAATATGTCGACGTACCGATAGAGTTCCAGTCACCCTCACATCCCGGCCGTCGTCGTACAGAAAGGTGCGCTCCGATGACCGAGCACAACCTGCCGCCCCAGCTCGAAGTCTCCCCCGAGGCCCCCGACCGCAACCTCGCCCTGGAACTCGTCCGGGTGACCGAGGCCGCCGCCATGGCCGCGGGCCGGTGGGTCGGACGCGGCGACAAGCTCGGCGCCGACGGCGCCGCGGTCAACGCGATGCGGACCCTGATCTCCACCGTCTCGATGAACGGCGTCGTCGTCATCGGCGAGGGCGAGAAGGACGAAGCGCCCATGCTCTTCAACGGCGAGCGGGTCGGCGACGGCACCGGTGCCGAGGTCGACATCGCCGTGGACCCGATCGACGGCACCACCCTGAACGCCAAGGGCATGCCGAACGCCATCGCCGTGCTCGCCGCCGCCGACCGCGGCACCATGTTCGACCCGTCCGCGGTCTTCTACATGGAGAAGCTCGTCACCGGCCCCGAGGCCGCCGACTTCGTCGACATCAACGCACCCGTCTCGGTGAACATCCGGCGCGTCGCCAAGGCCAAGAACATGGCCGTCGAGGACGTCACCGTGGTCATCCTGGACCGCCCCCGCCACGAGGGCATCGTCAAGGAGATCCGCGAGACCGGCGCCCGGATCAAGTTCATCTCGGACGGCGACGTCGCCGGTTCGGTCATGGCGGTGCGCGAGGGCACCGGCGTGGACCTGCTCCTGGGCATCGGCGGCACCCCCGAGGGCATCATCTCGGCCTGCGCCATCAAGTGCCTCGGCGGCACGATCCAGGGCAAGCTGTGGCCGAAGGACGAGGCCGAGCGCCAGAAGGCCATCGACGCGGGCCACGACCTGGACCGCGTGCTGCACACGGACGACCTGGTGTCCGGCGAGAACGTCTTCTTCGTCGCCACCGGCATCACGGACGGCGAGCTGCTGCGCGGCGTCCACTACCGCTCGGAGACCGCGACCACGTCCTCGCTGGTCATGCGCTCGAAGTCGGGCACGATCCGGCAGATCGACTCGACGCACCGCCTGTCGAAGCTGCGCGCGTACAGCGCGATCGACTTCGACCGCGCGCAGTAGGCGCGAAGGCGGGCACAGCGAGAGGGGCGGTCACCGTGTGCGGCGGTGACCGCCCCTCTGCCATGTCCTGTACCTCGCTGCGGGGCTGCGCGCTCCCGGCGCACGCGGCCCGGACAGGGCGGTGCCTCTAGCCCGCGGCGGCTATCGGACCGCCCCCGGGGGCTTGGTGCAGCTCCGCGGTCCTGCGCCGCATCCGCGCCAGCACCACCCGGCGCTCGGCGGCGGTGAGGCCGCCCCATACCCCGTACGGTTCGGGCTGGAGCAGGGCGTGCTCCCGGCAGGCGACCATGACCGGGCAGCGGGCGCAGACGCGCTTGGCGGCCTCCTCGCGGGAGAGCCGGGCCGCGGTGGGCTCTTTGGAGGGGGCGAAGAACAGCCCCGCCTCGTCGCGGCGGCACACCGCCTCCGCGTGCCATGGGCCGTCCTCTTCCCTCGTCGGCACCCGCGGCTTCGGCACGGCGGACGCACGCCCTTGAAGACTCTGGACGGCGGCAACCTGCAGGGACTGATGCGGCGGATGCGGCACGGTCTACTCCTGACGACGGATACGCGAGCGAGAGACGATGCACCTGTCCCTACCCGCTGTGCGGGCCCCTATGCACTGGGTGCCAGTGGGCGGCGGGGGTTCGTCCGAAACGCGCCCCTGCCCGGCAGGCCGTCACTCCCCGGGCGGCGCCCAGCCGGGATCGCGGCCCAGGAAGGCCAGCAGCGAGGCGACCGGGCCCGCGTCGCCCCCGGACCCGGCGGCCAGCGCGGGGCCGTAGGCGAAGCCGCGCAGGGGCTCGGCGAGCGCGTCGGCGGCCGGGCGCAGGGCGGCGGCGAGGGCGGGGGTCAGCGGCGGCTCCTGGCCGGTGGCGACGGCGATGTCCCAGGCGTGCACCGCCGCGTCGAGGGCGGCGGCGCCGACGGCCGTCTCGGCGGACACGGTGAACGGGGGCAGCGGGACGGCGACCTCCGCGGTCCCGGGCGCGATCCCGGCGAAGGCCTCGGCCGCGGCGGCGAGCGCCGGCTCCAGCAGCTGCGCCGGGGGCCCCGCCAGGGCACCGGAGGGCTCGAACGGGTCCTCGGACGGGCCGGGGCCGCCGGTGAGGCGGGCGGCGTACGCGAGCTGGTCGCCGGCCGCGTGCTGGAACACCTGGGTGACGTTCCACTTCTCGCACGGCGTCGGGCGCTCCCAGGCGTCGGCGGGTACCCCGATGACGGCGATGCGCAGGGCTTCGTGCGCGTGGTCGAGCAGGTCCCACTTGGATTCGGTCATGGGCCGGATCCTAGAAGCCCTACGGCCAAATACCGCTGGATCAGGGTCTATTGGCGCGGCGGTCAGCCGTCCAGCCGCTTGCGCAGCTTGTTGGCCAGATCGACCAGGCGGGCGCCGAGCTTGGGCCGCGCCTCGATGTTGCCCAGCAGCGCGAAGCCGCGGACGATCACCACCGGGGCCTGCGGGTCGGTCTCCCCCCGGCCCTCGCCGCGCACCTCGAAGTTGCCGAGGACGCCGCTGCCGTAGCCGCGCAGGGTGACGTTCTCCGGGACGAAGACCTCGACGTTGCCGAGGACGCAGGTCACGTTGATCTCCGTGACCTGCTGCTCGAAGACCGCCTCGGTGAGGTCGATGGTGATGTCGCCCATGACCGAGACCGCGCGGGTGAGCGCCGCGGGCCGCCAGCGGCCCTTGCGGGCGGAGCTGCTGCACACGGCGACGACCGTCTCCACGGGCCCGCCGGGTCCGGGAGCCGCGGCGTACGCGGGCGGGGTGCGGCCGGTGCCGGGCGCGGGGAGGTCCCGTACGAGCTCTTCCAGCCCGCCCACCGTCTTGACGGCATACAGCGAGTCCAGGCGCTCGGAGTGCTCCTCGGAGCTCAGCCGGCCCTCGGCCATGGCGTCCGCGAGGATCTGCGCGATCCGGTCCCGGTCTGCGTCGGAGGCGCGCAGCTCGGCGGCCGCAGGGGCGGGAGCCGGCGCGGGGGCGGCGGGGTGCTTTTCCAGGTCCACGGCACCCAGCATAGCGAGACACGATAGATCGCGATACGCCCACGTCGAGCCGAGTGAGCCTTACCTCACAACCACGGGCACGGCGGGAGGTTCTACGCTGGTGAACCGCGCTGCCAATTGGTCGTCAGTGCTGTCTGCCGAGTGAGGAATGGCCCCAATGCCGGAGTTCGCGTACACCGACCTGCTGCCCCTGGGCGAGGACACCACCCCCTACCGGCTGGTGACCGCCGAGGGCGTGTCCACCTTCGAGGCGGACGGCCGTACGTTCCTCAAGGTCGAGCCGGAGGCGCTGCGCAAGCTCGCCGAAGAGGCCATCCACGACATCCAGCACTTCCTGCGCCCCGCGCACCTCGCGCAGCTGCGCCGCATCATCGACGACCCCGAGGCCTCGTCGAACGACAAGTTCGTCGCGCTCGACCTCCTCAAGAACGCGAACATCGCCGCGGCCGGCGTCCTGCCGATGTGCCAGGACACGGGCACGGCGATCGTGATGGGCAAGCGCGGCCAGAACGTCCTGACCGAGGGCGGCGACGAGGCGGCCCTCTCGCGCGGCATCTACGACGCCTACACGCGCCTGAACCTGCGCTACTCGCAGATGGCGCCGATCACCATGTGGGAGGAGAAGAACACCGGCTCGAACCTGCCCGCGCAGATCGAGCTGTACGCGACCGACGGCGGCGCGTACAAGTTCCTCTTCATGGCCAAGGGCGGCGGCTCGGCGAACAAGTCCTTCCTCTACCAGGAGACCAAGGCGGTCCTCAACGAGGCCTCCATGATGAAGTTCCTGGAGGAGAAGATCCGTTCGCTCGGCACGGCGGCCTGCCCGCCGTACCACCTGGCGATCGTGGTCGGCGGCACCTCGGCCGAGCACGCGCTGAAGACCGCGAAGTACGCCTCCGCGCACTACCTGGACGAGCTGCCGCGCGAGGGTTCCCCGCTGGGCCACGGCTTCCGTGACGAGGCCCTGGAGCAGCAGGTCTTCGAGCTGACCCAGAAGATCGGCATCGGCGCGCAGTTCGGTGGCAAGTACTTCTGCCACGACGTCCGCGTCGTGCGCCTGCCGCGCCACGGCGCGTCCCTGCCGGTCGCGATCGCCGTGTCCTGCTCGGCGGACCGCCAGGCCACCGCGAAGATCACCGCCGAGGGCGTCTTCCTGGAGCAGCTGGAGACGGACCCGGCGCGCTTCCTGCCCGACACCACGGACTCCCACCTGGACGAGTCCTCGGACGTGGTCTCCGTCGACCTGAACCAGCCGATGGACGACATCCTGGCGACCCTGACCAAGCACCCGGTCAAGACCCGCCTGTCGCTGACCGGCCCGCTGGTCGTGGCGCGCGACATCGCGCACGCCAAGATCAAGGAGCTGCTGGACTCGGGCGCGGAGATGCCGCAGTACCTGAAGGACCACCCGGTCTACTACGCGGGCCCCGCGAAGACCCCCGAGGGCTACGCCTCGGGCTCCTTCGGCCCGACCACGGCCGGCCGCATGGACAGCTACGTCGAGCAGTTCCAGGCGGCGGGCGGCTCGAAGGTCATGCTGGCCAAGGGCAACCGCTCGCAGCAGGTGACGGACGCGTGCGGCACGCACGGCGGCTTCTACCTGGGCTCGATCGGCGGCCCGGCGGCCCGGCTGGCCCAGGACTGCATCAAGAAGGTCGAGGTCCTGGAGTACGAGGAGCTCGGCATGGAGGCCGTCTGGAAGATCGAGGTCGAGGACTTCCCGGCCTTCATCGTGGTCGACGACAAGGGCAACGACTTCTTCACTTCGCGTGAACCCGAGCAGCCGACGTTCACCAGCATCCCCGTCCGGGGTCCGGGCCTCGGCTGATCCCGGTAGCAACATCCGTTGAGAGCCCCTGGCATCCGCCGGGGGCTCTCTGCTTGATCTGTGGTCGCACGTCCGGCTGGATGCGACCGCTCTCAGTCCAGGGCTGCCAACGCACCCGCTACGAGGGAACGTGCCGCAGCGCCCCGCACAGCCCCTTGTGAGAGCCGGTCGAAGGCCCGGGCGTACAGCTCGACCTGACTCGGCTGAGTGAGCGTGGAAGCGGCGTCCAGCGTGTCCGCGTGCACCCTGGTGTCATCGAAGATCGTGAAGGTTGGCATGGGCCATACGGTCCGTTGCGCCGAGAACGGGATGACGCCCACGGCGACGTTCTGGAGATCCATCACCCCGAGCAGGTGACCAAGTTGGGCTGCCATGGTTTCCGGACTGCACATCCGGTACCGCAGTACGGCTTCCTCCAACACGAAGGAGAACCGTCGGGCGCCATTGTTCAGCACCGCGTTTCGTTGTATGCGGGCCGCCACGGCGTCACTCACATCGTCTGGGGTCCCCCGGAAGCCCGCGATGGACGACAGCAGAGCACCGGCGTATCCAGGTGTCTGGAGGAATCCGGGGATCACGTCCGAGACGTAGACCCGAAACACCTTGGTCTGCTGGTACAGGTCCCCCGTAGACTCTTGCAGGCGGCGGAGACCGCTCCGCTGAAGTCGTCTCCACTGAACGTGCGCATCGGCTGATTGCCTGTTTGCCGCTATCAGGTCGGGGACCTGACAGTCGGCGGAGCAGGCTCGGCACCACGCCCTGATGTCTGCGTCCGAGGGTGGTGTCTTGGCGTTCTCGATCCGGGACGACTTCGACTCTGACCAGCCGCACCTGACGGCCAGCTCCCGCCCGCTGATGCCCGCATCCCTTCGGATCTCGCGCAGACGGCCGGCGAGGTCTTCGCGGGCCTTCTGCACGCTTGAGGACGGGTGCGGGGGCATGGAGCTGGCTTTCGTCAGATCTCGTACTGGTGGTGCGGAATCGCTCGCTCCCAGACTGCTTCGAAGGCAGCGGAGCACAGCTTTACGGTCTCCGGGTCGGACGTGATCTCGTCCTCGACCACTGCTCCGTCGCCGGAGAAGTGGTGCACACGGAGGAGAGCGCCGTCGAACAGCCAGAAGTCATTTCCCGGCACGGGGATGCTCGTTGCCCGGCGGCGTGGCAGCCACCGGACTGCCTCACCCGCCGTGACGTTGGCGTGGGTGACGTAGTGCTCCCAGCGGATGTAATCCGATACCGGCTCGGAGACCACCCGGGCTCGGCGGACAGTTACGCCACGGGCCACAGTCTCCTTGATCAACTGATCGTAGGGATGCCACCAGGACTCGCGGTCCTCCCAGTTGATCCGCTCACCGCGCTTCCACGCCTCGAACCGATCAGTCGGGGCGTAGGAGTCGCGCAGCTCCAGGTGGACAGCAGATCGCTCGCACTGGCCAAGCAGCTCAGCGAAGCTGGGCACGCTCGACGGCATCACACGCCTCCCTGATCATCGGGATCATCCGGGCCGGAATCCTCACGATGGCTTCGCTGTCGGGGACCGGCCCGTTCGCGGGGCTGTTCGCCTCGCACTCCGCCTGAGTCTCGACGCTCGGCTTCCATCCCTGCAACAAGATCTCCTGAGCTTCCGCGTCCGCCCACACGGTGGGGCAGTGGTCCCGGTCCGTGTTCGGGTCGATGCCGACGAACTGTACGGCCATGGCTGGCTCCCTGGTCTAGGTGCTTGCTCGGGCTTGCAGAGCCTCTCCAAACAGCAGATACGGCGTCAATAGCGCTACCAGCCATACGAATTGGCGTGCAAGGTCATGCAAGTTTGTGGAGTCTCATTCCAGCGGCTCCCTAGGTTCGTTCCATCGACTTCGGGAGCGATCGGGAGGACGCCATGGCGGGCACCGGGCAGACGGCGGAACAGGCGTGGGAGTACGTGACCTACACGGAGAAACGTGAGACGTGCCCCGCATGCAAGAGGCCCATCCGGCTCGATCGGCCTGCCCGACGGGGGATGCTCGGACGGTCGGACGGGAATCCCGCCGTTGCCTACTGGCACACCAGCTGCGTGCCCGAGGGGGCCCGCCGGTGAGACGCGTTCTCCGGTACGCGCAGCACCGGATCATCAGGCACCCCGAAGGCCAAGTGAACGTAGCTGGGTCCTGCCAGCAGCGCGAATGCTGCTGGCAGTCGTCCGAGAGTTCCGATGTGGCCGACGTCGACCGTCAGTGCATGGCCCACACCGGACTGACCGGGCACGACACATTCGCCCGGAAGTTCACGGACGTGGCACTCGTCCTGCGGGTGGACGAGTGAAGGACGGCTCTGCGCATCCCTCACGCTTTCGTGCCGGCCTGGTCACCCTCGGGGCGGTCGCGTGGACCCTCACCGTGGCGCTGATGGTCGCCCGAGGAGCACGCGCCTGACGGCGCAGAGTCCAGCACAGACCCGCTCCTCACGGGGCGGGTGCACGTTCGTCAAACCGACTACCAAGGAGGAACCAGTGAGCGGAAAGCACGGCGGAGGTACCGGCAGCGGCCAGGGCGGCAGTCAACAGGACGACGGCAGCAGCGGCCGCGGGCACGGAGGCGGCGGCTCGGAGACGAGCGGCGGAAACTCCTCCGACGGCTCCGGCCCCGCGAAGAAGTAGGTCGGATGACCGCGCGCACAGAAGAGGCGGGCCCCCAGGGGCTCGCCTCCGCGCTCCTCCAGTCGGGCGCTCTGCACTCCGATTGGCTGCCGACGTACAAGGCAGTCCCCCGGCACCTGTTCGTGCCCGACCGCATGTGGCCGGGCATCCCTGACGGCACCCGACAGAACCCTTTGGTGGACCGCACCGCGGACCCCGATGCCTGGTTCCGCGCGGTGTTCTCCGACATCCCCCTCACGACGCAGTGGGACGACGGCAACCATGCGGGTGACGGCCTCGGCACGACCCCGAGCAGTTCCAGTTCCCAACCACACATGGTGTTCTCGATGCTGGCCGATCTCGATGTCAGGGATGGGCATCGGGTCCTTGAGATCGGTACGGGTACGGGCTGGAACGCAGGTCTCCTCTCGCACCGGCTCGGGCCCGCGAACGTGGTCTCCATCGAGTTCGACCCCGAAGTAGCCAAGGGGGCGGGCAGAAACCTTCGGGCCGCTGGCCTCTCCCCCCTGGTGATCGTGGGAGACGGCCGGCTGGGCTACGCGGGAAGTGCGCCGTACGACCGCGTCATTGCGACGTGCTCGATCGGCGAGGTTCCCCCCGCATGGATCGAGCAGACCGTCGTCGGCGGGGTGATCGTCGCCCCCTGGGCTACGGGGTACGGGGGCGAAGCCATCGCCCGCCTGACCGTGAACGACGACGGCACGGCGAGCGGCCACTTCACCCGCTCCAGCGCCTTCATGCGCCTGCGACAGCAGCGCCAGAACAAGCCCCCGCATGACGTGTACCTCAAGGGCCAGGAATGGCCCGCAGACGGCGACAGGAGCACGACGGCGCTCTCGCCTGCCGAGGTCGGCGGATGGTTGGAACAGTTCGTGATCGGGCTCCGCATGCCCGGGGCGTTCTGGACGGCAGAGCACTACGACGGTGGCGCCTACACGCTGTGGACGTACAGCACCGACAGGAAGTCGTGGGCCTCGGCCGACTATGAGCCGGAGCGGCAGGAGTACGAGGTCGTCCAGTCCGGTCCCCGCAGGCTGTGGGACGAGACAGAAGCCGCCTACCGCTGGTGGGAAGAGCAAGGGCGACCCGGATTCGATCGGTTCGGCCTGACGGCAGACAGCGACGGCGAACGGGCGTGGCTCGACTCCCCGAACAACCCCTTATCCCGTGAACGGAACAAGCCGAACGACTTCTTCCAGAGCCCGGCCCCGGAGCCGACGTTCACGCACATCCCGGTGCGCGGTCCGGGTCTTTAGCGCGAGGACCTGAGGGCCCCTCCCCCATTCGGGGGAGAGGCCCTCACGCATCTCCGCCCATCGGCAGATGGATCACGGGCGGGCTGCGGGCGAGGCTTTACCCGTAACCAAACAGCCGTTGGAACACGGGAGTTCACCATGAAGAACCGCAAGCGCGCCCTCGTCCTCGCCGGAACCGCCGCCGCCCTTGTGGCCACCCTGGTCGCGGCGGGCCCCGCCCCGGCGGCGCCGGCCGAACCGGCCGCACCGGCCGCACCGGCCGCGTCGAAGCTCGCCTCGGTGCACGGGGGCGGCACGATCTTCTACCCCTACGCCGCCAACGACGACATCCGCTTCACGGTCGACGCCGAGTCGGCCCCGTGGACCAGGCCGTTCCCGGCCCCGGGCCCGGAGAAGGGCCTGCCGACCGATGCGCGCGGCCGGGTGACCATCTCCCACCACTTCAAGGAGTCCGGCTTCACCGGCACCGCCGAGGCGGAGGTGGACTGCCTGGTCACGGGCGGCAAGACCGCCACCCTGACCGCCGTGGTCAAGACCTCGAACGTCGGCTGGGACGGCAAGCGGATCGGCATCAGCGTCCAGGACGGCCAGCACGGCGAGCCGGACCGTGTCGGCTTCTCCTGGGGCGTCGCCAACCTCGACGTGAAGCCGGACGGCACGGCGACGCAGGGAACGGTGGGCACCTGCATGGCCCCGGCCCCCTTCACGGAGGTCACGAAGGGCGGCTTCAAGGTCACCCCGGCCCCGCTGTCCCCCGTCCCGAAGCCGTAGCGGGCTGCTCGCCCGGGCCCGACCTACTCCACCCGGGCGGAGAACCCGGCGGCGCGCAGCCGTTCCGTCAGGTACCGGGCCTCCACGGGGGTGGCCCGGTAGCCCTCGCGGACGGCGGCCAGGACCTCCGGAACCGTCATGCCGAGTGAGTCGCGCAAGACCTTCAGGGCGGCGCCGCCGGAGCCGTCCACGCGGAGCAGGACCGTGCCCTCGGCGGCGACGACGGCCGCGCGGACGTCCTCGGGGGCCCGCCCCCACCAGTGCTGCGGGGGGCCCACGTCGGGTGCCCCGAACCCACAGGCGTCGCACTTCCACTCCGCCTCCCAGAGCAACCGCCCGTCGACGATCCGCTGCCAGGCATGGAAGACGCAGAGCGGGCAGGGCTCGCAGTACAGGGTCGCTGTCGTCGGCTCCGGCATGGCGTCACCCTGCCCTCCCGAACGGGGAACCGCATCCGGTTAACGTCGGGGACACGGCCCCGCGCCTGCTCGTTCACCCCTGTTTGCAAGGATTCCCCCATGGCAGCGACGACCTCCCCCCTCCCCACCACCCTCGACATCCGCGTGGTCGCCCACCGTGGGGCCTCCCACGAGCACCCCGAGCACACCATGGCCGCCTACCGGCAGGCCATCGCCGACGGAGCCGACGCGCTCGAATGCGACGTACGGCTCACCGCCGACCACAAGCTGGTCTGCGTGCACGACCGGCGGGTGGAGCGGACCTCCGACGGGCGGGGGGTGGTCTCCGAGATGACGTACGCGGAGCTCGCCGCGCTCGACTTCGGGCGGTGGAAGGGCGAGGAGCACGCCGGGGCGCGGGTGCTGCTCTTCGAGGACCTGCTGCGCGAGGCGCTGGCGGCGGAGCGGCCGGTGGGGCTCGCCGTCGAGACCAAGCATCCGACGCGGGCCGGCGGCCGGCTGGAGGTCGAACTCGCGCGGATGCTGCGCGAGTACGGGCTCGCGGACGGGGCGTCGGGGCGCGTCGAGGTGATGAGCTTCTCCCGGAACGCGTTGACGAGGATGCACCGCCTCGCGCCCGGGCTGCCGACCGTCTACCTGATCGAGCGGGCGGTCAGGCCGGTGCGTCCTCCGTTCGCGACTCACGCGGGGCCGGGAATCGACCTCGTGAGGCGGGATCCGGGGCTGGTGGGGCGGCTGAAGGCCAAGGGGCTGCGGGTGCGCGTGTGGACCGTGGACGAGCCCGAGGACGTGGAGCTGTGCGTGCGGCTCGGCGTGGACACGATCATCACCAACCGGCCGGCGGAGGTCCGAAAGCTCCTGGAGTCGCGCTGACCGGCCGGCGGGACCGTTTGGCCTTCCGCGCGCAGACGCCAGCACCGGCCAGCGACCCGATGAGCAGCGGATTGACCCAGATCGGGACGACCTGCACACGGACGCCGCCGGAGAAGGTGCACTTCGTGGACACCGGGAAGTACCACCGGTCGACCTTGATGTCCGCGTCCGGGGTCCGGTAGCTCTGCGGCCCGTGCTGCGCGGTGAGCGCGTCGACGCAGGGGCGGACGGGGCGCGAGGACAAGCCGCTGTAGGTGCCCAGGGCGAAGGCGATGACCGCGAGGCTCAGGCACACCCACACGCCCTCGCTCCACTGGCCGGAGGCCGTCCGGCTCATGCCAGGTCTTCGCGTCACCGCCAGGTGGAAGGCTTTGACGAGGAGGTACGCCACGGCGGGCAGGGCCAGCAGTACGGATATGGCGGCAATGATCATCGCGCAAGCCTGCCACAGCAGTGGGAAACACCCGGCCGGGGTACGCCGGCCGGGTGTGGGGGGTTATCGGTCGAGCGGGGCGGTTACGACGCGAAGCGCTGGTTCGCCGAACCGTTGCAGGTCTGCAGGCGCAGCGCGTCGTGGGCGGCGGCGACCGTCAGGCACATGCCCGGGGCGGCCGCGGGGCGGATGGTGGCGCCGTCGCGGAGGAACTGCTGGTTCGCTCCGCCGTGGCAGTTCCACAGGATCAGGCCGGTACCGGCGCCGTAGTTGGCGCCGGGGGCGTCGAGGCAGCGGTCGTGGGTGAGGCCGACGTGGACGGACTTCTTCGCGGAGTCGTACCACCAGTCCTGGTTGCGGCCGCCGTGGCAGTCCCAGCCCAGGACGGCCGTCTCGTTCGCGCTGGAGCCGCCCTTCGCGTCGAGGCAGTTGCCGGTCGCCTCGTTCTTCAGGGGTGCGTAGAGGGAGTCCCAGCCTCCGGCCTGGAGCACCGGGGTGCCCGTGCTCGCGGGGTCGGCGCAGGATGCCTCGCGCAGGCCCGAGTTGTAGAGCTGGGTCAGGCAGGACGCGAACGCGCCGTGGCCCCTGTAGTTGGGGTGGAAGGACTGGCGGGCGGTGTTCTCGTCCCACGGGAAGTGGTCCCCGAGGTCGAGGTAGAGCCCGCGGGCCCAGGTGTCCTCCATGCACACCTCGTGGCCGTGGAAGAGCCGCGAGTTGTCCAGGTAGGTCGCGCCCGAGGCGAGGGCGGCGGCACGCATGCCCTTCTCGAAGGTGGGCACCGCGTAGTTGCGGCCCCAGGTGGCGTCGGAGTCGTAGCCGGCGCAGCCCCCGGGGAGCTTGCCGGGGAAGTTCGGATTGTCGTAGAAGTCGGGGCCGATGGGGCTGGGGTAGCCCATCACGACGAGCTTGTAGTCCGAGTCGGCGTATCCGGCGTCGCGCATGACCGTCTTCAGGTCGGCGACCGTCGCCTCCACCTTGGGCTTCAGGCCGTCGACGCGCGCCTGCCAGCCGGGACCGTACTTGGGCTCGCAGGTGCCCTGGCTGAGCACCCAGCGGGTGACGCAGTCGGTCATGACCGGGCCGAACTGGAGGTCGTCGTTGGCTCCGGCGACCAGCAGCACCATCTTGATCTTCGTGTTGCGGGCCTTGACGGCGAGGTTGTCGCTCTGCACCAGTTCGTCGGCGTACTGCTTGCTGCCGCCGATCCTGATGTTGCCGGTGTACCCGCCGGAGCAGGCGACGTTGAAGGTGAGGTCCGCCGGGATGCCGGTGCGGTGGATCGCCGAGTCCGGCGATCGGTGGCACTGGTTGGACGACGTGTTGGTCGCGGGGTCGTAGTTGCCGACGCCCTCGCCGGAAATCTCGCTGTCGCCCAGTGAGATCAGGCCGGTCTTGCGCTCGTTCAGCGGCCGGACGGCCGCGTCGCCGTAGATCTTGACGGCCTCCGCGGCACGGATCGCCTCCAGCTCGGGCGACAGGGGGGTCGCGGCCCCCGCCGAAGTGGCTCCCGAGCCGCCCGCGGGGGTCGCAGCCTGGGCCATGGGGGTGATGGCGGTGACGCCCCCGAGGGCGGCCGCGACCGCCGCGACGGCGGCGAAGGTACATCTGAACCTGGATTTCGTGTGTGCACGTGCCATGAACGCCTCCCCGAATGCCGGTGTTACCCACGGTATTTACTGGCCGGTAGGGGACTTGGGAACACTTCGAACAAGACAATTGCTCAACTTTTTGAGGAGGCCACGAACATGACAGACGATCAGCAGGCCGAAGCGTTCCGGACCGAGCACGACTCCATGGGTGACGTACGGGTGCCCGCGCACGCCAAATGGCGCGCCCAGACGCAGCGCGCCGTGGAGAACTTCCCCATCTCCGGGCAGCGGCTGGAGCGCGCCCACATCGAGGCGCTCGCCCGCGTCAAGGCGGCGGCGGCCGTGGTCAACGCCCGCCTCGGCGTCGTGGACCAGGACATCGCCGACGCGATCCGGTCCGCCGCCGCCGAGGTCGCGGACGGCCGCTGGGACGACCACTTCCCCGTCGACGTCTTCCAGACCGGGTCCGGCACCTCGTCCAACATGAACACCAACGAGGTGATCGCCACCCTGGCCACCGAGCGGCTGAGCCGTGACGTCCACCCCAACGACCACGTCAACGCGTCGCAGAGCTCCAACGACGTCTTCCCGTCCTCCATCCACATCGCCGCCACCGCCGCCGTCACCCGCGACCTGATCCCGGCCCTGGAGCACCTCGCCGCCGCGATGGAGCGCAAGTCCGCCGAGTTCGCCCAGGTGGTCAAGGCCGGGCGGACGCACCTGATGGACGCCACCCCGGTCACCCTGGGCCAGGAGTTCGGCGGGTACGCGGCCCAGATCGGCTACGGCGTCGAGCGGCTGCGCGCGGCCCTGCCCCGCCTCGCCGAACTGCCGCTGGGCGGCACCGCGGTGGGCACCGGGATCAACACCCCGCCCGGGTTCTCCGCCGCCGTGATCGCCGAGGTCGCCGCGGACACGCAGCTGCCGCTCACCGAAGCCCGCAACCACTTCGAGGCCCAGGGGGCGCGGGACGCCCTGGTGGAGACCTCGGGCATGCTCCGTACGGTCGCCGTCTCACTCACCAAGATTTCCAACGATCTGCGCTGGATGGGCTCCGGGCCGCGCGCCGGATTGGCCGAAATCAATCTCCCTGACCTCCAGCCCGGGTCCTCGATCATGCCGGGAAAGGTCAATCCGGTCGTCCCGGAGGCCGTACTGATGGTCGCCGCACAGGTGATGGGGAACGACACGACCGTCGCGGTGGCGGGCGCGGCCGGCAACTTCGAACTCAACGTGATGCTCCCGGTGATGGCCCGGAACCTCCTGGAATCGATCCGGCTGCTCGCGAGCGCGAGCCGCCTGCTGGCCGACCGCACCGTCGACGGGATCACCGCCAACACCGCCCGGGCCAGGGAGTACGCCGAGTCCTCGCCCTCCGTCGTCACCCCGCTCAACCGGTACATCGGCTACGAGGAGGCCGCCAAGGTCGCCAAGAAGGCGCTCGCCGAACGGAAGACGATCAGGGAGGTGGTCCTGGAGTCCGGCTACGTCGACCGGGGCGCCCTGACGCTGGAGCAGCTGGACGAGGCCCTGGACGTCCTGCGCATGACCCACCCCTGAGCGGCCCGGGATCCGGCCCCGGGCCGGGGGCCGGATCCGGTCGGTTCCCGTGCCCCGACCCTCCCCCTGGCTCGGCCGGGGGGACCCCCAGGTGACCTGCAACGCAGCGGGGGCGCGGGCCCCAGCCCTAAGATCTGCGCATGACAGGTACCTTCCGGCCCGGGAACGGCGCGGCGCGGCGCGGCGCCGAGGGCACGCGCTGGGCGCCCGGGGAGCAGATCCTGTGGCGCTACCGCGACCACGCCCCGGGGCTGAAGGGCCAGGTGCACATCTGCCGCCCGGTGACCGTCGTCCAGGACACCGAGGAGCTGCTCGCCGTCTGGATGGCCCCCGGCACCGAGTGCGTCAAGCCGGTCCTCGCCGACGGCACGCCCGTCAACGAGGAGCCGCTCGCCACCCGCTACACCGCGCCGCGGACCACCGTACGGTCGCGCTGGTTCGGCGCCGGGGTGCTGAAGCTGGCCAGGCCCGGCGACCCGTGGTCGGTGTGGCTGTTCTGGGGGCACGGCTGGCGGTTCAAGAACTGGTACGTGAACCTGGAGGAGCCCCTGTCGCGGTGGTCGCGCGGGGTCGACTCCGAGGACCACTTCCTCGACATCGCCGTCCACCCCGACCGCAGCTGGAAGTTGCTGGACGAGGACGAGTTCGCCCAGGCGCAGCGGTCCGGCCTGATGGGCCGTGAGCAGGCGCGACGGGTCCGGGAGTCCGGGCGGGCGGCGGTCCGGGTGATCGAGGAGTGGGGGACCCCGTTCTCCGGCGGCTGGCAGGACTGGCGGCCGGATCCGGCCTGGTCGGTTCCGGTCCTGCCGGAGGACTGGGATGCCACCCCGGCGCATATGACCTCATGAGACCCTTGATGCGCCCCCGGGGTTCAAACGTAGGATCGTCCTCCGGAAGGTCGCACTCGCCAGGCGGTGCGGTCGTACCGTGCACCTGCAAGTGTCGTGCCGTACACGGAACTTGACCGGAGGTCGACGCAGGGCCAGAGGTAACGAGGGGGACGCGGAATCCGGAGTGATGGTGCCCCGGCCGCTGAGCGGGTATACCGCGACTGACCGAGTTGAGTGCAGCGCACATCGAGCGCAAACGGACGGAATTCCACGCGTGACGGAGTACCCCACCTCTCAGGAGGGCCCGCAGCCCGTCGCCTCCGGCGGAGGTACGGACGAGGCCGGCCACGGCAAGGCGCCCATCGCCGCCGCCGAGGCCGTACGCACGCATGCGCCGGGCACCGGTGCCGGCTCCGCCGCGGAACCGGGCGGACCGGCCGCCGCGGCTTCCGACGCGCGCGCGGCCCGCTCCGCGGCGGGCGCGGGCGGGGCCGCCGGGCTCCCCCGGCCCCGCGGAAAGGCCGCCGCCACGGCCGCCGCAGCCGCCTCGGCCGACCTGCCGACCGCCGCCACGGGCCCCGGCGAGGGCCAGGGCAGCGCCCGTCCGCGGGACGGCGAGGCCGCCCGTAACGCGGCGGGTCCGGGCGGGGCCCAGGAGGCCGCCGGCCCGGTCCGCGGGCCTCGTGGTGCCGGGGCCGGGTCCCCGCGCGGCGGCGAGGCCGTCGGCTCGGGCACGGACCCGACCGGGGCCGCGCGCGGCGTACCGGACATCCCCGGGCAGGGGGCCGCGTACCCGGCCGGAGTCGAGCCGGCGCGCCGCGAGGGCGACCGGCTGCGCTTCGTCGGCGCCGCGACCCGGCGGATCGCCCGCGGCATCGACCTCGACGAGATCGTGCTCGGCCTGTGCCGCGCCACCGTGCCCACCTTCTCGGACGCGATCCTCGTCTACCTGCGCGATCCGCTCCCGGTCGGCGACGAACGCCCCGTCGGCCCGGTCGTTTTAAGGCTCCGCCGCACCGACCGGCTCCGGCCGATCGACGATCTCACCGACGCCGCGCTGAGCGGCACCATCGGCGCGGGCATGGACCTCGCCGGGGCCGCGGGGGCCTCCGGCGAGCTCGACTTCAGCCAGCTGCCGCTGGTCGGCCCGCAGGGTGACCTGCCCGCGGCCGAGCTGTGCGAGATCCGGCCCGGCGGTGCGCTCGCCGAGGTACTGCGCGGTGTACGGCCCGTCTTCGGGTCCTCCGCCGCCGCCAGGGCCGCGCTGCCGGAGCTGCTGGGCGTGGACCACCCGCTGCCGCGCGGCAACCGGGCCGTCCTCGCGCCGCTGCGTGGCCGCCGACGGGTGATCGGCGCCGCCGTGTTCCTGCGCAGCCCCGAGCGGCCCGCCTTCGAACAGAACGACCTCCTGGTCGCCGCCCAGCTGGCCACCCACACCGCGCTCGGCATCGACAAGGCGGTCCTGTACGGCCGCGAGGCGTACATCGCCGACGAACTCCAACGCACCATGCTGCCCGACGGCCTGCCGCAGCCCACCGGGGTCCGCCTCGCCTCGCGCTACCTGCCCGCCGCCGAGACGGCTCGGGTCGGCGGCGACTGGTACGACGCCATACCGCTGCCCGGCAGCCGTGTCGCGCTCGTCGTCGGCGACGTCATGGGGCACTCCATGACCTCCGCCGCGATCATGGGCCAGCTGCGCACCACCGCGCAGACCCTCGCCCAGCTGGACCTGCCGCCCGCCGAGGTCCTGCACCACCTGGACGAGCAGGCGCAGCGCCTGGGTTCCGACCGCATGGCCACCTGCCTGTACGCGGTCTACGACCCCGTCGCGCACCGGATCACCATCGCCAACGCCGGCCACCCGCCGCCGGTGCTGCTGCACCTGGGCGGCCGGGCCGAGGTGCTCCGCGTGCCCCCCGGCGCCCCGATCGGCGTCGGCGGCGTGGACTTCGAGGCCGTCGAGCTGGACGCGCCCGCCGGAGCCACCCTGCTGCTGTACACCGACGGCTTGGTGGAGTCGCGCCTGCGGGACGTGTGGACCGGCATCGAGCAGCTCCGCGAGCGCCTGGCGAACACCGCGCAGCTGACCGGCCTGGACCACCCGCCGCCGCTGGAGGCCCTGTGCGACGACGTCCTGGACATGCTCGGCCCGGGCGACCGGGACGACGACATCGCGCTGCTCGCGGCCCGCTTCGACGGGATCGCGCCCAGTGACGTCGCGTACTGGTTCCTGGACCCGGAGGAGACCGCTCCGGGGCGGGCCCGCCGGTTCGCCCGCCGCGCGCTGACCCGGTGGGGCCTGGAGGAACTCCAGGACTCCCTGGAGCTGCTGGTCAGCGAGGTGGTCACCAATGCCGTCCGGTACGCGGAGCGGCCGGTGACCCTGCGCCTGCTGCGTACGGACGTACTGCGCTGCGAGGTCGGCGACGACTCCCCGCAGCTGCCCCGGCAGCGCCGGGCCCGGGACACGGACGAGGGCGGCCGCGGGCTGTTCCTGGTCAACCGGATGGCCCGCCGCTGGGGTGCTACCCGGCTGAGCAGCGGCAAGGTGGTCTGGTTCGAACTCGCGTTGCCGGGGGCGCATGACCGGCGTTGACCGGGGCGATCCGTCCGCCCACGACAGACCGCCGCCCCGCAACGCGAACGTTGCGGGGCGGCGGTGTCCGTCTGACCGTGGGTCAGTCCGTCGGTCCGTCAGTGCGTCACTGGTCCGACTGCGGGAACAGCGGGTCCGGCGGCTTCGGGACGCCGGTCTTGGTCGCCGTCGCCGTCGGGGTCGCCGTCGGGCTGACGGACTTCGTCGGGGTGTTGCTCGGGTCCGGCGACTTGGTGGTGCTCTTCGACGGGTCCGGGGACTGCGGCGCGCTGCTGGTGGCGGCCGGAGCGCTGGAGGACTGGCTCGCGGAGGGCGACGGGGAGGCGGTGCGGGACGGCGCCTGCGGGGCGCCCATCTCCGCCTCCTTCAGGTCGAACTTGTCGGTGTCCTCGTCCTTGAGCACGGCGAGGGTGTACGCCTTCCAGATCGAGGCCGGGAAGCTGGAACCACCCGCACGCCCCAGGCCGGCGGTGCCGGTCAGGGTGACCTGGTTGTGGGTGGTGGGGTCCTCGCCGAACATCGCGACGACGGTGACCAGTTCCGGGGTGTAGCCGGTGAACCAGCCCGCCACGTTGGACTCGGTGGTGCCGGTCTTGCCGGCCGCCTCGTATGCGCTGCTGCGGACCTTGTTGCCGGAGCCGCCCTCGTCGTTGACCACTCCCGTGAGCACCTTGGTGACGGTGTCGGCGGTCTTGCGGCTGATGGCCTGGCTGCCGACGGCGGGCTCGGGCTTGAACTCGCGGTCCTTGTGCTCTGCCTTCTTGATGATGGTGGGCGTGACCTTCTTGCCGTGGTTGTCGAGGGTGGCGTAGACGCCCGCCATCTCCACGGTGTTCGCGCTCATGGTGCCCAGCGCCATGGCCGGCTTGTCCTCGGGCCAGCCGTCGCGGGTCTTCATGCCGAGTTCCAGTGCCGTCTTCTTCACGGCGGGCGGCTTGACGTCCACGATCATCTGCGCGTAGACGGAGTTCACCGAGAAGTCGGTCGCGCCCTGGACCGTGATCATCGGGTCGCCGAAGTTCCGGTTGTCCTGGTTCTGCGGGTTGAACGGGATCTTGCTGCCGACGACCTGGCGCTTGCTCGTGCCGTCGTAGAGGGTGTTCGGGGTGATCGGCTTGCCGTCCTGGGTGGTGGCGTTGTTCTCCAGGGCGGAGGCGAGCACGATCGGCTTGAAGGTCGAGCCCGGCTGGTAGTCGGTGCGCAGCGCGTTGCTCTCGGACTTCTCCTCCAGGCCCTGGCCGCCGTACATCGCGACGATCGCGCCGGTCTTCGGGTCCACGGAGGTCGCGCCGGCCTGGACGCTCTGGTCCTGGGGCTTGCCCTTGGTGTCCTTGCGGTCGAGCTTGGACTCCAGCTCGTCCTGGACCGCCTTCTCCAGCGCCGCCTGCTTCGTCTTGTCGACGTTGAGCGTGACGTTCCAGCCGCCGGCCAGGATCTGGTCGTCCTTGATGCCCTGCTTGTCCATCTCGTCGTTGGCGGCCTGGACCAGGTAGCCCTTCTGGCCGTCCATGCCGGGACGGGGCTTGGGCTTGATGGGCTCCTGGAACGCCATGGTCTTGCGCTTGGCCTCGTCCAGCTTGCCCATCTCGACCATGTTGTCGAGCACGGCGTTGAAGCGGATCATGACCAGCCGCTTGCCGTTCGGGCCGGCGGTCGCCCAGTCGTACTGGCTCGGTGCCTGGATGACGGCGGCGAGGTAGGCGCCCTGCTCCAGCGTCAGCTTCTCGGCGTCGACACCGTAGTAGGCCTGGGCCGCGGCCTGGATGCCGTACGCGTTGCGGCCGTAGAAGTTGGTGTTCAGGTAGCCGGCGAGGATCTCCGGCTTCTTCATCCGCTGGTCGACCTTGAGGGAGATGATGAGCTCCCGGATCTTGCGCGTCGGCGACTGGTCCTGCGTCAGGTAGTAGTTCTTGACGTACTGCTGAGTGATCGTCGAACCGCCGGCCGTGCCCTTGCCCCTGACCGTGTTGAACAGGCCTCGGGCCACGCCCATCACGTCGATGCCGCGGTCCTCGTAGAAGGACTTGTTCTCGATGGCGATGAACGCGGTGCGGACGTCCTCCGGGATCTTGTCGATCGGCAGGATCTCGCGGTTCATCGCACCAGTACGGGCCATGATCGAGCCGTCGGAGTACCGGTAGGTGTTGCTCTGGAGCGTGGCGCTCTCGTTCGGGTCGGTGGGTTCGTCCACCGAGAAGTACAGGATGATCGCGGTGGCCATCAGGAGCAGGATCAGCCCGAGGAACGTCCCGAGGATCTTCTTCCAGGTGAAGAAGCGACGTATGCCGGAGCGTTTGCCGCCGCTCCCCTTGTCCGTGGTGCCCTTCGCGCGTCCGCCCGGTGCACGTCGCGCACCGCGCTGCTGCTGTGCCTTACGCGCCTCTGCTCGGCCCATCGCTCCCGCTCCGCTCGATATCCCCCCGACGTCAGCTCAGAAAACTAACACCGCAGGCTGTGACAAAGGTTGACCAACCATGGCCAATACCGGTCAATTCGGACGTGAGAATCAGCACCCACACCACTGGAACCGACGCACATCAAGGCCGAAGGGTTGCCGTCCCGTGCGATCCGAGAGTAAAAGTGATATCACTTTGCTAGGCGGCTGGACCGGCCGCGACCACAGGAACGGGGACAGATCATGAGCAATACGACGACCGCTGAGGGTGCACCCGCCGGGGTACGGGAGTTCACCGCGCGCAGCGTGGGCGGCGGCCTGGCGCTGCTGCTCGGTCTGGCCGGCGTCGCGGCGGGGGCGGGCCTGATCGCGACCGGCGCGGTGCTGACGGCCGTCGCCGCCAAGGCCTCGCTGATAGCCGCCGGCGTCCTGCTGGTCATCGCCTCCCTCATCGCGATGAGCGGGCTCAACACGATCGCGCCGGGCGAGGCCCGGGTGGTGCAGCTGTTCGGCCGCTACCGGGGGACCATCCGCGCGGACGGACTGCGTTGGGTCAACCCGCTGACCTCGCGGGAGAAGATCTCCACCCGGGTACGCAACCACGAGACGGCCGTCCTGAAGGTCAACGACGCCTACGGCAACCCCATCGAGCTGGCGGCGGTCGTGGTGTGGCGGGTCGAGGACACGGCGCGGGCCACCTTCGAGGTCGAGGACTTCACGGAGTTCGTCGAGACCCAGACCGAGGCGGCGGTCCGGCACATCGCGATCGAGTACCCGTACGACGCGCACGAGGAGGGCGGCCTCTCGCTCCGGGGGAACGCCGAGGAGATCACCGAGAAGCTGGCCGTCGAACTGCACGCGCGGGTCGAGGCGGCCGGCGTGCACATCATCGAGTCCCGCTTCACGCATCTCGCGTACGCTCCGGAGATCGCCTCCGCGATGCTCCAGCGCCAGCAGGCGGGCGCGGTCGTGGCGGCCCGCAAGCAGATAGTGGAGGGCGCGGTCGGCATGGTCGAACTGGCCCTGACCCGCCTGCAGGAGGAGGAGATCGTGGATCTGGACCCGGAGCGCAAGGCCGCCATGGTCTCGAACCTGATGGTGGTCCTCTGCGGGGACCGCGCCGCGCAGCCGGTGCTCAACACGGGCACCCTTTACCAGTGACCTCCCCCGAGGAAGGTGGCCGGGCGGGCCGGCAGCCGCGCAAACAGGTGCTGCTGCGGCTCGACCCGCAGGTGTACGACGCGCTGGCCCGCTGGGCGGGCGAGGAGCTGCGCAGCGCGAACGCGCAGATCGAGTTCCTGCTGCGGCGGGCCCTGTCCGAGACGGGCCGCCTGCCGGGCGGGGCCGCCCCGATCCCGCCACGCGGCCGCCCCCGCACCTCGCCCGACTCCTGACCGGCCTTCCCGGCCGACCGGCGAACCCCTGTCGGGTGTGTGCGCCGGTGCGCGCCGCCCGCGGGCCCGCCCAGGTGCGCCCGGACCTGTCGAACGGGGCCGTTCTGCCCGGAATGGCCGTATGAGGCCTTCCTGATCGCGGCCGTCGGCCCTGAAGTCGATCGATCCCGCCTTCCAGGCCGCCGTGGACCGTGCGGCGAAGAAGCTCATGGTGCCCGGAGCCGTGGTCCTGCTCCGCACCCCGCAGGGGACCTTCCGCGCGATCACCGGCACGACGCAACGGGGCACGGCCGAGCCGCCGGACAGCGGCGACCGCTTCCGGATCGCCTCCGACACGAAGACCATGACGGCGGCGCTGATCACCCTGCTCGCCCAGGACGGCGAGCTCGGGTTGAGCGATCCGGTGTCCGCGTACGTCGCGGGGGTGCCGGGCGGCGGGAACATCACCATCGCCGACTGCCGAAGATGAGCAGCGGGCTCTACAACTACACCAGGGTCGGGCTGGGCACCGTACTGATGCGGATGGCCGCGGTCCCGGTACGGGTCGACTGGATGTCGGTCGCGGCGATGACCGGCATCGGCGCGGGTGTGGTCGCCCTGGTGACCCTGCTCAGCCTGCCGCCGCTGCTGCGCCTGATGCGCCCGGACGGCCTGCGCACGGAGTAGCCCCCGTACGCCCGTTCCCCACGGCCCCGTCCGCTAGTCGGTGAGCCACACCGGGAGCGGGCGTACGGCTTCGCGCAGTGCGCCGGCGATCGCCCGGAACTCCTCCTGCCGGGCCGTCCCCGTACGCATGGCCAGCGCGATCCGCCGGGACGGCGCGGGTTCGGCGAAGTACCCGGTGGCCAGGTACTCGTTGCGGGCGGTCTCCAGCCGCAGCGCGGTACGCGGCAACAGCGTGACGCCCAGGCCCCCGGCGACCAGCTGTACGAGGGTGGACAGCCCGGCGGCGGTCGTGGTGACGTCCGCCCCGTCGGTGCGCCCGGCCTCGCGGCAGATGTCCAGGGCCTGGTCGCGCAGGCAGTGCCCCTCGTCGAGCAACAGCAGCTGGAGGCCGCGCAGTTCCTCGCGCGGGATGTCCTTGCGCCCGGCCAGCGGATGCTCCCGCGGCGCCAGCAGGACGAAGTCCTCGTCGAAGACGGGCAGTTCGGTGACCCCGGGGACACCGAGCGGCACCGCGAGCAGCAGCAGGTCCAGCCGCCCGCCGGCCAGCCCCTCCAGCAGCGAGGCCGTCTGTTCCTCGTGCACCTGGAGGTCCATCCGCGGATAGCGCCGGTGGAACAGCCCGAGCACGGTCGGCAGCAGGTACGGCGCCACCGTGGGGATCACCCCGAGCCGCAGCGTCCCGGTGAAGGGGGCCCGTACCGCCTCGGCCTCCTCCAGCAGCCCGCCCATGGCGTCGAGCACCACCCGCGCCCGCGCCGCTATCCGCTCCCCGGCCGGGGACAGCAGCACCTTGCGGGTGGTGCGCTCCAGCAGCTGCACGCCGAGCGCCTCCTCCAGTGCGGACACGGCTCCGGACAGCGCGGGCTGGCTCATGCCGATGGCCGCGGCGGCGTCCCGGAAGTGCAGATGCTCGGCGACGGCCGCGAAGGCCCGCAACTGAGCGAGGGTCGGTTGCTTCGCTCCCCTATTACCCACAGCCACTGATAGGTACCTCCGATCACCTGAAACAAGACTAGCTATTTCCGTAATCAATGCAGCTGTGCCAGCATGTGAGATCCGTCCAACCCTCTCGGAAAACCCCCAAAAGGGGCAATTTCCTATCTGCAAGGAGAGCACGTGCTCACTGTCGGCGACCAGTTCCCCACGTACGACCTGACCGCTTGTGTCTCGCTCGAAGCCGGATCCGAGTTCGCGCAGATCGACCACAAGACGTACGAGGGCAAGTGGAAGGTCGTCTTCGCCTGGCCTCTCGACTTCACTTTCGTGTGCCCGACGGAGATCGCCGCCTTCGGCAAGCTGAACGAGGAGTTCGCCGACCGCGACGCCCAGATCCTCGGCTTCTCGCTCGACTCCGAGTACGTCCACCACGCCTGGCGCAAGGACCACGCCGACCTGCGTGACCTGCCCTTCCCGATGATGTCCGACATCAAGCGCGAGCTCTCCACCGACCTCGGCATCCTTGGCCAGGACGGCCTCCCGATGCGCGCCGTCTTCATCGTGGACCCGAACAACGAGATCCAGTTCTCCATGGTGACCGCCGGTTCCGTGGGCCGTAACCCCAAGGAGGTCCTGCGGGTCCTCGACGCCCTGCAGACCGACGAGCTGTGCCCCTGCAACTGGAACAAGGGCGACAGCACCATCGACGCCGGTGCGCTGCTGGCCGGTGAGTGACGGATGTCCCTCGACTCCCTGAAGGCCGCCATACCGGACTTCGCCAAGGACCTGAAGCTGAACCTCGGCTCGGTCATCGGCAACCAGGACACCCTCTCGCGGCAGCAGCTGTGGGGCACCGTCCTGTCCTGCGCGATCGCCGCCCGCTCCCCGCGCGTCCTGCGTGAGCTGGAGCCGGAGGCGAAGGCGGCCCTGTCGCCGGAGGCGTACACCGCCGCCAAGTCCGCCGCCGCGGTCATGGCGATGAACAACGTCTTCTACCGCACCCGGCACCTGCTGTCCGACCCGGAGTACGGCACCCTGCGCGCCGGCCTGCGGATGAACGTCATCGGCAACCCGGGCGTGGAGAAGGTCGACTTCGAGCTGTGGTCGCTCGCGGTCTCCGCGATCAACGGCTGCGGCCAGTGCCTGGACTCGCACGAGCAGGTCCTGCGCAAGGCCGGTGTCGACCGGGAGACGGTCCAGGAGGCCTTCAAAATCGCCTCGGTGATCCAGGCCGTGGCCGTCACGCTCGACGCCGAGGCCGCCCTCGCCGCCGAGTAGCAGCGGCCGTACGGCGAACAGGGGCCCCGCGGCCGGGAACGGCCGCGGGGCCCCTGTCGTTCACCTCTTCAGCGTGGCCATCAGCGTGCGCACGTCCTCGATCATCGCCGCCTTGACGGCGTCCTCGTCCGGTGCGGGCGAGTCCAGCTCCCCGTACCAGCTGATCGTGAGCGTGAAGACCGCGCCGCCGTCCAGCACTTGGATCCGGTTCCCCCTGACCGAACGGCTGATCAGTGCCCGCTCGCCGAGCCCGGGCACCTGCTCCGTGCCCGCCGTCTCGTCCCAGACGTTCGACAGGGACTCGGGAGCGGCACCGAACTCCGCGCGCGGGTCCGTCTTCTTGTGCAACTGGACCAGCGCCTCGGCCCCGTACCTCATGCTGTCTTCGGTGGGATACGTGTTGTACATGCAGTACGACCAGTCCATCGCGGGGTGCTCGCCGTGGCGCGGGACGTCCCCGCTGAGCTTCGTGGTGGCCCTGGCGACCGCGCTCAGCGACGCCTCCTTGCAGAGGTCCTCCGCGTGCCGGTACGCGACCTCCGGCGCGCCGCTGAATCGATCCTGCGACACGGCCAGCGTCCCGGCCCACACCGCCGAGGCCACCAGCGCCCCGCCCAGTGCCCACAGCCACGGCCGCGCGGGCCGTCGTACGGGCTCACCCGGCGCGTCCGGCTGCGCCTGCCCGGCGGGCAGGGCGTCGGGCCCCCACTCCCCGTCGAGCTCGGGCTCGCCGATCACCGCTGCCCCGGGTCCGCCTGGCTCAGCGCGGTCGCCCCGTGCGGCGAGGGGCCGACCGAGGTGGCGTCGTGCAGGAGTTGCTCGCGCGAGTACGCCCTCAGGTAGCCCACCACCGTGTTGGTGACCGCGACCAGCGGTACGGCGACGACCGCTCCGCCGATGCCCGCGATCATCCCGCCGGCCGCCACGGCGAGCACCACCGCGAGCGGGTGCACCCGCACCGCCCGGCCCAGGATGAAGGGCTGGAGCACGTGCCCCTCGATCTGCTGCACGGCCAGCACCACGAGCAGCACCATCAGCGCGGTGAACACGCCCTGGGTCACGAGCGCCACGACCACCGCGAGTGCGCCCGAGACCACCGCGCCCACGAGCGGGATGAAGGCGAACAGGAAGATGAAGACTGCCAGCGGCACGGCCATCGGCACCTTGAGGAAGTAGAGACCGAGGCCGATGAAGGTGGCGTCGATGAGCGCGACGAGGACGGTGCCGCGTACGTACGCGGTCAGCGTGCGCCAGGCGCGCGGACCGGCTCCCGCCACTCCGGGCCGGGCGGTGGCCGGGACGAGACCGAGCGTCCACTCCCAGATGCGCTTGCCGTCGTAGAGCAGGAACAGCGTCGAGAACATCGCGAGCAGCATCCCGGTCAGGACCTCGACGAGCACCGTCACGCCTTGCAGGCCGGCGGAGGTGATCTGCTCGGTGTTGGTGCCGATGGTCTCGCTGAGGTTCTTCGCGATGTCGGTGATCTGCTTCTCGGTCACGTGGAACGGACTGTCCAGTGCCCAGAGTTTCAGTTCGTTGATTCCGTCGCGGACCCGGTCGGACAGGTCGTCGAGGTTCTCCATGACCTGCCAGACCACGAACCAGCCGACCAGCCCGATGACCACGAAGCCGAGGATCGCGGTGACGGCGGTGGCGAGGCCGCGCGGCAGGCCGAGGCGGCGCAGCCGGACCACGAAGGGCTGGAGCAGCGCGGTGACCAGCATGGCGGCGGCGAACGCGAGGACGACCAGGCGGACTTCGCTGATCACCTTCATCAGCACCCAGAGCATTCCGGCCAGGAGCAGCAGCCGCCAGCTGACCTCGGCGGCCACCCGCATGCCCCACGGGACCACGGTCACCGGGTCGGGGCGTTCGGGTACCGCCGGGACGACGGCGGCGGGAGCGGCGGATCCCGGCCCCGCGGCGGCCTGCGCCCGGTCGGCCGCGACGGGGAGCGGCGAAACGCCCCTGGCCTCGGCCTCGACCTCGGCCCGCCGTTCGTCGAGCCGCGCCTCCATCCGGTTCAGCTTGCTCCCGAGCCGGCCGAGCCAGCCTGCCCTCTTCGACATGTCGTTCCCTTCCCCCCGCCCACTGGTCACACCTCGAAAGACCGTACACGCGAGGAGCCCCGCGCCGTAGGACGGTGCGGGGCTCTCCGAGGTTGAGCGGGGGTGCGGCGGGCACTGCCGGTCGGCGGCCGCCGCCCGGTGGCTAGTACCAGCCGTTGGCCTGGTGGAAGCTCCAGGCGCTGCACGCGCTGCCGTACCGGTCGTTCATGTAGTTCAGGCCCCACTTGATCTGCGTGGCGGGGTTGGTGCGCCAGTCGGCACCGGCCGAGGCCATCTTCGAGCCCGGGAGCGCCTGGACCAGACCGTAGGCACCCGAGGACGAGTTGACGGCCTTGTAGTTCCAGGTGGATTCCTCGTTGATGATGTTCGAGAAGCACTGGAACTGGCCGGAGGGCACCATCTGCTGGGCGATGGCCTTGACCTGCGCGACCGTGTAGGAGCTCTGGACCGCGAAGTCGCCGGCGTCGCGGGCGGCGGACCGGCTGGCGATCTGGTCCTTCTCCTCGCGTTCCCGCTTGGCCTTGGCGTCCGCCTCCGCCTTGGCCTTCTCCGCTTCCGCCTTCTTGGACTTGGCGTCCTCGGCGGCCTGGACACGGGCTGCCTCCTCGGCCGAGCGCTTGGCGTCGGCGTCGGCGGCGTGGGCGATGGCGTCGGCCTGCTGGGTCAGGGACCCGCTCTGGACCTCAGCCTGGTCGCCGACCGGGATGTCAGTGAGGAGAGTCGCGCCGGACGCTGTCGTTTCGAGATCGTTCGTGGGGTCGCCAGTGGCAACGCCAACGACTGCGCCGACGGTGGTGACCGCGGTGGCCGAAGCCACTGCGAACCCCCGGACCGAGATCCGGCTCACATGATGTCCTTCCAGCAACGTCCGCAGTGACCGCGCGGGCGCGAGAGTGCCCCTCGACACTGGCCTCCGTGGTTCTGCGGTCACTGGAGACGCGGGCCCGTGGCAGCTCCCTCGCGGGGGCTGCACGTGAAACTCCGGGCGGCATACGGCGATCGGCTGTGGAGTTGTGGTGCTGCGCGTACCTCACGGGTGGTACCGGAGATACAACTGTGCCGTATGCGGGGCCTGACGGAAAACAGACTCTGCCGGACCTCGGCGCCGCAGGGCAATTCTGTGCTGCGTGTGAAAGGTCACACCTGGGATGCCCCTGTTGTTTTGGCGAAAGGGCTGTGCAGCACGACGCCGCCCGGCTAGGCTCTCGGGCCTTTGCCGGGCGGCGCCAACTCACCTTCCCGCTATGGGGGTTTTGCCCCCTGTGTGCGCTACAGCGATTCGAGCATCTCGGTGACGAGTGCGGCGATCGGGGAGCGCTCGGAGCGGTTCAGCGTGACGTGAGCGAAGAGCGGATGCCCCTTCAGCTTCTCAACGACGGCGACGACTCCGTCGTACCGGCCGACCCGCAGATTGTCCCGCTGGGCCACGTCGTGGGTCAGAACGACCCGCGAATTCGCCCCGATTCGGGACAGAACGGTCAGCAGGACGTTCCGCTCCAGCGACTGGGCCTCGTCCACGATCACGAAGGCGTCGTGCAACGAGCGGCCGCGGATGTGCGTGAGCGGCAGGACCTCCAGCATCCCGCGGTTCAGCACCTCCTCGATGACCTCCCGCCCGGCGACCGCCGAGAGGGTGTCGAAGACCGCCTGCGCCCAGGGACTCATCTTCTCGTTTGCATCCCCGGGCAGGTAGCCGAGGTCCTGGCCGCCCACCGCGTACAGCGGCCGGAAGACCATCACCTTCTGATGCTGGCGCCGCTCCAGTACGGCCTCCAGGCCCGCGCAGAGCGCCAGCGCCGACTTTCCGGTGCCGGCCCGGCCGCCCATCGAGATGATCCCGATCTCGGGGTCGAGGAGGAGGTCCAGGGCGATGCGCTGCTCGGCGCTGCGGCCGTGCAGCCCGAAGGCCTCGCGGTCGCCCCGTACGAGCCTCACGTTGCCGTCGGCCGTGACCCGGCCGAGCGCCTTGCCACGCTCGGACTGCAGGACCAGCCCGGTGTGCACGGGCAGCTCGGCGGCCTCCGGGACGTAGAGCCGCTCCTCCGAGTAGAGGAGGTCCACCTGTTCCCCGGAGAGGGCGAGTTCGCTCATGCCGGTCCAGCCGGCGTCCGTGATGGCGAGCTCCGCCCGGTACTCCTCGGCCAGCAGGCCCACGGAGGAGGCCTTGATGCGCAGCGGGAGATCCTTCGAGACCACCGTGACGTCGTAGCCCTCGGCCTGGAGATTGCGGGCGACCGCGAGGATCCGCGAGTCGTTGTCCCCCAGTCGGAAGCCGGCGGGCAGGACACCCGGGTCGGAGTGGTTGAGCTCGACACGCAGGGTGCCGCCCAGATCGCCCAGCGGGATGGGGGCGTCGAGGCGTCCGTTCCGGACCCGGAAGTCGTCGAGCAGGCGCAGGGCCTGGCGCGCGAAGTAGCCGAGTTCGGGATGGTGCCTCTTTGCCTCCAGCTCGGTGATCACCACGATCGGGAGCACGACCTCGTGCTCGTCGAAGCGGGTGATCGCGTTGGGGTCTGCCAGCAGGACGCTGGTGTCGAGGACGTAGGTCCGCCTGTCGGGCAGGCGGCGCTTTGTGCTGGTCACCACGGAAGGACGTACCCCCTCGGAAGAGGTCGGGCCATGAAGACCGGACCGGTCATCGGCACCCATGCCGGGGCCGATTTCCGGCCCTCCCACTTCGTCCGTGCGAACCGCACGTGCGTCCTGGTGCAAAGGGCCTCCCGGGCGGACGACCCCATGCCGTCCGCTGAGATTCGACACCCGTGGATCGGACGTCGACCTGAAAGGGGTATTCCCAGATCAGGCCAGGCCATGCCATGGCATATGACGGACGCTCTGTGAATCCCAGGTGAAGGCTTGGGAAGGAGGGGACGACTGTGACCGAGGGGGCGTCGGAGGACACCCCGGGTGAATCAGGATGAATCAGGTGCCGTAGCGCCGGTGGCGGGCGGCGTAGTCGCGCAGGGCCCGGAGGAAGTCGACCTTGCGGAAGGCCGGCCAGAAGACCTCGCAGAAGTAGTACTCGGAGTGGGCGCTCTGCCAGAGCATGAATCCGGACAGCCGCTGCTCGCCGCTGGTGCGGATCACGAGGTCCGGGTCGGGCTGGCCGCGCGTGTAGAGGTGCTCGGCGATGTGGTCGATGTCCAGGATCTCGGCGAGCTCCTCGAAGGAGGTGCCCTTCTGCGCGTGCTCCAGGAGCAGCGAGCGGACCGCGTCGGCGATCTCCTGGCGGCCGCCGTAGCCGACGGCGACATTGACGAGTATCCCGTCGATGTCGTGCGTGGCCTGCTCGGCCTCCTTCAGCACGGTCTGCGTCTGGGCGGGCAGGATGTCGAGGTTGCCGACGTGGTGGACACGCCAGCGGCCGTCCGCGGCGAGGCCCCGCACGGTGTTCTCGATGATGTTGAGCAGCGGGCGGAGCTCGACCTCCGGCCGGTCCAGGTTGTCCGTGGAGAGCATCCACAGGGTGACGACCTCGACGTCGGTCTCGGTGCACCAGCCCAGCATCTCGGAGATCTTGTCGGCCCCGGCCTGGTGGCCCTGTTCCGTCGTACCTCCGGACGCCTTCGCCCAGCGCCGGTTCCCGTCCAGGATGACGCCGATGTGCTTGGGCGCCGCGTCATGGTCGAGGCGGCCTTCCACCCGGCGTGCGTAGAGCCTGTACACCAGGTCGCGCAGCTTCACGATCTTCCAGCCCCTCCGTGCAATGCCCCCGTGCGAATTGCGGTCTCCCCCGAGGCGGCCACATTACTGCGCGGTGAGAGGGGGTACCCAATTCGGTCTGTCACAACTCCGTGATAGGGAGGACAACGTGACTGATACCAATCCCTATCGGGCAGAGCCCTCGCGCTACGACTCCATGGAGTACCGGCGCACCGGCCACAGCGGCCTCAAGCTCCCCGCCGTCTCGCTCGGCCTCTGGCACAACTTCGGCGACGACAAGTCCCTGGAGTCCCAGCGGGCGATCCTTCGCCGGGCCTTCGACCTCGGCATCACCCACTTCGACCTGGCGAACAACTACGGCCCGCCGCCCGGCTCGGCCGAGATCAACTTCGGCAAGATCTTTTCGCGGGACTTCGCGTCCTACCGCGACGAGCTGATCCTGTCGACCAAGGCCGGCTACCTGATGCACCCGGGGCCGTACGGCGAGTGGGGCAGCCGGAAGTACCTCCTCAGCTCGCTGGACGCCTCGCTGAAGCGGATGGGCGTGGACTACGTCGACGTCTTCTACTCGCACCGCTTCGACCCGGAGACCCCGCTGGAGGAGACGATGGGCGCCCTGGCGTCCGCCGTCCAGCAGGGCAAGGCGCTCTACGTCGGCGTCTCCTCGTACACCGCGGAGCAGACGGCCGAGGCGGTGCGGATCCTGCGCGGGATGGGGGTGCGTCCGCTGATCCACCAGCCCTCGTACTCCATGATCAACCGCTGGACGGAGGAGGACGGGCTGCTGGACACCCTGGAGGACGCCGGCATGGGCTGCATCTCCTTCGCGCCGCTGGCGCAGGGGCTGCTGACGGGCAAGTACCTCAAGGAGATCCCGGCGGGCTCGCGGGCCACGCAGGGCAAGTCCCTCGACCCGGGCATGCTCTCCGACGAGGTGCTCCGCCGGCTGAACGGGCTGAACGGCATCGCCGCGCGGCGCGGTCAGTCGCTGGCGCAGCTGGCGCTGAAGTGGGTGCTCCGCGACGACCGGATGACCTCGGCCCTGATCGGCGCGTCGAGCGTGAAGCAGCTGGAGGAGAACGTGGCCGCGCTGGGCGGAGATCCGCTCTCCGAGGCCGAGTTGAAGGAGATCGACTCCTTCGCGGTGTCCACCCCCGGCACCAACCTCTGGGCCCAGCGCGGCTGACCTGCGCATTTGCCCGAAGGGTGCGGAGAACAAAAAACGGGCCGGTCCGTGGGGGGGGGATACGGACCGGCCCGAGGGGGGGGTTCCACCATAACCCTTCGTAAAGCGTTATGCGTGCATTGGCGCGACACGATTACGCTCCGAAACCACCCAGCAGCACTCCGGTGAGTGCTCCGGCCGCCATGAAAGGGCCGAAGGCGAAACTCTGCTTGCGGGTCGCGGGGCCGCGCAGCACAAGGGACAGGCCGTACAGGGCCCCGTAGAAAAGGCCCAGGAAGGCCCCCGCGACCCATACCCCCCACCCGTACCACCCAAGAGCGACCCCCAGCGAGAGCGCCAGCTTGACGTCGCCGAAGCCCATACCGCCGGGGTTGATCAGGAACAGCACGAGGTACCCGGCGGCGAGCAGGCCCCCGCCGAGCAGCGCGCGCTGCCAGTCGCCTCCGGCGCGGGGCAGGAGGGCTGCCGACCCGAGCCCGGCGGCGACCGCGGCGGCGAGCGGCAGCGTCAGTACGTCGGGGAGCCGGTGCACGGCGCGGTCGACGAGGGCGAGCAGCACGAGCGCCGGGGCGAGGCCGATGTAGGCCACGGCCTCGGGGCGCGCCCCGACGGCCGCTCCCAGGGCGGCGCAGACCGCCCCGGTGAGGGCGGCGAGGGGGGCGGCGTGCCTGCCGTACGCGTGGCGCGCGGTGAACCGGCAGCGGGCCGGGCCGAGCCAACCGGGCAGCGCGTGGCCCTGCGGGCAGCGCTCGCGCCAGGGTTCCCCCGGCTCGACGGAGAGCCGGTACGCGGCGCGCGGCAGCAGCAGCCCGGCGGCGGTCCCGTACGCGGCGGCGAGAACGATCACGATGACGCCCATCCGGCGACGGTAGGGCCGGCCGGCGGTCGCGGCATAGCCCCGCCGCGACCTGGGCGGGGGCCGGCGGGGCCTGGGCGGGGCCCGGGGCAGCCCTTAGGCTGCCGCCATGGCGAACTGGCGGGACGGCGAGGGCCTCCTCGGGGTCGGGGCGGTGACGGTTCCGCTGGAGGTCGCCGCCTCGTACGGAGCCCGGACGCGGGGGCTGCTCGGACGGGACGGGATCGACGGGGCCATGCTGCTCACCCCGGCGGCGAGCGTGCACACCTTCCGGATGCGGTTCGCCATCGACGTGGCGTACCTCGGCAGGGACCTCGACGTGCTCGCCGTCGTCACGATGGCCCCCGGACGCCTCGGGCTGCCCCGGCTCCGGTCGCGGCACGTCCTGGAGGCCGAGGCCGGGGCGATGGCCGGGTGGGGACTGCGGGTCGGGACCACCGTGAACCTGGACGTACCCGGGCGTCTCACGCGCGGGTAGGCGGGGCCCCGCGCCGGCGGTAGGTTGGGGCGGTTGAGCTGGGGTGTCAGGGGAGCGGCATGACGGAGAACGCGCACATCAAGGCGCTGGAGCAGATCATGCCGGCGACGCACGGCGCCGACGAGGACATCGACTGGCAGGCGGCCGAGGCGGCCTGGGGCACCCGGTTCCCGGCGGATTTCGTGGCCTTCATGGGCCGCTTCGGCGCCGGATCCATCAATGGCGAGGCGAGCATCCTGCTGCCGCTCCCCAAGCCGGGCCTCCAGTGGGACCCGGCCGAGATGGCCGAGGAGACCGACAACGCCCGCCAGGCCTGGGAGGCGGAGGGCGGCCGGTCCGCCTTCGACGTGGACCCGGAGTCGATCATCGCCTGGGGCGTGACCGGCGGGTCCGACATCCTCTGCTGGCTCACCTCCGATCCCGACCCGGACCGGTGGCCGGTTCTGGTGTGCGGACGGCACACCGCCGACGCGTTCGCGGTGTACCCGTA
This sequence comes from Streptomyces sp. NBC_00122, assembly GCF_045160845.1. Lineage (NCBI taxonomy): Bacteria > Bacillati > Actinomycetota > Actinomycetes > Kitasatosporales > Streptomycetaceae > Streptomyces > Streptomyces sp. NBC_00122. The sequence continues at coordinate 4,069,593 of NZ_CP108191.1, read as the reverse complement.
CGGAATGGCCGAATTCCTCCACCGGCTCTGCTCCGACGAGTTCGACGTGAGCCCGGTCAGCATCACCTTCTGGGACGGCGGCCACCTCAGCTTCGTCCACTGGCGCAAGGCCCAGCGCCGATGGCAGGAGGGCCGCAACCCCGAGACGGGCGAGCCCGACCCGTACGCGGGCGAGTTCGCCGACTAGCCGACGACTAGCCGACCGGTACCCGTCAGACCCGCCGAGCCCGTTCCACTACCGGAAACGGGCTTTTCGGCATGTCTACGCGCGTCCGCTTTGTCGATCACATATCGGAAAACACCAGCCGGAAAAGCGGCAGTTGGAGCATTGCCCACAAGTGCGGCCCCAATGGAATCAATCGCCCGTCCCCAGGAGAGAATTCCGGCCAACGGGCCATGGATGGACACCCCGCCCGGAGCAACTCATAAGTAATAACGGGATCCAAAGAAAATCAGGGGAATACACCCGTGCGACGAAGAATTTTCGGCGCGGCCTCCACCACGGTCGTGCTCGGTCTGCTGATACCTCTGGCCGGATGCGGAGGTTCCGGAGACAGCGCAGGTGGCGACGGCACGCTGCACCTCATCGCCGCGGAATACGGCGATACTCCGGCCACCAGCTCGAAGGCTTTCTGGGACAAGGTGACGGACGATTTCGCCTCCGCCCACCCCGGTATCAAGGTCGAGGTGAAGCTCCTTCCGTGGGCCGACATCGACCGCGAGGTCTCCCGTATGGTCAAGGCCGGGAAAGCACCGGACATGGCCCTCATGGGCGCGTACTCGGACTTCGCGGCGCAGGGCAAGCTCTATTCCGCGGACGAACTGCTGTCGGTCAGCGCCGAGGCGAACTTCCTCCAGCCGCTCGCCGAGGCCGGCACCGTCGGCAACGCCCTCTACGGCCTGCCCTTCGTGGCGAGCAGCCGCCTCCTGTTCTACAACGAGGCGCTGTTCAAGCAGGCCGGCGTCAGTACTCCGCCCAAGACCTGGTCCGACCTCAAGTCCGCGGCCGGCAAGCTCAAGGACAAGGGCGTGAAGTTCCCGTACGCCCTGCCCCTGGGCCCGGAGGAGGCGCACGCCGAGGCGATGATCTGGGAGCTGAGCAACGGCGGCGGCTACGCCGACAGCAGCGGCAACTACAGCCTGGCCTCCGACCAGAACGTCGACACCTGGAACTGGGTCAAGAGCCAGCTGGTCGCCCCCGGGCTCACCGGCCCCACCCCGCCCTCCCAGCTCAACCGTGCCGATGCCTTCGCCGCCTTCCTGAAGGGCGAGGTCGGCATGCTCAACGGCTATCCCTCGCTCCTCCACGAGGCGCGCGGCAAGGGCATCGGCGTCGGCGCCGTCACCATGCCGGTCTCGGACACCCTCGGCTCCGGGGAGAGCCCGCCGACCGTGGGCGTGGCCGACTGGATGATGGCCTTCAAGCAGAACGGCCACCGTGCCGAGATCGGCACGTTCCTGGAGTTCCTCTACCAGGACAAGAACCTGTCGGACTTCGCCAACCGCTACCACCTGCTGCCGTCCACCGTCACCGCCTCGCGCCCCCAGGCCGGCGGCGGCCTCGACAAGAACGACCAGCAGTTCCTGACCGCGCTCTACGGTGCCCAGCTCTACCCGGTGAACGACCCGTCCTGGGTGACGGTCAGCGACACCATCAAGCGCAACATCGGACGCGCGGTGGAACCGAACGGAGACGCCAAGGGCGTCCTGGAGGGCATCGCCGCCCAGGCGAACGAGGCCTCCAAGAAGCACTGACGAACACCGGAACACCGAAGTTCCCCCGCGACACGGGACCTTCGCCCCGTGCCGCAGCCCACCCCATGCGGCACCATGGCCACTGCGGCTCTTGATCCAAGGCCGCCGGCCCAGTCGCCCGCCGAGCACCCACAAGGTGCGCGGGGCGGCCGGCCTCGACTCCGCGCCGGCGCCTCCGGTGCCCCCGCCGCCCCGCCGCCCTGGCTGCCCACCCGCCCTGGCCGGCTCTAGCGCCCCTGCTGCCCTTGCTTCCCTTGCTCCTCGGAGAACGCCGTCCGGTACTGCTCGCAGCTGGAGTCCCAGCGCAGCGTGCCCGTGAGCGTCCCGTAGCCGGAGCGCGTCACCGACCACTCCACCGTGTACTCCCCGCTGTCGCAGGCGATCCGCTTGCCGCCCGCGATCTTCTCCCGCCCCGTCGCCGGCTTCCCGGCCAGCTCCTGGCGCACCTCCCCCGCCTTGGCGCCCTTGGCGCTGCGCAGCACGGCGTGCACGACGATCGGGTGCGCGCCCTCCTTGGTCGTCATCGCCTTCTTCACGAGCGTCGAGTCGGACACCGACCAGGCGAACTCGTACGAGGGCTGCCACGCGAGCGTCTTCAGGTCCGGTACCTGCCGCTCGTAGCCCGGGGCCGCGGAGGGGCCCGGGCGGGTGACCGTCCGGTACATGATCCCGGGGTGGAAGCGGAACTGCCCCTCCACCTTGTGCATTTCGTCCTTGGTCCACATCGACTTCATGGTCTTCTCGCCGCCTGCCGGGTCCTGGAGGTACGCCGCACCCTCCGCGGCGGTGGCCGCCTGGCCGAGGGCGGGAGCGAGGGCCGCGGCGGTGGTCACGAGGGCGAGGGCGGCGATGCGGGTGCGCTTCATGCCCGCTCCAACGGGCCCCCGCGGTGGGCCGGAACGACGCCTGACGTGCTTTCACCCGTACGGGAGGCCCGGCCGTACCGCCCCCGGTGCCGGAATACCGGCTGATCAACTCCCGTTGTGAACCTCGGCGGGCGGCATCGGCACGGCACGCGGCATCGCCGGAATGTACGCGGCGGCCATCGGCGGCGTGGACGGCCGGGCTCCGCTGCTGAAGCCGGAGACCCTGGCGGAGTGCGCGAAGCCGCACACCCCGGGCGTGGACCTGGTGACGGCGGAGGCGGACCGCTTCGCGCTGGGCTTCACGCGGCAGCCCGCCGTGGGCCCGGAGGCCTTCGGGCACAGCGGCGCGGCGGGCGCCCAGGGCTTCATGGGACCCGGTCACGGCAATCGCCTACGCGTACACACGCCGCCGTTTCGCCTTCCCGGGCGGAGCGGCACCGGAGAACGAGCGCCTGACGGCGGCGGTGCTGGGGGTGGCGCGGGGGCTGTGACTCAGGCCTGGCCGGTTTCGAAGCGGCTGATCTTGCCGCCGGGGGTGACGTCGAAGCGCCATGCGGTGCGCATCTCGCCCCAGGTGTCGTTGCGGTAGGAGACGATGAGGGCGTGGCCGCCGTCGGATTCCTTCTGGACGTCCATGTGGCCGCCGGAGTCGAAGATCTCCCGGTCGATCCACTCGCGGAGGTCGCGGTCCGAGCCGTCGTCGGACATGGTCGCGTCGGGGGTCAGCAGGGCGAGGAAGGCGTCCTTGTCGTGCGCGTTGACGGCAGTGACGAAGGCGCCGACGGCGGGGTCGGAGAGTTTTCCGGGGCTGATGGTCACGGGGGCCTCCTGGTCGGGGCTGGTTCGGACTGGTTCGGACTGGTTCGGACTGGTCGGGCGTACGTTCGTACGCGCGTGACCAGGGAACACCCCGGGGTGCTCCGGGTCGTCGACCCTCACCCGTTCGCCGCCGGACGGCGTGTCAGCCCGCCCCCGTCAGGACGGGTCGGTGGTCTCGGGGGCGGTGCGGACCGGGAAGCCGGTCGCCCGGCCCTGCTCCTTCAGCCAGGCCAGCACCTGGTCGAGCGCCTCGACGGTCTGTGCGCGGTTGCCGCCCCCGTCGTGGAAGAGGACCGTCGGGCCGTTGCCGATCTCGCGCTTCACGGCGTCGACGACGGCGGCCGTCCCCGGCTTGCCGAAGTCCTTGGTGTCGACGTTCCAGCCGAGCGGGCGCATGCCGTTCGCTGCGGCCAGGCGGCGGCTGTCGGGGGTGAAGGCGCCGCCGGGGGCGCGGTAGTACTCGACCTTCGCGCCGCCGCCCGCGGCTTCCTCGATCAGCCGCTTCGCGTCGAGGATCTGCTGTTCCTGGTAGGCGACGGGCTTCTTGTCCATGGCCGTGTCGTGGTCCATGGTGTGGTCGCAGAGCCGGTGGCCGGCGGCGACGACCTTCTTGACGAGGCCGGGGTGGGCCCTGGCCTGCGGCCCGATCATGCAGAAGGTGGCCTTCACGTCGTACTTCTCCAGTACGTCGAGGACCTTCGGGGTCCACCGGGGGTCGGGGCCGTCGTCGATGGTGATGTTGACCGCGTTCCCGCCGCTCTCCGACGCGTGGGCTATGCCCTCGGGTATCCGCTCCGGTTGCTGCTGCGGCCCGCGCGCCGCGCCGTCGGCGTCGCGCTGGCGCGACACGTTCGAGCCGGGGGTCTCGTGTCCCGACTCCACCAGCGTCGCCACTCCCCAGATCGTCGCCGCGACGGCGACGGCCGACGCCGCGACGGCTGCGCGGGCCCGGATGCCCTTCTCGTTGACGCGCGCCAAGAAACCCATGTCCACTCCCCATCCGCATGTGAGCGTTCTGTGGATCAGGACGTGCGCCGCCGCCGGGGGGTTCCAGCCGATTAGCAGTTGAATTCCATGTAATAGGACTTTGGTCCCGAGTTGCCGGAGTTGCAGGAGTTACAGCAGTTACGGGAGTTGCCGAACTGGCCGAACCGGCGGCGCGGTTGACGCGTGTACGCAAAAGGCCCGGCCCCGGTGGATCCGTTCATCCACCGGGGCCGGGCCGTTGTGCGTTTCGTACGCCGCGCGTCGCGTGCGTCAGTGCGCGACGGACTCCTGCGGAGCCGGGGCCGTCTTGCCGCCGTCCGCGCCGTCGGCCGGGGCCGGGCCCGCGCCCCGCAGCGGGACCTCCTTGACGAACCAGGCAGCCGCGAAGCCCAGTACGGCGATGGCCGCGCCGAGCAGGAACGCGGAGTGCGTACCGGCGGCCACCGCGTGCTGGTAGGCGTCGCGTACGGCTTCCGGCAGCTTGGCCAGGCTCGCCGCGTCCAGCTGGGCGGAGCCCGCGGCGTCCGCGGCCTGGGGACCCAGGCGGTCGGACATGGTGTCCGTGACCCGGGAGGTGAAGAGCGAGCCCATCAGCGCCACGCCGAAGGAGCCGCCGAGCGTGCGGAAGAGGGTCGCCGACGAGGACGCGACACCCATGTCCTTCATCTCGACGCTGTTCTGCGCGACCAGCATGGTGATCTGCATCAGGAAGCCGAGCCCGGCGCCGAGGACGGCCATGTACAGGCCGGAGACGAGGCGCGAGGTGCCGGTGTCCATCGTCGCGAGCAGGAAGAGCCCGACGACCATGAGCGCGCCGCCGACGATCGGGAAGATCTTGTACTTGCCGCTGCTGGTGGTGATGCGGCCCGCGATCAGCGAGACGACCATCATCGAGAGCAGCATGGGCAGCAGGAGCAGACCCGAGTTGGTGGCGGAGGCGCCCTGGACCGCCTGCTGGAACAGCGGGAGGTAGAGCACGCCGCCGAACATCGCGAAGCCGACGAGGAAGCCGATCACGGACATGAGGGTGAAGTTGCGGCTGCGGAAGATGTGCAGCGGCATGACCGGCTCGGCGGCCTTGGTCTCGGCGTAGAGGAACGCGGCGATCGAGACCAGGCCGACGACGATCAGGCCGATGATCCGGCCGGAGCCCCAGGCGTACTCGGTGCCGCCCCACGTCGTGACCAGCACGGTGGAGGTGATGGCGACGGTGAGGAGTGCCGCGCCCAGGTAGTCGATCTTCGGGCGCTCGCCCTCGCCCGTCTTCTTGGGGAGGTGCAGGACGGCGGTGACCATGGCGAGCGCGACCGCGCCGAGCGGCAGGTTGATGTAGAAGGACCAGCGCCAGCCCATGTGGTCGGTGATGGTGCCGCCGACCAGCGGTCCGCCGATCATGGCGAGGGCCATCACGCCGGCCATCATGCCCTGGTACTTGCCGCGCTCACGGGGCGGGATCAGGTCGCCGATGATCGCCATGACGCCGACCATCAGACCGCCGGCACCGAGGCCCTGGATCGCGCGGAAGCCGATCAGCTGGCCCATGTCCTGGGCCATGCCGCTGAGCGCGGAGCCGATCAGGAAGATGACGATCGAGGTGAGGAAGGAGCCCTTCCGCCCGTACATGTCGCCGATCTTGCCCCAGATGGGGGTGGAGGCCGCGGTGGCCAGCGTGTAGGCGGTGACCACCCAGGAAAGGTGCTCCAGGCCGCCGAGCTCGCCGACGATGGTGGGCATCGCGGTACCGATGATCATGTTGTCGAGCATGGCCAGCAGCATCGCGATCATGAGCGCCATGAGAACGACGCGCACACTGCGCGGCTTCACCCCCTCCGAGGCTCCGGCCGTTTTGACTGTCTCGCCCATGTCCACTCCCCTGGCACTTCCACTGCTGCACTTCTGGTCTTCGAGCGCCGGCTCTTACTTGCCGACCGGCTAGTTCACTACAATGGGGACGGTAGACCCGTCACTAGCCGGGCGTCAAGTAAGTAAATTTTGGGGAGAACCGATCATGACGACCAGCTCCAGCAGCGGTCCGCAGCCGCGCCGTGGCAACACGCGCCAGCGCATCCAGGACGTCGCGCTGGAGCTGTTCGCCGAACAGGGCTACGAGAAGACGTCGTTGCGCGAGATCGCGGAGCGGCTGGAGGTCACGAAGGCGGCGCTGTACTACCACTTCAAGACCAAGGAAGACATCATCATCAGCCTCTTCGAGGACCTGACGCGGCCGATCGACGAGCTGATCACGTGGGCGGAGGGGCAGCCGCGCACCCTGGAGACCAAGTGCGAGGTGCTGCGCCGCTACAGCGAGGCGATGGCGGCGGGCGCCTCGCTGTACCGGTTCATGCAGGAGAACCAGGCGACGATGCGGGAGCTGAGCATCGGCGAGACGGTGAAGCAGCGCCTCTTCCGGCTGGTGGAGCTGCTGCGCACGGAGGACGGCCCGCTGACGGACCAGGTCCGCTGCGTGAGCGCCCTGTTCACGCTGCACGCCGGCATGATGTTCCTCCAGCACGTGGAGGGCGACCCGGAGGAGACGCGCCAGGCGGCCCTGGAGGTCGCGACGGACCTCATCACCCAGGCCCACCACCACGACGCGAGCTGAGGGACCGGCGCTTCCCGGGGGCACGAGGATCCGCTCCCCGGACGCTCCTGACCGTATCCCGTACACCTGCATGCCCAAGGCCCTACAGTCCGTGGCATGTTGGAGCTATTTCAGGTCCTCGGCGGTATAGCCGGATTCGGTGGCGTGGCGCTCGGAGTGCTGTTCCTCCTTTACCGGGACCTCGTCCGCAACATCATTCAGCACAGGATGTTCCGCACCTTGACCGCGGGACAGGCCACCGGACTGTTCGGGGCTGTGATCGTCTTCGCCTTCGCCATAGCGATCCTGGGCATCTTCGCCACCCTCGCCGACGGCGAGGGAGCCCAGCAGTTCATGATCCTGGTCGGCATCCTGCTGGCGTTCCTCCTGGCCTCCCTCCTGGTCGTGGGTCGGCTCTTCACCGGGGGGCGCCGGAACGGGCCGGAGCCCGGGGCGGCGGAGGAGCGGTCACTGGCCAAGGTGGCACGGCTGATCGCGGCGAACGAGCCCGACCAGGCGCAACGCGCGCTCGGCTCGGCGGGCATCGACCGCGAGGCCGAGGAGTTCTGGTACTGGAAGGCCAGGATCGCCCTCGCCCGCTCCAACCCGACGGTGGCCGCGGGATACGTCGACGAGGCCCTGAAGATCGAGCCTCGGAACGGGCACAGCATCGCCCTCAAGATCAGGATCCTGCTGGTCGGCCGGAGCCCGGCGGACCGTGACGAGGCGGTGCGGATCGCCGCCGCCAGCGAGGGGATCAGCAGCGAACTGGACATCTGGCTGCGGCTCTTGCGCGCGGAAGGGATGTTCGACGTGCGGGTGCGGACCAACACCGAGCTGGACGAACGCTGCCCGCTCCCCGCCCGCCACGGCCAGGCCGCGGCCTGACGCCCGGCCCGGCGGATGACACGGAGAAGGAATCGGAGAAAGCACGCATGACACAAGACCCCGGCGGCTCCACGCCCCCCGCCCCCGCCGTCCTGTACCTCGCCGGAGCGGGGAGGAGCCGCTTCTGGTCCTTGTCCTCCCGCCGGGAGGAGCGGGAGTGCCGCCACCGGGCGACGCGGCGCGGACTGTCGCTGCTGGACCGGACCGCGCGCACCCCGCAGGAGGCGGACGACCTACTGAGAGACTTACCGGACGGCGTGGTCGTGGCCGAGTCGGCCATCACCGACCACGACGAGCTGCGGAAGGCGCTCATGAGTGCCGACACCCTCCTTGAGGGGCTCCTCGGGCTGGGCGCCACGCTCAGGCTCTGCGACGTCCGGGGCACACCGTCGCCTGCCGTCGACCGCTGGTCGGACGGCACGGCCGTACTCCTCACCGTCGCCCCCTTCCCGGGCCTGCCCAGCGCGGACGGGGGCCGCCGGGCACGTGAGTGCGAGGAGTACGCGCAGCGGTGCGGGCTTCGCGTGGGCACGGTCATCGACAGCCGGCAGGCGCACCTCGACTTCATTGCGAAGGAGCTCTCGCGGCCGGCGAGGGGGACGGTACCCACGATCGTGATCCACCCTGACGCCCTCGCCCTCGCCCCGGACGCCGAGGGGAGGCCCGGCCGGATCGGCGCGGCAGGCAGGTGGCTCCTCCAGGGGCGCGTAATCCACTCCGCGTTGCAGCTGCGCAGCTCGCGTGCAACCGAGGACATGCCGCGCCCGCGGGCAGCCGAGCCCCGGCCATGGACCGACCCCGCTCCGGAGGAAGTGCCTGGCAGTGAGCGCCGGCCCGCGGAGCGCCCGCACGAGTCCCACCAGGGCGAGGAGCTGCGCGACGAGGAGCTGCGCGACGAGGAGCTGCGCCTCGGGGGGGAGCTGCGCCACGCGCAGGAGCTGAGCGAGGAACGGCGCGAGGAGCTGTACGAGGAGATGCGCGAGCGCCGGCGGCTCGTGGCGCGGCTCAAGCAGCAGCGCCAGGAGCTTGAGGAGGGCCAACACGAGGCCTATCGGAGGAGGGCCGCCTCGCGTCCCAGCCCTCGCGCGGCGTCACCGGCCCCGGCCAGTGGCGCGGACCGATGGACGAGGAGCGATCCGCAACCCGCCCCGGCCTACGGCCAAGCCCAGGCTCCCGCCTTCCCCGCCCGTCTCGTCCGTGGCATCAACCTTCCCCCGCTCCCCTCCCGCGCCCCCGGCCGTCCCCTCCCCCACGACGGCCTGTTCATCCGTCGGCGCAGCGCCTACGGGACCCGCTCCGTGCTCGGTGTCACCGAACTCATCGACAGCGGTGTGCTGATCGAACAGGACCACATCCGCTTCGACGACTTCGTGGCCGCCCGCACCGACCAGGTCCCCGGCCCGCCCGAGGGCGAGGCGCTCGCCGTCAGCCACGGGCTCGCCCTGGTACCCGGCGACTCCAAAGCCCACGAGGACACCACCCACTTCGTCGAAATCGCGCTGAAGGCGGGTGCGGAGGCGCAGCCGGGCGTGCCCGCGAAGGAACCCCTGCCGGTGAACTTCGTCTTCGTCGTGGACACGAGCAGCTCCATGGCGGGCGAGAAGCTCGACACGGTCAAGTCCGCGCTGCAGGAGATCTACGAACGGCTGCGGCCGACGGACTCGCTCGGCATCATCACCTTCGCCACCGATGTGTCCACCCTCCTGCAGGCGACCCGCAAGGAGGAGCTGCCGCCCGAGAGGTTCGCCTCGACCGTGGCCGGCATGACCGCCTACGGCGGGACCGACATCCAGCTCGGCGTGCAGTACGGCATCGCGGAGATCAGCCGCCGCGCGAGCGCCGGCCGTACCGTCAACCGGCTCTACCTCTTCTCGGACGGTGACCCGACCTCCGGCGAACGGAACTGGACCACCGTCCGGAAGAACGTCGCGGCCCGGCTGCGCGGTGACCTGACCCTCTCGTGCTTCGGCTTCGGCACGGACGCGCGGATGGCCGAACTCTCGGCGCTCGCCGGGACCGCCCGCGGCCACTGCACCTTCGTCACCCGCCCGGAACAGGTCCGCTCCGGCCTGCTGGAGGACCTGGAACGGCGTGACCACCTCGCCGCGATCGACATTCAGCTCCGGATCGACATCGACCCGGCGGTGACGGTGTGGCACCTGTACGGGCACGACCTGATCACCGATCAGCGGGTACGGGCCCGGGTGTTCCGCGAGTCCCGCGACACGGCCCGCCGCGCACGGGAGGAGTACGGCACGGAGGTGCTGCCCGATCTGATCACCGGAGACAAGGGCATCCGGATCTTCACCCCGGACCTGGCCTTCGGCGAGACGTACTGGGTGGTACTGGAGATCCAGGTGCCGGAAGGCTCCGTACCGGCGGGCGGGATCGGTACGGCGACCGTGCAGTACGTGGACACCGTGGCACGTGAGAACCGCAGCCGGGACATCGTGCTGTCGGACGCGGCAACGCTCGCGGAGGAGACCGTGACGGTACACGCGGTGGGCCTGCGGACGAGCGAGATCACCTTCCACGCGCTCGACGACCTGTACGAGAACGACCGCGATGCCGCCGGGCAGCGTCTGACGCAGCACATCGAGGTCCTCAAGCAGGTCCACCGGACCGTCCCCGCGCCCGAGTTCGTCGACGACCAGGTGACGATCGAGAAGCTGCTCGCCCTGGCAGGGACGCTGGGCACGACCGCGGCCTTCTCGGACTCCGCCGTGCCCGCCTCCGCCCCGGGCATCCGGGGCATGAACCGCTTCGCGCGGGTCAGATCCGGCTTCGCCGCCTTCTGACCGGCCCGCGTCCCGATCGCCGCCGGGGCCGGACACGGGCCCCGGCGGCGGGAGGACCCTGCGCCCGCATCACCGGAGTCGGCGGTCCTCGGCGGCGATCGGGACGTCGTTGATGCTGGCCTCGCGGCGGCTCATCAGGCCGTCCGGGGTGAACTCCCACTGCTCGTTGCCGTGGCTGCGCCACCACTGGCCGGCGGTGTCGTGCCACTCGTACTCGAAGCGGACGGAGATGCGGTTGCCGGTGTATGCCCAGAGCTCCTTGCGGAGCCGGTAGTCGAGCTCGCGCTCCCACTTCGCGGCGAGGAAGTCGCGGATCTCGGCGCGGCCGGTGAGGAAGCGGTCGCGGTTGCGCCACCGCGAGTCCTCCGTGTACGCGAGGGCGACGCGCTCGGGGTCACGGCTGTTCCAGGCGTCTTCGGCGGCCTGCACCTTGGCCCGGGCCGATTCCTCGGTGAAGGGCGGCAGCGGCGGGCGGACAGCGCTTTCGTTCATGACGGACCCTCTCGCGATCAGACGGGAAGAACGACCGTTCTCGAATCAGAGAACGATCGTTCTCACTTTAGAGAACGATCGTTCTCGGTGCAACCGGATCTGGACTACGCTGCCCCCATGGACGACGAAGAGGCCCGCACCCGACTCCTGGACACGGCGGAGGAGCTGTTCTACGCCGAGGGCATCCAGGCCGTCGGCATGGACCGCATCCGCGCCGGGTCGGGGGTCCCCCTCAAGCGGCTCTACCGGATCTTCCCGGCGAAGGAAGCACTCGTCACGGCATATCTGGAGCGTCGTGACCGCCGCTGGATGACGAGCTTGCGCGAAGCGGTGAAGACGCCGGCCGCAGCCGCTGATCCCGTCGCGGCCGTCTTCGGCTGGCTGGCGGACTGGTTCTCGGAGCCGGACTTCCGGGGCTGCGCGTTCCTGAACGCCTTCGGGGAACTCAGCGCCGCCCACGCGGGGGTACTGGACGTCGTACGCCGCCACAAGGCGGAGCTACGGGCCCTGCTGGCCGACCTGGCCGGCCCGGATCGCGCGGACCTGGCGGACCAACTGCTGATCCTGGTCGAGGGTGCGACCGTGGTCGCCGCCTTGGACCCCGGCCCGGAACCGGCCCACCTGGCCGGCGAGATGGCACGACGGCTGCTGTCCGCCCGCTAGGCCGAACAGCCGGCCGTACGGGCAGACGGCGCAGGGAGGTCCGCCACCGCTCGCTCACGCCCGCTCCCGGACGTAGCGTCGCAGGCAGGACCCCCTCCCCTTGACGTACGGAATCGAGGAACCGAGATGGCCGTTCTGGTCTACAACCGGGGCGCGGACTGGACCCAGGAGCTCTACCAGGCGATGCACGACCGCGTGCTCCCGGACCCCGCGAACCCGCCCGCCGGACTCCTCGCCCATTTCGCGTCGCCCAGCGAGAGGGGCGGCTGGCAGGTCATCGACGTGTGGGAGTCGGAGGCGGACTTCCAGCGCTTCACGGAGGAGAAGCTCATCCCCGCCGCGCAGGATCTCGGGACACCCCCGTTCGAGACGAAGGTCAGCGAGATCTACAACCACCTGATCCCGTAGCCGGGCCGCACACGCCGATACGGAACACCCGGGCTGTCACCGCTCCTGCGAGCGCCCGCGCACCTTGCGCAAGATCTCCTCGCCGAGCAGCTTGCGATCCGCATCCGGCCCGAAGCGCTGCGCCTCCACCTCTTCGGCCAGGCGCCTCGCCTGCTCCGGGTCGAGTACGTCGACCATGTGCGCCGCGAGCCGTAGGGCGTGGTACTGCTCGAAGGCAGTGCGCGACTCGGTGATGGCGGCAAGGGTGGCTTCGAAGTTCCGCAGTTCAGGGCGGGCCTGCATCATCGCCAAGGCGGTGATGCGCTGCTCGTCCGTCCCGTGCCGCAACCAGTGCAAGACCTCGGCCGGCTCGAAGGACCGCTCCTGCGCCAAGCGGCGCGCACGGGCAACCACCTCTTCCATGGCCCGGGTGCGTGAGGCGCCGGGGCGCATCGAACGGCGTACTGATCCGTAGTCGGCGGCAATGGGTGTCGCGGCCTCCAGCAGGGTCCTCGCCTCTGCACGCAGCTCGTTGGCCGTGGCGATGTCTCCCTGGCGCTCGGACTCCTCCGCCAATGCGAACCTCTCCGCTGCGTCGGCCCGCATCCTCAGCGTGGCCCCGCCGAACTCCAGGCTCTCGATGCGGCTGCCGAGCAGGGCGAGGAGAAGCAGGACGCCCCCGAATACGATCAGCGCCGCCGAGCCGGTCCCGTTCTGGGTCGCGAAGACCGCAAGCACCCCTGCACCGAATGACGCCGCACCCAGGAGAGCCGTGACCGTGCGCAGCACGGGCGTGAACCACACGTACGCGGCTCTCCGCTTCACCGGCCCCTCCGCTTCTGTCGGGATGGGCGTGAAACTATCGGCTCTCGGGCATGGAGCCGGTCAATTGAGGCTTCGTGTCGACGTCGCCCGGGGCACAACACCGGCCTGGCACCGAGTGCTCGCCGACCATGAGACGCAGGTCTACCCCGCGGTCGCCCGGGCGAGGTCGGCCCCTGCAGATCCGAGTGGTAGAACTCGGTACCGACCAGCCGGGCGTCGTCGAGCCTCGCTGTCGGCCAGGTGGCCGGGGGCCGCCGCCATTCTCCACGGCCCCGTGCGGGCTTCCGAACCGGTTCCGGTCGGGGATCCCGACTCCTTCACCTGCTTGTCCAGCACCGCCAGTTGCCGTTGAAACGGATACCGCCGCCTACCCGAATACGGTATCGGTGAGGTCCGGCCCACGCCCGTCGATGATGTCGGGAGCCCCGAGCCCGTAGCCGTCGGCTCGACCGTAGTACGTCGGCTCGCCGGGCTCCGCCTCGACCCCGAGCAACTGGTCGAGCTCCTGCAAGGCTGACGCGAGCCGCGGCGCGTTGTTGGCATGGGTGGCCGGGTGCGGCTCGCCCCGGAAATCACACTGACCCCATACGTCGTGGTACACGGACAGTTCGGCCGAAGGGCCGATCTCGTCGGGTGACACCATGAGTTCGACCAGGCGGTACTCGTTGTGGCGTGTTCCGCTCGCGTCGAACCAGGCTCCGGATCCCAACACGAGGATGCCGCCCATCTCTGCCTGCAGATGGCCGCCCGGCTGACAGGCGCGGAGGGCACCGGGCAGTGCCGGATCACCGAGGGAACGCCCGCCGAGGTCCAGGCGGCTGTGGATGCCGAGGCCGCCCTTGCCGACCTGGAACCAGTTCCACTCAAGTGAGGCCGGCTCCAGCAAAGCGTGCTTCTGAAGCACCGCACCCATGCGCGCCGCGGTTCTGAGAGCGGACTCCAGACCGGGCTCCGCCACGTCGTCCAGGTCCCAGAACCACGAGCCGCACTCCTTCGGCGCGCGCATCAGCATCGACATCGACTTCCTTACGGCTTGGTGGCATTGGTGGGAAATATGGTGACGGACCCGTCGTCGAATCGTAGCTCGAAGGAGGCGTTGCTCCGGTCAGCGGCCCTTTGGACGGTTTGGATTTCACGCTCTGTGAGCTCGCCCCTGAGCCCCCTGATATCCAGAAGCGCGTGCTTGACGTCGACTCCGGGCCCGCCGAGCTGCTTCTCCGCGATCTTCTTGACTGCCGACTTGATGCCCGCGACGCTGTCCACGTCCTTGAGCTGGGCGCCGAATTCGATGCGCCCGTCGGGGGTGCGGACCAGCACGTCCAGGTCGAGCTTCTGGGCGGGAAGCTTCAGCTCGAACTCGATGTTCTTGATTCCCTTGGACTGGAGATCCGCAGCGTACTCCAGCGCCTGGTGCACAGCGGGAATCATGCCGTTCTGCTTGACCTGGAACAGAAGGCCCTCAGGGTTCTTGAACCCGGGGGTGTCCGCAAATCGGCCGCTCGCAATGTATTCCGCAACTGCTGCCCCGTATTCCGACTTCTTCAGCTGCACGAGCATGCGGCCCTGGTCCACCGGCGGAACTTTTGCGTTCTTGAGAGCCTCCGTCACGGCGACCTCCCGCTCAGGGGCCATGGGCCCACTGGGCTGCTGGCCGATCCGGGGGCCTTCCAGAATGACCGGAGGCTGCTGCTCAGGCATCCCGGGGCCGTTCCCGGGACCGTCGCCGGTCCCACCTCCGCCACCTGGCGTCTCCGGGCCGTCCCCCGCGGACGGGCCGTCCGTGTGCCCGGTGCCGCCCGGGGCTTCCGGGTTTCCACCGTTCGTGGACGGGCCGTCGCCGTGGCCGGGGCCGTCGCCGTGGCCGCCTGTGCCGGGGCCGTCCGTGTGGCCCGCGGTCGACGGGGTGTCCGTGTGGCCGCCGCCCGTGGTCGGGGGGTCCGAGCGGGGGCCAGGGGCGGACGGGTCGTGGGTGTCGACGCTGTTGCGGGGCATGTTGTCCGGGGCGTGGCCGCCGGGGGTGTGGTCCGGGACGTGGCCCGTCGGGGCGTGGTCGCCCGCGTGGAGCGGGTCGGAGATGTCGGAGCCGAGCCGGATCGCGTCGTCGCCGCCGCGGCCGCCGACGCCCGCCATCTCCGGGACCTTGACCGGGGCCGGGGTGTCCGCCTTCGGGACGTCCGCCTTCGGGGTGTCCACGATGTCCGTCGGGGACTGGTCCGCCTTCTGGATGGTCTTGCCGGCGTCGTCGTAGATGTTGCCCTTGGGGTCCATGAACTGCGCCGGACCGTCGCCCGGGAGCTTCACCGAGCCCTCGGGAAGCTGCACCGTGCCCTCGGGCAGCTTGATGTTGCCGTCCGGGAGCTTCACCGCCCCGTCCGGGATGGCGGTGCCCTCGGGGATGTGGATGGCGCCGTCGGGCAGCTTGATCGCACCCTCGGGGAGGGCGATCGCGCCGTCCACGTTGATGTTCGGGACCTCGATCTTGCCCAGGCCCTTCAGCCCGGCCATCACGTCGCCGATCTTCGAGATGCCCGCGCCCGCGCCCTTGAAGACGTACGTCATCGGGTCGATGGCCCGCCCGGCCTTGCCCGCGAACGACAGCGCCTTGGCCACCGCGCCCGCCTTGCCCGCACCCGACGCCGCACCGCCCGCACCGCCGGTGAACACGGTCGTCACCACGTTGAAGGTGACCGCACCCGCCGCACGCGACGGGTTCGAGCCCCACTGGTCCCACGCCAGCAGCGCCTTGCCCGTCTCCTTCATCGCCGTACGCGAATCACGCAGCCACGACGGAAGCTTGTCGTCGGGGGCCGCCAGATACGCCGGACCCACGATCGGCAGGGTGGAGATCGCAAGGCCCGTCGCCAGCTTCGCCAGGCCCGTCCAGGCCTGACCCGCCGCGTCCCAGCCCTGGAAGCCGACGAGCGTGCCCAGGCCGACGATCGTGCCCCACACACCGTCGACGATCACGCCCTTGCCGAAGTCGTAGGCGTGCTCCCACACCTGCCACCACGGCACCGACTCCTCCACCGCGTCACCCCACGGCAGCGACTTCGACTGCTTCAGGGCCTCGGCGTCGTAGCCGTACATGCCCTCGCCGTGCGAGCCGTCGTCCTTCTTCAGGGCGGGCCCGCCCACCAGAGCGACGATCTTCGCGTGAGCAGCGCGTTCCACCTCCTGGAACTGCGCCCACACTTCGGCGATGTCATTGCGGCGATCGAGGTTCTCCTCGATCAGATCGCCGTCCTCGCGCCACTTCTTGTCGTCGGCCACCTTCGAACGAAACGCTTCCGCTTCCTTCTTCAGGTGCTCCAGCTTCTTCACCAGCGGTTCGACATCGCGACTGTACGTACCCAGCGCCCCCGCGATGGTGCACATGTCGGAACTCAGCTTCAGCCCGAGGTCGGCGACCGGCTTGGTCGTCGCGAACAGCTGGTCCGCCTCCGGCGCCTGGTAGAACGCCTGCAGCCCGCCGAAACTGGTGTGGACGTCACTGGCCTTCGTGGAGACCGTCGCCCCGCCCGACGAGATCTCCTTCACCTTCGCGTCCAGCACCGCCAGATCGCCGGTGAAGACGGGTATCTCGGCCGGATCGACGGGTGCGTTGCCGCTCACTTCTTCCCCCCCGGCTGTTCGCGCAGGACGTCCAGATTCATGGCCCTTGCCGCGTCCTGAGCGGCCTTGGCCTGGTCCAGGTCGCCTTCGAGGTACTCGTTCGTCGCCTTGACCGCGCCGAGGATGCAGGCCTCGATGCGGTGCGCCATCGACTCCAGCTCCTTCTTGCGGCCCTCCAGGTACGTACCCAGAGCGGCCGCGACCGGGCCCATCGCCTTATGCGACAGCGGAGGCTTGCCCGGCGCCACCGGACCCTGCACCTTGGTCTCGGCCGCCGAGCCGGGCACGGCCGTGCCCGCTGCCTGGGCCGCCTCCGACATGTTCGTGATCAGGGAGTTCAGGGCCTTCTCCAGCTCGCCGGCATTCCCGCCGACGGTCTTCAACTGACCCTGCACACCCTGCGGCTTGATGTCCCACGACGTCATCGACGACCCACCCCCGTGTAGCCCGCTGCCATACAGCCCCGCTGCCCCGCTGCCCCGCTAAAACGATCCTGCTCAGCCGATGTTGTCGACCGCGGCCTTCGCCCGCTGCAGCGTCTGCTGCGCCGTGCCGTCGTTCTTCTCCAGCGTCGAATTCAGCAGCTGGATGATGTTCTTGACCTCCTGCGAGGCGTTCTTCCAGCGCGTCTCCTTGGCGTGGTAGTCGTCCGCCACACCATCCGCCGCGAAGTCCGACATCGCCTTCGCCACCTGCGCCTCGCGCGCCGCGATCACCTGCTCCAGCTGACCGATCACGACCTTGATGTTGCCCTGCGCCTCCGTCGAGGCGCCCACGTCGTACGAACGACGGTCCTTGTCACCAGCCATCACAACCACACTCCCCGTGAAGAAGAATCAGCGACCCGAGAAGCGGGCCGCGTCGAAGTTCGCCGCCGACTGCTGCTGCCGCGCGTTCTCGCCCTGCTCCTGGTCACCCGAACCGAAGGCCCGCTCCATGCCCGACTGACCGCCCAGGATCGCGGCCAGCGAAGCGTTGAGCTCCTTCGCGATGCCGTCCGAACGCGCCTTGAACGAGTCGAACGCCACCTTGCCCTGGCCGTTGAACTTGCCCTCCAGCGGCTGCGCCGCGTCCACCAGCAGCTTGATCAGCGTTCCCAGGTCCGTACTCGAATTCCGCGACCCCGACATCAGGCTCGTCAGAACCTGCGTCCCCATGTCGAACTTCATCCCACTCCCCCGCACACTCGAACGATCGTAAGTATGTCCAGTTCTATCAACTCACATCGCTCCTGCAACGAGCAACGGGCCTCCTGTGACCCACCTATGACAAACCGCCAGGGGACGGGATTCCGGCTGGCCCGGAGAATGAGGCCTCGGTCGAGGGCGAGTACTCATGCCCTCGACGCGGCGCTCGTCGCACGCTGTCGTGCACGGACCGCCAACGACATCGCCGCGGCCGACTCCTGACCGCGTCGATGGGGTACTCCGGTGGTTCGGGGCCGGCCCGACAGGGGACTCCGTATCCGCTCGCGGATCCGGCCGCCACGGCGGACGGCTGGACGGTCACAGGCAGTCCGCCTACGGCGCGCTCGGTCTGCCGCCCGCCGAACTGGCCGAACTGGAGGTCGCCCGGTCCGGACGCGGACTGGCGATTGTGAACTGGAACGAACAGCCTGCCGACTCCCCGCCGAGCGAGCCACTGGTCGTCAACGTGAGCGACGAACGGCGACTACTACGGGTCTCTCGTGCCCGGGCAGGGCCCGCACAAAGGGACGTCAAGGCAGGCAGGGTCGGCCATCTCCCGGCCGACTGAGATTCAGCTGCCCGCGCTGCGGGGGAAGGTGATCTCGACGCGGCGGTTCTTCTTGCGGCCTTCCTCGGTGCTGTTGTCGGCGATCGGGTAGTCCTCGCTGTACCCGCGGACGTCGAAGACGACGCCGGGGTTGGTGACGGTCTTGGCCAGCTCGGCCTGCACCGCGTCGGCGCGCTGCTTGGACAGCTCCTTGCCGTGCTCGTAGCTGCCCTGGTCGTCGGTGAACCCGAAGACGCGGACGCGGGTCGCCTTCTGCGTGTTGATCTCGCCGGCGATGGCCTGGATGCGGGCCGCCGCCTGCGCGTTGAAGACGGCGCTGTTCTCGGGGAACAGCACCTCGGACTGCAGCGCCATCATGACGGTCTGATTGGTCTCCTGCCGCCGCTGCTCCCCACCGAGGTCTTCGACGACCTCGGCGATGTCGAGCACCTTGATCGGCGCGAGGGTCCCGCCCTGGGGGATCTTGAGCCCGGGCGAGTTGGAGTCGATGGGCACGGGTGCGGAGGCGGAGGGTTCCGTGCCAGGGGGTACGGACGGCTTCACGCCGTCGGCGTGGGCGCTGGTCGCGCCGATGAGGTGGGCCCCGGCGATGACGAGACCCGCGACGGCGGTGGCGGCGGCTGTGCGGTGGCTTTTTGTCATGGGGTCACCCGGAGATCTTCAGACTGGCCGAAGCGAAGGTCGGGAAGTTGAACTCGACCTCGCTGGTGCTCGCCGGAGGTGCTGGGAATTGAGCGAAGAAGGGAACAGACTGACCGGCTTCGATGATCACCACTCCCGTGGTGCACAGGCACCGTCCCTCTGTATCCCGGAGCACGTAGTACCTCTTCTTGCCCACCTTGTCGACCAAGTTGACTCCCGCAACGGAGACGCCGCTCGCATTGAGTTCGTTGCCACGCCAGGCCGCAGTGTTACCGAAGGCCTTCTCTCCCGTGTTCTTGATCTGCCCACTGACAGTGAGGAATCCGCCGGCGTCTCGCGCTACCGAGTTGATGTTCAGGACCACACCGGCTTCACCGTTCATCGTGGCCAGAACCTGAGGCGGAGCAGCGGACTGACTGCCACTTGCCGATGCCTGCGGCTGCGACTGCGTGTCAGCACCTGAACTCTTATTGGTCGTCGTAGCGCCTTGAGGCGCCTTGCCTTGGCCGTCGTCCCCACATCCGGCCAAGGTAAGGGCCAACGCCGCCGCAACCACAACGGCCGCTCCCCTGCGGACCTCTACCGTGTACCGAACGCTCATCTGAGCCGCTTCCTTGTCTCTAGTTCACTGTCAGCTGGCCAGTCGCACGTCGAAGAGGCTCCGCGCCAGCGTGCTCCATCGATCCGGTTTCAGAGGGTCGAACCTGATGGTCTTCCCTCCCTTGCACTTGATGACGACCGGGCCTTGTGGCGGAGGACCGGTCGGGGCGGGGGCCGGAGTAGCCGAAGGTGCGGGAACAGGACCAAGCTCACATCGAGGCACGACCTCTGCCACTGCCTTGGCCGTCCCATGCATGTCCCTGGTCCCGGGCACGACTGAATCTCCGACTGCGCCGTTGGTGGTCACCTCAACCGTGAAGCGCAACAGCGACCGTGTGCAGGTCCCCTTCGCGTCGTTCAGCAGCGCGAAATCCTCAGCCGCCCCGCAAGCACCCTCCATGTCGAAGGACTTTCCATCCAAGATGTCTTGCCAGTCCTCGGGCTTGAGCGTGGTGAGGTCCAGACGCGGCAGCAGGTTGTCGCGGGCTTTCCGAGCCGCCGCCAAAGCTGCTGCGTCGGCCGCTCCCTGAGCATCGCTGCGCACGACGGCGGCCTGGCCAAACACGAAGAGGGCGAGTGCGGCGAACACCATCCCGACCACGACCATCGCATAGAGCGGGAAAGCCTGGCCTTGGTCATTCGACTTGCCCAAGCTCAATGACCAGCGGTGAGGTTCGCGATCGCCGTCGTAATGCGGCCCACAATGGCCGTGCCGATGCCCGTACCGACCATCGCGCCGATGATGACCACCACCACCAGGATGATCCCCAGGTATTCGAACGCCGTCTGGCCGCGATCCCTCGTGCCTGTGCCCGCGTAGCGCTTCCGCATCCTTGCCAGGGTGTTCTGCAGCATGGGGGTCCCCTCCCGGGCCGGTACCGGTGTCGATTTGCGGACGGTACGGTGAGTTACCTCTCGTGACCAAGGGTCCCGGGGCCCAAATACGGACCCATTGCGCACTCCGTCTACCCATGACCGGTCACTCCTGGACGGGCGGTTCCCAGCCAGCGGGCTATGGCCTCGCTGCGGGTGGTGCTGTGGAGCTTGGCGAAGATGCGGTTGATGTGGTTCTTGACCGTCTTCTCGCTGATGAAGCAGGTGGCGGCGATCTGCTGATTGTTCATCCCGGATGCGATCAGTTCCATGACCTCCACCTCCCGCGAACTCAGCCCGAAGACAACAGAGTTGTTCATCCGCTCAGAAGAGGGTGCCACAGTTCGTTGCGCTTGCGAAGAGGACCTCAGCTCGGCGAGCAGTGCGCTCGCCGCCGTCGGCGTGAAGTGGGGGCGGCCCTCGGGGGCGTCGCGGATCGCGCTGAGCAGGACGTCGGCCGTGAATTCGCCGTGCACCAGGTAGCCGCCGGCCCCCAACAGCAGGGTCTCCCGGACGATTTCGGCTTCCGTGCTGTACGTCAGCATCAGTACGGGAGCCAGCTGCACCAGGTGCGGCAGCGCGGAGATCCCGTCCACCCCCGGCATCCGGACGTCCAGCAGGATCACGTCCGGAGCATGTCGGCGGGTCAGGCTCAGTGCCTCGCGGCCGTCCGCCGCCTGCGCTATGACCTCGATGTCCTCGGCCTCGCACAGGATGGCCGCCAGGCCCGCCCTGATCACCGGGTTGTCATCCGCGATGAGCACGCTCAGTCGTGCCGGTGCCACGGCTCAGCCACCCCCCAGCATCGCGCCGAAGTCGACGTTCGCCCCGTAGACGAACCCGCAGACCAGGAGGATGAGCGTGCCCGGGAGCATGAACATGGTGACCGCGAACGTCGCCTTCGGGACGGCCCGGGCCGCGCGCCGGCGGGCGTTCTGGGCGTCCGTGCGGCGCATGTCCTCGGCGATCGCGATCAGGGTCTCCACGATCGGGGAGCCGAGTTCCTCGCCCTGCTGCAACGCCGTCACGAACTGCGCGACCTGTTCGCTGTCGTTGCGCCGCCGCAGCTCGTCGAAGGCCTGGCGGCGGCTCACGCCCATGTCCATCTGCTGCAGGGTGATGCGGATCTCGTCCGCCCACGGGCCCTCGTACTTGTGCGCCACGCGGTCCAGCGCCTGCCGGAAGCCGAGCCCGGCGCTCACCACCACCGCGAGCACGTCCAGGAAGTCCGGCAGGGTCCGCTCGATGTGGTCGCGGCGGACCCGGATCGCCGACCACAGCCCGACCTCGATCCAGAACAGGCCGAAGGCGACCATCAGCAGGGCCGGTACGAGCTGCCCGTTGATCAGCATCGAGAAGGCGCCGAGGGCGCCCAGCAGCCCGTACACCGCGCGCCGGGCCGCGTAACGGTCGATCGTGAGGCCGGCCGGGTTGCCCGCCATGTCGATCTGGCGGCGCTTGCGGGCCACCTGTTTCGGGCCCATCAGGCGCAGTACCAGCGGCGCCCAGCGGATGCCCATCCGGTCCACGAGCGAACCGACCGCCGTCGTACGGGTGGCACCGACCTCCAGCGCGAGGGCGAGGTCGGTCGGCAGTTTGACGTCGGCCCGGTAGAGCCGGACACCGTGGAAGACGCCGAAGACGGACACCGCCACGAGCACGGCCAGGAGTAGAGCGATCACGCCGGCAGCCCCCTCACACGTCGATCTTGGACAGGCGGCGGATGAGGACGAAGCCGAGCGTGAAGAGCCCGAGCGCGACCAGGACCGCGGTCTGCCCGATGAAGGCCCCCGTCATCCGGTCCAGCGCGCCCGGCATCATCATGTCCACCAGCAGCAGCGAGCCGAGGCCGATGGCCGGGACCAGGTACGCCGTCACCGTCACCTGGGACAGCTGCGTACGGATCTCCCGGCGGGTCTCCTTGCGCTGCTCCAGCGTCACGGTGAGGTTGCGCAGGCTCTCCACGATCGTGCCGCCCGCACGGGCGGACAGGACGAGCGTGGAGACCAGCACGACCAGTTCGCGCGAAGGCAGCCGCTCGGTCAGTTCGCCCAGGGAGTCCTCGATGGAGTGGCCGACGGCGAGGCGGTCGGCGACGCGCGCCAGTTCCTCGCCCGCCGGGGCCTCCAGCTCCTCGGCCGCGATGCCGATGGCCGTACGCAGGGCCAGCCCGGCCTGGGTGGCGTTGGCGAGGATCCGGGCGAGCTCGGGGAGCTGGTTGATGAACCGCTCCGTACGGCGGGTCCGCTGCCAGTTGAGGAAGGCGTTCGCCGCCCACAACCCGATCAGGCCCGCCACCGGGCCGAAGAACGGCGCCAGGAAGGAGGCCGCGACCAGCCAGACGCCTGCGACCGCCAGCAGCATGTAGACGAAGAACTCGCCCGGCGTCAGGTCCAGGCCCGTCGTCGCCAGCTTGATCTCGATGCGGCGGCCGAGCCCCGTCTTCCTCAGTCGCCGGTCGACCCCGGGGAAGCGGCGCCGCCTGCCCGCCGGGGGCGGTGCGCCGGTGGCCGAGAGGCGTTCGATGAGGGCGGCCCGCTGCGCGCGGCCCGCCATGTACGCGTGCACGCCGAAGATCACGAGTACGCAGGCCAGCAGCGTGGCGCCGAGGGTGAGGAGGATACTTACGTTCACAGGGCGGTCCGTGTGATGTGCGGGGTCGTGAGCGGGTCGTCCGGCAGCGCGACCCCGAAGGCCTGCGGGATCGGCTGGTTGTTCATGTAGAGCCGGTCCGCGATGGGCCGGGGCAGCGGGTAGTACTCGAAGAAGCCGTACACCCGCCCGTCCGCGCCCATCGGCTGGGCCACGAACCGGCAGACCGTCGTGATCCGGAAGGGCTCGCGGCCGTGCGATTCGAGGATGGAGATCTCCGTGATGCGGCGCGAGCCGTCGCCGAAGCGGGTGAGCTGCACGATGACGTTGACGGCGCTGTTGATCTGGTCCTGGAGCGCCTCGAAGGGGATCTCGACCTCCGACATGGAGGCGAGGGTCTGCAGGCGCATCAGGGCGTCCGAGGAGCTGTTGGCGTGCACGGTGGCGAGGGAGCCGTCGTGACCGGTGGACATCGCCTGGAGCATGTCGAGCGTCTCCCCGCCGCGCACCTCGCCGACGATGATGCGGTCGGGGCGCATGCGCAAGGAGTTGCGCACGAGGTCGCGGATGGTGATCTGGCCCTTGCCCTCGACGTTCGCCGGGCGGGACTCCAGGCGGATGACGTGGGCCTGCTGGAGCTGGAGTTCGGCCGAGTCCTCGATGGTGATGATGCGCTCGCCCTCCGGGATCAGGCCGGAGAGGGCGTTGAGGAGGGTCGTCTTGCCGGTGCCGGTGGCCCCGGAGACGATCAGGTTCATCTTGGCCGCCACGAGGCCGGACAGCAGCAGGAGCATCTGCTCGTCGAGCGAGCCGAGCGCGATCATCTCGTGCAGGGTGAAGGCGCGCGGGAAGCGGCGGATCGTGAGGGTGGCGCCGGTCAGGGAGAGCGGCGGGATGATCACGTTGACGCGTTCGCCGCTGGGCAGCCGGGCGTCGACCATCGGATTGGCCTCGTCCACCCGGCGGTTGACGGTGGAGACGATGCGCTCGATGGTCTGCATCAGCTGTTCGTGCGAGGCGAAGCGCAGCGGGAGCTGCTCGACGCGGCCGGACCGCTCCACGAAGATCTGGTCGGGGCCGTTGACCATGATCTCGGAGATCGAGGGGTCTTCGAGGAGCGGTTCGAGCACACCGAGCCCGAGGGCCTCGTCGACGACGCGACGGATCAGCTGCGCGCGCTCGGCGGTGGAGAGCACCGGCCCTTCGCGGCTGATGATGTGGCCGAGTACGCGCTCCAGGCGCGCCCGTCGCTCGGCGGGCGCGAGCGCGGACATCTCGGCGAGGTCGATCTCCTCCAGCAGCTTCGCGCGGTACGAGGAGACCAGCCGGCCGTCCTCGCGCGGGCTGTGCCGGTCGTCGGGGGTGTTGACCCGGGAACGCAGGCTCATCGTCAGGGGCCCTTCGGATCGTCGTTGGGCATGACCGCGGTTGCCACGGCGTCCGGGATGTCGAGCCCGGGCACGATGGCATTGATCTTGATGGTCACCGTCGCGGTCACCGCGTCGCCTCCGGAAGGCACCTTGACGTCCGCGGCAAGCCCTTCACGGATGGCGGCCCGTCCTGCGGCCTCGCCCCTGCCGCGGTGCTGGGCCTCGACCCGCGCCGCCGTACGGGCCGCGTTGTCGGCCTGCTCATGGACGTACGCGACCCAGCCCAGCTGGATCCCGCACAGCGCGACGAACAGCAGGATCGGTACGAAGCCGATGTATTCGATGGCCACTTGCCCCCGGTCGGAGCGCATGCGTCGCCCGTTCATGTCACTCCGTCTCCCTCTCCATCGCCGCGCCGCCCGTGCCGTCGATCCAGCCGAAGTTGAGCCCCGGAAAGAGGACGGGGATCTTCAGCGAGACTTTCGCCTTGTAGATGTCGCCCTGCTTCTGACATGTGGGGGGAGCCATGTCCCACGCCGCCGAGATGTGCTTCCCCGCCGCCGCCACGCACGCGGCGTCCCCCGTCACCGCCCCCGCCCGCGCCGCCTCGTCCGCCGCGTTGCCCGCCAGGGAGAACGCGTAGCCGATCAGCACGCACTCCCACACCGCCGCCACGAGCAGCAGGATCAGCGGCACCGTGCCGACGAACTCGACCGCCACCTGGCCCTCGTCCCTCGGTCTCCCCGGCGGCATGCGTCAGCCCTCCCGGCCCCGGCGCAGCCGCGCCACCGGGCCCGAGGCGCGGACCGCGAGCGAGGCGCCCGGAGCGGGCGCGGCCGTCGGTGCGGCGGCCTCCGGGGCGGCCAGCAGGCCCAGTTCGCCCGCCAGGGTCCACAGGGCCTGCTTCACCGTCGAGCGGTTGTCCAGGTCCTGGACCCGGCCGGCGTCCACCACGGCCTGGAGTTCCTTGAAGGCCGCCGGGACCGGGGTGCGGGTGGCACGGGTCTTGGTGATCTTCTCGATCAGGGCGGGCTGGATCTCGGTGTGCTTGCTCCAGCGGTTGACGACCATCGCGGTGTCCTCCGCCTTGCGCACCTGGAGCCGCTCCCACATCCGGACCATCCGCTTGGCGGCCCGCACCGCGACCACGTCCGGGGTGGTGACCAGTACGGCCACGTCCGCCGTCTCCACCGCGGCGGCGTTCGCGCCCGTCACTTGCGTTCCGCAGTCGATGACGACGAGTTCGTAGCGGCCGCGCAGGGCGCCGATGATGTGCCGGGCGGCCCGCTCGTCGACCTCCTCGCCCCGTTCGCCGTCCGCCGGGGCCAGCAGCAGCGCCAGCCCGGTGCGGTCGTCGTAGACGGCGTCCTGGAGGACCCGCGGCGAGACGTCCTGGATCCCGGCGAGGTCGGCGATGGAGCGCCGGAACTGCACGTCGAGGTACGAGCCGACGTCGCCCGCCTGAAGGTCCATGTCGACCAGTGCGGTACGCCGCCCCGAGGCGGCCGCGGCCAGCGCGAACTGGACGGCGGTAAAGGTGGTGCCCACGCCCCCCTTGGCCCCGGTGACCGTGACGACCCGGCCGCCGGGCCCCGCCGGGAAGGCCTCGGCCGCGCCCCGCCCGAGGTGGCGGCGTACGCCGACGGACCACTGGGCCGCGGCCTGGACGCGCGCGGCGAGTTCGTCGTAGGAGAGCGGGAGCCCGATCAGGCCCCGCGCGCCCGAGTCCATCGCGGCGGAGAAGAGGGCCGGTCCGGCGTCCGAGGAGACCAGGACGACGCCGACCGCCGGGAAGCGCAGGGCCACCTCCCGGATGAGGTCCAGGGCGGGCACCGGGCCGATCCGCTCGTGGACGAGGACGACCTCGGGGAGTTCGTCGATCGACTCCGCGGCGAGGCGGGCCAGGGTGTCCAGCAAGGACGTGGAATCGGGGACCGGTGCGGCCGGCTCCGAGGCCGGGAGCTGGCTGAGCAGGGTCACGAGGACGCGCGCGGCGTCGGGGTCGCCGGCCGCGGGGAGGATTCGGGTGGTCATGCGCGCCTCACTTGTCCCCGTCGAGGGTGTACGTACGGTCGCCCGGGCTGGGCGCCGAGTCGGTGCCGGGGGCGACCAGGGCCAGGCGTACGTGCTCCGCGAAGGACTCGGCGTACGCGACGCGCTGGGTGTCCTTGGTGTTCAGGGCGAAGGTGATCGGGACGGCCTCGGCCGGCCCCTTGCGGTCGCTGTCCTTGTCCAGGGCGGTGAGCTTGCCGACGCCCAGGACCCGGGCGTTGGCGACGATGATCACCGACCGCGAGGGGTCTGTGTCCTTGGCGCCCTTGAAGGTGGCGATGATGTTGACCTTCGCGCCGGAGGTGATCTTGCCGGCCACGCCCGTCGCCGCGTCGATCATGATGGCGATCTCCTGCTCGCCGGCCTGCAGCTGCGGCCGGTCGACGAACATGTCCGCCTGGAGCAGCGAGCCCTTCTTCAGGGTGGTCAGCGCGATCTTGTCGCGGAGGGCGCCCAGGTCGGTGACGGCGGTCTCCGACAGCCACCGCTTGGGGATCCTGACCTCCTCGAACTGCCCGGCCGTGAGCGGGCTGTACGGCGCTATGTCGCCCTTGGCCCGGTACGCGGCGACCTCGGCGCCGACCTTGGAGTTGACGTCGCCGATCACCACGAGGACTCCGGCGAAGGCCCCCAGGGCGCACAGGACCGACAGGAGCAGCAGAATGACGCCGCGGCGCTGGCGTGAGTTCATGGGCCGAAGTACCTCGCCGTTCTTCGTTCGTTCGATGTGTCGGTCGGTCAGGGTCTGGATCGGGCGGTGCTCGCGGGCGCGGCCTGCGGGGGCGGTGCGCTCAGGGGTGCGGCGCAGAAGCCGCAGCGGTCGCCGATGAGTTCGAGGCCGCACCAGCGGCACTCCTCGCGGCGGACCGAGGCGACGAGCTGGTAGAGGACGGACAGGTCCGGGATGCCGGCCGCGAACTCGACGAGCTTGGGGGTGCCCCACCAGCCGGGTGAGTCGGCCGGCAGCGGGTTCTCCATGACGCCCTGCACCTGCCAGGCGGGGGCGAGTTCGGCCGCCACCCAGTCGGAGGTGAGCTGGCCGCGGGCGAAGGTGAGGTGGGTGGCGAACTCGGGCCCGGCCGGCAGGGCGCCTCCGCCGCCGTGCGCCCCGGCGGTCCCCAGCTTCGCCAGGTGCGGAGTCGGGTGGGCGAGTACGGCGAACTGCGCGCTCGGCGACCACGACCTGGCGTGCGCCTTGAGCCCGACCGGGACCCGGTCGAGTTTGGCGACCGAGCCCAGCAGGGCGCCCGCGTAGATGTAGTGGGACAGCAGCCGTGCCGCGGAGGCGACGACTCCGGGGCTGAAGTCGCAGACGCTGAGCTGGCGCAGCTGACGTACCAACAGGGCGGTGCCCAGGGGCGGCAGATCGATCCCGAGGAGCGCGATCCGGTCGGTTTCGAGGATGGCCCGTACGGTGTGCAGCCGCTGGACGGTGGCGCGCGGGAGCCAGGGCGGTACGACGGCCACGAGATGGCCGTGCCGCTCCAGCAGCGCGCCGGTCTCGGCGAGCGCACCCTCCAGGTCCTGCCGCTCGGGCGGGTGCAGTACGGCGGCCCCGGGCGTGTGCCGGTCAGGGGCCGGCAGTACGAGATCGGCGCTGGTGACAGCGATGGCGGTCGGCACGCGAATCCCCCCGTTCACCCCGTGCGCGACGGCCGTTCGCGTAGCCGCCGCACACACGCACACACTGCGCGACCGCAAACGATCGACGCTCTTCCCCCCTTGCCCCAGCACCATATCCGCGTCCCCGCTGGCAGGGCAGGGGCTTGGGAATTCCCGTGTTGACAGCCTGTGTCACAGGTGGCGGGAAACCCGGACAACAGGGATCGGAGCGTCGGCCATTTCCAGCCACATTGCAAAGACTCTTGACACCGGGATTGGTCTGGACCAACTTGGCTCCGCCGGACCGTTTTCCGGGGCGCCCCCACGCGCCCCTCCTTCTCCCCCCTTCTCCTCATCCCCATTCCTCCCCCCACCGGAGCCCACGTGAACCGCATACGCTCCCTCGCCCTCCTCGGCGCCGCCACCCTCGCCGCGGGCGGCCTCACGGCCCTCGCCACCGGTACCGCGCAGGCCGCGGACGTCAACGTCGCCCGCAACGGCGGCTTCGAGTCCGGACTCGCCAACTGGTCCTGTTCCGGCGGAAGCGGCGCTTCCGTCTCCTCGCCGGTCTACGCCGGAGCCGGCGCCCTCAAAGCCACCCCGGCGGGCCAGGACAACGCCCGCTGCAGCCAGACCGTCACGGTCAAGCCGAACTCGACGTACACGCTGAGCACGCAGGTCCAGGGCAGTTACGTGTACCTCGGCGCGACCGGCACCGGCACCCAGGACGTGTCGACCTGGACCCCCGGCTCGGGCTCGGGCTGGCAGAAGCTCTCCACCACCTTCACCACCGGCCCCAGCACCACCCAGGTCACCGTCTACACCCACGGCTGGTACGGCCAGCCGGCGTACGTCGTGGACGAGTTCAGCGTCTTCGGCCCGGACGGAGGGGGCGGCACCGACCCCGGCCCGGGCATCCCCGGCGCTCCCGCCGGGACCGCCGTTTCCGGCCAGAGCGCGAGCGGGCTCACCCTTTCGTGGAACGCGGTCGGCGGGGCCACCGGCTATTACGTGTATCAGGACGGCACCCGCGTCCGGACCGTGTCCGGGACCTCGGCCCAGATCACCGGACTCGCGGCCTCGACCTCGTACTCGTTCCAGGTGAGCGCGTACAACGCGGCGGGCGAGGGCCCCAGGTCCGCGAGCGTCACCGGCACCACGACCGGCGGCGGCGGTCCGAACCCGAACCCGGCCGTCCCCAAGCACGCGCTGACCGGCTACTGGCAGAACTTCAACAACGGAGCGACGGTCCAGAAGATCTCCGACGTCTCCGCCCAGTACGACATCATCGCCGTCTCCTTCGCCGACGCCACGACCACGCCCGGCGCCATCACCTTCAACCTCGACTCGGCCGGCCTCGGCGGCTACACCGTCGCCCAGTTCAAGTCGGACATCGCCGCGAAGAAGGCGGCCGGCACGTCGGTCATCCTCTCCATCGGCGGCGAGAGGGGCACCATCTCCGTGGGCGACTCCGCCTCCGCGAACAACCTCGCGAACTCGGCGTACGCGCTGATGCAGGAGTACGGCTTCTCCGGCATCGACATCGACCTGGAGAACGGCCTGAACCCGACCTACATGACGCAGGCGCTGCGCGCGCTGTCGGCGAAGGCGGGCTCCTCGCTCGTCATCACGATGGCCCCGCAGACCATCGACATGCAGTCCACGCAGGGCGGCTACTTCAGGACGGCGCTGAACATCAAGGACATCCTCACCGTCGTCAACATGCAGTACTACAACAGCGGCTCGATGAACGGCTGCGACGGCAAGGTCTACTCCCAGGGCTCGGTGGACTTCCTCACCGCGCTGGCCTGCATCCAGCTGGAGGGCGGCCTCGACCCCTCCCAGGTGGGCATCGGGGTCCCGGCCTCGCCGAGCGGGGCGGGCAGCGGCTACGTCTCCCCGACCGTCGTGAACAACGCCCTGGACTGCCTGACCAGGGGCACGGGTTGCGGATCCTTCAAGCCGTCGAAGACCTACCCGGGGCTGCGCGGCGCGATGACCTGGTCGACGAACTGGGACGCCAAGGCGGGTAGCGCTTGGTCCAACGCGGTGGGTCCGAAGGTCCACGGCCTCCCGTAGGCGGTAGGTGTGTGGGGGTGGCCGGTTTCGGTTCGGCGGACAGAGCGGGTCCTTGACCGGAACATGCCACGAGAGCACGCTGTGCGCGTCCGCACGGCACCCCCACACTCCCCACCCAGGAGAACGCATGCGGCTTCAGACCCGCCGAAGGGCCGCCGTCACGGCGGCCCTGCTGGCGCTCGCGCTCGGCGCACCCGCCTACGGCATGAGCGCGACGGCATCACCACCGCCCACCCCGTCCACCGCCACCCAGGACGAGGCGATCGTCCAGTACCGGATCCACGGCCCCTCCACGGCCGCCGACCGCACCGCGCTGCTCCGCACGGGCGTGTCGATCGACGAAGTGGACGACCACACCGTCGTGGTGAGCGCCGACACCATGCAGGCCAAGAACCTGCGCGCGCTCGGCTACCGGCTCACCGCCCTGCCCGGGCCGCCGGACCGCACCCTGCCCGGGATCGCGGCGGGCACCATGGACTTCCCCTCGGCGGACTCCAAGTACCACAACTACGCCGAGGCGAACGCGGAGATCGACCAGCGCATCGCCCAGTACCCCGGGATCATGAGCAAGCGCGTGATCGGGAAGTCGTACCAGGGCCGCGACCTCATCGCGATCAAGATCAGCGACAACGTCGCCACCGACGAGGCCGAGCCCGAGGTGCTCTTCACCCACCACCAGCACGCCCGCGAGCACCTGACCGTGGAAATGGCCCTGTACCTGCTCAAGGAGTTCGGCTCCAAGTACGGCACCGACTCCCGGATCACCAACGCGGTCAACGGCCGCGAGATCTGGATCATCCCGGACCTCAACCCGGACGGCGGCGAGTACGACATCGCCACCGGCTCCTACCGCTCCTGGCGCAAGAACCGCCAGCCCAACTCCGGCTCCTCGTACGTCGGTACGGACGAGAACCGGAACTGGAACTACAAGTGGGGCTGCTGCGGCGGCTCCAGCGGCAGCAAGAGCTCCGAGACCTACCGCGGCGCGGCCGCCGAGTCGGCCCCCGAGGTGAAGGTCGTCTCGGACTTCGTCCGCAGCCGGGTCGTCGGCGGCAAGCAGCAGATCACGGCCGCGATCGACTTCCACACGTACAGCGAGCTGGTCCTGTGGCCGTTCGGCTGGACCTACAACGACACCGCGCCCGGCATGACCGCGGACGACCTCGCCGTGTACAAGAAGATCGGCACCAGCATGGCGGCCAGCAACGGCTACACCCCGGAGCAGTCGAGCGACCTGTACATCACGGACGGCACCATCGACGACTGGCTGTGGGGCAACCAGAAGATCTTCTCCTACACCTTCGAGATGTACCCGGCGAGCTCCGGCGGCGGCGGCTTCTACCCGCCCGACGAGGTGATCGACCGCGAGACGGTGCGCAACAAGGACGCGGTGCTCCAGCTGCTGGAGAACGCGGACTGCATGTACCGCTCGATCGGCAAGGAAGCCCAGTACTGCCCGTAGTCCTCTGTGAACGGGGCGCCCCACCGCCAGGGGGGCGCCCCTGCGGCATGTCAGCCGAGCACAGCCAGCGCGTCGATCTCGATGAGCAGCCCGGCCGGCAGCCCGACGTACACGGTGGTGCGGGCGGCGGGGGCCTCCTTCAGGCCCCGCTCCTCGAAGTAGGCGTCGTAGATCTCGTTCATCTCGCCGAAGTGGCCGGTGTCCGTCAGGTAGACGCGGATCATCATCACGTCGTCCCAGCCCGCGCCGCCGGCCTCCAGTACGGAGCGGACGTTCTCCAGCGTCTGGAGGGTCTGCTCGCGCAGCGTCGGCCCGGCGGGGGTGGGCGGCTGCCCGTCGACGTGCGGGAGGAAGCCGACCTGGCCGGCGACCTGCAGGACGTTCCCCTTGCGCACGCCGTGCGAGAACTTCGCGGGCGGGGTGGTGTGGGTGCCGGGGGTGATGGCGGTCTTGACGGTCACGGGGTGGCCTCCTGGGTTCCCGAGTAGTCCTGGCTGATGGCGTCCGTGGTACGGAGTACCAGCGGCAGCAGTTCGAGCAGTCCGTCGGCGCTGACCACCACGCTGGGCGCGGACACCGACAGCGCGGCGGCGACCCGCCCGGCGGGCCCGTACACGGGCGCGCCGAGGCAGTTGATGGACTCCTCGTGCCCCCCGAGGTCGGTGGCCCAGCCCTGGTCCCGTACGAGGTCCAGCTCGCGGAGGAACGCGGCGGCGTCCGGGGTGGAGCGGGCGGTGTACCGCGGGTACTCGATCCGCCCGGCGAGGCTCCTGCGCTCGGGCTCGGGGAGGTCGGCGAGGAGCAGCTTGGCGACGGCGGCGACGGTGAGGGGCACGGGCTTGCCGATGCGGGAGTACATGCGGACCGGGTAGCGGCTGTCGACCTTGTCGATGTACACGACCTCGTCGTCCTGGAGGAGGGCGAGGTGGACGGTGTGCCCGGTGATCTTGTTCAGCTCGACGAGGTGGGGGTGCGCGACCTCCCGGACGTCGAGGTTCTCGACGGCCTCGGCGGCGAGCGCGAACAGCTGTGCGCCGAGCCGGTAGCGGCCGTCGGGCTGCCGGTACACGAACCCGCGCTCGTGCAGGGTGCGCAGCAGGCGCAGTGCGGTGCTCTTGTGCACGCCGAGCTCGTCGGCGACCGCCCCGAGCCCGGCAGGACCCTTGGCGAGCAGCGGCAGGATCGCGAGCGCCCGTTCCACGGACTGGCTCATCCCTCGTCCTCTCGTACGGTCGCTGCGACACCGGCTCCGCCGGCGCCCCGGGCTCCGCCCGGACCGGCGCACGTTGACCCGTCGTCATCCGGGATGTTAGACAGCATGCAGCGGCATACGCAACGACCGTTGCACGCAATGCAATCCCGGGAGGCACCCGCATGGCCAGCGACCCCGTCAAGGACCTCGCCGACGAACCGGTCGACCACCGGTTCAAGGGGCTCCCGCCGGACGCCCAGACCGCCGGCCTCACCGTCGGCCGACTGGCCGCCGAGCGCCGCCCCCTGCACACCGGCGGTTTCACCACCCCCGTCCTGACCCTCGACGCGGACGCGCTGGAGCACAACCTCACCGCCCTCGGCACGTACGCCGCCCGCCACTCCCTCGCCTTCGCGCCGCACGGCAAGACCTGCATGGCCCCGCAGCTCTTCCAGCGCCAGCTGGACCACGGCGCGTGGGGCATCACCGTCGCCATGCCCCACCAGGCCCGCGTCTGCCGGGCCTTCGGCATCCGGCGGATCTTCCTGGCCAACGAGCTCGTGGACGCGCCCGCCCTGCGCTGGGTCGCCGACGAGCTCGCCGCCGACCCCGGCTTCCGGTTCGTCTGCTACGTCGACTCCGTCCGCGGGGTCGAGCTCATGGACGCCGCCCTGCACGGCCGCGGCGCCACCGTCGACGTCGTCCTCGAACTCGGCGCCGGGGCCGAGGGACGTACGGGGCTGCGTACCGACTCCGAATGCCAGGCCGTCGCCGACGCCGTCGCCGCGGCCCCCACCCTGCGCCTGGCCGGTGTGGCCGGCTACGAGGCCACCATGCCCGGCGCCGACGCCGACAGCGTCCGCGCCTGGCTGCACCGCCTCACCGCGCTCGCCGCCGATCTCGACAAGCGGGGCCACTTCACCGGCACCGGCCTGGACGAGGTCATCGTCAGCGCCGGCGGCAGCGAGTGGTTCGACGCCGTCGCCGAGGTCTTCGCGGAGATCCCGGAGCTGTCGCTGCCCGTGCTGCCGCTGCTGCGCTCCGGCGCGTACGTCTCCCACGACCACGGCTGGTACTCGGGCCTGACCCCCTTCAACCGCGTCCCCGAGGAGGGCGGCCTGCTCCCCGCCTTCCGGCTGTGGACCCAGGTGGTCTCCCGCCCCACACCCGGCCAGGCCTTCGTCAACGCCGGCAAGCGCGACATCGCCTACGACCTGGGCCTGCCCGAAGTGCTCACCGTGCGCAGCGCCCGCGACGGCGTCGAGCGCGCCGCGACCGGCATCCGGGTGTCCAAGCTGTCCGACCAGCACGCCTGGATCGAGACGGACGCCGACGCCACCGCGCTGGAGGTCGGCGACTGGGTCTCCCTCGGCATGGCCCACCCCTGCACGATCTTCGAGAAGTGGCCGCTGATCCCGGTGGTGGAGTCGGACGGCACGGTCGGCGACTACGTCCGCACGTTCTTCTAGACCCCGGCCGTGGACCTGGTCATCCGCGGGGCCCGCGTCGTCGACGGCACGGGCGGGCCCTCGTACACCGCCGACGTCGGCGTGCACGAGGGCCGGATCGCCGGGATCGGCTCGCTCCCCGGGGGCCGCAGGACCCTCGACGCGCACGGGCTGGTCCTCGCCCCCGGCTTCGTCGACATGCACGCCCACAGCGACCTCGCGCTGCTCCGCGACCCGGACCACAGCGCGAAGGCCGCCCAGGGAGTGACCCTCGAAGTCCTCGGCCAGGACGGCCTGTCGTACGCGCCTGCCGACGAGCGCACCCTGGGCGGGGTACGGGCCGCCATCGCGGGCTGGAACGGCGCCGGGGACGAAGTCGACTTCGACTGGCGCACGGTCGGCGAGTACCTCGACCGCCTGGACCGGGCCCACGGCGGGCAGGGCTGCGCCGTCAATGCCGCCTACCTCGTCCCCCAGGGCACGGTCCGCGCGTACGCCCTCGGCTGGGACGACCGGCCCGCGACCGCAGCCGAGCTGGACCGGATGCGGCAGCTGGTCGCCGAGGGCCTCGCCCAGGGCGCCGTCGGCATGTCCTCCGGCCTGACCTACACCCCCGGCATGTACGCCTCCGGCGCCGAACTGACCGAGCTGTGCCGCGTGGTGGCGCGGTACGGCGGCTACTACTGCCCCCACCACCGCTCGTACGGCCACGGCGCGCTCGCCGCCTACGCCGAGATGGTCGAGCTGGCCCGGGAGGCCGGCTGCGCCCTGCACCTCGCGCACGCCACCATGAACTTCGGCGAGAACCGGGGCCGGGCCCCCGAGCTGCTGGCCCTGCTGGACGCGGCCCTGGCCGAGGGCTGCGACATCACCCTGGACAGCTACCCGTACACCCCCGGCTGCACCACCCTCGTCGCCCTGCTGCCCAGTTGGGCGAACGAGGGCGGCCCGCAGGCCGTCCTCGCCCGGCTGCGCGACGACGCCACCGCCGAGCGGATCCGCCACGCGCTGGAGGCCGAGGGCTCGGACGGCTGCCACGGCGTGCCCGTCGACTGGTCCACGGTCGAGATCTCGGGCGTCGCCGATCCCGCGTACGGCCGGTACGTCGGCACGCGCGTCGACGGCTGGGACACCGCCCGGCGGCTGCTGCTCGGCGACCGGCTCGCGCCGACGATCCTCCAGCACGTCGGCCACGAGGAGAACGTCCGGGCGATCATGCGCCACCGCGTCCACACCGGCGGCTCCGACGGGATCCTCCAGGGCGCGAAGCCGCACCCGCGCGCCTACGGCACCTTCCCCCACTACCTCGGCCACTACGTCCGCGAACTCGGCGTGCTCTCCCTGGAGGAGTGCGTCGCACACCTCTCCGGCCGCCCCGCGGCCCGCCTGCGCCTGCCCGACCGGGGCCTGGTCCGCGTCGGTCACCGCGCCGACCTGGTCCTCTTCGACCCGGACACGGTCGCGGCCGGGTCCACGTACGAGAACCCGCGCGCCCTGCCCACCGGCAT
This sequence comes from Streptomyces sp. NBC_00122, assembly GCF_045160845.1. Taxonomy (NCBI): domain Bacteria; kingdom Bacillati; phylum Actinomycetota; class Actinomycetes; order Kitasatosporales; family Streptomycetaceae; genus Streptomyces; species Streptomyces sp. NBC_00122. The sequence continues at coordinate 4,033,745 of NZ_CP108191.1, read as the reverse complement.
CCCGCACGTCCTGATCGACGGACGCTTCGTCATGCGGGACGGGCGGCGCACCGAGGTCCTGGCGGGGCGGTCCGTAAGGTCCGCGCGTCGCAGCCCCGTTCAGCATTCCGGGTGACATTTACGATAAAAGGCATGGTCCCCCTCGTCCTTGCCGCCCTGCTCTTCCTCGCCTTCTGCCTCAGCGCCCGCAACGACCGCCGCCGCTTCCGCAACGCCGTACTCCTCGGCCTGACCCTCGTCCTCCTCTCCTTCGGCCTGCTCCTCCAGGTGAAGGCGCTGCCGGGCTGGCTGGCCGCCGCCGTCCTGCTGGTGGTCCTCGCCGTGCCCACGCTCGGCCTGGTGGCGCTCGGCGTCTTCCTCGTCGCCAACGGCGTGACCATGGTCCGCAAGGAAGGCACCCGCCTGCCCAACCTGCTGTCGCTGCTCGCGGGCCTCGGGATCTTCGCGATGATCGCCCTGCTGTTCGTCGTCGGCCTGTCCCGCTCCGTGGTCCTCGCGGGCATCGTGGCGACCCTCGTCGCGGTCGTCGCCTACGTCTCCTTCGTCTTCCTGTGCTTCCTCGGCTACGCCTTCCTCTACGGGCGGATCAAGGTGCGCGGCGACGTCGACCACGTGGTCATGCTCGGCTCCGGCCTGATCGGCGGGGAGCGGGTGCCGCCGCTGCTGGCCTCGCGGCTGCGCAAGGGACAGGAGATCTACGAGGCCCAGCTGGCCCGGGGCGGCCGCCCGCCGGTGCTGCTCGTCTCGGGCGGCAAGGGCTCGGACGAGAAGGTCTCCGAGGCCCGCGCGATGGCGGACTGGCTGATCGCGCAGGGCGTGCCGGCGGAGCACGTCACGCTGGAGGACCGGTCCCGCACGACCGAGGAGAACATGCGGTTCAGCCGCGAACTCATGCTGGCGGACGACCCGGGCTACCGGTGCGTGGTGGTCACCAACAACTTCCACGCCTTCCGGGCCGCGATGATGGCCCGCAAGGCCGGGGTCAACGGGCAGGTGCTGGGCTCGCCCACGGCCCGGTACTTCTGGCCGACCGCCACGATCCGCGAGTTCGTCGCGGTGTTCTGGGAGCACAAGGCCGTGAACCTGGGGATCTGCGGCGTACTGGTCGCCGCCGGCGCACTGGCGACCGTCGGCGGCTGAGCGGAGCACCTTCCGGGCGGGCCGTCCCGGCCGACGTGCGTTCATGGGGCCGCCGCCGGAGGATGGGGGCCAGGGGGTACGGAGGAGGTACGCGATGGACAGTGAATCGGACCAGCAGCCGACACGGTCGGACCGGCTCTTCACGGGCGGGGAGCGGCCGTACGACCCCGAGGACCTCGTGATGGCGACCGGCCACGACCCGACTCCGGAGCGGGTCGAGAAGGCGCGCCAGCTGATCGAGAAGGAGGGCCCGCAGGTCATCGAGCGCTACCTGCCGTAGCGCTCCGCACGCACGCTGCTGATACCCCGGCCCGGGGTCGCCCCCCGGGCCGGGGTCGTATCCGGGGGCGGGGTCGTATCCGGGGCGGGGTCGCATCCGGGGCGGGGCGGGGTACGGGGCGGGGTACGGCGGCTCCGGACCGCATCCAGAGCCGGTGAATGCTCGTTAGCCGTCCGGGGGCCACAACCCTAAGGACTGGTGAATGCACGCTCTCGACATCGACTGGGACCGCCCCACGGACCCCAGACCCGGCCCACAGCTGGACCACGTCCGCGCGTACGTGACCACGGCGGGCGCCGACGGCCATCTGTGGCACGGGGTCCCCACCCTGCTGCTCACCACGGTCGACCGCGCCACCGGCCGCACCGTCCGTACCCCGCTGATCTACGGCGAGGACCGGGACGCGGCCCGCCTCATCGTCCTGGCCTCGGCCTACGGCGCCGCGGACCACCCGGCCTGGTACGAGAACCTCACCGCCCACCCGGAGACCCGCGTCCAGGTCGGCGCCGCCGCCTTCAAGGCGACCGCCCGCACGGCGACACCGACGGAGCGGGACACGTACTGGGACATGATGACGGGCCTGTGGCCCCCGTACGAGGACGACCAGGTGGCCGCCTGGCCGCGCGAGATCCCGCTGGTCATCCTGCAGCGCTGAGGAATGGTTCCTGCGTGCCCGGCTTATTGGGGTGCGGGCTGGTCAGGGCACACGTAGGGTCGACGCCCGTGGAACCACTCACCGAGAAACAAATCCGCTCATCCTTCGTGAACTGCACCAAGGGTGAGGCGGCGCGGCTGCGGCTGCCCCTCGACTTCGCCGAACTACCCTGGGAGGACCTGGACTTCCTCGGCTGGGTGGATCCCGGGGCGCCGCTGCGGGCACATCTCGTACGGCCGACGTCCGAGGGCCCGGTGGGCATCTCGCTACGGGTGCCCGCCGTGAACCGCACCAGCGCGGTGAAGTCCAGCCTCTGCCAGATCTGCCTGACCGGCCACGCCTCCTCCGGGGTCACCCTGCTCGCCGCCCCGCTGGCAGGCGCCCGGGGCCGTGACGGCAACACCGTCGGCATCTACGTCTGCGCGGACCTCGCCTGCCCCCTGTACGTACGCGGCAAGCGGCAGCCGAAGCTGCGCGCCGGCCGGTACGAGGAGTCCCTCACCCAGGACGAGCGCCTCGCGCGCATGTCCGACAACCTGGACGCCTTCGCGGCCAGGGTCACGGCGTCCGCCTGAGCCCCGGGGACGCCCGGGGCGCGGCGCCGAACACCGTCACGACCCGTTCGGGTCACTGATCACCGAACCGGTCGCCCGACCCACCCTCCTTCCGCTACCAACAGAGCGGAAGGGGGGAACAGTTGCACGCACACACCCAGGAGCAGGACCGGAGCCGGGACACCGGGCCGTTCCTCCTCGCGAACGTCCTGGCGGACGCCCTCGTCACCATCGGCCGGCAACGTCCGTCCGATCCCCGCGAGGGCACCCCCGCCGCCTGCCGTCACTGCGGCGAAGCCGCGTACTGGCACAGGACCGTCCGGGGCAAGTGGATCCTCATCGAGCCCGGCGAGGCCCCCTGCCACCTCGTGCCGGCGGGCAAGCGCTGGCGTATCGCGGGCGACGGCACGGCCGTGAACCTCGGCGCCTCCCTCCCTTCGGACACGTGCCGGGTCAGCCACTTCGACGTGTGCGCGGGATTCCGTCAGGAGGCGGCCGCGGCGACCGCGCTGTACGTGCGCCCACCGGTGACGTAGTCGCCGAGCGGGGTCATGCCGAAGCCGTCCACGTGCGCCTTCCAGGAAGGCGCGTTCCCGGCTTCGATGAAGGCCACCACCACGTCGGCCCGTCCCGATGCCGCCGCCAGGGCCATGGTGAACAGCGCCCGGGCCACGCCGTGACCCCGGTAGCCCGCGTCGACCACGACCGGCCCGTAGAGCAGCCAGCTCACCTCGCTCAGCGGGCGGCCCTCCCACTCCAGCGTGTCCTGGGCCTGGAGCAGGCCCGCGACCGCAGGCGGCGGGGCGGGCATGTCCTCGGCCACCGACAGGGCCAGCAGCCCGGCGACCCGGCCCTCGTCGTCCGCGACGAGCAGCTCCCCGGCCGCGGCCATGGCGCCCAACGTGGCGACGTCGAACGCGCCCTGCACGAAGCCCTGCCGGGCGCGCTGCTCCGGTGTCAGGGCGTCATGGTGGTTGGCGGCGAAGAGTTCGGCCATGGCGGGCGCGTCGGCCTCGGTGGCGTACCGGTACTCCATGGCACGCTTCCTCCGATGTCGTTGTGGCGACGAACGCCCGGACCGGCGTCCTTGCGGTCACCGGCGAGCATGGCACGGCGGCGGCCGTTCCTGGCGGAGTTGCTCTGCGGGTCGCGGTCCGTCCACCACTGTCACGCGTGGTCGTAGACGGTCACCTCCACGTCGCGCGCGCACAACGCGTCGGTGATCAGCGGCTCGATACGGGACCACTTCCCGCCGGCCAGCCCGCAGCCGATGCGCGGCATGTGGACGGACGCCCCCAGCTCGACGGCCTGGTCGGCCAACGCGGCGAGGCAGCGCTCCACGGCGTCGTACCGGATCGGCGGCCCCCCGCTCCCGGTGCGTATCCCGCGCTGGCCGACCATGTTGGCTACCCACACGTCGGGCTGCACCCGCACCAGTTGCACGGCCCCGAGCCCGAAGTCGTTCCCGCTGCGCCCCCGGTGCCAGGCCCGGAACGCGGCCTCCGGCTCGGGCCACCGCTTCGAAACGGCCAGCACGAAGCCCTTCCCCCACCCTCCGAGGTCATTGCAGACATGGGCAATGACCTTGGGCCCCTTGGCCTGCGGACTCGTGGCATCCCCGGCAATGATCCTCAGCGGCCTCATATCGAAACGGTAGGCGAGCCCACTGACAACGGGGGGCTTCGGGGGGCGGGACGTCCGCTGGTCGGCATCAGGGACGCGGGGCGGGACCACGGCGGGCTGCTGCCCCTGGACCGGATCAGAGAAGGACCGGAGGTTTCCCGTCCGTCCCATCGTCTTCCGGGCCGGTCCGGTCCCTCAAGGGCAGCAGCCCTCCCGAAGCCACCGACCGCATCCCTGATCCCGCCCAGCGGACACCCCGCCCCCTCAGAGGTACTCCCTGGCGAACTCCACCGCCCACTCCACCGCGGCCACGGGGACGCCGATGCCGCTCACCCGCGGGTCGACGGTGAGGCGGGCGGTCTCCCAGCCCTGGTCGTGGTCGCGGTGGATCACGAAGTGCGCCTCCTGCGCATCGCCCCCGCGCCGCGTCACGGAGAACTCGATCGCCCGGTCGTCACCGTCCGTGCCGACCGTGGTGATCGCCATGTCACCGACTACGAAATCCACTGCCCCGCACCCTTCACCGGCTGTACCCGACCAGCAGCACCAGCAGGAACGCCATGAAGACCGCCCCCGCGATCACGAGGCCGCCCGCCACGGCCGCGATCACCGTGCCGACCCGGTCGGCGCCCAGGCGGTGGTCCGCCGGCTTCCACTCGCCCTGACTCATGCCCCCAGCCTCCCCACGGCCGCCCCCCGACGCATGAGCCCGCGTACTCAGCCCGCGTACTCAGCCCGCGTACTCAGCCCCACCCGCTCAGCCCCACCCACTCAGCCCATGGGCTCACCCCCGGGCATCACCCCCAGGGGTGACGAGCGCAACACCGGCGCTCGGACCCCGCTCACGCCTCACCCATTCCGCAGGCCGGAACGGCGGCGCGGCCCCCGTTTCCAAGGGCGGAGCGCGCCGTCACCCACCCATCGCGCGAAATGGGACATATCTACCTTCATGTTCGGCCGAAATGCCCCAGCGGGCTCACGGGGAGCCCCGTAAGCTCCCGTTATGCAGGTGATCCAGTCAACGAAACTCGCCAATGTCTGCTACGAGATCCGCGGCCCCGTCCTCGAAGAGGCGATGCGGCTCGAAGCAGCAGGTCATCGCATCCTCAAGCTCAACACCGGCAACCCCGCGGCCTTCGGCTTCGAGTGCCCGCCGGAGATCCTTGAGGACATGCTCCGCAACCTGGGCACCGCCCACGGGTACGGGGACGCGAAGGGGCTGCTCTCCGCGCGCCGCGCGGTCATGCAGCACTACCAGACCAAGGGCATCGAGCTGGACGTCGAGGACATCTACCTCGGCAACGGCGCCTCCGAGCTGATCCAGATGTCGATGCAGGCGCTGCTCGACGACGGCGACGAGGTCCTCGTCCCCGCGCCGGACTACCCGCTGTGGACGGCCTGCGTCAGCCTCGCGGGCGGCACGGCCGTGCACTACCGGTGCGACGAGCAGTCCGACTGGATGCCGGACCTCGCCGACATCGAGCGCAAGATCACCGACCGCACCCGCGCGATCGTGATCATCAACCCGAACAACCCGACCGGCGCCGTCTACGACGACGAGATGCTGCGCGGGCTCACGGACATCGCCCGCCGCCACAACCTGGTCGTCTGCTCGGACGAGATCTACGACCGGATCCTCTACGACGGCGTGACCCACACCAACACCGCCGCCATCGCGCCGGACCTGCTGACGCTGACCTTCAACGGGCTCTCGAAGAACTACCGCGTCGCCGGCTACCGGGCCGGCTGGATGGCGGTCTGCGGCCCGAAGCAGAACGCCTCCTCGTACATCGAGGGCCTCACGATCCTCGCGAACATGCGCCTGTGCGCGAACATGCCCTCGCAGCACGCCGTGGCCACCGCGCTCGGCGGCCGGCAGTCGATCGAGGACCTGGTCCTGCCCGGCGGGCGGATCCTGGAGCAGCGCAACGTCGCGTACGACCTGCTCACCCAGATCCCCGGTGTCACCTGCGTGAAGCCGAAGGGCGCGCTGTACGCCTTCCCCAAGCTCGACCCGTCCGTCTACAAGATCAAGGACGACCGGCAGATGGTCCTGGACCTGCTGCGGGCCGAGAAGATCATGGTCGTGCACGGTACGGGCTTCAACTGGCCCGAGCCCGACCACTTCCGGATCGTGACCCTGCCGAACGCCGTGGACCTGGCCGATGCCGTGACGCGGATCGGGAACTTCCTCGACGGTTACAGCCAGCCCTAGCGCCACGCGAGTCAGACAATAGGATTGAGCTCAACTTTAGAACGGATCCAATGTAGGATGGTCTCCTGACCACGCAGGAGGCCACCTCATGTACGAGCCGATCCGCACCAAGTCGGTCGTCCACCGCGTGGGCGGCAGCCCGACGACCGACTATCCGCACCGGAGCCGCGGCGAAGCGCTGGACATCCAGCTCGCCGGGCATCTCGCCGCCCTGCTCGCCGTCACCGACGAGCTCGGGCTCGCCGAGGACGCCACGAGGATCGCGGCACAGGTCGCGCGGCTGCGGGGGGCCCAGCCCGCCCGCGCGCCGCAGCAGGAGCCTGCCGGCGACGGCGCTGCCCTGCACCAGCGCGCGCACGACCTCGCCGCCCGCGCGCTCCTCGTCGCCGCGTCCCGCGCCGACACCACCGTCGCGATCCTCGCCGCCGAGCGCATGGACGCCCACGCCGCCGCCCTGACGTCCCTGGACCTGGCCGGCGCCCACTGACGGCCCCGGTCCGGGGCCGCGGAGGCTCCGGACCGGGCGCCATACCCCTGCGGGGAGCCCGGCGGACGGAGCCCGGCCCGTGCGGGGACACCTCCGGATGCGGATGCGGATGTGCCGCTGCGCGGCCCGGCAGGCTTGGCTCAGTGCTCCAGCTGCTCCGTCAGCGCCACGCCCGCGACCCCGCACCACGGGACCGTCGCCACCGGCCAGACAGGGCCGACCGCCTCGGCACGTTCCGGCGTTCCGGGGGCCACGCCCGGGATCTTCACCAGGGCCTGCGCGACCCGCGCGCCCGGCTCGGCGTGTTCCCGGTCGCGGAACTCCACCGTGACCACGTACGAGCCCTGTCCCGTCGCCTCCACCGTCGCCGCCACGCGCCGGCTCGCCGGATCGATTCGACACCCGGTCACCCGGGCCCGTACGTCCTCCACCACCTCGCGGGGCGGCTCGCCGCTCGCCCACACGTACAGCCCCAGCGGGGCGAACACCAGCAGCCCGGCCAGTGTCACCAGGCCGACCAGCCAGCCCTGCCACTTCAATGCGCTCACGCCCATGCCCAGATCCTCCCGGGCGGCCGCCCCTCCCACCAGCACCCTCGGGCTCACACAGCATTTCGAAGTGGGACCGCCTGGACACCTGACGTTCATTCAACCCGTCGCGGAATGTGGGTTTCCGCGAGCACTCTGCACCCGTGAGACGCATCCTAGGAATCGTCCTGGGTGTGCTCCTCCTCGGAGGCGTGCTCTTCATCGCCTTCTTCCAGGGGCACGACCCAGACCCCACGGCAACGAAGACCGTGGTGAACGGCGTCATCGGCTCGGAGAAGTCGGAATTCTTCCACGACCCGGACGTCGTCAAGGCTCTTGCAGCCAAGAAGTACGAAGTGAAGACGGAGACCTCGGGCTCCTGGGCGATGGACCAGCTCGACCTCAAGAAGCTCGACTTCGCCTTCCCCAGCAGCAGTGAACCCGCCAAGGAGGTGGAAGCCGCAGCGGGGGTCAAGGGCGCGCAGGAGACCAAGCCCTTCTACTCCCCGCTCGTCGTGATCGCCCGTTCCAACGCCGCCAAGGTCCTCGCCGACAACGGCCTCGCGAAGACGACCGGCAAGAACACCGGGACCCTCCTCATGGGCCCCTTCCTCAAGGCCGCCGCCGAGGACCGCACCTGGCAGCAGCTGCCCGGCTCCTCCGCCCACGCCGAGCTGACCGGCACCGTGTTCATCAAGACCACCGACCCGGCCACCTCCAACTCCGGCGCCCTCTTCCTCGCCGCCACCTCCAACGTGGCGAACGGCAACAACGTGGTCTCCGACGACGCCGGGATCGCCCGCACCGCCCCGCTGCTGCGCAAGCTGATCTCCGTCCAGGGAGCCCTGGAGCCGAGCACCGACGACCCCTTCCGGGCCTTCATCAGCGGCAGCGGCGAACCGCTCATCCTGGTCTACGAGTCCCAGGTGGCGTCCTTGCTCCTGCAGAAGCAGGGTGGCGGGAACGTCGACGACATGGTGGTCCTCTACCCGGACACCACGGTCAACACGGCGCACACCTTCGTGCCGCTCAGCGACAAGGCCAAGGAGCTCGGCACCCTCCTCGCGACCGATCCGAAGCTGCGCGAGCTGGCCCTGCGCCACGGGTTCCGCCCGCAGGACGGCGTGCCCGAGTTCACCGCCGCCACCGCGCCGCACGCCGCGTACCTCAACCCGGGGCTGACCGGCATCCGCCAGGTCGGCACACCCACCGTCAAGATCCTGATGGCGCTGGCCGCACGCGCCAAGGGCCAGGGGGACACACCGTGACACTTACACCTCCCGAGGACGGCCCGCTCGTCCTCAGCGCTCCCGAGCCCGTCGCGCCCGTCCGCAAGGAGCAGGCGGCCGGCCTCGTACCGCTCCAGGACGGCGTCCGCGACGAGATGGCCCGCCGTGCCGGGGAGTACGTCGGCACGCTCGCCGGGATCGACACCCGCTCCCCCGAGTTCGCGCAGCGCATCGGCGAGATCGCCGGGCTCGGCTCGGCCGACATCCGCTCCGCCGCCCAGCAGTCCAACCGGATGCTGGAGCGGGCGGTGCGCTCGCTCGGCTCCGACGGGGGCGGCGACGCGCAGGCCCGGGTGGCCGGCTCCCTCGTCGAACTGCGGCGCACCGTCGAGGACCTCGACCCGCGGGACACGCCCGCCAAGGGGGTCGGCAAGCTGCTCGCGAAGCTGCCGGGCGGCAACAGGTTCCGCGACCACGTGGCCAAGTACGCCTCCTCGCAGGCCACCCTCAACAAGATCGTGGGCGCGCTGCGCGGCGGCCAGGACGAGCTGCGCCGCGACAACGCGGCCTTGCACACCGAGCGCTCGCGGCTCTGGGAGACCATGGGCAAGCTCCAGGAGTACGCGGTCCTGACCGAGGCCCTGGACATCGCCGTCGAGCAGCGGATCGCCGAGGCCGAGCGCTCCGACCCGCAGCAGGCCGACGCGATGCGCGCGGACGTGCTCTTCCCCGTCCGGCAGAAGCACCAGGACCTGCTGACGCAGCTGGCGGTGTGCGCGCAGGGCTACCTGGCGATGGACGTGGTCCGGCGCAACAACGAGGAGTTGATCAAGGGCGTCGACCGGGCCGCGACCACCACGGTGTCCGCGCTGCGGATCGCCGTGATGCTGGCCTCGGCCCTCGACAACCAGCGCAAGGTGACCGAGCAGGTCAACGCGTTGCGCGGCACCACCGAGGAGCTGATCCGGGGCAACGCGCAGATGCTGTCCACGCAGAGCGGCGAGATCCAGCGGATCGCGGCCGATCCGGCGGTGGGCGCGGAGACCCTTCGGACGGCGTTCGCGCAGATCTACCAGACGCTCGACGCGATCGACACCTTCAAGGTGCAGGCCACGGAGAACATGGCCGCGACCGTGGAGTCCCTGACCGGGGAACTCCGGACGGCCTCGGCGCATCTCGCGCGCACGCGCACCGCGAGTGTGCTCGAGGGCGGTGTCCAGTGAGCGGGCGCGAGTACCGGCGGGGCCGGCTGGTCGCGGGCCTGGCCCTCGCTTCGCTCGTCGCGGTGAGCGGCTGCACCTCGGAGGGGTCCGACCGGCCCGGCGACCCGAAGCCGACCGCCTACAAGGAGGGCACCCTGCGGGTGCTGGCCTCCAGTGAGCTCGCCGACATGCAGCCGGTGCTGGAGCAGGCCAGGAAGGCCACCGGGGTCACCGTGAACCTCACCTGGTCCGGGACCCTCGACGCCGCCGAGCAGGTCGCCTCCGGGAAGGCCGACGGAAAGTACGACGCGATCTGGCTGTCCTCGAACGACTATCTGCGGCTGCGTCCGCAGGCCGCCGGGAAGCTCGCCAACGAGACCCCGGTGATGTCCTCGCCCGTCGCCCTCGGTGTGAAGCCGGAATCGTTGGCCCGGCTCGGCTGGAAGCCGGAGGAGGTCACCTGGTCGGCGGTGCACGAGGCGGTCGCGGGCGGCAGGCTGACGTACGGGATGACCGACCCGGTGCGCTCAAACTCCGGTTTCTCCGCGCTGGTCTCGGTGGCCTCGGGCCTGTCGGGCGCGCAGGCGGCGCTGACGGACGCGGACGTGAAGGCGGCCGCGCCCCGGCTGAAGGAGTTCTTCGGCGGGCAGAAGCTGACCTCGGGCTCCTCCGGCTGGCTCGCCACCGCCTACGCCCAGCGCCCGGACGTGGACGCGCTGGTGAACTACGAGTCGGTGCTGCTCTCGATGAACCGGGACGCGAAGGCTCCGCTGACGGTGATCCGGCCGCGTGACGGCGTGGTCACCGCGCACTACCCGCTGACCCTGCTGACCTCGGCCCCGGCCGGGGCCCGCGAGTCGGGGCGGGCGCTGACGGAGTACCTGCGCGGGGCACAGGCGCAAGCGGAGATCACCGGGAAGACCTTCCGCCGGCCGGTCGCGGCCGAGGTGGCGCCGGCCCCCGGGCTGGGCGCTTCGATGCGGCGCGAGCTGCCGTTCCCCGGCTCGCTCGCGGTCGCCGACGGGCTGCTGGCCTCGTACGAGAACGAGCTGCGCCGGCCCTCGCGGACGGTGTACGTCCTGGACACCTCGGGTTCGATGGCCGACGACGACCGCATCGGGCGGCTGAAGGCGGCGCTCACGGACCTGACGGGCAGCGGGAGTTCGGGGACCGGGGAGCGGTTCCGGGACCGCGAGGAGGTGACGCTCCTGCCGTTCGGGTCCAAGGTGAAGAAGGTACGGACGCACGTGGTCGAGCCCGGCAATCCGGGGCCGGCCCTGGACGCGATCCGGGGCGACGTGAAGTCCTTGCAGCCGGAGGGGGGTACGGCGGTCTACAGCAGCCTGGAGGCGGCGTACGAGCAGCTCGGCAAGGGCGGTTCGGACGCGTTCACCTCGATCGTGCTCATGACGGACGGCGAGAACACCGAGGGCGTGGGGGCCGGGCACTTCGACTCCTTCTACGCCGCGCTGCCCGAGGGGCAGAAGCACACCCCGGTCTTCGCGGTGCTGTTCGGGGACTCGGACCGCAAGGAGCTCACCCACATCACCGAACTGACCGGCGGGCGGATGTTCGACGCCACCGACGGGAACGGTTCGCTGAACGGAGCCTTCGAGGAGATCCGTGGCTACCAATAGAGCGGCCGGCGCGGCCGTCGGCAGGGCGCTCGGTACGGGTTTTCTCCACTACCTGGAGTCGAAGAAGAACCTGGCCGGCTCCGCCTGCGGGGTGGCCGGTCTGGGCCTGAGCTTCGCCGGGGTGGGCGGCTCGTTCTGGCCGGTGGTGGTCGCCGGGCTGTACGGCGCGGGCGCGCTGATCGCCCCGCCGGAGCGGGTGGATCCGCCGCAGTACCCGGACGTCGCCGAGCAGCTGGGTGTCGTACGGGAGGATTTCGGGAGGCTGCGCGAATACCTGGCCGAGGTGGACCTGCCGCCGGCGGCGGGCGGGAAGCTGGCCGAGCTGATGGAGCTGTACGCGGCCCTGCTCGATCCGGGGTGGGTGGCCGATGCGCTGGCCGCCGAGCCGGAGTGGGTGCACGCGCTGTCTCGGGCGATCCGGCTGGACGTCCCGGAGTGCGTGGACACGTACAACCGGACGCGCTGGTGGACGCGGATGACGTCGGGTGCCGAGTCGCCGGAGCGGCACCTGGAACGGCAGCTGGCGGTCCTCTACGACGAGGCGGAACGCGTGACGGCCGGCCTCCACGAGGTGGAGGCCGGCCGTCAGCAGACGCACACGACCTATCTGGAGGAGCGCGGACGCTCCTGACAGGCCGGTGCTGCGGTGGGCGCCGCTTGGTCGGGGGCTCCCACAGCGGTGGGCGCCGCTTGGTCGGGGGCTCCCACGTTCATTGGCCCTTCTTCAGGGCGCGTCCTGGCTCAGCCCAGGCGCTCCACGAGCGCGTGGTACTGGTCCCACAGCTCCTTGGGGGTGTGGTCGCCGTAGGTGTTCAGGTGCTCGGGGACCAGGGCGGCCTCCTCGCGCCAGACCTCCTTGTCGACCGTGAGGAGGAAGTCGAGGTCCTCGGCCGGGAGGTCCAGGCCGTCGAGGTCGAGGGAGTCCTTGGTCGGCAGGATGCCGATGGGGGTCTCGACGCCTTCGGCGGTGCCGTCGAGGCGGCCGACGATCCACTTCAGGACGCGGCTGTTCTCGCCGAAGCCGGGCCACACGAACTTGCCCGCGTCGTTCTTGCGGAACCAGTTCACGTAGTAGATCTTCGGGAGCTTCGCCTGGTCCTTGTCGGCGGCGACCTTGACCCAGTGGGCCATGTAGTCGCCCATGTTGTAGCCGCAGAACGGCAGCATGGCGAAGGGGTCGCGGCGCAGCTCGCCGACCTTGCCCTCGGCGGCGGCGGTCTTCTCGGAGGCGATGTTCGAGCCGATGAAGACGCCGTGGTTCCAGTCGAAGGACTCGGTGACCAGCGGCACGGCGGAGGCGCGGCGGCCGCCGAAGAGGATCGCGGAGATCGGGACGCCCTTGGGGTCCTCCCACTCGGCGGCGATCGTCGGGCACTGGGAGGCCGGGACGGCGAAGCGGGCGTTGGGGTGGGCGGCCGGGGTCTCCGAGTCCGGAGTCCAGTCGTTGCCCTTCCAGTCGATGAGGTGCTTGGGCGCCTCTTCGGTCATGCCCTCCCACCACACGTCGCCGTCGTCGGTGAGCGCGACGTTGGTGAAGACGGTGTTCGCGTACATCGTCTTCATGGCGTTGGCGTTGGTGTGCTCGCCGGTGCCGGGGGCGACGCCGAAGAAGCCGGCCTCGGGGTTGATCGCGTAGAGGCGGCCGTCCTCGCCGAAGCGCATCCAGGCGATGTCGTCGCCGATGGTCTCCACCGTCCAGCCGGAGATCGTGGGCTCCAGCATGGCCAGGTTGGTCTTGCCACAGGCCGACGGGAAGGCGGCGGCAAGGTACGTCGGAGATGCGGCCTCGCCCTCACCCTGCGGCGGGGTGAGCTTGAGGATCAGCATGTGCTCGGCCAGCCAGCCCTCGTCGCGCGCCATGACGGACGCGATGCGCAGGGCGTAGCACTTCTTGCCGAGCAGGGCGTTGCCGCCGTAGCCGGATCCGTAGGACCAGATCTCGCGGGTCTCGGGGAAGTGCGAGATGTACTTGGTGGTGTTGCACGGCCACGGGACGTCGGCCTCGCCCTCGGCGAGCGGAGCGCCGAGGGTGTGGACGGCCTTGACGAAGAAGCCGTCGGTGCCGAGCTCGTCCAGGACGGGCTTGCCCATGCGGGTCATGGTGCGCATGGCGACCGCGACGTAGGCGGAGTCGGTGATCTCGACGCCGATCGCGGAGAGCTCGGAGCCGAGGGGGCCCATGCAGAACGGGACGACGTACATCGTCCGGCCCTTCATGGAGCCGCGGAAGATACCTTCCTGCCCGGCAAAGATCTCCTTCATTTCGGAAGGAGCCTTCCAGTGGTTCGTGGGGCCCGCGTCCTCTTCCTTCTCGGAGCAGATGAAGGTGCGGTCCTCGACGCGCGCGACGTCGGAGGGGTCGGAGGCGGCGTAGTAGGAGTTCGGGCGCTTCGTCTCGTCGAGCTTCTTGAACGTTCCCTTGGCGACGAGCTCCTCGCACAGGCGCTCGTACTCGCCCTCGGAGCCGTCGCACCAGACGACGCGGTCCGGCTGGGTGAGGGCTGCGATCTCGTCCACCCAGGAGATCAGCGCTGCATGCTTGGTGGGAAGAGTCGAACTGGTGGGAGCCGCGTTGTCGCGCGCCACGATTGCTCCTTGTTGAGGGGTTTGTTTGGTGTAGGCCCCGTGGGGGCTGCGACCCGGACGCTTCGCGCTCCGCTCATCCGGTGTCGACCGCACTCATCTGATCATCCGGTGCATGTGCGCATATGTCCAGAGGGCCTCTCACGTGAGCATCGCCACGTCCGTCAATCTTCCGTAAAGAGCACTAAGGGAAACCTACGGACCCGTAGGTAGCATGTCGCTCATGACTTCTGACGCCGCCGCCGCACCGGAGCCGGAGGCCAAGCCGCTGATGCGCGGCTGGCTGCACCTTGGAATGTTCCCCGCCGTGGTGGTCGCGGGGCTGGTGCTGATGGCCTTCACCGACTCGACCCGGGCGCGCGTGGCCTGCGGGGTCTACATCCTCACCGCCTGCCTGCTCTTCGGCGTCAGCGCCGTCTACCACCGCGGCACCTGGGGACCGCGCGGCGAGGCCATCCTGCGGCGGCTCGACCACGCCAACATCTTCCTCATCATCGCGGGGACCTACACCCCGCTGACCGTCCTGCTGCTCCCGCCCTCCACGGGACGGACCCTGCTGTGGGCGGTATGGCTCGCCGCCGCGGCGGGCATCGCCTTCCGCGTCTTCTGGGTGGGCGCGCCGCGCTGGCTGTACACCCCGTGCTACATCGCCATGGGCTGGGCCGCGGTCTTCTTCCTGCCCGACTTCATGCACACCGGCGGCATCGCCGTCCTGGTCCTGGTGATCGTCGGCGGCCTGCTGTACAGCGTGGGAGGGGTCATCTACGGAATGAAGCGACCCAACCCATCCCCCCGCTTCTTCGGGTTCCACGAGGTCTTCCACTCCCTGACCCTCGCGGCCTTCGTCGCGCACTACGTCGGCATCTCGCTCGCCGCGTATTCTCACTAGCCGTTCCCGCGCGGGCCTGCCAAGGTGACCGCATGGGGTGGACCTTCAAGTTACACGGCGTGCTCGCGGGGGCACTGAGCGCGGTACTGCTGCTGGCCGCCGCGGCCCCGGCGCTGCCGGGGGCGCGCGGACTCATGGCCGCCGGACTCCTGCTCGTCCTTTCCCTCGGCGTCGCCGCCATGGTGCGCTCGATGCGGGCCGGGGCGACCAGGCGCCTGCAGTGGCTCGCCTTCCGTTGTCTGCCGGGCGCGGTGCAGGGGGCGCTCGCGGCGCTGCTCCTCGCCGGTGCCGTCCTCGTCGGGCTGTCCGGTACCGGGGACATGCAGGATCCGCAGATCGTGGACGGCCGGTACTCCGTCTTCGACACGAGCGCGCTGACGCGCGTGCGCGTCGAGGTCTCGCGCGAGCAGTACGAGTCCGTCGCCTCCGGTGAGCGGCGTCTGTTCCTGGTCCTCCCCGCGATCCTGCTGGCCGCCACCGCGGGCCTCGCCCTCACCGCCGGGGAACTGCGGCGGGGCGAGGCGCGGACTGCCGCTTAGCAGGCGTACCCGTCGCGGTCGGGGTCCAGGCGCAGCGGGTCGCTGCCGTTGACCTTCATGCGCTGCGGGTACTGGTGGGCGGCCAGCCAGTCGCAGCGGGCCTTCGTCGTCTCCTTCACCTCCGCCGGGAAGCGGGTCGGTACGCACAGGTTGACCGTGCCGTAGTGGCGGTCGCAGCCGGCCACGCTCGGCGCGACCGGGACGGACTCCCGCTTGGCCGGGTTGTCCTTGGCGGGACCCAGCTCGTCGGCGAAGGTGTGCTCGTGCGCGGCGGGCTGCTCCTCGGCGGCCGCCAGCGCCGGGGCCCCGCCCAGGTGGACCCAGGTCGCGATCGACGGGACGCCGTTCGCGTCGACCGCGAAGAGCATGTACCAGCCGGGCGGCGCCAGGTTGGGGTTGCTGGTGACGGCCAGATCGATGTTGTTCCCGTTCACCGTCATCGGCAGGTCCACGAACCGCTGGTTCGGGTCCGACGAGTGCGTGACCGCCGCCGGACGGATCAGCTCCGCCTTGGCGACCGGCCGGTCGACGGTGATCCGCTGCGTGTCCCCGTACACCCACTGCGTGTCGATCACCGAGGTGATCTGCGGGCGCGGGCCCTTGAAGAGGTACGGCGGGGTGTAGATCGACACGTTGTGGTTGTACGTGCCGTTGCCCGGGTTGTCGCCGACCGACATGACCCGGCCGTCCGGCATCAGGAACGACCCCGAGTGGTAGGTCCGCGGGATCGGGTCGGCGGCCAGTCCCGCCTGGTAGGTGTTGGTCACCGGGTCGAAGAACGAGGCCTCGAAGACGGGGTCGGCCCGGTCGTGCAGCCCACCGCCGGTCTCCAGCACCTTGCCGTCCGGCAGCAGCACGGCCGACACGTACATCTTGCCCTCGGCGCCGGTCTGTGGCCGCTTGCCCGCGCCCGTGTCGACCAGGCCCTGCGGGAGGTCCGGGCCGGCCGTGTAGACGGGGCTCGGCTTCTTCAGGTCGATGATGTCGGTGATCCGGTTCGCGGCCGGGTTCGTCTCGTTGTTGCCGCCGCCGATGGTCAGGACCCGCTGGTCCTGCGCCGGGGGCAGCAGCACGCTCGCCGACTCGTCGCGCTGGTCCTTGTTGCGCAGCCCGGGCACGTCGGTGACGGTGTTGGCGTTGTAGTCGTAGACCGAGGAGCCGCTGCCGGACGTGTTGTTGCCGAAGGTGTGGCTGCCCGAGTAGAAGAGCCGCCCGTCCTGCATGAGGATCATCGACGGGTACAGACCCCAGTACGACCAGGTCTGGTTGACCTCGTTCATCGGCAGCCACTTGTTCTGCGCCGCCGAGAACTTCTCCGCGGTCACGTTGCCCGTGGAGTCCTCCTTCAGGCCGCCGAAGGAGATCACGTCACCGTTGCCGAGGATCGTCGCCGACGGGTACCAGTGCCCGCCGTTCATGTCGTTGGTCTTCGTGTACGCCTCGGTCGCCGGGTCGAAGACGTACGAGTCCTTCAGCCCCTGGTAGCCGATCTTGCCGTCGGCGGAGGGATAGCCCTTGTTGCCGCTCATCACCAGCACCCGGCCGTCGGCCAGCTGCACATGGCCCGAGCAGAACATGTCCACCGGCGTCGGGACCGTCTTGAACGACCCGTTCGCCGGGTCGTAGACGGCCGAGGTGAAGGTGCCCGCGTTGAACTGGGCGATGTCGTTGCCCGAACCCGCGATCAGCAGCACCTTGCCGTTCTTCAGCACGACGGCGTGCATCGAGCGCACCGGGTTCTTGGCCGGGATCACCTCCCACTTGCCCTTGGCGCACTCCTCCGCCGTGCCCGAACAGGTGGGCTGCGGGGGGACGGCGCCCACCTCCTCCAGGGCGTAGTCGTCGGTGGTGAGCGTGCCCACCCCGTAGACCGACAGCCCCCACGCGATCTTGTCGGTGCCCGGCGGGACGGCCGGCGTACGGACCTGCGTGCGCGCCCATCCGGCACTGACCGGCGGATTCTGCAGGTCGGTCCAGTACTGCCAGGTCCCGGTCGCGGCCTCCCGCCGGAACACCGTCACCGAGACGTCCGGGGTGTTCGACTTGTACCAGGCGGAGAGGTCGTACTGCTTGCCCGGCGTGACGGTGGGGGCACAGGTGGTGTTCTCGGTGACCAGCGCCTTGCGGTCGCCGTTCACGCGGCGGGTGAGCGAGACCTTCATCGCCTTGGTGCCGGTGTGCGCGTCGGCGACGGTGGCGAAGGTGAAGTCGTTGTCGCCCCAGCCCGATGTGGACCAGCAGGACGGCATGTCGGCGCCGGGCGCGCCGGCGGTCTCGAAACCTGGATTGGTGAGCAGATTGGGCGGGCCGGCCGTGGCCTGCTGCGGTGCGGTGAGCAGCAGTCCTGCGGTCGTCGCCCCGACGGCCAGCAGGGCGGCCCGCCGCCCCGCCCTCCGCCGGATCTTCAGACGCATCGAAAGCTTCCCTTCTGTGCGGCTCAACTCCTGGTGTGGCGCCCCGCCTTGCGCGAGGTGCGCGGCAGGTAGACAAGGGCCTCGGTGGCCGCGTACCGAAGGACGAAGGTGGTGACCAGCGCGAGGGCGGTGGCGGGCAGCACCGACATGCCGAGCCTGGCGACGAACACCGCGATCAGCGGGATCCGCAGCAGCAGATCGGCATTGGCGAGCAGCGCGAAGCGGCCCACCCGGTCCGCCCAGTGGCGGTGGCGGCGGTCCCGGAAGAGCAGGACCTCGATGAGGACGAAGTTCCACAGCACCCCGGCCTGGTTGGCGACGATCTCCGCCGGGAGGTAGTGCATCCCGGCGTGCGTGAGCAGCCAGAGCGCGGCCAGGTTCGGGACGAAGCCGGAGAGCCCGATCAGGCCGAAGCCGACCATCCGGGCCAGCGGGGTCGCGGAGCGCAGCGAGGCGAGGTGGGCGAGGAAGCGCATGCCCTCGCGGGCGGTGGACTTGGACTCGCCCGAGAAGCGGTCCTGGAAGACGAAGGGCACTTCGGCGACCTTCGCCGGCCGGCAGCGCACCGCCAGCTCCAGCAGGATCTTGTAGCCCAGCGGCTTCAGGGCGTCCGCGGTGACCACCGAGCGGCGCATGGCGAAGAAGCCGCTCATCGGGTCGCTGATCCCGCGCAGGGCGCGCGGGAAGAGCCCCTTGGTGAGCCAGGTCGCGCCGCGCGAGACGGCGATGCGGTAGCTGCCGGCGAGTCCGGCCCGGCTGCCGCCGCTGATGTAGCGGGAGGCGACGACGAGGTCGGCGCCGGTGCGCATCCCCTCGCCGACGAGTTCGGGCACCAGGTGGGGCGGGTGCTGGAGGTCGGCGTCCATGACGACGATCCAGTCGGTGTCCGCCCGCCGCACCCCTTCGAGGACCGCGCCGCCGAGGCCGCCGACGGCGCTCTCACGGTGCAGGACGGCCACCGGGAAGGGGTACTCCACGGCCGCCTTCTCGATGACGGCCGGGGTGTCGTCCGTGGAGTCGTCCACGAACAGCACCTGGCACGGCAGGTGCTCGGGCAGCGCGTCACCGAGCCGGCGTAGCAACTCGTCGATGTTTCCTGACTCGTTGAAGGTCGGAATGATGAGGGTGACGCTGCTGGTGACCGTCTGCGCAGCGGCGAGCTCCGCATCGATCGGGGCATGGAGGGACCACAGGTCCTCGCTCATGGCGGCTCAGCTCCCACTCTGCGGGCCGGCGCTACCGGTGCGGCTGCCGGCGTCGGCGCGGTCGGTCCGGCGGATCTCGATGCGGTCCTCGCCCGAGCCGAAGACGGCGACCGCCGTCGAATGCTCCAGCGCTGCCTTCACGTTCGGCAGGTTCACCGCGTCGCGGCGCACCGTCGGCGAGGACACGACGTAGTCGATGTCCCGCCAGCCGTGCGGCAGGGTCTTGGTGACGGCGGGGTCGAGGTCGGCCTTGTAGAACCAGATCGCGCCGAGCCCCGGCTCGTAGCCGCGGTGCACGGCGTCCAGCCACAGCGCGTCGTCCAGCAGCACCCGGGTGCGGGCCGGATCGTCCACCTGGCTGCCGAGCCAGGCCGCGGCCTGCCGGTACGGGGCGTTCGCGTCGACCGTGAGCGCGGTGCGGTTGCCGTCGTACCAGCGCGGCAGGACGTACACCGCGGCGCTCGCGGCGAGTACGCCGAGCAGCGCCCAGCGCGCGTACACCAGCCGCTTGCGCTCCCCCGGGGCCCGGCGGCGGCGCAGCACTGCGTGCGTGACGCTGGCCGCGCCGCCCGCGAGGACGAGGGCCAGGAACGGCAGCGCCTGGATCACGTACATCGCCGGGAGGTAGCCGGAGGGCCGCAGCGCGACGACGGCGAGGATGACGGCGGCGAGTGCGGGACCGGCGAGCGCGCGGGCGGTGACCGACGTGGGGGTCCCCCCTGCTCGAGCGAAGCCGAGAGCTTGGGGGAGCAGGGTGGCCAGCAGCAGGACGGCGCCGGCCAGGCCGCCGAGCGGCAGGACGGTGTCGTAGTAGAGCCAGGAGCGGAAGACGCCGTTCGAGCCGGAGCCGGCGTCGAGGATGAAGCCGGAGCCCTCGCGGCCCATCTGGTAGGTGATGCCGTCGATGAGCGAGACGTGGCCGGAGCCGGGCAGCAACTCGCCGTTGAGCAGGGCGTACAGCGGGTAGGTCAGCCCTATGAGCACGCAGGCGGTGATGGCTCCGGTGACGGCGAACTTGCGGGTGTCGCGGTGGCTGTGGCGCCACATCGTCACCAGCAACGCCGGGAGCACCACCAGCATCGTCTCTTTGGTCAGGACGGCGGTGGCGGCCGCCAGACCGGACCCGAAGTGGTGCCACAGGTGGCGGCTGGGCGACGCCGCGAGGCAGAAGGCGAGCAGGATCCACATCACCGCGAGGTTGTCGAGGAAGATCTCGCGCTGGAGCACGACGGAGAGCGGGGAGAGCCCGAAGAGGCCCATCGCGAGCCCGGCGGCCCAGCGCGGCAGCCACAGCCGACGGGCGAGGACGTAGATCAGCACCGAGCTGGCGGCGGAGACGACGAGCATCGCGAACCGCATCGTCGCGACGGTCATCGAGTCGGGCACGAAGAGGGAGGGGAGGTACGTCAGGCCCGCGACCTGGATCCAGCCGAGCGGCGGGTGGTCGTACCAGTACGTGTAGTGGGCGAGGCCGCCGCCCTGCTGGACGGCCCACGCCTGGGCGAGGTAGGTGCCCTCGTCGTCGCTGAGGGTCGGGAAGTCGGTGATGTTCCAGCCCTGGACGAGGACGATCACGAGCAGCAGGACCCCGCAGAGCAGCAGGTCGGGGCGGGAGGAGCGGAAGCGCACGAGCGGACGGGCGGGCGCGGGCGGCTTGACTCCGAGCCCGCCGCTGCCGCCGGGCCGGCCGGGGACGCGGGGCTCTGTCGCGGTGCCGGTGGCGCTGGCGGTCGCGGCGGGCCGGGGATCAGTGGCCGTGGGCAGGGTGGCGGTCACCGGTGGCTGTCCTCTCGGATCGCGGAGTGCGCGGAGTGCGCGGCGGGCGAGGTGGACGCGCTGTACGTGGGCACGGCGGAGGCGGAGGCCAGGGCCGGGGCGGACGCCGTGGCGGTGGCGGTGGCCGTCACCGTCGCCGTCGCCTCGCCGAGGTGGGCGCCGGTGTGGCTGGTCAGTTCCCACTCGCTCTGGCCGCGCTGCTCGCGCCAGACCGCGCGGATCGCGGCCCCGGCGAGCATCACCTGGTAAAACGGGCCGCCGACGACGAGTTTGACGTAGTGCGAGAAGCGGACAGGCAGCCCGTACTGCCTGCCGAAGTCGTGCAGGCCGACGATCTCGAAGACGAACGTCACCATCGCCGTGATCATGGGGAGGAAGGTGATGATCGCGATGCCGACCGGTACGTCGAGGAAGACCGCGACGGCGAAGTTGAGCGGGATGATCACGCCGGACGCGGCCTGCATGAAGGGCGTCATCAGCGTGTAGCGGGCCAGCCAGCGCTGGCCGCGGGAAGGCAGCTGCTGCCAGTCCTTCTTCCGGTACACCTGGAGGAATCCCTGGTTCCAGCGTGTGCGCTGCTTGAGCAGGCTCAGCAGCGAGCCCGGCGTCTCCTCGCGGGTGACCATGTCGGAGTCGTACGCGACGACCACCTTCTTGCCGACCGACGAGAGCCGCACGCCCAGGTCGCAGTCCTCGGCGAGGCAGTTCGGGTCCCAGCCGCCGGCCTCGCGCAGCACGTCGGTGCGCACGAAGACGGTGTTGCCGCCGAGCGGGATGAAGCCCTTCTCGGCGTGCAGGTGCAGCCGGGAGCGGAACCAGAAGAAGTACTCCAGGCAGTTGCGCAGGCTGTACCAGCTGGAGTGGAAGTTGATGAGCTGGACCCCGCCCTGGACCACGTCGGCGCCGGTGGAGCGGAAGGCGTGGTCGACGTGGGAGAGCAGCTCGGGGTGGACCTGGTCCTCGGCGTCGAAGACCCCGACGATGTCGCCCCGGCAGGACGGGAGGGCGGTGTTGAGGGCCTTCGGCTTGTTCTTGGTCTCGTGGTGGTCGACGACCACCCGGACCCTGGCCGGCTCCCGGGCGGCGGCCCGCTCCGCGACGGCGGCGGTCTCGGGGTCGTCGTGGCCGACGATCACGATGATCTCGTAGTCGGCGTGGGTCGACTCCAGGAGCCGGTCGATGGTGTGCTCCAGCACCGCCTGCTCGTGCCGGGCCGGCAGCAGCAGGGAGAAGGCCAGCCGGTCGCCGCCGTCGGGGCGGTCGAAGCGGGTGGAGGCGAGCACCTCGGGCGTCCGCCAGGCGTGCATCTGCCACCAGAGCGTGAAGGCGGCGATCCCGAAGAGCGCAAGCGAGATCACGGAAATGAACACAGAGGTGTACAAAATGTCCCCCCAGACATGCCGCAACCCCAGGCGGCGATGACCAAACCCCGGAGGCTCACGGCAGGCCCCCCGGCCCGCCGCCGCTCCCAATTCCCCCCCGTGCGCACCCCCCAGTGCGCCGCCCCGGTGACTCCCGAATGACAGCACGAGATTAGACAGTGAACATGACACCCACGAACACTTCAGATAAAAACAACGTTTCTGAACTCATATGAGAGCAACCGGAATTGACGGTACTCCGGTTACTTCAGGGGCGAACCGTGCCCAACTGCTCCGCCAGCTCGACCGGATCCGTCGTAGGCCGCGCGCAGACGAAATGTCGACACACATACGCCGTGGGAAGGTCGTGAACCAGTGTGCGCTCGGCCAACAAGGGGAACTCACCCCCGGCGCCGTCCGCCGAACGCGGCATCCCGGTCGCCACCACAGCCCCAGGAGCCGTCCCCAGCAACGCCGTCCGGTGCAGCGCCGCCCGAGCCGGATCCTCCGGGTGACCCACGACCGCCACCTCGCGCGGACCGTCCAGCAGCGCCTCGGAGACCGCCAGCCCGTGCCCGATGAAGCGCGGGGCACGCGGCCCGAGGGCGTGCACCACCCCGAGCGCCTTCTCGGCCGCCGTGCGGTGGGCCTGCGAACCGGTGTGCGCGGCATACGACAGCAACGCCCCGGCCGCGGCGGTCCACCCGGACGGCGCGGCCGTGTCGGTGGGGTCCTGGGGCCGCCTGATCAGCGCTTCGGCGTCGTGCGCGGTGTCGTAGAGCGAACCGTCCTGCGCGGTGAACTGGTCCAGGACCAGGTCGACGAGGAACCCGGCGAACTCCAGCCAGACCCCCTCACCGGTGACGGCCGCCAGCGTCAGGAACCCCTCCGCCACGTCGCCGTAGTCCTCCAGCACCCCCGCGTTGGCCCCCACCTGGCCGTCCTTGCTCGTCCTGGCGAGCCGGGCCCGTCCGTCCATGTGCACGCGCACCAGCAGATCGGCGGCCTCGGTGGCCCGCTCGGTCAGGTCGGGACGCTCGAAGTACGCCCCGCACTCGGCGAGCGCGGCGATGGCGAGCCCGTTCCACGCGGCCACGACCTTGTCATCACGCCCGGGCGCGGGCCGCGTCTCCCGCTCGGCGAACAGCCGCGCCCGGATCGAGGCGATCCGCTCGGCGTCCGCCGCCGGCCCGTCCTGGGGCAGCTGGAGCACGGACTTGCCGTGCTCGAAGGTCCCCTCCTCCGTCACCCCGAAGTACGCGGCGGCCAGATCCCCGTCGTCCTCCCCCAGGACCTCCCTCAGCTGCGCGGGAGTCCAGGCGTAGTACGCCCCCTCCACGTGCTCACCGCTGAGCGGGTCCGTGCTGTCCGCGTCGAGGGCGGAGGCGAAGCCGCCCTGGTCGGTCCGCAGTTCCCGGACCATGAAGTCGGCGGTCTCCAGGGCGACCCGGCGCGCGAGATCCGAGCCGGTTGCCCGCCACAGGTGCGCGTAGACCCGGCAGAGCAGGGCGTTGTCGTACAGCATCTTCTCGAAGTGCGGCACGACCCACTCCCGGTCCACGGAATACCGTGCGAACCCGCCGCCGAGCTGGTCGTAGATCCCGCCGCGGGCCATGGCCTCACAGGTGTCGGCGGCCATCTGCAGCGCCCCCTCGGACCCGGTGCGCGCGTGGTGGCGCAGCAGGAACTCCAGCACCATGGACGGCGGGAACTTCGGCGCCCCGCCGAACCCGCCGCGCGTGGCGTCGTAGTCCCGCGTCAGCCCGAGCAGCGCCCCCGCCAGCTCCTCGGGCCCGGGGGTGCCGGCCTTCCCGTAGTCCAACTGCCGCCCGGCCAGGTCCCGTACGATCCGCTGCGCGACCTCGGTGACCTCCTCGGGCCGCCCCACCCAGGCGGTCCGCACGCCTTCGAGGACCTGCGTGAAGGAGGGCATGCCGTGCCGCGGCTCGGGCGGGAAGTAGGTCCCGAAGTAGAACGGCTCGGCATCCGGGGTGAGGAACACGGTCATGGGCCACCCGCCCTGCCCGGTGGCGGCCTGCACGGCCTCCATGTAGACGGCGTCGACGTCGGGCCGCTCCTCGCGGTCCACCTTGATGTTGACGAAGTGCTCGTTCATGTAGGCGGCGGCGAGCTCGTCCTCGAACGATTCGTGGGCCATGACATGACACCAGTGGCAGCTGGAATACCCGACGCTGAGCATCACCGGCACCCCCCGCTCCCGCGCCTCCGCGAAGGCCTCGGGCGACCAGGGCCACCAGTCGACGGGATTGTCGGCGTGCTGGAGCAGGTACGGCGAGGTCTCGTTCGCGAGGCGGTTCGGCATGGGGCCCATCCTGCCGCACGGGATCACGTCAGTGGCGAAGGAACGGGGTCAGGTCGTGGGTCCAGGCGTCGCGCGTGTGGGTCCATGTGGTGGGGCAGGTCGCGCGGGCCGGGGTGGCGAGGTCCTGGTGGCGGGCGGGGGCGGCGCCGTAGACCGCGCAGCGGTGGGATTCCGCGCGGGCGGCGTCCGGGGCGTGCTCGTCGGTGGGGTCGGGTGCGGGGCCGGCCGCCGCCGCGAGGTCGTAGCCGCGGGCGGCGGTCAGGAGGGTCTGCTCGCCCTCCGGGTGGCCGCGCAGGAGCATCAGCTGGGCGAAGCGGTCGGCGGCGTCCTCCTCGGCGCGGTCGTCCCCGCGGACGGGCAGGCCGAGCGCGTCCACGAGGGCGTGGCCGGCCTCGTGGTAGAGCGTCTCGCGGACGACCTCGGCGAGCGGCTCGTCCGCCGGCCCGTGGTCCGCGTCCTCGAACAGCTTGCGGTCCTCCATCAGGTCGTCGTAGCAGAGCTCGATGCGGAGCTCCTCCGGGTCGTAGCCCGTGCCCTCGCCCGCGCAGGAGCGGGCGGCGACGGTGACCCGGTACGGGACGGCGAGGTACGCGTTGAGGTCCGCGGCCACCGTCTCGGCGAGCTTCCGCTGCTTCAGGAACCGGGCGGCGTCGAGGTCGCCCTCCGCCGGCTTCTCGTAGCGCGTGACGAATCCCCGTGCGGGCCCGGCCTGTTCGCACCCGGCCAGGCCCGGTATCAGCGCGGCCGCGCAGCACAGGGCCGCGGCCAGGCGCCGTACGGCGGTCATGCCCGGGTGCAGACGTGGGTGGTGGTGCTGCCGCTGGTCTCGATGTGGCGGATGGTGAGGGTGTTCTTCGCGTATTCGACGGACAGCTTCTGACCGTCGTTCGTGTTGCGGTGGCCCGGGGGCTTCCACGGAAAGGTGAGGGACGCGGTCTCCCCGACCGTCGCGGGGACGGTGAGCGCCTCGCCGCCGGTCAGGCGCTGCACGCCCTTGGGGGCCTCGTAGACGTCCAGCACGAGGTGGCCGCCGCGCAGCAGGAAACCGCCGCGCCAGGTGCCCGCGGCGCCTTCCCATTCGATGGACCAGCCGCCGTTGCCGCCGCCGTCCGCGTTGACCGTGGCCTTGCCGCGCCCCGCGTGACCCCCGGGGGTGGTCGATTCGATGGTCCAGGAGCCCTTGATGAAGGCGTCGAAGGCGCGGCCGGCCACCGTGGGGGCGGGAGTGGGGGCCTGAGAGGCGGCGGGGGTGGGCGCGGCGGGGTCGGCGGTGCCGGGCGCGGTGGTGCCCGATGCGCCGGAGGCGGGGGCGTCGGTGCCGGGTGCGCCGGGGGCGGGCGTAGCGGCCTTGTCCTTGCCCTCGCCGGCGCAGGCGGCGAGCACCGAGGCCCCCACGCCGATGGCCAGGTAGCGCAGCGCGTTGCGTCGGCCTATGAGCCGTGCGGCCGCCCGGATCTCCCGTACCGTCACCAGGTCTCCCGTTCACCCGAGTTGGATCACCGGGGATGACTATAGGACGGCCGCGGTCACCAACTCCCTCTGAACTAGCTCAGATTCTCTCGCGCTCGCGAGCGTCCCGACGGACACTTGTGGCACGTTGCCGGAGCTCTCTGAGGGGGATGCCGATGCGGGACAGCCATCGCGGTGAGGCCGAGCGGCTGTTGGAGCGGGCCGTGGACGAGGAGGCCCGGCGGACCGCGGCGGGCACACCGGTCGACAAGGCGGCGCTGCTGGCCCGCGCCCGGGAGGCACTGGACTCGCTCGCGGCGAGCGCGGCTGCGGAGTACGAGGCGTACGTACGGGCCCTGGACGAGGCGGCGGCCGGGGAGCAGTCGCTCGGCGATGCCTTCCGGCGCGGCAACACGTCAACGGCCTTACTTGCCACGGCGGTTGCGGCGGCCGCGGCCGTCGGGGCGGACCTGTCCCTCGGTGTCGCGGCCGGTACGGCCCTGACCGCTGGGGCCGTCGCGGGCGCCGCGGGGGCGATCGCGACGGTGGCGAAGGTGACGGCGCTGCACCTGCCGGCGGCGAACCGGCGGGCCGGCGAGCGGGGCCGGCCGGGCGGGCCGGAACAGCTGAGGCTGCAGTGGCTGTCGGCGCTGGAGGTGCGCGGCATACGGCCGTTCCTGGAGCAGCAGCGAGCGGTGGCCGCGGCGGCGCGGGCGCCCCGGCCGGCCGCCCGGACCGCCGCGCCGCAGCTGCGCGGGACGGACCGCAGTGCGGAGGCGCGGCGGCGCAGTGTGCTGGAGCAGTCCTTCGGGCAGCTCCCCGATCCGGCCGGGCCGTTCGCGGGCCGGCGGGCGGAGATGACGCGGATCGCGCAGTGGGTGCAGGCGGCCCGGGCCAGCACGGAGACCCGCCCGGTGGTCGTGGTGCTGCACGGCGAGCCGGGCGTGGGCCGGACGGCGCTGGCCCTGCGGGCGGCGCACGGGCTGCGGGACCAGTTCCGGGGCGCGTGCGTGGTGGATCTGCGGGGCGGCGACCTGGGCGCCCCGCTGTCGACGCGGGAGGCGCTGCTGCACCTGCTGAACCGGCTGGGCGCGCCGCGCGAGCAGCTGTTGTTCCGTGAGGGGGCTTCGGCGGATCAGCAGGTGCGGCGGCTGGGCGAGCTGTACCACCAGCACTTGCAGGGGCTGCCGGTGACGGTGGTCCTCGATGACGCGGTGGACGCGGCGCAGGTCCGGCTGCTGGTGCCCGAGCGGTCCGAGAGCCTGGTGCTGGTGACGGCGCGGGAGCCGCTGGAGCTGCCCGCGGATCTGGCGGCGTGGGTGCACCAGCTGCCGGTGGAGCGGCTGGCGGAGGCGGAGGCGGTGGAGCTGGTCCGGGCGGTAGCGCCGGGTACGGCCGCGGCTGCGGCCGCGGCGGAGACGGACTCCGATGCCCAGGCCCAGGCGGACAAGGACCTGGCCGCCGTGGTGGAGCTGAGCGGCGGACTGCCGCTGGCGCTGCGGATGCTGGCCCCGCTGGCCCGTGCGGGGCTCTCGGACCCCGGCTTCTCGGACCCCGGCCTCGCCCCGGATCCCGTCGACGGCCACCCGGTCGAGCGCGCCCTGCGGGCCGCCGACGCCCGCCTCGCCGAGCCCGCCCGGCTGCTGCTGCGGCGGCTGCCCCTGGCCGGGCGGGCCTCCCTGGGCGGCGCGGCCGCGGCCGCGCTGGCCGACGTACCGGAACAGGCGGCGCTGCGCACGCTGGAGGAGCTGTGGGAGGCCGGGCTGATCGAGCGGGTGCGCGGGCAGCGGTTCCGGATGCACGACGCGGTGCGCGCGTACGCGGCGGCCCGGCTGGCCGCGGAGGAGGACCGGGACCGGTCCTCGGCGGCGCACGAGCGGCTGGTCCGCAATTACGCGCAGCTCGCGGACTCGGTGATCCGGATGGTCGACGGGAAGATGTCGACGCGGGCGAACCACTTCGGCAATCACGGCTTCACCTCGCTGGACGCGGCGCTGCGCTGGCTGGACGACGAGTCGAGCTTCATCACGGCGGCGCTGCGGCATTCGGAGGGGGTGGACCAGCAGGCGGTGCTGGACCTGCTGGGGGCGCTGTGCGACTTCTGCCTGCTGCGCGGGGACCTGTACCGGCTCGGTGAGATCGACGAGCTGACGCAGGCGGTGGCTTCGGCGGCGGGGCAGTCGGGCGGCCTTGGCGGGCAGCAGGGGCGGCTGGTGCGGTCGGTGCAGTGGCGTACCGGTATCGCGGCGCGCCAGCTGGGCGAGCTGGACAAGGCCCGCACCACGCTGACCTCGGTGGTGGACCAGTACATGGAGGCCCATCAGGAGGCAGGGGCGGCGATGGCCCTGGTGTCCCTCGGCATCACCCTGCACCACCAGGGCAGCCTCCCGGAGGCCGCGGCCCGCATCCGTGAGGCGCTGTCGCTCCAGGAGCCGCCGGAGCTGGCGGGCGACCGCGCGTGGGGCCTGCACGCGCTGGCCGCGGTGGAGCGGGACCTGGCGCACCTGGCGGAGGCGATGACGCTGCTGGAGCAGTCCCTCGCCCTCCACCGGGAGAGCGAGAGCATGCACGGCGAGGCGTGGGCGCACTTCCAGCTGGGCCAGGTCTACCTGCGGGTCGGCGACGTGGGGCGGGCGGAGGCCGAGCTGCGGGAGGCGCTGGACCTGTACGGGCGCACGCGCGACGACCGCGGTGAGGCGTGGGCGCTGACCCAGCTGGGCCGGGCCCGGGTGGTGGACGGGGATCCGGGGCCGGCGCTGGAGCGGCTGCGGGAGGCGCTGGCCCGGCACCGGGAGGCGGAGGACGCGCGGGGCGAGGCGTGGACGCTGTACTACCTGGGTCAGGCGCTGGAGGAGGGCGGCGAACGCGATCAGGCGGTACGGGAGCTGGAGCGGGCCCGGACGATGTTCTCGCGGATGCGGGACGTGTACGGCCTGGCGCACGCCCGGCACCACTCGGGCCGGGTGACGCGGGACCAGCGGGCGGCTCAGACGGGGAACCTGAAGAACTCCGGCTTCGCGCGTCAGCTGCTGGTGGACGCGCGGGCGGATTTCCGGCGGATCGGGCTGGCGCACGGCGAGGCGTGGACCTGTCTGGAGCTGGCGGTGGTGGACGCGGGCAACGCCAAGATCGCGCAGGCGCTGGACCTGTGCGAGGAGGCGGTGCGGCTGTTCATCTCGTACGGGGACCGGCGCGGGGAGGACTGGGCGCGCTTCCTGCGGTGCACGCTGCTGCCGTACGCCGACTTCGCGGACCTGACGGTGCCCGGCACGCCGGAGGAGGCCCGGGCGGAGCTAGCCCGGCTGACGGCGGCGCCGCATCCGGCGCGGGACGGGCGGCTGGAGGACTGCCTGGAGTCGTACGGGGTGATCCTGGGCCGCGGGGTGGACCCGGCGGAGGGCTGGCAGGCGTGGCGGCTGGGCCTGGTCCCGAACCTGCACTCGCGGGAGATCATGGGCGTTCCGCTGCCGCCCCAGGACCCGGCGACGGCCGTGTGACGCGCGGATACCGCCCCCGGCCGGTCGGGCGGGGGCGGTCACGCGGCGGATCACGGCGCCGCTCAACCGGTCCGGTCAGAGTCCGGGCAACCAGTCCGGACATCCGGTCCGGACATCCGGTCCGGACAGCGGCGCTCGGCGGATCCGGTCAGCCGGTCGTCCGGTCCGGGGCGGGGGCCGCGGCGCCGGGCTCGGGGGCTTCCTCGAAGTCCACCCGGCCCATGTGGCGGCTCATCGACTTCATCAGGCCCCACACGCCGAGGGCGAGGGCCGCGAACACGATGAAGCCCAGGATGCCGGGCGTCACCTTGTTCTTGTCGAAGGTGTCACCCGCCAGCGGGAGGAGCTGGGTCAGTGCTGCCTGCGTAGCGCTCATAGCTACGCATTCTTCCGGATGCCCTCGAAGAGGTCGGACTCGGGGAGGGAAGTGTCGACGAGCGACTTCGCGAGCTCGTACTCCTCCGTGGGCCAGACCTCCTTCTGGATCTCCATCGGGACGCGGAACCAGCCGCCGTCCGGGTCGATCTGCGTGGCGTGCGCGACGAGCGCCTTGTCACGGATCTCGAAGAAGTCCGCGCAGGGCACGTGGGTGGTCAGGGTCCGCTCGGTGCGCTCGAACTCCTTCCACCGCTCCAGCCACTCCCCGTACGGGGACTCCAGGCCGCGCGAGAGCAGCGCCTCGTGCAGGGCGATGGTGCGCGGCTTGTTGAAGCCCTGGTTGTAGTAGAGCTTCTGCGGCTGGTGCGCCGGGCCGAACTCGGCCTCCGGGTACTTCTCGGTGTCGGCCGCGCCGTCGAAGGCGACCATCGAGATCTTGTGGGTCATGATGTGGTCGGGGTGCGGGTAGCCGCCGTTCTCGTCGTACGTGGTGACGACGTGCGGCTTGAAGGAGCGGATCTTCTTCACGAGGCGGCCGGCCGCCTCGTCCACGTCCTCCAGCGCGAAGCAGCCCTCGGGCAGCGGGGGCAGCGGGTCGCCCTCCGGCAGGCCCGAGTCGATGTAGCCGAGCCACTCCTGCTCGACGCCCAGGATTTCGCGGGCCTCGTCCATCTCCTTGCGGCGCACCTCGTGGATGTTGTCCTCGATGTACTTGTCGCCCTGGAGCTTCGGGTTCAGGATCGAGCCGCGCTCGCCGCCGGTGCAGGTGACCACCAGCACGGGGACCCCCTCGGACACGTACTTGGCCATGGTGGCCGCGCCCTTGCTCGACTCGTCGTCGGGGTGGGCGTGGACGGCCATCAGTCGAAGCTGCTCGGTCAAGACGGGATCCTCTGCGATTCGGCGCGACGGTCGACCTCTATATTGACCGAATCGGGGGACGGAAAATTCCGGGGGTGGGCCTGTGAGGGCCCGGCCCCGCCCTGGCGGAAGGAACGATCGATGAGCACGGTGCGCGGAGGGCTGCCCGAGGGCCGTTACGGCCGGTCGGCGGACGAGCGTGCGGACCGGAAGCTCAAGATCGTCGGGGCTGCGCTCGGTGCCGTGCTGCTGGGTGTGATCGGCTGGATCGGCTGGGACTACATCGCGGGGCAGAGCGTCAGCGCCGAGGTGATCAAGTTCCAGGTGGTCTCGGACACCGAGGTGAAGGCCCACCTGGAGATCCGCAAGGACGCTTCGGTCACCGGGGTCTGCACGCTCAGCTCGCAGGACGAGCAGCACAACGAGGTGGGCCGCGCGGACTTCACCTTCGCGCAGCCCAAGGCGCGCGTGGACGAGCTCGTCTCCCTGAAGACCACCGGCCGCGCCACGATGATCGAACTGGTCGGCTGCCAGCAGGCGGGGTCCGCGACCCGCTGAGTGCCTGGTCGTGACACGGACGGCGGGCAATCCGGCACGTGGGTCCTCCCCCTTTTCTTCCCGAATTGTTAGGCTCGTGGTTTCGTCCGCCGCTGGCGGCTATGTAGTCCCCTGTACCGACGAGGAGCACCCGTGACCCAGACGAGCGAAAGCGTCACCTGGCTGACCCAGGCGGCGTACGACCAGCTGAAGGCGGAGCTGGACTACCTCTCTGGTCCCGCCCGCACGGAGATCGCCACGAAGATCGCAGCCGCCCGCGAGGAGGGCGACCTGCGCGAGAACGGCGGTTACCACGCGGCCAAGGAGGAGCAGGGCAAGCAGGAGCTCCGTGTGCGCCAGCTGACGCAGCTCCTGGAGAACGCCAAGGTCGGGACCGCGCCCGCGTCCGACGGCGTGGTGGCGCCCGGCACGCTCGTCAAGATCGCCTTTGACGGCGACGAGGACGACACCATGGAGTTCCTGCTGGCCTCCCGCGAGTACGCGTCCTCGGACTTCGAGACGTACTCGCCCCAGTCCCCGCTGGGCAGCGGTGTGCTGGGCAAGGCGATCGGCGAGGACGCGGAGTACGAGCTGCCGAACGGCAAGAAGGCCTCCGTCAAGATCCTCGACGTCAAGCCCTTCACCGGCTGATCACCCTTCGTCTCACGCCGATGCCCGGCCGGGTCCTCCCGGCCGGGCATCGGTGCGTACAGGGGTGCGTACGGGCCTACGCGGTCGCCGAGCGGTACTTGCGGACCGCCAGGGTCCGGAAGACCGCGATGATCAGCAGCGACCAGAGCACGGAGGCCAGCACCGGGTTCTGCATCGGCCAGGCGTCCGGGACCGGGTAGCCCTCCGGGAGGTTGCCGAAGAGTACGCGGCACGCCTGGACGGTGGCGCTGAAGGGGTTCCACTCCGCGATGGTCTGCAGGAAGGGCGGCATGTTCTCGGAGGGGACGAAGGCGTTCGAGATGAACGTCAGCGGGAAGAGCCAGATCAGTCCGCCCGAGGTGGCCGCCTCCGGGGTGCGCACCGACAGGCCGATCAGGGCGCCGATCCAGGAGAAGGCGTAGCCGAGCAGGAGCAGCAGGCCGAAGCCCACGAGCACCTCGCCGATGTTGGTGTGGGTGCGCCAGCCGACGAGCAGGGCCACGATCGCGAGGACGACGAGGGTGAGCGAGGTCTGGACGAGGTCGGCGAGGGTGCGGCCGGTGAGGACCGCGCCGCGGGCCATGGGCAGTGAGCGGAAGCGGTCGATCAGGCCCTTGTGCATGTCGTCGGCGATGCCCGCGCCCGCTCCGGCGGTGGCGAAGGTCACGGTCTGGGCGAAGATGCCGGCCATCAGGAACTCGCGGTAGGCGGCGGGCGAGGTGCTGCCGCCGACGCTGATGGAGCCGCCGAAGACGTAGCTGAAGAGCACGACGAACATGACCGGCTGGATCACACCGAAGATGATCATCTCCGGGATGCGGGACATGCGGATCAGGTTCCGCTTGGCGATCACCAGGGAGTCGTTGACGCCCTGGACGAGGCCGCCGCGCGGGCGGGGTGCCGCGAGGTCCGGGATCCGGGTCCCGGAGGTGGTGCTCACTTCGCCGCCTCCTTGCGCGCCGCCTTGCGGCCCTTGGCTTCGGTGGGGGCGGCGGCCGGGCCGTCGCCGTTCTCGTCGGCCGTCAGCTCGGCCACGTGGCCGGTCAGGGAGATGAACACGTCGTCGAGGGTGGGACG
This sequence comes from Streptomyces sp. NBC_00122, assembly GCF_045160845.1. Classification (NCBI taxonomy): domain Bacteria; kingdom Bacillati; phylum Actinomycetota; class Actinomycetes; order Kitasatosporales; family Streptomycetaceae; genus Streptomyces; species Streptomyces sp. NBC_00122. The sequence goes on along the minus strand of NZ_CP108191.1, from coordinate 4,000,656 downwards.
GCGCAGCCCGATGTCGTCGATCTCGATGCCCCGGCCGTCCAGTTCGCGGATGACCTCGGCGAGCAGCTTGGCGCCGCCCGCCACCGGCACGGTGAGCTTGCGGGTGTGTTCCTCGACCGTGGTCTGGCCCTTGCCGAAGCCGGCGAGCACCTCGCGCGCGGTGGCGATGTGCTCGCGCGCGTGGACGACGACCTCCACGCGCTCGCCGCCGGTGCGGGCCTTGAGCTGGTCGGAAGTGCCGCGGGCGATGACCTTGCCGTGGTCCACCACGCAGATGTCGTGGGCGAGGTGGTCGGCCTCCTCCAGGTACTGGGTGGTGAGCAGCAGGGTGGTGCCGCCCGCGACCAGTTCCTGGATGATCCCCCACAGCTGCTGGCGGTTGCGGGGGTCGAGGCCGGTGGTCGGCTCGTCCATGAACATCACGGGCGGGCTGACGACGAGGGCGGCCGCGAGGTCCAGGCGCCTGCGCATGCCGCCGGAGTACGTCTTGGCCGTGCGGTCGGCGGCGTCGGCGAGGTTGAAGCGCTCCAGGAGTTCGTCGGCCCGGGCCTTCGCCGCCTTGGCCCTCATCTGGTAGAGCTGGCCGACCATCTGGAGGTTCTCGCGCCCGGTGAGGTATTCGTCGACGGCGGCGAACTGGCCGGAGAGGCCGATGGCGCGGCGGACTTCGTTGGGGTGCCGCAGCACGTCGATGCCGGCGACGACGGCCTTGCCGCTGTCGGGCCGCAGGAGGGTGGTCAGGACGCGTACGGTCGTGGTCTTGCCCGCGCCGTTGGGGCCGAGCAGACCCAGGACGGTGCCTTCGGGGACATCGAGGTCCACGCCGTCCAGAGCCCGTACATCGCCGAAGGTCTTGACCAGGCCTTCGGCATAGATGGCGCCTGGCATATGGATTCTCCCAGTCTGGATCGGGCCAGCAGGATCGTTCCGTCAGCTTCCCTGGGCGAGCCTATGGTCGCCGGGCAGGCCTCGCCCCTCAGCCGAACGGGTGAGACCACGCTATCGCGTCATATCGCGTACCGCACGGGATTTCGCCCGGGGTTCGGCCCGGCCCGGTCGGCGCGATCGCCCGGCCGTCCCGGCCGTCCCGGTCAGCCCGTGCCGAGGTACGTGACGTTCACGGTGAGCAGGCTCTCGTTCTGGCGGAGGGTGACCCCGTCCGCCTGCTTCACACTGCCCACCAGCAGGACCCAGTCGGTCTTCTCGTAGCTGAGGGTCGCGGTGCCGACCGGGTGCGGCTGCCAGCCGAGGTGCTGCAGCTGCTCCCCGATCCTGGGCAGGGCGAACTCCGCCTGCTGGGTGGTGACGACGGCGGTCCAGTCGACCTGGCTCGGATTCTTCCTGCCGGTCGCCTCCGAGGTGGCCTTGCCCTTCGCGGGGTCGAGTCCCGCCGTACGCAGCGCCGCCCGGACCTCTCCGTCCACGGCGTCGCGGGTGAGCGGCGCGCCCGTGCTCTTGGGCGTGGGCTTCGCGGTCGGCGACGCCGCGGCCGTGGAGGCGGCCGCCGGTGCGGCGGAGGGACTCTTGGTCTCGGAGGCGGCCGAGCACCCGGCCAGGGCGAGGGCCGCCGACGCGGCCAGGGCGATGACGGCCGCTGTCTGCGGTCTGACGCTTTTGTGCACCGTTGAGACTCCCACCCCATGTGAACGAGGCGGGAACTTTCACACACCCGCCTCGAATCTGCCTCGTTCTGCCCACGAGTATCAGGTATGAGGGCGGCGGGGCCTAGGGGTGAATTCGTTAGCTCATCACTTTGTAACCAGCGCTGTGCAGCGACCTGGCGACCTCCGTGCAGTGCTCGGGGCCCTTCGTCTCCAGGTGCAGCTCCACCTCCACCTCGGTGAGCCCGAGCCGCGGGTCGGTCCGTACGTGGCTCACGTCCAGCACGTTCGCGTCCACCACGGACAGCACGCCCAGGAGCCCGGCCAGGGCTCCCGGCCGGTCGGCCACCCGCAGCCGCAGCGACAGGTAGCGGCCGGCCGCCGCCATGCCGTGGCGCAGGATCCGCTGGAGCAGCAGCGGGTCGATGTTCCCGCCGGACAGGACGGCCACCACCGGGCCCTCGCCGTACCGTTCGGGCTCGCTGAGCAGGGCGGCGACCGGGCTGCACCCGGCCGGCTCGACGACCAGCTTGGCCCGTTCCAGGCACAGCAGCAGGGCGCTGGAGAGGGCGTCCTCGGAGACCGTGCGCACGTCGTCGAGGAGCTCGCCGATGATCTTGAAGGGGATGTCGCCGGGGCGGCCGACCTTGATGCCGTCCGCCATGGTGTTCGGGTTGTCGATCGACACCGGGTGCCCGACCTTGAGCGAGGGCGGGTACGCGGCCGCGCCGGCGGCCTGGACGCCGACGACCCGGACGTCCGGGCGCAGCGCCTTCACGGCGACCGCGATGCCGGCCGCGAGCCCGCCGCCGCCGATGCCGACGAGGATCGTGCGCACCTCGGGGCACTGCTCCAGGATCTCCAGGCCCACCGTGCCCTGGCCCGCGATGACGTCGTGGTGGTCGAAGGGGTGGATGAACACCGCCCCCGTGCGGTCCGCGTAGTCCTGGGCGGCGGCGAGGGTCTCGTCGACGACCTGTCCGTGCATGCGCACGTCGGCGCCGTACTCCTGGGTGGCGGCCACCTTGGGCAGCGGCGCCCCGTAGGGCATGAACACCGTGGAGCGGACCCCGAGGAGGGAGGAGGCCAGCGCCACGCCCTGCGCGTGGTTGCCCGCGCTGGCCGCGACGACGCCGGCGGCCCGCTGCTCGGGGCGCAGGCCGGCGATGCGCACGTACGCGCCGCGCAGTTTGAAGGATCCGGTGCGCTGGAGGTTCTCGCACTTGAGGTGCACCGGGGAGCCGGTGAGCGCGGAAAGGTGCCGGCTGCCCTCCATCGCGGTGACCCGTGAGACGCCGGAGAGCATCTTCTGAGCCCCCCGGACGTCGTCGAGGATGACCTGCGGAACGGGCTGGGGCACGCGGTAGTTCATGCCGCCAGTCTCGCAGCCCGCGCGCGGCGCGGCGCAGCACGCGGACAGGGGCGGGAGCAGGGGCGAAATCTCGCCATCCGGGACAGCAGTATTACAGCCCCGCGGACGGGCCGCACGAGTTCTCGTACGAGGCGTACGAGCCGCCGCACGGCCGCGTACTCTGTCCCCCATCCTTGTCGGACCCACGCGAAGAGAGCCCACGGCCATGCCTTCCTCCCCGGCCAATTCCGATCTGCCCGCGGCGGCCGAAGCGCCCGCCGGAGCCGGTCTCCTCGACGCGCTCCAGCACCAGGTGGCGGTCTTCGCCCGCCGTGCCGAGCAGACCCGCCTGGGTGGTGTCGGCCAGGCCCGCAACTCGATGGACCGCGCCGCCTACCTGCTGCTGAACCGGCTCGACCTGGAGGGGCCGATGGGCGTCAAGGCGCTCGCCTGCGGCATGGGCATCGACTCGTCCACGGTCACCCGGCAGGTCGCGCCGCTCGTCGACAGCGGTCTGGTCAAGCGGACTTCGCACCCCGAGGACGGGCGCGCCGTGGTGCTCGCGCTGTCCCCGCGGGGGCTGGCGCGGCTGGAAGAGGTCCGCTCCTCGCGGCGCGAGCTGATGGCGCGCGTGACGGAGGGCTGGAACGAACACGAGCGCGAGTCCTTCACGCAGTTGCTGACGCGTTTCAACCTGTCGCTGTCGGATCTGATGGCGGCCGTCGCCGAGGCCGGTCCGGCGTCCTGAGCAGGGGCTGCGGGGCGGCCGTGAGGTGCCTGCGTCCGACCTCTTGACCAGGGTGGTCCCGCTGCCCGCACTATGTGGGCTATGCGGGCGGTTGACCAACGGAAGGACCCCTACGCGGAGTTCGAGGCATTCGTCGCGGGCGCGGCGGGGCGGCTGCTCCATGTCGCGCTGCTGCTGACCGGCGAGCCGGAGGCCGCCCGCCGACTGCTGGCGGGTGCGCTGGCCCGCACGTACGCGAACTGGCGGCGCCTGCGCGGGGACGATCCGTACGACTTCACCCGCCAGGAGCTGTGCGCCGCCTTCGCCCGCACCGGCTGGCGGCACCACGGCGGCGCGGGCGTACTGGCCCGGCTGAGCCCGCTGGAGCGGCTCGTCCTCGTCCTGCGGATCTACGAGGGGGTCGCGGAGGAGGTCACGGCCGCGCAGCTGGGGCTGTCGACCGACCGGGTACGGGTGCTGTGCAGCCGGGCCGTCGTGGCGCTGCGGTCCCGGGAGGCGGCGTGAGCGGCACCGCCGACCGCAGACAGGACCAGGTCAGGCGGCTCATGGAGGGCCCGTATCCGGTGGTGCCGGCCGGGCTGGCGGCTGGCGCGGCGGCCCGCGGCGACCGCCTGCTGCGCCGTCGCCGGGCGCTTCGCCGGTTCTGCTGGGCGGTGCTCTTCGCGGCGGCGGTGGCCTTCACGGTCTGGGCCTCCGTGACCCGTCCCTGGGCCACACCCCCGGCGGGCGTCTCGCCTCCGCTGGAGGGCTGGTAGCCCGCTGCGGCGGCGAGACCCCCTGCCGGGCCCGGGCGGGGCCCGGCAGGGGATGCGGGGTCTAGCCCAGGGCCTGGGTCAGGTCCGCCAGGAGGTCGTCGGCATTCTCGATGCCCACCGACAGGCGGACCAGGTCCGCCGGGACCTCCAGGGCCGAGCCCGCCACCGACGCGTGCGTCATGCGGCCCGGGTGTTCGATCAGGGATTCGACGCCGCCGAGGGACTCGGCCAGGGTGAAGATCTTGGTGCGGGCGCAGACCGCGACGGCCTCCTCCTCGCCGCCGGTGACCTGGAAGGAGATCATTCCGCCGAAGTTGCGCATCTGCTTGGCGGCGATCTCGTGGCCCGGGTGCTCGGGCAGGCCCGGGTAGAGGACCTTGTGCACCTTGGGGTGGCGGGTCAGCATGTCGGCGACCTTCGCCGCGTTCTCCGCGTGCCGGTCCATGCGGACGGCCAGCGTCTTGATGCCGCGCAGCACGATCCACGAGTCGAAGGGCCCGGCCACCGCGCCCATGGCGTTCTGGTGGTAGGCCAGCTCATCGCCCAGCGCCGCGTCAGCGGTGATCAGCGCGCCGCCGACCACGTCGGAGTGGCCGCCCATGTACTTGGTCAGCGAGTGCACGACCACGTCCGCGCCGAGCGCGAGGGGCTGCTGGAGGTAGGGCGAGGCAAAGGTGTTGTCCACGACCAGCTTGGCGCCGACCGACCGCGCGATGTCGGCGACGACCGCGATGTCGGTGATGCCGAGCAGCGGGTTGGAAGGGGTCTCGACCCAGATGACCTTGGTCTTCGGGGTGAGGGCGGCGCGGACGGAGTCCGGGTCGGAGGTGTCGGCGACCGACCACTCCACGCCCCAGCGGGAGACGACCTTCGCGAAGAGGCGGAAGGTGCCGCCGTACGCGTCGTTCGGGATGACCACGTGGTCGCCCGGGGCGAGCAGCGTACGCAGCAGGCAGTCCTCGGCGGCGAGCCCGGACGCGAAGGCGAGCCCGCGCCGGCCGCCCTCCAGCGCCGCGAGGTTCTCCTCCAGCGCGGTGCGGGTCGGGTTCGCGCTGCGGCTGTACTCGTAGCCGCCGCGCAGTCCGCCGACGCCGTCCTGCTTGTACGTGGACACCTGGTAGATCGGGGGTACGACCGCGCCGGTCAGCGGGTCCGCCGTGTTGCCCGCGTGGATCGCGCGGGTCTCGAAGCTCTGGTGCTCATGGCTGTCATCGCTCATGGGCAGAGCCTAAGCCCCGCCCGGGGTCCGCATCCCTATTGGCCTGCTGCCCACCTGGTCTGGTTCGCTTGGAGGCATGGAGATTCTGTGGTTCGTGTTCGCGATGCTCATGATCGTGTTCGTGCTCGGCCCGTACATACGGCGCAGGCGCGGCGGGGTCCGCCTGGTCGCGCCGGGCAGCCCCGACGCCGCCGACCCCGCGAACTACGGATTCGACCGGCAGGAGGACCTGGACATCCGGGTTCCCGGACCCGACCGGGATCTGATGGACGCCCTCGACAACGTGCGCCGCACCGGCCGGTGGCAGGCGGCATCGCAGCTGCTCGCCGGGACCCCGCAGGAGGGCGAGCTGCGCTGGCAGCGCGTGCAGGCCTTCGGCGGGGCGGCGGCGCTGGAGCTGGTGCAGCAGCCGGGTGTGGGCGCGCAATGGCTGAAGGCGTGGCGGCTGGAGGCGGACGAGGACGCGGGCGGCGCGCAGGTGCACGCGGAGCTGCTGGTGCAGCAGGCGTGGCGGCACTCGGGCGGGGTCGGTTCCGAGGACCACCGCATCATCCTGGAGGAGGCGCGGGAGGGGTGCCGCAGGGCGGCGCTGCTGGCGCCCGGCGACCCGGTGCCGTACATCACGGAGCTGGCGATCGCACGGGGCCTCGCCTACCCGGAGGCGGAGTTCGACGCGCTGTGGGCGAACGTGATCGACCGGGCGCCGGCGCACATGGGCGCGCATCTTGCGGCCCTGCACTACCTGTGCGGGAAGTGGCACGGCTCGCGGGAGAAGGCCGATGCGTTCGCGCACGCGGCCGCGGCGCGTGCCCCGCAGGGCTCGCTGCTGGCGGCGCTGCCGATGTTCTCGCTGTACGAGAACCTGCCGGACGTGGTGCTGGTGGGGAGCTTCTACCAGAGCGCCGCCGTGACGCGGGCGGTGGAGGGCGCGCTGTACGCGGTGCACACGGCGCGGCAGGACGACCCGATGCTGGCGCACGTACGGCACCTGCTGCTGCTGTTCCTGGTCAACATGGAGCGCTGGGCGGAGGCGATGGAGCAGGTGCGGCACGTGGACGGCTACGTGGGCGCCCTGCCGTGGTCGGCGTCGCAGGACCCGGCGGCGCAGTACGCGGTGTACCGGGCGCTGGCGGTGGCGGGGTACGAGGCGAACGGCGGCTCCCCGGCGACGCTGCCGAACTGACGGGGCGCGGGCGGGGGTTTCGACCCCCGCCCCGGGCCCCCGCCCCGAGCCCCCCTCCCCCAGCACACAGGCACCCTTCACCAGCGGAAACCACCGGCGGGAACCACCGGCCAATAAAGTTGCCGTAAGTGACCACCGGGCCGCATGATGCGGCGGTGGCGGCCGTCCCCGGCCTCGTGCACCGCACCGCTTTCATCCCGTGGGGGGATCTGTCCATATGGGCGCTTCACTGCGCGCCGTGCGCGCGCTCGTCCTGCTCGCCGGCTTCTATCTGCTCGGCGTCTTCCTGCTCGCCGCGCTCGCGGGCGTCGACTACGCCGCCTTGTCCTGGGGCCACGGCGGCGGACTCGACGCCAAGATCATCATCTTCTCGGTCGTCCTCGCGATCCCGATCGTGCGCGGCCTGTTCATGCTGCGCACTCCCAAGGAGGAGCCGCCGGCCGGCGTCCCCCTCACCGTCACCGAGGCCCAGGAGCCCGCGCTGTGGGAGGCCGTGCGCGACATCGCCCGGCAGGTCGGCACCCGCGCGCCCGACGAGATCGTGCTGATCGAGGCGGTGAACGCGGCCGTCAGCGAGGACTCCTCCCTGCTGGGCCTGCGTCCCGGTACCCGCCGCCTCTACCTCGGCCTGCCGCTGATGACGGGCCTGGACGAGATGCAGCTGCGCGCCGTACTCGCCCACGAGATGGGCCACTACGCCAACTTCGACACCCGCCTCACCCCGCTGATCGCCCGCGGCCGCGCCCAACTGATCCGCACCATCGCCCACTTCCACGAGCGCTCCGACAACAAGCAAGCCAAGGAGCGCGAGAGGCAGGAGAGGCACGCCGCCAAGCGGAGGGCCAAGGGCAAGAGGGCCACGATGGTCGACACCCCGGGCCTGGGTGCGACGTACCGCGGCATGGCCAAGATCTACACGGCGTACGGCAACTTCTACCTGCGTGCCACCCTCACCACCTCCCGCCGCCAGGAGCTCGCCGCCGACCTGGCCTCGGTCCAGGTCGCCGGCCGCGACGCCACCGCGTCCGCGCTGCGCGAGCTGAACGCCCTCGACTCGGCGCACGACTTCTACATGAGCTCGTACGCCACCCTCGGCGTCGGCGCCGGACTGCTGCCCCGCCCCGGCCAGGTCTTCGGCGGTCTGCGCCAGCTCCTGGACGCCCGCTCGGACGAGCTGGAGAAGCTGCGCCGGGAACTGTCGACCGAGCCCGCCTCCCCGTACGACTCCCACCCCGCGCTCGCCGAGCGCGTGGCCCGCATCGAGGCCCTGCCCGACGACGGCCGCGGCGGTCAGACCGCCCGCCCCGCACTGGAGCTGCTGGCCGACGCGGACGCGGCGCTGGCCGCGCTGGAGCAGGCCGTCCTCAGCCCGCAGGCGCTCGCCCTCAAGCGGGTGGACTGGGAGGACCTGGTCCACGAGTCGATGACCCAGTACGTCGCCCGGGGCGCGGAGGAGGTCCGCGAGGCCCTCACCGCCGAGGGCGCGGGCCCGGAACTGGCCGCCCTGCTGGACGCGATCGACGCCGACCCGGCGGTGCGCTGGCGGATCGCCGACCGCCTGCCGAAGTCCGAGCAGGCGGCCGCCGCCACGGGCCGCGCGGCGCGCGAGTTCGCCCGCCCGGTCGTCCGGCGCGCCCTCGGCCAGCTGGTCACCGCCGAGCTGACGGCGCGCGGCGCCGCCCGCTGGCAGCTGTCGTGGTCCGAGTCGGCCACCCTGCGCTACCCGTCCGACGGCTTCGAGGACCAGCTCGGCCTGGCCCTGGACGCGGCCGTCGCCGACCAGCCCGACACCGAATCCCTGCGAAAGCTGGTGCTCGCCCCGTGATCGGCGGACAGCAAGGCCCGCTACCTGCAGGCGCGGGACTACTGCGTGCGCCAGGTGACGCGGAACGCGTGAGCCGCCCGCACGGGGACCTTACGGAAGTGTGACGCGGAGCGGGGCGGGGGCGGGCCGGGGAATCCCGGCCCGCCCCCGCCCGTTGTCATCGGTGACAAGGAGGGAACCCCATGTTCTCGTACCGCCGTACGCCCGAGCTCCCCACCCGCGAGGAGGCCCTGACCGGCCGCGCGGAGCCTCTCTTCGGCCTGCCCGAGAAGCACACCGTGCTGGGCAACCCGCTGGCCGGCCCGTATCCCGCGCACCTCGAAGTGGCCGACTTCGGCCTGGGCTGTTTCTGGGGCGCGGAGCGCAAGTTCTGGCAGACCCCCGGAGTGTGGACCACCCTGGCCGGTTACCAGGGCGGCTACACGGAGAACCCGACCTACGAGGAGGTCTGCTCGGGCCTGACCGGCCACACCGAGGTCGTCCGCGTGGTCTTCGACCCGTCCCTGGTGTCGTACGAGACCCTGCTGAAGCTGTTCTGGGAGTCGCACGACCCCACGCAGGGCTTCCGCCAGGGCAACGACGTCGGCACCCAGTACCGCTCGTCGGTCTACACCCACTCCCCCGCCCAGCAGGCGACGGCCGAGGCCTCCCGCACGGCCTACCAGCGCGTCCTCACCGCCTCGGGCCACGGCGAGATCACCACGGCCGTCCTCCCGGCATCGGACCGCCCCTTCTGGCCTGCGGAAACCCATCACCAGCAGTACCTGGACAAGAACCCCGGCGGGTACTGCGGCATCGGCGGCACGGGCGTCTCCTGCCCGATCGGTGTGGCACCGGCGGAGTAACGAACCGTTTGACTCACCCTTTCGGGTGGGGGGCCGCGCATTGAGCTGGGTACGCTGGCGGCGGGGCCCAGGATCTGGCCCATGGGAGCAACCGTGACCACGTCCGCCGCCGGGCAGCCGCTCATCCCGCAGCCGCCGTCCACCGTGACAGCGCTGCGGCAGGCCGTCGCCCAGGTCTCCCCGGCGGCGCTGCCCGCTTTCACCCGCGAGCTGGACCTGGCGGCGGACCAGTCCCGGCACAGCTCCGACCTGGCCCCGTTGCAGCGGTTCATCGCCCAGTGGGCGGCATACGTCTACGTCCAGCGCCAACCGCGGCTCGCCGAGGAGCTGCGGCGCTGGGAGGACACTGCTGCTACGGGCGACGCCTCGCAGGCCCGGCGGGCCGCCGCCGAGATCGGCAGAATCCTCGACACGGCCCACGCCGCTCTCGCCGCCCACCGGCCGTGAGCCACGACTGGCGCTGGGAGTACGACCCCGATCACGCTCACGTTGCCGGCGGTATTCCCGTCCATGTCGTGGCCGAGGTCGAGCGACTGGCGGGACTGGTCCGTCCCGACGGCCGGGTCACGGTGACCGACTTCGGCATCGCCCGCTCCGCGGCCGGGCCCAGGCTCACCGCCTCGCACGCGATGCTCGGGACCGCGTATTACATCAAGGACTACGCGGGCCAGAACTGCCTGACCGACAACGGCCCGGGCAAGGAGCTGGCCGTCACCCACGTGCACTCCGGGGATCAAGACCCAGCAGTGGTACGTCCCTTAGCCCTCCCTGGCCCCATTCGTACAGCGGGTGCGGCGGGCACTGCCCGCCCGCCCCGCTTGACCTTGCCACTGGCGGCAGGGTTGTCCACTCTCTCCATGGACACCACGGACACCAGCGTCACCACCCCACGCGTCATCCTCGTCACCGGCGCCGGCACCGGCATCGGCCGCGCCACCGCCCGGGCCTTCGCCTCCGGCGGCGACCTCGTGGTCGCCGTGGGCCGGCGGCCCGAGCCGCTCGCCGGGGCGGCCGAAGGCCATCCCGGCATCCATCCCCTGACCGGCGACGTGACCGCCCCCGGCGGCCCGGAGCGGATCGTCCGGGCCGTCCTGGACGCCCACGGCAGGCTCGACGTGATCGTGAACAACGCCGGGATCGTGCGCAGCGGCCCGCTCGGCGGCCTGGCCGCCCAGGACATCGCAGACCAGCTGGCCACCAATCTGGTCGCGCCGGTACTCCTCACCCAGGCCGCCCTCCCCGCCCTGGAGGCCGCCCCGGCCGGGGTCGTCGTCAACGTCACCACCGCCATCGGGCAGCGCGGCTGGCCCGGCAACTCCCTCTACGCCGCCGGCAAGGCCGCCCTCGACACCCTCACCCGCAGCTGGGCCGTGGAGCTCGCGCCGCGCGGCATCCGGGTCGTGGCGGTCGCACCGGGCGCGGTGGACACACCGATCGCCGAGCACCAGGGGCTGAGCTCCGAGCGGGCCGGGCAGGTGCGGGCGTGGCAGGTGGCCCGTACTCCGCTGGGGCGGGTGGGCCGGCCGGAGGAGGTCGCCTGGGCGGTGTGCCGGCTCGCGGACCCGGCGGCGTCGTTCGTGACCGGGGCCGTACTCCCCGTCGACGGGGGCGCGTTGGTGGCGTAGCGCCCGCCTTGGCACCATGGCCCCCATGCTGATCGGGGAACTCGCCGAAGCCACCGGGACCACCCCGCGCGCCCTGCGCCACTACGAGCAGGCCGGGCTGATCTCCTCCGAGCGGGCGCCGAACGGCTACCGGGTCTACGGCGAGCAGGCCGCCGTACGGGTCCGCAACATCCGGGCGCTGCTGGAGGCGGGTCTCACGCTGGCCGACGTGCACGTGTTCCTGCCGTGCCTGGACGGCGACGTGGCCGCCGGGCCGCCGTCCCCGAAGGGGCTGGCGGTGGCCCGGGAGCGGCTCGCCGTCCTGGAGGCCCGGATCGCCGCACAGACCGAGGCCCGCGACCGGCTCCGTACGGCGCTGGGCCGGTCCGGTCAGATCGTCGAGGCGTCGATCACGAAGCGGTAGCGGACGTCGCTGCCCAGGACCCGCTCGTACGCCTCGTTGATCTGCTCGGCGCGGATCAGCTCGATCTCCGAGCCCAGCCCGTGCTCGGCGCAGAAGTCCAGCATCTCCTGGGTCTCGGCGATCCCGCCGATCATCGATCCGGCGAGGGTCTTGCGGCCGCCGATGACGGAGAAGAGGTTCAGCTCGACCGGCTCCTCCGGGGCGCCGACGTTCACCAGCGCGCCGTCGACCTTCAGCAGCGCGAGGTACCGGTCCAGGCCGAGCGGCGCCGACACGGTGGACAGGATCAGGTCGAAGCTGCCGGCCAGCTCCTCGAAGGTGGTCTCGTCGTCGGTGGCGTAGTAGTGGGAGGCGCCCAGCTTCAGACCGTCCTCCTTCTTGCGCAGGGACTGGGACAGGACGGTCACTTCCGCGCCCAGGGCCGCCGCGATCTTCACGCCCATGTGACCGAGTCCGCCGAGGCCGACGATCGCGACCTTCTTGCCGGGGCCCGCCTGCCAGTGCATCAGCGGCGAGTAGAGGGTGATGCCGGCGCAGAGCAGCGGGGCGGCGACGTCGAGGGCGAGGCCGTCGGGGATGCGGACGGCGTAGTTCTCGTCGACGACGAGGTGGGTGGAGTAACCGCCGTACGTGGGCTCGCCGTTCTTGTCGAGCGCGTTGTACGTGCCGGTCGTGCCGTTGGCGCAGAACTGCTCCTGCCCGCGCAGGCAGTACTCGCACTCACGGCAGGAGTCGACGAAGCAGCCGACGCCCACCCGGTCCCCGGCCGCGAACCTGGTGACGCCCGGGCCGACCTGGGTGACGACCCCGGCTATCTCGTGCCCGGGGACCATCGGGTAGATGCCCTCGCCCCAGCCGTCGCGGGCCTGGTGGATGTCGGAGTGGCAGATGCCGGCGTACTTGATGTCGATGAGGACGTCGTGCTCGCCGACGGCGCGGCGGGGGACGGTGATGCGCTCCAGCGGGGCCTTGGGGGCGGGGGCGGCGTAGGCGGCGACCTGGGTGACGGACATGGGTGCTCCTCGGCGGGTGACGCTGGCGGTGTGCCGCCGCAGCCCTGTGCGCTGCGGCGGCGGACTCCAGCCTGCGCTGCCGCCGCGAACCCACCCAGCCCCCTGTCCAGCCTAGGACCGGCAAACCTACCCTTGGCGGGGTCAGGCTCAGGACCGCGCCGCGGCCGGCCGGGCGGGGATACTGGCCGTATGGACCAGCTTGACCAGCGCACCGAGCTCGGCGAGTTCCTTCGCTCCCGCCGTGCCCGGCTGCGCCCCGAGGACGTGGGCCTGCCCGACTACGGGCGCCGCCGGCGTGTGCCCGGGCTGCGCCGCGAGGAACTGGCGCAACTGGCGGGGGTGTCGGTCGCGTACTACACGCGCCTGGAGCAGGGCGGCGGGACCAACGTGTCGGCGGAGGTCCTCGACGCGATCGCGCGGGCGCTGCGCCTGGACGGTTCGGAGCAGGCGCACCTGATGCACCTGGCCCGCCCGAAGGCGCGCAGGCGCCGCCAGAGTCATCGCCCGCAGCAGGTCCGGCCCGAGCTGCGGACGCTGATGGACGCGATGGAGGGCGTACCGGCGTACCTCGTGGGGCACCGGCAGGACGTCATCGGCTGGAACCGGCTGGCGGCGGCGGTCTTCGGGGACTTCGGGAGGCTGCCGGCGGCGGAGCGGAACCTGGTGCGGCTGGTGTTCCTGGACCCGGCGACGGCGGAGCTGTACGCGGACTGGGAGTGCCGGGCGTGCGAGGTGGTGAGCAACCTGCGGATGTATGCCGGCCAGAACCCGGACGACGAGCAGCTGTCGGCGCTGGTCGGGGAGTTGTCGGTGAAGGACGAGGAGTTCCGGCGGCTCTGGGCGGCGCACACGGTGGCGGACAAGACGCACGGGGTGAAGCGGCTGCGGCATCCGCTGGTGGGTGAGATGCACCTGGCCTTCGAGACGCTGAGGCTCCCGGACGATCCGGCGCAGTCCCTGGTCACCTTCCACGCGGCGCCGGGCTCCCCGTCCGCGGACGCGCTGCGCCTGCTGACGTCGTGGTCGGCCCCGTCGGCCCCGTCCGTGCCGTCCGTCCCCTCGGACGGGGCCGAGGGGCGCGATCCGGCGGCTACAGCTTGAGCTGGAAGTACGCCGCGCCGCGTTCTTGGCGGTAGCCCAGTGCCTCGTTCACCGCGCGCATGGGTGCGTTCTCGTCGGCCACCGTCGTGGCGATCTGCCGCAGAGCGGGATACCGCTGCCCGGCGAGCTCCAGCATCCGCCGCTTCACCGCGCGGCCGAGGCCGTGGCCGCGGTGGGCGGGGACGACGACCGTGTCGTACTGGAGGGCCCGCGGGCCGCCCGGGTCCGGCAGGACGAGCTCCGTGTACGCCGCCACCTCGCCGGCCTCGGTGACCGCCGCGACCGTGGTCAGCTCGCCGCCCCGGTCAAGGATCAGCCGCTGCGCCGCGTGGAGCCGCTGCGCCGTCCAGGGCTCGATGTTCTCGTCCATGTCCCCCGTGGGCGCGTCCTCCATCGCCCCGTGGGCCGTGGCCACCGGCGCTGCCCACTCGTCGGCCACCAGTCCGTGCCAGGCCCGCAGTTCGTATCCCGGTACGGCCGGTTCCCCGGCCTGCCGCGGCTGCCGCCGCGGCACTTCCTGCACGTACCAGGCCATGGGCAGCACGCATGCGAACCCGAGCGACTCGGCGAACGCCTGGCCCGGGCCTCCCAGGTCGACCATCGTCGCGACGGAGGTCCGCCCCTGCGCCAGCAGTTCCTCCCTGACCCGCTGCCACAGGGCGGTGCCGATCCCCCGCCGCCGCGCCTCGGGACGTACCGCGAGCACGTCGAGGTACGCGGTGTGCCGGTTGGCCTCGTCCGTGAACAGGAGCAGGGCCGCCACTCCCTCGCCCCCGTCCGCCGCCCACAGCGCGGCGCGTCCGCGTTGCGGCGCCACGCACAGCCGCCCGGCGACCTCCACCCGGGAGGGCGGCGCCAGGTGCGGCAGGTCGGCGGCCCCGGCGGCGGCCAGTACCCCCAGCCAGCCGTCGACTTCGGCGGCGGCCGGGGGCAGGGTGAGGGATCGGATCGTCATGCCCCCGACCCTAGGCCGGCGGTTCGGCCGCGCTCAGGGGTTTTCGTGAGGTGGCCTCGTCGCGCACGGACCCGGTCCGAAAAGGCGGACGGCGGGAACCCCGTGGGGTTCCCGCCGTCCGCCCGGATGCGCCGTGCCGTCAGGGGCTCCGTCAGGAGGCCGCGCCGGCCTTCCACTCCGCCCAGCTCATGTTCCAGCCGTTGAGGCCGTTGTCCGGCTTGATGGTCTTGTCCGGGGAGTTCACCACGGTGACCACGTCGCCGATGAGCGAGTTGTCGAAGAACCAGGCGGCCGGCTGGTTCGGGTCACCCGCGCCCTTGGCGTCGTTCAGGCCGACACAGCCGTGGCTGGTGTTCGCGCTGCCGAAGACCGAGTCCGCACCCCAGTAGTTGCCGTGGATGAAGGTGCCGGACTGGGACAGGCGCATGGCGTGCGGGACATCCTTGATGTCGTACTCGCCCTTCCCCTCGTCGTTCTTGAAACCGACGGTCGAGCCGTCCATCCGGGTCTCCTTGAACTTCTCGGAGATCACCATCTGGCCGTTGTAGGTCGGGTTCTCCGGCGAGCCCGCCGAGATCGGGATGGTCTTGAGGACCGCGCCGTCCCGGGTGACCGTCATCTTCTTGGTCTTCGTGTCGACCGTGGAGACCTGGCTGCGGCCGATCTTGAAGGTGACGGTCTTGTTCTGGACGCCCTGGACGCCGGGGGCGCCCTGGACGCCCTCCAGCGCCAGCTTCATCGTGACGGTGGAGTTCGCCTGCCAGTACTGCTCCGGCCGGAAGTCCAGGCGCTGCGCGCCGAACCAGTGGCCGACGACTTCCTGGCCGCTGCTGGAGGTGACCGTGATCGCCGCCTGGACCGCCTTCTGGTCCTTGATCGGCTTGTTGAAGGTGATCGAGACCGGCATGCCCACGCCGACCGTCTGGCCGTCGTCCGGGATGAACGAGCCGACGAAGCTGTTCTCCGGGGAGACGGTGGTGAAGGAGGCGTTCTCGTGCGCCTCCTTGCCGTCGGCGTCCTTCGCGGTCGCCGACAGGGCGTACTTCGTGGAGCGCTTCAGCGCGGCGTCCGGCTTCCAGCTCTTGCCGTCCGCGGCGATCTTGCCCGTCACGGCCGCGCCCTCGCTGGTCTTCAGCTCCACCTGCGTCAGGGTGCCGTCGGCGACGGCGACGTTCGTCGCGTCGTTGAGGCCGACATTGGTGGCGCCGTCCTTCGGCGTGATGGTTATTCGGGCCTTGGAGGCGTCCTTGGCCGCCGCCGCGTCGACATCCGCCTGGGACTTGCTGCTGTCGCCGCTGCCCTTCGGTTCGCCGCCCCCGTCATTGCAGGCCGAGAGCATCAGTACACCGCCGAGCACGGCGGATACGGCCACCAGGGACCTTCTCCGCCGCTTGCTGTCCGTCCTCACACGCCACCCCATCGTTGCCGGAACCCCCGGAGCTGCCGTCCCGGGGTTGGCCGGGCAGGGGGAAACACCCCCTGCCTCGCCATGACAACGCGATAACGGAGCGGTTCGGTTCCACATTCCGTTGGGATGTGGGCCACCACACGGTCAGGCGTTGTCGGTCTCTTCGTCGAAGTCCCCATCTTCCTCGCCCATGTCCCACTCCATGGACTCGGGGTCGTATTCGACGGGCTCGCTGCTCCAGGAGGCCTGGGCGAGCTCCACGCCGGGGATCTCCAGGACCAGGTCGGTGGGGTCGACCAGGTAGGCCAGGGCCTCCGATTCGTCCTCCCTGACGGCGGACTCGGCGTGGCCGCGCTCCTCGTCCGGCATGAACTCGTCGGCCTCGATGTGCGCGAGCGCGGCTCCGGTCAGTGCCTGCGGGTCCGGCACCTCAAGTACCAAATCCACCCGAAGGCGTACGTATCGTGATGTCTCTGAAGAGTTCATACGACGGAGAGTAAGCCCGCGGAAGCCCTGACTTTCCCACGACCCGCCCCTTTCCGTAGCATCACCGCACACGGCCAATTCGCTGCTGCCACAAGGGGGATCGCACCGTGTCCGCACGTCGACCGCTGCTCACCGCTCTCGGAGCGACAACCCTCCTCGCCGCCCTCTGGTTCGTACCATCGGCCAACGCCACCGCACCGGAGCAGGCACCAGGCCGCTCCGGCGCGCCCTCGTCCGCGAACACGGACCGGACGACGACCCTGACGGCCGACCTGACGGCGGCGGGGCCGGACGCGCCGCCGGACGCCCGTCCCGCGGCCGTCGTGCTCGCCGACACCGGCTCCGCCGACACCACCCCGTACCTCCTGGGCGGCACGCTCTTCCTCGGCGTCGGCGCCGGCTTCGTGGCCTTCTCCGTACGCCGCTCCCGCACCGCGTGAACGGCGAAGGGCCGCCCCCACCGGGGGCGGCCCTTCGCTGCGCGTGCGGACGGTGTCAGGCGAGCGGTCCCGTCACGCCTTCCACCGCGTCGACGAGGCCTCCCGTACGGATGAACTCGTCGGCGGCGGCCAGGTCAGGGGCGAGGAAACGGTCCGGCCCGGGACCCTGCACGCCCGCCGCCCGGGCGGCCGCGATCGCGGCCCGGCTGGCCGGGGCGGGGGTGAGACCGTGGCGCAGCTCGATGGCGCGGGTCGCCGCGTACATCTCGATGGCGATGATCCGGGTCAGGTTGTCGACGGCGGTACGGAGCTTGCGCGCGGCCGACCACCCCATGGAGACGTGGTCCTCCTGCATCGCGGAGGAGGGGATCGAGTCGGCGGAGGCCGGCACCGCGAGCCGCTTCATCTCGCTGACCAGCGCGGCCTGCGTGTACTGGGCGATCATCAGCCCGGAGTCGACGCCGGCGTCGTCCGCGAGGAACGGCGGCAGGCCGTGCGAGCGGTTCTTGTCGAGCAGCCGGTCGGTGCGCCGCTCGGCGATGGAGCCGAGGTCGGCGGCCGCGATGGCCAGGAAGTCCAGGACGTACGCGACCGGGGCCCCGTGGAAGTTGCCGTTGGACTCGACGCGCCCGTCGGGCAGGACCACCGGGTTGTCCACGGCGGCGGCGAGCTCGCGGGAGGCCACCAGGGCGGCGTGCGCCATGGTGTCGCGGCCCGCGCCGGCGACCTGCGGGGCGCAGCGCACGGAGTAGGCGTCCTGCACGCGCGGGGCGGTCTCCTCCTGGTAGTGGCGGACGAGCCCGGAGTCCTTCAGGACGGCGGCCATGTTCGCGGCGGAGGCGCCCTGCCCCGGGTGCGGGCGGATGGCGTGCAGCTCGGGCTGGAGCACCTTCTCCGTACCGAGCAGCGCCTCCAGCGTCAGCGCGGCGGTGATGTCGGCGGCGGTGTAGAGCTTGCCGAGGTCGGCGAGGGCCATGACCAGCATGCCGAGCATGCCGTCGGTGCCGTTGAGGAGGGCCAGGCCCTCCTTCTCGCGGAGCTCGACGGGCTCGATGCCGGCCTCGGCGAGCAGCTCCCCGGCGGGGCGGACGGTTCCGTCCGGGCCCTCGGCGTCGCCCTCGCCCATGAGCGCGAGCGCGCAGTGGGACAGCGGTGCGAGGTCGCCGGAGCAGCCGAGGGAGCCGTACTCGTGGACGACGGGGGTGATCCCGGCGTTGAGCACGTCGACCATGGTCTGGGCGACGGAGGGCCGTACGCCGGTGTGCCCGGAGGCGACGGTCTTGAGCCGGAGGAACATCAGCGCGCGGACGACCTCGCGTTCCACGCGCGGACCCATGCCCGCGGCGTGCGAGCGGACGATGTTGCGCTGGAGCTGGGCGCGCAGCTCGGGGCTGATGTGCCGGGAGGCGAGGGCGCCGAATCCGGTGGACACCCCGTAGACGGGCTCGGGCTTGGCGGCGAGCGCGTCGACGATCTCCCGGGCGCGGGCGAGCGCGTCGAGGGCCTCGCCGGACAGTTCGACCCGGGCGTTGCCGCGGGCGACGGCGATGACGTCCTCAGCGGTGGTCCCGGACGTCCCCACCACGACAGTGTGCATATCCATATTCAGCACCCTACGGATTGAATCGCTACATGTCACTAGCTAGAACTGTCACGATCGCGCAGTACGAGGACCCCTTACCGTCGGCCCCGGCCGGCCACGCGCCGGGGGGCGGTCATGGACGCCCTCGGAAGCGGCGCCGCTCCCCCGGAGCCTCCTGGGCGGCCGCGTCGGCGAGGCGGACCACCGCGGTGTCCCGCCCCGCTACCACCGGCTTGGCCGAACGGGCGGCCTTCGCCTTGTACTGGGCCGCGTCGGCGAGGCGGAACAGCCGCCGGGAGGACTTGACCAGCCCGATCGGGTCCCCGGTGGAGGCCACCCCGCAGGCCACGCCCTCGCCCAGTTCCAGCTCGGCGGCCCGGGTGCACAGCTCCTCGGTGACCCGCACCACCTCGTCCGCCGTGGGACCCACCCCGACCAGGCAGAACTCGTCGCCGCCGAGGCGCGCTACCAGCGCGCCGGGCAGCATCGCCCCGCACAGGCTCAGCACCGACCCGAACCGCTCCAGCAGCCGGTCGCCCATGGCGTGGCCCTGGGTGTCGTTGACCTTCTTCAGCCCGTTCAGGTCGCAGACCACGAGGCTGACCACGACCCCCGTCCGCCGGTGCTCCTCCAGGGCCTCGTCGAGCCGCATGTCGACCGCCCGCCGGTTGGCGAGGCCGGTGAGCGGATCGGTGAAGGCCAGGCGCCGGGCCTCGGCCAGCCGCTCGTTCTGCGCGAGCCCGGCGGCGACCACGGCGGCGAGCACGGTCGCGAACTCGGCGTCGTCCTCGTCGAAGTCGGGCAGCCCCTCGTCCCGGGCCACGTACAGCTCACCCCAGGCCCGCCCGCTGAGCACGATGGGCGCGACCACGCAGGTCCCGCGCCCGCGCCGGCGCAGGGCCTCGCCGCGGTGGCCCGACCGGTCGCCGACGGCGCTCTCGACCCAGGCGTGCGGGCCGCCGCCGCCCACCCAGCGCTCGTGCAGGAACTCGGTGACCTCGGGGAAGTCGTGGACGGGATAGGACTCGTCCTCGGGGAACTCCTCCTCGCCGGTCCGCCGCTCCCCCTCGTTCACGAGCACGCGCAGGCGCCCCCGCTCGCGCTCCCACGCGGAGATCGCGGCGAAGGAGCCGTCCAGGGCCACCCGCGCGCCCCGCGCAGCCGCCCGCACACTGTCCCGCGGCGCGCACGCGGCGGCCATCGCCTGCGCGAGGCTCACCACGGCTCGCAGCCGCCCGTCGACTCCCATCACACCAGGTTAGGGAGTTTTGCCCGATTTAGTGATAGGTGGCGCGACTTTCGGTGGCGACAGGATCACTAGCGGTGACGGTGGCGGCGACGCGAAGGCGGTGCGATGGCGACGCGACGACCGCGCGGCGTCCCCGAAGGGCTACTGCCCGGGCCAGTTCGGCTTGCGCTTCTCGTTGAACGCCGCCACGCCCTCGGCCCGGTCGCCCGAGAAGGCCACCGTCCGCCAGGCCGCGTCCTCGATCTCCAGACCGGCCGCCAGGTCCATCCCGTGCCCCAGCCGCAGCGCCCGCTTGGCGGCCCGCAGCCCGACGGGGGAGTTCGCCGCCATCCGGCCGGCCAGGTCGAGGGCCTCGGCCGTGTCCGTGCCCGCCGGGACCACCGAGTCCACCAGGCCCAGGGACAGCGCCTCGGCCGCCTCCACCCGGCGCGCCGTGAAGATCAGCTCGGCGGCCCGCGCCGCACCGACCCGGCGCGGCAGCAGCTGCGTACCCCCGCCGCCGGGGATCACGCCCACCGACACCTCGGGCAGGCCGACCACCGCGGTCTCGTCGGCGACGATCACGTCGCAGGCCAGGGCCAGCTCGAAGCCGCCACCCAGCGCGAAGCCGTGCACGGCGGCGATCGTCGGCATCGGCAGCTCCAGTACGCCCCCGTACGCCCCGCGCGTGGTCGGCCGCTGCCGCACCAGCTCGGCGTCCGACAGGGAGTTGCGCTCCTTGAGGTCCGCCCCCACGCAGAACGCCCGCTCCGCGGTCGAGGTGAGCACGACCACCCGTACGGACGCGTCCGCGGCGAGCTCGGCGCAGGCCGCCCCGATGGCGCGGGCCATCTGCGTGGACACCGCGTTCATCGCCTTGGGCCGGTCCAGGACCAGCTCCGCGACCCCGCCATCGTGCCGACGTACCGCCACGAACTCAGACTCCACAGCCACAGGACCCTCCCGGTTAACGAACGTTACCCGGGGATCTTAGGCTTCCGCCTGGTCAGCGACCAGGGCTCCACGACGCCCAGCCCGCGCACCGGACGCTGCCACATCGGCTGGAGCGCGAAGCGGTACCCGCCGCCGCCCTCCTCCGACTCGGCCTCCTTCTCGGAGACGGGTGCCGCCCCGGTCCGGCCCAGCTCCTCGGCCATCGCCCCGTCCACCAGCACCGCGTCCTTGGGGGCTATAGACGTCAGCCGGCTCGCCAGGTTCACCGTGGTCCCGAAGACGTCGCCCATCCGGGTCGTCACCGTGCCGAAGGCGATCCCGACCCGCAGCTCGGGCATCTGCGGATCGGCCTCCATCGTCTCGATGAGCCGCAGCGCGATCTCCGCCGCCGTCGCCGCGTCGTCGGCGCAGTACAGCACCTCGTCGCCGAGCGTCTTGATCAGCCGGCCGCCGTGCGCCGCCACCAGGTCCGCCGACGTCGTCTCGAAGGACTCGACCAGCTCGCCGAGCTCCTCCTCCTCCAGCCGCCGCGTCAGACGGGTGAATCCCACCAGGTCGGCGAAGCCCACCGCGAGCCGCCGGTCGACCATCTCCTCGTCGTCCGCCACCTGCACGACACGCCCGGTGGCGGCCGCCAGCTGGCGGCGCCACACGTAGACGAGGAACTCCTCCAGCTCGGGCAGGAGCAGCTCGACGAGGGGGTACGTGACCTCCGTACGGGTCATCCCCGGCTCCGGCGGCTCCGTCAGCCCCTCCAGGAACGAGTCGATCTGCCACTCCGCGAGGCGTGCCGTGGTCTGCCCGGTGGACCGCGCCACCTGCACCGCCATCGGCTCGGACAGCAGCCCGGCCTCGACCAGGCCCGCGAGCCGGCGCAGCGCCAGTACGTCCGCTTCCGTCAGGGCCTTGGCCTGGCCGATGTCCGCGAAGCCCATGGCCCGCCAGAAGCGGGAGGCGAGCTCCATCGAGACGCCGGCACTGCGGGCGGCCTGGAAGGGGGTGTACCGGCGCTCGGCGCCCAGGATCAGCTGTTCGAGCCTGATCGCGAGGGGGTCCGCCGTCGGATGGGCCGTGTGGTCCACCTCGTGCAGCGGGGTGTGCTGGTCACGCCCGATCGGCGTACCAGGACCCGTGGGCCCTGGGGCCGACGCGCTGGACGTAGAGTCGTCGACGGTCAAGGGCCGCCTCCTGTCCATTTCCGTGCGCACTGCCCTGCCGAACCGGGTGATCACCACGAGTACCGGGATCGCCTAAACCATACGGCAGGTGTGCCGTAGCTCACTCCCCCTCCCCGTTTTGCGGCTCGCTCCGTCCGGGTCCGGCCGGCCCTCAGTGCACCGACCGCAGGTGGACGACGTCCCCGGCTCCCACCGCTTCGTGCGCTCCCTCGGCCGTACGGACCACCAGGCGGCCGTCGGTATCGACCGCTTCGGCCGTTCCGGTGAGCGTGCGGCCCCCGGGCAGCTCCGCGCGGACGTGACGGCCCAGGGTCGCGCAGCCCGCCGCGTAGGTCTCCTGGAGGCCGCTGGAGGCGGGGTCGCCGCCGGCCGCGCGCCAGTTCCCGTACCACTGCTCCAGGGAGCGGAGCACGGCCCTCAGCAGCGGGTCCCGGTCGGTCACGGACGCCTTGGCCAGCGCGAGGGACCCGGCGGTCGGCACCGGCAGCTCGTCCTCGGTGAGGCTGACGTTGAGCCCGATCCCGATGACCACGCCGTCGTCGACCCGCTCGGCGAGGATCCCGCCGGTCTTGCGCTCCTCCCCGTCCACGGTGACCAGCAGGTCGTTGGGCCACTTGAGGGCGGTGTCCACGCCCGCCGCCCGCGAGAGCCCGGTCGCGGTGGCCACCCCGGCCAGCAGGGTCAGCCACCCCCACCGCTCCTGCGGCACGGCGCCGCCCGGCTTGAGCAGGACGGAGAAGAACAGCCCGGACCGGGCCGGCGCGACCCAGCTGCGGTCGAGGCGCCCGCGCCCGGCGGTCTGCTCCTCGGCGACGAGCACGGCCCCCTCGGGCAGCTGCGCCGCCCGGGCCGCGAGATCGGAATTGGTCGACCCGGTGGCGGCGACGACCTCCAGGGAGGTCCACAGCCCTTCCCCGGTGACGAGGGCCCGCTGCAGGGCCGCGGCGTTCAGGGGCGGCCGGTCCAGGTTCGACCAGCGACCGGCGGAAGCTCCAGCTGATGCATCTGATGGCGTCATGCAAGCCAATGTAGGTGTGTCAAACGCCGCACTGCCGAGCGCCATGCCCGCCGATACGCTACGCACCAGTAGCCAGCAGTAGTCATCCAATTGACCAGGCCGTTGACACCACGCAGGGAGCCGCGACCCCGATGTCACAACCGTCAGAGCCGATCGACATGCACACCACCGCGGGCAAGATCGCGGATCTGCAGCGCCGCATCGACGAAGCCACCCACGCCGGGTCCTCGCGTGCCGTGGAGAAGCAGCACGCCAAGGGCAAGCTGACGGCGCGTGAGCGGGTGGCCCTGCTGCTCGACGAAGGTTCCTTCGTCGAGCTGGACGAGTTCGCCCGGCACCGTTCCACCAACTTCGGGCTGGAGAAGACCCGCCCCTACGGCGACGGCGTCGTCACCGGCTACGGCACGGTGGACGGCCGCCCGGTGGCGGTGTTCTCGCAGGACTTCACCGTCTTCGGCGGAGCCCTCGGCGAGGTCTACGGCCAGAAGATCATCAAGGTCATGGACTTCGCGCTGAAGACCGGCTGCCCGGTCATCGGCATCAACGACTCCGGCGGCGCCCGCATCCAGGAGGGTGTCAGCGCGCTGGGCATGTACGGGGAGATCTTCCGCCGCAACGTCCACGCCTCCGGAGTCATCCCGCAGATCAGCCTCGTCGTGGGGCCCTGCGCGGGCGGCGCCGTCTACTCCCCCGCCATCACCGACTTCACGGTCATGGTCGACCAGACCTCGCACATGTTCATCACCGGCCCGGACGTCATCAAGACGGTCACCGGCGAGGACGTGGGCTTCGAGGAGCTGGGCGGGGCCCGGACGCACAACAGCACGTCCGGCGTCGCGCACCACATGGCGGGCGACGAGAAGGACGCCATCGAGTACGTGAAGTCGCTGCTCTCGTACCTGCCGTCGAACAACCTCTCCGAGCCGCCCGCGTTCCCGGAGGAGGCGGACACCGAGGCCTCCGACGCCGACCGCGAGCTCGACGTACTGATCCCGGACAGCGCGAACCAGCCGTACGACATGCACACCGTGATCGAGCACGTGCTCGACGACGCGGAGTTCCTGGAGACGCAGTCGCTCTTCGCGCCGAACATCCTGACCGGCTTCGGCCGGGTCGAGGGCCACCCGGTGGGTGTCGTCGCCAACCAGCCGATGCAGTTCGCCGGCTGCCTGGACATCGACGCCTCCGAGAAGGCGGCGCGGTTCGTCCGGACGTGCGACGCCTTCAACATCCCGGTGCTGACGTTCGTGGACGTGCCGGGCTTCCTGCCGGGCACCGACCAGGAGTACAACGGAATCATCCGGCGCGGCGCGAAGCTGATCTACGCGTACGCCGAGGCCACCGTCCCCCTGATCACCGTCATCACCCGCAAGGCCTTCGGCGGCGCGTACGACGTCATGGGCTCCAAGCACCTGGGCGCGGACCTCAACCTGGCCTGGCCGACGGCGCAGATCGCCGTCATGGGCGCGCAGGGCGCGGTCAACATCCTGCACCGCCGCGCGATCGCCGAGGCCGAGGAGGCGGGCAACGCCGAGGAGACCCGTGCGCGGCTCATCGCCGAGTACGAGGACACGCTGCTCAACCCGTACACGGCCGCCGAGCGCGGTTACATCGACGCGGTGACCATGCCGTCGGAGACGCGGGCGCACGTGGTGAAGGGGCTGCGCCAGCTCCGCACCAAGCGGGAGTCCCTGCCGCCGAAGAAGCACGGCAACATCCCCCTCTAGGAGGTCAGTCCTGTGGTGATCAAGGTCGTCAAGGGAAACCCGACCCCGGAGGAGCTGGCCGCCGCACTGGCGGTGGTCCAAGCGCGCGCGGCGGCGCTGGCATCGGCGCCGTCGGGCGCGCCGCGGGCGGCGGACGAGTGGGCGGCGCCCGCCCGGGTGGCACGGCACCGGCTGCCGCAGCCGGGGCCGCGGGCGTGGGGCCGTACGTACTGGCCCGGTTAGTCCGGCCGGCCCGGCCGGACCACGGCCGTGGCGAAGATGGTGTGAACGGGCGGTGGCGCCTGAGTACGGGTACTCAGGCGCCGCTGCCGTCCCGGGGACAGGATCGGAGCATGCTCTGGTCCGATCCCAAGAACGAGCCGCCGAAGGACATGCGCGACGCGCAGGCGATGGTCCGGCGGCTGACGGTGGTGCTGGCGCTGGCCATGCTCGTCGTGGTCTACGTACTCGGCGTGGACCACTTAGCCGACCACTTCTAGTCGGCCGACCACTTCTAGGGGTACCCCGCAGCGCCCCTACGATGGCCACCATGACTGTCGAACCGCGCTCGCTCGTCCTCGCCTCCGCCTCCCCCGCCCGGCTGAACCTGCTGCGGCAGGCAGGGCTCGCCCCGCACGTGATCGTCAGCGGCTTCGACGAGGACGCGCTGGACCACGACGAGCCGGCCGAGCTGGCGCTGGCGCTGGCCGAGGCGAAGGCGGCGGTCGTGGCGGCCCTGGGCGAGGCCTCGGGCGCGCTGGTGATCGGCTGCGACTCCGTGCTGGAGCTGGACGGCGAGGCGCTGGGCAAGCCGGCGGACGCCGAGGAGGCCATCGCGCGCTGGAAGGCGATGCGCGGGCGGTCCGGAATCCTGCGTACGGGCCACTGCGTGATCGACACGACGACCGGCCGTCAGGTGTCGGCGACGGCCTCCACGACGGTCCGGTTCGGCGAGCCGACGGACGCCGAGGTCGCGGCGTACGTGGCGAGCGGCGAGCCGCTGCACGTGGCGGGGGCGTTCACCCTGGACGGGCTGTCGGCGCCGTTCATCGAGGGCATCGACGGGGATCCCGGCAACGTGATCGGGCTGTCGCTGCCGCTGCTGCGCTCCCTGCTGGGCGAACTGGGTGTATCCATCACGGATTTGTGGGCTTGAGTCCCCCGACCGGCGGCGGGGTGTCCTGAACGCCGTCCCCCGGCCCGGATCCGGCCGCGGAGGCGGCGGATCCGGCGGAGGCGGACTCGGGCGGGGCGGCGTAGAGCATCAGGGTCAGTACGAGGAGACACAGGATCAGCGTCGTCACCGCGAAGGCGCCCCAGCCGACCAGGACGACGGCGAGGATGCCGAGCACCCCGTGGGTGACGGCCGCGGTGACGAGCACGACGTGGGCGAAGGCGCCGGGCGCCCTGTCGCGGACGGCCGCGACGGCGGCGAGCACGGCGCACAGCAGGAGGAAGGCGCCCATACCCGCCCCGAGGGCGTAGGTTGCCTTGGACATGACATCCGGATCGCTGCCCGCGATCGACATCGACTGGTTCGCGGTGGTCGTCCCCAGCACGATGTGGACGAGCACGAGCACGGCCGCTTCCGCGGCAAGTGCGATCGCGGCCAGTCCGGCCACGAGTCTGCGCAGCACGACGTCCCCACCCCTCACGCGTCCCAAGCCTGTTCGACGCCTGGAGGCTACTAACGGGTAAACGTGCGGACAAGGGGTCCGGGCCGCTTCGTTACGGGAGGGCCCCGGCGCGGCGATCAAGCAAAGAAAACGTGGGCCGTTCGTAGGGACTCGACAAAGAATCACCCGGGGCGGCTGACCGGCAAGACAGAGACCTTGGCTACATGACGGGGTTACTGTGCAGTCGGGGATCCCCCTGACTTGGGGCGCCATAAGGGTTCCCTGGTGGAGAGAGCCTCGAATCACACTCTGTGTGGGCAAGGTCACCACCGGGGAAGGGTCGAAAGGCCGTGTGGACTGTCCCTAAACTCAGCTTGTTTCAAGGAGGGAGCCATCGTGCGCAAGGTGCTCATCGCCAACCGTGGCGAAATCGCTGTCCGCGTTGCTCGGGCCTGCCGGGACGCCGGGATCGCGAGCGTAGCCGTCTACGCCGATCCGGACCGGGACGCTCTGCACGTCCGCGCGGCCGACGAAGCTTTCGCGTTGGGCGGTGACACCCCGGCCGCCAGCTACCTGGACATCTCCAAGGTCCTCCAGGCCGCAGCCGATTCCGGCGCGGACGCCATCCATCCCGGATACGGGTTCCTGTCCGAGAACGCCGACTTCGCGCAGGCCGTCATCGACGCGGGCCTGACCTGGATCGGCCCGCCGCCGCAGGCCATCCGCGATCTGGGTGACAAGGTCGCCGCCCGTCACATCGCCCAGCGCGCCGGTGCGCCGCTGGTCGCCGGTACGCCGGACCCGGTCTCCGGGGCCGACGAGGTCATCGCGTTCGCCAAGGAGCACGGCCTGCCGATCGCCATCAAGGCGGCCTTCGGCGGTGGCGGCCGCGGCCTCAAGGTCGCCCGCAGCCTCGAAGAGGTGCCGGAGCTCTACGACTCCGCCGTCCGTGAGGCCGTCGCCGCCTTCGGCCGCGGCGAGTGCTTCGTCGAGCGCTACCTCGACAAGCCCCGCCACGTCGAGACCCAGTGCCTCGCCGACAGCCACGGCAACGTCGTCGTCGTCTCCACCCGTGACTGCTCGCTGCAGCGCCGCCACCAGAAGCTGGTGGAGGAGGCTCCCGCGCCGTTCCTGTCCGAGGCGCAGAACGCCGAGCTGTACGCCGCCTCGAAGGCGATCCTGAAGGAAGCCGGCTACGTCGGCGCCGGCACGGTCGAGTTCCTGGTCTCCGCGGACGGCCTGATCTCCTTCCTGGAGGTCAACACCCGCCTCCAGGTCGAGCACCCGGTCACCGAAGAGGTCGCCGGCATCGACCTGGTGCGCGAGATGTTCCGCATCGCCGACGGCGAGGAGCTCGGCTACGGGGACCCGGTCCTGCGCGGTCACTCGTTCGAGTTCCGCATCAACGGCGAGGACCCGGGCCGCGGCTTCCTCCCGGCCCCCGGCACGGTGACGAAGTTCGCCGCCCCGACGGGTCCGGGCGTCCGCCTCGACACGGGCGTCGAGTCCGGCTCGGTCATCGGCCCGGCCTGGGACTCGCTGCTCGCCAAGCTGATCGTCACGGGTGCCACCCGCGAGCAGGCCCTGCAGCGCGCCGCGCGTGCGCTGGCCGAGTTCGAGGTGGAGGGCATGGCCACGGCCATCCCGTTCCACCGCGCGGTCGTCACGGACCCCGCCTTCGCCCCGACGGACGGCAGCCCGTTCACGGTCTACACCCGCTGGATCGAGACCGAGTTCGTCAACGAGATCCCGGCGTTCGCGGCTCCGGCCGCGGAGGACACCGAGGACGAGCCGGGCCGCGAGACGGTGGTCGTCGAGGTCGGCGGCAAGCGCCTGGAGGTCTCGCTCCCGTCGTCCCTGGGCATGACCCTGGCCCGTACGGCGGCGGCAGGCGGTGCCAAGCCCAAGCGGCGCGCGGCCAAGAAGTCCGGCCCGGCCGCCTCCGGCGACACCCTCGCCTCCCCGATGCAGGGCACGATCGTCAAGGTCGCGGTCGAGGAGGGCCAGCAGGTCACCGAGGGCGAACTGGTCGTCGTACTCGAAGCCATGAAGATGGAGCAGCCGCTCAACGCGCACCGCTCCGGCACCATCGTCGGCCTCACGGCCGAGGTCGGCGCCTCGCTCACCTCTGGCGCGACGATCTGCGAGATCAAGGACTGACGTCCGCGGCCCGCACGACGCAATCGGCCCCCAGGACCCGTTCGGGTCCTGGGGGCCGACGTCATGTGCGGCGCCCGGCGGCTACCAGGTGCCGGGCGGTGCCTCCCAGCTCTTCAGCGGGGGTTCGAACCCACCGTCGGTGCGGTCGGTGCGGCCCTTGAAGGTGAAGGCCGCGCTGCCTCCGGCGTAGTAGTTGTACATGATCGCGATGTCGTCGCGACCGTCCTTGTTGATGTCGCCGGACACCGGCATCCCGGTGTTCTCCAGGTACCAGGACTGCTCCGGGCTGCTCCAGCTCTGGACTTCCTCGTTGACCCCGCCGTCGGGCTTTCCGGTCAGGGTGTACACGGCCGAGCGGCCGTTGTCGAACCTGTAGACGATGGCGGCGTCGGCTCGGCCGTCGCCGTTGTAGTCGCCCGAGGTGAGCTTGCTCCTGTTGTAGTCCCAGATGCCCGCGGCCCGGTTCCAGGAACGCACCGGCGCCGCGAAGCCGCCGTCGGCCTTGCCGAGCAGCGTGTACATCTCGACGGATCCGTTGCCGTGGCCGTACAGGGCGAGCATGTCGTCCCGGCCGTCCCCGTTGAAGTCACCGGTGACGTGCTTGGACTCGTTCCAGCACCAGTTGCCGTTGCCGGACTTCCAGCTGCCGAAGGAGGCGTTGAACGTGCCGTCCGCCTTCACGAGGAAGGGGTGATCACCCCTGCTGCCGCCGCCGCATGTCCGCCACCCTCGCCCGCTCCCGCTCCCCCGGGTCCGACAGCGGCGAGGCGCTGCGGAGCTGGGCCGGCGGGCCGCCCCGGCGCTGGACCGGCAGGGGGGAGTCCCGGCGCGGGCGGCGGCCCGCCATGCCGTCACCGCCGACGGAGACACCACCACCACCACCGGCCACGGTGATCTGGACGCCCTGGTCCGCCAGGGCCTGGAGCTCCGTGGCCGCCCGGTCGTCGTGCGGCGGGGGCTCGTCCGTCACCAGGCGGGTCATCACATCGGTCGGCACCGTCTGGAACATGGTGTCCGTGCCGAGCTTCGTGTGGTCGGCCAGGACGACGACCTCCGCGGCCGCCTGGACCAGCGCCCGGTCCACGCTCGCGCTGAGCATGTTGGACGTGGACAGCCCGCGCTCGGCGGTCAGGCCGCTGCCCGACAGGAAGGCGCGGGAGACCCGCAGCCCCTGGAGGGACTGCTCGGCACCGCTGCCGACGAGGGCGTAGTTGGACCCGCGCAGGGTGCCGCCGGTCATCACCACCTCCACCCGGTTCGCGTGCGCCAGCGCCTGGGCGACCAGCAGCGAGTTGGTGACGACGGTCAGGCCGGGCACCCGGGCGAGCCGGCGCGCCAGCTCCTGGGTCGTGGTGCCCGCGCCGACAACGACGGCCTCACCCTCTTCGACGAGGGAGGCCGCGACATCGGCGATGGCGGTCTTCTCCGCCGTCGCGAGATGGGATTTTTGCGGAAAGCCGGACTCCCGCGTGAAACCGCCCGGCAAGACCGCACCGCCGTGCCGGCGGTCGAGGAGTCCTTCTGCCTCCAGCGCCCGCACGTCCCGCCGTACGGTCACTTCGGAGGTCTGGACTACGCGGGCGAGCTCCCGGAGCGAAACCGCTCCGTTGGCCCGCACCATTTCGAGGATCAATTGACGACGTTCTGCAGCGAACACGAAACTGACAGTAACCCCAACGACCGTCTGCTTTCAGCTCCTTGCACCGGAATACCGAAGTTGTCCGTACGGCGGGGCGACTAGTGGTATACGCGGTCGGTTGGTTGCGTGAACGACCGGCCACGGGACGGCGCCCCGCCCCAAACTCCTTACGGCATGCGGCCGTTACGCCTCTCCGGCGGCCTTCCGCGTGTGCAGCTGCCGCGCCACCTCGGCGATCGAACCCGACAACGAGGGGTACACGGTGAACGCGTTTGCGATCTGCTCGACCGTCAGATTGTTGTCGACCGCGATCGAGATGGGGTGGATCAGCTCGCTCGCGCGCGGGGAGACGACCACACCGCCGACGACGATGCCGGTGCCCGGGCGGCAGAACAGCTTCACGAAGCCGTCCCGGATGCCCTGCATCTTGGCGCGCGGGTTGCGCAGCAGCGGGAGCTTCACCACGCGGGCGTCGATCTTGCCGGAGTCCACGTCGGCCTGGGTGTAGCCGACGGTGGCGATCTCCGGGTCGGTGAAGACGTTCGAGGAAACCGTCTTCAGGTTCAGCGGGGCCACCGCGTCGCCGAGGAAGTGGTACATCGCGATGCGGCCCTGCATCGCCGCGACGGACGCGAGGGCGAAGACGCCGGTGACGTCGCCGGCCGCGTAGACGCCGGGCGAGGAGGTGCGCGACACCTTGTCGGTCCAGATGTGCCCGGACTCCTTGAGCCGCACCCCGGACTCCTCCAGGTTCATCCCGGAGGTGTTCGGCACCGCGCCGACCGCCATCAGGCAGTGCGTGCCGCTCAGCACCCGGCCGTCGGCGAGGGTGACCTCGACCCGGTCGCCGACGCGCTTGGCGGACTCGGCGCGGGAGCGGCCGATGACGTTCATGCCGCGGCGCCGGAACACGTCCTCCAGGACGGCGGCCGCGTCGGGGTCCTCACCCGGCAGCACGCGGTCGCGGGAGGAGACCAGCGTCACCCGGGAGCCGAGGGCCTGGTACGCGCCGGCGAACTCGGCGCCGGTCACGCCGGAGCCGACCACGATGAGCTCCTCGGGGAGCTCGTCCAGGTCGTAGACCTGGGTCCAGTTCAGGATCCGCTCGCCGTCGGGCATGGCGTCCGGGATCTCGCGGGGGTGCCCGCCGGTCGCGATCAGCACGGCGTCCGCGGTCAGGATCGTCTCGGAGCCGTCGGCGGCCGTGACGATGACGTCCCGGGTGCCGTCGATGCCCTGGGGGCCGCCGAGCTTGCCGCGGCCCCGTACGACGCGGGCGCCGGCCCGGGTGACGGAGGCGGTGATGTCGTGCGACTGGGCGAGCGCCAGGCGCTTGACGCGCCGGTTCACCTTGCCGAGGTCCACGCCGACGACACGCGCGGCCTGCTCCAGCGGCGGGGTGTCGTCCGCGACGACGATGCCGAGCTCCTCGTACGAGGAGTCGAAGGTCGTCATGACCTCGGCGGTCGCGATGAGAGTCTTGGAGGGCACGCAGTCGGTCAGCACCGACGCGCCACCCAGACCGTCGCAGTCGACGACGGTCACCTCCGCGCCGAGCTGGGCCCCCACGAGGGCCGCCTCATACCCGCCGGGTCCGCCGCCGATGATCACGATCCGGGTCACGAAAACTCCGCCTCACGTCTACCCGGCCGGCTGCCGCCCCGGCCGGGGCTTCCGGGGGGTCTCCCCGGGGGATGCATTCCGTGCCCCATTGTCCCGCACGCTTCAAGGTGCTTCGCGCCCGGTCCCTCCATCCGGGCACCGGCCGGGCACGCCGTGATCGCCGACCCTCCCGTACTCTCGGACTCATGTCGCTCTACGCCGCGTACGCCGGCAACCTCGACCCGCGGCTGATGACGCGCCGTGCTCCCCATTCGCCGCTGCGCGGAACGGGCTGGATCAACGACTGGCGGCTGACCTTCGGCGGCGAGCAGATGGGCTGGGAGGGCGCACTCGCCACGATCGTCGAAGCCCCGCGCCACCAGGTCTTCGTCGCCCTGTACGACATCGCGCCGCTGGACGAGGACTCGATGGACCGCTGGGAGGGCGTCGGGCTCGACATCTACCGCCGGATGCGTGTGCGCGTGCACACACTGGACGGCGAGGAGGCGGCCTGGGTGTACGTCCTCAACGGCTACGAGGGCGGGCTGCCCTCGGCGCGCTACCTGGGCGAGATCGCCGACGCGGCCGAGTCCGCGGGCGCCCCGCACGACTATGTGATGGAACTCCGCAAGCGGCCCTGCTGAGCCCTGCCCGGGCCTCGCCCGGGCCCTTGCCCGGTCCTGCCCGGGCCCACGCCAGGTCCCGCGGGGACGATTCGGCGGAAACGACAAGGCAACGATCCGAACACCGTGACCTGTGCCATCTACGCGCGTAGGCAATGAGCGGCTACGCTCTTCCGCGTGAACGCATCTGTTACCGACCCCTTCGCCGACGCCACCGCCGCAGCCGCCCGTCTGCGTGAGCTGACCGGCGCCGAATCCCACGATGTCGCCCTCGTCATGGGCTCCGGCTGGGCCCCCGCCGCAGAGGCGCTCGGCGCCCCCGAGGCCGAGTTCCCGGTCACCGAGCTGCCCGGCTTCCCGCCGCCCGCGGTCGAGGGCCACGGCGGCAAGATCCGCTCGTACAAGATCGGCGACAAGCGCGCGCTGCTCTTCCTCGGCCGGACCCACTACTACGAGGGCCGCGGCGTCGCCGCCGTCGCCCACGGCGTGCGCACCGCCGTCGCCGCCGGCTGCAAGACCGTGGTCCTCACCAACGGATGCGGCGGCCTGCGCGAGGGCATGAAGCCCGGCCAGCCCGTCCTGATCAGCGACCACCTCAACCTGACGGCCACCTCGCCGATCGTCGGCGCGAACTTCGTGGACCTCACCGACCTCTACTCGCCGCGCCTGCGCGCGCTGTGCAAGGAGATCGACGAGACCCTCGAAGAGGGCGTCTACGTGCAGTTCCCCGGCCCGCACTACGAGACCCCGGCCGAGATCAACATGATCCGCGTCATGGGCGCCGACCTGGTCGGCATGTCCACCGTGCTGGAGGCCATCGCCGCTCGCGAGGCCGGCGCCGAGGTGCTGGGCATCTCCCTGGTCACCAACCTGGCGGCGGGCATCTCCGGCGAGCCGCTGAACCACGAAGAGGTGCTCCAGGCCGGCCGTGACTCGGCCGCGCGCATGGGCAAGCTGCTGACCCAGGTCCTCGCCCGCATCTGAGTGACCGTACGAGAGGCCCCAGAGGTACGAGAGGTAAGGCGGAAGCAGTGCAGGAACAGGACGACCTGATCACCCGGGCCCAGGCCTGGCTGGCGGAGGACCCCGACCCGGAGACGGCGGACGAGCTCGCCCGGCTCATCGAGGCCGGCGACACGGCGGACCTCGCGGACCGCTTCTCCGGCACGCTCCAGTTCGGCACCGCCGGACTGCGCGGCGAGCTGGGCGCGGGCCCGATGCGGATGAACCGTGCCGTGGTCATCCGGGCCGCGGCGGGCCTTGCGGCCTACCTGAAGGCCCAGGGTCACACCGGCGGCCTGGTCGTCGTCGGCTACGACGCGCGCTACAAGTCCGCCGACTTCGCCCGCGACACCGCGGCCGTGATGACCGGCGCCGGGCTGCGTGCGGCCGTCCTGCCCCGTCCGCTGCCGACGCCGGTCCTCGCGTACGCCATAAGGCACCTGGGTGCCGTCGCCGGCGTCGAGGTCACCGCGAGCCACAACCCGCCCCGGGACAACGGCTACAAGGTCTATCTCGGCGACGGCTCGCAGATCGTCTCCCCGGCGGACACCGAGATCGCGGCGCAGATCGCGGCGATCGGGGCGCTTTCGGACGTACCCCGCCCGACGGACGGCTGGCTGCAGCTCGACGAGGAGGTCCTGGAGGCCTACCTCACCCGCACGGACTCCGTCCTGACCCCGGGATCCCCCCGGGGCGTGCGGACCGTCTACACGGCCATGCACGGCGTCGGCAAGGAGGTCGTCATGGCGGCCTTCGCCCGGCACGGCTTCCCGGAGCCGGTCCTGGTGGCCGAGCAGGCCGAGCCGGACCCGGCCTTCCCGACGGTGGCCTTCCCCAACCCGGAGGAGCCGGGCGCGATGGACCTGGCCTTCGCGAAGGCGGCGGAGGCCGGACCGGACATCGTGATCGCCAACGACCCGGACGCGGACCGCTGCGCGGTGGCCGTCCCGGACGATTCCGCCGCCTCCGGCTGGCGGATGCTGCGCGGTGACGAGGTCGGCGCCCTGCTGGCGGCCCACCTGGTGCACAAGGGCGCTCGCGGCGTCTTCGCGGAGTCCATCGTCTCCTCCTCCCTGCTGGGGCGGATCGCGGAGGCGGCGGGCGTCGGCCACGAGGAGACCCTCACGGGCTTCAAGTGGATCGCCCGCGTGGAGGGCCTGCGCTACGGCTACGAGGAGGCGCTCGGCTACTGCGTGGACCCCGAGGGCGTCCGTGACAAGGACGGCGTCACCGCCGCCCTGCTGGTGGCGGAGCTGGCCTCGGAGCTCAAGGAGCAGGGCCGTACCCTGACCGACCTGCTGGACGACCTGGCAATGGCCCACGGCCTGCACGCCACCGACCAGCTGTCGGTCCGCGTCTCGGACCTGTCGGTCATCGCCTCGGCGATGGCCGCGCTCCGCGCCGAGCCCCCGACCTCCCTCGCGGGCCTGCGCGTGGTCTCGGCTGAGGACCTGAACCAGGGCACGGAGTCCCTCCCGCCGACGGACGGACTGCGCTACTACCTGGACGGCGCCTACAAGGCCCGGGTGATCGTCCGCCCGTCGGGCACGGAGCCGAAGCTGAAGTGCTACCTGGAGGTCGTGGTCCCGGTGCCCGAGGCCTCCGACCTGTCTGCGGCCCGCGCCCGCGGCCAGGAAATCCTGGACGCGATCAAGAAGGACCTGGCCGCGGCCGCGGGCATCTAGCCCGCCCGGTACGGTGACGGCCCCCCGAGCTCCGGCTCGGGGGGCCGTCGCCGTCTCCGGGACCCGCCGGGGCCGCGCCGTGCGAACGGTGCGTCAGGAAGGGGTGGGGCGGACGACGTCGCCCAGGGTCGGGATCGACTCCGGGCGCGAGCGGACCGCGTCCGTGCACTCCCACTTCCGCGGTGGATCGGCGTCCGGGCCGCCCAGGACCACCGGTCCCGGGCCCGCCGACACGGCTTCGCTGCCCGCCAGCGTGCACACGATCTGCGACAGGGCCACCGGCGGCAGGTCCTCCGGCTTGCGGCTCAGCCGGACCGTGCCGGCCGGGTCACCGGTCCTCGGCGCGACCGCCGTCAGCCCCGAGGGGACCCCGGTCGTGAAGCCTGCGTCCCGCTCCTCCGCGCTCGGCGTCCGCTCCAGCGCCTCCAGCAGCGCCTGCGCGACGAGCGCCACCGGGTCCTTCAGCACCCTCTTCTCCGGTATCGGGACGATCCGCTCCACGCCCACCAGCTGCGATCCGCAGACCAGTTCCACCGTGGCCCGGAAGCCCTGCACCCCGCTCTGCCCGCTCGGCTGCGCCGGGGTGTCGCACGACACCCGCGAGGGCGCCGGGCCCACGTCCACGGGCACGGTGGTCGCCCTGATCCCGCACCCCGAGACGGCGAGCAGCACCATCGCCACCGGCAGCGCCCTACGCATCCTGGTCACCCGCGATCACCTTCCCCACATCCATCGGCAGCCGCAGGGTGAACAGCGCCCCGGCCCCGGCCACGTTGGCGGCGGTGATGTCACCGCCGTGGATGTGCGCGTTCTCCATCGCGATCGACAGGCCCAGCCCGCTGCCGTCCGACTTCGGCCGCGACGCGCTCGCCTTGTAGAACCGGTCGAAGACGTGCGGCAGGACGTCCTCGGGAATGCCCGGTCCGTTGTCCTGCACCGCGATCACCAGCCACTCCCCCTCCACCGTCACCGACACCCGCACCGGCGAGCCGCCGTGCTTGAGCGCGTTGCCGATCAGGTTGGCGAGGATCACGTCGAGGCGGCGCGGGTCGAGGCGGGCCACGATGCCCCGCTCGGCGTCGAGTTCGACCGCGTCGAGCCAGGCCCGGGCGTCGATGCAGGCGGTGACCTGGTCGGCGACGTTCACGTCGTCCAGCACCAGCCTGGCCGTACCCGCGTCGAAGCGGGTGACCTCCATCAGGTTCTCCACGAGGTCGTTCAGGCGGCGCGTCTCGCTGACGACCAGCGCCACCGCCGGTGCGATCATCGGATCGAGGTCGTCGACCTCTTCCTCCAGCACCTCGGCGACCGCCGTCAACGCCGTCAGCGGCGTGCGCAGTTCGTGCGACATGTCCGCGACGAAGCGCCGGCTCGACTCCTCCCGCGCGCTCATGTCGGCGACCTTCTTCTCCAGCGCCTCGGCCGTCTTGTTGAAGGTGTGCGACAGGTCGGCGAGTTCGTCCGTACCCGACACGTCGAGGCGGTGGTCCAGCTCGCCCTCGCCGAGCCGCCGCGCCGCGTCCCCGAGCCGTTGCACGGGCTTGAGCACGGTACGGGCCGCGGCCTGCGCCAGCAGAGCGGAGCCGAGCAGCGCGAGACCGGTGGCGATGGTCAGCGACCAGCCGAGCGCGTTCAGGTCGTCCCGCTCCTGCGCGAGCGACTTGTACATGTAGCCGGTCGGCCCGCCGCCCACGATCCGGGTGCCGCCGACCAGGTACGGATTGCCGTGCGGCTTCGTCCGCTGCCAGTACACGTGGTACTCGGCGTCGTTCGCCGCCGTCGTCTTCTGCCGGTCGTTGACAGCGTTCTGCAGGGACTTCGGTACGTCGCCCAGCCCGAAGGTGTCGGGACCCGCGGCCCCGGCCACCTGGCGGTGGTCGCCCAGCTCCTGCACCAGCAGCACGCTGTACCCGGGGCTGCTGCCCGCCATCAGCTCGGCGGTGCGCTGCATCTCCGCGGGGGTCGGGTCGGCGGGCAGTGCCGCGGCCCGGTTCTGCATCTCCTGCCGGAAGTCGCCGAGTGCGGCCTCCTGGACACGGGTGAGGACGGCCTCCCGGTTGAGCCAGTACGCGATCCCGGACGCGGAGACCGCGGCCGTGAGCGCGACGAGCGCGAACACCACGAGGAGCCGCAGCCGCAGGCTGGTCCAGCGCCGGCCCGCGAACAGAGGTCTGATCACTGCGGGGAGTCCAGCCGGTAGCCGACACCCCGGACGGTACGGATCAAGGTCGGGGAGGAAGGCACTTCCTCGACCTTGGCACGCAGCCGCTGCACGCAGGCGTCGACGAGCCGCGAGTCGCCCAGGTAGTCGTGCTCCCAGACGAGCCGGAGCAACTGCTGGCGGGAGAGCGCCTGTCCGGGACGGCGGCTCAGCTCCAGCAGCAGCCGCAGCTCGGTCGGGGTGAGCTGGAGGTCCTCGCCGTTCTTCGTCACCGTCATCGCGGCGCGGTCGATGACGAGGGAGCCGAAGCTCGCGGAGTCGCTGGACTCGCGCTCACCGCGGCGCAGCACGGCGCGGATGCGGGCGTCGAGGACCCGCCCCTGCACGGGCTTGACCACGTAGTCGTCGGCCCCGGACTCCAGGCCCACGACCACGTCGATGTCGTCACTGCGCGCGGTGAGCAGGATGATCGGCAGCTGGTCGGTGCGCCGGATGCGCCGGCACACCTCGAAACCGTCGATCCCGGGCAGCATCACGTCCAGCACGATCAGGTCCGGCCGCTGCTCGCGCAGCAGCTTCAGGCCGTCCTCGCCCGTCGCCGCGGTGGCCACACGGTGGCCCTGGCGAGACAGGGAGAGTTCGAGGGCCGTGCGGATGGCGTCGTCGTCCTCGATCAGCAACAGGAAAGGCACGGGCTCATTCTGTCCCATCGACCGACGGGAGTTCGACCGTCCGGGGTACGGGATCTCGTCGCGTCCTCGCCTCGCCCTCGCAGGAGTGACGCCGAGATCGCTGTGACAGGCCTGTGACAGTCGACGGACACCCCGGTTAAGTCGGCCGGGCAGTCTTCTATCAGCAACCGAACACGACGGACCGAAGCAGACTCCACGACGGGGGGCGCGAGATGAACACGCTGCACAGCACCACCACCAGCGCGGTTGTCACGCGGCTGCACGATGTGAACCGCCGGGCGGGTGTCCGTAAGGTTGCGGTCACCCGTCCCCGGCCGGCACACGTCGTAGCCATTGACGCAAACCAGTACCGGGCGGTTCCCGCACAGGGCACGCCGTCCTCCACGTCCGAGGCCGAGTTCACGGCGTACGTCCAGGAGCGGCGGGCAGCGCTGTACGCGACGGCCTTCCACCTCACCGGCGACCGCCACGAGGCCGAGGACCTGCTGCAGAGCGCGCTGTTCTCCACGTACCGAGCCTGGGACCGGATCAGCGACAAGGCGGCCGTGGGCGGGTACCTGCGCCGCACGATGACGAACCTGCACATCAGCGCGTGGCGTCGGCGGAAGCTGAACGAGTACCCGACGGAAGAGCTGCCGGAGACGGCCTCGGACACGGACGCGATGGGCGGCACGGAGCTGCGCGCGGTGCTGTGGCAGGCGCTGGCCCGGATCCCGGAGCCGCAGCGCACGATGCTGGTGCTGCGGTACTACGAGGGCCGGACGGACCCGGAGATCGCGGAGATCCTCGGGATCAGCGTCGGCACGGTGAAGTCGAGCATCTGGCGGTCGCTGCGGCGCATGCGGGACGACGAGGCGCTGAGCTTCGGCCGCGACGAGGCGGAGTCCTTCGAGGAACTCGTCGCGTAACGCGGCACCGACAAAGAGCCATCGGGCCAGGGGGCCCGTCCTACGGGGGTGGGGCGGGGGCCGCGGGGGGAAAAGGCGGGATCAGGCGGCCGGGGGTCCGCGTGATCCCGCCTTTTCGCGTGCGCGGCGTGCCCGGGGATGTCGCCGCGGCGAAATCCCCGGCTACGCCGGAGCGGCGGCGCGGTGGCGGCCCGCCGCGGCGGCGGCCAGGCGGCCGAGGGCCTCGTCACGGCCACAGGCGTGCGCGCCGAGCCCGACGTGCCGGGCCACGATGCCCCGCTCGGCCCGCATCAGGCGAAAACCCCTGCGCAGCAGGAAGGGGACGGACTTGCGCCCCTCCCGCAGGTCACGGGCCAGGCGCCGCCGGAAGGTGGTCGAGGGCCGCCCCCGCAGGCAGATCGCGTCGGCCAGCAGCCCCAGCTCCTGGCAGCGCGCCGCGATGTCGGCGGCGAAGATCCCCTCCGCGATGAACAGCGGGGTCCGCGGCGACCGCGAGATGTCCAGGGTCTCGGTCCCGGTCCGCGAGGACGTGGCGATGTCGTACACCGGCACCTCCGTCCGCCCGGCCGCGCACAGTTCCGCGATCGCGGCGACGGCCGCCTGCGCGTCCCAGGATCCCGGGGAGTCCCAGTCGATGTCGGAGCTGCCTTCGACCAGCGGGAGGGTGGGGTCGGCGCCCTCCTTGTAGAAGTCGTCGAGGCGCAGCACGGGCAGCCCGGACCGGGCGGCCAGTACGGATTTTCCGGAGCCCGACGGACCGGTCAGAAGGACGACGCGGGTCGGTGAAGGAGAAGAACAGCTCACGGGACACCAGTCTGAACCATTCCCCCGGGTAGGGGATCCTCCCGGTGGCCGGTTGGTATCCAGGATCACACCTCAACTACGCTGCGTGCGCACGCGACTACGACCACAGGCGGGAATCCCATGGCACGTCACGCAGC
The DNA here is from genome assembly GCF_045160845.1 of Streptomyces sp. NBC_00122. Taxonomy (NCBI): domain Bacteria; kingdom Bacillati; phylum Actinomycetota; class Actinomycetes; order Kitasatosporales; family Streptomycetaceae; genus Streptomyces; species Streptomyces sp. NBC_00122. The sequence goes on along the minus strand of NZ_CP108191.1, from coordinate 3,961,003 downwards.
CCCCTCCGCACCGCACCGGCTCCGCAGCGCCGGGCTGGCGGTCTCGATGGCCGGCGCGGCCCTCGCGATGGCCGCCGGCGGCGCGCAGGCCGGTGAACTCGATGTCCCGGCGGCCCTCGCCGGGGTCACCGACCCGATCTCGAACCTCAAGGTGAATCCGCTCGCCCACACGGGCGTGGACCCGCTGGACAACGGCGTCGCCACGAAGGTCGCGGACTTCCCGGCGGTCGGTACGGGCATGGTCACCGGCGTCCTGACGCAGGGGCCCTCCGTCGGCGAGCTGCCCATGGCCGCCGTCACCTCGCTGCTGGGGCCGGTGCTCCCCAAGGCGTAGGCGGGCACGGGAAGGCCCCGGCAGCGTGGACGGACGCTGCCGGGGCCGGACTGTCCCGGGCGGGCTCTAGTACGAGGAGCCGCCCGCGCCCAGCGACCCGGTGGGGTGCCAGACGGTCTTGGTCTCCAGGAACGCGGTCATGCGCCGCGTACCCGGGTCCGCGCTCCAGTCGTCCACAGGCTGTGGACGCAGGACGCGCTTGAGGTTGTCGGCCGCCGCGATCTCCAGCTCCTTGGCCAGCGCGACATCCGCACCCGCCAGGTCGATCGCGTTGACGTCCTGGTGGGACGCCAGGTGCGGGCCCATCTCGGCGGCCTTGCCGGACAGGATGTTGACCACTCCGCCGGGCAGGTCGGAGGTGGCGAGCACCTCGCCGAGGGAGAGCGCCGGGAGCGGCGCCTTCTCGGAGGCGATCACGACGGCCGTGTTGCCGCCGGCGATCACCGGGGCGAGCACCGAGACCAGGCCCAGGAAGGACGAGTCCTGCGGGGCGACGACCGTGACGACACCGGTCGGCTCGGGGGTGGAGAGGTTGAAGAACGGGCCCGCGACCGGGTTGGCCCCGCCGACGATCTGGCCGATCTTGTCGGTCCAGCCCGCGTACCAGACCCAGCGGTCGATGGCCGCGTCCACGACGGCCGCCGCCTTCGACTTGGACAGGCCCTCGGCCTCGCCGACCTCGCGGACGAACTGGTCCCGGCGGCCCTCCAGCATCTCGGCGATGCGGTAGAGGATCTGGCCCCGGTTGTACGCGGTCGCGCCCGACCAGCCGCCGAAGGCCTTGCGGGCGGCGACGACCGCGTCACGCGCGTCCTTGCGGGAGGACAGGGGGGCGTTGGCCAGCCACTTGCCCTTGCCACCCGACGATGTTTTCGCCGTCACCTCGTACACCCGGCCGCTCTCGGAGCGGGGGAACTTGCCCCCGACGTACAGCTTGTAGGTCTTGAAGACGCTCAGACGCGCCGTCGACGACTCAGACATCGAGGTAACCCTCCAGGCCGTGGCGACCGCCCTCGCGGCCGAAGCCCGACTCCTTGTAACCGCCGAACGGCGAGGTCGGGTCGAACTTGTTGAACGTATTGGCCCAGACGACGCCCGCGCGGAGCTTGTTCGCGACCGCGAGGATGCGGCTGCCCTTCTCCGTCCAGATGCCGGCGGACAGGCCGTACTGGCTGTTGTTGGCCTTCGCGACGGCCTCGTCGGGCGTGCGGAAGGTCAGCACGGACAGCACCGGGCCGAAGATCTCGTCGCGGGCGACGGTGTGCGCCTGGGTGACGTTCGTGAAGAGCGTCGGGGCGAACCAGTAGCCGGCGGACGGCAGCTCGCAGGCCGGGGACCAGCGCTCGGCGCCCTCGGCCTCGCCGGTGTCCGCGAGCGCGGTGATCCGGGCGAGCTGCTCGGCGGAGTTGATCGCGCCGATGTCGGTGTTCTTGTCGAGCGGGTCGCCGAGGCGCAGCGTGGACAGGCGGCGCTTGAGCGAGTCGAGCAGCTCGTCGTGGATCGACTCCTGGACCAGCAGGCGGGAGCCCGCGCAGCAGACCTGGCCCTGGTTGAAGAAGATGCCGTTGACGATGCCCTCGACGGCCTGGTCGATGGGCGCGTCGTCGAAGACGATGTTGGCGCCCTTGCCGCCCAGCTCCAGAGTGACCTTCTTGTCGGTCCCGGCGACGTGGCGGGCGATCTTCTTGCCCACGGCGGTCGAGCCGGTGAAGGCGACCTTGTTGACGTCCGGGTGCTCGACGAGGGCCGCGCCCGCGTCCCCGTACCCGGTGAGGATGTTGACGACGCCCTTGGGCAGGCCGGCCTGGCGGCAGATGTCCGCGAAGAACAGCGCCGACAGGGGCGTGGTCTCGGCGGGCTTCAGGACGACCGTGTTGCCGGTGGCGAGCGCCGGGGCGATCTTCCACGCGAGCATGAGGAGGGGGAAGTTCCAGGGGATGACCTGGCCCGCCACGCCCAGCGGGCGCGGGTTCGGGCCGTAGCCCGCGTGGTCGAGCTTGTCGGCCCAGCCCGCGTAGTAGAAGAAGTGCGCGGCGACCAGCGGGAGGTCCGCGTCGCGGGTCTCCTTGATCGGCTTTCCGTTGTCCAGGGTCTCCAGGACGGCCAGCTCGCGGCTGCGCTCCTGGATGATCCGGGCGATGCGGAAGAGGTACTTGGCGCGCTCGGAGCCGGGCAGCGCGGACCACTTCTCGAAGGCCTTGCGGGCGGCCTTGACGGCGCGGTCCACGTCGGCGGCGCCCGCCTGGGCGACCTCGGCCAGGACTTCCTCGGACGACGGCGAGACGGTCTTGAAGACCTTGCCGTCGGCGGCGTCGGTGAACTCACCGTCGATGAAGAGGCCGTAGGAGGGGGCGATGTCGACGACCGAGCGGGACTCGGGAGCCGGTGCGTACTCGAAGAGGGATGCCATGGTGATCAGTCCACCGTCACGTAGTCGGGACCGGAGTAACGGCCGGTGCTCAGCTTCTGGCGCTGCATCAACAGGTCGTTGAGCAGGCTGGAGGCGCCGAAGCGGAACCAGTGGTTGCTCAGCCAGTCCTCGCCCGCGGTCTCGTTGACCAGGACCAGGAACTTGATCGCGTCCTTGGTGGTGCGGATGCCGCCGGCCGGCTTCACGCCGATCTGGATTCCAGTCTGCTCCCGGAAGTCGCGTACGGCTTCGAGCATGAGCAGGGTGTTGGCCGGGGTGGCGTTGACGCCCACCTTGCCCGTCGACGTCTTGATGAAGTCGGCGCCCGCGAGCATGCCGATCCAGGAGGCCCGGCGGATGTTGTCGTACGTGGACAGCTCGCCGGTCTCGAAGATGACCTTGAGGCGGGCCGCGGTGCCGTCGGGGCGCACGCACGCCTCCTTGACGGCCTTGATCAGCTCGTAGGTGTCGAGGTAGCGGCCGGCGAGGAAGGCGCCACGGTCGATGACCATGTCGATCTCGTCGGCGCCGGCGGCCACGGCGTCGGCCGTGTCCGCGAGCTTGACCGGCAGGGCCGCGCGGCCGGCCGGGAACGCGGTGGCGACGGAGGCGACCTTGACGTCGGCGCCGTTCAGCGCCGCCTTCGCGGTGGCCACCATGTCGGGGTACACGCAGACGGCGGCCGTCATCGGGGTGCTGCGGTCGGTCGGATCGGGGTTGACGGCCTTGGCGGAGAGCGCCCGGACCTTGCCCGGGGTGTCCGCGCCTTCCAGCGTCGTCAGGTCGATCATCGAGATGGCCAGGTCGATGGCGTACGCCTTGGCCGTCGTCTTGATCGAACGGGTGCCGAGGGAGGCCGCGCGGGCCTCCAGACCGACAGCGTCGACGCCGGGCAGCCCGTGCAGGAAGCGGCGCAGCGCACTGTCGGACGTCGTCACGTCAGCGAATGCGGTGAGGGTGGTGGGCATGGTCACCAGATGAGCATATCTACGCGCGTAGCGACCTGTCACCCCCCGGATCCCATTCCGGAGGATCGCTATGGAATCGACACCTCCGCTCCGACACCCTTCCGGCCGTTACACGGCCATGACGGGAGCCGGATCCTCCGGCCGCACAAGATCCATAGATTTCTCTTCAGCAGCCCGCCACACCTGACCCGGTGAACCAGACCGAACAGACACAACGCGGCATGCGGCTCTCCTCCACTCTCCTCACCCACGCTTCAGGAGTCGTTATGCGTACCGCCCTCGTCCTCCGCACCTCGATCGTCACCGCCGCCCTCGCGGGCGCGATGCTCCTCCCGGCCGCCGGCGCCGCGTTCGCCGCGCCGGCCGCGGCCCCGCAGGCAGCCGCGGCCTCGGACGACAGCCGCTACGAGGGCGAGGTCCACGCCATCGGCCAGGGCCTGGTCGCGGTGCTGCGCAACAAGTCCGAGGGCCCCGAGGCCTGGATCCGCGCCGTCTCCCCGGACTGGAAGCCGGGTGACGACTACATGGGCAAGGTCCTGACCGTGCTGAACGACGAGCACCGCTCCGGCTCGGTCAACGGCCTGAAGCTGGAGCTCGTCGAGGGCGGCGAGATCCACGTCCAGACCCTCGTGGTGACCAAGGACGGCAAGAGCACCTCCTACCCGCTGCCGAAGGGGCAGGGCTCCGAGTGCGTCTCCAAGCCCGTGGAACAGAACATCGGGGCAGGCGCACTGGCCCAGCTGATGATGACCCCGAACGGGCCGGTCGCCCAGCTGGAGTTCGCGGAGGAAGGTCCCGACGGGCACACGTCCCTGACCCGCGCCAACCCGTCCCTGCCGGACGGCGCCGGCATCATTGCCCGCATCCTGAACGCGAGCTCCGCCGAGCCGGTCTTCGAGTGGAAGACCCAGGGCGGCGGCACGCCGTACGGCCACGCGACCTTCCCGAAGCTGCCCAAGGGCTGCACCTTCAACTACACGTTCCAGAAGCCGACCGAGAAGCCGCAGGTCGACCCCAAGCCCTCCGCGACGCCGAGCTCCACCCCGGCCGCCCCGAAGCCGCAGACCGCCGGTCAGACCTCCGTCGTGCCCAAGGGCGGGGTCGCCGCCGGTGCCGAGATCACCACCGGCGACAGCGACGACTCCACCACGGTGCTGGCCGGCACCGGGCTGGCCGCGATCCTCGCGGGGCTGGGCGCGTTCACCCTGTTCCGCCGCCGCGCGCAGCGCTGACACACCCCGCTCGACCTGCCCACACCTCCCCTCCGGCGGGCCGCCCTCGTGGCGGCCCGCCGGAGGCCGTTCCCGGAGCACCCCATGGCCCACCGCGTACGCCTCCTGCTCGCCACCGCCGTCGTCGCGACCGCCCTGACCGGCTGCGGCGCCGCTCCCACGCCCGCCGCCCCGCCCGGCACGCAGCCCGCGGCCTCCGCCCCGCCCGCCGTCACCCCCACGTCCGCCCCGGCGGCCCCGGCATCGGCCGCCCCGCTGCCCGCCTCCGCGCCCGTACGCGTACGGATCCCCTCGGCCGGGGTCGACGCCTCGCCGCTCCTGAAGCTGGGGCTGGCCGCCGACGGCACCGTCGAGGTGCCCTCCGTGGCCGACGGGGACAAGATCGGCTGGTACGACAAGGGCGTCACTCCCGGCGAGACCGGCCCGGCCGTGCTGATCGGCCACTTCGACACCGCCCGCGGCCCGGCCGTGCTCAAGGACGTCTCGCGCGTCCGCACCGGTGACGAGATCACCGTCTCCCGCGCGGACGGCAGCACCGCCGTCTTCCGCGTCCGCGAGCTGGAGCAGGTCGACAAGAAGCACTTCCCCACCACCAAGGTGTACGGGGACACCTCCCGGCCTGAGCTGCGCGTCATCACCTGCGGGGGCGCGATCACCGACGGCCACCGGCCCGACAACATCATCTTGTACGCCGATCTCGTGGGCTGAGACCGCGTGGGGCAGAATCGACCGCATGAGCAGCCAGCAGCCCTCCGACGAGCCGGTGTACGACGACCGGGTCTACCGCTCCTCCATGGCCGTGGTCACGGGCGTGCTGCTGCTCGCCCTGATCGCATGGCTCTGCGGGGACGCCGTGGTGCGGGGCTCCGGGAACACCCCGTGGATCGCGCTCGCGGTCGCGCTCTGCGCCGTACCGCTGGTCGTGGCCTTCACCATCCGCCCGGCCGTCTTCGCCAATGCCGACCGGCTGCGCGTACGCAACCCCTTCCGGGTCATCGAGCTGCCGTGGGCGGCCGTGGACTCGGTGCGCGCCGGGTACTCGGCCGAGGTGCTGGCGGAGGGTTCGAAGTATCAGCTCTGGTCCGTCCCCGTCTCGCTGCGCGACCGCAAGAAGGCGGCCCGCCAGCAGCAGCCCGGCCGCCGCGGCGGCGTGGCCCCGTCCTCCACGGACGCACAGAAGCCGGCCGAGCCGCACCGGGCCGAGGCCGACCGGGTCGTGGAGGAGCTGCGGGACCTGGCGGAGCGCGGTGCCTCGCGGCCCGGCGCCCAGGGCAGCGTGCGCGTGACGTGGTCGTACGAGATCATCGCGCCGGTCGTGGCCGGCGCGCTGGTGCTGATCGTGCTCCTCGCCACGGGCTGACCGGTCCCCGTACGTGCTCCCCAGCACATCCCACGCGGGCGGAACCGGGGCCACCGGACGGTGCGTCCTCGCAGGTGTGCAGCGCAATGAGGCCGGCGGCAGCGCCGCCACCGCCATTCATCTCCGGTTCCGGCTCCTGGCAGCCGTCCTGCTGGTCGCCCACCTCCTGGTCGTCGGCTGGCTGACTCTTCGGCCGCTGGACGTGCCCTGGGCCGCGGCCGCCAATCTGAACCCGCTGGCGGGGATCAGGGCGGACCTCGCCTACGGGCCGCTGGAGGCCGCTCACCGGATCGGCGAGGGACTGGCGCTGCTGGCCCCGCTCGGGGTGCTGCTGCCGCTGGTCAGCGGGCGGCTCGCGCCGTCGGCGCTGTCCGCGTGGTCCTCGCTCGCCCGGACGGCGGCAGCGGGCGCGCTGGTCTCGGTGTGCATCGAGATGCTCCAGACCGCGGTGCCGGGCCAGGTGGTCGACGTGGACTCGGTCCTGCTGAACACCGTCGGGGTGCTGCTCGCGCACGCGGCCGTCGTACCGGCGCTGCGCGCCCGGATGAGGCGCTCACGCACCGCTTATCAGGGGGCCACCCCGAGAATTACCAGGGTCGGGCTCGGCCCCTGGACCGAGGTCCTGTCGGCGGTTCCCCGGGAGTATTGAGGCATCGCAGAAAAGCGATCCCGATGAAGGAGAACCCCATGAGCGCCCTTGCCCGCCCCCGTGACGGCCGGTGGATCGGCGGAGTCTGCGCCGGACTGGCGCGCCGCTTCGGAATGTCCGCGAACACGATGCGCGTCATATTCGTCGTCTCGTGCCTGCTGCCCGGCCCGCAGTTCCTCATCTACCTGGCGCTGTGGCTGCTCCTGCCGAACGAGAAGTCCGCCTCCACCGCCTGGTAGGCCCTCCGCCGGACCGGGGGCGCGTCAGCCGGCCCGCTGGACCTTCTCCAGCTGCTTGTCGGCGACCTCCTGCGGCACCTGGGTCTTCTGCTGGCCGGCCGCCACGTTGAGGGCCATCAGCCGCACGATGGTCTCTCCCTCGCGTACGACGACCATGTGGACCTGTGCCGAGACGTCCTGGGCGGCCGCGGTCGTGGTCCAGCTGACGCTCTCGTCGCCGGACGTGCGGTATCCGGCGGCCCGCACCTCGCGGTAGCTGCCGGTCTGCTTCTCGACCGTGGCGGAGAAACCCGTACCGCAGGCCGCGACGGCGGCCTTGAGGCGGGCGATGAGCGTCTTGGCGTCGCTCTCGGCGTAGGAGCTGACCGACGCGGAGACCGCGAGTCCGACCTGCTTCTGGGAGCCGACGCCGCGGTTGACGGTCTCGCGCGCGGCCGGGTCCGGCTTGTCGCCCATGATGTCGGCCAGCGGCTGGCAGGCCTTCTTGTCGGCCTGCGGCTGACCGTTCGGGGCGCTCGGATTCTTGCCCTGGGCGGAGATCTGGTAGCCGGGCAGGTCGCCCTGTTCCAGCGCGGACCGCTCCAGCCTGCTGCCGGCCTTGGGCGCGGCGGAGCCGCCGGGGGCGGTCGCCGCCGGGCCGCCGGGCGCTCCCGAGGCCTGACCTGCGGAACCCTTGGGGTCCGGGTCCTTGCCCTTCGCGGGGCTGCCCGTGCCGGCGCAGCCGACCGCCGCGAGCAGCAGGGCGGGGACCAGCGCGACCATCGTCGCTCGTGCCTTCATGCGCATGACCAAGAACCTCATACCGATGGGGTCGGCGGGCAGTTGGTGGTGATCGTGGCACACGGCACGGCGGTACACACACCTCGTCGAAGAGGCGTGCGACCGCCGTGCGCGCGTTCGCATCGGGACAGCGTCAGCCGCCGTTGAGGGCGCCGGTGAGCGGGTTCAGCAGGCCGGTGACCGAGGAGGTGGGGTCGCTCGACTGCTGGCCCCCCTGGGTGCCCGCCTGCTGCTGGCTGGTGACCCCCTGGAGCGCACCCGTGGCAGTGCCCAGCGCGTCGGTGAGACCGACGGCCGGGAGGGCGGCGGCGGAGGCGGTACCGGCGGCGACGGCGGCGAAGGCGGCACCGAGAGCGGCGGCACCGAGGATCTTGGCAGCTGACTGCTTCATGAAAAATATTCCTTGCGACGGGGAATTTGAGCGGCTTCGCAAACTAGTCACGTGAAACCCCCGCCCGCAAACATCCGTAAATACGAGAAAGCGCCCGGGAATTGCTCCTCCCGGGCGCTTTCAGTACGTCATGCCGTGGCCTACGCCGAGACAGAACCGCTGGTGGAAGCGGTCTGCTGGAACAGCCACTCCGACTTCAGTTCCGCATAACCGGGCTTGATGACCTCGTTGATCATGGCCAGTCGTTCATCGAAAGGAATGAACGCGGACTTCATCGCATTGACGGTGAACCACTGCATGTCGTCGAGCGAGTAGCCGAAGGTGTCGACCAGGTGCTCGAACTCGCGGCTCATGCTGGTGCCGCTCATCAGGCGGTTGTCGGTGTTCACCGTGAGCCTGAAGTGCAGCTTCCGCAGCAGGCCGATCGGGTGCTCGGCGTACGAGGCGGCCGCGGCCGTCTGCAGGTTCGACGTCGGGCACATCTCCAGGGGGATGCGCTTGTCCCGGACGTACGAGGCGAGGCGGCCCAGCTTCACGGAGCCGTCGGCGGCGACCTCGATGTCGTCGATGATCTTCACGCCGTGACCGAGGCGGTCGGCGCCGCACCACTGCAGGGCCTGCCAGATCGACGGCAGGCCGAAGGCCTCGCCCGCGTGGATCGTGAAGTGGTTGTTCTCGCGCTTGAGGTATTCGAAGGCGTCGAGGTGGCGGGTGGGAGGGAACCCTGCCTCGGCGCCGGCGATGTCGAAGCCGACGACGCCGTTGTCGCGGTAGCGGTTGGCCAGCTCCGCGATCTCCAGCGCGCGGGCGGCGTGGCGCATCGCGGTCAGCAGGGCGCCGACGCGGATGCGGTGGCCGCTCGCCTTGGCGCGGCGCTCGCCCTCGCGGAAGCCGTCGTTCACGGCCTCGACGACCTCTTCGAGGGTCAGGCCGGCTTCCAGGTGCTGCTCGGGGGCGTAGCGGATCTCGGCGTACACGACGCCGTCCTCGGCCAGGTCCTCGGCGCACTCGGCGGCGACCCGGAAGAGGGCCTCCTTCGTCTGCATGACCGCGCAGGTGTGGGCGAAGGTCTCCAGGTAGCGCGGAAGGGAACCGGAGTCGGCGGCTTCCCGGAACCAGATGCCGAGCTTGTCGGCGTCGGTCTCGGGGAGGTTCTCGTAGCCGACCTCGCGGGCCAGCTCGATGATGGTCCCGGGGCGCAGTCCACCGTCGAGGTGATCGTGCAGGAGCACCTTCGGGGAACGGCGGATCTGATCCGGGGTCGGCAGGTTGGGGGTCTCGCTCGTCATCTGGGCACTCTAGCTCCTACGCGCGTAGAGCGACGCGCCGACGACGGCCGCAGATATGTAACAGTGCCCGCGCGGACGGATGGCGTACACCTCGGCGTCTGAGACTGTTCCGTCATGGCACAGCATGCGCCGCCGGCGCGCGGGGCCCGCCTGGGGCGGGCGGCCGGCGCGAACGGCTCGGGTTCGACGGTCAGTGGTGTGGTGCTCCTGCTTCCCGGAGCGTCCAGATTCTCCCCCGGTCCACTGCGTCCCCTCGGGCGGGCGCTGGTCCGGGCGGGCGTGGCGGAGGGGCTGGTCGCGCACGCCGTCGTCCACGGCGGGGGGTCCTCCCGCGAGGATCAGGCGGGGTGGGCGGCGGACGAGGTGGTGCGGCGGTACGGGGACGTGCCGGTGTGCCTGGCCGGCTACGACGCGGGCGGCCTCGCCGCGCTGCGGGCGGCGGGCCACCACGCCGTCAACTCCGTGGTGTCGCTCGCTCCTTGCTTAGCGGATGCGGCGGCCGCGGCGGACTCGTCCGAACCGGTGAAACAGCTGTCGGGACGGCGGGTGCTGATCGTGCACGGCACGAACGACGCGCGCAGTGACCCAGAGGCATCGTTTCAGCTCGCCGCCCGGGCGAAGAAGGCCAACCGGTCGACCTGCCGCTTCGAGGTGCACTCGGACGGGCACGGGCTGCGCGAGCACCAGCCGGAAGTCGTCGCGCTGGTCGTGGACTTCGTACTGGGCTCGGTGTTCTCGGGACGGTACTCACGGCCGGTGACGGACGCGCTCGCCGCTCCCCCGCCGCTGGGCCTGCGGATGCCGCTGGCGTCGGGGTTCGGGCAGTCGCTGCGCAGGTGAGGAGCGGCTCCCGCGCGTAACGTGAGGAGTGGACTCGGGGCGTTCCCCTCCGGAGGCGATCAGTCATGGCCGGACTGCAGAGCAAGAACTTCGACAAGCCGGACGAGACGCGTCCGTTCGAGGACGGCAAGGGCCGGCTGGACCTGTTCAACACCGAGGGCGGGGCCGTCGGGCGCGCCGTCTTCGAGCCGGGATGGCGCTGGTCGGAGCACATCAAGCCGCTGGCGGGTACGGACAGCTGCCAGTCCGCTCACACGGGGTACGTGGTGAGCGGGCGCATGAAGATCGTCATGGACGACGGGGAGAGCGGCGAGATCGGCCCCGGCGACTTCATCCGGATCGCACCCGGACACGACGCCTGGGTCCTGGGTGACGAGCCTTGTGTCGCGCTGGACTGGACCGGATACGTCGACTACGCGAAGCCTTCCGGCTGACGCGTCCGCCGCTCCGGCCGACGGCCCCGGCGAGCCGCCGGCGGTCGCACCGGTCGTGCCCGCAGCTCCGCCCCCTCACGGTCGGATGGCACCGATGGATCCCGGCGCGACCACCACGGTGCGGGCACCCACACGGCGGGCCCCCTTCACGCCGTGCTGCCACTGTGCCCCTTCGGCATATGCCGATCGCCGCCGGGCAGGCGTCGTCTTACCGCCTTGCGGGAACACGAGGGGGTTTACGAACAGCCGCAGACCAGGACGAATATGCGTATGTCAGCCGATCGAGCCGACGATCTCAGCCCCGCGGCCCGACGCCTCTACGCGTACGCGGTCGAACGGAACGCCTTCGACGCGGCCGAGGCCACCGAAGCCCTGGGCGTGCGCGCGGCCGTCGCGATCACCGAGCTGGCCGCCGCGCACCTGCTCCAGCGGGCGCCGGGCGGCGGGCCCGACCGGTGGAGCGCGGTGGCGCCGCGTGCCGCGGCGGCCCGGGCGCTGGCCCCGCTGGCCCTGCTCGTGCGGGAGACCCACGACGAGATGGACCGGCTGCGGGGGCGGCTGGAAACGCTGGTGCCGGCGTACGAGGCGGGGACCGCGCACCGGGACCTGTGCGGTTCGGGGCGCCTGGAGCTGGTGACCGACCTCGGCACGGTACGGGGACTGATCGCGGAGCTGGCCGCGGCGTGCGAGCGGGAGCTGCTGACCTCGCAGCCGGGCGGGGGCCGGCCGCTGGAGACGCTGGAGGAGTCGATCGGGCGGGACGAGTCGCTGCTGGCTCGCGGGGTCCGGATGCGCACGATCTACCAGCACACGGCGCGGTACTCGCGGCCGACGGCGGCTGGGGGCACCTCCCAGCGGTAGCTGGGGGAGTCGAGCGGGTGACGGCGCTGGGCGCGCAGGTACGGACACTGGGCGACGGGCTGATGCGGATGCTGGTCTTCGACGACCACACGGGCCTGATGGCGGTACCGGACCGCAGCGGGGCGGCGCTGGTGGTGCGCGAACCGAATGTCGTGCACTTCATGACGGCGGCCTTCGAGCGGTCCTGGGTGGGGGCGGAGCCCTTTCCGGTGACGGTGAGTCCGGAGGCGGCGCGGTCGATCTCGGACGAGCTGCGGCAGACGATCGTACGGCTGCTGTCGGAGGGGCTGGAGGACAAGGTGATCGCGCGGCGGCTCGGCATGCCGGAGCGGACCTGCCAGCGGCACATCGCCGGGATCATGCGGACCGTCGGCGCCAAGTCCCGCTTCCAGGCGGGCTACTTGCTCTCCGCCCAGCCGCCGCCCCAGGTGTCCGGCTAGACGGGCGGCTCCAGTTCGGGGATCAGGCGGCCGCGGCGGGAGAGCAGGAAGCGTTTGAACTCCGCCACCGGAGGGGTGTCGGGGTGGCCGTCGAGCCAGGCGAGGCCGATCTCGCGGACGGCGCGCGGGGCGGTGACCGTCAGCTCGACGACGCCGGGACGGGCCACGGCCGGAGGCGGCAGGAGGGCGACGCCGAGGCCTGCGGCGACCAGGCCGCGCAGGGTCTCGGCCTCCTCGCCCTCGAAGGCCACGCGGGGGGTGAAGCCGGCCTCCGCGCACAGGTCGTCGGTGATGCGGCGCAGACCGTAGCCGGGCTCCAGGGTGACGAAGGTTTCCTCGGCGGCCTCGGCGAGGCGGATGCGCTTGCGGCCGGCGAGGCGGTGGTCGTCGGGGACGACGAGGCGCAGGCGCTGTTCGTCGAGGCGGCGGGCGACGAGGTCGGGGGCGTCGGGCAGGGGTGAGGTGAGGCAGAGGTCGAGCTCGCCCGCGCGCAGTCGCTCCAGCATGGCCTCGCCGTAGTTCTGGACGAGGGAGAAGCGCACGCGCGGGTGGTCGGCGCGGAAGGCGCGGATGAGGCCGGGTACGGTCTCGGAGCCCAGGGTGTGCAGGAAGCCGAAGGCGACCTTGCCGGAAGCCGGGTCGGCGTCCTGCTGGACGGATTCGGCGGCTCGGGCGATCCCGTCCAGGGCCTGCTCGGTGGAGGCCAGGAAGGTGCGGCCCGCCGTGGTGAGGGCGACGGTGCGGCCCTTGCGGGCGAACAGCGTGACGCCCAGGTCCTGTTCGAGACGGACCATGGCCCGCGACAGGGTGGACTGCGGGACGCCCAGTTCGTGGGCGGCCCGGGTGACGTGCTCGTGCCGGGCGACGGCCGCGAAGTACGCGAGGCGCGGGGCCAGCAAACGTGTCACCGACACGTCTTCTTCGTAACGGTTCATCGACATGCGCCGCCCTGAGCTGTACTGATGCGTGAGTGGATCGATTATCGCGATTCTGTGCATTGGACGCATGAAAAACACGGGCCTACCTTCGAGGCATGTCTCCCGCTCATACCGGGGCACCCGTCATCCCGGGTGCCTCCACCGCGTCGTTCCCGGCCTCCGAGACCACCACCCCTGAGGGCCGTGAGCCCGGCCGTCCCGGCTACCGCCGGATGAGCCTCGCGCTCTTCGCCGCCGGACTCGCCACCTTCGCCCTCCTCTACTCCACCCAGGCGCTGCTGCCCGCGTTCTCCGACGGCTTCGGGGTGACGGCGGGTCAGGCCAGCTGGACGGTGTCCGCGGCCACCGGCGCGCTCGCGCTGTTCGTCCTGCCGCTCAGCGCGCTGTCCGAGCGGTTCGGGCGCACCCGGATGATGACCTGGTCGATGGCGGTGGCCGTGGGCGTCGGCCTGCTGGTGCCCTTCGCGCCGAGCCTGGACTGGCTGGTGGCGCTGCGCGCCGTCCAGGGCGCGGCGATCGCCGGGATCCCGGCCTCCGCGATGGCGTACCTGGCGGAGGAGGTCAAGCCGAAGGCCCTGGTCGGGGCGATCGGCCTGTTCGTCGCGGGCAATTCCATCGGCGGCATGAGCGGTCGCATGGTCACCGGCTGGGCGGCGCAGCTGGGCGGCTGGCGGGTCGGTCTGCTGGCCGTCGGGCTGATGGCGCTGGCCTGCGCGGCGGCGTTCCTGGTGCTGCTGCCCCGGGCGCGGTTCTTCCGTCCGGCGTCGCTGAACCCGCGCGCGGTGGGCCGTACGGTCGCCGGTCACCTGCGCGATCCGCTGCTGCTGCGGCTGTACGGGATCGGCGCGCTGTTCATGACCGTCTTCGGCGCCGTGTACACCGTCATCGGCTACCGCCTGGTGGACGAGCCGTTCTCGCTCGGGCAGGGCGTGATCGGGTCGATCTTCCTGATCTACCTGGTCGGTACGGTCTCCTCGGCCGCCGCCGGGCAGCTCGTGGCCCGCACGGGCCGCCGGGGCGCGCTGTACCTGGCGGTGACCACCACGGCGCTGGGGCTGCTGCTGTCGCTGTCCGACTCCCTGGCCGCGGTCCTGACCGGCCTGGTCCTGATCACGGCGGGCTTCTTCGCCGGGCACGCGGTGGCTTCCGCCGCGGTGAGCCGGACCGCGAAGTCGGGCCGCGCGCAGGCCTCAGCGCTCTACCAGTCCGCGTACTACCTGGGCTCCAGCGCGGGCGGCACCCTGGGCGCGCTCGCCTACCACTCCGCCGGCTGGGCGGCCACGGTCGGCATCGCGCTGCTGGCCGTCCTCGGCGTCGTCTCGATCACGCTGTACGGGTCCCACGCGGCCCGCGTGGAACGGCGGATGCCGGGTCCGGCTGTGGCCGCGCGCTGAAGAACTCGCCGGGAAAGGCGAGAAATACGTCCCCCTCTCCTGCAACTCGCGCTGGTTTCCGGGCATTCAACACGGAGACGTTCACGCGAAGGGGAGGACCGGATGGGGACGCTGACGACGCACCTGCGCGCGGGGCGACGGGCTGCCGCGGTGTTCGGCGGGGCGGTGGCGCTCGCGCTGCCGATGGTGGTCGCGGGCGGCGGAGCGGCGCGGGCCGCCTCCTGCAACCTCGGCACCGGGCCGTACCAGCGGCAGGTGGAACAGTTCCTGGGGCGGCCGGTGGACGGCAGGCAGTCGGCGGCCGACTGCACGGCCATCAGGGCCTTCCAGGCGAGCCACGGGATCACCCCGACCCAGGGCTACGCCGGGCCGCTGACCTGGCAGACGATGAGCACCATGCTGGCGCAGCGGGCGGCCGGCACCACCCCCAACAAGGCCGGCGCCTGCCCGGTGGACCGGGGGCGCATCGCCTGCGTCGACCTGACGCGGCAGCTCAGCTGGATCCAGGACGGCGCCGCCTTGAAGTACGGCCCCGTCCCGGTCCGCACGGGCAAGGACGGCACGGAGACCCGGACCGGCCTGAAGAAGATCTACTACCGGAGCATCGACCACTGGTCGACGATCTACGACGTGGCGATGCCGTACGCGCAGTTCTTCGACGGCGGCATCGCGTTCCACTCGACCACCAAGAGCATGTGGAACCCGCCGGGTTCGGGCGGCTGCGTGAACATGCGGCCCGCCGACGCCAAGGCGTACTGGAACCTGCTGGGGAACGGCGAGGACGTCTACGTCTACGGCCGCAAGCCCGGCACGTAGGGCCTGTCCGCCTCCGCCAGGGCCTCCAACCGCCGCAGGCTGACGCGGCGTTGCACGAGGGACAGCCCCGCCACCGCCGCCCCGAGGGCCAGCCAGCCCGCCGGGCCCGCCGTCATCACCGCGCCGGTCAGCAGCAGTGGGCCGGCGGACTTCTGGACGGACTGGGCCATGCCGGCCACGCCGAGGTACGAGGCGCGCGCCTCCCGGGGCGCGAGGGAGACCGCCAGCTCCCAGGAGCTCACCGAGCGCATCAGCTCTGCCGCCGTGGCCAGGACCGCCGCGGCGAGCAGGGCCGCCGAGGCGGTCCAGATCCCGCCGCCGGTGGCGGTGGCCAGGAGGACGCAGCACGCGAGCGTCGTCAGCCCGTACGCGGCGACGGCCGCCGCCGCCTGGCGGGGGCCCTGGACCTTCGCCGACACGCGCAACTGCAGGGCGACGACGAGCACGGTGTTGATGACCAGGAACGCCGGGACCAGGGCGTGCGGCGCCGTGGTGTGGTGCACCAGCCACAGCGGCAGGCCGACGCCGAGGATCGAGTCGTCCAGGTTCATCGGGATGTCCAGCAGGGCGAACCGGAGGTAGCCGCGGTCCCGCCAGGGACCGCGCCCGGCCGCCCCGGCCGGCCCGGGCCCTGCGGCCTCCCCGCCCGCCGCCTGCGGAGCGGCATCGCCGGGCCGTGCCGCCACGAGCCCGCGGCCGCGCGGCTCGCGGGTGCGCCACACCAGGGCCGCGGCCACGAGGAACGACAGCGCGTTGGCCAGGATCAGCACCTGGTAGGCGCCCCGGGTCCCGACGGCGAGGCCGATCGCGGCGAGGCCCGCGCCGAGCGCGTACCCGGCGTTGGCCGAACTGCGCGACAGCGCCTGGTAGGTGGAGCGCCGCTCGCCCGCGACCCGGGTGGCGAAGAGCATCTCCAGCGTCTTGGCCGCCCGGTCGCCCAGGTACGTGACGGCCACCACGAGCAGCAGCACGTCGAAGCGGGTGACCAGCAGCAGCGCGCAGAGGGTCCCGAGCCGGAGCAGGTGGCAGCCGATCAGCAGGGAGCGCACCGGGAAGCGGTCGGCGAGGTGGCCCGCCAGAGGTGATCCGGCGATGCCCGCCACTCCTGCCGCGCCCACCAGCAGGCCCAGCTGCCCGGCGTCGAGTCCGACCACTAAGGTGAAGTACAGGATGGAGGACGCGGCCCATACGCCCGTACCGGCGCGGTCCAGCAGCTGGGCGAGCAGCATGATCCGCGCGTCGCGGCCTCCCGGCGGTCGGCGCAGCTGCGCCAGCAGGCCGGGCTCCCCCCGCCGCGCCTTCCGTGTCTCCGTGCCGCGCCGCATCCCGGGCCTCCCCCTCCGCAGTCCATGTATCTCGATATCGAGATACATGGCGGAAGCCTGCCCCACATCAATCTTGACGTCAAGATACTTGATATCGATAGACAATCCCGTCCCGCTGCGACTGTCAGACCCCTCCGGTAGTTTCCGAAGTACCGGGAACTACCAGGGGGATGAACGGACATGAGCGACCTCGCCACCAGCACGGACCTGGACACCGCGCTGGACCGCTACCGGGTCGAGCTGACGGGGTACTGCTACCGGATGCTCGGCTCGTCCTTCGACGCCGAGGACGCGGTGCAGGACACGTACATCCGTGCCTGGCGCAGCTTCGAGAAGTTCGAGGGCCGCTCGTCGCTGCGGTCGTGGCTGTACCGGATCGCCACCAACGTCTGCCTGGACCTGCTGAACGCGGGGAACAAGCGCGCCCGGCCGATGGACCTGTCAGCCCCGCAGCACCAAGCCTCCGCCGTGCTGAACGAACGGCCCGAGGTGACCTGGCTGGAGCCGGTGCCGGACGGGCGGGTCCTGCCGCAGACCGCCGACCCTGCGGAGATGGCCCTCGCCAAGGAATCCGTACGGCTGGCGTTCGTCGCGGCCCTCCAGCACCTGCCGGCCAAGCAGCGGGCGGTGCTGATCCTTCGTGAGGTGCTGGCCTGGAAGGCGGACGAGGTCGCGACGCTGCTGGACACCACGGTGGCCTCGGTGAACAGCGCCCTGCAGCGGGCCCGGGCCACGCTGGCCGGCAGCCGGATCCGCGAGAGCGAGGCCGCCGACCCGCTGGACGCGGACCAGGCGAAGCTGCTGGAGCAGTACCTGACCGCCTTCGAGGCGTACGACATCTCGCGGCTCACCACGCTCCTGCACGAGGACGCGGTGCTGTCGATGCCGCCGTTCGACCTGTGGCTCCAGGGCCACGCGGACATCGCGGCCTGGCACCTGAACCAGGGCATCGGCTGCAAGGGCTCCCGCCTGATCCCGACCACGGCGAACGGCATGCCGGCCTTCGGCCAGTACCGGCCGGCCGCCTCGGGGAGGGGCCACACCCCGTGGGCGCTCCAGGTGCTGGAGATCTCAGACGGCAAGATCGTCGGGCTCAACGCCTTCCTGGACACCGCCCGGTGGTTCCCGCTCTTCGGCCTCCCCGAGCAGCTCGACGAGTCCTACGAGGTCCAGCAGGGCACGTAGGGCCGGCGGCGCCCCGGTGATCCGGAAGGGCCGGGCCCCGGCGGTCAGCCGCAGCCGGGCCAGGACCTCCACGGCGGCCAGGCCCGGCGCGGTGACGGCCGCCGCGTCGCACACCACGGCGGACGCCCCGCTGTCGTACAGCAGGGCGAGCCGGGCACACAGCCGGGCCGTTTCCTGCGCGGTCGGAGCCGGCCCGGGCAGCACGAGTCGCATGATCTCCACGAGGGGATGACTCCGCCGTGGCCCGGAACTCATCGGCGCAGGGGAATCGCCTCAGGGGGTGGGGAAGAGGGACGTGTCGAGGTCGACGCCGAAGGGCGCGGGCAGCCGGAAGGTGTCGCCGAACTTGCCGGCCTGGAGCACCCGGTAGACGGCGTCACTGGGCTCTCCGTACAGCGTGACCGTCGGGCCGCCTCCGGCGAACGCATCGATGAGGAGGTACAGCGGAACACCAGCCTGCGCGTATCCGGCAACCTTCGCGATGCGGTCGTGCGATGCATTCGAAGGGGATGTGATCTCGACAACGAGTTCCGCAGCGGCGGCGGGCACGTAGTACACGGACTCGGACTCGGAGAGGACCTCCGTCGGCATCACCAGAAGGTCCGGGATGAACATGCCTTTGCGGGACGGGACCGCCACACTCTGCGTCTGGTAGATGCCCCCATCGTCGGGGAGGACCGAGTAGAGCTTGCGCTGCACCTCTCCGGCGATGAGGTTGTGTTGGTTGGCAGGCGTGGGCGCCACGGTGATGATCCCCTCGATGATCTCCACCTTGCAGCCCTCCGGCCAGTCCGTCTCCTCCCAGAGACGGACAAGCGCGTCCCAGCTGTCGCCACCGCGTGGCTCATGCTGGACGGTGAGTGCGCTCATGGAATGCTCCTCAATCGGTTCGTCACCGATCCCAGCATGCCGAACGGGACCGGCAAGGGTCTACCGGTCCCGTTCATCCGAAGGAGAAGCCGCAGGTCAGGCGATGCGGTCCAAGACGATCGGCGTGGCGGAGAACGAGGTGCCCGCCGGGGCGATGTCGTACGTGCCCTCCAGCGAGGCCAGGGCGTACTCGAACTTCTCCGGGGTGTCCGTGTGCAGGGTCATCAGCGGCTGGCCCGCCGTCACCGTGTCACCCGGCTTCGCGTGCAGCTCGATGCCGGCGCCGGCCTGCACCGGGTCCTCCTTGCGGGCGCGGCCGGCACCCAGGCGCCAGGCGCCCACGCCCACGCCGTACGCGTCCAGGCGCGTCAACACACCCGACTCGGGGGCGGTAACGACGTGCTGCTCGCGCGCGACCGGCAGCGCCGCGTCCGGGTCGCCGCCCTGGGCCGCGATCATCCGGCGCCAGTGGTCCATCGCGGAACCGTCGGCCAAGGCCTTCGCCGGGTCGGCGTCCTTGATGCCCGCCGCGTCCAGCATCTCCTTGGCCAGCGCGATGGTCAGCTCGACCACGTCGGCGGGGCCGCCGCCCGCGAGGACCTCCACCGACTCGCGGACCTCCAGCGCGTTTCCGGCGGTCAGGCCCAGCGGCGTGGACATGTCCGTCAGGAGGGCGACGGTCTTGACGCCCGAGTCGGTGCCGAGGCCCACCATGGTCCGCGCCAGCTCGCGCGCGTCCTCGATGTTCTTCATGAAGGCGCCGCTGCCGACCTTGACGTCCAGGACGAGCGAGCCCGTACCCTCGGCGATCTTCTTCGACATGATCGAGGAGGCGATCAGCGGGATGGCCTCGACCGTGCCCGTCACGTCGCGCAGGGCGTAGAGCTTCTTGTCAGCCGGGGCCAGGCCGTCGCCCGCCGCGCAGATGACCGCTCCGGTGGTGTCCAGGACGTGCAGCATCTCCTCGTTGGAGAGCAGCGCGCGCCAGCCGGGGATGGACTCCAGCTTGTCGAGGGTGCCGCCGGTGTGGCCGAGCCCGCGGCCCGACAGCTGCGGAACGGCCGCGCCGCAGGCGGCGACGAGCGGGGCCAGCGGCAGCGTGATCTTGTCGCCGACGCCACCCGTGGAGTGCTTGTCGGCGGTCGGGCGGGAAAGGGAGTCGAAGTTCATGCGCTCACCGGACGCGATCATCGCGGCGGTCCAGCGGGCGATCTCGGCCCGGTTCATCCCGTTCAGGAGGATGGCCATCGCCAGCGCCGACATCTGCTCGTCGGCGACGACACCGCGCGTGTACGCGTCGATGACCCAGTCGATCTGCTCGGGGCTCAGCTCACCGCGGTCCCGCTTGGTCCGGATGACGGAGATGACGTCCATGAAGTGCTTCCTTCTACGCGCATAGAGAGAGGGGGTCGGGGAAGTACGACGGCCCTTCGCCCCGCGGGGCGAAGGGCCGTCGACACGGCTATCTCAAGTGGTCCGGCCCGAAGGCCTGGGGCAGCATGTCCGCCAGCGGGAGGATCCCCTTGGGGGTCTCCACCAGCAGTTCCGGTCCGCCGAATTCGAACAGTAGCTGGCGGCAGCGGCCGCACGGGACGAGGATCTCGCCCCGGCCGTCGACGCAGGTGAAGTGCGTCAGCCGGCCTCCGCCCGTGGCCTGCAGGGAGGAGACCAGGCCGCACTCGGCGCACAGGCCGAGCCCGTAGCTCGCGTTCTCCACGTTGCAGCCGACGACCGTGCGGCCGTCGTCGACGAGCGCGGCGACACCGACCGGGAAGCCCGAGTACGGGGCGTACGCCCGGGACATCACGTCCCGGGCCGCCTGGCGCAGGGCTTCCCAGTCGACGGCGTGCACCGCCGTCACTTGCCCTGGCCCTTGCGGTACGGCAGGCCGTCCGCCTTCGGCATGCGCAGGCGCTGCGCGGAGAGCGCGAGCACGAGCAGCGTCGTCAGGTACGGGGCCGCGTCCACGAACTGGCTCGGCACCGAGTCGGTCGTCGCGTACCAGAGGAACAGCAGCGCGGCGAAGACCGCCGAGACACCGGCCTGGACGTACTTCTTCTTGTACAGCTGCCAGGCACCGACGAGCAGCAGCAGGATCGCGATCAGCAGCAGCATCGCGTGGACGTTCTGGGCGCCACCGCGCAGCTTGAGGCTGTCGATGAAGCCGAACAGGCCCGCACCGAGCGCCATGCCGCCCGGCATCCAGTTACCGAAGATCATCGCGGCGAGACCGATGTAACCGCGGCCGCCGGTCTGGCCCTCCTGGTAGATGGGGCTGGCGACGATCGACAGGAACGCGCCGCCGAGGCCCGCGAGCCCGCCGGAGACGATCACCGCGATGTACTTGTACTTGTAGACGTTGACGCCGAGGGACTCGGCGGCGACCGGGTTCTCACCGCAGGAGCGCAGCCGCAGGCCGAAGGTCGTGCGCCACAGCACCCACCAGGTGCCGGGGATCAGCAGCAGCGCGACGACGGTCAGCAGCGACAGCTCGGTGACCAGGCCGCCGATGACGCCGGCGAGGTCCGAGATGAAGAACCAGTGCTTGCCCTGCAGATCGGCCATCCAGTCCGAAAGCCCTGGCACGGTGATCTTGTAGATCGGCTCGACCTGCGGGGACTGCTTGGAGGAGCCGCCCGGGGCGTCGGCGAAGGTGAAGTTCGACAGGTACTGGGTGAAGCCCAGCGCCAGGATGTTGATGGCCACACCGGAGACGATGTGGTTGACGTTGAAGGTGACCGTGATGATCGCGTGGAGCAGGCCGCCGATGGCGCCGCCGATGACACCGGCGAGAACACCGGTCCACGGGCCCCACTGGAAGCCGGCCCAGGCACCGAACCAGGTGCCGAGGATCATCATGCCTTCGAGGCCGATGTTGACGACGCCCGAGCGCTCGGCCCACAGGCCGCCGAGGCCGGCGAGGCCGATCGGCACCGCGAGGGAGAGGGCGCCGGAGACCTGGCCCGCGGAGGTCAGGTCGTTGGCCCCGCTGATCACGCGGACCAGCGAGAGCAGCGCGAGACCGCCCGCGATGATCAGCATGATCCAGGGCAGGGTGAGCTTCTTGCGGCCGCCCGACTTCTTCGGTGCGGCGGCCGTCGCGGAGACAGTGCTGGTGCTCACGCCGCGACCTCCTTATCGGTCTTGATGGCGTGGCCCGCGGCCAGTTCCTCGCCGACCTTCTGCTGCTGGCGGCGGATGCCGTAACGGCGGATGAGCTCGTACGAGACCACGACCGCGAGCACGATCAGGCCCTTCATGATCGTGCCGATCTCCTTCGCGTACCCGGCCTGGTCGAGCGAGGCGGAGGCCTTGTCGATGAAGGCCATCAGGAACGCGGCGAAGAAGATGCCGACCGGGTTGTTGCGGCCGAGCAGCGCGATGGTGATGCCGGTGAAGCCGACACCGGTCGGGAAGGCCAGGTTGTAGGTGTGCGTCTCGCCCAGCAGCTGCGGCATGCCGGCCAGGCCGGCGACCGCGCCGGAGATGAGCATCGCGGTGATGATCATCTTCTTGGCGTCCACGCCGGAGGCCTGGGCGGCGGTCTCGCTGGCGCCGGTGGCGCGCAGGTCGAAGCCGAAGCGGGTCCGGTTGAGCGCGAACCAGTAGACGATGCCGAGGGCGAAGGCCACGAAGGTGAAGCCGTAGATCTCCAGGCCGTCACCGATCGTCAGGGCCGGGAACCAGCCGGACTCGGCGATGTCGCCGGTCGTCAGGTCGTTGGAGCCCTCCAGCTGGACACCGAGGTTCTTCGTCAGCATCAGCCAGGCGATCAGGCTGGTCGCGATGGCGTTCAGCATGATCGTGGAGACGACCTCGCTCACGCCGCGCTTGGCCTTGAGGACACCGGCGATGCCCGACCAGAAGGCACCGACGAGCATCGCCACGAGGACGATCAGCAGCAGGTGCAGCGGGCCCGGCAGGGTCACGGCCGCGCCGACCACGGCGGAGAGCATCGCCGCGAGGCGGTACTGACCGTCGACGCCGATGTTGAAGAGATTCATCCGGAAGCCGATGGCCACGGCCATGGCCGCCAGGTAGTACGTACCGGCCTGGTTCACGATGAGGACCTGGACGTCCTCGTAGCCGGCGTTCTCCACCATCAGGCGCAGGGGCTCGATCGGGTCGATGCCCGTCGCGGCCAGCACGATCATGGTCAGCAGGAAGGCGCTGACCAGCGCCAGCACCGGCCCGGCGATGCCGAGGATCAGCCGGTCCTTGTCGAATTTCTTCATCGGGCCTCGTCCTCCGGGGCATCGGTACCGGCCTCGGTACCGGCGGCGGAGTGGTTGTCGGTTGCTTCCAGGTGCCCGGAAGCGGCGCCCGTCATGGCGGTGCCGAGCTCCTCCGGGGTGATGGTCGCCGGGTCGGCGTCCGCCACCAGGCGGCCGCGGTACATGACGCGCAGCGTGTCGGACAGGCCGATGAGCTCGTCGAGGTCGGCGGAGATCAGGAGGACGGCCAGGCCCTCACGGCGGGCGTCGCGGATCGCGTCCCAGATCTGCGCCTGCGCACCGACGTCCACACCACGGGTGGGGTGGGCGGCGATGAGGAACTTGGGGTTGTGGCTCATCTCGCGGCCGACGATCAGCTTCTGCTGGTTGCCGCCGGAGAGCGAGGCCGCGGTGACCTCAATGCCGGGGGTGCGCACGTCGTACTCGCGCACGATCCGCTCGGTGTCCTTGCGGGCCGCCTTCAGGTCGAGGATGCCGCGCTTGGAGTTGGGCGCCTCGGTGACGTGGCCGAGGATGCGGTTCTCCCACAGCGGGGACTCCAGCAGCAGGCCGTGCCGGTGGCGGTCCTCGGGGATGTAGCCGATGCCGCCCGTGCGGCGCTCGCGCACCGGGGCCTTGGTGATGTCCCGGCCGTCCAGCGTGATCACGCCCGTGTCGGCGGAGTTCATGCCCATGAGGGCTTCGATCAGCTCGGTCTGGCCGTTGCCCTCGACACCGGCGATGCCGAGGATCTCGCCCTTGTGAATGGTGAAGCTGACGTCGTCCAGCAGGAGACGGCCGGCCTCGACGTGCTCGTAGAGGGCCGAGTCCGCCGGTTCCTGGCGCACCAGGATCTCCGGCTCGGCGACGACGGCGTCGCCCGCGGCGAGCGTCAGGCCCGCCACCTTCAGCATCGGGACGTCCGTCACCGTCGACTCGCGGGTCTCCGGCGAGGGCAGCTCCGCGCCGACCATCAGCTCGGCGAGCTGCTTGGTGGTGGCGGTCTTCGGGTCGGCGGTGCCGACCGTGGTGCCGCGGCGGATGACGGTGATGTCGTCGGCGACCTTCAGCACCTCGCCCAGCTTGTGCGAGATGAAGATGACGGTCAGGCCTTCGGCCTTGAGCTCGCGCAGGTTGTCGAAGAGCGCGTCCACTTCCTGCGGCACGAGCACGGCGGTCGGCTCGTCGAGGATGAGGATCTTGGCACCGCGGTAGAGGACCTTGAGGATCTCCACGCGCTGCCGGTCGGCGACACCGAGGTCCTCGACCAGGGCGTCGGGACGTACGCCGAGGCCGTACGCGTCCGAGATCTCCTTGATCTTCCTGCGGGCCTTGGCACCGATGCCGTACAGCTTCTCGCCGCCGAGAACCACGTTCTCCAGGACCGTGAGGTTGTCGGCGAGCATGAAGTGCTGGTGCACCATGCCGATACCGCGGGCGATGGCGTCGCCGGGGCTGTGGAAGGAGACCTGCTCCCCGTCGACGGCGATGGTGCCCTCGTCCGGCTTCTGCATGCCGTAGAGGATCTTCATCAGGGTCGACTTGCCGGCGCCGTTCTCGCCGATCAAGGCATGGACCGTGCCCTTGCGGACGGTGATCGCGATGTCCTTGTTGGCGACGACGCCGGGGAAGCGCTTGGTGATGCCGTGCAGTTCTACGGCGGGGGGCGGGCTGGACGCGTTGATGACGCACTCTCCTTGGCGCGGAAGGAGCGGAGGCAGGCAGGAGGACAGGGCGGGGAGAGAAAGTATCGCGTCCACGATGCTTCTACGCGCGTAGCACTGTCGGATGTGAAAACTTGAGACCAACTGGCCACAAGCAACACGAACTCTGTTGTGCAGAACGTAGCTCGGGGCCCGGGAGCGGCAAACACCGCTCCCCGGACCCCGAGACCACGACTACATGTCAGGAACGGCCTTACGGCGCGGTCTTGACGGTGATCTTCTTGGCGATGATATCGGCCTTGGCCTTCTCCACCGCGGCGGTGACGTCAGCCATCTTCTTGTACTCGGGGTTGGAGTCGGCCAGGCCGACGCCGTCCTTGTCGAGGCCGTAACGGATCTCACCGGTCTGCGGCTTGCCGTCCTGGACCGACTTGATCACGTTGAAGACCGAGTCCGACACGTCCTTGGTGACCGAGGTCAGGATGTGCTCCTTGTACTTCGCCAGGCCGGCCTGGTTGTACTGGTCGGAGTCGACGCCGATGGCCCACTTGCCCTTGCCCGCGGTGGCCTCGATGGCACCCGAGCCGGCGAGACCGGCGGCGGCGTAGATCACGTCGGCGCCGGCGTCGAGCTGGCCCTGAGCGGCGGCCTTGCCGAGGTCGGGCTTGGAGAAGCCGTCGAAGTTCGGCGGCTGGGTCAGGTACTGGCTGAGCACCTTGGCGTTCGGGTTGGTGTCCTTGACGCCCTGGGTGAAGCCCGCCTCGAACTTCTTGATCAGCGGAACCTCGACACCGCCGATGAAGCCGACCGTGCCGGTCTTGGACGCCTTGGCGGCGGCGACGCCGGCCAGGTAGGAGCCCTGCTCCTCGTTGAAGACCAGGTTGGCGATGTTCTCGCCGGTGACCGAGGTGTCGTCGATGATGCCGAACGTGGTCTTCGGGAACTTCGGCGCGACCTTCTTTATGGCCGGGGCGTACGAGAAGCCGACGCCGATGACCGGGTTGTTGCCCTTGCGGGCAAGCTCGGTGAGGCGCTGGACCTTGTCGGCCTCACCCTCGCCATCGGTCGGCTCCGCCTCGGCGGTCTTGATCTTGAGGTCGTTCTTGGCCTTCTCGAGACCCGCGAAGGCGGCGTCGTTGAACGACTGGTCGCCGCGGCCACCGATGTCGTACGCGATGGCGGCACTGGCAGCAGCAGCGCCCGCCGACGGGGAAGAGCTGGTGTCCGACGACTTCTTTCCGCCACAGGCGGTGGCCGAGAGGGCCAGCGCCGCGGACGCGATGCCCACGGTGGCGATCCTGGTGATCCGGCGCAAGGGGAGGCTCCTTCAAAACCTGACCGAAGCGCCACGACCGGCGCTGGTTTCGCGGCGATCGTAACGC
The DNA here is from genome assembly GCF_045160845.1 of Streptomyces sp. NBC_00122. NCBI lineage: Bacteria > Bacillati > Actinomycetota > Actinomycetes > Kitasatosporales > Streptomycetaceae > Streptomyces > Streptomyces sp. NBC_00122. The sequence continues at coordinate 3,934,988 of NZ_CP108191.1, read as the reverse complement.
GCGTAGATGTCAGTTAAAGGCCCGTTCATGAGTCGTTATCGGATCGTCGCGAACCGGACAGTGACCGATCGGTAACTGGTCCTGCACCCAGCCCTTGTGTACCAAGGGCTGGACACGTCCGACGGGCGACACGCGGATGTTGTACCGATCTTCAGCCGATCGGCCTTGCCCGGCGCCCGTCGAGCAGCACGGCGGCCGTGAAGAACTCCACGCCGACGGCGATCGCGGACTCGTCCACGTCGAAGTCGCCGCGGTGCAGATCGTGCTTCGCGGTGTCACCGGGCGTACGCACTCCGAGGCGGGCCATGGCGCCCGGGACGTGCTCCAGGTACCAGGAGAAGTCCTCGCCGCCCAGGCTCTGCTCGGTGTCCTCGACCGACTCGGCGCCGCGCCGGACCGACATCGCCTCGCGGAGCAGTTCGGTGACCACCGGGTCGTTGACCACCGGCGGCACCCCGCGGACGTGGTTGATCTCGAACTTGGCCCCGTGCATGGTCGCGACCTCGTCGATCGCCGCGTGGATCATGTCGGGGGCGACGTGCCAGGCGTTCAGGTCCAGGCACCGTACGGTTCCGGACAGCTCGGCGTGCATGGGGATGACGTTGCAGGCGTGCCCGGCCTCGATCCGGCCCCAGGTGACCGACATGCCCGAGCGGGCGTCCATCCGGCGGGTCAGCAGGGCCGGGACGTCCACGGCCACCCGGGCGGCGGCCGTCACCAGGTCGGTCGTCAGGTGCGGGCGCGCGGTGTGCCCGCCGGAGCCGGAGAGGCTGATCTCCAGCCGATCGCAGGCCGAGGTGATGGGCCCGGGCCGCAGCCCGATCCGCCCGGCGTCCACCCGCGGATCGCAGTGCACGGCGATCATCTTGCCCACGCCGTCCAGGACCCCCGCGTCGATGGCCTCGGTGGCGCCTCCCGGGAGTACTTCCTCGGCGGGCTGGAAGAGCAGCCGCACGGGGCGGGGCAGCAGACCCTGGCGGTCGAGCTCGGCGAGCACCAGTCCGGCGCCGAGGACGACGGTGGTGTGCACGTCGTGGCCGCAGGCGTGGGCGCGGTCGGGGTAGATCGAGCGGTACGAGACGTGGGTCTTGGCATCCGGAATGGGCAGGGCGTCGATGTCCGCACGCATGGCCAGCATCGGCCGCCCCCGGTCCCAGGTCCCGATGTCACAGACCAGGCCCGTGCCGCACGCCAGCACCCGTGGTCGGAGGCCGGCTTTTTCGAGCCGGGCCTTGATCGCCGCCGTGGTGCGGAATTCCTGGTGTCCGAGCTCCGGGTGCATGTGCAAGTCCCGGCGGAAGGCGATCAGTTCGGCACGCAGGTGGTCCGGAAGCTTGCCTGGCAGCTCAGGCCGCTCGGACACGGAGGGCTGGTCGGTCTGGGACTCGCGGGACATCAACTGGGTCACCTGTTGAAGGGTAGGCGCACCCATGGGTCAACTGGCCGGGGATCACGAAAAGTTCATGCCGTTAGGGGAAAGAAACCCGGCCTCTGGACGCATGACCGGATGCGCCCGGGGGTAAACTCGCGCGCTCACCCGGCCGCCGGAGCCGCCTGAGCGGGCAGTCTGCGCACATCACGGGCGGTGTCGGTGACCCCGGCGAGGAACCCGCGGGCGCGCGGCGACGCGGACCCGGTCAGCCAGGCGGGGTCGATATCGCATACGGCGACCGTGACGCCCGTACCGGTCAGTGCGTACGGCAGGGTGTGGACGACTGTGGACGGAAAGCTGACGATCGTCCGGCCGACCGGGCCGCGCCGGGCGATCAGCTCCAGCGGCAGGTCCGGGCGGACGATCTCCAGCCCGGTCGCCTCGCTCAGCGCGCGCAGCTTCTCCGGGGACTCCCGGCGGTGCGCGAAGTACCGGGTGGCGCCGTGCTCCCGGGTCAGGGCGCGCACGGCGTCGAGGTAGCACGCCGGGTCGACCACTCCGGTCTCCACGAGGGAGGTGCCGACCAGGTCGGTGCCCTTGGTCAGGCGCGGCGGGCCGAAGCGGGCGCGGGTCCAGGCGAAGTCGTTGACCCGGAGCGTCATCGCGCCGTGGGCGGTCACGGGCATCGAGCTGAACACCTCGACGCGCCGGGCTGCGCCCGTGCCGGTGGCCTTGCCCGGTTTGAAGCGGCGCCGGGCGGTCGCCGAGACCGGCGCGTACGCGAGCTCGCGCACCCGGCCGGGCAGTCCTCCGCCGCCGACCCGGTGCCAGCGGACGAGCCGTTCGCCGCGGGCCGTCTGGGCGATGAATTCCATGGTGGCGGTGCCGTCGTCGACCACGACGAGCTCCTCGGCCCGCACGAGGGTCAGCAGCAGCTGCACGTAGCGGGAGAAGGGGTCTCCGACGACGACCGTGCGCGCCGCGCGTACGTCGCGGGACAGCGCGGCGAGCGCCTTCAGGGGTGCGAGCCGGCCCCCGCGGGCCTCCTGCCAGCGGACCTCGTGGCCTTCGTCCCGGGCGAGCGCCGCCATCCGGCGCAGCTGGCCGCGGGACATCGGGTCGGTGGGCGGCAGGACGACGATCCGCAGGGCGGGTGCGGCGGCGGCCCCGGCCGGGCGCTCCGAGCCCCCGGCCGGCTGGCGCGGGACCCCGTCCAGCAGCGGGCCGCGGGGTGCGCGGCCGTGCGCGTACGCCCACTCCAGCACGTTCAGGAGCTGGACCGGGCTCTCGACGAAAGCCAGGGTGGTGGCTGAAGTGGGCATCACGTACTCCTCGGCAGGGGACGGGATCTCGTACGCGCCGGACCGCGGGCCGGGTCAGACGGCGGCGAGCTCGCCCTGGACGCGGCGGAGCTTCTTCATGGGGCCGAGCTCGGACTCGTAGACGCGCTTGACGCCGTCGCCGAGGGCGGTCTCGATGGTGCGGATGTCGCGGACGAGGCGGGCGAGGCCGCCGGGCTCGACGGAAGCGGCCTGGTCGGAGCCCCACATCGCGCGGTCGAGGGTGATGTGGCGCTCGACGAAGGCGGCGCCGAGGGCGACGGCGGCGAGGGTGGTCTGCAGGCCCGTCTCGTGGCCGGAGTAGCCGATCGGAACGTTGGGGTACTCCTCCTGGAGGGTGTTGATCACCCGCAGGTTGAGCTCCTCGGCCTTGGCCGGGTACGTCGAAGTGGCGTGGCAGAGAAGGATGTTGTCGCTGCCGAGCACCTCCACCGCGTGGCGGATCTGCTTCGGGGTGGACATGCCCGTGGACAGGACGACGGTGCGGCCGGTGGTGCGCAGGGCACGCAGCAGCTCGTCGTCGGTGAGCGAGGCGGAGGCGACCTTGTGGGCGGGGAGGTCGAACTTCTCCAGGAAGGCGACGGCCTCGGTGTCCCACGGGGAGGCGAACCAGTCGATGCCGCGCTTGGCGCAGTGCTCGTCGATGGCGCGGTACTCGCTCTCGCCGAACTCGACCTTGTGGCGGTAGTCGATGTAGGTCATCCGGCCCCAGGGGGTGTCGCGCTCGATGTCCCACTGGTCGCGCGGGGTGCAGATCTCCGGGGTGCGCTTCTGGAACTTGACCGCGTCGCAGCCGGCTTCGGCGGCGGCGTCGATCAGGGCGAAGGCGTTGCCGAGGTCGCCGTTGTGGTTGATGCCGATCTCGCCGACCACGTAGACGGGCCGGCCGGGGCCCGCGGTGCGCGATCCGAAGGTGCGCAGGCGGGTGTTGGGGGAGGCGGTCATGGCAGGTGACGTCCTTCGGTGCGGGGGTGCGGGAGTGCGGGGTGCTGCCGGGTCACGGGGTGTTTCCGGGTCACGGGGCGTGGGCTGCGGGTCGGGTCGTACGTCGAGCAGTGGGGCGAGGAGGCGGGCGCGCTCCAGGTCGTGCGGGTCGTCGATCTCCAGGACCCGTGCGGGGTCGGTGGCGACGGGCAGGATGCGCCCGAAGAAGCGGTGGCGGGCGGTACGGAAGCCGGGGGCGTCCATGGCGTAGGCGGCGCCGGTCTCCAGCAGGTCCTGGGGGCGGTCCTGGCGCCGGGGGCGGTACGTCGTCTCGTGGTTGACGCCGGTCCCGGCTCCGTCGGGGTCCTCCCGCCAGAGGAAGCCGTGGAAGGGGGCCACGGTCAGGGCGGAGTCGGCGGCGCCGGAGGCGACGGCCGCGGCGACGGACTCGACGTCGGAGGCGGCCAGGAAGGGGCTGGTGCACTGGACGAGGAGGACCACGTCCACGGTGAGGGAGTGCAGCTCCTCGAAGGTGGTGAGGGAGTGCAGCAGGGCTGCCTCGCTGCTCGCGGTGTCGCCGGAGATCGCGGTGGGGCGGGCGATCACGTCGGCGCCCGCGGCCCGGGCGACGGCGGCGATCTGCGTGGAGTCGGTGGAGACCACCACGTCGGTGACGGTCGGCGCGGCGAGGCAGGCCTGGACGGCGCGGGCGACCAGCGGGATGCCGGCGACCTCGGCGAGGTTCTTGCCGGGCACTCCCTTGGAGCCGCCGCGCGCGGGGATGACGGCCAGGACGCGGGGGCTCACAGCTCTCCCATCCGGCGGATCACGGGGGCCACGCGCTGCACGCCGTGCCGGTAGGCCCCGCGGGCGGCCTCGCGCAGGTGGGCGCGGAGCCGGCGGCGCAGCCGGGACTGCCCGGCCGTCTGCCGCACCGCGCCGGGCAGCGCGGTGCCGTCGGGCGCGAGGTGCTGGCGCGCGAGGATCCCGGGCAGGTACCGGGGGGCGGTGGTGAGCGTGTAGTACGGGGCGACGGGCGGGAGCTCGGCTTCGGCCAGCAGGCCGTCGGCTTTCGCGCGGGCGGCGGCGTAGGGGTCCCCGCTTCCGGCGACGCCCTGGGCCGCGAGCCACTCGGGGTCCCCTTGCGGCAGCAGACCGGCGTCGAGCTGGTCCCAGGAGGCCAGGCAGCCGGAGCCCAGGAAGTGGTGGTTGCCGAGGGATTCGCGGATGCCGAGGTCGGTGAGGACGGCCGTCGGGATGGACCGGTTCAGGGACTCCAGGGCGGCGGTGGAGGAGACGGTGACGAGCAGGTCGGTACCGTCCAGGACCTCGCCCATGTTCCCGTACACCAGTCGGCAGTTGGGCGGGAGTCCGCCGGGGAGCTTGGCGGCGAGCCGCTGGTACGGCTGCTCCTCCAGGTGCGTGGTGTGCTCCCCCGGCCTGCTGCGCAGTTTGATCAGCACCTCGCGCTCCGGGTGCAGCCGCGCGTGCCCGGCGGCCCGTTCCAGCAGGTACGCGCGGTCGGCGCGGCTCTCGGGTACGGAGGGCTGGACGGCGAAGACCACCGTGTGGGTCCGGCTCCCGGCGGGCTCGTACGGGGCCCCGCCGAGGAAGGGCAGCGCGGTCTCGGTGACGGCGCCGGTGTCCGCGCCGACGCCTTCGTACACGGCGCGGAACCGCTCGGCGTCGTGCCGGGAGTTGGCGAGGACGAGGTCGGCGCCGTGCCGCAGCAGCAGCCCGTCGGCGAGCTTCTCGTACACGACGCCGACGTAGCCGGTGACGAGGACGGGGCGGGCCGCCGGTTCGGGCCACAGGGCGCGGGCCCCGTGCAGGACTGCCTGGACGGCCCCGCCGACGAGGGCGAGGACGACCACGTCGTACTGCTCCCGCCCGATCTCGGCGAGGAATTCGGCGCAGGTCACCTCGGCCGGCCGGTCACCCTGGACCCCCACTTCGCCGAGCTGGCGCGCGGTGGGTGTGGCTCGGCCGCGCAGCAGGTATCCGGCGAGTTGGTGGTCGGGCACGAGACGGCGGGCGGTGAGCGCGCCCCATTTCCATCGCGTGTCGGAATCGGCGAGTACGGCGACGCGTTTGCGTTCTGGCACGCGGCAGAAGCTATTCCGCAATTTCGGTGATCGGCCCAACGAACGCACAACAGCGGGTTAACAACGCGTCGACTGAATGCGAAAGAGCCCGGGTTAACGCGTCCGCCCCGCTTCGTTCATGTGGAATCCGCATCCGGGCCATGGTTAATGCCGAACGGCGCCCTAATGTCTCGCAGGTGCCCAAGCTCTCTGTTGTCGTGCCGTTCTACAACGTGCAGACATATGCACCGGATGCCCTGAAGAGTCTCGAACTCAATGCCCGGGACGATTTCGAGTTCCTGCTCGTCGACGACTGCTCGACGGACGGGACCCCCGGCCTGCTGGAGCGGGCCGCGCGCGAGCTGCCCGGGGCGGTGCACCTCAGACACGGGCAGAACGGCGGCCTGGCCACCGCCCGGAACACCGGCCTGGACGCGGCCCGCGGCGAATACGTGGCCTTCCTGGACGGGGACGACTGGCTGGCCCCCGGCCACCTGGCCCGGACCCTGGCCGCCATCGAGGCCCTGAACTGCGATTTCGTCCGTACCGACCATGTGAAGTGCACGGGCAGGTCCCGCAGCGTGCAGCGGGTTCCGTACGGGCCGCAGTCGGTCGTCGCCGATCCGCGCACCGCGATCCTGCCGGCCGACCGGGCCACTTCGGTGGACTACCCGTACGCCTGGGCCGGCATGTACCACCGGCGGCTGCTGGACCGCGGGGTGCTGCACTTCACCGACGGGCTGCGGACGGCGGAGGACCGGCCGTGGATCTGGCGGCTGCACCGGGAGGCCCGGTCCTTCGCCGCGGTCGGACTGCCCGGAATCTTCTACCGCCGCGGGGTCGCCACCTCGTTGACGCAAATCGGTGACGAACGGCAGCTCGATTTCATCCGCGCATTCGATCAAGTGATCTCGGACGTCCTTGCGGACCGGGAATCCGATCTCCTTCTTCCGAAAGCCGTCCGAACATATTGCGCGATCATCGCGCACCATTTCGGTGCCGTCGAGAGGTACGAACCGGCCGTGGCCAGAAAACTCCGATCGATGAGCACGGCGGCGCTCGGGCGCATGCCCCAGGACGTACTCGACCACGTCCTGGACTCGATGGACACGGAACGCTCCACCCTGCTGCGCCGCGTGCGCGGCCGCCGCCGCAGCACGTCGGGAGCGGCCGCCTGATGCCCACACAGATCTTCCTGGCCTCCACCCTCTACGGGGCCGCCACCCTCGCGGCCGGCATCGACGCGGGCTCCTTCCCGTCCGCCGACCGCCGCATCCTGCTCACCAGCAACCACTCCGTCACCGCCGAGGTCAGCCCCGGCATCGCGGACATGCCGGGTTTCGCCGCCCTGCGCACCCGCTTCGACGAGGTGCTCGACTGGAACCGCGTCATCGAGCCGCAGCACCCGAGCACCTGGGCCCCGCGCGCGGAGGACGTCCCGCTGTGGGAGCGGCAGCTGCGCGCCCTGTGGGGTCTGGGCGAGGACCGCGTCGAGCTGATCGTGGAGTCCCTCCAGGTACCGCCCGCGCAGACCCTGTGCCGGCTCTTCCCGGGCGCGGCGGTCGACGTCTACGCGGACGGCCTGATGAGTTACGGGCCCACGCGTTTCCGCCTCGACCCGCAGCTCGGGATGCGGGTGCGGCGCGTACTCCACCTGGACCTGGTGCCGGGGCTGGAGCCGCTGCTGCTGACGGAGTTCGGGGTACGGGTCGAGCTGGTGCCCTCGGAGCCGTTCCTGAAGGTCCTGGCGGAACTGCCCTCGCACGACGCGGACCTGGACGGGATCGGGGAGTCCCCCGCGCTGCTGCTGGGCCAGTACCTCTCGGCGCTCGACCTCATGACCCCGGACCAGGAGGAGGAGCTGCACGTCTCGATGGTCCGCGGCGCGCACGCCCTGGGCCACACCGAGCTGGTCTTCAAGCCGCACCCCAGCGCCCCGGCCGCCTACTCGCGCCGCGCGGAGGCGGAGGCCGAGCGGCTCGGCGCCCGCCTCACCGTGATCGACACCCCGGTCCTGGCCGAGGCCCTCTACCAGCGGCTGCGCCCGGCGCTGGTGGCCGGCTGCTTCTCCACCGGTCTGCTGACCGCGGCCACGCTGTACGGGCTGCCGGTGGCGCGGACGGGTACGGAGGCCGTACTGGCCCGTCTGGCCCCGTACCCGAACAGCAACCGCGTCCCGCTGGTCCTGGTGGACGCGCTGCTCCCCGACCTCGCGGACGCGGAGGCGGTGCGCTCCTGGACTCCCCCGACGCCCGAGCGGGTCCGGGCGGAGTCGGCCGGGCTGCTGACCGCGGTCGGGTTCACCATGCAGCCGCAGATCCTCGCGGCGCGCCGCCCGGTGGCCGAGGCCTACCTGGCCCGGCATCTGACCACCAGCACCTGGCGCTACTTCACCCGCCGCCGGCTGTCCGCGCTCGGCCTGCCGGGCGGCATCCCCGCCCAGCTGTCGTTCCTGCCGCGGAGCCGGGCGGTGCGGCGGGTGGCGCGGAGGCTGCGCCGCGTCCTCGGCTGACGGGCCTGCGGTGACGGGCCTGCGGTGACGGCCTCAGCTGACGGCGAGTTTGGCGGCGAAGCCCAGGAAGAGCACGCCCGCGGCCGAGGTGGCCCCGACCGACAGCCTCTTGCGGCGGCGGAAGGCCGCCGAGAGGCGGGTGCCGCCGAATATCAGCAGCGTCAGGTACAGGAAGCTGCCCGTCTGCAGCAGTCCGCCCAGGACCAGGAACGACAGGGCCGGGTGGGCGTAGGACGGATCCACGAACTGCACGAAGAAGGACATCAGGAAGAGGATGGCCTTCGGGTTGAAGAGGCTGATCAGCAGCGCCCGCCGGTAGGGCCGCTCGGTCTCGCCCGGGTCGGCGGGGGCGCCGGCCTCCTCCTCGGCCCGCGCCTGGCGCGTGCGCCACAGCGCCCAGGCGCCCCGCATCATGCCCACGGCCAGCCACGCCAGGTACCCGGCGCCGAGGAACTTGACCACCGTGAAGACCAGCGGGCTCGCCTTGAGCAGTGCCCCGGCGCCCACGGCGGTCAGCAGCATCAGCACGGCGTCGCCGGTGAACACCCCCGCGGCGGCCTTGTACCCGGTACGCACCCCGCGGCGAGCGGCGACGGACAGCACGTAGAGCGAGTTCGGCCCCGGCAGCAGAATGATCAGTACCAGGCCGGCGAGATAAGTCGGAAGATCTGTCACACCCAGCATGGGCAGGAGTGTCCCATAGGGTTACACCTGTCGCGTCATCGATTTCACCAGTTGGAATCCGCCGGTTCGTACGCGCCCCACACCTCCCGCAGCGCCCCGCACACCTCCCCCACCGTGGCCCGGGCCCGCAGCGCCTCCTTCATCGGGTACAGCACGTTCTCCGTCCCCCCGGCCGCCTCCCGAACCGCCGCGAGCGCCGCCGTCACCGCCGCCCCGTCCCGCTCCGCCCGCAGCCGGGCCAGCGCCGCGCACTGTCGCGCCTCGATCTCGGGGTCCACGCGCAGCGGCTCGTACGGCTCCTCCCGCTCCAGCGCGAAACGGTTCACGCCGACCACCACCCGCTCCCCGCTCTCGGTCTCCTGCGCGATGCGGTAGGCGTTCCGCTCGATCTCGCCCTTCTGGAAGCCGGCCTCGATCGCGGCCACCGCGCCGCCCTGCGCCTCGACCCGCCGCATCAGGTCGAGCGCGGCCGCTTCCAGGTCGTCCGTCATCCGCTCCACCGCGTACGAGCCGGCGAAGGGGTCCGCCGTCTGCGGCACGTCCGTCTCGTACGCGAGGACCTGCTGGGTGCGCAGCGCGAGGCGGGCGGACTTCTCCGTGGGCAGCGCGATGGCCTCGTCGAAGGAGTTGGTGTGCAGCGACTGCGTGCCGCCCAGTACGGCCGCCAGTGCCTGCACGGCCACCCGTACGAGGTTCAGCTCGGGCTGCTGTGCCGTCAGCTGGACCCCCGCCGTCTGGGTGTGGAAACGCAGCATCAGCGACTTCGGGTCCCGGGCCCCGAACTCCTCGCGCATGACGCGGGCCCAGATCCGCCGGGCGGCGCGGAACTTCGCGACCTCCTCCAGCAGGGTGGTGCGGGCGACGAAGAAGAAGGAGAGCCTGGGCGCGAACTCGTCGACCGCCATCCCGGCCGCCAGGGCCGTACGGACGTACGCGATGCCGTCGGCGAGGGTGAAGGCCACCTCCTGCGCGGGCGAGGCCCCCGCTTCGGCCATGTGGTAGCCGGAGATGGAGATGGTGTTCCACTTCGGGATCTCGGCCCGGCAGTAGCGGAAGGTGTCGGCCGTGAGCCGGAGCGAGGGCTCGGGCGGGAAGATGTACGTCCCGCGGGCGATGTACTCCTTCAGGACGTCGTTCTGCACCGTCCCGGTCAGCTGCGCGCCCTCGATCCCCTGCTCCTCGGCGACCAGCTGGTAGAGCAGCAGGAGCAGCGCGGCGGGCGCGTTGATGGTCATGGAGGTGGAGACCCGGTCGAGGGGGATCCCGTCGAACAGGGTCCGCATGTCGTCGAGCGAGTCGATCGCGACCCCGACCTTGCCGACCTCGCCGTGCGCGAGAGGGGCGTCGGAGTCGTGACCCATCTGGGTCGGCAGGTCGAAGGCGACGGACAGGCCGGTCCCGCCGCCCGCGATGAGCTGCCGGTAGCGCGCGTTGGACTCGGCCGCCGTGCCGAATCCGGCGTACTGCCGCATCGTCCACGGCCGGCCGGTGTACATCGTCGGATAAATCCCCCTGGTGTAGGGGAAATCACCCGGAACGCCCAATTCGGTCTCCGGGTCCCGCCCCGTCAGGTCGCCGGGGCCGTAGACGGGTTCGATCGGGATGCCGCTCTCGGTGCGTGCCATGTGACGTAAACCTCCATAGAGCGACCGGCCCCGGGACTGGTACAACCGTCCCGCCCCATCGCGTAAGGCTGCGGACGGCCCCTGGTCACAATGGCGCAACATCCCGGGTCCGAGCGCAACTCTCCACGCACGCGAGGCATCACCTACATACACGACGTAGAAACCGGGGGGACTGCAATGCAGCGCCAGAGATTGATAATCCGCACGATCGGGGTGGCAACCGCCGTCGCGCTCGCCGCGACCGCCTGCGGGCCGCAGAAGTCGGAGTCGGCCGGCTCCGCTTCCTCGGCCCCCTCTTCGCCCACGGCGGCCGCCACCCCCGAAGCCTCTCCGACCACCGACGGCAAGCCCGGCGACGCGTCGCCGTCGGCCTCTCCGTCCGCGTCGGCGTCCGCGTCCCCGTCGGCGTCCGCCTCGCCTTCGCCGACGGTGAAGCAGATCATGGCCAACGGAGACGACACCGAGCAGGTGCGCGAGCTCCAGGCACGCCTGAAGCAGCTCAAGTTCATGTCGGTCGCGCCGACCGGCTTCTACGGCACGAAGACCACCGCGGCGGTCAAGTCCTTCCAGTCGAAGCACTCCCTGAACGCGACCGGTTCGGTCGACGAGGCCACCTGGAACAAGATCCAGAGCTCCTCGAAGAAGCCCACCGCCGACGAGCTGCGCCCGCCGACGGAGAACGAGGCGGACGCGCCCGACCCGCGCTGCATGGAGGGCCGGGTCATGTGCATCAGCAAGGAGAGCCGCACCCTCGCCTGGATGATCGACGGCAAGGTCGTCTCCACGATGGACGTGCGCTTCGGCTCGGAGAACACCCCGACCCGCGAGGGCGTGTTCAACGTGGGCTGGAAGGCCAAGGACTGGACGTCGACGATCTACCACACGCCGATGCCGTACGCGATGTTCTTCAGCGGCGGCCAGGCGGTGCACTACTCGGCCGACTTCGCGGCCCGCGGCTACGCCGGCGCCTCGCACGGCTGCGTGAACGTCCGGGACAAGAAGAAGCTGTCGGCCCTCTTCGACCAGGTGCAGGTCGGCGACAAGGTCGTCGTCTACTGGTGAGCCGGGCGGCGGCCGCAGGCCGGTGGTCGGAAGTTAGTGGCGCGGGCAGGGCCGGGGGAACGTGCCCCGCCCGCGCCGTTTGCGCAGAGCCCAGGGGTACGGGGGGAACCCCGGCTCATGCGCAGCCGATGACCAGTCGGCTCGTTATGTACTGCGCCGCCGATTCGAAAAGTGTTACAGGCTGCTCGATGCGGGTTGTGAGAGCCGGTCGGGCAGGGCCGCCGAGGCCCCCGGGAGCGGCGGTGCCACGGTCGGGGCCTTGACCGACCCGGCACCCGTACCGCCCACGGACATGCCCGGGGAGTCCATGCGCTTGCCGTCGTCGACGACGCCGTCCAGCAGCGCCCCGCAGTAGGACGGGATACGAGCGAGGCCGCGGGCCAGGTGTGAGAGCCGCTCGCGCCGGTCGTCGTTGAGCCGGCCGGACCGGTAGTCCTTGCAGAGGTCCACGGCCCGGCGCATGTTCTCCCGGTCCTGGTCGCGGTCCTTGCTGTCGCCGCCGAAGAAGTCCGGGGTTCCGTCCGTCCGGGACTTGCCGTCCTTGCCGTCCTTGCCCGTGCCACCGGTGGCGGGCGTACCGGACGAGAATCCGCCGGCGGACGCCGTACCGCTCGCGGACGTACCCGGCTGCTGCGTCGGGCCCGTGGAGGCCGACGGACTCGCGCCGTCCCGCAGCGGGGTGGGGCGCAGCTGCGGGCTGAGCGTCGAGGCCCCGCTGCCGTCGCCCGGGGTGGGCACGCCGTCGGCGCTCACCGACATCGCGGGGCCCGGCCCGGCGGTGTCGTGCCGCGACTGGTCCAGCAGCCCGGCGCCCGCCGCGGCGGCCAGTCCGCCGACCGCGACGCTCGCGAGGGCCGCCGCCAGACCGAACCGCACCGTCCGAGCGCGCCGGGGCGCGGGAACGCGGAAGGCGGCGGAGGCGCGGCCGATGTCGACCAGGGGTTCGCCGGAGAACGCCGCGGACTCGCGGCGTTCGGAGCGTTCGGTGCTTGCGGGCGTGGCCGCGGAGCCGCCGCGCGCCGCGAGGAAGGCGGCCACCGCCGCGGCCTCGCCGGGCAGTTCCCCGGTCGCGGGCGGCGGTCCGGCCAAGGCGTCGAGGGCAGCGCGCAGCCGGGCGGCTTCGCGCCGGTCCCGCGGGTCGGCGTCCGGTCCCGCAGGTTCCGCCGGTTCACCGCGCAGCAGTTTGTCCGCGGCGGCGCTGTCCAGCCACCTGTCGCGCTCGTCGGCCATCACATGTCCTTCTGCGTCCGCCAACGTGAATGCGTCACACCGGTTTTTTCTACGAGGCCCCCGCCGTGGCCGCGCTGTGCGGGTACGGCGTCGAGATCCCTCCCGCCCCCGCCGCCCCGCGCCTGGCCACCGGCATTATGGCCGACGCGCGGCCCCCGGTCCGAGTCCGGTACCGAGTCCGGCGCGAAGTCGCCCTCCGCGTCCTGCGCTCCGAGCAGCTCCGCGAGCTTCTTCAGGCCGCGGTGAGCGGCGGTGCGCACGGCGCCGGGCCGCTTGCCGAGCGTCTCGGCCGCGCTCTTCGCGTCCAGGCCGACCACGACCCGCAGGACGACGGCCTCGGCCTGGTCCTGCGGGAGCTGCGCGATGAGCGCCATCGTCGTGCCGGTGGACAGGGACTCCATCGCCGCGACCGCGGTGTCGCTGTCGGCGGCCCAGCCGGTGAGCTCGGTGTCGTCGCCGCCGATGGCGGGGCGACGGCCGCGCATGCGGATGTGGTCGAGGGCCCGGTTGCGGGCGATGCGGGCGGCCCAGCCCCGGAAGCGGTCGGCGTCGCCGGCGAAGGAGTCGAGGTCGCGGGCGATCTGCAGCCAGGCCTCGGAGGTCACGTCTTCCGCGTCGCCGTCCCCGACGAGCGTGCGTACGTATCCGAGCAGCCGTGGGTGCACGGCACGGTACACAGCACGGAACGCGTCCTCGTCGCCGTCCTGTGCCGCGAGCACCGCGGCGGTCAGCTCCGCGTCGTCCCCCAGCAAAGTCCCCAACCCGTTCACTGTCCTGTACGTCTGGCGCAAATCAGCACGTTACGGCTTTCCCGCACCTTCGTCCACGAGTTGTACAACGAGCAACCAATCCTGCGCGGAGCGAGGTGTGACACAAAACGCACTCAGGACGCTGACAGGGATACGGGCTTGTCGCACGAGCCCGTGACGGATGGCGGCTGGGGCCTCTCCTGTGGGGGGTGGCGGCCTCGGCCGCCCTCCTTATCCCGATCCCGGGCGCTGCCCCGTCGAGGTCCACGGTACCCACGTCATCCTTTCGGCTCACTTCCGGGTGAAATCCCCGAATGGGTACGACACGCCTTGCCCTGCGTCTATAGCGTGGCCGTACACCCGCGCCACGCCCCGAGGAGCCCCCCGCTGTCCAGCCACCTTCCGGCACAGTCCCATGGGGGCATCCCTCCGGGGGCCCTTTCCGGACAGAGTCCGGGAGAGAAGTCCGGAGGAAGCCCCGGTCCTTCCCACGGCTGCGGGCTGGCCCGGTTCAACGCCCTGTCCCCCGAGGCCGCCCAGGCGGCCCTGATGCAGTGCTGCGGAAGCCGCCGCTGGGCGCACCGGGTCTCCACGCACCGCCCCTACCCCGATCTCGGCACGCTGATCGCCGCCGCGGACGAAGCCTCGTACGACCTCTCGCAGGCCGACCTCACGGAGGCACTGGCCGCCGAGTGCTCGGAGGAGCTGGGCCACGGGGCCTCGTACGCGGCGCTGCTGGCCCTCGACGCGGCGCACGCCGAGTACGAACGGAAGTTCGGCCACGCCTTCGTGATCTGTCTCGACGGGCATCCGCCGGAGGAGCGGGTGGCCCATCTGCTGGCCGCGATCCGCCGCCGGATGGGTCACGAGGAGGACGAGGAACGCTCGATCTCCGCCGACGAGCTGCGCCGTGTCGCGCAGGCCCGATTGTGCGACCTGACACATTGGCTGACGTCGGCGGATGGTCTGTCCGGGGCGGAAACGGGGCTATTCGCCCCTGTGGGATAGCCCGTCCGAGCCTGTTTGATCACACCGATGGCCCCCGCGCGAAGGAACCGACAAAGCGTCGCTACGATGTCCGGGGCCGGTGGACCGTACCCGGCCGGGCCCGACCGACAAAGAAGCCGGCTGGCCCCCGCCCCGCTTCCGGAGGGTTTTCCGTGCCGGCTGGAACGTTGTACCGCGGCCGGGAAGGAATGTGGTCCTGGGTGGCTCATCGAGTCACCGGCGTCCTCATCTTCTTCTTCCTGTTCGTACACGTCCTCGACACCGCACTCGTCCGCGTCTCCCCCGAGGCGTACGACGATGTGGTGGCTACCTACAAGACTCCGATCGTCGCGCTGCTGGAGTACGGCCTCGTCGCCGCAATCCTGTTCCACGCGCTCAACGGTCTCCGTGTCATCGCCGTGGACTTCTGGTCCAAGGGCCCGCGCCACCAGAAGAAGATGCTCTGGTGGGTCGTGATCATCTGGGTCGTGCTGATGGCGGGTGCTCTGTACCCCGTACTCGGCCACGCCTACCTTGAACTGTTCGGGAAGTGACACGCATGTCTTCTGACACTTCTTCCGCCAAGGCCATCGGCGACGTCGAGGGCGCATCCCTCTACGACGCCGAGAACCCGGCGCCTTACATCGAGGCCCCGCGCAAGCGGACCGGCAAGACCCCGCGCTCGACCCGCGGGAACTTCGAGATGGTCGCGTGGCTCTTCATGCGCCTCTCGGGCATCGTTCTCGTCGTCCTCGTCATCGGCCACCTGCTGATCCAGCTGGTGCTCGACGGCGGCGTGTCCAAGATCGGCTTCGCCTTCGTGGCCGGCCGCTGGGCGTCCCCGTTCTGGCAGGTCTGGGACCTGCTGATGCTGTGGCTGGCCATGCTGCACGGCGCCAACGGTCTGCGTACCGTCATCAACGACTACGCGGAGCGCGCCAACACGCGGCTGTGGCTGAAGGGCCTGCTCTACACCGCCACGGTGTTCACCATCCTTCTGGGCACGCTGGTGATCTTCACCTTCGACCCGAACATCCGCTAGGCAACGGGGCTGAGGCGAAACCAATGAAGATCCACAAGTACGACACCGTCATCGTCGGCGCAGGTGGCGCGGGCATGCGCGCCGCCATCGAGTCGACGAAGCGCAGCCGCACCGCGGTGCTGACGAAGCTCTACCCCACCCGCTCCCACACGGGCGCCGCGCAGGGCGGCATGGCCGCCGCGCTGGCCAACGTGGAGGACGACAACTGGGAGTGGCACACCTTCGACACGGTCAAGGGCGGTGACTACCTGGTCGACCAGGACGCCGCCGAGATCCTGGCGAAGGAGGCCATCGACGCCGTCCTCGACCTGGAGAAGATGGGCCTGCCGTTCAACCGCACGCCGGACGGCACCATCGACCAGCGCCGCTTCGGCGGCCACTCGCGCAACCACGGCGAGGCCCCGGTCCGCCGGTCCTGCTACGCCGCGGACCGCACGGGCCACATGATCCTCCAGACGCTGTACCAGAACTGCGTCAAGGAGGGCGTGGAGTTCTTCAACGAGTTCTACGTCCTGGACCAGCTCCTGGTCGAGGAGGACGGCGTCAAGAAGTCGGCCGGTGTGGTCGCGTACGAGCTCGCCACCGGCGAGATCCACGTGTTCCAGGCCAAGTCCGTCATCTACGCCTCCGGCGGCACCGGCAAGTTCTTCAAGGTGACCTCCAACGCGCACACCCTCACGGGTGACGGCCAGGCGGCCTGCTACCGCCGCGGCCTGCCGCTGGAGGACATGGAGTTCTTCCAGTTCCACCCGACGGGCATCTGGCGCATGGGCATCCTGCTGACGGAGGGCGCCCGCGGTGAGGGCGGCATCCTCCGCAACAAGGACGGCGAGCGCTTCATGGAGAAGTACGCGCCGGTCATGAAGGACCTCGCGTCCCGTGACGTCGTCTCGCGCTCCATCTACACCGAGATCCGTGAGGGCCGCGGCTGCGGTCCGGCCGGTGACCACGTGTACCTGGACCTGACGCACCTGCCGCCGGAGCAGCTCGACGCGAAGCTCCCGGACATCACCGAGTTCGCGCGTACGTACCTGGGCATCGAGCCGTACACGGACCCGATCCCGATCCAGCCCACCGCGCACTACGCCATGGGCGGCATCCCGACCAACGTCGAGGGTGAGGTCCTCTCGGACAACACCACCGTCGTCCCGGGCCTGTACGCGGCCGGCGAGGTCGCGTGCGTGTCGGTGCACGGCGCGAACCGCCTGGGCACCAACTCGCTGCTGGACATCAACGTCTTCGGCAAGCGCTCGGGCATCGCCGCGGCCAAGTACGCGCACGAGAACGACTACGTCGAGCTGCCGGAGAACCCGGCGCAGCAGGTCGTCGACCTCGTCGAGCAGCTGCGCGACTCCACGGGCAAGGAGCGGGTCGCCGACCTGCGCCTGGAGCTCCAGGAGACGATGGACGCGTGCGTGATGGTGTTCCGTACGGAGCAGACCATCAAGACCGCGGTCGAGAAGATCGCGGAACTGCGCGAGCGCTACAAGAACGTGTCCGTCCAGGACAAGGGCAAGCGCTTCAACACGGACCTGCTGGAGGCCATCGAGCTGGGCAACCTGCTCGACCTGGCCGAGGTCATGGCCGTGTCCGCGCTGGCGCGCAAGGAGTCCCGCGGCGGTCACTACCGCGAGGACTACCCGAACCGCGACGACGTCAACTTCATGCGCCACACCATGGCGTACCGCGAGGTCGGCGACGACGGCAAGGACTCCGTCCGGCTGGACTACAAGCCCGTCGTCGTCACCCGCTACCAGCCGATGGAGCGTAAGTACTGATGGGCACCCCGACCCTGAGCAAGACGGACCAGATGGAGGCCGCGGCCGCGGCTTCGCCCTTCATCACGGTCACGTTCCGGATCCGCCGCTACAACCCCGAGATCTCGGACGAGGCGCAGTGGCAGGACTTCCAGATCGAGATCGACCCGAAGGAGCGCGTGCTCGACGGTCTCCACAAGATCAAGTGGGACCTCGACGGCACGCTGACCTTCCGCCGCTCGTGCGCGCACGGCATCTGCGGCTCCGACGCGATGCGGATCAACGGCAAGAACAGGCTCGCCTGCAAGACGCTGATCAAGGACATCAACCCGGAGAAGCCGATCACGGTCGAGGCCATCAAGGGCCTCACCGTGATGAAGGACCTTGTCGTCGACATGGAGCCCTTCTTCCAGGCGTACCGCGACGTCATGCCGTTCCTGGTCACCAAGGGCAACGAGCCGACGCGTGAGCGCCTGCAGTCCGCCGAGGACCGCGAGCGCTTCGACGACACCACCAAGTGCATCCTGTGCGCCGCGTGCACGTCCTCGTGCCCGGTGTTCTGGAACGACGGCCAGTACTTCGGCCCGGCGGCGATCGTCAACGCGCACCGCTTCATCTTCGACTCGCGTGACGAGGCCGGCGAGCAGCGGCTGGAGATCCTCAACGACAAGGACGGCGTGTGGCGCTGCCGCACGACCTTCAACTGCACCGACGCGTGCCCGCGTGGCATCGAGGTCACGAAGGCGATCCAGGAAGTGAAGCGCGCGCTGATCACGCGTCGCTTCTGATTCCCCCTCCTTGACGCGGCAAGGCCCGCACCCCTCCTCGGGGTGCGGGCCTTGTGCGTACTCGGGGGCGCGTCAGGGTCGGGTGGGGGCCGTCCCCCATAGCCGGTGGATCTTCCTCACGGCAGGCTTACGGCCATGAAGGACTCCGCGAATTCCGTGAACTCCGCCACCCGCAGGGCCCGTTGGACCACCCTGGTCGCCACCGGTCCAAGGGCGGCATGGTCTCCAACGCCCCCGACCTGGAACGGTTCATGGCGGCGCTGCTGCGCGGCCGGCTGCTGAAGTCCGCCCAGCAGCGGCAGTTGTTCACCATGCCGGCGCTCTCGGAGGGCAACGTGGACCGGTACAGCATGAGCGGCATGATGCGCGCCGAGGCCGACGGCGCCGTCGTCTGGGGCAAGACCGGCTCCATGGGCCCGTCCACCAGCGGGGTGTTCGCGACCGAGCGGGGCGGCCGCACCGTCGTCTACTCGCTCGTCCCCGCCCCCAACGACCGTGCGCAGATGCGCGTTCACCTCGGCCGCCTCATCACTGCGGCGCTCTGGCGGGTACAGCCCGGAGGGCCGCTGTGGAAGGATCAGCGGCATGAGCGAGCAGCAGCCGAATCCGTACGCGGGCAACCCCGGCCAGGGCGGGCAGCCCGGCATGCCCGGCCAGGGTGACTATAAGTGGGGCCCCGGCGAGCCGAGTTACGGCTACCCGCAGCCCTACCCGGCGGCCGGGCCCCCGGCCTACCAGCCGACCATGGGCGCGGGCATCCCGGCCCCCGTCCCCGCGCCCGCCCCGATGAACGGCGCCGGCGTGTCCCTCGGCGACATCACGGTCGTGGGGGACCAGATCATCACGCCGTCGGGCAACATGCCGCTGCGGGGCGCGGTCTGGAACGCGACGGACTTCTCGCGCACCGAGGAGAAGATCCCGACCCACGCGATCATCCTCGCCGTCATCTTCTTCCTGTTCTGCCTGCTGGGCCTGCTGTTCCTCCTGATGAAGGAGAAGAAGACCACGGGCTACATCCAGGTCTCGGTGACCAGCGGCGGCCGCCACCACTCCACGATGATCCCGGCCCAGGACCAGAGCACCTTCCCGTGGGTGATGTCGCAGCTCAACTTCGCGCGGTCGCTGAGCCTCTGAGGGGGCGTCCGGGCGGGGCGAAACACCGGCGAATCACCGGGGCGAATCACCGCGGGCGAAAAACGCGGTGGCGGGCCCCGCGCCCACCCGCCAGGATCGGCGCGTGATCATCTCCTTTGACGTGGCCGGGCCCGTCGACGCCCCCGCCGTCGTCCTGCTCCACTCCTCCGTCTGCGACCGGCGCATGTGGGACACCCCGTACGCGGCCCTGGCCGACGCCGGGTTCCGCGTGGTCCGGCCCGACTTCCGGACCTGCGGGGACTCCCCCGCCGCGCAGACCCCGTACACCGACGACGGCGACGTCGTCGCGCTGCTGGACCGGCTCGGCATCGAGCGCGCCGCGCTCGTCGGCTCCTCCTACGGCGGCCGGGTCGCCCTGCGGATCGCCGCCCTGCACCCGGAGCGCGTGACCCGCCTGGCCCTGCTCTGCGCGGGCCGCCCGGGGCACCGGCCCGGCTCGCCGCAGGTGCGGGAGTTCGGCGCCGCCGAGGACGGGCTGCTGGCCGCCGGCGACCTGGAGGGGGCGGCCGCGCTGAACGCCCGCACCTGGCTCGGCCCGGACGCCGATGAGGCCGCGCACGCCCTCGTACGAGCCATGCAGCTGCGGAACTTCCAGGGCTCCGCGCACCTCACCGAGGACCACGAACTCCCCGAGCCGGACATCGACTTCGCCGCCGTCACCGCCCCGGTCCTCGCGGTCGGCGGCGCCCACGACCTCCCCGACTTCCGCGCCGTCGCGGCCGAGCTCCCGTCCCTCGTCCCCGGCGCCCGCCACCTGGAGCTCCCCTGGGCGGGCCACCTGCCCTCGCTGGAGCGCCCCGCGGAGATCACCGAGCTGCTCCTGGAGTTCCTCCACCCGATCCGGTGACGCGGGCGCCTTCCGGCCGCGTAGGTCTTCGCCTTCCGGCCAGGGCGTCCTCGTCGGGCGGCTTGAAGATCATCAACGGGATGGGGAGGGTTTCACATGGGCATGAACGCGAAGAGGTTCGGTCTCATCGGAGCGGTGGTGCTGCTGGGAGCGGGAGGGGCGAGTGGTGCGTTAGCGGCGCCTGCTGAAGATCTCCCCCGGCCGGTGCCCAGCGGTGCGGAACTGTCCGTCCGTCCCGGGGAGCGGGTCATCGTGACGACCGAGGCCATGAGGTCCGGGGACGCGTTCAGCGGTGTCCGGGTGACCTCACCGGCCTTCGCCGCCGACGGCACCTTCCGGATGGACGACCTCCTCCTCAAGGCGGTGGCGACAGTCTCCTGCACCACCGAGCCCGGTTCCTACGAGGTGCGGTTCGGCTCGCCCCTCGGTGACGAGAACGCCTCCAAGATCGACCGGCTGTGGGGCAGGATCCAGGTGGCCCCGGCCGATGCGGCGGAGCGGGCGGAGTGCGCGCGGCAGGTGGCCGCGCGGCCGCCCGAGTCCATGGAGGAGCGGTACCCCGCGGGCTCGGAGTGGCCGTCATCGCCCTGGGACGTGCGTTCCGTACCGGCTGGTGGGGAGCTGCATGCCACGGACGGTCTGGAGATGGGACACGACGGCATGGTCGAGCTGACGTCCCCCGGGTTCACGGGGCCGGTGGTCATGCGCGGCGCCAAGCTGGTGAGCGCCACGGTCCGGATCCGGTGCGACGCCCAGCCCGGCCTCTACGTCGTGCGCTGGAACGAGAAGGGCAAGCCCGCCAAGGAGTGGGCCCGCTACCGGGTGACACCCCCCGCGGCAGACTGCCGCGACGCGGCGTCCCCGCCCCTGGCGGGCGGCGCACGGCCGTGGGCGCCCTGGGCGTACGGGGCAGCCGCCGCCCTGGCGGCAGCCGGCCTCGCTGCGGGGTTGCGGTTGCGGTACCGGCGAGGCCGGTCGGCCTGAGACGAGTCCGGCAGGGACGGCTCTGCCCTCCACGCCGCAAGCCGTCAGGCCTTCTTGCGGCGGCCGAGGCCCAGGCCCAGGCCGGCAGCCACCAGGAGGGCCGCCGCGAGGACGATCGCCGCGTCGGTCGCCAGGACCGTGCGGACCCCGTCGAAGAGCGAGGCCTGGGTGGTGGCCACGACGCCGAGCAGCGGGATGCCGATCGTGATGCCGACCTGCTGGGTGGTGGTGACCAGGCCGGTCGCCAGGCCCTGCTCCTCGTCGGGCACGCCGCTCGTCACGACCAGCCCGTACGAGATGATCGCGCCGAGGTGGCACATGCTGGCCAGCGAGACCGCGACGGTCGCCAGCAGTGCGCCCGAGTCCGTGCCCACGGCCAGCAGCGCGGCGCCGAACGCCCCCTGCCCGAGCAGCGATCCGACCAGGACGCGGCGCGCGCCGAAGCGGCCGATGGCCCTGGGGGCGTAGGAGCCGGCGAGGACGGACGCGACGCCCTGGACGCCGAACACCAGACCGGTCCGGAAGGACGACAGTTCCAGCGTCTCCTGGAGGTAGAGGGTCAGGACGAAGATGACCGTCGACATCATCGAGAACGTCACCAGCCCGGCGATGTTGCCCCACGCGACCGTACGCCGCTTCAGCATCGGCAGCGACACCAGCGGCGCCGCGGCCTTCGACTCCACCACCACGAACGCGGCGAGCAGCCCGACCCCGACGACCAGCGTGCCCCAGACGTCCACGTCGCCGAAGCCGCGCTGGGCCGCCGTCGACAGGGAGTAGATCAGCGCGAGCAGACCGCCGGTCACGGTGACGGCTCCGGGCACGTCCAGCCGCGGACGCTCGGGGGTACGGGACTCCGGCAGCAGCCCGGGGGCGAGGACCAGTACGACCACCGCGGCGACCGCGAGCAGGCCCATGGTGGAGCGCCAGCCCAGGGTGTCGGTCATGACTCCGCCGAGCACCATGCCGATGGTGAAACCGAGGGACAGCAGGGTGCCGGAGATGCCGAGCGCCTTGTCGCGCAGCGGCCCCTCGGGGAAGGTCGTGGTCAGCAGGGACATGCCGGTCGGCACGATGACCGCCGCGCCCAGGCCCTGCAGGGCGCGCCCGGCCAGGAAGGACGCCGGGTCCCAGGCGAGGGTCGCGAGCAGCGAGGCCGCGCCGAACAGCACGAGGCCGGTCAGGAACAGCTTCTTGCGGCCGAACAGGTCGGCGATCCGGCCGAAGAGGAGCAGGAAGCCGCCGGACGGCAGGGCGAACGCGGTGACCGCCCACTGGAGGGCGGACCTGCTCAGCCCGAGGTCCTTGCCGAGCACCGGCAGGGCCACGTTCAGTACGGAGAAGTCGAGCGCCACCATGAACTGGGCGGCGCAGAGCACGAAGAGGACCAGCTTGGCCCGGCCGGAGAGCCGGTCGTTCTCGGGGACCGCCGTGCGCGGCCCGGTGGTTGTCGTCTGTGTGTCTATCGCCATGGCCACTACCCTCGCGGCCCGGGAATGCCGGTGCAGAGTGGGAACTTATCCTGTTGGCTGTACCACCAGGCAGCCTGACAGGGGGACTTCGTGGCGACGCGGATCGACGAACACCGGCGGACCGAGCTGCGCGAGTTCCTCATGAGCAGACGGGCCCGGATCACCCCGACCGAGGCGGGCCTGCCGGACGGCGGGGCCCGCCGCCGTACGCCGGGCCTGCGCCGTGAGGAGGTCGCCGTGCTCGCCGGGGTCGGGGTCTCCTGGTACCAGTGGCTGGAGCAGGGCCGCGACATCACGGTGTCCTCGCAGGTCCTGGACTCGGTGGGCCGCGTACTGAAGCTCAGCAGCGCCGAACGCCGGCACCTGTACGTCCTCGCCGGGCTCAATCCGCCCGCCCTGGAGGTCGCCCCGGCCGACCGGGGCATGTGCCAGGGCCTGAAGCGGCTGATCGACGCCTGGATGCCGTTCCCCGCGCACATCATGGACGCGTACTGGAACACGGTGATGTACAACGACGCGGCCGCGCTCGTCCTCGGGATGCGCCCGGAGATCGTGCAGAACTGCCTGATCGCCTTCTTCACCGACCCCATCTACCGAGCCCGCTCCCCGCACTGGGAAGAGGTCGCCTGCAATGTGGTGGCCCAGTTCCGGGCGGCCTGCTCGGAGCGTCCGAACGACGAGGGGTTCCGGGCGGTGGTCGAGGAGGCGCGGGAGCTCAGCCCCGAGTTCGCCGTGCTGTGGGAGCGCCGCGACGTCGAGCCGGGCGGCCAGCTGCAGAAGCAGTTGGAGCATCCGGCCGTCGGCACGCTGTACGTGGAGTCGACCCAGCTGCGCGTGCCTGCCCGCCCCGACCTGGCGATCGTGCTCCACACCCCGCTGCCGGGCACCGAGACGGCGGAGAAGCTGGAGTGGCTGACGTCGCCGGAGGGCCGGCGCGGGTCGATGTACCCCATCGCCGGCTGAGTCCGCTCCGGACGCCGTTCAGTTCAGCTCAGTTCGCGGTCACTTCGCCCGCTCGGCGGCGCTGCGCTCGACGCAGAACTCGTTGCCCTCGGGGTCCGCCAGGGTCACCCAGCCGGTGCCGTCGGCGTTGCGGTGATCGCCGAAGACGGTGGCACCGAGGGCGAGGATGCGCTCCACCTCCTCGTCGCGCGTCCGGTCCTGCGGCTGCAGGTCCATGTGGACGCGGTTCTTGATGGTCTTGGGGTCGGGCACGGTGACGAGCAGCAGGGCCATGCCGGGGGCCGTGACGAGCGCCTCGGGGTCACCCGGGAAGTCGTCGTCGGCGAGCGAGCCGTCCAGGGCGGCGGCCCAGAACTGACCCAGCGAGTAGGCGTCGGAGCAGTCGAATGTGATGTGTCGTATGAGGGAGGCCATGGGCGGCACTATCGGCGAGGCCCGCGGCCGCTGTCCACCGAATTCGGCGGGCGTCTGTGATGGAGTGGGGCCATGACCGACGACTTCGAGACGATCACGGTTCCGGACCACCTGTGCGGCTATCCGGGAGTGGCTTTCGGCGGCTACGTCGCGGGCGTGCTCGCCGGGCGGGCGACGGCGAAGGGCGTACGGGTGGACTTCAGGCGGCCAGTCCCGACCGGCGAGCCGGTACGGCTCGCCGAGACGGCCGGCGGGGGCGCCGAACTGACCTCCGGTGAGCTGCTGCTGGCCGCCGCCACACCTGCCGAGCTGGACACGGACGTACCGGACGCGCCCTCCTGGGCGCTGGCCTCGGCGGCCGCCGACGCCTACCGGGCGGCCCCGCCGGACGGATCGACCGACTGCTTCGGCTGCGGCCTGGACCGCACGCCGGCCACCGGACTGCGCCTGCACTGCGGCCCGGTACCGGGCGGCGCGATGGTAGCCACCGCCTGGACCCCGGCCGCCGGACTCGGCGGTCCGGACGGCCTGTTGCCGCCGGAGCTGGTGTGGGGCGCGCTGGACTGCCCGGGGAACGCGGCCGGACGCCTGCTCGGCGGCCGCCCGGCCGGCGCCGTCACGGCCTCGCTGTCCGCGCGGCTGCTGCGTCCGGTGCCGGTCGGCTCGGGCCTGGTCTCGTACTCCTGGATGCTCGGGTCCGAGGGCCGCAAGTACCGGGCGGGTACGGCCCTGGCCACGGCGACGGGCGACCTCTGCGCCTTCGCCGAGGCCCTGTGGGTGGAACCTAGGCCGACGCCTGCGCCGTGAAGGCGGCCCAGGCCGCCGGGGTGACGGTGAGGGCGGGGCGGGCGGTGTCCTTGGAGTCCCGGACGTGGACGGCGGAGGGGCAGGTGGCTACCTCGACGCACTCGCCGCCGTCGCCGCCGCTGTGGCTGCTCTTGTTCCAGGCCAGGGCTACTTCGACGCACTCGCCACCGGAGCCACCGCTGTAACTGCTCTTGAACCAGGCCAGTTCCATGCTCATCGCTCCCCTAGCAGCCGCTCGATCCGGCGCGCCGACTCCTTCGGGCTCAGCGCCACCCCTCGAATATTCGCATGGCGCTGGATCATCTCGCTGACCACTTCCCGGTTCGAGATCACCCAGCTCTGGCCCTGGCCTTCGACGTAGCCGAACATGCGGCGCTCCGGCGTCTCAGCGATCGTCATCGGGCCCTCCGAACCGAGAATCTCCTCACACTCCACAGGGATCAGCTGGATACGTGCATGCGGTAAACGCCCGCATTCCAGTAGGTGTTGGAGCTGCTCTCGCCAAGCAGTCTCCCCGCCAATCCGGCGATGCAGGAAGGTCTCCTCCAGCAGGAAACACAGCGCCGGGGGCGGATTGCGATGGAGCAACGCCTGGCGGCCGATGCGATCCTCCAGGCGGCGTTCGATCTCCGCGGGGTCGACCGGCGGCCAGTGGTCCTCGAAGACCCTGCGGGCGTACGTCGGCGTCTGGAGCAGGCCGTGCAGCACGTGCGTCGAGTACACCCACAGGCTCACCGCCTTCTTCTCGATCGGCGCGAAGTCGCGGAACTGCGGCGCGTACCGCCCCTCCTCCTCCAGGTACGGAAGCACCGCCTTCAGCAGCCCGTCACCGGCGAGCAGCTCATCGACCCGCTCGACCATCCCCGGATCCATCGCCCGGTCACCCCGCTCGAACGCCCCGATCGCCGACGACGAGAAGTTCGTCCGGCCGCCCAGTTCCTGCCGCGAGACCCCGCGCTTCTCGCGGAGCGTCCGCATCTGCGCGCCCAGGCCGCGGCGCAGCGGTGACGGGAGGGGTTCACTGGGGTTCACGGCCTCGGACACCGGCGTCACAGCCCTTCACAGATCGCCGTCTGTAACGGCGCGACTACTGTTCCAGGCTAGGGCCGAGCCACCACCCTGTGCCCCATGAACGAGGAAATCCCCGACTGGGTCCCCGAGGCCGGTTTCCAGCTCCGCCTCGCGGGCGTGCACTTCGACGCGCTGCGCATCCAGGGCCAGCTCGGCGAGGAGACCGCCAAGGAGCTGTGCCGGCTCACCGACCACGACGCCGGGCCGATCGTCTACGAGCTCAACGGCTTCCGCTGGATGTACTTCCTGCTCCCGCCCGGCACCGCGCGGGAGCACACCTGGCCCTCGCACACGCAGCGGTACACCTCGCGCACCCGCTACGCCACCGCCTACGTCGGCGTACCCGCGCTGCACGGGACCACCTGGCCGCTCGCGTGGCGGTCGGTGCCGACGCGGACGGCACCCTTCGTGGATCCGGGAACGCTGGAGAAGGCATTCGCTTGAACCTGTTCAAAAAAGGCCCTACAGTCATCCCTGTCAGCAGTATTGAACACGTTCAAGGGGGCTGAGGGCTATGGACCTCACCGTGGTCGCGTACGTCATCTACCTGCTCATCAGCATCGGGCTCACCGTCTGGGTCGCCCGTACGCTCAGCCGCAACGGCCGCGTCTTCATCGGCGACGTCCTCCAGGGGAACGAGAAGCTGGCCGACGCCGTCAACCAGCTCCTCGTGGTCGGGTTCTACCTCGTGAACATCGGCTTCGTGACCCTCTACCTGCGGTCGAAGGAGGACATAGTCGAGGCCCGCGACCTCTTCGAGGCGCTCTCGGTCAAGCTCGGCGTCGTCCTGCTGGTCCTCGGCGTCATGCACCTCGGCAACGTCTGGGTCCTCAACAAGATGCGCCGCCGGGGGATCATGGAGCGCCAGCAGACCCCGCCCGTCGCCCCGCAGGGGTGGACCGCTCCGGCAGGGGTCTGAACCATGGCCGCCTCGGGCTCGGGGGCAGTCCGCCACCTGACCGTCCTGTACGACGCGAACTGCCCGCTCTGCGTACACATCCGGCACTGGCTGCTCGCGCAGCGATGGCTGGTCCGGATCGCCCTGGTCCCCGCCGCGTCGTACGAGGCGCGGCGGCGGTTCCCTCAGCTCGAACACGCGTCGACGCTGAAGCAGATCACCGTCGTCGGGGATTCCGGGCAGGTGTGGACCGGGACGGACGCCTTCATCGTGTGCCTGTGGGCGCTGGCCGAGCACCGGCCGAAGGCCAACTGGCTCTCCACGCCCGCCGGACGGCCCTTCGCCCGGGCCGCCATGTACACGGCCTCCACGTGGCGGCAGGCGGTACGGACCGAGGGTCACCCGCAGGGGCCGGAGGAACCGGCCTGTGACGACCAGTGCTCCGTCCCCCGATAGGCTCGTGCACCGTGACTGATCAGAAGGCTCCCAAGAGCGAGCAGACCCGCACGCTCATCCTCGAAACCGCGCTCCGCCTCTTCCAGGAGCGCGGCTTCGACAAGACGACGATGCGGGGTATCGCGAAGGAGGCCGGTGTCTCGGTCGGCAACGCCTATTACTACTTCGAATCGAAGGAACATCTGGTCCAGGGGTTCTACGACCGGATCGGCGCCGCTCACCAGGCAGCGGTCCGGCCCATCCTGGACAGCGAGACCGATCTGCAGAAGCGGCTCGCCGGCGTGCTGACGAGCTGGATGGACATCGCGGCCCCGTATCACGAGTTCGCCTCCCAGTTCTTCAAGAACGCGGCGGACCCGGAAAGTCCGCTCAGCCCCTTCTCGCCGGAGTCGGAGGACGCCCGGCAGGCGGCCATCGACATCCACCGCGAGGTGCTGGCGGGGGCGAAGACCAAGGTGCCGGCCGAACTGGTCGACGTACTGCCTGAGCTGATGTGGCTCTCGCAGATGGGCCTGGTCCTGTACTGGGTCTTCGACCGTTCGCCGAACAGCGAGAAGACGCGGCGGCTCGCGGAGCGGGGCGCGCAGCTGACGACGCGGGGCATCGTGCTGGCCCGGTTCAAGGTGCTGCGGCCGCTGGTGCGCGAGGTGCACGAGCTGTTCGCGGACTTCCTGCCCGGCATGGCGCAGACGGCCACGGCGGGCGCCCGCAAGAAGGCCTCGGACCCGAAGAAGTCGTAGCCGGATCCGAGGCCGTGGCCGGGGCTAAAGCCAGTTGAGCTCCCACAGGCGCCACACGCCGGTCCCATCGGACAGGTACTGGGCGCCGGTGACGGCCTCGCGGGACATCACGTAGTCCTTCTTCTGCCAGATGGGCACCATCGGGACCTGCTGGGCGACCAGCTTCTGGAGCTCGCGGAAGTCGGCGGCCGCCTCACCCCGGTCCGAGTGGGACTGGGTGCGGGTGATCAGGCCGTCGACGGTCTTGTCGGAGAAGCCGTTGTTCATCGACGAGTCCGCGCCGACGAGCGGGGCGAGGAAGTTGTCCGCGTCCGGGAAGTCGGCGATCCAGCCGATGGTGTAGGCGTCGAACTCGCCCGCCGCGTAGCCCTTCTGGAAGTCGGTCCACTCCTCCACCGGCTTGATCTTCAGCTGGAAGAGGCCGGTCGACTCCAGCTGCCGCTTGATCTCGTCGGCCTCCGCGAGGTTCGCGCCGCGCGCGTTGACCCCGACGGTGAGGGAGACGGGGGCGGTGATCCCCGCGTCCTTGAACAGCTTCTTCGCCGCGGCGCCGTTGGGCGTCGGGTAGGAGTCGAAGAACGGCGTGCTGTGGGCGGCGATGCCCGCCGGAACCAGCGAGTACAGCGGGGTGACGGTGCCCGAGTAGATCTCGGTCGCCACCTTGGCGCGGTCGAGTACGGCGGCCACGGCCTGGCGGACGGCGAGCGGGGCGGCGGTGGAGCCGGGGCGCACGTTGAAGACCATGGAGCGGATCTCGCTGCCGCCGGAGGCCTGGTAGCGGGTGTCCTTCATGCCCGGGTTGAGGCCGGCGAGCACGGCCGGGGGCATCTCCCGGTGGGCGACGTCGATCCGGCGGTCGTTCCAGGCCTTGTTGAGCTCCGCGGAGTCCTTGAAGTACCGGATGGTGACGGGCGCGTGGGCGGGCTTGGCCTGGCCCTTGTACGAGGCGTTGGGCTTCAGGTCGATGCTCGTACCGGCCTTGTAGGCGCCGAGCGTGTACGGGCCGGAGCCGTCGACCTTGCCGTCCTCGCGCAGCGCCTTCGCCGGGTACTTGTCCTTGTCGACGATCGAGGCGGCACCTGTCGCGATCTTGAAGGGGAAGGTGGCGTCGCCGGCGGAGAGGTTGAAGGTGACGGTGCGGCCCTCCGCCTTGACCGACTCCAGGGTGTTGAAGAGGGGGGCCGGGCCCTGGTCGGAGTTGATGGCCTTGATGCGGTCGAAGGAGTGCTTGACGTCCTCGGCGGTGATCGCGCGGCCGCCCGCGAACTTCGCGTCGGGGCGGAGCTCGCACTGGTAGGTGGTGAGCTTCTGGCCGAGGAAGCCGCAGGAGGACGCGGCGTCCGGCACGGGGGTGTCCGAGCCGGACTTGATGGTCAGCAGCGACTGGTAGACGTTGCTAAACAGGGCCCAGGAGCCCGCGTCGTACGCCCCCGCGGGGTCGAGGGCGGAGACGACGTCGCTCGTCCCGACCCGGATGGACTTGCCGCCGCCCCCG
Source organism: Streptomyces sp. NBC_00122 (assembly GCF_045160845.1). Taxonomy (NCBI): domain Bacteria; kingdom Bacillati; phylum Actinomycetota; class Actinomycetes; order Kitasatosporales; family Streptomycetaceae; genus Streptomyces; species Streptomyces sp. NBC_00122. The sequence goes on along the minus strand of NZ_CP108191.1, from coordinate 3,905,530 downwards.
GAGTCGGGCAGCAGTTGCCAGGTCCCCACGCCGGCCACGCCGAGAACCAGCCCGGCCACGATGATCTTCGAACGGACAGACCGCATTGCCCCTGAACCCCACCCCTGTACCGATGACAGCGACATGCTGTCCGGATACCGGACATCCCATCACGGAATTTCAGCCTCCGGAAGGCTGATTCTTTGCGGTTCATTGGGAGTTCGGGGCGGTCAGGCCTGATATGAGGCGAGTTCCACGACGGTGATGTCGGACGGCGCGCCCACCCGGACCGGAGGCCCCCAGGCGCCCGCTCCGCGGGACACGTAGAGCTGGGTGTCGCCGTAGCGTTCCAGACCGGCGACGGTCGGGTTGGCCAGCTCGGCAAGGTAGTTGCCCGGCCAGAGCTGGCCGCCGTGGGTGTGGCCGGAGAGCTGGAGGTCGACGCCGTGCCGGACCGCGTCGTGGATGACGACGGGCTGGTGGGCGAGGAGCACGGCGCTGCGGCTGCGGTCGCGGTCGCCGAGGGCCGCCCGGAAGTCGGGGCCGTGGCCCTCGCTCTCCCCCGCGATGTCGTTCACACCGGCGAGGTCGAAGTACGGGAGCGGGCGGCGGGCGTTCTCCAGCGGAATCAAGCCGAGTTCACGCACGTGGTCCACCCACTGCGCGGCGCCCGAGAAGTACTCGTGGTTCCCGGTCACGAAGTACGTGCCGTGGCGGGCGCTGAGCCGGCGCAGCGGCTCGGCGGCGGGCCCGAGGTCGTGGACGTTGCCGTCGACGAGGTCGCCGACGATGGCGATGAGGTCGGGCTGGGTGCGGTTGACGGTGTCGACGATGCGCTGGGTGTGGGCGCGGCCGAGGACCGGGCCGAGGTGGACGTCGCTGACGACGGCGATCCGGAAGCCGTGCGCGGCGCGCGGCAGCTTGGCCAGGGGCACCTGGACCCGCTTGACGCGCGGGCCGCGCAGCACTCCGTGGGCGCCGTTCGCCACGGTCCCGACGGCCACGGCGGCGGCCGCGCCGCCGATCGCCCGCGCGACGAACCTGCGGCGGTCCAGCAGAAGTCCGCCGGAATCGGCCGGGCCGGAGCCGGGATCCTGCGGAGCGGGTGCCGGGTCGCCGGGCCCGGGGCCGGGTCCGGGGCCCTGCGCCGCCGTCGAACGACCGGCGGGCTGAAGCCCCGCCGGAGACCGGGGCGCGGGGTTCGGGGCGGAGCCCCGGTCCTCCTCGGAGGGGATCCGGTGGGCCATACGGCGGAGCAGCAGCGCGCGGACCGGCTCGGCGACCAGCATCGTCAACGTCAGGTACAGGAGCACCGCGAGCCAGAGGAACCCCGGCCAGGCTACGGCCTGCTGGAGGCGGAAGGGAGCTCCGGCGCGGCCCGCGGTCAGCGCGGCCACGGAGAGGAGGGGCAGGGCGATGGCGAGGACCGTGCCGATGCGGCGGGACAGGGCGCCGGGGGCGGTGGTGTCGCGGACCAGACGGATCCAGAGCCACCGGTGGACGAGTACGAGCAGCGCGATGACGGCGAGGACGACCACCGCGACGAGGGCGATTTTCACGCGTTCGAGCCGTTACGTGATTCGCGCCGCAGGGCGCGGACCCCACGCAACCCGATCACTCCGACGGCCGTCCCCAGGAGAAAGGACGTCACCGCGAGCGTCAGGTGCACCCAGAAGAAAGCCGTGGGGTCGCCCGCCGCATCGAACGCCTGGCCACTGCTGTCCTTCCACAGGTTCCGGACGAAAGACACCCAGATGAACCAGCTCCACACTCCGAAGGCGAGCAGGAACCAGGAGGCGGTACGGCTGAGTCTCATGCCCCCAGTATCGGATTCGTCTCCGCGACGGACGCGCCGGGGTGGGCTGTCCCGGCGGTCGTTTCGCCGGATTGGCCGGTCAGCGACCGTATCCAGTCCATCGGGAGGTACTTTCACCTGCGTGTCTGTAAAGAAGACCGCGCTGACGGTCCTTTCCGCCGCGCTGCTGGTCCCCGTGATGTTCGTGGCCCCCGCGCACGCCGCGCCGACCCCGCCCGCGCAGCCGGCCGACGGGAAGGCGCAGCCGCCGATGACCCCGGACGCCAAGGCGGCGCCCGCGCCCCCCGCGGCGATGTCCACGGTCGGCGGAGCCCTGCTCGGCCAGCCGGGGACCCAGGTGAACCTGCTGCCCGGCGCGCCCGCCCTGCCCGCGAACCTCACGGGGCGGTCGTGGATCGTGGCCGACGCGGAGACCGGCGAGGTCCTGGCCTCGCACAACGCGCACTGGCGGCTCCCCCCGGCCTCCACCATGAAGATGCTCTTCGCAGACACGGTGCTGCCGGGCCTGCCCAAGGACCAGGTCCACAAGGTCACCGACAAGGACATGGAAGGCGTCGGGCCGGGCAGCAGCCTGGTCGGGGTCAAGGAAGACCTCGAGTACACCGTCCACGACCTGTGGCTCGGGGTGTTCCTGCGGTCGGGGAACGACGCCGTGCACGTGCTGTCGGCGATGAACGGCGGCATCGAGAAGACCGTCAAGGACATGCAGGCCCACGCCGAGGAACTGCAGGCCTTGGACACCCATGTGGTCTCCCCCGACGGGTACGACGCCCCGGAGCAGGTGTCGAGCGCGTACGACCTCACCCTCGTCGCCCGCTCCGGGCTGCAGAAGCAGGACTTCCGGGAGTACTGCGGCACGGTCGGGGCGAAGTTCCCCGGCAAGCAGGAGGCCGGGAAGCCCCGCGAGTACTTCGAGATCCAGAACACCAACCGGCTGATGACGGGCGCCGGCGGCATCTCCCCGTACAAGGGCATCGCCGGGGTGAAGAACGGCAACACCACGATGGCGGGCGCCACCTTCACCGGCGCCGCGCAGCAGGGCGCGCGCAAGCTGCTGGTCACGGTGATGAACCCGGGCGCGGGCGGGGCCAACTCGGTGTACGAGGAGACCGCCGCGCTCTTCGACTGGGGGTTCGCGGCGGCCGGGAAGGTCAAGCCGGTGGGTGAGCTGGTGCCGCCGAAGAGCGCGGACACCCGCCCGCACGGGTCGCCGGCCCAGTCCCACGAGAACAACGCGGCCGCCGGCGGCGGCTCGGGCGGCGGCATCGGCACCGCGCTCGGTGTCGCGGGCGGTGCGCTGGCGGTCCTGGCGGGCGGTGCCTTCGCGGTCAACCGCCGGTGGCCCCTGCGCGGCCGCCGGGGGCGGGACGAGGACTGGGTCTGAGCCCGGCGGATTGGATCTGAGCCCGGCGGACGAAGACCCCCGCGACGCGGGGGTCTTCTGGCGTTCCGCCTCGTCAGAACATGCGCTGGGTGGACCAGTTCGCGTGGCTGGACGGGTTGGTCAGGTCGAAGGTGGTGCCGGAGAGCCGGTGGTCCGCGCCGCGGACCCCGGTGTAGCGGCCGACCGGCCCGTGGTTCCAGCGGACGGTGAAGTAGATGTTCTCCCCGTCCACGGCGCCGCCGGCTTCGAGGGTCCCGACGGTGTTACCGGACGAGACGGTTCCGAAGAGGTTGCCGTCGGCGTCCTGCGTCAGGTTCATGTGCACGGTGGCATTGGTCTGGTAGAGGTCCCAGACCCCGCCGGCGTGGTAGGCGGGCGGCGTCCGCAGCTGCCGGACCGCACTGGGGGCGCCCCCGGTGGCGGTGGCGCTCGCGGGGGCGGCGAGACCGGCCCCGGCGAGGGACAGGAGCAGGGCGACGGCAGTCGCGGTGAGGAGCTTGCGCGGACGCGGTGAAGCGGACATGAGCCCTCCAGGGGCGGCCAGGACGATCGATCCCGTTGCATCGTGCACGGAACCTCGCGGCAGGCCTACCCAGCCCTCATGTGCCCGAGCCCAGGATTCACTCGAACGGGAAGCGCCCTGGGTCCTGCCGTCAAAGTAGCGCCGGTAGGGCCCGCGGCGTCCGGTGCCGTGCATCGCAAGGCGGAGGGGCGCCCGAGTACTGGACGTACTTGGGCGCCCCGACAACGCGGCGAGGTGCGGTGCTGGGCGTCGCGGGCCAGGCGGGACTTTGACGACAGGGCCTAGTCTTCTGAGTCGGGAATTCTGTTCAGATAGCTGGCGAGGCGTTCGAGGATCTCGTCTGCGGTCTTGGTCCAGACGTAGGGCTTGGGGTCGGTGTTCCAGGCGGCGATCCAGTCACGGATGTCCTTCTCGAGGGCCTGGACTGACTTGTGGACGCCTCGCCGTATCTGCTTGTTGGTGAGTTCGGCGAACCATCGCTCGACCAGGTTCAGCCAGGACGACCCGGTCGGGGTGAAGTGCAGGTGGAACCGGGGGTGGCCGAGCAGCCACTTCTTGATGTCCGGGGTCTTGTGGGTGGCGTAGTTGTCGCAGATCAGATGGACGTCCAGGCCTGCCGGCACTTCCTTGTCGAGCTTGACCAGGAACTTCTTGAACTCCTCGGCCCGATGGCGGCGGTGCAGGGAGCCGATCACCTTGCCGGTGGCCACGTTGAGTGCGGCGAACAGGGTGGTCGTGCCGGCCCGGACGTAGTCGTGCGTTGACCGCTCCGGGACCCCGGGCATCATCGGCAGCACCGGCTGGGACCGGTCCAGGGCCTGGATCTGCGACTTCTCGTCCACGCAGAACACCAGCGCCCGCTCGGGCGGGTCCAGATAGAGGCCGACGACATCGTGGACCTTGTCGACGAAGTACGGGTCGGTCGACAGCTTGAAGGTCTCCGAGCGGTGCGGCTGCAGGCCGAACGCCCGCCAGATCCGTGAGACCGAGGACTGGGACAGGCCCATTTCCTTCGCCATCGACCGCGTCGACCACTGCGTCGCGTTCTTCGGCTTGGACTCCAAGGTCCTGGTGACCACCGCGGCAACCTGCCCGTCCGTCACCGATCTGGGGCCGCCGGAACGCGGCATGTCTCCCAGGCCCGCGATCCGGTACTGCACGAAACGGGCCCGCCAACGGCCGACCGCCTGAGGCGTTGATCCGAGACGGACGGCCACGTCCTTGTTCGAGACACCCTCGGCGCAGGCCAGGATGATCCGGCACCGCAAAGCCCACGCCTGCGGCGTGGAACGACGCCGCACCCACCCCTCCAGTGCGACCCGTTCCTCGTCCGACAGCGTCAACTCGGCCTTCGGCCGCCCCATCCGCGCCATAGGCCAACCCTACACATCTGAACAGAACTCAAGACTCAGAACACTAGGCGCCGTGCCCGTCGCCGCCGTCCTCGTCGCCGCGGGTCGCCGTCCAGGACGAGACGTAGAGCAGCAGCTTCGCCGAGAAGTTGATCCACAGCAGCAGGGCGATCGGCACGCCGAAGGCCCCGTACATGCTCTTCGTCGCGACCTCCCGCATGTAGCCGCCGAGCAGGAGCTTCAGCAGCTCGAAGCCCGCCGCGCCGATGAGGGCCGCCTGGATCAGGCGGCCGCGCGGCGGTTCGACGCCCGGGAGCAGGGTCAGGAGGTAGAGCAGCAGCAGGAACGCGGCCGCGACGCCGACGAGGAAGACGCCCGCGCGCAGCAGCACGCCGCCCGCGCCCTCGCGCGGGATGTGCAGCCACTCGGCGGATTTCCCGACGGCGCTGGAGCCGATGATCGAGGCGGCGGCGGAGGCCAGGGCCGCGGCGCCGAGGCCGAGCAGCACCAGCCCGTCCTTGCCCTTGCGGACGATCGGGTTCCCCTCGTCCTCGTCGTCCTTCTCCCACACCGCGCGCAGGCAGTCCCGCATCGAACCCACCCAGCCGATGCCGGTGAAGAGCAGCAGGGCGCCGGCGACGAGACCGATCGTGGCCGCGTTGTCGACGAGCGTGTTGATGTCGAGCTGGTCGGAGATGCCGGGGACCTGTTCGGCGAGGTTTTTCTGGAGCCGGTCGAGCTGCTCCTGGCTGAGGAGGGCCGCGCCGACGGCGGCGGCCACGGCGATCAGCGGAAAGAGCGCGAGGAAGCTGATGAAGGTGATCGCCGCGGCGAGCCTGGTCCAGTGGACGCGGTCGAGCCGTTGGTAGGAACGCCAGGCGTGCGTCCGCATCAGGCGGGCCGCCAGCGGGCCGATCACCGGGAGTTTCGTCAGCCAGTCCATGAAGTCACCGTAATTGAACTGCCGGAAATAGCCTGGATTGTCCCGTTCTGGGGCTACGGTCGTCGACTGTGACTTTTCGCGATGTCCCCCGGGCGGTCCGTCCGTTCCACACCCTGGTCCTGCGCAGGCTCAGGTTCCGCACCCGCCAGGCCCTGCGGCCGCTCCGTCAGGAGCGGCGCACGGTCTCGTCCGTGGGTGAGCCGGGCTGCGCCGGGACCCCGGTCGGGCCCGTCCCGAAAGGGTATTCGCGCAGCTTGCGCCAGACCCCGTCCGAGCCCTGCTCGTAGAGCGCGAAGCCCTCGCAGACCCACGTCGCGGCGTACTCGGCGAGGCCCGTGAACGCCAGGTCCATCGCCTCCTCGGAGATCCCGTGGGCGACCGTGACGTGGGGGTGGTACGGGAAGGCCAGCTCACGGCTGAGCGGCCCGTCGGGGGCGCGGACCGTGTCCTGGAGGCGGGTGCAGCCCACGACACCCTCGACGATCTTGACGAAGACGACCGGCGAGAGGGGACGGAAGGTTCCCGTCCCGCCCAGCCGCATCGTGAAGCCGCGGAAGGCGGCCGCCACCTCGGACAGGTGGGCGCGGATCTCCGGCAGCCGGTCCGCCTCCACCTCGGTGGGCGGGACGAGGGTGACATGCGTGGGGATGCCGTGCGCGGCAACGTCCCCGAAGCCTGCGCGCAGCTCCTGGAGCTGGCTGCCGTACGGCTCCGGGACCGCGATCGAAACGCCGAGCGTTACGGTCCCCACGTATCTCTCCTCCGCTTGTCTGGATGGACGCTGCCGACCCAGTGTGCGGGCAGCACCCCCGGTATCGCCAGGGCCGTCTTTCGTTCGATCCCGAGTCAGTGCTTCGCGGGCAGGAAACCGAGGTGGTCGTACGCCTGTGCCAGGGTTTCGGCGGCGACGGCGCGGGCCTTCTCCGCGCCCTTGGCCAGGATGGAGTCCAGCGTCTCCGGGTCGTCCAGGTATTCCTGGGTGCGCTGCTTGAACGGTGTGACGAAATCGACCATCACGTCGGCCAGGTCGGTCTTCAGCGCGCCGTAGCCCTTGCCCTCGTACTTCTCCTCCAGGGCGGCGATCGTCTCGCCCGTGAGGGTGGAGTAGATCGTGAGCAGGTTGCTGACGCCGGGCTTCTTCTCGGAGTCGAAGCGGACCTCGGCCTCGGTGTCGGTGACCGCGCTCTTGATCTTCTTCGCGGTGACCTTGGGCTCGTCGAGGAGGTTGATCAGGCCCTTGGGGGACGACGCGGACTTCGACATCTTGATCGCAGGGTCCTGGAGGTCGTAGATCTTCGCGACCTCCTTGACGATGTGCGCGGCGGGGAGGGTGAAGGTCTGCCCGAAGCGCTGGTTGAAGCGCTCGGCCAGGTCGCGGGTCAGCTCGATGTGCTGGCGCTGGTCCTCGCCGACGGGGACCGCGTTCGCCTGGTAGAGCAGGATGTCGGCGACCTGGAGGATCGGGTACGTGAACAGTCCGACGGTGGCGTTGTTGACGCCGCCCTTGGCGGACTTGTCCTTGAACTGGGTCATCCGGCTGGCCTCGCCGAAGCCGGTGATGCAGTTCATGACCCAGCCGAGCTGCGCGTGCTCGGGCACGTGGCTCTGGATGAAGAGCGTGCAGCGCTCGGGGTCCAGGCCGGCGGCCAGCAGCTGCGCGGCGGAGAGGCGGGTGTTCGCGCGCAGATCCTTCGGATCCTGCGGCATGGTGATCGCGTGCAGGTCGACGACCATGTAGAACGCGTCGTGCGTCTCCTGCAGGGCGACGTACTGGCGGATGGCTCCGAGGTAGTTCCCGAGGTGGAACGAACCGGAGGTGGGCTGGATGCCGGAGAGCGCGCGAGGACGATCAGAAGCCATGGCTTCATTCTCTCAGGTGCGGGGGCGGGCTCGGGCCCTCCGCTGGCCGGAACCTTCCGGGTCGCGACCGGTCGCGCCGGTGCCGCGCACGGGTACCGGCCGGTAGCGGCCCGGCCGGATCTTGCCCCGGCCGAACGACCGATTTCCGCCGCCGCCCGAACCCGCGCCTCGAACGCCGGCGGGGCTGGGCGGTGCCGCTGCGCGGGGCTCTCCGGGCTCCGCCCGACTGCGCCTCGAACGCCGGCGGGGCCGGGCTGGGCTCCGCCCCGGACCCGGCGCCTTCGGCGCGGGTACGCCTTCGAACGCCGGGCTGGGCTGGATTGCCCTGCGGGCAATCCAGCCCAGGCTGGGCGCGGGGTTGCGCCGCGCGCACTTCCAAGCCGCTGCCGCGGCATATCCAGCCCTGCCGGGCACGATCCAGCCCCGCCGGCGTTTGAGGCGCGGGGGGCCGGGGCGGCGGCCCGGGCGGGGCCGTGGGGGTTACAGGGGGAGGCCCGGGGCCGGGAAGGCGGACATCAGGGCGGTGACCTCCGCGCGGACGGCGGCCAGCGCCACCTCGTCGGACTTGGCGGCGGCGTCGACCGAGCGCGAGATCCAGTCCGCCACCAGCGGCATGTGCAGGGCCCCGAGCCCCCGCGACGTCAGGGACGGGGTGCCGATCCGGATGCCCGACGGGTCGAACGGCTTGCGGGGGTCGAACGGCACCGTGTTGTAGTTCACCACGATCCCCGCCCGGTCCAGGGCCTTCGCCGCGACCTTGCCCGGGACGTCCTTGCCCGTCAGGTCGATCAGGATCAGGTGGTTGTCCGTACCGCCCGAGACGAGGTCGAAGCCCCGCTCCAGCAGCGCAGCCGCCAGCGCCTTCGCGTTGGCGACGACCGCGTGGGCGTACGAGACGAACGACGGCTGCGCCGCCTCGTGCAGCGCCACCGCGATACCGGCCGTCGTCTGGTTGTGCGGCCCGCCCTGGAGGCCCGGGAAGACGGCCTTGTCGATGGCCTTCGCGTGCTCCTCGCGGCACATCAGCATCGCGCCGCGCGGACCGCGCAGCGTCTTGTGCGTGGTCGTGGAGATCACGTCCACGTGCCCCGCCGGGGACGGGTGCGCCCCGCCCGCGATCAGGCCCGCGATGTGCGCCACGTCGGCGACGAGGACCGAGCCCGCCTCCTGCGCGATCGACGCGAACGCCGCGAAGTCGATCGTGCGCGGCAGCGCGGTGCCGCCGCAGAAGATCACCTTGGGGCGTTCCGCCAGGGCCAGGTCGCGCACCGCGTCGTAGTCGATGAGCCCGGTGTCCGCACGGACGCCGTACTGCACGCCCCGGAACCACGACCCCGTCGCCGAGACGCCCCAGCCGTGGGTCAGGTGCCCGCCCATCGGCAGCGCCATGCCCATCACCGTGTCGCCCGGCTTCGCGAAGGCGAGGTAGACGGCCAGGTTCGCCGGGGAGCCGGAGTACGGCTGGACGTTGGCGTGGTCCACGCCGAACAGGCCCTTGGCCCGCTCGACGGCGAGGGCCTCGACGCGGTCGATGTTCTGCTGGCCCTCGTAGTAGCGGCGGCCCGGGTAGCCCTCGCTGTACTTGTTCTGCAGCACCGTGCCGGAGGCTTCGAGCACGGCCGCGGACACGTAGTTCTCGCTGGGGATCAGACGCAGGGTCTGCGCCTGGAGCGTTTCCTCCGCCGCGACGAAGGACGCCAGTTCGGGGTCGGTCGCGGAAAGGGCGGGATGGCGGCTCGCGGACATGGCGGGCTCCTCCGGGGTCGATGTGATCGGTACCCCGCGAGGCCCAGGCGAGCGGCCCTGTATGCGGACGAGCGCGCACGGCTCCCCCGGAGTTGGTTCTCCGTACGCCAGTCGCCGTGCGTACCGGCCACCTTAGCGGGCGCGCCACAAGAAAGGTTTCTCCGTCCGCTGTGCGAGCGAGGATGGAAAGTGACGCCACCCTCGTCACCGGCCTGACGGACGATCGGAGACCCCGTGTCGACAACTGCTGATGCCATCCGCTCCGCCGAAGCGCACAGTGCGCACAACTACCACCCGCTGCCCGTGGTCGTCGCCACCGCGGAAGGCGCGTGGATGACCGACGTGGAGGGCCGCCGGTACCTCGACATGCTCGCCGGCTACTCGGCGCTCAACTTCGGGCACGGCAACCCCCGTCTGCTCGACGCCGCCCGCGCGCAGCTGGACCGGGTCACGCTGACCTCGCGCGCCTTCCACCACGACCGCTTCGCCGACTTCTGCACCGAGCTCGCCGCGCTGTGCGGCAAGGAGATGGTGCTGCCCATGAACACGGGCGCGGAGGCCGTGGAGACGGCCGTGAAGACCGCGCGCAAGTGGGGCTACGAGGTCAAGGGCGTGCCGGACGGGCACGCGAAGATCGTGGTCGCGGCGAACAACTTCCACGGCCGGACGACGACGATCGTCTCCTTCTCCACGGACCACGAGGCGCGCGACCACTACGGCCCGTACACCCCCGGCTTCGAGATCGTCCCGTACGGCGACCTGACCGCGCTGGAGTCGGCGGTCACCGCGCACACCGTCGCCGTCCTGCTGGAGCCGATCCAGGGCGAGGCGGGGGTGCTGGTGCCGCCCACCGGATACCTGAAGGGCGTACGGGAGCTGACGCGCGAGCGGAACGTCCTCTTCATGGCGGACGAGATCCAGTCGGGGCTGGGCCGGACCGGCAGGACCTTCGCGTGCGACCACGAGGGCGTCGTCCCCGACATGTACGTCCTCGGCAAGGCGCTCGGCGGCGGAGTGGTGCCGGTCTCGGCCGTCGTCGCCGACCGGGACGTGCTCGGGGTGTTCCGGCCGGGCGAGCACGGCTCCACCTTCGGCGGGAACCCGCTCGCGTGCGCCGTCGGCCTGGAGGTCGTGGCGATGCTCAGGACGGGCGAGTACCAGCAGCGCGCCACCGAGCTGGGCGACCACCTGCACCGGGAGCTGAACCTGCTGGTCGGCACGGGCGCGGTGACCGCCGTACGCGGGCGGGGGCTGTGGGCGGGCGTGGACATCGAGCCGTCGCGCGGGACCGGACGGGAGATCTCCGAGAAGCTGATGGAGCTGGGCGTCCTGGTGAAGGACACCCACGGGTCCACGATCCGGATCGCCCCGCCGCTGGTGATCAGCAAGGAGGACCTGGACTGGGGCCTGGACCAGCTCAGGTCCCTCCTCGCCTGACCCTTCGCTACAGGATCACGTGGGGCAGGAAGCGGGCGTACTCGTCCGTGACCGGCCCCGCCGATTCGCGGATGCCGAGCCCCGCCGCCTCGTCCTCGACGACCCACGCGCCGAGCACCACCCGGTTGCCGTCGAAGTCGGGCAGCGGGGCCAGGGCCTGGAAGCAGTACCGCTCCCCCTCCTCCGGCGTGAACGGCTCGCCGGTGCCGTCCGCCGGGTGGAGGGTGACCCCGGCGCCCTCGCGGCCCAGCAGCGGCTTGGCCACGTAGCCCCCGGCGCCGGGCTCCGCCAGCTCGCGCGGGCCGTCGAGGTAGGCGGGCAGCAGGTTCGGGTGCTCCGGGAAGAGCTCCCACAGGATCGCCAGCAGCGCCTTGTTGGACAGCAGCATCTTCCACAGCGGCTCGATCCAGCAGGTGGTGCCGGAGCCGCCGCCGTGGTCGTACGTGCCGAGGACCTGGGGGCCGAACTCGTCGGTGGCCAGCCACTCCCACGGGTAGAGCTTGAAGCAGGAGCGGATGAAGCGGAGCTTCTCGTCCACGAACCGGCCGGACAGGCTGTCCCAGCCGATCTGCTCCACGGACAGGGCCTGGGTGTCCAGGCCGGCCTGCTCCGCGGTCTCCTTGAGGTAGGCGACCGTCATCAGGTCCTCGCCGAGCTCGTCGGTCTCGGAGTGCGCGAAGTGCAGGGGGCCGGGCGGAAGCAGCTCGGCCTGCCGGCGCCAGGCGTCGACGAGGCGCTCGTGCAGGGAGTTCCACTGGTCGGCGCCCGGGAAGCGCGCCTCCATCCAGAACCACTGCGGACTGGCCGCCTCCACGAGGGAGGTGGGGGTGTCGGCGTTGTACTCCAGCATCTTGGCCGGGCTGCCGGTGCCGTCGTAGCGCAGGTCGAAACGGCCGTAGAGGGAGGGCTGTTCGGCGCGGCGGCGCCAGGACTCGGCGATCAGCGCGGCGAGCTCCGGGTCGGTGATGCCGAGGTCGGCGAAGCGGTCGTGCTCGACGATGTGCGCGGCCGCGGCCAGGCACATGGCGTGCAGTTCCTCGACGACGTCCTCCAGCGCCTCGACCTCGGGAAGGGAGAAGGAGTAGTAGGCGCTCTCGTCCCAGTAGGGGCGCAGGGAGTCGTCGGGGTACCGGGTGAGGGGGTAGATCAGCCCCTGCTCCTCGACGGTCTTCTGCCAGTCGGGGCGGGGCTCGATGGTGTGCCGCTCCACGGGTGCGCTCAGCCGCCGCTGGAGCCGGAGCTGCTGTGCCCGCCGATGCCGCCGCGGGTGACGGCGGACTTGTCGAAGCTGCCGCCGGAGACCTTGCCGTTGCGGACGGAACCGCCGTAGTAGTACGTGCCGCGGCTGCTGCTACTGCTGCCCTTGCAGTGCTTGTCGTCCAGCTTGTCCAGCGTGGTCCGGTCGACGCAGCGCCGGTCCGGCTCGTTGCTGTTGCCGCAGGCCACGAGCGTGGCCGCGAGCAGGCCCATGCCGCCGAGGACGACGGCGCCGGAGCGCATCCGGCGCTGGTTGGTACTACTACTGCTGCTGTCCATGTCTGCTGCTCCCCTGATGGCGTGCTCCCGACAGACTAGAGCGGCGGCCCGGGCCGATGGAATCCGGCCGCCGTGAGATCCGTGACCTAAAGTCAGTTCGTGCTCATTGGGATGATTTGCGCGCTGGGCGCGGCGGTCTGCTTCGGCACGGCGTCCGTTCTGCAGGCCATGGCGTCGCGAGCCGTGGAGCCGGGGACGGGGTCCGGAGTGGACCCGGCGCTGATGATGCGGGCGGTCCGGCAGTGGCGCTATCTGGCCGGTCTCGGCCTCGACGCGGTGGGCTTCGTGTTCCAGATCATCGCGCTGCGCCACATCCCGATCTACGTGGTGGGAGCCGCGCTGGCCGCGAGCCTGGCCGTGACGGCGGTGGTCGCGGCCCGGCTGATGCGGGTGCGGCTGTCCAGGACGGAGTGGGGCGCGGTGGGGGTGGTGTGCGCGGGGATGCTGATGCTGGGGCTGGCTTCCGGAGAGGAGGGCACGGGGGAGGGGTCGCTCGCGCTGAAGCTGGGGCTGCTGGCCGTGGCGGGGCTGGTGCTGCTGGTCGGCACGGTGGCGGGCCGGCTCCCGGACGGGCCGCGGGCGCTGGTGCTGGGTCTGGCCGCGGGGACGGGCTTCGGGGTGGTGGAGGTGGCGGTCCGGCTGATCGACGGCTTCTCGCCCGCCGAGCTGCGCAATCCCGCCCTGTACGCGCTGCTGTTGGGCGGGGGTGCGGCGTTCCTGCTGCTCACCTCGGCCCTCCAGCGCGGCTCGGTGACGGCGGCGACGGCCGGCCTGGTGCTCGGCGAGACGGTCGGCCCGGCGGTGGTGGGGGTGGTCTGGCTGGGCGACCGCCCCCGGGAGGGCCTGGCCTGGCTGGCGGTGACGGGCTTCGTGGTGGCGGTGACCGGAGCCCTTGCACTGGCCCGCTTCGGGGAGCCCCCGGAACCCGCGCCGGTGCCCGTACCCCCGGCCGCGTGACCCCGGCCGCGTGACCCCGCCGCACTGCGGGGCTCCGGTGCGGCGGCGCTACGGGAGGGCCGCCGAGAGGGCCGCCAGGGTCGGGGTCCACGCGCTGTCCGACGGGGTTCCGTAGCCGACGACCAGCGCGTCGCGCGGCGGGAGCACCGCCTGCGGGTGGCGGAAGCCGGACAGGCCGTCCAGGGCCAGGTCCTGCCAGGCCGCCGACTGGAGCACCGCGCGCTCCGTCCCCGCCGGGAGGTCGAGGACCGCGTGCAGGCCCGCCGCGATCCCGGAGACGCCGACCCGGCCGTCCACCGCCGCCACCAGTTCGTCCCGGCGGCGCCGGTAGCGCAGGCGCATGCCGCGCACGTGGCGGTCGTACGCCCCGGAGGTGATGAACTCCGCCAGGGTGAGCTGGTCCAGCGCGCTGGAGGTCCAGTCGCCCATGCCCTTGACCGCCAGGACCTCGTCCACCAGCCCCGGCGGGACCACCATCCAGCCCATGCGCAGCCCCGGGGCGAGGGACTTGCTGGCCGTGCCGAGGTACACCACCCGGTCCGGGTCCAGCCCTTGCAGGGCGCCGACCGGCTGGCGGTCGTAGCGGAACTCCCCGTCGTAGTCGTCCTCCAGGATCAGGCCGCCGGTGGTGCGGGCCCAGTCGACCGCCGCCGCCCGGCGGGCCGGGGTCAGGGCGGCCCCCGTCGGGAACTGGTGCGCCGGGGTCAGGAGCACCGCGCCCGGACCGGGGCCCAGTTCCCCCGTACGGGCCCCCTCCCCGTCCACGCCCAGCGGCGGCGTCCGCAGCCCGGCCCGCGTGAGCAGGTTCCGGTGGACGTCCAGGCCGTACCCCTCCACCGCCACCTCCCGTACCCGCCGCGCCCGCAGCACCCGTGCCAGCAGGGTGATCCCGTGCGCGAAGCCGGCGCACAGCACGATCCGGTCCGGGTCCGCGTACACCCCGCGCGCCCGCGCCAGGTATCCGGTCAGCGCCTCGCGCAGCTCGGGCCGGCCGCGGCCGTCGCTCCCGTACCCGAAGGCCTCGTTCGGGGCACCCGTCAGCGCCCGCCGGGCCGCCGACAGCCAGGCCGCCCGCGGGAAGGCGCTCACGTCCGGGGAGCCCGGCCGCAGGCTGTACGAGGGCCCCTGGCGCGCGGGACGCCGTACGCGGGCGGCCGCCGCGGCGGTCCGGCGCGGCCGGGCCCGTTCCGCGACCCGGGTGCCGGAGCCCTGGCGGGCCGTCAGCCAGCCCTCGGCGACGAGCTCGGCATAGGCCTCCGCGACGGTGTTCCTGGCGATGCCCAGGTCGCCGGCGAGCGAACGGGAGGACGGCAGCCGGGTCCCGGCGGCCAGCCGGCCGCTGCGCGCGGCCTCGCGCAGCGCCTCGACGAGCCCGGCCCGCAGCCCGCGTCCGGCGGAGAGTTCCAGATGCAGGTCGGCGCCGAAAGTGGCCCAGGATTCCGTCATGGATATGGACCATATCGGTGGGCCGTCCGCCGCCTACGGTTGATCACATGACGAACGCACACGAGCACACGCCCCGTATGAACATGGCGAAGGCCGCCCCCGAGGTCTACAAGGCGGTCCTGGCCCTGGAGATCGCCGCCAAGAAGGGCCTGGACCCGGCCCTGGTCGAGCTCGTCAAGATCCGGGCCTCGCAGCTCAACCACTGCGCCTTCTGCCTGGACATGCACTCCAAGGACGCGATCGCGGCCGGTGAGAGCGTCGAGCGGATCGTGCAGCTCACCGCCTGGGAGGAGTCGCGGCACTTCTACACCGAGAAGGAGCTCGCCGCGATCGAGTTCACCGAGGCGGTCACCGTCCTGACGGAAGGCTTCGTGCCCGACGAGGTGTACGAGAAGGCCGCGAAGCACTTCGAGGAGCGCGAGCTGGCCCAGCTGATCGCCGTCATCGCGACGATCAACGTCTGGAACCGCATCGGCGTCACCACCCGCATGGTGCCCGGGCACTACACGCCCGGCATGTACGCGAAGGGCTGATCAGACCGGCCGGAAGGACTGGACGACCGCCGTGAGGTGCGTGCGGATCAGCGGCTTGTCGCTGCTGGGGCCGGTGACCATGATCACCCACCGGCTGCGGTCGGCGGCGACGAGGAGCCGTTCGACCGCGTGGCTGGGCGGGGCGGTCGAGGCCGGATCGGCGTACTCGAAGACCAGCTCGCAGCCGGAACCGTCCACGGGATTCCGGGAGATCTCCCGGAATCCCGGTTTCGCGCCCAGCTGCTTCGTGGAGTCGGCGAGGACCTCGCAGGCCGTCATGGTGTCCTCGGTGGCCCGGAAGATCTGGAGCAGCGCGCTTTGGTCGCCCGACCGGTACACCGAGCCGACGCTCGGGTCGCTGCGGTCGGCCGACCAGCCCGTGGGAACCGCGGCCGTGAAGCCGGCCGCCGTTTCGCGCACCCACGCGTACCCGGACGGCACGGTGGCCGAGGTCGAGGTCGAGGTCGCGGTGGGGGCCGGGCCGGAGGTGGCGGTCGGGGTCGCGGAGCCGGAGGCACCCGGGCCGCCCTGACCGGAGCCGGGGCCCTTGTGGCCCAGGTACAGCCACCCGGCCACGGCCGTCGCGCCCACCAGGGCCACGCCGAGGGTCACCACCGCCAGGGTCCGGCGGCGCCGCGCGGGCGGCGCCGCCGCCGGACCCTGCGGGGGCCACCCCGGCGCCGGCGGGGGCCCCGGCGGGTACGCGGGCGGGGCCGACGGCCACGGTGCCGGGGCGGGGCCCGAGGCCGGACTCGGGGTTCGGCCCGGGGCCGGGCCCGGCTCGGTCCGCTCCGCCGGCGCGGTCCGCTCGGTCGGCTCGGCCCGTTCCGCCGGCTCGGTCCGCTCCCACCGCTGCGACCGCGGATTCCAGCGGACGCCGCCCTCCCCCGTGGCCACGCTCAGCCTCCCAGCGAGGTCAGCAGCGCGGCCAGGGCGGTCGCCGCGCTCACCGAGTCCACCAGCGGGGCCCACCTTTCCAGCGCCCCGCGCAGCCTGGCCGGCAGACCGGGGCGGACCTCTCCGCCCGTCTCCAGTTCCCCCGCCACCTCGTCCAGTTCGCCGTCCAGCGCCGCCCGTTCGGGGCTGCGGGGCAGCCGTACGAGGGCCGCGCGCAGCTCCCGTACGGCCTCCAGCAGTTCCTCGGCGCCGGGCGCCGTGGCCTCCGTACCGCCGTGGTGGACGGTGCTGTTGGTGTTGTGGGTGCCTCCGATGCTGAAGCTGCTGCCGTGGACGTCGCCGATCCGCACCGCCGGCTGTTCTCCCCCGCTAGTTGCCACCGTTTCTCCTCCTGCCCGAGCTCGTGCGCTTGTCCTTGCCCTTGTCCGGGTCGGAGCCCTGGTGGGTGACGTGGTTGTGGCTCTCTCCGCCGATCCCGAAGGCGCTGTCGCGCACCGACTGGATGAAGACCGCGCCCTCGGCGACGTTGACCGCCCGCTCCGCGAACTCCTCGGTGTGCCAGCCCGCCTCGTGCAGGGCCAGGGTCACCCCGCCGACGATCCGGTCCTGGATCGTCTTCAGGTACCGGTCCAGGTCCATCAGCTGGAACAGCGAGGCGTCGTCCTGCGCCGCGAGTTCGCGTACGGAGACGGCCGGCCCGGCCGGGATCGCCACGCCGTGCCCCGCGGTAGCCATCCGCCACGGGATGCGGAGCGCGCGCACCAGGACGAGCAGCGCCGGACCGAGAGCGCCCGCACCGTTCACGACCGCCCAGACCACCTTGGCGAAGGCGGTGTTGCGCCGCTGCCGCTGGGCGGTGTCGTCGGCACGCTGAAAGTCGGGCCGGACGGGCAGCAGCACGTGCGGCGCCACTTCCAGCATCAGCATCCCGCCCTGCGTGTGGACGCGGATGAAGACGGTGACGACGAGGTTCTCGTCCCAGCCGCCGATCCGTACGCGCAGGAAGTGGCGGCGGCGCTCGCCGCCCTCCTCGACGGCGGTGGCGCGGTGCTCGGCGAACGCCTCGTGCGACAGGTCCAGGGAGTCGACGTCGGGCAGCCCGTCGGCCGGCAGGAACACGCACTCGTCGACGACCAGTTCGCGCAGCCGGTCCAGCACGGAGGCCTCCGCCTCCGGGGAGCCGTGCGGCGACGGGACGCGCAGGGCCTCCAGCCGTGGCCGGATCCGGTCCACGATCTGCGCGTTGTCCAGCTCGTCCACCTCGCCGTCGCCGCGCGGGCGCAGTTCGACGGACAGCTGCCACGGCAGGTGTGCCCGGCCCGCGCCGCAGAACGGATTGCCCACGTCGTACAGGACCAGGGGCGCGTGCTGGATCCGCTGGATCCGCGCGCGGGCCCGCCCGAACCGCCGGCCCGTCACCACCAGGTCACCCGCCCCGGCGGCGTACTCCTCCCGGTCGAGCGAGAGGTGCAGGACCCGGGCGAAGTGCCCGCGCTGGAGCCCGGCGACGGTCGTGAGCAGCAGGAAGACGAGTACGGCGACCCACGAGTAGGCCTCCCCGTAGAAGCCCCCCATCCGCGGCCACTCCAGGAAGATGCCGAGCGGGTCCCGCGCGATCACCCCGCCGAGGAACGGGAAGAAGAACCCCGCCTCCGAGAAGCGCAGCGGCGCCACGCGGCCGTCGGCGAAACCGGCGACCACCCCCCAGAGGACGTTGCCGAGCATCCAGACGGCGTACCCGCGCAGGACGTACTCGACGATCCGGCTGCCGCGGCCGGTCCGGTCGCGGTACCGCTTGATCTGACCGGCGCCGCTGAGCAGGAGCCCGGGGACGATCAGGAAGACGATGAAGGTCTGGAGCAGCAGCAGTCCGAGGGCCCAGACCGCCACCACCGCCACCGCCCAGGCCATTTCGATGCGCCGGGCGCGCAGGGCGTGGGCGAGGACGCGAGCGGCGTCGAATCCGTAGGAGGGCGCGGTGAAACGTTCCTCGTGGACGTACAGCTCGTCGATCACCCGTTCGCGGTATGCGGCGTCGAGATACACGCCGGCGCACAGCAGCCGGCCCGCCTCCGACTTCGACGGATGGACGGGTGCTGCGACGTCCGATATTTCGCTCACCGAATCCCCCTCCGGTGTGAGGAGGCAAAAGGTACGGCGCCCGGGGATGCCAGGACAGACCGGATCACGCCAAAGGCCCCGGCGCGCTGGGCGCCGGAGCCTTTCTCAAGCGGTGGAGCGGTGGAGCGGTGGAGCAGTGATCAGATGAGGCCGAGCTCGCGGACCGCGTCGCGCTCCTCGACGAGCTCCTGCACGGAGGCGTCGATGCGGGCGCGGGAGAACTCGTTGATGTCCAGGCCCTGGACGATCTCGTACTTGCCGTCCTTGGTGGTGACGGGGAAGGAGGAGATGATGCCCTCCGGGACGCCGTAGGAGCCGTCCGACGGGATACCCATCGAGGTCCAGTCGCCCGCGGCGGTGCCGTTGACCCAGGTGTGCACGTGGTCGATGGCGGCGTTGGCGGCCGAGGCGGCCGAGGAGGCGCCACGGGCCTCGATGATCGCGGCGCCGCGCTTGGCGACGGTCGGGATGAAGGTCTCGGCGAGCCACAGCTCGTCGCTGACGACCTCGGCGGCGTTCTTGCCGGCGATCTCCGCGTGGAAGATGTCCGGGTACTGGGTGGCCGAGTGGTTGCCCCAGATGGTCAGGCGCTTGATGTCGGAGACGTCGGCGCCGGCCTTCTGCGCGAGCTGCGAGATCGCGCGGTTGTGGTCCAGGCGGGTCATCGCGGTGAAGCGCTCGGCCGGTACGTCCGGGGCGGCGGCCTGCGCGATGAGCGCGTTGGTGTTGGCCGGGTTGCCCACGACCAGGACCTTGATGTCGTCCGCGGCGTGGTCGTTGATCGCCTTGCCCTGCGGCTTGAAGATGCCGCCGTTGGCGGAGAGCAGGTCGCCGCGCTCCATGCCCTTGGTACGCGGGCGGGCGCCGACGAGCAGCGCGACGTTCGCACCCTCGAAGCCCTGGTTCGGGTCGTCGAAGATGTCAATGCCCTTGAGCAGCGGGAAGGCGCAGTCGTCGAGCTCCATGGCGGTGCCCTCGGCGGCCTTCATGCCCTGGGGGATCTCCAGAAGTCGGAGCTTGACCGGCACGTCCGCGCCGAGCAGGTGGCCGGACGCGATGCGGAAGAGCAGCGCGTAGCCGATCTGGCCTGCGGCGCCGGTGACGGTGACATTCACGGGAGTGCGGGTCATGGCCTTCTCCGTTAGACAGCTGGCGGTCGGGGCGTCCCCGCCCCATGTGCTGGAGGACGCCGCTCCCCAGTAAATCTTGACGTGAAGAGACATCCGCCGTCAGGCTATCGGACCCTGGGGCGGCCGGTCTCCATGGGGGCTGGTCCACCGGATGGATCCGGCCCGTTCCGGCCGCCCGGCCGGTGGGCGGACCTTGGGCGGACCGTCGGCGGGCCGACCCTGCCGGCGGCCCGCCCAAGGCCAGGTCAGCGCACGGTGAAGCGGACCGCCGTCTCCAGGAACGGGACCTCCAGCCACGGCTTGCCGGGCGGGCTGGGCTGCATCACCAGCGCGAGCAGCGTGATCGCCACGCCCAGGACCCCGTACGTGACCATGTCCGTGAACCGGGAGCGCACCGCGAGCATGCCCACCGAGGGCAGTACGCGCCGCAGCACCGCGGCCGCGATCAGGGCCAGGCCGATGACCAGGCAGCCGACCCGCGGATGCCCGAACGCAGTGAGCAGCAGCCCCGCCGCGGTCGCGGTGAGCACGCTGAGCATCGGCCACTGACGGGCGGACGTGGACACGGCCCCGGGGACGGCACGGCCGCTGCCCTCCGGGCGCGCGGTGTCCCGGGTGATGGACGGGAAGCGGCGGGACCTGGGCGCCCCGGCCATCGCCGCCGTGCTCTCGTCGCCCCGCTCGCCCCTCTCGCCCCGCTCGGCCCGCTCGGCCCGCTCGGCCCGTTCAGCCCGCTCGGCCCGTTCAGCCCGCACTGCTGCTCCGCTCCGCCGCCTCGACGACGTTGACGAGCAGCTGGGCCCGGGTCATCGGGCCGACACCGCCCGGGTTCGGGGAGATCCAGCCGGCCACCTCGGCGACACCGGGGTGCACGTCGCCGACGATCTTGCCGCTCTCGTCCCGGCTGACGCCCACGTCGAGCACGGCCGCGCCCGGCTTCACGTCCTCCGGCTTGACCAGGTGCGGGACACCCGCCGCGGCGACGACGATGTCCGCCTGGCGCAGCAGCCCCGAGAGGTCGCGGGTACCGGTGTGGCAGAGCGTCACGGTGGCGTTCTCGGACTTGCGGGTCAGCAGCAGGCCGATCGAGCGCCCGACGGTGATGCCGCGGCCGAGGACGACGACGTGCGCCCCGTTGATCCCGACGCCGTGGTGGCGCAGCAGTTCGACGATCCCGTACGGGGTGCAGGGCAGCGGGCCCGGCTCGTTCAGGACGAGCCGGCCGAGGGACATGGGGTGCAGGCCGTCGGCGTCCTTCAACGGGTCCATCAGCTCCAGGACCCGGTTGGTGTCGATGCCCTTGGGGAGCGGCAGTTGGACGATGTAGCCCGTGCACTGCGGATTGGCGTTGAGTTCCCGTACGACTTCCTCGATGTCCTCCTGGGAGGCCGTCGCGGGCAGTTCGCGCTGGATGGAGGCGATGCCGACCTCGGCACAGTCCTTGTGCTTGCCGTTGACGTACCAGCGGCTGCCCGGATCGTCACCGACCAGCAGGGTGCCGAGGCCGGGGGTGATGCCCCGGGCCTTCAGGGCCGCCACACGGGCGGTCAGTTCGGACTTGATCGCGGCTGCGGTGGCCTTGCCATCGAGAATCTGGGCGGTCATGTACCCATCCTCCCGGATGGAGTGCCCCCGGTTCCAGTCAAGGCGCTCACGGACGCGCGCGGTTCATTGCACTTGCACAACAAGTCACCGGCCGCGCGGGAACCGGCTGGACAAGTTCAGGCGTCTCGGATGACGATGACCGGAAAAGAGTGCCGCGGGCAGTGCCGGGGGGCGGACCGTAGAACAAAGCTTTCCTCCGCGCATGCCGTGCGTCCCCGCACTTCCACGGAGGAACACCCCAGATGAGCTTCGGCGACCCGAACAACCCGTACGGACAGCAGCCCCAGGCCCCGCAGGGCCAGCCCGGCTACGGCTACCCGCAGCAGGCACCCCAGGGCGTCCCGCCGCAGGGCGGCTACGCCTACCCGCAGCAGCAGGCCCCGCAGGGCTACCCGGGCTACCCCGGCGGCCCCGGCGGCTACCCGGGCATGCCCATGGAGATGCCGGGTCTGGTGAAGACCGCGCGCGTCCTCCTCTTCGTCGTCGGCGGCCTGCAGCTCATCATCGGCCTCCTCGCGCTGCTCGGGGGCGCCGCGCTGTCCTCCACGGACACCGGCACCGCCGGCGCCGTGGCCGGCGGCGTGGTCATCGCCCTCGGCCTCTTCCTGCTCGCCATCGGCGTGCTGGCCGTCATCCTCGGCGCCAAGTTCGCCAAGGGCGGCAACGGCGTCCGCATCACGACGATCGTCTACGCCTCGCTGTCCATCCTCGGCAGCTTCTTCAACTTCGCCAACACCTCCGCCAACGGTGGCTCCGGTGTCTTCAGCGGCATCCTCAGCCTGGCCATCGGCGGCCTGATCCTCGCCGCGATGGTCACCGCCCCCGGCGCCTCCTGGTTCAAGCGCCCGCGCTTCTGAGCCTCGTACGACACGCAGGACACGCACGACATGTACGGCGAAGGCCGCGACCCCCAGCAGTGCGCGGGTCGCGGCCTTCGCCGTGTGCGGGACGTGCTCAGTGGAAGAAGTGCCGGGTCCCGGTGAAGTACATCGTCACGCCGGCCTTCTTCGCGGCCTCGACGACCAGCTCGTCGCGGACCGAACCGCCCGGCTGGACGACGGCCTTGATACCGGCGGCCGTGAGGATCTCCAGCCCGTCCGGGAAGGGGAAGAAGGCGTCGGAGGCGGCGTACGAGCCCTGCGCGCGCTCGGCGCCCGCACGCTCGACGGCGAGCTTCGCCGAGTCGACGCGGTTGACCTGGCCCATGCCGACGCCGACCGAGGCGCCGTCCTTGGCGAGCAGGATGGCGTTGGACTTGACGGCGCGGCAGGCCTTCCACGCGAAGGCGAGCTCGGCGAGCTCGTCCGCGGAGAGCGCGTCGCCGGTGGCGAGGGTCCAGTTGGCCGGGTCGTCGCCCTCGGCCTGGAAGACGTCCGACTGCTGCAGCAGTACGCCGCCGGAGACCGGCTTGAGGTCACCCGGCTGGTGCGGGTGGCCGTCCACCTTCAGGACGCGGATGTTCTTCTTCTTGGCCAGGACCTCGACCGCGCCGTCCTCGTAGGCGGGGGCGGCGATGACCTCGGTGAAGATCTCGGCGACCTGCTCGGCGAGCTCGACGGTCACCGGGCGGTTGACGGCGATGACGCCGCCGAAGGCCGACAGCGGGTCGCAGGCGTGCGCCTTGCGGTGGGCGGCGGCGATGTCCTCGTCGTTGCCGGCGACCGCGATACCGCACGGGTTGGCGTGCTTGATGATCGCGACGCAGGGCTCTTCGTGGTCGTAGGCGGCCCGGCGGGCGGCCTCGGTGTCCACGTAGTTGTTGAAGGACATCTCCTTTCCGTGCAGCTGCTCCGCGTTGGCGAGCCCGCCCGGCCGGCCGTCGGTGTAGAGGGCGGCGGCCTGGTGCGGGTTCTCGCCGTAGCGCAGGGTCGACTTGCGCTCCCAGGCGCCCGCGAGGAACTCGGGCAGGGCGTTCTCCCCGGCCTCCGGCGCGTACACGTTCGTGAACCAGGAGGCCACGGCCACGTCGTAGGCGGCGGTGTGCTGGAAGGCCTCGGCCGCCAGCCGCTTGCGCGCGGTGAGGTCGAAGCCGCCGCCCTGCGCGGCCGCGATCACGTCGGCGTAGCGGGCGGGGCTGGTCACGACCGCGACGGAGGGGTGGTTCTTGGCGGCGGCGCGGACCATGGAGGGGCCGCCGATGTCGATCTGCTCGACGCACTCGTCCGGGGTGGCACCCGACTGGACGGTGGCCAGGAAGGGGTAGAGGTTGACGATCACCAGGTCGAAGGGCTCGACGCCCAGCTCGGCGAGCTGGTTGCGGTGGTCCTCCAGGCGCAGGTCGGCGAGGATGCCGGCGTGCACGCGCGGGTGCAGGGTCTTGACCCGGCCGTCCAGGCACTCGGGGAAGCCGGTCAGCTCCTCGACCTTGGTGACGGGCACCCCGGCGGCGGCGATCTTCGAGGCGGTGGAGCCGGTGGAGACGAGCGCGACGCCCGCCTCGTGCAGCCCGCGGGCCAGCTCTTCCAGTCCCGTCTTGTCGTAGACGCTGACGAGCGCACGCCGGATCGGCCGCTGGGTCGTGGTCGGGTCGTTGCTCTCTACGGCGGTCACTGGATTGTTACCTTTCGTCCCTCAATGCGGTAGCCGTGCCGGGCCAGGCGCCCCACGACGTCGACGAGCAGCTGGCGCTCGACTTCCTTGATGCGCTCATGGAGAGCGGCTTCGTCGTCCTCGTCCCGGATCTCGACGACACCCTGGGCGATGATCGGACCGGTGTCCACGCCGGAGTCCACGAAGTGGACCGTGCAGCCGGTGACCTTCGCCCCGTAGGCGAGCGCGTCCCGTACGCCGTGGGCGCCCGGGAAAGCGGGGAGGAGGGCGGGGTGGGTGTTGATGAACCGGCCGCCGAAGCGGTCGATGAACGCCTTGCCGACGATCTTCATGAAACCGGCGGACACGACGAGGTCCGGAGCGTGGGCGTCGGTCGCCTCCGTGAGGGCGGTGTCCCACTCCTCACGGCTCCCGTAGGCCTTGACCGAGCACACGAAGGTGGGGATCCCCGCCTTCTCGGCGCGCTCCAGGCCGACGATGTTCTCGCGGTCGGCTCCCACGGCGACGACTTCGGCGCCGAAGCCCTCGGATCCGCCGGGGTGGGCGTCGATGGCGTCGAGCAGGGCCTGGAGGTTGGTGCCGGAACCGGAAACCAGCACGACCAGGCGGGAGGCGGCCATGGGAGGCCCTTTCTCACGGGAATGCGGTGTTCGTCTTTGTATGGTCATACGAAACTTCGGGGTACCGATATACGGGGGACCATACGAAGCAACCGACCGCCTGCAACGATACCGGCACACGGGACGGCCCCCGAGGGACGGGGGGACGGCCGAGGGGTAGCGTCTGCGTACAAGCCGAAATCGACGTCGTCGTGACGTCCTTGACACAGGGGAAGTAACACACCCGATGCCGGACCGCCGTCAGCCCGACTCCCCCACCGACGACAACCCCTTCGCGGCTCCGCCGGAAGGCCGGCCCGACCAGCCGTGGCAGCCGCGCGGCGGTGGCGACGGCGGCGGGGACGGGAACGGCCGGCCGGATTCCGAGGGCCGGGGCGGCCCGGCGCGCTGGGACCCGACGGACCCGGTCCAGCGCCGCGCCCGCTACGCGCTGCTGGCCGGCATGTGGGGCTTCTTCTTCGGGATCTTCGGGATCCCGTCGGTGGGACTGCTGCTGGGGGCGCTCGCCATGTACTGGGGCATCAGCGCGCTGCGGGGCAGGCCTGCGTCGGCGGAACCGGGCCAGGCCGCCACCCCGGGAGGCCTGGCGGCCCTGGGCGAGGCCGCCCGCCCCCAGCGCACGGCGGCGGTGAGCGGCCTGGTCACGGCCACACTGGCGATCCTGCTGGCGATGACCTCGTACGCCGTGCAGCTCGTGTACAAGGACTTCTACGTCTGCCGCGACGACGCCCTGACGAACGCGGCGGAACTCCAGTGCAACAGGCTCCTCCCGGACAACTTCGTGGGCGACGTCCTGAAGGTCCGCCAGTAACGATCGCTCTACGCCGACTGTCCCCCGGGGCGCGGGCCGCGACCCCACCGGCGCCCGGCGTCCGACGCCCGGGGACTGGCCCCACCCTCAGCCCCGTCGGCGTTTGAGGCGCGGGGCCCGGGGGCTGGTCCCTGGCAGCGGCACGGCGGACGCTACGACGGCGGCTTGCGGCGGGCCAGGACGCGGGCACCCGCCACCGGCGGAGCCAATGGCTGAGCAAATGGCTGAGCCAATGGCTGAGCAGCCTGCGGCTCGGCCGGCTTCGCCGGGATCAGGACCGGACCCAGGTCCAGGCTGAGCCCCGGCACGACGGTCACCGGCCGCTGCGGCCTCGCCGGGACCGGAGCCGGGACCGGAGCAGCGGCAGGTGCTGCGGCCGGGGGTGCGGCTGCGGCCGAGATGTCCGGGACCAGCGTGCCCGCCGCACGACGCAGCGCCGCCCACCGGACCTCCCGCACACCGCTGTCGTGCCACCCGTCCTCCCCGGAAACCGGCAGCCCGGTCCTGACCGGCCGCGTCCGCCATGCCTGCACCCCCACCGCCACCGGCACGGCCAGCGCCAGCGTCCAGACGCAGGCCGCCGCCCCCACCGCCCACCACACCGGCCCGAAGTCCGCCAGCGCCCGCGACCCCAGCGGCCCCGCCGAGGCCGCCGCCAGCCCGGCCATGACCAGCCCGCAGACCAGCGCGCCCAGCGCCGCCGTGAGCGCGGTCTCCCCGTACGAGACCTCCCTCGCCCGGCGTACCGCGAACCAGCCCACCGCCAGCCCGGCCACCACCGGCACCCCGACGACCGTCCAGGTCAGCAGCGACCCGGGCCCCTCGGGCGGCAGCGCCGCCAGCAGCGGAAACCGGGGCAGCGCGGGCGAGCCCGTGAACCCGAGCGGCGTGGCGGTCACGCCGACGCCGAGCGCGAAACCGGGCCCGAGCGCATACGCCGCACCCCACACCATGGCGTTCGGGATCAGCGCGAGCGCCAGCAGCAACACCGCGAAGCGGCCCGACCACACCCCGGTCAGCCCCAGGAAGGTCCCCTGGACCTCCGCGCCGTGCCATGCGAGCGAGCCGCCGACGAGCAGCACCCCACCGCCCAGCAGTACGAGGGCCCCGCCCGCCCCGGCCCGGAGCGCCAGCGCGTACCGGGGGCGCGCGACCGCCCTCCGTACGCCCGTCGGAACCCAGGACGGCAACGACCCGTCCGGTCGCCCCCGGACCGCCAGCACCCCACTGGCGGCGGCGATCGCGGCGACCACCGGGACGTGCCAGGCCGCACTCAGCGGGTCGGCCGGCATGGGCCCGCCCGCCGCGTACACCGTGGCGAGGGCGCCGACGGCCAGATAGCCGCACAGCACGGCCGAAAGGACGGCGCCGGCCGGCAGCACCTCCTCCCCCTCCTCCTCGGAGGCGCTCCCCAGCCGCGCGGCCCGCCGCATGAGCAGCACGGGCAGCGCGACGAGCAGCAGGGGGGTCAGGCCGACGGGCGCGGGCACGCCGGAGAGCGTCTCGTACCGCACCAGTTCCGTCCCGTGGGCGAGCAGCCACAGCCCGGCGGCGAGGTGCAGGGCCCCGGCGGGGCCGCTGTCGGGATAGGGGGAGCTGATCCACAGCACGGTGACGAGCACGGCGAGGAAGCCGAGTCCGAGTCCGGCGGCCACGGCGCCGCCCACCACGCATGCGGCCGCGGCCGGGGAGCGGCGGCGCCGGACGGTTCCCGGGGCCGCGGACAACGGGGTCCCGTGTTCGGTCACTTGGGTCACCCTGCCATGGTGCCAACGACACGCGCTATGGACGGGTAACAGGCGAATACCCGTGGTGTCGCCCAATATACGTTTTATGTACTTTTTCGCCCAGGGTGGTCGGGTCGCGGGGAGCGTGGCATGACACAAAGCGTCGAGTCGGGCTCGGAGCTTGGCCTCCCTTCCCCGAAGGAACGCCGCAGACTGCGCGAAGCGGCGGACCTGACGCACGGGCAGGTCGCGGCGGCCGTCGGCGTCACCGTGACCACGGTGCGCTCCTGGGAGGCGGGCCGCACGGACCCGCGCGGGCGCAAGCGCGCGGCGTACGCGGAGTTCCTGGCCGGCCTCGCAAGGCCGCCGGAGGACGCTCCCGAAGCCGAGGGCCCGACACCGGCCGACCCGGACCCGCCGTCGCAGGCGGCCCCCGAGGCGGCCGAGGCGGCCGAGGCGGCCGAGGCCGACCCCGCGATGACGCCGGTCGTGGCCGTGCCGGCCGCCGCCGAGGCCGTGCAAGAGCTGGTCGAAGAAGGCCCGTCCGGCGCAGCCGACGCGAGCGACGGCAGCGCCGGGCCCGACCGGGACGAAGCCGGCGGAACCCACGAGCCGCCCGCGGTCCCCGATGCACGCGCAGTCCCCGAGGCACCCGGGAGCCCCGTCCTCTCCGGAGCCGAAGGGGCTTTCGACGACCTCTACGCCCGGGCCGCCTCCGGCCTCATCCGCCAGGCCTACCTGCTCACGGGACGCCGGGACCTGGCCCAGGAGGCCGTGGAGCGGGCGTTCCGCCAGGCCTGGCGGCAGTGGCCGGAAGTGGCCACCGATCCGGACCCGGTGGGCTGGGTGCGGATCGCCGCGTACGAGTACGCCCTCTCCCCCTGGCACCAGATGCGCCCGGTCAGCCGGCATCCCGACAAGCCCCCCGCCGAGCCCGCCGACCGGATCCTCCTCGACGCCCTGCTCGCGCTCCCCACCGCCCACCGCCGCACCGTCCTGCTCTACGACGGCGTCGGCCTCGACCTCCCCGACACCGCCGCCGAGACGGAGGCCAGCACCCCCACCGCCGGCGGCCGCCTGCTGCACGCGCACGCCGACCTCGCCGACCGGGTCCCCGAACTGGCCGGCGTACCGCCCGAGAAGCACTCCTCGGTGCTGCACGACCGGCTCGCCGCGCTGACACCGGCGGTACCGCTGCAGGCGCGCCCCGCCGCCGCCGTACGGGGCCGCGCGGAGCGGCGTACCCGGCGGTGGACCCGCGCCGCCGTGAGCCTGACCTCGGTCATCGCCGTCGCCACCGCCTATACCGCCGCGACCGCGCCCACCCACTACGAGCCGCCGATCGCACCCGGCTCGAACGTCTCGGGCGTACCCCCGCTCAGCGGCCCCCAGCAGCTCACCGAGCACAGCAGGCAGCTCCACGACAAGCTGCGCGCGGACCCGGCCGCCGGTCCCGCCCGCATCACCCCGCGGATCGAATGAGAAAAGGGCGTGGCCCGCACCCGGGAAGGGTGCGGGCCACGCCCGTACACACGTGCTGCTCCTGCTTACTGAGCGGCGTTCAGGATCTCGCGCGCCAGCTTCGCGGTCTCGGTCGGCGTCTTGCCGACCTTGACGCCGGCGGCCTCGAGGGCCTCCTTCTTGGCCTGCGCGGTGCCGGAGGAGCCGGAGACGATGGCGCCGGCGTGGCCCATGGTCTTGCCCTCGGGGGCGGTGAAGCCCGCGACGTAGCCGACGACCGGCTTGGTGACGTTCTTCGCGATGAAGTCCGCCGCCCGCTCCTCGGCGTCGCCGCCGATCTCGCCGATCATGACGATCAGCTCGGTCTCCGGGTCGGCCTCGAAGGCCTCCAGGGCGTCGATGTGCGTGGTGCCGATGACCGGGTCGCCACCGATGCCGACGGCGGAGGTGAAGCCGATGTCACGGAGCTCGTACATCATCTGGTAGGTCAGCGTGCCGGACTTGGACACGAGACCGATCTTGCCGGGCTTGGTGATGTCGCCCGGGATGATGCCGGCGTTGGACTGGCCGGGGGTGATCAGACCCGGGCAGTTCGGGCCGATGATCCGGGTCTTGTTGCCCTTGGCGGTCGCGTACGCCCAGAAGGCGGCGGAGTCGTGCACCGCGATGCCCTCGGTGATGACGACGGCCAGCGGGATCTCGGCGTCGATGGCCTCGACGACGGCGGCCTTGGCGAAGGCCGGCGGGACGAAGAGGACGGAGACGTTGGCGCCCGTCTTCTCCATCGCCTCGGCGACCGAGCCGAAGACCGGGACCTCGGTGCCGTCGAAGTCGACGGTCGTGCCGGCCTTGCGCGGGTTCACGCCGCCGACGATGTTGGTGCCGTCAGCCAGCATCAGCTTGGTGTGCTTCATGCCCGTGGCACCGGTCATGCCCTGGACGATGACCTTGCTGTCCTTGTTGAGGAAGATAGCCATGTGAGTCTGTGACCTCTGCCCTTACTTCGCAGCCGCGAGCTCGGCGGCCTTGTCGGCCGCGCCGTCCATGGTGTCCACGCGCTGCACCAGCGGGTGGTTGGCGTCCGAGAGGATCTTGCGACCCAGCTCGGCGTTGTTGCCGTCGAGACGGACGACGAGGGGCTTGGTGACCTCTTCGCCCTTGTCCTTCAGCAGCTGAAGCGCCTGGACGATGCCGTTGGCGACCTCGTCGCAGGCGGTGATGCCACCGAAGACGTTGACGAAGACGGACTTGACGTCCGGGTCGCCGAGGATGATCTCGAGACCGTTGGCCATGACGGCGGCGGAGGCGCCACCACCGATGTCCAGGAAGTTGGCGGGCTTGACGCCGCCGTGGTTCTCGCCGGCGTACGCGACGACGTCGAGGGTGCTCATGACGAGACCCGCGCCGTTGCCGATGATGCCGACCTCACCGTCGAGCTTCACGTAGTTGAGGTTCTTCGCCTTGGCGGCGGCCTCGAGCGGGTTCGCGGCCGCGTGGTCCACGAACTCCTCGTGGCCCGGCTGGCGGAACTCGGCGTTCTCGTCGAGCGAGACCTTGCCGTCGAGCGCGATGACGTCGCCGGAGGCGACCTTCGCGAGCGGGTTGACCTCGACGAGGAGCGCGTCCTCGGCGATGAAGGTCGCCCACAGGGTCACCAGGACCTCGGCCACCTTCTCGGCGACCTCGGCCGGGAACTGCGCCAGGGCGACGATCTCGCGGGCCTTCTCGATGGTCACGCCCTCGTTGGCGTTCACCGGGACCTTGGCGAGCTTCTCGGGAGTCTCCTCCGCGACCTGCTCGATGTCCATGCCACCCGCGACCGAGGCCATGGCCAGGAAGGTGCGGTTGGTGCGGTCGAGGA
This sequence comes from Streptomyces sp. NBC_00122, assembly GCF_045160845.1. Classification (NCBI taxonomy): domain Bacteria; kingdom Bacillati; phylum Actinomycetota; class Actinomycetes; order Kitasatosporales; family Streptomycetaceae; genus Streptomyces; species Streptomyces sp. NBC_00122. Next base: position 3,875,235 of record NZ_CP108191.1, on the reverse strand, counting down.
GGTACGAGACGTAGTACTCCTCGAGGATCTCGGGAGCCGTCTCGGCGATCATCACCTTGTGGACCGTGTGGCCCTTGATGTCCATGCCGAGGATGTCCGTCGCCCGGGCGACAGCCTCGTCCGGGGTGGCGGCCAGCTTCACGCCGCCGGCCTTGCCGCGGCCGCCGACCTTCACCTGCGCCTTGACGACCGACTTGCCGCCCAGCCGCTCGGTGGCCTCGCGAGCCGCCTCAGGCGTGTCGATGACTTCACCGGCCAGCACCGGTACACCGTGCTTGGCGAAGAGGTCCCTCGCCTGGTACTCGAACAGGTCCACGCGCGTCCGTCCCTTGTCTTTTTAAAGATTCGCAGTGATTCGCGGTTGTCTGCTATCTGCGTGGGCGTGCCGCGGAGGGCAACGTGACGGCGCTGTCACAAGGAAGGCGCACACGGTGACCGTGGACGCGGCATGTCCGTCCCGCAGGTTATCCCCGTGGGACGTAGGTCCCTAAATCGCAGATCACACCTGAGCGGTGATACCTGTCACAGAACACCTCACGGTTGAGCTGGAGATTCGTGTGATCTGCCGGTTCCCCGCGATCCGCGCGCGGCCGGTCACGGCACCGGCAGGGGCCGCTTCTCCAGGGCCGCGGCCATCACCTCGGGGAACAGGTCGGGGGTGCAGGCGAAGGCCGGCGCGCCCAGCGCCGCGAGGGCCGCGGCGTGCTCGTGATCGTAGGCCGGGGCGCCCTCGTCGGACAGGGCCAGAAGGGTCACGAACTCGACGCCCGCGGCCTTCATCGCGGCGACCCGTTTGAGCATCTCGTTGCGTATGCCGCCCTCGTAGAGATCGCTGATCAGGACGACGACGGTGTCGGCAGGACGGGTGATCTTCGACTGGCAGTAGGCGAGGGCGCGGTTGATGTCGGTGCCGCCGCCGAGCTGGGTGCCGAAGAGGACGTCGACCGGATCGTCGAGCTGGTCCGTGAGGTCGACGACGGAGGTGTCGAAGACGACGAGGCGGGTGGCGATGGAGCGCATGGAGGCGAGGACGGCGCCGAAGACGGAGGCGTAGACGACGGATGCCGCCATCGAACCCGACTGGTCGATACAGAGGACGACCTCCTTCTTCACCGACTGGGCCGCCCGGCCGTAGCCGATCAGCCTTTCGGGGACGACGGTGCGGTACTCCGGCAGGTAGTTCTTGAGATTGGCCCGGATCGTGCGGTTCCAGTCGATGTCGTGGTGGCGGGGGCGGCTGGTCCGGGCGGAGCGGTCGAGGGCGCCGGTGAGGGTGGCCCGGGTACGGGTCGCCAGGCGCTTCTCCAGCTGCTCGACCACCTTGCGGACCACGGCCCGCGCCGTCTCCTTCGTCGTGTCGGGCATCGCCTTGTTCAGGGAGAGCAGGGTGCCGACCAGGTGCACGTCGGGCTCGACCGCCTCCAGCATCTCCGGCTCCAGCAGCAGGGCGGACAGGCCGAGCCGCTCGATCGCGTCGCGCTGCATGACCTGGACCACCGAGCTGGGGAAGTACGTACGGATGTCCCCGAGCCAGCGGGCCACGTTGGGCGCGGATCCGCCGAGCCCGGCCGACCGTGCCCCCGACGTCTTGCGGGAGCCCCCCGCGCCGCCCGCGCCGCCCCCGTCGTACAGCGCACCGAGCGCGGCGTCCATGGCCACGTCCCGCCCGCTCAGCGCACACCCGGTCCCGCCTTCTCCCCCGCCGAGCACCATCCGCCACCGCCTCAGCCGCTCGTCCCCGGCGGTGCCTGCGGCGGCCGCCTCGGCCACCGTCGCGTTCTCCGTGCCGGTCATCCGTCCGTCCCCTCGACTCGTCGTGTGCCGGCGGCCACCGCCGCCGGTCCCTCTCCCCTCTCGGGCTCCCCCCTCGGGCCGCCGCTGGCCCGCCGCTAGCCCGCCCGGAGGGGGCCCGGCGGTGACAGCAGGAGCAGGACCAGGTCCAGGACCGCGTCCGCGCGGGCCGGGTCCAGGTCCGGGGCGAAGCCCTCGGGGGCCGAGCCGGCGCGAGACCGCCGGGCCGGGCCGCCGGGGCCGCGCCGGACCAGCTCGCCCAGGGTCCGCTTCACTCCCGGCTCGTACGCCCCGAACGTCCGCCGCAGCAGCGGCAGTACGTCGGTGAACGCACGCTCCGGCACCCCCGTCAGCCAGGCGTCGATCAGGCCCAGCAGCCGGTCGTCGTGGACCAGCAGGGTGCCGCCGCCCGAACTCCCGCCGGCGAAGCCCTCGATCCAGCCCGCCGCGTCGGCGGGGGAGGCCGCCGGGGACAGCGCGAGCCCCATCAGCCGGGCCGTCTCCCCGGCCGGGAGCCGTCCGTCGTCGAGCAGCAGCCGGGCCGCGCGGCCGCGGATCAGGCCCGGCACGGTCTCCCGGCCCGCCAGCGTCCGCAGCACCGCGGACCAGCGCTCGCGCAGCCCCTCGTCCGCGTCCGCCAGCAGCCCGACCGCCCCGTGCACCCCGTCCACGTGGCCGCGCAGCTCCGCCGCCGCGTCGGCGTCCAGCCCGGCGGTGCAGGCCGGCGGCAGCGCCACGCATATCCGTTCCGCGAGCCCGGCCGCCACCGTGCCGAGGGCCGCCGCGTCGGTGCCCCGGACGTCCCCGTACCGCAGCGAACGGGCCAGCGCGGGCAGGGCCTTGGCCAGGCGCGCCACATCGGTGTCCAGCGCCGCCCGGTCGGCGAGCGCCCGCAGCACGGCGGGCAGCGCCTGCGACAGCCCGGCCAGCAGGCACCGCTCGGCCAGTGCCGTGACCTCGCCCAGCTCCTCGGCGCCCGCGGCATCCGCCTCCGCCTTGGCGGTGGCCGCCGCCGGGACGGTGGTTCCCCAGATCCCGGCCTCGGCCACCCGCACCGACAGCTCCGGCTCCCAGCGCAGGCGCCAGGTCTCCCGGAAGGTGCCGGTCGTGCCCCGGGAGGCGGTGGGTATGCCCCAGTCGATGCCGAGCAGCCGCAGCCGGTGCAGCAGCAGGGACTTCGCCGCGTCGGTCTCCTTGCGCAGATCGAGCTCCAGCTCGCGGTCCTGCGCCTCGGGCTTGAGCCGCAGGGAGCGCTGGCGCCGTGTGAGGTCGCGCTGCAGCGGTACGACGGGCGCCGTGTCCGGGACCTCGCCGAGCACGTCTCCGACGACCAGGCGGTCCTCGATCAGCGCGAGCGGTATGTCGGAGCCGTCGCACATCACCGCCCGGACCGCTTCCAGGGTCTCCGTCAGGCCCGGCAGCGGCCGCCCCCGCATCGCGGCGAGGGTCCGGGCCAGCCGGACCGCCTCGATGACGTGGGCGGAGGAGACCTGCCGGTCCTCCTCCCGGAGCAGCCCGGCGACCTTGGTCAGCCAGCGCTCCACGGGCCGGTCCCGGGCGGCGAAGAGGTGCGCGTACCACCCGGGCGAGGCGATGCCCGCTCCGTACCCTCCGGCCCGGGCCAGCCTGCGGTGGGTCCAGGGCACCCAGGCGGTCTCCACCTTGACCTTGGGCAGGCCGGTCAGCAGCGCCTTGTCGGCGGCCGCGGTGGTCTTCGCGCGCAGCGCCGGGACGTGCCAGGCTCCGCACACCACGGCGTACGTGTCGCCGAACTCCCGGCGGGCGGCCCGCATCCGCTGCCGCATGTACGCCTCGCGCACGAGGTCGCGCCCGTGACCGCTCTCTCCAGACCCCTCGCGCAGGGCTCCCATGGCCTCCCCGAGCGCCTCGAACGGGGCGAGGGGATCCCGTACGGCCCCGGAGTCCCGGTGCTCGACCGCGTCCTCCCACCAGCGCTCGGGGTCGTCGTACCCGGCGGCATCGGCCAGCACCGCGAGGGGGTCCGGCCGGGCGGAGTCCGGCTCCTCGCCCTCGTCCCGCGCGGCCAGCGAGTGCGCGGCGGGGAGGTCCATGAACCGGACGGGTACGCCGGCCTCCTGGGCCCAGCGGATCGCGACCCACTCCGGGGAGAACTCGGCGAGCGGCCAGAACGCGGCCCGGCCGGGATCGTCCGCGGCGTGCGCGAGCAGCGCCACCGGCGGCCGCATCCCGGGATCGGCGGCCAAGGCGAGCAGCGCGTCCCCCTCGGGCGGCCCCTCGACGAGCACGGCGGGCGGCCGGGCCGCGTCGAGGGCGGCGCGCACGGCGCGGGCCGAGCCGGGCCCGTGGTGCCGTACGCCCAGGAGCAGTGGGCTCATACCGTCACCTCCCGGCAGGCGCGGTAGAAGTCCTTCCAGCCGTCCCGCTCGCGCACCACGGCCTCCAGGTACTCCTGCCAGACGACCTTGTCGGCGGCCGGGTCCCGGACGACGGCGCCGAGGATCCCGGCGGCCACGTCGGAGGGGCGCAGCACGCCGTCCCCGAAGTGGGCGGCCAGGGCCAGGCCGCCGGTGACGACGGAGATGGCCTCGGCGGTGGACAGGGTGCCGCTGGGCGACTTCACCTTCGTCCGGCCGTCGTCGGTGACTCCGTCGCGCAGCTCGCGGAAGACGGTGACGACGCGGCGGATCTCCTCCAGGCCCTCGGGTACGGCCGGCAGGTCGAGGGAGCGGCCCATCTGGTCGACGCGGCGGGCGACGATGTCGACCTCGGCGTCGGCGGTGGCGGGCAGCGGCAGGACGACGGTGTTGAAGCGCCGACGCAGCGCGCTGGAGAGCTCGTTGACCCCGCGGTCGCGGTCGTTGGCGGTGGCGATGAGGTTGAAGCCGCGCACGGCCTGCACCTCTTCGCCGAGTTCCGGTATCGGGAGGGTCTTCTCGGACAGGACGGTGATGAGGGTGTCCTGGACGTCGGCGGGGATGCGGGTGAGCTCCTCGACGCGGGCGGTCATGCCGTCGGCCATGGCCCGCATGACGGGGCTGGGGACGAGGGCCTCGCGGCTGGGGCCGTGGGCGAGGAGGCGGGCGTAGTTCCAGCCGTAGCGGATCGCCTCCTCCGGGGTTCCGGCCGTGCCCTGGACGAGGAGGGTGGAGTCCCCGCTGACGGCGGCGGCGAGGTGCTCGGACACCCAGGTCTTGGCGGTGCCGGGGACGCCGAGGAGGAGCAGGGCGCGGTCGGTGGCCAGGGTGGTGACGGCGACTTCGACGATGCGGCGCGGCCCGACGTACTTGGGCGTGATGACCGTGCCGTCGGCGAGCGTGCCGCCCTGCAGGTACGTGGCCACGGCCCAGGGGGAGAGCTTCCAACGGGCCGGGCGGGGCCGGTCGTCGGCGACGGCGAGGGCTTTCAGTTCGTGTGCGAAGGCGTCTTCGGCGTGCGGTCGCAGCGCCTCGCCGCGCTGGGTGTCCTCGGGCATGGTCATGGTCCCCCTCCGATGCTCGGCAGCCGCTCCCGACTGCTGTGTCCAAGGTGCACCACGGCACTGACAACGCCCTTTGTTCGAGGCGTTGTTGCAGGTCAGAGCGATTGTCAGTGGGGGTCCGTACGGTGGTTCACATGACTGAGCAGCACGTCCGCTGGACGGCGGAACAGGTACTGGCTCTGGCTCCTGACGATGCCTCACGCAAGGCGGGAGGCAGGCTCGGCGGGGCGGGTCCGTGGTCGCAGATCGGAGGTTCCGCTTCCGGTTCGCTGTGGGGGTTGTGCAAGGGCAGCGGCAGCACGCCGTACCGGACGGTCGTGGATCTGGCGGGGCCGGCGTACAAGTGCTCCTGCCCGAGCCGCAAGTTCCCGTGCAAGCACGCGCTGGGACTGCTGCTGCTCTGGTCCGCGGAAGGGGTGGGCGAGCCGGGTGAGGCGCCGGAATGGGCCGCACAGTGGCTGGCGGACCGGGCGGCGAAGGCCGCGCGGCCGGCCGCCGCGGCGGGCAGGCCGGCGGACGAGGAGGGGGCCCGTCGGCGGGCCGAGCGGCGGGCGGCGCGGATCGGCGCGGGCGTCGGCGAGCTGGAGCAGCGGCTGGCCGACCTGCTGCGCGGCGGTCTCGCCGACCAGGAACAGTCGGGGTACGCGAGGTGGGAGGAGACGGCCGCCCGGATGGTCGACGCCCAGGCACCCGGACTGGCCGCGCGGGTCCGGGAGTTGGGGACGATACCCAGTTGCGGCTCCGGCTGGCCCGCCCGGATGCTTGAGGAGGCGGCGCTGCTGCACCTGCTGGACCGGGCCTGGCTGGGGGTGGCCTCGTTGCCAGAACAGCTGGCGGCGACCGTGCGCAGCCGGGTGGGACTGCCGGCCTCCGGGGAGGGGGAGGCCGTACGGGACCGATGGCTGGTGCTCGCCCAGTACGACTCGGTGTCACCGGACGGCCGGCTCACCACCCGCCGGATATGGCTGCGCGGGCTGGGGAGCGGGCGGCCCGCCCTGGTGCTGGACTTCGGACCGCCCGGGCGGCCGCCGGGGCTGGCGCTGCCGGTGGGGCTGGTGCTGGAGGCGGAAGTCCGCTTCCGGCCCGGGTCGGCGGGGCTGCGGGCGGATCTCGGGGAGAGACGGCCGGCGGCCGTGCCGTGCGCGGAGGTTCCGGCCGGGGTGAGCACGGGGGCCGCCCTGGAGGCCTACGGGGCGGCGCTGCGGGAGGACCCGTGGCTGGAGTCCTGGCCGGTGGTCCTGGGCCCGGTGATCCCGATACCGGGAGAGCTGGGCTGGCAGCTGGCGGACGCGGAGGGCACCTCCGCCCTGCCGGTGCCCCTCACCGGGGCCGGGAGCCGCTCCCGACCGGGGTTGTGGCAACTGGCCGCACTGTCGGGCGGGGGGCCCGTCACGGTGTTCGGGGAGTGCGGCCATCGCGGCTTCACCCCCCTGACGGCCTGGCAGCCGGGCTCACCCGAGCCGGTGCCGCTCGCCTGAACAAGGGGCGGAAACACACAGGAAAGCGCTGGGGGCCTGGGGGCCCGTGTGCCGCGGGAGCGGCGGGGAGGGGAACGGGGAGGACACGGCGGCGCGGGTGCGTCGGCGTGACGTGACGAGAAGCCGGGGGGCTTTGCCGTGAACGACAACCACGCCAGCTGAACGAATTCAACGACGGCATCGACAGCTCCGGTCCCGCGGAGGGGGCGGGATCGGAGCGCAGGACTCGCAGAGGGCAGAGGGAGGGGTTCGATGGTCACGGGCGACGAGGGGTACGACGAGGGGTACGGGGACTGGGAGGAGCTGGTCGGCGCCGCACTGCTGGGCACCGACCGGCGCCGGGGCGGGGGCCCGGCCGGCTCGCCGGAGGCCTTGCTGGACGCGGCGGCCGTGCACACCGTGCGGCGCCGGGCGGGGCTGCGGCCGGCCGAGGCGGGCCCGCGCCCGCAGCCCGCGCCCCGGGACCCGCGGCCGGCACCACCGGCGGCGGCCCGGCAGCGGCTCGCGCAACTGCTGGCCGGCCGGACCGCCGCGGCGAGCGGCGGCCGGCGCGGCGCGGCCCCGGATCTGACGGAGCTGCTGCCGCAGTGGCTGGCCGCGGCCGGCCGGCACGGTTACCGCTCACCGGCCGCGCTCGTGCCCGCGCTGCTGGACGCGGCCCGGACCCGTACGGATCTGAGGGCACCGGCGCTGGCGCTGGCCGGGGCGCGGGGGATGTGGCTGGCGCGGCTGAATCCGGACTGGCGGTTCGCCCTGCGCGGCGGAGCCGGAGGAGCCGGGGAGCTGCCGGACGTGACGGACGGGGCCGCGGTGGAACGGCTGTGGCAGGAGGGGCTGTTCGCGGAGCGGGTGGCGCTGTTGGGTGCCGTACGGGCCCACGAGGCGGCGGCCGCGCCGAGGCTGCTGGCGACGACCTGGGCCACCGAGCGGGCCGAGGACCGGCTGATGTTCCTCGATTCGCTGCGGGCGGGGCTGTCGCCGCAGGACGAGCCGTTCCTGGAGGCCGCCCTGGGCGACCGCAGCCGCAATGTCCGCGCGACGGCGGCCGAGCTGCTGTCGGCGCTGCCGGGCTCGGCGCTGGCCGGGCGGATGGCGGAGCGCGCCCTGGCATGCGTGGGCCCCGAGGGGGTGACCCCGCCGGCCGAGTGCGATGCGCGAATGCTGCGGGACGGGGTGGTCAAGCGGCCCCCCGCCGGACGCGGGGAACGGGCCTGGTGGCTCGGCCAGTTGGTGGAGGCGGCCCCGCTGTCCTGCTGGCGGGATCGGTTCGGTGGGCTCGGCCCGGCGGAGATCGTGGCGCTCCCGGTGGCCGGGGGCGAGGAGTGGCGGGAGGAACTGCACGCGGCCTGGTGCCGGGCGGCGGTGCGCCAGCGCGACGCGCGGTGGTCGCGGGCTCTGCTCGGCCCGGCGTCCGCGCCGCCCGCGGCGGGGCCGGGGACGGCCTCACTGGCGGAGCGGGCGAAGCTGCTGGAGACCCTGTCGGACGGGGAACGGGCGGACTGGGTAGCGGAGTTCATACGGGCCCACGGGCTGTCGGAGGCGTTCCAGCTGCTCGGGGTGTGCGTGGTGCCGTGGGCCGGGGCGCTGGGGCGGGCCGTGGTCGACGCGCTGGACTCCGCCCGGGAGGCGGGCAGCTACCCGTGGAGCTTCAGCGGGGTGATGGGGCTGGCGGAGCGCTGCCTCGACCCTGCGGAGGCGGGGCGGCTGGAGATACTGACCGCGGCGGCCTCGGCGCCGCCGGAGGCGGAGTCCGGCGCCGCCGCGTACTGGGCGGAGGCCTTTCAGCGGCTGGTGGCCACCCTTCGCCTGCGCGAGGCGATGCTGGCGGAGCTGGCCCCGGCCTGACCCCGCCCTCCGGGGGCGGGGTGGCGGTGGCGGGGCTCGAAGATCCCGGGGCTCCGCCCCGGATCCCGCGCCGGACGGCCGTGGGACGGCTACTGGCGGACGTTGCCGCGGACCCAGTCGACGATGGAGGTCGTGGTCGCGCCCGGGGTGAAGATCTCGGCCACGCCCTTCTCCTTCAGGGGGGCGATGTCGTCCTCCGGAATGATGCCGCCGCCGAAGACCTTGATGTCCTCCGCGTCGCGCTCCTTGAGGAGTTCCAGCACGCGCACGAAGAGCGTGTTGTGGGCGCCGGAGAGGATCGAGAGGCCGATGGCGTCGGCGTCCTCCTGGATGGCGGTGTCCACGATCTGCTCGGGGGTCTGGTGGAGGCCGGTGTAGATGACCTCCATGCCCGCGTCACGCAGCGCCCGCGCGATCACCTTCGCGCCGCGGTCGTGGCCGTCGAGACCCGGCTTGGCCACCACCACACGGATCGGACCGGTCACACCCATCGCACTGCCTCCCGAGTGAACGAACGTTAAGTACAGCATCGCGCACGCCGCCGTTTCACGGTCAACCAGGAGGGGGAAATCACACGTGGGACGGCATTGCGCCACCGTGCCGGCAGCCGCACGGCACGGTGGCGCGACCGGCCGCAGTCCCAGAAGGCTCAGGGGAGGCCATCGATGGGGCTGTGCGTACCCGTGTCCATTCCCGTATCCGGCGCCGCGCTGCGGGCCGGAGCGCTCGAGGTGATCGTGCTCGGCGGGCACCTCCTCCTGTATCCCACCGGAGTGTGCCAGGAGAAGGTCGGCGCCGGTCCACCGGCGACACGCTCGTCCGCGACGTCCGCGACGCGCCCGCCCGCCCTCCTCCTCCACGGGTTCTCCGACAACCGTTCCGTCTTCGTCCTACTGCGCCGCGCCCTCGGGGCGGGGGGCCGCCGGCACGTGGAGGCGTACAACTATTCGCCCTTCACCCGCGACCTGCGCGTGACCGCCCGCCATCTGGCCCGGCGCGTCGAGGAACTGTGCACGCGCACCGGGCAGGAGCAGGTGGACCTGGTCGGCCACAGCCTGGGCGGACTGGTCGCCCGGTACTACATCCAGCGCCTCGGCGGCGACGCCCGCGTCCGGACGCTCGTCACGCTCGGCACCCCGCATTCCGGCACGTCGGTCGCCCCCTTCATGGACGCGCACCCGCTGGTCCGGCAGATGCGCCCCGACTCCGAGGTGCTCGCCGAACTGGCCGCGCCCGCGCCCGGCTGCGCGACCCGATGTGTGGCGTTCTGGAGCGAGTTCGACGCGCTGATGGCCCCGGTCGGTACGGCCCGGATCGAGCATCCGGATCTGCGCGTGGAGAACGTGCAGGTCACCGGCATCGGGCATCTCGCCCTGCCCGCGCATCCCACCGTGATCGCGGCGGTCCTGCGCGCCCTCGACGGGCCCGCGACGGCCGTGTCGGGGAGCTCGGAAGCCACGTCCGTCGCATAGACGCACAACGACGAAGAGTCGAACGAATTTCGAACTCAAGGCCAAGGGTGCGTCTTTGTGCGACCGAAAGACGGCCGAATGCCCGGTTCCCGGGATATGGACGTCCTCCGAAGATTGTCGTTGCCAGTAACCGCCGGGTACAGTCACGCCACTGCTCTCCTCCGGTGAACCACGAGTTCCCCGGCCACCCAGGCCCCCACTGCCGAGGCGAAAGAGAAGTTGGTGAACGACCGCCCCTCGCCGGGCCAGTACCCGGATCCCGGGTATGACGGCCTTGCCACCGCCACTTTCGCTGGTGACTCGACCTACGTTTCCTACGAAACGCAGGGCCAGGGGGTCAACTACGCGGCATACGGCTCCTACGAGACCGGCGCGTACGACACCACCGCGTGGACCTCGCAGGACCCCTACCTGTGCTCGATCCCGGCCCAGGGTGTCCCTGCGGACGGCACCGGGCTGGGGGCACCTCCCAGCGGTAGCTGGGGGAGGGACACGAACGCCTGGAGCACCCCGAGCGCCCCGAGCGCGGACTACTCCGGCTACACCGAGTACCAGCAGCCGCAGGCCTCCTTCGACTACGAGACCTCCGCCGAGCAGACCGGCCACTGGTCGATGCCGGGCTACGGCACCCTCACCGGCACCGAGACGGGGGCGTACGACGCCACCGCCTGGAACTCCGTCCCGGAGACGCAGACCCAGCCGCAGCAGCAGCCCGAGACCGGCTACACGTACGGGTACGAGTACCAGCAGCCCGCGCAGCAGGAGCAGGAGTACGCGCAGCCGGAGCAGGAGTACGCGCAGGAGTACACCTACGAGGCGCCCTACAGCGAGACCGCGGTCTTCGAGCCCGTCACCGACGAAGCGCCCGAAACACCCGGGGCACCCGAAGCGGACGAGGCGCACGAAGCGTACGAGGTGCCCGAGGCGTACGACCTCCCCACCCAGGCCGTACCCCTGACCTCCGTGCCGCGCGCCGCGCGCCGGACCACCGCCAAGGGCGACACCAAGGCGGGCACCAAGGCCGGCGCGAAGGCCGGCAGCAGCCGTCGCCGCACCCCGGCGAAGCGTTCCGCCTTGTTGACCGTGGCCGTCCCCTCCGCCTGCGTGATGGGCGTCGCCGGCGTCGCCGCCGCCTCCGTCGGCGGGCTCACCGGCACGGACAAGCCCAGCGAGGACACCACCACGATGGCCGCGCCCGACCCGGCCTCCGTCAAGCCCGTCGCGGCGAACACGAAGCTCGACACCCAGCTGGCGGCGCTCAGCGCCGACGCGGGCGACTTCGCGGACCGCGCGAGCCGCACGCAGGAGCGCATCGACCTGCGCCAGCGCCAGGACGATGAGAAGAAGAAGAAGGCGGAGGAGGCCGCGGCCAAGGAAGCGGCCCGCCCCAAGTTCGCGATCCCCGTCGGGCAGCACGGCCTCAGCGCCAGCTTCGGCCAGGCGGGCGGCATGTGGATGTCCGTGCACACGGGCATCGACTTCCCGGTCTCCTACGGCACCCCGGTCATGGCCGCCACCGACGGCACCGTGCGCACGCAGTGGAACAGCGCCTACGGGAACATGGCCATAGTGACCTCGCCCGACGGCACCGAGACCTGGTACTGCCACCTCAGCAGCACCAAGATCCGGTCCGGCAAGGTGAAGGCCGGCGACGTCATCGCCTACTCGGGCAACTCCGGCAACTCCACCGGCCCGCACCTCCACTTCGAGGTACGGCCCGGCGGCGGGTCCGCGATCGACCCCCTGCCGTGGCTCCGCAGCCACGGCCTGGACCCGACGTAACCCGACGTATCCCGGCGAACCCCTGGGCCCTCCGGGCCCCCTGGACCCCTGAGCCCCCGGCCCCCCGAAGGGGGTCAGAGCTTCTGCACCGGCGCGTAGCGCAGCAGCAGCCGCTTCGGCTTGTCGTCCCCGAAATCGATGGTGGCCTGCGCGTCCGCGCCCGCTCCCTTGACCTCCATGACGGTCCCGAGCCCGAACTGGTCGTGCGTGACCCGGTCCCCGACCACGAGGGTGATGACCGGCTTGTCGGCGGCCCGGCGCGTCGCGAACCCGGACGGGCCCGACTTCGTACGCGACGAGGACAGGAACGCCTCCGGCGAGGTGCCGAACGAGGCCTTGCCGCCGCCGAAGCCCGAACCCGAGCCCGAAGACCCGTAGCCCGAACTCCGCATCGGCCCGGCCGGCTTCTGAGAGGCGCCCGTGCGCTTCCACTGCAGGTACTCGGCCGGGATCTCCTCCAGGAACCGCGACGGCGGGTTGTACGAGGGGGTCCCCCACGCACTGCGCATCGAGGACCGGGTCAGATACAGCCGCTCGCGGGCACGCGTGATGCCGACGTACGCGAGGCGGCGCTCCTCCTCCAGCTCCTTGGTCTGGCCCAGCGACCGCATGTGCGGGAAGACCCCGTCCTCCATGCCGGTCAGGAAGACCACGGGGAACTCCAGGCCCTTGGCGGTGTGCAGGGTCATGAGCGTGATGACGCCGCTGCCGTCGGTGTCCTCGTCCGGGATCTGGTCGGAGTCGGCGACGAGCGCGACCTGTTCCAGGAACTCGGCGAGCGTGCCGGGGCCAGGAGCCGGGGCGCCGGCCTCGGCCGCCTCGGTGGCCGCCGCCTCGCGCCCCTGCTCGAACTCCAGTGCCACCGCCGCCAGTTCCTGGAGGTTCTCGATCCGCGTCTCGTCCTGCGGGTCGGTCGACGCCTGGAGCTCGGTGAGGTAGCCCGTGCGCTCCAGCACCGCCTCCAGCACCACCGCGGGGCCCGCGCCGGAGTCGACGATCGTACGGAGCTCCTCCATCAGCACGTTGAACCGCTTCACCGCGTTGGTCGAGCGCGCGGCCATGCCGAAGGCCTCGTCCACGCGCCGCAGCGCCTGCGGGAAGGTGATCTTCTCGCGCATCGCGAGGGCGTCGATCATCGCCTCGGCGCGCTCGCCGATGCCGCGCTTGGGCACGTTCAGGATGCGGCGGAGCGGGACGTTGTCCTCCGGGTTCGCGAGGACGCGCAGGTACGCGAGGACGTCGCGGACCTCCTTGCGCTCGTAGAAGCGGACGCCGCCGACGACCTTGTAGGGCAGCCCGACCCGGATGAAGATCTCCTCGAACACGCGCGACTGCGCGTTGGTCCGGTAGAAGATCGCGACGTCCCCGGCCTTGGTCTCCCCGGCGTCCGTCAGCCGGTCGATCTCGTCGGCGATGAACTGCGCCTCGTCGTGCTCGGTGTCCGCGACGTAGCCGGTGATCACGGCGCCGCTGCCGGCCTCGGTCCACAGGTTCTTGGCGCGGCGGTTCTCGTTGCGCTCGATGACCGCGTTGGCCGCGGAGAGGATCGTCTGCGTGGAGCGGTAGTTCTGCTCCAGCAGGATCGTCGTCGCGTCCTTGTAGTCCTCCTCGAACTGGAGGATGTTGCGGATGGTCGCGCCGCGGAAGGCGTAGATCGACTGGTCGGCGTCACCCACCACGCACACCTCGGCGGGCGGCAGGTCCGGGTAGCCGGTGCCGACCAGCTCGCGCACGAGCGTGTACTGGGCGTGGTTGGTGTCCTGGTACTCGTCCACCAGGACGTGCCGGAAGCGGCGCCGGTAGTGCTCGGCGACGTCCGGGAAGGCCTGGAGCAGGTGGACGGTGGTCATGATGATGTCGTCGAAGTCGAGCGCGTTGGCCTCGCGCAGCCGCCCCTGGTACATCGCGTACGCCTGGGCGAGGGTCTTCTCGAAGCCGTCCACGGCCTGGTCGGCGAAGGCTTCCTCGTCGATCAGCTCGTTCTTCAGGTTGGAGATCTTGGCGTTGAAGGCCTTGGGCGGGAACTTCTTCGGGTCCAGGTCCAGGTCGCGGCAGACGAGCGCCATCAGGCGCTTCGAGTCGGCGGCGTCGTAGATCGAGAACGAGGACGTGAAGCCGAGCCGCTTGGACTCGCGGCGCAGGATGCGCACGCACGCGCTGTGGAAGGTGGAGACCCACATGGCGTTCGCCCGCGGGCCGACCAGGCCCTCCACGCGCTCCTTCATCTCACCGGCGGCCTTGTTGGTGAAGGTGATCGCCAGGATCTGGCCGGGGTGGACGTTCCGCGCGGCCAGCAGGTGGCCGATGCGGTGGGTCAGCACCCGGGTCTTGCCGGAGCCGGCGCCGGCCACGATGAGCAGCGGGGAGCCCGCGTGCACCACGGCCGCGGCCTGCTGCTCATTCAGCCCGTCCAGGAGCGCCGCCGGGTCGATGACGGGCCTGGGGGCGCCGTCCCGGTAGTACGCGTCCCCGGTCATGGGCACGTCGAACCGGCCCCCGAAGAGGTCGTCCGCGCCCGCTTCCGGGGCGGCGTGGTCCTCGGGCGGCGGCGGGACCTCGTCGGAGGGGGTGAGGTCCGCCAGGAAACTGTCGTCAAAGAGGCTGCTCATCGCATTCCGAGTCTAGGGGGCGGGACCGACAGCCGGTTCCGGGCCCGGAAAATCGCCTACGGCGAGCGCCAGCAGACCCGGGAAGCGCTGCTCCAGGTCCGCTCGGCGCAGGGTCAGGAAGAGCTTGCGGCCCTCGGGGCGCTGACAGATCACGCCGGCCTCGCGCAGTGTGCGCAGGTGGTGGGTGACGGTGGAACGGGGCAGGCCTTCGGCCACCGCACCGCAGTAGACCTCCGACTCCGAGCCGGCGAGGGTCCGGACGATCTCCAGCCGCACCGGATGACCGAGGGCCGCCAGGACCTCGACCAGTGCGATCCGGGCGGCGTCGGGGTGGTGGAGCGCTTCGGCGGCCATGCAGCAACTGTACGCAAAACCCGAACGGACATTGACCAACCGTACGAAAATCTCGTACGGTCTCGACTGTACGAGATCTTCGTACGGTCATTCGGACGTTCCGGCGCTCCGACACTCCGACGTTCCGACGTGAGGACTCCCATGCCCGCCACCACCGCCCCGCTCGACGACGCCTCCCTCGCCGCCTCCCTCGACGGCGGCTTCACCAGCCACCACGCCGAGGTCAACGGCACCCGCCTGCACTACGTGGAGGGCGGCGGCGGCGAACCCCTCGTCCTCCTCGGCGGCTGGCCGCAGACCTGGTGGCAGTGGCACAAAGTGATGCCGGCCCTGGCCCGCCGGTACCGGGTGATCGCCGTGGACCTGCGCGGCATGGGCGGCTCCGCCAAGCCGGAAGAGGGGCCGGATGAGGGGTACGACAAGAAGACGATGGCCGCCGATGTCCACGCCCTCCTGAAGCACCTGGACATCGGCCGGGCCCACGTCGCGGGGCACGACATCGGCGCGATGGTCGCCTACGCGTACGCCGCCAACCACCCCGAGGCCACGGACCGGGTCGCCCTCCTCGACGTCTCGCACCCCGAGGAGTCCTGGACCCGGATGCCGCTGCTCCCCCAGCCCGGCCCCGTCCGCCACCTGTGGTGGTTCGCCTTCAACCAGGTGCACGGGCTGCCCGAGCAGCTCCTCGCCGGCCGCTACCACCTCCTGCTGGACTGGCTGTTCGCCGCCATGACGGCCGACCCCGCCTCCATCGACGCCCACTCCCGCGCGGTGTACGCGCGGGCCTACGACTCCCCGGACGCGATCCGGGCCGGCAACGGCTGGTACCGCGCCTTCGGCCAGGACATCGCCGACCTCGCGGCCTACGCCCCCGTGACCGCCCCGCTGCTCGCCCTCGGCGGGGAGCACAGCAACTACGGACGCCTGGTGGCGGCGGTCCCCGCGCTGGGCACCGACACCCGGGTCGTCCGCGTCGACGGCAGCGGGCACTACCTCCCGGAGGAACAGCCGCAGGCCGTCGTCGACGAGTTGACGACGTTCTTCGGGTGACGGCCCGCCACCCTCCGGCCGGGCCCGCGGCCCACGTCCCAGACCACGTCCCAGACCACCTCCCGGCCCACCTCCCGGCCCGCTCGAAGACCGCGGACGACCGCCCCGTACGCTCGACGCATGACCGTCCTGATCAATGTCTTCGTCGGCCTGCACATCATCGGGATAGCCTCGCTCCTCGGCGGCTTCCTGACCCAGATGAAGGCGATGGGCGCGGGCACCGCCCGCTTCGTGCCCGCCATGCTGCACGGCGCGCTGACCATGCTGGTGACCGGCGTGCTCCTGGTCGGCTTCAACGAGATGGACGGCTCCGCCGTCAACAACATCAAGATCGGCGCGAAGCTCGCGATCCTCTTCGTGATCCTCTCCCTCGTCTACGTCAAGCGCGACGAGGAGCGGGTGGAGAAGGCGCTGTTCGGCGCGGTCGGCGGACTGACCGTGGTCAATATCTTCATCGCCACCCTCTGGCACTGATCCCGCTTCGGTCCCGCGCGGCCATCCCCGGTCGCATCAGGCCACTTGCGGTCACCCGTCATCCAGCCGTTACCTCCGGGTCTAGCGTCCTCCTCCAAGCACCGACGGAGGAAGGACGTGAGGCCCTCGTGGCCAGTCATCGAAAGCCCAGGCAGCGCCCGCTTTCCGGCGGCACCGTACGGACCGCCGCCACCACCCTCGCCCTCGCGGGCGCTGCCACCGCCACCGCCTTCGAAGGCACCTCCCAGGCCGACCCGCAGCCCACCGCCGGGCAGGTCGAGTCGGAGGTGGACCGGCTCTACGAGGAGGCGGAGGCGGCGACCGAGCGGTACAACGGGGCGAAGCAGAAGGCCGACGAGGCCGAGCAGGCGCTGACGGGACTGCGCGACGAGACCGCCCGCAAGACCGATCAGCTCAACGCCGCCCGCGGCACGCTCGGTTCGCTCGCGGCCGGCCAGTACCGCAACGGCGGGTCCCTGGGCACCGCGGTGAAACTCGCGACGGCCAGGGACCCGCAGGAGTACCTCTCCCAGGCCTCCCTCATCAACCGCGCCGGGGACCGCAATGCTGCCGGGATCAGCACCGTGCGCCGCAAGCTCGACGAGGTCGCCACACTGCGGGAGCAAGCCGGCGGGCGGCTCGCCGAGCTGCGCGCGCAGCGGGACGAACTCGCCCGGCGCAAGGCTGAGATCGAGGGCAAGCTCGCCACCGCCAAGCAGCTGCTGGCCAAGCTCACCGCCGAGCAGCGGGCCGCGTACGAGGCCCGTACGGCCGGGGCCGCCCCCGTCTCCGGCCCGCAGTCCGCGCAGTCCCCGGCGTCCGCCCCGGCATCGGCCCCGGCGCGGGTCGGCGGAGAATCGCGCGCGGCCCGCGCCGTGGCCTTCGCGCACGGGGCGATCGGCAAGCCGTACGTGTGGGGCGCGACGGGTCCGGGGTCCTTCGACTGCTCGGGCCTGACCCAGGCGGCCTGGCGCGCGGCCGGGGTCTCCCTCCCCCGCACCACCTACACCCAGATCAATGCCGGACAGCGCGTCTCCCGCGACCAGCTGGCCCCCGGCGACCTGGTGTTCTTCTACTCCGGAGTCACACACGTCGGGATGTACATCGGCAACGGCCAGATGATCCACGCCCCGCGGCCCGGTTCCACGGTCCGGGTGGCACCGATCGACTCGATGCCGTGGGCAGGCGCCTCCCGTCCCGCGTAGCGCCTCCCGCCCCCGCAACGGCCGCTACGGCGTCTTGACCACGGTGCTGAGCCACTGGAAGGTCTGGGGCAGCTGCTTCGACCACGATTCGAGGTTGTGGCCGCCGACCACCTTCTCCGCGTGCACCACCGTCGGGCTCTGCGCGATCCCCTTGAGGTCCGTGCCGGACAGGTAGCCGTCCTGCTCGGCCCCCGACATCCACAGCGAGACCGCGGGCGGCTTCGGCGCGGCCTTCAGCACGTTCTTCAGGTTGTGCGTGGTGCGCATCTGCGGGTCCTGGGCCACCAGGGAAGTGGGCTCCTGGCCGGGGTCGTTGTAACCGGACAGGGAGACGGCCGCGCTGTAGCGGTCGGGGTGGGCGATCGCCAGCTTGGCCGCGCAGTACGCACCGGCCGAGTACCCGGCCACACCCCAGGTGCGGGCCTCGTCCGAGACCCGGAAGTTGTCGGTGACCATCTTGCGGACGTCGACGCTGAACCAGCTGTCGGCGTTGACCTTGCCGGGGATGTTGGCGCAGCCGGTGTCGGCGTTGCCGACCAGCATGGCGCGCGGTGAGACCAGGATGAACGGCTGCACCTTGCCGCTCTTCATCAGCGGCTCCAGTACCTCGTGCGCCTTGAGCCCCTGGAACCAGGACTTGCCCGTCCCCGGTATGCCCGGGATCAGCTCGACCACGGGGAACTTCTTGTCCTTGAAGGCCGGGTCGTCGTACTGGGGCGGCAGCCACACCATGACGTCGCCCTTGACCCCGGAGATCTTGCCGTCGAGCTCCGTCTTGCGGACCCGGCCGCCGAGGCCCTCGACCGGCTCGAAGTTCTGCTTCACCTTCGGCTCGGCCTTGACCTCCGCGACCTTCTTCCCGCCGAGCCCGTCCGGCCCGAGGTCGGGGGCGGCCGTGACGTACTTGCCGGTGCCGAACAGATCGCCCCAGGAGGCGTAGAAGTTCATGTCCCGGTTGAGCGCGATGAACACCACCGCGACGGCGGTGACCTGGGCGAACACCACCATCAGGGCACGGGTGGCCACGCGCACGGCGGCAGGCCCGCGCACCTTGCTCCACACGGCCAGCGGAAGGAGGACGGCGATCACGGTCAGTACGATCACCGTCACGAACAGGGGAGTCCCCGTCAAGCTCATCACGGCAACGTAGAGGGCGCCGCGGCCCGCCCCGGTTGCCCGGGGGGCCTGCGGCATGGGTCACACCGTTCCCTACCGGCCGGTCACACCAGGCGGCGCGCCGTCGCCCAGCGGGTCAGCTCGTGCCGGTTGGAGAGCTGGAGCTTGCGCAGCACCGCCGAGACGTGCGACTCCACCGTCTTCACCGAGATGAAGAGCTGCTTGGCGATCTCCTTGTACGCGTACCCGCGCGCGATCAGCCGCAGCACCTCGCGCTCGCGCTGGGTGAGGCGGTCCAGGTCCTCGTCCACGGGCGGCGCGTCCGACGAGGCGAAGGCGTCGAGCACGAAGCCCGCCAGCCGCGGCGAGAACACCGCGTCCCCGTCCTGCACCCGGAACACCGAGTCCACCAGGTCGGTGCCGGTGATGGTCTTGGTGACGTAGCCGCGCGCGCCGCCCCGGATGACCCCGATGACATCCTCTGCCGCATCCGACACGGACAGGGCCAGGAACCGTACGGGGTTCTCGGCCGCCGACATCAGCGGGGCGCAGCGCCGCAGCACCTCGACCCCGCCGCCCCCGGGCAGGTGCACGTCCAGCAGGACGACCTCGGGCCGGGTGGCCGTGATGACGGTGATGGCCTGGTCGACGTCGGCGGCCTCGCCGACGACCTCGACCCCCGTCCGTGCGGTCTCGCCGATCTCGGCCTGTACGCCGGTGCGGAACATCCGGTGGTCGTCGACGAGCACCACCCGGACGCGCCGGGCCTCGGTCCCGTTCTCGGTCGTCCCAGCTGCCTCGGTCATGCTGCGTTCGCCGCCCTCTCCATCTCCAGCTCGACTTCCGTGCCGCCGTCGGGCGCGGACCGCAGCCGTGCGGTCCCGCCGTTGCGCTGCATCCGGCCGATGATCGATTCTCGTACGCCCATGCGGTCGTCCGGTACCGCGTCCATGTCGAAGCCCGGTCCCCGGTCCCGTACGGACACGAACACCGTCTGCCCCTCCACCTCCGCGTACACCTGCACGGGCCCGCCCTCGCCACCGTACTTGGCGGCGTTGACCATTGCCTCGCGCGCGGCCTGGATCTGTGCGGCCAGCCGCTCGTCGAGCGGGCAGTCGCCGACGACCACGACCTCGATGGGGACGCCGTGGTGGTCCTCCACCTCGGCGGCGGTCTTCTTCACGGCCTCCGCCAGGGTGGCCGCCTCCTCGGCCTCGTCCTTGCCGGTGCCCTCGGGCTTGTACAGCCAGTTCCGCAGCTCCCGTTCCTGGGCCCGCGCGAGCCGGCGTACCTCTCCGACGTCCTCGGCGTTGCGCTGGATCAGGGTGAGGGTGTGCAGGACGGAGTCGTGCACGTGGGCGGCGACCTCGGCGCGCTCCTGGGCGCGGATGCGCATCAGTCGCTCCTCGGAGAGGTCCTGGGTCATCCGGATCAGCCAGGGTCCGGCGAGCAGGGCGACGCCGACGAGCACGGCGAGGGTGGCGGTGAGGACGTTGCCGAGCTGCGCCGCGGAGCCGCGTACGACGATGAAGACGGTGAGGCCCACGCCGACCAGGACGACGCCCGCGAGCGCCCGGGCGACGGGGAGCAGGCGCCCGTTCCGCGCGGCGGACTCGTTCCAGTGGGCGCGGCGGGAATTGTCCGCCTGTCGCCATACGAGCACCACCCCGGCCCCGACCAGCAGCGTCGGCCACACGTACCGGCCGGAGGCGCCGCCGAGCTGGACCTTGGAGATGAAGATGCCCGCGCCGATGCACAGGGCGATCAGCGCGGTGATCTGCCCCCGGTCGGGTTTGCGCAGGCGGCGGGTGCCGTCGGGCAGGGTCTCGAAGTAGGAGCGGTGCCCGGCGCGGCCGCCGACGCCCAGCGGTACGAACACCCAGAAGGCGGCGTACAGCAGCACGCCGAGGCCGTCCCCCCACATGAACAGGCCCAGGAAGGCCAGCCGGACCCAGATCACCTGCAGCCCGAGGTGCCCGGCGAGACCGCGCGCGACACCGCCGAGCATCCGTCCTTCGGCGCTGCGGTAGAGCTTGCGCTGCGGAACGTCCTCTATGTCGGACACGAGCGGGGGGCGGGGGGCGGCAGCTACGGGCATGTCACCGATGGTCACACGCGCGGGCGCGGTGCGGACATCAGGGCTGCCCCCCAATTCGGCTTCGCGGATATCAGGGTTGTGCCAGGGTCGGGCCCGATGCCGACGGCGGCCGGGGCCCGTCACCATGGACCCATGACCGAAGTACACGACGCCCCGCCTGGGAGTTCCTCCGGACGAAGCCCGGGAGAGGATCCCGGGGCACCCCAGTACCCCGACGCCCGGCCTCCCCTGCGCCGCAGCAAGCGCGACAAGGTCCTCGCGGGCGTGTGCGGAGGGCTGGGCCGGTACTTCGACCTGGACCCGGTGGTCTTCCGGATCGTCCTCGGTGTCCTCGCCGTCACCGGCGGCGTCGGGCTGATCTTCTACGGGTTCGCCTGGCTGCTGCTCCCCCTGGAGGGCGAGGACGACAGCGAGGCGAAGAAGATGCTGACCGGCCGGGTCGAGGGCGCCACGCTCGCGGCGGTGTTCGCCGCCCTGGTGGGCTGCGCGCTGTTCCTGTCGATGCTGGACAACGGCGGCCTCGCGGTCTTCTCGGTACTGGTCATCCTGGCGCTGGGCGGTGCCTCGTACTGGTCTCAGCGGCGGCGCCTCGTCCAGCCCCCGGAGGCGCAGGCCCCCGACGCGCACTCGCCCGCCCCGCCGGAGACGAAGGCTCCGCCCGCCCCGGGCGCCCCGTCGTGGTGGCGCGACCCGCTGGTCAAGGACGGCACCACGGGCCCGGTCGGCGCCACGGGGTACCTGTGGGGGCCGGACGACACCGCCGACGCGGTGCGCTCCGCCGGTGCTCCGAAGAAGGCCGCGAAGGCGCCCGCCGTCGCGGCTCCGCGCGGCGGGATCGGCGGCCGGGTCTTCGTGCTGGCGCTGATCGCCGGGATCGTCGGCACGGCGGTGAACTGGGAGGGCCACCCGCTGGGCGAGGCCCTGCAGACCGGGCTCGCCGCCGCGCTGGTCGTCTTCGGCCTCGGCCTCGCGGTCAGTTCCCTGCTGGGGCGGACCGGCTTCGGCACGGTCGTGCTGGCCCTGCTGACCTCGGGGCTGCTCGCGGTCGCGGCCGTGCTGCCCCAGGAGATCGGCACCGACTGGCGGGACACCGAGTGGCGTCCGGCCGCGGTGGCCGACGTACGGCCCGTGTACGAGGCGGACACCGGCTTCGCCACCTTGGACCTCAGCCGGCTGGACGTGCCGAAGGGCACCACCCTGGCCGTCGCCGCCTCCCTCGACGCGGGCCGGCTCAAGGTGATCGTGCCCCGGGAGGTGACGGCCGAGGCCGACGTCACGATCGAGCTGGGCGACATCCGGATGCCCGGGGACACGAGCCAGGACGTACGGATCCGCGGCGGCGGCGAGCACCAGCAGGAGACCCTGGTGCCCCCCGCGGGCACCGAGGCCGGCGGGACGATCAAGCTGCACCTGAACGCGGGTGTGGGACAGGTGGAGGTGGCCCGTGCGGCGTCATGAGTTCCAGCCGGGGCGGCTGATCGCGGGGCTGGCCCTGCTGGTGGCGGGCGTGCTGTACCTGCTGAGAAGCAGCGGCGAGGCCGACGTGCCGTGGTTCGTCGTGGTCCCGATCGCGCTGGGCGGGCTCTCGCTCGCGGCGCTCGTGGGGATGGTGACCTACGCCGTACGCCGTGACCAGCGCGATCGGATCACCGAGTCGAGGGACAGGTAGGGCGCCCCGGCGAGGATCAGCGGGGTCCAGGCCATCAGGTAGATCAGGTCGTTGCCGTAGTAGTACGGGGTCACCGCCCACGACACCGTGAGCCACAGGCTGAGCGAGATCAGCGCTCCGCCCAGGGCCGCGACGCGTGTCAGCAGGCCGGCCAGCACCCCGAGGCCCACCAGGATCTCCCCGATGGCCAGGGCCACCGCGAAGCCGACGGGGGCCTTCAGCGCCAGGTCCACGAGGGCGGGGACGGCTGAGGTGTCGCGCACCCCGCGCATCAGCTCGCCGATGGAGCCCGCACCGGAGGCGGAGAGGAACGCGGAGTCGGTCAGCTTGTCCAGACCCGCGTAGACGAAGGTCACGCCGAGGAAGATCCGCAGGGGCAGCAGGGCGTGCCGGGCCGCCGTCTCCTTCAGCGAGGAGCGCTTCGGCGGGAGGACAGCCGAGACATCAGTTCGGGTCATGGGGGCATGTGTACCCCGTTCACTCGGCCACGTCGATGGTGCAGCGGTTGGATTCCACTCCGGCGGCGGTCACCACCTGGATCTCGACGCGTCCCGGTTCCACTTCCGCCGGGACCGGCACGGTCAGCACGGCGTCGGAAGGGTTGGTGAACCCGCCCGCCACCGGGACCAGCGGCACGTGCACGTGGACCGCCCCGATCCGCACCACCAGCCGGGCCAGCATCTCCGGAGTCTGCGCCCCGGGCGGCACGAAGCCCACCCCCCGGATCTCGATGTCGTCCCCGGGGCGGACGGCCGCGTCCAGGTCCCCGGGCTCCCGTCTGCGCACCACCGACAGCACCAGCGGGCGGGTGCCCTCCGCGTACTTGGCCGCCAGGTACACCGCGGCCGACAGGGCCATCAGCAGGGCCAGCGCCCACGGGAGCCGCGGCAGCCGGTCCGGGAAGCGGGCCAGCGACGCCGCCGCGTAGGCCAGCACCACCGTCGAGACGAGCATGTACTGCGCGTCCGGGAAGCTGCCGCGCCCCGCGTCGTCCGTCAGCAGGTCCACCCCCCGCGGCCGGTCGGCGGGCAGCTTCTGCAGCCGCTGACCCATGATCCGTACGGAGACCACCCGGCGCACCAGCACGGCCACGACGGAGGTCAGCGAGACCACCGCCAGCAGGGGCAGCGCCCGGTCCAGCGCCAGTCCCGCGTACAGCGCCTGCCGCTCCGGGCCGGGCGACGAGGCCGCCAGCCGCAGCGCGGGCAGCAGTGCGGCGAACGCCGTCAGCACCACCCAGGCACTGGGCACCGTCTTGGAGGTGGACAGCCGGTTGTCCTCGCCGACGAGCGGGGCGAGGAGTCCGCCGCGCACCGACTGGGCGCGGGCCGCGACGGTGAGCAGCCCGGCCAGCGCCAGGGCCGTCAGCAGTCCGGCGGTGCGGGCCGTGGACCAGCCGGTGCCGAGCGCGGTGCCGACCTGGAGGAGGAGCAGGACCCCGGCGGCGATCCACACGGCGAGCACGGCCCGCCGCGAGAACAGGTACAGCCAGGAGCTCCCGGCCTCCCGGCCGCGGTCGGCGACGCTGCGGGCCGACAGCGTCAGCTCGTCGGAGACCCACTGGCGGGACGCTCCGAGGGAGTGGGCCACGGCGGCCGGCACCCCCTGCCCCGCGGCGAACTCGTCGCGCTTCTCCCGGAAGGCGGCGACGGCGCGGCGGTGCCCTACCCGCACGCACTCCTCGCAGGTGCAGGCGGCGGTATGGGTACTTCGGGAGATCTCTTGGACAGCCACGTGCGTGCCGCCTCTCTGAACAACGGTGCAGTGCCAGCGAATTGTGCACCACTGCGGCAGTGTTCCGGATTGCCCACGATGTCAGAGCAGGTGATTAACGGTTCATGATGTTGACGCCACCTCCTGGGCCCACCTCCTGGGCCACGGCCTGGGCCACGCTCTGGCGGACCGGCTGGTAGCTCACCCAGGCCGCCAGGTCGGACCCGAACCGCTCCCGGGTGGCGACCGCGCTGTGGTGGTCGATGAGCACCGGTTTCCCGGCCGCCCGCGCGATCAGCTGCGCCTGCGCCGCCCGCTCCGCCGCGAGGAACCACCAGACCGCGGCGTCCACCGAACCCCCTACCGTCAGCAGCCCCCGGTTGCGCAGGATCAGCGCCTTGTACGGGCCCAGCGCGCGCCCGATCCGCGCGGCGCCGACGGCCCCGTCCGCCTCGAACTCGTCCAGCAGCGCGTGGTCCTCGTAGAAGGCGCAGGCCTCCTGGGTGACGGGAGCCAGCAGTTCGCCGAGGGCGGCCAGCGCGCGAAGGTACGGGGCCTGCGTGCGCACGACGGCCACCACCTCGGGGCGCTCCCGGTGGACGGCCGCGTGCACGGCGAAGGCCAGCTCGTTGACCCGGCGCTCCCCCTGGAGCACCCGTCCGTCCCCGTCGACCAGCAGCAGGTCCGCGGGGGTCAGCCCGCCGAAGGCCCGCCCGAAGGGGTTCACCCAGTAGCAGTCCTCGAACTCCGGGTCCCGCGCACTGACGTGCCCGGCCACCCCGTCCTCGTACCCGAGCCGCCCCAGCAGCCGCAGCGCCTCGGCGAGCCGTTCCTTGCGGTGTGCGCGCGCTTCCCGGACGGAGCCGTGCACGGGGGGCAGGTCCAGGCGCAGCCGTTCCACCGGCACCGGGGCGGGCCGCACGCCCGGCATCGCCGTCTCCTCGGCCATCGCCCGCTCTCCCTCTGTTCGGCTCCGCCGTCGCCGGCGCAAGGTACTTCTCCCCGCGCGAGGAGAACAGAGCCGCGCACGCACGAAACGACGGCGCCGCCGCTCAGCCAGGCTGAGCGGCGGCGCCGTCGGACGGGGCGGGGCCCCTTACTCCCACTCGATGGTGCCCGGGGGCTTGCTCGTGCAGTCCAGGACCACACGGTTCACGTCCGGCACCTCGTTGGTGATGCGGGTGGAGATCCGCGCGAGCACCTCGTACGGCATGCGCGTCCAGTCCGCGGTCATCGCGTCCTCGGAGGAGACGGGGCGCAGCACGATCGGGTGGCCGTAGGTGCGGCCGTCGCCCTGGACGCCGACGCTGCGGACGTCCGCGAGCAGGACGACCGGGCACTGCCAGATCTCGCGGTCCAGGCCGGCCGCGGTGAGCTCGTGGCGGGCGATCGCGTCGGCCTCGCGCAGCAGGTCCAGGCGCTCCTTGGTGACCTCGCCGACGATGCGGATGCCGAGGCCGGGGCCCGGGAAGGGCTGGCGCTGGACGATCTCGTCGGGCAGGCCGAGCTCCTGGCCGACCATCCGGACCTCGTCCTTGAACAGCTGGCGCAGCGGCTCGACGAGCTCGAACTCGATGTCGTCGGGAAGACCGCCCACGTTGTGGTGGGACTTGATGTTCGCGGTACCGGTGCCGCCGCCGGACTCGACCACGTCCGGGTACAGGGTGCCCTGGACCAGGAAGGCGACCGCGGGGCCGTCCTCCTGGAGGATCTCCAGCTGGGCCTGCTCGAAGACGCGGATGAACTCGCGGCCGATGATCTTGCGCTTGGTCTCCGGGTCGGAGACCCCGGCCAGCGCGTTCAGGAAGCGCTCCTGCGCGTCGACGACCTTCAGCTGCACGCCGGTGGCGGCGACGAAGTCCTTCTCGACCTGCTCGGTCTCGCCCTTGCGCATCAGACCGTGGTCCACGTACACGCAGGTCAGCTGCGAGCCGATGGCCTTCTGCACGAGGGCTGCCGCGACCGCGGAGTCCACGCCGCCGGAGAGGCCGCAGATGGCGCGCTTGTCGCCGACCTGCTCGCGGATGGCGGCGATCTGCTCCTCGACGATGTTGCCGGTGGTCCAGGTGGGGGCCAGGCCGGCGCCGCGGTAGAGGAAGTGCTCCAGGATCTGCTGGCCGTGCGTGGAGTGCATGACCTCGGGGTGGTACTGGACCCCGTACAGCTTCTTCTCGTCGTTCTCGAAGGCCGCGACCGGGACGACGTCGGTCGACGCGGTGACGCTGAAGCCCTCGGGGGCGGCGGAGCAGGCGTCGCCGTGGGACATCCACACCGACTGCTGCTCGGGGGTGCCCTCGAAGAGGGTGGAACCGGCCTTCGAGACGGCCAGCGGGGTGCGGCCGTACTCGCGGGCGCCGGTGTTGTCGACCTGGCCACCGAGGGTGGTCGCCATCAGCTGGAAGCCGTAGCACATGCCGAAGACGGGGACACCGGCCTCGAACAGGGAACGGTCGAGCTGCGGGGCACCCTCCTCGTACACGGAGGACGGGCCGCCGGAGAGGATGATCGCCTTGGGGTTCTTGGCCAGCATCTCGTCGACGGGCATCGAGCTCGGCACGATCTCGCTGTAGACCCGTGCCTCGCGGACGCGACGGGCGATGAGCTGGGCGTACTGGGCGCCGAAGTCGACGACGAGAACCGTGTCCGGGGCGCTGTCGTGGGCGGCGGAGGGTGCTTCTGGCACGGGGCGGCCTTCCGGCGGAAGAGGTGGCTGTTTTGTCGATTCTAACGGGGGACGCACCCACCTATTCGTCTCACCATCCGAACCCGGTTGGCCGGGAGGGGGACGGAAGGCAATAATCCCCTTCATGCGCAAGCAGCTGAGCTTCCTCTTTACCTATGGCACCGGCCGGTCCGGTCGCCATGGGTCATCGTGATGCTCGCTTGAGCCGCTGACTTCCCAGAGCGCCCCGGTCCGACAGGACCGGGGCGCTCGCGTTCTCCGGCCTGTGGGCCCCCACCCGGCAGGAGACCGACCATGAACACGATCACCACCACCCCCGAGCAGCTGATCGCCGACTCCCGCGCGCGCATCGACGCCCTCGACGACCGGATCATCGGCCTGATCCAGGAACGCATGGCCGTCTCGACGGTCATCCAGGAGGCCCGGATCACCTCCGGCGGTCGCCGGGTGCACCTGTCGCGCGAGATGGAGGTGCTCTCGCACTGGAGCGACGCCCTCGGAAAGCCCGGCACGACCCTGGCCATGACGCTGCTGGAGCTGTGCCGGGGCCGCGTCTGACGGGTGTTCGTCACTCGTCCGGCCCGTGACCGCCGCCGGGGCCCTTCGTTGGTGAGGATGTCCGCGCCAGCCAGGCGCGGGACGACCGCAACACCACGCGTGGCTCCGCCGGAGCGATGAGACGCACGCCCCGTGGAGCGTGCGTCGTGGGACCTCGCTCCCTCGCGTGACCGGACGGCAGGGGACAGCAGCCCGGTCACCCCGCGAAGGACGGCCGGCCCAGGGGACGCCCCGGGTCGGCCGTTCGGCGTTCCGCGTTCCGCGGTCCGCTCGCGAGCCCCCGGGCCCTTCAGA
The DNA here is from genome assembly GCF_045160845.1 of Streptomyces sp. NBC_00122. Classification (NCBI taxonomy): domain Bacteria; kingdom Bacillati; phylum Actinomycetota; class Actinomycetes; order Kitasatosporales; family Streptomycetaceae; genus Streptomyces; species Streptomyces sp. NBC_00122. The sequence goes on along the minus strand of NZ_CP108191.1, from coordinate 3,847,584 downwards.
CCCCTCACGTAGCACATGCACACTTCGCTGTGTGATCGACGCCACAGCCCGGGCCCCGGGATTCCGGTACAACCATCCGTACCGACTGCCTGTCACTCATGTACCGCGGTGGGTACCGCGCTCGGAGGGGGAGCGCGGTACCGACCCGGTCGTCAGGCCGGGTCCGCGGCCTTCGGCGGGACTTCCGGGACCGCCAGGAACGGCAGCCGCAGCGCACCGAAGGCCTCCTTCGGGACGGCCGGGCGGACCGGCTCCACCGCCGCGAGGCGCACGTATCCCTCCCCCGGCTCCGGCCGCGGGTCCTGCTCGCCCTTGTTCGGCCAGTACGACATCGCCCGCTCGGCCTGCGCCGTGATCGTCAGCGACGGGTTGACCCCGAGGTTCGCGGAGACCGCCGAACCGTCCACCACCGAGATCCCCGGGTGCCCGTAGAGCCGGTGGTACGGGTCCACCACACCCTCCCCCGCGGAGGCGCCGATCGGGCAGCCACCGAGGAAGTGCGCGGTCAGCGGTGTCCCCATCAGCTCGCCGACGTTGCTGCCGGGGAAGCCGTTGATCTCCTCGGCGAGCAGCGTCGCGGCCTGGGTGGCCTCCGCGATCTGCACCGGGTTCGGGGCGCCGTGGCCCTGGCGGGCGGTCAGCAGGCCCTTCCCGATCCCGCCGGGCTTGCGGTAGGTCGTCAGGGAGTTGTCCAGCGACTGCATGACCAGGCCGATGATCGTCCGCTCCGACCAGCGACGGTTGGAGAGCGAGCGGACCAGCTGCAGCGGGTGGCGGGCGGTGCGGGCGAACCAGGCCCGGACCCGGTGCTTGGCGTAGGGCACCTGGAGGACGGTCATGAACCCCATGGCGTTGGAGCCCTTGCCGTAGCGGACCGGCTCGATGTGGGTGTCGTCGTTGGGGTGCACCGAGGAGGTGATCGCCACGCCCCGGGTGAAGTCGGCCCGCCGGTCGGCGCCGTGCCGTTTGCGGTAGCGGCGGTCGTCGGTCTGCGCGCCGACCAGGCCCTCCGAGTTGGTCCGGGTCAGGTCGCCGAGCCTCTCCGAGATCTTCGGCAGCTCGCCCAGGTCCTTCATCGTGTGCAGCAGGGTCTGGGTGCCGTACGTGCCCGCCGCGACGACCACGTACCGGGCGCGCAGCACCTTGGCCCTGCCGGAGCGGCGGCCGTCGGTGGGGACGGTACGGACCCGGTAGCCGCCCTCGGGGTGTTCGGAGAGCGCGGTGACCGTGGTCATGGGGTGGATGACGGCGCCCGCGCGCTCGGCGAGGTGCAGGTAGTTCTCGTTCAGGGTGTTCTTCGCGCCGTGACGGCAGCCGGTCATGCACTCGCCGCACTCGGTGCAGGCCTTGCGGGCGGGCCCCGCGCCGCCGAAGTACGGGTCGGGGACCTCCTGGCCGGGGCGGGCCTCGCAGCCGCCCCCGGCGTCCGCGCCGTCCCCGAAGAACACGCCGACCGGGGCCATGTGGAAGGAGTCCGCCACGCCCATCTTCTCGGCGGCCGCCTTGAGGTGGACGTCGGAGGGGGTCATGGTCGGGTTGAGGCGCACGCCGAGCATCCGCTTGGCCTGGTCGTAGTACGGGGTGAGCTCGTCGCGCCAGTCGGTGATCGACGCCCACTGCCGGTCCTCGAAGAAGGCGGTGGGCGGCACGTACAGGGTGTTGGCGTAGTTGAGCGAGCCGCCGCCCACGCCGGCGCCCGCGAGCACCATGACATTGCCGAGCAGGTGGATCCGCTGGATCCCGTACAGCCCGAGGGCCGGGGCCCACAGGTAGTTCCGCAGGTCCCAGCTGTTCTTGGGCAGGCTCTCGCGGGTGAACCGGCGGCCGGCCTCCAGGACGCCGACCCGGTAGCCCTTCTCGGTGAGACGCAGGGCCGAGACCGACCCCCCGAAGCCCGATCCGATGACGATGACGTCGTAGTCGTATGCGTCGTCGTGCGACACGGGTACCCCTTAGCGCAGTCGGAGAGCCTTCATGACCTTGAGGCTGCGGGTCATGAACGCCGCGTACTTCTCGTCGTCCATGCCCAGCGAGGGCGCCATCGGCAGGAGCCGCTGGTGGGCGACGGTCTGGGCCTCGGTGTACTTGAGGATGCCCTCGGAGCCGTGGCGGCGGCCGAGGCCGGAGTCCTTCATGCCGCCCATGGGCGCCTGGGCGCTGCCGTAGGCGGGGGCGTAGCCCTCGTTGATGTTGACGGTGCCGGTGCGCAGGCGGGCTGCGACCGCGTGGCCGCGGCGGGAGTCCTTGGTCCAGACGCTGGAGTTCAGGCCGTAGGAGGTGGCGTTGGCGTCCGCGATCGCCTGCTCCTCGTCGGTGAAGCGGTAGATGGAGACGACCGGGCCGAAGGTCTCCTCGCCGCACACCGCCATGGGTGCCTCGACGCCGTCGAGGATGGTGGGCTCGTAGAAGAGGGGGCCTATGTCGGGGCGGGCGGTGCCGCCCGCGACGAGGGTGGCGCCCTTGGCGACGGCCTCGTCCACGTGCCGCTGTACGGTCTCCAGCTGGCGCTCGCCGACGAGCGATCCCATGTCGGCGCCGTAGGCGAGGGACTTGCCGAGGCGCATCGCCTTCGTCCGGGCGGCGAAGCGGGCCACGAACGCGTCGGCGATCGAGGCGTGGACGTAGAGCCGCTCGATGGAGATGCACAGCTGGCCGGCGGAGGAGAAGCAGGCGCGGACGGCGCCCGCCGCGGCCTTCTCGATGTCGGCGTCGTGCAGGACCAGCATCGCGTTCTTGCCGCCCAGCTCGAGAGTGACGCCGACGAGGCGGTCGGCCGCGCCCCGGGCGACCTCGCGGCCGGTGCGGGTGGAGCCGGTGAAGGAGACGTAGTCGGCGTGCCGGACGACCTCGGGGCCGACGACGGGGCCCTCACCGAGGACGATCTGGAAGACCTCCGCGGGCAGGCCGGCCTCGATCAGCAGGTCGCGGGCCCACAGGGCGGTCAGCGCGGTCTCGGTGTCGGGCTTCATGACGAGCGCGTTGCCTGCCGCGAAGGCGGGCAGGGCGTCACCGACGGAGAGCTCCAGCGGGTAGTTCCAGGGCGCGATCTGGCCGACGACCCCGCGCGGCTGGCGCAGCTCGGTGACCTTGGTGAGGGTGGGCATCGCGCCCGTGTGGCCCTTGGGGCGCAGGTACGAGGGGGCCTTGCGGCCGTAGTGGCGGGCGGAGACGGCGACCGCCTGGACCTCTTCGTGGGCGTGCAGGCGGGCCTTGCCGGTCTCCAGCTGGATGAGGTCGAGGACCTCGGCCTGCCGGGCGAGGACCAGGTCGTGGAAGCGGAGCAGGACCGCGGCCCGCTTGCGTGCGGGGAGGGCGGCCCACGCGGGCTGGGCGGCGCGGGCCCGGCCGAACGCCTCGGCGACGTCCTCGGGGGTGGCCTCGGGGAGCTCGGCCAGCCGGTCCCCGGTGAAGGGGGTGTGGTTGGCGGTGCGGCCGGAGCCGATCACCCCGCGGGTGAGGCGGGCGATCAGGTCGGGGGTCACCACGTCGGCGGCGGTGCGGGCGCCGGCCGGGGCCGGGGCGACCGGGTTGGTGGGTTCCGGTGCGGTGCGGAGGGGGGCCGGGGCCTGCGAGTCCGTCATGGCGGTGAGCGTATTGCGCCCGGGGGCCTTTGGGTACCCGTGGGTAACCGGATTTTGCCATTTCCGCCAGTGATCGCTGGCAGGATTGGCGGAATCCGCGGTTCTACGGCTTCGCGGCGGGCGGTGCCCAGCCGCTGAGCACGATGTCGAACTGCTGGCGGGTCGTGTCCCAGTCGGCGGCGGGGCTCGACATGTAGATCGCGTACTCGGTGCCGTCCGGGGCGATGTACATCTGCTCGATGGCCCGGCGCGGTCCCGCCTGCGTCCCCTTCTCGGTCCAGCTGAACTCCCACAGCGCGGCCCGGACGGTGTCGCGGAAGGTGTTCTGGTTCAGCCGCTGCTTCTTGTAGTCAGTCCGCTTCGCCACCTGCTTCTCCAGGTCGACCAGGTGCTCGTGCGGGGTCGCATAGTCCGGGGTGGAGTCGGTGGCGATCCGGATGAAGTGCTTTCCGTTGTCCGGGGTGTAGTCGATCTGGTTGCCGTCCATCTGACGCTTCCAGCCCTCCGGGACGAAGAGGGTGAAGCCGGTCGGGTCGGTGACCTCGGTCCATCCGGCCGGCACGGCATCGGCCTCGTCCGGCGTGGAGTCGTCATCGCCCTGCTGGTCGGGGGCGCTCGCGTTCTTGTCCGAGCCGCCGCCCTTGTTCGAGTCATCGGTGAACTTGAGCACGCCGAAGACACCGCCGCCGCCGAGCAGCGCCGCCACCAGGGCGACCGCCGCGGCACGCTTGAGCCGGCCCGGGGCCGGGCGGGCGGGGGCGGACACCGCCCCGGCCTCGGTCGCCGTCGCGGTCGAGGTGGAGGTGGAGGTCGAGGTCGAGGTCGAGGTCGAGGTCGCCGACGGTTCCGGCAGCGCGGCCGTCTGCGCGACGTCCCCCGTCGGGGCCGCCTCCTGCTGCTGCTCCTGGGCCGGAGCGAGTTCCTGCGACGTCACCGCGCGCGTCGGCACGTACGCCTGGGCGGCCTTCGGCGCCCGGCCCTCCATCGCCTCGATCAGCATCCGCTCGGCTTCCTCGGCCGTCGGCCGCTCCGCCGGATCCTTGCGCAGCAGGGCGGTGATGACCGGCCCCAGCGCACCGGCCTGGCGCAGCGCCGGCGGTTCGTCGTTCACCACGGCCTGGAGGCTGGAGATCGGCGAGGTGCGACGGAACGGCGAGCGCGCCTCCACGGCCGTGTACAGGGTGGCGCCCAGCGACCACAGGTCGGAGGCCGTGCCGGGGGTCGCGCCGGTGACCCGCTCGGGGGCCAGGTAGTCGATGGAGCCGACGATCTCGCCGGTGCGCGTGATGGACGAGTCGCCCTCGATCGCGGCGATACCGAAGTCCGTGAGCAGCACCCGGCCGTCCTTGGCGAGCAGCACGTTGCCCGGCTTCACGTCCCGGTGGAGTACGCCCACCGCGTGCGCGGCGCGCAGCGCGCCCAGCACGTGGAGCCCGATCCTGGCCGCCTCGCGGGGCTCGATCCGCCCGGCCGCCTTGGCCGCGTCCGCGAGCGAGGGTCCGTCGATGTACTCCATGACGATCCACGGCCGGTCGTCGTGCTCCAGCACGTCGTGGACGGTGACGACCGCCGGATGCTGGATCCGGGCCGCGGCCCGGGCCTCCTTCTGCGTCCGGGCGTGCATGACGTCCCGGTCGGCCTGGGCCACGTACAGACCAGCCGTCAGTTCCTTGACGGCGACGGTCCTGTGGAGCAACTCGTCATGCGCGCGCCACACCTTGCCCATGCCGCCGCGGCCGATCGGCTCGACGAGCCGATACCGGCCCGCCAGCACGGCGCCCCCACCTGTCTGCTGTTCCACGAAACCCCGCCGCTCTCTGCACTTCAGGCCAGATTACGGAGCCCATGGGGGCTGTCGGAACCGCCCGGCCGCGGAAAGGCGGCACTGTGACGCAATCGCCGTACTGACCGCCCGTCAGGCTCCCCTCAACCCCCCGACTTGTAACTCGCCGTGGCCTTCTCGAAAACTTCGGTGACCTTGCTCTGTTCGTCCTCCGGGCCCGTCACCATCACGACGTGGTAGCTGCCGCCGAGCGCGACGACGAAATTGCGGGCGAAGACGTTGCGGCCGGTGCCGTCGATCCACGTGTAGCGGCCCGTGGCACGCAGTTGCTGCCCGACCTTGGTGGTCTTGACGTCGCCGACGGTGGCCCAGGTGGAGCTCCGGTACGGGGCCAGCTCCTGCTGCTTGTCCTTCTGGTACGCCGCCGGGTCCGGGTTCCCCTCGACCTTGTCCCGGCCGGGGACGACGGTCAGGGTGAACTGCCCCCCGGTGTAGCGCACCTGGCCGGCCTCGTTGATGCCGCGGCGCTCCCAGCCGTCGGGGACCGCGATCTCGAAGTGCTCCGGGTCCTGCTGGGTGGTGTAGCCGGCCGGGGCGGGGGCCGGCGCTGCCGTCGGAGCGGTCGCGGGCGGCGTGGTGGTCTGGGGCGCGGGCTTGGACTCGGGAGTGCCGGTGGGCACCTGGGACGGGCTCTGCTTCGGCGTTGCCTGCCCGCTGCTGCCCTGTTCCCCCGGCTCGGCGGACCGGGGCATGAACAGCATCGCGTACGCCACGGCCCCGGCGAGCAGGACCAGGATGCCGACGAGCAGGGTCCGGCCCAGGGAGCGGGACTTGCGGGTGGCCGTGGGATTGCGGTGGCGCCCGTGGAGTTCGCCGCGGCGGCGTACGACGGGCAGCCGCGCGGGATCCGGCTCCGGCATCGGGAGCACGGCGAAGCCGGCCTCGGGTTCGGGTGCGGAGCGTACGAGCGAGCGCAGCCAGCCGCGCAGCTCCTCGAAATCGGGCCGCTCTTCCGGGTCCTGACGCAGCAGCGACTCCACGACCGGGCGGAGCGCGCCGCACTCCTCCGCGAAGGCGGGCGGCTCGGCGCAGACCATCTCGACGAGCTCGGCGACGCTTTCCTCGGGGTACGGGGCGTGGCCCTGGACCGCGCGGTACAGCAGCGCGCCGAGCGCCCAGAGGTCGGTGGCGGGCCCGATGGGGGGCGCCAGCTGCCAGTGCCCGTGCACGGGACCGGCCTGCTCGGGGGCCCACCGCTCGGTGACGGCTCCGACGACGGCCATCCGCGTCTGGCGCGCGCGCTCGGCGTCCAGCCCGCTCCGGGGCCCGGCCCAGCCGGAACCGGAGCCCGGTCCGGGGCCCGCCTGCGGCTGCGGTCGCGCCGGTGCGGTGTCGGCCTGGCGGTAGCCCTGCGGGAGCGCGAGCTGGGCGGGGAGCACGGGCGGCTGCGGCCCGGGCTCCGGCTCCGGCGCGGGCTCCAGGGCGGGCGCGGGCTCCAGGGCGGGTACGGGCTCCGGCTCCGGCTCCTGGTCGGGCTCACGGTCGGGCGGGGAGAGGGCCGGGCGGCGGGGGGTGGCCCCATGCCAGGCGGCGGCGCCGGTCTCCGGGCCGCCGTACGGGTACGAGTATCCCTGTGGGAGGGTCGACCCCTGCGGCCTCGGCTCCGGCACGACCACGGGCTCGGTCCTGCGCTGCTCGCCGACCTTGGCGGCGGCCGCCCGCGCCCCGGCCCGGTACGCGGCGATGGCCCCGGCGCGCGCGGCGGCGTTGAGGTCGGGCTGCTCCTGGGGGCGTACGGGGGTGATGTGATCGGTGTACCGCGGCCCGGTGTCGTACCCCGGGGCCACCAGCGGCGCGTATCCGGCGTCGGGCCCGGGCCCGTGGCCGGGCCCGTAGTCTGCCGAAGCGCCCGGACGGTCCCGCCCCGGGTTGCCGGGGCCGACGGCCCCCGTCTCCGCGACGGTCCCGCGGTCGAGTCCTTCACCCGGCCCGGTCTCCCGAGCCGCCGGGGTGCGCGGGCCGCCCCACCCCGCGCCGCCGCCGGAGGCCTCGCCTTCGGCGGTGCCCGGGACGGGGTCGTACCCGCAGAGGGCCTCCTCCGCCGCACCGGCCGCGAGGCCGGTCAGCACGACCCGGCCGTCGTCGCAGACGAGCACGGTCCGCACGGTGATGTTCCGGTGGGTCCAGCCGTGCGCGTGCAGCACCCGCAGCGCGGTCAGCACGTCCGAGGCCACTTCCGCCGCCCGGTAGGGGCTCAGCGGTTCATCGGCTATCAGCGCCGCCAGCGGCCTGGCCGGGACCAGTTCGCTCACTATCCACAGCGACCCGTCCTCGGCGAACACGTCGAAGACCTGGTCCAGCCGGGGATGGTCGGGGATGGAGGCCGCGGCCTGCGCCGCCTCGATCGCGCGCCGCACGGCCGGCAGGTCGCCCGGAGCGCGGCGCCCCGCCGCCGGGACGGCCCGCTGCCCGTCCAGCAGCTCGGCGTCCACGACCTCCGGCAACGGCACCTGCCGCACCAGGACTTCCTGCCCGCTGCGGGTGTCGAAGGCCCGGGTCTCCACCAGTTCGTACTCGTCCGACGGCGGGAGCGGCAGACGGTAGCGGTGAGCCAGGATCCGGCCCGCGTACTCCTCCACATCGCCTCCCCCGAGTGCGGTGGGGTCCCCCGCGGCCCCACCGCCACGATACGTCGCCGGGGCCGCCCGCGTCCCGAGGTCAGCCGAGCGGCTTGAAGGTCTCGAAGGCGACGTTGCGCATCTGCGTGCACTCGGCGCCGTCCCACTGGTCGGCGGCGCAGCTGATCATGATCGCGTAGCCGTTCTTGGCGTCGACCTTGAAGCCGCGGTTGAGCACGCGGACCCTGATCCCCTTCTGGTCCCGCTCGAACTCCCAGTCCGCGACAGTCGGGTAGCCCCTGTACTGCACCGTGTCGATCCTGATGTGCCGGTAGTTCTGACTGCTGCTCGCCGTCGGCTTGACCGAATCGGCCCAGGCAGCGCGGGCGTCGTCACCGGGACTGGCGGTGTGGTCGACCTGGATGCGCGGGAATCCGCCGTCACGGCTGTATATGGCGCCGGAGTTCTCCCCCGCTATGCCCGTCTGCTTGAAGCCCTCGGGCATCACCATCGAGAAGTGGAACCCGAAGTCCTGCTGGAGGGCGTAACCCGCCGGGATTCCGCCGCCCGCTCCGCCGGACGTGGTGCCCTGGCCCTGGCCGGCGGCCGGGGTCTGCTGGCCCTGGCCCTGGGTCTGGCCCTGGGTCTGGCCCTGGGTCTGGCCCTGGGTCTGGGCGCCCGGGGTGGCATTGCCATTGGTCCCGCCCTGCTCGCCGGGCTTCGCCGAAGTCTGCGGCGAGGACTGCGGGGCGGTGCCCGGGGACTGGGCGGCGGACGCGGACGGGTTGGTCTTGCCGCCCTTGCCCTCATCCTTGCGGCCGTCGGTGTCGTCGCCGTTGAAGGCGTAGACGATGAGCGAGCCGACGGCCGCGAGTACGACCACGACGGCGGCTATCGCGAGCACGATGGTGCGGCGCGGCATGACGTCGGTGAGCGGGGCCGCCACCGGGGAGGTCTTTGCCGTGGGCTTGGGCTTGGGTTCGGACGCGGGTGCCTCCGCGGCCGAGGCGGCCGTGGTGGCGGTGGCCACCGCCGCCGCCTTGCGGGCCGCCTTCAGCGCGGCGCGGGCGCGTTCGCGCTGCTCGCGCTCCCGCCGCTCGCGTTCCTTCTTCGCCGCCTTCTCGGCGGCCTTGTCCGCGGCCGCCTGCTCCGCGGCCGCCTTGGCGTCCGCGAGCGATATCTGCCGGGTCTCCTCGGCGGCCGGGGCCGCAACGGGGGCCGGTGCGGGCTCGGGCGCGTTGACGACGGCGGTGAGCATCGCCCGCGCCCGGACGTCGTCGAGCCGCTGGGCCGGGTCCTTGGCGAGCAGGCCGTAGATGACCTCGGTGAGCGGGCCCGCGTTCTTGGGCGGCTCCACCGGCTCGGTCATCACGGCGGTGAGGGTGGCGAGGGCGGAGCCCTTGTCGTACGGGGGCACGCCCTCGACGGCGGCGTACAGCAGACCGCCGAGCGACCACATGTCGGCGGGCGGACCGGGCTTGTAACCGCGGGCGCGCTCCGGGGAGATGTACGAGGGCGCGCCGACGAGCATGCCGGTGGAGGTGACGGAGGGGTCGCCCTCGACCTGCGCGATGCCGAAGTCGGTGAGGACGACGCGGCCGGTGGCGGCGATGAGCACGTTGGACGGTTTGACGTCCCGGTGCAGGATGCCCTGGCCGTGCGCGGCGCGCAGGACGTCGAGCACCGCAAGGCCGACCTCGGCGGCGCGGTGCGGGGTGAGGGGACCGTTCTCCCGGATGAACTCGGCGAGCGAGGGGCCCTCGATGAGCTCCATGACGATCCAGGGGCGGCCGTCTTCGTCGACGACGTCGAAGACGGTGACCGCGCCCCCGCTCCGGATCCGGGCGATGGCCTTGGCCTCGCGGAGGGTACGGGTGATCAGACGGCGCTTCTCGTCCTCGTCGACCCCGGTGCCGAAGCGGAGTTCCTTGACGGCGACGATCCGGCCGAGGGTCTCGTCCTCGGCGCGCCAGACGGTACCCATGCCGCCCTTGCCGAGCACGGCACCCAGCCGGTAGCGGCCCGCGAGCAGCCGGCCCTTGTCCTCGCCGTTCCCGGCCGACTTGGCGGCCTCGGCCCTGGCCTTGACCTCGGCGGCCACGGCATCGGCCTTCTCCACCACGGAATTGACGGGCTTCGCCAGGTCGGCCTTGGCCGCCTCGGCCCTGGGCTTCGCCAGGTCGGCCTTGGCCGCCTCGGGCTTCGCCCCAGGCCCAGGCGCGTCCTTGGCGTCTTCGGCCTTGGCCACGGCCTTCGCGTCCTCGGCCACGGCATCGGCCCCGGCCTTGGCCACGGGCTTCCCCTCCTCGGCCTTGGCCTTCGTCAGCCCCGGCTTCGCAGCCGCGGGCTTCGCACCCCCAGCAGGCGCGGCCTCGGCCGGCGCAGCCGGAGCCGCAGCTCCCTCATCCTCGGGCTTCGCCGCAGGCGTCCCGTGCTCCGGCTTCGACATGCGTCCCCTCTGCGATCGTGCCGCCCGCTCCGGCGGCCCCGGCAGCTGCCGGGGTCCGCGGTAACCCGCCCCGGCAGAAACCTCATTGTTCCTCACTCCGCAACGGACGGGCGCCCCGGGTCCGCGGTTCCCCTTTCCGCATCCCGGACTTACAACGGAACGATGTCGGGCGCCCCCAGCCGCGCCGCGTCCGCCGTCTGGTCGTCCGGCTGGCGCTGCGATTCCCGCTCCGCCTGGACCCGCTTCTCGTAGTGCTCCACTTCCTTCTCGATCTGCTGCTTATCCCACCCCAGGACCGGGGCCATCAACTCCGCGCACTCCCGCGCCGACCGCGTCCCCCGGTCGAAGGTCTCGATCGAGATCCGTGTCCGCCGCGTCAGTACGTCGTCCAGGTGCCGCGCCCCTTCGTGCGAGGCCGCGTACACGATCTCGGCGCGCAGATAGTCCTCCGCCCCGGTCACCGGCTCCCCCAGCCCCGGGTCGGCGGCGATCAGGTCCAGCAGTTCCTCCGTCAGCGACCCGAACCGGTTCAACAGGTGCTCCACCCGCACCACGTGAAGGCCCGTCCGGGCGGCGGTCCTCGCCCGCGCGTTCCACAGCGCCCGGTACCCCTCCGCGCCGACCAGCGGCACGTCCTCCGTCACGCATTCCGCGACCCGCTGGTCCAGCCCGTGCACCGCCTCGTCGACCGCGTCCTTGGCCATGACCCGGTACGTCGTGTACTTGCCGCCCGCGACCACCACCAGCCCCGGCACCGGGTGCGCCACCGTGTGTTCGCGCGACAGCTTGCTCGTCGCGTCCGACTCCCCGGCCAGCAGCGGCCGCAGGCCCGCGTACACACCCTGCACGTCGTCACGCGTCAGCGGCACCGCCAGCACCGAGTTCACGTGCTCCAGCAGGTAGTCGATGTCCGCGCTCGACGCCGCCGGGTGCGCCTTGTCCAGGTCCCAGTCGGTGTCCGTGGTCCCGATGATCCAGTGCCGTCCCCAGGGGATGACGAACAGCACCGACTTCTCGGTCCGCAGGATCAGCCCGGTGCTCGAATGGATCCGGTCCTTCGGCACGACCAGGTGGATGCCCTTCGACGCCCGTACGTGGAACTGCCCGCGCTCCCCGATCAGCGCCTGGGTGTCGTCCGTCCACACCCCGGTCGCGTTCACGATCTGCTTCGCGCGGATCTCGTACTCCCCGCCGCCCTCGACATCCCGCACCCGCGCCCCGACCACCCGTTCGCCCTCGCGCAGGAAGCCGATCACCCTCGCCCGGTTGGCGCAGTGCGCCCCGTACGCCGCGGCCGTCCGCACCAGCGTGGCCACGTACCGCGCGTCGTCCATCTGGGCGTCGTAGTACTGCAGGGCCCCCACCAGTGCGTCCTTGCGCAGCGCCGGCGCCACCCGCAGCGCGCGCTTGCGCGACAGGTGCCGGTGCACCGGCAGCCCGCGCCCGTGTCCGCTGGAGACCGACATGGCGTCGTACAGCGCGACGCCCGAGCCCGCATACAGCCGCTCCCAGCCCTTGTACTGCAAGGGGTAGAGGAAAGGCACGGGCTTCACCAGGTGCGGCGCGAGGCGCTCCAGCAGCAGGCCTCGCTCCTTCAGCGCCTCCCGGACGAGGGCGAAGTCGAGCATCTCCAGGTACCGCAGGCCGCCGTGGATGAGCTTGCTCGACCTGCTCGACGTGCCGGATGCCCAGTCACGCGCTTCCACCAGCCCGGTCGACAAACCTCTGGTCGCCGCGTCGAGCGCGGTACCGGCGCCGACCACCCCCGCGCCCACAACCAGAACGTCCAGCTCCCGCTCGGCCATCCGGGCGAGCGCCTCGGCACGCTGCACCGGTCCCAGTGTCGCTGTCCTCACGGCTGCCTCCCGTTGGTGCGGGTGTTCCCCGCGTCGTGCGGGTGATCCCGCTCACATGCCCCGTTTCCTGATTCTGACCGCCCGCACCCACATCAGCCACCGCCTGTGGACAACACAACGGCGACCACTACCCCAGAATGCGACATATCTTTCATATATACGCCTAGTCTGACATTGCGCCAGCTCCCGGGCTCCTCCTGTCCACAGGACTTGCGCGCGCATCCCCCTCATGTCAGGGAAGGGACGGCACCCCCATGCCCGCAGACCTCGCCGTCATCGGACTCGGCCATCTCGGCCTCCCACTCGCCCAGGCGGCAGTCGCCGCCGGGATCGAGACGGTCGGCTACGACAGCGGTCCGGTCACGGACTCCACCCTCACCGCCGCCGAGATCCGCCGCATGTCGGCGGCCGGCTTCCGGGTCACCACCAACCCCGCCGAGCTCGGCCGGGTCCGCACCGCCGTCATCTGCGCGCCCACCCAGCTCGGCGCCGACCGCGCGCTGGACCTGTCCGCCGTGGGCGAGGCCGGCCGCGCGCTCGCCGCCCGGCTACGCCCCCACACCACCGTGATCCTCGAATCCGCCGTCCACCCGGGCGTCACCGAGGACTACCTCCGCCCCGTCCTCGAAGAGGGCTCCGGGCTCCGGGCAGGCCGCGACTTCCACCTGGCCTACTCCCCCAGCCGCCTCGACCCGGGCAACCGCACGCACGGCGTCTCCAACACCCCCAAGGTGATCGGCGGCCTCACCCCCGCCTGCACCGAGTCCGCGCACGCCTTCTACGCCCGCCTCACCGAGAAGGTCGTCCGCGCCCGCGGCCTGCGCGAGGCCGAGACCGTACAGCTCCTGGAGACGAACTACCGGCACGTCAACATCGCGCTCATGAACGAGATGGCGGTCCTCTGCCACGACCTCGGCGTGGACCTGTGGGACGTCATCCGCTGCGCCGAGACCAAGCCGTACGGCTTCCAGGCCTTCCGTCCCGGCCCGGGCGTCGGCGGCCACGGAGTCCCGCTCGACCCGAACTACCTCCCCCACACCACCCGCACCCCCGGCCACCCCCTGCGCATGGTCGGCCTGGCGCAGGAGATCAACAACCGGATGCCGCAGTACGTCATCCAGCGCTCCGCCACCCTGCTGAACGAGCACGGCAAATCCGCCCGCGGCGCCCGCGTCCTCCTCCTGGGCGTCACCTACAAGCCCGATCTCGCCGACCAGGAGGGCTCCCCGGCCCGCGAGATCGCCAGCCGCCTGCTCGACCTGGGGGCGCTCATCAGCTACCACGACCCGTACATCGCGGGCTGGCGGGTCCGGGACCAGCCGGTCCCCCGTGCCGAATCGTTGTACGAGGCCGCCGCCAACGCGGACCTGACGATCCTGCTCCAGCACCACCGCACCTATGACCTGCAAGGCCTCGCGGTCAAGGCCCAGTTGCTCCTGGACACCCGGGGCGCCAGCCCGGCGGGGGCCGCCCACCGGCTCTGAACGCCTTGGAAATTCCCCCTCATGGATGTCGTGACCGCCTGCTAGCCTGCGGCGTCACTTATCTCGCACATACGTCCCCCCGGACACGTGTGCCCACGCATCCCTTGGGGGGGATCACCATGAGCCAGAACTTCCAGCCGCCCGCGCCCGACTCCTTCACCGAGGCGCCCGCCGCCCCGGCCCCGGCCCGCAGCGGCAACATCGGCCTCGGCATCGTCGCGGCCGTCGTCGCGGCCCTCGTCGCGGCGGCCGCGTACGGCGGCATCATGAACGCCATCGACCGCGAGGTCGGCTACGCCGCGATCGGCGTCGGCCTGCTCGTCGGCCTCGCCGCCGGCAAGCTCGGCGGCCGCAACCCGGTCCTGCCCGTGATCTCCGCCGTGCTCTCCATCGGCGCCGTCTACCTCGGCCAGCTCTTCTTCATCGCGCTCGTGATGGCCGACTACGGCAAGATCGGCGTCGGCGACGTCCTCAGCCAGGTCGGCATCGGCGGCCTGAACGACCTCTGGAAGGAGAACGCGGACTTCATGTCCTACGTCTTCCTCGGGATCGGCGGCTTCGCCGCCTTCGGCGCGGCCAAGAAGGTCAGCGACTGACCCTGCGCACCGCGTGACGCCGGAGGGCCGGCACCCCACACGGGGTGCCGGCCCTCCGGCGTACGTACGGCAAAGAGCCGGTCAGCGGCTGTGCTGCGAGTCCGCGACCGTGACCTCGACCCGCTGGAACTCCTTGAGCTCGCTGTAGCCGGTGGTGGCCATCGAGCGGCGCAGCGCGCCGAAGATGTTCATCGAACCGTCCGGGGAGTGCGACGGGCCGGTGAGGATCTCCTCGGTGGTGCCGACCGTGCCCAGGTCGACCTTCTTGCCGCGCGGCACGTCCTCGTGGACGGCCTCCATGCCCCAGTGGTTGCCCTTGCCGGGCGCGTCGGTGGCACGGGCCAGCGGGGAGCCCATCATCACGGCGTCCGCGCCGCAGGCGACGGCCTTCGGGATGTCGCCCGACCAGCCCACGCCGCCGTCGGCGATGACGTGCACGTACCGGCCGCCGGACTCGTCCATGTAGTCGCGGCGGGCCGCGGCCACGTCCGCGACGGCGGTCGCCATCGGGACCTGGATGCCGAGCACGTTGCGCGTGGTGTGCGCGGCGCCGCCGCCGAAGCCGACCAGGACACCCGCGGCGCCGGTGCGCATCAGGTGCAGGGCCGCGGTGTAGGTGGCGCAGCCGCCGACGATGACCGGGACGTCGAGCTCGTAGATGAACTGCTTCAGGTTCAGCGGCTCGGCGGCGCCGGAGACGTGCTCCGCCGACACGGTGGTGCCGCGGATCACGAAGATGTCCACGCCCGCGTCCACGACGGCCTTGGAGAACTCGGCGGTGCGCTGCGGGGAGAGCGCGGCGGCGGTGACGACTCCGGAGTCGCGCACCTCCTTGATGCGCTGCCGGATCAGGTCCGCCTGGATCGGGGCGGAGTAGATCTCCTGGAGACGGCGGGTGGCGGACTCCTCGTCCAGCTCCGTGATCTCGTCGAGCAGTGGCTGCGGGTCCTCGTAGCGGGTCCACAGGCCTTCGAGGTTCAGCACGCCGAGGCCACCGAGCTCGCCGATGCGGATCGCGGTCTGCGGGGAGACGACCGAGTCCATGGGGGCGGCCAGGAAGGGGAGCTCGAAGCGGTACGCGTCGATCTGCCAGGCGATCGAGACCTCCTTCGGGTCCCGGGTACGCCGGCTCGGGACGATGGCGATGTCGTCGAACGCATACGCCCTGCGGCCGCGCTTGCCGCGCCCGATCTCGATCTCAGTCACGTGTGGTGGCCTTTCCTCTGGGTCTGCCCGTCCAGTATCCCCGAACGCCGGAGAGTCGCGTTCCCATGACCGCTGTACGGACGCGGGCACGGGCACGGCGAAGGGGCGGGCCCGTCGGGCCCGCCCCTCACGCGGTCGCTCAGATCAGCCGTTGCGGCTGTAGTTCGGCGCTTCCACCGTCATCTGGATGTCGTGCGGGTGGCTCTCCTTGAGGCCCGCCGAGGTGATCCGGACGAAGCGGCCCCGGTCCTGCAGCTCGGGGACCGTGCGGCCGCCGACGTAGAACATCGACTGGCGCAGGCCGCCGACGAGCTGGTGCACGACCGCGGCGAGCGGACCGCGGTAGGGAACCTGGCCCTCGATGCCCTCGGGGATGAGCTTGTCGTCGCCGCCCACGCCCTCCTGGAAGTAGCGGTCCTTGGAGAAGGAGCGCTGGTCGCCACGGGACTGCATCGCGCCGAGCGAGCCCATGCCGCGGTACGACTTGAACTGCTTGCCGTTGATGAAGAGCAGCTCGCCGGGGGACTCCTCGCAGCCCGCGAGCAGCGAGCCGAGCATCACCGTGTCGGCGCCCGCGACCAGGGCCTTGGCGATGTCGCCGGAGTACTGCAGGCCGCCGTCGCCGATGACCGGGACGCCCGCGGCCTTGGCGGCCAGCGAGGCCTCGTAGATGGCGGTGACCTGCGGGACGCCGATGCCGGCGACCACGCGGGTGGTGCAGATGGAGCCGGGGCCGACGCCGACCTTGATGCCGTCGCAGCCGGCGTCGATCAGCGCCTGGGCACCGTCGCGGGTGGCGACGTTGCCGCCGATGACGTCCACGGCGGAGTTCGACTTGATCTTGGCGACCATGTCGCCGACCAGGCGGGAGTGGCCGTGGGCGGTGTCGACGACGATGAAGTCGGCGCCCGCCTCGATCAGGGCCTGGGCGCGGTCGTACGCGTCACCGGCGACGCCGACGGCCGCGCCGACGAGCAGCCGGCCTTCCTTGTCCTTGGCGGCGTTCGGGTACTTCTCGGCCTTGACGAAGTCCTTGACCGTGATGAGGCCCTTGAGGATGCCCGCGTCGTCGACCAGCGGAAGCTTCTCGATCTTGTGGCGGCGCAGCAGCTCCATGGCGTCCACGCCGGAGATGCCCACCTTGCCCGTGACCAGCGGCATCGGGGTCATGACCTCGCGCACCTGACGGCTGCGGTCCGACTCGAAGGCCATGTCGCGGTTGGTGACGATGCCGAGCAGCTTGCCCGCCGGGTCCGTGACCGGGACACCGGAGATGCGGAACTTGGCGCACAGCTCGTCGGCCTCGCGCAGCGTCGCGTCCGGGTGCACCGTGATCGGGTCGCTGACCATGCCGGACTCGGAGCGCTTGACGAGGTCGACCTGGTTGGCCTGGTCGGCGATCGACAGGTTGCGGTGCAGTACGCCCACGCCGCCCTGGCGGGCCATCGCGATGGCCATGCGGGCCTCGGTGACCTTGTCCATCGCCGCGGACAGCAGCGGAACGTTCACGCGTACGTTCCGGGAGATCAGGGAAGAGGTGTCGATCGCGTCAGGCGACATGTCCGACGCGCCCGGCAGCAGCAGCACGTCGTCGTAGGTCAGTCCGAGCGTGGCGAATTTGTCGGGCACTCCGTCGGCGGTCATGACACCTTCCCAAATGGTCTTGCTCAGCGCGGATGTCCATGCTAACGGGATCCCGACGCGTCTCATTCCACGACCAAGGTCAAGCAGAAGATTTGTAGTTTCCTACGGAGATCCTCGCCGGGATTCCTACTGCTCGGCGAGCGCGCGGAGCCGACTGAGCGCGCGGTGCTGGGCGACGCGCACCGCCCCGGGGGACATGCCGAGCATCTGCCCGGTCTCCTCGGCGGTCAGCCCGACGGCCACCCGCAGTACGAGGAGCTCCCGCTGGTTCTCCGGAAGGTTGGCCAGCAGCTTCTTGGCCCAGGCCGCGTCACTGCTGAGCAGCGCCCGCTCCTCGGGACCCAGCGAGTCGTCGGGCCGCTCCGGCATCTCGTCCGAGGGAACGGCCGTGCTGCCCGGGTGCCGCATGGCGGCCCGCTGCAGGTCGGCGACCTTGTGCGCGGCGATGGCGAAGACGAAGGCCTCGAAGGGCCGCCCGGTGTCCCGGTAGCGCGGCAGGGCCATCAGGACGGCGACGCAGACTTCCTGCGCCAGGTCCTCCACGAAGTGGCGAGCGTCACCCGGGAGCCGCGAGAGCCGGGTGCGGCAATAGCGGATAGCGAGGGGGTGAACGAACGCGAGCAGGTCGTGCGTGGCCTGCTCGTCGCCCTCCACCGCTCGGCGTACGAGCGCGCTGACACCCCCGGCACTACCGCTTTTGGCGGCGCCAGTGGGGCCGGTGGCCGCGGGTGACCCCAGGGCCTCGTCGTCGCGCATCAATCCATGGTGCCTTGACGCCGGAGCTTCCGTGGCACCACGGCCGGTTTCGTGCATCGAAGCGTTATGAGCGGGTGCGCCGGAACTCATGATTGCGCCCTCCCCTCCCGCTCGGCCGAATGGTCCCCAAGGACGAGGACTCCACATCTCCAAGAATGCGGCACACCCTCAAGGATGCGGCATCGCGCACGAAGCGACACGTCCCCCGGATTGTGCCCCGCCAATCCCCGAGTGCGCACCGGGTACGGCGGGACACGGACCGGACCGTGACCCGCGGGTCAGCGGACCAGGCCCCAGCGGAAGCCGAGCGCCACGGCGTGCGCCCGGTCCGAGGCGCCGAGCTTCTTGAACAGCCTGCGGGCGTGCGTCTTGACCGTGTCCTCGGAGAGGAAGAGCTCGCGCCCGATCTCCGCGTTGGACCGGCCGTGGCTCATGCCCTCCAGCACTTGGATCTCGCGAGCGGTGAGGGTGGGCGCCGCGCCCATCTCGGCCGAGCGGAGCCGGCGCGGGGCCAGTCGCCAGGTCGGGTCGGCGAGGGCCTGGGTGACCGTGGCCCGCAGTTCGGCGCGCGAGGCGTCCTTGTGCAGGTATCCGCGGGCGCCGGCGGCGACCGCGAGGGCCACGCCGTCCAGGTCCTCGGCGACCGTCAGCATGATGATGCGGGCGCCGGGGTCGGCCGAGAGCAGCCGGCGGACCGTCTCCACACCGCCGAGCCCGGGCATCCGTACATCCATCAGAATCAGGTCGGAGCGGTCGGCACCCCAGCGGCGGAGGACTTCCTCGCCGTTGGCAGCCGTCGTCACACGCTCGACGCCGGGCACGGTGGCAACCGCGCGACGGAGCGCCTCTCGGGCAAGCGGGGAGTCGTCGCAGACGAGGACGGATGTCATGACCGCCCTCCGCAGCTGCTGATGCGCGTCACCTTGAGCCTCCAGGCTGGTACGTATCGTCACCTGTGCGGTCGATGCCCCCGGACACCTGTCCGAGAACTTATTGGTTCAACCGCCTTCGCACTCTCAACGATGGTCACTCGAAAGAGTTACGGGTCGGACGGACACCTTCAGCACTCTACGTGAGGAAGCGATCACGGCGCTGGAGCCACGAGCCACTCGTCCTCCATCTGGAGCTATGCCCTATTTGGCGGCTTTCCTTCCGTTTGGCACATGTCTGAGGCTAGATTCCCAGTGAGTCATATTTACATCTACTAGGACAGTAGGTGTGGAGACATGGACCGTATCCGCCTCAGTACCGGCACCAAGAGGACTACCAATGGCAGATTTCTCCCGGCTCCCCGGACCGAACGCCGACCTCTGGGACTGGCAGCTGCTTGCTGCCTGCCGCGGGGTCGACAGCTCCCTCTTCTTCCACCCGGAAGGTGAGCGGGGCGCGGCCAGGAGCGCGCGCGAGGCCTCGGCTAAAGAGGTCTGCATGCGATGCCCGGTTCGTTCGGAATGCGCCGCGCACGCACTCGCCGTCCGCGAGCCCTACGGAGTGTGGGGAGGCCTCACCGAGGACGAGCGCGAGGAACTGATGGGCCGCGCGCGGCATCGACTGATCCCGGCGTCCAGCACGATCGGACCGATCCCGCCGCACTGATCCGAGTACAAACGTCCGAAGGAACGTTGCTGCAGCGTCCGCGAAATCCTTCCGGCCGCCGCCCTCGCCGGGCGTGTCGCAGTCCTGCGCGCGGCGTCACCCGTCCGGCCGTACCCGACGCCACGGGTGCGGTCAGCGCGTGGCGGCCCGCTCCAGCTCGGCCAGGGTCGCGGCCACCGCCGGGACCCTGGCCAGGTCGGGCAGGGTCAGCGCCACGACCTCGCGCTCGACGGCCGGCTCCACGGCCACCGTGCTCACGCCCTTGGCCCGTACGGACTCCACCGCGAGCTCCGGCAGCACCGCGACGCCCAGCCCGGCGCCGACCAGGCCGACCACCGCCGGGTAGTCGTCGGTCGCGAAGTCGATCCGCGGGGTGAAGCCCGCGCTCTCGCACACCTCCACCAGATGGCGGCGGCAGCGCGGACAGCCCGCGATCCAGGGCTCGTCGGCCAGGTCCGCCATGCCCACGCGCTCCGACCCGGCCAGCCGGTGCCCCTCGGGGACCAGTCCGACGAGCCGGTCGGTCAGCAGCGGGCGCACCACGAGGTCCTCCCACTCCGCCGTGGAGCCCCGCCCGTCACCGTCCCCGCCGTACCGGAAGGCCAGCGCCAGGTCGCAGTCGCCCTCGCGCAGCATCTCCACCGAGCGCGGCGGCTCGGCCTCGACCAGGGAGATCCGGGTGCCCGGGTGCTCGGCGCGCATCGCGGCGAGCGCGGTCGGCACCAGCGTGGAGCTGCCGCTGGGGAAGGACACCAGCCGGACCCGGCCCGCGCGCAGCCCGGAGATGGCCGCGACCTCCTCCTCGGCGGCGGTCAGCCCGGCCAGGATCCCCGCGGCATGCCGGACCAGGGCCTCGCCGGCCTGGGTCAGCCGCATCTCGCGGCCGGTGCGGATGAGCAGCGGGGTGCCGGCCGACTGCTCCAGCGCCTTCATCTGCTGGGAGACGGCGGGCTGGGTGCAGCCGAGCTCGCGGGCGGCGGCGGAGAAGGACCCGGTCCCGGCGACGGCGCGCAGAACCCGGAGATGACGTGCCTCGATCACCTTTTGAGCATAAGCCCTTCTTTGACCGTCGCGTGAATAACGTCGCGCCCCTTTGGGGCGGGCTCGGTTAGCGTGTGCGCATGGCTCCCATGCATCTGATCTCCGTGAACCTCGGCCGTGCCGAAGCCGCCGACTACACCGACGCGGAGGGCGGGGTGACGGGCCACGGCAAGCGCCCGGTCCCCGGGCCGGTCCGCGTCTTCGCCCCGGGCCCGAGAGCCACCGGCCTCGGCAGCGGTGTGGAGGGCGACGCCGTGTGCGACCGCCGCCACCACGGAGGCGACCACCAGGCCGTCTACGCGTACGCGCGCGAGGACCTGGACCACTGGGAGGCCGAGCTGGGCCGCGAGCTGCCTGGCGGGACCTTCGGCGAGAACTTCACCACCTCCGGCATCGACCTGAACTCCGCGCGCCTCGGCGACCGCTGGCGGGTCGGCGCGGACCTCCTCCTCGAAGTCGCCTCGGCCCGCATCCCGTGCCGGACCTTCCAGGGGGCCCTCGGCGAGAGCGGCTGGGTCAGGCGGTTCACCCAGGCGGGGCGGCCGGGCGCCTACCTGCGGGTGATCGAGGAGGGCTCGGTCTCCCCCGGCGACGCCATCGAGGTCGTCCACCGCGCGGACCACGAGGTGACGGTGGAATTCTGGTTCCGCGCCTTCACCACGGAGCGCGCGCTGCTGCCGCACACCCTGGCGGCGGGCGCGGCAATGGAACCGGAAGGTCACGAGACCGTGCGCCGGTACGTGGAGAAGTACGGGACCGGAGCCGGGGCGAAGTAGAACCGACACCCGGGGCGGCTAGGTTGCGCCTATGACGACTGCGTTGATTACGGGATCCACGGCGGGCATCGGCGCCGCCTTCGCCCGGCGGCTCGCCGCCCAGGGCCACAACCTGGTGCTGGTGGCGCGCGACACCAAGCGGCTGGGCGAGCAGGCCACCGAGCTGCACGACCGGCACGGCATCGAGGCCGAGGTGCTGGCCGCGGATCTGGCCACCGAGGAGGGCATCGCGGCGGTCGAGGAGCGCCTCGGCGACCGCACCCACCCCGTGGACCTGCTCGTCAACAATGCCGGCTTCGGCAACAAGGGCCGCTACCTCGAGGTCTCCATGGCCGACGAGCTCACCATGGTGAAGGTGCACATCGAGGCGGTCCTGCGGCTGACCTCGGCGGCCACCGCGTCGATGCGCACGCGCGGCCGCGGCGGCGTGATCAACGTGGCCTCGGTGGCCGCCTTCGTCCCGCGCGGTACGTACGGGGCGAGCAAGGCGTGGGTCGTCCAGTTCACCCAGGGCGCGGCGAAGGACCTGGCGGGTTCCGGGGTGCGGCTGATGGCGCTGTGCCCCGGCTTCGTCCGGACGGAGTTCCACCAGCGCGCCGGCATGGGCACGGACAACATCCCCGGCTGGATGTGGCTCGACGCCGACAAGCTGGTGGCCGCCGCCCTGGACGACCTGGCGCGCGGCAAGACGGTGTCGATCCCGGACCCGCGGTACAAGGCGCTGATGGGCGTGGTGAAGCTGACGCCGCGCGGGCTGCTGGGTGGCGTGTCCTCGCGTACGGGCCGCAAGTACGGCCCCCAGTAACCCAGTACTCGCCGGTAAACCGGCCAACCGGGTGAAATCTCCCTAAACTGGACTTGTCCACCAAGCCCGGGAGACCGCCATGACATTCGTACAGATAATCGATTACAAGACCAGTCGGCAGGACGACCTCGATCAGCTGCTCGACCGGTACGTCTCGCAGAGCCAGGGCAAGCGCACTGTCACCCACAGCATTGTGGGCAGGGACCGCGAGAACGAGAACCACTACGTGGACGTGGTCGAATTCCCCTCGTACGAAGAGGCCATGAAGAACTCTCATCTTCCGGAGACGGACAGGATGTTCCAGGAGATGATGGCCCTCTGTGACGGGATGCCCAGCTTCACCAACCTGGACGTCGTCCGGGACGAACACCTCAACACGATGCTGGTGAACCGGATGTACGACGAGATCGCGATGAAGGGCGACATGTCCGTCATCCCGGAGATCTTCGCGTCGGACTACCGCGACCACGACATCAGCAACGCCGAGGACAAGATAGGGCCCGCGGGCATCCGCGAGGACGTGGAGATGTGGCGGAGCGGCTTCGACTTCTCCTTCACGCGCGACGCCCAGATGGCGCAGGACGACTACGTCACCACGCTGTGGACCTGGACGGGCACGCACAAGGGCGAGTTCATGGGCATCGCCCCCACCGGCAAGACCTGCACGATGACCGGCACGACGGTCTTCCGATGTCAGGACGGAATGATCAAGGAAGGCTGGTGGCACTACGACGCCATGGGCATGATGCGCCAACTGGGCGCCATGTAGCCGCCACACACACGGGAAGGCCCCGTTCCGCAGGTGCGGAACGGGGCCTTCCCGGTGTGCGGGGCGTGATCAGTGGCTGTGGCCGTGACCGTGGCCGTGGCCCGCGTCGGCCTCTTCCTCGGCCGGCTTCTCGACGACCAGGGTCTCGGTCGTGAGCAGCAGGGAGGCGATGGAAGCGGCGTTCTCCAGCGCGGAGCGGGTGACCTTGACCGGGTCGATGACGCCGGCCTTGACCAGGTCGCCGTACTCGCCGGAGGCGGCGTTGAAGCCCTGGCCCTTGTCGAGCTCGGCGACCTTCGAGGTGATGACGTAACCCTCGAGACCGGCGTTCTCGGCGATCCAGCGCAGCGGCTCGACGGCGGCGCGGCGCACGACCGCGACACCGGTGGCCTCGTCGCCGGTCAGGCCGAGGTTGCCCTCGAGCACCTTGACGGCGTGGACGAGCGCGGAGCCACCGCCGGAGACGATGCCCTCCTCGACCGCGGCGCGGGTCGCCGAGATGGCGTCCTCGAGGCGGTGCTTCTTCTCCTTGAGCTCCACCTCGGTGGCGGCGCCGACCTTGATGACGCAGACGCCGCCGGCGAGCTTCGCCAGGCGCTCCTGCAGCTTCTCGCGGTCCCAGTCGGAGTCCGTGGACTCGATCTCGGCCTTGATCTGGTTGACACGGCCGACGACTTCCTCGTGGCTGCCGCCACCGTCGACGATGGTCGTGTCGTCCTTGGAGATCGTGACGCGGCGGGCGGTGCCCAGTACGTCCAGACCGGCCTGGTCGAGCTTGAGGCCGACCTCCTCGGCGATGACGGTGGCACCGGTGAGGGTGGCCATGTCCTGCAGCATCGCCTTGCGACGGTCACCGAAGCCGGGGGCCTTGACGGCGACCGCGTTGAAGGTGCCGCGGATCTTGTTGACGACGAGGGTGGAGAGCGCCTCGCCCTCGACGTCCTCGGCGATGATCAGCAGCGGCTTGGAGGCGCCGGCCTGGATGACCTTCTCCAGCAGCGGCAGGAGGTCCTGGATCGAGGAGATCTTGCCCTGGTTGATCAGGATGTACGGGTCGTCGAGGACGGCCTCCATACGCTCCTGGTCGGAGACCATGTACGGCGAGAGGTAGCCCTTGTCGAAGGCCATGCCCTCGGTGAACTCCAGCTCCAGGCCGAAGGTGTTGGACTCCTCGACGGTGATGACACCGTCCTTGCCGACCTTGTCCATCGCCTCGGCGATGAGCTCGCCGACCTGCTGGTCCTGCGCGGAGAGCGCGGCCACGGCGGCGATGTCGGACTTGTCCTCGATCGGGCGGGCGGTCGCGAGGAGCTCCTCGGAGACGGCCTTGACCGCGGCGTCGATGCCCTTCTTCAGGGCGGCCGGGGACGCGCCCGCGGCGACGTTGCGCAGACCCTCGCGGACGAGCGCCTGGGCCAGCACGGTGGCGGTGGTGGTGCCGTCACCCGCGATGTCGTTGGTCTTGGTCGCCACCTCCTTCACGAGCTGCGCGCCCAGGTTCTCGTACGGGTCGTCCAGCTCGACCTCGCGGGCGATGGTGACGCCGTCGTTGGTGATGGTCGGGGCGCCGAACTTCTTGTCGATGACGACGTTGCGGCCCTTGGGGCCGATCGTCACCTTCACCGTGTCGGCAAGCTTGTTGACGCCGCGCTCGAGGGCGCGACGGGCGTCCTCGTCGAACTTCAGGATCTTCGGCATGGGAGCGGTTCAGTCCTCTCGTTGCGATCCTCGGCCGCTCACCGCGACCTCCACCGCCTAGAACGAACTACGCCCCTCGCCGCCCGGCATCAGCAGGGTGACCAGGGGCGCAGCTCAAATCAAAACTGGAAGCGAATTACTTCTCGACGATCGCGAGCACGTCGCGAGCCGAGAGGACGAGGTACTCCTCGCCGCTGTACTTCACTTCGGTGCCGCCGTACTTGCTGTACAGCACGATGTCGCCGACGCTGACGTCCAGCGGGAGACGCTGGCCGTCCTCGAACCGGCCCGGGCCGACCGCGAGGACGACGCCCTCCTGGGGCTTCTCCTTCGCGGTGTCCGGGATGACCAGGCCGGAGGCCGTGGTCTGCTCGGCGTCGAGCGGCTGGACCACGATGCGGTCCTCAAGCGGCTTGATGGCAACCTTGGAGCTGGCGGTCGTCACGATCCGACCTCCCCCTTCGGAGATCCGGGGTTAACTGTCTGAGGTGGCGACCAGGTCGATCCGTCGTCGCGGGTGCCGGACCTGCCTGTCGCTGTGTTGGCACTCACCAGGGGCGAGTGCCAGGTGCGAGACTATTCCGGCGATTAGCACTCGGTCAAGCGGAGTGCCAATTCTCGCCGCCGGGCGTTGCGCGGATCAGGCCTCCGAGCCCCGGAAACCCGGGCGGGAGCGCCTGTGGATCACCACCCGCACCGGGGCATTGTGTCTGGTATGTGACGCTTGGGGGCGTGCGCATCCTCGTGGTCGAAGACGAAGAGGGCCTCGCCGAGTCCCTGCGGCGCGGCCTGTCCGCCGACGGGCACGCGGTCGAGGTCACGCACGACGGCCACCGCGGCCTGGACCTCGCCCTGGCCGGGGCCCGTATGACGTCGTCCTCCTCGATGTGATGCTGCCGGGCGTGAGCGGCTGTCAGATCTGCACCCGCATGCGCGCCCACAGCGACACCACCCCGGTGCTGATGCTCACCGCCAGGGACGGTGAGTACGACGAGGCCGAGGGCCTGGACTCCGGCGCCGACGACTACCTCACCAAGCCGTTCTCCTTCGTGGTCCTGGCCGCCCGCATCCGGGCCCTGGCCCGCCGCGCCCGCACCCCCGACCTCGCACCACCCTCCGGGCGGGCGGACGGTGGCGACCAGCGGGGACCCGAAGGAGGCCCGGGCCTGTGCGGGGTGCGCGCCGGACCCGGGGCGGACTCCTGCTCGGCCGTCCTCCCGCCCGCGCGCCCCGAACGCTTCGGAAGGAACCACGGGGAGGACATAAACGTCGTAGATGATATGAAGATAAAGCGCCTCATTGCCGAGCAGATCGGGCCCAAGGCCACTGCGAGCCCGAGCTCGCCGGGCGCCGCTTCCTCCTCACCGGACGCGGCCCCGCCGCCGTCCTCACCGCCGTCCTCCCCCGCCCCCGCGGACGGTGGCGGCATCCCGTGCGTGGACTGAGGCCCCTGACGACGGCGGGCGCACGCCGCCGCACCGAGGCGCTGCTCCTGGTCTTCGTCGTCGCGATCGCCGTCTTCGGCCACGCCGCCGCGGGCCTCGCGATGAACGGCGAGCTGCCGCCCAACCTCACCGGCTTCACGATCAGCATGACGCTGCTGTCGCTGGTGGGTCACCTGGGCGTGCGCCGCTTCGCCGCCTACGCGGATCCGCTGATCTTCCCGCTGGCCATGCTGCTGACCGGGCTGGGACTGGTGCTGCTGCACCGGCTCGACCAGGGGTACATCGAGCGGTACGGCTCGGACGCCAACGCGCCCGGGCAGCTGATGTGGACCGTGGTCGGCGTCGCCGCCTGCATCCTGGTGCTGGCGCTGCTGCGCGACCACCGGCTGCTGCAGCGGTTCATCTACATCACGATGGCCGTCGCACTGGTGCTACTGATCGCTCCGGCGTTCTTCGGCGCGGACACCTACGGCGCGAAGCGCTGGATCATCCTCTTCGGCTTCTCGCTGCAGCCGGGCGAGTTCGTGAAGATCATGATCGCCATCTTCTTCGCGGGATACCTGGTCATCCACCGCGACTCCCTGGCGCTGACGGGCCGCAGGTTCCTGGGCATGCGGCTGCCGCCGATGCGCCAGCTCGGCCCCATCGTGACGGTGTGGATCGTCTCGATGCTGGTGCTGGTCTTCGAACGCGACCTCGGCACCTCGCTGATCTTCTTCGGGGTGTTCGTGGTGATGCTCTACGTCGCCACCGAGCGCACCAGCTGGATCGTGTGCGGCGTGCTCATGGCGTCGCTGGGCGCCTTCGTGGTGGGTTCGACGGAACCGCACGTCAAGGCGCGCGTGGCGGCCTGGCTGGAGCCGCTGTCGGTCTACTCGCCGAGCCCTCCCCCGGGGGTCACCTCCGACCAGTCGGCCCAGGCGCTGTTCAGCTTCGGCACCGGCGGCATCTCGGGCACCGGCCTCGGCATGGGCCACCCGGAACTGATCAAGTTCGCCGGCCGCAGCGACTTCATCCTCACCACGGTCGGCGAGGAACTCGGGCTGGCCGGGGTGATGGCCGTCCTGATCCTGTACGCCCTCCTCGTGCAGCGGGGGCTGCGGATGGCGCTCGGCGCCCGCGACCCCTTCGGCAAACTGCTGGCGGTCGGCCTCGCCTCGGCGCTGGCCCTGCAGGTCTTCGTGGTCGCGGGCGGTGTGACGGGCTTGATCCCGCTGACGGGCAAGGCGCTGCCGTTCCTGGCCAAGGGCGGCTCGTCCCTCCTGGCCAACTGGATCATGATCGCCCTGCTGCTGCGCATCAGCGACAGCGCGGAACGCCAACGCGAGGCGGACGCCCGTGGCCCGGCGGAGACGACGATCACCCCGGTGGTGTCGAGGGCGGGATGACGCCGGGAGTCCCCGCGTCCGCAGGTCCGCCGGCTCCGCCAGGGCCGCCGCCTACAGGTAGTCCTCCAGGCGCCCTATCCGGTACCCCTGTTCCTGGATCCGCTGGAGCATCCGCGTCGTCATCTGGGTCTCCGTCGTGCCCTTGAGCTCGGACGGGCCGCGGAAGTGGGCCAGGATGATGTCACCGGGTTTGAGGGCGGAGCCCTCGGCGTACTGGAAGTTGTTGATCTGCATCGAGACCCGCCACAGGACCAGGGACGAGACTCCGCACTCCGAGGCGGCCCGGAGGGTGTCGTCGTTGTAGTTCCCGAACGGCGGGCGGAAGAGCGGCGGGCGGTGGCCGAAGCGCTTCTCCAGGCGTTCCTGCTGGCCGCATATCTCGTGCTTCTGCGCCGCGTAGGACAGGGTCCGCAGGTTCGGGTGCGTCAGCGTGTGGTTGTTTATCGTGCTCGCCGAGCCGTTGTCACGGAGCTTCTCGAAGTGCCCGTAGTCCGGCGAGGCCACACTGTCCGTCAGGAACATGCTGATCGGCAGCTTCAGATCGGCCGCCATCTTCAGGAACTCGGGGTCCTTCTCCGCGCCGTCGTCGAAGGTCAGGAAGACGACCTTCTCCCCGGCCGGGACGGGTATTCGGTCGACCACCGGGACCTTGCCCGGGGCCGCCTTCGGTATCTCGGGCTTCCGGGCCGGCTTCGGGGCGTATTCGAGGGGGCCCTTCAGGCCCCACTTCCGGTACGCCTCGTCCGAGGCCGCGCCCGCCCCGCCCGTCGGCGACGGCGCGGGCTGCGACGCGGACGCGCCGGGCGCACCCGGTGTCTCCTTCGCCTTCGGCCCCAGCCGTTCGGTGGTGTCCGCGCTGTCCCCGCACCCCGTCAGGGACAGCGCGAGCGCGCCGGCCACCAGCGTTCCGGCTACCAACCGGCGCGCGTGCTTCACAGATAGTCCTCCAGGCGAGCCACGGCGTACCCCTTGGCCGTGACGGTCTTCATGACATGACGGATCATGTCAGGCATCGTGCCCTTCCAGTCCTCCTTGCCCCGGAAATGCGTGAGGATGATGTCACCGGGGTGCAGATCGCGGTCCCACTCCCGGTAGTCCATCCGGTTCGGGAAGGCCTCGGCGTTCCACAGCGGGACCGCCTTGATGCCGCAGGACTTCGCCGCGCGCAGCGTGTCCTGGTTGTAGTTGCCGTACGGCGGCCGGAAGAGGGTCGGCCGCTTGCCGAACTCCTTCTGGATCGTGTCCTGCTGGCCGCAGATCTCCTCGCGCTGCTTCTCGTACGACAGGCCGGGCATGTAGCGGTGGTTGAGCGTGTGGTTGTTCAGGGTGACGCCGGCCGCCTGCATCTGCTTGAAGTACGGGTAGTTGTCCCGAACGATGTAGTCGCTGAGGAAGGCCGTGTACGGGATCTTCAGCTCCTGCATCATCTTCAGGAACTCGGGATCCTTCTCCGCGCCGTCGTCGATCGTCAGGAAGACGACCTTGTCCTCCGTGGGGACGGTGGTGAAGACGTGCGGGTACTCCTCCTGGTCCTCCACCTCGAAGCCGTCGCGGGTGGTGATCTCCGGCTTCGTCCTGGGCGCCGGCGGGGCCGTCAGCGGTGTCTTGGCCAGCCCCCACTTCTTCGCCGCGGCGATGCGCGCCTGCTGGGCCGCCTTGGCCTTCTCGGCCGCGCCGAGCGCGCCGGCCGCACCCGCCTCCGCGCCCTTGGCGGTCTTCGTCTTCTCGGCCTTGTCCGGTGCGCCGGACTGCCCGGAGCCGCACGCCGTGCCGAGGGCGGCTACCAGCAGGGCGGCCACGGCCACCCCGAACCGGCCGCGCGGACCCGCCGCGTACCGGTGACCGTGTTGCGTCTTATCTTCCTTTTGTCGGACTAGCTGCATAGCTGCGCATCCTGGCACCCGACACGCGGGCTCCCCGGAAGGCACCGCGAGCGGAATCCGACCTTCCATCGACTGGCCCACACCGGCCGGCCCCGTCGCCGACAATGGACACGTGACCCCCGAAGACTTCGCCGCCCTCCTCACTCCCGAGGGGCACGCCCTCCTCGACTCGCTCCGCGACTACGACCCCGCCCAGGAGCTGGCCGTCGCCACCCGGCTGCGCCGCGAGCACCCCGCCGGGCTGGTCTCCGCCGCGCTCGGGCAGGCCCGGCTGCGGCAGCGGGCGGTGGCGAAGTTCGGCGCCGAGGACGCCTTCCGGATGTACTTCACCCCCGGCGGCGGCGAGATGGCCACCCGCGCGTCGGTGGCCGCGTACCGCGCCGAGCGGCTCGCGGACCTCGGCGTCCGCAGTCTCGCCGACCTGTGCTGCGGCATCGGCGGGGACGCCCTCGCCCTCGCGCGGCTCGGCATCCGGGTGCTCGCCGTCGACCACGACCCGCTGACCGTCGCCGTCGCGCGGGCCAACGCCGAAGCGCTGGGGCTGGCGGACCTGATCGAGGTCAGGGAGGCGGACGTGACGGACGTGGACGTGTCCTCGTACGACGCCGTCTTCATCGACCCGGCCCGGCGCGGGGGGCGCGGCCGGATCTTCGACCCGGAGTCCTACTCGCCGCCGCTGTCGTGGGCCGTGGAGACGGCCCGTGCGGCGAAGTACGCCGCCATCAAGATCGCCCCCGGGATCCCGCACGAGGCGGTCCCGGCCGAGGCGGAGGCCGAGTGGATCTCCGACCAGGGCGACGTCAAGGAGGCCGTGCTCTGGTTCGGCACCGCGCCCGGCACCGTACGCGCCACCCTGCTGCCCGGGCCGCGCGCCCTGCACACCGTCGATCCGCTGCCCGACCCGGAGGCGGGGCCGGTCGGCCGCTGGCTCTACGAGCCCGACGGCGCCGTCATCCGCGCGCACCTGGTCGCCGAGGTCGCCGAGCAGCTGGACGGCCGGCTGATCGACCCGACCATCGCCTACATCACCGCCGACGAGCTGCGCGCGACGCCGTACGCGACGGCGTACGAGATCACCGACGTGCTGCCCTTCGGCCTGAAGAAGCTGAAGGCCCTGCTGCGCGAGCGCGGGGTCGGCATCCTGACCGTGAAGAAGCGCGGCTCCGCGATCGAGCCCGAGGAGCTGCGCAAGAGGGTCAAGCCGCAGGGGCCGAACTCGGCGACGGTCTTCCTGACCCGGGTGGCGGGGGCCCCGTCGATGCTGATCGGCTCGCCCGCGAAGGCGGCTCCTACGGCGTAGGCGCGCGGAAGGCGCGTACCGCCCAGCGGTAGTGCGCGCCCGCCTTGCCCAGGCCCAGCAGTCCCGTGATCCACAGGATCATCCCGAGGCCCATGTAGTACGCGATCTCGCCGAACCGCCCCTCGGCCGGCGGGACCGACAGCGCGACCCCGAAGGTCAGGAACAGTCCCGCCCCGGCCAGCCCGAAGGAGGCGAGCAGCCAGGTCAGGCTCCGGCCGGGCGCGCGCACCCGCGCGTCGGCGGCCGGATCGCGGTCCGCCTCCGCCCACGCGCACAGCAGCCTGCGCACCTGCCGGTCCCGCCGGGCGCCCCAGGCGAACCAGAACCCGGCCGGTACCAGCACACCGACGCCGAGCACCGCGAAGAGGACGCCGAGGCCGTAGGAGACCACGTCGCCCTCCTCGAAGGCCATCAGACCCATGGCGACGAAGGTCCAGCCGAGGGCGAAGACGGCCGAGACGGCCCAGAGCAGCAGCAGCCGCCCCATCCCCAGGCTCCGGCGGCCCAACTCCCGCAGGATGCGCGCGCGGTCGGCCCGTACGGCGCTTTCGTCCAGCCAGGCGCGCATGTGCACGGGGGGCGGCGGAGGCGGCAGGTCACGGCGAGGCATGCGCATGACCATAGCGGCACGGCGGCCCGGCCCGGGGCCGGACGACACCGGTCAGCCGCCGGTGACCTCCACCGACTCGAACCTCCAGCGGTGCACCGCCCGCGTGATCAAGTCGGCGGCGGGCTCCGGGAGTTGCGGCAGATCCGCCGCCACTCCCTCGGCCGCCTCCCACCAGGTGACGACAAGGACCCGGTCCTGCGGGGCGCGGAACACCTCGCGGCGCACCGGCTCCCGCGCGAGGACCTGCGAACGGGCCCACTCCAGCAGTTCGCTGCCCCGGCCGTCGGCGGCCCGGGCCTCCCACATCAGCGCGACGGTGCTCATGAGTACAGGTTGTCCTTGCTCAACTCGTGCACGTGGTCGTGGTCGTGGGCCTGCCCGTGGCCGGGTCCGTGGCCGTGCCCCTGGACGCCCGGCACGTGCGGGTCCGTCACCGGCAGCGAGGAGTCCGCCGACAGGTCCCAGTCCGAGGCGGGCCGGTTCCGCTTGACCATCTCCGCGCCCAGCGCCGCCACCATCGCGCCGTTGTCGGTGCACAGCTTCGGCCGCGGCACCCGCAGGATGATGCCCGCGTCGTCACACCGCTCCTGCGCCAGCGAGCGCAGCCGGGAATTGGCGGCCACACCGCCGCCGATCATCAAGTGGTCGACGCCCTCGTCCTTGCACGCCCGGATCGCCTTGCGCGTCAGCACGTCCACCACGGCCTCCTGGAAGGACGCGGCCACATCGCGCACCGGCACCTCCTCCCCCGCGTTCCGCTTCGCCTCGATCCAGCGGGCCACGGACGTCTTCAGGCCGGAGAAGGAGAAGTCGTACGGGGCGTCGCGCGGCCCCGTCAGCCCGCGCGGGAAGTGGACCGCCTTCGGGTCGCCCTCGCGCGCCAGCCGGTCGATCACCGGGCCGCCGGGGAAACCCAGCTGGAGCACGCGGGCGATCTTGTCGAAGGCCTCGCCCGCGGCGTCGTCGATGGTCGAGCCGAGCGGCCGCACGTCGGAGGTGATGTCCGGGGCCAGCAGCAGCGAGGAGTGCCCGCCGGACACCAGCAGCGCCATGGTCGGCTCCGGCAGCGGGCCGTGCTCCAGCTGGTCCACGCAGATGTGCGAGGCGAGGTGGTTGACGCCGTAGAGCGGCTTGCCGAGGGCGTACGCGTACGACTTGGCAGCCGACACGCCCACCAGCAGTGCCCCCGCGAGGCCCGGACCCGCCGTGACCGCGATGCCGTCGAGGTCGCGGGCGCTGACCCCGGCCTCCTTCAGCGCGCGCTCGATGGTGGGGACCATCGCCTCCAGGTGGGCGCGCGAGGCCACCTCGGGCACGACCCCGCCGAAGCGCGCGTGCTCGTCGACGCTCGACGCGATCGCGTCCGCGAGGAGGGTGGTGCCGCGGACGATGCCGACGCCGGTCTCGTCGCAGGAGGTCTCGATGCCGAGGACGAGAGGTTCGTCAGCCATTGCTCTCACTGCTCTCAGTTCGTGCTTGTGCGGGGTCGGTCAGTCGCATGACGAGCGCGTCGGCGTTGCCGGGCTGGTAGTAGCCGCGCCGGAAGCCGATGGGCTCGAAGCCGAAGCGCTCGTAGAGCTTCTGGGCGCGGGTGTTGTCCACCCGTACCTCCAGCAGCACCTCGGCGCACTCGAAGGCGGTGGCGGCCCGCAGCAGGTCGGTCAGGAGCCGGGCGCCGAGCCCGGTCCCCCACTGGTCGCGGGCGGCCGCGATGGTCTGTACGTCGGCCAGGTCGCCGGCGGTGGCCAGCCCGGCGTAGCCGACGAGACGGCCGGTGCGGGGGTCTTCGGCGACCACGTAGCGGCGGGTGGCGCGCGGGCCGCGGGCGTGGGCGAGCTCGGACCAGAACATGCCCGCGGACCAGGCGTCCTCGGGGAACAGCTCGTGCTCCAGTTCCAGCACGGGCTCGATGTCCCACCAGCGCATCTCGCGCAGTGCTGCCGTCACTGCGGGGTGACCACCTTGTAGTTCTTGGGCACCTGCGCGTCGGGCCGGCGCAGGTAGAGCGGCGTCGGAGGCAGACCCTCGGCATTCTCGAAGGGCGCCCCGGCCGCGAGCCGTTCCACGGCCAGGGACGCGAGGGCGGCGGCGCTCTGGTGCTCGGGGGCCCGCGCGTCGGTGAAGACGTCCGGGTACAGCAGCGCGCCCTGGCCCACCGCCGGGAGGCCGGCGACCTGCTCGGCGATGTCGGCCGGGCGGTCCACGGCGGGCTCGCCGACCCGCGTGCGCGGGTCCTCGTAGCGCGCCCAGTAGACCTCCTTGCGCCGTGCGTCGGTGGCGACGGTGAAGGGACCCTCGATCCCGGCGGCCCCCGCGGCGTAGGCGAGGCCGTCGAGGGTGCACAGGCCGTGCACGGGCACGCCCAGCACGGAGGCGAAGGTCGCGGCCGTGACGAGGCCGACGCGCAGACCCGTGTAGGGGCCGGGGCCGACGCCGACGACGATGCCGGTGACGGCTTCGAGCTTCAGCCCGGCCTCGGCGAGCACCTTGTCGACACAGGGCAGCAACAGCTCCCCGTGGCGGCGGGCGTCGACCTGACTGGACTCGGCGAGGACGGACTCGCCGTCGTGCAGGGCGACGGTGACGGCGGGCGTGGCGGTATCTACAGCGAGCAAGAGCACGCGAACAGCCTACGACTCCGGAACCCCAAGGGTTCGCGGGCGGTTGCGGAGCGGGCCTGCTGCTACCTTTCGATCAGGTATTCCAGGCAGCACGGAGAGGTGGAGCAAGGTGGCACGCAGCAGCTCGGGAATCGTGGCCGGGCTCACCGCCGCGGCAATCGCCGCCGTCGGCTTCCTCGGCTACCAGGCATCCGCGACGGCGCCCGCGCACCCTCCGAAGGCGGCGCAGCAGGAGCCGGCTCCCGCCCCGAGCCCGTCCGCCGTCAAGCAGGACCCGAAGAAGCCGGTGCCCGTGCCGGAGGGATCCGGTACCGGGGTGCGCGTCGTGTACTCGGTGGCCCAGAAGCGGGTGTGGCTGGTGGGCGACGCCGCTCAGGAGCCGAAGTCGTTCACGGTGATGCCGAGCACGGTGCACCCGAAGGCGGGCAGCTACGTGGTCGGCTCGCGCTCGGGCTCGGTCACCGGCTCGGACGGCGTGCCGATCGAGCACGTCGTACGGTTCGCCAGCACGGAGGGCGTGGCGATCGGCTTCAGCGCCCGCGCGGACGGCGCCACTCCGGAGCCCGACCCGAACAAGAAGACCGGCGGCATCCGCATGGCGAAGGCCGACGGCGACGCGATGTGGGCCTTCGCGACGATCAACTCGAAGGTCGTCGTCGTTCCCTGACGGGCCGGCTTCACCCGTAAGAGCTCAGGCCCGCACGCACTCAGGCCGCTTCGGACTCCGGAGCGGCCTGTTCCCGTACGCCGCCCTCCGGCCCGTCCTGCGGTACGTGTTCGGGCGCGGGCGGCGTCGAGACGGCGGTGGCGGCCATGCCGGCGGCGAGCAGCGCCCGCATCGACACGGCGGACGGGCGGGGTTCGCGGTGCGCTCCTGATGGTGCCGACATGGCTGCCTCCTGGGCCCCGGCACGCCGAACTTAGGCATACCTAAGAAACTCTCGGTACCATGTCATCACGGGCGCCGCCATGGGCGCAATATCTTGCCGACGAGTTGTCGGTACGTTTACTCCGAGAGGACGCCCGCCAGGGCGTCCAGCCCGGCCCCGCCCGCCCAGCGCGCCCCGACCCCGCGGACCGAGACCTGCCGTACGTCGTCCAGGACCTCCTCGTGGCCGACCGCCCGCGCGATCACCACGTGCAGCCGGTCGTCGGAGAGCTCTTCCACCTTGCCGTCGCCCCACTCCACGACGACGACGGACTCGGGCAGCGAGACGTCGAGGTCCAGGTCCTCCATCTCGTCCAGCCCGCCGCCAAGCCGGTACGCGTCCACGTGCACCAGCGCCGGCCCGCCGCCCAGCGGAGGGTGTACGCGGGCGATCACGAAGGTCGGCGAGGTCACGGCCCCGCGCACGCCCAGGCCCTCACCGAGCCCGCGGGTCAGCGTGGTCTTGCCCGCGCCCAGCTCTCCGGTCAGCAGGACGAGATCGCCCGGGCGCAGCAGGCCGGCGAGCCTGCGGCCCAGATCGCGCATCGCGTCCGGGGAGTCGACGGTGATCCGGGCCTCGGCCCCGGCGCCCGCGTCGGCGCCTGCCTCAGGTCGTCCCGGTGCCTGGCTGCGCTGTGCTTCCAGCGGTACTTCTTCCATGCCCGCCAACGTTAGTCGGTGCGGCGGCCGGGACCGCCCCGGTGCGCGCCAGCAGCTCGGTCAGCAGCCGCGTCACCGTCTCCGGGTGCTCCAGCATCATCAGGTGCCCGGCGGACTCCAGGACCACCAGTTCGGAGCCCGGCAGCACCTCCTTGATGGCCACGCTGTGCCCGGGCGGAGTGATCATGTCCTTGTCCCCGGCGATGACGGTGACGGGTATGTCCGCGAACCGCTGGAGCGCGGAGGTCTTGTCGTGGGTCTGGAAGGCCGGGTAGAACTCGGCGACCACG
This sequence comes from Streptomyces sp. NBC_00122, assembly GCF_045160845.1. NCBI lineage: Bacteria > Bacillati > Actinomycetota > Actinomycetes > Kitasatosporales > Streptomycetaceae > Streptomyces > Streptomyces sp. NBC_00122. The sequence continues at coordinate 3,811,801 of NZ_CP108191.1, read as the reverse complement.
TCGATCGGGGTGGCCTCGATGAGCCTCTCGGCGAAGCGCGCGACGGCCGGGTCCACGTCCCGGGAGCCGAACGAGTACATCTTGATCATGCCGGCGAACAGGTCGGCGGTGGCCCTGCGGCCCTTCTCCACCAGCTCCACCTGTGAGCCCAGCGCCTTGAGCACGCCCGGCAGGATGCGGCGTACGGCACCGAGACCGACGGAGGGCAGCCCGTACGTCACCTCGTCGAGGCGGCCGCTGGAGGTGCCGACGAAGGCGACACCGACGACGCGGTCGCGTACGAGGTCGGGGAACTGCTCCGCGAATCCCATGATGGTCATTCCGCCCATCGAGTGACCCACGAGGATCAGCGGGCCCTCGGGCGCGGCGGCGTCGATGACGGCCTTCAGGTCGCGGCCGAGCTGCTCGATGGTCACCGGATCGCCGTCCGCCTGGGCCAGTCCGCGGGCGCTGCGGCCGTGGCTGCGCTGGTCCCAGTAGACCGAGCGGGCCACGCCGCGCAGGGCGGCGCGCTGGAAGTGCCAGGAGTCCTGGCCGAGGCAGTAGCCGTGGCAGAAGACGACGGTGGCCGGCTGGGCGGGCTTGCGGCGCAGTCGCGACCGGGGCCGCTTGCCCTCCTCGGGGAGCTCGTCGACCTCGTAGTAGAGCTCGGTGGCGTCCTCGGCCTGACAGGTCCCCTGCGTCCCGCGCAGGGACCCGTAATCGCCCGCCGCGTCGAGGGCGAGGCGCGCCTTCATGCGCATGCCCCGCCCGACGGTGATCCGTTCGACCGCGACACCGGCAGCCGCGCCCGCGGCTATCACGCCGATGGCGGCGCCGGCCCAGCCGGCCTTGCGCCAGTTCTCGCTCACGCCGCCGCCCTCACTCCGTCTCAGGCGCCCAGGTACACCCGGGGCACGCGCCCTCCGATACGGGTGACGATCTCATACGCGATCGTGTCTGACGCTTGAGCCCAGTCCTCGGCGGTGGGCTCGCCGCGCTCCGCGTCCCCGAAGATGACGGCTTCGTCACCCACCGCCGCCCGGTCGCCGTCGAGGTCGACGACGAACTGGTCCATGGCCACCCGCCCGGCGACACGGCGGATCTTCCCGCCGACGAGGACCGGGCCGCGCCCGGAGGCGGCCCGCGGGATGCCGTCGGCGTAGCCCGCCGGGATCAGCGCGAGGGCGGTCTCGGCGTCGGTGACGTAGTGGTGCCCGTAGCTCACGCCGTGCCCGGCCGGGACGTTCTTGACCAGCGCGACGGAGGCCTTGAGGGCCATGGCGGGCCGCAGGCCCAGCTGGGCCGGGGTGCCGAGCTCGGGCGCGGGCGAGACCCCGTAGACGGCCAGCCCGCAGCGCACGAGGTCGAAGTGCGACTCGGGCACGGTGAGGGTGGCGGGCGAGTTGGCGATGTGCCGGACCTCGGGCTCGACGCCCTCCTTCTCGGCGTACGCGAGCATGTCGCGGAAGGCGGCGAGCTGGAGCTGGATGGACGGGTGTCCGGGCTCGTCGGCGCAGGCGAAGTGCGACCAGACGCCGGTGACCTGGACGGCGCCTTCCGCCTGGGCGGCGACGGCCGCCCCGACGAGCTCCGCCCAGTCGGCGGGCTGGCAGCCGTTGCGGCCGAGTCCGGTGTCGGCCTTGAGCTGGATCCTGGCGGGCCGGCCGGCCGCCCTGGCGGCTTCACGTACCTCGTCCAGGGCCCACATCCCGCTGACGGAGACGTCGAGATCGGCCTCGACGGCCGCCTGCCAGGGGCCGCCGGGGGTCCACAGCCAGCACATGATCCGGCCTTCGATCCCGGCGGCGCGCAGCGCGAGCGCCTCGTCGGGCGTGGCGGTACCGAGCCAGGTGGCGCCGGCCTCCTGGGCAGCCTTGGCACAGGCCAGGGCCCCGTGCCCGTAGGCGTTCGCCTTGACGACGGCCATCAGCTCGGCCCGGGGTGCCCGTTCGCGCAGCGCGCGCACGTTCGCCCGTACGGCATCGAGGTCGATCTCGGCGTACACGCGCGTCGGTGTCTCGTTCATCCCCCACAGTCTCTCAGAACCCCTGCCGCCCCCTGCTCGGGGCGCCACGTGCACACCGCTGCCGCTTGCGGCGCGGGGTCCGGGGCGGATCCCCGGCAGGGGCGCGGCGCCCGGGCCCGTCACGGCCGGCGGACGTCGCGCCAGGCGGTCGGCAGGGCTGCGGCCACGTCCTGGGCCAGCAGCGGCCCGCCGGTGAGCCTGGCCGCCAGACCGTGGAGGTACGCCGCCACCGACCCGGCGTCAGCCCCGGACAGCCCGCCCGCCAGCAGGGACCCGGCCAGCCCGGACAGCACGTCCCCGCTCCCCGCGGTGGCCAGCCACGCGGTCCCCGTCGGGTTGACCCGGACGGCCGCCACCCCGGCGGAGGCGACCAGCGTCGTCGAGCCCTTCAGCAGTACCGCCGCCCCGTACCGCTGCGAAAGCGCCCGCGCCGCGGCCAGCCGCCCCGCCTCCACCGACTCCCGCGAGACCGCCAGCAGCGCCGCCGCCTCCCCCGCGTGCGGGGTGAGGAGGGTCGGGGCCGTCCGGGCCCGCAGCACCCCGGCGTCCAGCCCCCGCAGCCCGTCCGCGTCGATCAGGACCGGCACGTCCTGCGCCAGCAGGTCCGCGACCTCCCCGCCGCGCCCCTCGCCCAGTCCCGGCCCGACCACCCACGCCTGTACGCGGCCCCGGCCGATCAGCGTCTCGGGGTACCGGGCGAGCACGGACTCCGCCGCCGGTCCGACGTACCGCACCGCGCCCGCGCCGCCCCGCAGCGCCCCCGCCACGGCCAGCACGGCCGCGCCCGGGTACTGGAGGGAACCGGCGACGATCCCGACCACGCCCCGCCGGTACTTGTCGCTCGACGCCGTCGGCACGGGCAGCAGCCCCGCCACATCGGCGTGCTGCAGGGCCTCCACGGCGGGCGCGGACAGTTCGAGCCCGATGTCCACCAGGTGCACCACGCCCGCCCGCGAGGCCCCGGGATCGATCAGCAGTCCGGGCTTGTACGCCCCGAAGGTCACCGTCACATCGGCCGTGACGGCGGGCCCCGCCACCTCCCCGGTGTCCGCGTCCACGCCGCTCGGCAGATCCACGGCGACCACGGGGACCCCCTGCGGGATCCCCTCCACCAGCGCTGCGGCCGCGGGCCGCAGACCGCCCCGCCCGCCGATCCCGAGCAGCCCGTCCACGACGAGGTCCGCCCGCCGCGGGACCTCCCGCGCGATCCGCCCGCCGGCGGCCCGCAGCGCGGCGGACCCGCCCGCGTGCATCCGCTCGGGGTCCATCGGCACCGCCGTCACCCCGGCCCCGCGCCGGGCGAGCCGCGCCCCGGCGTAGAGGGCGTCACCGCCGTTGTCGCCGGGCCCGACCAGCAGGACGACCCGCCCCCCGTAGACCCTCGGCAACAGCCCGGCGCAGACGGCGGCCAGCCCGGCCGCCGCGCGCTGCATCAGGGCGCCTTCGGGCAGTCGGGCCATCAGCTCGCGCTCTGCGGCCCGTACGGTCTCCACGCTGTAAGCAGTACGCATGGCACCAGCGTGCCCGACGAGGACGCAAAGGGGGTGTCTTGCCGATCAGGCCGGAACAGGGAGCGGCTTCTGGTGCCGTGTATCGCAAGGCCGAGGAGGGAGTCGACGCAGTGGGGGCACCTCCCAGCGGTAGCTGGGGGACGTCGGCGACCGACGAGAACGCGGCGAGGCGCGGCACCAGACGCCGCGAGCCCGGCCTGATCGGCAAGACACCCCCTAACCCTCGGCGATCACCACGGCGGACGCGACACCGGCGTCGTGGCTCAGCGAGATGTGCCAGGACTTCACGCCCAGTTCCAGCGCCCGCGCCTCGACCGTCCCGGACACCCGCAGCCGCGGCTGCCCGGAGTCCTCCACGTACACCTCGGCATCGGTCCACAGCAGCCCGGCGGGCGCGCCGAGCGCCTTGGCCAGCGCCTCCTTGGCCGCGAACCGGGCGGCGAGCGAGGCGATTCCGCGCCGCTCACCGCTCGGCAGCGTCAACTCGTCGTCGAGGAAGAGCCGCTGCGCCATGTTCGGCGTCCGCTCCAGCGCCGCACCGAACCGCTCGATCTCCGCGACGTCGATCCCCACGCCGATAATCACCGCATCAGCCCCCACTACTCCACCGTCACCGACTTTGCGAGGTTACGCGGCTGGTCCACCTCGTTGCCGCGCGCCGTCGCCAACTCGCACGCGAACACCTGCAGGGGCACCGTCGCCACCAGCGGCTGGAGCAGCGTCGGGGTGGCCGGGATCCGGATCAGGTGGTCGGCGTACGGGACGACCGCCTCGTCGCCCTCCTCCGCGATCACGATGGTCCGCGCCCCGCGCGCCCTGATCTCCTGGATGTTCGACACGATCTTGTCGTGGAGCACCGACCGCCCGCGCGGCGACGGGACGACCACCACCACCGGCAGGTCCTGCTCGATCAGCGCGATCGGACCGTGCTTGAGCTCGCCCGCCGCGAAGCCCTCGGCGTGCATGTACGCCAGCTCCTTGAGCTTGAGCGCACCCTCCAGCGCCACCGGGTACCCCACGTGCCGCCCCAGGAACAGCACGGTGTTCTTGTCGGCCAGGGACCGTGCGAGCGCCCGTACCGGCTCCATGGTCTCCAGGACGGTGTCCACCGCCGCGGCGATGTCCGACAGCTCCCGGATCACCGCCTCGATCTCGTCGCCCCACTTCGTGCCCCGTACCTGCCCGAGGTACAGCGCGACGAGGTAGCAGGCCACCAGCTGCGTCAAGAACGCCTTGGTCGAGGCGACGGCCACCTCGGGACCGGCGTGCGTGTACAGCACGGCATCGGACTCGCGCGGGATCGTCGAGCCGTTCGTATTGCAGATGGCCAGCACCCTGGCGCCCTGTTCGCGCGCGTGCCGCAGCGCCATCAGGGTGTCCATGGTCTCGCCGGACTGCGAGATCGCGACCACCAGCGTCCGCTGGTCCAGGATCGGGTCGCGGTAGCGGAACTCGCTCGCCAGCTCCGTCTCGCACGGGATGCGGGTCCAGTGCTCGATGGCCAGCTTCGCGATCATGCCCGCGTGGTACGCCGTACCGCACGCCACGATCACGACCTTGTCGACCTCCCTGAGCACCGAGACGGGGATGCGCACCTCGTCCAGGGTCAGCGAGCCGCTCGCGTCGATCCTGCCCAGAAGGGTGTCGGCGACAGCCTTCGGCTGCTCGGCGATCTCCTTGAGCATGAAGTAGTCATAACCCCCCTTCTCGGCCGCCGAGGCGTCCCAGTCCACGTGGTACGCCCGCACGGACGCGGGCGCACCGTCGAAGTCGGTCACCGTCACCCCGTCGCGGCGGAGCTCGACGACCTGGTCCTGCCCCAGCTCGATCGCGGACCGGGTGTGGGCGATGAACGCGGCCACGTCCGAGGCGAGGAAGTTCTCTCCCTCTCCAACGCCCACCACCAGGGGCGAGTTCCGGCGCGCGCCGACCACCACGTCCGGCTCGTCGGCGTGCACCGCGACCAGCGTGAAGGCGCCCTCCAGCCGCCGGCACACCTGCCGCATCGCCGCCGCCAGGTCCGCGGTCTGCCCGAACCGCTCGGCGAGCAGGTGCGCCACGACCTCGGTGTCCGTCTCGGACTCCAGCCGGTGCCCGCGCTCGGCCAGTTCGGCACGGAGCGCGGCGAAGTTCTCGATGATGCCGTTGTGCACGACGGCCACCCGGCCGGAGTTGTCCAGGTGGGGATGGGCGTTGACGTCGGTGGGCCCGCCATGGGTGGCCCACCGGGTGTGCCCCAGTCCGGTGGATCCGGCCGGCATCGGTCTGCCGACGAGCTCCTTCTCCAGGTTGACGAGCTTCCCGGCCTTCTTCACGGAGGTCAGGCCCCCGTCGGAAAGCACGGCGACGCCAGCCGAGTCGTAGCCGCGGTACTCCAGCCGCTTGAGTCCGGCGATGACCACATCGAGCGCCGACTGCGCTCCCACGTAACCCACAATTCCGCACATAGGCCGCAGCGTACGCCGAAGTCGCCCGCCTGCCCCGTACCTGAACAAGACGAAAACCCGCCCCGGCGAATACGCCGGAGCGGGGTCGACGGTCAGTCAGACCGGGCTCAGCCGAGCTTCTTGACCTGGGCGTCGACGACGGCCTTCGGCTGCTCGGCGGTGCCGGTCAGGCTCAGGGCCGAGAAGGTCGCGAGGGTGTTCCCCTTGCGCACGACCACGAGCTCCATGCTGAGCTTCTCGCCGTCCGCGTCGCCCACCACGGTGTAGGAGAGCGCCTCGTCACCGGCGGTGACCGCGGCACCGGGAGCCAGCTTGGTGATCTTGAGGGAGTCGCCGGCCTGGCTGCCCGTGTAGCCGCCGGTGCAGGCCGTGCCCGCCTTCTTGATGATGCCGAAGGCCTCCTCGGCGCCCTTGCCCTCGTACGAGGACAGGGTGACGGAGGTGGCGGTGGCGCCCAGGGCGTTCATCGCGGCCTTCAGCTTGTCCTCGGGGCTGGCGTCCGCGGCGGGCTCCTTGCCCTTGGCGACGGCCTTGGTACGGGCGGTGCCCGCGGCGGAGCCGACCGGGGCCATGGACTGCGCCTTGACCAGCGGCTGGCACTCGGGCTTGTCGCTGGTGGCGCCGGCCGCCGCGGCGGCCTCGGCCGGGGTGGCCGGCTTGACCACGTGCTCGGGCAGGTCGGCCTGGACCACGAGCAGGCCGGTCAGCTCGGCGTCCGTCTTCGCCTTGGCGGCAGGCGCGGCCGACGCCGCCGGGGCGCCGGTGGACGGCTTGGCGTCCGCCTTGGTGTCGGCCTTGTCGGCACCGCAGGCGGTGGCCAGCAGGGTCAGGGACACCGCGGACGCGGCCAGGACGCTACGACGGACAAGAGCGGTACGCACGAAAGATCTCCCCCATGGAGCACGACGAATTCAGGGCAGCACGAAGAACTTCTCGGAGCTGCGGTGATCCACAATGTACGGGCGATTCGATCACGCGATCGGGTTTTCGCGCGGCGGCTCCGGATCGTGACCAGGGCGAGACCCCCGCTGCGCCGAATCGAGACCGGCCCCGGCCCGGGCCCCTGCCCGCTCCCCCTCGGCACGTGACCGACCCCACCACCCACAACCGCCCCCGAGCCCCGACAATGGCGGTGTGATCACTTCGCCGCCACGAAGCAGCACGCCGGACAGCGCAACGGGGCGCAATGGCCGGGAGGGGCACCCCACGCGCCCCGCCCACCGGCGGGGCCCCGAGCCCTCGCCGTACGTCGACCTCACCCGTGCCGAGTGGAGCGCCCTGCGCGAGCGGACCCCGCTGCCGCTCACCGCCGACGAGGTCGAGCGGCTGCGCGGCCTCGGCGACGTCATCGACCTCGACGAGGTCCGTGACGTGTACCTGCCACTGTCCCGCCTCCTGAACCTGTACGTCGGCGCCACCAGCAACCTCCGGGGCACCCTCAACACCTTCCTCGGCGACGCGGGCAACGGCCACGGGGCCCAGCAGGGCACCCCGTTCGTCATAGGGGTCGCCGGCTCGGTCGCCGTGGGCAAGTCCACCGTGGCCCGTCTGCTCCAGGCCCTCCTCGCCCGCTGGCCCGAGCACCCGCGCGTGGAGCTCGTCACCACCGACGGCTTCCTCTACCCGATGAAGGAGCTCCAGCGGCGCGGGCTCACGTCCCGCAAGGGCTTCCCCGAGTCCTACGACCGCCGTGCGCTCACCCGCTTCGTCGCCGACATCAAGGCCGGGAAGGACGAGGTCCGGGCCCCGGTCTACTCGCACCTGATCTACGACATCGTGCCGGGCGAGGAGCTCGTCGTACGCCGCCCGGACATCCTCATCGTCGAGGGCCTCAACGTGCTCCAGCCGGCCCTCCCCGGCAAGGACGGCCGGACCCGCGTCGGCCTCGCCGACTACTTCGACTTCAGCGTGTACGTGGACGCGCGCCCCGAGGACATCGAGCGCTGGTACCTGGGCCGCTTCCGGAAGCTGCGCGAGACCGCCTTCCAGAATCCTTTCTCCTACTTCCGCAAGTACACCCAGGTCTCCGAGGAGGAGGCCATGGAGTACGCGCAGACGATGTGGCGGACCGTCAACAAGCCCAACCTGCTGGAGAACGTGGCCCCCACCCGCGGCCGCGCCACCCTGGTCGTACGCAAAGGACCGGACCACAAGGTGCAGAAGCTGAGCCTGCGCAAGCTCTAGTGGCTAGGGTGCGGGAATGCTGCATCTCCGGATGATCACCCCGCACCACCTCACCGAGCAGGTGGTGGCGCTGATCGGCCGGACGGTCGGAACCACCCATCTGGTCGTGCTGACCGGCGCCGCCCGCGACCCCGAGGGCGATCTCGTACTGTGCGACGTCGCCCGCGAGGCGGCCGACGAGCTGCTGCAGGAGATGCGCTCGATCGGCATCGGCAAGACCGGTTCGATCGCCGTCGAGAACATCGACCTGTCGATCTCCGCACGCGCCGACGACGCGGAGGAGGAGGCGCCGGGCGAGGCCGCCGACGCGGTGGTCTGGGAACAGCTCGCCGAGTCGACCCACGAGGAATCCACCCTCACGATCACCTACGGCGTCTTCATGATCGTGGCGACGATGATCGCGGCCTGCGGCGTGATCCTGGACAACGCCATCCTGATCGTGGGCGCCATGGCGGTCGGCCCGGAGTTCGGCCCGCTCGCCGGCATCTGCACGGGCCTGGTGCAGCGCCGGCCGAGGCTGGCCGGGCGCTCGCTCTTCGCGCTGGTCGTCGGCTTCACGGCGGCGATCGTGGCGACGACGGTCTTCAGTCTGGTGATGGACGCGCTCGGCCTGTTCCACGGCGGAATGCTCGACAACCCCCGGCCGAACACCAGCTTCATCTGGCAGCCCGACCCGTTCTCCTTCGTCGTGGCGCTGCTCGCCGGCGTGGCCGGCATGCTGTCGCTGACGTCGGCGAAGGCCGGTGCGCTGGTCGGCGTGGCGATCTCCGTCACCACCGTCCCGGCGGGCGCCAACGCCGCCGTGGCGCTCAGCTACGGAGAGTTCGCCCAGATGTGGGGCTCCGCCATCCAGCTGGCGCTCAACCTGGGCGGCATCATCCTCTCGGGCACGCTCACCCTCATCGCCTGGAAACTGCTGTGGCGCACCCAGCAGAGCCGGATGATCCGGAAGCCGGGTGCGCCACGCGGGCCGAGCGGTGCGGTTTAGCCCAGCGCCGACTTCACGACGTCCGCGAGCCGGCCGGCCACCGCGCGGGCCTGCTCGATGTCCGCGGCCTCCACCATCACCCGTACGAGCGGCTCCGTACCCGACGGACGGAGCAGCACCCGCCCGGTGGTGCCGAGCTCGCGCTCGGCGTCGGCCACCGCCGCCGCCAGCTCCGCGGAGGTCCCCACGCGGGACCTGTCCACGTCGGGAACGTTGATCAGCACCTGCGGCAGCCGCTGCATGACGCCCGCCAGCTCGGCGAGGGACTTGCCGGTGGCCGCGACGCGCGCCGCCAGCAGCAAGCCGGTCAGCGTGCCGTCGCCGGTCGTCGCGTGGTCGAGGATGATCACGTGGCCGGACTGCTCGCCGCCCAGCGCGTAGCCGTGCTCCTTCATCGACTCCAGCACGTACCGGTCGCCGACGCCGGTCTGCACGACCTGGATGCCCTCGGCCTCCATGGCCAGCTTGAAGCCCAGGTTCGACATCACGGTGCCGACCACGGTGTTCTCGCGCAGCTGCCCGGCCTCGCGCATGGCCAGCGCCAGCACCGCGAGGATCTGGTCGCCGTCGACCTCCGCGCCGGTGCCGTCCACGGCCAGGCAGCGGTCCGCGTCACCGTCGTGCGCGATGCCGAAGTCCGCGCCGTGCTCGACCACGGCCGCCTTGAGCAGGCCGAGGTGGGTGGAGCCGCAGCCGTCGTTGATGTTCAGGCCGTTGGGCTCGGCGCCGATCGTGACGATCTCCGCGCCGGCCCGGGTGAAGGCCTCGGGCGACACGTACGCGGCCGCGCCGTGCGCCTCGTCCAGGACGACCTTCAGGCCGTCGAGGCGGTTGGGGAGGACCCCGATGAGGTGGGCGACGTACTTGTCGAAGCCCTCGGTGTAGTCGGAGACCCGGCCGACGCCGGAGCCGGTGGGCCGGTCCCAGGGAGCGCCGGTGCGGTGCTCCTCGTAGGTCGACTCGATGCGGTCCTCCAGCTCGTCGGCGAGCTTGTGGCCGCCGCGCGCGAAGAACTTGATCCCGTTGTCGGGCATGGCGTTGTGGCTGGCGGAGAGCATCACGCCGAGGTCGGCACCCAGCGCACCGGTGAGATACGCCACCGCCGGGGTGGGCAGCACACCGACGCGCAGGACGTCCACGCCCGCGCTCGCGAGGCCGGCCACGACCGCCGCCTCGAGGAATTCGCCGGAGGCCCGGGGGTCCCGGCCGACCACGGCGGTCGCGCGGTGACCCGCGAAGGTACCCGCTTCGGCCAGTACGTGGGCAGCCGCCACGGAGAGGCCGAGCGCGAGCTCCGCCGTCAGATCCGCGTTGGCGACGCCGCGTACACCGTCCGTCCCGAAGAGTCGTCCCACTGTTGTCCTCCCGAGTTTCCGCTTCGCTTTGTGACCGCTTGTGACAGGTATTTGCCGCTTGTGGCGGTAAACGAACCGCCCCGGCAGCACAGAGAGTGCTGCCGGGGCGGTTTCGTTGCAGAACAGCAGGCGCAGATTAACGCTTGCTGTACTGCGGAGCCTTACGGGCCTTCTTGAGACCGGCCTTCTTGCGCTCGACCGCACGGTCGTCGCGGGAGAGGAAGCCGGCCTTCTTCAGCGCCGGGCGGTTGTTGTCCACGTCCGCCTCGTTCAGCGCACGGGCCACACCGAGGCGCAGGGCGCCGGCCTGGCCGGAGACGCCGCCACCCGCGATGCGGGCGATGATGTCGTAGCGGTTGTCCAGCTCAAGGAGCTTGAACGGCTCGTTGACTTCCTGCTGGTGCACCTTGTTGGGGAAGTAGTCCTCAAGGGTGCGACCGTTGATCTTCCACTTGCCGGTGCCCGGAACGATCCGGACGCGGGCGATGGCGTTCTTGCGACGGCCCAGGCCGGCAGCCGGCTGGGGGTCGCCGAAGCGACCGGCAAGGGACTCGGAGGTGTAGTCGCCCTCGACGACGACCTCAGACTCGCTGGTGTACTCCTCGACGTTGCCCTCGAACTCGTCGACGGGGGTCGTCTCGGCGGTGGTCTCGGCCACGATGCTCCTCAGAATTTTCTACGTCTTAGGGGGTGGCCGGAACTACTGCGCGACCTGGGTGATCTCGAACGGCACCGGCTGCTGGGCAGCGTGGGGGTGCTGGTCGCCCGAGTAGACCTTCAGCTTCGAGAGCATCTGACGGCCCAGGGTGTTCTTGGGGAGCATGCCCTTGATGGCCTTCTCGACGGCCTTCTCCGGGTTGTTCGCCAGGAGGTCGTCGTAGCGCACGGAGCGGAGACCACCCGGGTAGCCGGAGTGGCGGTACGCCATCTTCTGCGACGCCTTGTTGCCGGACAGGTGAACCTTGTCGGCGTTGACGATGATGACGAAGTCGCCCATGTCCATGTGGGGGGCGTAGGTCGGCTTGTGCTTGCCCTTCAGGAGGGCAGCGGCCTGGGTCGCCAGACGGCCGAGGACAACGTCCTGGGCGTCGATGACGAGCCACTGGCGCGAGATGTCGCCGGGCTTGGGGCTGAACGTACGCACGCGTATGCCTTCGCTTCTTCAGTGGTGGTATCCCCTGGGGCGCAAGCCCTGCGGGAAGGGTCCTGACAGGTCACCACGGACGATCACGACAGCCCTCGTTCACATCAGGGACGCAACCCGTGTGAACCGCTGGTCATCGGCCCGGTGGACCGGCGTAAGGCCCTTTCACGTGAGAATGAGCAAGCCAATACGCATAACAAACCAGCAGGATACCCAAGCAGACCCATACGGGTCAAAACGCGGTCCGCGATGCCGATTCTGCTGGCGTCGCGGCGCACTCCGGTTCGGTCCTGGGAGGGGACCCCGCAGTTGTTACAGGGTCCAGAGTAACCCGCCCGGAGCGCAGCGCACGACGCCCCAGCAGGATCGCGAGCCCGCACAGGGTGGCGCAGTCCTTGAACGCCCGCCGCTTGCGCTCCAGCTCCGAGGGCCACGGGATCCCCGCCACCTGCGGCCCCAGGGCCGCCCAGAACCAGGGCGAGCGGGGCATCGAGCCCGGCCGCACCGCCGAGGCGAGCAGCAGCGGCAGGACCACCAGCAGGTAGTGGTCGAAGGACGGCCGCGAGACCAGGAATGCGGCGAGCATCACCATGCAGGCCGTCTCCACCAGCCGCAGCTCGCCGTCGTCGGCCTCGTCCGTCCGCCGCCACCGCGTCCAGGCCGCCCACAGTCCGGCCCCGGCACCCGCGAACGCGACCAGCACCGCCAGCGGCTCCGGCACCCCCAGCCGCGGCAGCACCGCGATCGGCGAGGCGTCCCACGGGAGCGCGTACGCGTCCTGCCCCTGGAGCAGGAACGGCAGGGTCTTGGTGAAGAACAGCGACGGGCTCGGCATCAGCAGCGCGCCGGCCATCGAGATCCCCAGCGGCACGAGCACGGCCGCGGCCAGCCCCCGCCACCGCCGGGCGACCAGGAAGAGCAGCCCCATCGGCACCAGCATCGGCTTGCAGGCGATGGCCAGCCCCACCACCAGGCCGGCCGCCCCCCAGTGCCGCCGGTGCGCGAGCAGCAGCGCCACCGGCAGCGCGGCCGCCGAGATGGCGGTCCAGTTACCGATCAGCACGAGGTTGATGTACGGCTTGTAGGCGAGGGCGAGGACCGGGAAGCCGACCACCGCGAAGCGCGAGCGCAGCGGCACCGAGAACAGCCGCAGCGCCGCCAGCCACCCCACGCCCAGCAGCGCCGACATCGCGACCGGCAGCGTCCACCTCAGCACCACCTGCGGCAGCAGCGCCTCCGGCACCGCCATCAGCACGGCACTGGGCAGGTACAGGAAGCGCTTGTCCTCGTACGGGGACCCGCCCGCCAGCAGCGTTTCCGCGGCCTTGACCACGAAGGCGTTGTCCGAGCCCCAGTTCTCCCGCAGGCTCGTGGAGACGGCGATCCCCAGCAGCACCGCGAGCGAGAGGAGCTGCCAGGGCCGCGAGGCGGGCCGCAGCAGCCAGTCGATCAGCCGGTTGCCGGCGGGCGCGCTCCCGGGGATCCGGGCCCCGGCGTTCTGGGTCTCCCACTTCATCAGCCAGATGCTAGGCCGCAGCCCCACGGCGACTTCCCCTCACTCCGGCGGAGGGGGTGGTCTCCCCCTAGCGCTTGCGTTCGACTCTACGTTCGTCCCAGACGGGTTCCTGAGTCTCCCGCACAACACCGTCCGAACCGAAGACCAGGTAACGGTCAAATGTGCGCGCGAACCACCGGTCGTGCGTGACGCACAGCACAGTGCCCTCGTAGGCCTCCAGGCCGTCCTGGAGCGCCTCCGCGGATTCCAGGTCCAGGTTGTCCGTCGGCTCGTCCAGCAGCAGCGCCGTCGTGCCCGCCAGCTCCAGCAGCAGGATCTGGAAACGTGCCTGCTGGCCGCCGGAGAGCCGCTCGAACGGCTGGTCCCCCTGGCGCTCCAGCTCGTACCGGCGCAGTGCGCCCATCGCCGCGCCGAGCGGCAGCGCGCTCTCCGTCCACAAGATGTCCACGAGCGTGCGGCCGAACAGCTCCGGGTGCGCGTGCGTCTGCGCGAAATGGCCGGGAACCACCCGTGCGCCCAGCTTCCACGTGCCCGTGTGCTTGACGTCCTCGCCCGCCAGCAGCCGCAGGAAGTGCGACTTGCCCGAGCCGTTCGAGCCGAGCACCGCGACCCGCTCGCCGTAGAAGACCTCCAGCGAGAAGGGCTTCATCAGGCCCGTGAGCTCCAGGTTCTCCACGGTGAGCGCGCGCACGCCCGTACGGCCGCCCTTGAGCCGCATCCGGATGTCCTGCTCGCGCGGCGGCTCGGGCGGCGGACCGGCCTCCTCGAACTTCTTGAAGCGGGTCTGCATCGCGTGGTACCGCGAGGCCATGTCCGGGCTGATCGCGGCCTGGTTGCGCAGCCGCAGCACCAGGGCCTTCAGCCGGGCGTGCTCCTCGTCCCAGCGCCGCTTGAGCTCCTCGAAGCGCGCGAAGCGCTCCTTGCGGGCCTCGTGGTACGTGCCGAAGCCCGCGCCGTGCACCCAGACGTCGGAACCGTTCGGGCTCGCCTCCAGGCTGATGATCTTCTCGGCGGCCTGCGTCAGCAGCTCCCGGTCGTGCGAGACGAACAGCACCGTCTTGCGGGTGGCCTTCAGCTGCTCCTCGAGCCACCGCTTGCCCGGGACGTCCAGATAGTTGTCCGGCTCGTCGAGCAGCAGCACCTCGTCCGGCCCGCGCAGCAGCGCCTCCAGCACGAGCCGCTTCTGCTCACCGCCCGACAGCGTGCGCACCTCGCGGAACTGCGCCGAGTCGTACGGGATCGCCAGCGCGGCCATCGTGCAGACGTCCCACAGCGTCTCCGCCTCGTACCCCTGGACGTCGGCCCAGTCGCTCAGCGCCTGCGCGTACGCCATCTGCGCGGCCTCGTCGTCCACCGTCAGGATCAGATGCTCGGCGCGGTCCACGGCCTTCGCGGCCTCCCGGATCCGCGGCTGGGCCACCGAGACCAGGAGGTCCCGTACGGTCGTCTCGTCCCGCACCGAGCCCACGAACTGCGACATCACACCGAGGCCGCCGGAGACGGTGATGCCGCCGCCGTGCGGCTGCAGCTCCCCGGAGATCATCTTCAGCAGGGTGGTCTTACCGGCCCCGTTCGCCCCGACGAGCGCGACGACCGACCCCTCCCCCACGCGGAAGGAGACGTCAGGGAGCAGTACCCGCCCGTCGGGAAGGTAGTACTCCAGGTGGCTGGCTTCGAGATGTCCCATGCCGGGCATTGTCCAGGCCGAGCGCCGATCCGCCCAAACGGATTAGCAGCAACCGGCGCCCGGGAGGGTCCGCACGTTGCGCGCTTCCTTGCTGCGGGCCGCCAGGAGCTCGTCGGCCGGGTAGCCGACCTCCTCCAGGGTCAGCCCGTGCGGCTTGACCACGTGCACCGAGGAGTCCCGTACGGCCGCTTCCAGCACCTTGCCGGGCCAGTCGGTCGGCCGGTGCCCGTCACCCACGTGCAGCAGGGCCCCCACCAGCGAGCGGACCATGTTGTGGCAGAAGGCGTCGGCGCGGACGGTCGCGGTGATGATCCCGTCGTCGCCGCGCTCCCAGCTGAGCTGCTGGAGCGTACGGATGGTCGTGGCGCCCTCGCGCTTCTTGCAGTACGCGGCGAAGTCGTGCTCGCCGAGCAGCGGGGCGGCGGCCTCGTTCATGGCGTCCACGTCGAGGGGCCACTGGTGCCACAGCACGTGGCCGCGGCGCAGCGGGTCGACGCCGCCCTGATGGTCGCCTACGCGGTAGGCGTAGCGGCGCCAGATGGCCGAAAAACGCGCGTTGAAGCCCTGCGGGGCCTCGGCCACCTTCCACACCCGTACGTCGTGCGGCAGCCGGCCCGCGAGGCGGCGCAACAGCTTGTCGTGGTGCTCGGCCCAGACCTCCTCGGCCAGGTCGAACTGCGCGACCTGCCCGCGGGCGTGCACACCCGCGTCGGTACGCCCGGCCACGGTCAGCTCGACGGGCTCGGACAGCCGCATCACGGTCTGCAGGGCCGACTCCAGCTCGCCCTGGACGGTCCGCAGCACGCGCTGCTTCGCCCAGCCGGAGAAGTCCTTGCCGTCATAGCTCAGGTCCAGCCGCACCCGGACGTGCCCGGGCTCCACCTCGTCACTCACGTGACAGATCCTCTCAGGCGGGTCTTTCAGGAACGTAGAACGGGCCCGCCCCCGGAAGGGGCGGGCCCGTTCAAAGCCGATCAAGCAAGCTCGATCCCGTAGCGGGATCAGGCCTCCTTGGTCTCCTCGGCGGGGGTCTCGGTGGCCTCGGCCTTGGCCTCCGCCTCCTTGACCGCACGCTTGGTGGCGGCCTCGGCCTCACCGGTGGCCTGCTGGGCGACCGTAAGGGCCTCGACCAGCTCGATCACGGCCATCGGGGCGTTGTCGCCACGACGGTTGCCGATCTTGGTGATGCGCGTGTAACCACCGGGGCGGTTCTCGTAGCGCGGGGCGATCTCGGTGAACAGCGTGTGCACGATGCTCTTGTCCGTGATCGTCTGCAGCACCAGGCGACGGTTGTGGATGTCGCCCTTCTTGGCCTTGGTGACCAGACGCTCGGCGTAGGGACGCAGGCGACGGGCCTTGGCCTCGGTGGTGGTGATGCGGCCGTGCTCGAAGAGCGCCTTCGCGAGGTTCGCGAGAAGGTGCTTCTCGTGCGCGGCGGAGCCGCCCAGACGGGCACCCTTTGCGGGACGCGGCATGGTGTTACTCCTTCATATCTGCACCGGCCGTGTCAGGTACCGGTGTCAGTTCCCCCGAGGCGGACGCCGCGGGAAAGATCTACGGGTGCTGCTTAGTACTGCTCGGTCTCGACGAAACCGGCGTCCGCGTCGTCGTCGGCGCCGAAGGCGTCGGCGGCGGCGGTCGGGTCGAATCCGGGCGGGCTGTCCTTGAGGGCCAGGCCCATGCCGGCCAGCTTCGCCTTGACCTCGTCGATCGACTTCGCACCGAAGTTGCGGATGTCGAGCAGGTCGGCCTCAGAGCGGGCGACGAGCTCACCCACGGAGTGGATGCCCTCGCGCTTGAGGCAGTTGTACGACCGAACGGTGAGCTCGAGCTCCTCGATCGGCAGCGCCAGGTCGGCGGCCAGGGCGGCGTCCGTGGGGGACGGGCCCATGTCGATGCCCTCGGCGTCGATGTTGAGCTCGCGCGCCAGACCGAACAGCTCGACCAGGGTCTTACCGGCGGACGCCATCGCGTCACGCGGGCGCATGGCCTGCTTGGTCTCGACGTCGACGATCAGCTTGTCGAAGTCGGTGCGCTGCTCGACTCGGGTCGCCTCGACCTTGTAGGTGACCTTGAGGACCGGGCTGTAGATGGAGTCGACCGGGATGCGGCCGATCTCCTGGCCCAGCTGCTTGTTCTGGACGGCGGAGACGTAGCCGCGACCGCGCTCGACGGTCAGCTCCATCTCCAGCTTGCCCTTGCCGTTGAGCGTGGCGAGGACCAGGTCCGGGTTGTGCACCTCGACACCGGCCGGGGGCGCGATGTCGGCAGCGGTGACCAGGCCGGGACCCTGCTTGCGCAGGTACATCACGACCGGCTCGTCGTGCTCCGAGGAGACGACCAGCTGCTTGATGTTGAGGATGATGTCGGTGACGTCTTCCTTGACACCCGGCACGGTGGTGAACTCGTGCAGGACGCCGTCCACGCGGATGCTGGTGACAGCGGCACCCGGGATCGAGGACAGGAGCGTACGGCGCAGGGAGTTACCGAGGGTGTAGCCGAAGCCCGGCTCCAGCGGCTCGATCACGAACCGCGAGCGGTACTCGTCTACGACCTCTTCGGTCAGCGAAGGACGCTGAGCGATAAGCATGTCTGTGTTCCTTCATTCGTGGACGCCCACTATTTGACGCCCGACGGGATGCCGTACCGGAGTACGGCTACTGCAAGGGTACGGGCGGTACGTCCCCCGAAGGGGTCGTACCGCCCGGACACTCAAGAACGCACAGGTGCGTCCGCTGCGTCAGACGCGGCGGCGCTTCGGCGGGCGGCAGCCGTTGTGCGGGGTGGGGGTGACGTCCTGGATCGAGCCGACCTCGAGGCCGGTGGCCTGGAGGGAGCGGATCGCGGTCTCGCGGCCGGAGCCCGGACCCTTGACGAAGACGTCAACCTTGCGCATGCCGTGCTCCTGCGCGCGGCGGGCGGCCGACTCGGCGGCCATCTGCGCGGCGAAGGGGGTGGACTTGCGCGAGCCCTTGAAGCCGACGTGGCCGGCGGAGGCCCAGGAGATCACGTTGCCCGAGGGGTCGGTGATCGAAACGATGGTGTTGTTGAACGTGCTCTTGATGTGGGCGTGCCCGTGAGCGACGTTCTTCTTTTCCTTGCGGCGCACCTTCTTGGCAGCGCCCTGACGACCCTTGGGGGGCATCTAAATCTCCTACGGGAGGTGGTCGGTCCTACAGCGCAAGACCGCTGAACAGGACTACTTCTTGCCCGGCTTCTTCTTACCGGCGATCGCGCGACGCGGGCCCTTGCGGGTACGCGCGTTCGTGCTGGTGCGCTGACCGTGCACCGGCAGGCCACGACGGTGGCGGATGCCCTGGTAGCACTGGATCTCGATCTTGCGGCGAATGTCGCCCTGGATCTCGCGGCGGAGGTCACCCTCGGTACGGAGGTTGGCGTCCACGTACTCGCGGATCTTGACGAGGTCCTCTTCGGCCAGGTCACGAACGCGGGTGTTCGGGTTCACGCCGGTGGAGGCGAGGATCTCCTTGGACCGGGTGCGCCCGATACCGAAGACGTAGGTGAGTGCGATCTCCACACGCTTTTCGCGCGGGATGTCAACACCGGAAACGCGTGCCACAAATGGCTCCTGTGTGTTCGGGGGTCTTCCGCAGAACCACTCCCGACCGCCGACCACCCGAAGTGGGTGATGGTACGTCCGGGTCCCCGGCCCCCGCCGGAGGTACCGCCGGCCCCTTGCAGGGCTGGGCGGATTCTGCGTATGTACGTTTTCTTACGTCGCGCGAAGAACTGCGTAGTGCAGGTCGGTCGGCGTGCGTCAGCCCTGGCGCTGCTTGTGGCGCAGGTTGTCGCAGATGACCATGACCCGACCGTGACGGCGGATCACCTTGCACTTGTCGCAGATCTTCTTGACGCTCGGCTTGACCTTCATGTTGGTGAGGTTCTCCGGGTCAGTGCCACCACCCGCACCGGGACAAGACGCCCAGGCAGGAGTGAGGACAAGATCTACTTGTATCGGTAGACGATCCGGCCACGCGTGAGGTCGTACGGAGACAGCTCCACGACGACCCGGTCATCCGGGAGGATGCGGATGTAGTGCATGCGCATCTTGCCGCTGATGTGCGCGAGGACCTTGTGACCGTTCTGCAGTTCCACCTTGAACATCGCGTTCGGGAGGGACTCGATCACGGTGCCCTCGATTTCGATGGCACCTTGCTTCTTGGCCACGCTTCGCCCTTCGAATCGGCTACCTTGATCGGCCTCGCGCGCCATGCAGGCATGGAAGTGCACGAGAGCCGACGAGTCAGTCTACGTCAGGGCACCCAGAAAGACGAATCCGGAAAGTTTGCCCCAGAGTGTAGATCATTACGCCAGAGGGTCCGGAGCCGTGGTGACTCCGTACTCCGCCAGCTTCGCCTTGCCGCAGTCCGGGCTGGTCAGGACGATGGGACCGTCCTCCGTCAGGGCGATGGAGTGCTCCCAGTGCGAGGACCAGGTGCCGTCCGTCGAGATGACCGTCCAGTCGTCCGCCAGGACCTCGGTCTGGGCCGTGCCCAGGGAGACCATCGGCTCGATCGCCAGGCAGACGCCCGGGACCAGCTTGATCCCCTTGCCCCGCTTGCGCGAGACGTAGTTCAGCAGGTGGGGGTCCATGTGCATCTCGGACCCGATGCCGTGGCCGCCGTAGTCCTCGATGATCCCGAACTTGCCGAGGCTGTGCTCACCCGTCGCCGGACGCGGCTGGCGCTTGATGTACCCCTCGATCGCCTTCGAGATGTCCACGAGGCGGTTGCCGAGCTTCATGGCGGCGATGCCGGCCCACATGGACTCCTCGGTCACCCGGGACAGCTCCACGAGCTCAGGAGCGTGCCCGGTGCCCACGAAGGCGGTGTAGGCCGCGTCCCCGTGCCAGCCGTCGACGATCGCGCCGGCGTCGATCGAGATGATGTCGCCGTCCTTGAGGACCGTCTTGTCGTCCGGGATGCCGTGGACGACGACCTCGTTCACCGAGGTGCAGATGGTCGCGGGGAAACCGCCGTAGCCGAGGAAGTTCGACTTGGCCCCGGCGTCCGCGATGACCTTGCGGGCCACCATGTCCAGATCCCGCGTCGTGGCGCCCGGGACGGCCGCCTCACGGGTCGCCGCGTGGATCGCGGCGACGACCAGCCCTGCCTCGCGCATCTTCGCGATCTGCTCGGGGGTCTTGATCTGCACCATGAACGTGCCTTCCCTCTTTTGCGGCTAAACCGCCGCCGCTCTCGCGGAGGTGGTTGATCTCCGCTGTGGTTCCTCAATTATTGGCTGATGTCACAAGAAGCCGCGCCATGCAGACGGCCGCGGCACCCCCGTGGGGACACCGCGGCCGTACCTGCACAACAAGGGGTGACTACTTCTGCAGCGCTTCCATCGCGCGCTTCGTGACGTCCGCGACCTCACCGAGGGCGGGGATGGTCACGAGCAGGCCCTGGGCCTTGTAGTAGTCGATGATCGGCTCGGTCTGCGTGTGGTAGACCTCCAGCCGGTTGCGGACGGTGTCCTCCGAGTCGTCGCCGCGCTGGTACAGCTCGCCGCCGCAGGTGTCGCAGACACCCTCGGCCTTCGGCGGGGCGTACGTGACGTGGAACACGTGCGCGGAGTCGTTGCGGCAGATGCGCCGACCGGCGATCCGCTTCACGACCTCGTCCTCCTCGACCTCCAGGTCGAGGACGGCGTCCAGCTTCATGGACGCGGCCTGGAGCATCGTGTCGAGCGCCTCGGCCTGCGAGACATTGCGCGGGAAGCCGTCGAGCAGGAAGCCGTTCACCGCGTCGGCCTGCTCCATGCGGTCCTTGGCCATACCGATGGTGATCTCGTCGGGGACGAGGTCACCGGCATCCATGAACGCCTTGGCGCGCAAGCCGAGCTCGGTGTTCTGGCTGATGTTGGCCCGGAACAGGTCGCCCGTGGAGATGTGCGGGATCGACAGGTTCTTGGCAAGGAACGCAGCCTGCGTTCCCTTGCCCGCACCGGGCGGTCCAACGAGGACGATTCGCATCAGCGGAGGAACCCTTCGTAATTACGCTGCTGGAGCTGGCTCTCGATCTGCTTCACGGTTTCCAGACCCACACCCACGATGATCAGGATGCTCGTCCCGCCGAACGGGAAGTTCTGGTTCGCTCCGAAGCCGGCCAACGCCATCGTCGGCACAAGAGCGATGAGACCCAGGTACAGCGACCCCGGCCAGGTGATCCGGTTGAGTACGTAGCTCAGGTACTCGGCGGTAGGTCGACCGGCGCGGATACCCGGGATGAACCCACCATACTTCTTCATGTTGTCTGCAACTTCCTCGGGGTTGAACGAAATCGCCACGTAGAAGAACGCGAAGAAGACGATCAGGAGGAAGTACGTCGCGATGTAGTACGGGTGGTCACCCTTGACGAAGTGCTTCTGGATCCAAGTGGCCCAGCCCGCCTGGGATCCGCTGAACTGGACGATCAGCGCCGGGATGTACAGCAGCGACGAGGCGAAGATGACGGGAATGACACCCGCCTGGTTCACCTTCAGCGGGATGTAGGTCGAGGTGCCGCCGTACGCGCGGCGACCGATCATGCGCTTCGCGTACTGGACCGGGATCCGGCGCTGCGCCTGCTCGACGAAGACCACCAGGGCGACCATCACCAGGCCGACGATGATGACCACGCCGAACTCGACCCAGCCGCCCGCGATCTTGCCCTGGAGCTTGATGGCCCAGAGGGCGCCGATGAAGCCCGCGGCGATCGAGATGAACATGAGGATCGACATGCCGTTGCCGATGCCGCGGTCGGTGATGAGCTCACCGAGCCACATGACGACGCAGGTGCCGGCGGTCATGGTGATCACCATGACGATCGTGGTGAAGATCGACCGGTCCGGAACGATCTCGCGGCCGACCGGGCAGGTCCCGAAAAGGGCGCCCGTGCGGGCGGTGGCGACCAGGCCGGTGCCCTGCAGGATCGCGAGGGCGACCGTCAAATAGCGCGTGTACTGAGTGATCTTCGCCGTGCCGGACTGTCCCTCTTTTTTGAGGTTCTCCAGCTTCGGGATGACCACGGTCAGCAGCTGCAGGATGATGCTCGCCGTGATGTACGGCATGATGCCGAGCGCGAAGATCGTGATCTGCAGCAGCGCACCGCCGCTGAACATGTTGACGAGACCGAACAGCCCGTTGCTGCTGCCTGCCTGGTCAACACAGATCTGTACGTTCTTGTAGCTCACGCCGGGTACCGGGATGTGGGACCCGAGCCGGAACAGCACGATGATGCCGAGCGTGAAGAGCAGCTTCTTGCGCAGGTCGGGCGTCTTGAACGCCCGGGCGAACGCGGTGAGCACGGTGCCTCCTGCGACCCCCGCGCTACTGCGTCAGAGGTGACGGTCTGAGGGATCGACGAATACGACAAAGCAAAGGTGCACGCCACCTTACCGGCGAGTGTGCCTTCCGTGGAACGACCAACCGGGGATGCCCCATATGTGAGGCATCCCCGGTCGGGTTTCGAGCTATTCAGCCACTGATTTCGTCTTAGACGAGCTCGGTGACAGTGCCGCCGGCAGCGGCAATCTTCTCCTTGGCGGAGGCGGAGACGGCGTCAACCGAAACCTGCAGCGCCACGGAGAGCTCGCCCTGGCCCAGGACCTTGACGAGGCTGTTCTTGCGAACCGCGCCCTTGGCGACCAGGTCGGCCACCGTGACTTCTCCACCCTCGGGGTAGAGAGCGCCGAGCTTGTCCAGGTTGACAACCTGGAACTCGGTGCGGAACGGGTTCTTGAAGCCCTTGAGCTTCGGCAGGCGCATGTGGAGGGGCATCTGCCCACCCTCGAAGCGCTGCGGGATCTGGTAGCGGGCCTTCTGGCCCTTCGTACCACGACCGGCCGTCTTACCCTTCGACGCCTCACCACGACCGACACGGGTCTTCGCGGTCTTGGCGCCGGGGGCGGGACGGAGGTTGTGGGCCTTCAGCGGGCTGTTCTCAGCCATGTTAGTCAACCTCCTCAACCGTCACGAGGTGGCGGACGGTGTGCACCATTCCGCGGAACTCGGGGCGGTCCTCCTTGACGACCACGTCGTTCAGGCGCTTCAGCCCGAGCGAACGCAGAGTGTCGCGGTGGTTCTGCTTGCTGCCGATGTACGACTTCGTCTGCGTGATCTTGAGGCGAGCCATTACGCACCCGCCCCAGCACGCGCACGAAGCAGAGCCGCGGGGGCGACGTCCTCGAGGGGCAGACCACGGCGAGCCGCGATCTCCTCGGGACGCTGCAGGCCCTGGAGGGCCGCCACGGTCGCGTGCACGATGTTGATCGCGTTGTCGGAGCCCAGGGACTTCGACAGGATGTCGTGAACGCCGGCGCACTCCAGAACGGCGCGCACCGGGCCACCGGCGATAACACCGGTACCGGGGGAAGCAGGCTTCAGCAGGACGACGCCCGCAGCCTTCTCACCCTGGATCGGGTGCGGGATGGTGCCCTGGATGCGCGGAACCTTGAAGAAGTTCTTCTTGGCTTCCTCGACACCCTTGGCAATGGCCGCGGGAACTTCCTTGGCCTTGCCGTAACCGACACCTACAGTGCCGTCACCGTCGCCCACCACGACCAGCGCGGTGAAGCTGAAGCGGCGACCACCCTTGACAACCTTGGCGACGCGGTTGATCGCGACAACGCGCTCAACGTAAGCGGTCTTCTCGGCGGCAGGGCCACCGTCGCGACCCTTCCGGTCCCGCCGCTCGCCGCCACCGGCACCGCTTCCGCGGCGCTGGGGTCCAGCCATTGGATTACCTCTCTCTGTTACGTCCGTGAGTCCCGGAACCGGGGCTTAGAACTTCAGCCCGGCTTCGCGGGCGGCGTCAGCCAGAGCGGCAATGCGCCCGGCGTATCGGTTGCCACCGCGGTCGAACACGACGGTCTCGACACCCGCAGCCTTGGCACGCTCGGCGACGAGCGCGCCGACGGCCTGGGCCTGGGCGCTCTTGTCGCCTTCGCCACCGCGGATCGAGGTGTCCAGGGTCGACGCGGACGCCAGGGTGTGACCCTGGAGGTCGTCGATGACCTGAGCAACGATGTTGCGGTTGGAACGCGTCACGACGAGGCGCGGACGCTCCGCCGTACCCGAGACGTTCTTGCGGATGCGGATGTGGCGGCGAGCCTTGGCAGCGCGCTTGTACGCGTCGCCCTTGGCGATCTTCACACCGTATGCCATGGCTACTTACCAGCCTTTCCGACCTTGCGGCGGATGACCTCGCCGGCGTACTTGACACCCTTGGCCTTGTACGGGTCGGGCTTCCGCAGCTTGCGGATGTTGGCGGCGACCTCGCCGACCTTCTGCTTGTCGATGCCCTCGACCGAGAACTTGGTCGGCGACTCGACCTTGAAGGAGATGCCCTCGGGCGCCTCCACCAGGATCGGGTGGCTGTAGCCGAGCTGGAACTCCAGGTTGGAGCCCTTCGCGGCCACGCGGTAACCGACACCGCTGATCTCGAGAGCCTTGACGTACCCCGTGGTCACACCGGTGATCATGTTCGCCACCAGCGTGCGGGACAGGCCGTGCAGGGCCTTGTTCTGACGCTCGTCGTTCGGGCGGGTGACGTTCAGAACGCCGTCCTCACCCTTGACGACTGCGATGGGCGCCTTAACGGTGTGCGTGAGGGAACCCTTGGGGCCCTTCACGGCAACCGTGCTGCCATCGATGGTGACGTCCACACCGGCGGGAACCTGGATGGGGAGCTTGCCGATTCGCGACATTGCTTTTCCTCCGTTCCCGACTACCAGACGTAGGCGAGGACTTCCCCACCTACGCCCTTCTTGCCTGCCTGCTGGCCGGTCAGGAGACCGTGGGACGTGGAGATGATCGCCACGCCCAGGCCGCCGAGGACCTTCGGCAGGTTGGTGGACTTCGCGTACACGCGCAGACCGGGCTTCGAGATCCGCTTGATGCCCGCGATGGAGCGCTCACGGTTCGGCCCGAACTTCAGCTCGAGGACGAGGTTCTTGCCGACCTCGGCGTCCTCGACCTTCCAGCCGGTGATGAAACCCTCCTGCTTGAGGATCTCTGCGATGTGCGACTTGATCTTGCTGTGCGGCATCACGACGGTGTCGTGGTACGCCGAGTTAGCGTTACGCAGACGGGTCAGCATGTCTGCGATCGGGTCAGTCATGGTCATGAAGTGGCCTTCGGCCTCTCTCGCCGGGGTTTCCTGTATGCGCCATCCCTCTCCCCACTCAGTGGCGGGACGGGTGCGGTGCGGGGACCTACGGCGTAGTAAGTCGATAGGGCGGCGGACGCCCAACCCCACAAGCCTACGGCATGCGGAGCTGGGCACCCACCGACCAGATGCTTACCGAGAGTGCCTGGTACCGCCCAAGTCCTTGCGGACGAGGGGGAATTACCAGGAGCTCTTGGTCACGCCCGGCAGCTCGCCACGGTGAGCCATCTCACGAAGGCAGACGCGGCACAGGCCGAACTTGCGGTACACGGAGTGGGGACGACCGCAGCGCTGGCAGCGGGTGTACGCACGCACACCGAACTTGGGCTTGCGGGCAGCCTTCGCGATGAGAGCCTTCTTCGCCATCTCGCTTACGCCTCCTTGAAGGGGAAGCCGAGGTGACGAAGGAGCGCGCGGCCCTCAGCGTCGTTGGTCGCCGTGGTGACCACGGTGATGTCCATACCCCGGGTACGGTCGATCTTGTCCTGGTCGATCTCGTGGAACATGACCTGCTCCGTGAGACCGAAGGTGTAGTTGCCACGGCCGTCGAACTGCTTCGGCGACAGACCACGGAAGTCACGGATACGCGGAAGCGCGAGCGACAGCGTACGGTCCAGGAACTCCCACATGCGGTCACCACGGAGGGTGACGTGGCAGCCGATCGGCTGACCCTCGCGCAGCTTGAACTGCGCGATGGACTTGCGGGCCTTCGTGACGGCCGGCTTCTGACCGGTGATCGTCGTCAGGTCGCGGATGGCGCCGTCGATCAGCTTGGAGTCGCGGGCGGCGTCGCCCACACCCATGTTGACCACGATCTTCACGAGGCCGGGGATCTGCATGACGTTCTCGTAGGAGAACTCTTCACGCAGCTTGCCCGCGATGTCCTCGCGGTACTTCGTCTTGAGACGCGGAGTGGTAGCCATCAGATGTCCTCACCCGTCCGCTTGGCAACGCGGATCTTGTTGCCCTCGTCGTCGAAGCGGAAACCGACGCGGGTGACGACCTTCTGGCCGTCCTTCTCCACAACCAGCTGAACGTTGCTGACGTGGATCGGCGCCTCGGTGATCACGATGCCACCGGTCTGCGAGCCACCAGCGGTCTGACCGGCCTTGGTGTGCTTCTTGACCCGGTTGACACCCTCGACGAGGACGCGGTTCTCAGCGGGGAAGGCAACGATGACCTTGCCCTGCTTGCCCTTGTCCTTACCGGTGATGACCTGAACCAGGTCGCCCTTCTTGATCTTCATGCTTACAGCACCTCCGGCGCGAGCGAGATGATCTTCATGAACTTCTTCTCGCGCAGCTCACGGCCCACCGGGCCGAAGATACGGGTGCCGCGAGGGTCGCCGTCGTTCTTCAGAATGACGGCGGCGTTCTCGTCAAAGCGGATGTACGAGCCGTCCTGGCGGCGACGCTCCTTGACGGTGCGAACGATGACCGCCTTGACGACGTCACCCTTCTTCACGTTGCCACCGGGGATCGCGTCCTTGACGGTGGCGACGATGACGTCACCGATGCCCGCGTAGCGGCGACCGGAACCACCGAGAACACGGATGCAAAGGATTTCCTTGGCACCAGTGTTGTCGGCGATACGCAGTCGCGACTCCTGCTGGATCACGTGTATCTCCTGTTTGTCTGCCGGTTCCCGGCGGGGGCTTCACTCCGAGGAGCTGGGCCCCCACCGAGCCTGGCGGAACGAATCCGGGGGAAACCCCCCGGACGAATTACTTGGCCTTCTCGAGGATCTCGACGATGCGCCAGCGCTTGCTCGCCGACAGCGGACGCGTCTCCATGATGAGGACGCGGTCGCCGACGCCGGCAGCGTTCTGCTCGTCGTGAGCCTTGAGCTTGTTCGTACGGCGGATGACCTTGCCGTACAGGGCGTGCTTCACGCGGTCCTCGACGGCGACGACGACGGTCTTGTCCATCTTGTCGCTGACGACCAGACCCTCACGGGTCTTGCGGAAACCGCGCTCGGTCTTCTCAGTCACGTTGTTCTCGCTCATCAGGCGCTCTCCACCGTCTCGATACCGAGCTCACGCTCGTGCATCAGGGTGTAGATGCGAGCGATGTCCTTACGGACGGACTTGAGCCGGCCGTTGTTCTCCAGCTGACCCGTGGCCGCCTGGAAGCGGAGCTTGAACAGCTCCTCCTTGGCCTCGCGCAGCTTGCCAACGAGCTCCTCGTTGCCGAGCTCACGCAGCTCGGACGCCTTGGTTCCCGTCGCCATCACGACTCACCTGCCTCGCGCCGAACAATCCGGCACTTCATCGGAAGCTTGTGAGCAGCGCGGGTGAGCGCCTCACGAGCAATCTTCTCGTTCGGGTAGGACAGCTCGAACATGACCCGGCCCGGGTGCACGTTGGCGATCCACCACTCGGGAGAACCCTTACCGGAACCCATGCGGGTCTCGGCAGGCTTCTTCGTCAGCGGACGGTCCGGGTAGATGTTGATCCAGACCTTGCCGCCACGCTTGATGTGGCGGGTCATCGCAATACGAGCCGCCTCGATCTGGCGGTTCGTCACGTACGCCGGGGTCAGCGCCTGGATGCCGTACTCACCGAACGTGACCTCAGTACCGCCCTTCGCCATACCACTGCGCTTGGGGTGGTGCTGCTTGCGGTGCTTGACCCTACGAGGGATCAGCATGTCGGTCAGGCCTCCGTTCCGGTGCTCTCGGCCGGAGCGGCGGCGGGAGCGTCGGCCTTGGGGGCCTCGGCACCAGCAGCCTGCTGCGGCTTGCGGCCACCACGGCCGCCGCGCTCGCCACCACGGCCACCACGGCCGGCGGGACGGTCGCCTGCGCCTGCGGCACCACGGGCCGGGCGGTTACCCGCACGGGCCGCAGCGTTCTCGGCGCGAACCTCGGCGATGTTCTTGACGTCGCCCTTGTAGATCCAGACCTTCACACCGATACGGCCGAAGGTGGTCTTGGCCTCGAAGAAGCCGTAGTCCACGTTCGCGCGCAGCGTGTGCAGCGGCACACGACCCTCGCGGTAGAACTCGGAGCGGGACATCTCGGCGCCGCCGAGACGACCGCCACACTGGATCTTGATGCCCTTGGCGCCGGCCTTCATCGTGCCCTGCATGCTCTTACGCATGGCGCGACGGAAGGAGACGCGGGAGGAGAGCTGCTCGGCAACGGCCTGGGCAACCAGCTGAGCGTCGAGCTCGGGGTTCTTGACCTCGAGGATGTTCAGCTGGACCTGCTTGCCCGTGAGCTTCTCGAGGTCACCGCGGATGCGGTCGGCCTCGGCGCCACGGCGGCCGATGACGATGCCCGGACGAGCGGTGTGGATGTCCACACGCACGCGGTCACGGGTGCGCTCGATCTCAACCTTCGAGATGCCGGCGCGCTCCATGCCGGACGTCATCATCCGACGGATGGCGACGTCTTCCTTGACGTAGTCCTTGTACAGCTTGTCGGCGTACCAACGCGACTTGAAGTCGGTGGTGATGCCGAGCCGGAACCCGTGCGGGTTTACCTTCTGGCCCATTACCGGGAACCTTCCTTGCTGCTGACGACCACGGTGATGTGGCTGGTCCGCTTGCGGATCCGGTAGGCACGGCCCTGCGCACGCGGACGGAACCGCTTCAGGGTCGGGCCCTCGTCCACGAACGCCTCGCTGATGAACAGCGAAGAAGCGTCCGGGTGGTTGTAGTTGTGTGCGGCGTTGGCAATGGCGCTGTCAAGCACCTTGCCGACCGGCACGCTCGCGGCCTGCGGGGCGAAACGCAGGACCGCCTGAGCATCCGTGGCATCCATGCCACGGATAAGGTCCACCACTCGGCGGGCCTTCATGGGCGTGACGCGGATGTACCGCGCCTGGGCCCTGGCTTCCATGGTTGTCCCTTCGGTGTAAGTCATAGTCGTAACCACCCCGCCTTTAGCGGCGCTTCGACTTCCGGTCGTCCTTGACGTGGCCGCGGAAGGTGCGAGTCGGCGAGAACTCGCCGAGCTTGTGGCCGACCATCGACTCGGTGACGAACACCGGGACGTGGGTCTTGCCGTTGTGCACCGCGATGGTGTGACCCAGCATGCTGGGGATGATCATCGAGCGACGGGACCAGGTCTTGATGACGTTCTTGGTGCCGGCTTCGTTCTGGACGTCCACCTTCTTTACGAGGTGGTCGTCGACGAAGGGCCCCTTCTTGAGACTGCGCGGCATCTAAACCCGCTCCTAGCGCTTCTTGTTCGTCTTGCGGCGGCGGACGATGTACTTGCTCGAAGCCTTCTTCGGCGAGCGAGTACGACCCTCCTTCTGACCCCACGGGGAGACCGGGTGGCGACCACCACTGGTCTTGCCCTCACCACCACCGTGCGGGTGGTCAACCGGGTTCATCGCGACACCGCGGACGGACGGGCGAACGCCCTTCCAGCGCATGCGGCCGGCCTTGCCCCAGTTGATGTTCGACTGCTCGGCGTTGCCGACCTCACCGACGGTGGCGCGGCAGCGCGCGTCGACCAGGCGGATCTCACCGGAAGGCATACGAAGGTGGGCCATCGTGCCCTCCTTCGCCAGCAGCTGCACGGAGGCACCCGCGGAACGGGCGAACTTGGCGCCACCACCGGGACGGAGCTCGATCGCGTGGATCGTGGTACCGACCGGGATGTTGCGGAGGGCCAGGTTGTTGCCGGGCTTGATGTCGGCCGTGGGGCCGTTCTCAATCCGGTCGCCCTGCTTCAGAGCCTTCGGCGCGATGATGTAGCGCTTCTCGCCGTCCGCGTAGTGCAGGAGCGCGATGCGCGCAGTGCGGTTGGGGTCGTACTCGATGTGCGCGACCTTGGCCGGCACGCCGTCCTTGTCGTGACGACGGAAGTCGATCACGCGGTAGGCGCGCTTGTGTCCACCACCCTGGTGGCGAACGGTGATCCGGCCGGTGTTGTTACGGCCGCCCTTGCTGTGCAGAGGGCGAACCAGCGACTTCTCCGGCGTGGACCGCGTGATCTCGACAAAGTCGGCGACGCTGGAGCCACGACGGCCCGGGGTCGTCGGCTTGTACTTGCGGATACCCATTTCTCAGTCCTCGTCCGATTCCGGACGACTAGACCTCCGTTAGGAGGCCTGGCCGCCGAAGATGTCGATTCGGTCGCCCTCAGCGAGGGTCACGATGGCGCGCTTGGTGTCAGCGCGCTTGCCGAAACCGGTCTTGGTGCGCTTGCGCTTACCCTGACGGTTGATCGTGTTGACCCCGGTGACCTTGACCCCGAAGACCGCCTCGACGGCCTGCTTGATCTGGGTCTTGTTGGAGCCGGGCGCGACGATGAACGTGTACTTGTTCTCGTCCAGCAGCGCGTAGCTCTTCTCCGAGACAACCGGCTTGATCAGCAGGTCGCGCGGGTCAGTGAAGGTCTTGCTGGTAACGGTCGCCTCAGACATCAGGCGTCGCTCCCTTCGGTCTCATCGGCCTTGGGGCCAGACACGAAGGACTCGAAAGCGGCCTGAGTGAAGACCACGTCGTCAGAGACGATCACGTCGTACGTGTTCAGCTGGCCCGGCTCCAGGATGTGAACCTGGGGCAGGTTGCGGGCGGACAGCCACGCGGCCTCGTCGGCGCGCTCGACGACCAGGAGCAGGTTCTTGCGCTCCGAGATCTTGCCGAACAGCGTCTTGGCGGCCTTCGTGGAGGCGGCACCCTCGACCACGCCGGTGACGACGTGGATGCGGGAGTGACGCGCACGGTCCGAGAGGGCACCGCGGAGGGCGGCGGCCTTCATCTTCTTCGGGGTCCGCTGGGAGTAGTCACGCGG
The DNA here is from genome assembly GCF_045160845.1 of Streptomyces sp. NBC_00122. Taxonomy (NCBI): domain Bacteria; kingdom Bacillati; phylum Actinomycetota; class Actinomycetes; order Kitasatosporales; family Streptomycetaceae; genus Streptomyces; species Streptomyces sp. NBC_00122. Next base: position 3,781,041 of record NZ_CP108191.1, on the reverse strand, counting down.
CTGCGGGCCGTGGACGACGCCACCGCCGACGAACTGCGGCGCACGGGTCGAACCCTGGCGCGCGCGGCCGGTGCCCTTCTGGCGGTACGGCTTGCGGCCACCACCACGGACTTCGCCACGACGCTTGGTCTTGTGCGTGCCCTGACGGGCAGCAGCCAGCTGAGCGACAACGACCTGGTGGATCAGCGGAACGCTGGTCTTCGCGTCGAAGATCTCCGCGGGGAGCTCGACGGTACCGGCCTTGTCGCCTGCCGGCGAAAGGATGTCAATGGTGCTCATTACCTCAAGCCCCCTTGGCCGCGGTACGGACCAGGACGAGGCCGCCGTTCGGACCGGGGACCGCACCCTTGATAAGGAGCAGACCCTTCTCCGCGTCAACCGCGTGGATGGTCAGGTTCTGGGTGGTGACACGCTCGTTACCCATGCGACCGGCCATGCGCATGCCCTTGAAGACACGCCCAGGGGTGGCGCAGCCACCGATCGAACCGGGGGAGCGGTGCTTGCGCTGCACACCGTGACCGGCGCCGAGGCCCCGGAAGTTGTGCCGCTTCATGACACCGGCGAAGCCCTTGCCCTTGCTGTTGCCCGTGACGTCAACCTTGACGCCGGACTCGAACACCTCAGCAGTGATCTCCTGGCCGAGCGTGTACTCGCTGGCGTCGGAGGTGCGGAGCTCCACCAGGTGGCGGCGGGGGGTCACGTCGGCCTTGGCGAAGTGGCCCTTGAGGGGCTTGTTCACCTTGCGCGGGTCGATCTCGCCGAAGGCGATCTGGACCGACTCGTAGCCGTCGATGTCGTTCGTACGGACCTGGGTAACGACGCAGGGTCCGGCCTTGACCACGGTCACCGGGACGACACGGTTGTTCTCGTCCCAGACCTGGGTCATGCCGAGCTTCTCGCCCAGGACGCCCTTGATCTGCTTTGCCATCTTCTCGACGCCTCTCAGAGCTTGATCTCGATGTCAACGCCGGCCGGAAGGTCCAGGCGCATCAGCGAGTCAACGGTCTTGGGGGTCGGGTCGAGGATGTCGATCAGGCGCTTGTGCGTGCGCATCTCGAAGTGCTCGCGCGAGTCCTTGTACTTGTGCGGCGACTTGATGACGCAGTACACGTTCTTCTCAGTGGGCAGCGGCACCGGGCCCGCGACCGACGCACCAGTGCGCGTCACCGTCTCGACGATCTTCTTCGCCGAGGAATCGATGACCTCGTGGTCGTAGGCCTTGAGCCGGATGCGGATCTTCTGTCCCGCCATGGCTACTCCGTAGTCCTGTCTGTATGTGGAAACGCTCTGGCTCCCGGCCGGCTGCGGGACGGATCCCGCGGCCTCTCCTCCGACCCACGCGGTCGGGCGTGTCGCACTCCCTCTACAGAAAATTCCCATACGGAAATTCCCTCGTCCAAGGGGGTGCGGTCCCTGTGACCGCGATTCGGGGGAGAAACACCCACCGAGTGCCTGGTGTGCACCGTGCTGACACTTCCCAGAAGATTCCCGTACGTCCGTCCCCATTGCTGCCCCGAGAGGCAGATTAAGGACGACGAGTACTGTGGGACTCGCTTCCGGTCCTCCCGGCGGGAGGCGCGCAGCATCGGCACTCAGCCGAGCAACTTGAGTAGTCTGCCATACGAGGCACGTACCTGGCCAATCGGGCCGAAGAGAATACCCCGCCACGCTGAGTGGTCAAACAGAACCACGCGCATCGCCCGGCGGGGCTCCTCCCCCGGTCAGGACCGGGTGACCGTCCCGCACCCTTCGCCCTTGATGTCCCTGCTGCGGTCGTACGGATCCACGGCGCGCCCGGTGGGCGCCGACCCGGCCGCCGCCTCCCTCGGGAAGTCCGGGTGCAGGAAGCCGTCGGCCGCCTCGCATTCGACGTTCGACCACTCCGAGACGTACGTGTGCAGCTGGAGCCGGCCCCGGGTGGCCTTCCAGCGCGCCGGGTCGAGCAGGCTCAGGGTGACCTGCCGGCGCACGATGGTGCGCTGCACGTTCGTGCCCCCGTTCGTCACGGGGTGGACGAAGGTGTAGTCCGTCACCACGCGCAGTTCCCCGGGCTCCCCCTGCTCCGCGCGCATGCTGCCGCGCACCTTGACGACATCGCCGACCGGCTTGACCTTCGCCTGGTCGAAGCGGGTGAAGAGCATCACCGGGGTGTTCTGCGCGGTGGGGTTCGTCAGGGACTGCTCCAGCCGCTGCGGAACCTCCGGCTGCAGGGGGTCCAGCAGGGCCAGCGCCGCGGCCGGACGCTCCCCGCGCAGGGTCGCCGGGTCGAGATTGGTCGCGATCAGGAACTGCCTGGCCTTCTCCAGCGCGTCCGCTACCTGCTGCTTGGACGTCTCGCCGACGGCCGCGGCCTCGGGGACCTCGATGCCTGCGGCCCCGTCGGCCCACTGGAGGGCCGGGGAACCGCGGAAAGGTTCCTGCAGAGTCGGCTGGTCGGGAGCCAGCGACGGCGGCGGTCCCGTCGGCGTGCCCGACTCCGCGGGCAGCGGGGCGGCTTTCCGGGCGTCCTCGCGGGCCTGGGTCTTGCCCGTGATGCGGTCGATCAGCAGCTCGGGGCGTACGGCGACCAGCGCGAGCCCGGCGATGAAGACGACGGCCACGACGGCCTTGAGCCGGCGTCTGCCGGTCCTCTCCCGCGGTGCCGGGGCGGTGCGCCAGCCCGCCGGTTCCGACTGGTTACGCAGCCGCTCGGTGACCATCCGGGCCCGCGCGGACGGCTCCCTCGGCGCGTCCCCCGCCCCCGCGGCGGCCTGCTCCATGAACCGGGCCCACTCCTCGTCGGAGGGTCCCGGCCTGTCGCCGGCGTTTCCGTTGTTCCCCATGTCCCACCCCCGGTGACGGGTGAGAGGCCCCGCACCACCCGGCGCGGAGCCTCTCACCTGCGAATATGTCCGATCCAGCAGAACTACTTGTCCTTCTGCTGTTCCTTCTGTTGTTCCTTCTGCTGCTGTTCCTTCAGCAGCTCCGACGCCGGCGCCTTGCGACCGCAGACGGCCTGCCAGTTCAAGGGGCCGATGCCACCGCACCAGAGCGCCCCGTCGTCGTCGTTCTGCCGCCAGTCGTTCGTGACGATGTCCGCGCAGGTCTTGCTCGGCGCGAAGCGCGGGCAGCGCCCGTCGGCCTTCTTGATCGTGTGGGCCCGGTAGGCGTCGATGCCCATCTGCATGTTGTCGGACTGCGGCATGTACCGGTTGACCGACCAGGACGCCCCCATCGTGGCGAACAGCGCGACCACGCACACCATGCCGGCCGCGAGCTGCTGGACCACCCGGCGGGGCAGGACCCGGGCCGTCGGTTCGGCGCCCTGCGGCCGCAGGGTGCGCTCGGCCCAGCCGGAGCCCCGGTGGACCACGGCCATCATGCCGAGGACGGCCAGGATCATCAGGCAGTACATGATGATCCAGGTGGTGCGCGGGTAGAGCTGGACCGCCTTGTCGTGCGCCATGTGCGAGGCGAACCAGAAGCGGGCCAGCCAGGCGCCGGCCAGGGTGGCGGCGGCGGTGCGGACCATGATGTTGCGCAGTCCCAGACCGACGCCCAGACCCACGGCGAACAGCAGCAGCAGGGCGAAGCCGCTCTGCCCGGCCATCTCCCCCGCCGCCGGCCAGGTCTGGTACTCCAGCTTGCCGGACCGGTCGGACACCCAGCCCAGCACGTACGCCGGGTCGACGTACACGGCCAGGAAGGCGTAGCGGTCCGGGGTCTGCGAGCCGAGCCGGGCCATCTGGTAGATCAGCGGGGCGCCGACGACACCGGCCGTCAGCACGGTGATGCCGACGAACGCGCCGGCCCGCTTGACCACCGCGGTCCCGGCACGCCAGGGGAAGAGGAACAGCGCCAGCAGGCCGACCCCGGGCGCGGCCCAGACGTACCAGCCGGAGTACCAGAGGAAGAGCAGGCCGAAGACGAGGCCGAGGACCGCCCCGCGCAGCAGCGTACGGCGCAGCGGCCGCTCGCCGGCGCCCCGCATCTCGCGCAGCCAGTAACCGAGCAGCGGCAGCAGCACGAGCATGGTGGCGTGGCTGTACGGGCGGATCGGGTCCATGAAGAGGATGGCCGACGGGACGGCGATCAGCAGTGCCCAGAACGGGCGGAGCAGCAGCCGCCAGGCCAGGTACGTCATCGGGCCCGCGACGGCGGTGAAGAAGATCTGGAAGTCCTTGAGGGCGAATCCGGTCCCGCCCGGGCCGTCGTAACGGATCTTCGCCCAGACGGCCATCAGGCCGGGGAAGAGCGGCGGGTAGATGCCCGACACGCCCTCGCCGTGCAGGAACGAGTTGGCCATGGCGACCAGGGCGCTCGGGTCGCCCTCCTGACCGCCGAGCGGCCAGGGGGTACCGCGCAGGGCGACGACCACGCCGCCCGCCACCACGCCGGTGGCGAGACCCGCCAGGGCCGCGCAGACCAGGCGCTTGACCATCTGGTGGCGGGGCAGCTTGCCGCGGTAGGCGGTGTAGAGCAGGAGCGCGAGCAGCGGCAGGCCTATGACGGCCGCGTACTGCTGGAGCTTGGCGAGACCGCTGACCTGCCCGACGCGGACCAGCGGGTTCACGCTGATGTGCGTACTCAGCAGGGTGAACCCGAGGGCTGCCGCGAGGCTGACCACGACCTCGGCCAGCGGCAGCACCCAGCGCCGGGAGAGCCACGCACGGCGTGGGGAAACGGACGAGGGACGCCCGCCTTCCGCTGTCTCGGCGTGGCGGTGCTCCGAGCCGGCCTGTCCGACCGCCTCGGGGGCCAGGTGTGTCATCTCAGTCCGTTTCGTGGTGTGCGGATCGGCTCAGTTCTGGCCGGAGGTGAAGGCGTGCTTCGCCAGGGTGCGTGCGCCTTCCCGGTGTCCGCGGCGCAGGGCGCCGGGGAGCATGGTGAGCGCGTGCAGGCGGGATGCGCTGTGGAAACGGGCCGCGCGGGCCGCCTTGGGCCAGCCGCGGGCGTCCATGCGTGCGGCGACCGCGGCGAAGTACCGCGCGGCCTCGGTGAAGCGGGTGCCCGAGAAGGCCTGCACCGACGACTCGCTGACGGCGTGCCGGCGGTACTGGAAGACCGTGGTCGAGTGGTCGATCACCATCTCCTCGCCGCCCTCCAGCAGGTCGACCACGAGCGCCAGGTCCTGGATCACCGAGTAGTCGTCGCGGAAGTTCACCTTGCGCAGCGCCTCGCCGCGCCAGGCGATGGAGGGGAAGTACAGCCAGTTGCCGCGCAGCACGCTGGCGGCCAGATCCTCACCGGCCATCAGCCGGCGGCCCTTCACCTGCGGCGCGTACAGCCGCTTCTTGGTGTTGTCCGCGAGGCCGCCCTGCATCACGCGGCCTTCGCCATCGATGACCTCGACGCCGGGCTGGACCATGCCGATGCCGGGGTGGGCGCCGATGACCGAGCGGACGGTCTCCAGGTAGTGCGGGTGCAGGAGGTCGTCGCAGCCCATGATGACCACGTAGTCGGCCTCGGACAGCTCCACGCACTTCTGGAAGTTCTTGGTGATGCCGAGGTTCCGCTCGTTGCGGGTGTAGTGGACCCGCTCGTCGCCGAGCTGCTCGAACCAGCCGGGAACGTCCGGCTCCTTGCCGTCGTCGATCACGACGAGCCGGAAGTCCCGGTCGGTCTGCGCGAGGACGCTGCGCACGGCGTCCTGCATCAGCTGCACGTCCCCGTAGTAGGGGAGCATGAAGTCGAACGTCGCCATGGCGCGTCAGGCCTTCACGGAGTCGGAGTCGGCATCGGCGTCGGCCTTGGCGGCGGGGACCTCCGCGCCCAGGCGCTCGTCGTTGTGCCGGACGCCTTCGTTGATGGCCACCGTCCGGGCCAGGTCGGTGATCTTCTTCTCCAGCGAACGGAAGCGCAGGAAGGTGTTGAGCGTGAGGAAGCCCATCGCGAGCACCATCACGTAGAGCACCAGGTCGGTGCCTCGGCCGACGCCGAGCTGCTGGGCGACCCAGGTGACGTCGGTCGGGCGGAGCACCGCGTACACGTTGACGACGACGAACACCGAGAACGCTATGCGCTTCCAGGCGCGGTTCTTCGCCTGGCCCCAGGTCCGGATGAACATCAGTGCCATGGACACCGAACCGAGGATCAGCAGCAGCTGGATCCAGAAGTACTTCATCGACGCCCACGCTCCCGCAGCGAAATGTCAAAAAGGATGTTGACGCCGTTGATCAGGGACTGGCCCTTGGCGCGTGAGTAATCGGTGTAGAGGATGTCCACCGGGACCTCGGTGACCCGCAGTCCGGAGCCGGCGAGGAAGCCGACGAGCTCGGACGCGTGGGCCATGCCGTTCATGGTGATGTTCAGCTGCTCCGCGGCCTTGCGGCTCAGCACGCGCAGACCGTTGTGCGAGTCGGTGAGCTTGAGCTTGCGGGCGGTGGGGCTGACCGCGGCGGCCGTACGCAGCACCACCTGCTTGATCCACGGCACCTGGCCGTTCTGCTCGATGAAGCGGGAGCCGAGCACGACGTCGGCCTCGTCGCCGCGCAGCACCGCGACCATCGTCTCGACGTCCTTGGTCTGGTGCTGGCCGTCGGCGTCGAAGGTGGCGAAGTACTGGGCGCCGGACTGGGCGAGCGCGTAGGTGAGACCGGTCTGCAGCGCCGCGCCCTGGCCGAGGTTGACGGGGTGGCGCACCAAGTGGGCGCCGGTCGTGGCTATGTGCTTGGCCGAGTCGTCCGTGCTGCCGTCGTCGACGACGACGATGTTGGGGAACGTCTTGCGGGCCCCCTCGACCACCTCGGCGATCACCTGGCCCTCGTTATAGGCCGGTATGACCAGCCAGACATCGTCGTATTGGGACACGGTAGCTCCAGCGGAATGGGGCACAAACGAGTGCTCGGTGATCGGTGTGACGTCGTGGGCCGGCATGGTCATTTCCCGACCGCGCTCACGCCCGGGCCGCGTGTGTCGGCCGTCTGCCCGGGCCCTTCGGTGACTGCCGCAGCCGCTCCGGGGAAGCTCAGCCTCAGCGCTGCCAGCATAGCCAGCACGGTGGCGACGGAGCCGAGAGCGTAGGCGACGATCACGCGCAGGGCCACATCGCCCGGAATCAAGGTGATGCCCAGCAGGACCCCGGTGCCGAGTGCCCAGCAGAGCAGTTGCAGGTTGTGCCGCTTGAATACCATGAGCGCCTGTCCGAGCACCATCGCGAACATGTACGCCACGGTGCCCGCGGACATCAGGAAGAAGTCGAAGCGGTCGAGCACCGGCTCGTTGGCGTTGAAGAGCACCTCGATCAGCCAGGGGCCGAGCACCGTGGCGGGTACGCCGCCCAGCAGCCCGAGAGCTCCGACGACCACGCCGATCCGGCGCAGCATCGCCCAGAACGCGGCCCGGTCGCCGGCCGTGAAGGCCGCGGTGAGGCCGCTCAGCAGGGACGCCTGGAGCGAGCCGAAGACGAAGAGCGGCACCCGCGCCAGGACCAGCGCGCTCAGCAGGGCCGCGATCAGGGCGCTGTCGGTGGGCGCCAGCAGCTTGGTGCTCATCACCGCGGCGTTGACGACCAGCTGGGACAGCAGGGTCGCGCAGACGAGCAGGCCCAGTCCGCGGTACAGCTCCCGCCAGGCGATCGGTTCGCCGGGGCCGACGGCGCGCAGCAGCGCCGGCAGGGTGACGAGCATCGCCGCGACCGGCGCGATGGCCAGGACCAGGCTGAAGGCGAGGGCCGAGTGCAGCCCGAGCAGCGCGCAGCCGAAGGCGAGCACGATCCGCAGACCGCCGTCGACGGCGAGCTGGGTGCCGTACGCGCCGAAGTGGCCGAGGCCCGCCAGCACACCGCGGGTGAGGTAGCAGACGGCCATGCCCGTGAAGGCTCCGCCGAGCGCGGCCACCAGGCCGCGCTCGCCCTGGAACAGCAGGTCCGCGATCGGGCCCGCGCCGAGGCCCAGTACGAGCAGGGTCGCGCCGAGGATCCCCGCGGTGAGCACGGTGGCCCGGCGGAGCACCGGGGCGGTGCCCTGGCCCAGCACCACGCGGGCCGAGACGATCCGGGTGAGCTCCTGCTCGATGGGGAAGAAGACGCCGATGCCGATGGACATCACGATCGTCCACAGCACCGAGACGTTGGCCATGTCCGGCTTGGACAGGCTGTGGCCGGCCACGCCCAGGTGGACGTAGGAGGCCGCGCCGAGCACGACGGTGCCGCCGGCCACCGCGACGGTGCCCGGCGGCAGCGCCGCGGTCAGCTTGTTCAGCAGGGCTTTCATCCCGTGCGGCCGTCCCGGGCCGCTTTGGCGAGCGCGGTGAAGCCGGGGGTGGCGAGCGCCTCGGCCAGCTGGTCCCGCCAGTCGGGGAGCGGGGCCATTCCGGCCTCCTTGTCCCAGGCGTCGTGCGCGAGCACGCTGAAGGCGGGGCGGACGGCGGGACGCACGAACGCCTCGGAGGTGGTCGGCCGGATCCGCTCGGGGTCCAGGCCGCTCAGCCGGTAGGTCTCGCGGGCCAGTCCCATCCAGGTGGTCCGGCCGCTCGCGGTGCCGTGGTAGATCCCGCCCATGGCCCAGCCCTTGAGCGCGGCCAGACCGAGCTCGACCAGGTGGCGGGCCAGCGCGTAGGACCAAGTGGGCTGGCCGTGCTGGTCGTCGACCACGTCGAGGGTGTCCCGCTGGGCGGCGAGCTTCAGCATGGTGGCGACGAAGTTCGGCCCGTGCTCGCCGTACAGCCAGGCGGTGCGGACCACGTAGCCGTCCTGCGGCAGCAGTTCGGTCACGGCCTGCTCGCCGACCAGCTTGGAGCGGCCGTAGGCGTTGACCGGACCGGTCTCGGCGTCCTCGCGGTACGGCTCCGAGGCGTCGCCCGGCAGCACGTAGTCGGTGGAGACGTGGATCAGTCGCACGTGGGCGGCGGCGCAGGCCTCGGCGAGGACGCGCACGGCCGTGCCGTTGACGGCGGTGGCGGCCTCCTCGGCGGTCTCGGCGCCGTCCACGTCCGTCCAGGCGGCGCAGTTCACGACCACGGTGACGCCCTCGACCGCGGCCCGGACGGCGGCCGGGTCGGTGATGTCGAGGTCGGCGCGGCTCAGGCCCACGGCCTCGATCTTGGCGCGCTTGAGGACGGTCAGGACGTCCTGGCCGAGCATCCCGCCGGCGCCGGTGACGAGCCAGCGCTCGGCCGGCGAGTTGGTGCTCACTTCTGCAGGGCCGCCTTCGCCTTCAGCGGCTCCCACCAGGCACGGTTCTCGCGGTACCAGTCGATGGTGGCCTTGATGCCGTCCTCGAAGGTGACCTGCGGGGCGTAGCCCAGCTCGGCGCCGATCTTGCTGATGTCGATGGAGTAGCGGAGGTCGTGGCCCTTGCGGTCCTCGACCTGCTCGACCATCTCCCAGCCGAGGCCCGCGGCCTCCAGCAGCACGCCGGTGAGCTCCTTGTTGGTGAGCTCGGTACCGCCGCCGATGTTGTAGACCTCGCCCGCGCGGCCCTTGCGCATGGCCAGGTCGATGCCGCGGCAGTGGTCGGAGACGTGCAGCCAGTCGCGCACGTTGCCGCCGTTGCCGTACAGCGGGACCTTCTTGCCGTCCATCAGGTTGGAGACGAACAGCGGGATGACCTTCTCCGGGAACTGGTAGTGCCCGTAGTTGTTGGAGCAGCGGGTGACCACCACGTCCATGCCGTGGGTGCGGTGGTAGGCCAGCGCCAGCAGGTCGGACGACGCCTTGGAGGCGGAGTACGGGGAGTTCGGCACCAGCGGCCACTCCTCCGTCCAGGAGCCCTCGCTGATCGAGCCGTAGACCTCGTCGGTGGAGATGTGGACGAAGCGGCCGACGCCGTGCTTGCGGGCGGAGTCCAGCAGGACCTGCGTGCCGACCACGTTGGTCATCACGAAGGGGCCGGCGCCGGCGATCGAGCGGTCCACGTGGGACTCGGCGGCGAAGTGCACGACGACGTCATGACCGGGCATCACCTGGTCGACGGCCTCGGCGTCGCAGATGTCGCCCTTGACGAAGGTGTATCCAGGGTGGTCCGCGACCGGCGCCAGATTCGCCTCGACACCGGAGTAGGTCAGCTTGTCGAAGACCGTGATCCGAGCGGTGGCATCTGCGCCGAGCTGCTGGCGGACGAATTCTGAACCGATGAAGCCGGCGCCGCCGGTCACGAGGATGCGCATAATACGAAGAGTCTAGCGGCCCGCCGAACGTCACATTCCCTTGGCTCGGCTCCCCCGCACGCTCTCGCATAGGGTTCACCCATGCGTGGAATCCTTTTGGCCGGTGGCACCGGATCGCGACTCTGGCCGTTGACCCGGGCCGTTTCGAAGCAGCTGCTGCCCGTCTTCGACAAGCCGATGATCTATTACCCCCTCTCCACCCTGGTGATGGCGGGTATCAGTGAAATCCTGATCATCACCACCCCCGAGGACCGCGACCAGTTCGAGCGACTGCTCGGCGACGGCTCGCAGTTCGGCCTGCGGCTGGAGTACGCCGTCCAGGAGCGCCCGGAGGGCATCGCCCAGGCATTCGTCCTCGGCGCCGACTTCATCGGTGACCAGTCCGTCGCGCTGATCCTCGGCGACAACATCTTCCACGGCAGCGGCCTGGGCACCCGGCTCGCCGAGCACACCGACTCCAAGGGCGGCCGGGTCTTCGCGTACCCGGTGGCGGACCCGACGGCGTACGGCGTGGTGGAGTTCGACGAGAACGGCCAGGCCATCTCCATCGAGGAGAAGCCGGTCGCGCCCAAGTCCCGCTACGCGGTGCCGGGTCTGTACTTCTACGACAACCAGGTCGTCGAGATAGCCCGCGGGCTGAAGCCCAGCGCCCGCGGCGAACTGGAGATCACCGCGGTCAACGACGCGTACCTCCAGGCCGGCGAGCTCAACGTCACGATCCTGGACCGCGGTACCGCGTGGCTGGACACCGGCACGTTCGTCTCGATGGTGCAGGCCTCCGAGTTCGTCCGCGTGATCGAGGAGCGCCAGGGCTTCAAGATCGGCTGCATCGAGGAGGCGGCCTGGCGGGCCGGCCTGATCGATTCCGCGCAGCTGCGCGAGCTCGCCCAGCCGCTCACCAAGAGCGGTTACGGCGACTACCTGCTGGCCCTGCTCGCCGAGGAGGACGCCCGATGAAGTTCCGTGAACTCTCCATCGAGGGCGCCTTCGAGGTCACCCCGCAGCTGCACGGGGACCCGCGCGGCCTGTTCACCGAGTGGTACCGCTTCGACCGGCTCGCCGAGGTGGTCGGCCACCCGCTGAACCTGGCACAGGCGAACCTCTCGGTGTCCTCCGCGGGCGTGGTCCGCGGCATCCACTTCGCCGACGTGCCGCGCGGCCAGGCCAAGTACGTGACCTGCGTACGCGGCGCCGTGCTCGACGTCATCGTGGACCTGCGGGTCGGCTCCCCCACGTTCGGCAAGTGGGAGGGCGTCCGCCTGGACGACGTGGACCGCCGCGCGGTCTACATCCCCGAGGGCCTCGGCCACGGGTTCTGCGCGCTGAGCGACGACGCGACGCTGTCGTACCTGTGCTCGGAGACCTACAACCCGACCGGCGAGCACTCGGTCCACCCGCTCGACGCCGACCTGGCCATCGAGTGGCCGGCCGACGTCCCGCTGCTGTCCGCCCGCGACGAGGCCGCCCCGTCGCTGGCCGACGCCATCGCGACCGGGCTGCTGCCCGACTACGCGGCCTGCAAGGAATTCACCGAGTCGCTCCGCGTGAGCTGACCCGCCGCAGTCACGACAGGAGGGCCGCACCCGGAAGGGTGCGGCCCTCCTGTCGTTCACCGTCGCCTCCCGGCTACGCCGAAGGGCCCCGCCCCACCGCCGAAGCGGTGGGCCGGGGCCCTTCAGTGCAACTTGGTGCCCGATTCAACGAGCTACCAGGTCAGAACACGAATTACTTCGTGATCTTGGTGACCTGGCCGGCGCCCACGGTACGACCACCCTCACGGATGGCGAACTTCAGGCCCTCCTCCATGGCGACCGGCTGGATCAGCGCGACCGTCATCTCGGTGTTGTCGCCCGGCATGACCATCTCCGTGCCGGCCGGCAGGGTGACGACACCCGTGACGTCCGTGGTACGGAAGTAGAACTGCGGACGGTAGTTGTTGAAGAACGGGGTGTGACGGCCACCCTCGTCCTTCGACAGGATGTAGGCCTGGGCCTCGAACTCGGTGTGCGGGGTGACCGAACCGGGCTTGATGATGACCTGGCCGCGCTCGACGTCCTCGCGCTTGATGCCACGGAGGAGCAGACCGACGTTCTCGCCGGCCTGGCCCTCGTCGAGCAGCTTGCGGAACATCTCGATACCGGTGACCGTGGTGGTGGTCTTCTCTTCCTTGATACCGATGATGTCGACGGTCTCGTTGACCTTCAGGACACCACGCTCGATACGGCCGGTGACGACCGTACCGCGACCGGTGATCGTGAAGACGTCCTCGACGGGCATGAGGAACGGCATCTCGGTGTCACGCGGCGGGGTCGGGATGGCCTCGTCGACAGCGTCCATGAGGCCGATGAGCTTCTCGCCCCACTCGGCGTCGCCCTCGAGCGCCTTCAGCGCGGAGACGCGGACGACCGGCAGGTCGTCGCCCGGGAAGTCGTACTCGGAGAGCAGCTCGCGGACCTCGAGCTCGACGAGCTCCAGGATCTCCTCGTCGTCCACCATGTCGGCCTTGTTCAGGGCGACAACGATGTACGGAACGCCGACCTGGCGGGCCAGGAGCACGTGCTCCTTGGTCTGCGGCATCGGGCCGTCGGTGGCGGCGACCACGAGGATCGCGCCGTCCATCTGCGCGGCACCGGTGATCATGTTCTTGATGTAGTCCGCGTGACCCGGGCAGTCGACGTGGGCGTAGTGACGCGCCTCGGTCTGGTACTCGACGTGCGCGATGGAGATGGTGATACCGCGCTGGCGCTCCTCAGGAGCCTTGTCGATCTGATCGAAGGCCGAGGCCGCGTTCAGGTCCGGGTACTTGTCGTGCAGCACCTTGGTAATGGCGGCCGTGAGGGTCGTCTTACCGTGGTCAATGTGACCGATGGTGCCGATGTTGACGTGCGGCTTAGTCCGCTCGAACTTCGCCTTCGCCACGGGGGTCCTCCTGAGAGTGGTTCTGTACGCCTTACAGATCGGCGCCAGGTGATCTTTGCTGGATAGCCGGCTCCCCCGGGGCAACGGGAGGTTTACTCCTGTTGCCCCAGAGGCTCCGGTGGCAAGCCTAAAGCGTGAACTCGGAAGAGTTACTCGCCCTTGGCCTTCGCGATGATCTCCTCGGCGACGTTCCGGGGAACCTCGGCGTAGGAGTCGAACTGCATCGAGTAGCTGGCGCGACCCGAGGTCTTGCTGCGGAGGTCTCCGACGTAGCCGAACATCTCCGAAAGGGGCACGAGGCCCTTCACGACGCGAGCGCCGTGACGCTCCTCCATGGCCTGGATCTGGCCACGGCGGGAGTTGATGTCGCCGATGACGTCACCCATGTAGTCCTCGGGCGTGGTGACCTCGACGGCCATCATCGGCTCAAGGAGCACGGGAGAAGCCTTGCGCGCGGCCTCCTTGAAGGCCTGCGAACCGGCGATCTTGAACGCGAGCTCGGAGGAGTCGACCTCGTGGTAGCCACCGTCGAGAAGCGTGACGCGAACGCCCGTCATCTCGTAGCCGGCCAGGATGCCGAACTGCATGGCTTCCTGCGCACCGGCGTCGACCGAAGGGATGTACTCCTTCGGCACGCGGCCACCGGTGACCTTGTTCACGAACTCGTACGCCGGACCGTCGGTCTCGGTGATGGGCTCGATCGCGATCTGCACCTTGGCGAACTGACCGGTACCACCGGTCTGCTTCTTGTGGGTGTAGTCGTGACGCTCGACGGCCTTGCGGATCGTCTCGCGGTACGCGACCTGCGGCTTGCCGACGTTGGCCTCGACCTTGAACTCGCGCTTCATACGGTCGACCAGCACCTCGAGGTGCAGCTCGCCCATACCGCCGAGGATGGTCTGGCCCGTCTCCTCGTCCGAGTGAACGTGGAAGGAGGGGTCCTCCTCCGCGAGACGCTGGATGGCGACACCCAGCTTCTCCTGGTCACCCTTGGACTTGGGCTCGATGGCGACCTGGATGACCGGAGCCGGGAAGTCCATGGACTCCAGGATCACGGGTGCCTTGTCGTCACACAGCGTCTCACCAGTGGTGGTCTGCTTCAGGCCCATGACGGCGACGATGTCACCGGCGCCCACCGCGGCGATCTCTTCACGCTTGTTGGCGTGCATGCGGTAGATCTTGCCGATGCGCTCCTTCTTGCCCTTGACGGAGTTCAGCACCGCAGTGCCGGCCTCCAGGCGGCCCGAGTAAACCCGGACGAAGGTGAGCTTGCCGAGGTGCGGGTCGCTCATGATCTTGAACGCCAGCGCCGCGAGCGGCTCCTCGTCGGAAGGCTTGCGCTTCACGACGACCTCGGCGTCGCGGACGTCGTGGCCCTCGATGGCCTCGATGTCCAGCGGCGACGGCAGGTAGCGGACGACGGCGTCGAGCAGGGGCTGAACACCCTTGTTCTTGAACGCCGTGCCACAGAACACCGCGGTGATCGTGGGCTCGCCCTTGCCCTTGCCGGAGCCGAGGATGATGCGACGGACGGCGGCGTGCAGCTGCTCGACGGAGGGCTCGTTGCCCTCCAGGAACAGCTCCATGATCTCGTCGTCGTTCTCGGCGACGGTCTCGACCAGCTTGCCGCGCCACTCTTCAGCAGCCTCGGTGTGCGTGGCCGGGATGTCGACGATGTCGTACATCTCGCCCTTGGTCGCCTCGGCGGACCAGACGAACGCCTTCATGGTGACCAGGTCGACAACGCCCTGGAAGTCCATCTCGGCACCGATGGGGAGCTGCATGACGATCGGAACCGCGCCAAGGCGGTCCTTGATCATGTCGACGCAGCGGTGGAACTCGGCGCCGGTGCGGTCCAGCTTGTTGACGAAGCAGATACGCGGAACGCCGTAACGGTCGGCCTGACGCCAGACCGTCTCGGACTGCGGCTCCACACCGGCGACACCGTCGAACACGGTGACGGCACCGTCAAGGACGCGGAGCGAACGCTCCACCTCGACCGTGAAGTCAACGTGACCCGGGGTGTCGATGATGTTGATGGTGTGGTCGACGTCCTCGAGCGGCCAGTGGCAGGTCGTCGCGGCGGACGTGATCGTGATGCCGCGCTCCTGCTCCTGCTCCATCCAGTCCATCGTGGCAGCGCCGTCGTGGACTTCACCGATCTTGTAAGACACACCGGTGTAGAACAGGATGCGCTCGGTGGTGGTCGTCTTGCCCGCGTCGATGTGGGCCATGATCCCGATGTTGCGGACCTTGGCCAGGTCAAGCGAAGTGGTAGCCATATCGGCTCAGTCTTCTCTCGGTCTCGATGTGGGTTAGAACTACCAGCGGTAGTGCGCGAAGGCCTTGTTGGACTCGGCCATCTTGTGCGTGTCCTCACGCTTCTTGACGGCAGCGCCAAGACCGTTCGAGGCGTCGAGCAGCTCGTTCATGAGGCGCTCGGTCATGGTCTTCTCGCGGCGGGCGCGGGAGTAACCCACGAGCCAGCGCAGCGCGAGGGTCGACTGGCGGCCCGGCTTGACCTCAACCGGAACCTGGTAGGTCGCGCCACCGACACGGCGGGACTTGACCTCGAGGGACGGCTTGACGTTCTCCAGCGCGCGCTTCAGCGTGATGACCGGGTCGTTGCCGGTCTTCTCGCGGAGGCCTTCCATGGCGCCGTAGACGATGCGCTCGGCGGTGGAGCGCTTGCCGTTCAGGAGGATCTTGTTGATGAGCGAGGTCACCAGAGGAGATGCGTAGACCGGGTCGATGATGACCGGGCGCTTCGGGGCGGGGCCCTTACGAGGCATTCTTACTTCTCCTTCTTGGCGCCGTAGCGGCTGCGGGCCTGCTTGCGGTTCTTGACAGCCTGGGTGTCAAGCGCACCGCGGATGATCTTGTAACGAACACCCGGCAGGTCCTTCACACGGCCACCACGCACGAGCACGATCGAGTGCTCCTGCAGGTTGTGTCCCTCACCCGGAATGTAAGCGGTGACCTCGATGCCAGAGGTCAGACGCACACGCGCGACCTTACGCAGCGCCGAGTTCGGCTTCTTCGGGGTGGTCGTGAACACACGCGTGCAGACGCCGCGACGCTGGGGCGAGGCCTCAAGCGCGGGGGTCTTTGTCTTCTCGACCTTGTCCTGCCGGCCCTTACGGACCAGCTGCTGGATCGTAGGCACTACTTCTCCGGTTTCTGTGTGCCGTGTAGTGAAGCTAACCTGGAACATTTGCCGACCCACGCGGTCGGGTGTGTCGGATCCGGCGGACTTCCGCGCAAGCACGGAAACGCATGGATCGCGGTGGCCGATACGGGCTCTCCTGCGGTTGATGGACACGCACGGGAGCCCAGGCACACCCCAGGCACAAGGTCTGAGCGTACCCACCTCAACCACTTCGGTCAAAACAAAAGCCCGGCCGCCGGAGCCGGGGGACCGCCACGACCCGTGCGCCGCCTGGGCGACACCCCCGTGCGGCCCCGCCGACTCGCACAAGTGGTAGAGCCGTGGTAAGGACGGCCAGGTCAGTCCCCCCTCAAGAGGGCAGCGATCGTCCCGGACGAGCACATGCCCGAGGCCCGGCGCGAGGCCCGCACGCGGCCCGGTGGCGGCCCGGCGAACTAAACTGCCGAGCGCTTCAGCCCAAACGGCACGATCATCAGGGGAGCGGGACATTGGGGACGGTCACCTCGGAACCGGCCACGGCGCACAGCCCGCGCCCCGACGGCGGCCGGGACCTGCCCGCCCCGCGGCGCCGCCGTCCTCGCCGTGCCCGGCTGTACGGTCCCCTGCTCGCCTTCCTGATCACCTCGGGGGCGTTCTGCGCGGCCTGGGTGGCGCGCGGCACCTTCCCCTTCGGCAACACCGGCCGCGCCGTCAACGACCAGGCCAACCAGTACGTGCCCTTCCACCGCGCGCTCTGGGACCTGGTCCACGGGCAGGCCGCCGGTGACGTGCTCTTCACCTGGCGCGGCGGCTTCGGACAGCAGTTCCTGTCCGACTACTACACGTACCTCGGCAACCCCTTCTCGTGGCTGACCGTCCTGGTCCCGCGCGCCCACGTCGACCTGGCCGTCTTCGCGCTCACCCCGGTCACCATGGGCACCGCGGCCGCCGTGATGGCGGTGTACCTCGGCAAGCTGCGCCCCGGTCCGTGGTGGCAGCGCGGCGTCCTCGGCGCCTGCTACGGCCTGTGCGGCTGGGCGCTCAGCGACGCCTCGTACATCCCCATGTGGCTGTGGGGCCTGGTCGCCCTCCCCCTGCTCGGCATCGCCGTCGAGTGGTGCCTGGAGGAGCGCCGCTGGCCGGGCGCGGCCCTGCTGGTCGCGCTCGCCTGGTACGGGAACTTCTACACCGCGATGATGGCCACGATGGCCGCATGCGTCCTGCTGGCCGTCCGCCTGATCACCCGCGACATGACGGGCCGGCTGGGGGTCCCCCCGGACGGAGTCCGGGGGAGGCTGCGCGCCCTGTGGCGGGCGTCGACGGCCGCCGCGACCGGGGTGGCGCTCACCCTGCCGCTCCTCCTGCCGTCGTTCTTGTCCAGCGGCTCGGCGCAGCCCACCCAGGCCGCCGCCTTCGACCCGGTCCGGATCGAGCTCTTCCTCGCCGGCATGCTCCCGGCCACCCACCTGTGGGGCGGCCGCCCGCGGCTCTACGTCGCCTCGCTCGGCCTGATCCTGGCGGGCTCCTTCGTCTTCAACGCCGCCGTCGCGAGGCGGACCCGCCTGGTGTGGGCCGCCGCGATCCTGCTCGTGGCCGCCTCGTTCCAGTTCCCGCCCACGCAGTACGTGTGGCACGGGCTGGCGGTGCCCAACGGCAATCCGTACCGCGAGGCCTTCGTCTTCAGCGGCATGGTGGTCGTCGTGGCCTGGCTGGCGCTGGCCGCCCGGCCGCGCCCGCTGCACCTCGCGCTCACCGCCGGCCTGCTGGTCGCGGCCACCTTCGCGCTCCGGCACACCGACGACTTCGGCGGCTGGACCTGGCCCGCGGTGCTGGGGGGCGGGGCCGTGTCGCTGCTGGCCCTGGTCCTGCTCGCGCTGGGTGACAAGCGCCGGTACCTGATCCCCGTCGCGGCCGTCCTCATGGTCGGCGTGGTCTTCGCCGAGTCCACGGTGGCCGCGGCGAGCGCGGACGCCCGCCGGTCCCGCGAGCGGTGGGCGAAGCCGACCGCCACCTCGAACCGGTCGATCGGCGACCACTACGAGGCCGTCCGGCAGGTGGACGGCTGGCCCGCGTACCGGACCGACTCGGGCTCGCCGCAGACCTCGTACAACGACGCTCTCGCCCTGCGCGCGGAGGGGCCGCAGTACTACAGCAGCTACCTCCCGGAGGCCACGTACGGGGCACTGGAGCCCCTGGGATACGGCTTCAAGAACGACGGCCGGACCTTCTTCGGCGCCGACAACCCGGTGCTCGACGCGATCTTCTCGATCGGCGCGCGGGTCCGCCCCGGGGCCGCGCCGGGCAGCTGGACGGGCTCGAAGTTCCCCGCGCCCCCGCTGGTCACGGTCCGCTCCGCCGCCTACACCTCGCCGAACCCCGGGGGCAGCGTCTACGCCCGCCAGGAGAACGTCCTGGGCGCCACCGTCTACCAGGTCCCGCAGGTCACCCGCGGGGGCAGCGCCACCGAGCAGACGTACGCGGCGCAGTGCACCCCCGGCTCCGAGGCCTTCTGGTACTCCCCCGAGGTGTACGGCACCCTGCGCACCGCGGGAGCCGAGCGGCAGGTGGAGGACCAGGTGACCGGTGTGATCCCGCTGGGCGAGGTCCCCGCCTCGGGCCGGGTCGACGTCACCGTGGACACCCGCACGCAGGGCGCGACCGCCGGGGAGCACCCGCTGGGTTGCCTGGACCGCGCGGCCCTCGGCACGGCGGTCGCCCGGCTGACCGCCGGCGGCGCCACCGCCGTGAAGGCGGGCGGCCACACCATCGAGGCCACCCTTCCCGACGGCGCCACCGGCACCGCGGTCTTCGCGATGACCGACATCCCGGGCTGGCGGTGCTCCGCCCCGGTGCGCGACTTCCACGGCCTGGTGTCGCTGCCCCTGGCCCCCGGCACGAAGAAGGTCTCCTGCACCTTCACCCCCAAGGGCCTCACCCCGGGCCTGGCCGGCGCCGCCCTCGCCCTCCTGGCCCTGGCCTCGGTCACGGTGGCGGGCGCACGCCGACGCCGCGCGGGCGCCGACGCCTGACCCGGGCACTGTCCGTGACCGTCCGTACTCAATCGAGTGGTTCCGGATCTGCGAGGGGCCCGCGGTCAGTAGATTGACCGCTCTGACGCATCGGGGCGGGGGCTGCCGCATGGCTTTGGACAACCTCCCGGGCGACGGAGGGCTGGACGACCGGGTCCCCTTCCTGGCCCGGCTGGAGAGCGAGGACGGTACGGCGTTACGCGCGCTCGGCCGTGAGCTGGCGTTCGCACCGCGCGACCGCCTGATCCACCAGAACGAACCCTCGACGCACATCCTGCTGGTCCTGCACGGCTGGACCAAGGTGACCGTCGCCGCACCCAACGGCTACCAGGCGCTGCTCGCCCTGCGCGGGCCCGGCGACATCCTCGGCGAGTCCGCCGCCCTCACCGGCCGCGTCCGCTCCGCCACCGTGACCGCACTGGAGCCGGTCCGGGCCGTGGCCGTCGACCACGAGGCCTTCCGCGCGTTCCTCGCCGGCTTCCCCGCGGTCGCCCTCCAGCTGCTCGCCCTCACCTCCGACCGCACCCGCGCCGCCGACCGGCGCCGCCTGGAGTTCGCCTCGCTGAGCGTGCGCGAGCGCCTCGCCGTCCTGCTCCTGGACCTCTCCAGGACCCACGGCCGCGCTGCCCCCGCCGGCGTCGAGCTGTCCGTTCCGCTCACCAAGGAGGAGCTCGCCGGGGCGGTCGGAGCCTCCCGCGAGATGGTCCAGCGGGAGCTCAAGGAGCTCCGCGAGCGCGGCGTCGTGATCACCGGCCGCCGCGCGCTGGTGATCGTACGGCCGGACGTACTGCGCCGGATCGCCCAGTCGCAGCCGCCGGCCTAGGCAGCCCCGGGACCGACCGCGCCTTCAGTGCAGGGCGTCACACTCCGGGTGCGTCATCCGCCCTCACGGCGGAGCGCCCGTCTGCCCCACTCTCTTGTCACAGCAGGGATCCACCGGGATCCACCACGAGAGGCGATCATGAGCGACCCACTCCCCCGCACCATCCTCCTGGTAGACACCGAGCGCTACAGCGACCGCGACGACGTCCAGCAGGCCTTCCTGCGCCGGATGCTCTACGACGTCGTCGACCGGACCCTGCTGGCCGCCGGAATCGACCAGACGCTACGACTGCGCGCCGACCGTGGTGACGCGATCATGGAGATGATCGACCCGAGCGCGCCGCTGACGACGCTGCTGCGCGCCCTGCTGACCGAGGTCCCCGCCCAGCTGCGCGCCGTGAACCGGCTGGCGGCCAGCTCGGCGCAGATCCGGCTGCGGGCCGTGCTCGCGACCGGGTACGTCGCCGTCGACGAGTTCGACGGCTGGGTGGGCACGGACCTCAACCACGCCTGCCGGCTGCTGGACGGCGAACCCCTGAAGGAAGCCCTGCGCGAGCGTACGGACGACTACGCGCTCTGCGTCTCGGAGTCGGTGTACGCCGGCATCGTGCGGCACCACCACACCGGAATCCCGGCCGACGAATTCACAGCGGTCACCATGCCCAGCAAGAACGGCCCGCTGGGCGCGTGGCTGTACGGACCACTGCCGACGGGGGGCCCGGCGCCGGAGCCTGAGGGGGACTCCGGCGCCGGGACAGCCGGAGCCGGGGCCGGGACAGCCGGGGTCGCCACGGCCGCCCCGGCCCCGGCGGACCCGGCGGCCCCGGCTCCGGCTCCGGCTCCGGCTCCGGCTCCGGCTCCGGCGAGTCAGATCAGCGGCGGGCAGTTCGGCGGCGTCAACCACGGCATCAGCGGCGGCACCTTCCACGGCGACATCCGGCTGGGCGGCGGTGACCGCCGATGAGCACCCCGGTGGCGGACGCCCCGGTACCGGCCGAGGGCCCGGACCAGGCGGAGTCCCCGGCCGAGCCGGCGGTCCAGGCCGCGGCGCCGGCGCCGGCTCCGGCGGAGGAAGCACCCCAGAGCGCCTACGACGCCCGGCGCGACCTCTTCCGCGGCATCCCCGACGCGATGCGCGGCGGCGTCGGCGGCGGGCAGTTCGGCGGCGTCAACCACGGCATCAGCGGCGGCACCTTCCACGGCGGCGTCACGGTGAACCACCTGATGGTCGGCGGCGCCACGCACACCTCCGGTGAGGTCCCGACAGGGACGCTGACACGCCTCGACAGGGTGTTCGCCGAGGACGGCAGCAACTTCCAGGACCTGCTGGAGCAGCTCCGCAAGGAGCGCGTCCTGGTACTCACCGGCCCCCGCTTCACGGGCCGGCGCACCGCCGCGCTCCTGCTGCTGCGGCGCCTGGGCACCGCTTCGGTCCACTCCCTGGACCGGAGCACGTCCCCCGAGAACCTGGCCGACCGGCTCGCCGCCGGAGAGGCTCGCGGGTACGTCCTGTGCGACCCGATCACCACGCGGGACCAGCCCCTGCGCGACACGCATCTGCTGGCCGCCCGGGACAAGCTCGGCGAGAACGGCGTCCTGGTGATCACCGCCGGTCCGCACACCCATCTGGAGGGCGTCTCGGGCCACCCCTGGCAGCCTCCCGGCACCACGGCCGTCCTGCACTCCTCGCTGCGCGCCCACGTGGACGACGAGGGCGAGTTACGGCGGCTGCTCGCACTGCCCGCCGTCACCGACTTCCTCAGCGGTCACCACCAGCTCCGCGAGGCCGCGCGGTTCGCCGAGGTACTGGGCCGGCACTCCCTCCACGGATCCGACGCGTCGGAGATCGAGACCTTCTCCCAGGCCGCTCTGGAGCAGCAGATCCAGGAGTGGTTCGAGGACGCGGACGGCACGCTGCACCTGCGGGAGAAGGCCTTCCTCGTCGCCCTCGCCGCCTTCCACAAGGGGCCGTACGCCCTCACCGCCGAACTCAGCGACCTCCTGTTCGGCCTCCTCCAGCGCACCGAGCACCCGGATGTGCCCGCGGCCGTCCCCGTCTTCGGCACCAACCCCGCCAAGCGCCTCCAGCTGGCCCGCGCCATCCGCTACCCGAAGGAGGAGCGGACCGAGTGGGGCCCGGTCACCCAGTCGATGGCCGCCTTCCAGGACGACCGGCTCGCGGCGGTCCTGCTCCGCGAGGTGTGGACCGGCCATCCGTCCGCCCGCCCCGCGCTGGTCGGCTGGCTGCGGCTGCTCGCCGCCGACGGGCGGTCCTTCGTACGCACCCGGGCCGCGTCCACCGTCGCCGTACTCGCCCTGCACGACCTGCCCTCCGCGATGGCCCTGGTCATCGAGGAATGGGCGCTGTCCGACCGCCCGTGGCTGCGGATCGGCGCCGTCAACGCCCTCGCGCTCGCGCACATCATCGGCACCCCGAACATCCCGCGGATCATCGACCGCTGGTGCGCCGACGAGGACGCCCACGCGCGCCTGCGCTGGGCCGCCATCCGCGTCCACGGACTGATCGGCGACGAGCGGCCCGTGGAGACCGTCGAGGCCCTGCGCGTGGCCGTCCGGCGCGACGGGAACGACGCGGCGATGCTGCTCGAACTCGCCCAGTCCCTCGAGCTGCTGCTCCTCTCCGACGCGCGCGACGAGGTCCTCGCCGAGGTGCTGCGCACGCGCGACGACGACCGGGCCGCCGTCGACCTCGCCCTCGACGGCTTCCTGCGCGCGTGCCGGCACACCGAGGACGACGAGCCCTTCGGCCGCCCGCTGGTCCTCGACTGGTACGCCCGGTCCGTCACCGGGCGGCCGCACTCCGCCCGCGGGATCGCCGAGCTGTGGCGGGCCGCCCTCGACCGCATCCGCAACCAGGACGCCCTCGACCTGCTGCACGACTGGGTGGTGGCCGCGGACCGCGACCACGCCACCGAATGGGCGCTCGCCGCCCTGCTGCCCGCCCTGGTCACCCGCGCCACCGAGCGGGAGCGGCTGCTCCACCTCCTGCGCGAGGGGAACCACGGGGTGGTGCTACCCGCTGCCGAGCGCCTGCTGACCGTACTGCCGAACCACTGAACCGAGGAGAAGCCGCACGATGTCCGATCCCCGCCGCCACCCCGACTGGGAGCAGCCGGCCGACCGGCACACCCAGCTGATCGACCCGGTGATCACCGTCCAGCAGCTCGGGCGGTTCGAGGTGTTCCGCAAGCTGCAGACCCGCATCGACCACGCCCTGGTCTTCTCCACCGCCAAGGGCGGGTACGTCGCCTTCCTGCCGCCGCAGCGGCCCGGCTCCACCCGCGGCTTCACGGCGGTCTACGAGGTGGACACGGGAGTCCACCACTTCCGGGCGGAGATCGAGCTCCCCAGCGACAACGACGCGTTCCAGTTCGTCGTGGTCGTGGAGATCAGCTGGCAGGTGACGGACCCGGCCCGGTTCGTGGAGAGCCGTCACCGCGACGTGCCCCGGCTGCTGCTCGGCGAGCTGGAGCAGGCCGCCCGGCCGGTCGCGCGGCGCTTCTCCATCGCCCGGAGCGCCGAGGCCGAAGGGGAACTGCTGCGGGCGCTGCCCGCGGCCGGCCCGCTCGGCCGGACGTGCGGGCTCCAGACCTCCTGGACCGTCCGGCTGCGGCGCGACCAGGAGAACATCGACCACCAGCTGCGCATGCAGGCCATCCACCACGGCACCGACGAGCAGATCCTCACCGAGCAGCTCGGCATGCGTTACGACGTCCAGCTCGACCAGCGGGCCCGCCAGCAGGACGAGCTGACCACCGAGCGGGCGCTGGCCTACGGTGGGCAGCAGCACGAGCTGGCCCTGCGGCAGCAGCAGTGGGAGCACCAGCAGCGCCTGGAGCTGAGCCGCCAGCAGGCGGAGCTGCAGCGGGTCGAGGCCGAGAAGATCACCTTCTACCAGTACCACCTGGAGCAGGGCGGGGTGCACGCGTGGGCCCTCCACCTGGCCCAGCACCCCGAGGACTCGGCCCTCGTCATGCGGACCATGCGCGAGGACCAGCTCCAGATGATCCGGGACCAGATGAGCCTGGTCAGCCAGGTGCTCGGGGACGGCGGGGCCGAGCGGCACGAGTTGCAGGGACCCAAGCAGCTGGCGCTGCGGGCCATGAACGACATCCTCAACCAGCGCCTGCCCGGTGTCCCCCACGACCCGGCCCCGCCGTATCCGGGCCGGCTCCCGGCCCCGCCCCCGCCCCCGCAGCCGCCCGCGGGCCCGCCCGGAGCGCCGGTACAGGGCGTCCCCGTCCAGGGTGTCCCGGTACAGGGCTACGGACCGGCCGCACCGCAGCCGCCCGCGCCGCAGCCGCCCGCGCCGTACGGACCGGCCCCGACCTTCGCCCAGTGGGAGCCGCCGCCCGGGTACGGGACCGCTCCCGTACAGCCGCCGGCCCCGCCCGGCCCCACGGCCGAACCCGGACTCCAGCCCCAGGCCGAGGCCCCGGCTCAGCCCCAGCCCGACGACGGGCGGCCGCAGCCGTGACCGCGGCCCCGCCTCCGCCCGGCGCCGAGGCCGCCACCCGGCTCCTGTCCGACCTGCGCGGTGAGATAGCCCGGGCCGACAGCAAGGCCTCGGTGCTGGTCGGCGCCCTCGGGATGACCGCCGGGGTGATCAGCGCCCTGCTCGCCGGAAACGGCTGGCGGCCGGAATCGCTCTCGGCACCCGGCGCGGCCGTGTGGTGGGCGGGCGCCGCCGCCCTCGCCGTGGCCCTGCTCGCCCTGCTGCTGGCGGTGCTGCCCCGGTACCGCTCGGCCGAGTGGCGGCCGGGCTCCCCGCTCTCGTACTTCGGCGACATCCGCTCGGCGGTGCGCCAGGGCCGCCTCGCGGAGGCCCTCGCCGACACCGACCGCGACCCCGCCGCTTCGCTCATGGCGGCGCTCGCGGAGAACAGCCGGATCACCGCCCTCAAGCACCAGTGGATCAGGACCGGCCTGTTCGCCTTCTGCACTGCCACGGTGCTGCTCCCCGCCGCCCTGCTCATCGGCTGACGTCCCCGATACGACGAAGGATTCACCGTGAACCAGCCACCCGAACCCCAGTACCCGCAGGGTCCCCAGTACCCGCAGAGCCCGCCGCCCCCCGCGTACCCGCAGCCGCAACCGCAGGCACCCGCGTACCCCCAGCCCCAGCCCCAGCCCCAGGCGCCGTCGTACCCGCAGCAGCAGCCCCCGGCACCCGCGTACCCGCAGCCCCAGTCGGCTCCGCCCCAGGCTCCCGCCTACCCACAGCCCCAGCAGCCCGCGTACCCCCAGTACCAGCAGCCCCAGCAGCCCGCCTACCCCCAGTACCAGCCCGCCCCCGCAGCCCAGCCGGCCCCGGTGCCGGCCCCTGCGGCCCCGCTGGACGACCTGGAGTACCAGAACGCCCCCGGCACCCGAGTCCACCGCAAGGCCCACCAGCGCAGCGCGGACGCCACCGCCTTCGGCCAGCTCGCCCTGCACGTCCCCGGGTTCCTGATGAGCCTGATGGTGGTCCTGCTCCTCGCCACCATCCTGGAGGCCGTGTCCGGCCTGCCCTACTGGCTGCCCACCCTGCTCTGGATCGCCTCCGGGGCCCTCGTCTTCCACCGCCCCAGCGAGGACTTCTTCGCCCGCCACCTGCTGCGCCTGCAGCGCCCGCTCGCCCACGAGCTCGCCGCGCTCTCCCCGGTGTGGCGCGAGGTCACGGCCCGCGCCGGCGTCGACGGCGACCGCTACGAGCTGTGGATCGAGGACACCGACCACCTGAACGCGTACGCGGCCGCCGGCCACATCGTCGGTGTCACCCGGTTCGCCCTGGAGAACCTGCCCAAGTCCCAGCTCGCCGCCGTACTCGCCCACGAGCTCGGCCACCACACCGGCGGCCACGCCTGGTCCGGGCTGCTGGGCTGGTGGTACGGCCTGCCCGGGCGGATCGCCTGGCAGGTCATCCGGGCCGTGACCGTCTTCGTCATCCGGTTCACCAGCTTCTTCTCCTACCTGGCCGCCGGATTCATGATCATCTTCGTCGGCCTGTTCACCATCCTGACGATCACCGCCACCTACGGGCTCCCGCTGCTGCTGCTCGTGATGCCCTACCTGATGGCGGCGGTGGGCCGGCGGGCCGAGCTGCGCGCCGACGAGCACGCCGCCGCGCTCGGCTTCGCGCCGATGCTCGCGCAGATGCTGCACGGGGTGATGGCCCAGGAGGAGCAGGCGAAGCAGGCCGTCCTCGCCCAGACCGGGAAGCCGTTCACCGAGCCCGGCACCCTGGACCGGCTGCTCTCCACGCATCCCGACCACCGGACCCGGCTGCACCACCTCCAGCCGTACCTGCAGCCCGCACGCTGAGACGACAACACGCCGCAGGGCGGCCACCCTCTCGGGTGACCGCCCTGCGGTTACTACGTGCGCTCGACTCAGCCGTTGTACGGGCCGTAGTCGTAGTCCTCCAGCGGGACAGCCTGGCCGGAGCCGGTGCCGAAGGGCGAGTAGTCGATGTCGTCGTAGCCGACGGCCGAGTACATCGCGGCCTTGGCCTCCTCGGTGGGCTCCACCCGGATGTTGCGGTAGCGGGCGAGGCCCGTACCGGCCGGGATGAGCTTACCGATGATGACGTTCTCCTTGAGGCCGATCAGGGAGTCGGACTTGGCGTTGATCGCCGCGTCCGTCAGAACCCTGGTCGTCTCCTGGAAGGACGCCGCCGACAGCCACGACTCGGTGGCGAGCGAGGCCTTGGTGATACCCATCAGCTGCGGACGGCCGGAGGCGGGGTGACCGCCCTCGGTGACCACACGACGGTTCTCGGTCTCGAACTTCGACCGCTCGACCAGCTCGCCCGGCAGGAGCTCCGCGTCGCCGGACTCGATGATCGTCACGCGGCGCAGCATCTGCCGGATGATGATCTCGATGTGCTTGTCGTGGATCGACACGCCCTGCGAGTTGTAGACCTTCTGGACTTCGCCGACCAGGTGGACCTGGACGGCACGCTGGCCGAGGATGCGCAGCACGTCGTGCGGGTTGGTGGCACCCATGGTGAGCTTCTGGCCCACCTCGACGTGGTCGCCCTCGGACACGATGACCTTGGCGCGCTTCGAGATCGGGAACGCCGTCTCGTCGCTGCCGTCGTCGGGCGTGATGACGATCTTCTTCGTCTTCTCGGTCTCCTCGATCCGCACGCGGCCGGCGGCCTCGGAGATCGGGGCGACACCCTTCGGGGTACGGGCCTCGAAGAGCTCGACGACACGCGGCAGACCCTGCGTGATGTCGTCACCGGCCACACCACCGGTGTGGAAGGTACGCATCGTCAGCTGGGTACCGGGCTCACCGATGGACTGGGCGGCGATGATGCCGACCGCCTCACCGATGTCGACCAGCTTGCCGGTGGCGAGCGAGCGTCCGTAGCAGAAGGCACAGGTGCCGACCGCGGACTCACAGGTCAGGACCGAACGGGTCTTGACCTCCTCGACGCCGTTGGCGACCAGGGCGTCGATGAGCACGTCACCGAGGTCGACGTTGGCCGGCGCGATGACCTTGCCGTCGATGACGACGTCCTCGGCCAGCATGCGGGCGTAGATCGAGGTCTCGACGTCGTCGGCCTTGCGCAGCACGCCGTCCTCGCCGCGAACGGCGATCTTCAGCTTCAGACCGCGCTCGGTGCCACAGTCCTCCTCGCGGATGATCACGTCCTGCGAGACGTCCACCAGACGACGGGTCAGGTAACCCGAGTCGGCGGTACGCAGGGCGGTGTCAGCCAGACCCTTACGGGCACCGTGCGTGGAGATGAAGTACTCCAGAACGGTGAGGCCCTCACGGAAGGACGCCTTGATCGGACGCGGGATGGTCTCGTTCTTCGCGTTCGACACCAGACCACGCATACCGGCGATCTGTCGCATCTGCATCATGTTTCCTCGGGCACCCGAGTCAACCATCATGAAGATGGGGTTCGTCTTGGGGAAGTTCGCGTTCATCGCCTCGGCAACCTCGTTGGTCGCCTTGGTCCAGATCGCGATGAGCTCCTGCGTGCGCTCGTCCTTGGTGATCAGACCGCGCTCGTACTGCTTCTGGACCTTCTCGTCCATCGCCTCGTAGCCCGCGACGATGGCCTTCTTGGCCTCGGGCACGACGACGTCGGAGATGGCCACGGTGACGCCCGAACGGGTCGCCCAGTGGAAGCCGGCCGCCTTCAGGTTGTCGAGCGTCGCCGCCACGATGACCTTGGGGTAGCGCTCCGCCAGGTCGTTGACGATCTCGGAGAGCTGCTTCTTGCCCACCGAGTAGTCGACGAACGGGTAGTCCTCGGGAAGCAGCTCGTTGAAGAGCGCGCGACCCAGGGTCGTCTTCAGACGGAAGCTGTCGCCCTGCTGGAACTCCTGCTCGCCCTCTTCGGCGACCGGCGGCACCCAGCCACGCGGCGGGATGGTGCCCACCGGGAAGCGGATGTCGACGGCCGACTGGAGCGCGAGCTCGCCGTTGTCGAACGCCATGGTCGCCTCGGCCGTGGAGCCGAACGCGCGGCCCTCGCCCTTGGTGTCACGGAGCTCACCGTCGGTGGTCAGGAAGAACAGACCGAGGACCATGTCCTGGGTCGGCATCGTGACCGGACGGCCGTCGGCGGGCTTCAGGATGTTGTTCGAGGACAGCATCAGGATGCGGGCCTCGGCCTGCGCCTCCGCGGAGAGCGGCAGGTGCACGGCCATCTGGTCACCGTCGAAGTCCGCGTTGAACGCGGTGCAGACGAGCGGGTGGATCTGGATGGCCTTGCCCTCGACCAGCTGGGGCTCGAAGGCCTGGATGCCGAGGCGGTGCAGCGTGGGCGCACGGTTCAGCAGAACCGGGTGCTCGGCGATGACCTCTTCGAGGACGTCGTAGACGACCGTGCGGCCGCGCTCGACCATCCGCTTGGCGCTCTTGATGTTCTGCGCGTGGTTCAGGTCGACCAGGCGCTTCATCACGAACGGCTTGAAGAGCTCCAGCGCCATGGCCTTGGGCAGACCGCACTGGTGCAGCTTCAGCTGCGGACCGACGACGATCACGGAACGCGCGGAGTAGTCCACACGCTTACCGAGAAGGTTCTGACGGAATCGACCCTGCTTGCCCTTCAGCATGTCGCTGAGGGACTTCAGGGGACGGTTACCGGGACCGGTGACCGGACGACCACGACGACCGTTGTCGAAGAGGGCGTCCACGGCCTCCTGAAGCATGCGCTTCTCGTTGTTCACGATGATCTCGGGGGCACCGAGGTCGAGGAGACGCTTCAGACGGTTGTTGCGGTTGATCACGCGGCGGTACAGGTCGTTCAGGTCGGAGGTCGCGAAGCGGCCGCCGTCCAGCTGCACCATCGGACGCAGGTCCGGCGGGATCACCGGCACGCAGTCCAGAACCATGCCCTTGGGCTTGTTGCTGGTCTGCAGGAACGCGGAGACGACCTTGAGGCGCTTGAGCGCACGGGTCTTCTTCTGGCCCTTGCCGGTACGGATGATCTCGCGGAGGCGCTCGGCCTCCTCATCCAGGTCGAAGGACTCCAGGCGCTTCTGCAGCGCGGCGGCGCCCATGCAGCCGTCGAAGTACGTGCCGAAGCGGTCACGCAGCTCGCGGTACAGGAGCTCGTCGCCCTCCAGGTCCTGGACCTTGAGGTTCTTGAAGCGGGCCCACACCTCGTCGAGGCGGTCGATCTCGCGCTGGGCGCGGTCACGGAGCTGCTTCATCTCGCGCTCGGCACCTTCGCGCACCTTGCGGCGCACGTCGGCCTTCGCGCCCTCGGCCTCAAGCTCGGCCAGGTCGGTCTCGAGCTTCTTGGCACGGCCTTCGAGGTCCGCGTCACGGCGGTTCTCGATCTGCTGACGCTCGACGGAGACGTGGGCCTCCAGCGACGGGAGGTCGCGGGTGCGACGCTCGTCGTCGACGAACGTGATCATGTACGCGGCGAAGTAGATGACCTTCTCGAGGTCCTTCGGCGCGAGGTCCAGCAGGTAGCCCAGGCGCGACGGGACGCCCTTGAAGTACCAGATGTGGGTGACGGGAGCGGCAAGCTCGATGTGGCCCATCCGCTCACGGCGCACCTTGGCGCGCGTGACCTCGACGCCACAACGCTCACAGATGATGCCCTTGAAGCGGACACGCTTGTACTTGCCGCAGTAGCACTCCCAGTCCCGGGTAGGACCGAAGATCTTCTCGCAGAAGAGTCCGTCCTTCTCGGGCTTGAGGGTGCGGTAGTTGATGGTCTCCGGCTTCTTGACCTCGCCGTGGGACCAGGTTCGGATGTCGTCCGCGGTGGCAAGGCCGATCCGCAGCTCGTCGAAGAAGTTGACGTCGAGCACTGTGCGTCAATCCCTCTTTCGGGGTCGAGTCTCAATCATGGTCTGAACGGTCCCGGGGATGACGGGGGGCTCTTGAGCGAGCCCCCCGTCAGGCCCGTCAGACCTCTTCGACGCTGCTCGGCTCACGCCGGGACAGGTCGATACCGAGCTCCTCCGCCGCGCGGAAGACGTCCTCGTCGGTGTCGCGCATCTCGATGGACATGCCGTCCGAGGACAGCACCTCCACATTGAGGCAGAGCGACTGCATTTCCTTGATGAGCACCTTGAAGGACTCGGGAATGCCCGGCTCGGGAATGTTCTCGCCCTTGACGATCGCCTCGTAGACCTTCACGCGGCCGGTCACGTCGTCGGACTTGATCGTCAGGAGTTCCTGGAGCGCGTACGCAGCGCCATAAGCCTCAAGCGCCCACACCTCCATCTCACCGAAGCGCTGACCACCGAACTGCGCCTTACCACCCAGCGGCTGCTGCGTGATCATCGAGTACGGACCGGTCGAACGGGCGTGGAGCTTGTCGTCGACCAGGTGGTGCAGCTTCAGGATGTACATGTACCCGACCGAGATCGGGTCCGGGAACGGCTCGCCGGAGCGGCCGTCGAACAGGCGCGCCTTACCGGTCGGGAGCACCATGCGCTCGCCGTCGCGGTTCGGGATGGTGTGCTGCAGCAGGCCGGCCAGCTCGTCCTCGCGGGCACCGTCGAACACCGGGGTGGCGACGTTGGTACCGGGAGCGACCTGGTCGGCGCCGATCGCCTGGAGGCGCTGCGCCCACTCGTCCGCCAGACCGGAGACGTCCCAGCCGCGGCTGGCGAGCCAGCCGAGGTGGATCTCCAGGACCTGTCCCGGGTTCATTCGGGACGGGACACCCAGCGGGTTCAGGATGATGTCGACCGGCGTGCCGTCCTCAAGGAAGGGCATGTCCTCGATCGGAAGGATCTTGGAGATGACACCCTTGTTGCCGTGGCGGCCGGCGAGCTTGTCACCGTCGGTGATCTTGCGCTTCTGGGCGACGTAGACGCGGACCAGCTGGTTCACGCCCGGAGGAAGCTCGTCGCCCTCCTCGCGGTCGAAGACGCGGACACCGATGACCTTGCCGATCTCACCGTGAGGGACCTTGAGCGAGGTGTCACGCACCTCGCGGGCCTTCTCACCGAAGATCGCGCGGAGCAGGCGCTCCTCCGGGGTCAGCTCGGTCTCACCCTTGGGCGTGACCTTGCCGACCAGGATGTCGCCGGCGACGACGTCCGCACCGATGCGGATGATGCCGCGCTCGTCGAGGTCCGCGAGGACCTCCTCGGAGACGTTCGGGATGTCCCGGGTGATCTCCTCGGGGCCGAGCTTGGTGTCACGGGCGTCGACCTCGTGCTCCTCGATGTGGATCGAGGAGAGGACGTCGTCCTGCACGAGGCGCTGCGACAGGATGATCGCGTCCTCGTAGTTGTGACCCTCCCACGGCATGAACGCGACGAGCAGGTTCTTGCCGAGGGCCATCTCGCCCTCTTCGGTCGCCGGTCCGTCGGCGAGGACCTGGGACTCGACGATCCGGTCACCCTCGTTGACGATGACCTTCTGGTTGACCGAGGTGCCCTGGTTCGAGCGGGAGAACTTGGCGACGCGGTACGTGGTGTACGTGCCGTCGTCGTTGGCGACGGTGATGTAGTCGGCCGAGACCTCCTGGACGACACCGTCCTTCTCCGCACGGATCGAGTCACCGGCGTCGACCGCACAGCGGTACTCCATGCCGGTGCCGACGAGCGGGGCCTCCGCCTTGATGAGCGGAACGGCCTGGCGCATCATGTTCGCGCCCATGAGGGCACGGTTGGCGTCGTCGTGCTCCAGGAAGGGGATCATCGCGGTCGCGACGGACACCATCTGGCGCGGGGAGACGTCCATGTAGTCGACGTCGTCGCCGGCGATGTAGTCGATCTCGCCGCCACGACGGCGGACCAGGACGCGGTTCTCGGTGAAGCGCATCTCATCGTTCAGGGCGGCGTTCGCCTGGGCGATGACGAAGCGGTCTTCCTCGTCGGCGGTCAGGTAGTCGACCTCGTCGGTGACGACACCGTCGACGACCTTGCGGTACGGGGTCTCAACGAAACCGAACGCGTTGACGCGGCCGTAGGAGGCGAGCGAGCCGATCAGACCGATGTTCGGGCCTTCAGGGGTCTCGATCGGGCACATGCGGCCGTAGTGCGACGGGTGAACGTCACGGACCTCGAAGCCGGCCCGCTCACGGGACAGACCACCGGGACCCAGAGCCGAGAGACGACGCTTGTGCGTCAGACCCGACAGCGGGTTGTTCTGGTCCATGAACTGCGACAGCTGGCTGGTGCCGAAGAACTCCTTGATGGAGGCGACGACCGGCCGGATGTTGATCAGGGTCTGCGGCGTGATCGCCTCGACGTCCTGGGTGGTCATGCGCTCGCGCACGACGCGCTCCATACGAGCCAGACCCGTGCGGACCTGGTTCTGGATGAGCTCGCCGACGTTGCGCAGACGACGGTTGCCGAAGTGGTCGATGTCGTCGGTCTCGACCACGATCGAACGGCCGGACTCGCCGATCGTCTCGGTCTCGCCGGCGTGCAGCTTGACCAGGTACTTGATCGTCGCGATGACGTCGTCGGTGGTGAGCACACCGGCGTCGAGTGGCTCGTCGGCGCCGAGCTTCTTGTTCACCTTGTAGCGGCCGACCTTCGCGAGGTCGTAGCGCTTCGGGTTGAAGTAGAGGTTCTCGAGCAGCGTCTGAGCGGCCTCGCGGGTCGGCGGCTCGCCCGGGCGCAGCTTGCGGTAGATGTCGAGCAGCGCGTCGTCCTGGCCCTGGGTGTGGTCCTTCTCCAGGGTGGCGCGCATGGACTCGTACTCGCCGAACTCCTCGAGGATCTGCTCGGTGGTCCAGCCGAGAGCCTTCAGGAGGACGGTGACGGACTGCTTGCGCTTGCGGTCGATGCGGACACCGACCATGTCGCGCTTGTCGATCTCCATCTCCAGCCAGGCACCCCGGGACGGGATGATCTTGGCGGCGAAGATGTCCTTGTCGGACGTCTTGTCGATGGAGGAGTCGAAGTAGACACCAGGGGAGCGGACAAGCTGCGACACGACGACACGCTCGGTGCCGTTGATGACGAAGGTGCCCTTGTTGGTCATGAGCGGGAAGTCGCCCATGAAGACCGTCTGAGACTTGATCTCTCCGGTCTCGTTGTTCGTGAACTCGGCCGTGACAAACAGCGGCGCCGCGAACGTGAAGTCGCGGTCCTTGCACTCGTCGACAGAGTTCTTCGCCGGCTCGAAACGGTGGTCGCGGAAGGTCAGCGACATCGACCCGGAGAAGTCCTCGATCGGCGAGATCTCCTCGAAGATCTCTTCCAGACCGGACTTGGTGGGGACGTCCTGTCCACTCTCAAGCGCCGACTCGACGCGAGACTTCCAGGCAGCATTGCCGAGAAGCCAGTCAAAGCTCTCGGTCTGCAGCGCCAGGAGGTTCGGAACCTCGAGGGGCTCCTTGATCTTTGCAAAGGAGATGCGCAGCGGGGCAGTGCTGGCACCGGTGTTCGTATTGGTCGAGGCGTTGCGCGAGGCGGCCAAGAGGGGGTCCTTCCGAGGGCTCGGACTCACTACGCGCGTACCGGTCCCAGCCGACACAGAAGACAGGCGCCCCCGATCTGGTCGAAAGTCCAGGTCAGGGCGTATCAATCAAGTGTGCTCAAGCGTGGGCATGTCCCTGGCGACGGGCAGAGGACAGCTAACAGGCAGCGCAAAGGGTCAGTGTAGCCACTTGGCTCACTGATGTCCAGACCAGGTTTCCGGAAACCGGCAACAGGCCTTCCCCATGTTGTCGAAACCAACATCCAACGCTGCGGCCCTCGTACACAGAGCGCGTATCAGTACTGCCCTCTTCGTAGTCGATCCATGCCTCGGATCTCGGATCGAGGTGGTCGAGCTTGCGACGGGACTGAGAATTGCGCGCCACGTCCCGTTCGTCAAGGCCCCCTGCTCCGAGCGGATCATCTCCGGACCCTGCTTCGAGGCAACGAAGATCACCCTACTCCCCAACGTGAGCAGGGCAAGTCAGGCCCCACGGGTACGCCAAAGGGCGACCACCCTTACGGGTGATCGCCCTCGGCTGGGGCCCCTGAGGGGCCCCAGAGGTGTTACTTGACCTCGACGGCCGCACCGGCGCCCTTGAGGGCCTCGGCGGCCTTCTCAGCGGCGTCCTTGGCAACCTTCTCGAGGACCGGCTTCGGGGCGCCGTCCACGAGGTCCTTGGCCTCCTTGAGGCCCAGGGAGGTCAGCTCACGCACGACCTTGATGACCTGGATCTTCTTGTCGCCGGCACCGGTGAGGATGACGTCGAACTCGTCCTTCTCCTCCTCGGCCTCGGCGGCGGGGCCACCGGCGGCGGGGCCGGCAACGGCGACGGCCGCGGCGGCGGTGACGTCGAACTTCTCCTCGAAGGCCTTCACGAACTCGGAGAGCTCGATGAGGGTCATCTCCTCGAACTGGGCGAGGAGGTCGTCCTGAGAGAGCTTCGCCATGATGGGCGATCCTTCCACTAATTCGGCAGGTGCCGGATGTATATAGAGGCGGGCGTAACGGCCCGCTACGACCCACGCACTAGGCGGCGTGGATCAGTGCGCGAGCCGAATTACTCGGCACCGCCCTGCTCGGCGAGCTTGACGCGAAGCGCTTCCGCGGTGCGGACGAACTTCGACGGCAGCGCCTGGAAGAGCGAGGCAGCCTGAGACTGCTTGCCCTTGAACGCGCCGGCCAGCTTGCTGAGCAGAACCTCGCGGGACTCGAGGTCCGCAAGCTTCTTGATCTCATCGGCGGTGAGCGCCTTACCATCAAGGACACCCGCCTTGATGATGAGGTTCGGGTTGTCCTTGGCGAAGTCACGCAGGCTCTTCGCCGACTCCACCGGGTCACCGGTGATGAAGGCGACCGCGGTCGGACCAGCGAAGTGCTCGTCCAGCGCGGTGATCCCGGCCTGGTTGGCCGCAATCTTGGTCAGCGTGTTCTTCACCACGGCGTACTGGGCGTTCTCACCGAGAGAGCGACGCAGCGTCTTGAGCTGCGCGACGGTGAGACCCCGGTACTCGGTCAGCACGGCGGCGTTCGAGCTCTGGAACGCGTCCTTGAGCTCGGCTACCGCGGCAGCCTTGTTGGGCGTCGGCATAGTGCGTCGGCCTCCTTCCGGGTGATGAGGACCGCTCAGAAGGGGCTGAACAAAACGAAACGCCCCGGCGCATGCGCACGGGGCGTAAGCTCGACCGGAATACTCCGGGAGCTTTTCCACGAACACCTGCGCAGGACGTCCGCGCTCAGCGGATCCTTCGGCCGCCACACCCTTGCGGGCACGGCAACGACCAGCGGTCTTTGGCTTCTGGGGAAGCGTACGTGAAGGGGTCCAGTCGAGGCAAATCGCCTCAGGAACCGCTGCCCTTCAGCACGTCGTCGAAGGAGATGACCTGGTCGGCGGGGGGTGCCGCGACCGGCGCGGCCGCGCCGTAGTCGGAGAACTTCGCCGTGGTCCTGGACGTTCCGTCACCGTCCGTGCTCACCGAGTCGACGCGGACGGGGTAGCCGTCCTTGCCGATCCACAGGTCCACCTCGAAGGCGGTGAGGTGCTTCACGGACTCGTGGAGGTACTGGCGGTTCTTCTCCTCCATGACCTTGGTGGACTCGTCCGCCTTGAGCAGGTCGGCGTTGGTGAAGCTGCCCTTGTAGTGCTGGGCGTCGACGCCGTCGGTCTGCTCGGCCCCGACCAGCGTGAGCTTCTCCTGGCCCAGCAGCATCGCGAGGTACTCGGCCGGGTCCTCGTTCAGCCGGACGCCCGGCTTCCCGTCCTTGGACAGCTCCAGCCGCATCCAGGACTTGCCGTCGATGGGCTTGTCCATCTTGGTGTAGACGGTGTCGCCGATCATGACCGACCGCGCGCCGGGGTGCTTCTCGTCCTTCAGCGACAGGTCATGGCCGGACGGGTACCAGCCCTTCGTGCCGGACTGGCCGCTGGTCGTGCCGTCCTTCCCGACGGTGGAGATTTCGGCCTTGGCGTACCTGGCCGCCGCCGTCTTCACGTACGACGCCTTCACCGCGTCCACCGGGGTCTGAGCCTTGGCCTGCGCGGACTTGCCCCCGTCCGCCGCGCCGCTGCCCGCGGCGGCCTTGTCGCCGCCGCAGGCCGTGAGGCCGCCCACGAGCAGTGCGGTACCCGCCATCGCGATACCGGCCCGGGCCCGGGCAGTCTTGTTCATCTGGTTCTCCCCCATGAATGGATCTTTCTGCGACCGGGTGCGCGGGCTGGTCAGGCGCCGGCGCCGGTCTCGCCCAGCTGCTTGAGCATGGCGAAGAGGTCGAGGGTCTCGTTCTCCGGCGGGGCCTGGACGGTGGCCGCGGAGCCGTAGTCCGAGTAGAAGGCGTCCATGTTCATGCTCCCCTGGGGCATGCGGATGGCGACCTTCATGTGGACCGGGTAGCCGTCCTTGTTGACCCAGACGTCCATGTCGTAGTCGACGATGCCGGACTTCTTCATCGCGTCGACGAGCTTCGTCCGATCGGCCTCGGACAGCGTCTTGGCGGACTCGTTGGCCGCGAGCATCTCGTCGAGGGTCAGAGTGCCCTTGTAGTGCTCGGTGTCCGTGCCCTCGACCTTCTCGGCACCGAGGTGCTTCACGTTCGGCGAGCTCAGCAGCAGGGCGAGCTGCTTGGCCGGG
The DNA here is from genome assembly GCF_045160845.1 of Streptomyces sp. NBC_00122. Classification (NCBI taxonomy): domain Bacteria; kingdom Bacillati; phylum Actinomycetota; class Actinomycetes; order Kitasatosporales; family Streptomycetaceae; genus Streptomyces; species Streptomyces sp. NBC_00122. Next base: position 3,744,037 of record NZ_CP108191.1, on the reverse strand, counting down.
TCCTGGCTCTGGTCCATGCCGCCGACGCCGCCCAGCTTCTTCAGCACGTCCGCGTCCCCGGAGGCCTCCGCGGCCGCCTTGATGTCCAGCTTCATCCAGCGCTTGCCGTCCAGCCCCGCGGACATCGGGGAGTCGGCCGGCATCTCCATGAACATGACGTCGTTCGACATGATCATGCGCATGGACTCGGCGCCGGTGCCCGGGGCGAGCGCCCCCTTCACGGTGATGTCCATGACGTTCGGGTCCCAGCCCTGGACGCCCGTCATCTCCACGGTGCCGCCCTGGCCGCCCAGCGCCGCGGGCATCGACATCGTCATGCGGACCTTGGCCGACTTGGCGGCCGAGGTCTTCTTGTAGGCCGCGGAGAGCGCCTCGGTGGCGGAGCCGCCCGCCACCGGCGTGCTCGGCTGCGCGGACGCGCCGGAGGCGGCCTTGCCCGAGTCGTCCTTCTTGCCGTTCTCGCACGCCGTGGCGCCGCCCACGAGCAGTACGGCGGCCAGAGCGGCGCCGACGGTCTTCTTCCGGTAAACAGACACGGAGGTCCCCACCCCTTGAATGATCGTTTCTTCAGGCTGACATTACGTTCCCCCGCCGACGGGACGCGCGGCCATTAGCCCCCGATGGCGGGATATGTGGCGCTCAACACGCAAACGGGCCCCCCGCCACCCCGTGAAGGGGGGCGAGAGGCCCGTTCAGACGATCAGAGCCGTGAGGCTCAGACAGCAGCCGGGTCTTCCTCGACGAGGAGGTTCCGGGTGCGGTTGGAGTCCAGCTGGATGCCGGGACCCATCGTGGTGCTCAGGGCGGCCTTCTTGATGTAGCGGCCCTTCGCGGCGGACGGCTTCAGACGGAGGATCTCGTCCAGGGCCGCGCCGTAGTTCTCGACCAGCTGCTCATCGGAGAAGGAGACCTTGCCGATGATGAAGTGCAGGTTCGAGTGCTTGTCGACGCGGAACTCGATCTTGCCACCCTTGATCTCGGTGACAGCCTTCGCGACGTCCATGGTGACGGTGCCGGTCTTCGGGTTCGGCATGAGGCCACGGGGACCGAGCACGCGGCCGAGGCGGCCGACCTTGCCCATGAGGTCCGGGGTGGCCACAACGGCGTCGAACTCGTTCAGGCGGTTGCCCTTGGCGATCTCGTTGATCAGCTCGTCGTCGCCGACAATGTCGGCGCCGGCGGCTTCCGCGGCCGCAGCACGGTCACCGGTCGCGAAGACCAGGACCCGGGCGGTCTTGCCGGTGCCGTGCGGGAGGTTCACGGTGCCACGGACCATCTGGTCGGCCTTGCGCGGGTCGACACCCAGGCGGAAGGCGACCTCGACGGTGCTGTCGAACTTGGTCGCGGAGGTCTCCTTGGCGAGACGGACGGCCTCGAGCGGGGCGTACAGCTTCTCCCGGTCGACCTTGGCGTCCGCAGCGCGGAGAGTCTTGCTGCGCTTCACTTCTGCTCCTGTGTTTTGGCTTCAGGCATGGAGTCGTGGTGCGGACCAGCGCTTGGTCCTACCACTGGTGGTGCTGGGGGTGGCTGAATCAGCCTTCGACCGTGACGCCCATCGAACGCGCGGTGCCGGCGATGATCTTCATCGCGGCGTCGACGTCGTTGGCGTTGAGGTCGGGCATCTTCAGCTCGGCGATCTCGCGGACCTGGGCGCCGGTGAGCTTGGCGACCTTGGTCTTGTGCGGCTCGCCGGAGCCCTTCTCGATGCCCGCGGCCTTCAGGATGAGGCGCGCGGCCGGCGGGGTCTTCGTGATGAAGGTGAAGGAGCGGTCGTCGTAGACCGTGATCTCCACCGGCACGACCATGCCACGCTGCGACTCGGTCGCGGCGTTGTAGGCCTTGCAGAACTCCATGATGTTGACGCCGTGCTGACCGAGCGCGGGGCCGACCGGCGGAGCCGGGTTGGCCGCACCGGCCTTGATCTGGAGCTTGATAAGCCCCGTGACCTTCTTCTTCTTGGGAGGCATTGCTCTCTCCGGGTCCTAGTGAGAGTTTTTCGCCGCCAATCCGGTCATCCGGATGGAGGCATACCGCACCACGATAACGGGTATCGCTGCGGGGCTAAAAACCGAGCAGGTCAGACCGCCCTTCAGGGGGCGATCTGACCTGTCCGGAAGCTGTGTCTCAGAAGAGCTGGATCAGTTCTTCTGGATCTGGTCGAAGCTGAGCTCGACCGGGGTCTCGCGGCCGAAGATCTCGACGAGACCCTTGACCTTCTTCGAGTCCGGGTTGATCTCGTTGATGGTCGCCTGGAGCGTCGCGAACGGGCCGTCGGTGACGGTGACCGAGTCGCCGACCTCGAAGTCCAGGACCTCGATGGTGCGCTTGACGGCGGGCGCGGGCAGACCGGCCTCTTCCGCGGCGGCCTTGGCGGCCTTCTCCTGCGCCTCCGGGGCGAGCATCTTGACGATCTCGTCCAGGGTCAGCGGGTACGGGTCGTACGCGTTGCCGACGAAGCCGGTGACGCCAGGCGTGTTGCGGACGACGCCCCAGGACTCGTTCGTCAGATCCATGCGGACGAGAACGTAACCGGGCAGCTTGTTCTGCCGGACGTTCTTGCGCTCGCCGTTCTTGATCTGGACGATCTCTTCCTCGGGCACCTCGGCCTGGTAGATGAACTCCTCGACGTTCAGCGAGACGGCGCGCTGCTCCAGGTTGGCCTTCACGCGCTTCTCGTAGCCGGCGTAGGTGTGGATCACGTACCACTCGCCGGGCAGGAGGCGCAGTTCGTCGCGCAGGGCCTGGATGGGGTCGACGGGCTCGGCGGGCTCGACCTCGGCGGCCTCCTCGGCCTCCTCGTCGGCGGCGGCCTCGACCTCGGCCTCGACGTCGCCCTCTTCCTCGGCGTCGTCGGCAACCGGCTCGACCTCGGCGTCGTCCTCGATCTCGGCTTCAGCCTCGACCTCGTCCTCGACGTGCAGCGCGGCCTCTTCGGCGGCGACACCCGCCTTGGCGTCGGCGTGCTCGGCCTCGTCGGGGTCCACAGCGTCTGCCGCCTCGACGATGTCGAGCTCGTCCTCGACGGACTCGACGGAGTCGTGGCTCGCGTTCAGGTTCGGGTCAGACACGGTGGCTGCTTCTTCCTGGATACAAAAGGTGGTGGAACATGCGAAAACGGGCGACACCCATCAAGGCGCCGCCCCCCGCGGGGATCAGCCGAAGACGAACTTGATGGCTTTCTCAAACCCAAAGTCAATCACGGTCACCAGACCGATCATGATGACGACGAAGACAATCACCACGGTGGTGTACGTCGTGAGCTGGTTGCGAGTGGGCCAGACAACCTTGCGGAGTTCCGCGACGATCTGGCGGTAGAACAGCGCGAGCCGGCCCAGAGGACCCTTCTTGCCGCGCTTGCCGCCTTTGCGGGCCTTCTTCTCGCGAGTCTCGTCCTCGGCATCAGGCATGTCGATGGAGCCCAGGGCGTCCGTCACGTCTCTCACCTGAATCCGGGTCGTGGCCGTACCGCGCCCGGTTGCGCCGCACGGCGTTGCATCGAAGTACGTACCTGCGCACACACATCCGAGAAGGAGTGTGGAGCAGGGCCGGAGGGACTCGAACCCCCAACCGCTGGTTTTGGAGACCAGTGCTCTACCAATTGAGCTACGACCCTTTGCGTCCCCCAACCTACCGCATCCGAGCGAGTGCACGGAGTGCTCACGCTCTGGGCGGCTGGCGAGGTCCAACGACAGGTGAGTGTACGTGAACCGGGCCCTGACGTCGAACAGAACCCGACGCGGCATCAACCGGTCCGGTAACTGAAACGTTGTGCGGCGCCTCTTTGCCGTCTGGGACGATTGCCGACATGACCTCTGCAACGCCTTCCTCCGAGCGCCGGGTGTCCGCCCGCATCGGCGCCATCTCCGAGTCCGCCACCCTCGCCGTCGACGCCAAGGCCAAGGCCCTCAAGGCCGCCGGGCGCCCGGTGATCGGCTTCGGCGCGGGCGAGCCCGACTTCCCGACCCCGGACTACATCGTCGAGGCCGCGGTCGAGGCCTGCCGCAACCCCAAGTACCACCGCTACACGCCGGCCGGCGGCCTGCCCGAGCTCAAGGCCGCGATCGCCGCGAAGACCCTGCGCGACTCCGGCTACGAGATCGACCCGGCGCAGGTCCTGGTGACCAACGGCGGCAAGCAGGCGATCTACAACGCCTTCGCCGCGATCCTGGACCCGGGTGACGAGGTCATCGTCCCGGCTCCGTACTGGACCACCTACCCGGAGTCCATCCGTCTCGCCGGCGGTGTCCCCGTCGAGGTCGTCGCCGACGAGACCACCGGCTACCGGGTCTCCGTCGAGCAGTTGGAGGCCGCGCGCACCGAGCGCACCAAGGTCGTCCTCTTCGTCTCCCCGTCCAACCCGACGGGCGCGGTCTACAGCGAGGCCGACGCGAAGGCGATCGGCGAGTGGGCCGCCGAGCACGGCCTGTGGGTCCTCACGGACGAGATCTACGAGCACCTGGTCTACGGCGACGCGAAGTTCACCTCGCTGCCGGTCCTGGTCCCGGCCCTGCGCGACAAGTGCATCATCGTCAACGGTGTCGCCAAGACGTACGCGATGACGGGCTGGCGCGTGGGCTGGGTCATCGCCCCGCTGGACGTCATCAAGGCGGCGACGAACCTGCAGTCGCACGCCACCTCCAACGTCTCCAACGTGGCCCAGATCGCCGCGCTGGCCGCCGTCTCGGGCAACCTGGACGCCGTCGCGGAGATGCGCAAGGCCTTCGACCGCCGCCGCCAGACGATGGTCAAGATGCTGAACGACATCGAGGGCGTCCTCTGCCCGGTCCCCGAGGGCGCGTTCTACGCGTACCCCTCGGTCAAGGGGCTCCTCGGCAAGGAGATCCGCGGCAAGCGCCCGCAGACCTCGGTCGAGCTCGCCGCCCTGATCCTGGACGAGGTCGAGGTCGCGGTCGTTCCGGGCGAGGCCTTCGGCACCCCGGGCTACGTGCGCCTGTCCTACGCCCTGGGCGACGAGGACCTGGTGGAGGGCGTCTCCCGTATCCAGAAGCTCCTGGCGGAGGCCAAGGCCTAGGCCTCGGGCGGTTCCACAGCCGGATCCGGAGCGGCGTCCCCCGTCGGGGAGGCGCCGCTCCGGCGTTCCCCGCACCCCCCCCACCACTCCCGCTCGCACGTTCGAGCAAGCCCCCAATAGGTAAAACCCCCTCCCGCCCGGCGCAGCGGTACGGCAGGATCACCAGATGGAGCACGCACGCGATCTCACGCTTCTGCCGAAGGCCCACCTCCACCTGCACTTCACCGGCTCGATGCGACCATCGACCCTCCTGGAGCTCGCCGACAAGTACGGCGTCCGCCTCCCGGACGCCCTGACAGCCGGCGAACCCCCACGGCTCCGCGCCACCGACGAGCGCGGCTGGTTCCGCTTCCAGCGGCTCTACGACGCCGCCCGCTCCTGCCTCCGCGAGCCCGACGACATCCGGCGCCTGGTCCGCGAGGCCGCGGAGGAGGACGTACGGGACGGCAGCGGCTGGCTGGAGATCCAGGTGGATCCCACCTCCTACGCCCCCCTCCTCGGCGGCATGATCCCGGCCGTCGAGATCATCCTCGACGCCGTGGACAGCGCGTCCCGCGAGACCGGCCTCGGGATGCGGGTCCTCATCGCCGCCAACCGCATGAAGCATCCCCTCGACGCCCGCACCCTCGCCCGCCTCGCCGTCCGCTACGCCGACCGCGGCGTCGTCGGCTTCGGCCTCTCCAACGACGAGCGCCGCGGCATGGCCCGCGACTTCGACCGGGCCTTCGCCATCGCCCGCGAGGGCGGCCTGCTCGCCGCCCCGCACGGCGGCGAACTCACCGGCCCGGCCTCCGTCCGCGACTGCCTCGACGATCTGCACGCCTCCCGCATCGGGCACGGCGTCCGGGCCGCCGAGGACTCCCGGCTGCTCAAGCGACTCGCCGACCGGCAGATCACCTGCGAGGTCTGCCCCGCGTCGAACGTGGCCCTCGGGGTCTACGAGCGGCCCGAGGACGTCCCGCTGCGCACGCTGTTCGAGGCCGGGGTGCCGATGGCGCTCGGCGCGGACGACCCCCTGCTGTTCGGGTCCCGGCTCGCGGCGCAGTACGAGATCGCCCGCCGCCACCACGGCTTCACCGACGCGGAACTCGCCGAGCTGGCCCGCCAGTCGGTGCGCGGTTCGGCCGCGCCCGAGGACGTACAGGCCAAGCTGCTGGCCGGGATCGACCACTGGCTCACCGGGTGAGCGTCAGCGCGTGAGCCGCAGGTCGCCCTGGTAGCAGTCGGCGCGCACCCGGTGGCCGTCCGGGAAACCGATCTCCAGGTGCGTGCGCCCCTGCTCGGGCAGGGCGAATTCGGCGACCGAGGAGACCGTCTCGCCGAGGTGGCGCAGGAAGGGGTGGTCACCCAGGTCCTCGCCGACCTCGATGCGGCCCCACTCCCCCATGTCGTACGGCTCGTGCGGGGCGGCGGATTCGACGATGAGGCACTGGTCGGACCCGGTGGTGATGCGGATGCAGTCGCCGACGCTGTCGATGAGCCAGACGTCGAGGGGAGCCTCGGAGCGCTCGCCTTCGCTGATGTGCCAGGACGCGACGACTCGGCTGAGCGTGCGCCCCACGAGGCGGGTGGGGTCCGTACCGGCCCCGTGCCGGGGACAGAGCATGGGCGGCCGGGGCTCCTCAGATGCTGACGCCGACCGTCACCGGTTCGTTGACCAGGGTGACGCCGAAGGCCGCATGGACGCCCGCGACGACCTCGCGGGCCAGGGTGAGGAGGTCCTCGGTGGTGGCCTCGCCCCGGTTGGTGAGGGCGAGCGTGTGCTTGGTGGAGATGCGCGCGGGGCCCGTGCCGTAGCCCTTGGTGAATCCGGCCTTGTCGATCAGCCAGGCTGCGCTGGTCTTCGTACGGCCGTCGCCCGCGGGGTAGGCGGGCGGGGCGGTGTCGGGGCCGAGGCGGTCCTGGACGCGGGCGAGGAAGGCGGCGTAGGCCTCGTCGGTCAGGATCGGGTTGTGGAAGAAGGAGCCGGCCGACCAGGTGTCGTGGTCGGCGGGGTCGAGGACCATGCCCTTGCCCGCGCGCAGGCGCAGCACGGTCGCGCGGGCTTCGGCGGCCGGGACCCGGTCGCCGGCCTCGACGCCGAGGGCGCGGGCGGTCTCGGGGTACTTGATCGGCGCGGACAGCCCGCCGGCGTCCTCCAGGGCGAAGCGCACGCGCAGGACGACGTACCGCTCGGGCTCGTGCTTGAAGAGGCTGTTGCGGTACGTGAACGCGCATTCGGCGGCGCTCAGCGTGACCGTTTCGCCTCGGGTGCGGTCGTAGGCGACGACCTCGGTGATGGTGTCGCAGACCTCCTGGCCGTACGCCCCCACGTTCTGGATGGGCGTCGCGCCGGCGGAGCCGGGGATTCCGGCGAGGCATTCGATACCGGCGAGTCCGGCTTCGACGGTGCGGGCGACGGCGTCGCTCCAGTTCTCGCCCGCGGCGAGCTCCAGCCGCGTGCCGTCGAGGTGGAAGCCGGTGGTCGCGATGCGCAGGGCGGTGCCCTCGAAGCCGTGGTCACCGATGACCAGGTTGCTGCCGCCGCCGATGACGAGGAGCGGGGTGCCGTTCTGGTCCGCGGCCCGGACGGCGGCGACCACCTCGGCGTCGGTGGTCGCGGTGACCAGACGTGTGGCGGGGCCACCGAGGCGGAAGGTGGTCAGCGGGGCGAGGGGGGCGTCGTGGAGTTCCTGCACGTGGACAAGAGTACGGTCCGTACCCGCCGCATCCCTGCGGGGCCACGGACCGTGACTCAGTAGGCCGTCTTCTGCTCGGCCAGGCGGCGCTCCGCCTCGGTCCAGCTGATGGGGAGCTCGGCCGCCTTCACGGTCCAGAAGGTGAAGGCCGACTCCTTCATGAAGGCGGCGGCCGCCCTGGAGCTGGAGCGGTGCGGCTCGCTGCCGGCGAACCGGTAGAGCGCGTCCCGGTCCTCCCAGGCGGAGAGGGTCAGGAAGGTGCGGCCGAGGACGCGCGCCCGCAGGGCGACGCCGTGGGCGCCGGGGGCCTTGCGGATCTGGCCGATGATTCCGGGCGCCTTGAGGAAGAACCTGAGGGCGCCGGTGAGCGTGGAGGTCTCGAAGCGGGAGGCCATGACGTAGACGTCGGCGTCGGGGGCGGCCTGGGTGGGGGTGGACCACGGGATGTCGGGCATGACGTCACTCCTTTGCGGGGTCGCATGATCGGTGCGACCTGAAGTGGCACTTCAGGTCGCACGTCTGCCGGACTGGATCAGCCGGCCGCGGGGACCTTGTCCGGAACCGCCGCGACATGGCCCGGGGCGGCCGGGCTCGGCTTCGGCCTGCCCGGCAGGAGCAGGGCGAGCGCGGCGGCCAGGGCGACCGCGCCGGCGCCGATCCACAGGGCGGGGATCGTGCCGTCGGTGAAGGCCTGCGGGGACTCGTAGCCGCCCTGGGCGGAGAAGACCGAGGCCAGGACCGCGACCCCCAGGGCGCCGCCGACCTCGCGCAGGGCGTTGTTGGTGCCGGAGGCCTTGCCCTGGTCTGCCGGGGCGACGGTGGACATCAGGACGTTGGCAGCGGGGGCGAAGTAGAGGGCCATGCCGATCCCGCTGAGGATCAGCGCCGGCAGCTGGGCGGCGTACGAGACGTCCGCGGTCAGGATCGCCGCGAACCAGCCGAGGCCGAGGGCCTGGAACGCCAGCCCGGCGGCGACGACGGGGCGGCCGCCGATGCGGTCGGAGAGGATGCCCGCGAAGGGGGCGACGATCATCGGCATGCCGGTCCAGGGGAGCATGCGCAGGCCCGCCTGGGTGGGCGAGTAGCCGGCGACGCCCTGGAGGAACTGGCTGAGCAGGAAGATCGAGCCGAACATGCCCAGGAACATCAGCAGGCTGGCCAGGTTGATCCCGAGGAAGCCGCGGTTCTGGAAGAGCCGCATGGGGAGCATGGGGTTCGCGTGGTTGAAGCCGTGGTAGACGAACCCGCCGACGAGCGCGGCTCCGACGATCAGGCCGGTGAGCACGGGGGCACTGGTCCAGCCCTCGGAGTTGGCGTTGACCAGGGCGTAGACGATGCCGAAGAGGCCGCCGCTGATGAGCAGGGTGCCCGGGACGTCGAGACGGGCACCGGGCGCGGTGGACTCGGCGAGCCGCAGACGGGCGAGGGGTATCAGTGCGAGGCCTATCGGAACGTTGAGCCAGAAGATCCACTGCCAGGAGATGTGCTCGGTGAGGCTGCCGCCGATGAGGGGGCCGCTGGCGACGGCGAGGCCTGTGACGGCGCCGTAGATGCCGAGGGCCATGCCGCGGCGGGCCGCCGGTACGGCGGCGGTGAGCAGGGTCAGGGTGAGCGGCATCATGATCGCGGCTCCGACGCCCTGGACGGCGCGGGCGGCGATGAGCGCGTCGATGCCGGGCGAGAGCGCGGCCGCGGCGGAGGCGCCGGTGAAGATCGCGAGGCCCACGGTGAAGAGCCGGCGGCGGCCGAAACGGTCACCGAGTGCGGAGCCGAACATGAGGAGGACGGCGAAGGTGAGCGTGTACGCGTTCACCGTCCACTCCAGGTCCTCCAGCTTGCCGCCGAGGTCCTCGCGGATGGCGGGGAGGGCGGTGGTGACGACGAGGTTGTCCAGGGCGGCCATGAAGCTGGCGACGCCGGTGAGGACCAGGGCCCAGACGGCGGGGGCGCGGAGCTTGGTGTCCGGGCCTTGCAGGTCTTGCGGGTCTTGCGTGTTCACGATTCCCCCTGAGGATTGTTAGTTATTGCTGACTAACTTTCGTGCGCATGAGTGGCCCGCCGGACAGGCGGCGCGTCCTCACTTCTCCAGGCGGCCCTTGCTGTGGGCGTCGGGGTACAACCCCTCCCAGACCCGATGCCCGGGCGGGAAGCCCATGGCGGCGAGGGTGTTGATCAGCATCCCGTACGCCATGAAGGTCGTGGTCTCCTTCACGTCGCCGCCGAACGGCACGTGGACCGTGTCCCACAGCTCCATCCAGCCCTTCCGGACGAGCTCGCCGAGCTCGTGATCCCCGGCCGCTTCGGCGGCGGCGACGGTGACGTACATCTGGAGCTGCATCTGGAGCTTGTCGGGATCCTCGGCGATGAGCCGGGTGTAGGCGTTCGCCATGGCCCGCGTGGCCTCCTCGCCGCACAGCCCTTCGCCGGCCTCGGCGAAGACCTCCCGGGTATCCCGCATGCACCGCTCGGCGGCGGCGAGGAAGATGGCGAGCTTGTTCGGGAAGAGCCGGAAGAGATACGGCTGCGAGACACCCACCCGCTTGGCGATCGCCTCGGTGGAGGTCCCGTAGTAGCCCCCGCGCGCGAACTCATGCATCGCCGCCCGAATGACGCTCTCGCGCCGCTCTTCTGCGCTCATCCTTGCCATGCGTTCTAAGTTAGTGCTCAATCACTAACTAAGCAAGGGGGCGGGGCGGGCGCGGGGCGGGGGGCTTCGGGGGGCGGGACGTCTGCTGGTCGGCCTCAGGGACGTGGGGCGGGATCACGGCGGGTTCGTCGCCCCTGGGCGGGATCGGGGATGGGCTGGGGGTTTCCCGTCCGTCCCCGATCCCGCCCAAGGACAGCAGCCCGCCCGAAGCCACCGACCGCATCCCTGATGCCGCCCGGTTGAGGCCCGGTTGAGGCCCGCCCCCGAAGCCCCCGCCCCACCAAACGACGAGGCCGGGCGCCTGCCCCGACGCCCGACCCCCAACCCGAAAGCCCGGCGCCCAGCCCAGCCCCCTCGCGGCCTTACGCCAGTTCGACCACGGCGCGGGACATGCCCAGTACCTTCTGGCCGGCGCTCATGGCCGTCAGGTCGACCCGGACGCGGTTGTCGTCCAGCTTGGCCGCGACCTTGGCCGTGACCTCGATCAGGCCGCCCTGGTCGTCGTTCGGGACCACGACCGGCTTCGTGAAGCGGACGCCGTACTCGACCACCGCGCCCGGGTCGCCGACCCAGTCGGTGACCACACGGATCGCCTCGGCCATGGTGAACATGCCGTGCGCGATCACGTCCGGCAGTCCGACCTCCTTGGCGAACTTCTCGTTCCAGTGGATCGGGTTGAAGTCACCCGAGGCACCGGCGTAGCGGACGAGCGTGGCGCGCGTCACGGGGAAGGACGCCGCCGGCAGCTCGGTGCCGACCTCGACGTCGGCGTACTGGATCTGCGCTGCCATGTCAGGCCTCCTCGGGGGCGCGGGAGACGAGCTTCGTCCACGCCGTCACCACGTGCTCGCCGGTCTCGTCGTGGACCTCGCCGCGGATGTCGATGATGTCGTTGCCCGCGAGGGACTTCACGGCCTCGATCGTGGAGGTCACCGAAAGCCGGTCACCGGCGCGCACGGGGCGGGAGTACGCGAACTTCTGGTCGCCGTGCACGACGCGGCTGTAGTCCAGCCCCAGCTGCGGGTCCTCGACAACCTGGCCCGCCGCCGCGAAAGTGATCGCGAATACAAAAGTCGGCGGAGCGATCACATCGGAGTAGCCGTACGACTTGGCGGCTTCGGGGTCGGTGTAGACGGGATTGGCGTCACCCACCGCTACCGCGAATTCGCGGATCTTCTCCCGGCCGACCTCGTACGGATCGGTGGGCGGGTAGCTCCGCCCCACGAAGGACTGGTCGAGAGCCATGACTCACTACCTCCTGATGAAGGGACACGAAAGACACAAAAACAGGTGCGGCATACGCCACAGGTACAGAGTGCGAAAACGACACAAGGCCGCCCCCAATGAAGGGGACGACCTCATGACGGTGCCTGTGTACGAGACTTCGCTAGGGTCAGCGGGTCTCGCGGTGCGCGGTGTGCGAGTTGCAGCGCGGGCAGTGCTTCTTCATCTCAAGACGGTCCGGGTTGTTACGCCGGTTCTTCTTGGTGATGTAGTTCCGCTCCTTGCACTCCACGCAGGCCAGCGTGATCTTCGGGCGGACGTCGGTGGCAGCCACGTGAGTGCTCCTTGACGGAAATTGGGACGGATGAACGCATACAAGAGTAGCCGACCGGGAGACCGACCCCGCAATCGGCTACTGTGTGTAGCGGCGACCGGACTTGAACCGGTGACACAGCGATTATGAGCCGCTTGCTCTACCGACTGAGCTACGCCGCTTTGATGTGATCCGCTCCCCACCCGAGGGTGGGGAACCTCTCTCACCAGAGCCCCAATGCGGAATCGAACCGCAGACCTTCTCCTTACCATGGAGACGCTCTACCGACTGAGCTATTGGGGCGAGCGATGAAGACATTACACGGTTGCCTGCCGATCGCCCAAATCCTTTGCGGGGACCGGGCTCCGAGGGGGTTCGGAAGCCTTTGTCGATCAGAGCGCAGAGCCCTCTCCGGCCACTTCCGCCCCAGATTGTGTGCGGGCTCACTCCGCGGGCTCACGTCGCTCCGACCGCGCGCCGACCGGTCGGCGCCGGGTCGGCGCGGCTGATGCCACCAGGGCGCACGCGCGGGCGCCGAGGCGCACGCGCACCACACCGGTACGACTATTGCGCTCTTCCATGAAGCGGGCTGCCGCGCACCCTAGGCTCTGAGCACGCTGCGTGATCTTGGGCCGTAGGTAGCGGCCAGGGCCCAGGAACCGCCCGAGCCACCGCAGGAGCGCGATGTCCGAAAGCCAGCCGCAGCAGCCGTCCCACTCCCCCCGCAGCGGCCGCGGCGAGGGCGGCGGCCACGGACCCGCACACGGCCCCTCCCAGAACCGCGCACCCTCGCGCGGGGCCGGGAACGCGGCCGCCGCCGAGGCCGCCACCCTGCTGCTCGCCGGGGCCCGCCTCACCGACGGCCGGACCGTCGACGTCCGCCTCAGCAGCGGCCGGATCCAGGCCGTGGGCACCGCGGGCAGCCTCCCGGCCCCCGCCCTCTCCCGCGTGGACCTCAGCGGCTACCTGCTGCTGCCCGCCCCCGCCGAGCCCCACGCCCACGGGGACACCGCCCTGACCGCCGACGGCGAAGGGCCCGTCTCCTACACCCCCGACGAGGTCCAGCGCCGGGCCACCGAAGCGGCCCTGCTCCAGCTCGGGCACGGCGCCACCGCCGTGCGCTCGCACGTCCGGATCGGCGACGTGCACGGCCTCGGCCCCATGGAGGCCGTGCTCCAGGCCCGCCGATCGCTGCGCGGGCTCACCGACCTGACCACCGTGGCCGTGCCCCGGCTGCTGACCGGGGTGGCCGGCGCCGGCGGGCTCGCGATGCTGCGGGACGCGGTCAAGATGGGCGCCTCCGTGATCGGCGGCTGCCCCGACCTGGACCCCGACCCGACGGGCTTCCTCGAAGCCGTCCTGGAACTCGCCGCCGAGCACGGCTGTCCCGTGGACCTGCACACGGACGGTGACGACCCCGGCCGCCTGTCCCGGCTCGCCGCGATGGCCGGCGGGCTGCGCCCCGGGGTGACCATCGGGCCCTGCGGCGGTCTCTCCCGGCTCCCGCTGGACGTGGCCGCCCGCGCCGCCGACCAGCTGGCGGCGGCCGGCGTACGGGTGACCTGCCTGCCCCAGGGCGACTGCGCGGCCCTGGAGCGCCGAGGCCTGCGCACCGCCCCCGTCCGCCTGCTGCGGACCGCGGGCGTACGGGTCACGGCCGGCAGCGGTGCGCTGCGCGACGCCGGGAACCCGGTCGGCCGCGGCGACCCGCTGGAGGCCGCGTACCTGCTGGCCTCCCAGGGCGGGCTCCGGCCGGGCGAGGCCTACGAGTCGGTCAGCTCCGCCGCCCGCGAGGCCATGGGCCTGCCGGAGGTGCGGGTGGAGGCCGGTTTCCCGGCGGAGCTGCTCGCCGTGCGCGGGGACCGGATCGCGGCCGTGCTCTCCCTGGCGTACAGCAGGATCGTGATCCACCGCGGACGGGTGGTAGCCCGTACGAGTGCCGTCCGGGAGTACTGCGACTCCGCCGTCGCGGTGGCTCTGGACCTGCCCCGACAGGGCCGTACGGAGCCCGGACCCTGAAGGTGCGCCGGACGTTCGCGGGCGTGGGGGCCCGGCTCGTCGTACGGTCGGGTCATGCGCATCGTCATCGCGGGTGGACACGGTCAGATCGCGCTGCGGCTGGAGCGCCTGCTCGCCGTGCGCGGGTACGAGGTCGCGGGCATCATCCGCGACCCGGCACAGGGCGACGACCTCAGGGAGGCCGGCGCCGAACCGGTGCTGTGCGATCTGGAATCGGCCACGGTCGAACACGTTGCGGGCATCCTGCACGGCGCGGACGCGGCGGTCTTCGCCGCCGGCGCGGGCCCCGGCAGCGGTGTCGGGCGCAAGGACACCGTGGACCGGGGCGCGGCAGTGCTGTTCGCCGACGCGGCCGAACGGGCACGCGTACGGCGCTTCCTGATGGTCTCTTCGATGGGCGCGGACACGTACCACGAGGGCGATGACGTCTTCGACGTCTACCTGCGGGCCAAGGGCGAGGCCGACGACCACCTCCGGACCCGGCTGGGGCTGGAGTGGACGATCCTGCGCCCCGGATCGCTCATCGACGACGCCGGTACGGGTCTGGTCCGCCTGGAGGCCCACACGGGCCGCGGGTCCGTGCCCCGCGACGACGTGGCGGCGGTGCTCGCCGAGCTGGTCGAGACGCCGGCGACGGCGGGCCTGACCTTGGAGCTGACCTCCGGTTCGACGCCGGTGACCGTGGCCGTCAAGGACGTTGCGGGCAACTGACAGGCCATCGGCCCGGTCAGAACTCGGCGGTCACCTTGTCGTCGGACCGCCCGACCGAGTCCTGCCGGTACTGGTCCTCGTACGCCTTGCGGATCCCCTCGATGCGCGCGTTGCGCTCGTCGGCCTCCCTCACGGGGTACAGCAGCACCACCTCGTACGAGGTCTCGCGGATGCTCTTGCCGTCCTCGCCCCGCCACCGGCCGTACCCGTCGTGGACGGTCAGCCCCTCGGGAAAGGCGGGGGTGATCTCGCGGTCCAGGAAGCGCATGAACTCCTGCTCTCCGACGGGTTCCCGGCCGTCGCTGCGCTCGGTGCCGAAATAGAGCCGGGTCTCCTGGTACGGCTTCCCCGTGTCCGTGTGGAGCGCCGCTCCCACCAGGGCCGGGATACCGGCGCCGAGCAGGGCGACCAGCACTCCGCCGCCTGCTTTCCCACGCGTGTCAAATGTCCATTTCACCCCTGGTGAAACGAACAGGCGACCCCGACGATGCGGTCGAAGACGGCCATGACGTCGAACGGGCGGCAGCCGAGGCGGTATCCGTGCGATCCGGGGGGCTTCGCGGCGATGGGCGTGGCGGAACTGCTCCGCACGTATGACAGGGCCCGCCCGCCGAGGTCCTGCTCTGGTCGGGGGGGTCGCGTCGCACTGCCCGCCCTCCCGCGCCGCACGTCCTGGCCCTGGACGGCGGCGCTCACGAAGTCTCCAGCCGCCGACGCCACCACCGGTCGCGCGGCGAGGCGTACGGATCGTTGAGGGTGCGCGCGAGGAACCGCTCGTCGAGCGGCGCGAGCACGGCGCGCAGCTCGCGCGCCGACCTCCGCGAGAGGCCGTGGCAGATGGCCTCCAGGGTCTCCCGGTGGTCTCCGCCCCAGGCGGGCGCACAGCAGGGGCACTCGTGGAACCAGCGCGGGTACATCAGCAGGGGCCCTGGCGCGTGGACCGTCTCGCGCCAGTCGCGCAGTGCCTTGTGGGCCGCGCCCGGCTCGTAGGCCCGGCGCTCGATGCGGGCGATCTCGGCTAGGGCCTTGGCGGAGAGCCCGGAGATGACGGCCCGGTCGTCCCCACGGCGTGCCTTTCGGGGCAGGTCCGCACGGACCTGCGAGACGGGCTTACGCGGCATCGGCCTTTCGGATGCTGATCATGCCGTCAGCATGCCCGCGCGCGGCGCTCGTGCCCACCGGTTTTCCGACCGGTGCGAGGGGATGCGAGAAGACCCCCGCTACAAGTAACGGGGGTCTCACATCGCGTGGCGACGCCAGGATTCGAACCTGGGTAGGCTAAGCCGACGGATTTACAGTCCGCTCCCATTGGCCACTCGGGCACATCGCCATGGGATGTTGCCGGTGAGGCCGCTTTGGGGCGGTGCTCTGTGGCAACGACGTAAACGATACCTGATGACCGGGGGTGCTTCGCCACCGGATTGATCAGCGCTGCGGGTGGGTGCGGTGGCTAGGCTTTGCGGAGCGGGCCGGGGACGTCCGGCCGCGCCCTCCGGGGCGATCACAATCGACTTCAAGGAGCCACACCACATGGCCGACTCCAGTTTCGACATCGTCTCGAAGGTCGAGCGGCAGGAGGTCGACAACGCCCTCAACCAGGCCGCCAAGGAGCTCTCGCAGCGCTACGACTTCAAGGGCACCGGCGCCACGATCGCCTGGTCCGGCGAGAAGATCCTGATGGAGGCGAACTCCGAGGAGCGCGTCAAGGCCGTCCTCGACGTCTTCGAGACCAAGCTGGTCAAGCGCGGGATCTCGCTCAAGGCGCTGGACGCCGGCGAGCCGCAGCTGTCCGGCAAGGAGTACAAGATCTTCGCCACGATCGAGGAAGGCATCTCCCAGGAGAACGCCAAGAAGGTCGCGAAGATCATCCGGGACGAGGGTCCCAAGGGCGTCAAGGCCCAGGTCCAGGGCGAGGAGCTGCGCGTCAGCTCCAAGAGCCGTGACGACCTCCAGGAGGTCCAGGCGCTGCTCAAGGGCAAGGACCTGGACTTCGCGATCCAGTTCGTGAACTACCGCTGACCCAGGTCGCAGACCTGCCCGCACGCCGGCCCGGCGGTCCTCACGGACCGCCGGGCCGCGGCGGTTGCGGGGGTTGCGGGGGTGTGTGCGGGGCGTGAGCGGCGCGTGCGCCATCGCGGGCCTCTGTGGGCACTTGGGGCGGCACGAGTGCGCCCGGCAAGGTGGGTGGGGCATCCATCCACCGCGTGGCAGGGGGTTCTCGCATGCCTGGGGCCGGCACGTTTCGCGAAGACTTCGGGGCGTCCGTCGTCGTCGCGCTGGTCGCGCTACCTCTCTGCGTGGGGGTGGCCGTCGCCTCCGGGGTGCCGGCCGAGCTAGGGATCGTCACCGGCGTGGTCGGAGGGCTCGTCACCGGGTGGTTCCGGGGGAGCTCGCTGCAGGTGAGCGGGCCCGCGGCCGGGCTCACCGTGCTGGTCTACGAGGCGGTGCGGGCGCACGGTCTGCCCGCGCTCGGGGTGCTGGTGCTGGCCGCCGGGGCGGTGCAGCTGGGCATGGGGGTGCTGCGGCTCGGGCGGTGGTTCCGGGCGATCTCCGTCGCCGTCGTGCACGGGATGCTGGCCGGGATCGGGCTGGTGCTGATCTCCGGGCAGCTCTACGCGCTGGGCGGCGTGGAGGCTCCGGGGCAGACCCTGGCCAAGCTGGGCGGGGTGCACGAGCTCGGGGCACAGGCCGACTGGGCCGCCGTGGCACTCGGGGCCGGGACCATGGCCGTCCTGTCGCTGTGGCGCCGGATGCCGGCGCGGATGCGACTCGTACCCGGCGCGCTGGTGGGGGTGGCGGCCGCCACCGCGGTGGCGGCCCTGCTGCGGCTGCCCGTGGAGAAGGTTCGGGTGACGGGGGTCCTGGAAGCGGTGTCCCCGCCCTCCTGGGGCGACTTCGGCGCGCTGGCCTCCTTCGGGGCGGTCGGGACCGTGATCGCGCTGGCGCTGATCGCCTCCGCCGAGACGCTGTTCAGTGCCGCCGCCGTGGACCGCATGCACGACGGGCCGAGGACGGAGTACGACCGGGAGCTCATCGCCCAGGGCGTGGGCAACAGCGTGTGCGGGCTGCTCGGGGCGCTGCCGATGACCGCCGTCATCGTGCGCAGCGCCGCCAATGTGGAGGCCGGGGCGCGCACCCGGGCGGCCCGGGTGCTGCACGGCGGCTGGCTGTTGCTCTTCGCCGTGGCCTTCCCCCAGGTCCTGGAGGCCGTACCGCTCGCCGCGCTGGCCGGGGTGCTGCTGCACGCGGGCTGGAAGCTGCTGCCGGCCCGGGCGGTGGCCGCGCTGTGGCGGACGCACCGGGGTGAGGCGGTGGTGCTGGTGGTCACGGCCTCCGCGATCGTGGCCACCAATCTCTTCGAGGGCGTGCTGGTCGGCCTGGGGCTCGCCGTCGCCAAGGCGGCCTGGGAGACCTCCCACGTGCACATCGAGGAGGTGTGGGAGGACGGCGAGCTGTGCGTGCGGGTCGTGGGGAACGCCAGCTTCCTGAGGCTGCCCAAGCTGCTCGACGCCCTGGACGCACTTCCGCACGGGAAGCCGGTGCGGCTCGATCTGAGCGGGCTGCGCCATCTCGACCACGCCTGCCTGACCGCCCTGGAGGGGTGGGAGCTGGGGCGGATGCCGCTCCCCGGCCGGGAAGGCGTCATCTAGGGCGGTTACCCTCCGCCCCGTGACCAACGAGTTGAAGCGCAGCCTGGGAGTCTCCGACGCGGTCGTGGTCGGGCTCGGTGCGATGGTCGGCGCCGGGATCTTCGCCGCCCTCGCCCCGGCGGCACGCGCGGCGGGCGGCGCGCTCCTCGCGGCCCTCGCGCTGGCGGCTCTGGTGGCCTACTGCAACGCGCACTCCTCGGCGCGGCTGGCCGCCCGGTACCCGGCCTCCGGCGGCACGTACGTCTACGGGCGCGAGCGGCTCGGGCCCTTCTGGGGATATCTGGCGGGCTGGGGGTTCGTGGTCGGCAAGACGGCCTCCTGCGCGGCGATGGCCCTGACCGTCGGCGCGTACGTCTGGCCCGGGCAGCAGCATGCCGTGGCCGTCGCCGCGGTGGTGGCGCTGACGGCCGCCGGCTACGGCGGCGTGCAGAAGTCCGCCCGGCTGGCCCGGCTGATCGTGGCGGCCGTCCTCGCGGTGCTGGCCGGTGTGGTCGTGGTGTGCCTGACCTCCGAGGCGGCCGACGCCGGGCGGCTCGGCGGCGGGGACTGGGGTGCGGTCGGACTGTTGCAGGGGGCCGGGCTGCTGTTCTTCGCCTTCGCGGGCTACGCCCGGATCACCACCCTGGGCGAGGAGGTGCGTGACCCGGAGCGGACGATCCCACAGGCGGTCCCGCTCGCGCTGGGGATCGCGCTGCTGGTGTACGCCGCCGTGACGGTGGCGGCGCTGTCGGTGCTCGGTGCCGACGGGCTGGCGGGGTCGTCGGCCCCGCTGGCCGACGCGGTCCGGGCGGCAGGCCGGCCCGAACTGACCCCGGTCGTCCGGGTGGGCGCGGCCCTGGCCGCGCTGGGCTCGCTGCTGGCCCTCGTCCTCGGCGTCTCCCGGACGGCCTTGGCGATGGCCCGGGACGGCCATCTGCCCCGCACCCTGGCCGCCGTACATCCCCGGCATCAGGTGCCGCACCATGCCGAGCTCGCGGTGGGTTCGGTCGTGGCGGTGCTCGCGGCCACCGCCGACCTGCGGGGGGCGATCGGTTTCTCCTCCTTCGGAGTGCTGGTTTACTACGCGATCGCGAACGCCTCCGCGTGGACACTCGATTCAGGTGTCAAGGGCCGGGCCGTGGCAGTGGTCGGGCTGTCCGGCTGTGTGGTGCTGGCCTGCGCGCTGCCCCTCGCGTCGGCGGTCGCGGGGGCGGCGGTGCTGGCGGTCGGCGTACTGGCCTACGGTGTGCGCCGACGGTTCAGATCCGGGATCTGAACTCGGCCCAGGGAGCCAGTTCCAGGTCGGTCTCCTCCCCCAGGCCTGACTCCTCGCAGAACCAGGCGGTGCCGTCCAGCCAGCCGCGGAGCCAGCCGGCCAGGCTCGGGGTGTCGATGGACCAGGCGAGGTCGGGCTCCCCTGGATTCGGGTCGAACAGCAGGACCTGGGCGGTCTGGGAGTGGCAGTCCACGCACGCGTACATGGCGCAGCCGAAGTCGGCTATCGGCAGTACGCCCGCCGGCCAGCGCCACCCGGACGCGCGCTGCGCCCCATACGTCCGGACGGCCTGACCCAGCGACAGCACTCCGTACTCCGGGCCGAATCCGCCGTCGCCCACACGGGTGTAGAGCGCGGCGAGCAGCGGCGGCAGCGTGAAGCCGAGTATGCCTTCGGCGTGGGCGATCTCCCCGGTGGCCGACGGTGCGGGCAGGGGCCTTCCCTGCGCGTGCGCGGAGTTGCGCACGCGGTCCGCGACTTGCTCCAGCAACTGCTCGGTCTCGTTCATGCGTTCATGGTGACGCACCCCACCGACAGCCCGCTCGGCCTGTGGATAACCCGGTCGAGGACGGCCTCGTGCGGCTGCTCGCCGTAGCGGCCCTCGGCCTGGCTCCACAGGCCGGACGTGGTCAGCGAGAGGCGAACGGAGCGTCCGTCGGGACGATTTCGCGGCCCAGCGGGAGCAGGGAGAGCGGGACCATCTTGAAGTTGGCGATGCCGAACGGGATGCCGATGATCGTGACGCACAGCGCGAGTCCGGTGACGATGTGGCCGATGGCCAGCCACCAGCCCGCCAGGACGAGCCACAGGACGTTGCCGATGCAGGAGGCGGCGCCCGCGTCGCGGCGCTCGACCGTGGTGTACCCGAAGGGCCACAGGGCGTAGACGGCGATGCGGAAGGCGGCGATGCCGAACGGGATGCCGATGATGGTGATGCAGAGCAGCACACCCGCGAGGACGTAGCCCAGGAACAGCCAGATGCCGCTGAGGATGAGCCAGATGACGTTCAGAATGGTCTTCACTGTCGGCGTCCTGCCATCTGTTCGAGCCGGGCGATGCGCTCGGCCATCGGAGGGTGTGTCGAGAACATTTTAGAAAGACCTTCGCCCGGGCGGAACGGGTTGGCGATCATCATGTGGCTCGCCGTCTCCAGGCGGGGCTCCGGGGGCAGCGGGAGCTGCTTGGTGCCCGCGTCGAGCTTGCGCAGGGCGCTCGCGAGGGCGAGCGGGTCCCCGGTGAGCTGGGCGCCGGACGCGTCGGCCTCGTACTCGCGGGAGCGGCTGATGGCCAGCTGGATCACCGAGGCGGCCAGTGGGCCCAGGATCATGATCAACAGCATGCCGAAGAGGCCCGGTCCCTCGTCGTCGTTCGAACGGCCCACCGGGATCAGCCAGGCGAAGTTCACCAGGAACATGATCACCGAGGCGAGGGCTCCGGCGACCGACGAGATCAGGATGTCGCGGTTGTAGACGTGGCTGAGCTCGTGGCCGATGACGCCGCGCAGTTCACGCTCGTCGAGCATGCGCAGGATGCCCTCGGTGCAGCAGACCGCGGCGTTGCGCGGGTTGCGGCCGGTGGCGAAGGCGTTGGGCGCCTCCGTGGGCGAGATGTAGAGACGTGGCATGGGCTGACGCGCGGACGTGGAGAGCTCGCGCACCATGCGGTAGAGCACGGGGGCCTCGAACTCGCTGACGGGGCGGGCCCGCATCGCGCGTAGAGCCAGCTTGTCGCTGTTCCAGTACGCGTACGCGTTCGTCCCGAGGGCGATGAGGACGGCGACGATCAGGCCGGTCCGTCCGAAGAAGCTTCCGATGACGATGATGATCGCGGACAGCCCGCCGAGGAGTACGGCGGTCTTGAGCCCGTTGTGCCGGCGGTGCACGGTACGCCCTCCAAGTGGTGCGGCGGGGGACCCGGAGCGAGGGCCTACGGTCCAGTGGACCCTCCCTTCCTGGTCAACGCGAGGTGAGGGCGTCAGGTTCCCAGGGCGCGGCCGCCCCGCCGCCCGCATGGCGGGGGCGGCGGGGCCCGGGTGGGCATTACTCCGTACGGGCTACTGCGGGAAGAGGCTGCCCGACGCGACGCGCAGGACCAGCTGCGGGGCGCCCGAGAGGACCACGGCGGTCACGGCCGTGACCACGATGGCCGCCGTGACCGGCCAGGGGGCCTTGGTACGGGTCTCGGCCGCGCCGTCGGGCGTGCGGAACAGCAGCGCGGTCCACCGCAGGTAGTAGTAGAGGGCGATGACGACGTTGATCGCCATGACCACGGCCAGCCAGCCCAGGCCCGCGTCGACCGCGGACTGGAAAACGGTCACCTTGGCGAAGAGCCCGATGATGCCCGGCGGCAGGCCGGCCAGGCAGAGCAGGAAGAACGCCAGCGAGAGGGCGACGAGCGGGCGCTCGGCGTACAGGCCGCGGTAGTCGCTGATCCGGTTGAGCCGCTTCGTGCGGGCGACCAGCGCGGCCACGGCGAAGGCGCCCAGGTTCACGACGGCGTACATCAGCGCGTAGGCGACGGTGGCGCCGATCTGGTCGCGGCCGGAGTAGGCGGCCGCGGCGATCGGCACCAGCAGGTAGCCGGCCTGGCCGACCGAGGACCAGGCGAGCAGCCGTACGGCGCTGTTCGGGCGGTCCGCGGACTGCCGCAGCGCGGCGGCGTTGCCCACGGTCATGGTGAGCGCGGCGAGGACGGCCAGGGCCGGGCCCCAGATCTCGGAGTACGCCGGGAAGGCGATCACCGTGACGAGGATGAGGCCGGTGAAGCCGACGGCCTTGCCGATCACCGAGAGGTACCCGGCGATCGGCAGGGGGGCGCCGACGTAGGTGTCGGGGACCCAGAAGTGGAAGGGGACGGCCGCCGTCTTGAAGGCGAAGCCGACGAGGGTGAGCGCGACGCCGGCCATGGCGAGGGTGTCGAGCTGCCCGGGGACGTCTTCGAGACGGTCCGCGATCTGGGTGAGGTGCAGGGAGCCGGTGGCGGCATAGACGAAGCTGACGCCCATCAGCGACACGGCGGTGGCGGTGACGGAGGAGAGGAAGAACTTGAGGGCGGCCTCGGAGGAGAGCCGGTCGCCGCGGCGCATGCCGACCAGGGCGAAGGCGGGCAGCGATGCGACTTCGAGGGCGACGATCAGGGTGGCGAGGTCGCGGGAGGCGGGTAGCAGGGCGGCGCCGGCTGCGGACGAGAGCAGCAGGAACCAGTACTCGCCGGCGGGCATGCGCGCGTCGCGGACGGCGGTGACCGACAGCACGGCGGTGACCAGGGCGCCGGCCAGCACCAGGAACTGGATGACGAGCGTGAAGTGGTCGGCGACGTAGCTGCAGGCGGCCGGGTCGGTGGTGAGGCAGAAGGTGGTGCGTTCGCCGGCGCGCAGCGGCAGCAGGGTGGCGGTCGCGGCGGCGAGGCCGGCGACGGAGACCCAGCCGAGGACGGGCTTGGCGCGCTCGGGCACGAAGAGGTCCGCGATCAGGACGGCCAGGCCGACGGCGGCGGTGACCACGACGGGCGCGAGGGCGAGCCAGTCGACGGACTGGACCAGGCTGGGGGTCTCGGCGGAGAGGGCCGTGAGCGCCGTCATGCGTTGCCTCCTGCGAGGAGCTTCTGGACGGCCGGGTCGGTGAGGCCGAGGAGGACCGCGGGCCACAGGCCGGCGAGGACGGTGAGGGCGGCGAGCGGGGTCCAGGCGGCGAACTCGTAGCGCTGGATGTCGGCGACGGCGAGCTCGGAGCCGGTCTTCGGGTCGCCCATGCAGACGCGCCGTACGACGATCAGGAGGTAGGCGGCGGTGAGCAGGGTGCCGAACGCTCCGATGGCCGTGTAGGTGAGGAAGGCCGGGCGGGACAGGCCCTCGGCGGGGTCGAAGGCGCCGAAGAGCGACAGCATCTCGCCCCAGAAGCCGGCCAGGCCGGGCAGGCCGAGGGAGGCGACGGCGGCGAAGGCGAGGAGGGCGCCGAGGCGGGGGGCGCGGCCGTAGAGGGCGGCGCCGGTGGCTCCGGCGAGGGTGTCGAGGTCGGCGGTGCCGTAGCGGTCCTTGAGGGCGCCGACCAGGAAGAAGAGGAGGCCGGTGATCAGGCCGTGGGCGATGTTGGCGAAGAGCGCGCCGTTGACGCCGGTGGGGGTCATGGACGCGATGCCGAGGAGCACGAAGCCCATGTGGCCGACGGAGGAGTACGCGATGAGGCGCTTGAGGTCGCCCTTGTTCCCCTTGCGGGCCAGCGCGAGGCAGGCGAGGGATCCGTAGACGATGCCGACGGCGGCGAAGGCGCCCAGGTAGGGGGCGAAGGTGGCCATGCCGTCGGGGGTGATGGGGAGCAGGATGCGGACGAACCCGTACGTGCCCATCTTGAGCAGGACGCCGGCCAGCAGGACGGAGCCGACGGTGGGCGCGGCGGTGTGCGCGTCCGGCAGCCAGCTGTGCAGCGGCCACATCGGGGTCTTGACGGCGAGGCCGAGGCCGATGGTGAGGACGGCCAGGAGCTGGGTGGTGTGGGACAGTTCGCGGCCGTTGTCAGACGCGAGTGCCACCATGTCGAAAGTGCCGCTCTTCAGTCCGATCAGCAGCAGACCGAGCAGCATGACGACGGAGCCGAGGAGGGTGTAGAGGATGAACTTCCAGGCGGAGGCCTTCCGCTGAGCACCGCCCCAGCGGGCGATGAGGAAGTACATCGGGATGAGGACCATCTCGAAGGCGAGGAAGAAGAGCAGCAGGTCGAGGACGGCGAAGGTCGCGAGGGTGCCGGATTCGAGGACGAGGAGCAGCGCGACGAAGGCCTTCGGGGAGGGGCCCTCGGGGAACTTGAAGTAGCTGTAGAGCGCGCAGAGGAAGAACAGCAGCGCGGTCATCAGGAGGAGGGGGAGCGAGATGCCGTCGATGCCGAGGTGGATCCGGACGTTCAGCGCCGGGATCCAGCTGATGTCCGTCGTCGCCTGGAAGCGGGACGGGGCGTCGTGGTCGAAGCCCAGGGCGAGGGCGATCGCCGCGGCGAGGATGACGCCGGTCACGGTCACTCCGTGGCGGAGCACGGCCTGTTCGGGGCTCTTGCCCTTGAGGCCGGGCGGGGCCGGCAGGAGGGCCGCGACGGCGCCGAGGAGCGGTGCGGCCACGACGAACGCCAGAAGGAACTGCATCACGGACGGGCTGATATCAATCACGGCTGACTCACGGCTCACGATCCGGCGTTGACGTTGGCGAGGACGGCGGTGGCGATCGCCAGGACTACGGCGCCGGCGAGCAGGGCGCTCAGGTAGCTCTGCACGTTGCCGGTCTGGGCACGGCGTACGAGGCTGCCGAACAGCCGGGTTCCGGTGCCCGCGCCGCGGACGTACGTGTCCACGACCTCGCGGTCGAGGAAGCGGACCAGGCTTGCCGCCGCGCGGACGGGGCGGACGAAGAGCCGGTCGTAGACGGCGTCGAGGTGGAAGCCGTCGGCCGCGTGGCGGTGCAGCGGGCCGAGGAGCGCCTTGCCGGGGTCGGGGGCGGCGCCCGCCGGGACGGCGGGGTGGTCGTGGGTGACCTCGGCGACCTCGGGGGTCTCGGCGGCGGACTCCGCGGCGGCGGCGGACGCGGACAGGCCCGCTCCGTATCCGACCGTGGCGGCCTTGACCGTGGCGCGCTGCCAGAGGGCGTAGGTGAGCATCACGCCGATGACGGCCGCACCGGTGCCGAGGACCGAGGTGACCAGGGTCGGGGTGAGTTCCCTGCCGCCGAACCAGTCGGCGAGGGAATCGGCCGCGAGGCCGAGGCCGATCGTCGGGATCGCGAGCAGCCACAGCACGCCGGTCATGGCGACGGGCTCCTTGCCGTGGTGGGGTGCGGCCGCGCCCCGGCCGCGGAAGGCCATCAGCCACAGCCGGGTGGCGTAGGCGGCGGTGAGCAGGGCGGTCAGCACACCGGCGACCAGCACCAGCCAGCCGGCGCTGCTGGGAGCGAACTCCGAGTGGCCGGTCGCGGTCTGCTCGGCGGCGACGAGGACGGCTTCCTTGGAGAAGAAGCCGGCGAACGGCGGGATCGCGGCGAGCGCGAGCAGCGCGATCGTCATCGTCCAGAAGGCGTCGGGGATGCGCTTGGCCAGGCCGTCCATCCGGGACATGGCGGCCAGGGAGTTCGTACCGGCGGCGTGGATGATCACGCCCGCGCCGAGGAACAGGAGCGCCTTGAAGGCACCGTGGGACAGGAGGTGGAAGACGGCGGCGCTGCGGTCGCCGACGGCCAGGGCGCCGGTCATGTAGCCGAGCTGGCCGATCGTGGAGTAGGCGAGCACCCGCTTGATGTCGTCCTGGGCGAGGGCGGCGAGGCCGGAGCCGACCATCGTGACGGCCGCCATGACGGCCATGACCACCAG
Organism: Streptomyces sp. NBC_00122; assembly: GCF_045160845.1. Classification (NCBI taxonomy): domain Bacteria; kingdom Bacillati; phylum Actinomycetota; class Actinomycetes; order Kitasatosporales; family Streptomycetaceae; genus Streptomyces; species Streptomyces sp. NBC_00122. The sequence continues at coordinate 3,718,164 of NZ_CP108191.1, read as the reverse complement.
CGCGGCGCCGGAGGCCGCGAAGACGGGGAGGAGGCGGGCGACGAAGTAGACACCGGCGGCGACCATCGTCGCGGCGTGGATCAGCGCGGAGACCGGGGTGGGGCCCGCCATGGCGTCGGGGAGCCAGGTGTGCAGCGGGAACTGCGCGGACTTACCCGCGACTCCGGCGAGCAGGAGCAGTGCGATCAGCGTCGGGTGGTCGAGCCCGCCCGCGGCGACGGTGCCCAGGATCTTCGTGATCTGGAAGGAGCCGGCGTCGGCGGCGAGCGCGAACAGGCCGATCAGGAAGGGGATGTCACCGAGCTTGGTGACGAGGAAGGCCTTCAGGGAGGCGGAGCGGGCCGCCTCGGTCTCCCAGTAGTGGCCGACCAGGAAGTACGAGCAGATGCCCATGACCTCCCAGCCGACCAGCAGCACCATCAGGTCGCCGGAGTAGACGACGAGCAGCATCGCGGAGGTGAACAGTGAGACCAGAGCGGCGTACGACGGGTAGCGCGGGTCCTCGCGGAGGTACGCCGTCGAGTAGATCTGTACGCAGGTGGCGACGACCCCGACCAGGACTGCGACCAGCGCGGCGAAGCCGTCGATGTAGAGCGAGAGGTCGATCGGTACCGAGCCGGTCGGAGTCAGCTCGGTCGCGGTTTCGATCGGCCGACCGCCGCCCTGGCGGACGGCGACGAGCACGGCCAGTACGGCGGCGCCGAGCGTCGGCAGGATCGCGAGGGGCCTGACGAATCCGGGGGCGGTGCGGCCGAAGAACAGTCCCGCGACCGCGCCCAGGAAGGGGAGGAGGGGGACGAGGACGGCGAGGGTCGTGGTGCTCACGCGGTGACCTCGCTCTGGTTGTTCGGGGCGGGCTCGTGGCCCTCGGCGGTGTCGCGGAGCCGGTCGACGTCCGAGGTGCCCCGGTTGCGGTACACCATCAGCACGATCGCGAGGCCGATGCCGATCTCTGCGGCGGCGATGGCGATGGTGAAGAGGGTGAGGGCCTGGCCGGCGTGCAGGGTGTCGCGCAGCCAGACGTCGAAGGCCACCAGGTTGAGGTTGACGGCGTTGAGCATCAGCTCGACGGACATCAGGACCAGGATGGCGTTGCGGCGGGCGAGCACTCCGTACACGCCCGTGCAGAAGAGGAGCGCCGCGAGCACGGCGGGGTAGGCGAGGTGCATCAGCGCTGCCCCTTCTTGGCGCCGGAGCCGGCACCGGCGTCGGCGGGGTCGTTCCTGCGGGACAGCACGATGGCGCCGATCAGGGCCGCGAGGAGGAGGACGGAGAGCGCTTCGAAGGGCAGCACCCAGTGCTGGAAGAGGATCTCGCCGGAGACCTTCGTGGAGCCCTGGACGGGGCCGTCGAGGTCGATCCAGGTCGTGCGGAAGGCGTCGACGACGACCCAGACGAGTGCGACGGCCGCGACGCCGGCGACGCCGGTCGCGACCCAGCGGTTGCCGGAGTCGGCGTCCGGGGAGCGGCCGATGGGCGCCTTGGTGAGCATCAGCCCGAAGAGGAGGAGGACGACCACGGAGCCGAGGTAGATCAGGACCTGGACCCAGGCGAGGAACTCCGCGGTCAGCAGCAGGTACTCGACGGCGATGCCGCCGAGCGCGACGACCAGCCAGAGGGCGGCGTGCACCAGTTGCTTGGTGGTGACCGTGACGAGGGCCGCGCCGAGGGTGGCGAGGCCCACGAGGAGGAACGCGATCTCGACGCCGGCCGGGGAGAGGAAACCGGGCCCGGTGGCGGTGGCGGCTGCTGCCAGGGTGGCTGCGGGGCTCACGCGTCTCCCTCCGGGCTGGTCGGCGAATCGGGGCTGTTCGGCGGTTCGGTGCTCGTCGCCTCGGCGGCTTCGGCGGTGGCGGCTTCGGCAGCGGCGGCGGCCGCCGCGGCGGCTTCGGCCTTCTCCACGGCCTTGCGGGCGGCGGCGATCTCCTTGGGCTCCTCGGCGGCCGGGTCCAGTGCGGGCGGGGCCGGGACGGTCCACATCCACTCGCGGAGCTTGTCGCGCTCGTGGGTCAGGTCGTGGATGTCGGTCTCCGCGTACTCGAACTCCGGCGACCAGAAGAGGGCGTCGAAGGGGCACACCTCGATGCAGATGCCGCAGTACATGCAGAGGGAGAAGTCGATGGCGAAGCGGTCGAGGACGTTGCGGCTGCGCTCGCGGCCACCGGGAGTGGTGGCCGGGACCGTCTCCTTGTGGGAGTCGATGTAGATGCACCAGTCGGGGCACTCACGGGCGCACAGCATGCAGACCGTGCAGTTCTCCTCGAACAGGCCGATGACACCGCGGCTGCGGGGCGGGAGCTGGGGCTGGACCTCGGGGTACTGGGCGGTGTGCGAGCGCTTCGTCATCGTGCGCAGCGTCACCGCGAGGCCCTTGGCGAGGCCGGATCCGGGGATGGGCATCAGTTCATCGCCACCTTCACGATGCCGGTGAGCGCGATCTGGGCGAGCGCGAGCGGGATGAGTGTGGTCCAGGCGAGCTTCTGGAGCTGGTCCTCGCGCAGGCGCGGGTAGCTCACGCGGAGCCAGATCACGACGAAGGCGAGGATCGCGACCTTGAGCAGGGTCCAGACCCAGCCGAGACCGTCGGCGCCGAAGGGTCCGTGCCAGCCGCCGAGGAAGAGGACGGTGGTGAGGGCGCAGAGGACGACGATGCCGGCGTACTCGGCGAGCAGGAACAGCGCGAAGCGCAGGCCGGTGTACTCGGTGTACGCGCCGAAGATGATCTCGGAGTCGGCGACGGGCATGTCGAAGGGGGGCCGCTGCAGTTCGGCGAGGCCGGCGGTGAAGAAGACGAGCGCGCCGACGATCTGCCAGGGCAGCCACCACCACTGGAAGCTCTCGACGATTCCGAGGAGGGAGACCGTCCCGGCCGCCATGGCCACCGAGGCGGCGGCGAGCAGCATGGGGAGCTCGTAGGCGAGCAGCTGGGCGGCGGTGCGCAGGCCACCGAGCAGGGAGAACTTGTTCGCGGAGGCCCAGCCGGCCATGAGGGAGCCGAGGACTCCGACGCCCATGACGGCGAGCACGAAGAACAGGCCGGCGTCGATGACCTGGCCGACCGCGCCCTCGCCCGGACCGATCGGGATGGCGAGGAGGACGAGGAGGTACGGGAGCAGGGCGACGGCGGGGGCGAGCTGGAAGATCCGCCGGTCGGCGTTGGCCGGGACGATGTCTTCCTTCTGCGCGAACTTCACGCCGTCGGCGACGAGCTGGGCCCAGCCGTGGAAGCCGCCGGCGTACATGGGGCCGAGGCGGCCCTGCATGTGGGCCATCACCTTGTGCTCGGTCTGCCCGATGACGAGCGGGAGCACGAGGAAGACGGCGAAGACGACGATCAGCCGCAGGGCGACGTCGAGGACGTCGTTCACGCGTCGCCTCCGGTGGTGTCGGGGGTGGTGTCAGTGTCGGGCCGGCTCGTCTCCGGCGGGGGCGCCGGGGCGTCGGCCTGCGGCCCGGCCGGATCCGGCTTCGCCGGGGGCTCCTCGAAGGCGGGCTTCGGGTTGTGCCAGGGCGCGTCGGCGCTGCGCGGAGCCGGCCGCCGGGCCGCCTCCGGCGCGGGCGTCCCGGTGCCGGCGTCGGCTTCGGCCTCGGCCTCGGTGGTCTGGCTCGCCGAGCCGTCGGCCGCCGAGCGGGCCCGGCGGGCCGGGCGCGCGGCTCCGCTTTCCGGCGCGGCCGGGGCTTCCGAACCCGCCGGGGCCTCGGGCACGGCCGGGGTCGTCGGCGTGGCCGGGGTTTCCGGCGCGGGCGCGGCCTGGCTCGCCGAGCCGTCCGCGACCGAGCGGGTCCGGCGGGGCGGGCGGGGCTGGGCCTCCGTCGCCGAGGCGTCCGCCGGCTGGGTCGCCGAGCCGTCCGCGACCGATCGGGTGCGGCGGGCCGGGGCGCCCTCGCGCGGGGTGCGTGCGGCCGCGCCCGTCGCGCCCGCGGCGCGCGGGGTGCGGGCCGGGCGGGCGGGGGCCGGCGGGAGCTGGCCCTTCATCGGGCCCCAGTCGTTGGGGTCCGGGACGCCCGGCGGGAGCATCTGGCGGCGCTTGGGCGCATCCGGATCGTGGGCTTCGCCCGGCTCCTTGGCGCCGGGCCAGGCCTTGGTGACCCGCGCGGCCAGGACGAAGTCCTTGCGCAGCGGGTTGCCCTCGAAGTTCTCCGGGAGCAGGAGGTGGACCAGGTGCGGGTGGTCGGTGAAGACGACCCCGAACATCTCGAAGGTCTCGCGCTCGTGCCATTCCGCACCCGCGTACACGGCGACCGCCGAGGGGAGGGAGGGGGCGGCGTGCGGCACGGTCGTGCGCAGCAGGAGCCGGCGTACCCGGTGGTTCTCCAGCGAGACGACGTGCGCGCAGATCCGGAAGCCGGTGCCCGGCTCGTCCACCGCGCTCAGCCAGTCGAAGTACGTGCAGCCCAGCTTGTCCCTGGCGATCTCCAGGGAGGAGATCCAGGAGCCGACCGGGACGTCCACCGTCAGGACGTCGTACGAGGACGAGCCCACGGCCTCTTCGCCGAAGACCGCCGGCGCCGCGTCGGGAAGGGAGTCGTAGAGGTTCACGCGTCGGCCCCAGGGGGTGTGACCAGGCCGCTCGTCAGCTGGGCCACGGACGGACCCGACGCATAGCGGTCCGCCAGCGACTCGCGGGCGATCTTCTCCTGGAGCTTGAGGATGCCCTGGAGGAGGGCCTCGGGGCGGGGCGGGCAGCCGGGTACGTACACGTCGACCGGGATGATCTGGTCGACGCCCTTCGTCACGGAGTACGAGTCCCAGTACGGGCCTCCGCAGTTGGAGCAGGCGCCGAAGGAGATGACGTACTTCGGCTCCGGCATCTGCTCGTAGAGCCGCTTCACGGCCGGTGCCATCTTGTCCGTGACCGTGCCCGAGACGATCATCAGGTCAGCCTGCCGGGGCCCGGGCGCGAAGGGGATGACGCCGAGGCGGATGAAGTCGTGGCGGGCCATCGACGCGGCGATGAACTCGATCGCGCAGCAGGCGAGGCCGAAGTTGAAGACCCACAGGCTGTACCGGCGGCCCCAGTTCAGGACCACCTTCATCGGTTCCGGGGCGAGGCGGGAGAGCACTCCCAGGCGCTTGGGCTCCGGGAGCATCACAGGCTCTGGTGTCACGTCCATTCGAGGACGCCCTTCTTGTACGCATAGAGCAGGCCGACGGCCAGGAAGCCCAGGAAGATGAACATCTCCACCAGCGTCGTGGCGCCGTAACCGGCGGCGCCGAACACCGTCGCCCACGGGAACAGGAAGATCGAGTCGACGGCGAAGATGACGTAGAGGAAGGCGTAGACGTAGTAGCGGACCTGGGTGTGCGCCCAGCCCTCGCCGACCGGGTCCACGCCGCACTCGTAGGTCAGCAGCTTCTCGGGGGTCGGGACCGTGGGCCGCAGCAGGCGGCCGGCGCCGAAGGCCACGGCCACGAAGAGCACACCGATGAGCGCCAGCAGGCCGACGACCGAATAACTCCGGAAGTAGTCCGCCGCGAGCACGGTTACGGTCGATACCGTTGGTTCGGGCACGTCCGTTCCTCGCTCCTCGGTCACTGTCGACGATCTGTTACACGCGGGAGTCTAGGGCCTGCCTCACACGGGGTGGGGTTATCCCCCGTTCACAGCACCCCGGCCACCCCATGGCATGAGCGGACCGTACTTGGCAGGCTGTCCCGCATGACCACCAGCCAGGGCATCCCCGACAACGACCGGCCTCCGCCCGTCCGCGCTGTCTTCAGCGCCGTGACGTGTAAGGAGATCGCCTATCTGGTCAGCAATTTGCCGCTGGCGATCCTCGGATTCGTTTACGCAGTTGTCATGGTTGCGGGCACGGGCGCACTGTCCGTGACCGCGGTCGGACTTCCGCTGCTCGCATGTGGTCTCTATCTGTCTCGGCAGTTGGGACGGCTGGACCGGGCGCGGGCCCGGGCGCTGTTGGGCGTGCGGGTGGACGAGCCGACGCCGATACCCGGCCCGCGGCGGGCCGGGTTCTTCCCCTGGCTGTGGACGAGCATCAAGGACCCGGTCGGCTGGCGGACGGTGCTGTACCAGCTGGTCCGGCTCCCGTGGGGGTTGCTCACTTTCACGGTAGCGCTGAGCGGGCTGTTCGTGCTGTGGCCGGTGCTGCCGTACGTGGTGCGGATGCTGGCGAACGCGGACCGCGCGATGGTGCGGGGGCTGCTGTCGCCGTCCGACGAGCTGGAGCGGCGGATCGCGGAGCTGGAGTCCGACCGGGGCGTGGTCGTCGACACCGCCGCCGCGGACCTGCGGCGCATCGAGCGCGATCTGCACGACGGGGCGCAGGCGCGCCTGGTGGCCCTCGCGATGGGGCTGGGCCTGGCGAAGGAGAAGCTGCTGGAGGACCCGGAGGGCGCGGCGGCGATGGTCGACGAGGCCCACGGGGAGGTGAAACTGGCGCTCCAGGAGCTACGGGACCTGGCGCGCGGGATCCATCCGGCGGTGCTGACCGACCGGGGGCTGGACGCGGCGCTGTCGTCGGTGGCGGCGCGGTGCGTGGTGCCGGTGAAGGTGGCGGTGGACCTGCCGGCGCGGCCGGCGGAAGCGATCGAGGGCATCGCGTACTTCGTGGTGTCGGAGCTGCTGCAGAACGTGAGCAAGCACGCGCGGGCGCAGGGCGCGAGCGTGGAGGTGTGGCGGGCGGGGCCGCGGCTGCTGATCCGGGTGTCGGACGACGGGCGGGGCGGGGCCAGTACCTCCGGCGGGAGCGGGCTGGCGGGGCTGGCCGAGCGGCTGGGCGCCGTGGACGGGATCTTCGTCGTGGACTCTCCCGAGGGGGAGGGGACCGTGGTCACGGCGGAGCTGCCGTGGCGCGACCGCGCGTAGCCGCGCCCTCGTTTTCGATCGGGACCCCCGTCCGGGTGGGCGGGGGTCCCGTCGCGCGTCCGGGTGCGGCGATGCCCCGGGGGTGGGGTTAACCCCCCTTCCGGGAGACCGACCCGCCGCATGGTTCGCGCCGGGAGCGGGCGACAGGGTGGTGGGGTAACGAGGAGACGGAAAGGGCGGGTCGGGATCATGGGCAACGGCATGGGCACGGGCGGTGGGATCGGCGCGGTGCTGCGGGCTCCTGTCGAGCGGCGGACCTGGCGCGAGTTCGGGTACCTGCTGATCGGGCTGCCGCTGAGCATCCTGTACTTCGCGCTCGCCGTCGCGGGCCTGAGCCTCGGCGCCGGGCTGCTCGTCACCTTCCTCGGGGTCCCGGTCCTCGCCGGCATGCTCGCCATGTGCCGCGGGTTCGGCCACCTGGAGCGGGCCCGGGTGCGCGGCCTGCTCGGGACCGCCATCGCCGATCCGGCGCGGATCCGGGCCAGGAAGAGCGGCCCCCTCTCCGCGATGGGGGCGCTGCTCAAGAGCGGGAGCGCCTGGCGGCACGCGCTGTACTCGGTGATCCACTTCCCGTGGGCGGTGTTCAGCTTCTGCGTGGCACTGACGTTCTGGGCGGCAGGGTGGGCCTACCTCCTGTACCCGGTCTGGTTCTGGGTCTTCCCCGCCTTCACCGACCAGCCCGGCCTCCAGCTCTTCCAGAACGACGGCTACTCCTTCTACCTCGACTCGCCCGCGGAGATCGCCCTCACCTCTCTCGTCGGACTGGCCTTCACGCTCGCCACCCCCTGGGTGATCCGGGCCCTGACCACCGTCGACCGGGTCATGGTCGGCGGGCTGCTGGGGCCGTCCCGGCTGGACAGCCGGGTGAGCGAGCTGGAGTCCGACCGGGGCGTGGTCGTGGACACCGCCGCCGCCGACCTGCGGCGCATCGAGCGCGATCTGCACGACGGGGCGCAGGCCCGGCTGGTGGCCCTCGCGATGGATCTGGGGCTGGCCAAGGAGAAGGCCACGGAGGATCCGCGGGCCGCCGCGCGCATGGTGGACGAGGCCCACGGAGAGGTGAAGATCGCCCTCCAGGAGCTGCGCGACCTGGCCCGGGGCATCCACCCGGCGGTACTGACCGACCGGGGGCTGGACGCGGCGCTGTCCTCGGTGGCCTCGCGGTGCGCGGTTCCGGTACGGGTGACCGTGGATCTCCCGGCCCGGCCGGCGGCGTCGGTCGAGGGGATCGCGTACTTCACGGTCTCCGAGCTGCTGCAGAACATCAGCAAGCACGCGCGGGCCCGGGTCGCGAGCGTGGAGGTGTGGAAGTCCGGGGAGCGGCTGCTGGTCCAGGTCGCCGACGACGGCCGGGGCGGGGCGGGCGCCGGGGCCGGGACGGGGCTGGCGGGGCTGGCCGAGCGGCTGGACGCCGTGGACGGGGTGCTGGTCGTCGACTCCCCCGTCGGCGTGGGGACCACGGTGACCGCCGAGCTCCCCTGGCGGCCGTAGCGAGCCTCCGGGCGCCTGCCGGAAGACGTCTCGGAACGTCCCGGCAGGCGCCTCGGCACGTTCCCGGCAGGGTCCCGGCACGTGCCGGCCGACGCCTCGGTGTCTCCCGACACCGCCGGCGTTCGAAAACTCCCCCCGTACGCCCACTCGTTGGTCCGGCCCTGCCTTGATCCGGCCTTGAGGCTGGGATGCTTGGCTGTGCCAGGGAGTGCGGTATCGAGTGGACGCGGGAGCTGCTGAATCGTGAACGACAGGGTGCGGGTGGTCATCGCCGAGGACTCGGTGCTGCTTCGTGAGGGCCTGACCCGGCTGCTGACCGACCGGGGGCATGACGTCGTGGCCGGCGTCGGGGACGCGGAAGCCCTGATCAAGACGGTGGCGGAGCTGGCGGCAGAAGACGCGCTGCCGGACGTGGTGGTGGCCGACGTGCGGATGCCGCCGACGCACACCGACGAAGGAGTACGGGCCGCCGTACAGCTGCGGCGCGACCACCCCGGGATAGGCGTGCTCGTGCTGTCCCAGTACGTGGAGGAGCAGTACGCCACCGAACTGCTGGCCGGTTCCAGCACGGGTGTCGGGTATCTGCTCAAGGACCGGGTGGCCGAGGTCCGGGAGTTCCTGGACGCGGTCGTACGGGTGGCCCGGGGCGGTACCGCCCTGGACCCCGAGGTCGTCGCCCAGCTGCTCGGCCGCAGCCGCAAGCAGGACGTGCTGGCGGGTCTGACCCCGCGCGAGCGCGAGGTGCTCGGCCTGATGGCCGAAGGCCGCACCAATTCCGCCGTCGCGAAGCAGTTGGTCGTGAGTGACGGAGCGGTGGAGAAGCACGTCAGCAACATCTTCATGAAGCTCGGCCTGTCGCCGAGTGACGGGGATCACCGGCGCGTACTGGCCGTTCTCACCTACCTGAAGTCTTGATCGACTGACACTCTGTCAGATATGGCATACCGGTCGGGCCGTCTCGATGGGCGGTCCAACGGTCCAGAATGTGGCCGCCCCCGGAGCGCCGACCGACGTAGGGTTGGTTCTGGGGGTGCCCACGCCTCGAAGGAGGTCCAGTTCAGTGACCAGCCAGGTCAGTAGCCCGGCCGAGCAGGCCGACGGGGCTGGGGGTGCGGTTGTCGGTGGACAGCGCACCCCGGCGAGTCCGGGTGGCAAGGAAATCCGTCGGCTCGATCGTGTGATCATCAGATTCGCGGGCGACTCCGGTGACGGTATGCAGCTCACCGGTGACCGCTTCACCTCGGAGACGGCGTCGTTCGGCAACGATCTGTCCACGCTCCCGAACTTCCCCGCCGAGATCCGCGCCCCTGCCGGAACCCTGCCGGGCGTGTCGTCCTTCCAGCTGCATTTCGCGGACCACGACATCCTCACGCCCGGTGACGCGCCGAACGTGCTGGTCGCGATGAACCCGGCCGCCCTGAAGGCGAACATCGACGACGTTCCGCGCGGCGCGGAGATCATCATCAATACCGATGAGTTCACCAAGCGCCCCATGGCCAAGGTCGGCTACCACACCTCTCCGCTGGAGGACGGCTCCCTCGCCGCGTACAACCTCCACCCGGTCCCGCTGACCACCCTCACCGTCGAGGCGCTGAAGGACTTCGGGCTGTCCCGCAAGGAGGCCGAGCGCAGCAAGAACATGTTCGCGCTGGGCCTGCTGAGCTGGATGTACCACCGGCCGACGGAGGGTACGGAGAAGTTCCTGCGGCAGAAGTTCGCGAAGAAGCCGCAGATCGCGGAGGCGAACGTGGCCGCGTTCCGGGCGGGCTGGAACTTCGGGGAGACGACGGAGGACTTCGCGGTCTCCTACGAGGTCGCCCCCGCCAGCCAGGCCTTCCCGACCGGCACCTACCGCAACATCTCGGGGAACCTGGCCCTCTCCTACGGGCTGATCACCGCCGCCCAGCAGGCCGACCTGCCGCTCTACCTGGGCTCGTACCCGATCACCCCGGCCTCGGACATCCTGCACGAACTGTCGAAGCACAAGAACTTCGGCGTACGGACCTTCCAGGCCGAGGACGAGATCGCCGGCATCGGCGCCGCCCTCGGAGCCGCCTTCGGCGGGTCCCTGGGCGTGACCACCACCTCCGGCCCGGGTGTGGCGCTGAAGTCCGAGACGATCGGCCTGGCCGTCTCCCTGGAGCTGCCGCTGCTGATCGTGGACATCCAGCGCGGCGGGCCGTCCACGGGACTGCCCACCAAGACCGAGCAGGCCGACCTGCTGCAGGCGATGTACGGGCGCAACGGCGAGGCCCCCGTCCCCATCGTCGCGCCGCGCACCCCCGCGGACTGCTTCGACGCGGCGCTGGACGCGGCCCGGATCGCGCTCACCTACCGGACCCCGGTCTTCCTGCTCTCCGACGGCTACCTCGCCAACGGATCCGAGCCCTGGAAGATCCCCGACATCGCCGACCTGCCCGACCTCAAGGTCAAGTTCGCGACCGGGCCCAACCACGCCCTCGCCGACGGCACCGAGGCGTTCTGGCCCTACAAGCGCGACCCGGAAACCCTGGCCCGCCCGTGGGCGGTCCCCGGCACTCCGGGCCTCGAACACCGCATCGGCGGGATCGAGAAGCAGGACGGCACCGGCAACATCTCGTACGACCCGGCCAACCACGACCTCATGGTCCGCACCCGCCAGGCCAAGATCGACGGCATCGAGGTCCCCGACCTCGACGTCGACGACCCGGACGGCGGGCGCACCCTCGTCATCGGCTGGGGCTCCACGTACGGCCCGATCACCGCCGCGGTGCGCCGTCTGCGCGCGGCCGGACACCCCATCGCGCAGGCGCACCTGCGCCACCTCAACCCCTTCCCGGGGAATCTCGGAGAGGTCCTGAAGCGTTACGAGAAGGTAGTGGTGCCGGAGATGAACCTCGGGCAGCTCGCCACCCTGATCCGGGCGAAATACCTGGTCGACGCCCAGTCGTACAACCAGGTCAACGGAATGCCGTTCAAGGCGGAGCAGCTCGCGAAGGTTCTCGAGGAGGCCATCAATGACTGAGGTGACCGACGCCCCCACCCTGCTGTCGCTGGTGCCGAAGGCGGAGGCCGTGCAGTCGGCGAAGGACTTCAAGTCGGACCAGGAGGTCCGCTGGTGTCCCGGCTGCGGCGACTACGCCGTCCTCGCGGCCGTGCAGGGCTTCATGCCCGAGCTCGGCCTCGCGAAGGAGAACATCGTCTTCGTCTCGGGCATCGGCTGCTCCTCCCGCTTCCCGTACTACATGAACACCTACGGGATGCACTCCATCCACGGCCGCGCCCCGGCCATCGCCACCGGCCTGGCCACCTCGCGGCGCGACCTCTCCGTCTGGGTCGTGACGGGTGACGGCGACGCCCTCTCCATCGGCGGAAACCACCTGATCCACGCCCTGCGGCGGAACGTCAACCTCAAGATCCTGCTCTTCAACAACCGGATCTACGGTCTGACCAAGGGGCAGTACTCCCCCACCTCCGAGGTCGGCAAGATCACCAAGTCGACGCCGATGGGCTCCCTGGACGCGCCCTTCAACCCGGTGTCCCTGGCCATCGGCGCGGAGGCCTCCTTCGTGGCGCGGACGGTGGACAGCGACCGCAAGCACCTCACCGAGGTGCTGCGCGCGGCCGCCGACCACCAGGGCACGGCGCTGGTGGAGATCTACCAGAACTGCAACATCTTCAACGACGGGGCCTTCGACGCCCTGAAGGACAAGGACCAGGCGCAAGAGGCCGTGATCCCGCTGAGGCACGGGCAGCCGATCCGCTTCGGGACGGACGGGGACAAGGGCGTCGTCCGGGACCCCGCCACCGGCGACCTGCAGGTCGTCGCGGTCACTCCCGAGAACGAGGCGCGGATCCTGGTCCACGACGCGCACGGCACCAGCCCGACGACCGCTTTCGCACTGTCCCGCCTCGCCGACCCCGACACCCTGCACCACACGCCCATCGGTGTCTTCCGCGACGTCGAACGGCCCGTCTACGACACGCTCATGTCCGAGCAGCTCGACACGGCCATCGACCGCAACGGCAAGGGTGACCTCGCGACCCTGCTGACCGGCAACGACACCTGGACGGTCGTCGGCTGACCCAGGCCGGCGCCACCGCCCTCCCGCACGAAGCGAAGCCCGGATCTCCCAGGAGATCCGGGCTTCGGCGTACCCCCCGACAGCTAGCGCTTTCAAAAAGTTAGCGCTTCCCGTAGGGTGGCGGTACCGTCCAGCGAGGAGAGCACTCATGAGCATCGTCATCACCGGAGCCACCGGAGCCCTCGGCCGTCTCGTCGTCGAGGAACTGCTGGCCCGCGTCGACGCCGACCGCGTCGCCGTCGTCGTCCGCGACAAGGAGAAGGCCGCCGACCTGGCCGAGCGCGGGGTCGAGGTGCGCGTGGCCGACTACGACGACCGGGCCGCGCTGTCCGCCGCCTTCCGGGCCGGCGACCGGGTCCTGCTGATCTCCGGCAACGAGATCGGCCGCCGCGTCGCGCAGCACACCGCCGTACTGGAGGCCGCGCAGGCCGCGGGCGTGGCACAGCTCGCCTACACCGGCATCCTCGGCGGCCCCGAGGCCGACTTCGACCTGGCCGCCGAGCACCGGGCCACCGAGCAGGCCATCCTCGACTCCGGGATCCCGTACACCTTCCTGCGCAACGGCTGGTACCACGAGAACTACACCGGGAACCTGTCCACCGTCCTGGAGCACGGCGCGGTCGTCGGCAGCGCGGGCGAGGGCCGGGTCGCCTCCGCGGCGCGGGCCGACTACGCGGCCGCCGCGGCCGTGGTGCTCACCGGCGAGGGGCACCTGAACCGGGTCTACGAGCTCTCCGGCGACACCGCGTGGAGCCTGGCGGAGTACACGGCCGAGCTGTCGGCGCAGACCGGCAAGGAGATCGCGTACGCGCAGGTACCGGCGGCCGAGCACCTGTCGGTCCTCACCGGCGCCGGGGTCCCCGAGGGCTTCGCGGCGATCATCGTCGACGTGGACGCGGCGATCGCGCGCGGCCGGCTGGCGGGGACCAGCGGCGACCTGGCGCGACTGATCGGGCGCCCGACGACCCCGGTGGCCGAGGCGATCGCCGCCGCGCTGACCTGAGGCCGCCACGCAAGCCCCTGCCGATGTCATGAGTATCTCCCCGAAACGGGCATGACATCCGGCCCCTGCGGCGATACCGTCGTCAAGTTGGCTTGAAGTCGTACAGGAGGCCCCCGTGAAGGCGGAGAACGAGCAGCGCACGGGTTTGCTCTACGGATTCGGCGCATACGGGATGTGGGGACTCGTCCCCCTCTTCTGGCCGCTGCTCAAGCCTTCCGGGGCCGTCGAGATCCTCGCCCACCGCATGGTGTGGTCCCTGGCCGTGGTCGGGGTGGCCCTGCTCGCCCTGCGCCGCTGGGGCTGGGTGCGGGAGCTGCTCCGCCAGCCGCGCAAGCTCGGCCTGACCACGCTGGCCGCCTCGGTGATCAGCGTGAACTGGGGCCTGTACATCTGGGCCGTCAACAACGGCCAGGTCGTCGAGGCGAGCCTCGGCTACTTCATCAATCCCCTGGTCAGCATCGCGATCGGCGTCCTGGTCCTGGGTGAGCGGCTGCGCCGCGCACAGTGGGCGGCGGTCGGCATCAGCTTCATCGCCGTACTGGTGCTCGCCATCGGCTACGGGCGGCCGCCGTGGATCTCGCTGATCCTGGCCTTCTCCTTCGCGACGTACGGGCTGATCAAGAAGAAGCTCAACATGGGCGGGCTGGAATCGCTGACCGCCGAGACGGCCGTACTGTTCCTGCCCGCCCTCGGCTACCTGCTGTGGCTGGGCGCGCAGGGCCAGTCCAGCTTCGCCTCGCACGGCGTCGGGCACTCGCTCCTGCTGGCCGCGACCGGGCTGGTCACCGCGATCCCGCTGGTGTTCTTCGGGGCCGCGGCGATCCGGGTCCCGCTGTCCACCCTCGGGCTCCTCCAGTACATGGCCCCGGTCTTCCAGTTCGGGCTCGGCGTCCTCTACTTCCACGAGGCGATGCCGCCCGAGCGCTGGGCCGGATTCTCCCTGGTGTGGGCCGCCCTCGCCGTCCTGACCTGGGACGCGCTGCGTACGTCCCGGCGCTCCCGGGCAGCGCTCGCCATGGCGCCGGCCCCCGCCGTGACACCGGCGCACGAGCCCGCGTAGGACTCCCGGCAGCGCCCACTCAGCTCCCACGATCCCCGGTACGGAAACCCCGTACCGGGGATCGTCCGTTTTCCGAACTCCCCTGACCGAAATCTGGTCTTGACGGACAGTCATACTCTCGCTGAACATCAGGCTCGCACAGACGCACTATCGCTCACCTGCTCTATACCGCCAGTTCCGTCAAATCCCCGCGGAATCCCCGGAGCCCCCACATGAGCCTGTCCGTCTCCCGGCGCCTTGCTGCCGTGACCGCGTTCGCGGTCGCCGGCCTGTTCGCCGCCACCACTCCTGCCGCGCTCGCCGCCCCCACGGCGGCCGCCGCGGCACCGACACCGCCCGACATCCCGCTGGCCAACGTCAAGGCCCACCTCACGCAGCTCTCCACCATCGCCGCCAACAACGGCGGCAACCGCGCCCACGGCCGGACCGGCTACAAGGCCTCGATCGACTACGTGAAGGCCAAGCTCGACGCGGCCGGCTTCACCACCACCCTGCAGACCTTCACCTCCAGCGGCGCCACGGGCTACAACCTGATAGCCGACTGGCCGGGCGGCGACCCCAACTCGGTCCTGATGTCCGGCTCGCACCTGGACTCGGTGACCGCCGGCGCCGGCATCAACGACAACGGCTCCGGTTCCGCGGCCGTCCTGGAGACCGCGCTCGCCGTCTCCCGTGCGGGCCTGCAGCCGACGAAGCACCTGCGTTTCGGCTGGTGGGGCGCGGAGGAGCTGGGCCTGATCGGCTCGAAGTACTACGTCAACAACCTGCCGGCCGCCGAGAAGGCGAAGATCTCCGGCTACCTGAACTTCGACATGATCGGCTCGCCGAACCCGGGCTACTTCGTCTACGACGACGACCCGACCATCGAGCAGACCTTCAAGAACTACTACGCCGGCCTCGGCATCCCGACCGAGATCGAGACCGAGGGCGACGGCCGCTCCGACCACGCCCCCTTCAAGAGCGCGGGCATCCCGGTCGGCGGCCTGTTCTCCGGCGCCGACTACACCAAGACGGCGGCCCAGGCACAGAAGTGGGGCGGCACCTCCGGTCAGGCCTTCGACCGCTGCTACCACTCCTCCTGCGACTCGCTGACGAACATCAACGACACCGCACTGGACCGCAACGCCGACGCGATCGCCTACGCGGTCTGGACCCTCGGGGCGGCCACGCCGGTCCCGCCGGGCCCGTCCTTCGAGAACACGGCGGACGTGTCCGTCCCGGACTCCCCCGCCGCCGCGGTGACCTCGCCGATCACGGTGTCCGGCGTCACCGGCAACGCGCCCGCTACCACCAAGGTCGACGTGAACATCGTCCACACCTACCGCGGTGACCTGGTGATCGACCTGCTCGCGCCCGACGGGACGGCCTACCGGCTGAAGAACTCCTCCAGCTCGGACTCGGCCGACAACGTCATCGCCTCGTACACGGTCAACGCGTCGAGCGAGGTCGCCAACGGGATCTGGAAGCTCCAGGTCAAGGACGTGGCCGGGCAGGACGTCGGCTACATCAACAGCTGGAAGATCACTTTCTGACCGTCGCGTCGGGCAGCTGCGGGTCCTGGATACGGGCCCGCAGCTCCTCGGCGACCGCCCCGATGTCCGCGCGGCCGAGCTTCGCCGCCTCGACCAGATCGCCGAGCTCCTCCGGCGAGGGCAGCTGCTTGGCCCCGGCCACGCGCAGGTACGAGCGGGTCGCGGCGGCGGCGTAGAACTCGTTCATCGGGGATTCCAGCGCCGGGCACACGGCAAGCGTGTGCAGGAACGCGGCGGCCCGCCACGCGGTGTCCGGGGCGGGCTGCTCGGGCACCAGGACGAGGTCGTTCTGGTGCCGGGCGACCGCGGCGGCCACCCCGGAGGGGTCCCACACGGCGGGATCGGACGGGAGATGGTGGGCCAGAGCGGTCCAGGCCCACTCCATGGTGATCTTCAATTGCCGAACCGCTCCTGGAAGTAGCCCCAGTGGTCCGCGAACTCCTCTATGCCCGACAGGAAGTTCTTCCGGTCGTCGTCGAGTTCGCGTTCCGTGACCTCGGTGATCAGCGCGGTGACCGTCGTTCCCAGCGCCGCCGCGCGCGCCTTGAGGCGCTCGTGGAACTCTTCGTCCAGGCGGATGGTGACGTGTCTCGACATGCACACCACCGTACAGCGGGCCCGCTGTACGCAGGAGGGGAACGACGGAAGGGTGGCCCGGGACACAGGTCCCGGGCCACCCTTCCGTCGTCGGCCGCTACTTCACGGCTGCCTCACGACTGCCCCACGGCTACTTCGCGGCGTTCGCCGTCTTCACCAGCTGGTCCTTGGTGACCGCGCCGACGTAGACCTTGCCGTCGTCCGTGATCAGGGCGTTGACCACGCGGGTGGAGAATATCCGGCCCTCTCCGAACTTCCCGCTGGCCTTGTCCCCGAGGGAGCTCATGAACTGCTTGGCCTCCTTGGGCGCGTCCTTGTTGTTCTCCAGATCCTTCAGGCTCCGGCCCGCCCCGGTGTCGATCTGCGCGACGGTGGCCCAGCCCTCGCCGAGGACCTTCGTCTCGCCCTTGCCGTTCGCACCGCCGGTCAGGGCGTCCAGACCCGGGAAGGACTCCAGGGCCTTCCAGTGCTTGTCTCCCTCGGCCTTGCCCTCACCGCGGCCGTGCCCGTCCGAACCCTCGGTCACCTTGGCGCCCTTGGGCGCGGTGAAGTTGAAGGTGTCGGCCGACGGCTTGGCGAAGTCCACCTTGGTGAAGCCTGCGTCCACGATCGGCTTGCCGCCCTGCGAGGAGAGCAGCTGCACGCGCAGCGGCACGCCGTTCTTGGCGTCGACCGCGATCTGGATCGCGCCGATCGTGGATCCGGCCTGCTTGGGCTTGAGCACCAGCTGGTAGGCGTCGCGCCCGGCCACCTGCGCCGTGTCGCCGACGCCGACGTCCGTGGTGGGGCCCGCGGCCTTCAGGACCTCCTCGGCCAGCTGCTGGGGCGAGGTGGCGAGCCGGTCGGCCGCCTTCTTGTGGTCGGCGGCGCCGCCGTCCTTGCCGGCCTCGGGGGCCGCCTTCTCGTGGAAGACCTCGTTCGACTTGGAGTCGTAGCCCCACACGTCGTTGCCGTTGTGGATGAGGCTGTACTCGTCCTTGCCGTCCAGGAAGGTCAGCTTCTGGCGGTCCGGGCCGTCGGCCGCGACGCGGAAGGTGTGCGTCCCGTTCGCCAGCTGCGCGACCTTGTCCTCGGGAGCGGCGGAGCCCCCCGTGACACCCGCGCCGCCGAGCAGACCGCTCGCGATCTTCGGCAGGCCCAGGTCGGTGGTGATCCGGGCGGTGCCGGACAGCTCCTGTACGTCGGAAGCCGCGATCTTCTCGATGAGCTGCTGCGCCGTCACCTTCGGAAGGTCGGGTCCGCCGGCGGTGGCGAAGGCCGGGACCATCGCTACGGTCGCCGCGGCCACACCCGCCACCGCGACCGGTACGGCGTACCGGGCGACCTTGCGAGAAGTCTTCGTGTTCGCTGCCATTTCAGTGCCCTGCCCTCTGTGTCGACGGCGGCGACCCCCGTGTCACCGCGCTCACCCGATCTGGTGGGGTTGATGACTCCATCTGACCAAAAGGGGGGCGCCGCGGCGTCAGCCCCCGGACGCAAGTGTGTGTACGCCCGTGGGATGACACACGAAGGCCCCTCCTCCTACGACCCGTAGGGGTCGACAGGACGGAAGGGCCCGTTCCGCTACTGCGCGCGCCAGGGGTGCCGCCGGGCGGCCGTTCGGGTGCTGTCCCGCCCGGCGCCGTCCCGCGCGGTGCTATCCCGCGCGGTGCTATCCCGCGCGGTGCTATCCCGCCCGGTGCACCACCGCGTCGCACAGTTCCTCCAGCGCCGACTTCGCGGAGCACTCCTTCAGCGGCGCCAGCATGGCCCGCGCGTCCTCGGCGTAGCGGACGGTGTCGCGGCGGGCCTGCTCCAGCGCGGGGTGCGCGCGGAGCCGGGTCAGCACCTCGGCGTGTCGGGCGTCGTCCGTCAGGTCGCCGTCCAGGAGGCTCACGAGTTCCAGGTCGTCCGGGTTGCCGTCGCGGGCCGCCATCTCGCGCAGCCGCAGCACGGGCAGGGTCGGGATGCCCTCGCGCAGGTCGGTGCCCGGGGTCTTGCCGGACTCGTGCGCGTCGGAGGCGATGTCGAGGACGTCGTCGGCCAGCTGGAAGGCCAGGCCCAGCCGCTCGCCGTACTGCGTGAGGATGTCGACGGCCATGTCGTCGGCGCCGGACATCATCGCGCCGAAGCGGCAGGAGACGGCGACGAGCGAGCTGGTCTTCCCGGCCATGACGTCGAGGTAGTGGGCGATCGGGTCGCGGCCGTCGCGCGGGCCGGCCGTCTCCAGGATCTGACCCGTCACCAGCCGCTCGAAGGCCTCGGCCTGGATGCGGACGGCCTCCGGCCCGAGGTCGGCCAGGATGTGCGAGGCGCGGGCGAACAGGAAGTCACCCGTCAGGACGGCCACCGAGTTGCCCCAGCGGGTGTTCGCGCTGTCCACCCCGCGGCGTACGTCCGCCTCGTCCATGACGTCGTCGTGGTAGAGCGTCGCCAGGTGCGTGAGCTCCACCACGACGGCGGAGGGCACGATCCCGGGCGCGTACGGATCGCCGAAACGGGAGGCGAGCATCACGAGCAGCGGCCGGAAGCGCTTGCCTCCGGCCCGCACCAGATGCTGTGCGGCCTCGGTGATGAAGGGGACTTCGCTCTTGGTGGCCTCCAGCAGACCCGCCTCGACGGCGGCCAGTCCGGCCTGGACATCGGTCTCAAGAGCCTGGTCCCGCACGCTCAGTCCGAACGGCCCGACGACGGTCACGAGGGGTACTCCTGTCTGCTGACGATCACGTTGACGATCACCTGGATTGTCGATGTGTCGCTGCCATCACTCAAGCCAGCGTATCGGGTCTGTTTTCGATCACCGAGAGCGCCTGTCCGGACGCCACCCGCGCACCGCCCGAACTGCACAGGTATGTTCTTGGTGAGCCGAATCAACCGGAGAATACGTTTTGCCCAGAACTGTCACCGATATAGAGGAACCCGCAGCCTCGGTCTCGGCGGCGTACGGGACCATGGTCTACCCCGTCTCCCCCGCCGGCGGGTGGCTCGCCGACCGCATCCCCGGTTCGTACCGGGCCGCGCTCCGGGGCGGCCTCCTGCGGCGCCCTGGCCGCGGCGCGCCATGCACCCCGTTCACTAAGGCGGTTCGCGCATGATCATCCGTACCGACTTCCCGTACGGGACCACCCGCGAGGACGTCCGGATCCCGATGCCCGACGGCGTCGAGCTCTACGCCCGCGTCTGGCGCCCCGTCACCGACGAGCCCGTTCCGGCGCTGCTGGAGTACCTCCCGTACCGGCTCACCGACTGGACCGCGCCGCGCGACTGGCAGCGCCACCCCTGGTACGCGGGGCACGGCTACGCCTCGGTGCGCGTGGACGTACGCGGCCACGGGTGCAGCGGCGGCCGCCCCGGCGACGAGTACGACGCCCGCGAGCTGGCCGACGGGGTCGCGGTGGTGGAGTGGCTGGCGGCGCAGCCGTGGTGCACGGGGGCGGTGGGGATGTTCGGCATCTCCTGGGGCGGCTTCAACGGCCTGCAGATCGCCGCGCTCGCGCCCGAGGCCCTCAAGGCGGTCGTCACCGTCTGCTCGACCGACGACCGGTACGACAACGACGTGCACTACGCGGGCGGCTCGGTACTGGCGGTCGACATGCACGCGTGGGCGGCCACCATGCTGGCCTTCGCCTCCCGCCCGCCGGACCCCCAGTTCGTCGGCGACGGCTGGCGGGAGCAGTGGCTGGAACGCCTGGAGGGCGTCGAACCGCTGATCCACACCTGGCTCTCGCACCAGACCCGCGACGGCTACTGGCGCCACGGCAGCGTCTGCGAGGACTACTCGGCCATCCGGGCGGCGGTCCTCGCGGTGGGCGGCTGGCACGACCCCTACCGGGACACGGTCCTGCGCCTGGTCTCCGCCCTCCCCGCGTCCCGGGTACGGGGCCTGATCGGCCCGTGGTCCCACCAGTACCCGGACCGCGGGCTGCCGCCGGGCCCGGCCATCGGCTTCCTCCAGGAGACCCTGCGCTGGTGGGACCACTGGCTGAAGGGCGAGGACAACGACGTGATGGACGAGCCGCTGCTCCGCGCGTGGATCGGCGACACGCACCCGCCCGCGACGGTGTACGACGAACTCCCGGGCCGCTGGGTCGGCGAGAAGTCCTGGCCCTCGGCCTCGGTCATCCCGGTCCCGTACGGGCTCCAGGGCGCGCCGGTGGCCGTCGCCTCCCCGCAGCACACCGGGATGGACGCGGGCCGGTTCTTCCCGTTCGGCAACGACGCCGACCTGCCGCCGGACCAGCGGGAGGAGGACGCGAAGTCGGCCTGCTTCGAGTTCCCGGTGGCGGCGGGGGAGCCGGTGGAGATCCTCGGCCGGCCCTCGGTGACCCTGCGGCTGCACCTGGACGTGCCGTACGGGCAGGTCGTGGCCCGGCTGTGTGACGTGGCCCCGGACGGCTCCTCGACGCTGGTCACGCGGGGCGTGCTGAACCTCTCCGCCCGCCGGGGCCGGGAGCAGGCCGTGCCGTGGCCGGTGGGCTCGTACGAGGACGTCACCTTCGAACTGAACGGCATCGGCCACGCCTTCCCGCCGGGGCACCGCATCCGCCTCGCGGTGTCCTCGGCGTACTGGCCGTGGATCTGGCCGCGGGCCGGCTCCGAGGCGGGCTGGACCCTGGACCCTGCGGGCAGCGCGCTGACCCTCCCGGTGCGGGCCGCGTCGCCCGGCGGGGAGGGGATCGTCTTCGAGGCGCCGGAGCAGGCGGAGCCGCTGGGAGTGGCGTACCCGGCCACGCTGGACGAGCCGCGGCCGGAACGGCTGGTCGTACGGGACGTCGCGCGCGGGACCTGGCGGCTGGAGGTGGACCCGCGGTACGGGGGCACCCGCGTGTACCCGGACGGCCTGGAGTACGGCGAGGACGCGCTGGAGGTGTACGAGATCCAGGACGCCGACCCGCTGTCCGCCCGGACACGGTCGGACTGGCGGATCCGGCTCCACCGGCCGGAACTGGGCTGGGACGCGCGGATCGAGACCCGGTCGGAGATCAGTTGCGACGAGGGCGGCTTCCTGACGTCGAACGAGGTGGTGTGCCGGGAGGGCGACGAGGTGGTCTTCCACCGGACGTGGGAACGCCGCCTTCCGCGCGCAGCGGGCTGACCGGCCGTCAGCCGAACAGCCGCTCGAGCACCACCGCGATGCCGTCGTCCTCGTTCGAAAGGGTGACCTCGTCGGCGACGGCCACCAGCTCCCGGTGGGAGTTGGCCATGGCCACCCCGTGGGCGGACCAGGCGAACATCGGGACGTCGTTCGGCATGTCCCCGAACGCGATCGTCGCCGACGCGGGCAGCCCCAGGACCTCCGCCGCCCGCGCGAGGCCGGTGGCCTTGTCGATGCCCGGCGGCTGGAGTTCCACCGTGTGCTCCCCCGCCATGGTCACGTTCACCAGGTCGCCGACCACCGACCGGGCCACGCGCGTCAGCTCGTCGTCGTCCAGCCGGGGGTGCTGGAGCAGCACCTTGTTGATCGGGGCCGGCCACAGGTCCGACCGCCTCGGCACCCGCACCGTCGGCAGATGGGGGTGCCACATCCGGTAGCCCGGCCCTATCAGCATCTCCGCGTCCACCCCCTCCTGGTTGACCGCCGCGTAGACCTCGCCGATCTCCGCCTCGATCTTGCCGAGGGCCACCTCGGCCAGCCCCCGGTCCATGCAAACGGAGTGCAGCAGGCGCCCGCGCGCCGCGTCGTACACCTGCGCGCCCTGCCCGCACACCGCGAGCCCCGTATATCCAAGGCCGTCCAGGACGTGCCGTACCTGCGGGACCGGGCGGCCGGTGACGATGATGTGCTGGGCGCCGGCCGCGCGGGCCGTCGCGAGTGCCGCGGACGAACGGGCGGAGACGGCGTCCCCGGCGCGCAGCAGAGTCCCGTCCAGGTCGGTGGCGATCAAGGCATAGGGGAGGGCGGAAGTCACGGCGTCAAGGATACGGACCCTGTTGGACAAGTCCTACAAATACTCCCCGAATCCGGCCTCCCGAAGCCCCCACCAGCCACGTACCGTGTCAACAAGCCCCCGGGACACCCCCGGACCGCGTCGAAAGCGAGGCAGCACCCCATGCCCCAGCAGAGCCCCCTCGATGTACCCGAGGGCGACCCGTTCGGGCCGCACAACCTCCCCTACGGCGTCTTCTCGACCGCCGGGGAGAGCCGGCGCCGGATCGGTGTGCGGATCGGCGGACACGTGCTCGACGCGGGGGCGGCCGCGGCCGCGCTCGGTTCCCCGTACGCCGGGCTGCTCGGGCAGTCCTCCCTCAACCCGCTGCTCGCCGCCGGCCGCACCGCCTGGCGCGACGTGCGCCGCGCGCTGACCGCCTGGGTCACCGACCCCGGGCACCGGCCCACGGTGGAGCCGCACCTGCTGCCGCTGGACGAGGTCGAGCTGCACCTGCCGTACGAGGTCGCCGACTACGTCGACTTCTACGCGAGCGAGCACCACGCCACCAACGTCGGCATGATGTTCCGCCCGGACGGGGACGCGCTGACCCCCAACTGGAAGCACCTGCCCATCGGTTACCACGGCCGCTCCGGCACGATCGTGGTCTCCGGGACCGACGTCGTACGGCCCAGGGGGCAGCGCAAGGCGCCCACCGACCCGGCGCCCGTCTTCGGCCCGTCCGTCAAGCTCGACATCGAGGCCGAGGTCGGCTTCGTCGTCGGCACCCCCTCCGAGCTGGGCAGCCCGGTGGCACTGGGCGAGTTCGAGGACCACGTCTTCGGGCTCTTCCTCCTCAACGACTGGTCGGCGCGCGACATCCAGGCCTGGGAGTACGTGCCGCTCGGCCCCTTCCTCGGCAAGTCCTTCGCCACCTCCGTCTCCGCCTGGGTGACCCCGCTGGAGGCCCTGGACGCGGCCCGCGTCGCCCCGCCCGCCCGGGACTTCCCGCTGCTGCCCTACCTCGACGACTCCGCCGTCGAGGTCCCCGGCGGCTTCGACCTGCGCATCACCGTGTCCATCAACGGGCAGGAGGTGGCGCAGCCGCCGTTCGCGTCGATGTACTGGACCGCCGCCCAGCAGCTCGCGCACATGACCGTCAACGGCGCCTCCCTGCGCACCGGCGACGTCTACGGCTCCGGCACCGTCAGCGGCCCCGAGACGGGCCAGCGCGGCTCGCTGCTGGAGCTGACCTGGAACGGGCGCGACGCGATCGAGCTCGCCGACGGCAAGCGGACCTTCCTGGAGGACGGGGACACCGTCACCCTCACCGCCTGGGCTCCGGGCACGGACGGTACGCGCGTGGGCCTCGGCGAGGTCACCGGCCGCATTGTGGGATCCCGCTAGTCCGGATCCCGGGACGAACGGCTTCGGCGCGGTGGCGTATCTTCTCCCCGCCCCGCCGAAGCCGCAGGTCAGAGCCGTGTGAAGACGCCGCCCGGTGGCGCAACACTGCGGCAACACCATCACCGCCCCACCCCCGGTACGTTCCCTGCCATGCCAGCCGAACGCACCGTCACGCACACCGTCCCGGTCGCCGCCGCGCGCCGTCGGCGACTGCGCGCGGACCAGGCGCGACAGCTAGCCGACCTGCTGCGCCACCAGATCCTTGCGGGCGGCTACCCCGGCGGGGTCCTCCCCCTGGAGGACACCCTCGCCGCCGACTACGGCGCCGGCCGCAACACCGTCCGCCAGGCCCTCGACCTGCTGCGCGGCGAGCAGCTGGTGGAACGCCGGCCCGGCGTCGGCACGGTCGTCGTCTGCGAGAAGTACCCGCACGGCCTGGACCGCCTCCAGGGGCTCGCCGAGACCCTGCACGAGCACGGCCGGGTGACGAACGAGGTCCGCACCGTCGGCCCCGTGCGTGCTCCCGCCCCGGTCGCCGGCCGCCTGGGCCTGCCCGAGCACGAGGACGTGCTCTACATCGAGCGGCTGCGCCGCCTGAACGGGCTGCCGCTCTCCCTCGACCTCACCTACGTCCCGATGGACATCGGCGCCGGACTGCTGGGCTGCGACCTGGAGAACACCGACGTCTTCCGGCTCCTGGAACAGCTGACCGGGCAGCCGCTCGGCCACGCCGAGATCACCCTTGAGGCCGTCAACGCCGACGCGCACTCCGCCGCCGTCCTCCAGGCCCCGCGCGGGGCCGCCGTCCTGATGCTGGAACGCCTCACCCACCTGGGCGACGGCCGCCCCGTGGACCTGGAGTTCATCCGCTTCCGCGGCGACCGCATCACCATGAGCGGCCTGCTGCGCCGCTCCCTCTGAACCTCTGCGTACCCACCTTCCTGGAGACAGCCATGCCTCTGGTCCCCCAGCGCGGCGACGTGCCCGTGACCATCGACGAGTCCCTGTGCATCGACGGCTGCACCCTCTGCGTCGACATGTGTCCGCTCGACTCGCTCGCGATCCGCGAGGACAACGGCACGGCGTACATGCACGTGGACGAGTGCTGGTACTGCGGCCCGTGCGCCGCCCGCTGTCCCACCGGCGCGGTCACCGTCAACATGCCCTACCTGCTCCGGTGAAAGGTTCCGTTCCCATGCGTGCCATCCCCTCGAAGGCGCTCGCGCCCGCGCTCGTCCTGCTCCTCGCCCCGCTCGCCACCGCCTGCGGCGACGCGTCCGGGGCGTCCGGCCCGAAGACGGTCACCGTGACCGTCGGCTACCAGTCCAAGACCATCAACACCGTCACCGCCGGCACCCTGCTGCGCTCCCTCGGCTACTTCGAGCAGGAGCTCGCGGCGCGCGGCAAGAAGGACGGGGTCACGTACAAGGTGGACTGGCAGGACTACGCCACCGGCGCCCCGATCACCGCCCAGATGACCGCCGGGAAGATCGACATCGGCTCGATGGGCGACTTCCCGCTGCTGATCAACGCGGTGCGCGGCCGGGAGCTGAAGCAGCCCACCCGCCTCGTGGCAGTGACCGGCTACAACCTGCGCGGCGGCCTCAACACCGTGGTCACCGCGCCGGATTCGAAGCTGGAGTCCCTCACCGACCTGCGCGGCAAGAAGGTGTCGACCAGCGTCGGCTCCGCGGCCGACGGCACCCTCGTACGGGCCCTGCAGCGCGCCGGGATCGACCCTACGAGCGGCATCGAGAAGCTCAACCAACAGCCCAGCGTGGGCGCTTCGGCGCTCCAGGCGGGCAGCGTCGACGCGCTGTCGCAGTTCGTGGCGTGGCCGGGGCAGCTGGCCTACGAGGGGCGGGCGAAGGCCTTGTACGACGGCGCCGAGCTGAACGTGCCGACCTTCCACGGAGTCACCGTCCGGGAGAAGTTCGCGCGCGAGCGGGCCGGCGTACTGGAGGACTTCCTGCGGGCGCAGCGCAAGGCGACCGACCACCTGCGCGCGGAGCCGGTCGCGGCCGCCGAGTCGGTGGCCAAGGAGACCGGCCTGCCGGCGGAGGTCGTGTACCTCTACAACGGTGCCAACGGCATCGCGACCTTCGACCCGGCCCTGCGCCCGGAGCTGGTCGAGGCGCTGAAGGCGGACGTGCCGGTGCTGAAGGACGCCAAGCTGGTCGGCGACGTGGACGTGGACGGCTTCCTGGACCCGGAGCCGCTGAAGCGGGCGGTGGCCGGCGCGCCCGAGTACCCGCAGGCGACGGCCGCCCGTCCCGAGCTGTGGCTCAAGGGGCAGGCCCGTACGCAGAGCTTCGCCACCCCGCGCGAGCTGCTGAAGGCCGCGCGCGGCGCGGACGTCCGGGCGGCGTACGTACCGGACGCGGTGACGGGCACCCTCTGGTTCGCCGACAAGGCGGTGTGGGTCGCGGAGGGGCCGGAGCTGCGCGCCTTCGTCACGGGCGCGGGCGCGACGTCGTACGTCGACCGGCACAGGGGATCCGGGGCGCGGATCGTGAGCTTCGCCGAAGCCGGAGCCCTGGCGTCATGACGGGCGGGCGCAGGCTGCTGCGGGCGGCTTCGCTCGGCGCGGCGCTCCTGCTGTGGCAGGGGCTGACCGCCCTCGACGTGAACCTGTGGCTGCGCTTCGAGCAGTTCCCGACGGTGGGCGAGGTGGCGGCGACGTTCGCGGAGCGGGCCGGGGCCGCGGCCTACTGGCAGGACCTGGGCTTCAGCCTGCGCCGGATCGTGGCGGGCTTCGCGCTCGCCGCGGTCCTGGGGGTGGCGGTGGGCACGGCGGTCGCCCGGTCACGGATCGCGGAGGACGTGGTGGGCCCGCTGCTGGAGGTGCTGCGGCCGATCCCGGCCATCGCGCTGGTGCCCGTGGCGATCCTGCTGTTCCCCTCGAACGAGCAGGGGATCGTCTTCATCACCTTCGCCGCCGCCTTCTTCCCCGTCCTGGTCTCGACGCGGCACGCGGTGCGGGCACTGACACCGGTGTGGGAGGAGGCCGTCCTGACGATGGGCGGCGGCCGGGGGCGGGTGCTGTTCTCGGTGGTCCTGCCGGGTGCCCTGCCGGGCATCTTCGGCGGACTGTCGGTCGGCATCGGCGTCTCGTGGATCTGCGTGATCTCGGCGGAGATGATCTCGGGCGAGTACGGGGTCGGCTACCGGACCTGGCAGGACTACACGGTGGTCGACTACCCCGGCGTCTTCGTCGGCATGGTCACCATCGGCGTGCTGGGCTGGCTGACGTCCACGGCGGTGGAGCGGGCGGGCCGCCGTCTGACGCGCTGGCTCCCCTCGCGCGCCTCCTCCGGCCCCGCACCGTCCTCCACCGCCCGGAGCCGGGCGGGGCGGGGCCCGAAGAGCCCGTCCCTGAGGCCGTCCGGCGCAGCCGTCCCGGTTTCCGGGCCGGACTCCTTCCCGAAGCGGACCCGAGAGGTGGCCCGATGAGCCTGACCCAGGCCGATGCACGGACCGGTACCGGCGGCGTGGCGCACGCCGGCCCGCCCGGGGCCCGGCTCGTCCTGAGCGGGGTGCGGCTGGGGCACCGCGGGAACGTGGTGCTCGACGAGGTCGACCTGACGGTCGAACCCGGCGAGGTGCTGGCCGTCGTGGGACCGTCCGGATGCGGGAAGTCCACGCTGCTGCGGACCCTGGCCGGGCTGCTGCCGCCGCTCGGCGGCACGGTCGAGCAGGACGGCGCCCCGGTCACGGGCCCGGACGCCGACCGGGCCCTGGTCTTCCAGGACGACGCCCTGCTGCCCTGGCGGACCGTCCGGGCCAACGTCGAACTCCCCCTGGCCATCGGCAGGTCCGCCGGGCGGCTGCCGCGCGCCGAGCGGCGGCGGACCGCCGAGGAGTGGCTGGAGCGCGTGGGCCTGGCCGGGCACGCGCACAAGCTCCCGCACCAGCTCAGCGGCGGTCAGCGCCAGCGCGTGCAGCTGGCCCGCGCCCTCGTCGCGCGCCCGCGCGCCGTCCTCATGGACGAACCCTTCGGCGCGCTCGACGCGCAGACCCGCGCCGAGATGCAGGACCTCCTCGTCGACGTCCTCGCGGGCACCGGGGCGACCGTCGTCTTCGTCACCCACGACGTGGACGAGGCGCTCTTCCTCGGCGACCGCGTCGCGCTCCCGGCCACCGGCGAGGTGCTGGACGTGCCCCGGCCGCGCACCCGGGCCGCCGACCACGCCGCACTGCGCCGGCAGATCATCAACTCACTCTGAAGGGCCGCACCATGGACATCCCCGCGATCCGCGACGCCGAGGAACTCTCCTGCGACGTCCTCGTCATCGGCGGCGGTACCGCCGGCACGATGGCGGCGCTCACCGCCGCCGAGCGCGGCGCGCGGGTCCTGCTCCTGGAGAAGGCCCACGTACGCCACTCCGGCGCCCTCGCCATGGGCATGGACGGGGTCAACAACGCCGTCGTCCCCGGCCGGGCCGAGCCCGACGACTACGTCGCCGAGATCACCCGCGCCAACGACGGGATCGTCGACCAGTCCACGGTCCGCCAGACCGCCACCCGCGGGTTCGCGATGGTGCGGCGCCTGGAGTCGTACGGGGTGAAGTTCGAGAAGGACGAGCACGGCGAGTACGCCGTCCGCCAGGTCCACCGCTCCGGCTCCTACGTCCTGCCGATGCCGGAGGGCAAGGACGTCAAGAAGGTCCTCTACCGGCAGCTGCGGCGCCGCGAGATGCGCGAGCGGATCCGGATCGAGAACCGGGTGATGCCGGTACGGGTCCTCACCTCGCCCGAGGACGGCCGGGCGATCGGCGCGGCCGCCTTCAACACCCGTACCGGCGGTTTCGTCACCGTCCGCGCGGGGGCGGTGATCCTGGCGACGGGCCCGTGCGGGCGCCTGGGACTGCCGGCCTCCGGATACCTCTACGGCACGTACGAGAACCCGACCAACGCGGGCGACGGCTACGCCATGGCGTACCACGCGGGCGCCGCGCTGACCGGGATCGAGTGCTTCCAGATCAATCCGCTGATCAAGGACTACAACGGGCCGGCGTGCGCGTACGTCGCCAACCCCTTCGGCGGCTACCAGGTCAACCGGCACGGCGAGCGCTTCGTGGACTCCGACTACTGGTCGGGGCAGATGATGTCGGAGTTCGCGGCCGAACTCGCCTCGGACCGGGGGCCGGTGTACCTGAAGCTGAGCCACCTCCCGGAGGAGTCGGTGGCCTCCCTCGAATCGATCCTGCACACGACGGAGCGGCCGACGCGCGGCACCTTCCACGCGGGGCGCGGCCACGACTACCGCACGCACGACATCGAGATGCACATCTCGGAGATCGGGCTGTGCGGGGGCCACTCCGCCTCCGGGGTCCGCGTCGACGACCACGCACGCACCACGGTCCCGCGCCTGTACGCGGCCGGTGACCTGGCCTCCGTACCGCACAACTACATGATCGGGGCGTTCGTATTCGGCGACCTGGCGGGCGCGGACGCCGCCCGGTACACCGCGTACGAGGGGGAGCTGCCGGCGCGGCAGCTGGCGGAGGCGCACGAGCTGGTCTACCGGCCGCTGCGCAACCCGGACGGGCCGCCGCAGCCGCAGGTGGAGTACAAGCTGCGGCGGTTCGTGAACGACTACGTGGCGCCGCCGAAGTCGGGCGCGAAGCTGTCGCTCGCCGTGGAGGCCTTCGACCGCATGACCGGCGAGATCGCGCAGATGGGCGCGAGCACCGCGCACGAGCTGATGCGGTGTGCGGAGGTGTCCTTCATCCGGGACTGCGCGGAGATGGCGGCCCGGTCCTCGCTGGCCCGGACGGAGTCCCGCTGGGGCCTCTACCACGAGCGGCTCGACCATCCGGAGCGGGACGACGCGGGCTGGCTGCACCATCTGGACCTGCGCAAGTCGGCCTCGGGGGCGATGGAGTTCACCGCCCGGCCGGTGGAGCCGTACCTGGTGCCGGTGGACGGGTTCGCCCCGGCGGGCGGCCCCGAACGGCACCTCGGCGAGGTCGAACTGGTCCCGGTGGCGACGGCCGGCCCGCGCCGGACGCCTCCGGCGGCGCGTACGGCGGCGCCTCCCGCCCCGGAGGAGCCCGCGGCCGCCGGTCCCGCCCGCGCCGCCGGACCCTCCCCGCGGATCCTCGAACTGCTCGCCCTCGCCGAGGAGTCGCCCGACCTGCCCGCCCTGTTCCCCTACCTCGGCGACCCCGACCCGGCGGTCCGGGCCGCCGCCGTGGCCGCGCTCGGGGAAACGGTCCCGGCGGGGGCCGGGCCCGCGCTGGCGCTCCGGCTCGCGGACACGGACCGCGGCGTACGGGCGGCCGCGGCGGGCGCGCTGCGGGAGCTGGTGGAGGTCCTGCCGGGCGATCCCGGTCTGGCGGCCGGGTTGCGGGCGGCCCTGGCGGTGGGCGACCCGGCGGTGCGCTCGGCCGCGCTGGAGGTCCTGCGGGCGCTGCGCCTCGGCGACGCGGAGCTGTACGCGGCCGCGCTGGCCGACGCCGAGGTGGACGTACGGATCCACGCGGTGCGGGGGCTGGTGTCCGTGGACGCGGCGGCGGAGCTGGCCGGGGCCGCCGGGGACCCGGCCCGTGAAGTCCGGGTCGCCGTCGCCAAGGGCCTGGCCGCGGTCCGCGATCCGGCACCGGCGCCGCTGGACCCGCTGCTCTCGGATGCCGACCCGCTGGTGCGGGGTGCGGCGCTGGGCGCGCTGGCCTCGGTCGGCTGCCCGGACGGGTACGCCCGTACCGCGGTGGCGGCTCTGGACGACACGGCCTGGCAGGTCCGCGCGGGGGCGGCGGCCGGGCTGTCGGCGGCCGTCGCGGAGGCGGCCGTGCCGGCTCTGGCCAAGGCCCTGGTCGACGCCAACGCGGACGTCCGGAAGGCGGCGGTGTTGTCCCTGCTGGCCCACCGGGCCTCCGGGGAGGCCCGGGCCGCGCTCGCCACGGCGGTCGGCGACCCCGACGCGGACGTCCGGGCGTACGCGGCCCGCGCCTAGGGCTTCGGATCGTGCCGGGCCCCCGTTCGGAGGCGCGCCGCGTGCGGCGGAGGGTGGGGGCCGGGATGGTGGACGGACGAATGGAAGCGGGAACCCGTACCCCGTACCCCCATCACGAGGAGCCGCAGCCATGACCGTGCGCACCCTGAAGACCGTCCTGACCTGCGCGGCCGCCGTGTCGCTCGGCCTGGGCGCCGTGGCCCCGGCCCACGGGGTCGAGGGGCCCGCGCCCGACCCGCACGACCGCAAGGCCATGAGGGACATGGCGACGGCGATCGCGGTGACGGCCAGGTACACGGACGAGCGGGAGGCCCTCAAGGACGGGTACGTCCCGCACGGCCATGAGTGCATGACCAACCCGTTCGGGGTGGGCGCCATGGGCTACCACTACGTCAAGCAGGCCAACTGGGGTTCGATGGACCCCAGCAGGCCGACGGCGCTCCTCTACAGCACGGCGAAGGACCGCAACGGCCGTCGCATGCTCCAGACCGTGGAATGGATGTCCACCGACGGGGACCAGGACCTGAAGACCACCGACGACAGGCCGAGCATGTTCGGGCTGCCTTTCGACGGACCCATGCCGGGCCACTGGGCGGGCATGCCCAAGCACTACGACCTGCACCTGTGGGCGTACAAGAAGAACCCGGCCGGCCGTTTCCACAACTGGAACCCCGCGCTGACCTGCCCGGGCAAGGCCGCTGCCCCGGCGAAGCCCGGGCACGCGCACGGCCACTAGGCCGCGCCGCCCTGCCGGGTCAAGTGCCATGCGCATATGGCTCACTCATGAGGACGGTGTTCCGCGGATCCCCGGCGATACGCTGGTCGCACTCGCGAGACTCCGGCTCATGGGAGCACTGATGAAACCGGAACACAGCTGGCCGATCCCCCCGCCGGGCGGCTGGACTGCCGACGACCTGGACACGCTTCCGAATCTGCCTCCGCACACGGAGCTGATCGACGGGAGCCTGGTCTTCGTGAGTCCGCAGACTCAATTCCACATGCGCGCGGTCAACTTCCTCACCTGGCAGCTCATGGATCAGCAGCCGCCGGGCCTTGAGGTCTTCCGCGAGTTCACGATCGACATCGACCGTCACAACCGCCCCGAACCCGATGTCATCGTCGTGGAGGAAAGCGCCGTGGGCGATCTGGACCAGACCCGGCTCCCTGCGGACTCCGTTCGCCTGGCCATTGAAGTGGTCTCGCCCGAGTCCGTCGGCCGTGACCGTGGCGTCAAGCCGGTCAAGTACGCAGAAGCGGGCATTCTTCACTTCTGGCGCGTGGAGAACAAGGATGGTCGTGCCGTGGTCTACGTCTACGAATTGGACCCGTCGACCGGGAGCTACGGGACCGCGGGCATCTTCCACGACCGTCTCAAAGTCTCGTCTCCCTTCGCCATCGACCTCGACCTGACCGCCATCACTCCCGAACGGCGCACCGCCGAGTAGCACCGCGCACGCGACGGGGCCCGGCTCCCCCGAAGGGGGGCCGGGCCCCGTCCCGTACGACGGACCGGTCAGCGGACGAACGTGCTCGCCTGCCCCGCCAGGTCCAGGAAGTACTGCGGCGCCACGCCCAGGACCACGGTGACCGCGACGCCCACCGCGATGGTCGTCATGGTCAGCGGCGAGGGGACGGCCACGGTCGGGCCGTCGGCCTTCGGCTCGCTGAAGAACATCAGGACGATCACCCGGATGTAGAAGAACGCGGCGATCGCGGACGAGATGACACCGATCACGACCAGCGCTCCCGCGCCGCCCTCCGCCGCCGCCGTGAACACGGCGAACTTGCCGGAGAAGCCCGAAGTCAGCGGAATGCCGGCGAAGGCCAGCAGGAACACCGCGAAGACGGCCGCGGTCAGCGGCGAACGCCGTCCCAGCCCGGCCCACTTGGACAGGTGCGTCGCCTCGCCGCCCGCATCGCGCACCAGGGTGATCACCGCGAAGGCGCCGATCGTCACGAAGGAGTACG
Organism: Streptomyces sp. NBC_00122; assembly: GCF_045160845.1. Classification (NCBI taxonomy): domain Bacteria; kingdom Bacillati; phylum Actinomycetota; class Actinomycetes; order Kitasatosporales; family Streptomycetaceae; genus Streptomyces; species Streptomyces sp. NBC_00122. Next base: position 3,685,411 of record NZ_CP108191.1, on the reverse strand, counting down.
CGGCCAGGTAGAAGAGGACCGACTGGACGCCCTCCGCCGAGGTCGCGATCACACCGGCCAGGATGAAGCCCGCGTGGGCGATCGAGGAGTACGCCAGCAGCCGCTTGACGTCCGTCTGGGTCACGGCGATCACCGCGCCCGCGAGCATCGTGACGATCGCGACGGCCCACATCACCGGCCGCCAGTCCCACCGCATGCCGGGCAGGACCACGTACAGGAGACGGAGGAGGGCGCCGAACGCGGCCACCTTCGTCGCCGCCGCCATGAAGCCGGTGACCGGGGTCGGGGCGCCCTGGTAGACGTCCGGGGTCCACATGTGGAAGGGGACCGCGCCGACCTTGAAGAGCAGGCCCATCAGGATCAACGCCATGCCGATGAGCAGCAGCGCGTCATTGCCCATGGTGGAGGCCAGCGCCGGGTCGACCTTCGAGAGCGTGCCGTCGACCACGTCGGAGATCACCGCGTAGGAGACCGAGCCCGCGTACCCGTAGAGCAGCGCGATGCCGAAGAGAAGGAAGGCGGAGGAGAAGGCTCCCAGCAGGAAGTACTTCACCGCGGCCTCCTGCGACATCAGCCGCTGGCGGCGGGCGACGGCGCAGAGCAGGTACAGCGGGAGGGAGAAGACCTCCAGCGCGATGAACAGCGTCAGCAGGTCGTTGGCCGCCGGGAAGATCAGCATCCCTGCGATCGCGAACAGGGCCAGCGGGAAGACCTCGGTGGTGGTGAAGCCCGCCTTGACGGCGGCCTTCTCGCTGTCGCTGCCCGGGACGGACGCCGCCTGCGCGGCGAAGGAGTCCACCCGGTTGCCGTGTGCGGCCGGGTCGAGCCTGCGCTCGGCGAAGGTGAAGATCGCGACGATCGAGGCCAGCAGGATGGTGCCCTGCAGGAACAGCGCCGGGCCGTCCACCGCGATGGCGCCCATCGCCGCGATGTGCGCCTTGGTGCTCCCGTACCCGCCGGCCGCGAGGCCGACGACCGCCGCGAAGGCCGAGGCCAGCGCGGCGACGGCGAGGAACACCTGCACGTAGTAGCGGGTTTTGCGCGGTACGAAGGCCTCGACGAGGATCCCGAGGACCGCCGCGCCCACCACGATCAGCGTGGGCGCGAGCTGCGCGTACTCGATGACCGGCGCCGGGATCCGGTCGACCGGTCCGTCGGCCGCCAGTGTCCACAGGCTGTGGGCGGAAGTCAGTGTGCTCACTTCGCCGCCTCCCCGTTCTTGGCGTGCTCGGCTTCGACGGAGACCTCGGGCTTGGGGTCCGTCTGGTTGACGTCCGACATGGTGTATTCCACCGCCGGGTTGACGATGTCGGTGAGCACCTTCGGGTAGACGCCCAGCCCGATCAGCAGCGCGATCAGCGGGGCGACCACCAGCACTTCCCGCAGGCGCAGGTCCGGCATCGTGCGGACCTGCTCCTTCACGGGGCCGGTCATCGTGCGCTGGTAGAGCACCAGCGTGTAGAGCGCCGCCAGCACGATGCCGATGGTGGCGATGATGCCGACGACCGGGTACCGGGCGAACGTGCCGACCAGGACCAGGAATTCACTGACGAAGGGCGCGAGCCCCGGCAGCGAGAGGGTGGCGAGGCCGCCGATCAGGAAGGTGCCGGCGAGGACCGGGGCCACCTTCTGGACGCCGCCGTAATCGGCGATGAGCCGCGAGCCGCGCCGCGAGATCAGGAAGCCGGCCACCAGCATCAGCGCCGCCGTCGAGATCCCGTGGTTGACCATGTAGAGCGTCGCACCGGACTGGCCCTGGGAGGTCATCGCGAAGATGCCCAGGATGATGAAGCCGAAGTGCGAGATGGAGGCGTAGGCGACCAGCCGCTTGATGTCGCGCTGCCCGACCGCGACCAGCGCGCCGTAGACGATGCTGATCAGGGCCAGGACGAGGATCACCGGCGTGGCCCACTTGCTGGCGTCCGGGAAGAGCCCGAGGCAGAAGCGGAGCATCGCGAAGGTGCCGACCTTGTCGACGACCGCGGTGATCAGTACGGCGACCGGGGCGGTGGACTCGCCCATCGCGTTCGGCAGCCAGGTGTGCAGCGGCCACAGCGGGGCCTTCACCGCGAAGGCGAAGAAGAAGCCGAGGAACAGCAGCCGCTCGGTGTTGGTCGCCATGTCGAGCGTGCCCGCGGCGCGGGCATCGGTGATCTCCTGGAGCGAGAAGTTCCCGGCGACCACATACAGCCCGATGACGGCGGCCAGCATGATCAGGCCGCCGACCAGGTTGTAGAGGAGGAACTTGACCGCCGCGTACGAGCGCTGCGCGGCCGCGTTCTCGTCGGAGCCCGAGTGCGCCCGGTCCCCGAAGCCGCCGATGAGGAAGTACATCGGGATGAGCATGGCTTCGAAGAAGATGTAGAAGAGGAAGACGTCGGTGGCCTCGAAGGAGATGATCACCATCGCCTCGACCAGCAGGATCAGGGCGAAGAAGCCCTGCGTCGGCCGCCATCGGGAGGACTGCGTCTCCAGCGGGTCGGCGTCGTGCCAGCCGGCCGCGATCACGAAGGGGATCAGGAGCGCGGTGAGGCCGATGAGCACCACCCCGATCCCGTCCACCCCCAGCTCGTAGCGGACGCCGAAGTCGGCGATCCAGGGCCGGGATTCGGTGAGCTGGTAGCGGTCGCCACCGGGCTCGAAGCGGATCGCGACGAGCACGGCCAGGGCCAGGGTCGCCAGCGAGAAGAGCAGGGCGAGCCACTTGGCTGCGGTTCTGCGGGCGGCCGGGACGGCCGCCGTCAGGATCGCACCGGCCGCGGGGACCGCGGCCGTCACCGTCAGAAGCGGGAAACTCATCTCACACCGCCCTCATCAGCAGGGTCGCGGCGATCAGGATCGCCGCGCCCCCGAACATCGAGACCGCGTAGCTGCGGGCGTAGCCGTTCTGCAGCTTGCGCAGCCGGCCCGAGAGCCCGCCGACCGAGGCGGCCGTCCCGTTGACCACCCCGTCGACCAGGCTGTGGTCGACGTACACGAGCGAGCGGGTCAGGTGCTCCCCGCCGCGCACGAGCACGACGTGGTTGAAGTCGTCCTGGTACAGGTCCCGCCGGGCCGCCCGGGTGAGGAGCGAGCCGCGCGGGGCGACGACCGGGACGGGCCTGCGGCCGTACATCGACCAGGCGATGGCGACGCCGACGACCAGGACCGCCATGGTGGCCAGCGTCACCGTCATGGCGCTGACCGGCGAGTGGCCGTGCGCGTACCCGGTGACGGGCTCCAGCCAGTTCAGGAAGCGGTCGCCGATCTCGAAGAAGGCGCCGGCGAAGACCGATCCGAAGGCCAGGATGACCATCGGGATGGTCATGGACTTCGGGGACTCGTGCGGGTGCGGCAGCTCACCGGGGTGCACCTCGACGCCGGGCTCGATGCCAGGGGTCGTGGCCGGGTCCGGGGCAGGCTGCCAGCGCTTCTCGCCGAAGAAGGTGAGGAGCATGACGCGGGTCATGTAGAAGGCGGTGATGCCGGCGCCCAGCAGGGCGACCCCGCCGAGGATCCAGCCCTCGGTGCCGCCCTTCGCGAAGGCCGCCTCGATGATCATGTCCTTGGAGAAGAAGCCCGACAGGCCCGGGAATCCGATGATCGCGAGGTAGCCGAGGCCGAAGGTGACGAAGGTGACCGGCATGTACTTCCGCAGCCCGCCGTACTTGCGCATGTCGACCTCGTCGTTCATCCCGTGCATCACGGAACCGGCGCCGAGGAAGAGGCCCGCCTTGAAGAAGCCGTGCGTCACCAGGTGCATGATCGCGAAGACGTAGCCGATCGGACCGAGGCCCGCGGCGAGGATCATGTAGCCGATCTGCGACATCGTCGACCCGGCGAGGGCCTTCTTGATGTCGTCCTTCGCGCAACCGACGATCGCACCGAAGAGCAGCGTGACCGCGCCCACGACGGTGACCACCAGCTGCGCGTCCGGCGCCCCGTTGAAGATGGCGCCCGAGCGGACGATCAGGTACACGCCCGCCGTCACCATCGTCGCCGCGTGGATCAGGGCCGAGACCGGGGTCGGGCCCTCCATCGCGTCACCGAGCCAGGACTGCAGCGGTACCTGGGCCGACTTGCCGCAGGCGGCCAGCAGCAGCATCAGGCCGATCGCCGTCAGCTTGCCTTCGGACGCCTCGCCGACCGCGCCGAACACCGGCCCGAAGGTGAACGTCCCGAAGGTGGTGAACATCAGCATGACCGCGATCGACAGGCCCATGTCGCCGACGCGGTTGACCAGGAAGGCCTTCTTCGCGGCCGTGGCCGCGCTGGGCTTGTGCTGCCAGAAGCCGATCAGGAGGTACGAGGCGAGGCCCACGCCCTCCCAGCCGAAGTACAGCAGCAGGTAGTTGTCGGCGAGGACCAGCAGCAGCATGGCCGCGACGAACAGGTTGAGGTAGCCGAAGAAGCGGCGGCGGCGCTCGTCGTGCTCCATGTACCCGATCGAGTACACGTGGATGAGCGTGCCCACCCCGGAGATCAGCAGGACGAAGGTCATCGACAGCTGGTCCAGCTGGAAGGCGATGTCCGCCTGGAAGCCCTCGACCGGGATCCAGCTCCACAGCTGCTGGTACAGGGTCCGGTCGTCGGGGCTGCGCCCGAGCATGTCGGCGAACAGCACCGCGCCGATCCCGAAGGAGACGGCCGCGAGCAGGGTGCCGATCCAGTGGCCGGCCTTGTCGAGGCGCCGGCCGCCGCACAGCAGCACCACCGCTCCGAGCAGGGGCGCCGCGATCAGCAGCGCAATCAGATTCTCCACTGTGAACGCCCCTTACAGCTTCATCAGGCTGGCGTCGTCGACCGAGGCCGAGTGGCGGGTACGGAACAGCGACACGATGATCGCGAGGCCCACCACGACCTCCGCGGCGGCGACGACCATCGTGAAGAACGCGAAGATCTGGCCGTCGAGGTTGCCGTGCATCCGCGAGAAGGTGACGAACGCGAGGTTGCAGGCGTTGAGCATCAGCTCGATGCACATGAACAGCACGATCGCGTTCTTGCGGATCAGCACACCGGTCGCGCCGATGGTGAACAGCAGGGCCGCAAGGTACAGGTAGTTGACCGGATTCACTTCGAGGCCTCCTCTCGGCCGAGGCGCTCCGCCGACCGCTGCTCCAGCGCCTTGAGGTCGTCCAGCGCCTCGCCGGAGACGTCCCGGATCTGGCCGCGGGCGCGCAGCGTCTTGCTGACCGTCAGCTCGGAGGGGGTGCCGTCCGGCAGCAGACCGGCCACGTCCACCGCGTTGTGCCGGGCGTAGACGCCGGGCGCGGGCAGCGGCGGGAGCTGGACGCCCTCGCGGACGCGGCGCTCGGCCAGTTCGCGCTGGGTGGCGGCCCGCTCGGTGCGCTCGCGGTGGGTGAGCACCATCGCGCCGACGGCCGCGGTGATCAGCAGCGCGCCGGTGATCTCGAAGGCGAAGACGTACTTGGTGAAGATCAGCTGGGCCAGGCCCTCGACGTGCCCGGCCGAGTTGATCCGGCCGAGCCCGTTGAAGTGGGTGAGGTTGGCGTGGCCGATGCCGGCGATCAGCAGGATGCCGAAGCCGAGACCGCACAGGACCGCCAGCCAGCGCTGCCCCTTGATGGTCTCCTTCAGGGAGTCGGCGGCGGTGACGCCGACGAGCATGACCACGAAGAGGAAGAGCATCATGATGGCGCCGGTGTAGACGATGACCTGGACGACGCCCAGGAAGTACGCCCCGTTGGCGAGGTAGAAGACCGCCAGGACGATCATCGTCCCGGCCAGGCTGAGGGCGCTGTGCACGGCCTTCTTCATCAGGATCGTCGCGAGTGCGCCGATGACGGCGACCGCGCCGAGGACCCAGAACTGGACCGCCTCGCCCGTGGAGGTCAGGGTGGCGGCGGCGACGGCGCTCATGCCTGCACCTCCTCGGCGGTTTCCGCGGCCTCGCCCTTGGCCACCTCGCCCTTGGAGACGGCCACCTGCCGGACCGTGCCGGGAGCGGCCCCCGTCACCAGTCCGCGGTAGTAGTCCGTGTCCTCCGTGCCGGGGAACATCGGGTGCGGTGCCTCGACCATGCCCTCGGTGAGGCCGGCGAGCAGCTGCTCCTTGGTGTAGATGAGCGATTCGCGGCTGGCATCGGCCAGTTCGAACTCGTTCGTCATGGTCAGCGCCCTGGTCGGGCACGCCTCGACGCACAGCCCGCACAGGATGCAGCGGGCGTAGTTGATCTGGTAGACCGCTCCGTACCGCTCGCCCGGGGAGTAGCGCTCCTCCTCGGTGTTGTCCGCGCCCTCCACGTAGATGGCGTCGGCGGGGCAGGCCCAGGCGCACAGTTCGCACCCGATGCACTTCTCCAGACCGTCCGGGTGCCGGTTGAGCTGGTGCCGTCCGTGGAAGCGCGGGGCGGTGGTCTTGTGCACCTCCGGGTACTGCTCGGTGAGGCGCTTCTTGAACATGGCCTTGAAGGTCACGCCGAAGCCGGCCACCGGGTTCTGCCACTTTTCGTCAGACATGTCTCAACCCTCCTCTCGGTCACTGTCAGTATTCGCTCCGCCACTGACAATCAGCTCTCGCTCTCCGCGGGGCTGTCGGCGCGGTACGGGTGCCAGGTGCTGGCCCGGCTTGGGCGGGACGGGGAATCCGCCCGCCAGCGGGTCGAAGGGCTCGGCCGCAGCGGCCTTGCCGGCCTCCTCGGCGGAGGCCTTCTCGCGCTTGTCGCGGAAGATGTCCGCGACGAAGGAGAGGAGCAGCACCGCCACGACGGCGCCGCCGACGTACAGGACGATCTCGCTGAAGTCGTACGCCTCGTTGCGCAGCGCCCGGACGGTGGCGACCATCATCAGCCAAACCACGGAGACCGGGATCAGGACCTTCCAGCCGAGCTTCATCAGCTGGTCGTAGCGCACGCGGGGCAGCGTGCCGCGCAGCCAGATGAAGAAGAACAGCAGCAGCTGGACCTTGAGGACGAACCAGAGCATCGGCCACCAGCCGTGGTTCGCGCCCTCCCAGAAGTGGCTGATCGGGTACGGGGCACGCCAGCCGCCCAGGAAGAGGGTGACCGAGACCGCCGAGACGGTGACCATGTTGACGTACTCGGCGAGCATGAACAGCGCGAACTTGATGGACGAGTACTCGGTGTTGAAGCCGCCGACCAGGTCGCCCTCGGACTCCGGCATGTCGAAGGGGGCGCGGTTCGTCTCGCCGACCATCGTGACGACGTAGATGATGAAGGACACCGGCAGCAGGACGATGTACCAGCGGTCCGCCTGGGCTTCCACGATCGCCGAGGTCGACATCGACCCGGAGTAGAGGAAGACCGAGGCGAAGGCGACGCCCATCGCGATCTCGTAGGAGATCATCTGCGCGCAGGAGCGCAGGCCGCCGAGGAGCGGGTACGTCGAGCCGGAGGACCAGCCCGCCAGCACGATGCCGTAGATGCCGACCGAGGCCACCGCGAGGATGTAGAGCATCGCGATGGGCAGGTCGGTCAGCTGCATCGTGGTGCGCTGGCCGAAGATGGAGACCTCGTCGCCGGGCGGGCCGAAGGGGATCACCGCGATGGCCATGAAGGCCGGGATCGCCGCGATGATCGGGGCCAGGACGTAGATGACCTTGTCGGCCCGCTTGACGATGATGTCTTCCTTGAGCATCAGCTTGACGCCGTCGGCGAGCGACTGGAGCAGGCCCCAGGGCCCGTGCCGGTTGGGGCCGATGCGCAGCTGCATCCAGGCGACGACCTTGCGCTCCCACACGATGGAGAAGAGCACGGTCACCATCAGGAAGGCGAAGCAGAACACCGCCTTGACGACGACCAGCCACCAGACGTCCTTGCCGAACAGGGACAGGTCCTCGGCGGCAAGTTGTACGAGATCACCGTGTACCGCGTTCACGCGCCCACCTCCGCAGTGGTGTCGCCCGCTCCGGCCGGGGTCGCCGGGCCGATGCGTACGAGGGTGCCCGGGCGGGCACCGGTGTCGGCGAGGACGCCCGAGCCGGTGGAGTTCAGCGGGAGCCAGACCACCCGGTCGGGCATCTCGGTGATCCGGAGCGGGAGTTCCACGGAGCCGGCCGGGCCGGTGACCGCGAGGACGTCCCCGTTCTTGACGCCCGTCTCGGCGGCCGTGGCCGCCGAGAGCCGGGCGTTCGCCTCGTGCCGGGTACCGGCCAGGGCGTCGTCGCCCTCCTGGAGCCTGCCCTGGTCGAGGAGGAGCCGGTGGCCCGCGAGGACCGCCTCGCCCGCTCCCGGGCGGGGCAGCGCCGCGGTGTCCGCGGACTGCTCGGCGGCGCGCTCCCCGGTCCACGGACCGAGGCCGTCGAGCTCCCGGCGTACGGCGTGTACGTCGGGCAGCGCGATCGGCCGGTCGGCCGCGTCGGCGAGCATGTGCAGCACGCGGGCGTCGGCGGGGGCGAGCCGGCGGGTCATCTGGTCGGGCTTGAGCGCGGCCTCGAACGGCCGGATCCTGCCCTCCCAGTTGATGAAGGTGCCCGCCTTCTCGGCCACCGCGGCGACCGGGAGGACCACGTCGGCGTGGTCGGTGACCTCGCCGGGCCGCAGTTCCAGGGAGACCACGAAGGCCTCCTGGAGTGCGATCCGGGCGCGGGCCGGGTCCGGCAGGTCCGCGACCTCGACGCCTGCCACCAGCAGGGCGGACAGTTCGCGCCCGGCGGCGGCCTCGACGATCTGGCCGGTGTCGCGGCCGTAGCGGTGCGGGAGTTCGTCCAGGCCCCAGGCGGTGGCGACCTCGTCACGCGCCCGCGGGTCGGTGGCCGGACGGGCGCCGGGCAGCAGCGACGGCAGCGCCCCGGCCTCGACGGCCGCGCGCTCACCGGCCCGGCGCGGGATCCACACCAGGGCGGCCCCGGTCGCGGTGGCCGCCCGTACGGCGGCGGTCAGCGCGCCGGGCACCCCTGCGAGGCGCTCCCCGACGACGATGACGGCGCCCTGCTCGCGCAGCGCGTCGGCGGCCTCCGCGCCGCCGGCCTCCAGGCCGGTACGGGAGGCGAGTGCGTCGAGCCACTCGGGCTCGGTGCCGGGAGCGGAGGCCAGCAGGGTGCCGCCCGCCTTCTCCAGGCCGCGGGTGGCGAAGGGCCCGAGGGCGAAGGTCCGCTGCTTGTGCTTGCGGTGGGCCTTGCGCAGCCGCAGGAAGACCCCCGGCGCCTCCTCCTCGGACTCGATGCCGACGAGCAGCACCGCGGGCGCCGCCTCCAGCGAGGTGTACGTGACGCCCGTGCCGCCCCCGAGATCCTTGCCGGTGCCGGCCACGGTGGCGGCCAGGAAGTCGGCCTCCTCCGCGCTGTGCACGCGGGCCCGGAAGTCGATGTCGTTGGTGTCGAGCACCACCCGGGCGAACTTGGAGTACGCGTAGGCGTCCTCGACGGTGAGCCGGCCGCCGGTCAGCACTCCGGCCCGGCCGCGCGCCGCGGCCAGCCCGTTCGCCGCGGCCTCCAGCGCCTCGGGCCAGCTCGCCGACTCCAGGACCCCGGCGGCATTGCGCACGAGCGGGGTGGTGAGCCGGTCCCGCTGCTGCGCGTACCGGAACCCGAAGCGGCCCTTGTCGCAGACCCATTCCTCGTTGACCTCGGGGTCCTCCGCGGCCAGCCGGCGCAGCACCTTGCCGCGGCGGTGGTCGGTCCGGGTCGCGCAGCCGCCCGCGCAGTGCTCGCACACGCTCGGGGAGGAGACGAGGTCGAAGGGGCGGGAGCGGAAGCGGTACGCGGCGGAGGTGAGCGCGCCGACGGGGCAGATCTGGATGGTGTTGCCGGAGAAGTACGACTCGAACGGGTCGCCCTCGCCGGTGCCGACCTGCTGGAGCGCGCCGCGCTCCAGGAGCTCGATCATCGGGTCGCCGGCGATCTCGTTGGAGAAGCGGGTGCAGCGCGCGCAGAGCACGCACCGCTCGCGGTCCAGCAGCACCTGCGTGGAGATCGGGACGGGCTTCTCGTAGGTGCGCTTCTTGCCCTCGAAACGCGATTCCGCGTTGCCGTGGGACATCGCCTGGTTCTGCAGGGGGCACTCGCCGCCCTTGTCGCAGACCGGGCAGTCCAGCGGGTGGTTGATGAGCAGCAGCTCCATCACCCCGCGCTGGGACTTGTCGGCGACCTCGGAGGTGAGCTGCGTCTTGACCACCATGCCGTCGGTGCAGGTGATCGTGCAGGAGGCCATCGGCTTGCGCTGGCCCTCGACCTCGACGATGCACTGGCGGCAGGCGCCGGCCGGGGAGAGGAGGGGGTGGTCGCAGAACCGGGGGATCTCGATGCCGAGCTGCTCGGCCGCCCGGATGACGAGGGTGCCCTTGGGGACCGACAGCTCGACGCCGTCGATGGTGAGGGACACTGCGTTCTCGGCGTCCTTCGGCCGCCCCGCGGCCCCTCCGCCACCGGCGGCAGCGTTACTGGCGACGGTCATGCGTTCACCTCCGTGTCAGCCCAGAGGGTCGACTTCTTGGGGTCGAAAGGGCAGCCCTTGCCCGTGATGTGCCGCTCGTACTCCTCGCGGAAGTACTTGAGCGAGGAGAAGATCGGGCTGGCCGCACCGTCGCCCAGCGCGCAGAAGGACTTGCCGTTGATGTTGTCGGCGATGTCGTTCAGCTTGTCGAGGTCGGACATGACGCCCTTGCCGGCCTCGATGTCGCGGAGCAGCTGGACCAGCCAGTACGTTCCTTCGCGGCACGGGGTGCACTTGCCGCAGGACTCGTGGGCGTAGAACTCGGTCCACCGGGTGACGGCCCGCACCACGCAGGTCGTCTCGTCGAAGCACTGGAGGGCCTTGGTGCCGAGCATCGAGCCGGCCGCGCCCACGCCCTCGTAGTCGAGCGGGACGTCCAGGTGCTCGTCCGTGAACATCGGGGTGGAGGAGCCGCCCGGAGTCCAGAACTTCAGCCGGTGTCCGGGCCGCATCCCGCCGCTCATGTCGAGCAACTGGCGCAGGGTGATCCCGAGCGGGGCCTCGTACTGGCCGGGGCCGGCCACGTGCCCGGAGAGCGAATACAGCGTGAAGCCGGGGGACTTCTCCGTCCCCATCGCCTTGAACCAGTCCTTGCCCTTGTTCAGGATCGCGGGAACCGAGGCGATGGACTCGACGTTGTTGACGACAGTGGGGCACGCGTAGAGCCCCTCGACGGCAGGGAAGGGAGGACGCAGCCGGGGCTGACCGCGCCGGCCTTCGAGGGAGTCGAGCAGAGCCGTCTCCTCGCCGCAGATGTACGCGCCCGCCCCCGCGTGCACCGTGATGTCGAGGTCGAGCCCGCTCCCGAGGATGTCCTTCCCGAGGTAACCGGCCTCGTACGCCTCGCGCACCGCCTCGTGCAGGCGCCGCAGGACCGGCACCACCTCGCCGCGCAGGTAGATGAAGGCGTGCTGCGACCGGATCGCGTAGCAGGCGATGATCATTCCCTCGATGAGGGAGTGCGGGTTGGCGAAGAGAAGGGGGATGTCCTTGCAGGTTCCCGGTTCCGACTCGTCCGCGTTCACGACGAGGTAGTGCGGCTTTCCGTCGCCCTGCGGGATGAACTGCCACTTCATTCCGGTGGGGAAGCCCGCGCCGCCGCGTCCGCGCAGACCCGAGTCCTTCACGTAGGCGATGAGGTCGTCCGGGGTCATCGCGAGGGCTTTGCGCAGCCCTTCGTAGCCCTCGTGGCGCCGGTACGTCTCCAGCGTCCACGACCGGGGCTCGTCCCAGAACGCCGACAGGACGGGTGCGAGGAGCTTGTCCGGGCTCGTCCCTCCGCCGGCGTGCGGCCGGGAAGCGCCCCCATTGCTCAGTTCAGACGACACGGTCATCACTCCCCTCCCTCGTTGGTGGTCTCGCCAGGGGCTTCGCCACGCGGGTGCACGATCGGGGTGTGGGTGGACTCCCCGCGGGCGATGCGCAGCCCGATCAGGGAGGCGGGGCCGGCGCCGCCGGTGGCCTCGACCGCGCCCTCGCGCTCGTCCGGGAAGCCGGCCAGGATCCGGGCCGTCTCCTTGTACGTGCACAGCGGCGCGCCCCGGGTCGGCGAGACCTCGCGGCCCGCCAGCAGGTCGTCGACCATGGCCTTGGCGGACTCGGGCGTCTGGTTGTCGAAGAACTCCCAGTTGACCATCACCACGGGCGCGAAGTCGCAGGCCGCGTTGCACTCGATGTGCTCCAGGGTGACCTTGCCGTCCGGGGTGGTCTCGTTGTTGCCGACCCCGAGGTGCTCCTTGAGCTCCTCGAAGATGGCGTCGCCGCCCATCACCGCGCACAGGGTGTTCGTGCAGACGCCGACCTGGTAGTCCCCGGAGGGCCTGCGCCGGTACATCGTGTAGAAGGTGGCCACCGCCGTGACCTCGGCCGTGGTCAGGCCCAGTACGTCGGCGCAGAAGCGGATGCCGGTGCGCGAGACGTGGCCCTCCTCCGACTGGCACAGGTGCAGCAGGGGCAGCAGCGCGGAGCGGCTGTCGGGGTAGCGGGCGATGACTTCCCGCGCGTCCGCTTCGAGCCGGGCGCGCACCTCGGCCGGGAAGTCGGGGGCGGGAAGCTGGGGCATCCCCAACTGGATGTCGGTCATCGGTCGACGCCTCCCATCACGGGGTCGATGGAGGCGACGGCGACGATGACGTCGGCGACCTGGCCGCCCTCGCACATCGCGGCCATGGCCTGCAGGTTGGTGAAGGACGGGTCGCGGAAGTGGACCCGGTACGGGCGGGTGCCTCCGTCAGAGACGACGTGCACGCCGAGCTCGCCCTTCGGCGACTCGACGGCGCTGTACGCCTGCCCGGCCGGTACCCGGAAGCCCTCGGTCACCAGCTTGAAGTGGTGGATGAGGGCTTCCATGGAGGTGCCCATGATGTTCTTGATGTGGTCGAGCGAGTTGCCGAGGCCGTCCGGGCCCATCGCCAGCTGCGCCGGCCAGGCGATCTTCTTGTCGGCGACCATGACCGGTCCCGCCGCCAGCCGGTCCAGGCACTGCTCGACGATCCGCAACGACTGGCGCATCTCCTCCAGGCGGATCAGGAACCGCCCGTAGGAGTCGCAGGTGTCGGTGGTCGGCACGTCGAACTCGTAGTTCTCGTAGCCGCAGTACGGCTCCGACTTGCGCAGGTCGTGGGGCAGGCCCGCGGAGCGCAGGATCGGGCCGGTGGCGCCGAGCGCCATGCAGCCGGTGAGGTCGAGGTAGCCGACGTCCTGCATGCGGGCCTTGAAGATGGGGTTGCCGGTGGCGAGCTTGTCGTACTCCGGCAGGTTCTTCTTCATGGTCTTCACGAACTCGCGCAGCTGGTCGACGGCGCCCGGGGGCAGGTCCTGCGCGAGGCCGCCGGGGCGGACGAACGCGTGGTTCATGCGCAGGCCGGTGATCAGCTCGAAGATGTCGAGGACCAGCTCGCGGTCGCGGAAGCCGTAGATCATGATCGTGGTCGCGCCCAGCTCCATGCCGCCGGTGGCGATGCACACCAGGTGGGAGGAGATCCGGTTGAGTTCCATCAGCAGGACGCGGATGACGGTGGCGCGGTCCGGGATCTGGTCGGTGATGCCGAGCAGCTTCTCGACGCCGAGGCAGTAGGCCGTCTCGTTGAAGAACGGCGTCAGGTAGTCCATGCGCGTGACGAAGGTGGTGCCCTGCGTCCAGTTCCGGAATTCGAGGTTCTTCTCGATGCCGGTGTGCAGGTAGCCGATGCCGCAGCGGGCCTCGGTGACCGTCTCGCCGTCGATCTCCAGGATCAGCCGGAGCACTCCGTGGGTGGACGGGTGCTGGGGACCCATGTTGACGACGATCCGCTCGTCGTCGGCCTTGGCCGCGGACTGGACGATCTCGTCCCAGTCGCCGCCGGTGACGGTGTACACGGTGCCCTCGGTCGTCTCGCGCGCGGAGGCGTGGTCGGCGGAGGCGTGGTTTTCCGCGTGGTTCGAGGTAGGGGACATCAGCTGTACGACCTCCGCTGGTCGGGAGCCGGGATCTGGGCGCCCTTGTACTCGACGGCGATGCCGCCGAGCGGGTAGTCCTTGCGCTGCGGGAAGCCCTGCCAGTCGTCCGGCATCATGATCCGGGTGAGGGCCGGGTGCCCGTCGAAGATCAGGCCGAAGAAGTCGTACGTCTCGCGCTCGTGCCAGTCGTTGGTCGGGTAGACGGAGACGAGCGAGGGGACGTGCGGGTCGCTGTCCGGTACCGACACCTCCAGGCGCAGGACGCGGCCGTGGGTGAGCGAGCGCAGGTGGTAGACGGCGTGCAGCTCGCGGCCCTTGTCCTGCGGGAAGTGCACGCCGGAGACGCCGGTGCAGAGTTCGAAGCGCAGGGCGGGGTCGTCGCGCAGGATGCCCGCGACCCGGACGAGGTGCTCGCGGGCGATGTGGAGGGTGAGCTCGCCCCGGTCGACCACCGTCCTCTCGATGGCGTTCTCGGGGACCAGGTCCTGCTCCTCCAGGGCGCCTTCGAGTTCGTCGGCCACCTCGTCGAAGTAGGAGCCGTACGGGCGGCTGGTCGCGCCGGGCAGGCGTACGGAGCGCACGAGGCCCCCGTAGCCGGAGGTGTCGCCGCCGTTCTGGGCGCCGAACATGCCGCGCTGGACGCGTACCTCCTCGCCGTGGTCTCCGCGCTGGCCGGGCAGGTTCTGGCGGCTGAGTTCCTTGTCGGGGTTGGGTTCGCGGGTCTCACTCACCGGAGCAGCCCCTTCATCTCGATGATGGGGAGGGCCTTGAGGGCCGCCTCCTCCGCCTCGCGGGCCGCTTCTTCCCTGTTGACGCCGAGCTTGGAGCCCTGGATCTTCTGGTGGAGCTTGAGGATCGCGTCCAGCAGCATCTCGGGGCGCGGCGGGCAGCCGGGCAGGTAGATGTCCACGGGGACGATGTGGTCGACGCCCTGGACAATCGCGTAGTTATTGAACATTCCGCCTGAAGATGCGCAAACCCCCATGGAGATGACCCATTTGGGAGCGGGCATCTGGTCGTACACCTGCCGCAGCACCGGCGCCATCTTCTGGCTGACCCTGCCCGCCACGATCATCAGATCGGCCTGGCGCGGCGAGCCGCGGAAGACCTCCATGCCGAAGCGGGCCAGGTCGTACCGGCCCGCTCCGGTGGTCATCATCTCGATGGCGCAGCACGCCAGGCCGAAGGTCGCGGGGAAGACGGATGACTTGCGCACCCACCCCGCGGCCTGTTCGACGGTGGTCAGCAGGAAGCCGCTCGGCAGCTTCTCTTCCAGTCCCATGGAAAATTCAGCCCCTCAGTCCCATTCCAGGCCGCCGCGGCGCCAGACGTAGGCGTAGGCGACGAAGACGGTGAGCACGAAGAGCAGCATCTCGACGAGCCCGAAGATCCCCAGGGAGTCGAAGGTGACGGCCCAGGGGTAGAGGAAGACAACCTCGATGTCGAAGACGATGAAGAGCATCGCCGTCAGGTAGTACTTGATGGGGAAGCGACCGCCGCCAACCGGCACCGGAGTCGGCTCGATGCCGCACTCGTATGCCTCAAGCTTTGCCCGGTTGTACCGTTTTGGGCCGATCAGCGTGGCCATGACCACGGAGAAGATCGCAAACCCTGCGCCGAGGGCGCCGAGCACGAGGATGGGTGCGTACGCATTCACGCTCCTCGCTCCTTCCAGTCGTCCTTGACCGTTGGACCGCTGCCGGCGCCGAGTGCCCCGCCTCGCTCGCATGTGAGGCAGTTCACAAGCCGGACTGGTGCGCATCTTATGCCTGCTCCTCTGTGATCTGCGACACGGGTTACAACAACGAGTTTGTGATCTCCACCACCTGGCGAACGATCATGAAGTCCGATGAGTGGTGATCTTCATACGCGAAGCATCCACATGATCACCAAAGGTGACATCTGACCCCGTTACCGCAGGTAGGAGGGGTCGTGCATTACCAAATGGTGGCCTTTGCAGGCAAATTGGTGACGGCAGCGCTGGAGTGATAAGGGGATCGGCGTCGCCCGGTCGGGGGAGCCCATGTGTACGGAGGTGGACGCAGGGCAGACGCGACCCCTGGGGAGCCGTCGGCCGCGTGCATCCGCTCACGAACCGGCCGGGGAGTTCACGGCGGGATCACGGACAGGCCACAGCGTCCGCACAACGTGACGCTCCTGTGACCTGCGCCACTCTGAATTGACGCTTCCGAAAGGGGGCTTGGCCATCTGTGCGGCGAGATGGTAGGTCAAGGATCAATTCGGACTTATTGTCGATAACCCATGATCACAGCCTTGTGAAGGCCTGTCCGTTTCGCCCGTTACGGCGTCAATAAGGAGTGCGGCGCGCCCGGTTAGCGCCTTTCGCGCACAACTGTGGCGCAGCCCACGTTTCTTGAAGGGAACCCGGACACCCTGATAGCGGTTGTTCTCATGTCCACCACCGCTCACATACCCAGCCACCGGAAGCCCCGCCGCAGCGCCTCGAAGCTCGCGGTCCGCGCCGGAGTTGCCGGTGGCGTCCTCAGCACCCTGGCCATGGCCGGCACCGCGAGCGCGTCCCCGTCCGCCGAGCCCGTGGCCGAGACGACGCTCGAAATGCCGGTCCTCAACCTGGACCTGGCCGCCGAGGTCTCCTCCGCCGTCACCACGGCCGCGGAGAACACCCGTGCCGCGGCCGTTGCGGGCGAACTGACCGCCCAGGAGGAGAGCGCCCGCACCGGCGCCGCCGCCGAGGCGAAGAAGGCCAAGGAAGACGCCCAGCAGAAGGCCGACGACGAGAAGAAGGCCCAGGAAGAGGCGGCTCGCAAGGCCGAGGCCGAGCGCGCGACCCGCGCCTCCGCCCGCACCACGCTGTCGACCAAGTCGTCCTCCAGCGCGACCCCCAGCGACGGCTCCGGCGCCTCCGTGGCCGCCCCGGCGACCGGCTCCGCCGCCGCCATCGTGAACTTCGCCCGCGCGCAGGTCGGCAAGGCGTACGTGTCGGGCGGTACCGGCCCGTCCTCGTTCGACTGCTCGGGCCTCGTCCAGGCCGCGTACCGTCAGGCCGGCATCTCCCTGCCGCGCGTGTCCCAGGCCCAGTCCTCCGCGGGCACCTCGGTCTCGCTGAGCGCCCTGCAGCCGGGCGACATCCTGTACTGGGGCTCCCGTGGCAGCGCGTACCACGTCGCCATCTACGTCGGCGGCGGCAAGTTCGTCGGCGCGCAGAACCCCAGCACGGGCATCGTCGAGCGCAACCTCAGCTACGACAAGCCGACGGGCGCCGTCCGCGTCCTCTGAGTTGAGCCGTATGGGCTGAACCGTCCAAAATGTACGAAGGGCCGGCACTCCCCCGCTCGGGGGTGGAGTGCCGGCCCTTCGGCGTTCCTCGGGCGAGGCCCGCCGGGCCGCTCCCGGGACTGCCGGCCGGGCTCCGTCCCGCCTGGCGGGCGGCCCGTGCCGAACCGGCCGAAGCCCTGCGAAGATGAAGCCGGCGGTGGTGCGTTCTCACCGTTCGACCTGGAGGTGGTCGTCCCGTGAACCTGAAGCCGTACGTCTACCACGGCGCCGGTGACCCGACCGCCGGCCCGGCCGCGCTCGGGCTCGGCCTCCTCGGCGTCGGCGGCTGGCTGCTGACCACCGCCCGCCCCTGGCACAAGCCGGGCAGTGCCCTCACCCTCGGGCTCGGCTGGAGCGCCTCGGGGGCGCTGCTGCTGTGCGGTCTGGTGCTGCTGGCCAAGTGCGTGCGTACCGTGCACGGCGGCGCGGACGCGGAAACGGAAGCGGGCCGCGGCGGGTAACCCCCGCCCGGCCCGCCCGTTGTGCCGGCCAGGGCCTGTCAGGCCTTCGGAGCCACCTTCGAGAGGCCGTTGATGATGCGGTCCATCGCGTCGCCGCCCGTCGGGTCGGTCAGGTTGGCCAGCATCTTCAGCGTGAACCTCATCAGCACCGGGTGGGTCAGGCCGCGCTGCGCCGCGATCTTCATGACCTTCGGGTTGCCGATCAGCTTCACGAAGGCACGGCCCAGCGTGTAGTAACCGCCGTAGGTCTCCTTGAGCACCTTCGGGTAGTTGTGCAGCGCCAGTTCGCGCTGGGCCGGGGTGGCCCGGGCGTTGGCCTGCACGATGACGTCGGCCGCGATCTGGCCCGACTCCATGGCGTAGGCGATGCCCTCGCCGTTGAACGGGTTGACGAGGCCGCCCGCGTCACCGACCAGCAGCAGGCCCTTGGTGTAGTGCGGCTGCCGGTTGAAGGCCATCGGCAGGGCCGCGCCGCGGATCGGGTGCGTCATGTTCTCGGGGGTGTAGCCCCAGTCCTCCGGCATGGACGCGCACCAGGCCTTGAGGACCTCGCGCCAGTCCAGCTCCTTGAAGGCCGAGGAGGAGTTGAGGATGCCGAGGCCGACGTTGGACGTGCCGTCGCCCATGCCGAAGATCCAGCCGTAGCCGGGCAGCAGCCGGTCCTGCGCACCGCGCCGGTCCCACAGCTCCAGCCACGACTCCAGGTAGTCGTCGTCGTGCCGGGGCGAGGTGAAGTACGTACGGACGGCGACGCCCATCGGGCGGTCCTCGCGCCGGTGCAGGCCCATGGCGAGGGACAGCCGGGAGGAGTTGCCGTCGGCGGCGACGACCAGCGGGGCGTGGAAGGTGACGGGCGTCTTCTCCTCGCCCATCTTCGCCTGCACGCCGGTGATGTGCCCGGTGCGCGGGTCGCGGACCGGCTCGCCGACGTTGCAGCGCTCGTACAGCCGGGCACCGGCCTTCTGCGCCTGGCGGGCCAGGATCTCGTCGAAGTCGTCGCGCTTGCGGACGAGTCCGTAGTCCGGGAAGGAGGCGAGTTCCGGCCAGTCCAGCTGGAGCCGCTGTCCGCCGCCGATGATGCGCAGGCCCTTGTTGCGGAGCCAGCCGGCCTCTTCGGAGATGTCGATGCCCATCGCCACGAGCTGCTTGGTGGCGCGAGGCGTCAGCCCGTCACCGCACACCTTCTCGCGCGGGAAAGCCGTCTTCTCCAGCAGCAGGACGTCCAGTCCGGCCTTGGCGAGGTAGTAGGCGGTGGTCGAGCCGGCGGGCCCGGCCCCGACGACGATCACGTCCGCGGAGTGTTCGGAGAGGGGCTCGGTCACTGCGGGGTCTCCCGAAGGCTCGATACTCGATAAAGGGTGCCGGGCGGCACCGGACATGTGCAGTCTATGCAGCGAGAGAGATCGCGAACCGAAGGGCTGCCCCCGATGACCACCTCGCCGACCCGGCCGCTCCCCGCCGTACAGCTCCGCGTGCCCACCGACGAGGACGCGCGCGCCTGGCACCGCGTCTTCGACGACCCCGAAGTCATGGAGTTCCTCGGCGGTCCCGCCGAGCTGTCGCTGTACGAGGAGCTCACCGCGCGCCAGCGCTTGCACGACGCACGGCTCGGCTACTGCCTGTGGACCCTGCTGGACGGGGAGGGCACGGTGATCGGCTTCACCGGGGCGCAGCCGTGGCCCGAGGAGAGGGTGTGGGGGCCGGTCGGCGAGATCGAGATCGGCTGGCGGCTGGGCCGCCGGTTCTGGGGGCAGGGGTACGCGTACGCCGCCGCGCTCGCCACGCTCGACCGGGTCCGGGAGGCCGGTCTCCCCCACGTCGTGGCGATGATCAACGACGAGAACGTCCGCTCGATAGCCGTGGCCGAACGGCTGGGCATGACCCTGGCGGACCGCTTCCTCCTCCCGAGCGGCACCCGCTACGGCCGCCGCTACGAGATCTCCCTCCAGGGCGAGTAGCCGACGGGCGCTGGACGACGCCGTGTTGAAGCGGGCCCGACGGGTTGGCCGGGGACGGGGACGGGGTGGGGTGCCGGCCGGGACGTAAAACGTGATGTGTGGCGCGTGCCAGGCCAGCAAGGGCCGAAGCACGGCCCAGGGCGCCATAAATCATGCAGTCCCGGCCGGCACCCCACCCCGGCACCGGCCCCGGCACCGGCACCGGCGCAGCAGAGCCCGTTAGAACACCGACAGGCCCGTCAGGGTCGTGAAGCGGTCCAGGGCCGCCACGCCCGCCACCGAGTTGCCGTGGGCGTCCAGGCCCGGGCTCCAGACCGCCAGCACGCACAGGCCCGGGACGACCGCCACGATGCCGCCGCCGACGCCGCTCTTGCCCGGCAGGCCCACCCGGTACGCGAACTCGCCCGCCGCGTCGTACGTCCCGCAGGTCAGCATCACCGCGTTGATCTGCTTCGCCTCGCTGCGCGTCAGCAGCCGCGACCCGTCCGCGCGCAGCCCGTGCCGCGCGAGGAAGCGCCCGGCGCGGGCAAGGTCCGCGCAGGTCATCTCGATCGAGCACTGCCAGAAGTAGTGCTCCAGCAGCGCCGGCACCGGGTTGTCGATGTTCCCGTACGAGGCCATGAAGTGGGCGACGGCCGCGTTGCGGTCACCGTGCTCCTGCTCGGAGGCCGCGACCTCGGCGTCGAACCCTATGTCCGGATTGCCGCTCTCCGCCCGCAGGAAGCCGAGCAGTTCGCTGCTCGCGTCACCCGTCAGGGTCTGGAGCCGGTCCGTGACCACCAGCGCACCCGCGTTGATGAACGGATTGCGCGGGATGCCGTTCTCGTACTCCAGCTGCACGAGCGAGTTGAACGGGTTGCCGGAGGGCTCCCGCCCGACCCGCTCCCACAGCGCGTCGCCGCCCTCGGCCAGCGCCAGGGCGAGCGCGAAGACCTTGGTGATGGACTGGACGGAGAAGGGGACCTGCCAGTCACCGACCCCGAAGACGTTGCCGTCGAGGTCGGCGATCGCCATCCCGAACTGCCCGGGATCCACGGACGCGAGCGCCGGGATGTACTCGGCGGGGGTGCCGCTGCCCACCAGCGGGGCGATGTCGGCCGCGATCTGCTCCAGCAGCCCGGCGTAGTTCATGGGCGCAGCGTCCACAGATCAGCCCTTGATGCCCCGGTGCAGCGCCACGATGCCGCCGCTGAGGTTGCGCCAGGCCACCTTGGACCAGCCGGCCTTCTGCAGCAGCCCCGCCAGCGCGGGCTGGTCGGGCCACTCGCGGATGGACTCGGCGAGGTACACGTACGCGTCGGGGTTGGACGAGACCGCGCGGGCGACCGGCGGCAGGGCCCGCATCAGGTACTCGGTGTAGACCGTGCGGAAGGGCGCCCATGTGGGCTGCGAGAACTCGCAGATGACGACCTGGCCGCCGGGCTTGGTCACCCGGTACAGCTCGCGCAGCGCCGTGTCGGTGTCCTGGACGTTGCGCAGCCCGAAGGAGATCGTCACGGTGTCGAAGACGCCGTCCTTGAAGGGCAGCTTCGTCGCGTCCCCGGCGGTCAGCGGCAGCCAGGAGTGCTTCTTCTTGCCCTCCCGCAGCATGCCCAGCGAGAAGTCGCAGGGGACCACGTACGCGCCGGTCGCGGCGAACGGCAGCGAGGAGGTGGCGGTCCCGGCGGCCAGGTCGAGGACCTTGTGCCCGGGGCGCGCGCCGACCGCCTTGGCGACCTCCTTGCGCCAGAGCCGGGCCTGGCCGAGCGAGAGGACGTCGTTGGTGAGGTCGTAGTTCGCCGCGACCCCGTCGAACATGGAGGCGACTTCGTGCGGCTGCTTGTCCAGGGAAGCCCTTGTCACTGGTGTTCGCCCCTCGGTGTGTGCGGATCGGCGGGTACGGGCCCATCCTCTCAGGCCGTGCCCGACCGGGGAGACACGCCCCACGACCGGATGGAACCGGACAACTGGCCCGAAGGACAGTTACGCCCGGGGCCCCTGGGACCGTTGACTGGGGGTGGTGCGGCCAGGTGACGGCCACCCATTGGATCATGGCCCTGACCAGCGGCCGGATCCGTGTCGGCCGCCACGAGCAAAGGGCTTCACGATGCCGGCAGGCCATTCCACCGGTCGCTCCCGCCTCAGCCCGCGCGCGCAGCGCCGGGCCGAGCGACGCAAGCGGCTGCGGCGTACGATCATCCTCGGTTCGGCGGCCCTCGTCGCGGTCTCGGCGACCGCGTACGCGTTGGCACCGGGCGACGATGCGGGTACGTCGGCGGACGGCCGGCCGGTGGCTGCCCGGCCCGACCAGCAGGACGGGGAATCCGCCGAGGGCTCGGACGCGGCCGCGCAGGGCGGCAGACGCTCGCCCGACCCGGCGACACGGTCCGGCTCCCCCTCGCATCAGGCCCCGGCCTCGCCCACACCCGCCTCCCCCAGTCCCGCGGCGCCCTCCACGTCGGTGCCCGCCTCCGGGCCGGGCACCTTCCAGGCCTCCGGCGCCTCCGGCAAGGCCCACGGCAAGGGGCCCGCCCTCCGCTGGCGGATCGAGGTCGAGGAGGGCAGCGGGGTCGACCCGGACTCCGCCGCCCGTTCCGTCGAGGCGATCCTCGCGGACCCGCGCGGCTGGACCAAGGATCCGGCGTACGGCTTCCGGCTCGCCGGACCGGGCGAGCCGGTGGACTTCACCGTGAAGATCGCGACGCCCACGACCACCGACCGCCTGTGCGAGGTGGTGACCCCCGAGCTGATCGGCGAGACCAACTGCCGGGCCGGGCACACCGTCGTGGTCAACCTCAAGCGCTGGCATGAGGGATCACCGCAGTTCAGCGGCCCCGTCGAGGAGTACCGGGCGCTGATCGTCAACCACGAGGTCGGGCACGAACTCGGCCACGAGCACGAGACCTGCCCGGGCCCGGGCAAGCAGGCCCCCGCCATGATGCAGCAGATCAAGGGCCTGCTCGGATGCAAGTCCAACGCATGGCCGTTCGACGCGAACGGAACTTATCTGTCCGGCCCGCACGTCCCTTAACAAAAGGGAGAGCCGGCCATCGGATGGGCCGGCCGGGGGCGAGGAGTGGTAACCGTGCGCGTCGTCAGCTTCAACGTCCCCGCGTGGTTTCCCTCGTACGACGCCGCCGGACCGCCGCACGCCCAGCTGACGGAGCAGGAGTCCGCCGTGTTCCTGTGCCTGGCCACCGGCGCCTCCAACGCGGAGCTCGCCGCCGAGCTCCAACTGTCGGTCAGCACGGTCAAGTTCCACGTGGGCAACATACGCACGAAACTGGGCGGCATCAGCCGCCTGCAGGCCTGCGTGCTCGCCGCCCTCGCCCGACAGGACCAGGACACACGGATCAGCGGCGGCGGTGGAGCAGGCGGCCTCCGATGACCGTGGCCACGCAGGTGGTCGCGCCGCGGGAGCGCAGTTCGGCCTCGTCCGCCACCGCGAAGACCGCGAAGCGGGCCGGGGCGCCCGGCTCCAGGACCCCGTGGAAGGCGTCCGCCGCGCTCTCCCGCCCGGCGAAGGGGTCCAGGGCGGGCAGCCCTTCGTAGGGCGCCGGCGGCAGGACGGTGAGCCCCGAGCGGACCACCGCCGTGCGCACCGCGGGGATCGCGAAGCGGCCGGTGACCGCCACCACCCCGCGGGCCAGCAGCTTCTGGGTACCGCGCCGGGCGCTGTTGCCCCAGCGCGCCTCGGTCATCTTCAGGGCGTCCAGCGCGTCCGGCCCGCTGATCGGCTCGGAGCCGAGCTCGGCGGTCTCGTACGGGTCGTCCGGGTAGTACGTCCGCTCCAGCAACGTGTCCGCCCCGCGCACCAGCAGTCCCGGGGTGAGCACCCCGGGCCAGCGCCGGACCCGCGCGTGCGGGTTCCGCGCGGCGAGCTCCGCGAAGGGGCCGAGCGCCTCGATCCGGTCCCCCTCCACCAGGACCGCGCCGTCGCGCAGCGGCGCGGCTCCCGGCCCCGGGACGAGGAGTTCGGCGGTGTGCAGCGTGCGCATCAGTTCGTGGAGATGAGCTTCAGCTCGGGGTGCGCGGTACCGCCCTCGATGGCGGTGGAGGAGATGTGCGACACGACGCGGTCGTCGGCCGGATCGTTCGCCGGGTCGTCGTGCACCAGGAGGTGCTCGTACGTCGTCGCGCGCTGCGCCGGCGTGCGGCCCGCCTTGCGGATCAGGTCGATGATCTCCTGGCGGTTGGAGCGGTGCTTGGCACCGGCCGAGGAGACGACGTTCTCCTCCAGCATGATCGAGCCGAGGTCGTCCGCGCCGTAGTGCAGCGAGAGCTGGCCCGCCTCCTTGCCGACGGTCAGCCAGGAGCCCTGGATGTGGGCGATGTTGTCGAGGAAGAGGCGCGCGATGGCGATCATGCGCAGGTACTCGAAGATCGTCGCCTGGGTGCGGCCCTTGAGGTGGTTGTTCTCGGGCTGGTACGTGTACGGGATGAAGGCGCGGAAGCCGCCCGTACGGTCCTGCGTGTCCCGGATCATCGCGATGTGCTCGATGCGCTCGGCGTTGGTCTCGCCGGTGCCCATCAGCATCGTGGAGGTGGACTCCACGCCCAGCTCGTGGGCGATCTCCATGATCTCCAGCCAGCGCTCGCCGGACTCCTTGAGCGGGGCGATCGCCTTGCGCGGGCGCTCCGGCAGCAGTTCGGCGCCGGCGCCGGCGAAGGAGTCGAGACCGGCGGCGTGGATGCGCTTGATGGCCTCCTCCGCCGAGACGCCCGAGATCCGGGCCATGTGCTCGACCTCGGACGCGCCGAGGGAGTGGATGACCAGCTGCGGGAAGGCCTTCTTGATGGCGGAGAAGTGGTGCTCGTAGTACTCGACGCCGTAGTCCGGGTGGTGGCCGCCCTGGAACATGATCTGCGTGCCGCCGAGCTCCACGGTCTCCGCGCACCGGCGCAAGATGTCGTCGAGGTCGCGGGACCAGCCCTTCTTCGTGTCCTTGGGGGCCGCGTAGAAGGCACAGAACTTGCACGCCGTGACGCACACGTTCGTGTAGTTGATGTTCCGCTCGATGATGTACGTGGCGATGTGCTCGGTGCCCGCGTAACGGCGGCGGCGCACCGCGTCGGCGGCCTGGCCGAGCGCGTGCAGCGGCGCGAAGCGGTAGAGGTCGAGCGCCTCTTCCTTGGTGATCCGGCCCCCTGCGGCGGCGCGGTCGAGGACAGACTGGAGAGCGGCCTGGTCGGTCACCGGTGCGTCACCTTTCGGCGGTGTGTCAAGAGGTCCGGACCGATCCAGCCTACGCCAGGGGCCGTCGGCGGCGATCAGGGGCTGCGGGTCAGGTCGCCCTCGGGGTTTCCGGCCGGGCCGTCGCCCGACTTGTAGTGCAGTGTCCCGTTGGCGTTGAGGGTGAAGCGCTCATTGGCGGAGCCGTTGGAGCAGATGCCGGGCGCCGGGTTGGGTCCGGCGG
Source organism: Streptomyces sp. NBC_00122 (assembly GCF_045160845.1). Classification (NCBI taxonomy): domain Bacteria; kingdom Bacillati; phylum Actinomycetota; class Actinomycetes; order Kitasatosporales; family Streptomycetaceae; genus Streptomyces; species Streptomyces sp. NBC_00122. The sequence continues at coordinate 3,660,471 of NZ_CP108191.1, read as the reverse complement.
AGGTGTCCAGGACGAGGGAGCGGTCGGTCGCCGAGGCGAACCTCCAGTCGCCGCTGCAGTCGGTGCCGAGGACGGGGATGATCGACTTGTCACGGGCGACGACCTCACCGACCTTGCCGGCCTTGATGGTGATCTCGAACTCGGTCGTCAGACGCGCGCTGGTGGTGACGGTGCCCTTCCAGGTCCCGATGAGCTCCTTGGGGACGTCGGTACGGGTCCCGCTCGCGCTCGGCGTCGCGGCGGGGGGCACCTCCGTGGCCGTCCCCGTGGGCCGGGACCCGGCGGGCGGCGACGCGGTGGTGTGGCCGTCGGCCAGATCCCGCTCCTTTCCCTGCCCCTGCCCGGGCAGCAGCCCCATCCCGTACAGCCCGCCCACGAGCCCGGTCAGCACCGCGGCGGCGGCCAGCACGAGCGTGCAGCTGAAGCGGCGCCCGGCCGTGGTGACGCTGACCTGCCGCCCGGCGTCCGGCGCGGTCCGCGGCTGCGGCACACCTCCGGCGGTCCCGCCGGGCGTGCCGTACGGGCCCGCAGGGGCGTAGGGGGCGTAGGGGGCGTACGGGCCGCCGCCCGTGCCCGGAGGACCGTACGAAGCCCCGGCGGCTTGGCCCCCGTACGACGGGGTCGTGAACGGCACCGGCCCGGACGGGGCCTCGGCGGCGGGCGGGGGCCCGAACCCGGCTTCGGCGGGGCCGGCGTCGAGGTCGAGCAGGGCCACCGCGGCCCGGCTGGCCTCCTCGACCAGGGGTGCGGGCAGCCAGCCCGGGGCGCCCAGGGCGGGGGCGAGGGCCGCCGCGACGGCCGCCGGGTCCGGGCGGTCGGCGGGGGCCTTCGCCAGGCAGGCCTCGATCAGGTCGCGCAGCGGCCCGGCCGGGACCGCGCCGAGCTCGGGCGGTTCGTGGACGACCTTGTAGAGGAGGGTCGCCGAGTTGTCCCCGGTGAAGGGCGGGCACCCGGTCGCCGCGAAGGCCAGTACCGCCCCCAGCGAGAACACGTCGGCCGCCCCGGTGACCCCCTTGCCGAGGATCTGCTCGGGCGACATGTAGCCCGGCGAGCCGACGGAGACCCCGGTGGAGGTCAGCGAGGCCGTTCCGTCCGTGGCCCGGGCGATCCCGAAGTCGATCAGCCGGGGCCCGTCGAGGGTCAGCATCACGTTCGACGGCTTCACGTCGCGGTGTACGAGGCTCAGCCCGTGCACCGCCACCAGGGCCCGGGCCAGCCCCGCGCCGATCGCCCGTACCGAGGCCTCGGGCAGCGGCCCGTGCGCGGCAAGCGCCCGGTCCAGGGACGGGCCCGCCACGTACCCCGTGGCCACCCACGGGACCGGGGCCTCCGGATCCGCGTCGAGCACGGGCGCGGTCCACTCGCCGCCGACCCGTCGGGCGGCCTCGACCTCGCGGCGGAACCGGGCCCGGAACTCCTCGTCGGCGGCGAAGTGCGGGTGCACGATCTTGACGGCCACGGTCCGGCCGCCCGCGCTGCGGCCCAGATAGACCCGGCCCATGCCACCCGCGCCGAGCCGGCCGAGTAGCCGGTACGCGCCGATGGTCCGTGGTTCGCCCGCTTCGAGCGGCTGCATCGTTTCCCCCATCCCCCAGGAAGATCCTTGACAGCACCTTAGGGCGTTACGGTGTCCGGCGTCGTACGTCCGCGAAGGGGGAACGGAACATGAGCGAGGCGGTCCTGCCCGGCAGGAACCGGGCGGCCAAGGTCAGCGCGTTCTTCGCCCTGGGGAGCTTCGCCGCGATGGCGAACTTCGCCACGCCCATCGGCTGGCTCAATCCGCCGATCACGATCGGCCTGGCCCTCCTGTGCGCGCTGATCGCGATCCCGGCCGGGCATGTGGGCCGCTTCCGGGCCCGACGGCTGTCGGGGGATGGAAAGGGCATGGCCCTGGCGGGCGTCCTCGGGGGCTGGGTGATGCTCCTGGTCACGCTGCTGGCCTTCGCCGCCGCGTTCGGGCTGCTCGTCGGCCTGAGCCTGCTGGCGGACACCCCGTAGCGCCCGCGCGGCGGCGCCGGTGGCGGGCATTGCATTCCTTTCCGCATTCCACTGCCGGGCGCGCGGAAAGCGGGAAAGGAATGAAAGCCACCGGAAACGGCGGGTAAATCGGTCAGGACTCCAGGACCGGCTCCATGACCGGTTCCGGGACCGCCGCTTCCAGGAGCTGCACGGAGACATCCGCGGGATAGCCGGTCGTCGGTCCCGTACGGCGTGCGAATTCCCTCACGCCGGCCAGCTGTTCCGGCCCGAAACGGAAGTCGAGCGTCGTGAAGTACCGCTCCAGCAGCTCGGCGTCGAAGGCCTCCCAGCGGGCCGCCTGCTCGGCGACCTTGGTGACCTCCTCCAGGGACACGTCCCGGGAGGCGAGGAAGGCCTCGTGGACCTTCTGCACGACGACGGGCTCGCGGGCCAGGTAGTCCTTGCGGGCGGCCCAGACGGCGAAGACGAACGGCAGCCCGGTCCACTCCTTCCACATCTGGCCCAGGTCGTGCACGGCCAGGCCGAGCCGGGGGGCGTCGTGGAGGGAAGCGCGCAGCGCGGCGTCGCCGATCAGTACGGCCGCGTCCGCCTCCTGCATCATGAGCCCCAGGTCAGGCGGGCAGGTGTAGTAGTCGGGCCGGACCCCGAACTGCTCCGCCAGCAGCAGCTGGGCGAGGCGTACGGATGTACGAGAAGTGGAGCCGAGGGCGACGCGGGCACCGTCGAGCTGCTCCAGCGGCACCTGCGAGACGATCACGCAGGACATCACGGGACCGTCGCAGCCGACCGCGAGGTCGGGGAAGGCGACGAGCTGGTCGGCGTTGCGGAGGAACTCCACGAGGGTGATCGGGGCGATGTCGAGCTCGCCCTGGACCAGGCGCTCACTGAGCTTCTCGGGGGTGTCCTTGGTCAGCTCCAGGTCCAGCAGAGTGCCGGTTCGGGCCAGCCCCCAGTAGAGGGGCAAGCAGTTCAGGAACTGGATGTGGCCGACGCGGGGCCGGCTGCGATAGACGTCCACATCGCGAGACTAGCCCCCGTATCTGCGTCAGCCTTCCGACGGGTCTCAAACGTCCGGGTGACGTGATCTTTCCCTCTGGTCTCGGCCGCAGGGTGCGTGCTAGGCTCGCCGCAAGTTGCAGTTTGGTTTCCCTTGCAGTACGAGGCCTGCGGAGAATGTGACCCGCAGGCTTTTGTAGTTTTCAGACTTCTTAGCAGGTTCTGGAGCAGGGCGACCCTTTGGCCCATAGGAGGGCTCATGGCTACCGGAACCGTGAAGTGGTTCAACGCTGAAAAGGGCTTCGGCTTCATCGCCCAGGACGGCGGCGGCCCGGATGTCTTCGTCCACTACTCCGCGATCAACGCCTCTGGCTTCCGCTCCCTGGAGGAGAACCAGCAGGTGAACTTCGACGTCACGCAGGGTCCGAAGGGCCCGCAGGCGGAGAACGTCACCCCGGCCTAGTCGCCTGGGCCAACCTAATCGCGGGTTGGAAGAGCAGTACCCAAGGAGCCCTGTCACCTCTGCGCGAGCAGAGCGGCAGGGCTCCTGCCTTTTTGCCTCCTGCCCTTTCCCGTTTCTGGACGGGTGGTGGGTCTGGCGGGGTACGACCTGGGGCCCGCACCGTGTGCGCACGGTGCGGGCCCCAGGTCGTTGGCGTCAGGCGGGCTTGACGGGCCCGGCCGGAGTAGGAGCCGGCGTCGCAGCCGGGACCGTGATCTTGATGTCCAGGACCAGGGTCACGTTCTGCGGAGTGATCAGCCGCAGGGAGTACGTCCCCGCGGGGAGGTCGGCGTCGGTGAAGAGCTCCGGCAGGACGATCTTGCCGTCGGCGCCCGCCACGAGGAGCGGCAGGCTGAAGGTCTTCTTGCCGGCCGCGTCCTTGAAGTACGGGCCCTTCGCGGTCGCCGGGTCCACCGGGACCCACTTGCCGTCCGCGTCCTTCACCACCAGGTCGGCGCGGGTCTCCGTACCCTCCACGGCCTTGCCGCCGGCCGTGGCGAAGACCTCGACGCCCTTGACGCTCGAACCGGCGACCGCCTCCAGGGGCTTGGAACCCTCAGGGCGGGCCAGACGGTCGGCGGACGGCTTCGGCGTCACCTTGCCGGTGAAGGTCACCGTGAGCCGACCCGTCTTGTCGTAGGCCGAGACCCGCAGGGAGAAGGTGCCTTCCTTGGCGCCCGCCTTGAGGCCGGGCGCGGCCGCGATGCCCTGGGCATCCGTCTTGACCACCAGCGAGTTCGCCGGAGCCTGCGGGAAGCCGGTGCCGCCGGTCGTGTCGCTCTCGACCGCGAAGACGACCTCCTGCCCGACGGCGGGCTTGCCGTCGCTGAGGACCGCCTTGACCCGCGGGGCGTCGGCGAACGCCGCCCCGGCCTCGGCCGTGAGACCGGGGCCGCCGAGCACCGACAGCTCCGTCAGGTGCGCTGCCGGAGTCGGCGTCGGGGTGGGCGTCGGGGTCGGAGTCGGCGTGGGGGTCGGAGTCGGCGTCGGCGTGGGCTTCGGGGCCGGCTTCTGCTGCTGCGGCTGCGGGGTGGGCCGGGTGCCCGGCGGCTGCGTCGGGTAGTTGCCCACCGGCGGGTTCGGCACCTCGGCGGCGCCGCCGTCCTGGTACTGCCGCATGTAGCCGAGCACGGTGTTCACGTACTCGCGGGAGTTGTTGTAGCTGAGGATCGCCGAGTCGAGCTTGGCCGGGTCCGAGAGGTCCCGGTCGCCCGCGCACAGGTAGAGGCCCGCGCCCAGCGCCGCGTCGTAGATGTTGTTCGGGTCGCGCTTGGCGTCGCCGTTGCCGTCGGCGCCCCAGGTCTTCCAGGTGGAGGGGATGAACTGCAGCGGGCCGACGGCCCGGTCGAACTCGGCGTCCGCGTCCCACTCGCCCTTGTCGGTGTCGCGGATCTCCGCGAAGCCGTTGCCGTCGAGACGGGGGCCGCGGATCGGCTTCTCGGTGTAGCCGTCGGTCTTCAGCCCGTAGCCCGAGGCGTGCACCGACTCGACCCGGCCGATACCGGCGAGCAGCTGCCAGGGCAGCTTGCAGTTGGGGAGCGCGGCGGCCACCGACAGCTCGGCACGCTTGTAGGCGTCGAGGGCGGTCGCGGGTATCCCGCTGGCCCCCTCCGTGGCGGTCCCGGCCGCCGCGGGAACCTGCGGATCGGCGACGTCCCCGGGCAGGTCCAGCCGTGCATCACCGCGGTCGGCGGCCTGCGGGCTGTCCGGGGTCGGCTCGGACTCCCCCGCGTCGGCGGTCGACGGGTTGGTCACGACCGCGGCGGTGGTCAGGCTGGCCGCGAGAGCGGCCGTGCACAGGACCTTGCGCGAGGTGTTGACGAGGTGACGGTGAAGCGGCTTCACAGTACGGCGATCCCCCCAGGAGCCCTCAGCGGCACGGCTGGTCGAGCCGTGAATATTCACTGTCTATCAGGTATTCGAAAGAGACTCGCCGTCCCCCGTGCAGTTGTGACGCACCATTCGTCTCGGCTTCACCGGTCTCTCACGACCGAGCGGACAGAGGGACCCAAGTCCCCGCCCGAAATGCCCACATGACCCCTTTTTCCGCCGCCTCACCGTACCCTGACGGGTTCGCTCGCGTAGGCGCGGAGGGCCTCGTCCCAGCCCTGGGTCATGTTGTCGGGTGCGCACGCGAAGTGTTCGGCGGCGACGGCCTCGGCATCCGCCCAAGGCCGGGGCGGCACGGCCGCCGACCCGGGCCAGTGGGCACCGACGGGGCGACGACTTCTGCGAACGGAGCCGGTCGCACCAACCTGCTCCGACAGGGCCCGGGATGCCCGACCCGGGGGAGCCGATCGTGGAGTTGCTGCCCGCAGACGGTGAACATCGCCGCACGGGCAGCCCGTAGCGGTTCAACAGCCGCTAGTTTCGGCCGGATGAGAGCACTCGTGTACGACACCGCCTTCCGCGCGCGGGCGAGCCGCAAGCAGACCTGGGGCTTCGGCCTGATCGCCGTCGCCTCGGGGATCTGGCTCTGGCTCGCCTGCCAGCTGCTGCTCCCGTACACCGTGGAGCACGGCCGCGGCGACCGGGAGTGCGCCTCGCGGGTCTTCTACGAGGGCACGAGGGGGTCGTACGCCGACGCGGAAGGCACCATCTGCGCCGTCGAGCGCGACTGGGCCGACCTCCTCGCCGTCCTCCTGCTCTCCCTCCCCTTCGCCGTCGTCGGCACGGTCCTCTACACCTCGGGCTCCACGGACAACCGCCTCAGCCGCCACGTGGCCGAGGTGAACCGCCTCACGGAGTTCCCGGAGGGCTAGGGCCCACCAGGCCCACTAGTCCGTGTCCGGCCCCATCATGGTTTCGCTGTACGCGCCGGCCAGCCGAAGAACCGTGTCCTCACCTCTCCGAGATCGCGGGCGATTTCATCCAGGACGTCTTCGATCTCCTCGTCGCCCGGCCAGCCGGCCAGGAGCTCTCCCGCCGCTACGGCGCCCACGCCCACGTGGTCGTCGCCCGTGACGAGACCCATGAGGACGGTGCGCACTCTCCGGTCGCCGGGCCACCCGGCTCCGAGTGCCTGGACGGCAGCGATCCGTACCTGCGACTCTTCGTCGGCGACCAGGTGCAGGAGGCCGTCGAGGGTGGCTTCGTCGCCTCGCCAGCCCTCCTTCAAAGCCGCCGCGACAGCCGAACGACTGTGCGCGTCAGTGCTGTCCGCAAGGGAAACGACGTGGTCGCGGACCGAGGCATCGCCCGCGCAGCCGACTGCCATGGCCTGCACGGCGTACGTCCGGTCCCCAGGGACTGCGGCCATCGCCAGGTAGATGTCCCGCGCCTCCGGGTCTCCGGGCCACCCATGGGACAGGGCGCGCACGGCGGCTCGTCGGATTTCCGAACGATGACCCATCGCCCTCGCCAGGAACAGGAGAGCGGCCAACGCGTCGGGATCGCCGGGACATACCTCGGCAAGACCCTCGATGGCCACGAGTCGCGTGCCGGGGTCGTCGATCAGGCGCAGCAAGGTCTCGCGCGTCTCCGGCCGGTCCGCCCAGCGCGCTGCGAGCAACCTGGCGGCCTCGCGGCGAAGGCTGTCGTCGGGAAGCTTCGCGGCGGCGAGCAGGACGGCCAACTCGTCGTCCGCGTCGCCCAGCCGTTCCACCGACCCGAGGGTCTGTTCCAGTGCGCGCGCGGAGTCGTCCGCACTGGCGTTGAGGGCCTGGGCCTTGGCCAGGGCGCCGGCGATGTCGTCGAGGGCGGGCTGGGCCAGGAACTCCTGCGGAGCCAGCGCCGGCACCGTCCCGGCGCCGGGGCCGGGCGCCGAGGTGAGGTCGGCGGCGTCCGGGTTCAGGGCGAGGCGCCGGAGATCGCCGCGAGCCCGCTCCCAGAACACCTCGAGCGTACGGATGCGGGCGACGGCCCGGTCCGCCTCCGTTTCGGCGGTGCGCTTGTGCGTGAGGGCCTGCCGGGTCTCGTCCCGCAGCCGTGCGATCCCTTCGGCATCAACCGCACCGTGACGGGCACGCGCCAGCAGGGCGTCGCGGTCGGCGATGATGTCGCGCAGCGCGCTGATGATGAACCACAAGGTGGTCATGAGGAACTGCGCGTCCCGGAGCGCGTAGCGAAGCCGCGTCTCGGCGTGCAGGGCGCGTTCGAGTTCCACCTCCAGGCGGAGGGCGGCGAGGGTGTCGGCCGACGCGACGGCGCCGGACGGGCTCGCGTCGCGCACGGCCGGGGCAACGTCCTGGGTGGCGGCGGTACGAAGGAGCGTCTGAGCCGCGTCGCACCGTTTGCGGTACTCCTCGGCGGTCAGGCCCGCGGCCCGACTGGTGATCCTCAGGAACTCCCGGGTGAACGGCCATGACGGCACGGGCGTCCGGCCCTTGAGGAGCCGGTCCAGGTGGGAGTTGGAATGCGGGATCCTGGCGAGCGGGTCGGGAGAATCCGTACCGTCCGCCTTCGCGGCGGACGCCTCCTTGGCAGCCAGGAGACCAGCCGCGATGTCCCGGCTGCCCAGGCCCGCTTGTTGCGCCTCCCGGCGAAGGAATCTCGTCAGCTGCTGCCGGGGACCGCCGTCGGCGGCATCCCGGTCCCGGTACCGGTCCTGGTCCCCTGTTTCGGCCACTCTGCCCGCCCTGTCCCCGTCACCACGTCCCTGGGACGAACAGGTGTCCGGCGCTCTGCCTGCCCCCCTGTCCCAGCACGTCCCCGCGCGTCCCCACAGCCCTTGGGGGCGCTCGCCCGGTTCTCCATTGTCGCCTCACCGCGCCCCGCCTGACGGAGGAATGGGGCACCCCGTGAAGGAGACCGCTCATGCTTCCCTTTCCCGACCGGATCGACGCCGCGCAGGTGTGCGCGGCGGCGCCGCAGGGCCTGCGCGAGACCGTCGAGACCGTGCTGACCCAGGCGGCGCCCGAGTTCGTGGGCGGCCTGATGGTCGTCGTCCTCGTCGCCGCCGTCGACTGGGCGGTCCGAGGAGCGGGCCGCCACCGTAAGTAGGGCAGCGGTGGACGCGTGAGCGGCGCCCGATGCCTGTCACCGGGCGCCGCTCACGTCGTCACGGGCGCGCCCCCACCTGCCCGACCTCCGCCCACACCGTCTTCCCGGGCTCCCGCGCCGTGACCCCCCATTCCTCGGCCACGGCCGCCACCACCAGCAGCCCCCGCCCGCCCTCCGCCGACCACGGATCGACGGCCCCGGGCACCGGCGGCGGCGCCTTGTCGCCACGGGTGTCGCTGACCGCCACCCGTACGCTCCCCCGCCCGTCGTAGTCCAGCCGCAGCTCGAAGTCCCGCCCGGCCACCTGCCCGTGGAGCACGGCGTTGGCGGCGAGCTCGGCGACGACGAGCCCGACGTCGTCGGAGAGCGGGCAGCCGTACGGCACCCCCCAGAAGGCCAGCTGCACCTGCGCGAGCCGCCGGGCGAGGGTGGCCCCGCGGCGCGTCGCACTGAACCGCTGCTGGAAGGCCGGTGCCATGTCACTGATTTCGGTCGTCACCTCACCGAGCGTGGCGGCGGAGCCGTACGCTTCCCAGAGGCGGCGGCGCTACGAGCGTGATCCGTAGGGATGCGGCCTGTTCGTGTACGGCCCGTACGGATGAGGGCGGACCAGCCGATGAACGACCTGTCAGACCGCGAAGAACGCCCCGAGCGCCCGGTGGAGGCGGACGGCACGGCACACCTGTTCCGTGCCCTGGGCAAACAGATCAAGGCATTACGGGAGGCGGCCGACCTCCACCAGAAGGAACTGGCCGCGCTCCTGCACGTCGGCGAGGACCTGATCGGCGCGATCGAACGGGGTGTCCGCACCCCGCAGCCGGACCTGCTGGAACGGGCGGATGTCGTCCTGGGCGCACGGGGCGTCCTGAGGGCGGCGGTCCCGGAGGTCAGGGAGGCGCTGAAGCGGGCGCGGACCAGGCATCCGGATTGGTTCCGGGATTACGCCCAGGCCGAAGCCGAGGCTCTGGCCCTCCACGTGTACAGCGTTCAGGCAGTGCACGGTCTGCTCCAAACGGAGGCGCACGCCCGCTCGGTCTTCTCGCACCGGCGGCCGGTACTCGACGAGGCGACCGTCGAGAAGCGAGTGGCCGACCGGCTGTCCCGTCAGGTGATTTTCGACAAGTGGCCTGCCCCCACCTTCAGTTTCGTCCTGGAGGAGGCCATCCTCAACCGCCCGATCGGGGGCCCGGATGTACACCGCGAGCAGTTGCGGAGGATCCTTCGGATCGGCAGCCTTCGGACGGTGCACCTCCAGGTGATGCCGACGAGCCGTACCGAACATCCGGCGATGGAAGGCTCGTTCAACCTCCTGCACCCGAAGGGCCGGCAACAGGTCGCTTACACGGAGACCTACAACCATGCGCGCTTGATCACTGACCCCGAAGAAGTCCGCATCTACGCGGAGCGCTATGGGATCATCCGGGCACAGGCGCTCTCGCCCGACGAGTCCCTGGCCTTGATCGAGAAGAAGCTGGGAGAGCGATGAAGAGCACCGAACTGGCCTGGTTCAAAAGCAGTTACAGCGGTGGCGAAGGCGGCGACTGCGTCGAAGTAGCGCTCGACTGGCGCAAGTCGAGCTACAGCGACGGCGAGGGCGGCCAGTGCGTCGAGGTCGCGGCCTGCCCCTCCGCCGTCCACGTCCGGGACTCCAAGGTGACCGCCGGGCCGGAGCTGGCGGTCAACCCTGGAGCGTGGGCCGACTTCGTACGGTTCAGCCGCGCGTCGGCGTAGCCGACCGGGCGACCGGGATCCACAGGGCGGTCTCGGCCTCGCCGGACTCGTCCGGCTGGACCCGGAGGATCTCGGGGCCCGGGCGGCTCTCGTAGGGGTTGGACGGGAACCACTGCGTGAACACGTCCCGCCACAGGTACTGGAGCGCCTGCGGGAAGGGGTCGGAGTTCTCGAAGACGGCCCAGGTGCCCGCCGGAACGTGGAGCACGTCCAGGTCCTGCGGTACGTCGGCCGCGCCCGTCACCACGGCGTGGTAGTAGTCCAGTTCGGTCCCTTCGGCCCGGCTGGGGTCGAGGTCGTCACTGACCGAGACGATCCCTTCCGGGTCCTGGTCGGACAGGTCGGCGATCCGCCGCACCGTGTCCGGCCCGATGCCCCGGATGAACTCGGCGATGGCCGGGTTCATCCCCTCGTGGACGAGGGGGACGCGGGCCTTCTTGCCCACCACCTTGAACGCGTCCTTCTCCACGACCTTGTACTGCATGCTGCTGCTCCCTTCGACGACGAGTCGGAAGGACATCCGGGGTTGTGACTGCAGGGCCGCGCCGGTCTGCCGGGTTTCACCCGGCCCGACGCCGTGCATGGCACGGAACGCGCGGGCGAAGGACTCGCCCGACCCGTAGCCGTAGCGCACGGCGATGTCGAGCAGGGTCCGCTCGCCGGCGAGTACCTCGGCGCCCGCGACGGTCAGCCGCCTGCGCCGGATGTACTCCGACAGCGGCATCCCGGCGAGCGCCGAGAACAGCCGCCGGAAGTGGTACTCCGACGTCATCGCGATCCGAGCCAGCTCGGCAATGTCGATCGCCCCGTCGAGGCGCGCCTCGACGTGGTCCATGGCCTGGTTGAGCCCTTCCAGCACCCCGGACCTCCTTCCGTTTCACGTCTCACGCTAGGAAGGAGCACCCCTCCCGCACCCGACATCCTGTGCCCGCGATGGTCGGGTCGTGCGGTGGGGCGGGGGCTTGGGGGGCGGGACGTCCGCTGGGCGGCATCAGGGACGGGACCGGCGAGCCCCGTCGGCCGCCCCCTTGGCCGGTAACCCCATGGCCTTGCGCACACGGTGCTGGTCACCCAGCTGATCAGGCTCCTCGGGACCTGACGGACGGACCTCACGGGCCTGGCGGACGGCGCCGCCTCGGCCCGCTGTCAAGCCCCGAGATCCAGTGGCGTGACGCGGTGGCTGCTGCCGGGGCCCAATGGAGGCACGGGGCCCGGCCTGCACGTCCCGGCAGACCGGGCCCCGCTCCCCACAGCGCGAAGGAGAACCCCATGACCAGCATCCACCGCCTCGCCCTCCTCAAGGCCGCCATTGCGGTGGGAGCCATACGGCTGGCCCCCAGCGCCGTCGGCGCCTCCCCGATGCCCCCCTCCACCGGCACGCTCATCCCCATGAGGCCCGACCACGGCGGGCCCGAGCACGCGGAGCAGACGCCGCAGGGCAGCCTCAGGGCACACGCCGCCTGATACGGCACCCACGCCGGGGCTGACCGCTCACTCCGACTCCACGGCGGGGCAGGACCGCGTCCCGGTCGGCAGCCGCCCGTCGAGCAGGAAGCGGTGCGCGTACTCCCGTACGCAGGAGGAGACCGCGTAGCCGGTGTGCCCGTCGCCCTTGTAGTCCACGACGACCGCCGAGCCCAGGCGCTTCGCCGTCTCCTCCGTCCACTCGTACGGCGTCGCCGGGTCCCCTCGGGTGCCGACCAGCAAGATCCGCGGCGCGCCCGGGCGGTCGATCTTGCGGATGAAGTCGGTGCCGGCGGGGCGCCCGTAGCAGGCGAGCACCGTCATCAGCTGGCGCGGTCCGAAGACCGTGGAGGCCTTGAGGAACTCGTCCTTCAGTTCGGCCAGTTCCCTCGCGATGGAGGCCGGGCTGGCCTTGTCGTTCGACCGGTCCGGGTCGTCCGCGCAGGTCACGGCAGTGAGGGCGGCCTCGGCATTGTCCCCGGGCACCGCCCCGGGCCCGTCGGCCCTCTGCTCCTCGGCATCGTGCGGTTCGGAGGGGTCCGTCGGCCCGCCGAGCTGGAGCAGCCCCACCGGATCGCGGTCGTGCTCGGCCGTCGCGAGCGCGTCGGCGAGCTGGGGCCACGTCTGCCGTGAGTACAGGGCGGCGGCGATGGAGCGGACGGCGTCCTGTCCGGTCACGTACGAGCCGTCCTGGCCGACGAGCGGCTCCTTGTCGAGCCGCGCCACCAGCGCGTTGACCTTCTCCTTGGCGGAGCGCGTGTTGCTCCCGTAGACGCAGCCCTCCCGGCCGGCGCACCAGGACAGGAAGCGGTCCAGGGCCCGCTGCTGGCCGCGCGCCGTGACGAGCGCCTGCTCCGCCAGCGGTTCGACGAGGGTGTCGACGCCGTCGAGGACCATCCGGCCGGTGTTCCCGGGGAACTGCGCGGCGTACACGGCGCCGAGCCGGGTCCCGTAGGAGAAGCCGAAGTAGTTGAGCTTGCGGTCGCCCAGCACCTGGCGCAGCACGTCCATGTCGCGGGAGACGTTGACGGTCCCGATGTGCGGGAGGACCGGGCCGGAGGCGAGCTCGCAGCGCCGCACCACGGCGCGCAGGGCGGCCAGCTGCGCGGCGGCGTCGGCCTGGGCCTCGTCGGAGACCTGCTGGGAGCCGCCGCAGGAGACGGGCTCGCTGTGGCCGACGCCGCGGGGGTCGAAGGCGACGAGGTCGTAGCGCTCGCCGAGGTCGGCGAAGGCCTTGGGGTCGGCGGCCAGCCCGGCGATGCCCGGGCCACCGGGGCCGCCGTAGTTCAGCAGGAGCGAGCCGAGGCGCTTGTCGGGGTCCGAGGCCGGTATCCGGGCCAGGGCTATCTCGACCGCTCCCTTGGCGGGGGCGGCGTAGTCGAGCGGCACCCGGACGGTCCCGCAGCGCATCCCGGCGGGCACCCGCTTCTCGGGGCAGTCCCCCCACCGGATGCGCTGCCCGTGGAAACGTTCCAGCGGGTCGTCGGCGGGCGCGGGCGTCGGGGCGGCCGTGAAGCAGGCCAGGACCAGCACACAGGCGGCGGCGACGGTACGGGGCCGCCGACGGGAACGGGATCGGCATCGGGTTCGGGAGCCGGAGGGGGAGCTGGCTGGGGAGCCGGATCGGGTTCGGGGTCGGTGCACTGCACGCTCCTCGGATGGCCCCCCGGACCGCTCAGCCCACCCTAAACGCCCTCCCCCGCCCCCGCCCGTCGACGACCGGGACGGGACCGGGCACGGGCCCCGCGTCCGGGATTCACCGCTCGCGCGGCCCCCGGTACAGCTCGTCGATCCGGTCCCGGTAGTCGCGGGCGATCGCACCCCGCCTGAGTTTCATCGAGGGGGTCATGTGGCCGCGCGCCTCCGTGAAGCCGCCCGGAATGACGGCGAAGCGGCGGATCGACTCGGCGCGCGACACCAGCTGGTTGGCCTCGTCGACCGCCCGCTGGAGGTCCGCGAGCAGTTCCTCGTCCCGCACCAGCTCGTAGATCGGCACGCCCAGTTTCTTGTGCATCTGGCGCCAGTGGAGCAGGCCGTCCGGCTCCAGGGTGATCAGGGCGGTGACGTACGGCCGGTTGTCGCCGACCACCATGCACTGCCCGACCAGCGGGTGGGCCCGCAGCCAGTCCTCCAGCGGCGCGGGGGCCACGTTCTTGCCGCCGGAGGTGATGATCAGGTCCTTCTTGCGGCCGGTGATGGTGAGGTAGCCGTCGGCGTCGAGCTCGCCGATGTCGCCCGTCGCCAGCCAGCTGCCGGCCGGCAGGGCCTGCCCGCTGTTCCAGTAGCCGGCGAAGACGTGGCGCCCGCCGAGCAGCACCTCGCCGTCGTCCGCGATGCGTACGCCCGTGCCCGGCAGCGGCCAGCCGACCGTGCCCAGCCTCGGCCGCTGCGGCGGGGTGACGGTGCTCGCGCCGGTCGTCTCCGTCAGCCCGTAGCCCTCGAAGACCTCGATGCCGGCGCCGGTGTAGAAGGCGGCGAGCCGCGTGCCCAGCGGGGAGCCGCCGCTCAGGACGTAGCGGACGCGGCCGCCGAGCGCCGCCCGGATCCGCCGGTAGACGAGCGGGTCGTACAGGGCCCGCGCGGCGCGCAGCACGAACCCGGGGGCCTTGCCCTCGACCAGCTCCCCGCAGCGCTGCGCGATCCGCGCGGCCCGGTCGAAGGACGACGCCCGGCCCATCTTCTCGGCGGTGGCGCGGGCGGTGTTGTAGACCTTCTCCAGGACGTACGGGATGGCGAGGAGGAAGGTCGGCCGGAAGCCTGCGAGGTCGGCGAGGAGGTCCTCGGTGCTGATGCTGGGCGCGTGCCCCAGCTTCACGCGGGCCCGCAGGCAGCCGACGGCGACCATCCGGCCGAAGACGTGGGACAGCGGCAGGAAGAGGAGGGTGGAGGCCGGGTCCTTGCTGACGGACTTGAAGACGGGGTGCAGCAGCTCCACCGCGTTGTCCACCTCGGCGAAGAAGTTGCCGTGCGTGATGACGCATCCCTTGGGCTGCCCGGTCGTGCCCGACGTGTAGATCAGGGTCGCGACGGAGTCCGGCGTACGGCCGGCCCGGCGCGCGTGCACGACCGCGTCGGGCAGGTGCTTCCCGGCCGTGACCAGGCGGGCGATCGCGCCGGTGTCGAACTCCCACAGGTGGGTCAGCCAGGGCAGATTGGCCCGCTCGGCGCTGATGATCCGCGCCTGCGCGGTGTCCTCGACGGCGCAGGCGACGGCGCCGGAGTCGTGGAGGATCCAGCGGGCCTGGAGGGCGGAGGAGGTCGGGTAGACGGGTACGGTGACCAGCCCGGCGGCCCATCCGGCGAAGTCGAGCAGGGTCCACTCGTAGGTGGTGCGGGCCATGATCGCGAGCCGGTCGCCCTCGCGCAGTCCCTCGGCGATGAGCCCCTTGGCCACGGCGAGCACCTCGGCGGCGAACTCGGCGGCCGTGACGTCCCGCCAGGTCCCGTCCCGGTCCTTGCGCGCGAGCACCGCCTCGCGGGGGGCCTCCCGGGCGTTCTGGAAGGGGATGTCCCCGAGCGAGCCGTGCTCCGCGACCGGTGCCAGCGCGGGCACGCGCACCTCGCGGACCACTCCGTCGACGACTGTCTTGACGGGCTCGACGGTTCTGACCAGCCTCAGCTCGGCTTCCACGGCGTTCTCTCCTCGGTTCGGCACGAGCGTTACCGCCGGTAATCTACGCAGCCGTAACCCCGCCCGACCACCCCCCTGAACTGCTTTTTCACGGACGCTCCACGCAACGGCCGCATGCCGTCACCTCGCAAATTCGCTGGCCCGCGCCGCACGCGGAGGCGAGGCTCGGGGGGTGACGTACACCCGGGACACCATCGACCTTCCCGAGAACCGGGTCCCCCCGGGTCCGCCGTGGCCGCCGGCCTGGGACGAACTCGACCCCGAGCAGCACCCGTTCACCTGGGACGAGGACGAGGAGCCCCTGGTCCGCGCCCTGATCGAGGAGTGGGTACCGCCCGTCCTGTCCGGCATGGCGGGCTGGTGGCAGTGGGCCCCCTGCAGACGACCCGCTACGCGGACGACGCCCCTGGCGCGGCCGACCTCGCCGCCCTCGTGGCGCTGCTGATCGCCGGGCCCGGGCGACGACGTGCCGCGGCTGCTCTAGAGGTAGAACGTGCCCGGGTTTGCGGTGAGCGCGAGACCGGTCACCCCCAGCACGCCGATGCCGCCGATCCCGTACCGGCGCCGCGCGGGATCGGTGCACAGGGCGACGAGCGCCGGGCCTGCGGCCATGGCTCCGACGGTCAGGGCCGTGGAGCCGGGGAGCTCGCGCCGGGAGAGGCCGGCGAGAACCTGGATGATGAAGAACTGGAGGGCCAAGGCGGCCGGCACCGTCGCCTTCAACGGCCGTACGTTCAGCACGCGCAGGACCAGCAGGAGTACCGGCACGGACAGGAACACCCAGAGACCGATCCCGACGAGCGGGTAGTAGGTCAGGCAGAGCGAGCCGCTGTCGGCGCAGCTCCGCCGGTCCTCCTCCATGGCCCACAGCCACAGGGCCCTCGCCATCCAGCCCGTGACCGCACCGGCGGCCGCGCTGGCCGCCACCCCGTAGATCTTGTTCATGCAGCCGAGGCTGGCAGCCCGGCAGGCCCGGGTCCTGAGTACTGGTACTCAGATCCTCCGTAGTCGGGTGGGCAGTCACGGCAGCGGCCCGGTTCGGGGGCGCGGAAGGCGCGGTCGCAGCCGTCGCAGTTCTGGAGCGGGTCGGGGCGGCGGACCGGCACGGCTGCCGGGAGGGCCGGGAGCGGGGGCGGGATCCATGCCTTGAGGCGGTGGGCGATGAGGGCCGCGGCGCTCCGGAGGTCGCCGGGGAGGTCTCCGGCCAGGGCGTGGCGTACGGCGTCCGGTTCGGCCCCGCGGTCCAGCCAGGCGGTGACGCCGGGCGCGAGCTGCTTCACCGCCGTGTCGGAGAGCAACAGCCGGGGATCGTCGGTGCGCAGCCGCGCGAGCAGGTCGACGGCCGCCTGCCGGGCCTGCCAGTCCTGCCCGGCGGGCCCGGCGGCGGGTGGTGGGGGTGCGGGGTCCGGTTCCGGCTCCGCTTCCGGCTGCGGCCGGGGTTCCGGCTCCGGCTCGGCCTTCAGCTCGGGCTCCGCGTCCGGCTCAGGCTGGGGCTCGGGCCGCGGCGCAGGATCGGGCTCCGGTTCCGGTTCGGGCCTGGGCGCAGGCTCGGGCTGCGGCTCCGGGGGCAGCGGCGGCACGGGTGCCGCCATCCCGGCGCGCGGGTGGTTGAACGACACCGTCCGCGTGACCACCTGCCCGGTGGCCAGCCGTACGCGGCTGCGCTCCAGGTACCCGTACGCCTCCAGCTCCCGCAGGGCGGACGCGATCCGCACCTCCCCCTCCGGGAACCGGTCGGTGAGCCGCTTGATGCCGACCTTCGCACCGTCCGGAAGCGACTGGATGTGGAGCGCGAGCCCCATCGCGACCAGCGACAGCGAGCGGTGCTGGGCGAGGTGGTTGCCGACCACGGTGTAGTGATCGGCGTGCCGCACGTTGACGTGGAGGACACCGGATCGGGCGGTCCCGGCGTGAACACGGGACGAGGCGCGCGAGGGCGCGCTAGGGTGCTGAAGAGCCATTGGGAAGGGTGAATCTTCCTAGTTGGTCAGGCCCTCGACCGGGATTGCCGTCCCGCCGGGGGCCGTCTCATGCCTGATGTTGTGGGGCGAGCATATGCCCGGCAACCGGCCCGAAATCCAGCCGAGTTGGCACAGTTCACCCGTGTGAGTTACGGGGAGCCGGAGGGGTTGGGTTGGTTGGATTTACCTCCCGTGCTTTAAAGCGGTGACGTCCGACCGCACCGGGTCGCGCGCCCCCACGACCCGGGCGAGGCGTCATCAGCACCACCTGCGGCCTGCACGTCATGCGCCGTTCCCCTCAGGCCACCGCGATCTCCGCCCACACCACCTTGCGCGGACCGGGCCCGCGCTCGACGCCCCACCGGTCCGCGAGCGCTTCGACGAGCACCAGCCCCCGCCCCGCTTCGTGGATCTCCGGGATCCGGTCACCCCTGGCGTCCGTCACCTCGACACGCAGCACGCCCGGGGTGACGGTGAGAGTCAGCCGGAAGTCCCGTCCGGGCACCCGCCCATGGGTCACGGCGTTCGTGACGAGCTCGGCGATGATCTGTGCGGGTGTCTCCAAAGCCAGCCCCCAGGAGCGCAGTTGTTCGACAGCGAGTACGCGTCCGAGTCGAGCACCACGCGGGGTGGCGGACAGCTGGACGTGAAAGTCGACGAGTTGAGTGATCACGTCACTCAGCGTGTCCGTCCGTGCGTACCGTGAGAAGGGAAGCCGCCCGTGCGTCCCGCGTTTGTCCGGAGCTTGTCCGGTGCTGTCCTGGCTGTCCGGACCGGCCTGACGGGTATGGGGCGCCGAGGACATCGGCTCGTCGGAGGTGGGCGCGCATGAGCGTGGACAGTGACGGTACGGAAGACGCCGGCTGGGACGTCGACCCTGAGGACGAACAGGGAGTGGCGGTACTGGCCGCGCTGGGCCGCCAGCTCAAGGCATGGCGGGAGCAGGCGGGCATGCGGGCCGCCGACTTCGGAACGGCGGTCGGGTACGGGGAGGACCTGGTCCGCAAGGTCGAGGCGGGCAAGCGGATCCCCCGCCCCGAGTACCTGGACAAGGCGGACGAGGTGCTGCGGGCGGGCGGGAAGATCGTCGCGATGAAGGCGGACATGGAGCAGGTCCGCTACCCGAAGAAGGTGCGGGACCTGGCGAAGATGGAACGTCGCGCTGCTGAGATCAGCGTCTACAGCACGCACGTCGTTCATGGGCTGCTGCAGACGGCGGACCATGCGCGGGCCCTGTTCGAGATGCGGCAGCCCGCGTACTCACAGGACGAGGTGGAGCGGTACACGGCCGCACGCGTGGCCCGACAGTCCGTCTTCGGCCGGACACCCGCACCGGCCATCAGCTTCGTACACGAAGCATCGGCACTGCGCCGTCCCATCGGGGGCACAATGGTGTGGCGCCATCAGCTCGAACGGCTTTTGGAGGTGGGGCAGATGAGGAACGTGTCCCTGCAGGTCATGCCGACCAGCCGCGAGGCCCACGCCGGCATGGACGGCGGTATCGAGATCCTGAAGTTCGAGGACGGCACCGCCGTGGGGCGTTCCGAGGGGGCGTTCAACGGGCGCCCGGTCTCCGACCCGAAGCGACTCCGAATCCTTGAGTTGCGCTATGGCATCATCCGGGCTGAGGCGCTCACGCCGCGGGAGTCGCGGGACTTCATCAAGGAACTGCTGGGAGAGACATGATCGATAATCCCGAGCTCGACTGGTTCAAGAGCAGCTACAGCAGCGGCAGCGAAGGCGACTCCTGCGTCGAGGTGGCCACCACCCCCGCCACGGTCCACGTCCGCGACTCCAAGGACACCCGCCTCCCCCACCTCGCCTTCACCCCCCGCGCCTGGACGGGATTCATCACCCACGCCTGACTCCCTTCTCCGGGGGTCAGACCCTGAAAGAGGTCATCTTCACCACCGCGGTGCGCTCGTCCTCGTACGTGATCCGCAGCGTGACGTGCGAGGCCCGGCTCGGCCTCAGGGTGCCCGCACTTTCGCCGTCGAAGCAGCCGATCAACCGGTCGCAGTCCGCACCCCTGGAGAGGACTCCGTGCCTGTCCTCCTCAAGATCTGCGCGCAGTCGGGGGAAAGCCTCCTTGAGCCCCTCGGCCAGACCTTCGCGCGGCATCCGGAAGTTGGCGATGTAGCCGGCGCTCGTCGGGTACGTGTCGTTCGTGCAGAACGCATCCGTGGCGCGTTCGGGCATCGTGGCCTCCGCGAAGTCCAGCGCCTTCGCGCAGTTCACCCACCACAGCTCGGTCGCTTCCAGCCTCGCCGTCAGGGCCTTGGTCAAAGGCTCCTGCCCAGGGGCGAACTGACGTACCCACAGCGCTGCGGCCGCGACGAGCGCCAGCGTCACACCCACCCCGACCAGCACCCGCCGCCGCACGGCGGACATCCGTTTTCCTTCAACAACCACGACTACCACCCCGTTCACGGCACGACGAACCCACCGGACGGCGGTCGGATCCCCCCGGCACAGCCACCCTAACAATTCATTGAACGCGTTCAACCCAACGGGCCGCGGCGCGCCGTGCCGATGAGCCCGCACCGGCGACCAACTCCCCGCCACCTCGTGGCATCTCGCCCGCCTGACCCACGTGTTACACAATGGCCCGTGCCACAACGGGAGTTCACGTACGACCGGAGGGACCATGCGTACGGGAGAGCACTTCTCCGGGCGGTACCGGCTGGACGCCCGGCTCGGGCACGGCGGCATCGGCGAGGTGTGGCGGGCGTACGACGTCGAGCTCGGCCGGCCGGTCGCGGTGAAGGTGCTGCTGGAGTTCGACGCAACGGACGAACTGCTACGGCGGTTCCGCCGCGAGGCGGCGATCGGGGCGCGGCTCCAGCATCCGGGGATCACGGTCGTCCACGACATCGGGCAGCACGAGAACCGGCTGTTCATCGTGATGGAGCTGCTGGAGGGGGAGGACCTCGCCCATCGGCTGAGCCGGTCCCCGGGCGGCCTCCCGGTGGCCGAGGCGGTCGGACTGGCGTTACAGGCCGCGGAGGCGCTGGCCGCCGCGCACGTCCAGAAGGTGGTGCACCGCGATCTCAAGCCCGCCAACCTCTTCCTGCTGGCCGACGGACGGCTGAAGATCTGCGACTTCGGCATCGCCCGTACCGCGGACGCCACCGACGGGCTGACGGTCACCGGTCGGCCTTTCGGCACCCCTTCCTACATGGCCCCGGAGCAGTGGCGCGGCGAGCACGTCGACTCGCGGTGCGATCTGTACGCCCTGGGGTGCGTGCTGCACGCCCTGCTGACCGGCGCCCCGCCGTTCCCCGTCACCGCTCAGCCCTGGGCACTGATGCGCCGGCACCTGGACGAGACACCGGCGGACCTGCGCACCGTACGGGCGGACGCATCGGCCGAGCTCGCGGAACTGGTCGCTTCGCTGTTGGCCAAGGACCCCGCCGGGCGGCCGGACGCGCCCACCACCGCCGAGCGCCTACGCGCGGTCCTGAACCCGGCCCCGGCCGCCCACAACCTGCACACCGCGCCCACCAAGCCCGCGCTGCCGTCGCCCAGCCGCGAACCGGCACCGCCGCGTACCCCTGCTCACGGCCCGCGCCGCCGCACCGTCGTCCTCGGCGGCCTCGCCGCACTGGCCGTGGGGTCGGCAGGGGTACTCACCGCTCGGCATTTCGCCGACGACACCGGCGGCCCGGGCGTCGTCCTCGCCGACGGCACCTCTCGCGTCGAATCGGTGGCGTTCAGCCCGGACGGGAAGCGGCTCGCCGGCGGCTACGGCGACAACACCATCCGCCTGTGGGACATCGCCTCCCGCACAACCCTGACCACCCTCACCGGCCACACGAATTCCGTGGTTTCGGTGGCCTTCAGCCCCGACGGCAAAACCCTCGCCAGCGGGAGCAGTGACCACACCGTCCGTCTGTGGGACGTCGCCTCCCGTACCGGCACCGCCACCCTCACCGGCCACACCGGTGGCGTGCGGTCGGTGGTGTTCAGCCCGGACGGCATGTCCCTGGCCAGCGCCGCCTGGGACAACGCCGTCCGCGTGTGGGACATGGCCTCCCGTACGAGCACCACCACCCTCACCAACCCTGTCAACGCAACGCATTCGGTGGCGTTCAGCCCCGACGGTAAGACGCTCGCCAGCGGCAGCGGCGACACCACCCTCCAGCTCTGGGACCTCGCCTCCCACACCAGCACCGCCCCCCTCATGGGCCACACCGGTGGTGTGCGGTCGGTGGCCTTCAGTCCCGACGGCAAGAGGCTCGCCAGCGGAAGCAGCGACCACACCATCCGGCTCTGGGACGCCATTGAGCGCTGGAGCAGGTACACCTTCGCCGGCCACACCAGTGACGTGGATTCGGTGGCCTTCAGCCCCGACGGCAAAACCCTCGCCAGCGGAAGCAGCGACAACACCGTCCGGCTCTGGGACGTCAAATCGGGCAACAGCACCGCCACCCTCACCGGCCACACCAGTGGCGTCGCGTCGGTTGCTTTCAGCCACGACGGCAAGACCCTCGCCAGCGGAAGCAGCGACTCCACCATCCGGCTCTGGAAGCTCTCCTGACGGCAGAGGTGCCGTTTTCCCCGTATTAGCATGAGCATGATCTGGCATGTTCCGGGTCAAGTCGGGGGGAACCACATGTCGTTCGACGCGGAGTGGGCGCAGCACAAGGCTGCCGCCCTGGCCGGGCAGCAGTCACCCGCGATGCGCCTCAACCAGGTGGCGCCCGAGGCGGGCGGCAGTGCGGCGGGCAGTCTGCTGGCCGGAACCCAGTCCATCAACGGCAACGCCAACCTCCTCATCGAGATCGCCGCGCTCCTGCACGAAGGCCGCCCGGACGGCGACGCGAGCACCATGGCCCGCGCGCCCCGCGCGCACGAGGACGTCTCGAAGGAAGCCCTCCACTTCGCCCGGTTCGCCGACGACCAGTTCAAGGACGCGATCGCCCTGTTCGCCGGACTGGCCACCCGTCTCAAGACCACCGGCACCAGCTTCGCCCACGTGGACGACGGCACCGCCCGGTCCTTCCTCGACAACCTGCTCGAATCGGGGCAGTACGTACCGCCGGAGTGCAAATGAGCGGCCTCAGCTACCACAAGGACGTCGCGTTCCTGGAGGAGTGCAACCCGCCCCTCGTCGAGCGCAACGCCGCCGAGTTCCGCCGGCTGCGCGATCTCCTCGTCCAGGTCGAGGAGCCCGCCCGGCGGGCGGAGACCGGTACGCAATGGGAGAGCGACGGCAGCCACACGTACACCCGACGCCTCGGCGAGGCCCGCCAGTTGGTGACCCACATGGCCGAGGGCTACGACAAGGCCGCGAGCGCGCTGAACGCCTACGCCGCAGCCCTGGCCACCGCCAAGTCCCACTACGGCAACGGCAAGCGCTCCGAGCGTGCGCTCGCCGCGCTGATCGGCACGAAGGGCACCGCGATCACCAAGGTCGCGCAGGAGGCGGAGCCGATGCGCCAGTGGGAGGACATGCGGGCGACGACCGGGGTCTTCGACTGGCTGGCCGAGGTCACGATGGACGTGGACGACATCCGGGACGAGGCGAACCGGCTCCATGACGGCGCGGGCAGCAGCTTCCACCTGGCGAAGACCACCGAGCAGGAGGCGCGCAGCGCGTGCGTGCACGCGCTGAAGCAGGCGTACGAGTTGCTGCCCGACTTCCAGGTGAAGGGCGGCGGCAAGCGGCCCGACCTGTACGCCGCGATGGCGGACATCCGCCGGGAGGCGGCGGAGGCCCGCACCAGCCCGCTGGCCCACCTGCCGGGCAGCGGTCCGAAGCGGGAGATGACGGGGCCGCTCGGGAACACCGAGATGTCTCCGGAGCTGCGCGACATCCGGACGCGGATCGCGGGACTGCCCGAGGTCGACGACAGCTACTGGAACCCGCCGGACGGCGACAAGGAGAAGGCGGCCTGGATCTCCCAGAAGAAGGAGATCCTCCGGGCGGCCGCCCAGCACGCCGGGTTGCCCGAGGAACTGGTCGCGGGCATCGCCTGGAAGGAGATCGCCGGTCAGCCCGGAATCGTCGACGACGGCATCGACACGATCCGGCAGCTGGCCGACTCGCCGCTCAGTCCCATCACGCCCGAGAACCTCTTCAGCCGGGCGGGCGGAACCCCCGACGAGACCTCCTTCGGGCCGATCGCCATCCAGCTCCGCCGCGGCGCCGAGGTGCTCGGCTACGATCCGGCGCACCTCACCGGCGATCAGCGGGCCCTGGTGGAGGAGTCGCTCCAGGACCCGAGGCAGAATGCTTTCATCGCCGCCGGATTCCTCGCCCAGATCAAGGCCGAGGCCGGCTACGGCGACGTCCCCGCCGACCAGCTGACCGACGCCCAGATGCGGGAGATCGCCGCCCGCTACAACGGCGGTCCGTACTGGAAGTCGGAGAAGGCCCAGTTCTACGGCAACGACTTCGGCGACAGCCTCGGCAAGGTGAAGGACGCGATGCGATGACGTACCGCCGCTGGTGGATCGGGGCACCCCTCGCGCTCGTCCACCTGCTGAACGCCGTCGTCGTCTATTACGCCCTGGCCTACGGGCCGGCGGGCGCATGGGACGACCAGGGGTACGCCGGGACCGAACTGGAGTGCCTGATCGCGCTCTTCCTGAGCGCGGGCGCGATCGTGATCACCCTCCTCCCGCCCGTCCGCCGGACGGTGGGCCTGTGGTGGCTCGTCCCGCCGGCCGTGCTGGGGGTGATCGCGTGGGTCCGTATCGCGACGCTCGGCTGAGGCTCCCCCGCGAGAACATCGACCTGCCCGAGGACCAGGGCTGCCTGCGCTGGGTGCTCGGAGTCCCGCTCGCCCTCGTCTACGTCCCTGCGGTGTACCTGTGCTACCTCGCCCTGGCCATGCAGTCGGACCCCCGCGACGACCGCCTGCGGGACGACATCCGGCTGGTGGCCGGCCTCTCCCTCTCCCTGTGCCTCCTGGGACTGCTGATCACCATCACCCCGGTGTTCCGGCGGACCATGGGCCGGTGGTGGTTCGCACTGCCGCTCCTGCTGGCGACGGTCGCGTACGCCCGCGGCCAGACGGTCTGACACGCGCCGCAGCCCCGCCCGGACGGGGCGGGGCTGCGGCGCGTGCAGGCGGGCGGGCGGGCGGGCGGGCGGCGTCAGGCGGCCACGGCGACCGGCTCCGGCGTGACCGGGGCGGACTCGTCCAGCGGGGAGGCCGAGGCGGTCGCGTAGGCCTCCTTGTCCAGGATTCCCTCGCGGGCCGAGACGATGACCGGGACCAGCGCTTGACCGGCCACGTTCGTGGCCGTGCGCATCATGTCCAGGATCGGGTCGATCGCCATCAGCAGGCCGACACCCGCCAGCGGCAGGCCGAGCGTGGAGAGGGTCAGCGTCAGCATGACCGTCGCGCCGGTCAGACCGGCCGTCGCGGCCGAGCCGATCACCGAGACGAAGACGATGAGCAGGTACTCCTTGATGCCCAGCTGCACGTCGAAGATCTGCGCGATGAAGATCGCGGCGAGCGCCGGGTAGATCGCGGCGCAGCCGTCCATCTTGGTGGTGGCGCCGAACGGGACGGCGAAGGAGGCGTACTCCTTCGGCACGCCGAGGCGCTCGGTGACCTTCTGGGTGACCGGCATGGTGCCGACCGAGGAGCGGGAGACGAAGGCCAGCTGGATGGCCGGCCAGGCGCCCTTGAAGAACTGCAGCGGGCTGACCTTGGCGACCGTGGCGAGCAGCAGCGGGTAGACGCCGAACATCACGAGCGCGCAGCCGATGTAGATGTCGGCGGTGAAGGTCGCGTACTTGCCGATGAGGTCCCAGCCGTACGTGGCGATCGCGGTGCCGATCAGGCCGATGGTGCCGATCGGGGCGAGGCGGATGACCCACCACAGGGCCTTCTGGAGGAGCTCCAGGGCAGACTCGGCGAGGTCGAGGACCGGCTTGGCCTTGCCGCCCAGCTGGAGGGCGGCGATACCGGCGACGACGGCCAGGAAGACGATCTGGAGGACCTTGAGCTGGGTGAACGGCGTGACGATGTCCGTCGGCACGATCCCGGTCAGGAAGTCGATCCAGGAGCCCGCCTTCTTCGGCTCCTTGCCGTCGGCGGCGGTGAGGCCGGTGCCCGCGCCCGGGTCGGTGAGCAGGCCGATCGCGATGCCGATGCCGACCGCGATCAGCGAGGTGATCATGAACCAGAGCAGCGTGCGGGAGGCGAGCCGCGCGGCGTTGTTCACCTTCCGCAGGTTGGTGATGGACACCAGGATGGCGAAGAAGACGAGGGGGGCGATGGCCAGCTTCAGCAACTGGATGAAGATGTCGCCGACCTTCTCCAGCGTGGTGCCGAGCCAGCTGACGTCCTGGCTGCGGGCGATCCATCCGAAGAGGACGCCCAGGGCCAGACCGGCGATGATCTGGGCCCAGAAGGGGAATTTGAACGAGGCCTTGGCAGGGCCTTCAGGGGTCGCGGACACGGACACTCTCCGGAGATGGCGCACGAAAACAGGGGAAGTTCTGCGGTGGTGACGCGGTGACACGGTGCGGCAGCAGCCTGAGGGAGAAGGGCCGGCCGGGACCGAAAGGACCGCTGCTGTATCGATTCAGCTCAACAGCAACAGGCCGCGGACACGCGGCGGCAGAGGTCGACGTGCAGGCGCGACACGAGCAGGATGCTCGCGGTCATCGGGTGCGCAGCTGTGGTCGACATGGTGAACACGCTAACACTTCTCCTTTGAGAATCTCAAAGGCGTTCTTTGAGACAGGGGTGCACGGGCACGCGGTCCTCCCGCCCGGACCCGCGCCGCCCCACGTAAAACGCCGAACGCCCCAGCGCTACGGGTGGTATTCCCGGTGCTGGGGCGGTTCGGCGTGTGATGAACCCAACTGTGCCGACTGCGGCGTTACGAGTTCACGCGCGCCGCGTCGTCGGCCAGGTCCTCCTGGCTGCGGTTCTCGGCGAGCTTCTGCTTCGCACCCGCGACGCGTCCGGAGATCTGCACGGACATCTCGTCGCGCTGCTTGCGCAGGAGGACGAAGGAGAGCGGGGCGGACAGGACGAGGGCGAGCAGGACGATCCAGGCGACGTTCGCGTCCCCGAGCCCGGCGGGCACCCAGCCGAGACGGACCAGGCCGGACACGACGACGAGGCATCCGACGAAGATGCCCAGACGCATCGCGGTGTAGCGGATCGTTGCGCTCGGCTTGAGGGACACGGTGACCCCTTCTCTCTCGTCGTGGTCGTACGGCGGCACGTTCCCACCCAGTGAAGCACGCCGGGCCCCGGCTCCGGCCCGCTGGGGTCAGTGCAGCGGCAGCGGCATCCCGCGCCCGGACCCGGCGAAGCCCCGGCCCGCACAGCGGACCGGGGCTCCCGGGACTCCGGGATCACCGGAGCACGACGCGCACAGCGCGTCAGACGCGCATCGCCTGCGGCGTCTCGCGCAGCCCCGCGTCCGGGCCGGGGTACTCGCGGATGATCTCGTAGCGCGTGTTGCGCTCGACCGGGCGGAAGCCCGCTTCCCGGATCAGCTCCAGCAGGTCCTCACGACCCAGCTTGTTCGGGGTGCCGTAGTTGTCCGCGTCGTGCGTGATCTTGTACTCGACGACCGAGCCGTCCATGTCGTCCGCGCCGTGCTGCAGCGCGAGCTGGGCGGTCTGCACGCCGTGCATCACCCAGAAGACCTTGACGTGCGGCACGTTGTCGAACAGCAGCCGCGAGACGGCGAAGGTCTTGAGCGCCTCGGCGCCCGTGGCCATCGTCGTCCGCGCCTGGAGCTTGTTGCGTACCTTGCCGTCCTGCATGTCCACGAAGTCGTGCTGGTAGCGCAGCGGGATGAAGACCTGGAAGCCGCCGGTCTCGTCCTGGAGCTCGCGCAGCCGCAGCACGTGGTCCACGCGGTGGCGCGGCTCCTCGATGTGCCCGTAGAGCATCGTCGAGGGGGTCTTGAGACCCTTCGAGTGCGCGAGCCGGTGGATGCGCGACCAGTCTTCCCAGTGGGTGCGGTGGTCGACGATGTGCTGCCGGACCTCCCAGTCGAAGATCTCCGCGCCGCCGCCGGTGAGCGACTCCAGGCCGGCCTCGATCAGCTCGTCCAGGATGTCGGAGGCCGACATGCCGGAGATCGTCTCGAAGTGGTGGATCTCGGTCGCCGTGAACGCCTTCAGCGAGACGTTCGGCAGCGCCTTCTTCAGCTCGGAGAGCGAGCGCGGGTAGTAGCGCCAGGGCAGGTTCGGGTGCAGGCCGTTGACGATGTGCAGCTCGGTGAGGCTGTCGTTCTCCATGGCCTTGGCCAGGCGCACGGCTTCCTCGATGCGCATCGTGTACGCGTCCTTCTCGCCCGGCTTGCGCTGGAACGAGCAGTACGCGCACGAGGCGGTGCACACGTTCGTCATGTTGAGGTGGCGGTTGACGTTGAAGTGCACGACGTCGCCGTTCTTGCGCGTGCGCACCTCGTGGGCGAGGCCACCGAGCCAGGCCAGGTCGTCCGACTCGTAGAGGGCGATGCCGTCCTCACGGGTCAGCCGCTCGCCGGAGCGGACCTTCTCCTCCAGCTCGCGCTTGAGCCCAGCGTCCATCAGCCGGTCGCCTCCTCTAGATACCTGACCTGCAACCCGACCAACCGTACTCTCAGCCCTCCTCGGGCAGTTCCCCGACCCGGTTCTCCCACTTGGTGGAGAGCACGATGGTGGTACGGGTACGCGAGACGCCCCTGGTGCCGGACAGCTTGCGGATGATCTTCTCCAGGCCGTCCACGTCGCTGGCGCGCACCTTCAGCATGAAGGAGTCGTCACCCGCGATGAACCAGCAGTCCTCGATCTCCGCGAGGTCGCGCAGCCGGCGGGCCACGTCCTCGTGGTCGGCGGCATCGGAGAGCGAGATGCCGATCAGCGCCGTGACGCCGAGGCCGAGCTCGGCCGCGGCCACCGTCGCGCGGTAGCCGGTGATGACGCCGGCCGTCTCCAGCCGGTTGATGCGGTCGGTGACGCTGGGGCCGGAGAGGCCCACGAGACGGCCCAGCTCCGCGTACGAGGCACGACCGTTCTCGCGAAGTGCCTGGATGAGCTGCCTGTCCACCGTGTCCATTACGTGGAGCCTTCCATTATTCGGCGATCCTGCAAGTTTAGGTATAGAATCTAAGGCATGCAGGGTAAACGCCCTGCGAAATCTTTCAGCAGATCAATAACGATCTTCAGGAGTGGTTCACCGTGTACACGATCGAGATGGCCTACGCACACATGCGACAGCTCCAGGAGCTGGCCAACCGATCCCGTGCCCACCAGCCCGCCGCCGCCCACCGCATCGACAAGGCCCGCAAGCCGGGCCGGACCAAGAAGGCCTAACCCTGAGGGCGGGATCCACCGAGGTCCCCCTCCCAACGGCGGTACAGCCGGTGCGGCACCCCTGCCGCGTCCAGCACCCGCCCCGCGACGAAGTCCACCAGGTCCTGGATGTGCGTCGCACCCGCGTAGAACGCCGGAGAGGCGGGCAGCACGATCGCGCCCGCCTCGTCCAGCGCCACCAGATGCTTCAGCGTCTGCCCGTTCAGCGGGGTCTCCCGCACCGCGACCACCAGCCGGCGCCGCTCCTTGAGCGTTACGCTCGCGACCCGCTGGAGCAGGTCCTTCGACAGCCCGAGCGCCACCCCCGCCACGCAGGCCGTGGACGCGGGGACGATGAGCATCCCCTTGACGGGGTACGAGCCCGAGCTCGGACCGGCCGCCAGGTCCCCGGCGCCCCAATACCGGACATCGCCCTCGAACGGTGCGAAGGTTCCCGGCTTGCCGTCGGCGCCGTATGTCAGCCACTGCGTCAGATCGTCGCGCCAGTGCGCGTCGCGGAAGGCGATCCCGGTCTCGTCCAGCAGAGTGAGGCGTGAAGCCCGGCTGACCACCAGGTCGACGCTCTCCCCCGCCGCGAGCAGCCCGCGGAGCACGGCCGCCGCGTACGGCGTCCCGGACGCCCCGGAAACCCCGACCACCCACGGGGTGCGCTTGCGCTCAGTCATACCTCCGAGACTATCCGGCCACCACGGGCGGGCACTCGCTATGGTGGCCGGACGTTCCAGGGGGTGGGACGCACGACGAAGGGGACGACGGTGAGCACGGCTCAGGACACCTGGACGCAGACCGGCCGCGCGAAGGCCGCGGCCAAGCTGATGCTCGGCTGGGTGGCCCTCCTGTGGCTGATCGAGGCCGTCGATTTCGCCACCGGCCACGCCCTGGACCCGTACGGGATCACCGCGCGCAGCGTCGATGGACTCAGCGGCATCCTCACCGCCCCGTTCCTGCACTTCGGCTTCGCGCACGTGGCGGCCAACAGCGTCGCCCTGCTGATCTTCGGCTTCGTCGCCGCGCTCAGCGGCATACGCCACTTCCTGGCCGTCTGCGCCATCGTCATCCTCGGGGACGGGATCGGCATCTGGCTGATCGCCCCCTCGCACGCCAACACCGCCGGCGCCTCGGGCCTGGTCTTCGGCCTCTTCGGCTACCTCGTGGTCCGCGGCTTCGTCGAGCGCAAGGCCCTCGGCATCGCGGTGGGCGTGGTGATCGCCGCGATCTGGGGCGGCTCGTTCCTCCTCGGCGTCCTGCCGACGGACACCGCGGTCAGCTGGCAGGGCCACCTCTGCGGCCTCGCGGTGGGCGTCCTGACGGCCCTGTTCTTCCGCCGCCCGGTCCGTCCGGCGGCCCGGGGCCAGTTGGTCTAGAAGGTCAGACCGCGGCCCACGAGGTCGAGCAGGGCGCACACGAAGAGGGCGATGCCGATGAAGCCGTTGACCGTGAAGAAGGCGCGGTTCAGGCGGGACAGGTCGTGCGGCTTCACGATGGTGTGCTCGTAGCAGAAGGCACAGGCGACGATCGCCAGGCCCGACCAGAACAGGACGCCCGCGTCCGTGGCGAGGGCGTACCAGACCAGCAGGGCCGTGGTCACGACGTGCGCGCCGCGGGCCCCCCAGAGGGCGGCCGGGACGCCGAAGCGGGCCGGGACGGACTTGACGCCCTCCGTGCGGTCCGCGGCCACGTCCTGGGAGCCGAAGATCAGGTCGAAGCCGCCGATCCACACGCCCACCGCGAGCCCCAGGATCACCGCGTCCCAGGACCACTCGCCGGTGACCGCCAGCCAGGCCCCGACCGGGCCGATCGCCTGGGCCAGGCCCAGGATGGCGTGCGGGAAGTTCGTGAACCGCTTGCCGTACGGGTACACCACCATGGGGACCACCGCGACGGGCGCCAGCGCCAGGCAGAGCGGGTTCAGGAGCGCCGCCGAGCCGAGGAAGACGGCGAGCGCGATCCCGGCCCCGGTCCACGCGGAGCGGACGGAGACCGCGCCGGTGACCAGCTCGCGGCCCGCGGTGCGCGGGTTGCGGGAGTCGATCTCGCGGTCGATGATCCGGTTGGCGGCCATCGCGAAGGTCCGCAGGCCCACCATGCAGGTCGTGACGAGCAGCAGCCTGCCCCAGTGCACGTCCCGGTCGAGCTGGAACATCGCGGTGAGCGCGGCGATGTAGGCGAAGGGCAGCGCGAAGACCGAGTGCTCGATCATCACGAGCCGCAGGAAGGCCTTGACCTTGTTGCCGGCCTCGGGCGAAGGGCCGGGCCCGACCACTCCGTCGGCGGTGGTCATCATGCGAGGTCCTTCCGGAACTGTTCGAGTTCGGCCCTCAGCCCGTCGAGCGGAACCGGCCCTATCTCCATGTCGAGGTGATTGGTCTCGTCGTGCCCCATCGGGGTCAGCCGGACCACGAAGGCGAGGGCCTCCCCGCCGTCCACCGGTATGACGGCCAGCCTCAGTGGGTTGCCGCGGCCCTCGCTCACCTCGGCCCGGAAGGCCTCGGGTTCGGCGGCGCCAGTGCGGGCCAGCAGGAGCTCGGCGAAGGCGGAGACCTCCTCGGCCTCCACGTACGCCTCGAAGTCCGCGGTGAACTCACTGCCCCAGTCGGCGGTGACCCGCCAGCCGTCGGACGGCTGCTCGGGAGCGGTGAGCGCGACCCAGACCTCGTCGCCACCGATCCGCAGTCTCGGGGTCACGCCAGGCTCCGGCGGAAGTCCTCGAGGTCGGCCAGGAGCGGGGCGAGGGGCAGGGGGCCGATCTCCAGGGAGACCGTGGGCGCCCCCTCGGGCTCGGGCGGGGTGACGTGGGCCGTGAAGGCGTAGGCCTCGCCGGCTGCCGGGCGGGCGTCGAGCCGCAGGACCGGCCCGGCCTCGACGGTGAACGGCTCCCCGGTGCCCAGGGCGGTGTGCAGCTGCTCCGCGAAGTGGTCGGCCTCGGCATCGCGCAGGCCGGGCAGCTCGAAGCCGCCATCGGCCTCGAATGTGTCGTCCACCACCAGGGCCCACACGTCGCCGGGGCCCGCGAACTCCTCGGGCGAGACGCCCGCCTGTTCGGCGGCCGCCCGGACGCCCGGGTCCGCCGGATCGAGCTCCGGGCGCACGAGGAGCACGAACGTCGTGTCGCCGCCGATGAACAGCGCCGGGCCACCCATTGCGGTACTCACAGCCCGTACTCCTTCCAGCGGCGGTCCACCAGGGCCGCCGTCGCCGGGTCCGACTCGACCATGTCGGGCCAGCCGCCGTCGCGGGTGTAGCCCTCCTCGGGGAGCTTCTTGGTGGCGTCGATGCCCGCCTTGCCGCCCCAGAACTGCTGGTACGAGGCGTGGTCCAGGTGGTCCACCGGGCCCTCCACGACCGTCAGGTCGCGGGAGTAGTCCGTGTTGCCGAGCGCCCGCCACGACACCTCGTGCAGGTCGTGGACGTCGCAGTCGGCGTCCACCACGATGATCAGCTTGGTCAGCGACATCATGTGCGCGCCCCAGATGGCGTGCATGACCTTCTGCGCGTGCTTGGGGTACTTCTTGTCGATCGAGACGATCGCGCAGTTGTGGAAGCCGCCCGACTCGGGCAGGTGGTAGTCCACGATGTCCGGCACGATGATCTTGAGCAGCGGGAGGAAGAAGCGCTCCGTCGCGCGGCCCAGCGGCCCGTCCTCGGTCGGCGGCCGGCCGACCACGATCGACTGGAGCAGCGGGCGCCTGCGCATCGTCACGCAGTCGATCTTCAGCGCGGGGAACGGCTCCTGCGGGGTGTAGAAGCCGGTGTGGTCGCCGAAGGGGCCCTCCGGGAGCGTCTCGCCCGGCTCCAGCCAGCCCTCGATCACGACCTCCGCGTTGGCCGGGACCTGGAGCGGCACGGTCTTGCAGTCGACCATCTCGATCCGCTTGCCCGCGACGAAGCCGGCGAAGAGGTACTCGTCGATGTCGCCGGGCAGCGGCGCGGTGGACGCGTACGTCACTGCGGGCGGGCAGCCGAAGGCGATCGCGACCGGCAGCCGCTCGCCGCGCTTGGCGGCGACCGCGTAGTGGTTGCGGCTGTCCTTGTGGATCTGCCAGTGCATGCCGATGGTGCGCTTGTCGTGGCGCTGGAGGCGGTAGAGGCCGAGGTTGCGCACGCCGGTCTCGGGGTGCTTGGTGTGGGTGAGGCCGAGGTTGAAGAAGGAGCCGCCGTCCTTGGGCCAGGTGAAGAGCGCCGGCAGCTGGTCGAGGTCCACGTCGTCGCCGGTGAGGACGACCTCCTGGACCGGGGCCTCGCCCTTGATCTTCTTCGGCGGCACGTGGACCATCGAGCCGAGCTTGCCGAAGGCCTCGCGGACGCCGATGAAGCCCTGGGGCAGCTCCGGCTTGAGCAGGCCGCCGATCTTCTCGCTGATCTCGCCGTAGGACTTCAGGCCGAGGGCCTTCAGAAGGCGGCGGTCGGTGCCGAAGACGTTCATGGCCAGCGGCATCGCCGAGCCCTTGACGTTCTCGAAGAGGAGGGCCGGACCCCCCGCCTTGTTCACTCTGTCGACGATCTCCCCGACCTCCAGGTACGGGTCGACTTCGGCCTTGATGCGCTTGAGGTCGCCCTCCCGCTCCAGAGCCCGGAGCAGCGAGCGGAGATCGTCGTAAGCCATGGGGGCAAGTATCCGTCACCAACTACCCTGGATCTGTCACCGGGGCCCGCTGCGGGCCCGCCGCCACTGCCCGGGAGTCGGTCCCACACCGTGCTGCGCTATCTGCCGTTCCTGCTGATCCTCGCGCTGACCATCTACGCCTTCATCGACTGCCTGAACACGCCGGAGGAAGAGGTCAAGCACCTGCCCAAGGTGGTGTGGGTGATCATCATCCTGCTCTTCTCCATCGTCGGGCCGGTGGTGTGGCTGGCCGCGGGCAAGAAGCGCTCCGCGGTCGGCGGCGGCCGGGCGCGCCGGGCACAGTGGGTCGCGCCCGACGACAACCCGGAGTTCCTGAAGTCGCTGCGCGACGAGCAGGAGAAGAAGAAGGACACCGGCAAGGACAAGGACTAGCCCGGACCAGGTCGGCCGTTCACTGCGCCCAGGGCAGGACGCGGGTGCCCTCGGTGCCCGGGACCGAGGCCACGCCGTCCGCGCGCATGGCGACGTAGGCCTCGAAGGACTCGGTGGCGTGGATCCGGCGGAGTACGTCCGGGGGCAGGACCAGGGTCTGGCCCGCGGTGACCTTCTCGGTGCGGCCACCGTCCCAGGTGATCTCCAGCGATCCGGCCGTGAGCGTCCAGATCTGCTCGCGGCTGACGGAGTGCTCGGGGCCGGTCGCGCCGACGGGCATGTCGACGTGCCAGGTGCTGAGTTCGGCGCTGCCCCGGCTGGGGGCGGCCAGGCCGGTCATGGTGGCGTTCGGAGAGACGGTGACGTGCTCGGGAGACGTGGTGATCACGTGCAAGGCGGTTCCTCACGATCTGCGAGTCAAGGAGCTTTACTTGTCATGAGTAAAGCAGATTGACTCATGTGTGTCACCATGTTTCCGTGACCGGAGACGAAGACGAGGGTGTCGAGCTGGCCTTCCTGCTCGGCCTGGGCTTCCAGCTGCTGCTGGGCGAGTTCACGCGGCGGGTGGCCGAGGCCGGATACGCCGACCTGCGGCCCCAGCACGGGATGGCCTTCCAGGTACTCAAGGGCCCCGGAGCCACCGCTTCCGAGCTCGCCGAGCGGCTCGGAGTGACGAAACAGGCCGCCGGCCAGCTCGTGGACGACCTGGAGAAGCGCGGCTACGTCCGCCGCGAGCCGCACCCCGAGGGCGGCCGCCGCAAGCTGGTCGTGCTGACCCCGGCGGCCGTCGACCACCTGGCCGTCGCGGGCCGCATCCTGCACCAGCTGGAGGACGAACTCGGCCGCAGCGCCGATCTCCCCGCCCTGCGCGGCGAGCTCTGGCGCGTCGTGCGCACCCTCAACGGGGACGCGGAACTGCCGGCCCTGCGGCCGGTGTGGTGAGCGGGCGAGCTGGGTGAGCGGGTGAGCGCCTACGTCCTGGACAGGGCCGCGTAGTCCTCGCACAGCTCGCCCCGGCGCGCGCCCGTCCACAGGACCCAGTCGACCGGCTGCCCGGCGAGCGCGGACTCCAGCAGTTCGAAGTGGTCGTGCCAGACCGCGAGCCAGTCCAGGCGGTCGGCCTCGGCCTCGTCCGCCCCGGCCCGGTCGTCCACGCGGCGCTCGTTCACGAACCGGATGACGGTCGAGTCCGTCCCCACCGGTTCCAGGTGGAAACGGATCCGCTCGTCCCCGCCCAGCGTGTACTCCACGACCCGCTCGACGTCCCAGGCCGTGACGCGGCCGGTCTCCATCGTCGGGCTGCCCAGCCGGTGCATCGTGACCTCCCCGCCGAGCCTGCGCTCCAGGACCTCCGCCTCGGCCAGCCAGCCGCGCAGCCCGTCCGACGTGGTCAGGGCGGGCCACAGCTCCTCGTACGCGTACGGGAGGTGCAGCTCGAAGCGGATCCGCAGGCGGCCGCCGCCGGGGCTCTCGCTGGTGCCATGGCTCACAGGAGGCATGACACCAGCGTCCCACTCCCGCCGGTCAGACGCCCGCGTACGAGTGCTTGCCGCTGAGCAGGATGTTCACGCCGTAGTAGTTCCAGATCCAGCAGGCGAAGGCGAAGAGCGCGAGGTACGCGGCCTTGCGGCCCTTCCAGCCGGCGGTGGCGCGGGCGTGCAGGTAGCAGGCGTACGCCACCCACGTCACGAAGGACCAGACCTCCTTGGGGTCCCAGCCCCAGTAGCGGCCCCAGGCGTCGCCCGCCCAGATCGCGCCCGCGATGATCGTGAAGGTCCACAGCGGGAAGACGGCCGCGTTGATGCGGTACGAGAACTTGTCGAGCGAGCTCGCCGAGGGCAGCCGCTCCAGCACGGAGGAGGCGAACCGGCCCGGCTTGCCGCCGCCCGCGATCTTGGCCTCGTAGGAGTCGCGGAAGAGGTACAGGACCGCTCCGGCCGCGCCGATGTAGAAGACGGCGCCGCAGAAGATCGCGGTGGAGACGTGGATCCACAGCCAGTACGAGTGCAGGGCCGGGACCAGCTGGTCACTGTCGGTGTAGAGCCAGGTCACGGCGATGCCGAGGTCCAGCAGGACGGTGGTGACCAGGATCAGGCCGAGCCAGCGGACGTTCTTCTTCAGCGCGAGGAGCACCAGGTACGCGCCGACGGCCACCGTGGAGAAGGTGATCGAGAACTCGTACATGTTGCCCCAGGGGGCCCGCTGCACCGACATCGCCCGGGCGACGACGCCGGCCGCCTCGATGAGGAAGGCGAGCGCGGTCAGCGAGACCGCGATCCGCCCGTACAGGTCACCCTGCTCGGTGCCGCCCGCGGCGCCCGGGCCGTCGGGCACGTCGCGCGTGCCCGCGGCGGAGCGTGTGACGACCTGCGGTTTGTCGAGGACGGCCGTACCGCCCCCCTTGCTGCGGACCTGCACGGCGGGTGCGGGTGCGGCGGCGGTCAGCGCGGCGGCCGTACGGGCCACCTTGCTGCGGCTGCCGAAGGTCCACTCGGCGATGTGCGCGAAGAAGGCGAGCATGTAGACCGCCATCGACGAATAGACCAGGTAGTTGCTGATCTGAGCCAGGTTCTCGTTGGCTGCGGCAGCGAGCGGCGTCATCCGCGCTCTCCTTCGGTGGTTTCTTCGACAGGTTCGGCGGGCGTCGCGGTCGGCGCCTGCTCGTGCAGGGTGGCGGCGAGCTCGGCCAGCTCCTCCGGGAGCCGGGTGGACTCGCTGCGGCCGAGGCCGGCCATCTCGACGACGGTGACACCGTCCTCGCCGCGCACCGCGCGCACCCAGACCCGGCGGCGCTGGATGAACAGCGACCCGGCCAGGCCCGCGATGGCGGCGATCGCGCCCGCGAGGGCGAGGCCGCTGCCGGGCTGGTGGGTGACGGAGAAGGTGGCCCACCGCTCGATGCCCTCGAACTTCACGGTGCCCGCGCCGTTCGGCAGGACCATCGACTCGCCGGTCGCCAGCTTCTGCTTGAACAGCTGGCCCGACTCGTCCTTGAACGACTGCATCTTTGCGGTGTCCAGCTGGTACACGTTCTGCGGCAGACCCGAGTCGACGCCGAGGCTGCCGTGCCAGGCGCTGAGCATGAGCCGCGGATTACCCAGCTCCGGGAACTGCGAGAACATCACGCCCTGGCCCTCGCCGGCGAACGTCGGGACGAAGACGGCGTTGAAGCCGAGCTGCTCCTTCCTGCCGTCCTTGTCCTTGTAGCCGTCGGTGACCTTGACGGCTCCGGTGGAGGTGAGGTTGCCGTCCTGGGGGAGCATCGGCACGGCGTCCTTGAAGATCACCTTGCCGGCGGGGTCGGTCACCGAGATGACCGGTGCGTAGCCGTGCCCGAGCAGGTAGACCTTGGAGCCGTCGACCTGAAGGGGCTCGTTGACCTGGATCTCGCGCTTCTGCGGCTTGCCGGCCGCGCCCTCGCTGAAGGTGACGTACGCCTTGAAGTCGCGCGGGGTGCCCCGCTGCGGGCCGCTCTTCTCGTACGTCGCGTCGAACCTGTCCAGGGTGAACGAGAAGGGCGGCAGGTCGTCGGGGTCGAAGAGGGTGCCGTACTTGAAGTCGTCGTACTGGGTGAGCGTGTTCGAGAAGCCGCTGCCGCGCAGGACGAGCTTGCCGCCCTCGGACTTGAAGTACTGGCCCCAGGCGAAGGCCACCAGCATCACGATCAGCGCCACGTGGAAGGCCAGATTGCCGGCCTCGCGCAGGTAGCCCTTCTCCGCGGCGACGGAGTTCCCCCCGCCCGCCTCGGTGCGGAAGCGCCGCCCGCCGAGCACCGTCCCCGCGTACGAGAGCACCTCGTCCGGGGACTTGTCCGTGCGCCACGTCGTGTACACGGGCAGCCGGTCCAGGCGCTTGGGGGCGGCCGGCGGCCGGCCGCGGAGCTGGCCCACGAACTGCCAGGAGCGCGGCAGGATGCAGCCGATCAGCGAGATGAACAGCAGCAGGTAGATCGCGGAGAACCACACCGAGCTGTAGACGTCGAAGAGCTGGAGCTTCTCGGCGACGCCCACCCAGGACGGGTTGTCCCGCTTCCAGACGGCGACCTTCATCGCGTCGACGTTGGTCTGCGGGATGAGGGAGCCCGGGATCGCGCCCAGGGACAGCATGAAGAGCAGGATCAGCGCCACTCGCATGGAGGTCAGCTGCCGCCAGAACCAGCGGGCCCAGCCGATCACCCCGATGCCGACGGCCGGCCCGGTGGGGCTGTCCTCCAGCGGGGCGGTGGAGAGCTGGGCGCCGGCCGCGCCGAGCTCGGGCTCGGCGGGGTCTTCGGAGCGCGGCGCCTCGGTGGACGCGTTGTCGGTCGTACTCATGTCCGTTTAGTCCTCAGATCCCCACCGTGAAGCGTTGGGTCCAGCTCTGCATGTCGCTGACGATGCTGGCCCACATTCCTGTGACGAGCAGCAGACCGGTCAGGATCAGCATGCCTCCGCCGATGCGCATCACCCACGCATAGTGCTTCTTCACCCATCCGAATGCGCCGAGCGCCTTGCGGAAGGCGATCGCGGTGAGGATGAACGGCAGGCCGAGTCCGAGGCAGTAGGCGACGGTCAGCAGGGCGCCCCGGCCGGCGCTCGCCTGGTCGAGGGAGAGCGTGGTGACGGCCGCGAGGGTCGGGCCCATGCAGGGGGTCCAGCCGACGCCGAAGAGCACGCCCAGCATCGGGGCGCCGATCAGACCTGCCGTCGGCTTCTTGTGGAAGCGGAACTCCCGCATCGTCAGACCCGGGATCGCGCCCATGAAGAAGAGACCCAGGACGATCACCAGGCCGCCCAGGACCCGGGAGATGATCTCGTTGTTCTCCCGGAGGGTCTCGCCGAAGTAGCCGAAGAGCGCTCCGGTGGAGACGAAGACGGTGGTGAAGCCGGCGATGAACAGGAGCGCGCCCGCCAGCATCCGCCCGCGCCGGGCCTCGGCGAGGTCGGCGCCGCTGACGCCGGTCACGTAGGAGAGGTAGCCGGGGACCAGCGGGAGCACGCAGGGCGAGAAGAAGGAGACCATTCCGGCGAGGACCGAGATGGGCAGCGCCAGCAGCAGCGCCCCGCTCAGGACCGTGGTGTTCACGCCGGTCGCCTCGGCGGCGAGTGCGTACTCGACCACGGGGTCACTGCTCCGCGAGGATCGGGTCGATCATCGAGCGGAGTTGCTCCTCGCCCACCGGGGCCAGGGTGCGGGCGGCGATCTTGCCCTCCTTGTCGAGGATGATCGTGGAGGGGATCGCATTCGGGTTGAGGGTGCCCTTGGGGAAGCGGAGCATCAGCTTCCCGGCGGGGTCGTAGAGGCTCGGGTAGGCGATCCCGAAGTCCTCCTCGAACGAGGTCGCGTTCTGCATGCTGGTGTCACGGGTGTTGATGCCGACGAAGGCGACGTCCTTGCCGGCGTCGGCCAGCTCCTTGGAGACCTTCGCGAAGCCGGGGGCCTCGGCGCGGCACGGCGGGCACCACGAGCCCCAGACGTTGAGGACGACGACCTTGCCCTTGAGGGTGGCGGTGTCGAAGGTCTTGCCGTCGACGGTCCCGCCGTCGAGCTTCGGGGCCTCGTCCCGCTCCCCCTTGGCCACCGTGGCGATGCCGCTCGGGCCGGTGACGTAGTTGCCACCGGAGCCGGTGGCCTTGCCGCCGTCGTCCGAGCCGCCGCAGGACGTCAGGGTCATGACGCCCGCGACGGTCACCGCGGTCAGCAGGGTGGCACGGCCGCTGGTCGAGCGGCGGCTGTTTCGACTGGCACGGGCGCGGCTGAGGCTCATGTGAAAAGTTTCGCATGAGCAATTTGTGGATCTACCGCACCCCCCGGCGGGGTGTCGACGCCCTGGTCAGGCGGCGGTGAGGTACGCCGCCCAGCCGACGCCGGGCGACTGGCCGGGGCCGAGGGCGCGGAGCTTGGCGAGCACCTTGGGGTCCTGGACGTCCAGCCAGTCGGTGAACTGCCGGAAGGATACGAGGCGTACATCCCTTTTGTCCGCCATGCCCTTGAGTGCCTCCTCGACGGCGTCCATGTAGATGCCGCCGTTCCACTCCTCGAAGTGGTTGCCGATGAAGAGGGGCGCGCGGTTGGTCTCGTAGGCCCGCCGGAAGCCGCCGAGGTAGGTGGCGGTGGCCTGGGTGCGCCAGCCCGGGTAGTTGGCGGGCACGCCCCTGGTGGTGTTCTTCGACTGGTTGGCGAGGATGTTGTAGTCCATCGAGAGCACCTCGAAGGAATGCCCGGGGAAGGGCAGGGACTGCAGCGGCAGGTCCCAGACGCCCGACCTCTTCACCGGCCAGACCTGCAGACCGCCGGGCGAGCTGGAGTCGTAGCGCCAGCCCAGCTTCTGGGCGGTCGCCAGCAGGCTGTCCTGGCCGAGCAGGCACGGGGTGCGGGCTCCGGTCAGTTCCTTGCGGTAGTCGAAGGGCAGGGGTTCGAGGTCGGTGAAGCCGGTGTTCGTGCGCCAGTTGGTGACGAAGGACACGGCCTGGTCGATCTCGCTCTGCCAGTCGTCCGGGGTCCACCTGCCGACCGAGCCGGAGCCGCCGCAGAAGTGGCCGTTGAAGTGAGTGCCTATCTCGTGCCCGTCGAGCCACGCCTGGCGGACGTGACCGAGGGTGGAGCGGACGTTCTCGTCCTTGAGGTAGCCGATGTCCGAGGCGCCGACGGGGTTGTTCGGCGGCCGGTAGAGGCCCTTCTTCGACTCGGGCAGCAGGTAGAGGCCGGAGAGGAAGAAGGTCATGGCCGCGCCGTGGTCCTTGGCGAGCTTGAGGAAGCGGGGGAAGAGGCCGTTTCCGACCTCCCCCGCGCCGTCCCAGCTGAACACGACGAACTGCGGCGGGGTCTCGCCCGGCTGGAGGGGCACGGCCTTGGCGGGCTGGTTGGGCTGCGGACCGGTGTCGGCGGTGGAGCCGTCACCAATGGGCCTGGCCGGCGGCCCCTCCCCCGGCTTAGGGTTCTTGACCGGCCCGGGCTTGCCCAGCTCGGCCTTGCTGCCGCCACCGCCCAGGCCGCAGCCGGCGATGCCGACCGCGGCCGCGGCGGTGGCCGCGGCACCGAGTCCGAGTCCGAGCATTCCCCTTCGACTGAAGTCGCGCATGCCACCGTCCCGTCGTCAGATCCCAAAGCTCATGTTCCGTCATATAAACGGACAATTAGCCTGAGCTTGTGCGCTGACACGGTGATTCCCGCGCGTCTTGTATTTATTTAGGCAAATCTGTAACGGATCGTCACAGATTGTGGATCATCAGGAGCGGCTCGCACCTCACGCGCCGAAGGCCTTGGACT
The DNA here is from genome assembly GCF_045160845.1 of Streptomyces sp. NBC_00122. NCBI lineage: Bacteria > Bacillati > Actinomycetota > Actinomycetes > Kitasatosporales > Streptomycetaceae > Streptomyces > Streptomyces sp. NBC_00122. Next base: position 3,619,734 of record NZ_CP108191.1, on the reverse strand, counting down.
TGCCCTTCACCGGCTTCGCCCCGGCCAGCAGATGCGCCGGCACCAGATCCCGGGCCGGCTCGCTGTAGCCCACGGACACCAGCTGGTCGCCCTGGAACGTGAAGGACGTCATCGAGGCGAGCGTGCACTGGCGGCGCCGCGGGTCGTGCCACAGCCGCCGCTTCTCCGCGAAGCTGCGCACGATCCAGATCGGCAGCTGGTGGCTGACCGCCACCGCCTCGTGGCCGCGGGCCGCGTCGCGCGCGGCCTCCAGCGCGCTCATCATCCGGACCACCTGCTCGACGTACGGCTCGCCCCAGGAGGGCTTGAACGGGTTCGTCAGGTGCTTCCAGTTGCCGGGCTTGCGCAGCGCGCCGTCGCCGACGCCGAAGGTCTTGCCCTCGAAGACGTTCTCCGCCTCCAGGAGCCGCCGGTCCGTGGCCAGGTCCAGACCGTGGATCTTGGCGATCGGCGCGGCCGTCTCCTGCGCCCGCTCCAGCGGCGAGGACACGACGTAGGCGATGTCCCGGTTCTCCAGGTGCTCGGCGACCCGGTCGGCCATCTGCCGACCCAGCTCGGACAGGTGATAGCCGTCCCGGCGCCCGTAGAGGACCCCGTCCGGGTTGTGCACCTCCCCGTGGCGCACCAGGTGGACGACGGTGATCTCGCTGCTGCTCATGCGGTGGCCTCCGCGGCGGCCCGGGCGGCGGCCGGCAGGGCGGCCGCGATCCGCTCGACCGCCCGCTCGTCGTGGGCGGTGGACACGAACCAGGACTCGAAGGCGGACGGCGGCAGGTAGACGCCCTGCGCCAGCATCGAGTGGAAGAAGCCGTTGAAGCGGAAGGACTCCTGCTTCTTGGCGTCGTCGTAGTTGCGGACCTCGTCCTCGGTGAAGAAGACGGAGAACATGTTGGACGCGGTCTGCAGCCGGTGCGCCACGCCCTCCTTGGCGAGCGCCGCGGTGACCAGGCCCTGGATCTCCTTCGAGACCGCGTCGACCTTCTCGTACGCGGCCGCGTCCAGCAGGCGCAGCTGCGCGAGGCCCGCGGCGGTGGCGATCGGGTTACCGGAGAGCGTGCCCGCCTGGTAGACCGGGCCGGCCGGAGCCAGGTACCCCATGACGTCCGCGCGGCCGCCGAAGGCAGCCGCCGGGAAGCCGCCGCCCATGACCTTGCCGAAGGTCATCAGGTCCGGCTTGACCCCGTCGACGCCGTACCAGCCGGCGCGGCTGGTACGGAAGCCCGTCATGACCTCGTCGGAGATGTACAGGGCGCCGTTCTCGCGGCACAGGTCCGCGAGACCCTGGTTGAAGCCCTCGGCCGGGGTCACGACGCCCATGTTGCCGGGCGCGGCCTCGGTGATCACGCAGGCGATCTCGCCGGGGTGCGCGGCGAAGGCTGCCCGGACCGCGTCGAGGTCGTTGTAGGGCAGGACGATCGTGTCGCCGGCCTGCGCGCCCGTGACACCGGGCGTGTCCGGCAGCGCGAAGGTCGCGAGCCCGGAACCGGCGGCGGCCAGCAGCGCGTCCACATGGCCGTGGTAGCAACCGGCGAACTTCACGACCTTGGCCCGGCCGGTGAAGCCGCGCGCCAGGCGGATCGCCGACATCGTGGCCTCCGTCCCGGAGGACACGAGCCGCACCTGCTCGACGGGGGCGACGCGCGCGACGATCTCCTCGGCGAGCGCGACCTCGCCCTCACCGGGCGTACCGAAGGAGGTACCACGGGCGACGGCCGCCTGGACGGCCTCGATCACCTCGGGGTGGGAGTGGCCGAGGATCATCGGCCCCCACGAGCACACGAGGTCGACGTACTCCCGGCCGTCGGCGTCGGTGAGGTACGGACCGGTGCCGGACACCATGAACCGGGGCGTACCGCCCACGGCTCGGAAGGCGCGCACCGGAGAGTTCACGCCGCCGGGGGTCACGAGGGAGGCGCGCTCGAAGAGCGTCTGCGAAACTGGGGCTTCATACGGGTACGGGTAGCTCACACCAGCCATGGTCTCAGAGGCCGCGACAGACTTGCGGACGGGCGTTTCACCGCGCCGCCGCGGGGGAGGTCACTGCCATGATGATCAGGCTGCGTGGCGGGGGCCACGGGGCCGGGGCAAGCAATACCAGTCGGGTGGATATATGCAACGCGGTGGTGGACCGGGCGAGGGTACGGACGGCCTCGACCCCCAGCGCGCCCGCGAAGCCCGCGAATCCCGCCGCCGGGGCAAGCACCGCCGCCGCTCCACCGAGGCGCCCGACGCGATCCCGGGACCCGCGGAAGCACCGGACGACGACACGCCCAGGGGCCGCGGCATGGGAGTGACGTACAAGTACTTCGGCGCCCCGGACGGCGCCACGGCGGCCCGGGTCCCGGTCACGATGCGGCCGGAGGAACTCGGCGGCGACGAACTGGGCATGGGCGGCCTGTTCACCAAGATCAAGCCGGAGACGGTGGCCGCGATGGTCCTGACCGGCATCGAAGGCATACCGCTCCACAAGGTGCCCCCGCTGGAACTGGTCGTCCTCCACCCCGACTACGCGGTCGTCAAGCTCCCGATGACGGTGGTCGACCCGCTGCGCGGCATCGGCGAGGAATCGGTCGGCGCGGCCGCGTTCATCTGGTCCACGGTCCCGGACCGCGGCGGCCCGCGCGACGCGTTCAACGTCTACCAGCTCCTCCACGAGTGGCAGGACTTCAGCCACCGGCTGCATGAGGCCGGGCATCAGCCCTATTGCCTCGTGTGGCCCTGACCTGGTCTTTCGTCAAGCGGCCAGGGCGCCCTGAGAGCACACGGCTGAGGCGCGAAGAGGACCTGCACGACGAGACGCCCTGACCGGAGAACCACTCACCCACACGTCCAGAGCCCGGCCGGTGCGCAGTCACACCGACCGGGCTCCGTCACGTCCCGCCCGACGCCGGCCTTGAGGCTCGCGGCCGCACACGCCGCCGACGTCACGGCTCATCGATACCGATCACCGCACCCGGCGGGTACGGCGAGTGCGCCACACCTCCACGGGCGGCCAGTTCAGCGATGCGGCGGTAGGGGGCGTCGGCGCGCTCTCCACTTTGAGGACACACCGGATTCGCACGGGCGAGCGGCACACGCGGGTCCCTGACGCCGCGTCACTCACATAGACCATTTTTTCTGATTTACAGCGTATTGCTGTGAAATATGCGTGACTACTCCCGCGTGACGGCGTATCACTACCTCGGGCAAGGAGTCGCTCTCGGTCCCCGCTCAGGGGGGAGCCTGCGCGCCGGTGCAGGTAGGGGACTTGCGGCCCTGAGTAGCCATCGTCGCGGGCGCTCGGGATCTTCCTTCGGGAGGACTGAGACCCGAAGCAACAAGAAAGGTCCTGCTATGGCACTGGATGTCATCCGGTCGGGTCCACCCGACAGAAGACCTCAACGCAATATGTTCAAACGGGCAGCCCTCGTCATGCTCCCCGCAGCGCTGCTGGCGGCGTCGGCCACCATGCTCTCGAGCCTCGCTCACGCTGCAGAAGCCCCCGTGGGACTGGGGACCGCCACCAACTACGCGGTCCTGGCCGGTTCAACCATCACCAACACGAACCCGACCATCATCAACGGCGACCTGGGGCTCCACCCGGGCACGTCAGTGACCGGCTTTCCGCCCGGCACCGTCAACGGAACGCAGCACGTAACCGACGCCGCCGCCGCGCAGGCGAAGTCCGACCTCGTGGTCGCCTACAACGATGCGGCAAGCCGGGGACCCGGGACCGCCACTTCGGCGGACATCGGCGGACAAACGCTGGCGCCCGGCGTCTACACGGCCTCGTCGACACTGGCCATCACCGGGACGGTCACTCTCGACGGCCAGAACAACCCCGACGCCGTCTTCATCTTCCAGATTCCGTCGACCCTGACGACGGCTCCGGCGAGCGTCGTGGCCTTCATCAACGGAGCGAATGCCTGCAACGTGTTCTGGCAGGTGGGCAGCTCCGCCACCATCGACACGACCTCCCAGTTCAAGGGCAACATCCTGGCCCTTACGTCCATCACGCTGAACAACAGCGCCGTGATCGAAGGCCGCGCCCTGGCGCGTAACGGCGCGGTCACCATGGACAACAACACCATCACGAGGGCGGCCTGCGCCGTTGGCCCGCCTGGACCTCCCGGGCCGAGCGGGCCTCCCGGACCGACAGGCTCGCCTGGCCCGACGGGCTCTCCCGGCCCGACCGGCGCCCCCGGCCCCACCGGCGCCCCCGGCCCCGATGGCAGCCCCGGCGCCCCTGGCGCTCCCGGTGCTCCCGGCGCCCCCGGCCCGACCGGCAGCCCTGGCGCCCCCGGTGCCCCCGGTGCTCCCGGCCCCGACGGCAGTCCCGGTGCCCCCGGCCCGACGGGTGCCCCCGGCCCGAGCGGCAGCCCCGGCGCCCCCGGTGCCCCCGGCGCTCCCGGCCCCGACGGCAGTCCCGGTGCCCCCGGCCCGACGGGTGCCCCCGGCCCGAGCGGCAGCCCCGGCGCCCCCGGTGCCCCCGGCGCTCCCGGCCCCGACGGCAGTCCCGGTGCCCCCGGCCCGACGGGTGCCCCCGGCCCGAGCGGCAGCCCCGGCGCCCCCGGTGCCCCCGGCCCCGACGGCGCTCCCGGCCCCACCGGTTCCGCAGGACCCGCAGGACCCGTAGGACCTGCCGGACCCGCCGGACCCGCCGGACCCGCAGGACCCGCCGGACCCGCAGGACCCGCCGGACCCAAGGGGCCTCGCGGTGACAAGGGCGAAAGCGGCGACTCAGGCGATCACGACCACGGTCATGGTCACGACGATGACGAGGGCAACGAGGGCAACGAGGGCGACGAGGGCGACGAGGGCGAGCACGGTCGCGACGACGACCACGGCAAGCCCGGCCACGGCCACCACGACCACGACCACGGCAAGCCCGGCCACGACCACGACGACGGCGACCAGGGCAAGCCCGGCCACGACCAGGGCAAGCCCCCGTGGGCCGACTTCCTGCCCGGCGGCCTCGACGATGTTCTGCGCCCCTTCGGTCCCGGCCACACGGCGAAGAGCGTCAACTTCGCCCCGGTGAGCGCCACCACCGCCCGGCAGTCGAAGGAGGCGTCGCCAGACCTTGCCGCGACCGACTCAAGCAGCGAGGGCGGCATCGTGGCCGCCACTGCCGCCGCGCTGGCATTCATCGGAGGCTCGGCCTTCTTCGCCATGAAGCGGACCCGCCGAGGCACGGCAACCCGACAGGATTAGCCCGTCGCAGGCAGGAGCCGAAGCTCGATCAACCACATAGGCCGTCCGGTCCGCCGTTCGGCGGCTGAGCCCCTGGACACATCGTCCGGGGGCTCAGTGGCGCTCACGGGTTCGGCAAAACAGCGCGCGGGCGTCTGGCCAGGATTCTGTGCCGGCGTACGCCTTGACGGCTTCCTCGATGAAATTCCGGGTACGGTCCGGGCTCAGCGCCTGGGCCTGCAAGTGCGCGTACATATCGCTGTAACGCCGCACGTCGGATCGTTTCTCCAGATAGAGGTCGCTGGTGAACCTTTCCAGATACACCACGCCCACATCGGCGGCGTCGACGAACTCGAGCAGCGCGAACTGTCCCGAGACGCCCGGGTGCGCACCCACATCGTGAGGGAGAACCTGCATGGTGATGTGCGGCTGGGCGCTGAGGCGGGTCAGATGGTCCAGCTGCTCGCGCATGACCTCACGGCTGCCCACGCCGCGCCGCAGCGCCGATTCGTCCAGCACGACCCATAGGCGCAGCGGGTTGCCCGGGGCGCGCAGCTGGTCCTGGCGCCGCATCCGCACCTGCAAGCGTGCGGTGGCCTGTTCGGCAGTGGCATGAGGGATCGTTCCTGCGATGACCGCTCGCGCATAGGCGGGGGTCTGCAGCAGGCCTGGAATCACCAGGGGCTCGTAGATCCGGATCGCGGCCGCCTCGGCCTCCAGGCCGATGTAGGCGCCGTACGTGATGTCTTCGTAGGCGTTCCACCAGCCCTGCTGACCCGATTCCTGGGCCATCCGCATCAGATGGTCAACGCGCCGCTGATCCCGGACTCCGTACAGCGCGCAGAGATCTCGCACATCGCGCGGCTTGATGAGGCGGCGACCGTTCTCCAGCAGACTGATCTTGGGCTGGGAGATCAGCAGGCGTGCCGCCACCTGCTGCGTCGTCATACCGCTGATCTCCCGCAGCCGACGTAGCTCCGACCCAAGTCGGCGCCTGCTGACGGTGGGGTTGAGAGTGACACCCACGAGGCGCATACCTCCGCTTCCAAGAACCTTGCGCTGACAAGCAGATTGCCACGGCCGGGGCAGCTGAAACCGCCTTGACCCCGCGTCATGCACGGTGAGTCACGCCGGGCGCCGAGCGACCTGAATTTCGCATTACATCTCACCCGGCTGACCATATTTTCCGGTCGCAATAAACAAGAAGCGGAATATCACCCGGAGTGACCCCTAGAAATCGAACTTCCACACGCCAGACCGCAATGTCTGCGAATAGCGGATTGCGCGGAAACCGCCCAAATGAACCGCAATCCGATACAGGTTTCTACGCAATATGCCAGCACCAGAGAGCCTGCCCCGTGATCTCTGGCTCGCCGGTACGGCGCACAACGCCGGCCTGGATCCCTACGGCCACCGCCCTGATGATCACCCTCGCCCCCAGCCGCTGACACGGCGGCCAGGGCCGCCGCCAGGCCAACACGGTCGCACCGTACGCATGGTCTCCGTCGGCATCCACGCCGGCCACGACAGAATCTGGCACGCTCCGCGCCCGGGCGTCCGAGTCCGGCTGGAACGAGTCTGGAGCGGACGTATCCGCTACGGGCGCGCCACCTGATCTCCCGGGCGACGGAGGCCCGCATCGCTGCGAAAAGTCCCTGATGCCGGAGATCCGCCACAGGCATAACATGGTGGATGGGTCATCGCACTCTCACGTGCGGCGGCCTGGAAGGGCGGCCCCGGCGTGTGAATGTGCCGGGGCCGTTGTGTCAGCGTGGTCCCGCCACAGGGTCCTCCTGTTCGTCCTTCTCGTGGCCGTCGTCCTGGGGCTGATCGGCGCGGTGGCGGAAGGCGTGTTCTATCTCCTGATCATCGCCATCCTGCTCGCGGTGGCCGACGTGGCCTTCATCGCCACACGACGGTCCCGGCGATCGCATCGCCGGGACCTTCGTCAGCGCTGCGGCCGGAAAGGTTCGCCCGGACGCGGCGTCCGATGCGGTGCATCACAAGGCGGGGGGCCGCTGCTCGTACTGGACGTACTTGCGCGGGCCCGGGGCCGTGACCCGGCGGACCTTGCCGGTCACAGAACTAGCACCGGCCGCGGCGTTCTGCGTCCGCGTCCGTCCATTTCCCGGAACGGGCGCCCACCCCAACGAGGGGTCCTGCCGGACACGGGCCACTACACCCTCGAAGAATCGCCCGGCCCTCGCGACGGCTGTCGAACGGTTCCTCGGCCGCTGAGGCTTCAGGATCGGGCTGCCGGGTCGGCGGCACCGCCGTCCTCGCGTTCGGGTGTGGCGACGATATCCGGGACACGCACGTCCGGCAGCGACCCCATCAGGTCCGGGTCGAAGAAATAGCTCACGTCATCCCACAGAAGATCAGCCACACCGTCATGCTGCCTCCCCGATCCAACGCAGCCCCGTTTCCCTTGACCAAAGAGATAGGGGCACCCCCGGTCAGCTGCCGATCGCAAATCGGCCACTTCGTGCGACGAAGAAGGCAAATTCTCTTTTTAGCAAGGCTAGTTGATGATCGAAATTGGGTGTTTGCTCGCGCATTTCAGCAGCATTTCGCGAGGAAGCGCCAGGTCAGCCCTGCATGGCGGGACGGTAGAACTCCATGGCGATGTTGTCCGGATCCCTGAAGTTGAGATGGAGCCCGGACGGGTCCTCGACGATGCCCGAGTGCGCGATGCCCCGCTCGTCCAGCTGGGACTCCCAGGCCTCCAGCGCGGCACGGTCCGCGACGTGGAACGCGCAGTGGTCCAGTCCGACCCGAGCCGGGTCGAAGGCGTCCGCGCCGTTCGTCGCCGCGTGCCTGCGGAAGCCGAGGACGATGACCGGTGAGGCAATGGCCGCGAACGGGCCGTACTCGTCCTCCACATCGAGAACCGTCTGCGTGTCCAGCAGCTGGTTGTAGAACTCCGCGCTGCGTTTCACATCGCTCACCGTCAGGGTGAGGTGCCCGATCCCAAGGGTCTCAGGCATGGACGCCACCTCCTCTCGGTGGTGCGCTGTCTCCCTTCCGATGCTACGCCGGCGCCTTTCACGGACTGTGGTCGTCTGGCAGCCTGGGCGCATGAAATCCGTACTGCTGACCCCCTGGGGCGACGGGGACTTCTGGCTGCTGGAGCGCAAGAACGAACCCGCCATGACCGAGCACCTGGGCGGCCCCGAGCCGGCGGAGAAACTCGCCGACAGGCAGCGGCGCTACGAGGCCCTGAGCGCGCGCGAGCCGGCGGCCGGGCGGATGTTCCGGGTGAGCGCCGACGGTGCCGGTGTCGGCTCGGTCGGCTTCTGGGAACGGGAGTGGCAGGGCCTGCCGGTCTACGAGGCCGGCTGGGGCATCCTGCCGGAGTTCCAGGGCCGCGGCCTGGCGGTGGCCGCGCTGGCCGAACTCCTCGCCTACGTCCGGACCCACGGCACCCGCGACACCGTCCACGCCTTCCCGGGCACGGACCACGCGGCGTCCAACGCGGTCTGCCGCCGGGCGGGCTTCGAGTGCCTGGGCGAAGTCGACTTCGAATACCCGCCCGGAGTCCCCCACCCGAGCTACGACTGGGCCTACCGGATCCGATAGCGCTGTGACCGGCAAGGTCCACCCGGCCCTTCCGGCCACAGCAGCGGCCCCCCGCACCGGCCCCCGCCACGGACAGGTCACGCGGTCAGGACGATCCGCCCGCGCGTCCCCGGAGTCGCCAGGTGGGCGTGGGCCTTCGGGGCGTCGGCCAGCGGGAAGGTGTCCGCCACCCGGAGGGTGAGCGCGCCCGCGTCGACGAGGGAAACCAGCCGGGCAAGGTGCTCCCCGTCCGCGGCGACCTCCTGCTCCGCCACTCGGATGCCGCGCTCGGGAGCGGGCGCGGCGCCGGGGATCAGGCCGACGTAGACCCCGCCGTCGCGGACGAAGGCCAGGGCGGGGTCTCCCAGGACCGCCGTGTCCAGAACCCCGTCCACGGGCCCGGCCGGAGCCTCGCCGCGCGGTACGAAGGCAGCCGCGCCCAGGGACCGTACGAGCTCCTCGTCCTGCGCACCCGCCAGGGCCGTCACCACGAGGCCGGCCCGCGCGGCGAGCTGGACCGCGAGGCCGCCGACCACGCCCGCCGCGCCGGTGACGAGCACCGAGGACCCGGGGGCGAGCCCCAGCAGGTCCACGGCGCGTGCGGCGGTGAGCCCGCTCAGCGGGAGTGCCGCCGCGGCCACCGCATCCACGGTGGTGGGCGCGGCCGCCACGGCGGAGGCGTCGAGCACCGCGTACTCCGCGTGCGTACCCAGCGGCTTGACCGGCCCGTAGTGCAGCCCCACGACCCGGTCGCCGCGGCTCCAGCCGGTCACGCCGGCCCCGGCCTCGACTATCTCCCCGGCCACGTCCCAGCCGAGTCCGAGCCGCTGCCCGGCGCCGCCGAAGACGCCGGCGCGGACCGCGCCGTCCACCGGGTTGATCCCGGCGGCCCGCACGCGGATCAGGACCTGGCCCGCGGCCGGCCGCGGCACGGTCACCTCGGTCAGCTCGACCTGCTCCGGCCCGCCGAACTCGTTCACCACTGCCGCCAGCATCGTCGTCTGCTCGCTCATGTCGACTTCTCCCGTTCGCTTCGTTCGTCAGTCAGTTCGCTCGTTCGCGATGAGCACTAACTTAGGGAGAGGTACTCTCTTTTCGTAAGTACGCACTTCGAGGTGCGTACCCGACCCGGAAGTGGGGCACCCATGGCCACCCGCACCGCCGCAGCCCGCCGCGAAGACGCCCGCTACGCCTACGACGCCTTCCTCAAGGAGTGCCCCACCAGCCAGCTCCTGGCGCGGATCAGCGACAAGTGGGTCGGCCTCATCGTCAGCGCCCTCGGCCAGGCCGAGGACCGCTCCATGCGCTACAGCGACCTCGGCCGCAAGATCCCCGGCGTCAGCCAGAAGATGCTCACCCAGACCCTCCGCTCCCTCGAACGCGACGGCCTGGTCACCCGCACCGTCACCCCCACCGTCCCCGTCCGCGTCGACTACCGGCTCACCGACCTCGGCAGCAGCCTCGGCTGCCTCCTCTCCTCCGTGAAACTGTGGGCCGAGAACCACTTCGACGAGGTCAGCGCCCACCGCGACAGCTACGACCACGCCGCCGCGACCTCCTGACCCCTGCCACCCGGCCTCCTAAAACCAGCCGCGTCCACCGCCCCGGCAGTGGCATGCTGACAGGGTGAACGGACCCGGTATTCAACTCACCCTCGCCCCCGAACTGCGCCTGTTCGCCGCGCCCAGCCGGCGCACCGAACGCGTACCGACCGCGACCGACGGCGCCTCCAGCCTCGGCCACGTCGTCGAATCGGCCGGCGTCCCGCTCACCGAAGTCGGCCGCCTCCTCGTCGACGGCCACGAGGTGCCCGTCTCCTACGTGCCCCAAGACGGCCAGTCCGTCGAGGTGTTCGGAGTCGACCGCCCCCAGCAGGTCCCCGGCGCCCCGCTCCGCTTCCTCCTCGACGTCCACCTCGGCACCCTCGCCCGCCGCCTGCGCCTCCTCGGCGTCGACGCCGCCTACGAGAACGAGGACATCGGCGACCCCGCCCTCGCCACCCGGTCCGCCGCCGAACAGCGCGTGCTGCTCTCCCGCGACCGCGGACTGCTGCGCCGCCGCGAGCTCTTCGCCGGCGCCTACGTCTACAGCGACAACCCCGACGAGCAACTGCGCGACATCCTCGGCCGGTTCACCCCCGTCCTCGCGCCGTGGACCCGCTGCACCGCCTGCAACGGCCCGCTCCACGAAGCCGACAAGGACAGCGTGGGCGACCGCCTGGAACACGGCACGCACCGCTCCTACGACGTCTTCGCGCAGTGCACCGACTGCGAGCGCGTCTACTGGCGCGGGGCCCACCACGCCCGCCTGGAGCGGATCGTCGACGAGGCGCTCGTCGAATTCGGCACCGCCGACTCCGGCACCGCCTGACGCCTGACGCCTGACGCCCGGCGCCCGGGGTACCGCCCCGGCGCCTGACGCATCTGACGCCCGGCGTTCCCGGCCGCCCGACCCGGCGCCCGGTACACCTCCCCGGCGGTCCCCGGCTGGCAGACTGCCGAGGTATGACCTTCGCCAAGGACGCAGAGGGCAAAGAGGACCCGGCGGACACCGAGGACATCATCGACGTCGTGGTGGTCGGCGCCGGCCCCACCGGACTGCTCCTTGCCGGGGACCTGGCCGCCGCCGGACTCTCCGTCACCCTCATCGAACGCCGCCCGCGCACCGCCCCCAACCTCACCCGCGCCTTCGCCGTGCACGCCCGCACCCTCGAACTGCTCGACGCCCGCGGGCTCGCCGACGAACTGGTCTCCACCGGCCGGCGGATCGACCGCCTGCGCCCCTTCGGAGGCATGGCTCTCTCCTTTCAGCGGCTGAGCACCCGCTACCCGTTCACACTCGTCACCCCTCAATACGAGACAGAGAAACTCCTGGAGCGTCGCGCGCTGTCCACAGGCGTCGACATCCGATATGACTGTGGGCTCATCGGACTACGTCAGGACCGCGACACCGTCACCCTCGACGTACGCACCTCCAACGGCACCTCCAACAGCGCCTCCAACAGCACCTCCGACGCCGCCCACGACGGCCCGCCCGACGCCCCCCGCACCTCGTCGCTCCACGCCCGCCACGCCGTCGGCGCCGACGGCGTCCGCTCCACCGTCCGCACCGCCCTCGGCCTGCCCTTCCCCGGCCAGGCAGTCGTCCGCTCCATGGTCCTCGCCGACGTCCGCCTGGCCCAGCCTCCCGAAGAGCTCCTCGCCGTCGACAGCAACACCGACTCCTTCGCCTTCTTCATCCCCTTCGGCGACGGCTGGTACCGCGCCATCGGCTGGCGCCGCGACAGCCGCGCCCGCGACACGGACCCCGTCGACCTCGACGAACTGCGCGCCATCGCCCGCACCGCCCTCGGCACCGACCACGGCATGCGCGACCCCCGCTGGATCTCCCGCTTCCACAGCGACGAACGCCAGGTCCCCCACTACCGCTCCGGCCGCGTCTTCCTCGCCGGAGACGCCGCCCACGTCCACTCCCCCGCCGGCGGCCTCGGTATGAACACCGGCCTGCAGGACGCCGCCAACCTCTCCTGGAAACTCGCCGCCGCCCTCCACGGCCACACCCCCGACCCCGAAGCCCTCCTCGACAGCTACCACCGCGAACGCCACCCCGTCGGCCGCCTCGTCCTGCGCATCAGCGGCGCGCTCGTCCGCGCCGTCATGGCCTCCGGCCCCGTCCGCCGCACCGCCCGCAGCCTCGGCGTCGCCCTCCTCCCCCGCATCGGCCCCGCCCAGGACCGCGCCCTCGGCCTCGTCTCCGGCATCGGGATCGCCTACCCGCCACCACGCGGCACCCACCGCCCCGCCGGCCGCCGCGCCCCCGACCTCGCCCTCACGCCCGGCCCCCACGGACAGCGCCTGTACGAGGCCCTGCGCGCCGGCGGCTTCGTCCTCATCACCCCGCCCGACCGGACCACCCCGCCCGGAGCCCCCCTCACCCACGTCCACTGGCGCACGGAGCGGCGTACCGCCTGCGTCCTCGTCCGGCCCGACGGGTACATCGCCTGGAGCGCCCCCCGGGCCACCGACGGCGAACTCACCGCGGCCGTGGCCGCCTGGCTCCTGCCCGCCTCCCGCAGCGCCGGCTCCGGCGCTGCGGGAGGCGGCCCCGCTCAGAAGGCGTAGGAATCGCCCGTATCCAGCGCCAGCACCACGTGCTCGTTGTTCTCGAGGTTCCGGTCCGTCGCGCCGCCGTTCCACCACGTGTCGACCCGCACCACCACCTCCGGCGCCGCCTCCCGCAGCCCCAGCGCCAGCCCGATGTGCCGCCCCCGCCCGTGCAGCGGCAGCCGCCCCGTCTCGCACACCACCTCACGCAGCCCTGCCCGCGCACAGCCCGGCGCCAGCTCCTGCCGGTCCGCCAGCGCCGCCGACAGCCGCACCCGCACCGTCGCGTTCGGCAGCGCGGACGGCCCCTCGTTCTGCGGGACCAGCAGGATCCGCAGCTGCGCGTGGGCCAGGGAAACCCGGCCGTGGTACGCCACGTCGGCCTCCGGCTCTGCCTCCGCGGGGACCGGCCCCGCGGGTACCGGCCCCGCGGAGGCCGCCCCCGCGGGCAGACCACCGCCGAACACCAGCAGCCCGGCCAGCACCACACTCCGTACGGCAACACGGCGCATCGCCACCACCTCCACGCGCGGACGCTAGCCGCCACCCGGCCGGACCGGTCGGACCATCACACGAATGAGGGCACGCCGTCCCGCCATTCGCGCGCCGCCCCCACCCCTCCCCACCCGCCCCCGTGCGTAGGCTTCCGGCCATGCTGATCGCCCGCTCCGCCGCCCTCTTCGCCCTGGCCGCCCTCCTGGAGATCGGCGGCGCCTGGCTCGTCTGGCAGGGCGTACGCGACCACAAGGGCTGGGCCTGGATCGGCGCCGGAGTCATCGCCCTCGGCCTCTACGGCTTCGTCGCCACCCTCCAGCCCCAAGGCGACTTCGCCCGCGTCCTCGCCGCCTACGGCGGGGTGTTCGCCGCCGGATCCCTCGTCTGGGGCGTGGTCGCCGACGGCTACCGGCCCGACCGCTGGGACGTCATCGGCGCCCTCGTCTGCCTCGCCGGCACGGCCGTGATCATGTACACCCCGCGCGGCCACTGAACCCCGGCGACCCCACGGGCCCCGCCTATGCTGGCGGGGAATCGTCCGTACGAACGAACCAGGAGCCCCGCACATGAGCACGGCCACCAAGACCGCCGTAGTCACCGGAGCGAGCAGCGGCATCGGCGCCGCCACCGCCCGCCAGCTCGCCGCGGCCGGCTACCACGTCGTACTCACCGCCCGCCGCAAGGACCGGATCGAGGCCCTCGCCGCCGAGCTCACCGCGGCCGGCCACTCCGCCGCCGCCCACGCCCTCGACGTCACCGACCGCCCCTCCGTCGACGCCTTCGCCGCCTCCCTGGAGCGCTACCCGTCGGTCGACGTACTGGTCAACAACGCGGGCGGCGCCATCGGAGCCGAGCCCGTCGCCACCGGAGACCCCGCCGACTGGCGCACGATGTACGAGGTCAACGTCATCGGCACCCTCAACGTCACCCAGGCCCTGCTGCCGGCCCTCACCGCCTCCGGCGACGGCACCGTGGTCGTCCTGTCCTCCACCGCCGGCCACTCCACGTACGAGGGCGGCGCCGGCTACGTCGCCGCCAAGAACGGCGCCCGCGTCCTCGCCGAGACCCTCCGCCTGGAGATCGTCGGCCAGCCCGTCCGCGTCATCGAGATCGCCCCCGGCATGGTCAAGACCGAGGAGTTCGCGACCACCCGCTTCCGCGGCGACACCGAGAAGGCCGCGAAGGTGTACGCGGGCGTCGCACACCCCCTGTCCGCCGACGACGTGGCCGACACCATCACCTGGGCGGTGACCCGTCCCAGCCATGTCAACATCGACCTCCTGGTGGTCCGCCCCCGCGCCCAGGCCTCGAACACCAAGGTCCACCGCGAGCTCTGACCCCTACGGGGACGAGCACGGCCGCCTTCAGGTGCGGCACGAGGGCCGCCGGCTCCAGCCCGGCGGCCCTCGCCGCGTCCAGGGCCCGCTGAAGCTCCGCCGCCGGCGTCGGCGGCGTCTCGCCCCAGGTGGTGATTCCCGACGCCCGCCCGCGCGAACCCGGAGGGCCCGAGGGCGAGCGACAAGCACGCGGGATCTCCACACCGCACGCCATGATCTAGACCAACTCGGCCCGTCAACCCCCGGCCCACAAGCCGAAGTTGACGCCGTACGCCCCTCCCGGGCCCGTATGGGTGAATGCGCGCGGATTGTCGGCGGGCACGGCTACGCTCCGGAAGCGTGAGTCACGAAAGGGAGGAAGCTATGGCCGTGATACAGCACGAGACCACGATCGCGGAGGCCGCCGATCGACTCTCCAGGGAGCTTCCCGGGCACCGAGTGGAAATTCTCCAGGGACGGCTCACGGTGACACCACCCGCCGATGGGCGACACGCCCGAACGCCGACCCGGCTCACCGTGGCCTTTCACGAGGCAGGGGCCGAAAAGGCGGGCCTGGAGTTCCTCCAGGGCATCGGCATCTGGCTGCCCACCGGCGAGGACGACTACGCCATCCCGGACTTCTCGCTCGTCGAGGCGGACTTCCTGGACCACAAAGTCGTGAGGAACTGCTACCGGCACGATGTCTTCCGCATGATCCTCGAGGTCACCTCCTCGAACTGGGCGGACGACACCGGCACCAAGGTGGAGAGCTACGCCAAGGCCGACGTACCGGTCTACGTCATCGCCGATCGGCACCACGACGAAGTCGTGATCTATACGGATCCTCGCGGCACGACTTACCGCCTGCGCAGAACCTTCAAGCGCGGCACGACACTCACCCTTCCCGACCACCTCGGAGTGACCGTCGAGCTACCGGTCGACATGCTGCTCGACTGAGCGAGAGCAACGCGGAGGGGCCCGGACCGATCACGGTCCGGCCCCTCCACTCCCCCGACAACTGCACGCAGGTCTCAACCCTTGACGCAGACGAGAGCCTTGAGCTTGGCCACGACCTGCACGAGGTCCGTCTGCTGGTCGATGACCTGCTCGATCGACTTGTACGCGCCGGGGATCTCGTCCACGACGCCCGAGTCCTTACGGCACTCCACGCCTTGAGTCTGCTCCGCCAGGTCGCGCGCCGAGAATCGCTTCTTCGCCGCCGTCCTACTCATCTTCCGGCCCGCGCCGTGCGAAGCCGAGTTGAAGGACTTCTCGTTGCCGAGGCCCTTCACGATGTACGAGCCCGTACCCATGGAGCCCGGGATGATCCCGTAGTCACCGCTGCCCGCACGGATCGCACCCTTGCGCGTCACCAGCAGGTCCATACCGTCGTACCGCTCCTCCGCCACGTAGTTGTGGTGGCAGCTGATCTCGCGGTCGAAGGAGACCTTCGCCTTCCGGAACTCCTTCCGGATGACCTCCTTGAACAGGCTCATCATCGCCGCGCGGTTGTACTTGGCGTACTCCTGCGCCCAGAAGAGGTCGGTTCGGTACGCCTCCATCTCGGCCGTCGCTGCCAAGAACACCGCCAGGTCGCGGTCGACCAGGCCCTGGTTGTGCGCGAGGCCCCGAGCCACGTTGATATGGAACTCCGCCAGCTCGTTGCCGATGTTCCGCGATCCGGAGTGCAGCATGAGCCAAACCGCCCCGGACACATCAGTTGAAAGTTCAATGAAGTGATTCCCGGACCCGAGGGTTCCGGTTTGCCGCATCGCCCGGTCCCGCCGGAACTTCACCGCATCCGCGACGTAGTCGAAGCGCTCCCACAGATCCCCGAACCCCGAGTCCGAGAACCCGTACAACCGCGCGGGATCCAGCGCCTCCTTGTGCATCCCGGCCCCCACCGGGATCGCCTGCTCGATCTTCGACCGCAGCTTGGACAGGTCCCCCGGCAGGTCGTTCGCCGTCAGGGAGGTCTTCACCGCCGACATGCCGCAGCCGATGTCCACGCCCACCGCCGCCGGGCAGACCGCGTCCTTCATCGCGATCACCGAGCCGACGGTGGCGCCCTTGCCGTAGTGGACGTCCGGCATGACGGCCAGGCCCTTGATCCATGGGAGGGTGGCGACGTTGCGCAGCTGCTGCATCGCGCCGTCCTCGACCGACGCCGGGTCGGTCCACATCCGGATCGGGACCTTCGCCCCGGGCACCTCTACGTACGACATAAGGACTCAATCCCCCGACAACAACAGAAAAGCCTGAATACGCAAAAAGCCTCGCTCTTGGTCCCAAATACGACAGGGGACCGGCGCCAGCACCAGCGTGTGCGATAGACATTGTGTCCATCCGCGCCCAAGTCGCGGCAACGCATTTTCCTGACCGTCGGGGGCCCGCCGGTCGAAGGGAGCCATTGGACGTGCAGCGCAAGGCGGTACGGCGAACCCTGCCGGGCATCGCGATGCTCACCGCACTCGTCGCCGGGGCGGCCGGCCTGACCGGGTGCACGAGCGGCAGCGGTAAAGGGAGCACCAGCGACTCGAAGGCCGGCGGCAGCTCGGCCGCGCCCGCCCAACCAGGGAAGTACCGCATCCTGCCCGCGCCATGCAAGGCCGGAGCCGACAGCAAGCGCCTCAAGGCCATGCTTCCGGCCGCGGACTCGCTCACCCCCGAACAGCGCGACCAGCTCTACGCCGGCACCGCGGACGCCTCGTACGACGGCGACCGGCGCGTCGGCTGCCGGTGGACCGCGCAGACGCCCGAGGAGACCCGGCTGCTGTCGGTCGGCTTCGAGCGCGTGGTCTCCTACGACCGGGCCGTCGCCAGCGACGACGACAAGGCGCGCCAGGTGTACGTGCGCCAGCTCACCGACGCCCACCTGCCCTTCCCCGGCCCGAGCCTCAACCCCACGCCGGCCGCGAGTACGCCCGCCGCTCCCCCGGCGGCCACCGCACCCGCCACGGCGCCCTCCGGCGCTCCCTCCGGCGCTCCCGGCTCCGGATCGCCCTCGCCGGCCGGAAGCCCGTCCGCCCCGCCCGCCGAGCTCGGTTCCCGCGTACTGGAGGGCCTCGGGACCGAGGCCTTCATCGACGACAAGCTGAGCCCCGCCGGGGCCACCGCGGCGCAGTCCCGCACGGTTCGGATTGTGTTCCGCACCTCGAATGTCATCGTCACGCTGGAGTACAGCGTGCAGCCCGCGCTGCCCGGCACGGTCCCGTCGAGCGCCGAAACCCAGGACAAGGCACGGCAGTTGGCGCAGGCTCTGGTCGAGCGCCTGGGCGAGTGAACGGGGCGCGCCGTGGCCCCGGGTGACGGCGCGCACAGCACGGCGCCACCCGATCGGGCTACCGTTGCCCGGGTCCCCTGTCCGAATCCGCGTCCGGATCCACATCCGGATCCGCGTCCGAAGAAGACCCCCTCACGCACTGAAGGAAACATGCACCGATCAGCCTCGCGCCTCACCCGCGTTCTCGCCTGCGCAGCCGTCCCGGTGATCCTCACCGTCGCCGGGTGCTCGTCCGACTCGGGCAAGGAGTCGGGCTCGGACGGCGGCAAGAAGCCCAGCACCGCCTCGTCCTCCAAGCCCAGTGGCAAGCCTTCCGTGGCCCTGGAGAAGGCGGCGTTCGCCACGCTGCCCGATCCGTGCAAGGCGGTTCAGGGCGGGACGATAGACACGCTCGTCCCGGAGGCGAAGGACAAGAACGGTTCGGCGACCAAGTCGAACGACCTGGCCAGCCGCGCCAGCTGCTCCTGGAACGGTCTGGACGAGGACGGTCTGAAGGGCTCGCAGTACCGCTGGCTCTCGATCTCCTTCTTCCGCTACGACTCGCACGCCTCCCTCGGCAGCGCGAACAAGCGCGCGGAGGAGCAGTACAACAAGCAGGTCGAGCTGTCGAAGGCGTCCGAGGGCGCGCAGAACGTGAAGGCGGATGCCGCGGGCGGGATCGGCGACCAGGGGACGTCGGTCGTCTACAGCGTGAAGAAGGAGGTCGACTTCTTCAACACGACGATCGTGGCGCGCACCCAGAACGTGGTCGTCACGCTCGACTACAACGGTGCGGCGTACGAGGGTGCCGGCGCTCCGGACCAGGCGAAGCTGCTCCAGGACGCGATCACGGCGGCCAAGGAGGCCGTGGCCTCGGTCGACGCGGCCAACAAGCAGCAGCAGCCGGAGCAGCCGCAGTCCCCGCAGCCCGCACAGTAACGGAAGTTACGCGCATTTCGGGTGTTTCGGGAGTAACTGGGCTGGCAGAGCAGTGACATGGAGTCACCCGTACGCTGTGCCTGCCGCAGCTCGGTAAAGGCTGGGTAAGGTCTCAGTGCTCGGCATGCCATGGGCATGTGCTCGACAAGGGGAGGGGATCGCGGGTGGCCGCGATGGAGCTCACTCGTACGCACCGGATACTCATCGGCGTCGTGGTCGCCGGAGCCGTCGTCATCGCGGCGATAGGTTTCGCGGGCTCGTACTCCGCGGTGCGCGCGCTCGCCCTGCAAAAAGGCTTCGGTAACTTCTCGCTCGTCTTCCCCATCGGCATCGACGCGGGCATCTGCGTGCTGCTCGCGCTGGACCTGCTCCTGACGTGGATCCGGATCCCCTTCCCGCTGCTGCGCCAGACGGCGTGGCTGCTGACGATCGCGACGATCGCCTTCAACGGTGCCGCGGCCTGGCCGGACCCGCTGGGCGTCGGTATGCACGCCGTGATCCCGGTCCTGTTCGTGGTGACGGTGGAGGCGGCCCGGCACGCGGTGGGCCGGATCGCGGACATCACCGCGGACCGGCACATGGAGGGCGTGCGCATCACCCGGTGGCTGCTGTCGCCGGTGCCCACGTTCAAGCTGTGGCGCCGGATGAAGCTGTGGGAGCTGCGCTCCTACGAGCAGGCGGTCGGCATGGAGCAGGACCGGCTGATCTACCAGGCCCGGCTGCAGGCGCGGTACGGGCGGGCCTGGCGGCGCAAGGCCCCGGTGGAGGCGCTGATGCCGCTGCGGCTCGCCCGCATCGGTGTGCCGCTGTCGCGGACGGCGCCGGAGGCGCTGGCGGTGACGGGGATAGAGCCGGCCGTGCTGCCGCCGCTGGAGCAGCAGGTCGCACCGGAGCAGCAGCCGGCCGCGGCCGCGGCCCTGGAGGCCCCGGTTCCGGCCGCCCCCGCCGCCGGGCAGGCCCAGCCCCAGGTGCCCGCCCCGGGGGCCGCCACCCACGCCCCGCAGGCTTTCGCGGTGGAGCCGACGGCCATGCCCGCCGCGCACAACAGCGCCTGGTTCGCGGCGCCGCTCGCCCCGCAGGCGGCGTACGAGGGCGGCTACAACCCCCAGTACGTCGAGGGCCTGGAGCCGATCCCGGTCATGCCCCCGGCGGGCCCGGAGGACCAGCAGGGGCCGCAGCAGGAGCAGTTGCCGATCCCGGCTCCCCGCCAGGAGGACCTTTCCGAGGACCCGGCCACGGTCATCGACGAGGTGAAGTTCGCGGAGGCCGCGTACGAGGTCTTCCGGGCGTACATCGAGGAGAACGGCAAGGTCCCCAGCCCCGAGCAGGTCGACATATACCTCTCGGACCGGCACGGGATCGTGCACCCGCGCAGCTTCACCACGATCACGCGGCTGATGCCGGACCTGAAGCAGCGTTACCAGCGCGATCTGGAGAACGAGCACATCGCGTAGGAAGCACACGCAGGTACGCGGAAGGGCCCGCACCCCTCGGGGTGCGGGCCCTTCCGCGTCACGCGGTGTCCCGGAGCCTCAGACGGCGAGCAGCTTGCG
The DNA here is from genome assembly GCF_045160845.1 of Streptomyces sp. NBC_00122. Classification (NCBI taxonomy): domain Bacteria; kingdom Bacillati; phylum Actinomycetota; class Actinomycetes; order Kitasatosporales; family Streptomycetaceae; genus Streptomyces; species Streptomyces sp. NBC_00122. Next base: position 3,599,336 of record NZ_CP108191.1, on the reverse strand, counting down.
CACCCGGTCCGCGCCCACCGCCAGCAGCAGCGTGGGCAGCCGCGGCCCGGTCTCCCGGGTCACGAGGAGCCGGTAGAGCAGGGCGAAGAAGGTCCGCTGCGCGACCTTGAGCTCCGGCGTCGGCTTGGCGTCGGGCTCCAGCCCGGCCATGACCTTCGGCACGCCGTAGACCAGTGTGGTCAGCCCGTCCAGCGACCAATGGGAGTCCAGTCCCTCCAGCAGCAGGCGCAGGGATTCGCGTCCCTCGTCGTCCAGGGAGGACAGGAGCTCCGCGTCGGGCTCCTCGCGTACGAGGGTCCGCTGGTCGGCGGGGACCTGGGTGGTGATCCAGTTCTCCGCGCGGTCCAGGCGCGGCCGTACCTCGTCGAGCGAGGTGAGCGGCTTCTCCGGCTCCAGGTCGGAGAGGATGCGCAGGGTCTGCTCGTCGTGCCCGGCGGTGACGTCGACGACGGACGCGAGCGTCCGGTACGGCATCGGCCGCGGGGTGCGCGGCAGCTCGGCGGCGGCGGTGCGCACGGCGCGGGTGTGCGCGGCGGCGTCGGCGGGCAGTACGGAGCCGTCGGCGACCTTGGCCTCCAGCTTGTCCCACTCGTCGTAGAGCCGCTGGATCTCCTGGTCGAAGGCGATCTTGAAGGACTGGTTCGGGCGGCGGCGCGCGTACAGCCAGCGCAGCAGCTGCGGCTCCATGATCTTCAGCGCGTCGGCCGGGGTCGGGACCCCGCCCTTGCTGGAGGACATCTTCGCCATGCCGCTGATGCCGACGAACGCGTACATCGGTCCGATCGGCTGCTCGCCGCCGAAGATGTGCACGATCTGGCCGCCGACCTGGAAGGACGAGCCGGGCGAGGAGTGGTCGACGCCGGAGGGCTCGAAGATCACGCCCTCGTAGGCCCAGCGCATCGGCCAGTCGACCTTCCAGACGAGCTTGCCTCGGTTGAACTCGCTGAGCTTGACCGTCTCGGTGAACTCGTCCTCGGTGCAGACGTAGGTCATCTCGGTCGTCTCGTCGTCGTACGAGGTGACCTTGGTGAAGTCCTTGCCGCACTCGCCGCAGTACGGCTTGTACGGGAAGTACCCGCCCTCGCCGGTGCTGCCGTCGTCCTCGGCGGCGGCGCCGGAGCCCTCGGCGGCCTCCAGCTCGGCCTCGTCGACCTGCTTCTGCTGGGGCTTCTTGCCGCCCGGCTTCTGCTTGGTGCGGTACTGGTCGAGGATCGCGTCGATGTCGCCGCGGTGCTTCATCGCGAACAGCACCTGCTCGCGGTAGACACCCGCGGTGTACTGCTCGGTCTGGCTGATCGGGTCGTACTCGACGCCCATCTCCGCCAGCGCCTCGACGAAGACGGCCTTGAAGTGCTCGGCCCAGTTCGGGTACGCCGATCCGGCCGGGGCGGGCACGGCGGTCAGCGGGCGCCCGATGTGCTGGGCCCACGACTCGTCGATGCCGGGGACACCCGCCGGCACCTTGCGGTACCGGTCGTAGTCGTCCCAGGAGATGAGGTGGCGGACCTCGAAGCCCCGGCGGCGGATCTCGTCCGCGACCAGGTGCGGGGTCATGACCTCACGGAGGTTGCCCAGGTGGATCGGGCCGGAGGGGGAGAGTCCGGACGCGACGACGACAGGTTTGCCGGGTGCTCGGCGCTCCGCCTCGGCGATGACCTCGTCCGCGAAACGGGAGACCCAGTCGGTCTCGGTGCTGCTCTGAGCCACGACACGTCCTTCTATCTCGAATGCTGGCTTCAGCCATTCTCCCAGACGGAACGGGCCACTCCGAGGTTGCTTTCGCCGGGGGAATCTCCTGAGAAACGAAGGGGCCCCGCGTGGGATACTCGGCACTTGTCGGAACAACCAAGTGCACCCACCGGCACAACCTCACAGGAACGGCAGCTCATGGCCTCGGTCCCTTCCCTCGCTTCTTCCGTCAATCAGCGCGTCGCGGACGCCCTCGCCTCGGCCCTGCCGGAGGCCGGTGGCGCCGACCCGCTGCTGCGACGAAGCGACCGGGCCGACTTCCAGGCCAACGGCATCCTGGCGCTCGCGAAGAAGGCCAAGGCCAACCCGCGCGAGCTGGCGACGACCGTGGTCGAAGGCATTCCGACCGGTGACCTGATCCAGGAGATCGAGGTCTCGGGCCCGGGCTTCCTCAACATCACCATCACCGACAAGGCGATCATCGAGACGCTCGCGGCGCGGGCGCTCGACGACCGGCTCGGCGTCCCGCTCGCGCAGAACCCGGGCACGACGGTGATCGACTACGCCCAGCCGAACGTCGCCAAGGAGATGCACGTCGGCCACCTGCGTTCCGCCGTGATCGGCGCCGCGATGGTCGAGATCCTGGAGTTCACGGGCCAGAAGGTGGTCCGTCGCCATCACATCGGCGACTGGGGCACCCAGTTCGGCATGCTCATCCAGTACCTGCTGGAGCACCCGCACGAGCTGGACCACAAGTCGGACGAGGTCTCCGGTGAGGAGGCCATGTCCAACCTGAACCGCCTGTACAAGGCCTCGCGCGCGCTCTTCGACTCCGACGAGGAGTTCAAGACGCGGGCCAGGGCCCGGGTGGTGGACCTCCAGGCCGGCGAGCCCGAGACGCTGCAGCTGTGGCAGCGGTTCGTGGACGAGTCGAAGATCTACTTCTACTCCGTCTTCAACAAGCTGGACATGGACATCCAGGACCCCGACGTGGTGGGCGAGTCGGGCTACAACGACATGCTGGTCGAGACGTGCAAGCTGCTGGAGGAATCGGGCGTCGCCGTCCGCTCCAACGGCGCGCTGTGCGTGTTCTTCGACGACGTCAAGGGCCCGGACGGCAACCCGACCCCGCTGATCGTGCAGAAGTCGGACGGCGGCTTCGGCTACGCCGCCACCGACCTGTCGGCGATCCGCGACCGCGTCGGCAACCTGGACGCCACCGAGCTGATCTACGTGGTCGACGCGCGGCAGTCCCTGCACTTCAAGATGGTCTTCGAGACCGCGCGCCGGGCGGGCTGGCTGAGCGACGAGGTCAAGGCCGTCCAGCTGGCCTTCGGCACGGTTCTCGGCAAGGACGGCAAGCCGTTCAAGACCCGTGAGGGCGAGACGGTACGGCTGGTGGACCTGCTGGACGAGGCCGTCGAGCGGGCCACGGCCGTCGTGCGCGAGAAGGCCGCGAAGGTGGGCCTGACCGAGGCGGAGATCGTGGAGAACGGCCAGTACGTGGGCATCGGCGCGGTGAAGTACGCCGACCTGTCCACCTCGGCCGCCCGTGACTACAAGTTCGACCTGGACCAGATGGTCTCGCTGAACGGCGACACCTCGGTGTACCTCCAGTACGCGTACGCCCGGATCAAGTCCATCCTGCGCAACGCCGGAGAGCGCAAGCCGGCCGCGCACCCGGAGCTGGAGCTGGCCCCGGCCGAGCGTGCGCTGGGCCTGCACCTGGACCAGTTCGGCGAACTGATCGCCGAGGCGGCCGCGGAGCACGCCCCGCACAAGCTGGCGGCGTACCTGTACCAGCTGTCCTCGCTGTTCACGACGTTCTACGACCAGTGCCCGGTCGTGAAGCCGGAGCCGGAGCTGGTCGTGGGCGAGAACCGCCTGTTCCTGTGCGACCTGACGGCCCGCACGCTCAGCAAGGGCATGTCCCTCCTCGGGATCCGGACGCCCGAGAAGCTCTGACGTCCGGACATCGCACACGACGTGGCCAACGGCCCCGGCAGCTGCTGCTGCCGGGGCCGTTGGCATTTCGTGATCTTCAAGCCGTCCACTTTCACGCCGCCCCCAATAATCTGAGCATGTTCAAAAGACTTGTGGGGGGAAACAAATGAAGAAGATCAAGCGCATGGCCGCCGTGGCCGCGGTCGCCGTGGCCGGACCGACCATCCTGACCGCGACGCCCGCCATGGCCGCCGACCAGCCGGCCGTGATCGTTCCTGACGTGGCGCCGAAGGACGACGCCACCGCCGACGCCGGTGCGCCGACCACGCCCGTCGTCGAAACGCCCGGTGCCGAGAAGCCCCGCGCCGAGAAGCCCGGAGCGGACAAGCCCGGCGCGGACAAGCCGGTCGCGGAGAAGCCCGCGCCCGTCGTCGACACGCCCGCGCCGACCACCCCGGCCCCGGCGCCCGCCGAGCAGCCCGCGAAGGACGCCAAGGCCCCCTCGGACAAGCAGCACGCCGACTCCGACGGCATCATGATGGGCCCCGACGTCAGCGTCGCGGGCATCCCGAAGAACGGTTTCAAGCCGGGCGGCGACTGGACCCAGCTGAAGGTGACGGTCGACAACTCGGGCGGCCCCTGGGTCAACGGGCTCCAGCCCCACCTCTCGATCGGCAAGGCCGGGGGCAAGCTGAAGTCCGGCCACTACGAGATCGAGTCGCGCCACGTCCGCACGGACGGCAGCAGCTACTGGTGGCCCGCCACGGCGCTCAACACCGACGGCGACGACTCCAGCATGAGCGGCTACTTCATCGGCACCGTCGGTCCCCTCGACCGCGGCGCGAGCTACGACATCGACGTGCGGATCCGCTTCACCGCGGACGCCCCGCACGTCGCCTTCGACATGGCGTCCGACGCCGTGAGCATCAGCGCCGACGGCTGGAACTGGGGCCCCAGCAGCTGGTACAGCACCAAGATCGAAGGGGCCGAGGACGGGGACGAGGACCCGTTCGTCGAAGGGCCCGCGCTGACGGTGAACGGCGTACCGGAGACCGTCAAGGCCGGCGGCGACTGGACCAACCTGTCCGTCCGCGTCGACAACTCCGGCAAGAAGGCCCTGGACGGATTCGACGTCGGCCTGGTCCTGGCCCGGCCGGACTGGGTCCCGATGAAGGGCTCCCAGATCAAGGTCGAGGTCCTGAGCAAGGACAAGAACGGCAAGGCCGGCTGGCACGAGGCCGAGATCCGGTCCGAGGAGGAGGGCGTGTTCCTCGGAGTCGACCTGGCGAGCGGCCCCGTCGCGGCCGGCCAGAGCTTCGACATCCAGGTCCGCATCCGCCTGACGGCGGACGCCCCGCTCGGCGACCTCCGCATCTCCTCCTGGGGCTCTTCCCAGGTCGGCCCGGAGACCCCGAAGCCGTGGGCACAGTCGCACTCCAAGGCCCGCCTGACGAAGATCGTCGCCGCCGACCCGGCCCCCGGTGACAACGGCAACCAGCCGAAGCCGAACGGCGGCTCCAAGCCGAGCGTCGACAACGCCAAGGGCGGCTCCGGCGGCGAACTCGCCGCCACCGGCGCCGACGCGGCCACCACCTGGGCCCTCGGCGGCGCGGGCGTGGCCCTGGCCATGGGCGCCGCCCTGGTCGCGGGCACCGGCCGCCGCCGCCGCACCACCGCCTGAGCCGACACCTCAGCCGTATGACGGGGCCCGCAGGGATGTTCTCCCCGCGGGCCCCGTCCTTTCACGCCCCGCGCTCACGTCCGCCGGTCACCCGAACGGCCCGATTCGGTCAGTGCACCCCGGGTAGGGGACGGCCCGTCCTTCCCCCCTCCGACGGGAGACCCCGTGCCCGACAAGAACGGCCCCTACAAGCCCGGCACCCCGTGCTGGATCGACCTGATGGTCCCCGACCAGCAGGCGGCTCTCGACTTCTACTGCGACCTCTTCGGCTGGCAGGGCGAGGTCGGCCCGCCCGAGCAGGGCGGGTACTCCGTCTGCACCCTCAAGGGCAAGCCGGTCGCCGGCGTCATGAAGGCGATGAACCCGGACGGCACCGTCCCGGACCCGATGCCGCCGACCGCATGGACCACGTACCTGGCCACCGACTCCATCGACTCCACCCTCAAGGCGGTCACCGACGCCGGCGGCTCGGTGATGATGGGCGCGATGGACGTCATGGACCTCGGCCGGATGGCCGTGATCACCGACCCCACCGGCGCGGCCGTCGGCCTGTGGCAGGCCGGCACCTTCGACGGCGCCGGCATCGTCAACGAACACGGCGCCCTCATCTGGAACGAGCTGAACACCGGCGACGTCCCCGCCGCTGCCGCCTTCTACTCGGCCGTCCTGCCCGTCACCACGGCCCGGTCCGAGATGCCGGACGCCGGGGACTACACCGAGTTCAAGGTCGGCGACCGCGCGGTCGGCGGGATGATGGACCTGGCCAAGCTGCCGGCCGGGGTGCCGCCGCACTGGATGCCGTACTTCCACGTGGACAGCGTCGACGAGATCCAGGCCGCCGCCGAACGGGCCGGAGGCAGCGTCATGGCCCCGGCCTTCGACATGGTGGCGGGCCGGATGGCCGTCCTCGCGGACCCTCAGGGCGGCACCTTCTCGGTGATCACGGCGGCCGCCCCGGAGCAGTCCGACTGATGTGACCGGGCGCACAGGGAATGTCCTGACTGTGCGCCCCCTCCTTCCCGGTGACGGTTCGTCCACCACGAAGGGGGCTCACATGAGGAACAAGCGCGCGGGGACGGCTCTGGCCGGGCTGCTGGCGGCGGACGCGGCAGTGCACCTGTACTGGGCCACCGGCGCGACCTGGCCCGCCGCCGACGAACGGGCCCTGTCCCTGGCCGTCCTCGGCATCGAGACCTCCTTCGGACCGGGCGCGGTGCTCCCCCTGGCCGCCGTACTGCTGACGGGAGCGTCCGCCGCACTCGCCCACACCCACGGCCGCGGCGGCCGGGCGACGCGGGCCGTCACGGGGGCGGTCGCGGCCGGCCTGACCGTGCGCGGCCTCGCGGGGCTCGGCTGGGCGGCCGGCGTCCTCGACAGCCCTCCGGGCAGCCCCTTCTACGCCCTCAACCTGCTCGTCTACACCCCCGCCTGCCTCGCCGCCGCCTGGGCGGCGGCCCGCCTCGCCGCTCAGGCGGGCGCGGCCACGCGGGTGAGGCCCTGACCGGCCGGGTCAGCCGGCAGCGCCGCCGGGCGGCCCGGTCAGCCGAACGACACGCCCGGCGACCAGCGGCGCCAGCCCGTCCAGGATCCGGTCCAGGCCGAAGCGGAACTGGAAGTCCGGCTCGCCTGAGCCCGTGAACGCGTCCGACTGCAGCAGCCGCGTCACGGCCGGGTGGCTGTCCGGGCGGGTCAGCAGACTCAGCGTGCGGACGTACTGGCCCAGCGCCTGCTCCGGGGCGACTCCGGACTTCGTGATGGCGTCCATCATGTCGGCGGCCATCGTGGCCTCGTTCCGCACCAGCCCCCCGATCAGGATGATCGTCGAGAGCTTCTCGCCCTCCTTCAGGCCCGTGCCGGCCATCGACGCGAGGCCCCGGTCCATCCAGGCCAGCTGGTTCGGGGAGACGGGCGCGGCGGTGATCGGGATGCGCAGGATCCAGGAGTTGGCCATCAGGACGGCCCGCTGCGCGTACGCCCAGTCCGTGAGCAGCTCGCGCCAGCCCCATCCCTCCGCCTCGGGCGGCAGCGGCGGCGGGGTGCCGACCCCCGCGTCCGCCATGAGGACGTACAGCTCCTCCTTGGCGGCGACGTAGCGGTAGAGGGACATCGTCGAGACGCCCAGCTCCTTGGCGACGCGCCCCATGGAGACGGCGTCCATCCCCTCCGCGGCGCCCAGCGCGACCGCCGTTTCCACGATCCGGGGCAGCGTGAGCGTGGGACGCGGCCCCTTGCCGGCTCGTTCGCGCAGGCCCCAGGCCATTTCGAGGCTCGCCGGGAGTCCCGTACCGCTGTCCGCGTCGTCCATCGCCGTCCCTCCCTCCGCCGCTATGTGATTGACCCACATCCTAGTTCTGTGTATTACTTACACAGAAGCGCGTAACCCATACACAGAAGCGCGTAACCCGTACGCAGAAGGGAGCGTGGTCCCCCATGACCACGAGCGACCTCGGCATTCACGCCATCGGCCTGACCAAGTCCTACGGCGCCCTGCGCGTCCTCGACGGCCTCGACCTCGCCGTCCCGCGCGGCAGCGTCCTCGCCCTCCTCGGCCCCAACGGCGCCGGCAAGACCACCACCGTCCGGATCCTCGCCACCCTCACCGCCGCCGACTCCGGCGCCGCCCGCGTGGCCGGGTACGACGTCACCGGTCACCGCTCGCGCGTCCGCGAACGGATCAGCCTCACCGGGCAGTTCGCGGCGGTCGACGAGCTCCAGACCGGCACCGAGATGCTCCGCATGATGGGCCGCCTGGCCGGACTCTCCTCCCGCGCCGCCCGTACCCGCGCCGACGAGCTGCTCGCCCGCTTCGGGCTCTCCGAGGCCGCCGCGCGCACGGCGAAGACGTACTCGGGCGGGATGCGCCGCCGCCTCGACCTCGCCGCGAGCCTGGTCTCCCGGCCCGAAGTGATCTTCCTCGACGAGCCGACCACCGGACTCGACCCGCGCAGCCGCCACGACCTGTGGGACCTCGTACGGGAACTGCGCGCCGACGGCACGACCGTGCTCCTCACCACCCAGTACCTGGAGGAGGCCGACAGGCTCGCCGACCACGTCGCCGTCCTGGCCGACGGGCGGATCGCCGCCGAGGGCACGCCCTCGGCGCTCAAGGCCCGCGTCGCCGGGCACCGGCTCGACCTCACCCTCGCCACCCGGGCCGCCTACGACGCGCTGGCCCCGCGCGCGGTCCACCTCGCCCCGGACGAGCTCGTCCTCGGCCTGCCCACCGACGGCAGCGCGGCCGACGTACGCGCCCTGCTCGACGAACTCGACCCGGACCGTACCGCCGTGGACCGCTTCGCGGTCCGCACCGCCACCCTCGACGACGTGTTCCTCACCCTGACGGGAGCCGCCCCATGAGCACCGCCGCCCTCGCCCTCGCCGGCCGCAGCCTGCGCATCAGCAGCCGCCGGCCCGACGTGCTGATCACCGCCCTGATGCTGCCCGTCATGCTGATGCTGATCTTCGTCTACTTCTTCGGCGGCGCCATCGACACCGGGACGGCGTACGTGACGTACGTGGTCCCCGGCGCCATGCTGCTCTGCGCGGGCTTCGGTGCGGCGAGCACCGCCGTCAGCGTCGCCGACGACATGGGCAACGGCGTCATCGACCGCTTCCGCTCCCTCGACATCGGCGGCATCCCGATCCTCGCCGGGCACGTCACGGCCTCGGTCCTGCGCAACCTGCTCTCCACCGCCCTGGTCCTCGTCGTCGCCCTCGCCATCGGCTTCCGGCCCCAGGCGGGCCCGGCCGCCTTCCTCGCCGCGGCCGGCCTGCTGCTGACGTACATCACGGCGATCTCGTGGCTGGCCGCCGCACTCGGCCTGCTCGCCAAGTCCCCTGAGGCGGCGGGCGGCTTCACCTTCCTGATGATGTTCCTGCCCTACCCGTCCAGCGCCTTCGTCCCCATCGAGACCATGCCGGGCTGGCTGCACGGCTTCGCCGACCACCAGCCGCTGACCCCGGTGATCGAATCCCTGCGCGCACTGCTCTTGTCGCAGCCTGCGGGCGACGCGCCCTGGGTGGCGCTGACCTGGTGCGCGGGCATCACGGCCGTGGCCTTGGCCCTGTCGGCGGTCCTGTTCCGCAGCAGGACCCGCTGAGGGGCTCCTCGCGGAGCCCCTCAACAGGCCGATGGTGCGCGCCCGCTCAACTATTGAGCGGATATGAGTGCCGGCCCGTCGCCTCGTCGATCTCGCCGTGGGCCTTCTGCAGCATCTGCGACGCGAGATCCATGAGCGCACGAGCGCCCGCGATCTCTTCCCCGACCCTCAGCTGCTCCGGGTCGGAGGGGTGGCGCATGGCGTAGCCGTGCGCCCTGATCTCGGAGCCGTCCCCGAGTCTTACCAGGGCCGCCGCACTGGTGCGGTGGCCCTCCTCGGTGAATTCGAGCTCCACATGCCACCCGACCAGCGTGGACATGGTGCATCACCTCCAGGGGGTCACCCTTCCCTCCAGGGTGCGCCCGCCGGGGATGGAGCGCGAGCGGGGGGCCTGGGGCGGGAGGCTACGGCGGGGGGATCCGGTTGATGTACTCCCGGTCGACGGATGCGACGCCGTCGACCGCCGCCAGCGCCGGGATCCGGTCCTCCGCGACGGTGCCTTCGAGCGTCCCGGTGATCGGCTGCTCGCCCGTGACCGCCAGCCCTGCCCGCCGCAGGGCCTCGACCACTTCCGCGAACCGGCCGGCGTCGACCGCGAGGATGACGCCGACCGGCTCGGACGATCCGTTCACGGCGCCTGGAGCAGACCCACGCCGACGTCCCGGGCGGGCTGCGTCAGCGGGAACGCACCGGACAGCAGGGTGGCCTTGAGATCGGCCGCGGAGGCGGCGGGGTTCGCCTCGGCGAGCAGCGCGAGGACACCCGCCACGTGCGGTGTGGCCATGCTGGTACCCGACTTCATCCCGTAGCCGCCGGGGACGGACGAGTGCACGGCCACGCCGGGGCCCGCGATGTTGACCTCGCCGCCCTGGCCGTTGATGCCCCCGCAGGAGGAGAACGCCGTCTTCAGCGCCTTGTCCAGCGAGCCCACGGCGAGGATGGAGGGGCAGTTGGCGGGCCGCTCGACGGGGGCCACGAATCCGGGCCGCAGGCTGCTGTTGCCCGCCGCCGCGACGATCACCGTCCCCATGCCGAGTGCGCGCTGGGCCAGGAGCTCGTACGTCTGCGGGAAGATCTCACCCGGCAGGACGCGAGAGCCGAGCGACAGGGAGATCACCTTCGCGCCGCGGGAGATCGCCCACTCGATGCCCGCCAGGATTCCGCCGTCCGGGCCACTGCCGCTGTTGGCGAGCACCTTGCCGGCGAGGATGCGCGCGTCGCACGCCACCCCGTAGCGGGGCCCCTGCCGGGGGCTGCGCGGACCGGCAACGGTGCCGATGCAGTGCGTGCCGTGGCTGTGTCCGTCCTCGACCGCTTCGCCGGGCACGAAGGAGGCCGTCTCCTCGATGCACCCGATCAGGTCCGGGTGGTCCGTGTCCACGCCGGTGTCGAGGACCGCGACCTTCACTCCGCGTCCGGTCATGCCGGAGATGTTGGCCCTGATCGCCTGGAGACCCCAGGTCACGCTCTGCTCGTCCAGCGCCGGCCCCAGGGACGCGGCGGCCTCGGCCTGGGAGTGGTGGGCGACCACGTCCTCGTCGCTGCGGTAGGCCGGGAAGAACTCGGTCGGCGCCTGCTGCGGGGTGGTGATCGGCGAGGCGTAGACCATGCGCTCCGGCTCGGCCGCGAGGATCGACCCCTCCGCCTCGGCCGTGGTCACCAGCGCGAAGCGGTTCTCGGGCCGTACCTCGACGACGGCCACGGCGAGGTTCTCGAAGAGCACCGAGACGTCGGGGCGTTCGAGGAGTTCGGAGACGTTCGCGGCCGCGGCTCCGCGGACACGTTCCCAGGGGGCGATGTCGGCGGCGGAACGCAGTGCGTTCAGTCCGCTCTCCTCGTTGCCCGGATCGAGCAGGACGACGTACCGGCCGGTGTACTCCGTGTTGTGGGCGCTGCCGTTGCCATGGGGCCGTTCGGGCTGGCCGCCGAAGGCGCGCCTGTCCATGGGTCCGTTCACCATTGGGTTTCCCGCTTTCTGTGCGCTTCCCCCGGTTCGTGGACGCGCCGGTCCACCGACTGGCAGGTGTGCCGGGGAAGGTGGGGCGCGGATCGGCCGCTGTTCGGCCCGTGGTGCCGTCGGCTCGCAGCCGTCGGCATCGCCCCTCGACCACCGTCGCACCGGGCAGGTGGGCGGGCAACACAGCGCAGCCATCCGAGAAGCCCCGCACCCGCGGGGTCCCGCGCCCGCGGCGGCCGGGGCGTCACCTGAGTACGCGCACTCATGTGCGCGCCCCTCTCGCGGAGTTCACTGGCCGCATGACCACCGACCTGCCCCCGGACACCGCACGGCACCCGCGTGCCTTCGTCGCGCCGCTCGTGTCCACCGTGCTCACGCTGCCCCTGGCGGCCATCGGGTTCTTCTACGCCGGGCTGTCGCCGATGGCCTGCGACTCCTGCGGCGACGCCGCGAGCGACCGGTTCGACGCCTCGTACGACGTCGCCTTCCCCGTGTTCGGGTTCGGCCTGCTGGTGGTGCTGGCCGTACTGGTGGCCGCCTGGGGGCTGCCCTGGCAGCGGCGGTACGCCGCCGCCAGGGTGTGGCTCGCCGTGATCGCCCCGGCCGTCGTCGTCCTCGACTGCATCGTCTTCAACGGCCTCGTCGACTGGCCGTGACGCGCGTCAGGCGTTGCGCAGCCAGCCCGCCACCTCGGTCGCCCAGTACGTGAGGATCGTGTCGGCCCCGGCCCGCTTGATGCCCAGCAGGGTCTCCAGGATCGCCCGGTCCCGCTCGATCCAGCCCTTGTCCGCCGCCGCCTCGATCATCGCGAACTCGCCGCTGATCTGGTACGCCGCCACCGGGACGTCCACCGCCTGCGCCACCCGGTACAGGATGTCGAGGTAGGGCCCGGCCGGCTTGACCATCACCATGTCGGCGCCCTCCTCAAGGTCGAGCGCCAGCTCGCGCATGGACTCCCGCGCGTTCGCCGGGTCCTGCTGGTACGTCTTGCGGTCGCCCTGGAGGGAGGAGGCCACCGCCTCGCGGAAGGGACCGTAGAAGGCGGACGAGTACTTCGCCGTGTACGCGAGGATCGAGACGTCCTCGTGCCCGGTCTCGTCCAGCGCGTCGCGGATGACGCCGACCTGCCCGTCCATCATGCCGCTCGGGCCCACCACGTGGACGCCCGCGTCGGCCTGGACCTGCGCCATCTCGGCGTACCGCTCCAGCGTCGCGTCGTTGTCGACCCGGCCGTCCGCGTCGAGGACGCCGCAGTGCCCGTGGTCCGTGTACTCGTCCAGGCACAGGTCCGACATGATCACCAGATCGTCGCCGACCTCGGCCTTCACATCGCGGATCGCGACCTGCAGGATCCCGTCCGGCTCGGTGCCCGCCGTGCCGAGCGCGTCTTTGTTCTCGTCCGCCGGAACACCGAACAGCATGATCCCCGAGACCCCGGCCTCGACCGCCTCCACGGCGGCCTTCCGCAGTGTGTCCCGGGTGTGCTGCACGACGCCCGGCATCGCGGAGATCGCCAGGGGCTCGCTGATGCCCTCCCGTACGAACGCCGGGAGGATCAGGTCGGAAGGGTGCAGCCGGTTCTCCGCGACCATCCGCCGCATCGCCGGGGTGGTGCGCAGCCGACGGGGCCGCGAGCCGGGGAAGGATCCGTACGTGCTCATTCGTCAGTCGCCTCTTCGAGCATCGAGAACAGTCGGAACAAGCGTAGGGCCCGGCCGCACCGCGCCAGGCCCGCACCCCGCCCTCACTTCACTGCCCCACCGCTAGGTGGTACGGCGCCTGCGCGCCCCCGGCCGCCGCTCGCTCGGCCGGAACACCGTCTCGCCGGCCTCCTTGGCCGCCTCGCGGCGCGCCGCGCCGTACTCGGCCAGCGCCTCCGCCAGCTTCGACACCGACGGCTCCGGCGACAGCACGTCCACGCGCAGCCCGTGCTCTTCCGCGGTCTTGGCCGTCGCCGGCCCGATGCACGCGATGACGGTCACGTTGTGCGGCTTCCCGGCGATGCCGACGAGGTTGCGCACCGTCGAGGACGACGTGAAGAGAACGGCGTCGAAGCCGCCGCCCTTGATCGCCTCACGCGTGTCCGCCGGCGGCGGCGACGCGCGCACCGTCCGGTAGGCGGTGACGTCGTCGACCTCCCACCCGAGCTCGATCAGCCCCGCGACCAGCGTCTCGGTCGCGATGTCGGCGCGCGGCAGGAAGACGCGGTCGATCGGGTCGAAGACCGGGTCGTACGGGGGCCAGTCCTCCAGCAGACCGGCCGCGGACTGCTCCCCGCTCGGCACCAGGTCCGGCTTCACACCGAACTCCACGAGCGCGGCCGCCGTCTGCTCGCCCACCGCGGCGACCTTGATCCCGGCGAAGGCGCGCGCGTCGAGCCCGTACTCCTCGAACTTCTCCCGGACGGCCTTCACCGCGTTCACGCTGGTGAAAGCTATCCACTCGTAGCGGCCCGTCACCAGGCCCTTCACGGCCCGCTCCATCTGCTGCGGGGTCCGCGGCGGCTCCACGGCGATGGTCGGCACCTCGTGGGGCACCGCGCCGTACGAACGCAACTGGTCGGAGAGCGAGGCGGCCTGCTCCTTCGTGCGCGGTACGAGAACCCGCCAGCCGAACAGCGGCTTCGACTCGAACCAGGCCAGCTCCTCACGCCGCGCGGCGGCGCTGTGCTCACCGACCACGGCTATGACCGGCCGGGCGCCCCCGGGCGACGGGAGCACCTTCCCCTGCTTGAACACCTGCGCGATCGTGCCCAGGGTCGCGTTCCACGTCCGCTGCCGCGTGGTCGTGCCGGCGACGGTCACCGTCAGCGGGGTGTCGGGCTTGCGGCCGGCGCTCACCAGCTCCGCCGCGGCGGCCGAGACCGTCTCCAGCGTCGCGGAGACGACGAGGATGCCGTCGCTCGACCCCACCTCGCTCCAGCAGCGCGCCGACGCGGACCTCGCGTCCACGAACCGCACGCCGTTGTCGTCACCCCGCTTGTCCCGGAGCGGCACACCCGCGTACGCGGGCACGCCCACGGCGGTGGGGATGCCCGGGACCACCTCGAAGGGGATCCCCTCGGTGGCGCAGACGAGCATCTCCTCGGCCGTGTTCCCGTCGAGGCCGGGGTCACCGGTGACGGCACGTACGACCCGCCTGCCGGACCGTGCGGCCTCCATGACAAGATTGGCGGCATCTCGGATCACCGGGACCCCGGCGGCTGCTGACACTTCGTCAGCGACCGTCAGCTGCGGCGTGTCGACTCCCGCGCGCGCATGCGTCCGTACGACGTCGAGCACCTCGGGCTCGGCGATCAGTACGTCCGCGGCGGCGAGCGCCTCCACGGCGCGCAGCGTCAGCAGACCCGGGTCGCCAGGGCCGGCACCGAGGAAGGTGACGTGTCCGTGGGCGGCGACGACCGGAAAAGCGGAGGTGGTCGGACTTGAGGGGTTCAAAGCGATCGCTCCCCCATCAGACCGGCCGCGCCCTTGGCCAGCATCTCGTCCGCGAGTTCGCGGCCGAGCGCCATGGCCTCGTCGTACGACTGGGGCACGGGACCGGTGGTGGACAGCTGCACCAGCGTCGAGCCGTCGAGGGTACCGACGACGCCGCGCAGGCGCATTTCATTGACAATCTCCCCATCGGCCAAAAGGTCGGCGAACGCGCCCACGGGTGCGCTGCAGCCGGCCTCCAGGGCGGCGAGCAGGGAACGCTCGGCGGTCACGGCGGCCCGGGTGTACGGGTCGTCGAGCTCGCCGAGCGCGGCGATGAGGCCGGCGTCGGACGCCAGGCACTCCACGGCCAGGGCTCCCTGGCCGGGGGCCGGCAGGACGCTGTCGACCGACAGCAGGTCGGTCGCCTCGTCACCGCGCCCGATCCGGTTGAGTCCGGCGGCCGCGAGGACGACGGCGTCGAGCGCGCCGTCCCGTACGAAGCCGATCCGGGTGTCGACGTTGCCGCGGATCGGCACCGTCTCGATCCGCTTGCCGAGCGACAGCGCCAGGTGATTGAGCTGGGCCGTGCGCCGGGGCGAACCGGTACCGATCCGAGCCCCGTCGGGCAGCTGCTCGAAGGTCAGGCCGTCGCGGGCGACGAGCGCGTCCCGCGCGTCCTCGCGCCGCGGCATGGCCGCGATCACGAGGTCGTCGGGCTGCGCGGTCGGCAGGTCCTTCAGCGAGTGCACCGCGAAGTCGACCTCGCCGCGCAGCAGCGCGTCACGCAGGGCGGTGACGAACACGCCCGTCCCGCCGATCTGCGCGAGGTGCTCGCGCGACACGTCGCCGTAGGTCGTGATCTCCACGAGCTCGACGGGACGGCCGGTGACCTCCCGTACCGCGTCGGCGACATGGCCTGACTGGGACATGGCCAGCTTGCTGCGCCGCGTGCCGAGCCGCAGGGGCTGGTCGAGACGTGGGTTCATGATGCCCGTCCTGAGTCGTCGTTCTTGTCTGCCGCGTCGGCCCGGCTGACGGAGGCCACCGTCTGCGGGTCGAGATCGAAGAGTTCACGCAGCGCCTCCGCGTACCCGGCGCCGCCGGGCTCGCTCGCGAGCTGCTTGACCCGCACGGTCGGCGCGTGCAGGAGTTTGTCGACGACGCGGCGCACGGTCTGGGTGACCTCGGCCCGCTGCCGTTCGTCGAGATCGGGTACCCGCCCGTCGAGGCGCGCCACTTCCATGGCCACGACCTCGGCCGCCATGGCCCGCAGGGCGACGACGGTGGGCGTGATGTGCGCGGCCCTCTGGGCGGCGCCGAAGGCCGCCACTTCCTCGGCGACGATCGCGCGCACGGCGTCGACGTCGGCCGCCATCGGGGCGTCCGCGGACGCCTCCGCGAGCGACTCGATGTCCACGAGCCGTACGCCCGGGATCCGGTGCACGGCGGCGTCGATGTCCCGGGGCATGGCCAGGTCCAGCAGCGCGAGGCGCGCGGTCGCGCCGTCGGCGTGGGTACGGGTGCTGCGCCGGGGCTGCCGCTGGGCGGCGGCCTCACCCTGGTCGGCCCAGGTCCCGTGCAGCTCCAGGGAACTGGCGTCGACCCCGGTCAGCGCGGACCGCCCGTCGGGCCCCACGGGGCACCCGTCGGCTTCCGTGCCCGCCGCGATGGTCCGTGCGGCCCCGGCGTCGGCCAGCCGCCCGTGCGTCAGCGCGGCGGCTGCCAGCCGGGCCACGACATCGGCCGAGTCCGGCCCCACCTGGAGGCCCCTCCCGGCCGGGGCCGGGGAAGTCCGGGACGCGGGGTCCGGGGCGGATCCGCGGTCCGCCGGCCCCGCCGCGGCGGAAGCCTGCGCGGGCACGTCGGCAGCGCTCGAGGACACGGCGGCGAGCACGTCGTCGGCGGTCAGCACGAGCCCGGTGGCGCCGGTGCAGGACACCACGACATCGACTCGTGTCAGTTCGTCGGCGACACCGGACATCGCAACGGCCGAAGCCGCCACCCCGGTGCCCGAGGCAACCAGAATCTCGGCCAACCGCTCCGCCCGCTCGGCGGTCCGGTTCGCGACCACGATCTCGGCGACGCCGACCCGCGCCAGCGTGGCCGCGGCCAGCGAGGACATCGACCCGGCACCGATCACCAGTGCCCGCTTGCCGGCGGCCCACTCGGCCACGGGCACGTGCACGGCGAGCTGCTCCAGCCCGAAGGTCACCAGCGACTGGCCCGCCCGGTCGATCCCGGTCTCGGAGTGCGCCCGCTTGCCGACCCGCAGCGCCTGCTGGAACAGGTCGTTGATCAGCCGCCCGGCGGTGTGCGTCTCCTGCCCCAGCGCCAGCGCGTCCTTGATCTGGCCGAGGATCTGCCCCTCGCCGACGACCATCGAGTCCAGCCCGCACGCCACCGAGAACAGGTGGTGCACCGCCCGGTCCTCGTAGTGCACGTACAGGTAAGGAGTGAGTTCCTCCAGCGCGACTCCGCTGTGCTGCGCGAGCAGCGTGGAGAGCTCCGCGACACCGGCGTGGAACTTGTCCACGTCGGCGTAGAGCTCGATCCGGTTGCACGTGGCGAGCACCGCCGCCTCCGCCGCCGGCTCGGCGGCAAGGGTGTCGTGCAGCAGCTTCAGCTTCGCGTCAGCGGGCAGCGCGGCGCGCTCCAGCACGCTCACGGGCGCGCTGCGGTGGCTCAGCCCTACGACGAGCAGACTCATGCCGGCATCACCGCCGGGACGTCGCCCTCGGGGTTGTTGCCCTTGCGCGCCTCGGCGGCGGCCCGGCCGGCCGGCGGCACGACGGCCGCGGCGGGGGCGGCGCCGCCCACGGTGGAACCGCCCTCGGCAGCGGCGGCCGCGGCTTCCTCGCCGGCCTTGCGCTGCTCGTGGAAGGCCAGGATCTGCAGTTCGATCGACAGGTCGACCTTGCGCACGTCCACGCCCTCGGGCACCGAGAGCACGGTGGGGGCGAAGTTCAGGATGGAGGTGACACCGGCCGCGATCAGCCGCTCGCTGACCTGCTGCGCGGCGCCGGCCGGGGTCGCGATGACGCCGATCGAGACGCCGTTCTCCTCGATGATCTTTTCCAGCTCGTCGGTGTGCTGCACGGGGATCCCGGCCACCGGCTTGCCGGCCATCGCCGGGTCGGCGTCGATCAGCGCGGCCACGCGGAAGCCGCGTGACGCGAAACCGCCGTAGTTGGCGAGGGCGGCGCCGAGGTTACCGATGCCGACGATGACAACCGGCCAGTCCTGGGTCAGTCCGAGCTCACGGGAGATCTGGTAGACGAGGTATTCGACGTCGTACCCGACGCCGCGCGTTCCGTAGGAACCGAGGTACGAGAAGTCCTTGCGCAGCTTCGCGGAGTTGACTCCGGCGGCGGCCGCGAGCTCCTCGGAGGACACCGTGGGGACCGATCGCTCGGAGAGCGCGGTGAGTGCGCGCAGGTACAGCGGAAGCCGGGCGACAGTGGCCTCGGGAATACCTCGGCTGCGGGTCGCCGGTCGGTGAGTTCGGCCAGTTGCCACGATGCTCCTGCGGGATGAGCGGGGCTGCAGGCGGTCACTTGTCCCAAGACCGCCCCGTCGACAGCAGGCTATGCCTTTGTGAACGCGTGCACAAAGATTGTGTCCGCTTTGTCCGAGCAAAGTGACCGGGGTCACGCAACTTCGACGCCTGGAGCGGGAACCGATACCGCGCCGAACCCGTTCAAATCCCGAAGGGGGCAAAACCGTACACACTCCTCACAGATACGCCCCCGAGACCCCATAAATCGCCCATGATGGTAACCGGGAAGGGGCTCAGCCCCCCAACGCCCGCCGCAGCCGGTCAGGGTTCACCCGCCAGAAGGTGTGCTGTTCGCCGTCCACCAGCACCACCGGAATCTGCTCCCAGTACAGCCGGTAGAGCTCCTCGTCCTGCGAGATGTCCTTCTTCTCCCACTGTGCGCCGGTCTCCGCGCAGACCTTCTCGATCACCTGCTGTGCGTCATCACACAGGTGGCACCCCGGCTTCCCGACCAGCGTCACCATCCGCTCCCCGGGACTCTTCTTTTCCTTGCGGCGCAACAAAGGACTCATGCCCTACATTCTCGCGCGCCCGTACGTAACAGGAGCGCCCCGAAGAGTTCACGCCTCCGCATCCCATCGGTTCGGGAACTCCCGAACACAGTGGCTATGCTCACGTCATGGCCGCTCTGGGATGGCTCACCCCCCGTAGGCGCTCCGCCACCGCGCGGAGCGTGCTGGCAGGCGAGGCCTCGGCCGAAGCCGCCCGCAAGACAGCGCTGGCCGAAACGCCGCCTCCGACCGGACCCGCCGAAGCGGAACCGGAAGAGGTGCGCGACGAGGCCGTGCGAGAGGCGACGCAAGAGGCGCCACCCGAGCCCGAGTTCCCCGTCGCCGGCGACGAACTCGCCGCCGCCTTCTTCGACCTCGACAACACCGTCATGCAGGGCGCCGCGATCTTCCACTTCGGCCGCGGCCTCTACAAGCGCGAGTTCTTCCGCCGTCGCGAGCTCGCCCGCTTCGCCTGGCAGCAGGCCTGGTTCCGGCTGGCCGGGGTCGAGGACCCCGAGCACATGCAGGACGCCCGCGACAGCGCCCTGTCCATCGTCAAGGGCCACAAGGTCTGCGAACTGATGGCCATCGGCGAGGAGATCTACGACGAGTACATGGCCGAGCGGATCTGGCCGGGCACCCGCGCCCTGGCCCAGGCCCACCTCGACGCCGGCCAGAAGGTGTGGCTCGTCACCGCCGCCCCCGTCGAGACCGCCACGATCATCGCCCGCCGGCTCGGCCTGACCGGGGCGCTGGGCACCGTCGCCGAATCCGTGGACGGCATCTACACAGGCCGCCTCGTCGGCGAGCCCCTGCACGGCCCCGCCAAGGCCGAGGCGGTCCGCGCCCTGGCCGCCGCCGAGGGCCTGGATCTCGCCCGCTGCGCCGCGTACAGCGATTCGCACAACGACATCCCGATGCTGTCGCTGGTCGGGCATCCGTACGCGATCAATCCCGATACAAAACTGCGCAAGCATGCCCGGACCAACGACTGGCGCCTGCGCGACTATCGGACCGGCCGCAAGGCCGTGAAGGTCGGCGTCCCGGCCGCCGCCGGAGTCGGCGCGATCGCGGGCGGCGCGGCCGCCGCCATCGCCCTGCACCGCCGCCGCAAGTAGCCGCGCCGGGCCCCACCGCCGCCGCCACCGGCCCCCGTCGGCACACCCGCCCGGCCCCGCACCCGCCCGGCGCCGCCTCCGCCCGCCTCCCGGCCGCCGCACGGCCGGGCACCCGGGCATTTGCTCACCTCTACCCCGCCCGCGGCGCGGCACTCCGGCATGCCCGACCCGGTCGCGCGCCCTGCGGAAGCGTCCATTCCGCGCATGCAAGCGATCAAGAATCGATCACCAACTGCGACTGAATATGCCCTCGACGCGCAACAGAAGTGTCGGAACCGGTGATTTGAGCAACTGGGTGTAGCGCTGCCTGTACGAAGCGTTATTCTCCTCAGACGCATGCCACCGCCCATCTGTCGCCACGACGGGTGAACGGTCCCGCACTGCACGTGATGGAAGCTCTGCCTCTGGGAGTCCCGTGTACCCACCTGTCGGGGTTGACGCCTCGGGCCTGGCTACGCTGCGCGCAACGGTCCTCGACCACCTGCGTGGCTTCGTCCCCACCGCGTACGCCGTCCCCGCCTTCGCCACTGCGGTCCCCGCCGGCCTCGGCCCGGCCGGTCCTTGCTATGCCCTGACCGACGGCGGAGCGACGGTGGGCAGACGAGGACGCGCGGCCGGGGGCTCGTCCGGCGCCGCCGGCACGAGCACCCAGGCCACCACCCACCGCCGCCCCAGCGCGGACAGCGACCAGGCCCGGATGATGGACCTGGTCGAACGCGCGCAGGCCGGGGAGGCCGAGGCCTTCGGCCGCCTCTACGACCAGTACAGCGACACGGTCTACCGCTACATCTACTACCGCGTCGGCGGCAAGGCGACGGCGGAGGACCTCACCAGCGAGACCTTCCTGCGCGCACTGCGGCGCATCTCGACCTTCACCTGGCAGGGCCGCGACTTCGGCGCCTGGCTCGTGACGATCGCCCGCAACCTGGTGGCGGACCACTTCAAGTCCAGCCGCTTCCGGCTGGAGGTCACCACCGGCGAGATGCTCGACGCCAACGAGGTCGAGCGCAGCCCCGAGGACTCCGTCCTGGAGTCCCTCTCCAACGCGGCCCTGCTGGAGGCCGTACGAAAACTCAATCCGCAGCAGCAGGAGTGCGTGACACTGCGCTTCCTGCAGGGCCTCTCGGTCGCCGAGACGGCCCGGGTGATGGGAAAGAACGAGGGCGCCATCA
Source organism: Streptomyces sp. NBC_00122 (assembly GCF_045160845.1). Lineage (NCBI taxonomy): Bacteria > Bacillati > Actinomycetota > Actinomycetes > Kitasatosporales > Streptomycetaceae > Streptomyces > Streptomyces sp. NBC_00122. Next base: position 3,578,212 of record NZ_CP108191.1, on the reverse strand, counting down.
AGACGCTCCAGTACCGGGCGGTCCGCACCCTGGCCCGCCTCCTCCCCGATGACGCCCGCTGACCCCGCTCACATCAACACGACCTCACATACACCCGGTGACCCCTCGATGACGCTGTGGTCCGATCATCCTTCGTCCGTAACCCAAGTGCCGCGACGCTCGTTGTGTGGGATGCAGGCTCCCTGTGGACACGCCCTGCCTGAAGCCGCTCACTCGAAAGGGTGGATGTGCTCAAGGAAGGCAACCTTCCGGACACCTTGGGGAGTCGATCGTCATGACGAGAGGAGGTGCCGCCAGTGATCGCGAACGTGACTCCGCACCGGCGGGCGAACGCCTTCGCCCAGGCCCTGGAGGATCGGACCCCGTCCGACCTTTCAGAACCGGACCCGGCGGCCGAGCAGTCCGAGGCACCTGCCGAACCTGCCGACCACGACCGGTTGTTGGCCCTGGCGAGCGTGCTCGGCGAACGAATGCCGCGCCCAGCGCTGGACCCAGAGGTCAAAGTGGTGCAGCGAGCCCAGCTCGTTGCCGCCATGGAGGCCATGGTGCTGGAGGAGAGGGCCGGGGGCGGTGCCGCCGCGGACCCTCAAGTGCCCGAACAGCGGACCGGCCGCGGCGCCCACCGGGCGACCACGCTCCGGAACTTGCGGCCCCGCTCCCGCTGGTCCAAGGGCATCGCAGCGGGCGGCCTCACCGTCGGTGTGGCCGCGGGGGCCTTCAGCGGAGTGGCCGCTGCCAGTTCCGACGCCCTGCCCGGTGACCACCTCTACCCCGTGAAGCGCGGCGTGGAGGACCTGAAGCTCGGGCTCACCGACGACGATTCGGACCGGGGCGAGCTCTATCTCGACCAGGCCTCGAACCGCCTGTCGGAAGCCCGCAGACTGATGGAGCGCGGCCGGGGCGGAAATGTGCTGGAGCACGAGGTCCTGGGCGAGATCCGCCGAGCACTGGCGGGAATGAAGCACGACGCGGAGGAGGGCCACCGGCTCCTCCAGGCCGCGTACGAACGGGACGGCGAGCTCGGCCCGATCCAGAAGCTGTCCTCGTTCTCCCGCTCCCACCGCGACGCGTGGGGCAAGCTCCGGGAAAAGCTCCCCGCGCAGCTCACGGACGTGGGCGGCGAGGTGGAGTCGGTCTTCCAGGCCATAGACGAAGACGTGGCGCCGCTCCAGGGTCTGCTCCCCAAGCCACCGGAGCAGGTCCGAGGCAGCACCAGCACACCCGGCGCCTCGGCCAAACCGGGCACCCCCAGCGGCAAACAGCAGTCCACGCCCGCCTCCGGCGCCCCGTCGAGCAGCCCCGCGCCGTCGCCCTCGGGCAGCAGCAGCCGGCCCGCGACCACGGGCGGACTCCTGGGCGGTACGGGCGACCTGCTGAACCCGCCCCAGGGTCAGTCGGCCCAGCCATCCCCGGGAACTCCGGAGCTCCCGCAGCCGGACATCACCCTCCCGCCCCTGCTCCCGGGTCTCCTCCCGGGCCTGGGCCTCAACGCGGAGGACGCCGGGTAGCGAGGCCGGTGGGGGGCTGGGGTGCCGCACATCAGGCACCCCAGCCCCCCACCGGGCCGTCAGAAGAAGACGGACCGTCTCTGCACCAGCAGCTTGTACAGCGTGTGCTGGATCTGCTCCCGCACCTCGTCCGTCAGGTTGAACATCAGCATCGGATCCTCCGCCGCCTCCGCCGCGTAGCCCGCGGTGGCGATCGGCTCGCCGAACTGGATCGTCCACTTCGTCGGCAACGGCACCGCCCCCAGCGGCCCCAGCCACGGGAACGTCGGCGTGATCGGGAAGTACGGGATCCCCAGCAGCCGCGCGAGCGTCTTCGCGTTGCCGACCATCGGGTAGATCTCCTCCGCCCCCACGATCGAGCACGGCACGATCGGCGTCCCCGCACGCAGGGCCGTGGACACGAACCCGCCCCGCCCGAAGCGCTGCAGCTTGTACCGGTCCCCGAACGGCTTCCCTATCCCCTTGAAGCCCTCCGGCATCACGCCGACGAGCTCCCCGGCTTCCAGCAGCCGCTGCGCGTCCTCCGCGCACGCCAGGGTGTGACCGGCCTTGCGGGCCAGCTCGTTCACCACCGGCAGCATGAACACCAGATCCGCCGCGAGCAGCCGCAGGTGCCGCTGCGCCGGGTGGTGGTCGTGCACGGCGACCTGGAGCATCAGCCCGTCCAGCGGCAGCGTCCCCGAGTGGTTCGCCACGATCAGCGCACCGCCCTCCGCCGGGATGTTCTCGATGCCCTTGACCTCGACCCGGAAGTACTTGTCGTACAGCGGCCGCATCAAGGACATCAGGACCTGGTCCGTCAGCTCCTTGTCGTAGCCGAACTCGTCGACCTCGTACTCCCCGGTGACCCGCCGCCGCAGGAACGCCAGCCCGCCGGCGATCCGCCGGTCCCAGCCGCCCGGAGACCCCTCCGCGGCCGACTCGGCAGCGACCGGCGGGGCCACCGGCTCCGGAGCCGACACCGCCCGCACCCTGCGCGGCGCCCGCCGCCGCGACCGGTCCTCGTCGAACGGAATGACCTTGGCATCCGCCACTATCGCTTCGCTCCTTCAGCCACGTCGACGTCGTCATCCAAGCCGTCTGCCTTCAGCATGGCAGCCACCCGGTCCACGGCCCGCCCCACCCGCTCCGGCGGCAGCAGCCCACCGCCGCGGCTCCGCGCGAAGTCCGCGAACGTCTCGGCGGTCGTGTACATGGGCTCGAAACCGAGCACTTCCCGCATCTGCGAAGTCTCCACGACCCGGCCGTGCGTGAGGAGCCTTATCTGCTCCGGCGAGAAGTCCGTGACACCCACCGCCCGCAGCGCCGACCCCACCCACGTCACGGCGGGCAGCAGCAGCGGCAGCGTCGGCCGCCCAAGCCGCCGCGAGCACTGCGACAGCAGCAGTACGCCGTCACCCGCGATGTTGAAGGTCCCGCTGTTCAGCGTCCCCCGCCGCGGCTCCTGCGCCGCCAGCCGCAGCACGTCCAATACGTCGTCCTCGTGGACGAACTGCAGCCGCGGGTCGTAGCCCAGCACGGTCGGCATCACGGGAATCGAGAAGTACTCGGCGAGCGCCGAGTCCGCGAAGGGCCCCAGGATGTTCGCGAACCGCAGCACGCACACCGCGACGTCCGGCCGCCTGCGCGCGAAGCCCCGTACGTACCCCTCGACTTCGGCGGCGTCCTTGGCGAAGCCGCCCGCCGGCAGCGATTTCGGCTGCGTGGTCTCGGTGAAGACGGCCGGATCCCGCGAGGTGCCCCCGTACACGCTGGTACTGGACTTCACCACGAGCCGTCGCACCGTCGGCGACTTCTGGCAGGCCCCGAGGAGCTGCATCGTCCCGATGACGTTCGTTTCCTTGACGGTGCTGTGCGCACCGCCGGTTCTTCCCCCGGTGACCGCCAGGTGGACCACCGTGTCCACGGCGTGCTCGGCCAGCACGCGGGCGATCGCCGACTGTCTGATGTCCGTACGGACGAACTCGGCCGATCCCAGCCGGTGCGGCGGTGTCACCGCGTCGACCGCGATCACCCGCTCGACTTCCGGATCACGCTGGATGCGGCGCACGAAGCGGCCCCCCAGCTGCCGGGCAGCCCCGGTGACCAGTACGACCTTCCCCACGAGCTCAGCGCCTCCCTAGATGGAACAACCGTCTCCGGCTGCACCGCAGCCCCCCCACCAGGATGGTGGAGGGGCTGCGGAGAACACGTACAGCTGCCGTTTACTTCTTGTTACGGCGCTGGACGCGGGTGCGCTTGAGCAGCTTGCGGTGCTTCTTCTTAGCCATCCGCTTGCGCCGCTTCTTGATAACAGAGCCCACGACTACCCTCGCTCACTTCTCTTCATTCGGTGCGGGGCGTCGGGGCCCACACGACCTACGTCGGCCTAGCCTACCGTCCCGAGCTCTGAGCTTGTAATCCGAGGGCGTGCCGGGGTCAGTCTCAGGCCGACTCCACCCCCACATACGACTCTCGGAGGTACTCGTGAACCGCATTTTCGGGGACCCGGAAGGACCGGCCCACCCGGATTGCGGGCAGATGACCGTTGTGCACCAGCCGGTACACGGTCATCTTCGACACTCGCATCACCGAGGCGACCTCCGCCACGGTCAGGAACTGAACCTCACTGAGAGGCCTCTCGCCAGCAGCCATGACACACCTTGACCTTCCGCGCATGACGGGCACCGGCTTCCCCTCCGGTTACTCCTCGTCGTCGCACGCTCACTCCCCAGAGTAGGGGCGCGTGATGCGAGTGGGGAAGAGGAGCTACGGCCACTCCTTTCACCCAGACAGACTCGCCCGATTGAGTACATAGCGAGTAAGCGGTCGGTAGTGATCCGCACGCACCGCGTCATCAAGCGGAACGGCCACCGACACCCGCCCCTCGGCCTCGCCGACGAACAGCGCGGGATCATCCGTATCCGCCAGCCCGATCGCCTCCACACCCAGCTGACCTGCGCCGCAGACCCACCCGTGGTCCCCCACCACCAGCTCCGGCAACGGCCCGCCGGCCTCCGCGAGGGCACCCAGCGCGATCCGAACCGGCAGTGGTGAATGGGAGTGTGCGCCGGTCACACTCCCCGTCGGCCGCACGCCGGGTTCCCGCACCAGTGCGACCCCCCGTACGTAATCGATGCTGTGCGTGCGTACGCCGAACCGGGTCGCCATGTCGACACACGTCCCCTGCGCCGGGGTGAGGACAACACATCCCGCCGCCGACATCGCCTCGGCCAACCCGGCGTAGAACCCCAGGAGCCGATGCGGGTGCCCCGTCCCGAACAACACCGGGGACCGCGCCCCGGCCGCCACGCGCAGCCGCCCGGCGAAGGCCTCCAGCGCCGCCACCGTCAGCTCCGGATCGATCACGTCCGGCCCGCTGACGTGCGCGGGGTCCGCCGAGACCCCGCACTTGTCCGCCATCAGCCTCAGCAGGTCGCCCTCGCCCCAGCCCAGCTCCGGATCCAGCCCGAGCAGCACCCGCGGATCGCGCGCCGCGAACAGCCGGTAGCTGCGCAGGCTCTCCTCCCGAGAGGTGGCGATCGGCCCGGCCAACCGGGCGGCCAGCAGATGCGCACGCAGCGCGCCGGTGCTCAACACCCTCCGATGCTGCCTCAACGAACCTGGCGGATCATCAGTTCCGGAGCACAGACCCACAGTCGGCGTAACGATGCATCGTCAGGTCAGCATTCCGCGCAGCGGGAACACCGCGCGCCGGGTCGCCAGGACGGCTTGATCCGTACGGTCCGCCGGGTCGTACCCCGCGTCCCAGTCCCGCCACGACACCGTCCGCCCGTCCGTCATCCGGCCCGGCGCCAGCGCCCGCGTCCGCGCGTACACCTCGTCCCGCCACGACGCCGGCACGGCGGCCTCCGGGTCGACGGGCCGGTGCGCGGCGATCGCCACCAGGTGCGTCCACGACCGCGGTACGACGTCCACCACCGCGTACCCGCCGCCGCCCAGCGCCAGCCACCGCCCGTCCGCGTGCTCGTGCGCGAGCCGGTGACAGGCCTCCTGGACGGCCCGCTGGGCGTCCAGGGACACCGCCAGATGCGCCAGCGGGTCCTCGAAGTGCGTGTCCGCCCCGTGCTGGGTCACCAGCACCTGCGGCCGGAAGTCCGCCAGCAGTTCCGGCACCGTCGCGTGGAAGGCCCGCAGCCACCCCTCGTCCCCGGTCCCCGCGGGCAGCGCGACGTTCACCGCCGACCCCTCGGCCGTCGGCCCGCCCGTCTCCTCCGGCCACCCGGTCTGCGGGAAAAGCGTTCGCGGATGCTCGTGCACGGAGATGGTCAGCACCCGCGGGTCGTCCCAGAACGCCGCCTGTACGCCGTCACCGTGATGGACGTCCACGTCCACGTACGCGACCCGCTCGGCCCCCAGCTCCAGCAGCCGCGCGACGGCCAGGGCGGCGTCGTTGTACACGCAGAAACCGGCCGCGCCGCCCGGCATGGCGTGGTGCAGCCCGCCGGCGAAGTTCACGGCGTGCTCGGCCTCACCGCGCCAGATCGCCTCCGCTCCCGCCACCGACTGCCCGGCGATCAGCGCCGAGGCCTCGTGCATGCCGTGGAAGGCCGGATCGTCCATGGTGCCCAGCCCGTACGAGCCGTCGGCGATCCCGGGGTCCGCGGACACCTCGCGCACCGCGGCGACGTAGTCCTCCCGGTGGACGAGCTTCAGCGTCGAGTCCCCGGCCGCGCGGGCCGCCCGTACCTCCATGGCCCGGTCCAGCCCGAAGGCGCGCACCAGCCCCATGGTCAGCGCCAGACGCACCGGATCCATCGGATGGCTGGGCCCGAAGTCATACTTCGTTACCGCCTCGTCCCACATCAACAACCCGCGGCCGCTCATGCCCGACACCGTATCGGGCCGTCCGCGGTCCGAACGAGCCGGCGTAGAACAGAGTGATCATGACGAGAACCATCGGCACGAGCATCGCTCCCCGGTAGCTCCAGGCGTCCCCGATCCCGCCCACGAGCGGCGACCCGATCAGGAAGCCGACGTAGTTGAAGATGTTCAGCCGGGCGATGGCGGTGTCCGACGCCCCCGGGAAGAGCCTCCCGGCCGCGGCGAAGGTCTGCGGCACGATCACGCACAGCCCGATCCCCAGCAGCGTGAAGCCCAGCATCCCCACCCACGCACCCGGAGCGGCCGCCACGACCACGAAACCGCAGGCCGCCACCATCGTCCCGCCCCGGACGACGGGCGCGGCCCCGAAGCGCCGCACCCCCAGGTCCCCGACGGCCCGCCCGAGGAGGGTGGTCACCATGTAGACGTTGTACGGGACGGTCGCCAGCTGCTCGGAGCTCCCCAGCACGTCCTGCAGGTACTTGGCACTCCAGTTCGCCACCGTCGAGTCCCCGATGTACGCGCACGCCATCACCAGGCAGAGCGGCAGGAGCAGCTTGCCGCCGCCCGCGCCCAGCCCCTTCTCCTGGACCGCGCCGGAGGGTGTGACCACGTAGTCGCGGCTCGCCAGCAGGACGAGCGGCAGCAGCAGGACCACGGCGGGCAGATAGGAGACGAACAGGTCCAGATGCCAGTGCGCCCCGGCCCACGCGGCCGAGGCGCCCAGGATCCCGCCGAGGCTGTACGCGGCGTGGAAACCCAGCATGATGCTGCGCCCGTACGCCCGCTGCAGACTGACCCCGATCATGTTCATCGAGGCGTCCAGCGCACCGACCGAGAGCCCGAACGCCCCCAGGGCCAGGGCCACGTGCCACATCTGGCTGCCGGCCCCGACCCCCAGCAGGGACAGCAGCACCAGCGGCTGCGCCCACCTGAGCACCGTGCTGGGCGCCACCCGCTTCACCAGGTGCTCGGTGGCGACGCTCGCCGCGCCGGCCAGGACCGGGACGGCCGCGAGGAAGGCGGGCAGCAGCCCGTCGGATATCCCGTACCGGTCCTGGATGGCCGGAATCCGTGTCACGAGCAGGGCGAAGGTGACGCCCTGCACGAAGAAGCTGAACCCCAGAGCCACACGCCCGCGCCGCAGCCGCGCATCAACCGTCATGGCGGGTCAGCGTAGGCCCCGGGGCTACCCGTGGGTAGAGCGATCACATGGGCAGTTGCAGAAGTCCCGGCAGCTGCTTCATGTCCCCGAAGTAGGCGGTGGCCCCGCCGAGCTGCTCGGCGGGCACCATCGAGGTGAACGCGAACACGTCCATGCCCGCGGCGAGCGCCGCCTGCACGCCGAGCGGACTGGCCTCGACGACGACGCACCGCGCGGGTTCGACACCCATCGACCGGGCCGCGTGCAGGAACAGATCGGGCGCCGGCTTCTCGTGGCCGACGTCCTGGGAGCTGAAGATCCACTCCTCCTCGAACCATCCGTCGAGCCCGGCCGCGCGATGCCCCACCCGGATCCGCTCGTGACTCCCGGAGGAGGCCATGCAGTAGCCGATCCCGTTCGCGGTGAGCGCCCCGAGGACCTCCTCGACCCCGGGAACGGGCTTCAGGTCCCGCTCGAACGCGGCGAAGGTGCGCGCGTACAGCGTCTCGTCGAAGTCGTCCGGCAGCCTCTCCCCGGTCCGCTCCAGGACGAGTTCGTGCACCCGGTGAACGGCCGCCCCCATGTAGTCGCGGAGCGACTCCTCGTAGGAGGTCGGGTGCCCCAGCTCGGTCAGGTACCCGGCGAGGATGCTGTTGGCGAGCGGCTCGCTGTCCACCAGCACGCCGTCGTTGTCGAAGATGACGAGGTCATAGCCCATACCCCAACCCTACGAGTCGTCAGCTCAGGTCCACGGCAGCCGCGTGCTGGTGATCGGCTGAACATCGGAAGATCCTCGGCTCGCCGATCTCAACGCTTGAGGTCGAATACAGCTACTCCGTGGCCCTCGTACGCCTTGGGCTCAACCGTCGCCACCAGCGCGCCCGCATCCCACTCGGGCAGGTGGCGCACGGCGTGCACCGCCGCCGCGATCCCCGCAGGTACGCCGTCCCGGCACAGCTGTGCCACGGCCAGCGTGGCCGGGTAGTCAAGGTCGATCGTGTGGATGACGTCGAGCTGGCCGATGTGCTCGGCGATCCCCGCGTGTTCCAGATCCGCTTCAAGGATGGACAGGACCGGCGCCCACAATCGAGTGTCGGCATCGAGGAAAGCCTGGTGAATCAGTGCAGACATCTGCCGATTCCCGGACAACGCCAACAGGGATGGCGTATCCAGGACGAACTGGTGTTGGATCACGCGGCAGCGTCCTGTTGGCCGGCAAAGGCTTCGCGGATCTTGCGCCTCATGGCCTCGCTCTCCTCATCCGTCACCAGGACCCCGAAGTGCTCAGCCATGTACTCGCGGGCACGCTCCGCCCGCTCGCGCCGCTCCTCGGCGGTCAGGGTGGTCTCCGCGAACTCCTGCACCAGAGCGCGGATGGACGTCCCTCGGGACTCTGCGATGGCCGCGAGGCGGTCTCTCACCTCGGCCGGGACACGGATCATGGCATCAGACATAGCGCGAGTCTACAGCGGCGTATACACCAGCGCGCCTCAAACGCAGAAAAGCCCCGCACCGGACCCGTAAAGGTCTGGTGCGGGGCTTCCGCAATGATTGTTCGGCGGCGTCCTACTCTCCCACAGGGTCCCCCCTGCAGTACCATCGGCGCTGAAAGGCTTAGCTTCCGGGTTCGGAATGTAACCGGGCGTTTCCCTAACGCTATGACCACCGAAACACTATGAAATTTGAACGCTGGTGCTTTCACAGCCGTTCGTTATTTCAGAACTAACACAGTGGACGCGAGCAACTGAGGACAAGCCCTCGGCCTATTAGTACCAGTCAGCTTCACCCGTTACCGGGCTTCCACATCTGGCCTATCAACCCAGTCGTCTACTGGGAGCCTTACCCTCTCAAGGAGGTGGGAATACTCATCTTGAAGCAGGCTTCCCGCTTAGATGCTTTCAGCGGTTATCCCTCCCGAACGTAGCCAACCAGCCATGCCCTTGGCAGGACAACTGGCACACCAGAGGTTCGTCCGTCCCGGTCCTCTCGTACTAGGGACAGCCCTTCTCAATATTCCTACGCGCACAGCGGATAGGGACCGAACTGTCTCACGACGTTCTAAACCCAGCTCGCGTACCGCTTTAATGGGCGAACAGCCCAACCCTTGGGACCGACTCCAGCCCCAGGATGCGACGAGCCGACATCGAGGTGCCAAACCATCCCGTCGATATGGACTCTTGGGGAAGATCAGCCTGTTATCCCCGGGGTACCTTTTATCCGTTGAGCGACGGCGCTTCCACAAGCCACCGCCGGATCACTAGTCCCGACTTTCGTCCCTGCTCGACCCGTCGGTCTCACAGTCAAGCTCCCTTGTGCACTTACACTCAACACCTGATTGCCAACCAGGCTGAGGGAACCTTTGGGCGCCTCCGTTACCCTTTGGGAGGCAACCGCCCCAGTTAAACTACCCATCAGACACTGTCCCTGATCCGGATCACGGACCGAGGTTAGACATCCAGCACGACCAGAGTGGTATTTCAACGGCGACTCCACAACCACTGGCGTGGCTGCTTCAAAGTCTCCCACCTATCCTACACAAGCCGAACCGAACACCAATATCAAACTGTAGTAAAGGTCCCGGGGTCTTTCCGTCCTGCTGCGCGAAACGAGCATCTTTACTCGTAGTGCAATTTCACCGGGCCTATGGTTGAGACAGTCGAGAAGTCGTTACGCCATTCGTGCAGGTCGGAACTTACCCGACAAGGAATTTCGCTACCTTAGGATGGTTATAGTTACCACCGCCGTTTACTGGCGCTTAAGTTCTCAGCTTCGCACACCCGAAAGTGCACTAACCGGTCCCCTTAACGTTCCAGCACCGGGCAGGCGTCAGTCCGTATACATCGCCTTACGGCTTCGCACGGACCTGTGTTTTTAGTAAACAGTCGCTTCTCGCTGGTCTCTGCGGCCACCCCCAGCTCACGGAGCAAGTCCGATCACCAGTGATGGCCCCCCTTCTCCCGAAGTTACGGGGGCATTTTGCCGAGTTCCTTAACCATAGTTCACCCGAACGCCTCGGTATTCTCTACCTGACCACCTGAGTCGGTTTAGGGTACGGGCCGCCATGAAACTCGCTAGAGGCTTTTCTCGACAGCATAGGATCATCCACTTCACCACAATCGGCTCGGCATCAGGTCTCAGCCTTAATGAGGGACGGATTTGCCTACCCCTCGGCCTACACCCTTACCCCGGGACAACCACCGCCCGGGCTGGACTACCTTCCTGCGTCACCCCATCGC